>NZ_CP053904.1 GCF_013256425.1 Hymenobacter sp. BRD67
CCAGGGCGAGGCGGCGGGCCGACATATCCAGCTCAAGTACTACTACGTCGAGCTTGTCGCCTACTTTCACCACCTCCGAAGGGTGCTTCACTTTCTTGGTCCACGACAGGTCCGACACGTGCACGAGGCCGTCCACGCCCTCTTCCAGCTCAACGAAGAGGCCGAAGTTGGTGAGGTTGCGCACGGCGCCGCTGTGCTTGGTGCCTACGGCAAACTTCTCGGCGAAGTCGCTGCGGGTCCACGGGTCTTCGGTCAGTTGCTTGATGCCCAGGCTCATCTTGCGGTCTTCGCGGTCCAGAGTCAGTACCACTGCCTCTACCGTGTCGCCCTGCTTGATGAAGTCCTGCGGGTTGCGCAGGTGCTGGCTCCAGCTCATCTCCGAAACGTGGATGAGGCCTTCAACGCCCGGTACCACTTCCATAAACGCGCCGTAGTCGGCTACGTTCACGATGCGGCCCTGCACACGCGAGCCGGGGCCGAGGTCGGCCGGCAGCGAATCCCACGGGTGAGGAGTCAGCTGCTTCAGGCCCAGCGAAATACGCTTCTTGGCCTCGTCGAAGTCGAGCACGACCACGTTGAGTTTCTGGTCGAGCTGCAAAGCTTCGCTCGGGTGAGCGATGCGGCCCCACGAAATGTCCGTGATGTGCAGCAGACCATCGACGCCGCCGAGGTCGATGAACACGCCGAAGTTGGTCATGTTCTTGATGTTGCCTTCCAGAATCTGACCTTTTTCGAGGTTGTTCAGGATAGCTTCGCGCTGCTGCTCGAGGTCCTTCTCGATGAGGACTTTGTGCGAAACAACCACGTTGTCGAAAGCAGCGTTGATTTTCACCACTTTCACTTCCATGCGGCGACCAACGTAGATGTCGAAGTCGCGGATGGGCTTCACGTCAATCTGCGAGCCGGGGAGGAAGGCTTCTACGCCATCCATCTCCATGATGAGGCCACCCTTGGTGCGGCGCTTCACCACGCCTTCCAGCACGGTATCATTCTCCAGAGCCGCGTAAATCGCGTTCCAGGCCTGCTTAATCTTCGCTTTCTTACGGCTCAGGATGAGCTGGCCGTTGGTATCTTCCTGGTCTTCGATAAACACGTCAACCTCGTCGCCAACCTTGAGGTCGGGCAGGTCACGGAATTCGCTCAGCGGCACGAGGCCATCCGATTTGAAGCCGATGTTCAGGATAACATCGCGGTCGGTAATGCCTACCACGGTGCCTTTAATTACCTCTTCCTCCTGAACGGTGGTGAGGGTGTCGCTGTACATTTTTTCCAGCTCAGCACGCTGGTCGGCATTGTAGTTACCCCCAAAGCCGCTGGCATCGACATTGTCCCAGTCGAAATCGTCAATCAATTCTGCCATGTAATAGCAGGTCCCTAAGCTACTGAACGCCACCGCCGGAACCCAGAGCGGAGCGCATTTTGAGTTGGTTTCGGGAATGTTGATTACCGACCTGCCGCCTTGACAGGGCCGCAAAGGTACGGATTTTCAGTGGGTTTTGCTACTGTTCTTCCGTAACTGATTCACCCTTATTCCACTTTGCCCAATAAGTTCTTGCTGTTTGGTTGAAATAAGTACACATAATCCGGTCGGCCGCTTCCAGCCGGTTAGCATGGGTAGCAATCAACTCTTTCGAAGCAAGTGGCTGATTTATTTCGGCTAGGAGCTTACGAATGCATTTGCGCGCTACCGCTGGCTCAAATGGACCTTTCATCTTACGAATAAGCTCGATACAAACCCAAGTGACTTCATCGAAGCCCGTTCTTGTTAAAAGCAGGTTCACAAATTGCGGTAGGAATGCAGTGCAATCGAAGTTATGCAGTTCCAGCGGCCAGAGATAGCCTGACTGATAACCCTCATTTTCTGGCGCCGCTGCTGCTTGTAATAATGGCCGAATGATTCGAGGGTCTTTGGTTGCGGCCAGTAGCTTGGCAGCATGATGTTTAGCGGCTTGAGTAGTAGCAGACTTGACCAACTTAAGCAATGTCGGGATAGACTTCATTATTGGTATTGCCATGCTAGCCAATACTGTTGTGAGCTCGCTTTGCAATACTGAGCCAGCTTCAGCTTCTTTCAATTCTTTGCGTAGTTGCTGACGCGTTGTGAGTTGTCGTTTGCTCATTTGAAGGATAAGAAACTTTATTACTACTCCGGCCGCCGCAACAGCCGGCTGGCCAGCAACCCGCCGGCCGCCAGCAACGCCCCCGTCGCCACGCGCCGCCACTTCTTCGTGGCTGGCGACTCATACGCCTTGCCACCGGCCAGCTCGGCCGTGACGGCATTGAGCGACTTGACCTTGGCGGCGAAATCGCCGGCCACCTTGCCCCGGATAACCGTCATCTGTTGCAATACCTCGTCCAACTCTTCAGGCAGGGCTTCCTCCAGCATGGCGCGCACGCGCTTGGCTACGGTGGGCGACTTGCCATTGGTGGAAATGGCGATTTTGAGCTGCCCCTTCTGCACCACTGAGGAGAGATAAAAGTCGCATAAATCGGGCGTGTCGGCTACGTTCACCAGCAGGCGCCGCTGGCGGGCAGCCCCCTTAATGCGGCGGTGCAAAGCCGGGTCGTCGGTGGCGGCGAAGACGATATCGGCCGCCTCGAGGTCGGTTTCGAGCCAGCCGCGCTCAATGAGCTGAATGCGCGGGTGGCGAGCTGCCAGGGCGCGCAGCTCGGGCAAGAAGCTTATGCTGACGACAGTAACGGCCGTTTCGGGGCTGCTGCGCAGGATGGCGGTGAGCTTTTCCAGCCCCACATTGCCGCCGCCCACGAGCAGCACGCGGAGGGTTTGGAGCTTGAGAAAAACGGGGAAAAGGGGGTTCTGGTCGGGCATACCGTGAAGGTAAAGCTGTAGCGTGGACTCTGCAAGTCCGCGTGTGGCGCCGTTCGCCGAGCAACCCACGCGCGGACTCGCAGAGTCCACGCTACTTACTGGCTGGCCAGCGTGCGCTGGCCAAAAGCTCCGGGGGCGCTTCGCAGGTAGGGCAGCGGTAGTAGGCTAGCTCGCCAAACGGCGTGCCCGGCGCAATACTCTGGGCGGCCTCGCCGTACCGCTCATCGCACACGGTGCAGCCTGCTGCTCGTAAAACTGGTCGCGGAGCTGGGTGAGGTATCAGGGCAGATTTCCGCGGCTTACCTTTTTTCGAAAGCTGATAAAGTTCTTGCTGTCAGGGTTGAAGTCGTGGATTTGCAGAATTTCAAGCTGCTTGGCGTGCCGTCTGGTCTGAAGAAGGCGGTTGAGTTGGCTGCGGCGCGAAAAAGTATTGTGTGGGCCGCCACCTACGCCCCAAGGGCGGGCCCCACCCGCCGTCGTGGTGTAGCACGCCTCGCTGCCGCAGCGTAAGGTGGCTATGGGCCCCGTGCAGGACCTGCTGGCGCTGGTGGCCGCCCAGGGCATCACCTACCCGGTCATTGTCCTTATTGGTGAGGTAGTAGGGGCAGGGCACGAGCTGGAATACTAAACCGGAGCGACGTGCTAGCTTTTCGGCCTGCCTTTCAGCTCTTTCAAGGCCGCTTCGAGCACGGTGTCGCGGCCGGCGCGTGTGTCGCGCACGGTGGGGCGCACCAGTACCTGCGGCTGCACACCCACGCCCACAAAGTCTTTACCGTCGGCATACGAGTCACGTTTGGTGCAGATGCGCGCCGCGCCCCCGCCCGGCAACGTAAAAAACAGCGGCTGCCCGGTGCTGCCGCCCGTGGGTTCGCCCACTATTTTGCCGCGCTTCATTTGGTCGAAGGCTACAGCAAAGTCCTCAGCTGCTGAAAAGGAGCGGGCGCTGGTGAGCACGAGCACTGGCCGGGTATAGGGCGCGGTACCTTTCGGGTCGAAAGAATTGACCGGCTCCGAATACCAGCGCGGGTCCCGTTGCCAGGCCCGAAACGCGGGGTGGTAGTCGCGCGTCATCCAGCGCGAAGTCAGGAACGCCTTGTCGGTGAGGTAGCTGAGTACGTCGTAGCCCAGCTCGCTGCTGCCGCCGCCGTTATTGCGCACATCCAGAAGAAGGGCGCTGGCCTGGCTAATTTGCGGGTAAGCGGCAGCAAAGAGCTTGGGCAGGCTGTCGTTGTCAAAGGCATTCAGCGCTACGTAGGCCACGTTGCCGGGCAGCAGCCGGAAGCGCATCGCGGGCAGCCGACCTTTCTCCACGTCCGAATACCCGCTACGCGCCACTGTCTGTTTAAACGTGTGGCCTTTCGCGTCTTGCAGCGTCAGGGCCAGGGGCTGGTCGGCTTTGCCACTGAGCAGGGTGTAGGTATAGGTGCGCACGTCGCGGTCCTGGGGCGTGGAGGCACTTTGGCCAGCGGCTCGCGACTGACCGTACTGGCGGGCCGGTACGCCATCAATGGCCACTACCTCCACCCCCGGCACCAGGCCCTGCCGCCGTAGCGTGGCACTACGCACTTCCGTGATAAGTACTTTGTCCTCAATGAGCGCCGTGCGTAGCGGCGGGCGCTCGTTCTGGTTCTCTTTGGGGTCGTAGGGTTCGTATACGTTGGTGTGGCCGTCGTGCAGCTGGGCGCACATTTCCTGTAGCACCTGGTAGTAGGCGAGGGTAGTAGGTGCCGCTTTCACCTTCGGGATGGTGGCCAGGTACAGGCTGTCCCACGACAGCTTCGGCACCTTGTCGAAGAAGGCGAAATTGTACTTGGCCTCGGCCCAAAACCGCGACAAGCCCGCTACCTTTTCTTCCTCGCTGAGGGTGGGCCGGTAAGCCGTTTTCCAAACCGGGTCGTCCCAGAGGCGCTTCTCGGTTTGGGCCTGCGCGGCGGTGTACGGCACATAAACCGGCGTCTGCGCCAGGCCCGGCAAGGTGCTCAGCGTAAGAAAAAGTGTGGGTAGCCAGCGGGCAGTCATAAATTAAAGAGTCTTTTAAGGAAAAAGGTGGTGGAGGAAATGCCGCCAGTACCGCCAGCTGCCGGCCGATATTACCGCTGGCAGCCGCGTTTTATTTTAGGCCAGCGCTTTGGTTATCAGTGCCCGCGCTTCGGGCGTGAAGGGTAGCTGCAAGGCCAGCGCGTGGCCGCGCTCAGTCATCTTGGGCCAGGTTTTTTGCACTATCCCGATTACTTTATCCTCGGGATGCTGGGCGGCGAAGGGCAGAAAGTAATGCTCCAGAAATACCAGGCAGATAACGTCTTCCAGCAGCTGCACCTCGGGGTCGGCCTTCAGGCGCAGCTTTTGCACCAGCTCTTGCACGCGGCCTATCATTATGGGCTCGTAGCCAGCCTGCGCCAGCAGCTGGCCAGCCAGCTCGGCATGAAATTTCTTGAGCGTATTGCGCCATTGGTGGTAGCCGGGGCGCGTCAGCGGAAAATCCTGGCGCGGAATACTCCAGCGTCGGATGTGCTGGCAGCGGGCAGCCAGCTGCACGGCTTCGGGCGCGGCGGGGGCCACGCGGGCGAGGCAGGCCGTCATGCGCCGGGCGTAGAGCAATTCCTTGGGCTCGGGCTGGCTGCTCTCGTTAAGCTCCTGGTTCGGGTCTTCGCGGTTGGCCAGGTCAAACAAGCGGAAAGCTTCGGGCAGACGAGTAGAGTTGCTGAGCATATTAAAAGATATATATTTAATGTAAAATAATCCAATCTAATTCAATTCAATCACGCCGTCCTACTGCGCCGCTACGCTGGCGGGCTCCGGCAGCGGCAGTCCTTCGCGCAGCAGTGGGCGCAGCTCCGACAGCGGCAGAAACACCCGCACCTCGCCCTGGGCGTAGGACGCGATTTCGTAGGGCTGATAAATAAACACAACGCCGCCAGTGGTCAGAAATACGTTGTGGGTAACTGGCATTGCGTTCACAAGCAGCTGCTTATCGAGCGGCTCATCGGGCTTGAGGCCCACGAGCGGGCGCACGGCCCGGCCCAGCAAAGCCGGTAGCTGCCGGGCCGCAGCAGGCTGAAAAATATCGGCATAGCGCAGGCGGTGGCTGGTGCGCAGGTCGTAGCTGGCACCAGTCGTAGCATAAGTGCCGTGGGCCCCGCCCCTGAACTCGTAATGAAAGAACGCCAGGCTTAGCAGGTTGGGCTGGCGGCAGAGCACGTAGGTGGCGGTTTGGTCTTCGTAGTTGAGGCCGGGCGCGTAAGCACCGATACCAGCGGTATCGGCCGGGGTGAGGCGGCTATCGGCGGCATCTTCGTGGTAGGTTTTGAAAAACTCCTGCCGCTGCTGCTTATACAAGGCGGGCAGCGTGGTAGTCGGAATACCGTCGATGCTGTCGCGGCGCAGGTCGCGCAGTATGCTGATGGTTAGCGCCTCACGCAGCTCAGTGGGGCCACTGGCGGGCACCAGGGCTTGCAGGCTGAGGTGGCCCACTGGTGATTTTGGTTGCCTGGGGTAAGCCACTACCGAGTCGGCAAAGTAGCGTACTGCAAACGTAAGCGCCCCGGCCGCCGGCTGCACCAGTCGCAGCCGTACCGGCTGCCCGCCCACCGTGCCGGCCAGGTCGGCCCGGCCCGGCTGCCGCCGCAGGCGCCAGTACAGGCTATTGCCATTGGGGTCAATGGCTTTTTCCGGACTAATCTCAAATAGCACTACGCTATCGGCGGCCGGGCTGGGCAGTCCCTGCAAGGCGTACGGGTGGCCGTCGGGGCCGTAGTAGCTGCCAAAGCGGCCAGCGGTGCTGGTAGCTTCGAAGCTGCGCGGGGCCGTTACGAGGTGCAGGGTAAGGCTATCCACCTGCCCCGGCAGCAACAGCCGGTATACCTGGTAAGAGGTGCCGGGCGAGCTGCTGACCGGGACTGCCGGGGCAACCGTGGGCGCAGTTTGCTGCGTGGTGGAGCTGGATTGCGGGTTGCAGGCCGCCAGGCCAAGCAGCCCGGCCAGGGCGTACACAGAGCATTTCATAGCGCAAAAGACGCACCCAGGACGCAGTTATGCTGCCGGGCAGCTAAAGTTGCCGCCAAGAATAACCGGCCGACCAGCACCGGGCTTTTCCATAAAATAAAGTGCGCCTGCAAATCCTTGGGGCGAAGTAGGGCGTACATAAAAATCAGCGCTCTTTTTCCACAAAAAAACCTTCTCCCCGTATGAATTTCATCAAAGCCGGCCAGGACGGCCAGGGCAAACCAGTCGAGCTGCACTATTGCGATTACGGGCAGGGCGACCCGATTGTACTTATCCACGGCTGGCCGCTGAGTGCGGCTTCCTGGGAATACCAGCTGGCTGAGCTGCCTTTGCACGGCAAGCGCGTAATAGCCTACGACCGCCGGGGGTTTGGTCATTCTTCCAAGCCCTGGGAGGGCTATACCTACGACACGCTGGCCGACGACCTCAAGGCCGTGCTCGACGAGCTGAACCTGCAAAACGTGACGCTAGTCGGCTTCTCGATGGGCGGCGGCGAAGTGGCCCGCTACATGAGCCGCCACCACGGCGCCCGCGTAAAAAACGTGATTTTCGTGAGTGCCGTAACGCCCTACCTCCTGAAAACCGAGGACAACCCCGAGGGCGTCGATAAATCGGTGTTTGACGGAATGATGGAGGGCCTGGGCAAAGACCGTCCTGATTTTCTCAACACCTTCGGCAAAAAATTCTACGGGGTAGGGCTGGTGAGCAGGCCCGTGAGCCAGGCCACCCTCGACTGGAGCCAGAGCCTGGCGCTGCCCGCCTCGCCCCGCGCCACTACGGCCTGCGTAAAAGCCTGGAGCGAAACCGATTTCCGCAAAGACCTGGCAACGATAAAAGTGCCGGCCCTGTTCATCCACGGCTCGGCCGACGAAACCGTGCCCCGCAGGTAAGTGCCGAGCGGGCGGTGAAGCTGGTGCCCGGTGCCGTGCTCCGGCTGTACGATGGCGAGCCCCACGGCCTCAACGTAACGGCCAAGGACCGCCTCAACCGCGATATTCTGCGCTTTGCCAACGGCCACGAAGTACCCAGGGACTTCGACAAGGATGCCTACGCAGCGGCCCGCGACGATGACGACAACCTGACTACCTATTAGATTTACATAGTATTTTTATTATATACCAAAAAAAGCTCCCGGCCGGCAGGTCGGGAGCTTTTTTTGGTATCTGCTTCGGCGAGCAGGCGGGGCTAGCCCAGGTAGGCGTGCCAGTTCTGGTCGATGGTGCCGGCCGAGAGCTTCAGAAATCCTGAGAGGGTCGGCTTTTTGGGCTGGGTACGCAGGGGCATATTGGCCTCGGAAGGCGTGCGCTGACCTTTGGCATGGTTGCAGCGCGAGCAGGCAGCCACCAGATTCGTCCAGCCCGAGTCGCCGCCGCGCGAGCGGGGCATTACGTGGTCGAGGGTCAGGTTTTTGGCCGAGCCGCAGTACTGGCACTCGTACTGGTCGCGCTTAAATATGTTGTGCCGGCTGAGGGCAATGCCTTTGTAGGGCACGCGCACGTAGCGCGCCAGCCGGATAATGCTGGGTTTCGGGAACGCCTGCGAAATGGTGCGCAACACGCCCTGTTCCGACTTTGCCACCATTTCGGCCTTATCCAGAAACAACAATACGAAAGCCTTCTGCACGCTGCATAAGGTAATGGCGGTGTAGTCGCCATTGAGTACAAGCACTTTTTGGTCCATATACGGTAGGCGAAAACTAGCTGGCTGCAAGCTACTAGATTTCACGCATATGAACAAGAGCCCCGGCCGAATGATTCCGCCGGGGGCTCCTGCTGACTGGGTTTACGCGTGCTGGCTTTTCGCTATCACGCGTAATACATAGTAATTATACTATGTTTAGTCTATGGTATGAAACAATCGGTTCCAGCGCACTTTGTGGGCCAGGTCGCCGAAGGGGTCGAGCGAGAGCCAGATGAGCACGGCTTTGCCTACCACGTGGTCTTCGGGCACGAAGCCCCAGAAGCGCGAGTCTTCGGAGTTGTGGCGGTTGTCGCCCATCATCCAGTAATAGTTCTGCTTGATGGTGTAGCTGGTGAGCGGCTGGCCGTTTTGCTGAATCATGCCATCCTTCCAGCTAATGCCCTGGTTGTGCTCATACTGGCTCACTATTTTGTAGTAAATGGCAGCATTGGCGGGCGTCAGGGCAATGGTCTGACCTTTTTTCGGTACCGGCAGCGGACCGAAGCTGTCGAGCTGCCACTTGCGCTGCACGGCGCTCATGGCCCCTGATACCGGATAATCGGCGGCATCCGGGAACAAGGGCTGGCGCAGCGGGCTATAAACGGTGAGCGACTTTACGTAAGGCTGCTTGCGGAAATACTCGGCCACGCTGGTCTGGCAGCTGATGATATAGCCCAGCTTGCCGGTCTCCTCCAGGGTGCCGGCCACCGGAATGCCGTCGGGCTTGGTGTAGTCTACCACACCTTGGTCGTGCAGGGCCTGGCGCACCTCGTCGTTAGGCGTTTCAACCTCCATAAAGTAATCGGTCTGCGGCTGGCCGCCAATGGCGCCGGGCTTGCCATTGAGAAACACCTGCCCGTTGCGAATCTCGATGGTATCGCCCGCGATGGCGATGCAGCGCTTGATGTAGTTGGTGCGCAGGTCGGCCGGATACTGCTGCTCGTGCGGCACGTGAAACACCACCACGTCGTTGCGCTTGATAGAGCTAAAGCCCGGAAAGCGATAGGTGGGCAGCTGAATGAGGTCGGAGTAGCTTTTGAAGCCAAAAACGGGCACCGTCTGGTGCGTAAGCGGCACTTGCAGCGGCGTTTGGGGCGTAATGGGGCCGTAGTGCAGCTTGCTCACAAACAGGTAGTCGCCCACCAGCAGCGAGTGCTCCATACTCGGCGACGGAATAACGTAGGCCTCAAACGTAGCCCAGCGAATAAGAGTGGCCGCGATAACCGCAAACAGCAGCGAATCGACCCACTCGCGGCTTTTGCTCTTGGGAGGCTTGGGAGGAGCGGTAGGGTCAGTTTTGCGAAAAAGCATGAAATGGGAGCGGGAGCGCTAGCGCTCCAAATAAATATTCGGCAAAGAAACAACGACTTCTGTCATTGCCGCGCTGCGCTCGCAATGACAGCGTTATTCAGACTTACAAGCCCAGCAATTCCTTCATACCAAACACCCCGTGGCGGCCGGGTAGCCACTCGGCCGCCAGCAGCGCGCCCAGCGCAAAGCCCTCGCGCGAGTGGGCCTCGTGGCGCAGCTCAATGGTATCGGCAGCTGATATATAGCGAACTTCGTGGGTGCCCACTACCTCACCCTGCCGCTCGCTGAGCACCGCCAGCTCAGTAGGCGCTTGGGCGGGCGCATTGCGCCAGGTGGTTTTGGCCGGGAAGTTGGCCAGAATGCCTTCGGCTGCCGTGAGGGCGGTGCCGCTGGGCTGGTCAACCTTATGAACGTGGTGAATCTCCGTCACCTGCACGTCGTAGCCGGCCGCAAACTGGTTCATCTTGGCGGCCATATACTCGTTGAAGTGAAAAAACAGGTTCACGCCCACGCTGTAGTTGGAGGCGTAAAACAGGGCGCCGTTGGTTTGGGCCGCCAGCTCCCTGGCTTCCTCAAAGTGATGCAGCCAGCCCGTAGAGCCGCACACCACCGGCAGGGCCTGGCGCAGGCAGGCCGCCACGTTGGCAAAGGCCGCCTCGGGATGCGTAAACTCGATGGCCACGTCGACCTGGGCCGGCGTGAAATCTTCGATGCGCTGCGTCGACGTCTGGTGGTCAACAATGCCCGCTATTTCGTGGCCCCGGCCGGCGGCCAGCGCGGCTATCGTCTGGCCCATTTTACCGTAGCCGATAAGGAGAATTTTCATAGAAGAAGTACTGGCAGGTAGCCGGCTTATTTCACGCGGAGCGTCAGAGCCAGGCCGGTGGCGGGCACGAGCTGGCCGGGTATCGGCAGCAAGGCCGGTTGCATGTTCAGCGAGAGGTTGTCGCTCACATCAAAATCGTAGAGGTGCGCATCGACCACCGCATCCAGGATTTGCAGCGAATAGCCCAGCGCGCTCAGTAGGATAGACAAGTCGAGGTAGCGCCGCGAAAAAACCAGGCTGTTGTAAATAGTAGTAGAAGGAGCGGCGGCCAACTGGCCGCGGAGCGTAACATCGGGTATCTGCGTACTGGCATTCTGTATTTCCGTAGCAGTGTGATAATACGCGTATTTGTAGTACCCGTAATAGCGGGCCTGGTACGACACCCAGTAGCCCAGCCCGCCTACCATGCCGTACACAATGGGCAGCTTCCAGTACTTGTGGTTATAAATCTGCCCCGCGCCGGGCACCAGCGCCAGCAGGCCAGCCTTCTGGGGCCGCGTTACGTGCAGCCCAAACAGGCGCTCGGTGCGCTTGGCCGAGTCGGCCGCCGCCTGCGCCCGCTTTTCTTTTTTACTGACCTTGCGCACGGTAGCCGTATCGGGGCGCACCACTACCGGCGCGGCGGGGTTAACGCCCTGCGGATTGGTAGCGGTGGGGAACTGCGCCCGCGCCGGGTGTACGCCGGCCAGCAAAAGCAGCAGTCCCAGTGCCCACCCCGCGCCCCGACTACCTCGCCAGGCGAAAAGCAAATAATTTTTCATAAGCAAGCCGTTAACGCCAGTCGGCGAGCAGAAGTGCAGCCCCTACGCAGGTTGCAGAATATGCAGAATACGTTGCATATCCTCCACCGAGTCGAAGGAAATCTTGATTTCGCCCCGCCCCTGGGCTCCTGGCCGCAACTGCACCTTCGACCCGAAATGGTCGGTAAGCTGGCGCTCGGTGCGGCGCAGCTCGGCCACGGGCACTACCGGCGTGGGCTGCGTGCGGGCGGCGGCCGGGCTGCCCGCGGGCCGGCCAAAGCCGTTGCGCACAATCTCTTCCACGCGTCTTACCGACAGGTCTTCGGCCACAATGCGCCGGAACAAGTCTACCTGCTGCTGGGGGTCTTCGATGTTAATAAGCGCACGGGCGTGGCCCATGCCGATAACCGAGTCGCGCAGGCCAATCTGAATGCTGGGGGCAGCTTGAGCAGGCGCAGGTAGTTGGTGACGGTCGAGCGGTTTTTGCCCACGCGCTCGCCCAGGTCTTCCTGGCGCAGCTGGCACTCGCTCAGCAGGCGCTGGTAGCTGAGCGCAATTTCAATCGCGTTCAGGTTTTCGCGCTGAATGTTCTCAATCAGCGCCATTTCCAGCATCTGCTGGTCGTCGGCCTTGCGGATGTAGGCCGGAATGGTCTCCAGGCCGGCCAGCTTGCTGGCTTGCAGGCGCCGCTCGCCCGAGATGAGCTGGAAGGAGTTGGTGCCCAGCTGCCGCACCGTCACGGGCTGAATAATACCCTGAATCTTAATGCTGTCGGCCAGCTCGGCCAGGGCTTCCTGGTCGAAGTGCGAGCGCGGCTGGTAGGGGTTGGCCTCAATATGGCCCACCGGAATCTGGCCCACCGAGTTGACGGGGTGGGGCACCAGGCGCTGCTCACGGTCGCCTTTGTGCTCATAGCTGCCCTCAATCAGCGCGTTGAGGCCCCGGCCCAGACCGCCAATTTTGCGCTTGGCCGCGCCGGCCACGCCAGGGTTAGCGCTCAGGGCAGCCTGAATTTTCTCTTCGTTCTTCTCTACAGACATCTTGGCAAGGTTCCGGGGCCGAGAGGTCGGCGCCTGCGGAACTTCAAAATTACGGAGTAAGGGGCGAAGGGCAAGCCCTGTGCGAAGTAGAACGACAGACTAGTTTGCCAGATGTAGTTACTGTAGCTCCTGGCGCAGCCCGAGCACTTCGGCTACTTCCCAAACGCCCATCCGTCTGCTGCCCTCCATGAAGTAGCCGCGAGTGCCTGGACAAATAAGCTGGCGGTGAACGCTCCGTAAGTCGGGGTTCAATACGAACATATTGGCGCGGCCTATCGGCGCAAACGGTCCGTTTGGAATAGGAAACCCATCGGGGTCAATGAATTCTGGATACACCATCCAAGTGTGAGGGCGGTCTTCCTCAGCATAGCGGATGTCCCAACGAATGCCCTGATAAGCTGGCGTGTTGCGGCCCCCTTCTTCGGCAGTGAATAGGCGGTAAGTAACCCGAAAATCGGCTTCCCGACCAAAACCTCCGTGTACGGGGTTCCACAGTCAGCTGCGTAGGCGCAAGCAGCTTCGATTTGCGTGGCGGTCAACTCGGGAAAATCGGCTATAATATCGGCTACGCTCATGCCGCTGCCCAGCCAGCCCAGCACGTCATTTACGCTGATGCGAGTACCCACAAGGTAAGCGCGCCCAAACCGAATTTCGGGGTCAATGCCAATAAGCGGATGCGCAGCGGAGGATAGCATAAGCCGTTGAGTAGGCTTTTCTCACTGAGGCGGCGGACTAAAAGTCCGCGCTACAGCTTACGCTAGCTCATCCTCGGCCGTAGCCTCGGGGCGGGCCTCCACGCTGTTTTTCTCCACTATTTCGCGGGCCAGGTTGAGGTAGCTCACGGCGCCTTTGCTCTCGGCGTCGTGCAGAATGACCGGAATGCCGAAGCTCGGCGACTCGCTCAGCTTGACGTTGCGCGGGATAATGGTGTCGAAGACGAGCTGCTGGAAGTGCATCTGGACTTCCTCCACCACCTGGTTGCTGAGGCGCAGGCGCACGTCGTACATCGTGAGCAGGATGCCTTCTATTTCGAGGTTGGTATTGAGGCGGCTCTGAATTATCTTAATAGTATTCAGGAGCTTACCCAGGCCTTCGAGGGCAAAGTACTCGCACTGCACCGGAATAATAACCGAGTGCGCGGCCGTGAGCGCGTTCACCGTGATAAGGCCCAGCGAAGGCGAGCAGTCGATAATAATGAAGTCGTACTGGTCGGCCAGGGGGCGCAGGGCCTCCTTCATTTTCTCTTCGCGGTTGGGCAGGTTGATCATCTCTACTTCGGCCCCTACCAGGTCGATGTGCGAGGGCATGAGGTCGAGGTGGGGCAGGATATTGGTGGGCAGGATAATATCCTGCGGTGCAATCCCATCCACCATGCACTCATATACACTATTCTCTATATCCTTGGGGTCGAAGCCTACGCCCGAAGTAGCATTGGCCTGCGGGTCGGCATCAACGAGCAGGGTCCGGTAGTCGAGCGCCGCCAGCGAGGCAGCCAGGTTGATGGCCGAAGTGGTTTTGCCGACGCCACCTTTCTGGTTGGCTACCGCGATAATTTTGCCCATAACAACAAATGATATAACTACGGAAACACGCGGCGACAGAAAGTAAGCCTGCCAAAACCAACGCGCTTCACTCTACAAAATAAGGCTAAAAAAAATGGATTTGCCAAGCAGCGCATGCCTGGCGAATCCAATAGGAGTAAAGGCCCTGCCGTATGTGCTGGCGAGCGCCGCCGCGCAATTGCCCCGGAACGACTCATTTGGGTGCCATTCTGGGGTAATTGCCGGGTGGCGCTCGCCAGCACATACGGTTTTTACAGCGTAATGCTCTCGCCGATGCGCAGCAGGCGCAGGTTTTTGCCAGCAGCTTTAGCCTCGGCCAGCACGGCATCGTGGTCGATGGCGATAACGGGGAAGGTATCGTAGTGCATACCGATAATTTCGGTAGTGCCCACCCAGTCGGCGGCTACCAGCGCATCGGTGATGCCCATGGTGTAGTTATCGCCAATGGGCAGCAGGGCTACGTCGACTTTGTGGCGCTCCTTGATGAGCTTCAGGTCATAGGTCAGGGCCGTGTCGCCGGCAAAGTAAATAGTCTGGCCTTCAGTGGTTTTGATAACGAAACCCATCGCCACACCGGCGTAGGAGCCGTCGGGGAACGAGCTGCTGTGCGCAGCGGCCACGCAGTGCACCGTGCCGAAGGGCAGCACTACTTTTCCACCCAGGTTGGTGCCAATCACGTCGAGGCCCTTGGCGCCGAAGTAGCCGGCTATCTCGGCAATGGCCAGCACCTTGGCGCCAGTGCGCTTGCCGATGGCCTCCACGTCGGCAATGTGGTCGCCGTGGCCGTGCGAAACCAGAATGTAGTCGGCCTCGATGGCGCCAACATTAATGTCTTTGGCCAGCGGGTTGGGGCTGATAAAAGGGTCGAACAGCACGCGAACGTTGCCGACGGTGAGCAGGAAGGAGGCGTGGCCGAAATAAGTAAGCTGCATGGAAAGAAGAAAAATGGACGAAAAAGCCGGGCCGATATGGCTCCTACCTTTGCAACCGACACCCCGAACAGATGTTTCTACACGAATTGCGTTTTCGCTGGCTGCCCGTCTCGACCCTCGGGGCCAGTGCCCTGCTGCTGGCTGCCTGCTCTGGCGCCGGGCTTTCTGCAGCCGATGAGCGGCGCGTGTTTCGCTACAACCAGCCCGAGGCGCTCAGCTCGCTCGACCCGGCTTTTGCCCGCAACCAGGCCAATAGCTGGGCCGTGGCGCAGCTCTACAACGGCCTGCTGGCTCTCGACTCGACCTTGCAGCCGGTGCCCGCGCTGGCGCGGCGCTACCAGATTTCGCCCGATGGGCTGACGTACACCTTTACGCTGCGGCGTGGTGTGCGCTTTCACGACAGTGAGGCGTTTGCCGACGGGCGCGGCCGGGAGGTAACAGCCCGCGATTTTGTCTATTCTTTCCGGCGGTTATTTGATGCCAAAACGGCTTCGCCGGGCGGCTGGATTTTTCGGGGCAAGGTGCTGGAAGACAGCAAGGGCAATAGCAGCGACACCTGCTTTGTGGCGGCCAATGACTCGACGCTGCGCATTCACCTGAAGGCGCCGTTTATCCCCTTTCTGAGCCTGCTTACCATGCCCTACACCTACGTGGTGCCGCACGAGGCCGTGGAGAAATACGGCAAGGACTTCCGCGAGCACCCGGTGGGTACCGGGCCGTTCCAGTTCAAGGTGTGGGACGAAGGTAATGTGCTGCTTTACCACCGCAACCCTATGTACTGGCGCAAGGATAGGCAAGGCCGCCGGCTACCTTATTTAGATGCCGTGGCCATCAGCTTCATCGCCGACCGCAAAACGGAGTTTCTGACCTTTTTGCAGGGCAAGCTGGATTTCCTGAGTGGCATCCGCGAGGGCTCGCGCGACCTGATTCTCAATGCCGATGGCTCGGTGCGGACCGATTTTAAAGGACGCTTTACCCTGCAAAAAGCGCCTTATCTGAATACCGAGTACCTGGGTTTTCAGCTCGACTCGGCCAGGCTCACCGGCGAGCAGGCTAGTCAGGGCCGCGCGCTGCGCGATGTGCGCGTGCGCCAGGCCCTGAGCTACGCCATCAACCGGCCCGAAATGCTGGCTTACGTGCTCAACCACGTAGGGCGGCCCGGTGAGTCGGGCTTTGTGCCGGCCGCGCTGCCTTCGTTTTCGCCGGCGCAGGTGCCGGGCTACACGTATCAGCCTCAGAAAGCCCGTGAGCTGCTAGCGGCGGCCGGCTACGGCCCTGCCCGGCCCTTACGGCTGCGCCTGAGCACCGTAGCCGAGCGCAAGGCCGTGGCCGAGTACCTCCAGAAAAACTGGGCCGACGTGGGCATTCAGGTGCAGATTGATATCAACCAGTCGGCCGCCCAACAGGAGCTGGTGGACAACGGCCGTGCAGCTTTTTTCAGCAAAAGCTGGCTGGGCGACTACCCCGACGCGGAGAATTACCTGGCCTTGTTCTACTCGCCCAACTTCAGCCCCGCCGGCCCCGACAAAACGCATTATAAATCAGCAGCGTACGACCAGCTGTATGCCCGCGCCATTAGGGAGCAGGATGCAGCCCGGCGCACCGCGCTCTACCAGCAGATGGACCGCCTGGTGGTGCGCGACGCGCCGGTAGTTTCGCTGTATTACGATGAGGTAATCCGCCTCACGCAGCGCAACGTACGCGGCCTCACGCCCAACCCGATGAACCAGCTACTGCTGGAGCAGGTGCGAAAATTGTAGCGTCGGGGGAGCTTACTTCTCCAAGCCGCTGTTGGTTAGCGGGTCGACGCGGGCCTGGACGTAGTTTATATAGCTCTGCAAGCTGGCCGGAATACCTTCTTCGGCATATACCGCGTGCAGGGGCTGCCCCAGCGGATGCACCGTGATAATGCTGGCCGGCAGGTCGTTGGTATTGCCCACGTAGCGTTCCTGGAACTTAGTGAAATCAACACGCTTAGCCTCGGCCAGCAGCTCGTTGACGGTTGCCACGGGCAGGTTCAGCGTGTGCTTGCCCAGCAGCTTTACAAAGCGCTGGCCATCGTATTCGACCCGGCCATCGGCAAAGATGGTAGCCGTATAAACCGGGCAGGTGCCATAGCAAGGGGTACGCTGCAAAATGAGCACTGGCTCGGCCTGGCGGGCCGGGACTTTCGTAGCCGTGGATTTGGATTTGCGCGGCAGCTTCTGCTGCGCACAGGCTGGCAGGGCCAGCGAAATTGCGAGTAACCAGAGCAAAAAGCGCATCAGAATAAGTTAAGGTGAACAAGAGAATGAGCAGTACTGCAAAAGCGCAGCGCCCGCAATAAAACGAAAACCAAGCCAATCTTGCGGTGGTGCGCTCATAAAAAAGGCGTATTGTAATGCTGAGCACTACAATACGCCTTTTTAAATATTAGATAATCTCTATGCTTTGCCGGGCGTCTTTTTTGCCTGCGCCTCGCGCTCCTGGGCAGTTTTCATGGCTTCGGCCAGCCGGGCCTGGAAGCCGCCGGGCTTTTTATCCTTGTTCTTGACCTTGTTGGCTTCGAGCTGCGCCCGAATCTTATCGTCGTTCACGAAGCTGCGGGTCAGGGCCTGCTGGCCTAGCGTTACAAGGTTGGAAACCAGGTAATACCAGGTAAGGCCGGCGGCAAAGCTGTTGAGCACGAAGAAGAAAACCAGCGGCATGAGGTAGCTGTAAAACTTCATCGGGCCCTGCATGGCCGCCGTGTTCATCTGGTTGCTCTGGTAGGTCATGAAGAGCGTCGAAATCGTCATCAGCACCGTGAAAATGCTGATGTGATTACCCAGATAAGGCAGCGTAAACGGCAGCTTGATGAGGTTGTCGTAGGTGCTCAAGTCGTGGGCCCAGAGGAAAGGCTGCTGGCGCAGCTCAATCGCGTTGGGGAAAAACTGGAACATGGCAAACAGAATCGGCAGCGTGAGCAGCGTGGGCACGCAGCCGCTGAGCGGCGACACCCCAAACTGATTGTAGAGCTTCATCGTCTCCTGTTGGGTTTTCACCTGGTCGTCGGGGTGCTTGGCCTTAATCTCGTCCAGCTCGGGCTTGAGCACTTTCATGCGGGCCTGGCTTTCGTAGGTTTTGTAGGTCAACGGCCACGTTACGAGCTTGATAATAATTACCAGCAGGAGGATAATAATGCCGTACGAGCTGATATACTGCTGCAGGAAGTTGAATACCGGAATCACTACGTAGCGGTTGACGTAGCGGAAGATGCCCCAGCCCAGGTACACGTTGCGGTCGAAGTTCGGCGCCACTTCCTTCAGCAGGTTGAACTGGTTGGGGCCGAAAAAGAAGCGGTACTGCCCGCCGGCCGCGCTCGTCACGTCGGCCACCGGCAGGGCCAGCGTGGTGCTCAGCGTTTTAATAAAGGTCGAGTCGGCCAGGTTTACCGTCGAGTTGAATTGCCCGCTGGCGAAGGGCTGCGAGTCGGCGATAAAGCCGGCCACAAAGAAGTCGTGCTTATCGGCCGCCCATTTGACAGGCGTAGCGATTTTCATCTCCTCCGGCTTTTCGCTGGCCTCGGCCAGACTGCCGGGGTCGTTGCTGGCCAGGTAGTGGTTGATGGTCGAATGGTTGCGGTTCTGCTTGAGGTCCTGCTCAGTCTGCCGCACATTGTCCACGAAGCTGAACGTGAGCGGCTCCTGCGCCACGGCAACGCCGCTGAGCTTCAGATTGTACTTCACCTCGTAGCCCATTTTGGGCAGGGTGTAGGTCTGCGTCACGCTGCCGCCGCCCACCGGGGCCGTAAACGCCAGCTGCTGCCCGCCATCGGCGGTAGGCGTTGGGGCGGCTGCCTGGAAGTTGAGGGTGCTGAAGTCAACCGTGTGCCCGTCGAGGGTGCGCAGCTTGGTGTTGTAGCGGGCGCTTTGTGCATCAAACAAGTCGAGCGGCTTGCCGAAAAACGTCTTATAGTTGTTGAGGCGCACCGCGGCTACGCGGCCGCCCTGGGTCGAGAAGGTGAGCGTCAGCTCAGGATTCTTCAGCTCAATAGTGCGCACCGGGCCGGCAGCCGAGTCGAGGGGGCCGCCGGGGTCAGGGCAGGCGTAAGGGTTGGGGCCGTCGGTTTGGCGGCAGTAGAGGTGGTAGCCTGGGTTTTATCCTTGTTCGGCTCCGCTTTGGGCGAGAAGAAAAACAAGTATACCAGGAGCAAGGCCGAAATAAGAAAAAGGCCAGTCGCTTGGTTGCGGTCCATTTACAATAAAAAGAATACGAAGGGCAAAGGTACGGCGGGGCGGGGCAGGGGCGCTTACTGCTTATGCCATTAATAAGAACGTCATGCTGAGCCTGTCGAAGTAGCTCTACCACGCCGCAAGGGGTATCATCTCAATGAAGCGGTAGAGCTGCTTCGGCAAGCTCAGCATGACGTTCTTATTTGCCTGATGCTTTAAGCTATTGCCCTTTCTTGTGCTGAATAGCCGCCTTCACAAACCGTACAAACAGCGGGTGCGGGGTTTCCACGGTACTTTTCAGCTCAGGGTGAAACTGCCCGGCCACAAACCACGGATGCACCGAGGCCGGCAGCTCAACTACTTCAACCAGACCGGTTTCGGGGTTGGTGCCAGAGGCCGTTAGACCGGCCGCCTCAAAGCGACTCAGGTACTCATTATTAAACTCATAGCGGTGGCGGTGGCGCTCGCTGATAACGCTGCGACCATAGGCTCTGGCCGCCCGTGAGCCGCGCTTCAGCTCGCAGGTATAGGACCCGAGGCGCATGGTGCCGCCTTTCTGGGTAATGTCCTTTTGCTCGGCCATCAGGGCAATAACCGGGTCGGGTGTGAGCGGGTCCATCTCGGTCGAGCTGGCCTGTGGCAAGCCCAGCACGTGGCGGGCGTATTCTACCACGGCCACCTGCATACCCAGGCAAATGCCGAAGAACGGAATGCCGTTTTCCCGCACGTAGCGCACGGCGGCCACCTTGCCCTCAAAGCCGCGCTCGCCGAAGCCGGGCGCTACCAGCACGCCATCCACGCCTTCGAGCTGCTGCACGGCGTTTTCGGGCGTCAGGTGCTCGCTCTGGATACTGCGCACTTTTACCTTGCACTCGTTGGCCGCACCGGCATGAATAAAAGATTCAATTATTGACTTATACGCATCTGGTAATTCTACGTATTTGCCTACCAGCGCAATCGTTACCTCCTCAGTCGGGTTTTTGAGCCGGCCCAGAAACTCTTTCCAGTTTTCCAGCTCGGGCGCGTGGCCGCCGGTGAGGCGCAGCTTGGCGATGACGCGGGCATCCAGCTCCTCTTTCAGCATGAGCAGCGGCACCGAGTAGATGGTGTCGGCGTCGAGGCTTTCGATAACGGCGTTGATTTTAACGTTGCAAAACAGCGCAATCTTGCGGCGCATCTCGGCCGGAATTGGGTGCTCGGAGCGGCACACCAGAATATCGGGCTGTAAGCCCGCCTCGCGCAAGTCTCTGACGGAGTGTTGGGTAGGCTTGGTTTTAAGCTCGCCGGCCGCGGCCAGGTAGGGCAGCAGCGTGAGGTGGATAACGAGCGAGTCGTGGGGCGGCAGCTCCCAGCGCAGCTGGCGCACGGCCTCCACAAAGGGCAGCGACTCGATGTCGCCGATGCAGCCGCCGATTTCGGTAATGACTACGTCGAACTCGCCCTTCTGGCCCAGCAGCAGCATTCGGCGCTTTATCTCGTCGGTGATGTGGGGCACTACCTGCACGGTTTTGCCCAGAAAGGCCCCTTCGCGCTCGCGGCGGATAACCGTGTCGTAGATGCGGCCGGTAGTGACGTTGTTGGCCTGCGAGGTGGGAGTGTTCAGAAAACGCTCGTAATGACCCAGGTCCAGGTCGGTTTCGGCTCCGTCGTCGGTCACGTAGCACTCGCCGTGCTCGTACGGGTTAAGCGTACCGGGGTCGATGTTAATGTAGGGGTCGAATTTTTGGATGGTGACCCGAAAGCCTCTGGCCTGCAAAAGCTTGGCCAGGGAGGCGGAAATAATTCCTTTTCCGAGCGAGGAGGTGACGCCGCCGGTGACGAAGATATACTTCGCGGCCGACGCTGTAGGGGAGGGGGTGGAGCGTTCAGGCATGACGGGGGTCAAAGGTACGGTGTAGGGCGTGGGCCCATGCCCCGCGGCGGCACTCAGCCAGCTATTTTTGTTGGTGGCACACTACTTGCCACCTCGTTTAGAGAAGCTTTAGCAGTATGCAAAAAAGAACGATAAATCCACTGATTTCGGGCATTAAGACCCGCAACTGGCAATGGTGGGCCGTGTTGAGCGGGCTCCTGATGCTCTCGCTAGGTAGCCCGGTTTATGGGCAGTCGGCGTCTGTTATCCTTCGTAAAGACCTGAAAAAAGATTTTGGCGCGGTAGGCGATGGCCGCACCAACGACCAGGCCGCTTTCGGAAAAGCCGCTGACTTTTTCAACAAGCGCGCCCAAACACCGGCCGGGGCCAGCGCAGCTGTGCTCACCATTCCTAAGGGCGTCTATCTGGTAAATCCTCAAGATGCTGCCGGTAACGGAGCCGACGTGCTGCACCTCGTTGGTTGCCGAAACCTGAGCATTCAGGGTGTCGACAGTGCCAACACCGAAATTCGTTATGCGAACGGCCTGCGCTACGGCTCGTTCGACCCCATTACAAAAAAGCCCTATGAGGCGCCGGCCGCCTTTTTCACCGATGCAAAATACGCCGCCGGTCTGGGCACGGCTATTACCTTACAAAACTGTGAAAATATTCTGGTAGCCGGACTGGCCATTAATGGTAGTAGCGCCAAGCTCGTTGTGGGTGGGCACTGGGGTGATACCGGCATCCAGCTCGGAGCCGACGCGATTTTTATCAGTGATTCGCGCCATATCACCCTGCGGCTGCTGGCGCTCCATCATCTCGGTCGCGACGGCATACAAGTACTCAATCATTTGGCGAAGAGTGTTGACGACCCGCACCAGGAAGCAATTTTGCTGGAAAACACGACCTGCAACTACAATGGGCGTCAGGGTCTGTCACTCACGGGGGTAAATGGGTTTCGGGCCATTAATTGCAGCTTCAGCCATACCGGGCGAGTAATGGTAGCCGCTACGGGTAAGCCCTTGTTTTCAAGCCCCGGTGCCGGGGTGGATATAGAGCCGCAGGATGGTTTTGTAGCTAATGTGAGTCTCGAAAATTGTCGTTTTGTGGACAATGCCGGTCAGGGCCTGGTATCGGACCGACCCTCCGTTAACCAACCGAACAGTACCCGTAATGTGACAATAGCCGAAAGCCTGCTATGGGGCACTACTAATTGGTCGGCCTGGGTAACTCAGACCGGCTTTCTGTTTAAAAACTGCCGTATCTACGGGGCTTTTGTACACGGCTGCCAAGCGGCTACGGCTGCCGATGCCACCCGCTTTATCGGTTGCACCTTTGAGGATAGGCCTTACCACGGGCAGCAGGCTTATGGCCCTTTTACGCTTCATTCTGATACCTACGCCCGCCGCATGAGCTTCACGAACTGCCGCTTCGTGGGAACTCACAACTATCTCATTCACGCTATTCCGGCAACTACCGACACCGCCAGCTTATTTCATGTGCGCAATTGCACATTTCTATATGATTATACCCAGCCGCCACAGGGTTCGTATGATAAGCTGCTAGGGAGCATTTTTAGTGGTAATACCGTATTTAAAGATGGTCCGCACCGGACCAGTCGGCACCGGACCAGTTTTATGTTTGGGAGCAGCGGTACCATGGGCTCCACTATCGTGCGGGCCCCGGGGAGCCTGCAGCTGCTCGCTCCCAATTGTTACTACCTGGTGCAGGGCGGGCTGGATATCGGACGGCAGCCGGCCCGAAGCCGTGATTCGGCCAGTGTGGTAGTAGCAGCTGATAATGCATTGGTTGTGAATGAGTCGCCGGGCAAAGTGCCAGAGTTATATATTGGTCCCACTTCGCGCCTCATAATTAAAAAGGGAGGAGCGCTGGAAGTTCTTCGGAATACCCAGGTGACAATAGCGGGCCAGTTGATAGTGCAGGATGGTGCTTACTTTTTCCTTGACCCTCTGGCCAAAGTAAGGACCATCGGACGGGGCCAGCTACGCGTAGGACCGAAAGCTTTTAAAACCAAGCACCCGTCGCTGTATTCCACCTATTACTAAGGTGTAAACGCTGCTGGGTAATCACGCCGGTGAGGCGGCGCGCGGCGGCCTCGACGTTTTTCGAGGTAAAGGCAGTGGCCGCCGGGGCTAACAGGTCGGGCATAGGGATAAGATAATAGTGATGAGCAGGACGTTCTCTTTAAGAACTAACCCATCATACCTCTACATTCTCGGCCGCCCGTGAGCGCAGCTCGCGCACGGTGGCGCCGGTTTGCCACAGCTCCGAGTCGCGTACTTCCTTGAGCTCGGCTTGCAGCTCCTGCCGATAATTCGGCGTTGTGCCGCGCTCGATGGTGCGGCGGGCTTCGGCCCCGCTGGCCACGCTGTCGTACAGCTCGTTGAGGACGGGTAGTGTGGCCTCGCGGAACCGGCCTTTCCAGTCGAGGGCACCGCGCTGGGCCGTTACCGAGCAGTTGGCAAACATCCAGTCCATGCCGTTTTCGCCCACCAGTGGCACCAGGCTCTGCGTCAGCTCTTCCACGGTTTCGTTGAA
Source organism: Hymenobacter sp. BRD67 (assembly GCF_013256425.1). Lineage (GTDB taxonomy): Bacteria > Bacteroidota > Bacteroidia > Cytophagales > Hymenobacteraceae > Hymenobacter. The sequence goes on from NZ_CP053904.1 coordinate 23,528, forward strand.
GGCCTCGGAGGGCGAGTGGCCGCGCTGCCGCAGCACCTGGTACTGGGCCTCGATGATGCCGGCCAGGGCGCCCATCAGTACTCCGCGCTCGCCGGTGAGGTCGGAGTAGACTTCCTTTTTGAAGTCGGTTTCAAACAGATAGCCCGAGCCCACCCCAATACCCAGAGCAATGGCCTTCTCCCAGGCCTTGCCGCTGGCATCCTGGTACACGGCAAACGATGAATTCAGGCCGCCGCCGGCCACAAACAGGCGGCGCAGGCTGGTGCCGCTGCCCTTGGGGGCTACCAGCACCACGTCTACGTCCTGGGGTGGCACGATGCCTGTCTGGTCGTTAAACGTGATACCGAAGCCGTGCGAGAAATAGAGCGTTTTTCCGGCGGTGAGCTTGCCTTTCAGCGTGGGCCACAGCGCAATCTGCCCCGCGTCGGAGAGTAAATTACAGAGAATAGTGCCCTTGTCGGCGGCTTCCTCAATGGGGAACAGCGACTCGCCCGGCACCCAGCCATCCCGGAGGGCGCGCTCCCAGGAAGGCGTGCCTTCGCGCTGGCCCACAATAACCTGGAAGCCGTTGTCGCGCATGTTCAGCGCCTGGCCGGGACCCTGCACGCCGTAGCCGATAACGGCGATGGTCTCGTCTTTCAGAAAGTCGAGCGCCTTGTCGAGGGGAAATTCGTCGCGGGTGATGACGGTTTCGGGTACGCCGCCGAAGTTGATGGTTGCCATAAGGGTTGGGGTGTAGCGCGGACTTTCAATCCGCGAGTTGAGTGAAAAAAGGTGTCTTAACTACATCGGGTGGGCCGCGGACTGAACTGAAAGTCAGCGTAGCTAAAGTCCGCGCTACATGGTAAAAACCTGCTCTCGGTCGTTCAGAAATTCGTTTTCCGCCACCACCTCGCCGGGCTCACGGCGCTCAAACTCCCGGAGCTTGTGGTGAAAGCCATCGCTGGCCTTGATGATGGCAATGCGCGCCGAGCGCACAAACTCAATGAGGCCGTAAGGCTGCAAAACCCGGATGAGGCTGTCGGTTTCCTCGCGGTGGCCGGTGGTTTCAAATACCGTATAGTCTTTGCGGATGACTACGGCGCGGGCCCCGTTTTCGCGGAGCAGGCGCTCGACGAGGGCTTTCTCGGCAATCACGTCGGTGGGTACCTTGTAGAGCGCCATCTCCTGCCAAATCACGTCGGCGTTGGGATTAAAATACACTTTCAGCACCTCTACCTGCTTCTCAATCTGCTTGGCGAGCTTGTGCACAATTTCCTCCGTTTCTGCAATCACGATGTTGAAGCGGTGGATGCCTTCAATCTCGGAAGGCGACACGTTGAGGCTTTCGATGTTGATTTTACGGCGCGAAAAGATGATGGCAATGCAGTTGAGCAGTCCAACCTGGTTTTCGGTGTAGGCGGTGATGTTGTATTCCTGGCGGGCGGCGGGGGCGTGGCTCATAAGCTTATTATCTGATGTAGAGCGTCATGCTTCGCTGTGCTCTGCATAACGTTCTTTTTGCGTGTTTTACCGCAGCCGGATTTCCGCCACGCTGCACCCCTGCGGCACCATCGGAAAGATGTTGTTTTCCTTCATTACCATTACCTCAAGGAGAAACGAGCCAGGGTGAGCCAGCATCTCTTCCAGGGCCGGACGCAGGTCGGCGCGGGCATCCACGCGCTGGCCGGCGATGTGGTAACCCTTCGCCACGGCCACAAAATCGGGGCTTTGGATATCCACAAACGAGTAGCGGCGCTGGTGAAACAGCTCCTGCCACTGCCGTACCATGCCCAGAAACTGGTTGTTGAGAATGATGATTTTCACATCCACGCCCGTCTGCATAACAGTGCCCAGCTCCTGGATGGTCATCTGAAAGCCGCCATCGCCAATAACGGCTACCACCACGCGGCCGGGCGCCCCCAGCTTGGCCCCGATAGCCGCCGGCAGGGCAAAGCCCATGGTGCCCAGTCCGCCGCTCGTCACGTGGCTGCGCGGGTGGTTCATACGGGCGTAGCGGCAGGCTACCATCTGGTGCTGGCCCACGTCGGACACGATAATAGCCTCGCCCTGAGAGAGTTCATTAAGCTGCTGCATCACTTCGCCCATCGTCAGCTCCTCCGACGTTGGGAACAGTTCTTCACGAATCACGGCGTCGATTTCCTGCGCTGTGTAGTCGTGGAAGCGGGCCAGCCAGGCGGGGTGGGTGCGGGGCTCGACCAGCGCCGTGAGAAGGGGCAGGGTTTCCTTGCAGTCGCCCCACACCGGCACCGTGGCTGGCACGTTCTTGTCAATCTCGGTGGGGTCGATGTCGAGGTGAATAACCCTGGCCTGCCGGGCGTACTTATCGAGGCGGCCGGTTACGCGGTCGTCGAAGCGCATCCCAATGGCAATCAGCACGTCGCACTCGTTGGTGAGCACATTGGGCCCGTAGTTGCCATGCATACCCAGCATACCCACGTTGAGCGGGTGGCCGGTGGGTAGCGCGCCCACACCCAGGATGGTCCAGGCCGCCGGAATACCGCTTTTCTCCACGAAAGCCCGAAACTCGACCTCGGCGGAGCCCAGCACCACGCCCTGGCCCCAGAGGATAAACGGCCGCTGGGCGCTGTTTATCAGCTCGGCGGCCTGCCGGACGTAGGCAGGCCGTACCACCGGCGCCGGCCGGTAGCTGCGAATGTGGGTGCAGGGCGCATACGCCGGCGCGTCGAACAGCTGCTGTTGGGCGTTCTTGGTAATATCCACCAGCACCGGCCCCGGCCGGCCGCTACGGGCAAGGTAGAAGGCCCTAGCCAGGGCCTCCGGAATTTCCTCGGCCTTGGTTACCTGGTAGTTCCACTTCGTAATGGGCGTCGTGATGTTGAGGATATCCGTTTCCTGAAACGCATCGGAGCCCAGCAGGTGCGCAAATACCTGCCCCGTGATGCAGACCAGCGGCGTGCTGTCAATCAGCGCATCGGCCAGGCCCGTGACGAGGTTGGTGGCACCCGGCCCACTCGTGGCCAGCACCACGCCCACCCGGCCCGAAGCGCGCGCATAGCCCTGCGCCGCATGAATACCGCCCTGCTCGTGGCGTACCAGCACGTGGTTGAGCTGGGTGGTAAAGTCGTAGAGCGCGTCGTAAATCGGGATAATTGCCCCGCCGGGATAGCCAAAAATCGTGTCCACACCCTCGGCCACCAGGGCTTGCAGCGTGGCTACCGCACCCGAGATGGGCGCGAGCGTAGGCCGGGGCGGGCTAGCGGCCTGCGGGGCGGAGAGCGGGCTCTGGAACATACGCTTCTTCGAGTAAATCGGTGATGCAGCCGTGGCTGGCGTCGCTCACGGTGCGGATGTACTTGAGCAGCACGCCCTGGCGCGCCGGCAGCGGGGGCCGCCGCCAGGCCGCCCGACGAGCCTCCAGCTCATATTCAGAAAGTTGAATGTCTATCGTGTTGTTGGCCGTGTCGATAACGACCCAGTCGCCGTTCTGCACCAGGGCGATGCCGCCGCCGTCGTAGGCCTCGGGGCAGACGTGCCCAATCACGAAGCCGTGGGTGCCGCCCGAAAAGCGTCCGTCCGTTACCAAGGCCACCTTATCGCCCAGCCCGGCCCCGATAATGGCCGAGGTCGGCTTGAGCATTTCGGGCATACCCGGCCCGCCTTTCGGCCCCACGTAGCGAATCACGACCACCTGCCCGGCCTTGATTTTGTGGTGCCTGATGCCCTCATTCAGCTCTTCTTCCGAGTTGAAGACTATTGCCGGGCCTTCGAAGCGCAGCCCTTCCTTGCCCGTAATCTTCGCCACCGCGCCCCGGCTGGCCAGATTGCCGTAGAGCATCTGAATGTGCCCGTCGGCCTTGATGGGGTTGCTCAGGGGGCGCAGTAGGTTTTGACCGGGGCCGAGGGGCCGCACGTCGGCCAGGTTTTCGGCCAGCGTGCGGCCGGTCACGGTCAGCAGGTCACCCTGGAGCAGGCCGTAGTCGAGCAGGGTGCGCTGCACGGCCGGCACGCCGCCCAGCTTCGACAAATCCTCCATCAGGTACTGGCCGCTGGGCTTGAGGTCGGCCAGCACCGGCACGCGGTTGCTCACGGCCTGAAAGTCTTCCATCGTCAGCTTCACGCCGGCCGCGTGGGCAATGGCGATGAGGTGCAGCACGGCATTGGTCGAGCCGCCGAGCACCGTTATCACGACCAGCGCGTTCTCAAATGCCTCCCTAGTCAGGATATCGCGGGGCTTAAGGTCCAGCTCCAGCAGGCGGCGCAGGTAGGCGCCGGTGGCGAGGCATTCCTGTAGCTTGGCGGGGCTTTCGGCGGGCAGCGACGACGAGGCGGGCACCGTCAGGCCCAGTGTTTCGATAGCGGCGGCCATCGTATTGGCGGTGTACATGCCGCCGCACGCGCCCGGCCCCGGGCAGGCATGGTGGATAATACCCTGGTAGTCTTCCTCCGAAATCTGCCCGTTCACTTTTTTGCCATAGGCCTCAAAGCAGGATACAATGTTGAGCTGCTGCCCCTTAAACTCACCGCCCCGGATGGTGCCGCCGTACACCATCAGCGCCGGCCGGTTGAGGCGCGCCATAGCAATGAGCGCGCCGGGCATGTTTTTGTCGCAGCCTACCACGCAGGCCAGCGCGTCGTAGTAGTGCGCCCCGGCCATCGCCTCAATCGAGTCGGCAATTATCTCCCTCGAAACCAGCGAGTAGCGCATGCCGGCGTTGCCGTTCGTGATACCATCGCTCACGCCGATGGTGTTGAAGCGCAACCCCACCAGGCCCTGGGCCGCCACGCCGCGCTTTACCTCGTTAGCGAGCCCGTCGAGGTGCATGTTGCAGGTGTTGCCCTCGAAGCCTGTCGAGCAGATACCCACGAACGGCTTGCGCAAATCCGCGTCCGACAGCCCCGCGCCGATGAGCATGGCCTGCGAGGCCGGCAAGCTGTCGTCCTGGGTATAAATGCGGCTGAATTTATTGAGAGTCATAGCGTTAAGCTAATAAAAAGAAAAGCTGGCGGGCCCTAAAAAAACCTTCCTGAGCTGCGGGCCTAGGAAGGTTTTCTTTCGGGTAAGAACTACCTGCTAGCCCGTGAGGGTAAGAAGAATGACCACGGAAATAAAGGGTAGCAGGATAGGGCGCATGGCGGGTAGTAGCGTGGACTCTGTGAGTCCGCGCGTGGTAGCGGGTAGGTCGTTCAACGCGCGGACTCGCAGAGTCCACGCTACAGTTAAATAATCGTGCTGATGCCCACGGCAATGTTGTGGGCGTTCCACTGTTGCTCGTTGGAGTCGGCAACCCAGAAGGCCACGTAGCTGCCCACCTGCTCGGTGGTGTAGGGCGCCGTGCCGTTCAGCTCAGGCGTTAATATATTGTTGCTTATGGCTTCATCTACCCCTTCGCGCACCAGGGCCGCTTCGTCGGTCAGGCCCAGATGGTCGAGGAGCATGGCGGCCGAGAGAATAGCCGCCAGCGGATTGGCAATGCCCTGGCCTTTGGCCTGCGGGTAAGAGCCGTGGATGGGCTCAAACACCGCCACGGCCGCGCCCACCGAGGCCGAAGGCAGCAGGCCCATCGACCCGGCAATCACCGAGGCTTCGTCGGAGAGAATATCGCCAAACATATTCTCGGTCAGCACCACGTCAAACTGCCGGGGGTTGGTAATCAGCTGCATCGCGGCGTTGTCCACGAAGAGGTAGTCGACCGTCACTTCAGGGTAGTCGGTAGCTAAGTCGCGTACCACTTCGCGCCACAGGCGTGAGGTTTCCAGTACGTTGGCTTTGTCGACGAGCGTCAGGTGCTGGCGCCGGCCGGCGGCGGCCTGAAACGCCAGGTGCGCGATGCGCTCAATCTCGGGGCGCGAGTAGGTGCAGTGGTCGTAGGCTGTGCCATCGGCCGTGCGGCCTTTTTCGCCGAAGTAGATGCCGCACGTCAGCTCGCGGAAAATCACTAAGTCGGTGCCTTCGATGCGGTCGGCTTTCAGGGGCGAGTGCTTCAGCAGCGCCTGGTAGGCCGTAACGGGGCGGATGTTGGCAAATAAGCCCAGCTCTTTGCGCATCCGCAGCAGGCCCTGCTCGGGGCGCACCGGGGCGGTAGGGTCGTTGTCGTACTTGGGGTCGCCGATGGCGCCGAACAGTACCGCGTCGGCGGCCCGGCAGGCGGCCAGCGTTTCGTCGGGCAGCGGGTTGCCGGTGGCGTCGATGGCGCAGGCCCCTACTAGGTGCGAGGTAAACTCAAACCGGTGGCCGAAGCGCTCGGCCACGGCGTCGAGCACTTTCACGGCCTGCCGACAGACTTCCGGCCCGATGCCATCACCGGGCAGCAACGCTATTTTTTTGATTACCATGTCCACGCGCGTTGTTTTTCAAAGGCCTCAATGGCCGGTTTCTGATTCACTAAAAAGTCGATGTCGTCGTAGCCGTTAAGCAGGCATTCTTTTTTATAGGGGTCGATGTCGAAGCCGAATGATTCGCCCCAGGCCGGCACCGCCAGCGTTTGGGAGGGCAAATCCACCACCAGCGCTAAGTGCGGGTCGGCCTCGATACCGGCCAGCAGGCGGGCCAGCACCTCGTCGCTCACCTGCAGGGGCAGCAGGCCGGTATTCAGGGCATTGCCCCGAAAAATATCGGCGAAATAGCTCGAAATAACTACCCGAAAACCCGCGTCGTACAGCGCCCAGGCGGCGTGCTCGCGGCTGGAGCCGCAGCCGAAGTTCTTGCCGGCTACCAGAATCAGGCCCTGGTAGCGCGGGTTGTTCAGTACAAAGCCGGCCCTGGGCGAACCGTCGGCCTGGTAGCGCCAGTCGCAAAACAGGTTGGTGCCGAAGCCTTCGCGGGTGGTGGCTTTCAGGAAGCGGGCCGGAATAATCTGGTCTGTATCAATATTTTCCAGCGGCAGCGGAACGGCCGTGGTGCGCAGCGTTTGAAATTTTTCCATTAGTTCAAATACTGCGTAATGTCCACGATGCGGCCCTGCACGGCCGTAATAGCCGCCACCAGCGGGGAGGCCAGCAGCGTCCGCGAGCCCGGTCCCTGCCGCCCCTCGAAATTGCGGTTGGAAGTGGCCACGCAGTAGGCCCCGGCCGGAATCTTGTCTTCGTTCATGGCCAGGCAGGCGCTGCAGCCGGGCTCACGCAGCTCGAAGCCGGCGGCGGCAAAAATCTTGTCGATGCCTTCGGCAATGGCCTGCTGCTCCACCAGCTTGGAGCCGGGTACGATGATGGCCTCGACGTGGCCGGCCTTCTGCTTGCCCTGCACGTAGGCGGCCACGGCGCGCAGGTCTTCGATGCGCGAGTTGGTGCAGCTGCCGATGAATACGTAGTCAATCTGCTTGCCCAGCAGCGATTCGCCCCGCTCGAAACCCATGTATCTGAGCGATTTATCAAAGCTTTCGGCCTCTGCGGCGGGCACTTCGCTCGGCACGTGGCCGGTGAGCGCAATGCCCATGCCGGGGTTGGTGCCATAGGTAATCATGGGCGTGATATCGGCCGCTGCGAAGGTGTGCTCGGCTTCAAACGTAGCGTCGGCGTCCGAGTAGAGCGTCTGCCAGTAGGCCACGGCGTCGTGCCAGGCCGTGCCTTTGGGGGCAAAGGGCCGGCCCTCCACGTAGGCCAGCGTGGTGCTATCGGGGGCGATGAGGCCACCGCGCGCGCCCATCTCGATGCTCATGTTGCAGACGGTCATGCGGCCTTCCATGCTCAGGCTGCGCACGGCGCTGCCTGCGTATTCCACAAAGTAGCCGGTGGCGCCGCCCGTGCCGAGCTGCGCGATAACGTAGAGAATCAGGTCTTTCGCCGTTACGCCGGGCCGCAGTTCCCCTTCTACCGAGATGCGCATGCGCTTGGGGCGGCTCAGCAGCAGGCACTGCGAGGCCATTACCTGCGCTACCTGGCTGGTGCCGATGCCAAAGGCCACCGCGCCGAAGGCGCCGTGCGTGGAGGTATGGCTGTCGCCGCACACGATGGTGGTGCCCGGCAGCGTCAGGCCCAGCTCGGGCCGATAACGTGCACGATGCCCTGGCGCTGGTGGCCCAGCCCGTACAGCTCAATGCCGTACTTCTGGCAGTTCTCGGTCAGCTTATCGACCTGTGAGCGCGAAAGCGGCTCGGCAATGGGCAGGTGCTGGTTCAGGGTCGGCACGTTGTGGTCGGCGGTGGCTAACAGCCGGCCGGGGCGGAACAGCGGCAGCTGGCGGGCGGCCAGCTCATCAAACGCCTGCGGGCTGGTTACCTCATGAATCAGGTGGCGGTCGATGTACACTACATCGAGTCCACTCTCGATGGAGCGGACAACGTGAGCATCCCAGATTTTATCGACTAGCGTGCGGGCATTGTGGGGATAAGGATAGGATAGTTTACCGAATGAATAGGCACTAGCAGTGTCGGCCAAAAGGCTAAGGAAGTGAAGCAGCAGGGGGAAGTTTTGGTCGTGTTAAGGTTGTGAAAGAGCGGTGTTATTGGGGTTTTAACCCGACCCCCTGACTTCCCTGCTCCCACCCACTGGCAGCGCCTGCCGCTCCGCTTCCTTAGCCCATCAGCCGACAGCTACTGGTTTTTCCTGTTCCACGAGTCTATGCAAGTCGTGGTCGTATACTTCGCGCTGGCGGTCGGCAAGCTGTAAGAAGCTGGCATAGGCCGTATTAAGCGCCGGGCGCTCCAGGTGGTAGCCCAGCTTCTGGAGGCGGTAGGCGAGGGCCGCGCGGCCCGAGCGCGCCGTGAGCACAATGCTGGAATCGACCACGCCGACCTCTTTGGGGTCAATTATCTCGTAGGTTTCGCGGCACTTAATCACCCCATCCTGGTGGATGCCGCTGCTGTGCGCGAAGGCATTGGCCCCCACAATGGCTTTGTTGGCCTGCACGGGCATGCTCATGAGGTGCGCAACCAGGGCCGACGTTTCGGCCAGCAGCTTGGTTTGCACGCCGGTAGTGAGGTTGAGGTAAGGATGCTGGCGCAAAATCATCACCACTTCTTCGAGCGCCGTGTTGCCGGCGCGCTCGCCCACGCCGTTGATGGTGCACTCAATCTGGCGCGCGCCGTTGCTAACTCCCGCGATGGAATTGGCGGTGGCCAGGCCGAGGTCGTTGTGGCAATGCGTCGATAATATAGCCTTTTCTATACCTTTCACGTTCTCGTAGAGGTACTTTATTTTGGCGCCGTACTCCTGCGGCAGGCAGTAGCCGGTGGTGTCCGGGATGTTGAGCACCGTGGCCCCGGCCGCGATGGCCGCCTCGCACACCCGCGCCAGAAACTCATTGTCGGTGCGGCCGGCGTCTTCGGCGTAAAACTCCACGTCTTCCACAAAGCTTTTGGCGAGCTTGACGGCGGCCACGGCCCGCTCCAGCACATCTGCCTGCGTGGTACGCAGCTTTTGCTGAATGTGCAGCTCCGACGTGCCGATGCCGGTATGAATGCGCGGCCGGCGCGCCGAGCGCAATGCCTCGGCCGCCACCCGGATGTCGTTTTCCACGGCGCGTGTGAGGCCGCACACGGTAGCTTCCTTCGTTTGGGCCGCAATGGCCGCCACGGCGGCAAAGTCGCCGGGGCTCGATACCGGGAAGCCGGCCTCAATTACATCAACGCCCAGCGCCTCCAACTGCCGGGCAATAACCAGCTTCTCCTGCTGGTTTAGCTTGCAGCCGGGCACCTGCTCGCCGTCGCGCAGCGTGGTGTCAAAAATCTGGATGTTGTGCGTTGCCATAGAGGTAGAGAGCCCGCCCAAGCGAGGCTTTCGCTGTAATTGCACTGCAAGTACCAAGCTGCTGCCGGGCCGCAAAAACAAGTTTTGTTGTTTTTTATGATTTCCAAGCTGATTCCTTTTTTAGATAAAAAACTGTAAAATAGATTGTTAACTAAAATTATTTTACAATGCCTACCAAGAGTAGCGACCCCGTTTTTCAGCTGATAAAATCGCTGACGCAGTCAGAAAAGCGTCATTTTCGACTGTTTACCAATCGGCAGGGCTCCACGGATGGCCTGAAATTCCTTCAGCTGTTCGATGCCTTCGATGCCCAGGAGCAGCCCGACGAGGAGCGCGTGCTGACCCAGGTGCCGGCCCTGAAGCGGGCACAGCTGGCCAACCTCAAGGCCAACCTGTACAAGCAGCTGCTGGGCAGCCTGCGCATCTACCACGCGGGCCAGAATATTGATATTCAGCTGCACGAGCAGCTCGACTACGCCCGTGTGCTCTACAACAAGGGCTTTTACCAGCAAAGCCTGCGCATGCTGGCCAGGGTAAAATTGGCGGCCCAACAGGCCGAAATGCCTCACGTAGCCTTGCTGGCCATTGATTTTGAGAAGCTTATTGAGTCGCAGTACATCACGCGCAGCTTGCAGGGCCGGGCCGAGTCGCTGGCGGCCGAGGCCACGGCCACCGCCGCCCACCTCAGCCAGCAGCACGCGCTGTCCAACGCTTCGCTACGGCTCTACGGGCTGTATCTGCAAGCCGGCCACGCCCGCAACCAGGCCGACCACGAGCGCTTTACGGCCTATTTTCGGGCGCATCTGCCGGCGCAGCTCGGGCGGGCCAGCGGGTTTTGGGAGAAGCTGTACTTTTATCAGGCACACGTCTGGTATCATACTATCAACCAGGACTTTCGTTCCTGCTACCGCTACGCCCAGAAGTGGGTCGATTTGTTTGAGCAAGCGCCGCATCTGAAAGAGAGCCAGACCATGCTCTACATCAAAGGCCTGCACAATGTATTGGCTTCGCTTTTCAATATGCTGTACTACAGCCGCTTTATGGAGGTGCTGCAAACCCTGGAAGACTTTGCCGCCAACCAGACGCGCCGCGCCACGCCCAATACCGAGATTCTACTCTTTCAGTACATCTGGACCAACCGGCTTAATGCCTGCTTTATGGAGGCGCGCTTTACGGAGGGCGTCGAGATTATTCCTGAATTACTGGAACAGCTGGGCCAGTACAAGGCGCAGCTCGACCTGCACCGGACATTGGTTTTTTACTATAAAATAGCTTGTCTATATTTTGGCAGTGGCAGCTACCAGCAGGCCATCAAGTACCTGAACCGCATTATCGAGCACAAAGACCTGAGCCTGCGCGAAGACTTGCAGTGCTTTGCCCGCATCCTCAACCTGGTGGCGCACTTCGAGGCCGGCCAGGATGCCGAGCTGGAATACCAGGTGCGCTCGGTGTATCACTTCCTGGCCAAGATGGACGACCAGCAGCCCATGCAGGTGGAGGTATTCCGGTTTCTGCGGCGCGTGGGCCACGCGGCTCCCAGCCAGCTCCGCGACGAGTTTGTTCGTCTGAAAGCCAGGCTCGAAGAGATAGCCGCCCAACCTTTCGACCGCCGGCCTTTTCTCTATTTCGACATTATTTCCTGGCTCGAAAGCAAGATTTCGGGCCGCACCGTGCAGGAGGTGATGCAGCAGAAATTTCTGACCTTGAAGTAAGATTCAGTGGGTTCTCATCCAGGCGAAAAAGTCGTGGGCCACGCGGTCCCAGTTCCATTTCTTCTGGTCTACTACGCCGTTGGTGAAGCCCATAAAGTTGTGCTCCAGTTCGGGATAAGCGCGAAACGTGAGGTTGGTTTTGCCGGCCCGTATCATTTCCAGGCGCATATAATCCTCGAGCAGAGCCGAGCGGTCGCGGGTGCCGTAGCCCACGAAAACGGGGATTTTGCTGTGCAAAAAATCGTCGAGCGGCGTTTGGGTAGACGACAGCGAAGATACCAGCAGATGCGTGTCGCCCAGGCAGTTGTTTTCCTGGGGGCGGGCCACTATCTCTTTCCAGAAGGTAAAATTGTTCTCGGCGCCCACAGAATCAGCCTCTTGCCGGTTGCCGGAAATAACGGTAAGCATGCGGCCCAGCGGACTGCCGCTGAGGTATACCACGCGGCGCAGCGGCCCGGGGTGCCGCGCCAGCCGGGCCACCACGTTGCTGCCTTCCGAATGGCCCATCGCCGTTATCTCATCGGCCTGCGCCCAGGGCTGGCGGCTCAGGTAGCGCAGCACGGCCGCGTCGCGGGCCACGTAGTAGCCGAGGTAGTTACGCTGGCAGTAGGCTAGCGGGGCCTGGCCGGTTTTGGGGTCGAGATAGGCGTAGCCGGGCGTCAGACTTTTGGTGTGGGCAATTACGGGAATACCCGGCTTGCTGATTTCAACGAAATGATAGCGTGTCAGCAGCGTATCTATTTCGAAGGGTAGCATGGGGAAAGCGCCGCGCTCATCATACATGATGACGGGCTGCGGCGTCGAGCCCTGCACAAACAAGAATACAGGCTTGCGCGTTAGCTCCTCGCCCTTTTTCGAGAGTACCAGAATGTCTACTGTATCGCGCTGGTAGCGCATGCGCAAGTGGCGGTAGCCGAAGTCGGCGGGCGTTTTTGGCTGGGCGAAACCAGCGAAGGAGCCGAGCAGCAGTACGAGTAGCGGTAGTAACTTTCGCAAAGCGGTTCGGGAAATAAAAGTACTGCTCTATTGTGGAGCTAAAGACTGCCTGCTGCCTGCTTACGTTGCGTCCGTGCCCATTATGCCTACTTCTTTTGCCACTTGCCGGGCGCGTCGCTACGCCTCGTTGCTGCCGCTGTTGCTGCTCTCGCTCACTACCGCCTGCGGGCAAACCACTAAGCCAGCTACGCCGCCGGCCGTAGTCGTTGATTCGGCCACCGGTAAAGCCGATATGCCGTGGCTGCGCCAGCTGCTCGATAGCAGCGCCACGCTGCGCCGCCAGCAGGTGGGGGTTTCTTTGGCCGATGCCAATACCGGCGCGCCGCTGTTTGGCTACAACGAGGCCAAATACTTTACGCCGGCCAGCACCATGAAGCTGCTGACCCTGTACGCCGGCCTTACGCTGCTGCCCGATTCGCTGCCCAGCCTGCGCTACTTTTCGCGGGGCGACACGCTGTTTTTTCAGGGCACCGGCGACCCTACTTTTCTGCACGGCGACGTGCCTTCGCGGCGGGCCTACGCCTTTTTGGCAAGCCGACCCGAGAAGATAGTAGCCTACTGCGATATTGCCTGCGTGCCGGCTTATGGCCCCAGCTGGGCCTGGGATGATTTCAACTACTACTTCCAGCCCGAGCGCACGGCCTTTCCGGTGTTTGGCAACACGGTGCGGTTCTACGCGGCCGCGCCACTGGCAACGCACCGCTCGGGGCTGGCGGCCGTAGCGCCGGTGGTGCAGCGGGTGCGGGTGCTGCCCCGCGCATTTGCTCCGCTGACCGGACCGGCCGGTGAGGGCTTTCGCCTCTCGCCCGACCAGGATGACGAGATGCACGTGTTTCGGGCGCCGCTCGAAAACCGTTTTACCTACGTGCCCGGCAGTAAGCGCTGGGTGGATGAGGTGCCGTACCGCACCAGCCGTACCCTGCTGCTGCGCCTGCTGGGCGATACGCTGCGCCGGGCCATTGTGGGCACGGCGTGGCGCCCGCATCCGAGCCGCGACAGCATCCGCACGCTGCGCGGGCTGCGGGCCGACTCGCTCTACCGCCGCATGTTGCGCGTGAGCGACAACTTCCTGGCCGAGCAGCTTTTATTAATGACCAGCACGCAGGTGGGCTACCGCGACTCGCTGAGCGGGCAGCGGGTTATTCGGTATATAGTAAAAAATCAATTAAAGACACTGCCCGACCGGCCCGACTGGGTAGATGGCTCGGGGCTGTCGCGGCTGAACCTGCTCACGCCGCGCACCCTTACGGCGGTGCTGTGCCGCCTGCACCAGCAGCTGCCCGAGCCGCGCCTGCTGAGCCTGCTGGCGGCGGGCGGCGGCCCCGGTACGCTGCGCCGCCGCTATTTCGAGCCCGGCCCCCGAAGGTGACGTGGTTTTGGGGCAAAACCGGCACGCTCACCCACACCTGCAACCTGGCCGGCTACGTACGCTGCAAAAGCGGCCGCCTGGTGGCCGTTACGTTCTTCAACAACAGTATTCCGGGCGACGACCAAGCCACGCGCAATGCTATGCAGCGCCTGCTGGGCGAAGTACGGGCGCGGCTGTGAGCCGCCGGCTAGGTTACCCGCCGAAGTGCTTCGGCCGGCGACAGCACGTGTAGCTGGCTGGCAGAAAAGCCTTTGGGGTCGCGGGTTACGATGGCTGCAACTGCCGCGACTGCCAGCGCGGCGCTATACTGAATGCCATCCTCAAAATCGGCGAACCCCAGCTGTAGGGCCTCCTCGAGGACGTTACGGTCAACCGGGATGATATGCACCAGCCGGGCCAGCTTGAGGAGCTTATCAATGCGCTCGGGCGCAGGGTTGGTTTTGCGGAGCGCGTAGTAAATATGGCTGAACGATAGACTCGAAACATATAGCTTAGCTAAGCCGCGTGCGCCGGCTTCGAATAGCTGTAGTGTTTCAGCGCCAAAGGGTTCGCGCTGGATGAGAAAATCCAGCAGCACGTTGGTATCTACGAAGTAATGCTTCATAGACCATATTTCTGCTCCAGCGCCTCGCCCAACTCGGCCCGGTAATCAAAATCGGAGGGAGCTTTTAACGACCCATAAAGCTCTTGTACCAAAGTTGTTAAGGATTGCTGGGCTGGTGGCCGCACTGCGGCTTGCAGCAGCTCGGCCACCAGCGCGTCGAGTGGCTGGCCGTGCTGCCGGGCATAGGCTTCGGCGTCGCTGAGCAGCGACTCATCGAGGGTAATTACCACTTGAGACATTGGGTAGGCATACTGGTTGAAAAACTAAGATACGTACCTCGGCTCGGCCCGGCCCGGTGCCGGCCGAGGTACGGGCGCGGCTACAGCGTGAGCACGCGGGTGCTTTCTTCCCCGAACTGGCTGATGACCCGCACCGCTACGCGCCGGCCGGGCCGCAGCTCGATGGGATGCGAGCGGAAGCCGTAGAGCCGCTCCCAGGCGTCTTCGTCCAGCTCGATGCGCAGGGTTTGCTCGGCTTGCTTTTTGGCCGAGGCGCTGGCCTGACCATCGAGCCGGGCGCGCCACTTTTTGAACTCGTTCTTTTCGCCGCCGCAGAAGAAAACCTGGCGCACCAGGAAATTGGCGCCGTCGTAATCGTCGTCGAGCCTCCAGTAGACGATGTCTTCGACCGAGCGGGCGGCCAGGCGGTTGTTGATGGGGTCCCAGATGTCGAGGCCCTGTACTTCAACGGTGGCGGTGCCGGTGGCGGCGTCGCGCAGCAGCGCAATCTCGGGCTCGCCGATGGTGACGAACGAAGCGGCTTTCTTGTCTTTCTTCAGCAAGCCTTCCTGCAATAAGTCTTCGCCGATGCGCGCCCGCGTGACCTGAAACGTGCCGGCATTGGTGGTTTGCTCGCGGTTTTCGATGGCATCGTCGAAGGCGAAGCCCAGCACCACCAGCCAATCGGCGTCGCCGAGCTGGCGGCACTCCCTCACGGCCTCGTTGACCTGGGTTTTGCTCACGGTGCCGAAGCACGGGCCGAGCAGGAAATAGGCTTTGCGCTCGCGGCCCCCGGCATCGCGCCTGTAGCCCTCGGCGGGCAGGGCGGGCGAGGCGCGCCGCTCCACGCGCAGGAAGACGGCCTGCTCGTTCCGGGCCCCGTTGCGCACGCCCGAGGCCGTGAGGCCGGCAAACACCCGGCCCTCAAACTGGGCCTGGCTTTCCAGCTCTTCCGCGGGCGCTTCCAGCTCCTCGGGCGACACCGGGTTCAGGCTTTGCAGGGTTTCGACGGTGAAGGGGCCAGCCACGCGCAGGCGCCATGCAGCGCGAAGTACGGGCGTGGCTATAGCTTATTCGTATACGTCGCGCAGATTTGCTGCTATCTCATAGGCAACTCCCTGCGGGGCGAACAGGGCAAAGTGCTCGGTCCCGCAATCAATTTTCATTTCTTCTCGGCCGCGTAATGCCTGCTGGTCAATGGGCGTAGCTTGCCCGGCACTGCCCTTCGTTTCGACCACAAAGTACACGCGTTTGTCACCTTTGAGCACAATAGCCCAATCGGGCCGGTACTTGCCAAGAGGAGTCGGGATAAGAAAGCCTCGCGGCAGCTTAAAGTAAAAAGCTACTTGCTCGGCTTTGTCGCAGCTCTCGGCGAAGCTTTTTTCGGTGCTGCTGTCCACCGGAACGTAATTGTAGAGTGTACGGGCGGGGTTTTCAACTTCGTAGAGGTTAGTCAGGTATTGCTCTACTTCCTCGTCCTTGAAGAGCTGCATAGCATATTCCTCCCCGGCCAGCCGCTCGTACCGGATGCCCGCTACCTGCAGGCGGTTCAGAGTGCGACGGATAGCCCCAACTACATTGTCAAGAAACATCTGCGGGTTTATCAGCAGCTCCCCATAGCGGCCCGAGCGCTTGAGAATCTGGAAGATAGTGGGCCGGGTTACGTCTACTCGGCTTTGCAGATACCCGTACACGTCGGGCACAGGATAAGTAACCGTGTTCAGGGTCAGCTGAGTTTCGGCGGCCAGCTGGCCCGTAATACCTTCGTCGGTGTAGCTCAAGCGGGCTTTGCGGGCCTGGAGCTGGGGCGGGTGAGTAGGTGGGGTTTTATGGTGGTCCAGCAGTTCGGCTACGGCTCCGGCTATCAGCGCTTCGGTTTGGTACTCGACGCGGTAGCGGGTGCGGTGCTTAATGCGCTCCCAGATGGCGAAAAACTCCGGATAGTTGTTGGATGTCAGTTCTTTGCTTAGGCGCAATGTCCGGCGCTTGGCCGCGTTGCGGGTGCGGCCCGTAAACTCGACGCCGGTTTCTTCCTGAATTTCGCGCTGCAAGGCTGCTGAAAAGTCCTCATAACTTTCATTGGCCACTACAGTTAGCATATTTAGCGACTTATCCTGCACGCGCTGGCCGGTGGCATCCACGGGCAAGCGCAGGCCGCGCCCGATTTCCTGGCGCTTCTTTACGTCGCTTTGCGTTTCGTTCAAAGTACAGATTTGGAATACGTTGGGGTTGTCCCATCCTTCGCGGAGTGCCGAGTGCGAAAAAATAAATTGCAGGGGCTCGTCCTGACTCAGCAGCCGCTCCTTATCGCGCATTATCAAGGCATAGGTATCGCGGTCGAGGGTCGAGTCGCCACGAGTATCCTTGCCGGCCGGACTAGATTTATCCTGCGAGAAGTACCCATCGTGCACTTCCTTCGCCGTGAAGGGAATTAGTCCGGCATTCTCCTTTTTAGCTGCGTAGGTAGTAAAAATCTCCTCAAACCACTGCGCAAATTTGCCCGGAAGCTTCGTTTTGGTGGCCACGTCGTAGAGCCGGTAGTTGGCTACCCGGTCTACGAACACCAGCGACAATACCTTAATACCTTTGGGTTTGAGCCTCCTCACTTTCTCAAAATGCCATTTCACAGTGCGCTCCAACTGATAGCGCAACACGGCTTCGGTGAGCCCGCCGACATCCTGGCCCGCCACCACGCGTAGGTTGCCAGAGAAGGTTACGCTCTGCTCAGTAGGGTCTATCTCGTTTACAATGAAGCCCTCGCGATAGGTTTCGCGGTTGTTGCTTAGCGCATAGAGGTCGTTGCCCAGGCGAACGGTTACGTCTTTTAGACGCACGCCACCCTTCTCGTTGCTGTAAATGCTGAGCTTGGCTGTAAGCGTGTTTTTAGCCTTTTCTACGTGTTTGAGCCGAACGAACGCCGCGTTGTAATTGCCATCGGCTGTAATGCCGTCTACTTCAATCTGCTTTACGAGCCCCAGGTCATAAGCCTGCACGGGGTTGAGGGAATATACAAGGTTGTAAAACTCCTTGTGCGTAGCCGAGTAGCGCAGTGTGGCCAGCGGTCGTAACGAAGCCAGGGCAGCCTTACGAAGGTCAGAATCCAGATTTTGCGGCTCGTCTACTACCACAATTGGCCGCGTGGCTTGCAGGTATTCAATAGGCCTGACTCCGGTTTCGCGGGGCTTGTTGATAATATTGGTATCCTTGGTAAACGAGTCGATATTGATGACCAGAATTTGCAGCGCGTCGCTCACCGCAAAGTTGCGAAGGGCAGCCAGCCGGCCACTATCATACACTTCGTAGCTAACCGGCGGGTAGCCGAAAAGCGCCTGCAAGTGGTCGTGGGTGATTTGTAGTGACTTCCACACGCCTTCCCGAATGGCTACGCTCGGCACTACAATGACAAATTTGCGGAAGCCGTAGGTACGGTTCAGCTCATAGATGGTACGCAGGTACACGTACGTCTTGCCAGTGCCGGTTTCCATCTCCACTGTTAGGTTGAGTGGGAGGCTGTCGGCGTCCAGCTGGCCGGCTGCGTTGCGAAATGCGCATGGCACTAGCGCATCCGACAGCGGCAGTTTCTGGGTAGCCTGGCCGCACCGAATATTTTCGAGCAGCTGGCCGGCGGCCAGAACCAGCCGATTGGCAATTCCGGTTTCCGTAAAGGCGAGCGAGCCGTCGCCCAGCTCGGTGCTCACCGATACTTCCAACGGCGCCTTACTCAGCGGCTGGCCTTCAAAAGCGGCTACTACAGCCTGAATGGCATCCTGCTGGTATTCCTGGCTGGCGTCAAATTGCAGTTTCATAATTAATATAGTGCTGTTTGCCAGATTTTTATATAAAAGCCTGCCGTGACGAGCGCCGCGGAGCAGTTGCCTCAAGCCGAGCTGTTAACGAGTATAAATATATTATTATAATGATTATAAATTAGTATTTTATAGCCCGGTCAGCTCTCTAAATCAGTTGCAGCGTCACGCCGGCGTCGGCCAACTGCAAACGGGCATTGCTGACCTGCTCGTCGGGGTTGTCGCCGCCGAAAAGGCGTCCTGGTATCACTAGCCGCTGTGGCCGTTCGGCCACGGCGGCTGCTATCACTGCGGGGTTGATACCTGCCAGGGCCAGCCACACCAGGCCATTGGCTACGTCGTGCACTTCCAGTCCTCCCAGGCTGCGCCGGGTTACGGCTACCGATAAGGGGAGAATATCGGCGCTGCCTCCCATCTTGAGGAGCAGTTCCGTGAGCATGGCTTCGTCGCTCACTGCTTGGCGCAGGGGCTCCTGAAACAGCTCCAGTTGGGAAAGTATTTCCGAAGGGCCCGTTACGTTGGGTCGCCAGGCCCGGAAATTAGAATAGTCGAGCCGGTAAGCCCTAAAGCCTAAATCCTGAATGTAGCTGCTTGAATCTAAAGGTAATGTGTTTGCCTGCTTCTGACGTAAAAGCTCGCCAGCTTTCGCTAAGCGTTGTTGCGTAATTTGGGCAATGTTATTGAATTTTATTCGGCTGCCTTCTATTCTTTCAGCCATTTGAACTAATATAAACCGCCTGTTTCCTTTGCTTTCCTCATTTAATTGATAAACGGCTTGCCCTGTGGTGCCACTGCCCGCAAAAAAGTCAAGTATAATATCGCCACTAACTGTAGTAATATTCAATAAATGTTTAATTAGAATGGAAGGCTTAGAGTGAACGAATACTTTAGGTCCCAGCATGGCTGCTAGTTCAGCAGTACCATCTTCATTTAAACCATGTTCACTCCACCAAGAATCGGCTTTAAGACGAGTGCTTTTGCGGTCCCGTAAAAAGGATTTTTGCACTGGTGCAGTCAGTCCTTTAGTACCAAAAATTATTCTTCCATCCTTAATTCGGGTCTTTACCTCAGTTTCGTTAAATACCCAATAACGTCCTTCGGGAGGATAATACGTTATCCCCGTTTTCTCATTGAAGATTGGAAAATAAGGACCTTCGTGATTGGCAGATAAATCGGAAGTTGTCCAAGCGCCCCGCTTGTCTTTATCAGGATTTTTATAAGTTTTCCGCAAGTATTCTTCCGTCATGGGAAACCCGAGTAAGATATCTTGTTTGTCAAACTTTCGCTTGGCATAACAGAGGATGTAATCATGTACCGGAGGAATGTCGCCTACGTTATTACCATTAGTTTTCTTTTTCCAAATTATTGTTCCTACAAAATTTTCCTCTCCAAAAATCTCATTCATCAATAAGCGCAGGTTATGCATTTCGTTGTCGTCAATCGACACGAAAATCACGCCGTCTTCGCGTAGCAGATTGCGGCTCAGATACAGGCGAGGCCACATCATGCTTAGCCAGGCCGAATGGTACTGCCCACTTTCCCGAGTGTTCTTTTTCCAGAGGTCCTGCTTGTTAAGAAAGCCATTTTCGTCGCGCTGCCCAATGGCTTTCTCGTAGTCTTCGCGCCGTTCACCATAGTCGTCCGGGTACACGAAGGAATCAGACCCGGTGTTGTAGGGCGGGTCGATATATATCATTTTTACCTTGCCAAAGTAGCCTCGCTGGAGTACCCGTAGCACTTCGAGATTTTCGCCCTCGATAAAAACATTGCCAGTAGTGTCCCAATCTATCGACTGTGAGGGGTTAGGCAGGAGCGTAGCAGTGGTAGAACGTTGCACTTCGCGTCGAGCGTCAGCCTTGCCAGCCCAGCGCAACTCATAGTGGTCTGGACCAGCAGGGGCCAGCGCATCGGCGGCCCCGAGGGCGGCTCGCAAGCGGTCAAAATCTACGCGCCCTTCGCTGACTACATCTGGGAAAAGCTGGTGGAGCCGGGCAATGTTTTCGGCGGTAAGGTTGAGGCTGCGGCCATCCATGGATTGAACCTTGTGATACAAAAATGATTCATAAAAGGCTCGAAAGATAGGATATGCGAGACGAAAAGCGCAAAAAAATGAGACAAAAGCGGTCGGTAACCCGTGCCACTTTTGTCTCACTCAGTTTAGTCCACATATGGCGAAGCAGCATCGCGGGGAGGTCATCCGGGAAGCCGTGCTCAAAAGCGGCGTAAAATTTTCGAGCCTGTACCGCAAGCTTGGGATTAGCCGCCCCACGCTCTACCGTCGATTTGAAGACCCTAACCTGGACTTCGACTTCATTAAGCGCGTCGGCGATATTATCTACCACAACTTCGCCGAAGAGTTCAAAGAGCTAGTACCCGCAACTGCTCTGGAACCTATAATTCCTTATCAACTCGACAGTCTGGACGATTGCAAAAACAAGCTCCTGCACGTATATAGCCTGTATGCCGATATGGTGCAGCGCTATAATAACCTGCTCGCCAGCCGCGAAGAAGCTTAGCCACTACCCCACCAGCGGCCCCCGCATCTCGGGCGCTTTCCGCAGCTTGGTTGCCTGCTCGTAGGCGTAGCCCAGGCCCAGTAACAGGCCTTCGGACCAGGCTGGCCCTACGAGCGACAGTCCCACCGGCAGGTGCTGGGCCTGGCCCATCGGCACAGTGAGGTGTGGATAGCCCGCCATGGCGGCCGGCGACGAAAAGTCGAGGCCCGACGAGTAGTCGCCATTCACCAAATCGATGCAGCCGGCCGGGCCGGTCGTGATGCCGATGATGGCAGCCAGTTGATTGTCGTGCAGAATTTTGTCCAAGATTTTGCGGGTGCCGCCCTGCGAGCGGGCCAGCGCCGCCTGGTACTTGGCGCTGCCGAGGCCCTCGGTTTTTTCGGCTGCCTCCAGGGTTTCCTGCTGGAAAAAGGGCATTGCCTTGGCGGCGTTGGCCTTGTCGAAGGCAATGACGTCGGCCAGGGTTTTTACGCCCGCATTGGTGCCCGCCAAGTACTTGTTTACGCCGTCTTTAAACTCGTAGAGCAGCACCTGAAACTCGGCGTCGCCCAGGGCCGCGACCGGCTTGGCTACGTTTATTTCCACAATGGTAGCTCCCTGAGCTTTCAGCACTGCCAGGGCTTTTTGCAGCAACGCCACGGCATCGGAAGTGCCGGTAAGGTGACTTTTCTCGACCCCCAGGCGCTTGCCCTTCAGGGCGTTGGTATCCAGAAACTTGGTGTAGTCGGGCGCGGCGTGGGCGGCGCTGCCGCGAGTGACGGCATCGGCCGGGTCTTCGCCGGTGAGCGCCGCCAGCAGCAGGGCCGCGTCGCGCACGGTGCGGGCCATCGGGCCGGCCGTATCCTGGGTGGCGGAAATCGGAATGATGCCCATGCGGCTGAGCAGGCCCACCGTGGGCTTGAGGCCTACCAGGCCATTGACCGAGGAAGGAGACACTACTGAGCCGTCGGTTTCGGTGCCGATGGCCACTGCGCAGAGGCTGGCCGCCGCCGCCGAGCCCGAGCCGGCGCTGGAGCCGCTGGGGGTGCGGTCCAGAATATAGGGATTTTTAGTTTGTCCGCCGCGACTGCTCCAGCCGCTGGTGGCGCGCGTCGAGCGGAAGTTGGCCCACTCGCTCAGATTGGTTTTGCCGAGTACCACGGCCCCGGCCGCCCGCAGCTGTTTGACGATAAAGGCGTCCTGCTTGGCGCGGTGCCCGGCCAGGGCCAATGAGCCGGCAGTGGTCTGCATCTGGTCGCCGGTATCGATATTGTCTTTTATCAATACCGGGATGCCGTGCAGGGGGCCGCGCACCTTGCCGGCCTTGCGCTCCGCGTCGAGCGCATCGGCCAGCTTGAGGGCATCGGGGTTGGTTTCGATAACGGCGCGCAACGTGGGGCCTTTCGCGTTTACCGCTTCGACGCGCTGTAAATACAGCTCGCACAGGGCCCGCGAGGTGTGCCGGCCGGCCTGCATATGCTGCTGCAAATCAGCCACCGTGGCTTCGAGCAGCGGAAACGCATCGGGGGCGGCTGCCGGGCCAGCGGCGGTTGCATCGGTAGTGGGCTGGCCGGTGGGCGCGCTATTCGAAGTGCATTGCGCCAGCGAAAGCGTGGTGAGAGCGGCGCCGGCCAGCGAGCCGTTGAGTAGAAAAAGGCGGCGATTCATGAGGCTAAGAGGTTAAGCCGACAAGATAGCGCACCCTATTATTAGACAACGTCATGTTAAGCTTACGAGAGCTTGGCCGCCAGTAGAACTACAAAACAACTTCATTAATACAACACCCGGAACTTGATGGTGTGCTCCACCGCGCGCAGCGCCTGAATCACGTCCTGGTCGTACTCGCGGTTGATATCGGTAATCACGTAGCCAATCAATTCGTTGGTTTTTAGGTACTGACCCAGGATATTGACGTGGTGCGCGGCCAGCACGTTGTTGATACTGGCCAGCACGCCCGGCACGTTGGCGTGAATGTGGATGAGCCGGTGGCCGGGCTGGGTGGGCAGCTGAATATTGGGGAAATTGACGCTCTGCTGGGTGTTGCCGGTGTTCACGTACTCCATGATGCGCTCGGGCACAAACTCGGCGATGTTGCGCTGGGCCTCGGCCGTGCTGCCGCCGATGTGAGGCGTGAGCAGCACGTTGGGCAGCCCGCGCAGCTCGCTCTCAAACGCTTCGCTGTTGGTTTTGGGCTCGTGCGGGAACACGTCGATGGCGGCGCCGCCGAGGTGGCCGCTACGCAGGGCTGCGGCCAGAGCCGGCACGTCCACGACGTGGCCACGTGCGTTGTTGATGAAGAGCGCGCCGGGTTTCATGAGTGCAAACTGCTTCTCGCCGAAAAAATCCTGGTTTTCGGGCCGGCCGTCGATGTGCAGCGTCACCACGTCGGCCTGGCGTAGCAGCTCTTCCAGGCTCCGGGCCTTCACGGCGTTGCCCAGCTGAAGCTTCTCGGCCATGTCGTAGTAAATCACCTTCAGGCCCACAGCCTCGGCCACCACCGAGAGCTGCGCCCCGATATTGCCGTAGCCAATGATGCCCAGGGTTTTGCCCCGAATCTCGAACGAGCCGCTGGCCGACTTATCCCACTCGCCCCGGTGCATCTTGGGGTTTTTTTCTGGAATGCGGCGGGCCAGCACAATCAGCTCAGCCAGGGTCAGCTCGACCACCGAGCGGGTGTTGGAGAAGGGCGCGTTGAATACCGCGACGCCCTTTTTCATGGCCTCGGGCAAGTCAATCTGGTTGGTGCCGATGCAGAATGCTCCAACGGCAATGAGGCGGTTGGCCGCGGCCAGCACCCGGTCGGTAACCTGCGTTTTGGACCGGATGCCCAGGATGCTCACACCCTCGATGCGGGCAATCAGCTCGTCCTCGTCGAGGGCGCCCTTTACCTGCTCTACCTGATAGCCTTCGTGGCGAAACAGCTCGGCGGCGCGGGCATCGGGGTTTTCGAGTAAAAGAACCTTTATTCGGTTCTTGGGATAGCTCAGGGTCATGGGTAATTTCAGCTGGTAGAGAAACTCGTCAAACGTGGGCAGCACCTCGTCGGCGTGGGCCACCACGCTGGGGCGGCTCACGTTTTCGGTGTAGGCGTAGAAGCGGTGGGCCAGGCCCGCTTCGCGAATCTGGTAGTCGGTGTAGCCATCGCCGAGCACGTACACCGGTCCGTCGAGGTCGAGCAGCACGAGCTGGCGAATCTTACCGCCGTCGCGGCTCAGCACGTTGGCCGGGTCGCAGCCGGTAATGTTGTCCTCGGCATCGAAGGTGAAGGTATTGGCCAGCACGTGGCTGGGGTCGATGCCAAACTCGGCCACCACCGGCTCGATAAACTCCCGGAAGCCGCTGCTCACCACGTAGATGCGGTCGGCGTGCGTCCGAAAAAACTCGCCGTTGCGCCGGATGCTTTCGCTCACCTTGGTTTGCAGGTGCGCCACCAGCGGCGCCAGGTGCCGCCGGTGCGCCCCCAGCAGCGCCAGCCGCTGACTTAGCGACTCCTGAAAGCCGATTTCGCCGGCCATTCCGCGGTCGGTGAGGGCCTTAATTTGAGCAACGCGCGCGGCGCGGTCGGGCTGGCCGGCCAGGGCAATAGCAGCCAGCTCATCGAGGCCTTCGACCTGCGTAAACGTGGAATCGAAGTCGAAAACGAGGTAGGGGAGGAGCGGGGCAGCGTCGAGCATGAGCGCAAAGATGGTGGTGCCATCGCTGCTATAACCTATAAAATGTGCATTATCATTTTGAAAAAGCGTAGCGCTGGCCTTCTTCGGGGGAAGCAATGCTGGTGGTGAAGCTAACAGCTAGCACCTCTACATAGCTGTCATGGCCTTGCACGATATAATGGTGATACACTTTGCCATCCCAGTTCTTCCAAGCAGGATAGGTGTAAGACCGTTGTTGGGTGGCTGTCGCCAGCCACGCAGAATCAATTACTTCAAGCAAAAAGGAGTGAAAGGAATGCTCGGCTATGCTGTAAGGCAGGAACTCAGTTTTTACCATATGTGTCGCCCAGCAATTTAAAAAACTGATTTTTCCCAGTTCATCCGAAGGTTCGGCGTTACCCTCACTCTGAAGGGTAAAAAAAACATCACAATCAGTCGGTGTTATCACTAGAGTCAGAGAGCTTTGCGGGTCTTGCCAAAAAGGTAGCTTAATAGCAGTGGCGGGTGAGGTCGTCATTGTGAGAACATGAAAAATAGAGTGTCGCGTCTCGGTGTCAGATATTTTCTTCACTGGCGTGAGTTTAGCGCAGCGTAACTCGTGCCTTTTTTTCGGGGCAGGCTGTGCCTCCCGTAGAACGAGCTAAGTGGACGACCCTGGCGGCGCGGTTATACTTTGCCGCTGACGCGGCAGTGGAGGTGCAACCTCCACAATGAAAAAAGGCACGAGTTACGGCTTCGCCTAAACTCGCGCCAGTATAGAATCCACGCTAGCCAATCTGGTAAAATGCGCCGACGGCTGATTCACCGCGACTTCGCCTCGCGCCAGCTGAACTCGGGCTCGTAGCCCAGCACTTTCCGCGCCTTCTCAATTGAGAGCAGCGTTTCGTGCTCGCCCAGCTTTTTCCTCACTGGTACATTGGGCAAGTAGTTTTTCATCAGCTCGGTCGAGGATTTCGACATCACCGTATCGGCGTTGGCGATGATAAAGGGGTGCATGCCGGTGGCCTCCCACTCAAGGGCCTTGCGGATGGCCTGGGAGCCGTCGCGGGCGTCGATGTAGGCCCACATATTCCACTTGCGCTCCTCGGGGTCGTGGTCGTAGGCCGGAAACCTGGCGTAGTCGGCGGGCTCCATCACGTTGCTGAAGCGCAGGCCAACGAGCTTCATAGCGGGCGTTTGGAGGACGAACTGGCGGGCCATGTCTTCCATCAGCACCTTGGCCAGAGCGTAGGCGCTTTTGGCGCGCAGCGGGTAGTCCTCGTCCACGGGCGCGTAGGGCTCGCCGCCCTCAAAAGGCTCGCCCAGCGTGGTTTCACTGCTGGCCCAGATGACGTTGTGAATACCCAGCCGGCGGGCGGCCTCAAACACGTTGTAGGTGCCCATAATGTTGTTTTGAAACAGATGGGCATCGGGGTACTGGCGCGGCGTCGGGAAAGCCGCCAGGTGAACGATGGCATCGAAGGCATTGGTGCCCACGCCGGCGTGTATTTCATGGCCCACCGAAGAAAATGCGTCGAGCGTCTGGCCGAAATCAGCCAAGTCGGCGATAATGCCTGGAATACCTTTCTCGGGCGCTACGGTATCAACCACGAATACATCGTAGCTGTGGGCCAGCAGGTCTTGCACGCAAACGCGGCCGAGCTTGCCGGTGCCGCCGGTCACGGCCACGCGCTTTTTGGCGGTGGGCTTTTGGGGAGATTTCATAAAATTGGAAAAGGAAGGATAGAGTCATCGCCGCTGGAATGGACGATGGTCAAAAGTCTAGTACGGTCAGCCGGGCCGGGCCGCTGCGAATTGCCATAAAAACCGCCGCTTTTCAAAGCCATACGACTCGAAAAGCGGCGGTTTTAGAACGCGGTTAAATTTCGCTCAAAACATCTAGCTGAACGTCATGCTGAGCCTGTCGAAGCATGACATTCTGCTAGGGTTTCTAGTGTGTCCCAGTTAGCGGGGTGATTACACCAGCTTATCGGGCGTGATGGGCAGCTCGCGCACGCGCTTGCCGGTGGCGTTGAACACGGCATTGGCAATGGCCGGGGCCACGCCGATGGTCGCAATTTCGCCGATACCCTTGGTGCCCAGCGCGTTCACGTGGTAGTCGGGCTGGTTCACGAAGGCCACTTCTACGGCTGGCGCGTCGGCGTGTACGGGCACGTGGTAGTCGGCAAAGTCCTTGGTAACGT
Source organism: Hymenobacter sp. BRD67 (assembly GCF_013256425.1). Lineage (GTDB taxonomy): Bacteria > Bacteroidota > Bacteroidia > Cytophagales > Hymenobacteraceae > Hymenobacter. Next base: position 50,212 of record NZ_CP053904.1, read on the forward strand.
AGCGGCCGTAGCGGTGGTCGATGACGGCGTCTTCCATCAGGGCCATGCCGATGCCGCCCACGGCACCGCCCTTCATCTGGTTGGCGGCAGTTTTCTGGTTGATAATGGTGCCCGCGTCGGCGCACGACACGAGCTTGCGCACCCGCACCTCGCCGGTGAGCACGTGCACCGCCACCTGGGCAAAGTGCACCGAAAACGAGTACATTGAATACGTCTGGCCATCGGTGCCGGTGGGCTTCGACTCCACGTTGACGAAGGCTGCGCCCGGCTGCTTGAGCAGGTCGGCGTACTGCGCGCGACTAGCCCCCGCGCTGGCCAGCGTCAGGTAGCCGTCGGCCAGCTGCACGTCTTCTTTTTTAGCCGAGGCGAAGGCCGGCTGGCTCGCCCCAGCCAGCTCGCGCAGCTTGTCTTTCAGCGCCAGGCAGGCATCCTGCACGGCCTGGCCTACAGTATTCACCGTGGAGGAGCCGCCCTGCGAGCCCGACTGCGGAAAGCCCGAATTACCCAGCTCAAACGTGATGCGGCCAGGGTCGATACCCAACGTATCGGCCGCAATCTGGGTCATGGCCGTGCCCGTGCCGGGACCGATATCGGTGGTGGCGCATTGTAGCACTACGTGGCCGTTGGGCAGCAATTGGGCGCTCACGTGGGCCGAGCCCCGGTGCGCCCCGAAGGTGCCCACGCCCATGCCGTAGCCCAGTAGCCAGTCGCCCTCGCGCACGGCGCCGGGCTCCAGCTTGCGGTTCTGCCAGCCGATGCGGTCGGCGCCGAGCTGGTAGCATTCCTTCAGAAACTTGGTGCTCCAGGGCCGGTTTTTCTCGGGGTCCTGGTCGGTGTAGTTGCGCAGGCGAAACTCCAGCGGGTCGAGCTTGAGCAGATACGCCATCTCGTCCATCGCCGACTCCAGGGCAAACGCGCCGGTGGCCTCGCCGGGGCCGCGCATCCAGATGGGCGTGCTCACGTCGAGGGCCGCAATGCGGTAGCGCGTCGTCAGGTTGGGCGACTGGTACATCATGCGCGTCTGGGCCAGCGTCGATTCGGTAAACTCCTCGTAGGTGGAAGTCTGGCCGATGGAGTCGTGGCTGATGGCCGTGATTTTGCCATCGGCCGTGGCGCTCATCCCGATTTTCTGCCAGGTGTAGGGCCGGTAGCCCACCATCGTAAACATCTGCTCGCGGGTCAGCATCAGCTTTAGCGGGCGGCCAACTACCTTGGCGCCCATCACGGCGGCCGACTCGTGCGGCCAGCTGTGCAGGGCGTTGCCGAAGGCGCCGCCCACGAAGGTGGCAATCACCTGCACGTTCTCCTCGGGCAGGCTCCACTCCCTGGCAAAATCGCGGCGCGTGCCGAGCGTGCCCTGCGTCTTGTCATACAGCGTCAGCCGGTCGGGCGCCTCCCAGTGCGCCGTGACGGACTGCATCTCCATCGGGCTGTGCATCTCGTTCGGAATCACGTATTCCTGCTCGATTTTGAGGCTGGCTGACTTGTACGCATCGGCCTGCCCGCGCTGGTAGTCGGCCATCGGCGACTTTGGGTTTTTCTGGGCCGAAGTGGGCAAAAAGGCCTGCGCCGCGCCCGCTTTCATGCTGGTCTGGTGTGCTTCCTTGGCATACTGCGCCTGCACGAGCCGGGCCGCGTGGCGCGCCCGCTCGTAGGTGTCGGCCACCACTAAGGCAATCGGCTGGTCGTTGAAGCGAATCTTCTCGTCGTAAAATACCTTCAGCGGCCCGCCCTCGGTCGGGGCTGCGAGGGGTCTTTGCCGGCAGGCTTAAAGCCCGGTACCTTGGGCGCGTTGAGGTGCGTAAGCACGGCCAATACGCCCGGCGCGCGCTCGGCGGCCTTGGTGTCGAGGCTAGTGATGCGGCCCTTGGCAATGGTGCTGCCCACCAGCACGCCGTAGGTCATGCCCGGCAGCTCGTACTCGGCCGAGTAGCGGGCACCGCCCGTCACTTTGAGGTGGCCATCTACCCGGCTCATCGAGCTCCCAATGTGCTTTTCTTGCGTTTTCATAAATGAAGTAAGATTGGGTAGCGTGGACTCTTCAAGTCCGCGCGTAGGGGGTTGTTCAACGTTCCTACGCGCGGACTCGCAGAGTCCAAGCTACAGCATTAAGCCGCGCTGGCTGTTTTAAGCGCCTGCACGAGGGTGTTGGGGGCCAGCCGGAGCTTATAGGCATTGTGTTTGAAAGCTTTGGCACCCTGCATCGCCACCTCGGCGGCGCGCCGGAAGCTGGCTTCGGTGGCGGGCTGGCCCACCAGGGCCTGCTCGGCAGCCGGGAGGCGCCAGGGCTTGTGGGCCACGCCGCCCAGCGCCAGGCGGGCCGCTTTAATCGTGTTGTTCTCTATATCGAGCGCTACGGCGGCGCTCACCAGGGCGAAGGCGTAGCTGGCGCGCTCGCGCACCTTTTGGTAGTGCACGTGCCTGGTAAATGGATTGTCGGGAATGTCCACGGCCGTTATCAGCTCGCCGGCTTCAAGGTTGGAGTCGCGCTCGGGCGTGTCGCCGGGCAGGCGGTGCAAGTCACTGAAGGCCAGCTGCCGGTCGCCCTTCGGCCCGCTGATGAGCACCGTGGCGTCGAGGGCCACCAGCGCCACGCTCATATCCGAGGGGTGCACGGCGATGCACTTGTCGCTGGCCCCGAAAAGGGCGTGCATGCGGTTGATGCCTTCCAGCGCTGCGCAGCCGGTGCCAGGCTGGCGCTTGTTGCAGGGCATACTCAGGTCGTAGAAGTAGCTGCACCGCACGCGTTGCAGCATATTGCCGCCCACAGTGGCCATATTGCGCAGCTGCGGCGAGGCGCCGGCATTTAGCGCCAGGGCCAGCAGCGGCTGCCGGGCGCGCACCTGCGCATCGCCTGCCACGGCCGAGTTCAGGGCCAGCGCCCCGATGCGCAGGCCTGTAGGCTGGGCTTCGATTTTATTGAGCGGCAGGCGGTTGATGTCTACCAGCTTTTGGGGCGTCATCACGCCGCGCTTCATCAAATCGACGAGGTTGGTGCCGCCGGCGATAAACTTGGCGGTGGGGTCCTTGGCTACTACGTCGATAGCGGCCTGCGGCTTGGTAGCGCGCACGTACTGGAACTGGTTCATACCTTTTGCCCTCCGCCTTTTACGTCCTGAATAGCCGCCACAATGTTGGCGTAGGCCCCGCAGCGGCAAATATTGCCGCTCATATATTCTCTAATTTCACCCTCTGAGCCGGCGTGGCCTTCGCGCACGCAGGCCACGGCGCTCATAATCTGGCCGGGGGTGCAGTAGCCGCACTGAAAGCCGTCGTGCTTCACAAACGCCTCCTGCATGGGGTGCAGCCTGTCGCCGTCGGCCAGGCCCTCGATGGTCGTGATTTCCTGGCCATCGTGCATCACCGCGAAGCTCAGGCAACTGTTCACGCGCTGGCCATCGACGTGCACCGTGCAGGCGCCGCACTGGCCGTAGTCGCAGCCCTTTTTGGTGCCCGTCAGGTGCAGCTGCTCGCGCAAAAAGTCGAGCAGCGTGGCGCGCGGTTCGACTGAAACCTTGTGCTTCACGCCGTTGACTTTCAGGCTCAGCGGAATTTTCTCGAAGGCGGCGGCCACGCGCTCGTCAAAGCCTTCGGCGGCGGCCGTCACTACTGAGCCGGGCACCAGGGCCAGGGCCGTGAGCAGTGACGACTGCTTGAGAAACGTGCGCCGGGCCTCGTCGTGGTTTGCCGGCGCGTCGAGGTCGGGGTTCGTAGTCATAATTTGGTAAAAATACGATGTATGAAAAGCCGGGTAAGGACTACTTTAAGCGGTGAGCGTTGCGGCCGGTTCCGGTCTGGTAACCGGCAAGTAAGTTTCAGGTTGAGTAATAGGCGCATACATTTTGCCCCAAAAAGTACCGGAGGCTGAAAGTTAGCTCCGAAGCAGAATACCGCTGGCCTTTCTGGTTTTACAAGCCGACGGATGTACCATAGGAAACGCCGTAAATTTGCCCCTTGTCTTTTAGCTTATTAGGATGAGAAACCTGCTGCTCGCCGCTATTGCGCTGCTCACTGCCGCCGCACCGGCTCCTTCTGCGTCCGTAGCCCCGCGCAGCCGCACCTTCCAGCTGGTGTGCCGGGCTGCCGTGCCGGCGCCTGCTGCCGGCACTAGGACGCTGGAATTCTGGATGCCCGTGCCGCACAATGACAAAAACCAGGACGTGCGCGACCTCAAAATAGAGGTGTCTGGCTTTCCAAATCGTATTAAGCTTCAGAATATAAAGGCCTCTGATACGAATGCTGCTGTGCCTGCCCCTTATACTGTTGAAACCGATATGTATGGCAACAAAATCATGCATCTGGTAGTGCAAGCGGCTTCAGTCCTTCAGGCTGGTGTGCTATATGATAAACATATGGCCCAGCAATTGTCAAAGCTTCCTGCTGCGCCTATTGAGCCATTAGTGATTACGCTTACGGCCCGCATCACGCGCCGCGAGCACCTCAACCTGCGCGCCAACTCCGATACCGCGCCTGTTGAAGCCGAAGCCACCGACCCCAACTTGAGCCGCTGGTTGGCTCCCGACCGCCTCGTGCCGCTCGACTTTAAAATCAAAGCCCAGGCTCAGGCAGTGGTAGACAAGGCCGGCGCCAAAACCGATTTGCAAAAGGCCCGCGCTATCTACGAGCACGTGGTGAGCACCGTGACCTACGACAAAACCGGCCAGGGCTGGGGCCGGGGCGATATATATTATGCCTGCGATGCCCGGCGCGGCAACTGCACCGATTTTCACGCCATTGTGATAGGCTACTGCCGGGCGCTGGGCATTCCGGCGCGCTTCAGCATCGGGCTGCCGCTGCCGGCCGAGCATGGCAAGGGCGAAATAAAGGGCTACCACTGCTGGGCCGAGTTCTTCACCAAGCAAACCGGCTGGGTGCCGGTCGATGCCTCGGAGGCTGCTAAAAACCCGGATAGGCGCGCCTACTTCTTCGGCGCGCACGATGAAAACCGCGTCGAGTTCACCCGGGGCCGCGACCTGACGTTGACGCCCAAGCAGGCCGGCGCGCCACTCAACTACTTCGTGTACCCGTATGCCGAGGCCGACGGCAAATCCGTGGAAAACGTGGAGCACACGTACACGTTCGAAGACGTAGAAAAGTAGCGTGGACTCTGCGAGTCCGCGCGTGGAACGAACCAGTACGAAACCACGCGCCTACCTACTGCCTCACGGCGCCAGCACGAGCTTGCCGAAATTCTGGCCCGAGAACAGCTTGAGCAGTGCGGGCAGGAAGTTTTCGACGCCGTGCTCGACCTGCACTTTGGGGGCTTTCAGCTGGCCTTCGCGCAGCCAGCCGGCCATTTCGCGGGCGGCCTCGCCGTAGTGGGCGGCGTTGTCGAATACCACGATGCCTTCCATGCGGGCGCGGTTGACGAGCAGCGAGAGGTAGTTGGCTGGGCCCTTCACGGGCGTCGTGTTATTGTACTGCGAGATGGCTCCGCAGATGACAATGCGCGCCCGCAGCCGGATTTGCTCCAGCACCAGGTCCAGAATCTCGCCGCCCACGTTGTCGAAATACACGTCGATGCCCTCGGGGCAGGCAACGCGCAGGGCCTGGCGCACGTCCTCGGTTTTGTAGTTGATGCAGGCGTCGAAGCCCAGCTCTTGCACGCAGTAGTCACACTTTTCCTGCTCGCCGGCCAGGCCTACCACCCGGCAGCCCTTGAGCTTGGCAATCTGGCCTACCACGCTGCCTACGGCACCGGCCGCGCCGCTCACCACCACGGTTTCGCTGGCTTTGGGCTGGCCGGTATTGAGCAGGCCGAAGTAGGCCGTCATGCCCGTCATGCCCAGGGTCGAAAGGTAGGTTTCGAGCGGCGCGTGGCGGGTATCGACCTTTTGCAGAAAGCCGGGGTGGGCCGGGTTGGCGGCCGTTTCGCCCTCGCGCAGCGCGTACTGCTGCACCTGAAGGCCGCCCGTCACGTAGTCGCCCACGGCGAAGGCCGGGTGCTGCGACTCGACCACTTGGCCCGCGCCCAGTGCCCGCATCACTTCGCCAATGCCCACCGGCGGAATGTAGCTGCGACCCGCGTTCATCCACCCGCGCATGGCCGGGTCGAGCGAAAGCAGCTCGTTTTTAATCAGTACCTGCCCGGCTTGCAAGGCTGGCACCGCGCTGGTTTCGATGGTGAAATTTTCGGGGATGGGCAGGCCGGTCGGGCGCGAAGCCAGCTTGACCTGGGTGTTGGAATATGGCATGGGAAGGAGTGATATAATCGGTTGTCATTGCGAGCCTGCGAAACAATCGCACCCGAACGACCCTAGCGCAAGTCGTTCGGGTATCGTGCGGGTGTGATTGCCGCGCTGCGCTCGCAATGACAGACGAATAAGAGACAACACTTTGAAAAATAAAGGTAAAACTACCCTTGCAGCTCCTGCACGTCCTGGGGCGTGAGCTGCACGCTCATCGCTTTTAGCAGCTCCTGTAGCTGGGCGGGGCTGGTGCTGCTGGCAATGGGCGCCGTGATGCCGGGGGCCTGCATCAGCCAGGCCAGTGCTACCTGGGCCTGCGTGACGCCGTGGCGCTGGGCTACGGCATCGAGGCCATGCAGGATTTTCAGGCCCTTATCGTTCAGGTACTTGCTGCCTACGCCACCGCCGCGGGCGCTTTTTTGCAGGTCGGCCGGGCTGCGGTATTTGCCAGTGAGGAAGCCCGCCGCCAGCCCGTAGTACGGAATAACGCCGATGCCGCTGGCCTGCACAATTGGCAGGTCGGCGTGCTCAAAAGCTTCCCGGTCGTAGAGATTATACAGCGGCTGCAGGCTTTCGTAGCGCGGCAGGCCCTGCTGCGCCGCGTCGAGGGCCGCCTGCAGGCGCTCGGGCTTGAAGTTGGACGCGCCGATGGCCCGCACCTTACCCTCTTTAATAAGCTGCGCATAGGCTTCGAGCGGCTCGGTTACGGGCAGGCTTTCGTCGTCTTTGTGCGATTGGTAGAGGTCGATGTAGTCGGTCTGGAGGCGCTGGAGCGAGCCTTCCACGGCGCGCATAATATAGGATTTTGACAATCCTTTGTTTTCAGCATTTACTTCCCAGCCCACTTTGGTAGCGATAACGACGTCGTCGCGGCGGCCGCGCTGCTTCAGCCACTTGCCGATGATGGTTTCCGACTCGCCCCCGACGTGGCCGGGCACCCACACCGAGTAGCCATCGGCCGTGTCGATGGCATTGCCGCCGCCCGCCACAAAGGCATCGAGCACGGCAAAGGAAGTCTTTTCGTCGGCCGTCCAGCCGAATACGTTGCCGCCCAGCACGAGCGGAGCAATGTGGAGGCCCGAGCGGCCAAGTTCACGATGTTGCATGAATATAGTAAAAACAATGAATAAAGCAGCGCGAGCCCTTCGCGCGGCCTGCCTGCGAGCAAGAACACGCCAGCCGGCTTTTTGATTGAAGCCTGCGCCAGGCTACAGTGGCGGCTTGGCGCTTGCAGCGCAAGGGCTACATTTGGCAATACTTCTTTTTGCCGTTAAGTATTCCATGAAAAAAACTTTCTTTGCCAAGCTGCTGGCTAGTGCGGCGCTCCTGGCTGCGGGGGCGGCTCAGGCTCAGCCCACCACTCCGATGGCCCCGGCCGGCCTGCCGCCCTACAACGCCCGGGCGCTGTTTACGCCTGATTACCTTAATCAGGTGGGCCCGGCCACGCGCACGGCCGGCGGCCAGCCCGGCGCCACCTACTGGCAAAACGCGGCCGACTACCAGATTGCGGCCTCGCTCGATGAGAAAGCGGCCCGCGTAACGTCCAGCGTAACGATTACTTACACCAACAACAGCCCCGACGCGCTGCCCTTTGTATGGGTGCAGCTCGACCAGAATCTGTTTCGGGCCGACTCGCGTGGGGCGGCCGTAACCCCACCGGCGGGTGGGCGCTTCGGCAACTCGGCGCGGGGCTTTCAGGGTGGCGACTCCTTGCAAACCGTGATGATTGAGCTGCACGGCAAAAAAATGAAGGCGCAGTACCGGGTGTATGATACGCGCATGCAGATTATTCTGCCCGAGGCCATGAAGCCGCACGGCGACAAGCTGAAAATCAGCATTGCCTACGCCTTCAATATCCCCGAGTACGGGGCCGACCGCCTGGGCCGCCTCAAAACCCAGAACGGCGAAATCTTTGAGGTGGCGCAGTGGTACCCGCGCATGGCCGTGTACGACGACATAGAAGGCTGGAACACGCTGCCCTACATGTCGGCTGAGTTTTACCTCGAATACGGCAACTTCGACTACACCGTGAACGTGCCGGCCAACTACCTCGTGGGCGGCTCGGGCGAGCTGGTGAACCCCGCCGAAGTGCTCACGGCCAGCCAGCAGCAGCGCCTGGCCAAAGCGGCCGGCTCGGACCAGACCGTGCTCGTGCGCACCCCGGCCGAAGTAACGCAGGCGACTTCGCGCCCGGCGGGCAAAAACGGCCGCCTCACCTGGCACTTCAAGTGCCAGCGCGCCCGCGACGTGGCCTGGGCCGCGTCGTCGGCCTTCGTGTGGGATGCGGCCCGGATGAACCTGCCCAGCGGCCGTAAGTCGCTGGCTATGTCGCTCTACCCCGTGGAGGCCGCGCAGGACACGGCCTGGAATCGCTCGACCGAATATATTAAAAAGAGTATAGAATATAACTCGAAGCAGTGGTACGAGTTTACCTACCCGGTGGCTACCAACGTGGCCGGCGTGGTGGGCGGCATGGAGTATCCGGGCATCGTGTTCTGCGGCGCGAAGGCCCGCAAAGGCAACCTCTGGGGCGTTATCGACCACGAGTTTGGCCACAACTGGTTCCCGATGATTGTGGGCTCCAACGAGCGCAAGTACCCGTGGATGGACGAAGGCTTCAACACCTTTATCAACATCCTGTCGAGCCAGAACTTCAACAACGGCGAGTACAAGGAGCAGGGCGACGTGCCGGCCCGCATCACGCCCGGCATTATCCGGGCCATGCAGGACCCCAACGCCGACGTGCCCTACACCGTGCCCGACGTGACGCAGGCCCGCAACCTGGGCTTTGCGGCGTACAGCAAAACCGGCTTTGGCCTCTACCTGCTGCGCCACGAGATTCTGGGCCCCGAGCGGTTCGACTATGCTTTCCGCAGCTACATCCGGCGCTGGGCATTTAAGCACCCCACGCCGCGCGACTTTTTCCGCACCATGAACGAGGTCGGCGGCGAAGACCTGACGTGGTTCTGGCACGAGTGGTTTTTCGAGAACTGGCAGCTCGACCAGGCCGTAACCTCGGTGGCCTATGTCAACCAGGAACCGGCCAAGGGCTCGCTCATTACCCTCGAAAACCGGGGCCAGGCCGCCATGCCCGTAACGGCCGAAATCACTGAAGCCAGCGGCAAAAAGAGCACCGTGCACCTGCCCGTTGAAATATGGCAGCGCGGCGGCACCTGGACGTTCCGCTACAACTCCACCACGCCGCTCACGCTGGTAGTATTGAATCCGACGAATATTCTACCCGACGTGAACCGGGCCAACAATACCTGGCGCGCCATGAAGCTGCCTGAGTAAGGCGAAGCTTGTAAAAAAGTATAGCAAATATGCTATAAAGAGCCTCCTGCTCATCCGGCATCTACCTGCCAGATGAGCAGGAGGCTCTTTTTGTTTTTCTGGATAGCTACGATTTACCCAAATGCCCCTGACTTGGACCTGCGCACGGAGTGCGCGGCCTAGCGCGGTTTCGGAGTCGCTGTACGGTAGCATGGACTTTTAGTCCGCGCGTTGCTATGCTGAGCACTCGCGGACTAAAAGTCCACGCTACTTGACCAGCCTTACTCTGATTCCGAAACCGCGCTAGTCGCGGGTGCGCAGCACCCGCCAGCCGTGGGCCGGCACGGTGCGCGCTTTTTGTTGCGCCAGGGTAAGCGCCTCGCCGCTAAACACGTCGAATAGTCCTTTTTGGGGTGGCACCAGCATCTTCTGGCCCGGCAGCTCCAGCGGCCCGGCGGTGGCATTGACGAGCACGACCACGGCCGAGCCGTTTTTTTCGCGCACAAAGCCGTAGAGCCCGGCCGGCGTGGTGAGGCGCTGAAAGTTGCTGGCCGCATCACCGTTGCGCAGGGCCGGGTGGCGTTTTTTGAGCTGCAAGAGCTTGGTGTAAAAATCCTGCAGCGGATAATCGGCCCAGTCAATCGGGTCGCGGTCGAAGAAAGCCAGCCGGCGGTTCAGGGCCGCTTCCTGGCCGCTGTAGAGCATCGGCATGCCGGGCAGCAGGGCCGTGAGCACGGCGAAGGGCAGCGTCAGCGCGCCTAGGCGCTCGTACTCGGTGCCGTCCCAGCTGTTCACGTCGTGGTTGCTGGTAAAGTGCATCAGGTACACCGAGGGCGGGTACTTTTCGCGCTCGGCCGCCAGGTACTCGTCGATGTCGCTCAGCTGGGCCTTGCCTTCGGCAATTCGGTCGAGCAAATAATGCAGGCGCAGGCCAAATGTCATATCGAAAGCCCGCTCCAACAGCTGCGTTTCGGAGTTAAACTCCTCCCAGGTCAGGCCGCCCGACGGGTACAGCTCGTCCCACTCGGCGAGCATGAATACGGGCTTGATGGCCTCCAGCGCTAGCCGGGCTTCGTCCCAGAAGTCGGTGGGCACCAGCCCGGCCACGTCGCAGCGAAAGCCGTCGACATCGGCTTCCCGCACCCAATAACATAGTAAATTTACCATATACTGACGCAGGGCCTGGTTGGTATAGTCGAGCGCCACCACGTCGGTCCAGTCGGCTACGGGCGGCACAAGCTGGCCCTGAGAGTCGTGCCGGTACCAGTCGGGGTGCTCGGCGATGAGCCCGTTGTCGCGGCTGGTATGGTTGGCCACCCAGTCGAGCAGTACTTTCAGCCCCAGGCTGTGAGCGGTTTGCACGAGGTGTTTGAGGTCGTTCAGGGTGCCAAATTCCGGGTTCACGCCGAAGTAGTCCTGCACCGCGTAGGGCGAGCCCAGCGAGCCTTTGCGGCCAATCTTCCCGATGGGGTGAATAGGCATCAGCCACACGATAACGACGCCCATCTTCGCCAGCCGGGGTAACTGCGCCTCAAGGGCCCGGAAAGTGCCCTCGGGGGTGTAGTTGCGGACGTTGACTTCGTAAATAGTGGCGTTGGCGGCCCACTCGGGGTGGCGCACCACAAAACGGGAGGCGAGCAGATGGTCGGACATATGCAATAGTAGCGTGGACGCTGCGAGTCCGCGCGTAGGTCGTTCTCCGCGCGCACTCGCAGCGTCCACGCTACTGCTTTTGCCGCGCTATGGTTGCTGCGTGCGCAGCACGCGCCAACCGTGGGCGGGCACCGTCACGCGCGCATCTGTGATGGGCGCGCCCACATCGGCAAAAGCATCGGTCACGGTTTCGGCGGGGTGGGCGAGGAGTTGAGGCCGTGCGCCCAGGTTCACCGCCACCCACACTTTAGCCTTGCCGTCGCCACTGGCGCGCTCAAATACGAAGCAGTTGGGCGGTGCGGGCAACATAGTGAATTTGGCGCAGGCATCGCCGTTGCGCAGGGCAGGGCTGGTTTGCTTGAGGTGCAGCAGCGCCGCGTAAAACGCGTTCAGCCGGTAGCCCTTCCACTGAATGGTATCCTTGTCGAAAAAGCGCAGCTTCCTAGTGGAGGCGGCTTCCTGCCCACTGTAAACCAACGGGATACCGGGTAGTAGCGCCGTGAGCACGGCCATTGCCTGGGCATCGGCTCCGAGACGTACGCTTTCGGGGTTATCCCAGGCATTTACATCGTGCGACGACGTGAAATTCATCAGGTATACGCCGGCCGGGTACATCTTACGCTCGGCCGCCAAGTAGCCGGGCAGTGCCGCCACTGGCTTTTTGTGCTGCGCAATGCTGTCGAGCAGGTAGTGCAGCTTCAGCGCATACGTGGCATCAAATGCTTTTTCGAGCAGGTGCGTATGCGGCGTGAATTCGCCTTTTTTGAGGAAGGGCGGGTCGTGCAATTCGTCCCACTCGGCCAGCATAAACACCGGCTTTATTCTTTCCAGCGCGGGCCGCGTATCGTTCCAGAAGTCGGTGGGCACCAGCCCGGCCACGTCGCAGCGAAAGCCGTCGAAGCCCGCGTCTTTTACCCAAAAAGCCATGCTCTCGGTCATGTACCGGCGTAGGCCAGGCTTGCGGTAGTCGAGGTCAATCACATCCTGCCAATCGGCCACGGGCGGCACAAAATTGCCCCTGGCATCGTGGGTAAACCAGTCGGGATGCTGCTTGCTCAGGTTGCTGTCCCAACTGGTGTGGTTGGCCACCCAATCGAGAATGACGTGCATTCCCAGTTTATGCGCTTCATTAATAAGATGCTGCAAATCAGCCATTGAGCCAAACTCGGGGTTCACCGTGCGGTAGTCGCGCAGCGAGTACTGGCTGCCCAGCCGGCCCTTGCGCTTCACCTCGCCGATGGGTTGCACCGGCATTAGCCACAAAATGCTGACGCCCATTTTTTGCAGGCGCGGCAGGTGCTTCTCAAACGCCCGGAACGTGCCCTCGGGCGTGTACTGGCGCACATTTACCTGGTAGAGGCTGGCTGAGGTAGCCCAGGCCGGGTGCTGGATGGTAAACGGCGCGGGCGGCCGGCAACCTGCCGGAATAGCAGTATCAGCCTGGGGGGTGGAGTGCGAGCAGCCAGCCAGCCCCATCAGCCCCAGGCTGGCCAGTAAAGCGCGCCCCGACTGCTGAAGGAAGGGAAGAAGCATGCCGCAAGGTAGCGAGCCCGTTGGGTTATGCCGGCTTCTTAAAATTAGAACATAGTTAGCTGATAAAAGGCCCGGTAGCTGCCCCGGCGGTGGGCAATCGGGCACCAGCTGGCCGCACGCAGAGCGAGTAGTTGATGACTACTTCAGGCACGAGGCATCCTGCGCCCGTTGTTGCCGTATGCGGTCCGGCGTATGCGCTGGTCCGCTATGGTTTCTACATCCTCTCATTTCTATAGGCTGGGGCTGCCGGCGGTGCTGGCCTGGGGAGTATTTGGCAGTATGGCAGGGCTGGTAGTGAAATACGGCGGGGCTTCATTTGATAAGCCGGTTTTATTGGCGCTGCACCGCCACACCGCGCCGCTGCTCGACCAGCTAGCCAGCTTGCTTACCAGAGTGGGCGACACTGGGCCGATTATAGCTGCTGGGGTGTTTACTACGGCAGCGCTGGCCTGGGCGGGGCGCGCCCGCGATGCCAGGCTATTTGTGGTTGGGCTCGGGGGCTCTATGCTGCTCACGCAGGTTATTAAGTATGCGGTGGCCCGGCCGCGCCCTACGCTGTGGGTTAGCATACTGCCCGAATACACGTTCAGCTTTCCCAGCGGCCACGCTATGGATACGGCAGCGCTGGCGACGGCGCTGTTTTTTGTGCTGCCGCGCCATCGTGGTCTTTGGTTGCTGGCCCCATTGTTTTCGCTGGCTGTGGGCTGGGCGCGCATGTACCTGGGGGTGCATTACCCGTCTGATGTGCTGGCCGGCTGGAGCAGCGCCGTGGGCTGGGTATTACTGGGGCAACTGGCGGCGGCCCGCTACCCCGGCCGCCCCTGTGCAACGCCCGCTAGCCGGTAGGCGCCGGCGGCTGTCTATAGCTTAACGCCAATCTTATTTCCGGTATTCTCCAAATCCTGTACCACGGTATCGAGCAGCGGGATGCCCGCCAGGAGCCGGTGCGCCGCCATCTCGCGCTCGGGGTCACCGGGAATGAGGACCTTTTTGCCTTCCACGGCTTTAGCTGCGCGAAAGGTAGCTATCCACTTATCCATGTGGGTCTTAAACTCGTCGGCCGGGCGAAACGCATCGACGCGCATGGCCCCGAAAAAGTGGCCGATGCCCTGGCCTACCGGGTCGGCCGGCGGCTGTAGGAAAGCCACGAACGGCGGCACCCACGGCCCGTAGTTGGCCCCACTCAGCACGGCCGAAAAGATATCGACCACCGCGCCCAGGCCGTAGCCCTTGTGCGAGCCGGTGGCTCCGCCCAGCGGCTGCAGTGCCCCGCCGTTTTTCACGGCGTTGGCGTCGGTGCTGGGCTGGCCCTGCGCATCCTGTGCCCAGCCCTCCGGAATGGGTAGATTTTTGCGCTGCGCGATTTCGAGTTTGCCATTGGCGGCGGTGGTGGTAGCCATATCAAGCACAAAGTCGGGCTGCTCGCCGGCCGGCACAGCCACGGCTATAGGGTTGGTGCCCAATAATCTGTCGAGTGAATAGGTAGGTGCTACCAGCGGCGAGGCATTGGTCATGGCCAGGCCAATCATATCCTGCGCCAGGGCCAGCATGGCGTGGTAGCCGGCAATACCAAAGTGGTTAGAGTTCTTCACCGATACCCAGCCCGTGCCCACCAATTCAGCCTTTTGCATAGCAATGCGCATAGCCTTAGGTCCCACCACGAGGCCCAGGCCGCCGTCTCCATCTACTACGGCCGTGCTGGGTGTTTGATAAGTAATACCCACGCGGGGCCGAGCGTTGATGCGGCCCGCCTCCCAAAGCCGCACGTAGCCCGAAAGCCGCGCCACCCCGTGCGAGTCGACGCCGCGCAAATCGGCTGAAAGGAGGGTTTCGGTGGCCAGCGTGGCGTCGTCGGGCGAGCAGCCAATGGCGAGAAAGACCTGCTCGGCGAAGGTGAAAAGCTGCTGGTAGGAGAAAGTCGACATAAGTAAAAGCCCCACGCTGCCAGCTAGAAGACGCGGTGGCAGCGGGCGCACAAACCTACTAGATACGGCTGATAGCTTAGAATTTTTACTATTTCTGCAAAATAATATTATTAATAGTCAACACCTTAGGTATTTTTAAACTAAATTATTAGTTTAAAAATACCGTACTTAGCGTCAACATATTCGGACTCACTATTATCACTATTATCAACGAGTAGCATGAAATCGCAAGTGACTGGCTGGCTGCTAGGTATTGGGCTGTTGGCCGCGGCATTTACTGTTGTTGAGCCCGAAAACCCATTTGCTTTGTCTAGCAAAGCCGTGCGGGTAGGGCCGGCCGGTTCGGTCAATTACCTGCTGCCGCTGCTGGAGCTGCGTCGGCAGCGCCCGACCTACCTGCGCAATGCCGCTGACGTTGGTACCTACTGGCAGGCTATGTCAACCTACGCAGCAATGGCTGGCGAACTGGATAGCATTGCTTACTACTGGCGGCAGAATAACGGCTATACGCAGCCGGCCACCGTGCCCGTGGTAGTTCCGCCACCGGCGGTGGCTACTATTCTGGCCCAAACCCGGCACCGGCAGGTGGTGATGTTCAATGAGGAGCACACCCAGCCGCGTGGGCGCTGGCTGGTGGGTAGCCTGCTGCCCGCGCTTTACCAGCAGGGCTTTCGCTACCTGGCACTAGAGGCCCTGGACGCCGCCGACTCGGCGGGCCTGCGGCAGCGCGCCTACCCGGTGGCTGCCTCGGGCTTTTACACCAACGAGCCGCACTTTGGCAACCTCATCCGGCGGGCGCAGCAGCTGGGCTTCCACCTGGTAGCCTACGATGCCCTGAGTGCCGACCGCGAGCGCGACGAAGCCCGCAACCTGCTGGCGGCTACACTCGGGCCGCACCCAGGGGCGCGGGTAGTAGTACTGGCCGGCCACGGCCACATCAACGAAAACAGCACACCCCAAACGATGGCTACCTGGGTGCGCAAGTTGTCGGGCATTGACCCACTTACCATCGAGCAGACCCAAGCGGCGCTGACCGACCCGCCCGGCTGGCGGGCGTTGCCGCCGGGGGTCTACTTGGTGCCACCCGCCAGTCTGCCAGGCCGGGCGCTCACCTGCGACCTCTACGTGCTGAACCGCCTGCGCCTGGCCGAAACCGGCAATGGGTTTGGCGACCCGGCCGCCCATGCCACGCGCCTCACCCTGCCGGCCGATAGCCTGCGCGCCTCGCCGCAGGTGCTGCTGGTGTACTGGCAGCGCGAAAAACAAGCTCAGCCCGGTGCCGAGCCCGTGGCCGTGCGCTGCCTGCACCCCAACGAAGCCACTGTGCGCCTCGCCCTGATGCCCGGTACTTACCTGGCCGAGCTGCGCGACGCACCCGGCCGCCGGTACTGGCAACAGACGTTTTCTGTCCAATAAAATTAAAAAACCATATAGATGCAACCTCCCTTCCCCGAGCTTACCCGCGCTGAAGAGCAGGTAATGCAGCTGCTCTGGCAGCGCGGCCCCAGCTACGTCAAGGACCTGCGCGAAGCGCTGCCGGCCCCACTGCCGGCCCTTACCACGGTATCCACCATCGTGCGCATTCTGGAGCAGAAAGGCTTTGTAGGCTACGAGCCGGTGGGACGGGGCTACTGCTACCACGCCCTGGTGGCGCAGGATGACTACCGGCGCTTTTCCTTGCGCAAGCTGCTGCGGGGCTATTTCGGCGGCTCGTTTGGGCAGCTGGTTTCCTTCTTCGCCCAGGACGAAAACCTCGACGCCGGACAGCTCGATGCGCTGCTACGACAGGCGCAGGTTAGCGCTGACGAGGCTGCCCCGCCACCCACACCCGACCCCCAGCCATGAATACGCCCTTTTTGCTGACCTGGCTAGGCAGCACGCTGCTGCCGCTGGGTGCGCTGTGGCTGGTGTACCGCCTGGCGCTGCGCCGCGAGCGCTGCTTTAGCTACAACCGCGCCTTGCTGCTACTGGCTCCGGTGGTAGCAGTTGGGCTGCCGCTGTTGCCGCACCCGGCTCTGCCGGCCTGGCTAGCTGGTGGGCAGGCACCTAGCGTTGCGGTACTGCTGCCGACGCTATCCGCTACAGTGCCAACTGTTAGGGCGTCTTTGCCCGACTGGAGCTGGGCGGTCGGGCTATACGCAGTGGGAGCGGGGCTGCTATTGGGCCGGCTGGCCTACCAGCTGGGGCAGTTGCATCGGGCTACCCGCCGGCTGCCCTGCGAGGCGCGGCCGGGGTACGTCCTGGCCTACACCGGCGGGCGGCTGCCGACCAGCTCTTTTGGTCGCACTGTTCTTTGGGATGAGACTGCCGACCTCACGCCCGCCGAAGCTACCTCGGTGCTGGCCCACGAGCTGGCCCACGTGCGCCAGGGCCATACCTACGACGTGCTCTGGCTTGAGCTTTGGCGCATTGTGCTCTGGCCCAATCCCTTCGCCCACCTGTTGCTGCCGGCCCTGCGCCTCACCCACGAGCTACTGGCCGACCAGGTGGCGGCCCAAGCCACTACCTCCGCCGCACTGGCCGATGCCGTCGTGGCCTACCCGGCTCTGCTGGCCCGGCTGGCCGTGCGCGGGGTGGCGGCCAATAGCTATGCTGCTTTAATTCAGCCGCTTACTTTTTCCTTCACTCTAACCCGAATTGCCATGTTACACAATCAACATCCCGTACGCCGCTGGAAGCAGTGGCTCGTCCTGCCCATGCTAGGTGGGGTGTTTATGACGGCCTGCCAATCGACCAGCAACCAGCCGGTGCCGGACATCGCCAAGCAATCGCCTGTGGTGGGGACTGAGGAAATGGCCCCACCGCCCCCGCCAACTCTTACCACACTGCCACAGGCAGTCTTAGATGAAGCTCGTCGCGGCCACGTGTATAGGTTTGTCGAGCAGATGCCCCAACTGCCTACTGAAAGAGGTATGGAACCCATCGTCAAGCAGATTCAGAAGAATCTCGGGCACCCCATCGGCACGCGCCAGGAGGGTATGGTATTCGCCAGCTTCGTCGTAAATGCCGACGGCAGCGTGGGCGATACTAAAATCGTGAAAGGCCTTGCTCCGGCCTACAATGAAGCCGTAGTGGCAGCAATTCGGCAGTTACCTCGCTTCGTACCGGGCAAGCAAGGCGGGCAGGCAGTAGCAGTGAGCTTCACGGTGCCGGTTATGTTCAAAAACCAGCCCTAACTCCGGCCCAGCAGCTCGGCCAGCAAGCCTTCTTTAAGCGCGAAGGCCGACGTGGTAATAGTCGTTAAGTTATAGGTAGTCAGCATATACTTGATGATGATGCTGGCTACCACCAGCATATCGGCCCGCATAGGGAACATGCCCGGCAGGGCCACCCGCCCGGCGTGGTCGAGCGTGAGCAGCTGCGCAAAGTGCTGCTCGAAAGCGGCCACGGGCAGCGGAGTGCTGGGGGGCAGGTCGGCCTCGCGGCGCACCTGGCCCAGTGATAAGTCGGCCAGCGTGTCGAAGCTGCCCGAGCTGCCTACCAGCCCGGCCAGCGGGCCAAACTCGGCCACAGCCGCGGTGAGCGGGGCCAGCTTCCCGGCCAAAAACTCCAGCTCGCCTTGCAGGGAAGTGGCCGGAAACACGCCGGCCGGCTCCGGAAAAAACTGGTCGAGCAGGCGCTGCGCGCCTATCTCAAAGCTGTGCTTCCAGAAAATGGTGTCGGCATCAGCAATAATACATTCTACCGAGCCGCCGCCGATATCTACCAGCAGGTGTTTCTCAGCGCCCAGGGCTACGGCCTGGCGGATGCCCTTCGTGATAAGCTCGGCCTCGCGGTCGCCGGCAATAATCTCGACCTGAATACCGGTCGTTTCCAGAATATCGCGCACCAAATCGGGGCCGTTGCGCGAGACGCGCATGGCGCTGGTAGCCGTGGCGCGCACTTCCGTGGCCTGGTGCAGTTCTATTTCTTCCTTGAAGCCGCGCATCGTTTGCAGGGCGCGGGCGTAGGGCAGGGGTGCAATCTCCCCTTTGCTGATGCCGCCTTCGCCCAGGCGCACGCCTACCTTGGTGCGCACCAGTACGTGCGGCGGCTGGCCGGGCCGGTCTTCCACAATCAGCAGGTGGAAGGTGTTGGTACCCATGTCGATAAGGGCCAGGCGGCGGTGCAGTACGGGGGCGTGCATAAAGAAAGTAGCGCGGACTTTTAGTCCGCGTTTTGAACGGAAGGAGAAATCAGGGCGGACTGAAAGTCTGCGCTACGTAGCAAACCGGCAGAACGTGCCCAGCGGCAGCTTACGCTGGCCGGCATCGTGCAGGTATATTTCGCCCAGCTCGCGCACGGCTTTTTTGCCGGGGAATATAGCCTGCGTAAGATTGTCCAGAATCAGCGCCGAAAAGCCCAGCGAGTAGAGGTTTACCACAAAGAAATGGTCTTCGGGGTCGAGCAGCTGCTGGCTGAGCTTGAGCAGCTCGTTGAGCTCGTCTTCGAGCTGCCACTTCTCGCCGTTGGGGCCGCGGCCGTAGGCGGGCGGGTCCAGGATGAGGCCCTGGTACTTGCTGCCGCGCTTCACTTCGCGGCGCACGTATTTCATGGCATCTTCCACCAGCCAGCGCACGCCGTCGAGCTGGCTGGCTTCCATGTTGTCGCGGGCCCAGAAATTGACCTGCTTCACCGAGTCGAGGTGCGTGACGTCGGCGCCGGCCGCGCGGGCGGCCAGCGTGGCCGCGCCGGTGTAGGCAAACAGGTTGAGCACGCGCGGCATCCTGGCCTGGCGCGCTTTGGTCTGGTTGTAAATGAATTGCCAGTTCGGGTCCTGCTCCGGAAAAAGCCCGACGTGCTTAAACGACGACAAGCCCAGGCGGAACTTCAGCTTCAGCCCGCCCGGCCGCTCGTAGGCAATAACCCATTGCTCGGGCATCCCTTTTTTGAGGCTCCACTGGCCTTTTTCGGTGCTGCCGGGGGCGCGGGCAAAGGTGGCATCGGCGCGCGCCCACTCGCTGGCGGGCAAGTGCGCATCCCAGATGGCCTGCGGCTCGGGGCGCGCCAGCACGTACTGGCCGAAGCGCTCCAGCTTCTGGAAATTGCCGCTGTCGAGCAGCGCGTAATCGGGCCAGGGCGAGGTAGTGAGAAAGTCGTACACGAAGAAAAAGCAGATTGGGTAGGCGCAGCCGTGGGGCAGGACTTGTAAAGGTCGGGCAGCCGACGGAAAAAGTGGCCGGCCAGCGTCTTCTTAAACTACCCGCCGCCAATTGCGTACACAGGTCGCTTACAAATGATTTGCCAGTAAATAACTGGCAGTCAAAAAACTAATTCAAAACCCATCTTATGCCCACCACCGCCCAAAAGAAGCCCGCTCTGCTGCATACCCCCTCAGACCTCAGCGAAACCGGCCGCGCCAAGCTCAGCGATAGCCTTAACATATTGGTTTCGGACCTCTTCGCGCTTTATGTGAAGACCAAAAACTACCACTGGCACATGAACGGTCGCCACTTCCGCGACTACCACCTGCTGCTGGATGAGCAGGCCGACCAGATTTTTGCCATTATTGACCCCGTAGCCGAGCGCGTGCGCAAGCTGGGCTACCCGACGGTACACTCCATCGGGGAGATTAGCCGCAAGCAGCGGGTGAAGGATAATGATGACGTGTATGAAAACCCGCTCGATATGCTGGTGGACGTGCTGAACGAGAACCGCTTGCTGGCCAAGAACATGCGCGATACCCACGAAATTGCTGACAGCATCAAGGACGTAGCCACCGCCAGCCTGCTCGAAGTCTATATCGACGAGGCCGAGCGCCGCGCCTGGTTCCTGTTTGAGGCTACACGCGAGGTGAACTAAAGCAGCCTTTCAAAGACAAGAAAGCCCCAATTCCTGAGTAGGAGTCGGGGCTTTTTATGTGCTCGCCAACGCAGCGGCCTAGCTTCTCTTCGTTGTTTAGACCGCGCCGCCGTAGTCGTTCAACACCGAGACGCAAAGATGCGTCTTTACATCAGCTGGGTTGTTTTTATTTGCTGGTAGTCAGCTGGATGACGCCGTTTTTTAGGCCGGCCGCAGTGGCTTGCAGCTGCACTGCGCCGGCCTTTTCGCTGGCCTGCACAATTGCCACCAGCTGCCCTCCAAAGGCGTGCATCTGCGGCTCCTGGAAGGGCTCCAGGCAAGTGGCATCGCCATTGCCCACGGCGCGGAAGCGGCCCGCGCCACTCACCACGAAGTGCAGTTGATTGGTGGCATCGGGGCAAAGGTTGCCCTGGGCGTCTTCCACGCGGGCCGTCACATAAGCCAGGTCTTCGCCATCAGCGCTGAGCTTAGTGCGGTCAGCCACGAGGCGAATGTGGTCGGGGGCACCGGCCGTATGAATTTCCTCGGTGCCGGCGGGCTTGCCCTGGGCGTCGTAGGCCACTACTTTAATAGTGCCGGGCGCATATTTCACGTCGTTCCATTCGAGGCGGTAGCGCGCCTGGGGCGTGGCAGCCGTGGCGGCCGGGCTCTTGGTCAGGCGGCCCTGGCTTTTGCCATTCACAAACAGCTCGGCCGACGGATAATTGGTGTAGCAGAACAAGGGGTGGTCTGGCCTTCGCGGCCGGGCCAGGTCCAGTGCGGCAGCAGGTGCACGGTGGGCTTGGCGGTGTTCCAGCGCGAGCGGTAGAGATAGTAGCGGTCTTTGGGCTGGCCGGCCAGGTCAAACATGCCAAACAGCGAGCTGTGCGAGGGCCAGCTCTCATCATAAGGCGTGGGCTCGCCGAGGTAGTCGAAGCCGGTCCACACAAACTCGCCGGTCACGTAGGGCAGGTCGTCCTGGGCCACAAACTCCTCGTCGGGCGTCTGCGACCAGTTGCAGGCTTCCAGGTCGTACGACGAGGATTGATTATCGGGGTATTTCTTATCCTTGCCTGGCACTACCGGAAACTTATACACCCCGCGCGAGCTGACTGTAGAGGCCGTTTCGGAGCCCAGCAAAAAGCCCTGCGGCAGCTTGCCAATGGCTTCGGCGTAGCGGTGCGGCTTGTAATTGAAGCTCGGAATATCGAGCACTTTGGCAAAGCCATACTTAAAATCGTCGTCGAAGCGGTCCATGCCGGCCGTTACGGGGCGGGTGGGGTCTTCGCGGTGCACAATATCCTGCAGGCGCTTGGCAATGGCCGGGCCTTCGGGTGTGCTCTGGTCGGGCACCTCGTTGCCAATGCTCCACATAATCACGCTCGGGTGGTTGCGGTCGCGGTGCACCATGTTCACCAGGTCTTTTTCCGACCACTGGTCGAAATACTGACTGTAGCCGTTCTTCACCTTGGGCGCTTTCCACTCGTCAAACGACTCCACCATCAGCATAAAGCCCATCTCATCGCATAAGCTCACCAGCTCGGGGGCGGGCATGTTGTGCGAAGTCCGAATAGCATCGCAGCCCATTTCCTTGAGTAGTGCGAGCTGGTGACGCAGCGCCGCCTTGTTCACGGCCGAGCCCAGCGGCCCGAGGTCGTGGTGGTTGCACACGCCCCGAAACTTGCGCGGCTGCCCATTGAGCGAGAAGCCTTTCCCGGCTTCAAACTTGAAGGAGCGAATGCCGAAGCGGGTCTGGTACGTGTCCTGCAGCGTCTGGCCCGCATAGAGCTTCGACTCGGCCGTGTAGAGCACCGGCGTTTCGGGCGACCACAGCCGGGGCGCTTTCACCGCGAAGCTTTGGCTAAACTCACTGCCGCTGGCCGGCAGCGGGGTCGTGGTGCTGGCCACCACCTTGCCGGCCGCGTCGCGGATGTCGGTTTGCAGCCGTAGCGCCCTGGTGCCGGCCGTAGCCTGCACCTTGGTTTGCAGCTTGACCGTGGCCGACGCGGGCGTAACAGTGGGCGTTGTCAGGTAAGTACCCCACACCGGAATGTGTGGCCCTTTGTGGTGATAAGGTGCACGTTGCGGTAAAGGCCCGCCCCCGGATACCAGCGCGAGGCTTCCGAAAAATTCTCCAGGCGCACGGCCAGCGTGTTGGAGCCGCTGGCGCGCAGGTAGGGTGTAATATCAACCGAAAAGGAGTTGTAGCCGTAGGGCCAGAATATAGCTTCTTTGCCATTTATATACACGTGCGCGTTGCTCATGGCGCCATCAAAGAGCAGCACGGCCTGGCCGCCCGGCCCCAAGGCCGGCACGGCCAGTTGGCGCCGGTACCAGCCCATCCCGATAAACGGCAGGCCACCGGTGCGGCCAGCTTTCAGGGTAGCCTGCTGCTCGTTATTCTGCTCAATCTTAACGGCCTGCAAGTCGTTTTTGCCATCAAACGGCCCGCTGATGGCCCAGTCGTGGGGGATGCGCACGGTTTGCCACTGCGCGTCGTTCAGCTCGGGCTTGGCCCCGTCGGGCTGGTCGCCTTTGGTGAATTTCCAGTTCGTATTGAGAAGTGTTTCCTGGCGCGATTGCGCGGCGGCCGGCAGGCTGGCGGCCAGCAGGAGCGCGGCGACATATTTAACAGGCGACATAGTAAAGGGCGAAAGCGTGAAAAGGCGCTGTTACTTAATGGTAGGCAAGTTACGGCTACCGTGCCACCGGCTTCTTTCATAAGGCCAGCTCCCTGCTTGGGCGAATAACTAAGCTGCACTGGGCAGCAGGGCGCTAGCTTTACCTGATGCCCGGCTTTTTGCACCAAAAAATTATGCGCTTGCTGGCCCTGTTCCTGGCCGGGCTGGCGGCGTGCTCCTCGCCTGCTTTGCCTACCAGCCCGGCCGAAAGCTACCTGAACTGCCGCGAAGTATATGAGCCGGTGCGCGGCCGGCTCTACGACCGCCACGGTACGCTGCTGGTAACCAACGAGGTGCAGTACACGCTGAGCCTGCCGCACGGGCCGCCCCTTGATTCGGTAGCTTTCAATACCTTAATGGGCTGGCCGGCCGGGGCCTTGCAGGCCAGGGTGGCCGCTGCCCGCCCCCCGCCGGCCCCTTGCCGCCGGCCCCGGTACCCGACTCGACCGGGGTTGTGCCGCCGCCTGCTCCTGCCCCGCCCCGGCCCCAGCGCTGGCCGGTCGAGCTGACCCTCACCCGCCCCGAAGCCGACAGCCTGCGGCGGCACCGCCGCGAGTATCCGGGGCTGGTAGTGCGCCACCGCCCCGAGCGCCGCTACCTCACGCAAGTAGCGGCGCCAGTGCTGGGCTATCAACCGGCCGCCGCCCAGCAGTTTTTATACCTGGCCAAAAAGCTGGAGCGCGGTCGCTACTACCGTCTGCGCAACAGTGGCATTGAGGGCTATTATAATAGCCTGCTGGCCGGCCACCGCGGGGCATACCATCCGCTTACCGACGGCCACGGCCGCGTACACGGCCGCTGGGCCGCCGATACTATTTATCGCCCCGGCCAAAGCCTGCACCTCAGCCTCGATGCCGGGCTGCAAGCCTATGCCGAGCGCCTGCTGGGCGAGCGCCGCGGCTACCTCGTGGCTCTCGACCCCCGCACCGGCGAAATTCTGTGCTGCGTGTCGGCCCCCACCTATGACCCCGCCGCGCTCACCGCGCCTGGCCGCAACTCCGAGCGCGTGGCCCTGCTGCGCAACGCCGACCAGCCCCTGCTCAACCGTCCCGTCGGGGCCGCCAACCCGCCCGGCTCAGTTTTTAAGCTCGTCAATGCGGCCGTGGCGCTTCAGTTGGGGCCGTTGAAACTGACACCTCGTTTCCCTGCGACCAGTCGCTCATCAACTGCGTGCATCCGCACCCGCGCGCCCGCAACCTCACGATGGCCCTCAAATACAGCTGCAACCCGTACTTCTACCAGGTGCTGCGGGCGGTAGTTGAGCCGCGGCCCGACTCGGCCGCCACGCCTGCCGATACTGTAGCCCAGCGCCATGCGCACCTGGCCACCTGGCGGCGGCAGGTTAGGTCGTTTGGCCTCGACACGCTGCTGGGTGTCGATATCGCCCATGAGCAGCCCGGCTTCCTGCCCACGCCGGCTTATTACGATAAGGCCCGCCGCACCCGCAACTGGACGTTCAAGTCCATCTACTCGCTCAGTATCGGGCAGGGCGAAATCAACCTGACTGGTCTGCAAACGGCCAACGTATTGGCTATCATTGCGAATCGCGGCTGGTATATCACGCCTCACTTCGTGCGGGCCATTGGCAATACGGGTCAGCCCCTGCCGCGCTTCACCGAGCGCCACCGCACGCTGGTCGATAGCGCCAGCTTTGCGGCCCTCGTGCCGGGCATGGTAGCCGCCATGCAGCGCGGCGGCACCGCCGAGCTGGCCAGCCTGGCCGACGTGGGCATCGTGGTGGCCGGCAAAACCGGCACCGTGCAAAACGACGAGGGCGACGACCACGCCACCTTCGCCGGGTTTGCCCCGGCCAATCAGCCTCGTATTGTGGTGGCAGTATATATTGAGAATGCTGGTTTTGGCGGCTTGTCGGCGGCTCCCTGCGCGGCCCTCATCATGGAAAAATACCTGAAGGGCAAAATCGCGCCCCGGCGCAAAAAGTGGGAATATTGGCTGCGCTGCGGCGATTTGGCCAGCCAGGGGCATTAGCATCGGGAGTTGAGGGAAGAAGTGTGGTGCCGACAGCACGACCTTTGCAGCGCAAATCTTTCCTTTTGCCAGCGGCCCGGCTTTAGATGCTGCAAGCGCATCCCGCGCCAAGTATTACGTACTAACAAATGACCTTTTACAAATACCAGGGCACCGGCAACGACTTTGTTATCATCGACGACCGGGCCGAGCAGTTCAACACCACCGACCACGCCCGCGTGGCGTTTCTCTGCAACCGTCGTTTCGGTATCGGGGCCGATGGCCTGATGCTGCTGCGCAACCGCCCCGGCTACGACTTCGAGATGGTGTACTTTAATGCCGACGGCCACCCCAGCACCATGTGCGGCAACGGTGGCCGCTGCCTGGTGGCCTTCGCCAACTATTTGGGCGTCATTAAAAACGATGCCCATTTTCTGGCCGTGGATGGTCCCCACGAGGCGCGCGTGGAAGCCGATGGCACCGTGCGCCTGAAGATGATTGACGTGGCGCCCGCGCAGCCGGCCGGGGTAGGGGAGCACGACGTGTTTCTGCACACGGGCTCGCCGCACCATATTCATTTTCTCGACCCCGAAGAAGGACATACGCTGACCGATTTCGACGTGTATGGCCACGGCCACGATATCCGCTACGACCAGGCCTACGACCCAGGTGGTATCAACGTCAATTTTGTGGAAGTGCCCGCCGACCCCACCCATCCCTGGCCCGTGCGCACCTACGAGCGCGGGGTGGAGGCCGAAACCCTGAGCTGCGGCACGGGCGTTACGGCCGTGGCACTGGCCGCCTCTATGCGCGGCGCGGTTTCGCCCGTGCAGCTGCAAGCTGCCGGCGGCCTGCTCGAAGTATCGTTCGAGAAGCACCCCGATGGCCGCTTTACCGAGGTGTGGCTGAGCGGCCCGGCCGTGCGGGTTTTTGAGGGTAGTATATAGTATTTTATATATTTAGGCAGGTTTGGCCAGCGCAACGCCTTATGGATAAGCAGTCAGCACCCGGCATGCTGCCTCAGGTTACGCTCCGCGCGCTGGAGCCCGACGACCTGGATTTTTTATTCCAGCTCGAAAACGACCCGGAGCTTTGGGCCGTGTCGGATGTGCTGCCGGCTCCGGTTTCGCGCCATGCCCTACGCGAATACCTGCGCCACGCCACCGCCAGCCTGGCCGAAGCCGGCCAAATGCGGCTGATTATCAATGCTGAAGCTGGCCAGGCGGTCGGTACGCTCGATTTATATGAGTACTCCGCACTGCACCAGCGGGCCGGCGTGGGTATCACCGTCCTGAAAAGCGTCCGGCGGCGCGGCTATGCGCAGGCTGCGCTGCTGCAGTTATTACCCTATGCTCGCCAGGCCTTGCAGCTGCATCAGGTATACTGCACCGTGGCGGAAAGTAACCAGCCGAGCATCAGGCTGTTTGAGAAAGCAGGCTTTCGGCAGCTAGGGGTGCGGCGCGACTGGCTGCGTAAAAATACCCCTGGTGGCTGGGAAAATGCCGTCGAATTGCAGCTTATACTGAGTGCGCAGGGGTAAGATGGCGGAAAAACTACCATTTTAAGCTCCACCATATCCTTTTAGTACAGCTTCCCGTAAAACAGGCAAGGCGCTACCCACCGGACGATTTTCCCCGGTTGCGGAGGCTCTTAGAAGCTCTTTCCTGTCTTATTTCATGCCGCTTTCTACTCCGGCGGAGGCACCTGTGCGTGCCGCCGCCACCGCTCCGGCTGCGGGCCAAGCCGACGCTATCCCCTTTACGTATCTGCTACCCGACCTGGTTTGCTTCGCGCACCTGCATTGGGATTTTGTGTGGCAGCGCCCTCAGCACCTGCTCTCGCGCTTTGCCCAGCACGGCCGGGTTTTTTACGTGGAAGATGCCTTCTTTCATGCCGACGACCTCATCGAGCCGCACATGGAAGTGAAGGCGCGCCAGAACGGCGTGAAAGTATTGGTTGTACATCTACCCAATCACCTGCGCGGCGACGAAGCTGCCAGTGACCAGGCACAGGTTGGAGTGCTGAAGAAATTTTTCGCCGATAACCGCATCGATACCTACGCTTTCTGGATTTATACGCCCATGGCCATGAGCCGGGCGCGGGAGTTTCACCCGGTGCTCACCGTGTACGACTGCATGGATGAGCTGGCCCAGTTTAAGTTTGCCCCGCCCGCGCTGCGCCAGCGCGAGCAGGAGCTGTTTCAGCAGGCCGACCTCGTCTTTACCGGCGGCCAGCGCCTGTACGAAGCCAAGCGCGAGCAGCACCCCGACGCCCACGCCTTTCCGAGCAGCATCGACAAAGAGCACTTTGGCCAGGCCCGCAACGCTGAGTTGGCTGAGCCGGCCGACCAGGCTGGTATCGCGCACCCGCGCATTGGCTTCTTTGGCGTGGTCGATGAGCGCCTCGATATAGAGCTACTGGGCCAGCTCGCCACGAACCATCCCCAGTGGCAGTTCGTTATCATCGGACCAGTAGTGAAGATTGACCCCGCTACGCTGCCGCATAATGAGAATATTCACTATCTGGGGGGCAAAAACTATCAGGAGCTGCCCGCTTATCTGCGCGGTTGGGATGTAGCCACGCTGCTCTTTGCCCGCAACGAAAGCACGGAGTTTATCTCGCCCACCAAAACGCCCGAATACCTGGCGGCCGGCCGGCCGGTGGTAAGTACCAGCATCCGCGACGTGGTGCGGCCCTACGGCGACCTCAAGCTGGTGCAGATTGCCGACGACCCGAAGGACTTCGGGAAAGCCATCGCCTACGCGCTGGAGCAGGGTAAAGATGCCGATTGGCGTACCCGCACCGACGACTACCTGGCTACTATTTCCTGGGACCTCACCTGGCAAAATATGGTGAACCTGATGCAAGAGCGCCTGCTTGCTAAAAAATCCTGATTATCAGTCTGCTGGCACTGCTCTTTCAGCAGGCTGTTGCTGCTGCCTGGGGCCAGAAGTGGCCGCCGAAAATCAAATCAACGTAAAACAGTCATAAACCTCATCCTCATAATAATTTTCCCATGTTCGACTATCTCATCGTTGGAGCCGGCTTCGCTGGCAGCGTGCTGGCCGAGCGGCTAGCCACCCGCAGCAATAAAAAAGTGCTCATCATTGATAAGCGTAGCCACATTGGGGGTAATGCCTATGACCATTATAACGAGGACGGTATTCTGATTCACAAATACGGTCCGCACATCTTTCATACCAACTCGAAAGATGTATTTGACTACCTGGGCAACTTCACCGACTGGCGTCCCTACGAGCACCGCGTGCTGGCCTCGGTTGACGGCCAGCTGGTGCCGATGCCGATTAACCTTGACACTATTAACAAGCTCTATGGCCTGAAGCTAACCAGCTTCGAGGTAGAGCAGTTTTTTGAGTCGGTGGCGGAGGAAGTACCCGTTATCAAAACATCGGAGGATGTGGTAGTGAGTAAGGTAGGGCGCGAGCTATATAATAAATTCTTCAAGAACTACACCAATAAGCAGTGGGGCCTCGACCCTTCGCAGCTGGATAAGTCGGTGACGAGCCGTGTGCCCACCCGTACCAACCGCGACGACCGGTATTTCACGGATACCTACCAGGCCATGCCGCTGCACGGCTACACCCGCATGTTTGAGAAGATGCTCGACCACCCGAACATCAAAATCATGCTCAATACCGACTATCACGAGGTGATTAAGTTCATCCCGTTTAAGGAGATGATTTTTAGCGGCCCGGTCGATGAGTATTTCGACTTCAAGTTTGGCAAGCTGCCCTACCGCTCGCTCGAATTCAAGCACGACACCCTCAACAAAGAGCAACACCTGGCTGCCCCGGTGGTAAACTTTCCCAACGAGCACGCCTACACCCGCATCACCGAGTTTAAGGCTCTCACCGGGCAGACGCACCCCAAAACAGCCATCGTGTACGAGTACCCGCAGGCCGAGGGCGACCCCTACTACCCGGTGCCCATGCCCGAAAACGCCGAGCTGTACGCCAAGTACAAAAAGCTCGCCGACGAAACGCCGGGCGTTCATTTTGTAGGCCGTCTGGCTACCTATAAATATTACAATATGGACCAGGTGGTGGCCCAGGCGCTCACGCTGTATAAGAAGCTAACCGATAAGGAAGAGGCCGCTAAGCCGGTGCGCCCGGCCATCGCCGGCTCCACTTCGCTGGTGGAAAAGCTCGTGAACCGCGAGCCAGCCAAGGAGTAAGCTAGCGCGGACGCGGATTATAGAGTCTGCGCTATTACCTGCCAATATTTCCTCTTCGTAAAACCCTGCACTCTTTTTGAGAGGGCAGGGTTTTATAGTTTAGGGCTAGCCGGTCGGTTTGGCGGGTAGGCCTTAAATTTGCCCGATACGCGCTGTCTTTTTAGTCAATTTGTTTACCCAATGTTAGATTTCCTCGGCAAAACCGTCGCCAAGCTGTTTGGCTCCAAAGCAGAAAAGGACCTCAAGGACGTGGTGCCTTACGTGGCCCTCATTAATGCGGAATATGCCAAACTGGCCGACCTGACCGACGACCAGCTGCGCCAGCGCACGCAGGAAGTCCGCCAGCAGGTAGATGCCAGGCTGGCGGGTATCGATAGCCAGCTTACCGGCCTGCAGGGCCAGATTGACGCGCAGCCGCAGCTCGACGTAACGAAGAAAGAGCAGATTTTCGACCAGATTGACGCGCTCGAAAAGCAGCGCAACAAAGAGCTCGAAACTGCTCTGACCGACGTACTGCCCCAGGCCTTCGCTATTGTAAAGGAAACCGCCCGCCGCTACGCCCAAAATGGCCAGCTGACGGTAACGGCTACCGACATGGACCGCGAGATTGCCCGCACCAAGCAGAACGTGACTATTGTGGGCGACCAGGCTATCTGGAGCAATAAGTGGCTGGCGGCCGGGGCCGAAATCACCTGGGACATGGTGCACTACGACGTGCAGCTGATTGGCGGGGTGGTGCTGCACCAGGGTAAAATTGCCGAAATGGCCACTGGTGAGGGTAAAACGCTCGTTTCGACCCTGCCCGCGTTCCTGAATGCGCTCGGTGGCCGGGGCGTGCACCTCGTAACGGTGAACGACTACCTGGCCAAGCGCGACTCGGAGTGGAATGCGCCGCTGTTTGAGTTTCACGGCCTCACCGTGGACTGCATCGACAAGCACCAGCCCAATACTGATGCGCGCCGCAACGCCTATCTGGCCGACATTACTTACGGCACCAACAACGAGTTTGGCTTCGACTACCTGCGCGACAACATGGCCCGCGACCCTTCGGAGCTGGTGCAGCGCAAGCACCACTACGCGATGGTCGACGAAGTGGACTCGGTACTGATTGACGATGCCCGGACGCCGCTCATCATCTCGGGCCCCGTGCCCAAGGGCGACGTGCACGAGTTTTTGCAGCTTAAGCCGCGCATCCAGCGCCTGGTAGATGAGCAGAAGAAGCTGGTGCAGAACTACCTGGTGCAAGCCCGCAAACTCATTGCCGAAGGTAAAACCGGCGCCGAGGAAGGCGGCAAAACTGGCGACGGCGGGCTCATGCTGTTCCGGGCCTACCGGGGCCTGCCCAAGAGCAAGCCGCTCATCAAGTTTCTGTCGGAGCCCGGCATTCGTGTCATTTTGCAGCAGGCCGAGAACTTCTACCTGCAGGACAACTCGCGCCAGATGCCGGAGGCCGACAAGCCGTTGTTCTTCACCATCGACGAGAAAAACAACCAGATTGAGCTGACCGAAAAAGGCATTGACCTGATTACGGCACAGGGCGAGGACCCGCACCTGTTTATCATGCCCGATATCGGGGTTGAAATTGCCAACATCGAGAAGGCGGAAGCGCTTACGGCGGAGGAAAAGCTCCAGCAAAAGGAGCAGCTCATGAGCGACTACCAGGAGAAGAGCGAGCGGGTGCACACCGTAAACCAGCTGCTGAAAGCCTACACCCTGTTTGAGCGCGACGACCAGTACATCCTGAGCCAGGAAGGCAAAGTGATGATTGTGGACGAGCAAACCGGCCGCGTGATGGAAGGCCGCCGCTACTCCGACGGCCTGCACCAGGCTATTGAGGCCAAGGAAGGCGTGCGCATCGAAGATGCTACCCAGACCTATGCCACGGTGACCTTGCAGAACTTCTTCCGCATGTACCACAAGCTGGCCGGCATGACCGGCACGGCCGAAACCGAGGCGGGCGAGCTGTGGGAAATCTACAAGCTCGACGTAGTGGTGATTCCGACCAACCGGCCCATCTCGCGCAAAGACGACCACGACAAGGTGTACCGCACGGTACGCGAGAAGTATAATGCCGTAACCGAGGAAATTCAGGCCCTTGTAACAGCCGGCCGGCCAGTGCTGGTGGGTACCACCTCCGTTGAAATCTCGGAACTGGTAAGCCGGATGCTGAAGCTGCGGGGCATCAAGCACCAAGTGCTGAATGCCAAGCAGAACCAGCGCGAGGCCGAGATTGTGGCCGCTGCCGGCTACCCCGGCACCGTAACCATCGCCACCAACATGGCCGGTCGGGGTACTGACATTAAGCTGCGCGAAACTTCCAAGGAGTCGGGTGGCCTGGCTATCATCGGCACCGAGCGCCACGAAAGCCGCCGCGTCGACCGCCAGCTGCGCGGCCGGGCCGGCCGCCAGGGCGACCCGGGCTCGTCGCAGTTCTTCGTCTCGCTCGAAGACAACCTGATGCGTCTCTTCGGCTCGGAGCGCATTGCCAAGCTCATGGACCGCATGGGCATGGAAGAAGGCGAAGTGATTCAGCACTCGATGATTACCTCCTCGATTGAGCGAGCGCAGAAGAAGGTGGAGGAAAATAACTTCGGCACCCGCAAGCGCCTGCTCGAGTACGACGACGTGATGAACGCCCAGCGCGAGGTAGTATACCGCCGCCGCCGCAACGCCTTGTTTGGCGAGCGGTTGGAGCTGGATATATTAAATATGATATATGATGTCAGCGAAGACATCGCGGCTGGTCACAAAATGACCAACGATTTTGAGGATTTCAAGCTGTCCATCATCAAGGACTTCGGCTACGATACGCACATCACGGCCCAGGAATTCAGCGCCCTGCCCGCTGAGCGCCTAACCCAGAAGCTATACGACGAGGCCACCGGCTACTACGAAAGCAAGAACGAGCACATCGGCCAGAATTCGCTGCCGATGATAAACGACCTGCTGAGCCAGAACACGCCCTACGAGAACATTGCCATCCCATTTACCGATGGCCACAAGCACACCCAGGTAATTGCTAACCTGCGTAAGGCGCAGGCCAGCAACGGCCTCGACATCATCCGGCAGATGGAAAAAGGGGCCGTGCTCTCGACTATCGACGAAGCCTGGACCCAGCACCTGCGCCAGATGGACGACCTCAAGCAAGTAGTGCAAAATGCTGTGTACGAGCAGAAAGACCCGCTGTTGGTGTACAAGTTCGAGGCTTTCGAGCTGTTCAAGCGCATGCTGGCTAAGGTGAACCACGGCACCGCTGGCTTCCTCTTTAAGGCCGATGTACCTGTGGCCGCCGAAGCGGGCTTCGCCGAGCCGGAGTTCTACTACGAAGACGACCTGCCTGCTCCGGCCCCATGCCCAAGCTTAAGGCTGAGAAAGCGGTGTCGGACGTATCGCTCGGGGCCGGGCAGGAAGACCTCGACCAGGCTGCCGAGCTGGGCCTGGCCCCGCCCATCAGGCAGGAGCCCGCTCGTAGCCAGAAAATTGCCAACCGCAACGATAAGGTAAGCGTGCAGTACATGGACGGCCGCATAGTGCGCGACGTGAAGTATAAAACCGTAGAGCAGGACGTGCTGGCCCAGCGCTGCGTGCTGGTAGACTAGGCATTTATCGATTTTCTTATACAAATACAAAAGGCCCGCGCAAGCGGGCCTTTTGTATTTGTATAGAATAGAACAAAATAAATAGGCCTACTTTTAAGGGCCTGTTGTGCAACGCTAAGCATGTCCCAGACGCTCACATCCCTGGCTAACTTTTCCTCACTCATCTAACGCAATGCTAACCTCTATATCGCGCTTATTAGAGCAGATTCGTAATCAGGGTACGTGATAGCCACAATGGTCAAACCAGTTTTGCGCATCCTCGGCCGTAATCCAGGTCAGCGCCGCTTGCAAGGCGCTTGTCAGGGCCTGGCGGGTGCGGGCGGCGGCGGTGCGTAAGTGGGTTTTGAGCTTGCTGAAGGCCAATTCGATAGGCGTGAAATCCGGCGAGTAGGGAGGTAGGTACAGCAGCCACGCGCCGCGCGCTTCGACCAACTCGGCCAGCCCCTGCGCCTTATGCACGGGCAGATTATCCGGTACGACTACGTCGCCCGGCTGCAAGCCCGGCCCGAGCACCTGCTCCAGGTACACGGCAAAGCTGGCCGTGTTCACGGCGCCGTCCAGTTCCATGACCGCCTCTATGCCCTGGGCCGAGAGGGCCGCTACCACTGTCACGTTGGGGCCGTTGAAGGGTACGGCCGCGTCCACCCGCTCGGCCGACGGCGGCCCCAGAGCCTTCCTGGCCACCTTAGTCGCAAACACGGATGCTGGTCCGCTGGCTGTCGGCAACACTGCTTCGCTGACGGGCCTTGAACTCTATCCTAACCCCGCCAGCTATATAGCTACTGTGCGCGTACCGGTCGGGGTGGGGGCAGCTACACTTATTATCCTCGACGGTCTGGGCCGGGTAGTACGCACCACTCAGGCCCCCGCCGGGCATGATTACGCTTTGCAGCTGAGCGGTTTGACACCCGGTGTGTATACCGTGCAGGTGCAGGTAGGCGAGGAGCTAGCTACGCAAAAGCTGCTGGTGGAGTAAGGCCCGTTAGCCCGCCGTACCTTTGTGCCATGCCCACGCCCAACCTCGCCGCTACCTTCGACCATACCTTGCTGCGGCCCGACTGCACCGAAGCCCAGATAAGCCAGCTGTGCCAGGAGGCGCGCCAGTATGGCTTTGCCAGCGCCTGCGTGCCGCCCTGCCACGTGGCACTGGCGGCCCGCGAGCTGAGCGGCTCGGGCGTGGCCGTGTGCACAGTAATCGGGTTTCCGCTGGGCTACAGCAGTAGCCGGGTGAAGTTTCGGGAAGCCGAAATCGCGATGGCCGAAGGTGCAACTGAGCTGGATGTGGTGCTGAATGTCTCGCTCCTGAAGTCGGGCCAGCTCGACGCGGTGAAAGCCGAAATCGAAGACCTGGCCGACCTGGCCGACGTGCACAACTCGGTGCTCAAGGTCATTATCGAAACGGCCCTGCTTACCGAGGTGGAGATGGAAACCGCCGCCCGGCTCTGCGCCGAGGCGGGCGCGCATTTTGTGAAAACCAGCACCGGCTTTGCCAGCCGGGGCGCCTCCGTGGCTGATGTGGAGCTGCTGCGCCGCGTGTTGCCGGCCGGGGTGCGCATTAAGGCCAGTGGTGGCATTCGCACGCGGGCGCAGGCCGAGGCGCTATTGGCTGCCGGGGCCGACCGGCTGGGTACTTCTAATAGTCTGGCAATTTTGCAGGAAGATGAATCTACGCCTTCGTAAAGCCGTGCTGCTGCTGAGTTTGCCGCTGCTGGCGGCCTGCGCGGTTACGGCCCCAGCTGCCCCCACCGCCCGTGCCCAAGTACCGGTTGATACAACGCATAAGCCCGGCCCGGCCGGCCCCGTCGAGAACCTGACAAAGTACCGGCCGGTATTTGCGCTGCCTGTGGCTACGGGCCCGCTTCCGACACCGGCGGCCGCTGTGCCGGGTGCGCCTTCGGCTAAAGCTGCCGCGCCTGCGCCCACCAATCAGGTGAATGCGCAGCTGGAGCAGCGCCTGCGCGACCAGGCTTTTACCAACCAGAATGTAAAGTATGCCAGCGGCTACCGCGTGCGTGCTTACCTGGGCCTGGAGCGCGACCAGGTGATGACCATTCGCCGGCAGATTATTGCCCGCTACCCCGACGAAACCGACTATATTACCTTTAAGCAGCCCGTGTACCGGCTCTATGTGGGCGATTACCTGACCAGGCTCGAAGCTGAGCGCGGCTTGCAGCGCGTGCGGCAGTTTGTGCCCCGCGCCGAGCTGGAGCCCATGCAGGTACTGCTCAACAAGGTGCCATAGACCACTGATTAGCGCGGATTTTAACGGATTTCACGGATTTTGTAAACAATTGCTTTTCCGTAGAGAATCCGTAAAGCCCTGTCTATGCTTCTTAAACAGCTTCAGTACTGCGGTTAAGAGCCGCCCACAAAATCTGTGAAATCCGACCAATCCGACCAATCTGCGGTTCAGACAATCCGGGCCCGCGCCGCTGCCCTGGCCCCCGAGCTATCGGCCCTGCGCCGCCACCTGCACGCTCATCCTGAACTGTCGTTCCAGGAAACTGAGACGGCGGCCTTCGTTACCAGTCAGCTGCTGGCGATGGGGCTGCAGCCCTACCGGGTGGCGGGTACGGGCGTAGTGGCGCTCATCGAAGGACAACCTGGCGGCCCGGTAGTGGCGCTGCGCGGCGATATGGATGCCCTGCCAATTCAGGAGCTGAGTGAAGTGCCGTATAAGTCGCTGAACCACGGCGTGATGCATGCTTGCGGTCACGACGTGCACACGACCTGCCTGCTCGGGGCCGCCCGCCTGCTCACCGAGCAGCGGGCTCACTTCAAAGGCACTGTAAAGCTGATATTTCAGCCCGGTGAGGAATTGCTGCCCGGCGGGGCCTCACTGATGATAAAAGACGGCGTGCTCGAAAACCCCGCACCAGCTGAAATTCTCGGCCAGCACGTATTTCCGCGCCTGCCAGTGGGGCAGATTGGCGTGCGCTCGGGCCGCTACATGGCCAGTACCGACGAGCTTTATCTAAAAATCAAGGGGAAAGGCGGCCACGGCGCCATGCCCGAGCTCAACCTCGACCCCGTGCTGGTAGCGGCTTACCTCATCGTGGCCGCCCAGCAGATTGTGAGCCGCCGCGCCAACCCCAAGCTGCCGTCGGTGCTGAGCTTTGGTAAAGTCATCGCCAACGGCGCTACCAACGTTATTCCCGACGAAGTATCTATCGAAGGCACGTTTCGTACCCTCGACGAGCAGTGGCGCGACGAAGCCCATCAGCACCTGCGGCAGCTGTGCGAAGGCCTCGCGGCCAGCATGGGCGCCGTGTGCGAGCTGGAAATCCGGCGCGGCTACCCCTGCCTCGACAATAACCCCACCGTAACTGCCCGCGTGCGGGCTGCTGCCGAGCACTACCTGGGAGCCGAAAACGTGATTGAGCTCGACCAGTGGCTGGCTGCCGAAGACTTTGCCTACTTCTCGCAGGCTGCGCCGGCGTGCTTTTATCGCCTGGGTACCCGCGCCGCCGATGGACGCTTTGCCGCTTCGGTGCACACGCCCATCTTCGATATTGATGAGCAGGCGCTGAGCATCGGCGCGGGGCTAATGGCCTGGGTAGCCTTGCAGGAGCTGGCCCAGTAAACACCGACTTACTGCGGCTCGCCCGCCCTTGACTTATGATGCAAAAAACTGCGATGTTGGCCCTGCTGCTGGCCGGCGCTGGCCAGGTAGCCGCCCAGGGTACGGAAAAGCTTCGGCGCCCCGTAGCGCTGGCGCCCGAACTGCAAGCCGCCGTGGCGCTATCAGCCGATAACTACGCCTATTTCAGCGTGGGAGGGCGGCGCGAAACCGAGGGTTTTGCCGGCCGCAACCCTGCATTGGGCCTCGATTACCTCAACCTCACGGCTGGCTACGAACACCGCTGGCAGCCGCAGTGGAGCTGGGGCGCTACCCTGCGCTATGCCAGCGAGCCGGCCACGTTTGTGCGGCGTAGCGCCGTGGTGCCGGGGCTGCTGCTGCGCCACCGGGCGGCGCTGGGGCGGGTGCAGTTTGGTCAGCGGCTGGGGGTGGAGTACGCGCTGGGCGAGGCGGCCTACAATGCGGCGCCCTTCCCGACCACGCTGGTGGCTAGCCGCACGCTGGTGCGTCTGCGCCTGGACGTGGAAAAAACCATTCAGCTGGGTAGCCGGCCCGGTAGCTTTGCCTTGCGCCCGCGTGTGAGCTTCGAGCCAGCCGTATTTCTGCGCCTGCAAAAGGCTGACCTCGACCCCGATAAGCGCACGATAGACTTTACCAGCCTGCGCGGCGAAATCGGGGTGCAGGCCGGTCCCCAACTTACCCTTACGCCCTGGGTGGGCGTACAGGCCAACTACAGCCGCATCCTCATCCAGACCGATAAAAACGGCGTGCCCACATCCAACGGCAAGCTCAACACCACGACGCCCGTGCTAGGCCTGGACCTACGCTACACCTACCTGGCCCACCAGCCAGCAGCAGACTGGCAGCAGCTACCCACGCAGAATTAACGAAATCGGACTTTGTGTCTTGGGTTAGAGAAGTGATTAAAGTGCCTTTTTGGGCTATGAATGTGTATTTGGCAGCTGAAAGGATAGGGGTCGAAAAGTGGCAATTAAAATTAACTGACTTTTTGGCTGTAGATTACTTCGGCACAGATTTTAAGGAGGAGAGGTAGCCCCGCCGGTAAAGGCTGGTGGCTTTTCACTTCCACATCTTCTTTATATTATGTCTGCTGTAGTTTATAATAACCGCCCCGTTCTGCGCCCCACCCGCGCCTTCAACTCCATGCTGAGCGAACTACTGCGCGATGCGCAGCCGGCCGCACCCCAGCCTTCGGCTTCCTTTGTGCCCGCCGCCGACATCTTCGAAACCGCCCAGGGCTTTGAGCTGCACCTGGCGCTGCCGGGCGTAGCCAAAGAGGCCGTTAGTATCGATTTTCAGGACGGCCAGCTGGTGGTCAATGGCAACCGTCCGGCCCCGGCTACCGAGGGCGAAAACGTGCCCCAGCTGCGCCGGGTAGAGACTCGGTTTGGGGAATTCCACCGGGCTTTCCGCCTGCCGGAGACGGTGAATGTAAAAGACATTAGCGCCGAGCTCACCGATGGGCTGCTGCGCGTGACCCTGCCTTTCGACACCGAGAAGGTGACTAAGCAGCATATTGAAGTGCGCTAAACCGGCAAAAAGGCACCTCAAAAGGTGCCTTTTTTGGCCCGGGGCTTGCATATAAACGCTTCGCTGGCAACCTTTGGGCACTACAACGCCTCTTTTTGGCGTTGCATGGTCTGGCTAGAAAACTTCCCGCCTGCTGTGCGGGTAGTATAGCTGTGTCGGCGGATGCATATTCTTAACCTGACTTTCTTTTTTACCATTTTATCTTAACCCCAATGCAAGCTAAAAACATGATGCTCGGCCTGCTGACTTCCGCCATTCTGGGCGGCGGCGTGGCCGTGGGGGATACAAGCTGCTGGAATCCGAGCCGGGCAACGTGGCTCAAACTACCGTAGCTTCCGACCCCCAGGTACGCTACACCTCGGCTATGCGCAGCAGCGCCTACGCGGCCCGGAGGGCCTCAACTTTGTGGCGGCGGCGGCGGCCGTAACGCCGGCCGTAGTGCACGTAATGACCGAGTACAAGGCCGAGCCTCAGCAGCAAAGCCGCATGATGCAGATGGACCCCTTCCTGCGTCAGTTCTTCGGTGACCAGTTTGATGGGCAGTTGCGCGGGCAGCGTGAGCCCCAGGGTGGGGGCGAAGGCTCCGGCTCGGGCGTAATCATTGCCGCCAACGGCTACATCGTCACCAATAACCACGTGATTGATAAAGCGTCGAAAATTACGGTGGTGATGGACGACAAGCGCAAGTTCGATGCCGAGCTGGTAGGGGCCGACCCCAGCACCGACCTGGCCGTATTGAAAGTGAAGGCTGATAACCTGCCCTTTGTGAAGTATGGCAACTCCGATGAGGTGAAAGTGGGCCAGTGGGTGCTGGCCGTGGGCAATCCCTTCAACCTGAACTCAACGGTAACCGCTGGTATCATCTCGGCTAAGGGCCGCAGCATCGGCATTCTGAGCCGCGACCAGAACATGGGCGTAGAGTCGTACATCCAGACCGATGCCGTGGTAAACCCTGGCAACTCGGGTGGCGCGCTCGTGAACACGGCCGGCGACCTCATCGGCATCAACTCGGCTATCTCGTCGCACACCGGCTCGTTTGAAGGCTATGCCTTTGCCGTGCCCAGCTCCATCGTGAGCAAGGTGGTAGATGACCTGCTCAAATACAAAGTAGTACAGCGGGCGCTGCTCGGCGTGCGCATTCAGGAAGTCGATGCCAAGCTGGCCTCCGAGAAGAAGCTTAATACCCTGAACGGGGTGTATGTGCAGGGCCTGGGTGAGAAGAGCGCTGCCGCGGCGGCCGGCCTGAAAATCGGCGATATTATTACCGATATCAACAGCGTGCCCGTAAACACGGCCTCGCAGCTGCAGGAGCAGGTAGCCCGCTTCCGTCCTGGCGACCGCATTAAGGTAGGGTATCTGCGCGGCGGCAACAAGGAGGTAGCCACGGCTACGCTCTACAATGCCGCCAATACGACGGCCGTAGTGCACGAACTACCCGCCGATGCTGCTATTAGCTACGAGGGCGCCAAAGTGGCTCCGGTAGCCTCGCGGCTGCAAAATATGCTCGGTATCGAGGGCGGTGCCCAGGTTTCGGGTATCAAAGGCAGCAATTTTAAGGAAACCGGCATGGCCGATGGCTTTATCATCACGCGCATTGATAAGAACGTGGTGCGCAAGCCCGCCGACGTGCAGGCCTACCTCGACCAGGCCAAGGATAACTCGGGCGCCCTCGTAGAAGGGGTGTATCCCGATGGCCGCAAGGCGTACTATCCCATCGGCCGCGAGTAGAAAGTGAGCCAGCTTAAAACCAAAAAGCCCTTTGCCAATGCTTGGCAAAGGGTTTTTTGGTTAGTTGAATGTTTTTTAAATATAGAAAAAATTATATGTAACAAATGCTTTTTACGCTGAAAATAAGACCCGTGCCTGAACTGGTCGTACCTTGTTGCTTATTGCCTGAATTCGGCTCCGTTGTGCTATGCCTGCTTCCCCTGCTGAGTCGCTTGCCATTACTTATGAGGCCGAAGAGGAAGTGCTCGTAGGCCGCTGGCGACGCAACCATTCCGACCCCGACCTTCCGGAAGTATTTGAGCTGCTGGTTGAAGCAGCCCTCAAAGCTGGCCACTGCCGGTTCTGGCTGCTCGACCTGCGTGAGCGCACCTGGCACCCGCCTACCTTTCAGAAGTGGTTTGATAACCTCTTGTCGCAGCAGGTGGTGCAGGTACTGGGTCGGCCGGTATTTCTGGCCTGCGTAGCGACCGAGCAAAACCGAGCCGATATCGAAAGCATTGCCACCCAGGTACGCCTGCGTCAGCAGGCTCAGGAAGAGTTTTATCCCTACTTCTTTAACAACGAGGGCGCGGCCCGTGACTGGCTGCTGTATCACCGCCAGCAGGAGAAGGCATAAAAGGCAGCTGTCGAAGCGCTGCTGGCAGCAGCTTTGCCCGGGCGCCCGTTTCAGGGCAAGCTGCGGGCGCACCTCAAGGCGTAGGGGCTATCTTTATGCCTGTCGTTCCATTTTGCTGCTGCTATGGTACCCCACGCTACTACCTATTCTCCCGATAGCTTCTCGCTGGAATATCGCCCCGAGCAGCGGATGCTCATCGGGCTTTGGCTGCGCCCGGTGACGCTCGACGAGCTGAAGGCGCACTACCACGCATTGCTGGCCGCTGCCATCGCCCACGACAACTGCTGCCACTGGCTGCTCGATGTGCGCCGCCGCGTAGCCATCGATACCGACGCCGCCCTGTGGTTTCGGGAGGAGTTTGGCCCGCAGCTGCCCCTGGTGCTGGGCCGACCGGTAGCCCTGGCCTACTTCGCCATGGTCAACCAGGAGCTGGCCCGCACCAACCCGGCCCTGAAAGAGAATATGCGCCTAGGTTCGCTGCAAGACGGGCATTACTGCTACTTCAATCAGGAGAGCGAGGCGCTGGCCTGGCTGGCACAGCAGTCCTGAGGCCGGGCGGCTGAGCCGGGCCAGTGCCGGCCCACACTTGGCCGGCGCTGCTACCTTTGGCAGACGCAGTCCCATATTCCCACCCCATGAAGCAAGCTCTGGAAGAAGCCACCCAGCCCGATGTAACCGTAGCCCACCCCCATGCCGACCCGCATGGCATCCGGGATGTGCTGCGGCAGCTCGGCATCAAGCCCCAAAACCCTGCCACCAGCACGGGCCGCCAGTGGAGTACTACCACTGGCCCGGAAAAAGTTATTGTGTCGCCAGCCGATGGCCAGCGCATCGCGGCCGTAACCCTGGCTACCGTAGCCGACTACGACGCCGTGGTGCAAACTGCCCAGCAGGCCTTCCTGAGATGGCGGCTGGTGCCGGCCCCTCAGCGCGGCGATATCGTGCGCCAGATAAGCAACGAGCTGCGCCACCACAAAGAGGCGCTGGGCAAGCTCGTAAGCTACGAGATGGGTAAAATATTGCAGGAAGGCCTGGGCGAGGTGCAGGAGATGATTGATATCTGCGACTTTGCCGTGGGCCTGAGCCGGCAGCTGCACGGTCTCACCATGCACTCGGAGCGGCCGGCCCACCGCATGTACGAGCAGTACCACCCGCTGGGGTGGTGGGTATTATTTCGGCTTTTAACTTCCCGGTGGCGGTGTGGAGCTGGAATGCCATGCTGGCCGCCGTGTGTGGCAACGTCAGCATCTGGAAGCCTTCGGAGAAAACGCCGCTGGCCGCCGTGGCCGTGCAGCACATCATTCGCGGAGTATTAGAAAAAAACGATATTCCGGAAGGCGTCTTCAACCTGGTGCTGGGCCACGCCGACGTAGGCGCCGCTATGGCTGCCGATGAGCGCGTGCCGCTGGTATCGGCCACGGGCAGTACCCGCATGGGCCGGGCGGTAGGCGCGGCCGTAGGCCAGCGCCTGGGCCGCGCCCTGCTGGAGCTGGGCGGTAACAATGCCATTATTCTTACCCCGCAGGCCGACCTGGATATGGCCATGCGAGCCATTGTCTTCGGGGCGGTGGGCACGGCCGGGCAGCGCTGCACTACCACGCGCCGCCTCATTATTCACGAAAGTATCTATGAGGAGGTAACGCAGCGCCTGCTGGCTGCCTACGCCAAGCTGCCGGTGGGCCACCCGCTACAGGCCGGCACGCTGGTAGGCCCGCTCATCGATGCCGATGCGGTGACGCTCTTTACCACGGCCCTTGAAAGCGTGCAGAAAGAAGGCGCTACGCTGCTGGCTGGCGGCCAGGTAGTAAGTAGCGCCGAGCTGCACGGCGGCCACTACGTGCTGCCTGCGCTGGTAGCAGCTGAAAACCACTATGCCACGGTGCAGGCCGAAACGTTTGCCCCCATTCTCTATCTCATCAAATATAGCGGGGACGTGACGGAAGCCATTGCCTTGCAAAATGGCGTGAAGCAGGGCCTGTCGTCGGCCATCTTTACGCTGAATCTGCGCGAGGCAGAAGCCTTTCTGGCCGCGCCGGGCTCCGACTGCGGCATTGCCAACGTGAACATCGGCACCAGCGGAGCCGAAATCGGCGGCGCTTTTGGCGGCGAAAAAGAAACCGGTGGCGGGCGCGAATCGGGCTCTGACGCCTGGAAAGTATACATGCGCCGCCAAACCAATACCATCAACTACGGCACCGAGCTGCCGCTGGCGCAGGGTATTAAGTTTGATATATAATATAAGAAATATATAAAAAAGTCTCGCTCAGTAGCATGAGCGAGACTTTTTTATGCAAAAGCTTCGGCTAGTGGCATTAGCGCGCTTATTTTCCTGCCGTTTGCTGCACTACTTCGGGCAGCACTTTGCTCAGTGCCTCGGCTTGAGAGCGGGTAAAGTTGCCCTGCACCTGCACCAATACAAACGAGCCCAGCGCATCGGGTAGGGCACCGGTAGCGACCAGCTCACTTACCTGGTCGCCTGAGGCTTTTACCACATATTGGTAGGTGGCGGCTCCGCCATTCGAATTGACCAGTGAGGTGTAGCGCTCGGCTTGCAGCAGGCCACTCACTTCATTATTGAGGCCCTCGCGTACCAGGCCCTGCGCACTGCCCGAGGTGGGCGTAAAGCTCATAACCCGCGCCGTGCGGATACCCGTGATGGCATTTGTAAGGTCATTGCCGCCCAGTAGCTTACCCACCCGCACGAGCGCCAGGCGCTGTAGCAGGTCGGCCGACCACTCGGTGGTGCGGAAGCCGGGCCGGTCGCGGTATTTGGCAAAAAAAGCCGATACGGTGCGGGCCGGCGTACCCGGCCCACCGGCGCGGCAGCCACTCAGCATCAGCAGGCCAATGGCAATGCCCAGGGCCAGCAGCTGAAGCCAGATGCGCGTGCTCAGGGGGCGGTGGCAGGTTGGGCTACTATCGATGAAATGCATACAGGGGAGGTTAGCTATGCGCGCCGGCGGAGTCACCTTTTAGGGGCGCGTCGTTTTCGCCCCGGCGCTGACCCTGGCTATCGAGCGGCCCATCGGCCCGGCTTATTTCGTCATCCTCGTCGGTCGAGATGTAGTCGTTGGTAATGGGGCCAAGGCCACCGGTTTTAGCGGCCAGGTCGGCTTCGGCCTGGGCAAACTTGAGATTAAGCAGCGAGTCGTCGGCGGGCTTTTGAGTCTTATCAGCCATAGAAGCAAGCCCGGCGGCCGGAAGGTGAGTGGCCGCCGGGCTGAGCGTAGTACGGCCCGGCTTGGCGCGGGGTTTGGGCAGCCGGGCCGCCGGCCGGGGCTATTTTTGCCGGTATTCCACTTAGCCACGCGCCTGATGACTTATTCGCAGCCCCCTGATGACCTCGACGAAACGCACAACCCCTGGCAAACGCTGAGCTCGGAAGTGAAGTACCAGAATCCCTGGATTCGGGTGCGCGAAGACCAGATTATCAACCCCACAGGCGGGCCGGGGGTGTACGGCGTGGTATCCATGAAAAATAAAGCCATCGGGATTGTGCCGCTCGATGCGGAAGGCAATACCTGGCTGGTGGGCCAGTACCGATACGCGCTAAACGAGTACAGCTGGGAAATCCCGATGGGCGGCGGCCCCGTCGAGCTCGACGTGCTTGAATCGGCCCAGCGCGAGCTACGCGAGGAAACCGGCCTGCGGGCGGCCCGCTGGACGCGCATCGCCCGCCTGCACACGTCCAACTCGGTTACCGACGAAGAGGGGTTTGTGTTTCTGGCCGAAGACCTGACCCAAAGCGAGTGGGAGCCCGAAGAAACCGAAGACCTGCGCCTCTGGAAGCTGCCGCTGGCGCAGGCCATTGAGCTGGTAATGGCCGACCGCATTACTGATGCTATCAGTGTGGCGGGCTTGCTGAAGGCCGAGAAGGCGCTGGCCTCAAGAGGTAGTAGCCAACAGCAGGAGAGAGACGAGTTACGGTGAGAACTCTCGGGTAATTACTCAGTGTTCATCATTCACCGTAAATTTGCCTTTATGCCAGCTTTCCTGCGCTACCTTGGTCATCGGCTCTACACCACCTGGGCCACGATTTGGTTTGTAGTTCCTTTCTTCGTCACCTATCCGCTGCAGCTCATTTTAGTGCGCCGGCCCGAGTGGCAGCCTTACCTGCACGCTATCAATCGCAACTGGGCCAAATTCTCCATGCTTATGTGGGGCGTGCCTTTGGAGATTATTCACGAAAGCTCCGCACCGGTACCTCAGCCGTGCATTTATGTAGCCAATCACGGTTCCTACATTGATATTATGGTGCTCTTTTACACAATTCCGGGCTTCCTGAATATGATGGGGAAAGACACGCTGGCAAAGTTTCCATTCTGGGGTCCAATATTTGCTAAAACATATATTACAGTAAATCGCCGCAGTCTAGTAAGCCGTGGCCGGGCCATGGCGCAGGCCCGGCAGGGACTGCTGAATGGCCGGCCGCTGGCCATATTCCCAGAAGGTACCATCGGACCCAAACCCGGCGAGGAGCTGCTGCCCTTTATGGATGGCGCGTTTCAGCTGGCTATTGCTACCGGCGTGCCGATTGTGCCGGTAAGCATGCCCTGAACCACAAGTT
Organism: Hymenobacter sp. BRD67; assembly: GCF_013256425.1. Lineage (GTDB taxonomy): Bacteria > Bacteroidota > Bacteroidia > Cytophagales > Hymenobacteraceae > Hymenobacter. Next base: position 95,029 of record NZ_CP053904.1, read on the forward strand.
TATGCCTTCGGTTGCCGGCCTGCGGGTGCGCCATGCCCGGCTGCGCGTCGTGTTTCACGAGCCTATTAGTACCAAGGGCCTTACCCAGGAAGACATACCCGCCCTGAAAGCGAAAGTGACTGCCCAGATTGCCGATGACTTCGTGCCCGAAGGCCGGGGCATTCCGGAACCCAGTAAATTTTGGTGACAGGTAAGGAGGGATAGGTAGTTGTTTGGTATACTTCGACTTATCTGCCCGCTACTTCGATTTTTCTCCTTATCCATTGCCTCATCATTTGTTACCCCTACTAAATGAAAGCTGACCTCGAAACCCTGCGCGGCCTGGCGCACCTGGCCCGCCTCGAATTTGACCCGGCCCGCGAAGGTCAGATGCTCACGGACCTCAATAAAATCTTAGATTGGGTGGCCCAGCTGGAGAAGGTTGATACCGAAGGCGTAGCGCCGCTCGTTCATTTGTCGCACGAAATCAACGTATTGCGCGATGATGAGGCCCGCAATACCGTAAGCCACCAGGATGGCCTGCGCAATGCCCCGCGCAAAGATTCGGACTACTTCCGCGTGCCCAAGGTACTGGATTAGCGTGGGTGGGCGCCCGCGCCCTGTTGCTTTCTACCTGTAATGCTGCCAACTCTTGCCTGATTCTGCCTTTTTGCGCCGCTTGCCGGGGCTGCCCGCCCTCCTGGCCGGGCTGGCTCTGCTGGGGTAGTATATTATTATGTGGCGGGCGACAATGCCGTGTTGCCCATCCGGCTGGTGCCGCACCTGACCCCGGTGCCCCTCACCCTCGACTCGGTAGTCGTAGGTCCGGCCCGGCTGCCGGTGCCCGTCAACGGCTTTATTACTACGCTGACGCACGAGGTGGGCGGCCCCTATACCCAGCCGCTGGCGGCGGCGCTGTGGCTGGCGGTGCTGGGTATGGCGCTGGCCGGGTGGCTGGCCGTAGTGAGTATGCTGCGGCGGCCCGCCTTTCTGGCCGGTACGATGCCCGTCATCTTCCTGCTCATGTCGCTGAATGTGGACGCGCTGGGCATTTTTGACGATACCCGGCAGTACTTCTTATACCTCATGCTGGCAGTGCTGGGCGGGGCTGCCCTGGGGCTGCAAGCCTTTGGCGAGCAGGTGCGGGCTAGGTGGCGGGTGGCACTGTTTAGCGGACTAGTGGCTGGGCTGGCGGCGCTCGTGGTGGCCCGTACCAGGCTGCCGCTCTCCGAAACGGCGCTGCACCTGGCCGCCTACGCTACGCCGGCCGGCGCGGTGCTGGTAGCGGCGCTGGTACTATGGGTAGGAGGGGAGAATATTCGGGCTTTACTATGGTTTAACACCCAGGCCGAACGCCCCGAAAGTCGGTTTGGACTGCTACCCTTCGGGCTGGCCAGCCTGCTTTACCTGGGGCTTTGGCGCTTTATTGCTGGAATGATAGTACGCTGGCATTGGGTGCCGGCCTGCACCTCGACCCATTGCTACTGCTACTGCCGGCCGTGTTGATGGGCGGGCTGGGCCTGCGCGAGCGGGCGCCCAGCTACGCCGGCTGGCTGCCCTACGCGGCTGCCCGGCCGCTTTACTGGCTGCTGGTGGCTGCGTCTGCGGGCGCCCTGAGCTACGCCCTGGCCACGGCCAATACCCCGCTGCTCACCGCCGCCCGTACCTTCAGTGGGCAGACGCTACTGGCCGTGGGCGCGGCCTTCTTTCTTTATGTACTGGTCAATTTTGGTACGCTTATCCGGCAGCGGCTGCGCGTGTACCGGGTGGTATTTGAGCCGCGCCGGCTGCCCTTTTACCTGGTGTATATACTAGGTATTGGCAGCTTGTTTTTATATGAGCTGCGCAGCAACTGGCCCCTGCTCAACCTGGTGCAGGCCGGGCAGTACAACCAGCTCGGCGACCTCACCCGCCAGCAGAGCGAGGCCCGGCCCGATGACCTGCCGCTGGCCCTGCTGGCCGAGCGCTACTACGCCGAAAGCGGCGACGTGCTTGACCGCTTCAACCGCCCGGCGCAGCTGGGGCGGGCCGCCCTGTACCGTTTCCGGAGCCAGCGCCAGAACGAGCTGAATGCGCTGCGCCGGGCGCTGCTTCGCGGGCCCGACGAAAAGGTGTCGCTGCACCTGAACGCCCTGCTCAGCGAGCCTACCGATTTTCTGGATGCGCTGGAGGTACTGCGCCAGGCCCGACGGGCCGCGCCGCGCCGCTTTGCGCTCACCTCCGATATGGCGCAGCTATTTACCCGCTCGGCGCTTACCGATTCGGTGGCGTTTTACCTTGATAAAGCCGAGCAGCTGAAGCCGGGCAGCTACGTGAGCCGTACCAATCAGCTTGCCTTCCTGCTTAGCCAGGGCCTGGGGCCGGCTGCCCAAAAGCTGGCCGCCAGCTCGCCAGCCACGCCTGATGAGCCGGCCTTGCTGGCCAACAAGCAGCTGGTGCAGCTCCTGACCCACGCGCCCGCCCCGCTGCCCGCGCTGCCGGCTCCTGCTGCTGACCTCGACGCGGCTAGTTTTGCCCAGCTTTATCAAACGGCCCTGCTAACCATCCGGGCGGCCAGGCCGGCCGATTGTCAGCATATGGTCCTAGCGCTGGCCCGACTGTCTGCGCGGGCGGGCAACGAAGCCTACTACGAGCAGCTGCTTTTTCTGCAGGCGCTGCTGCGCCACGCGGCCGGCCAGGAGCTGGCTGCCCGCCAAACGCTGGCGCCACTTACGGCGGGCAGTACGCCCACGGCCGGGTATTATCAGTATATATTGGGCCTGTGGCAGTTGCAGCAGCAGCAGTACGCCACGGCAACGGCGCAATTTGGGCGAGCAGTGCAAAGTGGCTTTAAAGAAGCTGTCCCGGCGCAGCTATTCACCCGCTTCATTATTCCTTTATCACCTGACTCTACCCTTGCCTTTCGCCGGGCTATGGCTTCAGTCCAAGACTCGGCCGCCAAAAAGTTTGTTAACAAACTGCTTTATAAGGTTAATGAATATGAAGCGGAGGATGGTGAAGTAGAAACGGCACGTTGGCTAGCGAGAAAGTTAACTGACCTAGCCCAGGCCAACCAACTCGAATTGATGGCGAATGAGGTAAGGCGAGCCGAAGACTGGGTGAAGAATAAGGACCGTTGGGCATTGCCACAAGGCTCGCTGCTCTACACCCAGGCTGCGCTCGCCGGGCTGCGCCACCAACCTGCCGTTGAGCGCAAGCTTTACACGCGCATTGTCAACGAAACGCCCTTCAACGAAACAGCCGTGCTGGCTGCCGCCCGCTACTTCACCGCCCAAAAAGCGTACACCGATGCTTACGACGCGCTCAATAAGGGCCTTACCGAAAACCCGGCCTCCGTGCCGTTGCGGCAAGCCTACGTGCTGGCCGCCGCCGATGCGGGGCTGGCTGACCTCGGCCAGTCGGCGCTCGGGCCGCTGCGGCCGCACCTCAGCCCCGCGGCCTACGCTAACTTGCTGAGCCAATTTGCGGCCCATCAGGCAGCCCATGCGGCGGCGGCCGCGTCATTCGACCAGCCGCCGGTGCCCGCTCGCTAATTTACTTTTTGCTGTATGCTCCTCACCGACTCCATCCCCCTCGTCATCCAGACCACCAACATCGCCAAGGAATACGTGATGGGGACTGAGCACATCCACGCGCTTCGTTCGGTGAGTATCGACATCAAGCGCGGCGAGTACGTGGCGTTTATGGGGCCTTCGGGCTCGGGCAAGAGTACGCTCATGAACATTGTGGGCTGCCTCGATACGCCTACTCAGGGCCAGTATATTCTCAATGGGCAGGACGTGAGCCGCATGAGCGACAACCAGCTGGCCGAGGTGCGTAACAAAGAAATTGGCTTCGTTTTCCAGACTTTTAACCTGCTGCCGCGCTCCACCTCGCTCGAAAACGTGGCTCTGCCGCTCATCTACGCCGGCCTGAGCAAGCGCGACCGCAACGAGCGGGCCCTGGAGGCGCTGCGCTCGGTAGGCCTGGCCGACCGCGCCGGCCACCGCCCCAATGAGCTGAGCGGCGGCCAGCGCCAGCGCGTGGCCATCGCCCGCGCGCTCGTTAATAACCCCAGCGTGCTGCTCGCCGATGAGCCTACGGGCGCACTCGACTCCAAAACCAGCTACGAAATCATGGGGCTGTTTGAGGCGCTTTATGCCAAGGGCAATACCATTATTATGGTAACCCACGAAGAGGATATCGCGCACTACGCCCACCGCATTGTGCGCCTGCGCGATGGCCTCATCGAAACGGACGACTCCAATCATAGTGTGACGCAACCAGCCATCAATTCCTTTAGTCAGTAAAGCCGCTCAGAAAAGCCGAGCATGCTTCCTGCCTTTTCCTGGTTACCTGGGTAGAGAGGTTAGCTGTTTTAAAATAAAATATATAAGTATTTTAAGATATATTTAATGCTAGAAAGGTTTCCAGGTAAGTGTATAGGTTGAGCCGGCAGCCCGCCCCGTATACTGACTTGGAAACCGCTTTAAAGCACAGTTGACTACTAAACCTTGCCTGTTAAATGAAAATCTACACGAAGGCTGGCGACCAGGGCCTTACCTCACTCATTGGCGGTACGCGGGTGCCTAAGTCGAGCCTGCGCATCGACTGCTACGGCACGGTAGATGAGCTGAACTCGTACATCGGGCTGCTGCGCGACCAGGAAGTAAACGCACCGTACCGCGACTTTCTAAAGGAAATTCAGGACCGCCTCTTCACCATCGGCTCGCACCTGGCCACTGACCCTGGTAAAGACCAGCGCCAGCGCCTGCCCGACCTGCACGCCGCCGACGTGGCCTTGCTCGAAGCGGAAATGGACCGCCTCAATGAGGTGCTGGCGCCCCTGCGCGAGTTTGTGCTGCCGGGCGGGCATGCGTCCGTCTCGTTTGGGCACGTGGCGCGCTGCGTGTGCCGCCGCGCCGAGCGGCTGGTTATTCACCTGCGGGAAGAGTCGCCGGTGGAAGACCTCGTGGTGATGTATCTCAACCGGCTCTCCGATTACCTCTTTGTGCTCAGCCGCGCTATGGCGCACGCGCTCGGTGTGGCCGAGGTTACCTGGAAACCGCGTGTCTAGGTTAGCAGTTGCTTACGTATACTATTCTTTTTTCTTCTCTCCCCATCCCACCCACTGACGGCCTGTTGCCAGGCCGCCGATTTTAAGCTTTTTCCCGATTCGCTATGCTGGATACCTTAACCATCGACGTACAGCCCACCACCGCGTCGCGGCTCACCAAGCTCGACCCGGCCAACATGGAGTTTGGCAAGCTCTTCGCCGACCATATGCTGACGGTAGAGTTTACCGGGGGCGAATGGCAGCAGCCGCGTATCGTTCCCTACGGTCCGCTGAATATCAGCCCCGCCAACTCGGCCCTGCACTACGGGCAGGCCATTTTTGAAGGCATGAAGGCCTACCGCCAGGCCGACGGCAGCGTGGCCCTGTTCCGGCCCCTCGACAACTGGCAGCGCCTCAACGCCTCGGCCGAGCGCATGGCCATGCCGACCATTCCGGAAGATATTTTTATGCAGGGCCTGCGCGAGCTCGTGAAGCTCGATGCCGCCTGGGTACCCGACATGAGCGGCAGCTCGCTCTATATCCGGCCCTTTATGTTTGCCACCGACGGGGCGCTGGGCGTGCGGCCTTCCGATACCTACCATTTTGGCATTATCACCTGCCCGGTAGCGGCGTTTTTTACCAAGCCGGTGCGGGTGCGCTTCGAGCAGAAGTACGTGCGGGCCGCCGCCGGCGGCGCGGGCTACGCCAAAAATGCCGGTAACTACGGCGCGGCCATGCTCCCCAGCAAGCTGGCGCAGCAGGAAGGCTACCATCAGCTCATCTGGACCGATGCCTCCGAGCACCAGTACGTCGAAGAGTCGGGCGCCATGAACGTAATGTTTATGATTGATGGTAAAGTGACTACGCCCGCGCTTTCCACCTCCATCCTCGACGGCATCACGCGCCGCTCGGTGCTGCAGCTGGCCCGCGACTGGGGCCTGCCCGTGGAAGAGCGCCGCGTATCGGGCCGCGAAATAATTGACGCGCTGACCGCCGGCCGCCTTACCGAAGCCTTTGGCGTAGGCACGGCTGCTACCATTGCCACTATTGCCACTATGGGCTACGAAGGCCACGACTACGACCTGCCCGCGCTGACCGACGCTTCCTTTTCGCGCCGGGTAGGAGTGGCCCTCGACGCCATTCGCAATGGCCAGGCCCCCGACCCGCACGGCTGGATGGTGGCTGTATAATATAGTATTTATACTATATTATTTGTCGTTGCGAGCGCCACGAAGTGAAGCGCGGCAATCCTTCCTTGGTCGTTAGGAGAAATAACCTAGCGATGAGGAAAGATTGCCGCGCTTCACTGCGTGGCGCTCGCAATGACACTCGCTTTCTGCCGACCTTTGCGTTGGCAGCTGTTTCCAGTGCTTTACATCACCCATACACTACATGACCCAAGACCAGATAAAGGACTTGAGGGGCCGCGTCGAGGCTCTGAGGAGGTATCTTTGACTACGATAACCGTAAAGGACAGGTAATCAAGGCGGAAGCCGAAACAATGGCCGCCGATTTCTGGGACGATTCCAAGGCCGCCGAAACCAAGCTGCGCGAAATCAAAGGCCTCAAAACCTGGACCGACGACTACGAAGCCGTGCAGCAGTCCATGGCCGATACCGAAGTGCTCTACGACTTCTATAAGGAAGGCGAAGCCACCGAGGCCGAGCTGCAAGCCGAGTACGACGCCACGCAAAAGAAGGTAGAGGCGCTGGAGTTCAAGCGGATGCTTTCTGATGAGGAAGACCAGCTGCCGGCTATCATTGACATAAACCCCGGCGCCGGCGGCACCGAAAGCCAGGACTGGGCCGAGATGCTCATGCGCATGTACATCATGTGGGGCGAAAGCAAAGGCTTTACGGTGAAGCAGCTGAGCTACCAGCCCGGCGAAGGCGCGGGCATCAAGTCGGCCTCGCTCGAAATCGACGGGCCATTTGCCTATGGCTATCTCAAGAGCGAAATCGGGGTGCACCGGCTGGTACGCATGTCGCCCTTCGACAGCAGTGGGCGGCGGCACACGTCATTTGCCTCCGTGTTTGCCTACCCCGTGGTCGATGATACAATCAACATCGAGATAAACCCGGCCGATATCTCCTGGGATACCTTCCGGGCCGGCGGCGCGGGCGGCCAGAACGTGAACAAGGTCGAAACTGCCGTGCGCCTCACCCACGCGCCCAGCGGCATTATCATCGCCGTGCAGATTGAGCGCTCGCAGCTCATGAATAAAGAACATGCGCTACGCATGCTCAAGTCGCGCCTCTATCAGCAGGAGATGGACAAGCGCAACCTGGAGCGCGATAAAGTGGAAGCCACCAAGAAGCGCATCGACTTTGGCTCCCAGATTCGCAACTACGTGCTGCATCCCTATAAGCTCATCAAAGACCTGCGCACCGGCATTGAGCGCACCGACGTGCAGAATGTGCTGGATGGAGATTTAGATGAATATATTAAAGGATTTCTGATGCAGAGTTAATTAAACTAATTGCTTCATAATAAATTCATTAAAAAATCCTCGCCCTATCGGTGAGGATTTTTTTTGCTTGTGCAAGAGGGCAATTTTGCCGAGATGACCGAAAAAAATAGTAGTCATGCATCTTAACCTGTGTTTTTTTAGCTGCCCGAAGCCAATATTCTATACATTTTAAAATCAGCCGTAAGTACTTGATTCACTTGCTAAAAGGTTTGGTATTGATAAATTAACAACTTCGTAATGGCTGGGATGGCTGGTTCAGGAGGCCCTCTTGGCTGTTATTTTTTGCTTATACTTGCCTCATCCGTTTCACAAAATCAAATTTTGAGACACCCACTTACACTTTTCCACCATGAGTAAACACTTATTCTGGGTCATTCTGCTTCTTGCAGGCTTTTGCCATCAAGCTTGGGCACAAGACCGAAACATTTCGGGTAAGATAACCGACCGCGCCACCGGTCAAGGCTTGCCAGGGGTTACTATCATCGTGAAGGGCATGCCTACCATCGGCACGTCATCAAATGCTGATGGGGCATATTCCCTAAGTGTGCCTTCAACGGCCACTACACTAGTGTACAGCTTCGTGGGTTACGCTACCCAGGAAGCCACTATCACGGGCGTAAATACTGTTTCTGTAGCGCTTGCTACGGACACAAAACAGCTCAATGAGGTAGTCGTAACGGCCCTGGGCGTGGAGAAGAACCGCAACCAGCTGGCTTTCGCTGCCACCCAGATTGAAGGGGGCGAAGTAACGCAAGGCCGCAACCCGGACGCCGTACGGGGACTGGAGGGCAAAGTAGCCGGTCTGGACATTGTGCAAAGCAACGCCTTGGGCGGCTCCAGCAACGTTGTTATTCGTGGTATTAAGTCGCTCGGCGGTAATAACTCGGCGTTGTTTGTGGTTGACGGGGTGCCGATTAGCAACAGCAACACCAGCACCGGCGGCGGCTCGGCTACTGGCTATGACTACGGTAATGCGGCCTCGGATGTAAACCCCGACGATATTGCTACCGTGACCGTGCTTAAAGGTTCGGCTGCTACGGCCCTTTACGGCTCGCGCGGGGCGCAAGGCGTTATCCTGATTACGACTAAGCGGGGCCGTAAGACGGGGCTGGGGGTAACAGTTAACACGACCACAACGGTTGGTCGCGCTGACCTAAGCACCTTTATACATTATCAAAAGCAGTATGGCGCCGGCTATGGCCGCTATTACTCGAATCCCAGCACCGACCCGAATCTGAATAACCGCTTCGATGTGGACGGCAGCGGCGCTTTAGTTGTACCTACCTACGAAGATGCCTCCTACGGGGCCGCCTTCAACCCGAACCTGATGGTACGGCAGTGGGATTCCTATGTGCCGGGCATGGCCAATTTCGGTAAAGCCACGCCGTGGGTTGCAGCGGCTAACGACCCGACCACTTTCTTCCAGACCGCCGTTTCGACCCTGAACAGCGTATTTGTGGACGGGGGTGACGACCGCGGTACGTTCAAGATAGGCTTCACCGACAACAATGACAAAGGCTACCTGGCGAATAGCGATGTTCGTAAGGACCAGCTCAATTTCGCCGGTACGCTCAACTTGTCGTCTAAGCTGACAGTCAGCACCAACCTTAACTTCTCGCGCACGGCTGGCCTCGGCCGCTATGGCACAGGCTACGGCTCCGAGAACCTGATGACCAACTTCCGCCAGTGGTGGGAGATGAACGTGGACATGAAGCAGCTGAAGCAGGCTTATGATATGGGGCAAGACCCCAACAACCCAGCCAGCGGCATCAATAACGGCAACGTAACCTGGAACTTCTCTAACCCTTCGGGCGGCGACTTGTCGGCCATTTACTGGAACAACCCCTACTGGGTGCGCTACCAGAACTACGAGCAAGACACGCGCTACCGCACCTTCGGCAACGTAGTGGCTAATTATAAATTCGCCAACTGGTTTAATGTGCTGGGCCGCGTAACGGGTGACAGCTACGACCAGCTACAGGAAGAGCGCTCGGCCGTAGGTAGCACGCAGGCTTCTTACGTGCCTTACTACAGCCGGTACAACGCTACCCGTCGCGAATTCAACTACGACCTGATTGGCAATTTTAAATTTGACCTGTCGCCGACCTTCTCGCTCAACGGTCTAATTGGTACCAACATGCTGCGTATCAGTACGACAAGTATTCAGGGTACCACTAACGGGGGGTTAGTTATTCCCGGGCTCTATTCGCTCAACAACAGCGCCTCGCCTATCCCGTCTATTCCTGAAACGCAAACCAACTACGGGGTAGATGCTGTGTACGCTAACGCCACGCTGGGCTTCAAGAATCAAGTGTTCCTGGACCTGACGGTGCGCCGCGACCTGGCTTCGACGCTGCCTACCGGCAATAACATTTACTATTATCCCTCGGTAGCGCTGGGCTACGTATTCTCCGAAGCGCTCAAAGACAAAACCCCGTGGCTGTCCTACGGTAAGGCCCGTATCAACTACGCGGAGGTGGGTAACTTTGCCCCCGCGTTGTATGTAAACTCTACCTATACGTCGCAGCCGGTGTTTGGTACCAGCCCGGTCTATCGTTTGCCTACCACGCGTAACAACGCTGATCTGCGGCCGGAGCGCACCCGCAGCTACGAAGCTGGTCTGGAATTGGCTTTCCTGCAGAATCGGTTGGGCTTCGACGCCACGGTATATCAGCAAAGCTCGTTCGACCAGATTCTGCCTGTGAACGTACCCGCCACTACTGGCTACCTGTATCAGGTAGTGAACGCCGGCGAGATTCGTAACCGTGGGGTGGAGGTAGGCGCCTTCGTTACGCCGGTGCAAACCGAAGGCTTTAAGTGGACGGTGAACGCCAACTTTACTCACAACCAGAACGTACTGCTTTCACTGCCCGCCGGCTTCGATAACCTCCAGCTCGCTACTTACCAGCAAGGGGTGTCGCTGAACGCGACCGTTGGGCAGCCAGTAGGGCAGCTGCGCGGTACCGACTATATCTATACGAATGGGCAGCGCACGGTAGGCGCCAACGGGCAGTACCTGCAAACGACGACGGCTAATGCCAACATCGGTAATATTAACCCGCGCTGGCGGTCAGGCATCACCAATACGTTTACCTATAAGGCGGTGTCGTTGCGTTTCCTGATTGACATCCGCACCGGTGGACAGATATACTCGCTCGACCGCGCCTATGGCCTGGCCACCGGCCTGGCCGCCGAAACAGCCGGTAACAACGACTTGGGCAACCCCTCGCGCAATACCCTGGCTACCGGCGGCGGCATCATTCAGCCCGGCGTAATGGCTGATGGTACGCCTAATACAGTCCGCGTTAACAACGCCGACTACGGTTTGTATGGCTACGTGCACAACCCGAACGCCGGATTTGTATATGATGCGAGCTTCGTGAAACTTCGGGAGGTGGCACTGACGTTTGCCTTGCCGAGCACCTTGCTCAGTAAAATTGCTGTGAAAGGGATTGATTTCTCTATCGTGGGCCGGAACCTGTGGATTATCCACAAGAACCTGCCTGATGCCGACCCCGAAGACCTGGCTACCGGCGGTGGCGGACTGGCGGGCGGAGGCAGCAATGGTCTTGCTGGCCAAGGTTTCCAGTCGGGAGCTTACCCGGCTATGCGCACGATAGGGGCTAACATTCGTCTCAGCTTTTAATCTTCCTTGCTATCTATCATGAAGAAATCTTTAATTCTGGCCATCCCGGCATTGTTATTGGCCGCGTCCTGTGCCAAAACGCTGCCTAACGTTGACTTGAAAAGTCCTAGCGCGGTGCCGGGCGTGTACCTGGTTACTTCGGCCGAGCGCAGCCTGGCTCGCTCCCTGAGCAGCACTAACCAAAACGGCTATATTTCCCGGCTGCTGGTGCAGTACTGGACGGAGACAACCTACAACGACGAGGCCACCTATAACCTGGCCAACCGTACTATTCCGGATAACGTCTGGACTGCCTACTATCAAGGCGCGCTTGGTAACCTTAATGAGGCGAAGCGACTGATTTCGGCAAACGGTGGTATTGATGCGGGTACCAAGGCCAATCAGTTGGCTTGTGTAGATGTGCTAGCTGTTCACGCCTGGCATAACCTGGTGGATACCTTTGGGAACGTACCTTACACCCAGGCGCTGGATATAAACAATAAAACGCCGGTGTACGATGACGCCGCTACCATCTATACCGACTTGCTCAAGCGCCTTGATGCTGATATCGCTGCGCTTAAAGCGAATCCTACCGCCGGCAGCCTGGGTTCGGCCGACCTTATTTACAATGGGGACATTCCAAGCTGGATTAGGTATGCCAACTCGCTGAAGCTGCGCTTAGCCATGACGACCTACGATGTAGACCCGGCTCGGGCTAGTACCTTGGTTCAGCAGGCTGCCCCCAATGTGTTTCACTCAAATAGTGACGCTGCCCAACTAGCGTTTGAGTCCACTAACCCTAATACGAATCCCCTCTATGAGGACTTGGTGCAGAGTGGTCGCTACGACTATGTAGGTACGAACGTTTTTATTGATAAACAGTTGGTGCCTACTAGTGACCCGCGGTTACCGATTTACTTCCAGCCGGTAGGTGGGAAAGCTACTTACGCAGGAGCACCTTACGGGCCTGCCACTAACTACAGCTTGTGGTCGAACCCTGGCGTGATTCTTCACCAGCCCACCCTTCCCGCAATGTTCCTGTCCTATTATGAAGTGCAGTTTTTGCTGGCTGAGGCTGCCGCCCGTGGCATCAATGTCGGCAGTTCTGCCTCTGACTTGTACAACAACGCTGTTACGGCTTCCATTACTTACTGGGAAAACATAGCTGGTGTGGGCAACCCGAGCGTAGATGCTCCGGCCTATTTGGCTCAACCCAGCGTGACCTATGCCACGGCAACGGGTGATTTTAAACAAAAAATTGGAATTCAAAAGTGGATTGCTCTCTACAACCAGCCTACCCAGGCCTGGACGGAGTGGCGTCGCCTCGATTATCCTAAGCTGCAAGCGCCAGCTGTCACCTACCAAGGCTCGGGTATTCCGCTGCGCTACTTCTACCCGAATAGCGAGCAGAACCTGAACAACGCTAACCGCCAAGCGGCTGCGACGGCAATTGGGGCGACGTAGTTTCTACCAAAATTTTCTGGGATAAGTACTAGCTTTCTTGCAGCCCAGCACAAACCCCTGCTTCTGAGCTCAGAAGCAGGGGTTTCTTTTGACTAATCTAGAGCTAGATAGTTGAGCGGTTTGCAATTATCCAGCTTGAAAAACACGGGTGGGGCAGTCTGGCCGGAATGGGCAGTGAACTAGCGTAGTTAACTCAGCAGGTTCGCTTCAGGTTGGTGGGGCGGGTAACCAAAGGCGGAGCGACGGCGGGTACCGTATCTGCAATGCCAGTGCGTCTCCCCTATCCGTATGATGAGCAGAATATTAATAGCACTAGCTATGCTGCCCATTGGTGGTGCTAAGGTGACCACCAGGATTTTCTGGGATAAGTTTTACATACAGCTCATAAACACAAAAGCGCTGCTTAACCAAGCAATGCTTTTGTGTTTATGAGCTGTATGTAATAAAATGCGTAGGTATTAAATAAGTAATATAAATAATATTATATATAATTATTTAAGCTTGCCCTTTACTTCGGCCAAACTCTTTTTTATGAAAAAAAAATGAACTGCGAAACATGAAGCACCCAAAGATTTTTTTTGATGCTCTGAAATTATATTTCTGAAAGTCAATTTCTTGCGTTTGCGTGTGGTAGTTATTGTTTAACTTTATGGCAGGCGCATAGAAAATACCTTACGTACTTTGACGCTATCTGATTAACTTGCCACACCAATTTTTCTGTGCCGTACAGCACAAAGCCTTTTTTATCTTTTTCACCTTCTTTATTTTCAATGAAAAAAACCTTACTCATGAGCTTGCTGCTCATGCTTACCCTCTTCCATACGGTGCTGGCTCAGACGCGAACGGTATCGGGACGGGTAACTGACCGACAGACCGGTGAAGGCTTACCGGGAGTAACAGTACTGCTGAAAGGAACTACCAATGGAACCTCTACCAACTCGGAGGGCTCCTTTAGCCTTACGGTACCGGAAACGAATGGCACACTGGTATTCAGCTCTATCGGCTACGTGCCGCAGGAGAGCATTATCGGCAAAGAAACCCAGTTCAACATTGCCCTGGGTGCCGATGTAAAGCAGTTGAACGAAGTAGTAGTAACGGCTTTGGGTATTGAGAAGGATACCCGCTCGCTGGGCTATGCTACCCAGCAGATTAATGCTGACCAGCTGTCACAAAAATCAGAGCCTAACGTGCTCAGCGCCCTGCAGGGCAAGGTGTCGGGCGTAACCATACAGACGGCCAGCGGCCTGCCGGGTGCTTCTACCAACATCAACATCCGCGGCGTAACCTCGTTCTCGGGTACCAACCAGCCGCTGTTTGTGGTAGATGGTATTCCGATTAGCAACACGGTTGACCTTGGCGCTGCCGGTGGCTACGGCTCACTGGGCGCAGCTCAGACCTCCAACCGGGCATTGGACATTGACCCGGAGAACGTGGCCAGCGTCAGCATTCTGAAAGGCCCGGCGGCGGCGGCCCTCTACGGCTCGCGGGCAGCTTCCGGGGCTATCATCATTACAACCAAGGGTGGGCATGGCGCATCCAACAAGAAAACGGAAGTAACGGTAACTTCGGGCTATACCCTGCAAAACGTATATGGCCTGGCGAAGCTGCAGAACAACTATGGCCAGGGTACTGGTGGACGTAACATCATGACTTCACCCGGCGACCCAAACTTTGGTTCCTCTGCCTCGTTCGGTCCGGCTTACGGTACTACGCCTACGCTGTTTAACGGCCTGCTCGCCGGCTCGGCTTCGGGCCTGGCCCTGGATGCTAACGGCAAACCTATTCCGATTAACTATCAACCTTACAACAATATCCAGGACTTCTACCGTCAGGGTCACGTTTTCACCAATGGCGTAAATATCCAGGGTGGTACTGCTGAGCAGAACGTATCGCTCAACGTAGTAAATACGACCCAGGCTGGTATCACGCCAAACTCTTCGCTCAATCGGACGAGCGTACAGCTGGGCGGTAACACTACGCTGGCCAACAAGCTGCGTGCTGGTGGTTCGGTCAACTTCATTCAGACTACCCAGAACGGCCCGCAGCAGGGCAACGGTGGCTCGGCTTTCGCCAGCCTGTCCAGCTTGCCGCGCAGCTACAACCTGCAGGGGCTGCCTTATGTAAACGCTAACGGCTACAACTTATTCCTGGGCTCTAACTACACCGGTGCGAATCCGGTTTATGGTACGGAAAACCCTTACTTCAGCGTTTATTCTAACTCATTTAACTCTAACCTAACGCGCTTCATCAACACGGCCAACCTGAGCTATGATGTTGCTCCCTGGATGAGTATCCAGTATCGCGCCGGTTATGACGTGTACACCGACCGCCGTAAGACGGTGTTTGCTATCGGTGCAACGCGGGTACCATCCGGTGAGGTGCAGGATGCCTCGTTCTTCCGGAGCGAACTTAATGGTGACCTGCTCATCAACCTCAAGAAGGATAACATCTTCACCGAAGGCTTCAACGCTAACCTGCTGTTGGGCCAGAACATCAACCAGCGTCGTAGCCAAACTATCCAATCGCAGGCCGACAACCTAGTATTTGGGGGCTTCCCAAACTCCAGCGTAGCTACGGTATTCTCGAACGGTACGGGTGAGAGCTCGTCGCTGCGTCGTCTGCTTGGTTACTATGGTCAGCTGTCGTTGTCTTACAACAACTACCTGTTCTTGGAGCTGACCGGCCGCGCCGACCAGTCGTCGACGCTGCCGATTGCGAACAACACGTTCTTCTACCCTTCGGCCACCTTGGGCTTTGTATTCACGGATGCGCTTAAGATTCAGTCGAAATTCTTCTCCTATGGAAAGGTTCGCGCCAACTATGCCAAAGTGGGTAAGGATGCTCCGGTGTACGACCTGAACACGCCTTACGTAGTGGGGGCATATGGCAACAACGTTGCCAACGTAAACTTCCCCTTCTCGACCAGCCCCAACAACTCCAGTGCTTCGAGAACCTACGCTGGCTATAGCCTCAGTACCGTAGCTGGTGGTGGCCAGACGCTCCAGCCCGAGTTCACCCGCTCGTATGAGTTTGGTACCAACCTGGGTTTCTGGAACAACCGCGTCACCTTCGACCTGACATACTTCAAAACCATCAGCGAAAACCAGATTTTCCAGGTAACTACTGCTGGCTCAACTGGTCTGGCTGCTCGCGTTACGAACGTGGGCCGCATGGACAACCAAGGCTACGAGGCCCTGGTAAACATCAACCCGGTACGTGCGGGAGGTTTCCGTTGGGATATCACGGGTAACTTCACCCGCATTCGTAACAAAGTGGTTTCGATTGCGCCCGGTGTTACCCAGTCCAGCATCAATACCGACTACTTCACGGGTATTCAGCCTTCTATCGTAGTAGGCCAGCCCTACGGCGTTATTCTGGGCTCGGCCGTTACTCCCCGTGTAACGGATGTAACCAGCCAGTATTACGGCCAGTACCTCATCAACCCGGCTACCGGCGCGTTTGCTTCGAGCACCGGCCTTTCGCCCATCTGCGACCCCAACCAAGCCTGGACGGCCGGTATCACGAACAGCTTCTCTTACAAAGGCATTGGCCTGTCTTTCCTGATTGATACCAACCAGGGCGGTGGCATTTTCTCTTACACCAACTACGTAGAGAAAATCCGGGGTATGCTCTACGAAACGGCGGTTAACGACCGTAACCTGCCCCGTCAGCTGCCGGGTGTGATTGCAGTGAAGAATGCGGATGGCACAACGGGCTATGTACCCAACAACATTCAAATCGATGCGCAGACGTACTGGGCTTCTTTGTCGAACGGCTCGGGTAGCGAGAATAACGTGTACGATGCCACGGTTTACCGTCTGCGCGAAGTAACGCTGAGCTATTCGCTGCCGAAGTCGCTGCTCGAAAGCACTCCTTTCGGCAATGCCAGCCTCTCGCTCACGGGTCGTAACCTTTTCTACTACGCTCCGAACTGCAACTTCGACCCGGATGTTAGCACTCAGGGCGCTGGCAACGGTGGCAGCGCCAGCGGCAGCACGGTTCGCGGCCTCGAGCTGCAAGGTGCGCCAAATACGCGCAACTATGGTGTGAACCTGCGCCTTACCTTCTAATCTGCTTTGCTTTTTATTTCATGAAAAAACATAATTATAAACTCTTAACGCTGGCCGCTGCTTTGGTGGTGGCCAGCACGGGGTGCAAGGTTAACTCGTTTCTGGATGTAAACCAGAACCCGAATAGCTTTGAAACGGCTCCTCCCGGTGTGGTACTTACTAACCTGGAAGTAGTAAACGCTTTCAACACCGGCAACGATGTTGACCGGACCAGCTCCGTATTGATACAGCATTACGCAGGTGTCGGCAACCAGATTGCGAACGTTGATAACTATCAGCTGCAGCAGTCGGGCTTTGCTGATGCCGCCTGGAACCTGTATTATCAGGGCACGATATACAATGCCAATGGGTTGATTACGGTTGCTGCGAACACTTCCAGCCCCGCTTACTCCGGTATTGCCAAGTTGCACAAGGCGTACGCTTTTGCTGTCCTCACCGACCTATGGGGAGATGTGCCTTATTCGCAGGCAGGCCTGGCGCTTAACAATCTTTCGCCACGCTTCGATGCCCAGCAGGACATCTACCAGGGTAACGCTACGCTGGGCATTCAGAGCCTGTTTGACCTGGTGCGCGAAGGCCTGGCCGACTTGGCTAAAACCTCGGCTGTAACGCCTTCGGCGGTCGATGACCCGGTTTATTCGGGTGACCTGGCCAAGTGGAACCGTATGGGAAACACGCTGCTACTCAAGCTGGCTAATACTATCAGCCGTAAAAATCCTACGCTGGCTAATGCAGTTATCGCCGAAGTGCTGGCGAAGGGTACCAATGCTTACATCACTTCGAACACCGACGACTTCCAAGTTCCTTTTGGCAGTGCAGTTGGTAACCAGAACCCGATTTACTACTTTAACTACGTAAACCGGCCGGCTGACCAGTTCCTGAGCCAGCGCCTGCTTGACAGCATGAACGTGAAGAGCGACCCGCGCCTGCCGTTCTTCTTCACGAATACGCCTACGCAGACTGCTACGGTAAATACTTCGGGCACGAACACTAAAATACCGGTTAACCCGCTTGTGCCCCAGCTACCGCCGGTGCTACCTTCTATACCTTCACCGGCTATCAAAATAACAGCGGTGCCGGGACTCCTGTACAAGCTAACCGTTCGACGGCTGGCGTGTATCAGATTGCCACGAAGGGAGAAGCGCCCATCCGGATGATAACCAACTTCCAGCGGGCGTTTATTCTGGCTGAGTATTACCTGAGTCAGAACGATGTAGTTAACGCCCAGCGGTACTACACCGAAGGCATTACTGCCTCGATGACCAAAGTAGGCTTAACGGCTGCTCAGGTAACTGCTTATCTGGCAGCTAACCCCAGCATTGCTACTTTACAGGGAGGTAATGCCCGAATGCTCGACCAGATTATCACGCAAAAGTGGATTGCCTGGGTAGGTAATGGGTACGAAGCCTATAACGACTATCGTCGTACCGGCTACCCACGCCTGGCAGTGGTTCAACCTAATGCTAGCCCGGACGACCAGAACACGATTCCTTCGCGTTTCCCGTATCCTACCTCCGAACTCAGCAACAACGCGGCCAACGCTCCGGCTTTCGTAAAAACCAACGTGCATGTATGGTGGGATGTGCGCTAAGCGCACATCTTCCTACCCACTCCTTCTTTCTCAGCTCTTGATATGAAGAATAATTTAATTAAAGTAGTCACGTTGTTACTTCTGGCTGCAAGCTCATTTTCTTGCAAAAAGAAGTACGACAGCATGAATATCAACCCCCTGGGCGACCTGGTGGCGACCATTCCGGTAACGGTAACCAACTACGATTACTTCGAGCGCTTTCCTATCGTGAATGCCTCCATTAGTAATGGGGGGGCCTTCCACTTCGATTTCCAGATTCCGGCCGGTGGGCCTACCATCAAGGAAATCACGAAGGTGACGACCACTGCCGTTGCGGCCGGCAGCTCGCTGACCCAGCTAAATAACATTACCATGTCGGGAGCGGGTGCCGCGTTCGCTTATAACGCTACGGGTACTGGTGCTAATCGTGTTGTGACTCCCATTGCTGGTAATAATACCAATACGATTACATTCAGCTCTACTCTGGCACAGTATCTGGCCTTCCGGCAGGCCAATGGGGCTTCCGCTGGTCCGGCTACCACTACCACTACTCCGGTTAGCCTGCCTGCGCCTACTACCACCGCTTCGCAAACGCCAACGGAGATTCAGTTCTACTTTCTGATGACTTTGTCGGACGGTACGACTATCATTCCGCAGCCGGCGCGGGTACGCGTGCAGCCCTAGTCGATAGCAGCTTTCCCTTAGCAGCTAGCTGCTAAAAATATAAAAGGCCCCACCTGCTTGCAGGTGAGGGCCTTTTATATTGGTATAAATGCGTTAAATTCTAATATAATATATTTTCTATTGAATTAACTGCATGGTCCCATCATGAATTGGGTCGGGTCACGGGTAACGCTAGCAGGGGCCTTTTGCCACTGAACACAGGCAAAGTCGTGTGATGTCAAGCCACGTATGGTCTTGAGTTATTTGACCTGATTATAGGCAGTAAAAAGGCTTGTAGCTGTATAGTCCCATAGACTACAAAATCCCAACCCGAAAAATGCATCATACTCTGGTACTATACACCTCTGACTGCAGAAGCATGGCATACCAGATGATTTTCGAATAGCGTCAAGAACAAGGTCAGTTTTTTAGAAGATTTTTCATAAAAAAATCTAAAAATTGCAAATAAGCTGGAGCTTTATTACTTGCTACTCACTACTTTCGTGACCTCACATCATCATTCCCTTTTAGTCACTTTTTTATTACCATTCGCTACATGAAAAAAGGTCTACTACTGAGCTTATTGCTCATAGTTACTCTGTTTCAAGCAGTACTGGCCCAAACGCGGACAGTATCGGGACGAGTAACAGATAGAAAAACCGGTGAAGGATTACCGGGTGCAACCATATTACTTAAGGGAACAACAACCGGTATTTCTTCTAATGCCGATGGCCAATTCACGCTTAATGTACCAAATACGGGTGGTGTTTTGGTTGTTAGTTCCGTTGGATTTACTACTCAGGAGCAAGCTATTGGCAGTGCATCAGTAGTAAATATTGCCTTGGGTGCTGACAGCAAGCAACTTAACGAAATTGTGGTAGTAGGTTATGGTACTCAAAGCAAGGCTCTTGTCACTGGAGCAGTAGCGACCGTAGATGCCAAGCAGTTTCAGGACCAGCCGGTAACTGGCCTTGACCAAGCTCTGCAAGGTCGGGCCTCTGGCGTTCAGGTTACGTCTAGTTCAGGCACGCCGGGTGGTGGGGTATCTGTTCGTATTCGCGGCGCTAATTCTATCACGGCTAGTAGTGAGCCCCTGTACGTAATTGATGGCGTGCCGATTAATACTGGTAGCTACTCTGATATTGGCGTAGGCAATCAGCAGACGAATGCGCTGGCAGATATCAACCCCAATGATATCGCATCTATGGAAATCCTAAAAGATGCTTCCGCTTCTGCTATCTACGGCTCACGGGCTGCCAATGGTGTCGTACTCATCACAACCAAGCATGGCCAGCAGGGAAAGACCCGAATTTCATTAGACGTGTATGGTGGTGTGCAGCAGGTTCGTAAAGAATTAGCTGTCCTCAATGGCCAGCAAGCTCAGGACCTCATTAACGAGTCGCGTACAAACGTTGGTGCTGCCCCCGCTACGTAACGGCCAACCCTACCGCTTCGCAGCTTCTGTTTTCGAATGCCAACACTAATTGGCAGGACCAGATATTCCGTAACGCAGGCATCTCCAATTACACCTTGACTGCTTCAGGCGGTGATGCTAAAACCACATTCTTGGTATCAGGTACTTACTTCAATCAGGATGGTATTATTCTTGGCTCTGGTTACAAGCGGGGCAGCGGTCGTCTCAATCTGGAGCACAAGATATCCGATAAGGTCAAATTCGGTACTAACCTTACGGTAAGCCGTTCGACGAGCAATCGCATTAACAACGACAACAATATTTACGGTGTATTAAGCGCTGCTATTTTGACAGGCTCTCAGACCCCGGTCTATAATGCGGATGGTACGTACGCTCACGACCCCCTTAATGCTTCAATTGAGAACCCGGTAGCCGCGGCGCTAGTACCCACGTTCACGTCGGTAAATACCCGTGCCATTGGCAACGTCTACCTTCAGGTAGAGCCCATTCAGGGCTTGGTGCTACGTAGTAGTGTAGGCGGTGACTATCTGAACCTTCAGGAAAACCGCTTTATCCCTAGCACGCTGAACGCTGGCCGCGCAACCAGTGGACTAGCTAACGCCAATAGCCGGTATGACATTGCTTGGTTGAACGAGAACACAGCTACCTACAACAAAGCATTCGGTGAC
This sequence comes from Hymenobacter sp. BRD67, assembly GCF_013256425.1. Lineage (GTDB taxonomy): Bacteria > Bacteroidota > Bacteroidia > Cytophagales > Hymenobacteraceae > Hymenobacter. The sequence continues at coordinate 116,008 of NZ_CP053904.1, forward strand.
CACCATGTATCATTACTGTTAGGTCAAAGCGCTCAAAAGTCGGCCCAGCAAGGTATTCAGGCTACCGCTACCACCTTTGCAACCAACCTAATCACGCAGTTGGCTGCCGGTGCCGTAAAGCAGACCGCTTCATCTGATGCCACACAGTGGACACTACTTTCGTATTTTAGTCGTCTGAACTACGACTATAAGGGTAAGTACTTGGTAACGGCTGGTATACGCGGCGACGGCTCATCCCGCTTCGGTGCCAATAATAAATATGGTTACTTCCCCTCTGTCTCACTTGGCTGGCGTATCGGTCAGGAAGCCTTCTTGGTTGACAATCCAATTGTTAGTGAGTTAAAGCTTCGTGGTGGCTACGGCCAGACTGGTAACTTTAACATTGGTAATTTCTCTTCTTACACGCTCTACGGTGTAGGCAGCACCTACTTGGCTAACTACAACAATGTGGCTGGTCTAGGCATCCAGCAACTGGGCAACCCGGACCTAACTTGGGAAAAGTCGGCGCAGGTTAACATAGGTGTTGACTTTGGGGTATTGAACAACCGGGTGCTGCTCTCTGCAAACGTTTTCAAGAGCAAAACCAGTGCATTGCTTCAGAATCTCCCTTGCCACTGACGTCTGGCTTTTTTAGCTTGGTAGCGAACGTTGGTGCGCTCGAGAACAAGGGCTTGGAACTGGATTTAACGACCCAAAATGTGAAGAGTAATGTCTTTACCTGGACGTCAAACTTCAACATCTCCTTTATTCGCAATCAGGTTACCCAACTTGCTAACCCTAGCGCCCAGTATCCTAGTGGCGCCCCTATATTACTGGCTTTGCTAGTCGCGTTGAAGTTGGGCAGCCGCTTGGTGCGTTCTATGGCTACGTGGTAGACAGGATTTACAAGAGTGCCGATGAAGTTAATGTTGATAATGCAGCTGCTCGCACCGCTAGTGGTAAGAGCAATACATTTTATCAAGCGCAGGGTACCAGCGCTGGCGATATCCGTTTCAAGGATTTGAATGGTGATGGCGTTATCAACTCGGCTGACCAGCAAGTAATTGGTTCTGCTCAACCGAAGTTCTTTGGTGGCTTCAACAACCAGTTTAGCTACAAAGGCATTGACCTAGGCTTCTTCTTTCAATACACGTATGGTAATCAAATACTCAACGTGACCCGTGAGTATGCGGAAGGGATGAACAGCCAGTTTGGGCAGTTGGCCACTACTCTCAATCGCTGGACTCCTAATAATACTAATACTGATATGCCGCGTGCGGCTGCTGGCGATCCTAACGGAAATACGCGTAACTCGACCCGCTTCGTTGAAGATGGTTCATACCTGCGTTTGAAGACAGCCACGCTGGGCTACAATCTGCCAAAGCCGTGGTCTGAGGCCATTCACTTTCAGAATATTCGGGTTTATCTCTCTGGCCAGAACCTGTTGACCTTTACTAAGTACTCAGGTCTGGACCCGGAAGTAAGTACTTTCAGCGGTACGAATACTTCGTTAGGTACCGACTTCCTCACCTTCCCGCAAGCGCGGACTTATCAGGTTGGCGTTAACCTCAGTCTCTAATTAACAACATTTCAATTTAGCTTATATATGAATATCTCTTTTAAAACAACAACTCTTGTGTTGTTTGGAGTATTAAGTTTGGGTGCTGGTAGCTGCTCTAAGTTTCTAGAGCCCTTACCACAAAACTCGCTGAGTCCCTCTCAGGTCTTCGCGGACGAAGCCGGCGCAACAGCAGCTCTTATCGGCACATACGGCGCTCTAACCAGTACTAGTTACCTAGGTGTTACGTATCCTGCATTTGCTGATTTGGCAGCCGACAATCTATCTTGGACGGGCACGTATCCTACTTGGTCGCAGGTTAAGAACCATGCAATCCTAGCAGACAACGTTGATATCACGAATACCTGGGCAGCCATCTATGCAGTGATTAACAGTGCTAACAACGTTATCGCGTTAACGCCGGGTATCGCCAGTATTCCAGATAGCCATAAAGCTCAATTAGTTGCCGAAGCACAGTTTCTGAGAGCGATAGCTTATTTTGACTTAACCCGGTTCTGGGGAGATGTTCCTTTGGTGCTGACGCCAACCACCGGCCCCGGTGCCGCGCTTAATGTATCTACCGTGCCTAAGGCGCAGGTGTACGACCAGATAAAGCTTGACCTGACAGCAGCTGAAACTGCTCTGCCGGATGTAAACGTTGGGCGCGGCACCAAATGGGCTGCTAAAGCTCTCAAGGCTCGCCTAGCTTTATATCGCGGCCAGTGGCAGGAGGCTTCTGACTTGGCCGACCAGATTATTGCAAGCGGTAAGTTTCAGCTTATGCCAAGCTACCGCTCTGTTTTTACTACCGAGAATTCTGTTGAATCAATCTGGGAAGTACAATTTGAGGCTACCGGAAACAAGAGCTATGAAGCTTTTTATATGGTTCCTGGTAGCAATGGTGGCCGCAACGAGGCTTCGCCCACTGGTTCTGGATCCACGCTTCCTGCTGCCTATGAGCCAGGCGACACGCGCAAGGCGGCCACTATATCCGATGGGACTTTCCTTATTGGCGGGGCACCGGCGCCAGCCGGCGTGCAAATTAAATACTACCAGCCCAGCGGAGAGGACAACTTCCGGTATATTCGTTATGCGGAGGTACTACTAACCGGCGCTGAGGCTAAAGCTCAACTCGCTAATACAACTGGGGCCTTGACTCTGTTAAACCAGGTACGGACTCGCGCCGGGCTTGCGCCGTCAGTGGCTACCGGTACCGCGCTGCTAGATGCGATTGCCCAAGAGCGCAGGGTGGAATTAGCATTAGAAGGACATCGTTGGTTTGACCTTGTTCGGACAGGTAAAGCGCAGCAAGTTTTAGGCATTACCGACCCCAACCGTTTACTGTTTCCAGTTCCACAGCGCGAGACTCAGAATAATCCTAATATCAAGCAAAATCCTGGCTATTAAGGAATAGCATGGGCTAGCAAATAAAAAGGATTCGGCATATGCCGAATCCTTTTTATTTGCTAGCCCATGCTTAAGTAAGTGAAGGGTTACGGGTAGGGAACTGACGCCAAAACTAATGGTATAAAATTTATAAATATTGAATAATTATTATTTTACTATTTAAAAAATAAAAAAATAATAATTATTCAATATTTAAACTATTTTTAGACTAGCGTCTACAAAATATACTGATTTATATCTCTATTTTTTACCATGTCGCGCAGGCGCTCTTCCACGAGCTGCGGCGTGATGGTGAGCTCCGTACCAGCGGGGAGCTTGTCGGGCACGTCGAAGAGCAACTTGTTGAGCAAGCGGCTCATAACAGTGTGTAGCCGGCGGGCACCGATATTCTCTACTTCGCTGTTGACTTCGAAGGCAATTTCAGCCAGCTTGAGTAATGCCTCATCCTCAAAGTTGAGCTGCACGTCTTCGGCGGCCAGCAGGGCCTGGTATTGCTTGGTAAGGGCATTCTTAGGGTCTTTGAGAATGCGGTAGAAGTCGTCCCTGGTCAGGCTTTGAAGCTCGACGCGGATGGGAAAGCGGCCCTGCAGCTCGGGGATAAGGTCGCTGGGCTTGGAAACGTGGAAGGCCCCGGCCGCGATAAACAGGATATGGTCGGTATTTACGATGCCGTACTTGGTGTTCACGGCCGAGCCTTCGACGATGGGCAGCAGGTCGCGCTGCACGCCCTGGCGGCTCACGTCGGGGCCACCGCTTTTACCGCTGCCGCTGGTAGCTACCTTATCAATCTCATCAATGAAGATGATGCCCGAGTTTTCGGCCTGCCGGATAGCTTCTTCCTTTATTTCGTCCATATCGACGAGCTTGGCAGCTTCTTCTTCGAGCAGAATTTTGCGGGCTTCGGCCACGGATACCTTGCGCTTACGCGATTTTTTGGGCAGCATATTGCCCAGCATGTCCTGCAAGCCCGACATCGTAGCCTCGTCCATCATGCCTGGTGCCCCCATAATGCCTACGTTGGGGCCACTTTGCGCCACGCTAATCTCGATGCGGCGGTCTTCCAGCTCCCCATTCCGGATTTTCTGGCGGAAGCGCTCGCGGGTACGCTCGTTCAGTTCCTGGTCCGAGTCGGGCAGAGCGCTCGTGGCACTGCTTTCGCTGCTGAAGCCCAGTCCAGTGCGACCAGCGGCATCTTTCGGGTAGCCTTTAATGGGCGGAATAAGCGCATCCAGAATAAGGTCTTCGACTGCCTGGGCAGCCTGGGCTTTCACTTCTTCCTGGCGGCGCTGGCGAAGGCGGCTTACTGCCTGCTCGGCCAGGTCGCGCACCATGCTTTCCACGTCGCGACCAACGTAGCCGACCTCCGTAAACTTGCTGGCCTCGACTTTCACGAAGGGCGCGTCGGCCAGGAACGCCAGCCGGCGGGCAATCTCGGTTTTGCCCACGCCGGTAGCCCCAATCATCAGAATGTTGTTGGGGACAATCTCCTTCTGCATCTCGGCTGGGGCGTGCAGGCGGCGCCAGCGGTTGCGAAGCGCAATGGCTACGTGGCGCTTAGCCTCGTGCTGGCCAATGATGTACTTATCGAGCTCGGCTACAATCTGGGCCGGCGTAAGAAAGGTGGTATCTAGCATTCGGGTAAAAGGGAGAATGGTAGCGTCAAAAAAGCACGTCATGCTGAGCTTGCCGAAGCATCCTGCGCGAATCGTTGAATGATGCGAGCGAGAGATGCTTCGGCAAGCTCAGCATGACGTGCTTATAAGCAGGAAAAACGTAGTCAGTAGGTAAAATAGTTACTCTTTCTTCTTGCTAAAGCTGTCGAAGCGTCGGCTCAGGGTAAAGTAATTGCTGCTGCCGGCTGCCTGTAGGGTAGCATACGTATAGTCGAGCTGAAACTGCGAAATCTTTACCATAGCTCCGAAGCTGAAGCCGGCCCCGCCGCCCACATTATCGAGGCGCAGCTCACGGGCTTGCAGGTGGTTGTAGCCCATGCGCAGGCTCAGGCCCTTGCCCAGCAGCAGCTCGGCCCCCACGGTGAGGTGCCGGGCCAGGTTGTCGCCAAAATTTTTCTTGGCCCGGACGGTATCGCCGTTGGCATTGGTCGTGCTGCTGTTGGGGTCGAGGTACTGGATATCCCACTGCTGCAAGTGGTGGGCCGTAAACGTGAAGCGCAGCGGCATGTGCTCGGGCTTGATAGTGGTGCCGAGCTGCACATCGAGCGGCAGCGGCTCGCGGGCGGCTGCAGTATAGGGCTTCAGCATATATCCCGCGTTCTTCATCACCAGGCCCACCGTAAAGTCCTGCTCATTAGGCTTATAGAGCACGCCCGCATCGCCGGCGAAGCCGACGGCGCGGTTGCCGGCAATGCCCGACACGACCAGCTTGCCGGTGAGGCCGAAGGTGAATTTGCCCTTGGTATAAGAATCGGCGGCAGCCAGGGCATACTCATTCACCGAAAACGTGCTCAGCACATTGCCGGCCGCATCGTAGCTATCAAAGCTGCCGTAGTTGAGATACGTCAGGCCCAGGCCAAAGCGGCCGCTCTTCTGGGTATTAAAGGCATAAGCCGCGGTGCTCTGCTTAATGTCCGTTACGTAGCTCACGTAGCTGACGGCGGCCGCGTGGTCCATATCGGCATTGAGCAGCGCCGGGTTGGCAAAAAACTGCGTGGGGTCGCTGCTGCGGGTAGAGGCAGTCATGCCACCCAGGGCCGCTACCTGCGCCGAGGGTGGCAGCTCCAGAAATGGAAAGGCCGCGCGGCCACCCAGTTGGGCCTGGGCGGCGAAAGGCAGGAGCAGCAAAAAGGCGGAGAGATGCTTCATCGTTCTAAAGTAACGAGCACGGCGTAAGCTTTCGCCTGCCGGAAGCTGAAAAATGGTTTTCTCATTTCGGGCAGGCGAAAGTTTACCTCGTACGCTATTGTACCTCTACGCTGGGGCCGGCAGGAGCCGGGGGCTCGTCGCGCACGGGCAGTTTTTGGGGCGGGCCACCAGCTCGGGCAGCAGCGCCACGGCCAGCACGTCGTCGACGCGCTCGGCGTAGTGAATGTGCACCCCCTTGAGGTAGTCGGCCGTAATTTCCTCCACATCCTTGCGGTTTTTGGGCGAGAGAATAATCAGGTCGATGCCTGCTCGTCGCGCGGCCAGCAGCTTTTCCTTAATGCCCCCTACCGGCAGTACCCGCCCCCGCAACGTGATTTCGCCGGTCATGGCCATTTTGGGGCGCACTTTGCGCTGGGTGTAGGCTGAGGCGATACTGGTAAAGATGGCAATGCCCGCGCTGGGGCCGTCTTTCGGAATACCGCCTTCCGGGAAGTGAATATGGAGGTCGTACTGCTCAAACAGGCGGTAGTCGATACCCAGCTCATCGGCCCGCGAGCGCAGGTAGGAGAGGGCCGTAATGGCCGATTCCTTCATCACGTCGCCCAGCTGGCCCGAGAGCGTCAGCTTGCCCCGGCCCCGGCTCAGCAGGCTTTCCACAAACAGAATATCGCCGCCCACACTGGTCCAGGCCAGGCCCGTTACCACACCAGCCGTGTCGTGGTCCTGCTCCTTGTCGCGGTCGAAGCGGGGCGAGCCCAGTATTTTGAGCACATCGCCGGGTTCGAGCTGAGCGGGCAGGGGCTCTTTGCCGGCCTTGCGGCGGGCCAGGTTGCGGGTAAGGGCTGCCAGCTGGCGCTCGAGGCTGCGCACGCCGCTTTCGCGGGTGTAGTCGTCGGCCACGCGGTGCAGGGCCGGGTCGCTGATTTTAACCTCGGTTTCGCCCAGGCCGTGCTCGCGCAGCTGCTTGGGCCAGAGGTGTTTTTTGGCAATCTGGACCTTCTCTTCCTGGGTATAGCCGGTCAGGTCGATTATCTCCATCCGGTCGCGCAGAGCTGGCTGAATAGTATCGAGCGAGTTGGCAGTAGCGATAAAGAGCACCTTGCTCAGGTCGTACTCTACCTCCAGGTAATTATCGGTAAAGGTGGAGTTTTGCTCTGGGTCAAGCACTTCGAGCAGGGCGGAGCTGGGGTCGCCGCGGAAGTCGCTGCTTACCTTGTCAATCTCGTCCAGAATAATAACCGGGTTGCTCACACCGGCCTTCTTAATCTGCGAGATGATGCGGCCCGGCATGGCCCCCACGTAGGTTTTGCGGTGCCCGCGAATCTCGGCTTCGTCGCGCACGCCGCCCAGGCTCAGGCGCACGTACTTGCGGCCCAGCGCCTGCGCAATGCTGCGGCCCAGTGAAGTTTTCCCCACGCCGGGAGGACCGTATAAACACAATATAGGCGCTTTTAAATCTTGCTTCAGCTTGAGCACGGCCAGGTACTCGATAATGCGCTCCTTTACCTTTTCGAGGCCGAAATGGTCGGCATCGAGGATTTTGCGGGTGCTCTTGAGGTTAAACTTATCCTTGGTAGTTTCGCCCCAGGGCAAATCCAGCAAAAACTCCACGTAGTTGAGCGTGACCGGGTAGTCGGGCGACATCTGGTTGAGGCGACTCAATTTGCCCAGCTCTTTATCGAAGTGCTTGGCCACGGTTTCGGGCCATTTTTTATCCATGGCGCGGGCGCGCATGGCGGCCACGTCGCCTTCGGCACTGCCTTCGCCCTGGCCCAGCTCATCTTGCAGGGTTTTGAGCTGTTTGCGCAGAAAATACTCGCGCTGCTCAGCGTCGATGCCGGTGTGCACCTTGGTGCGGATATCATTCTTGATTTCGAGCAGCTCTACCTGGCGCAGCAGCGCTTCGAGCAGCTGGCGGCCCTGGGCTTCAGGGTCGGCCAGCTCCAGCAGCAGCTGCTTGGCCGGCAGCTCCAGCTGCACGTTCGATGATAGAAAGTGAATCAGAAAAGCCGGCGACTGAATACCTTCGAGCATGGTGCGGGCCTCCATCGGAATCTCGGGCGTGAGCTCCAGGACCTTGCTGGCCGCCTCGCGCAGGCTTTGCAGCAGCACCAGCTCGCTGTCGACCTCGGCATCGAGGGCCCGCTCGGTGAAATAAGTGACCCGCGCCGTGAGCTGGGGCGTAAAGGTGAGCTGCTCGCCCACCTGAAACCGTACCTGCCCCTGGATAATGATGGTAACCGTATCGTCGGGCTGGTCAATAATTTTTAGAATGCGAGCCAGCGTACCTATCGGAAACAGGTCGTCGGTAGTAGGCTCGTCGGCATCGGGCTGGCGCTGGGCCACTACGCCCACCAGCTTATCATTTTTGGCCGCCAGCTTGCGCACCAGCCGGATGCTTTTCTTACGCGTGACGGTTACGGGCAGCACCACGCCGGGAAAGAGCACTGTGTTGCGCACCGGCAGAATAGCCAGCACGCCGGGCGCGTCCGCGCCCGGCATCAGGTGGTCGGGGTCGGCGGCCATAATGGCAATGGCTTCGGAAGGTGAATCGGTACCGCCGGCGGCCAGGCGGCCGGGGTGAGTCAAATCAAACGACATAGAAAAGGCTGTTAGCGAATAGCTATCAGATACTAGCTGAAGCAAATGGCCGGCTAGCAAGCAATTGGGCGGCTGCCACGGTGGCAGCCAGCTCCCAATCAGCTAAGGTAAGCCCCGGCAGGGCTGGCACTGGGGCAAGGGCCGTGCCAGCCCTGCGGGGCCGGCCAAAGCGGCACGTGCGGCTCATGCGCAGAAGCGTAGTATTAGTATTATAAAAGTAAAATATATGAAATTGATAAATTTAATTAATGGCTGAGCGCATCGCACTTACGCAAACCTGCCGACCTTCGCGCCATGAGAATTCTGCTGGTGGAAGACGAGGTGGTCGTCACCTACTTTATTCAGAAAGGCATTGAGGCAGAGGGGTACGACCTGCGGGTGGCCTACGACGGGCTGATGGGCCGGGCCATGTTCGACCAGCACCCCTACGACGTGGTAATTCTGGACGTGAACCTGCCCGGCATGAACGGCTTCGACCTGTGCCGCTACATCAAGCAGCACTCGCCCCGGCAGCCGGTACTGCTGCTCACCGCGCTGGATGGGATTCAGGACAAGGAAAATGGCTTCGGGCCGGGGCCGACGACTACCTCGTCAAGCCGTTTGAGTTTCGGGAGCTGCTCTTGCGCATCCGGGCGCTGGCGCGGCGCGGGGAAGCCTACGCCGGCCTGCGCCACGTGCTGCGCGTGGCCGACCTGGAGCTGGACATCAATGCCCGCACCGTGCACCGGGCCGGCCAGCCAATTGAGCTGACCACCCGCGAATACTCGCTGCTGGAATACCTGATGACCAACCAGAACCGTACCGTGAGCCGGGTCGATATTGCCGAAAAGGTCTGGAACCTGAACTTCGATACCAGCACCAACATCATCGACGTGTACGTAAATTACCTGCGCAATAAGATTGACAAGCCCTTCGGGCAAAAGCTGCTGCACACGATAGTGGGCACGGGCTATATGATGCGGGGTAAGCAGGTACGCGATGCAGATTAAACATAAGCTCCTGCTCTGGTTTGCCGCGCTAGTTATTGCGCTTTTGCTGGCGCTGGCCGCCTACGTGTACGTGAGCACGGCCCGCTTCCGGGCCCAGACGTTTGCCGAGCGCCTGACCCGCAAAGCGGCCCTTACCCAGCAGGTGCTGGCGCTGGGCGACTCCGCCGCCGGGGCCATGCTGGCCTCGCTGCCCGAGCAAAGCGAATACGTGTATGCGCCGGGCGGCCAGCGGGTGTACTCGGCAGGACTCAACCCGGATTTCCACCCCTCCGCTACGTGGCTGACGCTGGCGCGGGGTCTGGATTCGCTGGCCTTTACCTATCAAAGCCCCGGCCACGACGAGCGAAAGGAAGGCATAGCCCTTACCTATAATCGACCGGGTGCCGCTGGCCGTTACGTGGCTGTGGTAACGGCCTACGACCAGCAGGGCTACGACCAAATGCACCGGCTGCGGCAGGTGCTGGGGCTGGGTATTTTGGGGGCGGTGGCGGTAGTGGGCGCGCTGGGCTGGCTTTTTGCGGTGCGTGCCCTGGCTCCGCTCACGCTGGTTATCGGCCAGCTGCGCACCTCGCAGGCCGGGGCGGCCGGCTTCCGGCTGCGCCCGGCTAATGCCCGCGACGAAGTAGGCCAGCTGGCGGCGGCTTTCAATGCTCTGCTGGCCCGGCAGGAAGCCCTGGCCGAGAGCCAGAGTGCGTTCATCTCACACGCCTCGCACGAGCTGCGCACGCCGCTCACTACGCTCAAGGGCTGGCTCGAAACCTCCCTGGCCTACGACCAGGATGCTGATAGCCTGCGCGTGGGCCTGGGCCGGGCCGTGCAGGAGCTGGACCGCCTCACGGCCCTGACAAACGGCCTGCTTTACCTGGCCCGGCTCGATGGCCCCGACCCCACGCTGCCTACCGCCCCGCTCGACCTGGTGGACGTACTCCTGGAGGTGGTAAGCACGGCCCAGCGCCAGCACCCCGGCCGCGTACTCAACCTTGACCTGAGCGAGGGCGTGCAGCAGCAGTTGCACGCCCCTTCGCTGCGGGGGCATGCCTCACTGCTGCGCACTGCCTTGGGCAATCTGGTAGATAATGCCGCTAAGTATTCTAACGGGCAGCCCGTGGATGTATGCCTCGAAATGGATACCGAAATGGCCGTACGCATTCGTATCGAAGACCGGGGTCCCGGCATTCGCCCGGAGGAAGCTGAGCGCTTGTTTGAGCCCCTGACCCGCGGCCGCGACGTATCGGCCGATGTGCCGGGCTTCGGCATTGGGCTGACGCTGGCGCGGCGCATTATTCAGCGGCACGGGGCACGCTGCGGCTGCGGCCCCGGCCCGGCGGCGGCACCAGCGCCGAGGTAAGCTTGCCGCTGGCTGGCGGGTAGGCAGAAAGTGAAAGTGCGCCTGCTATTCTGATGGGGTGAGGCCCCACGCAGAGAGCTACAGAAACACCTTCTAATAACTTCTAATTTCATCTTAATACCAGTCTAATACCACCACCGGAGGTTTGCAGCATGAAGCTGAGAATCTTCCTTTGCCTGAGCTGGCTGGGCCTGCTGACAGGCCCCGGCCTATTGGTAGCCCGGGCGCAGCAGCCTCAGGGGCTCCCCGAGCTGCCTCGGCCGCTTACCCTGCCACAAGCCCTGGAAGTAGCGCAGGCCAAGTACCCGGCGCTACGGGCCCGGCAGGCCGCCGTACGGGCCGCTGAAGCAGATGTGCGTACCAACCGGTCAGCCTTTTTGCCGCAGGTAACAGTGCAGGCGCAGGCCCTTAATGCTACTGCCAACCAGGTGCGCGGGGCCTACCTGCCGGGCGTCGCTTTTTCGGAGTCGGGGGCCGTAAAATCGACCGGGCCCGACGGGCGTACCAACTTTTCCAGCCTGGGGGTGCTGGCCATCGAGTGGCCAGCCGTCACGTTCGGCCGCTACCGGGCCAGCGAGAATCGCTCGGAAGCAGCTGTATCGGCTGCCCAGGCCGATTACGACCAAGCCGTATTCGAGTATCAGGCGCAGGTGGCCGATGCCTATCTGCTGGCCCTGGGAGCTGAGAAGGCGGTAGCCTTGCAGCAGGCTAACCTGGCGCGCGCCCAGCAGCTGGCTGTGGTTATCCGGGCGGGTACGCGTTCCGGCATCCGGCCGGGTATCGACTCTTCCACTGCCAATGCCGAGCTGGCCCGCGCCCGGCTGCAAGTGCTGGCGGCCCGGCAGCAGGCCCGAACGCAGCGCACCCGACTGGCGGGCTTGCTGGGCCAGCCCACCCAGGAGGTGCAGCTCGACTCCATGCAGTTTTATTCGCGCCTGCCAGTGGCCGGCGCTGCCGCGCCCGATACTACCCGCGCTACCAACCCGCTGCTGCGGGCCTACCGCCAGCGCATCGTGGCCAGCCAGGCGCAAGCCTCATTGCTTAATGCTAATAAACGTCCCAGTCTCAACTTATTGGCTTCGAGCTGGGGCCGGGGCTCGGGCGTGCGCGACGCCGTGGATGACAAAGGTAATTTTGTCATCGACTCATCGCCGGGCGCCGGGCTGCCCTTCAAGGCCTATAACTATATGGTGGGCGCCACCCTCACGTGGCGGGCCACTGAGCTGATTCACTCGGGGCGGGCGGTGCAGGCGCAGCGCATTCGCAGCGAGCAGGCCCGCGCCGATTACGACGAGCAGGCCCTGCAGCTCGAAACCCAGCTTCAAAACGCCCGCCTGCAAGTAGAGCTGGCCCAGCAAACGGCCCTGGCGGCGCCCGCGCAGCTGGCCGCTGCCCGCCAGGCCTACACCGCCGCCCGCGCCCGCTACGACGCCGGACTCGACAACCTGCTCGTGCTCACCCAGGCCACCGAGGCGCTCAACCGCGCCGAAACCGACCAGGCCCTGGCTACCAACAACCTCTGGCGCGCCGTGCTGCTGCAAGGCGCGGCCGGCGGTAGCCTCGGCGGGTTGCTGGGGCAGCTGTAGCTAAGAGTCCTGATTAAGAACATCATGCTGACGAAGGAAGCATCTCTGCCGCTTCGTTGCTAAGGCATTGAATAGTTGACCGGTAGAGATGCTTCCTTCGTCAGCATGACGGACGACTTTTAAAGAAGCCAACAGCTTAATCAAATGCTTAAAGCTGCCCTTGCCAAACCCATCGCCGTTATCGTGGCCCTGCTCGGCATACTCGTTTTTGCCGGGCTGGCGCTGGGCGTATTCCGGTTGATATTTTTCCCCGGCTCAACCTGCCGACCATCTACATTGCCCAGCCCTACGGCGGCATGACGCCGGGCCAGATGGAAGGCTTTATTGCCACGCGCTACCAGAACCAGATGCTCTATGTATCGGGTATTAAGGACGTGGAAGTGAAGAACATCCAGGGCTTGTGCCTGGTCAAGTGTACCTTCTACGAAGACGTGAACATGGCCCAGGCCGCCGGTGAGGTAGCCAGCCAGGTGAGCCGCGTGATGAGCTACCTGCCGCCCGGCTCGGTGCCGCCCACGGTAGTACGCTTCGATGCTAGCAGCCTGCCGGTGGGCGAGCTGGTGTTCAGCTCGGCCAGCGCCTCGCTAGGGCAGATGCAGGATTTGGCCTCGACCAAAATTCGGCCGCTGTTCTCGCAGATTCCGGGCGCGTCGGCCCCGCCGCCTTTTGGCGGCAACGAGCGCACGGTAGTGGTGCGCGTTGACCCCGACAAGATGAAAAGCTATGCCCTCACGCCCGATGAAATTGTGTCGGCCATCGTGAAAAACAACCAGGTTTCGCCGGCCGGGGCCGTGGGCATGGGCGACTACATGGTGATGACCCGAGCAACACGGTGCTGGATAAAATAACTGATTTTTTGAATATTCCGCTGCGGCAGGGCGTAGGGCCCAGCGTCTTCATCCGCGACATTGCCACGGTGGAAGACGGTACCGACATCCCGGTGGGCTACGCCCTCATCAACGGCAAGCGCTCGGTGTATATCCCCGTCACGAAATCGGCCGATGCCTCCACCATGAGCGTAGTAAGCGCCCTCAAGGCTAAGCTGCCCGAGATGCGCGCCCTGCTGCCCGATAATATTCAGCTCAGCTACGAGTTCGACCAGTCGGTGTACGTGACGCAGGCCGTGCATAGCCTCGCCTTTGAGGGCGGGCTCGGCGCGCTGCTCACGGGCCTGGTGGTGCTGCTGTTTCTGGGCGATTTGCGCTCGTCGCTTATCGTGATTCTCACTATTCCAGCCTCTATTCTGTCGGCTATTCTGCTGCTTCAGCTCTTCGGGCAAACCATCAACCTGATGACGCTCTCGGCTTGTCGCTGGCCATCGGTATCCTGGTCGACCAGGCCACGGTGGTGATTGAAAACATTCACCAGCACTTGGAAATGGGCAAGCCCAAGGCCCGCGCCATCCTGGATGCCAGCCAGGAAGTGTCGTTTCCGCTGCTGCTCATTACGCTCAGCATTCTGGCCGTATTTGCGCCGGCGTTTCTTATGAGTGGGGTGCCGCGGGCATGTTTATTCCGCTTTCGCTCTCGGTGGGCTTTTCGATTATCGTGTCGTATGTGCTCTCGCAAACCTTTGTGCCGGTGGTGGCCAACTGGTGGCTGAAAGGCCACGCCCACCCTGGTCCGCACGACCTGAGCCTGCTGCCCGACCTAAGCGAGCCCCGCGATGAAGCCCAGGAAACCTACGAGCTGCACCACCCCGAAAAAGTCACCGGCTTCGAGCGGGTGAAGCTGCATTATCTGGCTTTGCTCGACCGGCTGCTGCGCCACCGGGCACTGGTAGCTACTGTGTATGGCGTGGTGTGCGCCGCCATTATCGGCACGTGCTTCTACTTCATCGGGCAGGATATGATGCCCAAAATCACGCACTCCAAGCAGTTTCAGGTGCGCCTGGTGGCGCCCGAGGGCATGCGCATCGAGCGCACCGAGAACCGTACCAAGCAGATTATTAAGATTATCCAGGATATTGTGGGGCCGCAGAACGTGGCCATCACCTCAGCCTTCGTGGGCATGACGCCCAGCTCGTATGGCACGAGCGCGCTCTACGTCTTCAACGCCGGCCCCAACGAGGCCGACTTGCAGGTGAACCTGGCCGAAGACTACAAGGTGCAGAACCTGGACGCGCTGAAGGATAAAATCCGCCAGGCAGTGGCCCACCAGGTGCCCGACGTGCAGCTCAGCTTCGAGCCCATCGAGCTGACCGACAAGATTATGAGCCAGGGTGCCCAAACGCCCATCGAGGTGCTGGTAGCTGGCAAAAGCCTATCCGATGGTAAAGGCTATGCCGATAAGCTCGTGGCCCGTCTCAGGCAGATTGCCTACCTGCGCGACGTGCGCATCAATCAGCCCCTGAGCTACCCCACGGTGCAGATTACCGTAGACCGCGAGCGGGCCGCGCAGTTTGGCCTCACCCCCGACCAGATTGCTAGGTCGCTGGTAGCGGCCACGTCGAGTAGCCGCTTCACGGCCAAAAACCTGTGGCTCGACCAGGGCAAGGGCTTTGCCTACCAGGTGCAGGTGCAGCTCGCCTCGCAGGACATGAAAACCGAGAACGACATGCGCAATATTCCGCTCGTGCCGGGCCAGCTGCGCCCCACTTTGGGCGACGTGGCCACGCTGCGCACCGCCACCGTGCCCGGCGAGTACGACCGCATCGGGCCGCGCCGCATCATCACGGTTTCGGCTAACATCAACCGGCAGGACCTGGGCACCGCCACCCGCGCTGTGCAGCAGGCCATCAAGGAAGTGGGTGCGCCGCCCAAGGGCTCGGTGGTACAGGTGCGGGGCCTGTCCCAGCTGCTCGAAGAAACCCTGAGCAGCCTGCAAACCGGCCTGGCACTGGCCGTCGTGGTCATTTTTCTGCTGCTGGCCGCCAATTACCAGTCGCTGAAAGTAGCCGGTGTGGTGCTCGTGACGGTGCCGGCCGTGCTGGCTGGCTCGCTACTGCTGCTGCTAGTCACGGGCCAGACTCTGAACCTGCAATCGTACATGGGTATCATCATGTCGGTGGGCGTGTCGGTGGCTAATGCCGTGCTGGTTGTCACCAATGCCGAGAGCCTGCGCCTGCGCTACCGCGATGCCACGGCCGCCGCCCGCCTGGCCGGCGCGGCCCGCCTGCGTCCCATCCTGATGACGAGCATCGCCATGATTGCCGGTATGCTGCCAATGGCCTCGGGCCTGGGCGAAAGCGGTGAGCAAACCGCCCCGCTGGGCCGGGCCGTGATTGGCGGCCTGCTGGCCTCCACGGTTGCCGCCCTGCTGATTCTGCCAGTGGTGTTTGCGGCTGTGCAGCGCAAAACCACTTTTGTATCTGTCTCGCTCGACCCCGACGACCCGGAAAGTGCCGACTATGACCGCACCGTGGCCCCTACGGCCGAGCGCCCGCAGCCCGAGCCGGCGCTGGCTTAGCTAACTGCTTGCTAAAGAATGTCATGCTGCGCTGGGCCCTGCATGACGCTCTTTTTTGGGTAGCTGCGCGAGCAGAAGCCCTTACCCCCCTTTCGCCTTGCATTTTGCATTCTATGACCTCCCGACTCCCGCTTTCTTTCCGCCCGACTCAATTGCTGACCCTGGCGACTTTGCTGGCTGCACCTGCCCTGCTGCTGAGCGGCTGCGGCTCGCCGGGCAACGCAGATGAGCAAGCCGCTGCTAAAGCGCCGGCCGCCGGCCCCGCCACCTATGCGGCCGTCAGGGTGACGGCCGCGCCCCCGGCCCAGGCCCTTACCCTGCCCGGCGAGCTGGAAAGCTTTTACCAGACCGACATCACGCCGCGCGTGAGCGCCTATGTGCGCCAGGTGAATGTAGACATAGGTGACCACGTGCGGGCCGGCCAGGTGCTGGCCGAGCTCGATGCCCCCGAACTGACGGCCGCCCTCAGCGAGGCGCTGGGTAAGCAAAAAGCTGCTGAGGCCACCGCCCAGGGTAGCCAGGGCAGCTACCGCCGCCTGCGTCAAACAGCCCGTACTGCCGGCGCCGTGTCACCCCTTGCCGTAGACCAGGCCCGCACCCAGGCCACCAGCGACAGCCTGAATGTGGTGGCGGCCCGTGCGCATTACCGGGCCGCTGCCCAGATGGCGGCCTACCTGCGCCTGACTGCCCCCTTCGCCGGCACCATCACGGAGCGCAATGCCGCCCCCGGTGCCATGGTAGGCCAGGGCACGGGCTTGCCCTTGTTCCGGCTGCGGCAGCTCAACCCGCTGCGTTTGCGAGTGGCCGTGCCCGAGGCTTACGTGGGCGAAATCAAAAATGGCAACCCGGTGCAGTTCACGGTGCGGGCCTTTCCGGGGCGCACCTTCACCGGCAAGCTCACCCGCACGGCCGGCAGCGTACAGGCCGCCACCCGCTCCGAGCAGGTCGAGCTGGACATTCCCAACCCGAAAGAGGAGCTGAAGCCCGGCATGTTCGCCTCGGCCAGCCTGCCGGTGAAAGTCTCGGCGAACAGCCTGTTCGTGCCCAAATCGGCGGTGGTAAACACTGCTGAGCGCACCTACCTCATCCGCGTGGCCGACGGCCGCACCGAGCTGGTAGACGTGCAGCTTGGTGATGAGAACGCTGGCCAGGTGCAGGTATTTGGCCAGCTCCAGGCCGGCGATGTAGTGCTGAAGGCGGGTAATGAGGAGATTGTGGCCCGCCAGCCAGTGCGCGTAACCCTGCGTTAGCCGGCAGGGCAGTAGCCCTGGCAGAGTAAGCCGGCGCGCTGCGCACGGCCAGTTCCAGCCTTCGCCTGAAGCCGGGCTACGTAGTGCTGCCCGCTCGTTTACCAGCCCTGTGGCTTGGACAGGCCCCCGCAATGACAAAAGAGGGCGAGGCTTTGTAGCTATCGTGCACCCTAACGCCGAACCCGCAGTAGTGATTTGATAATAATGGCTATTATGTAAGAACTTGCAGCCCTATTCTGCCCTGCTGCCTGCTCATGCGCCACCCGCTACTTTTTTGTTTTATTTGCTGCTGGCTGGTTTTGCTGGGCATTGCCTGGCCGCTGAAGGCACAACAGGTGCCGCATGCGGCGGCGAAGGCGGGCAAAGCGGCGCCCCCAGCCACTCCTAAAGCAGAGGCATCGCCCCGGCCGGCCTACCAGCAGCGGGCACTGAAAGGGCGCATCAGCCGCCGCCTGCGCGTACGACCCGATGGTACCCCTGACTTTCCGAATATCAACAGAATCCCGTTTTTTGAGGATAAAAAAGCGCTGAAGGCCATCCAGAAAGCCGAGCGCCGCCACCACTACGCCGAGGCCCGGGTGTTGCTGGAAAAATACGTTGGCCAGTTCGGTATCGAGAATTTTTACCGCAATACCGACCTGCTCTGGCACCTGGGGCAGCTGTTGCAGCGCGACAGCTCGCGGCAGGAGCTGGCTAAGGCGTATTTTCGGCTGGCGCTCAAGCACCACCGCACCGATATCACGCGGGTGCAGCTCTATTACGATTCGCTGGAAGAGAAGGCCGCGCTGCTCTACGTGCCGCTTAAGGTATACTACGACGTGGTAGAGTATCGCAAGAGTATCAACACGTTTCATCCGCCCAAGAACGTGTACACCAACATGGGCGACGCGGTGAACTCCAGGTTTCCGGACTACGGCCCCACCCTGGGCGCGGGCGATACCGTGCTGCTCTTTACTTCGAAGCGCCAGCAAGGCAAGGGGGTGCGCGCGAAAGTAGATGAAAATCTCTATGTTTCGCACAAGCAGGGGCCCAACTACTGGTCGGATGCCGAGCCGCTGCCCAAACCCATCAACTCGCCCTATAACGAAGGTTCGGCGTGCTTCTCGCACGATGGCCGCACCATTTTCTTTGCCCGCTGCGAATGCCCGGTATGCCACGGCAACTGCGACCTGTTTACGGCTTCGCTGGGCAAAGATGGCAAGTGGAGCACGCCTAAAAGCCTCGGTCCGCTGGTGAATTCCCCGGCCTGGGACTCGCAGCCCACCCTTTCGCCCAAGGAAGACACGCTGTATTTTGCTTCCGACCGCCTCGGCGGCTTTGGCATGAGCGACATTTATTACACTGTGAAGGGCAAAAATGGCCAGTGGGGCAAGGCCCTGAATATGGGGCCCGTCGTAAACACCCGCGAAAGCGAGGTGAGCCCGTTTTTTCATCCCTTGTACCAGGTGCTGTATTTCAGCTCGCGGGGCAGTTGTTGAATTTTGGTGATTTTGATATATATAAAACATATAGAGTAAATGGCCGCTGGCAAGAGCCACGCAACATCGGTCCGCTTGTAAACGGCAAGGGCTCAGAGTATTACTTTACCATCGACAGCCAAAGTAAAAACCTTTACTACGCCCGCTCCGAGCCGAAGGACATCGAAAACCTCGACCTGTATTCGTTTCCGCTTCCCATGGAGGCCCAGCCCATGGCTACCACCCAGGTGGCGGGCACGCTCCTCGATTCGGTAAGCAACCGCCCGCTGAAAGGAATGGTCAGCATTATCGACCTCGACAACGGGATTGAGGTGGCCAGCAAGTACTTGCGTGCCGATGGTTCCTTCGATTTCGAGCTCATGGATGGCTCGCACTACGCCATGCTTATTCAGAGCCCCGATGCGTTCACGGTGGAGCGCCAATTTGAGCTGAAAGGCGACACGGTGATGGCGATGCTCACCAACAGCATCAACTACAAGCTGCCTCTCATCTTTAAAAATATTGAGTTTGAGGCTGGTAAGTCAAATATTTCGCCGGCTATGCACCCCACGCTCGACCGCATCACGCTGTTTCTGGCCGACCACCCTACGTACCGGCTCAGTATCGCGGGCCACACCGATGGCCGCGGCGACCCCGAAGTAAACGAAAAGCTCTCGCAGGACCGCGCCGAGGAAATCCGCCGCTACATCGAGCGCAAGGGTAAGCTCAGTCCCAACCGCATCGAAAGCTTCGGCTACGGCTCCAGCAAGCCCCTTAAAGACGAGCTAACCGATGCCGATGCGCGCATCAACCGCCGGGTAGAATTTCGCCTGATTAAGCCCGAAAGCGACAAGGGCGCTGGCGGCGACTGGAAGTAGTAGTTGCCTGCGCCGGCTAACGGTTCCGCGCGGAGGTTCTATACCGGCCACTTCCGCGCCAAATCCTGGTCGCGCATGCACTTAAAATGCCCCTGTGGGCACTGGGCAAAGCCAATCTTCGAGCAGGGCCGGCAGGGTAGGCCCGGCACTTCCAGGGTTTCGAACTGGGTGCGGTAGGGGTACATCCCAAACTGCGGCACTGTGTTGCCCCACACGCTGTAAATCTCTTTCTTAAACGCCGAGGCAATGTGCATCAGCCCGGTATCGTGGCTTATAACAAAGCGCGCCTGCCGCAGCAGGGAAGCCGACTGATGCAGGGAAAAACGCCCGCAGCCATTAAAAACGAGCGAGGTTGCCGCCAGCTGGATGACGTGGCCGCTGCTTTCGTCCTCGGGGCCGCCTAGCAGCACTACCGGGCGTGGGGCCAGGTTTTGCACCAGCTCAATGAGCTTTTCAACCGGCAGGCGCTTGGTAGCGTGCTGCGCGCCGATAGCCACGGCTACGTATTCCCAGGGCTGAAAGCCAGCCGGCAGCTCGGTAGCCAACTCAACTTCCGCACCGGGCGGAATAAAATAATCGAGCCCTTCGCCATCATCGCGAATACCAAGCGGCGCGGCGGCCGCCCGATAGCGGTCTACGATATGCACGGGCGGTAAGCGGTTGATTTTGAACTGCACCAGCAGGTATTTTTGCCAGTTGAGCTTATCAAAGGCCCGGCCTGGCACGCCCGGCAGTTGGAGACGAATGAGCCGGGTGCGCAGATTATTGTGCAAATCAACTATATAGTCAAAATACTCGGCTCGTAGCTCGCGCACCAGCTGCGAAAGGCTGCCACTCAGCAGGTGCAGCTTATCGACGTAAGGGCTGGCCTCAAACAGCTTGGCAAACGCCGGCTTGGTAGCAAAATGCACTTGTGCATTCGGCAGTTGGGTTTTCAGCTGCCGTACCACCGGCGTAGTCAGCACAATATCGCCGATGGAAGAGAAGCGCAGAACCAGGATTTTCATAAGTAATGTAGCGTGGACTCTGCGAGTCCGCGCGTTGAACGGACCGCCTTGTATACCCACGCGCGGACTCGCAGAGTCCACGCTACAGCTTCACCTTGCGCGCCGCAAAATACGCTGCTGCCTCGTCTACCGACTTTGCATTAAACGTCATCTTCTTGGTTAGCATGCCTTTGCGGCCGGCCAGCACGCCGTACCGCATATCGGCGTAGCCGCTGGTGTGGTGGGCATCGGGGTTAATGCTGAGCTGCACGCCCTGGGCCAGCGCATAGCGCACCCAGCGCCAGTCGAGGTCGAGCCGCCAGGGGTTGGCGTTGATTTCGATAATTACCTGGTGCTGGGCGCAGGCATCAATAACGGCTTTAAAATCAATGGGGTAGCCGGCCCGACGCAGCAGCAGGCGGCCGGTGGGGTGGCCCAGCATGGTGGTGTGGGGGTTGGCAATGGCCCGCAGCAGGCGCTCGGTGGCCCGTGCCTCATCCATTTTCAGGTTAGAGTGAATGGAGGCCACGATAAAGTCGAACGAATCGCGCAGCGCCTCGTCATAGTCGAGGCTGCCATCGCCCAGGATATCGGCCTCAATCCCTTTGAAAATACGAAACGGCGCCAGCTCGGCGTTCAGCTCGTCAATCTCGCGCTGCTGCTGGCGCACGCGCTCGGGGCCCAGGCCGTTGGCATAGTGCGCCGCCTGCGAGTGGTCGCAGATGCCGAGGTACTCGTAGCCGGCATCGCGCAGAAAAGTAGCCATCTGGCGCAGCGAGTGGCTGCCGTCGGAGTAGGTGCTGTGGTTGTGCAGCGAGCCGCGCAAGTCGCTGTCTTGCAACAAAATCGGGATTTTATGCTCGGCGGCCAGCTCAATTTCGCCCAGTCCCTCCCGTAGCTCGGGCACTATATATTGCAAGCCTGCTTTTTCGTACAGCGCCTCCTCACTGGTAAAGTGCTCACGCTTGGCCCACTGGCGCAGCGTGCTTGGCTGGCCGGGGCCAGCCTGGGGCAGCGCGGTAGTCAGGTGGGCCTCGTTGCCGGTGGCCACAAAAAGCTGATTGATAAAGCCTTCGGGCGCTGTCATGCGTACCGTTACGCCCACGCCCGAGTCGGTAGCCGTGCCGCACCAGGCCCAGGGACCCGAGCGGCGCACCTCGTGCTGCAGGCCGGGGGCCGCGTTGAGCAGCGCGTGGATGGGGAGGGGTCGGGGTAGCCACGATGATTTCCACCGTCTCCACAATTTCGAGGGCGCGGCGTACTTCGCCGGCCGCGGCCGCCGCCGTCACGCCCGGTACCTGGCGCAGGTGTTCGAGGAGGCTATTAGCCAGTTCTTCAGCCTGCGAAAAAAGCAGCTTGCCCGCACTTTGGTCGGTGAATTCGAGGGCGGCCAGTAAGGTTTCCTGGGTTTTGGCCCCAAAGCCCTTAAGCTTGGCTACGAGGCCGGCTTCCGCAGCCTCGCGCAGCTGGTCGGGGCTCTCAATGCCCGCGTCGCGCCACAGCGCCCGCACCTTTTTGGGGCCGATACCTTTGATATTCAGAAGCTCAACTACCCCGCCGGGGTACTGTCGAGCAGGCGCTGCAACTCCTCAAACGTGCCCGTGTCGAGCAGCTCCGCTACTTTGGCGGCCTGGGTCTTGCTCAGGCCGGTGCGGTCGGGCAGCCCCGCACGCTCTATCTCCGACACCGGAAACTCCAGCTGCTCCAGCGCCGTGACAGTGCCCTCGTACGCCCTGATTTTAAACGGGTTTTCGTCGTGCAGCTCCATGAGCTGAGCCGTGAGCCGGAAGGCTTTAATAAGGGCGCGGTTATCCATTGCGAGCTTGGCGGAGTGCGTTGTTTGTTACCCGTTATTCGTTGAGTAGCCCGCTGATAAGCCAGTTGTTGACAACGAACAACTACTAACAGGCAACGAAAAAAGAGTTACTGAAACCAAAAGTACGGCCCAACGCTGCGGTGGGATGCCCAAAATGCGCGTACTATTGCCCGCTATGTTGTCATTGAAACGTCTGCGGCTGCCAGGCGGCGTGCTGCTGACCCTGCTGGCCGCCTGCCAGCCCCACCATCCAAGCGGGCTGCCGGGCGGCTCGCTGGCAGCCTTACAGGGCACCTGGCTGCTTGTACCCGAAGCCAGCCGGGCCGATACGCTCACGTACCGGCGCAATACGTTTCGCTTTCGTTACCGGCCGGAGGGCCGGCCGGGCTTTAAGCTGGGGCCGGATGGCCGCTTTGTGCGTTATGATGTGGCGCCCGGCGGCGGGCTGCTGGCTCAGGAGGGCACCTGGACCGAAACCACCACCGGCCATCTGCTTATTCACTTGCCCGAGCTGGAGCCCGCCGCGCCCGACTACGAGCTGGAGCTGTTGGCCTATAAGCAGGGGGTGCTGATGCTGCGCCGCTTGAGCGAGCGGCCGCCCATCGAGATTATTCGCCACCCCTGAGCATTGCCCCACGGCCCAGCGTGTACCGACCTTTGTGGGCATGAACTATTGGCTCGTTAAATCCGAACCCGAAGCGTATTCCTGGGCCGATTTTGTGCGCGACGGCGGCACCGACTGGACGGGCGTGCGCAATTACCAGGCCCGCAACAACCTGCAAGCCATGCAGCCCGGCGACCTGGCCCTATTTTACCACAGCGTGAGCGAAAAGGCCGTGGTAGGGGTGGCTATTGTCCACACTGCTCACCGGCCCGATACCACCGCCGAGGCCGGCAGCCCCTGGGTGGCGGTGCACCTGCGGCCCCATGTGCCCTTGAGCCGCCCCGTATCGTTGGCGGCGCTGAAGGCCGAGCCCCGGCTGGCCCAGCTGGGCCTGCTGCGCCAGTCGCGTTTATCGGTCACGCCTGTGCGGCCCGAAGAGTTTGACCTGGTGCTGGAGCTGAGCGAATAAGCCGGCCGGGCGAAGCTGAAGCGGGCCGCAGAAAAATTAGTTATCCGGCCCGTTTTCGCCCTTATATTCCGCAGCGGCTTGCTTATCTTCGTGAAGACCCGTCGCCAATCTGGCGCGGGGTTGCGTTGCGGAATTAGCTATGAAACACCTCTTCGCTATAGTGCTGAGCTGCTTGCCCTTACTGGTAGTGGCCCAGCGGCCGGTGCCACCCCCGCCCGATGCCCCGGCCCAGCTGGCCCGCACCGAGCTGCTGCTCGACCCGGCCAACGATGAGGTGCAGGTGCAGCCCCTGCCCGCCGATACGGCCGTGGTAGTGCTGATACGCCACGAAGCGCCCGGTATTCATAAGCAGCCAAGCTACGTGCTGCAGCAATACGGGGCCAACCTGCACCTGCGCCGCGAAACGCCCGTCGAGATACCCGCCGGCTTTGAGGTGCAGCGCCTATGCGCCGAGCCGGGCATCGCCTACGCCTTGTTTCGCAACCCCGATGTATCGGGCCGCTTACTCGTCGTAGCCTACGATGCGCACGGCGGGCAGGTGCATGTGCAGCCCTTCGATACCAAGCTCAGCCGCGAGGTAGTAGGCCTTAAAGCCATGACTGGCCGGCTGCTGGTTAATGTGACGCTTGCCGACCAGCTGCACCAAACCGTGCTGCTGCTCGACGTAGCCAGCGGGCAGTTTCAATTTTTGCCCGCACTCTACGAGCCCCTCGATACGGAGCTGACCAGCGTGGCCGACCGACCGGCCGGACGCGCCGAGTTTGTGCTTAGCCAGAGCAATGGCCGTAAGCAGCGCCTGTTGCTCAAGCGCCTCTCGGCCGAGCAGGGCCTGGTGCTCAATTCCGAAATGGTGCAGACTGAGAGCGAGCGCAGCCTGCTCACGGCCCAGCTTAGCCCGCTCGAAGACACTACCACGCGCCTGCTGGCCGGCACGTACGGCCTGCGTGACCTGCGCTACGCGCAAGGACTATTTGCCACCGACCTGACCAAGCGGGCAACCCCCGCTCCCGACGACCGCCCGGCCTTGCGCTTCTACGATTTTAGGCGCTTCCGGCATTTCTTCGATTACCTGGCGCCAAACCACTCGGCGCGCCTACAGGCCCGCTCGGCCCGGCGCGAGGCCCGCAAGGCCAGCCCTTTGCGCTGGCACTATCACCTGCTGCTGCACGAGCTGCTGCCCCAGCCCGACGGCGGCTATACCCTAGTGGCCGAAGTGTATAATCCGCAGTACAGCTATTCGACCTATGGCAACATGATGCTCAGTCCGTATGGCCTGACTGGGCACAATTCCTACAGTCCCTACAATGGCTTCGGGCCGTATAACCGCTACGGGTCGAACCGCTCCTTTACGGGCTTTCGTACGTCGCACGTACTGGTTTGTGGTTTCGATAAGCAAGGCAGCTTATTGTGGGACAATAACTTCGTGCTCAGTGACGATGTAGTGCGCTCCGAGCTTGAAGAAGCAGTGCAGGCCCTGGCCCTGGCCGATGGCCACCTGGTACTGGCCTACCTGCTCGATAATGAGCTGCACTACAAGCGCATCAGCCAGAGCGAGCCCAGTGCAAACGATAGTAAGGTAGAGCTGCTTACCTCAACCGGCCCACCCGAAAAAGTAACTGAAGTGCGCCAGCCTGAGTTGATGCCTTGGGCTAACAATACCTTTGTAGCCAGTGGCTTTCAGCGTATTAAACCCGAGCATGCCTCCGAGCGGCAGGTTTTTTTTCTGCAGCTAGTGCAGTTTTAAGGTTGGCCGCGCGCAGGCCTTTGCAAGGGTAGCGCGGCCCAGGCCCATAAGGCAAGTGCGCTTTTACCGACCTTTGCGACTGGTTCTGGCTCATTGCTTTGTACTATGTCATCTGTTATTTCCCGCTCTGCCGCCACTATCTCAACCGGCTTGCTTGCGAGCCACACCGGTCATCCGCACGAGGCCGGCCTCGATGAAGCCGGGCGCGGCTGTCTGGCCGGGCCGGTTTTTGCGGCGGCCGTAATGCTGCCGCCCGATTTTAACCCGCCTTTTCTCAACGACTCGAAGCAGCTAACGCCGCGTCGGCGCGAGGTGCTGCGCGAAGCTATCTGCGCCGAGGCGGTAGCCTGGGCAGTAGCCTCGGCTACCACAGAAGAAATAGAAGCGCTCAATATAGCCCAGGCGAGCTATCTGGCTATGCACCGGGCAGTGGCTGCCCTGCACGTATCGCCCGCTCACCTGCTAGTCGACGGCAACCGGTTTCGACCCTATCCGGGGCTGGCGCACACCTGCGCCGTGGGCGGCGATGGCCGCTACCGCCACATTGCCGCCGCGTCGGTGCTGGCCAAAACCTTTCGCGACGCGCACATGCTGGAGCTGGACAGGGAATTTCCGCACTATGGCTGGGCCCGGAATGCGGGCTATCCTACAGCGGCCCACCGCGCTGCGCTGCGCGAGCACGGCCCCACGCGGCACCACCGCATGGGCTTTAGATTATTGTGAATATAATATATATTAAAAAATTAATATTTATTCACTGTCCTTCATCTTGAGCAAATCGAGAAACAGGCTGAAGCTGTCTACCGTGCCTCCACCCTCGCTGCCAAAGGAGTCGAAGGTGAGAGGCTTGATAATATAGCCGCTGATGCCCAGGTCGCTGGCCCCGATACGGTCTGTATCCAGGTCCGAAGTGGTCATGATGAATACGGTCAGGTCTTTAAACTCGGGGTCGGCCCGCAAAATCTTGAGCATTTCCAGGCCATTGAGGCGCGGCATATTTAAGTCAAGCATCACCAGGCTGGGCCGACTGATTTTGGTTTCGCCATTTTCGCCGCGCAGCAGGTTCAGGGCCTCCCGGCCGTTGCGGGCATGGATTAGCGGTACGGTAATATTCTGCTTGCGAAGCTCCCGCTGTACATTCATGACGTCCATCTGGTCGTCTTCTACAAGAAGGATGCTAGGCGCTGCAGGTGAGGAAAGGGGGGCATGAGTAGTGAAAAAGGCAGGCTTACCAAAATAGGCGTTCTCTAGTAATGGTAAAAAAGACGTGAAGGATGCTTAAATTAGGCAGCCAGGGCTTTAGCTGACTAGCGGGTACGGCCTTTGCTGTGCCCGAACTGGGCTTGGTAACGGGTTTTTTAGGCCAGGTGAAGAAGAAGCTAGCGCCTTTTCCCTCGGCCGACTCTACCCAGATGCGGCCGCCCTGCCGCTCCACAATTTTTTTTACGATGGCCAGCCCCACACCCGTGCTTTCGAGAGTGTCGCGCTCGACCAGGGTTTGAAAAATAACGAAGATGCGCTCGTGATATTCCGGCGCGATACCAGGGCCATCGTCCTGCACCGAAAAGCAGTAGAAGTTGTCGTTCAGGTCTTCGCAGCCGATGCGCAGCGTGCCGGTTTCGGGATGGTCGTGGTACTTGATGGCGTTGGAAATCAGGTTGGTAAAAACCTGCTGCAGCTGCGTGCGGTTGGTGGGGAGTGTAGGCAGAAAGAAGGGCAGCTCAAGGTGCATGCCTTCGGGCAGGCCCACCGTGTCGGTAATTTCGCGCAGCAGCTGCCGCACAAATACGGCCTCGTTGGCTTCGGCCACCCGGCCCACCCGCGCCAGGTCCAGAATGCCCGTAATGAGGTTTTCCATACGGTGAACCCGCTGGCGCATCAAACCCAGAAACTCCTGGATGTGCGGGGGCAGGGTGTCTTTGCCCATATCTTCCTCAATCCAGCGCGAGGCGCTTTCAATACCGCGCAGCGGGGCCTTCAGGTCGTGCGATACTACGTAGGCAAACTGGTCCAGCTCCTGGTTGCGGCCCTCGAGCTGGCTGATGTTCTGGTCGATAGTCCGGGCCATGGTATTGAGCGCCGCCGTCAGTTCGCTCACTTCATCATGTTCATTATCAAGCAGCTGCATCTTATAGTCGCCATCCGCCAGGTGGCGGGCCATCTTTATCATGCCGCGCAGGCGGCGCGAGAGCAGACGTACCAAGTACACGGCCCAGAGCAGGCCAAATACCAGCGCCAGGCCCGTTATCAGGCCCGACAGCTGCTGGGCGCGGGCAATGCTGCTGGCCAGGCGCAGGCGCTGCGTCTGGCGGCCGGCGTTCTCCATGGCATCGAAGTTAGCCATCTGAAAGCGGATAGCGTCCATTATCTGCTTGCCCGACATCCCCGTGACCAGGCTGCCGTGGGGCATTCCCATCAGACCGGTTAGCTGCGCATTGCGGTTGTGCACGGCGCGCTTCTCGCTTATCATCAGGTGTGTATATTCCGACCACTGCCGAAACAGGTGCTCGGTTGTGTCGAGGCGGGCGCGCTGCTGGGCTTCGTCGGCCAGCTCTTGGCGCAGGGTGTTGAAGCGGTGCAGCAGGTCGCGCTCGCCCGAGTAGTAGGGCTGCAGCATCTGCTCATTGCCCAGCAGCAGGTAGCCCCGAAAGCCGGTTTCCATGTCGATGATGCTCCGTAGCAGCGTAGTGCCATCGGCAGAAGTGCGCTGCGAGGCTTCCATGCGCTGCGAATTGCGCAGCACCTGCTCAGCCAGCCGATAGTTTACAATTACCACTGCGGTAAATAAGCCCAGCAGCAGTAAGAAGCCGGCAAACAGTTTGGTGGTAAGGTTACTCTTCATGGCTTTCGGGCCTGCTATTGGGCCCCGGCAGTACGCAGTTTAGCTTCCATAGTTTGGAGCAGGGTAGTGAGGGTGTCGGCCAGGGCCTGTACCTCGCCAAAGCCCGCCAGCGCCTCCTCCCCGCGATTAGCCAGGTGCAGGTCCATGAGGCGGTTAGCCTGCTTATGGATGAGCCGGTGCTGCTGGTCAAGCTCGCTCATTTCGGGCAAGTTGCGATAGGCACCCTCGCGGCGCTCCTTTATCCAAACGCCCAGTCCGCACTGCTCGGGGTCGCGCAAGGGGCCTTCTTCCGTACCATTGCCATGCAGGAAAGAGCGGAGGCGAGCCTTAAAAGAGAAATGCTTAATTAAAGCGGACTCAAAATCCTGTTTGATAGCTTCGGGCGACATAGCGCAAAGGTAGGCAGCCGGTGGGGGTATTGCCTTAGTACGAAGTAGCTTTGCAAGTGCTCAGCCCGGCTGGGTAATTGCTCTGCCCACCCTCGCATTCTTTATGGAAGATACTTCGCTTAAAACCGTTGCGTTGCACGCCACCCACCAGCAACTGGGGGCCAAAATTGTTCCGTTTGCCGGCTACGCCATGCCCGTACGCTATTCCTCCGACCTGGAAGAGCACCACACGGTGCGCCGGGCGGTAGGCATCTTCGACGTGTCGCACATGGGCGAGTTTCGGGTGCGCGGCCCGCAGGCGCTCGACCTTATTCAGCGCACTACCTCCAACGATGCCAGTAAGCTACAGCCCGGCAAGGCGCAGTACTCGTGCCTGCCCAATGCCGAAGGCGGCATCGTGGACGACCTGCTGGTGTACATGATGGGCGACGAAGACTACTTCCTGGTAGTCAATGCCTCCAATATTGATAAGGACTGGAGCTGGCTGCAACAGCACAATACGAATGGTGCCGAGATGGAGAATGTCTCCGACCAGCTCAGCCTTTTTGCGGTGCAGGGCCCCAAGGCCGCCGAGGCATTGCGTGCCCTGACGGAAGTCGACCTGACGGCCATTCCGTACTACAGCTTTGTAAAAGGGACGTTTGCCGGCGCCCCCGACGTTATTATATCGGCCACGGGCTATACTGGCGCGGGCGGCTTCGAGCTCTACATTCCCAACGAGTATGCTTCCAGCGTGTGGAATAAGATAATGGAAGCAGGTAAGTCATTCGGTATCAAACCCATCGGCCTGGGCGCGCGCGATACGCTGCGCCTCGAAATGGGTTTTTGCCTCTACGGCAACGACATCGACGACACCACCTCGCCCCTCGAAGCGGGCCTGGGCTGGATTACCAAGTTTACCAAAGACTTCACCAACGGCGAAGCCCTCAAGGCCCAGAAAGCGGCCGGCGTACAGCGCAAGCTCGTGGGCTTCGTGATGGACGGCCCCGGCGGCCTGCCTCGCAGCCACTATCCGCTGGTAGATGCCAGCGGCGAAGCCATTGGGGAAGTTACGAGCGGCGGCCAGTCGCCCAGCCTCAGCAAAGGCATCGGTCTGGGCTACGTCAAAACGGGGTTTGCCGCTCCCGGCACCCGGATTTTTGTGCAGGTGCGCGGCAAAAACCTGCCTGCCACGGTGCATAAGCTGCCGCTGGTGCCCGGTACGGAGGAGGTATAACACTTCAACAAATTCACCACCGTCTGTCATTGCGCGCAACGCGAAGCAACCGCATCAGAACGAGCCGTACGGGTGTCGTTCCGGTGCGATTGCTTCGCGTTGCGCGCAATGACAGACGGCTGGATTATCAAACTGCCCTTTAATTGCATGAAACTCGACGTTTGCTTTTCGCCCGACCTGCTGCCGCTCTACGACCTGCGCGGTAAGGTGGCCGTTATCGTGGATGTGCTGCGGGCTACCAGCACCATTGTGACGGCGCTGGCCCAGGGCATGACCGAGGTTTTTCCGACCGCCACGCTCGATGAGTGCGCGGCCCTGGGCCGCGAGCAGGGCTGCATTACGGCTGCTGAGCGCGATGGGGTCGCCGCCGCCGGCTTCGATTTGGGTAATTCGCCCTTTGGCTTTCTAGATGGCAAACTGGCGGTGCAGGGCCGCGCGCTGGCCATCAGCACTACCAATGGCACGCAGGCGCTGCGCCGCTCGCTGGCGGCCCAGGCCATCGTGTGCGGCGCGTTTCTCAACCTAAGCGCCGTGGCCGACTTTGCCGTAGCGCAGGGGCGCGACGTGCTGGTAGTGTGCGCCGGCTGGAAAGGGCAGTTCTGCCTCGAAGACAGCCTCTTCGGCGGCGCGCTAGCTGAACGGCTGGCTCCGCGAGGCTTCGATATTGCCGCTTCTGATGCGGCGCTGGCCGCCCTGCATCTGTGGCAGGACGCTAAGTCTACCTGGCCCCACTACTTGTTACAGTCGGCCGCCGTGCGCCGCCTCAACGCACTCGAAGCCCACGACGACTTCACATTTTGCATGAACGTCGATACCCACCCGGAGATTCTGCCGCTGTGGCGAGGGGATAGGTTGGTGCGGGGGTAGGCTGGGCGGTGCCATTAAGCCTGTCCGGGCCGCTCGCATTATTTTGGGCTGGTAAGCACCTCGATACTTACCGTATCGAAAAAAGTGTTGTAGCCGTTATCGTAACTCATGTGAAAGTGGTCCGGGTACTTGCCCGATATGACGCCGATGCCGGGCTTGAATTTAAGGTCCACCGCTCCAAAGTATAAAATAGCCGGTGGACCGTCGAACACTTTTAGTGGGATGGACCAAAACGTGTAGAGTGCTGGTGCTTTGCTGGCTAGGTGCAGCCGGACGATTATTTCGCCGGCTACAAATGGCCGGTCGGCTAACTTGGGAAAGGTAAGGATGAGTCGTTTTTGCAGCGCTGCGAAGTCGGCCGGCGCAAAGGGCTGGGCCCCGCAATTGAGAGTAACATTGTCGGCGGTGCCGGGAAACCAGACGGGACGCCTTCGCACCAGAAAATATTCCGTCAGCACTTGGTTCGGGGTAGTATAGTAGCGGCCCTGGCGCTTAATAATGGGCTGCCAGTCCAGGCGGCGCGTCAGCATATTTAAAACCGGGAGTTGCCGTTTGTAGGCCACTAGCTGCTCAACTCCGTTCCGCAGCACTGCCTCCAGTGGCACCCTGGCCCGGCTGCTCAACGTGTCTATATTTACCAGATTCCACGTTACTTGCCCGGTTTGCTCGTCGGGCAGCACGGCAAGGGTGACCAATAGCTTGTCTGTAGGGTAAAAGCCATTCAGCCTGCTATCGGCATCCTCACCAGAGCTATGTAGGAAATAAGTGCTGTCGGCCAGTATATTAACGATGTCCACCTGCTCAGGCTTGCCCAGCCGCGTGCGCTGCGTGCGAACGTAGGTAATGCGGTTTTTGGCTGATTCGAGTAGGATGTAGGATTTACGAATAATTAATTGCTGGCCAATCGCTTCTTTAGCCGGGCCAGCCAAGCTGATGAAGCAAAACCAAAGCAGTGCTGCTCTGATAAGTAAATTCATAATAAAAGACGAGTTAAAAAATTATACCTACGGACATGCCTGACTGCCCTGCGCCTTAATGATAAGGCCATTGCTAGGATTCGGGTAGGATGTATTGTGCTGCTCTGCCTGCGTTTCTCTATCGATTAAGTCTTTGCGGGTAGGCGAAAAGCTTTGGAAGGTAGCGGTTCCCTGCAAGCCGCCCCAAAACAGGTCTTCTGCTAATTGATGGTCTAATAAAATGCCCTGGCTGGTAGCGTAGGCTTGCAAGGCATCAGCCATCTGACTGATAATAGAACTCATGAGGGTATGCTGTTCATCCTGGTCCAAGTCCATTGAGCCCACATACCTGTCAAGTAAGTCGTCTATTGTCGCATTCGAGTCCAAGTTTTTCCCTTCTCCCCACTTTTCCAGGTAGGCGTGGAGAGATTCGTGAATTAACGTTCTGGCTACAGCAAGATTAGTGGCTTGAGAAGTAAAGGTCAGGTCAACAGTAGTAATAAACTGGGTCAGGTCAGTAGGTGAATTATTAGTTTTTGCATTTACAACGCTTCCAACTGGAGAGCCGGGAGGCAGGGGAACATTGCCACTTGTAATTGTCCAAGTGATAGCTGTATTGTTCCCTAGCAAGGAAAAAATGCCTGCTATGTCATTGCCTTTCAACCCTTGCAGAGCCGCAAGGATGGGTTGAATACAAGGTCTAAGACCATCGCTTGCAATAGTCGTAATTGCAGTAGGTGTACTGCCGCCAGGCAATGGCCCCTGCGGCCCACTACCAGGGTCATTAGGGCTGTTGCCGCCGTTGCCGGGAGTGCCGCCGTAGTCGCCGGGGCCAGTAGGGGAGCCATCGCCACTGTTATATCCGCCGCTATCATCGGAGAGCCCACAGCCAGCCGAAGAGCCTAAGTACTCGCCCGTTATAGAGTTGTAATAGAATATAAAACTATTTATTTTATTAGTGATTTCTTTTTTCTGCTTACCGGTTGCAGCAGTAGAAGCTTTAGCAGCACTAACCTTCACCCCTTGAAACCATAGCTTAACCTGGCCCTGCAGTATGGCTCCATCACTAAACCTGCGTCCATTTAGATACTGATAACCAGCCGAATAGAGTAGAAATATTCCAGCTGCGTGAGTGGGAATAGCCAAAGATGGCTGTTGATAGCCGTGGTAGAGGCTGGTAAGTAAGGCCAGCGTATCGACAGGCAGGCCAGCTGGTTTGAGTAGAAGCTCAGCTATGCTACCATGTAAGGCTTGGTCAGGCGTTCGGGCTATAAATAGGTAGCGAAAGCCTTGCCAGGGATTACCAGTGAAGGCTCCGGGGTCATTGGCCATTGGCACAACTAGCAGCGGAGTAGTCTGCGTCCCAATGCTTACTGCTTTTGTCCAAAGCAGACGCGTGCTTTTAGGGATTGCTGTTGGATAAGTACTCTGGTACCATGCCTGTGCCTATATGGTAGTTAGCCCGAGCGTTGAGGCCGCCGGGTTTGGCTCAATGTGTTGTTGAGAGCAGGAAGCCAGTATAGCCACCAAAAAACTTGCTAAAATTCTTGCGAAAGAAGTAGAATGTATTCGCATCTGCTTGTGCTTAGAGAGTGTAGGCTATCCAAGTGCAAACATATAAATAACTGACCAAAAATGTTAAAAATTATACTGGAGTTAGATGCTATTTAGTAAGTGTGTGGAGTAGGGCGGCTGATAGCAGCTACGCGTGTTATAGCCAGTAATTTATATTAGCTGTTCGCTGGCGCAAACTCCGTCACGGCCTCGCCCAGGTCCAGCACTTCCTGGTCCGGCAGCGCCGCCTGAATAATGCTGGCCCCGGCCGCCGAGCGGTAGCCGCCGGCGCAGTGCACCAGCACGGGCTTATCGGTCGGAATCTCCCGTATGCGCTCGCGCAGCTCGGGTAGCGGGATGAGCAGGGCGCTGGGGAAGAGCTTGTCGTGCGCCTCGGTACGGTTGCGAATATCGACAATAGTGAATGCTTCAGGGTGCTGGCGCACAGCCGCAACCTCGACGGTGGGGCTGGTGGCGGGCTGCACGCTGGGCGCCAGCAGGGCCCCCTTGATATTGCCTTCGTAGCCGATTTTAGCCGTCTTCCGAATCACCGCGTCGAGCTGAATCTGGGTATCGGCCAGCAGGTAGAACTTTTCCTGGGGGCCAACGATGGAGCCCAGCCAGGTTTCGAACTTGGCGCCATCCTGCAGGTTGATGGCGCCGGGCAGGTGGCCGGCGCGAAATTTGGCAGCTGGCCGGGTGTCAAGCACTAATACGCCGGGCTGGAGCGCCGCGTGTGCGCTGAGGCGTGGCACGGCCCGCACGCTGTCTTCAAAATTGGGGGCGCCTTGTTTGTTAAGCTGCACGCCGTGGCCGAAATATTTGGGCGCAAACGGCTGGTCGGCCAGCAGCACCTTCACAAACTCCTGCTCCGACATAGGTTGCAGCGCGTAGTTGGTAGCCAGCTCCCTGGCAATAGTACTGTCGAGGTCGGGACTGGTAGTTTTGCCGCAGAGCGAGCCGGGGCCGTGGGCCGGGTACACCCGTGTAGTAGGCGGCAGAGCCATCAGCTTCTGGCGGGTGCTGCGGTAGAGCTGGGCCGCCAGGGCCTCGCGGGCATGGCCCCCACGGCTTCATCCTCGCGCAGGTCGGGCCGGCCTACGTCGCCCACAAACAGCGTGTCGCCGGTAAACACAGCACGGGTTTGCGCCAGCTCGTCGATAAGCAGCACGCTGATGCTGTCGGGTGAGTGGCCGGGGGTGTTAATGGCGTGCAGCTCCACGTTGCCCAGCCGGAGGCGGTCGCCGTCGTCAAAATTTTTGTGCGGGTAGCGGGCGCCCGTGAGCTTGCTGCAATAAATGGTCGCGTCGGTTTCCTGGGCTATTTCCAGGTGGCTGCTCACGAAGTCGGCGTGGGGATGTGTCTCAATCACGGCCACAATCTCGGCCTCGTGCTCGTCGGCAAAATCGTAGTAGGGCTGCGGGTCGCGGCCGGGGTCGATAACGGCAACCTGCCGGCCGCAGCGAATGGCGTAGGAGGCGTGGGCCAGTCCTTTATCGTAAAACTGTTGAATTTGCACCGCGGGGGTGCTACTACTGGGAAGCGGCATGGGGTGGAGTGGCAACCGTTGAGCTAAATGCCTGATTATCGGGCTGCCGGGGTAGGTGTTTGGGTCAAATATAACAAGCCGGCCCAACATTGCTGCGCTGGCTGCGGCGGCCTGCCAGGCGTTGGGCACGAAAAAACCCCGGCTGTCGGACCGGGGTTTTGCCAGGAAAAAGGACGCGGAAAACTAGCTTTTGGCTTTGCTGCCGGGCTCCCCTTTCTCTTTATGCTGGTGCTCCTGGTGCATGGCTTGCAGCTTGCCAAACTGCTCGGCACTGAGCACGCCTCGTAGCTGAGTCTGGTACCTGGCCCGGCCGGCTTCCATTTCCTGGTGCATAATCTGGCGCTGGGCTTCGGCTGGGTATTTTGCCCGGATGGTAACGTCTTCCTGCGCCTGGCTTAGCAGTATCTGGTGTACTTTGGCTTGCTGCTCGGCACTGAGGCTGAGCTTTTTGGTGAGCATAGCCGTGCGATGGTCGGCCCGCTGCTCGGGCGTTTTATGACGCTTGCCGTGGTGTGCTGTAGCAGCGGTAGCAGGAGTAGTTTGAGCAAAGCTGGCGGTAGCAAAGGCCATAGAAGCCAGCAGAAGCAGGGACTTTTTCATAAGGATAACAAAATTTTTAAGCAGAAAAAAGGAGAGAAAAGCAGGAAGCGCGGCCACGCTGGCTCCGGATGCCTGGTAGGTTGCAAGGAGTAAGCCAAAAGAGCCTCAGGCTCAAAAAAGCCCTCTCCACGCCGATGGAAAGGGCTTTTTTGCCGACCAACAAAACTATTACCGGCCTACCTGGCTGGTGCTGTGAAGCTGCCCGATGCGGGCGGCCTTGTACTGCTGGTAGCGCACGTACTGCGCGGGCGTGAGCACCCCGCGAATCAGCTCATCTGACTTGGCGCGGTCGAAGGCCATGGCGGTGCGCAGGGCCGCGGGGTCGTCGTGGTGGGTGGTCAGGTCGGCATCCATATGCTGGCGGGTCAGCAGCAGCACCTGGCGCAGGCGGGCGTGCTGGTCGGGCGAGAGGCCCAGCTCCTGCGCCATGCGTTGGGCCTGGCTGGCCACGGCCGCCTGCACGGCCGGCGTAGGCTGGGCCTGGGTGCTGGCCACTGCCAAGCTAAAGAGAGCGGTAAGAATAAGGATATTTTTCATAACAGCTTCAAGAAAAGCAATTCGGTAAAAGTAGGTTCCCCGGCCTTGGGCGGCGGGCAAAACGGGGGCGTCGCGCCGCAAGGCGGGGCTACCCGGCCGACCAGCCTCCGCCTGGCCAAACCCAGGCGGAGGCTGGTCGCGAAGTTTAGCGTATTTTCGGCCCGGCTGATTATCGCTCGGCCCTTTTTAAACGTGAA
Organism: Hymenobacter sp. BRD67; assembly: GCF_013256425.1. Taxonomy (GTDB): domain Bacteria; phylum Bacteroidota; class Bacteroidia; order Cytophagales; family Hymenobacteraceae; genus Hymenobacter. The sequence goes on from NZ_CP053904.1 coordinate 151,616, forward strand.
AAAATAGTTACTATTACCTCCCCCACTCGTTCTTTTACCTCCTTTTGCATGGCTAGTATTTTTGCCAAAAAACCGCTCGCCCAACTTCTGGGTGAAGCTAACTCAACCGGCCACGGTGCCCTCAAGCGCACGCTGGGTGCCGGCAATCTCGTGGCCCTGGGCGTGGGTGCTATTATCGGGGCCGGCCTGTTTGTGCGCACCGCCGCCGCCGCCGCGCAGGCCTCGGGGCCGGGCGTGACGTTGGCTTTCGTGCTGGCGGCCTTCGGCTGCGTGTTTGCGGGACTCTGCTACGCCGAGTTTGCGGCCATGATTCCCATCGCCGGCTCGGCCTACACCTATGCCTACACCACTATGGGCGAGTTTGTGGCCTGGATTATCGGCTGGGCGCTGATTATGGAATACGCGCTGGGCGCGGCCACCGTCAGCATTGCCTGGAGCGAATACCTAAACAAGCTATTGGAGGTCTTTCATACCAGTATACCGTATAATCTGAGCCATTCGCCCTTCGAGCACGCCGTCATCAACGGCGTGTCGGAGCAAGGCTTTATCAACCTGCCGGCTCTGCTCATCATTGTGGCCCTGAGTTTGCTGCTGGTGAAAGGCACCCAGGAGTCGGCCCTGTTCAACGCTATTGTGGTGGTGCTGAAGGTGCTCATCGTTATCATTTTTATTGCCGTAGGCTGGCAGTTTATCAACCACGCCAACCACACGCCTTATCTCATTCCGGACCACGCCGTAGTGAAAAATGCGGCTGGCGAAGTGGTGCGCACCTACGATGGCTTTTTTAAGCACGGCTGGGGCGGCATTATCGGCGGCGCCGGCATTGTATTCTTCGCCTTTATCGGGTTCGACGCCGTGAGCACGGCCGCGCAAGAGGCACGCAACCCCAAGCGCGACATGCCCATCGGTATTCTGGGCTCGCTAGCCATCTGCACAGTGCTCTACATCCTGTTTGGGCACGTGCTGACGGGGGTGGCCAACTGGCGCGAGTTTGCCGACCCGGCCCTGGGCGGCGAGGCCAGCGTAGCTTATGCTATCCGGGCGCACATGCCCGGCTATGGCTGGCTGGCTACGGCCGTCACGGTAGGTATCCTGCTGGGCTTCACCTCGGTTATCCTGGTTATGCTGATGGGCCAGAGCCGGGTTTTCTTTTCCATGGCCAAGGACGGCCTCATGCCCAAAGCCTTCTCCGAACTGCACCCTCGCTTCAGCACCCCGTATAAGTCCAATCTCATGCTGATGGTCTTTGTGGGGCTGTTTGCAGCCTTCGTGCCGGGCTCGCTGGCCGGCGACCTCACCTCGTTTGGCACGCTGCTCGCCTTCGTACTCGTGAGCCTTGGCGTATGGATTATGCGTAAGTCTGACCCCGACCAGCCGCGTCCGTTCCGCTCGCCGCTTTCCACGCCCAGCTTCCCACTGGTGCCCATCATGGGCGCTATCGTGTGTACGCTGCTGATTGTGGGCCTCGACTCGTTTACGCTGCAAGTAGCTTTTGGCTGGATGCTGCTCGGATTTATAGTGTATTTCCTATATGGTAAGCGCAACTCAATGCTTCAAAAAGGTATCGTAGTAGTACCTACGGAGATGGACGAGGAAGCTTTTATCAAGCCTGACCCCAACAATCGGTAGTTTTTCAGCGTCGACTATCTTAAAAACCCCGCCGGCAGTAACGCCGGCGGGGTTTTTGATTTCCGGCGGAAGCCAGAACAGAATCAGCCGGCCGCCGTTACCTCGCTTCGGAGCTTAAGTACGCGGTCGCCGTTTTGCTGCACGATAATCAGGGCCGGATTATCGGCCGAGCCGGCGCGGTGGATATCGCTGCCCTTTAGCTTACGCGTAATGGGTTCTTTGTGAACAGATTCGATTTTGCCGGTTGCGGTGCCGGTGCCGTATTTCCAGCTAACCTGGGTGCCTTTGCGCATACGTGAAGCGAAGTTAAAATAGTATCTTTTTAACGCTGCCGGCGGCCAGAAGATTCGGCCCGCCCAGGTTTATTGGGTTAGCGGCACTGGCATGGCCCTGGCGGCCGGCGGGATTTTTACGTAAGCAAACGGCTCGTAAAAAAGCATTAGCGTTTATTGCCCGACCTTTGCCGCATGGTTAGAGTACTTTTCCTGTGTCTGCTGGCACTTTCAGCCGTTGCCCAAACCCCACTCTCGCCCGACAACCGGGCGCTGTACGGCATCATCAACCGCAGTAGCGGGCGCTGCCTCGATGTGGCACGGGCTGCCACCACGAGCGGGGCCGCCGCCGTGCAGTGGGAGTTTACCCACGCGCCCAGCCAGCAGTGGCACCTGGTTATTATTCGGGAAGGCGGTGAATATTACCGCCTCGAAGCCAAGCACAGCGGCCAGTGCCTGACGCTGGAAGTAAACGCCACGGCGCCGAGCGGGGCCAATACGCCGCTGGTGCAGCGGCCCTTTACGGGGGGGCTGGGCCAGCAGTGGCGGCTGGTGCCCACCGGCCCCCCGGCTCGTTTCAGCTCGAAAACCGGCTCGATGGTCGGGTAGCCACGCTGGCTACCAACGACAAATTCAACAATACGGCTATTGTGGCGGCGCGTGGGCTGGGGCGCGTTAGTCAGCAGTGGCGCTTGTTTCAGCTGCAGCTAAAGCTGGCTACCGGCCCGCCCTACTTTGCCGCGCCCGAGCCGCTGACTGCCCTTAGCTCACCTGCCGGCAACGAGCTGCAGCCGGTGCCGGCCCCGATGGCAAAACGCTATACTTCACGCGTACCCGCTTTGCCGGCAACGTGGAGGGCGTGGCCGAGAGCGGTGATATCTGGCTGAGCCGGAGCGCCGACCAGGGTCGCACCTGGGCAGCCCCCACCCACCTCGACAGCCCGCCCGGCCTGAATACGGCCCAGAACAATGCCGTGCAGGCCGTGGTAGGGACGGCTGGTAGCCCGGTGCTGCTGCTGCGCGGGGCTTATGACGGCGCTGGCTTTCACGATGAGGGAGCCTCGCGGGTGGCAGTGGCGGGTACTGCCCGGCCCGTGCCGCTACGCATTGCGGGGTATTCGTCTAGCAGCCCGGCCACTGGCTTTTATATGACGCCGGATGAGAAAATTCTGCTGCTGTCGCTGGAGCGGGAAGACTCGCAGGGGGCCAACGACCTGTACCTCAGCCGCCCCGACGGGGCCGGCGGCTATACTGCGCCCCAGAGCCTGGGCGCAGTGGTAAACTCGCCGGGCTATGAGTTCGCGCCCTGGCTATCGGCCGATGGCAAGGCCCTCTACTTCAGCTCGTATGGCCACCAGGGCTATGGCTCGGCCGATATATTCGTGAGCCAGCGCCTCGATGAGAGCTGGACGAAGTGGAGCCAGCCCGAAAACCTGGGCCCTCGCTTCAACGGGCCGGGCTACGACGCCTTTTTTGCCCTGGGCCCCGATGGCACGGCGTACTATGCCAGCACCGGCGCCCGCGATACCTCGCCCAAAAAGCTGTTTCGTACTCCGCCGGGCCCGCCGCCAGTCATAGACTCCACGGCCATCATCGCCGCCGCGGCCGACCCCATGAGCCAGCCGCGCGCCATGCTTACGGGCCGGGTGCTGGATGCCCGCACCAGCCAGCCGCTGGCCGGTGGGGCCGAAGTGCAGGCCCTGATGATAGGAGGGCCGATTGATTTCCGCAGCACGGCCCACGCCGACCAGGTAGGCTTCCAGATGTCGTTGGCCCCTGGTCGCTACCGCCTCACCACCACGGCCGGCCTGCTCACCCGTGTCGATACCCTCACGGTGCGGGCCGGCGAGTCGCGCCGCTACGAGCCGCGCCTGACGCCCGCCACCGTAGGCTCGCGCCTCGACCTGCCCGACCTGCTGTTTGTACAAAGCCAGGCCAAGATGCTGGGCTCGTCGTACGCGACGCTCAACCGGCTGGCCGAGTCGCTGAAAGATAATCCGCAGCTGGAGATTCGCCTCGAAGGCCATACCTCTAATGAGCCGCCGGCCGATAAAAATCAGGTGCTCAGCGAGCAGCGCGTAGCCGAGGTAAAACGCTACCTGGTAAGCAAGGGCGTGGCCGCCAGCCGCATCACTACCGTTGGCTACGGTGGCTCGCGGCCCAAGTTCTCCAACGACCGCGAGGAAACCCGCAAGCTCAACCGCCGGGTAGAGCTGGTTATAACAAAGTAATAATCAGGTAGGGCCGGGCACGTCAGGCTTCGTAACCCGCGCTCGTTACTACACGTTGAAAACGTAGCTGGCAGGCTGCTACCTACCGGGTGGCCGGCTGTCTTGAGGGTGGCGGGCTGCAGGCCGGGCAGGCCGGGCAGGCCGGTGACTATTGCGCACGAACGCCAAGTAGAGTCGGGCTACCGGTTTTGGGTGCGGTGTTGGTGGCGGGCGGGCCGGCCTGAGTAGCTTTACAATTCGTTTTGCTTCATGTTTATGCCCCCCACGCACAGGAAAAACTTTATTTCGAAAACCAAGCTGGGCAGTTGTTCTATCATACGGCTGGGTATGTGCGGCTAGCGTGGAGCAGCGAGCGGACAACGACAGAAATCGTTAAGGCTTATTATGAGCAGGCGCTGGCGCTGCTCCTGCGCACTACCTCGCATCTTATCTTATCTGACCACGGCCAGCGGGTTCCCTTGCTGCCCGAAGCTCAAAGCTGGCTTACAACCAACTGGATACCTCGCGCTATCAGCCAGGCCCGCGCCTGCCACTGCGCGATTGTAGAGGGCGCTAACCCCATGCACCGCCTTTCAACGCAAAGCGTGGTGAGTGCCGCGCCCCTGGTTTTATATTCAAGCGGTTCGATACTATTGCCGAGGCCGAAGCCTGGCTGCTGAGTATTGAGTAAATGGCATTAACCAAACGAAGCCCGGCCAATTGGCCGGGCTTCGTTTGGTTAATGCCGGGTAGCTTCGCTTATTGCTTGGTGAAGCGCTGCACGAAGCTGTGCTGGCCATCGCTGGCCCGCAGCAGGTAGAGGCCAGCCGCCAGGCCCGATACGTCGAGCTGGCCGTTGCCCTGGTAGCGGGCAGTGGGCACGGTAGCCCCGCGCACATCCAGCACTTCTACTTTCGTCAGCTCGGCGTTTGAGCTGAGCGAGAGCGTGAGCAGGGAAGTAGCCGGGTTCGGGTAAGCGCTGAGCACGGCATCGCCGCTGATGGCCGTGGGGCCCGCGAGCGAAGCCGGCGTGGCCGCGATAGCCGCGCCACCGGTAATGGTGAGGCTATAATCCTCGGTTTCGCCGTAGGTATAGCTGCCGCAGCTGGTTGTAGCCGAGTTGTCGCTCATCACTACGCGCATCCGGGTGGTACCATTCCGGGCCGTAGTGGGCACCGTGAACGTGCTGGCCAGGGTGCCGCTGCTGCTGCTGCTGCCGCTTACCACCAGCTCACCGGTATCGGTGAAGACGCCGTTCTGGTTGTAGTCGATGTAAATCTTCCAGTACTCGGTATAAGCCGAGCCCGTGAAGCCCGCCGAGAAGTTGATGGTCTGGCTTGAGCCGGCTGCCACGCTCGTGCTCGTAGCCGAGCCGTCGTAGTAGCCACCATCGGCCCCACTGGTGCGGTTAATGCTGCCTAGCTTCACTAGGTCAACGTACTCGTAGCTCTGAGTGCTGCCTTTGCTGGTGCAGTACGTAGTGCCCGTAGGGGGAGGCGTAGTGCCACCGTAAGCGGCGCCCACGCCCACGGCGTACCAGGCATTTGTTACGGCCTGCACCTGCGTCGAGCCCGCGCCATACAGGTCGGTTGCGGCCTGAATAGAGTAGCTGCGGGCGTTGGCGTAGGTTGAAGAGGCCGTCATGTACACGCTTTCGGTGCGGAAGAGAATCTTCGCCGCGGCAGTAATGCCCAGCGCGGCTACCGAGTAGCTGCTGCCTGCTTCATTAGTGCCGGTTTTGCCCACGCTGATGAGGTAATACCAGTAGTTGAGCACGCCCGAGTTGGTGTGCACCCCACCATTGTCGCTGGTGCCGGTGTACCAGTATTTGCCTTTGTACAAAGCAGGCTGGCTATACAGGTTGGGGTTGCTCATCGAGCGCAGCGCGCCGCCGGCCTTCATAATATCCTCGCCAATATCCCAGGTCGATTTGGTGATGCCCAGGTTGGCGCAGGTGTACTGCTCTACGCTGGCGCCCCAGCAGTCGGAGAGGCCCTCATTCATCGCGCCCGACTCGTTGGAGTAAGTCAGGTTGGCGGTGCTCTGGCACACGGCGTGGCCAATCTCGTGGCCGCACACGTCCAGCGCCGTCAGCGGCTTAAAGGTTGTCGCTCCGTCGCCGTAGGTCATTTCGGTGCCGTCCCAGTAGGCGTTCTCGTAGCTGGTGCTGTAGTGCACGTAGCTCCTGATTTTGGCGCCCGCGTTGTCGTAGCTATTGCGGCCGTGTACACCCTTCCAGTAGTCGTAGGTGCTTTGGGCCCCAAAATGCGCATCGCCGGCCACGTTGTCGTAGTTCGAGTTGTTATACTCAGCGGCCGTCCAGTTATTGTCGGCATCCACAAAGTCGACGGCAGCCGTGTAGCTGGTGCCTTTCTTCATATTATACGTTTCGATGCCCTGGCCGCGGGTGTACTCGCGCAGGTGGTAGCCGCCGGTAGTGGTTTCATCGGCCAGCGAGCGGGTGCCGCTGTAGGCGGTGGCAAACGTGGCCGTGCCGCCGGTAGCGTGCTTAATAATGGCATCGCGCAGCACCACGTCGCCCGTATTGGCATTTACGTAGTAGTAGGCGCGGCTCACCGGCTGCTGGGCATATACGTTAAATTTCCAGGCCAGTACCAGCGGCCCGGTGTTGTCGGGGCTGGTGCGGTTGTCGCGCACCAGCACCAGCTCACCCTGGGGCTTGTAGGTGGCGGCTGGGTTGCTGTCGCGTACTTTCAGGCCAGCTTCTTCGGCGGCATCCTGCCACATATACTTTCTGGCCCCGATGGTGGCCAGCGCCCGGCTCAGGGCTGCCTCGGCGCTTAGGGTAGGCTGTACGCTCAGCTCGGGCACGGCCTCAAAGTCGCCGCTGAGGCTTTCAATCTGGCCGCCGCGCGAGTGGGCAGTGTACGTAGCGTGCTCCACCTTCACGCCCTTGTAGTACTGCTCAAACTTCTGGTGGCTGAAGCCAAGCTGGTCGGTTTCGACGCGGGCCGGCTTGAGGTCGTCGCTGGCTTGCAGCGGCAGGTGCTGGCGCAGCACCTGGGCCGCATCGGCCGCGCGGAAGCGGGCGCGGCCCGCCGGGGAGAACTGCACGAGGGTCGGCTGGCCGTCGGTGCCTATTTCTTTGGCCTGCACCAGGTTATCCTGGGCATTGGCTACGTGGGGAATGCCGCAACACCCAGGACGAGCCAGGCTGCTGCATGGTACTTGTGGAACATAGAAGATTGGTTTGGTAAAAGAGAGAATGATTGTTGCCTGAAGGCCGTGCAAGGTAGCAAGTTTGCTCAACCTACCTAATTTGTTAATTATGAATTAAAAATGAAGTAATGTAGCAACCCGATTTCGTTGATGTACAGCACATTCGATTAGATAATACAAAAAAAAGCCCCTTTTCTCTGCGAAAGGAGGCTTTTTAGATGATGCTTGACTGAAGAAAATCAGACTAGGCTAGCAGCCGCCGCTGGTTGGCCCAGAAATTGATAATCATGAAGAATAGAACAATATCAAGAAAGTAATTTCATATAAAGCCCGAATCTTATACATTTTTTGTATCCTGAACGCGTTGACGGCGGCCTCTGGCGGTGGGTTCCTCGTCGCCAAGCAGCAGGCCCCAGGGGCGCAGGCTTTCGATACGGTCAAACACTATTTTGAGAATGGCGATGACGGGCAGGGCTAGAAACATGCCGGCTACCCCGCCAATGGCATTGCCCACCAGCACGCCCACTATAGCCACCAGCGCGTTCACCTTTATTTTGGAAGCCACGATACGCGGAATGAGGAAGTGGTTGTCGATAAACTGAATAGCGGCATACACCGCCACCACGCCCAGCGGATAGCCGTAGCCCTGCTTGCTCACAAAGGCCATGAGCACCGGCAGGGCAATGGCAATAAGGCCCCGATGTACGGAATAAAGTTGAGCAGCGCGCCCAGCACGCCCAGCAGCAGCGCATACGGAATGCCCAGCGCCAGCAGCCCCACCACGTTGAGCACCGCCACAATGCCCCCCTCAATGAGCAGCCCCACCATGTAGCTCTGAATGGCAGCCTTGCTTTCGCGCAGCACTTCGGCCACGCCGGTATCGCGCCGCCGGCCCGAAAATACCTGGGTCAGAAAATCGACCAGTCGCCGCTGGTAGAGGAACAGCAGAAATATATAAACCGGGATAAGCGTAGCCATCACGAGTAAGCCCGATATGGCGGCCAGCGTGCCACCCAGCAGGCCCGCTGCCCGGCTGCTGGCCTCGTTCACGTAGCTCATCAGCTTCTGATTGGTGAGACCAAAGCGGACGTTAAGCCATTGGGTGAGCTGCCGGGTAAGCTCCAGCAGCTTGGTTTTGAAAAGCGGAAGCTGGCTGGAAAATTGAACGGCTTCTATATAGATAAAATAAAACAATCCCAGCGTGACGGCCACACCCAGCACTACTGTGAGGCCGATAGCCAGCACCTGCGGCACCCGGTGCCGCAGCAGCCACTGCTCCACCGGATGCAGCATAATGGCAAAAATGGCCGCAAACAGCAGCGGGAAAACGAGGTCGGCGGCCAGGTGCAGCGTTAGCACAAGCAGCGCCAGCCCCAGCAAAATGAGCGGGGCCTTCACGTAGAGCGGCAGCGCCAGCTCGGCAGGTTGCTTGGGGGCGGGTGGGAGGGGTGTCATAAGCTAGTAGAAAGGAAAGCTGACCTGGTGGCGAGCCGGCGAAGCTACGTGTGAGCAAGGGCAAGTTGCGTAACTAAGCTCGGGTATTTGCCGTTACGGCACGGTGCTTGTTGGGTGAGGCCTTGCCACGAGTACCTATTCTTTCCAAACCATGAAAAATAACCAGTTCTTTCTCGCCTTTCTTTTGGTGACTGCCCTTCTCGGCAGCACATTTACCGCCCAGGCCCAGCGTCGCTTCAGCCCAGAGGCTAAAGGTACCGTTATCGGGGCCGGCAGCGGGGCCATTCTAGGCGCCGTTATTGATAAGCATAACCGAGGCGTGGGTGGCATCATCGGGGGCGTGGTAGGCGCAGGAGCCGGCTACGCCGTGGGCAAGCACATCGACAATCGCCAGAAAAAGCGCGCTGCGGCTACCGAAGCTGAGCGTGAAGCCGCTTACCGCGAGGAGGCTGCCCACCGCTCGGCCGTTGCCAGCCGCACTGCCACCCGCGAAACCGGGGTGCGAAGCTATGGCCCGGCTGCCGGCGTGGCCGGCGCTACGGCCCTGGCAGCCGGTGCCTCCGGCACGGCCCTCACGGCCTCAGAAGCTAACTACCTGCCCAACCCGGCTCCTGCTGACCCTGCCAATCCCTATGCCGGCTCGGCCTATCGCCAGCGCAGTTGGTAAGCAGTTATCAAGCAAGCCAAAAGCCCAGGCCAACCGGTCTGGGCTTTTGGCTTGCCCTTCTTTCTCTCATTCTTCTTTAAAAAACACCTGAATTATGCGTATTTCCCTGGCCCGTTTTGTTTTGTTAGGTGCACTGCCCCTGCTGGCCGCTTGCAGCAAGTCGGCCGGCACAACGGCTACTGCCGCCAATGCCGCTGACCTCGACCGCGAGTTTATCATGGCCTGGAACAACAAAGACCTCGAAAAAACGCTTGGCTTCTTGGCCGACGATGTGCAGTTTTTGCAAGGTAATGCTCATTTCAGCGGCAAAGCTGAGGTCAGTGATAAGTGGGTGCGGGCAACCCAGTCGAGTATCAGCAACCTGAAAACCAGTGTGGTAAGCTCCGAGTCGAGCGATAAGCTGACGTATGAGGCTGGCACGTTTTCGGTCGATGTGCTGCCGGTGGCGGCCGGCCAGCCTGCTGGCTACGGCGAAGGCAATTTTCTGCTGCTCTGGAAGCCCGCCGCCGATGGCACCTGGAAGCTAAGCTATGCGCAGCTCGAAGACCTGCCGGTGCAGCGCCGCAACTAGCTGGCCCCGCAAGCAACACTTTACTAAAGGCACAAAAAGCCGTTGGGGTATCCCGGCGGCTTTTTGTACGTTTAGCCCGTACCGGGCCGAAAGATATAATGCTCGCTTCTTAATATAGTAAATTTATAATATTTGCGGCAAATGCTTTCCACTACTGATTATACAGCCCTGCCACCCGCCGCCGACTTGCAGCGCCTGTGCCAGGCACTGGCCGCCCTCGATGCCGTAAACTCGCCCGATGAGGAGTATCGCTACTTTTCCTATAACCCGGAATGGAGCGAAAATGAGGCGGCTTTTGAGCTCAACGATGGCGAAGGCGACCAGCTGCTGGTCTTATTCCGGCCCGAGGGCTGCGTTATGAATGGTTTTCTGGCCGGGTACGACCAGCCCGACAAGGCACTGGCCACGCACGGCCTGCCGGCTGCCTTCGAGGAGTTTATGTTTGGCGAGCCAGTGGCTTCCATAGGTACTACTTTTTGCCTGTGGTATACGCCCGTTCAGGGCTGGCAAGGCGGGGCGGCCGATGGCTCGGAGGAGTTGCTATTTATGCTGGACAACCAGCCGGCCACCTATGCCGCATGGGCCACCGAATATTATACTGAGGAAACTGATAAGAAGCCGGTTAGCGCGAGCGCAGTGGCCCCGGTTTACCGCCATGAGGTGCTAACCAGAGCCAGGGTGCTGGCGTTGGTAGACGAGCTGGAGGACTGGCCGCAGCTGGCGGCCGATTTGCAGCAGATTGGCTATCCATATGATTTTGAGGGAGTGTAGCCATAATAGAAATAGCAGCAAGGGAGCTGGCCATCGGCCAGCTCCCTTGCTGCTATTTTCCTGTTGCAGGTGGCAATTAGTTCAGCGTCAGGCGCTGGCTCAGCTGGCCGCAGCGCAGCATGTAGAAGCCCGCAGGCAGGTTATTGAGTGGCAGCGTGGCCTCGGTGCCAAGGGCCGGGGCGGCTTGCGAGCGCACCAGGCGGCCCAGCGCATCGAATAGTTCCAGCGGTGCCGAGGTGGTAGCGCCAAGTACCTGCACGTGCAGGGCCTCACGGGCCGGGTTGGGATAAGCCACCAGCTGCAGCGGGCTGGGCTCGCCGGCCAGCGATACGGTCCGGATGGGCGAATACGTGCTGATACCGTTCAGGTCGGTCTGGCGCAGGCGGTAATAGAGCTTGGTAGCGCCGGCCGGCAGTCGGGTATCGAGCAGCGAGTAGCTGTGGGTGCTGGCGCTGGTGCCCGCGCCGTCTACGTTACCCACGCTGGTAAAGTCCTGGCCGCTCGTGCTACGCTCAACCACAAAGCCAGCATTATTGACCTCCGAAGCGGTAGTCCAGCTCACCCGCACGGCGGCACCCTGTAGCTGGGCCAGGAAGGCGGTCAGGCCCACGGGCAGCGGAGGCGAGCCCGGCAGTAATGCCCCGAAGACGGTTGACTGAGCCGGGCTTTTGTAGTTCTCGGCGTTGTTGATAAACGTCGTCGAGTTCGGGTTGGTGCTGTTGTAGTCGAATACGTAGGCGTAATAGTTGGTATTCGGGTTCAGGTTGGTAATGGTGGCGGGGCCGCCGCCGGTAAATACCACGTAGTAAACGTTGCCTTTGCTGTCTTGCAGCGTGCTTTGGCCTGTGCCCTGGAAGCTGCCGTTGCTGGAGTTGTAATCCGTCGCGTTTACCGGCTGCACGTCCGGCGTAGTGAGGCTGGAGCTGGTGCTTATCAGCACAATATGAAACTGACCGTAATCGCTGTATTGATTATCGGGGTTGAACGTGATGGAAGCTGATGATTCCCCGGTGTTGCGGGTGGCTGTAAAGGGCGTGTCGCGGGTGGGCGCTACGGCAATCGTCGTACCGAGCAGCTTATTGGCGTCGGTGGTCGAAAAGCTGCTAACAACGGGCGTGAGCGTATTGGCCGGCGAGGCTGTTACGTCGGGCGTGAGGTACTGCAATACCGCCTGCGCCGCGCCTACGCGGGTGGGCGCATACACCACGTAGATATCCTGGTCGATGAGGTTGGTGCTGGCATCGGGCGTGAGTACCAGGTAGCTGGTGCCGGCAGCGGTGGGGTCGGTGTAAGTAGTGCCATCGAGTGAAACCCGGAACTGGGCATAGCCTCTTGGGTTGCCAAGTGCCCCGGCCGATTCGCTCGATACCGAGATGCGCATGGCGCTGCTTACCAGCTCCGCGTGAAGGTGAATGAGCTGAGCCGTGCTCCGCACGCCGGGCCCGATAACCAGCGGGCCCGGCTTCACATAAGTGGTACGCGATTGCACACTGCCGATGCTGTTGGCCTGTACAATGGTCGCAATTGAAGTGGCGGGCGAGCTATCAAAGGTGATGCCCGTGCCGCTCTCCGTGCCGGCTACCTGGGGTACGTAGCGCACATACAGCGTCTGGTTATTGATGGTGCCATTCGCGGCCGGACTGATGCTGATGGTGTTGCCCGTGGTGGTGCCGGTGCTGCCATCGCCGAGGCCGGTGAAGGCCTGGTCCAGCGCTATCTGAAAGTTGTTGGGTGCCACCACCGTGATAGGATTTACCAGAAAGCTGCCGCTTACTAGCAGTTGCTGGCTGGCGGAAGCTTTGCCGGGCACGGTACTGAATGGCAGCAGCGGCTGGCCGCCGCTGGGGTTGCTAACTGTAAACGTTGAAGACGTATTGCTGCCCGTGAAGGGATTGTTACCCGTCACCTGCACCACATTGTCGGGAGCGGCTACGGCACTGCCGCTGCTAGCCGTGATAGTGCCCGTGAAGTTGCTCTGGCTGGCAATCGGCCCCACGATGCGGACTTCAATCGTTGTTTCTGGAACCTGCCCATTGATGGGAGCGATGGTAAGCGAAGTAGCAAAAGTGCCCGAAACGGCCACGTTACGTAGCTGAATGGCTCCTGATGTAGTGCTTCCCGTGAGGGCAGCCGTAAGCGTGAGGGCCGTAGTGCCCAGGTTGCCGCCGCCGACCACGAAGGTTTTGGTCTGGCCCGAGCCGCTGCCCGATACCTGCCCAAACGGCAGCGTAGCCGGGTCCACGAATACATAAGGCCCGGCCGGCGCATTGCCCGTAACGGCTGCCGACTGCGTTGCCGCGCCGCTAGCCGTTGCCGTAATGCTGCCGCTATAGTCGCCGGTGCCGTCGGGGTGGGTGCCGGAGGGCACCGGGGCCAGGCGCACATCAATGCTGGTAGCGCTAACTGTGCCGGCCGATGGCGCCAGCGTGATGGCAGCCGACGAGAAGCTGTTGCTGCCAACCCGCATCTCGTAGCCGGCCGGTGCCGTCACGGTCACATTGTCGGCCAGGTTTTGGCCGCTTACCTGAAACGATTGGCTAGCCGAGGTACGGTTAACCGGTATGGTGCCAAACCCTTGCAGTGAGCCCTGCAAGACGATAGTCTGGGCTTGTAGCAGAGCCGGAGACAACAACCCCAGCAAGCAGAAACACAGGCCTATCCGTAGCGAAAAATTAGTAAACGCCCCTGAATAATTGTTTTTCATATTAGTATAGAAGGGAAGATACTTTATTGTCGCAATTCCCACTGTAAAGTTAGCAGGTAGTGTAGCGCATTTATGCTTTTATTGATAATGAGCGCCTTGAAAACTTTATTAGGTCATCTTTATTAGGATTATTATAAGTATAATTTGTCTTCATATAACCTGCATCTTTCGTAATTTGCTAGTATTCTTTTCTCTTTTTTTCTCGCGCCTCCGTGTAATTCAAGTTGATAGGTTCAAGTTGTTTTGTATATTAAGAAAATAATATGTTTTCTATGCTATGCCCCCGCTGTGGTGGGCCAGCTTGCTTCTCCCTACCTCCTTCTTTTCCCGAAATACCGGGCGTCGGCACCTGATGCGAGTTGTAGCTAGACTCCGCTTGGTTAGGTAGCAATGGGTAAGCAGCGGTAAATCGGCATAGCCGGTTAAAGCCTGGTAATGCCCTGGGAGTTAGAGAAGTGTCTAGGTCAGCGTATACGGGCGTTCTGGCGTTCGCCTTACGAGACCCTTTGGGGCCGGCCCCTTCTCCTTCAGAAAGGAGGAATGAGGCTAGGAGAAAGTGTACTCTGACCGCTAAGCCGCTCTACTATGCGAGCGGGCTGCCGGCCAAAAGCCGACAGCCCACTGTGTACACCAACCTGACAATAGCCGTAGATAAAGCGAGCAGCCTGGATAAGTCCAGCGCTCAGCCGATAGTCAACGGTGCTGGCTAGGGCTGTGGGGCAGACGGGAGCACACTGGCCCGGCCCACGTAGAGCTGGGTATAGGGCTGGGCAGCTTGGAGTTGCGAGCTGCCAAATGTGGCCTCGGAGGAGAATTCACCGCCTATATATACCTCGCCGCCAGCCGCCAGCGCCATTGCCTGGGCATCGTCGTCGTCGGCGCCGCCGGCCGCCGTCAGGCCCAGCCAGTTACCGGCCCGGCTTAGGTAGCCCACGAAGGCATCGGTGTGCCCATGACTAACGAGCTGAAAGCCGCCGGCCTTAATCTGGTCGCTGAAAGTGCCGGCCACGTAGAGCTTCCCCTTCTTATCGAGCGCGATGCCCACAATACTTTCCAGAAACGGGCTTGAAATACTCTTGACCCAATCCCAGCGGCCGTTGGCGCTAAGCCGGCCCACAAAGCCATCATCGTTGTCGCCGCAGAGGTGAATGGGCCCGAAAAAGGCATCGCCGCTAAACGAGCCTGTTACAAATACGCCGCCGGCGGGGTCGGCGGCCAGGCCCTTGCCATAGGCCGTGTTGGTGCCGGTAGCCGCCGTGGCCCACTGCCACTGGCCCGTACTGCTCAGCTTCCCTACAAAGGCATCGTTGAGGCCTCGGCCCCGCAGCGTGGTGGCCCCAAAGGCAACCAGCGCACTAAAATAGCCTGTTACGTATATATCACCTTTGCCTGATACGGCCAGTGCCCGCGCCTCATCATTGCCCTCGCTGCCGGCGGCCGTAGCCCATTGCCAGCCGCCGGCCGGCGTAAGGCTGGCTACAAAGGCATCACTGATGCCGTTGCTGGTCAGGGTTTTGGGGCCAAAAGCAGCGGTAGCAGCAAACTGCCCGGCCACTACTAGCGCGCCAGTACCGGTAGTGGCCAGGGCACGGGCCAGGTCGAGGCCGGGGCCGCCGGCCGACGTAGCCCACAGCCACTGGCCATCGGTACCGATTTGGGCCACAAACACGTCGGTAGCACCCTGGCTGGTGAGGGTAGTGGCCCCCAGCGTAACCTGGTTGCTGAAGCTGCCCGTAACGAAAATGGCGCCCGAGGCATCGAGGGCAATGCCGGCTCCCTGGTCGCTGCCGCTGCTGCCCGCCGCTATGGCCCATTCCCAGCTGCCTGCGGGCGAGAGCTTGGCTACAAACAGGTCGCTCTTACCCTGGCTGGTGAGCGAAATTGGCTCAAAATCAGTTTTTTCTGTGAAAAATCCTATTGCGTAGGTGTTGCCTTCTTTGTCGGTGGCTACGCCTTTAAGCTGCGAAGTACCGCTGCCGGCCGCCTGCACGGCCCATTGCCACTGAGGACTCTGGCAATAGCCGGGCTGCGCTGCCAGCAACAGTACGGCCACCAAAATAGGCCAAATAGTCCAGAATAAGCGTTTAGTAACCAGAGCCTCCTGCCCGGAGCCGGAGCACTTGCTATTTGCCAGGGCAGGTAATGAAGTAAAGTATGAGCACATAAATCGGGCAAAAAGTACACAGCAAAATTAGCTGTTGCTACCACCGCCGACTTCAAAAAATACTACCCTAAATGCGGTAGCTTATCCATGCCCTTTTCCTGGTAAATTAGTGGTTTAGGTGGGGCTTGTCGGCTGCCGGGAAGGCCCAGCCCAGGCTGCGCAGCTGCGAGGCAATAGCGCGCAGCTCCTGCTCGGCAATAGGCTTGCGGATAATGCCGGCTACGAGGCGATGACTAGCGGCGCGGGCCGTATCGGCCTGGGCCAGCGACGAGGTGAGGATGTAGATGCGGGTAGATTTCAACAGGGCTTCTTCGTGGGGCATCAGGGCCTCCAAAAAATCCCAACCGTCCATCACCGGCATGTTGAGGTCGAGGAAAATGACCTGCGGCTCGGGGGCAGGCAGGCGGGGCAGCAAGTGCGCCAGCGCCTCGGTAGCCGAGTGGAAGGTGCAGATTTGTGAGGCAAAGCCTTCCAGCTCCACCACCTGTTCGGCCAGATACAGGCTGATAAGGTCATCGTCGATTAAATACGTAAGCATAAGCAAGTTAGCGAGCGTCGAGATGAATCAGGAAGCGGGTGCCGGCATTGACGGCACTAGTTACCTCAATTTTGCCACCCATGGCTTCGACGTGGGTTTTGACCAGAAACAGGCCAATGCCCCGTCCGCGCTGGTTGGTATGAAAACGCTTGTAGAGCTGAAAGACATCGGACCCCGCTTTGTACGTGTCAAAGCCCGAGCCATTATCGGTAAAAGAAATGCTGATGCCGCCCTGCGCCGTACGCTGCCAGCTTATCTCTACCAGCAGCGAGCGCTCCGGCGAGCGGTACTTGATGGAGTTGGATAATAAATTATAAAATATACTATATAAAAAAGCCTTGTTGCCGTGGATGCTAAGGCCCTCTTCCTGCCGAAGCTCTACCCGACCGCCACACTGCTCCAGGGCCCCGGCCAGGTGCTCGATGGCTTCCCGGCACACGTCGGCCAGCGCTACTGTTTCGGGAGGTTGGACGTCCTGGTTATCGCGCAGCGATAGTATCAGGTTCAGGTCGTGCAGTACGGTATCGACCTGCTTCATGCTCTGGCCCAGCATGGCCAGCGAGTTGGTGAAGGCCGCGCTGTTTTTATCAACCTTGGTGAGCACGTTGGCCAGGCCCAGGGCATTGGCCAGCGGGGCCCGCAGATTGTGCGAAAGCACGTAGGTAAACTGCTGAAGGTCGCGGTTTTGTCGGTACAGGTCCTGGGTCATTTTGGCCTGGCTCGCCTCAATTTCCTTGCGGTAGGTAATATTCTGCTGAATGGATATAAACTGCATAAGCTGCCCGCTATCGTCGTAGATGGGCGTAATATCCATGGCAAACCAGAGTTTCTGCCCCGACTTTTTATAGTTGAGGATAGTCACGTGGCAGGCCTTCTGCTGAAGCAGGCGCTCGCGGATGCGCTCGATGGTGGCGGGGTCGGTTTCGGCTCCCTGCAAGACCTGGCCGGGGGTTTTGCCCACCATATCGGCCAGCACATAGCCCGTGTGCTTGGTAAAGCCTTCGTTTACCCACTCCGTAATTCCCTGCGCGTCAGTAATAATAACGGAGTTGTCGGTGCCGCTGGCCACGAGTGCCAGCTGCTTGAGCTTCTTTTCGGCGCTTACCTGCTCGGTGACATCAGAAAAGTACACGGCCAGGCCGTCGGGCGATGGAAAGACCTTGAATTGTAGCCAGCAGTTCAATAGCTTTTCAAAGACCCGGAACTGTACCGTCTGGTTGGTGTCGCGGGCCTGCTGGTAGCTGCTGCGGTAGATAGGGTCAGGGTCGGGGAAGACCTCCCAAATGCATCTACCTAAGAAGTTCTTGCGCTTTATGGCAAAAACCCGCTCGGTTTCGCGGTTGAGATAAGTAATATTCCAGTTCTTATCGAGCGAGAAAAAGGCATCGGTCATGCTCTCCAGAATAGTGGTGAGCTGCTCGGCCTGTTGCTTGATAAGGCGCTGCGCGGTGAGGATGTTTGTGATGTCTTTGGCCATTACGTGGACGCCCACTATCTCGCCTTGCACTACCAGGGGCACGTGCTTCACGCGCAGGTGCCGCTCTTCCCCGGCCTCGTTGTTGACGGCAGCCACAAATTTTGCCCGGCGGCCACCCGCGGCCTCGCGGAAGCTTTGCTCGAAAAGCAGGCGCAGGCTATGGGGCAAAAACTCGGCGAGCGGATGGTAGACTACTTCCGGTTTCTGCTTCTTAAAGAAGCTGAGGAAGGCCGGGTTGGCATCCAGAATAAGGCCCTCCGTGGATTGAAAAACGGCCAGGGCCGGGTTGTTTTCGAAGAGCAGCCGCATGCGCTGCTCACTTTCGGCCAGCTCAAAGCTGGCCCGCTTCTGCTCCGAAACATCACGCGAGCTTACCGCATACGCCCGGATGGCCGGGTTGTGCAGCTGGTTGCTTACCGTTGTCTGAATCCATTTCCATT
The DNA here is from genome assembly GCF_013256425.1 of Hymenobacter sp. BRD67. GTDB lineage: Bacteria > Bacteroidota > Bacteroidia > Cytophagales > Hymenobacteraceae > Hymenobacter. The sequence goes on from NZ_CP053904.1 coordinate 169,693, forward strand.
CGCCACTGGCAGTCTGAAAGCGAAAATCGGATATCTGAATATTTTTTTGAACGCCAATCTGATTCCAGAGGGCCAGCACCTGGGGCAGGTCGTCGGGATGAATCAGGGAAAAACAGCTTCTGCCAATGAGGTCTTCGGACCGGTAGCCTGTCGTTTTGAGTGTAGCGCCACCCACGTAGGTGTACACGCCTTCTTCAGTAAGCAGCCCTACCATGTCGAACCCATGCCCGATAAATACTTCGTTGAGGGCTTCGTGCCCGTAGGTGGGCGGCGGCTGGCGCTCAGACGTGGTGTCGCGGCCCACGCACAGCAGTACCCCATCGGCGGGCACCTTGAAGGCCGACCACGAAATACCTACTTCCCGGCCGTCTTTTTTCAGGCAGCGGCTGTCGAAATACATCGGGGCCGATTGGTAGGTGCGCAGGCACTGAGCCAGGGCAGTCTGGCGGTCGGCGGGGTGCATGATGTCGCCAAACGACTTGCCGACCATCTCGTCGCTGTCGTAGCCCAGAATGCTCAGGCTGGCGGTGCTCACCCGCTGAAACCGCCCATGGGGGTCGATAACGCAGATAACGTCGGAGGAATAGCTCATCAAACTCTCTAAAATTCGGGTGTCGTGGGGGCGGCCATAGCTGTCGGTGCGGTAGTAGAGAATGGTTGCCGCAGCCAGGCCGGCAGCGGCGGCGGATTGCCCGCCCAAAAACAACGCGAATAAATACCCTTAGACGAAGCACTGGTCTGGGCTGTTGGGCTGCCAGATAACAAATTTCGGTTGCTTAGGCGGGTGGGGCGGGTAAAAAGCCTACCCAATTTTTGGGTCATGGTCAACCGCCGCCAGCGTTAAGCTTACGGCTGGCCAAAAGCAGGGCTGGCTGCTTGCGGGCTGTTAATCAGCCAGTAGGCAAAAGCACGCTGCCCGGCAATTCGGGTAGTAACGGCCCACCAAAAAGCCTCTCTTGGGGGAGAGACTTTTTGGTGGGCCGCTCAGCGGGCTACTCTTTGAGCAGGCGCTGCATGACTCTCAGGGGAGTATTTTGAATAATAAGCTGGTAGAGGCCGCTGCGAAGGTCAGCCACCGCGAGCTCGTGGGCCAAGCCGCCGGCCAGGCTCAGCACCTGTACCACGCGGCCGGTAGCATCGAGCATGGTTACCTGATACGGCCCGGCAGGCAGCTGAGTCATGTCGAGGGTAGTCGAGGCCTGGGCCGGATTGGGGTAAAGCGCCACCTGCATCGTGAGCGCGGGCGGGGCAAACGTCACCACCTGTACCGGGCTGTAGCTGGCTTTGCCACGCTGGTCCAGCTGCTGCAAGCGGTAGTACACCGTACCGAGGTGCAGCCGTCCCACACCGGCATCATCATAGGCATAGCGGTGGGATAGCGCCGAGGTGGCTGCGCCCGCTATGAACGTGAGCGTTTCGAAGCGGAGACCATCGAACGAGCGCTCTACCCCGAAGCCGCTGTTGGCAAGCTCCTGTGCCGTGGTCCAGCGCAGCTGCCCATCGACGCCCGCAGCCGTAGCCGTGAAGCTCGTGAGCACCACCGGCAGCGGGTAGTTGCCGATTTGCAGGTTCACCGTCTGGGTTGTGATGCCCCCGTTGGCATCCACGGTCCGGATGCCCACCGGGTACGTGCCGGCCAGCAGCATCTGGCGGTCGAGCACGCGCACCTGGCCCGTTTCGGCATCCAACTCGAGGCCGGGCGCGAGGCTGCCGCTGCTCACGCTGGCCGTGCGCACCCCGTTATCGGTGAGGGCCGCCGCGCTGTTGTACACGCTGCTGTTGGCATCGACCACGTTGGCAATTGCGTCGCCGTCCTGGTATTCGTTAGCGCCGCCTTTCAGCGGCGTGCTAGTGTACACCGACGCATTATCCTGGCCAATGGCAATCTCGTACAGGGCTGGCTTCGACACGGCTCCGGCATTGTCGGTAGCGGTGAAGGTGAAGAAGGCGTTGCCCACAGACGTAGCGGCCGGGTCGAAGGTGAGGCTGCTTATATCGGCAAGGGCGATAGACTGCCCGGCTGCGACAGGGGTACCGTTGAGAGCCAATACCCCGGCTGCCGCCGCTGGCAGCGTCGTAACAGTGAAGGAAGCCACGGCACCATCGAGGTCAATACCGCTGATGGCACCCAGGGGGAGCGCATCGGCGGTATTACCGGCCGGCGATTGCAGGCGGTTGAACCGGGCGTTAGCTACCGGGAACTGGTTGGCCAGGGTAGTGAGCACCGGCGAGGTGTTGTTGGCCGTTCCCCACTTACTTCAGTCGTCGTTGTGCTGACGGCAGCCGTCAGGGTCTGGGCCGTGGTCGGGAAGGTGAAGGAGATGGTATTAGCTACAGTGCCAGGACTGCCTACTGACTGCTTGGCAATGCCGGGGAAGGTAACCAGGCCGCCAGTGGGGTTGTAGCTGCCGCCGCCCGAGGCCGTCACGTCGGTGAGGCCGGTAGGCAATTGTACGGTTTGGCTCACGCTGTTGGCCGGCGAAGGCCCGTTGTTTAGGGCAATCACCTGGTAGGTAACCACGCTGCCGGGCAGCGTCTGAGCCGGGCCACTGAGCTGAATGGCTACGTCGGCAATGGGCTGAATAGCAACGCTGAACGACTGCTGGTTATTGCTGGCCACCGGGTCAGAGTACACACCATCGATGAGGGCCGTGGCCACGAGCGGGTCGTTGAGCGGGTTGTTGACGGTAATCCGGTACGTACTGCTGGTGCCGCCCATCTGGTTGAGTATGCTCGGGAAGGTAACAACTCCTGTGGCGGCATCATAGGCACCCGCCAGCACGCTACTGGTGGCATCGCGCACCACTACACTGAGACCGGCTGGCAGGCTCACGCGCTCCTGCATAGCGGAGGCGACGGTGCCGGCATTGGTAGCCACTACCGTAAACACCACCGGCTGCCCGGCCTGCTGCGTGGTAATCGGCGAGTTGTTGCTGTCCGTGGCCGTAATGGTGGTCTGCAAATCGACCTGAGTGCTGGTAGCGGGCTGTACTACGGCAATGGGGCCGCCGGCATTATTGCTCAGAATAGGGTCGTTGGTGGCCCGCGATACGTTGGCCACCCCGGCGGCGCCAATAATGGGCCGGTCGGGCACGGTAATCGTTACGGTCTGGGTTACGGTGCCGGCAGCACCCACCGCCTGGTTGGTAATAGTAGGGAAGGTGATGATGCCCGTCGTCTGGTCATATACGCCCCCGCCCGACGCCACTACCGTGCCCAGGTAAGTAGTGATGCGCAGCTCCGGGGTGCTGCTCAGTGCCTCGGCCGGTCCGTTATTCGTAAAGGATACTGCGTAGGTGGCTGGGTTACCCAGAATAGGCGCCGCGGGGCCGTTCACGCTCACTACAATATCGGTGTTCCACTTCACGGCGGTTGCCACGGCTACCGTGTTGTTGGTGCGCACGCTTTCGGGCGTGGTAGTGCTGACGGTAGCCGTGTTTGCAAACGTTGTGGGGGCGGGCGTATCCGTCGATTTAATAGCCGGCATCTTGTAGGTAATCGTATTCGTTACCACGTTGTTCGCGTCCTGCGAGGCGATGGCCGGAAAGGTAATTACCCCGATGCCGGGGCATAGGTGCCTCCGCCCGTGCTCGTAACCATCTGGGGGTCGAGGCCCGCCGGAATCGTAACGGTCTGCACCACATTGGTGGCGGGTACCGGGCCGTTATTGATGGTATTCACGGTGAGGGTAACTACCTGGCCGGCTGAGGCAGTAGAAGGCGCAATCAGGGTAGTAGCTACATCGGTCAGCAGATTAACATCTATGGTAGAGGTGGCCGTATTGTCGCCGGGTACCGGGTCGGAGGTGGCGGCCGAAACGCTGGCCAGCGCCGCGATGGAGCCGGCGGCCGGGGCCGTCAGGGTAATAGTGTTAGTGACGCTGGTGCCGCTCACGAGCGAGCCGATGGCGAACGTTGCCACACCGGTAGCCGGGGTGTAGGTTCCGCTGCCGAGAGGCTCACCCCGGTAAGGCCGACGGGCAGCGACACCTGCTGCACCACGCCCGTGGCTGCCTGCGGGCCATTATTGCCCGTGGTAATCGTGAACGAGACAGGCGTGCCCGGGGCTACGTTTTTATCCGAAGGCGCTGCTTTGGTAAAAATGTTGGCCTGGTCGGTAGTGGCCGGGCTGCTGGTAGTGGCCGGCGCCGTGTAGAGGTTGTTGCTGTTGCTTTCAGCGGTAGCCGTCGTCACGTTGGCAGTGGCTGTAAAGCCCGAAGCCGGCGCCGCAAAGCTTGCAGTGTTATATATAGTGGCGCCGCTGAGCAATACGGGAATGGCTGGAAACGTAACCACGCCCGACGGCGCATCGTAGCTGCCGTTGTTTGAGGCAAACACCCCGGCCAGGTTGGCAGGCAGCTGCACGGTTTGCACGACCGCTGTGGCGGCCGATACCGCCGTGGCCGGGCCGCTGTTGGCCGTAAGCACCGTAAAGGTGGCCAGGTTGCCGGCCACCACGGCCGTGGGGCCGCTGAGCGTAGTGGTAACATCGGCCACCGGCGTAACGCTGATGGTGGCCGTGCTCTGATTATTATCCGACTGCCCCGAGAAAATCGTGGCGTCGTTCATATTCGAGGTTGCCGTAACCGGTCCGCGCGCTGGAGCGGTGAACGCGACCGTCGAAGACGCATTGGCATTAGGGGCGAGGTCGGGGCAGGTCGCGTAGCTTACAATGCCGGTGGCCGGGTCGTAGGTGCCGCCGTTGGAAGCAGTTACGTTCAGCAGGCCTGGTGGCAGCAGCACGCGCCGCGTTACGCCGGTCGATAGCGAAGGGCCGTAGTTGATGAACGTAACGTTGAACGTGCCCGTAGCGCCGGCCGTCACCGTGCCCGCCTGCGGCGTCACGATGCTGGCCACGTCGGCCACGCTGTTAATGGTGGCGCCAATAGACGCATTATCGGGGGCAGTGCCGCTGCCGCTGCCAGAGTCCTGCTGGCTGTCGGTGACGATTGCGTTCTGAACTGTTACGCCGGAGCCTTCCGGCAGCACCGGCGCAATAAAGCTCACCCGGTAAAAGCGGGCGTCGCGGGTAGGCATTGACGCTACGGTTGGGAACGTAATAATGCCAGTGCCCGCATCGTAGGGGTAGGTGGTTCCATCAGGAAAGAATACGTTAGCCGCAGCGACCCCGGCGGGGAGCGTTGCCGTCATGCGCACATTGCTGGCCGCGGCCGGACCGTTGTTGGCAAATACGAGAGAATAAATTCCTGTCTGGCGGCCGGCATTCATCGTGGAGAGGCCTGATACGCCCGCCACTACATCGGCATAGCCCGTAATGGAGGTAGTAGCCGAGCTGGTATTGTTGTCGGTTACGGGCTCTCCCGTGGCGGTGGTGATAGCGGCCGTAGTGGTTACGGATGCCGTGCCGGGCACCGTGAACGAGATGTTGTAGGGCGTGCTGGTGCCCGCGGCCAGTGAGGGCTGGGTCGGATAGGTAACCGTTACATTGCCGGTCGTCGGGTCGGGAGAACTGATGCTGGTGCTGCCCGTGGCTACGATGCCCGTTGCGGGCTTGTACTTATCGCCCGTGGCCAGCGTCACAACCTGCGTAACGCTGGCTGCCGGCTGCCCGCCGTTGTTGGTGAAGGTAACCGTGGCAGTAGCGGTACTAGCTGCCGCCGCCGTGGCCGGGGCCGTCACAACAGCCAATACATCGGTGCTGCAATTGATGCCTGCCGCGCTGTTGGCGATGCTGGTACTAACCTGCGTATTAGTCAGGCCAACCGTGCCGGCTTCGGCATTAAAGGCTACGCCGCCGGCGGTAGTGCCATTGGCGCCCCTGCCACTGCCTGGCTACCCGGAGCGGCGTTGGTGAAAATAACGCCGCCCCGCCGCCCCGCCGGGGCCGTGCGGACCTTGGGCCGTAGTAGCAGTATTGCTGCCGCCGTTGCCACCGGTGGCCGAAAGCGACAGCTGGCCCAGGGAGGCCGTATTAGTAGCCGTAACCAGAATAGCGCCGCCGGCCCCGCCGCCGCCGCTGCCGTCGTTTGCTACGGTGCTGCTGGCGCTGGCCCCATTGGCCAGAATGCTGCCGAAGCCCGCCACCGAGCCCGTGCGTACCAGCACAATGCCGCCGCCGGTGGCCCCGCTGCTGGCGTAGCCCGTAAGCGGGCCATCGCCGGTACCATCGTTGCTGGAGCCGGCGCCGCCGCCGCCACCCAGAATCAGGCGGTTGGTGCTTACCAGGTCAAGGGGTAGACCCGATTCGCCACCTGTGGCCACATTGCTGCTCCAGGTGTTGCCGCCGTGACCACCACGGGCCCCGTTGCCGCCGCCACCGCCGCCGCTGTTCATGGTGTTGCTGGTGGCATCCCCATCGGTGCCGCCGCCGCCCGCGTTGCCAGGGCCGCCTCGTGCCGAGCTACCGTTGGGGTAACCATCAACGCCCGTGTCGAATAAGGACGTGCCATTGTTTACGTAGCGGGGAGTGCCGACTACGCCTTCCCCTTTCATCGCGTGGGCGCCTACCTGCGTGGTGCCGCTTGCCGGCGCTGGCGCACGATAATCGAGGGTTGTAGTACCGGTGGTGCCTTTGAGGCGCTGGCCGGCCCCGCCCGGAAGCCCTTGCCCGAGGCATCGAGCCTGGCGCCGGGAGCAAAGCTGAGCTTGCCGGTAATGTCGAGGGCCAGCAGGCCCCCGTTTTGCCATCCCAGGCCGCGGGGGCAATAGTGCCGCTCACGGTCAGGTTCTGATACTGCGGAATGCGCACTACCTGAAAGCGGCGCTGGCCGGCCGAGGTAGTGGCATCGGCGTTCTGGTAGCTAAATTTAAGGCCGGTGGCCAGCTGAATGGTACCGCCCGCGGCGGTTACGGTGGGGGCGGTATCAAGCACTTTTACGTACTCGTACTGGCCGGCCGTGAAGTTGGTGCTCAGGTTACCAAAGCCGCCACCACCAGGCTGGCCGTCGCCGTACGAGTCGGTATTGGTTGCATCAATGTCGGCGCCCTGCATCTGAATAACGAGCAGCAAGTCGCCGGGCTTGATGTCAGTGGCCGCTCCCGTAGCTGCCCCACTGCGATGGACGTGGCGTTCACGGCCAGGGTCTGATTGGCTGCGGGGTAATAAGCGTTGGGGTTGGTGCTGATGGTTGGCGACAAGTCCTGTCCCGGCGTAGCGCACGCGGCCGCTATGCCGGCCAGTCCCGTACGCGTAATAGTAGTAGCGATACTCGCGCTGTTATTGGTCAGGTCCTGGTCCGGGATGCTGGCGCTGCTACTATTTGCCGTAACCGTAATAGAGCTGGGAGAGCCCTGCACAACCAATGAAAAGCTGCTGAGGGTGCTGGCTCCGGCCGCCAGGGCAAATGTGTTGAAGGTAACTACGCCCGTGGTGGCATTGTAGCTGCCATTTGTCATTGAAACACTGCTAAATGGCGGCTTGCTCGAAAGCGTTACCGTAGCAGCTACATCACTCACGGCGGCCCCGCTGCGGTTGGTAGTCGTGGTGTTATAAAAGCGCGTCTGGCCCTCCGCTGCCTTAGCCGGCCCCAGATAAGCGTGGCCAGGTCGGCCCCGGCCGTCACCGGTATGGTATAGGTAGCCTGGTTGGAGGTGGCGCCCACATCGTCGGTAGCCAGGTAGCTAAAGGTGGCATTGCCCACAAATGAGCCCACCGGCACAAACGTGAGCTGGTAGCCAGGACTACCAGCCGTGGCCGATGTCGGCACCGTGAAGGTAGTGCCCGCTGTGGCGGCTGTGGTGCTGCCGTTCACGTAAATTGAGCCTTGCGAGCCTGGGTTCGGCACGCTCACTAGCGTGTACGAAACGATAGTCGTGTTGCCAGTGCTCGCATCGGCATCGCTGGCATTGAGCGGGGCAATGGCGGTGGGCGTAGTGGTACTGCTCAGAATAGCCGTCGGGTTGGTTACGGCGTTGGCTACCGGGGCCGTATTCTGCGTGGTGCGCGCAGTGGCCTGGTTGTTGGCCGTGTTGGGGTCGACGGCGGTAGCGCTCACGTTGCTGATGGCGCTCACGCCGCCCGCGCTGGCTGGCGGCATCGTAAAGCTCACCACGTTGGCGACCGAGCCGTTCACGGCCAGGCTGCTGATGGCGGGCAGCGTCAGCACCCCCGTTGTACTGTTGTAGGCGGCGCCGGCTGCTACGCCGTTCAGTAGCACATTGGGGGTATAGCCCGCCGCCGTGGGCAGCGTCAGGGTCAGCGTGGGCGTCACGCTCGCGGGCACGTCGGTGTTGCCGTTGTTAGTAGTCGTTACGGTGTAGCTTACCGAGGTGCCGGCCCGCGCCCGGGGCTGGGTATTGGTGATAGTGGTCTGAATATCAGCCTGAGCGCACCAGGCTATCGACGGAAACACAATCAGCTGGCTGGACGGGTCCGTCTGGGTAGTGGCCGGATTGCGGTACGTCATCACGAGCCGGGTAATGGGCTGCGGAAATGAAAGCAATACATCGGTAGCCGCCGAGGCTGCGCTATTGCTAGTGCCAGTGAGCGTGTTGTTGCTGAATGAGTTAGTGCTGCCTGTCGAAACGTTGGCCGTCGGAATAGTTACCAGGTTATTACTGGCATCATATCCCTGCAGCGTCAGTTGGTCGATGTAGCCCGTGCCGTTATCAATATCGCCAATCGACAGCGTAAAATTGGCCAGTGCCCGGCTGAAGGTAAAGGTGGTCACGGTCGTGGTCGCGGCCGTCGAAGTATAATCCTCAGCCCATACCAGACCCTTGCCCGGCACAGCCGCCTGGTCCGATACAAAGAAAATATCGGTCGTGGTCGGCGAGGCAGCGTAGGGTGTGCCGGTCGGGTTGGCCGTAATAGTTACGCCATCAATAACCACCGAGCGGTTCACTTTCCAGTCTTCGCCCTCCGTGCGAGCGTAGTAGCTCAGCACGTTGGCCTGGCCCGCGCCTGCGCCACACACCGCCTTGCTCACCGGCACCCCGTAGGTAGTAGCCGTCGAAACGTTGCCAAGGTTGTCTTTGGCCTTGTACTGAAAAACGGCAGTGCCAAAGTAGCCCGCCACCGGCTTGAAGGTAAGGTTGCCGGCATTAGCGGCCGCAATTACCGTAGTAGTCGTAAGGGTAGTGCCATTGAGCTTGAGCACCCCCGCCGTTGCGGGCGGCAGCGTCGATACCGTGTACGATACAATCGAATTGCCGGCGTCGGCCGTGGCCGCCAGCGGCACGGCCAGCGGCGTATCGCCGTACGTGTTCAGCACAATCTGGCTGGTGCGCGCCAGCGCTACCGGCACCGCCAGTACGCTGGCCGTCCCGCTTACTCCTTTGGCGGCCGATTTGGAGCCGGTGCCACGAGCCACCGTCTTGCCGGAGGGCGTGTACACATCGGCTCCGCCGGTCTGCGCCTGCGCCACCGGGCCGGCCAGCCCGAGGCCGATTAACAGCAGCCACCAGTTGCTGCCTGCTCGCCGATGCTGGGGGGTGCCCCGGCTGGCCGAGGCCGCTGTATGAGGAACGCGTAGTGGTTTCTGCATAAAGAGTGGTAAGAAGAAAATAGTAAATGCCGGATAGCTGGTCAGTAGCCCACGCCAGGCCTTAGCAATAGAATAAGCCAGGCCTTTATTTGTGCTTTTTCCCGTAAAGCACAAATTTCCAGGGCATTTAGCGCGCGCGCCTGCCCAATGCCTACCCTATTTGCGGGTCAAGGGCACCAAGCCAGTCTGAGAAAGCTCAGGGCTGCTCCCGCAGCGTTTTTTACTCGCGGCTGAGTAGCAGCCGTCTGGCGGGACTCTCCCAGCTTATTCCAGTGAAAAAATATTTTCAGGTATTGCACAGCCCAGACCCGCAAATAGGGTAGGCGCTGTGCCAAGCGCTTAGCCACCCATTTTTTACCTTTGCCCTTGTAATACCTATCTACCGTACATAATCTATCTACTATCTGTTGAGCTATTTTCCGTGCCCAAGTGTCTCTAGCCAGGCTCTTGTTGCGGAGCCAGCTTTGCAGGATGCGCTGAGCTACGCATCTCTTATTGCTAAACAAATGGTGTCATTATATTTAGCTATAGTTGAAGATGACTCAACTGTGCTTAAAGTCCTCAAAGCTTATTTCAGGCAGCAGCCCGAGATACACGACATTCTGGCAGCCGACTCAATTGAGGACTTGCTGGAGCAGCTCGAAGATTCGCTGGTGCCGCACGTAATGCTGCTCGATATCGGGCTGCCCGGCATCAGTGGCACCGAGGCCCTGCCGCTGCTCAAGGAAAAATTTCCGACCATGGAAGTCATTATGCTCACCGCCTACGAAGACGTGGAGCATATATACCAGGCGCTATGTAGTGGCGCCACGGGCTACATGGCCAAGTACACGCCCTTGCCTCAGCTCAAAGAAGCGGTGCTGGAGGTGGCGCGGGGCGGCGCGCCCATGAGCCGCGGGGTAAGCCGCAAGGTGCTTTCGCACTTCCGGCCCACGCCCACTACCCATTCCGAGCTGCTGACCCCGCGCGAGCGTCAGGTGCTGCAAGGCATAATAGACGGCCTCAGTGACAAGGAGATATCGCAGCGGCTCGATTTGTCGACCCTCACTATCCGGACCCACGTCAAGCACATTTACCGCAAAATGCGGGTCAATAGCCGCACGCAGCTGCTCAGTCAGCACCTGCGCGGAATCATCTAACGCCGCGGGCCGGCGGGTGGTAGTGCGTGTTAAAGGGCCCTGCCGGTAGCAGCCGGTTGCGCCCGAGGCTGCCCATGCCGGCGATATAGTGCTGGCTGCCCCGGCTCGGGCCAGGCGTGGGCCCGGAGCTGGGGTTCAAAACGAAGCAGCTCGAGCCGGTTTCAGCCTTATGCGGCCGGCGTACGTAGTACCGGCAGGTAGTTTACCTTCGCCTATGCCCGACTCTGCCCTTGCTGAACGCGTCGCCGTGCCGGCCGCCACCCGGCCGCTGCCCTTTGGTTACTGGTGCGCGCTTATTATTGCCGGCGAGGGCCAGCCCGGCGGCATATTGCAGCCCTGCGCCGGCCCGACTAGCTTTATGCCAGATATAGTTCTAACACTCTCCAAGTTCTTGCTATGACTGTGACTTCCCCCGAAGCCGCCCGCCTGGCTGCGCTCAGGCGCTACGATATCCTTGATACGCCCCCGATGGCAGCTTAAACCGCCTGGCCGCGCTGGCAGCCAAGCTATTCAACATGCCTATCGCCATCATCAGTATGGTAGATGAGGACCGCATTTGGTTTAAGTCGCACCACGGCCTTGAGGCAGAGCAGATTGAGCGGGGAGGGGCTTGTGCGACTCGGCTATTCTTTCGGAGGAAGTATACCTGGTGGAAGACACCCGGCGCGACCCCGCACCCTGACCAATCCGCTGGTAGCGGGCGAGATGGGGCTGCGCTTTTATGCCGCCGCTCCGCTCACTACCCACGACGGCTACAAATTAGGCACGTTCTGCCTCATCGACCAGAAGCCGCGCTACCTCAACCAGGACCAGAAACTCATGCTGCAAGACCTGGCTACCATTGCCATGGATGAGATTGAGCTGCGCCTGGCTGCCCGCACTACGCTGGCGGCCAGTGTGCGCCGCATACAAGAGCTGGAGCAGGAACTGGCCGCTACCCGCCCGGCCACTCCGCAGAAAGAATAGCGCCCGCTTGCGGCCCGCCAGGGCCGGGCGGTTGGTCATTCTTGAGGCTCGGCGGCATCCAGGGCGTCGTTGGCCCTTTGCAGCTCCCGCTTGGTGTGGGCACGATTTTGCTCGATTAGCCGCACCTTGCCGTGCTTGCTCGCCACCTGCACCGTCTGCACTACCTGGGCATAAGTATCAGCTTGTATATCATGGCCATATGTCATGGTGTAATACTTGGTAAACTCGGCACCCACGTAGAGGATAAGGGCCGAATAATAGACCCATACCAGCAGCACCACCAGTGTGCCAGCAGTGCCATAAGCCTTGTTCAAGTTGCTGTGGCCGAGGTAGTAGGTGATGCTGAAGCGGCCCAGCATGAAAAGAACAGCCGTGAATAGCGCACCCACGGCCACATCCCGCCACCGAGTGCGCGCATCGGGCAGCACTTTGTAGAGAATAGTATACAAGCCGGTGGTAAACAGCAGGCTGAGCACCAGGTCGGTCGCGTAGACGAGCACGGCCGACACGTTGGGAGAATACGTGCGCAGCCTGGCCAGCAGGCTCGCCAGCAGCAAGTTTAACCCCAGCGAAGCCAATAGTAGTATGCCCAGGGTAATGACCAGGGCAAAGGACAGCAGCCGGGTTCTGACTACCTGCCACCAGCCCACATCCGACCGCAGCTTCAGATGCCAGAGGCTGTTTAGCGAGTCCTGAATTTCGGTAAATACCGAAGTGGCGGCAAGAAGCAGCGTAACCAGGCCGATACTGGCACCCAGCGGATGGTGGCCGTCCAGCATGGCGTACTGCATAATTTTGCGAAGCTGAATTGCTGCCGCAGGCCCTATTACTTTCTGTATCTGCACAAATAGCCCGCTTTCCACGCGTTGGCTGCCCCCAAAATACCCACATACAGATACTACCACCAGCAGCATCGGCCCGAGTGAGAACAGGGTATAATAGGCCAGTGAAGCACTAAGCTGGGGCACCTTGTCGCGCAGAGAGCCTGCTGCCGTTTGCCGCAGCAAATGCCAGACGCGCATTGCCAGTTTCTTCATGAGCTGTGTAGAGGATTGGCTGGGCTAACGGCTACTCCCCTCTGTGGGGCAGGCCAAGGGTAGCCGGCGTTTCAGGAGTGGTTTACTCCGTACCGGCTACCCGTGTTGCTCTTTCCGTCCTCTACTGGCGAGCTTTAGCTGGCCAAGCCGGGTTCACACCCTTACTCGGCTGCCCTTAAAAGCTGCTTGCGTTACTTTTTACGCAGTCGGGCAGCTGCTTAGTCGGCCGTAGCCACTTCGGGGCGTTGATAGTCAGGTCGAATTTTTCGTGGGCGGCGGTTTCACCCGTCAGGTGCGTAATGGCGGGGCCTTTGCCGCCGTTATATTTCAGACTGAGCTGGCCCTTGCCCTCGGGCCGGCTGGCATCGCGCAGGGTATTGACGTTGAGCGAGTAGCTGCTCAGCAGCGGGCCGAAGGAGATGGTCGTCTGAAAGCCCGAGGTAGTAGTTTTATCGCCTTTTACGTCGTCTACCACCAGCTGCACGCTGCTCAGCTCATTAGGCTTTTTGCCGTTTTCAGAGTATTGGTTGCCAAACTGGCCTTTGCCGGCAAAGCCGTAGCTGGCGCCGCCCTCGTGCATCACGGCATCGTAGGTGCCGGCGTGGGGCCGCCCGTCACTACCAGGTGAATCGTGCCCTTCGTATCGCCGCTTGGCGCAGCTATCGGCGCCGAAGCAGCCTGGTCGGTGGCCGCGTTTGTGGCCTGGCTGGCCGGGTCGGCGGCAGTGGAGCAGCCAGCCAGCACCAGCAGTGCCAGCGGGTGAAGACGAGTGATAATATTCATTTTTTACTATATAAAAAGCCATTTAATTAACGAATGCGGACAATGCTGCCCCTAGCGAACTACCAGGCGCTGAAGCGGCAGCAGGGTAGGGGCTGCGTGGTCGGTATGCGTGGCGATGCGCACCAGGTAGCTGCCGCTGGGCAGGCCCGTGGTGGGTAGGGCCGCGCGGCCCTGGCCCTGGGCAACGGCCAGCGTGGTGTGGGCTACCACCTGGCCCAGGCTATTGAGCAGCGTAGCTTCCAGGCTGCGTACTTCGGCAGGCAGGTTGCTGGCCAGCAGGGTGCTGCCCTCAGCTGCCGAAGCCGGGTTGGGAAACACCGTGGCCTGGGGCTGCCCCGCCGCGGCTGGCTGGGTAGCCAGCGTGGCCGTGCGGTTGAGGAGCACACCCACCGTATTGTCACCGGCATTGGCGGCCACAATGTCCAGCTTACCGTCTTTGTTAACGTCGCTGACCGCCACGTTGTAGGGCTGCTGCTGGCCGGCGGCCGCCCGGCCGCTGGTAGAGAGCACCAGCGCCGTTGCGAAGGTGCCGTTTTGCTTGTTCAGCAGCACGCTGGCAGTGCCGTCATCTTCGTTGGCCGTAATGATGTCGGGGTAGCCATCGCCATTCATATCGCCGAGTACCACGCCGTAGGGCGCGCTTTTTGGCCCGGCCGGGTAAGCCGTACCGGCTTTAAACGTGCCATCCTTTTTGTTGAGCAGCACATCGGCGTTGCCGATGTTGTCGGCCGTAACAATATCCGGGTAGCCATCCTTATCGACGTCGCCGACGGCTACGCCGACCAGGCTGCTGTTGGCTCCGGCCGGATACGCCACGCTGGGGCCAAACGTCCCGTCCTTTTTGTTGAGCAGCACCGCCGCGCTGCCCGAAAGCAGGGTAGTTACGATATCGGGGTAGCCATCCTTGTTTACATCGCCCAGGGCCAGGCCGGTGGGGAGGGTGCTTTTACCGGTCGGGTAAAGGGCCACGCTGGCAAATGTGCCGTCTTTCTTATTGAGCAGCACGCCGATATCGTCGGTGTAGAAGTTGGCCGTAACAATATCCGGGTAGCCATCGCCATTCACATCGCCGGCTGTCAGAAACTGCGGAAAGCTGCTGGCTTCGGTAGAATACGTGACAGCCGCGGCAAAGGTGCCATCCTTTTTATTCAGCAGCACGCTCACCGAGCCGCTTACCTCGCTGCTCGCTACAATGTCACTATAGCCGTCTTTATTGAAGTCGCTAAGTGTCACGCCGAGGGGAGTAGCGAAGCCCGCTGCATCGGCCACATACGTGACGGGTGCCGCGAACGTGCCGTCTTTCTGGTTGAGCAGCACCGCGATGCTATTGCTCGTAAAATACGTGGTGACCAGGTCGGGATAGCCGTCGCCGTTTATATCGCCGGCCGCGATGCCGCTGGGGCTGCTGTTGGCCCCGGTAGCGTAGAGTGCCACCGGCGCAAACGTCTGGGCCTGTGCCACGCGGGCCGGCTCTGTCAGCAGCGCCAGGGCTGTTACGAAGAGAAAACGCTGTATCATAGCTTAAAAGTCAAAAAGTTAGGTAAACAGAAATTTGAAAAAAGCAAAAGCCAGGGGTGTCCGGTTTAGCCGGCAGCCAGGCCGTTAGCTACCGGCTAAAACCGGGCGGCTAAACCCACTTTGAGGTAAGACTGGTCGTAGCCCAGCTCCGCAAAAGCTCCGATGGCAGGCGTGAAGAAGTAGCGCCCGCCCACGAACACGCCCATTGTGCCGTAGCCCGACCCATCCGAGCCACTGCCGCTCAGGCTGCCGTCGTAGCTGGTGTGCAGGTAGCGCAGCCCCAGTCCCAGCCCGGCGTAGCCATCCAGCTTCTCCGACACGGGGTAGTGGAAGGCGCCGCGCGCCAGCAGCACCACGTCGCTGTAGTGCCACTTATCGCCGCCGCCCAGGTCGTAGGTTGCTCCCTGGTAGCCAATTATGCCACCCAAGCCCAGGTAGCCCGGCCCCAGGGCCAGTACACCGCGCTCGTACGAAAGGCTGAGGGCCGGCGATTGTGAGGAGCTGCCCCCAAATAGCCCATCCCCATAGCCATAGCGGCTGCCCACCCCGACGCCCAGGCTTACCACGCTGGTGCCAACTGCAAAGGGTACAGTGGCCACTCTGGGGCTGGCCACCTGGGTTGTAGCCACCGGGGCTGTCGGGGTAGGGGCTGGCTGCAGCGCGGCTACCGGCTTGGCCGGCGTAGCGGCGGCTACCGGCTTGGCCGGCGCTTTGAGTGGCGTTTTAGCAGTCGGCTTGGCTACCGGCTTGCGGCTAGCCTGGGCCGAAGCCTCCAGTGGCAGGCAAAAGGCGGAGGCCGTAGCCAGCATCAGAAGGGAAAGTGTTTTCATTTTGTAAATTGTTTAGAGTGAAGAAGATGGCCTGAGGTAGTAGTGAGATTTTGCCCGGAATAAGATATAGGTATACCCTCGTTCAGCGCGGGCAGTAGGGTAGGGCAAAGGTGACCGGCCTGCCTACTCCGACGTTAGCACTTCCGTAACAATTGGTGTGATTATCGTAACAGCAAGTCCTTACCTCAGCTGCTAGCAGCTGGCTGGAGCGGGGGAAGGGCGCTGGGTAGCGGGTTGCCGCCGGGCGGTTGGGGAAGGTCGAAGCTGCCGTTGCGGTAAAAGCAGCCGTAGGGGCCGGCACATCGGCGAGCACGTCGCGCAGCTGCACCGCATCATTCAGGTGGCCCGGCCCCAAAACGACGTAGTCGATGAGGGTTGCCGCGCCGCGCTCGCTGCTCGGCGTAGCCGCATGGCGCTACAGGGAGCAGGGGAGCGGCATGGCCGCCAGCACCGGCTGCCCACTCGAAAACGCCCCAGGCGGCGCGTATCCAGAACGTAGAAACGAGGCTAAGCAGGTTCATAGCAGGGAGTTGAATTCGCTGCAAACCTAGCCTTTTGCCCCAGGGGCTGTCAATAGAACAAACGTAGGGGGTAGCCCTCAGCGGTCGAAGAACTTGTTGAGAGCCTCGGTCCGGTTTTGCACGTGCAGCTTCTGGTAGATGCGGTGAATGTGCTGGCGCACGGTATGCACGCTGATGCCCAGCTGCCCGGCAATTTCCTTGTAGAGCAGCCCCTTGGCCAGCGCCGCCAGCACGTCGTGCTCGCGGGGCGAGAGCTCGCCGGGCATCTCCTGGGGGGTAGGAGCAGGCTGAAAGGTGGCCACCAGCTTGCGGGCAATGCTGGCACTCATGGGCGAGCCGCCGTCGCGCAGCTCCAGCAGGGAATCTACCAGCTTGTGGGGCGGCGTACGCTTCAGCAGATAGCCGCTGGCCCCGGCCGCCAGGGCCGCAAATACCTGGTCGCTGTCTTCATACACGGTAAAAACCACGAATGCCAGCTCGGGAAAGCGGCGCTTGGCTTCGCGGATGCAGGCAATGCCCCCATGCCCGGCAGGTTGAGGTCCATGATAACCAGGGCCGGCAGCAGCCCCGGCCGCAGCTCGTCCAGAAACGCCTCGGCCGAGTTATAGGCCGCCAGGCAGCTAAACTCCGCCGTTTGGTTGAGCAGAAAGCGCAGGCCCTCGCGAATGTCGGGCAGGTCTTCGACCACACTGATGCGGGTTTTTTCCATACCGTGAAGTTGGGTAGTTGAAGCCTGGCTGGCAATAGCACGAAAGTTAGGCTGGCAACGGCGACCAGAGGCGCACGCGGGTGCCGTCGGGCGCGCTTTCCAGGCTCAGCTGCCCGGCCAGCTGGCTCATACGGGCGTGCATGTTCGTCAGGCCGTTGCCGAGGCGGCAGTTCGCCGGTGCCGCCGCCGGGGCGGGCAAACCCTGCCCATCGTCGTGCACGCATATGTGCAGGCCGCCGCGAAAGTGTATCTGGATGGCCACTCGCCGACAGGACGCGTGCTTGATGGCGTTGTGAACAGCCTCCCGCACTATCAGGTACACGTTGCGCCGCACCTCTTTGGCAACGCGCAGGGCTGGCACGGGCTCCTCAATGTCAAAGTCGTATTCGAGGCCGGCATCCTCGAGCAGCTCGGCCGTGTTGGTACGCAGGTACAGCATCAGCGATTCGAGCGTATCATGTGCGTCGTTGAGGGTCCAGATAACCTCATTCATCTTTCCCACCAGCTGGCTGGCCGCCTGGCCAATCCGCGTTGCTGCCGGCAGCGCCTGTGCGGGCGGCCCCTGCAACGCATGGCTTAGGTAAAGGATAGAGGTGAGGCCCGCCCCAGGTCGTCGTGCATTTCCTGGCTGATGCGCTGGCGCTCCTGCGCTTGGCCGTCGAGCAGGGCTTTAAGGCGCTGGGTCTCCGCTTCGGCGCGGAGTGTTTGCAGGCGCTGGGCATCCAGCTTATGGCGCTGGCGGTAGTAGCGGTAGGTGCTGAGCAGCAGCAGCCCCAGCATCCCTACGCCCACCCCGGCGGCCAGCAGCCAGCCGCGCTGCTGGGCCACCTGGTGCTGGCGCAGCAGCAGCTCGCGCCGCTGCTGGGCCAGCGCAGCGCGCTGCTGCTGCACACGGTAGCGGGTTTCCACTTCCTGAGCGCTTTTCTGCACGGCTGCGCCGAGCAGCGTCTCCCCAGGGCATCGGCCTGGTGGCGCAGGCGTTGGCCTGCAACCAGCCGGCCCTGCGCTATGGCAATGTCGGCCAGCACATCGTAGCAGTCGCGCTGCACTTTCTTAATGCCATGCCGGCCCGCCAAGTCCAGGCCCTGGCGGGCATATTGTTCAGCCGGCCCATACTGCTGGGCCAAATAGTAGCTGAGGGCCATTCCTTTACGGGCTTCGGCCTGCCCTTCCACATCATGAATCGAATCGGCCAGCTGCACTGCCTGCTGGTACAGCGGCCGGGCTTTGGCCGGGTTCTCAAGCTGCACATACAGGTCGCCCAGGTTAAAAATAATGCTTTTTTGGGCCTCCACCACACGCAGCTTTCTGGCCAGGGCATAGCCGCGCTGGTAAGTAGCCAGTGACTCCCGAAGGCGCCCGGTAGCCTTGTAAGTGTTGCCTAGCTGTATGCAGGCCAGGGTTACCAGGTAGTCGTCGTGCATCGTCTCGCCCAGCGCCAGCGCCTGCTGGCCGCAGCGCAGGGCTTCCGCATTCTGGTGTAAGTTATCGTAGCACACACTCAAGCTATTGTAAAGCAATGACAACGAAGATTGGTCGTGCAGTGCTTCGAGCAGGGGCCGTGCCTGTAGCATGGTAGCAATGGCGAGCGGGTAGTTTTCCTGGCGCAGGTATACGTTGGAGAGGTTGCCAAGCGACACCGCCAGGTAGCGCCGCAAATGGTAGCGGCGGCTTAGTGCCACCGCTCGCTGGTTGAGCTGCGCTGACTCGGCAAACCGCCCCTCTATGTTCAGTACGGAAGTATAATTGGCAATGTATTTTACCACGCCCAGCGGGTAGTGCAAGCGCTCGCTGAGGCGGCCCGCCCGCTGGTAGAGTGCCTTGGCCGAGTCGGGCTGGCTGCCTTCATAGAGCTGGCCCAGCTGGATGAGACGCAGTACCCGGTTAGTGTCAATGGGCTGGGCATTGAGCAGGGCGCGCAGGCTGTCGCGCTGCAAATGCGTATTCATGCCCATCTGCCCGTGGCTGTGTTGCGGCAGCAGCCCGAGTAGCCCCATGATGATAAAAAAGCTTTTACGGAAGAAAGCCTGCATAAATAAAAGCCGCGTGATACTTGCCGGGAATTACTGCGTAGTTACAAATAAATCAGCAGATTAGCACACTGTATTTATTGCGCTGTAAAATAGGCTCCGGGTCGCTCTGCAATCGCTAGCGTGGCCCGTAAAAGGCCCTTGCCGCTGCCGTAAGGGCCAGCCCGGTCGGCTACCGGCCAGGGTGTAGCATCTGCTGTAGCTACTGGCGATAATTATGCAGCTGTAAACTGCTGGTGGTAATTATGCATTGGGCAGTATCCAACGGGTAATCATATCTTTGGCCAGGGCTTTCATGAAGGAGGGAAAGGAGATGGGGCGCACCTCAAATTTCCCACTTTTATGGGAGTCTTTTCTGTTTTGCTCTCTGCTGGCTACTTCCTGAACAGCTTCTGAGAAAGGACTGGCAGAGACCAAGCCCAAATTTTAAAATTGGCCTGAACAGCGAGAAGTTGCAAGCCGTCACGTCTGGCATTAGCTGTACAGGGGTTGCAGCCGTAGCAGATTTGTCTCGTACGGCTGCAGCTGGCCAGGTTTTCCCCGCTTCCCCCAACCTATGAATCAGCCCCTGCTCCTGGTGAGCGCAACCCTGCTTTTCTACCACCAGCCGGGGGTGGGGCAGTCCCAGCCACCGGCTGCCAAAACCGTTATTGCCAGGCAGCGGGCAGCTTCCAACGCGGCCATTGCCCGGCACGACGTGGCCGGAATCGCCCGCTACTGGCTGCCCGACTTCGTGCAGGTTGGGGGCAATGGCGGCTACAGAACGGGGGCTGATTCCGTCTTTGCCGGTTGGCAAAAGGCTTTTCAGCTGCATTCCGATGTGAGGTATGTGCGCCGTCCGCATCAGATTGCCGTGAACCCCAACGGCCTGCTGGCCTGGGAAACCGGCACCTGGACCGGCTCCTGGCAGCAGGGCGGCTACTTTCGCGGGGGTGGCAACTACTCGGCCATGTGGCGTAAAAAAGACAAGGAGTGGAAGCTGCAGGCCGAGCTATACGTGACCTTGGAATCTACTACCCTTAAACCCTAGCCTGCCGTGAGCTTGGGCCCGACGATGCGGAGCTGGTGGGCCACATGAATTTTCTGCGCGTCTTCCAGCGTGGCCGAAGGGGCAGTGCCGCCAACTCCTGAAACAGCTGTTCGATGCTCCCGCTCGGGTGGGTCATAAACAGCATCCGGCCGGTGTCGCTCAGCGTCAGGAAGGTATGGGGAATGTTGCGGGGCAGAAAGATGACATCCCCGGCTTTCAGCGTAAACCGTTCCGGGCCCACCTGTACCAAAAATTCGCCTTCGGTGATATAGAACACCTCGTCCTGCGCATAGTGCACGTGCAGCGGCGGGCCGTCGTGCTTGCGGTAGCTGCCCCCAAAGATGGACACTTGCCCGTCCGTGTCCTGGCTCGCTACTTTCAGGGCCAGGTCGAAGCCCATCAGGCGGTAGCGCCCCCCTGGGCGGGCGTCGGCGCTCCGCACCACGAAGGGTGATTTTTGCGCCGTGGGGGAGGCGCCCAGCCCCGCGTGGGGCGCAAGGGCCAGGCCCATCATGGTCGCTGAAATGTTTTTGAGAGCCGTGCGGCGGGCGTCCGTATCCATGGCGGAGGAGGAAAGGTGGAGGATGCAGGCAAATGTATCTGGCTAAGCACCCGGCGCAGTGGTCAAAAAGCGACATCTTTACCGCAGCCGCAGCAGGTGCTCCGGCGCCCGGGCATCGGCCTCGACCAGCAGCGGCGGCGTCACGCCGGCAAACTGCTTAAAATCCTTCACCATGTGCTGGTAGTCGGCGTAGCCACAGGCCAGGGCAATGTCCAGCCAGTCGCGGGCCGGCGCGTGCTCTTTGAGAGCATAGGCCCGGTTGAAGCGCGCAATCCGCATATACAGCTTTGGGCTGACCCCAATCCGGTCCCGAAACTTGCGTTCAAACTGCCGGAAGCTCAGGCACGACTGCCGGGCCAGATACTCCAGTGACGCCGCCGGGCTGGCGGCAGCCAGCCAGCGCCCGACCCGGTCAATGGGCTCGCAACGCAGCCGCAGCCGCCCAAACTTCTGCACGAGGTACCCATCCACGACCGCCAGCATCTGGGCGTAGCGCGCCGTGTTCATCAGCTGCTGAAGCAGCTCGCCCACCTCTCGCCCGAACACGCATTCCGCGTCGATGGCGGCGTCGGTCAATTCGGCCAGCGGGGCGCCGCCCAGTAGCTGAAACAGGCCGCCGGGCTGAAAAATGACCTTTACCAGCCGAAACGTGCGCGGGTAATGGTGGTGCCACACCGTCAGGGGCTGGCCTTGGAGCAGCGTATGCGGCATGACCAAGCGCTTGTTCAGGGCAGTGTTTACCTTGGTGAAGGCCTCGCTCGGGTAGAAAATAAGGCTGTGTTCAGCCCGCGCCGGCAGCAGCTTGGTCGGCGTCTCGGGCAGCCCCTAAAATCGAAGTCGATGAGCAGATACTCCTTCACGTAGGCTCGCAAGGCGGGGTGAGGCAGCGTTACCTGGTAAATCATGGCGCGGGGCGGCGTGCGGTCCGGTCTGCTCCGGCCGTGCGTTCGTTCAGTAGGTAAGGTAGCTAATTCCGGCGTGTATTACCCAGGGTATGGCAGGCAGGTACGGCGGGCAGGCAAAGAAGGCGTGCCCCTGGCCAAAGAGCCGGACCAGCTGGCCCGCTCGTTTCATTTTCCGGCCAGTCCAGTCGCGAAAGCTCAGCTTTCGTATTCCCAGTTACTCAATCGGCTACCAGCATCCGCTGCGCTAAGTTGCCGCTTCATTTCGCTTTCTTCCCGCTTACTATGGCGACCGGTACCCTTGACCCAACTTCCCTGCCCTTTCCCGATAGCGTGTTGCGTGACCTGCTGGACGTCTCGCTCACCGGTGTAAACGTGCTGCGCCCGGTCTACGACCCGGACGGGGAAATCGAGGATTTTGCCATCGACTACCTCAACCCCGCCGGCCAGCGCATGACCGGCCTGGCCGAGCGCCCGGGCGGCACGCTGCTTACCCGCTTTCCGGAGTCCATGGCCGCTGGCATCCTTGCCTACTACCGGCGCGCGTACACCGAGGGGTACCCCGGCCTGCACGAAGTCAACTACCAGGCCGACGGGCTCGACAACTACTTCCGCCTGGCGGCCCGGCGCAACGGCGAACTGCTCGTGGTCAGCTTCACCGATACCAGCGACCAGGACCGCAGCGCCGTCGAACTGGCCCTGCGTGAAAGCCAGGCCGCCGAGCGGGCTGCCCGCGCCGATGCCGACGCCCAGCGCCAGCGTCTGTACGAGTTTATGAGCGCGGCGCCCGGCGTCGTGCTCAGCCTGGTAGGCCCGCAGCACGTCATTGAGTTTGCCAACGAAGGCTTCCGTCAGCAGTTTGGCGTGCCCGACCCGGTGGGCAAGCCCTACCTGGAGGCCCTACCCGTTGCCGCCACCCAAGACGACTCCGCTTACCAGGCCACCGCGCTCTACGACCACATCTACCGCACCGGCGAGCCCTACTACGCCGCCGAAGCCCCGTACTACGTCGACCCCACGCAGTCGGGACGGCGCGAGCTGCGCTACTTCACCTTTGCGGTGCAGGCCGCCCGCGACGGCCGCGGCCGCATCGTGGGTGTGCAGGTCTTCGCTACCGACGTCACCGAGCAGGTGCTAGCCGCCAGCAGCTGGAGCAGCTCAACCAGGAGCTCGAAACCCGCGTGCAGCAGCGCACCGAGCAAGTGCGGGCGCAAAGCCAGCGCCTCGAGCGCTTGTTTGCGCAGGCGCCGGCGGCCATCTGCATCCTGGCCGGGCCGGAGCTGACCTACGAGCTGGTCAATCCCATCTATCAGCAGTTTTTCCCTGAACGTCAGCTGCTAGGTAAACCCCTGCGGGAAGCCCTGCCCGAGTTGGCCGACCATGCTGCCTACCACACCATGCGGCGGGTGTTCGAAACCGGCGAGCCCCTTTGGCAGCAGGCGCTGCACGTGCCCCTGGCGCGCACCGCCGACGGGGTCTTGGAAGACCGCTACTTCAACTACCTCCAGCAGGCCCGTTACGACGAGCAGGGCCGCATCGACGGCGTGCTCGTCTTCGGCTTCGAGGTGACGGACTTGGTGCAGGCCCGCCAGCAGGCCGAGGCCCTGCAGGCCCAGGTGCTGGCCGCCGCCGAGCGTCAGCTGCAGGAGCGCGAAGCCTTCTACCAGATATTTGCGCAAACCCCCGCCGCCATCTGCGTGCAGCGCGGCCCGAGCACCGCTACGAGTACACCAATGCGGCGTACCAGGCCTTCTTCCCCGGCCGGGAGCTAATCGGCCGGACGGTGGCCGAGGCCCTGCCCGAAACGGTGGACAGCGGCGTGGTGGACCTGCTCGACAACGTCTACCAAACCGGCGAGACGTACTACGGCTATGAATTGCCGCTGCTCATTGCCCAGCCCGAAGGTCCGCCGAAGCAGATGTACTTCACCTTCACCTACCAGGCCTACCGCGAAAACGGCGAAATCGTGGGCATCTCCACCTTTGCCTACGACGTGGCCCGCAGGTGCTGGCCCGCCAGGAGCGCGAGGCGCAACGCGAGCAGCTCTACGCCCTGTTCAGGCAAGCCCCCGCCGCTATCTGCATTCTCGGCGGCGATGACCTGGTGTTTGAGCTGGTGAACCCCGGCTACCAGGACCTGTTTCCGAACCGTGAGCTGCTGGGCCGTCCCATCCTCGACGCCCTACCCGAAATTGCGGGCCACGCCGTGTATCAGGGCTTTCGCGACGTGTACGATACCGGCGTCACGCGCGAGGAAAAAGCCCTGCTTATTCCCCTGGCCCGGCTCGGCGACGGGGAGCTGGAAGACCGCTACTTCAACTACATCCAACAGGCCCGCCGCGACGTCCACGGCCGTATCGACGGCGTGCTCGTGTTCGCCTTTGAAGTCACCGAGCAGGTGCAGGCCCGCCAGCATGCCCAGGCCATGGCCGCCGAGCTCCGCGACACCAACCAGCAGCTGGTGCGCACCAATGTGGACCTGGACAACTTCATCTACACCGCCTCGCACGACCTCAAGGCGCCCATCTCCAACATCGAGGGCCTGCTCTACCTGCTGCAGGAAGAGCTGCCCCCGAAAGTGGCCCAGGACGCCGAGGTCGGCCCTACCCTGACCCGCATGCTCGATGCGGTAGAGCGCTTCAAGCGCACCATCGAGCATCTTACCGATGTGTCCAAGCTGCAAAAAGAGCACGCCGCCGACGCGGTCGAGGTCAACCTGGCCGCCGTGGTCGAGGACGTGCGCCAGGACCTGGCGCCGCTGCTGCAGGCCACCGGCGCCAAGCTGGTGGTCGACGTGCCGGCCCTGCCCGCCATTCAGTTCTCCGAAAAAAACCTGCGCAGCATCGTCTACAACCTGCTCAGCAACGCCGTCAAGTACCACTCGCCCGCCCGGCCGCCGCACGTAGATGTGCGGGCCCACGTGCGCCCCGGCCACACGGTGCTCGAAGTGCACGACAATGGCCTCGGCATCGCGCCCGACCAGCTGCCCCGGCTCTTCGGCATGTTTCAGCGCTTCCACGACCACGTCGAAGGCTCGGGCATTGGCCTCTACATGGTCAAGCGCATGGTCGAGAACGCCGGCGGCCGCATCGAGGTACATAGCCAGCTCGGGGCTGGCACCACGTTTTTCGTTTTCCTGCCCCACATCACCCCCGCCGGCACGGCCCCTTTTCCCGCCTACCGCCCTTCCTGAAGTCATGGCCGCTATTTCCTGCACTCTGCTCGTCGACGACGATGACACCACTAACTTCCTCAACCAAACGCTGCTTCGGCGCATGGCCATCAGCGACGCCGTGCTGGTGGCCCAAAACGGCCAGGAAGCCTTGGACCTGCTGCACCAGCACTGCGAATTGCCTGCGTCGCCCACCTGCCCGGCCCTTATCCTGCTCGACATGAAGATGCCGCTGATGAACGGCTTTGAGTTCCTGCAGGCCTACGCCCAGCGGCCCGAACGGGAAAACCCCACAGTCGTCATCATGCTCACTACCTCCCTCAACCCGAAGGATGTGGAGCAGATGCAGGGCCTGCCCATCGCCGGCTACCTCACCAAGCCCCTCACCCGCGACAAGGTCAACCAAGTGCTGTATGACCACTTCGGCCACGCTGCCCCGTCAACTAAGTCCCCGAGCCAGGCCGCCGGCCAGCTTAGCTTAGCTCCGGGGGAGGCGGCCATTCCTGTTTCGTGTTCGGGTGGCGAGAACTATTAATAGTTGGCACCCCACCCTGTGTACTGGCAATAGTTTCAGCAAGACGTACGAGGGCTGGATGCTCAGCGGGTATGTGCTAAACTTACCTTCTACAGCCAAGGAGGAGCCAGCAGTATCACCCGCCAATGCAACTACTGTTAATAACTTGCCTTCGCGTGCTACCGCTTTAGCCAGCCTGCGCCTCACTTTCCCGTTAGCACGAACCGATGAATTCAGACTTGCTGTTTCAAAACATCCGCTCCAAAGTAGACGTGAGCCCGGACGAGTTTGAGGCAATGAAGGGGGCCTTTCGCTACACGTCCATCAAGAAGGGAGACTTACTGGTGACGGAAGAGGGGTTGAATGATAAAATGTTCTTTATCGAGAAAGGACTGTTGTTTTCCTATAAGACGCTGGACAGCGGAGAGGTCCAAGTGATTCAATTTGCCAAGGAGAATTTTTGGATGGCTGATTTATGCAGCTTTTTCTCCGGCTCCACCGCTCTGTTTACCATCAAAGCCTTGGAAAACTGCGCGCTATGGGAGATTTCCCGGTCCCGGTTCGAAGCGGTTTGCGGCAGGTTTCCCAAGATGGAATCCTTCTTCCGAATCAACTTTCAGCATTCGTACGTGAACACCTTGGTTCGCTTGTCTGACGCGTATTCCAAAGACACCGAAGCGAGGTACCGTGCCCTGGTGGAAAAGCAACCTGATTTGTTGCAGCGGGTGCCGCAATACCTTATCGCCTCCTACCTGGGCGTGTTGCCTTCCTCGCTTAGCCGAATCAGAAACAAAGACTAGTGGACAGCCGCTGCCGCCGGCCACTTAGGCTTGCCGGCTCGTTACCCTCGTTCCGGTCCGCTAGTGGCGTCAGCAGCCGCCAGGTTGCGCCAGTGTACTAGTGCCCGCCCGTAACGAGGAGGCTGGTTGGGAATCGAATGAAACCGGGGTTGACCTTGGACAAGGAGCCGGTAATTTCTTCGCATAGGCGAATCAGTTGGGGGTGGAGCGGCCAGGACATTTGTGCCATAGACCGGTGCTGCAGCGTCCTGCCTATTCTTTCAACCACTACTTTCATCCCCACACCCCACTCATCATGAGCAACAAGGAATTGGTAAAAGCCGCCATGCAGGCGCTTTTCGTTGAGCGCGACTTATCCGCCATCGATAAGTACTGGGGCACGGAATACATTCAACATAACCCCCACATCGCAAGTGGGCACGAAGCCATCAGAAACATCATTGCCGGGTTGGGCGCCGACTTCAAATACGAGCCCGGTTTGGTGATGGAGGACGGTGATTTTGTCGTCATCCACGGCCGCTACACGGGCTGGGCCGCCAAGCCCATGCTGGCCGCCGATTATTTTAAGGTGAAAGACGGCAAACTCGTCGAGCATTGGGACGTCATGCAGGAAGAAGTGCCGCGCGAGCAAACCGCCGCGAAAACGGCCATGTTTCCTATTGCCTAACACGCCCCGCTAACGCCATCGAAACGCCAGTGAATGCCCCTGTCATAACAGACAGGGGCATTTCACTGATTTTACTGCCGGCGCAGTGCCTCCGCTGAATCGCACCGAACTGCTTATCAACCCGCTGCCATGCAACCCCTTTCTTCCCTGAAAACGCTGGCCGATTCCCTGCCCGAGCAGGACGTGAAGATGCCCGTGCTGTTCGTGGGCCACGGCTCGCCGATGAACACCATCGAAGACAACGAATTCACCGCGCGCTGGCGCCGCCTGGGCCAGGAAATTCCGCAGCCCCGGGCGGTGCTGTGCGTGTCGGCGCACTGGCTCACGCGCGGCACCTTCGTCACGGCCATGGACCGGCCCTCCACCATCCACGACTTCGGCGGCTTCCCGCAGGCCTTGTTCGATGTGGACTACCCGGCCCCCGGGCCCCCGCGCTGGCTCGCCACGTCCAGACACACCTGGCCCACACGCCTGTGGGCCTCGACCACGACTGGGGCTTGGACCACGGCACCTGGAGCATCACCCGGCAGATGTACCCGCACGCCACCATCCCGGTGCTGCAGCTGAGCCTGGACTACACTAAGCCCGCCGAGTGGCATTACGCTGGGCCAGCAGCTGGCCGCACTGCGCCGCAAAGGCGTGCTCATCATCGGCTCGGGCAACATGGTACACAACCTGCGCCTGCTGGCCCTGCCCCCGACGGGACAGCCCACCGACGCGTACGGTCACGCCTGGGCCCTGGAGATGAACGAGGTGTTCAAGCGCCTCCTGCTGGCTGGCGACCACCAGGCCCTCATCCACTACGAGCGCTTGGGCCCGGCCGCCCGGCTCGCCGTGCCGTCCATCGACCACTACTTCCCGCTGCTGTACACGCTGGCGCTGCAGGACAAAAACGAGCAGCCCCTGATTTTCAACGACAAAGTGGTGTCCGGCTCGCTGAACATGACGTCCGTTCAATTCGGCTGAGCCGCCCTGCCTGCGCGCCGCGCGGCGTTCGAAAAGCCTACTCATTCAATCTTACTTACTACCCATGGAAGCACAAGGCCAACCTTTCCGAAAAATTGAAACCGGCATCTTAACGCTGGATGTGCCAAAATCGCCCTATCCAGCAATTGGCAAAAGGGTAGAAGTCGATTTTGGTGAAATTTCATTTGTGTTGGATTTTAAAGACCAAGAGCAAATGAATTTCAAGGGGCAAAATGGGGCGATGGATTCGGTAGCGTATACGGCCACAGAAATTGCCCCCAATGTCTATATGGTGTATTGGCACGAACCGCACGTAGGAGACAGTGTCGTTCACATCCAGGACTTTACTCAGAGTGTCGTATATAAGAATATTACAAGCCGGAACGGAGAGTTTTTGCACCTAAAAGGCACCTTAAAAATTGTGAACTAAAGCCCTGTGCTGCTAACCAAAAGCCTGCGCCTGATATTGGCACCACTTCAGGGTTTCCCTCCAGCTTACTAAGAGGGAGTAGGATAATAAAAAATATATTATTTGATACGAGTAATTTTCGAGCTTTTTTGCTTAGCTCTACTCTTTACTTGCTGCTTTCGGTAAGTATGCGAAGTCCCATCAAGTCCACAACTTGTTGCGAACAGGATGTATAGAAAAAACGGATTTTTATTATCCTGGTCCCTCTTAGGCGTGGTAGACCTGTGCCCTGTCATTCCGCATCGCCCCCGCCTTTAGGAAAGCGCAGGCTCCAGTGGGGATGCCCTGCCCGGATACCGCTACGCCCAGCCTGGATTTTGCGGTGTGCTTGAATGACAGCTTTAGAGTCCGCGCGTCCAGGCCATCGCATGTTTATGCGATACCCCCGCGTTGAAATGGCCGGTACCTTTGCCGGGCTGTTAGGTGGGAAGTGTGATTTTGGGGCCGGGCGCGGGTACCGTTGCTCTTTTCCCGCACCTGAAGCATCCGGTCAACTCCCATACACCGGGCACTTGCTCCTTATCCACCACTGCTGGACGCTTTATGACTGCTTTCTATTACTGGCTTGTCGCAACGCTGCGCCAAGTTTTTCTCGGCCGGCCGGTTGGACTAGTAGTTCTGCTTCTGGTATCCCTGGTCAGTCAGGCCGGGCTGCCGTCGGCCCGCCGCCTGCCGCCCAACGGCCAGCTTGCCGCGGGCAGCGCCCACTCGCTGCTGGTGCGGCCTGATGGTAGCCTCTATGCCTGGGGCGCCAACGGCAGCGGCCAGCTCGGCAACGGCAGCACCAGCAGCAGCAGCACGCCAGTGGCTGTGAGCTCGGGGCTATGCCTACCGGCACCCGCCTGGTCCAAGTGGCGGCCGGCAAACTGTTTTCGCTGGCCCTGGCCGCCGATGGCACTGCCTACGCCTGGGGCGACAATGCCAGCGGCCAGCTCGGCAATAGCACCACGGCCTCCAGCCAGGTGCCCGTGGCGGTGAGCTTGCCCACCGGCGGGCGCTTCGTGCAGGTAGCCGCCGGGCAGCTGCACGCCCTGGCCCTGGCCGCCGACGGCAGCCTCTATGCCTGGGGCGGCAACGCTAGCGGCCAGCTCGGCAACGGCACTACAGCCCCGAGCACGGCACCGGTGCCGGTGAGCCAGGGCGCCGCCCGACCGGCACCCGCTTCGTGCAGGTGGCCGCTGGCGCCACGCATTCGCTGGCCCTGGCCGCCGATGGTAGCCTCTACGCCTGGGGCGACAACACCAGCGGCCAGTTGGGCAACACCTCCAACACCAGCAGCAGTACGCCGGTGGCCGTAAGCCAGGGCGCCGCTCCGACCGGCACCCGCTTCGTGCAGGTGGCCGCCGGGCAAGGCTTCTCGCTGGCCCTGGCTGCCGACGGCACGGTCTATGCCTGGGGCCTGAACAGCGCCGGCCAGCTCGGCACCGCTACTACCGCTTCGAGTAACGCCCCGCTGGCGGCGGCTATGCCGGCCGGCACCCGCTTCGTGCAGGTGGCGGCCGGGGCCACGCATTCGCTGGCCCTGGCCGCCAATGGTAGCCTCTACGCCTGGGGCGACAACACCAGCGGCCAGCTTGGCAACACCTCCAACACCAGCAGCAGTACGCCGGTGGCCGTGAGCCAGGGCGCCGCCCCGACCGGCCTGCTCTTTGGGCAGGTGGCGGCCGGCAGCCAGGCCGCGCACTCGCTGGCGCTGGCGGCCGACGGCATGCCCTATGCCTGGGGCGCCAACGGCAGCGGCCAGCTGGGCAGCGGCTCGACCACGCAGGCCACCACGCCGGTGGCGGTAGTCGGGCTGGTCCAGCCGCGCGGCTACGTGCAGGCCGCCGTGGGCAGCCGGCATACGGTGGCCGTGCAAGCCAGCGGCGTTCTAGGCGCCTGGGGTAGCAATACCCACGGCGAGTTGGGCAATGGCACCACCAGCAGCACCGCCAATAGTACGCCCGTGGCCGTCGGGCAGGGTGCCATGCCTGCGGGCACGCGCCTGGTGCAGGTAGCGGCCGGCGACTTCTCCACCATAGCCCTGGCCGCTAGTGGCACGGCCTACACCTGGGGCTACAATAACTTCGGCCAACTAGGTAACGGCACTACCACCAGCAGCAGCACGCCGGGGGCAGTGAGCCAGGGGCCATGCCCACGGGCACGCGCCTGGTACAGGTGGCGGCTGGTCCCTCGCACATGCTGGCGCTGGCCGCCGATGGGACGGCCTATGCCTGGGGCTCGAATAGTAATGGCCAGCTGGGCAACGGAACCACCAGCAGCAGCAGCACGCCAGTGGCCGTGAGCCTGCCGGCCGGCGTGCGCCTGGTGCAGGTGGCCGTCGGCAGCAATTACTCGCTGGCCCTGGCAGCCGATGGCACCGCCTACGCCTGGGGCGCGAATAATAATGGCCAACTGGGCATCGGCACTACCACCAGCAGCAGCACGCCAGTGGCCGTGAGTCAGGGGGCCATGCCCACGGGCACGCGCTTGGTGCAGATAGCGGCCGGCAACTACCACGCGGTGGCGCTGGCCGCCGATGGAACGGTCTATGCCTGGGGTAGCAATAACGACGGCCAGCTGGGCAATGGCACTACCAACAGCACCGCCAATAGTACGCCCAACGCCGTGAGCCAGGGGCGCTGCCGGCCGGCACCCGCCTGGTGCAGGTGATGGCCAACAACTACATTTCGCAGGCCCTGGCGGCCGATGGTAAGCTCTACACCTGGGGCTATAATACCTACGGCCAGCTAGGCATCAACTCGACGACCAATAGCACGACTCCGGCGGCCGAATACAGCGGCCTGACGCAGTGGCGTGGGCTGGCGGTGGGGCCGGGGGCCAACCACGCGCTGGTGCTGGGCCAGGGCGCGGCGGTCTTTATGGCTGGTTATAACAGTCTTGGTCAGCTTGGTGATGGCACGACCACCAACTCACTGGTCTACATTCGCAACCAGGCCCGCTGCCGGTGGAGCTCACGGCCTTCACGGCCACGGCCGCCGGCCCGGCCGCCGTGCGCCTGGCCTGGGCTACGGCTTCGGAGAAAAGCAGTGCCTTCTTTGAGGTAGAGCGCAGCCCCGATGGCACCAGTTTCGCGCGCATCGGCACGGTGGCGGCCGCGGGCATCAGCAGCAATGCCCGCCACTACGAGCTGCTTGATGCCGCTCTGCCCGCTGGTGTGGCCACCGCCTACTACCGCCTGCGGCAGGTAGATATCGACGGCACGCTCAGCTACTCGCCGGTGCGGGTAGTGACGCTGGCTGCCCAAGCCGGCCTGACTCTGTACCCCAACCCGGCCACCGCGCCGGGGGCTACGCTCAGTGGCGCGCAGCCCGGCACGGTGGTGACGGTGTACGACGCGCTGGGCCGCCTCGTGACCTCGGCCCCGGCCGATGCGGCGGGCACGGCCGCGCTGGCGCTGCCAACCGGGCTGCCGGCCGGCGTGTACGTGGTGCGCGCCGGCACCCAGGCCCTGCGCCTGGCGGTGGAGTAGGAGCGCATCAAAAAGTGTGGGCCAGCTGCAGTTTTGTATAGTCTCAGGGAGTGGTGGTGTGTTTTTCGGGCTGAAATTTCGCACAGACCTATGGGACAAGTACTCCACGGCAACGGCGGCGATACGGCGCGCTAGCCAACACAGCTAGGAAAGCCTACAAAGCTTAGCGCGGATTCTGGGTGAGTGTACGTTTTTTGCCAGCCTGGCTCCCCCTCTCCTTTTCGGAGAGGGGGCCGGGGGTGAGGCGTACGCAAGATCAGAACCCGTACACTGACCCAGAATTCGCGCTAGCCACACGCTACAGCATCAAGCCAAAAACCGTAGCCAAGTGGCGCAAGCGGCCGACCACCGCCGACGCTCGCATGGGCCCGCAGCCGGTTTCAACGGTGCGCACGGCTGAGCAGGAAGCCATTGCCGTGGCCTTTCGCCGACACACTTGCACCCGCGGGCCACGCGCATGGTCGCGGCCGACTTCCTGCGCCGGGTGCTGGAAAAGCTCCCTTACAAGGTGCACCTGTACTGACCGACAACGGCGTACAGTTTGCCTGGCAGCCGCACCAGTGGTTTCCGGGCGGGCATAGCTTTGCCCGCATCTGCCGCGCCTTCGGGGTGGAGCATCGCCTGACCAACCCGGCGCACCCGTGGACCAACGGTCCCGCCGAGCGCCTGAACCGCCCCATCAAAGAAGCCACGGTCCAGCGCTACCACTACCAGACCACCGACGAACTCAACGAGCACCTGCAAGCCTTTTTGCTGGTCTACAACCATGCCAAACGCTTGAAGACCTTGCGCGGGCTGACCCCACACCAATTTGTCTGTGCGCAGTGGCAAAAAACCCCACTATCTTTACCCAAAACCCGACCCACCTCACGCTGGGACTATGCAACCGACCACCTCAGTGTCAATAGGGGAGTTCTGCCAGTACATAGGCCTGCCTGAGCGGGAAGTAGCCGCCGCCCTGCATGAGCGCTGACCCCAGCCTGCCCGCAGGCTGCTCCCACCCAAAAGGCAGGCAAAAGGCACTCGGCCCTACCGGGTACTCTCTCACCCGCAGTAGTAGTGGTGTCATCCTCGGTAGTGCCCGCCGGCTACGCCGCCCCGGCACTACCGCGCACACGATAGCTGAAGTCGGGCCCGTCCCGCTATCCGGTAGGCCCTCCCACACTCGCCGCATGGTCTGGTGCTGAAAGTCCTCGACAATCCTGGCGTAGATGAGCGTAGTTTGAATCTTGGCGTTTTGCAATACCTCCACTGGCATCCCGCGCATGAGTGACTGCGTAGCGAACGTATGACGGGCCGTGTGCATCGTTACCAGCTCTCACTTCGGCACTGCCCGCTTCATCACTTGCCCGGCCATCGTTTCCACCACCTCCACCGGGCGCTTCACCTTCGACAGCCGCGCAATGCGTTTGAGGTAGCGGTTCATCACCGCATTCGCCATCACCGGCAGCAGCCGCGACTGCGTGTCGGTGTACTTGGCCAGCAGCGCCAGCGCGGGCGGAGTCAGGTAGACGCTCACGCCGGTTCGGGTTTTCGTCTGCGTCAGCACCCTTCCCCCATCCCAGTAATATAGGTTGCCCGCATGCAGGTCGTGTAGGTCCGAGTAGCGCAGGCACGCGTAGCAGCAAAACACGAAGGCATCCCGCACCAGCGTCAGGTTGTTGGGCAGCAGCGCGCTAGCCACCTGGTCCAGCTCCGCCGCCGATAGCCAGCACTTTTCCATGTCTTCCCACTCTACCGCCAGCTTCAATGGCTCCACACTCAGCACCTGCTTGCGGTCGTCGCGCGCCCAGCTTAGAAACGGTTTCAGATGCCTGACGATGCCGGCAATCGTGTTCTGACCGAGCCCTTTCTCAGCCCGCAGCCAGCCCAGCAGGGCATCATGCGCCACCGCGTCATAACCGGCCGCCGTCACGCCGCCCGGCACTGTGGCTACCTATTCCGCCACCGCGTTGCGGGTGGTCTTGTAGCCTTATCACCGTATTAGCTCGAAAACCCCGCGCCACCAAAACGCCAGAAATTCGTCCAGCAGCTCCACCAGCCCCGGCGCAGGGGTCGCCGGCTCGCTCGCAGTGGCCATCACCGACTTCAGCGTCGCTACCGTGGGAGTTACGCCCTAAGTGCTGTAGGCATCTTCCAGGCGGTTGCGCTGCGCTTTCAGGCGCAGCGTCGCATTATCCAGGTCGGTAAATGACTTGCGGAACCAGCCCTGCTTATCTTTCCAGTCCGCCGCTATGCACTGTTCCCCGGTGGCCAGGCGCAGCCCCTGCCCATCAAATGTTGCCCGCAGGTGAATAACACACCGTCCCTGGGTGTCTGGCCGGTCCGTCCGTCGCTCAAAGTGAATGTTCATGAAAAGATGAGAAGTGAGGTGGCGTGTGGGGCACACTGGCGGCAGGGTAAGGGCAGAATTGGGAGCATTCTTCCCGCCACAGAGCGCACAGCTCATGTCGCACGAAAAAAGCCCTCGAAAAGCCATTAAATCAACGATTTACGGCTTTTCGAGGGCTTAATCTTACCCTCCCATCTTAGAGGGTCGTACCCAGAGCCGGGGTCGAACCGGCACACCTTGCGGTATTGGTGTTTGAGACCAACGCGTCTACCGATTCCGCCATCTGGGCAACTTATCCGGCTTGGTCGGTATTCACAAGCGGGCCGCAAAGGTAGCCAACTGTTGGCGAAGCCGCAAGAGATAGCGCTTTTTTAGGTAATATGTGCGCACTTGCGCCAGTGCGGCGGGGCGGTGGTCAGCAGGCAGGCCCGCATAACCGGCTAACACAGGTTCGATGCCAGCGTCGAGCGTAGCGGCTAAGGTAGCTACCTCTGCTTCGAGCTTGGCGCTGGCAGTGTGGTCCGGCTCGAACTCCAGCTCCATCAGCTGCTCGTTGAGGTCCATTACTTCCATCAGAAAGTCAGCGGGGAGTTGATTCTGCGCACTGCCTTCTTCGAGCAGGCCGTGCAGAGCCAGCAGGTAGGCCATGCGGCGGTCAGGGTCGGCAAGGGTACGGTAGGCGTCGGTATTGAGCGTGCTCAGGCGTAGCGCTTCGGCTTGCGCAGCGGGGGTGTCCTGGGCGTGAAAGTCGGGGTGCAGCTCGCGGCTGAGCTGGTAGTATTTGCTTTTGAGCGCCGCTTCATCAAGCAAAAACGCTTCGGGCAAGCCATAAAAGTCAAAGTAATTGGGCGTATCAGGCATAGAAATAAGCGGCCGGTACTTGGTTATATAATAAAGACAACTCCGGCGTTTTAGTTGGCTTTTATTACCGAAAACGCCTGCGCTGGCTCGGCCAGCAGGCGCTTGGTGGCGGGCCACACCTGGCCAAACAGCTCCGAGCGCCGGTAGGCATTGAGGGCAGTACTATCGTCCCAATGGCTGTAGGTACAGTAAATGTGAGGCTCGTCGGCATCCTGCCACAGCTCCAGATGGCGGCAGCCGGGCTGCTGGCGAATGCGGCTTTCCGATTGCCGGAACAAGGCCAGGAAGTCGGCCGTGCGGGCGGGCTGGAGCGTGAGGCGAACGATGCGGATGAGCACAGGAAAGTTTGATTTGCAGGGCGTTGTAGCTAAGAGGCCGTGGTGCTAAAAAAGTAAGCTCGAGCTTAACCCTTCCAGCCGCCGGGCGTACATAGGAACTTGTTTTTTACATTTTACTGACTTTTTTTATGCGTTACGCTCCCCGTGCCCTTTGGCTGGCGGCTCCGGCCCTCACGGCTCTGTCGCTGCTTGCTTCGTGCAATAGCAAGCCCAAAACCACTGAAACCGACAAAACAGCCGTGGTAATACCCAGTGAAGCCAATAAAGCTTCCGATAGTACTGCTGTAAAAGTAGATTCTGCTCAAGCTCCCAAGCAATAGCCGGTAGTGGCGGCCTAAGAGCCTGGATACTATATAGTATTCGGGCTTTTTTTGTGGATTAACTAGTAAAGCG
Organism: Hymenobacter sp. BRD67; assembly: GCF_013256425.1. Classification (GTDB taxonomy): domain Bacteria; phylum Bacteroidota; class Bacteroidia; order Cytophagales; family Hymenobacteraceae; genus Hymenobacter. The sequence continues at coordinate 205,148 of NZ_CP053904.1, forward strand.
CACATCTACCTGCGAATCAAAGTAAAGGCCCAGCAGCTCGCTGGCGTGCCCCTGGTTGATGGCTATCGACAAGCAGCCTTGGGGGTTAAATGTGCAAACAATCTCGCCCGGCGGTGCTGCCGCGAAGTGCGGGCGCAGCTCACGCACCACCTCGCGGCCAAAATGGACGGTAGCCGGGCGGCCCGGCCCACCACCTCCACCGCCTCCCGCGAGATGTTGGTAATCAGGTTGCCGTAGTGGTCTACGTGTACCACGTGGCCGGTAATGCGGTTGTCCTGCAGGCGCAGCTGGCGATTGGTGAGCAGATAAGCCTCGGTAGCCGGCGGCCCGAGGCTGCTCAGCGGCTGCCCCTGAGCGAGGCGCACGGCGGCCGGCGCCAGAATATCGCGCGTGGGGTTCAGGGAAACGGGCTGAAGGTTACTGGCAGCTATCGCGGGCGCTGGGGTCGCTGGTGCGGGCGGGGCCGGGGCATTCAGGCGCACGAGCTGGGCCGGGATGCCATCGCAAAGCAGGGGCAGCAGGCCGTTGTCGGCGGCTACGAAATAGTGACCCTCAAACTCGGCGGCGTGCCAGGCCGGCGCGGCTACCGCGCCGGCATCGCTGGCTCCGTAGTCGCTCACCGTGATGAGGTGCGTGGTGCCCAATGGAAAGTCACGAAACACGGCCCGGAGAACGTGTACGGCGTGGGCGATGTTGTAGGGTTCGACCCCGTGCGTAAGGTCGAGCACCGGCAGCGTAGGGGCCAGGTGCAGCAAACGGGCTTTGAGCGCGGCCACATACTGGTCGCGGTAGCCAAAATCCGTAAGCAGTGTCAGTACCCCCATGCCCGCAGTTGCCAGGTTCTTCGTAGTATTGTTTAGTGGCCGGCCAGCCGGCCGGCGCGGCTGCAAAAGTAGCCCGATTTCCGGTAGTCGGCCGGGAGTTTCCGGCCCAATGGGCTACGCTTAAAAATAATGCCAGCTGCCCATGCCGGGCTGCAGTCATTAAGCTTTCTTTTCTTTTCTCTCCCCTTTCCTCTGCCTTTCCAGCTTGCTCGAAAAAGTCATCACCCTCGAAAATGTGTCCCTGGTTGACTTCCTGGGGGCCGATAACCAGAATATTCGTCGCATTTCGGCTGCTTTTCCGGGCAGTAAAATCGTGTCCCGGGGCAACGAAATCAAGATTCAGGGCCCTGCCGAAGTCATTTCGCGGGTCAACGATATCCTTAGCTCACTCATTGAGCACTATCATCAGTACGGCGCCATCACCGACCGCGACGTGAACCAGTACCTTTCCGCCACCTCCGAGGAGGCCGAAGGCCGGGTGCTGGCGGCCTCGCCCGATGTCATCCTGTTTGGGGCCAAAGGCGGCGTCATCAAGGCCAAAACGCCCAACCAGCAAAAGCTGGTGGATACCGTGATGAAGCACGACCTCACCTTCACGCTTGGGCCCGCCGGTACCGGCAAAACCTATATTTCGGTGGCGCTGGCGGTGCGGGCGCTCAAAAATAAAGAGGTTAAAAAAATTATTATCTCGCGCCCCGTGGTGGAAGCCGGCGAAAGCCTGGGTTTCCTGCCTGGCGATATGAAGGAAAAGGTAGACCCCTACCTACGCCCGATTTACGATGCTCTGGAAGATATGATTCCGGCCGAAAAGCTGAAATTTTATCAGGAGAACAAGATTATCGAAATCGCCCCGCTGGCCTACATGCGCGGCCGGACCCTGAACAACGCCTTCGTGCTGCTCGACGAAGCCCAGAACACCACCCCCAGCCAGATTAAGATGTTCCTGACCCGCATGGGGCCCTCGGCGAAAGTGATGGTGAATGGCGACCGCAGCCAGATTGACCTGCCCACCCGCCAGAAGTCGGGCCTGATGCAGGCGCTTGATATTCTGCGTGATATTCCCGGCATCGGCTACGTAGAGATGACTGCCGACGACGTGGTGCGCCACCGGCTGGTAAAGGAAATCGTGCAGGCCTACGACAAATACGACGTGGCCGAGCAGCGCCGCGAAGCCGAGTTTAAGCAGCGTCGCCACGAGGGCAACGACCGCAGCAATGGCCATGGGCGCGCTGAGCACGGCCGCCGCCCGGCCGAGCTCGCTGAGGCTGACCTGCCTCTCAACCACGAGCAGGCTCTGTAAAAAAGGAATAAGTCCTCTCAAAAAGAAGCCCCGGCCAGCATTGGTCGGGGCTTCTTTTTTATATAGTAAATAATTTATATTCAGCGTGCCAATGGCTCCTGCGCAGCGGCTACAAACAGCCGCCGCTCGGCATAGAAGGCCCGAAGGGCAGCACCGATAGCACGAGCCCCAGCGCAGCCTTGCCCACCGACCAGCCCTGCTCGATGGTGTTTTGCACCAGTAGTAAGACATAGGAAATAAAAAATATTCCGTGGGCCATGCCCACGATGCGCACCGCTTCCGGCTGGCCGGCCAGGTATTTCAGCGGCATGGCAATGCCCAGCAGCACCAGCAGCGAAAGACCTTCCAGAATGCTGATGCCACGCAAACGGCCCAGTGACGTGTTTAGATAAGCAAGCATAACGCAAAGATACGCCGCCTGCTTAGGCGGCTGGTTGCCCAATGGCCGGGCCGTAGCCGGCGCGTCCGGATTCTGCCGCCAGGCCCGGATATTTGCGGTCGATTACGCCGTTTATCAGCTTCGTCCATGACCACCGTTCATAAAATTACCGACCTGCGCGACCTTGACGCGGCCTTTACCATCCGGGAGAAAGTATTTGTGGGCGAGCAAAATGTGCCCGCCGATGCCGAGTACGACCAGCACGACCGCGCGGCTACCACCCGCCACTACCTGGCTCACGTAGATGGCCTGCCGGCCGGCGCGGCCCGCTGGCGCCCCACCGAGCAGGGCGTAAAGCTTGAGCGCTTTGCCGTGCTGCCCGGCTTTCGTAACCACGGCGTGGGCGAAGCCCTCGTGCACCAGGTACTTGCCGACGTACGCGCCGAAGCTTCCGATGCCGCCCAGGTGTACCTGCATGCCCAGCTGCGCGCTATTCCGCTCTACGAGCGCACCGGCTTCCGGAAAGTAGGGGAGATGTTTGAGGAGTGCGATATTCAGCACTATAAGATGGTGCTGGGGTAGGAGCGAGCCGGGCGGTGTAGGGCGTAGAGCTGACTAGTTATTGGTAATCAGTAGCTAAGGCGCTTTGTGAAGTTTCACCTGCGCCTTTCAGCGGGTTTTAGTAAGTATCTATGCAAGGGCTTATCTTTTACAGATAATTTTTGCGCTATGCTTACGTGGTCTTCGGCTCCTTTCCTGCGCGTGGCGCTGGCCTATATTGGGGGCGTGGCGGGTTATTTATACCTGGGGCAGCAATGGGCCGGCAGCGCCGCGCCCTGGGCAGCGGGCCTCGTGCTGCTCTACCTGTTGAGCTGGCTCTGGAGCCAGCGCCACCCTACGCCGGCCGCTACCGATGCCGTGGGTTTGGTAGGGCTGCTGGCCGTTGCCGCGCTGGGCTTTGCCCGCAGCCAGGCCGTAACGGAAAGTCGTCGGCCCGACCACCTCGGGCACTTGGCGCCGCGTATCGAGTTTTACCGCGCTACCGTGGATGAGGCGCCCGTGGTGCGCGCCAATACGTTCGCTACTACACTGCGGGTGCAGGCGGTGCGCGTGGCCGGGCGCTGGCAGCAGGCCAGTGGCGGCATTCGGGTGAGTGTGCCGCGCCACGAAACGGCCGGCTCAGTACCAGCCCCGCGCTACGGGCAGGTGTGGCTGGTGCAGGGGGCGCCCGAGCTAAGCAAGGGCCCGGCCAACCTGGGCGAATTTGACTACCGGCGCTACTTACAGTACCAGCAGGTGTACCACGCGCAGTTTGTGCACCAGGGGCAGTATAAGGTGCTGGGCTACGCGCCGCTGAGCTGGCCGGTAGCGATTAGCCAGCGGACGGCTGCCGTGCTCGATGACGTGCTGCGCCGCTACGTGCCCAGCGTGCGCGAGTACGCGCTGGGCACGGCGCTGGTACTGGGCTTTAAGGATGATATCGACCAGGAAACCAAGCAGGCTTACGCCAACACGGGTACCACGCACATCATGGCCGTGTCGGGCTTGCAGGTGGGGCTGCTGTTTGCCGCGCTGCAATGGCTGCTGGCGCGGGTGCCGCTGGGCGGCCCGGTTGGGGGCCGCCGGCTGCTGACGGCCGGGCTGGGCCTGGTCCTCATCTGGAGCTACGCGTTCTTAACCGGCCTTTCGGCCTCGGTGCTGCGAGCCACGGTGATGTTTACGCTCGTGATACTGGGGCAGGCCTGGGAGCGGCAAAGCAGCCTCTTTAATACGCTGAGCGCGGCGGCGTTCTGCCTGCTTTTATATAATCCGTACCTGCTCTGCGACGTTGGTTTCCAGCTCTCGTTTCTGGCAGTGCTCAGTATTGTGTACCTGCAGCCGCGCATTGTGCGCTGGCTCGATGTGCACAATGCCGTGCTCGACCGCCGTCGCAGCTGGCACGCCCCGGTGGTGCAAAAAAGCTACGAAGCCACCTCCTGGCTGGCCGATGCCGGGTGGCAGCTCACGGCGCTGTCGGTGGCGGCGCAGGTGGCTACCTTTCCGCTGGGGCTGTATTATTTCCACCAGTTTCCGTTCAACTTTCTGCTGTCTAACCTGATTGCGGTGCCCATTTCGAGCCTGGCCGTGTACGTGGGCGTGGTACTGCTGCTGGTAAAGGGCCTGGTGGTGCTGCCGGCGCAGTGGCTACCCTGGCTCGACTGGCTGCCCCGGGCCGTAGGCTGGGTATTTGAGCAGCTTATCTGGCTCTTCAACGAGTATATTTTCCTCATTGGTCGGCTGCTACCGGGCGCCGTGGTTGGGGCGTGCACCTCAGCCAGGGGCAAACACTGCTGGTGTTTTTGCTTATCGGCGCGTTTTGCGCGTTCGTGGCTTCCCGCCGTCTGGCCTGGGCGGGCTGGTGCGTAGCGCTGCTGAGCTTATATAGTATAAGTAGAATGTTAGAGGCGCGGGCGGTAGCGCCGCGGCGCGAGTTCGTGGTGTACAGCATCCCAAGGCGCTCGGTGGTGGGCTTCTGGCAGGGCGCCGCCGTAGAGTTTGCCACCCCGACTCGCTGCCGCTCTCCGAAACGGAGCGCACCTATCGGCTCAAGCCCAGCCTGATACTGCGCCGCGTGCGTGCGCCGCGCTACTGCGTAGGCTGGCAGGGTGCCCGCGTGCCGGCCCGCGCCGTGGCTGCCGCCGACAGCGCCGAGGCTACGCGCCGCCACCCGCCCGCGCCGCTGGTACTGGCCCGGTGGCGCGGCCTGCGTATCGCGTTTGTGAGCGGCAGCCTGCGCCGTCTCTCCGGCCCCGCGCCCGCGCAGCCCGCCGATGTGGTGGTGCTGCGCCGCAACCCTTATCTCCATCCCGAAGCCCTGGCCGCGCACTTTGGGAAGCAGGCGCGGGTCGTGTTCGACTCGTCGTGCAAGCGCTGGTACATTGCCCGGCAAGACTCGGCCCTGCGGGCTGCCGGCTTCCGCACCTGGGATGTAAACGAGCAGGGGCCTTTACCTATGCGCTGCCACCCGGGCGGTAGCCGGCTCTCATTGGCTGCGGCAACTCGTCTGGTAAGTCATGGCCGGGCCTGCTGCCGAAAAAGAAGGATAGCAGTAAGTGAGTGCAGAATATGCTCAGAATTTTTAGCGGTAACGCAACCATTACCCCCTATTTCGCGAGTCTGTGAAATAGTATGCCGCACCGGGCGTTTAATCTAGGCGGCCGCTTTCGCCGTATTTTGTTTTACTATGACCGACTACCTCTCCCCGGAACTTGATACCCTGCGCTTTCTGCAATACGAGGTGCAGGACCGCCTGGCGTACATCACTCTCAATCGTCCGACTAAGCGCAATGCGCTCAGCGCGAACGTGGTAACGGAGCTAAAGCAGGCTTTCGAGCAGGCCGAAGCCGACGATAAGGTAAAAGTCATCATCCTGCGGGCGGCCGGCGACGTGTTCTGCGCCGGGGCCGACCTGAAGTATCTGCAAGAGCTGCAGGACAATACTTATCAGGAAAACCTGGCCGACAGCACCCACCTGATGCAGCTGTTTCACCAGATTTATACCCTCAAAAAGCTGGTAATCGGGCAGGTGCAGGGCCACGCGCTGGCCGGTGGCTGCGGCCTGGCCGCACTGTGCGACATTACGTTTGCCGTGCCCGAAGCCAAGTTTGGCTACACGGAAGTAAAAATTGGCTTCCTGCCGGCTGTCGTGAGCGTATTTCTACTGCGCCGCATCGGTGAGGCCCGCACCAAGCAGCTGCTGCTGAGCGGCGACATTATCTCGGCCCAGCAGGCGCTGGAGTATGGCCTCATCACCTTCATTGCCGAGAAAGACCAGCTGGCCGATACGGTGCGCACCTACGCCCTGCGCCTGGCCCGCGAAAACTCGGGCCACAGCATCGAAATCACCAAAGAAATTCTGGCCCGCCTGCCCGAGCTGGCTCTAGAAGATGGCCTGCGCTACGCCGCCGAGCGCAACGCAGCCACCCGTGCCTCCGACGACTGCCGCCGCGGCATTGCCGCGTTCCTGAACAAAGAGAAGCTGGACTGGTAATTAACCCACGGCGGTCGGGGCAAGCGTTATACTCGCCCCGACCGCCGTTTTTTGCTATGTCACTCCTTGTCTCCGTTCTCATCACCCTTGCTACCTTCTCCTTTATGGAGTTTTGGGCATGGTTTATGCACAAATACGTGCAGCACGGGCCGCTGTGGGTGCTGCATCGCTCGCACCACGTGCGGCCCAGCCCGCGCCCGTTTGAGCGCAATGATTGGTTTTTTGCTATATACGGGGCGCTTTCCGCGGGCCTGTTTATAACCGGCGCTAATGGCCAGCGCTGGTGGTTTTGGGTTGGCGTAGGCATTGCCTTATATGGCACGGTCTATTTCTTTGTGCACGATGGCCTGATTCACGGCCGCCTGCCCTTTTGGAAAAAAACCGACAACGTATACCTGCGGGCGCTCAACATGGCCCACAAAATGCACCATAAAACTCAGGGGCGCGACCATTCCGAAGAGTTTGGCCTGCTCTGGGTTTCACCCAAATACCTGCGCTTGGCCCGGCAGCAAGCCGGCAAAAAAGCCCGCTGATGCAGTGCCAGGGTGGTTCGGTAAACTATTTGCCGGCTTATTGAATTTGATAAGGTAATAGCCGGCTTCGCACGCACCGGCCTGTTCCTTACTACTACATTATACGCTTCTGAATACCGGCTCCACGCCAGAGCCGGACTGTTATCCAGCCTTCCAAAAAACAAACGAGTGGCTCATTATTCTATCAGCGATTTGGAGCAGCTTTCCGGCGTGAAGGCGCATACCATTCGCATCTGGGAGCAGCGCTATAACTTGCTGAAGCCCAGTCGTACTACTACTAATATTCGTACCTACAGCGAAACCGACCTGCGTCGGCTGCTCAATGTAGCTACGCTGTGCGCCCGCGGCCACCGCATCTCGCAGGTGGTGCGCCTGAGCGAGGAGGAGTGCCAGACGGCGGCCCTGGCGTTTTGCAACGAAGTAAAGCCCGCCGACAGTGCCCGGCTCAATGCGCTGCTCGGGGCGGCCCTCGACCTTGATGAGCCGCGCCTGCACCGCCAGTTTGATGAAGCCATCAGCGAGATGGGCACTGAAGAAACCATGCTGCGCCTAGGCTACCCGCTGCTGCAGCGCCTGGGGTATCGTGGAAGGAAGGCTCGCTGAGCCTGGCGCAGGAGCGCCTGGTGGCCCAGCTGCTGCGTCAGGAGCTGCTGGCCTCGGCCGATGCGCTGCCGCTTATTCCGCTGGCCCAGGCTGAGGCGCCGCGCTGGCTGTTGTTTTTGCCCGAAGGCGAGTGGCAGGAGCTTTCGCTGCTCTTTATGAATTATGCGTTGCGGGTGCGGGGCCGCCAGGTGCTGTATTTGGGGGCCAATCTGCCCATAGCCGATGTGGTGGCCGCCGCCCAGGCCTTCCGGCCCACGGTGTTGGCCACCGTGCTTACCAAGGCGCCGGCCCGTAGCCCCGTGCAGGCCTACGCCGCCGAGCTGCGCGCGCAGTGCCCCGAGGCCACTTTGGTACTATACGGGTCGCTGGCCGTGCAAACCCAGGACCTGCCCGACGGCTGCCTGCCGCTGGCCTGCCTGGCTGAGTTTCGTGATTTAATTCCGCTTGTAAATCAGCCAATTGAAGGCGAGCTGGCAGAAAGTTAGAAGGGGACGCGGTCCGGAGCCTGGCTCTGTACGTAGATAGTTGCGCCGCGGCCTGCCAGGCGGGTGCGGTATTAAAAAAGCTGAAAAAAAGCGCTGCGTAGCGAGCCATATTTCCTGCTTGTAGTCTACCTTTGTTTAAGATTCTGCTACGAACCCTTCTACAATATGACTTCTCTGGAATTCACCTCCCAAGTGCAGAAGATATCTTCCTCGCTTCGCCCCGTGGCCATGAACCTCACCCGCGATGCGGATGACGCGAAGGACCTGGTGCAGGAAACGCTGCTGAAGGCGCTGCTCAATAAGGACAAGTTTAAAGCGGGTACCAATTTGAAGGCGTGGTTGTACACCATCATGCGCAACACCTTCATCAACAATTATAACAAGATAACCAAGCGTAGCTCGAATATTGACTCTACTGAATATTTTCAGTATTTTAATACCGACGAGAACTACATTACCCACAACGGCGCTACCACCGATTTTGTGGTGCGCGACATCAACGAGGCCATTGCCAGCCTGGGCACCGACTACCGGACGCCCTTTATGATGTATTACATCGGCTACAAGTACCTGGAGATTGCCGAAAAGCTGCAAATTCCGATTGGTACCGTAAAAAACCGCATTCACATTGCCCGCAAAGACCTCAAGGCTGCCCTGAAGGTATACGCTCCTGCCGGCGCCGACCGCCCCGGCAGCGTGCTGAGCGAAGAGGCTGAGCAGGAATAGCTTGCCGAGTTGCGTACCGACTACCGACCGCCGTGCCTTCCGCCTAGCTCGGAGGGCGCGGCGTTTTTTCGTCTGTCAATGCCGTGCTGCGCTCGGTATTGGCAAAAGGCTCATAACTTATTTAAATGCCCCACGCAGTAGTAATAGGGGCCGGTTTTGCCGGTCTATCGGCCGCCACCACACTGGCCCAGGCGGGCTGGCAGGTAACGCTGCTGGAAAAGAACAGCAGCCCCGGCGGCCGGGCACGGGTATTTGAGGCCCAGGGTTTTACCTTCGATATGGGCCCGAGCTGGTACTGGATGCCCGGCGTATTTGAGCAGTACTTCGGCCGGTTTGGCAAGCGCGTGGCCGACTATTACGAGCTGGTGCGGCTCGACCCGTCGTATCAGGTTATTTTTGAAGGCGACGATGCCGTGGACATTCCGGCCGACATGGCCAGGCTGCGGCAGCTGTTTGAGCGCCTGGAGCCGGGCAGCGCGGCGCGGCTCGATGCCTTTCTGGCCCAGGCCAAGTATAAGTACGAGGTCGGCATCAACAAATTTGTGAACCTGCCCAGCCGCTCGGTGCTGGAGTTTGTGGATTGGCAGGTTATCAGCGGGGCCGTGCGGCTCGATTTGCTGCAAAGCATGGCCCGGCACGCCCGCAAGTTCTTTAGCCATCCCAGGCTGCTCAAGCTCATTGAGTTTCCGGTATTGTTTCTGGGCGCTACGCCCGAGAATACCCCCGCCCTCTACTCACTTATGAACTACGCCGACCTGGTGCTGGGCACCTGGTACCCCAAGGGCGGCATGCACCAGATAGTGCGTGGCATGGTAGCGCTGGCCGAAGAGCTGGGCGTGCAGATGCAGTACAACCAGGAAGTACGCGAAATCGTGGTCGATAACGGCCATGCTACCGGCGTCCGCACTGCCACCGGCTTCTGGCCCGCCGATGCCGTGGTAGCCGGCGCCGACTACCATCACGTTGAGCAGCAGCTCGTGGCGCCCGAGTATCGCCACTATTCGCCCGCTTATTGGGACTCGCGTACCCTGGCCCCGTCGTCGCTGCTGTTTTACCTCGGGGTGAGCCGCAAGCTGGACCGCCTGCAACACCACAACCTGTTTTTCGACGAAGATTTCAGCCAGCACGCCCACGAGATTTATGAGGCGCCGCAGTGGCCCAGCCGGCCACTGTTCTACGCCTCGGTGCCTAGCAAAACCGACCCCACGGTGGCGCCCGAAGACCAGGAAAACCTGTTTCTGCTCATTCCGGTGGCTCCCGACCTCGACGACCCCGAAGCAACCCGCGAGAAATATTACAATCTGCTAATGGACCGGCTCGAAAAGCATTGCGGCCACTCCATTCGCGACGCCGTGGTGTTTAAGCGCAGCTACGCCCACCGCGACTTTATGGCCGACTACCATTCCTTTAAAGGCAATGCCTACGGCCTGGCCAATACGCTGCGGCAAACGGCCATTCTCAAGCCCACCCTTAAGAGCAAAAAGGTCAGTAACTTGTACTTCACCGGCCAGCTTACCGTGCCGGGGCCGGGTGTGCCGCCCTCGCTCATTTCGGGGCAGGTGGTGGCGGGCGAGGTACTGAAGGAAATTAAAAGTTAAGCGTTAAAGGTTGAGAATTGACAATGAGTGGCTTAGCTACTCAAGGCACTCGGCTTTTAACTTATAACTCATAGCTTTTACCTAAAAAATGGACCACGAGCAGCTCTTTACCGATACCAGCCTGGCGTGTGCGCAGCTTATTACGCGGCGCTACAGCACGTCGTTTTCGCTTGGCATTCGCACGCTGGATAAGGGCTGCACCGCGCCATCTACGCCATATATGGGTTTGTGCGCTGGGCCGATGAAATCGTGGATACCTTTCACAGCCGCGATAAGGCCGCTCTGTTGGCGCAGTTTGAGCGCAACACGTACGCGGCTATCACCGAAGGCTTTAGCCTGAACCCGGTGCTGCACGCCTTTCAGTGGGTCGTGAACGAGTACCAGATTGACCACGAGTTTATCGACGCCTTTCTGCGTAGTATGGAGATGGACCTGGAGGACCGCAGCTACCGGCAGGAATTGTACGAGCAATATATCTATGGCTCGGCCGAAGTAGTGGGCCTGATGTGCCTGCGCGTGTTTTGCCAGGGCCAGCCGGTGTTATTCGACCAGCTAAAGGCGCCGGCGCGCCGGCTGGGTGCGGCATTTCAAAAAGTGAATTTTTTGCGTGATATCCGCGCCGACTACGAAGAGCGGGGCCGCGTCTATTTTCCCGGCCTGCGCTACGAGCAGTTCGACGATGCCGCCAAGCGCACGGTAGAAGCCGATATCCGGGCCGATTTTGAAGCAGCTTTCGTGGGCATCCAGCAGCTGCCGCGGGCAGCCCGCCTGGGGGTGTACCTGGCGTACATCTACTACCTAAAGCTTTTTCATAAGCTGCGTAAAGCCCCTGCTAATCAGGTATTGACTGAGCGCGTGCGCCTGCCCGATAACACGAAGCTGCTCCTGCTGCTGGGCTCGTGGCTGCGCTACCGCCTGCGGGCAGTGTAAGGTGGCCCGGCACTTTGGGTACCGGCAGCACGTTGGTAGAGGAAGCCACACCACCCACGCGCGGCCCGTAGCTTTGTCTTTATGAAACGACTGCTTGTTTTTGCCCTGCTGAGCGCCCTGCCAGTGGCTGGTGGCATGGCAGTAGCCCGCCCTCTTTCCCCTCCTGCGTCCATGTCGCCTTACCAACCCGCCACCCTGCGCCGCCACTACGAACAAGCCGCTGCCGACAAGCAGGCGGGCGAGAATTTTTACAACCTGCTGCGTGATTACCAGGGTCAGGATGCGCTGGTCTTGGGGTATAAGGGGGCCGCTGAGGCTATTAAAGCCCGCGACGCCTCCATGCTCAACAAGCTCACCTATGTGCAGCAGGCGGCTAAGTCGTTTGAGCAGGCCGTGGCCCTTAATCCATCCAATGCCGAAATTCGCTTCCTGCGCTTTTCGGTTGAGAGCAACCTGCCGCCCTTCCTGGGCATGAGCAAGCATGTGGAGGAAGACAAAACCTTCCTGCTGAATGCGGCCCTGCAACATCCCAACTCGGGCCTCGATGCCGAAGCCTTCCAAACGGTGCGCGGCTTTCTGGTGAGCCGCAAGCACGTTTCGGAAGAGGAGGCACAGCGCTTGGCCCAAGTGAAAATGTAGCCGGCAACCAGCACTTTTTGCGTCGGGTAACTGAGTATTGGTCAATATTTAGGCTGGTTCTGATAACCTTGTACCGTAGTTGAGAGTTAGCTTCGCGATATGCAGTCTGGTTTGCACCTAAGCGTTCGCATCGACCCCAACTCCGGCTTCTGCTTTGGCGTGATTTACGCCATTCAGATGGCCGAGGACATTCTGGCTGAGCAGGGCTACCTGTACTGCCTCGGCGACATTGTGCACAACGATGAAGAAGTGCAGCGCCTGGAGCACAAAGGGCTGCGCATTATCGGCCACGAGCAGTTTGCCGATTTGCGCAACGAGGCGGTGCTCATCCGGGCGCACGGCGAGCCGCCGAGCACCTACCAGCGGGCGATGGAAAATAACCTGACGCTTATCGACGCGAGCTGCCCGGTGGTGCTCAAGCTGCAAAACCGCATCAAGACCAGCTTCGACCGGCGCGAAAAGATATTCATCTACGGCAAGCACGGCCACGCCGAGGTGCTGGGCCTGCTGGGCCAGACGGGCGGTGAGGCCGTAGTGTTTGAGAACCTGGAAGAGCTGCTGCATCACGAGCTGCCGCCCACTATTACGCTCTACAGCCAGACGACCAAAAGTACCGACTCGTTCTATCGTATTAAGAATGAGCTTATTGGGCGTGGGTATAACATCAATGCCAACGATACTATCTGCCGGCAGGTGAGCAACCGCGACCAGGATTTGCGGCGCTTCGCGGCCAAGTTCGACCAGATTGTATTCGTGTCGGGCACCAAAAGCTCGAATGGCAAGGTGCTTTACCAGGTGTGTAAAGACACCAACCCGCAAACGCATTTTGTGTCGCGCACCGAGGAGCTGTGCCCGAGCTGGTTTGCAGCAGGGCAGTCGGTGGGTATTTGCGGCGCTACCAGCACGCCCATGTGGCTGATGGAGCAGGTACGCGACGCCCTGGAGCGGTTTTAATCCGAACCGCGGATTTAGCGGATTCGCCGGCTTGAACGGATTTTGTGGAAGGCCAGTAGTGGTATAGAAGACTTTTTCAACGTTTTTCCGGTTAAGAATACGCTGGTAATAATTTCGGTAAAAAGTGTGGTAGCCCAATCGTCACCAAAATCCGTGCAATCCGACGAAGCCGCCAAATCCGTGGTTCAGTCAGTTCGCCCGACGCCCCTGGCCGGTAAGGGCGTGCTTGCGGCACTGTTGATTATGGCCAGCTGGGCGGGGCTGCTCACGTTTCTGCTCGGCTTTTACCGGCCCGACTGGCGCTCGCCCGCGCCGTACCTGCTGGTGTTGCTGCAAACTCACTTATACACCGGGCTTTACATCACGGCGCACGATGCCATGCACGGCGTGGTGAGCCCCCATAAGCGGCTAAATAACACCATCGGTACGGTGTGCGCGCTGCTGTTTGCCTACAACTGGTTTCCGCGCCAGCTGCCCAAGCACCACGACCACCACCGCCACGTAGGCACGCCCGCCGACCCCGACTTTCACCCCGAAAACCATCCGGGCTTCCTGCCCTGGCTGCTGCGCTTCGCCTGGAACTACGTTACGTGGTGGCAGGTGCTGCTGATGGCCGCAACCTATAATGTATTAAAGCTATATTTTCCGCAGGCCAACGTCATTGCTTACTGGATGATACCGGCCGTGCTGGCTACTCTGCAGCTCTTCTTTTTCGGCACCTACCTGCCGCACCGGGGCGAGCACGCGCCCGACAACCGGCATAAGTCGCGCAGCCAGCTGCGGCAGCACGCGTGGGCCTTTGTGAGCTGCTACTTCTTTGGCTACCACTACGAGCACCACGACCAGCCCTACCTGCCGTGGTGGCGGCTGTGGCAGGCCAAGTAGCGGCCTGCCGCTCGCTACCGGGCCGCCGGCGCCCAGCGGGTCTGCCGCCAGGCGGCACGCTCCTCTTCCGTCAGAAAAGACCAGGCTACGAAGCGGCTTTTCTTCTGGCCCTGGGCCATTTCGATGGTTTTCACGTGCACAGCCTGCGCCTGCTGGAGGAAATAATAGGCGCTGCGCAGGGCAACTTTTTGGGAAACCAGCGCCGTGTACCAGTAGCTGGCTTTGGGCAGCTGCCTGCTCTCAGCAATAAGCTGCCGCAGAAAAGTCTCCTCGCCGCCGGGATACCACAGTTCGTTGTGCTGGCCCCCGAAGTTGCGCGCCGGGGCCACGCTCCGGCCGCCGTTGCGCCCCAGGTTGGTGGTTTTGCGCTGGGTGGCGGCCGCGGCTTCGGCCGCCGAAGCGTGGAAAGGCGGGTTGCAGAGAGTGGCGTCGAACACTTCGCCGGGCTTGACGATGCCCGCCAGCATGTGCTGCGGGTCTGATTGCAGGCGGCAGTCGATGGAGCCGGCCAGGCCGGAGTTGGCGGCTACCAGCTGCCGGGCGGCGCGCAGCGCCACGGCGTCGGTTTCGGCTCCTACAAAGCGCCAGCCGTACTCGTGGTGGCCCAGAATGGGGTAGATGCAGTTGGCGCCTACGCCAATGTCAAGCACCCGCACGCTGCGGCCCTGCGGCACCACGCCGCTGTTGTCTTCGGCCAGCAAATCAGCCAGGTAATGAATATAGTCGGCCCGGCCCGGAATGGGCGGGCACAGGTAGCCGGCGGGAATGTCCCAGTTTTCGATGCCGTAGAAATGCCGCAGCAGCGCCTGGTTTAGCGCCTTTACCGCAGCGGGGTCAGCAAAGTCGATGGAGGAATCACCAAACTCATTGACCCGCACAAAGGCCGCGAGCGCCGGACTGCTGCGCACAAGCTGGGCAAAATCGTAGCGCCCCCGGTGCCGGTTGCGCGGGTGCAGCTGGTCTTTATCGGCCGGGCGGGGAAGGGGTGACTGTTTCATGGGACAAAATAAAAGTAAAGCAGGCCACCGGGCGAGGCAGCCTGCTTTAAAGCAGCAAAGAAGTAATCGCTCACAACGGGAAAGAAGTGCGGAATCCGCTTAAACCATTGCCAATCAGCAGCCTAGTGGGTGCTGGCCGGTTTCTTGCAGCACTCGGGCAGGCGGTCGTAGGCGCGGGCGTCGGCGGTGGCCTGGTCGGCGTCGTAGCCGGTTTTCAGCACGGCGGCGCGGATGGCATCGGGCGTGGTTTTGGCGGGGTTGTAAGTGACGGTCAGGACTTTGCTGGGTATATCGAGGTTGGCCGCCTGAATGCCTTTCTCATAGGCCATGCTTTTCTCGATGCGGGCCTTGCACATATCGCAAATAGCCGATGTTTTAAACTGCACCGTCTCGGTGCCTTTTGAAGCGGTAGCAGTGGCTGCCTGAGTAGTTTGGGCCTGGGCGGCCCCGGCAAAGCTCAGCAGCGCGAGCAAGGAAAATGCAAAAGATTTCATAAGATTGAGAGTTGAGCTATAAGTTGGTAGTTGCTGAATACTAGGTACAAAACGTCTGTCTTTGCATCCTACGAAGCAATCGCACCGGAACGGAATTGTTCGGGCTTCCTTCTGGGGCGATTGCCGCGCTGCGCTCGCAAGAACAGACGTTTTATAAGCGATAAAAATTTACTCAATGCGGTAGCGCAGCCCGGCGTAGGTGAGCCGGCCGTACACCGGCCCCCACACCATGGCCGCATCGAAGCCATCGCTGAAGGGCGTGGCGGCATTCTGAATGGGGTTGGGCTGGCGGAAATTGGTGAGGTTTTCGACGCCCGCGTACACCTCAATGCGCTTGAAGGCGCGGGTAAGCTGGGCGTTGAGCAGGGCGTAGCGCGGGGCATACTCGAGGCCGGTGATGCCGGTGCCGTGCTGGTGGCCGGTGTTGCTGCCATCGGCGGGCAGGTGGGCCAGCGGGCGCTCGCCGTACCACTGCACGGTGAGGTCGGCGCGCCACTTATCGAAAGCCGAGGCGTAGCCCAGGTTCAGAAATGCCCGGTTCTGGGGCGTGAGAGGCTTGGGCAGCAGCTGCCCGGCGTAGGTGCTGCGCACGTCGAGCCATTTGTAGGCAGCCTTCACTTGCAGCCCTTTCAGCGGCTCGGCCTGCACTTCAGCCTGCGCGCTGCGGGCGAAAGAGCGGGCGCCCGGCGTGAGGTTGTCCAGCAGAATAAACTGCGGCGAGGTGTACATATCCGCCACCAGCTGGTTCTGAAAGATGGTATCGTAGTAGTCGGCCACGAACGTAGCCTGCCGCCCCAGCACCTGGAAATACTGCGTAAGCGACCCACCCAGGTTCCAGGCCGTTTCGGGCCGGTAGCCGGAGCTGGGAAGCAGGTAAAACTGGCGGGCGCTGGCCAGCATGGCGGCATTGTCGGCAACCGGGTTAGGCACCCGGAAGCCCCGGCCCGCCGACACGCGCAGGGAAGTAGCCGGGCGCACATCGTATTTGAGGTTGAAGCGCGGCGTTACCTGCCAGCCAAAAAGGTTGTGGTAATCGGTGCGCAATCCCAGCACGGCGGTCAGGTTGTGGGTATTGTTATACGTGTACTCGGCAAATGCGCCGGGTACGCGCTCGGTGCGCTGCAGGGTTTGGGCAGCAGCTATCAGCACGGGAATGTCGCCGTTGCGCAGCAGCTCGTGGTAGTCGTCGTACAAAAAGCTCAGGCCCGTGCGGTAGGTGTGCATGGTATTGCCCAGCACGCTCTGAAAAAGCAGCGTAGCCTGCCCGGTAGTCTGGTGGCCGCTGTATTGGCGGGGGCCGCTGTACTGCCGGAAAGAGTAGGTTGACGTAAAATCATGACTCGTGCCATTCACCAGCAGGCCCAGGCTCTGGAAAGGCCGGCCCGGCCAGGTGTAGGACGTGCGGGCCTGGGCCGTGTAGCGGTCGGTACGTTGGGTAGTGCCGTAGTACTGGCGGAAGGCGAGCGAGTCGCTGGCGCCTTCCCGAAAGCCAAGCTGCCCGCCCTGGCGGGTTTCGCGCAGGGCCCCTGCGCCCAGCTCGGCCACCAGGCCGGTGCCCGACTTATACTTCACCTTGTCGTAGCCGTTGAACTGGGTAGCCAGCGGCAGGTCTAGAAAGCCATCGCCGTTGCGGTCTACGCGGTTGCCCAGGTGGTCGGTGTGCAGCAGCAGCACGTTGCTCCACTTCTTGTTGAGGCGCTGCGAGGCCACGGCATTCAGGTCAAATTTGCCGAGGTCGTTCACGTAGGTATTCAGTAGCAGCTGGTCGGTGAGGTCGGGCTCCTTGAGCTGAATATTCACCTGGCCCGATATTCCCTCGTAGCCATTCACCACCGAGCCGGTGCCCTTAATAATGTCGATGCTGCCAATCCAGGGCCCCGCCAGGTAGCCCAGCCGGTAAGGGGCCGACAGCCCGCGCAGGGCCGGCTGGTTGTCGATGGTCAGCAGCGAGTACCCTCCGTCGAGGCCCAGCAGCTGAATTTGCTTGGCGCCGCTCACGGCGTCGGCGGTGCTCACTTCTACGGCGGCGTTGGTTTCGAAGCTCTCGGCCAGGTTGCAGCACGCCGATTTGGTAAGGTCGCGGGCACTGATGCTTTGCATACTGCTCACCGACCGGGCCGAATAAGCTACGGCATGTCCGGTGATGGCCACTTCGCCGAGGGCCGCGCCGCCGCGCAAGCTCACGCGCAGGTAAGGCGCCGCGCTGGTAGTGGGCACGGCCACGGTGTCGGTAGCGTAGCCCACCGCGCCTACGATAACCCGGTGGCTGGCCAGAGCCGGAAAGGGCAGCACGAAAGTGCCCGCGTCGTTGGTAGTAGTGGTAGGGCCGGTGGCGCCCGCCGGCAGCAGCCAGCGCACCACTGCGCCGGGCACCGGGCCGCGGCCCTCGCGAACTTCGCCGCGCACGGCCGCCCCGCTCTGGGCGTGGGCCAGCAGCGGCAGAATTCCTGGAATTCCTAGTAATAAGCGCGGGTATCTCCCGCTGATAAAGCCCATTTTGTCTGAAAGTTAAGCATTTCTGAAAACATACGGTCTGGCCGGGCAGGCCGGACTTGCGAATTTTCAGAGAAGCCTAAACCACCAGCTTACAACCCAGGGTGAGCAGTGTGCGCCCCGCCCGGGGAACGCCGGGCGGCGAAGCGTTGGCCGCCGTGCCCGCGGCAACGGCCAGGGCCAATGGCGCTGGTGTGGGCCGCGCCGACCAGACCGGCGCGGGCAGCACGGCCGGCGGGAGTAGTGGGGGTGGCTCGGGTAGCCACTTGCCCGGCCCGGCATCGGCGCTTTGGGCGCTGAGCTTGTGGTGCAGGTGGCTGACATCGCAACACCCTTGGGCGCGACGCTTTTGGCAGGGGCGCCCAGGTTTACTGGTGAGCGCCTCTGCTTCGTGGCTAGCCTGGCCAGGCAGGCTGAGCGCCACCGTACTACGCCCGCTGATGCGGCAGCGGTGCCGCTCGGCCGTGAGGCCCACCGATGTAGCCAGCACCAACAGCGCCAGGAAGGCGCTTAGCAGGCGATGGCAATAGGGGAGGGGGGCGGCATAGCACAAAGGTACGGCCCGCTAGTGTGCTCCCGGCGTGCAAAGCAACGGGCCGCAGAGTACATGATTTGGGGTTGGCGCTAATGAGGCCAGGCGGCTCGCACTTGCTCGTAGGCTATGCGCTGAAGCTTCACGGCTACCTCGGGCGCAATGCCTAAGTCGGCCGCTGCTTTCTCATGGGCACCTAGCTGGCGGGGGTCATAATGGGCTAGCCGGTCCAGGAGCACACAGGCGTTGAGGTAGGCGCCGTAGATGCTGGGATGGTAGTGGTCAGGGCCCCAGAGGTCTACTTTGCCTGCTTCGGGGGCGTAAGGATTGGGCATGGCCACGCCCTGCTGAATAGCCCATAGCCAGGCATCGCCAGCCGGCGCTACGCCAGCAAAATGCTTATCCTGCGCTGCTTCCCGGTAATAGGCGCGGTGCAGGTCGGTGGTCATCGAATCGAGCGGCAGGCCCGAGTAGTTTTTGCCGGCCGGGTAGGTGAGGTCGGCTCGCGCCCAGGTTTCGTAGAGGTATACCTGAGCTTTGGAGTTGGTCGCGTGTACAGCCTCTTCGAGCCGGGTAGCATAGTCAAAAAAGCGCGCTGGCTGGCCGCCGTGGCGCGTTGGTACCGGGCCGGTACTGTAGTCGTGCAGCACCACCTGGTCCCAGGGGCGCTGTTGCACTACGGCCAGGGCGCTATCATAGTGAAACTTTAATGTTTGCCCGCTGATGGCCTCCATATGCACCTCGTAGTTCAACCCGGCCTCGGCGGTCAGCTTCTTGAAAATACCGGGAATGCCGCCCCAGGCGGCGCGGTTGTGCAGGGTGCTGCGGGCCCGCCCGGCCGCGCCGCCGGGTTTAAAGTTTTCGTCCGTAATACCCGCCGCGTTATAGCTGAGTACCGGCTCAAACGCCCCGTGAAAAAAGCTGTTGCCGACGAACAGAATAACGGTGGGCTTGCGGGGCGGGGCAGCCGGATGCGCAAGCGCAGCTTGCGACCAGCCGGCACTCACGGCGGCTAGCGCAGCTGCCATACGCAGGGGGCGAGTGAAAATAGGCATTAAATATATGAAAAAATTAATATTTTTGGAAAATATCGACTGCTGCCTGCTTTTTGCTGAGTACAGGAGAAAGCTACGGCTTAAAATCGAGGTGTTTATTGAAAAACGGCAGCACCTGCTGAAACAGGCGCCCATCGGTGCCCATAATGCGGCTGCCGTGGGTACCCTGGTATTCCTCGGCCGAGTGCGGAATACCAAAAACAGTGAGCAGGCTGCTGAAATAGCGGCAAGTGGGTGGAATATGCGTTATCTCATCCTGGGCACCCCAGTCAAAAGCCAGGGCGCGCAGCTGACGTAGGGCGGCCGCGTGCGTTGGCAGCACGAAAGTGGGCATGGCTTCAAGCCAGCGCGCCAGCACGGCATCGCGCCGGGCCACGCTGTCGGCCCCGAGCGAGCCTGGCAAGTCGGCCCCAAACGGCACGGCCTTGGGATTGGGCGAGAAAGCCCGGGCGAGTGATGCGGTGGTCAGCACCGGGTAGCTGCGCTGCGCCTGGGCTGCGCTGGCAGCGCGCAGGGCCGGGGCCACGCCCGCACCGGGCAGAAAGGTGGGGTGCGGCCCTATAAAAGCCGGACTCAGGGCGTAGGCGGCGGCCCAGGTGCCGGGGTAGGCCAGGGCCAGCCGCAGGGTGCCGCCGCCGCCCATAGAGTGGCCGGCCAGGCCCCGGCTGCCAGGCTTAGCCAGCGTGCGAAACTGCTTGTCGATGAAGGTGATAAGCTCGTGAGCCGTGAAGTCGGCCCACGGGCCGTTGGTGGCCGAGTTGGCGTACCAGCTGCCACCGAAGCGCGTCTGCTCATCGGGCACCACCACGATAAGCGGCCTGATTTGCCCGGCCGCGATAGCCTGGTCGAGTAGCGCCTTCATGCCGTCCTTGTTGAAAATCAGGCTGTCGTTCCAGGTAAAGCCGTGCAGGTAGTACAGCACCGGGTAGCGCTGGCCGGGGCTGGCCTCGTAGCCGGCCGGCAGGTACACACTCACGCGGCGACGTGGGTTTTCGCCACCGGGGTTGCCGCGCAGGAGCTTCGAATCGAGGTGCGTGACGACCACGCGGCCGGCGGGTGGCGCCGCTTGGGCAATTAGCCGAAACGTAGCCAGCAGGGCTAGCAGCAAAGCTGCCAGGCGTTTGATAGACATAAAGTAGCTTAACTAAACGTTGTGCTGGCGCAGAAAGCCGCTGTAACTAAGCCTGACAAGCGCTTGCTTCGCCGGCATGACACACTTTTAGGGAAGATTATTTCTTGAGTTCGGCCTTAAGCGCGGCGATAACGTCGGGGTTTGGCAGGCAGTTTTTAAACTTGATGTCTTCCAGAATAACGGGCAGGTCGGCGGCGCTTTTTACATCCACCGGGTAGGGTGGCTTGATACGCAGCAGCGCGGCAATGGGCTTGTCACTGAAGCGCTTGTACGTCCAGTTGCACCAGCCAATACCCACGCTGTTCAGGTTGTGGGCCGCTTCGCCCATCCACTGGGCCGAGTTTTCGCCGGTTTCGCCTACCCACACCGGCACCTGCTGCGCCTCGCGAAACTTCACGAGATTAGCAATGGCCCCGAGCTGGTTGACGTCGGGGTTGCTGGCATCTACCGCATTGCTAAGCGGATACTTGGGCAAAATACTGTAGCGGTGCGCATTATATACCAGGTTCTCCTGGTGAGTGAAGGTCTTTTTCTCTATCGAATTATAGTTGTTGCCGTAGCCGTTGCCTTCGAGCAGCAGCAGATGCTGGTCGCCCTCGGCGCGCACCGTATTGATGAGCTTCTCGAACATGGCCTGAATGGGCGGATTACCACCCGGCACGTTGTTGGGCTCATTGATAAGGTCGTACATGGCAATGCGGCTGTCGTTTTTGTAGCGCCGGGCCAGGGTGGCCCACAGACTATTGGTCATATCCTGAAACACAGGCTCTTTCCAGAAGTCGAGCGGCTGTAGCGCGTCGGCAATGTTGATATCGGTGCCCTGCGCGCCGGGCGCGGCGTGCAGGTCCAGCACCACGTACAGCTTATTGGCCGCGCACCAGGCCAGCGTCTGGTCAATAATGCGAATGGCTTCGAGCTTAGCGGGCTCCCGGAACAGCTCTCCTTTTTGCTGCCATTCCTTCAGCTTCGCCAGGTAGTCGGCATACGGCAGGGTACCCCGAATGACGCTGTTGCGCACTGCCCGCTGGGCCGGGGTCAGAAAAAGGTCGTAGTGCAGCGGCAGCCGAATGCAGTTAAAGCCCTGCTGGGCAATGAAATCAATGTCTGCCTTCGTGATAAAGTTGTCGCGGTACTGCTGGTAAAAATGCTCTACGGCCGCGTCGCTTAGTCCGGCCTGGTAGAGTACTTTTTTCACCGAGCCCTGGGTGCCGCCGTAGCCGGGCTTCATCATATAGCCTTCCTGCAAAAGCCAGCCGCCGAGGTTCATGCCCCGCAGCAGCACTTCGTGGTGCTGGGCATCCACTATCTTGGGCCCTTCGGCGCGGAGCAGAGGGCTGGTGATGGTTTGGCTAGCGCCGACCTGCGGTTGGGCCAGGCTGGGCAGGCTAGCCAGCAGGGCGAAGGCGAGTAACGAGCGAAAACGCATAAAGCAGGGTGGGAAAAGGAGGGGCGAAGCAGTTTTAACAGCACTACCTAAAGCGGTTTCGGAGTCAGGGTAAGGCTGGTCAAGTAGCGCGGACTTTTAGTCCGCCAGTGCTCAGCATCACCACGCGCGGACTAAAAGTCCGCGCTACCGTACAGCGAATCCGAAACCGCGCTAACAAATAACGTCAGGCTGAGCGCAGTGAAGCATGACGTTATTTGGTGGTTATTATCAGCTAGTTGATAACGTAGGTGGCGATGGAGTGGGGCAGGCTGGTCGTCGTCGCGGCCTGGCCCTTCACCCAGAGTTGAAACTCCTGGGGTTTGTCGCCGCTGTTCATCACTACCACCGCTACCTTGCCGTCGGGGTTGCGGAAGGCCGTGGCTTGCAGCCAGTCGCGGTTGGAAGTGGTGGCAATGCGCCTGGCACCGGGGCGAATAAATTTCGAAAAGTGACCAATATAATAATAAATATTGGTATAAATTAGTTTTCCGGTTTTAGTGTCGGCGATGATGGGCGCGAAGCAGAAGTTGCCTACGTGGTTGGGGCCGCCGGTTTCGTCGAGCAGCACGTTCCAGTCGGTCCAGCCCACGGTACCGGCGTTGAAGTCGTTGAGCATCGAGTGCCCGTACTTCTCGCCCAGGCGCCACTCGTTTACCTGGTCGAGCTTAAAGTTCTCGATGCAGGCCTCGGTCAGCATCAGGTTGGTGGCGGGGTAGGTTTCGTGCACGCGGCGCACGTTGTCGAATAGCATGCCGCTGCCGGTCCAGGTTTCGTACCAGTGGTAGCCGATACCCCACACATATTTGGCGGCGGCCGGGTCGTCGAGCACGGTGCTGGCGCGCTGGTACACGAGGTCGCGGTTGTGGTCCCAGGCCATGAGCTTGCGGCTGCCCAGCCCATTTTTTTGCAAGGTCGGACCCAGGTATTCCTTGATAAAGTCGCGCTCCTCCTCGGCCGTAAACACGCACGATTCCCACTTCTGAGTGGCCATCTCCTCGTTCTGCACCGTGAGGCCCCAGATGGGAATACCCTGCTTTTCGTAGGTCTGAATAAACTTCACGAAGTAATCGGCCCAGGGCTGGCGAAACTGCGGCAGCAGCTTGCCGCCGTGCAGCAGGTCGTGGTTGGTTTTCATCCAGGCCGGTGGGCTCCAGGGGCTCACAAACAGCGGCAGCTTGCCGCCAGCCGCCGCCGTGGCCTGCTTGATAAGCGGAATCTTGTACTTCTCGTCGTGCTGCACGCTGAAGCTTTTCAGACTCACGTCATTATCGGCCACGTAGGCGTAGCTGTCGCTCGAAAAATCGCAGCTGCCGATGTTGGTACGCGCCAGCGAGTAGCCGATGCCGGTGGTGGGGTTATAGTAAGCCTGCAAAAACTCCTGCTGCTGCTCTTTGGGCAGCTTGGCAAAGGTTTCGGCTGCGGCATCGGTGAGCGCCCCGCCAATGCCAACCAGTGTCTGAAACGAGTGGCTGGGGTCAACAAACACGCATACCTGGGTTTCGACGGGCTGCGCCGCCGGCGCAAAGCTCAGGGCGGGGCCGGCCGTGAGGCGCTGGCTGGTACCCTGGGCTGTGGTATATACCTGCGCTTTTTTGCCGGCGGCCGAGTAAGTCGTGGTTTGGGCCGCTGCGCGGCCCAGGCCCAGCGCTGATACCAGCAGCAGGGGCAAAAATTTAGAAGTCATCGGAAAGAAAAACGGGTGGGAAAAGGGCCAGCGTCCGGTAGCGGCCGCTACCAAATATAGGTGGCTACCGCGCCCCCGTAGAGCGAGGTGTTTACAACTTTCCCTTTGTATTGAATATTAAAGCTTTGCAGCGTCGAGCCAGTATTGAGCACCACCAGGCAGCGCTTGCCATTGGGCGTTTTATACGCTACGTTTTGCAGGTTGCCGGGCACGTTGGTGGCCACGCGCACCGAGCCGGGGCGCACAAACTTGCTGCTGTGGGCCACCGTGTAGTAGGCCGGGTTGCGGGTTACTACGTCGCCATTGATGGTAACAGCGCCCAGGCACTGGCTGCAGCCGCCATTGGTGTAGGGGCCGTAGTTCTGGTCGCTGGCCAGGTTCCACTCCAGCACGTTGCGGCTCCAGTTGCGCACGGCCCCAATCTCCAGGTTGCTGACGTGGTAGCTTAGGTCGGAAGGAAAGTTGCCAGGCGCCTGGGTCCACAGCTCGGTAAAGTACACGTTCTTGTTCGGGAAGGCGTTATGCACCTGAGTCAGCACGCTGATGGGCGAATTTGGGCTGTAGAAGTGAAACGCCGAGCCATCGACGTAGGGGTTGGCGTCGGCATCGCCGAGTACGGCCAGCGGGTAATCGGTGCGGTCGGTGTTGTGGTCGTAGGCGATAATCTTGGTCGTGATGCCCGCCGCCTTGAAGGCCGGCCCCACGTTATTCTTGATAAAAGTGGCCTGCTCACTCGCCTGCATCGTCATGCTGGGGTTGTTGTAGGGGTTAAGCGGCTCGTTTTGCAGCGTCACGGCATCGATGGGGATACCGGCCGCCTGCATGCCCTGAATATATTTTACAAAGTACTGGGCATAAGCCGCGTAGTACTGGGGCTGCAGCGAGCCGCCCTTATAGGGGTTGCCGGCGTCGGCCTGCTGCTTCATCCAGGGCGGGGCCGTCCAGGGCGAGCCCAGGATTTTGATGTTTGGGTTCACGGCCAGAATCTGCTTCAGCACCGGAATAAGCGTCGCTTGGTCGGGGCCAGGCTGAAGTTGGCCAGGGTCGGGTCGGCCGGGCCGTCATCGTAGGTATACGGCTGGTCGTTGAGGTCGGAGGCACCAATGCTCACCCGCAGGTAGCTCACGCCCAGCGACGTGCTGTCGGTGGCAAACAGTTCCTTGATAAGCGCGGCGCGGGCCGGGGCGCTCATGCGGCTCATTACCTCGGCACTGCCGCCGGTGAGGCAGTAGCCAAAGCCGTCCATCGTCTGGTAGGTCTGGGTGGTATCAACTACGATGATGGGGTCAGAATTGGTAGTGGCCGTGAACTGCAAGCTCAGCTTCTGGCGGTAGAATAAGGCCGACTTATCGGGCATGGTCAGCCACACGGCCATTTGGGAAGGCGCAGTAGGAGTGGGCGGCGTAACTACCGGCGGCGTCACGGGTGCCGCGCTGCCGCTATCGCTTTTCTTGCAGCTGGCGGCCAGCAGCACGAGCGCAAACAGTAAATAACGATAAGGCAGCCAGTGGGTGGGGAAGGAGCGCATAAGCAAGAAAAAATAGGGAAGAGCTGGCTACTGAGTAATTTGTAGTGCTAACCAGGTAAGCAAAGCACCTGGCGAGGCCGCCCCACCAGGTGATGAACAATAGCTGCTTACTTAACGGTCACGCGCTGGCTGGTAAGCTGGCTGCCGGCCAGCACCCGCACCAGGTACACGCCCGCGGCCAGGCCTTGCAGCGGCGCCAGGCTCAGGCTGTGCTCGCCGGCAGTCTGCGTGGTTTGCAGCAGGGTAGCGGCGCGCTGGCCCAGGCTGTTAAAGGCTTCAACGGTTACGGGCTGGGTGGCGTCGGCCACGGTGTAGGCCAGGCGGCTATCGGCGGCCAGTGGGTTGGGGTAGATGCTGACGGGCAGCGCGCTGGCTGCCGTCCGGCTGGCCAGCAGGCCCGTACCCACTTGGTAGGTATAGTATTGCTTACCGGGGATAGTAAGGAAGTTCGGATTCAAACCCAGGTCGGTGGTTTGCCCGGCAATCTGGGGCAGGACATCGGAGTAGAAGCCTTTGTCCGAATCGCGGATATAGCCCACCATCACGTTAAAGTTGCTGCCCGCTGCCGCGCCGCCAATAGAAGCCAGCGGAATAGAGAATTCCCAGCCAGTGGTAGTATTGGCAGCTACGCTGCCCGTAGCCGAGGTCCTGAAGGCCGACTGCGCATTGGCGGCGTCATGGCTATCCGAGGTGACGCTGCCGTCTTTTTTGGTTGAGCCCATGCCAACTTCAGCGGGCGTGGCAATGGTATAGTCGGCGCGGCTGAGGTAAATGGCCCCCGGCTGGTCGCTGAAAGGCGATACGGTTACGCGGAAAACGTAGTTGGTCGTGGGCATATCCAGGGTAGGCTGCTGCGTAAGCGGCGTATTGCCCGATACGCCCGGCAGAGCCGTGCCGGCGGCAATGCCCGGTTTGTTAGGTACACCCAGGTACAGGAGCACGTGGCTGTAGCTGGTTTGCTCGGGCGAGCAAACCACCATCACGTTCAGCGTGGTAGCATTGGTAGCCATATAAAGCGCCTTCAGGCCGCGGTCGGCTACCGAATGGTTGGTAGTGGCCGTGTAGGAGCCCAGCAGCTGGTACTGGCCGGCCCCGGTGCCTACTTCAGCCGGCGACAAGGTGCCGTCGACGGTAATCTGCGCCTGGGCGCTGAGCGAGGCAGCCGTGAGGGCGGCCAGCGTGGCGAGGGTAGCGAATTTTTTCATGATTGGGTGGGGAGAAAAAATGGGAAAATGGGAAAAATGAAAAACAACAGTTGTAAAAAACAGCGGGGTTACCACACGTAGGTGGCAACGGCCCCGGCCGGCAAGGTGGCGGACGCCGACTGTCCTTTATAGCGTAAGTTGAATATTTGGGCGGTAGCCTGGTCGTTCTGCACCAGCAGCACGTGGCCGCCGGCGGGCGTGCGGTACGCCACATTGGGCAGCACGCCGGCGCTGGTGGAGCCGATGCGCACCGCGCCGGGCCGCACCCACTTGCTGGCGTGGGCCACCACGTAGTAGGCCACGTTGCGGGTTACCTGGCCACCGGGCGCTACCGTTATGGCCCCTAGGCACTCGGTGCAGCCGCCCGGCGTGTGCGGGTTTTGCTGCGGGTCGGCGGCCAGGTTCCATTCCAGCACGGTGCGGGCCCAGTTGCGCGGCGCCCCGATAAAGAGCGTTTTGGCGTGCCAGCCAAGGTTGCCGGCAAAATCAGTTTTCGAGCCGACCCACTGCTCGGTAAAGTAGATGTTTTTGGTTGGAAAGGCGTCGTGGACCTGGCTTAGTGCTTCAATGGGGCCGGCGTAGAGGTGAAAGGCCGAGCCATCGACGTAGGGATTAGCCATGGCATTGCCCAGCACCGTGAGCGGGTACTCGGGCTTGTCGGCATTGTGGTCGTAGCAGATAATCCTGGTTTTCAGTCCGGCTGCCCGCAGCGCCGGCCCCAGGTGCCGGCCGATAAACTCAGCTTCCTGCTCGGCGGGCAGCAACAGGCTGGGATTATTGCCGGGGTGCAGCGGCTCGTTTTGCGGCGTTACGGCCTCGAGCGTGATGCCGTGGGCCTGCATGCCTTGCAGGTACTTCACAAAGTACTGCGCATAGGCAGCGTAATACTCCGGCTTGAGCGAGCCGCCTTTGGTAGCCTCGTTGGTTTTCATCCAGGCTGGCGGGCTCCAGGGCGAGCCCAGCAGCTTGATAGCCGGGTTAATAGCCAGAATCTCCTTCAGCACCGGAATGAGGTGCTGCTCATCTGGGCCCAGGCTAAAGTGCGCCAGCGTGGGGTCGGTCTGCCCGGCTGGTATATCGTCGTAGCTGAATGTTTGAGCATCCAGGTCCGAAGCCCCGATACTCAGGCGCAGATAGCTCACGCCAATATCGTTGGCTCCGGTGCCAAACAGCTCCCGCAGCAGCTTGGCGCGGGCAGGGGCGCTCAGGCCGTGCAGCAGCTCGGCGCTGCCGCCCGTGAGGCAGTAGCCAAAGCCGTCCATCGTCTGGTAAGTCTGGCTGTCGTCTATATCAATGACAGCCCCGTTAGCAGCACCTTTCTGAAAAGCCAGGCGGCCAGGCTGCTGGTGCAACAGCTGCGCCTGGTCGGGTGTCGTAACCCAGGCAGTAACGCCGGCCGGAGCCAGCCGCTGGGCATGCACCGGCAGCAGCATAAAGGCCGAGCAGGTAGCCAGGCCCCAGCGCAGGAAAGCAACGAATAAGCGAGTGGTTTTCAAGGCTGGAAAAGGATAGTGCGCCAAACAGCGCTCCGCAGAAAAGAATAGCTGATGCTCCATAATCTCAGCGAGCCAGGAGCCAAGCCTACTGGCTTTTACAGGCCTTGCCGGCAGCCCAAGGGCCGTTCCGAGGCAGAAAGTTTGATTATTTCACTTTCCCCACCCCTGCCCCGAAACGGCCACGACCAAGAGACTTACTGGCTAGTGATTAATGACGTTCTAAGATTAGTCACTGGGCACTAGCCATTGGATAATTAATAGCCCGGGTTTTGCTGAATGAGCGGGTTGGTGTAGAGCTCGTTCTGAGGAATGGGGAAGAGCAGGTAATTGACATCGCGGCTGCTCCGCATCTGCTGGATAATATCGAGCGCCGTAACGGCGTGGTGCGCCGTGCCGTCGGCGATGGTGTGGCGGGCGTAGCGCAGCAGGTCGAACCAGCGCTCCCCTTCAAAGGCCATTTCTAGGCGGCGCTGATAGTCGATTTCATCACGCAGCGCCTGCTTGCTCAGGGTCTGGGGCGAGGCAGCCGTGAGGGCCGGCAGCCCAGCGCGCTGGCGCACCTGGTTTAGCTTGGCTATAGCATCGCCGGTAGGGCCGTTCTGCTCATTGCTGGCTTCGGCATAGTTGAGGAGCACTTCGGCATAGCGCAGCACGTAGGTATTATCCGTCGAGTTGAAGCCGTTGCCCAGGCTGCGCCACTTAAATACAAAGGGGCCGACATCGTTATTGTTGCCGCCGGGGCCGGGCTTGCCATCGATGTAGCTTACGTGGCTACGGCCTACCCGTTGGCCGTTGGCGGCCGTTACCGTGCCGGCGTAGGCCCAGCGCAGGTCGTTCACGGTGTCGGCGATGCTGATGAGGTTGGCTGTCGGGATGTTAAACTTCGGAAACGAGTAGGTAGCCAGGGGCGAGGGCAGCAGCAGGTCGGGCAGGATGTTGCCACCGTCGGCGTTGCCGGCATACTGAATCTCGAAGAGCGACTCGGCCGACTTGTTTTCGGCCGGGTAAAGCGAGTTGAACGAGGAGTTAAGCGCAATGCCGTTGGCAATTACTTTCTGGGCCGCGGCCTGGGCAGCCGCCCAATTGCGCTGGGTTAGCTGCACCCGGGCCAGCAGGGCATTGGCCGAGTTTTGGGTAGCGCGGTTGGGATTGCTAAGCGGCATCTGAACGGCGGCGGCAGTCAGGTCGGCCACCACCTGGGCATATACCTGGTCGCTGGTGGCGCGGCCCAGGTTTACGTCGGCAGGCGCCCCACTCTCGGTGGGGGTCAGGTGCAGTGGTACACCGCCGTAAGCCCGCACCAGATTGAAGTAGTTGAGTGCCCGAATGAAGCGCGCCTCGCCCAGAATCTGGCGGCGGCGCACGGTGTCCGTCATGCTCACGGTGGGCACGTACTTGAGCACGATGTTGGCCCGGTTGATACCGATGTAGGCCTGCTGGAACACGTTATTTATCTGGCTGGTCGTAGATACCCAGATAATTTTATCCATGGCATTCACATCGCCGTTGGTGCTGGTGCAGTCATCGGAAGGCATCTCGCCCATCACGTTCAGGTCCTGGCCATAGCCGCCGGTACCTTGTAGCGCGTCGTAAGTAGCCGTTAGGCTGGCCTCGGCATCGGTGGCACTCGTGAAGAAGTTATTGGGCGTGAGCGTAGTCAGCGGGGGCTTATCCAGAAAATGGCAGCTTGCCAGCAGGGAAAGGGCGCAGACGGGCAGGTAAAGGAGAGTCTTTTTCATGGGAATTCTAGACAGCTAGCAGCTTAAAAATTAGCATTCAGGCCCACGGTGTAGGTGCGTGCCTGCGGATACACGCCGTAGTCGCGGCCGAAGCCGGTAGAGGAGAAGGGGTCGGCGCTTACCTCCGGGTCGTAACCCGTGTACTTGGTCCAGGTAATCAGATTCTGAGCCGTCAGGTACACGCGCAGGTTCTTGATGGCCGCGTGGCTGGAGAAGGCCGCAGGCACGTTGTAGGCCAGCGTCAGGTTTTTGAGGCGCACGTAGGAGCCATCTTCCAGCCAGCGGTTCGAGAAGCGGTTGTTGCCGTTCGGGTCATTGCGCACCGGCCGCGGAATGTCGGTATTGGTATTGGTCGGCGTCCAGTGGTTGAGTACCGTCGTGAGTTGGTTAAGCGGGTCCGACTGCGACTCTAGAATCTGGCGGTTCTGATTGTAAATCTGGTTGCCGAAGCTACCCTGGAAGAATACGCTCAGCTCCAGGCCCTTGTAGGAGAAGTTGTTGGTAACCCCGCCAAACCATTTGGGGTTGGGGTTGCCGATAACCGTCTGGTCTTTGGGGTCAATCACGCCGTCGCCGTTCAGGTCCGCAAACCGCTGGTCGCCGGGGCTTAGCTTGTTGCCGTTCTGCGTGGGCGCGGCCTTACCCTCGGCAGCCGTTTGAATAATGCCCTGCGTTACGTAGCCGTAGAACGCGCCCAGCGGCTGGCCCACCTGTGAGATACTATAGCCTGTGCTGAGAATAGTACGGTTGGTGCTCACCCCATCGCTGCCCACCTGCTGGCCCAGGTCCAGTACTTTATTGCGGTTGGCGCTGATGTTGAAGCTGGTATTCCAGCCAAAGCCGTTGTCCTTCGACTCCACGTTGGTCGTCACCAGGCCAAACTCCAGGCCGCGGTTCTCGATGCTGCCTACGTTTTGCAGAACAGTAGAAGGATTGCCACCCGCGCCCGTACTCAGCGGAATGGGCACGTAAAGCAACAGGTCCTTGGTGTGCTTGATATAGGCATCAAAGGTGAAGGTCAGGCGGTTGTTGAACGCACCCAGGTCCAGGCCGGCATCATACTGATACGTGGTTTCCCACTTCAGCTTGTCGTTGCCGATATCGGTCTGGGTGATGCCCCCTGCGATAGCCCCGCCGGTACCCTGGTAGTTGTTACCCGTTGAGTAGCGCGTATAGCGCTGGTACGGATAAATCTCCTGGTTGCCGTTGGCCCCGAAGCTGGCGCGCAGCTTCGCAGTCGAGATAGGCGTCCCCTGCGGGAAAAACGACTCCTTGGCCAGGTTCCAGCCCAGGCTCACGGCCGGGAAGTAGCCGAAGCGGTTCTGAGTCGAAAACCGGCTGGTACCGTCGGCTCGCATACTCACCTGGGCCAGGTAGCGCCCGTTGTAGTCGTAGGTGGCTCGGGCAAAGTAGCTTACCAGGCTCCACTGCTCTTCGTAGCTATAGGGAATACCCACTACCGCTGAGCCGCCGCTGAGGTAAGGCGTGCCGTTGTTAGGGAAGCCCTGGGTAGTAGCGCCCGAGGTAATGCGGTCGGATGCCTGCATCGACTGGCCGGCCAGTAGCGTCAGGTGGTGCTGGTCGCCCAGGTTGGGGTTGTAGGTCAGCGTGTTTTCCAGCAGCCAGATAGGTACGAGTGTGTTGCCTACCTGTGCCCGGCCCCGCACCGAGGCATCGGCATTGGAGGTGCCAGGGTAGTTGGTGCTGATATACTGGTTCTCGTTCTGGCTGGTGAAATCAATGCCGACCGACGTGCGGGCCTTCAGGTTCTTCAGCACGTCATATTCGCCGTAGATATTGCCCACTACCTGGTACACATTGGCCAGGTTGCTGGTTTCGAGCAGGTCGCCCACCGGGTTGTCCGACTGGTTGAACGGGTTCACGCCGTAGGTGCCGTTCGGATTCAGAATCGGTACGGTCGGAATCTGGGAGAGTGCGCCCAGTACCGTGCCCGAGTTGCCCAGCGCCAGCTCCGAGCGCACGCTACCGTTGGTATGGGTGCGGCTCAGGTTCAGGTTGGTGCCCATCCGGAAGCGTGAGCTCAATTCCTCGCTCAGGTTGAGCTTGAAGCTGTAGCGGTCGAAGCCCGAGTTCAGGCTGATGCCCTGCTGATTGAAGTAGCCGCCGCTGATGTAGTAGCGCGTCTTTTCAGTGCCCCCGCTCAAGCTAAGCTGGTAGTTCTGCTGGTAGCCGGGGCGATACACGGCATCTTGCCAGTCGGTGTTAGTATTGGTCGGCGAGGGATTGTTGGGGTCGGTATATCCCGGAGGTAGCCCCGCGCCCGCCTGAATGGCATTGAACTCCTGGGCAAACTGCTGGGCGTTGAGCACGTCGAGCTTCTTGCGCAGGTACTGGCGGCCGTAGTACACGTTCAGCCCTACCTGGGTCTGACCTACCTTGCCGTGCTTGGTCGTGATAACTACCACGCCGTTGGCAGCCCGCACGCCGTAGATGGCCGCAGCGGCGCCATCCTTGAGCACGTCGATGCTCTCAATATCGTTGGGGTTGATGGCATTAAGCGGGTTTAAGCGTTGGTTGCCCACTGCTACCTCCTGGTTATAGCCTGGAATAATCGGCACCCCATCCACTACGTACAGCGGCGAGCCATTGAGGTTGAGCGAAGCGTTGCCCCGCACCCGCACGTTGATGCCCGCCCCAGGGGCGCCCGTAGGAGCCGTAACCTGCACACCGGGAGCCTGGCCCTGCAAAGCCTGGTCGAAGCCCGCTACCGGCTGGCGCTCAATGGCCGCGGCGCCCACCGAGGTAACGGCGGTCGTTACCTCCTGGCGGTTCTGGGTGCCGTAGCCCACTACCACTACTTCGCCCACGCTCTGCTGGTCGTCCTTAAGCCGAACCTCAAACGTGCGGGTAGTGCCCACCGGAAACTCCTAGCGCAGGTAGCCCACTGAGCTGAACACCAGGGTACTGCCCTCGGGCACATTCAGCGAAAAGCGGCCTTCCGCATCGGTCGAGGCCCCGGTAGTAGTACCCTTTACCAGTACCGTTACACCGGGCAGCGGCTCGCCCTTGCTGTCAGTTACGCGGCCGGTGATGGGAATGTCCTGGGGCGCGGCGGTCGCAGTTGTGGATAGCAAGGCTGTCTTTTCCGTCCGGCTCGTCACCACAAAGTAGTTTTCGCGCAGCTCTTTAAACTGCAGGTTGGCTTGCGGCAGCACAATAGCCAGCCGCTCAGCCAGCGACGAAGCCGTCTCGGCCGGTACCGGCACCCGCTTATTATCTACCAGGGTGCTTTCGTAGAAAATGGTGGCGTGGTACTCGCTCTCCCACTGCTTGAGTAGGGTTTTGAGAAGTATCGAGCTGGCGCGCGTGGGAGCCGGGGTGCTTTGGGCCGGGGTGTTAGCTGCCAGTAGTTGGGCCGAAGCGGGGTTGCCCAACGCTTGCAGCAAAAGCACACTGGCCGCCAGGCAGGCGGGCCGGCCGGAGTGCTTGCCCAGGGGAGTAAGTAATCGGGTCATAAGGAAAGGGTGGGAAAGGAAAAACTAAGGTTTTTCAGCCAGCGTCAGGTGGTTGCCCTGACGCGTGGCCTGTAAGTGAAAGGTCTCTTCAAGGGCTTGCAGCAGGATGGGCAGCTCACCCACGGGCACGGTGCCCGTAACACGGCGGCGATTGAGTTCGGGAGTAGCGACTACCACTTCCAGGCCGTAGGTGTCTTGCAGGCGGGTAGCCAGCTCGGCAATGGTGGTCTCGTCAAATACCAGCTCGGCGTCTTTCCAGGCGGCGTAGGGAGCAGTATGTACCTTCATATGCGTTACGAGGGCAGGCTGGTCGTCGTGCGTTTCTACCAGCTCGCCGGGGCGCAGCAGCACATCAGGCTGCTGGTGGTCGTCGAACTCTACCCGTACCTTGCCCGAGAGCAGCACTACCCGCGTCTGGTCGCGGCGGCGGGCTACTACAAACTTGGTGCCCAGCACTTCTACTTGCAGCCCGGCCGTGGTGTGCACCAGAAAGCGCTGATTGTTGGGCATATGCTGCACTGAGAAGAAGCCTTCCCCATCCAGCCACACTTCCCGGGGGCGGTCGGTGGGCCAGGTAGTCGCGTAGCGCAGCTGCGAATGGCCATTAAGAGTTACCTGCGAGCCATCGGGGAGCGTTAGCTGGCGGGTCTGGCCATAGGGCGCTGCCACCACAAGCGGGGGAGTATGGTGCCCTTGGTAGAAGAGCCAGCTGCCTCCGGCAACTGTCACGGCGAGTGCCGCAGCCGCGGCCCAGCGCCGCCAGGTTTGCGTCGCACGGTAGCGCGGAGCGGCCGGTACCAGCTGCAGCCGGGTGCGCGCCAACAGCGCTTCGTAGTCGGGCTCATCGGCCCCGGCCAGCGGGATAGCGGCTAGCGCATCCCAGTGCTGCTGCATCCACAATTGGGCTAGTAGCTGGTTGGCTGGCTGGGCCAGCCAGGCGCGTACGGCAGCCGCCTCGGCGGCAGTAGCCGTGCCGGCCGCGTAGGTCGAAAGAAGTTCCTGGGTAATGTCAGGCGTCATATAAAGAAGTAAGCCGGGTAGCAACGCCCTCAGCGCCCAAAGGCGGCTGGACTAAGGCTGCAAAGCAGGGCGTAATCCTTCCCAAACGTTTGCAGCCTTAATACACCGCACCTTGACCGCTTCCCTTAGGGAGTAGTCGGGGAAAATATGAAAATTTGTATAATAAGCTGATTTTCAGGGAGAAATTCTTTAAAATCAGCCTTGTTTAGCAGCTATTCCCTGACCAGCCGGCAGTGCAGGGTTTCGTCTCCGTAGCGTATGGCCAAAGAATAGATGCCCCGTGGCAGCGCTTCCACGCTGAAGCTGTTGTGGCGTATTGGTCCGTTGAGCACCACCCGGCCCTCCAGGTCATGTATGGTCAGCAGGCTGCCATCGGGCGCGGGGGTCGGGCCGAACGTCACAGTGTCCGCGGTTGGGTTAGGGTAGCAGGTAAACTGTAGGCTTGAGTAGGGAGTGCGGGTGCCAAGCGCGGCAGCACTCACCCGTACAAGTTGGTTGGTGCTCTGGGCCAGGTTGGCCAGCGAGTCGGAGGTAGTGAGCCGGCGGCCATCGAGCGGCGCATACAGCTCAAGACTGGATTTGAGCAGCGAATCGGCCACCATAGCGTTTACCTCATCGGTGTTCATCCCCGAGCGGTAAAACAGCCAGTTGCGGTACTGGGTCCCCTGCGGAGCCCCCGGCCCACCCACCGTAAGCTGGCGCGTACGCAGCTGCTCAGCCAGACTGCCTACGTTGGTACTGTCGAGGTAAAAAACTGTTTCGCCCCGCGCAAAATAGTGCGTCAGCGTCGCCTTATGCCATTTATTATCGTTCACCCGCCGGGCGCTGGTCAGGGTGCCGGTTTTGGCCGAGGTATAGGTCAGCTGGCCGTTGGTCCCGATGCTCAGGCTGCCCTTGCTGGTGCTGTCTTGCAGCTCCAGCAGGCGGCCCGTGCCCGTGGTACGGAAGCTGATAACCTGCGTGAAGGGGTGAACCAGGGTTTCCGGTACAAAGCGAATGCCATCGGCCTGGCCGGCCGTCTTGGTAATTTTTACATACGAGGTAGCCGTGCGGTGGGGCAGGGGCTTGCCGGCCCGCAGCGCATCAAAGAGTGAGGGCACCAGAGCGTGGCCCAGCTCCGCGTGGCCCAGGTCGTTGGGATGCAGCACATCGTCCCAGAAGCCATATGCCCAGTGGCCGGTGCCATCGTCTACGGCTCCGAGCAGGTTCACGGTAGGCACGGCCCACGAATGCAGCAGCAGGTTCATCTGCTTGATGAACGCGTAGTCGGTAGGCGTGTAGTCGTTGCGCGTGTAGTTATTCGTCACTACCGGAACCAGGCCCTGGTCGCGCGCCTGCCTGATAAGCTGGAGCATATTGGTCTTGAACTGGTCAAACCGGGGCTGGCCATACTCATGAATGCCCTCGTTGCCCAGCGCCAGCGCATATACCACGTACCGTCCGCCCTGGGGCAGCAGGTCGCTGTTCCAGCGGCCAAGCACCTCTACCGTGCTGTTGCCGGGCACGGAGATATTGCTCGTTACCCAGGCCGCGCCCTGGCCGCTTGCATTGCGCTGGGCCAGCACCTTGGCGTAGCGGCTGGTGTAGCCATACAAGTTGGTAGCGCCCTGCCCGTAAGGTACCGACGAGCCGAAGTAAACAATCTTCAGCTCATTAATCGGGTAGTAGGTATCGAGCTGTAAGTCATCAAAATACACGCTGCCGACAGCTCCGGCCGCGTTATTCCACACCACGGCGCCTTTAATATAGGTAGTACCAGCTGGCACGGTGCCTATCGCTTCCTTGCGTACCCAGCTCCCGCTGGCCATGCCGGCTCCGACCGAGTCGGAGCGGGTTTTGCCCAGCAGCCCCATCGCACTGTTATAGAACGATAGCTCAAGGTGGGCCGCCTGGCTGCCTTGCAGGGCCTCGGCCGCCTGATAGAAGTAGCCGCTCAGCTTATACGAGCCACCGCTCTGGTAGCCGATGCGTTGTTCCAGGCTCAGGCTGCTACCCGCCAGGCGGGCCGCATAGCTGCCCGTGTGCGTAATAGCAGCTGCCGCCGAAGCCGCCGGGCTGCTGCCTTTGCTCACCGTGCTCCAATAGGTGAGATTACCCAATTCAAAGCCAGGGTTCTGAAATACGTAGCTCAGGGGCACTGCGGCCACCTTGCCAGGCACAATGTCAACCTTCATCAGGTTGAGGTAGGCGTAGGAGCCGGCCACTTTACTCAGTTCCAGTAAGATGGTGCCCGAGGCATCGGCGGCAATGGTATCCGATTTGGCGATGGTGTTATTATTACCTGCGTAGCCGTTGGCACCCACCCCAGTGCCGGTTGTAGTCTGGGTGATGGTACTCACTGTGCTCCCCGTAAACTTATACTGGGAGGTACGCAGCTCAGTGGTAGCCGCGCGGCTGCCAAACACGTGAAAGACATAGCGCTTGGTAGGGTCGCAGCCACTCAGGCGGAGCACGCCCGTGCTGGTACTGCCCGTTCCCTGCACAAAGAAGTAGTCTTGCGTGGCCGTGGCAACGGCATACTCGCTACCTAGCAGCGCGGCGCTCGGGGCCAGCAGGCCGCCGGTCAAAATGCCGTTGGTAAGAAAATTGGCCCCTACTTTCAGCTTGAGGCCGGTTGCGGCGTTGGTTTTATCAACCAGCCGGAAGGTATCGGCCGCCGTAGTCTGGTTCAGCACGTTGTTCCAGTAGTTGCCATTGGCGTCGGGGCTGGGCGTGCTGTTGCCGTTCGTAACATCATTAACGCCAAAGTCGATATAGAGCGAGCGCAGGGTTTGGGCCCGTGCCGCGCCCACGCTCAGCAGAAGCAGAAGTAGCTTTCTCAGCATAGTAAGGGTGGGAAAAGTATACGGTTCAACCAGGGCCAGGCCCCAATCGCTTACTGTACTACACCGCCGTACCTACCTTCCCCTTAATACTTTTCCTCAAAAAATCAGCGCTTGCTCAGGGCCAGCGTCAGCAGCACGCCCAGTATGCCGCCGTGCAGGTTAAAATATTTGCGCAGCGTCTTGAGAGCCTGCATAATATGTGCCTCCACCGTTTTCACCGATACGCCCTGGCGCTCGGCAATCTCCAGGTAAGAAAGGCCTTGCTGCCGACTCAGCATAAATGCCTCGCGCTGCTTGGGCGGCAAGCGCTCCAGGGCTGTCTGGTAGAGGGCTTCCATTTCCTGGTATTCGGCTTCGTTGGCTACACTGGCCGGCCCGGTAGCGGCTACTTCTCCCTGCAGGCGCAGGAGGTGCTGGTCGCGGCGCAGCTCGTTGAGCACGGCATGGTAAGCCGTAGTAAAGAGGTAGCCCTTCAGCGGGATGTCATCCCGCAACTGGCCGCGCTTTTCCCATATTTTAATAAAACATTCCTGCACTATCTCCTCGGCAGAAGGCCGCGATTTTAAATAGCTGTAAGCGAAGCGGTAAACCAGCGCGCTATAGTGTCTGAACAGAGCATCAAATGCCCGCTCGTCGTCCAGCTTCAGGCGGCGCAGGTAGTCCGATTCCGAAAAGTTGGGCGAGGTAGGCAATGGAAAACAGGGAAGTTATGTCGGAAAATTAATAGAAAATTGACACACCCGCCCACCTAATCTAAAATAGGAGCTCGCGGGCGACCGCCGGAAGTCAGGCGTAATAGTAAGTACAATACATGCAGTAAGCGGACTGCTGAACGCGGGTTTAGGCTATTTTGCAACATTGTTTCACTAAAAAACAAATTTTTGATAGCGCGAATTTTCTCGGCCGCATCTCGGGAATAACCGCTTAAGTCGCATCTTTATAAAATGAAACAATGTTTCATTATTGCTAAAAAGTGCATTTGTGAGGTTTAGGCAGCCTTTTAGGCTTGTGGTAGAAAGTGGTAGAAAGTGGTGGCTTTTTTAAAACGACTCGTACTTTTGTTATCCTAGGCGGACTTCTGCTCGCCGGGCCTTCCTACCACCATGCACCAGCTTCTATCCGGCGAATACGACTGCAAGCTCGACCCGAAGGGCCGGCTGGTGCTGCCTGCCAAGGTAAAAGCGGCCCTGCCCGATACCTATGCCAATCAGCTGGTGCTGGTACGGGGCTTTGAGCCTTGCCTGGTGCTGTATCCGCGCTCGGCCTGGGAGCTGATTCATGCCAAGGTGATGGCCCTGGATGAGTTTAACGAAGAATACCGGCAGTTTCAGCGCAATTTTTTTCGGGGCATGACCGAAGTTGAGCTCGACAGCATTGGCCGCTTTGGCTTGCCGGGCTCGATGCGCCGCTACGCCGGCCTCGAAAAGGAAGCCGTGATTGTGGGCCTCGGCAACCGCTGCGAAGTGTGGGACCCCGCCCGCTACGATGAGTTCCTGATAAAGGACCAGCAGGCGTTCTCCAAGCTGGCCCAGAAATTCTTGTCCGACACCCCCGAAACGCCGGCGCTGCCCGGACTGGCCGCATGAGCACCCGTCCCAACGATACCGCCTACCACCGCCCCGTGCTGCTGGCCGAGTGCCTGGCCGGCCTCGAACTGGTGCCCGGCGGCCGCTATGTCGACGTCACCTTCGGCGGCGGTGGCCACTCGACGCGTATTCTTGGTAAACTAGCGGAGGGGCACCTCTATAGCTTCGACCAGGACGAGGCGGCTGAGCGCGAGGCCCGGCAGCTGGCGCGGCCACAGTTTACCTTTATCCGGGCCAATTTTCGGCACCTGACGGCCGAGCTGGCCCAGCGCGATGCCCTCCCCGTCGATGGCCTGCTGGCCGATTTGGGCGTGTCGTCGCACCAGTTCGACACGGCCGAGCGGGGCTTTAGCACCCGCTTCGACGGACCGCTCGACATGCGCATGGACCCGCACGATACCAGCGTGGCCACGGCGGCCGACGTACTCAATACCTACGACGAGGCCGCCCTACATCGTATTTTTGGTATGTATGGCGAGGTAACCAACGCGCGCACCCTGGCCGCTACCGTGGTGCAGGCGCGTCGCCAGCGCTCGCTGCGCACCATCCAGGAGCTAAAGCAGGCTATCCAGCCTGTAGTAGCGCGAGGTAAAGAAAATAAATACCTGGCCCAGGTATTTCAGGCGCTGCGCATTGAAGTAAACGATGAGCTGGCCGCTCTGCAGGAAATGCTGACCCAGACGGCTCAGGTGCTACGCCCCGGCGGGCGGCTGGTGGTGATGAGCTACCACTCGCTCGAAGACCGGCTGGTGAAGAATTTTCTGAGCCAGGGCAGGTTTTTTGGGCAAGCCGAGAAGGACCTGTATGGCCGTGTCAGTCTCCCTTTTGAGGCCATCACGCGCAAGCCCATCGAGGCGTCGGCCGAAGAGGTGGCCGAAAACAGCCGCGCCCGCAGCGCCAAGCTGCGCATTGCAGTTCGAACTTCTATTCCCGCGTAAGCTCATGGCCGGCAATACGATGCGTCCACCAGCGGCAGGTCCGCCCCGCGCCAACACCGTGCGCCCCCGCAGGCCCCGTGCCCGAAGAATTGCCGGTGGCCGCGCCGCCCGTGGCCGTGGTTGAGCCGGTGCCGGCCCCACCCGTCGAGCCCAAAAGAGTCCGCAAGCCCGCGCCTGCTCCGGCCGAGTTTACCGCGCCGGCCTGGGAGCGGCACGAAGGTGTGACGGCGACCGGCTGGAGTCTGTTTTCGCTGCTCGACCGCTTCACGGGCCTCGACGGCCTGTTTCGGGAGGGCCTGCCGGTACGCTTCCTACCTAAGCTGCTGTTTGGGATGTTGCTTATTTTGATATATATAGGAAATACTCATTATGGTAACCGTATGAACCGCAACATTCAGCGGCTCAAGCAGGAAACGGAAGATTTGCGCGCCGACTATACTACCCTGAAATCGGACTATATGGAGGCCAGCAAGCAAAGCGAGGTGGCCCGTAAGGTCGCGGCCATCGGGCTGGTTGAAAGCTCATCGCCTCCCTTCCGCATTACGGTGCCGGCGGGCCGCCTCGACGAGGCAGAGCTGGAGTCGATGCCCGTGCTCACGGCCGATACCTTGGCGGTCCGCGCGGCCCGCGACTCGGTAGCGGCCTTCCGGGCCGACTCCATTCAGGGCCGCGCCCGCCGCCAGCAGCTGGGCTTGTCGGCAGATGATACGCCCGAGCTGGGAGCGCCGCCGCCCGGCCCGGCCGACGAGGATGCGCCTACTGACGGTGTTGCTACTGGCTTGGCTGCCAGCAATAAAGCCACCGCAGGCACTAGAGCAGGCAGCGGGTCATCCAGACAAAAAAGTATAAAAAAGTCTAAAAAGGCTTCTGGGTCTGCTCATTCGTCGTCACTTAAGTCAACCACTGGAAATCAGAAATCAGGAGCTAAAAACCATGAAAGGCAGCGTTAAGAAATCCATCGTTACGCGGGTACGGCTCGCGTTTCTGGGGGTGGCGCTGTTTTCCTGCGCTGTCGCCTGGAAAATCTCGCGCATTCAATACCAGGAAGGCGCCAAGTGGCGGGCGCTGGAGCAGGAGCGGCGCATCAGCTACCAGCCAGTGCCCGCCACGCGGGGTAATATCTACTCGGATAATGAGAGTATCATGGCTACTTCCCTGCCCTTTTACCGGGTGGCCTGGGACCCCGGCGTGGTCGATGACGCCGTGTTTGCCAGCAACGTCGACTCCCTGGCCTGGCACCTGGCCCACTTCTTTGGCGACCGCAGTGAGCAGGAGTACAAGCGCAAGCTCATGGATGCCCACCTCGACCATGAGGTGCGCTACCTGCGCCTCAACTCGCGGCAGATTAACTTTCAGGAAAAGAAGGAGCTGGCGGCCTGGCCCATCTTCCGGGCCAAGCGGCGGGGTGGGGTTATATTCGAAAAAGTAGATAAACGCTTCCGGCCCTTTGGCGGGCTGGCCCAGCGCACGGTAGGCTTTGTTAATGAGGACCGCAACGGGGCGGGGCTGGAGTTTACCTTTCAGCAAAAGCTGGCCGGACGGGCCGGGGAAGCCCTGTTTGAGCGGGTGCCGGGCGGCCTGAAGCCGGTGTACGATGGCACCGAGATAAAGCCCCAGCCGGGCTACGACGTCAAAACGACCCTCGACATCAACCTGCAGGACGGCGCTGAGGACGCGCTTTACAAGTCGCTGGTAGCCAACGATGCCAAGTACGGCTGCGCCATTCTGATGGAGGTGAAGACCGGGGCCATAAAAGCGGTGGCCAACCTCGGCAAAGCCGCCGACGGCACTTATAAGGAAGACTACAACTACGCCTTTGCCGACCAGGGCCGCACCGAGCCGGGCTCGACTTTCAAGCTGGCTTCGATGATGGCCGTGCTGGAAGCCGACCCCGCGCTGAAGCTCGACGACATGGTGGATACCGGCCCCGGCCGCATGCTGATTGGCGGCGCGGTCAAAACCGACTCGCACGCCAATGGCCGCATCACAGTGCAGCAGGTGTTTGAGAAGTCGAGCAACATTGGCGTGGCGCGGCTGGTGCAGGAGCATTTTGCCAGCAACCCCACGCAGTACACCGATTACCTCAAGCGCTTCGGCCTCGATAAGCCGCTGGGCTTTCAGATGAGCGGTGAAGCGCTGCCCTACGTGAAAGACCCGCGCGACCGCAGCTGGAGCCGCACCTCGCTCTCCACAATGGCCATTGGCTACGAGCTGAAGCTGGCCCCGCTGCAAACCCTGGCTTTTTACAATGCCGTGGCTAATGGCGGCGTGAAGGTGGCGCCCATGATTGTGAAGGAAATAAAGCAGGCCGACCAGGTAGTGGAGCATTTCGACACGCAGGTGCTTATTCCTAAAATCTGCTCCGATGCCACCTTGCGCAAGCTGCACGCCATGATGGAAGGCGTGGTGCTGCAAGGCACGGCCAAGGCTATCCGGCCTAAAGACTACAGCATTGCCGGCAAAACCGGTACGGCCTGGAAGTTCAAAAACGGCCAGTACACCAAAACGTATTCGACCAGCTTTTGCGGCTTCTTTCCGGCCGACAAGCCCAAGTACAGCTGCATCGTGGTGATTGACTCGCCGAGCAAGGGCCGCATCTACGGCGGCGACGTGGCCGCCCCGGTATTTCGCGACATTGCCGACCGCTGCATGGCCCGCGACCAGGCCAGCCAGCGGCCCATGCTGGCCCGGGTGCCGGCCCGCCGCACGCCCGTGCCGCTGGTACGCGCCGGCCTGCAGGAGGAAATTGCGCTGGTTTGCCAGAAAATAGGCCTGCCCGGCCAAACCCATGCCACTGGCGGCGAAGAGTGGGTGCGCGCTACCGCGGCAGTTGACACGGCTTTTGTGGCCCGCACGGTAGCCCTGCGCCCCGATGCCAGCGTGGCTCATCCCGGCCGCATGCCCGACGTGCGCGGCCTGACGCTGCGCGATGCGCTGTTTCTGCTCGAAAACCGGGGCATGAGCGTACAAAGCAGGGGCTCGGGCCGGGTGCGCGAGCAGTCACTGGCTCCGGGTGAGCCCGTGCGGCGCGGCCTCGCAGTGGGGCTGATACTGGCGCCCACCGCCGCGCCAACGGCCGCCCCACTGGCCCTGCCCGCCCCGCTACACACGGAAATTGCCGAAAACACGCTGCTTATTCCGGCCGAAAATACCAGCCATGCCAAGGTAGCCCGGCCAGCCGCCGCTGCCAAGGCTAAGCCGGCTGCTCCCAGGCCAGCCGCCGTTGAAACGGCAAAAGACAAAGCCGCTGCGCCAGCTAAAGCCAGCAAGAAGCCAGCTCCGGCGGCCCGGCCCAAAAAAGCGGCGCCTGAAAAGTCTGATAGTCGAACCACTCAGCGCCCGCCTGCTCCGCCGTCCGCAACAGGCAGCGCCCTGGTAAAAGCAAAGGCCAATACGGCCCTCAAAGCTAAAACCCCCAAACGCGCATGAGCACGCTGCCGCTATTTGCCCTGCTCGCCGAAATTACGGTGCTTGCCCAGCACGGCAACCCCGACGTGCCCGTGGCCGGCCTCACCCTCGACTCGCGCCGGGCCGGGCCGGGGCAGCTGTTCTGTGCCCTGCGCGGCACCGCCACCGATGGGCATAAGTTTATCGACCAGGCAGTGGCCCAGGGAGCAGCGGTGGTGGTGTGCGAAGAGCTGCCCGCGCAGCTGCATGCTGCCACTACCTATGTGCAGGTGGCCGATAGCGCCGCCGCGCTCGGGCCCATCGCCAGCGCGTTCTACGGCCACCCGTCGCGCCAGCTTACGCTGGTGGGCGTAACCGGCACCAACGGCAAAACTACCTGCGCTACGCTCCTGCATAAGCTGCTGCGCGAGCTGGGCTATCATGCCGGCCTGCTGAGCACGGTGCAGA
This sequence comes from Hymenobacter sp. BRD67, assembly GCF_013256425.1. Taxonomy (GTDB): domain Bacteria; phylum Bacteroidota; class Bacteroidia; order Cytophagales; family Hymenobacteraceae; genus Hymenobacter. The sequence goes on from NZ_CP053904.1 coordinate 248,516, forward strand.
ATCAGATTGACGAAACCGTGGTGGCCAGCACGCACACCACGCCCGATGCTATCCGTCTCAATGAGCTGCTGGCCCGCATGGTGGCGGCGGGCTGTACCCACGCCTGCATGGAGGTAAGCAGCCACGCCGTGGCCCAGCACCGGATAGGGGGGCTGCGCTTCGCGGGCGGCATTTTCACCAACCTCACCCACGACCACCTCGACTACCACGGCACGTTCGATAATTACCTGAAGGCCAAAAAAGGCTTTTTCGATGGGCTGCCCAAAACGGCTTTCGCCCTCACCAATGCCGACGACAAGCGCGGGCCGGTAATGCTGCAAAATACCGTCGCCCGCCGCGCTACCTACTCGCTGCGCTCGGCGGCCACCTTCCGCGCCCGGCTGGTTGATAACGACATGGCCGGCCTGCACCTGGAGCTGGATGGCCGCGAGGTGCAGTTCCGTCTCATCGGGGTATTTAATGCCTACAACCTGCTGGCCGTGTACGGCGCGGCCGTGCTGCTCGGCGAAGACCCCACCGAGGCGCTTACCATTCTCTCGGGCCTCACTACTGCGCCGGCCGCTTTGAGCCGGTTACCGTGCCGGGCCAGGCTATCAGCGGCCTCGTCGACTATGCGCACACGCCCGATGCGCTGGAGAACGTGCTTCAGACTCTGCACCAGACGCGCCGGCCCGAGCAGCGCATTATCACGGTGGTGGGCTGCGGCGGCAACCGCGACGCTGCCAAGCGGCCCATTATGGCGCGGCTGGCCGCCCAGCTTTCCGATGAGGTTATCCTGACGTCCGACAACCCGCGCGACGAAGACCCGCTCGCTATTCTGCGCCAGATGCAGGCCGGGCTTACCCCGCCAACCGATGCCCGCGTGCAGGTTATTGCCGACCGCCGCGCGGCCATCCGGGCGGCCGTGGCCCTGGCCCGGCCCGCCGACCTGGTGCTGGTAGCCGGCAAAGGCCACGAAACCTACCAGGAAATCAAAGGAGTGAAAACGCACTTCGACGACCGCGAAGAACTGCGTAACGCCCTACTTAGCAGTAAGAATAAGGAATGAAGCGTGGCAGCAGTAGTGCTGCCTCAGGCTACTCATTCCAAACTTCTCATTCACTATTAAAATGCTCTACTACCTCTTCCGTTATCTGCACGAACATTATCACCTCACCGGAACCGGCGTGTTTCAGTACACGACCTTCCGCGCCGGGCTGGCCGTGGTAACGTCGTTGCTCATTGCCCAGCTGTTTGGCGGAAAGCTTATTAACGTGTTGCAGCGCAAGCAGGTGGGCGAAACGATTCGGGACCTCGGCCTGCAAGGACAAAATGAGAAAAAGGGTACGCCCACCATGGGCGGTCTTATTATTCTGCTGGCTATTCTGGTGCCGGTGCTGCTTTTTGCCCGCCTGCGCAATATCTATATTATCCTGATGCTGCTCAGCACCGTATGGCTCGGGCTTATTGGCTTTCTCGACGACTACATCAAGGTTTTTCGTAAAAATAAAGAAGGGCTGAGCGGTCGGTTTAAGGTGCTGGGTCAGATTGGCTTAGGCCTGACTGTAGGCTGGGTGCTCTACTACAGCAACGAGGTAACGGTGCGCGAATACCTGCTGCCCAACGGCCAGCTTTCGGCCGTTGATGCCAGCAAGGTTTTCAACGATGTGCACCTGATGATAACGACGGTGCCGTTTATGAAAAATAACGAGCTGAACTACGGCGACTTGTTTGCCACGGCGGGCAGCGCCTTCAAGGGTCTATATGGTATATTGTATATTCCAATCGTAATCGTCATTATTACGGCCGTTAGCAATGGCGCTAATATCACCGACGGCCTCGACGGGCTGGCCGCCGGCACGTCGGCAATTATTGGTATCACACTGGCAATCTTCGCCTTCGTCAGCGGCAACGCGCTGCTCGCAGACTACCTGGATGTCATGTTCATCCCCGACTCCGGCGAGCTAGTTATCTTCTGCACGGCCTTTGTGGGTGCCTGTATAGGGTTTTTGTGGTATAACTCGTACCCGGCTCAGGTTTTTATGGGCGATACGGGCTCACTGGCCCTGGGCGGCATTATCGCGGTGCTGGCCCTCATTGTGCGCAAAGAGCTGCTGATTCCGATTTTGTGCGGCGTATTTCTAATTGAGAACCTGTCGGTTATCGTGCAGGTGAGCTGGTTTAAATACACCCGGCGCAAATATGGGGAAGGCCGCCGGCTGCTGCGCATGTCGCCGTTGCACCATCATTACCAAAAACTGGGCTACCACGAATCCAAAATTGTATCAAGGTTCTGGATTGTGGGCATTATGCTGGCGGTAGTTACCCTGGTTACGCTGAAACTACGCTAATACTTATTCGCCGCTATGACTGCTGTCAGCAAAAATATTATTATTCTCGGAGCCGCCGAAAGCGGCGTGGGCGCCGCTTTGCTGGCGCAGGCGAAAGGCCATACCACGTTCGTATCCGACCGGGGACCCATTCAGCCCCAGTATAAGGAAAAGCTTACCCAGGCCGGTATCGAGTTTGAGGAAAACCAGCACTCGCTGGAGCGGATTCTGCAAGCCGATGAAGTAATTAAAAGCCCCGGCATTCCGGAAAAAGCAGCCGTCATTAAGGCCCTGCGTGAGAAAAATATTGCCATTATTTCCGAGATAGAGTTTGCCAGCCGCTATACGAAAGCACGGTTTATTGCCATTACCGGCACCAACGGCAAAACCACCACCACGCTGCTCACCTATCATTTGCTTAAGGAAGCCGGCCTGAGCGTAGGGCTGGCCGGCAACATCGGCTACTCGCTCGCCGAGCAGGTGATTGCCGATAAGTTTGCCTACTACGTGCTCGAAATCAGTAGCTTCCAGCTGGACGATACCAAGGATTTTCACCCCTGGATTTCGCTGCTGCTCAATATCACCCCCGACCACCTCGACCGCTACGACTACTCGCTGGCTAAGTACGCTGAGGCGAAGCTGCGCATTGCCGAAAACCTGGTTTCCGACGATTACCTGATTTACAACGCCGACGACGAGACTATCGAGCGCTTTCTGAAAACCGCGTTTATGACGGCTTTCCTGCTGCCCTTCAGCCTGCACCACCGTCCCGATTATCACCTGGCAGCTTACTACGAAGACGAATACACCCTGCGCCTGAACCTGCCCACCGACGACCAGCATCCCGAAAAGGTAAGTGTGAAAAGCTCGCCGCTTATTGGCCAGCACAACCACCAGAACATGGCGGCGGCTATCCTGGCGGCGCGGGTCGCCGGGGTGTCGCCCCAGCAGCTTGAGGCCGCCCTGCGCTCATTCAAAAATGCCGACCACCGCTTGCAACTGGTACGTAAAATATCTGATATTCAGTATATAAACGATAGCAAAGCCACCAATGTAGAAGCCGCCTGGTATGCCCTCGACGGTATCAAGCGGCCTATTGTGTGGATAGCTGGCGGCACCGACAAAGGCAACGACTACGCCACCTTGCAGCCGCTGGCCGAGCAAAAAGTGAAGGCGCTAATCTGCCTGGGCGTAGACAATACCAAGCTGCGCGCCGCCTTCGAAAGCCATGTGCCGCACTTCGAAGAAACCCAAAGCATGACCGATGCTGTGCGCCGCGCCGCGGCGCTGGCAGCACCCGGCGACGTCGTACTGCTGTCGCCCTGCTGCGCCAGCTTCGATTTATTTAAAAACTACGAAGACCGCGGCCGGCAATTTGCCGCCGCCGTGCAGGCATTATAATTAAATCAGGACTTATGGAAACGACCCGTCTTACCTGGCTTCAGCGCAACCTTAAGGGCGACCCTATTTTGTGGGCCATCGTTATCCTATTTTCGCTCATCAGCATCGCGGTGGTGTACTCGGCCACCGGCACGCTGGCCTACCGGCAGGAAATGCACGGCCGTTCGGGCTCGGTGGAGGGCATTGCGTTGAAGCACGCCAGCCTCATTTTCATAGGTCTGGCCCTGGCTTGGCTAGCGCATCGGATTGATTATCGCCATTATTCGCGGCTGTCGCTTTACGCGCTGCTGCTTTCAGTGCCCTTGCTGCTGTACACCTATTTCTTCGGCGGCACCACCTTCAACGATGCCTCCCGCTGGCTCACCATCCCGGTTATCAACCAGACCTTTCAGCCCTCCGACCTGGCCAAGCTGGCGCTTATCTCGCACCTGGCTAGTATGCTAAGCCGCCGGCAGCAGCACCTGCACGATTTTTGGAGCACGCTTTTTCCGGTGATGCTGTGGGTAGGCGTTATCTGCGGCTTGATTGTCCTGTCGAATGCTTCCACGGCGCTGCTGCTGTTTCTTACCTGCCTGCTGCTCATGTTCATCGGCCGCGTACCCATGAAGCAGATGCTGGTGATGGTCGTTATCGGCGTAGTGCTGGGCGGTGCCGGGCTGGCGGCCGGCCAGCGTCTCGGAACAGTAATGTCGCGGGTCACCAATTTTACCGATAAAACTAAAAAACCTCAATTTCAGCTTGAGCACTCGTTTATTGCCATTGCCACGGGTGGCCTCACCGGCAAAGGCCCCGGCAAAAGCACCGAGCGCAATATTATGCCGCACCCGTATTCCGACTTTATTTACGCCATTATTATTGAAGAATATGGTATGATTGGCGGCTTGTTCGTGCTGTTTCTCTACCTGGCTTTTTTATATCGGGGATTAAAAACCGTGATGAACAGCCAGGGCGCATTCGGAGGGCTGCTCTCGGCCGGCCTGAGCTTTAGCCTGGTATTGCAGGCAATGGTAAATATGGGCGTAGCCGTGGGCCTCGGCCCGGTAACGGGCCTGCCGCTGCCAATGCTGAGCATGGGCGGTACGTCGCTTATATTCACGGGCTTAAGCGTCGGTATTATCCTGGCCGTAAGCCGGGGCGAGCGCGAAACCCGCCCCATGGCCGGCGAGCCCGCCGATACGGCACGCATTACGAGTAAACGCGCGCAGTATGCGTGATTTTTAGTTGCCGATAATTAGCTGTTATTAGTAAATTTTACTATATAAAAACTATCTGCTGCTGGTTAGCGGCTTACAGCTCAATAATATGAAATTTATCATCTCCGGCGGCGGTACTGGCGGGCATATTTTCCCGGCGGTGGCAATTGCGAATGAAATCCGGCGTCGGCAGCCCGACGCTGAGATTCTATTCGTAGGTGCCAACGGCCGCATGGAGATGACGCGCGTGCCCGAAGCTGGCTATAAGATTGTGGGCCTGGATATCACCGGTCTGCAGCGCCGCCTGACGCCGCAGAATATATTGTTTCCGGTGCGGGTATTTCGCTCGGTGCGCAAGGCTGGTAAATTAATTCAGGAGTTTCGGCCCGATGCTGTAATAGGAGTGGGCGGCTACGCCTCAGCTCCGGTTTTACTGGCTGCTACCTCACGCGGCATTCCAACTCTTATTCAGGAACAGAACTCGTACGCGGGGCTGGTTAATAAATTGCTGGCGCGCCGCGTGGGCAAAATATGCGTAGCCTACGAGGGCATGGAAAAATTCTTTCCCTCTGAAAAGCTTGTGCTTACCGGCAACCCCGTGCGGACGGAAATAGCTCTGGGTAGCCGCGAGGAAGCAATACGTTTCTTTAACCTGGACCCCGCCAAAAAAACGCTACTGGTAGTGGGCGGTAGCCTGGGGGCCCGCACGCTCAACCTGGCCACGGCGGCGGCGTTGCCACTCCTGCGCGAAGCCGGGGTGCAACTACTCTGGCAAACGGGTAAGCTCTATTTTCCCGAAGCGCAGCAGCAGGCCGCGCCCTTTGCCGCCGACCGGCTGCAGGCGCTGGAATTTATCCGGCGTATGGACCTGGCCTACGCGGCCGCCGATGTGGTTATTAGCCGGGCCGGCGCCCTTTCAGTATCAGAGCTTTGCCTCACGGGAAAGACCAGCGTGCTGGTGCCATCGCCCAACGTAGCCGAAGACCATCAGACCAAGAATGCGCTGGCGCTGGTGGGCAAGGGCGCGGCCGTACTCATCACCGATGCGCACGCCGCCGGGCGCCTCTACGACGAAACGTTACGCCTGCTCGCCGACCCGGTGCGCCAGCAGCAGCTTAGCCAGCGCGTGCTGGAAATGGCCCGGCCCAGCGCCACCACTGCTATTGTAGACGAACTATTTAAACTGGTAAAAATCAATACCGACTAAAGCAGAGCGTCCGGCTTGGCAGGGCGTTTAAACCTCGTAATGCAGCAGTTTCCCTACGTATTTTTCCTCGGCATCGGAGGCATCGGCATGTCGGCGCTGGCCCGTTGGTTTAAAGCCAATGGCCACCAGGTGAGCGGCTACGACAAAACCGAAACCCCCCTGACGCAGGCCTTGCAGGCCGAAGGTATTGCCGTGCATTATGCCGATGCAGTCGAAAATATTCCGTCGGAAATTCGGGAAAACAAGGCCCGTACGCTGGTTGTGCTTACGCCGGCTATTCCGGCCGACAGCCTGGAATGGGCCTGGCTGCGCGAGCAGGGCTACGATATCCGCAAGCGCAGCCAGGTACTGGGCGTGCTCACCCAGGGCCGGCCTACGATTGCGGTAGCGGGTACGCACGGCAAAACCACGACCAGTAGCATGGTGGCGCATTTGCTGCGTCAGGCCGGCCTCGACGCCGGGGCTTTTTTGGGCGGTATCTCCGTAAATCTGGGCTCCAATCTGTTGCTGCCCAAAACCCCTACGGCCCCGGTAGTGGTGGAAGCCGACGAATACGACCGCAGCTTTCTGACCCTGCACCCCGATGTAGCCATCGTGACCAGTACCGATGCCGACCACCTGGATATCTACGGGGAGCAAAGCGCGCTTATCGACTCTTTCTGTCAATTCGTTGGCCAGCTAAAGCCCGGGGGGACGCTGCTGCTCAACCACACTGCCGACGAGCGGGTGGCGGCGGCCGTGCCGCCCGGCACGCGGGTGCTGCGCTACGGCTTGGCGGCTGCGCCGCACCTCGACTTATTTGCTGGAAATATTACCACCGAAGGACATCAGTTTCACTTCGACCTGCACAGCCCACAGGGCGTCGTGGCGGGGTTGAAGTTAGCCGTGCCCGGCTTTCACAATATTGAAAATATGCTGGCCGCCGCCGCGGCCGCACAATTATTTGGAGTGCGTGAAATGCAACTCCCTGAGGCCGTGGCTACGTATCGGGGCGTTAAAAGGCGCTTCGAATTTATTGTAACCAGGGCTGATAAAGTATACGTAGACGACTACGCCCATCACCCGCGCGAAATTGAAGCTTTTCTGCGCTCGTTGCGCGCCTTATATCCCGGTAAAAAAATACGGGTCATTTTTCAGCCGCATTTATTTACCCGCACCCGCGACTTTGCCGAAGGCTTTTCAAAAAGCCTGAGTCTGGCCGATGAAGTAGTGCTGCTGGATATTTATCCGGCGCGTGAGCTGCCCATAGCGGGCGTGACTGCGGAAATGTTGCTCTCGGCAATTACTTCGCCGGCTAAATCGCTGCAAACCAAGCAGCAAGTGTTGGAAAATGCCCAAAATAATTCTACATTTGACGTGCTGGCAACCGTAGGAGCCGGCGACATTGATACCCTTGTGCCGCAGCTTAAAAAAATACTGGATTCTACAGAAATTCCTCAAAACTAAAAAAAATATAATCTGCTCGTTTTATCTTATTTTTTAGCTGCCGCTTGCGCTAATTATAGCACGGTTGAGGCTGCAAAACAAACCAGATAAGGGCTAATATGCAATTTTATGAATATGACCGTTCGCAATTTGCTTGTCGCGCTTGCCTGCCTGCTGGGGTTGGGTAGCATGGCTGCGTTTGCGGCCTTTCGGCAAGCGCACCGCCCGGTGCAAAATGTTGTGGTAAACGTAGCTAACGAGTTCGATAATTATTTTATCAGTGAGCGTGGCGTAACCGCGCTTCTTACCAATGGCGGTAAAGAGCCGGTGCTGGGCACGGTGCCCGAAGGCCCGCGACTGCGCGAGCTGGAAAACCGGCTGAAGGCGCACCCTTTCGTGCGCGATGCGCAGGTGTATCGTGACCTCGCCGGCAATCTGCACGCCGACGTGCACCAAAACCGGCCTATCGCCCGTTTGGTGCATCCCGATGACCGCCTCGATACCTACGTCGATGCCAATGGCCGGCGGCTGCCGCTGTCGCCGCTCTACACGGCGCGGGTGGCCACCGTGAGCCGGGCCGGCGGCGGCACGCTGCCCAGTAATTTTTTTCAGGATAGCACCAGTCGGGGCTACCTCGATTTTTTACGCTTTGTAGATGAGCATCCCTTCTGGCGGGCTCAGGTGGCCGAAGTTTTTGTGGAGCCGGGCGGCAAGCTCAGCTTCACGCAGCAGGTGGGCGACCAGCGTATCGAGTTTGGGGCCCCCGAAGATATTTCGGAAAAATTCGCCAAATTGATGGTATTTTACCGTCAAATTCCCTCAGTGCTAGGCTGGGATACGTACCATCGCATAAACGTAGAATACCAAAACCAAATAATTTGCGAGTAGTAACTGCCTGGTAACCAAAAATATATTTTTTATACATTTTGCTAACCCGGTTAGCTACTGCTCTTTCACTGCCCACTCTGCCCCTATGCAACAAGATAAAATAGTCGTCGGCCTCGACATCGGCACCACGAAAATCTGCGCCTTGGTGGGCCGCAAAAACGAGTACGGCAAGCTCGAGATTCTGGGCATGGGCAAGGCCGTGTCGGAAGGGGTACAGCGCGGCCTTGTATTGAATATCGATAAAACCGTAGATGCGATTAAGCGGGCCATCCGGCAGGCCGAAGAGCAGTCGGGCATCGACATTGGGTGGTAAATGTGGGCATTGCGGGGCAGCATATCAAGTCGCTGCAGCACAATGGCTCCATTACCCGGCCCAGTGGCGATAACGAGATTACCCAGGACGACGTCAACCGCCTTACCGCCGATATGTACCGGCTGGTGACCCCGCCGGGCTCGCAGATTATCCACGTAATGCCGCAGGATTATAAAGTTGACTTTGAAGGCGGCGTCACCGACCCCATCGGCATGGCTGGCGTGCGCCTGGAAGGTAACTTCCACATTATCACGGCCCAGAGCGCAGCTATCAACAACATTAATAAATGCGTGACCAAGGCCGGGCTGGCTATTGCCGACCTCATTCTGGAGCCGCTGGCCTCGAGTGTGTCGGTGCTTAGCGACGAGGAGAAAGAAGCGGGCGTGGCGCTGATTGACATCGGCGGCGGCACTACCGACCTGGCCGTTTTCAAAGATGGTATTATTCGCCACGCGGCCGTGCTGCCCTTCGGCGGCAATATCATCACCCAGGATATCAAGCAGGGCTGCAACGTGACGCCCAACCAGGCCGAGCAGCTGAAAGTGAAGTTTGGCAAAGCCATTGCCGAAGAAGCCAGCGACTACGAAATCGTGAGCATTCCGGGCTTGCCCAACCGCCCACCCAAAGAAGTATCGCTCAAGAATCTGGCGTATATCATTGAGGCCCGCATGTCGGAGATTATCGAGCTGGTATATGCCGAAATCTACCGCATGGGGCTACAGGACCAGCTGTCGGCCGGCGTCGTGCTGACCGGCGGCGGCTCGCAGCTCCAGAACCTGGAACAGCTGACCGAGTACCTCACCGGCCTCGATACGCGCATTGGCTATCCCAATCAGCACCTGGGTAAGGGCAAGATTGAGGACGTGAAATCGCCGATGCACGCTACCGGCGTGGGCCTCGTGCTGGCTGGCTACCAGGCGCAGGACGAGCGTGTGGCGCGCCCCGGCTACGGTGAGGAAGAAATACCGCCTTACAGCTACCAGGCTGCTACGCCGGTCGCGGCCCCGGTAGTGCCGAGCTTTACGCCGGCTCCGGCCGCGCCCGTAGCGCCGGCCGCTGCGGCGCCTGAAGCCCCCAAGCCACCCAAAGAGCAGAAGGGACTCAAGTTCCTGGGCGACATTACGCGCAAGCTCAAGGGTATTCTGATTGACGATTTTGACGACAAGCAATATTAATCTCATTTAACAATTATCATTTAACATTTAACAGTTGGGCTTTGAGTCTTAGCAGCCTGTCTAACAGGTTGTTATATGTTATATGTTGAATGTTAAATGAATCTTTATGAATTTCACCTTCGACATTCCGGCCCAGAGCCGCTCCATCATCAAGGTGATTGGGGTAGGGGGCGGGGGCTCCAACGCCGTGAAGCACATGCATAAGCAGGGCATCAAGGACGTGGAGTTTATTATCTGCAACACCGACCGCCAGGCGCTCGAAAGCTCCACGGTGCCCAATAAGCTCCAGATAGGGGTGGACCTGACCGAAGGCCTCGGGGCCGGGGCCAAGCCCGAGCGCGGCCGGCAGGCTGCCCTCGAAAGCCGCGAGCAAATCCGGGAGCTGCTGAGCAACGGCACCAAGATGCTGTTTATCACGGCCGGTATGGGGGCGGCACGGGCACCGGCGCCGCGCCGGTTATCGCGCAGGTAGCGCAGGAATTGAATATTCTAACCGTGGGTATCGTCACGGCTCCTTTCCTGTTTGAGGGCAAGAAGAAGCGCGACCAGGCCGAGCAGGGCATCAAGGAGCTAAGTGAGCACTGCGATACGGTGCTGGTGATTCTCAACGATAAGCTGCGCCAGCTCTACGGCAACCTGACAATGGGCCAGGCCTTCGCCAAGGCCGATACGGTGCTGACCACGGCCGCCAAGTCGATTGCCGAAATCATTACGGTAACGGCCGACGTGAACGTGGATTTTGAGGACGTAAAAACGGTGATGAAGGACTCGGGCGCGGCCGTAATGGGCAGCTCCGTGACGGAGGGGGAAAACCGGGCCCGCCGCGCCGCCGAGGAAGCCCTGAACTCGCCGCTGCTCAACAACACCGATATTCAGGGCGCGCAGCGCATTCTGCTCAGCATTATGTCGGGCGACCAGGCCGAGCTGGAAATGGATGAGCTGTCGGAAATCACGGAGTACATTCAGGGCAAGGCCGGCGCAGATGCGGAAATGATTTTTGGCCACGGCACCGACGAAACGCTGGGCCAGAGCATTCGCGTGACGGTAATCGCCACGGGTTTTGCCCGCGAGGCGCACACCATCGCTACCAACGGCCGTGCCGAGGGCTCACCCGAGCCTGTAGCCACCACGCCAGTGGCCGAAACGCCGGTAAGCCTTGATAAGGACCGGCCGGCCCAGCCCACGCCGGTAGCTCAAGCGGGGCCGGCCCCGGTAGTACCCACCTTTACCACGCCCGAGCCAGCGCGGATAACCTACGAGCTGAACGGCCCGAACACGCCCAACGCGCAGACTGGCCTGGCCGGGGTGCCCATTACCGCGCCCGGCGACCCGGTGCTGCTATCGGGCCAGCAAGCTGCCCAGCAGCCGGCGGCAGCCCGCCCCCGGCCGGCCATGCTGGAGGCTCAGGCCGAAGAGCGCCGCCGCCGCTTGCAGCAGCTGAGCCAGAGCCAAGGCCTCTCGCCCGATGCCACCACGCACCTCGATACGCCGGCTTACCTGCGCCGCGGCCAGAAGCTGGAGCCCGTAACGCCGAGCAGCGCGCAAAATATCTCGCGCTTTAACCTAAGCGATGACAACGAGCTGCTGGGAGATAACCGCTTTTTGCACGACAACGTGGACTAAGCCTTGCCTGCGCTACGTAGTTTATTTTCACGGCCCCGCCCGACTTGTCGGGCGGGGCCGTGCGGTGTAGTCCCCCCTTGCTATAGTGCGGCCACAGGCTGGTAGAACGCATCGGATTGAAGGCCGGCCAGTAACTTTGCACCTATGTTTGGTACGCTGCGTGAGCGTTTTCGGGGGTTTCGGCGGCAACGCAAGCTGGAGGCGCTGCGGAGTGCCGATGAGGCTGCCCTGGCGCAGCAGGCCCCGCCCAACGCCAGGCGGGTGCTGGTAGTGCGCCACGATTCTATCGGCGACTACCTGCTTTATCGCCCCTGGCTTTGCCGCCTGAGTGAGGAAGTGCGTGCAAGAGGGCAGCACCTGACGCTGCTGGCCAATGCTGTATGGGCCCCGCTGGCCCGTGCCTGGGATGCTGACTGTTTTGATGAGCTGATGCTGCTGGATACCGGCCGCTTTATGGCTGACCTGGACTATCGCCACGAAATGCTCCAACAAATTGGTGGTAAAGGTTTTGGCGAGATAGTCTATCCGCTGCACGTGCGGGAGCCGGCGGTCGAAACCTTTGTGCAATACTTGAAAGCCCCCGTGCGCATTGCCAGCGAAGGCTCGCTCCGGCCTGGCCCCGAGTACCGGCTGCTCGACGCGGGCTTCACACAACTGCTGCCCAGTACGCCGGCCGTGCTGTTTGAGTACGACCGCAACCGGGAGTTTTTTGAAAACTGGCGGCACGCTTCCGGGCTGGCTACCGAGCCGCCCAGGCCGGCGCCCCTGCAGCTACCCACCAGCGTGCAGCATGCAGTAAAGGGAGTAGCAGGTACTCCTTATATAGTACTTTTCCCGGGAGCCAGTGCCCGGCGCAAGCGCTGGCCCCCCCGGCACTTTGCCCGGCTGGCGCAGGGCCTGCACCAGCGCTATGGCAGCCGGTATCGCCTGGTGCTGGCGGGTAGCCCTGCCGATGCCCGGCTGGCGCAGGAGATAGCCCAGGCTGCCGGCCCTACGGTGCCACTGGAAAACTGCTGTGGCCAAACCGACCTGCCGGGCCTGGCTGCCCTGCTGGCGGGCGCACGCCTGCTTATTAGCAACGATACCGTAGCTGCTCATTTGGCCGCGCAGGCCGGCACCCCTGCCTAGTGCTGCTGATGGGGAAAACTATGGCAAATTCTTCCCGTATCCGTCGGCGCTGCTGCGGACTCCGTGCCGCTGTCTGTTTCCGCCCAGCCAGGAAGCGCGGTTTGCGCAGGGCGACTTTAGCCGCCCCGCTCACGACCCGGATATCCGGCTGATTACGCCCGCTCGGGTAGTAGCAGCAGCTGAGGAGCTACTAGGCGTACAATAACAAGTGCTTTCGTTACCAGTCCTTTTATCGGCAGGCCATAGACAACAGAAAGCCTAAAACGGGCTGGAAAAGCGCTTGTCGGTGATAATGGTAGAGTCGGTCAGGGTTTTCAGAAAGGCCAGCACCTGCCGCTTTTCGGTGGGCGTCAGGTCCATATGCGTGCCAAAGGGCGGGTCGTTGATACCCTGGATAAGGTTGGGGTCGAGGTTGGGGCTGGCCATCTGCACGTGGTCGGAGTAGTGGTCGAGCACTTCTTCCAGGGTTTTGAAGCGGCCGTCGTGCATATAGGGGGCCGTCAGGGCAATATTGCGCAGCGTGGGCGCGATAAACTTACCCTGGTCGACAGCCAGCAGAGTGATGCCACCCCGGCCGGGGTCGGCAAACGTAAGGTCGAGGCCATTATTGAAGAATTTGCCCGCGTAGCCCGACGACATCAGCGGCTGGGTATGGCAGTGGAAGCACTCGGCCCCGCGCACCACGCCCGGCGCAATGTGCGTCGTGTAGAGCTGCAAGCCTGCTACCTCATCGGCACTGAAGCCGGCGCGGGTGGCCACGTATTTGTCGTAGCGCGAATTGCTGGAAATAATAGTGCGCTCAAACTGCGCCAGCGCCTTGAGCGTGAGCGCGGGCGTAATGGTTTTGGTGCCAAAAGCGGCCTCAAATAAGGGTGGGTACAAGGTGGTAGCCTGGAGCTTGGCCACGCTCGCCGGCAGCGGCTGATGCAGCTCAATGGTATTTTCAAGAGGCTTCTGCGCCTGGGTTTCCAGCGTGGTAAAGGCCCCGTCCCAGGTGAGCTGGGTGCTCCAGAGCACGTTTACCAGCGACATGGTGCCGCGCGGATTAGCTACGCCATCGACGCCTACCGCCAGCGGCAGGCCATCGGTAAAGGACTTGCTTTGCTGGTGGCACGAGCCGCAGCTCATGGTGCCGGTGCTCGAAAGGGCTTTTTCGTAAAACAGCATGCGCCCCAGCGCCACCCCTTCGTTGGTGAGCGGGTTATCGGCCGGAATTACCGGGGTAGGAAAGCCGGCCGGTAGCGTAAGGGTATAGGCAGTGGGAGTGGGCACCACCGGCGTAGGCGTAACGGGGTCGATGCTGCCCTTGCTGCCACAGCCACCCAGCAGCATGCAGCCGAGCAGAAAGGCCAGCACCCGGGGGTTGACAATAGTCATTATTCTATATAATAAAAAAATTATCTATGCTGAAATGCCACGGCTTTTGCGCCGATAACGCGGGGCGGGGTGGCCCTGGTTTCCCGAGCCGGGGCAGCAAGGCGGGGGTCGGTCAGAAATTGCTGGTCGGTCAACGTTGCCAGGAAAGCGATTATTTCACTCTGCTGCTTGGCGGAAAGCGCAATACCCAGGCGGCCGTCGGGCTGGCGCAGCAGCGGGTCGAGCGTGCGCGAGGGGCGCACGCCGCGGGCGTAGTGCGCCAGCACCTGCGGCAGCGTGGCAAAGCGGCCATCGTGCATGTAGGGCGCAGTACGGGCTACGTTGCGCAGGCTCGGCACCTTAAAGCGGCCCGCATCGGTGGGCCGCAGCGTAATGTGCGCCCGGCCCGAATCGACTGGAAAAGCCGCATCGAGGCCGTTGTTGCGAAACGACTCATCGGTAAATAAATCGGTGGCGTGGCAGCTGCTGCACCTGGCCCGAAGCAGCGCCATCCCCTGCAATTCGGGCGTAGTGAGGGTGCCGCCCGGCTCATGGCGCACAAATTTGTCGTAGCGCGAGCTGGCGCTGGTAAGCGCCGCCGTAAACTGTGCCAGCGCGCGCAAAAACTGCGGTGTATCAATTTTACCCGGCCCGTAGATGGCCGCAAAGCGCCGGCGATACTCAGGGTCGGCGTTGAGTCGGGCCAGCGCATTGGCCAGCGGCTCGTTCATTTCCTGGGGGCTGGTGAGCGGTGCCAGGGCCTGCGCCTCAAGGCCCAGCACGCCGCCATCGGCCATGAAGCCGTGCCGCCAGCGCAGGTTTTGCAGGGCCGGGGCATTGCGCCGGCTGCGGCGGCCGGCCACGCCCACCGGCACGGCGCGGCCATCGGTAAAGGCCCGGCTTTGCTGGTGGCACGAGCCGCACGAAATACTGCCGTCGCTCGACAGGCGCGGGTCATAAAACAGCGTGCGCCCCAGCTCGAAGGCGGCCTGGTCGGGCTCATTGCTGGCCAGGTCGTAGCGCATGGCTGGGAAATTGGCCGGCTGCCTTGTGCCCCGAATCGCCTCGGCCCTGGCCCCGCTCAGCAAAACCCAAAGCGTGCCGCTGGCCAGGCCCAGGCCGGCCAGCCAAACAATGCGCGGCCGTTGGGGACGAAAGGGCAGCACGGCGCTAGTAGGTTAGTTATCCTGGGTTTGGGTGACGGTAAACATGCCCGCGCCGTAGTTTTTGGCTACCTGTACCGCTTCGGCGCCCGGCATCATGCCATTGGAGAAGGTACTAAGCGTGATGTGACTGACGCCATCAAAGAGCTTCAGCACATCGGCCGAAAGGCTGATGGTGGAGCTGTGCGTGCCGTTGACCGACAAGATTTTGCCCGCAAGCGATGGCGTAGCCGTGACGATGGCATTGTACGGGTCGGTGTAGCCCCCGATGTGGCACACGATGGGCCGCCCGGCCGAGGTTACGGTACCTTCCAGTTTCAGAAAAATGTGGCCCGTGTTCCAGGTCCAGTACATGCTGTTGGCCGGGTTAAGCACGCCCGTCAGCGCGAGCGGGTCAGCCTGGGTGGTGGCTGCGTCCACGCCGATGATAAAGCTCACGCCGGTGTACGTGCCGGCTGGTACGCCCGTGATGGCCAGGTGCTGCGTGGCGGGCTTAGCCTGGTCGACCAAAAAATACGTGTTGGGCGCGACATACACGGTGCCGTCGCTTTTAGTAAGCTTGATATTCGATATATAGTACTCGAACGTGCTCACGCTGAAGATTTCGCCCGCCGGGGTGCTGTACGTAGTGCCATCCAGCGCCAGGGGCTTGGCTCCGACTACGTTGCTAATCTGCAGGTCGACCTCACCGGGCGTCTGGAGGTCACTGTCTTTCTTGCAGCCCTGCATACCGGCCATCGAAGCGACAAGCAGCAGACCGAAAAAGAGGAAATACTTAGAGGTTTTCATCGGAATAATGGCTGCGAGATGAGTAGGATAGTTAGTAGGGGCTGAGTAACTGAGCTTGTCTGATAAACAGAGCGCCGGGCGCTCTGTTGGTAAGCATGGCGGCCATGGTTAAGCTACACAAGGGGCCGGGCCGGAAAGTTCAGCCTGCCACACGTCGCTTTAAGCTACCCGACAACGCGCCGGGTTAACAGATTTACAGTTGCTAAGCTACCACTGCTGCTTATAAATAGCGTGAAGAAACGCGGGTTTTGCCGAGCCAACATCCAAGTAACAGGCGAGCGCCGTATTTTTGTTGCTGCCTGTGTCTTTCCTGCGCGTGAAGTCTGTTTTTGCCTACCTGCTCGTTGCCTTAGTGCTGCTGCAAACCTTCAGCCGGGAGGTGTTGGTGGTAGATTTTGCGCTGAACCGGGCGACCATCACGGCGCGCTTTTGCGTGAACAAGGCCCGGCCCGCGCTGCACTGCGATGGCCAGTGCTACTTTGCCAAGCAGCTCAAGCAGCAGCAAGACCGTGAAAACAAAGCGCCCAACCCGCTCAAAGAGCGCCTGGAAATGCTGCCCGCCGCCTTTGCGGCAGGGGTAGAGTTGGCTGTGCAGCCAACCATAGCCCGCCTGCCCGCCGTCCGCCACGCGCCGCTGGTGCCGGGCCACTACGCCGCCCCCTCGGCGCGGTATTCCATCCGCCGCTAGGCTGCTAACAATCCTCGTCTGGGAGTTGCCCGCCCATTGGTAAGGAGTGCGCCTGCGCGTAGTTCAGCCAGTTGGGCCTTGCCCCTTACTGTTTGTTAATAGCTTGACTAGCAAGGATGAAATTTATTTTTATTGCTGCCGGGCTGGCGGTCTGCATGAGCAGCGCCCAGGCTCAGCAGGCTGCCGCGCTGCGCGGCACTATTCTCGATGCCCAAACGCAGCAGCCGTTGCCCGGCGTCAGCATCAGCGTGCCCGGCGGAAGTATTGGCACGACTACCGACCTCAACGGGCACTTTGCCTTGGCCGGAGCTACCCCGACTAGTGAGGTAACCATCTCATTCGTCGGGTATAACGCGCAGCGGGTACACGTGCCCGCCGGTGGCCGGCCCCTGACGGTGCGCCTCGAAGCCGCGCCGGTAAGCCTGCAGGGCGTGGTAGTATCGGCGAGCCGCGAGCAGGAAAAGCGTACGGAAGCCCCCATCGCCATCAGCCAGGTGTCGCCGCAGCTCATTGCCGATACCAAGGCCACGGCGTCCTACCAGCTGCTTAATAAAGTAGCCGGCGTATATATGGTAGACTTGGGCAATGAGCAGCACATGATGGCTATCCGGCAGCCCATTACGACTAACGCGGTTTATCTCTATCTGGAAGATGGCCTGCCTATCCGGCCCATCGGCATCTTCAACCACAATGCCCTGTACGAGATAAACCAGGCCGGCGTGCGCAGCATAGAGGTGGTGAAAGGTCCGGCCTCGTCGCTCTACGGCTCCAATGCCATTGGTGGGGCAGTTAACTTCCTGACCCAGAAGCCCACGCCGCTGCCCACGGCGGGCGTGTCGGTGCAGGGCGATGGCTTTGGCTACCGCCGGGCCGACGCCAGCGTCAGCGGCACGGTAGGCAAGCTCGGGTTGTACGCGGGCGGCTACATGGCTCGGCAGCGCAACAGCTGGCAGGACTACACCGACTTCGACAAGCAGTCGTGGACGGCGCGCGCCGACTATACCTTTAGTTCAAAAACCCGGCTTATCGGCATGGGTACGTATAATTATCTGAATACCCAAACGCCGGGCACGCTCGACAGCGCGCACTTTTACAGCCGCCGCTACCAGAGCAACAACCGCTTCACTAACCGCGTGGTAACGGCCGTGCGCAGCAGCCTGCGCCTGGAGCACGACTGGAGCCCGAGCCAGCAAACGGCGCTTACGGGCTTTTATCGCTACAACTCAACCGGGCAGCTGCCGAGCTACTACATTGCCGATGTGCGCGTGAATGGCGTGTATCAAAGCTCCAACGGACAGGTTAATAACCAGTCATTCAGGAGCTACGGGGCGCTGGTGCAGCACCGGGCCGACCTGGGCTTTCTCAATTCGCGGCTGATTGTGGGCGGGTATTTTGATTATAGTCCCAGCACGTACTTTGCCCGCTACCTGGCTATTCAGAAGGATGTTGCCAATAATTTTTATACGGGCTATACCGATACCGGTCGTTACCTCGACGACTATAAAATAGACTTGGTTAATGCCGCCGCCTATGCGCAGTACGAAGTGCAGGCCACGGAGGCCCTGCGCCTCGTGGGTGGCCTGCGTTACGACCGGGTGCAGTATAAATTCAGCAATAACCTGAGCGGCAGCCAGACTACGAAGAAAGCGGCCCAGGATAATATCTACAACATCGTGGCGCCTAAGCTGGGCCTGACCTACGCGCTGGGCGAGAACCGGGGGGTGTATGCCAATTTCAGCACGGGCTTTCAGCCGCCCGAAACCAGCAGCCTCTACAGCTCGCGCCAGCAGATTGAGCTGCAGCAGGCCAATTTTACGAACTATGAGGCGGGCGGCTGGGTGGCGCTGTTCGAGCGCAAGGTTTACCTCGACCTGAGCGTGTACCAGATGGAAGGCCGCCACGAGATTATCAGCGTGCTGCAGGCCGACAATACCACGCAGAGTGCCAACGCGGGGCCACACGCCATCAGGGCGTTGAATATTCGCTGACGTACGCGCCGGTATCGGAGGTGAATTTTCGGCTCAGCGGTACTAATGCCCGTCATACTTACCTGGACTACAGTGAGGTAGTAAATGGCAAGAACTTCGACTATGCCGGTAACCGCATGGCGGGCGCGCCCAATTGGATTGCCAATGCCGAAGTGTTTTATAAGCCGCGCTTTGTGCCCGGCGCCCGGCTGGGGCTGGAATACCAGCGCATTGGCCGCTACTACACCAGCACCGACAATACCAAGACCTACGCCGGCTACAGCCTGCTGAACCTGCGCCTGGGCTACCGCCTGCCGCAAGCCAGCCTGCGCGGCCTCGAAGTGTGGACCAACGTAATAAACCTTACCAATGAGCTGTATGCCAGCGTGGTAACGGCTAATCAGTACGGCACTACCTACCAGGCCGCCGCGCCGCGCACCTACACGCTGGGCCTGGGCTACACCTTCGCCGCCAAGGCCAAGTAGCGTGGATTCTGCGCGTCCGCGCGTAGGACGACCTGTATAGTATTACTTACGCGCGGACGCGCAGAGTCCACGCTACACTGCTTACGTCTTTTATGCAAACGACCTCGACTTCCCGTGTAGCGGTTCCGGCGGCCTCGCCCATTCGGCGCTTTGTGGGCCGCCATATCTACCGCTGGCACCGCACGCTGGGCCTGGTAACAGTAGTGCCGGTGCTGATGTGGACGCTCAGCGGTCTTTCGCACCCCCTGATGTCCAACCTGCTGCGGCCGTTTATCGCCCACGAAACCGTGCCGTCGCCGCCGCTTTCGGCCGCCAAGCTGGCGCTGCCCGTGGCTCAGGTATTGACCCAAAACCACCTGGCGGCCGTGCAAAACGTGCGCGTGGTACACTATCGCCGCGAGGCTATGTACCAGGTCGCCGATTTTCGGGGCGGCTGCGCTACTTTGCGGCCACTACCGGCCACGAGCTGCCCGGCGGCGACCGGGCCTATGCCGAGGACGTGGCCCGCTACCTGCTGGCCGATTCGACCTCGGCCATCGCCGGTGCCGAGCACCTGACGCACTACACGGCCGACTACAAGTTTATCAACCGGCTGCTGCCGGTCTGGAAAATTACCTTTGCCCGGCCCGATGGCATGGCCATCTTCGTCGAAACCGGGCAGAGCCGGATGGGTACCTTTAATAACCACGCCCGCGCCCGGTTTCTGTGGACGTTTGGCATGCTGCACAACTGGGATTTTCTCGATGCGCTGCCCCGGCCGCTGCATCTGGGTATTATGCTGGTATTCACAACCATTATCTGGCTGTCGGCGCTGAGCGGGCTGCTTATCTATGGCTTTGTGCGGAAGAAGCTGCGGCAGCCGCGCTCGGCCCAGGACCAGGTAGGCTGGCTGCGCCGCCGGCACCGCACGCTGGGGCTGTGGGTGGCTTTTGTCACGTTTACCTTTGCCCTGAGCGCCAGCTACCATCTCATTCAAAAATTTACGCCCGACCGCCGCGAGCAGGTGGCACGGGTTAGTGCCTTCGCCACCAGCGAGTTGGCCTGGCCTTTGAATGAGGCGCTGGGCGGCGCGGTGCCGGTGCA
Source organism: Hymenobacter sp. BRD67 (assembly GCF_013256425.1). Lineage (GTDB taxonomy): Bacteria > Bacteroidota > Bacteroidia > Cytophagales > Hymenobacteraceae > Hymenobacter. The sequence continues at coordinate 268,709 of NZ_CP053904.1, forward strand.
GCAGGTATCGCTGGTGCGCGTGGGCGGCCAGCCCTATTATCGGCTCGTGAGCAAAAGTGCTGCCGGCAAGCAGCAGGTGCAGTACCGCAGCACCCGCGACGGCCAGCTGCTGCCCAATGGCGAGCTGACTTACGCCCGCGAGCTGGGCCAGGAGTTTATGACCCGGCTGAATGGCCAGCCGGCAGCCCTCAGCGCCACCGGGGCCGCTGAAGATGGGGCCTTGCCCGATTGCTGCACCGCCCCTGCCCTCACCGCCGAAACCACCACGGCTATCGGCATGCCGGCTGCCGGCCCGGCTCCCGCTCAGGCCAACCTGCTCAGCCCCGAGCTGGTAACCAAATTCACTGAAGAATATGGCTTTGTGAATAAACGGCTGCCGGTAGTGAAGCTGGCCTTTGCCACGCCTGGGCACACTGCCTTGTACGTAGAGCCGGCCAGCGGCCGCCTGGCGGCGCTCGTCACCGATGGCGACCGGCGCGAGGGCTTGTCGTTTGCCGTGCTCCACAAGTTTTTCCTGATGGACTGGGCGGGCAAAAATATCCGCGACGCGGTAGCCATGCTTTCGGCGCTGGGCGTGCTCAGCGTAACGCTGTATGGCTTGGTGCTGCTGCTACGCACCCGGCGCTAGCTGTTCAGCAGGGCTTCGGCCTGCTCGCGCAGCAGCTGCCGGAAGAGCGGGCTGTTAACCTCGCCTTCGGGCGAGAGGTGCTGGCTGATATGGGGTAGGCGCACGCGCTGCGGCAACACCGTGGTGCCCAGGTAAAACAGAATATCGGTGAGGTGGCTCAGGGCCAGCGCCCCGCCCATGCTGCCACTGCTCAGGCTCACGAGGGCCGCTTTTTTGCCCCGAATACCGCCGGGGTAGGGTAGGGCATCGATAAACGACTTGAGGGCCCCGGAATCGAGCAGTTGTACTCGGGCGCAATAATAATGAGCTTGTCGGAGCGGTCGAGCGGCGCGATAAACTTATTGAAGCCATCGTGCCGGCCGGCGTTGTGGTAGAGCGTGGTATTGAGAAAGTCAGTGGGCAGCTCAAGCAAGTCCATAAACTGGTAAGCTGCGCCCAGCTCATCCAGAATGGTAGCGTAAAAATCGGCCACGCGCCGGGCGCGCGACTGAGGGCGGTTGGTGCCGATAAGCAGAGTAAGCAAGTGTACTAACGGTTAATGGTTAGTGAGTAATGCCTAACCGCGGCTGATGTTTTCGATAGGGCCGAAAGTCGCTGAAAATACGCAGTACTCACACCGCCTGAATGCCTAATAAAGCCCGCGCAACCAGCCGCCATCTACCGCCGTGGAGGTGCCCGTAATGTAGCTGGCCCGCTCGGAGCACAGGAAGGCCGCCAGCGCGGCAAACTCGCGGGGCTCGCCGAGGCGGCGCATGGGTATCTCGTTGGTCCAGCGCTCGGTAGCTTGTTCGGGGCTGATGTTTTCGCGGGCAGCGGCGGCGCCAGCCAGGTGCTCGACGCGCTCGGTGCGGGTGTAGCCGGGCAGAATATTGTTGACCGTGATGCCATCGGCGGCTACTTCATTGGCCAACGTGCGGGCCATGCCCGTCACGGCCGCGCGCAGGCTGTTGGAAAGCAAGAGGTTGCCGATGGGCTGCTTCACCGAGATAGAGGTTATGTTGAGAATACGGCCCCAGCCGCGGGCTTTCATGCCCGGCAGCACGGCGCGCGTCAGCTCCACTACGCTGGTGAGCAGCAGGCGCGTGGCGGCGTCCCAAGCTGCGGCGTCGTGCTGCTCGAAAGTGCCGGCTGGCGGCCCGCCGGCATTGGTTACCAGAATATCAATCTGCCCGAACTGAGCAAGGGCTGCCTGCACTACCCGCGCTACGTCGGCGGGCTTGGCTACATCGGCCGCTACGCCCAGCACCTGCGCCCCGGTGGCGCTGCGGATGGCGGCGCAGGTTTGCTGTAGCGTTTCGTCGGTGCGGGCGCAGAGCACCAACGTAGCGCCTTCGGCAGCCAGTTCTTCGGCCAAGGCGCGGCCCAGTCCTTTGCTGGCAGCGGCTACGAGGGCTACTTTTCCTTTTAGTCCGAGGTCCATTTAAGTTAATAGTACGGTAATAGATTGAAAAATAAGCTACTAAGAGCGCCATGCTGCCCGTAGCGGCGCACGGCGCTCTTGCTGGTAAGCCGCTCGGCTACTTGCGCAAATAGCTGTCGCTGCCGTCGAGCCAGTCCTGGCGCGGGGGGCTGAAAACGTCTACGTCGAGAGTATCTTCCAGCGCTTCGGCCTTGTGGGGCAGGTGCGAGGGAATAGTGAGCACCTCGCCGGCGCGCACGATGACTTCCTGGCTTTCGTCTTCGCCCAAGTGAAAGCGCAGCGCACCTTCCAGAATATAGGTAATCTGCTCATTATGATGCGAGTGCTTGGGGACAATCGCGCCTTTTTTGAGGTACACGTGGGCGAGCATCATCTGGTCGCCGGTGATGAGGCGGCGCGAAATGGTATTGGAGAGCTCGTCTTTGGGCATGTCGTCCCAGCGGTAGAGAGTGGCTGGGCGGATGGGAGTGTCAGACATACGAATGGAGTTGATATGGATGCCCAAGATACGGGGCAGGCACCGGTAGGAAGCCAGCGCGGGCCTTATTCTATCTCCAGGCTATACTTGGTGAGCAGGCCCGGCAGGCCGGCCAGCGTGAAGCGCGCCCCAGCCAGATAATTAGCTTCGGGGTCGATGCTAAAGCCGGTGGCCGTGGTAAAATCGGCCCCGCCCAGCTGAGTATCGTGAAAAATGGTGCCCGCCAGGTCGCAGTCCTGAAACACGGCTGCGCTCAGGTCGGCATTGGTAAAATCGACTTCGTCCAGCTTGCATTTTACGAAGCGCGTGCCGGACAGGCGCTTGCCCCCAAACGAGGCGTAGCGGAGCTGGCACCCGTCGAAATGCACTCCAAACAGCATATCCTGGCAGGCCCCAAACGCCACGCCCAGCAGCTTGCAGTCGGCAAACGCCACGTTTTGCAGGGCTGTGCCGCTGAGCTTGGCAGTGGTCAGGTTGCAGCGCTCAAACAGGCAGTCTTCGAGCCGCAGCCCGCTCAGGTCGGCTTCGCTGAAGTCGCAATGCACGAAGTGATACTGCTCTACGTCGCGGCCCAGCGCCAGCAGCCCCGGTACGGTAAGGCCCGTAAGCACGTTTTCGGCCGGAAAGTTTGCGGGCTTGCGAAGGGTAGCGACTTTGCGGCGGGATTTCATGCGCTAAAAGTAAAGCTGCTAACGGATAACCTCTGGCAGACTTGGCGGTTTAGAGCGGGTTGTTGAGGCTACGGCCCTTTTGCCGGCTGGTTATGGCCCGGCCAAAGCCCATCCTTTCCCTGTGCTAATGACTATTGCCGCCCGTACTATCTATTTTAAAAACGATGTTGGCTGTCTCTGGGAAGAGCCGCTGGCCTACCTGCGGCTCGAATACTGCGCCGGCTCCCGCGAAGAAAGTCAGTTTCGGGCGTTGCTCACCCACACCCGCCAAGCCCTGCAGCGCCGGGGCTGGAGCAAGCTCCTCATCGACCAGCAGCAGATGAGTCCGTTTACCAGCGGCGAAGAAGCCTGGATGACCACCGAATGGCTGCCCCGTGCCGTGCTCGAAAATGGCTACCGCTACGGAGCGGTGGTAGTGGCGCACGATGTATTTGCCCGCCTGGCCATGACGAATGTAGTAATGACCAGCCGCAGGCTCGGCCATATCTATCGCAGCTTCGAGCACGATGCCGAAGCAATTGCCTGGCTGGTAAGCCTGGTGTAAGTAGCTAAAGCGAGGCGCTCCGCCTTTAGCTGCTCGAATACTTTATAGCTATAACTGCCCGGCCAGCAAATCCTCAAACGTCTGGCGGCGGCGAATGAGGCGGGGAGGCTGCTCCCCATCAAGCAGCACCTCGGCGGGGCGCAGGCGCGAGTTGAACGAGCTGCTCATCTCGAAGCCGTAGGCCCCGGCATTGTGAAACGCCAGAATATCGCCCTCGTGAATCTCGGGCAGCAGGCGGTCCCAGGCAAAGGTGTCGGTTTCGCAGATGTTGCCTACTACCGTGTACAGGCGCTCCGGGCCTTTGGGGTTCGAGAGGTTACTGATGTAGTGGTACGCCTCGTACATCATGGGCCGGATGAGGTGGTTAAAACCCGAATTGACGCCCGCAAATACCGTGGCCGTGGTGTGCTTTACCGTCGAAACCTCGACCAGTAGGTAGCCGCTTTCGCTCACCAGGTACTTGCCGGGCTCAAACCAGGCTTCGAGCGGCCGGCCGTACTCGTGCTCAAACTCTTTGAAAGCGGCCGCCACTTGCTGGCCCAGGCCGTTTACGTCGGTTTCAGGGTCGCCGGGCTTGTAAGGCACTTTAAAGCCGGAGCCCAGGTCCAGAAAATCGAGATTCGGAAAGCGACGGGCCGCCTCGAAAATGACGTCGAGCACTCGCAAAAACACGCTCAGGTCTTTAATCTCGGAGCCCGTGTGCATGTGCAGGCCGCGCACGTGCAGGCCGGTGCCTTTCACCACGCGCTCAAGGTGGCGCAGCTGGTGAATGCTGATGCCAAACTTGCTGTCGATGTGGCCGGTCGATATTTTATAGTTGCCGCCCGCCTCAATGTGCGGGTTCAGGCGCACACAAACCGGGTACGAGCCGCCAAACGTAGCCCCGAAGCGCTCAAGCAGCGACAGGTTATCAATATTGAGATTAACGCCCAGGTCTTTCGCTTCTACCAGTTCCTCAAAGGCCACGCTGTTGGGCGTAAACAGAATATTCTCGGGCGCGAAGCCTACGTGCAGCCCCAGCTTTACCTCATTGATACTCACGCAGTCGAGGCCTGCGCCTTCTGCCAGCAGCACTTTCAGGATGGCCACGTTGGTAAGCGCTTTGCAGGCGTAAAAAAACCGCGTGGGGTGAGCGCTGAAAGCAGTAGTAAGCTTTTGATACTGAGCCCGGATAGTATCGGCCTGGTACACATAAAGCGGAGTGCCAAACTGCGCGGCGGCAGCCAGTAGGGTAGAAGCAGGAAGTGCAGACATAAGTACGGGCAAAAATACGACCGAAGGCGGCCTGTTTAATGGCCAGGGCCCGGCCCAAATACCCTGCCGATTGTTATTTCCGAAAAAAGTCAAGCCTATGCCTTCATCCAAGCCTCAGCCCCTGCCCGAAGTGTGGCTGCGCGGCCCCCTGCCCAACGTGCCGCCGCTGCTCCAGCCGGTAGCCCATGCGCTGCTGCAGGCCCGCGAAGAAGTAGCCGAAATTATGGCCGGCTTTCCGGCCGGGAAGCTGGCCGAACGGCCGCTGGGGCTGGCCTCAGTGGGCTTTCACCTGCGGCATCTGGCGGGCGTGCTCGACCGCACCTTCACGTATGCCTTGGGTGAGACGCTAACCGAAAGCCAGCTAGCCTACCTGACCGCCGAGGGCCAGCCACCCACGCACTTGGGTGCCGCCCTGGAGCTGACGCAGGCATTTGACAGGCAGGTAGATAAGGCACTTGCCCAACTTGTGGCTACTGCCGAAAGTACGCTGTCCGAGTGGCGCGGCGTGGGTCGGGCGCAGCTGCCGAGCACCGTTATTGGCTTATTGGTGCACGCCGCCGAGCACACCACGCGCCACGTGGGGCAGCTGCTGGTAACGGCGCGGGTGGTAACCAGCTAAAGCCAAGCCAGCCGCTACCTGCTGTTCACGGGTAGCGGCTCTTGCCAACTGCTTACTTCGTTCTCGGCCTGGCGCGCTCGTACTGTACGGGCCAGGCCAGCTCAGCGCCCAGCTCGTGCGCAGCGCGCAACGGGAAATAAGGTTCACGGAGCTCCTCACGGGCCAGCAGCACGAGGTCGGCCTGGCCGCCGGCTACAATCGCCTCTGCCTCGGCGGGCGTGGTGATGAGGCCCACGGCGCCGGTCGGTACGCCGGCTTCGCGCCGGATGCGCGCAGCAAACTCAACCTGGTAGCCGGGCCCGACCGGAATTTTGGCCGTGACCACGTTGCCGCCCGTTGAGCAGTCAATCAAATCGACCCCTTGATTTTTGAGAAGAGCAGCCAGCTGCACCGACTCGTCGGCCGACCAGCCGCCTTCGGCCCAGTCGGTAGCCGAGATGCGCACCAGCAGCGGCAGGCTCTCGGGCAGCACCTGGCGCACGGCAGCCACCACTTCGAGCAGCAGGCGAATGCGGTTTTCAAACGAGCCGCCGTAGGCATCCGTACGCTGATTGCTGAGCGGCGACAAAAACTGGTGCAGTAAATAGCCGTGCGCGGCGTGCAATTCAATCACTTTAAAGCCCGCCGCCAGCGCCCGCTCGGTAGCGCTGCGAAAATCGGCAATGACTTTTTGAATGCCGGCTTGCGTGAGCGCCACCGGCTGCGGGTAGTTGCCGGTAAAAGCTACCGCGCTGGGTGCTACCACCGGCCAGCCGCCTTCGGCCACGGCGCCGCTGCCTTTCCAGGGCGCGTAGGTGCTGGCTTTGCGACCGGCATGGGCCAGCTGCACGCCGGGTACGCAGCCCTGGGATTCTATAAAGGAGTTGATATGCTTTAAAAACCCTATGTGCTCATCCTGCCAGATGCCCAGGTCGTCGGGCGTGATGCGGCCCTCGGGCGAGACGGCCGTGGCCTCCACGATGATAAGGCTGGCCCCGCCCACGGCCCGGCTGCCTAGATGCACGAAGTGCCAGTCGTTGGCAAAGCCATCCACGGCGCTGTACTGGCACATGGGCGATACCACAATTCTATTCTTAAGCGTGAGGCCGCGCAGACTAAGCGGCTCGAACAATGCAGGCATAAAATGCTGGTAAATTGATGATTAGTCAGTGATTGAGGGGCGAGAAGCAAACGGCTGAAGTCAGTAAAAGCCCTGACTATTCTTCCCTAACCGCTAACCATTGCCTGGGGTTGCCACAGTTGGGCTTACTCGCCGTTCGGCAACACTTTACGCCTTCGGGTACGTACAGACAGGCCACGCTAACAGCTCAAATACAGTAAATTCACTATGTTTCAGGAAAATTCCACCGCTGCGGCCCTCGACCAGATGGCCGCCCAAACCCAGGCGGTTACCAGCTGCGATACCTCGCGCCGCCAGTTTATCAACCATGCCGGGCGCGGCCTGCTGGCGGTAGGCGTGGCCACGGCCTTGCCGCTGGCCTCGGCCGAGGCCGGCGACCTTGGCGGCCTGGGCCTGCCGCCCGCCACTGGTCCGCTCGACGTGAAGCTGCCATCGCTTTCGGCCCCACCGACCCCAAGTCGGAAGACCCTTTCAACCCCGATGCGCCCGACCGGCGGGTAGGCTTTGCCATTGTGGGACTGGGACGGCTCGCGCTCACCGAGATTTTGCCTGCCTTTGGCAAAAGCAAGCATGCCCGGCCCGTGGCGCTGGTGAGCGGCGATGCCGATAAGATGAGCAAAGTGGCGCAGCAATACGGTATTAAGGCAAGCAGCTGCTACTCGTACCAGACCTACGACAATCTCAAAAACAATCCTGAAGTCGAGGTTATCTACATTGTGCTGCCCAATGCGCTGCACCACGAGTACACGCTGCGCGGCGCCAGGGCCGGCAAGCATATTCTTTGTGAAAAGCCAATGGCGACGTCGGTCAAAGAGTGCGAAGAGATGATTGCAGCCTGCCAGAAAGCCGGCAAAAAGCTCATGATTGCCTACCGTATCCAGTACGAGCCGCTCAACCGCATGGCGCAGAAGGCAGTGCGCGAAAAAACCTACGGTACTACCAAGCTCATCCAGATGATGAACTGCCAGAATGAGGCCCACGACCAGCAGTGGCGCCACAAAAAGGCGCTGGCCGGCGGCGGCTCGCTGCCAGACGTGGGTCTGTACTGCCTCAACACCACGCGCTTTCTGTTGGGCGAAGAGCCCACCGAAGTTTCGGCCCAGATTTATAGCACGCCCGGCGACGACCGATTCAAGGAAATCGAAGAGAATGTGAGCTTTACCCTGCGCTTTCCCAGCGGTGTTATCTCGCAGTGCATAAGCGGCTACGGCACGTTTAATGCGAAAAGCTACGCCGTGCACGCCGAAACGGGCACCATTAAAATGGACCCGGCTTTCTCTTATAATGGCCTGGCCCAGGAGCGCGAGCATGCCCCCGGCGGCAAGCAAACCACCGAAAAGCCCAGTAATCCCGGCAAAGACCAGTTTGCCCTCGAAATGGACCACATGGCCGAGTGCGTGCGCCAGAATAAAACGCCTTACACCCCGGCGAAGAAGGCCTTCAGGACCAGCGCATTATGGAAGCTGTCTATCAGTCGGCCAAAGAAAACCGGCCCGTAAAGCTGACCATTGGCGTGGGTAAAACGGATGCCTTTCGCGGCACGCCGCCTAGCGAAGAAGCCAGCTAGCAGCGGCACTTACTAAGTGAAAGCCAGGTCTGAAGCCGTACAGGATTAACCCAGCTTCCAGGCGCCAGGGATAGTAAATAATTGATAATAGTTATTTGCTATCCCTGGCGTCTGTATTTGTATTAAGGCGATAGCCAAGCGTGGCGCTTACGCTCCACATCGCCCCGGCGTACTGAAGTAAATGAGTATTGCCGCGTACCTGCCAGCCCAGCGTATCCTCGTAATAGCCTGTTCCTGCAGCCTGACCGGTCAGCGTCAGGGTAAGTCGTTGCTGACGGACACCAGCCTCCAGATAGCAGAGAAAACCGTCGTTGCCGTTTAAAAAAGAATCGCTTGCGGTGCCATATTTCAGCGAAGACTTATAGCTGAGTGTAAAGCTGTGGCCCGCGCCGATACCTCCAAAAAACTGGCGCTTTCGCTGGCTTAGTGCAGAGAAAAAGCGCAGTCCTACGCGTAGCTGAGCTTGTGTACCCAGCCACTCGTAGCTTCCCGCTGAGGTAGTAGGGCTGGCCGCAAATTCCTGCTGACTCCCAAATCGGTTGAGCGTTGCCTCGCTGTGCAGCGCCAGTACGCGCCCGGCATGTAGCGCATCGACATACAGACCACCCACTGGGTGTAGGCGGTGGTCAAGGTTAAGACCATCCAGACTCGAAGCTATAGTGCTGATGTAGTTACTGAGGGTAAAACTATTGAATTGTATTCCGCCCAATACGCCAACGTTCCAGGCCATCTTGGTTCCAGGTTTGGTGAGCGAATACGGAGTGCTGCCCAGGCTATGACTGGCCGAGCACTGCTGGTTGTAGGCCTGTACCACGTCAACCAGGCCTGCAACTGTAAACCGTGCGTGCTCAGCTGCTTGCACAGCGGCAGCGCAATCGCCGAAGTACAGTTGAAGCTGGCCCACGTAATTATTGCCATTCATAATGCTGACGCCATTTTTACTCAGGTAGAGGCGTTCGGTCAGCTCCAGATAGCTGGCGGTTTCCCGCCGCACGAAATAATGGGTGGCGCCCATTCGCTCCACGCGCAATAGCGAAGCCGGACCTTCTAACAATACTTCGGCAAAAAGCGGGGTGTATTTCTGGGAAATGCGCATGCCCCGTGTGAGCTGATTGGTGCGCGTTTCGGCATACACATCAAACAGAAAGATATCGTAGAGAAATTGCCGGCCGCTGGCGAGGCAGAGCTTTCGTAGCTGTTCGGGCTTGTAGCCGACGATAGCGCCCGTTGCCGTTGGCCGGAAACGCACCTCTTTCGGGCTGGTTTCCCAGAACCGGTTCTCGATTTCGCCCCGTAAAGTATCGCCGTTGCTTACTATTAAATAGCCGGGCTCGAAGGATTGCGCCCGCGCTGCGCCAGCCAGTAATAGGCAGCTAATCAGGAGTATTGTTTGACGTATCAAGTAGGTGTATAGGTAAAATTAAAGCGCTAGCTCTGAGGGGGAAAGCCAGGTGAAAATGCGTCACTACCGGCGGCCGTTGCTGCAAATCGTCCGGCTGCTTTGAGCAGCCAAGTTAGCTACCAAACTAGTATATAGTTGATTCCTGCGTAAGCTGTGGCCAAGCTGCCAACGTTCCGGTCAGCTAGCGGTTGTAAGGCGGCAAGGGCGTACTACCGACTTTGTACTCCCATTAACCAGCCGCTCTTGTCAGAAGCCAATGCGCACCGTCGTTAAAAAGCACCGGGCCGTAAACGCCCCATTGCCGACCTGGTTACTTACCGGGCAATTCCCACGCAATCAGTCGAGTATATCGACCCGTTCCTGTTTTTGAATCACCACGGCCCGCAGGTTTACCAGCCCCGAAACAACGGCCTGCCCTTCGGCCCGCACCCGCACCGGGGCTTCGAGACGGTCACGTTTATTCTGGAGGGCGATATTCTGCACAAAGACAGCAGCGGCCACGAGAGCGTGATTGAGGCCGGCGGCATTCAGTGGATGACGGCCGGCTCCGGCCTGATTCACGCTGAGGTATCTTCCAATCATTTCAAGCAAACGGGCGGGCCGCTGGAAATTTTGCAGCTTTGGGTAAACCTGCCGGCCAGGTACAAGATGACCGAGCCGCGCTACATTGGCTTGCAGCAGCGCGAGATACCGACAGCTACACCGGCCGATGGGGTAACGCTGCACGTTGTATCGGGCAGCTGGGGCGGCACGGCCGGGCCCGTGCACCCGCTGGCCGATGTAGCCTTAGCCTGGGCCGATTTTAGCGCCGGAGCGGTTATTACGCTGCCTGTTGCGGCCAGCCGTAGCATCTTTTTTTACGTGGTGCGCGGCAGCGTGCGCGTAAATGGTACCGAAGCCTTTGCCCGCGAGCTGGTCGAGTTCAACTACGATGGCGAGGAGCTGGCTATTGAAGCCCTGACCGACAGCGTGTTGCTGCTAGGCCATGCCCAGCCGTTTGGCGAGCCCGTGGTTTCAGCGGGGCCATTTGTAATGAACACGGAGGGCGAAATACGGCAGGCCTATGCCGATTATCAGCAAGGAAAGTTTGGTAGCTGGAACGGATAAAGTATTCGTGCGCGGCCAGCTTCATTTGCTGAATTGGAATTTCTGCCTACCTTGCTGCCCAATTCGACCAGTATCATGTTCGCTGCCCGCTATTATTTTGGTTACTTCTATTTTACGCCGCCCGCGTAGAACGAGTCGCCATGTAGCTAAACCAGTGAAAGTTAGCAGCGCCACTCGTTCCGCGAGTGGCGCTTTTTTTATGCTTTTTTCCACCAAGCCCATTTCAAGGTCAGCCAGCAGCTTATCATTCATAACGTCTAACTCATAGCTAAAATGCGCGTTGCTATTCAAGGTTTTAGGGGAAGTTTTCACGAAGTAGCGGCCCGCCAGTATTTCGACGCCGCGCCCACGCTGAACTTCTGCGCCACGTTTGGTGAGGTAGTGGCCCAGGTTGCCAACGGCCGCGCCGACGCCGGCCTGATGGCCATGGAAAACTCGCTGGCAGGCAGCATTCTGCCTAATTATCTGCTGCTGGAGCGGGGCGACCTGGTTATCACGGGCGAGGTGTACCTGCCCATTCAGCAGCACCTGCTGGCGCTGCCCGGAACTGCGCTGGCCGAAGTGCGGGCCGTGCATTCGCACCCGATGGCCTTACGTCAGTGCGGCGATTTTCTGAGTCGGTTTCCGCAGTGGCAGCTTGTCGAAACCGAAGATACCGGCCTCAGTGCCCAGCTGCTGGCCGAGCGTCGCCCGCCGGGCGTGGCCGTGGTGGCCGGAGCGCAGGCCGCCGAAGCTTTTGGCCTGCAAGTACTGGCCCCCTCCATCAACGACGACCCAAATAACTATACCCGTTTTCTGCTAGTAGAGCGCGCCGCCGAGGCCCAACCGGTGGCCCGGCCCGACAAGGCTTCACTGTATTTCTACACTGCGCACGCGCCGGGCCAACTGGCGCGGGTGCTCACGCTGGTAGCCAGCCACGGCTTGAATCTGAGTAAGCTGCAGTCGTGCCCGCGCCCCAGCCAGCCCTGGCACTACGGCTTCCATGCCGACTTGGAGTTTGAGGTGCTGGCCCAGCTGGAACTGCTGCTCGCCGAGCTGCCCGCCGTGACGGAAGAGCTGCGCGTGCTGGGTCGGTACCGGCGCGGCAGTATGGAGTTTGGAGAAGAAATGGTAAAAGAACGTCATGCTGAACGCAGGGAAGCATCACGCGGGCAGCAGTAAATCAATCATTAAATTATCCCGAGCGATGCGAGCAAGATGCTGCCCTGCGTTCAGCATTATATTGTGAATATCCTATTTAGTTACTATGCAAGTCACCACCGCCAGCCGCCTGGCCCATACCGGCGAATACTACTTCTCGCGCAAGCTGCGCGAGCTGGCTGCCCTCAATGCTGCCGGGGCCAATATTATCAGCCTCGGTATCGGCAGCCCCGATTTGCCCCCGCACCCGAGCGTGGTGGCCGCCCTGGCCGCCACCGCCGCCCAGCCCAACGCCCACGGCTATCAGAGCTACCAGGGTACGCCGGCGTTGCGGCAGGCGATGGCCGGTTTTTACCAGACGCACTACGGCGTAACGCTCGACCCTGCCACGGAAGTGCTGCCCCTGGCGGGCTCCAAGGAAGGCCTGATGCACATCGGCATGACCTTTCTGGAAGCCGGCGATGCGGTGCTCATTCCCAACCCCGGCTATCCAACTTACCGGGCGGTGGCCGAAATCTGCGGGGCCGAGGTGCGGGAGTACGACCTGACCGCTGCCACCGGCTGGCTGCCCGATTTGGACGCACTGGCCCAATGCGACTTATCGCGGGTGAAGCTGATGCTGGTGAACTACCCGCACATGCCAACGGGCACGCCGGCCAGTCCGGAGTTTCTGGCCCGGCTGGTGGCGTTTGCCGCGGCGCACAGCATTATGCTGGTGCATGATAATCCGTATGGCTTTGTGCTGAACGAGACGCCGCCTATGAGCCTGCTGGCCGTGCCCGGTGCCCGCGAAGTAGCGTTGGAATTGAATTCCCTGAGCAAGTCGCACAACCTGGCCGGCTGGCGCGTAGGGATGCTGGTAGGCCGCGCCGACTGGCTGACCGAGGTGCTGCGCTTCAAGAGCAACATGGATTCGGGGATGTTTCTGGGTACTCAGCAGGCGGCCGTAGTGGCCCTGGCGCTCGGACCAGCCTGGTTTGCGGAGCTGAACGCCACCTACCGCGCCCGCCGCGAGCTGGTACGCGAGCTGCTGGCCGCGCTGGGCTGCGAAGCCGCGCCCGGCCAGACAGGCCTGTTTATCTGGGCTGCCGTGCCATCATCGCAGTATGCCGATGGCTATGCCCTAAGCGACGCCGTGCTGGCCGAAGCGCGGGTGTTTCTGACGCCCGGCGGCATCTTCGGCAGCAATGGCAACGGCTACGTGCGGGCCAGCCTCTGCCAGCCCGCAAGCGTGCTGCGCGAGGCGCTGGCCCGCGTAAAAAACCAAAAAGAACGTCAGGCGGAGCTTGCCGAAGCAGCTCGGGTGGCGCACTAATCAACTTATTTAAGGAGGCGCGCTGCTTTTGCAAGCTCCGCATGAAGTTCTGTATAATGACTATTACTATTATTGGTCTGGGCTTAATTGGCGGCTCGCTAGCTCTGAGCCTGCGCCAGCACGGTCTGGCCAGCCGGCTCATCGGCGTGGAGGCCAACCCGGCCTACGCCCGCCGGGCGCTGGAGTTGGGCCTGGTCGATGAAATCGGCTCCGACCTGGCGGCCGCCGTAGCCCCGGCCGCCCTCATCATCGTGGCCGTGCCGATGGATGCCATGCTGGCGGTGCTCCCGCAGGTACTCGATTTAGCTACTGACCAGCAAATTGTTATCGACGTGGGCTCGACCAAGGGCAACCTGCTGGCGGCCGTGGCCGGGCACCCGCGCCGGGGCCGCTTTGTGGCCGTGCACCCGATGGCCGGCACCGAATACTCGGGGCCCGACGCGGCCGTGCGTGGCTTGTTTGAGGGCAAGACGCTGGTGGTCTGCGCTGCCGAAGCCAGCGACCCCGATGCGGTGGCCACGGTCGAAACGCTGTTCCGGGCCCTGCCCATGCGGGTGCTGCACCTCGGCGCGGCCGACCACGACCTGCACACGGCCTACGTGTCGCACATCTCACACCTTACCTCTTTTGCGCTGGCCCTCACGGTTTTGGAGAAAGAGCAACGCGGCGAGCAGCGCATCTTCGACCTAGCGGGTGGCGGCTTTGCCTCCACGGTGCGCCTGGCCAAGAGCGCGCCGGCTACCTGGGTACCCATCTTCCGCCAAAACCGGGAAAACGTGCTCGACGTGCTCGACGAACACCTTTTGCAATTGAATAAGCTGCGCGAGCTGCTGGCCAGCGAGGACTACGCCGGACTTACCAGGCAGCTGGAGCACGCCAACGAAATAAAAAAAATAATTCCGTGAAAAAGTAGCGTGGACTCTGCGAGTCCGCGACGAGCGCAGCGAGTATCGTCGCCTGCCTGCTACCTAACGCCATTCAATTATCATTCACCGGTGCGGCCGACGATACTCGCTGCGCTCGTCGCGGACTCGCAGAGTCCACGCTACTTTTCTCCCCTTATGTTCAACGACCTTTTTAACCGCAAGCCCGAGGATAAGCCTTTCCTCATCTCCGGCCCGTGCTCGGCCGAAACCGAAGCCCAGGTACTCGAAACCTGCCAGCGCCTGGCGGCTACCGGCAAGGTGCAGGCCCTGCGCGCCGGCATCTGGAAACCCCGCACCAAGCCCGGCGGGTTCGAGGGCGTAGGCGCCAAGGGCTTGCCCTGGCTCAAGAAAGCCAGCGAGCTAACCGGCCTGCCGGTAGCCGTGGAAGTAGCCACGGCCAAGCACGTCGAAGACTGCCTGGCTTTCGGCGTCGACCTGGTGTGGGTAGGGGCGCGCACCACCGGCAACCCGTTTTCGGTGCAGGAAATCGCCAATGCCCTGCGCGGCGTGGAAATTCCCGTGCTGGTCAAGAACCCGATTCACCCCGAGCTGGAGCTGTGGATTGGAGCCATCGAGCGCCTGCAAAAGGCTGGCTTGAAGCAGGTCGGCATGATTCACCGGGGCTTTTCGAGCTACGGCAACACCGACTTCCGCAACGCGCCCATGTGGCACCTGCCCATCGAGATGAAGCGCCGGCTGCCCGACATGCCCATCCTCAACGACCCCAGCCACATCTGCGGGCGGCGCGATACGCTGTTTGGCGTGGCCCAGAAAGCACTCGACCTCGACTTCGACGGGACGATGATTGAGAGCCATATCGACCCCGACAACGCCTGGAGCGATGCCAAGCAGCAAATCACGCCCGAGGTACTGGGCCAGCTCATCCACGACCTGGTGTGGCGCCACGAAACCACTGACAAGCAAGAGTTTCTAAGCGCACTCGCCGGCTTGCGCGAACAAATCAATAACCTCGACGCCGAGGTTATTCAGCTGCTGGGCCGGCGCATGGCCGTGGCCGAGAAAATCGGGCAGTACAAAAAGGAAAATGACATCACCATCCTGCAAACCGGCCGCCTTAATGAGATTCTGGAGCGTAGCAAGCGCCAGGGCGCACAAGTGGGCCTGACGGCCGAGTTTGTGGAGCGCTACATGGAAGCCGTTCACCTCGAGTCGGTTATGCGCCAGGAGAAGGTGATGAACGGGTAAGCTGACATTCGTAGCGTATTTTTCAGCCATGAAACTAACTATCCGCTTTATTACCCTGGCTTTTGGCCTGTTACTAGCTGCCAGCGCCCAGGCGCAGCACCTGCCTAAGGCGCAGCACGAGCTGCTGGCTACGCCTGCTATGGTGGCCTGGGGCTACTACGACGCCGCTGCCCAGCCGGTGCTGCGCATTAAGTCGGGCGAAACGGTGCAGGTGCACACGCTGCTCACGTCGAGCCCCACGCGCCTCGAAGGGGCGGGCGTGGCCCCGGCGCAAGTCGAGCAGTCGCTGCGCGATATATATGAAAAAGTAACTAATAAAGGGCCGGGCGGACACATCCTCACCGGGCCGATTTTTGTGGAAGGAGCCGAGCCGGGCGACGTGCTGGAAGTGCGCATCAAGGCCATTGAGCTGGCCATCCCGTACGCCTACAATGGCTTCGGGCCCAAGAGCGGCTTTATTCCGGAAGACTTCGGCTACGCCAAAATGAAGATTATTCCGCTCGATAAGAAGCGGATGGTAGCCGATTTTGCCCCAGGAATTGAAGTGCCGCTGCACCCGTTTTTTGGCAGTATGGGCGTGGCGCCGCCGCCCGCCGCAGGGCGCGTGAACAGTGCGCCCCCGGGACGTTTGGCGGTAATCTCGATAATAAAGACCTGGTGGTCGGCACCACGCTCTTTCTGCCGGTGAGCGCGCCGGGAGCTCTATTTTTCGTGGGCGACGGCCACGCCGGCCAGGGCAACGGCGAAGTCGACATCACCGCGCTCGAAACCTCGCTGATTGGTAACCTGGAGTTTATTGTGCACAAAGACATGCACCTGACTGTGCCCCGCGCCGAAACGCCGACGCAATACATCAGCATGGGCCTCAACGAAGACCTGACGCTGGCGGCCAAACAGGCAGTGCGCGAAATGATTGATTTCCTGATGAAAACCAAGGGAATGACCAAAGACGACGCCTACATGCTGTGCAGCGTGGCCGGCGACCTCAACGTGACGCAGGTGGTCGATGGCACGCGCGGCGCGCATATGCTGCTGCCCAAAAGCATTTTTGGCAAAGCGAAGTAGCGTGGACTCTGCGAGTCCGCGCGTTGCTTCGTTGAACAACGTTCTCGCACGCGGACTCGCAGAGTCCACGCTACAGCGCTACTTGCCCGCCAGAAACTTTCCGATATTCTCGTTCAAAAACTTAGCATCAGCCGGGTTGCTGGCCGCGCCCGCGGTGTGGCCCCACAGCGACGGAATGGGCAGCAGCTGCACGCCTGGAATAAACGCCGCCTCGTAGCGCGCATCGCCCACCGGGAAGTACAAATCCGTGGCGGAAGGCATGTACAGAATGGGCACCTTGATACTGCGCAGTGCTTTCTCCACGTCGCCGCCGAAGCCCGGCGTGGTGCCTACGTTGTGGTATTCCCAGGTACGCATCTGGGCGATGAGGTCGTTGGCATCGGCCCCCGGAATAAAGTGGGTGCGGAAGTTGTTGAGCACCTGCTCGAAGGTGGTGCCGGGCTTCTCATCGCTGCGCCACAGCTCTTTACGCCACCACTCCTGCGAAAAGAGCCAGCCCGTCCAGACCGTGGCAAATGCCTCCAGGCCCTTGGTGGGCGGGGCGGTATAGTCGCCGTTTTTAAACGCCTCATCGGCGGTGAGGGCCGCAATCTGGCCCTCAAGGCGCACCACACCGTGCGGGTAGTTCTTGGCCGTACCCGAAGTCGCTACGATGCGGTCGGCAAAAGTCGGGTAGCTCACCGCCCACTGAAACGCCTGCTCGGCACCCATCGAAAAGCCGATAAGGGCGCGCAGGTGCGTTATCTTCAGCTCCTTGGTCAGAAGCTCATGCACGGCCTGCACGTTGTCGCGGATGGTCATGACCGGAAAGCGGGGCCCGTGAAACGGCTCGGGCGTGTTGCTGGGCGACGACGAGTGGCCGTTGCCAAACAGCTCGGTCGTGACCAGGAACAGCTTGGTGGTATCCAGGCATTTGCCGGGGCCAATCAGCCACTCGTAGCCCCGGTGCCCGGCCATGTAGTGCGAGGGCAGCAGCACAGCATTGTCGCGCTTGGCGTTGAGGTGCCCGTAGGTGCCGTAGCCGACCAGCGCCTGGGGCAATACCGTGCCGCTCTCGGTTTTAAAATTGGTAAGGGTGAAGAAGTGGTGCGGAACTTTGTTGGCCGCAGGCTTGGTCTGGGCCCGGGCCGCGAGGCTGGCTACGGCGAGGAAGAGAAGTAGGAGATGGCGCATAGGGAGAGAAGGTAAAAATTTAAAGCAAGAACGTCATGCTGCCCGCAGCATGACGTTCTTTAATCTTAGTAGTAGGTAGCTTACTTCAGCGCCAGAATCTGCTTCAGCTCGGCCGGGCTTACCGTCAGCAAGCCCACTTTGGGCAGACGCTCGGTGAGTGTCCGCCAGTTGGGCTCCTGCTGGAAAATGGGCTTCAGCAAAGCCAGCGCGGCGGGTACCTGCTGCTTGTTGGCCAGCGTAATGGCGTGCCAGTACTTCATCTCCAGGTTTTTAGGAAACATCTTCTCGGCGGCCTGGTATTCCTGAATTGCCTTCGGCATGTCGTTTTTCTCCACGGCCAGGTCACCGGCGTTCATGTGGTCGTAGGCGCGGTGCAGGCTCAGCAGGCGGCGCAGCTCCACCAGCGGCTTGTCGGCATCGTCGACGCGCAAGTCCACGAGGCGGTCGGCCCAGGGGCCTTCGGTGGTGGTGCCGCGCACCACGAGCAGCGCGGCCGACTGCCGGCCCCGGATATCGCCTCCGGCGGCCTGGGCCGCGTCGAGGGCGGCCAGTACGCGCTCGGCCAGCGGCAGGGCGGCGTTGGCTTCGTAGGCTTTGGCCATGGCACCCCACACGGTATTATTCAGCATCATATTGGCCTGTACCGAGAACTGCGCGCCCTGCTGGTGGCCGGCCATATCGACGCACTTTTTGCCGGTGTGGGTAGCCACGCGGCCTTGGTTGTCGAGAATAGCGACCTGGCGTACGTCGCGGCCTTCGTCGGCGGCCAGCAGCTCATCCAGCGCCTGCTGGGCCGACTTGCCGCTCTTCAGCAAAGCCAGGCCGCGCAGGCCGAACGACTTATTGGTAAACGACTGAGTGGCCACTACGCCCACGCCGGCCTCGCCCCAGCTGACGGAAGTGCCCACCGAAAACCAGTGGCTTTGCACGGCCACGGCCATTTCGCCGGTCTTGGGGTCGCGCGCCACGATGCTGAAGGTGTGGGCCAGCGGGTCGGTGGCTGAGTAGATGGATTGGGCGTGGGCCAGCTGGCCCAGCAGCAGGGCCCCGCAAAAGAGAAGTAGTTTGTGCAACATAAGCGAAAAGAGAAAAGCGAAAGTAACGCCGGGTGAGCGCTCCGCCCGGCCGGCCGCTCGGACACAAAAGCACTGCTTTGCTGTTACACCCCCACCATTCGAGCCCATCAGAATAAGTATGACGGACATTGCAATTGCCCAAGCGGCCCCCATACAGCCAATTAAGCAGGTAGCTGCGCGCCTGGCCCTTGCCGAAGACGACCTGGAGCTATACGGAAAGTACAAAGCCAAGCTGCCGCTGCACCTCATTGATGCGGAAAAAATGGCCAAGTCCTACCTTATTTTGGTAACGGCGCTTACCCCCACGCCGGCCGGTGAGGGCAAGACCACGGTGTCGGTGGGCCTCTGCGACGGCCTTAACCGGATTGGTAAAAAGGCCATTGCCGTGTTGCGCGAGCCGTCGGTAGGGCCGGTTTTTGGGATAAAAGGCGGAGCCACCGGCGGCGGGCACTCGCAGGTTATTCCGATGGTGGATATCAACCTGAACTTTACGGGCGACTTCAGCGCCATAGAGAAGGCCAACAACCTGCTGGCGGCCCTCATTGACAATGCGCTGCAATACCCGACCCCGGCGCTCCGAATCGACCCGCGTACCGTAACGTGGAAGCGGGCCATTGATTTGAACGACCGCAGCTTGCGCGAAATAGTAATTGGCCTGGGGGCAAAGCCAACGGCGTGATGCGCAGCGACGGCTTCAACATCACGGCGGCGTCGGAGGTGATGGCCATCCTGTGTCTGGCCACCAGCCTGACGGATTTGAAAGCCAAGCTCGGGAACATTTTTGTCGGCTTCACCTACGATAATGAGCCGGTGTACGCCCGCGACCTGAAGGCAGAGGCCGCCATGACCATTCTGCTGCGCGATGCTATCAAGCCCAACTTGGTGCAGACCCTCGAAGGTAATCCGGCGCTGATTCATGGCGGGCCTTTCGCCAACATTGCCCAGGGTACCAATACCATTCTGGCAACCCGCATGGGGCTTTCGCTGGCCGATTATGTGGTAACGGAAGCCGGCTTCGGGGCCGACCTGGGCGCGGAGAAGTTTATGGATATCAAGTGTGGCTACGGCAACCTGGCGCCCCAGGCGCTGGTGCTGGTAGCTACCATTCGGGCGCTGCGCCACCACGGGGGCGCCACGCCGGCCGAGCTGAATACGCCCGACCTGGAAAAGCTGACCAACGGCTTTGCCAACCTGGAAAAGCACATCGAGAACGCCCGTAAGTTTGGGTTGACGCCCGTCGTGGCCATCAATCATTTCTTCACGGATACGGATGCGGAAGTGGCGCTGCTACAGCAGCTGTGCGAAAAAGCGGGGGTGCCGGCCGTGGTAAGCAAGAGCTGGGCCGAAGGCGGTGCCGGTGCCACCCAGCTGGCCGAAGCCGTATTGCAAAGCCTGGCCAGCGGCAGCAACCACTTTCGCCCGCTCTACGACTGGCAGCAGCCGGTGAAGGCGAAAATTGAAACCATTGCCCGGGAAATTTACGGGGCTTCCGGGGTCGATTATACGCCCAAAGCCGAGGCCGACCTGCGGCGTATTACTAAGCTGGGGCTGTCGGGTTTGCCAATCTGCATGGCCAAGACGCAGAAATCGTTTTCCGACAATGAAAAGCTTATCGGCCGCCCCACCGGTTTCCGCGTGACGGTGCGCGAATTTGAGCTGGCCACCGGGGCCGGCTTTCTTATTCCGCTGCTGGGCACCATGATGCGGATGCCGGGGCTGCCGGCTGTGCCCGCCTCGGTCGGGATGGACATTGATGCGGAAGGTGTTATTACGGGGCTATCGTAGGCTTAGTGCGCATCTGCCAAGGCTTTAGACGCCAGGGCAATTTCGGCAGCGGTTTTCTTGCGAGTACGCAGCAGGTAAGTCAGGGGCAGCACCAGCACGAAAAACAGGCCCACCAGCCGGAAGGTATCGAGGTAGGAAAGCAGGTAGGCCTGGCGGTCTACCTGCAAGTCCAGGATGCGATAAGCCTGCAGTACCGAGTTGCCCAGGTGCCGGAGGCGGTCCACGAGCAGCGGATTGCCGGGGTCGAGGTGGGCCACCAGGTCGGCGCGGTGCTGGGCATAGGCGCGGGCCACGTACGTATTGGCCAGCGCGATGCCGAAAGCCCCGCCGAGCTGCCTAATCATGTTGTTGAGGGCGATGGCCGCCGGAAAGTCTTTCGGTGAGAGCCCGGCCAGCGCCTGGTTAAGCAGCGGCAGCTGCAAGAGCGTCACGGCGATAACCCGCAGCACCTGCGCCCGGTAAAAATCCCAGGGCCCGGCCTGCCCGTTGAGCGTTCCGCTGTAGAAGCCAAACACGATGAAGAGCGAAGAGCCGGCGATGATGTAGGGCAGTGGTGAGTCGCCGGCCGACAAGCGGCGGCCGATGAGCGGGAACAAGGGCAGGCAGGTGAGCGTGGGCCAGAGCAGCGAAACGCCCGTCATGGTGGGGGTAAAGCCGTTGACGCGCTGCACCAACACCGGATACACAAACACGGAGGTAAACAGGCCCAGCCCGGCCACGAAGCTGAAAATGGTCGTCACGCCCAGCGTGCCCCGCCCCAGGATGCGCAGGTTGACGATGGGGTGCCGCGTGGTAAGCTGCCGGCACACAAAGCCGCCCAGCCCGGCTACCGCCAGCGCGCAGCACAGCCGAATGGCCTGGTCGTCGAACCAGTCGTCGGCCTGGCCTTTTTCCAGCACGTACTGCAAGCTCCCGACTCCCACTGCCAGCAGCGCGATGCCCAGGTAGTCAATCACAATCTGGCTTTTCCGCTGGCCCTCGCCCGGCTTTTTATCGATAAAAAAGAACGTGAGCAGGGCTGCCGCGATACCCACCGGCACGTTCACGTAGAAGATATACGACCAGTGGTAGTTGTCCACAATTAACCCGCCCAGCAGCGGGCCCAGTGTGGGACCCAGCACGATGCCCATGCCGAAGATACCGGCCGCTACCCCCCGTTGCCTAGGTGGAAAGGCGTCGAACAGAATACTTTGGGAAACGGAAAGCAGCGCCCCACCGGCCAACCCCTGCATAAAGCGCCAGCCTACCAGCTCAAGCAGGTGAGTGGAAGAGGCGCAGCCGTACGAGGCAATAGTAAACCCGATGATAGAAAACAGGTAGTAGTTTTTACGCCCAAAATACTCGGCCAGAAACCCGGTAAGCGGGATAATAATGACGTTGGCGATGGCGTAGGCGGTAATTACCCAGGCCACGTCTTCGATGGTGGCACCAATCGCCCCAGCCACTTGCGTGAGTGCCACGTTGACAATCGTCACGTCGAGCAGCTCCATCACTGCTGCTGTGATGGTCGTGACCACAATGATGATTCGTAGAAAGCCGGCGGGCGTACCCGCCACGGGCAGGGAAGGAGACATAAGAACCAGCCGAAAAGCAGAGGAAATCTTCGGATTGGTACCTAAAGCTTGCGGGCTCATGATATGTTGCCAAAGCGCTCCAAGTCTGGTGCCGGCTGGCGGCCACCTGCCCCAGTTTCCCGTTTGGTAGGTACGAAAAAGGGTGCCGGCAAAAGCCGGCACCCTCGCACAGTTAAAAACATTGTAAATATAATATATTCTACCAGATGACTGCCCGGTCAGTAGCTGTGCGCGTCATCTTATCGCCTTCCTTACAGCCGAAGGCCGCCTGAAACTGCGGCATGTTCATAATCGGCCCGATGGTGCGGTACTGGCCCGGCGAGTGCGGGTCAGTTTGAATCTGCTGGCGCAGGGCTTCGGGCCGGATATTAGTGCGGCGCAACTGCGCCCAGCTCATAAAAAAGCGCTGCTCGGGCGTGAAGCCGTCGTAGTTGGGGCGCGGGCCGCTGCCGTAGCGCTGCTGAAGCTGCTTTTCGAGCGCCCCGTACACGATGGTGAGGCCGGCAAAGTCGGCCAGGTTTTCGCCCATCGTCAGCTTGCCATTTACGTGCACCGAATCGAGGGGCGAGAAGGCGTCGTACTGGCGGCCTACTACAGCGGCGCGCTTGGTAAACTCGGCCGCGTCCTGGGGCGTCCACCAGTCGCGCAGGTTGCCGGCGGCATCGTACTGCCGGCCCTGGTCGTCGAAGCCGTGGGTCATCTCGTGGCCCATCACGCCGCCGATAGCACCGTAGTTCACAGCATCATCGGCCTTGGGGTCAAAGAAGGGCGGCTGGAGGTAGCCGGCCGGAAACACAATCTCGTTCAGCGGCGGGTTGTAATAGGCGTTGATGGTGGGCGGCGTCATGCCCCATTCGGTATGGTCGACCGGCCCGCCAAAGCGGGCCGCCTCGCGGCGGCTTTCCCAGAGGCGGGCGGCCAGGATGTTCTTGGTGTACGATTCGCGGCTGATATTCAGGGCCGAATAATCCTTCCACTTGTCGGGGTAGCCGATTTTTACGCGCAGAGCATTCAGCTTTTTTAATGCTTCTGCCTTGGTAGCCGCGCTCATCCAGGTGTTGGTCTGAATGTGCTCGGCTAGGCTGGCCTTTACGTTGCCGACCATCTCCAGCGCCTTCTGTTTCGCTGCGGGCGAGAAAGCCTTGTCCACGTAAAGCTGCCCAAATGCCTCGCCGATGGTGGCATCAGTTGCGGCCTGCACGCGCTTCCAGCGGGTGGTTTGCTGCTTGGCGCCGGTCAGCACCTGGTTGTAGCGGAAGCTGGCTTCGACGTAAGCGGCCGGTAGCGTGGCTGCTACCGAGCTCACCAGGTGCCAGCGCATATAGGTCTGCAAGTCGGCCAGCGGCTCCGTTTTGAGCAGCGTATTTACTTCGTCAAAAAACGCCGGCTGGCCCACAATCACTTCCTGCGCTTTGCCCAGCTGCATATCGGCCAGCAGCCTGGGCAGCTGCACGGCAGGGTAGCGCTGCGCGGCGGCCGGCAGGGTCATCTGGTTGTAGTTGGCCTGCGGGTCGCGTAGCTCCACGCGGCTGCGCGAGGCCTGCGCCAGTCGCTTCTCGATGCGCTCGACGGTGGCCGCGTTGCGTTGCGCCGTGGCCGCGTTATCACCCAGCAAGCCAAACACCTGCTGCATGTAGGCCTGGTAAGCTGCGCGGATTTTCTGCGTCCGGGCGTCGTCTTTCAGGTAGTAATCGCGGTCGCCCATCGTCAGGCCGCCCTGGTCGAGGCCAATGACGTAGCGCGTCGTATTCTTTTCATCTACCTGCACCCCACTCCGGAAGAAGGCGCCCGTACCCAGTTCCTGCTCATGGGCCACGAGGGCAGGCAGCTCGGCGCGGGTTTTGAGGGCCGCAATGCGGGCCAGCTCCGGCTTAAGCGGCGTGATACCGGCTTTTTCGATGGCTACCGTGTCCATGGCAGCGGCGTAAAAGTCGCCTACCTTCTGCGCGTTGGAGCCAGGCGCGGCGCTGCGGTTGGCCGCCGCTTCTTCGAGTATCTGCTTAAGCGTGGCCTGGGTGCGTAAGCCCAGCAGGTTGCGCGGACCCCAGCTGGTGGCGTAGCTGGGCACAGGATTAGCCTTGAGCCAGTTACCACCCGAAAACTCAAAGAAGTCATCGCACGGCGATACCGAGCGGTCGAGGTCGGCCATGTCGAGGCCCACGCCTTTAGGGTCGGGCGCGGCGGCCGGCGCAGCAGCTGGGGTAGTGGTGGCCGCGGCAGGTGGTGCGGCGGGGTGGCTGGTGGCACAGGCAGCTAGCGTAAGCAGGCTGGCGGCCAGCCACGGACGGGAAGCAGGAAGCGGCATAACAGAGCGAAAACGTGGGTAAACGTTTGGCAAGTTAAGCGCCGGGCGCACGGCAACGTACTGTAAGGTGGCAGAAAGCAGGGCTAGATGGCAGCTAGTCAGAACAGCTCCCAAGTTAATGCGCGGCGGGCGGCCAGCTGTTCGCCCGCCGCACACCAGTCAGATAAGGGTTGCAGCAATGTGCAAAACAACTTTAACCACTGTTTATTCTCTCGTGAATTCCTTAAGCTATTGACCACAAGGAAAATAATCCGTTAAAACGGATACCCAATGGCCAGGTTCAACCGGCCGGTCTTGCTGTCCGGGGTGCCATAGTTGGCCCGCAGCGGAATGGCGTAGTCGAAGCGAATGACGAAAAATTGCACGTCAATTCGTAGGCCAGCACCGGTGCCTACCGCCAGCTGATTTAGAAATTGACTGGCTACAAACTGCCCGCCCGGCCGCTGCGGGTCGTTGTTTACCAGCCAGATATTGCCGGCGTCCATGAATATAGCACCTTTTACATAGGGGAAGAGGTCCTGGCGGTATTCGATGTTGCCTTCCAGGCGTAGGTCGCCCACCTGGTCGTAGTAGCTGTTGACGATATCGGTGCCGGTGGGCTTGTACGAACCCGGGCCAATTTGCCGCGCCGCGAAGGCCCGGATAGAGTTGGGACCGCCAATGCCGTACTGGCGCAGGTAGGGTAGCGAGCCGCCCGAAGAGTTGCCGTAGGGTAAGCCAATCCCAAGCTGCAGACGACCTACAATGCGGTTACCCGACGTGGAATTGGGGCTGATACGGTAATATTCGCGTAGCTCAAGGTCAAATTTAGCATACTGCGCAAATCGCTGGCCCGCAATGGTATAATACTGGCCGGGCTCTTTGCTGCCGCCCGTTAGGCCGGCTAGCGCATTGGCTACGTTGCCGCTCACCTCGGCCTGTCCCTGAAAGAAAATCTGCTGGCGGCGCTTTTCCAGCATCTGCTGGTTGAAGGTGTAGCGGTAGGAACTGGCCAGGATGAACTGCGACTGATACGCCTGCTTCAGAAACGGCCGGGCGGCCAGCACCTGGTCGAAGGCCGGCGAGCTGGTGAAAGCATTATAAGCCACATCGACCAGCTTCAGCTCCTGCTCGTTGGTAATCTTGGTTTTCCAGCTGTAGCCGTAATTGAAGTTGTAGCTGGTGGTGCTGAAATAGCCCGTGCGCGATACGTAGCGAATGCCCGCCCCAAAATTGGTGCGCGGCTGGAAGTCGGAGCTAACCAGGCGTGGGTCGAGGAAAGGCAGGTCTGGGGCAATGAGGCGTGGTACAATAAGCTGAGCATTAATCCCAAACTCATTGGATATAAGGCCGGTATTGCTGCGGCTTTCGGCCCCGGCCGGCGCGCGGGTCGAGGTTTCGGTCGAGGCTACACCATTGATAATGAGCTGCTCAGCTCCATGCAGGGCCGAGCGGTTGCGGTAGCTCACGATGAGGCCGGGGCCGGTAAAGCCGTTGCTTTTGCTTACCAACTGCAGCTCGGCCCGCACACTTTTCTTGCGTAGCTGGGTCATGAGCACATCCGAGTCGAGACGGGCGCGGCCGGCCGAATCGCCGACCGTTGATGGCCGAAACTTGATTTCGACAAACCGGAAGGTGCCCAGGCTCATGAGGCGCGACAGCGTCTGGTCGCGGCGCTGCTGCCTGAACAGACTATCAGGGTATAAAAAGACGGCCCGCGTGATAGCTCGCGCCCGAAACACACTCTCATCCGGATAATACAGATACTTCTGAAACCGCACCGGCTCACGGTGAATGGTATCAGTCAGCATATAGTTCGTATTCAGGCTGATAGTGTGCAGCCAGTACGGCCGGGTGGCCTTGGCCGGTGCTTCAGGCTTTACCTTGTAATAAACGTTTACCTTGCCCCGTAGCGTGCTATCGACCTGGAAAAGTAGGTAGTTGGGATTGAAGTAATAATAGCCCTCGTTCTTCAGCGCCAGGTCGATTCGCACCCGCTCATTGGTCAGCACATCCAGGTCGTAGGGGTCGCCCGTTTTCAGCAGCGTACCCGCCTGCGTGCCCCGGATAGCCTTGTCAATCAGCGTGTCGCGGCCAGGAAAATGGATGTCCTGAATGATATACTGCTGGCCGGGGCGGGCAGTGTAGTTTATCTGGGCAGTGTTAGCTTTCGTAACTACTTCGCTCGTTACGGCGCCGTGAAAATAGCCCCGGTTCTGGAGGCGGTTTACCATCAGGTTGCGGGTATTCTGGGGCTGCGCCTGACTTAAAAGCACTGGCGCCTCGCCAAACTTATTGGCCAGAAAATGCCCGATGCCCTTCGATTTTCCCACGCCTAGGTGCCAGAAAAACAGCTTGGGCCGCTGGCCTAAAAACGAAAAGTTGGGCTTGGGCCGCTCCAGCGTGGTCAGCTCGGCTTGCAGCGCCTTTTGGTTTTTGAGCTTGGTAGGCGAGTCGATAATAACCTTGCTACCGGTATAGAGCTTCTGGCCTTCGGGTATGTAGCGCAGCCCCGAGCAGGAGGTAGCCAAAATCAGCAGGAAGAGAGAGCAGGAAAGGCCGAGGCGATAACCCGCGCTTCTTCTAAAAAGAACGTCATATTCAGCTTGCGAAGCATCCTGCCCGCTTCGTTGATTTCTCAACCTAACGACTCTCGACAAGATGCTTCGCAGGCTCAGCATGACGTTCTTTTTAGAGGTGCGAGGGATAATGTATATAGTACTTTCAGCGGATTCTAAGTTCCTCATTCCCAATTTCTAGTTCTTCTTGGTAGTATCGCGGCGTATGGCCCCGTTCGCAGCGGCCGTCGAGTCGTTGAGGTGCTGCTCGTGGCGCTTCTGCTCGTCTTTATCCTTCTTTTCCTGCTTGCTGTTCTGACGGCGCTCCTGCTTCACGTCGCGGCTCACTTTCTCAAATAAGTCCTTGAAGCTGTTGTAGTCGCGCTGAAAAACCAGTGAAGCGCCCGTAAGCACAATGGCCCCGTCGATATCTTCGTAGCTATTCTGGCGGTAGGCGCGCAGGCGCAGGCGGCCGTCGGCCAACAGTGTGTATTCGAGGCTGATATCGCCGGCGAAGTTGCTGGCGGCGCTGCTGCCCTGGGTGGCCTGCGTGCCGGTGTTGCCGCTCAGCGGCACGTCGGTGCCCAGGCGCACGGTGAGGCGGTTGTTGAGCAGCTGCCGGCGCACGGCCACGTTGAGGTCGGTGCGGCCCTGGGCCGAGCCGCTGCTGTAGTCGGCCTGGTTGGTCACGCCCAAATCAATACCCAGTCCGGCCAGGTACTTGCCGGTCAGGTTCTGGAGCTGGTCGGTGAGCACCTGGCTGACCGAGCCGCGCAGCTGGCTGGCCACAATGCCCTCGCCGGCCGTGGTTTCAAACGGATTCTGCTGAATAAAGCGCCCCAGCACCAGCAGCGAAAATACCTGCTTGCTCAGCTCCGAAGTCTGGCTGGGCTGGCGCAGGTTGCCGAGCACGGCCTCTACCTCGGCCCCCACGGGGCTGCTGGTCGAGCTGGCCGGCTGCGTGATATCAAACCCGATAGTCGGCTTGCTAAGCTGGTCAGTTACTTTAATCAGCACATTGAATGGCATCAGGTTGCGCGATACCGTGCTGGCTGTGGGGTCGAGGGTGCCCTGCGCGGCCAGCAGGTCGGCGGGGGCCGCTTTCACGCGGTAAGCGGCCGTCAGGTTGAGGTCGGCGTTGTAGGGGTCGCCGGTCCACACCAGGTACGAACCATTGGAAATGGTGAACTCCCTGGTAGCCAGGCCATAGAGCGAGAGCTTGTACTTGCCCCGGCGCACGTCGAGGCGGCCGGTCAGCGTCAGGTTGCCGCTGGGGTCGAGGGTAGTAGTGAGCGTGCCGGCGGCCCGCACGCGCAGGTTGTCGCCGCTCACCGGGTCTACGATAATGGTGAAAGGGGTCTTATCGGTTATCGTAATCGTGGCCGTCAGGTCGTAGCCAAACGAGCTGGTATTGGCCGAGTCAGGCTCGACCTCGGCTACTAGATGGGGCTTGGGTTTGGGCTTGAGGTCCACAAACTGCACGATGCCTTCGCGGGCTACCACGCTGGGGTCGGCGGCGGGGTTTTCCACTGTCAGGTCCGAGCCTTCGTCTACCGTGGCGCGGGTATCAATCTTAATCAGTGACAGCGGCCCCGTCAGGCGCGTATCCGAATCGGCCACCAGGCGACCGTAGTAGAGTGTATTGGCCTTGCTGCGCTTGCTCTTGACCGCCAGAAACTTAGTAGTTGTTACGTGCAGGTCAAACGCGTAGTCAAGCAGGTTTTTGGTAAGCAGGTAGCCATTGGCCACCGCCTTGTTGCCAGCCGAGTCGAGCACCGTAAAGTTGTTGAAGGCAATGCCTTTATCATCGAAGGTCACGGGCTGGCTCACCAGCCGGAACGGCGAGCCGAGCTGCGGCACTACGAAGCTGGCATCGGTCGAGGTTGTGAGCTGGCCGCGTACCTGCGGCGCGCTGGTGGTGCCGGCTATCGTCAGCTGCCCGCTCACAAAGCCGGTACCCTGACTCAGCTGCCCGGCCGAGAAGGGCTCGGCCGTTTTCACGTTCAGCCGCGCCACGTCTGCCACGAAGTTGAGTGGTGTGTTGCCGGTGGTCTGGTACGCGCCATGCACCGTCACGTCGTTGCCCCCGCCGCCGGTGAGGCGGGCATTTACGTCGTAGCGGTCGGCCACGGGGTTGCTGGCCTGCAAAGCCAGGTCGCCCAGTACGATTTTGTTATATAGTAAATCCTTAATGGTGAGGTTAGCCGTGAAGGCTTGCTTTTTGGTGCCCAGGCCCCGCGCCACGGCTTCGCCGTTCAGCGTGCCGCCCAGGGTAGAGTCGGCCCGCCCGAGGGCGCGGCTCACGATGCCCAGATTGAACTGCTCGAAGCGCACAGCCAGCGGCGAGGTGTTTACGGCCGGGTCCTGGCTTTGCACCACCAGCGTCGAACTGCCGTTGCTCAGGCGCAGGGCGTTGGCCACGATGGTGCCGTCGGCATTGTAGCGCACATAGTTGCCCGCGCCGGCCGTCCACTTGTCGTAGTTGATAATCTGGTCGGGGGCGGCCACAAACTGATAGGCATCGTGGCCGTGCTGCTCCAGCGCTTCCACCGTACCAGCCAGCGCCAGCCGCTCGCGGTTGCTGCTGTCGCCTAGTATAGCCACGCGGGTATTTATCTTATTGTCAGCCAGAAAGCCAACTACACTGGGCCGGCGCAGGGTCAGGCTGGTGTCCTGGCGGGCGCGGGCCAGACGCAGCGCGTAGTCAAGCTTACGCGGGTCCGAGTTCACGTCCAGCTTCAGCGAGTCGAGCCGGTAGTTGTTATATCTGATAAACCTAATATTGGTCTGGGCCGTGAGGCGGGCGGCGGCGCGACTGTAGTCGCCGGCCAGCGTGAAGGGCGACAGCCGCTTCAGCCCCGTCACAAACTGCGTAAGCATGCGGGGCCGCTTTACGCGCAGTGAATAAGTAAACTGCTGATTACCATTCGGATTGCGGAAGGGCGTCACGCCGTCGAGGTGGAAGTAGCGGTTGATATGCTGCTTGAGCTCGGTAGCAATATCGCCCAGGTGCACGTTGCCGTCAAGCTTCGCCGCCGCTACGTTCGAGTTGAAGTCAACTGCCGTGCGGCTGGCCGTTTGCACAATGCTGCCGCGCACCGAATCGAGCGCAAACGGCTGCTTGTCTTTTACAACTACAATGTGATTGCCGCTGAACGTGCCGTTTATCGTGTTCAGGCTGGAGCCGCGCAGATTAGCCGCCAGGTCGCCTTTCACTTGCAGACTACCGCCGGTATAAAAGCCCAGCGCCGAGAGGTTTACGCCGCGCAGGTTCAGTGAGGTTACTTCGTAGCTGGGGTTTTTGGCGTCGCGCAGGTTCACCACGGCCTTCAGGTCGAGGTCGAGGTTGGGGTCAGAGTGGCTGCTGGCGGCGATGGTGTATTTACTCCGGTCGATATCCACGGCCGTGGTTACGCCGTGGTAGGTGTAGCCATTATATCGTGCGCTTTGAATATTGGCGGTGAGCTTGCCCACCAGCGTGCTGGGGTCTTGCAGATTACCCGTGGCATTAATGCGCCCGGTGCCCGTGATGGGCCCCAGCGTCGGGTTTTTCAGCAGCTTGCCCGCATCAAAGCCTTGCACCGCAAAGGTGCCCACCAGCGGCTGCTGGCCATTGGCCTGCTTGGCCCCCAGCTTACCCGAAAAGGCCACGTTGCCGTAGGTCGAGCGCAGCTTCAGGTTGGTAGCGAAAGCCAGCGTAGTGGGTCGTCCCTTAAAGGTGCCGCTCAGCGAAAGGGTAGGGGGAATACTAATATTGTCGGGCACGGTGCCCTTGGGCAGCACGCTCAATAAATCGGCCCGCGTGGTGCTGAAGCGCTGAATATCCAGGTCGGTATATAGGCGGCCGTCCACGTTGGGCAGGCCCACAATATGCGCCCGCCGCGCCTGCACCACCGTATTGCGTAGCCCCACAAAATCAAAGTTCTGAATAGTTAAGTCGCCCAGCCGGCCGCTCACCAGCCCGCTCAGCAGCACGCTTTGGTTGGGGCCGGTGGTGAAGGGCGGCGTGCCAGCCAGGCTCGGTACCAGGTAAAGCACGTCGCGGAAACCCAGGCGGGTATTGCGCAAATCGCCGCTCAGCCCCAGGTTGGGCAGGTCTTTTGCAATAGCGCTCAGGCTTTTATAGCGCATGCCCAGGCTGCGCTTAATACGGGAGTTGGGCGTTATCAAATCGAGGCTGTCGAGGCGAATCTGCACCGAATCGTACTCCACATTGGCCCGCGCCGAGCTGATGGCAAAGCCGCTCTGGTCCTTGCCCGCCAGGTCGTCAATCTTTACCGTAGTGCGGTTGTCGGTAAAGGTTAAGTCACGGGTATTCAGCACCAAATCCGTGAAGTGCAGGTGGCTGTAGTCGAGCGCCGGGTAGCGGCTTTTCAGCCTGGGGTCGTTGAAATTATCAAAATTCACCGCCAGCTGGCTGATGTCCGACTGATTGAGCGTGACGCGCCATTTCAGGGGCTCGACGGTGGCCTGCTGCACGGCGGCATCCACTTTGCGCACAGCCTCGGCAGGGTTGATAACGCGCTGCGCTACCGGCACATTCTTGTTCTGAGAATAAGCAAACGTGGTGTTCTTAAGCGTCAGCTTATCCAGGTCGATGTGCTCTTTAATCAGGTCGATATTTTTGGTTGTCACGTCGGCCAGCCCGATACGGGTGTCGAGGTACTGCGCCGCCGGGGCGTTTTTATAGGTAAAGCCCACGTCTTCCAGCGTGGCCTTATGAAGGCCGAATGTGAGGCTCAGCGGCTTAGTGGGCTGGTTGGCGGCCAGCTGCGGAGCAGTTTTGGTCTGGTCCATACGGATAAACGAGTGCCGTAGCGCCGCGTTATCCACCTTATAAACCGAGTTATTCACATCTACCTCGTCCATGTTCACGAGCAGGTCGCCGAGCTTAGCCCGTAGGTCGGAGCCGGCCACCTGGTCTTGCTGCGTAAACAGGATATTGCTCAGGTGCACCTTGCCGATATCGTACTTCAGGGTCGACTTAGCCGTATCGGCCGGCGTGGCCGGGCTGCTGAATGCCTTGATAATAAAGTCGTAGTTGTTGACGCTGTCCGGCTCGGTGCGGGTCAGGCGCACGCGGCCATTTTCCAGCTCCACATCCTTGATATTTACCTGCTTGTGCAGCAAGGCAAAAATATCGATGCTCACGCCCAGGTGGCCCACCGAAAGCAGCGTATCGCGCTGCTGGTCGGCCATATACACATTGTCGAAGTTTATAGCGTGGCGAAAATCGGTGCGAAAAGTGCCGAGGCGCACTTCGGTGTGCAGCTTATCGCGCAGGTAGCCTTCGGCCCGGCGGGCCACAAAGTCCTGGCCCGATGGAAATTGCAGGTACACTACTATCCCAATCACGGCCAGCAGCACCAGCGCGATTAACCCAAAAATTACGTACAAAAAGCGTCGTAGATAGACTGACACAGGCAGAGAAAAGGTGAGTGAAACCGGACGCGACCCCCGAAACAAACAGAATGCAAGCTTTCCAAACGAAATTTTGTAGGTCGGGGTTGGCTTTTGCGCCACTCAATAGGGTGCCCTACCGGATGTTTTAGCCGAGCAAATGGCCCTGCGGCTGTTACTTTGTTCTATGCAGCCTATTTCCGCCACCGATTACCGTCCGCTCATTCGCCAGGCTTTTGCTGAGATGGAAAAAGTAGTGGTGGGGCAGCACGCCCTGGTGAGTCGCTTGCTGATTGGGGTATTTACCGGGGGCCATATTCTGCTCGAAGGTGTGCCGGGCCTGGCCAAAACGCTCACCGTTTCGACCCTGGCCCAGGTGCTGCATCTGCATTTTCAGCGCGTGCAGTTTACCCCCGACCTGCTGCCCTCCGACCTCGTGGGCACCATGATTTACAACCAGAACCAATCGGTTTTTGAAGTCAAAAAGGGGCCTATCTTCGCTAACCTCGTGCTGGCCGATGAGATAAACCGCTCGCCTGCCAAGGTGCAGAGCGCCCTGCTCGAAGCCATGCAGGAAAACCAGGTCACGATTGGCGACCAGACGTACACGCTCGACCGGCCTTTCTTGGTGCTGGCTACCCAGAACCCGGTGGAGCAGGAGGGAACCTACCCCTTGCCGGAAGCCCAGGTCGACCGCTTCATGCTGAAGGTGCACGTCGATTACCTCAAGAAAGCCGACGAGCTGGAGGTAATGCGGCGCATGGCCAACATGGGCTTTCAGGGCAATGTGCAGCCCGTGCTTACCAGGGAGGATATTTTTGGCATCCGCGACCAGATAAATCAGGTGCAGATTTCGGATACGCTCGAAAAGTACCTCATTGAGCTGGTGTTCGCTACCCGCCGGCCGGCCGACTACGACCTGCCCGAGTTTGCGCAGGCCGTGCAGTTTGGGGCCAGCCCTCGCGCCAGCATTGCCCTGCACCGCGCCGCCCGCGCCGTAGCCTACCTCGACGGCCGCGACTACGTGCTGCCCGAAGACATTAAAGATGTAGCCGAAGACGTGCTAAATCACCGAATATTAATGACCTATGAAGCGGAGGCCGATGGCATCCGTACGCACGACCTGATTGAGGCGATTCTGCGTAAGGTGCCGATTTCGTAATTTGCTGGTTACGAGCCTGCTAGTGGCCGGCAGCCGGCATCTGCCAGTAGCGGCCCAGCAGCTTCAGCAACGTGCGCTGCCACGACGGGCATTCGCGGTACGCCATCTCAGCCCGGTGCAGCTGCGCAAGGTTAAGGGCCGTAGCTCGCGCATAAAACTCATCCAGCGACTTGCCGGCATACGCTCGGAGCAGTTGCGCCAGCTGCGGGCGGGCGGCTTTCAAATTCCAATAATGGAGCACGTAAGGGGCCGCCTCGCGGATAGGCCCCGTCTTTTCGAGCCACAATCCGAATGCCAGCTGCTCCATCATATGCTTGTTATAAGTGGCATATAGCTGGTCGGCCAGTGCTATTACTTCGTCCACGCGCGTAGCCGCCGCCGACAGCAAGCCAATTACCCCTGAGTTATATAAGACAGTGTTTTTCGTAACGGTATACTGGTTTTCACCCACCACAAACGGGTGATTTTTCAGGTGCCGGTATACTTTTCGGCTCAGCTGGTTGCCAGTAGCCAGCAGCCCTTCGCAAACGTGCATGATGCACTGGCCTTTCTCTATAGGAGTGAAGAGCGGAGCCGGGTCGGCAAGCCAGATAGTATCGGTATCGACGAAAAGCAGGTTGCCGGGGTAGTGCCGCCCGGCATGGCTCAACACGCCCGCCTTCAGCAAATAAATCTTATTGCTGCTGCCCCGCCAGCTTTGCCATTCGGCCGGGGTCACGTTGGGGTAGATAATGCCGGCACGGTCGCCGAGTACCTGGTTAAACGAAGCTGGCGAGTCGGTATAAACCAGTAGCTGCGCGGGCTGCTGCGCTGCCTTATAATATGAAAGAATACTATATAATGCCTCTGCCTGAAGCTCTTCGGAGCCGTAAGCCAGGTAGATGATATAGCATGGAGCGCTGGTCACGAGGTCGTACAAATAGGTGGAACTGGTAGGGCAACCTGCAATATAAAAGACAAAGCAGCACTCATATGCTTTGCCAGCAGCGCGACGGCTACTATCTGAATACCGTCCTTAATATATAAAATACTATTCTTTCCCAGACTCGCTGCTTAGGTGAACGACGCATGTAGACTAATCTCAACCTTTGCACGGCGTGTTGCGTTAACGGCAAAACGAAAGCGGTTTCTACCGAGGCCAGCTTTGCTTCTTTTCCACCGAAAATTCTTTTATCATGAAAAAGCTCCTTGTTCTTGCTGCCCTGCTTACAACGGGTGCCTATTCGGCCAGCGCGCAAAGCACTACCACGACTACTACCCGCCAGACCACCACTACGCCAACTACTGTCGGGACGCCTATGCAAGTGATGCCGGCCACGCCGTCGAGCAATACTGTGGAGTCAACCACGACCACGGTAAACCCTAACACTACTACGGTAGCTCCTAACACGGTAGTAGTACCCGGTGCCCGCGTAAAAAGCAACGGCCGTAAGGTGAAAATCAAGTAGTCGTAAAGACGCAGATTCCTTTTTTGCTAAAAGCCCGGCTGCAACGAGTTGCAGCCGGGCTTTTTCGTTGCGTTCCGCAACGTAGCGCCCGCTTACAGTGGCCGGGCGGCACGTTCTAAAATCTGCCGCATTTGACCGGCCAGTGCCAGGCGGTCAAATTGAGCTATTGCCAGCTGCCGGCCGCGCTGGCCGGCTTCCCGGCGGCTTTCGGTAGCTGCCAGTATGGCTCCCAGCCGCGTGGCCAGCGCCGCCGCATCGCCGGCCGGCGCATACCAGCCGCAGCCATGCCTGGCAACCAGGGCTTTAGTCCACCCGTTGTTGGTCACAATTATCGGCGTGCCCACGGCCAGGGCGTCGTAGAGCTTGGCGGGCGAGTTAGTGTCCAGCACGGGCATATCCAGAAATGATACCACGGCTACCTCAGCCAGCGCGAACCAGCTGAAGACCGCGTGCCGTGGCTGCGCCCCCACCAGCCGAATCCGCCTCGGCCAGCGGGCGGCAGCGGCGGCTACGAGCGGCGCATAGTAGCCGTGGCCCAAAAACAGGAACGTGGCCGCCGGGTCGGCAGCCACCAGCTGCTCGGCAGCGGCAATTACCGTCGGCATGTCATTGGCCCGGCCAAAGGTGCCGGCATAGAGCACTACCTTTTGCCCTTCCAGGCCCTGGACTCGGCGCAGGGCGGCCACGGCTGCCGGGGTGGCCCGGGCAGCCAGGTCGAGGTCGGTGCCATTAAGCAGGGTGGTAATGTTGCTTTCCGCAATGCCCAGGCCGGCTATGTAGGCACTCATATCGGGCGAGAGCGGCACAATATGCGCCGCGCTTTCGTAGAGCCGCTTTTCCAGCGCAAATAATTGGCGGCGCGCCAGGGCGGTCGGAACGGCCCCATGGCAACCGGAAAAGAGGGCCACAGGTCCTGAACCTCAAATACCCACGGTACCTGCCAGCGGCGAGCCACGCGGGCGGCCGCCCAGGCCGCCGTCAGCGGAGTACTGATGCCCCAGACCACGTCGGGCCGGTCGATGCGCCGTCCGGCCCGCACCGCCCAGGCTGCATATTGCGCAAAGGCCAGCGCCCGGCGCGCCGGCCCCATTTTGTTTTCATACGGAATCGCCGCTTCGCGTAACTCTACCCCTGGTGGTACCCAGGCAAACTCCTGGGTCAGCTGCTGGCTTCGCCAGGCCGGCGTAGTCAGCAGCGTCAGCCGATGATGCTTGGCCAGCTCAGCCAGCAGCGTGTAGTGCCGGCTGGTGGCCGGGCAGTCGGGGCTGGTATGGTACTGGCTGAAAACGGCGATGTGCATGGTACCTGATTAGGCAGGAAAATCAAGTTCTTGTGGCCGGTAAGCCTGTAGTACCATACGTTCCTATTCCGCCTTATTTCTTGGGCCGGTAGTGCGAGTCGTTGAGCAGGCGCTGCGCATCTTTTTGCGCCATGAGTTGGGGCAGCGTCACATCGGCGTGCTCGCTCATATACTTGCGTACTATCTGCAAGCCCACCCACTGGCCCACGCGGCCAGGGCAGGTGCGGTCTATCTCGGGCACATTAGGCCGCTCCCCCACGTATTTCTGAATCACAAACGGCGTAGTGGTGTACAGCAGGTTGTTTTCCAGAAAATGACCCCAGATGCGGGCTTCATTAAACTTTACGTTTTTCAGCTCTTTGCCCGAAAAGCCGATAAGCAGCGAGTCTGGGGTGCAGGGCAGCATCTGACCGGCAAAGTAGAGGCGCTTGCCCTGGTCTACCATCTGGTCGAGCATAGAGGTAGCGGTGAGCTGATGGCGGTTGTATTTGCTCGATACAGCCAGGGCCAGCGTGGGCAGCACGTAGGCCGGCCGGTAGCGCCGCAGCATATAGCCGGGCAGGTCGGGCCGATAGCTAGCCTGCGGACCGGCAAACCAGTCGAGGCTGATTACCAGCAGACTGTCATTTACATAGATGTCCTTGCCCATCAGCCCGCTTACATACGTAGCGGCTACGGCCGGCGCTTTAAAGTCGGGAAAATAATACTTCACCCGCCCAAACAACGTCCCCAACTCACGGCGCAGCCCGGCCGAATCGGCAAACGCGGCCGCAGTTTGCTGGCTCAGCTTCTGCAAAGCCGGGTTGGTAGCCAGCTGCGCCAAAGCCTTGGCCAGCGTATCGGTCGGGGCCTGCCCGGCCTGCAGATAATAGCGGGCAAAAACGGGATTAGCCCGGATAAACTGCAACCCTTCGGCCGGATTCTTAATCCGGAAGAAAGGCCGTTCGAGGTGGCGCAGGTTCACCGGGGCGGCCGGGGCATTGCTGGCCGGGTTGGGGCGGCACCCGCCTTCCGGGTCGCGCTGGCAACCGGCCAGCAGCCCTGCTGCCAGCCCCATACTCACGATAAAAGCAGATACTTTCAAGCTGTAGCTATTTTTGCGTAAAAATACACCCTTCTGGTGCCCACCTGCGTTTAGGACCACCAACCTTTACCTATTCTTATCCATGAAGAAAATTCTGCTCACTGCGGCGGCGATGGCCCTCACTTCTACTGCCTTTGCTCAGGTCGAGATTGGCCTGAAGGTATCGCCTTCTATCTCGTACTTCCGGACCGGCTCACCATCCGGCACCTCATTCCAAAGTGAGAGCAGCAAGTTCAGCTTTGGGGGTGGCGTATTTCTGGATTACTTCTTCGGCGAAAACTATGCTTTTAATACCGGTTTGTTTCTGACCGGTAAAGGGGGAACGTTCTCTTACCTGGAAAATGGTGTAACGCCAACTCCGGGCGCACGGGTCAGCCAAAAAATTGCTATTCAATACCTGGAAATACCCCTGACACTGAAGTTGTTTACCAACGAAGTAGCTCCGGCTACCCGGCTGTATTTTCAGGTAGGTGGCTCGGTGGGCTTTCCGGTTTCAACGCGCGTCAATGGGGATAAATTCTATACCGACCCCTATAATGGCAATGCGCAAACCGATGCTTCAGCCCACGTTTTCCCGGTCGATGCCGGGCTGATTGGCGGCCTCGGCCTTGAATATCAGCTGGGTAAAAGCACTAAAGTGCTCACCGGCCTCAGCTACCACCACGGCCTGGTCAACCTCGACCACTACTTTGAGCGCACCCGGGGCTTTAGCGATGTCACTATCAAAAACAGCGTTTTTGCCCTGGACCTGGGGTTGAAATTCTAGACCGCAGATTTAGCAGATTATTCGGATTGAGCGGATTTTGTTGGCGAAGCTGTTCCGCGCAGCTTCCTGACTACCTCCAATGTAGCGAAAATAAAGAGGGCCACCCATCGGGTGGCCCTCTTTATTTTCGCTAAGACTGTGGCAATCGTCTACAAAATCCGCTTAATCCGAATAATCTGCGGTTCAGACATCCTCCACTACCACTTCCCGGTCCTGCGCCCTGGCCATGGCACCGGCCGCCGAGTGTAGCTCAATCTGCTCGCCGTGCTCGTCCTCGATACGGAAATCAGTGAGCCCCAGGGCAGTATCTTTCATCACCTTCACCCACTTGTAGTATTTTAAATACCACTTCATCTGGCGGCTTACCAGGCCTTTGGTATAGTAAGCATGCAGGAAAGGGTGCACATACAGCGTAATGCCCGCCTGATTTTGATTTACCAGCAGGTCGTCGATGCTATTGTCAATCTCGTCGGTTACCTGAATGGAGGCCGAAATCTTGCCCGTGCCGCCGCAGGTGGGGCACACCTCGCCGGTGATGATGGTTTCGGCCGGCCGCACCCGCTGCCGGGTTATCTGCATCAGGCCAAACTTGGTAATGGGCAGGATGGTGAACTTGGCCTTGTCCTGCTTCATGATGTTGTACACCGCGTCCTCCACCTTCTTGCGGCTTTCAGCGGCCCGCATGTCGATAAAGTCTACCACGATGATGCCCCCATATCGCGCAGGCGCAGCTGCCGGGCCACTTCTTTGGCGGCCAGCAGGTTAATCATAAGGGCAGTGGCCTCCTGGTCGTTCTCCTGGTTGCTCTTCGAGCCCGAGTTTACGTCTACTACGTGGAGCGCCTCGGTATGCTCAATTACCAGGTAGCCACCGCCGGGCACACTCACTGTTTTGCCAAACAGCGTCTTAAGCTGCTTCTCAATGCCCAGGTGCTCAAATACTTTAACTTTGGTGTTGTGCAGCTTTACAAGCCCCACGCGGTCGGGCGCTATTTTGTGCACATACTCCTTCATCTCCTCAAAGCGGGCCGGGGTATCCACCACAATCGAGTCGAACGACTCGTTGAGCATGTCGCGCAGCATGGAGGAAGTGCGGCCCAGCTCCCCCAGCATTTTATCGCGGGGCTGGCCTTTGCGTAGGTTGGCATAGAGCGTTTCC
This sequence comes from Hymenobacter sp. BRD67, assembly GCF_013256425.1. Lineage (GTDB taxonomy): Bacteria > Bacteroidota > Bacteroidia > Cytophagales > Hymenobacteraceae > Hymenobacter. Next base: position 307,939 of record NZ_CP053904.1, read on the forward strand.
CAATTTTCGACCATGCTTTGCATGTCGCGGTCGAGCTCGGCCACCTCGTGCCCTTCGGCCACGGTACGAATGATTACCCCAAAGCCCTCGGGCTTAATGCTGGCAATGAGACGCTTAAGCCGGTCGCGCTCAGCCTTGCTCACTATTTTCTTCGACACCGATATGCTGTTCGTAAACGGCATCAGCACGAGGTAGCGGCCGGCCATCGAAATGTCGGTGCTCACGCGTGGCCCTTTCGTCGAAATCGGCTCTTTTACTACCTGCACGAGCAGATTCTGGCCTTTTTTGAACACGCTGTCGGCCTTGCCCACTTTTTCAAGCGGAGCTTCGAGCTTAAAATTCTCCAGGCCCGAGGTCTGGGTCTGGTGCTTCAGCACGCTACCTACCCATTTAGTAAGGGAAGGAAATTGCTCGCCTAAGTCGCCGTAGTGCAGAAAGGCATCTTTTTCGGAGCCAATATCCACAAAAGCTGCGTTCAGGCCGGGCATTACCTTGCGCACGGTCCCCAGGAAGATATCACCTACCGCATAGTTGGTGTCGTTACGGTCGAAGTGATACTCAATCAGCCGCTTATCCTGGAGCAAGGCAATCCGCTCCCCCTCGGGAGTAGAGTTGATAATTAATTCATTGCTCAACGTAGTAAGTTGGTTAAAGTAGCCTGCCCGGCCCCGAAGGCTCGAGTGGATTGCCCCGAAACTGGCAAAAGGGAAGCCAGGACCAGTAGTGTCCCAGCTTCCCTCGCGAGCCACGGCTACTGCCCCAAGCGGGCAGTCCGGCACACCACGGTAGTCGTCCGCGTGGCGGAGGCTACGTGAGAGATAAGCAGGCAATGGCTGCTTACGCAACACACTGCCTGCCTCTTACTCCGCACTAAGTCAGAAGATTACTTCTTCTTGTGGCGGTTCTTGCGTAGGCGCTTCTTACGCTTGTGGGTGGCAATCTTATGGCGTTTACGTTTCTTACCGCAGGGCATTGTCGTGATGAGTTAAAGGGTAGATATGAGTAGTTGCTGATTTCCTGTTCCTGGTTTGGGGGCGTAAAAGTAACGCATCCGGACCTAGTTACCCGAAAACAGGGTTAGTTTCTTAGTTTGGCCAGCTCCTCATCAACCGAAGCGGCCAGGGCCGGGTCGGCGCTGAGGCTCTTGGCTTTTTGGAAGGCAGCCCGGGCTTCGATGCCCCGGTTGGTACGGGCCAGCACTACACCCAGGTAAAACTGACCATTTACATTTTTGGGGTTCACTTGCACCAGCTGCGAAAAGCGTTCTACCGCCTTATCAAGCTGATTGCTCTGAATAGCCAGGATGCCCAGGTTATACAGTACTTTTTCGTTTTTAGGGTCCTGTTCAAGTACCTCCCGTAGCAGTCCAATCCCCTTTACGGGGTTATCGCTGCTCATGTAGGCCATGCCCAGGTTGGTTTTGGCGTCCAGGTTGTTCGGGTTGGCCGCCAATACCTTATCGTAGAGCTCCCGGGCCTTGTCGCCCAGCATCTTCTTGCGCTCGGCCGATGCCGCGAAGCTGTACGCCTGAAAGTAGGCGTCGGCCGCCTGCTGCCAGGCTTTCTCGCTGGGCTGGGTTGCCGCCACGGCCGCCAGGTAATAGCCGGCACTATCAAACCGCTCTACGGCCGAGTAGCGGGCCGCCAAAGTAGTTGCCACCTGCCGGCGGCTACCAGTTGAAGCGGCTCGGTACTGCGCCAGCAGCGTGTTCAGCTCCTGCCGCTGGGCGGCAGTTGCCTGCGTATGTGGCGCATTGGCCGCGGGGGCAGCTTCGCCCGCAACGCTGCCGGTTTCGGCCGGGCGCGGGCCCGACGACGCATCAGCTTTCGAGCCGCTGGTAGCCATGCCACCACCGTCACGGTTGGCGGTGCGGGCTGCATCCCGGTTTAGCGCAGATTTACCTTCCTTGGGCTTTACAATGCCCTTGGGAAGAGCATACAACCCACCAGCCAGCGCCAGGGCACCAGCCAGCAGTAGCAATTGGTGCGTACTGGTTGAGGAAATGGAAGCCATTAGAAAGAGTGGCAGAGCCGGTAAACGATGAGGTGATAAGGAGGGAACCCGTGACTAGCCTTGCAGCTGGCCCGTCCGCCCTTATCACCTCATCACTTCACTACCGAAAACTTATTATAAACTAAGCTTTTGCCTTCTTGGGGCCTTTGGCAGCCTTGGGAGCTTTGGCCGAAACTTCACCAGTGATTTTCTTGCTGCCTTTGATTTTGGCAACGAAGGTTTTGCTCGGCTTGAAGCTGGGGATAAAGTGCTCGTCGATGATGAGCGAGGTATTCTTAGAGATGTTACGAGCTACTTTGCGAGCGCGCTTTTTGTTTACGAACGAGCCGAAGCCACGCACGTAAATGTTGTGGCCTTCGGTCATCGAATCCTTCACCACTTTGAAGAATGCTTCGACGGTCGTCAGCACATCGGCTTTCTCAATGCCGGTTTTTTGCGAGATTTCGGAAATTACCTCAGCTTTGGTCACGTTGGTAAGGGGGGTACTAGAAGTGAAAAAAAATCGGGCGAATAATTAACCGTTTTCGACGTAATTCCTTGCCCGGTAGGAGGTTTGTCATTGGAAACGGAGCGCAAAGGTACTCCTTAAAGTTTGTTCGGCCAATGGAAACTTCCAAGTTTCTCTTTTGGTCAAAATATTATGCCTCATTATTTTGCTTAAAACTCCATCTGTTATCGACCCGGTTCCTTCCAATTCCTTTTTAGCGCAGGCCCTGCTGAGCTGGTACCCGCGCCACCGCCGCGACCTGCCCTGGCGTCATACCCGCGACCCCTACGCTATCTGGCTTTCGGAGGTTATTCTGCAGCAAACCCGGGTGGCACAAGGCTTGCCTTACTACCTTGACTTTCTGGCCTCTTACCCCACTGTGCACGACCTGGCCGCGGCTCCCGAGCAGGAGGTGCTACGGCATTGGCAAGGCTTGGGCTACTACTCCCGGGCCCGCAATATGCACCATACTGCGCAGCAGGTGGTAGCTGAATTCGGGGGGCAGTTCCCGACCACTTTTACCGGTCTGCGGCAGCTCAAAGGGGTAGGCCCGTACACGGCTGCCGCCATTGCTTCATTTTCTTTTCATGAGGCAGTAGCCGTGCTCGATGGCAACGTGTTTCGGGTGCTGGCCCGAATTTTTGGCCTTCATGCCGACATCGCGGCCCCTTCTTCGCGCAAAGAATTCCAGGCGGTGGCCGACCAGCATCTGCCGCCAGCTCATGCGGCCGAGTTTAACCAGGCCATCATGGAATTTGGGGCGTTGCAGTGTACGCCGGCCAAGCCCGACTGCCTGTTTTGTCCCTTGCAAAGCCATTGCTGGGCCTTTCAACACGGGCAGGTGGCGCTGCTGCCGGTTAAGAGCAAAGCCAAGGCGTCCCGTACGCGCTACTTCCACTACCTGGTGCTGCGTTATGGCGAGCAGCTGTACCTGAAAGAGCGACCGGCCGGCGATATATGGCAAGGGCTATATGATTTCGGACTGGTCGAAACCGATTCGGCCGACATGCCCGCGGCGGAGGTGCTGCGCCACGTAGCGGCGCTCGGCGGCGTGCCCGACACCAGCCGCGTGGCCGAAGACCGCCCCGCGCCTACTCTGCGCCACGTGTTGAGCCACCAAAAGCTTGAAGCCCGCTTCCATACCGTGCGCCTCGGAGCGGCCCTGCCGGCCAGTACCATGCAGGATACCGGGCTGCGGGCTTACTCGGCCGCCGAAATTGAAAACCTGCCGAAGCCCGTATTAATCAGCAACTATTTAGCTAAAGCAAGCTGAAAAACAACTGCTTTTCAGTTTGCTTTAACTCGCTCTTAATCATTAATTTAGATTGCTGGGCAGCTCACTAAACCCCAGTTAAAATAATCTAGAGCGGTTTGCCGCTTCGTGTATGGGGCGGACAGCCGGCTTTTAGCCGGCTGTCCGCTCGTGCTAAAAGCTGGCAGCCCGCACCAGCCAGGCTGTAAAACAACGTGGAGATGCGCTCACCGAACTGATGAGGTAGTGCCAGTTTGGTTAGATTATTTTGCTAATATGATTTGCAAATTGGTAAAATTTGTTGTACCTTTAGCTCGTCAATGGCAGCTGTGGTTGGCTGTCGCATACGTCATAAAACAGTGCATTATGGCTGGGGTAAATAAAGTAATTTTGGTTGGTAATCTGGGTAAAGATCCAGAAGTACGGCATCTCGAAGGTGGCAACAGCGTAGCTCATTTCACGCTGGCTACCAATGAGTATTACAAAGACAAGCAGGGTGCCCGCGTGGAGCGCACCGAGTGGCACAACATATCGGCCTGGCGCGGCCTTGCCGAACTGGCTGAGAAGTACCTCAAAAAAGGAAGTCAGGTGTATGTAGAAGGCAAGCTGCGCACCCGCCAGTACCAGGATAAGGACCAGCAGACGCGCTACATCACGGAGATTATAGCCGAAGAAATCTCCTTGCTGGGGGCACGCTCGGGTACTGGCAACAACCCTCCTAGCTCCGGCGCCGAGGAGAGCGTAAGCCTGCGGCAGGAGCCGGAACTTGACCAGTTGCCTTTTTAGAGCAGGTCTCAGGTGCGGGTACGAGCGGGCTTCCGGCTGTTAGCTGGCCGGCCGCACTATATACCAACTCAACACCAGCTGTAAGTCGCGGTCGCTGTTAGCGGTGATTCTTGTTCTGGAAAAGCCTCGGCACCAAGCCGGGGCTTTTTGGCGTTGGGCGGGGGCGTTGCCTGCTAACTTTGGGCTTTGCCTGGCTTTCACTTACTATGAGCGTTGCACGATTCTGGAATATGGCGCTGCTAGCCACAGGCGTGGGCGGGCTGCTGGCGGCCTGCTCTTCGGCCCCCGACTATACGCCCAAGCCTAAGGGCTACAACCGCATCGACCTGCCGCCGCATCGTTACCGGTCGCTGCCTGCCGGGCACCCGTACACGTTTGATTATTCGCAGTATGCCAAGGTGTTGCGCGACTCATCGTATCTGGCGCAGCCCGATTGGCTGAACGTGTACTATCCCAATCTGCACGCCAATATTCAGATTACCTATACCAACGTGGTACGCAACCGCCAGCTCTACAACAAGATGATGGAGGACGCGCGCAAGCTCACGGGCAAGCATCAGATTAAGGCTACTTCCATTGAGGAAAAGATTTTGCGTACCCCAACGGGATGCGCGCCTCGGTTTTTGAGCTGGAAGGGGAGGTGCCGAGCCAGTTTCAGTTTTATACAACCGACAGCACCAAGCATTTTTTCCGGGCCGCCTTGTATTTCCGCACGGCCACGGCCAACGATTCGCTGGCACCCGTGATTGAATATGTGAAATACGATATGATAAAGATGCTTAACTCATTGCGATACAAGTAGCCAGCTGGTTAGGCCGCCTGCTTTCCTAAGCTTGGCAGGCGGCCTTAGCCGCTGATTATTGTTTTTCTTACCTCTCAGTAATGAGTAACTTCTTCAATACCAAGCTTGAATACTTGCGGGGCGTGGGCTTGCAGCGGGCGCAGCTGCTGGGTAAGGAGCTGGGACTTTTTACCTACGGCGACCTTATTCAGCGCTACCCGTTTCGCTACCTCGACCGGACGCAGTTTTACAATATAGTGGATTTGCATGATGACCTGCCGTTTGTGCAGGTGAAGGGCATTTTGCGCGGCCGCGAAATAGTGGGGGAGGGCCCTAAAAAGCGCATGGTAGCGAAAGTGGGCGATGCCAGCGGCGAGCTGGAGGTGGTCTGGTTTAAGGGCGTAAACTACCTGGAAAAAGTTATCAAGAACCACCAGGAATACATTGTTTTCGGCAAGCCGACGATGTTTAACGGCCGGCCCCAGATGGCCCATCCCGACCTGGAAGAAGTAAGCGAGCAGAAGCCCGGCCAAAGCTTTCTGCAGCCCGTGTATAACACGAGCGAAAAGCTAAAAAACTATCATCGTATTGATAGCAAGGCCATTATGCGTATGGTGGGCGATTTGCTGAAAATCGCGCTGCCGCAGGTCACCGAAACGCTGTCGCCGGCGCTTATTCAGCAATATGGGCTGCTGGATAAGGCTTCGGCGCTGCAGCAGATTCATTTTCCGCAAACGCCGGATATGCTGGAAAAGGCCCGGTTCCGGCTCAAGTTTGAGGAGCTTTTTTACGTGCAGCTAAAGCTGCTGCGCCAGAAGGACCAGCGCAAGGTGACCCTGTCGGGGCAAATTTTTAGTGAGGTGCCCACCCTGGTGCATTTTTATAAAAATATTATGCCCTTCGACCTGACGGGCGCGCAGAAGCGGGTTATTCATGAGATTTACAAGGACTTCTGCGCCGGCAAGCAGATGAACCGGCTGCTGCAAGGCGACGTAGGCTCGGGCAAAACCATCGTGGCCTTTATCGCTATGCTGATGGCCGCCGACAACGGCGCCCAGAGCTGCCTGATGGCCCCAACCGAAATACTGGCCGACCAGCACTATCAGGGCCTGAAGGTATATGCCGACCAGCTGGGCATCAACCTGGGCAAGCTCACGGGCAGCACCCGCACCTCACAGCGGCGCATTTTGCACGAGCAGCTGCGCGAAGGCACTATGCAGATGCTGGTGGGTACCCACGCCCTGCTTGAAGATGTGGTGCAGTTTCGCAACCTGGGCCTTACTATCATGGACGAGCAGCACCGCTTTGGGGTGGCGCAGCGCTCCAAGCTGTGGCAAAAAAACCCGTATGTCATACCGCACGTGCTGGTTATGACGGCAACGCCTATTCCGCGCACGCTGGCCATGACCCTGTACGGCGACCTCGACGTAAGCGTGATTGACGAGCTGCCCGCCGGCCGCAAACCTATCGTAACGGTGCACCGCTACGATGCTAACCGCCTGAAAGTGTTCCAGTTTATTCGCGACCAGGTGGCGCTGGGGCGGCAAGTATATATCGTGTATCCCTTGATTGAGGAAAGCGAAACGCTCGACTATAAAGACCTTACCGACGGCTATGAGAGCGTGCAGCGGGCTTTCCCCGATTTGCAGATAAGCATTGTGCACGGGCGCATGAAGGCCGAAGAAAAGGACTTTGAGATGGCCCGCTTCGTCAAAAAAGAAACCCAGATAATGGTGGCGACCACCGTTATCGAAGTCGGCGTGAACGTGCCCAACGCCTCGGTAATGGTGATTGAGAGCGCCGAGCGCTTTGGCCTTTCGCAGCTGCACCAGTTGCGCGGGCGCGTGGGCCGGGGTGCCGACCAGAGCTATTGCATCCTGATGACGGGCTACAAGCTGAGCAAAGACAGCCGCACCCGGCTTGAGACGATGGTACGCACCAACAACGGTTTCGAGATTGCCGATATCGACTTAAAGCTGCGCGGCCCCGGCGACCTCATGGGCACCCAGCAGAGCGGTGTACTAGACCTGTTAATTGCTGACCTGGCTAAGGACGGTCGTATTCTTACTGAAAGCCGGGCCGCCGCCCAGGCCATTCTCAGCGACGACCCGGAGCTGGCGCGGCCCGAGCACGGCAACATCAGGCGGCATATTGAAAGCCTGCCCGCAACGGCCGTTAACTGGAGCCGGATAAGCTGAGGTCGGGACGCAGCAGGCATAAAAAAAGCGGTTTCTTTAAGAAACCGCTTAGCCTTTAAAACCAAGTAACGGACTGCTTATCCGGCTTTCGCTGGTTAATAGGCGTAATAGTGGGCGCCTCCTCCTCGGTGTAGCGCGTCAGCGTCATGCTGTTGGCCAGGTTGCTGGGCGCAAAAAGCTCCACCGGAGGCTTGGCCAGGCCGGCTGTCGCAGCTGGCGTAGTCAGTTGCATATAACGGCCAGCAATAATGAGGGCGAATAAAGAACCGAGCTTAAGAAATGATTTCATAGGGTGTAGGTAGCGGCACGAACCACCTTCAAAACGGGTGCCAGTTAGTAGTTTTTTATTTAAATAAACAGAAGATAGGACGCTGGGTGGGAGTGAAAGAGAATTAGCAATACCAGCAATGCTCTCCGAACGCGCCGGTTAAACGGCTACGAGCCGCCAGGGTTACACTGCCAGTCATAAAGTTCGAGGAACTGCTTTGGTCTACAAAGATACACATGCCCGGCAGCCCGCCAGCGTTAGTGAATGGCAGCAACCGCTTAGCGAGCGGCAGGCCACTTCGGCTGCGCACGGTACTTTTGGCGTAGGAGGCCCTACCCGAAGTCCATTTTTAACGATAATTGCCCATGCGCTTTTTCTTTGGTTTTGCTGCTCTGGCCTTTACTGGCCTGCTCGGCGCAGCTCATCCAGCTCAGGCCCAGAAAACCAGGTCAGTACCTTTCAGCTACCTGCCCGAGCAGGGCGAAGACCGCTACAACCAGCGCGTGCCGCGCAAAACCCTGGCCCTGCCCGATGGCAGCGGCTTTATTATCCTGGCTCACCAAAGCGGTAGCGCCTACGCCGTAGAGCGCTACGATGCCGACCTCAAAAAGCAGTGGAGCACCGCCCTGCCGGTAGCTCCCGGCGAAACCGTGGAGGCTTTCGGCCGTGGCCCCGAGCAGGCCTGGGTAGTTATTCACCACGCCGATGAAAGCACTCAGAATCTGACTGTGCAGCCCTTTGCGCTCAGCGGCGGTCAGAAAGGGGCGCCTGTGGTAGTCGTAACGGCGCCGGCCCGCGACCGCCGGCCCGGCGTGCGCCTCTCGCCCGATGGCACCCGGCTGCTGGCTTTTCGCTACCTGGCCCGCGAGGAGCAGGTGAAAGCGCTGGAGGGCACGCTCTACGACCAAAAGCTGAATAAGCTACTGGACCGGACCTACGATTTTCGCGACCAAGGCGATTTTTTTTCGCCTAATGTGCTGCTGGCCAACGACGGCACGCAGTACGTGACGCTGCTTGGCGACGCCATGAAAAAGCTGAGTGCCCGGCGCTACCCGCCTACGCCCGACCGCGTAGGCATTGCCACGACCATTCCGGTGATGGGGGTGCCCGTGGGTGGCACGTTTGGGGGCCAGCCGATTACTATTCGGGATGCCCGCTTCAGCCTGGAGCCCGACGGCCAGCTGTACGCCGTGGCGCTGTGCGCCAACGACCGTACCGGCGACCTGAGTGGCCTGAAAGTGGTGCGGTTCGACTTCGCCGAGAGCCGCCTCAAGCTGGCCGAGGAGCTGCCTTTTGCCCCGGCTTTTTTGACGGAGGTGAGCAAGGCAACCGGCGCGCCGGTGAAAAATATGGCCGACATCTACCTGGCTGACATTCTGCTGACCGACAGCAAAAACCTAGTAGTGGTGGCAGAGCGGCATTTTGAGGAAGGTGGCCCCGAGCTGCCGGTACACGCCCGGGAGGTGTATCTGTTTGGGTATAGCCCGTTTCTGACGCCCACCTGGCATACTATAGTCGCTAAAGACCAGGTAGCGCCCGCCATCGACAGCTACACCGGCATTGGTTATCGGGCGGCCGCTTTTGGCGAAGAAGTACAGCTGCTGACGCTGGAAACGATAGGCGGCAAGTCAGACTTGTATCTGCGCCGGGTGCAGGCTCCTACGGGCGTGCTTAGTGCGCCACAGCGCCTCAAGCTCAACGTCGCCAACGACCAGCAGCTGGCTTACGTGAAAGACTTTACCGCTTGGCTCGGCCCCAAGACAATTATCGGGGTGAGCCGCCCGAGTAAGAAGTCGGCTGCTTTGCAGTTAAATGAAGTTAAACTGAAATAATTAAAAAGCAACTATATTCATAATAAAAAGCCTCGCCTGGTGCCTATTGGTACCAGGCGAGGCTTTTTGCTTGGCAACGTTGCCGGCAACGTTTGCGCAAATAAACACGGGGGAGGGTAGTGCTAATAGCCACAAATGCAGGAAATTGCGCAACAGTACTGCTTGCATTAGCAGCTGCGCAGGTACTGTTACTGCTATTAGTCTAGTGCTGGGCTTTACGCTGCATACTCTGTTCCCACCCCTCCTTTTATGGTAAAAACTATACGTATTGGCTCCTTCAGAGCAAGCTTTTTACGCACGAGCTGGCTGCTTTTATGCGCTGGCCTGGGGCTAACCGCAACGCGCAGCTGGGGCCAGTCGGTGCCCATAGCCCAATGGTCGCTGACGAGTAGCAATGCTCCGACTGCTGTTGCCGCGGGAGTATCGGCCGGAACGCCGACATTAAAGCGACTGGCTTCTTCAACCAATGCTACAGTAACGGCCAACTCAGCAACCTACGGGCAGGCCACCGCGCCTACTGTCGATGGCTTTTGGACCGCTATTGGCGGTACGCTCAATCGAAAGTACTACCAGCAGTTTACGGTAACAGCCACTACGGGCACCACGCTGCGCCTCGACTCACTGGTGCTGTCGGAGGCCTTTTATGCCACGGCCAGCAATACTAAGCTGGCCATAGTTTACTCCAAAACTGGCTTTACTACGAACGATTCTACGGAGATAAGCGGTACTGGCACGCTCAACAAGGGTGCCCTGACCGTGGCTGCCAGTGGGAACTTAACTAAGGGAATTGCCGTGCTGCAAAATAACAGCGGCCCCGCCAACCCCCTCAATACGTATCGCCTGGCAATAAATGGCGCAGCCGGGGTAACGCTGGCTGGTGGCCAGACGCTGAGCTTCCGGCTGTATAACAGCTGTGGCAGCAGCAGCAATGGTAAGTACGTGCTGCTCAAAAACCTGGCAGCAGTGGGCCAGACGGCTACCGTCGGGGCCCTTGGCACCACCACGGCCCAGGTAGCTTTTACTACCCCGGCGGCCGGCGGCTATACCTACACTATCAGTACTAGTCCGGCCGGCGGCACGGCTAGCCTGGCTACGGCACCCTCGGGCGCTAATGGGTACGTAGCTACCTATACGCTTAGCGGACTGACGCCGGGTGCCACCTACACGGCCACGGTAAGCGGTACCAATGGCACAGTAGCCACTACTATTACCAGTCCGTCGTTTACCACCAATGCCGGTACCTGCGCCGATCCTACCGGGCTGGCGGTCGGCAGCATTACGCAGACTTCAGCGCAAGCCAGCTTTGTGCAGCCCACCACCGGCAATACGAATACGGGCTACACCCTGAAGTACTACCCGACGGTAAGCGGCACGCCCGTAGTAACCCAAAACCTCGATGCCACGGCTACTGGAGCCAGCCTGAGCGGCCTGACCGGCGGCACAAGCTATACCGTAACCCTTCAAAGCCTATGCGCCTCCGGCACGGGTACTTTACAAACGACCAGCTTCACAACTCTTAGCTGCGCCAATCCTACCAGCCTGGTGGTGAGTGCTATAACAGCAAGCTCAGCCAGCCTGAGCTTTATGCCGGGCACAGGAAATACCAGCTACAGCATAACGTATTATCCGACTGGTGCGCCCGGCGCGGCAGTAACCCTGACCGCTACGGGCTCGCCGGTAGCCCTGAGCGGCCTGGCAGCGGGTACCCCTTATACCGTAACTCTGCAAAGTGCCTGCACCAATGGCGCGCTCGGCGATGTGTTGACGAATACCTTCTCCACCCGCCTCACCAGCTCGCCGCTTCTGCAGCAGTGGCCCCTCACGGCTACTGCCAGCGACGACGCATCGGTGCGGTCGGCGGGCGTAGCGGCCAGCTCGGCAACGCTTACACCTTCCGTTAGTACCCCGCTGGTATTGGCCGACGGCACCTCGGCCGATGGGGAGTCGGCGGGGCCGTTGCCGGCTTACTCCTCGCTGGGCCAGGGCCTGGCCCCCAACGGCAACGGCAGCGGCTGGAGCAGCAGCGTGGCCTCGGCCACCCGCTACGAAGAGTTTGTGGTAACGGCCGCTGCAGGCGGCAGCGTGCGCGTCGATTCGCTGGTATTGAGCTCGGGCGGCTATGGCTCGGGAGCGTTGCTGGCAGTAGCTTACTCAACCGATGCCTTTGCCAGTAGCACGTTTATTCTCGGCTCACTGGCTGCACCGGTAGCGGTAAATAAAGTGAGCAGCGTCGGCTATTCAGTGCTGCGGCTTCCGCTTACTGGTGCGGCCGGGGTTACGCTCAGCGCGGGGAATAATATAGCATTCAGGCTTTATTACACCATTGGCACCAGCAGCCAGCGTCACGTACTGACAAAAAATCTGTATGTAACCGGGGTAGCTATGCCCACCTGCCCAGGGGCTACAAATTTGAGCGTTAGTGCCATCATGCCTACTAAAGCGCTGCTAAGCTTCACGCCCGGCAGTGGTAATACGGCCTACACCGTGACGGTAACCCCACAGGGTGGCAGTCCCCTTGCTATCAGCCCGGCACCCACGGCTTCGCCGGTAAGCCTGACGGGCCTCAGCCCTGTTACTACTTATACGGTGACGCTGCAAGCCAGCTGTGGTGGCACAGCCGGCTATGTGCAAAGCATCAGCTTTACTACACCGGCGGCCAACTCGACGGCTATTGAGCAATGGCTTCTGACAGCTGACAATACCGACAATGCCAGTGTGCGCTCTTATGCCGTGGCAGCCAGCACTCCCGTGCTGGCCGGCCTCACGGTTTCGGCTGGTAATGGCTCGCCGGTTATCCTGCCTTATTCGCCTGCTTATGGTCAGGCATTTTCACCCAATGCTAACGGCGATGGTGGTGGCTGGAGCAGCACGGCCAGCGCCTCGGTGTACGAGCAGTTTAACCTGTCAGCGTCGGCGGGCAACAACCTGCGGGCCGATTCACTGGTGTTTTCTACGGCACTCTATAATACCGCCAACGGCAAGCTGGCGGTGGCCTGCTCTACCGATGGCTTCGCCACCAGCACCTTTCTGCTGGGTAGTCTCGGGGCGCCCGTGCCACTCCCCAACTACAGCAACACGGGCTTTGGTACCTACCGGCTAGCCCTGAACGGCGGAGCCGGCCTGACGACCTCCAGCGGCCAGGTGCTTAGCTTCCGCTTCTACTATGCGGCGGGTACGTCGAGCACGGGCCGCTATGCGTTGCTGCAGAATGTGTATGTGGCCGGCGAAGGCTTCGTAAACGGGCTACCCAACCTCGTTGTCGGCGACGCCGCAACTGTGCCCGCTGGTACTACCTATGGCAACGTTACGGTGGTAAGCGGCGGCATAGCTACGCTCAGTGGCCCGCTCGTAGCGCAAGGCGCTACCACCGTACAAAGCGGCGGGGTGCTGAACACGGCCTGCCAGATCGTGACGGGTAGCAGCTTTGCGCTGGCGGCCGGCGGCGAGCTGCAAATCTGCAACCCGGCCGGCATCAGCGTCAGTGGCAGCACCGGTGCCGTGCAGGTAACGGGCACCCGCTCGTTCTCTACCGATGCCATTTATACCTACACCAGTACCACTACAAATGGCACCAACCCGCAGTCGGGCACCGGCTTGCCCCCTACGGTACGTACGCTAAATATTGCGCTGGCCGCGCCGGCCGATACGTTGCAGCTAACCAGCGATGTCGTCGTTACGGCCAACCTGGCGCTCGCCACCGGATTGTTAAAAACCTATACTCCCCGGCTGGCCAGCAGCCAGCTCATTACCCTGGCCAGCGGCGCTACTACACTCAGCGAAACAAGTACCAGCTTTGTGCTGGGCCAGGTAAAGTCGGCTACGCTCTACTTTGGCACCGATGGCAGCAATAGCGGCTTTGGCGGGATTGGCTTGCGGCTGGTAGCCCATACGGCCAGCGCAAGCAGCTTGCCGGGCAATACCTATGTGCTGCGTACTACCGGCCTGCCCGTGTACGGAGTGGGTACCAGCACCAGCATTCGCCGGCAATACCGCATTGTGCCAGCCACCGACACCGGCCTGAATGTGGATATGACCTTTGGGTACTCGCCCCAGGCTGCCGAGCTCAACGGTATTCCGGCGGGTAATCTTCAGCTCTTCAGCCGGCCCATCGCGGGCGGCACGTGGGTAAATGAGAAGGGAGCCAATAACCAGGGAACCGCTAGCGTTACCAAAAATGGCCTTACGCACCTGTCTGACTGGACCCTGGGCAATGCGGCCAACCCCTTGCCCGTTATACTCACCAGCTTCGTGGCCGGCAGCCAGGGCACGAATGCCTTGCTAACCTGGGCCACCGCTTCCGAACAAAGCAACCAGGGCTTCGAGGTGCAGGGGGCAACCACGGCCGCGCCCGGTTTCCAGCGTCTGGGCTTTGTGGCGGGTGCCGGCAGCAGCCCGGTAAGCCATCATTACCAGTATCTAGATGTTGAAGCCGATAAGCAGGGCCCGCGCTATTACCGGCTGAAACTGCTTGACCAGGATGGTACGGCAACGTATTCTGAGGTGCGGGTAGTGCAGTTTGAGACGGGCGGGGCTACCGCGCTGCAAGTAGCCCCTAACCCGTTCAGGGGCGACGCGCTGCTTCTTACCACGCAGGCAGCCACGGCCACGGTTGCCAGCCTGCGCCTAACCGATGTGCTGGGCCGCACCGTGCGCACCCAGCCGCTCGCTGTGCCCGCCGGCGCCGCCCAACTCACCCTGGATGGTCTCACTGGCTTGCCCGCTGGCCTCTACATCCTCCAACTAATGCTGGATGGCCACTCCCAACAGGTAAAGCTGCTGCGCGAATAAACCCGGCAACAACCAAAAAAGGCTGCCTCGCAAGAGGCAGCCTTTTTTGGTTGTTCACGAACCCTAACCGTTCACAAAATTCGTGAAATTCGCTAAAATCTGGGCTAATCAGTGGGCCTAGTAGCAGTATTCGTTGGCTTCAATCAGCCCGGCAGCAACGCGGCGGCGCGCCTCTTTCACGTTAAACAAATCAGGCTTGGTAAAGCGCTTCAGGCCCATGCTCAACAGGCGCTGCTCGTCGCCCTCGGTCATGCTGGCGATGGCTTCGCGGCCCGACTTCTCCACCAGGTCGATGGCGTCGGAGAGGTACACGCGGGCCATGTCGAGCTGGCGGCTCAGGGCTTCTTCGCCCTTGCTGGCAATCTCTTTCTCTACCCGCAGCAGCACGCTCTCGGCGGTGTAGGTCTTGATAGACATGTCGGCAATGTTCATCAGCACTTCCTGCTCCTTGGCGAGCGAGTTCATATACTTCTGCACGGCCGTGCCAGCCACCATCAGCACGGCTTTCTTGAGGTTGGCGATGGCTTTTTTCTCGCTGGCAAATAGCGAGTCGTCGCTCTCGCCCATGCTCGGAATGCTCATCAGCTCCTGCTGCACGGCCTGGGCCGGGCCCATCAGGTCGATTTCGCCTTTCAAACCTTTTTTCAGAATCATATCAACGGCCAGCATCCGGTTGATTTCGTTGGTGCCCTCGAAAATCCGGTTGATGCGCGAGTCGCGGTAGGCGCGGTCCATGGGGTAGTCGGCCGAGAAGCCGTAGCCGCCGTACACCTGCACGCCCTCATCTACTACGTAGTCAAGCACTTCCGACCCTTCCACTTTCAGAATGGCGCACTCGACGGCAAACTCGCGGGCCGCGCCCAGCAGCGCTTCGTTGGTGCCGAGGCCGCTGGCCAATAGCTCCTGCTCCTTGCGGTAGATATCGTCGCCGGCCCGGTAGATAGCCGATTCCACGGCGTACATCCGGATGGCCTGCTGCGCCAATTTGTAGCGAATGGCACCAAACTTCGAGATGGGCAGCTTAAACTGCACGCGCTCGTTGGCATATTTTACGCTCTGCGTAGCGGCTGCTTTCGCCCCGCCCAGGCAGGCAGCGGCCAGCTTGATGCGGCCAATATTCAATACATTGAATGCAATGAGGTGGCCTTTGCCAATCTCCCCCAGCACGTTTTCCTTGGGCACCAGCGCGTCGGAGAAGAACACCTGGCGGGTCGAAGAGCCCCGGATACCCATCTTGTGCTCCTCGTTGCCGAGGCTCAGGCCGGGCGTATTTTTATCCACGATAAAGCCCGTAAACTGCTCGCCGTCAATCTTGGCAAATACAATAAACACGTCGGCGAAGCCGGCGTTGGTAATCCACATTTTTTGGCCGTTCAGCACGTAGTGCGTGCCTTCGGCATTGAGCACGGCCTTGGTCTTCGCGCCCAGCGCGTCGGAGCCCGAGCCGGGCTCGGTGAGGCAGTAGGCGCCCATCAGCGTGCCGTCGGTGAGGCCGGGGATATACTTCTGCTTCTGCGCGTCGGTGCCGAAATACAGAATCGGCAGCAGCGCGATGCCGGTGTGCGCCGCAAAAGCCACCGGGAACGAGTGCCCGCCGCCCACGCCTTCCGTCACGCGCAGCGCGGTCGGGAAGTCCATGTCGAGGCCGCCGAACTGCTCCGGCACGCTTACCCCGAACAGGCCGAGTTGGCCGGCCTTCTCCATCAGGCCGCGCATGAGGCCCTCCTCGTGGTTGTCGAGGCGCTCGAGCAGCGGCGTTACCTCCGTGGCCACGAAGTCCAGGCAGGTCTGGTACATCATGTTCTGCTCCTCCGTAAAGTCGGCGGGCGTGAAAACGTCCTGCGCCTCCGTCGGCTTGATGATGAATTCGCCACCTTTCGGAGCGGTTTTGTTCGATACTTCCATGACGCTGATTGGGTGAGAGTTGAAAAGTAAAGTGTTAGGCTAGCCGAGTAATTGGGGAACACGCGGCCGGCGGTTTTAGTGTTGCAAGATAAGCGAAAAATGTTAGGCGTGCCGAGTACTTAGTCGAAAGAAAACCCCAAAACGTTTGGGGTTTTCTAATTCTGAAAAGCTACGATGTGCTAGCTAGGCGAAGAACCGGACGAATGATTCATTTTTAATGCCCTCCGTATCGACTAATAAGAACTCCAAATGCGCATCTGAAAATTGCTCAAGTGGACTAATTTTAATAACTCGATGCACTTGATGATTTGCCGTAAGCCAGTTTTCTAATAGCCGTTGCTCGGCAATTGTAGGGGCTGAACAATTGAGCAAGGATACCACGATAAATTGCCCGTTAACTCCGGCTATTCCTAGTTGGCTAGTATCAGCGAAATCAGCAAAACTCTTTACCAGTTGTGCCTTTTGTTCGGTTGTCAGTCCAGTGACTACTTCAAAATGCAAACGCCAGGCAAGCTCCTGATAGGCTCCCATTCGGGCTTTTTTCAAGCTTTGGTCCTCTGAGATTACCATGTTTAGGAACTGATTTGGCTAGTACTACTTCAGCAATTCATAAATCCCCGCCACTCCCTGGCCGCCGCCTACGCAGGCAGTGACGATGCCGTATTTCTGGCCCCGGTCGCGCAGCTCGTCGAAGAGCTGGATGGAGAGCTTGGCGCCCGAGCAGCCCAGCGGGTGGCCCAGCGCGATGGCACCGCCGTTCACGTTCAGCTTCTCGGGGTTGATGCCCAGCTCGCGCACCACGGCCAGCGACTGCGAGGCGAAGGCCTCGTTCAGCTCAAACAAGTCGATGTCGTCCAGCTTCATGCTGGCCTGGCGTAGCGCTTTCGGCACGGCCGCAATCGGGCCCATGCCCATAATGCGAGGGTCGACGCCCTCGGTGGCGTAGGTGACCATGCGGGCGATGGGCTCCAGGTTCAGCTCCTTCACCATCTTTTCGCTCATTACCAGCACGAAGGCCGCGCCGTCGGAGGTTTGCGACGAATTGCCGGCCGTGACGGTGCCATTGGCGGCAAACACGGGCCGTAGCTTGGCCAAGGCTTCCACGGAAGTGTCGGCGCGGGGGCCTTCATCGGTATCGACCACGTAGGAGCGGTTTTTCTTCTTGCCGGTGGCCTGGTCGAGGTAGGTTTCCTCCACCGTAATGGGCACGATGCTCTTAGCAAACTTACCTTCCTTAATGGCTTTGATGGCCTTCTGGTGCGAGTGGTACGAAAACTCGTCCTGGTCCTGGCGGCTGATTTTGTAGTCGTTGGCCACAGCTTCCGCAGTCAGGCCCATGCCCATGTAGTAGTCGGGGTGAGCATTGGCCAGCTTGTAGTTGGGCACGGTTTTCCAGCCCACGGTGGGCACCATGCTCATGCTTTCGGTGCCGCCCGCAATGATGCACTCAGCCATGCCGGCCGTGATTTTGCCCACCGCCATTGCGATGGTTTCCACGCCCGAGCCGCAGTAGCGGTTCACAATGAGGCCGGGCACGTTGATGGGCAGCGCCAGCAGCGAGATGAGGCGGCCCATTTGCAGGCCCTGCTCGGCCTCGGGCACGGCGTTGCCCACTATTACGTCGTCAACGCGGCTGGGGTCCAGGGCGGGCACCGACTTTACGAGGTGTTTGATAACCTCGGCGGCCAGGTCGTCGGGGCGGGTAAAACGGAAGCCGCCCCGGGGCGCTTTGCCAACGGCCGTGCGGTAGCCGGCCACGATATATGCGGTATTAGCCATAATACTAGGGTGGGATTTCTTAGCGCGAAGTTTCGCGGAGTTGGCAGAGTTTCGCAGAGGTAAAAAACTTTGCGAAACTCTGCCAACTCCGCGAAACTTCGCCCTTAATTAATTACGAAGGGGTTTGCCAGTGGTCAGAATGCTTTGAATTCGCTCCAGCGTCTTACGCTCGCCGCAGAGGCTCAGAAACGCCTCGCGCTCCAAATCCAGCAGATACTGCTCGCTCACTTCGGTAGGGGAGGAGAGGTCGCCGCCGCACATAACATAGGCGAGCTTGTTGGCAATCAGCTCATCATGAGTAGAGATGTAGTTGCCCTGCTGCATGGCGTACACGCCGGTACGGAACATCGCCAGGGCACCTTTGCCATGCACCTTAATGTTGGTTTTCTGGGTGGGCTGCGTGTAGCCGGCGTCGGCCAGCTCCAGGGCGGCCGACTTGGCCTGGGCAATCACGCGGTTGGGATTTACCACAATCTCGTCGCCCCGGCGCAGGAAGCCCAGGTCGAATGCCTCGGCCGCCGAGGTCGACACCTTGGCCGTGCTGATGGTCATGTAGGTGTTGCGCAGCAGGTTAAACTCCGGCTCACCTTCCTCATACTTGGCCGCCGTGCGCAGGGTCATTTCCTTGGTGCCGCCGCCGCCGGGTATCAGGCCCACGCCAAACTCGACCAGGCCGATGTACGACTCGGCCGAAGCCACCACGCGGTCGCAGTGCAGATTTAGCTCGCAGCCGCCGCCCAGCGTGAGGCCGTGCGGGGTGCCTACCACCGGAATGCTGCTGTAGCGCATCCGCATCATGGCCTGCTGAAACTGCTGAATCATCATGTTCAGCTCGTCAAACTCCTGCTCCAGCGCCTGCATGTACACCAAGCCCAGGTTGGCCCCGGCCGAGAAGTTCGGCCCGTCGTTGCCCACCACGAGGCCCCGGTAGCCGGCTTCGGCCAGCTCCACGCCCTTCAGCAAACCCTGAATAACGTCAGTACCCAGCGAGTTCATCTTGGAATGAAACTCGACGTTCAAAATGCCGTCACCGAGGTCGATAACCGACGCGCCGGCGTTTTTCCAAAGTACCTTGCCGCTGGCCCGCAGGTTGTCGAGAATAATAAAATTCTCCACGCCCGAAACGGCTTTATACTGCTTGCTTTCTTTGTCGTAAAACTCGCGTACGCCGGTTGTGCTCACCTTATAAAAGGTCTGATTGCCAGCCGCCAGCATTTCTTCTACCCACGGCGCCACGGTGCGCCCGGCCGCCTTCGCCAGGTCGATGCCGGCTTGCACGCCCAGCGCATCCCAGGTTTCAAACGGTCCCAGCTCCCAGCCAAAGCCGGCGCGCAGGGCGTCATCAATCTTATGGAGCTGGTCGGCAATTTCCGGTACGCGGTTGCTCACGTAGGCGAAGAGGCTGCCGAAGCTCAGGCGGTAAAACTCGCCCGCTTTGTCCTTGCCCGCCACCAGCATCTTGAAGCGGTCGGCCAGCTTGTCGATGGCCTTGGTAGCTTCCAGCGTGGCAAACTTTACCTTCTGCGAAGGCTTGTATTCCAGGGTGTTGAGGTCCAGGGCGTGAATCTCCGACTTGCCGCCCTCGCCTTTTACTTTCTTGTAGAAGCCCTGGCCGGTTTTATCGCCCAGCCATTTGCTCTCGCCCATTTTCTTGACAAAATCGGGCAGTACAAATACGTCTTTGGCCTCGTCATCGGGCAAGCCCTGGGCTAACCCATTGGCTACGTTAATGGTAGTATCCAGGCCCACCACATCCGAGGTGCGCAGCGTGGCCGACTTGGCGTGGCCGATAACCGGGCCGGTCAGCTTGTCGGTTTCCTCCACCGTCAGGCCCAGCTTCTGCATAGTTTGCATGGCATCGAGCAGGGCAAATACGCCCACGCGGTTGGCAATAAAGCCGGGTGTATCCTTCGCCAAAACCACCGTCTTGCCCAGGTACAAGTCGCCATAGTGCAGCAGAAAATCAACCACTTCCTGCTTGGTTTCAGGTGTCGGAATAATTTCCAGCAGTTTCAGATACCGCGGCGGGTTGAAGAAGTGCGTGCCCGCGAAGTTTTGCTTGAAGTCCTCCGAGCGGCCCTCGGCCAGCAGATGAATCGGAATGCCCGAGGTGTTGCTCGTTATCAGTGTGCCTTTCTTGCGGAACTGCTCAACACGCTCATATAGACTTTTTTTAATATCGAGCCGCTCTACTACTACCTCAATTACCCAGTCGCAGGAGGCAATGTCTTTAAGATTGTCATCGAAGTTGCCGGTCTTGATGCGGCTCACCTCGCTTTTGCGGTAGAGCGGCGACGGGTTAGCCGCCACCGCCGCTTGCAAAGCGCTGTTGACGATGCGGTTGCGCACGGCGGGCGCGTCCAGCTTCAGGCCTTTCTTCTCCTCGTCGGGCAGCAGCTCTTTCGGCGCGATGTCGAGCAGTAGCACCTGCACGCCGATGTTGGCAAAGTGGCAGGCAATGCGCGAACCCATCACGCCCGAGCCCAGCACGGCAACTTTCTTGATTATGCGTTTCATATAAAGTAGCGCGGACTTTCACTCCGCGTTGGGTGGGATATTCTATTGCCAAGCGAGCGCCGGGCGGACTAAAAGTCCGCGCTACTGCGCCTCCTTGCGCAACGGCTTCAACTCAAAGTCATCAAAGAGCGTCTTGCCCTCAATCATGCTCGTAATCTGGCTGGCGACCTTAAAAAAGGTATCGAGCTGGCTCTGCGGAATTTTATCACGCACCTTCAGATTAAAGTGCCGCACCGTCTGGCGCGAAACCTCCTTCTTTTCCAGGCCCAGCTCGGTCAGGAAAATGCGTACCGAACGCTTGTCCTGGGTATCGGCCTGCTTGTAAATCAGGCCTTTTTCCTCCATGCTGCGCAGGATGCGCGTCAGCGAGCGGGTTTCGAGGCCCAGCAGCGGCGCAATCTTGGTGGCCGGGGTGCCCAGCTCCTGGTCAATATTGAGCAGCACGAAGCCGATACTTGTGGTAATGTCGTAGCGGGCGGCCTGCGTGTTGTACATGCGCGAAATCGCGTGCCAGGCTACCTTAATGTTGTAATCGACGGTTTCTTCGGGTTTCATATCGCAGCGAAAGTGCGGTAAACATACGAAGGAATTTGTTAGGCTTGCATAACAAGTGGCGGAAAAAAGCAGCGTGGACTCTGCAAGACCGCGCGTGGTATCATTTTCCTTCGTCACACGCGCCAACTCGCAGCTTCCACGCTACTTTTCTACTTATACAGCCCCTCAATTGCTGCCTTGTTATTCTCGGTAATCACCTTGCGCTTCACCTTCATGGTGGGCGTCATCTCGCCGCTTTCTACCGTCCACTGCTCGGGCAGGAGTACCACTTTTTTTACCTGTTCCCACTGCGCGAAGCCTTGGTTGTACTTCTGCACCAAGTCGTGGTAGAATTTTACCACTTTCTCTTCCTTCACCAAGTCGGCGTTCGACTTGGCGGCCACTCCGTTCTGGCCGGCCCACTTTTTCAGCTCATCCAGGGCCGGAACGATAAGCGCGCCCGGAAATTTCTGGTCGGCCCCGACCACCATCATCTGCTCAATGAAGGGGTCTTCTTTCATTTTATTCTCAATGACTTGCGGCGCAATGTACTTGCCGCCGCTGGTCTTGAACATCTCCTTCTTGCGGTCGGTAATCTTCAGAAAGCGTCCATTCACGAACTCCCCGATGTCGCCGGTATGAAACCAGCCCTCGCTATCAATGGCTTCGGCAGTTAGCTCGGGCTTGTTGTAATAGCCTTTCATCACGGAGGCCGACTTGGTCAGAATCTCACCGTCGGCCGCAATTTTTACCTCCATGTTATCGATAAGCGGCCCGACGGCTCCAATCATGTTGTCCTGGCGCTCGTAGCCATTTACCGCAATCACGGGCGAGGTTTCGGTGAGGCCATAGCCCTCCATAACCCGGATGCCGGCCGCCCAGAACACCCGCGCCAGGCGGGGCTGCAAGGCCCCACCGCCGCTCACGATGCAGCGCAGGTTGCCGCCCAGCGCCTCGCGCCACTTGTTGAAAATGAGCTTATTGGCCAGCGCCAGCTCGGTGTTGTACACGAAGCCCAGGTCTTTCTGGGTGTCGTATTTCAGGCCCAAATCCAATGCCCAGAAGAAGAGCTTGTGTTTGATACCCGTTTGCTCGTGGCCGCGCGCCACAATTCGGTCGTACACTTTTTCGAGCAGGCGCGGCACGGTGGTAAAAATGCTGGGATGCACCTCGCGCAGGTTGTCGGCAATGGTTTCCATGCTCTCGGCGTAGTAGATACTAACGCCATTAAGCATATATAAGTACGTAACCATGCGCTCAAAAATATGGCACAGCGGCAAAAAGCTCAGGGCCTTATCATCACGGCTAACCGGCACGAAGCGCTGCGACCCTCGGCAGTTGCTCAGGATATTGTCGTGGCTGAGCATCACGCCTTTCGGGTTGCCGGTGGTGCCGCTGGTATAAATAAGGGTGAGCAAATCGTCGGGCTGCACCGCCGCTTTCAAGGGCTCCAGATCGGCGGGGTTGCCCTGGCTACCCAGCTCCAGCAGCTCGCCGAAGTGCCGGGCCCCGGCTACTTTGTCAAACGTAAAGACGTTGGCCGCCGGAATATGCAGGCCCGCAGTGGCTTCCGTTACTTTGTCGTACAGGTGCTTATCGGCCACAAAAACGGCTTTAACGCCGGCATCAGTAAAGATATATTTATAGTCTTCGACCGTAATGCTCGGGTACATCGGCACGCTGATGGCCCCGATTTGGGCAATGCCGAAGTCGGCCAGCAGCCATTCGGGCCGGTTCATACTGATAATGGCCACCTTGTCGTCCTTTTTCAGGCCCAGGCTAAGCAGGCCCAGGCTTACCTGATTGGCCTGCTGCTGCACCTGCTGCGAGCTGAGCGGTACGTACTGACCGTCCATCTTGGCCGCCAGCGCATCAGGTTTTGGAGATTTCTCGAGTTGAACAGCGAGGATATCGAAGGAGCGACGGGCATCCATAGAAGCGTAGCGAAGCAATAGGTTGGGAATTCAGCGGCTAAAGAAACAAGGTTTTAAGTGAAAAGAGCCCGGTATGCGCTGCGGATTATGAAGAAGCTGTTTAGGAAGTAGGCGAGCGACCAATTCTGCGCAGCAGTAGCACGGTAAAGGCCAGCCAGTGAAACGCCAGCCAGGTATGCAGGCAGGTTTCAAAGCGCACGAGTAGCGTTTTGAAGCCGTCGAGCCAGGCGTTGAGTTGCTCAATAACCTGTCGGCGGCGGTAGAGTTCGGGGTCAAACAGGGTATCATCGTCGATTTGCCAGTCGGCCGAACGCCGGTTGCGCGGGATGTTGACCTCAATATCGCGGTGGGCACAGGCCTGGCGTAAGCTGTTGACATCAAAGGCTTTGTCGGCGTTCAGAAACAAGCCTTGCAGGCACAGGTCCGCCTGCTCCAACGTTTGGCAAAGCTCGCCAAAGACGGCTTCCAGCTCAAACGTATCGTGGTGCTGCCCGGCCTGAGGCGTGGCCAGGGCCAGCGGCTGGCCCTGGTTGTCGGCCAGGAACAGGGCGTTGGTGGTGCGCGCCGCTTTGCGGCCCTGGTAGCCCACGGCCACCCCGCCGTTCTTGGCCGGTGTGTGGCTGCCGTCGAGTTGCACGCTGGAGAGGTCGAGCAAGCGGCGGTGTAGGCGCAAGAGCGTCAGCCACAGCTTTTTCCAGGCCCCTTGTTTGCTCCAGGTGTGGAAATGATAGTACACCCCCTGCCAACTCAGGGGCTCGCCGCTGAACAGGGCGGCCACCGGCAGCCAGCGCCATTGACAACCGGTTTTGAGTTTGTAGAGAATGGCGCCCACCACCTCGGCCGCAGCCACGCGCCGCCGCCGGCCCTGGCTGGGAAAGGGTAAATAGGGCAGTAGCCAGGTCACGATGATATCTTTGGAGAGGACTTCCACGGGCAGGCGTAAGAAACTTGGTTGGGTCGCACCCCAAATTTCTCTCTGCCGTGGGAGTCTTTTTTGTTTCCAGCCTACTTCCTAAACAGCTTCGAAATAAAGCTGCCGATTTTGAGAAGTAACGGGCGTAAATTTGGCCCGCACCTGCCGTGGCTCGCCATCGGCGGAAGCGCTTACTGATGAACCTGGCTCTCTTTTTTGACCCGCTGCCCGATGAGCTGACCGCGCCCGCAACGGTACCAACCAGTGTGGCTGCCTACGCTACGCGCTTTGCCGAAAACTTTCCTGACTGGCGCCACGCCGACCTGGCCATAATTGGTCTTGACGAGTGGCGCGGCACTATGGCCGGCCCGCCGCCGGCCGGCCGGCACGGGGCCAACTGCGTCCGGGAGCGCTTGTATCAGCTGCAGAAAGGCACCGGGCCGCTCCGGCTCGTGGACCTGGGCAACCTGCGCCCCGGGCTTAGCCTGGAAGATACCTACCAGCGCCTGCGCGAGGTGGTGGCGGCCCTGCTCGACGCCGGGACGGTGCCGCTGCTGCTCGGCGGCGGCCATGACCTCGACTGTGGTCAGTTCCTGGCTTACGAAGCAATGGGTCAGTCGATTAACTTCGCTGTGGTCGATTCGCGGCCCGATATGGCACGGCCCAGCGTGGGCACCCCAGCCGAAGAAAGCCACTTGCGCCGCCTACTCATGCACGAGCCCAACTTTGTGTTTAGCTGCGCACATCTTGCTCATCAGCAGTATCTTACTCCAACCGAAGTGCTGACGGCCTTCGAGAAGCTGCACTTCGAAACGATGAGCGTGGGTGAACTGCGAACCGACCGCCGCCTGGCCGAGCCGGTATTGCGCCAGGCCGATTTTGTGAGTATCGATATTGCAGCTATTCGCTGGCAGGATGCACCGGGCTACTACCCGGCCAGCCCGTTTGGCCTTAGTAATGAGGATGCTACCCAGCTGTGCTGGTACGCCGGCCACAACGCTCAGCTGTCCTCGCTGGGCCTTTATGGCTACCGGCCCAACCACGACCCACACGGCCTGGCCGCCGCCACGCTGGCTACCATGCTCTGGTACTTTATCGAAGGCTTTTACCACCGCAAGCCCGAAACCGGCTTTGGCACCTACCGCTTTCTTACTTATACCCTGGTGCTGCCCGGCACGCCCGCCGAGCTGGTGTTTTATAAGTCGCGCCGGGCCGATAAGTGGTGGATGCAGGTTGAAAGTATGGGCGACCAGACCGTGAAGCGCATCGTGCCCTGTACCCATCAGGACTATCTGCACGCGGCCCAGGGCGACCTGCCGCAGCGCTGGATTCGGACCCAGGCGCTCTTAGGGTAGTTAGCCCGAGTCAGTTAGCGGAAAGAAAATAAGCCTGCCAACAGAAAAACGAATGAGCCTGACAGCTGACCACGAACCGCCGGCAACGTACACCAGAAGCCAGCTGGCTTTGCGCAACGGCCAGGACCGCGCCGAGATATGGGTGGCGTACCAGGGGCGCATTTACGATGTGACCCGCTCACGACTCTGGCAGCGCGGCAATCACTACGAGCACTGGGCCGGCCAGGACCTCACGCAGGAGCTTGACAAAGATGCGCCGCACCTGGCAACGGTGTTTGATAAATTCAGCGTAGTAGGCTTGCTGAGATAAAATATATTTTATTTAAAATATAATCAGGTGACAACCGAAACCTCATCCGAGTACAACGACCTCGAAACCTTGTCCACCGCGACGCTGCTCGCTGGCATGAATCAGCTCGACCAGACGGTGCCGCTGGCCGTGCAAAAAGCGCTGCCGCAGATAGAGCAGCTCGTTGAAGCTATCGTAGGCCGGCTGCGCGCCGGTGGTCGTCTCTTTTACATCGGGGCCGGCACCAGCGGCCGGTTGGGTGTAGTAGATGCCTCCGAGTGCCCCCCTACGTTTGGAGTGCCCGCCGGGCTGGTCGTAGGCATTATTGCCGGCGGCGATGGCGCTATCCGGCAGGCTGTGGAGGGGGCGGAAGATAATGCCACCCAGGCCTGGCTTGATTTACAGCAGTTTGACATCAGCGAAAAGGATGTGCTGGTCGGCATCGCGGCCTCGGGGCGCACGCCCTACGTGATAGGGGGCTTGCAGGCTGCCCGGCAGGCAGGCCTGGCTACCGGGTGCGTGGTCTGTAATGCGGACTCGGCGGTAGCGGGTGCCAGCGAGTTTCCGGTAGAGGTCGTTACCGGTCCCGAGTTCATAACCGGCAGTACACGCCTCAAAGCCGGCACGGCTCAAAAGCTGGTACTCAATATGCTGACTACTGCCACCTTTATTCGTATGGGCCGGGTAAAAGGCAATAAGATGGTCGATATGCAGCTCAGCAACGACAAGCTGGTGGAGCGGGGCCAGCGGATGCTCATGGACGAGCTGGCCATTCCGGCGGCTGAAGCCGCGGCCCTGCTACAGGCACATGGCTCGGTACGGGCCGCACTCGACGCCCAGCAGTAGCTGATTGGCTCATAATAATTAGGCTTGAAAATCAGGCAGAAAGGCCGGCCCTCCCGGCCGGGTCCGAACGATTCGCCGCGCGCCGCGTTTTGCCGGGTGGCAGCCTCAATCGGCCTCTCTGACTATGCACACCATCGAACCGCACTACAACTGGATTGAGCAGTACTCGGCTGCCGAAGACTCCCGCTCGCCCCTGTTTGGCGCGGAATGCAGCCTCGATACGTTTAGTAATACCATTTATGGCTACTACATTCATCCGCAATGGGATAGCCTGGAATCGGACACCTTGTTCTTTAAGATTCTGTGGGCCGACTACGACGACGGGGCCGCTATTCTGGAGTTTATCGGCGAATGGAACGACGCCATTGAAAACGATATTAGGAGCCTCAAGCGCAACATCCTCGATGTGCTGGTGCATGAGGGCGTTCGGCGCTTTGTGCTTATCGGCGAAAACGTGTTTAATTTTCACGGTTCCGACGAT
The DNA here is from genome assembly GCF_013256425.1 of Hymenobacter sp. BRD67. Taxonomy (GTDB): domain Bacteria; phylum Bacteroidota; class Bacteroidia; order Cytophagales; family Hymenobacteraceae; genus Hymenobacter. Next base: position 334,897 of record NZ_CP053904.1, read on the forward strand.
AGCTATTACGAGGAATGGTTTGAGGATGTGGAAGATGGCTGGATTGCCGGTATCAACTTTCAGGAGCACGTGCGGCGCGAGATGGCGCAGTATAGTCTCGACCAGTACATCAACTTCGGGGGTACGCTCGACGACCTGCCGTGGCGTACCTATGAGCCGCGCCGGCTGGTTGAGGAAGTAGAAAGCGTATTACGCCACCGCCTTGGGTAGTGAGGTAGGCGGTGGCTAAAAATAAAGGGGAAGTCAGCTCCTGGCCGACTTCCCCTCACTAACACGGCTGCGAGCCGTTATTTTTTCTTGATTTTCTTTTCCTTCTTGGTAGACGTATCGCCGTCGCGGTCTTCTTTCTCGGCACCAGGGGCATCGGTCACGATGCGGCGCTGCTCAGCAACCGTACCCTTGTACACTTCCGGGCCGGTCTGCTTGCGCAGCTTGCGCTGCTTTTTCATTTCCTGTTTGCTCATAGGCGTCTGGCCCGGAGCAGTTTGCATAGTCGTAGTTTGCGTAGCCACTGTAGCAGTAGCGTAGGCGGCAGTAGCGCCAGTCAGCAGAGCTGCAAAAAGAATGTATTTCATGATGTAGTAGATGGATGCGGAAAGATAAGTAGCAAATTTCAGACCCGGTACACAAATCTTGGCCGCCAGAGTTTTATTCTGCGCACTTTTTTGCGTTATACGCCTGCAAAGGTGATAAGGTCATTTTAGCGGCCATTATTTTTCAAAAACAAGCGTTAAGTATAGCAAACGCGAGGTTTGCTCTGCAAATACAACTCGTAAAAAAAAGCTCTGCTTTCGAGCAGAGCTTTTTTAGTAAACCGGGTCAGGCCGGATACTACCTATTTTTTCTTGGTCGTATCAGCTTGCGATTTGATAGCATCGGCAGCATTTGCACCGGCTTTCTTGGTCGAGTCGGCCGAAGCTTCCATTTTAGCAGCATCAGCATTGGCGGCAGCCTGTACGGCATCGCCTTGCTTATCGGCAGCCTCTTCTTTTTTGCTGCTGCACGAAGTGAACGAAAGCGAAGCAGCGGCTACGGCAAGAAACAGTACTTTTTTCATGGTCAGGGGAAAGCTAAAGGTGTTTTTGGGCTTTAATACCCACCAATGGTTGAGGTAACCCAACGCGGACAAGAATAAGGTGAGTCTTATTTTTTGCGGAATGCCAGGCCAATCGGTACCCCCTTGAAATCGAAGTGCTCACGCAGGCGGTTTTCGAGGTAGCGGGCGTACGAATCGGGGATGTACTGCGGGAGGTTGCAGAAAAAGGCAAACACCGGATTGTGCGTAGGCAGCTGGGTAGCGTACTTGATGCGCACCATTTTACCCTTTTGAATGGGGGGCGGATATTTATCAATCTCCTTCAACATCACGTCGTTGAGCTGCGAAGTCGGGATTTTCTTGCGCTTGTTGCTATACACCTCCATAATAACCTCCAGGGCCTTGTGCACGCGCTGCTTGTTGAGCACCGAAATAAACAGCACCGGCGGGTAGGCAATGGGCGCAATTTTCTCCATAATCTTGGCCTCAAAGTCGCGGGCGGTATTCGTTTCCTTGCCCTCGATTAAGTCCCACTTATTCACCAAGATAACGATGCCCTTGCGGTTGCGGTCGGCCAGCGCGATGATGCTTACGTCCTGGGCCTCAATGCTGCGGCTGGCATCGAGCAAAATAACGCACACGTCGGACGCCTCCATGGCGCGCAGCGTGCGCATGTTGGAGTAAAACTCCACGTCTTCGTTAACGCGCGCCTTTCGGCGCAGGCCCGCCGTATCGACGAGCATAAACTCGTGGCCGAAAGCGCTGTACTTGGCTTCGATTGAGTCGCGGGTGGTGCCGGCTACGTCGGTTACAATGCTGCGCTCTTCGCCCAGCAACAGGTTGACAAACGATGACTTACCGACGTTGGGGCGGCCCAGAATAGCGATGCGCGGCAAGCCGGCATTAGGCTCTTCCTCGCCTACTTCGTCGAAGTGACTTACCACGGCGTCGAGCAGCTCGCCGGTGCCCGAGCCGTTCTGAGAGCTAATGGCAAACACTTCGGTATCGCCGAGGCCCAAGGCGTAGAACTCGCCCGAGCCCTGCGCCCGCAGGTTGGTATCGGCCTTATTGGCAACTAGGTAAATCGGCTTCTTGCTCTGGTAGCGGCGCAGCACGCCGGCAAATTCTTCATCCAGCCCGTGCAGGCCGGCGTCGGCATCGACCATGAACAGGATGACGTCGGCTTCGTCGATGGCCAGCTTTACCTGGCGGTTGATTTCGCTCTCGAAAATATCGTCCGAATTGTGGACGTAGCCGCCGGTATCGATGACGGTAAAGTTGTGGCCGGTCCAGTCGCCGTAGCCGTAGTGACGGTCGCGGGTTACCCCGCTCTGGTTGTCCATAATGGCCTGGCGGCGACCTACCAGCCGGTTGAACAGGGTGGACTTGCCCACGTTGGGGCGGCCCACTATTGCAATGGTATTCATGTAGTTGACTCCAGCCACCGGCCCGACCTTGGCGCGGCAGTACCCGGAGTAGTTAGGGTTAAAATGGTCGCTGTAGCGTGGACTCTGCGAGTCCGCGCGTGGGTTGTGTTGTCGTAGCTACGCGCGGACTCGCAGAGTCCACGCTACTTTACTGGTAGCCGAAACGGCTCAGCGCTTTGCTATCCGTGCGCCAGTTCTCGTTTACTTTGACGAATAATTCGAGGAACACTTTTTTCTGGAAAAACTTTTCCATTTCCTCGCGGGCCCAGGTGCCGACTTTCTTCAGCGCCTCACCTTTGGCCCCGATGATAATACCTTTCTGGCTGTTGCGCTCCACGTAGATAACGCCGCGAATACGAATGATATCATCATCTTCCTTAAACTCCTCAATGGTAACCTCGCAGCTGTAAGGAACTTCCTTTTTATAGAGCTTGAAGATTTTTTCGCGCACCATCTCGGCAGCAAAAAAGCGCTCGGGCTTGTCGGTTAGCTCATCTTTGGGATAATAGGGTGGGTGCAGGGGCAGCTTTTCGAGCACCAGTTCCAGAACGTGCTCGGTGCCAAAGGCATTGAGTGCCGAGATGGGCAGAATGTGCGTAGCGTTGGGCAGCTCCTCCTTCCAGAAGGCCAGCTTGGCTTCGACATCGGCCTGGTCGGCCTGGTCTATCTTGTTGACCAGCACAATAATGGGCGTGTCTTCCGTTTTGCGCAGGCGCTCGATAACGGGCTCTTCATCGTGTTTTTCGTATATATCAGTTACGAAGAGAATGACGTCGGCATCTTCCAGCGACGAGTATACAAAGGCCATCATGGCGTTGTGGAGCTCGTACTTGGGCTGAATAATGCCGGGCGTGTCGGAATAGATAAGCTGAAAATCAGCGCCGTTGAGAATGCCCAGGATGCGGTGGCGCGTCGTTTGGGCCTTGCTCGTGACGATGCTCAGGCGCTCGCCTACCAGGGCATTCATCAGCGTGGACTTGCCCACGTTGGGCTTGCCGATGATGCTGACGAAGCCGGCACGGTGAGGCTGAGTTTCAGGATTCACGATGGATAGAGTTGATTTTGAGGCCGCAAAGGTACGACGCCAAGCCGCGACTAGCAGCCAATGACTAAATACTAGCGATTTTTGCGGGCATATTGTAGCCTAAACGCATGGTTTTTGGTTTAAGCTTCAAGTTAACTTAAACTGCCCGCCTACAGCTGAGCCGGAGCTGCTAAAGCCCTGGTCAGTAGCCACTGAGCATTAGTCACTATTTAAATGTCTACCCCTACCCGCCGCATTGGCCTTTTGCTGGTAAACCTTGGCACGCCCGACTCGCCCCAGACCGGCGACGTGCGCCGCTATCTCAATGAGTTTCTGACCGATGGCCGCGTGGTGGATATGCCGGCGGCCGTGCGCTACCCGCTTTTTCAGGGCTTGGTAGTGCCGCTGCGCGCCCCCAAGTCAGCCAAGATTTATCAGCAGCTGTGGGACGCCGACCGGGGCTCACCGCTGCTCTTTCATGGCCTCGACCTGAAGGCGGCGGTGCAGCGCGAGCTGGGCGATGACTACGTAGTGGCGTTTGGCATGCGCTACCAGAAGCCCAGCATTGAGCAGGCGCTCGAAGAGCTGCGGCAGGCGGCCGTCGACCGGATTATTGTGCTGCCGTTGTTTCCGCAGTACGCATCGGCCAGCACGGGCTCGGTGCAGGAAAAAGTGATGGATATTGTAAAAGACTGGTGGGTAGTGCCTAGCATCAACTTCATTAGCCAGTTTGCCACTGAGCCGGGCTTTATTGCCAGCATTGTGGCGCGGGGCCGGGCCGCCATGGCCGAGCGCTCATTCGACCACGTCGTATTAAGCTACCACGGCATACCCGAGCGGCATGTGAAGAAAGGCGACCCAACCAACTACTGCCAATTTGGAGCGTGCTGCAACTCGCTGACGCCGGCCAATCAGTATTGCTACCGGGCGCAGTGCTTCGCCACCTCGCGGCTGGTGGCGGCGGGCCTGGGCCTGCGCGATGACCAGTACACCGTGACTTTCCAGAGCCGCCTGCAAAGCCGCCTGCGAGACCCCTGGCTGAAGCCCTACACCGACGAAGTACTCAAGGAGTTTCCGGCAAAAGGCATCAAGAGCGTACTGGCTTTCTCGCCGGCCTTTGTGGCCGACTGCCTCGAAACGACCATTGAAGTAGGCATGGAGTTTCGCGAGCTGTTCGAAGAAAACGGCGGCGAGCACTGGCAGCTGGTACCCTCGCTCAACTCGGAGCCGTACTGGGTGACAGCCGTAGCCGACATGGTGCGAAATAACTAACCGCTTTATAATAAATAATAAAAAAGAGTGTCGTACTGCCGGTTAGCAGCACGACACTCTTTTTTATTGTAAGTCAGACTTTAAACGGCCAGCGCCCGCAGCATGGCGTCTTCGAGGTCGGGCGGCAACATAAAATCGACGAAAGGCGGGTAGCTATGCACGGTATCCCGGCTCAGTGCCGTGACGAATACGTTGCTGCCTTCGGTATCGAGGTTCACGGCCGAAAGGGGCAGCAAAATGCGTCGGTCGGCGTGGGGCCGGGCGGCGGCACGCCGGGCAGTCCCTCTGCCAGCTGCACATTCAAATAAAGTACCCGTTGCGAAACGGGGTCTACCAGCAGCTCCTGCACGGTGCCAAAGGCGTGGCCGTCGCGGCCACGCACGGGCCAGCCGCGCGGGTCGGGGTCGCCGGTAGCCATTTCGAAGTTGGGCAGGTCGCGCAGGCGACGTAAAATAGGAGACGGCATATAGTTGGGTTTCAAAGCTGCTTGCCGGCGGGCTCGCTCACGGCTTGCAGCAGGCTGGCCAGCTGGGCGAGGTAGGCGCGGTTTTGGGTTTGCTCGGCAGGGGTGGCATCGCGTCCTAAAAGCCGGCCGGCCTGCCGCACGAGGTCGTTGGCCGAAGTATCGAGGTTAGGATATGCTTTTTGCTGCACCGCCAGCAGCAGGTTAGCCGCTGCTACCAGGCCGGGGCGCAGGCCGGCCCGCGGGTCGCCATCGGCCAGCCGGGCGGTGGCGCTGGTGAAGTTGTCGCGCTGCTCCCGCACGGTGGCATCGTCGCGCAGGTCGGCGCGGTCGGCCAGCTGGGTAAGCTGCGGGCTCAGCTGCAGCAAGGCTGCGCGGGCCTCGCTGCCGGGTGCGGTCGTAGCCGAGTCGGTGGCCGGCATGGGGACAGCGCGGGCGTTGGTGGTATCCGGAGCCAGGCTGTCGGCAGGCATGGGTGGCGGCCCCATTTCCGTTTTGTTCGGGGCAGGCTCGTCGGCCGGGCGGGGCGCAGGAAGAAGTAGGCGGCGGCAGCCAGCAGCAGCAGCGCCACGGCTACCAGCAGCCAGGGCTAGGAGATGACTTTTTGGGTTGAATCCGAAGCTCGGCCATAGAAAAAGGAAAAGGCTGCTCCGCTTTACGCGGCGCGGCAAAAAGTAGTTAGCCCGCCAGCCGCCAATACCAGCCGCGCCCGCTCACGTACAGCCGATAGTTCTTTCTTCTAAGGTTGATGCTCTTGCTATGAAGCGTACGATTCAGCAATTTCCGCCCGTATATTTTGCCCTGGTGATGTCAACGGGTATTATCTCGCTGGCCGCCCAGGCCCAGCAGCTGACCGCACTGGCTACTGGCCTCTTCTACGTCAATCTGGTGGCCTACCCGGTGTTGCTGGCGCTGCTGGTGTTGCGGCTAATGCTTTTCCCTAGAGAGTGCTGGGTTGCGCTGACCTCGCACAAAGACGGCCCAGCCTTTTTGGCGCTGGTGCCGGCCACGGCGCTGCTGGGCAGCCAGTTTGTGGTGCTGGCCACCAACCGCCTTATAGGTAGCCTACTGTGGCTGTTGGCGTTAATTACCTGGCTGTTAGTTAGCTACTCCTTCATGCTGGGCGTTAGCCTCAAAAAAGAAAAACCCACTCTGGAACAGGGCCTGACCGGCAGCTGGCTGCTGCTGGTAGTAGCCACCGAATCGCTAGCCGTGCTGGGAGCCTTGCTGCTGCCCACCGCCGGTATTGCTGCTGATGTGGCCATGGTGGGCATACTGGGGCTGTTCCTGCTGGGTAGCGTGTTGTATGTGCTGCTCATTACCCTCATTTTTTACCGCCTCACCTTCCTGCCCCTCGGTGATGAAGAAGTAGGGGCGGCCTACTGGATAAGCGTGGGTGCCAGCGCCATTGTTGTGCTGGCGGGCACTGGCGTCGTCGCCGCCATGCAGCACACCCGGGCCCTGGCCGAGCTGCTGCCGTTCGTGAAAGGCTACTGCGTATTGTTTTGGGCGATGAGTACGTGGTGGCTGCCAGTGGTGGCTGCGCTGCGGCTCTGGAACCACTACACTACCCGCCCGGCCTTTGCTTACAGCCCAAACTACTGGAGCATGGTTTTCCCGCTGGGTATGTACACAGCTGCCACCGGGAAGCTTGCGCAGAGCTTGCCAGTAGCGGCGTTACATGTAGTGCCACAGTATTTTATCTATCTATCGCTGGCTGCCTGGGTGCTCACGTTTGGCGGCATGCTCTACCACTTTATGGCCAGCGCCAAGTCTCCGCAGCAGAATTAGTCTGCCACGAGCAGAGTTTGTGGGGCAGCCTGCTTGATGCGGCTAAGCAGCCATTCGGTTTGGCGCTTGGTGCGGGCAGCGCAGTAGGCATGCGCAGCCTTCAGGTCTTCGTCGCGCAGCCCTAGCGCCGCTTGCGCAATCACCGTCCAGCAGAGCTGCACTTCCTGCGTAAGCAGCCAGAGGTCATGCAAATCGCGCAGCAGCGCCAGGCTGCCGCTGCGCTTTTTCGAGAATAAGTCGCGGCGCAGGTCTTTAGGTTCGTCGTTTTTATCTTCCGAATACTTTTCAACAAAGGCCTGCACCTTGCCGTGGTGCTCGCGCGACCAGGCCGAGAACTTGGCGCACATGTGTTCAATATCGACTTCGTCGCGGTGTTTCTCCGATACGTGCTCGAAGGCGTCGCAGAGCTGCTTTTCACTATTTTCAAGCAGGCCGAGGTAATTGCCGAGATGCATAGGGTAAGAGATTAAGCGATGACTTTGCGAATCCGCACGGCGGCATACTTGTAGTGGGGCTGCTTACTAACCGGGTCCCACTCGGTCAGAGTCAGCTCGTTGGCGGCGCGGGGGCGGCCGGGCTTGTCCCAGTAGCCGTAGTGGAAGGGGATGAACACCAGGCCGGGCTCGATGTCGCCCACGCGGGCGGGCTCCAGCACGCGGCCCCGGCGCGAAGTCACCTCAACCATATCGCCATCGGCAATGCCGTAGCGGACGGCATCTTCGGTGGCTAGCTGCACGTAGCTGTCGGGCGCAGCGTCGTTCAGGGCTTTCGAGCGGCCCGTTTTGGTGCGGGTGTGGAAGTGGTACACCAGGCGGCCCGTGGTCAGCCAGAGGGGGTAGGACTCATCGGGTACTTCGTGGGGCGCCTCATAGTCAACGCCTTTCAGGAAGGCTTTGCCTTTCGGGTCAATCAGCTTGTAGTCGTCCTGCGTGTAGGCCGCCCCAGTTTCCAGGTCGTGGCCGTAGGCTTCGCAGTTATCAATTTGGGTGTTGAATACGCCGTCGGTGTAGATGCGCTCACTGCCGTTAGGATGCTCTTCGTTGCAAGGCCACTGAATGCCCGAGCCCTCGCTCAGCTTGGCGTAGCTCATGCCAGTGTAGTCGCAGGGCCGGCCTTTGGTGCATTTCTTCCAGGCCTCGAAGGCATCTTCCGGGGTTTGCCAGGTGCTGGTGAGCAGCGGCGACCCGTCCTGGCCCCGGAAATCCATGCGCCGCGAGTAGTCCACGAAGATATCGAAGTCGGAGCGCGCTTCGCCGGGCGGATTGATGGCCTTATGCGAGATATGTACCGTGCGGTCGACGTTGGTAAAGCAGCCGGTTTTTTCGCCCCAGATGGCGGCGGGCAGCACCACGTCGGCATACTTGGTAGTTTCGGTCGGGAAGGCGTCCTGCGCAATCACAAACAGGTCTTCCTTCTCGATAGTCTTGCGGACGCGGTCCAGCTCGGGCAGCGACACCAGCGGGTTGGTGCCGCTAATCCAGAGCATCTTGATGGAGCCGCTTTCGCAGTAGCGCCAGATTTGCATGGCGTGGGTGGGCGGCGACCAGTGCGGAATCTGGTCGGGATGCACGTTCCACAGGTCGGCCAGTTGCTGAATGTGCTCCAGGTTGCCCCAGTTGCGGAAGGCCGGCAGGTCGCCGTCGGCGCCGCACTCGCGGGTGTTCTGGGCGGTGGGCTGCCCGTTCATCTGGTAAATGCCCGCGCCGGGTTTGCCAATCAGCCCCCGCAGCAGGTGCAGGTTGTTGATTTGCACCGCCGTCGCCGTGGCCTGCATCGACTGATACACGCCCTGCAAGGCCGTTGACACCAGCGTTTTGCACGTGCCCAGGATAACTGCCGCCTCGCGCAGCTTATTAGCCGGCACGCCCGTCAGGCGCTCCACGCGCTCGGGTGTCCACTTATCCACTACTTTCTTCAGCTCCTCGAAGCCCACCGTGTGCGCCTCGATGTAGGCCGGGTCGATGTGACCAGCCTCGATGAGGAGGCGCAGCAGCCCGTTCAGCACCGGAATGTTGGTACCCACGCGGGGTGCCAGGTGTACGGTAGCCTTTTCGGCGGTGTAGGTGACGCGCGGGTCAATAACCACTAGGCTGGGGGATTGGGCCCCGCCAGCCGGTCCAGAATGCGGGCCCAAAGTACCGTTTGCTGCGAGGCCATGTTGTGGCCCACCAGCAGCACGGCCTCGGTGGTGTCGAGGTCGGTGTAGGAGCCCGGCTGCCCATCTGTGCCAAACGACACTTTGAGCGCGGCGGCGGCCGTGGCCGTACACAGGCGCGTGTTGCCGTCCATGTGCGGCGTGCCCAGCCCGGCCTTGCCTACAATGGCCAGGGCATAATATTCTTCCAAGAACAGCTGCCCCGAGGTATAAAAGCCAATGGCGCCGCTGGTATGCTCCTTGATAATCTGCTTGGACTTGCTGACAATCAGCTCCATGGCCTCCTCCCAGGTAGCATCCTCGAGCTTGCCGTTGCGCCGAATCTGGGGCTTGGTGAGGCGGTCGGGGCTATGGTTGGCGACCCAGCCATTCAGCCCTTTCGGGCCCAGGCGGCCATGGTTGATGCGGTCCACCGCCCGGCCCCTTACCCCCACGATACGACCGTCTTTTACGCCAATGTCCATGCCACAGCCATTCGAGCAAAGCACGCAGGCCGATTGCACCCAGTGGTCGGGCGTTTCGGTGGTCTGCTCGTCTACGCGTACTGGCCAGTGACCGGTGTAGCCCGTGCGTGGCCCCCAAATATCCTGAATACTGTCGCGGCTTTGTTCCATAAGTAGGGCTAAGGATACGGGCACCAGCACTGGTTGAAGCTGCTACCCGTGGTGGGAGTACTGAGTAGACTTACTACGCTCATTACGCCGCCTTTGGATAATGAGGCTGCGCAGAAATTTTGATTTTTTATAGCCTTTCCAATGTTATTCGCAGCTTTTCAGGGCGTAAGGAAACGAATGGTTGACGTTAAAACCAACCTATGCTGGCGCAGTAAGAGGTAGGTTAAATAGTGGCGGTCTACACTTTTTCGCAACGCGTACCAGGCAAGCAGGTCAGTTTGCCTGGGTGCTTTTAGCGCGCTGGTCGTTACGAATAATCGCCCAAAATGCCAACGCGTCGAACGCCGGATTTTAGGTTGATGTTGCCCACTCGGGCTGCAGGGCCGAGGAGCAGTAGTAGCGCAGTTTTCAGGTTGGAGTACGGCTTGAGCGTAGCGGGCTGCCGGGGTTGAGCCGGCTGTCCGCTCGTCGGGCGCGCCACCTGTTTTTATCAAGAGCTGGCAGCCAGTCAACCCCGACAGCCCGCCCCGTACCCTAACCTGGAAACCGCGCTAGTTGCCAAATGCTATGCCTGGCTCTGGATCCGATTTGCTTTTCGGCAGCAATTGAAATAAGTACAAAGCATTTATAAGGCAAGATGCCGCGCTGTAATTGGTATAGATAAAAGCCGGCTTGCCTTGATAGATAACCGAGGTAAAGCTTAATCCTGAGGTAGGCTGCTCCCACCGAATTAAGGCGGTTTTTTTGCCCGCTTTGTCTGGTAATGGTAGTGATAAGTCGGGGCGCGAGCGTAATACTAATTCACTGGCTTGTATTAGAATGTCTTTCCAGTTTTTTAGTTGATGCTCCGTTCCATCGGGCAGGCGCAGCCACTGCGGCTTGCCTAGCTGCTTGGCAGGGTCAGTCAGGTCAACCGAGAGCGGATAGTACTTCTTAGCCTGGCCTGACGCTAAAGCCTTGATAGGTTGGCGCGGCTGAGGCTTGGTGCTAGGCGAAGCAAGAGCGGTATTGGCAGCGGAGGCTACGATAGGAACTGGGTTAAGGCCGTGCCCGCTGTGAGCGGCATCGAGTAACTGAAGCAATTGCAGGGCCGCCGCGAGCAGGTTATCGGAGCGCAGCTCAATAGTTGAGGTAGGCTCGTAGTGTGAATGGCCGGGTGAGTAGCAGTGCCAGTTTAGCCCATCGGTGATGAAAAACGAAACGGGCTTCAACGAAAAGGCATAGCCGATGAGCGCCCCCACGTGGCCCAGCTTGTCAAGACTTTCGCCCAGCTTCTTCGCCTCTACTACCGACTGAATAGCGCCGGTTGGGCCTTTCAATACATAATCCAGCGACTGCTTGTTTTCGACGGTGCGCTCGGGCTCCACCATGCGTACATCGGCGGTGTCCCAGCCCAGCGCCCGCAGTACCGGGTCGATGAGGGCGGCGCGGGTGGCTGCTTCGTTTTTGCTGAGGAGCGCGTGGTTTTGGTGGGCTTGGTGGCAAACGTTGGCCAGGGTGGCGACCAGCGCAGCGAGCGGGCTAGGGGTGGGCATAAAGGAAAAGCAGGTAGAGTCGGTTCACAATGATAAAGCCGGCTGCGGACCCGCGCCAGGCCCCACCTTTGTGCCACCGCCGAAACCTTCCGCCCTATTTGCGCGGTTAGTCAGTTTATGTCCGACAATTCCGCTCTGCAAGTGGCCGCCCCGGCCCACGACGAAATCGACCACCTCGACCCGCGCCAGTTTATTGTTATCAAAAACGCGCGCGTCCATAACCTCAAAAACCTGAGCGTAGCCCTGCCGCGCAACAAGTTTATCGTCGTCACGGGCCTTTCGGGTTCAGGCAAGTCGAGCCTGGCTTTTGATACGCTTTATGCTGAAGGCCAGCGCATGTACGTGGAAAGCCTGAGCAGCTACGCCCGGCAGTTTCTGGGCCGCATGGACAAGCCCGATGTGGATTACATTCGGGGCATCTCGCCGGCCATCGCCATCGAGCAGAAAGTCAGCATCAAGAACAACCGCTCGACGGTCGGCACCAGCACGGAGATTTATGATTATTTGAAGCTGCTGTTTGCCCGTGTGGGCCGCACGTATTCGCCCGTGAGTGGGGAGCAGGTGCGCAAGGACAGCGTGACGGATGTGGTCGATTATTTATTCAGCTTGCCGGCCGATACGCGCGTAACCATTCTGGCCCCGCTGCTGCGTACCGAACCCGGCCGGCCCATGAGCAAGGAGCTGGATTTGCTGTTGCAGAAAGGCTACGGTCGCGTAGTGCTGGCTAATGGTGAGAATGCTTTTATTGAGGACCTTATCGGCGAGGGCAAGCCGGAGGTAGCAGGAGATATCTATATCCTGATTGACCGCTCGGCCGTGCAGCACGGCGACGAAGACTTGTACTTTCGGCTGTCGGACTCGGTGCAGACGGCCTTCTTCGAGGGCCACGGTACCTGCCTTGTAAAGCTTGACAATGAGACGCGCACTTTCTCGGATAAGTTTGAGCTGGATGGAATGGTGTTTGAGGAGCCGAGTGTTAACTTCTTCTCCTTCAACAACTCGTACGGCGCCTGCCATACCTGCGAAGGCTTTGGCTCCGTGCTGGGCATCGACGAGGATTTGGTAATTCCCGACAAAAGCATGACGGTGTATGAAGGTGCCATCGCACCCTGGCGCACCGAGAAGCAGAGCGAGTGGCTGAAGCCGCTGCTCAAGAATGGTATTCGGTTCGATTTCCCCATTCATCGCCCCTACAACGACCTGAGTGCCGCCGAGCAGCGCCTGCTATGGACTGGTAATAAATACTTTGAAGGACTGGACGCATACTTTAAATGGGTAGCAGAGCAAACCCATAAAATTCAGTACCGGGTGCTGCAAAGCCGTTACCGGGGCCGCACGGTATGCCCCGACTGCCGCGGCACGCGCCTGCGCAAGGACGCGCAGTACGTAACAATTGACGGCCGCAGCATCACCGATTTAGTATTGCTGCCCATTACGCAGGCCTTGGATTTTTTCCGGAACTTAAGTCTGCCCGAGCACGAGCAGAAGGTGGCCGACCGCCTGCTGGCCGAAATTACCAACCGCCTCGGCTACCTCGACCGGGTAGGCCTGGGCTATCTCACTCTCAACCGCCTGAGCAACACACTGAGTGGGGGCGAAAGCCAGCGCATCTCGCTGGCCACTTCGCTGGGCTCGGCGCTGGTGGGCTCCATGTACGTGCTCGATGAACCCAGCATTGGCCTGCATCCGAAAGATGCCGAGCAGCTGATTGGCGTATTGCGCTCGCTGCAAGAGCTGGGCAACACGGTGGTGGTGGTAGAGCACGAGGAGAAAATGATGGAGGCCGCCGACCAGATTATTGATATCGGTCCCGAAGCCGGCAGCGGCGGCGGCCATCTCATGTTTCAGGGCACCTACGCCGAGCTGCTGCAAGACACCGAAACCTACACCGGCAAATACCTCAGCGGCCAGCTCGAAGTGGCGGTGCCGGCTGTGCGCCGGCCCTGGCGCAACGCGCTAGAGCTGACCGGTGCCCGCGAAAACAACCTTAAGAATGTGAGTGTCAAGATTCCGCTGGGCGTGATGACGGTGGTGACCGGCGTATCGGGCTCGGGCAAATCGACGCTCATCCGGCGCATTCTGGCCCCGGCGCTGATGAAGCAGCTGGGCGGCGGCGCGGGCGAAACTACGGGCAAGTTTGATAAGCTGCTGGGAGTGAATGGCCAGGTAACGCACGTCGAGTTTGTGGACCAGAATCCCATTGGGAAATCGTCGCGCTCCAACCCGGTGACCTACGTAAAGGCCTACGACACCATTCGGACGCTGTTTTCGGAGCAGCCGCTGGCCAAGGCGCGGGGCTACAAGCCTTCACATTTCTCGTTTAATGTGGAAGGCGGGCGCTGCGAAGTATGCCAGGGCGAGGGCCAGGTCAAAATCGAGATGCAGTTTATGGCCGATATCTACCTGACCTGCGAAAGCTGCGGCGGCCACAAATTCAAGCAGGATATTCTGGAAATTAAATTCCAGGAGAAGAATATTTACGAGGTGCTGGACCTGACGGTCGAAGATGCCGTCGAGTTCTTCAAAAGCCAGCCTAAAGTAGCCGAGCGTCTGCAGCCGTTGCTCAACGTGGGCCTGGGCTACATCCGCCTGGGGCAGTCGGCCAATACGCTTTCGGGCGGTGAGGCCCAGCGCGTAAAGCTGGCCAGCTTCCTTACCAAAGGCGCTACGTTGCAGCAGGATAAAATTCTGTTCATCTTCGATGAGCCGAGCACTGGATTGCATTTTCACGATATAGCCAAATTGCTAGGTGCCCTGAACGCGCTGGTGGAGCAGGGCAACTCGGTGCTCATTATCGAGCACAACATGGACATTATCAAGTGTGCCGACTGGCTCATCGACCTCGGCCCGGAAGGTGGAATCAATGGCGGGCACCTACTCTTCGAAGGCACGCCCGAGCAGCTGGTGAAGCTTAAGGATACCAACCATACGGCACGGTTTCTGGCGGAGAAAGTAGTGGGGTAAGTATAGCGGAAATGAAGTAAATTGCCCATCTAAATCAACCCGCCATGATTACTGACGAAAAGCGGAAGGCCGTGCTGACTGCAATTGAGCAAGCGCAGGATGAGGTAGCTTTTAATAAAATAGCGGCCTTAGTAGAGGAGCTGCTTGCCCCGGCAAAGCGGAAAGCTGGTTTCCTCCAGGGGTCGGTAGTATATCAGGATGCCAACTGGGATGCTTCCTTACCGGATGCTGCTTGGTCGCATAATCAGCCGCAATCGTAGTGCCGGCCCGCCTGTTGCTAGATGCGCATGCCCTGGTTTGGTATGCGGATAACTCGCTGCTATTGCCCGAAGCTTTGCGGCATGAGCTGGATGATGTGCAAAACGAGTGCGTAGTGAGTATCGCTTCTTTTTGGGAGCTGGCAACCTTGACCAATCTGGGTAGGATAACGTTGCTGCCAGATTTGGCTACCTTGCTTGCGCAAGTGCGGGCAAATGGCTTTCGAATACTTCCCCTTGAAGACGCACACTTGGTTTGCTATGCGGCCCTGCCCCAAGTACTCAACCACCGCGACCCCTTCGACCGCCTGCTCATTGCCCAGGCCCCGAGTGAAGACCTGACTCTAATCAGCCGCGACAATAAGTTTGCCCAATACCCCGGCCTGAAAGTGCGGTGGAACTAAACAGCCAGCTATGAAGCCTAAATACCTTGCCCTTGCGGCGCTGGCCCTGCTACTTGGCTGGTTTGTCTACGACTCCTTCAGCCAGCCGGGCGTGGGAGACCTGAAGGGTAATTTTCAGGAAGCTGCTCTTTACCGCAACGAGAATAATACGGGTCCCATCGTGCGCGTGTATGCCGTAACGGTGTCTGACACGCTGTGGCGCGAGATGCGGCAGTATGGCGATTTTATGCCTTACACGAAGTATGGTAATACCAAGGTGTATTTCTTCCGTCAGGGGCAACCGGTGCCGAAATCCGTGCGGCCCGGCAGCGTAAATTTCGATGCCGAATTCGACCGCTACTGCTTGGCGAAGTACGAGAAGGAAGTGATGGGCAACGTCACGTTTGCGCGTTATCCGTTGCGGTGAGCGTAGCGCAAAAAGCCCGTCGTGCGGCACGCAGTGACGGGCTTTGGAGAATGAGCAGTTGTAACAACTACGCCAGCACCGGCCGGATGCCGGCCACAAAGTCGTGGATGGCGGCGGTGCGCTCGCCGGCCGGGGTTTGTTGCAAGAGCCGGATAAACGCGCTGCCAATGATAGCGCCGGTGGTGTGCCGGCTGGCCGCCGCAAAGCTGGCCGCGTCGCTGATGCCGAAGCCCACGAGCGTGGGGTTGCGCAAACCCAGCTCCTTGGTGCGACTTAAGTAGGCATCCACGTCAGCATTCATATCGGTTTGGGCGCCGGTAGTGCCGGCGGCGGCCACAAGGTAGATAAAGCCATCGGCCAGGGCGTCGAGTTGGCGCACGCGGGCGGCGCTGGTTTGTGGCGTCACGAGGAAAACTACCTTCAGGCCGTATTCGGCGAATAGTGGGCGGTACTCCCGCTCGTACACTTCGAGCGGGAGGTCGGGCAGAATTACCCCATCAATGCCTACGGCCTGGCAGTGCTGGCAGAATTTCTCCACGCCAAACTGCACTACCGGGTTGAGGTAGCCCATAAGCAGGATAGGAACCGTAATTCCTTGCTGGCGAATGTCTTGTAACTGTTCAAAAAGCTTGCCGACGGTCATGCCGTTTTCGAGGGCCTGCTGGTTGCTGCGCTGAATGGTTTCGCCATCGGCCACCGGGTCGGAGTAAGGCATGCCGATTTCCACGAGGTCGGCCCCGGCCTCCTGCAGGGCCCGCAACACGGGCACCGTATCGTTGAGCTGCGGAAAGCCGGCGGTGAAATAGACGTTGAGCACGTCGGCGGTTTTGTGCTGAAAGAGGTTGGTAAGGCGGTTCATGGCTGAATAGCGCGAAGCTTCGCGCTGAAAAACGTTAAGAATATTCCTCCAGGTGCTTGGTGTAGGTAGCCAGGTCTTTATCGCCGCGGCCCGAGAGGCACACCACCACTACGTCGTCCTTTTTGGCACCGATGAGCGGCAGGCAGGCCAGGGCGTGCGCCGTTTCCAGGGCCGGAATAATACCTTCGAGCCGGCTGAGCTGGAACGCGGCATCGAGCGCCGCTTTATCGGTAATTGACATAAACTCGGCGCGGCCCGTGGCAAACAGCTGCGCATGCTGCGGCCCGATGCCGGGGTAGTCGAGGCCCGCCGAAATGGAATAAGGCTCCGTCACCTGCCCGTCCTCGGTTTGCATCAGAATAGTGCTGGCCCCGTGCAGGATACCGGGCTTGCCCAGCGCGGTAGTGGCGGCCGAGTGGCCGGTATCGACGCCCTGGCCAGCGGCCTCGGCGGCAATCAGGCGCACACTGGGCTCGTCGAGGTAGTGGTAAAACGCGCCCGCCGCGTTGGAGCCGCCGCCTACGCAGGCTAATACAAAGTCGGGGGTGGCGCGGCCGGTCTGGTGCAGCAGCTGGCGAATAATCTCGGCCGAAATCACCGACTGAAACCGGGAAACCATATCGGGGTAGGGGTGCGGCCCCACTACCGAGCCGATGATGTAGTGCGTATCGGTCGGGTTGCTAATCCAGTGGCGCATCGCCTCATTGGTGGCGTCTTTCAGAGTCTGGCTGCCGCTGCGGGCGGGCACTACCTGGGCCCCGAGCATGCGCATGCGGTCCACGTTGGGGCGCTGGCGCTCGATATCCACGGCGCCCATGTACACGATGCACTCTAGGCCCATGAGGGCGCACACAGTGGCCGTGGCTACCCCGTGCTGACCAGCGCCGGTTTCGGCCACGATGCGGCGCTTGCCCAGGCGCTTGGCCACCAGAATCTGCCCGATGGTATTGTTGATTTTGTGCGCGCCGGTATGGCACAGGTCCTCGCGCTTCAAGTATATTGTAGTGCCAATATGTGCTGACAGCCGCTCTGCCAGAAACAGCGGCGTCGGCCGCCCTACGTAGTCGGTCAGCAGCTGGGTAAACTCGCGCTGAAAACCGGGTTCTTCGATGATGCGCAGGTAGTTATCGCGCAGCTCTTCCACGTTCGGGTACAGCATTTCGGGCACGTAGGCCCCGCCAAAGGTGCCGTAGTAGCCAGCCGCATCGACGCGGTAGGGGGAGGGAGCGGTAAGCGTCATAATTCAGTTAGCAGTTGATAGTGAGCAAGTAGCAGTTAATTAAGTAGTCGGCGACTCATGCAGGCGGGCCAGCAGGTTGCAGGTAGCTACGGTGTCTTTCCGGCCCGGCGCACTTTCCAGCTTGCTATTAAAATCATAGCCAGCCAGCTGCGGATGCTGAAAGTCGAGTAGCGCGGCGGCATTGCCGGGCCCCAGGCCGCCACTCAGCAAAAAGGGGGTAGCGCCGTGGTAATTGGCTAGCACCCGCCAATCAAACGCCACGCCGTTGCCGCCGGGGTGCGCGCCTTTGGTATCAAACAGGAAGTAGTCGCAGAAGGGTGCATACTCAGCCAATATGCTGAAATCAAAGCTTTCATCTATTGAAAAAGCCTTGATAATGTGCAGGTAGTTCTGCTTGGCCGCGTGGCAATAAGCCGGTTCTTCGTGGCCGTGCAGCTGTACATAGTCGAGGCCGTAGCGGGTAGCCGTAATCAGCAGCTCCGAAAGCGGCGCATCGACAAACACGCCCACCTTGCGTACGGCCGCCGGCAAGCTGCGCAGCTCTTCCGGCCGGAGGCTGTCGCCCATGTAGCGGGCCGATTTAGAGTAGAAGATAAATCCCAGAAAATCAGGATTTAAATCGGCTATGTCCCGCAGGTTGGCCGCCTCGCGCATACCACAGATTTTAACTTGCATCACAGCCTAAGAAACTGAAACGGGAGCAGATAGTTCGGCCACCAGGCCAGTCAGCGCCGCCGCCGGGTCGGAAGTCTTCATAAATGTTTCGCCAATAAGAAAGCCCTGGTAGCCAGCCTGGCGCAATGCCCGAATGGTGCTGGCGTGCTGCAAGCCGCTTTCGGCTACCCGTACGAAGTGGCTGGGAATGAGGGCCGCCAGCCGCGCCGACGTATCCACATCGGTGGCAAAGGTGGCCAGATTGCGGTTATTCACGCCCACCAAATCGACCGAGTCGGTGAGGTGGCTGCGCAGCTCGTTTTCGTCATGCACTTCAAGTAGCACTTCCAGCCCCAGCGTGTGGGCAAACCGGCTGAATTGAACAACCTGAGCCGGCGTGAGGCAGGAGGCAATGAGCAGCACTAAATCGGCTCCAAGCGCCCGCGCCTCGGTTATTTGATACTCGCTGATAATGAAATCCTTGCGTAGAATTGGTGTGCTTGGGCAGGCGGTTCGTGCCGCTTGCAGGTCGGCAGGCGTGCCGCCAAAAAACGGCTCGTCGGTGAGTACCGACAGCACGGCAGCGCCTGCCGCTGCGTAGCCGGCCGTGGTAGCAGCCGCCTCGGCCGTGCCGTTGATGATACCCTTTGAAGGCGAGCGCCGCTTAAATTCAGCAATGATGCCAGTGGAGCCGGCCACCGTAAGCGCGGCCCGCGCCGACAGCACCGGGCGCGTGAACAGCGACATTCTTTCCAGCGCGGCCACCGGCATTTCGGCTTCGCGCCGGGCTACTTCTTGGCGCTTCTCAGCAACTATTTTATCGAGGATAGTCATGTTAATCTTTCATTTAGCATGCTTCGCTCAGCATGAAGGTTTCGTTGAGAGCCTTTGCTTAGGTAGAAGCCAATAATTTCTCAAAAGCCTGCCGGGCCCGGCCACTGTCCAGCGACTCGGCGGCCAGTGCCAGGCCTTCGGCGGCGTTGGCGGCGCGGCCGGCCGTGCGCAGGGCCAGCGCGGCATTGGCCAGCACGGCGTTGCGGTGGGCGGCCGGAGCTTCGTTGCGAAGCACGCGCTGAAAAATATGCGCTGCCTCGGCCACCGTATCGCCGCCAAATAATTCTTCGGGCGTAGTGGCGGGCAAACCCAGGTCGGCGGGCGAAAGCAGCTCCTCACCCTGCCGGCTGATGAGCTTCACGGGCCCCGTCAGCGACACCTCATCATACCCATCGAGACTGTGCACAATGAGAAATTCGCGCCCGGCCTCCTGCTGATGCAGGTAAGCGTAGAGCCGTGCCAGCTCCAGGCTGAACACGCCCACCAGCTGCAAGCGTGGCCGGGCCGGGTTCACGAGTGGCCCCAACATATTAAAAAAGGTCTTAACGCCCAGCTCTTTGCGAAGCGACGCCACGTTTTTCAAGGCCGGATGAAATAGCGGCGCGTGCAAAAAGCAGATATTGGCCTCGTCGAGCTGGCGCCGGAGCGCATCGTTATCGGCCGTAAACTTTACGCCCATGTGCTCCAGCACCGTGCTGCTGCCGCTGATACTTGACACGCCGTGGTTGCCGTGCTTGGCCACCGGCTGGCCCGCGCCAGCCACCACAAACGCCGATAAAGTGGAGATATTGAAGGTATTGCGGCCATCGCCGCCAGTGCCGCACACATCCATCGCATCGATGCCACCCAGGTCGACGGGGCGGCACAGCTCCAGCAGCGCGTTGCGGAAGCCAGCGAGCTCCTCCACCGTCACGCTGCGCATGAGGTACACGGTGAGGAAGGCAGCAATCTGCGCGGGGTTATATAGGCCTTGCGCTATACCAAGCACCACGCGGTGCGCCTCTTCCTGGGGTAGCGTGCGATAGGCAAACAGGTGGTTGAGAGTGTCTTTCACTCGTAAATGTGAAAATGTAAATGATAGGAAAATGTGAAAACGACTAAGCTAAACTGCTGTGGGAAATACTGATTTGCGAATCAGCCCTTTTCACATTCTCCCACATTTTTACATTTAATTTTTTATCCAATTAGCCAGCATGGTTTTGCCATGCTCCGTCAGTACCGACTCGGGGTGAAACTGCACGCCCAGCACATCGTAGTCGCGGTGGGCGAGGGCCAGCACCTGGCCGTTTTCATCGAGCGCCGTGATGCGTAGCTCGGCCGGCACGCCCTCGGGCGAGATGGTCCAGGAATGATAGCGGCCTACGCGCACGTTGGCTGGCACCTCGTTAAAAAGCCGGTTGGCCGCCGCAGCCGGCGTCTGGTGCAGCGTGTGGGCCACGCCGTGGTGCACTTCGCCCAGGTTAGTGAGCTGGCCGCCAAAAGCTTCGCCAATGGCCTGGTGGCCCAGGCACACCCCTAAAATATGTTTGGTCGGCGCGTAGCGCTTTATCAGCTCGGGCATAATGCCGGCTTCGCTCGGAATGCCCGGGCCCGGCGACAGCAGAATGTGCGAGTACTTATCGACCTCCTCCAGGCTGATTTTATCATTGCGAAATACGTCCACTTCCTGGCCCAGCTCGCGCAGCATGTACACGAGGTTGTAGGTGAAGGAGTCGTAGTTGTCGAGAACAAGAATGGGCATTGCCGTAAGCTGTTATTTTTTAGAACGTCATGCTGAGCTTGCCGAAGCATCTCGCTCGTATTCGTTGAACGGTTTTATTACTACCCCATGCGAGATGCTTCGGCAGCTCAGCATGACGTTCTTTTCGGTTTGAATTACACCTTTTCGGCCTGTCGCAAGGCCGCGCGCAGCGCGCCCAGCTTGTTGTGTACCTCCTGCAACTCACTCTCAGGCACCGACTTGGCTACCACGCCCGCGCCGGCCTGGTAATAGAGCGTATTGTCTTTGCTGAGGAAAGTGCGAATCATGATGGCGTGGTTGAAGTCGCCGCCAAAGTCTAGCGCGCCAATGCAGCCGCCATAAAAGCCGCGCTGCGTGCTTTCGTACTCATCAATGAGCTGGATGGCGCGGTACTTGGGCGCGCCCGATAGGGTGCCGGCCGGGAAAGTTTCACCCACTACATCTAGCGGCTCGGTATCGGCACCTAGCTGGCCTACTACCTTAGAAACCAGGTGAATAACATGCGAATAGTACTGAATTTCCTTGAACCGCTCAACAGCTACCACGTCGCAGCGGCGACTGAGGTCGTTGCGGGCCAGGTCCACGAGCATCACGTGCTCGGCGGTTTCCTTGGGGTCGTCGAGCAGCTGCTGCGCCAAGTGGGCGTCGGCCGCGTCGTCGCCGGTGCGGCGGAAGGTGCCCGCGATGGGGTAAAGCACGGCCTGTCCTTTATTAATAACTATCTGCGATTCGGGCGAGGAGCCGAATATTTTATAGCTGCCATAGTCGAAATAAAACAGGTAAGGCGAGGGGTTGAGCGAGCGTAGGGCCCGGTACACATTAAACTCATCGCCCTGAAACCCTTGCTGAAAGCGCCGCGAGAGCACAATCTGAAACACGTCGCCGCGCTGGCAGTGGTGCTGGCCCAGACGAATCAGTTCCAGGTACTCGGCATCAGTCGCATTAGAGCTTTCCTGGCCCGTGAGGTGGAAGCCGTGGGTGGCGAAATTCCGATTTTGAATAAGCGTCTCGATATGGTCGAGTGTATCAGCAGTCGGCTCTTCGCCGTCATTCAAATACTGATGCTCAAACAAATACAGCTCGTCCTTGAAGTGGTTGATGGCGATAATGTAGCGAAACGCCTGGTACACGATGGCCGGCACCGTGCTGGCGGCGGGCTTGTCGCGCAGCTCCACGTCCTCAAAATACTGCACCGCCTCATAAGCCATGTGCCCAAACAGCCCATTGGTAATAAACGGTAAGCCCGACGGCTCGGCTGGCCGGAAGCTACTCCGGAACTCGCGCAACTCGGTTAGCGCCAGGCGTGGGTCGGGCAGCGTGGTAGTGCTGGCCGGCTGGCCGGGGCGCTGGGTGGTCAGCTGGTTTTTATCCAGCTCAAAGCGCGCTACCGGGCTAAAGCAGAGGTACGAAAAGCTATTGTTATTACCATGATAATCAGAGCTTTCAAGTAACAGCGTGCCCACAAACTGGTCGCGCAGCCGCAGGTACAGGCTCACCGGCGTCAGGGTATCGGCCAGCAGGCGGCGGTGCCGGCTGTGAACGATAGTGGAGGTAGAAGTTGCGGTAGCGGCCAACATGGCAAAGGGACGGGTAGAAATACTGGAACAACAAAAAAGCCCGCTGCGGTGAGCAGCGGGCTTGGAGAATCTCTAGGGGTTCAACCAACTATATATGCCTAATGCTCAGCCTCTTGGGAAGGTTGAGTGCCACCAGCTTTGCGAAACGGTTGCGAAGAAAGACATGGGTTATAGTCGGTTTGCGGGGGCAAAGAAACGACGCTTTTTTGAAAAAGCAAATTCTTTAGCTGAAAATTTTGCTTGTTGCTCAGCTGGACAGTCTGCCGGCACTGCGAGCTAAGTGCTGCAAGCGCCTAAGCTAATCGACAGATGCTAAGCGGGTTTCCTCGGGGCCAAGCTCTACCAAACCTTGCTTATAAAGTGAGCCCAGCGCCTTCTTAAATACCTTTTTACTCATGCCCAGGCGGCGGTACACGTCATCGGCCAGGCTTTTGTCGCCGAGCGGCAAGCGGCCGTCGGGGCGGGCTCTGACGGCCGCCAGCACCGTGGCGGCGGCAGTACCCACCTCGTCGTAGCCGGGCTGGCCCAGGCGCACGTCGAGCTTGCCATCGGGGCGAATCTGCCGCAAGTGGCCGGGCAGCAGCTCCCCAATTCGCAGCGGCCTAAATACCTCATTCTGATAAAGTAAGCCAGCGTGCGTGCCGTTTACAATAACCGAGTAGCCCAGCGGGGTTTCTTCGGCGATGAGTATTTGCACGGGCGTGTTTTCCGCGCCCTCAAACGGCTCAGGACTCAGAAACTGCTGCCACTTGGCCGAGGCCACGAGGCGGTCGGTGGCTTCATCGAGGTACACATACACGAGCACGCGGTCGCCCACGCGCACGGCCTGGCGCTGGTTGGCGTGGGGCAGCAGCAAATCTTTTTCGAGGCCCCAATCAAGGAACGCGCCGGCCGCGCTCACGTCGCGCACGGTGAGGGCGGCAAAGCTATCAACTACCGCCAGCGGCTCCAGGGTGGTGGCAATGAGGCGGTCCTCGGAGTCGCGGTACACGAATACCCGAATCACATCGCCGACGTGCGCGCCCACCGGCCGGTACTTCTCGGGTAGCAGCAGGTCGCCATCATCGCTGGTAAGGTAGAAGCCAATGCTGACTTCGCGGGCTATTTCGAGGTCGTTAAAATCACCGAGGCGCATGGGAGGAAGAGAAATAAAAAACAAAGTTGCGCGTAAAAACCCAGTGCCCGGCGCTACTGCCCCGTGGCGGATACCAAACCGGATTACAGCCTGCCGGCTACCAGCGCACCGGATAAGCGCTGATACACCAGCTTCATCAGTTACAAAATAGGTTATAATTAAAACATATAAATTTAATATATTATATAAAATGAATTATTCCAACTAAATTGATAACATACAACCTGTTGGGTTATGCTGTAAATTTGTACTCAGAAATTATTTTTTACTCATTTTTTTATTATTTGGCAATAATGGCTACCCGATTTTTGTACTATTTGGCAATAGTAGTTGTATTTCCGGCGGGCCGGGCTGCGGCCCAGGCTCCCGCCCTGCGGAGCCTGACTGCACCCTCACCGGCCGGTAGCAGCGTGAGTGCCGGCGGGAAAGTGGTGCCCGCCGGCAGCGCCCCAGTCTTTAATCCGGACTCTATTTATGTGAACCCGCAGGTGCGACCCCAGTTTACCGGAGGCGATGCGGCGTTTCGGGCATATCTAGCTAAAAACCTGCGCTATCCGTCGGAGGCAATGCGGCAGAGTATTGGCGGAAAAGTCTACATCCGCTTTGTGGTGAGTGCCGAGGGCCGCGTCACCGATGCCTCAACGGTGAGCGGGCCCGGGCACGGCCTCAATGAGGAAGCCCTGCGCCTGGTGTGGCTGATGCCGGCCTGGCAGCCCGGCCAGCAGGACGGCCACCCCGTGCGCGTAGCATGCACCATCCCGATTACGTTTCAGTAGGGGCCGGGCCCGCGCTACTGGGCGCTGTACTGCACCACGCTGGGCTGACCAAAGCTAAAGTCGGAGAACTGGTAGGCGTCGCGGTTGGTTTCAAACAGCCGCAAGCCGTTGGCACTGAGCTGGCCCCGGGGGTAGTAGCCCAGCAAAAACTGGAAGGTGCGCAGCACCGTCAGCTCGTTGCGAAAGCGCAGGCCCAGGCCAAAGCCGGTATAAGGCGGGCTGCCTCCGCCAAACGGGGAGCCGCCGCCGATGCGCTCATTAACCAGGGCCATATCGGCAAAAGCCAGCACCGCCATGCGAAAGCCCAGCAGCGAGAGTGGGGTATAAACCGTGCCCTCGTAGTTGGCCAGCAGGCGGCTGGTGGCCAGAATCTGGCCGTCGGGCCGAAAGCCCCGCACCCCATCGGGGTTGCTATTGATACCGCTCAGTAGTACCTCGGCCGGGTAGCGGTTGAAGCCCGCCGTAACGCGGGTATTGAGCAAGTGCCGGCTTTGGTAGTTACCGACCCGGTAGCGGCGCGTAAAGTACATAAATTGGCCGCTGAGCAGGCCCTGCTCCCAGCCACCATCGTTGATGCGCTGAAACGTGCCGAAATCGAGGCTGCCGTAGAGGTAGCCCTGGCGCACCGAGTAGCCGGCCGCCGCAATGCGGGCATCGAAGTAGCGGCGCGGGCCTACGGGGTTCATCTCGTAGCCGGTGGTAAAGCTGAGCAGCGTGCCAGCAGGCACGTCCTCGGTGCGGCCAAAGCCAAAGAGATACTTGTCTTTATAGTAGCGGCGTACCGAGTAGCCTACCGAGCCCAGCACCAGGGTGCGGGTGCGGTCGTCGGGGCTGCCAGCCGGAATCTCGGGCGTGGCGGTCGGGTTGGTCGTGTGGTTTTCGTGGAGCAGGCTGCCCGCCAGAATGAGCCGCCCGGGGTTTTCATAGCCCAGGTCGTAGGAGCGCAGGCGAAAGGCCCGGCCCACCCACAGATTCTGGCTGGTATAAGAACGCACGCGGTAGTCGGGTAGCTGCCCCGGCAGGGGGGCGGGTCGCGGGGCAGCACGATGTGCAGGTTGAAGGCGTCGAGATTGAGCGCGCCGGCCCAGCGGGTACTCGGCGAGTAAAAGTCGCGCCGCACCGACACCCCGCCCGAATGCGACTCAAACTCATTATAATAGTGTCCTTCGGCATACACAAAGTTGCGGAATGGCACCCGGTAGTTTGCCTCGTAGCCCCAGGTTTGGGGCAGGTCGCGGCCGTACTGGTAGCGGTTGCTGAGCTGGTGGCCCAGACCCAAAAAATTCTGGTCGCCGGCCATCACAATAGCCTGCCCGGGCCCGCCGCGCAGCTCGTAGCCGCCCGTAAAGCTGAATATATCGGTGGTATATACCAAGATGTCCACGCTGTCGCGGGTGGCAGTTTTTTCGTTTACCAGCACGCGGGCGTCCAGAATCTCGTCGGTCTGCCGCAGCAGGCGCTCACTTTCGGCCAGGGCCTGGGGTAGCAGCGGCTGGCCGGGCCGGAAAAGCAGCACCTGCCGGATGCGCGAGCGGGCCGTGCGAATGTGCAGGGCGTTGCCCGACTTCTCCAAAAACGTGCGCGGCTGCCGCAGCGAGTCATTCAGGCTGTAGCCAAAGGCATCGAGCGGGGTAATGGTGATGCGGCGCACAATCTTGAAGTTGTGCGGGTCAAACTGGCGGTTTAGCAGCACGGCGTCGAGGCCGTGGTCTTCTTCCCGGGGCGGGTAAGCCGAAAAAAAGCGGCCAGCCCGCGCCCCACAATAGTTTTGCGCCGGGTGTAGCGTTCCAGGCTCAGGCGCAGCCTTTCCTCATCGAAGCGCCGGCCGAGCGAGTCGGCGGGCAGCGAGGCCGCTTTGTCGGAGGCGTGCAGCGAGTCGGGCGGCACGGCCATGCGCGGCGTAAAGCCCTGCCCGTGGGCGCGCGCCAGCCCGGCCAGCACGAGCCAGCCGAGGAGCACATAAAAACGACGGGTTGAAAGGCGAAGCATAGGGCACAGGGGCACTACGCGCAAGTTACGCCCGTAAGCGATGGCGCGTGCAGCGGCTGCCCTTCCCGGTGTCGGCGTCTTGGCTCTTGGCGGGGCGCGGCCAGCACAAGGGTGGTCGCCATAGTTCGGATAGCGTCTGCCTGAGTCGAAACTTTTTCTAAAAAAATTAGCTTATCAAAAGCTTGCCTGTATCACTGGCTGGCGCTACTTTTACCCCCGCTAAACCACGCTGCCACGATGAACGAGCGCATTCAGGAAAAGCTAAGCATCTTAGCCGACGCCGCCAAGTACGATGTGTCGTGCAGCAGCAGCGGCGGTAAGCGCAAAAACGAGCAGAAAGGGTTGGGTACCGCCGAGGGTATGGGCATCTGCCACAGCTTTACGGAGGATGGCCGCTGCGTGAGCCTGCTGAAAATCCTGCTTACCAACCACTGCATTTTCGACTGCGCGTACTGCGTGTCGCGCCGCTCGAACGACGTGAAGCGCGCCGCCTTCACGGTGGATGAAGTGGTGGATTTGACCATCAATTTTTACCGGCGCAACTACATCGAGGGCCTGTTTTTGAGCAGCGGTATTTTCTCCTCACCCGACTACACCATGGAGCGGCTGGTGCGCATTGTGAAAAAGCTGCGCACCGAGCATAGTTTCAACGGCTACATCCACGTCAAAACCATTCCGGGCGCTTCGCCCGAGCTGATTCAGGAAGCCGGCCTCTATGCCGACCGCCTGAGCGTTAACATTGAGCTGCCCTCGGAGCTGGCCCTGACCAACCTCGCGCCGGAGAAGAACTACCAGGAGATTCTGACCCCAATGGGGCAGATTCGGGATGGCATTATCCAGAATAAAGAAGAGAAGGCACTCTTTAAGAAAGTGCCGCAGTTTGCCACCGCCGGCCAAAGCACCCAGCTTATTGTAGGAGCCAGCAGCGAGAACGACCTGCAAATCATTAAGCTTTCCGATTCACTTTACCAGGGCTACGGCCTGAAGCGAGTATATTATTCGGGCTATGTTCCGGTGACGGATGATGCCCGTCTGCCGCAGGTAACTCAGCCGCCGCTCGTGCGCGAGCACCGCCTGTACCAAACCGACTGGCTGATGCGCTTTTACGGCTTTGAGGCCGATGAGATACTCGACCCCGCGCACCCGTACCTCGACCTCGAAATTGACCCCAAGCTGGCCTGGGCGCTGCGCAACCGCCACCTGTTTCCGATTGATGTGAACGTGGCCGACCGGGCCATGATTCTGCGGATTCCGGGCGTAGGGGCGCGCTCGGCCGAGCGTATTGTGCAGGCCCGCCGCTTTTCCTCCCTCACGGCCGAGCACTTACAGCAGTTTGGGGTGGTAATGAAGCGGGCCAAGCACTTTCTGACGGCGCGCGGCATGGCACCCGCCAGGCTCGGCGAGCTGAGCGAGCAGCAGGTGCGCCGCCAGATTCTGTTCGGAGGCAAGGCTACGCGCTCGGCCCTGGTTACGCAGCAGCTCGATTTATTTGCCCAGGCATCGTAAAGCTTAACTCAGCAAGTTGTTTGTCAATGCTATGCGCTACTATCTGCTGGCTGCTGCGCTTATTCTAACTAGCTGTCAGAAAAACAGTGCCGACACCTGTAATGTGACTTTGCCCACCCCCATTGTCAGCGCTACCGGGCCCCGCGCCGGGGCAGTTAACCAGCCGGCTGCTTTCCATATCACCTGTCAGCTGGCCAATGGCTGCGGTACGCTGGTAAACATGCCGGTGCAGGCTAGCTCTACCGGGCTCTCGCGTACGCTAGGCGTCAACGTCAACTATAGCTCCTGTGCCTGCGCCACGCCGGGCAGCACGCTGCAGGCAACTTACACTTTCCAACCCACAATGGTGGGTACCTATTACCTCAACTTTGTGGCCGCCAGCGGCTACATCACCGATACGCTGGTGGTAAAATAACCATCGGTGCTCACCCGGCCAGCCCCGGTGGGGCTGCGTCGCTCTCAGTTTGTTGCCATGAAAATATCTCACCGCGCTGCGGCCGGCGCGTCGGCCGCTGGCTCCCTTGCTGCCGAACCGCTACTTGCGCTGGCTTCGCCGGGCGCTGGCTTTGACAAAGCCCCGCGCCTGTCGTGCTGCTGCCGTATTTCCGAGCTGCTGCCCTCGTCAGGCAGGTGCACGATGCCGCCCGCGCGGCTCAGCTCGCCACTGAGCGGCCCGACGTGGCCGCGTAACCTTCGGGCTTAGACTAGCGGTACGGTATGCAGATGGACTATCCCCTGGAACACCATATCGTGTACACCAATGGCCAGCAGCTGCACGTAGTGCAGTGCGGCCCCGTTGCGGGACCACTGGTTATACTCCTGCATGGCTTTCCCGAATTCTGGTACAGCTGGCGCCGACAGCTGCCAGCCCTGGCCAGCGCGGGCAACCGCGTGTGGGCACCCGACCAGCGCGGCTATAACCTGAGCGATAAGCCCGCTGGTAGCCGGGCTTACCGGCTGCCCACGCTGGCAGCCGATATTATCGGCCTGCTCGATGCGGCCGGCCGGCCGCAGGCTGCGGTTGTGGGCCACGACTGGGGCGGCCTGGTGGCCTGGTACCTGGCCACTTATCATGCCGACCGACTGCGGCGCGTGATGATTCTGAACGTGCCGCATCCGGCCGTGCTACCCAGGGCTTTCTGGCGCGTGCCCGGCCAGCTGCTGCGGAGCTGGTACATTTTCTTTTTTCAACTACCCTGGTTACCCGAAAAGCTGTTTCGCAGGCGTAGCTGGCATTTTGGGGTGCAGAGTCTGCTGCGTACCAGTCGCCCCGGCACGTTTAGCGTGGCCGACCTCGAACGGTATAAGCAAGCCTGGGCGCAGCCGCAGGCGCTAACCAGTATGCTGAACTGGTACCGCGCCCTGCGCTACGGAGCAGGTATGCCACGGCAGCGCCCCGTGCGGGTAAACGTGCCGGTGCAGCTTATCTGGGGCAGGCAAGATGTTTTTCTGGCTGCCCGGCTGGCCGAGCTTAGTATAGCGTTGTGCGCTCAGGGTCAGTTACATTACTTTCCACAGGCCACCCATTGGGTGCAGCTGGAAGAAGCTGAAGCCGTCAATTCTTTATTAACTGGTTTTTTGGCTTGATTCGACGGGGGAATATTTATTAAAGTTTTACTATATTCTGTGGCTTCCTCTCTGCGTCTGATTTCTGCCAGTGGTAGCACCGGTGTTGGCCCGGTAGCCCCGCGCCCGCCCGCACCCGAGTTGCGCAACCCGCCCGCTGACTATACCTATGACGGCTCATTTGAGGGCCTGCTTACGGTGCTGTTTCGGGTATACGACCGCAAGTCGGCCCCCAATAGTATTCAGGCGGCAGGCACGGCGCAGGGTGGCTTGTTTGCCCAGACGGTCGCCATCGACACCGACGAGGTACTGGCCACCCGCACCTGGGACGGCCTGCTGCGCTTTATGCCCGAACCGGCGCGGGCGCGGCTCTACCACGTTTTTTTGAGCGAAGACCCTGAGCGGGAGCTCTTACTATTCCGCTACGCGGATATGGCGCTGCGCGCCGGCCGCGATATTTCCGACAACTACGTCGATGCAACCGTGCGCCGGATGCAGCGCCTGGCCCAGCAGCTTTTCCGCGAAAAGCACCGCATGGAGGCGTTTGTGCGGTTTGAGAAGGCCCAGGACGGGCTGTTTCATGCCACCATTGAGCCCGATTTTGATGTGTTGCCGCTTATTGCCAGCCATTTCACCAAGCGCTATGCCGACCAGCGCTGGCTGATTTTTGACCGCAAACGCCGCTACGGCTTATACTACGACCTGACCCGCACGACTATTGTGGAGTTTGAGGCCGCCGGGCAGCCCAGCCGGCGCGGCGAGGTGGCAGCCACGGTGCTCGATGAGCGCGAGCCACTGTTTAAAATTCTGTGGCAGGCGTATTTCGACCACGTCAACATTCCCGAGCGCAAGAACCTCAAGCTGCACCAGCGCCACATTCCGAAGCGCTACTGGAAATACCTGAGTGAGAAGCAGCCCCGCGAGCGCCGCTTCGAGCCCATCAAAAACAAGCGCTCGCAGTAGCGTGGGCAGGGTAGTTTGCGCTACTGGGGCTACCGCCTTCTAACTTGCAGCCTGAATACTATGGCGCACCCTGTTTTGATGAAGAATACGCTGGTTTTTGGAGCCTCGGGCCAATTAGGGCAATGTTTGGCGCATGTGGCACAGGAGCGCAGCCTGCCGGGCCTGGTTTTTCCGCCCGAGTCGCACGCCAACATCCTGAACCTAGCAGGCTTGCGTGAGCTGTTTGAGCAGCATCGGCCGGCCTACGCCATCAACTGCGCGGCCTACACGGCGGTAGACAAAGCCGAGGATGAGCCGGAGCTGGCCCGCCAGGTGAACCGCGACGGCGTCGAAAACCTGGCCCGCCTGTGCGGCGAGTTTGGCACTACGCTCATCCAGATTTCGACCGATTTTGTCTTTGCCGGTACCGGCAATCAGCCGCTCGTCGAAACCGACGAGGCCGCGCCCATCAGCGTCTACGGCCTCACCAAGCTGGCAGGCGAGTGGGTAATTCCGACGCTTACCAGCCAGTATTTCATTCTGCGCACTAGCTGGCTCTACTCCGAGTTTGCCAACAACTTCGTGAAAACCATGCTCCGGCTAGGCCGCGAGCGCGCCGAGCTGCGCGTTATCTGGGACCAGTTGGGCACGCCCACCTACGCCATCGACCTGGCCGGCTGCATTTTGCATCTTATTGAAACTGAGAGCCAGGCCTACGGCATTTACCACTACAGCAACGAAGGCGTGACGTCGTGGTACGACTTCGCTACGGCCATCTTCGAGCTAAGCAACATGCCGGTGAAAACGGTGCCTATCCGCACTGCCGAATACCCTACAAAGGCCACCCGCCCCGCTTATTCGGTGATGGATAAGAGCAAGGTAAAGCAGGAGTTGGGCGTGAATATTCCGCACTGGCGCGCGAGTTTGCAGGTGTGCTTGGGGCGTCTGGGATAATAGCTTTTGGTTATTATTTATGTAAGGGTTGCAACTAAATAAGAATACTTGATGCTCTCTCTCAAGAAGTTATTCTCACTGTTAAGCAGTATATCCAATGAAGCCATTTCAACTACTCGCTCTAGCCGGAATCAGCTTATTGGCGATGAGTAATAGCTGTGAGAAAGATGCGGGCGAAACTACACCACTCGCAACCGGCCGGGTGGTGCGCGTACAAATGACGATTGATGATGCTGGTAATAATCCCGCCCACGGTGGCAGGTAGATGTTACCCCTTTATCTTTCCCAGGGCTTAATGGCACAGCTTATCAGGAAATAAAAACGTTTAGCTTATCCGACACTGCCAAGTACAAGGCCGGCTGCCTCATCGGGTTTCATTACCAACTTGTACCGCAGGCCCAGCATACTCCGTGGCGCACGCTTTACGAGCGAATGAATATGGCGGCACAAGAAGCTTGGGGCAACCGCTTGCCTGAGCTTACGTTGACCGACGTGCAAGAAGTCAGAGCGCAATAACTTTCTAGGTAAGATGATTCTATCAAGCTCTTAATAAGAAGCCACTACCGTCCATAGCTGCGGTGAATCATCAAGGCCAGCGCCACAAACGCGCTGCCTACAACGCACACGCCGGGCCAGCCTAAGTGCGTCCAGGCGATGCCGCCGACGATGGAGCCGATGGAGCCGCCCGTAAAATAACCCGTCATGTACACGGTATTGAGGCGGCTGCGGGCTTCGGGGCGGAGCGAGAACACGAGCGTCTGGTTGGAAATATGGGCCGACTGCACGCCCACGTCGAGCAGAATAACGCCCACTACCAGCCCGGCCAGGTAGCCGCCGCCGAGCCCCAGCAGCAGGTACGCAGCCAGCGCCAGCCCTAGGCCCGCCGTAATGGCGTAGCGCGGGCCGCGGGTGTCGGCCATCTTGCCGGCCAGTGGGGCAGCCAGCGCGCCCACGGCCCCAACCAGCCCGAAAAAGCCCGCTACGGCGCTGCCGTAGTGGTAAGCCGGGCTTTCGAGGTAAAAAACCAGGGTAGTCCAGAACACGCTGAAGGCGGCAAACACACTGGCCCCAACCAGCGCCGAGCGCCGCAGCGGGGCTAACTCGGTCGTGAGGGTGAGCAGCGACTTCATCAACGAAGTATAGGTGCCCTGGAAAGTAGGGCGGTCGGTGGGTAGCCGCCAGGCGAGCAGGCCGGCCAGGGCCAGCATCAGGCCGGCAGCGCCTTCAAATACCACGCGCCAGCCCAGGTGCGCCCCTACGTAGCCGCTCACGGTGCGCGAAAGCAGAATGCCAATGAGCAAGCCACTCATAATGCGCCCCACAATGCGGCCCCGGTCGGCCTCCGGGGCTAGGTGAGCCGCCATCGGCAGCAACAGCTGCGGTACTGCCGAGCAGATGCCGATGAGCACACTGGCACTAGCGAGCATCCCGAACGTAGGAGCCAGCGCCGCCGCGCCGAGGCAGGCTGCAGCCCCGAGCAGCATCCACAGCATGAGGCGCTTGCGCTCCAGCATATCGCCCAGCGGTACTACCAGCAGCATGCCCAGCGTGTAGCCCACCTGCGTAGCCGTAGCCACCAGGCTAGCCTGGCTATCGCGGATGTGAAACGTGCGGCCGATGGCAGCCAGCAGTGGTTGGTTGTAATAAATATTGGCGACCACCAGCCCGCAGGTGAGGGCCATCAGCCAGACCAGTGCCGAATCGAGGCGGGCCGCCGGTTTGGGGGCAAAATATTAGGCTCAGTGAGCAGCTCTGACATCGGATAGTGCGAGGCGTACGCCTCGCAATAGTGAATAAGGCACTCAACTCCTAACAACCCGCTGGGGTTTCGGGCCAGGGTACAACCCCGTCGCGCTGCCTGCGTTTGCCCAGGGTATGAGCCGAGGATTTGTAAAGGAAGATGATGCCCAGACCCCACCCATTGTGCCGCCCCGCGCTGCGCTGCCGCCGGGCAGTCCAAACTATGTAACCCCCACCGGGCTGGAGCTGCTGCGCGCCGAGCTGGCCGGGCTCGAAGCTGAGCGCGCTGCGGCCGAGGCCGACCGCGACAACGACACTGACCGTACGCACCGCCTGTCGCTCCTCAACGGCCGACTGGCCTTGCTAGCCGAGCGCATAGCCAGTGCCAAAGTGGTAGACCCCCGCACCCAGCCGCCGGGCGAAGTGCGCTTTGGGGCTACCGTCACGCTGCGGACGCTGAGCGGCGGCAAAGCAGGCCTGGAGCGAAAGTTTACGATTGTGGGCGTCGATGAGGCCAGCGTAGCCGCGGGCAAAGTCGGTTTTGTGGCACCGCTGGCTCGCGCTATTATCGGGGCCCGCCTGGGCGCGCAAGTAGTCGTAAGCCTGGGCGGGCAGGCCGAAACGGTAGAAATAGCGGCGCTCAGCTACTGAGCCGGCCCGGAAAGCCAGTAAAGCTTAAAGGCATAATCGGGAGCATTGCCCGCCGCGTCGGGGCAATGAGGTCGGGCACCGGCAGCAGCGCCACGCCGGCCGCATCAGTCCGGATAAGGCGCGAATAGCCGGGCCGCGGCCCCCCGTGCCCAGGGTTTGCCACCAGTCGAGGCGGTAGCGGGCGAGTGGACGCAGGCCGGGCACGCGCAGCCTCGCCCCGCACAGGTCACTCACGTAGCGCTGCAGCTGGTCGCCGGCCGGCAGGCGGCCCAAGGAGTCGGGATGCGAAAAATGGGTCTGTTGCGCCAGTTCATTGTTGTGCGGCAGGTTGTACCAGTATTCCTCCCGCTGATGCACCCAGCCCAGCACGCGCTCGGCATTGTGCAGAGCGAATGCTTCCAGGCGCGGGTCGGAGGGCAGTAGCGATGCCGGCACCACCAGCGTCGAGTCGTTGTACGGGTCGGGCCAGGCGCGATTGGCCTGAGCCGGGTTCAGGCACTCGGGCGGGCCAATGCCGTGGGGGCCGCAGGGGCGCGGGGCCGCACGCTCGGGTACCAGCGCAGTGCGCAGGGGCTGATAGGGCTGGCAGGCCAGGTCTTCGGTCGCAAAAAAGCTGGCCAGCGCCTGGAAGGACAAAAACCCTTGGGGTACGCCGCGCCAGTTGTGGTGCGTGATGCCCCAGCTCCAGAAAAACAAGCCCGCCCCGAAGCTGCCACTAAACGCCGACGACCACAGTGGATTGCGAATCTCAGCCATGTTGCGGGCGTGGTACCAGCTCTGGTTGAATCCATACTCGCCCCACTGCACTGGCTTGTGATAACGGGCCTGCTCGTAGGCAACCACGTAGCTATTGAGCTGGCTGTAGTTTTGTAAGTCGTTGTAAAAGTGATAGCTGACAAACGACACCGCCGAATCGGCAAAGAAGCTGCCGCCTGCTACGTAGGCCGCCGGGCTGCTGGTGACGAGCAGCCGGGGGCACCACGCCCGCAGCCGGCGCGCCAGCAGTGCCTGCATCTGGTCGATATAATAGGAATTAGGGTGCCGGCAAGCCGACTGCTGGCCCAGTAAACGCTTTGTGGTTTCGAGCCCTGGTCGCTGCCCAGGTTGTCGAACTCATTGAAGAGCTCTACTGCCGCCAGGTGCGGGGAGTAACCCCAGCGAGCTACTATATAGCGCAATTTGTTGGCAAAAAGCTGCTCAGCCGCCAGGTTCAGGCTGCAGCTGTCGGCGGGGCTGCGAAACACGTCAATCGGCTGGCTCACTCCCGGCAGCTGGCGGTAGGGGTTGTGCGCCCATACATAAGCATCCTGGCTTGAGTCACGCTCGATTTTAAGGTTAAAAGCAATATTAATAAAAGCCGATACTTGGAGGTAGATTCCCTTTTGCTCGGCCAGGCTAAACAGGGCGTCGAGGTCCTGCGCACGGTTTTGTCCGGCCGTGTAATTGCCCGCTTGCTGCCATTCAAACTCAAAGGAGGAAGGCAGCAGCATGACGCGGGCAAAATTGCCGCCTACGGCTTGCAAGTCGCTAAATACCTGTCGGTAAGCTTTAATGGCATAAGGTGGGTAGGCATTGCGCCCGGTGGCTTTAACACCCGCCGGTACAAACTGGCTGGCCCCCGAATAACCTGTCAGGTTTTCGCCCACGGCAAAAAAGCTGTGCCCGTCGGCAAATTCCAGAAATGGCTGCCCGGCCGGAAAGCGCAGCGGCCCGTGCTGCCCGGTCGGTGCCGGCACGGCCACAAACTCAAAGCCGGAATCAGTAGCCTCGGGTGCCGGGTCAGCGGGCCGGCGGCAGCGCAGGCGCAGGCGGTAGCGCCCCGGCTGCACCAGCACAAAGCGCAGCCGCCACGGATGAGCGCTTGCCAAAGCCGCCCAATAGCCTGGCCATCGGCATCAACTCGAAAGCGCTCGGTATAGTAGCCCAGCACCGGCGGCTGCACCAGGCGGCCGGTAGTCAGGTCGGTCAGCTCGGCCGTAAGGTCCAGGGCCTGTGGATCGTACGGGTTTAGCGTACCGGCGGCAATGGCGGCCTGCACGGCCGGCTGCAAGGCCACCGCCAGCTCAATCTTCTGGTAGCAGCGAGTCTGGACCACGCCATTTTTGGCTGCTGGGGCTAGTACTACTATGTCGTGCACCTGGGCCGTTGCTACGCGTACCAGCAGCCACAGCAGCCCCACCATCCGTATCTGCATCATGCTGCAAAGATGGGACAGGGGCGAAACAAGCTAGCCGAGCTGCTTTTTATAAGCGCCCGGCGTCAGGCCCTCGTGCTTCTTAAACAAGGCCTGGAAGTAGGAGAGGTTGTTGAAGCCGGCGCGCAGGCATACCTCGGCTACGCTGGTCAGCGGCTGGCGCAGCAGCCGCTTGGCTTCGGCCAGGCGCTCACGTACGATGAACTCGACCGGCGTCAGGCCAAACTCACGCTTGAATACCCGAAAAAACGTTGCCTTGCTCATGCAGGCCAGCTCGCTAAGCTTGTCAACCGACAGGTTATCAGTTAAATGCTCTTTTATATAATGTACTACGGCCGCGAAGCGGTGCGTAGTCAGGTGCCGGGCATAATCCTGAAAAATCAGCTCGCGGGCCTGCGTCTGCAACAGGCGCACCAGCAGCTCTTGCAGCGTGAAGCCGGCCAGCACATCCTTGGCAGCATCGGTAGTGCGCGATACGGCCACCAAGCGTTCCAGCGTGCCGGTCAGCTCGGGCGTATTAATGAGGTGCGCAAACTCGGGGCCGGCCAGGGCCCAGGGCGCGTGAGCTTCAACCCGTGGGTAGCGCTCGTTCAGTAAGTCGATAGTCTGGCGAATCGTATCGGGGGCAATGGCCACCGCCAGGCACTGCGTGGGCTGGCCCAGGCAGGCCTCGGGAAAGTCAATCTCCATCAGCTCATCCTCGCCCACCACCACCGATTCGCCGGGCAGGTAGTCGAAAGCCGGGCGGCCAGGCAGGTGCATTATTTTTTTGCCGCGCAGCATGGTCGTAAGGGCCAGGCCGTCGAGCCGCAGCGCCACCCGCTGCGCTGCCTGATGCGTCTCAAAAATGCTCAGCTCAAACGAGTCGAGCGCGAAAACCGTGCGGTTCTCAACCAAAGAATGCAGCTGTCCCAGCGCAAGCGGCGGCACTGCGGCGGGCAAATGAACGCGGGCGGGCATGGGTGAGAGTTAAAAGGGATTAGTTAAAAGTTGAAAATCATGAGCTGGTTAATGAGAATAACTCAACTCGTGGTGTTTAGCTTTTAGCTCCTGAAAAGAGTAAGTGATGACTTACTAACGCAAGTTGCGGCAATTTCAACATTTTTTGCGACAATACCACAGCTAGCCAGGCTGGGCCGGCAACAACCTTTGTCTTGTTCCCTCACCGCTTTAAAATTCCCACCTACTCATGGTTGAAACCCTCGAAAAGCCCACCACCGTGGTGGCTCGCCCCAGTTTAAGTCGCACTACGATAACTTCATCGGCGGCAAATGGGTAGCGCCGGTTAAAGGCCAGTACTTCGATAATCCGTCGCCCATCGATGGCAAAGCCTTCTGTAAAGTAGCCCGTAGCAGCAAGGAAGACATTGAGCTGGCGCTCGACGCGGCCCACGACGCGTTTAAAACCTGGAGCAAGACTTCGCCGGCCACCCGTAGCGGTGTGCTGCTGAAAATTGCCGACATCATGGAGGCCAACCTGCCCTATCTGGCGGCCGTCGAGACGGTGGAAAACGGTAAGGCCATCCGCGAAACGATGGCGGCCGACCTGCCGCTGTGCATCGACCACTTTCGCTACTTCGCGGGGGTAATCCGGGCCGAAGAAGGCTCGGCTACTGAGCTGAATGAGAATACGTTGTCGCTGGTAATTCAGGAGCCGCTGGGCGTAATCGGCCAGATTATCCCCTGGAATTTCCCGCTGCTGATGGCCACCTGGAAGATTGCGCCTGCCCTGGCCGCTGGCTGCTGCGTGGTAGTGAAGCCCGCCGAGCAAACGCCCGCCAGCATCATGGTACTCATGGAGCTGATTCAGGACGTGGTGCCCGCTGGCGTGCTCAACGTGGTCAATGGCTTTGGCCTGGAAGCCGGCAAGCCGCTGGCCAGCAACAAGCGCGTACAGAAAGTGTCGTTTACGGGCGAAACCACAACCGGCCGCCTCATTCTGCAATACGCCGCCGAAAACATCATTCCTGTTACCATGGAGCTGGGAGGGAAGTCGCCCAATATCTTCTGCAAGAGCGTGATGGACCACGACGATGACTTCCTCGACAAGTGCATCGAAGGCGCGGTAATGTTTGCCCTGAACCAGGGTGAAATCTGCACTTGCCCCTCGCGCCTGCTGGTACACGAAGATATCTACGATAAGTTTATTGCCCGCGTCATCGAGCGCGTGAAGGCCATCAAGCTCGGCAACCCCATGGATACCGAAACGATGATGGGGGCGCAGGCCTCGAACGACCAGTTTGAGAAAATCCTGAGCTACCTGGAAATCGGCAAGGCCGAAGGGGCCGAGGTGCTCGTGGGCGGCGAAGCCTACCAGCAGCAGGATAGTGCCTTAGCGGAAGGCTACTATATTCAGCCAACCATATTCAGGGGCCATAACAAGATGCGGATTTTCCAGGAAGAAATCTTCGGCCCGGTGCTGTCGGTTACCACCTTTAAAGACAGCGCCGAAGCCATTGAGCTGGCCAATGACACGCTCTACGGCCTCGGGGCCGGCCTCTGGAGCCGCGATGCCCACGAGCTGTACCAGATGCCCCGCGCCATTCAGGCCGGCCGCGTGTGGGTCAACTGCTACCACGATTACCCCGCCGGCGCGCCCTTTGGCGGCTACAAGGCGTCGGGCTTCGGTCGCGAAAACCATAAAATGATGCTAGCCCACTACCGCCAGACCAAAAACATGCTCATCAGCTACAGCCAGCAGAAGCTGGGCTTCTTTTAGGCAACCCGTTTTCATAGCTAATAGATACAAGAGCGCCATGCTGAGCCGGGCGAAGCATCTCTATCGGGTGTAAACCAATCGTAACAGGATACGATAGAGATGCTTCACCTAGCCCGGCATGACGCTCTTACATTTAGTCGTCAGCTTAGCAGCTTATTAAACTATGCCTACCTCCCGCGTGCTTGCCACCCCGGCCGCCGAAGCTACCATTGACCTGCTGCG
Source organism: Hymenobacter sp. BRD67 (assembly GCF_013256425.1). GTDB lineage: Bacteria > Bacteroidota > Bacteroidia > Cytophagales > Hymenobacteraceae > Hymenobacter. The sequence continues at coordinate 373,543 of NZ_CP053904.1, forward strand.
CGACGAGCACGGCCCGCTCATGTTTCATCAAAGCGGCGGCTGTTGCGATGGCTCGTCGCCCATGTGCTTTCAGAAGGGTGAGTTTCGCATCGGCGGCAATGACGTGTGGCTGGGCCAGATTTACGGCTGCGACTTCTTTATGAGTACCAGTCAGTTTGAATACTGGCAGCACACCCAACTCACCATCGATGTTACGAAGGGCCGGGGCGCGAGCTTTTCACTGGAAATTCCGCTGGGCGTGCGGTTTCTGATTCGCTCGCGGCTATTTACGGCAGAAGAAGCGCAGGATATGGCCCCGGTGCTCAATGGCGAAGAATACCTGGAGCAGGTCTGAGAGGTACTGCCCAGCGATAGCGATTCCCAACAGCCGCCGCAAAAAAATACTTTTCATTATATAATGAAAAGTATTTTTTTGCGGCGGCTGGTAAGTTATTTTTTCTCCTGTACGGGCAGGTCTTCCAGGTGCGCCATGCTGATTTTCCAGCTACCATCGCCGGCTTTCTTCCACACAAACACGTAGTTGCCAGTGCCGCTACCCATTACTTTCTCGGTCTGCGTTGGCAGCACATCTACTGAGAAGGTACCGGCCTCGTAAGCCAGGCTGCCTTCGGTGCCCGTGCTTACGCTATAGGTTTTTAAGTTGGCAATGGAGTTGATGGTAGGTGTAATCCATTTATTGGTTACCTCATCCTTACCAACAAAGTGCGTGGCTCCCTGTAGGAACTGGACGTCATCGGCCAGCATCGCCGTCACCTTGCTCGCATCCTTATTGTTCCAGGCGCTAACAAACTGCTGGTCGAGGTCGGCTACATTGGCCGTTGCGCTGGCAGCGTCAGCTGGTGAAGTAGTGGCCGCCGTCGGGGTGGCTGGATTGTGGGTATTGCCCGAGCAGGCGGTGAGTAGCGCGGCTGCGCAGCACGAGAGTAAGTAAAGTTTCATGAAGGGTTTTGGGAAAGTAGGCAATAGAATAAAAGCTTGCCAGCCACTCGGGCGCGGGCGCAAGTGGCTGGCTTACCGAACAGCAAGCGAGGCTACCAGCTTTTGCGGAGCACTGCCGAGTCGGGATACGGCGTGCCGGCCTGGTCGAAGCCGGGGTTGGGAAAGAAGCCCGCTGCTACGGCCACATCGGCTACGGCCGGGGCTGCTCCGCGGGCCTGGCTGGCTTCGGCCCGGCGCTCGGCCGCGAGGCGACGCTCAGCGGCCACCCGTGCGGCCGTGGCGTGCGCCACTTTCGCGTGGGCGACGGCCGCCCGCTCGGTAGCCGCATGCGCGGTTGCCTGGGCAATGGGGGTAGGCTCGGCAGCGGCGGCCTGTTGCGAAGCGGCTGCTTGCGCATCGGCAGCCGCTTGCTCCTGGGCAGCCGCTTGCTGCGCTGCAGCCGCGTCGGCTGCTTTGCGCTTATTATCAGTGTATTTGCCGAGCGCAAAGCCGGCTCCGGCACCGGCCAGGCCGCCAATGAGGCCGCCGACTTTCCGGTTGCGGCCATTGATGAGCAAGCCGCCCAACACGCCGGCTGCCCCTCCAATGGCGGCGTCTTTTGTTTCGGGGCTCCAGCCTTTGCGGGGCTGCGGCAGGGTTTGGGCCTGGGCCTGGTAACCCGGGAAAAGACCCAGCAGTGCTGGAATCAGGAATAAGAAGCTGATGCGTTTCATGCGAGTAGTTGAAGAAGAATTGCTAAGCTAAACAGGTAAGGCAGTGACTATCGATGAGGTGGCAAGCACTGTGCCAGATACACGGCTAATAGGCAGTCTGTTAAGTCAAAAGCAGATTTTGGTACGAAGTAAGGGCTGCGGCGGCAGTTAGTATAGTTTCCTCACCAGCACCCGTACCTCCACCGTCCGCCCGCGGTCGTCGGCGCACGATATCTTAACCTCACCCTGGGGCGGGCGGAAAAATACCGGTGCCGTGGCGGGGGCCGCTTGCAGATACCGGTCATTTATGTACCAATACACGCGGCGTACTTCGGCCGGAGCCGCGCAGCTGAGGCGTAGCTGCTGCTTTTCGGCTGCATCGAGCACGTATTCGGCATGGGCTGCCGGCGAGGTGATGGCAAGCTGCGGCGCAGCATCCGGGCCGGTGTTGCTGCCTTCGTCGGTGCCGTGCACCAGGCGGCAGGCAGGATTGTGCGGCGGCAGGCGGCGCGTGGGCAAGCCCTGACTTTCGCGAAAGGCCAGTACCTCGGGCTTTAGGTTCGCAAACAGCTCGCGTCGGTAGCCACTGGCCGGGGCACAGGCCCGGCAGTAGCAATACCGGCCATCGGCCGAAAGCAGTACTTCCTGCAAATGCTGGCAGCGCTGGCTCCCCGACACGCCCGGCAGGTAATAATCGAGCAGCTGATTCGGGCAGTGCTCGCCCGGTACCTGGCCGGTTTCGGCGCATACCAGCCGAAAGTCGAGGCTGGCCGGCGGCGTAAACCATTCGTTGCGCCCATTGTAGGCCAGTGTATTGAATAAATCGAAAAGCAGCGGAGAGGCGACGTCGGCTCCCGTTAGCGCCGGACTGCCCTGGCCATTAAAATTGCCTACCCACACCCCAATTGTATAGTGTCGGTTGTAGCCGATGCTCCAAGCATCGCGGCGGCCGTAGCTGGTGCCGGTTTTCCAGGCAATACGCGGCAGGTGCCGGCTGGCGGCAGCATCGAAGGGCAGGTCGGGCCGCGTGCGCTGAGCCAGAATATCGGTGATGAGGTAGGCGGCCGCCTCGGAAATTAAAATTGGATTTGGTCCCTTACCCGAAGTGCCCTTGACGCTTGCGTCGGCTTTAGCAGTTTTCTGTTTTTCAGTAATAATTTTTAATTCTTCCCAGCGCCCACTATTTGCCAGGGCTGCGTACAGGCCCGTCAGTTCTTCCAGCGTGGCGCCGCAGCCACCCAAAATGGTGCTCAGGCCCAGCCGGGGCGCATCGCGCGCCACCTGCCGAAAGCTAGCCTGCTGCAGCTTGCCGGTAAAATTATCAACCCCCACCGCCGACAGCACGCGCACGGCCGGAATATTGAGCGAGTAAGTCAGTGCCCGCTCCATAGTCACCTCGCCCTGGCAGTGCTTGTCGAAGTTCTCGGGCCGGAAGCCCTGAAAATTGGTGGGCACATCGGGCAGCACGGTTTTGGGCGTCAGCAGGCCTTGGTCGAGTGCCAGCCCGTAGAGCAGGGGCTTGAGCGTGCTGCCCGGCGAGCGCACCGCCCGCACGCCATCGACCTGCCCCAGCGCGGCCGCATCCTGAAAATCGATGGAGCCTACGTAGGCTTCTACGGCACGGGTCTGGTTATTTACCACCAGCACGGCCGCCTGCGAAATACCCAGCGTGGCCAGACGGCGCACGTAGTTGCGGACCAGGTCTTCGGCCTTAGCCTGGGTTGCCGGCAACAAGGTGCTGTGAATGAGCACCTCAGCTGGCTGGCTTAGCACCAGCCGCCGGGCCATGTGCGGGGCCAGGGCAGGGGCGGGGTGCCGATGCACGGCCAGCGGCTCCAGCAGCGCATCGGCGATATCCTGGGCCGGAAAGAGCTTTCGGCGCCCGAAATAGCGAAGCCAGCGATTGCGCTCCTGCACAATCTGCGCATTGTTTTTCCCTAGCACCAACCCGCCCGGCCGATTGGGAATAATAGCCAGCGTAACCGTCTGGGCCAGCGACAGATAATCGGGCGGCTGCTGAAAATAAAGCAATGCCGCCGACTTTACGCCTTCAATATTAGAGCCGTAAGGCACCAGGTTGAGGTAGAGCTGTAATAGCTCGGATTTGCTATAGTGGGCCTCCAGCTGGACGGCGCGCAGCATCTCCAGCAGCTTATTGCCGAAAGTGCGCGCTTTGGGCTCCAGCAGCCGCGCCACCTGCATGGTAATGGTGCTGGCCCCGGTGGTGCGGCCCCGGCCCAGCAGGTTGCGCCCCGCCGCCTGCACTATCGCCAGGGGGTTGACGCCGAAATGATACCGGAAGTACCGGTCTTCTTTCTCAATAATAGCCGTTTGCAGCGCCGGCGTTATCTCCGGCAGCTCGGTTTTCATGCGCCACTTCTGGGTGGGGCTGAGGTAGGCGTGCAGCACGCTGCCGTCGGCGGCCAGCACCAGCGGCGAGTACTGCGGCGCCGGCGGCAGCGGCCAGAGGTGGTCGGCCAGCCCGGCCAGCAGCACCAGAAAGGCCAGCCCCAGCGCAACCCGAAAAAGTGTGTGCCAACGCCTCATGCAGCGAATGTAGCGCCGTCCGTCCTGCTTGTCTTACAGGTACTTGATTTCCTGTAAGGCAAAGCGCTGCACCTCGCCTCCTATTTCCACGGCCAGCCGGCCATCGGCCTCTACGCCCACAATCTGGCCGCGCACGCGGCGGCCGCCCACCTCGTAGTCGTGCCATTCGTGGTAGCGATAGAGTGCCGCCAGGTAGGCCCGCCGTATCTCGCCCACCTGGCCGGCCCGCAGCTGCAAGTAGCGCCGCTCCAGGCACTCAAGCAGGCGGGCGGCCAATTGCCCGCGCTGAAAGTAGCGCCCCGTGAGCACGCCCAGCGAGGTAGCCGTGGGCACGGCGAAGTGCCGCTGGTTCACATTTAACCCAATGCCGACAACGCTGGACTGAATCTTTGCACCACTCAGACTGTTCTCGATGAGAATTCCCCCAAACTTCTGGGTTCCGAAATACAGGTCGTTGGGCCACTTCAGCCGCAGCTGCGGCGAGGGCTGAAGCAGCGTTGCGGCCCAGTCGTACACGCCCAGCGCCACGGCCTGGCTCAGCAAAAACTGCTGGCTGGCGTCGAGAAACGTGGGCAGCCACACGATGGAAAGCGTCAGGTTTTCGCCCGGCGCGGCCAGCCACTGGTTGCCACGTTGGCCGCGGCCGGCAAACTGGTCGTCCGTTATGACGGTACATCCTTCACTGGCCCGGTTTTCGCGCAACAGTTGCTGCGCTTCGGAGTTAGTGGAAGGGCAGGCGGGCAGCCAGATAAGCTGCTGGCCCGTGAATAAGGTAGTTGGGCTGATGACCACGGAGGTTAGCAGTCGTATATTAGCTAGGTAAAAACGTAAACTTACTCTATGAAGAGCACCTTGGTTCGACAGGATTCGGACACATTGGCAGACGTAGCCGTTCGCGGCCTCCAGGACCGCAAAGGAATGGACATTGTAGTTCTCAACCTAAAAGAGTTGAAAAATGCGGTGGCCGATTATTTTATCATCTGCTCGGCTTCTTCCGATACCCAGCTCGACGCCCTGGCTCGCTCCGTAGAAGAGGAAGTAGAAAAAGTGACCGGCCAGGCCCCCTGGCAAAGTGAAGGCCGCACCAATCGCGAGTGGATATTGTTGGATTACGTCGACGTTGTCGTCCACGTTTTCCTGCGCGACCGCCGGCAGTTCTACGCCCTGGAAGAGCTGTGGGGCGATGCCGAGATTACCCATATCGAAGATACGGCCGACGTGGCCCGGCACTAAAGTATCGGGCTGCCAGCCGCGTCTGCGGGTAGCGTTGCCAACAACGCTGGTCTGGCGCGGTTGCTTTCAAGTCCATTAAACTAAGTTAATTTTTATGTCTGATACGACGCCCACTAAACGCCGCAAGCCCACGCTGCCTAATCCCACGCCCCGGCCGGGAGTACAGCTTTGGGTGATGGCGGGGCTATTGGTGCTCTTTATCGGGATGTTCTGGTTTAATAATCAGAACGCCGCTATTAAAATCAATCAGCAGAAGTTTGAGCAAATGCTGGCCGCGGGCGATGTACACGATGTGTCACTCGTCAACTCGAAAACCGTAGAGGTTGGTCTTACGCCGGCCGCTTTGCAAAAGCCTGAATACCAGCGCGACCTCACGGCACACCGCGGGCCGTTTGCCGACCGGGGCGCGCAGTACTACTTCCCGATTTTCGACGCGAAGTATTTTCAGGAGCAGCTTGATAAGCTCCAGGCCAACAAGCCGGCCGAGCAGCGCCTGCGCCTCGACCCCGTGGACCGCGTGGGCCTGCTCGATATCGTGAGCAGCTACGGACTGATTATTCTCAGCATTATCCTGTTCGTGTTCCTCATGCGCCGCATGAGCAGCGCGGGTGGCCCCGGCGGCCAGATTTTTAACATCGGCAAGAGCCGCGCGGCGCTTTTTGAAGGCGGTGATAAAGTGAAGATTACGTTTAAGGACGTAGCCGGCCTGGAAGAAGCCAAAGAAGAAGTGCAGGAGATTGTGGAGTTTCTGAAGAACCCTAGTAAATTCACTATATTAGGCGGTAAGATTCCAAAAGGCGCTTTGCTCGTCGGACCTCCCGGTACTGGCAAAACCCTGCTGGCCAAAGCCGTAGCTGGCGAGGCCGATGTGCCGTTCTTCTCGCTCTCGGGCTCCGACTTCGTCGAGATGTTTGTGGGTGTGGGCGCGGCCCGGGTGCGCGACTTGTTCAAGCAAGCCAAGGCCAAAGCGCCTTGCATCATCTTTATTGATGAGATTGACGCCGTGGGCCGCTCGCGCAGCAAAGGCTCGATGCCCGGCGGCAACGACGAGCGCGAAAATACCCTGAACTCGCTGCTGGTAGAAATGGATGGTTTCGGCACCGATTCGGGCGTTATCATTCTGGCGGCCACTAACCGGCCCGATACCCTAGACTCGGCCCTGCTGCGCCCCGGCCGCTTCGACCGGCAGATTAGCATCGACAAGCCCGATATCAACGGCCGCACGGAGATTTTCAACGTGCACCTCAAGCCGCTTACTCTGGGCCCCGATGTGGACGCTAAGCGGCTATCGGCCCAAACGCCGGGCTTTGCGGGCGCCGAAATTGCGAACGTCTGCAACGAAGCCGCCCTTATTGCTGCGCGCCGCGATAAGAAGTTTATCACGAATCAGGACTTTACCGATGCTATTGACCGCGTAATCGGGGGCCTTGAGAAGAAGAACAAGATTATCAGCCCCCAGGAAAAGCGGATTGTGGCCTACCATGAAGCCGGCCACGCCATTGCCGGCTGGTTTCTGGAGCACGCCGACCCGCTGGTCAAAGTGAGCATTGTGCCGCGCGGCGTAGCGGCGCTGGGCTATGCCCAATACCTGCCCCGCGAGCAGTTCCTGTACAACGTAGAGCAGATGACCGATGAGATGTGCATGACGCTGGGCGGTCGCGCTGCGGAAGAAATCGTATTTGGCAAAATCTCGACCGGCGCGCTCAGCGACCTCGAGCGCATTACCAAAACAGCGCAGTCGATGGTGGCTATCTACGGCATGAACTCGAAGCTCGGCAATGTGTCGTACTACGACTCGAAGGGCCAGAATGAGTATGGCTTCTCGAAGCCTTATTCGGAGGCCACGGCGCAGCTCATGGACGAAGAAATCCGCCACATTATCGAGCAGGCGTATATCCGCACCAAGGAGTTGCTGATAGAGCGCCGCCACGAGCTGGAGGTGGTAGCCAAGGAGCTGCTGGAAAAAGAAGTGCTGCTACAAGACGACCTCGAGCGCCTCGTGGGCAAGCGCCCCTTTGATGAGCAAACGACCTATCAGGCGCATATGGCCGGCACCGACCGCTCCGAAACCCTGAGTGACCTCAAGCAAGAGCATCCCGGCCTGCCCTTAGGCCAGGACACGCCCGAGCCACACCTGCCCGGCCTCAACGAGCCGGAGGCAGTATAGATTATTCTGTATATTTAGTGTCTGCTTTAAAAAGGCCAGCCGCAAGGCTGGCCTTTTTGGTGGCTGCTACCTTTGTCTTATGCTTTCATCGCGCGATAAACTGTTAGGCCGAATCCGTGCGGCCCTGGCCGCCGGGCCGGCCCCGGTGCCCCCCGTGCCCGATTGGGTAGCGCCGGTGCATCCGCCGCTGCCGGCCACCGACCTGGCCGTGACGTTTGCGAATAGTTTTCGGCGTATCGGGGGCGAGTTTTTTTACTGCGAGAGTCTGGCGCAGCTTGGCAGTGAGTTGCGTGCCTGGCTAGCCGGGCACCTGCCGGCCGGCCAGCAGTTTTACGTGTGGGAGCCAGCTATGCAGGCGTTGCTTAGCACCGCCCAGGTGCCGTTTCAGGCCACAGAAGCTGATTTTAAAGCGCAGGCCGCCGTGGGCCTTACTTCCTGTGAGGCGCTGGTAGCCCGCACGGGCAGCCTGGTAGTAACACCCGCTTCAGCCAGCGGCCGGCGCCTTAGCATCTACCCCGACCAGCACCTGGTACTAGCCCGCCCAAGCCAGGTAGTAGCCGAAATCGGCGACGCGCTCCGTACCGTGCAGGCTCGCTACGGAACGGCGCTGCCCTCTATGCTCTCGCTCACTACCGGCCCCAGCCGCACGGCCGACATTGAAAAAACCCTGGTGCTGGGAGCCCACGGACCGCGTCGGCTCAGCTTATTCTTACTGGAAGATGATGCCGAAAACATTGCCTGAGCTGCCACCACTGGCAATGGCACCGGGGCAGCGCGTGTATTTTGCCTCCGATTTTCATCTGGGTGCGCCCGACGCTGCCACCTCCCGCGAGCGGGAGCGTCGCATTGTGCGCTGGCTCGATATGGCAGCCCAGGATGCCGCAGCAATATATCTTTTAGGAGATGTATTTGATTTTTGGTTTGAGTATAAGCACGCTATTCCCGCGGATTTAGCCGCTTGCAGGGCAAGCTGGCCGAGCTGACTGATGCCGGGCTGCCCATTACCCTCTTTACTGGCAACCACGACATGTGGATGTTTGGCTATTTTACCCAGGAAATGGGCATTCCTATTCTGCGCGAGCCGGTATCGCAGCGCATGGGTACACAGCTGTTTCATATTGGCCACGGCGATGGCCTGGGGCCGGGCGACTTTGCCTACAAGCGGCTCATGAAGCCCGTATTTAATTCGCGCTTTACGCAGTGGCTTTTTGCCCGCCTGCACCCCAACCTCGGCATCGGCATTGCCAATAGCTGGAGCCGGCATTCGCGCATCCAGAACGGCGCGGCCGACGCTACCTATTTTGGGGAGGATGAATGGCTGCTGGTGCATTGCCGCGAGCTCGAAAAGCGCCAGCACCACGACTATTACGTGTTCGGCCATCGCCATCTGCCGCTCGATGTGGCCGTCGGCCCCGGCAGCCGCTATATTAACCTCGGCGAATGGGTCAATTATTGTTCGTATGGCGTGTATGATGGCAGTACGATGGTTTTGCAGGAGTTTACGGGTTGAAGCAGGCAGGCGGAATAGTCGAGTAGCAAGAAAGGAGTGGAGGCCTGGGGCGGCGAAGCGCCTCGTGGTTGCGGCCTCTTTATTGCTTTTTCTACCTTGCGCGTTGGTGCAGGCGCAAACCGTGCCTGGGGCTGCCTCGGTGGCCCCGGCCGGCCGCGTGGCGCCGGTCGAAACAACTCCGGCTGCCAAAGCTCCGGCTGCCAGCGTACTGGCTCCCGCGCCGGGCACCTGGACGCTCGTGAAAACCCTGACGCTGCCCGGCCCCGGCGCGGCCTCACTCGACCGGCGCGGCACGCTTTACCTGGCCGACCAGGACAATAATCTTCGGCAGCTGGCCCGCGACGGGCAGCCGCTCAATACCTATTCGCCCACGCAACCCGGCCATGTGGCCGTGGTAGAAGCCTGGAACCAGAACAGTCTGCTGGTTTTTTACGACGACCGGCAGCAGGTGCTGCTGCTCGACCGCTTTCTGGCGCCGCTTAGCGAAATACGGCTGGCCGATTATATCGACGGTACCATCCGCACGGCTACGCTGGCCCCCGATGGCTTGCTCTGGCTGCTCGATGAAAGTACGCTGACGCTCCGCGAGTTTGACCCCCAGGCGCTGCGCGTGGTGCAGAATACACCGCTCGACCTCATTATCGGCCATAGCCGGCCCGACTTCCGCTTTCTGCGTCAGTACCAGAACAACGTGTACCTCGTGGACCACACCAGCGGCATCTTCGTGTTCGATAACCTCGGCAACTATCGCAAGAAGCTGCCTTTTACCGGCCTCGATTTTATCACGTTTCGGGGCGATGAGCTGGTATACATCAGTGGCGGAGAACTACACTTCTTTCACCTTTACAGCCTTACCGAACGCACGCAGCCGCTGCCGGCCGGCCTCGATGCAACAAGTGTGCGCCAGATACTGCTCGGCGACCAGTTTGCTTATTTCATCACCAGTAAGGGCATTAGCATCTATCAGCTCTGATAGCGTAAGAGCCCGTTCATAATGAGATAGTAGTAATGAAAAACAGCGCAGATTATCGGGCTAAGGCGGGTAGCTAGCTGCACGGTTGTAGCCACGTTGCAGAAGTGAAGAAAGGGCTGGGAATACGCAACCGGGTGGCGGGCCGGCCGTTAATCCAGGCAAGTAATCCATTCCTTTTCTCTTTTCCACATGAAAGCATTAGTGTTTCACGGCCCGCGCAACGTTAGCGTCGATACAGTTGACGACCCCAAACTGAAAGACTCGCGCGATGCCATCATTCGCGTAACCAGTACGGCCATCTGCGGGTCCGACCTGCACATCTACAACGGCAGCCTGCCTACCTCACCCATGGTGCTTGGGCACGAGTTCATGGGCATTGTGGAAGAAGTGGGCCGCGGCGTGGGTAACCTTAAGCGCGGCGACCGCGTGGTAGTGCCTTTTCCGGTTGCCTGCGGCACCTGTTTCTTTTGCAACCACGCGCTGCCCGGCCACTGTGAAAACTCCAACCCCGAGCACTATGGCCCGAGGGTGGCCTGATGACCCAGAAAGGCGGCGCGCTTTTCGGCTACACCGACCTCTACGGGGGCTACGACGGCGGCCAGGCCGAGTATGTGCGGGTACCTTATGCCGATTTTGGTCCGCGTAAAGTGCCTGACTTTCTGACTGATGAGCAGGTGTTGTTCTTGACTGATATCTTTCCGACCGGCTATTCCGGTATCGACTGGGCCGAGGTGCGGGGCGGGGAGTTTATTGCTGTTTTTGGGGCTGGGCCGGTAGGCATTATGGCCGCTAAAAGCGCCTGGCTACGCGGTGCTGCCCGCGTCGTTATCATTGATACCCAACAGTATCGGCTCGATAAGGCCAAGGAAACCACGCGCTGTGAAACCATTCTGTGGGAAAGCCACGACCAAGTGGTGCAGCTCATTCGCGACATGAGCGAAGGACGGGGGCCGATGTCTGCGTCGATTGCGTGGGCTTCGAGCCCGACCGCGACCTCATCGACCGCGCCAAGGCCGTTGTCAACCTTGAAAAAGGCTCGCCTAAAGTGCTGGAAACCTGCATGAGCGCCGTGCGGCGCGGCGGCGTGGTATCGGTGCTGGGCGTATACGTAACGACCAACGACAACTTCCCGGTCGGGCAGTTTTTTGATAAAGGTATTAAGCTGGTAGGTGGTCAGGCGCCGGCCCACAAGCATATCGACAAGCTATTGCAGCACATTATCAAAGGCGAAGTAATGCTCGACGATATTATCTCGCACCGCCTGCCACTAAGCCAGGCCGCGCATGGCTATGACATCTTCCGTCATAAAAAAGACAACTGCGTGAAAGTGGTGCTCAAGCCCGGCGAGTAGTATAGGTAATTGATAATATTGAGCCCGGTTGCTTACGCTGAGAAAAGAGTAAGCAACCGGGCTTTTTTCAGCCCTTGCGTATCTTGTTAGTGCGAATAGATACTAGAGTACAGAAGATACGTTTTACTTGAATTAATGCCGAAAAAGTACGTTCAGCGTAGATTTGTCTGGCTTCTTGCACTGGCTGGTGTGGTTTTGCTAAGTACCTCGCCAGTGCTGGGGCAGATTGCCGACAGTAAGCTGGCTCCCAGGGTGGCGGCTGCCATTCAGCGTAGCCCAGGCCGCCATGCAGTGCGCTTGCGGGTGCGCGATGCGGCGGCCTTTTGGCAGTGGGCAAAGCAGTCGCAGCCCGAAATGCAGCTTGATTCGGGCCCCCTTAGTGCAACTACGCTAACAGTCAGGAATCTGACGGTGAAGCAGCTGGCTGCTTTGGCTGCCTCGCCGCTGGTTGAGTTCATAGATGTGCCCGACCGCGCAGCCCACGACGAGCGCCTGCTCAATGGTGCCGACCTGGCCGTAAATGGCCTGCGAGCCGTGCAGCGGCACTATCCAACGCTTACCGGTCAGGGCCTGACGGTAAGTATTAAGGAAAACCCCTTGGATGCTACTGACCTCGACTTTCGGGGGCGCTTGTTGAATACACCGGCCGGGACGGTTATCGCCTCGGCGCACGCCAGCATTATGGCCACGCTTATTGCGGGCGGCGGCAACTCGGGGCCGGCGGGGAGGGGGCCGCCCGGCAAGCGGCTATTGCGTCATCGTCCTATTCCAACCTGCTGCCCGATGCTAACGATGAGCTTATCAAGCTGCGCGTGAGCGTACAAAATCATTCCTACGGTACGGGTATCGAAAATTATTATGGCCTCGAAGCCCTGGGCTACGACCAGCAGACGCGTCAGCTGCCCACGCTGCTACACGTTTTTTCGTCGGGAAATTCAGGAACCGACGCCAGTGCTGACGGCTTGTACAAAGGATTGGTGGCCGTGGCCAATCTTACCGGTCAGTTTAAGATGTCGAAAAATTCGCTGGCCGTTGGTGCTACCGATGCGCTGGGCCAGGTGGCGGCGCTTAGCTCGCGCGGGCCGGCCTATGATGGCCGTATCAAGCCCGAGCTGGTGGCGTATGGCGACGCGGGCTCGTCCGATGCGTCCGCGTTGGGGTCGGGGGCCGCCTTGCTCGTGCAGCAGGCGTACCGCGATAGCCAGGGTGGCACCTTGCCCCCGCCGCTTTGGTAAAGGCAGCGCTTATCAACAGTGCCGACGAGGTGGGCCGGCCGCAAGTCAATTTTGTGTCGGGCTTTGGCCAGCTAGATGCCCTGGGGGCCGTGCGAACGGTGCTGGAAGGCCGCTACCGCTCTGGCACCGTGGCGCAAAGTCAGGAACAGGTCATTAGTCTTCCTGTGCCGCCAGGTACGGCGCAGCTGAAAGTGACGCTGGTCTGGACCGACCCCGAGGCGGCGGCCAACGCCGCTAAGGCACTCGTCAACGACCTCGACCTGGCGGTGCAGGGGCCGGGCAGCACGCAGTGGCTGCCCTGGACGCTCAGCGCTTATCCCAGCCTCGACTCGCTGGCGCTGCCTGCCCGCCGTGGTGCCGACCACCTCAACAATGTAGAGCAGGTAACTATCGACCAGCCCGTGGCGGGCACCTATCAGCTGCGGGTGCGCGGCTACGCCGTGCCCAGCGGCCCACAGGCATTCAGCCTGGCCTACGAAGTGACAGCTCCCGGCCTGGAATGGTTGGTACCCAGCAGCTTGCTCAATGTGCGTCCGGGCCAGCCCACGCTATTGCGCTGGGCCTGGGCCGGCCCGCCCGCAGCTGGTCGCCTCGACTACCGCCCAGTAGGGCAGGCCACCTGGCGCACCCTGGCGGCGGGCGTCGACCTGAGCCAGCGTACCTACAGCTGGGTTGCGCCTGATACTACCACGCTGGCGCAGCTTCGCTGCGTATTTGGTAGCCAGGTGGTTGTGTCTGATACTTTTGCGCTGGCCCGGCCGTTGCCGCTGCACGTCGGCTACATCTGCCCCGCTGCTACGCTCCTGACGTGGCCCGCTACGCCGGGGGCTGCGCAGTACCAGGTGTATCGGCTGGGTGCGACGGCTCTGGAGCCCTTCAGGCTCGTAGCCGATACCTTGTTGAGTATAGTGCCCAGCCAGAATGCGGGGCCTTACTTTGCAGTAGCCCCCATACTAAGTGGCAAACTAGCCGAGCGCGGAGCTACTGCCAACCTGTTCGAAGCAGGAGTCAGCTGCTACATCCGCTCGTTTTTGGCGCAGCAGCCCATTGCGGATACTGCACGCTTATCGCTGGTGCTGGGTAGTCTTTATCATTTGCAGTCAGTGCAGCTCCAACGCCTTGGGCCGGGCGGCTTTCAGCCAGTCCAGACGCTGCTGCCCGTGACGCGTCTCACTACCCTTTTTACCGACCTCGGCGCCTCCACGGGTCTCAATCAATACCGTATTGTGGGGCAGGATGCAAGCGGGCAGCAGTTTTACAGCGATACGGTAACGGTGCAGCTGGTGCGCCGCCACGAGCTGCTGGTGTTTCCGATACCAGCCCTGGTAGGGCAAGACCTGCAGGTGGCCGGCGAGCCCGGTGCGGAGCTGCAAATCAGCCTCTACGATGCCCTGGGCCGCCTGGTACGCACGACCACCGTCAATGGGGCCCTCAACCTGGTGGCTACGACCGGCCTGCGTCCGGGCGTGTACCTGCTACGGGCTGCTCCAGCCGGTAGCGCCGCGCTCACCCGCCGGGTGCTGCTTATTGAATAACAGTTAATTACGAGGTGATGTATTTAATGAATTGTGAATATATTTAATATATATTAAATATAATATTGTAATTATAAAATATTCTTAAATAAGGTCGTCATGCTGCGCTTGTCGAAGCATGACGACCTTATTTTAATTGAAGCTATTCAGGAAGTCGAATTGGGCGGGCTGCCGGCTTTTTCGTCGGCTGTCCGCTCGTTAGATGAACAAATGGCGTGAACGACGAGCGGACAGCCGGCGAAAAGCCAGCAGCCCCTACACTGACTTGGAAATGGCGCTAGTAAATAATAATAGAATTACTTAATGTAAATAGTTCTGTGCTCTTGAGCGGGTGCTTATACCAGCTACTGGCAAAAAAAAGCCCCGGCCTGCGGAGCAGACCGGGGCTTTAGCAGCCTAAGCGGGGAAGCTTAGTACAAGTAGTTCAGCGCCGTTACGTCGTTGGTGTTGAATGGCCGGTTTACGCCGTTGCCTACGCAGGCCAGCATCCAGGAATTGGGGTCGGCGGCCGAAGGTGTACCGGGAATGAGAATAGCTCCTACGCCGCTGGCTCCCTCATTCGAGGCGCTGCCCCCGCAGCTGTAGGCGCGGTTCATGTAGTCGGTGTGCCGGAAACCAATGCAGTGCCCCATCTCGTGCGCCATGATGGTGGCAATGTAATTGGTGTTTGTGCTGTTAATCACGCTGGGCACCAGCGTGAAGCCAGGCGCGGGGTTGCCGTTGGTGGGAAATCCGCCCGACTGGCCCAGAACACCCGGCCCCAGGTTTGAAGAGTACTTGACGGGCAGGTCGGCCGTGCCCGAAGTGATACGGGTAAAGTGCAGCTGCAGATTAGCCGCGTTGTAGCGGCGGATGGCCTCGTCAACGGCCGTTACGTAGGCCGACGGGAACTGGGTCGACAAACTTACGGTGAGGGTACGGGGCAGGCCGGTTACCAGGTTGGTGGTGCGGTACTGCTCATCAGAGCCCACGCGCAGCAGCTTATAGTCGGTCCCGCCGGCCAGCACTTGGGGCGTGAGCAGGATATCGCCTTCTACCACATAGCCACCTTCGACGGCCCGAAGGTCGCCGGTACCAAAGCCCAGGGCTTTTACCTGGGCGGTTACCTCGGGGGTAATTTGAGTGGGCTGAGTAGCCACATCCTGAGATTTCTGGCAGCCGGCGAGCGTGAGGGCAGCGCCTATGGCCAGTAGTGCGGAAAATTTGAACATTGGTTTGGTTTGGAAAAGGGTGAAAAGAAAATGAAAATTGTTCCCAAATGTGAAAAGGATTTTTTATTCCGCAATTGGTAGCTAAACAAATGCCTAAATGTTACACATTTGCGTAACATTGTTGCTAATATGCTATAAGAACATTTTTTATAACTTTACGCATGTAGTTGAATTGTAAATAAACATCGTATTTATAAAAATATAGTATTTATATTAAAATAATCAGTAGTTAGTGTACAGGCCTATGCTGTCCAGAGTGGCCCGCCGTTTCACGCTCGCCCAGGAAGAGCTGGCCATTATGGGCAACAACCAGCGTAAATTTCAGGTCCGGGAGCAGCTTAGCTGGAGTGGGCTGCCAGCAGCCCGCCCGGTGCACGGATTTGGAAAAGGCTCTAGGTAAGAATTGGTCGAAACTGAGCGCAGGTGGGCGCCGACAGCCGCCGCATCTGGCTCCAAGGAGCCGTGCTGAACAGCGAGCGGTAGTTTCTTTCCAAACTTTTCGCCTTGCCGAATGGGTTATCTTTGCTAAGTTCCCCCTTTCGTGCGGCCTCTCTGGCGTGGCCGCCTCATCTATAGATAATTCAGCCTCATGGCTTGTGCTACTTGTTCATCCGGCGGCGGCTGCTCTACCAGTAAGGTAGGTGGCTGCGGCTCCAAAGGCGGCTGCTCTTCGGGCGGCTGTACCCGGCTTAATGTATTTGACTGGCTCGCCGACGTAGATATGCCCAGCGACTTTCGCGGGTTCGACTGCGTGGAAGTTCGCTTTAAGGGCGGGCGCAAAGAGTTTTTTCGCAACGATAAATTTCTGCCGCTGGTTACCGGCGATGCGGTAGTAGTAGAGGCCGCCGGCTCGGGCTGGCACCTGGGCCACGTCTCGCTCAAGGGTGAGCTGGTGCGCCTGCAGATGCGCAAGAAGAAAGTGCCGACCGACTCGCGCGATATTCGCCCCATTCTGCGCGTAGCCACTCCCGATGATGAAGAGCGCTGGCAGGCCGTGCGCGACCTCGAAAACGGTACCATGTTTCGGGCCCGCGCGGTTGTGGACGAGCTGCGCCTCAAGATGAAGCTCTCCGACGTCGAGTATCAGGCCGACCGTACGCGGGCGCTCTTCTATTATTCTGCCGAAGACCGGGTTGACTTTCGGGAGCTTATCCGGCGGCTGGCCGACGAGTTTCGGGTGCGGGTAGAGATGCGCCAGATATCGCTGCGCCAGGAAGCCGGCCGCATCGGCGGCATCGGCGTGTGTGGCCGCGAGCTGTGCTGCTCTACCTGGCTTACCGACTTTAAAGCGGTGAGCACCACCGCCGCCCGCTACCAGAACCTGAGTCTCAACCCGCAGAAGCTGGCCGGCCAGTGCGGTCGCCTCAAGTGCTGCCTCAATTATGAGCTGGATGCCTACCTCGATGCCCTGAAGGATATTCCGCAGGTGCAGCGCCCGCTACAAGTGGCAACGGGCGAGGCGTTTTTGCAGAAAACCGACATCTTTCGCAAGCGCATGTGGTTTGCCTTCAAAGGCGACAACAATTGGGTGATGCTGGGGGCCGAGCGCGTGCGCGAAGTGCTGGAAATGAACAAGCGCGGCGAGAAGCCTGATACCCTGCTGGCCCGCGCCAGGAAGAGGAGGTCGCTCCCGCTGTTTCGACCCTGATGGAAGGCGAGCTCGACCGCCTCGACGACCAGATAAAAGCCGGCAGCAAGCGCGGCAAGCGCAAGCGCAAAGACCGCAGCGAGCGCCCCACCGGCACTCCCGAAGCCAACGCCGCTGCTACGGCTGCCGAGCCACGGGAGCCCGCGAAAGCCGGGAACCGCGCCGCCGCGAACGTCCTGAAGGCAGCCGTTCGGCGCGCGCCGAAGGCAGCCCGCGGCCGCCACGACCCGAGAGCCCAACCCCCACGCCTCGGGTCGACGCTGCCCCCGGCGCCGCGCCGCTGCCGGCCGAATCCCAGCCCGAGCCGCGGGGCCGGCGCGGGGCGGCGGCCCGGCCACTCAACCGTCGGGGCGGCCGCAATCGGGAAGGTGGCGAAGGCGCTGGCTCTCGCCCCGAGCAGGAGCCGCGCCCGCGCCGCAACGACCCCGCCGCGGGCCAGCAAAGCCCGCGCCCGCCCCGCGAAGGCGGCGACCAGCCCCGCCCCGAAGGTGGGCAGGGTGGTCGTAGCCGGGGCCGTCGGGGCGGCAGCGGCCGGCGGGGCGAAGCAGGTACTACTTCGGCTTCCTCTACTCCTCCAAGCGCCTCTTAAGCTATTATGCAGCTCTCTCTTGCTTCTGCCACCAGCAGGGTCCGCCGCAATGGGCGGGCTCTGCTGGCATTGGCCGGCCTGGCCAGCCTTAGCGCCTGCGACCCCAACCGCGTGTATGAGGAAAACGTGGACCTGAAATCGCCCACCGGCGACGCGTACGTATGGGATGTGCAGCAGCGCCCGGCCTTTACATTCACCATTACCGATACCACGGCGCGCTACAACGTGTTTTTTAACGTGCGTAACGCCTCCGGTTATGGGTTTTATAACCTCTATCTCAAGCATACGCTCACCGGCCCCAATGGTCGGCCCGTCGGGCCCCGCTATTGCACCAGCTTATCCTGATGAACCCCAAAACCGGCGAGCCGCTGGGCGCGGGCACCGGCGATATCTTCGACCACCAGTTCCTGGCCCTAAAGCAGCAGCACTTTGCCCGGCCAGGGGCTTATAAGCTAACCCTGGAGCAGTACATGCGCCAAAACCAGCTGCCGGGTATTATGGCTGTAGGCGTGCGCGTAGCGAAAATCAAATAGGGGGAATAGTAAGAGCACTGTTCGATAGGCTAAGCAAAGCGACAGCACTCACTTTACTCAAACGGCTTTCATTTCCTTCCACAGCACATTTAGCCCTTCGGCCCACACGGGGTGCGCGATGACCATCTCCTCCAGCTGCTGATAGCGGAGGCGGCCCATCATGGCAATTTGCAGCATGGTCATGATTTCGCCAGCTTCGGGCCCTACGATGGCGGCCCCGAGCAGGCGGTCGTCGGGGCCTACCAGTACCTTCCAAAAGCCCGTGAGCTGGCCCGTTTGCTGGGCCCGACTGATGTGGCGCACGGGCAGCTTGCCCAGCCGGTAGGCAATGCCTTGTTCCCTGGCCTGCTTCTCGCTCAGGCCAATGCGCCCGAGGGCGGGGTCGGTAAACACGCAGTAGGGTAGGGGGCGCTGCCGGGCCGAGCGGCGCGGGCCCTGGTGCAGCAGGTTGTTGCGCACTACCCGAAAATCGTCGTAGCTCAGGTGCGTAAACTGCGGCCCGCCGTGCACATCGCCCAGCGCAAAAATGCCGCGCACATTGGTTTCGAGCCGGCTGTTTACCCGAATATACCCGTCTTCGTCGGTGTTGATGCCCGCCAGCTCCAGGCCGAGGCGGTCGGAGTTGGGCTGGCGGCCGGTAGCTACCAGCAGGTGCGTGCCGTGCAGTCGGCGCTCACCCTGTTTGGTACTGATTGTCAGGGTATACTGCCCGGCCGCGCTCCGCGAAACGTGCCGGGTATCGGCGTGCATACTAAACTCCACGCCTTCGTGGGTGAGCGCTTGCTGCAACGCCTCGCATACGTCGCCGTCTTCGTGCTCCAGCACCTGCCCGCCGGCTTCGATGATGCTCACGCGGCTGCCGAAGCGCCGAAACATTTGCCCGAATTCCAGGCCGATATAGCCTCCACCCACTATAAGCAGGTGCTCGGGTACTTCCGGCAAGTCGAGCAGCTCGGTGGTCGTCAGAAAGCCGGCTTCGGCCAGGCCCGGTATGTCGGGTACGGCGGCGCGGGTACCGGTATTGATAAAAATCTGTTTGGCGCTAATAGTACTGACTTTCTCCGGAGTTTCCTGCACCCGCACCCGGTGCGGCGCGGTGAAGGCGGCATGCCCGTGCAACACCCGAATGTTGTCGTGCGTCGGCGCCAGCGACTCGCGCAGGCTGTGGCGTGACGTGGCCAGCAAAGCATTTTTGCGGGCGATAACGGCCGGCATATCCAGCCGGGCACCGCCAGTCAGCTGCACGCCCAGCTCGGCGGCCGTGCGCACATCGTGCATTCGCCTGGCCGAGGCTATCAGGGTTTTTGTTGGTACGCAGCCGTAGTTGAGGCAGGAGCCGCCCAGCTGTGCTTCTTCTACCAGCACTACGGTGCGGCCGGCTTCGGCCAGTGCGCGGGCCAGCGGGTTGCCGGCCTGGCCCGAGCCAATGATAAGCGCATCACATGAGTAATCGGACATAGGAAAAGGCGAGAGTATCGGAAGGGTATTACCGCCGCTGTTACGCAAAACGTGAGGAGGTGAACGGGCTGCCTGCAACGCTTCGCCCATAAGTAGTAGCTGGCTAATATTGCAGTGCCTCCCACTTGCCAGCCAAGCTTCCGGAAACCTGTTTATACTGTTGCGTATGAGTTTCAATTTTACAGGAAATGAATGCCGCACCTGCTTATTCCTGGTAATGGCCGGGCCGCTGAATCACCTGCTGGTACGCGGTGGCATATAAATAGCTGACCTATCAGTCTGCGGCAATTGTTAGCTCATCCTTTACAACACAACCGTAGAAGCCACCTGTGAAGAATAGTCTTGCGGCTCTTCAGCAGGAGCCAGGCGGCCGGCACAACCTGCCGGAAGGTACGGCGTACAGGAATGTAACGGTTCGGCGTGAGGCGTAGCCAGTCGGTGCTTCGGCTTTCTAGTGCAGAAGCTGGCTTCCTCACCGCCTCATTTCATAGTTTACTAACCTAGACCAGCACTCCATGACGCAGGAAACCATACTGGATACCATAACCCGGCAAGACTGGCTGGGCACGGCCGGCGATGCTATTCAGCCCGCTGTGATACAGGCATTTGAAGCTGGTGGAGAAGCAGGGCAGAAAATCAAGAATTTTCTGCATGGTACCTGGCTCGGCCATCCGCTGCACCCGATTATTACGGATGTGCCCATTGGGGCCTGGACGACGGCCGCCGTACTGGATGGCTTGTCGTTGTGCGGCCAGCGCAAGCTGGCGCCGGGTGCCGATGCGGCAATTCTTATCGGCCTGGTTGGCGCAGTAGGGGCAGCCATAACCGGCCTGACCGACTGGACGGGCACAACCAAGAAAAAGCGCAAGCTTGGCTTGATGCACGGCCTGCTGAACATTGGGGCTACGGCGCTTTATACTACTTCCTATCTATTACGGCGGCAGCAAAATTCGCGCGGCGCGGCCATTGGCTTATCGCTGCTGGGCTATGGCGTGGTGTCGGCTTCGGCTTACCTCGGCGGGCACCTGGTCTATGGTGAGCAGGTAAGCGTAGACCACACGGCCACCTCAGTCGAATACCCGAGTGAGTTCGTCGGCGTGCTGCCCGATGTCGACTTGGCCGAAAATACCATGCAGCGCGTCGAAGCCGGCAGCGTGCCGGTGCTGCTGGCCCGCAAGAACGGAGAGATTTTTGCCATCGCGCACACCTGCTCGCACCTGGGCGGCCCGCTCTCCGAAGGCACGCTGCTGCCCGATGGCAGCGTGCGCTGCCCGTGGCACGGCTCGGTATTCTCCCTAAAAGATGGCTGCGTGCTGGCCGGCCCCGCCACCGAGCCGCAGCCCAGCTTCGAGGTGCGCGTGCAAAACGGGCAAATCGAGGTGCGCCTGGCCCATACAAAAAGCGCTTGAAGTACTTAGCGCTGGCTGGTGCATATGATTTACGGACTAAGTTCTGTAGTACAAAAAAGCTCCGATATAAGTCGGAGCTTTTTTGTGTACATAGGCTGCGGTAAAAAGCATTGCTCGCTATTACTTGCTTTCAAAAAACTTGCTGACCGGGCATTAGCCACCGCATAGTAGATATGCTGTTGGTAACGATACCATGCGAGACGCACTGCGGACGGTAGATTTTCGCTAAGAACCCCCGCTCGTTGGTAAAATCCGCGTTATGCTATTCAAATAGTACCTCCACTAAGGGCACTTCCTTACTAGTTGGGAAAGGCTGCCAAATGGCAAGGTGGCCGCCCCGCATCCAGTAGTTAACCGGAAGAGCCGATGGTTTTGCCGCCAGTATTTTAGGGACACTCGATGCCGGCAGTATGCGCAAGGGGGCGTTAGGGGCATTACGCTGCCCTATTGTATAGCAGTCCGCGCAAATGGAATGAGCAGTTGCCGGTGAGTTGGTAGTGTATTCATCGGGCGTGTTACCCAAGCCTTCGAGCACGATAAAAAACCTTTATTAGGCACCGGCACCGACTTGCTTGCCCAAGTAAGTAGCAGCGGCTTTGTTGCTGCCTGTAGTACGGGCTCAGTTAAGACCAGTTGGGTAGGTGCTAGGTCATCATCAGCTGGCGCGCCAGCATCGGTTACACTGGCTAGGCGTACCCGTATTTGACCCCTGGCAGTATCACGTCCAAAAGCCTGTAAGTAGACCCTAACCCCAGTGAGCGCGCGCTGGCCATCTGCAGGAGCATAAAAGTGTAATGCATAGCTTGCTCCTGGGCTCGCCGCCCAAAAAAGCCGCGCCTGAGTTTGCCCGATGGCTTTGCTAATTGGTTGCGTAAACTATCAACTGGTAACGAAGCGGATACTTCCTGAGCCCGCAGAGGGACAGTAAAACTGCCTAGCCCTAGCGCTAGTAAGCTGACTTTAAGCATAAGTAGATAAAAAAGCCGCTGCTAAGGTAAGCAGCGGCTTCTCCAGCTTATTAAAGGCAAAAATTACTTGCCGCCCAGCACGCGCAGCATGGTATCGCCAATCTCGGCGGGCGAATCCACCACGTGGATGCCGCACTCGCGCATGATGGCCATTTTGGCGGCGGCTGTGTCATCGGCCCCGCCCACGATGGCACCGGCGTGGCCCATGCGGCGGCCGGGAGGGGCCGTCTGGCCAGCGATGAAACCTACCACGGGCTTCTTGTTGCCGGTTTCCTTAATCCAGCGGGCGGCTTCGGCTTCCATGCCGCCGCCGATTTCACCAATCATGACGATACCTTCGGTTTCGGGGTCGTTCATCAGCAATTCCACGGCCTGCTTGGTGGTAGTACCGATGATGGGGTCGCCGCCGATACCAATGGCTGTGGTCTGGCCCAGGCCGGCTTTGGTAAGCTGGTCAACGGCCTCATAGGTCAGCGTGCCCGACTTCGAGACGATGCCCACGCGGCCTTTCTGGAAAATAAAGCCGGGCATGATACCCACTTTGCACTCGCCGGCCGTGATAACGCCGGGGCAGTTGGGGCCCACCATCGTAATACCGGGGCGGTCCTTGAGGTAGTGCTTCACCGCAATCATGTCCTTGGTCGGAATGCCCTCGGTAATGGTCACGATGACTTTAATACCGGCCTGCGCAGCCTCCAGAATGGCATCGGCCGCAAAAGCCGGGGGCACGAAAATGATGCTGGTATCGGCCTGGGTAGCGGCTACGGCATCGGCCACAGTGTTAAACACGGGCCGGCCGAGGTGCTCGGTGCCGCCCTTGCCGGGCGTTACGCCGCCGACTACCTGGGTGCCGTAATCCATCATTTGCTGGGCGTGGAACGAGCCTTCGGAGCCGGTGAAGCCCTGCACGATGACCTTGGAATCTTTGTTGACGAGAACGCTCATGGGCGGCTAACTTGTTGGGAGGAATTAATTGGGGCAAAAGTAGGGCCGGGGCGGGCATTACGCACACGGTCGGGCCCGGCCGCCCGGCTTCTTACCTTTGTGGGCTCATTGCCTTCTTATTTCCCCTCCCAGCACCTAGCATGTATTTCAACCATATTATTGATACCCTCGGCAATACGCCGCTTGTGAAGCTTAACAAAGTCACGGAAGGTATAAAAGGCACTATACTGGCTAAGGTAGAGTATTTTAACCCCGGCAACTCGGTGAAAGACCGCATGGCGCTGCGCATGATTGAAGATGCCGAAAAGGCGGGCCTGCTGAAGCCCGGCGGCACCATTATCGAGGGCACGAGCGGCAACACCGGCATGGGCCTGGCGCTGGCCGCCATCGCCAAAGGCTACAAAACGGTGTTTGTGATGAGCGACAAGCAAAGCAAGGAAAAGCAGGACATTCTGCGCGCCGTGGGCGCCGAGGTGGTCGTCTGCCCCGTCGATGTAGCCCCCGAAGACCCGCGTAGCTACTACTCAGTGGCCCGGCGCCTGAATAAGGAAACGCCCAACTCGTTCTACCCCAACCAGTACGACAACCTTTCTAACACTGCGGCGCATTACGAGGCTACCGGCCCCGAAATATGGGCCGGTACCGAGGGTAAAATTACCCACTTCGCGGCTGGCGTGGGCACGGGCGGCACCATCTGCGGCACCAGCAAGTACCTGAAAGAGCAGAATCCCAATATCTTCACCTTGGGCCTCGATACCTACGGCTCGGTATTTAAGAAATATAAAGAAACCGGAATATTTGACCAGAATGAGATATATCCCTATAAAACGGAGGGAATCGGTGAAGATATTTTGCCCAAAAACGTTGATTTCGACGTTATCGACCAATTTATTAAAGTATCGGATAAAGACGCGGCCCTAATGACGCGCCGCTTGGCCAAGGAGGAGGGCTTGTTTGTGGGCTGGAGCTGTGGCTCGGCTGTATTTGGCGCTTTAGCCTATGCCCGTGAGCATCTTACTGAAGCCGACACGATGGTGATTATCCTGCCCGACCACGGCACGCGCTACCTGGGTAAGATATATAACGACGAGTGGATGGTGGCGCAGGGCTGGCTCTAACCCCACGCTTGGCTTGCTAAAGCGAAGGGCCGGGGGTATCTTCGTAGACTTAAATTTAAGATGCTGTATGACCGACGCACTCAATCATATTGTGCTGATAGAGGATAACGAGACGACGAGCTTTCTGAATAATAGATTGCTAAGTCGCTTGGGTGTGGCCCGGCAGGTCAGCTCCTTCACAAAGGCCGACGAAGCCTCGCATTTTTTGTGGGGTGATAAGCACCCCGAAATTACCCCCGACCTGGTTTTTGTAGACCTGAAAATGCCGGGTATGAGTGGCTTCGATTTTCTGGAGCGCTACAGCCAGCTGCCCGCCGAGACGCAGGAGCGCACGGTGGTAGCGGTGCTGACTACTTCGATGCACGCCGCCGACACCGCCCGCGTGGCCCAGTACCCCAACGTGGAGTATCTCACCAAACCCCTGACCGAAGAAAAAATGCAGCGCCTGCTCGCCAAGCGCTTCGCAAACAGCGTAAGCTAAGTATAGAAACTTCACTGCCCACAAAAAAAGGCCGTTCTGCCAAGCAGAACGGCCTTTTTGGTGGAGGCTACCGGCTGGATTGGTATAGGGCTAAATATAGTAAATATGCTGTATTTTACGACACAAACTCAAACCGCTCGCCGTCAAACAAGCCTTTATCGCTGAGCTTAAGGCTGGGAATAACCAGCAGCGCCATAAACGAGAGGGTCATAAACGGGGCTTGCAGGCCTGAGCCAAGCTGCGTCTTAGCAAAACTATCAAGCGCTGAGTAGGATGCCGCCACCTCCGGGCCGGGGCGGTCCGACATGAGTCCGGCTACGGGTAGCCGCACTACGTGCTCGGTGCCAGCGGCATCGACCGCCGCCAGGCCTCCCTGCGCCGCCACTACCAGGTTGATGGCGCGCGCCAGGCTGGCGTCGTCGTAGCCCACGGCCGTAATATTGTGCGAGTCGTGGCCAACACTGCTGGCCAGGGCGCCCTGCTTCAGCCCAAAGCCTTTGATGAAGGCCACGGCTGGCGCGGCCCCCGGCGTGTAGCGATTGAGGACCACCAGCTTGAGCACATCCTGGGCCGGGTCGGGCTGAAGCTGGCCGTCGACGACCGGCAGCTCCAGGTTGCGCCGCGCGGTAATAAGCTGCCCATCAAAGCATTCGATAACCGGGTAGGTTGCCTGCTCCTGGCTTGCCCAAGGCGCTGGTAAGGTCAGGGCAGCCGGGGTAATCGGGGCAGCGTGAAAGTTATTGACCACTGCAACCGGCGTGGCGGGCAGCAGGCACTGGCCGTTTTCGGCCACCAGCTCGCCATTCAGGAAGGTTTTTTGAACCGTAAAATCAGTCAGATTATCAACCAGAATAAAGTCGGCATGGTCGCCGATGCGCAGCTGGCCCACGGGCAGGCCATAATGCGCAACCGGATTGAGGCAGGCGGCTTGCAGCACATCGAACACCGAGTAGCCGAGGGCCACGGCCCGTTGCACCAGCTGGTTGATATGGCCCAGCAACAGTGTATCGGGGTGCTTGTCGTCGGAGCAGAACATGATATTCTCGTAGTGCTGAGGCAGCAGCTCAATGAGGGCATCAAAGTTGCGGGCCGCCGAGCCTTCCCGAATCAGGATTTTCATGCCGGCCGCCAGCTTGTCCTGGGCTTCGGCGGCCGTAAAGCACTCGTGGTCGGTGCTGATGCCGGCGCTGGCATAGCACTCGGCATCGGCCCCTTGCAGGCCAGGCGCATGGCCATCCACGGGGCGTCCATAGCGGTGCGCCAGCGCTATTTTTTCCAGCACGCCGGGGTCGCGCTGCAACACGCCGGGCCAGTTCATCATCTCGGCCAGGTAGCCGATGGCAGGGTTTTGGAAAAGCTGCTCAATATCGGCGGCCGTAATGGTGGCGCCGGCCGTTTCGAAGGGCGTGGCCGGCACGCAGCTGGGCGCGCCAAAGCAAAACTTAAACGGGCCGGCCGCCGCATTGTCGAGCATATACTGCACGCCGGCCACGCCGAGCACGTTGCCGATTTCGTGGGGGTCTGATACCGTGGCTACGGTTCCGTGGGTAAGAGCCAGCCGGGCAAACTCGCTGGGTACCAGCAGCGAGCTTTCGACGTGCACGTGCGCATCGACAAAGCCCGGCAGCGCGTAGGGTAGGGCAGGGTCGGGGGCCGTAGCCCCGGCCACGGGCTCCACGGCCGCCACCCGGCCCGCTACCACGCGTAGCGTTGCCGGGCCCACCGTGCGCGCCGGAATATCAACCAGATTAACAGAGAGCACCAAATCAGCCGGCATACGGTTCAGGGAAAAGACGTTGGGCCCAGGCCGCATAGCGAATTGGGTCAGAAAAAAGTATTTTTGTAAAAAAAACACGCCGTGAAGCTATCAACAAATGACTGTTTACTGGCTCGGCCAGCCCTGTTTCTGGCCCTGGCAGCCCTGCTGGCTACCAGCAGCTGCGCCGGCCACGGCTCCTTGCAGCAGAAAACCCGCTGGTACCGCCACCATAGCGGCGGCAAGTCGGTGCCCTGTCCTTGTGGACATTAGTTGCAACTATTGATTTTATCCGGTATGTTAGCCACTGTTTTGCTTTACACAGCTATTTACCCGATGAAACATCTCTACAAGCTCAGTGCTCTGCTGTTAGTTGCTGGCCCGGTGGCTGCCCAGCAGACAGATGTGCCCCAAATGGCTCCGGTCGTAGTGATACATACGCCGCCCACCAGCTTTAAGACCGGAACCTACCAGCTAAAAAGAGGGAGCGACTGGAAGCGGGCCAAGCTGCTCTACGATGCCCGGAGCCTGAGCGTGAGCGATGCCAACCATAAGCCGCAGTATGCCCTGGTATATCCGGCCGATAGCGTACGAGCCTTCACGATTGGGCGTGATACATTCTCAATAGTGCAGGAGGTGGATATTCCGCGGCCGGCCCAGCATTACCCGAGCCTTATTACCCGCAACCTGTATCACCAGGCGGGTTTCTACGTAACTGAATACGTGGCTGTGCTGCCGGCCCCGCAGCCGCCGGTGGTGTATACCCTGCTCACGCGCCCGGCCCAGCCCCAGGCCCTGGCCGTGCTGCCGCCCAGTAAGGTGCAGTTCCGGATGGCCCTGGCGAAGGTGCTGCACGATTACCCGGCGCTCTCGCAGCAGCTCGAGCTGGACCCCAATATCATACCCGAGCAGCTGCCCGAGCTGCTCACTGCCTATGGGCGCTGGAAGGCCACCAGCGGCAGCAAATAGCCGGGTTTGCACAGCTGCCCGTCGCGTGCAGCAGCTCAGCTTCTGCCTACCTTCGCCCGATGCCCGAAAACACCCCCGAAGTAACTGCCCTGCAAGCTGCCGCCGAGCAGGTGCGCCAGCAACTGGGCCTGCCTGCCTTTGATGCCGCCGCCGTGCTGGAGCTCGACCACTTTATTGAGGTGCAGCGCACCGAGTTGGCGCCCTCCTCGCCCGACCGCGCGGGGGTAGTCACGGCGCTGGGGTGCTTCCTGGGCCAGTGCCTCGTGCAGGCCTACCAGGCCGAGTGGGCCGCCGGCCCCGACGGCAGCACCGGCGTCGGGCTGGCTAATCGGCTTTTTTTTAATCCTTTTTATTTGGTTAATCAGCAGCTGGATAAGGGCCCGGAAGCATCAGTAGCGGCCTTTTTCAGGTCGGTGCCGCAGCGGCTGGTGAGCGCCGCCGGGGCAAAAAAGCGCTGGATTTCGTAATCTTGCGGGGCCAATGGCCGTTTTCGCGTGTTTATGAAAAACCTCGTCATCGCCATTGATGGCTATTCTTCGTGCGGTAAAAGCACTACTGCGAAGGCAGTTGCTACCGAGTTGCACTATGCCTACCTCGATACCGGGGCCATGTACCGGGGCGTTACGCTCTTTTTACTGGAAAATGGCATCGCCTTCGACGATATGTCGCGGGTGGAGCAGGCACTGCGCGATGATATTCACATCAGCTTTAAGCGCAATCGCCGCACGGGCCGCAATGAGCTGTGTCTGAACGATAAAATCAGGGAGGATGACATTCGTCAGATGCGGATTTCCAACTCCGTGAGCGAGGTGTCGGTGATAGCGCAGGTGCGCCATGCCATGGTAGCCCAGCAGCAGCGTATGGGCCGTAAGCGGGGCGTGGTAATGGATGGCCGTGACATCGGCACCACTGTTTTCCCCGATGCGGAAGTGAAAATCTTTATGACGGCCGATGTGGAAGTGCGTGCCCGCCGCCGCCAGGAAGAGCTGGCTGCTAAAAACGAGCACGTAGCGCTGGCCGATATCATCGAAAACCTGCGCAAGCGCGACCACATCGACTCGACCCGCGCCGAAAGCCCCCTGCGCCGTGCCCACGATGCCGTGCTGCTCGATACCACCCACATTACCATTACCGAGCAGGTCGATTTTGTGTTGGATAAAGTCTCATCGGCGCTTTTTGCCGCCTATGCGCATAAGGTGAATGGGTAGTGGTTAATGAAAATTTTTTATTAATATATAGTTATTTGTTATTGTCCATCAAGGCAATATCTTCAGCCAGCTTCTGGCTGAACGCGCGGGCGGCCCCGCGCCAGAGGTGGTTACCGTCGGTGGTGAGGTAGGGCTGGCCCGCGTAGTTGAGATAGGGTACGCCCAGCGCGTGGCTGGTTTGCTGCATCTGCTGGTCGAAATAGGGCTGGTAAGCGGCTTCCAGGGCCGTCATGGCCTGGCCGGTGGGCACCCGCACCAGCACTACGCGGCCGTGCCCTTTTAAAAATGTGATAAGCTGGTGCAGGCTGGCGAGGCGCGCTGCCGAAGGCTGGCTGGCAGCCGCCAGCTGGTGGTAAGTAGCAAGACGCTCGGTTTCGCGCTGCCGGGTGCGGGCCGGAGTGGTAAGGGGCGAAGGCAGGGCAATTTCCAGCCAGCCATCGGGGTGCAGGCGCTCCACGACCTTGGCCGTATCGTGAAGTAACAATCGATATAGTGAAAAATTAATATAATGAGCGAGGTAGTCCAGATTAGGGTTCTGGCTGACGTTGCGGAGCTGGCCTATCATCAGTTTATCTTCGGGAAAGCCGGCCGGCGGCCGGGCCTTGGTAGGCCGCGCTACCGAGAGCGACCACGGGTCGACGGCCACTACAAACAGGCCATTGTGCGTGTTGGGGGCTAGTTTGCGCTGAATACTAGCCAGGTAGCTCGGGCCGTAGGGCGACTGGTAAAGGGTAAAGGCGTAGTTGAGCCACGGCCCTTCGAAGCGCTGACCCAGCCGGGCCTGCAGCACGGCGGGCAGCACCGCCTGCGCCGCCCGCGAAGTGCCTATCACCAGCGAGGCGGCCGGCGGCGTGGTAAAGCGCGTGTAAAACGCATCGAGGTAGGGCCGCCGTAGCGCCGGCCGCAGCAGCAGGCCAGCCACCAGCCCGACGCTGCCCAGCAGCAGCAGCAGCTGAAAAAGGAGCTTGCGCATAGCCTCAGAATTGGAAATAGATAAACTGAGTGCTGTTGAAAAAGCCCAGCAGCAGCGTAGCCAATAGCAGCGCTGCGTAGCCAACCCACCGCACCGGCGCGGCCGGCCGGCGCCAGCGGGCGGCCAGGGCCGGGTATTCGTTGCGCAGGTCTACGGCCAGCAGCAGGGCCACGGCGCCCAGCGTCACGGCCGCCTCAGGCGGGTAGTTCAACAGAAAGTGACCGGTGGTGAGCACGGCCTCGTGGGGCGTAAGCTGCCCCCAGCCCCGGAACAGGTGCGTGCTGATGTAAAGCGCATCGGGAAGAGTATTGGCCCGGAAAAAAATCCAGGCGTAGGCTACCAGCACCAGGGTAGAGGCTAGGCCCAACCCGTGCAATAGCCGCGGGCGAGCCGCCAAACCCAGCGCCTGGGCCAGGGCCGCACGGGCGGGTTTGGTATAGCCTTCGGCCACCAGGTACAGGCCGTGGAGGGCTCCCCACGCCACAAACGTCCAGTTGGCTCCGTGCCAGAGGCCGCTCAGCAGAAAAACCGTGAATAAGTTGGCGTACGTACGGGCCTGACCCCGGCGATTTCCACCCAGTGGAATATATACGTAGTCGCGAAACCAGTTGGAAAGCGACATGTGCCAGCGCCGCCAGAAATCGCCCACCGAGGCTGCAAAATACGGCTGCCTGAAATTGAGCACCAGCTGGTAGCCCAGCACCCGCGCCGCGCCGCGCGCCAGGTCGGTGTAGCCCGAGAAGTCGGTGTAAATCTGGATGGTGAAGCCCGCCACGGCCAGCACCAGGGGCAGCCCCTGGTACTGCCGCGGGTGGTCGAAGATGGGCGTCACCATCTGGGCCAGGCGGTCGGCGATAACTACTTTTTTAAACATACCCCAGGCCATAAGGCGCAGTCCGCTGGCCACCCGGCCGTAGTCGAAAGCATGGGCCTGACGAAACTGCGGCAGCATCTGCCCGCCCCGCTCAATGGGGCCGGCCACCAGCTGCGGAAAGAAAGCCACGAATAGCGCAAAGCGCCCCAGGTTTTGCTCGGCTTCCAGGCGGCCCTGGTAAACATCTACTATATAGCCTACCGACTGAAACGTGTAGAACGACACGCCTACTGGCAGCGCCAGCGCCAGCGTGGGCGCCACCAGCGGCAGGTGCGCGGCGGCGGCCAGCTCCACGGCAGCATCGCGAAAAAAATTAAAGTACTTGAAAACGAATAGGGTACCCAGGTTACTAGCTAGGCTGAGGTAGAGCCACGGCCGGCGCTGCGGCCTGGTTGCCAGCCGGCTCATGCGCACCCCGCTGAAGTAGTCGAGCAGGGTAGTAGCGGCCAGCAGCGCGCCATAAATGGGCCGCCAGCTTAGGTAGAAGTAATAGCTGGCTACCAGCAGCAGAGGCCCCCGCCAACGGGCCGGCAGGCTAAAGTACAGCCCGACGACCAGCGGAAAAAAGACAAGAAAATGAAGCGAGTTGAATAGCATCGGCCAGGAGTGGGGCCGCAAAGTTCGTCGGAAAGTGCTATGCCGGGCAGCCCGCCTACCTGACAGGCAGTAGCGTCGGCTGTCGTGCCCTCGCCAGCAGGGTTGTGCACAACCAACGGCGGCCGGCGTACCTTTGCCCCAGCGAACCCAAGGGCTTATCGGGGGTTTAGTAGCTATCATGCAGGTAACCATCGATAAAAACTCAGGGTATTGCTTTGGGGTTGAGTTCGCCATTCAGATGGCGGAAGATGAGCTGAGCCACGGCGAAGGCCATACGCTGTACTGCCTCGGCGATATTGTGCACAACCGCATGGAGGTAGAGCGCCTGCACCAGCAGGGCCTGCGCGTCATTGACCGCGAGCAGCTCGGTACCCTGCACGACTGCAAGGTGCTCATCCGAGCGCACGGCGAGCCGCCCGAAACCTACCAGCTGGCCCTGCAAAATAACCTGGAGCTGATTGACGCCAGCTGCCCGGTAGTGCTGAAGCTCCAAAACCGGGTGAAGCACGCCTTCGATGCCACGACCCGCGAAAATGGCCAGGTCGTTATTTATGGCCAGCCGGGCCACGCCGAGGTTATCGGCCTCACCGGCCAGACGCGTAACCAAGCCCTTATCGTGATGACGGAGGCCGACCTCGACCAGATTGACTTCAGGCGGCCCGTTACGCTTTTCAGCCAGACTACCAAAAGCACGGCGGGCTTCTATAAGATGAAGGCGCTGATAGAGGCGCGCATTGCCGCGGCCGGGGGCACGCTCGAAAGCTTCGACGCCAACGACAGCATTTGCCGCCAGGTGAGCAATCGAGAGCCGCAGTTGGCCCGGTTTGCTCAGGAGCAAGACGTTATTCTATTTGTAAGCGGCCGCAAAAGCTCGAACGGCAAGGCGTTGTTCTCGGTAGTAAACGCGGTAAATCCGCACAGTTATTTTATTGAGAATGAAGGCGATGTTCAGGATGAGTGGTTTGCCGGAATGGCGTCGGTGGGCATTTGCGGGGCTACCAGCACACCGTTGTGGCTCATGCGCCAGGTAGCTGCCCGGGTTGAGGGTCGGGCGGTGGCTGCGTAAGTAATATATTGAAAAATATATGTATTGAATAACGCCTTATGAAGAAACACCTACTCTTGTTGGGATTTATAGGGTCGTTCGCTACCAGAGTTCCGGTGGCCGCGCAGCAGCTGCCGGTTGCCGCCGATACTACGCGCGCAGCCACTGATGAAGGCGTGGCGGCTACTCAAAGCTTTGGGTTTGGCAAGGCCGAAATTCTGGGTGCCGACGGCAAGACCCATACGGCCTACGTGCCCCTGAGCCCCGTCGGCTTTGCCGGGCTGCTACCCTTTTACCGCCACCCCGAAGAAATAGGCCGGTTTGGCAGCGAGCCGCTCAATATTAGTGTTGATAAGGTGCAGACTATCAAGGTGAATGAGCTGTATCTGGAGCATATGGTAGTAAAAGGCAAGCGGCTGCATGTGCTGGCTACCCGCGTAGCCGAAGGCCCGCTGGAGCTATTCAACTACACCCAAACCAAACAAGTACCTCTCGCTGGGGCTACCCAGCTGGGCGGCGTAAGCGTGGGCTACCTCGTGTATCCTAAGCGGCACTGGTATCTGCGGCGGCAGGGTGAGCTGGTAGAAATAGCGCGTCACGACTTTGTTGCCCAGCTTACCCCGTTTTTTCAGAGCGACCCGACTACCGTTGCTGTTCTCACCAGCCCCAGTTTCATTACCGCGACTTGCTGGGCCTGGTAATGCTCTATAACGCGCACCAGGCCGGCGCTGCTGCCCCTGGCCCCAGCAAGTAGGGCTAGCTGCCGCTTGCCAGCTGGCGCTCATACAATTGCCTGGCCTGCCCGTCGAACGCGACCAGCACTACCTCCTTTGGCCACTCGTGCGCCGCGAGCCACTGTTGCACCTCGCGCACGGCAATAGCGGCCGCCTCCTCTTTGGGATAGCCATAAATGCCCGTACTGATGCCCGGAAAGCCCACCGAGTCGAGCTTATGCTCGGCAGCAATGCGCAGGCTGTTGCGGTAGCAACTGGCTAATAGTTCGGGCTCACCCTTGAGGCCGCCATTCCATACTGGACCTACGGTGTGGATGACGTACCCGGCCGGCAGCCGTCCGCCGGTGGTAATAACGGCCTCGCCGGTTTTGCAGCCGCCTTGCCGGGCCCGAATTTTCCGGCATTCTTCCAGAATTTCGGGGCCACCGGCCCGGTGAATAGCCCCATCGACCCCGCCCCCACCCAGCAACGACGAGTTGGCGGCATTGACAATGGCCGTGGTGGCCAGCTTGGTAATATCGGTCTGTTCAATGCGCAGGCGCGATGGCTCATACGTGGGCGCAAGAGGGGTGGGCTTCATGATATCCGGCATTAGTAGTAAAATAAGTAGTAGCGGTTCGGAAGCCACATGTTACCGCTCAGCGGCGTAACTAACTGCTCGGCGGGCCCGGGCTTGCAGAAGGGTTACGCAAAAAACTACTTTTGGCTATCTTTTTCAGGCCCACTACCCCAACGCACTATGCAGATTGCCCCGGCCCCCGATTCTTTCCATAATCAACGCTTATGGCAGCTGGCGCAGGCCCGCGTCAGCTTTCAGTGCCACCTGCTCACGTACTTGCTTACGAACGCCGGGCTGTGGGTGTTGTGGGCAGCGCTGCCATCGCCGCCCGGCACGGCGTGCTTGCTGCCCTGGCCGGTTTGGGCCACCGTGTTCTGGGGCATTGGCCTGGTGCAGCAAGGAATCAGGGTATATGTCCGGCCGCACTTTTGGGGCAGACCCAACGTGAGTACGAGCGCCTGCTGGCGCAGGAGCAGACCAGGTAGCGTGGGGTTTAGCCCGCTGCGTCACTTCGGAAGGCGTTTGAGCGGCTTGGGTCCGATTACTTGCCGCTTGGGTAATGGCAACTTGTGGGAGAGTAGGGTAAAAATGTAGTTTTGAGTATCGTTATCAAACACTTAAACGCCTTCAGCCATGCAGCCCAACCGCCCCGCCACCCACAACCCGGCCCCCACCACGTTGCGCGAGCAGCGCCTGTGGCAGATTGCCCGCGCCCGCACCAAGTTTCAGGGGCACTTATTTACTTATCTCATCATCAACGCTGGCCTGTGGCTGCTATGGGCACTGGCGCCTGGTGCCCACGAGCGCCACGAGCTGCCCTGGCCCGTATGGACGAGCCTTTTCTGGGGTATTGGCCTGGCTTTGCAGGGAGTAGCCGTGTATAGCCGTCTCAATTGCGGCGAGCGTACCCAGCGCGAGTATGAGCGCCTGCTGGCGCAGGATAATTAAAAATCCGGAAGGAGAAACGGGGAATTAACGCGAACTTGCCCGGCAGAAGCAAGGCAGCTGCTCCCGGCTTCTTTTTCCTTGTAATTGCTCCATAATATGAAGAAGCGCGCCCCCAAACGTGTGCTCGGTCGCCGCGAGCTGATTGACCTGCCGGCCCTGGCTTTGCGCGGCGTGGTAGCCAAAGTCGATACCGGGGCTTATACCAGCGCTATTCACTGCGCCGACCTGCACCTCGAAGCCGACGTCGCTACCGGCCAGCCCGTGCTGCACGTGCGCCTGCTCGACCCGGAGCACCCGCTTACTGATGGCCAGCCGCTGGCGTTTCGGGAGTTTACGCAGCGCGACATCCGTTCTTCCAACGGCGAAGTGCAGGCGCGCTATGTCATTCGCACGGTGGTGCAGCTCTACGGGCAGCGCTTCGATACCGAGTTTTCATTGGCCGACCGCTCCGACCTCAAGCACCCGGTGCTGCTGGGGCGTTCGCTGCTCCGGCAGGGTCGGTTTGTGGTCGATGTTGCCCGCCGCGATATGTCGTATAAGGCTGAGCACCCGGCTGCTGAGCCATTGCCCGGAGCCGTGCCGGCTCCCGATGAAGCGGTTCAGACGTAGTTTGGCAGCGAAATTCAGCCAAAAACGGCCCTTGCGTGGCGCATAGCACCTGCCTATGGCCGACCTTGGGTTTCCTGCCCGCCTACCCAAACGCTGCTCTGAGCCCTGCCTACCAACTGTTATGAAACTGGCTATTCTTTCGCGTGAGCCGCAGTCGTACTCTACCAAGCGGCTGGTAGCAGCGGCTATCGAGCGCGGCCACGAAGCGCAGGTGCTCGACCACCTGCGCTGCAACCTGGTGCTCGAAAAAGGCCAGCCCAGCATTCTCTACCGGGGCAGGCGCTGGTTAAGCCCGACGCGATTATTCCGCGCATCGGGGCCTCGGTCACGTTCTACGGCACGGCCGTGGTGCGGCAGTTTGAGATGATGAAGGTGCGCACGGCCGTGGAAAGCCAGGCCATTGTACGCTCGCGCGATAAGCTGCGCTCCATGCAGATTTTGAGTCGCGCCGGCGTTGGAATGCCTAAGACGGCCTTTACCAATGACACCGACGAGTTGCCCGCTCTTATCGAGCACGTTGGCGGTGCGCCCGTGATTATCAAGCTACTAGAGGGAACGCAGGGCCTCGGCGTGGTATTGGCCGAAAGTGCCAAGGCCGCGCAGTCGGTTATCGAAGCTTTTCATAACCTGAAGGCCCGCATCCTGGTGCAGGAGTTTATCGGCGAAGCCAAGGGGGCCGACGTGCGGGCCTTCGTGGTCGATGGCGAAGTGGTGGGTGCCATGCGCCGTCAGGGGAAGGAAGGCGAGTTTCGCTCGAACCTGCACCGCGGCGGTACCGGTACGCTCGTGAAGCTAAGCCGCGCCGAGAAAGCCGCGGCCCTGCTGGCTACCAAGGCCCTGGGCCTGGGCGTGGCCGGCGTCGATATGCTGCAAAGCAAGCGCGGGCCGCTGGTGCTCGAAGTTAACTCGTCGCCCGGTCTTGAAGGCATTGAGAAGGCCACCGGGCTCGACATTGCCGGCCGTATTATCGACTACACGGCCGCCCTCACCCTGCGTAAGCGTGGCGGCAAGAGCAAGCCCAAACACAAGAAAGCTGCCCCGAGGCCGACGGGCAGGGCCAGTAAGCACCGCCGACGTGCTCGCGCAAGAGTTGGCCGGATTCTTGAGCCGCGCCCGGCTTTCCGGTAATTCTTAACGGCTGGCCCAGGTGGGGCGCTGGCTGCCTTTGGTGATGGCAATCGATAATACTTTATTGCTGAATGGGTTGCGGATTCAGCCCGGCGAGCAGATACTCACCCGGCTGGCTATCTCGCGCCTGCCCTCCGGGGCCGTGATTGACGTGCCGGTGCACGTTATCCGCTCTACCGAGCCCGGCCCGGTGCTGCTGCTGATGGCCGGTATGCACGGCGACGAGGTAAACGGCATTGAGACCATCCGGCGGCTTATTCGCCGCAACCTGCTGCAACCCACGCACGGCACGGTTATCGCAATTCCGATTTTAAACATATATGGTTTTTTGAATTTTAGTCGCGAGGTGCCCGATGGTAAGGACGTGAACCGGTCTTTTCCCGGCCATCCCCGCGGCTCGGTGGCCAGCCGCGTGGCGCACCGATTTATGCGCGAGATTATGCCGCTCGTAGATTACGGCATCGACTTTCATACCGGGGGCGCGGCGCGGGCCAACCATCCGCAGCTGCGCTGCGTGCTGGGGCAGGATGCGGTCACTGATGCGCTGGCGGCGGCTTTTGCAGCTCCCTTTACGCTGCACGCGCGCCTGCGCCCAGGCTCGCTGCGGGCCACGGCGCACGCCTTGGGTAAGCCCATTATTGTATACGAAACCGGCGAGAGCCTGCGTTTCGACGAGCCGGGTATTGAGGAGGCCATTGCGGGCACCTTGCGCGTGCTGCACCACCTGGGCATGGGGCCCGAAGGTCCCGCGCCGGCGCGGCCCAACGTGCTATGCAGCCGCCACCGCTGGCTGCGGGCACGCTACGCCGGCCTGTTTCGGGCGCATGTTGGGCTGGGCGACTATGTAGAAGAGGGACAGATTTATGGCTCCATCGCCGACCCCTACGGCGGGCAAGCCGTACGCCTCGAATCGACAATGAACGGCTATGTTATCGGCCTCAACTACATGCCGGTAGTGAACCAGGGCGATGCCCTGCTGCACCTGGCCATGCCAGCCTAGGGAATAGGTCCTGACTAATAAGAATAAGAAGCGGTGTGGGTTGCTGCCTGGCAAAAATTGCGCACTGCTTATTGTTCTTCGCGCATGATGCTACCTTTGCGAACATGAAAAATCCTGCCCAACTAGCTTTTAATGCCGTACTGCTGCTTGCAGTGGCGGTGCTATACTTTTTGCATTTCAACCAGCGGCCGGCCGTGGCCCCCGCCGTGGCTCCGGTGGCCGCTACCGAAACGGTTGCCCCCGTAGTCGACACCACTGCCAGCGCGCCCGTCGCCGAGTCGGCTCCGGCTGCTACGCCGGCGCCGGCAGTAGCCGCGGCGCCCGCCGGCCCGGCCCCCGCCGCCGGTGCCATTGTGTATGTAGAGTCAGCCAAGCTGCTCGATGGCTACCAGGGTATGAAGGACGCCCGCCGCTCATTTGAAGGCAAGGCCAAAGGCTGGGAGCGTCAGAATCAAGCCCTCGTCAGCAGCTTCCGCACGGCCGTAGAGCAGTACCAGAAAACGGCCGCCGGCCTCACGCCCGAACAGCGGGCTGCCGCTGAGCAGAAATTGCAGCAGCAGCAGCAGCAGGGTGCCGCCGAGCAGCAGAAAATTCAGGCCCAGGCCCAGGAAGCCGAAGGCAAGCTAACCCAGACCGTGCTCGAAAGCGTAAATAAGAAAGTAGAAGCCTATGGCAAGGCTCACGGCTATAAGATGATACTAGTAGCCGCCCCGAGCGGCACCATTGCCTACGGCGAGAAAGGCCTCGACGTCACAGCGCCGGTGCTGGCTTACCTGAACAGTGAGTACCACAAGAAATAGTAGCTGCGGTACTGTATATTAGCTGGTGAATAGTGGTTTATTGCTTTTAACTCCTTTCTCATGCCTATGAACGCCGACCAGCGCCTCGACCAGCTCGAGCCACTCATGTCTGAGAGCATGGCTATCCTGGACCAGCATACGGCCCAACTCAACCGCCACACAGCCCAGCTTAAGCAGCTAATTAGTGTAGCTACCCAACATAGCGACAGCCTGAGCTATGTGCTCCACGAGGTAATTGAAATAAAGACTGACATGGCCGAAGTAAAAACGGACTTGGCAGATTTTAAGCTTGAGGTGCGCGGCCAGTTTGCAGAGGTTACTACGAAGCTGGCCGATGTGACTATGAGGCTGTCTGATGCAGACACAAAGCTGGCCGACGTAGACATTAAACTGGCTGGCATGGACACAAAGCTGGCTGGCATGGACACAAAGCTGGCTGGCATGGATACAAAGCTGGCCGGCATGGACACCAAGCTGGCTGGCGTAGATACCAAGCTGGCTGGCGTAGATACCAAGCTGGACCTGCTGCTTAGCCAAAAAGGTGGTTCCACTACGTAAGTTGTTTGCGAAAAAGCCTTGTGAAACAGAGAAGTCCTGGTCTTTACTGGCCGGGACTTCTCTGTTTGGGCGTAGCAGTGCGGGGCACTAGCAGGTGAGCACTACCTTGCCCAGCTGCTGGCCGGCTTCGAGGTAGCGTAGCGCCGCCTCGCCTTCGGCCAGCGGAAATACCTTATCTACTATCGGCACGAGCTGCTGCTCGTTTACCAGGGCAAGCATAGCGTCAAAGTCCTGCTCCGAGCCCATCGAAGAGCCCAGAATACTGAGTTGCTTCCAGAAAACCTTGGCGGGCGGCAATTGCGGGATATTGCCCAGCGTAGCGCCGTAGAACACAATGCGCCCGCCCGGTGCCGCAATGTCGAGCAGTGCCCCAAATGCTTCGCCGCCCGCACTGTCGATAATAACATCGAAGCCTCCTGTGCTCTGCGTGAGCGTGCGGCCCCAGTTGGCCTGCTTGTAGCTGATGCCCCCACGCAGGCCCAGCGGCAGGGCCAGGGCGCGCGTTATCTTCTCCTCATCGCCCGAGGTAACCCACACCTGCGCTCCGCGGGCGGCACATAGCTGCGCGGCTATCTGCGCCACGCCGCCCCCTACGCCGGTTACGAGTACCCGCTCACCGGGCTGCACCTGCGCGCGCACGAAGGCCGCCCGGTATGCCGTGAGGCCGGCCAGCGGCAGGGCGGCAGCCTGCTCCCAACTCAGGTGTGCGGGCTTGGGCCGCAGGCAGCGGGCAGGTAAAGCAAGGTATTCGGCAAAGGTGCCGGGGTCGGGCATGCCAAGTACGCGAAAGCTGCGGCCTTGCGCCTGCTGGCTGTCGCCCCATTCCAGCCCTGGGTATAAAATAACCGGAGCGCCCACGGCCCAGCCTTCAACACCCGCGCCCAGCGCCGCTACTTCACCGCTGCCATCGGCTCCTAAGGTGCAGGGGAGCTTGATGCCGGCATACTGGCCCTTCTGAATCCAGACATCACGGTGATTGAGCGCCGCTGCCCGTAGCTTAACCAATACCTCGCCGGCGGCGGGCTGCGGAGTCGGAATTTCCCGCACTACGGCGGGCTGGTGCGGTGTATCTTGCTGAAGAGCGCGCATTGTTGAAGAAAGGTGAATAGAAAAGTTTTGTAAAAGAATAATATAATATTTATATTATGTTATTTATTATTCTTGCTGCTACTGGTAATCGTCAACTGCATAGGTAGCGCAACCAGCAGGCCCATCAGCAGGCCCCCCAGGTGGGCAATGTTGTCGATATTACCCGTGAGGCCCGAAATTAAGTTGCTAAGCACCAGGTATAGTACCAGGCCCAGCATGCCGCGCCGGTCCCATTTATCGAGCACAATCTTTTTGCTGAGCAGCAGCATCAGCAGCAAGCCATAAAGCCCGAAGATAGCACCGCTGGCCCCGGTCGAGTTTACGCCGCCGCTATGGTACCACAGCGTAGCCGCCGATGCTGCAAGGCCACTAAGCAGATAAGCGGCCAGCAGACGCCTGCCACCCGTGCGGGCCTCCAGCAGCACCCCAAGCAGCCATAAGCTGGCGGCATTGAGCAGCAAGTGGGTAAGGCCAGCGTGCACAAACAGGCTGGTGAGCAGCCGCCAGGGCTGGTGCGGCCAGGTGAGGCCCGAGACATTGGAGCCCCAGCGAACCAGCTCGTGCCCGGTAGGAGCCGTCGCCGACACCCCGCTCAGCGTCATGGCCAGCCACACGAGGAAGTTGAGGTTGAGCAGCAGCGGCACGGCCCAATACTGCCGGGTGGGCCAAAACAGGCTCCGTAGCACGGGTAGCAGCACCTGACCCCACGTTTCGGGGGTGGCTTCGGCCGGCGCGGGCACCTCCGCTATTGCCAGCGCGGTAGTATCGGGCACCAGCCCCCGGCGCTGAAGCTCGGCCACAGCAGCAGCCCCCACGGCTGGCGGGTAGCGGCTGGCGTGGCGGGCCAGGTAAAGCAGCTCGGCGTCGGGGCGCTCGGCGAAGTGCGCGGCGGCCGCCTCAGGAGTGGAAACGTCCATTGCCTGCTTAACCGCCAAACGGACCCATTAGGTTTTATAAGTGTATTGAGAGGGGTGCGGCGCGGTGTTGTAGCGGGGCCAGCAGGTGCTGAGCCGTATCCTGGGCCAGCTGGGTGCGGCCGTCCAGCACCAGCGGCATGTTGTTGCTGGCGGCGGCCTCCAGCTTAGTGAGGGTCATTCGCTGAATGCGGGCAATCACGCGCATCCGGGCGAGGTGGTCCATCATGGTAGGTGATAGCTTATAGCTGTATACCAGTCCCTTGTATAGGTCGTTCCACTGCCCCTGCACCAGCCTGAGCTGGGCAGTATACACCTGGTACGACTGCTGCCGCCCAGCCTGGTTGATTAAAAAAATAGTTGGGTTTTGCGCCCGCCAGAAGCGCTGGCACAGCCCTTTGTACTGGCGAAGCGCCTGCGCCGAAGCGCTGCTGCGCTCGGCAGCGGGTACCAGGGCCAGCTGCTGCGCCACGTTTCTGTCATTGTCGAAAGTCGGAATAGGCGTGGCCACAACTGACTCGAGCTTGAGTGAATCGGGCGACAGCTTATCGGGCTGTCTACCCAGGCTGCGCGAGGAAGCAGGCGCGTGGGTTTTCCAGAAAAAGCCGGCTACCCCTGCAAGCAGGAGTAGCAACACAAGGCCCAGTACCAGCGGGCGCCGATTCGAAGCCGGAGATTCGTCGTAGGCAGTAGTTACGCTCGCCTCGCTGGCTGCCGGTCGTAGCGGGGCAATGCCGCGACGGCGTAGCTCCTGCCGGGCATTGGTTATAAGGTCGGCGTGGTAGAAGTTGGGGTTATCGACAAAAAACTGGAGCTCCGCGTCGGTTTTAGCGCGTAGCACATCGGTGGCAGAAGACATAGAAAAAGCAGAATGCGCGGCCAGTTCCGCGTTTGACGCGGGTAAGATGCGTATAAATCTTCAGATACTCGCGCAAACCAGCCACGCCCGCCTGCGTACAGCTACTACATCCTTTTCCAGTCACTCCTATGTCTACCACCCGCTCTGAAAAAGACCAGGCTACCCAGCCCGTGCAAGCCGACGATTACCAGCCTGTTGGCCGGCAGGAAG
This sequence comes from Hymenobacter sp. BRD67, assembly GCF_013256425.1. Lineage (GTDB taxonomy): Bacteria > Bacteroidota > Bacteroidia > Cytophagales > Hymenobacteraceae > Hymenobacter. The sequence continues at coordinate 414,915 of NZ_CP053904.1, forward strand.
CTCCCACCAATTCTGATGCCCTGTATGGTGGCAATGCCGACGATAACTCGGGCAGCGGCGGCAATGCCCACCCTTCCAGCAGTGCGCAGGACAAGCGCGCCGCTAAAATTGTGACTGAGGGGAAAGCCGACGAAGGCGCAAGCGCTGCTATTCCCGGTGCCGGCGTTAGCAGCGGCACGGGCACCAGCGGTACCGCTATCGGTCAGGTAACTCTTTAGCTTCTTGATAGCAGCTAGCGTTATCATAGATGGATTTCCTACAATCACGCTGTCATTTTTTCTACTTCCTCACCCTTCTACTTTCGCTTACTTCCTGATTATGATAACTCCCAATCCTGCCCCTGATGCCGGCCGGCCCGCTGGCATTGAAGAAAGCAAAACGGCTGGCTCCGCTTCAAATACCGCTGCCCGCCCGCCCGCCCAGGATGCCCCCGAAACTACTCAGGATGAGCTGGCGGGCAATGATGGTGCCGGCATCCGGGGCGGCTACGGCGACGCCGAACAAACCAATGGCCTCGAAGGCGGAGAAGAGCTGCCTGATGCAGACCAGGACCCCAACAAGGCAGCCCGGGGCGCAGCCAGCTAACCTGTCATTCAACACAATACTACCGCATGAGCGACGAGGAAAAAAACTCCGCAGCCCCGGCTGGAGCAACGCGGGCTCCCGCCGACTACTTCACGGGCGTAGCCTGGGTGAAGCCACTTGTGCCGGCCAATGACCCTACGGATTGCGTGGTAGGGGAGGTGACCTTTGAGCCAGATGCCCGCAATAACTGGCACACGCACCCTAACGGCCAGGTGCTAGTGGCCACGGGTGGTACTGGCTACTACCAGGAAAAAGGTAAGCCTGCCCAATTGCTGCACCCCGGCGAAGCCGTAAGCATTGCGCCCAACGTGGTGCACTGGCACGGCGCTACCGCCTATAGTCGCTTTACCCATATTGCCATTAACCCGGCTGCCAGTAAAGGCGTGGTCGTGTGGCTGGAGCGCGTCACAGAGACCGAATATCAGGCCGCCCATGCGTAATAGCATGATGATCAAAATGAATGATTGCTATCGGATGAGATAAATGGCAATAAACTAGCGTACTATAGGTTAACGTTCGGCTTTTCTCTTTTTGAAGCACTACGCAAACCTATAACCCTTCGTAAAGCTCGTTTTGCTCCGCAAGACGAGCTTTTGCTTGCTTCCTGCCTCCCAACCGGGCTGCCCGCCCGTACTTTGTGTTTGTGTTGAGTACCTGGTTTTCCTACCCCCGCCGTTTCTTCTGTTACCTTCTTTGCCTGCTGCCGCTTGCCTTGCGGGCGCAGGTGCCCCCTACGCTCGGCGCCATTGCCGGCGAAGAAGACCTTCGCCCGGCTCCGCCCAAGCGCGAGCTACGCGGTTTCTGGGTGGCCACGGTGGCTAACATCGACTGGCCCAACCAGCGCGGCGAAGCGCCCGAGCACTACCGCCGCGAATACCGCCGCCTGCTCGATGCCGGCCAGCGGGCCGGCCTCAATGCGGTGTTTGTGCAAATCAGGCCCGTTTCGGACGCTTTCTATAAGTCTGATTTAGAGCCCTGGAGCAAGTACCTTACCGGCCGCCAGGGCAAGCCGCCCGGCGAAAACGACGACCCGCTGCCCTTCCTCATCGCCGAGGCGCACCGCCACAATATGGAGTTTCACGCGTGGTTCAACCCCTACCGCGCTACCATGGATACCGTGACGCGGGCGCTGGCCCCGCTACATCCTTATAAAAAGCACCCCGATTGGTTTATCAAGTATTCCAGCCAATACCTCTATAACCCTGGCCTGCCGGCCGTGCGCGACCACATTAAGCGCGTGATAATGGATGTGGTACGGCGCTACGATATCGACGGCGTGCATTTTGATGACTACTTCTATCCTTATCCAGAAGTAGGCCAGGTATTTCACGATGAGCAGGCTTTCCAGACCCAAAACCCCGACAACCTTTCCCTGGGCGACTGGCGGCGGCAAAACGTCAATATCCTTATCCACGACCTGCACGACAGCATTCGCCTGGCCAAGCGCTGGGTGAAATTTGGCATTTCGCCGTTTGGCGTCTGGATGAATAAAAGCTCCGACCCGCTCGGCTCCGACACCCGCGCCGGCCAGCCCAGCTACTCCAACCTGTACGCCGACTCGCGCCTCTGGCTGAAGGAAGGTTGGGTTGATTATATATTGCCACAGCTATATTGGAGCACTAAGTTCCGGCTCGTGCCCTATGCCACGCTGCTCGAATGGTGGACGCGCAACCACTTTCAGCGCCACCTCTACATCGGCCACGGCACGTACCGCATGCTCGAAAGCACTCGCTCCGACACGGCCTGGCGCAACCCGCGCGAGCTGCCGCGCCAGCTGCGTCTCAACCGCGACTATCCCGACGATGTGCAGGGCAGCGTGTTTTTCTCGGCCCGGTCGTTAGCTACCAACCCGTTGCATACCTCCGACTCGCTACGCACCGATTTTTACCGCGCCCCGGCCCTGGTACCCATTATGCCTTGGCTCGATAGCCTGGCCCCGCGCCCCGTGCGCGAGCTGGCGCTCCGTCGCCAGGGCCATACCGCCAGCCTCACCTGGCAGCCCGACCTCGTACCCGCCGCCGATGGCGACCTGGCCGCCTACTACGTGCTCTATCGCTTCGAGCGAGGCCAGGTAATGGGCCCCAACGACCCGCGCCGTATCCTGAGTATCATCCGGCCCACTAGGCTGGCCCAGCCCGCCACCTTCGCCGACACCACTGCCCAGCCGGGCGTGGCCTACGCCTATTACCTCACGGCCGTCGACCGCCTGCACAACGAAAGCCTGCCGGTGCGCATCTTCACCGAAGGCAAGCTGCCCGTCGAAACCCTGGTAGCCGCCCCGCCCGCCTCGGCTGCGCCCGTGGCGGAAGCCCGGCCGGCGGCGCGCCCGCACCCGCCAGTGGCCGTGGCGGCGCGCCCCAGCCGCGTCCTGCTTTGCCAGCTGCCGAGGAAGCCGCCGCCAAAGTCAAAATCAAGGAGAAGCCTCGGCGGCGCGGCTTCTTCGCCCGGCTTTTTGGGTTGAAGTAGCGGCTGTATCGCTCTATCCATAGTGCCCGGTTGCTTTTATGGAGGCGGCCGGGCACCTTTGCGCTTGTATCTTAGCCATTTGCCGCATGCGCCCTGCCGATTCTGCTTTCTCTACCCGCTTGGTTTCGCTTGATGTATTTCGGGGCCTTACCGTAATGGCGATGGTAGTGGTGAATAATCCGGGCGACTGGGGCCACATCTACCCGCCTTTCGAGCACGCCGAGTGGAACGGCTGCACGCCTACCGACCTGGTTTTTCCCTTCTTCCTGTTCATCGTGGGGGTGAGCCTGGCCTATGCGCTGGCCGGGGCCAAAAGCAGCCACGCGCCGCTCCGGCCAGTACTTGGCCGGGTAGCACGCCGGGCGGCTATCCTGTTTTTGCTGGGCGTGCTTACCTCACTTTATCCACACTTCAATTTTGGCACGGTGCGCATCATGGGGGTGTTGCAGCGCATTGCGCTGGTGTACCTGGGGTGTAGTATAATCTACCTGAAAACCAGCTGGCAAACGCAAGCCATCACATTGCTGGCGGTGCTAATCGGCTACGCCGTACTCATGCAGCTCGTGCCGGTACCCGGCATCGGTCCTGCCAATCTGGAGCCGGCTACCAACTTCGGGGCCTGGCTCGACCGCACCCTGCTTACCGAGCCGCACCTGTGGGCGCAGTCGCGCACCTGGGACCCTGAGGGCATACTGGGTACGCTGCCCGCACTGGGTACGGGCCTGCTCGGTGCGTTAGCCGGCCAATGGCTGCGCTGGTCCGGCCCGGCACCCGTGGGCAAAACGGCGGGCTTAGCTATCGCCGCCGCGGTCGCCACGGCTGGCGGACTACTTTGGGCTACCTGGTTTCCACTCAATAAAGCCTTGTGGACCAGCTCCTACGTGCTCTTCACGGGTGGTCTGGCGCTGGGTTTGCTGGCGGCGCTCTACTGGCTCTACGATGTGCGCGTTTACCGCCGCAGCTTAGCGCCGGCCCTGGCGTTCGGAATAAATGCCATTGCCGTATTCTTTTTTTCGGCTATCCTTTCCCGCACCTTCGCCCTGCTGTGCCTGCCGGGGCCAGCCGGGCAGCCTGTCGGCCTGAAGGAATGGCTTTACGGCTGGGGCATCGCCCCATTCTTTAGCGACCCCCGAGCTGCGTCGCTGGCAGGGGCAGTAGTATGTTTGCTCATCTGGCTGGGTATCCTCAGCCTGCTTCGGCGCCAAAACTGGGTGTGGAAAGTCTAAAGAAAATAATTCGTAACATAGTTGCATTTTTGTTACTTATTTAAATGCAACCACATTGCATAAGCGTAATTAATTGAAAAATAATACAATAAGAATTTAGTAGGAAAATCAATTTCGTTTTTGAGATAATATTTTATATTAAATAGATAATGAAAATACTGATTATTGGTGGCGGCAATATGGGCCTAACGTATGCCCGCAGCTTCGTGCGGGCTCATATCACTTCACGGCTCGACCTGCGGCTGCTTGCCCGCTCGCCCGAGCGGGTACCCGCTTTGGCAGCCCACGAAATCGGCACGGTATGGGGCCAGCCGGCTGATTGCGTGCCTGGAGTTGATATTATTATTCTGGCGGTGAAGCCACAGGATTCGGCCGAGTTGTTCGAGCGGCTGAGCGGGCTGGTACAGCCGCAGCAGGTGGTGCTCAGCATCATGGCCGGTGTGCGCATCAGCACGTTGCGCGAAGCCCTGGGTACTCCTAAAATCATCCGGGCCATGCCTAACCTTCCCGCCCAGATTGGGATGGGAATGACCGCCTTCACCAGCACCGACGAAGTAACCCGCGCCGAGCTGGTACAGGTGCAAAACCTGCTCAGTACCACTGGCAAAACGGTTTATGTAGAAGCCGAGCACGCCATCGATGCCAGCACGGCCATCTCGGGCAGTGGCCCGGCCTACGTTTATTATTGCATGGAAGCCCTGATGGCGGCCGCTGCCCAAATGGGCTTTACCCCCGCTGAAGCGGAGCTGCTCGTCGGCCAAACCTTTCGCGGGGCGGTGGAGCTCTACAGCCAGGCCGGACTGAGCTGCCAGGACTGGATTGCCCGCGTAGCTTCCAAAGGTGGCACCACCGAGGCAGCTCTCCGGGCTTTCGGAGGCGGGGCAGTGCGCGAGGGACTGATGGCCGGCGCCGAAGCGGCCCGCAATCGCGCCGAAGAGCTGGGCCGCTAGCCGGCCCTCGTCAACGCCGGCCGGGCTCTTGCGTAAGCACTCTGGCCAAGGGGCGGGCCTTGGAACTTACTCAGGAATATATGAAAAAAACAGCGCTACTTGCCGGTGCTACGGGGCTTATTGGCAGCGAGTTGCTACCCTTGCTGTTGGCCTCCGAGCGTTATGCTAAAGTTATTGTTGTGGGCCGCCGCTCGGTAAGTCTTGCGCATCCCAAGCTTACCCAGGTAATTACTGAACTGGACCAGCTCGAAGACGTACGCCTGCGTCTCATTGCCGACGATGTGTACTGCTGCCTGGGTACTACTATCCGCCAGGCGGGCTCCCAGTCGGCATTTTATGCGGTTGATTTTCTGTATGTAGTGAAGCTGGCGGCCCTCACCGCGGCCAACTTCGCGGCACAGTTTCTGGTAGTTTCGTCGCTGGGAGCAGACGTAAATTCCCGTTTTTACTACAGCCGCGTGAAAGGCGAGATGGAAGAAGCCGTGCGCCAGACACCATTTCGGGCTATCCATATTTTTCGGCCTTCGTTGCTACTGGGCGAGCGGGCTCAGCCCCGGCTCGGCGAGCGGCTGGGCGCGGTGGTGCTGTCGCTGGTTAAGCCTTTCCTACGTGGCGCGTGGCGCAAGTATCGGCCGGTGGCCGCGGCTACTGTAGCCCAGTCTATGCTGCACGCTGCCGAAGACGATGGTGGGGCCTGCGCATTCACAGCTCAGAAAATTTGTAAGCCATAAAAAAGTCCTCGCAGCCAATTGGCTACGAGGACTTTTTAAGTCTATTAAAGTGTGGCCGCCGAAGCGCCGAAACTACCAGCGACGGCCATATCCGCGGCCGTAGTAGCCCCGGCCATAGTAAGGGCGGGGAGCATAATAAATGGGCCGAGGAGCATAATAAACAGGAGCCGGCGCATAATACACGGGCGGCGCTACCATCACCGGCGCTACCGGTGGGTAGTAGCCTGGGCCATAATAAGGGCGTGGGGCATAGTAGGGATTACCAATGCGCGCACTAATAACAACCTGCGCCGAAGCAGCACTTGCACTAACAAGCGTCAGCAGAAACACGAGCAACAAGGGCGGAAACGCATAGCTTATTCGTGCCGAAGCACGCAATTTGAAGTTGAAGAAAGAGACGAAAGGAGCCTAGGCTACTGCCTAGTTGAATTATACGAAAATAACGCGAAAAGAGCTACTGAACAAGCAGGGCTGATTTTTAGTGGCGGCCACCGTGCCAGCCACCGCGGTACCCTCCTCCACCGTGCCAACCGCGGTCACCGCCATGCCAGCCGCCCCGATAAACCGGAGCTACAATAACCGGGCGTGGCGCATAGTAGCGTGGGCCGTAGCCATAGCCGTAATAAGGATAAGGTGCGCCAATACTGGCACCGGCATAAACGCCGGGAGCACAGCTGCTTAGCCCTAAGCCCAGGCCAAGTACCAGAAACAAGGAAAAAAACAGATTGCGACGCATAATAAACCGGGGCCGAAGCTCCCGCATTAAAGTTGTTGAAACAACGTTTGGTTAGATAACACAAGTACCGATAGGTTTAATTTCCAAACCGGCTACAGAAGCAAGCCAAGAGTACAAACCCAGTCGATGACAGAGATGATATTACCAAAACCTTGCCAAACTTTGGACATCTGCGAGGACCAATAGTAAACTTCTTAAGCGTTGATTGCCAAAGGTATAAAAGAAAAAATTCTGGAATTAATCGGCTTGAGCTGCTGTTTTAAAAGCATACCATCACCCGCTTTGCTACGCTCATGAAAAATCCTGCTGATTACCTGGCCAACCACGTATTCGAAGCTCGTCGGCCGCGGCGCGACTTGCAGCCGGTAGTAGCCTACGCCGATGCGGTGGCAGCTATTACCCAGGCCTTGGCCGATGCGGAAAAGTACAAATATTTGTTGATGCGCGCCTTGCGTCGCCACGCCGACGAGTTGAGTAGTGTGGCTGGTCCGCAGCCCGTACCATATGCCACCGAAACGCCCGTGCTGCCGATGTATCCGGCTCAGCTTCCATTGGCAGCCTAAGAATACTATGAGCGCGATGATAACGGAAGCCAGTCGTGCCTTGGCTTTCGCTGGGCACGACTACTTTAAGGTAGTGTCCGCTGGTAGCGCTGGGCTAAAACCGTGGATAGCCTGACAGCCTGCTGGCGTAGTTCGGGCACGGCTGTCGACTCAAAGTAAGTTGGCCGGCAGCTGGCCCCAGGGTAAAAAGGCTGCCCGGGCTCGGTTGCCCGTCGGAGCCCAGCAGTTCCCCCATTGTATTGGTCATAATCCCTAGCCGCAGTGGGTCAGGGGTGAGGCAGCCGTCGGTGCGTAGCTGCTGCACCAGCGGTGTGCCGATGCGGCTGTAATCGAGCAGGGGCCCGGTACAGCAGATGACGTGCCGGGCCGTCTGCCACTGTCGGGCCTGGCCCGGCCGCGTAACGCCTACGCGCAGGTTTTCACCAGCGCGCAAAATCTCCACGGCCCGGCCGGCGCAGGTTTGCAACTGCCCGCTCGCTTCCATATCAGCCAGCAAAGTAGCCCCGCTGGGGCAATGCGGTGGCGTAGCTGTGCCCAGCGCCCCGCCAGATGCCGCAGAAACCGCGCCTGCTCGGCTAGTGGCCAGCCCGCCCAGATGCGGCTCAGGTCGGGCCGCAGCGCATCAAGCACTGGCCGCCAGTCGATACCTTGTGCGGAGGCTAGTGCCACGTGGTGGCGCACCTGCCGCAGCACGCCGGCCACCGTATGCTCGTCGGCCAGCTCAGCATAAAAATTTGGATAAGTTGGGTTATCGGCCGGGCCATGCACCGCCGGCCAGCGCCCGCGCCGGGCCACTACCTGTACCGTGCTCTGGTGCCCCTGTGCTCGCAGCGCCACTAGCATATCTAGCGCCGTGAGGCCGGCCCCAATCAGCAGCACGGGCTCCTCGGGGCCAATGCTGCTCAGGGTATCGGGTGCCCACGGGTCGCCGTGATAGCCTGGGTGTGTCAGGTAGCGCTGGTCGGGCCGGTGGGCGGCGGGGGCGGAAAATTACCTAGCGCCAGCACGGTGGCGTTGCTCGGCAGCAACTGGCCACTTTCCAGCTGTACGGCACGGCGGCCATCGGATAGGAGCGGGGCAGCTACCGCCGAGCTAGCGTAGTGACTGATGCACACGCCGTTGGCGGCCGGCCTGGCTAGTACCTGGGCCAGTTCCTGCTGTAAGTAGCGGCCATAAACTGCTCGGGAAGTAAATTCGGGCAGGCCATCGGCGGCCTCGGGTTGCCGGGCCAGCCAGTCGGCAAAATGTCCCGGCTCTTCGGCCCACACACTCAGGTTGCGGGGGCGCACATTGAGCAACAGCTCGGGCAAGGCTGGCGAATAAGCCAGCCCCGGCCCCGGCTGCGCACGCGGCTCTACCAGGGCCACATCGAGCGGCAGCGGCCCGGCCAGCCGGGTCAGGTGCAGGGCCAATGCCGTGCCCGCAAAGCCACCGCCCACAATGGTAACAGCAAAGCGCGGCGTAGAAAAAGTCATAGAGAAGGACGGTTGGGCAACCTAAAACGGACAAACGTGCACCAGGTTGGTTTGCAAATAACTCTCATCTGGCCGGAACTTGCCGGTTGCTTATGTCTACCCTCCTGCTTTCGCTCGAAACCTCGTCGCCTATCTGCGCCGTAGCCCTGCACCACCTCTCCGATGGCCGCCTGCTCGGCCAGGCCGAATTGCGGCTCGAAAAGTCTCATTCTACGCACCTTACTGTGCTTATCGAGCAGCTCGTGACCAATACCGGCCACCAGCTGGCCGACCTGGGCGCTGTGGCCGTGAGCGATGGCCCCGGTTCTTACACCGGGCTGCGCATCGGGGCCGCTGCCGCCAAAGGGCTATGCTTTGCGCTCGATATTCCGCTGCTGGCTGTCGGCACGCTGCCTGCGCTGGCGCATCAGGTAGCCGTGCGCACGCCCCGCGCCGCCAACTATCTGTTTTGCCCGATGCTTGATGCCCGTCGGCTGGAGGTATATACGGCACTATATCAGGCCGATGCGCAGCCGCTGCTGCCGCCCACCAACCTGGTGCTCGACGCCAGCTCGCTGGCCGAACATTTAGCCGACCGCTCTGTGTTATTCTTTGGCTCGGGGCCGCCAAATTCCAGGCGCTGGTGGCCGGCAACCCGAACGCGGTTTTTCTGACTGACGTGCAGCCCACCGCCACCAGTATTGGCGAGCTGGCTTTCACTGCTTATCAGCGCCAGCAGTTTCAGGATGTGGCTTATTATGAGCCTTTTTACTTAAAAGAAGTTTACACAACTACCCCAAAGTCTGCTTAATATTCACTTTGTACTATGGAACCGCTATTTGTTAACCGGGTGGCTGCCTCGGGCCTCGTTACCCTCAATCTGGAAGAGTACATTCACCCCGGCGACCGCGTTGTGTACGATATCAAAGACAACCTCTTTCACGGCTTGATGCTGCGCGAAAAGGATTTTCGCGAATTCGTCAAGACCCACGACTGGGCGCAGTACAACGGCCAGAATGTCGCCATCATCTGCTCGGCCGATGCCATTGTGCCCACCTGGGCCTATATGCTGCTGGCCAGCAAGCTGCAGGGCCACGCCCATCGCTACGTGTTTGGCAGTCCCGAAGCCCTGGAGCAGTCGCTTTTCGAAGAAGCCATCGCCAGCATCAATCCCGCTGATTATCAAGATGCCAAGCTCGTCATCAAAGGCTGCGGCGATAAGCCGGTGCCCACCTTTGCCTACGTCGCCATTATGCAGCGCCTGCTGCCCGTGGCGGCCAGCATCATGTATGGCGAGCCGTGCAGCACCGTACCGCTCTACAAAAAGGCCAAAGCTGCGCTGAGTTAATATAGTAAATAATTAATATTTACAGCCCTTGTGAAGCTTGCCGGGCTGCCTATCGTTGTCCGCGCCGTAGGTGCCGCAACGCGCGCAGTCCCGACCTTTGCTAGCGTGCAAGCTCAACCTTACCAGATAAATTTCCGCACCGGGGCCGCCATTGTCATCGCCAACATGGTCGGGACGGGCGTTTTTACCAGCCTCGGCTTCCAGATACTAGGCATCCAAAGCGGTTTCGCGCTGCTCATGCTGTGGGTAATAGGCGGCCTCATTGCGCTGTGCGGGGCCGTCAGCTACGGTGAGCTGGCCGCCGCCATGCCCCGCTCGGGTGGCGAGTACCATTATTTAAGTCAGATATATCATCCGGCGCTGGGCTTTCTTTCCGGCTGGGTGTCGGCCACGGTGGGCTTTGCAGCCCCTACCGCGCTGGCGGCCCTGGCCCTCGCCCAATATGCCCAAAGTGTGTGGCCCGCGCTGGCGGCTCCGCTGGCAACCGGGGCACAGGGGCACGGTGCTGGCCGTGAGCGTAGTGCTGGCGCTGGCCCTGGTGCATGGCCGCAGCACGCGCGCCGGCAGCCGCTTGCAGGTAGCAATTACCGCAGTCAAAGTGCTTGTGCTAGTGGGCTTTATTGGGGCCGGGCTGTTTCTGGGCAACGCACAACCGATTAGCTTTGCTCCTGACTCAGCCAGTTGGCGCTCGCTGCTGAGTCCGGTTTTTGCCGTGTCGCTGGTGTACGTCAGCTACGCCTATTCGGGCTGGAACGCCGCCGTGTACGTTACCGGCGAAATTAAAAACCCGCAGCGTAACCTCTCCCGTATTCTGCTCACGGGCACCGCCGTGGTACTGCTCTTATATGTAGGCTTGAACTACGTGTTTCTACGGGCCACGCCGCTGGGCGTGCTCAAGGGGCAGGTTGAAGTAGGCTACCTGGCGGCCAGCTGGCTTTTCGGCCCGGTGCTGGGCCGCCTCACGGGGGCGTTATCGCCGCCCTGCTCGTGTCTACCATTAGCGCCATGATTTTTGCCGGTCCCCGCATCGTGCAAACGATGGGCGAGGACCTGCCCGCCCTGCGCTGGCTGGCCCAGCGCAGCCGGGCCGGCATTCCGGTACGCGCTTTAGCTTTGCAAGTGGCTATTACGCTGGTATTTATCTTAAAACCCGACTTCAAAGCCGTGCTGGTTTACGCCGGCTTCGTGCTTAACCTGTTCACGTTTCTTACGGTATTGGGCGTTTTTGTGCTGCGCTGGCGGCAGCCGGCCTTGCCGCGCCCGTACCGGGCCTGGGGTTACCCTATTACGCCCCTGATTTTTCTAGCCTTGAGTGCCTGGACCCTGGTTTTCATTATTAAAGACAAACCTACTGAGTCGCTCTACGGCTTGGCCACCGTGGCTAGTGGCTTGCTGGTTTACTTTGCAGCGCAAAAATTTGGCCGTGAGCCGCTTTCCTAAGATTTGCCGGAAAGTACGGACCTTTACGCCCAAGCCCTCTCCTTTTAAATAATAGCCGAAATCTATATACCGACCGGCTGGACTACACCTTGCTAATGCGTCTTTCTCTGCTATCTCTGCTGCCGGCCTTCGCCTTGCTGGCCGCATGTTCCCAAACCTCGACGGAGCACCAAGCTACTACCGAAACAATGGCCGATACGGCCCAAAAGGTAGCTCCCCAGCACGCCCCGCCGCCCCGCGATAGCACCGCCCACGCCCCTAGGGCTACCGCCGCCATAGCCGACACGGCAAACGTGCAGAATATAGCCAACTACCTGGCTGGGCTGCCCCCCAAAGCCGGCTCTCCATTGGCTACCCTTGCTGCCCAACCCACGTGGCAGGCTTTCGCCAAAGACCAGGATAAAAGCTGGGCCAAATACCGCACCACTCACACCGACCGCATGAACCGCTGGGCAGCTACCGAGTTGGACTCGGTGCGCCAGGCCACGCCGACGCTGTTTTATCCGTTCAGCGGCCCCGACTTTCTGAATGCCTTCACCATGTTTCCCGACAGCCGTACCTATGTAATGGTCGGGCTGGAGCCCGTGGGTAGCGTGCCAACCCAGGCCAACCTTGATAACCCGGTGTTACTGAGTGCCGTTAAGAAATCGTTGTGGTCGGTGCTGAATTTCAGCTTCTTCCGTACCAACGATATGGCCGTAGACCTCAAGTCGGTTAATCTCGACGGGGCCGTGCCGCTTATTATGCTCTTTGCCGCCCGCACTGGCAATCATCTCCAGTCGGTGCGCCCCGTGCAGCTCGATGCGCAGGGCCAACTCCACGCTGTAGCCGATACCACTCGTGCGCCGGGTTCCAAAGCCATTCAGGGCGCTGAGCTGAAGCTGCAAGCGGCCGATGGCTCTGCAAAGACCATCTACTACTTTTCGGCCGACCTCAGCGACTGGAAGCTGACTTCCAAGGATGCCCCCTTGCGCTACGTGCGCAGTCTTGGCCCGCTTACTACCTACGTGAAGTCGGCCACCTACCTCATGCACAAGTCTTACTTCTCTAAAATCCGTAACCTGATTTTAGCGCAAAGCCAGTACATTCTGCAAGACGACTCGGGTATCGCCATGAAGTATTTCCCCAAAACCGACTGGCAGTTTACTTACTACGGTACCTATAAACGTCCTATCAACCTGTTTGCCAAGCAATACCAGCCCGAGTTGACCACTGCTTACCACGATAGCCTGCACCACGCCCGCCCACTGCCGTTCGGTACTGGCTACAACTGGCGCCAGACCGACAGCAACCTCCTCTTGGCTCGTCGTAAAAAGTGAGCAATAAGCCGCAAGGCTCACTTCTTTATAATAAGGAAGGTAATTTGCCGCCAGGTTGCCCAAGCCGTGGCTTGCTCCTGGCAAAAGCATAGAACCTGTCTAAACGAAGCAGATTACAAGGCCGTGATGGCAACATCACGGCCTTCTTTATTCCTGTTATGCTATCTGATATGAAAGCTGTTCTCTTCAGTATAAGTATGCTGGCTACTACTGCCGTGCTCGCTCAGTCGGCCGCTGCTCCCCAAATAAAAGCGGTGTCAGCCGCGGTAGGAGAGGATTCCCGCCTGCTCGATAGCCTGCTGCGCACGGCTCCTCAGCTAAGCCAGGTGCTCGCCCATACCGACCAGTACCAACTCCAAATCATCTACACCCAAATAAATCGCGACTCCCACAACGTCCCACACTTCACTCGCCACACCTATCACCTCAATCCCCAGCAGTACTTCAACCCCGCCAGCCTGGTAAAGCTGCCCGTTGCCCTGCTGTCTCTCGAAAAGCTCCACACGCTTCCGAGTCCTATTAATAGGAGTACAATTATGTCTACCGGCGTTGCTTGGCGCTGCCAGACGTCCGTACCCTTTGCTGCCCCCGCCGACTCCGACCGCCAGGCTACCGTCGGCAATTACATCAAGCGGATGCTGCTCGTCAGCGACAACCTCGCTTACAACCGCCTCTACGAGTTTCTTGGCCAAAAGCCGCTCAACGACCGCCTTCAGCAACTCGGCTATCCGGGGAGCCGCATCGTCCGCCGATTCGCGCCCTGCGATACGGCTACCAATCGCCATACCAATCCGATTGCCTTTCACAGTCCCTCCGGCGATACCTTATATAAAGAGCCAGCCAAAATCAACCCGCGCACGCCCGCACCTCCGCTTGGGCCAGTCTTCGCTGGCCACGCATACAAAGTGGGCAGCCGCCTCATCCACCACCCTTACGATTTCACCACCGCCAACAACCTGCCGCTGCCCGATATTACTGCGCTACTCCAAAGTGCCCTTTTCCCCGATGCCGTGCCCAGCGCCCAGCGCCTGAAACTCTCGGCGGCCGACTATTCTTTCCTGCGCCAGTACCTGCATCTTACCCCGCACGCCAGCCACTTCAGCACCTACGCCGCGCCCAAGTATTTCGACGCCTACAAAAAGTACCTCTATTATGGTCGTCAGCCAGAAGCCCAACCTCAGGCTGGCCTGCGAATCTTTAATATCGTGGGTATGTCGCACGGCTACCTGGCCGATGTCGCCTACTTCGCCGATTCTCTCCACCAGTCCGAATTCCTGCTCAGCGCCGTCCTCTACGTCAACCAGGATGGCATTATCAACGACGCTAACTACGAATACGATACCATCGGCGAGTCCTTTCTGGCCCAGTTAGGCCAGCTTTTTTATCAATACGAAGCCCGCCGCCCCCGTCAATATCGCCCCGACCTTACCCCCTTCTTCCAAAAAGACCCGCAACCCTGAATTTTTTTCTTCAGCCCCCGGTTTGCTAACCACCTGACTGCTACACCACCCCGCTACTCCCGCCGCCAGTACAACCTGCAGCTTAACGAAAAAAGGCCGGCTACCATTGGCTATCGCCGATTTTCCTGGTACTTTTGCACTCCCAAATCGAACGGAAGCGGGCAAGAAAGCCGACCGGAAATAAATCTCCAGCGTGCTTGCAGATTCTCAAATCCTCAGCGTAGTTTTGCACCCCGTTCCAGAAACGGCTCATCGGAAGCGCCGAAGAAGAGGCTGAAAAACTAAATTTTTTTCGCCTTAAATTTGGAAAGTCGAGAAATATTGCTACCTTTGCACTCCCAAACAGAACAATGGTTTGGAAACTCTGTAAAGCAGGCCGCTGGCTAACAGCTGGTTAGCTTACAAAATCAGCTTAATTGTAGCTGGTTGGATTGACAAGATGAAACGAGAAAATTTAAAAAATTGCTCGTTCAGCTTTTGAAAACCTGATTTTTTTCTTACCTTTGCAACACGCTTCAACCGGAAGTCTGAGCAGCAAGAAGCAGGCAGAAAGTTTAAAAGAATTTTTGCTTTGAAGCTTGCAAAGTAAAAAATTTATCGTACCTTTGCACTCCCAACTAAAAACAGGGTGCTGCAATACAGCAAAAGGGGGTTATTAAACAACCCGCTACGCCGCTTCAATTGGAAGCAGCAAACGTTCTTTGAATGACTGGAAAAGACAAAATGGTAAGTATGCTTATGCAAGTAGGCAGAAACGTAACATTAAAATTGAACTCGTCAATACGAGTCGGATTAGCACTCGACATCGTTCCTACTACGGTAGTGAATTTGGAATATTTTACAATGGAGAGTTTGATCCTGGCTCAGGATGAACGCTAGCGGCAGGCCTAATACATGCAAGTCGAACGGGGTGTAGCAATACATCTAGTGGCGCACGGGTGCGTAACACGTAACTAACCTACCCAGCACTGGGGATAGCCCGCCGAAAGGCGGATTAATACCGCATAAGATAATAGTCCGGCATCGGGCAGTTATTAAAGATTTATTGGTGTTGGATGGGGTTGCGGGTCATTAGCTAGTTGGTTGGGTAACGGCTGACCAAGGCGACGATGACTAGGGGAGCTGAGAGGCTGGTCCCCCACACGGGCACTGAGATACGGGCCCGACTCCTACGGGAGGCAGCAGTAGGGAATATTGGGCAATGGGCGAGAGCCTGACCCAGCCATGCCGCGTGCAGGACGAAGGCTTTCTGAGTCGTAAACTGCTTTTGACAGGGAAGAATAAGCACTACGTGTAGTGTGATGACGGTACCTGCAGAATAAGCACCGGCTAACTCCGTGCCAGCAGCCGCGGTAATACGGAGGGTGCGAGCGTTGTCCGGATTTATTGGGTTTAAAGGGTGCGTAGGCGGCTCTTTAAGTCCGGGGTGAAAGCCCGTTGCTTAACAACGGAACTGCCCTGGATACTGGAGAGCTTGAGTACAGACGAGGTTGGCGGAATGGACCGAGTAGCGGTGAAATGCATAGATACGGTCCAGAACCCCGATTGCGAAGGCAGCTGACTAGGCTGTTACTGACGCTGAGGCACGACAGCGTGGGGAGCGAACAGGATTAGATACCCTGGTAGTCCACGCCGTAAACGATGGATACTCGCTGCGGGCTAAAGATTGTCCGTGGCTTAGGGAAACCGATAAGTATCCCACCTGGGGAGTACGCCGGCAACGGTGAAACTCAAAGGAATTGACGGGGGCCCGCACAAGTGGTGGAGCATGTGGTTTAATTCGATGATACGCGAGGAACCTTACCTAGGCTAGAATGCGCGTGACCGGCTCAGAGATGAGCCTTTCCTTCGGGACACAAAGCAAGGTGCTGCATGGCCGTCGTCAGCTCGTGCCGTGAGGTGTTGGGTTAAGTCCCGCAACGAGCGCAACCCCTATGGTTAGTTGCCAGCACGTAATGGTGGGGACTCTAGCCAGACTGCCTGCGCAAGCAGTGAGGAAGGCGGGGACGACGTCAGGTCATCATGGCCCTTACGCCTAGGGCGACACACGTGCTACAATGGACGGTACAGCGGGTAGCTACTGGGCGACCAGATGCCAATCTCGAAAAGCCGTTCTCAGTTCGGATCGGAGTCTGCAACTCGACTCCGTGAAGCTGGAATCACTAGTAATCGCGCATCAGCCATGGCGCGGTGAATACGTTCCCGGGCCTTGTACACACCGCCCGTCAAGCCATGAAAGTCTGGTAGACCTGAAGCTGGTGCTCCGCAACGAAGCCAGTTAGGGTAGAACAGGTAATTAGGGCTAAGTCGTAACAAGGTAGCCGTACCGGAAGGTGCGGCTGGATCACCTCCTTTCTGGAGCAGTTCGACTCGTGAGTTCAATAAATGTTACGTGATACTATATCACGCGTCTTTTCCATCATTCAAATAATAAATCTTGGTATATTGGGCTTGTAGCTCAGGTGGTTAGAGCGCTACACTGATAATGTAGAGGTCCCTGGTTCGAGTCCAGGCAGGCCCACTCTGCCATTAATACTAAGTAAAAATTTGGTTTAGCATGAAGTAATTCAGCTATTCCACCTTTATCATCAAGTGGATGGTAAACGTTCTTTGACGTAAGGGAAAACAAGAGAGAGAAGTAAAAAGCGGGGGTAGGTATTTTAGGATACCTACTCAACTTGGCTCAAGCAATTGAGCAAGTCGCAAGCGAGAAGTAAGCAAGAGCACACGGGGGATGCCTAGGGTCTCAGAGGCGAAGAAGGACGCGATAAGCTGCGATAAGCCGGGGGAGGAGCACATATCCGTTATATCCCCGGATGTCCGAATGGGGCAACCCCGCTGGTTGAAGACCAGTGACTCTTCTTTTAGGAGAAGAGGGCAAACGTTGGGAACTGAAACATCTCAGTACCGACAGGAACAGAAAATAACAATGATTCCCCAAGTAGTGGCGAGCGAACGGGGAGGAGCCCAAACTAGGGCGGTTACGGCCGCTCTGGGGTTGTAGGACTGCAAGATCTGATTGAATCGAGTTAGCTGAAGTGTGTGGGAAAACACGCCAGAGACGGTGAGAGCCCGGTAAGCGACAATTCTGATTCACGGTAGCAGGATCCTGAGTAGGGCGGGGCCGGAGAAACCCCGTCTGAATCCAGCGGCACCATCCGCTAAGGCTACATACTCCTGAGACACCGATAGTGAACCAGTACCGTGAGGGAAAGGTGAAAAGAACCGCGGATAGCGGAGTGAAAAGAACCTGAAACCGTGTGCTTACAAGCAGTTAGAGGACTTTTGTAGTCTGATAGCGTGCCTTTTGCATAATGAGCCTACGAGTTACTCCTCCCTGGCAAGGTTAAGCGCTTAAAGGCGCGCAGCCGCAGCGAAAGCGAGTCTGAATAGGGCGCGTAGTCAGGGGGGGTAGACGCGAAACCTAGTGAGCTACCCTTGAGCAGGATGAAGGAGCGGTAACACGCTGTGGAGGTCCGAACCAGTTTCCGTTGAAAAGGATTTGGATGACTTGAGGGTAGGGGTGAAAGGCCAATCAAACTAGGAAATAGCTCGTACTCCCCGAAATGTATTGAGGTACAGCGTCGTGGTTAGGTTACAGGCAGGTAGAGCTACCAATAGGACTAGGGGGTGTCAGAGCCTACCGAATCCTGATGAACTCCGAATGGCCTGTAATTCATACACGGCAGTGAGGCCTGGGGTGCTAAGGTCCCCGGCCGAGAGGGAAAGAACCCAGACCCGCCGCTAAGGTCCCTAAGTTCTAGCTAAGTTGAACAAAGGAGGTCCAGTTGCTTTGACAGCCAGGAGGTTGGCTTGGAAGCAGCCATTCCTTTAAAGAGTGCGTAACAGCTCACTGGTCGAGCGACCGGGCATCGATAATACGCGGGCATCAAGCTAGGCACCGAAGCGCGGGATTTGACATGTATGTGTCAAGTGGTAGGGGAGCATTCTGGTTGCGGAGAAGCCGTCCTGTCAGGGCATGGTGGAGCGTCCAGAAAAGCACATGTAGGCATGAGTAACGATAAAATAGGTGCGAAACCTATTCGCCGATAGACTAAGGTTTCCAATTCAACGCTAATCGGAATTGGGTTAGGCGGGACCTAAGGGAGAGCCGAGAGGTGTACCCGATGGCAAGCCAGTTGATATTCTGGCCCCGGAACAGAAAGTGATGCAGGGACGCAGGAATGAACGTACCGCGAGCGGACGGAAGTGCTCGTTAAAGCCCGTACCTAGTAGGATGGTAGTTAAGTACGCCAACCTAGGGGAAAGGTGATAGTACCACACGGCCTTCGGGCCACGTGGATAGTGTACCTAAGGACTGCCAAGAAAAGCTGCTAAACGTTGTATTCTGTTTCGGCCCGTACCGCAAACCGACACAGGTAGTCAAGGAGAGTATCCTGAGGCGCTCGAGTGAATCACGGCCAAGGAACTCGGCAAAATGGTCCTGTAACTTCGGGAGAAGGGACGCTTCCTCTAGTGATAGAGAAGCCGCAGTGAAAAGACCCAAGCGACTGTTTAACAAAAACACATGGCTTTGCTAACGCGTAAGCGGACGTATAAGGCCTGACACCTGCCCGGTGCTGGAAGGTTAAGAGGGGAGCTTAGTCGCAAGGCGAAGGCTTGAATCGAAGCCCCAGTAAACGGCGGCCGTAACTATAACGGTCCTAAGGTAGCGAAATTCCTTGTCGGGTAAGTTCCGACCTGCACGAATGGTGTAACGATTTGGGTGCTGTCTCAGCCGTGAGCTCGGTGAAATTGTAGTCTCGGTGAAGATGCCGAGTACCCGCCACGGGACGGAAAGACCCCGTGCACCTTTACTATAGGTTGCCATTGGTGATGGGTTCAGTATGTGTAGCATAGGCGGGAGGCGTCGAAGCAGGGCCGCTAGGTCTTGTGGAGCCAACGTTGAAATACCGCCCTTACTGTGCCTGTTGCCTAACTCTGAGTCTTCAGAGAACAGTGGCTGCTGGGTAGTTTGACTGGGGTGGTCGCCTCCAAAAGAGTATCGGAGGCTTTCAAAGGTCCGCTCAGTACGCTTGGTAACCGTACGTAGAGCGCAATAGTAGAAGCGGGCTTGACTGTGAGACTGACTAGTCGAGCAGGGTCGAAAGACGGATATAGTGATCCGGTGGTTCCGCATGGAAGGGCCATCGCTCAAAGGATAAAAGGTACGCCGGGGATAACAGGCTGATCTCCCCAAGAGCTCATATCGACGGGGAGGTTTGGCACCTCGATGTCGGCTCGTCACGTCCTGGGGCTGGAGAAGGTCCCAAGGGTTCGGCTGTTCGCCGATTAAAGTGGCACGCGAGCTGGGTTCAGAACGTCGTGAGACAGTTCGGTCCCTATCTGTGGTGGGCGTTGGATGATTGAGAGGACCTGACTTTAGTACGAGAGGACCGAGTTGGACCAGCCGCTGGTGCGCCGGTTGTCCCGCCAGGGGCAGCGCCGGGTAGCTACGCTGGGAGCAGATAAGCGCTGAAAGCATCTAAGTGCGAAACTCACCTCCAGATGAGTCATCCCAAAGAAAGGTTCGTGGTAGACGACCACGTAAATAGGCCGCAGGTGTAAAGTCAGAAATGACACAGCTGAGCGGTACTAAGGAACCGAGGACTTACGCTTGTCCCACACAGTCTTTCTACTTCTTTCTCTTTTCCCTTATGTCAACGGTTTTGTAGCTGTCCTGAACACGACAGCCACGCCAGCAATGGTGGCTTTAGCCCGGGTGTTCACCTCTTCCCATTCCGAACAGAGTCGTTAAGCCCCGGTGCGCCTATGGTACTGCCTTCACCGGTGGGAGAGTCGGTCGCCGCCAACTTTACAACAAAAGCCCTGCTCCTTGCGCTTTCATCAGCGACCGGAGCAGGGCTTTTGTGCGTCCCGGCCTAATCTACCCTACCATACCCACACCGTCTCTGCTAGAGATTATAGTCTATCACTAAACTGACAAATAGCTGACTATCAGACATAGAGCTCAGCTTGGTTTACTGGTCGATGTAATAGTATGACCTGGTTCTGCGTGATTGCATGAATACAATGGGTAGTTTTGTCGTTATCGCTTAGAGTACTATAGCGAGTGAGCGTACAGAAAAAATGCAGTTATTATATCCAGGCTTTTTGTGGGGGTTGCTGGCAGCAGGTGTACCAGTGGTAATCCATTTGCTGCAACTGCGACGACCGCAACGGGTGCTTTTTACTAATACCGGTTTTATTCGTGAAGTAGAACTGACTACTATGCGCCGGCGGCAGCTGCAAGAGTTGCTAGTGTTATTGGCGCGAGTAGCGGCTATCGTGTTTCTGGTACTACTGTTTTGTCAGCCTTTTCTGCCGGTTACCAGTAGTGCGGCTCAGGTGACTAATGGAACTGTTAGTGTATTGATTGATAATTCGGGCAGTATGCAGGCAGCCGGGGTATCACAGTCGCAGCTGGTGCAGGAGGCGACTGCCGGGGCTGCGGCATTAGGCAAGAGCTACGGCGCGGGTACCCATTTTAGGCTGCTAGGACAGCAAGGGGGCAGTTTGAGCGAAGCAGCTTATCTATTGGCACTTACTCAACAGGCGACGAATAGCCCAGTGAGCTGGGGTGCTGCAAAGGTGCGCGATGCCTTACAGGATGAGCAGCAAGGCCCGCTCTATTTATTTAGCGATTTTCAAAAAAACGAGGCTGGACCGGCTATCTGGCAGCATATACGACATCAGGGGGAGGTTGTGCTCGTGCCGCAGGTGGCCCAGCCAGCCGGCAATATTTATGTCGACAGCGTGTGGCTGAATGATGCTTTTGTGCGGACCGGTACGGCTATTGGCTTGCACATACGACTACGCAATGGCGGAGCAGCGCCAGTAACCGACTGCCCTGTGAAGGTGCTGCTGGGTACACGGCAGGTCGCTGCCTTCCGGGTAACAGTAGCAGCCGGGCAGGCTAGCGAGACTACGGCGCAGGTTCAGCTAGCGGATACTAAGCTAGCGCTGGGGCAGGTGATAACGGGGGATGCTTCGGTGAGTTTTGACAATATTTATTACTTTACCGTACAGCCGGCAGCCGCTATTCGAATACTGGAGATAGGACAGGAGGCAGCTACTCAGCAGGCTTATGCCGCGGAGCCGCTGTTTACTTATACATTCGCCAAGCCGCAGAAACTAAATTTTGAGGATATGCGGCGGGCCAATCTGGTGCTACTGCGCGAAGTGCCTCAGCTGGATGCCGGCTTGCGGGAGGCGCTGTTGAACGTAGTGCACCGGGGCGGAAGCGTGGTGATAGTGCCACCAGCTGATGTAGCGGCGCATAGTACTTACCATGAGCTGTTTAAGGTATTAGGAGTAGGGGGTGAGCAGTGGGAAGCTCCGGCTGTGGGTGTACCAGTACGGCAGGAGGTCGCTATGCCCAGTCCACACGACCCATTTTTCAGAGATGTATTTGGAGCGCAGCCCCGGAATGTGGCGATGCCTCAGGTGGCGCCGGTGCTACAAATAGGGCGGGCAGGCACCGATATCCTGCGACTACGCGACGGTGAGGGCTACCTAACCGAATTTGGCAATGGAGCAGGCCGGACTTATGTATTCGCAGCACCATTTGCAAAAGAGTACTCCGACTTTCCTGCGCACTCGCTCTTTGTACCGGTGCTGTATCGGCTCGCGATGCTTAGCTATCATAGCGACCAACAGCCAGCCTATCGGCTTAGTACGCCGGCAGTGGCGCTGACAGTGCCGCCTTCGCCAACCGGCGCTGGTAGCGACGAAACGAGCTACCGCCTGGTGCATGACAGCCTCACGTATATTCCGGCACAGCGCATACAGGGTGGGCAACTGCACTTAGAAGTGCCGGCTGGCTTGCATGCGCCGGGCTTTTATGAGCTAAGGAAGAATGGACAATCTGTTACGACGTTGGCTTTTAATGCCGCCAAGCGGGAGTCGGAACTTGCGCCTTACTCAGCCGCTGAGCTCCGCCAGCTGCTTGGTTCTACCCATCCAAACGTACATGTGCTGGAGGATGGAGCAAAGCCCGAAGTCTTAGCTCGTTATCGCGCCGAGCAGATGAGCCGGCCTTTGTGGCACTACTGTCTGCTACTGGTGCTGGCTGCTTTATTGGCGGAAGGACTCCTGTTGCGCTTTGGGCGACCACGGGCGGCCAAGGTAGCAGTGGCCTAGCTTAAAGCAGGTAGCCCGTACAGCGAGTTGTATCTTGCGGGTCGATTTGTAGTATATGCAGCCAGAAGATTTGATAAGCAGAAACGAAGCCGCTACTGATGCTGCGGGATTGGTCCGGCGCCTGGCGCTGCGCTTCGGGGTAGGGGCTGGTATAGCGTGCGCCAGCTGGCTCTTGTTTTTACAGCTATCCGGCAACAATGCCTTAGGGCCTAAGCAGCTACTGGGCGAGCTGCTGGTGCCTATGTTCGCTGCTGGTAGCCAATGGGTGTTGCGTCGCAAGCTCGCGCCCGAAAAGCCGGGTGTAGGCCGGTCGCTGGCAGTAGGTGGACTGACGGTACTCCTGGCGGCTACGATTGCTGCGGCCAGCATGTGGAGCCTGGCGCATGGGGCGGGCGAGCCGGCGCTGGCGCGCAATCGGGCTGAGCAGATAGAGATAGTACGGGTGCAGCAGGAAATGCGGGCAAAGGAGAAGCGCAACCAACAGTTTGAGCAGGATGAACTGCGGCAGGCTGCGTCAATATCGGTAGCTACGCTGGCCCGCGGAACATTTACCTATGTATTAATTCTGGGGATGCTGGGCGGAGTGCCAAGTGGATTATTTTTGCGCAAGTGAGTCATCAACTTTTTCCTCTTTTCTATGCAAACGGCTACTCCTTCCGCTTCTACCTCCTCAGTAGCGCTACGCTATGGCTTGCTAACAGGTCTGGTATCTATTATTTACCTGTTTGTGACGTTTGCTACCGGCCAGGAGTCTAATCAACCAGTAAGTTGGCTTAGTCTTGTCATTCCAATTACCGGAGTATACCTGGCGCACAAAGCGTTTAAGCAGCTCAACGGGGGCTTTATGTCTTATGGGCAGGGAGTAGGTATTGGCGTGCTGCTATCGGTGGTAAGCGGCGCGCTAACATCGGTTTTTAACTATGTTTATCGGACAATTATTGACCCGGATATAACCACCCGAACTGTTGAGGCAGCCCGTGCCAAAATGGAAGCCGCTGGTACTATGAGTGATGCGCAGATAGACCAGGCAATGGCAATGGCCAGTAAGTTCTCTTCGGGGCCTATTATGCTGATAATCGGCTTGGTGGTTTCAGTACTGTTTGGCTTACTTATCTCGTTGGTGATAGCTGCTATCACCAAAAACCCGAAACCCGAATTTGAATAAGCCAGCTGTTAGCTTTCCGGTGGAACTATCCATCGTTATTCCTCTGCTTAATGAGGCCGAGTCGCTGCCCGAGCTTACGCGCTGGATTGCGCGCGTGCTCACCGCACGGGGGCTTTCGTACGAAGTTATTCTTATCGACGACGGCTCGACCGACGACTCGTGGACGGTGATTGAGACGCTGGCCGGCCAGGATATGGCGCTGCGCGGTATCCGCTTCAATCGCAACTATGGTAAGTCGGCGGCGCTCAATGTGGGGTTTGAGGCCGCACGCGGCCGGGTGGTGTGCACCATGGACGCCGACCTGCAGGACTCGCCCGAGGAGCTGCCCGAGCTGTACCGCATGATTACCGAGGACCACTACGACCTGGTGAGCGGCTGGAAGCAAAAGCGGTTTGACCCGCTCTCGAAAACCATTCCGACTAAGCTGTTTAACGGCGCGACGCGGGCTATTTCGGGCATTCAGCTGCACGATTTCAACTGTGGGCTAAAGGCCTATGACCAGCGCGTGGTGAAGGCCATTGAAGTGTATGGCGAAATGCACCGCTACATTCCGGTGATAGCCAAGTGGAACGGCTTTCGCAAAATTGGCGAAAAGGTGGTGCAGCACCAGGAGCGCAAGTATGGCGTGACTAAGTTTGGCCTGGAGCGCTTTATATATGGTTTTCTCGATTTAGCCAGCATTACGTTCGTGAGCCGGTTTCGGCGGCGGCCCATGCACTTTTTTGGTACCCTGGGCTCGCTTTCGTTCTTTGTGGGAATGCTGCTGACGCTGTGGCTGACGGGCGAGAAAGTGTGGCTGTCGCTGCACAACCTGCGCGCGCGCAACGTAACCGAGCAGCCGCTGTTTTTTCTGTCGCTGGTGGCCGTAATTATTGGGGTACAGCTGTTTTTAGCTGGTTTCCTAGCCGAGATGGTGCAGCTGAATGGCCCCCGTCGCAACGATTACCTGGTGCGCGAAACGCTACGATGAAAGTTGTGATTATCGGCCCGGCCTATCCGCTGCGCGGCGGACTGGCGACGTACAATGAGCGGCTCGCGCGGGCATTTAAGCAAGCCGGCGATGAGGTGCGAATTGTCACGTTTTCACTGCAATACCCCGATTTTCTGTTTCCGGGTCAAACGCAGCTCAGCACTGAAACAGGGCCGACTGACTTGGCGATTGAAGTCAGCCTGAACTCGGTGAACCCGCTTTCGTGGCTGGCGGTGGGGCGGCGGCTACGGCGCGAGCGTCCCGATTTGGTAGTATTTCGATTTTGGCTGCCGTTTATGGGGCCAGCACTGGGAACGGTGGCGCGGCTGGTGCGCGGCAACGGCCACACCTGCGTAGTGGCGATTACCGACAACGTGATTCCGCACGAAAAGCGGCCGGGCGATGGCCCGCTGACGCGCTATTTTCTGAGTGCCTGCGATGGTTTCGTGACCATGAGCCGCAGTGTACTGGCCGATTTGCAGCGGCTGGGTTTTGGCAGCAAGCCGGCGCTGTACCGGCCGCACCCGCTCTACGACAACTTTGGGCCGCCCAAGCCAAAGGCCGAAGCAGTGAAGGCATTGGGACTAGCCACAGAGTTTACGTATATCTTGTTTTTTGGCTTTATCAGGGCCTATAAGGGGCTGGACATTCTGCTCGAAGCGCTGGCCAATGCGCGAGTGGCCGCCTTGCCGGTGAAGCTCATTATTGCCGGCGAGTTTTACGAGGAGGCTGCACCGTACGAGGCAATTATTCAGCAATACGGACTGGAAAACCGACTGGTGCGGGCCACCGACTTTATTCCGAATGAACGCGTGGCCAATTATTTCTGCGCCGCCGATATGGTCATGCAGCCCTACAAAAATGCCACGCAGAGCGGGGTGTCGCAGGTGGCCTACCACTTTGGCCGGCCCATGCTGGTGACCGATGTGGGTGGGCTGGCCGAATTAATTCCGGCCGGCGTGGTAGGCTATGTGGTGCCGCCTACGCCCAGCGCCATTGCCGATGCCTTGGTCGATTTTTATGAAAATGACCGGGAAGAAGCCTTTGCGGCGGGCGTGCGGCAGGAAGCTAAGAAATTCTCGTGGGAGGTGATGGTAGCGGCGCTAAAAGAGGTAGCCCGCACTTTGTAGTCCGGGCTACCTCTTTTAGCGTGGTTTCCAAGTTGCTGTACCGGCGGGCTGCCGCCCAAGCCCTACACCAGCTGGAAAATTGCGCTATATGCCCGTTGTGTTCGAAAGTCCGCGCTACTGCGGCACGCTTTCCGCTACGGCCTGAAATACTTTCTCAGCCGGCAGGTCTTCCATGCAGCTGGTGCCCAGGCGGCAGGTGCCGCGGTAGAAGCATACACATTGCTTATTGGGGCCTACGATTTGGCCGCGGCCGTAGAGGTCAAATTCGTGGGGGTTGAAGATATTATTCATCAGGATGGTCGGCTTGCGCAGCGCAATGCTGATGTGCATCCCCATTGTTACCTGCGTCACGATGCCAGCCATCTGGTTCATGAGGTTGATAAAACGGGGCAGGGGGAAGGTGCCCAGGTAAGCCGCGCCGGTAGCTGCCTGCAGCTCCAGGTTGCGCGGGTGCTCGGCTTCGCCGCCCAGCAGCACCGGCGCGTAGCCGGCTGCTTGCAGCTTATGGATGAGCTGAATCCACTTTTCGGTACTCCAGAGGCGGGTAGTCCAGCGGTCGCCGCAGCCGGTATTGAGGCCAATGCGCGGGCCGGCACTGGCCGGTAGGAGGGCCGACCAATCGTAGCCTTTGTCGTCGTGGGTATCGAACACGTACTCCTCGCCCCGAAAATCGAAGCCGCAGAGCTCAAATATCTCCTGCACGTAGGGCTTAGTATTGCCCAGACTGAGCTGGTCGAACACACCGGTGAGGTACTTGTGGTCGGCCAGCTCGTTGATGGGCCAGGGCACGCCGTCGTAGGGCCGGAGGGTGTAGCCAAACTTGGTTTCGGCCTGCACATTCAGCAGCAGTGCGGCGGCCTCTTTTTCTTTGTCGAGGTTGATGGCAACATCGAAGCGCCGGGCCTGCAGGTGCAGCGAGCTGGCATAGTCGAACTTCAAAATCTCCTCGATTTCCTGCTGCGGCAAAATAGCCGGCGTAAGCGTAAGCCAGGTAATATAGCAGCCGGGATATTCTTGCCGTAGCCGCCGCAGAAGCGGCGTAGTCCGAATGACATCGCCAATAGCCCGAGCTTGATAAGCAGAATCCGCTTGCTAACGGGCGCATACACGGGGCAGTCGCCGCACAGGTAGCCGTGCTCTTTATTAGGGCGGCAGGGCAGGTCGCCGCGAAAATGGCGGCAGTCGGGGCAAACTGGGATATCGTGAAGCGTGTGCAGCAAAGGAAATACGGCCGAAAATGAAGAAAACAAAAATAGGGTACAACTTACCCAGACTCGATACTAAAGGGCTTGCAAGCGCCAGTAGTAGAAATTACCGGGCGGCGAGCGTAGTGATTGCTGAGAACATTTATTGCTTTTATAGAAATAAAATAATATTTAAATTTTTATAATTAAATTATTGTTTTATTTCTAGGCGAGTGTTAGTCAGTCCATAACGCACCACGTATATACCTGCGGGCAGGCCTGCTAGGTCGAGTAACAAGGTGGTAGCGTGTGCGGGAAGGACGAAGCTGCGTACTTCACGGCCTAGCGCGTCGAGCAGTTGTATCGGGCAGGGAGCAGCCATAGCCGATAATGTGAGCATGCTGGCAGCGGTGGCCGGGTTAGGGGCGAGAAAACAGATACTGGGAATAGCGTTTGGTTGGGAAGAACTTAATATGTTGCCCGTACGCGCTATAAAGCCGGTAGAAGTAGCTGGCGTTGAGATGGTAAGCGCGCCAAAGGCAGCATTTTGTTGGAAATTACCGGCTATTATTGCCGAGGAGCCATCAACAAGTACAGATGATGGAAAATCGTTGCCCATGCCGCCAGCCTGAATCGCCGATGCCCAGGTGCCAGCCATAGTTAAGCGAGCCAAAAAAATATCGTCTGTCAGCGTAGCTCCTGGGTTAGAGTTACTATTGGTGAGGGTGGTGGCGCCGAAAGTGATGCTAGGACTTCTAAACGTGCCAGTGAGTAGTACGTTGCCGTTAGCATCGAGAGCCAAACTGCTAGCCGAATGATAATTGCTGCCCGTTGCTTGGACTGCCTGCGTCCAACTGCCTCCGCCCGTGAGGCGGGCCACAAATAGATTGTCGGAACTTTGGCTGTTACGAAGTCCATTATAAGTCAAAGAAGTAGTGCCAAAATTGACATCAGCACCACGAAAATTTCCTATGACGACGGCGTTGCCAGACTTATCAAGCGCAATATCTGCTGAGTAAATAACACTTGAGGCGCTGGTTGCTTTGCTTAATTGCACCCAGGTACCTGTGCGATTCAGACGGGCAACGAATACAGCCATGCCCGTAGCAGTAGTCAGTGTAAAACTTCCAAACGTAAGGGTACCTCCACTAAGGCAGGTGCCATACACCCAGGCACTGCCGTTTGCATCGACCGCCACTCCACTCGCACTATTGGGTACGTCACCGTTAGCTGTAAGCGCCTGCGTCCAGGAGCCGGTGCTGCTTAGGCGTGCCACAAAGAACGCGCCGCCGTAAGAATCACTTTGCACTGTAAGGCTGCCAAAAGTAGCATTACCGCCAGTAAATGACCCTACTACTACTGTGGTACCAGTAGGGTCGAGGGCGATACCAGTTACTGACATTTCGCCGGGGCCACCGGCCAGCGCCGCTTGCGTCCACTGGCCAGCCAAGTTGAGACGGGCGATAAAGAGGTCGCTATTCGTACCCGAAGCACTAATCTTCGTCAGGGTGCTAGTGCCGAAATTAATAGTTGGGCTATCAAAGCTACCGGCTATGATAACCGACCCAGTCGCATCAAGCACCAATGAGCCACCAGCCTCAGTGCCGATGCCACCAAAGCTGACAGCCTGCGAATAGGAACCCAGACTGCTGAGTCGGGCCACAAATAAATCCTGATTGCCTTTGCTGGTAAGTATGAAACTCCCTAAGGTAATAGTACCGGTGAAGGAGCCACTTATTACGTAGCCACCACTGCCATCTGCTAATATATTATTGACTGATGAGGTTCCTCCTGCTGCGGTAGGCAGAGAGGTAGCTGCCTCCCAATTTTGGGCCTGAACTGACCAACAGCTGGTAAGTAGCAAACAGAAAATTCTAGCATAGCAAGCTACTAGCCGTTGAGTAAAAAATGCCATTTTGTATAATAAAGCAAGATGAAGAAATGCCTGTTTTCCGCCCTACTCGCCCACGTAGCCGCCGGGCGTCAGCGCCCGTAGCTCGGCTTTCACGCGTTCGGGCACGTCCAGCTCTTCTACAAAGTCGGCTATGGTAGCGGCCGAAATAGCGCCGCCGGTACGGGTAAGCTGCTTGAGCGCATTGTACGGGTCGGGGTAGTTTTCGCGGCGCAGGATGGTCTGGATAGGTTCGGCCAGCACGGCCCAGTTGGCATCGAGGTCGCGGGCCAGGGCGCTTTCGTCGAGGGCCAGCTTACCCAGTCCGCGGGCAATGGCCCCGAGCGCGATGAGCAGGTGGCCCAGCGGCACGCCCAGGTTGCGCAGCACCGTGGAGTCGGTGAGGTCGCGCTGCAGGCGGGAGATGGGCAGCTTGGCGGCAAAGTGCTCAAGTAGGGCGTTAGCAATGCCCAGGTTGCCTTCGGCATTCTCAAAGTCGATGGGATTGACCTTGTGCGGCATGGCCGATGAGCCGACTTCGCCGGCTTTCAGCGTCTGCTTAAAATAGCCAAGCGAGATATACTGCCACACATCGCGGCACAGGTCGATGAGGATGGTATTGAGGCGCTTCCAGCCGTCGCAAAAGGCGGCCAGGTTGTCGTAGGGCTCAATCTGGGTGGTGGGGAAGGTGCGGTGCAGCCCCAGCGTATTTTCCACAAACCCCTGGGCAAAAGTGTGCCAGTCGATGGCCGGGTAGGCCACAAAATGCGCGTTGAAGCCGCCGGTGGCCCCCCAAACTTGGCCGCGTAGGGCACTTGGCTCAGCAAGGCCAGCTGCCCGTCGAGCCGGGCTACAAACACCGCCAGCTCTTTACCCAGGCGGGTAGGGGAGGCCGGTTGGCCGTGGGTACGGGCCAGCATAGGCACGGCGGCCCAGCCATCGGCCAGAGCGGCCAGCTGCGTGCGCACCTGCCCAAAGCGGGGCAGCAGCACCTCCTGCATGGCATCCAGCAAGCTGAGCGGAATGGCCGTGTTGTTGACATCCTGCGAGGTCAGGCCGAAATGGATAAACTCCAGATAGCTGCCCAGGCTCAGCTTAGTAAACTCATCGCGCAGGTAGTATTCCACGGCTTTTACATCGTGGTTGGTAACCGCCTCATGGGCCTTGATTGCTTGCGCCTGTGCTTCGGCAAACTGCTCGTAGAGGCTGCGCAGGGCCGGAAACACGCTGGTGGGCACGGCTGCCAGCTGGGGCAGCGGCAGCTCGCAGAGGGCAATGAAATACTCTACCTCGATGCGAACGCGGTAGCGCATCAGCGCCAGCTCCGAAAAATAAGGACTGAGGGTAGCCGTTTGGCGCTGGTAGCGGCCATCGAGCGGAGAGAGAGCAGTGAGGGGCGAAAGCATAGTGCAAAAGTAGGCCCGGCAGTGGCCGGACGTAGCTTTTCGCGCAAGTATTGGCGCTATGAGCAGCAGTATTGCTTACCGGCTACTGCAGTGTAAGCACTATTCCGAATAGGACCGCTGCACCAAGTCCGCGAGTGGTAGTTCTCGGCAAGCAGCAGCTAGCACTCTCTGCAAAAAAAAGAAAGGTATATTATAATATATATAAATGTCCTGGTAGCAAAATGCCTGGCATCAGAGAAAGTAGCTGGCGTAGTTAGCTGCCAGGCAAGCCCGTCAGGAAGCGGCAGCTGTCATTTTCGCTTGAATAAGGCAGGTCACTACGCACTAAAAGCCCGAGCACAAATCCTACCTTTGCGCTGATGCCTCTATCAGTTGTTGCCAAAAAACGAATTCTTTACGGCCTGGCCGGCCTGGTAGTGCTGCTGCTGCTAGCGCTCGGCGTGTTTCTATGGAAGCGCCAGCAGCTGCTGAACTACGCCCTGGGCAAGGTCAAAACCCGGATTGAGCAGAAGTATCCGGTAGTGCTCACCCTGGGCCCCGCGCATTTTACGAACCTCAAAACAGTAGAAATCGGGGGCATGCGCCTGGTGCCGACCGCCGCGGCCGGACCGGCGGCAGTCGGCGACACACTGCTCACCGCCCAGCGCCTGCAAGTCAGCCTGAGCTTACGGTCGCTTTTTGCCGGGCGGCCGGTATTTAGCGACTTGCAGATTGAGCGGGCGCACCTGACGGCGCACAAGGATGCGCGAGGAGGGAATAATTTCTCGTTTCTGCTAAAGAAAAAAGGCCCTGTGCCGGTATCGCGCGATACGGTACACGGTACTAATTACGGCTTGCTGCTCAATCAGGTGCTTGATGCGGGCTTTGGTAATGTGCCGGGAGCGGCCGACTTTACCCAGTTTGTGGTGAGCTACAACAGCCCCGACCACCGGGTGCAGCTAACCATGCCGCGCCTTACTATCGACGACGGGCAGGTGCAGGGCCGGCTCACGGCCAGCGTGGATGAGGTAGTGAACGAGCTGGGCGTGAGCGGGACCATCGACCCCAGCGACTACGCTATGAACCTGCGGCTGTTTGGGGTCAATGGCTCGGTGCAGGTGCCTTACGTGGCCCAGCGCTTCGGGGCCCTGGTGTCGTTCGATACCGTGCGGGTGCAATTGACGGGCAAAGAGTTTACCACCGATGAGAAGACCGGCGGCCAGCTAACCGTGCATGGCTCGGTAGCTGCCCGCAATTTCAGCTTTTTCCACAAGCGCTTGTCTTCCGAAGATATCGTGGTGCACCAAGGGCAGCTCGATTTTGTGGCTACGATGGGGCGGGGTACGTTCTCGCTCGACCCCGGCACGCGGGCCGTGCTCAATCAGCTGGTGTTTCACCCCGAAATCGCGGTGCGCCTCAAGCCCCGGCTGGCCGTTAAGATTAAGGTAGATTCGGACCCCACGCCCACCAACGCCTTCTTCAACTCACTGCCCGAAGGCATGTTTGATGTCGTGACCGGCACGGCCGGCACCGGCACGCTGGCGTATCACCTCAAAGCTGACGTGGATATGGCGCGCGTCGACAGCCTGCACCTCGACTCGTCGCTGCAGCCCAGCAAGGATTTTAGTATCACGCACTTCGGGGCCGAAGATTTACGCATGCTGGAAGGAGAGTTTCCCTTTACGGCCTACAACGACCGGGGCGACTCGCTGCGCACGTTTATGGTCGGGCCGAGTAACCCCGACTTCACGCCGTTTGCCGAAGTCTCACCTTTCATGCCGGCCGTTATCCAGACCACCGAAGACCCGCAGTTTTTCCGGCACCACGGCTTCATGGAAAAAGCCTTCGTGAATGCGGCCATCGAGGATATTAAGGAGAAGCGCTTTGCCCGCGGCGGCAGCACGCTGAGTATGCAGCTAGTGAAGAACGTATTTCTGAGCCGTGAAAAAACCGTGGGCCGCAAGGCGGAGGAAATGCTCATGGTATGGCTGATTGAAAACTGGCTCGTCGACCGCACGCACACGCTCACCAAGGAACGCATGTTTGAGATTTACCTCAATATTGTGGAGTGGGGGCCCACGGCCTATCGCTGGCCCAGCGGTAAGCGCGGCGTATATGGTATTCGGGAAGCCGCGCTGTTTTATTACGCCAAGCGCCCCAGCGAGCTGAATCTGGGCGAGTGCATCTACTTGGCCAGCATTATTCCCAAGCCCAAATATTATAAGGAATCGTTTAATGTGTACGGCGAGCTGCGGGGCACCACGCGCTGGTATTTCCGCTTCATTGCCGACATCATGCAGAATAAAAACCTGATTACGGCCAGCCAGCGCGACAACCTGAGCTATTCAGTGAGCCTGAAAGGGCCGGCCAATAAATATATTGTGCGGGCCATTCGCGATACGGTGCGCACCGTGCAGCCCGGCGATACAGCCGAGCTGGCTCCCCTCAACCTGGTTGACTTGCTGAATACCGGGGCACAGCCCGCCCCGGCAGCCCCGGCAGTAGCTCGGCCCCGGCGCCCGGCACCCGGCCTTAGCAAGTCAGCTTCTTTTTAACATTTAGTCCGGCTATTGGTTATCAGTCGCTTTCACATCACAATTGCTGACTTCATCATGAAAATTACCGTACCTGCCCTGGCTGCCGCTGCCATGCTCAGCCTGGCGTTCACCACCCACCAGCCCATGCCTACGCATCCCGCTGAAACTGCCGCTGCTCCCGGCACTGTGTACGACTTCACCGTGAAGACTATCGACGGTAAAGAAGTGAAGCTGAGCAAGTATAAAGGCAAGAAAATCCTCATTGTGAATACCGCTTCCAAGTGCGGCTTCACACCTCAGTATAAGGAGCTGGAAGAGCTGTCGAAAAAGTACGCGGGCAAGGTGACGGTACTGGGCTTCCCTTCCAATAGCTTTAACCAGGAGCTGGCTTCGAATGAGGAGGTATCGGCTTTCTGCGAGAAGAACTACGGCGTAACCTTTCCGCTCTTCTCCACCGTTCCGGTGAAAGGCGACGATGCTACGCCGCTCTATAAGTTTTTGGCCGACAAGGAGAAGAACGGCGCTGTGAGTGACGTGCCTACCTGGAACTTCTGCAAGTACCTGGTCGATGAGAAAGGCCATGTAGTAGCCTTCTACCCTTCCAAGGTGAAGCCCCTGAGCGACGAGCTGGTGGCGGCTATCACGAAGTAGATTGCGTAGACTTCGCCCCAAACAAAACGTCATGCTGAACGAAAGGAAGCATCCCGCTCGCGCCGTTAAGGTTAATAACCCAACGATTCGGTCGAGCTGCTTCGCTTCGTTCAGCATGACATTCTGTTTGGGGTTGAAATAGCTCTTTGGTAATTAACTATTTCTGCATGTCTCCCTGGATTTCTGCATTTCGTCCGCGCACCCTCCCCTTGGCCTTGGCCAGTATTCTTACGGGAGGCTTTCTGGCCAAGGCAACCGGGCAGTTTAATGGCCCCGTAGTAGCGCTGGCGGCCTTTACTACCATCCTGCTTCAGATACTTAGCAACCTTGCCAACGACTACGGCGACTCGCAGAACGGAGCCGACAGCGTGCACCGCCAGGGCCCGCTGCGGGCCGTGCAGAGCGGGGCTATCACGCCAGCCGAAATGAAGCGGGCCATGTGGGGCTTTGGCGCGGCAGCGCTGGTAAGTGGGGTAGCGCTGCTGCTGCTGGCGCTGGGTTTGGCCGGGGCGTGGGTACTGCTGGCGTTTTTTGTGCTGGGGCTGGCGGCTATCTGGGCGGCGGTCAACTACACGGCGGGCGCGCGCCCCTACGGCTACGCCGGCCTGGGCGATATATCGGTTTTTATATTCTTCGGTATCGTGGGGGTGTGCGGCACCTACTTCCTGCAAGCCTATTCGTGGAAGCATGAGGTGGCGCAGTCGCTGCCGCTGGCCGTGCTGCTACCAGCGGCTGCCCTGGGCTGCTTTGCTACGGCCGTGCTGAATGTCAATAATATCCGCGATATCGCTTCGGATAAGCTGGCTGGTAAAATTACGGTGCCCGTGCGGCTGGGACCGCAGCACGCGCGCCGCTACCACTGGCTGCTATTGCTACTGGGCGTAGCTTGCGCGGTATTGTACGTGGCACTTACCTATCACTCGCCCTGGCAGTGGCTCTTCATAGTGAGCCTGCCACTTTTTGTCTTCAACGGTCTTCAGGTGTGGAGCCGACAGGAATCGCAGCACCTCGACCCGTTGCTTAAGCAAATGGCCTTGAGTACGCTCGTGTTTACGGTACTGTTTGGCTTGGGGCAGGTGCTGTAGAGGAACTACTCGCTGTTAGCGGGTAGTCCAAAGCCTATTCCAACACTGCCCTTCTCACTTTTGAGGCTATTCTTGTTCAGGGCAGGCACGGGCACGATTAAGTCGTGGAGCCAAATAGGGCGGGGAGGTGGCGATTTGGCTAACTGCGCCTGCCACTCCTCATCGGTATAACGCTTGGTACTTACAAACTCGTAGTAGCTGAATACCGCACCCCGCATCAGCACGGGGGTGCCGTTGACTTCGACTACTACATATAGTGCATCAGCCGCGCCAACGGCCTCTTCCAGCACATCGCTGTTATAGGCGTATACATCGGCGGCAAGTGCCACACGGCGCTCGCGCTCGGGTAACGGGTCACCTCCATTGAGCTTTAGGGTGCGCAGCGTTAAACTTTCCACTTCGCCACCAATATGCGAAAGGTCTTTCATTTCCTCTAGGCTTAGCGCTTGGTGCGCGACCTCCTTGCTGGCCAAGCGGTACAGCTTGGCCGTCAGCTTACGCAGGTCTTTGTTCAGGCTGTCTAGGTGGGGCGTATTGGCGTGCAAGCGGTGCAGGGCCTGAGCCTGGAAATCGAGCAGCGCCAGCGCATTTTCCCAGAAGGGTATAGTAGGCTCGACATACCCAAGGTGGTGGGGTGGGGGTGGGCCGCCACCGCCGCCACCCATTTCTGCTCCCATCGGCTGCTCTGAATACAGCAGTAAGTCGTGCTTCAGCTCGGTCCAGCCGCCAAGAGCAGTGCTGAGATTACGCCGCTGCCAGGCCGGCGTACGGGTAAATAACGGTGGCGTAGGGTCGGCCGAGGGCGCGTTCAGGCTCAGCAATAACTGCATGGTTTTGGTATACAGGTTCTGGTCCCAGTTGCGGTCGCGGGCAAAGCGTTTCTGCACCGCTCGTAACGTGTCGGGATAAGCTGGCCAAGCGGTAGCTTCCTTAAATTGATTCAACAAGATGTCTTCCGCCGTGTGGTTGCCGAAGGCGGCAAAGGCATCCAGCCCTTTAGGAAAAGGCCGCTTGGGGTTAGGCTTCAGCACCTCTGTGAGCCGCGACAATATTTCTCCGTCAAACGTGTAGCGCCCGGCCGTGAATAATAGTGTGGGCCGCGCCAGGGCCGTAACTGCTTTTGAAGTAGCGCCTTTCGGGCGAATGCGGTCGGTACCGGCGGCCACCAGCTGATGGCGCAGTCGAGCCAGTGTGGTGGGCGTGGCCAACTGGTCGAGCGTTTGCCCAGCGTAATCGGTTTTGAGCAAGTGCAGCAGGTGGGTGAGCGAGCGGTTGTCCTCATCACCCACCAATACATCGAGCACGTGGGTGAGTTCGGTAAAGCCCTGGGTCGCCTGCGGGCTAGCAGCCAATGCTTTAGCTAGGGCCGCAGCGTGCAGCAGCCCGGCATCCGAATCGAGAAAAACCGGGGCTGTGTTCAACCATTTCACCGTGCGGAAGTAACGCCGTGTGGTGTCGTTGCGGGTGTACATGCCGCGCGGCTTCATGGCCTGATACTGGAACAGCGAATCCTGCAAAAACAACGAGCTTTTATCCTGAGCCGCCGTGCCGAGCGCTACCTCGCTGGCTACCTGCCCGGCGTAGGCTCCAGTTACCGGCTGTACACTGCCGGTGAGCAGATTGCGGCTGATAGCGTAGTAAGCAGTAGCCCACTCGGCAGCGTCGCGGGCCTGTGGATTCTGGCACTGGCTGGCTAGGGCTTGGGCCTGGATAGTGCCTTGGCTCAGCATTTGGGCTACGATGGGGGCGAGGCGCTCTTCCTCCACATCGCTCAGAATGCCATTCAGGTACTTGTGCAGCAGTTGTAGGAGCAGGTCGGTAGTGACGAAGTTGGGCGTATAGGTGTACTCATTCTGGTCGTAGAGGTAGAATAACTGCTCCTCTCGGGTGGGCACGATGGCAAAGTTTTGACGGACTAGCGCCGCCCGCCAGGCCGGTGTCAGGGGATATTCCCGTTGGTTTACCACAAAGTCGATGCCTATCATCGGGTAGCCGGCCTGCGAGGTTACTCTGTGCTCCAGCAACACCAGCTCCTGGGCGTGAATTCTTTTGGCAAAAGCTGCTTCCTGCTTATTCAGCGGGACTGGTATTGGCTGCGGGCTGTAGACCTCACCTATAAATTTTGCGTTGGTGTCCCACACCGGTCGATACCATTTGCGCTGGTCAAAATAGTTGCGTACTGTACTGTTCATAAAGCAGTAGCCATTGCGAGCGTACAACTCATTGCGCAATAAAAGCAGGTCGAGGTATGACTTGCCGGCCAGGTTCTGGTTGAAGTCAAGTGGAGGCGGAGTGGCATGATGTCCTCCCTCGGTGGTGGCAAATTCATTGTAGCCTTCCCCGGTTTCATAAAATTCTTTAATCTCGGGACTACGGTACAGGGTAGTCAACCGGGCTTTATTCTCGGTCAGTTGCACTGGTATCAACTCTCCAAACCCGTTATCCTGCATCATATCAGAAAAGACGGGTGCTATTGACTGCCTTGCCCCAGGCGTTGCAACAATGGCCGGGGTTTTTTGGCCAACTGGGGTAGGCAGCGCAGCCGAACGCTGCCACCAATAAATGCTCAAGGCGGCTGACACCAGCGCCAGTACACTCAGCGCCACGAATAGAGGTCTGCGATTCATATGGCAATTTATATATTAACTAACGTGTTGGACCGCTTGGTTGCACAAAGGCCCGATATACTGCCGTCCGCGACAGTCGCCGCGCCAGAAATTTATCGAGTACCAGTCCAAACCCTTGCCAATGATAGTTCCCAATGCAATAGCGACCAGCTGTTTCCTGCTCAATAGTTTGCACATAAGTGAGGCCGTGCGTATATACAGCTTTAAAAAAAACGATATCGAACATCAGTCGTGACCCGCGCCAGCGTGGGTGCAACTGCCCACTGCTGTCGAGGCTATACACGAATAGCCGCCGTCGCACCACGCCATCGAGCGGCGTGCGCTTCACCGGTCCGACGAGCAAATCGGGCTGACCATCGTTATCCACATCGCCTTGCGCAAACCGGTACACCGGAAAACCTAGTGACAATACCGTTTCGGCATCGCCGGAGCGTGCGCGTACTTGGTATTGGCGCATATGAGGTAAATAATGCAGGCGCACAGTGGTGCGCCTGCCACTCGGCCCGGTCAGCGTGAGGTGCTTTACAAGATAGGCGGGTAGTGAGTCGGTCGCCGTAGCCGGCACGGTGGGACGCGCCTGCCAACCGGCCGCATTGGTGGCGATAAAAGAGGCGCTGGTATCGCTAGGGTTGAGACGCCGGACTAGGGCCTGAGCAGTTGATGCATCGGTAGCGAGCTGCGGCACCGCTCCGGCCAAGCGCAGAGGCCGTAGATACGTGGCGTTGACCCAACCATTGTGCAGGTCAAAATCGACCTGTGTGGCCAGCTCAGTAGCTGAGCCGCGCCGGTCAAACAGAAAGTTGCCCAGACTATATACAATGGGTCGGCCCCGATAAAACTCTACCGGTTGCACCACGTGGGGGTGCGCACCTATCACAGCCGCCGCGCCCGCGTCGACGAGGTCGTGGGCCTGTTGACGCTGCTCAGTGCTGGGCTGAGCAGCGTACTCAGTGCCCCAGTGCAGATATACCAGCACTGCTCGCTCAGGAAACAGCGTTTTGTAAGTCGCCACCCGCTCGCAGAGAGTGGCAAAGTCGTGGCCACATACGCAGCCTTCGCCAGCAATTTGCTGTGTCAAGGCTGAGTAGGCAAAGATTACTACGCTGCTATCGGCTCCCAGCACCGTAGGCAGGCAGCCCGCCAGCGAGTCGGGCTGGTAGCCAAGCATTCCCAACTGCGCCACCTTCCCGGCGCGGGCCGTGGCGCTCAGGCCAGGCAGATGTTGGTCGAGGGTGTGGTTATTAGCTAGCGAAAGGTGAGTAAGCCCTAGGCTGCGCAGCCAAGCAGCCCAGCGCGGCTGGCCCTGAAATACAAACGCTTTGCTCGCTGGCCAAGCGGAGTCAGTGAGGGGGCATTCCAGATTGCCAACTACGTAACAGCTGCTGGCCCACAGCGCTTGGGTAGTGCGCCGTAAAGCAGCACTATCGCGGGCCAGCGCAGCCGGTACGGTGCGGGCCAACAGTACATCACCCACGATGCTCACCCGCAACAGTGGAGTAGCCAATTGTGGCCGACATCCCCCTAGCAACAGTAGCATAGGTACTATTACCTGATACGTGCTATTTGCTAATAGATTAAAAATCCGCATCCAGCCCGAGCCGCTGCTTAATTTCCTGCAAGGCGGGATACTTCTCGGCCAGGTAGGCAAACTTATCATTCGAGGTATAGAGCTTGCGGCCGGTGGGCGCGGCGGTGGCAACCTCCGTCTGCACCGTGAGGCCGGGGTGGCCGGTGCGCCGCCGCAGCTCGGCCATAAACTCGGCCCGGAACTCGTTGAACTGTACCACCTGCACGGGGTTATCCACGGTGAGCGTGATAACGTGGCCCGCATCGGCCGCTACGGCGCGATTGAGCACCATATAGTCGCTCATCCTTTCCTGGGCACGGCGCTCATCGGCCAACTGCTGCCAAACACTGCTCAGCAGCTCGGGGGCAATGGGCGGCAGCGGGCCGGTAGGCGTAGCTAGCGTTGGTTCAGCAACTGTGGCCGCCGGGCGGGCTGCCGGAGCGGCTGGCGTACCCACATCGCGCAGGCCCGGCAGGCGATTGGGCAGACCGGCCAGGCCAGGTATCCTGGAAATAGACGGGCCAGCGGGCACCGGAATAGTAGTAGGGCGCACATCAGTGGGCCGGTGGTTGGGCTCCAGGCCCTGCATACTTGGCCGGCCAGTTTCGACGTGCGGCAGGGTGTCGCGCACCTGGTGGCGCAGGGTCACGGGCTCGGCCGGGGCTGGCTCGATGCTGGGGGTGGCGTGCAGCTCGGCTACGCCGTTTTCGACCGGCAGCGGGTCGGGGCCATCGGCGGGCGCATTGGTTTCGGGCTCGCGGTTCGCAGCAACAGACGGCGGCGCCGGGCTTGGGGCGATGGGCTCGGAGCTTAGGCTGCTAGTTTTTTTTTTAGCCTCGCCGTTATCAGGCGATGACCTTTGGTTGTTGGCCGGCGTCAGGTCGCGCACAAACTGGACGGCGCCGTTGAGGTACGCCAGCTTCATGAGCGCCAGCTCGACGTGCAGGCGCTGATTCTTGGCCTGCTTAAACTCGCGGTCGCACTGGCTTATCAGGTTCAGGGCCGACAGCAGGAAGGGCAGCGGCGCGGCCTGGGCCTGCCGCACGTACTGCTGCCGGATATTTTCCGACACTTCCAGCAGCTGCACCGTTACGGGGTCTTTGCACACCAGCAGGCCGCGCAGGTGCTCGGCCGTGCCCACCACGAAGTTGTGCAGGTCGAAGCCCTGCTGCATTACCGAATCGAGCAGCAGCAGCGCGGCCGACAGATTTTCGCGCAGCAGCGCTTCCACCAATCGGAAATAGTATTCGTAGTCCAGAATATGCAAGTTTTGCACTACTTCTTTGTACGTCAGGTTGTTGCCGGCAAACGTTACCTGCTGGTCAAACATCGACAGCGCGTCGCGCAGCCCGCCGTCGGCCTTCTGGGCCAGCAGGTGCAGGGCGTCGTCGTCGGCCGTTACGCCCTCACTGGTGGCCACATAGCGCAGGTGCTCCCGAATATCTTCGACCCGAATCCGGTTAAAGTCGAATATCTGGCAGCGCGAGAGAATAGTAGGGATAATCTTGTGGCGCTCGGTAGTGGCCAGGATAAAGATGGCGTAGCCCGGCGGCTCCTCCAGCGTCTTCAAAAAGGCGTTGAAGGCCGCATTCGAGAGCATGTGCACCTCGTCGATAATATAGATTTTATACCGACCCTGCTGCGGGGCATAGCGCACCTGCTCTACCAGCGAGCGAATATCCTCGACCGAGTTATTCGATGCCGCATCCAGCTCGTGCACATTGAACGAGGCATTTTCCTGAAAAGCCACGCACGAAGTACACTGTCCGCAGGCCTCAGCTTCGGGCGTGAGGTTGGTGCAGTTGATGGTTTTGGCCAGAATGCGGGCGCAGGTGGTTTTGCCTACGCCGCGCGGCCCGCAAAACAGGAAAGCCTGCGCCAGGTGCTGGCTCTGAATGGCGTTTTGCAGGGTGGTAGTGACGTGCTGCTGCCCCACCACGCTACGGAACGTGGCCGGACGATACTTACGGGCCGAAACAACAAAATTTTCCATACGCGATACTTCACAAAGATACCTAGCCGCCAGGGTAGGGTAAGCGTGGGCTTGCCACCTGACCGGAACAAAATATCATCCCAAAACATTTACGCTACAAGCAGCGTATCTTTACGCCCCGCTTCTCTTGGGAGGCGGGCCTTGTTCTTTCTAATTTGGGGCTGACCGGAATTGACAGCTTGCGCAAGCTGCGGGTAAGCGTGCCGGGAGTTGATGGAAGCTCTCCCGTTAAAAAATCTATCAAACAACAATCGGCGACTATTCGTACGCCATGGCTGCCTAGTTTAGAACTACGCACCGCCATCGTTCCGCCCGGGTAAGTTTTTACACCTGGGAGCACGGAGCGTCGTAAGTAGAAACTAGCCTTCGAAGAGCTGTGATTCGGAGGCGAAACCCAACTGCAGATAAGAGAATTTCAAGGGCCTGATATGCGCCTGAAGTTCTTCGAAAATCCAAGCATAGCTACGCACGTAGAAAGCACGTTAGTTTCCTTGTCTGGACCAGGGTTCGAATCCCTGCAGCTCCACTGAAACCCCCGCTTCCGGCTTGGAAGCGGGGGTTTTGTTTTTGCACGAGACAAATACGCATCAACCCAAAAACCGTAGCAACAGTCTGCCCAGTTCATCCACTGTAAGGCGAGGCCGCGTCTGTGCAAAGATGAGTTGGCAGGTTGTAAAAGAGCCCAGCACGCCCAGCACTTATAAGAAGAGAGCGGGCCACACTCGCAACTTGCAAAAGTCGCGAAAAACGCGTAGCTTCCTAAATGGAACAGCTACTCAAACTCCTCGCCCAGCACTGGCATCTGACTACCGACGACTACTGGCATTTGCGCCTGCTTTGCACCCTGTTGCTGGGGCCCATAGTAGGAGTGCTGTATCTCGTGTTTTTCGACAAGCGTACACCCCGCACGGCCGCAGGCTCCCGGCCTGGTATGTGGGTAAGTAGGGAAGGGCTGTTGTTGAGCCAGTAAGGGTGTCAAGCGACCAGGGCCAACCACCTTTGCCCACCAACTGCGGGCTACTCAGCTTCTAATTCTACCTGGCAGCGAAAAGCCTCCCCTTGTTCGGGAGGCTTTTGCTTGCTCTGGTTTGGAAAAGGAACAGGTTGGAAAGGATACCCAGGTCAGTGGGAGTGTTAGCAAATTTACTAGCTTTTGCGCCACTAAAAAGGACATAGCGGCCACATTTGTGACATATCATGTCTCTTTTTTGGCTTGATAAAAGTCAAATAATTCATTAGATAAGTCAATATAAAACCCTGCTTGTGTGTTAGTATTGAGTAAGAAGTGATTAATAGCAAAGGTGTCATTATATAAAACAGAGTAGATTGTGACTTTAGCTAATCATAGCAGGGCAAAAAATGACTCCACGTTCCAAACGACTATTGTTTGTTGAAATAAAATTTACTTATATTATTTAATTTGAATTACATAGTATTTTATATAAAAACATTTGTTATATTTTCCAGTCTAAAAAATACAGGAGAACTTAACTTTTCCTGTATTTGCCTTTCTGTACGATTTTTATTTTTAGATAAATAAGGTAAAATGCGACTAGTTGCTGATTATCAAGGTATTGTCCACATATAGCCAAGTCTTTTCCAAGAAGAGCTAAGGCCTATAGCCGGGGCCGCCAGGCGCGTAGGAAGAGCCTTTTTTAGCACATGTTCCAACTTGTTGTAAAGCAATGAATTATTGCGGATACAAGGTTGTGT
This sequence comes from Hymenobacter sp. BRD67, assembly GCF_013256425.1. Lineage (GTDB taxonomy): Bacteria > Bacteroidota > Bacteroidia > Cytophagales > Hymenobacteraceae > Hymenobacter. Next base: position 457,233 of record NZ_CP053904.1, read on the forward strand.
TATAAAGCTGATAAAAATAAAAAACAAGGTAATTAGCTAACAACCTGTCTGCTACGCCGTATAAGGCTAGCAGCTTGGCTGAATTTATTGCCAGTTGCATTTTTTAATTCTTTTCTTATTTCCACATTGCCATGAAATTCACCACCAGTTTCTTTGCCGCGGCTCTTGCTCTTTGTTCAACGGCTGCTTTCGCCCAGACTACTCCTGGCACAATGGGCACCGGCTCTACCTCGGGCACTAGCGGCTCTACCAGCGGTACCATGCAGTCGGGCTCTACCAGCGGCACTATGCAGTCGGGCTCTATGAGCGACGGTAGCATGAGCGGTAGCTCGATGCACAAAGGCAAACGCATGAAAAGCAAAAGCGTGAAATCGACTGACGGCACCACTACGAAAACCAAAATGTAGTAGTCAGGCGGCTATTTCTGCCGTATAAAGAGCCGGTTGGTCGTTGCAGACCAGCCGGCTCTTTTGGTTAATTCATTTTTCACTATATTTACTATGAAAACGTTGTTATTACTACTGTTCGGCGTGGGCGTCGGCACTGCCCATGCCCAAACTGTACCCTTCGATGCCACAGCCCCCATGCGGGGCGGGGCCCAAAACCAGACTTCGGTGCCGCCCGTGAACCCTGCGCTCAATCAGAGTACTATTCAGGGTCCTTCGCAGGTGCAGCGCACCACCAGCAGCTATGATGCGCAGCCCAGCCGCCAGGCAGTGGGAACGGCCCCGGTAGCCGGCACGCCGGAAATGTCGCCTACGTCTGTGCCCGACGTGCGCGAGCAGCCACTTATTCCCCAGCGGCGGTCTACACAATCGAGCGATATTGTGCCCAGCCGTGGCGTCAGCTCCAGTACTATCAATCAGCGGCCGCATCCGGTGCCCCAGTCGTCGCCCGCTTCCACGCAGCCCTGACAGAAATGGATACGCTTTACCAGCGCTTCCTAAACGGCAAAAGGCCAACGCTTCATTTTAGAAGCGTTGGCCTTTTGCCGTTTAGGAGGTAAGATTACTTGGCGGCGTGAGCCAGTAGCTCGTGGCCGTGGCGGCGCAGCGTATCGGCCAGTTTCAGCAGGTTGGCTTTGAGGTCGGGGCTAGCGAGGTGGCTAACCTGGCTGGTTTGGTCTCCGAGCATGGTCAGCGAATTGCCGATGGACGTTGCGCTCAGGCTGCCGCTGGTGAGCAGCGATTGCAGGTTGCCCATTTCGCGGGCAATATCCTGCAGCTCGGGCTGGCCGCTTTGCAGAAACTGCTGCTGCCAGGTTTCAGTATTATCCATAGCTGAGCCCAGGGGTAAGCTGGTCAGGCCATTCTGCAACCCCGACAGGGTAGCGTGCAGGAGGTCATTCATACAAAAAAATTGGGAGAGGGTAAAGAGAAGGGTGGGCGGAGACAGAGACCCTTTACGCAGGCCGGGCTTTAACGGCTGGCTGCCTGGTTGCTGTGCGCTCCGAGAAAGTGGGCGGCACGTAGCCTGCCGCCACAGGTGGCAGCAGCCCAAGCTCGCGCAGCTGCTGCGCGGCCCGCACTGCACTGGCTTCTTTGTCCTTGATTTCAAGCATCATATCCACGTCAAGCCCGTCGAGGTCGGCCAGAAAGCTGCGGAACAGCTCGGGCACCAGCGTATCAGTGTGCTTGCCTTTGCGCTCGCCGGGGGCCTGCGAGCTGTAGTCCATCATCAGCACGCCGTCGCGGGTAGGGTGCCAGGTAGCGGCGGCCAGGCGCAGGGCTTCGCGCATGGGTTCGCCGTGATTGAGGCATTCGTGGTGAAAATTGTCGAATAGAATGGGCACGCCCGTCAGGTCGTGCAGGCTCAGGCACTCGCGCAGGCTATATAGGCGGTCGTCGTTTTCGACTACCAAGCGCGCTTTCACGGCTGCGGGCAGCAGGGCATGGAAGGTATCGGTCCACCGGGCCAGGGCCGCGCCCTTGTCGCCGTAAGCGCCGCCGGCATGAATCTGCAGCTTAGCCGTCGAGTCCAACTCCATCAAATCGAGCATGGAGCCCTGATAGACCAGTTCGGCAATACTGCGCTGCACAATACCAGGGTCGGGCGAGTTAAGCACCACAAACTGGTCGGGGTGAAACGAGATGCGCAGTTCATGCCGCCGCACGTACTCCCCGATGGCCCGAAACTCGCTTTTAAAGTGCTGCTGCCACGGAAAGGTATTGATTTCGTGCGAGCCAAACGGCACGATGCCCGAGCCGATGCGAAAGAACAGCAGCCCGTGCGCTACGTTCCATTCCAGTATCTGCTGTAAGCAGGCCAGGTTAGCTGCCACGGTCGGCACCAGGCGCTCGGCCGAGTAGGAGGCAAGCCGGAAGGTGCCCGCCGCGCTGCACGGCAGCGTTTCATTCACGCAGGGATAGCCAATTTTCATTCCCTAGGCTTACGCCAAACCGGGGCCGCGCGTTATCAGGAATCAGCCGCGCCGTGCCGCTGGCTACTCTGAGGTGGTCGGGTGCAATAGGAGAGAATTGGGTGCTAAATTCCCAACCTCATGGAAAAAGCTCCTCCTACGAAACGGCCGCGGTATGATGCGACCTTCCGCGCCGAAGCCCTGCGCTTAGCCAGCGAAAGCCGCTCCACGCTGGCCGCCGCGCGTGCCTTGAACATTGACCCCAAGCGCCTCTATGCGTGGCAGAAGTCGGCCCAACAACCCTTACCAGCTGACCCGGCCGAGGCCGCCGAGGTGCGCGCCCTGCGTCAGGCCAACAAACGCCTGGCGCAGGAGCTGGAAATTTTAAAAAAAGCCATCGCTATCTTCTCGACCACCCCGACGCTGTGAGTCACTTACAATTTATGGACCAGCAGCACGTTCACTATCCGGTGCAGCTGCTTTGCCAAGCCCTCGGGGTGGTGCCCAGCCGCTACTACGCGTGGCGAAAAGGGGTGGTGGCGGGCGTAAGAGCCCCCGCGGAACCGGCCTGGGAAACGGCCCTGGTCGACGTGTTTGACGACCACCAGCGCCGCTACGGCACCCGCCGCCTACGCGTTGAGCTGCGCGAGTTGGGGTACCAAGTGGGGCGGCAGGCCATTCGCACGGCGCTGCGCCGCCAGGCGCGCAAGGCCTTGCAGCCCAAAGCGTTTGTCCCGCGCACCACTGATTCCACCCATGGCAAACGGTGCGCGCCGAACTTGCTGCTCGACCAGCCAAAGCCTACCCAGGCCAATCGGGTGTGGGTCAGCGACATTACCTACCTGCCCCTGGCCAACGGCAATTGGGTTTATTGCTGTGCTTTTCAGGACGTATGCACCAAGCAGGTGGTGGGCACGGTGCCGCCACGGCGGCACTTCGCAAGTGCGGGCTGATATGCCGGAGGCGCTGGTTACCACCGCTTTGCAACGGGCCCTGCTCGCCCAGCGGCCCGCTCCTGGCCTGATTGTGCACTCCGACCGGGGCGGCCAGTATGTGGGCAACGTCTACAAGGCGCTGCTGCGCGACGCCAAAGCCCACCTTTCGCACAGCCGAGCCGGCGACTGCTACGACAACGCCCAGGCCGAAAACCGTCAAAAGGTTTTGGGCGCCTATGGTCGCGCCTCAAAACGGAAGTGCTTGAACTCCGGGACTGGCCCGTCTTTACCGATTTGGCCGACGCGCAGACCAGCGTGGCCGATTATTTTGACTACTACAATCATAAACGCCGGCATTCCAGTATCGGCTATTCAAAGCCTTATCACTTTCACCAGCAGCTACTTGCTAACATCACCCAATTCTCTCCTGCCTAACTAGACCACCTCACTCATACCCCCGGTTGTCGCGGAAGGCTTTGTTGTATTCGGCTCGTTTCTGCTGGGCTTTTTCGGCGGCTTCGCGGGCTTTTATCTCCTCCATCTTGCGGCGCTCTTTGCCCTGGCGCGAAAACTGGTCGTAGAGCCAGTCTACGTTCGAGCCGCTGATAGTCGGGGCTTCGGGGCGCGGGGCGGTAGAGTCGACCGGAAACAGCGGCTTGGGCTTGGGCGCGCGCTTGGGCACTTTTACTACAGGCGGACTGGGGCGCTTTATATTGCGCAGGGCCCGGTTGATGATAGCACGGTCGGGGCGGTCGGCGGTTATGCGCACTTCGCCGAGCTGAATAGAGTCGCGCACCAGCTTTATCTGCACCACCAGCTGCGAGAGCGTGGTGTTGCCCAGCACCAAGCGGTGCGGCTTGTAGCCTATTGCCCGAAATAGCAGGGTGTCGGACGAGAGCGCAGTCAGAAAAAAATCGCCCTGTGCATCGGCCACCACGCCGCGGTGCGTGCGCTGCACCTGCACGGTTGCCCCCGGAATAGGCTGTTTGGTTGAGCCCGCCGATATGGTGCCGCTGACGCGTACGGTAGGCAGCGGGCTGCCTGCCTGCGCCCACCCGCTGGTAGCTGAAAGCACAGCAACAAGCACCAGGCTGATAATCAAGAGCCTGCGCTTAAAAAATAGAAGGGCTGCCAGCAAAAACACGAATTCTTTAACGCAACTTTCTTGCAAAGCTGCCACCAAATGAGGCAAAAAAAACCCGCGTCGTTGCAGACGCGGGTTTTTTCCGGTCAGATAAGCAGTTTTCACCGCCCTACTGCCTACATCTTGGCTTTATTGCCATCGGCATCTTTCACCTTCACTTTGCCGTTGTCTTTCACTTTTACTTTCGAGCCATCGGTCATTTTCGATTTGCCTTTGGCTACCATGGCGCCCGAGGCATCAGGAGCTTCTTCGGTGGTCGTGGTGGTCGTAGTAGTGGTAGACGTAGACGACGAAGGCATCGCCGCGCTGCTATCGGCCGAGGGCGTTGTGCTGCTGGAGGCCGCGGCCGACTGGTCGGTTGTGTCGAGGTTATTCGACTCGTCGTAAGTCGAGCGGTCCGACTCGTAGGCCTGGTACTGGGCCGGCACTACCAGAATGGTGCGGAATTCGGCATCGGTATCCTTGTAGTACTGGCGGCGGGCCGCACCCAGGCCAGCCGTGTCGGCTTGGTACTTGGCCATCAGCGCGTCGTAACGCTTCGAGCGGTTGTAAAACGCCTGCTGCAGCTTCTCCTTCGTAGCGGCATCGCTGATTTTCATGCGCGAAGCGAATTTGTCGGCCATGCGAGCGCCCCGCGTTTTGTACACAACATCGGAGGTAGTCGTGGTGGTTTTGGTAGCCGTCGAGTCGCCGGGCGCGGTAGTGGTCGTCGTGGCGGTATCAGTAGTTTTTTCCTGCGAGCAGGAGGCCAGGGAAAGGGCCGTGGCGCTGGCTAGCAGCAACAGAACATTTTTCATGGGAAGGGATTTTAAGAGAAAGGGTGCTTTGGTGGGCGCTTTAACGCAGCCCGAGGCGGCGGGGTTGCCGGTAGAGGCTGTTTATCAGCGCCTACGGCAGCTAGGCCCGGCGCAGCTCAAGCAAGGTTATCTCGGGCAGAAAGCCTACCCGGCCAGGAAAGCCCAGGTAGCCCAGGCCCACATTGACGTAGAGCTTTTGACGGCCCTGCTCGTAGAGGCCCGCCCACTGCGGGTAAGAATACTGTACCGGGCTCCATTTAAACCCCGGCAGGTTTACCCCAAACTGCATGCCGTGGGTATGGCCGCTGAGGGTGAGGTCAATATCGTGATAATCTAATACCTGGGCTTCCCAGTGCGAAGGGTCGTGCGAGAGCAGCAGCTTAAACGGCGCCTGGCCGCTGGCCGCGTGTGCCTGGGCCAGGTTGCCGTGTTTGGGAAAGTTGGGGTGGGAGCTCCAGTTTTGCACGCCCAGCACGGCCAGCTCGTCCTGTCCGCGCCGAATGATGTGGCTCTCATCGAGCAGCAGGCGCCAGCCAATTTTGGCGTGGTAGCCAGCCAGCTGCTGTAAGTTTTGGCGCTTAGCCTCGGCGCTGGGCCAGGCCACATAGTCGCCATAGTCGTGGTTGCCCAGGATAGAGAAAATAGGCAGGTCCGACTTGATGCCCGCCAGCGCCTCTATATGCGGCAGCACTTCTTCCGAGTGGTCATTCACGAGGTCGCCGGTCATCACAACAAGGTCGGCGTGCTGGGCATTGATGAGGCGCACCGCCCGGCGCATGGGCTCCGTATTGCCATTAAAAGAGCCGGTGTGCAAGTCGGAGATTTGCAGAATTTTAAATCCATCGAACGACGCCGGTAGGTTGGGGTAGCGCAGCACCACGCGGCGCACCTGGTAGTCGGTTTTGCCCTTCACCATGCCCCAGATAAGCGACCCCAGCGGAATAGCCCCCAGCGCCAGCGCCAGCCGGCTGATAAACTGGCTGCGGGTGAGCGGCGTTGCGTCAGGGTCGCCGGGCGTGGCTTCGCCAAAGCTGCGCGCGGCCCAGCGGCCCAGCCGGGTCAGGTCTTCGAGCAGCAGCGGAAAAATAACAACCAGCTTGGCCGCCAGCAGCAGGAGCGGCGCAGCCAGCAGGTAGCTTTTAACGGCTACGGCCCATCGTGGCGGGTAGCCGCTGCCCAGAAGCACAGCGCCCATAGCCCTAAGGTAAGCGCCCAATAGCTGATGGCGAAGCCCCGCCGGCCTGCGGCCGTGGCCGGGGCGAAAGCCGTGCGCACGGCCACGTAGCCGTAAGCTTCAGCTACGAGGATAAGTAAGAAGAGTGCCCAGAAAACAAGTCGATTCTGCATATAGAAAGGCCAAACGGCCGGCCGCTGTTTTGGTTGAGGCGAAAGCGGCCAACAGCCGAATTGACGCACGGCCCGGAAATTTATTTTACTTTGCGCTTATAGCGCCATTTTACTATGCTCCCAACTACCTCTCTTTCGGCTGACGAGCCAGATGATCTGCCTGCTCCGGCGCCCTATGTGCCGCCCACCAGCTTTGGCATTAAAAGCTGGGCCGAAGAAGACCGACCCCGCGAAAAAATGGTGCAGAAAGGGCGTGCCGCGCTCTCCGATGCCGAGCTGCTGGCCATCCTGCTCGGCTCCGGCACCACCAAGCTCACGGCTGTTGATGTGGGTATGCTGATGCTGCAGGCAGTTGATAATGACTTAAATGAGTTGGCACGCCTCAGCATCAAGCAGCTGTGCCGCCACCCCGGCGTGGGGCCGGCCAAAGCTATTACAGTAGTGGCCGCACTGGAGCTGGGCCGCCGCCGCAAGGAGCAGGGCGCGGGCCGCCGCACCACCATCAGCAGCTCACGCGATATCTACCAGCTGATGCGGCCGGGTTTGCAGGACCTGCCACACGAGGAGTTTTGGGTAATTCTGCTCAACCGGGCCAATGTGGTGATGCGCCAGGAAAAAATCAGCAGCGGCGGCGTGGCCGGTACCGTGGCCGACCCCAAGCTGATTTTCAAGCAGGCGCTCGAAAACCTGGCCAGCAGCATTATCCTGGTGCATAACCACCCCAGCGGCAACCGCAACCCCAGCGCCGCCGATATTTCGTTAACCAAAAAGCTCAGGGAAGCCGGCAATTTTCTCGATTTGCCCATTCTCGACCACCTTATTTATACTGATAATGGCTACTACAGCTTCGCCGATGAAGGCATGCTGTAGGAGAAGAGGGGCGCGGAACTCCGCTTTTTCGGTCGGACTTTTGCCGGCGGCTTCCCGTTAGGGAGGGTTGGCTAAATTATGCTGCTTATGCGCAAGATTCCGCTTCTGGCCGGCCTGTTGGCCGCTATCAGCTTGTTAATATATAATTTTTCAAATACTGAGCCGGCCTCTAAAACGGATGCCGGCTACGCCGCCCAGCTGCGCCAGGCCCGGCAGCAAAAGGACAATGCCTTTCGCACGGCCCCTACTTCCCCCATTCCGCCGGCCCGGCGGGCGGCGTTCGGGGGCCTGCGCTACTTCAGGCCCGATGCGGCCTACCGCGTAACGGCCCGCCTCAGCCGGTCGGCCGGGCTGGTACCGCTGCCGCTGGCCCTCACCGGCGGCTCGGCCGATGCCTACACCCACTGGGGCACCGCCGGGTTTGAGCTGAACGGCCAGCCCCAGAAGCTGGTGCTGCTGCAAAAGCAGGGCGACAGCCAGGAGCTGTTTGTGCCCTTCACTGACCCTACCAATGGCCGGCAGACCTACGCCGGCGGCCGCTACCTCGACCTGCCGCTGCCCGCGCCCGAGGCTAGCGAAATCGTGCTCGACTTCAACGCCGCGTACAGCCCGTTTTGCGCCTACAACCACGACTACAGCTGCCCCCGGCCGCCCGCCGATAACCGCCTGACGGTGCCCGTGCTCGCTGGTGAGCAGCTGGTGCCGCAGTAGCGAGCCTGGCTCTTTGCTGGTTAGCCTGGAAATTACGGGATTATAGAAATAAACAGCCTACTTGTCGGCGGCCAGTAACTTTGTGGCCTGCGTCCGGCCGCTTCAGGGCCGGCGCTTTCCCGCATGACTATCTCCTTCGATTGGCTTAAAACCTTATTCCCCACTTCGTTGCCGGCGGCCGAAGTCGGCGCTTTGCTCACCGGCTCGGGCCTCGAAGTCGAGGGCCTGCACGAGCTGGAAAGCATTCCGGGCGGCCTGCGCGGCGTGGTGCTGGGCACCGTGCTCACCTGCGAGCGCCACCCCGACGCCGATAAGCTCAGCCTTACGACCGTAAGCGTGGGCGACGAAACCCCGCGCCAGATTGTGTGCGGAGCCCCCAACGTAGCGGCCGGGCAGCGCGTAGTCGTGGCGCTGGAAGGGGCCATGCTGCATCCCAGCCAGGGCGAGGCGTTCAAAATTAAAAAGTCGAAAATTCGCGGAGCTGCCTCCGAGGGCATGCTTTGCGCCGAGGACGAAATCGGCCTGGGGCAGTCGCACGCCGGCATTCTGGTGCTCAATACTGACCTGCCCGACGGCACACCGGCGGCTGCGTATTTCGGCCTGGGCTCCGATACGGTGTTCGAAATCGGCCTCACGCCCAACCGGGCCGACGCGGCTTCGCACTACGGGGTGGCCCGCGAGCTGCGCGCCCTGCTGGGCCAGCCGGCGCACCTGCCCGACGTGAGCGCCTTCGCGGCTCCCGCCGCTGGTGAGAATATCAGCGTTACGCTTGAGGACGACCAGGCGTGCCCGCGCTACGCGGGCCTGCTGCTCGATAACGTGCAGGTGGGCCCCTCGCCCGAGTGGCTTCAGCGCCGGCTGCGCAGCATTGGCCTCTCGCCGATTAATAACGTAGTGGATGTCACCAACTTTGTGCTCCACGAGCTGGGCCAGCCCCTGCACGCCTTTGATGCCGACCAGCTTGCCGGCGGCCAGATTCGCGTGAAGCGCGCCGAAGCCGGTGAGAAGTTTGTGACGCTCGACGGTGTTGAGCGCAGCTTGCAGGCCGATGACCTCGTCATCGCCAATGCCCAGGGTACCCCCATGGCCCTGGCCGGCGTGTTTGGGGGCAAAACCTCGGGCGTGAGTGCCGATACTACCCGCGTGTTTCTGGAAAGTGCCTATTTCGCGCCGGCCGTGGTGCGCCGTACCAGCCAGACGCACGGCCTCAAAACCGATGCGTCGTTCCGCTACGAGCGCGGTACCGACCCCTACATGGTGCCCACGGCCTTGCGCCGCGCCGCGCTGCTGCTGCAAGAGGTAGCCGGCGCCAGGGTTGCTGCGCCGGTGGTCGACGAGTTTCCGCACGCCATCCCCAACAGCCAGGTGCGTTTGCGCCTCGACCGCGTAGCCCGGCTCATCGGCCAGGAAATAGGGCCGGAGCGCATCCGGGAAATCCTGACCGGACTGGGTATTAAAATCGAGCAGGAAATTTCGGCCCAGGGCCAGGCGCCAACCTGGCTGCTTGCCGTACCGCCCTATAAGGTGGATGTGACCCGCGAAGCCGACGTAATCGAGGAAATCCTGCGCATTTACGGCTTCAACAACGTGGCGTTGCGGCCTCACAACGCGGCCTCGTTCCTCTCGCCCTTCCCTAACCCCGACCCCGAGGTGGTGCGCCAGAAAGTAGCCAGCCTGCTCAGCGGCCAGGGCTTTTCAGAAATCATTACCAACTCGCTCACCAACGCGCAATACTTCGAGCAGGCCACCGCGCCCGATGAGGCGCTGGTGCGGATTCTGAACTACAACAGCCAGGACCTGAACGTGATGCGGCCCACGCTGCTGCACTCGGGCCTCGAAGTAGTGCGCCACAACCTCAACCGCCGGCAGCGCGACCTGAAGCTCTACGAGTTTGGCAAAACCTACCAGCGCACAGCCGCTGGTAAATATACAGAAAAAACGATATTAAGCCTGTGGCTGACCGGCGCGGCTTCGGCCGAAACCTGGCAGCATCCGACCCGGAAGACTACTTTTCACGATGTGGCCGGGGCCGCGCAGCAGGTACTGGCGGCGCTGAGCCACGCGCAGGCCTCGCCGCAGCCTACCCAGCATGCCTACCTGGCCGGGGGCCTCACGCTGCTGGCGCAAAACCAGCCGGTAGGCAACGTCGGGGCCGTATCGCCGGCCGTGCTCAAGCGCCTCGACGTAAGCCAGCCCGTGTGGTACGCCGAGCTGGACTGGGATTGGCTGCTCAAAAAGTACAAGGCCAGCCTCACCGCCCGCGAGCTGCCCCGCTTCCCGGAGGTGCGCCGCGACTTGTCGCTGGTGGTCGACCAGGGCGTGACGTTCGAGCAGCTGCGCACCATTGCCCAGCGCACCGAGAAGAAGCTGCTGCAAAGCCTCAATGTATTCGACGTGTACGAAGGCCCCAACCTGGGCGCGGGCAAAAAGTCGTACTCGGTGAGCTTCACCCTACTCGACCCCAGCCAGACGCTGACCGAGCAGGCCATAGAGCAGACCATGCAGCGCCTTATTCAGCAGTTCGAAAAGCAGGCGGGGGCCCTCATTCGGAAGTAGCCGATAACCTCAACGGGTAAATAATGCGTGAAAAGCCCGCTGCTTTGGCGGGCTTTTCCGCGGCCTGGCTAGGGCCGCGTGCGTTCGGGCACTACCTTCGCGGGCTAAACCATCTCTTTTTGTGGCCTCGTCTCAACAACTTGCACAGCTTGACCGCCTGGAGCGACAGGTAACCACCTTAGTGGCTGCCTACCAGCAGCTGCGCGAGGAGCTGGCCGATGCCCATACCACCATTGAACACCTGCGGGCCGACGAGCGCGAGCGAGAAAAACAGCTGCGCGAGTATCAAAACCAGGAAAATATTGTTAAACTTGTCCAGACTATAGCCGGCGGGGAACCCACCCAGGCCAACGAGCTGAAACAACGCCTCAACGAATACATCCGCGAACTAGATAAGTGCCTTGCCTATTTGAGGGAATAACCTGCCTTCTCATATGAAATCCTTATTTGCTCTCTAAATGAACGACTTAGCTATTAAAATTCGCATTGCCGAGCGCGACTACCCCATGCGGGTGGCCGTGGCCGACGAAGAGCGCCTGCGCCTGGCCGGCCGGCAGCTCAGCGAAAAGCTGCGTGAGTTTCGGGAGCAGTATGGTATCCAGGACAAACAAGACCTGCTGGCGATGGTAGCCCTCGCCACAATGGCTGACTCACTGAAAGTTAGCAAAGAAAAGGATGGAACCGATGCAGCCCTGACCGAGCGCCTGGCGCGCCTCGACGAGCTGCTCACTGGCGTGGTGCTGGCGGCCTAGCGACCGAGCTGCACCCATACTGTTTCGTTGGCCCGGCCGGGCGCACCGAAGGCGAGTGGCCTTCTGCTGCGTTTCGGTTCCGGGTTTTTGCCGTAGCTATGGTTTTGATTCACTTCATTTCCATAACTTCATGTCTCTTATACTTTTATATTGTGCGGTAGCCGCCGTCATTGCCCTGGTGGCGGGCGTGGTGGTGGGCCGCCAGCTGGCGGGCAAAGCCCGCCAAGACCTGGAAGGGCAGGCGCAGGCCAAAGCCCGTCAGATTCTCGAAGAAGCCGAAACGCAGGCCAACCGCACCCGCGACGAGCGCATCCAGCAGTCGAAAGACAAGTTTCGTAGCCTTAAGAACGAATACGAGCAGGAGCAGAAGCGCCAGCGGCGCGAGTTTGAGCAGGAAACCCAGCGCCTTAAGGCCGCTCTGGAGCAGGAACTGACTGAGCGTCGGCAGGGCGTGCTGGCCCAGGAGCAGAGTATCAAACACCTCACCGATACTACCCAGAAGCAGCTGGAGCAGCTGCAACACAAGGAAAAGGAGCTGGAAGCGACCCGCGAAAAGCTTCAGGCCGATGCGGAGCACCACCGCACCCGCTTTGAGCAGCAGGAAGAAAAGCGCCAGCAAAAGCACGAAACGACCCTGGCCGACCTTCAAGCCAAGCAGCAGCAAGCCGACGAGCAGCTGCACGAAGTGCAAAGCCAGCTCGAAAAGGTAGCCGGCCTCACCGCCGCCGAAGCCCGCGAGCAGCTGGTGGAAAGCCTGCGTAACGAGGCGCAGCTGCAAGCCAGCTCCTACATTAAGGACACCGTGGCGCAGGCCAAGCTCACGGCTACCAAAGATGCCAAGAAAGTAGTGCTCGAAACCATTCAGCGCACGGCTTCGGAACACGCCATTGAGAACTGCGTGTCGGTCTTCAACATTGAGAGCGACGACGTAAAAGGGAAAATCATTGGCCGGGAGGGCCGCAACATTCGCGCCCTGGAAGCCGCCACGGGCGTTGAGGTGATTGTGGATGACACGCCCGAAGCCATCATTATCTCGGGCTTCGACCCGGTGCGCCGCGAAATAGCCCGACTTTCGCTGCACTTGCTGGTGAAAGACGGTCGTATTCACCCGGCCAGGGTGGAAGAAATCGTGGCCAAGACGACCAAGAAAATCGAGGAGGAAATTATCGAAATCGGGGAGCGCACCGTTATCGACCTCGGTATTCATGGCCTGCACCCCGAGCTGATTCGGATGGTGGGCCGGATGCGCTTCCGCTCCAGCTACGGCCAGAACCTGCTCCAGCACAGCCGCGAGGTAGCTAACCTGTGCGCTACCATGGCCGCCGAGCTGGGCCTCAACGTGAAGCACGCCCGCCGCGCCGGCCTGCTCCACGACATCGGCAAGGTAACCACCGAAGAGCCCGAACTGCCCCACGCCATTCTGGGCATGGAGATGGCCAAAAAATACAAGGAGCACCCCGACGTAGTGAATGCCATTGGGGCTCACCACGATGAGATTGAGATGACAGCCCTTATCTCGCCCATTGTGCAGGCCTGCGACGCCATCTCGGGCTCGCGCCCCGGCGCCCGCCGCGAAATGATGGAAAGCTACATCAAGCGGCTCAAGCAGCTGGAAGAAACGGCCAGCGCCTTTAAAGGGGTCAACCAGACTTACGCCATTCAGGCGGGCCGCGAGCTGCGCGTGATTGTCGATGCCGAGAACGTGAGCGATGAGCGGGCCGGTGAGCTGAGCTTCGAGATTTCGCAAAAAATTGAAAAGGAAATGCAGTACCCCGGCCAGATTAAAGTGACGGTTATCCGGGAAATGCGCTCGGTGGCGTATGCCAAGTAACTTTTCCGAATGCCAAACAGAACGTCATGCTGAGCTTGCGCAGCATGACGTTCTGTTTTAAGTACTGGTCTTATGAAAAAAATGACTATGCTACTAGTGCTGGCGGGGGTGGCTACTGCCTGCGTTCGTAATCCCTACGCCGCTACCAACAAAGTGTACCGTCGGCAGGCCAACGCCTTTGCCCGGCAGCTGCAAGCCCAGCCTGCCGCGCCGGCCGACAGCCTGCCCGCCACTCCTTATTGGGTAGGTACCGTCAATTTTAATCTGCGCAAGCCCAACTACGTCATCATCCACCACACGGCGCAGAAAAGCACCGAGCAGACCCTCAAAACGTTTGCTCAGACGAAGACGCAGGTAAGCGCGCACTACGTAATTGGCCGCGATGGCCAGGTGTACCATCTGCTCAGCGACTACCTGCGTGCCTGGCATGGCGGGGTGGCGCGCTGGGGCAGCATCACCGACATCAACTCTGTTTCGATAGGTATTGAGCTGGATAACGACGGCGCAGAGCCGTTTCAGGATGCCCAGCTGGCCAGCCTGCTGAAAGTGCTGGGCAGCCTGAAGCGGGCATACAATATTCCGGTAGCCAATTTTATCGGCCACGGCGATATTGCCCCCACACGCAAAAGCGACCCGAGCGCCCAGTTTCCCTGGCAAAAGCTGGCGGCGCGCGGCTTTGGCCTCTGGTACGATGCGGCGGTGCTTACCGATACCACTGCCGCGCCCTTCGCTTCCGACTCGCTGGGCCGGCCGCTGCCGGGCCTTACCCCCGCGAAGCCCTGCGCATTATCGGCTACGACACCCAGGATTTGCCCGCCGCCATCAGCGCCTTCAAGCGCCATTTTGTGCAAACTGATACGCGCCCGACCCTGACCGAGCTGGACCGACGTATTATTTATAATATATATCAAAAATCCTTGTGATAGCAGGCTAAAAGCCGCTCTGACCTGGAGTAAGGTCTCTGTCAAAGCGGCTTTATCGTATCTGCAACTTACTGATTATCTTTTAGCTGGTCCTCACCGCCGTAGGGCGCGCCGGCGGTAATGTCGCCCCGCAGGCCGCCCGTGCTTTCGCCGGGGCCGAAGTCGGCCTGCCGCGAAACCGTATCGTTCTCTTTGCCGGTTGGCAGCGGCGCATCGGGGGCCAGGGGCGCATTAGTAAGCGCATCGGTGGGCACAGTGCCGGCGTCGGAGCCGCCGTTCGGGTTGCTGCCAGTCAGCTCAGCTACCTGGGCTACATACTGGCGCTTCGCTTCGTCCTCAGCCAGGCCCTTATACTTATCCCACGAGTCCCACTGCGCTTGCGAAAGGCCCGCCGGCCCACTGGCTTGGTTGGCCCCCTCGGCATCCACTTCAGCATGCTTCATGTTGACATCGCCTTCCGTTGCCTGTTTGTAGAGGCCATAAAGCGCTGTCATGTGCTGCGAGGCAGTATCGGCCGGTAAGTTGTTGACTTGCTGCACGGCAGCTTCAAATTTCTGTTGTAAGCTCATGGAAAAGGGGAGGGGAGTTTTGGCGGGTAAAACGGAAAAGAGCCAGCGCCTTTTCCCAGCTGGCTTTACTAGTAGAAGAGGCCTCAGGTTACGCTTCGCACTTCTATAACCGAGGGTGCTCTTCCTGTAGCGCACCCATGAGCCTTGGTTGAGCCCTATCTTTGCAGCCTAGCTATGTGTGGAATAACCGGCGCTTACGCCTTCTCCGATTCTGGCCGCTCGGCCCTGACCCGCTTGCAGGCGGCTACTGATGCCATCGTGCGCCGCGGCCCCGACTCGCAGGGGCATTTCGTGTACGAACAGTGTGGCCTCGGCTTTCGCCGCCTGGCTATCCTGGACCTTTCGGCCGATGGCAACCAGCCGATGACCGATGCGTCGGGTCGCTACACTATTGTATTCAACGGGGAGATATTTAACTTTCGTGAGCTGCGCGAAAAGCTGGTTAGAAAAGGCTATCAGTTTCATTCGCAGACCGATACTGAAGTAATTCTTAATCTGTATATCAGCGAAGGCCGCGGGTTTATCAAGAAGCTTAATGGCTTTTTTGGCTTCGCGATTTATGATAAGGAAGAGAACTCACTGTTCATTGCCCGCGACCGCTACGGCGTAAAGCCGCTACATGTGTACCGCGACGAAGACCAACTGCTTTTTGGCTCCGAGCTGAAGTCGCTGCTGGCGCTGGGCGTGCCGCGCAAACTCGATTACGTGGCGCTCAGCCAGTATTTGCAGCTCAACTATATTCCGGGGCCGGCTACCATTTTTAAGGGTGTCAAGAAGCTGCTGCCGGGTCACTACCTGTTTATCCAAGGTGATAAGGTGGTGCGCAAGCGCTGGTATAAAATTCCTTACGACCCCAAAAAAGTCGCTAAGAACAAGCTTACCTACGACGAGCAGCAGAAAAAGCTGGTGACGCTTATGGACGAAGCCGTGGAGCGCCGCCTCGTGGCCGACGTGCCGCTGGGCTCCTTCCTGAGTGGCGGCATCGACTCGAGCGTAGTAACTGCGCTGGCAACTCGCCACACGCCGCACCTCAACACGTTCAGCATCGGCTTCCGCGACGAGCCGTTTTTCGACGAAACCAAGTATGCCAACCTGGTAGCGAAGATGCACAACACCAATCATACGGTGTTTTCGCTGAGCAACAATGACTTGTACGAGCATATCTTTCAGATGCTCGACTATTTCGATGAGCCGTTTGCTGACTCTTCGGCCCTGGCCGTTCATATTCTCAGCCAGCGCACCCGCCAGCACGTTACGGTTGCGCTGAGCGGCGATGGAGCCGACGAGATTTTTGGCGGCTACAATAAGCACATGGGCGATTTCCGGGTGCGGCAGGGCGGCTTTAAGGCCGAGGCCGTAACCGGCCTGAATTTGCTCTGGGATGTGCTGCCCAAGTCGCGCAACTCGTATTTCGGCAATAAAATCCGCCAGTTTCAGCGCTTCTCGCGCGGCATGCTCAGCGGGCCCAAAGACCGGTACTGGGACTGGGCCAGCTTTGCCTCCGAAAAGGAAGCTAACAGCTTGCTCAGCCCGGCCAGCCGCCGGAAAGTAGGCAAGAAGCTGGCCGCCAAGCGCCGCAAGGACATCCTGGAGAATATCCATGCCGATGGCGACCTCAACGAGGTGCTGCTCACCGATACGCAGCTGGTGCTGCCCTACGATATGCTCACCAAGGTCGACCTGATGAGCATGGCTAATTCACTAGAAGTAAGAACACCTTTTCTTGATTATAAGGTAGTTAACTTCGCCTTCTCATTGCCCGTGAGTAGCAAGGTTGATGGCACCATGAAAAAGAGAATCGTACAGGATGCCTTCCGGCCCATGCTGCCACCCGAGCTCTACGACCGCCCCAAGCACGGCTTCGAAGTGCCTTTGCTGAAGTGGATGCGCGGCGAGCTACGCCCCCTGATCGAGCAAGACCTTTTAGCCGATGAGTTCGTTGCCAGCCAAGGCATTTTCGATGCAACGGCCGTGCAAAAGCTGAAAAAACAGCTCTTTTCGAATAACCCCGGCGACGCGCACGCCCGGATCTGGGCCCTTATCGTGTTCCAGTACTGGTGGAGGCATTACATGGCGTAGGGAGAGGTTAAGGGTTGGGCGGTGGTTTAAAAGGGGTGAGATTCTACTTACAACTGATAATATGGACCCCTAAAAGACCTGTTTAGTAGGATAAAAGAAGCAGATTTGAGGAAAAAAATTTAGCTTAAGATTTAAAAATAAAAATTATAAAATATTTACGATAATTTTGGTTAAAAATGTAACGAAGACTGTTTTTATAGATTTTGAATCTATCAAGTAACTGCCTTTTAAGTAACTTAAAATATTTAGACAGTTTAATTAATTCTATAAAATATATAATTAATTAAAAAATTTATGTTATGCAAAAAATAAAAATAGAACTTAAAGCACTTACTGGATTAAGGTTTGTGGCTGCATTTTTAGTATTCATATTTCATGTAAATATGAGAACAAAAATGTTGTTTCTACCATGGCCTGTTTATAACATTGTAAGCCATGGTGCTTTAGGCGTAACAGTATTTTTTGTACTCTCGGGTTTCCTTCTTACATACAGTCACTTAAAGGATTTCCCTAATGCGCAGATTCAAACTCCAAAATACATATTGGTTTTTTTTTGCAAAAGGCTGGCACGTATTTATCCTGTCTATTTAGCAGGATTATTTGTATTTGCCTCTTTGATATCTCTGGAAGGGACAACTACGCCGACGGCACCCCTTACTATGGTGGCTGATTTGACTATGACAGAGGCTGTTTTTCCTGCGATATCAATGAGCTGGTACGGGAGCGGGGGGTGGTCGGTTTCTAGCGAAATTTTCTTTTATCTATTCTTTCCTTTTTTGCTGCCACTACTGCTACGTATTTCGCGGCAGCCTATCTTATGGATATTGTTAACGGTAGTTATTCTCGCTGGCACATTTGGAGGTTTTGCTTATCGATTATGGCCAGCTTATGTAAGTTATTCGCTTATGTATAATCATCCGCTATTTCGGTGCTCCGAATTTATTGCTGGCATGATTTCTGGTTTGTTAGTATTCCGTTTTCAATGGCGTACTACAGAGTGGCAGGCATTAGTTATGGTCGGCATTGCAGGGACATACATTGCAGGAGCAGGGCCAAGACTTCTTGGTTTTGTCGCCCATAATTGGCTGATTGTTCCTGCTATCATTTGTCTGCTTGCGGCATTAGTAGATATTGATAAAACAAAATTCTTACGCTTACTCACTCATCCTGTGGCAGAATATGCTGGGCGCATAAGCTATTGCTTCTACTTGGCCCAGTTGCCCTTTTTCATGATTCAAGACATACGTTTAGGAAAAAACTTACCCCTCTTTTGGTGGTATGGTTTTGCAACATTTCTGGCTACAACTTTAGTAGCAATCCTGCTTCATCATGTTGTGGAAGTACCCTCGCACAAATGGCTGATGTCTAAGTTAAACAAGCGAAACACCTTGATTGTCAGACAACCTTAAATTCAACATGAAAATAGCAGTTGTAGGTACCGGGTACGTCGGACTGGTTACGGGCACTTGTTTTGCCGAAGTCGGCATTGATGTTACGTGCATCGATATTGACCAGAAAAAAATCAACAACCTTCATCAAGGCATTCTGCCCATTTATGAGCCGGGTTTGGAAGAAATGGTTTCCCGCAATGTGAAAGCGGGCCGCCTACATTTCTCTACCTCCTTGGCTGAGAGCATTAAAGGCGCCGATGTAGCGTTTATTGCCGTAGGCACGCCTCCCGGTGAAGACGGCTCGGCCGACCTGAAATACGTGCTGGCAGTAGCGCGGGGCATTGGTGAAAGCATGAGTAACTACGGTGTTATTGTGACGAAGAGCACAGTACCCGTTGGTACGGCGGCCAAAGTGCGTGCCGAGATTGAGCAGGCACTGAGCAAGCGCGGTACAGCCATAGAGTTTGACGTAGCTTCCAACCCTGAGTTTCTGAAGGAAGGCGCTGCCATCGACGACTTTCTCAAGCCCGACCGTATTGTGGTCGGCGTTAGCTCTGAGCGGGCCGAGGAGGTAATGCGTCGCCTCTACAAGCCCTTCCTGCTCAACGGCCACCCGATTATCTTCATGGATATTCCGTCGGCCGAGATGACTAAATATGCAGCAAACTCTATGTTGGCAACTAAAATATCGTTTATGAACGATATTGCCAACCTCTGCGAAATTATGGGGGCCGACGTAAACAAAGTGCGTCAGGGAATAGGCTCCGATGCCCGCATCGGTACTAAGTTTATTTATCCGGGCATCGGTTACGGCGGCTCCTGCTTCCCGAAAGATGTGAAGGCCCTCATTAAGACGGCTCAGGAAAACGGCTACCAGATGCAGGTACTGCAAGCGGTGGAAGGTGTGAACGAGGCCCAGAAAGAGGTGTTGTTCAACAAAGTGAAAAAGCACTTTGGCAACGACCTCAAAGGCAAGAAATTCGCTATCTGGGGCTTGTCCTTCAAGCCCAAGACCGATGACATGCGCGAAGCCCCGTCGTTGGTGATTATTGAAAAGCTGCTGGCTGAAGGTGCCACCGTTTCGGCCTACGACCCGGTGGCTGTCAACGAAGCCAAGCACACGCTGGGTGACACCATCGCTTACGCTAAAGACCAGTTTGAGGCCCTGGTAGATGCCGATGCGCTACTGGTTGTGACGGAGTGGCCCGAGTTCCGTTCGCCCTCTTTCGAGGTGGTTGGTCGGCTGCTGAAGCAAAAAGTGATTTTCGATGGCCGCAATATCTACGACCCGGTCGAGATGAAAGAAGCTGGCTTCGCTTACCACTGCATTGGCGTAAAAACCTACCATAAAGAGCCTGCTTCCTAGTTTATCAACTTTTAGTCATGCGTTGCCCGCGCAGTATAGCATCCAGCTTTCCCTATGTCTGACAAAAAACGCGTTCTTATTACCGGCGGCGCTGGTTTCCTGGGCTCACACCTATGCGACCGGTTTTTGGCTGAAGGTTATCATGTGATAGCAATGGACAACCTGATTACCGGGGATTTGTCCAACATCGAGCATCTTTTCAAGCGCGAGGACTTCGAGTTTCACCACCACGACGTGAGCAAGTTTGTGTTCGTGCCGGGGAAACTGGACTATATACTGCATTTTGCCTCGCCAGCTTCGCCGATTGACTACTTAAAAATCCCGATTCAGACACTGAAAGTGGGCTCCTTGGGTACCCATAATCTGCTGGGGCTGGCCCGCGTGAAAGGCGCCCGAATGCTGATTGCCAGCACCTCGGAGGTGTATGGCGACCCGGAAGTCCACCCACAGGTAGAAACCTATTTTGGCAATGTAAACCCCGTAGGGCCGCGTGGCTGCTACGACGAAGCCAAGCGCTTTCAGGAAGCCATCACCATGGCTTACCATACGCATCACGGACTGGAAACACGCATTATTCGCATCTTCAATACCTACGGCCCCGCATGCGCCTCGACGATGGCCGCGTGCTGCCGGCCTTCCTCTCGCAAGCCCTGCGCGGTGAGAACCTGACGGTATTCGGCGATGGCTCCCAAACGCGCTCCTTCTGCTATGTTGATGATTTGGTGGAGGGCATTTACCGCTTGCTGCTCAGCGATTATGCTTTGCCTGTTAACATTGGTAACCCCGACGAAATAACTATCAAGGAATTCGGCGAAGAAATTGCCCGTCTTACCGGCGTCGAGTTTAAGCCAACGTATCAGGCTTTGCCCGAAAACGACCCGATGAAGCGCAAGCCCGATATTACGTTGGCTAAGGAAATTTTGGGCTGGGAGCCGAAAGTAGGCCGGGCTGAGGGGCTACGCCGGACGCTGGAGTATTTTAAAGAACATGTGGGGTAGTGCTACTGCGCTATTGGGTAACAGTTTGTAATCTGCGTGTGAGGTCGTACTAAGCAAAGCGCCTCCCCCAACGCCTCTCCGAAAAGGAGAGGAAAGTGGGCTATCAAGATTACGTACACCGACCTCGAAACCGCTTCAAAACAGCCTGTCGCCGAGTCTACTCGGGGCGGGCTGTTTTTTTAACGGAGAATATAGCTATCTAACAGCACGCTGGAATCCGCCGACGCTAACCCAAAAAGCAGGCGGGTACTATATTGCATATGAAGTACGCCTACAAGGGCGGAAGATGCAGAATGGCGCGGGTCAAGCTGGAAGCGGGGAGGGGTATTGCGAGTCTTAGCGGGCGCATTGGCAACCTGGTGTTTCGCACTATGGCCGATGGGCAAACCTATGCGCAGTTGGCCCCGGTACTCGTGAAGCGGTCGGGCAGCGTAGCCCAGCAGCAGTGGCGACAGGGTACGTTTCGGGAAGCAGTGGCCTACGGCAAGGCGCAGCAGGCCAGCGCCGAGGGGCGGGCCTATTACCAGCCGCACGTGCGCCCCGGTAGCTTTGGCAGCGTGTACAGCATGGCACTGGCCGACTATACAAAACCGCCGCTGGTGCTGGCCGTAGAGGCAGAACAATACCGGGGGCAGGGTAGCGTACAACTACGGATACGGGCTCAAGACCCATTCGGAGTAGTGGCGGTGCGAGTGCAGATACTGAATGAGGCTGGGCAAGTGCTGGAAGAGGGAACGGCCGAGGCAGTGGGTGACGACTGGTGGCACTACGTCACCGGGCAGGCGCACCCAACAGGGGCGGCCAGGCAGCTACGAGCGGTGGCTATTGACCGCCCCGGCAACGAGGGTGACTATATACTTAACCTGGGATAGTATAAATTTGTGCCTGGCCGAGTAAGACGGAGCGAACTCACTAAAGCCTATAGCCAGCCTATAGGCAGCTTATGCTTATCTGGACTCAGGTATGGTGCTGGATGCCGGAAAGGTGCTACTTAACTGGCTGTAAGGCTATGCTAACTCTTATTCTGGTCGAAGCCAGCGAATGTCGAGTGAGCAACAGCGAGAGTAGCTTTGCGGCCAAGTAGCTACTTCTGATTCTTATGCACATTCCGTTTTTGTCTTTAGCGGGCCAGCATGAGGCCATCCGCGCTGAGGTGCTGGCGGCGATAACTGAAGTGTACGACCGGCAGTGGTTTGTGCTGGGTGAGCAGGTGGCAGCTTTTGAGCAGGAGTATAGCCAGGCGGGTGGGGTAGTACATGCAATAGGGGTAGGCAACGGACTGGATGCGCTACATCTGTCGATGCGAGCATTGGGCGTGCGGCCGGGTGATGAGGTGCTTGTGCCAAGCAACACCTACATCGCCACCTGGCTGGCCATAACGCAGGCTGGTGGGGTACCGGTGCCTGTAGAGCCAGACCCGCGCACCAGCAACCTTGACCCAGCCCGACTGGCGGCAGCTATCACGCCGCGCACACGAGGCATCGTGCCGGTACACCTGTACGGGCAGCCCTGCGAGATGTCGGCTATCTTGGATGTGGCTACCCGCTATGGCTTGTGGATAGTAGAAGATAATGCGCAGGCCCAGGGTGCTACCTGGCAGGGGCAACTCACGGGTAGTTTCGGGCAGGTGAATGCCACGAGCTTCTATCCAAGTAAAAATTTAGGGGCTTTGGGCGATGGCGGAGCCGTAACCACCAACGATGCCACGCTGGCTCACGCGGTACGGCGGCTACGTAACTATGGTACCGAGCGGCGGTACGTTAGCGAAACTATCGGCTATAATTCTCGCTTAGACGAGCTACAGGCCGCCGTGCTGCGCGTGAAGCTGCGCTACCTGAGTGAGTGGAACCGGCAGCGCTGTGAGTTGGCCGCTTGGTACTCCAAATACTTAGCCGACATTCCTGGTCTACGTCTGCCATTTGTGGCTACCGGAGCCGAACCGGTCTGGCATCTCTATGTAGTACATACTTCTGGGCGCGATGCCCTGCGACAACACTTAGCGGCAGCCGGCATCGAAACTCTAGTACATTATCCGGTGCCTCCGCACTTACAGCCTGCCTATGCTCACCTGGGCCTACCTGTTGGAGCGCTGCCGGTAGCCGAAGAACTGGCTGCAACCTGCCTGAGTTTACCACTGTGGCCGGGTATGACGGAGGCGCAGGTTATAGTAATAGCAGAAACAATCAGGTACTTTTATTGATGCTACTACGATTGATGTCTTCTCTGACTAAACGCATTCAGTTAAGCTTGCCAGCAGATGATGCGAATAGCTTAGAAGCTATGCAGCTGCCGGATGCGAAATATAGTGTTGGCTGTGCAGGAAGTATGGCAAGTGCCTGATTTTACTACTTTAACTTGATTTGCTTTTGAGAGAGTAGGTTATCAGGTCACCTATCTGATAAGTTCGCCGGCTGGATTATGCCCATAGCGGTGATACTATTTGTGTCGGCTTTTCAGATGATATCGCTGGGTTTGGTTGGCGAATACGTGTAGCGAGAGCCGGGTGTGGCTCATAATAGGCCGTTGTGCAGTGTACTATATATGCGTAGATTGACAAAATATTAACATATATATTTTTTTAATATATTCATTAGGATTAACGTTTTGCTGATTGCCTGACGCTTAAGTGAGTTGATTGTTTAATGCGACATCTTCATTGCATTACTACCGGCTATAACATTGCATTTCTGCCTAACTTTGCCTGCGTTATACCAATCTGTTCCTACTTTGTCCGAGCTAACCATTCCCAAAAAAGTTGCCATTCTCCAGTCGAATTATATTCCTTGGAAAGGCTACTTTGATATGATTAATGCAGTCGATGAATTCATATTCTACGACGAAATGCAGTATACGAAGAACGATTGGCGTAACCGAAATAAAATCAAGACTCCGCAAGGAACTGCTTGGCTTACGGTTGCAGTACGGCAGGAGCATTTGCATCAAAAGATCAACGAAACCGAAGTTTTTGACCATAAATGGGCTGTTAAGCACTGGCGTACGTTGGCACAGACATATGCGAAAGCGCCTTACTTCGCGGATTATAAGGCTGAGTTGGAAGCTGTTTATAATACGCCCGAATTCACTAATCTGAGCCAGATAAACGCCGCTTTTATTCGGGCTATATGTGGCTGGCTTGGTATTACAACAAAGCTTAGCTGGTCGACGGATTACAAGCTCATCGAAGGCAAAACGGAGCGACTGGTACAACTTGTGCGCGATTCCGGTGGTACCAGCTACCTTTCAGGACCAGCTGCTCAGGGCTACTTGGATACGGCCTTGTTTGACCAGGCAGGCATCGAGGTTAACTGGATGGATTATAGTGGCTACCCGGAATACCGCCAAGTAGGCCCCGCACCTTTCGAGCATGGAGTGACGGTACTAGACCTGTTATTTAATACCGGCCCTGCTGCGCCTCAATACATGAAAACCTTTGCGCCGCAGGCTGCGGCGCCCGCGTTGTGATGGCTATTGTGCCGCAATACTCGGTGGTCGTGCCTACGTACCGGGGGCAGGACACTATCCGACCATTGGCTCACCAGATTGACACATACTTTCGGAGCGCCGGGCTGTCCTATGAGCTTATTTTCGTGAACGATTGTGGCCCCGACCAGTCGTGGGAGGTAATGCAAACATTGCAACGGGAAATGGGCGACGACCTAGTAAAAATCGTGCGCCTGACCCGGAATTTTGGCCAGCACAATGCCCTTATATGTGGCTTTGCTCACGTCCGGGGCCAGTTCATCGTTACCATGGACGAAGACCTGCAGCATAGCCCCGCCGATATCGGCCGGCTGATTGCAGCCCAGGCCAGCGGTAACTTCGATGTGGTGTATGGCAAGTATGAAACGCTGCAGCACTCGGGCTTTCGCAACGTCACTTCCACGCTGCTCAAAAAGCTGCTGCGTGCCAGCATTCCCGACCTGCACCCAGACTACACTGCCTTTCGACTCATTCGGACCAGTATTGCCCGGCACTGCCTGGAAATGCGCAACTCCTACACGTTTCTGGACGGTTACCTCACCTGGATAACCAATAACGTGGCCAGCGTAGTGGTAACGCACGGCGAGCGGGCTGCCGGCCAAAGTTCCTACACCGTAGGCAAGCTTATTGAGCACTCCATCAATATTTTCGTTACGTTTTCCGATTTGCCGGTTCGGATATTTTCGCTGACTTCGGTGGGAATATTCTTCCTGACTACGTGCTACACGCTTTATGTACTGTTCCGTAAGCTGATTTTTAACGACTTGAGCGCGGGCTTCCCTACGCTGGCCATTTTGCTGGGCTTCGGGGTGGGCATCATCTTGTTAGGGATGGGCATTTTAGGTGAATACATTCACCGCATCAATCTGAAAACAACCCGTCGCCCCATATTTGTCGAGGCTGAAACCAACAATGGATAAGCCAGACCTCATATCCAGCGCCGAAGTTCGGGTGGCCGTTATCGGGGCCGGCAGCCTGGGGCAGCAGGTAGCGCAGCATCTGCAGCAAACAGCTGGGTGGGCCGTGGCCGGTTTTTTCGACGATTTTGCGGCTCCGGCTACCATCACTGTTCACGGCCCGGTGCTGGGCCGCATCGAGGCTATTGAGGCCGCATTTGCGTCGGGCACATTCGATGCGCTGCTCATGGGTATTGGCTACAATCACCTCGCCGTCAGGCAGCAGCTATTTGAGCGGCTGGTAGCGCACGTTCCCTTTGCCTCCTTTGTGCACCCAGCCGCCTACGTCGACCACAGCGCGGTAGTAGAACCTGGCTGTTTCGTGTCGCCAGGCTGTGTGCTGGATTTGAACGTGCATCTCGGCCCGAACACTTTTTTGTATCCGGGTTGTGTAGTAGCCCACGATACTACGCTGGTGGGACATTCATTTCTGGCCCCTGCAGTGCGTTTGGCTGGGCATGTGACTGTGCAGCACCGGTGTTTTCTGGGCATCGGCACCATTGTTATCGATAATCTCAGACTGGAAGAGGATATTCGGACGGGTGGGGGAGCAACCGTTGTGCACCACCTCACTACACCTGGCACCTACATAGGCACTCCGGCTAAAAAAAAGCCTTCCATTGACAACTAATGTTACGCACACCTTACGCTTCAAAATGAAGCTGGTGCTACGATGAAAATAGCGTTTTCAGCAAATCAGCGCAGAGGTTACGTAGCGTCTATTAATTACTGCTGATGTTAATTACTACTTATGAATAAGCTAACCAGCGTGCCGCAGCGGCAAGCCAAAGTGGCGGTGGTCTATTTGAGGGTGAGGTTATAATTATCAATGACGAGTTTAATGCGCGCCGTGTGCATAGCGAGCGACTTGCTGAAAGAACAGGACTTTCGCCCCAATACGCCACAGCGCTGGCGGAGCGAACAGTTGAGGGCTTCGACGATGCTAGTTTGCCCTTCGCCTTTTGGGCAGGGTCGGTGTTGCCAGCGGGGCAACACCTTGGCGTAGGCTTTCCAGAGGTCCGTGAACTACCAACAGGGGCGGCGGTAGCGCCGTGGCAAGGCTGCCCACAAGCGTCGCAGTGGGGCTTCGCCCCGGCTACCCAACGTCCAGCCGACAATACGCCGGCTAGCACGTTCTACGACTAGCCACAGCCAGACCTTTCGCCTCTTACACCCTACAAACGTCCACCTCTCATCTAATTCCAGGGCTTCCCACCGTTTTTTCTGCGCCTTTTTAGGCCGCAAGCGAGGCAGTGGCGGCGCTGGCAGGACTGCTTTTTTTTATCCGCTTGGCAATCGTCCTGCGTGCTACGCCAGTTACCCGCGCAATGCTGCGTTGCGAATTGCGCTCTAGCAATAGGGCATCGACCTGCGCGTATTGGGCAGCTTTGCGAACAGCAGCCGGCACGAACAGCCCTTGGTAGCCGCAGGCTTTGCACTGGTATTTCGGCTGCCCTTGCTTGCTACCGTTGCGGCGAAGTTGGTCGCTGGTGCATTTTGCACAATAATGAATTGTTGTGACCATCAGCCTTATACGGAAAACACCCTATAATAGACCACCGCCCACATGTTTTATGTGTATCAGTGTCTGGCCTTCCTGTTGATGTTCCTGCCAGTAGCGCAGTGCTTGTCGGTAGACCGGCTGCTACTCAAGCTCAAGTATTCGAACACCCGCTTTCGGTACATGCCCGCCCGCACCGTGAGCCAGCTGGCCTACTATGGGCCCGTTATCGTGGGCATTGCCTTCGTGTATTTCGATAGCACGCTGTATAAGCTTACCTCCCCGCTCTGGCTCAAAGGGCTTGGCATGTGGGTGCCGGCGTCGCTGCCCTTCGTCACGCACGCTAATACCTCGGCGCTCCTCAACAGCGAGGTGCTTGTCAAATTCATGGGCTACCTCTCCATCGTCTTCGAGTTTCTTTTCCTCTTCCTGTTTCCATTTCGGCGGTACCGGGCCATTTTGATGGTTATCGGGATTGGCCTGCACTTGGGCATTCTGCTGGAATTCCCGATTCCCTTGTTTGCCATTGGTTTCGGTAGTCTCTACTTGCTCATGGTACCGGTAGGCTTCTGGCGTCGGCTGTTCGGGGCCACGCCGGGCCAGGAAAAGCTTACCTTCTATTTCGATGCCGAGTGCCCGCTATGTGCCCGTACTCGTCTCGTCATCGAACACCTGGACTTGGGCCAGGCCGTACGGTTTCGCAGCGTGCAGTTTTACGCCGAGCAGGAGCCCGCGTTGGCGGGCCTCTCCCAAGATGCGCTACTTGATGATATACACAGCGTAGACCGCCGCGGCCACGTCTACAGTGGAATTGATACGTATGCGCAGGTCTTCAATGCCATTCCATACCTCAAGCCAATCAGCTGGCTTATCCATACGCCCGGCATCTATCACCTAGGCAAGGCGGTATATGGCTTCATTGCCCGCAACCGCACCACTGAGCGCTGCACGGAGGATAATTGTGGCTACGTAGCCCCGGTGCTGCCCCCTCCGACGAAGAATTCAAGATTCTGGAGGGCATGACGCTTCAACAGTTGAAAATTGGGTTCGTTGGCCTGGGCTTGGCGCTGCTGGTGCTGCTTCAGTGCCTGGCATCTTACAACACCCCGGTAGTACGGCTATTACGAACGAAATCGGGTTTGGAAGACACCCGCGCAGGTCGCATATTTGGGCACCTGGCCGGGTTGAGCGGCGAGTTTTCCCGCACGTTTTTTGGCATCACCAACCACGGCGTATTCCTCGACGAGCATTTTGCCGATTATACCCGCATTGTCGCTGTTACCTACACGGACGCTGCTGGCAAGTAACAGTTTTTGCCAATCACCCGTGAGACGGGGCAGCCCGGGCCATATCAGTACGGCCCACTGTGGTGTAAATGGGCTTTTCTCGTTGTGGGGCCCCAGCCGCAACAGGCTAGTTTAGAAAAGGGCATCCGGGACTATACGGCATTTTGGGCTGGTAAGCATGGGGTTGACCTGACGAATTGCCGTTTTCAGGTGAAGGTGAAGCACATCGCCAGCATCCATGATTGGCAACCGGTTTTTTATCGGAACAGATGGCGCAGCCCTGGCAGGACGCGGGGACAGTAGAATGGAAGAATAAGGTGTTCAGTACATCACTTAAGCCAATTCATTCTTTTAAGTGAGTGAAAGCACAAACCCAGGCTGTGCATCTTTTCCTTGTCCAAATCTCAAAAGACCTCTCAGCCTTGCAGCTGGGATGTCTTTTTCGGATGTTTGCCCAGCACATTCTAACGGGAAAACATGTATTGGGTCAACCCCTTCGGTTAGTGTGCTTTTTCCGACTGTTTAAAAGTACGGGCGTAACTTCGTCCCAATTCAAGCTTAGCTAATGCAATACGCCATCCCTTTCAACAAGCCCTATCTTTCTGGGAACGAAGCCTGTTACATCGAAGAAGCCGTGCGCTCGGGTAAGATTTCCGGCGACGGTATCTTCACTAAGCGCTGCCACACGTTTTTTGAGCAGCAGCTAGGGTTTCAGAAGGTGCTGTTGACGACTTCCTGCACCGATGCCCTGGAGCTGGCGGCGCTGTTGCTCGATTTGCAGCCTGGTGATGAAGTAATAATGCCCTCCTACACGTTTGTGAGCACACCCAACGCCTTCGTGCTGCGCGGGGCCAAAATCGTGTTTGCCGACAGCACGGCCGAGAACCCCAACATGGACGTGACGACGCTCGAAAGCCTCGTGACGCCGCGTACCCGGGCCATTGTGCCAGTGCATTATGCCGGCATTGCGTGCGACATGGATGCCATCCAAGCCGTGGCTACCCGCCATAACCTAACCGTGGTAGAAGATGCGGCTCAAGCCATCGATAGCTTTTATAAAGGCCGGCCACTAGGCACAATTGGCGCACTGGGAGCTTTCTCCTTCCATGAAACCAAGAACATTACCTCGGGCGAGGGAGGTATGCTAGCCATAAACGACAAGCAGTATGCCAACCGCGCCGAAATTATCAGGGAAAAGGGTACCAACCGCTCATCGTTTTTCCGGGGCGAGGTTGATAAATATGGCTGGGTTGAAGTAGGTTCCAGCTTTCTGCCATCCGATATCATAGCCGCCTTTCTCTGGGCTCAAATTGAGAATTTAAACATAATTCAGCAGCGACGCAAGGATATATGGGAACGTTATTATACTTATTTGCAACCCCTGGTGGTCCAGGGTGTGGGGCTCCCTATCGTGCCCGACTACGCCACCAATAACGGCCATATGTTTTATCTGGTGTGCCGCGACCTGGGCGAACGCAGTGCTCTCATCACGCACATGCGCCAACTGCAAGTTTCGCCGGTATTCCACTACCTCTCGCTGCACAAAAGCCCATTCTACGCCGATAAGCACGACGGCCGTGAGCTGCCCTGGTCCGACCACTACACCGATTGTCTCGTGCGCCTGCCCCTCTACCACGAACTCAACGAAAGCCTGCAAAAGCGCGTGATTGATGGCGTGCTGAGCTTCTATAAAGGGCGCTAAACTGAGGCCTTATGCACGCACCAGGCAAACAGGGCCGCGCGCCTTCGCGGTGGCTTGAGCCGGTGGTTCAGGCAGTGATTGGGCTATTGGCCCTGACAGTATTGGCGGTGATGGCATGGGCTTTGCCTCGCGGCTTCGACATCACCGATGAGGGCTTCTATCTCCTCAACTTTCGCTATCCGGCCGAGTACGAAGCCAGCGTCTCTACCTTTCACCTGATTGCGGCCCGCCTGCTGGGCCTCACCAATGCCTCAGTATTCACTGCCCGGGCGGTGGGGCTGGGGAGTGCGGTGCTGGGGCAGTCGTGTTTGGCCTTAGCCTAGCCACTTGGCTGCGGGCCACCGCGGCCCCGGGGACTCAGCGCTGGGTGAGCCGGCCGGGCTTGGTGGTAAGCTTTGTGCTGCTGGGCTCACTGCTGGTGTTTTCCATTTTCCCCCGCTCTATTTCCTATAATGGCGTCATCAGCTTGTCGTTGTTGCTGTCGGCTGCTGCCGTGCTGTCGGCCTTGCGGCGCGGCCCTGGCGCGGCCACCTGGCAGCTGTTGGGCATCGGTTTGGTTCTGGGTCTCGATGTATTCGTGAAAGCATCATCGGCGGCGCTGCTGTTTAGTGG
Organism: Hymenobacter sp. BRD67; assembly: GCF_013256425.1. GTDB lineage: Bacteria > Bacteroidota > Bacteroidia > Cytophagales > Hymenobacteraceae > Hymenobacter. The sequence continues at coordinate 487,398 of NZ_CP053904.1, forward strand.
TGCTGTGGTACTGCTAGCCTGGTACTGGCGAAGTTTCGGCTGGCGGCTGCTGCGGGCGGCGGTGCTGTTGGGCTTGGGGCTGGCTTTGGGTTTCGGGCTCTATTTCGTAGTGGTGGAGCCTTCCGGGGTATGGTACCATAACTTCATGCAGGAAATGGTGGTGATACAGTCCAAAGGCCGCTATGGCATATCCGACCTATTGCCCAAATACATCAGCAGCGCGGGCAAAACACTGGCTTTCCTCGCATTCCCCTTCGGGCCGGTGGTGCTGGCCCTGACCGGCTTAGCCTGGTGGTGGTCGCGCCGCGTGCCGGCCCGCTGGCATCAGCTAGCAGTGCTTACGATAGGAGGGGGGCTAGGTACTTTTTTATTAATGGAAGCCCTACGACGGCGCTGGTATTCTAACGCCTTCTCCAATGGACGAGAGACCTTGCCGCTATTTTTTGCTCTGGTCGTAATAACCGCACTGGTAATAGCTGCCACTGCCACAGCTGCTCAGCCTAGGATTCACACAGAACCCGCCCCACCGGCCCAACAGTGGCCGGTGGGGTTGTGGCTATTCATGCTGCCGATGCTGGCCTCTCTCGGTACCGTTAACGACTTGCGGCTGAACCTACTTGTCGACATGACCCCATGGTTTGGCCTCCTGCTGATTTTGGTTTCGCAGGTCCGACTGTCCTTGCTGCCCGCCTGGGCGCCGGCCGCCCTACTTCTGGCCCCCGCCGGCTATGCCGCGGAGCAAACTATCTGGGGCGTGTTACTGACGCCTTACAACCTATCCGCCACCATGGCGGCACAGACTGAGCCACTGCACGCTGCCGGGGTCACGGGTCGGTTGCAGGTCGACCCGGCTACCGGGGCATTCGTTAATCAGCTCGAAAAGCTGCTGGCCGCTGGTGGCTTCCGGCCCGGCGACCCTTTGCTAGCCTTCTACGACCTGCCGGGACTAGTATATCTCTGCGGAGGCGTATCGCCGGGCGCAGCTTGGTACTTTTCGGGCAATGACGCGCGCAATTGCCACGCCTTAGATCTCACAGCCCAGCCCCTGCGCAAAGCCTGCATTCTGGTAAATCAGCCCCTGAGCGACGAACTGAAAGCCTGCCTGCATGAGCATGGACTAGCCTTTCCCGAAAACTACCGCTTGGTGGGTAGTGTGCTCAGCAGCTACCACTCTGAACACCGGCAAGTACAAGTATATGCGCCGCAGGATGCCGTTTCCCAGCCCAATTAAATCTCATTCGCATTACGGCTCTGCCGTGCGCTGAATGCTACCTCTGGCTCCCGCGCCCTACCTTTGTGTGTTCAGGCGCGTATGAGTCGCGGTGGACCTCTGGCCCCTTCCTCAGTTTGGGGAAATGGCCAAAGTGTAAAAGATATCTGGTATGAATAAAGGGATTATAGGTTATTCACTCGATAGCATCCGCTATTACCTGAACCGGTCGGAGAAGCGTCGAGCAGTTATTATGTTCGTTTTACTGCTGGTCACGTCGTTTCTCGACGTTATCGGCTTGGCGTCGCTGGTACCCGTAATGGTAGTGGCCGCTGAGCCCGGTGGGGTGCAGAAAAGCAAATTTTTTTCGCCCATCTACCACGCTATGAACTTCGAGTCGGAGCGTAGCTTCCTGCTGATGCTCATTGTGGCAGTATTTATCTTCTTCCTGATTAAGAACCTTTTTTCCACCTGGGTCAACTACCTGCAGACCGATTTTACCACTAAGCTCGGCCTGAACATTGTTCAAACGCAGCTCAACAAGTACCTGCACTTTCCCTTCTGGGATTTTAATCATCTGGGTTCCTCAAACCTGATTAACAGCGCCTTGGAAGTTCCGCGCTACTACGTTTCGATGGTAGTGCGGCCATTGTTTGTGCTGTTTTCGGAACTGGCGGTCGTGGTGGTAATTGTAATTAGCATTCTCATTTACAAGCCCTTACTATTGGCGTTGTTGGCTTTTGTATTGGTGCCCACTACCTTGCTCACCTACCGTGCACTGCGTGTCCGCTCGCAGGCCATCGGCAATCGCATCAATGAGCTGCGGCCCATTTCTTATGGCATTATCGGTGATTTGTTCACGGGCTTTGTTGAGCTGAAGCTGGCCAACAAGCAGTACCGCTTCCGTGACCGCCTGCTGGAAAACCAACGCGAGCTCCAGACCCTTGACTCGGAAAGCTACCTTTACTCGCTGCTTCCGCTGAAGGTGATTGAGATGGTGGCCATTTTGGGCGTGCTGACCATCTTTCTCTACGCCATTTTCGTCCCCAGCGCTTCTAACAGCCTGATTGCGCTGGTAGGCCTGTTCGCCGCCGCCGCCTACCGCCTCATGCCTTCCGTGAACCGGATGCTCACGGCCATGATGCAGGTGAAACAGGCGCAGTCCAGCATCGAAAACCTGGAAACCTACCGCGAGCCTAGGTACAGCGAACGACCCGACCCCAAGCAATTGCCGCTGTCGTTCGAGCGCAGCCTCTCGTTCTCCAACGTCACCTTCAGCTTCCCAGGCGTGGAAACGCCCACGCTGCGCGGTATCAACCTGGAAATCCGCAAAGGCGAAAAAATCGGCTTCATCGGTAGTTCCGGCTCCGGCAAAACCACGCTGATGAACGTGCTGCTGCGCTTCTACGTCGAGCAGCAGGGCCACATTCTTATCGATGACCAGCCGCTCACTTCGCAGCACATCGAGGCGTGGCACCGCATTGTGGGCTATGTGAAGCAGGATACCTTCCTGATGGAAGCCTCGATTCAGGATAACATCACCCTGGGCGATGCCAACGTGGACACGGCTCGGCTGGACTATGCCGTGGAGCAGGCTTCGCTGCGCAGTTTCATCACCGGCCTGCCGGAGGGCTTGAACACGCACATCGGCGAGCGTGGCTCGAAGCTCTCGGGGGGCAGCGCCAGCGCATAGGTATTGCCCGCGCGCTCTACAAGCGCACGCAGGTGCTGGTGCTCGATGAGGCCACCAGCGCCCTCGACAATGAAACCGAGCGCGAGGTGAACGAGGCCATCAATAGGCTCTCTGAAACCGACATCACCATTCTGATTATTGCACACCGCATTACCACATTGCGCGAGTGTGACCGGATTTATGAGCTCAGCCAGGGAAAGGTTATTGCTGAGCATCAATATGAAAGCCTGATGCAGCAAATTGTGCAGGCTTAACTTAAACCAGCGTACCGAAAGACACTCAATCCAATGCCGATAAACGTAACCCAATCCTATCTGCCGCCGCTGGAAGACTATGTTAAATACCTGACCGGAATTTGGGAACGAGTATACCTAACCAATGCCGGTCCGCTGGTAGTGGAGCTGGAGCAGCGCCTGAAAGACGAATTGGGCGTGAAGCACCTCTTTTTCGTTAATAATGGCACTATTGCCCTGCAGATTGCCATTAAAGCGCTCGATCTGAAAGGGGAGGTACTGACCACGCCGTTTTCGTATGTGGCCACCACGTCCAGCCTGGTGTGGGAGGGCTGCACGCCGATTTTTGTTGACATCGACCCGGCCACGCTGTGCATCAATCCGGCGTTGCTGGAAGCGGCTATCACGCCGCGCACAGTAGGCATCATGGCCACCCACGTCTATGGTAATCCGTGTGACCTGGAAGCAATCGAGGCCATTGCTAAGCGTCACAACCTGAAAGTAATTTATGATGCTGCGCACGCGTTTGGCGTGACGTATAAGAATAGCTCGGTGCTGAATTACGGCGATATTTCCACGCTTAGCTTCCACGCTACTAAGCTGTTCCATACGTGCGAGGGCGGGGCCATCGTCACCAATGACGACGAACTGGCGCATCGCATTGCCTATATGCGCAACTTCGGCCACAACGGCCCCGAAGCTTTCTGGGGGGTAGGGGTAAACGGTAAAAGCTCCGAGTTGCACGCCGCTATGGGCCTATGCGTGCTGCCCAAAGTGCCGGAGCTGATTGCTAAGCGCCGAATCTTGAGTGAGCGTTACGACGCCTTGCTGGATGGCACAAAATGCGTGCGGCCTACCATTCAGGCCCACACGACCTATAACTTCTCGTACCATCCCATCGTGCTGCCCTCCGAAGAAGTGTTGTTGAAGGTGCGTGATAATCTGAATGCCCACGAAATCACTCCACGGCGCTATTTCTACCCATCGCTGAATACACTCAGCTATGTGGTTCCGCAGGAGGCGCCGGTTTCGGAAGATATTTCGCGGCGCGTGCTGTGTCTGCCGTTGTATTATGACCTGCAAATTAGTCAGGTTGAGCAGATTGCTCAGCTCATCAATGAAGTGCTCTAGGTCATGCTAGTATTGGGTGCCCGAGGCCACGCCATTGAACTGCTGCAAGTACTGGAAGATAACGGTGAAACGGACTTATACTTCTACGACGACGTCAGCCACGACGCGCCTAATCAGCTATTTGGCCGCTACCCTGTGCTCTGCTCACCTACCGAAGCCATGCAGCACCTGCGCCATGACTCCCGCGCCGCGCTGGGCATCGGTGGCGGACGGCTGCGCGAGCGGCTGGGCGGCCAAGTGCGGCAATGGGGTGGTCAGCTGCATTCCGTGGTTGCGCCTTCGGCCAGCGTGGGGCGGCACGCGGTGGTGCTGGAAGCTGGCCTCAATGTGATGCACGGAGTACTGATAAGCAACGAAGTACACGTGGGTGAGGGCAGCCTGATAAACGCCCGCGCTACGCTGCACCACAACGTGGTGGTGGGGCGTTACTGCGAGGTGTCGCCCGGAGCCCAGTTACTGGGCCACGTACGGGTGGGCGACTACTCACAGGTGGGCGCTGGAGCCGTAGTTATGCCGCGCATCATCATTGGGCAGGGGGCCACGGTGGGAGCCGGGGCGGTGGTTACCCGCCACGTGGCCGATAATGAAGTGGTGGCCGGGGTGCCGGCGCGGCCTCTCCCGCGCAAGTCATAGCCGGTGGTCTGTATGGTACAATGCGGTTTGCCAGCTTATTTCTCATAAACAGCTGTCTATTTGTAAGTAGCTTAGCTACTTTTAAATTTATTGTCCCGTTGACATGCCGCAAGAAATCGCTTACAACCCGCCGCTCGTGAGCGTGATGATGGTGACTTACAACCAAGAAGCTTACGTAGCTACGGCACTGGATAGCATTCTGACCCAGGAAGTCAATTTCGAGTATGAAATTGTCATCGGTGAAGATGATTCTACTGACCGGACGCGTGCCATTATCTCGGAATATCAGCAGCGCTACGGCAGCCGGATACGGCCGCTGTTTCATGAAAAAAACCTCGGAGTTTCGCACAATTGGGAGTTCACGGCGGCCCAGTGCCTAGGCAAGTACGTAGCCCTGCTGGAAGGCGATGACTACTGGACGAACCCACACAAACTGCAGAAGCAGGTTGAGTTTATGGAGTCGCATCCCGACTTCAGTATGTGTTTCCATAATGCCCGGGTGCTGTATGAAGGCGGGGCCACCCCTCCAGCCAGCCACCTGATGACGCAGATTCAAAAGCCTGAACTCACCCTGAACGAGGTAACTCGCGACTGGCACATTGCTACCGGCTCGGTGATGTACCGGCGGGCTATGCTGCCGGAATTGCCAGCCTGGGTGCACGATTCGGTGGTGGTTGACCTGCCCTTACTTGCTTCGCTGGCCAAAGCTGGGCGGGTGGGTTTTCTAAACGAAGAAATGGGCGTGTACCGTGTCAACTCCGGCGGTGTGTCTCAAACGGCTAAGAAAGAGGCCTACCTGTTGGGGCTAGTACGGATGTATGCTCGTCTGGACGAGCATTTGGACTACGTGCAGCACCGCAACTTTATGGTGAAAACGGCTGATGCCTACCTGGCCCTGGCTAGCTCCCTGAACACGCAGCAGCGCCACGCCGAAGCCCGTAAGTACCTGTTACGCTCGTTGCGCAGCCGTGTGTCGGTGGGCGTGATTCCACGCAGCAATTCTTTCAAAGTGCTGGCTATTAGCTTGCTGCCGGGGTTGTATAATCGGTTTTATCCACAGCAGTCCGGCAAGTAGCGGTTGGTTTAGGCATGCTGCTGTTGCCAGAATCTGGCCCGGCAGTGGGCAGAACCGCTTTATATTTACTACACTCTGCAACGCTGACCGTGTAATAATTCTCAAAAGTATTTTTCTCTTCTAACCGTGTCCGATACCCTAACTACTAGTACTCTTATGGGCTCCGTAGCAGTTACTTGCGTGATAGGCGGAGCAGGATTTATCGGCCGGGCAGTGGTTGGCGAGCTTTTGCAGCAAGGCCGCCGGGTAGTGGTGGTGGGCCGCGAGGCTACGCCCGTGCCCGCGTTACCGGCAGGCGTGGAGTACATAGCCAATCCGACCGGCAACGACGGTGACTTGCTGCGCCAGGTGCTGAGTAAAGTGAACGAGGTGATAGACCTGGCCTACGCTACGGTGCCCAAAACCAGCTTTCAGGACCCGGTACACGACATCCTGGTGAACCTGCCTACGGCCGTGCGGCTGTTTGAGTTAGCGGCGTCGCTACCAATTCGCAAGTTTGTCTGGATATCGTCGGGCGGGACCGTCTACGGCCGCACCAAAGCGCCTTTCCTCACTGAAGAGCATCTCACTGAACCGATTTCGCCCTATGGCATCACCAAACTGGCCATTGAAAAATATGCTCACATGTATTTTGAGTCGCAGGGCCTGCCGGTGGTGTGTGTGCGGCCATCCAACGCTTTTGGTGAGGGCCAGCGCACGTATTCGGGCCAGGGCTTTATCGCGACGGCTATTGCTTCCATCTTAGACGGGCGCGAACTGAGCCTGTACGGCGAGGAAGGCACCGTGCGCGACTACCTATACGTGCAGGATGTGGCCCGAGGCATCGTTGCTGCCCTTATCAATGGCCAGCCCGGCCAGGTATACAACCTCGGCAGTGGCCATGGCCTTACTAACCGGCAGGTACTGGATGTGCTGGCTCCGCTGGCCACGGCTATGGGCCACCCCATCCACCTCCAAGTGTTGCCCGTGCGGCCCTTCGACGTGCCGCTCAACGTACTCAACAGCGAAAAACTGACTGCGCATACGCAATGGCGGCCGCGTCTGGATTTCGCCGAAGGTCTGGCGCGCACCTGGGCCTGGTACGCAGAGCACTACCAAACGGCCGCTGCCCGGACTGGCTTAACTGCCAATGCACCAATTCGTAGAAGTTGACAACTCATACGGCCTTACATGGATTTATCTAATTTGCTATTTTTTATTGATGCATACGCTACCCGCAGAAAATGATTTTGCCGCTTCCCCAGCGGCATTGCCCATTTCGGATGTCGTGCTGGGCACCGTCGAAGTAAAACATCGCAAGAGCTATTTGCCCGGACTTGATACGCTCCGGGCCGTGGCCGCGCTGAGCGTCTGCTTTTTTCACTTTAGCGGCGGCATGATGCCTAAGCTAGTGGTACCCGCCGCCAAAAGCGCGTTTTCGCAGGGCTATCTGGGGGTTGATATCTTTTTCGTTATCTCGGGTTTTATCATTCCCTATAGTCTGGTAGGCAAAAACCACCGTGTGGCTGGCTTCTTTGCCTACCTGAAAAAGCGCGTTATGCGTATTAACCCGCCCGCCTATATCTCGTTGCTGCTGGTGCTCGGGCAGTGGTTTTTCATCGATAAGGTTATCAACAAAACCTCCTTTTATACTAAGGATTTGAGTATTAGCCAAGTGGTGCATAACCTACTGTTTACCATTCCCTTCACAAATTACAAGTGGATAAGCGGTATCTTCTGGACGCTGGCTATTGAGTTCCAGTTTTATCTGTTTATCGGTCTGCTATTCAATTTCCTGTTTGGCCGGAAGGTGGGCTGGTTTGTGGTGCTATATGTGCTGATGGGCCTGTTGCAGTTTGTGCCGGTGCTCGCGGCGGCTGGGTTTTTCCATTACAGTACGCTGTTTGCGCTGGGCGGCGTGGCGCTGCTATGGCAGCAGCAGGCGCCGAAGTGGCTGTATGTGGCCGGTCTGGCGGTGTTTGGCGGGCTGGCACTGTGGCAACTGGGCTTGTACGCAGCCCTAATAGGGGTGGGGACAGCAGTGGCCATCAACACCATTAAGGTGAGTATTCCGGGCTTTTCGTTTCTGGGTAAGATATCGTATTCGCTCTATCTGCTGCACGGCCTCATCGGTACTACGGCCGAGTTTGCCCTAGTGAAGCTGCTGCCGCCGACCTCAGACGCCCGCAAGCTTCTGCTGACGGCCGTGTGCCTGAGCCTAGCTATTGCGGGTGCTTACGTGTTCTATCTGGTGGTAGAAAAGCCCTTTATGCGCTTGGCCTCCCAGAGCCGCCGCTAATTCATAGTTAAATAGTGCGGGCCGCCCGATAGTAGGACAAATACGTTAGTAGCAGGGTCATTGTACCTTTACTTGGTGCTGGAGCGTGGCATCTGCCCAATAAACTGCCTGAGCCTGGCTAAATTGATTGAAGAATGAAATTGATTTTCAGCCATCTACATTCATAAATGCAAGGCTGGCTCTCCTTCGGAGTGGCAGTAATGGGCGGCTACCGGTTTGGCTACCGCCCATTGCCAGCAAGTTAAATTTACTAATTACTACTGATGAAAATTTTTGTTGTAAGCCTGTCGAGGGTAGAAGCGAGAACCAAGTATATAAAAGCTCATCTGGACTCCCTGAAAGTTGATTATGAACTAATCGACGCGGTTGATTACATCAACCTGACCCCAGCCGACTTCGACATAATGTCTGACCAGGATGCTGTGCGGAAAAACCCCTACCTGACTAAGGGCGTCATTGCGTGCTCGCTGTCGCATGTGAAGATTTACAAGCATATCGTGGCCAATAACGTTGGCGTGAGCCTGGTGATTGAGGACGACGCCGCACTGCCTAAAAACATCCATAAAATTCTGGATATCGTGGAGCGCGAGATTAAAGACGACGAGATTATTTCGCTGTCTTACTTCAACCATCATCAGGCCAAGGACACCACCGATATGAGTAAGTACGAGCGCAAGCCGGTAGGAGAAGGGTGCGAACTAGTGTATCCCGTTGACTTGCACGAAATTGCGTCGTCCATGGCCTATGTTATCACCAAAAAGGTGGCTGAACGGATGATTGACGTGTTAATGCCCATCTGGGTGCAGACGGACTACTGGGGCGACTACTATGACAAACACGGGTTTAGCTCCTTCCGCTGCTTGTACCCGGTGCAGGTGCAGGCCGCGCCCATTCGCTCCTCCATCGAATACGACACGGCCAAGACGCTGACCAGCCGGGCGGCCTCGCTTGTGCGTAAGTACAAGGTGCCAGTGCTGATGTCTTATCTGGAAAAGCGCGCCAACAAGATTCAGGGCGAGAAATACCACTTCCGGTTCGTCGACCAGCCGCCTTTCAACAAGGTGCAGTAAGCTAAACACAGGCTGGTGTTTACTCTCTGTCGTCTGAAGTGTTATCTATGAAAATACTGCTTGCCATTGAGGATTTGCGTACCGGGGGAGCCCAGGTGTTTGGGATGCGACTGGCGCAGGCGCTGCATCAGCGCGGTCACCGGGTATGGCTGTATAGCCATTACCCTAGCTATACCAACCATCCGCTGGTAAAGCAGGTGGCCCCGGATGTGCCCGTGCTGGGCTTCGATACCGGTGTGCCGGGGCTGGAGTGGCTGAGCCGCAAGATGCAGGGAGTGCTCCGCCGGTTTGGGAAGCCTTTTCCGCTGCGCGAGCAGCTGGTGGAGCGCCACATGCGGCAGACGATGGAGCAACTCGGCGTACAGCTTATCAACTCGCACATGATTAAGTCGGACTACGTGGCGGCGGCGGCCTGTGCTGCTGCCCGGCCCCAGGTGCCGCTGGTGATTACGATGCACGGCTGCTACGAGGATTTTATGCATAAGACCACGGAGCCGGAGGTTACCCTGAAATCACGTGAAGCGCTGCGGCAGGCCGCCGCCGTGGTGTACTTAACGCAGAAGAATCTAGAGATTTTCTCGGTGCCCGGCGTACGGTCGTTCGATGATATTCCGCACGCGCAGATTTATAATGGCTTCGACGGGCATTTTTCCGCTCCCGATAAACTGCCCACGCGAAGCCAGCTTGGCATTGGTGAGCAGGACATCGTGTTTGGTATGGTGGCCCGAGGTATTGCCGAAAAGGGTTGGGCCTACGCCCTGCGCTCATTTGAGGAGATAAGCGCAACTCACCCTAACGCGCATCTGGTGCTGGTGGGAAGCAGCGACTACCTCACCGACCTGAAAGTGGCCAATACCAACCCGCACGTCCACTTCGTGGGCTTTGCTTCCAATCCCATCGACTGGGTGCGGCTGTTTGACGTGGGCCTGCTGCCAAGCTACTTTGCCTCTGAAAGCCTGCCTAACTCCATTGCCGAATATTTGTTTTGTGGTGTACCAGTAGTAGCGACTCGCATCGGAGAAATTCCTCATATGCTAGAGGTTCCAGGCCAGGGACTGGCTGGGGTGCTATTAGAGCAGGATGGTCGGGGCCTGACCGAGCCAGATGCCTTAACTGCCGCTTTACATATCTATATTGCTGACCCCGAGCGATTAACAATAGATAAAAGTCTTGCTGTACAATGCTTCGATAAATTTCGTATGGGGCGGTGTGTGGCAGCTTACGAAGCCATTTTTACGCAGGTTGTCAAGTAAACCTGCCTTCTATTATAAACTAATGATGACTGAGTCTGATTGCCGTCCCCGACTGCTAATTATTATCCCAAACCGAGGGATGGGTGGTGCGCAACGTGCGTTTCATGACCATAGCGTGGAGTTGAGTAAGTATTATCAGGTAACGGAAGTTATTTTTAACGAGGATGAAGACGATATGTACCCCAGTGGTAACCCCGTGCGTAGCCTGGGTGTGCCGGGTGGCGGGAATCCCTTGACTAAAGTCCAGAATTTCTGGTTGCGAGTACGTCGGTTGCGCGAGCTGAAGAAGGAACTTGCCTGTGATATAGCGGTAAGCCATCTGGAAGGCGCTGATTATGTTAATCTGCTAAGCAAAGGGCAGGAAAAAGCCGTGGTGCTCATCCAAGGCTCTAAAGTATATGACCGAAACATAAATGGGACAGTTGGCTGGTTGCGTAAGAAAGTATTAATGCCTTGGCTTTATCAGCGCGCAGATAAGATGGTGACAGTGAGCCGCGATATCATCCCAGAAATGACCGAAACGTTTGGGGTGCCTCTGCACAAACTGTCAGCGATAAATAACTCCTTTGAAGTGGAGTACGTGCGGGCTCAGAGTATGGAGCAACTTGACGTCGCGATGCAGGCAGTATATGCTGCAGGGCCTGTATTAGTTACTTCCGGACGGTTAGCAATTCAAAAAAATCAGGCTCCCTTGCTCGATATTTTTGCGGCTTTGCTTATGCATCAGCCGGCCAAACTGATTTTTATTGGTGACGGAGAACTACGCGAAGCCTTGCTTAGTCATGCCCGCGCTCTGGGGCTGCGGGTGTATCAGGCAATGAATAGCTCCGATGTGCTTACGCCGGAGTATGATGTCTATTTTGTAGGCCTTCAGCAAAACCCCTTTAAATATATTCGTCCGGCAACTGCTTTTGTGTTTCCTTCGGCTTGGGAGGGCTTTCCACTAGCTTTAGGTGAAGCGATGACATGCGGTGTACCGGTAGTGTCGACAGATTGCCCGACAGGTCCGCGTGAGATGTTGGCACCTGATACCCAGATACCCAAACTACCCCTCCGCCACGCCGAATGGGCTGAGTTTGGCATCTTAATGCCTATGTTAACCGAACCTGCTACCCTAGCAGCAGACCTAACTTGCTGGACTGATACGCTTAGCCAGCTATTACGTGACGCTGATGCTCGCCAGCGCCTTGGGAATGCGGCCCGCCTTCGCGCCAATGACTTTACGCACCAGCGCATTTTCGGCGCGTGGAAAAAGCTTCTGGATAGCTTGTTAGCCTAATGGTGACTGCACTGGCATACTTGTTAACTGAGCTGTTGTGGGTCACAAATATGATCAAAGTTAATAGAGGTAATTGTCAGGTCGAGCTACACAGCTAAGAATTAAGACAGCTGTACCGCTAGGATATTATGTTGCTACCGCGTTAGCAGGAATGCGATTTGAGTGTAACTTCAGTATGTCAAATTATGTCAAATAGCGCATAAGAATAAAACAGTAAAATATAGATAATATATTGTGAAAAAATCATTCCCTTTAGATAATCGCACCTCCGGAATTCGGCCCCTTATTTTATTAGTTGACAACTCACGGGCTGTTACCGGCGCTCTTAATGCCTTGCGCCACGCTACTAATCCATTACGTGACCAGTTTGACTTTGCCTACGTATTGCCTACTGCAAGTACAGGTAGTGCATTGCTAGCGGCAGATGGCTATCATGTGCACGAATTACCTTTTGTTGAAATTAGTCGTCGGCCGCTAGACTTGCTACGCTACTTTCCTATGTTGCTGCTCAATGGTTGGCGACTGAAACGACTGGCTCGACGTAAGCGAGCAGCGGTCATCCATATTAATGACTTCTATAACTTAACAGGCTACGTCGCTCGTTGGCTGAGCCTGGGTACAATACCGGTGCTCACCCATGTGCGGTTTCTGCCGCAAGTATTACCTCAACTCTTTGCAAGGCCATGGCGGTGGTTAGCCGAACATGCTGCACAGCAGGTACTTTGCGTGTCGGAAGCAGTGCGGGGTTATTTCACACCTGCTCATGCGTGCATACGCACAGTGTATGACCCATTGCCCGCAAGTGGAGAGAAGCTACCACCCCATATAGTGCAGTCTAAGAATGGGCAGCCTGTCCGACTACTATACCTCAGCAATTACATTCGGGGGAAGGGACAGGATTTTGCGTTGGAAGCGTTTCACCTAGCTTATACCCGTAACCCAAACTTACGCTTACATTTTGTAGGGGGGGACATGGGTATGGTTAAAAATCAAGAGTTTCGTAATGAGCTAGTAGGCACGGCGAAAATGAAAGGGCTTTCTGAAGTGGTACAATTCGAAGGGTTCACTGCTAATACCGAGGAATTAATAAAAGCGCACGACATTGTTCTTAATTTTTCGGAGGCAGAGTCTTTTTCTCTAACCTGTCTGGATGCACTATATTATGGTGTGCCACTGATAGCATCTGCTTGTGGTGGTCCTGCTGAGTTATTTGAGAATGAGAAGTCGGGGTTATTAGTAGCTAACAGAGATGTAGAGGCAATGGCTATTGCCATTAACCGGCTAGCTGCGGATGGAGTATTGCGAGCGCAATTTTCGCAAGCTGGTCGTCAGTTTGTGCGACAAAAATTTGCGCCGTCAAATACGTACGAGGTTCTTGGCGGTCTTTACCATAGTCTCATATTTAATGTGGTTGATTAGAAGCATGCCATACTGTAATTTACAACTCTATTCTTCGGCGCTCATTTAGCCGGTTACCGATTTCCTTGTCAGTGCGTATTCTCTTTTTAACACCTTACCCGCCAGGCCGGGCACCGTCGCAGCGTTTTCGCTTTGAACAGTACTTAGAAATTCTAGTTGCTCATGGGTTCCAATATCGTCTGGCACCTTTTATAGACGAAGCTACCTGGCGTATTTTGTATCAACCTGGACAGGCGCTGCAAAAAGCTTTAGGTATATTAGGCGGCTTTGTTCGGCGAGTAGGGCACCTACTCGCCGCCCCTGCTTATGACTTTATCTTTATTCATAGGGAGGCCGCACCATTGGGACCTCCTGTGCTGGAGTGGCTACTAGCAAAGGTGCTGCGTAAGAAAATCATTTATGATTTTGATGACGCTATCTGGCTACCTAATACTTCTGAAGTGAATAAGGCGGCGGCTAGCCTAAAGTTTCACCATAAAGTAGCTTATATCTGCCGGTGGGCTTATAAAAATAGCTGCGGAAACGTGTATCTGGCGTCATATGCCCAGCAGTTCAGTTCGCACGTAATAGTTAATCCTACTACTATCGATACAGTGCATCTGCACAACAAAGTGCGCAATCAACTTGCACCAGGGCCTTTAGTTATTGGTTGGACGGGTACGCATTCAACCTTAAAATATCTGCTACCGTTAGTACCCGTTATTGCGCAACTAGAAGCTGAAGGGCACAACTTCGAATTCCGGATTATTTCGAATCATGCCCCGGTTTTTGACCAACCCTTGCATTCGCTGCGCTTTGTGCCTTGGCAAAAAGATACGGAGATTACAGACTTACTTACTTTCCATATTGGTTTAATGCCATTAGAAGACGACTTATGGGCGAAAGGCAAATGTGCCTTCAAAGCCTTGCAATACATGGCATTGGGGGTCCCCGCGTTGGTATCACCAGTTGGAATGAACACTGAAGTAGTGCAGGACGGCTACAATGGGTACATCTGCTCCGAAACTCATGAGTGGCTACAGCGGTTGCGCCAATTACTGACTGATGCTGCACACCGGCAGTCACTAGGTAACGCAGCCCGAAAGACTATTGAGCAACGCTATTCAGTACAAGCAAATACCCCTAATTTTATAGAATTATTTTCCTGAATTAAGCCAGTTGAGCTTTGCGGGCTGATACAGGTCGTGAGTGTGCTATCATTGACTGCGTAACGCTTTCTAGTATATATAAGCCAGCTAGATAAAACGGCATAAGCGGAATTTTATAACGCACGAGTGTACCAAAGTTTCCACTGGAAATTCCTACTGAAATAGCAAATATTAAGCTAAATACAAAGCATAGGGTGAGCACTGGCGTACTGGTGATTGCCCTTAGTGCTTTAATAAAGCCAACACGAAAAATAATGCGTACTGTAAGAATCAGAAAATAAGCTGACTCTAGAGCGGAAAGCGCCATAGTTGGGTTACGGGCCTCCCATAAGAAAGGACGGAATAATGCTACTATAATTGCCTGCGGTGCTAGCTTGGCCATGCCCCCAATAGTACCATCTTGTTCGCCAATATTATAGCCAGAGCCATTCTCTTGTTGACTTACTCCCTGTAAATAAGTAGCGGTAATTTTACTCTGCTCACCAATCTTATCGAGGTTAAAACGGGCATCGGATGCGGCTACTGCTCCCATGGCGTAAACAGCTACAGCTGTGCCAGCCAAAAGAAAAAAGGGTTTTGCTACCCATCGCACAACATTGGAACGGATACGTTGAGTATTCTCATTGAAAACCCACAATGCAGCAGGTGGTAAAAATGCCAACAGTATATATACTTTCATGGAAAAAATAACGCTGGCAGCTACTGCGCCGATAATAACACATTTTACAATATTTTTTTTCTCTATAGCTCCGCGGTAAAATGCATAAAAAAGCCAGCCAAGTGCACCTATGCAAAGGGAGTCTTTAAGTAGTCCCGATCCCCAAAAAAATACTGACGGTAAAAAAAAAACAGCAACAGCTAACTTCTGATAAGCTTGAGGACAAATTTTGGCAAATGTCATATACATAGCCCACATGCCACTAAAGCTTAGGAAAGCGAAAAAAATTGCTGTTACAGAATAGGTGTTGAATCCCAACACTGCCCCCAGTCCAGCCATTCTAACTACGAAATATTCGTTGCTGCCTTTGCCGAACCAAGCCATCTGACTTGCATAAGGTGCGATATTGGGTGTGATTGTACCGTCTGTGGTAAGTAATTCTAATCCAGCACTAAAAGACTTACTAAAAGCATTATATATTATCTCCCCATGGTGGAAATAATTGTTAGTGTCACCTCCGTAAATAGTATGGTATAAAATACCTAATACCAGAGCCCCAACTAATTTAGCTGAAAGTGCCGGTATGAAGTATCGCTTTGTATATATGTTGGTTATTGAAGGCCTTATAGCGTATGCTAGTGCGTAGAGTATCCCCAAATAGATAGGAGTAAGCAGAAAATCGTTTAACTTCATAAAAGCCAGTGCATTAATGTTAAATGCAGATTAAATTATGTGCTCCCAAACAAAAATGGGGTATAACTCTGTTACAAAGGACTGAGGCAAGTCAAAATTACTTTTATCCAACGTCTTTATTCAGAATTAAATTTACCTATTATAAATTAATACAGTCAATTTTTCTTTAGCCAAGCCTTCGCTTCTTTATACTGGTCTGACTTGTGGTCTGCTTTATCGGATACGACAGTGTAATAGCGCTTCGCAGTTGCTATATCGTGCTCCCGGTCGGCCATGCGGGCAAGGTTGGAATTAGCGAAGAGGTAGAAGCCACCGTCGGTTTCGCCATTGCTCTCGGCGAATACGATGCAGCGCTGATAGTAGTCCTTGGCTTTGGGTAGGTCGCGGTACTTGTACTGCATGAGGTAGCCCATAAAATAAGTCGCATAGCGGCCACTGCTGGCCTCGTAGCCCGGCATGCCCACGTTGATTTTATCAATCATGTCGCGGCTCACGCGCTCACACTCACCAAAGTCGGCCTGGTCGAAGCAGAGCAAGGCGTAGAAGCGGGCGAAATAACCATTATCGGGATATTTTAACGCCAGGCCGCGGGCGATGGGCATAGCCGCCGCCGTTTGATGCTCATCGTTGTGAAGGAGCTTCATCAGGAACACCTTTGCTTCGACACCAGTATAGAAAGCGGTATTAGCTACGGTGCGCAGCTGGCTGAGGCCAAGCTGTTTGTTGCCTTTAGGGAAAAATAGCAGTACTGGCCTGAGCAGCGGGTAATTATCCGGAATCCAGACGGCGTAGTAGTTAAACAGCGCCTCGCCAAAGAGAAATTCGGGGCTCAAGCCGTTGGCCTCGCTGCTTTTTTGCAGGTAGTTGAGGGCCCGCTTGCTGCTGAAGGTAGCCTTGCGCCAGTTGTGGCGCTCCGCGTTGAGGCGGGCATCAAAGCCGTTGGCGGCCGACAGGAAAAAGTAGCCTTCGTAATTGTGCGGGTCAGCCTTCACCATTTGCTCGCTGTACGTATTGGCTGTGTCCATATAGGCAAAAAACAGCTTGTCGTACTGCGTGGAATTGAAGTTGGTGGGCAAAATCTTCCACCAGGTGCTCAGCCCCAGCAGAAAATAGGGCATAGGGTGGTGCGGATAGCGGCGGCGCAGCGAGCGAAACTGCTTTTCTGCTTTGTCATACTTAAAATTATATAGGTTCTGCACCGCTCCATCCAACTCCAGCTGGATATCTTTATCGAGCAGCAGCCAGCCCTTCGTATCGGCAGCGGTAGGCAGCACGTTAACGGTATCGACCGCAATGGTGCGCATCTCCGGTACCTGCCCTATGCGCAGCCTGGTAGTGTCAGGCGGTGTCTTCTGCGCGTGGCTAGTTAGCACCGCACCCAACAGGTAAGTCAGCAACAGCAAACCACGTGAAAACCAGGAAAAAACAGACATACTGGCAGATGAAGCGAATAGAAGCGTTGGCCCGGCGTGGTTTGGTCGGGTTTCAGCCCAACGAAAGTACGGCAGCGGCTCTAGCTTTGGCGGTAGTATCACGTTAGACTTTTAGGATATGGAGCTTCTCAAGACACTTTGCCAACTGCCGGCACCTGCCGGCGAAGAGGCCAGGCTCAGCCACTTTCTGCTCGACTATGTGCAGCGACATGGCCCTGGCTGGCGACAGCCACCGCTGATAGTGCACGACGAAAACCGCTTCCAGGACTGCCTGCTGCTAGTATTCGGGCAGCCCCGAACGGCCATATTTACTCATCTCGACAGTATTGGTTTTACCGTGCGCTACGGGCGCGAACTGATACCCATTGGTGGGCCAGAAGTAAAGACGGGCTATCGGCTGGTAGGAAAAGACTCGCAAGGCGAAATAGCTTGTACGTTGGTAGTTGAGGAAGAAACCGAGGCCCTGAGCTATGAGTTCAGCCGTCTTATCGAGACCGGCACCAGCCTCACCTTTGCCTGCGACTTCCGCGAAACAGATACTACCGTGCAAAGCTGCTACCTCGACAACCGCCTGGGGGTGTGGGCCGCGCTACAAGTAGCCGAAACCCTGGAGCACGGCATTATCGCCTTTTCGTGCTGGGAGGAGCATGGTGGTGGCTCAGTGCCGTACCTGGCTAGGTTTATCTACGAAACCTACGGCGTGCGCCAGGCGCTGATTGCAGACATAACCTGGGTGACGGAGGGCGTAAAAGCAGGTAATGGCTGCGTTATCTCGCTGCGCGACTCGCTCATCCCGCGCCGCCGTTACGTCGAGCGCATCCGGGCTATTGCGCGGGCCGCCGGCATAGCTCATCAGCTGGAAGTAGAGGAGACGGGTGGGTCTGATGCCAAAGACCTGCAGCGTACTGACGTGCCCTGGGACTGGTGTTTCGTGGGCGCCCCCGAAGACGAGGTGCATACACCCGATGAGATAGTAACTAAAGCCGACATACTGAGTATGGTAGCGCTATATAATAAGTTGATGTGTGAATTGTAAATATTGAATGTGCAGGTTGCAAGCGTAAATTTACAGAATTTACAACCCGCTAATTAGCGCATTTATAATGAAAATAGTTGCTATGCCATCGGCTCCTGTTAAGGACAGTTCTTTAAAACAGTTATCTTATCAGGAGCTTGATATTTTGCATTGCCTACGGGGGTTTTGTGCCTTCTATGTGGTAGTATACCATGCCAAGTACATTATGTGGTCGGGTGGACGTGAATATCTAACAGCCTTTCCACGTGCTACTTGGGACCTAACACAGTATGTGCTTTTTGCTGTAGACATGCTAAGCTCAGCAGGTTATGAAATGGTCATTTTCTTTTTTGTGCTCTCAGGCTTTTTCATTCGCTATGCTCAAAAGCGTAAGCCGCGAGCAGCAGGTGCGTTCTATTTAAACCGCATTGTACGTATTTACCCGCCCTACATAGCGTCCGCGCTGCTAGCTGCTGGATGCCTGACGCTCGTGGCCCAATATATTCCTCAAATGCTTACTGTGGATGGGCATCATGAATTGAATATATCGCTACTTGCTGCTTGGGCTGACCTGCAACATTTTCATCTGTCTACTTTACTACGCACGCTGGCCTTTCTGCCAGGCGATAGTAGCGTATTTATCGGGTATAATTCAGTATACTGGTCCCTACTGCCGGAGGCACTGTTTTATTTAGTAGTTCCCTTAGCATTTTGGAGGGTACGCGCCTATTATATAGCCTCTGTGCTGCTCTATCTAATAGGCGTCATCACTGCAACGCTACATTATCAGTGGGGCGCAGCAGTAGATTTTTTATTGCTATATAATTTTTATTTCGCGGTTGGTGTGGCCCTCTATGACGTAGTAGTTCACAGTCCTTGGCTCATGTGGTTTAAGCGAGTTTCTGGAAGCTTGCTTTTAGTCGTAGTACTGCTGTTGGCTGCCGCATTACTACCATTAGCTGTTCTCAAATTAAAGGTGCTATCTGGTTTTGTAGCAGTGCTATTGGCAGTAGTAAGTGTTTCAGGCTTATTAGCTGGACGTGTATCGCGCCGTAATGTAGCAGTGCGTCTGTTTCATCCAATGGGGGTTTTTAGCTTTTCGCTTTATCTATACCATTTTCCACTGCTTATTCTGTGCGGTAGCGTGTTGGTTGTCACTACAGGTGAACTGGTAAATTATGCCCGTTATTACTGGCTAGCTATTCCAGTGGTTACGCTAATTTCCTACGCTATATACTGGGTTACAGAGCGTGTTTCTGTTAATTTCTTTCGTAAGGTATAGGTTTAAAAAACTGTTGGTGTTGAAAGCGGATAAATTTGGGTCAATTGCCTACATTTGCCCATCTGGGTTCATCTTCATGAGCTTAGCTTTCCTTTTCTCCAATCCTTCATTTGCTGCTTATGCCCCCATACTTTACTTGGTTCCTGCTTTAGGTATATTAGCCTTACTCTATACTTGGCTGCGCTCGGGTTGGGTGGCGCGGCAGGATGCCGGCGACGAAAAGATGACTACCATTGCCGGGTACATTGCTGATGGGGCTATCGCCTTCCTAAAGGCCGAGTACAAAGTGCTGGCGCTATTTGCTCTTATTGCATCAGTATTCCTTGGTTATCTGGGCTTTACTGGCGAGCGGTCCAGCCCGATTATCATCATCGCGTTCTTGATTGGGGCAGTGTTTTCGGCCACAGCCGGCTACATCGGGATGAAAATTGCCACCAAGGCCAATGTACGCACGGCCCAGGCGGCCCGCACTTCCTTGAGCCAGGCGTTGAAAGTCTCGTTTTCGGGTGGGTCGGTAATGGGCATGGGCGTGGCCGGACTAGCGGTGCTGGGCCTGGGCTCCCTGTTTATTGTTTTTTACCAGCTGTTTGTGGTTAACAAGGGCGGCACGGCCAGCGGGGTCGAAATGGAAAAGGCCCTGGAAGTGCTTACCGGCTTCTCGCTGGGGGCCGAAAGCATTGCCTTGTTTGCCCGCGTGGGCGGCGGCATTTATACCAAGGCCGCCGACGTGGGGGCCGACCTGGTGGGCAAGGTAGAGGCCGGTATTCCGGAAGACGACCCGCGTAACCCAGCCACCATTGCCGATAACGTGGGCGATAACGTGGGCGACGTGGCCGGCATGGGTGCCGACTTGTTTGGCTCGTACGTGGCCACTATTCTGGCAACTATGGTGCTGGGACGTGAGGTGCGGCTAAGCAATGCCGATGCTTTGGGTGGCCTCTCGCCGATTTTCCTGCCGATGGCGATTGCCGGGCTGGGAATCGTGGCTTCGCTCGTTGGTATTCTGCTGGTGCGCGTGAAGGAAGGCGGTAGCGTGCAAGGGGCTCTCAACTTTGGCAACTATGCTTCGGTGGTGGTATCGGCCATTTTTTCTTACTTTCTGATTGAGTGGCTGTTGCCGGCCGGTGATATCACCATTCGCGGCTTCACCTTCGACGCAATGCACGTCTTTTACGCGGTGCTGGTAGGCCTGGCGGTGGGCACGCTCATGAGCATTATTACCGAGTATTATACGGCCATGGGCAAGCGCCCGGTGATGAGTATTGTGCAGCAAAGCAGCACCGGGCACGCCACTACCGTTATCGGTGGGCTGGCCGTGGGCATGGAAAGCACGGTGCTTCCTATCTTGGTGCTGGCCGCGGGTATCGTGCTGAGCTACAAGGCCGCCGGCCTCTATGGAGTAGCTATCGCGGCGGCTGGCATGATGGCCACCACCGCGATGCAGCTGGCTATTGACGCTTTCGGCCCCATTGCCGACAACGCCGGCGGCATTGCCGAAATGAGCGAGCTGCCCAAGGAAGTACGCGAGCGCACCGATATTCTGGATGCCGTGGGCAATACTACCGCTGCCACCGGCAAGGGCTTTGCCATTGCCTCGGCGGCGCTCACGTCGCTGGCCCTGTTCGCAGCCTTCATGGGCACGGCACACATTGATACCATCGATATCTCGAATGCTAATGTGCTGGCCGGCTTGTTTGTCGGGGCTATGATACCGTTTATCTTCTCGGCCCTTGCTATCACGGCGGTGGGGCAGGCGGCCATG
Source organism: Hymenobacter sp. BRD67 (assembly GCF_013256425.1). Taxonomy (GTDB): domain Bacteria; phylum Bacteroidota; class Bacteroidia; order Cytophagales; family Hymenobacteraceae; genus Hymenobacter. The sequence continues at coordinate 508,663 of NZ_CP053904.1, forward strand.
GCAATGGTGCAGGAAGTACGGCGTCAGTTCCGCGAGATACCGGGTATTATGGAGGGCACGGGCCGGCCCGAGTACGAAAAGTGCGTGGCTATCAGCACCGAAGCTGCGATTCGGAAAATGGTGGCACCGGGTGCCATTGCGCTGCTAACGCCCATTCTTATCGGCTTTCTGTTTGGGCCGGAGGTGCTGGGCGGCACGTTGGCCGGCGTTACGGTGAGCGGCGTGCTCATGGCCATGTTTCAGAGCAACGCCGGCGGCGCCTGGGACAACGCGAAGAAGTCGTTTGAGAAAGGTGTAATGGTAAACGGTAAGATGGAGTTCAAGGGCTCCGATGCCCATAAGGCTTCGGTAACCGGCGACACGGTAGGCGACCCCTTTAAGGATACCAGCGGCCCGAGCATGAACATCCTTATTAAGCTCATGAGTATCGTGTCGCTGGTAATCGCCCCGCACATTGCCCGCCACGGGGGCGAGCGGAGTATGGCGCCGACGCCCATCCACGACCGGGTGGAGCTGACGCAGCCTCATGTTCGCTTCGTGCAAACTGCCGCCCCCGCTGTCGAGGCAGTTTTGCTGACAACCCTGCGGCAGCTGCGCTAAGCGTACCCTGGCTTACCTGGCGGAGCACTTGGGAAAGAACGTCCTGCGCTCAGCAGGACGTTCTTTTTTAGCAAATAACCTCCCTGAGTGCGAAGTTAAAGAAGCGGCAATATAAGCGTTTTGCATAATATAGTAAATTATTAATATTGTTAAAAATTTACTATATTATCTTCTCTTTAAAGGCTGGGCTAAGTGCCTGGTCGGACGCTGCTAAATCCGGCAATTAGCGCCGGTCGGGAAGGGGTTGTGTTGCAGCCCTTACCTTTGCAGTCCGAAACGGCCACGCTGGCCGCTCATTCCTGCATGGGTCAACCCTCTATTACGCTCCATAACAAGGCTTTCCGGCCTTATCTCTCTGCTGCTGAGATTGCCACGGCCATCGACCGGGTGGCGGCTCGCCTCAATGCGGACTACGCCGGCCGCCGGCCGCTGTTTGTAGTAGTGCTTACGGGCGGCTTCATGTTTGCCACCGACCTGCTCAAGCGCTACGCCGGCGAGTGTGAGATAGTGTTTATTCGGGTGGCTTCTTACGAAGGCACCGGCAGCACGGGGCAGGTGCAGGAGATAATGGGCCTGCGCGAAGATGTGAGTGGCCGCGACATTGTGCTGGTCGAAGACATCGTTGATACTGGCACCACGCTCAGCCATTTGCTGCCCACCCTGCAAGCCAACCACCCCGCTTCTATCGAGATTGCGGCTATGTTTTTCAAGCCCGATAGCCTCCGCTATCCGCTGAATCTGAAGTATATCGCGTTGGAAATTCCAAATGACTTCGTGGTGGGCTATGGCCTCGACTACGATGGCCTGGGGCGCAACCTGCCCGATGTGTACGTGGCCGCCTAGCGCTATTTTTCGTAGGCCCCCTTATCAGTTCCCGCTCCGGCGTCCGCGCCTAACTCCAGTTTTTCTATGCACAACATCGTCCTCTTCGGCCCGCCCGGCGCGGGCAAAGGCACCCAAAGCCAGAAGCTCATTGCCAAGTACAACCTCGTTCACCTGAGTACCGGCGATTTGCTGCGCGCCCAGATTGCTGAGGGCACTGAGTTGGGCCTGAAAGCCAAAAAGCTGATGGATGAAGGGTTGCTCGTGCCCGACGAAGTAGTTATCGGCATGATTGGCAGCGCCCTGGCTACTAATACCCAGGCTTCCGGCTTCATCTTCGACGGCTTTCCGCGCACTACGGCGCAGGCCGAAAGCCTCGACCGGCTACTGGCCCGGCATCATACTACCGTTGCCTGCATGATTGCTCTCGAAGTAGGAGAGGAGGAACTGGTGAAGCGCTTGCTGGAGCGCGGCAAAACCAGCGGCCGCCCCGACGACCAGGACGAAACCAAGATTCGCCGCCGCGTAACGGTGTACAATACCGAAACGGCGCAAGTAGCCAGCTACTATGCCGCCCAGCATAAGTTTCACGCCCTCAACGGTATTGGGGAGATTGAAACGATTTTTCAGCAGATTAGCGCCCTTATCGACCAGCATAAGGCGGCGCAGGCCGAAGCGCCTGCTGCTGCAACCAACGAGGTGAAAGCCTAGCGACTGCGCACGAAACTAACCTAAGAACGTCATGCTGAGCCTGCCGAAGCATCTCGCTCGCGCCGCCAGGGTTTATACCCAACGATGCGAGCGAGCTGCTTCGGCAAGCTCAGCATGACGTTCTGTTTTACCTTATAATAGCAATAAGCTGTGGCTAACAATAATTTCATCGACTACGTCAAAATCACCTGCCGCTCGGGCAAGGGTGGGGCGGGCTCGCACCACTTTTTCCGGGCCAAGGGCCTGCCCAATGGCGGCCCCGACGGCGGCGATGGCGGCCGGGGCGGCCACATCATCCTCGAAGGCAGCTCGCAGCTCTGGACGCTGCTGCACCTGCAGTACCGCAAGCATCTCTTCGCCCATGATGGCCAGAATGGCGGCGAAAACCTGCGCTCGGGTGCGCAGGGCGAAGATATCGTGATTCAGGTGCCGCTGGGCACCGTGGCCCGCGACGCCGAAACCGGCGAAGTCAAGCTCGAAATAACCAAGGACGGCGAGCGCCGTATCCTCACACCCGGTGGGCGCGGCGGCCTCGGCAACGACCACTTCAAAACCTCTACCAACCAGGCGCCGCAATATGCGCAGCCCGGCGAGCCGGCCATTGAGGAGCAGGTGATTCTGGAGCTGAAGCTGCTGGCTGACGTAGGCCTGGTCGGCTTTCCTAATGCCGGCAAAAGCACACTGCTTTCGGTAGTGTCGGCCGCCAAACCCAAGATAGCCGACTACGCCTTCACGACGCTCGTGCCCAACCTGGGCGTGGTGGCCTATCGTGATTACCAGTCGTTTGTGATGGCCGATATTCCGGGTATCATTGAAGGCGCGGCCGAGGGCAGGGGACTGGGCACGCGCTTCCTGCGCCACATCGAGCGCAACTCTATGCTGCTCTTTATGATAAGTTGCGACAGCAAGGATATCGCCGCCGAATATAAGGTGCTGCTGGGCGAACTGGAGCAATTTAACCCCGACCTGCTCGATAAAAAGCGCCTGCTGGCTATTACCAAGTCCGACATGCTGGATGAGGAGCTGGAAGCTGATATTCTGACCTCCCTACCCGCTGATTTGCCGCCTACGGTATTTATTTCTAGTCTGACAAATAAGAATATTCAGAAGCTGAAGGACATGATATGGGGTGCGCTGCATGAAGGGTAGCGCCAGATAAATGGCCGTGTTCTCGTGCAACCTATGGGCGAGGTAAATGCCTCCTGTGCCTGAATAGTAAAACACGAATAGCTAGCCGGCTATGCTAAAAGTTACCTTACTTAGTTTGCTTTTGCTGCCCGCAGCCGCGTTGGCCCAAACTATTACCGGCCCACTTGCCTCGACCTGGAGCGTGGGAGCAGGGATAGGTAATGGCTTGGAGCTGCATGTCGCGGCCCAGCAGAAGGGCTGGCTGCTAGTGGGGCGTAGCCGCTATAAGTGGTGGGGCCCGGCCACCGGGCCAGGGTCGGTGCTTTTCGAAAGTATGAATACCCGCAACCGACAGCTAGAGCTAGCTGCCCTGGCCGGGTATAGCTTACCGCTGGGCCGCAGCCTGGTGTATGGAGCAGCGGGGGTAGGTTATCTCAACGGTCGGCAACTTGGCGAGTATCGGTACACAGCGCATTACAGCGGCTTACTAGGCAGTGAAACGTACTTCTATTCATACCGCAGCTACCAGGCGCTGGGCCTACCGGCAGAAGTTGGTATTCTTAGCCCCAAAAATCGAGCAGGCGGCCGCTGGGGCCTTACGTTTCAAGCCAATTTCAACCCTGAGCAAACGGTGTACTGTGCATTGGTAAGCTATTGGCTAGGCGTTTCTGGCAAATCGAACCGGTAGTATAGACATGAGAAAAGAGTTTTACCTACTCGTAGAGTCATGATTTTACCGAAGCCTGGCACAGGTCAACGCTTGATAATGGGGAGCTTGCTACTGCTGCTCACAGGCTGCTCCCTCACAAGTAAGGAGATAGAGCCGGCGCTACCCGTGGGCCGCATCGATAATAGTGATACGCTGGTTTACTATGCCAATGGACTACCGGTAGTAGCTAACAATCACACCGACTTGGGCACTGTAATAGGGGGTATCTTTAGCGGTAGTAGTCACTCTCGCCCCGTAGAAGGGGAGCTGAACGCTGATAACTCATGCGATATTTACGGAGCGGATGAGCCGAGTGACCGGGCAACCGGAGCAAAAGCGCACGAATTAACATTGCATTTTCTGAATTTTAAAGGGGTAGGAACATATCAGCTAAACACCGCTTTCTCGAGCTACCAGGAGTATATTCTCCCTTACCTGTCTAACCAGTTTATATCATACAGTCTTGATATAGCCGCGCCTGGAGAGGTGACCATTACCGCCTGGGATTCGACTAACCGGCATTTGCAGGGCACTTTCCAGGTCCTGGCTATTGCTGACTCCGGCAAGCAGCAGGTAGCGTTGACGGCCGGCAGCTTCGATTTAGTAGTGGGCCCGTGAAGACTTACTTTAAAAAAGCTGGAATCTGGTTACAGTCTTCATCTATAGCCTCATCAGTAAGAATATCAAAAAGCTGAAGGGCATGATTTGGGGCGCGCTCCATGAAGGGTAATTATTTCTAAAGTCAGAATTTTATTATGCAACCCGCTCATAATCAGATTCTATCTTAGAAGTATATCTGCTAAGTAGCGTCTTCTCAATAAACTTAATATTTTGACATTATGGCATTGTCTAAAGACCTTTGGGTTGCCGCTTCTGGCATTGCAGCCTTAGCAGACTCACTTTGCCATGCTAAAAATAAGTTTACTCACACTATTTCCCCTGGCTGGCTTGGCCCAGACGACTGCCTCCGCTTCTTGGGGCGTTGGGATAGGCAACGGCGTAGAAGCTCATGTTGGCTATGAGCGCCAGGGATGGCTGGTGATGAGCCGGGCCCGATACAGGTGGTGGGGGCCGTCTTCTGGGCCTGGCTCTTCTTTTTTCGATAGGCTCTATACTCGCTCACGCCAAGTAGAAGTGGCCGTGATGGGTGGTTATGGCCTACCGTTGGGCCATGCGCTGCTATATGGAGCGACGGGGCTGAGCTATCTTAATGGCCGCCAGCTAGGTGACTATCGCTATGCGGTGACGCAAAGCGGGATATTGAGTACTAAAACCTACTATTATTCCTACCGAAACTATCAGGCACTCGGGTTACCTGTGGAAATTGGTGTACTGATGCGGCCGCACCGGAGTGGCGTACGATTTGGCTTGGCGTTTCAAGCTGATTTTAATCCGGAAAAAACGCTTTACTGCGGAATGTTTACCTGCTGGCTGGGCAAGTTTGGCGTGCCTAGAGAGGGCAAGAGTGCTCGCTAGCAAACCTCCATAATTAAACTGCTGGATATTTATGAAACTGTTTAACAAACCCCGCTGGCATTGGCTGTGTCTGGCTGGCCCCTCGGTACTGTTGGGTTGCAAGCTGACCAGCAACGACGTGGAGCCATCGTTACCTGCTGTGCCGGTAAATAATAGTGCTACGCTGGTGTACCGGGCCAATAACCAGCCCGTAGTAGCCAATAATTCCACGGATTTTGCCAAGCTTATTGTCTCTTTTTTAGGCGACTTACGGGCGGTGCGGGCGAAATGGCCGACTGGTGGCAACTTGGAGCTCTTTGGCAGTGATATTGACAACCAACCGGACGGCTATTTGACCCATTCACTGGTGCTGGAACTGGTGAGCTTTCACGGTATAGGCACTTATTCGCTTCTGCCAACCAGCCCCACTTCTTACCCCGCGTCTTATTATCAGCTTACTACTTATTCGAGCACTGGTAGTCCGGTTGACCATGCCGAACAGTATCCGGTAATCAGCGCGCCAGCACAGGTCGTCATCACCGATTGGAATCCTTCTACCCGGCATATAAATGGCACATTTGCGCTCGATGTAGCTGGCGTTAACAACCTACAGAATCCTACCCATCTGACTGAAGGCAGCTTTGACCTAGTGGTAGATTAGCTGTGTATTTTTGGCTTAATAGGTAGAAGGCGGTACGTATCTACTATCTGTGCCAACTTGGCAGCCTCCTCACCTTTGGCAAACTCCTTGCGCCCGACCCGGTACCCGTATGGGAAAGCCTTTCACTAGCCGATTCCGCCATTTTTTCCAGAAAATGACCGACGATAAACATATGAATCCCGACGAACAGCCGCTGAATGACACTACTGCCGAGCACGCTGCCGGCGAGCAGGATTTTTCTGCCGTGGGTGCTACCCCCGGAGCGGGGGCTTCGGAAGGAGCCAGCCGCGCCGAAACTGAGCTGGCCGACCTCAAAGACAAGTACCTGCGCCTGGCGGCCGAGTTTGAGAACTACAAGCGCCGCACCGCTAAGGAGCGCACCGACCTCTTCAAAACTGCCAACCAGGAGCTGATGGTGGCGCTGCTGCCCGTGCTTGACGATTTTGACCGGGCTCGCCAGCACACGCAGGGCACGCAAGACCCGGCCGCGCTGCAAAATGCGCTCGACATTACCTATAATAAGCTTAGCAAAACCTTGCAGCAGAAGGGTTTGGCCGCAATGGATGTGAAGGGCGGCGACTTCGACGCTGAGCTGCACGAGGCCATCACGCAAATTCCGGCACCGAGCGACGATTTGCGCGGCAAGATTGTTGACGAGATTGAAAAAGGCTATTATCTGGGCGATAAGGTTATTCGCCACGCCAAAGTGGTGTTAGGTCAATAGGAAGAGAACTATCAAAAAGACCGTCAGGCTGCGACAAGCGCAACCTGGCGGTCAACATGCATTAAGCAGCAATGGCAACCAAGCGCGATTATTACGAAGTATTAGGAATAGCCAAGAATGCGGAGGGCGACGTCATAAAGTCGGCCTACCGCAAGATGGCTATTAAATATCATCCTGATAAAAACCCCGACGACCCTTCGGCCGAGGACAAGTTTAAGGAAGCTGCTGAGGCGTACGAAGTGCTGTCGGACGCCGATAAGCGGGCGCGCTACGACCGGTTTGGCCACCAGGGCTTGGGCGGCGGAGGCGGCCACGCCCAGAACATGGAGGATATTTTCTCGCAGTTCGGCGACATTTTCGGCGGGGGCGGGGGCTTCGAGGGCTTTTTCGGGGCGGGCGCGGCCAGAGCCGGCGCGTCAAGAAGGGCTCCAATCTGCGCATCAAGCTCAAGCTTGACCTGGAGGAAATTGCCAACGGCGTGGAGAAGAAAATCAAGGTGAAGCGCTACGTAGCCTGCCAGCCGTGCAGCGGCACCGGCGCCAAAAACGGCACCGAGCTGAAAACCTGCGCCACCTGCCAGGGCAGCGGCCAGACCAAGCGCGTGGTCAATACCATGCTCGGCCAGATGGTGAGCGCCAGCACTTGCCCTACCTGCAATGGCGAAGGCAAAACTATTTCGGCTACCTGCGACGTGTGCAAGGGCGAAGGCCGCCAGCTGAACGAGGAAGTGATTCCGATTAACATTCCGGCCGGCGTTGCCAACGATATGCAGCTGAGTATGAGTGGGAAAGGTAACTTCCCCGAGCGCGGTGGCGTACCCGGCGACCTGCTTATTCAGATTGAGGAGGAGCCGCACGAATTCCTCAAGCGCGATGGCAACAATATCATGTTTGAGCAATATATCTCGTTCGTGGATGCGGCGCTGGGCGCGAGCCTGGAGGTGCCTACCATTGAGGGCAAGGTGAAAATCAAAGTGGACCCCGGCACCCAGCCCGGCAAAATCCTGCGGCTGCGCGGCAAGGGCATCAAAGACCTTAATGGCTACGGCCGGGGCGACCAGCTCATTCACCTCAATGTGTGGACGCCCAAGAGCGTGAGCAACCAGGAGCGCGAGTTGCTGGAGAAGCTGCGCGACTCGGACAACTTTACGCCGCACCCTGGCAAGAACGAGAAAGGCTTCTTTGAGAAAGTAAAGGAGTATTTCCAATAAGTCCGAACTGCGGATTTATTGGATTTTGTAGACGGAGCAAATTCAGTTAGAAAGGCCACCCAAATGGGTGGCCTTTTCTAGTTTAGCGCGCATTATGTATTGACATCGACCTCAAAATCCGATAAATCCGATAAATCCGCGGTTCAGACAGTAATGCCTGGCTGCCTTCGGCGATATACCTTTCCGAAACCGCTACCCCGAACATGAGCGCTGCCCCGTCTGCCGATTTTCTGGCTGCCCTGCACGACTACCAGCCGCTGGTGCGGCGGGTGTGCCGGCTCTATTGCCAGGATGCTGACGACCGGCAGGACTTGTTTCAGGAAATCGTGCTGCAGCTGTGGCGGGCCTGGCCGCGCTACGTGCCGCAACCCGACGCCAAGCTCAGCACCTGGCTTTACCGCATTGCGCTGAACGTGGCTATCAGTAATCTGCGCCAGCGTACGCGCCGGCCGGCGCAGGTGGATGTGGAAGGCGAAGCCTGGCACCTGGCCCAGCCTAGTGAAGGCCATGCTTACGAGCCGGAGGAAACGGCGGCGCTCTACCGCGCTATCGACCGCCTTTCGGATGTGGACAAGGCTTTTGTGCTGCTTTATCTGGAAGACCGGCCTTATGACGAGATGGCCGACATTCTGGGTATTACGCAGAATAACGTGCGGGTAAAAATGCACCGCGTGCAGGAGCGTCTTCGCCGCCTGCTAATGTCTCCAATAAATTGTTAATCAACTAGCAACATGGAACTTGACGACCTTCGCTATCACTGGCGAAAAGCTGACGAGCCGCCGGCTGAGCCATTAGCCCGGATGCTGCAGAAAAGCCAGACCCGGCAATCGAGCAGCCTCCTGAAGCAGATGCGTCGCAACGTGTGGCTGGAAATAACTATAGTGCCTGTGCTGGCTCTACTAGGTCTGCTGGTGCTGATAGCGCAGCATGATTCGGGGCTGGTGGCAGGCTATTCGGTACTGATGGGAAGCATTTTGGTGCTTTCCGGAATCCTGTACTATCGTCAAATCAAGTTGCTAAAGCAGACGATGCGAACTGACCTAAGCGTGCGGACGCACTTGCAGTTTGCGTGCGTAGCGCTGCGGCAGCTGCTGCACCTCTACTACCGTCTGACGTTTTATACCGGGCCAGTTACACTTCTGGCGCTACTAGGCTACCTGGTTAGCCGGGAGCTGAGCCGGCCCGCCGGCCCGCACTGGGCTGCCTTGGGCTTAGTAGCCAGTGTGATACTGGTGACAGGCGTGGTGGTGCAGATTGGAGTAGTGTATGCTACGCGCTGGTTTTTGCAGCGCCTCTACGGCCGGCACCTCGACCGCCTCGAAAACCAGCTGCGGGAGTTGGATGAGCAGGCACCAGCCAGCGCAGGCTAACCAGCCTTCCCATTCAGCGCCGATTTTCACCGCTTAGGGCCTGGTCCTGACCGCTTGACGCATTTGCGGGGGCGTCAATGCTGGCAGTGGCTATATTTACTTCCACACACTTTCTTTCACCACTTTTCATTATGCAACAAGTCAACTCCCAGCCCATTCTGGAAGTGCGCGACGTTCGCAAGCACTACGCCGCGCACACTGCCCTCGACGGCGTGAGCCTGTCGGTGCCCGAGCGCAGCATCTTCGGGCTGCTCGGCCCCAACGGCGCGGGTAAAACCTCACTTATCCGCATCATCACCCAGATAACGGGGGCCGACTCGGGCGAAATTCTGTTTCGGGGAGAGCGGCTGAATCCCAGCCACATCGGCCAGATTGGCTACCTGCCCGAAGAGCGCGGGCTTTATAAGAAAATGAAAGTGGGGGAGCAGCTGCTCTACCTGGCTCGTTTGCGGGGCCTGAGCCGCGCCGATGCCGTGCAGCGCATTAAAAAATGGCTTACGCGCTTTGAAATCAAAGAATGGGCTGAAAAGAACGTGGAAGACCTTAGCAAAGGCATGCAGCAGAAGGTGCAGTTCATTGCGACCGTATTGCACGAGCCCAGCCTGATTATTCTCGACGAGCCATTCACGGGCTTCGACCCGATTAACGCCAACCTGATTAAGGACGAGATTATCCGGCTGAAGGAGGAAGGGGCGGCCATTATCTTCTCGACGCACCGCATGGAATCGGTAGAGGAAATGTGCGACAGTATTGCGCTTATTAACCGTTCGCGCAAGGTGCTTGACGGCCCGGTTGGCACTATCCGCAACCAATTCAAAACCAATACTTACGAGGTGGAGGGGCAGGGCCAGCTGGTAGTAGCACACCCCGATTTTGAGGTGATAGAGCAAAAGACGCGGGAGAATGACCACTTCTACGCGCGCATTCAGCTGCACGCCGGTACCCGGCCCAATGACCTGCTGCGCTTTCTCATTGGCCAGGTGCAGGTGCAGTCCTTCCGCGAGCAGATTCCGAGCATCAACGAGATATTCATCCGACGGGTGCGCGAAACCATGCCCGAAACGTTGCAGGTAGCTGCCTGAAATTAATCCGTCATCTGAGGAACGAAGCATCTACTCACGGCGGCGTTCATCAGGCTTACTAACCCCAGCAGTGCGGGCGTGATAAGGTCTTTCACTGCGTTCAGGATGATAACCCATTATGGATTCTAAATTTTTACTTGTCGCCCAGCGCGAATACATTACGCGGGTTCGTAAGCGCGCTTTTATCGTGCTCACGCTGCTCGTGCCCCTGCTCATTGCCGGCTTCGGGCTCTTTATCGGTAAAATTGTGCAGTCGGACGAAACCACTGAAATTGTGGATGTGCGCGACGATAGCGGCCTGGGCATTGCCAGTAGGCTGGTATCAACGCCGCAGCTAAAGTTTCAGAACGTGAGCGGCTCGCTGGCCGAGGCCAAGCAACGCTTTCAGCAGCAAAAGCACGCCGGCTTGCTATACCTGCCCGCCGGGCTGAGCGAAAACGACCCGCAGGGGGTGCAGTTTTTTGGTAAAGGCAATATCAGTCTCAACAAGGAGGACCGGGTGAAAACTGCCCTCACCAATGCCTTCGCCGAGCTGAAAATGCAGAAATCGGGCCTCACTCAAACCCAGCTCGACCAACTGCGGGCTAAAGTGCCGCTCAACTCGGTGAGCGTGGATGAGTCTGGTAAGGAGAAGGATAGTAATTCGGGGTAACCACGGGCATCGCTTCAGCGCTCGCCGTGCTTATCTACTTTTTTATCTTTCTGTACGGCGTCCAGATTATGCGCGGAGTAGGGGAGGAGAAGTCGAGCCGAATAATGGAAGTTATGCTATCGTCGGTGAAGCCCTTTGACCTGATGATGGGCAAAATCGTAGGCGTGGCGGCGGTCGGGCTCACGCAGTTTCTGCTCTGGGGGCTGCTCTCGTGGGGCGCTACCAGCGTGCTAGTGCCTTTGCTAATGGACCACGACCAGCCCGCTAAAACCGAGATGGCGGCTGCGCCCGCTGGCCCGGCTACTCCGGAAAGCGCTGTAGCAACCAACTCCGACGCGTCGGCTATTGCAACCGGGGCCGCCGCCTCTGCCGACCAGATGAATCCGGCAAAGCGCTCAGGAGCCGTCGGTAATTTGTTTGATATGTTGCATAAGCTGAATATTCCAATCGGGACGATAGTCGTTGGTTTTATCATTTATTTCCTGGGGGGTTACCTGCTGTACGGTGCCTTATTTGGCGCAGTTGGCGCAGCCGTCGACGACCAGACCGATACCCAGCAGTTTATGTTTCCGATAACTATGCCGCTGATTTTGAGCTACATAGTTGGTTTTTCGGTTATCCTGCGTAATCCCGATGGGCCGGTAGCCTTCTGGATGTCGATGATACCCTTCACTTCCCCTGTAGCGATGGTCATCCGCCTACCGTTTGGAGTGCCGACGTGGCAGCTGGCGTTGTCGGTGGGGCTACTCATTCTGGGTTTTATTGGCACGGTATGGGTAGCCGCCCGCATCTACCGCGTAGGTATTCTGATGTATGGCAAGAAAGTGACGTATAAGGAGTTGTCGAAGTGGATGTTTTACAAGGGATAGGTATTCTTACTTAAAAAGCACGTCATGCTGACCGACGCGAAGCATCTTGCCTGGTTCGTTGGTTAGTGCTTCAGCGATTCGGATAAGATGCTTCGCCTTGGTCAGCATGACGTGCTTTTTAAGTGTACTTTCCAATGAGGCTTTCCCAGAAAATTAGGCTCGGCTTACTACTGCTGCCACTGCTGTTACTGCTGGCCTTCGCGCCAGCCGGCGACCGCCCTGCCTACCGCTTATTCACCAGCCAGGGGCAGGTAGCCGACTATGACCAGATGGTCGCGCAATTGGCGCAGGCCGATGTGGTGTTATTTGGCGAGCAGCACAATGACCCGATTGCGCACTGGCTGGAATTGCAGCTAGCCAAAGACTTAGCCAAAGCCAAAGGTGCTGGCAAGCTGGTGCTCGGCCTCGAAATGTTTGAGCGCGATGTGCAGCCGCTGGTGACGCAATACGCCGCCGGCACGCTGTCCGACTCGGCCTTTGAGCGCCAGAGCCGACCCTGGCCCAACTACGCCACCGATTATCGCCCGCTGCTGCAGTTTGCACAGGGCGAGCATATCCCCGTTATTGGTACCAATGCTCCGCGGCCGTTTGCCCACGCCGTGGCGCAAAGCAGTCTCAAAGCCCTCGATAAGCTGCTTGTAATCGACCGCACGTTGCTCGCGCCGCTGCCCCTGCAGGTTAACTATGAGCTGCCGGGCTATAAGAACATGGCTGCCATGTTTGGTGGCGACAGCAAGGCCCACGGCGGTGGGGCCGCCAATATTATTCAGGCGCAGGCGCTAAAAGACGCTACGATGGCCTACTTCATTCAGCGCAGCCTGGCACCGGGCCAAACGATGCTGCATCTCAACGGCTCGTACCATTCTGACCACCACGATGGCATTGTAGCGTACCTGCGCCAGTATGCGCCCGAATTGCGCATTAAAACGCTAAGCGTAGTGACACAAAGCCAGTTGCAGCAGCTGGATAAGGGCAATATAGCAGTAGGCGACTACATAGTGGTAGTGCCCGAAGACATGACCAAAACGTATTAACTAAAGCGGTCGGGCTCGGTGCTGGTCGCGGCGGGGCGTCGGTGCTGAATGGTCGTGTACACAATTAATCCCACCAGGATAGCGAGCAGAATCAGCGAAGAGCCTTTGGTGCCAAAGCCCAGGCCATGCTTTTCTACTGGCTTGGTGAGCAGGTCGCCAAAAGTAGCCCCAAAGGGCCGCGTGAGCACGAAGGCAATCCAGAAGAGCAGTACCGACGATATTTTGGTAAAGTAATGAGCCAGAATACTAAGCCAATAAGGCTGACGATAAGCAAGGCGCCGCCCCGAAGCCCAGGCCCGAGTCGTCGGCCAGGAAGTCGCCCAGCGCCGTGCCCAGCGTATTGGAAAACAGGATGGCCGTCCAGTAGAAGAGCTCGCCCCGGCGGCTGGTGATGTCACTTACCGACAGCGACTTCTCCGTTATTCGCCACAGGCCCAGCACGACTATCAGAATCGTAATCAGAATAGCTGTACCGGTGGCATAGCCGAGCCCGAGGGTACGGTCCATGTAGTCAGACATGGTGGTGCCGGCCGTGCTGGTAGCCAGAATCACGGCCCAGTACAGCGCCGGAATGTAGCGTTTGGCGGCCAGCTGCCCCAGCAGTGTGACCAGAAAGAACCCGATAAATAGCAGCGAACTGATAGCGTAGCCTACGTTCAGGGTCTGGGCCAGCAGGTCGCCGCCCGTTTCGCCGAGCGTAGTGGCGCAGATTTTCATTATCCAGAACAGCAGGGTGACCTCAGGTATTTTTTTCATGGATAGCAGGAAACAGCCGTTCGGTGGCAAAAGCACCCTTTCAGGAACTGCCTGGGCTCATACGAATAAGGTGATAAGCAGGCAAGCATAGTGACTGATTCTGAATGCAATCTGAGCAAAGCCAGCTTTCCGGCATGTAGGCCAACATCGGCGCTGCCCGGCGCGTATGCGGACATTTATTCGCGCCGCCATGATTTTCTACCGCTTTCTATCCGTAGGTCGTCAGCTCTGGCCCCGGCTCCGCTCATTGGTGCTGGGGTTGGTGCTGGGCGTACTGCTACCGTGGCTGGTATTTATCCGGCTGGCCCGCGAGGTTTGGGAAGGGGAAGGGCTGCCCGGCGACCATTTTATCCTGGAGTTTCTGCACGCGCACAGCAGCCATACTCAGGATAAGCTGGCCCTTCTGCTAGCGCAGCTGGGCGGGCCAATCGGCGCCTCAGTGCTGGCGGGTAGCATACTGCTGGGGCTGGGGCTGGCGCACCAGCGCCGGGCGTTTAGCTTTTTCAGCCTAGCCGTAATCGGGGCCGAAGTGCTCAACATCGCTGCCAAATACCTGGTGGCCCGTACCCGGCCCGACCTCTGGGTATCGTTAACTCCCCTTACCTCCTATAGCTTTCCCAGTGGGCACTCAATGGCTGCGGCCGCGCTATCGGCCGCGCTGGGTTTTATGCTCTGGCGCACGCAGGTGCGCTGGCTGGCGATAGGGCTGGGTTGCTTCTGGGCGCTGATTATGGGCTGGTCGCGCCTCTACTTGGGCGTGCACTACCCCTCCGATGTACTGGCTGGCTGGGTAGGTTCGGTAGGCTGGGTGGGTGGATTGCACAGCCTATTTGCCCGCCAATACCGCGAGCTGCGGGCCGCCTGGGGCGAGGTCCGGCTATACTGGCACGGGGCGGCGGCGCAGGCATTAGCACGCGATGATGCGCCGGCTGGCATGGATCCGCAGCAGCAGTAGCCGTTGCGTTATGCTTACAATCAGGTAGGCAGCCACTGCTTATGCAGTGCCATCACCCTGTCGCACACTGCCTGGGTCGGCAGGCCGGGCTGATCGGCCGGGGCGGGCCGAAAAGAGAAAATACCAGAGCACGAAGCCAGTGAGGGTCAGACCGACGAGCGTTACCAGAATGGCAGTAGTATCCATTTTGTGAGGCCGTTAGAAGCGAGCTCGCCGCAGCCGCAGCGAGTTGGTAAGTACCGAAACCGAGCTGAGTGCCATTGCTCCGGCCGCCAGCATGGGCGAAAGCCGGACGCCGAAAACCGGGTACAGCAGCCCTGCCGCGACGGGAATGCCCAGCAGATTGTAGATAAAGGCGAAAAACAGATTCTGCCTGATGGTACGCATCGTTTGGCGCGACAAGGAGATGGCCGTAACTACGCTCTGCAAGTCGCTGCGCATGAGCGTGATGCCAGCAGCTTCGATGGCTACGTCGGTACCTGTACCCATTGCCAGGCTACTGTCAGCCTGCGCCAGCGCCGGGGCATCGTTGATGCCGTCGCCAACCATCGCCACGGTGCGACCTTCGGCCTGCAGCTGCTTTACCAAAGCGGCTTTACCAACTGGCATTACCTCGGCCACGTAGCGCCGGATGCCCACCTGAGCGGCTACCCTGGCGGCGGTCTGGGGATTGTCGCCGGTCATCATAATTACCTCCAGCCCGAGCTGCTGCAAGTGCCTAATGGCAGCGGCCGACGTATCGCGCACGGTATCGGCCAGGCCAAAAAGCGCTACCGCCCGGCCCCCACAGCTACGTATAGCACAGTTTTGGCCTGCGCCAGCAGCTCCTCGGCTTGTTGTGCCAGCTCAGCGGGCAGCACGATAGCTTCAGTGGCCAGCAGCTGGCGATTGCCAATAACCACTGCCTGGCTTGCCACGCGGGCCAGGGCTCCCTGGCCCGGCACGGCCCGAAACTCCGTGACTACAGGTGCCGGAGCGGCCTGCCGGCCAGCGGCGTAGCGAACGACTGCCTCGGCCAATGGATGCTCACTCTGTCGCTCCACGGCAGCTATCAGGGGCAGTAGCTCGGCGGCGGAATAGCCGGCGGCGGTACGAAAATCGGTTACGGCGGGCTCGCCGCGCGTAATGGTGCCGGTTTTATCCAGCAGGATGGTATCGGCTTTATAGGTTTTTTCTAATGCTTCGGCGCTGCGAAACAGCACGCCGTGCTCGGCCCCCTTACCAGTGCCCACCATAATGGCCGTGGGCGTAGCCAGCCCCAGAGCGCAGGGACAGGCAATGATAAGCACCGCCACGAAGCTGACCAGGGCCAGCGGCAGCCGCGTGGCCACCGGCGATAAGTCAAACCACAGCACAAACGTGAGGATGGCGATAGCTGCCACGGTGGGCACAAAAACGGCGCTAACCTTATCGGCCAGCCGCTGAATGGGCGCGCGGCTCCCCTGGGCATCTTCCACGAGCCGCACAATCTGCGCCAGCAGGGTATCGGCTCCTACCTTGCTCACGCGGAAGCGAAACGCCCCGGCCTTGTTGAGCGTAGCGCCAAATACGGCATCGCCCGGCTGCTTTTCCACGGGCAGGCTTTCGCCGGTAAGCATGGCCTCATCTACGGCCGAGCGGCCTGTTTCGACTACTCCGTCAGTTGCTATTTTTTCGCCAGGCCGCACGGCTACCAGGTCGCCGGGCAGCACTGCTTCGATGGGTACGTCCGTTTCCTGGCCGTCGGGGCGCACCAGGCGGGCCGTGCGGGCTTGCAGGCTCAGCAGGGTGCGCATAGCGGCCGAAGTGCGGGTTTTGGCGCGTAGCTCCAGCAACTTGCCCAGCAGAATAAGGGCGATAATGGTGGCCGTAGTATCATAATACACCTCGGGCGGCACGCCGTGCTGCTCAAAATAACCGGGGAAGATGGTAGCCGCCACGCTGTACAAAAATGCCGCCCCGGTGCCCACCGCCACCAGCGTGTCCATAGTGGCTGAGCGGTGCCGGAAGCTCTTCCAGGCCGAGACGTAAAACTCGCGCCCGCCATAAAGCAGTACCGGGCAGGTAAGCGCTAATAATATATAGTTTATTGAATATGTATTCAGCGTATGCATCTGAGCTGGCCACAGCATACGCATGCTCAGGGCCATGATGCCTAGGGCGAGCGCCGCCGCTACGCCAAAGCGCTGCTTGAGCACCTGGTAGTCGGCCGCCTTCTGGCGGTCGATTTCGGCCTGGCGGTCGGCGGCGCTGGTAGCGGGGGCCCGCGCTGCCACGGCATAGCCGGCGTTTTCAACAGCGGCGCGCAGGTCGGCGGGGCTGGCCTGTGAGGGGGCGTAGATGACAGATGCCTTTTCGGTGGCGTAGTTGACCCGTGCGGCTTGCACGCCGGGAGTACGGCTCAGCGATTTTTCCACGGCGGCGGCGCAGGCCGCGCAGCTCATGCCCTCAATGTCGAGGGTAGTGGTTTGGGTAGCAGGAGAAATAACAGAAGGCATTGGCGACCAGCGTATAAGCTGGTAAGTTGTTTTGGCTGCCCAGGCAACCGGTGAAGAGGCAAATGACCGCACTAGCCGGGCCAACTGTGGTACGAAATCCGGAGTTATAGTTGCATAATTTGACGCTGTATCCCTCGTCTTCCGGCTGGCCCAGGCATAATTACGCAGGCTCCCGGCCGAATTTTATGTTGAAAAAGCACAATACCAGCCCGAATTTTGTAGTGTAGCAACAACTGGCTTTCCGCCCGGAAAACATCGGTTTTTCACTTCCTGTCTAATCGCGCTTTTATGTCAACGCTTCGTTTCAAAACCACTATCAACTGCGGCGGCTGCATCAAGGCGGTAACGCCGGCCCTCAACCACGAGGTAGGGGCCAATAACTGGCAGGTCGATACTGCTAATCCGGATAAAATATTGACCGTGAACTCAGCTCAGGCTACAACTGCCCAGATTCTGGCGGCCGTTGAGCAAGCGGGCTTCGAGATTTCACCCCTCAGCTAGTCGGTAGCTGGCTACCCTGTCGATACTAAAAAAAGCCCGGCTATACCGGGCTTTTTTAGTTTGCACGTACCGAGGTCTAATCTTCTGAATCGTCGCGCTTTAGCTTCTGCAGCGCCCCGGTCAGCTCTTGGCGCAGCTGCTTGCCCGAGTCGGCTGCTACCTCCTCGTTGATGTTGTATTGCTTTTGCAGGCGCTGCCATTCCTCAATCGGAATAAAGACGCCGGTTATGGTGCCTTTCGCGTCGGATAAATACTTGATGTCCATGGCAGCAGGCTGGAGCAGGTAGATGGAAAGTCAGGGATTTGGCCTAAATATAGAAATAAGATACTATTTTTAGGCTGAAAACGACGAGCCGCAGCCGCAGGTGCTTTTAGCCTGGGGGTTATTGAAGGTAAAGCCGCGGGCATTGAGGCCATCCTGGAAGTCAACTTCCATGCCCAGTACGTACATGGCGTGCTTTTTATCCATGATAAGCTGCACGCCATCAAGGTCATATATTTCGTCGTTGTCCTTGGCCTTGTCGAAGCCCAGCAGGTAGCTCATGCCCGAGCAGCCCCCGCCCTGCACTCCAATGCGCAGGCCATAGTCGGCGGGAACGTTCTTTTCCTGGATGATATTTTTAACTTCGACGAGGGCGCGGGCCGTGAGGCCGATGGGCGGCGCGAGAGTGGCAGTAGCCATGGCGTTGCTGCGGTTAAATGAAAGGAATAGTAAAGCAAATATACGGCGGCCATCGGGTGGCCCTGGCAGCTAAACAGCGCGGGCGGCGCTGCGGTTCACGGCGTTGGTTTGGCTTAGTTGGGCGGTAACTTTGGCTGATGCCAGCCCGCGACCCGCTCGCCGGCTACTAACTCATTGCGTACAAGAAAAGCCGTTATGGCAGTGGGCACGCCCCGTATTTTATGGACAGCACTACCTATCTCTTTGACCTGCTCAAAACCATTTTGCCCGCGCTGATAGTGGCGGGGGCCATTTTCTTTCTGTTTCGCCAGTACCTGGAAAAGGAGCAGCAGCGCCGCCTCATTGAGCTGCGCCTCGATAGCAGCAAAACCACGCTGCCGCTGCGCCTGCAAGCCTACGAGCGCGTAACGCTGCTGCTGGAGCGCATCTCACCCAATAATATTCTGGTGCGCCTTAGCAGCGCCGGGCAGAACGCCGTGGAGTACCATCGCCTGCTGCAACAGGAAATCCGAAGCGAGTTTGAGCATAATTTCTCGCAGCAGCTTTACATGAGCCCCGAGGCCTGGAGCCAGGTAAAGCAGGCCAAAGAAGACGTGCTGACGATGATAAACCGCGCCTTTCATGGGCTCAGCAATCCGGCGCAGCTGCGCGGCACCGAGCTGGCCAAGCGTATTCTGGAAAGCCTGATGACCGACGCGGCCGACCCCACTGCCCAGGCGCTGGCCGTACTAAAGCGCGAGGCAGCGGGGCTGTTTTAGCGAGGCAGCAAGGCTGCGGCTTAGCGCGCTTTGCTGAGCGCGCTTACGAAGCGTTTAGTGGCTTTCTGCCAGCACGGCCGCGCGCTCGTAGCATTGCTCATACAGCGGCACGATATTGCTCACTGCAAACTCCTCAGCACGGGCGCGGGCGGCGGCTTTGAAGCGGGGCAAATTGTCATCTTCGAGCACGTAGAGGGCGTTTTTTACCATGTCTTCCACATCGCCGATGTTGCTAAGCATGCCGGTTACGTTGTGCACATTCAGCTCGGGAATGCCGCCGGCGTTGGTGCTGATGACGGGCACCTCGCAGGCCATTGCTTCGAGGGCAGCCAGACCAAAGCTTTCGTTTTCGGAAGGCATTAGAAATAAGTCGCTGACGCTGAGGACTTCCTCCACCGCTTCAAGCTTGCCCAGGAAGCGGATGTCGCGCTGGCAGTCGAGGTCGCGGGCCAGTTTTTCCATGCGCGAGCGGTCGGGACCATCGCCCACGAGCAGCAGCTTGGCCGGAATATGCTGGCGCACGCCGCAGAAGATGCGCAGCACGTCTTCGACCCGCTTCACGGTGCGGAAGTTGCTGGTATGAATGAGCAGCTTCTCGCCCTCGGGGCAATAGCGGTGCGAAAATGGGTTTTTTCCTGCTTGCGAAAGCGGTGCAGGTCGATGAAGTTGGGGATAACCTCAATCTTGTGCTCGACGGGGAAATACTCGTAGGTTTCGCGGCGCAAATCGGCCGATACGGCCGTTACGCCGTCGCTCTCATTGATGCTGAACGTAACCACCGGCTCATAGCTGGCGTCTTTGCCCACGAGGGTAATATCGGTGCCGTGCAGTGTCGTGACTACGGGCACGGTAATGCCCCGCGAGCGCAGAATCTGCTTGGCTAAATACGCGGCCGAAGCGTGCGGAATGGCGTAGTGAACGTGCAGTACGTCAAGCTTTTCGTTTTGCACGATATCAACCATCTTACTGGCTAGCGCCGACTCGTAGGGCGGAAACTGGAACAGCGGATAGGTAGGCACGTACACCTCGTGGTAGAAAAGATTCTCGTTGAAGAAATCGAGCCTGACCGGCTGGCTGTAGGTGATAAAATGCACGCGGTGGCCACGCTGGGCCAGGGCTTTGCCTAGCTCGGTGGCAACTACGCCGGAGCCACCAAAAGTGGGGTAACAGACAATGCCGATATTCATGGGGTAAGAGTAGGGAGCGAGGGGCTAACCGGATAGCCCGCCAGATGTTGGCCGCAACCCTGGGCGGCTGGTAGCGACTTTACGTAAGCCCGGCGCTGGGTGGCGCGCACGGCGCAACAGGAGCCACTCCGTAGCTTCGGGCCAACATCTTACTAGTGATTTGCTAATGAAACATTTTTTACTCGCTAGTTGCTTGGTAGCTGGCCTGGCTGCTCCGGCGCTGGCGCAGCCCACGCGCAGCAAAGCGACGGCACCGGGGACCCAAACGTCGGCTCCGCTGGCGGCATTGTTTACCAATTATTGGGAAGAGCAGGCGAAGCTCTACCCGCTACAGGCGACCAGCCAGGGCGATAACCGCTTCAACGACCAGCTGCCCAACTCCGGTACCCGCGCCTTCCGGCTCAGCCAGCAGCGGCTGTACGAGCGCTACCGCGACCAGCTGGCCCGCATCGACCGTAGCCGGCTCTCGGCCGCCGACCAGACCAGCTACGACGTGTTTCAGTACGAGATGACGACGCGGCTTAAGGGACTTGCGCAGCCCACCTGGACGATGCCGTTCACGCAGTTTAGCGGCCTGCCCATCGAGCTGGCGCAGCTGGGCGCGGGCACCGGGTCGCAGCCTTTTAAAACCGTGAAGGACTACGACAACTGGCTGAGCCGGGTGCGGCAGTTTACGGTGTGGGGCGATACGGCAATAGCCGACTTTCGGCAGGGAATGCGCAGCGGTGTGGTATTGCCCAAAGTGCTGGTGCAGAAAATGATACCGCAGCTGGAAGCCCTGGCCGTAGCCGACCCCGAGCAAAGTGTGTTCTACGGTCCTGTCAAGCAGATGCCGGCCACCTTTTCGGCCGCCGATAAGCAGCGCTTTACTACGGCTTATGCAGCAGCCATTCGCGGCGAGCTGGTGCCAACTTACCGCAAGCTGGCAGCTTTTCTGAGAGATGAATACCTGCCGGCGGCCCGCACCAGCACCGGTATTGCAGCCGTGCCAGGCGGGGCCGATATGTACACCTACGCCGTCAGCTATTGGACTACGACCACCCGTACGCCGGAGGAGATTTATCAGACCGGCCTCTCCGAAGTGGTCCGCATTAAGGCCGAGATGGAGCAGGTACGCCAGCAGCTGGGCTTTCAGGGCGACCTGAAGGCGCTGTTTGCCTACGTAAATACCGACCCGAAATTTCATCCCTACCAAACGCCTGAAGACGTGCTCAACGGCTTTCGGTCTATCCTGGCGCGGGTAGAGCCCGGGTTGCCCCGCTTGTTTGGGCGCACGCCCAAAACGGCGTTTGAGATTCGGCAGACTGAAGCGTTCCGCGCGGCTTCGGCCAGCGCCGCTTACACCCGTGGCTCGGCCGATGGCTCGCGGCCGGGCATTTTTTACGTGCCGATTCTGGATGCCACCAAGTTTAAGACGCCGGGCATGGAGTCGCTGTTCCTGCACGAGGCCATTCCGGGCCACCACTACCAGGTGTCGTTGCAGCAGGAAAACACGGCCCTGCCCAAGTTCCAGCGGTTTGCCTTCTACTCGGCTTTCAGCGAAGGCTGGGCGCTCTATACCGAAAGCCTGGGTAAAGAGCTGGGTATGTACACCGACCCGTATCAATACCTAGGGGCGCTCAGCGCCGAGATGCACCGCGCCATTCGGCTCGTGGTCGACGTAGGCATGCACGCCAAGGGCCTGACTCGTGAGCAGGCTATTCAATATATGCTTGATAACGAAGCCACTACTGAGCAGGGAGCGACGGCCGAAATAGAGCGCTACATGGCCTGGCCGGGCCAGGCATTGGCGTATAAAACAGGGCAGCTCAAAATCAGGGAGCTACGCACCCGCTACGAAAAGCAGCTGGGCGCGAAATTCTCGCTCAAGGCTTTCCACGATGAATTATTGCTCGACGGGGCCATGCCGCTGGCCGTGTTGGAGCGGCGCATGGACGCCTGGGCCTCCCGCCAGAAATAGCGCAAGGTCTGGCAAGTTTAAAAGAGGTTTCGCAAATTTTGCGCTCTTCTAAAAAATCTTGCTGCCATACGTAAAAAAACCTCCGACTTTTGAAGCAGACTTTGCGAAAATCCATTTAACCCTGCGAAACCCCGCGCTTATGAACCATAAAACCTTCCTGTTAGCCGCCCTGAGTCTGGCCTTGCCACTGGCCAGTCAGGCCCAGAAGAAAGCGGCGCCCACCGCAGCTTCTGCCAATGCCGAAAGCGCCATTCGCGAGTCTGATATCAAGCGCGACCTGTTTGCGCTGGGCGGCGACCATTTCCGCGGCCGCGAGGCGGGCTCGCTCGACGAGCTGAAAGCCTCGGCCTGGCTGGAAGACCAGATTCGGGCCACCGGCGCGCTGCCGGCCGGCGACGACGGCACGTACTTTCAGTTTTTCCAGATTCAGCGCACCCGCATCACCAAAAGCAGCACGCTCACCATTGGTAGCCACGCGCTGAAAGTCAACCACGATGCCCTGCTGTTTGCGCCGGTAAATGCCAGCGTAAACGCCCCCATGGTATGGGTGGGCAACGCCACCCCGCCGAGCTGGCCAAAGTAGATGTAAAAGGCAAAGCCGTCGCCATGCAGTTTGGCGGCGAAGTAACGCCCGGCCTGAGCTTCCGGCGCTACCAGATGGCCACCATGCGCGACCGCTCGGCCGAGCTAATGAAGGCCGGTGCAGTAGCCGTGGTGATTGTGGGTGATGCCCGCGCCCAGGCGGTATTCGACCACTGGGCCATACCTACGAGCGCGGGCGCTACGACCTGCCCGGCGGCCCCAACGTGCGCGTCAACAGCGGCCCGCCTACCATCTGGCTGCCGGCCAGCGCCGCCAGCTGGGCGCAGCAGCCCGGCCAGCAGTTTGTGGCCAATCTTCAGCTCGAAAGCTTTGCCTACCCCTCGGTGAACATCGTGGCCAAAATTCCGGGTACCGACCCGCAGCTGAGAAGCCAGAACGTGCTCTTCAGCACCCACCAGGACCACGATGGCGTGCGCGAGGCCGTGGCCGGCGACTCTATCTACAACGGCGCCGATGACAATGCCACCGGCTGCGCGGCGCTGCTGGCCATTATGCGGGCTTTTAAGCAAAAGCCGGGCCGGCGCACGGCGCTGTTTGTGTACCACGGGGCCGAGGAGCGCGGCTTGCTGGGCTCGCGCTACTACTCCGAGCACCCCACGGTGCCGCAGTCGTCTATCGTGGCGGTGCTCAATGCCGAGATGATGGGCCGCAACTCGCCCGACAGCGCGGCGCTGCTCGGCCGCCAGCGCCCGCACCGCAACTCGCTCGACCTCGTGAAAACGGCCCTGGCGGCCAATCAGGCCGGCCCGAAATTCAAGCTTGATACGCTTTGGGACCGCGCCGACCACCCCGAGGGCTGGTATTTCCGGTCCGACCACCTGCCGTATGCTCGCCTAGGTATTCCGTCGGTGATGTACACCTCGCTGCTGCACGTGGACTACCACACGCCCCGCGACGAGCCTAAGCGCATCGACTACCCCAAGCTCACCAACATGACCCGTTGGATGTATCTCACTGGCTGGGCCGTGGCGAACCGTACCGCGCCGCCCGCCCGTGACCCCGGCTTCAAGCTGGAGCGCTAGGCCATAGCGCCGGAACGTTCCCTACCGCTGGCGAGCGCCAGTGGTGGGGGACGTTTCTTGTGTCTTTCAGGTAGCAATTCATAGCTTCCACCGACCGAGCAGGGCGTTTTGTCTATTTTTGCGGTTGAGTTTGCAGCAGCAAACCTGCTTTTTGCGTTAGTAGCTACTTCAGGCGGTTTTTCCAACCAAAGCTGCTTGTAGACTTCATTGTCGCTACATTTTAGCTTGCTTTTTTGAAAACGATTTGCGTATTTTATCGCCTGCCGCTGTTGCTGCTGCTGGCCCTGACTTATTCGGCCGGCATGGCTCAGGCCCCGCTGCCAATGCCCCGCAACCTGCGCGCTACTTACGATAAAGGTACCCGTACGCCCACCGGCCAGCCGGGCCCAAAGTATTGGCAGAATACCGCCAACTATACTATCAAAGTAAATTTTGACCCCGCCACGCGCCTGCTGGCCGGCACAGTGGCCATCGCCTATCAAAATAACAGCCCTGATTCGTTGCGGCAGCTGTGGTTCAAGCTCTATCCCAATCTGTACCAGCACGGCTCACCCCGCACCGGGCACTTTGCGCCGGAAGACTTGGGCGACGGCGTCAAAATAGTGCAGATGACCATCAATGGTCAGGTGGTGGACCCCAGTCGCCTCGTCTTCGATAATACTAACCTGACCGTACCGCTGCGCCGGGCTATCGGCCCGAAGCAAACGGCGCAGGTAGCCATCACCTATTCTTATATTCTTAATAAAGGCTCGCACCAGCGCACGGGCGAGGTAGCGCCGGGGGTAGCATTCGTGGCTTACTTTTTTCCTAGAATAGCCGTATATGATGATATAGATGGCTGGAATAAGATACCTTATACGGGCGCGCAGGAATTCTACAACGACTTTTGCCACTTTGCGGCCGATATTACGGTGCCGCGCAACTTTCTGGTCTGGGCCACCGGCGACCTCACCAATGCTGAGCAGGTGCTGACTAAAAAGTACCTGACCCGCCTGCGCACTGCCGAGAAAAAGGACGGCATCACCAGCATTATCGACAGCGCCGAAGTGCGCCTGCACGATGCCACGGCTTCTAACGGCTACAACACCTGGCACTTTGATGCGCGCAACGTCACAGACTTCGTTTTTGCTACTTCCGACCACTACGTGTGGGATGCGACCAGCCTCGTAGTAGACCCCGCTACCAAACGCCGGACCCGCATCGACGCGGTGTACAACCCAAAGCACGACGATTTTGAGGAAGTGGCCAAGTTTGGCCGCAAAACGGTGGAAACCATGAGCTACACCTTCCCCAAGTGGCCTTTCCCCTATAATCACGAAACGGTATTCGAAGGTCTCGACCAGATGGAATACCCGATGATGGCCAACGATAACCCCACCTCGACCCGTGAGGCGGGCATTACGCTTACCGACCACGAGATTTTTCACACGATGTTTCCGTTTTACATGGGCATCAATGAAACGAAGTATGGCTGGATGGATGAAGGCTGGGCAACTATCGGTGAATGGCTGATTTCGCCCATTATCAAGCCCGGCTTCGTCGACGACTATGGTATGCAAGCTTACAGCCGGGCCGCCGATACCGAGGACGACCTGCCCATCGTTACGCTGACTACCCAGCAGGCCGGGGTGCCCTTCTTCCTGAATTCCTACCCGAAGCCGGCGCTGGGTTACCTGTACGTCAAGGACCTGCTTGGTGAGGAACTGTTTACGAAAGCCCTGCACACCTACATCCGCAACTGGCACGGCAAGCACCCGATGCCCTACGATTTCTTTTATTCGATGAACACCGGCGCGGGCCAGAACCTCAATTGGTTCTGGCAACGCTGGTTTTTTGAGGGCGGCTACCCCGACTTGGCTATCACGAGTGTGAAGGACCCTACCGACAGCGCCGCCGAAATCGTAATTACGGCCAAAGGAACCAAGCCGGTTCCCATCGACCTTACCATAACCTTCGACAATGGCAGCACGGAAGCTATTCACCGCACAATAGAAGTGTGGCAAAATGGCGCCCGCAGTGTCATCATACCCGTAACCAACGACCACGCCATCAGTAAAGTCGTGCTTGGCAGCCTCTACGTGCCCGATAGCTACCCCGCTGATAATGTGTGGATGGCCACGCAGTAAGGACTGATTTTAGATAGAATGAAGCAGGTATATTTATTTTGCCTACTGCTGCTAGGCTGTCCTGCTGCGAGTAGCGCACAAGTAAATTGGTACACAAATCAGGTAAGAAAGGAGTTGGGGCAGCAAGTAGCTCCCAACACGCCCGCAATACCCCCACCTTTTCAGACGCAAGAGTTTAGACTGAAAAACTGCCGGATTGTGTCCGGTACTTTCACATATTTTGATACTATTGCCACCTATGCCCAAGGAAGGATTGTGGACGCTGTCAGTTATAAGCCTATAAAAGGAGCTTTAATTCAAGCCACTTACGGCTGTTTTGGTTTTGAGAATCTATGCGAAATAAAAACTGCAATAACAAATGATGATGGTTTTTTCCGGCTAGGATGGGTAGGTTGTGCTGGACCTAGAGGTGGCCACTCAAATCGTCTGCTAAAGATAAACGCCGTTAGTTATCCAAAAATCACTACCATGCAAGTGAGCTTAGGTGGAGGAGCATACTTACATGTGGAACTGGGGCCAGTAAATAATATATTTTATGCTGACGCGAGGCTAGCGCGGCGTGACTCAATCTATTCAGGAATAGCTTCTGCTACTGCCCACCAGCAGTGCTACCCACATGCTCGGCCTGGTTTTGGGCCATTGCCTTATAGATAACTTCCTGAATGCGAGTACGAATATTATACGTACGCAGCTTAATGTTGCCCGCGTCGGGGTACACGCGGTTGGAGAGGAAGACGTAGAGAATCTGATTATCCGGGTCGAGCCACACGCAGGTGCCCGTGAAGCCGGTGTGCCCGAACGTGCTGGCCGGTGCCAGCCGGCTGGTAGGGCCCTCGGGCTTACTGGGGTCGCCGCGGTCCCAGCCCAGCCCTCGCTTGTTGCCCGCCACCTGAGGGCGCGAAAACTCGCTCACCACCGCGTTCTGGAAGTATTTATTGCCCCCGTAGCTGCCATTTTGCAGGTCCATCTGCATGAGCACAGCCAGGTCGTTGGCGGTGGCAAACAGGCCGGCGTGGCCACCCACGCCACCTACCAGCGCGGCAGTCTGGTCATGCACGGTGCCTTGCAGCTGCTTGTGGCGGTAGTACGTGTCGTTCTCCGTGGGCGCAATGCAGCTCTTGGGAAAGCGCGTGAGCGGATTATACGTCATGCTGCCCAGGCCCAGCGGCTTATAAAACTCCTTGGGCAGAAACTCGGCCAACGGCTCACCTAATATCTTTTCGCACAGCCGCTTCATAATGATGAAGCTGAGGTCGGAGTATTCTACCGGGTACTTGCCTTTTACCTTGGGCAGCAGCTGCGAGCGCAGCGTCCAGGTCCATACCGAGTCGTCGGCGGTTTTAATGGAATATTCGCCGGGTGCCACCTCGTTGGGAAAATCGTCGGTGCGCAGGGGCGCATAGTAGCTTGGCTTGAGGGTGCCATCGTGCACGGTGCGCTCCCAGGTCGGGATACCGGGCTTGAGGCCGGCCTGGTGCAGCAGCACCTCGCGCACGGTCATCTCGCGCTTGTTGGTGCGCTGCATCTCGGGCAGGTAGGTAGCTACCCGCTCGTCAAGGTTGAGGCGGCCCTGGTCTTTGAGGTACATCACGGCCTGCAGGGTGCCGGCCACTTTCGTTACCGAGGCCAGGTCGTAGAGGGTGCTGTTGGTTACGGGCTGGCTTTGGTCGTAGGTGCCGTAGCCGTAGCTCTGGTCAAATACCACCGTGCCGTTTTTGGCGATGAGCACCTGGCAGCCGGGCGTGGCAGCAGTCACAATGCTTTCGAGGGCAATGTGGTCAATCTGCGCCATAATTTTAGAGTCGAGGCCCTCACGCTCGGGCGCGCCGTAGCGCAGGCGGTGCAGCTCGGGCGTAGCCAGGCCGGTCCCGATTTTCAGCGTTTCCGACACCGTAACGGGCAGCTTGCCCCGCGCCGGCAGCGCCCCAAACAAAATCTGCGGTACTACAATCTGAGCAGCGTAGTGGTCTTCATAGCCACAAACGAGCGTGCGGGCGCCTTCCAAGTATTTGAGGCCGTAGGCGTTGCCCATGGCCACCACCACCGTTTTGCGGCGCTTATTAGCCTGCAGGTTTTTCAGGAATTTCAGTGCTCCGTCGCCCAGGCCATAGCTATGGCTGGGCGTGTTATTCATCTGGTGCAGGCTCACTACTACCACGTTGGCATCGCCGAGCCGGGCCTCAATACGGCTAAAGGTTGAATCGGGCGCATAGCGGTCGGGCACGGCGTATATAGGGCCCGGCTGATATTTGTTGAAGATGGTGGCGTAGGGCCCTTCCGGCGGCGTACCGATGGTAATAGCCGCAATCCGCAGGGTATCGAGCCGCTGAAAGGGGAGGAGCTTGTCGTCGTTTTTGACCACCGTCACGGCGTGCTCGAAAATCGTTTGCGACAGCACCCGCGTTTCCGGCAGGTTCAGGCTGTCGCGCAGGGTCAGGGCGTTGGCCGGCTTGTAGTGATTAAGCCCCGCCCAGTATTTGGCGCGCAGAATCTTTTTTACCCGCAGGTCGAGGTCGGCCTGCTGAAGCTTGCCAGCCGCCACGGCCTCTTTAATGCGAGTAAGCGCCGCGGGTACGTCTTCCGAAAACAGCAGCACGTCGTTGCCGGCGGCCAGGGCCAGGGCGTCCAGCTCCCCGTCTTTGTAGAGCCTGCTCACGCTGCGCATATTCAGCGCATCGGTGAAAATGAGGCCTTTAAAGCCCATCTTCTCTTGCAGCAGGCCCGTAACCAGCGCCTTGGAAAGCGTAGTGGTTTTGGCGTTGGTGGTGTCGAAGAGCGGCATGTAGAGGTGCGCCACCATCACGCCCAGCACGCCCGCCTCAAACGACTTCTGAAAGGGCACTAAATCAACTTTCTCCAGCCGGGCCAGGTCGGTATTGATTACCGGCAGGGCTACGTGCGAGTCGGTATCGGTATCGCCGTGGCCGGGAAAGTGCTTGGCCACGGCAATCACCCGCTGGTCCTGCAAGCCCTTGACGTACTGCACGCCCAGCGCCGCCACGCGGTCCTGGTTTTCGCCAAACGAGCGGTTGCCGATGACCGGGTTGCCGGGGTTGGAGTTCACGTCGACCACCGGCGCGAAGTTGATATGCACGCCCAGCGCCCGCAGCTTGCGGGCCAGGTTGCGGCCCATCTGGTACACCAGCTTATCGTCGTCCATCGCGCCCAGCGTCATCTGCTTGGCAAAGTGCGTGGTAGAGTCGAGGCGCATGTCGAGGCCCCACTCGGCGTCGGTGGCAATGAGCAGCGGCACTTTAGCGGCTGCCTGCAGGCGATTGGTCATAATGACCTGGCGCTTGGGGCCACCCTGCAAAAACATCACCCCGCCGATGCCCTGGTTGCGCACGAGCCGCTCGATGCGGTCGGCGTGGGCTTTTTCGCGGTTAGAATACGCGGCCACCATGAAAAACTGGCCCAGGCGCTGGTCGGGCGTGAGCGCGTTAAACACGCTGTCAACCCATTGCTGCTCGGCCGGGCTGTTTGGCAAAGGGTCGGGCAGCGCTTTTCGGGGCTCCGAAAAACCCAGCAGCAACCCGGTGATACCCAGCAGCAATCCCAGAAACAGAAACCGGAAATCGACGCGCATCAGCCCAGGATGGGAAATTTTAAAGGTGGAAAGGGTAGCCCTACCGGCCTACTTTTGCTGGTGAACTCACCCGGAACCCCCGGCCAGCCTTGGCGGTTCCTTAGAAAAGGAACTCCTTGCTGACCGTAGTGAAGCCGGGCGGCTTGCCCAAATTGGCCGCAAAGGTAGGCATAAGCCCAGTAGCGCCAGATGAAATCCGTCTGTTCTGCTGCCTGATTGCCCGCCGCCGAAGTTAAAACTGGCGGATTATCTGGTTCGCCAACCCTCTTATGCCCGATATCATTCAACTTCTGCCCGAGTACCTCGCCAACCAGATTGCTGCTGGCGAGGTAGTGCAGCGCCCCGCCTCGGTGGTAAAGGAGCTGCTCGAAAACGCCGTAGACGCGGGTGCTACGTCGGTGCAGCTGATTGTGAAGGAGGCCGGTAAGCAGCTCGTGCAGGTGGTAGACAACGGCTCGGGCATGTCGGCCACCGACGCCCGCATGAGTCTGGAGCGCCACGCTACCAGTAAAATTCGCTCGACCGAAGATTTATTTCGGATTCGCACGCTGGGCTTTCGGGGTGAGGCGCTGGCCAGCATTGCGGCCGTAGCGCAGGTTGAGATTCGCACCAAGCAACCCGGCCAGGATACCGGCACACTGCTGCTGGTAGAAGGCTCACAGGTGACGAGCCAGACGCCCACGGCCTGCCCCGACGGCACGAGCATCGCGGTTAAGAATCTTTTTTTTAACGTGCCAGCCCGCCGCAATTTCCTGAAAAGCAATGCCGTCGAGATGCGGCACATCCTGGATGAGTTTCAACACCTGGCGCTGGCCAATCCGCACATAGCATTTTCGCTATATCAAAACGACCTGGAGGTATTCAACCTGCCCGCCGCCAAGCTGAGCCAGCGCATTGTGGCGCTGCTGGGCAATACCTACAAAGAGCAGCTGGCCGGCTGCGAGGAAGTTACGCCTTTTATAACGGTAAAGGGTTATATAGGCAAACCCGAATCATCTAAAAAAAGCCGGGGCGACCAGTTCTTCTTCGTCAACAACCGCTTTATTCGCTCGGCTTACCTCAACCATGCGGTGCTGTCGGCTTACGAGGGCCTGCTGGCCCGCGATACGCACCCGTTTTATGTGCTGTTTCTGGAGCTCGACCCCAAGGCCATTGACATCAATGTGCACCCGACCAAGACGGAGATAAAGTTTGAGGACGAAAAAACGGTGTATGCCGTGGTACGCGCCGCCGTGCGGCAGGCCCTGGGGTTGCACAGCCTCACACCCTCGCTCGACTTTGAGGGCGACGTGAACTTTGCCCCTATTCGCCCGCTGCGTACCTCGACCGGCGGTAATTCGTTTGGGAGTGGAGGGGCCGCCCTGCCCGCGCCCGCGCGCGCAGTCGAGTTCAACCCCGATGCGCTGGCCGCTTCCGTAGCGGCCGCCGCGCGGGGCCTAAGCGCAGCCCCGAAGAGCGCCCGCTGCCCCCGCGGCCCACCGAGCAGGCCCGCCGCGAGCTGGAGGCCTTTTATCGCGAGCTGGGCCAGCCCGTGCGCCCGGCCGAAGCCGAAGTGCCGGCCGAGCCGGCAGTTGCCCCGCTGCCTGAGCTGCCTTTTACACACCCGGTCCCGGCCGAAAACCCGCGCCCGCAGCCGGTGGCCCCCCCGGCCCTGGCAGCGGCCACAACCCGCGCGCCACGCAGGTGCTGGCCCGCTACGTGCTGCTGGCCGTGAAGTCGGGCCTGATGCTCATCGACCAGGAGGCCGCCCGTGAGCGCATTCTCTACGAGCAGTACGCGGCCGGGCAGCAAAAGGGCGCCGGGCACTCGCAAACGCTGCTTTTTCCGCGCCCGCTCACGTTCTCGCCCGCCGATTACGCCGTGCTCAGCGAGCTGACGCCCTCGCTGCACCTGCTGGGCTTTCGCTTTGCCGAGTTTGGGCCGCTCACCATCGCCGTGGAGGCAGTACCCGCCGACCTGCCTGCGCAGGGCGAAAAAGAGCTGCTCGAAGGGCTGATTGAGCAGTTTCGCAGCGGAGCGGCCCCGTTGCGCCTTGACCGCCGCGAGGCGTTGGTTCGGGCCCTGGCCCGCCGCGTGGCCCAGGCTACCAGCCAGCCCCGCCTGCCCGACGTAGAGCTGAATGCCCTGGTTGACAAGCTTTTCGCCTGCCAGGTGCCCAACTACACGCCCGACGGCCGCCCCACCGTGGTGCTGCTCGACGGCGAGCAGCTGGCCAGCTTTTTCCGCAAAGCGGGCGCGTAAGCAGCGCCGTGCGAACTTTGCGGCTTCCGGTCGCCCAGCACTCACTCTATGTTCAATCTCACGCCTACCGTCCGCAACCTGTTGCTGGCTAACATTGTGATTTACCTGCTTCAGGTAAATCTGCGGCTCAATCCGTCTATTACTGAGCTGGGAAGCCTGTATCCGCTGGGGTCGCCGTATTTTCATTTCTGGCAGTTCTTCACCTACATGTTTCTGCACGACCCGCTGAGCTGGGGCATATCATTGCGAACATGTTTGGCCTTATCTCCTTTGGCCCCATGCTGGAGCAGCGCTGGGGCGGGCAGCGCTTCCTGGCTTTCTGGCTGATGTGCGGGGTCGGAGCCGGCGTGCTCTACGAAGGCGTACGAACCTACGAGCTGCACAAGCTGGAAGTGGCATATACCGATTTTGTGCGCAGCCCAAGTGCCGGCGACTACGACCAGTTTATGGAGCAAAGCGGCTTCAAACAGCCCGAAGATGCCACCGCCGCCGCGGCGCTGGAGCGTAATCCCAACGACCAGGAGCTCCAGCAGGCTATCGTGCAGCACGTCAGGCAGGTCTACGAAGCAGTGCACGACTCGCCCCGCAGCGGAATGCTGGGAGCTTCGGGGGCCTTGTTTGGAGTGCTGTTTGCCTTTGCTTATTTGTTTCCGAATACCGAGCTGATGCTGCTGTTCTTTCCCTTTCCTATCAAAGCCAAGTATTTCGTGTTTTTCTACGGCTTGTACGAGCTGTACAGCGGCGTACACCAGTCGCCCGGCGACAACGTGGCGCATTTTGCCCACATCGGCGGGCTGCTGATTGGGTTTATTATTCTTAAATTCTGGGAAAGCGGCCGGAGCCGCTTTTACTAAATCTGTGCTTCTATGAATTTGACCCAGGATATCCGCGAGGCCTTTACGCGCCGCGATAACGCGCTAAACCAGCTCATTATCATCAATGGGCTGGTATTCGCAGTCATGATTATCATCCGGGCCGTCTTGCACATATCGCAGGCCGACGGCACGTACGAGCTCCTTAGACGGCAGCTTGAGCTTTCATCCAGCATCCCCGTGCTGCTGCGCCACCCCTGGACGCTGCTGACTTATGCGTTTATGCACCAGGATTTCTTTCATATTCTGTTTAATATGCTTAATCTCTATTGGTTCGGGCAGATTATTCGGGAGTATCTGGGCGACCGTCGCCTGGTAAGCCTTTACATACTGGGGGCGTTGGCCGGGGCCGTCTTTTTTCTGCTGGCCTTTAATTTTCTGCCCGTTTTTCAGCCGGCGCTCGGGCTGCCGGTCATTGGGGCCTCGGCCTCGGTTACGGCCATTATTGTGGCGGCGGCTACGCTACTGCCCGATTACACGTTCATGCTTTTTATACTGGGGGCAGTCAAAATCAAGTGGATAGCGGTAGCCGTTATTCTGATTTCGTTGGCCGGCATCAACGGCGGCAACCCCGGCGGCGAAATCACGCACCTGGGCGGGGCGCTGCTGGGCTTCCTGTTTGTGAAGCAGCTGAAGGCCGGGCGCGACCTCGGCCGGCCGGTAGTAGCCACCGGGAGCTGGCTAAGCCGCTTGTTTCAGGCCCGCCCCGCCATGAAGGTAACGCACCGCAGCCCGGCCACTGTGGGCCGCCCGGCCGCGGCTGCCAAGGCCGGCGGCCCCGGCGCCACTCCGCCCGAGGAAGTCGACCTTATTCTGGATAAGATATCGCGCTCCGGCTATGAAAGCCTCTCGAAAGAGGAAAAGCAGAAGCTGTTCCGGGCCAGTCAGCAATAAGCAGCGCTAGCTATAGGTAAAGAAAAAGGCCGTCGATTCGACGGCCTTTTTGCTGGAACACGTGGAAAAAAGCTAGTAGGCAGCCGGGCCGGCCGTCGTCTCCGCCGGCGCCGGTGGGCGGCCCCACGAACCCGCGCAGCGGCTGCGCATCTGCTGGCGGAACTTCTCGCGCTCTTCGGGCGAAAAGGCTTCCATGCGCTGCACCATCTGGCGCTTCCAGGCGCGGCCCCGTGCCCAGCCGCCCCGGCCCCCGCGGCCGAAGCCCCCAAACAGGATGCGACTGAGCACCAGCAAGCCCAGCGTTTGCCAGAAATTGAGCAGCGGCAGGTGAAAAATCAGCGGCACGAGCCAGTTCCACAGACTCATGGTAACGTACACGGCCACAGTCATAAAGAGGGCCGCCGCAAAAACGAATTTAACGGCTTTTTTCAGCCAGAAGGAGCGGTTCATAGTAATGATTAGTTTTTTAATGGTTAATGGTTAATTGTCAGTAGTCAATGGAATGGGCTTTTTCAAAAAAAAGCAACCATTAAGAATTGACTATTAATCTATTAGCCATTATCAAATAGCTCGTCGTAGAGTTTTTGCAGGCGCTTGCGCAGGTGCTTCACGGCGTAGTGCTTGCGCGAGATGAGGGTTTTGAGCGGCACGCCGGTTTCGGCCACCATCTCATTAAATGACTTGTCTTCCAGCTCGTGCCATACAAACACCTGGCGCTGCTCGGCGGGCAGCTCGGCCAGGGCATCGGTAAGCGCATCCATGATGGTTTCGCGCAGCAGCCGGTTTTCGGGCGAGTCGTCGGGCGCGGGCAGCACGTCTTGCAGCAGGCGGGCCGGCTCGTCGCCATCGGCCACGCCCAGCGGCGCATCCAGCGACACCGTGCGCTGGGCCGGTACGCGGCGGTAGCGGTCGATAATGCGGTTGCGGGCTACCCGGAAAAGCCAGGCTGCCGCCTGCTCCACGGGCTTGAGTAGCCGGTAGCTTTCAACCAGCTCGGCAAAGACATCCTGCAGAATGTCTTCGGCCTCGGCCGGGTCGGGCACGCGCCGCTCAATAAACCGCAGCAAACGACCGCGCTGCTCGCGCACCGCCGTCTGTATCTGCTGGTCCTGGCCGGCGGCGGTGGTCATGAGGGCGGAAAGGGGGAGGGCAAGTGCTTCCATTGTGGCCAAGCAGACGTGGCACACTCGCCAATATTTTACGGAAAAGTAGCGTGGACTCTGCGAGTCCGCGCGTACCAACTCTTAAAACATCCACGCGCGGACTCGCAGAGTCCACGCTACGGCCCTAACTTTGCCCGCTAAGCCGGCCCCGGCCGGCTATTCCGCAGCATTATTGCCATGACCAACGCTTCCATCGTTCCCGCCGTCATTCACGAAGTGCCGTTGCAGTACTACGTGTTTTTCGCCACCGCGCTTTTCTGCATCGGCGTTACGGGGGTGCTCATCCGGCGCAACGCCATTATCATTTTCATGTGCATCGAGCTGATGCTTAATGCCGTGAACGTCCTGCTGACGGCCTTTGCCGCCTACCGGGCCGACCCCAACGGCCAGATATTTGTGTTCTTTATCATGGCCGTAGCGGCTGCCGAAGTTGCGGTTGGGTTGGGCATTATCGTCATGATTTACCGCAACTTCCAGAATACTGACGTCAACCTGCTTAACCGGCTTAAAGGATAAAACTGCCTGTCATTGCTTCGCAAGCTCCCAATGACAAGCGTCTAGTTTAGTTAGTTTACTATGCAAGAAACTGTTCTCCCTGGTGCTACGGCACCTTTTTCTACGCTGCTGTACCTGCTCATTCCGGGGCTGCCTTTTCTGGGCTTTCTGGTTAATGGCTTGCTGAACAAGCGGTTGTCAGGCACCGTGGCCGGGGCGCTGGGCACGCTTACCGTGCTGGGGTCGTTCCTGCTGTCAGTATTCTTGTTTGTCAATTTCAAGTACCAGTATACCGTCAGCCTGTTCGACTGGATTTCGGTGGGCTCGCTGCAAATTCCGTTCAGCTACCAGATTGACCAGCTGAGCCTGCTCATGCTGCTGCTGATAACGGGCGTGGGCACGCTCATCCATATCTACAGCATCGGCTATATGCACCACGACGAGAACGTGGGAAAGTTCTTTAGCTTTCTTAATCTGTTCGTGTTCAGTATGCTGATTCTGGTGCTGGGGGCCAACTTTGT
This sequence comes from Hymenobacter sp. BRD67, assembly GCF_013256425.1. Lineage (GTDB taxonomy): Bacteria > Bacteroidota > Bacteroidia > Cytophagales > Hymenobacteraceae > Hymenobacter. The sequence continues at coordinate 544,489 of NZ_CP053904.1, forward strand.
TATCCTCTTCATCGGCTGGGAGGGAGTAGGGCTGTGCTCGTACCTGCTCATTGGCTTCTGGAATAAGAATACCAGCTACAACAACGCCGCTAAGAAAGCCTTCATCATCAACCGCATCGGCGACCTGGGCTTTTTGTTGGGTATCTTTCTTATCTATCTGACTTTTAACTCAGTACAATACGGTGAGGTGTTCCAGAAGGCGCATCTGAGCCAGTTTGGTAATTATGGAGTAGGCGTTTGCACGGCCATCACACTGCTGCTCTTCGTGGGCGCGATGGGTAAGTCGGCGCAGCTACCGCTCTACACCTGGCTGCCCGACGCTATGGCCGGCCCCACGCCCGTTTCGGCGCTCATCCACGCCGCTACCATGGTCACGGCCGGTATCTACCTCGTGCTGCGCGCCAACGTGCTGTTCACCCTGGCCCCGCAGACGCTGGAGGTAGTTGGCATTATTGGGCTGGCTACGGCGCTGTTTGCCGCTACTATCGGTCTGGCGCAGAACGATATAAAGAAAGTGCTGGCTTACTCTACGGTATCGCAGCTGGGCTATATGTTCCTGGCGCTGGGCGTAATGGGCTATACGTCGTCGTTTTTCCACGTGCTCACCCATGCCTTCTTTAAGGCACTGCTTTTTCTGGGTGCCGGCTCGGTCATTCATGCCATGAGCAACGAGCAGGACATGCGCCGCATGGGTGGCCTGCGTAAGGCGCTGCCCATCACGTTCCTGACTATGCTTATCGGCTGCCTGGCCATCTCGGGTATTCCGCCCTTCGCGGGCTTCTTCTCGAAAGATGAGATTCTGAGCCACGTGTATGAGCACAGCAAGGTGATGTGGGCCATCGGCGTTTTTACCTCGTTTCTGACCGCCTTCTACATGTTCCGGCTGCTGTTCCTGACCTTCTTCGGCGAGTTCCGGGGCACTGAGGAGCAGCGCCACCACCTGCACGAGTCGCCGGCCAGCATGACGCTGCCGCTGATTGTGCTGGCGATTCTCTCGGCCGTGGGCGGCTTCATGGGCGCGCCGATGTTCGTGGGCAAGCACTACCTGGCCGATTACCTGGCCCCAATTTTTACGTATTCAAGGCAGATTCTGCCCGCCGCCTTTACCACCGAGCCTGAGCATGGCACCGAGCTTATGCTGATGGGCATTTCGGTGCTGGTAGCCGTGGCAGGCATTGTGCTGGCCTATGTGCAGTACGTAGCCCGCGCCCAGCGCCCGGCCGAGGACGACGCCCAGCGCTCGGCCCCCGAAAGCCTTATATATAATAAATACTATATTGACGAGCTGTACGACAGCCTCATCGTGAAGCCGGTAATGGCCCTTTCGACCGGCTTGTATAAGTTTGTCGAAAACGGTATTATCGACCCCATTGCCAATGGCGTGGGCCGCGTAACGCTGGCCGGCGGCCAGCTGCTGCGCAACGTGCAGACCGGCTCGGTCGAAACCTATCTGATTCTGATGGTGCTCGGCATTGTGCTGATTCTGGGCCTGAATTTTAGCCGCTTATAAGCGATAAATCGGGCGTTCTGGCGTACTATTGAACGTCAGGCTGCGTGAGGGAAGTATCTTGCTTTTGTTGACCGGGTCATTAGCCCGGCAATGTGCGCCTGATGCTTTGCTCATGCAGCCTGACGTTCTTTCGTTTTCCAACCTATCTGCCCATGAAAAAACTCTTCCCCGTCCTTCTTCTCCTTGCTGCCCCGGCTATGGCCCAGGAAACCCAGTACCACGAGCCACCGGCGGCCATCCGCGACCTGCTGCTGGCGCCACCCACGCCCCGCGTCAGCCTCTCGGGCGATGGCAGCGTGCTGGCCATCCTGGCGGTGCAGGACTTTCCGACTATTGCTGAGCTGTCGCAGCCCGAGCTGCGCCTGGCCGGCCTGCGGCTCAACCCGCGCACCAATGGCCCGAGCCGGGTAAGCTACGCCGTAGGGCTGCAGTTTAAGCGCCTGCCCGCCGGGGCCGAAACGCCGGTGCAGGGCCTGCCGGTGCAGGCCCGCATCAGTAACCCGAGCTGGTCGCCCGATAATAAATACCTGGCTTTCAGCCTTACCACGCCCGCCAGCGAAGGCACCGCGGGCCGCGTGGAGCTGTGGGTGGCCGACGTAGCCACGAACTCGGCGCGCCGCCTGCTGGCCACGCCCCTCAACGAAACGTTCGGGACCGCCTTCGAATGGGTGTCGGATAGCCAGACGCTGCTGGCCCGCGTGGTGCCCGCCGGCCGTGGGCCGGCCCCGGCCGCCGATGCTACGCCCACCGGCCCGGCCGTGCAGGAAGCCGGCAGCGGCAAAAAGTCGGGAGCCCGTACCTACCAGGATTTGCTGAAAAACCCGGCCGACGAGCACCTTTTCGATTATTATGCTACCGCACAGCTGGTGAAAGTAAAGCTGGCCGACGGCTCGGCCCAGCCGCTCGGCGAGCCGGGCGTGCTGCGGTCGGTGTCGCCCTCGCCCGATGGGCGCTACGTGCTGGTGCGGACGGCGCACAAGCCTTATTCGTACACCTTGCCCATCAGCAGCTTTCCGCAGCGGATAGACGTGCTCGACGTAGCTACGGGCAGCCTGGTCAAAACCATTGTCGACCTGCCGCTGGCCGACAACGTGCCAACCAACTTCGATGCCGTGCCCACCGGTCCGCGCGACCACGCCTGGCGCGCCGACGTGCCGGCCACGCTCTCCTATGCCGAAGCCCAGGATGGCGGCGACCCCAAGGTAAAGACTACTATCAGGGAAAAGCTATATTTGCTGCCTGCCCCCTTCAGCGGCTCGCCGCAGGAGCTGGCGGCCCTGCCGCTGCGCTACGCCGGCCTTACCTGGGGCACCGACCACCTGGCGCTGGTAGATGGCTACCGCTGGGCCGACCGCCACGAAACCACCTGGCAGCTCGACCCCGCCGCCCCTGGCCAGCCCCTGAAAGTACTGTTCGATGGCTCGTCGCAGGATACATACCACAACCCCGGCACGCCGGTTACGCGCCGCAACGCCCAGGGCCGCTACGTGCTACGCCTGAGCCAGGGCGGGAAGGCCATTTACCTGTCGGGGCAGGGCGCTTCGCCCGAAGGCGACCGGCCCTTTGTGGATGAGCTGAACCTTCAGACCAAGAAAACCGCCCGGCTGTGGCGCTCCGAAGCGCCGTACTACGAAGTGCCGGTGACTGTTTTTGAGGGCAAAAAAGGCCAGATGGAGCTGCTGACCCGCCGCGAAGCCGCCGACCAAAACCCCAACTATTTCCTGCGCGAGCTGGGTAAAAAAGCCCAGCCGCTGGCCCTCACGCACTTTGCCAACCCGTACGCTAAGTTTGGCGGCAGCTTTCGCAAGCAGGTGCTGCACTACAAGCGGGCCGATGGCGTCGACCTGACAGCCAACCTCTACCTGCCCCCGAACTACAAAAAGACCGACGGCCCGCTGCCTACCCTGATGGAGGCGTACCCCGTCGAGTTTAAGGACAAAGCCAACGCGGGCCAGGTGAACGGCTCCCCTTACACGTTTACGCGCATCAGTTGGGCCTCGCCGGTGTACTGGGTAACGCAGGGCTATGCCGTGCTCGAAAATGCCACCGTGCCCATCTTGGGGGAAGGCAGCGCCGAGCCCAACGATACCTACACCGAGCAGCTGGTGAGCAGCGCCAAGGCCGCCATTGACGAAGGCGCCCGCCTGGGCGTGGTTGACCCGGCCCGCGTAGCGGTAATGGGCCACAGCTACGGCGCGTTTATGACCGCTAATCTGCTGGCCCACTCCAACTTATTTAAAGCCGGTATTGCCCGCAGCGGCGCGTACAACCGTACGCTCACGCCCTTTGGCTTTCAGGGGGAAGAGCGTACCTACTGGCAGGCCAAGGGCGTGTACGATGCCATGTCGCCCTTCAACTTTGCCGATAAAATCAAGACGCCCATCCTGCTTATTCATGGCGAGGCCGACAACAACTCGGGTACCTTTCCCATTCAGAGTGAGCGCTTTTATGCAGCGCTGAAAGGCCAGGGCGCTACCGTGCGCTACGTGGTGCTGCCGGCCGAGGCCCATAGCTACGCCGCCCGCGAAAACCTGCTGCACATGCTCTGGGAAATGGATTCGTGGCTGAATAAGTACGTGAAGACCCCGGCTCCGGCAGTGAATTAGAAAGTAGGCAGGGTATTGCCGAACAAGAGAGAGGGGTATTGCCGACGAGAGGAGGCATACCCCTCTTTTTATGGCCGGCTATGGCCGCTATCTCGCGTTTCTCTCCTGCTGAAGCAACCTGAACTATAACTCCTACGCTGGTCTGGCCGTTGGAAAACGTCGCTTTTCTATTTTCCAACTTCCTTTTCCACTAATGCAAGCTATTCCCACTAAAGCCTATGGGGCCAGCGGCTCTGTATTCAATGGCCTCAAGCCGATGGAAATTGAGCGCCAGGCGCCCAAAGCCGACGAGGTTCACCTCGACATTCTGTACTGCGGCGTGTGTCACTCCGACCTGCACCAGGTCAGGAACGACTGGCATAACACGATTTATCCCTGCGTGCCGGGGCACGAGATTATCGGGCGCATTGATGAAATCGGCAGCGGCGTTACCAAGTTTAAAGTGGGCGACATCGTGGGCGTCGGCTGCATGATTGACTCGTGCGGCGTGTGCCCGGCGTGCCGGGAAAAGGAGGAAAACTACTGCGAAGGCCCCGTAAGCTGGACGGCCACCTACAACGGGTACATGAAACCCGAAAACGAAGATTTCAATACCTTCGGCGGCTACTCTACCAACATCACGGTGAAGGAATCGTTTGTGCTACGCATCCCGAAGGCGTTGGATATCAGCGCAGCGGCCCCAATTCTGTGTGCTGGGGTAACTACTTACTCGCCCCTGAAACACTGGAAGGTCGGCCCCGGGCAGAGCGTGGCCGTGGTGGGTATTGGCGGGCTGGGCCACATGGCTGTGCAACTGGCGCGGGCGCTGGGTGCTACGGTAACGGCCGTGACGCGCGACGAGAAAAAGCGTGAAGCTGCCGAGCAGCTGGGTGCCCACGAGGTCTTGATTTCGACCGATGCGGAGTCGATGAAGGCGCACGAGCTGAAGTACGACTTTATTCTCATCACCATTCCTGACATGTTTGATGTGAATGACTACGTGAAGCTGGCCAGGCGCGACGGCGTCATCACGACGGTGGGGCTACTGGGGCCGTATAAGCTGCCGCTCAACAACATGGAGGTAGCCATGCACCGCCGCTCGGTAGCCGGCTCCGTTATTGGCAGTATTGCCGAAACCCAGGAGGTGTTGGATTTTTGCGCCGAACACCATATTCTGCCCGAGGTGCAGATGATTAACATGCAGGAAGTTAACGATGCCTATAAGGAGATGATGGACGAGGAAGTGCGCTTCCGCTACGTTATCGATATGGCTTCGCTGAAAGCGGAAGCGTGAGTTCGGGTTGCTCGAACGCCAGGTTGACCTGAAAAAGGCCCATAATGAGCGTTATGGGCCTTTTTCTAGTAGTTCGAGCACTTATTCTTATTACTTCGCCAGCGTGAAGCTGGCCGCCTGCACGTCGCGCGAGTTGCCGCCCACGAATACCTGGAAGTCGCCGGGCTCAGCCACAAACTTGAGGTCATCGTTGTAAAACTTCAGGTCGTCGGCCGTGAGGTGAAAGGTCAGCTGGCGGCTTTCACCCTTTTTAAGCAGAATTTTCTGGAAGCCCTTCAATTCTTTCACCGGGCGAGTGCTGGAGCCTACAAGGTCTCGAATATAGAGCTGAGCTATTTCTTCGCCATCGTATTGGCCGGTATTCTGCACAGTTACGTTCACTGTGAGGCCTTCGTCGGGGCGTAGGGTATTCTTGCTGATAGTTGGCTTGGAGTAGCTAAACGTGGTGTAGCTCAGGCCGAAGCCGAAAGGATAGAGCGGGTCGTTGGAGATATCGAGGTAGCGCGACTTGTACTTATCGAGCAGCACGCCGGCGTAAGGGCGGCCGGTGCTCTTATGATTATAGTATATCGGAATCTGCCCCACCGATTGCGGAAAGGTCATGGTGAGCTTGCCCGATGGGTTGTAGGCCCCGAAGAGGGCATCAGCCACGGCATTGCCGGCTTGCGTACCGCCAAACCACGTTTCCAGAATGGCATCGGCGTTCTGGTTTTCCCAGGGTAGGGCCAGTGGGCGGCCGTTTACGAGCACAAGCACGAGGGGCTTACCAGTGGCTTTCAGGGCTTTGAGCAGGTCGAGCTGGCGGCCTGGCAGGCCAATGTCGGCGCGGCTGGCAGCTTCGCCGGTCATGCCCTGGCTTTCGCCCACCACGGCCACGACCACGTCGGCCGCCTGGGCCGCGCGCACAGCCTCGGCAATGGTAGTTTCGGCAGGGCGGGCGTCGATGCTCAGCTCGCCGCCGTAGGCATTAAGGCGCCGAATCAGCTGGTCGTCGTCGGTAACGTTCACGCCTTGCGTATACGTTACCCGGATACCGGGCCCGCCCACATTTTTGATTCCCTGCAGGATAGAAACAGCCTGCTTGCCATCGCCGGCCCCGCTCCAGTTGCCAATCATGTCGCGGGCGCGGTCGGCCAGCGGCCCTACTACGGCGATGTTGACGGTATTTTTCAACGGCAGCGTTTGCCGGTCGTTCTTAAGCAGCACCAGGGTGCGCCGCGTAATGGAGCGGGCTTCCTCGATATAAGCGGGCTTCATCATCGTGGCCTTGGCGCGTTCCTCCGTCACGCCCCGGTAGGGGTCCTGAAAGAGGCCGAGCTTATACTTGGCTTCCAGCACGCGGCGGCAGGCCTGGTCGATATCGGCCTGGCGCACGCTTCCCTCCTTAAGGTTGGTAGCCAGCTGCTTTAAAAATACTTCGCCTACCATGTCCATGTCGACGCCCGCTTTCAGGGCCAGCTCCGACACCTTTTTCTCGTCGCCCATGCCGTGGGCTTCCATCTCGTTGATGGCCGTGTAATCGGTGGCTACAAAGCCGGTGAAGCCCCACTGGTTGCGCAGCAAGTCGGTCAGTAGCCATCTGTTGGCCGTGGCCGGGATGCCATTAACGTCATTAAACGAAGACATTACCGAGCCCACGCCTGCTTTTACGGCAGCCCGATAGGGCGGCAGATACTCATTGTACATGCGCTGGCGGCTCATGTCGGTGGTGTTATAGTCGCGCCCGGCCTCGGCTGCGCCGTAGAGCGCAAAATGCTTGAGGCAGGCCATCACGTTCTCGGGCCGGGTCATGTCGTTGTTGGGGCCCTGGTAGCCGCGTATCATGGCCTCGGCAATGCGCGAGCCCAGGTAGGGGTCTTCGCCAGCACCTTCGGCCACGCGGCCCCAGCGCGGGTCGCGGGCAATGTCTACCATGGGAGAGTACACCCAGTTGATGCCATCGGCGGCCGATTCTTCGGCCGCGATGCGGGCGCTGCGTTCCAGGGCGCTCATATCCCAGCTGGCGGCCAGCCCCAGCGGAATCGGGAAGATGGTGCGGTGCCCGTGAATAACGTCGTAGCCTAATATAAGCGGAATATGCAGCCGCGATTCCTGCACGGCCAGGGCTTGCAGCTTGTGGGCCGCCACCGGGGTATAGGTATTGAGTACCGCGCCCACCAGGCCCTTCTTGATGTTGGCGTCCACGTCCTTGCTCACCACCGGCCCGGTCACGTCGAAGCCCACCGAAACGAGGTTGAGCTGACCAATTTTTTCCTCGAGCGTCATTTTTTGCATCAGGCTCGTTATGAACTGCTGCATTTTGGCGTCGGAGAGGGGAAGGGTGGGTTTGGGTGGAGCTTGGGCGTGGGCGCTGGCCAGGCTCAAGGCCACGAGTAGCGTGGCCCCGAAGAGCGACTTGCGGTGTTTCATGAAAGGGTAGTTAGGAATTACTAAGCGGAAAGTTAGAGCAGTAGTTGGGTTGATAAAACTGCGTTTGGTGGTAGCTACGGCCATTTTAGCCTGGCTAATACCTTACTATGGCGCTGGGGCGTGTGCAGTAGCTGCTTGCCGAAAGCAGCCTTTGGGCATAGCCATTGCCCCAATGTGGCCGGCGTGTGCCTTAACCGCGTTTCCCTTCGTGGAGTAGCCCGGCTAGAATTTAGGCAGAAAGAAAAAGTAAAAAAAGCGCCCGGCTTTCGGCTAGTGCGCTATCCGGCGTTTTTGTCCCCTCAGGCCGCGGCCCTCAGTCGGCTTTGCTGACTGTAGTACGGCTCGATACGCCGTTTTCGTTGATGGCTTTAATAGTAAAATACTACGGCCGGTCTTTGGCCATGCCTTTAAGGTAACAGTTTTTGTGCCCATTCACCATGAGGTAGCTATATAGTTTGTCGGGAGCTAGCCCGGTGTAGATGTTATAGGCGTAGGCTGCATCCACGGGCGCTCAGCGCCGCCAGGCGCTGCGCTTATCGGCAGCGGTACGCAGCACCACAAACTCCTTCCCTGCCGCCGGATGCCATCAAGAGCAACCCAGCCGTGGTTCGAGAGCTGTTCTATTAATTATATAAAATTATATTTATAAGTTTTATATCCTTGCTTAAATCTCAGTCAGGATATTATCCTGACTGGCATCGTCGGAAACGATGCCGACAAAGGCAGCCTGCCCGACGACTACGGCGAGGCTTAAAATATCGGCAAGGTCACGGCTATCGCTGCCAATGACAATGTCAACAACGCCCGGACTGGGTATTTCCAGGGCGTGGCCCGTGCTAACCCAACGTTAAAGGCAGAAGGAAAACGTAAAGTAGCGGAGAAAACAGGCCAAGCGTAAATCCTTGTTTTCCTTTGAAAAGTAAAAAATATGAGGCGGTTGGCCGCTTTTTTATTACCGAAATATCGATTCCTTCGTAAGCAGGCCAATAATTACTGCGGGCTAGCTGCCTCACCTTTTACACCTTTCTTTTCATATATGAGCGAATTCTCTTCCTCCCTCCGCCGGCTACTGCCAGGAGCGGTGCTGCTGGCCGCCGGGCTTAGTGCCACGGCAACCCAAGCCCAGACGCCCGACCGCAAAACGGCCATTGGTGCTAATGTGAGCCTGTTACAATACCAGGGCAACCTCGGTGGTGATTTTGGGGTCATGCACTTTCCTGAGCAGGTAGGTGTGGGCGCGCATATCACTCGCTACCTGTCGCCGTCGTTCGACGTAAGCTTGCTCGGCAATTTCCAGAACTTCCGTTACGTCGCAGATGCTGCGCCTCAGGATGAGTTCAAAGCCCGCATTGCTATGTTTGACCTGGGCTTGAAGCTGAAGCTCAACAATGGTAAGATTCTGAAAGAGGAATCCTTTATTCAGCCTTACCTGATGGGCGGCGGTGGTTTCTTCGTCGCCAACAGCCGGGGCAACTACCTTACGTTCAACCAAAACCTGACGACCACGAGCGGCACCTTTTTCAACCAGGTGCGGCGCCCCGAAGTGTTTGGCCAGGCTGGTCTGCGTTTCCGTCTCTCACCCGCAGTGGGGCTTGACGTAACCGCCAGCCAGCACTACGCCTTTACCGGCGATAATATCGATGTCGATAACTCCAGCAGCGGCAAGTATTACGACCGCTTTCTGGTGTACGGGGTGGGCCTGACCGCCGCGTTGGGCAAAGCCAAGGATACGGACGGCGACGGGGTGCCCGACCGCAAGGACAAGTGCCCCAATACGCCCGCTGGCGTGAAGGTGGACGTCAATGGCTGCCCGGTTGACACCGACGGCGACGGCGTGGCCGACTACCAGGACAAGTGCCCCACCGTGAAGGGTCTAGTGGCCCTGCAGGGCTGCCCCGATGCTGACGGCGACGGCGTGGCTGACGCCGACGACAAGTGCCCCAACACCCCGGCCGGCGTGCGCGTCGACGCCTCGGGCTGCCCGCTCGATGCCGATGGCGACGGTGTACCCGACTACCTCGACAAGTGCCCCGGCACCCCCTCGGGCGTGAAAGTAGATGCCTCGGGCTGCCCGCTCGACCGCGACGGCGATGGCGTGCCCGACTACCAGGACCGCTGCCCCGACCGCGCCGGCCCCGCCTCTAATAAAGGCTGCCCCGAGATTAAGGCCGAGGCCAAGAAAATCCTCAACGAGGCTACCAAGTACATCAACTTCGACTTCGACAAGGCTACCCTGAAGCCGTCCTCGTATCCGAAGCTGCAGCAGATGGTGCAAATCATGAACGACTACCCCGACTACTCGCTCAGCATTGCCGGCCACACCGACAGCAAGGGCGACGACGCCTACAACCTGCGCCTGAGCTACGAGCGCGCCGCTTCGGCCCGCGCCTACATGCTGAGCAAAGGCATTCCGGCCGACCGCATCGAGAGCCGCGGCTACGGCGAAACCAAGCCCATTGCCGACAACAAGACGGCCGCCGGCCAGGCCCTGAACCGCCGGGTGGACTTCGACCCCTTCCTTACCGGCGAGCCCAACGCGGCCGAAGTGAAGTACGGCCCGGCCCCGGCCGAGCCCTCGGAGGCCGAGGTCAAAAAGGCGGCCACCAAGAAGGCTCCGGCCCGCAAAGCCCCCGCCCACAAGGCCCCGCATAAGGCCCCGGTGAAGCGCAAGAAGTAAGCGCCCACCCCACAAAAAGCAGCCCGCTCAGCTTGAGCGGGCTGCTTTTTTGTGTGTACTTCGCAAAGGTGCTTATAAAATTATGTGGTAGGCAACGCCGTTATCAGCGGGTTAGCGCAGGCTCGAAGTCGCTGTACAGTAGCGCGGACTTTTAGTCAGCAAGTCAGGTAGCCGCTTTTCTGACTGATATTGAGTCTCAATCCGTGGTAAACGCTGCCTAAGGTTACCTTTTATTGCCGGCTAGCACCTTACTTGTGGCATGAAAAAACGCTATTTGCTGGGTGGAATGCTTCCCATAGTTGTTGCGATGCTACTGGCGGCGGCCCCGCCGGCTACAGTGCTGAAAAAAGTGCGGCAGTATCGCCAGCAGCACGAGCACGAACTGCTGGCCGAATACTCGCGGCTGCTGGCCATCCCCAACGTAGCGGCCGATACGGCGGGGCTGCACCGCACGGCCGCCACCATCGCGGCCATGATGCGCCAGCGCGGCATTGCCGATGTGCAGCTGCTGAAAGCTGCTTCGCCTGCTGTGCCACCCGCCGTGTATGGCGAGGTGCGGGTTCCCGGTGCCACCCGCACCATCGTGTTTTATGCGCACTACGACGGTCAGCCGGTCAACCCGACGCAATGGGCGGCGGGCCTCAGTCCTTTTCAACCTGTATTGGCCAGCGCCTCACTGGCGAAAGGAGGAGCCCTGCTGCCCACGCCTGCGCCGGGCACGCCGCTTAATCCCGACTGGCGTCTCTACGCCCGCGGCAGCTCCGACGATAAGGCCGGCGTAATGGCCATCATTTCGGGCTACCAGGCACTGGCCCAGAGCGGCATCAGGCCTACGGTGAACCTAAAGTTCTTTTTTGAGGGTGAGGAAGAGGCTGGCTCGCCCCACCTGGCCGAGCTGCTGGCCCGGCACCGGGCCTTATTGCAATCCGACCTCTGGATAATCTGTGATGGGCCTGTCCACCAGTCGGGCCGCAAGCAGGTAGTATTTGGTGCCCGCGGCGATGTGAATGTGGCGCTCACGGTGTACGGGCCCCGGCGCCCGCTGCATAGCGGGCACTATGGCAACTGGGCTCCCAACCCGGCTATGGCGCTGGCCCGCCTGCTGGGCTCTATGAAAGACAGCACCGGCCGCGTCACTATTGCGGGCTTCTACGACGACGTGGTGCCGCTTACTGCCACCGAGCAGGACGCCCTGCGCCGTATACCTACTATCGACGATGACATTCGGCGCGAGCTGGGCTTTGCCCGGCCCGACGGCCAGGGGCAGTCGCTGGTCGAGCTACTCAATCAGCCTTCGCTGAATATCAATGGGATGCGAAGTGCCAATGTGGGTCCGCAGGCAGCCAACGTCATTCCCACCACGGCCGAAGCAGTGCTGGATTTACGTCTGGTGCTGGGCAACGACTACCAGCGGCAGATTCAGAAAGTAGTGCGGCACATCGAGCACCAGGGCTTTTTCGTAACGCGCGCCGAGCCTACCGATGCCGAGCGGGCGCAGTACCCGCGCCTGGTGCGGGTGGTGCCTGCTACCGGCTACAATGCCCAGCGCACGCCTATGGATTCGCCCCTGGCCGGCCGCGTGGTGCAGGCAGTGCAGAGTACCGTAACGGAGCCGGTGGTGCTATTGCCCACTTCCGGTGGTAGCCTGCCGCTCTATGTATTCAAACAAGAGCTGGGTACAACTACGCTAACCGTGCCCGTTGCCAATTACGATAACAATCAGCACGCTGAAAACGAAAATATCCGGTTGGGTAATCTCTGGGATGGCATTGAGACAATGGCCGCGCTTATGACGCTGAAGTAAGCCGCGGGCCACGGAGGAGGAGCTGTTTTTGTTTTTTGAAGCTGGCTTGCGGCCGGCGGCTCCGCACTGCTAATCTGGGACCACTGGGCGGCGCTGGTGCCTGCTCACAGACCAGCACCAGCGCCTGCCCTGCGGCTATCCACAATAATTATTCAGTAATAGCCACTTAGCGCATCTGCGACTAGCAGTTGGGGCAGTTTGTGTCGTACTTTTAACCCCGCTTAAATCTATTACATACTGATAGGACCTTTACTCAATGCGTTTGCCTGCGATTTTACTAGTTGCTTTAGCGCTGCTAAGTAGCCATTTTGTGTACGCTGCTACCTGGGATGAACCCTGGCAGGAAACAGTTATAAAAGAATCCGGCTCGTTTGTGCTGGCCCGCGTAACCACCTTTGACCCCAAAAAAGGTGCTATCGTAAATGTATTGCGTACCCTGGCCGGCGAGCCGCTGGCCGGTCCGGTCGAGGTTTCGAGCTTTTACAGCCTGCACCTCTGCAACGAGGCAGGCGAGGAGGCCGGGTTTCGGTTTGAAGGAATCGACTCTTGCTATATCTTTTTACAGAAAACAGCGGCCGGCTATGCGATTGCCACCCCTACCTCGGGCTTTGCGGCGATAAAGCACAGCAAGGTAGCGGCCACCTATCGGCACAGCTACCACCAGGCCCTGGTACCGCAAAGCGTGTACGAGCCTACCATGACGGCTATTTTTCAGCATTACCACGGGCAGCCGTACGATGCGGACTATATCAATAAGTTTGTAAGCAGTACGCTGGCCCTGGCGCCGGCCAAGCGCAACTCGGCCGAGCAGGCTACCTTCTTTCTGCAGCACGTAGCCCTCGAAACCACGTATCACCTGGGCCTGACGACCTATTGCACCGCCATTCTGCCGTTTCTGCGCGATACAACCAATTTTCACGCGCAGGTTTCGGCCACCCGCGCCCTGGCGGCCACGGCTACCCCCGAAGCCAAGCAGCAGCTTATCAAAGTGCTTACCCGCAAAAGCGACCGCGACTTTGTAAAAGTGCAGGCCGTGTGGACCCTCGCCGCGTATCACCCTACCGAGCTCAAGCACGAGCTGGCCAAAATCGCCAAAGTAGCCTCGGCCCAAAGCAATGGCTTTGGCGGCAACGATATGGACCCGCGCAGCTGCACCCAAATCCCTACCGTGAAAGAGGCGCTGGATGCCCTGGTGGCCCAGCTCTGATGAAGCAGCTTGTTGTCCAGGCGTAGCGGGCGATTAAGCTACACGAAGGCTAGTTAGAGCGGGGCATTTTACCGAAAATGGCCGCCCAGCGGTTGCTTCTCAGAAAGAACTAGCGCTTTAGCCCCCAGCAGCTGGCGCATTTCCTGTGCATTGCCAATAGCCGAGCCGCCGATATCATTATTAAAGTACAAATACGCCTGCTCTACGCCGGGCGTAGCGGCTACCTCACTGGCGTAGCGCCGGAGCGCCTGCGTAGGGTAAGGCGAGGCGTAGAGGTCGGGCACGCCGTGGAAGCGGTAGTAGAGCGTAGGGGTAGTGGCAAGTACCGTGTCGGGTAGCAGTGGGTGGCTTTGGCCCGAAAAGCCGATGCCGCGCTGGCGCAGTGCTTCGTACACCTCCTCGCGCCACCAGCTGGCGTGCCGGAACTCCAGCACGTTGACAAACGACGGGTCGAGGCAGTCGAGAATGCGGGTGAGGCGGTCGGGCTCGTAGGCCATGCGCGGCGGCAGCTGAAACAGCACCGGCCCCAGCTTTTCGAGCAGGCCCCGGCCAGCCGTATCGTAAAAATCGCCGAGCAGCTGGCCCACTCCGTGAAACTGCTTGTAGTGCGTGATAAGCTGCGGGGCTTTCAGGGCAAACTGAAAATCGGCCGGACTCTGCGCGTACCAGTTTTCCAGAAACGACAGCTGCGGAAAACGATAGAAAGTCACGTTCAGCTCCAGCGTGCTGAAGTGCTGACTGTAAAACTCAAACCAGCGGCGCATGGGGAGCTTTTCAGGGTAAAAAACACCGCGCCAGTGCCGGTAGTGATAGCCCGAGCAGCCGATATGGTAGGTAGGCATCAGCAGAAGGAACAGATAAAAATATTAAAAAAACTATATTGTTCAACAATTTTTGCTACCCCAGCCCGCCTGGGTAAGCTACCTTTCCAGCGCGCACACTTGCTGCCAGATAGCCTCGTTCACCGGGATGCCCTGCGCCAGATTAGCCGTGCGCGTAGCCAGCGACTGCTCGCCGGGATAAAAGATGCCCGTGCTGCCAGGGCCGGGCGGGCTGCTTTTGGTAAACTGCAAAATATGCTCGGTAACTTCAGCCTGCATGGCGGGTTGCTGGATAGCGATAAAGCACTGCGATACGCCGCTTTCCTGCCCGGCCTGGGTAATATCGGCCGTGGAGCGGCCGCCGCTGAGCGCCGCCAGCACTACATCAAGCATCAGGGCCAGCCCCGAGCCTTTCCAGAAGCCAATGGGTGCCCCGCGCTGTGAGGCCAGGATGGCCCCGGCGTCGGTGGTGAGGTGGCCGGCCAGGTCGTAGCCGCCGGGCACGGGCAGCGGCTCCCCGGCCGTCGCATAGGCGCTCATCTTGCCAAAAGAATATTGTGAAATGGCCATATCCAGCACGAGGTGGCCGTCCGGACGCGGCACGGCCAGCACGAGCGGGTTGTTGCCAAGCCGGGCGTCGGTGCCGCCCCAGGGCGTTACGTTGGCAATGGTATTGGTAAAGCAGAGGCCGATGCAGCCTGCTTCGGCGGCCTGCCAGCCGTAGCTGCCGCCGCGCATCCAGTGGTTAGTATTGCGCAGCGCTACGCAGCCGATACCGTGCGCCTGGGCCAGCTCGATGGCGCGGGCCATGCCGGCGGCGGCATTGGTGGGGCCGGGGCCGCGGTGGCCGTCCCAGCGCTCAACCAAGCCGTTGGCTTCCAGTAGTTCGGGCTCGGCCCCGGGCCGTACCAGGCCGGCCCGAACGTGGCCCACGAAAGCAGGAAAGCGGTTGAGGCCGTGCGTGTACACGCCATCGCGGCTATTGTCGGCAAACAGCGTGGCGCACTGCCCGGCCTTGGTGGGCTCAAAGCCGAGCGCCAGCAGCACACGCTCAAATTCTTGCCGAAGCTGTAAGTAAGGGATGCGCATAGGAGTAGCTTTACGAAAAATACGGCTGAGCGATGGACGGCTATAGTTGCCCGTTCGGTTTGGCCCTGGGCTCTTCACCGTGATGAAAAAACAACAACTTATCCGCCACCTGCTCGGTGCGTTAGCGGGTGTGGCAGTAGCCACCAGTAGCCACGCGCAAACTGCCCCTGCCTTCACGCCGGCCGTGCAGGCGTTTATTAAAGTAAACGCGCCGGTGGTAGCCCTCACCGATGCCAAGGTTATTGATGGCACTGGCCGGCCCGCGCTGCTGCATCAAACCGTGCTGCTGCGCAACGGCCGCATCGAGCAGGTGGGCAGCGCCAAAAAGGTGAAAGTGCCGGCCGGGGCCGAGGTCGTGAATTGCACCGGCAAAACGCTGATTCCCGGCCTGGTGATGCTGCACGAGCACCTCTACTATACCATGCCGGCGGGCGGGTTCTTTAATATCGCTCAAATGCCCTATTCGTTTCCGCGCCTGTACCTGGCCGGGGGCGCTACCACCATTCGTACGGCCGGCAGCATCGAGCCGCAAACCGATTTGGCCCTGAAGCGCCTCATCAGCGAAGGGAAATTTATTGGCCCCGACATGGACGTAACCGCGCCCTACATGGAGGAGCCGGGCATGGATATTCCGGCCCTGAACACCGTGAAAGGCCCCGAAGATGCCGCCGCGAGCACAAAGTTTTGGGCCGATAAGGGCTGCACATCGTTCAAGATGTACATGCATGCCACCCGCGCTGACCTGGCCGCCGTAGTCCGCGAGGCCCACGCCCGCCACCTCAAAGTAACCGGGCATCTCTGCGCCATTACCTACCGCGAGGCCGCCGAAACGGGCATCGACAACCTGGAGCACGGCTTTATGGCCAGTTCCGATTTTCTGACCGGCAAAGTGGCCGATGCCTGCGACTACCCCGCCGCCCACCAGGCTTTACAGCGCCTGCCAGCCAACAGTCCGGCCATGGCCGACCTCATCAAGTTCCTCATTAGTAAGAATATCGCGCTCACCTCAACACTGCCAGTCTTTGAGCCCTACACTGGCCGTGAAGTAGTGCTGGGTGGCGGGCTCGAAGCGCTCGTACCGCAGCTGCAAGAGCGCGAAACCGCCGCCTGGCAAAATAACCAGGGCAAAGACACGGCCAGCGTGGCGCTCTTCAAAAAAGAGCAGGGCTGGGAGCGGCAGTTCTACAACGCCGGCGGCCTGCTGGTGGCCGGCACCGACCCAACCGGCGCGGGCCGCACCATTGCCGGCTATGCCAACCGCCGCGAAATAGAATTGCTCGTGGAAGGCGGCTTCACGCCCCTCGAAGCCATTAAAATCTGTACGCTCAACGGGGCCATCTACCTGGGCCGCGACCGCGAAATTGGTACCATCGAAGCCGGCAAGCAGGCCGACCTGGTCCTGGTCAACGGTGACCCCGAAAAGGATATTCGCCAGCTGCGCCAGATGGAAATTGTGTTCAAGCAGGGCGTTGGCTTCGACTCGCCCAAGCTGTTTGAGTCGATGAAGGGCAAAGTCGGTCTGAACTAGCTATACCGGCTTAAATTAGGATAGTGCCAATGAAAAAACTGCTTTCCCTACTGCTGGCGCTTACGTTGCTTGGCGCAGCCGCTGCCCAGGCGCAGAAAGCAAAAACTCATGGTCAGCCGCCACCTGCGCGCTGGCCGGCTGCCAAAGCCACTACCTGGTATAGCACCCAGGCATGGCTGACCGGCGCCAACTTCATTCCCAGCACGGCTATCAATCAGCTGGAGATGTGGCAGGCGGCTACCTTCGACCCGCAAACTATTGATAAAGAGCTGGGTTGGGCCGAAGGTATTGGCTTCAATACCATGCGGGTATTTTTGCACAGCCTGGCCTGGAAGCAGGACCCGGCCGGCTTCAAAAAGCGGGTGAGCGACTACCTGGCGATTGCCGATAAGCACCACATCCAGACCATCTTCGTGTTTTTCGACGACTGCTGGAACAAAGACCCGCAGCCCGGCCTTCAGCCCACGCCCAAGCCGGGCATTCACAATTCGGGCTGGATGCAGGACCCCGGCGACCCCGCCTCGCGCGACTCGGCCACCTTTATGCAGCTGCGGCCCTACGTCACGGACGTGCTCACGAGCTTTGCCCACGATAAGCGCGTGCTGCTCTGGGATTTATATAACGAGCCCGGCAATGGCAACAAAGGGCTGGCGTCGCTGCCGCTGCTGCGCAATGTCTTTGCCTGGGCCGCAGCCGTGCGCCCCGACCAGCCGCTGAGCGCGGGGCTGTGGAACTGGGAATTCGAGGCGCTTAACGCTTTTCAGGCGCTGCATTCCGACGTTATTACCTACCATGACTACGACGAAGCCCCCGCGCACCAGCGCGTTATCGACCTGCTGGCCACGCATGGCCGGCCGCTGCTGTGCACCGAGTACATGGCCCGGCCCCGCAACTCGCGCTTTACCACTATTTTACCCCTGCTCAAGAGCCACCGCGTGGCGGCCATCAGCTGGGGGTTGGTGGCGGGCAAAACCAACACCAAATATGCCTGGGATACGCCCCTGGCCGATGGCAGCGAGCCCGCCGAGTGGTTTCACGAGGTGTTCCGCCCCGACGGCACGCCCTACCGCCGGGATGAAACCGACTTTATTCGAAAAATGACTGGCAACTAGCTAATCGGCGGCCGGCAGACTGGCCTCGTACGTATCGGCAAACTTAAATTCTTCGAGCCAGTAATCGGAGCTGATGACGTCAAATACCACGCTGCTGGCCGTCTTTTCGCTGGCGCTGAGCTGCCACAGAACGGCAGGTGCTTCGGCAAACTCGCCGCCCGCCAGCTGCTCGCCGAACAAGCGATGCAGCAGGGCGCGGTCTGATAAGCCGGGCGCGAGCAGGCGCAGCAGGGTAGCTGCGGGCTCATGGTCGAGCAGAGCCAAATCGGCCGGGTCGGCCGCCGTCACCTTTACGTTAAACTCCACCGCCTGCGGGTGCGGAAACTTGCCGTTGTAGGCCTCATAAAGCAGCTGCGTGGCGTTGAAAAAGCCTTGGTGCAGCGCAAAGTTGGGGTTTTCTTCCCACAGCTTCTCGGTTTGCAGCTGGTGGGCCAGCTGGTCGAGCTGGCCCTTGGTGAGCTGGTCGGCAAAGAGATAGGTAAGCACAGTTTCGGCCGCAGCGGCGGGCTCCAGGTCGGTGAGCGCCAGCTGGCACATCTCCTTTAGCTCGGCGGGCGCAATGGCCTCGGGGCTGTCAAAATCGAGCTGCGTGAGCAGGGCCAGGTAGTCGGCCGCCTGCCAGGCGTGGGGCAGTTCGGAAAGGTGCTGAAAGGAAAGTCGTTCGACAGTGAAAGTTGACATCAGGAAATGAGAAATGAGAGGGTGCCCGTTGCTGTTTACGCGCCTGCCACGTTACTAACCGGAATTCAGCTCGCCGAAAATTTACACTTTAAGCCATGAAGCCCTTTCTATTGCTGTTGCTCGTGCTGGCCGGAGCAGCCATTACCACTCAATCGGCCGTGAATAGCCAGCTGCGCGGCGCTTTGCACAGCGTAGGCTGGGCAGTTTTTATTTCTTACCTGGGCGGTAGCCTGGTGGCCGGGGCGCTCCTGCTGCTCACGCGCACGCCGCTGCCCGCCCTGGCCGAGCTGGGTAGCCTGAAATGGTATTACTGGACGGGCGGCCTGCTCGGAGTGGGCTACGTGCTGACTATTACGTTCTCGCTCCAGCGCGTGGGCGCGGCCAGTCTGTTTGCCCTCGTGGTAGCCGGGCAGCTGCTGACGGCGCTGCTCTACGACCAGCTTGGCGTGCTTAATCTGTCACGCAGCCCGTTATCAAGCAGCAAGCTAGTGGGCGTAGCTTTACTGGTGCTGGGGGCTTACCTGCTGAATCGTAAGTAGTCAGCGCAGCCAGCTGCCACTGCCAGCCCACATTAAACCAGCATGAAAACGTTTTGCCTGACGGCCATGAGCAGAAGAATACTAAACCTGTTTTTGCTGCTGGCTTTTGCCAGCGTCGCCCGGGCGCAGGCAGTGGAGAAGCTTGCCGCCGACTACCTGGCCGGCTACCAGCAGCTCCGGATACCGCCGCTGGACTTCGACTACCAGCTAAATCTGCGGCAGATTCCGGCCAGGGCCAACCTGCAGCGCCAGCAGGCTTTCTTTCTGGCAGTGCAGCACCGCCTGGGCGGGGTAAAGCCCGCCGGACTGCGCCTCGCCGAGCGAATTACCGTCGACCACCTCCGCTACGAAACGGCGCAAAACCTGCGGCGAGTGGCGCTCGAAATAGCTTTTCAGGAAGCGGGCGGCCAGGTGCCGGCAACGGGCCTGGCCGCGCTGCCCAACCATTCGGCCTGGTATGCGCTCTACGCCCGCCAGTACACCAGCACGCCGCTGCCGGCCGATGCGCTGTTCACCTTTGGCCAGCAGCAGGTGAAGCGGGTACAGGGCGAAATTCGCCGCCTGCGCCGCCAGATGGGCTACGCGCAGGACAGCGCCGGCTTTTACCGCTACCTCAGCTCCGAAAAGTTCTTGCTTACCGATTCAACGCAGATTCTGGCCCGCTACCGCGTTATCGAGCGCCAGATTAAGCGACGCCTGCCGGTGCTGTTTGCCGATACGGCCGTGCCGTACCTGCGCATTCGCCCGTGGCCGGGGGCTACGGCAGCCATGCCGCCGGGCATCTATCAGCCGGGGAGCTACGAGTTTAATTTTGCTACCGGCCGCCACAATATCCGGGCGATGGAGTGGATTTTTGAGCACGAAGGTATTCCGGGCCACCACTACCAGGCGTCGATGCAGCGGCGTAGCCGGCCGTATTCGCCGCTCAGTGCCAGCACCTTTTATTCGGGTAATGCCGAAGGCTGGGGCTGCTATGTCGAGTACCTGGGTAAGCAGCTGGGGCTTTATCAGCAGCCCGAGACTGAGCTGGGTAAGTGGGAGTGGGACCTCGTGCGCTCGGCCCGCGTAGTGCTCGACGTGGGCATTCATGACCGGGGCTGGACCCATGCGCAGGCGCTGGCTTACTGGCAGGCCAACGTGCCGGGTCAGGCCGATATCGCCGAGCGCGAAATCAACCGCGTCACCACCTGGCCCGGCCAGTGCCTGAGCTATAAGGTAGGGGCCCAGCGCATTGAGGACATGAAAGGCCGGCTGGCGCGCCGCCCCGGCTTCGCTATTCAGCGGTTTCATGCCGCGTACCTGGCCTTGTCGCGTCTTCCTCTCGAAGTGGTTGAGCGCCATATAGAGGAAGTATATGATTCGCTGAATATAAAAAGCTGATTCAGCAGGCTTATCAACTACGAGCGCCGCCGTCATGCTAAGAAACTCCTGTTTTGAGTTAAACTTCGCGGTCGTTTGCTGGGTGTAGAGACGCATCTTTGCGTCTGGGCGTTGAACGCTACCTGGAGCATACTTTTCTAACGGCGCAGACACCGAGACGCAAAGATGCGTCCGACCTATTTTGGCCGACTCAGACTGCTACTAAGGAGCGAGTAGCGCCTGCATTTGCCGGGCGTTGTGCACGCCCACGCCGCCAATACCATTATTAAAGAATAAGTACACCTGCTGCGCATTTTTGGCAGCTTTTACCTCGGCCGCAATTCGGGCCAGAAAATCAGGGCTGTAGGAGGATTTATATAGCTCGGGCACGCCGTGAAAGCGGTAGTACAGCACCGGCGTGTTGGCCACCACCTCATTAGGCAGCTCCAGCGGCGCGGGGTAGCTTTGGCCTACGAAGGCAACGCCGTGCCGGGTAAGCAGGCGCTGCGGCTCGGCTTCCCACCAGCTTGGGTGCCGAAACTCCGCTACGTTGGTAAAGCTCGGGTCGAGGCTTTCGACAAGGCGCTGGGCCAGCTCGTCGCTGTACCCGGCTTTGGGCGGCAGCTGAAACAGCACTGGTCCCAGCTTATCGCGCAGCCCTTCGCGCACGGTGCCGTAAAAATCGGCCAGTATAGGTTGGGCTTCGGCGTTGAACTTCTTGTAGTGCGTAACCATGCGCGGCGCTTTTACCGAGAAGCGGTAATCGGCCGGACTTTGGTCATACCAGGCTTCAAACGCTTTGAGCGTCGGCATCCGGTAAAAAGTAACGTTCAGCTCCAGGGTATTAAACTGCGAGCAGTAGTAGGCAAACCACTTGCGCGGCGGCAGCTCGGGTGGGTAGAACACGCCCTTCCAGTCGCGAAACGAAAACCCGGAGCAGCCGATGTAATTGACAGGAACAGGCATGTGCAAAATTTTGAGGAAAAGCAACTTACGAGCTACACGAAAGCGTGGCGCTGCCAGGCTTGTTACTGGCCCAGTCGGGCCGCCGGGCTGCCAGCGCTTCGTGCTCGGGGTGCTCGTCGAAAGGCGTTTTCAGCACACGAAACAGCGTTTCGAGCGGGGTGAGGTCACCGGCTTCGGCCGCCTCAATAGCCTGCTGGGCGAGGTAGTTGCGCAGCACATACTTGGGGTTGGCGCGTAGCATCCCGAGCTGAATGGCTTCGGGGCTACCAGTTTCCTGCCGCAGGCGCTGCGTGTAGCGGGCCAGCCAGTCAAGCAGCCCTGGTCTGGGCCGGGCGCGGGCAAATAAGCTGCCTTTGCCAGCAGCTCGGAAAACAGTTCGGCTTCGTTGGTGTCAGGTGCCAGCAGCGCCGGCACCAGCCGGGAAAGCTGGCGGAAGAAAATCGTCATGTCTACCGCCGGCCCGGCCAGCGCGGCCGGCAGCGCTTCGGTGAGGGCGCGGTCGGGGCCGGGTTGTGGGGCGTGAGGCCGAGCTTCGCCAGCAGCAGCTCATGCTGCGAGGCGGCCAGCGTATCGGCATACACCGTAAGGGCGGGGCGCAAGGCCTGGGCGTCGGCTACGAGCGGCACCAGCGCCTGGGCCAGCGCCATCAGGTTCCACAGCGCTACGCGCGGCTGCTGCCCGAAGGCGTAGCGGCGCGAGCCAAAGTCGGTGGTGTTAGGCGTCCACTCGGGGTCGTAGGGCTCCAGCCAGCCGTAGGGGCCGTAGTCGATGGTGAGCCCCAGCACCGACATATTATCGGTGTTCATCACGCCGTGCACAAAGCCTACCGTCATCCAGTGCGCCACCATCACGGCGGTGCGCCGCGCTATTTCCTCAAACCAGCGTACGTACACCTGCTCCGCAGGCGCACCCAGCTCGGGGTAGTGGTGGCGGATAGTATAGTCGGCCAGTGCCCGCAGGTTATCGACCTCGTCGTGGGCCGCCAGCAGCTGAAAATTGCCAAAGCGAATAAAAGTAGGCGCTACCCGCGCCACAATGGCCCCCGGCTCAGGGGCCGCATTGCCGTTGTAAAACATGTCGCGCACCACCTCATCGCCAGTGCTCACCAGGCTTAGCGCCCGCGTAGTGGGCACGCCCAGGTAGTGCATGGCCTCGCTGCACAAAAACTCGCGTAGCGACGAGCGCAGTACGGCCCGGCCGTCGGCCCGGCGCGAGTAGGGGGTAGGCCCGGCGCCCTTCAGCTGAATTTCCCAGCGCGAGCCATCTGCGGCGGGCACCTGGCCCAGCGAGATGGCCCGGCCATCGCCGAGCTGCCCCGCCCAGTTGCCAAACTGGTGCCCACCGTAGCGCGCCGCAAACGGCTTCATGCTCGTGGTGAGAATATTACCCGCCAGAATAGCCACGGCCGCGCCGCGCTCAACCGGTTTTTCGAGCCCCAGGTACTCTGCCAGCTCCTCAGACCACGCCAG
Source organism: Hymenobacter sp. BRD67 (assembly GCF_013256425.1). Lineage (GTDB taxonomy): Bacteria > Bacteroidota > Bacteroidia > Cytophagales > Hymenobacteraceae > Hymenobacter. The sequence continues at coordinate 567,539 of NZ_CP053904.1, forward strand.
CAGGCGCGGCTCACGCACGGGCGTAGGGGCCACCCGCGAGTAGCAATACCCCGGCACCTGCCGCGAGCCGCTGGTGCCCGAGGCTTCGCCGCGCAGCTCCTCTACAAAAGGGTTTTCAAACGTGATTTCGTCAAGCTGAGCAGTAGGCATAAGGTCGGGGTTTTATATAGTAAATATAATATGTATTGGCGGCCCTGGGGTTGCCTGCCTGGTTGCAAACGTGGCGCTGCAAGGCTTGTTTCAGCCCTTTTGCTCGCAGCGCCTTTTGGCTGGCCCCAATTGACAAGGATAAGGTCCTGGCTGCTTCCTGGCTTGTACGCAGCCGGCCAAACCGCGGCAGTAACCCCGGCCCGGCGCTAGCTTCGCAACCCATGACAGTACACTGGACTACCAAGCCCTTCGATACGCTCACCCTGACGGAGCTTTATGCGCTGCTCCAGCTTCGCAGCGAGGTGTTTGTGGTGGAGCAAACCTGCCCTTTTCTCGATATTGATGGCCACGACCAGGCTGCTTACCACCTGCTCGGGCGCACCGCCTCCGGCGAGCTGGCGGCCTATGCCCGGCTGTTTGCCGCTGGCCGCAGCTACGCGCAGGTGAGCATCGGCCGGGTCGTGACTGCGCCGCGCTACCGCCGCGCTGGCCTGGGCCGGCAGCTGATGAGCCAGGCCATTGCCGAGTGCGCCGCGCTGTTTGGCGAGCAGCCCATCAAAATAGGTGCGCAGTGCTACTTGCAGGCTTTTTACGAGAGTCTGGGCTTTGTGCAGCAGGGCGAGCCTTACCTGGAAGATGGTATTCCGCACCAGTATATGCTGCGGGCGTAGGCTCAACGCTTCCGACGCGCACAAGTAGCCCGGCGCTGCCAATTGCGCGTATAGCAGCCGGAAAGCCGCGCAAAACCTCAGGCGGCCAACCTTCTCCCCTTGATAAAGCCTACCCCCGCTACCCGCCCCGACTCGCCAGTCGGGCCCGCTACCATTGTGCTGGCTGGCGCTACCGGCGACCTGGGTCAGCGCATCGCGCAGGCGCTGCTCGCCCACGGAGCCCGCGTGCGGGCCCTCGTTCGCCCCGGCAATACCAGGCCGGAAGTTGCCGCTCTGCGCGCGCAGGGAGTGACCATCGTGGAGGTCGATTTCACCAGCGTTCCCGCCCTCACGCAAGCCTGCGCGGGGGCCGCCTGCGTAGTATCGGCCCTCTCCGGCCTGCGCGACGTGATTGTGGACACCCAGACGCGGCTGCTCGAAGCGGCCGTAGCGGCCGGCGTGCCCCGCTTTATTCCGTCCGATTTCGCCATCGACTTCACCAGGCTCCCCGAAGGCTCCAACCGCAACCTCGACCTGCGCCGCGAGTTCGGCCGCCGGCTCGACCAAGCGCCCATCCGGGCCACGTCGGTCCTCAACGGTATGTTTATGGAGTTGCTCACCGGGCAGGCTCCGGTGGTGCTGTTCAAAATCAAGCGGGTGCTTTACTGGGGCTCGGCCGACCAGCCGCTTGACTTCACCACCATCGACAATACGGCCGCTTTCACGGCTGCCGCTGCCCTCGACCCCACCACGCCCCGCTACCTGCGCGTGGCCGGCGAAGTGGCCAGCATCCGCGACTTGCAGCGGGCGGCCACCGAGGCCACCGGCCAGCGCTTTCGCCGACTGCGCGCCGGCGGCCTGTGGCTGCTGAAGCTGATGATTCGGGTAACGCGCCGCCTGGTCCCGGCTCCCAACGAGGTATTTCCGCCCTGGCAGGGCATGCAGTACCTGCACAACATGTTTACCGGCCTGCCCAGGCTCACGCCGCTCGATAATGCCCGCTATCCCGATATCCGGTGGACTTCGGTGCGCGAGGTGCTGGCGGCGCGGAAGTAGTTTGCAGCCGGTACGCTCGCCCCAAACCCACCGCAAGCCCCGGCTGCTTGCTACCCACACCAACGCGGCTGCGCAGCGCACAGCTACTTCTCATTTCAGTATTTTTTTATGAAATCCTTCCTGTTCTTGGCCGGCCTCTTTGCTTGTAGTACCAGCGCCGCGCTGGCCCAAACCGTATTGCCATCGGGGGCCGTGGCGCCCGCCGGTTCCGTGGTGACTCCATCCGGGGTGCTCGTATCGCCGGCTACAGTGCCGGGCAGCCAGCCCCTGAGCACGCCCGCCACGCGCGATGGCGGCAGCCCCCGCGCCCCGCGCCACGACGAGAAAGTGCCTGGCCTGGACCGCCAGGACCGCAAGCAGCTGCGGAAAATGGGTAAGATGCATTATACATCCGATGCGAAAAAGCAGGGCGGGAAAAAATAGCAGCCAGCGCTGCCCCGCAGTCGGCCACTTCCCACGCCTTACCCCGTATGCGGCGGCAACAGGCCAGCTGCGGACTCAGGACCTGGGGCTAGCGCGTGGTATAAAAGCTGCCAGGGTATTTGGTTTCATTTGAATAGTTGTACGAAGCACGCGGATGCCAGATGAGCATGACGTTCTACAGCGGTTTCGCAGTCAGTGTACGGCTAGCAAGTAGCGCGGACTTTTAGTCCGCGAGTGCTAACGTGTGGTACTCGCGGACTAAAAGTCCGCGCTACTATTCTGCCAGTCTGAAACTGCGCTAGATGCGTTTTTAGCAAAATCCAACTACGCTCTTAGGCTTAACGCAGTCTATACCGTGGCTGAGAGTCAGCTGTTTTGCCGTAGCTTGCCATAGTATATAAATACACCCGTCAATGACGCTGATTGAAGTAGAATTCCCTGACGAGGATGCCGTGTTTATGCTGGAGCTGCTGGAACGAATGCGCGGTGTCCGCATTCGGCCACCCGCTACCGCCGCCGAAGCCGCCGAGCGGCAGCGCATCGCCGAGTTTCGCCAGCGGCTGTACCACAGCTATGGCAAAGGCCCATTGGCCGAGGAAGGTAGCAAAGCGTAGTTTTGGCGAATGACGGCCTAAAATATTCCGCAGTAACTTGTTGAGACCCTAGCGGCTCGCCATAACTTGAGTTACCTGTCACGGTTTTGGCTTCACTTACTCGTACCCACTGCGTTGATTTTGGAAATTGCCGAGCCCGCCGTAGTGTTTCGTAGTATCCCGATTTAATTTATTCGCCATGCAGCCGCACGTCTTATCCTTCGAAACCAGTAACGAACAGGCTATTCAGGAGCTGATGAGCCTGGCGCACCGCCTAGGGGGTAAGGTGTCGGAAACGACGGCTTCTACTAATCGGCAGGCAGATGTAGCCCGCCGGGCTGCGCTGTTTCGTTCCCTTTTTGGGCTTGGCAATCCGATGAGAGCGGGGAGGAACTGAACCGCCAGCTACGCGAAGCCCGCCAGACCAGCCGCCCCGATATTGAGCTATGAAGCAGTACCTACTCGATACCAACATCTGCATTCATTACATCAAGGGCGAATTTGGCTTGTGCGAAAAGGTGGATGCCATCGGGTTTGATAATTGCTTCCTGTCGGAGATAACCATTGCCGAGCTCCTGTTTGGCATCGCGAAAAGCGACCCGGCGCGGCAGGCGGCCAACCGGCGCAATGTGGACCTACTGCGGGAAGCATTTGAGGGGCAGGAATTGCTGATTGGCCCGGCCTTGGAAACCTTCGCTACTGAAAAAGCCCGCCGCAAAATCGGCCGCGTAGTAGACGATTTTGATTTACTCATCGGCGCCACCGCGGTCATCTACGACCTGACGCTGGTGACGCGCAATACCCGCCACTTTGCCGATAATGGTTGGTATCGTGTTGGAAGATTGGGTGCAGGAGAAGACGGGCAGCGAGTGAACCAATTTCTAATGTAAACGAAATGACAGAGGCTGAAAAGTATGGATTGTTAGTAAATATGATTGTGCCTATAGTTTCGGCCATAGGTGCAGCTTATGTTTCATTCCGAGTTGCTAAGAATCAAATTGATGGAGACCGTTCACTATTTCTTGCTCAATTAGAATCTGATTCACAGGCGGAGCGAGATAGGGAAAATATTAAAAATATAAATAAGCTTAATAATTTTGTTTGGCTGCTGAACAATATCGTAAAGTATGCGACGAAACAAAATGAAGATTATTTAAAGGTTATTGAAGGGATAAATAAAAATAAGTTAGGTCAAAATGTATTCATTTCAAGAGCTTCATCTGATATTGCTAGGATTCTGCAAGTAAATCAGGAAGAAGTTTTCTTAGCACTTATCGCAAAAGCGAGGGATACGCAGGATAATAGAGACCGTGTAAGCAAATTGTTTAGCAAGCTGGATTATGTGAAGGCCATAATTGATGATGTTAAAAGTAAGTTTGAAGGCTATAACTTGACGATTCACAGCATAACTACTGATTACAGGCAGCACATAGAAAACGTTAGAGAATCTATTTCTGATGCTGCGGAAGGTATTAGGCAAAAAAATCCTGCTCTCTTTCAGGCTGATGACTTGTTTGTATTCTTAAACAAGACGCTCGTCGATTATTCACAGAATATGCCTAAGAGCGCAGGTATTGAATGGCATCATCCCAATTTTCTTCGTCCTGTACAAGAGTATCTTGCGACGAACTTCTTACGTGATAGCCGAATACAAAACGTATTAGTAGAGGGGCGTAGAGCTTCGATTTTAGCAGGTCGGATTATTCATGAGGCTGAATCTATTATTTCTGTGTTGACACAGTATAATGTTGCATTAGGTACGGTTTTGAAAGAGCTAAAAACTGAATGTGAATTTGTTGAGTCTGTTCTTATGACTACTTGAGGACATTATTTCCGATTTTGACTCTTGAATCAAGGCGGTTTCCGCCAAAAAGTCCGATTTTACACTTCTGCACCTCGTTTGCTAGTACCCTCGTACAATCTTCCTAACCCGAAGCACCTACCGAGAACTAAGCAAAACAATGGACTTTAAAAACTTCACCATCAAGGCACAGGAGGCCGTGCAGAAGGCCACCGAGATTGCCGGAGCCAACCAGCAGCAGGCCATCGAAACGGGCCACCTGCTGAAGGCTTTACTACAGAACGACGAGAACACCCTTGCCTTCTTAGGTAAGAAACTGGGCGCCAACATGGCCAACCTCGGCCAGCGGCTCGATGCCATCGTGACGGCCTACCCCAAGGTGAGCGGCGGCTCGCCCTACCTGGCTAATGATGCCGCCGCCGCCGTGCAGCGCGCCAACGACCAGATGCGCAGCATGGGCGACGAGTTTGTGTCGGTTGAGCACCTGCTGCTGGGTATCCTGGGCGGCAAGGACAGCGTGGCTACGCTGCTGAAAGACAGCGGCTTCACGGAGAAAGACCTGAAAGCTGCCATCCAGGAGCTGCGCGGCGGACGCAAGGTGACCAGCCAGACGGCCGAGGAGCAGTACCAGAGCCTGAACCGCTACGCCATCAACCTGAACGAGCGCGTGCGCACCGGCAAGATGGACCCGGTAATCGGGCGCGACGAGGAAATCCGCCGCGTGCTCCAGATTTTGTCGCGCCGCACCAAGAACAACCCCGTGCTGCTCGGCGAGCCCGGCGTGGGTAAAACCGCCATTGCCGAGGGCCTGGCCCAGCGCATCGTGGCCGGCGACGTGCCCGAAAACCTGAAAGACAAAACCCTGATGAGCCTCGACCTGGGCCTGCTGGTAGCGGGCGCCAAGTACAAGGGCGAGTTTGAGGAGCGCCTCAAGGCCGTTATCAAGGAAGTGACCGACGCCGAAGGCGAGATTATTCTGTTCATCGACGAGATTCACACCCTGATTGGGGCTGGTGGCGGGGCGAAGGCGCGATGGACGCAGCCAACCTGCTCAAGCCCGCCCTGGCCCGCGGCGAGCTGCACGCCATCGGCGCGACCACGCTCAAGGAATACCAGAAATACATCGAGAAAGACAAGGCCCTGGAGCGTCGCTTCCAGGCCGTGATGGTGGATGAGCCGAGCGTGCCCGACGCCATCAGCATCCTGCGCGGCATCAAGGAAAAGTACGAGCTGCACCACGGCGTGCGCATCACCGACGACGCCGTAATTGCGGCCGTGGAGCTGAGCAGCCGCTACATCACCGACCGCTTCCTGCCCGACAAAGCCATCGACCTCATGGACGAGGCCGCCGCCAAGCTGCGCATCGAGCTGAACTCCATGCCCGTGGAGCTGGACGAAATCCAGCGCCGCATCATGCAGCTGGAGATTGAGCGCGAGGCCATCCGGCGCGAGGAAAACCACGACCGCGAGGCCGTGCTGAGCAAGGAGCTGGCCGAGCTGGGCACCCAGCGCGACGAGCTGAAGGCGAAGTGGGAAGGTGAAAAATCCGTGCTCACCGGCATCCAAACCGAGAAAGAGAACATCGAGCGCTTCAAGACCGAAGCCGAGCAGGCCGAGCGCCAGGGAGACTACGGCCGCGTGGCCGAGCTGCGCTACGGCAAAATCCAGGAGGCCGAGCAGAAGCTCAAGGCTTTGCAGGACGAAGCCAACGCCAACAAAGACGGCGGCGGCATGCTGCAAGAAGTGGTGACCAGCGAGGACATTGCCGAGGTAGTGGCCAAGTGGACCGGCATCCCGGTGAGCAAGATGCTGCAAGCCGAGCGCGACAAGCTGCTGGGCCTTGAAGCCGAGCTGGGCCGCCGCGTGGCCGGCCAGAGCGAAGCCATTGCCGCCATCTCGGATGCCGTGCGCCGTTCGCGCGCCGGCTTGCAGGACCCCAAGCGGCCCATCGGCTCGTTTATTTTCCTGGGTACTACCGGGGTAGGCAAAACCGAGCTGGCCAAGGCCCTGGCCGAGTACCTGTTCAACGACGAGAATGCGATGGTGCGCATCGACATGAGCGAGTTTCAGGAGCGCCACGCCGTATCGCGCCTCATCGGGGCGCCTCCCGGCTACGTAGGCTACGACGAGGGCGGCCAGCTCACGGAGGCCGTGCGCCGCAAGCCCTACTCGGTGGTGCTGCTCGACGAGATTGAGAAAGCGCACCCCGACGTGTTCAACATCCTGCTGCAAGTGCTCGACGATGGCCGCCTCACCGACAACAAAGGCCGGGTGGCGAACTTCAAGAACACCATCATCATCATGACCTCGAACACGGGGGCCGACATCATTCAGCGCAATTTCAAGGAGCTGAATGAATACAACCACGAGGAAGTGGTGGACCGCACCCGCGACGAAGTAGTGGAGCGCCTGCGCCAGCACATGCGCCCTGAGTTCCTGAACCGCATCGACGAAATCGTGATGTTCCAGCCCCTCAAGCGCAAGGAAATCCGCAAGATTGTCGATATCCAGTTCAAGCAAATCCAGCAGCGCCTGCACGAGGCCGGCATCAGCCTCGAAGCCACCGACGAGGTGCTCGACTACCTCGGCGAGCAAGGCTTCGACCCGCAGTTCGGTGCTCGGCCCCTCAAGCGCGTGTTGCAGCGCGTGATTTTGAACGAGCTGAGCAAGGAGATACTCTCCGGCAAAGTCAGCAAGGACGCCGTGGTAGAAGCCGTGCTGGAGAATGGCGAAGTCCACTTCGAGAACGTGGAGTTGCCGACAGTGTAAGTCGTTGTATGTTTGTGAGCAAGCCCCGTCTGCCTAGTGCCGGCGGGGCTTTTGCATACAAGTTTGACAAATAATTTACAATAATGAAAAACCCTGGTTCGTTGTCATCTATTGTTTCTTCGGGTAAATATAAAGGGCGCTCTGTAGCAAGTGTCTATAGTGGTGAGCCAAGAGAACTAGTTAGGCTGTTCCTAGAGCTAATTGATAAGTCATTTGCGTTGATTTTTTCTAAAGATTTCTACTCTGTACCAGATGAGCCAGATGAAATAAACTTCTATGCTATTGCGGGCGGTTGGGCAGGTGACGAGAAGAAAGTAAGCCATCACACCGTAGGTTGGGTAGTTTGGGCACTGCGTGATGGAGGAAGTTGTGAATACAATATATCACCTACGAAAATTAGGATTTTGATAAAAGATAAAAAAGGTGAGCTTAACAAATATGCTTCGGAATGTGCCTGCGAGATTGCTCGCGAATTTCTTGCTAGATGTTTTGCCAGAGTAGAGGACGAGTATATAGGGGACTTACGACCAGCATCAATATCTCTTCCGCAAGAAAAGAGCTTAGAAGAAAAAATTCAGTTGGCGGAAGGTAATCCCAAATGTATTTACCGCCATCTTCGTAAAACCGACGGTTTCTATTTGACAGATAGTAAGGAATCCCTTCGTGAGCTTAACGATTTGCCTGTGTTTTCACTTGGTTCATTAACAGTGAAGCTCGGTAAGATGAAGGAGGACTACAGTTTCAAATTAAGGTTTCTTTTAGGGTCTGATTTTGAAAAAGCCGATGAATATACGATAAAGAAAAATTACGAAAAGTATTCTGCTTATCTAAACAAGCAGGAAGAAAGCACTCAGGAATATTACAGTGAAAATGGTAATGACGACGATGAGTATCATGACAGTGATGACGATGAAGATAACATCATGCGTGGCCTAGCTAACGGTGATGGTGACAGCTTCGGATTCTAGCTGAAACTATGTTGCCGGGCCAGCTTTCTAGGGGCTGCGGTGTGGCTTAGCCTGCGCCTTTCCGTTGCTTTTGTATCTTCGCTTCTATGGACACTACTGCTATCACCGCCTACATTGAGTTGAACCCGCAGGTGCGCTTTGGAAAACCTGTGGTGAAGGGGACGCGCACGACGGTGGCCGAGGTGCTGGAAATGCTAGCCAACGGCATGAGCGCGGCTGACATTGCGGAGGACTTTCCGGCCATTGGCGCGGCGCAGGTGCGGGCCTGTCTGCTATATGCGGCGTATCGGGAAAGCGTGGTGCTGCAAGCGGCGGCGTGATGCGCTTGTTGCTAGACGAAAATATTTCCTGGCGCTTAGCAGCGTATCTGCGCCCGCATTGCGCGGAAGTGCTGCACGTGCGCGATATTGGCTTGGCCGAAAGCCCCGACACCGGCATCTGGCGCTACGCCCGGCAGCATGGCTACGATGTGCTGACGAAAGACGAGGACTTTGTGCGGTTGGTAGTGGCCGAGGGGTTCCCACCCCGCGTGGTGGCGGTGCAGAACGCGCAAGTGCCGGTGAAGCAGTTAGCGACGTTTCTGCTGGCCCGGCTGCCGCAGTAGGAGGCGTTTCTAGGAGAGCAGCAGGAATTTGGTATGTTGCAGTTGCGGTTGCCAAATTAAGAGCGGCCTCTTACCTGCTACCTTAACTCCACTAAGCAGCCGCTGGCGCGGCGGCGCGGGCCTGGGCAACTTCGCGCCGATAGCGGGCGATATCTTCGCATGATGATAACCCCGGTCAAAACCAAAACTAAAGTCATTGCCCGGCTGCAACAGCAGCAGGCGCAACTGGGGCTATTCGGCTCGTTTGTGCGCGACGAGGCGGGACCGGCGAGCGACGTGGATTTGCTGGCAGATTTTGAGCCGGGGCGCAAGACGTACCGGGCTATTTGCGCCGTGGGCTACTTATTGGAAGAGGCGCTAGGGCGGCCGTGGAGATTTTGACGCAGGCTGGATTGTCGCCCTATATTGGCCCGCATATTTTGCAGGCTAGGGAGTATACCCTTGCCGCCGCTTGAACGTTTGTTACCTATGCGGAAAGAAGCGGCTTACCTACAAAAGCATTGAGATTATTGGCGAAGCTACCAACAACCGGCGTCTTAAATGGAAAAGTCCCGCTGGGGTTGTGCTGGCGGGTCTTTTTTAGTCATATGGCTGTAAGTCCTTCTTTTTAATCCGCTGCCGAATTTTCTTCGGCAGCGGATTACCGGAGCGGTAGGAACTCTCGACTTCAGCTTCGTGGGTTTCACTGTAAGCCGTAAGGTTTACTACACCGATGACTACCGGTGCAACCACAAAGGCCCCGGTCAGGATGGCTATGCCGCCGCCATCTACGCTGGTTCCTTCACTGCTAGCGCTGGTAAGGATGCGCGTCAGGGCTAACACCCCGCTCAGCCCGAGGTAGTTCCATGCTCGGCCGCCCTTGCGGCGGCGCGCAAACAGGCGATTGATGGCCCGTAGCGTATCGGCGTGTGCGGCCTCCGCTATCTGGGCCGGTGTGAGGTTAAGGGCCACATTGGCAGGTCGGATGCCGGGGGCCGAAAGTGGGTCGTAATCCGTCGCTGCGCCGTGTACCGGCACAAAGCTGCCCCGCAGGCGCCGGGCTACGCTCGTGGGCAGGTGGCCGGTAGCCGCCAGCTCGCGCAGCACTTGCCGCTCGCGGCCGGGCCGAAACTGAATACGCTTATTTAGCCCGATAATCAGAAAGGCGGAACCGGCCAGCACCCCCGGCGTCCAGACGCCGGCGCTGGTGGTTTGCAAGGCCGGTAGGGTAGAAGCCAATATGCCGGCAGTACCAAACGACAGCCAGCCAATACCGCCGCCCCGTCGGCTTTTAAACAGCTTGCGAATGGCCCGGGCGGTATCGGCGCGGGTTAAGTTGTTGGGCGCAAGCGACGTTGCTGCCCTGGCTGCGGGTGTGGCCACACCCGCGCCCGGCAGGGTCTGCGCGCGCACTCCGCCACTGGTACACAGACCAGCTCCCAGCAATAAGGCAGTGTAAAATAGGCGTATAAAAAAGCTCATGGTGGCTGGTAAGACGCTGCTCAAAAATGCCACCTGCCTTAAGCAAAGCAGCCGGCGATTATAAAATTCCGCAAAACGCGGTTTCGGCCCGGCAAACTTAGATGCCAAAAGTCGCTATTTCAAGCTGCTTGATATTCAGGTTTTGCAGTATGAGTAGCAGCAATGCTATAGCCTTAAAGCCGCCCAGCGGCGAGCCGGGGCTAGGTTGGCGCTGGCAAGCTAGGCGCTACGTTTCAAGCGCGCTACCGGCCACGCGGCCAGGCAGCTGCTTAAAACAGCACGGCCAGCGCTGTGGTAAAGGCTAGGGCTGCCCCGTCTCAGACAACGTTGCCGGCAACGATTGCATAAAAAAAGGCTGGTAATTAAGTCTTGTTAGATAGGCTAAGGAGGTAATATTGAAAGGAATTCCCACCTATTTTCCCCTTTCTACTAATGACTGCAACCTCTACCCGCGTTGGCAGGAAGAGCCCGGCCGCCCGCTTTTGGGCGCTGCTGGGCTTTTTGCTGCTAGCCTGCTCCAGGCTATATGCCTACGATGTGACGGTAGCCAAAGATGGCACCGGCAACTTTACCACGATTCAGGCGGCCGTAACGGCCGCGCCAACGGGCCGTACGGCAGCTTATGTTATTTATATTAAAGATGGTATATATACTGAAAAAGTAACTGTTCCGTCCAATAAGCCCTTTATTCAGTTTGTGGGCCAGAGCGTGGCCAATACCATCCTGACCTGGAACGACAACAACCTGACCCCCGACGGCAAAGGTGGCACGCTGGGTACCGGCGGCTCGGGTAGCCTCGTGGTGCAGGGCACCGACTTCTCGGCTCTGACCATGACGTTCGTCAACTCGTTCGGCGATGGCTCGCAGGCCGTGGCCGTGAGTTTGTATGCCGACCGCGCCGCCTTCAAGGGCTGCCGCTTTATGGGCAATCAGGACACCCTACTGACTTATGAAAGCGGGGGCGCCGTTTCGCGCCACTACTTTAAGGACTGCTACATTGATGGCAACGTCGATTTTATCTTTGGCAACGCCATCGCCATTTTCGACAACTGCACCATTTATGCCAAGACGCGTGTCGTGAGCGGCTCTACGTCCACGTCGTATATCACGGCGGCCAATACGCCGGCCACCCAAAACTACGGCTACCTGTTTCGCAACGCCCGCATCCCTTCCAACAACGGTACTACGCTCTATTACCTGGGCCGGCCCTGGCAGAACTCGACCGGCTTCTCGGAGGCGGCCGGTACGCTGGCGCATAACAAGGTTATTTACTCGAAAACCAAGGTTGGCGCAAACCAGATTCAGCCGGCGGGCTGGGTAACGTGGGATACCGGCACGGACGTGACCAAGATTACGGACGGCGAGTTTCAGACCCGGTACTTCGGTGGTAATCTGGTAAACACCAGCCAGCGCGTGAGCTGGTCGAAGCAGCTGGCTCCGGCCGATACGGTGCAATATTCAATAAATACTATGTTTGGCACCGGTACGGGCACCGGCGGCACCTCGGCCGTAGCAGCTGCCTGGGACCCCACCACCGTGGCCCCCGGCTTTGCCAGCTACTCTACCCCCGACATTGCAGTATCGAACCTGCAAGCCACGAAAGGCGCTACCCAAACTGCCATTCAGTGGAACATCAGCTGGGCGATGGCCGGCATCAAGTACGACCTGCTGCGCTCGACCGACAACACCAACTTTACCTTGCTGAGCACCCAGACGGCTACTACCGACTCGCTCTACAACTTCAGCGCTACCGACGCGCTGCCGGTAGCCGGCTCGGCGTACTACTACAAAGTAGTGGCTTCGAAAGCCGGCCTGGCTACCCACACTACCCCCTCTATCCAGGTATCGAGCATTCCGACGATTACCACTTCTTCGACGGCACTGGCCGCCTTTACGCAGTATAACACGGGCACCTCGGCTGCGCAGAATTATACCGTGTCGGCAGTGAACATGACCGATAACCTGACCATTACGCCGCCCGCCGGCTTCGAGATTTCGACCAATGGCGGCAGCACCTGGTCGGGCTCCACCACGCCGGTAGTGCTCACGCCTACGGCCAATACCATTGCCAGCACCACGGTGAGCGTGCGCCTGAACGCGGCCACGCCCGGCTCGTACAGCGGCAACATCACCCACACCAGCTCGGGTGCCCAGGCGATGAACGTAGCCGTAACCGGCACGCGCCTTACCACGGTGGCCCCAAAATCGGACCCGCTTATTTACTGGCCGCTCACGCGCAATGCTCAGGACAGCACGGCCATTCGCTCGTCGCAGCTAGTGGCTACCACGCCGACACTGAAGGCGCTTTATTTGTCGACTAATACCTCCGTTCCCATTCCCGCATACTCTACTAAGTATGGCCAGGCAGTCAGTCCGTCGACAAATGGCGACGGCACCTGGACGATAATTGGGGGTACGCTGAAGCGTAATTACTACGAGCAGTTTACAGTGACTGCCTCGGCTACTGGCGCGGCGCGCCTGGACTCGGTGCTGCTAACAGCGGCTTTCTACAATACCTCTTCCAATACCAAGCTGGCGGTAGTGTACTCGAAGTCGGGCTTCTTATCAGACTCGACCGACGTAAGCGGTGGTACCGGCAACGGCGTGACTGGTACGGCCTACGGCGCATTTGGCGCACCTATCGTTCTCCCCAACCAAGCTGCCGGCCCCACCAATGTGTATCATTTGGTACTCAACGGTAGCACGGGCATAAACCTGACGGCCGGCCAGACGCTGACGTTCCGAGTGTATTTTGCCTGTGGCAGTAGTAGCACCCCCCGCTACGCCATGCTGAAAAACGTAGTTGTGAAAGGGGCCGCTGTCGTCACCTGCAACGCGGCTTTCAGCTATACGGGCTCGTCCTTCTGCCAGAGCAACACGACCAACCCCGCCCCAACCATCACGGGTACCACGGGTGGCACCTTCTCTTCGACTGCAGGCCTGACAATTAATGCCACTACGGGCGCAATCACTCTCAGCAGCAGCACGGCCGGCACGTACGTAGTAACCTACACCGCCAGCACCGGTTGCTCAAGCTCCCAGAGTGTCACCATCACGGCGTCGCCGCTGGCTAACATTGGCTACGGGGCAGCCAGCTACTGCACAGGCACAACGGGTACAGTTGCGCTGGGCATCGGCACGGGCTCGACGCTGGGCACTATTACGGTAAACCCGGCCACGGGCCTGAGCATCGCGGCCAACGGCACGATTACGCCCTCGACCTCCACACCGGGCACGTACTTCGTTACCAACACGGTGGCTGCCTCGGGCGGCTGCGCGGCCGTGACGGGTGGAACTACCGTTACTATCAACGCTACCCCGACTACGCCGACGCTGACGGTAACGGGCACACCGAGCACGGGCATTCTGCTGACTTCCTCTTCGGCTACGGGCAACCAGTTCTACCTGAATGGGGTGGCCATCGCCGGGGCTACGGGCCAGACCTACCTGATAAACTCGGGCACGCGCAACGGCTCCTACACGGTAGTGGTGACGGCACGGGCGGCTGTGCCTCGGTCAGCTCGACCGCCGTTTCAGTTACCGTTACGGCTTCGACTAATGCGCAGAGTGCGGCAGCTGTCCGCCTCTATCCTAATCCTACGCCCGACGGCCACCTCTCAGTAGAGCTGAGCGGCTACAGCAAGACGGCCACGCTGAGCGTGGTCAATACGCTGGGCAGGTAGTGCGCCAGCTGCCGACGCCAGCTGGCAATGGCACGACGCTGGTTGACCTGAGCGAGCTGGCCAACGGGGTGTATCTGCTGCGCGTGAGCGCCCCCGACCAGGCTCTGCAGACCCTGCGCTTCGCTAAATACTAGCATACACCAGCACTCTCGCTGTCAAAAAGCCCCTTGGTATAAGTGCCAAGGGCTTTTACGCTTTCTTTAGCACTACTGAGCGTAAATAAGCTGGCGCCAGCCAAAGGCGAGTAAACTTCTGACTCTTTGGCTAGTCTGATGCCCATTACAGGCAGGGTGAAAAAATGAAGAATTTAATTATTTTTGTTTCTTAATAAAATAAAATAGTAAAAACATGATTTTTTCATCTTAAGGATAATGGGAATCAAGTACTTTTATGGCAAAAAGGCTGCCGATAGCTATTTGATGAGGTATTGAGTCGTTTTTTTCATCTTTTCCACTTTTCCACCCATATGCAGCAAGCTATACCCGGTATGGTAGCTAAACTCAGTTGCCATGCCTCCACAAGTCAAGCGCTGACCCCTCCTAGGTCACGCCGAGGTTTTCGAATGCTGCCAGGCCTGGTGCTTGGTTTATTGAGTCTGGGATTTTCTGCCAAAAGCCAGGCTCAGAGTACCGTGCTGGAGCAGTGGCCGCTATTGGCCGATAATGTCGCCACGGTGGCAGTTACCGGTATAACGCCGACTACCCCTACGTTTACGAGCCTCGTTCTATCGGATAATTCGGCAGCCTCTGGCACTATTCCGGGCTATTCGGCAGCTCGTGGGCAGGCGTTCGCACCATTGAGTACGGGTGGCGGCTGGAGCAGCACGGGCACGCCTCCGGGCCCTGGCACCAACCCCTCGCGCTCATTTTATGAAGAGTTTACGGTGCTTGCAGCCTCTGGCTACTCGCTACGCGTCGATTCGTTGATTCTTACTTCGGCTATCAACAACTCCGCAGCGGGGCACCTGGGAGTTTCTTACTCAACTGACGGCTTTACCACTATCAACGAGGTAAGCGGAGGCAATTTTACTGCTTCCGGAGTAACGCAGCCGACGGGTACAACCGGCGGCTTTCCGAATCCGGTGACTTTGCCCAATCAGACTGCCGGCCCGACAGTGAATGCGAATACCTTCCGCCTGGCGCTCAATGGCGCCACGGGCGTTACCGTAGCCAGCGGCAAAACCCTGAGCATCCGTTTATATTACGGGGTAGGCTCTTCGGGTACTCCGCGCCAGGCGCAGCTTAAGTCGGTATCGGCTAAGGGAGCCAGCACAGTAGCCTGCAATGCCGCCTTCGCATACGCTAGCAGCTCCTTCTGCCAGAGCGGAGCCAACCCTACGCCCACCATCACGGGCACGACGGGCGGCACCTTCTCTTCGACCAGCGGCCTGACAATTGACCCCGCAACGGGCACAATTAACCTGACTGGCAGCACGGCCGGCACCTACACCGTTACCTACACGGCCAGCAGTACCTGCAGCAGTACCCAGACTATTACCATCACGTCGGGCTCATCGGCCAGCTTTAGCTACGGAGCCAGCAGCTACTGCACCAGCAGCACCGCTACTGCCCGGCAATGCTGGCAACCGGCGCCAGTGCAGGTACTTTTTCGGCTACGCCCACCGGCCTCACCCTGGACCCCGCTACCGGTACTATTACGCCGAGCAACTCGGCCGCCGGCACGTATACCGTAACCAATACCGTGGCCGCCAGCGGCAGCTGCTCGGCGGCTACCGCTACCACCACTGTTACCATTACGGCTCCGCCGAAAGCTAATATTGGCTACGGAGCTACCAGCTACTGCACTACCACTGCCGGCACCGTACCCCTGGGTATTGGCACGGGCAGCACGCGCGGCACTATTACAGTAAACCCGGCTACGGGCCTCACGATTGACGCGTCGGGTACGATTACGCCCTCCACTTCGATGCCTGGCACCTACTTCATCACGAATACGGTGGCCGCCAGCGGGGGCTGCGCGGCAGTAACTGGTGGCACCACGGTAACTATCGCGGCTCCGGCTACGGCAGCCTTCTCGTATCCGGCCGCCCCAAACTGCACCAGCACGAGCGGCACGGTTAGTCCCACTCTGGCTACGGGGCCACAGCGGGCACGTTTACTTCGACAGCCGGTCTGACGCTGAACGCCACTACCGGCGTAGTTACCCCTTCCACCTCGACTGCTGGTACTTATACGGTGACCAACACGGTGGCGGCTTCAGGCGGCTGCGCGGCGGTGTCGAGCACGGCTACTATCACGATTTCGGCCCCGACCACGGCCACCTTCAGCTACGCAGGCTCACCCTTCTGCCAGAGCGCGACCAATCCGGTGCCCACCATCACGGGGACGATGGGCGGGGTGTTCACCTCGACTACGGGCCTGAGCCTTGACGCGACGACGGGCACGATTAACCTGGCTGCCAGCTCGGCCGGCACGTACACGGTGACGTACACCGTGAGCGGCGCCTGCGGCAGCAGCAGCACCCAGACCGTCACCATCACCGCTCCTGCCACGGCTGCCTTCAGCTACCCAACTACTGCTGTATGCGCCGGAACTACGGGTATGGTGCTGCCTACCCTGGCAATGGGTGCCACGGCTGGCACCTTTACTTCCGGCACCGGGCTGAGCCTGAATGCTACTACGGGTGCAGTAGATGTATCCGGCAGCGTAGCCGGTACTTATACCGTAACCAATACGGTGGCTGCCTCGGGCGGCTGCGCGGCGGTAACGGCCACAGCTACCATCATAATTTCGGCTCCGACTACTGCGACGTTCAGCTACAGCGGCTCGCCCTTCTGCCAGAGCGGAGCTAATCCCGCCCCGACCATTACCGGTACTACCGGTGGGGCATTCAGCTCAACCGCCGGGTTGTCGATTGATGCGATGACCGGGGCCATTAACCTGGCTGCCAGCACCGCTGGTACATACACGGTGACGTATACGGTAGCGGGTGCCTGCGGTAGCAGCTCTACCCAAACGGTGACCATTACGGCTCCTGCCACGGCCGGCTTTAGCTATCCGAGCGCCGCTGTCTGCGCTGGTAGTACCACTACCATTGCTCCTGTACTGGCTACGGGGGCCACAGCGGGCACGTTTACTTCGACAGCCGGTCTGACGCTGAACGCCACTACCGGCGTAGTTACCCCTTCCACCTCGACTGCTGGTACTTATACGGTGACCAACACGGTGGCGGCTTCAGGCGGCTGCGCGGCGGTGTCGAGCACGGCTACTATCACGATTTCGGCCCCGACCACGGCCACCTTCAGCTACGCAGGCTCACCCTTCTGCCAGAGCGCGACCAATCCGGTGCCCACCATCACGGGGACGATGGGCGGGGTGTTCACCTCGACTACGGGCCTGAGCCTTGACGCGACGACGGGCACGATTAACCTGGCTGCCAGCTCGGCCGGCACGTACACGGTGACGTACACCGTGAGCGGCGCCTGCGGCAGCAGCAGCACCCAGACCGTCACCATCACCGCTCCTGCCACGGCTGCCTTCAGCTATGCCACACCGGGCACTGGCGCGGCTTGCGCTGGCAGCACAGGCACCTTTGCACCTACGCTGGCAGCAGGTGCCACGGCCGGTACTTTCTCCTCAACGACAGGCCTGGCTCTTAACGCGACTACCGGCGTCATCAGCCTGGCCGGCTCGACGGCCGGCACTTACACCATCACCAACACGGTAGCTGCCTCGGGCGGGTGCGCCGCGGTAACGAGCACGAGCACGTTTACTATCAACGCCGTACCGACTACGCCGACGCTGACGGTAACGGGCACGCCAAGCACAGGCCTGGTGCTGACATCGTCTTCGGCCACGGGCAACCAGTTCTACCTCAACGGGACGGCCATTGCCGGGGCCACGGGCCAGACGTATGTGGTAAACTCGGGCACGCGCAACGGCTCCTACACGGTGGTCGTGACGGGGGCGGGCGGCTGCGCCTCGGCCAGCTCGGCCGCTGTCAGCGTTACGGTCACGGCCTCGGCTGCGGCCCAGAGCGCGGCCACTTCCCTCGCCGTGTATCCGAACCCGACGCCTAATGGCCAGCTCACGCTCGAGCTGAGCGGCTACCGCGAAGCGGTGCAGCTGACTATCAGCAATGCCCTGGGGCAGCGCGTGTACGAAGCCAGCGTGGCAGCATCGGCGGCTCATCAGCAGGCTATTGACCTTTCGGCCCTGCCCAGTGGTATATATATGCTGCAAGCTCGTACCGCCAGCGGTGGGGTAGAGCTACGCCGCATCGTGCGCGAATAGCCCACACCAGCTGCGCGAGCTAAGGCCCTAGCCCAGGCTCCTGACTTAAAGCGCCAAAAAAGCGCCTGCCGTTCTGCGGCAGGCGCTTTTTGCGTTTCGCGTGTTTCCGGAAGATTTTCAAGAGATTTGCAGTCGATGTCCCTCTTTCTTACCTACCTTAAATTAGGTTTTTTGCATATTTGCAGCTGGCAGGCCACCGACCATCTCACGTTTTTGCTGGCGCTGTGCGCGCCCTATGTGCTGGCCGACTGGCGGCGCGTGCTGGCGCTGGTAACGAGTTTCACAATAGGCCACTCCATCACGCTGGCGCTGGCCACGCTGGGCGTGGTAGGCGTAAATGGTCCGCTGGTCGAAGCCCTGATTCCGGTTACCATTATGCTCACGGCGCTGGTCGATATGTACCGCGCCGGCCCGGTGCTGCCGCGGCGGCCAGCCCGGCCCGAGCCGGTGCTGCTCACCGCGCCCAATGCGCTGGCAATTGCTTTTGGGCTTATTCACGGTCTGGGCTTTTCCAACTACCTGCGGGCGCTGCTGGGAGCGCAAAGCCGTCCCATTACCGAGCTGCTATCCTTTAACCTGGGCGTCGAGCTGGGTCAGCTGCTGGTAGTGAGTGGTATTTTGCTGCTGGGCTTTGTGGCGCTGCGCGTGTTTCGGATAGCCCGCCGCGACTGGGTGCTGGTAACAAGCGGTGCCGCGCTCGGAGTGGCTACGCTGCTGCTGTTGCAATTAGGAACTAGATAATAAATAATATATTTAAATACTATTAATTACCTCATTACTAATTATCCTTCATCAATCACCGCAACCCTCGCTGTATATTCGCCGACTTTAGCCACCGACTTCTTTTTACTACTTCTTCTATGCGTATTTCGCTACTGGCCGCCGGGCTGGGGCTGTTGCTGGCACCGGCGCTCGGCCGGGCCCAGACGACTAACTCCGGCACTGATAAATTTGCCCAGCTCGGTACCGAGCTGCCCACCCCCAACGAGTACCGCACCGCCAGCGGCGCGCCCGGCCCCAAGTACTGGCAGCAGCGCGCCGACTATAACATCAAAGTGAGCCTCGACGACCAGAAGCAGGCTATCACCGGCTCGGAGACCATTACCTACACCAACCTCTCGCCCGATGTGCTGAGCTACCTCTGGGTGCAGCTCGACCAGAATATTCTGGCCAAAAACTCCATCACGGCGGCCACCAACGTGGGGCAGGTGACGGGCGGCCGGCTCTCGTTTCAGGAGCTTGACAACCAGCTGGCAGTGGCCGAGTTTGATGGCGGCTACAAAATCGCGGCCGTGACCACGGCCGGCGGCCAGCCGCTGAAATACACCATCAACCACACCATGATGCGCATCGACCTGCCCACCGCGCTGCGGCCGGGCCAGGCGGTTTCGTTTGGAGTGAAGTGGAGCTACAACGTCAGCGACCAGCTGAAAATCAACGAGCGCAGCGGCTACGAATACTTCCCGGAGGACAAGAACTACCTCTACGAGATTGCGCAGTTTTACCCCCGCATGGCCGTGTATTCCGACGCCACAGGCTGGCAGAACAAGCAGTTTCTGGGCAACGGAGAGTTTACACTGCCCTTCGGCGACTACCACGTCAGCATCACGGCGCCCGCCGACCACATCGTGGGTGCTACCGGCACGCTCCAGAACCCCGACCAGGTACTGACGGCCGCGCAGCGCCAGCGCCTGACCCAGGCCCGCACCGCCAAAAAGCCGGTGCTCATCGTGACGCAGGCCGAGGCCACCCAGGCCGAAGGCAAGCGGGCCAGCGGCACCAAAACCTGGACCTTCGCCGCCAAAAACGTGCGCGACTTTGCCTGGGCCAGCTCGCGCAAGTTTATCTGGGATGCCATGGGCATCAGCCAGAATGGCAAGCCGGTGCTCTGCATGAGCTACTATCCTAAGGAGGGCAACCCGCTCTGGGGGCAGTACTCGACCGAGGTGGTGGCGCACACCATCAAGACTTATTCAAAATTCACTACCCCTTACCAGTACCCGGTGGCCATCTCGGTGCACGGGCCAGTGGGCGGCATGGAGTACCCGATGATTTGCTTTAACGGCGGCCGGCCCGAGCGCGACGGCACCTACTCGGCCGACCGGAAGTATGGGATGATTTCGGTAATTATTCACGAGGTGGGCCACAACTTCTTCCCGATGATTGTGAACTCGGACGAGCGCCAGTGGACCTGGATGGACGAGGGCCTCAATACCTTCTGCCAGTACCTCACCGAGCAGGAGTGGGAGCGCAACTACCCCAGCCGCCGCGGCGAGCCCAAGAACATCGTGGACTACATGCGCACCGATAAGAGCCTGCAAACCCCGATTATGACCAACTCGGAGTCGGTGCTGCAATTTGGCAACAACGCCTACGGCAAGCCCGCCACGGCCCTCAACATCCTGCGCGAGACGGTGATGGGCCGCGAGTTGTTCGACTACGCGTTCAAGACCTACGCCACTCGCTGGGCCTACAAGCACCCGCAGCCGGCCGATTTCTTCCGCACCATGGAAGATGCCTCGGCGGTAGACCTTGACTGGTTCTGGCGCGGCTGGTTTTACGGCACCGACCGCTGCGATATCTCGCTCGACGGCGTGAAGTACTACCGACCCAACACCAAAAACCCGCTGGTGGAAAACACCCGGCTGCAAAACGAGCGCACCGCCCAGGCGGCCAGCCTCTCGGCCCAGCGCAACGCGACCGACCTCAAAACCACGGCCGTTGATGACAAGCCCGAGCTGAAGGACTTTTACAACAGCTACGACCCGCTCGCGGTGAGCGAGAGCGATAAGCAGCGCTACAACCAGTACCTGAGCAGCCTTACCCCCGAGCAGCAGCAGCGCCTCAACGGCAACCTGAACCTATACGAACTGAGCCTGCGCAACGTGGGCGGCCTGGTAATGCCCGTGGTGCTGCAAATGACCTACGACGACGGCACCCAGGAAACCCAGACCATCCCGGCCGAAATCTGGCGCAAGAACAACGAGCAGGTCACCAAGCTCATCGTGTCGCAAAAGAATATCGTGTCGTTTGTTATCGACCCCTTGCAGCAAACTGCCGATACCGACCTGAGCAACAACGCCTACCCGCGCCAGGCTGCGCCCTCGCGCTTTGAGATGTTCCAGGCCGGGCAGTTTGGCAACAACACCCAGTTTAAAAACCCCATGCAGGTGGCCAAAGAGCCGCAGATTGAGAAGCGCGAGAACAAGCCGAACCCGCAGTAGGGAAGCGGTTGTTTCAGTCTACAAAAAAGCGCCTGCCGGTACCGGCAGGCGCTTTTGGTTTTCAGTCATAGCTCCCTGTTTTACTGGCTGGCCCTTGCCGCGATATTGCCCGGCGGTTGCCTTACTTGCGGCCGATATGAAGCCTGCCACCCTGCCTGTGCTGCCGCTGGCGGCCTTTCCGCCGCCCGAGGCCGCGCCGGCCGGCCGCCGGCCTTACTACGTGCAGCGCCTCGAAAGCCACGCGGCGCGGTTTCCGGGCGTGAGCGCGCCGCACGCGCACGACTTCTACCTGCTGCTGTATATCACGCAGGGCAGCGGCACGCACACCATCGACTTGCAGACTTACGAGCTGCGGCCGGGCGCGCTGTTCTTCCTCGCGCCAGGGCAGGTGCACGGCTGGGCGCTGAGTGCCGACGCAGCGGGCTACATCGTGTTTTTCGAGGCTGCATTCTACCACCGCTACTACCCGGCTGGTCGCCTGCACAGCTACCCGTTTTTCGACCCCGGCCACTTGCCGGTGTGCTACCTGCTGGTCGGTAATAATAGGCTATTATCTATATTTGAGCAGCTGTGGCAGGAAGTCAGTACAACGCCTACCGATGAGGTGGTGGCTGCCTACCTGTTTCTGGCGCTGGAGCTGGCGGCCCGCGCCTACCCGGCCGCGCCCGCGCCGGCTGCCGCGCTGGGCCGGCAGCAGGTGCGCGAGTTCAGCCGGCTGCTCAACCAGCACTTTCGCCGCGAAAAAACCGTGGCCTTCTACGCCGGGCAGCTGAGCGTGACGCCCAATCACCTCACGGCCATCTGCCGGCGCGTGGTAGGGCATCCGGCGCGCGAGCTCATCCTGGCCCGCGTGATGGCCGAGGCCCGGCGCCTGCTTCATCACTCTGCCGATTCGGTGGCGCAGCTGGCCGCCGCGCTGGGCTACGACGACGCCTCGTACTTCAGCCGGGCCTTCAAAAAACACGTAGGCGTAACTCCCGAGGCCTTTCGGCGGCAGCGTTGATTTGTGCGGTGTTTGCCCGCGCGCGGCCCTGTTGGCGGGTAACGGGGGCCGGTACCTTTGCCGGGTCATCTTTTTGCTTCCTGCTGGCTATGTCTGCTGCTATTGCTCCCATCGAATCTTCCGCGCTGGCCTTGCTGGCGCTGCGCTGCCCGCGCTGCCACCAGGGCAAGCTATTCTCGTATTCGGCCTTGAATCTTACTAAGTTTACCGCAATGCCGGCCGAGTGCCCCGTGTGCGGGCAGACGTTTGAGCCTGAGCCAGGATTTTATTTCGGGGCCATGTACATCAGCTTTGGCTTTGCGGTCGGCACGTTTGCCGTCGTGGGCCTGCTGCTCAATTTCCTGGCCGGCGACCCGCCACTATGGGTGTACATCGCGGCCGTGGCCGCCATCACGCTGATATCGACGCCGCTGGTGTTCCGCTACTCGCGGGCGCTGATGCTGTACCTGTTTGGCGGCACGCGCTACGACCCCAAAAGGGCCGCCCGGCATCAGCACTAGTAAACTGCCTGAAATCACAAAAAAAGGACCGCTGCTGAAGTAGCGGTCCTTTTTTGTGGTTTTATCTTTGTTCGGGCACTAGCAACATTGCTAGCAACTTAAGTATCAGCTACGTTTGAGCTTATAAAAGCGGCCGGCTGATTGCACGCCGAAGGGCGTTGCGCCAGCCCGGCACTCCTGAACAGGCCGGGCGTTTCCTGCGTACTACATAAGAGCCTAACCACGCGCTGTCCGTATGCATTCCGACGACCACTCTCCCGACGCGGCCAACCCCACGCCGCCTGGCCCTTCGCGCCGCTCCTTCCTCAAGCAAACCGGTGGTTTGCTGGGTGTGGCGCTGGCTCCGCCTATCGCCAGTCAGGCCGAAGTTCTGGCTGAAAAGCTGGCCCCGCCAGCCCCGTTATCTCGGGCGCTACCAACGTTAGCCTGTCCATCAACGGCCAGGCCAAGAACCTGCGCCTCGAGCCGCGCACCACGCTGCTCGACGCCCTGCGCGAGCATCTCGACCTCACGGGCACCAAGAAGGGCTGCGACCACGGGCAGTGCGGCGCCTGCACCGTGCACGTCGATGGCCGCCGCGTCAACTCGTGCCTCACGCTGGCCGTGATGGCCCAGGGCAAGCAGGTTACTACCATCGAGGGCCTGGCGAAAGGGGAGGAGCTGCATCCCATGCAGGAGGCTTTCCTTAAGCACGACGGCTTCCAGTGCGGCTACTGCACGCCGGGCCAGATTATGTCGGGCGTAGCCTGCGTGAAAGAAGGCCACGCCGGTACTGATGACCAGGCCCGTGAGTGGATGAGTGGCAACCTCTGCCGCTGCGGCGCTTACCCCAACATTCTGGCCGCTGTGCGCGAAGTGGCTGGCCACAGCTAGTAGCGCGGACTTTGTAGTTCGGGTTCATCTCTATCGCTTCAAACGCGGACTACAACGTCCGCGCTACCATTATGAACAATTTTGCCTACACGCAGGCCAGCACCACAAAGGAGGCCGCCACGGCCAGGGAAGCCGATAAGCAGGCTGCTTTTATTGGGGGTGGCACTACGCTGCTCGACATTATGAAGTCGAATATCGAGCAGCACTCCCTGCTGATTGATATTAACAAGCTGCCGTTATTGGGTATCGAGAACGGCGCGTCCGGCCTGCGCATCGGGGCGCTGGAGCGCATGAGCGACGTGGGCGAGCACCCGCTGGTGGTGCAGAACTACCCCGTTATTTCGCAGGCGCTGCTGGCTTCGGCCTCGCCGCAGCTGCGCAATATGGCCAGCATGGGCGGCAACCTCTTGCAGAAAACGCGTTGCGGCTATTACCGCGACGTGGCTTTCCCGTGCAATAAGCGGGTGCCCGGCTCGGGCTGCCCCGCCCAAACCGGCGACAACCGCACGCTGGCCATTCTGGGTGGCTCGCCGAGTTGCATCGCTACCCACCCCTCCGACCTAGCCGTGGCGCTGGTGGCGCTCGAAGCCAGGCTCACGCTGGAAAGTGCTAAGGGCACGACCCGCACGGTGCCGCTGGCCGACTTCTACAAGCTGCCCGGCTCGACTCCGCATATTGAAAACCATCTGGCGCCCGGCGAACTGATTACCGCCATTACCGTACCGGCCGCCGCGCACGCCCGCAAGTCGCACTACCTCAAGGTGCGCGACCGCGCCTCGTATGCCTACGCGCTGGTATCGGCCGCCGTGGGGCTCGACGTGCAGGGCGGCGCCATCCACTCGGCGCGGGTGGCGCTGGGCGGGGTGGGCACCGTGCCCTGGCGCGTGCCGGCCGTGGAGAAAGCGCTGGTGGGCAAGGCTCCAACGGAAGACAACTTTCGCGCCGCCGCCGCGCTGGCCGTGCGCGACGCGTCGCCGCGTGAGCACAACAAATTCAAAGTCGAGCTGGCCCAGCGCACGCTGGTGCGGGCCCTGCTGGAGGTAACAGCGTAGGGTGCCGGCTTGCTCCTGCCCGGCGGCCGGGCCATTCTTATCATCCTAATTGTCGTTCATTCGACGGGCGGGGCAACCCCGCATCCTACTTATATGTCTGCTGAACCCCAATTTTTTGACCAGCCGGGCGGCTTCGTAGGCCAGCCGCTGGTTCGCGTGGAGGGCCGCGAGAAAGTAACCGGCCGGGCCAAGTATTCGGCCGAGTTTCCGCTGCCGGGCCTTACCTACGGCGTACTGGCCACCAGTACCGTAGCGAAGGGCAAAATTCAACGTATCGACACATCGGCCGCCGCTCGTGAGCCGGGCGTTATTGCCGTGCTCACCCACCAGAACCTGCCCAAGCTGGCTAAAACGCCCAACGATGCGGCCGGCAAAAAGGACATTGGAGCCCGATGGGTTTTCTGCCCCTTACCGGCGATGAGATTTTCTACGCCGCGCAGCCAGTGGCGCTTGTGGTGGCCGACACCCTCGACCATGCGCTGCACGCCGCCACGCTCGTGCAAGTGACGTATCAGCAAACCGGCGCTCCCATCGCCAGCTTCCTCGACCCCAAAGCCGAGCTGTTTGACCCCAAAAGGTGCAGGACGGCAAGCAGGATGGCCACACCCGCCGCGGCGATGCGCAGGGTGCCTTCAAGAGCGCGCCCATTCAGCTAACGGCGACTTATAACCACCCGGTCTATAACCACAACCCGATGGAGCCGGGCTCGACTACCGCGCACTGGGAGGCGCCCGACCGCCTCGTGGTGTACGAATCGACGCAGGGCGTCACGCGCACGCAGTCGGCGCTGACGGCCATGCTGGGCATTCCGCGCGAGCAGATTCGGGTGATTACCAAGTACCTGGGCGGTGGCTTTGGCTGCAAGGGCTCGTGCTGGCCGCACACCGTGCTTACGGTGCAGGCCGCCAAAGCGGTGGGCCGCCCCGTGAAGCTGATGCTCACCCGCAAGCAGATGTTTACGAGCATGGGCCACCGCGAAGACCAGACCCAGACCGTGCAGCTCGGCGCAACGGCCGACGGCAGGATTACGTCGATAGTTCATACCAAAACGTCGACCACTTCGCCCTGGGACAACTATGCCGAGTCGAACTCGAAGATATTGGATATGCTCTATGCGACGCCCAACTTTGAGGCGACGTACCAGCTGGCGCGGGCCAACGTCATGACTTCCACGTTTATGCGGGCTCCCGGCGAGGCGCCGGGCTCGTTTGCCATTGAGTGCTCGATGGATGACCTGGCCTATAAAATCGGTGTCGACCCCATCGAAATCCGACTGCGTAACCACGCCGACCACGACTACAGCACCGGCCACCCTGGAGCAGTAAAAGCCTGAAGCAGTGCTACGCCCGCGGGGCCGAGCTGTTTGGCTGGAGCAAGCGCAACCCCCAGCCGGGCGCCACCCGCGACGGCCGCTACCTTGTGGGCATGGGCATGGCTTCGGCCAGCTATCCGGTGCACAACTCGCAGGGCACCGCCCGCGCCCGTCTGTATGCCGACGGCCACGCCGTGGTGCAGTCGGGCGCAACCGACCTCGGCACCGGCACCTACACGGTAATGACCCAGGTGGCCGCCGACGCGCTGGGTTTGCCGATGGAGAAAATCCGCTTCGAGCTGGGCGATACCAACCTGCCTACCGCACCCAACTCGGGCGGCTCGGTGGCCGCCGGCACGGTCTCGTCGTCGGTTTATATGGCCGCGCAGGACGTGTGGCAGAAGCTAATTAAAGTGGCGGTGGTCGATAAAAAATCGCCGCTTTTTAAAGCCAAGCCCGAAGAGGTGACGGTCGAAAAGGGGCGCCTCTTCCTGAAAAAAGATGCCAGCAAAGGCGAAAGCTTTGCCGACCTCATGAAGCGGGCCGAAATGACCGATATCGAAGGCATGGGCCAGGGTAAGTACGGTTCGGGCTACGAAACCGGGCAGTCGGGCAGCCCGGCCGGACCCGGCAACAACACCGACTCGGCTGGCATACACGCCATGCATTCGTTCGGGGCGCACTTCTGTGAGGTGCGGGTCGATATGGACCTGGGCACCGTGCGCGTGTCGAAGTGGGTGAGCGTGATGGGCGCGGGCCGCATTCTGAACGCTCAAACTGCCCGCAGCCAGATTATCGGCGGTGCCATCTTCGGCATCGGCTCGGCTTTGATGGAAGAAACCATCCGCGACCAGCATTTTTCGCGCTATACCAATGCCGACCTGGCTACGTACCACGTGCCGGTCAACGCCGATATTCCGGATATGACCGTTGAGTTTGTGGAGGAGCACGACCCGTTTATCAATGCGATGGGGGTGAAGGGTATCGGCGAGATTGCGATGGTGGGCGTAGCTGCGGCCGTGGCCAATGCCGTGTACCACGCCACCGGCAAGCGCCTGCGCGACCTGCCCCTGACGCCGGACAAGGTGCTGATGGGCGGAATAAACAGCTAATTCCTACTAAAGGCATTCCAATAAGAACGTCATGCGGAGCGTGTCGAAGCATCTCTGCCGCGCCGCTAGGGTCGTTCGGCAGAGATGCTTCGACACGCTCCGCATGACGTTCCTTTGGGTTAATCAATAAACAACCACGCAATACCACACACCTCATGCACAACGACCCCCTTGCCACCGTGGGCCTGCTGCTGCTGGCGGCCGGCTCGTCGTCGCGCCTGGCGCGCCCCAAGCAGCTGCTGCCCTACCAGGGCAAAACCCTGCTGCGCCACGCCGCCGAGGTGGCCGTGGCCTCGCCCTGCCGCCCGCTGGTGCTCGTAACCGGGGCGCTTCACGATGGGCTGCTGCCCGAAATCGCCGGCCTGCCCTTCCACGTAGTGCGCAACGATAATTGGGCCGATGGCATGGGCGGCAGCATCGCCGCCGGTCTCGCCGAGCTCGAAACGGCCGCTGAAGGCCCCAAAGCAGATGCCGTGGTGGTCATTCTTTGCGACCAGCCGCTACTCACCCCCGAGGTTATCGGCGAGCTGATTGTACAGTTTCAGGCCACCCGGCAGCCGGTCGTGGCGTCGGCCTACGCGGGCATCCAGGGCGTACCGGCACTGTTTGGCCGCGCTATTTTTCCGCAGCTGCTGGCGCTGCGCGGGGCCAGCGGGGCGCGCGAGCTGTTGCAGCAGTACGCCCACCTGCCCAGCGTAGCCTTCCCCGGCGGCGCCACCGACGTGGATACCGAGGCGCAGTACGCGGCGCTGGCGCCGTAGATTACCGCCGTGTTATGCCGCGTTGTGGATGTCCGAAATCCGTTACCTTAGCCGGGTGCGCGCTACTTCCCGCGCCGCTGTTTCATGGCTGCACCCGCTACGCTACCGGCTTCCACGCCCGGCACCGTCGAAAAAGACAACAAGCGCATCACCAACGGCTGGACGTTCTACGACTGGGCCAACTCGGTATATCCGCTCGTTATTACCAGTAGTATTTTTCCTATATATTGGTCGAGTGTTATTAAGCAGATAACCCATACCGATAACGGGCAGAGTCCGGTGAGCTTTCTGGGGATGCAGGTGCCGGGAACTTCGCTGCTCAACTACGCCATCTCGGCCTCGTTTCTGCTCATTGCCTTGGTTAGTCCGTTTCTGACATCGCTGGCCGATTTTTCGGGGCGGAAGAAGCTGTTTTTACAGGTGTTTTGCTACATCGGGGCCGCGGCGTGCGCCGGACTGTATTTCTTTGGTCCCGACACCCTTACCCTCTCTACCTTCATCTTCGTGGCGGCTACGGTGGGTTTTTCGGGCAGTATTGTGTTTTACAATTCTTACCTGCCCGAAATCAGCTCCGAGGAGAAGTTCGACTCGCTGTCGGCCAAAGGCTTTTCGATGGGCTACGTGGGCTCGGTAATCTTACTGGTTATCTGCCTGGTCATAAATCAGTTTCACGATAAAATCGGGATTGGTGGGGCGCGGGCGGCGCAGCTGTCTTTTCTGCTCACGGGCCTGTGGTGGGCGGGCTTCGCCCAGATTCCGTTTGCCACGCTGCCGCCCGACCTGGGCCGCCCGGCCGATGCGCCGGCGGCGGAGGGCGGCTGGCTGCTCAACGGCTTCCGCGAGTTGGGCAGAGTATGGGACCAGCTCCGGCAGCTGCCCAACGTGAAGAAGTTTTTGCTCGCCTACTTCACCTACAACATGGGCGTGCAAACGGTGATGTACGTGGCCACGCTGTTCGGTACCGACGAGCTGCACCTCGAATCCGGTTCGCTCATTCTCACCATCCTGCTGCTGCAAGTGGTAGCTATTGCCGGGGCTTGGCTGTTTGCCAAACTTTCCGAGCGCATCGGCAACACGCGGGCCTTGAGCTGGTCGGTGTTTATCTGGATGTTGATTTGCATTGCGGGCTACTTCGTGCAGGCCGGCTGGAGCTTCTACGCGCTGGCTTCCGTTATCGGCCTCACGATGGGCGCCATCCAGAGCCTGAGCCGCTCAACTTACTCTAAGATTATCCCCGAAAATACGCCCAACTCGGCCGCGTTTTTCAGCTTTTTCGATGTAACCGAAAAGCTCAGCATTGTTATCGGCACGGCCACGTTTGGTATCATCAACCAGGTGACGGGCTCGATGCGCAACAGCATCCTGGCTCTGATTGTGTTCTTCATCCTGGGGCTGATTTTCCTGCTTCAGCTGCGCGGCAAGAAGCTGCGCGAAGACCCGGCCGATGCTTCCTTCCTGCCGCCCCGCCCGCTTCGGCCCCGGCCGAGATGGGCCGCCCCCAAACTGTTTAGCCTAACTGCGGTTGAGGCAGGTACACGTTCACCCACCACCGTATGCACACTTCCTCCATCCAGCAAAACATTCTCGAAGAGCTCGACCGCGAGCTGGCCGTGACGCGCAAAGTTCTCGAGCGCGTGCCCGACGACAAGTTCGACTACCAGCCGCACCCCAAGTCGATGAAAATGGGTACGCTCGCCTCGCACATCGTCAATCTGCTGATGTTCAAGCAGCTATTTGTGCAAGCCAATGAGCGCGACTTCCTCGACCAGAACGCGCCCAAGCCGCCGCCCAGCCCCACCACTACCGCCGAGCTGCTGGAGCGCTTCGATAAATTCAGCGCCAGCCTGCGCCAGGCGCTCGGCGAAAGCGACGACGAAAAGCTGACGGATAATTTTGAGCTGCGGCGCGGCGAGCAGGTGCTCATGAGCCGCCCCAAGGGCGCCGCCCTGCGCATCATGGGCCTCAACCACAGTATCCACCACCGGGGCCAGCTCACGGTGTACCTGCGTCTGCTCGACATCCCGGTGCCCGGCATTTATGGCGGCTCGGCCGACGAGCCCGGCGGGTTTTAGGTCAGTGAGGTAGAAAAAAGAACGTCATGCTGAGCTTGCCGAAGCAGCTCGCTCGCGCCGTCAGGTTTATAACCCAATTGGCCTGTTAGAGATGCTTCGGTAAGCTCAGCATGACGTTCTTTTTCACTGTTTCTTACTTGAAAAAACCTGCCGGCCGCCAATCCACGTCTGTTGCACGGGCGCGTTGCGCAGCTGCTCGTTGGGCGCGGTGAGCAGGTCGGTTTTCAGCACTACAAAATCGGCCAGCATTCCCGGTTTTATCTGGCCTTTGCGTTTCTCCTCGAAGGCGGCGTGGGCGGCCCAGGTGGTCATGCCGCGCAGAGCCTGCTCGCGGGTAAGCGCATTCTCCATCTGAAAGCCGCCGGCCGGAAAGTTCTTCGCATCCTGCCGGGCCACGGCGGCGTGGAAGCCGTAGAGCGGGTTAATATCCTCGACGGGAAAGTCGGAGCCCAGCGCTACCTGGCCGTATTGCTTCAATAAATCCTGGTAGGCATAGGCGTACTTTAGGCGTTGCGGCCCGAGCCGTTCGCCGGCCCAGTACATATCGGACGTAGCGTGGGTTGGCTGCACCGACGGCACAATGTGGTACTGGCCAAACTTTGGGATATCGGCCCGGCTCACAATCTGGGCGTGCTCGATGCGCCAACGCCGGTCGGGCTGGCCTTTAAGCGCCGCCCCATATATATCCAAAAGCAAGCGGTTGCTGGAATCGCCGATGGCGTGGGTATTCATCTGAAACCTGGTGGCCGCCAGCTCTTTGGCTAAGCTCCGGTAATACTCCGGGTGTTGCAGCAAAAAGCCGGTTTCGTGCGGCCGGTCGGTGTAAGGGGCCAGCAGCGCCGCGCCCCGCGAGCCCAGCGCCCCATCGGCATACACCTTGAAAGCGCTGATGGTAAGATTATCACTGAAATATGGTCCTTTTGGTATATAATAGGCCTTGTTTTCCGGCGTCGGGTTGAGCATGGTGTAGAGGCGCAGGTGTAGCTTGCCTGCCCGCTGCAAAGCCGCCAGGCGCTCGATGTCGGCCCGGTCAAGGCCGGCATCGGCGAGACTGGTGAGGCCCACGGCCAGGCAGTTTTGCTGGCCTTGCAGCAGCGCGGCGTTGGCCTCGGTGGGGCTGGGCTCGGGTATTTTGGTGGCCACCAGCTTCACGGCATTATCGACCAGCAGGCCGGTGAGGCGGCCGGCCGCATCGTGCCCAATCACGCCGCCGCTGATGGGCGTAGCGGCCGTGACCCCGGCCAGGTCAAGCGCCTTTTGGTTGACCAGCGCCGCGTGGCCGTCGATGCGAATGATAAAAACCGGCACGTTCGGAAACAGCCGGTCGAGCGTATCCTTGGTTGGAAACTGCCGGCCCGGCCAGCGGTTCTGGTCCCAGCCGCGCCCCGTGAGCCAGGCTGCGCCGGGCTGCTCGCGCTGGTGCGCCTGCAAGCGGCTCACCGTTTCGGGCCAGGAGGCCGCGCCCACCAGGTTGGTCGAGCGCAGGCCCAGCGCGTAGCGGTAAAAGTGGCAGTGCGCGTCGTAAAAGCCGGGGTAGATAAACTGCCCTTGCGCATCCACCGTTTGCGTGGCCTGGTAGCGACTTTGCAAGTCGGCCGACTTACCCACGGCCACAAAGTGCCCGTCGCGCACGGCAAATGCCTCCGCCTTGCTAAACGTGGAGTCGACGGTGTACACCGTGGCGTTGGTTACCAGCAAATCGACTTTTTCGCGCTGCGGCTGGCAGCTGGCCAGGGCCAGCGCTATTCCTACTGTAAGGGCACTCCCAAGTTTATAAGCAAGCTGCATGGTACAAAAGGGTATGCAAAGTTCCGCTTTGAATGAATTGGACAAAGCTAAGCCCGTTCTCAGCCGGGAACGGGCTACGCAGTTTCTACCCAGGCGCAAACTATAGATTTTACAAGCCGCAAAGCCCATAATCAGCAACGCCGCGGAGCTAGCATAGCTTAACGCGGGGCCGGGGCTGAGTACCGGATTTATTCAAATTTCAGGTGCTTGACCGACTCGCCCGAGTTTTTCAGCTCCAGCAGCGACTCAATACCAATAAGGAGATGCTGCTTCACGAAGTTGGTAGTCACTTTCGAATCTGACTCGGCCGTTTTCACACCTTCGGGCGTCATAGGGTTATCGCTCACGAGCAGCAGCGCCCCGTGCGGAATATCGTTCATAAAGCCCACCACGAAGATGGTCGCCGTTTCCATGTCCACGGCCAGGGCGCGCACCCGCTTGAGGTAATCTTTAAATTCCTGGTCGTGCTCCCACACGCGGCGGTTAGTAGTATACACGGTGCCGGTGTAGTAGTCGAGCTCATGCTTCTTAATCATCGACGAAACGGCCCGCTGCAACCGGAAAGAAGGCAGTGCCGGAATCTCTTTCGGCAGGTAGTCGTCGGAAGTGCCATCGCCGCGAATGGCGGCAATCGGCAGCACCAAATCGCCCAGCTTGGTTTTTTTCAAGCCCCCGCATTTGCCCAGAAACAAAGCCGCTTTGGGCTTAATGGCCGACAGCAAGTCCATAACCGTAGCTGCCATTGGCGAGCCCATGCCGAAATTGATGATGGTGATGCCGTTGGCCGTGGCCGACTGCATGGGCTTGTCGGTGCCGCGCACCTCCACGCCAAACTGCTCGGCAAACATGTACACGTAGTTGCTGAAGTTGGTAAGCAGGATGTACTGCCCAAACTCGCTGAGTGCCACGCCGGTATAGCGCGGCAGCCAGTTATTGACGATGTCCTCTTTGGTCTTCATAAGGTGCTGGTTATGTGAAAAATAAGCTTGTCATTGCGAGCCGGCGAAGCAATCGTAGCCGAACGACTTGTTCGGGTGTCGTTTCGGTGCGATTGCTTTGCTTTGCTGTGCTCGTCATGACAGCAAAAACAATCGCCAGAAACTAAAAAAGCCGCCTACCCGGTAGGGTACGGCGGCGCAGCGGGCAGGAAACCCAGGTGAAATGCGACAGCCAAAACCCGTACCTTTGGAGGTGATGCAAGTGCTGGACCTGCCGCCTTTCGACCACAAAACTAGGCAAAATTTAGCAAATATCCCGGAAATATGGGATGAGCTGCGCCATAAGTACGTAGCACTCACCCCCGAGGAGTGGGTGCGTCAGCACGTAGTACACTACCTGATGGCCAGCCTGGGCTACCCGCGGGGCCTGTTGAGCCTGGAGCGCGGCCACCGCTACAACCAGCGCCAGAAGCGCACCGACCTTGTGGCGCTCGGCCCCAACGGCCGCCCGCTGCTGCTGGTAGAGTGCAAGCGGCCCTCGGTGGCTATCACGCCGGCCGTAGCCCAGCAGGCTGCTACCTACAATCAAACGCTGCGTGCTCCGCTGCTGCTGCTCACCAACGGCCTGGTACACTACTGCTGGCGCGTCGACTTTGCGCTAGGGGTAAATGAGCGGCTGGCGGAGATTCCGCCCTATGTCGTAGCCAGTGAGTTGGCCGACGGCTAAACGTTGACGCGCGCTACGATGGGCTCGCGGGTAGCGGCGTTCCACCCCTTAAACTCGATGTACCGCACGTTGGGAACCCAAAACGTGCCGCCCTCAATGCGCAGGTACACACGCGTGAGCACGATTTGCTTGCCGCCAACCACCGTAAACACGTGAAAGGCCTTATCGACGCTTGATTTCATGAGCAAAAAGGGAACTTTGCTGTAGGCAGCAAATTTGAGCTCATACTTATCAGGCGCCAGCTTCGTAGCCGTCAGGCCATAGGCAAATTTGCGCTGAATAAAATTCAGGTCTTTGCGCTGGCCCTGCTCGTCGTAGCGTATCCAGAATACGTTTATGGGTTCTTCGTCCTCTACTTTGCCCGCGCTGTTCACGTTCAGCTGATAAATGACGGTATTGGTATTGGGGTCGCGCTGGAGGTAAAACAGCTGGTTGGGCACACCGGCGGGCACCGGAAACGTGAGCGGGGGTGGAACCGTGGGCGAGGTAGTGCGGGCCAGTAAGGCCAGCAGCAAAGCCGGCCACAACGTAAGAATCGACATTATTTTAGGAAGAATACCTACAACACCCAACTAGCCAAAATAGCTCAGGGCGAGCTGGGCAACGCCCGCAAAAAAGCCTGCCGGACGCGTATCCGGCAGGCTTTTTTGCGGTAGTGTGGACGCTGCGAGTGCGCGCGTGTCACCGTTCCGGTGATAAGACGCGCGGACTCGGTCTACACTACGGACTTATACGGCCGCGCCTTCCAGCACCGATTCTACATCTACGAGGGGCAGGTTCCAGGCTTCGGCCACGCCTTGGTACACCACTTCGCCGTGCACC
The DNA here is from genome assembly GCF_013256425.1 of Hymenobacter sp. BRD67. Classification (GTDB taxonomy): domain Bacteria; phylum Bacteroidota; class Bacteroidia; order Cytophagales; family Hymenobacteraceae; genus Hymenobacter. Next base: position 602,134 of record NZ_CP053904.1, read on the forward strand.
ACGTTCAGGCCGAGGCGCAGAGCGGGGTCGCGGCGGCAGGCTTCCTGCCAGCCCAGGTTGGCCAGCTTCACGGCGTAGGGCAGCGTAGCGTTGGTGAGGGCCAGGGTCGAGGTGTAGGGCACCGCGCCGGGCATGTTGGCCACGCAGTAGTGCACCACGTCGTCGATAATGAAGGTCGGGTTTTCGTGGGTCGTGGGCCGGCAGGTTTCAATGCAGCCGCCCTGGTCCACGGCCACGTCCACGAGCACGGTGCCGGGGCGCATGGTCTTGAGCATGTCGCGGGTGATGAGGTGCGGCGCCTTCGCGCCCGGAATGAGCACGGCACCCACCACGAGGTCGGCGGTTTTGATGGCTTCGCGGATGTTGTACTCGTTGGAGTACTGCGTTACCACGTTCTTGGGCATGAAGTCATCAAGCTCGCGCAGGCGGTTCAGGTTGATGTCCATCACTGTCACCTGCGCGCCCAGGCCGGCGGCTACCTTGGCAGCCTGCGTGCCTACGATGCCTGCGCCCAGCACAAGTACGTGTGCGGGCTTTACGCCAGGCACGCCGCCGAGCAGAATGCCCCGGCCTTTCAAGGGTTTTTCGAGATATTTAGCGCCCTCCTGAGGCGCCATACGGCCGGCCACCTCGCTCATCGGAATGAGCAGCGGCAGCGCCCGCGAAGGCAGCTCCACGGTTTCGTACGCGAGGCAGATAGCCTTGCGCGCTATCATGGCGTGAGTCAGCTCTTCGCCGCTGGCAAAGTGGAAGTAGGTGAACAGCAGCTGGTTTTCTTTGATGAGCGGATACTCTTCCGCAATCGGCTCCTTCACCTTGATAATCATGTCGGCCTGGCCATACACGTCAGCAATGGTCGGCAGCATTTTAGCCCCCGCCTGCACGTACTCGGCGTCGGCAAAGCCTGAGCCTTCGCCCGCGCTGGCCTGCACCAGCAGCGAATGGCCATGTTTGCGCAATTCGGCTACGCCGGCCGGCGTGAGGCCAACGCGATTCTCATTATTCTTAATTTCTTTCGGAACACCGATAATCATGGGGCGGGGGAGGGGAGAAGTGGGGGAGAAACGTGCCGTAAAGATACGGCTGCTTAAATCAGTGCGCAGTGAACAGGGAACATAGAACAATTATTTTGAAGCTGCAATTGTTCCCTGTTCACTGCGCACTGATTTAAGTAGCCCCTGCACATCGAGCGGGCGGGTATACATGGTCAGCTTGCCGTCGGGCGTAGTAGGCCACTCGGCGCGGGGGCGGTCCCAGTACAGTTCCAGGCCGTTGCCATCGGGGTCGTCGAGGTATATGGCTTCGCTCACGCCGTGGTCGGAGGCCCCGCGCAGCGGGTAGCCCGCTGCCAGCAGCCGCTTCACCACGGCTGCCAGGCCGGCCCGGTCGCGGTACAGAATAGCGGCGTGATACAGGCCCGCCACGCCCTCGCGCACGGCCGGCTTGCCCCCTGGCTGTGCCAGGTGTTCAGTCCGATATGATGGTGGTAGCCATCGGCCGACAAAAACGCTGCCTGCTCGCCGGCTTCCAGCATTACTTCGAAGCCGAGCAGGTCGTGGTAAAACCGCAGGGCCCGCGCCATATCGGTTACCTGCAAATGGATGTGGCCGATACTGGTGCCCGCGGGCACAGTATAAGCAGTAGGACTGGAAGCGCTGGGGTTGGGGTTCATCGTAATAAAAAGCTACTGGAGAGATTTAAATAATGTACCTACATCAATCAACAATCAGGCCCGAAAAAAGCCCTGCCAATCCGGCAGGGCTATACGCTACTGGTTGGTAAGTTGGCTACTTGAAGGGCACTGAGGAGCTGCTCTCCTTTACCAGGCTCGTGGGCACCAAGTCTTTTACCACCGTGGCCTTGAGCGTCAGCTTGGTATCGCCGTGCATATCATTGGAAGCCAGCGTAACGACCTCGGCGGCGGGGCCCAGGGTGCGGGGCGCGTACACCAGCTCAACCACGACACTCTGGCCGGGACTGATGGGCGCGGGCGCGGAGCGGTAGCCTACACAGTAGCAGTTGGATGATACCGTGGTTAACACCAGGTCTTTAGGCCCGGTATTGCGCACGCCGATGCGGGCTACCGGCTGCGTGCCGGCCTCCAGGCGCCCGAAGTCGTAGCTGGCCCGCTCCAGCAGCAGCTTGGGGAGGCCGCCAGCTGGGCCGGCGTCAGCGTAGCCCGAAGCTCGTCTTTTGTGAGTACCGTGCCCTTAAGGCTGAGAACCTTGCTGGCTTCGGTAGCATTACTCATCACCGTTACGGTTTTGGCAAATACGCCGGGGCGGCCGGCGCTGTTGTACACCGCTTTGATGATGCCCGACTTGCCCGGCAGCACCGGCGATTTGGTCCACTCCGGGGTGGTGCAGCCGCAGCTGGCCTGGGCATTGGCAATAACGATGGGTTGATTGCCCGTGTTTTTAAAGCGAAACTCGTAGGTTGCCATCGTGCCTTCGGCTACCTTGCCGAAGTCGTGGTCGGTGTTCTCAAAGGTGAGCACGCCCTGGGCGTGGGCGGCCAGCGCCAGCAGGCAAAGGGCCAGGGTAGAAACGAAACGCATAAGCTAAAAGCCAGGGTTTAACCTGGGTAATAAGATAGAGTAACAGTTAGTTAACCCCAGCCGGCCGGGGCATAGGCAAATATACAGCCCGCCCCCGGCCGATTCCGTAAATTTGCGGCATCGCACGTCCTTCCCACCCACCACTTCTTACTTCGTTTTTATGTCTGACACGCTGCTAGCCCCGGCCCCCGCGCACCTGTCTCTTTCCAAAGCTGAGCTGCTGGACGACTACCGCCTCGGGTGGGAGAGCCGCCATGCTTCGCTGGCGGGCCGCCGGGAGGTATTTATGGGCAAGGCCAAATTCGGTATTTTTGGCGATGGCAAGGAATTGCCACAGCTGGCCATGGCCCGCGCTTTCCGGGCCGGTGACTTTCGCTCGGGCTATTACCGCGACCAAACCTTTATGGTAGCAATCGGGGAGCTTACCTGGCAGCAGTATTTTGCCCAGCTCTACGCCCACGCCGACCCCGAAGCTGACCCCAGCACCGCCGGCCGCGCCATGAACGGGCACTTCGGTACCCGCCTCCTCGATGAGGACGGCCATTTCAAGCCCCAGACAGCCAGTAAAAACTCGTCGGCCGATATCTCGCCCACCGGTGGGCAGATGCCCCGGCTCGTGGGGCTGGCCTACGCTAGCAAGCTCTACCGCCAAAACCCTGCCCTGCACCAGTTTACCGACTTCTCGGTGAATGGCAACGAGGTGGCGTTTGGCACCATCGGCAACGCCAGCACCTCGGAGGGCGTGTTTTTTGAAGCTATCAATGCGGCCGGCGTCTTGCAGATTCCACTGCTGATGTCGGTGTGGGACGACCACTATGGTATTTCGGTGCCGGCTGAGTATCAGACGACCAAACAAAGTATTTCGGCTATATTAGCCGGCTTCCAGCGCGAGGGCGAAGGCCAGGATGGCTTCGAGATTTTTGTGGTGCGCGGATGGGATTATCAAAGCCTGGTCGATACCTATCAGCGGGCGGCGGCCGTGTGCCGCGAGCAGCACGTGCCGGTGCTCATCCACGTGACGGAAGTGACGCAGCCGCAGGGCCACAGCACTAGCGGCTCGCACGAGCGCTACAAGCCCAAGGAGCGCCTGAGCTGGGAAGAGCAGTACGACTGCCTGGTTAAGTTTCGCGAATACCTGCTCACCGAGGGCGTTGCCAGCGAAGACGAGCTGGCCCAGATTGAGAAAGCTGCCGCCGCCACTATCAAGCAGGCGCGTACCACGGCATGGAGCGCGTTTTTCGACCCCATTCAGCAGGAGCGCGACGAGGCCCTGGCGGTGCTCAACCAGCTCGTGGCGGAGAGCGGCACCGAAAACCAGCTGGCTGAGCTGGTCAATGGCCTCAAAACCAATTTAACTCCCATTCGGGCCGACATTGTGCGTACGCTGCGCAAAGCGCTGCGCCAGGTGCGCGGCAGCAAGCCCAGTGCCGGCCGCCGCGCCGCCCAGCGCCTGCTCGAGCAGTGCGAAGCCGAAAATGCGGACCGCTACAATTCCTATCTTTTCAGCCAGAGCGAAGAGGCGGTGGGCAATATCGAGGAAGTGCCCATGCAGCTGGCCGCCGATGCCTCGCTCGTGGATGGCCGCGAGGTGCTGCAAGCCTGCTTCACGGCCAACTTCGAGCGCGACCCCCGCATCTTTGCCATCGGGGAAGATGTGGGCCGCATTGGCGATGTCAACCAGGCGTTTGCGGGCTTGCAGGAGCGCTTTGGCGAGCTGCGCGTAACGGATACCGGCATCCGCGAATGCACGATAATCGGGCAGGGCATCGGGGCCGCGCTGCGCGGCCTGCGGCCTGTTGCCGAGATACAATATCTCGATTATCTATTATATGCCATCCAGATTCTCAGCGACGACGTGGCCTGCCTGCAATACCGCACCAAGGGCGGGCAGAAGTCGCCGCTCATCGTGCGCACGCGGGGCCACCGCCTGGAAGGTATCTGGCACTCGGGCTCGCCCATCCAGATGATACTCGGGGCCATTCGGGGTATGCACCTGTGCGTGCCGCGCGACATGACCCAGGCGGCGGGCTTCTATAACACGCTGCTGCGCTCCGACGAGCCGGCTATCGTCATCGAGTGCCTGAACGGCTACCGCCTCAAGGAAAAGCTGCCAACCAACGTGGGCGAGTTTACGCTGCCGCTGGGCCGGCCTGAGGTGCTGCGCGAAGGCGAAGACCTGACCATCGTCACCTACGGCTCGATGTGCCGCATTGTGCTGGAGGCCGCCCGGCAGCTAGCCGAAGTCGGTATCTCAGCAGAAGTGATTGATGTGCAGACGCTATTGCCTTTCGATACCGACCAGCTGATTGCCGACAGCCTGCGCAAAACCGGTCGCATCATCTTCGCCGATGAGGATGTGCCGGGCGGGGCTACGGCCTACATGATGCAGCAGGTACTCGATGGACAGAATGCCTATCAGCTGCTCGACTCGCCGCCGCACTGCCTGGCCGCGCAGGCCCACCGCCCGCCCTACGGCTCCGATGGCGACTACTTCTCCAAGCCCAACGCCGAAGACGTATTCGACCTGGCCTATGAAGTAATGCGCGAGGTAGAGCCGGCAAAATTTCCGGCCATTTATTGATTTTCGAGTAACTAAAAGGGTGAGCTAAAAAACTTAGCTCACCCTTTGGTAGTGCTTATAATCAGTCTGACAACACCTTAGCGCTAAGGAAAAATAACGCTGGTAGTAGTGATTGTATTACTCTCGTGCATCGCCCGGTCGGCGATGCTGACCTGAAATCGTACTTCCTCCCCGGAAAAGAAGGCGGTCTGTTTGGCGAATACAAATTGCCAGTTCAGAACGCCTTTGATGGGGCATGGCTGTCCTCCGAAGTAACCGGCTCAAAGCGACTATAATATTGGCTGGCAACATAGTAGGTGCTGTCAGTTATGTGCCGGTTGATGCTGGCCAGCGACACAAACTGTCCCGTAGACTTATCTTTAATAAACGCCTCTATAAAGTAATTATACGCATAGCGCGTGCCTACGTAAGGGGGGGCGGCGCTTTCCGGGCCAGTCAGGCCCAGGTCGCCATCACCATCCTGATAATTAATAGTAACGGTTACCGAGTCGCCTGTTATGGCGGGCCTGCTAACGTGCGTCAGGTTTATATTATTAAAGGAAATCTCCGGCGTAGTGGAAAATTTGGGCTCAGCCAGGCAGCTGCTCAGCCCCGTTGCCAGCACGCCGAACATGCCTGCCGCAACTGCTAGTCGAAGTAAAGTCATAAATGCTAAAAAGATGAGTCCCCGTCTGCGCCGCCTTTACCCCAACGCGTCGGCCGCTTGATTGTTGTAAAGGCGTAAATGTAAGCCGGCCGCCGCTTGGTTATACCGGCGGCCTTTTGGCTTAACCCCTGCTGCTTGCTATGAGTTTCCGTACTTCTTTTCTGGGCGCTGATTATCAGTTGCTGACCCAGCTTACGCCCGCTGCCTTCGAGGCGGCGGCCCTGGCGCTGTTTCGCTACCAGGCGCGGCACTGCCCGCCCTATCAGGCCTACCTGGCCGGGTTGGCGCGCAAGGGCGGCGACTATGACCCCGCTTCGGTGCAGCGGCTTACCGATATTCCGTTTTTGCCCATCGAGTTTTTCAAAACCCAGGAAGTGCGCACCGACCCCACTGCGTGGCAGCCGCAGGAGATGTTCCGCAGCAGCGGTACTACGTTGCAGCAGCGTAGCCGCCACCTCGTGCGCGACCCGGCGCTGTACCGGGCCAACGCGGCCGCTATTTTCGAGCGAGCGTACGGGCCGCTCACGGGCTGGACGTTTCTGGCGCTGCTGCCCTCGTATCTGGAGCAGGGCGAGTCGTCGCTGGTAGCCATGGTAGAAGATTTTTCCCAGCGCTCGGGGCAGGCGCAGCCGGCATTTTTCCTGCGTGACCACGCCGGCCTGCTTCGGGCCTTGGGCAAGGCCAAGCGGCAGCCAGGGCGCCGCGTCATGCTGTTTGGCGTTACGTATGCGCTGCTGGATTTAGCAGCCGAATACGGCTCCGCGCCCGAGCTGCAAGACCTGGTAGTGCTCGAAACCGGCGGCATGAAAGGCCGCCGCCGCGAGATGATTCGCGAAGAGCTGCACCAGGAGTTGCAGCGGGCGTTTGGCCCCGCGCCTATCCACTCCGAGTACGGCATGACCGAGCTGTTGAGCCAGGCGTACTCGCCGGGCCACGGCCGCTTTTACTGCCCACCCCAGTTGCGGGTACTGCTGCGCGACCCCGCCGACCCATTTTCGGTGAGCGAAAACCGACCCGACGGGGCTATCAATATCATTGATTTAGCCAATGTGGACAGTTGCGCGTTCATCGAAACCAAGGACCTGGCACGTAGCCACCCCGACGGCTCGTTTGAGGTATTAGGGCGGCTGGATAATTCCGATATTAGGGGGTGCAGCCAACTGGTGTAAACTGCGCCGATAGTATTTCGCAGAATAAATCCAACCGATGGTGACGATGATAATCAAGTTGGCCAAAATCAGCGTATTCCATCATGATGACAACATAGCGACATGAATAGAATTAAAAAACAGAGAGGACTCAGACGCTACTATAAAAATCTTGCGCTCAAAAACGATTTTGAAAGGATAACGTGGCTTGACCCTAACAATTCCGAAACCTGGTTCGACAAATGGCATGTGCACTTTGACAGAAAAGGATACGGTAACAACAGTTTTAAAAGAAGAAGTCCACACTTAGACAAGCTATTTAAGTATTTTAATATACTTACTGACAAGACAAAGCAATTAAAAACTGATTTTCAGATTTATGTCGTTCTGCTTGACTTCGATAGTTCAAGCGACGCATTATTCTTGCACACACCAAACCCTAATAATAGCCAATTCCCTTTAAAGTAGATGATTTGCAGTTAACAACGACGTTGAAAAATAAACAGCTCGTTAGGTACTTGAATGATTTAAAAGGATACGAAAAACTGTATGGTCAAGCGGATGAAGCCTTCTGTTTACTGTTCAAGAAAAGCGTGGGACAACCCTTTTGATAAAAAATGCTAAGCACTAGAAAAGCGGCGCCAGAATCAACTGATTCTGGCGCCGCTTTTCTAGTGCTTAATGCCTGCAAAGGACTTTCTACTTACCCGCAAACGCCTTAGCATCGGCTTCCTCAATAGTGGCGTCGCTCATGATGACCAGGCGTTCGACCACGTTGCGCAGCTCGCGGATATTGCCGCGCCAGTCGAGGCCCTGCAGGTATTTCAGGGCGCTGGCCGAGATAGTTTTGGGCTTGTTGCCGTAGTCGGCGGCAATGTCCTGCAGAAATTTCTGCACCAGCTCTGGAATATCCTCGCGGCGGTCGTTGAGGGCGGGCACCTGGATGAGAATCACCGAGAGGCGGTGGTAAAGGTCTTCGCGGAAGTTCTTGTCGGCAATCTCCTGCAACAGGTTTTTGTTGGTGGCCGCCACCACGCGCACGTTCACTGATATCTCTTTCTCACCGCCCACGCGGGTGATTTTGCTTTCCTGCAAGGCCCGCAGCACCTTGGCCTGGGCCGAGAGACTCATATCGCCGATTTCGTCCAGGAACAGCGTACCGCCGTCGGCCTGCTCAAACTTCCCGATACGCTGCTTCACGGCCGAGGTAAACGAGCCTTTTTCGTGGCCAAATAACTCGCTCTCAATTAGCTCAGACGGAATGGCGGCGCAGTTGACCTCCACCAGCGGGCCGTTGGCGCGGGGGCTGAGCTGGTGCAGCTGCCGGGCCACCATCTCCTTGCCCGCGCCGTTGGGACCCGTAATGAGCACGCGGGCATCGGTAGGGGCTACCTTTTCGATGGCTTTGCGCACGGCCCGAGCGCGGCCGAGGCACCCACCATCTCGGAGCCCTTGGTGGTTGCCAGCTTCTTTTTCAGGGTCTTGGTTTCGGTCACCAGCTTGCTGCGGTCGAGGGCATTGCGCACCGTTACGAGCAGGCGGTTGAGGTCGGGCGGCTTTGGCAGGAAGTCGAACGCGCCCTTTTTGGTGGCCTCTACGGCGGTTTCGATATTGCCGTGCGCCGATACCATGATAAAGGCCGCATCGGGGGCCAGCGTGCGGGCCCGCTCCAGCACTTCGAGGCCGTCCATCTTAGGCATTTTGATATCGCAGAGCACGACGTCGTATTTCTGCTGAATCAGTAAATCGAGCCCCGCCGGCCCGTCCTCGGCCTGGTCGACCTGGTAATTCTCAAACTCCAGAATTTCCTTAAGCGTGTGGCGGATAGACTTTTCGTCGTCGATGATAAGAATGCGGGGCATGGAGAAGAAATTAAAGTGCGTTTGTCCTTACGAGCGCAGCGCGGCAATCTCACCTGAACAAAATCATTCGGGCATCGTGCTGGTGAGATTGCCGCGCTGCGCTCGCAAGGACAAACGATTTTATACAAAAAAGCGGCTACTTTCGGAAGAAAGCAGCCGCCGAAATTACGCAGTGAGCCGATAAGCCGGGTTCTGTCCGCCCCAAAGTTTCTTTCGGAGCGGCCCCACCATTTATCTAGGCCCGTCGTCGCCGACGGGCTCCAGCGACCTACCCGCGAACCCGGACGGGCCGCCCGGTGTCGCCGGCCGAAGCCGCCGACGCGTTCGCTTATTTGGTCTTGCAACCCCTGAGGTTTACCCAGCCGGCATGGTCACCCAGCCGCTGGTGCGCTCTTACCGCACCTTTTCACCCTTACCCTTGCGGGCGGTTATTTTCTGTGGCACTGGCTGTCCTGGCCCGTTTGGCCAGTCCTTCCCGTTAGGAAGCAGGGTGCCCTGTGTTGCCCGGACTTTCCTCCCCGCCCGCATTTGCGTTGGGCGCGGCGGTGGGGTGGCTCACTGCGAGGGCAAAGGTAGGGGCTATTTGGTGGCAGGCAGAAAATCTTCGCGCAAAGGGAAAACAAGTCCATGCCCCAGCAAGGTTAAAGGCGAGGTTAAAAGATAAATTTTGGGTAAATATTCATATATTACAACTTTTACTTGCTAGGGCACCCACACCAGCTTATCCGCGCTCAGCGTCTGCTCGCCGTCCCAGCGGTAGCCGATTAGCTGGCCGCCCCGCGCCACGCTGTAGTCGAGGCACACGGCGTGCGGCTGCAAAATCTGCGGCTCGCCGCGCAGCCAGTAGTGGCCGAAAAACACCGGTTTCTCGTCTTGGTAATACCAGGGGTCGAGGCTGGCAAAATCAAAGGCGCGGTTGCGCAGCTCGGGCAGGTCTTCGAGAAAATACTCGTGGTAGGCAGCCGCCGTGGCCGGGTTTTGCCACCAGCGCACGCGGGTAAGGTCGCGGTGATGACCATCTTTATCGGCGAAGGTGAGGCCGCCGGGCAGGCGTACCTCGCGGCCTTTGAGCGTCACCTCGATGGCCTCGAACTCGGCCGTGCCACGCCGGCTGGCGCGCAGCATAAAGTCGGGGGTGAGGCACAGGTCGGGCAGCTCGCCGCGTAAATAGTCAATGTGCCGGGGCTCCCAGCAGGCGTGCACGGCCCGCAGGCCGGGCAGCTCCAGGGCCAGGGGCAGCGTCCGCAACCAGGCCAGGTAGCCCTGCCACTCGCGGTACAGCTCGGGCGTGCGAAACTCCTTGATGGTTTCGAGGTGCTGCATTATGTGCCAGGGCCGGTGCGGCCGAAGGTGGCCACCGGCTGGGTCTTTCTGCCAGAAAGCCAGCGCGTTGTACTCGTGGTTGCCCAAAATGGCCAGTGCCGCGCCGCCTTCCACCATACCGCGCACCAGCGACAGCGTTTCGCGGATTTTGGGGCCCCGGTCTACGTAATCGCCCAGAAAAATCACCTGCCGGCCGCTGGGGTGGTGCGGCACGCCGGCCGCATCGGGCCGGTAGCCGAGGTGGTGCAGCAAGGCACACAGCTCATCGGCGTGGCCGTGAATGTCGCCGATGAGGTCGTAGTAAATATTCATTGGGAGCGTAGCAGTAGTTACCGGGAGCAATTTCCACGTGAGGGTACCGGGCGGGCTGCCGGCTGTCCGCTCGCGTCGAGTGTGCTGCCAATGAGCGGACAGCCGGCGAAAAGCCGGCAGCCCGCCCGGAACCGCGACTTAGCAGCGATTATGCCTGCGGTTTACCTCGCTACTTCAATCGTACCAGCGTAGCCCCATAGCCAAACTTCTCCTTCTGAGCCTCTTCAAAGAACTTGATGTCCTTGTTGCGGCTCAGCTGGCGGTGGATTTCCTTGCGCAGCGTGCCATTGCCGGCCCCGTGGATAAATATGATTTCGTGCATATTTGTGGCTAGCGCGCGGCTCAGCGTATCCTCAAAGGCATCGAGCTGCTGGCGCAGCATGGCGGTGTTGCTGAGGCCTTCGGCTCCTTCGGGGCGCAGGGCTTCGATGTGCAGGTCTACTTCGTGAGGTGGGGCGATGAGGGCGGCCGCCGGCTGGGGCGGAGCCGGGGCAATAGCGGCCGGGACAGGAGCAGGCTTGTCGCCGCCCAGGGCTTGCTGAAGCACCTTGGCCTGTTTCGCACCGAGCGCCGGGGTGGGGTTGGCGGCGGCTTCGTGCGCAGCTTCCAGCGCGGCTTCGGCCTGGGCCAGCTTTTCGGGGCTGAGGGCGGGCGCGGGCTTTTCGTCGAGCTGAAACAGGTAGGCTTCCTTGCCGATAACCGGCGCGGGTCGGCGGCTGGTATAGAACGTGCTGGCTTTAAACGACTGGCGCTTGGTGAGCAGGTCGTAGGCCGTGTCGGCGTTCAGCTTGAAATTCAGAAGCTGAAACACCACGGCCGGCCACTGCTCAAAATCCTTGAGGTGCAGGTGAGCCAGAGCGGCGCTGGCGGCTTTGGGCTTGAGCTTGTCGGCGGCCAGGGCGCGGTACTTGCCCTGGCGCTCCTCGCCGTAGGTGAAGACCACCTCCGCCTCCGTGTTGTTGAGCAGGTGTAGCGCCAGCAGCTCGGGGGCCTGATGCACGAGCGCTAGGTAGAGGCCTTTAGCGGCCGGTGGGGGCGGGGAGGCCGGGGCCGGGCGGGGCGGCATGGCCGCGCTGGGGCCGCCGGACTGCGGCCGGGTGGCCCCAGCCGCCGGGGGCACGCCGGGGCGCTGGGCCTTGGGCTGGCCGCCCTGCGGCTTATTTTTCTTGCTGCCGGTGGCGGGACGAGCTACCTCGGGCACCGGGCGGCGGAAGGCCTGGCCTTCTTCGGCCGCCACGGGCACCAGCTCGCGGCGCAGCACCGGAATGGTAAAGTCATTGTCAATCGCCACCTCTACCAGCTCGCTGTCGAGCAGGCGGGTAATAATACCTTCTTCGGTGCCCGTGAGCAGGCGCACTCTATCTCCTACGTTCATACTAGCTGCAATTTTTCGCGAATACTACCCAGTACGCGTCGTGGGCCGTAAAGGTAGCCGCGGCGGCCAGGCAGGCGGCAAAATAGCTGGCCGGCGCGGGCTCCTGGGAGCGCAAACGTTTGCAGAGCCGGCCTATGAAATGTGCATGAAAGTATGTGGGAACGCAAAAAAATGGTAGTATCTTAGCCAAGCACTGCCAGGCTGGCCGCCCCCGCCGCCTGGCAGTTGATACTTTCCCCACCCATTTTATGAAAAAAACTCAACTCTACGGGCGTCTGCTTTCGGCTTTGCTGCTGTTGCTGGGCTGGTCGTCGGCGGCCTGGGCGCAGGTTACGGTTTCCCCTTCCTATTTTACCGACAGCACACCTATTACCCTCACCTTTGACGCAACCCAGGGCAGTGCCGGGCTGGCCAACTACACGGGCGACGTATATATCTGGACCGGCGTAATCACCGACAAAAGCACCAACGATACCAACTGGCGCTTCGTGGTGGGCAATAGCTACAGCACCCCAATTGCAGCCGAAAAGATGACCCCGGTGCAGGGCAGTCCTCATAAGTACACCATTAGCTTTACGCCCCGCACCTATTATCCTGGCTTTGCCTCCTCGGGCGAGGTCCTGAAAAAGCTGGCGATGGTGTTTCGCGCCGCTGGCGGCTCGCCTGAGGGCAAAGGCCCCGGCGGAGCCGATATCCTGATTGGGGCCGGCGTGCAGGTAGCCTTCACCAGTCCGGCCGCCCCAAATACGCAGGTGGCCGCCGGTACTTCCCTGCTGGTAGCGGGCACTGCAACGGCGCCCTCTACGCTCACGCTCACGCTCAACGGCACCCAGGTAGCGCAGCAAACCAACACAACTACCTTCTCAACCAACGTTACTATCAGCCAGCAGGGTATCAATACGCTGGTACTCACGGCTTTTGACGGCACGACTACCGCATCGGCTACCACGACTGTTATAGTGGCCCCGCCCGTAACGACGGCGCCGCTGCCCGCCGGGGCCAAGGCCGATGGCATCACGTATATAAATGGCGGTACTTCGGCCATCCTCAGCCTCACGGCCCGAACAAAAACTTTGTGTACGTGGTAGGTGAATTCAATAACTGGCAGGCTACGAGCACCAGTCTGATGAACAAGACCTCGACCGTAAACACCGACGCTACCACCGGCCGCTGGTGGATTCAGGTCGATGGCCTGACGCCGGGCCAGGAGTACGCCTACCAGTTTTTGGTAGATGGCCAGCTGCGCATTGCCGACCCCTACTGCGAAAAGATTCTGGACCCTGACAACGACCCCTACATCAACAGCGGCGGCTATACCGTGTACGCGGGCCTGAAACCGTATCCTACCGGCAAAGCGACGGGTATCGTATCAGTGCTGTCGCCAGGGGAGGCGGCTTACACCTGGACCGCCACCAACTTCCAGCGGCCGGCGCGTACCAACCTAGTTATCTACGAGCTGCTGATGCGCGACTTTGTGGCGCGCCACGACTACAAAACCCTGCGCGATACGCTCAACTACATTCAGCGCCTGGGCGCGAATGCTATTGAGCTGATGCCGGTCAATGAGTTTGACGGCAACCTGAACTGGGGCTACAGCCCCGACTTTTACTTTGCGCCCGATAAATACTACGGCACCAAAAACGACCTGAAGGCCCTGATTGACGAGTGCCACAAGCGCGGCATCGCCATTATCCTCGACATGGTGCTCAACCACTCGACCGGCAACAGCCCGATGGTGCAGCTCTACGGCAACGTGTCGAGCGGCCCGACGGCCGATAACCCCTGGTTTAACGTGACGGCCCCGCACCCCTTCAGCGTGTACAACGACCTGAACCATGAGAGCCCCTACACGCGCTACTTCTCGAAAAACGTGATGAAGTTCTGGCTTCAAGAATACCACATCGACGGCTACCGCTTCGATTTGAGCAAGGGCTTTACACAATTTAACTCGGGTGGCGATGTGGCCCTGTGGGGCCATTACGACCAGTCGCGCATTAACATCTGGCAGGATTACTACAACACGCTGGTGGCCACCGACCCCACTATGTATCCTATTCTGGAGCATTTTGCCGACAACAATGAAGAGGTGGTCCTCTCCAACATGGGCCTTATGCTGTGGGGCAACATGAGCGGCAACTACCAGCAGGCCGACAAAGGCAAATCGGGCTGGGACCTGAGCTACGGCTACTACGGCGGGCAGGGCGGCCGCGGCTGGGGCAAGCCCAACCTGGTGAGCTACATGGAAAGCCACGACGAAGAGCGCACGGTGTACACGACCACGACCGACGGCAACTCCAGCGGCAGCTACTCGACCACCGACCCCGTTACGGCCCTCAAGCGCGAAGAGCTGGCCGCCGCCATCTTCTTTACGCAGCCTGGCCCCCGCATGATTTCGGAGTTTGAAGAGCTGGGCTACGATATCAGCATCAACCAGAACGGGCGCACCGGTAACAAGCCCATTCTCTGGAACTACTACCAGGACCCCAACCGCCGCCACCTCTACGATACTTACCGCGCCCTGATTGCCCTGCGGCAGCAGCCCGTTTTTGCCAGCCTATACTCGGCCTATACGCAGAACCTCACGGGTGCTGTAAAATCTATCATCACTTCCAACGCGAACCTGGGCGTGGTGGCCTTCGGCAATTTTGATGTGGTAGCTAATTCAACCACTATTAATTTTCCGCAAACCGGCATCTGGTATAACTACCTCACCGGTGAGCAGCTGAACGTAACCAGCGCCAGCACTACGCTCAACCTGCAGCCCGGCCAGTATGCCGTATATACGAGCAGGAAAATCGGCGTGCCGGCCGGTACTACCCTGGCTACCCGGCCCCAGGAAGCCGCCGTGTTTAAGCTAAGCCTGGCCCCGAACCCGGCAGCCGGCACCACTACCCTGGCCTACGAGCTGCCAGCCGCCGCTACGACCACCGTTACGGTGCAGAACCTGCTGGGCCAGACCGTGCGCCAGCTGGCCCCAGCCCGCCAGACGGCTGGTGCGCAGGCTCAAGCGCTGTCGTTGCAAGGTCTTGCTCCCGGTATGTACCTCGTGAAGCTGCAAGCCGGCGATTTGACACAAACGGCCCGCTTGCTGGTGCAGTAGGCGGCGCCGCTACTTTCCTCAAAAGCCAGCCTAAACACTGGCTTTTGAGTTTTAGTATGGTTTGACAAAAAAAATCAGCTAATATTCAACTTGAATAGGTACATTTAAGGCGCTAATAGCTTATTAAGCAGTAAGTAGCCCGCGCTGTCGGGCTTAAGGTTTGCTTTCCCACTTTTCGAGGTAGTCTTACTGGCTACCCCGGCTTTTTCACCACCCAAACACACCCTTTTTATGTTTACACGTTTACTTCCAACCCGGAAACTAGCGGTTACCGCTACCCTGGCTCTGGCCACTTGTCTGGCTGGCTCCGCTGCACAGGCCCAGACCATCGATGGCACTCGTGATGCCTCATATCCCGCCCCGCTGGCGGTGCAAACCAACCCCACCAGCTTCGGCGACAGTAGCGTTGGCGCGGCTGGCAATGGCGGAGCCAACGGCGACGAGCTGGACAATATCAGCGCCCAGATTGTGGGGGCTAATCTGTACCTGTTTATCGGGGCAACCTGCAAAGCAACAACAACCACCTCGAAATTTTCTTTGACTCGAAGGTGGGTGGGCAAAACAAGCTGGCAACCGGCACCGGCACCAGCGTGCTGGATACCTTGTCCGGCATTAAGTTCGACGCTGGTTTTAATGCTGACTATCTCATTGGCGTGAGCCTAAAGGGCACCAGCACGGGCGGCGCTACCCCCACTGCCTCGTTAGCTTCTATAAACGTGTACTATGCGACGGTAGGCAACTCCGCCGGCGGCGCATACGTGGGTAAGGGTACGATGGCCGCTACTTCGGCGCCTGTCACTTTCGGCTCCAGCACCGGGGCAGTAGCCGTTAACAATTCGAACACGGCCGGCGTTAGCTCAACGACGGTTGGCAACCCCGGCGCTGTGAATACGGGCCTGGAGCTGATGATTCCGCTGGCTGCCCTTGGCACAAGCGCCAACGGCGGCGATATCAAGATATGCGCTTACATCAACGGAGGTAAACGCGACTACCTGTCGAATCAGGTACTGGCCGGCTTACCGAGTGGAACGGCTAGCTTAGGTAGCGGCAACGGTGCTTACACTGGTGGTGCTACGCCGGTATCGAATGTTGACTTCACCGCCTACGCCGGCAACCAGTACGTGACCGTAACCAACGGGGGCCGTTGGCTACCACCACTGCCCAGCAGCGTGCGCAAATCAGCGTGGCACCCAATCCGGCGCAAGGCCGCCTCTTTGTGCAGCTGCCAGCTACCGTGGCCGATTTGCACCTGACCCTCTACAACAACCTCGGCCAAGTGGTGCGCCAGGTAAGCCCGTCGGCAGGTGCTACGAACGTAGCCATCGAGGCCAATGGCCTGTCTACGGGAGTGTACCTGCTGCGTGCGATGTCGGGAACCGATGCGGTGTCCACTCAGCGCGTGGTATTGAATTAATCGGGCGATATCCAGCCGATTTCTATCTTCCCAGGGGCTGCCCGCATTTACCTAGTGCGCGTGCAAAGCGACAATAATGTAGCTCAAAATAAGTTCTGGCTACAGTAAGCTGCCGTAACCTACCAAGTAAAAAGCCCCGCCGTAGAATACGGCGGGGCTTTTTTGCTTACAAAGGTTCAACTGGCTGATACTATTGCTGCACCAGCTTCAGGTGCCACTGCTGGGAGCCGCTACTGAGTGCCAGCACGTAAACGCCGGCCGCCAGGCTGGCAGGGGGCGTCAGCGTCAGGGTGTGAAGGCCGGCTGGCTGGGTGGGCTGGTCGGCCAGGGTTTGCACCAACTGGCCCGTGGCCGCGTACAGTGCCACACGCACCGGCCCGGCGCTGGGCAACTCGTAGTGCAGGGTGAGCAGGCCCCGGCTATTGTTAGGGTTTGGATAAAGCTGCGGCAATAGGGCGGCGCTGGCAGCCGGGGCGGTAGTAGCCAGCACTGTCGCTACCATCTCCACATCGTCGATGCTGCAATAGTTGCCGGCATTGGCCACCGAGCGCAGGCCAATCTCGCACTGGCCATTGGTGACCACAATACCGGGCACCTGTATCTGGGTCCAGGTTCCTACCACGGGCAGCGCTACGTTTTGCTCAATGCCGCCACCCGCCTGGGCATAAAGTTGGCAGGTAGTCTGGCCGCCGCCATTCTGCACCCAGGCACGTAGGGTGTAGGTGCCATTGGGCACTTTAAGAACCTGCGAGGTGCGCACCTGGTAGGCCGAAGCGTTGTAGTGGGTAAGGCGAAACTGACTGTTGTGGCCGCCCGATTCGGTGTAGTTATAAACATCGTTGGTGGTATTCCAGCCGAGCGGCGTCTGGATGGCTGAGTTGTGCGTAGCCGCCGTGTACTCGAAGCCGGGATTGTACACCAGCGTAGCGGGCGGCGCCGGCAGGAAACCGTCTAGCGCAACTGTGGCGCGGTTATCACTGCCCCAGGCTCCCTTGTTGTAGCCTTGCCAGTTATACACCTCCGGCTCCCAGTACACTACGCCCAGCCCTTTGCCGCCCGCCACGGCCTGGGTTTTGGCAATGAGGTCCAGCAGCATCTGACGGGTGGCGATGGGCACGTAGTTATCGAGGCCGACTTCTACCACCATTACCTCCTTGCCCGGATAGCGCGTCACCAGGTCGTTCATATTGGCCTGCGCCTGCGCTGTATAGGTATACCAGGTGGCAGCATCGGGGTATAGCGAGAGGCCCATCACGTCCCAGTGGGCCCCGTTGGCCTGCAGGCCATCAAAAAAGTAGCGGAAGGCCCCGTTATCCTGGCCATTGGCAAAGTGCACGATGACTTTAGTAGTGGGGCTCACTGCCTTCACCGCCGCGTAGCCCTGGTCCACAAACTGCGCAAAATTGCCGAAGCCGTTTACCGTGATGCGACCCTCGGGCCAGAGCATACCATCGTTGGTTTCGTTGCCCACCTGCACCCACTCGGGCGTTATGCCATTGTTTTTGAGGCTGGTAAGTACGGCCGTGGTGTGGTCGTACACGGCCTGCTTAAGCTGGGCTACGGTGTAGTTCTGCCAGGCGGCGGGCTTGGTTTGCTTGCCGGGGTCGGCAAAGCTGTCGCTATAATGAAAGTCGATGAGCAGGCGCAGCCCCAGGGCCTGGGCCCGCTTGGCCTTGGCCAGTACATCGTCGGGGCCCGAGTAGCCGCCGGTAGGGTTTACCCACACCCGCAGCCGGATGGTGTTCAGCCCGTAGTCGTCGCGCAGCAGCTGAAACAGGTCTTGCTGGGTACCGGCCTTGTTATAAAACTTATAGCCCGAGGCTTCCATCTCGGTCACCCAGCTGATGTCGGCTCCCTTGGCAAAGGCCGAAGAAGTTTGAGCTGCTGTGGGGTGCCAGCAGGCAAACAAGAGTAGCACGCTGGCTACCAATCGAGTAAGGGTACGCATAAAAATAGCAAAAAGTGAGAGTTGGAGAGGCAGCTAGCGAGAATAAAAACGCCTGCGAAGTTGAAGGGTCATCGGGCTTTCAGAGCGGGTAAAATATAGTAAAAATCTAATATTATCAAGCTATTGCAACGTCACTGACTCGACATCCACGCGCAGCTGCTCGGTGAGGCTGGCCGGCTGGTCCACAATCACTTGCAGCACTTCTACCTCGGCCAGCCGGAAGGCTGGACTTGCCACCGGCGTATACGTAAGCGGCAGAAAACCAGGATATGGCCGGGGCGTGAGCAGCAGCGGCGCGGCCCGTAGGGCACTGAGCGGCACCCGCACCTCGCCGCCGGCCGCCAGCGGCACGGTGGCTTCGTAGGCTACCGCGTCGCGGGTTACGAGCGCCAGCCGCAGGTGGGTGTTGGCCGGCTGGTTGCTGGAGACTTTAACGAGTAACTCCTTGAAATTACCCAGGTCGGCCACCCGGCCGGCCGTTTTGGAGCCCAGGTAGGCGCGCAGGGCCGAGGCCGGGCCGGCTTCCGGCGCGGGCTGGCCGGCCTTGGCGGGGTTCACGAGCAGGCGCAGGGCCAGCGCGCCGCTGGCAGTGGTGGGGTAGTCGGTCCAGTTCATCCAGCTAATGCCCTTGGCTTCCACGGCATCGCGGTCGAGGGCGGCCGTAAAGAGCGGCAGCGGCGCGGTAGCAGCCACCAGCGGCACCTGCCAGGGCGTGGTCGCCGGGTAAAAGTCCCAGTCACGGGGCGTACCCGGCTGGCCGCCGGGGAAGGTCAGCGCAGGCTGACCAGCGCGTTTCAGCACCACCCAGTAGCGCAGCAGGCCGGGGTAGGTGAGCGTGCCGGGCACGGTGGCCGACCAGGTATTGGCCCCCAGCGAGCGCATGGGCAGGCTGCGCGTGGGGCCAAAATAATGCTGGGCTACCAGCAATACCGTGTCTTGCGAACTGGCGCCGCTCACCGTGGCCATAATGTTGAGCGGCTGCCCGGCCGTGGCCTGGGCTACCGGCAAGTGCCGCACCTGCGCCGGGCCAGCCGTAGCCGGCGGGGCCACAAACTCGCCCAGCTGCCGGGGGCCGGCCGGCGTTTGGGCCGTCCAGGCGCGGGCATCTTTGCCGGCTTTGGTAAGCAGGTAGGCGCCGGGCCGCACCAGCAGCTTGCCGCCGCTGGCCTGGGCCTGGGCCATGTTGCCTTCGTTCAGGCCTTTGAGCTGAAAATCAGCGCCCAGCTCAGCCAGCGCAAGGGTCAGCGGCTGCTCGTTCCACTCAATGCGGGTTACGGCTTTGCGCAGCGAGGGCGTAGCAAACGGGTCGCTCACAGGCACGGCATCGGGCATCACCTCCAGGCGCCACACGCCGGGCGCCAGCTGGTCGAGGAAGTACGCGCCGCTGCCGCCGTACTGCACCACCGGCGACGAGCCCACGCCCGCCACGTGGCGCAGCGCGGCAGGCTTGACTGGATTATCGATTGTGTTGCTGGTATAATAAAATTCGCCCGGCGCGTTCCACTCGCTCAACTGCCGCCGGTAGCTGACGAGCGCCGCCCCGAATACCGAGTCGGCCGTGTAGCGCGGCCCGGCCTGCGCGCGGGGCATCTCGTGAAATACCTTGCTGGCTATCAGTATACTCAGCGCCTTGGCCGGCGTGTAGGCCAGGTTGAGGTAGTGGGTCTGATACTCGGTGTTGGCGTAGGCAATGCCCAGCGGGTCGTAGGCAAACTGCGTGGCCCACTGGAAGCCCGCCGCCCGGAAGCTGCGCGCCATGCTGGGGTACATAATGGGCTGCAGCACATCGGCCGACTCAAACTCGTACACCATTTTGGCCCGGCGCTCGAAGCGGGCATCACCCTTGTAGGGCAGCGGGTACTGGTCTACGTAAGGCAGGAAATTGCCACGCAGCTCGTGGCCGGCCACCAGGTTCTCGGGGTACCATTGAAAGCTGAAGCCCTGCACGTTGGCATCGAGCAGCGCGTCGTGTACTTCGGGGCTTTCCGATATATTGTAAAAGATAGGTTTCGTGTAGCCCGTGGCGCGCATGGCGGCCACCATGCGGTTGGCAAAGTCCTTCACCGGGGCCAGCGGCAGGTGGTAGTGCGGTTCGTTGCACACCTCGTAGGCAATGATGTCGGGGTCCTGGCGGTAGCGCTCGCCGGTGTACTGGTTGCGGTGGTTCAGCAGCTGCCCCAGGTAGTTTTCTTGAGCCTTGATGGCCCGCGGATTGGTATACGCTACGCCCTTGTCGTAGATGCTCGAAAAGCCCGGCCCGGTGTTCCTGGGCTCGGGGTAGGCATTGCCCCAGTAGGCAATGGGAGTAAGAATAACCTTGATGCCCCGCGCTTTAAGCTTGGAAATCAGGTAATCGAGCAGGCGCAGGTGGTCGTTCTGCTGCAAGTTGCCGAGCGTGTCGGTAATCTCAATATCCCACACGTGCAGCCGAAACGCATCCAGGCCCAGCCGGCTCAGGTGGTACACATCCTGGTCAATAGCCTTTTCGCGGTCGGCCCCCACCTGGCCCAGCGCCCGGTAGGAGTAGGCAAACGGCGCCGTATAATTCACGCCAAACAGCGCCACCTCGCGCTTGGTCTTTTGCCAGCGTAATACCCCGTGGGCATCCACAAACACGTCGCCCGTGGGCGGCGTACCGGGCGTTTGGGCGCGGGTGGAGAAGGCCAGCAACACGCCGAGGGATAGCAAAAAGCAACGAAGCATAAGAAATAGCTAATGAACACAGAACGTCATGCTGAGCTTGCCGAAGCATCTCTGGCGTGCCGCTGGGGTGCTATCCTCAACGATTCGTGCAAGATGTTTCGGCAAGCTCAGCATGACGTTCTTTTTGGGAAAATGTTGGCTAGCCCGCGTGCTCGTGGAAGCTCACCAGGTCATCAATCGGTGAGCGGATAATCTTGCCCACCTGCATGCCGTGGCTGTTGGCCACCTGCGTGAGCGCATCGCGAAAGTTATAGCCCACCGAGCCCACGCAGTTGAACGTCAGCTCCTGATAGCCAGGGTAGTGCAGCACGATATTCTGAAAAAACGCCTCGAAGGCCTCTACCACAATCTGGCGGCAGTAGCTCACGTTGTTGTGGTCGTAGGCAAACTTGGCGAAGCTGGCCAGAAAGCGGTTGGGCAGCGGCTGGTTGTAGAGCCGGTCGATAATATCGTTGCGCGAGCCCAGGTGGTATTCGACGCGTAGCGCCTCCTGCAAGCCATCGGGCAGCAGGCCGCGCAGGTAGTCGCGCAGCAGGCGCTTGCCCAAGAACGAGCCACTGCCCTCGTCGCCCAGAAAATACCCCAGCGAATCGACGTTGTAGGTGATTTTCTGGCCGTCGTAGATGCACGAGTTGGTACCCGTGCCCAGAATAGCCGCGAAGCCCGGCGCGTGGCCCAGCAGGGCGCGGGCGGCGGCCAGCAGGTCTTCGGTTACTTCTACCTTGCTCAGGTTCGGAAAAATCCGGCGCAGAGCATTGGCGATTACGTCGCCTTTGGCCTGGCTCGATACGCCGGCCCCGTAAAAGTAAATCTCGCGCACTTCAGCGCGGGGCAGCGTCTCGGGCAGGTTCTTGTCGAGCGAGGCCACAATGCCGGGCGTGTCGATAAAATCGGGATTATAGCCTTCCGTGTTGAAGTACACGCGCTGGCCCGCATCAGAAAGCTGGCACCAGCTGGTTTTGGTCGAGCCGCCGTCGGCAATAAGAATCATGGTATAAGGGATGAGGATGTTTTAAGCCTGCGAAAGTACAGCAGCGATAGGCAGAAGGCTTATCAGCTGAGTAGGATAGGGCAAAATGGGCGGCAACCTACGCCTGCGTAGCCGAGGGCAGCAGGTCAATCCACCCATCTTCGCTTACCACAATGGCCAGGCACGGATAAGGGGAGGAGCTAACGTAGCGGACGGCCGAGTTATAGCGCGCACCCCGGCTCGAATCGCCTTTTTCGGTGGCCTGGCCGTCGAGAATAACCCCAATGGCGTGGCACACGCCGGTGGGCTCAATGAGTACGGCCCCATCAATGCTCGTGGCCTGGCGCAGCACCGGGGCCGTCATGGGCCGGGGCACTACCCGGAAGCACTGGCGGCGCAGGCGCTCGGCCTCGGGCTTGGCCCGGCCGTGATGCAGAGCATGGTGCCGTGGCTTTGGTTGGAGGCTTCGAGGGCCAGCTCCCAGAGGTAAGCTACCCTTCGGGCGTAGTATCGGGAAACACCTGCTTGATGACGCGGGCAAAGTTATCGGCCTGCACCTTGCCCTGGGGCAGGCGGGGCGTATTGCTGACTACCCGCATCAGGGTATGGCCCGCGTGGCGCAGCTCCCAGCCGTAGTGGTTGGTAAAATGCACGGTAGCCAGCGGCTCATATTGCGGCGAGCTTTCGTCCACCATATGGCCCAGGCCGAATACGTGCGCCGCGTCCGATACCAGGCCCGTGGGGCCTTCCGTCAGCTCCAGCAGCTTGCGGATAGAGCGGTGGTCGCGCAGGGGCACGGGCGTTTCCAGGGTGAGCACCGGCACCAGGGCCGGGTGCTGGCGGCGGCCCAGCAGCATGGTGCCGCGGCCCTCGTCGCCCTCGTGGCGCAGGGCCGCCACCCCCAGGCAGGCATCGTAGAGGCCGTGCGCATTACCGGGCGAGATGCGCAGCATCAGGCGCCGCCCGGCGCCGCGCAGCACTTCGTTGTAGTCGCGGTCGAGCACCGGCTGCTCGTTGTCGGCGGTGTCGGCTTCGCGCAGGGCGCGGGTGCACTCGTGCAAAAACTCCAGCACTGCCGCGTGGGGCAGCGAGCTGGGCCGGTTGGGGCCGGGCTTGCCCGGCAGCGTATAGTACGAGTTATAGGTATCGGCCGCCAGCTGCACCACAACGGTCACGAGGTAGCCGTTCAGGTTGAGCGGCGTAGAGCAGAAGCAGCGGCGGTTTTCGCCCCGCTTCTTCACCAGCTGCTGCAAGGTGAGGTCGGTGGCTTTGCACACCAGCTCGTACCAGTGCTGCTTTTCCAGGCGGTCGTGGTCCTGCGGGTGCAGGTGGTACACGTTATCGCGCGGAAGCAGGTCAGCGGTTTCAAAGGAAGCAGCCAGCGATTTAATGCCGGCAAAGTCGGCAGGGGCATACCGCAGGCTCACGGGCTCTACCACTACACTTTGGGGGCATCTACTTCGCGGCCCGAAGCCAGGCCCAGCAAAAAGACCTCAGGCCGCAGGTTGCGGTCGAGCAAATTAAAAATACCTTCGGCAAAAAGCTGAGCCGAAACGCGAAACAGACTTTGGTGTTCCCACATAGGTGGCAGTCGGGGCAATGGGGCGATGGCCGCCAGGGCGACCTGTACGTGCGCACGCAGCACTGGCTTTTCCGGCATACGTAAACAAACGGCCAACAGTAATGTCTAAGCCGTAAAGGTGGCGTATTTTTACAATACTTCCATCGTATCTTCGGATTGCCGCCGGCCCATTTTCCACCATTCACCCCAGCTTATGCTCTTCGTCGACATGCTCCTGGTGATGGTGGTGGCGCTGTCCTTCATTCCCATCATGACCGGCTACTGCGCTGCCTCGCGCGGCTATTCGTTCTGGCTGTGGTTTGCGCTGGGCTGGGTGCTGCCCATTATTTCTTTTCTGCTGCTTTTCGCGCTCATCGCCCGCGACGAGCTGGACCCCGGCCGCCAGCTGCTGCGCGAAGCCCGCCAGATTCTGAAAGAAGCCGAGAAGAAGGAAATCAACAGTTGACTATGAGCAATTGCTGTTGTTCAATTTTCTGCCCGTTAGCGCGTTAGAAATATGAGCAATTGTTACTTATCAAACAGTACCTGTTAAATGAAGGAAGCTGCCCACGCGCCGGTACTGAAGCAGCCTTGCAGCAGGTAGCCGCCGGTGGGAGCTTCCCAGTCGAGCATTTCGCCCGCTACGTAGGTGCCGGGGCGGCGGCGCAGCATCAGGTGCTCATCTACTTCGGAAAACGGCACGCCGCCCGCCGAGGAAATAGCTTCGGCCAGCGGGCGCAGGCCCGCCACCGGAATCGGCAGGGCCGTAAGGGCAGCCAGCAGGTTGTCGGGAGCGGCGGCCAGCTCGCGCAGCAGCGTGGGCACCGGCGGCCTGAGGTGAAATGCGCTGCCCAGAAAGGCGGCCAGCGAAGTGCCGGCCCGCCGGCGGGCCAGCCGCCGAGCCAACTCTTCCTGCGTTAAATCAGGCTTTAGCTGGAGATGCAGCGTGGCGCTTCCCATAGCCAGGGCCGCGCGCAGGGCCGGCGTGAGCGCATATACCGGCGTGCCTTCCAGGCCATAGTCGGTGAGCATGAGTTCGCCGCGCACGGTGTGGGGGCCGCAGCTAAGGGCGATGTTTTTGAGGGGGGCGCGGCCCACCTTCTCCTTAAAAAAAGCCGACCAGGCTACCTCGGCCCCGCAGTTGGCGGGCTGCCAGGGGCGGCAGCGCACCCCGATGCCTTCGAGCAGCGGCACCCAGTGGCCGTCGGAGCCGGTCTGGGGCCAGCTCGCGCCGCCCAGCGCCAGTACGGTAGCGTCGGGGACCAGCGTAAATTCTTCGCCCGAGGCCTCGTTCAGGAATCGCAGCCCGGTTTCGCCCGCCCAGCCCAGCCAGCGGTGGCGCACGTGCAGCGCTACGCCCAGCTCGGCCAGGCGGCGCAGCCAGGCGCGGAGCAGTTCGGCAGGCTTGTGCTGACTTTCGGGAAAAACCCGTCCGCTCGTGCCCACGAAGGTGGTAATGTCCAGGTCGGCGGCCCAGCGCCGCAGGTCGGCCGGCGAGAAGTGCGCCAGCAGCTTTCGAAAAAATGCTGCCGCCTCGCCGTAGCGGTCGGCAAAGGCCGGCGCGTCTTCGCTGTTGGTGAGGTTGAAGCCGCCGTGCCCGGCCACCAGAAACTTGCGCCCCACGGTAGCTTTTTGCTCAAATACGCGCACCCGGTGGCCGCGCTCGGCCAGGCGCTGGGCGGCCAGCAAGCCCGCCGGGCCTCCGCCGATAATCACAACTTCAGCCATTGGTAAGGCGCCCGCCTGAGCAGCCGGCCCGCAAAGGACGCACGGCGCGGCTGCTTCTGCTTTACCGGGCGTTATAAACGCAACCAGGCACCTGGAGTGTTTTTTAGGTTGGTATACCGGATTCGTATGGAGCGGGCTGCCGGCCAAACGCCGACAGCCCGCCCCGCACATCAATCTGGAAACTGCCCTGGCTTTCCTTGTTTCGATGGTTGCGAGGCCCGTACTACCAGCTTATCCTTACGCTTGGCCCTCCTCAATGAGCTCGCGGCGGTAACGAGCCAAAATGGTTGTTTTTACGATGAATCCCAGGTAGTTGCCTTCCTCATCGCAGACGGGCAGGGCGGCGCTTTCGGTGCGTTCCAGCACGTCGAGGCAGTGTTCTACGGTGTCGGTAGGATGGATGATAGCCGCCGGGCTGCGCATCAGCTCGCTGAGCTTGGTAGTGTGGTAGTGTGCCCCATCGAAAAGCGTATCGCGCACCATATCGAGGCTGATAACACCGCGCAGCTTACCGTTTTGGCCCACTACCGGAAACACGTTGCGGTGCGCGTGCCGAAACACATCAACCAGCTCGCCCAGCGTGGCGCTGGGGCGCAGAGCCAGAAAATCGGTGTCGAGCAGCCGGTGCAGGTCGAGGCGCGAAAGCAGGTCGCGGTCGCGGTTGGCGTACACATCCACGCCCTTAAGCGTAAGCTTGCGGGTGTACACCGAGTAGGGCTCGAAGTGCTTGGTAATGAGGTAAGAAAAGCTCGTAACCAGCATCAGGGGCACAAACAGCGCGTAGCCGCCCGTGATTTCGGCAATCAAAAAGATGGCCGTGAGGGGCGCGTGCACTACGCCGGCCAGCACGCCGGCCATGCCCAGCACCACAAAATGCACCTCCGGAATCGCCACCAGGCCAGTCAGGTTAACGAGTCGGGCAAACAAAAAGCCGCACAGCGCCCCGGCCACCAGCGACGAGCCAAACATGCCGCCGTTGCCGCCCGCGCCTACCGTTACGCTCGTCGCCACCACTTTCATCATCATCGAGAAAAATACGAGCAGGATGAGCAGCCAAACGTTGTTGTCGCCATACACCGAAAACAAGCTTCCGTCGGTAATAGCCTGGGCATGGCCAGATAATAGTAATTCTACTATATTGTACCCTTCGCCATAGAGTGGCGGAAACAGGAAAATGAGCAGCCCGAGCGTGGCCCCGCCGGCCAATACCTTCTGCCAGCGCAGGCCGGGCCAGCGCTCCCAGAAGTGGTCGAACCAGTGGTACATGCGAATCATGTACACGGCCAGCAGCGCCGTAAGCGGCCCCAGCACCACGTAAAACGGCACTGTATTTAGCACCCACGAATGGGTAATAAGCGCAAATGGCTGGCCCGCGTACAGGCCCTTCGATACCACCGTGGCGGTAGCCGATGAAATAAGCAGCGGAATAAAATACTGCGCCGGCAGCTCCAGCAAGATGGTTTCGACCGCAAACAGCACGCCCGCGATGGGCGCATTAAAGATGGCCGCAATGCCCGCCGCCGCCCCGCAGCCCGTGAGCAGCCGCCGCCGCCGCCGGCCGGCCCGCAGCACCCGCGCCGCGTTGGAGCCAATGGCCGCGCCCGTTACCGAAATGGGGGCCTCCGTACCCGCCGAGCCGCCAAACGATACCGTAAGAAACGCCGTGATGAGCTGCGAGTAGAGCTTGGAGCGCGGCACAATGGCGTTTTCGCGGGCCGTATTATAAATGATGGGGCCAATGCCTCGCCCCAGGTTACCGTGCAATAAATACCTGGTTACCAGCACGGTGAGCGAGATGCCGACAATCGGGTAAAGCGAGAGGGCAAATACCCGGTTGGGCTCTGTTACGGCCGTTGCAAGCCGGGCCTGCTGCCAGTGAATAGCCAGTTTGAGCCCTACCGCGGCCAGCCCCGCCAGCACCCCCACCAGCACGGCCAGGTACACCACGTACACCCGCTCGCTCACGTGCCGCAGCCGCCACAGCAGCAGCGGGTTGAGCAGCCGGTAAATACGGCTTTTGTGAGTGCCAGCGTGGGGGTAACCATTAGAGTAAGACGCAGGGACTTGGCTACGTGTTGTAAGTAAAGCTAAAGCACTTTTTTGCAAAGGCGCTTTACCTGGGTGGGGCCTTGCTCCGCAAAAACCTTACCGGGCGCAGATACCCCGGTACGGGCAATATTCACATTTCGCTAGGTCGTCGGTCTTGCGAATGGGCTCGGCGGGGTCCAGCATGCGCCGGGCCAGGCGGGCAATCAGTCCGGCGCTGGCCTTTAAAAAGTCGGGCTCGCCGGTGGCTTCGGTAATAAAGTCGAGGGGCGCGCTGAGCAAGCCCTCGTCGATTTTGCGCAGCGACATAATTGCGGCCTCCGAGCCGGGCGGGGCGGGGTTCAGCGCATCGCTTTCGAGCATAAAGCGGTAGAGCCAGAGCTGCCGCACCTTATCGGCTCCCGACGAGCTGTCGGTGAGCAGGCGCTCCACGGTATCGGCAGCGCTCAGGGGCTTTTGGGTGCCGCGCAGGTTCAGCTCGCGGCGTTCCACGAGGCCGGTTTTGTAATCGACCACCCGGCGGCGGCCGTCGGGCAGCGCGTCGATGCGGTCGGCCCGGCCAAAGATGCGCACGGCCAGCGGCGCGGCCTCGCCCGGAATATCGGCAAAAACAGTGGCCGCCATCGGCGTTTCCTGGGCGGCAATGCGCAGCGGCAGCACGCCCGGCTGCTCCGGCAGGCTTTCCAGGTACTTGCGGATAAGCCGCACCGCCACCTGGCCCAGCACGTGGTTGAGGCCGTCTTCGGGGCGGGCCTGGCGGTCGGCACCCTCTTGGCGCAGCTGCCGCCGCACCTCAGCAGGCACTTTTGCCAGAATAGCGGGCAGGTCAGCGGCGGTGAGGTCGCGTTTTTCTACCTCAAAGGGCTTGAGCAGCTGCTCCAGCGCATCGTGCACCACCGTGCCAAAGCCATCGGCCCCCAGGGCTTCTTCCACTTCCTCGTTTTCCTGAAAGCGCGCCAGGCGCGAGAAGTAGAACTTGAGCGAGCAGGCCAGGTACTCGTTGAGGGCCGAAGGGGAGAGGCCGCGCTCAAGCACCCCGCGCAGGCCGGCCAGCATGGGCGCGTCTTTCCCCAAGACCAGGTCATTCAGCAGCGCGCCCTCCGCAACCTCACCGGTTGGTACCTCCACCGTGCGGTCTTCCACTACCAGCGCCGGGTTTTGGGCCGCCAGGTCGAACTCCAGCTGCCGCAAAAACCGACTGCGCTCGCCGGTTTTGACACCCTCCGCGCCCGGCAGTACGTGCACCAAATCGACGCGGCCGGCGCGTTGCAGCAGCCGCCAGAAATTGTAGGCCGCCGTGGCCTCGGCGTCGGCGTAGGTGGGCAGCTTGTACTCGGCCAGCACGTCGTAGGGGAAAAGCGACTGCTGGCGCTTGGGCGCGGGCAACGAGTTTTCGTTGCAGCTCAGAATGATAACGTGGTCAAAATCAAGAGCCCGGGTTTCGAGCAAGCCCATAATCTGCACCTGGGCCAGCGGCTCGCCGGCAAACGGCAGCCGCGTGCGCCGCATCTGGTCGTACAAAAAGCGCCGGAACGAGCGCACGCTCAGCCGCTGCTCGCGGCAATCGAAGGCCGAGTCGAGCTGCCGCACCAAGGTGTAGAACAGGTACAGGTATTCGGCCTCAATGGCCCCGTGCGCCTGCTCATACACCTGCCTGAGCAGCTCGATGAGCGTGTAGCAGGCCCTGATGATGCCATCGCAGTTGTCCCAGGTTTTGAACAGCGCCCCGATGAGCGGGTGGCCCTGGCCCAGCTTCAGCAGCTCGGTGGCGGGCAGCAGCACCAGGTGCCGGCGCACAATCTCGCTGCAAATGTGGTCGAGCAGCTTGTGGTACTGTGGCTGGTCGGTCTGGGCATCCTGCCACGCCTGAAAGCGCCGCAAAAAGGGGTGTGCCAGCAGCTTGGTCACGGCCAGGTGGTGGTACTTGGGCACGCCGTAGTCGGGTCCCGGCTCGCCTTCCCGGATGCCCGTCAGGTGCACCTCAAAGAGCAAATCGACGAGGTTGAACAAGGCCGTGCTCTGGAAGCTCAGGCCCATCGTTACGTTGAAGTCGGGCACCAGCGCCTGCGGTGGCAGGCCGTGGAGCACGGGCAGCAGCAGGGTTTCGTCGGGCAGCACCACGGCCACGCTGGCAGCGGGGTTCAGTTGGCGGGCTTCGGCCAGCAGCTGGCCGGCCAGCTTGCCCTGCATGCTGGCATTGGCCACGCCCAGTAGCCGCACGTGGTGGGGACGGCCGCGCAGATGCTCCTGATAAGTGAAGGTATCACGGGGCAGGTCCCACTGCCGCCAGTAGCGGCGCAGCGACTGCCCGGCGCGGTTGGGCGAGTCGTCTTCGAGGTAAAATGGGTCGCCGTCGAAGTAGATAGCGGCCCGCTTTACCTTGCGCAGCAGGCTGATAAACGTCTCCTCAGCCTTGCTCAGCCCGCCCAAGCCCACAAAAACGTGCTGAGGCGGCAGCGGCTTTTTTACATCGGCCAGCTCGGCGCGCAGGCGCTGCACGGCCCGCCGGTAGGCCAGGCCGGGGTAGGCCAGGTGCTGGGGCTTGAGCCGCGCCTTAAACCGCAGATATACTTTGTGCAGCTGCCCCCAAAAGCCAAAATAACGGTCGAGCCCGGTGGTTTTCAGCTCGGGGTCGAGCTGCCAGCGCTCCAGGGCCTTGGCCTCGGCCAGATACTCAAAAATCGACTTGGTGTCGGCCAGGTGCTGGTCGAGGGTCGAGAAATCCTGCAGCAGCAGGCCACCCCAGCCCACAAACTGGTCGAACTGCAGGTCGGGGTCGAGGTGTTTGAAGATATCAAAAAGCAGGAGCTGCAAGGCAATGGGCTCTTCTAGCTGCACGCTGGCGCGCTCCACCATGTAATCTTCCATGGCCGCGATGCGCGGGGCCCACAGCGCCTGGCCGTCGGGCGTGGCCAGGGCCAGCTCATTCTTCAGGTATACTACCGCCCGGCGCGTGGGCACCACCACCACGAGGTCGGCCAGGGCATCGACGTCGTAGCTGGCCAGCAGCTCGTGGGCGATATCGGCTAGAAACGTGCGCGTGGAAGCCGGCGGAGCCGGGACCGGCATAACTAAAGTAGGAGAGGGCAGCATACTACCCAAAGATAAGGCCGGCGTTTGGCGTGCTGCCTGGTTCAGGCTAGTAGTTAGCGCCATTCGGAAAGCAAAGCCGGCTATTCGCATCCCCCAATCGTTTGCAGCAGATAATCTGTCAGATATTTGAACCAAACCCCTTGCTACTCGCTACTCGCTACTCGCCTTGTGGGGGCCGTTTACTCGCTTCTTCCGCTTCTTTTTATCCCGCTATGAATACTATTACCAACTATTCGGCCGCTACCGAGTGGCCGCTGACCAACCGGGGCTGTGCGAGTTGCTGGGCCGCCGGCTACTGCGCGGCGTTTGCTCCCACCAGCCTCATCACCCCTCCGGCCTGCCCCCTGTCGGCCCAGGCTGGCAGCGACTCAGGCTTACCACGGCGCGGTGCGTCGAAACAACTATAGTAAGGTCGGATTCCGCCGCCCGTGGGCCAGTTCGGCCAAAACCGAGTGGGAAGAGGTAGGGCAGGCCTGGCTGTAAGGGGCCTTATAAAAAAAACGCGCTGGAGCTATTTGCTGGGTAAAGAATAGCGGGTACATTTGGCTGGTTAGCTGCCTTTGAGACAGGTAGTCCGGCACGGGTTTCGTGTCTTTGCTCATCTTTTTCTGCCCGCATTTTTATGGCAAACCCCACCCCCGTTCATAGCATCACCACGCACGAAGTCGCAGACTTCGCCACCTGGAAAAAAGCTTTCGATGCTGCCGCGCCGATTCGCGCGCGCCACGGCCTTCAGGTGCATGGCGTGTACAGCGCTCCCGACAATGCCAACCTGGTAACTATTCACGGCGAAGCTCCCAGCCTGGAGGCCATTCAGGGGCACTTCGCCGACCCCGAGTTTCACGCGGCTATGAAGGGTGCGGGCGTAAAATCTGCCCCCGATACCAAGATGCTGCACAAGCACGCGTAAGCGCTGCCCACGGGCTACTGCCAAGAAGGCGGCTCCTACGGGGCCGCCTTTTTGCTGACCGGCGCTACCGCCCACTACCCCACTGCCCGGTAACTTCACGGCCCGAACCGGTTTGCACGCTATGCCTTTTTCCTTCCGCGCTACTGCCCGCCTCTGCCTGGCGCTGCTCCTCACGTCCTGCTTCCTGCTTCCTGCGAAAGCCCAGGCCCCCAAAATCTATTCTTCGTCCGAGATTCTGCTGGGCCTTAAAAAGCTCAACGTGGTGGGCTCGGTGATGTACATCGCCGCCCACCCCGACGATGAGAATACCCGCCTGCTGGCTTACCTCGCCAACGGCCGCCTGCTCGAAACCAGCTACCTGAGCTGCACTCGTGGCGACGGCGGCCAGAACCTCATCGGCCCCGAGCTGCGTGAGCAGCTCGGCGTTATCCGCACGCAGGAGTTGCTGGCGGCGCGGCGCATCGACGGGGCGCACCAGTACTTCACCCGCGCCAACGACTTCGGCTTTAGCAAAACGTCGGAGGAAACCCTGCGCATCTGGGACCACGAGCAGGTGCTCTCCGACATGGTGTGGGTAATTCGGCAGCGGCGGCCCGATATTCTCATTACCCGTTTCCCGCCCGACCCGCGCGCCGGCCACGGCCACCACCAGGCCAGCGCCATCCTGGCCGCCGAAGCCTTCGACGCCGCCGGCGACCCCAAGCGCTTCCCCGAGCAGCTCAAATACGTGCAGGTGTGGCAGCCCAAGCGCTTGTACTGGAACACCGGCAGCTTCTTCGTGAAGCCCGGCGAAAACATGGATGCCTACCTCAAGCTCGACGCCGGCGGCTACAACGCGTTGCTGGGTCAGAGCTATGGCGAAATTGCGGCGCGCTCGCGCTCGCAGCACCGCAGCCAGGGCTTCGGCTCGGCCGCCCAGCGCGGCGAAGCCATTGAGTACTTCCAGTTCGTGAAAGGTACGCCTGCCAAAACCGATTTATTCGAAGGCATCGACCAGACCTGGAACCGCGTGCCGGGCGGTGCGGCAATTGGGAAAATGGTGGATGAGGTGATTCGGAAGTATGATGCGGCAAATCCTAGCACTAGTGTAGCGGGGTTGACTAGTGTTTTAAATGCTATTGTCTCTTTGCAAAGCTATTCCTCTGCAAATAGTGTAACAGTTTACCCACCTCTTACTGGTGTGTCCAATTCTGGAGTAAAGGTGAAAAAAGCTGCTGAATCTATGGACGCTGCTTATTGGGCAGACATGAAAGGCCAAGAAGCTCTCCAGCTCATTCAAGCTTGTTCAGGTGTTTACATAGAAGCGACAACCAGCGAACCAACCGCAGTGGCTGGCTCCAAGGTTAACGTCACAATGGAGATAACCAGTCGCATACCAATTGCCGAAGGAGTAGCTGACTATGCCACTGCGGAAATGAAAAAGCTCATGGCCGGTGCAATGCCTAATTCCAGTAAAAAGCAGATGGAATTAACATTGCCAGCTGCTGTAGCTACCTCCCAGCCGTATTGGCTGCGCAAGCCCGGTACTATCGGAATGTATAAGGTGCCAACATTTCTGAATGATGCTGAACAAGCAAAGTTGTTGATAGGAAAGCCCGAGAATGAAGCAGCGTTGGTAGTGCCGTTTGATATTCAGCTGCATAATAACTACTTCGTTGTTCCCATCCCCGTCAAATACAAGCACACCGACCCCGTCCTCGGCGAGCTCTACCAGCCGCTGGCCGTGGTGCCGCCGGTGATGGTAAATATCCCCGCCGCCCGCGCCTACGTCTTTGCCGACCAGCAGCCCAAGCCAGTGCCCGTGACGCTGCGCGCCGGTCAGGCCGGGGTGCAGGGCCAACTGGCCTTGCAGGTGCCCACCGGCTGGCAGGCCGAGCCGGCCACGGTGGCATTCGACTTAAAGAATAAGGACGACGAGCAGACCATCAACTTCATGCTGCGGCCGCTGGCCGGCGCAGCCGAGGGCAAAGCCGAGTTGCGTGCCGTGGCCACCGTAGGCGGCCAGCAGTATAGCCGGGGCATTCAGACCATAGAGTATCCGCACATTCCGACCCAGACGCTCTTCCCCGAGGCAGTGGCGCCGCTGGTGAAGCTCCAGCTGGTGCGTCGGGGCCAGAATGTGGGCTACCTCATGGGTGCCGGCGACGAAGTGCCCGACGCGCTGCGCCAAATCGGCTACAACGTGACCCTGCTCAAGCCCGAGGATATCAGCGCCGCCCGCCTCAAGCAGTTTGATGCCGTGCTGCTGGGCGTGCGCGCCTATAACACCATCGACAAGCTCAAAACCGTGCAGCCCGAGCTGCTCAAGTACATCGAGGGCGGCGGCAACGTGGTGGTGCAGTACACGGTCAACTACCGCGTGGTCATCCCGCAAATCGGCCCCTACCCGATGACGCTCTCCAACGACCGCGTAACGGTGGAAGATGCGCCCGTTACCTTCCTAAAACCCCAGCACCCACTCCTCAATAGCCCCAACAAGCTCACCGAGCAGGATTTTAAAGGCTGGGTGCAGGAGCAAGGGCTCTACTACCCCTCGCAGTGGGATGCACACTACCAGCCCGTTATCAGCAGCCATGACCCCGGCGAGGCGGCCAAGGAAAGCGCCATCCTAGTCACCGACTATGGCAAGGGCCACTACATCTACACCGGCTTGTCGCTGTTTCGGGAGCTACCGGCCGGCGTGCCGGGCGCCTACCGTATTATCACCAACATGATTTCCTACGGCAAAGAGCCGGTGCAGTAGCCCTAAAAATAGCTGATAATGAAGATTTTGAGAGATTTATTATTTTAATCCGAACGTCTTGCTGAGCTTGTCGAAGCATGACGTTCGAATTAACCAAGC
Organism: Hymenobacter sp. BRD67; assembly: GCF_013256425.1. GTDB lineage: Bacteria > Bacteroidota > Bacteroidia > Cytophagales > Hymenobacteraceae > Hymenobacter. The sequence continues at coordinate 636,253 of NZ_CP053904.1, forward strand.
TTTAAGTTTACTAACGCTACGCCCTTCGTTATTTTCTTTTGCAATTACCCGTGCTCACAGTAGAAAAAATCGGCGGCACCTCCATGACCGCCTTCGCCGATGTTCTGGATAACATCATCTTCCACGGCCGCCAGGGCCCGGAATTATACAACCGCATTTTCGTGGTGTCGGCCTACGCCAACGTCACCAACTGGCTGCTGGAGAACAAGAAAACCGGCGCGCCCGGTGTGTACCACCGCATCACCGAGCACCAGGAGTTTCGGGCGGCTCTGCAGGAGGTGGCCGACAAGCTCAAGGAACTGAATACCCACTACGCGCCGCTGGGCCTCGACCTGGCCGTGGCCGACGCCTTCATTCAGCAGCGCATAGCCCAGGCCCAGACCTACCTCGAAAGCCTGGTGAATATATTAGCCTCGGGCTATGTTAACGGGGCCAATATCCTGCAGGCCGCCCGCGAAATCCTGGCCAGCATCGGGGAGGCGCACTCGGCCTTCAACTCGGTTAATATCCTGCAAAACAAGGGGGTGAATGCCACGCTCATCGACCTCAGCGGCTTCGACGATGCGCGGGCGCTCACCATCGACGAGCGCATCAGGCTGGCCTTCGCGGGCATCGACTTTGCCACTACCATCTGCATTGCCACCGGCTACACCAAGGGCACGGAGGGCATCATGCGCGAGTTCGACCGCGGCTATTCGGAGGTGACCTTCAGTAAGATAGCCGTGGCGGTGCGGCCCCAGGAGGCCATCATTCACAAAGAGTACCACCTCTGCTCGGCCGACCCCATGCTGGTGGGCGTAGACCACTGCCATCCCGTGGGCTTCACCAACTACGACGTGGCCGACCAGCTGGCCGATGTAGGCATGGAGGCGATTCATCCCAAAGCCTCGAAGCCGCTGGAAATAAATGCCATCGACCTGCGCATCAAGAATACCTTCGAGCCCGAGCATCCCGGCACGCTCATCACCCGCGATTACGTGGCCGCCAGAAAGCACGTCGAAGTCATCACCGGCACCGATAAAGTGGTGATGATTGACATCTACGACCCGCTGATGGTAGGCACCGTGGGCTTCGATTTGCAGCTTATGCAGTCGTTTTATGACCTGGGCGTCAGCTACATCTTCAAGGCTACCAGCGCCAACAGCATCTCGATGCTTATCTGGGAAAAAGACCTGAAGCCGCAGCTTATTGAAGCGCTGGAAGCCAAATACGAGAAAGTGACCATCGAAAAAGCCTCGTTGGTTTGCCTGATTGGCTCCAATATCGACCAGCCCGGCCTGCTGGCCAAGGCCGCCGGCTCCCTGGCCGAGGTGGGCATCAGTATTCGCAGTGCCGGCTTTGCATTAAGAAAAGTGAATATTCAATTTATTTTAGCGCGCGAAGACTATAAAGCGGCCATTATCGCTTTGAATAAGGCGCTGGGGTAGTGGCGTAAAAAACTAAAAAAGAACGTCCTGCTCATCTGGCGTCCGCTTGTCGAAGCAGGATGTTCTTTTTTAGTTTTTTCGGAGTATTCTTGTCGCTCCGCACCCCTTTCCCATGAAAAAACTCTTCTCCGCTGCTTTTCTGCTCACCCTCGGCCTGGCTGCGCCGGCGGCCTACGCCCAGCAGGCCCTTGCGCTGCCGCCGGCCACGCAGTCGGTGAGTGATGCTGAAAATAAAGCTACCCTGGCGGCCGACACGCTCTACATTCAGCAGCATTATGCCAAGACGGAGTACCAGGTGCCGATGCGCGACGGCGTGAAGCTCTACACCATCGTGTACGCGCCCAAGGATGCCGATAAGGTGCGCTATCCCATTCTGCTCAACCGCACGCCCTACTCGATTGGCCCGTACGGCCCCACCAGGTTTAAGCTGAATATTGGCCCCAGCAGCCTGATGATGCGGGAAGGGTACATCTTCGCCTACCAGGACGTGCGCGGGCGCTATATGTCGGAAGGCGAGTTTCTGGATATGCGCCCCGAGCTGGAAAAGCACGCCACCAAAAACGACACCGACGAGGGCACCGATACCTTCGATACCATTGAGTACCTGCTCAAGCACGGCCCGAAAAGCAACGGCCGCGTGGGCCAGTGGGGGATTTCCTATCCTGGCTTCTACACCTCAACCGGCCTGCTGAGCCGCCACCCGGCCCTGAAAGCCGCCTCACCTCAGGCCCCGATTGCCGACTGGTTCTGGGATGACTTTCACCATAATGGGGCGTTTTTTCTGCCTCATGCCTTCAATTTTCTGTACAGCTTTGGGCAGGCGCGGCCCCAGCCAACGGCCCTCAACAACCCCGGCATCAAGCACGGCACGCCCGATGGCTACGACTTTTTTCTGCGCATGGGTCCGCTGAAGAATGCCAATGAGCAGTACTACAAGGGCAAGGTAGCGTTCTGGAACCAGCTCATGCAGCACCCCGACTACGACGCCTTCTGGCAGGCCCGTAACCTGCGCCCGCACCTGCACGACCTGAAAGCGGCTGTGCTCACGGTGGGCGGCTTCAACGATGCCGAAGACCTGTTTGGGGCGCTGAATACGTACCAGACCATCGAGCAAAAAAACCCTGGCCTTTCCAACCGCCTCGTGATGGGCCCCTGGGTACACGGCGGCTGGGCGCGCGGCACCGGCGAGATGGTCGGCAACGTGGCCTACGGACCGTCGCCCTCGCTGTGGTACCAGCAAAATGTGGAGGCACCCTTCTTCAAATCGTATCTGAAAGCTGAAAAGCCCGGCTCCGACCTGCCCGAAGCGACGGTTTTTGAGAGCGGGACCAACCGCTGGCGCACCTTCGATGCATGGCCGCCGAAGCAGGCCCAAACAAAAACGCTCTATTTCCGGCAGGCCGGCGGCCTCAGCTTCAATGCACCCACTTCGGGCGAAAACGAGCGCCGAATGGCAGGGGTCAACTTCGAGTTTGACCAGTTTATCAGCGACCCGGCGCACCCGGTGCCGTTTATCGAAACGACGAATATCGGCATGACCCGCGAGTACATGACCGACGACCAGCGCTTTGCCAGCCGCCGCCCCGATGTGCTCACTTACCAGACCGAGCCGCTGACTGAGGATATGACCCTGGCCGGCCCCATTCAGGCGCTGTTGCAGGTAGCCACCACCGGCACCGACGCCGACTGGGTCGTGAAAATCATCGACGTGTACCCCGACGACACGCCCGACAACCCGCGCACCGCGCCCGGCGTGCACCTCGGCGGCTACCAGCAGATGGTGCGCTCGGAGGTGATGCGCGGCCGCTTCCGCGACAGCTTCAGCCAGCCCAAGCCCTTCGTGGCCAATGAGGTAACGGCCGTGCCTTTCACCGTGCAGGACCTGATGCACACCTTCCGCAAGGGCCACCGCCTCATGGTGCAGGTGCAAAGCACCTGGTTTCCGCTCGTGGATAGAAATCCGCAGAAGTACGTGCCCAATATTTATGAAGCCGATGCAGCGGACTTCCAAGCGGCTACGCACCGTCTCTACCACAATTCGGAGCACGCTTCGCAGCTGGTAGTGAAGGTGTTGCCGCAGTAAGAAAGGCGCCTGAATGATTCTGAACAATAAAAAAGACCGTCCGGCTGAGCTTGCGAAGCAGCTCAGCCGGACGGTCTTTTAAGAACTCACTACCCCTTACTTGCCCATTTTCTTCGCTTCGGCAAGCAGCTCATCGTCCATCTTGGCGTACTCCGTGTTGGCGGGCGTGGCCGCCAGCGCCAGCTTCTTCGAGCGCTCAGCCGCCGCGATGGCGCCTTTGTAGTCTTTCATCCTGAGGCGGATTTTCGCTTCCGTATTCACGTTCCAGAACTTAGGGTCGGTGGCGTTGGCCTTCTCAATCCAGGCGAGCGCCTGCTTCAGGTCCTTGTTGTTGTCGTAATAATACACGGCCGCGCCGGCCAGGTCGGTGGCCGAAGGGCTGGCATTTTTCGTCACTTTCTCATCAATCTGAGCCAGCACTTTGCTGTCCACGTCGCTCACGATTTTAAATTTCGCGCCGGTCGTTTCCCACTCCAGCGCCACGTTAGCGGTGGCGGGCGTCAGGTCGGCGAAGGTCACGGTGAAGGTTTCTACCTTGGCTCCCAGCTTGTAAGGCTTCACCGTGAAGCGCGCCACGTCCTCCGCATTCTTGAAGCCGGCCACGTCGGCCCCCTGCTTCAGGCTTTTGTTGAGCACGATAGTCCAGGCAGTTTTGCCAGGTATCGTATAAAGGCCATATTCGCCAGCGGCTACTTTCTTGCCCTCCACCGTCACATCATCCGAAAACTTGATGCTGGTAGTGGCATTGGCGCCGGTGCGCCAGCGCTTGCCATAGGCCACCACGGCCTTGGTGGTCGAGTCGCCAAAAACCGTCCGGTTTTTCACGCTGGGGCGCGAATACGTAATTGTTACGTCGGTCAGCCCCACCCGCTGGCTCACGGTGGCTTTGGGACTGGGCTGCGGCGTGGTAATCTGGGCCTGCGCAACCGAAGCCGCCAACAGGGTAGCAGTCAGGACCAGGGCGGTCTTGAAAGAAGGCACAATAAATTTCATGAACGGGCAGGCCGGGCTAATGAACCGGCTTACGGGACCAAAAATAGCAAAGCCTGCCGGGTAGGGCAGGCTTTACTTTAAAATAAGGGCAAAACAGCTTACTTCGCGTTCTGCGCCTGGCGCTGGGCTTCGGCTATGAGCGCATCGTCGAGGTGGGCGTAGGTGAGGTTGGGTGGCGTGGTCGCCAGGGCCAGCTGCTTCGAGTGCTGCGCCGCCTCAATGGCGCCCTGGTAGTCATTCATTTTCAGGCGAATGCGCGCCTCTGTATACACATTCCAGAACTTGGGGTCCAAGGCGTTGGTCTGGGTCATCCAGTCCAGCGCCTGGCGCAGGTCTTTATGTGAGTCGTCGTAGTAAAGTTCAAATTCGGTTGGAGCCGGCGGCGCGGGGCTCAGGTTGCGTGTCGCCTCGGTGGCCGTTGTCGAAATTGCGGCTACCTCACTGCCGCCGGTAGCCATAGCCTGGGCGTTCGCCCGCGACGAAAAGGCCAGTAACCCAGCACACAATGCGAGTGAAAACCCGAATCGAAGAGTAGAAATAGTCATAAGCTCAGCCGTGGAATGTAATTGATGAGGCTAAAATAGAGCAGCTAAGTGGATAGAATAATATTTTTTGCTAAGAAAAGAGAAAGTTTATACTTATTCTTTCCCTAAGCTAAAAAGGCAGCTGCTCAGGCAGCTAATTTTCCGGTTTGTCTCTGCAATGCCCTGGTAGCCAGGTTGCGCAAACCGGCGGTTCTTTTCGCCCACCGTTCCGCAAAGCTGGTTAGGAAAAGGTGAGCGGTGCCTGGGTAGCTTATAGGTTTATTTAAAATACGAAGGTGCTAAGGAAACCGGGTCCGAAGCGGGCTGCCGGCTTTTTCGCCGGCTGTGCGCTCGTTAACCGAACGATTTGGGCTCCCGATGAGCGGAAAGCCGGCAGCCCGCCAGGGGATACCGGCCAATTCGACTTCCTAAACAGCTTCAGTAGCTAAAAAGCCTCTTTCTAAGTAAGGGTTGAGGGGAGGAAATTGCCGTTAAGCCGAGATTTTCGAAAAGCCGCAGTAGCTGTGCAGCACTTCCGGCAGTCGAATACCCTCGGGCGTCTGGTTGTTTTCGAGCAGCGCGGCCACGATGCGCGGCAGGGCCAGCGCCGAGCCGTTGAGCGTGTGCAGCAACTGGGTCTTGCCGCCCTCCGCTTTGTAGCGGCACTTAAGGCGATTGGCCTGAAAAGCCTCGAAATTGGAAACCGACGATACTTCGAGCCAGCGGCTCTGGGCCGCGCTCCACACTTCCAGGTCGTAGGTGAGCGAGGAGGTGAAGCCCATGTCGCCGCCGCACAGGCGCAGCACGCGGTAAGGCAGCTCTAGCTTTTGCAGCAGGCTTTCGACGTGCGTCACCATCGTTTCGTGGGCCGCGTAGGAGTGCTCGGGCTGGGTAATCTGCACAATCTCTACCTTATCGAACTGGTGCAGGCGGTTGAGGCCGCGCACGTCGGCGCCCCACGAGCCGGCCTCGCGCCGGAAGCAGGGCGTGTAGCCGGTGTTGCGAATGGGCAGCTTCTCGACCGGAATAATCTCGTCGCGGTAGAGGTTGGTAATCGGCACCTCCGAAGTAGGAATCAGGTACAGGTTATCGGCCGCGTCGTGGTACATCTGGCCTTCTTTGTCGGGCAGCTGGCCGGTGCCGTAGCCGCTGGCCTCGTTCACCAATATTGGCGGCTGCACTTCCTGGTAGCCCGCATCGCGGGCTTCATCCAGGAAAAAGTTAATCAGCGCCCGCTGCAAGCGCGCGCCCTGGCCCTTGTACACCGGAAAGCCGGCACCCGTAATTTTGATACCCAGCTCAAAGTCAATGATATCATATTTCTTAATTAATTCCCAGTGCGGCAGCGCGTCGGCGGGCAGCTCGGGCTTGGTGCCGCCCTCGCGTACCACCTCATTATCCTGGGCCGAGCGGCCAGCCGGTACGCTTGCCTGCGGAATATTAGGTAATTTATATAAAAGCTGCGTCTGCTGCTTTTCGGCCTCAGCCAGCTCGTCGGCGTGGCGCTTTATCTGAACCTTTAGCTCGGCGGTGCGGGTTTTGAGAGCGTCGGCCCCGGCGCGGTCGCCGCTTTTCATCAGGCCCCCAATCTGGCGGGCCAGCTCATTGGCTTCGGCCTGCGCCGCGTCGTGCTGCGTTTGCATAGCCCGGCGGCGCTGGTCGAGGTCGAGCACGGCTTGTACATCGGCTTCGGCCGTAGGATAGTTTCGTTTGGCAAGGCCGGCCAGCACGCGGGCGGTCTGCTCTTTAAGAACGGAAATTTGCAGCATAGTGCGGGCAAAGGTAGTTTTTGAATACCGACGAACGCGTAAGTACGAATGAGGAATGTTGCTCAGCCAGGTCAGCGCGGTAATATAGTAAATTCATAGTATGCGTAACGAGTCTGAGTTTACTGTGCCCTTTCCCTATTAATCATACCTCCCTATCACCAACCCGTTGGCCATTTGCCCGTAATGTCTTAATATTGCAGCAGCAAGCCGGCCCGCGGGGTCGGTCAGGGTTGGCTCACCGGGCTAACCCGCTGCGTAGCCGGCTCAATCAGGTTGCTTTTGGTGGAGCTGCCGGCTGCCCTTCCTTACACCTCACTCATTTCCTGTCTGTTTGCCCGCCGCTTTGTTGGTTGTGTGGCGCTTTAGCGCTCCGTGTTGTTGGTTTCCCGGCTTGTGGGCCGGGTGGGCAGGTCGTGGCCTGTTTAGGGGCTTGCCTGAGCCGTTGGGCAGCGGCCCCTGCTACTCTGATTCTTCTTATTCCCCTTTATGTACACCCTCAACGAACTAAAGGACCGGCTGCTGTCCGACCTTAAGGAAATTGCTGAGCAACTGAATGTTGGCAATTTCAAGCGCCTAAGCAAGCAGGACTTGATTTATAAAATTCTCGACCAGCAGGCCGTGTTGCCTACCGACCAGCTGCCCGGCAAGAAGCCCGCTTCGGCTCCCATTCCGGCCGATGCCGCTCCGGTTGCGGTTGAGGCCCCGCCAACCGAGCCCGCCCGCCCGGCGGCTCCTACCCGCGGCACTCGGGGCGGCGCCGGCCGCCGCCAGCCCGCCGCGCCGGTGGCCGAGCAGCCTTTTACTGACGTGGCTGTGCCGGCCGTGGCCGTCGTTGAAACGCCTCAACCTACTCGCTTTGAAGTAGTAGAGGCTGATGAGGCGGCTCTGGCTACGGCCTCGGTAGCCGCCGAGGAGGCTACCGTGCCGCCCACCGAAACGAACCCGACCGCCGAAACGCACTCGGCTGGTGAAAGCGCGCCCCTCCGGCGTGAGCGCCGCGAGCGCGTTGACCGGGCCGGCCGGCCCTTGCCCCGCCGCGACCCCAACCAGCCAGCTGCTGCCGAAGCCACTGCCACTCCGGCAGGCAGCTCGGACGGCGAGCAGCCCGCCGGTGAAACCCCGGCCACCGAAACCTACCCCGACCGCCGCGAAACCCGCGAGCAGCGCTTCGACCGCGAAAACCGGGAGCCCCGCGAGAACCGGGACAATACGCAGCGCCAGGGCCGGCCCGATTTTCGGGAAAACCGGGAGCCGCGCGAAAACCGCGAGCCCCGCCCCAACGAGCAGCGTGTGAATGGCCTGGGTGCCACTGACCAGCCCCGCCTGAGCCGCGAAGAGCGCTATGCCCAGCGCGAAGCACAACGCCAGCAGCGCCGTGAAGAGCGCCAGCGCACCGGCGGCGACGGTCAGCCCGCGGCCGAGCAAGCAGCTGGTAACCAACCCGCCGCAGTTAATGGCCAGCCTCAGGAGCGCCGCGAAGAAAGCCAGCGCCCGCAGCAGGCCCCGCGCCCGCCCCGCGCCCCTGAGCTCGACCTGGTGGTGCCCGGCTCGGGCACAATGGAGCTGATGGCCGACGGTGGCTACGGCTTCCTGCGCTCACCCTACTACAACTACCTCACCTCGCCCGATGACATTTACGTGTCGCCGCAGCAGGTGCGGCAGTTTGGTCTCAAGGCCGGTGATACGGTAAGCTGCACCATGCGTCCGCCCCGCGAGAGCGAGAAATATTTTGCCCTCGTGAACGTAGACAGCATCAATGGCCGCACCGTGGAAGAAGTGCGCGACCGCGTGCCGTTCAACCATTTAACACCGCTTTTTGCCGACCAGAAGCTCAAGCTCAGCACTAAGTCTACGCAGGTAAGCACCCGCGTGCTCGACTTGTTTGCACCCATTGGCAAGGGGCAGCGCGGCCTTATCGTAGCCCAGCCCAAAACGGGTAAGACGGTGCTTTTGCAGGAAATTGCCAATGCGATTTCGGAAAATCACCCTGAGGTATACCTCATTATTCTGCTAATTGACGAGCGCCCTGAGGAAGTAACCGACATGGCCCGCTCGGTAAAAGCCGAAGTGCTGTCGTCGACCTTCGACGAGATGGCCGACCGCCACGTAAAAATCGCGGAGCTGGCCCTCGACAAAGCCCGGCGCCTGGTAGAGTGCGGCCACGATGTCGTCATTCTGCTCGACTCCATTACCCGCCTGGCGCGGGCCTACAACACGGTGCAGCCCAGCAGCTCGCGTATCCTTTCGGGTGGTATCGATGCCGGGGCGCTGCAAAAGCCCAAGCGCTTCTTCGGCGCGGCCCGCAATATCGAAGGGCCTGGCTCTTTGACGATTATCGCCACGGCGCTCATCGAAACGGGCTCCAAGATGGACGAAGTTATCTTCGAAGAATTCAAAGGCACCGGCAACATGGAGCTCCAGCTCGACCGTAAGCTGGCCAATAAGCGCGTGTTCCCGGCCATCGACATTCCGGCTTCCGGCACCCGCCGCGAAGACCTGCTGATGAGCCGCGACGAGCTGAGCCGCGTGTGGGTGCTGCGCAAGTTTATGACCGACATGAGTGCCACCGAGGCGATGGAATTCCTGAAAGACCGTATGAAAGGAACCAAAGACAACGAAGAATTCCTGCTGGCGATGAACGGGTAAGCTGCCGTCAGCTTTATAATGCCAGACGGGCCAAACCCTATCTCCGCAAGGGAAGTAGGGTTTGGCCCGTTTTCATTTTATTCTCCTTTATTGAACAGTTACTTCTTTTATATAAAAAGCAGAAAGGCGCACACTTGCAGACGCTTAATCCTCTTGAAAGCCTTGCTAGCGCAGCTTGCAAGCTGCGTTACTATTCGTGGTGAGGTGTTTGAGTAAATGCCCAGCCAGCTGCCCCGCCACTTTTTAATGCGATTGGCTGAGTAGCAGTACCGTAATAAAGGCAACGCTCAAACATAGCGAAGATACTTTATTCATGCGCATGGTCCACTCAAAGCTGGCCTGAGTGGGGTCATGCCACGCCACCCAGGCCCAGCGCGAAAACAGCGCCACTACGGGCCCCGTAGCCAGCAGAAATAACAGCAGGCTGCGCGGCTCGCCCCGTAGCCAGTAGGTAAAGCCCAGCAGCAGGGCCCCCGCCAGCAGCCCCACCGCCGCCAATACAAATGTGCCCCGAATACCCAGCCGCAGGCTCAGCGTGCGGTCGCCGCGCCGGGCATCTTCCTGGTGCTGATAGATTTGGGTGAGCGGATAAGAGCCGCAAAGAAACAGGGTGCTCACCAGGGCCAGTTGTAAGTTGGTCTGCTCAAAAAGCTGGACTGAAGTAGCGCCCGCGCCCACCTGGGCCATCAAAAAGGTGAAGGCGCCCTGAAACACGACCACTACGGCAGTACTCAGCAAAGGGTATTTCTTGAGGCGAATGCCTTCGTAGCTGTATGCTCGGGAAATTAGAATATACACTACTACCATTGCTGCAAAGGGCCAGCCTACTAGCAGCGACGTCAGCAGCGCCAGGGTTTCGAATAGCCACACCAGGTGCAGCAATTCGGGCGTCACGGGTGGCGGGGATTTCAGGCCACCAATGCTGCCCTCGTCCTTGTCGTAGTAGGAGTTGTAGCCATTGGAAGCCGGATACACTAGCAGGTGCAAAATCGTAAAAGCCGCTGCCGCCCGGCTCCAGCTAAACGGCTCGCGCAAGGCGCTGAGACCAAACCAGAACACGGGCATCAAAAACAGCGAAAACGGCAGGCGCAGCAGCGCAAAAGCTCGGCGGTAGGCGGGCAGCATCGGGCGAAGGTAGCAGGCTAGGTAATGGGATGAGCAGGCCAGCCCACCAGAAACGTAACGCGCGGCCCCACCAGTGGCGCAGCTGCCCGGCCTGCCAGTGGTAGCGTCCGGCCGGGTCGGCCTCGTGGGCCAGGGCCAGTAGCTCGTCTGTAGGGTACATGCGCAGGATAGAAACCACGCCATCCCAGATGGTAGTGAGCGGAATAAGCGGCAGTAAGTAGGTGAACACCAGCCGGCTGAGCCGGAAAGGCCGAAAAAATGGCGTGAGCAGCAGCTGCGCCACCGGCAGTACCGTAAGCGCCAGCCCGATTTCGAGCCAGCTTTTGGCCGCCCCCTCAAATACGCCAATGCCCGTGCCGCCCGCCACGGCATCGCGTAGCAGGGCTTGTGCCTGGGGCGGCGCAAAGTGATGGAAGGCCGAAAAAATAATCCGGAAGCCCGATAGCTCAGCGGGCACGGCCAGCGCATCGACGGCCGCCGGATGCCCCTGAATAGCTCCGCTAGTGCGCCGGGACACATCGGCCCAGGCGGCTGGCTGCGGGTAGAGGTCGGTGAGCGTGATGGAAACGTTGGGTAGCTGCTGGTGGCGCAGGGCAGCCAGCACGGTTTCGGTACCGCCGCCCGCGCCGGCCCCCAGCTCCAGCAGCTGGGTTTGGCCAGTGCGGCGCAGGCCCTCGGCCAGTAGCGGGGCCACCGGGCGGTAAGTGCCCAGCCCCGATATCATAAAGCGCAGGTAGTCCATCTGGCCCGCCCGAATAACGGCCGGAAACCACGGCAAGTCCTCAAACTCGAATAAACGTAGGCGTAGCTTCACAAAAAAGCACTTACGGCAGATAGCCTGCTGGCAGATAAGAATAAACGAAAAAACCGGACTACCGGGTGGCATTCACGCCGTCCGATAGTCCGGTTTCATCAGTCGGCCAGCCTGTCTCTTAATTACCGCCTATTCCGAATACCTTCTTCAGCAGTGAGGTAGTGCGGGCCACCGGATTGGTGCGGATATCCGCTTCCTCCTGAGCGATAAGCGTAAACAACCCATCAATGGCCTTGCCGGTAGCATATTGGTTGAGGTCGGTTTGCACCGGCGTTACGAGCGGCAGCTTGTTGTAGGTAGTGGTAAGCGTGGAATAATACCGGGTAGCTTCCACTTTATCAAGGCTTTGCTGCATGATGGGCATAAAGGCCGTGGTGAGCTGTGAGGTAGTGGTGCGCTTGAGGTATTGAGTAGCCGCATCCTTCTGACCGGTCAGGATATTCCACACATCAGTGAAAGTCAGCTGCTTAATGGCATTGATAAATATCGGCTTGGCGCTCTTGGCCGCGTCTTCCGCGCCCCGGTTCAGCGACAGCTCAAACTTATCGACCTGGCTACCCAGCCCGATGCTGCGCAGGGTGGTGGCTACCTTCTGCGCATCGGGCGGGAAGGGAATATGAATCAGCTTATTCAGGTTGAAGCCGTCAGTCTGCGAAGCCTGGTCCGAGCCCTTCGAAATACCCTGGATTAACGCTTCTTTAAGCCCATTGGCCGCTTCCGTATTAGTGAGGCCACTCACGCCGGTTGTGGTGGTAGTAGTGGTGGTAGTCGTGGTTTTTTTGGCGCTCGGTAGCTTGAAGCCACCTAAGCCAGGAATGGTAATGGTTTGGGCCACAGCTACCTGTACAAAGCTGCCAAGCACAAGCAGGGCGAGCAGAAAACGATTTTTCATAAATAAAAAAGAAGTCTGAGAGCAACAAAGAAAACGCCGGGCAACCCAGCTACCACAGGCAGTAACCCCTACTGCGGCCGCCAGGTGCCAGCGCTTAGCCAAAAGCTGTACCAAACTCTGCAAAGTCAGGAATGCTACCGGCCAGAAATAAGAGGCTATCCGAAAAATAGTTTCTGGGTAAAAAGGTTGTCATGCCTCGACAAGCTGAGCATAACGGTCTGATTATTTTTTGGATAGACTCTTAGCTGCGAGCGATTTTAAGGAAAAAAAAAGCTGTAGCCTGGCAATATGGTCCGGGTGCAGTAGCTTTGCATCACAAAGTACTTCACTTACCTGCATGAAGCCCGCCGCCCAAGACCCCCTGGCTCAGCTTACTGAGATTCGCGCCATCATGGAACGCAGCTCGCGCTTCCTGTCGCTGAGCGGCTTGAGTGGGGTAGGAGCGGGCGTGGTGGCGCTGGTGGGCACAGCCGTGGGCAATTACTACCTGACCATTCGGGCGCTGCAACACAACTACCGCGAGCTGGCCCAGAGCACCGTAAGCGAGCGCTGGCAGATGCTTCCATTCCTGCTGGGGCTATCGCTGGCCATGATAGGCGCGGCGCTGCTGGTAGCCGCGTTTTTTACGCTGCGCCGCACCCGGCGCGAGGGCTGCGCTCACTCTGGACGGCCCCCGCCCGGCGCTTGCTGGCCGCCCTGCTCATTCCGCTGGCCGCGGGCGGGCTTTTCTGCCTCAAGCTCTACCTCACGGGCGCCCCTGAGCTGGTAATCCCCGGCATGCTGGTATTCTACGGGCTGGCTTTGCTCAACGGCAGCAAGTATACCCTGGATGAGATTAAATACCTGGGCCTTTGGCAAGTAGGCCTGGGCCTGGTGGCCGTGCTGCTGCCCGAGTATGGCCTGCTGCTGTTCGGGCTGGGCTTTGGCCTGGGGCACATCTTCTATGGCCTGCTGCTGTATAATCGTTATGAGCGCCCAAGCCGGGCGAACTTTACCGCCTAGTGAAGTACGCCATCCACACTCTCAACAAAGCTTTTGACCACCGGGTACGCCTCGGCGTAATGGCGGTGCTGTTGGCCAACGAACTGGTGAGCTTCAATGACTTAAAAGAAAGCCTCGACCTCACCGATGGGAACCTGGCCTCGCACGTTTCGGCCCTCGAAAAAGCAGGCTATGTGCTGGTTAGCAAGCAGTTTATTGGGAAAAAGCCGAATACGACCTACACCGCCACGGCGGCGGGTAAGCAAGCCTTTCAGGAGCATTTGGCCGCGCTGGAGAAGTTGTTGCGTGGGTAGTGCTACGCTAATAAGCAGTAATGTTAAGAAGCTCCCGTATTCAGCACCCAACAAATCAGGCCGCTACAAGCGGTTTTTTTACCATTCTTTACTTTGCATAACAAAGTTCTTTCAATATGAACCCATCCATTTCCTGGGGCGCGAAAGCCCCCGCTGCCGCGCCGGCTTTCCGGCTCTCCGTGCTGCTAAGCAGCCTGCTGGCTTCGGCCACCGTGCTGAGCGATTATTTGTTCTGGCACGAGTCGACCGGGATGAATGTGCTGGCTTACATGGTGTTTCTGGTGGGAGCACACCTGGTAGTGCTGCCGCGCCACGCGCCAGTACGGCGCACGCTGAGGTTTTGGGTAGCGGTGCTGGGCTGCGTAGGGAGCGGGGCGTTGGTAGCCTGGTACGGCTCGGGGCAGCCATGCTGGCGGCGCTGGCTTCGGGCTTGCTGCTGGTGGGGCTGGTAAACCAGCCATCGCTGCAGCTGGTGGCCTCGGCGGTGCTCACGGCGGCCCTGGGCGTGCTGCCGGCCGTGGCGGCGGTGCTGGGCAGCGTGCGAGCGCCCGGCCAGGTAGGGCCACAGCTGCGGCGCGCGTGGTTTTATGGACGCTTGCTGCTGGTACCACTGCTGGCGCTGGGAATATTTCAGGTCTTATTTGCGGTGGCAAATCCGCAGTATGGCGCGCTTTCGGCCCGCTTGTGGGCAGTGCTGGCCGACTGGCTGGCGCGGCTATTGGATACTATCTCGGTGCCGCACCTGCTTTTTCTGGTGCTGTGTGGGGTGGGGGCGGCGGGCGCGCTGGTAACGGTGCCCGTGCATATTCTGAGCGACCGGGAGGCCCGTTTTGGGGAGTTTGTGCGGCGGCAGCGCGACCGGGTGGCCTCGCTGGGCGTGCGGCGGCCCGATTTTGGGCTCACTACCCGGCGGCTGCCCGACCTGCGCAAGGAGTGGCTGGCGGCCGTGGTGAGCTTTGGCCTGCTCAATGGCCTACTACTGGTAGTGAACATGGTAGATATCCGCTGGCTCTGGTTTGGCTTCGTGCCCGCGACGGGCTTCGACCTCACGCAGTTTGTGCACGAGGGGACTTACGTACTGATTTTCAGTATTCTGCTGGCGGCCGGCATCATGCTGTGGTTTTTTCGGCGCAATCTAAATTTCTACCAGCCGGGCCTGCCGCTGCTGCGCTGGGGCGCTACGCTGTGGGTGGTGCAGAATGTGGTGCTGGCCGGGTCGGTAGCGCTGCGCAATTACTACTATATCAGCTATACCGGGCTGGCCTACAAGCGAATCGGGGTGTATGCCTTTCTGCTGCTCACGGTATTCGGACTGGGCACGCTGCTGCTCAAAATCTGGCAGCGGCGCTCGGCGTTCAGCCTCGTGCGCCTCAATTCGTGGGCGGCTTATGCGGTAGTACTGCTACTGGCGGCCGGCAACTGGGAAATCTGGATTGCCGACTACAACCTGCAAGCCCGCTTTCCACGCCTGGATATAGGCTTTTTGCTGAATATGCCGCCCCGCGTGCTACCCGTGCTGGCCGCCCGCGCGGTGCTGATTAGCCAGGCCAAAGAGCTGGTCGTGGAAGATGAGTACGGCGTTTTCCGGCCCTGAGTCCGGCCGCCGCGCAGCAGCTGCTCCGTGCCCGCCTGGCCGGGTTCCGGGCCGGGTACCCGGCCCGGAACTGGCAGAGCCGGACCATCGCGGCCGGGCAGGCCTACGAGGAGCTGACCGCTCGCCTTGGGCCACCTGCCGGAGCAGCCGACCTGGTTCGGAAGTAAGATTTTTTAGCTATTGCCATGAAAGTCAAGCTCATTTTGCCCGCGCTCACCGAGGCCACCAACCCGTACTGGCGGCCCATCAAGTACTCGCTGTTTCCGCCGCTGGGGCTGGCTACGCTGGCCGCTTACCTGCCGCCCGACTGGGACGCCGATATGCAGGACGAGCACGTCGAGCCGCTGCGCCTCGACGATGCGCCCGACCTGGTCGTCATCCAGGTGTACATCACCAATGCGTACCGGGCCTACGCGCTGGCCGACCACTACCGCGCGCAGGGTGCCTATGTGTGCCTGGGCGGCCTGCACGTAACGAGCCTGCCCGACGAGGCCGCGCCCCATGCCGATAGTATTTTTCTGGGGCCGGGCGAGGAGACGTTCCCGGCGTTTCTGGCCGACTGGCGGGCCGGCCATGCCCGGCCGCGCTACGTATCGGGAGCGGGGCGCACACTGGTGGGCGTGCCACCTATCCGGCGCGACCTCATCAAGCGCGAGCGCTACCTCGTGCCCAACTCGCTTGTGGTGACGCGCGGCTGCCCGCACCACTGCGATTTTTGCTACAAGGATGCCTTTTTTGCCGGTGGCAAGTCGTTTTATACCCAAACCGTGGACGACGCGCTGGCCGAGATAAACCGCCTGCCCGGCCGCCACCTCTACTTTCTCGACGACCACCTGCTGGGCAATGTGCGCTTCGCAGCCGGCCTCTTCGAGGGAATGCGCGGCCTGGGCCGGCTGTTTCAGGGCGCAGCCACAGTGGATAGCATTCTGCGCGACAATGGCTTGCTGGAAAAGGCGGCGCAGGCAGGTTTGCGCAGCTTGTTCGTGGGCTTTGAGACGCTGAGCCCGGCGAATCTGAAAGCGAGCAACAAGCCCCAAAACCTGGGGCGCGACTACGCGGCGGCTATCCGCCGGCTGCACGACTTGGGGATTATGGTGAACGGCAGCTTCGTGTTTGGGCTCGACGACGACCGGCCCAGCGTGTTCGACCGCACTGTGGAATGGGCAGTAAAGCAGGGAATTACTACGGCGACTTTCCACATTGCCACGCCTTATCCGGGCACGGCGCTTTTTCAGCAGATGGAAGCCCAGGGCCGCCTGCTGCACCGTCGCTGGAATGAGTATGACACCCGCACGGTGGTGTGCCGGCCGGGGCCGTACCTCACCGCCCGCCAGCTCAAAAACGGCTATGACCAGGCTTACCGCGACTTCTATTCCTGGCCGAATATCACCCGCGCCAGCCTCGTGCACGACACCCTGCGCCACCAGCTCAAGCACTTCGCCTACGCCGGCGGCTGGAAAAAATTTGAGCCACTCTGGAATTTCGTCATCAAAACCCGCCACCTCGATACCATGCGCCCGCTGCTCGAAGGCATCCTAAGCAAGGTGCGCGGCGCCGACGAAAAGGCCGGGCATGGCGCCGCCCCGCTAGCCCCGAAAGCGCCGCGCCTGAACTGCTGCTGAAGCTGCCAGTGCTGCACTAGATTCCTTTTTCTTCCTGTCATGCTTACAAAGCAAGCAGCTTACCCGCACTGTTTGGGTGGAGTGCACCAACCTATCTAATAGCCTTTCTGAGCAAAGAAACTTATGCGCAACCCCTTTGAAAAGCCGCACTCACCGGGGCAGTGGCTGTTAGGCAGTATATGCTGGGCAGTTGCTTGTATTGGTGCGTGGGTAATTATTGGTTATACGTCAGAAATTCAATCTGTTAAAATGACCGGCCCAATCCTGTATGGGTGTTTCTGGCCTTTGCATTTCATGATTTGGTGGCAGGCGGTACGGGGTGGGTTGTACTGGCTACGAGCTTCACAAGTTGGTGGATGGCTTCTTAATCTAACCATTACGCTGTGGCTTTTTATTGTAGTTGTTTTTCAAGTAGCTGCCTTAATAGCAGTCACACTGATAACCGTATTTGCAGTGACTTGCTGGCGAGGAAAATGCATTGATTGGTAAGATATATAAATTCTAAATCCATGAACTTCGCCGACATCAAAACCTATTTCCAGGCTAACCACGCCCGCTTTGCCGACCTGGCCTGGGACGACCCGCATCAGCTCGGCCCGGCCGAGCTGCGGGCCGTGCGCGCTTCCCTCCAGACGTTTCAGCGCGGCGAGGGCACCGGTGGCGCCCACCTTACCGCTCTGGCCGGGCAGGTCGGCGATGCCGACTATGCGGCGGCCATGCAGCTTTTCATTCAGGAAAAGGAAGGCCACGCGGCCCTGCTGGGCCGGTTTATGGACCGGCAAGGCATCCCGCGCCTGGAAAGGAACTGGCTGCACGCAGTTTTTCGGAGCCTGGGCCGGTCGCTGGGGCTGGTACATATGGTGCGCGTAATATTGACGGCCGAGGTAGTAGTCACCGTTTACTACCGCGCCCTGTTCAATGCCACGTACTCGGGCTTTTGCAGCAGATTTGCCGCCGCATGCTGCTCGATAAGGAGCTGCACCTCGTCTTTCATTGCCTGGCCGTCCGGCAGCTGTCGCCCCGGCGCAACCGACTGAGCGCCTGGCTCTGGCGGCAAGCCTACCGCGCGCTGCTGGCGGGCACGGCGCTGGTCGTGTACGCCACCAACCGGCGCACGCTGCTGGCCGGTGGCTACGGCCTGCTGAGCTTCTGCGCGGCGATTGCCGACGAGTATGCCCGCATCGAGCAGATGCAGCGGCCCACCGGCCTGCTGGCCCTGCGCGGCGGGGCAGTGCCGGCGGCCGGTCCGCCGACTGAGCTGGTAGGCGCCTGGCAGTGGCCGGCGCAGCTGGTACGCCCGACCCGGTAGGCAGCAGGCAGCATCGCAAAAGATAAGCACGCTCAACACCAGGCTACCACAAGGGCCGCCGGGCAACCAGAGCAGTTTCCAAATCCGGGTACCGGGCGGGCTGCCGGCTTTTGGCCGGCTGTCCGCTCGTCGTTCGCGCCGCTCGTTCTGGTACCGGGCGGGCTGCCAGCCAATCTGTACCCGGACCGGAAATTTGCGCTAAATTGAATGAAGCTGCTGATTTTTTATCCTATGCGAAACTGGTAAAAGGACAAAAACCAACGCAACGTTTGAAACCTGCTTGTGGGCACCAGGTAACTTTTGCCTGGTTTATTCGTCAAACATTTGTAACTTCAGTTCAACTAGGGATAGTTGAGTTTCGGCTACCCCGTTGGCTCAAAAATTTGCTACTGCGCGCTTCGCCAGTATCTTGCCTGCGCTTCAACGCCCTGCCCCATGCCCGCTCTTCCGCCACCCTGCCCCGTGCCAAGCGCCTTTCCCGGGTGGGGCGGGCTATTGGCGCGTTGCAGCTGTTTAAAGAAACGCTGACCATTGTGCTGCTGGGCCTGCCGCTACTCTGGCAGCAGCCGCTGCTGGCTCCGGCGGCCCTGCCGGGGCTGGTGCTCTACCTGGCGCGCTGGGTGATGGTGCTGGGCCGGATGCGGCGGCGGGCAGCTGCTCTCATCTGGGGGTTCACGTTTGTGGATGAGCTGTGGGGCCTGAGCCTATACCTGCACGCCTACGACGCGCCCACCGCCCGGCAGCTGCGTTATCTGGATTGGAGCTACGGCCTGGGGCTGGTCTGCACGCTGGCTGGTCTGCTCGAAATCGGCTACCGCTACTATCGGGAGCGAATTGGCCGGCGGGCACTGATGCGCACGGCTTAGCGTTGCGGCTGGCTGGTATCTTTGCCTTTCCCTGCCCCTGATTTGCCGTTCATGGCCGACGAAACTATTCCGCCTGCTGCCCCCGATTCTCTACCCACCCGCCCTTCGGGTGCTTCTCGTAAGCGCCCCGGCCGGGGCACGCGCCGCCTGGTGCGCATTGCCTGGGCCATCTTTTTTATCAGCGCAGGCTTTTTTCTGGTGTATCCGCTGCTGGTGCGCAGCAATTTCCTGTTCTTGTTTGGCAAGTCGCCGAGCCTCGAAGAATTAGAAAACCCCAAGGTGGAGCAGGCATCGGAGGTGTTCACTTCCGATGGCGTGCTCATCGGCCGCTATTTCCGCGAGAACCGCTCGCCGGTACCGCTCAATCAGATTTCGCCCTGGCTGGTGAAGGCGCTTATTGCCACCGAGGACGCCCGCTACTACCAGCATTCGGGCATCGACGCGCCCTCGCTAGTGTCAACTTTTTACTACGGCCTGCGGGGCGATAAGCGCGGCGGCTCTACTATCAGCCAGCAGCTGGCCAAGAACTTATACAAAACCCGGCGCGGCGAAAGCCAGGGCGGACTCAGCCACATTCCGGGCGTGGGCACGGTGGTGGCCAAAACCAAGGAGTGGATAACGGCCGTGGAGCTGGAGCGCCGCTACACCAAGGAAGAGATTCTGCGGATGTACCTCAATACCGTGGAGTACGGCTCCAACGCCTTCGGTATTAAGGTAGCGGCCAAGACGTTTTTCAGCACCACGCCCGACAGCCTGACGCCCGTTCAGGCGGCCACGCTTATCGGGGTGCTGAATAATCCAACGGCCTTCAATCCGCGGTTTCACCCGGCCGCTTCGCGCCACCGGCGCAATGTGGTGCTGCAGCGTATGGGCCAGGCCGGCGACCTGAAGCCTGCCGAAGTGAAAGCCCTGCAGGCCGAGCCTATTGTGCTTGACTATCAGATTGAAAAGCATGTCGATGGCCCCGATACGTATTTTCGGGGTGCCATCAGCCAGGCCGTGAACCACTGGTGCGAGGCCCACGGCTACGACATGTACCGCGACGGCCTGCGCATTTATACTACCATCGATTCGCGCATGCAGGACCACGCCGAGCAGGCTGTGCACCAGCGTATGAAAATGCTGCAGCAGCAGTTTGATAACTTCTGGCGCAACAAGGGCCAGAACCCCTGGGTGGACGAGGAAGGCCACGAAATCCCCGACTTCATCGAAACCCAGATGCGGCGCACCCAGAGCTACAAGGCATTGGCGGCTCGCTACCACGGCCAGCCCGCCCGCCTCGATTCGGCCCTGCACGCCAAGCGGCCGATGAAGGTGTTTACCTGGAAAAAAACCGACGGTGATACCACGCTGGTACTGTCGCCGCTCGATTCACTGGCCTATTACAAGCATTTTCTGCAGGCCGGCATGATGACGATGGACCCCTTCACAGGCTCCATCAAGGCCTGGGTAGGCGGCCTAGATTATCGCTTTTTCCAGTACGACCACGTGAAGCAAGGCAAGCGCCAGGCCGGCTCCACGTTCAAGCCTTTTGTGTACCTCACGGCGCTGGATAACGGCTACTCGCCCTGCGACCGCATCCGCGACCAGCGCGTGACGATAAAATACATCGAAAACGGCAAGCCCATGGAGTGGCAGCCCGATAACGTGACGCGCGAATATACCGGAATCAATATGACGCTGCGTTCAGCCATGGCCCGCTCGGTAAACTCCGTTACGGCCCAGCTCACCGAGAAGGTAGGCTGGGGCAAGGTGGCCGACTACGCGCACAAAGTGGGCATTACCAGCCCGCTGCTGCCGGTGCCCAGCATCGGCCTGGGCTCGGCCGGCGACGTGAGCGTGTACGAGATGGTAGATGCCTACGCTACCTTCCTCAACAACGGCTTTCGGTCCGAGCCCCGCATTATTACCCGCATCGAGGACCGCAATGGCAACGTTATCCAGCAGTTTGACCCCGTGCAGAAGCGCGCCATCTCGCCCGAAACGGCCTGGCTGATGACCTACATGCTGCGCGGAGGCATGGAGGAGCCGGGCGGCACCTCGCAGGGCCTCTGGGACTTCCAGGACCTGTGGCGTAAAGACAACCAGATTGGCGGCAAAACCGGCACCACTTCCAACTATTCCGACGGCTGGTACATGGGCCTCACCAAAGACCTGGTGAGCGGCGTGTGGGTGGGCGGTGAAGACCGCAGCATTCACTTTTTCCGCTCGCAGCAGGGCGAGGGCGGCCGCATGGCCCTGCCCATCTTCGGCCGCTACATGGAAACAATTTACAAGGATAAAAGCCTGAACTACGACTACGGCCCTTTCCCCAAGCCGCCCTCCAAAATCAACCGCAAGTACGTGTGCTACACCGAATACGAGCCGCGCCACCGCGAGTCGGCCAAGGATACTGTGGCAGCCGATAATCTACTGGAGCAGCTGAACGGGGGCGGGAAGGACAGCGTGCGCTAGCGACCTGTCTGGGTAGACGAGGAGCCTGTTCAGGAAATAGCAAAAACCCAAAAAGAACGTCATGCTGAACGCAGTGAAGCATCTCTGCCGCATCGTTGGATGAAGCGGCAGAGATGCTTCACTGCGTTCAGCATGACCGCAAAACAACTTTCTGCACTGCTTCCGTATCCAACTGAAAGCGCCCGGCCCGCACGTACGTGCAGGCCGGGCGCTCTTCGTAAAAAACGCAGCTGAAAGCTACTGACGCTCGACCGCCGTGGCGGTGCTGGCCGTAACCGGCGCGGCGGCCGATTTGGCCGAGGTGTAGGCGGGGCAGGTCTGGCGGTTGCAGGCGCCGAGGCCGAGGGTGGCGGCCCCAATGGCGAGGATAAGGAGCTTTTTCATAAAAAGGTAGTGGTTGACGAAGACGCAGTTAGGTTTCAAAGGTACGAGTGACGGGCGGTTGCCAGGTATGCCTGGGCGCGGTTTCTGGAAAAAGTGCTTTCCAGCCTGGGCAACTTCCTAACCGCTTGATTTATTATGAGGTATAGCCCAGAATTTTCAGCATACTGGCCGCTTCCTGTTTGGGCGCGAAGACGGTATCGGTGAGCGTGTCATCGGCGGCGCGGTCCAGGATGACGTGCTTGGGCGCCGGAATCAGGCAGTGCTTGATGCCGCCGTAGCCGCTCAGGCTTTCCTGGTAGGCGCCGGTGTGGAAGAAGCCCACGTAGATGGGCTCGGCGGTAGTTGGTTGATTGCGAGCAGGTTGCAGCTGCGGCAGAAAGGTCTGGTAGATGTGCTTCTCCGAGTTATAGTAGTCCTGCGAGTCGCAGGTGAGGCCGCCGAGCTGGATTTTGCGGTAGGGGCGGTTCCAGCCGTTGAGCGCCAGCATGATAAAGCGCTGGTTCAGGGCCCAGGTATCGGGCAGGTTGGTGATGAACGAGCCGTCAATCATGTACCACAACTCCTTGTCATTCTGCAATTTCTCATCCAGGATAGAGTAAATCGTAGCCCCGCTTTCGCCCACCGTGAAGATGCCGAACTCAGTGAAGATATTCGGCTCCGGCACACCTTCCTCGGCGCAGATACGCTGAATGGTGCGCAGAATTTC
Source organism: Hymenobacter sp. BRD67 (assembly GCF_013256425.1). GTDB lineage: Bacteria > Bacteroidota > Bacteroidia > Cytophagales > Hymenobacteraceae > Hymenobacter. The sequence goes on from NZ_CP053904.1 coordinate 658,756, forward strand.
GGCAATCATGTACGGGTAGTCGTACTCCAGCTGAATCGAAGTCTGGATGGGCAGCCCGCCGCCGATGTCGATGGTTTGCAGCGTGGGGCAGATTTTGCGCAGCTCGCAGTATTTGTGAATAAAGCGGCTCAGCTCCGACCAGTAATACGACGTGTCCTTGATGCCCGTGCTGATAAAATAATGCAGCATCGTTAGCTCAAAGCGCGGGTCGCTCTTGATTTTCTGCTCGTAGAGCGGCACCGCGTCGGCGTAGCGGATGCCCAGGCGCGAAGTATAAAATTGAAAGCGCGGCTCCTCATCGGAGGCCAGGCGCAAACCCAGGTTGGTTTTGGTGTTGACGTGCGCGTGGTAGTAGTCGATTTCGTTGGGCGAGTCGAGAATGGGCAGGCAGTTCACAAACCCATCGTTGATGAGGTCGGAGATAGCCGCCTTGTATTCTTCGGTCTTGAACCCGTTGCAGATGATATACTTATCCTTGCCAAACTTGCCGTGCTCAAACAGCGAGCGGATAATGCTAATATCGAACCACGACGATGTTTCGAGGTGCACGTCGTTCTTCAGCGCCTCGTCGAGCACGAAGCGGAAGTGCGACGATTTGGTGCAGTAGGCGTACGAATACGAGCCCGTGTAACCCGTCTGAGCAATGCCGTCGGCAAACCACTGCTTGGCCCGCTGAATCTGGGAGCTTATTTTAGGCAGGTAGGTGAGGCGTAGCGGCGTGCCGTGTTTCTCTACCAGCGCCATGAGGTCGATACCGTGGAAGCGCAGCTCATTGGCTTGCACCGTAAAATCGGCCGTGGGAAAATCGAAAGTCTGGGAAATCAGGTCGTGATAAGTATCCATCGAGGCGGAAAAACGGCAAATAATCCCGACCTTTGCGGCGGGCAGGTCAAAAGTACCGCCGGGGCCGGAAACGACCGGCCCGCACGCATCGGACTCCGGTGAAAGGAAGCGACATGGCTACGGCGGGTTTCCGCCGCAAGGCAGCGCACGCCAGTGGCCCCTCGGGGCGGCGGGCGTCACGATGCAGCCCATTTTAGTCGCTTTCCATTTCCCACCCGATGAAACGCATCAAGCTTATTGAAGTCCGCTCCGAACTGGGCGCCGGCACGCGGGGCGCCAGCCTGGGCCCCGACGCCCTGCGTGTAGCCTGCCTCAACAAAGGTTCCGACTATTTCCGGCGCTACAACTCCGTGGTCACGCAGGACCTCAACCACGTGCTGTTTGAGAAAAACCACTTTGCCTACGCCAAGCACATAGATTCCATCTATACGGTGCAGAAAGGCATCGCCAGCGCCGTGGAGCAGACGCTGCGCTTCGGCGAGTTTCCGCTGGTGCTGGCCGGTGACCACAGCAGCGCCAACGCCACTATTGCCGGCATCAAAGCGGCGTATCCCCATAAAACGCTGGGGTTATCTGGATAGATGCGCACGCCGATATTCACTCGCCCTACACTACGCCCAGTGGCAACGTGCACGGCATGCCCCTAGCGGCGGCCCTCAACGAGGATAACCTGCCCTGCCAGCGCAACCAGCCCGACGCCGAAACCGAGTTTTTCTGGCGGCGGCTACAAAATCTGGCCGAGCCCGGCCCCAAACTGCGGCCTGAGCACCTGGTGTACGTAGCCGTGCGCGATATCGAAGGAGAGGAGAACGCCGTTATCGAGCGGCTGAATATCAAGTGGATAAAGCTGCCCGAGATTCAGGCCAAAGGCTCGCGCCAACTGGTGCGCGAGATTTATGAGCACCTGCGCTTCTGCGACTTGGTGTACATTTCCTTTGATGTCGATAGCCTCGATTCGGAGTTCAGCAAGGGCACCGGCACACCGGTTGAGAAGGGCCTATACCTGTCGGAAGCCGAAAACCTGTGCCAGGACCTGCTGGAAAACGAGCGGGTTATCTGCTTCGAAATGGTCGAAATCAACCCCACGCTCGATAATGAGAACACGATGGCCAAAAATGCCTTTAATATTCTCGAAAAAGCCACGGCGGCCATTGAGCGGCGGCTGCGCCTGGAAGAGGTGGTGAGCCGGTAAGCAGCGAGCAGAATGCGTAAGTCTGCGCTGCTGCGCTGCGTACCTTTGCCCTCGTGCAACAGCTTGAACAAACCCTAAAAACCGCCCTGCAAGCGGCCGCCCAGGCCGTTTTCAATCAGGAGATTCCCGCCGCCAGCCTCGTACTCCAGCCCACGCGCAAGGAGTTTGCCGGCAGCTTTACCCTCGTCACGTTTCCGCTCACCAAAGCCTTTGGCAAAGGCCCGGAGCAAATCGGCCAGGCCCTGGGCGAGTGGCTGAAGGCCCACGTGCCCACCGTGAGCGGCTACAACGTAGTAAAGGGTTTTTTGAATATTGAAATCGCCGATGCCGAGTGGCTCAAGCTATTTGGTGAGCTCTACCGCCAGCCGGCCGGTACGCCGGTGCCCACCGGCGGCCCGCAGCGGGTGGTGGTCGAGTACTCGTCGCCCAACACCAACAAGCCCCTGCACCTGGGCCACCTGCGCAACAACTTCCTGGGCTACAGCGTGGCCGAGATTCTGAAAGCTACCGGCGCCACCGTCACCAAGGCCAACCTGGTAAACGACCGGGGCATCCACATCTGCAAGTCGATGATTGCCTACCAGCGTTTCGGCCACGGCGAAACGCCGGAGAGCGCGGGCATCAAAGGCGACCACCTGGCTGGCAAGTACTACGTACTGTTCGAGAAGCACTACCGCGAAGAAATAAAGCAGCTCGAAGCCGAAGGCGTAGCGAATGAAATCGCCAAAAAACAAGCCCCGCTGATGCTCGAAGCGCAACAGATGCTGCAAGCCTGGGAGGCCGGCGACGAGGACGTGATGGCCCTCTGGCACCGCATGAACGGCTGGGTGTACGATGGCTTCAACGCTACCTACGCGAACATCGGCGTTGATTTCGACAAGTTTTACTACGAGTCGGGAACTTACCTGCTGGGCAAGGAGCGCGTGGAGGAAGGCCTGCAAAAGGGCGTGTTCTTCAAGAAAGAAAACGGCTCGGTGTGGGTTGACCTGCAGGCCGAAGGCCTCGACGAAAAGCTGCTGCTGCGCGCCGACGGTACCAGCGTCTACATCACCCAGGACCTGGGCACGGCCGAGCTGAAATACCAGGATTTCGGCTACGACAGCAGCATCTACGTCATTGCCGACGAGCAGAACTACCACATGCAGGTGCTGCAAGCCACGCTCAAAAAGCTGGGCAAGCCCTACGCCGAGGCCATTCATCATCTCAGCTACGGCATGGTCGATTTGCCCTCGGGCAAGATGAAAAGCCGCGAAGGCACCGTGGTTGATGCCGATGAATTAGTGAAAGAAGTAGAGGAAGCCGCCAAAGCAGCTACCCTTGAAAAAGGCAAAACCGAAGGCCTGGGCGACGAAGAACTAACGCAGCTCTACCACACGCTGGGCCTGGGCGCACTGAAATACTACCTGCTGAAAGTGGACCCCAAAAAGCGCATGCTTTTCAACCCGAAGAATCGGTGCGGCTTGAGGGCGACACGGGTCCGTTTATTCAATATAGCTACGCGCGTATATCGTCTATCCGCCGCAAGGCTTTGGAGCAGGGTGTGGAAGAAATCAGCGATTTCAGCCAGCTAGGCGAGTTGCAACCCACTGAGCAGGAGCTGATTCAGCAGCTGGCCGGCTATGCGGGCGTGGTGGCCGAGGCGGCCCGCACGCTCTCGCCGGCCGTGGTGGCGCAGTATGCCTACGACGTAGCCAAGAGCTACAACCGCTTTTATACCGAAGTGCCGATTTTTGCCGAAACCGACGCTGCCAAGAAAGCTTTCCGGGTGGCGCTCTCGGCTAAAACGGCCGAAACCATCAAAACTACCCTCGGCCTGCTCGGTATCGAAGTGCCCGAGCGTATGTAATTATTCAAGACCCAAAAAAGAACGTCATGCTCATCTGGTGTCCGCTTGCCGAAGCATCTTTACCGCATCGTTGGATGAAGCGGCAGAGATGCTTCGGCAAGCGGACACCAGATGAGCATGACGTTCTTAGTTTGCTGATATTAAACAACTAATATGAAAAGCGTAGCAGTGTACTGCGGCTCCAGCAGCGGCAATCAGGAAATTTATACCCAGCAAGCCCAGGAGCTGGGCCGCGAGCTGGCCCGTCGGGGTATTACCCTCGTGTATGGCGGTGGCTGCGTGGGACTGATGGGCGTTATCGCCGATGCCGTGCTGGCCGAAGGCGGTAAGGTTATCGGGGTTATTCCCGGCTTCCTGGCCGATAAGGAGCTGGCGCACAAGGGCTGCACCGAATTGCACGTAGTCGAAACCATGCACCAGCGCAAATTGCTGATAGCCGACCTGGCCGAAGGCTTCATTGCCATGCCCGGCGGCTTCGGCACGCTCGAAGAGCTGTTTGAAGTGATGACCTGGGGCCAGTTGGGCCTGCACGGCAAGCCCGTTGCGTTGCTCAATGTAGCAGGCTTCTACGACCAGCTGCTTGGCCTCTGCGACCACATGGTGGGCGAAGGCTTTGTACGCACGGAAAACCGCAGCCAGGTAATACAAAATGCCAGCGCGGCCCCCCTGCTCGATGCCATGACCCAGTACCAGCCCCTGCGGCTGGAAAAATGGCTGACGCCGCAAAAGAGCTAGCCAGAATCAAGGATAAACCAAAGGTAAAAAAGAACGACAGGCTCAGCATGACGTTCTTCTGCTCACTGCTCACTGCTCACTGCTCACTACCTACCGCGCCAGCCGCAGCCCCGTAAACTGCCAGCGCTTATCGGCGTGGAAGAAATTGCGGTAGCTCACGCGGATATGGCTCTCGGGGGTGGCGCACGAGCCCCCGCGCAGCACCAGCTGGTTCAGCATAAACTTGCCGTTGTACTCGCCCAGCGCCCCGGCGGCGCGCTGATAGCCGGGGTAGGGGTGGTAGGCCGAATACGTCCACTCCCAGCAGTCGCCCAGCAGCTGGTGGCACTGGCTGGGGTCGGCGTCGGTGGCGAGCGGCTGCGGGTCGAAGTAGCCGGTTTCGAGCCAGTTGCCGCCCTGGGGCGTGGCCTGAAAGAAGCGGGCCGCGGTTTCCCATTCGGCCTCGGTGGGCAGGCGGGCACCGGCCCACTGGGCATACGCATCGGCTTCGTAGAAGCTGATGTGCGAGACGGGCGCCGCCAGCTTGAGCGGCTCCAGGCCGGTAGGGCCATAGCGCAGCCACTGGCCCTCCGCATTTTTCGACCAGTAGAGCGGGGCCGTCCAACCCTCGCGGCTAGCTAAATCCCAGCCCTCGCCGAGCCAGAACTGAAACTGCTGGTAGCCGCCCGCCTCGATAAATTGCAGATAGTCGGCGTTGGTCACGAGTCGGTTTTGCAGCTCGAAAGGCGCTACCAGTACCTCATGCACTGGCAATTCGTTGTCAAATGAAAAGCCTGCTGCCTGGTGACCAATGCTGTAGATTCCGCCGGGCACCGGCAGCCAGGTAGCGGGCCGCGCCGTAGCGCCGGGGCTGGAAAAGTCGCCGGCCTCAGGGGAGGAAAAAACGGGTTTATTATATTCATTATTTTCTATATAAGCCGGTGCCAGCGGGTTGGTGCTCAGGATATATTTAATATCGGTTGCCAGCAGCTCCTGGTGCTGCTGCTCGTGGTGCAGGCCCAGCTCGACCAGCTCGGTGGCCGTGGGGGGAGTCCGCCCAGGCCAGCCAGCAGCATAGCCATGTGCTCGTCGACGTAGGCGCGGTAGCGATACACGTCGGCCAGCGGCGGGCGCGAGAGTGTACCGCGGTCGGCCCGATTTACCCTGGAGCCGAGCGAGTTGTAGTAAGAGTTGAATAAAAAGGCGTAATCGGGGTGAAATACCGCGTAGCCTGGCTGGAACTGCTTGAGCAGAAACGTCTCCCAAAACCAGGTAGTGTGGGCCAGGTGCCACTTGGGCGGGCTCACGTCGAGGGTAGGCTGCACCACGGTGTCTTCGGGCAGCAGGGCTGCACCAAAGCTACCGACTGCGCCCGCACGGCCTGATAATGAGCTGGTAAGCCTGCCACAGTGCCAGCGCCTACGGCCGGAGAGGAGAGAAGCGAAGAAGCAAAAGCCATAGACGAAAAAAAATGTGGCAGATGGGCCGCCCTTGTAACCGCGCCAGCCGGTGCAGGGTTGCGCGCCCCGGCCCAAAATCGGCCAGTTGGGCTGGCCCGGCCGCGTTCTGGTAAGCTGGTGGGCTGCAGGCAGCGGCATAAAATGAAAATAGACAAGAAAAAATTGGGTAGAAGGAATTTCCCGCATACTAAGCTGGTTTGCACTAGCCGCCGGTATTGGTGTCAATACAAACTGTTTTCTACTGCTCTCTTCTTTAGTAAGTCCTTTTCTATGAGTACGATTGGTGTTGATTTCACTGCGTCCGCTTCATTTTCTGCTAATCCTGCCAAGCAGCCTAAGCGCCCGGCCCGGCGCATTGGCGAAAAAAGCCGCCGCGGCTTCGCGGCTATGTCGCCCGAGCAGCAGCGGCGCATTGCCAGCGAGGGTGGCCGGGCTTCGCACGAGAGCGGCCGGGGTCACCGCTTTTCATCCGAAGAGGCTCGCGCTGCTGGCCGCAAAGGTGGCCAGATAAGCCGTCGCGGTCCCGGTAAGCCTGGTTCTGACGCCGTATAGGTCTGCTAGGCTGCACCTTTGCACCATGCTGACTCTAACCTACCAGCGGCGGGTGCTGCACTTTAACTTTCCGGCCCGCACCTCGCGCGGCGCGCTCAGCCAGCACGTAGCTTATTACCTTGGCCTGCACAACAAGCAGCAGCCCGGGGTAACGGGCTGGGGCGAAGCCGCGCCGCTCGAAGGTCTTAGCCCCGATTACAGGGCTGATTTTGAAGAGCTTGTTGCGCAATTTTGCCAGCAGTTCAATCAAGCCCGACATACTGGGCTAACGGCCGCCGAGGCCGCCGCGCTGGTGCCTGCCCAGTTGCCCGCCCTGCGCTTTGCCCTCGAAACCGCCGTGCTCGACCTGGCCGGTGGCGGGCGGCAGCAGCTGTATGCCAACGACTTTAGCCGGGGGCGGGCCGCCTTGCCCATCAATGGCCTGGTGTGGATGGGCGATGCCGCTTTCATGCGCGAGCAGATTAGGCAGAAGCTGGCCGCCGGCTACGGGTGCCTGAAAGTTAAAATCGGCAGCCTCGATTTTGCCACCGAGCTGGAGCTGCTGGCCGAGATAAGAGCCGAGGCCGGCCCCGCACAGCTGGTGTTGCGCGTGGATGCCAATGGTGCCTTTGCGCCCGCCGAGGCCCCTGCCAAGCTGGCTGCGCTGGCCCGCTTTCACATTCACTCCATCGAGCAGCCAATCAAAGCCGGGCAGTGGCCGGCGCTGGCTACGCTCTGCCGCGAGTCGCCCATCCCCATTGCGCTCGATGAGGAGCTGATTGGCCTCACCGAACCGGCCCGCCAGCAGGCCCTGCTTGATGAGGTGCGCCCGCCCTACCTGGTGCTCAAACCCACGCTGCTGGGAGGGCACGCTGCTACCCGCCGCTGGATAGCGCTGGCCGAAGCCCAGGGTATTGCCTGGTGGATAACCTCGGCGCTGGAATCCAACATCGGTCTCAACGCCGTGGCGCAGCTTACGGGCGAGTACGCGGTGGGTGATTTTGCCCAGGGCCTGGGCACCGGGCAGCTCTACCGCAACAACCTGGCGGCGCCGCTCACTATTGGTGCCGGGGCCCTGCGCTACGACCCGGCGGGCCACTGGCAGCATCCAGGATAGCCCCGGGTTTAGGAGCAGGTAGTGCCACATTTGCTGCGGTAAGTGCTGCCGAAAAGCTTACCAGTAAAGGGCTTGCTAAAGCTGCTAAACCGTTGTATATTTAGCCTTTCACAGGCTAAAGTATGCCGGGGGCCATGCGAGTGCGCGCGTTGTTTAGGTGGAGCTGCCCGTGCTGGGTAGGCTGGCGACTGATAGCTGCGCTTTTGCTGCTGTCGGCCGGCCCGCGCCTGTGCGCTGCCCAAACGGCTGGGGCCCCTTTTCGACTCACCAAGCCGGGCTGCCATAAGCTGCGGCTGCCCTTTACCTCCCAGCGCAACCTGCTCATTATATCGGCCTTCCTCAACGGCTGCGGGCCTTACAATTTTTTGCTCGATACCGGGGTAAGCGCCAGCCTGGTTACCGACCCGCAGCTGGCCGACTCGCTGGGCCTGATGCACGGAGCCCAGTACAAGCTGCTTGGCGTAGGTGGCACCGACAGTGGCCTGCGGGCTTATGAGGCGACCAATGTGCGTGTGAAAGTAGCCGGAGCCGAAGCCGCGGATATGAGTTGGCTCGTGCTCAGTAGCGATGTGCTCGACCTCTCGGGCTACGTGGGAATGCCCGTGCACGGCATTATTGGGGCCGACCTCTTTCGCTCGTTCGTGGTTACTATTTATTCGGCGCAGCAGCAGCTCGAGCTCTGTGACCCGGCCTACTACAAAGCCCCAAAGGCCGGCGCTGGACTACGCTGCCGCTTACCCTCGACAACAACAAGGCGTACTTAACGGCCAGCGTGCAGCAGCTTACGGCGGTTGCCGGGAGCACCGACCTGCCGCTGCGCCTGCTGCTCGATACCGGCGCGGGCCACGCGCTCAGCCTCGAAACGACTTCCGACCAGCGCCTGAGCCTGCCGCCTACCTGCCTGCGCACCGACCTGGGCCGGGGGCTCACGGGGCTTATCAGCGGTTCGCTGGGGCGGGTGGCCACCATGCACCTGGGGCGCTATCAGCTGCCGCAGGTCCTTACCTCGTTTCCCGACTCTACGCAGGTGCATGGCCGCCTCACCGGCACCGAGCGCTCGCGCAATGGCAGCCTGGGCTTTGAGGTCCTCAAGCGCTTCACGGCCGTTATCGACTATCCGCATGGCCGCCTGCTGCTGCGGCCCACTTCGGAGCTGCACGACCCTTTCGAGCACGATATGTGCGGCCTCGACCTGCTGGCGGCCGGGCCGGGCTACCATCGCTTTCTGGTGCAGCGCGTGGTGCCCGGCTCCCCGGCAGCCTCAGCTGGTATTATGGAAGGCGAAGAGCTGGTCAGTATCAATTTTATGCCACTCACGAATATTTCCATTACGGAGCTGAGCCGCTTGCTGCACTCGCAGGATGGCCGGGTGCTGTTTATGGTGCTGCGCCGCGCCGATGGCGAGCTGCACCCGGCCAGCGTAAAGCTCAAGCGGCAAATATGATTTTGCAGACTGACCCTCAGTCGTTCGTCGTTACAATCCTATCTTTCGCGGCTGCTTAATTTTCTGCTATGTCTGCCGCTGCCGTGCCCGATACCCTGCCCCCACCGCTTATCCGGGCCAATCAGCACATCTACAGCGATTATTTCCGGGAAGAGTTTACTCAGACGCTCGACGATAACATCCTGCAGCTGCTCGACCGGGTGTGGTTTCGCTCGCGGCTGGTGGGCTTTGAGCCGTTTCCGCAGCGCAACAACCCGGCCCGGCCGCTCATCTTTGCTTCCAATCATTCGGGCATGGCATTCCCCTGGGATGCCATTATCTCGCTCTCGCATCTGTGGCGCTACCTGCTGCGCACCCGTGGCACCCTGCGCGACCTGCCCCGGCCGCTATCGGCGCCCATGCTCTCAGCTACCAGGCTGATGAACCCCTATCTCATCACGGACTTCTGGAAGAAGTGCGGCAGCGTGGATGCCACCACGCTCAACTTCGAAACCATGATGTACTACCAGGACCATAACCTGATGCTTTACCCTGAGGGGTGCCGGGCATCGGCAAGGGCTTCAATCGCAAGTACCAGCTGCAGCGCCTGGCTACCAGTATGCTGAGGCTCAGTCTGATGCACGGCACCGATATTATGCCGTTTTACACCATCAACGCTGAGTACCTCAACCCCTACGCCTACAGCTTTGACTGGATAAACCGGCTGACCAAAAAAATCGGTATTCCGTTCCTGCCAATTACCTTGCTGCTGCTGCTGGTCATTATTCAGCCCTGGGCGTTTTACCTGGCTCTGCCCGCCCAGCTTACCTACGTAATGGGCACCCGTATCCGGCCCACCGAGCTTACCGCTAAAAAGCCCGACGAGCTGAGCCGCGACGAGCTGCTGGCCATCAGCGAGCAGATTCGACAGCGTATGCAGGGCGAAATGAATGCCGCCGTGGCCGCCCATGGCCAGCACCCGTACCGCTGGCGCGAGCTTTGGCAGCGCATGAAGGAAAACCGGCGCTTTTTTCCGTTTTTCCTGCCGTTCGCCTGGCCGGCCGTCTTTACCGAGTTTGAGCGCCGCTTCGTCAAAAACGGTGAGCGCGACTTTGATATGCAGCTCGATAAGCCGGGGGCGTTCTGGAAAATGATTTGGCGCAACCCGCTCATAATCGCCTATTTTATTCCGGTGCTGGGCTGGGTGCCACTGGCCATCAAAGGCTACCGGGATAATAAGCTGGGGGATAAAAAGCAGAAATAGTATTATAATATTATATATTATATAATATTATAAGTTCGTTGTATTCCTGCCCTCGGGTGTCACGGCTAGTAAGGCAGCAGCATTTTCCAACCTGATAACTCCGCTGTTTAGCCCTGTTAATCAGCCGCCGACGTACTTCCAGCTTTAAAACCCGTACCTTGGTGTATTGTGGGGCCTGGGGCACGTAAGTTTACGGTAGGTAGTAGGCAAGCCTACTACTATAGCGGGCCAAGGTGTTTACATTCAATTCTTTCACCCTTTACCTTTTCACTCATGGATGACCTGTTTAAGAAATTCATCAACACCGGCGTCGGGTTTCTCTCGCAGGGCAACAAGGCCGTGCAAACGGCCATCGAAAAGCTGGTAAAGGAGAGCAAGCTTTCGGAGCAGGAAGGTAAAAAAATAATGGAAGACCTGCTGAAAAGCGGCGAAACCAAGCGCACGGACCTCGAAAAGCAGTTCAAGAGCCTCACCGACGGCCTGCGCGAGCGCGTAGGCCTGGGAGCCGACGACAAAAAAGCCGCGCCGGCCAGCAAAGCCAAAACTACCGCTAAGCCAGCCGCCAAAGCGTCAGCTACCAAAGCGCCCGCCGCTAAAAAGCCAGCTGCCAGTCCCGCTGCCAAAGCAGCCGGCACTACCAAAAAAGCCGCCGATAAAGTGAGCGCCGCCGCCAGTAAGGCGCAGCACTCGGCCGCGGCCAAAGCCGGTGCGCCCAAAAAAGCCCCCGTGCTGTCGGCCAACGATAGCGGCGAAGCGCTTGATACCAACTAAAGCGGTTTCGGAATCAGGATAAGGCTGGTTAAGTAGCGCGGACTTTTAGTCCGCGAGTGCTCAGCATAGCAACGCGCGGACTAAAAGTCCGCGCTACCGTACAGCGACTCCGAAACCGCGCTAAGCTGTTGCTTGGTGTAAGTAAAAAACGAAAGCGCCCCGTAACGCATAGTTACGGGGCGCTTTTCTGGTTGCTAAGTGCCTGGCAGCGTTAGGCCTTGGCGTAAGTTACTTCCTTCACCGCCTTCAGAATACGGGCTACATTGGGCAGCGACGCTTCGATGAGGGTAGGCGCGTAGGGCAGCGGCACGTCGGCGCAGGTGATGCGGATAACCGGGGCATCGAGGTAGTCAAATGCGCGGCGCTGCACCATGTAGGCCAGCTCGCCCGAGATGCTGGCCAGCGGCCAGGCTTCCTCAATCACCACCAGGCGATTGGTTTTCTTAACCGAGTTGATGAGCGTATCGTAGTCGATGGGGCGTACCGAGCGCAGGTCGATTACCTCGGCCGAGATGCCTTCCTTGGCCAGCTCATCGGCGGCGGTGTAGAGCAGCTTCATCATTTTGCCGAAGCTCACCAGCGTAACGTCCTTGCCTTCGCGCACCACGTTGGCCTTGCCGATTTCAAGGATGTATTCTTCTTCGGGCACCTCGCCCTTGTCGCCGTACATCAGCTCCGACTCCATGAAAATAACGGGGTCGGGGTCGCGGATGGCGGCTTTCATCAGCCCTTCGCGTCGTAGGGGTTCGACGGCACCACCACTTTCAGGCCGGGGCAGTTGGCGTACCAGTTCTCAAAATTCTGGGAGTGCTGGCTGCTGAGCATCCCGGCATTGCCGGTAGGCCCGCGGAATACAATGGGGCAGGAATACTGCCCGCCCGACATGGAATAGATTTTAGCGGCTGAGTTAATTACCTGGTCAATAGCCACCAACGAGAAATTGAAGGTCATAAACTCGATAATCGGCTTGAGGCCGTTGGCCGCCGCGCCCACGCCAATGCCGGCAAAGCCCAGCTCGGCAATCGGGGTATCAATCACGCGCTCCGGCCCAAACTCATCGAGCATTCCCTGGCTCACCTTGTAGGCGCCGTTGTACTCGGCCACTTCCTCGCCCATCAGAAAAACCGACGGGTCGCGGCGCATTTCTTCGCTCATGGCCTCACGCAGGGCCTCACGGAATTGAATGGTACGCATCAATAGACTAGCAAAAGCCGGCACACGGCCGGTACGCAAAGCTACGATAGGGAAGCAAGAATTGGGAATCGATGACTATAAAACCTCTGTCGTTGCGAGCCTGCGAGGCAATCGTATCAGAACGAAATCGTTCGGGTATCGTGCCGGTGCGATTGCTGCGCAGGCTCGCAATGACAGACGGGGCTAGCAACAAGTATAGATACTCGTTCTACTTCAGCGCTTCCCGAAAGGCCTTGCCCTGGGCATAGTCCTGAAACTCCAGGTCTTCTACGGCCTGGGTGGCGAGGTCGCGGTTGAGGTGGATGGCTTTGCGCAGCTCATCGGCCATGGCGGGCTCGTCGTGGCGGCGGGCGGCCGCTACGGCCAGGCCATAGTGCGGAGCGGCGGCCTGCGGGCGCAGGTCGAGCGCCAGCTGATACTGCGCAGCGGCGGCATCGTAGGCCCCGCGCTGCACGAGCAGCAGGCCCTGGTTCATGTAGTTCTGGTAGCTGGGGCCGGCCAGGCGCAGGCTGGTGAGTGCCTGGTCGGGCTGGCCCACCTGAATTTCCAGCGCGGCCTTGTCGGAAAATACCTTGCGTAATATATTGCGGGCGCCACCCAGCTTAATAGCATAGTCGTAGTCCTGCAAGGCTTCCAGGCGCTCCTGGGCGTGGTGGTGGGCCGAGGCCGCGCGGTAAAACAGCTCGGCCGTGGGATGGCGGTGGGCCGCCAGCGTAAAGTTGACGGCTGCCCGGTGGTAGTAGTTTTGCTGTACCCGCAACGATATTTCCTTTTCGGCCCGCAGGGCCAGCACCGTGCCCAGGTTATAGAATGCCTCCCAGCGCGCCGTGCTGGCCGCCGCCAACTCGTAAATGCGCTGCTTCTCGGCCAGCAGCGGCGTAAGCGTGGCCGAGTAGCGCAGCTCCTCGGGCGTGAGGGCGTCGATGTCGGCTTCTTTTTCGAGAATTTTCTTGCTCAGGATATATACCTCCGAATCATAGCGCGGCGGCGCGGTATACGTGACGGCCACGGTGCCCCAGCGCAGCACCGGATATATATAATCTTCCAGATAATCGAAGTAACTGAGCTTATGCAGCGCTTTTTCCTTCTGGGCAAAGGTGCCGTGCGTGTCGTTGATGATGCTCACTATTGAATCCTGCTGGGCGGGCTTCAGCACCGAGTTCTGCACCTGGTTGAGCAGCAGCTCCCAGCTATTGCGGTAGGCCAGGGTGTCGAAGGTAATATCCTCTACCTTATTCAGATACGAAAAGCCTTTCACGCGCTGCTTGTAATAGTAAAGCAGCATTTTTACGCGCTTGCTGGCCAGCTGCGGCTTGTGTGCATCGAGCGAATCGGGCGAGTGGCCGGCCGCGATGAGCACCCGCTGGGTATGCTGATTCTGGTCAATCAGGTCTTCGAGGGCCGCGATATTGGTGCCCAGGTGCGAGCGGATAAACCACTGGCCCTGGTCGAAATACAGCGGTAAAATACGGGTGCCGCTCATTGTATTAGTGGCGTGCTCGGGCAGCAGCGCCAGCAGCGTGTCTTCCAGCACCACGCGGCGGGCCGGGTCGGCAATACCGCGGGCCACCAGCGTTTCAGTTTTGGCAGCCAGCACCTTGCCGCGGGGCTTTAGCTCGCGCACCTGGCCCCTGGCCAGCAGCTGGCCCGGCGAGCGGCCTGGGGTGTTGGCAATGGTGAAGCGGCGCCGGCTCACAAGGCGGCCCTTCACCGAGTCGTCGTAGGTAAACTCGCCCTGGGCAAAGGAGAGCCGGCCCAAGGTATCGAGGCGCAGGTTGTGGTCGTAGCGATACGTAAGCAACACCTCGTACACGGCGCCTTTACGCAGGTGGCGGCCGGCCACGCGGGCAGTAGCTTCAAAGGGTACCGACTCGCCCACGGCCGTGAGCGGCGCCGGCTCTACCGTCACGCGGCGGCCAGCTTCGGCCTGCTGCAGCATCTTGGGCAGCGGTGAACAGCTCGTAAGCAGCAGTGCCAGCAGCAGGCCCGGCCGGCAGAGCTTAGTAAGTGAAAATAAATGCAAATCGAATAAAATTGACGACAGCCAGGGGAGCCAGGCAGCAACCCGGTTCGCGCCTTAACGTAAGAAATAGCTTAACGTTTGCTGCCGGTTGGGTTGTATCTTAGCCCGGCAAAGTTGCATCGCGCCGCTTAAAACTTCTTCTATGCACCGCCTTACCGACTTTATCGAATCGCAGTCCTTCGGGCTGTGCTCGGCGCTGGGGCAGCGCTGGGGCTTTAGTACGCGCAGCATCCGGCTGTCGTTTGTGTACGCTTCGTTCTTCACATTTGGCTCGCCCATCGTGCTATACTTCGCCGGGGTATTCTGGATGAATATCCGCCGCGCCTGGCGCCAGCAGCGCAGCACGGTGTGGGACCTTTAGCGTTTGATTAATTCCGAAAAGCGCTTTTTGCCCCTGGCAAAATACGCCCATACTATGCTGCCCGCGTAGGTGCCCGCCCGCTGCAGCACCAGCAAGTGCGGCTTGGCCAGCTGCCGTTGCTGCCGCCAATAGCCGAGCTTCTGAAAAAAGTGCCAGTGCGCCCGGCCCACGGCCTGCGCCTCGGGCCAGTTGCGGGCCAGCAGGAAACGCAGGCCGGCTACCCAGTCGAGCAGAAGCCGCAGCGTAAAGGCTTCCGCCAACTCGTTCGGAGCCGCATTTTTATACAGTAGCGCCAAGCCGTTGCGGAAATTGAGGTAGGTTTTGCGCGGGCTCGATTTGGGCAAAGTGCCGCCCCCTACATGGTGCACGCAGGCCCCACCGTGGTACCAGATTTCGTAGCCCGCGTTCTGCGCGCGCCAGCAGAAGTCAATTTCCTCCATGTGGGCAAAAAAGGCAGGCTCCAGGCCGCCCAGCTCGCGCCAGGCGCTGGTGCGCACCAGGCAGCACGCCCCGCTGGCCCAGGCTACCGGGCGCGGGTCGTCGTACTGACCCTGGTCGGTTTCGAGGGTGTCGAAAAGCCGACCCCGGCAAAAGGGATACGCCAGGCGGTCGAGGTAGCCGCCACCACCTCCCGCGTGCTCAAATAAGGTAGGGTCGCTGTAAGCTAGTATTTTAGGCTGCACAGCGGCAATGTGCGGGTTGTGTTGCAGCAACTCGCGCAGGGGCGGCAGCCAGCCGGGCTGCACGGCCACGTCGGAGTTGAGCAGCACAAAAAATGGGCTGTCGAGCTGGGCCAGTGCCTGGTTGTAGCCTTCGCAAAAGCCCAGGTTCTCTGCAAAAAGTAGCAGCTCGACCTGCGGAAAGCCGTGACGCAGCAGTGGCACGGAGTCGTCGGTCGAGGCATTATCGGCTACTACCACGCGCGCCCCAGCCGCGTGAGCCAGCACACCGGGGAGAAATTGCCGCAAAAAATGCTCGCCATTGTAATTCAGGATTACAATGGCGACATCAGTACAGGTTGAAGGAGGAGTCAAGGCGTTTGGGTTAGCTTCAGCGCCCCAAACTTATGCGCCAAAGCTGCCAAGGTCGAGGCCGGGGATGTTGGGCATGAGGCCGCTGGTCTGGCGCTGCAGTTCCTGGCGGGCCTGCTCGGCCACGGCTTCGAGGGCTTTGTTTACGGCCGCCACGATAAGGTCGGGCAGCATGTCGCGGTCCTCGGGCGTGAGCAGCGAGGGGTCAATTTCGAGCTTAGTAAGAGTCCGGTGGCCATTGGCCGTAGCTTTTACCAGGCCGCCGCCGGCCTCGCCGGTAGCCGTAAGATGCTGAAGCTGAGCCTGGGCCGACTGCATCTTATCTTGCAGCTCTTTTACCTTGCCCATCATGCCCATCATGTCGAATGCCATATATATTGAATCTGTAGTTCTGGAGAGCCGGAACGGTGGAAGTAGTAGGTAGTTGCAAAGGCATCCGCAGCATTCTACGGGCCTTTGATAAGGGCAACCCAGCGGCGCAAATTTAGTTCAAACCTGCTTCGCGGGCTTGCGGCAGCTGGCTTAGGACGCTGGTTGGTATGAAACGTATACTATGTATGAAAAAATTAATAAATATTAAAAATATACAATATTTTAAATTGCAAAGCCTGCCTTCGGGTAGAAGGCAGGCTTATGACAGATACGAGCTAAACGTGAATTACTTGCGCCGCTGGCGCAGCTTACGCAGGCCGTAGGCTACGCTGCCGGCCAGCAGCAGCGAAGCGCCGCCATCGAGGGGCACAGCGGTGGGGTCGGTAGGTGCGGGGCCACCCGAGCCGGGCGCTTGGGCTAGCGCCTGCTGGGCCGCGCCGGTACCAAGTAGCAGGGCAGCCGCAGCTGCAAATTGACGAGTAAGCGTACAGAAGCTCATAAGCGGCAGGAGATAAATCTGAAGAGTAATAGGCTGACTAATAAAGTGGCTGGCCTGAATAAGCCAGCCACTTTACTACTGCTAGGGTTTGTGTACGCGTGGTGATTGCGCGATGTTGCCCCAAATTTTCCCGCGTTAGCTTACGTGCGCCAAGGCGGCTTGCAGTGCAGCCAGCACCGTTTGCATACCTTGCTCGGGATTGGGCCCCAGGTGAATGTGCAGGGCCCGGCGGTCGTTGTTGCGCAGGGCCTCCAGGTCGCCCTGGGCCTGCGCATTTTCGAAGGTGCCAAAGGTGTAAGTGCGGCCGGGCAGCGGCAAATCCTGCGGGTGGTCGGCGGTGAACTGCACAAACAGGCCGGTATTGGGGCCACCTTTGTGGTATTGGCCGGTAGAGTGCAGGAAGCGCGGCCCATAGCCCGAGGTGGTGGCAATGCGCAGCTTGTCCTGCACCAGGCGGCGGAACTCGGCCAGCTCGGCATTGAGCTTTTCCGATTCGTGGAGGTAGGCTTGCAGGCTCAGGAAGTCGCCGGGCTTGGCTTGCTGGAAAAAAGCGCCTAATACCCCCGCCGCGTCGGAGCCCGTTACGGGGGCGTAGTAGCTTACGCCATCCTGGCTGGCAGCGGGCTGACCGGGGCTGGGCAGCTGGCCTTTCTCGGTCACTACCTTCATCAACGCGTCGGTGGCGGTTTTGGCGGCCTGCACGTTGGGCTGGTCGAAGGGGTTGATGCCGAGCACGATGCCTACCACCGCTACGGCAATTTCCCAGCGATAAAACTCGGAGCCCAGGTCCATGGCTTCTTTCAGGCGGATGATGATGACCGGGTGCCCGGCCTGCTCCAGGGCCTGAAGCTTGTGCAGATTGGGCGTATCGGTAAACTCCTCGTAGCCTACATACACGAATACGCGGTCGGCGCCATATTCCTCCGGGCTGCCCAGCGGCTCGCCGGCTACGGGCAGAATGCCTTTGCCGTGCTTGCCGGTGCTTTCGGCCAGCAGCTGCT
Organism: Hymenobacter sp. BRD67; assembly: GCF_013256425.1. Classification (GTDB taxonomy): domain Bacteria; phylum Bacteroidota; class Bacteroidia; order Cytophagales; family Hymenobacteraceae; genus Hymenobacter. Next base: position 676,398 of record NZ_CP053904.1, read on the forward strand.
CCAGCCACAGGCCCAGGCTGCTCAGGTTATCGGGGTGATGAGCGTGAGCTTGTCGCGCCCCTGCTGGGCCAGCACGCCCAGCGCGGCCCCCAGCGCCAGGCCCGGATTATCGGCCACGGGGCCTTGCGAACCACAGGCGTGCATCATCTCAACGGCTCCGTGCAGCAGGGCACCGATATTGATGCCGTAGCAGGCGGCCGGCACCAGGCCAAAATAGGTAAGCGCCGAAAACCGCCCGCCCACTTCGCTGAAGTTCAGGAAAATATGCCGGTAGCCCTGGGCACGGGCCTGGTCCACAAACTTGGAGCCGGGGTCGGTAATGGCCACGAAGTTCTCCCCGGCCTGCTCGCCTTTAATAGCTTTGAGCTTATCGTAGAAATAGTCGCCGAAGGCCAGCGGCTCGGCCGTGGTGCCCGACTTGCTGGCCACGATAAAGAGCGTGTGGCGCAGCGGCAGCTCCGCTTCGAGGGCAGCTACGGTACCAGGGTCGGTGGTGTCGAGGATGGAAAGCGGCAAATCGCCCGCGCCCCAGTGAAACGAGCTTTTAAACACAATCGGGGCCATGGTGCTGCCGCCCATGCCCATTACCACTACGTGCTGAAAGCCTGCCTGCTTTACCTCGTGTACGAAAGCCTTGATTTCGGCCACGGCCGCCAGCATGGTTTCGGGAGTCCGGAGCCAGCCCATGAAGCTGCGAATGCTCTGCTGAGCCTCGGCGTCCTGGGTCCACAGCGTGGCATCCTTTTGCCAGAAGCGGGTAGTGAAATCGTGCTGGTTGAGCGTAGTAATTTCAGCCTCAACGGCGGGCTGGTACTGGCCCAGGTGGTAGGTGGCGGAAAAATGGGTGTCTGGCATGTGGAAGGTGTTGGTTAATTGGCGGTTGTTGGTTGTAAGAGGGAAGGCCAGCCAAAGCGTACTAAACACCTAGCTTATCAACCAACTGCGAAAAGGTTATTTCAAGATAGTAACTGTGCCGGTCTGGCTGAAATTCTGGCCGGTTTCCTCCCGCATGGTGAAGCGCCATACGTAAGCTCCGTTTACCGGGGCGTGGCCCTGGATGGTACCGTCCCAGGTTTGGCTGCGGTCGGTGGCCCGAAAAACTTCCTGGCCATTGCGGTCAACTACTACGAAAGTAAAGCTGGTTAGGTAACGGCCTTTCAGCTCCAGCACGTCATTCAGACCATCACCGTTGGGCGTGAAGGCGTTGGGCACTACCACGCGCGGCTGCCGGGCCAGGCTGGCTACGTTGGAGTAGCTGACCGTGCCAGCCGGCAGCCCCGCCCCGCTGGCCTCGATGCGGTAGCGCAGCACCTGGCGGTCGGTGGGCGGGGCCGGGTCGAGGTAGCTGAGCGCGGTGGTAGGGGCCGAAGTGGCCAGCACCGTGCCATCGGCAGCCACAGAGATAACCCGGTAGCTCACGCCAGCTGCTGGGCTGCCGGGCCCGCGAAAGGCCGTCCAGCTCAGGCGGGCGGTAAGGCCCTCGGGGTCGACGGCGGCTACCGTGAGCAGGCTCGGACAGGTAGGCGGGCTGGTCGGCGAAGTATTGCCGCACACGTCGAGCAGGCGGGCCGTGTAGCAGGGCGGCGTGGCGAGCAGGTCGGCCAGGGCGGCAGGGTCGTGCAGGGTATCGGTGGCGGTGGGCACAGGACCAAAGTCGGTAGCGGCCGGGCCTCCCTGACGGCTGTAAAGTATCTGGCCGCCGGTGGGGAGCGCGCCTCCACCGGGCAGTGAGGCAGTCAGCACCAAGCGGTTGGACAAGTCGAAGCTGGCGTTGAGCAGCGGCGCGGGTGGAGCCAGGGTAGAGCGGGTTTGCACCGGCACGTCGTTAGAAACCGATTGACTGCTCCTGGCTACAATGGCTTGCAGTTCATAGGTATAGCTGGTGCCGCAGGTAACGGCGGCATCCACGTAGCTGGTGGCCGAGGCAGCCAGCGTCGTCAGGGGCTTGCCGTCGCGAAGTAGCGTGTAGGTATCTACCGGGCCGGCCGTCTGCCAGGTCAGCGTGTTGACATTATTCAGTGAAGCTCCGCTGAGGACGATGGTCGGCACCGGGGCCGAAAAAGCCGAATCGGTATGACATACGTCGCGCCGCCGCAGGCGATACACGCCGGCCGTAGCTCCGGTAAGAGCGAGGCTGCCCGCGCCGGCCGATAGCATTGCCAGCTGCTTAAAGCTGCCTGAGCTACCGGCCGCAGCCTGTTCGAGGCTGTATTCATAGGGAGCCAGCAAGCCACTGAATGCGAGCTGAATGCTACCCGGCAAACTGCCCGTGATGGTAAGGCGGCTCAGCACTAGGGCGGGTAGGGAAGCGGGCAGCGCCGGTACCACCTGGCTCACGCTGGCTTCGCACAGGCCCGTAGCCAGGAAGCTGCCCGTTACGGTAACCGTGCTGCCGGGCGCCGCGGGCAGAAAAATCTGCCGACCCGAATACAAGGGGCCGATACGCGGGCCATTATTGACCTGCGCAAAATACTGGTCAAAATAATGGTCACCAATAATGAGTAACGCTGTATTATTTACGCAGGGCAGCAGGCTGTATATAATGGGAGGTACGGGATTATACACCGTAAAATTGCGCGCATACACCGTGCCGGTGCCACCATTGAGCGTGGGGTTAGTAAGTTCCGATACCGTAACAAAGCTGCTCGGCACGGGGTGTAGGTGTTATTGGGCAGCTTGCCCGGCACAAAATCGCAGTTAGGCGGAGTGGTGAAAGTGCCGCCGCTGGTCAGCGCGGCGTTGTAGTACAGGAGATTGGGCGATACCGTGCGCCCGCAAGCCGGTTCAAACCGAACGGGCCGGCCCACGCAAAAGGCCTGTACTTCCTGGCCCGTTGCTACGTCGATGGCGATAAAGGGAGCCGGGCAGCCCGGCAGTGGTGGACTGATAATGCACTGCGCCAGCGCCGGCGTAGTGGCGCTAAAAAGAAGTATGCCCAGTAGCAGAGCCGGCAGCAGCTGCCGCAGCAAGAAAATAAAAAGCGGTTTCATGCCCACGGTAACGGCGTTTTTATACCCAATCGTGCTCGCGCACGAAGCGGGCCGCGCGGTGTAGGTCGGGGTAGAGAATCCGGTCGCGCGGGACGAAGGTAACCACCTCGCGGAAGGCGGCGGCTACGGCTTCCAGCGCCGGACTACTACGGTAGGGCCGGCGTAGGTCGAGGGCCTGCACGGCGGTCAGCAGCTCGATGCCCAGGATTTGCTCTACGTTCTCGACCACGCGGCGGGCCTTGGTAACTGCGTTGGCGCCCATGCTCACGTGGTCTTCCTGGCCGTTACTGCTCGTGATGCTATCGGCGCTGGCGGGCGTGCACAGCTGCTTGTTCTGGCTCACAATGCCGGCGGCGGTGTACTGCGGAATCATCAGGCCCGAGTTCAGCCCCGGCTCGGCCACCAGAAAGGCGGGCAGGCCGCGCTGCCCCGATATAAGCTGGTAGGTGCGCCGCTCCGAGATGCTGCCCAGCTCGGCCACGGCCAGGGCCAGGTGGTCGAGGGCCAGCGCCAGCGGCTGCCCGTGAAAGTTACCGCCGCTCAGAACCAGGTCTTCTTCGGGGAAGATGTTGGGATTGTCGGTAACTGAATTACATTCAATTTCTACTATATTTCCGATGTAAGCCACGGCATCGCGGCTGGCTCCGTGCACCTGCGGCTGGCAGCGAAAAGAATACGGGTCTTGCAGCGCGTAGCGGTCGCGGGCCTGCAATTCGGAGCCGGCCAGCAGCTGGCGCAGGCGCTCGGCCACCCGCACCTGCCCGGCGTGCGGCCGCACGCGGTGCAGCGGCTCGGCAAAAGGCTGGGCGTGCGCCCCAAAAGCCTCTACAGACAGCGCCCCAATAACGTCGACGGCGTTGAGCAGGCGCTGGGTACGCTCCAGCGCCTCGGTGGCGTAGGCCAGCATAAACTGGGTGCCGTTGAGCAGTGCCAGGCCTTCTTTGGCTTGCAGCGGCAAGGGTTCCCAGCCAAACAGGCTGAGAACATCGCTGGCCGCCAGGCGATAGCCCTGGTAGTTTACTTCGCCAAGGCCCAGCAGCGGCAGGCATAGGTGAGCGAGCGGGGCCAGGTCGCCGCTGGCGCCCAGGCTGCCCTGTTCATACACCACCGGCCACACATCGCGGTTGAAAAAGTCGAGCAGGCGCTTAACCGTGGCCACTTGCACGCCGCTGTGGCCGTAGCTCAGGCTCTGGGCTTTGAGCAGCAGCATGCGCCGTACGAGGTCGGCGGGTACTTCGGGGCCGCTGCCGCAGGCGTGCGACATCACTAAGTTTACTTGCAGCTGGGCCCGCGCTTCGGCCGGAATACTGACATTATAGAGCGAGCCAAAGCCGGTATTGATGCCGTAGATGGGCTGGTCGGGCGCGGCGGCCAGGCGCTGATGCAAATAATCGTAGCAGGCCTGAATCCGGGTTTCCGCCTCGGCGGGCAGGTGCAAGGCGTCGCGGCTTTGCAGGGCAGCAGCCAGCTCGGGCAGGGTAAGGGGTGGATGGGGGAGAGCAGAGGCATAGGCTGCAAAAGTAGGCGCTTCGATTGCGGCCCTGGGCTGCCCGGCTCGGCTACTGCGGCAGCTGGGCCAAGCAGCTGGCAAATTCCGTAGCGATAATGCGCTGGCCCGTAAGGTCATTACTAGCGTCGGAAGTCATCTGCGGCCGGGGCAGGAGGTCAGGATTGACGGTGCGCATCCCAATGCCAGCCTTATTCACCAGCAAGTCTAGACTGCCCCAGTGCGTGCGCACCTAGGCTACGGCTTCGGCAATGGAAGCCTTGCTACGCACAGCTAACCAGTGAAAAAGGCCCTGGCTAAGGTGCCACTACCAGGCGCTGCTGCTGGGGAGCCGCGCTGCCACCTTCCCAGCGCAGTAGGTAAAGGCCCGCGCCGAGGCTACTCAGGTCGAGCGCGGTTTCAGTGGCCCCAAGTGTAGCGGTACGGCACTGGTGGCCAGTGGTATCGTACACAGCTACGGTGCGGTAGGCCCCCGCAGTGGGTAGCTGCACCCGGCCTGTAGTAGGGTTAGGGTATACCCCTGAAACCACTGATTGCACGGCCGTGTAGGTAGGTAAGGCCGCTCCGGCAAACCGCTGGAGAGTGCCGCTATAGCTCTGGCTCACCCAGGCCTGGCCGGCACTATTGGCAACGATGCTGCCGAGAGCCGTGGTGCCGCCCAGATCCTGCCAGGTTTGACCGTCGTCGGCGCTACGGGCGGTGCCGTTGGTATCGTTGGGGTTGTCCAGGTTACTGCCTACGCTGAGGTAAGTGCCGGGTGTACCGGGCACCGCTACAAGCGCCCGCAGGCGCCGTGGGCCGGTGGGGCTGCTCAGAGTCCAGGTGAGGCCGCCATCCACAGTGCGGTAGAGCAAGTGGGCTACGCTGGTACCCATTGCTAGACCATGCTGACCATCGCGGAAGCTCACTTGGGTTAAGGGCTCGGGCGTGCTGGCACTAGTCCAGGTCAGGCCCGCATTAGCTGTAAGCAGGAGCTGGCCTTTCGTAGTGGCTACCCACAGGTTGTTGCCCAGCAGGGTGCAGGCGCTAGGCTGGGCGTCGGCTGCGAGAGCGGGCGCGCTGGTTACTAGCTGCCAGCTCTGGCCCCCATCGGTAGAGCGGTAGATTGGCCAGCTGGTAGCCCCGGCCGATACATTGTCAATTGCCACGCCCACGGTAGGGCTGAAAAAACGGATAAAGTCTACGGTGCCTGGTATTTGGGTAGGAGCCACAGCAAAGCCGCCAGGTCCGGTAGTCGTTACGCGCAGCCGAGTGGCCCCGGTGAAATCCGTAATCAGCCAAGCTCGTTGGGCATCAAACGCCCAAAAATCAACGGCACCGGCTATAATAGCCGGTTGCCAGGTGGTGCCATTGTCGGCCGAAACGTCGGCCTGCGTCCTTGTACTGCCCATGCCCAAGGATCCTATTCGCACCGCCCACACCGTAGCAGAGGTAGGTAGCTGTAGCAGCACTTGCGGGGTGTAGGTAGCGGGTGGCTGCGGCGTACTGGTCAGCGAGACCCACGGGCCATTAACGGTATTTTGGGCTAGCGCTGGGGCGGCAATTAGGAGGCCAAGTAGCCAGCCGGAAACAAGAGGTACGGATGGTTTCATAAAGCGTTCAAATATCCATCTAATATTGAAATTAGCAATGTCTTATGGGAGAAAAGACATTGGCAGTAATATGTATGAAAGCTATTATAAATTAAATTTTAATTAAGTCGTTAAGGCGGCTACCACTTCGCTCAACGCCAGCGTCTTTTCTTCGCCGGTTTTCATGATTTTAATCTTGGCCACGCCGGCGGCCAGCTCCTCGGGGCCCAGCACCAGCACCAGCGGAATGCCTTTGGCATCGGCGTATTTAAACTGCTTTTGCAGCTTGCCGGCATCGGGATATAGCTCGGCCGGAATGCCGGCGGCGCGCAGCTCAGCCAGCAGCGGCAGGGCGGCCCGGCCGGCCTCCGTGCTGAAGTGCGTGAGCAGCACCCTCGTGGGCGTTTCGCCGGTTTCGGTAAACAGATTCAGGCTTTCGAGGCAGTCGTAGAGCCTGTCGACGCCAAAGGAGAAGCCCACGCCCGACACGCCCGGCAGGCCAAACGCGCCGGTGAGGTTGTCGTAGCGTCCGCCGCCGCTCACGCTGCCCATCGCCACGTTGTTGATTTTTACTTCAAAGATGCAGCCCGTGTAGTAGCTCAGGCCACGGGCCAGGGTGGGGTCAAACTCCAGGCGGTCGAACTGCCGAAAGCCGCTGGCTTGCAGCAGGTCGCGCACCTCAGCCAGCTCGTTGAGGCCCCGGTAAAAGGTAGCATCATCGTCGTCTTCGCTGGTGGCGGTAGGGCGCAGGCCGTCGGGCTCCACGCCGGCCGTGACAAAGCCGGCCAGCAGGCGCTCCAGCTTCTCGGCATAGTCGCCTTCCACGCTTAGCAGGGCGAAAAGGGTGTCGATAGTGGGCTCCGAAAAGCCTTTTTCCAGCAATTCCTTGCTCACGCCGTCGCGCTCGATTTTATCGAGCTTGTCGATGGCTACAAACAAATCCGCTTCCTTGCCCTCGCCGCCCAAAGCCTGGTAAATGTTGCGCAGCACGCCCCGGTGGTTGATTTTAATTGTAAAATCTTCCAGCCCTAAGCCATTCAGCACCTGGGCCATCATCAGCACTATTTCGGCTTCGCAGAGCAGCGAGTCGGTACCTACCACGTCGGCATCGCATTGGTAAAACTCGCGGTAGCGGCCGCGCTGGGGGCGGTCGGCGCGCCACACGGGCTGCATCTGGTAGCGTTTGAAGGGGAAGGTGAGCGTGCCCCGGTTCATGGCCACGTAGCGGGCAAAGGGCACGGTGAGGTCGTAGCGCAGGCCCTTCTCGGCAATTTTGGGCAGCACTGCCCTGGGGCCGGCTTCGAGGTCGGCGGCCGTGACCAGCGGCGTGATTTCGCCCCGGCGCTCTTTCACCAGAAAGTTGCCCGAGTTCAGTACTTTAAACAATAGCTGGTCGCCCTCGTCGCCGTATTTGCCGGTGAGCACCGACAGGTTTTCCAGGGTCGGGGTTTCGAGCGGGGCGTAGCCAAACGTTTCGAACGTGCGCCGGATGACGTTGAAAATGTGCTGGCGGCGGGCCACCTGGGCCGGCCCAAAATCGCGGGTGCCTTGCGGAATGCTGGGTTTTTCCATTACCCCACAAAGGTAGCTTGGCCAGCCAGCAATGACTGTCGAGGCAAGCGCTACGTATGTGGGGCACTCCTTTAACTTTCTTTCCTACGATGCTCCGTCTCTACGCCTGCCTGGCGCTGGTGCTGACCCTGGCCGCCCCGGCGGCCGCCCAAAATGCCAAGCTGCTGAACGATACGCTGACCAATAAGCGGCAGTTCAACCTGTTTCACCCCACGCCCCGCGCCGTGATGCGGCCCATGGTGCCCGACCGCCCCGGCATTACCGAAAGCCCCTATTCGGTTGATGCCGGACACTTGCAGTACGAGTCCGATGTGCTGCGCCTGCTCACCCGGCGCGAGGGCACCACGTATGGCCACGACTGGTACGGCAACCACTTTCTGGCAAAAGTGGGCCTCACCGACCGCACCGATTTTCAGGTGGCCCTCGATATGTATACTGATACCCGCAACTACGATTCGGCCGACCCTACTGCCACGGTAGAGGCGCGCGGCGTGGGCGATATCACCCTGCGCGTGAAGCAAACCCTGGTAGGAGATGACGACAGCCGCTGGGCCCTGGGCCTCATTGGCTACGTGCAGCTGCCTACCGGCGGCCTGGTGGGCGATGGCGGCTACGAGCCCGGCCTGACGATGCCCGCGGTTTTTCAATGCACCCAAAAATGGAGCGTGGGCGGCCAGGTGGCGGCCCATCTCTACTACGACCGCTCAGTGAGCCAGCACTATGTGCAGCTTACCCCCACACTCACCACCGACTACCAGTTTACGAAAGTATTCCAATCCTTTGTGGAACTGGTGGGGTACTGGGACTTACGACAGGCCGCCTGGCGCAGCTCCATCAACGTAGGGCCGCAGCTCGACATCTCGGACAATGTGCAGCTTGATTTTGGGACCCACCTGCCCATTACGCATTCTGTAGACAGGGAATATTTTCTGGGCATCAGCTTCAGAAGGTAAGCGCTGGCTAGCTGGCCGGGGCACCAAAAAGCCCCGCTACCTTGCTGGTAGCGGGGCTTTCCTAGGGGCGGGTTAGCCGGCCGTATTGGGCACAAAAAGCAAGCTAAAGCTTACGCTGCCCGCTCTACGGCTTGGCCGAATCGACGACTACGCGGGCATCGCGCTGGGCCAGGGCCCAGGCGGTGTGAAACACGAGCTGGTCGCGGCGGGCCATGGCCGGGAAATCGATTTTATCCACGTCGTCGGTTTCCTTGTGGTAGTCGGCGTGCAGGCCGCTGGTGTAAAAAATTACCGGCACCTTGTGCTTGGCAAAGTTGTAATGGTCTGAGCGGTAATAAATGTGCTCCGGGTCGGCGGGGTCGTTGTATTTATAGTCGAGGGCCACCGGGTTGTACTGCTGGTTGGTAGCCTCGCTGAGCGTATGCAACTCCGACGACAGCTTGTCGTCGCCCACCAGGTACACGTAGTCGCCCTTGCCCTCATGCTCCTTATCCACGCGGCCCACCATGTCGATGTTGAGGTCGGTAACCGTGTTTTCGAGCGGAAAAATGGGGTGGTCGGTGTAGTACTGCGACCCGAGCAGGCCCTCTTCCTCGCCCACGTTGGCCAGGAACAAGAGGCTGCGGCGCGGGCCGTGGCCATCTTTTTTGGCCTGCGTAAAGGCGCGGGCCATAGCCAGCACGCTCACAGTGCCCGAGCCATCGTCGTCGGCACCGTTGAAGACCACGCCGTTCTTGATGCCCAGGTGGTCGTAGTGTGCCGAAATGACCACGATTTCATCTTTCTTATCGCTGCCTTCGAGGTAGCCCAGCACGTTTTCGGTGGTGAAGGGCACGCGCTTTTTCACCGCGTGCACGGTGGCCGTGACGGGCTTGAAGGGCGAGGCTACGGGCTGGCCGGCGGCGGCTACGCTTTGCCCGTACTTGGCCAGGCCAGCGGGCGTGGTGCCGAGCAGCGCCGCACCCAGCTCGGGCGATACCACGAACAGGTTCTGACCCCGCGGGGGCTTGGCATCGGCAAACTCCATCTGCTCCTCCCCAAAAATCTGGCTCATCAGCTTCGGCACTTCGGCAAAGGCGGCGGCCGTGGGCTCAATCATAAACACGGAGGCCGGCTGTGCCGTGCGCAGGCTGGGAACACGGCCCATCAGCTCGCCCATGCCGGGCGTGCCGTAGGGGCTGGGCTCGTCGCCCTTGGCCAGCAGGGGCTTGCCGGCTTTAGTAAGCGGCTCGCCCAGCAGCATCACCAGGTCTTTGCCCTTAAGATTGCCGGCAGCGGCATAGTCGGAGTAGCCTTCGGCCCCGATGCCGTAGCCCACGAACGTGGGCGTGACCGGCGCGGCCGTGGCATACTTGCCATCTGCCAGGGCATAAAAATCCTTGCCCAGCACGTAGGTTTTACCCTTGATAACTACCGAAGTCGCCGGGTCCACACTCACCCGGTTCATAGTAAAATGTTGAATATAGGGGTTGTCCGAGTCTTTGACCGGGCCGGCCAGCCCATCGGCCGCAAAGGCTTTGGCGATGTAGTCGGCGGCCATTTTCTGGCCCTTGGCGCCGGTTTCGCGGCCCTCATAAGCATCGGAGGCCAGCACCGAGAGGTCGGCTTTCAGCGCATCGGGCGTGATGGTGGCGGCGTAGGGCAGGCTCCAGTCGGTGGGGGTGGCATCGGCGGTAGCCGGCGCATCGGCCGGGGCGGCGTTGCGGCCAGGCTTGGTCTTGATTTTAACCTTGCCCGACGCGGGTGCAGGTACCGTAGGCTGGGCCAGGACAGCCGTAGAGAGGCCGAGCGCGGCCGCCAGCAAAAAGTGTTTTCGCATGAGAAAAGAAGGTAGTGTGAGAAAAAAAAGTAGGGGTGCTAAGGTAAAGCCGCCCGGCTGGGCAGCGCTTGCTCATTGAAGGAAACAACGCGTCCCCGCTGCCGCGACGAAGTTTAGTAAAACGCCCGCCCGAGGCCCAAAACGCAACACCCTGCCGCTACCTGCTGCCCTCTAAAGTCTTCGCGCCAGGCAGCCGGCGGCAGCAAGATGCTACGTTTTGGGCGGGTAGGGCTAGCGGCGGGGCTTTGCCTGGGCCAGGGTAGCCGGCGCGGCCGGCAGGTGCGCCCGGTCGAGCACTACCAGCACCCGTTCGCCCTGGGCCTCGGCTACCTGGCGTTGCAGGCGCTGGGCACGGTACTCGCGCACCTGGGCCTCGATGGCTGCCATAAAGGTGGCCGCCCGGCCGCTCGGGCCAGCCATAGCGGCCTGCTCCCAGTGGCCGCTGGGGCACTGCGCGCGGTAGGTGGCTTGCAGCGCGGCTACGTTCGGCACCACTTGCTCGGTGCCCGGCAGCCAGTATGAGCTTTGGGCGATGAGGGCCGCCATGGCCTGCCGCACCTGGGCCCGTGACGCCCCGGTGCTCAGCTGGTACTGGCGGGCGACCCGTAGCAGGTAGTACAGCTTGAGCTGCGAGGGCTCGAGGCGGGCGCGCAGGTAGTCGTATTCGGCTAACGGGTCGTCGAGGCGCTCGGCCTTGGCGCCGTGCTGCTGGGCCAGGTAGCGGGCATAGCCCGACTCGCCCAGGCGGGTAATGGTAAGGGATTCGCTGCTATCGACGCCCAGGTCAGGCTTTTCAAAGAAAACCAGCGTGGGCTTGCTGGCTTCAACTACCTGCCGCAGCCGGGCAAACTGCTCGTGCTGAGTGTTGTGCGAGGTTTCGACGCCGAAGTAGGTGACGACCGTGCCGGCAGCAGGTGTAGCCGGATGGCTGGCGGCTGAGTGGCAGCCCACCAGCTCACGCAGGTCGGCTTCGGGCGCGGTGAAGGCGAAAGACTGCGCGAAGGCGCCGGTAGCGGGCAGCAGAAGCGCGGAGGCGAGCAACAAAGCGGTGGTTTTCATGTGAGCAAAGAATAAAGAGTTAAGAAAAAGAAGGGCAACAGGAAGCCGGGGAGCCGTTGGGAAGCTCCAAAAAAGGGTTGTATTCCAGGTAGTTGGAAATAATTAGCCGCCGAAGCCGCCGCCGCTGCTGGGGCCGCGTCGATGCGGCCAGGCTTGGCCTTGGTGGCGCCGATGTACCAGGTGAAGCCTAGCCACGCCACACGGGTCTCGAACTTGTTGTAGAGCGCGGTTTGCAGCTCGGGGGTGGCAATTTCGGTGCGGCGCACCTGGGTATTGAGCAAGTCAGAAACTCGCAGCGTGAGGGCAGCGCGCTCGCTGAACAGGCGCTGACGCAGGGCCAGGTCGAGGCCGCCGGTGGCCAGCTGCCGGCCCTGGGCCGTGAGCACCGCCGAGCGGATGTTACCGGTCAGCTGCACGTCGAGGCCCGGGCGGGGCGTGAAGTTGTTGGCTAGCCGGGCCGTGCCGGCCAGGGCGGCGCGGTTGGCGGTGTTAAGGGCGTTGGCAGCAATCTGGGCGTAATAGACCGAGCCGGTAGCCGACACGCGCCACCACTTGGCCAGGGGCTGGGCCCAGGTGGTTTCGAGGCCGAAGGTGTTGGTGGTGCCCACGTTGTCATAGGTTTCGCGGGTTACCACGCCCACATTATTGGTGCGGGTGGCGGCGCTGTCGATGGTGCGGATGCGCTGGATGGCATTCTGGGTGAAGCGGGCGAAGACCGTGTTCGTAATGCTGGCCCCGTTGGCCAGGTTCAGCTGGTGGCCTGCTTCGAGGTTGTGGCTGAACTCGGGGAGCAGGGCGGCGTTGCCCTGGCGGTAGTTGCGCGGGTCCTGGTAGAGCTGGATGGGCAGCTGCTGCATAAAGTCGGGCCGGTTCAGGCGCCGGGCGTAGCTAAATTGCAGGCGGCTCTGGCCGGCCTCCTTACCCAGCTCGCGGGCCACCGTAGCTGAGGGGAAAAGGCTGACATACTGGCGGTTTACCGCCGCCGTGCTGTTGGCCACGCCGCCGTTTAGAAAGGTGCCCTCGCTGCGCAGGCCGCCCTGGGCGCTCCAGCCGTGGGTCAGTTGCTGCGAGTAGGTAGCGTAGGCCGCCGGCATCACCTGCGTAAAATTGTAGGCAAACGAGTTGGTGGGGTCGAGCTGAAACTCGGCGCCAGGGTCAACCGAAGTCGGCTTCAGCATGGCCGTGCTGCCGGTGTTGTGCAGCACCTGGTTTTTCAGGCCTACTTCCAGCTTGCCCTTGCCATCGGCGCTGGGCAGCGTGTAGTCTACCTGGCCAAAGTAAATCTGGGCATTTACCTGCTGCGCCTGCCGGAAGCCGGCGGGCTGGGCGCTGCCGGTTATCAGCTGGCTCACCGGAATAGTGGCATCGATTTTTACCATGCCCGCGTTGGCGGTCAGCTCGCGGCCTTTGTGGGCTTCCCAGGTGTGGCGGTAGTCGGCCGACGATTCCAGAACGGTCACCTTTACGTCGGCGATTTGCTGGCCGTACTGCGTCGTCACGGTGGGTGAGCCTACCGTTTGCTGGGTCAGGGTCTGGTTGTCGAACTCGCTCTGATGCTCCCAGTGGGGCTGCACGCTCACGCTCAGGGTTTGCTCCTTGGTCAGGTCGTAGTCCAGGCCCAGGTTCAGACTGTGGTTACGGTTGTGCTGGGTGCCGGTGCCGTCCTGGGTGGTGTAGAGGCTGCTGGTAGTGGTGCCATCGGTGAGCAGGGCGGTTTGCTGGCTGTTCGAGCGGGTACGGTAAAGCTGGTCGCGGCCGTCGTAGCCCAGGTTCCAGGTGGCTTTGCCGTGGTGCCGGCTCAAGCTCAGGCTGGGCGAGTATTTGTCGCCATTGCCCACCACCAGGGCGGCCTGGCCGTTCCAGCCTTCTTTCTTGTTCTTTTTGGTAATGATGTTGATAACGCCCGCCCCGCTGGCATCGTACTTGGCTGAGGGGTTGGTCATTACCTCCACCTGCGCAATCTGCGAAGCCGGAATCTGGTCGAGGCGCGGGCCGGGACCGCTGTTGCTGGTACCGGCCGGCTTGCCATCAATCAGAATAGTGAGGTTGCTTGAGCCGCGCAGGCTCACTGTGCCGGTAGCATCCACGGCCACGGCGGGCACGTTTTCGAGTACGTTCACGGCGGTGCCGCCCACGCTGCTCAGGTCTTTCTCCACGTTGATGACCGTTTTGCCGAGCTCCTGCTGCACAATGGCTTTCTCACCCGTCACCTTCACCTCCGCCAGCTGGTGCGTGGCAGCGCTCAGCTTGAGCAGGCCCAGGGCTACGCTGGTTTGGCTGGGAGCCACCCGCACGGCCTGGGCCAGACTTTGGTAGCCCAGCGCCAATACCCGAAGGCGGTAGGCGCCGGCCGGAATCTTGGGCAGCTCAAACGTGCCTTCCAGGGTGGTTTGGCCGCTGGCAACCAAGCTGGTATCGGCGGCCCCGGCGTGGCGGAGCAGCACCGTGGCAAAAGGCAGCGGCTCCGCTTTGGCCCCGCCATCCACAGCCGTGCCGGTGATAGTGGCCCGAGTGGCGGCCGGCCCGACCTGAGCGTGCAGCCCGGCCGGCAGCATCAGCAGCAAGGCGAAGCTGGTGACCGGGAATAGTGCGTTGATTTTCAGAGAGTAATACATGGCAAATGGCGCGAAGAAGTAGGTTTTTTTGGGCATGGCGAGTCCGTTCCCAACCAGCTGCAGTTCTGGTGAGTGAAAGAATCGGTGCCCGGTGCAGAAGCCCCGGAGCGGGTAAGTAGGCTGACTAGCGAACTAGTCGGGAAGAGTGACCGGTACTATTTCCGGCCCAAGTCAGCGGCCCGGTTGGCGGCTGGAAGCTACTTTCAGCCGCAGCTAGGTGCGGCAAGGTTGTAGGTAGTAAGGTGGTACTTGGCTTTTGATAGAACAAACTTACAACAGGTACTTTGTTTCGCATAGTACTGTTTCAAAATATTTTCACAACACTGCGTTTACAGCGTCCTGGCGCCGGTTTTTAAGTAAAATATTTTTTATGGTGCCTCGGGGCTTGCCCGTTTTACCCTTCTTGCAAGCCCTACTACCGGGCAGAGTGCTAAACGTTACGCGGCGTGAAGGGTAATTTTTGCAGGTTGCTTCCCGAAACCTGACAGATGCAGCGCAGGGCTGAGCGGTTGCTCGGCCCCGCAGGCAAGGCGCTGGGGAAAGGCCGCTTGCGCAACTGCCCTGCCGCAACGCTTGCTAAAGCAGTTGCGGCAGGGCAGTCAGGATAGGGCGACTAATAGCTGCTTTATATAGTAAATTTACTATATAAAGCAGCTATTCCTTTTCATAGTCCAGCAGGTTCTTTATCATGCCTTTGAAGATAATGCCGTGAAACGGCAGCACGGAATACCAGTACAGCCGGCCGGCCAGGCCCTGGGGGCGGTAGGCGGCCAGCTGTTCCAGCGCGTGGGTGCCGTCGGGGTTGTCGACGATGCGAAACTGGAGCCAGGCCTCGCCAGGTAGCTTCATCTCAGCATATAGCAGCAGGCGGCGGGCAGTACGGTCGGCCACCAGCACCCGCCAGAAATCGAGCGGGTCGCCGGCCCGCAGGTGGTTGGGCGAGCGGCGGCCCCGGCGCAGCCCCACGCCACCTACCAGCTTATCCATCAGCCCCCGGATGCGCCAGAGCCAGTCGGTTTTGTACCAGCCGCGCTCACCCCCGATGCGCCAGATATTATCCAGTACTTCGGCCACCGGCCGCGTAAACGTGCGCCGCTGCCGGTCGAAGAACATCCCGTTTTTAGGTATCTGAATGGCATCCATGTAGTTCTGGCGCAGGGTGCCGCTGCTCATGGCATCGCTCCAGCTACTCACTACCTCGTTTTGCTCAATGCGCTGAAATGCCAGCGCCAGCGCCTCGCGGTAGCTCATGCAGGCGTGCGGCACCACGCGGGCAATGCTACGCGCCGGGTCGACCACGGTATCATTCTTCAGGCTTTCGACCAGGCTTTGGGCCAGTGAAAACGAGGTGCTCGTAACCAGGTACAGCCACCACGATGACAGCCGCGGTGTGAGCACGGGCACCGTAAGTATCCAGCGCCGGTAGCCGCGCTGGGCAGCCAGGCCGAGCAGCATCTCCTTGTAGGTCAGAATGTCGGGCCCGCCCAGGTCGAAGCGTTGGCCAAAACAGTCGGGGTTGTTGAGCACGGCCGTGAGGTAAAACATCACGTCGCGAATGCCCAGCGGCTGGCAGCGCGAGTTGAGCCAGCGCGGCGTTATCATCACCGGCAGCTTCTCCACAATATCGCGGATAATCTCGAACGATGCCGAGCCCGACCCAATGATGATACTGGCCCGCAGTACCGTGAGTCGCGCCGCACGGGCCTCGCCCAGTACGTCTTCCACGGCCTGGCGCGAGCGCAGGTGTACGCTCAGGTCGTGGTCGTTGGTGATGCCGGAGAGGTAGATAACCTGCCGCGCCGCGGTGCGGTCGAGGTAGTGGGCAAAGTGCCGGGCCGAAGTCTGCTCCAGCTGAAAAAAGTCTTCGCCGTGGCCGCTCATGGAATGCACCAGGTAGTAGGCCGCATCTATATCGAGCGGCAGGCCGGCCAGCGAGTCAGGCCGGAGCAGGTCGGCCTGCACTACCTGCACCTGCGGGCGCAGGCTTTCCGACATAGTATCGGGCAGGGCGAAGCGGCGCGCATCGCGCACCAGGCACACTACCTCGTGGCCCGCCGCGGCCAGCACGGGTAGCAGGCGCTGGCCGATATAGCCGGTGGCTCCGGTAAGCAGTATCTTCATGGGCAGAGTGGAAAAGGGACAGGCGCTACACGTTGTACTGTACTAAGAACTTAGCAATGACGTAGTTGTTCGGTGGTTCCAGCCGGGGCTCCGCTTATCTTTGCCACCATGAAATACGCCTACTTCTTTGCCGCCACCGCTGCCTTGAGCGCGCTGCTGGCCCCCGCCGCCCAGGCCCAAACAAAGCTTACTATTCCGCAGCCCAGCCCCGGTGTGCATACTCGGGAAGCTTTCTCGACCTCGTTTATCGAGCTGAGCTATTCGCGCCCCTCACTGAGAGGCCGCAGCGCCTTTGGCGGCCTCGTGCCGTATGGCCAGGTGTGGCGCACGGGCGCCAATACAGTCACCAAAATCCGGTTTGGCGAAGAGGTGAAGCTGGCGGGCCAGACCGTGCCGGCCGGTACCTACGCCCTGCTCACCATTCCGGGCAAAGCTGACTGGACGATTATCCTCAACCGCGATACCGCGCAGTGGGGCGCCTACGAGTACAAGCAAAGCCTCGATGTAGCCCGCATTCCGGCCAAAGCCAGCAAGCTGGCCGCGCCCCAGGAGAGTATGTCGCTCAGCCTCGAAAACCTACGCCCCGCCGCCGCCGACCTTACCCTGACCTGGGAGCGCACGCAAGTGAGCCTGCCGCTTACCGCCAACCCCGACCCTATTGTGCTGGCCCAGATTCGGGAGGCCATGAAAGGGGAGAAGAAGCCGTACGTAATGGCGGCGCAGTACTACTACAACACCAACCAGCCCGACCTGAACCCCGCCGTGGGCTGGCTCGATGAGTTTATTAAGGCCAACCCCACCGAATATTACGGCTACTACTGGAAAGCTAAGCTGCTGCAAAAGCAGGGCAAAAATAAAGAAGCCGCGGCAGCCGCCAACAAGTCGCTGGAGCTGGTGAAAGTAGATAAGAACGATATCTCAAAAGCTGAATATACGCGGCTCAATCAGCAATTGCTGGCTGAGGTGAGCGGGAAGAAATAGCTTACCAATTCAGACAAGAACGTCATGCTGACGAAGGAAGCATCTCTACCGTATCGTTGAACGGCGTGGTAGAGATGCTTCCTTGGTCAGCATGACGTTCTATTTATATGGTCACCAGCCAGACCGCTACTCCTTCGGCGTAGCGGTCTGGCTGGTGACCATTTGCGAGAAGCTTTTGGCAGCGGCCGAAAAATCAGAAGGCAGCATAATGACCGTCGTGGTATTGTTGTCGATGCCGATTTCGGAGAGCATCTGCATGCGGCGCAATTCCAGCGAGTAGGGGCTTTTTTCCATCTCCTGCGCGCCCTGCGTGAGCTTGATACTGGCTTCCAGCTCGGCTTCGGCCTTGATGATGCGCGCCCGCTTTTCCCGAATGGCCTCGGCCTCGCGCGCCATTGCCCGCTGCATAGATTCGGGAATCTCGACATCTTTAATTTCGACCAGCTCAATCTTCACGCCCCAGGTCTCGGTGGCAGCGTCTACTATTTGCAGCAGCGCGCCGTTGATGTGGGCGCGCTCGCGTAGCACTTCATCGAGCTGATTTTGGCCGATGATGTTGCGGAGCGCCGTCACCGACAGCTGGTACACCGCCTTGTTGTAGTCGGCCACCTTAATCACCGCGTCGGCCGGGTTAATAACCTTAAACCACAGCACCGCATTCACCTTGATGGTCACGCTGTCCTTGGTAATGGTTTCCTGTTGCTCCAGCTCCACGGTTTTGGTGCGCATGTCGATGGTTTGCTGGCGCTCTAAAATTGGAATCAGCCAGTAGAGGCCCGGCCCGCGCGTGCCCGTGTAGCGCCCCAGCCGAAACACAATGGCGCGCTGGTATTCCTGAGCAATGCGCAGGCTCATGGCCAGCAGCACAACGGCGACGATAAGCAACGGGAGCAGCGGCATAACCAGATTGTATTAAAGAGTTTGGCGAATGTATCGCTCGCAGCTTCAAGTTATTACACTGGCCCTGGCTTAGGCCTATCTGCCAAGGATACGCAGGGTTTTATCGTCGGCTATTCCCTTAAAAAATTTCGCTAAAACCACCTGAAAAACCGGATTCGCATCGGGCAGAGCGGCGAATAAAGTCATCGATGATTTCAATTTTAAATCATCGGGGCTGCCGAATATTCGGTTCGCATCAGTGCCTTCCAGACCTAGCAAGGCGTGGCAAATCTCCACCAGCCGGCTGCCCAGAACCGGGTGCTGAAAGTAAGCTTCCGCCTCGGCTATGTCTTTGATTGCGTAATGCTTCGAAATCTCGCTAAATCCCAAGCCCTGAATTTGAGGGAAAATATACCACATCCAATGGCTGCGCTTGCGGCCATTTTTAATTTCGGCCAGGGCCGCCGCGTAGTCAGTAGCCTGCGCGTCGAGAAAGCGTTGGAGGTTGTGTTCAGTAGCCATAATGCAGTGCCAGATTATTTCCCAGATTATACCGTCCAACCCTGGCGCGAGTTTAGCGCAGCGTAACTCGTGCCGATTAGCGCGTGGAAGTTGCACCTCCACTGCCGCGCCAGCGGCAAGGCAGCACCACGCCGCCAGGCTGTTTAAACGGATCGTTCTATGGGAGGTACAGCCTCCCCCGGAAGGTTGGAGTTACGCTGGGCTAAACTCGCGCCAGCTGGGGTAATCTGAATGCTCAATATATTGTTTATTTCCCCATAGCTCTCTATTTCTTTAGGAATAAGAATCTGCCCTGAGCCAAAAAAATTATTTGCATATTTACTTTTAATGAGTAGCCCATGTGCCGTTTCGATAATCTTATCTATGTCTTTAATATTTATCGCAATATTATTTTGTGGATAAATTTGCTTTGTATTTTCTAGGAGCATCCTATTTATTCCAAATAACGACTCTTTTTTACTGAAGTCAATAATTTTTCTTATTTGATTATTAGTAATAATTATCTTGTAATTAGCGTAAAATAACTTTTTGAAGTTATATGTTTGCCAAAAAATGAAAAATAGTATAGTTGAGATGAGTGCTATTAAACTTAAGAAGAAAATAAATGCATTTTTGATAGGAGGAATGCCTTTAAAAGCAAGAAATAAAAAAGGTGTGGCTGTGCTTATAAAAACAGTGATTCCACTTTTCTTGAGGTCGCGTATTACCAATGACTGTATTTTGTTCGGTAGGATTTTGAATGTCTTATCCATTGAAGATAGATTTAATATCTATTATAAGCGAGCACTGAAGTGTTTATGTGTATACCTGTAGTATAAGGTTATTACTAATTGTCTTTCAGGCGATTGCAAAAAGAACGTCATGCTGAACTTGTCAATTCATGACGCTCTTTTTTGCCATAAGCGTTCATCTTCAATCAATGATAACTAGATTGAGTAAGTAGTAAATCCAGCGAATAGCTACCGCCCCACCACTGGCAGCACGGGCGCACTCTCGTGCCCGGCCGCATCAATACTTACTACGCCAAAAATGTAATTATCCTTGCTGATGGCCAGGTCGGCGGTAGTGCCGCTCACCGGGAAGCGCTGCTGCCACTGCGGGGCGCTGGTTTCGCGGGCCAGCACCACGTAGCCGGCGGGGGCGGGGCCGCCTTGCGGTGCCTGCCAGCGCAGCTCAGTGCGGTTGGTGAGCTTGGCGGTGAGCACTTCCACTTTTTGCGGGGCGGCGGGGGCCAGCGCCAGGCTGGCCAGGGTGGCCAGGTTTACCTGGGTGGTGCGGCGCAGGTAGCGGAAATCCATAAACTCCGTCTTGTCGCCGTACACGAGGCCGTTTTCGGTGCGCAGGTCCTGGTGCTGGTGATTGAAGTTTTCGTTCGTTTCGGTGAAGCGCACGGCCGCGTAGCCCTGCTGATTGAAGGGCGTGTGGTCGCCGCCGCGCAGGAAGCGGTCGGGGCGATACTCCAGCAGCACCGAGTAGCCGCCGGCGCTCACGTACTGGCGGGCGGCGGTTTGGGCGTAGCGGGCAAGCTGGCGGCTGGGCGCGTCGTTTTCGGAGCTGAGCTGACGGCGGATGCGCGCCTGCTCGGGCGTTTCGGTGGCCGGCACGCCCTCGCTGAATACGCGCAGGTGCAGCGTATCCGTGATTTCGGGGTCGTAGCCGTGCGAGTTGCCCACGATGTCGTTGTTGAGCATCGCTATCACATTCCAGCCCTCTTTTTTAGCGCGCTTGGCGAGGTGGTCGGAGCCGAGCAGGCCCTGCTCTTCGCCCTGCACGGCCACAAGGCGGATGGTGCAGGGGAATTTCTGGCCGGCCAGCACGCGGGCTACTTCCATCACGGCGGCCACGCCGCTGGCGTCGTCGTTGGCGCCGGGCGCGTCGGCGGTGCGGTTCATCACGTCGGTCACGCGCGAGTCGATGTGGCCGCTCATGATGAGCACGCGGGTATCTGTGGGGTCGGTGCCGGGAATGGTGGCCAGCACATTGGCCATGAGCGTGGTTTTATCGACGCGCTTGCCGTCGGCCTTCAGCGTGAAGGTGTCCATCTCGACAGCCATGCGCCCACCGCCGGCCTTGCTGTACTTCTTAAACTCATCGAACACGTACTGGCGGGCCGCGCCGATGCCACGCTTTTTATCCTTGGTATCGCTCAGGGTATGGCGGGTGCCGAAGCTGACGAGCTTGCGCACGTCGGCTTCGAGGTTTTTACTCGAAACCTCGTTCACCCAGCGCTGGATGTTGGGGTCGGGGGCAGGCTGGGGGCGGAGGGTTGGGCCAGGGCCGCCAAGGGCAGCAGGCAGGGGAGAAGTGGTAGAATTTTCATAAGGAATCGCAAGAAACGACAAACGCCGCTAGTCGGGCAAGACTAGCGGCGCTTTATAGGCACCGGTCAGGCAACGGAAGTTGCGTAGGAGTGTGTGAACCTGGCCTGCCCGGGCTACGGTTGTTGCACAACGACGCACACGGTAGAGGCGTCAAGCAAGGCAAATTCCCATAAGCCCCAGGGCTTGCGTACTACCTGGTTGCCATTGGGGTGCAAGAGCTCCGGAGTTCGCTGCTTCACCTGGGCAAAAAGCCCGTGAATGTCGTCTGTTTCGAGGCGCAGCTCGGGGCGGTCGAGGGCAGCCAGAGCAGCGTTTTGCAGCAGGTGCACCTGCACCGCGTCTTTAGCTAAAATGCAAAGCGGCTGCGCGCTGGCCAGGTCCTCGTAGCGCAGCTCGAAGCCAAGCCCTTGCATAAACAGGTGCTTGCCAATTGCCAGGTCGGCATAGAAGACGTTGGGAATGAGTTTGAGCAGGGCCATGGTTGTTCTATCCCATCGTGTGGTACACGGCCTGCACGTCTTCGTCTTCCTCCAGCTTGTCGATAAGCTTCTCGACCTCCTCGGCCTGCTCGTCGTTGAGCGAAACGGTGGTGTTGGGCACGCGCTGCAAGGTAGCGCTTACGATGTTCACGCCTTTGGTATCCAGAGCTTTCTGCATCTGGCCAAAATCGGTGAAAGCCGTTTCGACCACCATATACTTATGCTCGGCTCCGTGCTCGTCTTCCTCGGTGGTTTCGTACACGTCTTCCGCCCCGGCGTCAATCAGCTCCAGCTCCAGCTCGTCGCGGTCGAGCCCTTCGGCGGCCAGCTTGAATACGCCCTTTCGGGTAAAGGTGTAGTCGGAGCTGCCCGCCGTGCCGAGTGCCCCGTTGTTGCGGTTGAAGTACAGGCGCACGTTACTTACGGTGCGGGTGGGGTTATCGGTGGCCGTTTCGACCACGATGGCCACGCCGTGCGGGCCGTAGCCTTCATACACCACTTCCTGGTAATCTTTCTCATCCTTACCGGTGGCGCGCTTGATGGCGGCTTCCACGCGGTCTTTGGGCATGTTTACACCCTTGCCGTTTTGCATGGCCGTGCGCAGGCGGGCGTTGGTATCGGGGTTGGGGCCGCCTTCTTTCACGGCCATCACGATTTCCTTGCCGATGCGGGTGAAGTCTTTCGACATCCGGTCCCAGCGCTTCATTTTGCGGCCTTTCCGGAATTCAAATGCGCGTCCCATCTTTTCAATTATCAATTAACAGTGAGCAATGAGCAATTAAGGCGGCGGGGTGGGAGGAGCGGCCCGAATGCGGGCGCAAGTTAGCAAGGGCAGCCGGGGGGCGGCAAGGCTCCGGCCCGTTCCTCAAAATAACAGCTCAAAACCTCAGATTTTCTGCTACCTTGTACGCCTAACGCTAGGCATTATGGGTCAACTCATTACTTGGAAGCAGCTGGCGCTGGCGCTGGCCTTTTGCGGGGGAATATGGGCCGGAAAAGCCCACGCTGGCGGCCGGCCCAATCCGCAGGTCGCAGTCGATAGTCTGCGCCGCCGCGCGGCCGTTGAGCCCGCCGACACCAGCCACGCCCAAACGCTCAACGAGCTGGGTTTCGACCTGGCTCAGCTGGGGCGCTATGCCGAGGCGCGCGCCACCCTGCGGCGCGCGCAGCGCCTGAGCGAGCAGCTGCATTTTGCCACCGGGCAGGTGCGGGCGCTCAGCGCGCTGGGCGTGAGCTACCAGAACGAGGGGAATTTTCCGCGGGCGCGGGTGCTGCTCGACTCGGCCATTGCGCTGGGGCAGCGGCTGCACGAGGGCCGCAAGCTGGGCTCGGCGCTGCTCAACCGCGCCCGCCTTTGCAATGCCCAGGACGACTACGCCTGCGCGCTGGAATCGGTGCAGGCGGCCCGGCATTTTTTTGAGGCGCGCGGCGACTGGCCACGCACCGCGCAGGCCCTGAACGGGCTGGGTTCTATCTATAGTAATCGGGGCGATTATCCGCGGGCGGTGGCGGTGCTGTTTGAGGCCGTGCAGCTGGCCCGCCAGCACCACGATGCCCAAACCGAAGTGAATGCGCTGGGCAATATCGGCAACGTTTATCTCAAGCAAAAAGAGTATGACCAGGCGCTGCGGGCCTACCAGCAGTTACTGCCGCGCCTCGACGCGGTGCCCGATTTTCGGGGCAAGCCCGAGGCGTATCACGACCTGGCCATTGTGCTAAGCCACCTGCACCGGCCGGAGGCTGAGAGCTATTTTAAGAAATCGATAGCGGGCTTCGAGCAGCTGAAGGAACCGGCCGATGTGGGCCAGGTGCTGGGCAGCTACGCAAACTACCTGCTGGATGCCGGCCGCCGGACTGAGGCGATTGCTACCTATACCCGCGCCCTGGCGCTGCTGCGGGCCGCCGACGACAACAGCAGCATTGCCGCCACGCTGGCGGGCCTGGCCAGGGCTTACCAGCAGGCTGGCCAGCCGGCCCTGGCGGCCACCCACGCCCGCGAGGCGCTGGCTCTGGCCCGGCGCATTCACGACCTGCCCGATGCCCAGAGCGCCGCCGCGCTGCTGGCTACCCTGGCCAAAGCCAGCGGCGACTACCGCCAAGCCCTGGCCTACACCGAGCAAGCCCAGGCCGCCAACGATTCGCTCTTCAGCCAGGCCAAGGCCGAGCAGATTGGCCGCTTGCAGGGCGATTTTCAGCTCAGCCAGGAGCGCGAGCGCCGGCAGGCGCTCGCGCGCACCAGCGCCGCCCAGACCGAAACTCTGCGCCTGCGGCAGCGCCAGGTGCGGGGCCTGATAGCCGGCTTGGTGGCCCTGGCGCTGGGCGGGCTTGCCCTTACGTGGCTGACCTGGCAGCTGCGGCGGCGCAATCGCCTGGTAGAGAAGCAGCGCGCCGAGCTAACGGAGCTCAACGCAACCAAAGACCGGCTGTTCTCCATTATCGGCCACGACTTGCGGGCGCCGCTCCACTCGCTACACACATTTGTCGAGCTGCTGAGCGGCCCGCCGCTGCCGCCCGAGCGCCTGCGCCAGTACACCCAGCACCTTACCCAAACCCTCGACCAAACGCTGGTTTTGCTCGAAAACCTGCTGAGCTGGGCCGCGCTGCAAATGCGCGTAGCCGGCCCCGTGCGCACCGAGCCGCTGTCGCTGGCTGCCGCCGCAGAAGATGCCATGAGCCTGCTCGGCCCCACGGCCGAGGCGGCCGGCCTAACGCTGCGCAACACCCTGCACGGCAACGAGTGGGTGCAGGCCGACCCCGCCGCCGTGCGCATCGTGCTGCGCAACCTGCTCAGCAACGCCCTCAAGTTTGCGCCCGGCGGCCGGGTAACGATAGCCGCTGAGCGCCACGGCGGCAGCTGGCAGCTCGCCGTGGCCGACACCGGCCAGGGCCTAGCCGAGCCTACGCCGCGCCAGCCGCTGGCTCCCGCTGGCCTGCCGCGCCGCGTGGCCGCCGGGCCGGGCCGGGGCCCAAGTGCCGGGCTGGGGCTGGTGCTGAGCCGCGACTACGTGCAGCGTAGCGGGGGCGAGCTGGAAGTGGAGAGTGCCGGGCCAGGTAAGGGTACCAACTTTTACCTGCTGCTGCCGGCTGCCCCGGAAGCAGCCGTATCGGCTAATGGGCCGGTGCTCGCGCAAAATGCCGTAGTAGATGCCGGCCGCTAGCGCCCACTGCCGGGGTGGCGGCTTACCAGGCGCTGCTGCACCACCCTGGCCAGCACGCCTTCACGGAAGCTTTGGCCCAGGGGCACTGTGAGGGTGAGGCCAAGGCGGACCTCATCGGCCGTAATGGCGTTGATGTGGGTCGCGTTTACCAAAAACGAGCGGTGCGTGCGCAGAAAGCAGTGAGCTGGAAGCTGCTCTTCGAAATGCTTGAGGCTGACCAGCGTAACGTGCACGGCTCCGCTGAGCAGGTGCACCTTTACAAAGTCGCCCATAGCCTCGACATAGGCCACCTCCGCGCAGCGCAGCCGCAGAAACTGCTGCTCGGTGCGGATAAAAAAGGTGTCGTCGGCCGGGGGCGCGGCCTCGGCCGTGGACTGCCCGGCGTGCAGCCGCAAGGCCTTGTCGATGGCGCGCAGAAAGCGCGGAAACGTCAGCGGCTTTACCAAAAAATCGACTGCGTCCAGCTCGTAGGTGGGCAGCGCGTATTCGGGGTGCGAAGTGAGAAATAGTACCGGCGGCGGCTGGCGCAGGCTGCGCACCAGCTCCAGGCCGCTTAGGCCGGGTAGCTCGATATCGCTGATTAATAAGTCGGTGGGCGTGCGGTTGAGAAACTCGAAGGCTGCCATCGGTTGGGCGAAGGTGCCGTGCAGAGCCAGGGCCGGTACCCGCCCCACGTAGCTGGCTACCAGGTCGCAGCTCAGCGGGTCGTCGTCGAGCACTGCGCAGCGGAGAGGTGGGGCTGATGGCGGGCTGGCAGGTAGCATGGGAGAGCAGAAAGCAGGTTTTCAGGGTCGCCCAACTCCTTGACCAAAAGCAAACAAGGTAGCCAGCGCCCCGGCAAGGTACACTGCGCCCGCCGCTCTTCAAACCCCCGGTCTGGTATTGGCCGACGCCAGCGCCGCTTCATCGACTTTTAGCGCCGGTTGCCCTACTTTCTTTCCGGCGGGGCGCACCAAAAACTACTTTTATCCGCAAGCCACCCGGCACCCTGTCGGGCTGGCGCCTACCTCACTTTCACCCTTTTAGCCCTCCGCTTTATGTATACGCTTACGCTGAACACGCTGCGGCTCACCTTGCTGCTGTGCCTGACCAGTGCCCTGACCGCCGCTGCTCAATGCCGCGACCCCTGGATTGGGCAGATTTACCAGCAGGTCTATAATCGCAAGCCCGTAGGACAGGGCGAGACGGGAGAGTGCAACATTCATCTGTATAATAATGGCACCTGGGGCAGCCGTGATGAGCTGATGGGCTACATCAAGCAAGTGCAGCAGAGCGGCTTACGCATTGGCGTGGCCTCGCTGGGCAATAATACAGTGATGGTCGTGGCCCAGGGCAGCCAGGTTTTTGCCGCATCGCTACTCGATGCGGGCGGCAATATTGTGGCCGCCGGCGGTGGCAATATTGTGGCGGCGGGCGGTGGCAACATTGTGGCGGCGGGCGGCGGCAATATTGTGGCGGCGGGTGGCGGCAACCTCACTGGCCTCAATGCCAACACGCCGGGTTTCGGCTTCGGAAGCAACTACGGTACCCTGTCGGCTGGGCAACGCCGCGTGGTCACCAGCGGCAAAGGGGCGCTGGTAGTACGGTAAGCAGTAGCGATAGGGCTATGCTGGTCAATTTCACTGGCAAGGCCCGCTCAAGCAGCCAGCTACCGGGCAGGCAAAGTCACAAGTCCGCAATCTTAATCCTTCTAAAAAATATGAAAAAAACTGTAATTAGATGGCTTCTGAGGCGCCTGACAGGGGTCGTGCTGGCCTGGGTGCTAATCGGGCTGGTGGCCGGCTGTGCCGGCACCAGCGCCGGAAGCGCCCCCGATGGTAGTCCGCTGGCCGGTGAGGTAGCGGGGGCAAACCACGCGGACTGTTTTTTATGACGCGCCTATGGATTGGTACGGGTTCGCTCGAAAAGTCGGCCTACTATTTTGCTGCTGATGGCCAGGTCTACCAAAATCCTACGGGCTTTACAGCTGCTGCGCTGGCCGCTACGCCAGCGAGCCAGCGGGGTAGCTATGCCGTGGATGACAATACCCTGACTATCAAGTGGGCCAGTGGCCAGTCTAGTGTCAATAAGCTGGAAGACGTCCACGACAATGCCTTCAACTGGGATACCGGTATTTTTCTGGGGGTAAAGCCCTTCGACAGTAGCCAGCAACTGGCCGGCTCCTTCGAGGGTGGCAACTCGGTAAGCTTCGGCGGCGGCGGGGTGTCGGCATCCAACGACCTGACTTTCAGTGCCGATGGTACTTACGCGCAGGGTGGGGTCGTAACGGCCAGCGCCAGCTCGTCGGAGAGCACTACTGATGTGGGCAGCGCCAGCAGTAGCGGTGGCAAGTGGCAGCTCAATGGTTGGGTACTGGCCCTCACCGACACCAAGGGCCAGGTAGCCACCGGCGTAGCCTTTCCGGTCGAAACCGACGATAAAACCCAGCAGGTAACGCGATTCTACTTTCAGAACGTGGCCTACAAGCGCCTGTAATATATGAAATTTTATATATTTCCTGTGAGCATCATGAAAAATAACGCGCCTTTCCTCACTGCCCTTTTACTGACCTGGGGGATGTTGCTGAGTACCGCTCTGGCCGTGGGCGCCTGCTCATCGAGCAGCGGTAAGGATACCGATACCAGTGCCGCCGGCCTGCTGCCGGGCAGCACGGCCGGCGGCAAGCCCGTCGGGCTTTTTTTCTTCGTCAGCTCGTCCGATTTCAACAACCAGCGCACGTACTACTTCACGCCGGCCGGGCAGGTGTACGTTGACCCCACCGATTTTTCGGCCGCGGCGCTGGCGGCCGTGGGCCCCGGCCAGCACGGCACCTACGCGGTAGCTGGCAAGCAGATGACCATCAAGTGGGCCAACGGCACCACCACTACCGGCAACTACCACGCCGACGCGTCGGGCTTTAGCTGTGAGGGCTCGTTTATGTGCGTGGCGCCCCTGTCCAGCGCCCGGCAGCTGGCCGGCACCTTCGAGGGCCACAACGCGGCCGTGACCGTCGATGCCAACTCGCTGGCGGCGTTCCGTACGCTCACGCTCAAACCCGACGGCACTTTCATCCGCGACAGCTACGTGGCCTCGCATTCGGAGTCGCACCACGCCGATAACAGCAGCTTCAATACCGATGCTGCCTCGACGGGGGCTCAGCAGGCGGGCCACTGGAAGCTCGACGGCTGGTACCTGACCCTGACCGATGCCAGGGGCACCGCGCGCGGGGTAGCCTTCCGTACCGACTGGGATGAGAAAACCGACCAGACCAAGATTTTTCGCTTCAACGGCACCTCCTATAAAAATACCGGCCTGCGCTAATGCTTGCCCAGCTGCCCGCTTCTACCTGTAAACGCTACAGCTATGGTCAATTTTCGATTTGCCCTTATGTGTACGGCGCTGCTGAGCTTGCCGTGGGTGAGCCGCGCCCAGCAAGCGGCCAGCGGCGCGGCGCTCTTCCAGCGCGGCCAGCAGCTCGAAGCGGCCGGTAACCGGGCCGCGGCGGCTACCACTTACCAGCAGGCCTATGCTGCCTACATGAGCGTCGATGACTCAGATGGCATGATAAAGGCATTAGCTAAAAAGAAAGCCCTTACCGGCGAGGGGCTGCCACCGGCCGCCGCAGCGGCGCCTGCCCCGGCGGCCCGGCCGGTGGGCGTGGCGATGCGGGCCGCCGCGCCTGCTGGCGCGGCCATTGCGGCGCCGCTGGCCGGCCGGGTAGCGGGAGGCAAGCCGCTGGGCCTGTTTTTTATGACGCGCTACTGGATTGGCAGCCACTCGCTGGAAAAGGCGGCTTACTACTTCACGCCGGCCGGGCAGGCCTACCAGAACCCCACCGGTTTTGGGGCGGCCGACCTGGCGGCGCTGCCCGCCGTGAGCCGAGGCAGCTACGCCGTAACTGGCAACACGCTCACTATCAAGTGGGCCGATGGCCACACGAGTACCAGCGCCCTGGAAGACGTGCACAGCAATGCCTTCAACTGGGACACGGGTATTTTTCTGGGAGTGCAGCCATTTGCCAATACCCAGCAGCTAACCGGCTCCTTTGAAGGAGGCAACTCGATAAGCACCAGCAGCGGCAGCGCGGCAGTGTCGAGCGACCTCACCTTTCGGGCCGATGGTACTTACAGCGGAGGCAGCGCCTCCAGCTTTAGCGGCAAAGACACGGGTGGCAACACCACCTACGACGCCGGGGCCTCGGGAGCCGGGGCGGGCCGCTGGAGCCTCAGCGGCTGGGTGCTCACCCTCACCAATGCCCAAGGCCAGACCCGGCGCGGCGTGGCTTTTCCCTTCGAGATGGACGATAAAACCGGCCGCGTAGTGCGGTTTTATTTCGATAACGTGGCTTATAAGCGGCTATAGCCGACTCTCATTTTATGCATTATAAACCTGCCCAGCCGGGTTGCGACCAACTTCCCAGGCGCTCATTATTGCTGTCGTCGGCAGCTAGCAGCCAGCTGCTCTGGCTCTGGTTCAACGTTGTAGCGGTGCTGGCATTGCTGCTAGGCCCGCTGACCGCCACGGCCCAGATACGCGTGTGGAACGTAGGCGACCGGGTAGAGGCCGGGCCCAATGGCTACCACCCGGCTACGGTGCTGGCCGTGAGCCCGGCAAAAGTTTCGTTCCGCCTGCACTATGAGGACAATGCGCATCCCGACGACTGGGTAGAAGGCTACTGGATTCGGCCCCGCAATACTCAAGCCAAGGCTGATGCGCTGGCCGCCAATGGCCCTCGCCTGGGCAAGTATCTCATTTATGTGTATGCCACCAGCTTTGGCGCCTACAACGGATACTTTCTGCTGCAACCAGGCGGCAACTACCAGCTTTTCCTGCCTGGTGGAAAAAGTGCGGGCGGCGGCACCTACGCTTTCGACCGGGCCACTGCTACCGTCAAGTGGCAAACCGGCCCTTTTGCCAGCAAAGACTGGGATGGTACCCAGAAGCTCATCGTAGAGCGGGAAGGCAAAGGCTACACTATCTGGTTGAAAAATAGAACTATCGGCTCTAATAGCAGCGATTAGGCCGGCCCGTACCGGTTGGGGCGCCAAGCCGCTGCAAGTAAGCCTCTACGCTATAATCTGCTCACTGCCAAACGACTTGAGTATGAAATTTCACTATGCCGTTATCAGTATCAGCTGCTTTGCCGGCGCGCAGCTCAGCGGTGGGGTAGGTAGCTCACTGCCAGCCGGGTACCCAGCTGATAACCATGCTGCTGGCTTGCGCCCAGCGGGGCAGCTCTGGTCAGGAAGTGGTCGGACTGTCCCAAAGCCGACCTGGCAGTGGAATGCCGCTGGAATGGCCCCGGCGGAGAAGCGCTGCAGATGCGCTATCCGGGCGCCACGGTGCGCGTCACGCTTATGCCCTGGCCCCGCTGCCCGCCGGGGCCAGGGGGCAAGCCATTACCCAGCAGGTGCCCATTGGTACTAAGCTGTGTATCAAGGCTATTCCGCTGGGGTTGTACTCTTTCAATGGTATCATCGCGGAAGGAGCAGCTCCCAATCATTCGGCCGCCAGCTACGCTAGGCAGCTGCCCTCATCTGCCAGAAATCACTGATTGACTGCCTCCTACAAACTTATCCCTTCTCCTATGGACACTTCTTCGCCTTCTCTCTCCGCTTCTGACCAAGGGCCTGCCAACCCCGCGGCCACCCCCACCTGCGAAGCTTTCGCAGTGAAAATTGGCTATATCTGGCTGATGGTGCTGGCGCCGGTCGCTGGCTTCGTCATCGGCTTGGTGAGCCTCACCGCGGCTCCGAATGCGGGTGTATTGGCCCTGGCCCTGGCCCTGCTGGCAATAGGCTACCTGGCCTGGCGCCGCGGCTACCGCGCGGTGCGGCTGGAGCTGCGACCCGAAAGCCTGCACATTCAGCCTGCCGCCGCCGGCCAGCCGGCCCAGGAGCTGCCGCTGGCGCGCATTGCCAACTACCTGCGGCCCCAGGAAGCGTATTATCAGATACTGGAGCTTCAGCTGCATGGCGGCACCCAGCTTCGCTTCGGCAAGCGCCTGCGCGAGCCCACTGCCGGCCTCCTGAGCCTCGACGACTGGACCGAAGCCTTGGTTAGCCGCCTGGAGCTGGCCCGGCCCGCAGTAGCCCCGGGCGCGGCGGCCAGCGTGCCCGGCACCGCCGCACTGGCGAGCGGGCTGGCGGCCGAGCGGCCCCGCATTTTTGCGCGCACCACCTTCGGCAAAGTACTGGCGGGTCTGGCTATTGTGTGGATGCTGCTGGCCCTGCTGGTGCTGCTCGACCCCTCGCAGCCGGGGCCGGCCGCCTGGGTCTTTGTGGTGCCGAGCCTCTACATGGGCTATTATTTCCGCGCCCGGGGGTCGCTCAAGGGCATTAAAGTGCAAACCAAATTCCTCACCGGCATCCAGGCCGACCGCGACAACTGGAATGATAACGACTGAGCTGCCGGCAGCTTGCGTAAGAATGACTTACCAGCCACTGGCCCCGCAAAGCTTACTTTTTCTGGCTGGGCGAGCTGCTCGTCGCCAGTAGCTCATACACCCCTTTATTGCCTTTGGGATAGCCGTCGATGGTGATGGTGAGCCGCCGCGTAGCGGCCACGTAGCGAAAAGTGCCCCGCTGCACGTCGGGCCCTTTGAGGTCGGTAAAGCGGAAGATAATGCTGTCGCCTTTGGTCGTAAACCTGCCGTGCTGCGTGAAAAACCGGGGGCCACTGTCGCCCATAAGCAAGCTCAGGCGCTTATCGTAAGTGCCATCGGCGCGCAGGGCCAGCGTGCCGCCCACGCCCGGCACGCTCGTCGGCGGCTCGCCGGTAGTGAGGTCGACCACGGTGTAGGCCGTGTAGCTATAGGTAGTATAAAAGGCCACCGGCAAGCCCGGAGCGGGCAATGTAAAGAGTGCAGTCAGTAATATTAGATTTTTCATATACTAAAAAAGGAAACCCCTGCCGCTATCCGGCGAGCAAAAGTCGGGCAGCAGCAGGGGTTTCTCCCTAAATTAATTGTTGGCACTTAGACCCTGGGCTTTTTACGCTTGCGGCGGCCGCCTACCAGTAGCCAGGTAGCGCCGGCCAGCAGCAGGCCGGCGCCCAGGGCAGCCGCTTGCCGGGGCAGCTTGTCTTCAACAGGCGGTGGCAGGTGCTCGACGCCGCTGGCGTCGGTGCGGGCGGGCTCGTGCAGGTAGCGGCCCTGCGCGGGCAGCTGGTAGTTATTGGCCAAGTGGCGCAGGCCCGCCGCGGCTTCGGGGCCGGTGATAACCGGGCCGTGGCCGCAGCCAATGGCCGCCGGCTCCAGGTCGGCCAGCGTAGCTGCCGACTGCCGGCACTGCTGCCAGTTGTAGTTGAAAGGGGCGCCGGCCACGCTGATTTTGGGAATACCCAGCAGCACCGCCGGGATAGACTCGTGGTCGGTCGTGGCAAAGGCATCGGCCCCGAGCAGGGTACGGTCGGCCAGGCGAAATAAGGCAATCTGACCCGGCGCGTGGCCCGGCACGTGCAGCCAGCGCCACTGCGCCAGGTGCGGCGGGTGCTCATCGTCGAGGGGCAGGGCCTCAACTACGTCTTCCAGATTGGGCAGCTGCGTCGGAAAAAACCGACTCATAAAGGCCAGCGAGCCGCCTACGGTAGGGTCGCGCGGCGGATACAGCGCCCGGCCCGTGAGGTAAGGCAGCTCCAGCGGATGCGCGATAACCGGCACCTGCCAGTGCTGCGCCAGCTCCTTGGCCGAGCCCAGGTGGTCGAGGTGACCGTGGGTAAGTATAATCGCTTCGGGCCGCGAGCCGGGGTAAAACAGCTGGTCGGCCGCCGCGATAATCTCTTTCTCCGAGCCGGGCAGGCCGGTATCGAGCAGTACCCACTCGCCGGGCGTGCCGGTTTCGATAAAATATACGTTTACAAAACGTTTGATGCGAAGCTGGTGCACGCCAGCGGCTACCTGGTCCATAAAAAAGCTGGTAAAAGCAAGGAAATATACCGTACTGCCCTGCCATACGGCTCTGGCCGCAGTAGGGGTGCGCTTGCCGGCCAAAACTCCAGTACTAACCTGGTAATGCGCTATTTAACGGCCCGCGTGCTTACGACGCCACTTTGCTTATCAACCGCAAAGGCTGCGCGGCTGGGCATGCGGCGGGCCCAATCGGTGCGGGGTACCAATACCTGCCAGTGAGTAGCCACCTCTACCACGCTGGCCGAGTCGGGCACGTAGAGCGCGGCATTGGGCTGGCTTTGTAGGTAGTGGCGCACCGCGGCGCGGGCCGCTTCGGCAGTAGGAGCACCCGACGACTGGCAGGCAGCAGCTCCGAGGGCCAGCGCCGCCAGGAAACAGGTGTTTTTCATGTCGTAAAGCTAGAAATTGCCCGGCGGTTAGCGCAGCAGTCAGCCAAAAGAGGGGTTGGCTTGTTATAGCCGCATTCCCTTGCTTTCGCTTATGCTTCCTATACTTTCTGCGCCGGTTGTGAGCCCCGAGCGCCTGGCCGCCGCCTACTCTTACCCAGCTTATCGCCAGCTGCTCGATGAGCTGTTGGCCGAAGGCAAAACCACCGGCCCCGAGCAGTCGGCCGAGCTGCTGGCCTATGCCCAGCTCAACGTGCAGCGTATGAGCCGCCTCGATAAAACCGTGAAGGTGCTACCCGAGCTGGCCACTGCCGTAGCCGCCCTGCGCCAAAACTATAGTTGGCTGATTATTACCGAAGGCTGGTGCGGCGACGCGGCCCAGATTGTGCCCGTGCTCGAAGCCGTGGCCCACGCCAGCGCCGGCCACGTGCGCACCGCTTATGTGCTGCGCGACCACAACCTCGACCTCATCGACCGCTACCTCACGGGCACCAGCCGCTCTATTCCCAAGCTGGTGGTGCTGCACGCCGATACGCTCACCGAAGCCAC
This sequence comes from Hymenobacter sp. BRD67, assembly GCF_013256425.1. Lineage (GTDB taxonomy): Bacteria > Bacteroidota > Bacteroidia > Cytophagales > Hymenobacteraceae > Hymenobacter. The sequence goes on from NZ_CP053904.1 coordinate 709,768, forward strand.
GCACTGGGGACCGCGCCCGGCTGCCGCTCAAGCGCTGATAACCAAGCTCAAAGCCGAAGGCATGAGCCACGATGACTTCATTCGGGAACTGCACGCCTGGTATGCCCACGACCATACCCAGGCCATTCAGCGCGAGCTGCTGGCCCTGGTGCAACAGCTAACGTAGCCCACTGAGCCGCGTCATAAGTATTAAGAATTATCTATATTCTTCTCCAGTATCAGCAGGGTAAGGGGTTGGCGGGGGCGGCCAAAGCGCGTGGTAGCCGGAAAAGGCTCGCTGGCTCCGGTGGGCTGGTAGCCGTGGCGCTCGTACCAGGCCAGCAGCTCGGGGCGGGCGGCCAGCACGCTCATGCGCACCTTGGTGCGCCGCAGCTGCCGGGCGTAGGCATCGGCGGCGGCCAGCAGCTGCCGGCCCAGGCCGTGCGCCTGCGCCTCGGGCGCTACCGCCAGCAGGCTCAGGTAGAGTACCTCGCCCTGCGCCTCCAGGTACACGCAGCCCGTGGGGATGCCGTCGGTTTCGGCTTTTAAGAACTGGGCGTGCGGCAGGGCCAGCATTGCCAGCAAGCCGGCTTCGTCGATGCGCGGGCCTTCGAGCAGGTGGCCTTCAGCGGTCCAGCCGCCCTGCTCACTACGGTAAGCATGATTAATGAGGGCGGTCAGGGCCGGGGCATCGGCTGGGGTGGCAGCATTTATCGTTTCCATAAAGAGGCGGCTGGTGGTGAGTGGCGGCCAAAAAGAATGAGTACGCGTAACAGTTTTAGCAACGATTAGGTAAACTTTTGCCAAAATTCTTGCTTAATCAGCCAACCCGCACCAAACAACCGCAAAGTATGAATCTCGCCACTAATACCATCCTCCTTACGGGCGGCGCTACCGGCATTGGGCTGGCCCTGGCCCAGCGCTTTGTGCAGGCGGGCAGCCAGGTTATCATCTGCGGGCGCCGGCCCGACAAACTGCGCGAGGCCCAGCAGCAGGTACCCGGCCTGCATTTTTACGCCTGCGATGTGGCCGTGGCCGCCGACCGCGTGCAGCTGGTGCAGCGCGTAGTGGCCGATTTTCCGGGGTTGAATGTGCTCGTCAACAACGCGGGCATCCAAAATCGCTTCCAGCTGGCTGAGCTATCCGCCGACCTGGCGGCCTGGGAGGCGCAGCGCCAGGAAATTGCCATTAATCTGGAAGCACCCATTCACCTCACCGCCCTGCTTTTGCCGCACCTGCGCCAGCAGCGCGAGCCGGTGGTTATCAACGTATCGTCGGGCCTGGCGTTTGCTCCGATGGCCGCCGCGCCCATCTACAGCGCCACGAAGGCCGCGCTGCACTCGTTTACGCTCTCGCTGCGCCGGCAGCTGGCCGATACTGCCATTCGGGTGCTCGAAATAGTGCCGCCCGCCGTCAACACCGACCTGGGCGGAGTAGGCCTGCACACCTGGGCGGCCCCGGTCGATGAGTTTGCCGACAGCATTGTGGCGCGCCTGGCAGCCGGGGAGGAGGAAGTCGGCTTTGGCACTTCCGAGGCCATCCGGCAGGCGTCGCGCGCCGAGCTGGATGCCCGCTTCAAGCAAATGAACGGGTAACTGCCGGCGGAATAGCACCTTCAGGAGTTCTTTTTTGGGGCTGGCAAAGCGGGTAACCCTATCTAAACGAAACCGATAGGTAGGGCAAAAAACTGACGTGTAGCTTGCGGTCCCACCAAATCAGCTGCTTCTACTCATGCTTCATAAGCTCGTTTTTCGCCGTTCGGCGCTGGTGCTGGCCGCCCCGCTGGCCCTGGCCGCCTGCCAAAGCCAGCCTGTCCGGCAAGCCGCCCAGCCGACGGCTGCCACAGCGGCCTCGGCCGCCACAACTGGCTCAGCTACTGCCAAATACCTGGCTGAGCCACTGATTAGCAGTATCTATACCGCCGACCCGTCGGCCCACGTTTTCAACGGCAGGATTTACATCTACCCCTCGCACGACATCGAGTCGGGCATCCCGGAAAATGACAGCGGCGACCATTTTGCCATGCGCGACTACCACGTGCTGTCGATGGACAGCGTGGGTGGTAAGGTGACGGACCACGGCATGGCGCTTGCTATCAAGGACATTCCCTGGGCCGGCCGCCAGCTGTGGGCCCCCGACGCGGCCGTTAAGAATGGCACGTACTTTCTCTACTTTCCGGTGAAGGACAAGCAGGACGTGTTCCGTATCGGGGTCGCCACCAGCCCGTCGCCCACCGGGCCTTTTAAGGCGGCGGCTACGTCCATCGCAGGCAGCTACAGCATCGACCCCGCCGTGTTTAGCGATGCGGATGGCAAGGCCTATATGTACTTTGGCGGCCTCTGGGGCGGGCAGCTCCAGCGCTGGGCTACCGGTACCTATAACCCCAAGGCACCCGATAAAAAGCCCGATGGTAACGAGCCGGCGATTGGCCCGCGCGTGGCCCGGCTCAGCGCCGATATGCAGCATTTTGCCGGCCCGGTGCAGGAGCTGAAAATAGTGGACGAGGCTGGTAAGCCGCTACTGGCGAGCGATACGAAGCGGCGCTTTTTTGAAGGCGGCTGGCTGCATAAGTACCAGGGCAAGTACTATTTCTCGTACTCGACCGGCGATACGCACCTGCTGGTTTATGCCGTGAGCGACTCGCCCACCGGCACCTTCACTTACAAAGGCGTGCTCATGAACCCGGTGCAAGGCTGGACTACCCACCACTCCATCGTGGAAGTGAAAGGCAAATGGTACATCTTCTACCACGACACGGAGCTGAGCAATAAAACCTGGCTGCGCAACGTGAAAGTGACTGAGCTAACGCATAATGCCGACGGCAGCATCGTGACGATTAACCCGTAAGTGCTTAAAAAACAGCAAAAAGAGCGCCAGGCAGTGGATAGTGAAGCCTGACGCTCTTTTCTGCTGCTTTACGCCAGCACCTGGCTGGCCGGCACAAAGCGCACCCCCTGAGCTAGTAAGTCGGCCTTGGCGGCGGCTACAGACTCGGCGGCGATGCCGCGGGTGGCATCCTCAATAACCAGCACTTCAAACCCTTCGCTACGCGCATCCTTGGCCGAAAAGTACACGCAGTAGTCGGTGGCCAGCCCGGCCACCGCTACCTGCGTAATGCCACGGGCGCGGAGGTAGCCGCTCAGGCCGGTGGCACGGCGGTGCCCGTTGTCAAAAAAAGCACTGTAGCTATCCAGCTCGGGGTCGGTACCCTTGCGAAAAATAGCTTCCACGCGGTCAAGACTCAGCGCGGGATGCAGGGCGGCCCCCGGCGAGCCCTGCACGCAGTGGTCGGGCCAGAGGCGCTGCGGCAGTCCCTGCCACTCAATCTCGGCAAAAAGCGCCTGCCCGGGGTGAGCACTGGCAAAGCTGCGGTGCCCGGCCGGGTGCCAGTCCTGGGTAGCTACTACCAGGTCGAAATGCGGCTGCAAGTCGTTGAGCAGCGGCAAAATAGCATCGCCGTCGGGCACTGCCAGCGAGCCGCCTGGTAAAAAATCAAGCTGAATGTCGATGAGCAGCAGGCAAGTCATAATCTTTAAAGTCAGTCTGTCAGGTAAGCTTCAGCACCTCGGCCGAGTGCGCCCGCACGGCCGCCGTAAGGGCCGCATTAGCAGCCAGGGGCTGGCCAAACGAGGGCACCAGCCGGTGAAAAGTAGCCTGCCACTCGGGAGAGGCCGCTTGCTCGGGAAAGCAGCGCTGCACCAGGTCGAGCATGATGCTGACGGCCGTGCTGGCCCCCGGCGAAGCCCCCAGCAGCGCGGCAATCGAGCCATCGGCAGCGGTAACTACTTCAGTGCCAAATTCTAATACGCCGCCGGCCTTCTTGTCTTTTTTGATGACCTGTACGCGCTGGCCCGCTACTTCAAGCTGCCAGTCTTCGGGGCGGGCCTCAGGATAATACTCGCGCAGGGCCGCAATGCGCTGCTCGGGCGTTTGTAATACCTGGCCGATAAGGTACTTGGTAAGCGGAATATTGCGGGCACCGGCATATAGCAAAGGCCTGATATTGCCCAGCTCAATCGAGCGGAATAAGTCGGCGTACGAGCCTTTCTTCAAAAACTTGGTGCTGAAGCCGGCGTAAGGACCAAACAGCAGCTCGCGGCGGCCGTTTATCTGGCGGGTATCGAGGTGAGGCACCGACATGGGCGGCGAGCCGACGGCGGCCTTGCCGTAAACCTTGGCGTCGTGCCGCGCGATAACATCGGGGCGTGTGCATTTCAGCCACTGCCCGCTCACCGGAAAGCCGCCAAAGCCGCTGGCCTCGGGTATGCCCGACTTTTCGAGCAGCGTGAGCGAGCCGCCGCCCGCCCCGATAAACACAAACCGCGTGCGCACCTTGCGGCTCTTGCCGGTGGCCCGGCTGCGCACTTTTACGCGCCACAGCCCATCGGACTTATGTCGGAAATCTTCTATTGCCTGCCCTAGCTCAAACGTGACGCCGGGCTGCTGGCTCAGCTGGGTGAACAGCGCCCGCGTGAGGGCGCCAAAGTTAACGTCGGTTCCGATGGCCATGCGGGTCGCCGCTATCGGCTGGCTGCGGTCGCGGCCGTCCATCACCAGCGGAATCCATTTTTCAATCTGCGCGGGGTCGTCGCTGAACTCCATACCGGCAAACAGGGGCGAGCTCAGCAGCGCGGCGTGGCGCTTGCGCAGGTACTCCACGTTCTCAGCTCCCCACACAAAGCTCATGTGCGGAATACTGTGGATGAAAGCTTCGGGGTCGGGCAGCTGACCACCCTGCACAAGGCTGGCCCAGAGCTGCTTGCTGAGCTCAAACTGCTCGGCAATCTTATCAGCTTTTGAAATGTCGATGCTGCCGTCGGGGCGCTGGGGCGTGTAGTTGAGCTCACAAAAAGCCGAGTGACCGGTACCGGCGTTGTTCCAGGCATCCGAGCTTTCGGCCGCCACCGCGTCGAGGCGCTCATACACGGCAATCGTCAGGTCAGGGTCCAACTCCTTGAGCAATATACCCAGCGTGGCGCTCATAATGCCAGCCCCAATGAGCACGATATCGGCAGTAAGGGGTTTGGCAGGAGTAGTTTTTAAGTTCATGTAAAAGAGATTGGCGCAGTGTAGTGTAAATTTGTACTTGCAGTCAGAATAAATTGTTTTTTTCTTGGTAAGTCATAGAGCAGCAAGGCCTCAGAAATATCCAAAACTAAGCCGAGGCATTGAGCATGAATAGTGAACCAGAAGGCTGTTATAGCATTGTCTATGTTAGTACGGCCATTGGCGACTTCCGGGAGGCAGAATTAGTGCAACTGCTGCGGCGGTCGCGGTGTTTCAATCAAAAGGCAAATATTACGGGCGTACTCATGTACGGTGACGGGCGCTTTATGCAGGTGCTGGAGGGCAGCGCCGTCGCGGTGCGCCACCTGTATACCCGCATTGCTGCCGACCCGCGCCACGGCCGGCTCGAAAGGCTGGCCGATGGTTTTATGCCCCGGCGCGAGTTCACGGGCTGGCACATGAGCTTTGCGCCGCTGCCCAGCGACTACTTTCTGGGCCTGCCTGGCTACCTCACCCCGCCGCAGCTGGTGCAGACCGGAGCCGGCTCAACCATGCAGCAAGTACTAAGCGAGTTTATGACCGCCAGCTCGCGGCAGCTCGTGCTCTAGCTGCGAAGGGCTATATGTGCCAGGCAACAGGTGCGCTCACCGTAAAGCCGCTGGCCTGAAGAGCAGCGATAGCGCGATTTCCAGGTTAGGGTACGTGGCGCTCACCCTGAACCCGGACTTGCAAACCGGGCTAGAAGTTGCGGATATACCTGCTTTCAGCACGCAGCGGCCGCCTCCAGCATTGTCGTAAAAATCGCAGCCAAGGGGCTTATAACCGGAGGTCGTAAGGCAGAACGCAAAGCTAAAGCCACCGTACCCGGCCGCCGCTGCTCGAAAAAAGCAGCTATGTAAGCCGCGGCGCACAGGCGCGGGTGCCGCCACCTGGCTCAGCGGCAGCGGCCAGGAGTGGTGTTTTATCCACGTCGCGTCCGGAAGCCCCTTTGCATGGGTTTTTTTCATCGAAAGGTGCTTCTTATAGCCCCTGGCTACCGGTGGCAGCGGTTTCCGGGCTTTCCGGATGAGCGTGCCGGTTGCCTAAAAGCGCTTGAATATGTGGTGCTTATGGAAAAATATTGTGCGGTGCCTGGCTCATTAGGCGTACGAAGCGGGGGCCATCTACCAAATAGACCGTATCTTTACAGCATTAAAAGGCAAATCGCCACGTGTCAGTACCATTTATGCAGCTTGCTGCATTCATAAAACAGGTTCGCTGCTGCTTGCTTTCTCACCATTTTTCCTAGCATCATGCAGACAGGAACCGTAAAATTCTTCAACGAAACCAAAGGCTTCGGCTTCATCAAAGTAGACAGCACCGGCGAGGACGTATTTGTCCACGTAACTGACCTCGTAAACGAAATTCGCGAGAACGACAAAGTGCAGTTTGAAATTGCCCAGGGCAAAAAAGGCCCGAACGCAGTAAAGGTGTCGCTCGTTTAGTTCGACTTTCTTTCGATAAAAAGAGCAGTCTACCACTAGGTAGGCTGCTCTTTTTTTGTGGGTAAGCTGGCAGTGACGGGACAGCTGATTAAGAAGCAGGTTGAGTTAGCCAGAATAGGCAGGACCCACGTGTAGAGACGCATTTTTGCGTCTTGGTGTCCGCGCCGCCCAAAAAATACCGTTCAGGCGTTCAACGCTGAGGCGCAAGGATGCGCCTCTACAACCGCCAGCCGACCTCAGCATTCAACTCGAATAGATACTACGGCTTTTCGCCGGCTGTCTGCTTGTCGTAATAAACGTCTGGCGTGCACGAAGAACGGACAGCCGGCCAAAAAGCCGGCAGCCCGCCCCGAATACCGGCTTGGAAGCTACGCTGCCTTTCTTTCGCGTAAGCGAAATTGTATTATTATAAGATATAGTAAATACTTAATGACAAGAGTAGAAGAGCTGGCTTAGGGAGTTGGAGTAGTATATTTTCGGCCTCAACTGTCACTCTCCTGCGTATGCTGCAACCCACTACTTCACTGCCGCTGCCGGCCGGGCCAGCAGCTACCTCACGCGTGCCGGCCATTGACGTAGTGCGCGGCCTGGCGATGGTAATCATGGCGCTCGACCACATTCGGGAGTTTTGGTGCGCTACCAGGGTGCGGCCCGAAGACGTGGCCCACGCCTCGGCGCTATTATTTCTGACGCGCTGGATTACGCACTTCTGCGCTCCCACATTTGTGTTTCTGGCCGGCGTGAGCGTCTTTTTATATCAGCAAAAGCAAGCAGGCCGGGGCAAAGTGAGCCGGTTTTTGCTGACGAGGGGACTCTGGCTGGTCGTGCTGGAGCTGGTGCTTATCAATTTTTTGCTGCAATGGGGCTACAACCTGGTGCTGCTGGAGGTAATCTGGGTGCTGGGTTGGAGCATGGTGCTGCTGGCCGGCCTTATCTGGCTGCCGCGCTGGCTGCTGGTTACATTGGCGCTGGGTATGATTGCCGGCCAGCACCTGCTTCCCACGGCCCAGCCCGTAACGGCCAGCAACCTGCTCTGGGCGCTGCTCTACGGGGGCCGGCCTTTTTCCAGATGAGCCCGGTGCCTTTGCTGGCTGCCTATACTATTCTGCCCTGGACGGCCGTGATGGCCGCTGGCTACGCTGTCGGGCCGTGGTTCAGGGCTGCATCGGCCCAGCGCACGCGCTGGTTGCGGCTGGCGGGCGTGGCTGCCCTGCTGCTTTTCGGGTGCCTGCGTGCTACCAACTGGTACGGCGACCCCGCGCCGTGGAGCACGCAGCCGCGGGGGCCGGGGTATAGCCTGCTATCGTTTCTCGACGTCACCAAGTACCCGCCGTCGCTGCTGTTTCTGAGCCTTACGCTGGGCGTAGCCTTGCTGCTGCTGTCGGCAACCGAGGGCCTGCCCGGCCGGCTTAGTCGCTGGCTGAGCATATACGGACGGGTGCCGCTGTTTTACTTCGTGCTGCATTTTTGCCTGGTGAGCGGGGGCGCATTTATCTGGACTACCCTGGCCTTTGGCAAAGCCATTAACCTTTCGTTTGCCCCGGTTAAAGACTGGCCGGCCGGCTACCACCCCAGCCTGCTGCGGGCCTACGTGGTGTGGGTGTGCGTGGTGGGGCTGATGTACTGGCCCTGTCGCTGGTACCAGGGCTACAAGCAGCGACACTCGTATTGGTGGCTTTCTTATTTGTAGGTGCCGGGCGGTTGGCGGCCGGCTGCATCTTTGTACTTATTTTCCCTGGCAAGCTGCCCCAAATGTAGTGCGCCAGAAATGTCACCCACCCAAGCAAGCGCCCCATGACTATTCCCATCTACCAGGTCGATGCCTTTGCGCGGCGGCCCTTTACGGGTAACCCCGCCGCGGTATGTCCGCTCGACGAATGGCTGCCGGCCGAAACCATGCAGCTGATTGCGGCCGAAAACAACCTGGCCGAAACAGCTTTTTTCATCCCGCTCAGCGGCCAGGAGGCCGATTTTCACCTGCGCTGGTTTACGCCGACGTTTGAGATTGACCTCTGCGGGCACGCTACGCTGGCCAGCGCCCACGTGCTCTGGAATGAGCGGGGCTTTGCCAAGCCCGAAATAGTGTTTCAAAGCAAAAGCGGCCTGCTGAAAGTGCGCCGCGAAGCCGATGGTAAGCTGGTGCTCGACTTTCCGAGCCGCCCGCCGCGCCCACTGGCCCTGGCCGAGCACCCTGAAGTGCTGATGCAGTCGCTCGGGCCTGGCGCGGCCACGCCGCAGGCCGTGCTGGCCTCGCGCGACCTGGTGGTCGAGTTTGCCCACGCCGATGAGGTGCTGGCGCTCAAGCCCGACTTCACTGCCCTCATCGACCTGGGCTACATCGGCCTGATTGCCACCGCGCCCGGCAGCAATGGCGTCGATTTTGTGTCGCGTTTCTTCGCCCCCGAGGTTGGCGTACCCGAAGACCCGGTAACCGGCTCGGCGCACAGCACGCTCATTCCGTTCTGGGCCGAAAAATTAAGCAAAACCGATATGTTTGCCCGTCAGGAGTCGGCGCGCGGCGGCGAGCTCTGGTGCCGCCTGCGCGGCGACCGTGTCGACATTGGTGGCTATGCTGTTACTTTTTTACGCGGCGACGTGCAGCTGTAGCACCGGTCAGGAAGCCCAGAAAAAACGCCTGGTGTAACACACCGGGCGTTTTTAAGTTGGTGAAACAAGCTCATCAGCTAACCCAACAGCCACGAGCAGCTTGCGGCTCCCTTCTACCGGAGGTTATCCACCGCCCCACAATACGAACCAGTGCGGGTCTCAGGTTCGTATCTGGGTTATAGGTCTGCGCTACCTACTCAGCAAGCACCGCATAACGTACAAGCTATTGCCTGGCTTTGCGCTGCGTAAGTAAAAACGGCTTCTTGTCTAAAAGGCAAAGCAGCCTTTCGGCCAGTACCTTCGTAATGCATAGTCTGCGTTTAGTGGTCCGTATTGGCATCCCTTGGTATTATGACGCCTGCTGCTCCTCTCACCTGCATCATCGTCGATGACAATGAAATCAACCGGCTCACCCTGGAGCACCTGGTTGACCTGACGCCCGAGCTGAAGCTGGTAGCCTCGCTGCCGGGCGGGCTCGAAACGCTCGATTTTTTTCGCAAGGGCGGGCGCTGTGACCTGCTGCTGCTCGATGTGGAGATGCCCACACTTACGGGCCTGGAGCTGGCCCGACTGCTGCCCAAGCCCACGCCCGCTATTGTGCTGGTAACAACCCACCGCACCTTTGCGGTGGCCGCCTTCGATATGCAGGCCATTGATTACCTCGTGAAGCCCGTGGAGCCCGCCCGCTTTAGCCAGGCGATAGGCAGGGTAGTGGCCGCCCGCCGCCCCGTGGCCCGTCGGCCCCCGCCGGTTGCGCCGGCCCCGGCAGTGGCCCCCGAGCTATTTGTGAAAGTAGGCACCCGCTCAATAAAGGTAAATTTTGATGACGTTCTCTATATAGAGGCTCTGTCTACCTATTCGGTTTTGGTTACGCCTACTCAGAAGCACATTGTGTACCTCACACTCAAGGTATTGAGCGAGCGGCTGCCATTTGCCCATTTTGTGCGCGTGCACCGTTCTTATATCGTTAATATGCAACGCATTGAGGCCGTCGAAGACAATGTCTTAAAAATCGGCTCCTGCGAAGTGCCGGTTGGTAAGTCTTATCAGGAAGAATTTGCCCGCCATTTGCGCAGCCTTTGAAGCAATGGGTAACAGGGGCGTTATCGCTTGGTTCGCAATGCGTTGTAACTAAAGGGCGTGGTTTTCAACTGGCGTTTGCTTAGAGATGACTAGTTTTTCTTTCAGAGTATTTTCCTAAGTTCCTGATTAGTAATTAAAAATAGTTGCTACCTGCGGTCCGCTGCTTATTACCCACCTTGTTCCTGCGGCAGCTCGTGGGCCAGCTGTGCTAATACGCGCTCAATATGGGTAGCCAGGTGAGAAGCGGCGGCCGGCAGATGCGGGTAGTCGGCAGGGGTAGCCGCTTCGAGCTGCTCAACGGCGGCGGCTACCTGGTGCATGCCTACCGATTCGAGGCTGGGCTTGATGTGGTGGGTGATTTTGGCAACTTCGCTCCAACGGTTTTCGGTGGCCGCCTGGCGCAACTGAGCGAGGCTCTCGGGCATGTTGCGTAAAAAAGAACGAATAATTTTCAGCACGAATTCCTCACGGCCCCGAGCCAGCACCCGCAGCTTGGCCAGGTCGTAGGCCGGAGCATCGGCCGGGGCAGGCAGCAGCTGCGCCAGGGTGCGGTACACTTCCTCATCCTCAAATGGCTTGGCCAGGCACGCATTCATACCGGCGGCCAGGTAGCGGTCGCGGTCGGCCCGAAAGGCATTGGCCGTAAGGGCCACGATAGGTATGTTGGCCCGCTGAGGGTCGGGCAGCGCCCGGATAGCGGCCGTAGCGTCGAGGCCATTGAGGCCGGGCAGCTGAATATCCATGAGCACCACATCATAGAGTACTTCGTCGCGCACGCGGTGCACCCCGGCCAGGCCATCTTTGGCTTCTTCCACTATGGCTCCCCAGCCCTCAAAGAGCAGCCGGGCCACGGTACGGTTTATCTCATTGTCTTCGACTACCAGCAGCCGGCGGCCCTGCAGGGCCCCGGTGTCGTAGGCGTCGACGAGCGGCGACGCTATAACGGGAGCGGGGGCTTTGGGCAGCGTAAGCATAAAGGCAAAGATGCTGCCCTGCCCGAGCACGCTGCTGAGCATTAGCTGGCCTCCCAGCTGCTCAACCAGCGCCCGCGAAATGCTGAGCCCCAGCCCGGTGCCGCCAAAGCGCCGCGTGGTATCGGAATAAGCCTGGGTAAACCCTTCGAAAATAAGCTGTTGCTTCTCAGGCGCGATACCAATGCCGGTATCTTCCACGCTGAATCGCACCGTGATGGTTTTATCAGTGGCGGCCAGCTGCTCGCCAATAACCATCACGCGCCCGCCTGGGTCGGTAAATTTTAAGGCATTGGCTACCAGATTGATAAGAATCTGGTTGAGGCGGTGCGGGTCGCCGAGCACCCAGGGGTAGCTACAGGTAGTGCGCAGGGGCGTGCCCGCAAAGTGAATACCCTTTTCATTGGCCTGCGCAATAAGAGGGCGCAGGGCCTCACCCATCGAGTCGCAGAGGTTAAACGCCACCGATTCCATCTCCAGCTTGCCGGAGGTAATCTTGGCCATGTCGAGCACGTCGTTGATAACGTGCAGCAGGTGATGCCCCGCGTGGCGGATAGTGCGCACAAACTCCTGCTGACGGCCGTCGAGCAAGGTTTTGCCAAGCTGGCTGGCCATACCCAGCACCCCATTGAGGGGCGTCCGGATTTCGTGGCTGACATTGGCCAGAAAGTTTTCGCGGGCCCGCACGGCTGCTTCGGCCGCGGTTTTGGCCCGCAGCAGCTCCTGCTCGGCCAGTACGCGCTCGGTAATTTCCTGGCCATAGCCAATCACGTAAAGCGACTGGCCGGCCTCGCGCACCAGGTAGTTGTCGTAGAGCAGGTACCGGGTCCGGCCCTTGTTGTCGTTGATAGCCAGCGTGCCGCGCTGGCTATCGGTGGTAGCGAAGCCCTGTAGGTAGCTCGTTACTGCGGGCCGGTGCTCAGGGGCTACCAATTCGTGCAGCAGGCAGCCCGGCAGGGCCGACAGCGGCCGGCCCAGCAACTCGGCCGCTGCCGGGTTTACCGAGAGCAGCTCGCCTTGCAGGTCGTGGGTGCAGATGAGCGCGTGCGAGTGCATCATCAGGTCGCGGTACTGCTTTTCCTGCTGGGCCAGGGTATCGGTGGCCAGCTTCTCCTCGGTGATGTCGTTGCTGAGCACCAGTACCTGGCGGGTGCCATCGGGCCGCTCCAGCAGCCGCTTGATAGTGCAGAAATAGCGCACCTCGCCCGAAGCCAGCGTGGTAGGCACCTCCACCGTTAGCTGCTCGCCGGTAGCTAAAACATATGCATCGGTAGCTATATACTCTTTCCATTCTTCAGCCTGCCGGGGAGTAGGAGGCTGGACATGCGTTGGATGCAGGTAGCCCAGCTGGCGGCGCAGCTCGGTGGTTGCCCGGTTTTCGAACACCATTTGCTTCGTCTCATCGCGCACAAAGATTAAGCTGGGAGTAGCATCCAGAATGGCACTCATAAAAGCCTGCTGCTCGGCAAGCTGCCGCTCGGCGCGAACGCGGTCCGTGGTTTCGGCCAGGTACAGGGTTATGCAGCCGGTAGGGGGCTCGCTAGCCGCCACCTGCAGCATAAAAAAACGCTCACCCACCTGAATTTCCTGGCTCGGGGCGCCATTACGGGCTACCGCTCGCAGCTGGCGGCGTATCCGCACCTGCTCTTCCCGGCTTAAGCCGTGGCCCATGGTCCGGGCCGCGGCATTTGCATAAAGCTGCCGGCCCGTGGCATCAAGGCGCACGATGGGGTTGGGGTTATGCTCCGATAAGCTGGCCAGCGTGTGCAGGTCGGCTGAGGAGTCATCCGTTAGAGGGGCCGGGGCAGCGGGCAAAGACATAGTAATGAAAAGACGAAAATAAGCTGCGTATGGCGGCCGGTAAGCTACCTGACTCTAAACAACAAACTGGCGGCATCGGATTACCTTGCAAATAGCAAAAGCAATTCCGTTAGCTATGCAAGCGCCAATTCTCAGGTCCGCGCTATCCTCATTCGGAAAGTGGTAGCTGAAAAGTCGTACCAGGCTGTCAGGCAGGGCTTGCTGTGCAGGTGCGGAGCTGTACTTAGCTTAGCGGCCCCAATCGCCCGAATTGGGTGATTGGGGCCGCGGGCCGGTTGGCAAAGGAAGCGCGCTACGTGGCTTACGCACCGGTTAGGCCGGCCCGGTTAGCAGCAGGAAAGTTTGTTATAGCAGCAGAAAGGATAGCGCTCCGGAAGGCGGCTGAGGATAGCGTAGTTTTGTAAAAGTAGCGGGTGGCCTGGGCCGCCCAGCCGTTACTATGCGAACAGCAGGCTCTGCTAGCCGGATAGCCGCCGACGCGCGCCCAGGCAATGCAGCCTCCATTTACCGCTAGCGGATAATAAAAAACCTCCTCTCGGATACTGAAAGGAGGTTTTGGCCTTCTTTAAGCTAAGCCACTCGGTACGATACAGACAGCGCAGCCTATTGGCCGAGCGTAATGTGCAGCGGCTCGGTAGCGGCCTTAGCGGGAACTTCTACCCGGCTGCTGCCTTCGCCAAAATATTCGACCCGCAGCGAGACCGGCATGCTGGCAGGTACGGGCAGGGTAAAGGTGCCTTTCGCATCGGTTACCACGAGCTGGCGTGGTGCACCAGCCGGGTACACGCTGGCCCCGGCGCAGGGCTGGCCATCGGCCTTCAGCACGATGCCTTTAAGCTGCACGGTTTGTGGGGCCAGGGCCTCCGCAACGGGCGGCGCGGCGGCTGGGGTGGCCAGGCTGGCGGCGCTCTTGGGGGTGCCGGCTTTTTGGCCGCCGGCGCGGCAGGCGCGCAGCACGGGGCGGCGGCCGGCGCTGCTGCCGCGTGAGGCTGCTTGGTGGCTGGCCCGTTGGTGGCCGGAGTGTTAGCAGCGGCCGTGCCCGGCACGGCTACCAGCATCGGAAGAGCGAGCAGAGCTGCTACGTAAAGGCGGATAGTATAGTGATTATTCATAATAGAGCGGCTAACGAAGCTTGGGGCAACAGGTTGCACCAAAGGCAGAAAAAGTTGACTTGTACAAATGTACTGGTTCCCCGAAAGCCAGGACTATTAACTATCCGGACTAGTTGATTCTGTGTGTGAACGTAGCCTGCTGCCAGACGAAAAAAATTCTGGGGCTGAACACAATTTATTTTGCGCGGCTGCCAGCGGTCTTGCGGGCCGTGGTAGCGGCCAGGGTGCGGCCGGGGTTGTCTTCCAGAAATTTACCCCAGCTCTTGCTGCCGGCCTTTGCGTTGTTGCCCTGCTGGTAGTGGTGGCACAGGGCTACGGCCAGCGCATCGGTGGCGTCCAGAAACTTCGGCGCTTCTTCGATGGGCGGCAGGGTCAGCGTCTGGCGCAGCATGCGGGCCACCTGCTCCTTATCGGCTGATCCTGAGCCGGTTACGGCCTGCTTTACTTTCGTCGGGGCATATTCAACAAAGGGTATATCGCGCGAGAGGCAGGCGGCGATGGCCACGCCCTGTGCCCGCCCCAGCTTGAGCATACTCTGCACATTAACCCCGTAGAAGGGTGCCTCGATGGCCAGCTCATCGGGCAAAAACTCATCAATGAGCTCGAGCATGCGGGTGAAAATCCGCTTTAGCTTTACGGCGTGATTCGAACCCAGGGCCTTCAGGTTGATAACGTCGTATTGCAGCACGTCGACGCGCTGCCCGCGCACCTCAATAACGGCGTAGCCCATAATCTGGGTGCCGGGGTCGATGCCCATGATGACCTTCTCGGCCGGCGGGAGCCGCTGGGCGGGAGTAGGGGGGGCAAGGTGCGGGAAACGGCCATCTAGCCCAAAGTTACGCTCCAATGCCCCGAAACCGCCGTGCCGCGCCGCAGGGTGGGTGCGGCTGGGCAAAATCGGCCTCACTTTGCTTACCCTGGGGCTGCTGTACCATTCGGTATTTGCCGCGCCCGATACGGCGGCAGCCTGGCGGCAGCTGCTGGCCTCTACGCTTAGCGGCGAGGGGCGCGGCCCGGTGCTGGCCGCCCTGGCCCTGGTGCCCCTCAACTGGGGCCTGGAAGCCTGGAAGTGGCAGCGCCTGGCGCAGCACCTGGAGCCCGGGCACTCGTTTGGGCGCAGCTTTCGGGCAGTGCTGCTGGGCCTTACCCTGGGCTTCGCCACACCCAACCGGGTGGGCGACTACGCCGCCCGCATCCTGGAGCTGCACGCCAGGCGGCGGCTCGAAGCCGTGGGGGCCGTGTTTTTGGGCCGCTACGCGCAGCTCGTGGCCACGGTGCTGGCGGGCGGGGCGGGGCTGCTGTACTTTCTGTTTGCGTTTTACCTTGGCGGCTACCCCGCCGCGCAGGTAGGCGTAGCGGTGGCCGCCGCACTGGTTGGCGCCGCGGCGCTGCTGCCGCTCTACCGCTCCCGGCTGCTGCTGGCAGCACTGGCGCTGCTCAAGCCTCTGCGCCGCTTCCGCCGCTACCTGGCCGTGATGCCTACCTATACAGCGGGCGAGCTTCACGCTGTACTGGCAATATCTTTTTTTCGCTATATTATGTTCTGCGGGCAATTTTTACTGCTGCTTTATGCCTACGGCGTGCGTACGCCCCTGGGGCCGGCAGTGGCGGCGGTGGCGGGCACGTTTTTGTTCAAGTCGCTGGTGCCCTCCCTCAATGCGTTGGCCGATGTGGGGGTGCGCGAACTCTCGGCCACGCACTTATTTGGGCTGCTGGGCCAGCCGGTGCTGCCGGTACTGAGCGCCAGCCTCAGCCTGTGGGTCATCAACATCGCGCTGCCCAGTGCGCTAGGGCTGCTGCTGCTGCCCGGCCTGCGGGTGCTGCGCGAGAGAAAAAGCCGTTGATAAATGGTAGTGCCAAGCATAATCTTACTGCTGGGGCCGCTCCTATATGCAGCTGTACTAAGCTGGCTGCAGGGGGGCATTCTCAGTAGCGCGGCTGCACCCGGCTGGCCGGCTGCTTCTTGGCCCATCATCCGGGAGCGCGAGCCAACTGCCGCGCCCTTGCTTACAGTACTCATTGCGGCTCGCAACGAAGCAGCCGCGCTGCCGCGGCTGCTGCACGCCTTGCAGCGCCAGACGCTGCCGCCGCACTTGTTCGAAGTCCTTATTGCCGACGACCACTCCACTGACGGCACGGCGGCGCTGGTGGTGGCCGCGGCGGGGCAGGCTGCGTTTGCCTTACGTCTCCTTGGGCTGCCACCCGGCCTCATGGGTAAAAAAGCGGCGCTGGCCGCCGCTGAGGCGCAGGCCCGCACCGCCTGGGTGGTGTGCACCGATGCCGACTGCCGCCCCGCGCCCGGCTGGCTGGCTGCCTATGCTGCTGTTATCGAAAGCCAGGAGCTAGCGCTGCGGCCGCTTCATTTTATCAGCGGGCCGGTGCGGCTCACGCCGGGCGGTGCGTGGTTTGATGGCTTGCTGGGGCTGGAGTTTGCCGGGCTCATTGGGGTGGGGGCGGGCTGCATCGGGCGGGGCCGGCCTACCATGTGCAACGGGGCTAATCTAGCTTTTCGACGCGCTACCTTTCACGAAGTAGGCGGCTATACCGATAACCAGGTCCTGGCCAGTGGCGACGACGAGTTTTTGCTGCATAAAATTCACCAGCACTACCCGGCCGGGGTGCGCTTCCTGGCCGATGCGGCAGCTTTGGTTGATACGCCCGCGCCGGCCACGCTGCGGGCTCTGCTGCGGCAGCGCGTACGCTGGGCCAGCAAGTGGCCGCACTACCGCCCGGCCGCCCCGCGCCAGCTGGCGCTGCTCGTGCTGGCTGCCAACCTGAGCCTGGCGCTGGGGCTGGCCCTCGGCTGGTTCTTTCCTATGCTTCGACCCTGGGTAGCAGCTGGCTGGCTACTAAAGCTGGGAGCAGATACCTGGTTGCTCTGGCCGGTGCTGGGCTTGCTGAAGCGGCGGCGCTGGCTGGCCTGGCTGTTGCCCCTGCAGCTGCTGTATGCGCCCTACGGGCTGGCCGTGGGCCTGGCCGGGCAGCGCGGCCAGGGCTACCGCTGGAAAGGACGACAGGTGCGCTAGCAGCAGTTGGGCACGGCGTGGAAATAACTGCTAAAAAATGAATTTTTAGTAAGCAAATGGCCGGCTGCCGAGTTATTGTAACAGACTGTTATGACGCACCTAACCAACTGCTGCCATGCGTACCAACCCGGCTGCCTTTGCCCTTTCCCTTGGAATGGGCCTTATCGTGTTGCTAATTGGTTTTTTAACGCTGAGCGCGGCGGGATTGGTGAGCCTGGCACCTGTTGAGGACGCCATTGCCGAGCGAATGATGCCCGCCGATGAAGCCCCGGCGGCTACCCGGCCAGGCGGCCGCGCAATGCCGACAGTAGCCTACCAGCCCGCGTCGCCCGCCGACGCAGCGGCTGTTGCGGCCGGCGATGCGCTCTTCAAAAACAACTGCGCCCAGTGCCACGCCGTGAACGACAAAGTAGTGGGCCCCGCCCTGGGCGGCATCAGCAGGCGCCGCAGCGTGGGGTGGGTGGTCGGGTGGGTGCATAATTCCAGCAAGGTGATTGCCAGCGGCGACGAATATGCCGTTAAGCTTTTCGAGGACAATGCCCGGCAGCAGATGCCGGCTTTCCCGCAGCTGTCGAAGACAGATATTGAGGCGATTATGGTCTGGGTAAGCGCGCAGGAAGGCGCTGCTGCCTCAGCTACCGTAGCCGCCACCCGCTGACTACTGCACCAGTAGCAAAGCGGTGCTGCCGGGCACCGCCACCCCGCTGGCGCCTACGCGCAGCGTTTCTAGCCCGCTTTGCCTGATTTCCAGCCCGCGCAGCACCACCTTGTAGCTGCCGGCCGGCACGGGCACGGTAGCTGGCTGGCGCTGGCCATTGAACAGTACCGTAATGGTCTGCCAGGCATCGCCGCCCGCGTGGTCTTTCAGCTGGTAGCCGATGGTGCCGGGCGGCAGGCCGGGCAAAAACACCAGGTGCTGGGCAATCTGCTCCTGCGTAGGCAGGCGGAAGGCCGGGTGCGCCTTGCGCAGCGCCAGCAGCTGGCGGTAGAATGCTGCCACTTCTATATACTTTGCTTTGCGGCCCCAGTCGAGCTGATTGACGCTGTCGGGCAGGTTATACGAGTTGGAAGAACCCTTTTTGGTACGCAGAAAGTCGTCGCCGACGGGCAGAAACGGCACGCCCTGCGAAGTGAACACGATGGTATTGCACAAGGCATCCATTTGAATGAGCTCGTTTTCACTGGCGGTTGGGTTGGCGATTTTTAATTTATCCCACAGCACGCGGTCGTCGTGGCAGGCCACGTAGTTAATTGCCTGGCCGGGCTGGTTGGCCCAGGGCGCTTTGCTGTAATTAACTTTGCTATAGTCGATTTGAGGGTGCCGGGTCGCCGCCACAATGCCAAACTTTACGCTCTCTTCCAGGCCCGGCTGCCCGCCCACGAAGCCCGCTTCGGCCTGGTGGGCGTAGTGGCCCTTTACGCCGTCGCGCAGCTCGTCGCCGAAGGCTGCCACGCGGTCGAGCCGGCCAATATTGGCCTTTACGGCGCGCTGGGCTTCGGGCAGGGGCTGGCCCCAGCCGCCCAGCCTTCGCCATATACGAAAATGCGGTGGTCCTGCTGGTCGAGGGCTACGCGCACGGCCCGCATGGTTTCGAGGTCGAGCACACCCATGAGGTCGAAGCGGAAGCCATCGACGTGGTAGGCGCGGGCCCAGTGGCTCACGGCATCCACGATGAGCTTGCGCACCATGGGCCGCTCGGAGGCAATTTCGTTGCCGCAGGCCGTGGCGTTGGAGAGCTTGCCATCGGGCGTGTGGCGGAAATAATAACCCGGCACCAGCTGCTCAAACGCGCTGCTGCCCGCGTCGGCCACGTGGTTGAACACCACATCAACCACCACGTGCAAATTGTGTTGGTGCAGCGTTTGGACCACCTGCCGGAACTCGCGGATGCGCACGGCCGGGTCGAGCGCGTTGGTGGCGTACGAGCCTTCAGGCACGAAGTAATTGAGCGGGTCGTAGCCCCAGCTGTAGCCCTCGGGCGAGGGCGGCCGGCTTTCGTCGATGGCCGCAAAATCGTTGACTGGCAACAAATGCACGTGCGTGATACCCAGCTCCTGCAAGTGCTGCAAGCCGGTGCTCACGCCCTGCGGCCCGGCGGTGCCGGTTTCGGTGAGGCCCAGGTACTGGCCTTTGTGCACGATGCCCGACTGCGGGTCGGCCGACAGGTCGCGTACGCTTACCTCGCCCACCAGTATGTCGGTAGTAGTGGGCAGGCGTGGGCGACGGTCGTCGTCCCAGCCCGCGGGGGCGGCGGTGGCTGGGTCGAGCCAGGCCCCGCGATGGCCGTTTACCCCCACTGCGCGGGCGTAGGGGTCAGGCACTTCGGCCCGCGGCTGGCCCGCGATGGTGGCCTGCACAGTATAAAAGCCGGTGGTGCCGGGCGGCAGGCTCAGGGTCCAGGTGCCGCTGGTGCTGCGTTGCAGCGGGTAGGTGGCGATGGGCCCGCCGCCCGCGCCGCTTGCATAGAGGCGCAGGCGCAGCGCGTCGGCGGTAGGCGCCCACACGCGGAGCGTCCCCTGGCCCAAGTGGTCGAAGGTCAGCCCCAGGTCGGGGCCCTGGTAAAAAGGGTACTGGCTGAGTGGGTAGCCAGTGGCCTCGACAGCAGGCTGGGCCAGGGCGGCAGCGGGAAGGGAAAGCACAAGAAGCAGGCGTAGCAGGCGGCAAATCATGAAGGCAAAGTAAGCGATAAGAGGGTAGGAGCAGGGTTTCTTAACCCATCGCTCACTCTGCATTACATAGTAAAAAATATATGTACCGTGAGCTGCCCGAAGAAAACGCCCGGTTGGTCTAGAAAGGGGCGCTACCGGGCGAACAAAGGCCGGTTTAGGCTAAACTACCGGCCAGCTTTGCAGTCGAAACCCGCGCACCGCCCGTTGGTACTCACCCTTCACGTCTTGCCCATGAACGCCGAGCCTAAGCTTGCCCGCCCCCAGTCGGAGGTCGATTTTCTGGAGCTGCGCTACCGCCCCGATGTGCAGCTGCTGGTGGCGCGCTGGCGGCGGCCCGTGTCGGCGGCCGAGCTGCAACAGGGCTACCGCGCTACGCTGCAGCTGGCGCAGGAGGTGGGCTGCCCGTTCTGGCAAATCGACATTCGAAGCCGCAACGCCCCCGACGAGGCCACTCAGCGCTGGCTCACCACCGAGTTTCTGGAGCGGGCTACTCAGCAGCTGAATGGGCCCGTGTGCCTGGGCTACCTGCTCACGCCCACGCTGCTGGCGGAGCTTAGCGGCCCCGGCGCGGGTAGTAGCCAGATAGGGTTTTTCGCGGAGGAAGGGGCCCTGACGGCCTGGCTCACGCAGTGCCAGCACAGCCGGCTGGGCCAGGCGCAGCCCGATTTTAACTCGCAGCGGGTAGCGTAAAGGTGAAGCAGCTGCCGGCGCCCGGCTGGCTCTCGACCCACAGCTGCCCGCCCTGCGCCGTAATAAACTCGCGCGAAATACTCAGCCCCAGGCCCGAGCCGCCGCGCACCTGCGCTGCCCCCGGCACCCCGCCGAAGCGCTGAAAAATACGCTGGTGGTATTCCTTCGAGATACCGGGTCCTTCGTCTTCTACGCTCAGCTGCACCATCTCGCCCAGGGCACGGCCCGGATGGTAAGCCCCGCGCCGTGCGGCGAGTAGCGAATGGCATTAGATAAGAGGTTGATAAGCACCCAGGTAGTTTTTTCTACGTCGGCCAGGGCGGCGGGTAGCGGCTCGGCCAGCTTCAGCGAAAGGCGCAGGGCCTTGTCGGTAAGCTGGGCACGCACGATGTCGGTGGCGTAGCGCACCACTTCGGGTAGCCGTACCGGCCCCAGGGTCAGCTTGATGCCCCGGCCCGCATCGAGCCGTGCCACTTCGATGAGCTGGCCCACCATGCCCAGCAGCCGCTGGGTTTCGCTGCGAATGCCGCCCGCTATTTCCTGCCGCCGGGCCGCGTCGAGGCGCTCGTCTTGCAGCAGCATCAGGCTGAGGTTGATGCTGGCCAGCGGCGTTTTCAGCTCGTGCGAGATGGTTGCCAGAAACTCCGACTTCACCTGGTCGAGGTTTTTAAATGCCGAAACATCGCGCAAGCAGAATACATGCCCGGCCGGCACCGCCTGTTGCAGCTGCTCGTTAAATTCCGTTACGGGGCTTACTGTGAGCTGGTAATGCAGGTTTTCGCCGTGGGGCCGCACCGTAAACAGCGGGCCGGTCGGCCGGTTAGCTTCCGGGTTGCTGGTAGAGTCGGCGGGGGCGCGGCCGGCGTATCGAGGGCGTGCAGCCACTCGCGCAGCATCTCGTTGTGGCGGGCTACGCTGGCGGCGGGCTGGCCGAGCAATTCTTTGGCTGGCTGGCCCAGCAGCAGGCACGCCACGGGGTTGGCTAATACGATAAGGCCGTGCTGGTCAATGAGCAGCAAGCCTTCATCGAGGCCACGCACGAGGCTGTCGGTGCGGTTGCGCTGGGTTATTAATTCGGCCAGGGTGGCGCGGCGCTCATCTTCGGCCTGGCGCAGCACCCGGTTGACGGCCGCCGCTACGCTGCCGATTTCATTGTTGCGGGTCACGGCCACGCGCGTAACGGGGCCGGGCGCCGCCACGCGCTCCACGTCGGCGGTGAGGCGGTGCAGCGGGCGCACCACCAGCCGCGGCAGCCTCACCATCAGCACAATACCCAGGGCGCTGCTGATGAACAGGAACAGCCATACCGCGTGCTGTGCGGCCAGGGCGTTGGTTAGCTGCACGCTGGGCGTCTCGGTTTCAAGCCGCGCGATGGTAAGCAGCACGTAGGAGCCCAGCCCCAGCAGCAGCGCCAGCATCAGGCACACCCCCAGACGGATTTGAGTTTTTAGAGACATGGGTTCAGATACTAAAACAAGGGTGCAGCAGGGCTGGCCGCTTCTGGCGCGAGTAGTTTAGGCCCGTTACTGGCGCGAGCTTAGGCGCAGCCGTAACTCGTGCCGATTATACTGTGGAGGTTGCACCTCCATTGCCGCGTCAGCGGCAAGGCGGGACCGCGCCGCTCGGGTCGTTTGGTTAGCTCGTTCTATGGGAGGCACAGCCTCCCCCGAAAACCAGGCACGAGTTACGCTGCGCTAAACTCGCGCCAGCAGCGGAGCCGGCTGTTCGTTTACACTTTCGTAACTTATTATTTGAATACGGAAAGTGAATTACTCTTCCAATCCGTATTCCTGTAATTTTCTATATAATGTCGTCAGGCCAATGCCCAGCTTCCTGGCCACCTCCGGCTTGCTGCCCTGCAAGTCGCCCATGAGCCGCCTGATATGCCTGGCCTCCAGCGCGCGCAGGCTTTCGTCGTCAGTGGAGAAAACCGGGCGGGCACCAGTCTGGAATTCTTCGGGCAAATACTCCAGCGCCAGCAGCTCGCCGGCCGGGGCCAGGATGGCGGCGCGCTCCAGCACGTTTTTCAGCTCGCGCACATTGCCCGGCCAGGCGTAGGCTTGCAGCGCGGCCACGGTATCGGGGCCAGGCCGGGCAGGCGCTTGGCCAGCCGGGCCGCGAAGTGTTGCAGAAAAAAACCGGCCAGCACCGGCACGTCGGAGGCACGCTCCTTCAGCGAAGGCACCAGGATAGTGAACACCGAAAGCCGGTAGTATAAGTCGGGCCGGAAGCGCCCTTCGGCAGCCTCCTGCTTGAGGTTGCGGTTGGTGGCGGCCACCAGGCGCACATTCACGCTCGTGGGCTTGGTATCGCCGAGCTTGGTAAACTGCTGCATCTCTAAGACGCGCAGAAATTTGGCCTGCACGTTCAGCTCCAGCTCGCCGATTTCGTCCAGAAACAGCGTGCCACCGTTGGCTTCTTCCAGCAGCCCTTTCTTATCGGTAAGCGCCCCGGTGAAGGCGCCTTTCTTGTAGCCAAACAGCTCCGATTCGAGCAAATCCTTTGGGAAGGCGCTGCAATTGACGGCCACAAACGGCTTGCTCCGGCGCCCGCTGGCCTCGTGCAGCGCCTGGGCAAACAGCTCCTTGCCCGCGCCGGTGGGGCCTTCGAGCAGCACGGTGCTGTCGGTGGGCGCCACCTGCCGGGCCAGGTGCTGGGCGCGGCGCAGGGCCGGCGCCTCGCCAATCATACTCTCGAAGCTGTGGCGCTGGCCCACCCGCTTTTCCAGCTCGTGCACGCGGCGCTGGAGGCGGGCCTTTTCGGCGGCGCGCTCCACCACCACCACCAGCTGCTGCTCAAAATCGCCCTTGGTGAGGTAGTCAAAAGCCCCAAGCTTCATGGCCTTCACCCCATCGGGATAGTACCGAAGGCCGTGAGCAGTACCACTTCGGCCAGCGGGGCCAGCGCCCGGAAGCGCGGCAGCAGCTCCACGCCGTGGCCGTCGGGCAGCTTTACGTCGGAGAGCACCACCAGCACCTCAGCCGCGTGCTCGGCCAGCAGCGCCAGGCCCCGGTAGGCGTCGGGGCTTGCAGCACTACGTAGCCTTCCAGCTCCAGCACCTGGGCCAGCAGCTGGCGCAAGCGCGCTTCGTCGTCGATGAGGAGCAGGGTTCCGGTAGGCATTGTTTTGGTCAGACAGTGAGTGATTGCTGAGTTGGAATGAGAGGAATTATGCTAGCGAGTTTTTAAAAACTGTTAGTTGCTGTCGCCACGCACGGTAAATAGTTGTGCTTAATTCTTCTTCTACCCACTGTCGGGATTCATCTTGATAACCACAGTCAAACAGCGCACGAATAGCTTCCACTGATTTTGGTCTTCGCTCCCTGATGATTTGGTGACAGATGTCCTCTTCTGACTCGATGCTGTCGAGATAGGGCAGGATAAAAGACAAAAAGTCCTTTTTGACTTCTTGTCCTACTTCTTCCAAAGGCGTGGCTTGAGTTAATTCATACCAAAGGTCTTTTTGCAGGCCATTCAAATTTCCGATTCGTTTTCTGACAAGGCAATCAGGCTCTAGAAATCTTTCTTCTCTAGCTACCTCAAACATAGTATCTGCCTTGACCAAATACAGGCCAGTATTTATAGTGAAGCTGATAGCATCTTTATCACTAAAAGAACTTTTTTGAATGTTCACAATCTTGCCCCATCCATCGGAATTGTATAGCCGAAAATTATTACCCGTTTTGCGGTAGCCTCTGGCTTTGAATTCAGGCCACAAGACCTTCGAAACTAAAGTATCAAACCGAGTTTGAGTAGTTGTTTTAAGCATTGGATAAACACTAATTGCGCAGGCAATAGTAAACCCAAGAAGCCCTAACTCCCCGAATCTCTGCCTTAATCCCCTCCACAAACTGGGCAAACTCGGGTTCGGCCTCCACGTCGGGGTGCCAGGCTAGGCCAAGCTGGGCCAGGTTGTACTGGTGGCGGGGCTAATGGTGGCGCCGGGCAGCAGTTGGCCGGTGGCTGGGTCGCGCTCGGGGCGAGCAACCAGAGGCGGTCGGCGAGGGCCGTGGTGGTGGCAATGTCGTGCGAGACAATGAGCACGGTGTTCAGCTCGTCCATGTTCGTGACTTCCACGATGATTTTCTTTACCTCGTCAATCATGGCCACGTCGAGGCCCGAAAACGGCTCGTCGAGCAGGATGAGGTGGTCGGAGCATAGCAATTGCTGCGCGATGGCCGCCCGCTGGCGCTGCCCGCCCGAGAGGTGGGCCGGGTACTTGCGGGCATGGGCGGCCAGCCCGAAGCGGCTCAGGTAGGCGTCGGTGCGGGCCTGGGCCTCGGCGGGGCGTGCTTGCGGCGGGCGGCCAGCAGCAGGTTGTCGAGCAGCGTGAGGTGGTTGAACAGCGGGTAGCGCTGCTGCACGTAGCCCACGGCGCCGGCCTGCACGGGCTGCTGGGCTTCGCCCACGCGCACGGTGCCGGTGCTGGGCGCGGCCAGCCCCGCCAGCAGGCGGCACAGCACCGACTTGCCAATGCCCGAGCGCCCGTAGATGCCCACTACCTGCCCCTGGCACACGCCGGGCCGAATCACGTCGAGCACTTGCACGTTGAGGTCGCGCAGAATGACTTCGGAGCCAAAGCTCATCGACACATCTTGCAGCGTAAGCAGCGGGTCTTTGTAGGAGTGGGGAAGAGCGGTCATGGAAGATTGTAGCGTGGACTCTGCGAGTCCGCGCGTAGGTGGATAAAGGTGAGCTGATATAGTCGTTCCCACGCGCGGACTCACAGAGTCCACGCTACATCTTGCCCAGCTCGGCGTAAGGAAAAAATGCCTTCCGTAGCGCCTCGAAGCCATAATCCTGCGCCACGCCCACGGCCAGAATGACCAGCTGAATAGCTACCACGCCATCGAGGTGCAGGTAGCGGTTTTGTTTATATAGTAAAAGTCCGATACCTCCTTCTGACTGGTAGAGCGTTTCGACCAGCGTTATCAGGGTCCAGATGATGGCGAAATTCTGGCGCACTACTTCGAGCATGTCGGCCAGCTTGCCGCGCACTACTACCTGCCAGAAGCTGCCCCACTCGCCCAGACCCAGGGTGCGGGCGTGGTCCAGCTCCTCCTGCGTAGTGCTGAGGATGACGCGCGTCATGCCCGTCACCAGGTACACCGTGGCCCCAAACACCAGCACCGAGAGCTTCACCTGGTGCCCCGAGCTAAGGAGCAGTGCCATAAAAAACGTGAGTCCGGTGAGGGTGAGGTAGCGCAGTTTGCTGGCTGCAAAAGCCAGCGGCCGAAAAAACGGCAGCGCCGTGAGGTACGAAAGGAACAGCGCCAAAACCGTCGCAATGCCCAGCGCCTGGAACGCCGTGAGCAGACTCGCCCACAGCTCCTGCAACAAGCCCTGGCTGGTGATGAGGTCACCGAGCGCCCGAAAAACATCACCCAGGCTCGGGAATAGCTGGAGCGGGTAGAAGAGCCACAGCGCCAGCAGGGCCAGCACCTGGCCGGCCACGAGCGCGGCTAGCGTGGCGCGGCGCGGGTGGGCATTGGAGTGAAGAGAGGTTGCATGAGGTGTAGCGCGTACTTTCAGTCCGCGAGTAAGCCCGGGCGCGCCGGCCGAGGGGTGCCGGCACGCAGGCTTTGAAAAATGTTGTTGGAAAGGCTATATTTTCCGCTGGCTCACTCGCGGACTAAAAGTCCGCGCTACATGCCTAGCACCACTTCCACGCGGCGGTTCTGGGCTTTGCCGGCTTCGGTGGTGTTGGGGGCTACCGGCTCAGCGGCGCCGTGGGCGTACACCTGCACGCGGCCCTGCGGGAAAGCGCTGGCGCTTTTGGCTTCGAGCCAGTGGGCTACGGCCTCGGCGCGGGCCTCGGAGAGCTGCTGGTTTTTGTCGGGGTTGCCGGTGTTGTCGGTGTAGCCGTGCACGGCCACTTTAAGGCGGCCGGCCACCACGAGGTCATCAAAGAGCTGGCTCAATTCGCGCTGGGCGGCGGGGGTGAAGGTGCTCTGGCCGGTGTTGAACTCGATGTTCCAGGCGCGCTTGCTCACGCTGCGGCGAATTTCATCATCGGCGGCAAAAGACTGGGTTTCGGCCGGCGCGAGATTTTTGCCTTTGTACTGAGCTTGCAGCTTGCGCAGCAACGTCAGGTCGAGCATCTGGGTCAGGGGCACGTAGCTGGGCATTTCCTTGGGGTAAAGCTTGCTTTGCACGTCGCCGAAGGTCTTATATACGGCAGCGTATATATTGGTGCCGCCGTTGTCGAGGCCAAACAGTGTCAGGTTATCGTTGAAGTTGAAGGCCTTACTGCCCCCCAGCTCCACCACCTGGCCGGTGCGGTCGGCCTCGGTGGTGCCCTTGTAGTACTTCAGCCAGTAGGCGCCGGGCTTGTCCTGGTCGCCGTACACCTGGGCCGAGATATCGGCGGCGCGGGTCAGAGCTTCGGGGTGCGATTTCACCTGGTCGCCGGCCACGGCAAAGGCCGTCATAATACCTTGCACGGCGGGCTGGTGGGCGTCGTACCAGCGCTTGGTCGTCACCATGATGTTGGGCATCTGGTTGGAGTAGTCCTTGGTGCTCACGATGTTCACCAGGCCGCCTTTTTGCTTGGCGATGTTCACGTCGCCGGGCGTCCAGGTGGCTACGCCGTCGGCCACCACGTCCACTTTTACGCCGGTGCTGTGGCCGCTCACCACTTTCGTGCGGCTCTCGGGCTTGCCTACTATGTACTTCTCGGCAGCTACCAGGAAGTCGCTGGCAGCCATGAAGTTTACGGCTTCGGGGTCGTAGGTCGTTTCGTCGGGGTTCACCTTCAGGCCGTTGTCGGCGCACCATTTCAGGGCAATGTTGTGGTCGCCGTCGCGCAGGTAGCAGGCAATGGTTTTGCCCAGCGCGGCTTTGGGGTTGTCGAGCCATTCCTTGGGTCCCATCAGCTTGTCTTCGCCAAAGGATTTACCCACCGAGTACGGAATAATCTGGAGCTGGGTGCCCGCCTTTTGCAGCTGGCTTTGCACCGCCGAAAACGCCGGCAGGCCGTCGCCCATGATGCTCACAATCAGACCCGGCGTCTGGGGGCTGCTCTGCAAGTCCAGGGCGTTTTTCACCAGGTCGGCCTGCATTTTCGATACGTCGTCCTGGCGCACAATCTGCATATCTACCTTGTTAGCCGCCAGGGCCGAGCCCATGGTGGTGCGGGGGCCGCCGTTGGCGAGCATGCCGGCCATCTGCGAGTTCCATGCCATCACTTCCCACACTACGGGCGCGCCGTTTTCGGCGGGGCAGTGCCGGGCAGCGGGGCCAGCGGCACCACCAGCGTGGCGCGGCTGCCGCTGGGGGCCGCCGGCAGGTCAATAGAGCTGAGCATTACCGACTGGGTATCGGCTTTTTTGAAGAGCTTGCCGCTGGCTATCAGCTTATTGAAGCCAAAGTAAGCAAGAGCCAGAAAGAGTGCGAAGAGCACGATTTTACCGCGGGTTGTCATGGAAGTAGCGCGGACTTTCAGTCCGCAAGTAAGTTGTTTGAAAAAGATGTTGGGGGTAGGCGCGGTTGGCCGCACCTCTGGGCCGCTCAGGTCGCGGACTGAAAGTCCGCGCTACAGCAGGGCGGCGACTAGCAGCAGCACCAGGCAGCCACTAATCAAGCAGGCTAGAATAGGCATCATCGGAGCGTTGTTTAGTGGCGGCTACGGAGGTAGAGGCGGGCTTTTTATCGTTGTCCATCAGGGCGTTGAAGTCGCCTTTCTGGTAGCGGTCGAGCAGGCGCTGGCCCTTCTCGCTCATCACGCCGTTCTGGATGTCCATCTCCTTCACGAACTCCTGCGAGTAGCGCATGGCCTGCTTTATCTGGCCGAGCTGCTGGGCCATATCCTGCGCCACGCGGTCGGTGGCCAGGTCGAAGAAGTATTTCTTGTCGGGGTCGCCGCGCAGAATGTTCATGGCGGCGCGCATGCCCGAGCTGGTGCGCTTCACGAGCTCATACTCATCTTTCAGCAGGCCCACCTTGAACTTGCTGCCGTCAATCTGGCGCAGGGCGGCTTTCAGAATCTGGCGCATTACCACGCTCACGTTGGCCGTGGTGGTGGCCATCGGCTGGAGGCGCTGGTTGTAGTCCAGGATTTGGGCGGCGCGGCTGGCATAGGCTTCGGCGGCGTCCTTCTCGCCCTGGCGGGTGGCCGAGTCGGCCAGGGCCAGGTACTCCTTCATCTGCTGGTCGTTGGCGGCCAGCTTGCGCTTTACCAGCTCGTGCGCTCCTTCGATGCGGCCAACTTCCGTCTCCATCTGCCGGGCCTCCTTCTCGGTGTTCGAGATGTAGTCCTCCATAATGCCGATGGGGTCGGTGTTGACGAAGATGCCCGCCGCCGTGCGCAGAATCCGCTGCCCGGCGTACCAGAGCCCGGTTTGAATGCGCTTATTCGAGCCCAGCAAAAACAGCACGAACAGCGCCCCCAGTCCAATGCCCAGCTTCACGCTATTGAACACAATGTCAACGAGGTAGGGCACAATCTGGCCCCAGTAGTACACGCCGGCGGCGGCCGCGCCGCCCAGCACCACCCAGCCGGCAACCTTTTCGGGCTGCTGCCACTTGGGCAGGGTCGGGTTGAGGTCCGGTGAAAGCAAGGTTTTCATGCGTAGGAAGGGTTTTAGTTAGCTGATTAAAAAGGACTTGGTAGCTTGCTGGTGAGCCTGCAGCTCGGCCGTGGCCGCCGCACTGGCCAGCTCGTAGCTGGCTAGCGCGGCCTGCACCTTGGTGTGCTCCTGGTGCAGCTGCTGCTGGGTGTCGCGGAGCTGCTGGCTTTTGGCCGCCAGCTGCTGGGTGAGGTCGGCCACGGCGGCTTGCAGCTTGGCTTCCTGCTCACGCAGCTGGGCCAGGGCGCTGGGCGGGCCTTGCCGGGGCGCTGCTTCGCCGAGCTTTTCGCGGTGGCGGGCGAGTACTTTGGCGCGGTCGTCGGCCAGCTTCTGGGTTAGCTCGTCGGCCGAGGTGAGCAGCGTGGGCAGGTCCTGGCCCGTCATAGCCGTGAAGGCGTTGAAGGCCGTTTGGTAGAGCAGCGGCCCGCTGATGCCGCTGGCCGTGAGGCTTTTCACCATCTTGGTAAAGGCCGCAAAGTCACGCCCGTCGCCGGCCAGCAGCTGGGCAATGTGGTCGAGGTGGCGCTGCTCGGGCTGCGTCACGCCGGGCGGCAGGTCGGCCAGCGGCAGGGCCGTGCCCGGCAGCGCCACGGGCGGCACGGCGTGGGCCGGCGCAGCTACGGCCGGGGCTTCGTCGCCGGGCTCGACGAAAAAGTCTTTGGCGGCTTTCGCCAGGTTATCCAGAATGGCCATGTCGGTAAAAGCAGGTAGGTGAGGGATGCGTACCTATTGCCAATACCAGTGCCGAGCCGTCAGAAACACTGTCAATTAATTTATAAAATATTAGTAATCAAAATAATAAATAAAAAAGCCCGCCCGGCAGCAAGCCGGGCGGGAGGATAGTATTTTCAAAATGAAAAGCCTTTTTTACTAAAAGCGAAAAGCCAGATAGGCCAGCCGCCGGCTGTCATCACGCCTAGGTACGCTTACTTCCAGGCGTGCATGTCAATTTTCTTAGTAGATTGGAAAATACTAGGGTTTTTGGCCGAAGTCTACCGCAAGTAGCTGAGAAAACTGGTTCAAGAAGCTGGGAATAGTTTGTGTTTTAGTATAAGTAGGTGGGAACAGTTATGCTACCGGCCCGAAAGTTTAAAGTTACCACTCGCTCTTTGCGAGCCATCCAGCCCTCGGAAAAAAACGGGCGGGCTGTCCATGCCGAGTCTGCCTTGGAGCGTGACGTGTGCTGCCTGCTGGAATTCGACCTAAATGTCGTAGAGTTCGTGGAGCAGCCCGTCACTATTCACTATGTTGACCAGGGTAAGGCCCGGCGCTACACGCCCGATTTCCTAGCCCGCTATGCGACGGGTAAGCTTCCGCAGTTGGTGGAGGTTAAGTATGCAGCCGACCTATTGGCTAGGCAGGAAGAGTTCGCAGCACGCTTTCAAGCCGCTCGACAGTACGCGCAAGCACAAGGGTGGGAGTTCAGCATCTGGACGGAGGTAGAAATAAAAACGCAGTACTTGAAAAATGCCAAATTCCTGTTGCGCTTCCGTGCCTCAACCCTCGTCGTACGGCCCGAGTACCGGCAACTACTGCTGGATGTGGTAGGCCAGCTGGGACGTACAACTCCAGCCGAAATCTTATTGGTAGCTTTCGAGAGTCCTGACAGGCAGGCGGAGCTGTTGCCGGTGTTGTGGCACTTGGTAAGTACCAACCAACTGGGCTGTAATTTATCGGAGCCACTTACGATGAGCAGTCCGCTCTGGACCCTGCACAATTAATCAGTACCGCGTCATGGTTAAGATACAAGCAAAACCCGGTCAGCGTTACCTCTACCGCGAGCAACCCGTTTGCATCCGCTACACGCTCGACTTGCATCTCGTGTTAGGTGAATATGAGTCCACGGGAGAATCCGTGCGCATTCCCATAGCTGACCTACGGCCACTCGACGAGTCAGCTGGGCCGCCCGAGTTGCGGGACGATATATTCAGCATCCCGGAAAAGGCCTGGGCCAAGGCTGAATACCGGTTTTCCGTTCTAGAGGACATCCTGGCGGACCGCGGGAATCTGGCAGTTGTAGACAAGGTCAGCAAGGATAAAGAAGTTGGTAGGTCTACCATTTACCGCTGGCTGAAGCTCTATGACGAAACGGGCTCCGTGCGTTCGTTGGTCGATTTGCCCCGCCCGGGGGCAGAAATAAATCCCGCTTAGGGGAGGCCCAGAATGCAATTATTGAGGAGTCCATCACGAGTCACTACCTGACCCGGCAGAAAAAGCAGGCCAGCGAAGTAGTAGAGGAGGTACGGCGGCTCTGTCGGGAAAAAAATCTGAAGGTACCCACGGAGAAAACAGTGCGGCGGCGCATCCAGCAGCTGGATGAGGAGGAAACGACGCGCCGGCGATTAGGTAATAAGGCTGCCCAGGACCGCTACCAGCTCCATAAAGGTGAGTTGCCTGATGGGGAGTACCCGCTCCAATTAGTGGAACTAGACCACACCGACGTAGATATTATCCTCGTAGACGAGATATATCGCAAGCCGTTGGGCAAGCCCTACCTGACGATGGCCATAGACACGTACTCGCGGATGGTAGTGGGCATCCACCTCTCCTACGACCCGCCGGGAGCCATCGGTACGGGCTTGTGCATCGCTCATATGCTGCTACCGAAGGAAACGTGGCTGGCCAAGGTGGGAGTGGAAGGGGATTGGCCCTGCTGGGGGGTGCCCGCCGTACTCCACTTGGATAATGCCCGCGAGTTTCGGGGAAACATGATGCTACGAGCCTGCGAGAAATACAACATTCGGCTGGAGTACCGCCCTGTGCGGACGCCCCACTACGGGGCCACATCGAGCGGATGATGGGCCACACGATGCGTAAGGTGCATACGCTGCCCGGCACCACGTTTTCTAATCCCCAGCAGCGAGGAGCATACGATTCGGAGAAAATGGCCGCGCTCACGCTCCAGGAGTTTGAGCAGTGGCTAACGACGTACCTCACCGAGGTGTATCACAAGCGCGTACACAGTATGACCCACCAGACGCCTTATGCGCGCTTCCGCGCTGGCATCCTGGGTACACCTGACCAGCCGGGTATAGGACTGCCGGAGCGTTACTACGATGAGCGGCAGGTCCGATTGGATTTTATGCCCGCCATTGAGCGCTCGGTGCAGCGAGAAGGGGTACAAGTGGACCACATACACTACTTTGCTGATGTGCTGCGCTCCTACGTGAATCGCCGGGCATCGGGCAGTGGTAAGCAAGGGGGCAAGCAACGGCTCACCTTCAAGCGCGACCCCCGCGACCTCAGTGTGTTGCATATGCTGGAGCCGGGTACCAACCTGTATCATCGAATTCCTTATCGCAACACTAGCCGTCCCAGCATCTCTATCTGGGAGCAACGGGCCGCTATTCGACAACTTAAACAGCAGGGGCAGAGCAGGTGGATGAAGATAGCATTTTTGCTGCTCTCGACCGAATGCGAGCGCAAGTACTAGCGGCCGTCACGAAAACCCAGTCTATGACTCCCAGCGCCCTACGAATGCTGAAGGGAGTCCCCGTGGAGGAACTGTTTAGGCAAACCAGAACGGAGCTGACAGACTCGGTAACCTCAGCAACTGAGCTAGCTGAGCCACTGGGTCAACCGGAGGCTGCCACTCCTTCCTGGTCGACAGCTACTCTTCAACCCTTCGACGACGCCGGATTTTACGCCCTATGAGCCTACCGCACCTATCTCCAGAGGCCGCCGTCCTGCTGGACCTGCCCGTAGCCGAACGAAAAGGGAAAATCAGTGAGATGAAATGGATTCCCTATGCCCGTGCCCGCCGCATCGGGCAGAAGATGCACGACCTGTTGCACCACCCACCCTCGTACCGGATGCCTAACCTACTCGTAGTAGGCGATACCGGTAACGGCAAAACCCATATCATCCGCCGCTTCGAGGCTGCTCACCCCTCCTATACCCGGGAAAAGGATGGGCACCTCATTGCCCCAGTACTCTACCTCCAGGCACCACCTGACGCAGATGAGAAGAGCTTTTACCACGCCCTGCTGGATATAACGGGGACGCCCTACCGGGCTGCCGACCGGGGTGACCGCAAGCAGCGCCAGGTGATTAATACGCTCCGGCGTTTGGAAACCCGGTTGCTCATCATTGATGAAATCCAGCACGTGCTGGCAGGCAACCAGACCAGGCAGCGGCAATTTTTGAACGTGCTCAAGTACTTATCCAACGAACTGATGCTGCCCTTAGTTGGCGCGGGCATTGGTACTGCGTTCAATGCCATTCAGCACGATGAACAACTGGCCAGTCGGTTTGAGCCTATCGGCCTGCCCCGGTGGCGAATGGGCGAGGAATACATTCGCCTGCTGATGACCTTTGAACGCCTGCTTCCCTTGCAGAAGCCTTCGCTCTTAAGCGAGGAAAAAATGGCTTATAAGCTACTGAGCATGAGTGAGGGAAGCTTAGGGGAGCTGACCACTATTTTACAGCGGGCTGCCATCCAGGCTGTTGATACGAAAGAGGAGTGCATAAGCCTGAAACTACTCGGGAAGTTGGACTACTCCACACGGTCCGACTTATCCAGCTATGAGAAGCTAATGGCGGACTAGTGATGGACCAAGCCAACCGGTTGCCCTGTGCGACCTATCCGATGCCCGACGAGTTGCTCTCCAGCTGGCTGACGCGCCTGGCTCATGACCATCTAACGAAGACGCACACGTTTGGCCGGATGCTGTTTCCCGGAGCTAATGTGTGGAACACGGATTTGGACCGTAGCGCTCCCGAAAGCATGTTGCGTACCCTGGCTCTACGTACAGGCACGCCCCTAGCCAAGGTAGAGAAAACAGTTCTACAGCGCTACGAGGGCCGACTGCACCCACATGCAAGGCATGGCACTGTTGCGCCATGGGTATTGCCACTGGGTATCTACCACCGCACCCGGCGCTACTACGGGTTGTTGTATTGCCCGCAATGCCTTCAGAAAGATGGGCCGACACCTTACTTCCGTACACACTGGCGTCTGGCAATATCGCATGTTTGTACGCAGTGTGGAGTGTACTTATTGGACCGCTGTCCATATTGTGAGCGGCCAGTGACGTTCTTTCGGGTAGAACTGGGCCGTAAATCTGCCTTAGCTGACAAGCCTATCTCGCACTGCTTTCAGTGTGGCCTCAACCTGGCCACGGTAGCTACAAAGCGTGCCCCATCCCTGGTGCTGGCCGACCAGTTGGAACTGGAGCGTATCTTGGGTGAGGGTTGGAACGAGCAGGTCTTTTACCCGCACCTATACTTTGTCGTGCTGCGCCAGTTGATGAAGCAACTCATTAATGCCCGTCCGGCTAGCCAGGCGTTTCAGAAAGCGATGGATATCGAAACCGGTTGGAGCCCGGTAGCAGTGGACCCTACAGTACGAACAGGGAAAGTATCGATTGAACAACTCCCCTTGCAGGTAAGGGGGGCGTGCTGCGGCAGGCCCAGTGGCTATTAACAGACTGGCCCGGACGATTTCTGGAAATGGTGGGACGTTATCCTATTACTAGTACCCCATTTCTATATGCACTGCCTGATATCCCATTCTGGTTTCAGAAAGTAATTGTCGAGAATTTATACGTAGGCAGATACTTTCAAACCTTCTTGCCGAGAAGGAAATAGTGCCACTTTAGATGTATAATATATGTTAATTTAATAAAAATTAATTATAATAACTACTAAACATCTGAAATAAGCAGAGTATAGGTTAGTTAGTGGGGTGTCTTATAGGCGAGGGAGCGTTTGAACAGCCGACTACCACGGAAGTAAATCTAAATCAATTCGCAGCCTCAACGAAGTAATTTAATCTAAGCCAATGTCTTTGCATAAAATTTGAACTTTTGAATTACCTCTAAAATCTTCTCGTGCCATTTGTAATAGTGAACTCAATGTAATATCACCAGCCCCACCTTGTGCTAAGCGTTCTATTGCTGTAAACCATTGCGCTTCTATAGAACTGCTACTACTCAAAAATCCAACTTTGCCACCAGCACGCTTCCAAGCTCCAGCACTTTCAGTTGGGCCTACCTCGTATAATCCAGCTAATGTTTTTGCTAGCTGATGCCGCCATTCTGCGTTATCAAGCAATTTTGTGGAAAGCGGCATAGTAGCTACCTGGGAAATAGCAGGGATATCGACAGTATGAACAGTATTTCTGGCCTGAATGGATTCCTCCGCTAACTCAGCAAGCATCTCTGCTAAGAATGCTGCTGCATTGCGCGCCGCCAATGGCTGGCTTCCGCTAGCATCGGCTGCTTCTTTATTTTTGAGCAAGTCAGAAATACCTCGGATAACAATTCCCTTTTTGTGGTGAGCGTGTATAGGAGCTAAAAAGCCATAGCCTTCCATTTCAACGGCTAACGCTTGACTCACCGATTGATTTAATAGCTCGTAAGTTAGAGAGCGCTCGGAGGCCACTACTTTTTCCCCAGCTGCAATCGGTTTGACCTCAGCCTTAAAGGTGCCAAGGCCATCGTCAATTCTATGTTGCCAAGAAGCGTCTCGTGCTATCAGCTTTGCTAACGCCATCAATTCGTAGTTTGCGGGATAGATACTTAGCCGAGGTTTATAAACATCACCGGCTTTGCCACCTTCATAATGGATTACTTCTGATGATATAACAATATCTCCAATAGCAACATCTTTCATGCCTCCTCCTATGCCCACAAAAAAAACGTACTCCGGCTGAAAGAAAGGAAGTGCACGCTCTGTTTCTTGGGCAGCGTTCACATTTCCAGCACCAGTCTCGACTATAGCTACCGAAAAAGCATGCTGACCCGCAGTGAATGTGCCCCGACTGTAGCGTGCCCCAGTGGGATGCCTAATAGGTTCGGGATTAATAAGTAGCCGCTCTACTGCCTTGAATTCTAATGCCAGAGCGGTGATAACAAGTATATCGGATTTCATTATGATTTGAATAGGTGTTGCAAGCCTGCCAAAGCTTGTAAGTTAGAATTGTTTTTGTAGTCATCAAGTGCAGCGCGAATCAATGATTCAGCTGATATTTTTTTCCCGCCACCGCCATATCGTAGTAGTCCGATAGCCGCTGTCCATTGTGCTCTACGGCTCTGAGCATTGGTGAGCTTAGTTACATCACCGCCAGCCCTTTTCCAAATATTGTCTTTATCTGGGCCTTCTTCATACAGGTGAGCCATTGTCTCTTCGAAAGCACTCCACGCATCGGCTTTGGTTACTTGGTGACCAAATAACTTGCTATGGATGAGTTTATCAATAAAGCCAAACATTCCAGCACATTCATTCAATGCTGGTAGAAAATCAGTATTGTATCTGGCTTTTTCTAGGATTGACCGAGCAGATAAATTCCAGCCTTGAACAGCTACAAGCTGTCCTAATTGTACTGCAACAATTCCATTTATTGAGATGAGATTATTAATGTAGTCCTTCAGATAAGCATCAGTTAGATTCTGAAGTAGAGTATTAACGCTCAGCACGGCCGCTGGGTCGTTACGTTTCTCCCTTAAAAACTTTCCTATAAACTCGATGCTCTGGGCCCTCTTGACCAAAACAGGCTCAATATCACCTTCCCAACTGTTGGCTAATATTTCCTCAACCAGTTCATCAAGGGTAGCTACGATGAACTTCGACTGAAGCCTAGTCGGTAGTTTATCCCAAAGATTACTCCGTTCTGGCAAATGCAATACATTGGCAAATGTTGAAGCAGCAATCAGTTCTAATATTTGGGTGTCATTGGCTCGGCCGGTAGATACCTCGGTGAGAAAGACATCGATGGTTTCTTTAGGCTTACTTAATCCAGCTGTGAGTGATTTAGTATACGATAGTGATACTGACCAGATTGCTCGCCAGGATTGCTGGCTCGCATCTATTAACGCCAGTAGCTTCGGATTGCGGCCGCAAGCGTCACCTGCTAACTCTTGTAGCTGTTTGCTTCGCAGTTCTACAGCTAGTTCTACCAAATCACTATCTGCGACTTTCTTCGCTAATTTACTCACGCGGGTAGAGGTAGAAAGGTGAAGGCCATTTTCAGCCTTCACCTGTTTCCGCACTGCTTCTGCTGGAGCATAAGCTGCTCCAACTGCTGCCGCGAATAAGTCCCACCAGTTCCGCCTGACGCTAAAAGTTGTTACAACATCAGCTGTTACCGTGGATAATGATGCCGGTACGGTTTGACTTAGCACTTGCTCCCATGCCGCAGTATCAGGAACAGTTTCTAACACATAGGCACGCACATTTGGATTGCCTGCTAAGCCAAGCCAAATAACTTTTGCAGCTGCCTCAGAGCCTGCCGATAAAGTTTGTGTAAATGCGGTGGCAGCTGCTTCATGCCACCAACTTTCGATTATCGCTGGATTAGCTTCAGCTAAGTATTGCAATAGGTTGCCTTGTAACGTGGGGTCCGAGTTTGCAGCTGTGACTGCGCGCTCTATAACAACACCAACCGCTTTCCCTAACTGTTCCGCTCCGGTCTGAAATGACTCCATTGGCACAGCGCGTAATGCCATTGCTTCTGTTGCCCCGTCAGTCAGTAACGCTTCTGTTAAGGCTTTAATCGATTGACGTTTGATATCAATTGCCTTGCCAGGGTCAGGTTGTAGCTGTCGTAGAGTTCGCACTAGTGCTAATAACTCTCCAACGTCTGCCGTAGCTGTCAATAGATTTTTGTATTGCTGAAAAGCTCGCTGACAACGTTTTAGTGCCTCGAATGATTGTGGACCAACTTCTATAGCTGCCACAAAGTCCCGAAAGTTACTCCCTTGCTCATTGCCAAAAAGTAACTGGTCAATTGGAAGCTCAGGTGTCTTCATTTCGTCAGTATCTAACTGAATTACGCCCTTCCCGCGCCATTTTACTTCTAGTTCCGCAGGAACATACACTAACAATGGAGTAACGTCCCTGCTCCCCGGTGGTGTAAACCTAATTCCCCAACTAAGCCTTGCGCGAAGTGAAACGGGTAGGCCATGCCACAATGCTTCTAGTAGCGCTTGGAAATGAACAGCATCACTGAACGCGTAAACCGGGGTTAGTTCACTGGAGTCTACCAAGTGCTTGGTAATAACTAACCAACTCGCCGGTACTTCGCTGGCTGATTCAGGCAGTTTACTGTCAGACGCAGACAAAGTAAACGGGTTCAAAGTGGTCGGGCGTTCCGCTAAACTTGGCGGCGCATTCAGTAAGAGGTCTAGCACAGGCCCAAGTGCAGGAGCTTCGGCCAATTGCTGAATTGGTAGCATCAGCACATGCGTAAATACCATGCCCTGCCTCTCGACTGCCACGTCAGGCCAAGTCCGGCAAATCAAATAGTAATTTTCAAAGCTAGTTGCGGCTAAGTAAGGTTGAAGTGTATAGCCTGCCGGCGGCACGCCTGGCCGGTCAGTAAACCCTGCTAGGAAGGAACGTAGATTCTTGTCCCCCAAGCTACTTGCCAGCTGCCCATGCGAGGTGCCATTTACTGCCCCGAAATATGCCTGATGAATTTGTAGCACAAGATTGACAGCAAGGATTAAAATGCTATAAGTTGCGTCAAGTCGGGGTCATGCTCTCCAGAAGGTAGCACCACATACCCCGCAGCTTCTGGCCCATCATCTACAAAATCTTCATCTGGATTAGTCGCGTCCAGCGAACGGCCCAGTGAGGAAAGGCCGCACACTCGCCAGTTATCAGGTGCCCAGATGGTTTCTAAAAAAGCAGCTAGAAACGGTAGCCGTTGCTTCAGCTCCACTGCTGGCACAACCCCTGAAGTAGCTAACCCTAATGTATCCCAACACGAAAGTGCCACCGTTAACCGGGGTTCACTGATAGGTGCTAGTGCTGACTTACCTTTTACATACAGCATCATTTGCAACAGCTCAATAAAGAAGCCAGGGGCCGTTAGTTCTGCCTCTTGCTGAACTTTACCCAGGCGTACTTGTAAGTCCTCTACATAGGCCAATCCACGGGTTGTAATATCCTCCAAGGTCGGAATCATGTCAGGCCGAATCAATAGCAGCCATTCATCTGACTGTGTTATTAGCTCTTGCCAACGACTCGAAATCAGTCGGTCACTCACCAAGCTTCGCACTTGCTCGCCTGCGTAGTCAGGGAAAATAAGCTCAATTGTTGTTTGGCCGTCGGCCACCACAAAGCTAATTTCTTCATTCAGCCCACTTTCGGTGTGCGCCCCGGCTAATCCACCTGCCAACCGGTCAATTACAGCCTGTATAACGGTCAGGTCGGCTGGCGCTGTTACTGTCCGATATCTACTGAGTCCAGTTGCCAATCGGTGGTATAACTGCCCCACAAAGTGCGTTTTGCCCACGTTTGGGCCCCCAATAATCAATAGCCGGTGCGCCTTGCTCATGCTGATACGCTGCGACGCAGCAGAAATAAGTCATCTGTTGTAGCCGATGGAATAGCCGGCTGCCGTTTACCTGGTTCAGTGCGAATGGTGTCTAACAGCCACGCCACCGTTTCTAATACTTGCCGGTGCCACTTTGCTTCCTCATCTTGCTTCACGCTTACCGCAAACTCCTGATAGCGTAATGGGTTCTTTGCCTGAATGTAGCTGTGTAGTTTCTCTCGCACAGTGGGCCGCGTGTTCTCAATATCAGACTTCGCCCAAACTAAACTCAGCGGCCTTTTGCCCAGCTTTGCTACCAACCGGTCTGCCATCATCTGAATGTTCGTGCGGGCCGTACCCCTATTCGGGCCAGCCAGTTCCTCACAGTCGGCAAATAGTAGGAAGCCGTCCCCGTGCTTGTATATCCATTCTGCCCCCTCTGCCCCGGTTGCTTGCTCGTTGCTTCGCCACTCGTTAAACCACTCTCCAGGCGCATCAGTAAAAACCACATCTAGTAGGTGCCCGGCCTCATCTTTCAATGCTAGGTGCAGTAGGCCTGGTATCCGACCGGCATTGCGGCTGGTATGAGGTGGAAAGCTCACTTGATTGAATCCGTCCTCAAAAGTGAGAAACCCCGCGATAAGCTCCCAGCCTGCTAATGTGTAGGAGCCGGCAAACTGATAGCCTGGAATAGGTTGACCTCGGCGTAACAACGAATAAAGTAGTGCCAGGAAGGTGGTTTTCCCTGCGTTTTCCATGCCAGCTAGCCCAAAGAGAAGTACTCGTGAGCGAGCCATAAGAGGCTCCAAGTCTGTCAGGCCTAAGACGCTACCGGTCCAGCTTACTCGACGTCCATCTAGTTCCGCCGCTGATGGCTCTGCTGTGCCTGCCTCTAACGCGCCCTCACCGCGCAGTAAGTTAGGACACTTCTCAAATGGTCGACAACCTTGTTGGCACTCCCCATCCTCTGGGTGGCAGTGCTTAATAGGGCAGCTAAGCGACATGAGCTTCTTGAATGAGGCGTTCTGTAAGTAGGTCATGCAACACTAGCACCGCCAGTTCTGCGGCTGTAGCCACATCTGTAGTGCGTAGCCCTGTGTAAGCTGATAGCTTCTTTGGCTGCCGTTGGTCATGAACAATCTGAGCTAGAAATGACGTCAGAGTAGCTCGCTCTCCGCAGTCAGTCATGATAGGTAGGTGAGGGGCCAACAGTTTCTGATATGCTACTTCGTCGAATGGGGACAATAGTTCAGATAGCGTCTTCTCTTCCACCGTGCCCCCACCACGGCTCGGTATGTATCAGTTAGCAGGTAGTCCACGCTCACAGGCGTTACGTCCGGTAACATCTTAGCTAGGTCGATTGCCATAACCACTGGTAGTACAGCCGTATCAATCTCCCGATAGCCTTTTCCCAAAGCCACAGAGTAAAGTGTTTCCTTCCACCAAAGCAGCTTACTTCGTTGCTCGACTGCTTGCAATGAATGAAAAGACCCTTCAAATGCCGTAGCAAGTGATTCACTTACACCTGTGAAAAACTTGTTAATTTCATTCTGAAGCGCGGTCGTTGAAAGCGACTCGCCAAACCCTTTAATTGCTGCCTCAATTGCTCCAGTGATGCCTGCACTAGCAAGACCAGCAAAATTGGTGGCCCAGACTTGGTTTTGACTTTGGTTTTGACTGTAGCTGGCATAGCCACTTTCAGTAATACCTGCCGCCGCTTGTAGCGAGGTTTTTAGCGTTGCGTCATCAACCTTAGCACTGCCTAACTTGAAGTCTTTTAGCTTAAATTGAGCAAAAGATGGTGCAGCAGGGGCCTTTTCTAGTTCCCACTCACTTGTCGCTTCATCTTCCACGTCCCGTCCAAATTCGCGCAGGATACGGTCAATAACCGGCTGTTCACTTCCGAACTGCACAAATTGAGCGTACCCGCTGGCTGTGTAGTAGACAATCCGACAAAGTTCAGGGTCTTTAGTCCCAAGCTGATAAAGGGCACTTAAAATTACCCCACGTAAAATGCCTGTCGGGGCCTGCGGGTACTTGCCCTCTACGCTGGTCCAATGCTTCTTAACTATCTCGTAAGTGGCTACAATGCGCGAATTGTCAACTGGAATATTGGCATCAAGCGCAACTAAGGTGTAACACCGCACTTCGTGTGGCTTTTTAGCCAAGACTTCGGCCAACTCATTGACTGAGGTAGTTAACCATTCTTCCCGTGCTTTGTCATCTTCTACCTCGAAGAGTTTTGCGCGTAGCCAGTCGTAGAAAACCTCGTTGCGTTCCATAGGTAAAAATTGGCCTTTGCTAAAACTTGTAGTGCGTTCTGCTGCCTGCCAAGCGCATCTGACTAATGCCTGACAAGGCTGATAAAAGAGAAAAGGTTGGGCTGCTTTGGGTTGGCTACAAACCTATGTCTGTCCGGCTGCTGGAAAGCTAGCCCAACGGTAATTTCATCGGCAAACATACTTTACTTTACAGTAAGTTTGCTAAGCAATTTGGCCAAGCCGAATAAGCTTTCTAAAGATTTTATATGCGT
Source organism: Hymenobacter sp. BRD67 (assembly GCF_013256425.1). Taxonomy (GTDB): domain Bacteria; phylum Bacteroidota; class Bacteroidia; order Cytophagales; family Hymenobacteraceae; genus Hymenobacter. The sequence goes on from NZ_CP053904.1 coordinate 751,578, forward strand.
CGCCACACTAAAGTATCACTAGACCAACTCAAACGCCTCCTTTTCTCCGCCGCTGACGAGCTGCGTGGTTCGATGGATGCCGCTGAGTTCAAGGATTATATATTCGGTATCTTATTCCTAAAACGCCTATCTGACCAGTTCGACCAGAAGCAGGCCGACCTGCGCCGCAAGTATGAGCAGCAAGACTTCACCGCCGACGAGGTAGAGGAGCTGGTAAACAGTCCTACTTCCTATGGCGAAACCTTCTTTGTACCCGTCGAGGCGCGGTGGGAAAGTATCCGCCACAAGAAAGTCCAGGTCGGCACGGTGCTCAACCAAGCTATTAGCCAGCTTGAAGACCAAAACGCCGGGCAGTTTGAGGGGATGCTTAAAAACAACATCAATTTCAACGCTTCTCGCGGCAAAGCCCAGGCTCGCGTATCCGATACCAATTGGGTGGCTATCATCGAGAAGTTTGATAAGTACCGCCTCACCAACGACAATTTCGAGTTTCCCGACCTACTCGGCGCGGCCTATGAATACCTGATTGAGCAGTTTGCCGACGACGCTGGCAAGAAGGCCGGCGAGTTCTACACCCCCGCTGGCGTCGTTAATCTCATGGTGCGCCTGCTGGCCCCCCAACCGGGCATGTCGGTATATGACCCTACGGCGGGCGCGGGCGGGATGCTCATCCAGTCGCGCCAATTCGTGGAGGAGCACGGCCACGACCCGCGCGACTTGCGCCTCTACGGCCAGGAGAAAAGCGGGACGGTGTGGGCAATCTGCCGCATGAATATGATTCTGCACGACGTGCCCGATGCCCTCATCGAAAACGGCGATACGCTCCTTGAACCGGGCCACGTAGACCTTGCTACTGGTTTGCTCCAGCAGTTCGACCGCATCTTGGCCAACCCGCCCTTCTCGCAGAACTACAAGAAGGCCGATATGAAGCACCAAGAGCGCTTCGACGGGTTGTTTACGCCCGAAAAGAACAAGGCCGACCTCATGTTTCTGCTCCACATGCTGGAGTCGCTCAAATCCGATGGCATGGCGGCCACCGTCATGCCCCACGGCGTATTGTTCCGGGGCGGGGCCGAGCAGAAAATCCGGCAGCGGCTACTGGCGCAAGATGTGCTGCACGCCATCATCTCGTTACCCCCCGGCCTCTTCTACGGCACCAGCATCCCGGCCTGTATCATCGTACTCAACAAGAAGAAACCGGCTAAGCTCGCTCGCAAAGCGCTGTTCATCAACGCCGATGCCGAGTACGGTCCCGGCAAGGCCATGAACTTCCTTCGTCCCGAAGACGCCGAAAAGATTGTAACTGTCTTCCACGAGGCCCGCACCGAAACCGCCTACTCCCGCCTCGTAGACTTCACCGAGCTGGAAGCCGATGGGGCCAACTTCAACATTCGCCGCTACGTCGACAACACCCCGTCGCCCGAGCCCCAGGACGTGCGCGCCCACCTGCTCGGCGGCCTGCCGGCCCCGGAGGTCGAGGCGTTGCGCCCCCGCGCCGCAGCGCTCGGCGTGCAGCTGCCCACCTTCGTGCAGCCACGCCCAACTGAGCCGGCCTACTTCGATTTTGCCCCACCCATTGCTGCCGACCGCAGCCAGCTCCGCGCCCTACTCGAAGCCGATGCCGGCCTGCACGCCACGCTGCACCACCAGCAAATCGAGATTGAGCAGTGGTGGCACGAGGCCCGCGACTCCTACGCCCGGCTAGCCCATAGCTACCACTCCGACCGCCGCCTGCTCGCCAAAAGCCGCACCGAGCTACGCCACTCGCTGGTGCAGCACCTGCTGCCCGCCGGCATCCTGAGCGAGTTTCAGCTAGCCGGTGTGTTTGCCAACTGGTGGCGCCTCGTGCGCGACGACTTGCGCACCATCACTTCGGTGGGTTGGTCGCCATCGTTGCTGGTCGAGGATGAGCCTACCCGTGGCAAGGCCCCGGCCGCCGACGATGAAAAAGAGCGCCCCTGGCGCGCCCCGCTGGTCGAAGCCCGGTTCTTCGGGCCTGAGCTGACCGAGCTGGCCCGGACCGCCGACGAGCTGGAAGCTGCCGAAGCTACCCTAGACGAATGCCTGGCCGACGTGAACGCCGAGCTGGAAGACGGCCAGGAGCCGACCCTCAAGCTGGTGCGCGCCTGGCTAACCACCGAGTTGTTCAACGCCCTCGATGCGGTTCACCAACGCCCGCTCAACCTGCACGCCCAGCACCTCACCGATGCCGAGCAGGAAGTGAAGCGCCTGCGCAAAGTCTACAAAACCCAGCGCGCCCGCCTCAACCAGTTCGTGGAGTTCAAGCTCTACGGCATCGACGACACCGACAATCGCACCGCCCTCACCCGCGCGCAGCAAGCCCTAGCCACCACCGAAACCGAGATTCAGACCCTCCTGGCGGCTAGCTCGCTGCTGGCGGCCACCACGCCCCTGGAGGCCGCCCTCACTGCCGCCCAGCGGCGCGGCTCGCCCGTGGCCGCTGCGGCCAAGGCCCTTGCCAAAACCCGCGCTACGGCCCAAAAAGCAGTTGCCCACATCGAGCAGACCATCCAGGCCAATGAGCGGCGGCTCGCCGAGGCGGGCGGCATCATCACCGAAGAGGAGGCTCGTGAGCTGATTCTCCAAAAACACCATAACTTGGTGAGCACCGCCCTCACCCGCTACCTGCTGGCCGAGAAGCGGCAGCTGCTAGCTGGGTTAGAGAACCTGGCCGAGAAGTATATCAACTCCTTGGGAATACTTGAAGAAGTTGAGCAGCAGCTTCGTGCTGATATGAGTGAAGTTTACAGCCAATTAGCTTACGTGTAGCATGTCAGTACGCGAAATCAAGATTGGGCAATTGTTCAAGTACACCATTCCAGGCGAATGGGGAAATGATGGTGATGGTGAATCGGGTGTTTCGGTGCTACGGTCCACTAACTTTTGCAACGACGGTACCTTAGACTTATCCGACATTGCGTACCGCAATGTATCTAAAGAAGCTGTTTAGGAAGTAGGCGAGCGACCAATTCTGCGCAGCAGTAGCACGGTAAAGGCCAGCCAGTGAAACGCCAGCCAGGTATGCAGGCAGGTTTCAAAGCGCACGAGTAGCGTTTTGAAGCCGTCGAGCCAGGCGTTGAGTTGCTCAATAACCTGTCGGCGGCGGTAGAGTTCGGGGTCAAACAGGGTATCATCGTCGATTTGCCAGTCGGCCGAACGCCGGTTGCGCGGGATGTTGACCTCAATATCGCGGTGGGCACAGGCCTGGCGTAAGCTGTTGACATCAAAGGCTTTGTCGGCGTTCAGAAACAAGCCTTGCAGGCACAGGTCCGCCTGCTCCAACGTTTGGCAAAGCTCGCCAAAGACGGCTTCCAGCTCAAACGTATCGTGGTGCTGCCCGGCCTGGGGCGTGGCCAGGGCCAGCGGCTGGCCCTGGTTGTCGGCCAGGAACAGGGCGTTGGTGGTGCGCGCCGCTTTGCGGCCCTGGTAGCCCACGGCCACCCCGCCGTTCTTGGCCGGTGTGTGGCTGCCGTCGAGTTGCACGCTGGAGAGGTCGAGCAAGCGGCGGTGTAGGCGCAAGAGCGTCAGCCACAGCTTTTTCCAGGCCCCTTGTTTGCTCCAGGTGTGGAAATGATAGTACACCCCCTGCCAACTCAGGGGCTCGCCGCTGAATAGGGCGGCCACCGGTAGCCAGCGCCACTGACAGCCGGTTTTGAGTTTGTAGAGAATGGCGCCCACCACCTCGGCCGGAGCCACGCGCCGCCGCCGGCCCTGGCTGGGAAAGGGTAAATAGGGCAGTAGCCAGGTCACGATGATATCTTTGGAGAGGACTTCCACGGGCAGGCGTAAGAAACTTGGTTGGGTCGCACCCCAAATTTCTCTCTGCCGTGGGAGTCTTTTTTGTTTCCAGCCTACTTCCTAAACAGCTTCAAAGCCAAACTAAAGCGCCGGCAAATTCAAGCCGGCGATATTCTGATTGAAAAAAGTGGTGGCAGCCCTACCCAACCAGCTGGGCGGGTAGTGTATTGCCCTATCGATACAGGGGGCACAGCGTCTAACTTCATTGAAGTTTGCAAAGTCCGGGAGCAGTTTGATAATCGGTACGTTTTCTACCTTCTATATACTCTGTACCAGAGCGGCAGGGTGATGAAATACCAGCAGCAAACCACTGGCATCATCAATTTTAAGCTGAATGATTATAAAGAGGAGGCAGTAATTATCCCCGTCGAAAAAGCGGAGCAGCAACGCATTGCCGAACGTATTTCTACGCTTGAACAACTCATCGCCCAAACCGAAGCCCTCATTGCCAAGCACGAGCGCCTGCGTGCCGGCCTGCTCCACGACCTACTGACCTACGGCGTGGACGAGCAGGGTCGCCGCCGCTCCGAAGAGACTCACGAGTTTAAAGATTCGGCTATCGGGCGCATTCCGGTGGAGTGGGATATAACCTCGCTTGGAGAAAAATTTTCTATCAAATCTGGTAGCACGCCCTTGCGCAACCGACATGAGCGGTACTACCTCCATGGTACTATACCTTGGGTTAAGACCCTTGATTTAGATGAAGGCCCGATTTATGAAACTCAAGAAAGCATTACAGAAACTGCTTTAGCTGAGTCATCGTGTCAAATATTTCCCGTTGATACCGTTTTGGTTGCTATGTATGGAGGCTGGGAGCAAATTGGCAGAACTGCTATCTTGAAAAAAGAGGCAGCTACCAATCAAGCTATTTCAGCCCTAATTCCGAGGGAGAACATACAAATGGAGTACATTCTTCTCGCATTGCAACTAGGACGTCGCAACTGGAAGAAAGTCGCTATTAGCACTAGAAAAGACCCCAACATTACGAAAAGTGATGTTGAGAATTTTCAGATTAAGCTGCCCAGGAGTTCGGAAGAGCAGCGTGAAATTGCGCGCATCGCTCATGCTTCAATACAAGACATAGAATATCGGCAACGGTCATTAGAAAAGCTCAACCGCCTCAAAGCCGGCCTGATGCATGACCTATTGACCCCGCCCACGGCCCAAGCGCCGGACGCCCCCGCTGTACTGCAAGAAGCCGAAGCGCTGTTCGCCTAACCTCTCCGCTACCCCCGCTCATGCCCGTCAATTACAAGCTCGACGAACGCAACCACGTCGAGCTGCCGCTCCTGGCCCAGCTCGAAAGCCTCGGTTACACTGTCATTGATACCAGCGTTTCGGGCGGCGACGACTTAACCGCCACCGGCCGCGCCGACTTCGGCCAGACCTATCTGCCGGCCGTGCTGCGCGCCAGCATCCAGCGCCTTAATCCCTGGCTCCAGCCCGACCAGTTAGCCGGGGTAATAGCCGAACTACTCAGCTTCCCGGCCAGCAGCCTCGTGCGCACCAATCAGCTGGCCCACGAGCGCCTGCTCAAAGGCCTGACCGTGGCCGAGAACCGCCAGACCGGCGAGCGTACCCCCGTGGTGCGGCTGCTCGATTTCACTGGCATCCACGAGTTTCGCACGCCCCCCGGCAATGACTACCACGCCGTATGTCAGTTCAAGGTGCGCGTGCCCGGCGACCCTACCGGCAAGCTTATGCGGCCCGACGTAGTGCTCTTTGTCAATGGCCTACCCCTGGTCGTCATCGAGGCCAAGTCGCCCAAAATCAACGACCCGCTTACCGAGGCCATCACCCAGCTCACGCGCTACACCAACCAGGGCGAGTACCAGGGCCTCGGCAACCCCGCGCTGTTCTACTTCAACCAGGTCACGGTAGCCACCTGGCGCACCGGGGCCGTTTTTGGCACCATTACCACTACCACCCGCAAGCACTTTTACAAGTGGTCGGACCCCCACCCGGCCGCACTGGCGCAGGTATGGCGCGCCGACCCCGCTTCGTCCAGCACCCCCAACGACCAGGAGCGCCTCACCCACGGCCTACTCACGCCTGCCCACCTGCTCAGCCTGCTGGCTAGCTTCACCGTTTTCCAAACCACCGACGAGGGCCACCTCGTCAAGGTAGTGGGCCGGCATCAGCAGTTCCGGGCCGTGCACAAGGCCGTGGCCCGTCTGCGCCAGGGCGCTACCCCCCGCCAGCGCGGCGGCCTTGTCTGGCATACCCAAGGTTCGGGCAAGTCGCTGACCATGATGTTTCTGGTGCGCGAGATGTTCCGCCACCATGACCTACAAGACTACAAAATCGTCTTCGTCACCGACCGCACCCAGCTCGAAGGCCAACTGCACGAAACCAGCCAGGTGCTCGGCTATCCGGTCCGCGTGGCCGGCAGCGTCACCCAGCTCCAGGCCCGCCTGCGCAGCACCACCGCCGACGTGACGCTGGCCATGATTCACAAGTTTCAGGAAACCGAGCTGCAAGCCATCTTCCCGGAGCTAAACGACAGCGCCCGCATCCTCGTCCTTACCGACGAGGCCCACCGCTCGCAGTTTTCGCGCCTCGCCGCCAACCTCGACCAGGCGCTACCTAACGCCACCAGCATCGGCTTCACTGGCACGCCCACCGAAAAAGCCAGCAAGAAATTTGGCGACTACATCGATAAGTACACCATGCGCGAAGCCAACGCCGACGGCGTTACTCTGCGCATCGTGTACGAGGGCCGTACCCACGAGGCCGAACTGAGCGACGAAGCCGCCGCCGAAGGGCGCTTCGCCGACGTGTTTGCCGACTTTAGCGTGGACGAGCAGCTCGAAGTGCTGCCCCGCGCCACCCGCGACGCCTACCTAGAGTCGCGGCCCGTCATTCGGGCCAAGGTCCGCGACATGCTCCGCCACTTCGCCGAGCACATTCTACCCAACGGTTTCAAAGCCCAGATTGTAGCCAACTCCCGCGAGGCCGCCGTGCGCTACTACGAAGAGCTACAAACTGCTCTGCCCGAACTGCTGGCCGAGCTGGAGCAAGCCAACCCTACCCTCATTCCCCTTGACCAGCTCCGTGCGCTGCGGGCGGCCGTCATCATTTCTCACGCCCACAACGACTCGAAGCGCCTCACCGACCATACCAAAGAAGCTGACCATACCGAGCACATTGCGCAGTTCAAGCAGCGGTTTCCGACCGTCGTGCCCGGCCCCGGCGAGCCGCTGGCCCCTGGTAGCCTAGGCATCTTGATTGTCAACAATATGCTGCTAACTGGCTTCGATGCGCCCATCGAGCAGGTGCTCTATCTCGACCGCGTTATCGTCGCCCACAACCTATTGCAATCCATTGCCCGCGTCAACCGCGTGTATAACGAGGATAAAACCCGTGGCTTCGTCGTTGACTACGTGGGCGTGGGTAAGCACCTCAACGCGGCCCTCGAAGCCTACGACGAGGAAGAACGCCGGGAAATAACCGGCGAACTTGACTCCTTCGACCAAGAGCTGCAAGCTGTGCAGGAAGCGCACAAGCAACTGCTGGCCTTAGCCACCACCCACGACCTGCCCGACCTCACCGACCTCGATTCTTGGTACGAGCTTTTCTACGACGATGATTTTCGCTACGAGTTCAGTACCAAGTTCCAAAAGTTTGCCCGCGCCCTCGATGCCTTGTTTCCCCACAAGGAAGGGCTGTTTTATGACGCCGACCTCAAAGAGTTTGCGCAAATCAACGTCATGGCGGGCCGCCACTACCACGACCAGCGCCTCAGCCTCAAGGGTGTGCCGGCCAAGCTCCGCGCCATCCTCGACGACTACCTCACCGCCCACGGCGTCGAGCAGAAAGTAGCTCCGCTCGACATTACCAGCGACGAATTCGAGCAGCAGTTTGCCACCATTAGCAGCCCCAAGGCCCGTGCGGCCGGCGTCGAGCACGCCATCCGTCACCACCTCGCCGTCAACATGGCCAACGAAGACCCCGAGCTATACGCCTCTTTCGTCGCCCAGCTCAACGCCATTATCACGCAGTTTCGCGATAACTGGAATGAAATTTTGCGCCACCTCGAAGAGCTACGTCAGCGCATTCGTCGCCAATACCAGGAGCCGACATACGGCCTCAGCCGCCGCCGCGAGATGCCCACCTTCCGCATCCTCGTAGTCGAGCTACTACCCCTTGATACTAAGCCTACCGACGACCAAATTAGCGTCCTTGTGCCCACCACCAGCGAAATCGTGGACAGCATGAAGGTGGAGCTAAATCGCCCCGACTTCTGGCGCAATATCAACGCCCAAAATCGTCTTGCAGCGGAATTGATAGACTTAGTGTTGAAACTACGAACTGTTTTGCCCGGCACCTTTGCCAAGCGGGAGCACATCGTTTCCCGCCTGATGGAGCACGCCCGCAAATATTCTGACCTCATTCGCTTCGCTGAGTAGTTCGGTCGTAAATTGCCTTATGTCGCCTCTCACCCCCGAAATCAAGTTTTCCAACCGCCGCCGCACCATCGGCCTCACGGTTGAGCGGGACCGCCAGTTGGTGGTATATGCCCCCACTGGTACCAGCGACGACACCATCCAGGCCATCCTGCACCAAAAGCGGCATTGGATTCAGGAAAAGCTCGCTCATCCTCAGAAGTACCCCGCTGCTTCCCCTGCCCAGAGGCTGCTTCCTGGCTCCAGCATCTACTTTCTGGGGCGCACCCATCTATTACTAAGCGACTCCGAGCCTACCGCTCCGCTCCACTTCGACGGGCACACCTTCACCCTCGGCGCGGCTCTCCTCCCCAAAGCCAGCGCGTTGGTGCAGATTTGGCTGCGTCAGCAAGCGCAAGCCGTTATTACCCCCCGCGTCGAGCGTTTTGCCCGGTCCCTCGGCGTCACGTATCAGCGCATCCAACTCCTCGACCTGAAATATCGGTGGGGTTCCTGCACGGCCAATGCGGCCCTCCTTTTCAACTGGCGGCTTATTCAAGCCCCCAGCACCGTTATCAATTACATCATCGTCCACGAGCTAGCCCACCTGCTGGTACCCGACCATTCTACTACTTTCTGGAATGTTGTGGCTGTACAACTTCCTCTCTACGAGCACGCTAAAAAATGGCTGCGTGATTATGGAGCCATTCTGGAAGAGTTAGATTAGAAATAATAAATATTTAAATATTATATTAATTCCTTTAGTCGAAACAGACAAATAGCATCCTTAATTTTCCTGTTCGTTTCGACTAAACCACCTCAAATAATGTCGTGTTTCCTCAGTAGCATTCGCGCCCGTCACTTAGTTAGCAGCCGTAGAATGAGTGGACACCTCATGTCGGCTACTGCACTTCGTTCTCTGCCTTAAGCCGAGCAGCTGACCGTTGTTTCTGCTGGGCTTCCAGAGACTCACTGGCTACCTCCAGTTGTTGCATTGGCCCCTCGACAGTGGGATGGTCCGTGTAGATGGCCCGCGCCTGCTTACCCTCCCATATGGTGCCCGTTAACTGGAACCGGTCGCCCGTGCTAAATAGATAAGTGGCATCTTGCTTGAGTACTTGCCGATCGTCGTTGTAGGCAATTGCCATGAAGTATGCAAACTTGTTGTCAAAGAAGTAATAGCTGGTCCGCAACTGCTGGGCGTGCTTACTGAACTAGCCACTGCCGTGATTGGCCTGGTCGGAGGGGTAATAATAGCGCCTCATGCCCTCTATATTGCTCTCGCCTTCTTTCAGGCCGGGAAAGGCGCTCAGGGGCTCGCCGAAGTGATAGCTGGGAATGCCGTTGAGCGAGTCAAGTGGTCCGCTCGGCCACCGCCGCCGGAGAAATAGAACTAGCCGCGGTGTCGGTGGTGGGGGAGTGGGAGCAGCCACTGAGCAGCACCCCGGTCAGCAGGACCCAGACAGACAGGGAGAAACGATTGGTCATAGGGAGTAGGAGAAAATGCCGGAATCAGAGTTGAGCCGGAGGTAGGGTATCTGGGATTCAGGATAAGTGGCAAGCAGTTTTTGGATGGCCAGGTTTACCAGGGTAGATTTGCCGACTCGCCGCCAGAAGCTCACCCTCTCCAGGCTTTCTACCACGTCTGGGTGTAGTGAATAAGTCTTTTTGACTTCGAGAAGCTGGGCTGGGAGCAGTAGGGAGCTGGATACTTCTTCCGGGCCAAGTGGCGAAGCTGCTGCTGCTGGGTGCTGGGAGGCGGGTGCTGATGTCGAGTGCCGGACCTCGAAATACTGGGCCAGGCACATTAAGCCCTCGGCCGTGACGTACACCTGACCAGCTTCCAGTCTCAGGATTGGCTGGAAATAAGCGAATGCCTCGTACCACTGCGGCACTGCGGCCACGGGAGGTCCGAGTAATGAGGCCTCAGCGCCTCCCTAGCTGTGTACACAGCCTTAGCCAGTTGAGTCGGGGAAGCCTGGGTATAAGGAACCAGTGGTAGGTTAGGAAAAGGTAGTTGGTCCATTCAGGGCATTAGTAATGAGTTGACTTAGCCTCATAATTCGAGTCAATAGACTTCTCCTACATAATGACTAACTCTATCTCTATAGCCCGAGTGATAATGATAGGCACCCTGATAAATTCTGGATGGCCGTTTACTCCGGCTACGCCGATGACGAAGTGAGCGATGGACTGGTCGTCGGTTCGCATTGTGGGTAAAAAGTTAAGAACGAGGGGAAGGGGCGCGCCATCTTGTACCTGGTTTGGGGCTGCAATCTACGCAATTTTGTAGACTACTGACAACAACAGGCGGGTATTTTCACCCGGTAGCTTGCCGCTTATATGAGCGGCGAACCAATCAAGGCGTTTGGACTGGTCATCAAAGAGATGCGTAAGGCGCGGGGAGTATCCCAGGAGGTACTCTCTGACGAGGCTGGCCTGGACCGTACGTTTTTGTCTCAATTGGAAACCGGTAGGAAGCAGCCCTCTCTACTGACCATTTTTCAGTTGGCCACTGCTCTCCAAGCAACTGCCTCCGAGTTACTCAGGCAGGTGGAGAGTAAGCTCGGCGCGGAGAACTGAAATGGCTTATATTGGCCAATAGCACGATTTTTAGCTATGATAATAAAGCTAACCCACCTATTGCGCGAGTGCGCGAGTTTAGTACAGGGCGGGATGACATGTCATCCGACCGCTAACCCCGCTCTGGGGTAAACCTTGGACTGCTACTTTCATAGCTAGCCAGTACCTATATACCCGGCTCTAACTGCCATGTGTAAATACCGGGCGGTAGAAAACCAGTTGGCTGGCACTTACAATATGGCTCTGAGACAAAATGCATCGTCTACCATATACAAAGGGCTGTGAAAGACCAAACCCGAATTGGTAATTTCTTAGGGCGGATTTTAGGTCAGTGTACACTAACTTGAAAACTTAAGTAACTCCATAGCCCAGAGTCCTTAACATGCTTTATATATGGCCGAAATGTTTCATTGAAAGGCGGTGGGGAATAAAGATAATGCTAATAGTAATTTAATCTAAATAATAATTATTTTTGAACAGATATGCGTGACTAATGGCATTTCACTTGCAAAGTACATGGTGTACTAATTCTCGAAAGCCATGTTTTTAGGTAAAGTAATTGCGGGTATGTTCTACGTAGCATACATATTTGGTCTCTCTGTCCTAATGCTGTATGCAAGCGGAATCATTAGATTTCCTATTGGTAATTCGGGTGATGAAAGAAAAATAAATTTAGACGATAGTGGTGCTGAGAGGGAAGAATGTGAATAAGGGTAAGTTTTTCTGAATTTCATTTCTGATTAGTTTTGAGCTTGCATAGACTAGTTTCCACCAGCTGATGAGAGTCAGTTTGCTAGGCTGAACTTTGTGTAGTAATACGCAAGTAAAAAAGTATCCAGGTATAAGTAATATCTTTGCAAAGTACTCTCATTGAAGAGTGAAATTTGAGTAGGCCACACCCTAAATTTTACTTTTTAATGAGAGTCTTTACCTGTTATACCTATTCTGTGACTAGAAGCTATAAGTAGCTAATATTACAGTGTTTGTCAAGAAAAAGGGCTAAGCCAATAAGCTTAATTCAATGATAAAGTCAACCGCTTCTATATTAGGACTATTAGTCGTAATATCTTCCACCTACTATTTGTTATTCTGGGGCATTTTTACATTGATGTTTTTCAATACATGGATGTATCAGGAATAGTTAAAGGATTGATATACCCACTTCGCAATGCCGCAGTTACATTATTATGGCTCATTGGTGAATTATTTGCCGCTGCCACCTATCTATTTTTTGCGGCACGTAAAGCAAATGACGTGGGAAGAAAAGACTCAGAAATAATAGACCCGATAAAATACCAGATAGCTAAAATAAATACACTTACTGTAATGTGGTTCATTGCGCTTATCGTTTCGGCGTTTCTCATGATAATGTACTGCACTTCGATAGAAAGTGACCATATGCATTATGCGGTTTTTTGGGGTTCAATAGCTTTGCCTACTGCGTCAGTGGCGGTTGTGCTGGCATATTCCGTTATTGATAATAAGATTATGCTGAATGACTTTGAGAAAGGAGATAAAAAAGTGTTTGAGACAAAAAACTTATTTTATAAATCAATAGATTATTTTGTACTGGCTGTATCTTCTTATTTTCTTCTTGCCGCTTTTAGTTATGGCGCAATAGATTCTAGAAAAATAGAGAAGCATATTTCGTATGATTATATTAAAGATAATTCTTTTCTTGAAAAAGAAGGAATATGTCCTGATAATATACTTATCTACCTTGGTGCCGTAAATGATAAGTATTTTTTTATTGATTATAATACTTCTTATTATCTTGCAGTAGATAAAGGTACTGTTCCGGTGCTACTCCTCGCGCATCATGAGGATTATGGCGCAGACCTTGGCTTGTCGGATTATTTTAGTAGTTTCTCATTTCTTCAATTGGTATGTATAATTTTATTGACTTTGGCTATTTTATTATTTCTGTTTAAAATGCCATGGAACAAGTTTGGGAATTATATAAAAGGACTCAGCTTGAGAAAGAAACATTCACCATGTGATGTCAAAAAGTAAGTCAGATTAGTAAGACTAGAAACAAGGCCATCCTAACTAATTATAGTACTGCGTCAGGGGAATTTTATAAATAAAAGCAGGCAATGGTCGTTGCTGAGAGATAAGAAGAAAAATTATCGCCTTGCAGCTCTCCGCTAATGACCGAACGACTATTGTACCGCTCACCCGTAAAGGCCGACACACTGGGCGCACCGGGCATAGCCGCTGGACCCTGCGCCTGCTGGTAGATAAAGTTGTGAAGCTGAACTTGGTGGAAACAATCTCCAATGAAACAATAGCGCAAGTGCGCAAAAAATGAGGTGCAGCGCCAGTAGTACTGGTGCTAGGGTAGTGAGCGCCGCGTTTCTGGCTCGCTTGGAAGACATGCTGGCCGTATACGAGCAGCCCGATAACTCTCATTGTCCCGTCGTCTATTTTGATAAATGATCCTACATGCTTCATGGCCAGCCGGTTGAGCCCCCGCCGCTCGTGCGAGTGCAACCAGCCGGTCAAAGCAGGCCGTCTTCTATCAGCGCCTGCTTGCTGCGCAGGCCCGCGCCTTAGCAGCGTGTTTCGAGGTGCATTACACGCCCAAAAATTGCCTCCTGGCTCAATAGGGTCGAACTTAAACTCTCCGCTGTTGCCCGCTAGCACTGGTTGGGTTCAGCGGGCGGCCTCGTAGCAAGCCTCGCTACGAAACCCATATTCAATACCTTGCCGAGTGCCTTAAGGCTCGACTACCACCCGCTAGGTATAGCACCGTTGGCGCCAGGTGGGGAGAAAGTTACCACTCCGTCTATATTGCCTGCTGCACTGCTGATAGCATGGCTATGGGAGCGGCGGGTACATCTGTGCTAGCTACTATCGAATAGGAGACAGCAGGAACTGCACTGGCTGCTGGATGCAGGGGCAATTTGCTAGCTGGCAAGGTAGTCTCTGTAGTTCGCTAGCGCTTGGTCGCTCAATTCGTTTACGTTTACTTCCAAGTAGTTCAGGCGGACGTAATCGAGCAATTCTCGGAAGCTCTTTTGCAAAATGGTTCTGTGCCTAGTCAGGTGAGTAAAGTCTTTCCTAGACTTTTCACTTGGAAACGCGTCTCCAGGAATATGATATTTGTAAAAATCAGTATGAGCGTCAGGGTAATAATGCTGTGCGTAATTGAGTGATTTACCCCAGTTTTTTTTGAAGACTTCAAGTTTAGAAAGTAGAATTCGGTTATAGAGAAAAAACGTGCTACGCTCCACGACGCGTAAGAAAGCCTCTCTATAGTAGAAAACGCTTTTCGGGAGCCGTTCTGGAAACTCGTCTAAGAAATGGTCAAAATCCGCAATGTTAATTGTCTCTAGCGTAGAGGTGAGCACGCGAACGTCAGCTGCCCTTTCCTGTTGGGCTGGAGACATAATTTTGCGTTCCGCTGGCCTCAAAGGTACTTGCGTGATAATTTCGTTTAGAGCGGTCTGCAATACGCTCACCAAGTCTGCCTTACCAGCTTTGTCTTTTCGGTCCTGAATGGTAAATGGCGAAGCCCGGTGGCGGTCTACGTCGAAAGGCAAGTCAATTGGAAAATTGCCGTGCTGCTTGTTGAAGAGTAGTACGATGCGCTCCCAACCGAGGGTAGCGACGGCGTAACCTAACTCAATCAGCACGTTGGGATTAGCAATAGCCTTACCTCCGGCCGATATAGCAATGGTCGTTAAGTCGCATACGAACGCGTCGCAGGTATCAATCTTGCTAAATATGGTTTGAGGAATGTTAGGACTGCCAGACGTACCTCTGGTCGCCTCATCAATGGTTAACGTCTTCGGTTCAGTAGCTGCCTGCTCCAACTGGTCCGCCGCGTCACGAAGAGCGAGGCGTATGGCCTGTTGGTTAGTTTCTTTTGGGGAATCGCTTTGCCAAGAATAAAAAATTGTGTGAGTCATAATGCAGAATTAGATAGTAGACTTGTTTCTAAACAAGAAAAATCGAAAAAGAACGTCATGCTGAGCTTGTCGAAGCATGACGTTTTCTAAAAAAGAGGCAATTGGCGAATCGACTTCTCGCAAAGCATTGCCGTGGCAATGCCCCGTTGTGACGGTTGCGGGGCTGAATGACGAAATCCCCTAACACTTTTCGGCCATTGGGCGTGTCTTTGGGCTTCCTTTCATCTGTCAAGTGTTGTTTGTAAGTAAGCCAGTTAAGTCCGAACCGTTTGAAGCTGCTAAATAGGCTCGTGAAATCGGACAGCACCAGCTGGGTAAGGTGAGGGTTATGCACAAAGGCTGCGCGCCCGCCGGCCAGAAGCTCCAGGAAGTAAAAGTAGCCCTTGGTGTGCCGCAACTCGGCGACCGCGATGCCTCGGTGGTCATCCTGACTCAGGGTGCAGATGCCGACTCCGTACTCACCGGATTCATTGTGCAGGGTAAGCAACTTGACCTCATACTCCGCGTGCTGCCGGAACCAGTCGACAAAGTCGTGGAAGTAAGAAGATAACTGGTGCGGGTCACCTTCCAGGGGCGTTGCCAACGCCCGCGTCTCATCATTGCCGCCGAGCGTGTAGGAAAGGCTATCTGGGGCCCGGGGTATGCGGGCGAGGGTAGTGCCGGTACCAGCTTTCCGCTCTTTTTCCGAGGGCACGTTTTCTGCCGGTGGCCAGGCAACTCCCTGCTTGTCATGCGTCCTGACCGTCGCATCCCGGTAGCGACTGCTGCCAGGTTCCTGGGAATTGAGGCGTGTATCGGGCTTCTGCTTGGCCTGGTATAGGGCCGACTTGCGCGTGGCCTCTTCCCCATCAGCTTCCTTATCACCAACCGGCTGCTTACCTGGCGGCGGGGTAACGAATAGCTTTTGAAAGCTGAACGGGTTAGTCTGGGCCCATAGGCCACACACGAAGAAGTAGCTAGCGTTCCCGGCCGTAAAATGAAATCCATTGGCTTCCAGGCGTAGCGGGCGGCCCACGAAGAAGTCCAACTGCGGGGTGGCTCCCTGCGGCTCACGCAGCAACGCCCGCTTCAGGTTGCTGTGAGCGGCAGTAACGTTACGCAGGGAGTGCGGGTTGAAGCACAACTCGGCTAGAATATCCTGCTGTCTCTTCGTGAAGCCGTACTTCCGAAGGCGGATGCGGCCGGTTTTCTGGTTGGCGGCGGTGGGAGCTTCCAGCGCGGAGCATACTACTGCTAAGTCCTGGTTGTGGAAGTAATGCTCTATTAGTTCAGGGCCAGCCTCGTAGTATAAGACCCGTAATAGCTCGAAGCAGGGAATCAGGATGGTGAGACCCTCGAAGCGGCGGAGTAGTACCCAGTTGTCGGCTGCCGTGGTCAAAAAAAGCCGGTGCAGCGGATTCTCCGGCAACGAAGAGGCGGGAATGACTGTCGTGAGGGGGCGTGCGACAGCCTGCTTACCCCCGAATAAGAAATGGCAGCGATGGGGGAAAACGGGATGCGTCTTGGTCGTGGCCTCGTCTGTGATGTGCATCCCGGCCGAAACGCGCTGACCTGTTGCGTCCCATAGGGAGCCACGCACGAAGTCGTAGGTGTCGAACAAGTTGACCTTGCGGCTCAGTACTTCCCCTACTGGCTGATGAAAGCCATCCCGTGCACTTTTCCTTACGAAGTGCAGAAGCATCTCGTACTGATAAGTGGAGTTGCGCTTCCGGTTAATCTTGCCATGTGAGACCAATTGGTACAGACAGTAGGGAGGCAAAGCTGGCAAGTTTAATGTTAATGGCGTTGGCATAGCAATCGCATGGAGGAGTGTGGTAACTTAATTGTATTCCCAACTACTGCTACTTTTTTCCCAACTACTTCTACTCATTCTCATTTACTTTGGCAATTGACAGTGCAGCAGGCGCCGCACCAGAATAATCTCGCCCGTGTGGTAGGCCGCGTGGTCGGCAATGAGCACGGCTTCGCGGAAGATGGTCTGGCCGTCGCCGTGGGGTAGGGGCGCGAAAAAATCAGTGGCGGGATTTTCGAGCAACGCCATCAACCGCTGGCGGTCATGCGCAATCTGCAAGAGCGTATTCTGCCAGCCGGCTTCATCCACCGCCAGCTTTTTGTCAGGCCAGTATCCGGCGGGCCACTCGGGCGAAACGTGTTGTGGGTTCAGGCAAAATTCCACGATGTCCCATTGCGCAATGCGAATGTGCTCGACAAGCTGCCAGATGGTGTAAGGCACATCGGGCACGGCCTGGTTGCGCAGCGGTGCGGGCAGGTCGGCCACGGCGGCTTCGAAGGTGGCGTGGGCATTGCCGCCGGCTAGCAGCTGGGTTAGCTCGGCCACGAGGCTGGCTCTTACTTGATTTTCCATGAAGGGTCAGTTTTTTTGAGTTAATACACTGTATATTAATGATATATAAGCCAGGTTGGCTTACAGCACCGACGGCCGACCCAGCTGACCGAGCCGGCTCGCAAAAACCTGCCCGATACTGCGCGCCCGCAGCTTGGCTTGGTCGGCCACCGGGCCGGCAAAGTGCGCATCTACCGTGGCAAAAAACAACGCCAGCCACTGCTGAAAGTGCGCTGCGCTGATGGGCAGCGGAATATGCTTCGGAAATGGCCGCCCGCGGTAGCGCGCCGTGCCCAGCAAGATGCCGCTCCAGAAATCGTAGAGCTGCGGCAGGTGGTGGCTCCAGTCTACCTGGGCTACCTCGTTGAAAACGGGCGACAGCAGCGGGTCGGCGTTTACGCGCTCGTAGAAGCGGTCAACAAGTAGCTTTATATCGGCTTCGGAGATGATGTCGGGCACGATTAATATAGTAATTATTTAATGTATAGAATGAAAAACAACAGACTTCCGCACAAGCGCGAAATTTGAGGTGCGGCAACTTCGTGCACGTAATAAACTACTACCAATAACATGAGAAAAATCCGAATAATGGAGCACATCTCGCTGGACGGTGTAATTCAGCACGACGATAGCGACGGTTTTGCATACGGCAACTGGACGACTCCCTACCGAACGCCCGCTGGGTTAGCGGCCCTCGTGGAGGTTTACGGCAGCCGCTTCGATTTGCTGCTGGGCCGCCGCACCTACGATGCCTGGGCCGCCTTCTGGCCGCAGGCCGGCGATAGCCCAATGGCAAACGGCCTGAATGCAGCCATGAAATATGTTGCCACCCACCGCCCCACCGGCCTCGGCTGGGGCCGGCCCAGGACCTTGGGTCCGACATCCTGGCGGAGATTCGGCGCATCAAGGCCACGGACGGCCCCGACCTGCTTGTCTGCGGAAGCTCCACGCTGACGACGGTGCTGCTTGGCCACGGCTTAGTGGATGAGGTGGTACTGCTGGTTTACCCGGTGTTGCTGGGCCGGGGCAAGCGCTTGTTTGCGGACACTGCTGACCCGCGCGAGCTCGCGTTTGTCAGCTCGCAGGTGACGTCTACGGGCGTACTCCTCAATACATACCGGCACGTGGGTGCGCTGCGCCCTTAACTCCGGCTGGCTCTTTTGACTTTGCTAAAGCCTAAAGTAGCTTTGAGATTGCGATGAATGACCCCGAAATCCGCGCCCGGCTTTATCCACTGCTGCAGGGCGGCGTGTACATAGACGAGCTGCCCACCGGCACCACCCGCGCCGACGTGGTGCACATTACGCCCCAGTTTATGCACGGCTACGAGGTAAAGGGCGACGGCGATACCCTGCAGCGCGTGGCCAACCAGCTGCGCTGCTACGCCGAAGTATACGATTTCGTCACGTTCATCGTCACCGAAAAGCACCTGGCCAGGCTGCTGCCGCTGCTGCCCGATTGGGTGGGCATTGCGGTAGCCTCGCCCGAAGCAGGTGCGCTTCGCCCGCACCGGGCTGCCTGCTACAACGCCACCGTGCAGCGGGCGCCGCTGGCCGGGCTGCTGCTGCTCGACGAAGTAAAGCAGTACCTGCTGGCGCGGGGCTTGGCCGGCGCCAGCACGCTGCGCCAGCGCGAGGTGGCGCACTACCTGCGCACGGCCCACACCGTACCGCTTTCCGACCTGGCCCACTACGTGCGCGAGCGCCTCATTGCCCGGCTGCCCGAGCGCCTGCTGCTGCGCGAGGAGCGCAAAGCCGAGCGCGGGCGACGGGCAGCTGCCCAGCAGCGGCGGCAAGCCCGGCGGCGCAACTAGCCATTGCAGGTTTCCTGCTTTATTGGCTTAACTTTCCGGTCGGTTCTGCGCTATAAGGTCTTTCTGTATCTGTACTACATTCCACTTCTCTATGCAAGATGCTCCGCTTTCGCCAGCCACCCTGCACCAGCTGCCGAAGGCTCCTACCGGCATCGATGGCCTCGATGAAATAACCGAAGGCGGCCTGCCGCTGGGCCGGCCCACGCTGGTGTGCGGCAGCGCCGGCTGCGGCAAAACGCTGCTTGCTATCGAGTTTCTGGTGCGCGGCATCCGCGACTACAACGAGCCGGGCGTGCTCATGACCTTCGAGGAAACCGCCGATGAGCTGGCGGCCAACGTGGCCTCGCTGGGCTTTGACCTCAGGCAGATGCAGGCCGACAAGCAGCTGCGCCTAGACCATGTGCACATCGACCGCTCGGAGATTGAGGAAACCGGTGAGTACGACCTCGACGGCTTGTTTATTCGCCTGGGCTACGCCATCGACACCATCGGCGCCAAGCGCGTGGTGCTCGATACCATTGAGGCACTGTTTTCGGGCTTCTCCAACGAAGCGGTGCTGCGCTCCGAAATACGCCGGCTGTTTCGCTGGCTCAAGGACAAGGGCGTCACCACCATTATTACTGCCGAGCGCGGCGAGGGCACCCTCACGCGGCAAGGATTGGAAGAATATGTATCGGACTGCGTAATTCTGCTCGACAACCGGGTTATCGACCAGATTACCACCCGTCGGCTGCGCATTGTGAAGTACCGCGGCAGCACCCACGGCACCAACGAGTACCCGTATCTTATCAGCGAGGACGGTATCTCGGTGCTGCCCGTTACTTCGCTCAAGCTCGAACACACAGTATCTGATGATATTATCTCATCGGGCGTGCCGGGGCTCGACGAGATGTTTACGCGCCGGGGCTGGTACCGGGGCAGCAGCGTGCTGATAACCGGCACGGCCGGCACAGCCAAGACTACCCTGGCCGCCGCCTTCGCGCTCGAAACCTGCCGCCGCGGCGAGCGCTGCCTGTACTTTGCCTTTGAGGAGTCGCCGGCCCAGCTTATTCGCAACATGCGCTCAGTGGGGATGGATTTGCAGCCCTATCTCGACCAAGGCCTGCTGCGTATCGAAGCTGCGCGGCCCACGCTCAATGGCCTCGAGCGCCACCTGGTTACGCTGCACCGCACCGTTGCGCAGTTCAAGCCCCATGCCGTTGTTATCGACCCCATCAGCAACCTGGTATCGGTGGGCAGCCTTAATGAGGTGCGCAGTATGCTTACTCGCATGATTGATTTTCTGAAAGTTAGTAACATTACCGCGTTGTTTACGGCCCTCATCAGCACCCACGATGACCGCATGGACAGGACCGAGGAAGGGGTCTCGTCGTTGGTCGATACCTGGGTGTCGGTGCGCGACCTCGAAGGTATTGGCGAGCGCAACCGGGGCCTGAGTATTCTCAAGGCCCGGGGGATGTCGCACTCCAACCAGGTCCGCGAGTTTTTAGTAACGGAAAACGGCATTCAGCTGCTCGATGTAATAATCGGTCCCGCCGGCATCATTACCGGGGCGGGCCGCCTCACCCAGCGTATTCAGGAAGAGGCGCAGCGGGCCGTGCAGCAGCACGAAGCTGCCCGGCGCGACCGCGACCTCGAGCGCAAGCGCCGCGTGCTTGAAGCGACCATCGCCAACCTGCGCACCGAGTTTGAAACCGTTGAGGAAGAGCTGCGGCGCATCAGCCACGAAGAGCAGACCCGTGAAACCAGCCTGCACGAGAGCCGCTCGGCCCTGGCCAAAGGCCTTTCGGCCGATTATTTAGCCGCTAAGCCCAACACCCGGCCCTAGGGGCCGTATGCTAGTACGTTATGATAGAATCGAGGGAAGACCTAGGTGCAGACAGCTCGCCGGACGAAGATGAAACCTGGGAGCTACGTCTGTATGTAGCTGGCCAAACTGCTAAATCAATCGCGGCCCTGGCTAACCTGCGCCGCTACTGCGAGCAGCATATGCCGGGCCGCTACCACCTGGAAGTGATTGACTTGCTTGAAAAGCCCCAGCTGGCCGAAGGCGACCAGATTCTGGCTATTCCTACGCTGGTGCGCAAAATGCCTGAGCCCATCCGCAAGGTTATCGGCGACCTCTCGAATGAGGAGCGCGTATTTGTCGGGCTCGACTTGCGCCCGAAGCGCCCATAGGCCATGCCCATGAGCCCCGCTGCTATTCCTCCCGAAGAACCTGCCTACGAATTTTACCTCTACGTAACGGGAGCTACTCCTAATTCGACCCGGGCCCTCCGCAATATTAAAGAGATTTGTGAGCTGTACTTACCGGGTCAGTATATATTGAAAATAATAGATATATACCGAGAGCCTCAAATGGCCCAGCAGGAGCAGATTGTAGCCAGTCCTACGCTGATACGCCACCGCCCGCTGCCCCAGCGGCGTCTGGTGGGCGACCTTTCTAACCGGGCAACCGTATTAGCTGTATTAGGAATCGACCACCAGCTGCCCCCGACTTCTATATCATGACCCCCACCGCCGCTGACCTGGCCCGGGAAAACGAAGAGCTACGCCACCAACTGCGGGAGGCTGAAGAGCTGATTGCGGCCGTGCGTACCGGGGCGGTTGATGCGCTGGCCATTCAGGGGGCCGACGGGCCGCGCATCTTCACCCTCGAAAGTGCCGACCACGGCTACCGCCACCTGGTAGAGCAGATGAGCGAAGGGGCAGTGCTACTCGCGGCCGATGGCTTTGTACTGTATTGCAACGCCGCCCTGGCCCAGGTGCTGGGCTGCCCGCTCGGCGATGTCCTGGGGCATTCCTTCACCGAGTTTATTCCGGCCGAGTACCAGCGCTACTGGGCCGAGCTGTGGCAGCAGGGCTGGGCCACCCAGGCCCGCGGCGAGCTGCCCCTGCAAAACTGCCGCGATAAGGTCCTGCGTCCGTTTTCAGTGTCGATGAACGTACTGACTTTTAGCGGAACCTCTACCCTGGCGGTGCTGCTGGCCGATGTGTCGGCGCGCAAGGAGATATCCTCCATCCGCTCGGTAGTTGCCAAGCAGAATAAGCTGCTCGACCGCAAAAACGAAGAGCTGGTGCGCCAGCAGGCGGCCCACCGGGCGGCCGAGCGCACGGCCGCCGAAGTGAGCCGCGTGCTGGAAGGTATTCCGCAGATAGCCTGGACTGCCGATGTCAGGGGCGAAACCACGTACCTCAATCACCGCTGGTTCGACTACGTGGGCGAGCCAGCTATTACGCCGGCCCAGATTGCCAGCCGCATTCACCCCGACGACTTCCGGCCCGCGATGCAGAGCTGGGAAAAAAGCCTGGCAACTCAGGAGCCGCTGGAACTCGAATGCCGCATCCTGAACAGCCGCGGCGAATACCGCTGGATGCTGGGCCGGGCCTTGCCCTCGCGCAACGAGGAAGGCGAGATTATTCAATGGATTGGCACCTACACCGATATTCATGAGCACCGGCTGGCCCAGGAGCGTGTGGCCCAGGCCCAGCAGCTGCTACGCGATAATAATGAAGAGCTTACTCGCGTTAATATAGACCTGGATAGCTTTATTTATACTGCCTCGCACGACCTGAAGGGGCCGATTACCAATATCGAAGGGCTGCTTGAAGCCCTCACCGATGAGCTGCCCGTCAAAAACCTGTTACCCGGCCCGGTTTCGTCTATCCTGATGATGCTCGATAAATCGGTCGAGCGCTTTCAGCGTACTATCGAGCAGCTTAGCGATGTGGCCAAGCTTCAGCGCGAGCATGGCCTGGCCAGCACGCCGGTGCTGCTGGCGCCGGTAGTGCGCGACGTCAGCCTCGACCTGGCTTCGATGCTGCGCACCACCGGCGCGCAGCTTACCGTTGACCTGGCCGACCAGCTTACGGTGCGCTTTCTGGAAAAAAACCTGCGCAGCTTGGTGTACAACCTGCTTAGTAATGCCCTCAAGTACCGGGCGCCCGACCGGGTGCCGCAGGTGACGATACTGGCGCAGCCGGATGGGCGCTACGTACGCCTGACCGTGCAGGATAATGGCCTGGGTATCGACCCGGTGGGCCAGCGCAAGCTTTTTGGCCTGTTTGAGCGCCTGCACAGCCATGTAGAGGGCAGTGGTATCGGCCTGTTTATGGTCAAGAAGATGGTGGAGAATGCGGGGGGCGCATCTGGGTTGAAAGCGAGCTGGGCGTGGGCTCGGCATTCAACGTGCTGCTGCCGCAGTAAGCTGCTCGCAAGGGCACTCGGGCCGGTGGTAATTTTACGGCTATGCTACCCGCTGAGCCACGCAAGATTATTCACCTCGACATGGACGCCTTTTATGCGTCGGTGGAGCAGCGCGACGACCCGGCGCTGCGGGGCCGGCCGGTAGCCGTGGGCAGCAGCCGCGAGCGCGGGGTGGTAGCCGCTGCCAGCTACGAGGCCCGGCACTACGGCGTGCGCTCGGCCATGCCCGCCGCCACGGCGCGGCGGCTGTGTCCCGAGCTGATATTTGTGTCGCCACGCTTCGACATTTATAAGGAAGTATCGGGCCAGATTCGCGCTATTATGGCCGAGTACACGCCGCTTATCGAGCCCGTGGCGCTGGATGAAGCATATCTGGACGTAACCCACAACCTGCCCGGCATCCCCCACGCCACCCGCATTGCCCGCGAAATCAGGGCCAAAGTCCTGGCGCGTACTCAGCTTACGGCCTCGGCCGGAATTTCCTACAATAAGTTTCTGGCCAAGCTGGCTTCCGACCAGCGCAAGCCCAATGGGCAGTTTGTGATTCCGCCCGGCCAGGGCCTGGCTTTCGTGGAAAAGCTGGCAGTAGGGCAGTTTCACGGCATTGGGCCGGTAACGGCGGCGCGGCTCCACGCGCTGGGCATCTTCACCGGGGCCGACCTGCGCGCCCAGCCCGAAGCGCTGCTGCGCCAGCACTTTGGTAAGGCTGGCGGCCACTACCACGCTATCGCCCACGCCGAAGACCACCGCCCCGTGCAGCCCGACCGCCTGCGCAAGTCGGTGGGGGCCGAAACTACCTTTGCCCACGATTTGCACGAGCTCCCCGACCTGCTCGCGGCTTTGCTGCCGGTAGCCGCCAAGGTGTGGGCCTACTGCCAGCGCAGCGGCCAGTCGGGCCGCACGCTCACGCTGAAAGTAAAATACGCCAACTTTCAGCAAATTACCCGCAGCCGCACCCAGCTCACGGCGATGCCCGATGAGGCAGCCCTGTTGCGCCTGGGCCAGGAGCTGCTGACGGCACAGTTTCCGCTGCCCCAGGGTGTGCGCCTACTGGGGCTGTCGCTCTCGGGCCTCGACGCTGAAACCGCCGGCCCCGGCGGGCAGCTTACGCTTTTTTAGTATACAGCAAATAAAAGAGCGTGGGTAGGCCAGCGAATAGCGGGCTAGCACTCACGTTGTTACTTGTAGGCTGCCTACCGGCTGCTTTGCTGGCGCACTGTTTTCTTCGGTGGCCGGCTGTTCTTTTGCACCGCTCATTACCTATTGCTCACTACTCATGTCTGCCATCCAAGAAATAGAACAGCTGGAGCGCCGCCGCTTCGACGCGCAAATAGTTAAAGACCTGCCCACGCTGGAAGAGATTTTTGCCGACGACCTCATCTACACCCATTCCAATGGCCACCAGGACGACAAAACCAGCTACCTGGCGTCTATTGAGAGCGGGCAGAGCCGCTACGACAAGGTCGATATCGAAAGCCTGACCGTGCGCACCTACAACGCCGACCACACCGCCGTAGTCAACGGGCTCATTCAGATTGACCTCGGCCCCGGCGCCGATGGCCAGCCAAGCTTTACGCGTATCAAGTACGTAGTAGTCTACATTAAAACGGATGTAAAAGGCTGGCAGCTTGTGCTCTGGCACGCGCAAAAGCAGGCAGCTTAGCCCTGTACCCCAGCGGGCACCCGGTTGACTATTGTCCGGGTGCCCCGCTGGGGCATGGAGGCTACTGCACGCGCAGCGTTAGTGCTGAGGCATGGCCCGGCTCGTGGTATAGCCGAATGGTAGCCTTCTTAAAGTCCTGGGCCTCAGCCGTGGAGATATTGACGAGCTGCTGCGGGTTTCTGTCCACCAGCGGAAACCAGGTGCTTTGAACCTGCACCATGAGGCGGTGGCCTTTCTGGAACGTGTGTAATATATCGTTTAGCTCATACTTTACCTCAGTGGGCACGTTGGGCTGAAAAGGCTCGGGCTTCTCGAAGCTATTGCGGAAGCGGCCCCGGAACACATCAGCGCGCACCAAGCGCTGAGTACCAGCGGCATCGGGCAGCACGTCAATCAGCTTCACTATAAAGTCGGCATCGGTCCCCGACGTGCTTACCCAGAGGTCGGCCGTGATAGGGCCAGCCACGGTAAGGTCCTGGGCCAGGGCCGTAGTCTGAAAGCTGAGCACATCGGGCCGCTTGGCAGCAAAGCGTTGGTCGTCAATCATGTACTCGTTGCGGCGACTGGCCAGCGTGCCTTCGGCATACGGCACTGGGTTGGCCGTGTCGCTCACATACTGGTCGGCCGGTGCGGAAGTGGGTGCGGTGCTGAGCTGGCCTGCGCCGTCCAGGTAAAACGTGCGGGGTAGCGCCGCCCTGGGCGGCCAGGCCGCATAGCTTTTCCACTCATTAGTGCCGGTATCAAACACCGTGGCTTCGGCCGCGTTAAACGAGCCTTTGTCTTTCAAATAATAGTTGAAAAACGGTGTTTCCAGGGTGCGACGGTAGTATTCGGCGGTATTCTGCCCAAAGTTGAGCGGGCCAAAGCTGCTCCAGTCGGGCCGGCTCCAGGCACCGTGGGTCCAGGGGCCCATTACGAGGCGGTTGGTGGCGCCGGGGTTCTGCTTTTCGATGGCCTGGTAGGTGTGTAGCGCCCCAAAAAGGTCTTCCGCGTCAAACCAGCCGCCTACCACGAGCACGGCCGGCTTGATGCCCGTCAGGTGCGGCCGGATATTGCGCGCCTGCCAGTAGGCGTCGTAGGTATCGTGCGTCAGGTACTCGTTCCAGATGCGCGCCCGCTGGTTGAAGTACTGCGGCGCGTTAGCATTTTTCAATGGCCCGAGCTGGGTAAAATACTGGTACGCATCATCAATTTTTAGCGGAAACAGGTCGGTGTACTTCGCGAGTGGCTGCGGGCGCGGCACATCGAAGGAGTTAGTAAAATCGAAATTGTCGAGCAGGAAAAACGCCCCGTTGTGCCGGGCATCGTCGCCGATAAACTCATCCGTTACCGGGGCCTGCGGCGAAACTGCCTTGAGCGCCGGATGGGCCGTGGGCAAGCTGGCGGTGGCATAAAAGCCAGGGTATGAGATACCCATGATGCCTACGCGGCCGTTGTTGCCGGCCACGTTCTTCAGCAGCCACTCGATGGTATCGTAGGTGTCGGTACTTTCGTCGTGCGCCTGCGGCTTGCCCTTTGGGGCGCGGCGGGCCTGGTCGCTGGCGGCAGTGGGCAGGGCGGGCGTCATCTCCTCAAACTGCCCTTCGCTGAGGTAGCGGCCCCGTACGTCCTGATACACAAAAATGTACTTTTCCTGACTTAGCTCGCGGCTGGGGCCGGGGCCGCGCGTGGGGTAGTTATCGGCTCCGCGCGGCCCGGCCGAGTACGGGGTGCGCTCCATCAGAAAAGGGTAGGGGCGTCCCGCCGACGCATCGAGCGGCACGTAGACAATAGTAGACAGCTGCACCCCGTCGCGCATCGGGATGAGCTGCTCCAGCTTGCGGTAGTTTTGCCGTACGAACAGCGAATCCTGTGCGCGCGTGGCTGCGGGGGTTTGCGCGGCGGCGGGCCGGGCCGTGAGAGATAGCCCGGCCAGGCCGAGAAGAGGTAGAAAACGGAGCAGCATACTGGCGCAAAATAGCAGATGCCCGGCAATAACAGGTAGTAGTATGCCCTGCTACCAGCTACTTTGGTTTAAAACAGCTGATAGAAGCCGGCAGCCCGGTGCATATAGCAACCGGACAATGGTAGTAATTCGCTTATCAGTGCGAGCTTGCGTAGTAATTGCCCCCGCCCGCCTCCCAGAGCCAGGCAGGTCCATCGTGCAGGGGCAATTGCCGCGCAAGCTCATGCTGACAAAATAGTATTAATCAGAAAATTAGCTATGTCTTACCAACCCAGTCCCGCCCGTTATGAGGCAATGGAATACCGCCGCTGTGGCCGCAGCGGCTTGCAGCTGCCAGCCATATCGGTGGGTTTGTGGCAAAATTTTGGCGAGCTGAACGCCCTGGGCACCTGCCGCGCTATTTTGCGCACGGCCTTCGACGCGGGGGTTACGCACTTCGACCTGGCCAACAACTATGGGCCGCCGCCCGGCGCAGCCGAAGAAACATTTGGCCGGCTGTATAAAGCCGACTTTCGGCCTTATCGCGACGAGCTGATACTCTCGACCAAAGCTGGCTACGGCATGTGGCCCGGCCCCTACGGCGATGGTGGCTCGCGCAAGTATCTGGTGGCCAGCCTCGACCAAAGCCTGCGCCGCATGGGCCTCGACTACGTTGACATTTACTACCACCACCGGCCCGACCCCAGCACGCCGCTCGAAGAAAGCATGGGTGCTCTCGACGCGCTGGTGCGCCAGGGCAAGGCGCTGTACGTGGGTATTTCGAGCTACTCGCCCGACGAAACCCGCCGCGCCTGCGCCGTGCTCCGTGAGCTGGGCACGCCCTGCCTCATTCACCAGCCCAAGTACTCGCTGCTGGTGCGCGACGTTGAAAACGGCTTGCTCGATGTACTGGCCGAGGAAGGAGTGGGGTGTATCGCGTTTTCGTCGCTGGCCCAGGGCATCCTCACCGACAAGTACTTGCAGGGGGTGCCGCCCGATTCGCGCGCAGCCCGTAGCCTAGGCAACGGGGCCATTGGCGAAGACCAGCTTATTCCGGCTAATATTGAAAAAGCCCGCCAGCTCAACGAGCTGGCTCAGCGCAGGGGCCAGTCGCTGGCCCAGATGGCCCTGGCCTGGGTGCTCAAAGACCCGCGCCTGACTTCGGTCATTATCGGGGCCAGCAAGCCCGAGCAGGTCACCGACGCCATTGGCAGCCTGAAAAACTACCATTTCAGCCCAGAGGAGCTGGCCAGCATTGAAGCAGTGCTGAAGTAGCAATGCTAGTAGAGCCGCATGCTGCCGTGCGTGCAGAGGCGCCTCTGCCCGCTGCAGCAGGGCTTTTTATATAGTAAAAACCTATGGAAGAGCCGTCGACTTGGGCAAGGGGCCGGTGACGGGCGGCACTGGCAGCAGCCGCAGCGTCGTATCGAGGCGCTGGGTGATGACGAGCTGTCGGAACTGGCGGCGCAGCTCGGCCTGAGCCTGGGCCTGCTCTTTCTTTTGGAACATTTTTACCCGGTACTTGGTGTGGGGCACTTCCCGGCTCAGGTTCACGTAGCTGAGCTTGGCGTCGTGGCGCGTCATGGCCTCGCCGGCCTGGATGCGGGTAACCCGCTTATCGTTGTTGCCGAGCAGCGCGTGCAGCGGGTTCAGCCCCACGTAGAGGTTGGCGCGGCCATCGAGGTCGTAACGGCCGTGCACCTGCAGCTCGGTGAGGTTGCTGTTCAGGTGCAGGTCGGGGATGAGCAGCTCGTCCCGGCTCAGCAGAAACTCGCTGCTGACGGGCTCGAAGTAGAGGTGGCCGGTGCGCTTTTTTAAGAGCTTAAAAGCATCTTGCAGGGCTTCCACGTTCACCAGCTCCAGGTCATGGATGTTGGCCTTGAGGTACGCATTAGTATTGTCGAGGCTGGGAATAAACTTCTCGTCGAGGTCGGTGCGCAAGGCCGCCGCGCAGCGCAGGCTGCCGCGAATATTATCGCCCCCCGGCACATTGAGCCGCATAGCTGTAGCCGTGCCGAATAAGTCAGAAAGCTGAATGTCTTCCAGCAGGGCCTGCACCTGCAAGGGATGATGCTGGCGGCCGGCATTGGTGATGAGGCGGCCCCGCAGCGTGATGCGGCCCCCAAGTGTGTTCACGGTGCAGTCGTCGAGCAGCGCTTCGCCAGCCTGCAAGTGCGTCAAGAGCTGAAAATCAGTGCCCTGAATAGCGGCGTAGCGCACCCGGTCGGCCTCCACGCGCAGCAGCGCCGTAAAGCGCCCGCTGGTCATGAGCGAGCCCTGGGGCTGCTGCGTGCTGCCGGGCGCGAGGCGGGCCGCCCGCCTCGCCGCACGCAGCGCCCGCCGGGCGGCAGCGGCCGCCGAGTCGGTACGGGGCGGGGCCACGCTGGCTAGCATGCGCAGCATTTGGGGCACATCGAGGGTAGGGTAGCGCAGGTAGAGGCTGGCATCGGCCTTCACAATGCGCAATCCCTCTACCTGGGCCGTAGCCGAGCCGCTGCCCACGCCCCCCTGCGGAGTTATAAAGTACACATAGGGCAGGCGCAGCGCCGGGCCATCTTTATCGAAGCGTAGGCGCAGGCTGCTTAGCTTTTCGCCATCGGGCAGCAGTAGGGAGTTGATTTCATAGTTTATTTTCCCATTGGCCGCCAGCAGCAACTCGCGGATGGCCGGACTGCCGGGCGATTTCTTCGAGCGCCTGGGCGGGCGCGAAAGCCGGTCAAGCAAGGATTTATAATTCAGCGTATCAAATTTAAAATCAACGTTATAGGACACCGGCACTACCCGGTTGGCCGAGTCGGTGGGCCACTGTGCTTCGCCACGCACCTCGCCGTCCCAGAGCTTGCCATGAATACCGGTTAGCTGCACCCGCTCACCGTCGTGACGGATGCGCACGGCCAGCTCGCGCAGGGTGTCGGTGGCCAGGGCCAGCCGGCCGCAGTGGAGGGCCACATCGAGGTGCATACCCGGCGGAATGAGGTGGCTGCCCAGCGTAGTGGCAATGCGCCGCTTGGCGGCCAGGCTGCGCGGCGGCCGGCGGCCCGTCGGGAAAGGCGTAGGAACACCGGCCTGCGGCCGCAGCAGCTGCCGCAGACTGCCCAGGTCCAGCTCATCGACCATAAAATTACCCGTGATGTCAGTCGTCGGGTGCTGGCCGGTAATATAGTCTAAAAGGTAGGTAGTAGTGGCCGACGCCCGAAAGCTCATGCCGGCCAGCACCCCCGAGGCGTTGGAGAGCTGCCATAGGCTGTCGTTGAGGCCAATGCGTACGTCCAGGTCGTGCAGGTCGTCGCGGTGCCCATCGAGCTGAAAAACAGCCTTGCGCAGGGTCGCCACGCCCCGCACCGACATACTATTGCGAAATGCCCCGCGCCGGCGCAAGTCCACCGCCGGCAGCAGGCCGTGCAGCTGCACGTCGAGGTCGGCCGTGCCCTGGCGGGCGTGCCAGCGGCCGTGGGGCAGCAGGGCCGCCAGGGCGGGCAGCTCGGTGCGGCCATGCAGCCGGCCCTGCACGTAGGGCCGGCGAAAATCGCGCAGCAAAAATGCCATATCGAGCTGCCCCACCGGCGAGTACACGCGGCACTGGCTCAGGTTCAGCGACATCGTCTGGGGCAGGTGCGAGGGACCATTGTCGTAGGTTCCCTGCAAGTCCCAGCGGTCGATGCGCCGCGCCGAGTCGGGCCACTGAATACTGGCCCCGCGCAGGCCGAAGTGCAGCACGATGCGCGGCCGCACCAGCGGCCCGCTCAGCCCCGACATCAGGTACTCAATCCGGGCCTTGCTGGGGCTGCTGGCTCCTTGCAGCAGGGGGCGCAGCGCGGGCGGTAGGGCAGCGTGCAGCACATCGAGCAGGGGCTGGTTGCCGGCAAAGCGCAGGTTGAGTACAGTGCCCCTGGGAGGGCCGGGGCCGGGAGCCATGTCGGCCGTGTGCGTACCGCTGATGTGAATGGTGTCGCCGTTGAGCGTGGCGCGGGTGTTGGTAAACTCTCCCTGCCGCGTGGCAAAGCTGTAGCGGTAGTTCAGCCAGGCCTGCACCGGCTCATTGGCCAGCAGGTCGCCGCTCCGGTTGCTCAGCTGGCCCAGCCGGCCAATGAAATTACCTCGCACGGTCAGCACGCCGTGGTGCAGCCCGGCCGTGGCCCGCGCCAGGTAGATACGCCCTTTTAATGCACTATGGGTGTAGTCGTTATGCGTAAAGATGCCGAAGTTGTGAATAATGATGGAGTCGATGGCCAGGTCAATTTTGGGCGGAGCCGAAACGGCAACGCGCTTTTTGCCGCGCAGGCCCCAGCTGTGGCCCAGCGAATCGACACGCTGGCCAATGGCCACGTCGTGCAGGGTAAGGCGCGTTACCTGCACGCGGCGGTGCAGCAGCTCGCGCAGGTTCATGCGCAGGTCGGCGCGGCCCAGGCGCATTACGGGCAGCGTGCGCTGGTGCGAGCTGTCGCTGAGCGTAAGGTGGCTGAGTGAGGCCGTGAGGTGCGGGAAATCGTGCCAGATAGAAAACTCTACCTCAAACGGCGCCAGCACCAGTTCCGAGTTGTGGGTCAGCTGCTCGCGCACGAGCTGTTTGACGTAGCGCTGGCCGTAGTGGCTGCCCACCAGCCAGCCAGCCAGCCCAAGCGCCAGCAGCAGAAGTAAAAAACCAACACCCAGCACGCGCCAGAGGGGAAACGACTTCATACGGCAAGCTACAATGACCGGGGGCTAATACAGCCGGCAACACCTGCTGCCGGCCGGGCGTTCGGCTACATACGTAAGGCCACTGGTTTCGACCAGCACGGCCGGGATGCTTACTTGGGGCGGCAGGCTTATGTTTGCCCAACTTACCAGCTACCGCCCGCTGCCGGCCCCATCTTTGTGGTCAGGCTAGTATAAAGTAGTTGCGTTTCTGCCTTTTCTCCGCCCATGAATCGTCGTGCTTCCATCACCGACCTGGCTAAGGCCCTGGGCCTGTCGCCTTCTACCATCTCGCGGGCGCTGGCCGACCACCACGATGTGAGCGAAGCCACCAAAGTGCGGGTGCGGCAGCTGGCCAAAGAGCTGCACTACCAGCCCAATCCGCTGGCGGCGGGCCTGCGCCGGGGCCGCAGCAACACGCTCGGGGTAGTGGTGCCGCATATTACGGGGTATTTTTTTCCTGAGGTTATTCACGGCATTGCCAGCGAGGCCAGCGAAGCCGGCTTCAACGTGATGATATGCCAGTCGAACGAAGATGCGCAGCAGGAGAAGCAGATTATCGAGCTGCTGATGGGCGCGCAGGTGGCCGGTATCCTGCTCTCGCTGTCCGATACCACCCAGGACTTCGAGCATTTTGAAGCCGTGCGCCAGCAAAATGTGCCGCTGGTGTTTTTCGACCGCGTAGTACAAGGCTTTAAAGGACCCAACGTCACGTCGGTGACGCTCAACGACTACCTCGGGGCTTACCAGGTGGTCGAGCACCTGATTGCCCAGGGCTGCCGCCGCATTGCGCACTTCACCGGCCCGCTGCACGTTAATATTCACAAAAACCGCCACCAGGGCTACCTCGATGCGCTGGCTGCCCACAGCCTCGTACCCGACCCGCGCCTCATTGCTTTCTGCGAGCTGAGCCAGCAGGGCGGAGCCGCCGCCATGCGCGGCCTACTGCGCCTCTCACCCACGCGCCGGCCCGATGGGGTTTTCTCCTCCAACGACTTAGCGGCCGTAGGAGGCATGCAGGTAGCCAAAAAGCTGGGTTTCCGGGTGCCGGAAGACGTGGCCATTGCCGGCTTCAGCAACGAGGTATTTACCCAGCTTACCGAGCCTGCCCTCACCACCGTAGACCAGCGCTGCGAGCAAATGGGCCGCACCGCCGTGCAGCTGCTGCAAAAGATGCTGCCCGGCCCCGACCATAAAAACACTACGCCCCGCGGTATTGTGCTGAAGCCTAAGCTGATAATAAGGGATTCGTCGCAGCGCTAATTCCTGGGCAATAGGAGAACGCCTGCCAGCCCCAGCTGGGCTAGCAGGCGTTTGCATACTACTTGTTACTCTAGCACTACGCGCCGCACCAGCGTGGTACCCGATTGCAGCCGCAAGCTGTAGATGCCGGTGGCTAGGCCGGTGGTTGTCATCACGAAGCGGGTGCCGCCGGCCGATAGGTGCACCGCCTGTCGGTGTACTACCTGCCCCATATTATTGAGAAGCTCTACTTGGGCAACGGTGGTGCCAAGGCCCGGCGGCAGACCTACCGTAAAGCTGCCGTGGGCCGGATTGGGGTATAGCTCAATTTCAGCGGCCGGCGTGGCTGTGCTGTTAGCTAGGGTCCCCACCAACCCAAACCGTAAGCTAAACCGCTCTACGAGCAACGCGCTGGCCTGGCTAGCGGTAACCGTGAAGGAGTAGGTGGGCTTACGGCTCAGGTTTATGGTTTGGCCAGTGGCCGCGTCGGTGAGATAGGCGCTGAGGCCAAGGGGCAGGTTGCGCAAGGTGCTGGCAGTAAGCGTATAGTTGCCGGCCGCAGGTACATCTATCGTGAGGGGCAGTACCGTGGTCGCGGCGAAGGCCGGGCGTCCGTCAATGGCTAGCCTTGCTCCGGCGCCAGTTGTGCTAGCCAGGTTGAGTCCCGTCGAATTGGATAGCTTGCGGGCATCGTACTGGGCATCGAAGCCGACGGTGGCACCGGCCTCAGCGTAGGCGTAGAAATTATCGGTAGTGCCGGTAGGGGCCTGCAGCTCTAGCTGTACAAGGGGGCGGGTATCGGCGGTAGTGCGGCGCACGGCTACTTGCGGGCCAAAGCTGGTGAGCCGCTGACGAT
Source organism: Hymenobacter sp. BRD67 (assembly GCF_013256425.1). Lineage (GTDB taxonomy): Bacteria > Bacteroidota > Bacteroidia > Cytophagales > Hymenobacteraceae > Hymenobacter. The sequence goes on from NZ_CP053904.1 coordinate 785,005, forward strand.
TGTGGAAGGTGAGCATGCCGCTGGTCTGGCCCTCACTCACCCGCACAAAAAAGCCCTGGCTGCTGCCAATGAGCGAGCTGCCGCCCACGCCATTAATATAAGCCCGGTAAGCACCGGCATAGGGGCCAGCGCTCTCAACCACGTAGCAGCTGGCATCCAGGTTGAGCCGGTCGGCAGAGTCAAACAGCGCAAAATCGAGTGGGGCGGGGTAAGGGTTGCCCACCAGATGCCAGCCGGCTTCGTCGGCTTCGGCCGTCGTGGTGGTATTGCGGTCGAGGGCTAGCACTTGGTCGCCGGTAGTGAACTGTCCTGTGAAGCTTACTACCTCGGCGGCGCTGATATTCACGGCGTAGCCCCGGCCCACGGCCAGCGGCGTGGCTAGTGCCGTCGGCACGAAGAATCCTTTATCAAAGGCCGAATACGCACTGCTGATGGTGGCCAGCCGGCTTTGGTCGTAGCCAAATACCGTCGGAAAGGGCGTGATGGTGCCCGGTGTGGCCGACACATTGTAGGCATTAGCCTGGCTGATTTCGGGTGCGAAGCCAGGCGTGGCGAGGCTAGCCACGGTGCTGCCCGCCACCGGCGAGGAATAATGGCGATAGCCCCGGCCGGGGTTCGTGCTAGGGTCGAGGTAGCGCTGCATAGTGCCAGTGGTGCCCCGCACCACGCCGCTGCCGACATTGACTACCAGCGCCGTGCCGCCCGGGCCCGAGGGTAGGGTGAAGGGCAAGCCGTTGAGTACGAGGTCACCGGTGCCGCCCACAGTTACTACCTGGGCCACGGTGAGGGGGCTGGTCAGGGTCACGTCGTTGGCGTTGGTGGTCGTAAGGTTGCGTGCTTGGCTGGGCAGGCCCGAGCCGGTAAGCTGGGGGCCAAGGCCATTATAGACGTAGCTGGCATCAGGTGAAAACGAGCGGGTGCCTGCTAGTTGCACCGCGCCGGTGGGGCCGGTAATGCTGATGCCTGCTGCATCACAAATGCCGAGCGTAGCGCCGCTGGCAAGCGTGAAAGTGCCCGGCCCGCTCAGCGGCTGGCAGCTAGTGACTAGGGTGCCGCCGTCCTGCACGGTTAGCCCGGCCATCACCGTGAGGGGACCGGTGAGGGTGGCCACTCCTGCGCCGCCGGTGGTGGGGCCAGTTACGAGCACGTGGTTATAAGTGCCCTGCACATTTTGAGGTGTGCTCACAATCAGGTCGCCAATCAAAATAACGAATGGCGTAGCCGAGGTGCCCGTGCCCCCACCGACGTTACGGTGATGGGCCCGGTGGTGGCCCCGATGGGTACGGTCACGGTAATCGTAGTGCCGCCGTTGCTCACCACGAAGCCCGGCGCATTAGTGCCGTTGAACGCCACGGTAGCGGCATCGGTAAAGCCCAGGCCCGTGAGCGTCACCTGGTCGCCCGAGTTGCCGCTGCCCGGCGTGAAGCTGGTAATACTGGGCGGCGGCAGCAAGCGCGCCACCACAAAGGGCTGGCTGCTGGGGCGCGACGTGGGCTCGTACAGCCCCACGGCCGTCATGGTACCGCCCGCATCCACTACTTCGAGGTGGCCCAGCGGCGCGGTGTTTACCGGCCCGGCCCAGCTCCAGTTGCCGCTGCCATCGAGGCGCGCTACGAAGCGCCCGCTGCCCGGTAGCGTGGTGCTGCCGAAGGTAGCGGGCGCGGTATACGTGCCGGCCACCACCATCCCGCCCGCCGCGTCGGCCGCCGGTATATAAGTATAATTAGGTTGAATCTGGGCATTGGGTACGGCGATGGATTGCAGCAGCGTACCCGATGCGCTCAACCGCCGCAACAGGTACGTGCCGCCCAGGGCCGGGGCGTACACATTGCCGGCCGCATCGACTGCCGCGGCGTGCAGGTAGCCCGCATCGAAGCTGACGTACGCATTGGCGTTGCCCTCCACGTACTGCCACTGCCAGGTGGTAGCCGAGGCATCGAGCCGGGCCACGAAGGGGTAATAATAATTGACCACGGGGCAGCCGGTCAGGTTCAGGCTGCCTAGCTGCGCGGTGCCTTGCACCATGCCGCCCACCACGTAGGCCCCGGTGCCATCCTGCTGCACCGAGTTGAAGAGCAGGTTGTTATAGGCCACGTTGTTGCCGATGCCCGCGCCGCCGGCCTGGCGCAGCCACTGCCACTGCCCGGCCGCGCTGATGCGTGCCAGAAAGCCATCGTACTGCCCGGTGGCCGTAGCCGTAAGTGAGCCGCCGCTGCTGGCCGCCAGCGAGCCCGAGAACGTACCAGCCAGCACCAGGTCGTCGGTGGCCGGGTCGCGGCACAGGCTGAAGGGTTGGTTGTCGCCAGTGCCCGCCAGGCTGGTTACCCAGCGCGGGGTGCCGGTGGCCGCGTCGAGCTGCGCCACGAACGTGTCGTTGCTGGCCACGTTGTCCACGATAGTCAGGTGGGTACTGGCAGTGCCCGGCGTGCCCGGCGCCGACAGGCTGCCGAAGGTAATGTTATGGCCCTTGAAAAAACCCGTCACCGTCACGCGGCCCGCCGCGTCCACGGCAATACCAGTGCCGCATTCGGAGGGCAAGCCGTAACCATTGCTGTAGCCGGCCTCGACTCCGGCCACTGCCCATAGCCAGTTACCGACCGGGTCGAGCTTTCCGACAAAGACATTGAAGCTGCCCGCGTTAACGAGGCGGGTAGGCACGGGCGTGGCGAGTACCATGTTGCCATCGAAAGCTCCGGTCACGTAGGTGTTGCCGGCCGCGTCGTGCGTGGTGGCGCTGATAGTCAGGTTGCCGCCATTATCGGTGCGCAATGCCTGCGTCCAGGCTCCTGCGTCGGGGTCGAGCCGGGCGGCATATACGCTGGATTGCGAGTTCGCAAATTCTCCATTAGAAACCGGTACCCGGTCGTAGGCCGACGCCCGTTGCTCGGTACCAAAAAGCAGGGTATTAGTAAATTGCCCCGTGGGATAGAGGCTGCCATCGAGTCCCACGGAAAGGCCGCGCACATCCTGCGGGTAACCGCTCGCCGGCAGGGTAACGGCATTGAGCCAGGTGCCCGTAGCGCCGGCGGCCTGTGCCACAAATCCGTGTGCGCTGGGGCCAGGCAGCAGCAGCGTAGCAGCGGGGCCAAAGGCTTTCGGGCCCAGCCCTAGAATTCCGCCCACGCTTACCCGGGTGCCGGCCGGGTCTACTGTCACCGTTAAGGCCTGGTCGCTGATGCCATCAGGTGGGTTGGTACCGCCGCCGCTGGCCGTGACGCCCGCCTGGGTGGCCCAGCGCCAGGTGCCATCGGCGCTCAGGCTGGCTAGCAGGGCGTCGATGCCGCCCCGGGCCGTGAGCGTGGGCAGGGCCAGGCTGTCGCCGAAATCAATTACGTTCCTGAAATAGCCGCCCAGATAAAGATTGCCGCTGGCATCACCCGCGAGTGCCTGGCTTGCATCGAAGTTGACGCCTCCCGCCCTGGTAGCCCACTGCCAGGTGCCGGTGGCCGCGTCAAGCTGCGCCACGAATATATCCTGGCCGCTGAGTACCCCTGGGGTGCCGGAGCGGGCGTACAGCCGGGACTGGGGGGCAAAATCGACACTATCCCGGAAAGAGCCCGTGACGCTCACCCGCCCGGCGGCGTCAACGACGATACCCCGGCCCGCGTCGGGGTTGGTAGACCCCGCGCGCATGGCCCACTGCCAGGTATTGGTGGAGCTAAGGCTGGCTATTAGAATGTCGGTGTCGTAGGTGGACCTACCACTGGCCGTAGCCAGCGCCGGCAAGCTACCGAAGGTGGCCGACTGGATAAAATTGCCCGTCACGAAGGCCGTGCCGTCGGCCTGCACGGCCAGGCCGGCAAACTGGTCGGCCCGGGGCCCACCGGCCCGCGCCGCGCCCAACCAGCTGCCATCGGCCGAGAGCCGCGCCACGAAGCCATCGGTGCCGCCTGCGCTGCTGAAAGTAGTGCTGCCAAATGCCGCTGTCCCCGAAAAATACCCTGCTACCACCGGCTGGCCGGCCCCGTCCAGGGCCAGGGCCAGCGGCGTACCCGAGCCGCCACCGCCGCGCAGTACCCACAGCGGCTTACCGCTGGGGTCGCGCTTGAGAATGAAGAGGCTGCCGGCCCCGCGCTGGGCCGGGGCAGCAGGTCGTCGAAAGCTATGCTGTAGCCGCCCGTGCCGGCTACGTAGGTGTTGCCACTGGCATCGATTACCACCTGGTAGCCGACGCTGGTCCCGGAAAATTGGTAGTTAGCCGGGCCGCTACCCCACTTTATTCCTTGGCCATAGGCCGTGCTTAAGCCAAGCAGGTAAAGCGCCAACAATACCCAACGTAGTAATTGTATTTTCATGCCAAGATAAGCAAGACCAGAGAGCAGCAATTCGAGTCTGACCGAACGAATCCTGCTAAACCCAGCCGGCTTATCCGCAATACTACTATGCTACCCCGAAGATAGGGTGCTGTCTTCGAATCAGTTCAGCAGCTTGGCGAAATTGACCTTGATTTTGAGCTGAAAATCCGCAATCACCTTGAAAATCTCCTTCAGCGTGACACGCTCTACTTTGGTTAGCTGATTGGGGTCGAGATAGTTATCGGGCGGGAGCTTATCATACATCATCTGGGCAGCCTGTTTCTTGAGGCGCATCCCCATCAGGTAGTAGTACGATTGCAGCAGCTCCTGATATTCCTTTTCGGTAAAGACACCGAGCTGGCGCAACGCGGCGAGCCGCTGGCCGGTGTTGGTAGCAAACACCCGGTTGCGCAGGGCAAACACGCGCACCGCGTCCACAATGGGCGACATGATTTTCTTGAGATTCACCACCTGCTGGTCGCCCACCGCGAAGGTGCGGATGTTGTTGAAAAACGTCAGCGGCGGCTCGTACTGCAAGGCATTGGTGGCCATGTAGTGCAGAAAGCGGTCGAGCGGCTGCTGGAGCTCAGTATCCAGGAAATCGCGCAGCTCGTCTAATATAGTATTTTCTCCATATAAAAAGCGAATGTCGAAAAACGCCGCGAAGCGCATCACGTTCTCGGGGTTCGACTCGTGCAGCCACTCCGTGTAGTTGCGCTTCCAGTGCGAAAGCGAGTGCGTCCACTTCGGGTTTTTGGCCATGAAGCCGCCCTCGCAGAAGCTGAACCCGATGTTGTTGAGCCGGTCCGACACTTCGGTGGCGAAGCGCAGAAAGTAGTCGCGCACCAGCTCGCGCTGCTCGTTGGCCTTGTCTTCGTAGATGATGGCGTTGTCCTGGTCGGTGAGCAGGGTTTGCTCCTGGCGGCCTTCCGAGCCGAGCACGATAAACACAAACCGGGCCGGCGGCGTCCCCAACTCCCGTATCACGTCCTCGATAACTTTCAGCGCGATAGTATCGGCCACGGTCGTGATGACCTGGTTCACGATTTCGGGCTTCACGCCCCGGTCGAGGAGCTGAAACACGATGTCGGGCACTTTCTGCCAGTTGCGGCGCAGCTCGCGGCCGCTCACGGCCTGCTTCACGCCCTGAATGAACAGGAACGGCGACTGCGCCTGCTCGGCCAGCAGCTTGTTGCGGCTGATAAAGCCCAGGTACTCGCCCTCGGGACTTTCGACCAACAGGTAGCGCGTCTTGGTCCGGAACATGAGCAGCAGCGCCTCATACACAAACGCCTCACTGCTCACGGAGCGCGTGGGCGCATCGATAAACGTGCTGATGGGCAGCCGCGCATCGCCCAGGCCGGCTACTACCTTGTCGCGCAGCGTTATATCGGTGACGTAGCCCACAATTTTATCCGCTTCGTCGCGCACGAAGTAGCAGCTGCTGCGGGCCCTGGCCATGCGGCGGGCTACCTCGTGGGTGGGCGTGTGGCCGGGGCAGGCCAGCACCTCGCGCAGCTCCACGGCGGCCATGCGGCGCGAGTACAGCTCGTCGGCGGCGATGAAGTTTTGGGGCTTCTGCGGGCCGGGGTGTACCAGCTGCGCATACTCATCGTCGAGCATCAGCCGGCCATAACGGTTGGTAAAATGCTGAAAGAAAGCTTCATAACCCAAGCACAAGCCCTTAAATTCGTTGCGATGCAAAAAGTACACTCGCGTGCCGGCCCTGGCCTGCACCGTGCGCAGCGAGCGCTTCTTGTTGAGCAGCACCGACACGCCGCCGTAGCAGGTGCCGGGGCCGTACACCTCGGGCAGTCGGCGCGCCGACTGCCCATCGAAAAAGAACGTGTCGTAGCCGCCCTCAATTATCAAATCGACGCCGCGCAGCTTGGTTTCGCCCTGCCGGTAAATCACGGCCTCGCGCGGGTGCGTCACTTCCTGGAGCAGCGCGGCCACTTCCTCCAGCACCTCGGGCGGCAGCAGGTTGAAGGGCTCAACGGTGCGAAGAAAGGCGGTAACATTTAACATTTAACAGGTATCATTTAACAGGTTGCGGGTAGCAAGGCTGGCTGCCTGGTAGCTAGGTGAACAGGACGGCTTCCTTAGTGCCTATACAGCTTCCATGATAGGTAGTGAAGCGAATGTAGGACGATGTTAAATGATAATTGCTACCTGTTAAATGATTCCCAGCCAGTATTTCCAGAACGGGCGGCGGGCGGCGGCCAGCACGGCGTGGGTAGGTGGGGGTTGCAGCTGGCGCTGGCTGGTCAGCGTTTCGGCGTCGATGTCGCCGGTGCGGCGCAGCTCAAAAAAGCACTGGGCCGTGGCCTCAGCGTCGGCCAGGGCATCGTGCTGTTTCAGCATCGGCCGGCCAAACTGGCGCTGGTAGAGGTCGGCCAGCCGTAGGTACTGCTGGCGCATAGGCTGCCAGAAGCGCTCGGTCAGGCGCATGGTGCAGAAGGTGGGTAGGCCGGGCAGCGGGTTGGTCAGCCCCGAGCGGTGAAAGCTGACGCCCATCATGTGGTAGTCCAGCTCGATGAAGTGTCCCACTACCAGCGGCTTATAGCGCAGCAGGTCGGCTTGCAGGTGCAGCATCACCTGCTGGCGCGCCTCGCCATGCTCGTGCAAGTAAGCCAGCGTGAGGCCGTGCACCTGCATCGAAGCGGGCGTCAGGTCGTAGTCGCTGGGCTTTATATAGTGATTTTCAGTTTTAATAAGCTCGCCCGCTGCTGTGTACACCAGCCAGGCTATCTGGGCCACGTGCGGCCACGCGCCCGGCTCGGCGTAGGGCCGCCGCCAGTCGGCGGGCAGGCCCGACGTCTCAGTGTCAACGAAAAGTAGGTAGTCGGCCACAGTATAAAAGTAGTGAGCAATCACTATTCCGGGGTTGGGGGCGCCTGGTGGGGCCGATTCGCCGACAGCCGCCATCTTTGCCGGATGCTGCTCACGATTACGACCACCCATCAGCCCGCCACCGACTTGGGCTACCTGCTGCACAAAAACCCCGTCCGCCTGCAAACCATGGAAGTGGCCGGCGGGCAAGCCCACGTATTCTACCCCGAAGCCACGGCCGCGCGCTGCACCGCCGCGCTGCTGCTCGACCTCGACCCTGTGGGCCTGGTGCGCGGGCGCGGCGGGGCCGCCGCCGAGGGCTTCGCGTTGGAGCAGTACGTGAACGACCGGCCCTACGTGGCCTCGTCTTTCCTGAGCGCGGCGCTGAGCAAAGCCTTCGGTACGGCTATGAACGGCACCTGCAAAGACCGCCCGAACCTGCCCCACGAAGCGCTGCCACTGGCCGTGAAAGTGGCCGTTGTGTCGGCGCCCGGCCCCGACTGGCCGCGCCGCCTCTTCGAGCCGCTGGGCTACGCCGTGGAAATCGAAACCACCCCGCTCGACCCGACGGTGCCCGAGTGGGGCGACAGCCGCTACTACACCCTGCACCTGCGCCACGCCGGCCTGCGCCTGCAAGACGTGTTGACGCACCTCTACGTGCTGCTGCCGGTGCTCGACAACGACAAGCACTACTACATCGGCGAAAACGAGGCCGAAAAGCTGCTGCACCGCGGCGCCCGCTGGCTGCCCCAGCACCCGAGCGTGGGTTTATCACCCGGCGGTACTTGCGCTATTTGGCGGCGTATGTGAACCCGACGCTGGAGCGGCTGATGGAAGGAGAGGTGCCAGAGGTCAGTAGCGTGGACTCTGCGAGTCCGCGCATGGATGAGGTAGGAAGCGATTCCTTAGAAATTGCGCGGCCGCAGGCTGCAGAATCAGCCGATACGATGCGCGGACTCGCAGAGTACACGCTACATCCCAAAATCTCCCTCCACGACCAGCGCCTCCAGCAAGTGGCCCACGAAACCTACCAGCTGGCGCCCAAGCGCGTGCTCGACCTGGGCTGCGGCGAAGGCAAGCTGTTACGCCTGCTCCTGCGCCAGCCCAAAATCGAGTACATCCTCGGCATGGACGTGTCGCACCAGGCGCTGGCCCGTGCCGCCCAGCGTCTGCACCTTGCTGAGATGCCCCCGCGCCAGCGCGCCCGCCTCGACCTCATTCAGGGCTCGCTGCTGTACCGCGATGACCGCCTCACCGGCTTCGACGCGGCGGCGCTGGTTGAAGTCATCGAGCACCTTGACCCCAACCGCCTCGCCGCCCTCGAAGCCGTAGTGTTCGGCCATGCTCGCCCGGCGCACATCTTCGTCACCACCCCCAACGCCGATTACAACCAGCTTTTCGAAAAGCTCAACGCCGGCGAATTCCGCCACGACGACCACCGCTTCGAATGGTCCCGCGCCGAGTTTGCCGCCTGGGCCACCGCCGTGGCGGAGCGGCACGGGTATCAGGTGCGGCTGGTGGGGATGGGGGAGGAGGTGGAAGGCGTGGGGGCGCCCTCGCAGATGGCGGTGTTTAGTCAGTTAACGCCTGATTAGTCAAGACAGGAAATCCGGCCTTCGTGACTATCGATGCACCCAAACTTGTCGTGGCCAACGAAATAATTTACGACTTTGAAACTTGCAGCGTCTATTGTATCAACGTACTTACGGCCATTCAAATCATAGTCTAGTCGCCTTGATTGGAAAAATACATGGTGGCTGTCTTTTGCAAAAGGAGTGTCTCCTAATATTTGAAACGTTTTCGGGTCAGTGGCTGGCAACTTTTTTTCTTCGAAAAAATAATTGCAGTCATCCTGAGACCACCAGCCATTGTTTTCTTCTCGGATTTTGAAACTAGAGACTGAGCAGACATTTAGCGGCTCATCCATGTAAAAAACGTCGTGGTTGTCTACCGAATAGTTGCCTTTAAGTACTTTGAAGCTCTTGCCTCTTGATGTGCCAACTCTTTTATCACCGTAAAACCCTGATTTTTTGTCTTTGCCAAAAAACTCGCCAATAGCTTCAAACGACTTAGGGTCTGCTTTGCTAATTATTTTCCCTTCGTAATACACATGTCTATCGTCTTTTCCATAGGCGCTGTATTTGAGTTCAATAAAAGAACTTGCCTGTGCAGATTCTATTAGCCGGCTGTTATTGCCTGACCCTTCATTCCAAGAATCATAGTACACCCTGTTGTCTTTGACTTCATAGTGCTTGCAACTGCATAGAAAAAAGCAAACTGCAAGTGTCAGTATTAAGCTGGCAATTTTATTCATACGGGCTTATTGGTGAGACGCCAGCGGCTTATGTAAAAATCTTAATTGCGTCAAAAGTAAACCCTTCTTGCCTAGCATCATTTCTACTGTTATACCAATGCCCCAAGATACCCTCAAGGTCCCCGAACTCTCCCTTATCCTCCTCATTGGCAGCACGGGCGCGGGCAAGTCCACGTTTGCGCGGCGCTTGTTCAAGCCCACGGAAATCGTGTCGTCGGATGCCTGCCGGGGCCTAGTGGCCGACGATGAAAACGACCAGTCGGCCAGCAAAGACGCCTTTGAGCTGCTGCACTACCTGGTGGCCAAGCGCCTCAAGCGCGGGCTGCTCACGGTGGTCGATGCTACTAACGTGCAGGAGGAAAGCCGCAGGCCGCTGGTGGCCCTGGCCCGGCAGTACCACGTATTGCCCGTGGCCATCGTGCTCGACGTGCCCGAGGCTGTGGCCCAGCAGCGCAACGCCCAGCGCCCCGACCGCCGCCACCTGGGCCGGCACGTCATTGCCAGCCACCGCCAGCAGCTGCGCCGCAGCCTGCGCAGTCTGAAGGAAGAAGGCTTCCGCCACATCCACCACCTGCGCAGCGTGGCCGACATCGACGCTATCCAGGCTATCACCCGCGAGCAGCTCTACAACAACCGGAAAGAGGAAACCGGCCCCTTCGACCTCATCGGCGACGTGCACGGCTGCTACGATGAGCTGTGCGCGCTGCTGGAAAAGCTGGGGTATCAGATTACGGAAGAGCCTATTACGGACGTGCGGGATTTGGGCGTGCGGGTGGTCGCGCCGCTGGTCGTTCAGGCGGGCGCCTCACCCCCTGAGCACCTCTCCAAAGAAGGAGAGGGGCACCGGAAATGCCCCTTACGGAATCGTCAGGCTCCCCTCTCCTTTTTCGGAGAGGGGCCGGGGGTGAGGCGCCCGTCAGAACGACCCGCCGTGCCATCTTCCTCGGCGACCTCGTGGACCGTGGCCCCGCCTCGCCGCAAGTCCTGCGCCTGGTGATGAGTATGGTGCGCGACGGCAGCGCCCTGTGCGTGCCCGGCAACCACGACATCAAGCTGCTGCGCCACCTCAACGGCAAAAAAGTGACCGTAAACCACGGCCTGGCCGAAACCCTGGCCCAGCTCGAAGCCGAGCCGGAGGCCTTCAAAAGCGAGGTGCGGCGGTTTCTCGACGGCCTGGTGAGCCACTACGTGCTCGACGGCGGCAAGCTGGTCGTCGCCCACGCCGGCCTCACCGAGGAAATGCAGGGCCGCGGCTCGGGCGCGGTGCGGGCCTTTGCCCTGTTTGGCGAGAGCACCGGCGAGATTGACGAGTTCGGCCTGCCCGTGCGCTACGAGTGGGCCCGCGAATACCGGGGGCGGGCGATGGTAGTATTCGGCCACACGCCGGTGCCCGACGCCGAGTGGCTCAACAACACCATCGACATTGATACCGGCTGCGTGTTCGGCGGCCGCCTCACTGCCCTGCGCTACCCGAGCGCGAGCTAGTGGCCGTGCCCGCCGCGCGGGTGTACTGCGAGCCGGCCCGGCCGCTCGACTACCGCCGCAGTAGCGCGGACTTTCCAGTCCGCGAATCAGCAGAATCCCCCGACTTGCGGACTGGAAAGTCCGCGCTACAAGCTGCCCAGCACGAAAACGACTACCTGCTCGACATCCGCGACGTCACTGGCAAGCAGTTTATCGAAACGCGGCTCATGCGCGGCGTCACTATCCGGGAGGAAAACGCCGTAGCTGCCCTGGAAGTGATGTCGCGCTTCGCCCTGCACCCGAAGTGGCTGCTGTACCTGCCGCCCACCATGTCGCCCACCGAAACCTCGGCGCTGCCCGACCTGCTCGAACACCCCGCCGAGGCGTTCGATTACTACCGGCGCCTCGGCGTAGAGCGCGTGGTGTGCGAAGAAAAGCACATGGGCAGCCGCGTGGTGGTAGTGCTGGGCAAAGATGAAGAGGCTATCCAGCGCCGCCTGGGCCTGGTGGGCGAGGGCATCGGCAAGTGCTACACCCGCACCGGCCGCAACTTCTTCAGCGACGCCGCGCTGGAAACTGCCTTCCTTGCCCGCCTGCGCGACGCCCTGAACACGGCCGGCTTCTGGGAGAAATTCGACACCGACTGGGTGTGCCTCGATGCCGAGCTGCTGCCCTGGTCGGCCAAAGCCCAGGAGCTGGTGAAAACCCAGTACGCCGCTGTGGCCGCTGCTGCCACGGCCGCCCTGCCGCAGGTCGAAGCGGTGCTGGCCAAAGCCGCCGCTCGCCAGCTCGACGGCGCCGACGCACTACTGGCCCGCACCACCGCCCGCCGCCAGGCCGCCGCTCACTACGCCGAGGCCTACCGCCGCTACTGCTGGCCGGTGCACTCCCTCGACGACCTCAAGCTGGCACCCTTCCACCTGCTCGCCACCGAGAGCCGCACCTACTTCGACCGCGACCACGCCTGGCACATGGAAACCCTGCGCACCCTCGCCCTGGCCGACCCCGGCCTGCTCCGCGCCACGCCCTACCGCGTAGTGTCCCTGGCCGACCCCGCCGAGGTCGAAAACGCCATCCAGTGGTGGACCGACCTGACGGCGGCCGGCGGCGAGGGCATGGTGGTGAAGCCCTACGACTTCATCCCGCAGGGTAAAAGCGGCCTGCTCCAGCCCGCCCTCAAGTGCCGCGGCCGCGAGTACCTGCGCATCATCTACGGCCCCGACTACCTGCTGCCCGGCAACCTGGAGCGCCTGCGCCAGCGCAATGTAAAAGCCAAGCGCAACCTCGCCCTGCGCGAGTTCGCCCTCGGCGTCGAGGGCCTCGAACGCTTCGTGGCCGGCCAGCCCCTACGCCGCGTGCATCAGTGCGTATTCGGCGTGCTCGCGCTGGAAAGCGAGGCGGTAGACCCGCGGCTGTAGGTTAATCAATCTACATCAGCACAGTCCGATTTAACCTTTTTAAATAATTTATGATAGTTCTGACGCAAACGATATTGGTCGTATAAGTCATTGTATTTTGTATGATGATTTGCGCAATTATACCAGCCAAAAGTCATTAGATAAAGCTTCGCATATTTCATGCGCGCTGGAGATACAGATTCTTGTGCAAACCTCTCTTCTAGCAGTTCTGGAGCACCATTGTTTAGCTTTTGGACTTCTATCAGGTTTTTCCATGCTCGCATAACTGAAATAGTATCTGCTGAAGCTAAAGCATCTGCGTATTTCTTGCAGTGAGAGTAATATTTATTGCGATACAATGAGCTAGGGCTATAATATCCTTCTAAAGTGAATTTGTAAAGCTGATAATTTTCTGTAAGTTCAAGCGTGCGCAATTCGCGTACTTTCAGCCAAAATGCTGTGGGTACTATTTGAGCTTTTTTTAGTGTATTAGTTAAAGAATCGTATTCATGCCTTAAGTCTCTACCAGCTTTATCAAAATATGAATCATTATAATCTTCAAAGTTGAGTGCTGTCGTACTTGTCAATACATCAGGAAAATTCACAAGATTGTATGTGTCCTGAAGTTGCTTTTTTGTATAAGCGCCAGCCTTAAAGTAGCCAATATTTGTGCACGATTCGTCCTGCCAAGTAAATGTGTATAGTGAGTCACTTTTTGTTTTGGGAGCGACGTTTGCTACATTTTTATGACTTGCTTCTGACTTAGCTAGAGGTTTTTTTGTTGACTCTTTTTGCTGGTTTTCACATGATGAAAATGAAATAAGTAAGAAAGTCAGTAGAAATACTACTTGGCTTCTTATTTGTAATGTGATATTATTCATATTCAATTTAAAATAAATAATTTATTTCTAATTCAGCGAATCAACACTAAAGTTAACCTTCGCATTCAGAGCCTTAAATATCTTCATCACCGTTTCAAAACGCACATCGGTCAGGCTATTTTCCAGTTTGGAAAGCTTCGCTTTCTTTACGCGCGTCGCTATTACCCCAGCAAGTCTAGTGGTTTATCGGCGCCTCAATTAGAATAAACCGCGTACCCGCCGTACAGTCGATGCTGACGCTATCGGTATCCCAGATGCCCAGGCTTTCGCGCTCGGCTACGGGCTGCCCGGCCACCGTTACGGCGCCGGTGATAACGAACAGAAACAGCAGCTTATTCAGGGGTTTGAAGCTATACTCCACCGTTTGGGCGTCGGGGTAATAGCCGAGTGAGAGCTTGGCGTTCTGGTTTATCCAGCAGTGGGCCTGGCCTTCCTCGTTGCTGACGATGGTGGTGAGCTGGTTTGCGCGCTTGTCCTCCGGAAACTGGCGGCGCTGGTAGCGCGGGCCAACATTCTGGAGCTTGGGCTCAATCCAGATTTGCAGAAAATTGACCGGCGACTCGCCCACGTTGTGCTCCTCGTGGCGCAGGCCGCTGCCCGCGCTCATGATTTGCACCCAGTCCTGGTGCACGATTTCGGTGTAGCCCAGCGTATCCTTGTGGTTCATGCTGCCGGCCAGCATCACCGAGATAATCTCCATGTTGGCGTGGCCGTGGATGCCGAAGCCGCCGCCCGGCTGCACAAAATCATCGTTGAACACGCGCAGCAGCCCGAAGCCGCTGCGCTCGGGGTCGGCATAGGGGCCAAAGCTGAGCGAAAAATTGCTTTGCAGCCAACCGATGTCTTTCAGGCCGCGCTCGGCGGCGCGGGTAAGGCGGGTTTTCATGCGGGAAAGGTAAGTAGCGTGGACTCTGCGAGTCCGCGCGGTGTGAATTGAAGCGCTCCGCGCGCAGATTCGCAGCGGCCATACGTCGTTTAAAATTCCATTGGCACTTCCATCAGCAGCAATTCGGCGTTGCTATCGGCTTTGATGTCAAGCTTCTCCACTTCCCAGAGGCCGAAGCCGTCGCGGCGGTGTAGGGCCTGGCCGTTGATGGTCACGTCGCCGGCCAGCACGAAGGCATATACCCCGTTGTCCGGCTTTTTGAGCTGATAGTCAGTAGCAAAGCCCTGGTCGAGGTTGCCGAGGTGGAACCAAGCATCCTGATGAATCCACACGTTGCCCTCGCCGGGGTTGGGCGAAACCACCTGCAACAGCTTGTTGTGGCGCTCGGCGGGCGGGAAGCTCTGCTGGGCGTAGCGCGGGGTCACCCCGCGCTTATTGGGGAACACCCAGATTTGCAGAAACTTAACTGCCTCCGAGGAGCTGTGATTCTTCTCGCTGTGGGCCACGCCGGTGCCGGCGCTCATCACCTGCACGTCGTTCTGGCGAATCACGGCCTTGTTGCCCAGCGAATCCTGGTGCTCCAGGTCGCCGGAGAGCGGGATGCTGATGATTTCCATATTGTCGTGCGGATGGCGGCCGAAGCCCATGCCGCCGGCCACGGTATCGTCGTTCAGCACGCGCAGCGCGCCGAAGTGCATTCGGTTGGGGTTCTGGTAGCTGGCGAAGCTAAAAGTGTGGTAAGAGTCGAGCCAGCCGTGGTTGGCGTGGCCCCGGCTGCCGGCCGGGTGTAAAGCAGATTGGGCCATCAGATGCAGGTTTAGCAAGTGTCAGGAGTAAGACAATTAATGTAGATACATTGTTTTCTGAGACGTGGAAAAAGTTAATGGGCAGCAGTTTTCCCTTGTTATTTACTATTTATATAAATAGTAAAATAATTTTTTCAAAATCACCTGCCTCAAATTAGAACGTCATGCTGAACGCGGTGAAGCATGACGCTCTTTCAACTTCCCAAACAGCTTCAATGTAAAAAATCGTAATAAACAGGCGACGGCCCGTCGATAGTTAGCGTGGCCAATGCTCCCTGGTGTTGTGGGCCGGCGCGGAAGCTGTAGAGGCTGGCGCCGGCCGGCGCGGTCAGCCCGACGGGCTCGCCCGGCCGGAAGTGCAGCACGGAGAAGGCGGCAAATGGCATTCCGAGGCCCATGCCGAGGGCCTTGGCGTAGGCCTCCTTGCGCGTCCAGATGGTGTGGAACAGCGGCCAGTAGCCGGAAGGCGGCGTGGCGCGCAGGGCGGCTTGCTCGGTGGGCGCAAATAGCTCCCGAATCAGCGGTGCGGCATCGGGCAGGGGGTGCTGCAACTCCACATCTACCCCGACGGGGCCGCTGCTGGCAACCGCTAGCACGGCCCGGCCCGGTCGGTACGAGAGATTGAAACACAGGCTGGAACCAGGCAGCACGGGCTTCCCGTTGGCATCTGCGGCGAGCACTAGGGCCCGGCCCGGCCGGCCGGCATACTGACCCAGCACAGCCCGCAGGAAGCCATGCGCCCGGCCGTAGGTCTGGCGCAGCGCGGGCGTGCGCAGGCGTGCCTGCCGCTGGCGCTCGGCGGCCGAGAGAGCAGCCTCCGCGCCGGGCCAGGCGGGATAGCCGGCCGCAAGGTCGGCCTGCCAGACGTGCAAGAAAGGCGGCATAAGCTGCGAAAGGCAACGCCGGGCGAAGGCCCGGCCGGGGTTAGTGGCCGCCCGAGATAAAGGCGCTGGGAATACCCTGCCAGCGGGTGCCGGCCGGCAGCTGCTCGCCCTTCATCAGCAGCGACAGGCTTTTGAGCGTAGCGCCGGGGCCGATAACCGAGTCGTAGAGCACCACTGAGGAGGTGCCTACCGTGGCATAGCGGCCAATGCGCAGGTTCGACATCTTCATCACGCGGTCTTCAAAGAGGTGCGTCTGAATAGTTGAGCCGTTGTTGAGCACGGCGTGGTCGGCCACCCAGGCCAGGTCAAACTCCGTGATTTCGGTGGTATCCATGTAAACCGAGCGGCCGAAGTGACTGCCCATGAGCTGGAAAAACCAGGTGGCAAAGGGCGTACCCAGCAGCGGCGCTTCCCAGAAAGGATACACGTAGCTTTCGCACAGAGAGTTAACCAGCTCGTTGCGCCACACAAACGACGACCACAGCGGTTTTTCCGAGGGGCGGTAGCGGCCAATAAGTATCCACTTAAGCAAGGCAGTGAGGATGGAGAAGCCGAAAATCAGCCCCACGAAGGCGGCCGTGCCTACGCCTACGCTGCTCCAGAAGGGGTAGTGCTGTAAGTGCCAGTGGCAATAGTGGTAGAGCACGGCAAAAGTCACGAACGTAAACGTGATGGGCAGCACGATTTTAAGCAGCTCAATGAGGCTGCGCGCCCACACCAGCCGGGCCGGGGGAGCAAACGTCAGCTCAGGGGCAAAAGACTGGGATACCGGCCGGTTGGGCAGCAGAAAGGCCGGGGAGCCTACCCATGACGTATTATCGGGCGGCGTAGTAGTGGGCGCTGAAGATAGCGCCCCAATCAGGTTGTTGGTGCCCAGCACGGTACCGCCGGCCAGCACTGCGCCGTTGCCAACGAAGGTGCGCGGCCCCACCAGGGTGGGCAGAATTGATACCAGCCCGTGCTGCACGCGCGGGGCCCCCACACTCACCGAGTCGGCCAGAAAAGAGCCGGGGCCAACGGTCAGGTGCTCGGCCGAAATATGGTTAAGCGTCGATACTTCGGCGCGGTGGCCGATGTTGGCCCCGAGCATTCGCAGCCAGTAAGGGGTGTAAATAGTTGCGTAGAGCGAGCGCAGCAGCGTCAGGCTTTGAGCGAGCACGGCATCGGCCACCCAGTGGCGCACGTAGGCCAAGCTGTAGAGCGGAATGGTGCCGTTGGCCTGCCGGCCGGCCACGAGGCGCTTGGTGCCGGCCAGCGTACCCATCAGCAGTAGCACGTAGAGGGCCGAAAGGGGAATCAGGGTAAGTAGCGACGACTCGGGCGTGAATCGTTCGATACTCTCATACAGCAGGCCCAGAATGGGCAGCGAAGCTACGGTGGGTACCAGCAGCATCAGCGCAATAGCCGCCAGCTGGGCCAGCAGGTAGCCGGGGCCGGGCGCAGCCGGGCGGATGGGAGCCGGGCCAACGGCCCGCACGCGCTGGGCCGGTGAGCCCAGCCAGCCCTCGCCACCCGGTACCTGCCGCCCGGCCGGCAGCACCGACAGGTCATCAAGCTCGGAGCCGTCGCCGAGGCTGGTATTGCCTTCCATAATGGCCCGCAGGCCCACGTAGCCGTCGCGGCCGACGTGCGTCGGGCCGATGATAAGGCGGTCGCGCTCCACGCGGTAGCCCAGCAGGCAGGCTTCACGGGCAATGCTGGCCCCGTCGCCGAGCGTGAGCAGGTCGAAGCACATGAGGCGATTGGAGCCTAGATATACCCCTTTTCCGATATTTGCACCCAGCAGGCGGTAGAATAATGCCAGAAACGGCGTGGCCGACAGCAGCTGGGTGGGGGCGGCTTCGACCAGTTTTTTTACCGCCCAGAAACGGTAGTAGTAAAAGCCCCACAATGGATACTCGCCGGCCCGAAACCGGCCGATAATCAGCCATTTAAAAGCCACTACCAGCAGGCAGGCCATGGGTACGTACAGCAGTACCATTGCCATGCCAAGCAGGGTAATCGCCGTCCACGACCACTGCGTGAGCCAGGGCCGGAAGTGCAGCGATAAGTTGAGCGTAAGCACTGGCACAGCATAGAAGGCAGCAATCGAGAGTAGCTGCAGGATGGCCGTGAGCAGGCGCACCGGGGTGCTGGTGCGAAGCAGCTGGGCCGCTGCCGGCTCCGGAATAGCCCCGCCGAAGCGGCTTCGGCAGCCGCAACTGAGGCCGCCAGCGCCTCAATGGTGCGGCGGGTATACATCTCCTTCACCGACAGGCCCTGAAAATCGGGCTGCTGGCGCAGCTCCGAAATAATGAGCGAGGCCAGCAGTGAGTTGCCCCCGATATCGAAGAAGTCGTCGGTCACCGACAGGTCGGCGGTGTCGAAGCGCTTTTGCCAGGCGGCGTAGATGGCGGCTTCGCGGGGGTCGCGGGGCAGCGTCAGCTCGCGGGTGGGCGCCTGGTCGCCACTTACGGGGTAGGGCAGGGCCTTGCGGTCGACCTTGCCGCTGGTGAGCAGCGGAAACGAAACCAGCGGCACCAGCGCGGCGGGCAGCATGTACGGGGCCAGGCGCTCGCGCAGGTAGGCGCGCACAGCCTTCTCATCGAGCAGCTGGTTGGGTTCGAGAATGAGGTAGGCGATGAGCTTCTTCACGCCATCAGTACCCTCCTTAAGGGCCACGGCGGCGTTGCGAATACCCGGCCATTGCAAAAGCAGGCTCTCGATTTCGGCTAGCTCGACCCGGAAGCCCCGGATTTTTACCTGGGTGTCGATGCGGCCCAGGAAGTCGATGTTGCCGTCGGCTTCGAAGCGGGCGAGGTCGCCGGTGCGGTACAGCCGGCCCACAAAGCCATTTTGCAGCTCGCTGACGGTATTAAACTTAGCGGCGCTCAGCTCCGGGCGGTTGAGGTAGCCTGCCGCCAGGGCTGGCCCGCCCACGCACAGCTCGCCGGCCGCGCCCAGCGGCACGAGCTGGCCCAGCTGGTCGAGCAGCAGCGTTTCGTAGCCCGCCAGCGGCCGCCCGATGGTGAGGCGCTGGCCGGGCACGAAGTCGGCCGCCGTGGCAACTACCGTGGCCTCGGTGGGGCCGTAGGTATTCACTACCCGGCATTGGCGGCTGGCCCACTTGGTCAGCAGCTCGGGCGGGCACACCTCGCCACCCAGAATAAGCAGCCGCAGCGTCGGGATGCTGGCCGGTAGCAGCGACAGCAGCGTGGGCACGGTAGAAAAGACCGTCACCTGCTGCTCTACCAGAAAATCGGGCAGCGCGTCGGGGGCTTTCATGGTTTCCTCGGGCACGGGCACCAGCGTGCCGCCCGCGCCCCAGGCCAGCCATAGCTCTTCGAGCGAGGCATCGAAGGCTACCGAAAACCCCTGCACCACGCGGTCTTGCGGCGTGGGGTGAAACAGCAGCTGCTCGGCCCGCACCAGGTGGCAGATGCTGTGGTGCGGAATGAGCACGCCCTTGGGCAAGCCGGTAGTGCCCGAGGTATAGATAACATAGGCGATAGATTCGGGGCCCAGGGGCACTGGCTCCAGGCCGCCAGCCTCGGCGGGGGCCGGTAAGCAGAGGTCGATAGCCCGGCCGGGCCAGGTTTCGAAGCCCTCGGGCAGCGGCCGGTTGGTAAGCAGCACGCGGGCCCCGCAATCGGCCAGAATAAACGTAATGCGGTCGGCCGGGAAAGAAAGGTCGAGCGGCACGTAGGCTGCGCCGGCTTTCAGCACGGCCAGCATGCCCACGTACAGCTCAATGGATTTGGCCATGAGCACGCCCACAAAGTCGCCGGCCCGCACGCCCTGGCGCTGCAGGCGCGCGGCCAGCTGGTCGGCCTCGTGGTTGAGCTGCTGATAAGTGCGGGTGTCGCCGAGCCAGCTCAGCGCTACCTGGTTGGGGTAGAGATGCGCGGTTTCCTCAAACAGCTGGTGTAGCTGCTGGGGTCCGCCTTCGGGTACGTGCTGCGGCACCGTCATAAACTGGCGCAGCAGCGTGGTTTCTTCGTCGGCCAGGAAGAATACGTAGCCTACTGTCGTTTGCCGGTTGCGGCCAAGCTGCTCAAATACCCGCTGCACGTGCGTGGGCAGGTAGGCAGCTCCCCAGGGGCCAGGCAGCCCGCCGGTGCAGGCAAAGCTGACAGCCACCGTATGGTCGGGGGCAAAATCCAGGGTTACGCACCACTCGTGGTCAGGGTGTTGTGCTTCGGGCGCCGGAAAGGAGATGCGGCAGCGCGTGATGGCCGCGCCCAGCTGCTCGGCCACGCCGGCCAGGGCCATCGCCAGCCGGCTGGCAGCTTCCGCCTCCAGCTCGGCCAGGGTAAGCGCATCGCTGAGGTTAAGCAGCACGGCTGCCGGCGGAAAGGCCGTAGTAGCATTCTCAACCCGCAAAACGGCTTGCAGCTGCACGGCGCTGCGCTCGGCGGGCTGCCGGTAATACACCACCGCAAAGGCGGCCAGATAACCGGCAATCAGGGTTTCCTTTTGCTGAAAAGCCAGCTCAAAGTCGGCGGGCTTGGCTAATGACTCGGGCTCCGTGGGTGGAGCAAAAGGCAGGTCGGTGGTCGTACTCATCGGGACGGGGCCGCTGCTGGCAAGCCAGCGGCAAAGGAGAACAGAAGGGAGAGCAGCAAACAAGTTGCGGGCGGCATGCGTGCAAAGATGCCACCCGGTAGTGGTCAATACTTAATAAGCAGGGGTAGTGCTGAGCCGGGTACCAAGACCCGGTCAATAAAAATACGGCTAAATAGCAGGCCGCCGGCAACGCAAGCAGCCTTCTGCAAAGCCTACGCCAAACCGCCCCGCCCGGATACAAAAAAGCCGGCGAGTGCTTTTTGAGAAGCACCCGCCGGCCTGAATTTTAACCGGGCTGGAGTAGGAAGGGCGAAACGTAGCAGCCCTCTTACGTTATTCTACGCTCAACGACCGGGTGAGGGCTACGCCATCTACCACCAGGCGGCAGGTGTAGAAACCGGGCGCCAGGCTGTTCGTACGCAGGTCGGCGGTATAGTCGCCGGCCGGCCGGGTCTGGTTCTCAACTACCGAAGCCACGCGGCGGCCCATCGCATCATAGATGGCCAGGCTTACCACGGCTGATTTTTGCAGGCTGTAGCCCAGGTGCGTGAGGCCGGCAGCCGGGTTGGGGTAAGCCGGGGCCAGGGCCGCTGCACTCGTCTGGCTGGCGCGGGTAGCGGTAACCGTGGTCAGGGCCGGGCCAAACAGGTCATCAAAGTAATAGGTGCTGCTGCTGGACGTGCCTCCCGCAATAAGCAGGGCTATCTGGTCGATGTCGGTGGCCATCACAGTTGGGTCGAAGCTGCCACCACTGCCAGCAGTATAGGTAAAAGTTAATGTTTCCCACGTATTAGCGGTGGCCGAGGTCGTGGCATTAAACGTGCCGCCATAGTTGCCATTGGGGTAGTTCTGGGCCGTTTTGGCTTTGTTTTGCAGTACCAGCTGCACCGGCGTGCTCGCACCGGGGCTGCGGAATTTCATTGTTAATTTCTGCGCTCCGCTGGCATAGCTTGAGGCATCGGAAAACTTACCGTTTTTGGGCTGAATAACGATGGTGGCATACTGCTGCGAGCCGTCGCGCGCAAAGCTGGCGCAGGTGCTGCTGCTGTTGCCCGCCCCACTAGCCGGGTTGGGAGCGGCCTGGTTGAGTGTGCCCTGTACAGTAGGATAATTAACCAGCCGGGTGCTCTCAAAGTCATCAAGCAGCATGGGAGCAGCAGTGGTGCTGTTGGTAGCCAGCTCTGGGCCCATCAGGTCGTCGATGTAATAGGTGGCAGCGGTTGCTGTGCCCGGAGTTACCAGCATAACCATTTGGTCAACATCGGTAGACTTCACAGTCGGGTCGAAGCTGCCGGGGCCGCCAGCAGTATAGGTAAACGTCAATGTTTCCCAGTTGCCGGCCGTAGCCGAGGTCGTGGCATTAAACGTGCCGCCATAGTTGCCATTGGGGTAGTTCTGGGCCGTTTTGGCTTTGTTTTGCAGTACCAGCTGCACGGGCGTGCTCACACCGGGGCTGCGGAATTTCATCGATATCTTCTTGGTCCCCGCCGAATAGGCGCTTACGTCGGCCATCCGGCTGGGAGAGGCCGTAGGGTTAATAACGATAACGGCATACTGCGACGCATCGCGGTCATACTTGCCGCAGGTGCTGCTGCTGTTGACGGTGTTGCTGCCGGGGTTAGCAGCGGCCTGGTTGAGCGCACCGCTAATGTTGCTGTACGTCACCAGCCGGGTGTTCTCGAAGTTGTCATAGAGCGTTTGGGCCGAAGCAGCGCGGCTGCCTAGCGTGAACAGGCCGGCAGTCAGTAAAAGCGTAGTAAAAGTTTTCATGAAAAAAAAGTTGGTGGGGAAATAGGAAAGTCACAACTCAACCCGGCCAGCCTGCACGTAGGATGGCCGGGTTGGTAAAAAACTACTCTTTGTATTGAAAAAACCGCACGTAATCTACCTGCATGGTTTGCGGGAAGGTCGTGCTGCCATCGGGGTTGCCATCAAAGTCGCCGCCCACCGCCAGGTTTAGGATGGCGTAGAAGGGGTTATTGAATGGATACGGCGACACGTCGCTCGAGGTCAGCGTGTAGTACTTATTGCCATCCACGTAGAAGTCCATCTGGTTCATGCTCCGCACGCAGCTAAAGACATGGAAGTCGCTCGAGAAGTCGCCGTTAGCCGTGCTCGGCAGTGCATAGACCGTGCCCTTGTACTGGTGGGTAGCTACCGAACTGCCATAGTGTACCGTGCTGTAGTCAGTAGTGGGCGAGCTGCCTTTCAGCTCCATGATATCGATTTCGCCGCAGGCCGGCCAGCTCGCCTGGCTATCATTGGCGCCCAGCATCCAGATGGCCGGCCACATGCCCTTGCCCTTGGGCAGCTTGGCCCGCACATCGATGCGGCCGAAGGTAAACTGTTGCTTGCCTTTGGTGTTGATGCGGCCCGAGGTGTACTGCCGGCCGTTGTAGTTCTGCTGAATAGCCGTGATATTAAGCATACCGCCACTCAGGTTCACGTTGTTGCGCGAGTTGGTAGTGGCTTCCAGCTCGTTGTTGAACCACACATCCTTTACCTCGTAGCTCCACTTGGTTGCGTCGAGGCTGCTGTCGTTAAACTCGTCGCTCCATACCTGCACGCTGTAATCGGCATACGGATGAGGGGTGGCGTTAACGGCCGATGTGCTGGTGCCACCCGTGCCCGTAGTAGCCGTGATAACCGGCCCGGGGGATTTTGGGTGCAGCCACCGGCCGCCAGCGTCAGCGTAAAGCCCAGCGCCAAACGGCGGAGTGGCCACGCGGTCAATGAATATATCATATTTACTAAGTAACAAGGGTGAGAAAAGGGCGCTTATTTGGCTACCATCATAAAAGTGAACTGCGGGTCGTCGCTGGGGCCGCCGGCCCGCAGGGTCATGTGCTTGTCGTCAATGGAAAGAATCCGGTAAATCCGCGATGTAGGTGCATTAGTTACGCCGATAAAGCTGCCGGGCTTGGTGAGTACAAACTGAGCCAGGCCCGCGCCCGAAGCCGGCCCGAAAGTGAAGGTAGTATTGTTGTCGGTGCGGGCTGCCTGGCAGGTATAGTCGATAGCCACAAACGTTTGGCCCTTGGCATCATACGTGAAGTTGCCGGTGCTTGTAAACGTGTACTCATCGTCGGCCTGGCAACTGGGTACGCTGCCCGCCGAGCCGCTCTTGTTATAGCCGCCGGGCGAAGCTTCGTTGCCGACTATAATGGTATTAGCTACCGTGTTGTCCAGCGTCCAGGTGCGCGAGGAGCCGCCCGTGAGGTACTTTTTAGCCCGGTCGAGGGCCGAAAGCTGCGGCATGTAGGTAGTTACCGTCTTGGTGCCGTCGGGGTTGGTGCCTTGCAGGCGCAGGCGGGTGGGCGTGGCCTCAAGAATGTCGTAGGTCTTGTTTACTACCGAGTCGGGCAGGCCGATAAATGCCTTGTTGCGCTGCAAAATAATCTGCCCCAGCGAGCCGTTGGGCTTATAGATAAAGTCCGAGTTGCCCGTCTGCGGGCTGCCGCAGGTGCCATTGCTGTACGTGCCGGTTCCGGCGTCGTAGGAGTAAGCAAAGGTGTTGGTAAACGAAAACTGGTCGTCGAGCTGGCAGGGGTTAAGCGTAGTCGAGCTGGATAAGGTGGCCCCGCTGGCCGAAAGCTTTACCACGGCCCCCGGCTGGTCGGAGAGCGTCCAGGAGGTAGCTCCCGAGCCACCGCAGGCCGTAAGCACCGCGTAAGCGGCATTGTCGCAAACGGTAGGGATAACTACCGGCTGCTGGGGCGAGATACCCGTACCGCCGCGCCCGGCAGCTGTCAGCTTCACGCGGTAGGTGCCGGGCAGCTTGTAGACGTGGGTCACGTTCTGACCTGACACCAGGGGCGAGCCATCGCCAAAGTCCCACTGATAGAGAAAGGCATCAGTGGTGGTGTTGGTGAACGTTGCTACTGCCGGGTACTGGCTGGTATTGACCGTGACGGTAAAGCCGGGCGTGGGCACCGGACCTTCCAGGCTCGTCACGCCGGTATCCTTGCGGCAGGCAGCCAGCGCCGCCACACCAGCCAGTAGCAGAGCAGCTTTGCGAAGTGAAGTAAACATATATTTTCGGGTGGGATGTTTAGGGCGTATGAGGGCCAAATGTATTAATAGCCAGGGTTCTGAGCCAGCGAGGGGTTGGCGTCGCGCTCGCTTTGCGGAATAGGCAGCACAATATTGAAGGGCTTGATGCCTTTCGCCAGCAGCGCCGGATTAGTGAGCAGCTTACCCGTGCGCTTAAGGTCAAACCAGCGGTCGTCTTCAAACGCCAGCTCGTAGCGGCGCTCCTTCACAACGGCATCCGTAAAATTGGGCGTGTTGGCGCTGGTCAGGTTGGGCAGGCCTGCCCTGGTACGTACTGTATTAATAGCTGTGTAGCCTTCGGGAGTAGGCCCCACGGCTTCGGCCAGAATCAGGTACATCTCGGACAGGCGCAGCACCGGAAAGTTCAGCGGGGAGTCCCAGACGTTGGTGTTCACCTTGCCCACAAACCACTTTTTGCAGTTGTAGCCATAAGGGGAGCCGGGCAGCGAAGCTGGCTGGGCATTAGTGGCACTGCCGGCGGGGTAGGGGTCGCCGGGCGACCAAATGGTAACGGCCTTGCGCTTGTCGCCGGGCTCGTAGCCCTGCACAAACTCCAGCTCCGGGATATTGAAGCCGTAGCCGCCCTGCGGAACCAGGCCCTGGCCGCGGGGGCCAAAAAACTCGTTGCCCACAAAGCCCAGGCCATCGAACGTGTACTGATTCAGTCCGTTCACGTATTGCACCTCAAATAAAGATTCCTGCCCGTTCTCGTTGGCCACTTTAAAATTGTCGCCGTAGTTGGGCCACAGGCTTTTGCCCGAGTTCGCGATAACGGCCCGGGCCTGAATAGCCGCATTGGGAAGGTCGCCCATGGTCAGGTACACCTTAGCCAGCAGGCCGGTAGCAGCCCACGTAGTAGCCCGGCCCAGGTCGGCGCCGCCGTACACGGGAGGAAGGTTGCCGATGGCGGCCTTCAGGTCGGTTACAATCTGGGTGTAAATCTGAGCGGCCGGGGTGCGGGGCAGCTGCGCGTCGGCCGGGCTGGCCGGCGGCACCAAGATGAGCGGTACGTCGCCGTAGGCCCGCACCAGGTCAAAATAGTATTTTGCCCGCAGAAACTGCGCCTCGCCCAGGCTGCGCTTCCGGATGGCATCGCTCATGTTCGTGATGCCGGGTACCTTTTGCAGCACCAGGTTGCAGGCTCCAATGCCTACGTAGCAGCCACCCCACAGGCGACCAACCATCGGGTTGGTAGACGGTATATTAAAAAAATCGAGCTGAATCTCCTCAGCTCCGTCGCCGCCGCCGCCACCGCCGGTAAAGGAGTTGTCAGACATAATCTCGCCGATTCCCCACAGGGCGTAGTTGTACTGCCCGCCTACGCCGAGCTGTGAGTAGCAGGCCGTTACGGCCTGAATGGCATCCGACTCGGACTGATAAAAGTTTACAGTTGTAATCTGGTCTACAGGCTGTAAATCCAGAAACTTTTTGCCGCAGCCGCCGAGCAGTGCCAGGCTTAGCAAAGCACTGGCAGTGAGTTTAGTAGATAAAGAACGCATGGGTGGGATGGGAGAAGCCTTGTGTGAAAAAGAAAGAAGTGCCCTACTGATAATCCTTGCCTTTTTTCACGACGGCTTCCGCTATTAAGTTAAAAGCCAATGTTCAAGCCAGCAATAAACACGCGCGACTGGGGGTAGATACCCCGGTCGATGCCATAGGCGCCGGCCTGGCTGCCAATCTCGGGGTCAAAGCCGGTGTACTTGGTGAGGGTTACCAGGTTTTGAGCGGTCAGGTACACGCGCAGCGACTGGCTACCAAAACGGTTGATAAGCGGCTTGGCGAAGTTGTAGCCCAGGGTTAGCACCTTGAGGCGCACATAAGAGCCGTCTTCTACGAAGTAGCTGCTCACGCGCAGGTTCTGGTTGGGGTCGCCGGCCACGGCGCGGGGCACGTCGGTGCTGGTGCCAGGGCCGGTCCAGCGGCCCAGTACGCGGGTGCTGCTATTGCCATTGCTATATAAGCCACCTTCCGTATACACGCGGTTCAGGTCATAAATCTGATTACCCTCCGAGCCCTGCACAAAAGCTGTCAGGTCGAATCCTTTGTAGCTCAAGGTGTTGTTAATGCCAAAGGTGAACTTTGGATTAGGATTGCCGATAAATGTGCGGTCAAGGTCATTCACTACACCATCCCCGTTAATATCCTTAAACTTGATATCGCCGGGAGCGGTGCCGGAAAATTGGTAGACACCCGTTGGCGAAGCAGCGTTCAATTTTGCTATTTCTTCGGGCGATTGAAACAGCCCATCGGCTACGTAGCCATAAAACGCGCCGATTGGCTGGCCCTGGTCGAAGCGCGAGATGGCCGTGCCCGTGCGGGTAGTCGTCCCGTTGAAGGGAGTAGCCACATTCAGGCTCTGAATCAGGTTGCGGTAGGCCGAGAAGGTAATGCCGGTGGTCCAGCTCAGGCCGCTGCCGCCCGTCAAGTTACGGGTGTTCAGCGAGATGTCGATACCCTTGTTTTGTACCGTTACTGCGTTGGTAGGAACTGCCTCATAAGTGCCCGACACCAAGGTAGGCGGCACATTGCTGATGAGGTTATCCGAGTGGCGGCGGTAGATGTCTACCGTCAGCTCAACGCGGTTTTGAAACAGGCCCAGGTCCAGGCCCAGGTTCGACTGCTTGTTAATCTCCCAGCGCAGCTGATTGTTGGCACCCCGGGTAGGCGCCGCGCCCTGCAGCACCGTTGCAGGAGACCCAAACGGATAGCTGATGCCGGTATTGATAGTTGCCAGATAGGCAAAGCGCCCGGCATTCAGGGGGTTGCCTACCTGGCCATACCCTCCGCGCAGCTTCAGGTTGCTGATAACCGGAATATCTTTGATAAAGCTTTCTTCCGAGAGGCGCCAGCCGAGCGAAACCCCGGGAAAGAAGCCGAACTGATAGCCGGGCGCAAACTGGGAGGAACCGTCTTCACGGGCGGTGACCGTGAGCAGGTACTTGCCCGCATACTCGTAGTTGATACGCCCAAAGTAGCTGGCCAGCCGGTCAGTAATCGGCGCAACGCCGATGCCGCCGTTGGTAACCGGAAAGGCAGGGTTGGCGGCCGGGCCAGCGTTAATGTTCTGCAGGCTGTTGCTCAGGTAGCCCGAGCGGTTGGCGCTCAGATAGGTATACTGAAACTGCTGGGCCGACTGCCCGGCCAGCACGGTCAAATGGTGCTTTTCGGCAAAAATACGGTCGTAAGTAGCCGTGTTTTCAATCAGATACGTTGGGTTGTAGTTGCTCGAAGAGTAGGCGCCCGCTACTGAGTTGCGGGGCGAATTGGGCCCGAGCGAAGGGGTAAAGCCGTTGCTGTTATCAAAAATGAGGTCGACCCCCACGTTGGTACGAAAGCGCAGGCCCTTGAGCGGCTCTACCTCGCCGAAAAAGGAGCCAATAATGCGGTTGCGGCTGAACTTGGAATTGGTAATCAGCGACTGCAGTACCGGGTTGGGCTCGATGAAGTTGTCGGCGGTAGCAGTTGGCTCGTAATAGGTGCCGTCGGGGTTGTACACCGGGATGGTAGGCGGGAGCTGAATGACGTTGTTAATCACCCCAAACTCGTCGTTGCCGGTATTCAGCTGCCGGTCTTCCTGGTGGCTGACGGCTAAGCTGTTGCCCACCTTAACGTATTTGTTAAGCTGAATATCGCCATTGGCTCGCAGCGTAAAGCGCTCAAAGTTAGAGCCATTCAGCGTACCATCCTGCTGAAAGTAGCCGGCCGACAGGGCAAAGCGGGCTTTATCGCTGCCTCCGTTGGCCGAGACATTGTAGCTCTGAATAACGGCCGTGGGCCGGAACACTGCTTTCTGCCAATCGGTGCTCGTGGTCAGGGAGCTGGGGTCAGCGTATTTGGGGTTGATAGGCTGGCCGGCCGCAATCAGGCTCTCATTATTGATAACGGCGTACTGCTGCGCATTGAGCAGGTCGAGCTTGCGCCAGGGCTGCTGTATACCCCGGTAGCCATCAAGCGAGATGGTTGCGTTGCCAGCTTTGCCGCGTTTGGTGGTGATAATTACCACGCCGTTGGCGGCCCGCAACCCGTAAATGGCCGTAGCCGAGGCATCCTTGAGCACGTCAATGCTCTCGATGTCATTAGGATTAATGGAGTTGAGCTGGTTTTCTACCGCATTGCCATTCGAGTCTGAGCTGGGCAGCGGAAAGCCATCGACCACGTAAAGAGGGGAGTTGTTGCCGGCCGAGGAAATACCCCGGATGCGCACCGTTGTGCCGCCCGCCCCGCCCGGCGCCCCCGAGTTTTGCGTTACCGTTACCCCGGCCGCCCGGCCTTGCAGCGCCTGGGTAGGGTCGGCTACCGGCTGGCTGGCAATTTCGCGGCCCGAAACCGAGGATATTGCCCCTGTTACATCCGATTTTTCCTGGGTTCCGTAGCCTACTACCACTACCTCGTTCAGGCCTTGCGCTGTCTCACGCAGCGTCACGCTCAGGTTGCTGGCAGTAGCGCTGGTCACGGTAACCGACTGGGTAACAAAGCCAACGTAGCTGAAAGAAATGGTGCTGCCCTCGGGGCATTCAGGCTGAAGCTGCCATCTGCGCCGGTAGTGGTGCCAATACTGCTGGCCCGCACAAGTACCGTAACACCCGGCAGGCCGGTGCCATCGGCTCCGACCACCCGGCCGCTCACCGGTATAGTAGGGGCTGGGCGCTTCTGTAGCCGGGCAGGTATATGTCCGCCCGTGGGAGCAGCCAGAACGAAGCTAGTGGGAAGTCCGCATGCCAGCAGTACAGCCGAGCCGCGGAGCAGCCAACCTATAGGGTATAGGCTTTTTTTCATGAAGAGGGTGGGAAAAAGAACTTAAAGCAGCTAGAGTGCTTCAAAGCTAGGGTCTTGTGTTCAGCAAATGCAAGCTTAAAAACTGCCTTCAGGGCTTTAAAACGGCCATTTTGTGGTAAGCACCGCTTAGGTGATTACGTTTACTGCACAAGTAGGCATTGCGTATTATAGGGCTGGCAAGGGCTAAAAGCACTATTGCTACCCGCTACCTGTATCCTAAAAAACAATGAGCCGGCGGCCATTTTTTTCGAAAAAAATTGCTCGCCGGCCTATGCTATAGTAATCCCCGCCAAAATCTTCCGCAATCGTTACCGGAAACTAGCTGCCTGCCTACTGGTGGTCGCTTATATCGGTCAGCTCCTCCTGCTCTACATCAGCCGAGCCGTCCAGCAGCACATGGGTCCAGGGCTCGCCGTCGAAGAAGTCGGGGCATGGCTGCGCCGCTGCAAAGCTGCCAGCACTTTCTGGGCAAACGACCAGCTCGTGGCCGGGCGCAGCTCCAGTACCCTGGCCAGCTCGGCCGGCGCATAGCGCCCCCGGTGGGCGTGTAGCAGGAATACCGCATATAGCGCCTTGACAATAGGAAACTTGCATTTCTGAAGCAGCGTACCAGTGGTGGCCGACTCTACGTAGCGGCAGCGGGTGCAGCGCCGGGCAAAGGGCTCGCGGGCCTCGCAGCTTTTTTCGTGGCCGCACTTGCGGCAGCGATAGCCACCTTGCCACTTCAGGTCGGCGAGGTAGCGCAGGCAGGCATCTTTGTCGGGATAAAGCTGGCTGAACTCGCCAAAGTCAAACTCCCGGGCTTGCAAGCGGGCATGCTTCTGGTCCTGCAAGTCGCGGCTCAGGTCGCTGTTGAGTTGCTCAATAGCGGCCGACTGGAGCGCCAGCAGGCCGTTGGTTTCGAGCAGTTCACGGTTTTGGGCCGCAATGGTATCGTTTTGCTGGCGCAGCTCGTCGGTACGGCGGGCCACCAGCGCCTCCAGCTCACTGTTGAGCTGGTCTTTGAGCGCCTGGTTCTCGCGTAGCTGCTCCAGCAGCTGGTCCTGGGCCTGGTGGCGCTTGCGCAGCTGCTTCAGCAGCCGCCGCTGCGTTACCAGAGTGGTATCCATCAGGCCCTTTATCTTATCGGCCAGCGCGTAGCTGAGTACGGCTACCTCAATTACAAACGCTACGTTCAGGCTATATACCGTGTAGGCGTTATTATAAAAATCAATGCCCAGCTTGCGACAGATGAGAAAAGTGAGGCTGCCCGCCACCAGTGCCTGGGCCAGCAACAGGTAGCGAGCCGGGCGCAGGCCACCCCGGTAAGCCCGCCAGGCAGCGTAATAAAGCAGGCCATACGGCAGCAGGTAAAGCCAGAAGCTAAACCCGGAATGAATGAGCGCCACATCGAGCACCAGCAGCGCGCCGCTTAGCGATACCACCCAGCGAATGTGCTGGTCGAGCACCGGCAGCCGGGCGGCCGTATCAAGAAATGAGCGCGCATACTGCGCAAAAGTCAGCAGCAGCAGCACCGGCGCGACGGCCCCGATAAAATGGTTGAGCGGCGCGCTGAATGGCCACATGTACTGAAAGCCTAGGCCATCCTCGGAAAGAAAAAGCAGTGCCCCGCTCAGCACATAAAATACGTAGTGAATGTACGATTTTTCCTTTAAGAAGAAAAATAGAAACAGGTTGTACACCAGCATGATGAAGAGCACCCCGTAGAAGCCGCCGAGCAGCCAGTACTGCAGGCTCATCTCCGGAATCAGGGCCGGGCCGCTGTGCAGCATGGCCCGGAAGCTGGTAGGCGTGTCGGAGCGCAGGCGCAGGTAGTAGGTTGTGGGCTGGCCGTGCCGCAGCCCCAGGTTGAATAGAAAATTTTTGTAGGGTAGTGGGCGGGTGGCAAACGGGTAGTTGGCGCCGGTCGTGACGCTGTCGTAGGCCAGCGCCAGCCCCGCCGCAGCGGGGCGAAACAGCGTAGCCGAGCCAATATGGGGGTCGTAGAGCTCTAGGTACCAGTCGGCAGCCAGGCGGGCATCGGCCAGCACTGTAAAGCGTAGCCAGTAGGTGCTGCGCGGATGCCGAATGTTGGGCGGGAGCGAAGTGCCGGCCAGGGTAGCGAAGTGGCTGGCCCAGGCTGGGCTGCTAACGGCGGCAATCGGCAGGTGGCCGCTGGGGTCTTCGAGTACGCTGTAGTAGCGGTCTTCGAGGTACTGGGCCTGGTGAGCAGTAGTAGCCACCAGGGTATCTTCGGGGCGGCCGCGCCGGGGCGGACTAGGCCCAGCAGCAGGCTCAGAAACAGCACAACGCCTGCGCGATGCCGGGCAGGCAGGCGGTAGTCCGCCAGCGCGGCCAGCCGGCCGCAGGTCAGGTAGAAAGGTTGCAAGAGCGAAGTGCGTTGGGGTGGGATAGGATGCGCACGGAGGAGATAGTAAAAGTAACAAAAAATGCTGGTCGGCCGAGCGAGGAAAGCCGGCCAGCAGTCGGCACAATTCGCCCGATGGTCGGGCGCAGGCCGGGTTAGCTCGCCAGAGCCGTTACATTTGGGTACTATACTTCATGGAGTAATCATGTCTGCTTTTTCCGTTAGGCGCCTGCTCACCCCCCTGATTCACGTACTCGCCTGGGGGCTGCTGGCGCTCACGCTGCTGCTGTTTCAGCCCATGCAGGGCCGGGTAGTGCTGCCTGTTCAGTATTGGGTAAAGCAGGGCGCGCTGCTAGTGTTATGGATAAGCGTATTTTATGCCACCACGCGCATCAGTGTGCCGCGCCTGCTGCTGCGGGGGCACACCGGCTGGTTTGGGCTGGCCCTGGTGGCCACCGCGGTGCTGCTGCTGCTGGTAAGCCGGGGGCTCGAAAGTGTGCTGAACCTGCCCGACCTCATGCACCACGCCTTTCAGGCGGCCGGTGAGGGGATGGGAAAAGCTGCGCCGCCCCGTACGCCGCACGGCAGCCGCTTCGACCTTGTAGGACTGCTTATTACGCTGCTCGTGCTGGGCATTGCCACGGCTATTACCGTGGTGCAGCACTGGCAGCAGGAGGCCCGTTTGCGCGAGCGCCTCGACCAGCAGCGCGTGGAGGCCGAGCTAGCCATGCTGAAGGCCCAGATAAACCCACATTTCTTTTTTAATACGCTAAATAATATATATTCATTAACATTAATAGATGGGGAGCGGGCCCGGGCGGCGCTGCACCGCCTCTCGCGCATGATGCGCTATGTGCTCTACGACACGGCCTCGGGCCACGCGCAGCTAAGCCAGGAGGTAGGGTTTATTCAGGATTATATCACCCTGATGAAGCTGCGCTTGACCGACCGCGTGCAGGTGACCTTCGAGCACCCCGAGCCGGTGCGCGAGGTACTTATTGCGCCCATGCTGTTGCTGCCTTTCGTCGAAAATGCCTTCAAGCACGGCGTGGCAGCCACGGCTCCCAGCCATATCTACATCGGTCTGCGCCAGCCCTCGCCCGAACAGCTGGAAGTAGATGTGCGTAATACGCTGCTGCCGACTGCCGGCACCGACCTGGCCGGCTCCAACGGAATCGGGCTTACTAATACCCGCCGCCGCCTCGATTTACTGTATCCCGGCCGCTACTCATTGCAGGTAAGCGAGCACACGCCCGACAACGAATTTGAGGTAAAGCTGAAATTAATTACCAGTGAGCAATGAGTAATGGCAATAAGTAATAGGGAATGAAGCCGTTTAGGAACTCCGCTCTGCTAAGTTGAACGCCAGATGAGCATCACGCGCTTTAGTAGTTTCACTACGTCTTAAACCGGTTCATGGCGCATCACCCGCTTACTGCCAATTATCCACTACCGATTACCCGTTAAAAAATGTCCGTTACCTGCATTGCCGTTGATGATGAGCCGCTGGCGCTGGCGCTCCTCTGCACTTTTATTGAGCAAACGCCTTTTTTAAAGCTAGTAGGCCGCTACGGCAGCGGCGTGGAAGCCTTAAAAGGCCTGCATGAGCTCACGGAGCCGGTCGATTTGGCTTTTCTCGATATTCAGATGCAGGAGCTGACCGGCCTGGAGCTGGCGCGGGTGCTGGGCCAGCAGGCCGTGCCGCCGCGCGTTATCTTCACCACGGCCTTTCCACAGTATGCCCTGGAGGGCTACAAGGTAGATGCGCTCGACTACCTGGTAAAGCCGTTTAACTACGAGGAGTTTTTGCGGGCCGCCAACAAGGCCCGGGCCTACGCCGAGCTCTCGCACGCCAGCCACGAAGCGGCTGCGCCCGCTACGGCGGCCGAAGAAGAGCACATTTTTCTGAAAGTAGAGTACCAGCTTGTACGCGTCTCGCTCAGCGATATTCTCTACGTGGAGGGCCTGAAAGACTATGTGAAGGTGCACCTCAAGAGCACGCCGCGCGCCCTGCTCTCGCTCATGAGCCTGCGGGCAATGGAAGAAAAGCTGCCCGCCCGGCGCTTTCTGCGCATTCACCGCTCGTTTATCGTGGCCCTCGATAAGATAGAAGCCGTGCGCCGCCTCACCGTCCAGATTGGCACCGAAACCATTCCGGTGGGCGAGCAATACAAGGAGGCCTTTGCGCAGTTCCTGAGCCGCTGGACTTGAGCTGGTTAGCCAGCTAGCGCTTGCTACTTCGGTACCTGCATCTCGGGCGGGCGGGGGGCGGGCCGCAGGCCCCGCAGCTGCTCATATTTCTCGACCTGCGCGGGCGTGAGCACGGCCTCTATCTTGGTTTCGAAGTCGGCCTGGCGGGCCTGGCGGGAGGCATGTTCGGTTTCGTCGGGCCGGTGAGTGAGGCGCTGCTTGCGCTGGGCTTGCTCTTCATCGAGCAGCGTATTGATGCGGACTACCTGGGCAGGGCTCAGGTCGAGCTGCCGCAAAATACCCGTGCGCTTACCCCGGTGCGCCAGCACTACTACTTCGGGCAAAGTCTGGGCACAAACAGCAAAGCTGGTGAGCTCAGCCGGCAGCAAAGCCAGCCAAAGCAGATGAGTACGTAGCATAAAAAAAGAATACGAACGCGTTCGATTCGAAAGGCAGGTGCCGGAAGCGCAGCAGTAAAGGTATCAGCACTAACGGCGGCGGAATACTAACGTAAAGACGGCTCCGCTAGTGCCGGCCAGGGAGCTGCGGAGCGGGGACG
The DNA here is from genome assembly GCF_013256425.1 of Hymenobacter sp. BRD67. Lineage (GTDB taxonomy): Bacteria > Bacteroidota > Bacteroidia > Cytophagales > Hymenobacteraceae > Hymenobacter. The sequence continues at coordinate 819,234 of NZ_CP053904.1, forward strand.
ACCAAATACATTGTTATTTCGCAACCCGAAGCACTTGGTAAAAACCCCGGCTGCTATAAACCCGTCTACCCACGCAGCCTTGCCTCCGATACCCGGCCGGCGCGGCGGCTACATCTCTACACACTTATTGTTTTATATGCCTGCTTCTTCTTCACTTCGCCTTGCCGGGCAGCACGCGCTCGTCACGGGGGCCAATTCGGGTATCGGCGCAGCCGTGGCCAAATCTCTGGCCGCCAATGGGGCCTCAGTTGTCGTTAACTACGTTGGCCATCCCGAAGCGGCGGATGCCGTGGTAAAGGAAATCACCGACGCCGGGGGCGTAGCCCTGGCCATTCAGGCCGATGTAAGCCAGGAAGACCAGGTGCAGGCAATGTTCAGGCAGGCGATTGCGCAGTTTGGTACGCTGCATATTGTGGTAGCCAATGCTGGTATTCAGGTCGATGCGCCTTTTATCGATATGACACTGGCGCAGTGGCAAAAGGTGCTTGATGTGAACCTCACCGGCCAGTTTTTGTGCCTGCGCGAAGCCGCCCGCGAGTTTATGCGGCGAGGGGTGCAGCCCGATGTAAGCAAAGCAGCCGGCAAAATTATCTGCATGAGCAGCGTCCACGAAGTTATTCCGTGGGGCGGCCACGTCAACTACGCCACCAGCAAGGGCGGCATTATGGAGCTGATGAAAAGTGTGGCCCAGGAATTGGCCCCGCACAAAATCAGGGTTAACAGCATCGGGCCGGGCGCCATCAAAACGCCCATCAACCACGACGCCTGGGCTACGCCCGAAGCCGAGGCGAAGCTGCTGACCCTCATTCCGTACAACCGCGTAGGCGAGCCCGAAGATATCGGCCAGCTGGCCGCCTGGCTGGTGTCGGACGAGGCCGACTACATCACCGGCCAAACCATCTTTATGGATGGCGGCATGACCTTGTACCCTGGCTTCGCCACGGGCGGGTAAAGAACCGGCAGGGTGAGCGCGGCAATCGCATCGAAACGACGCTGATAAGTGTCGTAGCAGTATTATTGTGCGGATGCGATTGCCGCGCTTCGCTCAGCTTGACAAATAAGCCCTTCCCTGAAAATTGAATCCCGAAGCCCAACGCCTGCTCGAAGCCGATAACAAGCATAAGAACTGGCGGCGCTTCGGCCCCTATTTGTCTGAGCGCCAGTGGGGCACGGTGCGTGAAGACTACTCGGCCAATGGCGACGCCTGGAACTACTCTACTTTCGACCAGGCCCGCAGCCGGGCTTATCGCTGGGGCGAGGAAGGCCTGGCCGGCTTTTGCGACGACCAGCAGCAGCTGTGCGCCAGCCTGGCGCTCTGGAACGGCCAGGATACCATACTCAAAGAGCAGCTTTTTGGCCTGAGCGGGCCGCAGGGCAACCACGGCGAGGACGTGAAGGAAGTCTATTATTTTCTGGATAATACGCCCACCCACTCGTACCAGAAGCTGCTGTATAAGTATCCCCATCGGGCTTTTCCGTACGAGCAGCTGCTGGCCGAAAATGCCCGGCGTACGCGTAAAAACCCGGAGTTTGAGCTGCTCGATACGGGCATCTTTGCCGAAAACCGCTATTTCGACGTGTTTGTAGAGTACGCCAAGGCCGATGCCGAGGACCTGCTCATTCAGTACACCCTCATCAACCGGGGGCCCGACGAGGCTACCCTGCATGTGCTGCCGCAGCTGTGGTTTCGCAACACCTGGGCCTGGGGCTACGACAACTACCGGCCGGCCCTCACGGCAAGGGGCGAGGGGGCGGTGCAGGTGTCGCACCGCGACCTGGGCGAGCTGACCTGCTACGCCGAGGGCGCAGCTGAGTGGTTATTTTGCGACAACGACACCAACTGCGAGCGGCTGTATAACGCACCCTCGGAAAATCAGTTCTTCAAGGATGGGATTTCAAATCATCTGCTTCACCAGCAGGCGAATGTGCTGAACCCCGCGCATACCGGCACCAAGGCCGCCGCGCACTATACCCTCACACTGGCCAGCGGAGCCACCCAAAAAGTGCGCCTGCGGCTGGGCCCGGCGGGCCTGAAGGCCCCGTTTCAGGATTTTGAGCAGGTACTGACCCAGCGCCAGGCCGAGGCCGACCAGTTTTACGCCGAAATGCAGCAGGCTATTCCCGATGCTGATGCCCGCCTGGTGCAGCGGCAGGCGTTTGCGGGCATGCTCTGGAGCAAGCAGTTTTATCACTACAGCGTGCCTCGCTGGCTGGCCGGCGACCCGGCATTTGCGCCCCCGCCGGCCGAGCGCCAGCAAGGCCGCAACGCCGACTGGAAAAGCCTCGATAACAGTGATATCATCTCGATGCCCGATACCTGGGAATACCCATGGTACGCAGCCTGGGACCTAGCCTTTCACTGCATTCCGTTGGCGCAGCTCGACCCCGAGTTTGCCAAAAACCAGCTGCGGCTGCTGTGCCGCGACTGGTACATGCACCCCAACGGCCAGCTGCCCGCCTACGAGTGGCGCTTCGGCGATGTCAACCCGCCGGTGCACGCCTGGGCGGCCTTCCGGGTGTTTAAGATGGACCAGAAGCGGCGGGGCGACGCCGGCGATACGGAGTTTTTGCAAACCATCTTTCACCGGCTGCTGCTCAACTTTACGTGGTGGGTAAACCGCAAGGACCGCGACGGCCGCAATATTTTTGAGGGCGGCTTTCTGGGGCTCGATAATATCGGGGTGTTTGACCGCTCGGCCCCGCTGCCGGTGGGCGGCTATCTCGAACAGGCCGACGGCACGGCCTGGGTGGCCATGTTTGCGCTCAATATGATGCGTATCGCGCTGGAATTGAGCCAGTCGAACCCGGTGTATCAGGACCTGGCGAGTAAATTCTTTGAGCATTTTCTCTATATCGCCGAGGCCATGACCAACCTGGGCAACTCCGCCCTGAACCTGTGGGATGATGTAGATGAGTTTTATTACGACGCCCTGAATACCCCCGACGGCGGCCACGAGCTGCTGAAAGTGCGTACCATGGTGGGCCTGATACCGCTGTTTGCGGTAGAAGTGCTCGACGAAGACCTGCTGGCCGGGGCGCCGCTTTTTCTGGAGCGCATGAACTGGCTGCTCGATAACCGGCCGGGCCTGGCGTCGCTGGTTTCGCACTGGCAGGAGCCCGGCAGAGGGGCCCGTCGCCTGCTCAGCCTGCTGCGGGGCCATCGCATGAAGCGCCTGCTGTTCAGAATGCTGGACGAACAGGAGTTTTTGTCTGACTATGGCGTGCGCAGCCTCTCGCGGGTGTACAAAGACCATCCGTATGTGTTTCGCAACACCGAGATAACGGTTAATTACCAGCCCGCCGAGTCGGAAACCGACTTGTTTGGCGGCAACTCCAACTGGCGCGGTCCTATCTGGATGCCGGTTAATTTTCTGCTCGTTGAGTCGCTGCAGCGCTTCTACCACTATTATGGCGAAGACTTTAAGGTGGAGTACCCGACGCACTCGGGGCAGTATGCTACTATTCAACAGGTGGCAAGCGCCCTCACCGAGCGCCTGACGCGGCTTTTCCTGCGAGACCCGCAAACCGGCCGGCGCGCGTGCTTCGGCTCCAGCGAGCAGCTCCAGCAAGACCCGAATTTCAAGGATTACATAGTATTTAATGAATATTTCAACGGCGATACCGGCCAGGGTCTTGGTGCCAGCCACCAAACCGGCTGGACGGGCCTGATTGCAAAGCTGTTGCAGCCCAAAATGATGAGTGGCCAATCCCAAGACGAAGATTCCTGACTTATGCCTGTACCTAGTCCGTGGCTCGACGCCACAACTCCAATCCGCGACCAGATGGTGCATTGGCCCGACAACCTGGGCGTAACCGTAGCGCGCACCCTCAGCCAGGACCGGGGCGATGCCGCCAACGTAACCGAGCTGCACCTGAGCGCCCACACCGGCACGCACGTCGATGCGCCCCTACACTTTACCAGTGGCGCCGGCGACACTACCACCCTCGACCTGGACCAGCTGATGGGTCCGGCTACGGTAGTAGCCATCAGTGACCACAAAAGTATTAGTCTGGCCGAAGTACAGCTGCTCCCTATTAAGGTCGGGGCCCGGCTGCTATTCAAAACGCGCATCTCGGCCAGTGAATGGAGTACCGAGCCATTTAAGCCCGACTTTGTAGCCCTCGACGGCGATGCGGCCCGCTACTTGCGCGATGCCGGCGTAGTGTGCGTGGGCGTCGATTATCTGTCAGTGGGCAAGGCTGATGCGCATCACGCGCTGCTCGACGCCGGCATCTGCGTGATTGAAGGGCTGGCCTTGCAGCATATAGCGCCCGGTGAATATGAGCTCCTATGCCTGCCCCTCAGGATTGTGGGCAGTGACGGGGCCCCGGCGCGGGTGCTGTTGCGGCCGCTATAGCCTGGCAGCCGCCCACTTGTAAGCGCTTGAGCGCAAGACCAAGCACTCACGGAGAGTAGGGAGCAGCTTACCCGTGCTCTTCAGCCAATAGTGATGTAGAAGCTATACATTACGGTGTCTTTACGCGCTCATTCCCGCTGCCTGTGACCCAGATTTCTGCGACGCCCGCCTCCCTGTCCGCATTTTTTCAGCTGCATGATGCTGGTCGGGTGCCGGTACTGCTGCCGTTGCGCTACCACCGCATGCAAGCCGATGCGCTGGCTTTTTTCCGGGGCAGCGCGCCCCTGTACTACGCTCGCTTTGGGGCCGCTGAGGCCGTTGCCGGCGGCCCTGTCGGCTGGCTGTGCGGCGATGCCCACGTCGAAAACTTTGGCTCTTACCGGGGAGGTAATAAGCTGGTTTATTTCGACTTAAACGACTTTGATGAAGCCGTGCTGGGTCCTCTGCTCTGGGATATAGGCCGTTTGGTAGTGAGTGCGCGCCTGGCCGCCGCGCATTTTGGCTTAGCGCTAGCCGAGCAGCAGACCTGCGTCAAACAACTCCTGCTGGCCTACACATCCGCGCTGGCAGCCGGTAAAGCCTACCTGCTGGAGCGGGCCACCGCGCACGGGCTGGTGCGGCAGCTACTCAAAGCTGTGCAGCAGCGCCGGCAGCGCGACCTGCTGGCGGGCCGGGCCAGCCGGCGCGGTGGCTGGCACTTGCGCGCCTGCAAGTCGCCCACCCTGCGCCCCTTGCCACTGGCCGAATACCTGGCCGTGCGGCACGCGGTCGAAGCTTGGCGGCAGCAGCAGCCCTCGCCGCCCTGTGGCCCGCTGCTCGATGTAGCCGGTCGCATTGCCGGAGTGGGCAGCCTGGGCGTACCACGCTACGCCATCCTGGCGCAGAGCCGGCAGGTGGGCAAATTGCCGCTTCTCCTCGATTTAAAGCTGGCGCTGCCGGCTGCGCCGCTAGCTTTTTGCGCAGTGCCGCAGCCGGTCTGGCCCACCGAGGCGGCGCGGGTAGTAGCTGCTCAGGGCTACATGCAGGCGGTTTGCCCGGCGCTGCTTCAACCCCTTACACTGGGGGCCAGCCTTTTGTGCTCCGGGACTTGCAGCCGGTGGCAGACAAGCTCGATTTTAGTAATTTCACCCAGAATGTAGCTGGTTTTCAGGCTGCGCTGCCCGTTTTTGGGCAGCTGGTAGCCTGGGCGCACCTGCGGGCGGCCGGCCACCTGGGCGCAGCCGGCCCCGATGAGCTGCGCGCATTTGGGGCAAGCCGAGCCAGCTGGCAGGAGGAAGTAGTAGCTTTCAGCCGAGAGGCGCAGCTGGCGGTCGAAGCCGATTACCTGGCTTTTCACGCGGCCTGCCACGACGGCGCGCTGCCGACGGCAGCCAGCTTATAGCTTTCGGCCTTCTTAACAGGATATTCGTGTATGCAGTCAGCTGTTTTAGTGCAATTTGAGTTTCGGCTGGCGCTGGCGTTGGTGTTGGGCGCGGTACTGGGCCTCGAGCGTCAGCTTCATCATCGCACGGCCGGCACGCGCACCAATGCCCTGGTGGCGCTGGGCGCGGCGCTGTTTGTGCTCATGGCGCAGAGTATTACCAACGATGCCTCGGCTCCCGGCCGCGTGGCTGGGCAGGTTATCACGGGTATCGGGTTTTTGGGAGCCGGTGCTATTCTGCGCGAGGGCACTACCATTGTGGGCCTTACCACGGCGGCCACGGTATGGTGCGCGGCGGGTATTGGCACGCTGGCCGGGCTGGGAAGCTGGTACGAGGCCTGCGTGGGTACGCTTTTTATCCTGACGGCCAATGTGTTGCTGCGGCCCCTCGACAGCCTCATCAACCGCTTTACGGCCCCGGCCGCCCTGGCGCCGGCAACCCAGGATTATCGCGTGCGCATCGAGCTGCTGCCGGCTCTGCCCGCGGGAGCCGGGCCGCCCTTGCCGGCGGTGCTCGCGCTGCTCAACAGCTGGCATCTGCTCACGCTGCGCGTAACGGAAACCACCCCGCCGGTGGTACAGGCTACCCTGCGCCTGCCTACCGATACGGCCCCGTTTGGCCAGCTGCTGGCGGCGCTGGCCGCTGTGCCGGGCGTAGCGCAGGTGAGCGGCGAGCCGCTGATGGCGCTAGCGACGCAGACATAAGGTTGTTTTGCGTGCCAGTTTTAAAACCCTGCCAGCTGTAGAAGTAGACACAGCTAGCTACCAGTTACTTAGAGGCTGTTTAGAAAGTCGAATTGGGCGGTATCGCCGGCTGTCCGCTCATCGTGCGTCCAAAGCCGTGCGATTAATGAGCCGACAGCCCGCTGCGGCCCCGACTTTCTAAACCGCCTCTTATTCACACGTTAAGTAAAAACCATGAAAAGAAGAATTTTTGTTAAAAATGCCTCTCTAACTACTTTAGGCGTAAGCGCAGTTGGGCTACTGGAATCCTATAGCAAAAATTCTATAGGTGACAACAAGCTGAAAGTAAACGAGCAGCGCATGGTAAGCCGCATTACTGAATTTGCTAAATTCGGCATGGACGATAAAGGTCATGGCTACCGGGTTGCGTTCACTAAAGGAGATATTGACGGAAGAGCCTGGTTTATCGAGCAGCTGAAAAAGGCCGGGCTCGACCCGGTTATTGATGCAGCCGGAAATATTATCGGTAAACGAAAAGGAAAAAATCAGGCGCTCAAACCCATTGCTTTCGGTTCGCACATTGACATGGTTCCGGATGGGGGAAACTACGATGGGCCGGTGGGTTCAATCGGGGCGTTAGAAGTAATTGACGTGCTGAACGAAAATAAGCTAGTGACCGAGCATCCGCTGGAAGTAATTATTTTTTCCAATGAGGAGGGAGGCACTATCGGTAGTATGGCGATGGCGGGCGCATTAACCAAAGAGGGGTTGCAGCAAAAAAGCCAAAATGGCTTAACTATGGCGGAAGGAATTAAGGCAATTGGCGGTAACCCCGATACTATTCAATCCTGCATCCGAAAAAAGGGAGACATTCACGCCTGGCTGGAATTGCATATCGAGCAAGGGGCATTCTGGAGCGGGAGCACGTACAGATTGGCGTAGTAGAGGGAATTGTAGGAATTGTGCACTGGGAAGTCACAGTAGAAGGTTTTGCCAACCATGCGGGTACCACCCCCATGAATATGCGGCAGGATGCCCTGCTGGCTTCGGCCAGACTCATCATTGCCGTAAATGAAGTCATTAACTCTGTACCAGGGAATCAGGTAGGTACTATTGGGAAAATCGCCGCAACGCCCAATGCCTACAATGTAATTCCGGGTAAAGTGGTAATGGGGCTGGAGATACGGGATTTGGTAGCCGATAAAATTGAGACGCTCTTTCGTGAGATAGAAAAGCGGGCCGCCGCAATAGCCACCGAAAGCAAAACGACTATCAGGTTTGAGCGGCAGGCAAACGCCTCTAAGCCAGCCCTCACGGATAAGAAATTACAGCAAGCCATCAATACAGCTGCTAAAGCCCTGGGTTTAAGTACAAAGCTTATGCAAAGCGGGGCGGGCCATGACTCACAGGAAATCGCCGCAATCGCCCCTGTGGCCATGATTTTCGTCCCGAGTGTCGGGGCATCAGTCATGCGTACAAAGAATTTACCACAGCGGCAGACATGGCTAATGGTGCTAATGTGCTTTTGCAAACGATACTGGCTATCGACAAGGACAAGTAGAGTTTGCGCAGACCGCAGAGGTCAGGGGCATAGAAGCGGGTTAGAAAGTCTGGTTGGGCAGTATCGCGGGCGGGCTGCTTATCGTGCGCCCAAAATCGTTCGGCTAACGAGCGGGCTGCCGGCGAAAAAGCCGGCAGCCCGCTGCGGCCCCGGCTTCCTAAACCGCTTCATAGTGCATCTCTGAAATGAAAATCAGGGAGCCGCGTTAAAAAAATAACAGAACGCCGTGCTCAGCTAGCGTTCTGTTAGTAAGAAAGTAGAAAGCTGATTGCCAAATTGAAAGGCCGGCCTGCTGAGCCTGTCGAAGCAGGACGTTTAAATAGATTTTCCGACTTTACTAGCCAGCTTCTGTGAGGCAAAGCGTTGGCATAATCCACCAAACAACGAAAAATAAACAGCTTATAAGCTCATCAGCTCCCGGAATAGCCCCGACTGGCTGCGCGACACCTCTACTTCCGGCCCGTTGCGCAGGCGGATTTTGAGTGTGTTGCTGAACCAGGGCTCGATACCGGCAATCCACTGCAGGTTGAGTATCTGCTGGCGGTTGGCGCGAAAGAATACTTTGGGGTCGAGGCGGGCTTCGAGCTGTTGCAGGCTGCGCGGAATCAGCGGCTGGTGCTGCTCGAAATACACCCGCGTGGCGCTACCGCTGATTTCGAAGAGCCGGATATCAGCCAGATGTACAAACCAGCAGCGCTCGCCGTCTTTCACAAACACCTGGTCCTGGGCCGTGAGGTAGGGCAGAGTAGGGCCGGCCGGGCGCGGCAGATGGGCCGGAGCCAGCGGCGGCGCCAATAGCCTGATTTTTTCGAGGGCCGCTGCCAGGCGTGTCTCGCTCACGGGCTTTAGCAGATAATCCAGGGCATTCACCTCAAATGCTTTGAGGGCATACTGGTCGTAGGCAGTAGTGAAAATGACGTGCGGAGCCGGCCCATCGAGCGAAGCCAGCAGGTCGAAGCCCGTCTGGCCGGGCATGTGAATATCCAGAAACAGCACATCGGGCCGCAGCGTCCGAATCTGTTGCCGGGCCTCGTCGGCGTGGCGCGCCTCGCCCACCACTTCTACCTCCGGAAAGGCGCGCAGCAGGTGGCGCAGCTCGGTACGGGCCAGGCGGGAGTCGTCAATGAGCAGGGCGTTCATGCAGCAAGAGTTGAGGGTGATGAACTGGCAGCTGAAGTTCGGCCAGCACGGTATCGGGCAGCAGCGGGTCGGGGCCGATGGCAAAGCGGGCGGCAGCTCCGAACAGCAGCCCCAGGCGCTCCTGCACGTTGCGCACGCCCAGGCCGGGATGGCCCGGCTGTGGCGCATAGGTGCCGGTATTGCGCACCGCTATAAGCAAGCCCGTACCGGCCTCATTAAGCTGGGCGCTTACGCTGAGCTGCCCCCCGGCCGGGCGCGGAGCCAGCCCGTGCTTGATAGCATTCTCGACCAGCAGCTGCAGGGTCATGGGCGGCAGCAGGGCCGGTAGCGCGGCCGGCATCACATCAAGCGAGTAATGCAGGCGCTCTTCGAGCTGCATGGCTTCCAGCTGCAGGTAATTCTCCACGATTTCGAGCTCCGTGGCCAGCGGTACCTGCTCGGCCCCGTTGCGCTGCATGGAGTAGCGCAGCAGCTCGGCCAGGTGCGTCATCATGGCGCGGGCGCGGGCGGGGTCTTCCATCACCAGGGCCCGGATATTGTTGAGGCCATTGAAGAGAAAATGGGGGTTGAGCTGGGCTTGCAGCGTGCGCATCTCGGCCTCGCGGGCCGTGGCGGCGAGCTTCCATTTATCGACCTCTGCCGAGCGGTAGTTGTCGAAATAATGCAGGCCAAAGTAGATGGCCGACCAGCCCCAGAGCACAAAAAACACATTGAGTGTGTAGCCAATGTACTGCACCCACGGAAACCCCTGGCTGCTGGTAGTGGGCCGCAACAGGCTAAAAAACAGGCTTGTAAGCAGCCCGATGGTGGTGATGCTGACTACAGTTACCAGCAGGTGCGCCAGCAGCAGCCGGGGCAGCAGCGCCAAAAGTGGCAGCCGCACCCAGCCGTGCCGCTTGAGGTAGCGCCGCAGCAAATGGCTGAACAGCAGTAGCGTTGCCGCTACGATGATTTCTACCGCGATAATTTCCAGCGAGAAACGCCCGAAAATGCTCGCCAGAAGACCACCGAACAGGCCATATAGCGCCCATCCTATACCCTGAAGTGTCCAGTAAAGACGAGGACGAAGAATACCAGGCATAAATTAGCCAATTGCTGAGAGGAGAACCGAAAGCTACTGCCAGGCCGCAGCCCGGCAATAGCACCAGGCAAAGCGAGGTGACTTTTGGCTGGTTAATAGCGTATTTATTATATAATAAAAAAAATATATGTATGCTAAGCTGCGAGCAGCCTGGCTGCCAGGCTGCTCGCAGCGCTTACCGGGTGGCCACCCGGCGCTGCTTGAGAAAGCCATCGGTTTGGGCAAAAAACCAGGCAGTATCGTCATACATCACGAAGTGGCGGCCGGCTTCCGACAGCTCGATGCGGGCCGTAGGCAGCTTGGCATACTGCTGGGTGAAGATGGCGCGCGTACTTTCTTTTGTAGCGCCGTAGGCCTTGTAGGCCGCCCAGGTGCCCAGCACCAGCACCGGCTGCTGAATGCGCGCCAGGTCGGCCCGCAGGTCGGTGACGTACATATCGTACATGGCCTGGGCCACAGTGGCGGGGTCGGAGGCCAGGCCCCAGCGGGCCACCTGCGTGATGCGGGCGGTGTCGGTGACCATGCCGGCCACCAGCTGGCGCTCGGCGGCCAGGGGCAGGCGGCCTTTGCTCATTTGCTGGCGCAGCTGCTCGGCCTGGGGGCGGGCGCTTTCGGCCGTAGTGGCGGGGTTTTGAATGGCCGAAAGGAAGGGCAGCGAATCTACTATTTCGAGCGGACCGAGGGCCGTGGGGTCAGTAGCTGCCATCCACAAGGCCAGAAAGCCGCCCAGGCTGTGGCCAATGACGACTGGCCGCCGCAGCTGCTGGGCTTTGATATAGGCCAGCAGCTGGTCGCGGGTGTCTTGCAGCAGGTGCCCGGATACCGGCTGCTGCGGTGCCACGCCGCCAAAGCCCGCCAGCGAGATAACGTGGCACTGATACTGGCCTTGGTAGCGGGCCACGGTTTCGTTCCATACCGCGCCGGGGCAGGTGAGGCCTGGAATGAGGATAACCGGCTGGCCCTTGCCCACTACCCTAACCTCGAACGTGGGATGAGCGGCCGGGGCCGGCTGGGCCGCCAGGCGGCTTGCTGGTAGCGCCAGCACGAGGGCGAGTACAAAAATCCAGCGCGAAAGCAGGGAAGTAAACATAGCTGAAAGGGGTGGATGGTGAAAGAATAGGTCAAACCTACCCGCTGGCACCACGCCCTTCAAGCCAACCAGCGGCGAGCGGTAAGAGCACCCGGCCGAGTGGTAAAAACCCCTGGTCGAACTGCCAGCCCCTGGTGCCGTTGGCCTAGCCACCACTGCGAGCGTTATTTGTGCTTATGAACCAACCAAACATCATTGTCATGGGCGTCTCGGGCTGTGGCAAGACCACCGTGGGCAAGCTGCTGGCCCAGCGCATTGGCCGGCCCTTTTACGATGGCGACGACTTTCACCCGGCCGCCAACGTGGCCAAGATGGCCCAGGGCATTCCGCTCACCGACGAAGACCGCGCCGGCTGGCTCGCCACCCTGGCCGCCGACCTCGGGCAGTGGGAGCAGGCCGGCGGGGCCGTGCTGGCCTGCTCGGCCCTGCGGGAAAGCTACCGCCAAACCCTGCAGGCCGGCGCACAGTTGCCCTTGCAGTGGGTGTTTCTCGATGGTGACCCCGCCGTGCTGCGTGCCCGCCTTACCGACCGGCAGGGCCATTATATGAAAGCCGATATGCTTGATTCGCAGCTGGCTACGCTGGAGCGACCTGCCTACGGCCTGCGCCTCAGCATCGAGGACACGCCCGAGCAGCTGGTGGCGCAGGTGATAACCCAGCTGCAGCTACCCGAAAAGCCACTACCGGCCGCCACGCCCATGCCGCCACTTACCAAAACGTCCGGCTCACTCCCAGGGTGAGGTAAAAAAAAGCGCCGCTCTCGCCCCGGTGGGTACGTGCAGGGGCACCAGGTAGCTGGGCGTAGCCGATAAGCTAAAGCGCCCCGCCGCCAGCGCAATCGGCACTGAGAGAGTGTAGCCCAGCGTACTGAACGCCGGCGAGTCGGGCTCCTTAAATACGGTGGTAGTGCCGCGCCGGGCGTTCTTAACGCGGCTGGTTTGGCCCAGCGAGGCGGCGTAGAAATGCTGGCTGCCCGCGCCCAGCTCCACGGTTGGCTCTATCAACAGGGTATCGTGGCCCAGCGCGGGCAGCTGAAAGCGGTGGCTCAGGTCGAGGCTCAGCACCACGTCGTGGGTATTGCCCACAAACACGTCGGCGCTGAGGCTGGCCGTGGCAAAGCCAAAAAACTGCGTAACGCTGGCGCTGAGGTCATTGCGCAGCGAAGCTTGCACCAGCGCACTTTCTCCGTAGGAAAACAGGTGGGTGTACTGCACGGTCCAGTATGTGTCGGACTCGCTCACCGATTGCCACCCCGCCATTGCTTCGCCAAAGTTGATAAAAGGCTCGTGCAGCGTTTGGTAATTATACGAATGGTTGAGGTATAATGAGCTGATAAACCCTGTCGGGGCCTGGTAGGTGAGGGTAGTGCCGAGGTAGCCCTTATCGTCGGCGGCCTGGGGTGCCCGTTGCAGATAAGTAGTGCGGTTGGCCGACGCAAGGCCCACCGTGAGGCGGGGCGGTGGCGTAGCCGACGAGTCGGCGTCGGGAGAAAAGCTACCAGCTACTGCCGAAAAAATCGGACTACTGAGCAGTAGGCAGCAGCAAAAAGTGCGGCGCATAAAAAGGGTGAGAGAGGCAAAGGTCGGCAAAAGATTCGGCTCAGCAGCAGGTGGGAGTGGGCCCCTGCGAGCCGGTAGGTTCAGATGCCGGGCAAGGTGTAAGGTTTAATCAGGGTTAGGAGCTTAAAAATATGCGCCGGTATTGGCCAAAGGCCATGCCAGGGCGGACCTTTGCGCCACTAGCTGTATTTGTTATGATGAAGAAAAGGTGGCTGCTGAGCCTTTTATTGCTGCTGGCCGCCGGCGTGGCCCACGCCCAGGGGGCCGCGCCGGGCACTCCGCTGCTGCGCAGTCTTTCCCTCACGTTCGACACCGTGCGCTATAGCCTCGGCGAGCAGATGCTGACCGTGGCGGGCGAGCCACGCCTGTATTTTTATTACCACAACGATGACCAGGTGGCCGAACTGCGCCTGGTGCCGCTGCGGCCCGGTCGCCGGGCCCCGCGCCTGCTGCCCTCGCCCGACTATGTACTGCAAGACTCGCTCGTGGCCAGCGCCAGTGGCGAGTATCGCGGAATGCTGCACTTTCGCAACCTTACCGGCGTGCCTTTTGTGCGGCTGGCTTTTGCGCCGGCTACCGACTCGGCCGGCCGGCTGGCCCGCGCCCAGCAGCTTATCAGCCTGCTGCCGCTGACCCGCACTACGCTCGACGCCCGCGTGAGCAACTCCGAGCTGTTTATTGGCGAAGAGAAAGTGCTGGAAGTGAGCACCAACAACCTGGCCAACGTGCGCATCAGCAACGACTGGACCAAAAACCAGGATATCGACTACAAGCTGGCGCGCGAAAAAAACGGCCTGTTTCTGCACCTGGTACCCAATGCGCTGGGGCCGCACTCGGTGGTAGTGCGCGCCCTGGCCGAGCGCCCGCACCTCGACGGCGCGGGTCGCCTCACCTACCAGCTGCCGCCGCTGCGCCTCGATTTTGTGGTGAAAGCCAGCCGCCTGCGCTTTCTTACTGCCGAGCGCAAGGACGTAACTTACGATGAGGCCGGCCGCAGCCAGGGCATAGAGTTTGTGCTTGATGATGGCCACAATTTTGACTTGCACCGCACCTATCGCGTGGAGGCGCAGCAGGAGCCAGGCGGCGCCCTTATAGCCGAAATATACACCCGAAACTATATATCAAACGACCGGGTGCTGTGCCAGCTGCGGGTGTACAACCCGCACCGCCAAAGCGAGGGCTATCTCTACATCAAGGACGGCGACGTGGCGAAGTACATTACGAATTTTGACATTACGCCCCGGCCGCGCATTGCCGCCATCAGCGTGCTGCACCGGGGCGGCGACTGGACCTCAAGCACTACCATCAGCCCCAGCGAAACCGTGGATGTACGCCTCGAAGGCGAGTCGCTGCTGAAAGGCCGCTACCATTTCGATGGCGTATCGGTAGTACCCTCCGACTCCTCGACGCGCTCCGAAAAGGCCGTGATTTATCGCTTGCAGGTGCCGCTGGCCATTGTGCGCAAGCGGGTGGCGGTGTTTGATGGCGGTACACCCACCGATTTTTCGCTCAGCGTGAAGGAAGCCCAGCGCCCGCACCCGCTCAACTTTGTGCAGGTGAACTACGGCAACGGCCCGCACCCCATTACCCAGCTCAACGGCCCTGTGCTCTACGACCGCACCATTTCCGATGTGGTTGTTAGCTTCAATACCAATGCCATCGACCAGTCATCCGACCTCTACGGCCGCCAGTACCTGGCGCTGGACGTGCGGATTCTCGACGACAAGGGCAACCTCATCGACCAGCAGCGGGTCGATAACCTCACTATCTGCCCCGGCGAGTCGTCGCCGCGCTCGGCCTACTACCAGGGCAACGACTGCCAGGTGGGCAACCTGAACCTGAACACCATCCTGACCCGCAAAACCTACGACCTCGATGCCTGGTACCGCATCGTGATTGTGATTAAGCACAACCCGCTGCAATACACCACCAAAGGCTATTCGCAGCAGGTTGAGCTGGTGCTGCGCCGCCATGTCAATTTTGATATCAACGTGAGCTTCCCGGCGGGCCTGCTCACCAAGATTAAGAACGTCGATGGCTATGGCAGCTTCAGCGGCATCAGCCTGGCTACGCTGGCCCAGCTCAGCTTTTATGCCCCCGACCGCATCAACAAGCTGCGGCCCTACCGCATCGGGGCGGGCTTTGTGGCCCTCAACGCCTTCAACCTGTCGTCGAATAACGACCCGAACAATCCGGTGCAGCGCGACCTGGGCATCGTGATTCTGGGCTCCGTAACGCCCATTCGAACGGGGGCCCGGCTCACGTTTCCGCTCTACCTGGGCGGCGGCTATTTGCTGTCGCAGGGCAAGCCATTTCTGCTGTTCGGGCCGGGCATTGGCGTAACGCTCTAGCGGCTACCAGCGCCACGCCACCAGTGCCCCGGTGTAGTAGTTGCGCCCCGGCGCCGGCTGAAAGTAGCGCCCGCCAAAGGCATTGAGGTCGTTGCCCAGGCTATATCGTATATTTGCTATATTATCGAGTCCGCCGTATATATCTACGTTCAGCTTTGCAAATAGCGTATGCCGCCACCCGGCGCGGCTGCCAAAAACCCAGTAGCCGGCCGCGTAGTCGGTGTTGGCATCGTTGAGGGGTAGCGTCGACTGGTGGCTGACCGTCGGGCTCAGGTAAAAGCCCAGCTGCTGCGTAAAGTCGAGCCCCGCGCTGAGCGTGTGCGGCGCGGTGCCCGTAAGCTGGTTGCCGCCGTAGTTCTGCCCCGTGGCCGACTCATAAGTGCCGAAGCGGAAGTGATTGTAGGCGTAGCTGGTCCAGGCGCGCAGGCTGTTGCCAGCCGTTGTCACGTTGCCGGAATTCAGCGCTGCCGGCTCCGGCCGCCAGAGGTAGCCACTCAGGGCCACTTCGGCCCCGCGCTGGTGCGTGGTGCCCGAGTTGGCAAACAGTTGCACGCCCTGGGCATCGGAGCGCGAGACGATAGTGTTGGCTAATTCGAGGTCGAACAGAGCCACGTCAAACGTCAGGCGCTGGTGCAGCAGCGCCCCCCGGCCGCCTACCTCGTAGCTGGTGCCGCGCTCGGCCTGCAAGCCCTGGCTGATGGTGCCATCGGAAGGCCGCAGCTCAGCCTCGGTAGGCGGCGAAAAGCCCGTGCTCACGCTGGCATAGACCGAAATTTCGGAAGTTAGCTCTTTCAGCAGCGCCACGCGCGGCGACACCTGCGGCCGAAAATCCTGGGTTACCACGTAGCCGGTCGGGTTCGTTGCGGCCGATGACACGCGGGCAATCTGGTAGCGCAGGCGGTTGTAGCTGGCCCCGGCCGTGAGGAGCAGTCCGGCCGGCAGCTCGTAGTCGGCCTGCGCAAAAGCGAAGCCCGTACGCGTTGTTATCTCGTCGTCGTAGCGCAGGGTAGTAGGGGCGCCGCCCACGTTGAGGTAGCTGCGCGAGTCGGTAAAGGAAGCCTGAAACTCGCCGCCGCCCTGCACCCGCAGCGTGTGCCTGGCCAGCGTGCCCCGGTAGCTAAGGGCCATGCGGCCGCCGCCCTCCAGCTTGGCATCCCGCTCCCAATCAACCAGGTAGGGCGTTTGAATGCTGCTGGCCCGGCCGTAGAGGGTGGTCGTTGTACTCCAGCCATCCGAAAATCTATATTCGTGGGTAGCCCCAAGCAAGCCGGTCTGCGAAGCATAATAAGCCTGCTGCGCCACCGTGCCCGGCCCGGCCGGCGTGCTGGGTCGCGCCTGGCGCGGGTCGTGCTCCAGCTCGGCGCGGGTGAGGCCACCGGGCAGCTGGTAATTGATATCGGTATAAAGCGCGTGCAAGGATAAGGTCTGCCTGGCCGAAGGGCTTACTTCGCCATCCAGGGCAAAGACCTCGCGGCGCAGGGCACTGTGCTGGCGGTAGCCGTCGAGGCTTTGGTGCGCATACTGGGCGCGCCAGTAGTCGCTGCCTTTGCCGCTGGCTTCGGCAGTGGCCGTAAAGCGCTGAAAACCAAACGAGCCCGCCGAGTAGCCCGCCTGGGCCTGGCTGGTGCCCGGCTGCGGCCGGCGGTTCTCGAGGCGTATTACGCCGCCCGTGCCCGCCCCGTATACGCTGCCCGCCGGCCCCTTCAGCACCTCAATGCGCCCTAGCTGCGATGGGTCGAGTAGGTTGAGCTGGGTGGTGCCGTTGGCTTCCGTAAAGGGAATATCGAAGTAATACATTTTGACATTGCGTACCCCAAAAGGCGAGCGCAGCGTGCTGCCTCGCACGCTGATGCGGTAGCTGGCAGTGGCCCGCTCTTCGAGGCGCACGCCCGGCAGCGTATTCACGGCCGAAGTCAGCGAGCTTTCATTAAAGCGCTCAATAGTGGTATTGTCGATAACCCCCACGCCGGCGGCCGTGCGGCGTAGCGGCAGCCGCTGGCCGTAGCCTACCACCGTGGCGCCAGGCAAAAGACGGGTAGTAGTATCGGCAGGGGCCGGAGTCTGGGCGGCCAGGCGTAAAGCCGGCAAACCCAGCGCAGCCGCCAGTAAGTAGCGAAGCAGCATAAGCTCGTGGAGTATGGTTGTCGCAATCGGTGCGTCAGGCAGAAGTTTAAGCCCGAATGCTAAAGGCTATAACGTGGAAAAAGGATTTCGGCAACTACCGAAATCCTTTTTCTGTGTCCGGCAACTGACGCCCTCCCGATAAGGCAGGTTGGCCGCCGGATAAGGAGCTCCTACGCTTCCGTGCGCTGCTTTTGGAACAGGGCCTGGCCGCGCAGCAGCACGCGCAGGCTCTTGCGCTTGAGCAGGATGTGCGGCGCTCTTTTATTATCGTCTTCGAGGCGATTTTTATAGGCCGCCAGAATGTCGCGGTACGAGATAATGCCGCTCACCTGCGGCAGGGTGCCGCTCGATACCACCGGCAGCACATCCACGTTTTCGCGGGCCATGCGCTCTACGGCCGTGCGCAGCGAGTCGGTGGCCAGCACCGCGGCCGTGCGTGGCTGCAGCAGCGTGCTGATAGGCGCATTGTCGTCGGAATGCCAGCCGGCCAGCGTTACGAGGCTCACAATACCGGCAAAAGTGCCGTCGGGGTTCACCGTAACCAGGTGCGGCGTGGTGCGCTCGGGCTCGCGCTCGCTCCATTCGCGCACCTCACCAATAGTGTTGTCGGTGCTGATAGCGAGCATATTGCCTTGTAACACCCGCTCCACATTGACTTTGTCGAGCAGGTCGGGCTCGTAGTCTACGGGCGTTTTAACGCCCCGGCGTGCTATTTTCTCGGTCATGATGGTATTGCCCATCAGCAGAAAAGACACCAGGTAAGCGCCCGTGCACGCGCCCAGCAACGGCAGCAGGGCCTGCGCCTGCCCCGTCGACTCCACGGCAAACACGATGGAGGTAAGCAGCGCCCGCGATGCCCCCGCAAACATAGCGGCCATGCCCACCAGCGCCGCCAGCGGCAGCACAATATCGGAGGCCGGGAAAAAGTGGCGGATAGCCACGCCCAGCAACGCCCCCGTAGCCCCGCCAATGGTTAAGAGCGGAGCCAGCGTGCCGCCCGAGGTGCCGCTGCCCAGCGAGATGGCCCACGAGGCAAACTTCAGAAAGCACAAGGCCAGCAGCAGGCTCAGCGGCGCATTACCCGACAAGACTGTCGAGATATTCTCGTAGCCTACGCCCAGGGTGTGCGGGGCAAAATAGCCGATGATGCCCACTGCCAGGCCGCCCAGCGCCGGCCACCAGGCCCAGTGAATGGGCAGCTCTTCAAATAAATCCTCGACAAAATATACTATTTTGGTAATGATAACTGAGGCCAGGCCGACCAGCAGACCGATGATACTGTAGGTAGCCAGCGCGCCGTTGCTGGGAGCCGCCAGGGCGGGCATCGCAAATACGGGCCCTTGCTCGAAGAGCAAGTGGTGACCAGCCGCGCCGGTAATGCAGGCCAGCGCTACCGGCAGCAGCGAACGGGGCGAAAACTCAAACAGCAGCAGCTCGATAGCCAGAAAAACGGCCGCGATGGGGGTGCCGAAAATAGCCGACATGCCCGCCGTAGCGCCCGCTGCCAGCAGCACCTTGCGCTCGTGGTGCGTTATGTTGATGAGCTGGCCCAGCGTGGAGCCCAGCGCGCCGCCCGTAGCGATAATCGGCCCCTCAGCCCCAAACGGACCACCCGTACCAATCGACACCGCTGCCGATAGCGGCTTGAGGTACATGATAGAAGGCTTTATCCGGCTCTGGTTGGTCAGAATCTGCTCCATGGCCTCCGGAATGCCGTGGCCCCGAATGGCTTTGGAGCCATAGATGGCCATGAGGCCGACTACCAGTCCGCCCAGGGCCGGCATGACTATCACCCACAGGCCGAGATGGTTATCGGCCGGGCTGTGATAAGCAAGGGAAGCTTCGCCGTGAAAAACCAGGTTCGTTACGAGATTTATCAGGTAAACCAGGCCCCGCGCCAGCACGCTGATAGTGATAGCAACTAATACGGCCAGCGCCGAAATTCGTACCAGTCGCTGCTTGTCGGGCGCAACGCGCGGCCGCACGCCGTCGTCGGCCAGGGTAGAATCGAGAGAAGGCGCAATAGGAATGCCCACATGGGCTAACTCAGGGTGTCTCATAAGGCAAATGTCAGCGCCGGTACCGCAGGTAAAGATGAAGCCTGAGCTGCACCAGTACGCCTGCTACATAAACGGTAAGTAGGTAAAAAAGGACAATAAGCAGCGTGCCAATCGGCTAGTGGCTCACTTTACTGTGGAGCTTAAGCCGATGCCCGGAGCAGACATGCTCAGGCGCTTACGGCCGGCCTGTGTACCGTGCCGGCCCGCTCGCGCAATGGCCGGCCCTGCCGATTGCTGTGCCGCGCCTGTATTTCGGCCACGATGGCCAGCGCAATCTCCTCGGGCGTTTCGCTGCCCAAATCGAGGCCAATGGGACTGTGTAGGCGCTGCTGTAGCTGCGCAAGCTGCGTAGCGGGGGCGTCGGCCAACTCGGCGAGCAGCCGCTGGGCTTTCAGCCGTGGGCCCAGCAAGCCGATATAGGGCGCTGGCGAAGCCAGTAGGGTTTGCAGGGCAGCCAGGTCGTAGGCGTAGTTGTGGCTCAGCAGCACGTGGTAAGCCAGCGGGTCGGGCGTGGCGGCTTCCAGCTCACGCACGGGCACAAGGCGCACCGCCGCCGCCTCGGGGAAGCGGGCCGGAGTAGCCAGATTGGGCCGGCCATCGACCACCACAATGTGCCAGCCGAGCGAAGCCGCCAGATGCACCAGCGGCTGGGCATCGTTGCCGGCACCGTACACCACCAGGCGCAGCGGCGGCGTCAGCACTTCGAGCAGTACCCGCACCGGTCCGGCCTCGGTGGCCAGGTCGAGTACCCGGGACTGGCCCTGGGCCAGCGTGGCGCGGGCCGCTTCGGCCAGCGGGGCGGCCAGCAGCGGCGTACCCCGCACCACGCCCGTGTCGGTGAGCAGCACGCGCTGGCCCACGGCGGCTTTCAGGCCGCTGGCGTCGGTTTCAAATACGGTGGCCAGCACGGCCGGCGCGGGATGACGGGCAAAATCGCGCAGGATTTCCAGCGGATTCTGAATATCGTGAAAGTCTAATGGTTCGAGCAGTATGCGCACCACCCCCTGGCAGCCGGGGCCAAGGCCGTGGCGCGGGTCGTCCTCATCGCGGGTATCGTAGGTTACCAGCGCCGGCTCACCCTTGGCCATCGCCCGCCGCGCCCGCTGGCGGGCATCGCCCTCGAGGCAGCCGCCGCTGATGGCCCCGGTCAGCTCGCCGTCTTCGGTCACGAGCATGCGCGCGCCGGGCCGGCGGTAGGCCGAGCCTACTACCTCCACTACCGTAGCAAGGGCGCAGGGCCGGCTGGCTGTGCGGTGCTGGTCGTAGGCGAGGAACAGGCGTTGGAGCTCGGTCATGGGGCAGGCGGGTTAGGGGAGGCAGTACGCCCGGTAGGAGGGCGGGGTTATGTAAACCGCCCAGCCGAAAGCGGGGTTTCCGGCCGGACGCACCCAACCGGCCAGCGGCGCGTAAATTGTCCTTGCATGACTGCCACCATCCCCGTTTTTCAGCTAGCTGCCCTCACCGAGCCCGCCGCAACTCCGGCGGCGGTATTCTTTCTGGGGCCGAACTCCGCGCCGGCACACTTGCCTATCAACCTGCCGTACCGCAGCGATTACTACAAAATCGGCCTCTGCCTACGCGGCAGCGCCCGCCTGCAGGTCAACCTGGAAACCTACGATATCGGCCCCCATTCCCTGATGCTGCTCTCGCCGTATGTTATTAAGCAGTGGCCGTTTATGTCGACCAATTTGGAGGCCCTGAGCATCTTTTTTGCCAGGGAATTCATTACGGCCAACAGTAGTCTGAACCTGGACACGTTCGCTTTTTTTGAGCGCGATGCCCGACACGTCGTGGCGCTGCTGCCCGCGCAGGCCGAGGCCATCGCGGCCCTGCTGCCCGCGCAGGCCGAGGCCATCGCGGCCCTGCTGCAGGTCATCGAGCAGAAGTACGACGCGCCGCACGCCTACCGCGAGGAGATTTTACGCAGCCTGCTTCATATTTTGCTGCACGAAACTGCGCCCATCTACAGTGCGCAGCACGTGTCGTCGGGTGCTATCCAAACCCGCAGCCAGCTGATTGCCGCTGGGTTTAAGAAGCTCGTCAACCGCCACTACGCCACCGAGCGCAGCCTGGCGTTTTATGCCAACAAGCTTTGCATCACGCCCAAGCACCTCGCCGAAACCGTGAAGGAAGTTACCGGCAAGCGCGCCATGGAGTGGCTGACCGAGGCCGTACTGCTCGAAGCCACCGTGCTGCTGCAAAACCCGGCCTTATCCATTAGTCAGATTGCCGATACCCTGCACTTTTTCGACCAGTCCACATTCGGGCGGTTTTTTCGGAATAATACCGGCGTATCGCCGGCGAGCTACCGGCAGGGGTTGTGAGCAGTAGCGCAGACTTTCAGTACGCCAGTATACCTAACGCCCTCCCTCGCGGACTAAAAGTCCGCGCTACCCCGTACTTCGGCCCAATCTTCCCGCCCTTTCGCCCTTTCAACCACCCGCCCCCCCGCCGGAGCTTTGCCCCATGAAAATCATTGTCACTGGTTCCCTCGGGAATATCAGCCTGCCGCTGGCCACCGCGCTGGTGCAGCAAGGCCACAACGTCACGGTCATCAGCAGTCAGCCCGACCGGCGGGCCGCCATCGAAGCGCTGGGCGCCACCGCCGCCATCGGCTCGGTAGATGATGCCGACTTCCTGGCTGCCACCTTCGCTGGGGCGGAGGCCGTGTACGCCATGGTGCCGCCCGTCTACCGCGAGCCCGATTCGCGGGCCTATTTCCAGCGCATCGGCCGCCACTATGCGCAGGCTATTCAGCAGGCGCGGGTGCCGCGGGTGGTGCAGCTCAGCTCCTGGGGCGCGCACCGCGACCACGGCACCGGCGGCATCCTCGGCTCGCACGACGTGGAGGAAATTCTGGCGGCGGTGCCGGGCCTGGCGCTCACGCACCTGCGGCCTACCTCCTTCTACACCAACTACTACGGCTTCGTGGGTATGATAAAAGGGGCGGGCTTCATGGGTGCTAACTGCGCCGGTGACCGCCCGGTGGCGCTGGTGCATCCCAGGGATATCGCCGCCGCCGCTGCCGAGGAGCTGACCAAACCCGCCACCGCTGCCGGCCGCACTATCCGCTACGTAGCCAGCGACGAGCGCACGCAAGCCGAAGTGGCCCAGGCCCTGGGCACCGCCATCGGCCGGCCCGACCTGCGCTGGGTAGCCTTCACCGACGAGCAAATGCGTGAAAACCTCCTCAAAAACGGCCTGCCCGCCAGCACCGCCGCCGACATCGTGGGCATCTACGCCAGCATGAGCAGCGGCGCCCTCGGCGAAGACTACGAGCAGCACAAACCCACTCTGGGCCAGGTGAAGCTGGAGGATTTTGCGAAGGAGTTCGCCGCTGCTTTTAAGCAGTAGGGGTAATGTGGACTCCGGGCGTGAGCTCAATCAGCCGAGGCGCGTAGGCTAGATGGCCAGGGCGGCTTCAGAACGGGTTGAGAACTTTAAAAGACCGTCATGCTGAGCTTGCCGAAGCATCGCACTCGCATCGTTTGGCTACCATGCTAAAGCGGTTTCGGAATCAGGGTAAGGCTGGTCAAGTAGCGCGGACTTTTAGTCCGCCAGTGCTCAGCATAGCAACGGGCGGACTAAAAGTCCACGCTACCGTACAGCGACTCCGAAACCGCGCTAAATGAAAGTATACGCGAATTTATGCGTTGATACTGAGGTTCTTTTTAGAGCATTTAGGCAAAATCTTAACACTCTCTTTTATGGCTAAATGCGAACGATGTATTTACATTAAATGTATGTACATTTGTTGTCGAAGGCAGGTCCATTACTTTGGCCATGCTCCCCTAAACCTACTTTAGCCCAATCTGATGGAAGTTGGAATCGATAGTTTTGCCTCGCACCTGCTCCAAAACGGGGGCGACCACCTGAGCGGCACCGAGGCCATGCGCCTGCTGCTCGAGCGCATTGAGCGGGCCGACCAGGTGGGGCTCGACGTATTCGGCATCGGGGAGCACCACCGGGCCGAATACCTTGATTCAGCCACGGCCGTTATCCTGGCCGCTGCCGCCGCGCGCACCAAGCGCATTCGCCTCACCAGCGCCGTGACGGTGCTCTCGGCGGCCGACCCGGTGCGCGTGTTCCAGGAATTTGCCACGCTGGATTTGATTTCGCAGGGCCGCGCCGAAATGGTAGTCGGGCGCGGCTCGTCTACCGAGGCGTTTCCGCTCTTCGGCTTCAGCCTCAACGACTACGACGAGCTATTCAGCGAAAAGCTGGAGCTGCTGCTCACCATCCGCGACCAGGAAAAAGTGCGCTGGCAGGGCCAGTACCGGCCCGCGCTCACCGGCCAGGGCGTGTATCCGCGGCCGGCGCAGGCCAGGCTGCCCATCTGGCTGGGGGTGGGCGGCACGCCCGAGTCGTTTGTGCGGGCTGGCACGCTGGGCCTGCCCCTGATGGTGGCCATCATCGGCGGCGACACCCATCGTTTCCGGCCGCTGGTAGACCTCTACCGCGAAGCCGGCCGCCGGGCCGGGCACGCCCCCGAGCAGCTCCAGGTGGGGCTGCACTCGCTGGGCTACGTGGCCCCCACCACCGAAGAAGCCGTGGCCGATTTCGTGCCCGGCTACCTCGAAACGTTCAGCAAGCGCGCCCGCGAGCGGGGCGGCAGCGGCCTCACGCGGGCGCACTTCGATATGCAGGCCGGCCCCCTGGGTGCCCTGCTGGTCGGCAACCCCGAAGAAGTAGCGGCCAAGATTCAGCGGCACAGCGAGGCGCTGGGCGGCATCTCCCGGGTGACGTTTCAAATGGATGTGGCTGTGCTGCCGCACCAAAAAATCCTCCGCGCCACCGAGCTGATTGGTACCCGCATAGCGCCGTTGCTACGCTAGGTCAAAGCATAGCAAGTTAATAATAGCTAGGGAGGGCAGCGTAGCCAAGTGGTTGCGCTGCCCTTCCTAGCCATTTGGCTGCTAGTTGGTACCTTGCCACTACTGAGCGAGTACCAACTTACCGTGCTAAACAATGCAAGTTAACGAGCTAATAACCAGCGACCCCGATATCCTGAGCGGTCAAACTGTATTTGCGGGTACCAGGGTGCCAGTAGAAACGCTATTTGACCACTTAGAAGAAGGCATACCGCTGGATGAGTTTTTGGATGATTTCCCTACAGTGAGCAGAGAGCAAGCCGTAGCGTTACTGGAAGTCGCTAGCAGGCTGTTAACTGATAAGAATATACGCCAACTGTATGCGGCTGCTGCTTGATGAGAATCTGCCCAAGCGACTAAAATTAAATCTCAAACCATTTGACGCATCATGATTAAGGTCTATTTTGATGGAATTCGTAAGCAAATTTTAGAGGAGCTAGATGCTGCGACTCAAAAAATAAGTGTTGCAGTGTATTGGTTTACTAATGAAGCTTTGTTTGGTAAGTTAATGAATAAACTTGATTTGGGATTAAGTGTTGAGGTGATTATACACAATGACTATATAAACAATAGAGAAAGCGGACTTCCCTTCCAAGAATTTATTGATAAAGGCGGTAAATTTTACTTTTCTAGTTCTGCACACCCAATGTATAATAAGTTTTGCATTATTGATAATAAAGCAGTTATAAACGGCTCTTATAATTGGACTTATTATGCCGAGGATAAGAATAGGGAAAATATTTTAATAATTAAAGATGAACAGCATGTATTAGAAAGCTTTGGCCTTGAATTTGAAAGGCTGAAGTCTTTGACAAATCTAGTGGACGATATTCGTGTTTTGACAAAATTTGAAGTTGACGAGTTTAATCAATTAAAAGCAAGAGATTATCTTGCTAATGATATTATCTACAGAGCAAAGGAAACAGGAAGAAATGATATTGTAGATGAGGCTTTTCAACTAGCTCCTGGTAATATTGAAGTTCAACAAAGAGCTGTTGACCTTTCTTTGACTAAAAAATGGCGCTTGAAGCATTCGATAGGCACGAGTTTGATGCATAATGGGTATTTGATTATTGTGCCAAAGGGAAAAATGCTGCCATTCTCTAATGTGAAAATAGTGCAAACTGTTTCTGATAACCAGAGAAGTTCAGCAGCTACTATACATTATGGTGAAAATACTAAAGCAAGCCTTAACAAGCAGTTTGCTGAGATAGACTTGACGGGCTTGCCCCCTAAGCCGGCTGGCGAAGCTAAGATTAAGTATACAGTTACTGTTGATATTTACGGGGTTTTGCGAATAGAAAAAATGTCATTAGATAATGGAAGGTGTGCGCCAGTCACTAAAAAAATAACGTGCCTGCTTGAAGAAGTACTAGAATAGGTGCAACAAAAAACTGCCCCGCATCCAATTGGCTACGGGGCAGTTTTTGTTACTATCCGCTACTTACAGCAGCTTATCAATCGTCAGCGGCAAATCGCGCACGCGCTTACCGGTCGCGTGATACACGGCATTCGCCACGGCGGCGGCTACGCCGAGCATGCCGACTTCGCCCACGCCTTTTACGCCGAGCGGGTTGATGATATCATCTTCCTCTTCGACAAAAACCACGTCGATGGTGTGGATATCGGCGTTGACCGGGATGTGGTACTCGGCCAGGTTGTGGTTCATGTAGCGGCCGTAGGTGTTGTCGATGTGGGTTTCCTCCATTAGGGCCATGCTGATGCCCCATACCGTGCCGCCTAGCACCTGGCTACGGGCGGTTTTGGGATTGAGGATGCGGCCGGCGGCCACGGCGTTTACCACGCGGGTAACGTGCACGGTGCCGAGGTCTTCGTCCACTTTTACTTCCACAAACACCGCGTTGTGCGAGTGCATGGAGTATTTCAGCTGGTTGATGGGATTGGGCTGCGCGCCCGACTCGGCCTCCACCTTGGCTTCGCCGCTGGCGGCTAGCACGTCCTTGATAGGCACCGACTTCGTGATGTCTTCGTTGGCGCGAATGTGGTCGTCGGCAAACTGCACATCCTCAAAAGCCAGGCCTTTGAGCGGCGAGTTGTCCAGTTGTTGGGCCAGCTTGAGCAGCTTTTCGCCCAGCGCCTGGCAAGTGGCCTGAATGGCCGAGCCCACCGAGGCGGCCGTCCAGGAGCCGCCCTGCACGGGGGAGAGGGGCAGGGTGGTATCGCCGAGCACCGACGTGACGTTTTCGAGGGGCAGGCCCAGGGTTTGGGCGGCTACCTGCGTCATCACGGTGTAGGTGCCGGTGCCGATGTCGTTGGAGGCGCTGCTCACCGTGAGGTGGCCGTCGGTGGTGAGGCTGGCCTTGGCCGCCGTTTTCTGCATGGAGGCATCCCAGCAGCCGGTGGCCATGCCGTAGCCCACGAGCAGGTCGCCGTCGCGCATCGAACGGGGCTCGGGGCGGCGCTGGTCCCAGCCGAAGCGGGCGGCACCCTCGTGGTAGCAGTCGCGCAGGCGCTTGCTGCTAAAGGGCTTTTTCTCAGTAGGGTCGGTTTCGGTGTAGTTGAGCAGGCGGAATTCCAGCGGGTCAACGCCGGCCTTATATGCCATTTCGTCCATCGCGCACTCAATGGCAAACGAGCCGGTGGCCGCACCGGGCGCCCGCATGTCGAGCGGCGAGAACACGTCGAGCCGGGCCAGCTCGTAGTCGAATTTCCAGTTGGGACTCTCGTACAGAATGCCCGACCAGTTGACCACCGTTTCGGTAAAGTTCTCAAACTGCGAGGTTTCGGCCAGCGCCTTGTGCTGCAACGATTGCAGGTGGCCGTGGTCGTCGGTGGCCAGCTTCACGGTTTGCAGCGTATGGGGCCGGTGGCCGAAGCTGAACATCTGCTGGCGCGTGAGCGACACGCGCACCGAGTGCTTCAGCTCCAGCGCCGCCAGCACCGCCAAAAACGCCTGGTACTGCGGCCGCAGCCCCGAGCCGAAAGCACCGCCCGTGTACTTCGAAATCACCCGTGCCTCGTCCTTGCTCAGCCCAAAAATCTTGCAGATGTACTGCTGCACGTTCATCGCGCCCTGCGTCTTATCGTAGATTTTCAGGTGCTTACCCTCGCCCAGCCACTCCACGGTGGTGGCGTACATCTCCATCGGGTTGTGGTGCTGGGTCAGGTGAATGTACTCGCCCTCGTGCTTATGCGGTGCTTTGCTGAATGCACCTTCGGCATCACCTTTCGGCTTGGGCGGCGGCACAAACCCATCTTTGCCCTTGGGTGCCGGAAAGCCCTCGCTGCGCTTGGTTTCGAGGTCGGTGTTGTGCGCTTCTTGCTCGTATTCGATGTGTAGAATAGAGGCCGCGTAGCGGGCCAGCTCAAACGTTTCGGCGACTACCAGCGCCACGGGCTGCATATTGAACCGGATTTCGGGCTCGTGCAGCGGCCGAAAGGGCGAGCCGCCGGGCGCCACATCGTCCTTATAGCTGCGGTCGAACAACGCCAGCGACGGCACATTTTCGTGCGAAAAAATATGCTTCACGCCGGGGATGGCCAGCACGGGCGCGCTGTTAATTCTGGTGATTTTACCCTTCGTAATGGGGCTGCTCACCACGTAGCCATACCACTGGTCGGGCACATTGTACTCGGCGGCGTACTTGGCCGCGCCAGTCACTTTAGCCTTGCCCTCGAAGCGGCTGGTGGGCTTGCCAATATAGTCGGTACCCAGGCGCACAGTGGGCGGGGTGGCAATAGTCTGGCTCATGGGTTTGAATTCTGGAAAGCGTTGTCATTCTGCGGATAACTCATTTCGGTGGCCTGCTTGAGGGCGCGTACGATGGCGCGCTTAGCCAGCTCGATTTTGAAGGTGTTGGCGCCGTAGCCCCTGGCACCTTCCAGCACTTTGACGGCCACCTTGCGGAAGGTGTCGGCCGTGGCGGGCTGGCCTTTCAGCAGCGCCTCGGCCTCTTTGTCGCGCCAGGGCTTGTGAGCCACGCCACCCAGAGCTAGCCGGGCGTCCTTGATGGTGTTGCCATCCAGCTCCAGCGCCGCCGCCACGCTCACCAGCGCGAAGGCGTAGCTGGCCCGGTCGCGCAGCTTGAGGTAGGTGAAATTATTGGCAAAGCCCTTGGCCGGCAGGTCGATGCCGGTAATCAATTCGCCGGGCTTCAGGTTGTTATCCAGCTCGGGCGTGTCGCCCGGCAGCCGGTGAAAGTCCTCAAACCGAATGGTGCGCTCACCGTCTGGGCCGGCTACCCGCACCACAGCTTCGAGGGCGGCCAGGGCCACGCACATGTCGCTGGGATGGGTAGCAATGCAGCTTTCGCTGGTGCCCAGAATGCCGCACACCCGGTTGTAGCCGCCGATGGCCGAGCAGCCGGTGCCGGGCTCACGCTTGTTGCAGGGCGTGGCGAGGTCGTAGAAATAGTAGCACCGCGTGCGCTGCAACAGGTTGCCGCCATCGGTGGCCATGTTGCGCAGCTGCGGCGTGGCCCCGGCCAGAATAGCCTGGCTCAGCAGCGGGTAGCGGGCTTCTACCTCGGGGTGCCAGGCCGTTTCGGCGTTGGTGGCGAGGGCGCCCAGGCGCAGGCCGCCTTCGGGGGTTTGTTCTATTTTGCCCAGCGGCAGCTTGTGCAGGCTGGTGAGGTGCGTAGGGCGGCTCACGTTTTCCTTCATCAGGTCGATGAGGTTGGTGCCGCCGCCCAGGTAGGCCGAGCTTTCGTGGCTGGCCTTGTCGCGCACGGCTTCAGCAACGCCCGCGGCTTGGGTAAGGGTGAAACTGTTCATAGCACGTTGAGTATTAGCTGACTGAGCTGGAGGTGGTCGGCTGAGTCGGAATCGTGACGAGGCGGCCGTTGTCTACCGTTACCTGGCCGTCGTGCAGTACTTCCATCACCGCCGACAGAATGTTGGGGTAGGCACCGCAGCGGCAGAGGTTGCCACTCATTAGCTCGCGCACCTCGTCTTCAGTCTTGGCGCGGCCCTCGTTGATAAGCCCCTGGGCCGAGCAAATCTGGCCCGGCGTGCAGTAGCCGCACTGAAAAGCGTCGTGGTCGATAAACGCCTGCTGCAAGGGCGACAGGTTTTCCTCGGTGCCCAGCCCTTCAATAGTTTGAATTTCCGCGCCCTGATACACTGTGGCCAAAGCCAGGCACGAGTTGATGCGCTTGCCATCAGCAAGAATGGTGCAGGCGCCGCACTGGCCGTGGTCGCAGCCTTTCTTGGTGCCCGTCAGGTCCAAGTACTCGCGCAGGGCATCGAGCAGGGTAGTCCAGGGGGCAATTTTAATCGTGTGGTCCTGGCCATTAACGTGCAGCGTCACGTCCTCGGCGGGCACCACCGCCGGCGGTGTGCGGTCCAGCGGCTTTTGGGTGAAAGGTAAACTCATGTACTACTGAGACTAAATGAAACTAGCGATTTAAGCAGTTAAATAATACGGCTTAGCAGGGGTTTGCGATGTTTTTAAAAAGTCTAAATAGGCTGGCTGCTACGAGGCTACTGCCCTGGCAGGTAGCCTTATTACAGGTGAAAAGCCGAAAAAAAGAAGCTGGTGCTTTTTATAAAAACCTGTTTTTTAAGCTGGTTTAGCAGACTGAGGCTTACGGCCACTTAGCTGGGCCGCCTACTTGCCCATGTCAGCGCTTCGCCTTTACCTTTGCGGCACGCTCCTTCACCGGAGCCCTTATCAAGAAAGGCGGAGGGACAGGCCCGACGATGCCTTAGCAACCAGTAGCGATACGAAGGTGCTAATTCCTGTTCCGAAACCCGGCCCCGGCCGGTTTCGGAAGCAGATAAGTTATAAGATGCCGTTTGCCGCCGTGGCGGTGTATGCTCTTCTGACTTGTCGGAAGGGCTTTTTTTGGCTCTTCCGGTGAGGAATATCTTGGAGTAGGGACGGGTGAGTAGGCGTGAATAATATTCACAAAATACTATATAAAACATGACCCGTACCGACCTCCACATTGGTCTTTTCGGCTTTGGCGTAGTGGGCCAGGGCCTGCACGCCGTGCTGGCCCGCACGCCCGGCCTGCGCGCCCGCATCGGCCGCATTGCCGTCAAGAGCCGCACCAAGCCGCGCCCGCTGCCCGCCGAGCTGTTCACCTTCGACAAAAACGACCTGCTGGGCGACCCGGCCCTTACAGTAATTGTGGAGCTGATTGACGATGCCGATGAAGCCTATCTGATTGTAAAAGAGGCGCTGCTGCGGGGCAAAGCGGTGGTCACGGCCAATAAGAAGATGCTGGCCGAGCACCTGCCCGAGCTCATTGCCATTCAGCAGCAAACCGGCACGCCCTTGCTCTACGAGGCGGCGGCCTGCGCCAGCCTGCCCGTTATCCGCAACCTGGAGGAATATTATGATACCGACCTGCTTGAGTCGGTGGAAGGTATTATCAATGGCTCGACCAACTACATTCTCACGGCTATGCACCGCGACCGGCAGCCCTACGCCGAGGCCTTGGCGCAGGCCCAGGCGCTGGGCTTTGCCGAAAGCAACCCGGCCCTCGATGTAGAAGGACTCGATGCCCGCAACAAGCTGGTGCTGCTGCTGGCCCATGCCTTTGGGCTGGTGGTGGCCCCTGCCGATTTATTGGCCGTGGGCATTACCAGTATTAGCGCGCTGGCCACGGCTTATGCCCGCGAGCAAGGCCTGGTAATCAAGCTGGTAGCGGAGGCGCGGCGCCTGCCAGGCGGTGGGCTGGCGGCGGGCGTGCTGCCCACGCTGGTGCGCCCCGGCCACGAGCTGGCGCAGGTGCACGACGAGTTCAACGGCCTGATAACCCAAAGCACATTTGCCGACCGGCAGTTTTTTCTGGGGCGCGGAGCGGGGGCTTTTCCTACCGCTTCGGCCGTGCTCAGCGACTTGTCGGCCCTTACCTATGGCTACCGCTACGGCTACAAGAAAATTCAGCAGAATGCCCACCTGGCCCTCACGCCCGATGCGGCCGAAGTAGAGGTGCTGGTAACCTTCGACGAGGCCAATGTGCCCGCCGAGGCCGACTTTTCGGCCGTGCACGAGCAGTTTCGGTCGGCGCAGCGCGGCAATTACCTCACTGGCACTATCGGCCTGGCGCAGCTGGCGCGGGCCGCGTGGCTGCGGGCGCCGGGCGTGTGCGTGGTGCGGCTGGCCGCGCCGCTGCGGGCTACTATGGCCCCATAGTAGCCGGTTCAGAGCAGTTTAGAGCGGTTTTCAGGTCAGTATAAGTATATAGGTTGAGGGCAGCCCGCCCCGCACCCTGACTTGGAAATCGCTCTTGAAAGGCTATTTCATTTTAGCCATTTCTGAGCCGGCGAGTAGGAAAGCGCCGGTGCCGTACACCTCCCAGCTCTCGGCCGAAAAGTCGCGGCGCGGGTCGGCCCCGATGGGCTGCACCCAGCCCACGCGGCCCTCGGGCGAAACTACCCGTGTGAGGGCTGCCCAGGCTTTTTGCGCCACCGGCCGGTAAGTGGCCTGGTCCAGCAAGCCCTGGTTGAGCCCCAGGCCAGGGCGTAGCAGTCGAAGCCCGAGCCTGATGTTTCGCCGCCAGGATAGGCAGCCGGGTCGAGCAGGCTGGTGCGCCACAGGCCGTCGGGCTGTTGCAACTGGCACAGGCGGGCGCTCATTTCCCGAAACAGACTCAGGTAGAAGGGCCGCGTCGGGTGGTTGGCCGGCAGTTCTTGCAGCAGCTGCACGAGGCCGCCCATTACCCAGCCATTGCCGCGGCTCCAGAAAACCGGCTGGCCGTTGCTTTCCTTTTTGCCCTCGCCGGCCGCATTCCACAGGTAAGCGGCATCGCGCGCAAATAAGTGCTGCTGATGATTGAACAGCCGCCGGTACGTCTGCTGGTACAGGGTATCGCTGAGGGTAAAATACTGCGGCTGACTTGTGAGCCGGGCCAGCTTTACCAGTACGGGCGGCCCCATAAACAGCGCATCGCACCACCACCAGCTGATGCCGTGGGCTTGCGCTTCGGGGCCGGGCGTGGTGCGAAGCTTCTCCACCACGGCCAAGGTGGGCTCCAGCATCCGGCGGTCTTTTTTGAGCCGGTACAGGTTGAGGTAGGTCTGGCAGATGGCAATATCGTCGGCGTGGTCGTAGCGGCCGCCGGGCTGCCAGTGCGTGCGCTCACCCATCGCCAGCAGCGAATCGAGCAGTCCCCGCGAGTGAGTAGCCTGGTAAGCCGCAAATACGCCCGCGTAAAAGGCGCCATTAGTCCAGTCGGTGGCCGGGTGCCGGGGGTGGGCCAGCTGCCACTGCGCGGCTTTAAGCAATTGACTTTTAATATATGTTGGCCTGAGCAAGGCCGGGCCGGCCGGGCCGGGCTGCGCGCGGGCACTGAAACCCGCCGTGAGCAGCAAAGTGCCAAGCAGCCACATAGTTTGAAAAGAGCTGAGCATGAAAGCAGAAAGAAATCGGGCAATAAAGCTATCCAGAAAACCGGGCTTACGGCCTCGCTAACCAGCTTAAGTGAGCCGGCACGCAGGAAAAGCCGCTGCCAAATGGCGTGTCGGCTGCGCATTAGGAAGCAGCGGCCCGGCTTGCTAGAGGGCTAAAAAAGAGGGTTCGCCGGCTGGCTAAGCAGCGGCGAACCCTCTGGCAAGCGTTGAGCCTTGGGGCTATTCGGTCTTCACAAACTTCACCGACATGCGCTGGGCACCCGGTGCGGACTGGTACACGAGCAGGTAGTTGCCAGTCGCCAGCTGGCGCACGTCGAGTTGCGTCTGGCTGGTGCCGGGCTGGGCTACCACCGTTCCAACCAGCCGGCCTTCAAAGCTGTAGATAGTGAAGCTGCCCGCCGCGCCGGCCTGGGCCGGGTGCGTTACCGTAATAGACTGCCCGGCCTGCGCAGGGTTGGGATACACCTGGAGCAGGTCGCTGGTGCTGGCTTTGTGCGTGCTTAGCACCGTGGCGGCCACCAGGCCATTGAGGTAGTTTTCGAGGTTGGTATAGCCGTTGGCTGCGATGAATGCGCGGTCGGCCGGGTCGTTGGGATTCAGGCCGTTAGCGGTTTCGTAAGTGTCGGGCATTCCGTCGTGGTCGGTGTCAACCGGCGGCGGGGTGTTGCAGTTAAGAATATTCCAGGCAACCTGCGAAGTGCTGTAAGGCGTAACGTGCGCTGGAAAGCCGCCCTGCACATCGATAATC
Source organism: Hymenobacter sp. BRD67 (assembly GCF_013256425.1). Lineage (GTDB taxonomy): Bacteria > Bacteroidota > Bacteroidia > Cytophagales > Hymenobacteraceae > Hymenobacter. Next base: position 852,603 of record NZ_CP053904.1, read on the forward strand.
TTGCCGGTGCGGTCCTGCACTTCCTGAATAATGCGCGTATCTACCGGGTCACGGGTGGGCAGTGTGCAGCCCACACCCGCCAGCACCGATGCGTAGGCCGCCGCGGCCGTTTGAGTTGGCAGTGCATAGCTCTCAATAACAAACGGCACCAGCACCTTCGACTGCACAGTATCGGCCATGGTGCCGCCGCTCATGGCTGCGCCATACCAGTTGTGGCTGGTAATGAAAGCCGAGTTATCGACGTAGTTGCCGCTCAGATAATACTTGCCATAAGGCAGTATCGGGCTGCTGGTTTGTTTATAAGGATTGATAATCATCGAGCGCACCGCCACGCCCGAGCTGCTGCCGGGGTTGGTATTGGGGCCGTACTTATAATAGTTATTTATTATATTGTAATTGCCACCTTCACCGCCGTTGGTGGTGTAGCTGCCCCAGTCGTAAATCACGTTATTCACTAACTCGGCGTTTTCCTGGCCAGCCGTGTAAGGCGCGAGGTTGCGCGAGCCGTCGAAGCGGGGGTTGCGGCCCTGCATGTGCGCCAGCAGGTTGTGGTGAAAGGAGGCGTGCCGGCCGCCCCAGATGCCGCCATAGCCGTGGTGCTCAAAATCGGTGTCGCCGGTTTCGAAGTGATACGAGTAGTTCAGGCCCTCGCTGATGAGGTTCCATTGCAGGGTAGTATTGTCGCCCTTGTAGCAGGTAAACGACTCATCATCGCCCCAGCTAAAGGTGCAATGGTCTACTATAAGGCCGGTAGTACCCGAAATGGCATCAAACGCATCCTCGTTACCGCTGCCATTCACCATGCCCAGGTTTTGGTACTGGTCGCCGAGGCGGAAGCGCATAAAGCGCACAATTACGTTGTTGCCCTTTACGTTGCTTTGCTTGTCGGCCACACAAATGCCATCGCCAGGGGCCGTTTGGCCCGCCAGCGTCGTATTGGCCGGGATGCTCAGCTGCGAAACCAGGTGAATGGTGCCACACACCCGGAACACCACCGTACGGCTGGCATAGGTGCCCGTCAGGGCCTGGCGCAGGCTGCCCGCGCCCGAGTCGTTGAGGTTGGTGACTTCCATTACCGTGGTCGGTGTCGAGGTGGTGCCTCGCCCGCCGGTGGTATACTTGCCAGCTCCCTCAGCTCCCGGAAATGCCGGCAGCTGAGCCGCTACCGGCCCCGCCATCAGGCAGAGCAGGCCCAACCCGGCGGGCCGGGGAAGTGAAGAAAGAAGACGGAAAGAGAAAAAGTGATTCATGGGCAAAAACAAATAAAAACCGGCGGTAGTCCGCTGAAAATTGGACTAAGCGTGTATAATATTAATCAGGCCATCTCCTGAAAAAATGAAGCATCGCAGCTTTTTTTGCGCAAACGATGCCGGTAACGTTGTCAGCCGGCCAGTTTCATGTAGTTCACCCCGGCCGGCGAGCCCTGAGCGTGGTAAGGACGAAATAGTAACCCGGCGGAGATATCGCAAGCGCCGGGTGGCCGGGTATATTTGGGCATGACGCCTTCTGTTTCTTCGCCCATTCCGGCCGGACTGCTCGCCTATGGCATGTCCGGCAAGCTTTTTCACGCTCCTTTTCTACGTCTGCATCCCGGCTTCGAGCTGCGCTCGGTAGTGGAGCGTACCGAGCAGCGCATGGCTGCCGATTACCCGGCCATCAAAAGCTACCCGAGCACGCAAGCCCTGCTCGCCGACCCCAGCCTGGAGCTGGTAGTGGTAAATACGCCCAGCGACTCTCACCACGACCTGACGCGTCAGGCCCTGCTCGCCGGCAAGCATGTGCTCGTCGAAAAGCCGGTGGCTACTTCCGTGGCGCAGTGGCACGAGCTGGTGGCGCTGGCACGGCAGCAGGGCCGACAGCTGATGGCCTACCAGAATCGCCGCTGGGACACCGACTTTGGGGCCGTGCGCCGCGTGGTGGAGAGCGGCCAGCTGGGCCAGCTTATCGAGGTGCATTTTCGCTACGACCGCTTTCGGCCGGTGCTGCACACCAAGGTTTTCAAGGAAGATGGTCGCCCCGGCTCGGGCCTCGTGTTTGACCTGGGGCCGCACCTGCTCGACCAGGTTATTAGCTTGTTTGGCAAGCCTTTGTCGTTTGAGAAAACCATCGGGAGCTACCGGCGCGGCTCGCAGGTGCCCGACTTTTTTTCTATTCAGCTGCGCTATCCCCAGGGCCTGAACGTGTGGGTAACGGCCAGCCTGCTCGTAGCCGACGCCGGCCCGGCCTTCGTGCTCAATGGTACGCTGGGCAGCTACCGCAAGGAGCGCACCGACCCCCAGGAGCCGCAGCTGCTGGCCGGCATCAAGCCCGGCGACGAGGCGTATGGGCGCGAGCAGCCCGGCCAGGAAGGCCGCATGGTGCTGGCCGACCCCGCCGGTCACAACCACGTGCTGCCGCCCGTGGCCGACCCCGCCGCGCCCAGTACCTACCTGGGGCTCTTTGAGGCAGTGTATCAGACCATTCGCCACGGGCAGCCCTACCCAATTACGGATGAGCAGCTGACCTGGCAGCTCGAAATACTCGAAGCTTAGGAAGTCATTTGCTGGTGCCAGTCAGCAAGCGCCGGTCCTAAAGTCGGGAATGTAGCGGGCAGCCCGCTTCGTTCACTACTCAGTCAGTAAGATACTTTTCGTAAATAATTCGTATTCATAGAAATATTACAACTTTTAACCTTCTCCCACCCATGCTTACCAACGATACGCCGCGGCGTCTTTTTCTCAAACAAGCTGCCCTGGCCGGTGCCGGGGTGCTGGTAGCGCCGCACACGGCCTGGTCGGCCAGCAGCTATAAGCGTATTATCGGGGCCAACGACCGGGTGCGCGTGGGCGTGGTCGGCTTCTCCGACCGGCATCGCAGCTCGCACATTCCCAGCTTTATGAACCACTGCAAGGAGCTGAACTTTGAGGTGGTGGGCGTGTCGGATATCTGGAAAAAGCGCCGGGAGGAAGGGGCCGCCATCTGGAAGGAGAAGATGCAGCGCGACGTGGTGGCCTACCGCAATAACGAGGAGATGTACGGCAAAAAGGCGGTGGACGCCGTATTTATCAGCACCGCCGATTTCCAGCATGCGCTGCACGCCATCGAGGCCGTGCAGGCCGGCTGCGATGCCTACGTCGAGAAGCCCTTTGCCGAGACTATGGCCGACAACCGGGCGGCGCTCAAGGCCATCAAAGGGTCGAAGCAGATTGTGCAGATTGGCTCCCAGCGCCGCAGCGGCGACAACTACCGCGCGGCCGAAGCCTTTATCAAGTCGGGTAAGTTTGGCGACATTAAGATGGTGGAGCTGACCTGGAACGTAAACCAGCCCGGCCGCTGGCGCCGGCCCGAGCTGGTGCCCCAGCTCAAGGAAGCCGACACCGACTGGAAGCGCTACCTGATGAACCGGCCCGCCGAAGCGTTTGATGCGCGTAAATATCTGGAATTCCGACTTTTCTGGCCCTATTCTTCCGGCCTGGCCGGCCAGTGGATGAGCCACCAGATTGATACTGTGCACTGGTTTACGGGCTTGCAGCACCCGCGCAGCGTGGTGGCCAACGGCGGCATTTATATGTGGCAGGATGGTCGCCGCAACTGGGATACCCTCACGGCGGTGTTCGACTACGGCCCGGCCCAGGATATGGCCCACGGCTTCCAGGTCACGTTTGGCTCGCGCATGGACAATGGCGACGAGCATCCGGCCGAAATCTACTACTCTAATGGCGGCGAGCTGAACCTGAATACCAATACGATATCGCCCCGCGGCGGCCTCACCCAAAAGTTTGCCGAGGCTATGCACATGCAGCCGTTTTTGCTGCCCGAAACCAACCTGGGCAATGCCGAGGCCGTCATTGCCTCGGCCAATACCGGCGGCGATAAGCTGACTTCCAACCACGTGCGGAACTGGATGGAGTGCGTGCGCAGCCGCCAGACGCCCCACGCGCCGGTCGAGGCTGGCTACAGCCACTCCATTGCCACCATCATGACCAACGCGGCCGTGCATACCGGCCAGAAAGCCACCTTCGACGAGAAAACCCAGGAAGTAATGGTGGGCGGTAAAGTGTTTATGTATTAATTATATAATATATATGAAAAAAATAATATTATTCGGTGCTTTACTGGCTGCTGTAGTAGCTTGCTTGCCGGCCCAGGCTCAAAAGGCCGAGCCCGTGCGCGTGGTGAAGGCCGGTACGGGTAAAAAGATAGATGTGTACGTTGGCAAGCAGCTGTTTACCAGCTTTCTATACCCCGATTCGCTCGAAAAGCCGGTGCTTTACCCGCTGCGGCCGGCCGATGGCAAGGTGGTAACGCGGGGCTTTCCGCTTCAGCCCAAGGCAGGTGACCCGACCGACCACCCGCACCACATTGGGCTGTGGTTCAACTATGAGAACGTGAACGGCCTCGACTTCTGGAATAATTCATACGCTATTCCGAAGGAAAAGAAAAGCGCTTACGGCTGGATCAAAACCGACCGTATTCTCACTACCAGCAGCGGCCAGACCGGCGTGCTGGCCTACCATGCCAACTGGACCAACCAGGCCAATGAGGTGCTGCTCGAGGAAACTACCCGCTTCGAGTTTAGCGGCACCGGCCGGGCCCGCACTATCGACCGCGTGACGACACTGAAAGCCGTAGTACCCGTCACTTTCAACGACGCCAAGGATGGCTTGCTGGGCCTGCGCCTGGCTCACGAGCTGCAAATGCCCAGCACCCAGGACCAGAAATTTACCGATAGCAAAGGCATTGTAACGGTGGTGAAGGCCGGCACCGACCACGTACCCAACGGCAGCTACCTCACCAGCGCCGGCAAGCGCGGCAACGATGCCTGGAGCACGCGCGGCGTGTGGTGCAAGGTGTTTGGCAAGATGGGGGCCGACTCGGTCAGCATCGCCATTATCGACCATCCCGGCAACCCGAACTACCCAACCTTCTGGCACGCCCGCGGCTACGGGCTGTTTGCAGCCAACCCACTGGGCGAGAAGGTTTTTACCGAAGGAAAATCAGCCAAAAACCTGCGGCTGGAAAAAGGCGAATCCGCCACGTTTCGCTACCGCATTCTGATTGACGACGGTAGCAAAACGCTATCGAGCCACCAGCTGGACGAGGAAGCAGCGACATTTGCCAAGAAAAATACGGCCAGTAAGTAGATAGAAGTTAAGAGTGAAGAGTAAGGAATGGTTGGTAAGAGTAAGGAGTTAAAAACCTGAAGCTTACACAAATTATGAACTCTTCACTCTCAACTCTTCACTCTGTAGCTCTTCACACGGCTAGGAGTCTAAAATAGCCGCGTATTCGGCTTGGTTGCGCTGCACAAAGCCGGCCACAAACGGGCAGCTGGTGCGCACGCGCAGGTGCTGCTGCCGGGCGTAGGCCAGGCCGGCGCGGGCCAGCTCGTCGGCTACACCCTGGCCGCGCTGCCTTTCAGGCACAAAGGTGTGGGTGAAGTCGATAACGCCCGCAGCGGGCAGCGTGTAAGCCAGCTCGGCCGGGTCATCGGCCTGGCCAGTAGTAAATGATTGACTAACAAGGTCGTGGTGAATAGCCATGTGAATAGGGGAGCGGTACAAAGCGGGTAGTAGGAAGCCTGGTGTACGTAGCCGGGCCAAAAAATGCGGGGGCAATACTACGATTCAGCAACGCGAACCCGAAAAGATGAGTAAACACTACTCCGGGCCCGGCCCGGCTGTTTAGCGAACATCTTTCTTTCCCTCCCATGACTACCAATTCAGCTTCGACTTCGGCAGACGACGACAACCAATTGCCCGAGGGGCAACGCGCGAGCGCCGCACAGGCGCAGCTCAACCCCGATGAGGCCGCTACTCAGGCCCAGGCTGGCACGCCGCAATATGGAGACTTTGGCAAGCCCGAGTACACCGCGGCGGGCAATGCGCCCGGCACCGGGCGCAACGGCTCCAACGACAACCCCGACGAGTTCAGCGAGGTGCGTAAGCCCGAGGATGCTGCTAAAGCGCCAGCAAGCCCCGGTGACCAGCGCGGCCACACCACTCAAAATCAAAACCCCGCCGCCGTACACGCCGCCCGCCACGCCGATACCGATGTGCAACGCGCCGCCTGGGCTGACGATGACCCGCGCTATGCTGGCGGCAAGCCCGAGGCTACCTACCAGGACAACGACGACAAGGAACACGATAAAAACTAGCTTTTATGGCAACTGCCCCCAACCCGCCGCCGGCAACAACGAAAACCGTAAAGCTGCCGCTACGGCCACCACCGACGCGCAAGCCGACCTTTCCAATAACGCCCTTACTGCCACTGAGAAGGAATCGGATAGCTTCCTTGACCGCGAAACTGCCGGTCAGGTATTCGACGAAAACGACAGCGGCCAGCAGATGGCCGACCAGATGGATGACTCGATGCGCTCGGAAATACAGGCTCCGGTGGGTGCCGCGCCGGCCTCCGACGAGAATGTGCCCAGCGAGCTGTCGCGCCCCAGCGAGGCCAACTTTACACTGCCCGAAATGCAGCATCAGGGTAAAAACCTGACCGCTGAAGGCGACGCCGACTAAACCAGCTTCGTAACAAGTGCGCCTTCGAAAGAGCCTGTGACCTTAGGGACGCAGGCTCTTTTGCATCTAACCTGCTTCAGCTATGCCCGTACTACCACCCGTACTTCGCCGCGCCCTGCTTGAGCTGCCGCAAAAAGAGAAAGACCAGCTGCTGGCCCGCCTGGTAGCCCAGGATGCCTTGCTGACCGAGCAGCTGACTTACCGCCTGCTCGAAGGGCCTGATGCCCTGGCCGACCGTCGCGCTGCCCTGCGCAAGCAAGTAGATGACCCCGTGCGCGGCTACCACCAAACGCCTAACGACCTGCTCGTTATACTGCGGCAGCTGCAAGCGCGGCTGGCCTATCACGCCCGGATTACGCAAGATGCCTTTGGGGAAGTAGAGCTGAGCCTGCGCCTGCTGGCCAACGTATTTGAGCACCAGCCCGCGCTGGTGGCGCAGCTGCACGGCCCCACCCAGCCACTGCTTCAGCACCTGGTGCGCCGGGCGCAGGAAACGCTGAAGCAGGCTGAAAAGCTGCATCCCGATTATCATCTGGAGCTGGCCGCTACTACCAATACCGTGTTGGCCGGCTTGTTTGGCTCGGGTGCGGCGCCGCTGGCCCGCGAGGCTGGGCTGCCGTCTCGGTGGGGGTAGCTCAGGTGGCGGGCAAGCTAAGTGTAGCCCGTAAGTCAGCCCCAATCCCTACCAGCACGCCTGGGAAACAAGCCGACCCTTGCCCGCGTAAACAACCCGTTGGCTATCGACTGTCCGGTGCCCCTTTTGCTACTGCTCCCATGAAAACCATCGTTTTAGTTCTGCTTGGTGCTTGCCTGCTTTCAGCGCAAGCCGCTACGGCTGGCCGCCGGCCCAAGGCCCGCGACTTTGCCCACACCAACGACGCCAAAAACCACAGTGCCCACATGCGGTTTAGGCACAATCCTCATCCACTGCCTATGATAGATTTAAAAGCGCACAATGCCGGGAAATTCAGAACGGTACGCGCGAATAAGAATTATAAGTTTGAATAAGCAGTGATTGTAAAAAAGGCAGCCAGCCCCGGAGGCTGGCTGCCTTTTTTTTACGTAGATAAATAACCGGTCTGGGTGGTACTTTTACGAGTATTTGTTTTTGTGAATATTATCTGATTATATGAGATTACTTATTACCTTGTTATGGCTGGCTCTACTGGCTGGTGCCGGGGCAGTAATGGCAGCTCCGCCCACGTTGCCGGGCCGGCTGGTATTTAAGCTGCGGGCGGGCGGCGCTACCCCGACTGCCGAGCTTGATGCCGTGCGGGCGGCTTTGCAGTCGCTGCAGGCTACCGGCCTTACGCAAAAGTTTCCTCTTACCCTGCCTCCCAACCCCGAGCAGCCGGACGGCGTTGACCTGCGCCGCATATTTGAAATAACCGTGCCGCCTACGTTGAGCCTGGCTAAGGCGCGCGCCGTTCTGCTGGCCAGTGGCGTAGTGGAATACGTTGAGCCGCTTTATATTAGGCAGCCGCTATATCTACCCAATGACCCGCTTGCCGACTCTACTACCGGGGCCCAGTATTACCTGAAGCTGATTAATGCCTACCGGGCCTGGGACTTTACCAAGGGCGATACCAGCATGGTCATTGGCATGACGGATACCGGCATTCGTTACAGCCACGAAGACCTGCGCCACCAGGTGAAATATAATTATGCCGACCCTATCAATGGGAAAGATGACGATGGCGATGGCTACATCGACAATTTTCGGGGGTGGGATTTTGCCAATAATAATAACGACCCGCTCTACGAAGGCGTGGTGGCCCACGGCTCGCTAACCTCCGGGGTAGTGGCCGGGCAGGCCGACAATGGCAAGGGGATTGCCGGCGTAGGATTCCGGTGCAAGTTTTTGCCGCTGCAAATATTTTCTGACGTCGGGGTGGCGGCTTTTGGAGGGTATGAGGCCGTCGTGTATGCAGCCGACCACGGCTGCAAGGTTATTAATATGTCGTGGGGCGGGGCGGGTGGCTATTCAAGCTTCGAGCAGGATGTGTGCACGTATGCAGCCGTAAACCGCGATGCAGTGCTGGTAGCGGCGGCCGGTAACACGCCCAATGACCTCTTATTTTACCCTGCCTCCTACGACCACGTACTGTCGGTGTCGGCCACCGATGGTGCCGACGCGAAAGCCAGCTTTTCTACCTATAGCCACCGCGTAGACCTGGTGGCGCCGGGTATCAACATTTTCTCGACCTATGGCTGGAATGTGCAGCTGGCAGCCGATTCGGTAGATACCGATTACTGGCGCTCGTCGGGCACTTCTTTTTCTGCCCCGCAGGTGTCAGGAGCAGCCGCGCTGGTCCGGGTCAGGTTTCCGCAGCTCACGTCCGAGCAGGTAATGGCGCAGCTGCGTCAAACTGCCGATGCCAGTATCTACAGATTGCCGGCCAACGCAGCTTACCAGGGCTACCTGGGTACGGGCCGCCTGAACGTAGGGCGGGCAGTTGCCGCCCTCAACCAACGGGAAGCCCGGGTAGTGCGCAGTAGCATGCTGCCGCCCAGCGCCGCGGGGTATGCGCCCGGTGATACCTTTCAGCTGGTAGCCACGGTGCGCAACCTGCTATTGCCCATCAGCGGCCTCAAAGTAACCTTAACCTCGCTCTCACCTTACGTGGCTGTGCACCAGGGCCTGTTTGAGGCGGGCAGCCTGGCTACGCTGGCCGAAGCCGACAACAAGGCGCTGCCCTACTGGCTGACGGTAGCCGCTACCGGCATACCAGTGAATACAACGGCCACTTTACACTACCATCTTACGGCCGATAACGGCTACCAGTCAGACCAATATGTAGATGTTACCCTGAACCCGGACTATGTGCAGCTTAATGCTGGTGACCTCTCGCTGACCCTGACCAGCCGCGGTAGCCTGGCCTACGATGACCTTGCCGGTACAGTGGGCCAGGGCGTCAGCTACCGCAACAGCATGCCGTTGCTAAGTGAGGGGGACTGCTACTCGCTACTTCACCTACGCGCGTCTCAGACCGCCTGCGCAGCACCAACGGCGGGGCGCGCCAGTCGTTCTATACGTTGGCTCAGGTGAGGCGCCTGGCCCCCGGCCCCCGCGCCGACCAGGAGGCCTACAGCGTATTTCGCGACTCGCTGCCCGCTGCGCAGCAGCCACGCTCGGTGGGGGTACGTATCCGGCAGCATGGCCAAAGCTGGGGTGCGCCTGCTGCCCGTCGCAACGTTATTTTGCTCAGCTATTCTATACAAAACCTTACTGCCGACACCCTTAAGCCCCTGTATGCCGGCTTATTTACCGACTGGGACCTGCCTGGCGCCCCTGCCCGCAACGTAGCTCGCTGGGATTCGGTCAACCGCGTAGGCTATTGCTTCGACCCTATAGCCTCAGTCGTGTACACCGGCATTCAGGTTCTGGGTACTGGCCCGGCCGGCGTATACTCTATTGACAACCAGGCGCCCAAATCCAGCCCCATCTATTTTGGCGATGGTTTTAGCCCTGCCGAAAAATACCTGGCGCTCAGCGGGGGCTTCGGGCGGGCTCACCGCGAGGCCGGCACGCTGGCTGCCGGCACCGACGTGTCGCAGGTGGTAAGCACACTGCTGACCCGGCTGGCTCCCGGCGACTCCGCCACCGTAGCGTTTGCCGTGCTGGCTGCCCCCACGCTCGCCGAGCTACAAGCGGCGGCCCAGGCCGCCACTGCCACCTACCAGCAGGTATTGGCAGCTAGGCCGGCGGCCGGCCCGACCGCTTTCTGGAAGCTCTATCCTAACCCAACTAATGACCGGCTGCATATCGAACTGCCCATGACGCTGGGGCTGTTACGGCTCAGGTGTTCGACAATATGGGACAGCAGGTGCTGGCTGCCCCGTTGCGGGCCGGTGGCGGCGAGCTGAGGCTGGCAGGCCTGGCTCCCGGCCTGTACGTAGTGCGAATAGCCGGCACCAGCCTGGGGCAGCGGGTAGAACGCGAGTAGCTTCTGCTCGGGCCGGCAGCGACTCGTCTAAATATAAAAAGCCGAACTCGGGAGAGTTCGGCTTTTTTGCTGAAAATCAGCGCAAAACGAAGGGGCGAAAAACAGTTGGCTGGTGGTGGATGAGCCTAGCCAGGTGCAGGTTCCTGCTAACGAATAACACCCGTGCTTTTGACCAAGTACTTGTACTTAATTACTAGTAGCTGGCACCCGACTTCGTGGCTGCGCTGTCTTTCTTCATGCCTTTGTGGTGCATTTTCATGTCGCCTTTGCGGGGGCGGGTTGTGGCCTTCATTGTATTGCCGGCGGCGTCTTTGCCTTTCATTTTCATTTTGCCGTCGTCACCCACTTTGGTTTTAACAGTCATACCATCAGCTTTGGAGATGGTTTTATCGCCACCGTCTTTGGTAACCGTAGTGGGCGTGGTTTGCGCCTGGGTCGAAGCAGCTAAAAACAAGCAGAGTGCCAGTGCAGAAAAAAGAGTCTTTTTCATAATCAGAGGTAAAAAATGATGTGGCGGCTATACGCATATCCGTCGAGCTAAGTTTAGGCTGCCCCTCGCTGCCTAGGGCCGGCGGTTCACGGCGTTCAGGTCCTCAAAGGCTTGCTTGAGGCGCGTTACGAACGTTTTTTCGCCTTCGCGCAACCACACGCGGGGGTCGTAGTACTTCTTGTTGGGCGCGTCCGGGCCATTGGGGTTGCCAATCTGGCCTTGTAGGAAGCCTTCGTTTTTCACGTAGTACTTCTGAATACCTTCCCAGAAAGCCCACTGCAAATCAGTATCAATATTCATCTTGATAGCACCGTAGCTGATAGCTTCCCGGATTTCCTCCTGGCTCGAGCCTGAGCCCCCGTGAAACACAAAATCAATGGGCAAGGCCTCGACTATATTGTGCTTCTGACGCAAATGTTCTTGCGAATTGTGCAGAATCCTGGGTTGCAGCTTCACGTTGCCCGGCTTGTACACGCCGTGCACGTTGCCAAAAGCCGCCGCGATGGTAAAGCGCGGGCTTATTTCGCTGAGCTTCTCATAGGCATACGCTACTTCCTCGGGCTGCGTGTAGAGCTTGGCGCTATCCACATCCGAGTTGTCGACGCCATCTTCCTCCCCGCCGGTTACGCCCAGCTCAATTTCCAGCGTCATGCCGATTTTGGCCATGCGCGCCAGGTATTTCTGGCAAATTTCGATGTTCTCCTCAATCGGCTCTTCCGACAGGTCGAGCATGTGCGAGCTGTACAAGGGCTGGCCATGCTCGGCAAAAAACTTCTCGCCGGCCTCCAGCAAGCCATCAATCCAGGGAAGGAGCTTTTTAGCGGCGTGGTCGGTATGCAGAATTACGGGCACGCCATAGGCTTGCGCCATCAGATGCACGTGCTGCGCGCCCGAGATGCCGCCCGCGATGCTGGCCTGCTGCTTGTCGTTGGCCAGGCCCTTACCGGCGAAAAACTGAGCGCCACCGTTGGAGAACTGAATGATTACCGGCGAGTTGAGGTCGCGGGCCGTTTCAAGCACGGCATTCACGGTATCGGTGCCGGTTACGTTCACGGCGGGCAGGGCATAGCCGTTGGCCTTCGCGTGTTGGAAAAGGGCCTGCACTTCGTCGCCGTGCAGCACGCCGGCCCGCAGGCCGGTCAGGGTGGATGTTGCCATGTTTGGAAAGGCGCGGCGCTAAGGGTACCGCGCTGCAAAGAAAACAGCCAGCCGCTGTTTTGGCATCAAGCCCTGTAATCCGGTGCCGAAGTCTGCTGCGCCGTGGCTGCAAGCCAGTACTTGCAGCTAAGGCGTAGGGTACGAATAAAATCAAGCAGCATTAGCTTCATGCTTAGCAGCTGATTCCAGGTAATATACAACCTCATCAATGGTAAGCCGGCCCCTGGAGTATAAATCCAGCGCCTGTTGCTGAGAGGGTTTTACCAGAAATGGAATACCGTTGGTATAAGAAATAATGGCTGCTACAAGTCGTTGGCGGCTCTGCTCAGTAGCAGAAGAAGAAACTTGCAAGGGTTGAATAGAGCGGGTGGGAAAGTTCATAAGTTAAAGTTAGCACCCGCGTTGGAGTTTTCTGTGCTGGTTTTGTGCAATTATTTTAAATTTTATCGGCCATGGTTTCGCTTCAGCCGGTAAGTACATCGCCGATAGGCGCTTTGCCTCAGGCCATGGCCCCAAATGAGACTGCGACTTGCCATGTCAAGCGCGAAAAAACCAGAACCTGGCGGGTAGGTGCCAGGGCATACCCGTTACCGGCGCAGTGTGCCGGCAGCCTGCCTGACATAGCACCAGTCCCGAGGCAACGATAGCTCAACTGTCAACCTTAACGCAAGAGTAATTCACTGGTAATTACCCCGGTTTTTAGGGCTGGTACCTTTACATGGTAATTGAGGTTCGCCATATGCAATAAATTAATTAATTTACTTTTCAAGCACGCTAGTTAAAGCTATGCCCTTTAGGGCAAGACTTTAGTTGCTACTCACTTCTAGGCGCTTGGTAGCTTTGTAAGATGAAGCAGCGAACAGGCAGCCATTCGGTTCACAAGCTGGAAGTGCATCTGGTGTGGAGCACCAAATACCGCTATCAGGTGCTGACGGGTGATGTACAACTGCGCTGCCGAGACCTGTTGCGTCAAACGTGTAATGCGTTGGATGTACGCATTTTGAAAGGGGTAGTAAGCAAGGACCATATTCATTTGCATGTCTCGTATCCGCCTTCGCTAGCGCTGAGCGAGTTGATGCGCCGGCTGAAAGGGCGCAGTGCTAAGTTGTTGCTGCAAGAGTTTCCCGAGTTGAAGCGCCGGTACTGGGGCGGTCATTTCTGGGGCATTGGCTATGGTGCCTGGAGCGTGGGGAACATCACGGACGAGCTATTGGAAGCGTACTTGAACCATCACAAAGACCAGCCCAATGGGGACGAGAATTTTATTCTGGAATAGCCCACTTGTAGTGGGGGCTTTCAGTCGGCTTTAGCCGAAACCAGCGAATTTCATTCGCAAACCAAACCTATGGACTTACAGTCCATAGTCGTTTAGTATCGGGTATGGTATCTTATTTACTGTCAGCTTTATTCAGCGTATTGATAACGTTTGTCAGTTGCGCCCAAGCCATACCGGCCGCGTCTGGTCTGGTTTCCAATGCAGTCAGCAGTGCTGGTTCAGTAGCTGGCCAGGAAGCAGCTCCCGTTCTGATATATGCCGACCAAATGCCCACTTTCGTGGGAGGCGAGCAGGCCCTGCATCATTACCTGGCCACGAAACTCGTTTATCCTGTCGAGTCCTTCCGGCGCGGGCAGTCCGGCTCGGTAGTTGTGCAGTTTATTGTGGATGAGCAGGGGCGCATACTCGACCCAGTCGTGCTTAAGACAAGCAACGCAGACTTTGCCGAAGAGGCTATTCGCTTAGTGCGACTCATGCCTTGGTGGACTCCCGGCCAGCAGGAAGGGAAAGCCGTGCGGGTGCGCTGTACCCTGCCTATTCTCTTTTCCTTTAAGCGGGGAAACTGACTGGATGTTCTACCTGCGCCTTAGTAGTGCAACTGGCCGCCTGGCACTACACTGCCAGGCGGGCCGACCAGAGCAGTAAGCGAGTAGCGCACCGCCAGCCTCGGGGTAGAATATTCATATTTAATTATATTATAAAAAAGGACCTCACATGCATGTGAGGTCCTTTTGGTGGTCGCGTTAGGAATCGAACCTAAATCTAGAGCTTCGGAGGCTCCTATACTATCCGTTGTACTACGCGACCTGTTGCGGGGCTGCAAAAGTAGCCACAAAAGCCGGGGTAGCCAAACGTAGGACGGTTTTTATCCCGCTTGCGGCCCAAGCGAAGCATTCAGGCGGCAATTCGGGGGCTAAATTACTTAACTGGCGATGCCGCAGTGCGTCACTACCTAGCTAAAGCCTAATACCGGATGCGGCTGATAGGGCTCTTCAAGGCGTTTTATCTCCTCTGCTGAGAGCTTTACATCTACTGCGGCCACGGCGTCTTCGAGGTGGCCGGGCTTGCTGGCACCCACGATAGGGGAAGTGATAACGGGCTTACTCAGCATCCAGGCCAGAGCAATCTGGGCGTTGGGCAGGCCACGCTCCTGGGCAATTTCCGTCACGCGGTCGGCCACTGCAAAATCATCGTCGCGGCCGTAGAGGCTTTTGCCAAAGTTGTCCGTCTTGGCTCGCTCGGTTTCGTTGCGCTCCTTCGAGCGCCCGCCCGTGAGCAGCCCGCGCGCCAGCGGCGACCACGGAATAACGCCAATTTTCTGGTCCTGGCACAGCGGCAGCATTTCGCGCTCCTCCTCGCGGTACACGAGGTTGTAGTGCGGCTGCATACTCACGAAGCGCGTCCAGTTGTGCAGGTCGGCCAGGTACAGCGCCTGGGCAAACTGCCAGCTGAACATCGATGATGCCCGATGTAGCGGGCCTTGCCGGCCTTCACCACGTCGTGCAGTGCCTCCAGTGTCTCCTCAATGGGCGTAGTATAATCCCAGCGATGTATCTGGTAAAGGTCTACGTAGTCGGTGCCCAGTCGCCGGAGGCTAGCGTCGATGGCACTCATAATGTGCTTACGCGAGAGGCCTTTATCGTTCGGCCCTGGCCCCATCGGGTTGAAGACCTTGGTAGCCAGTACCAGCTCGTCGCGCTTGGCGAAGTCGCGCAGGGCACGCCCTACTACTTCCTCACTTGCGCCGTTGGAGTACACATCGGCCGTGTCGAAGAAGTTGATGCCTAATTCCAGCGCTTTTTGAATGAAAGGCCGGCTGGCTTCTTCATTCAGGGCCCAGGGCCAGCGCTCGGTGGGCGTGCCGTAGGTCATGGTGCCCAGGCAGATTTTAGAAACCTGTAAGCCAGTGTTTCCTAAGCGGGTAAATTCCATTGGACAAGGAAATAGGTAGGTAGATTAGCCGATTGCTGAAGCACGTCATGCTAAATGCAGGGAAGCATGACGTGCTTTTTAGGGGGTTATAACATAAAAAAGCCCGCCCAGGTTACCGGACGAGCTTTTTATAATATTTATTTTTCGCTATATTACGCAGCGGCCAGTACTTCCTTCACGCGGGCGGCGGCATCTTTCAGCAGCACGGCCGACTTCACCTGCAGGCCGCTCTCATCGATGATGCGGGCGCCTTCCTCCGCGTTGGTGCCTTGCAGGCGCACGATGATGGGCACGCGGATGTCACCGATTTTCTTGTAGGCTTCCACTACGCCGTTGGCCACGCGGTCGCAGCGCACAATGCCGCCGAAGATGTTGATGAGGATGGCCTTCACGTTCGGGTCTTTCAGGATGATGCGGAAGCCCGCCTCTACCGTCTGGGCGTTGGCTCCACCCCCGACGTCGAGGAAGTTAGCGGGCTCGCCGCCGCTCAGCTTGATGATGTCCATCGTGGCCATGGCCAGGCCCGCGCCGTTTACCATGCAGCCCACGTTGCCGTCGAGTTTCACGTAGTTCAGGTTCGAAGCTGAGGCCTCCACTTCCAGCGGGTCTTCCTCGTTGAGGTCGCGCAGGGCTACGAAGTCCTTGTGGCGGTAGAGGGCGTTGTCGTCCAGGGTCACCTTGGCGTCAACGGCCAGAATCTTATTGTCCGACGTCTTCAGCACCGGGTTAATCTCGAACATGGCCGAGTCGGTTTCATCGTAGGCCTTGTACAAGGCCGTCACGAACTTCACCATTTCCTTGAAGGCATCGCCCGAGAGGCCAAGGCCAAAGGCAATTTTGCGCGCCTGAAAGCCTTGCAGGCCCACGGCGGGGTCTACAAACTCCTTATGGATTTTTTCGGGGTGCGACTCGGCAACCTCCTCGATATCCATGCCGCCCTCGGTGGTGTAGATAATGACATTTTTGCCGCTGGTGCGGTCGAGCAGTACGCTCATGTAGTACTCCTTGGTAGGGCTTTCGCCGGGGTAGTATACATCCTGGGCGATGAGCACCTTGTGCACCTTGCGGCCTTCGGCGCCGGTCTGCTTGGTCACGAGCTGCATGCCGAGAATCTGGCCGGCGATGTCTTTTACCTGCTCCAGATTTTTAGCGAGCTTCACTCCGCCGCCCTTGCCCCGGCCGCCGGCATGAATCTGGGCCTTGATAACGTACCAGCTGGTGCCGGTTTGCTCGGTGAGCTTTTTGGCGGCTTCTACGGCTTCTTCGGCGGTGTCGGCCGTAATGCCTTCCTGCACGCGCACGCCGTACTTTTTCAGAATTTCCTTGCCTTGATACTCGTGAATGTTCATCGGAGGGGTAGGGGTGATGCTAATTACTGGCGCGAAGGTAGGGCCGGAAGGAGTAATGGGAGTAATTTGAGTAAGGGGAGTAAAGCCGTGCAAATAATAGCCATGACATTACCCTCCTTACTCATTATGCCAACGCCCGGCCCCCTTTCCGCGTAGCTTTGCCCTGATACTATATTATTTTCTTTCGTTCGCTTTGCTGCAAGCTATTAACCTCCGTAAAAGCTACAACTCGCTGGAAGTGCTCAAAGGCATCGACCTTACTATTCAGCGGGCCGAGATTGTGAGTATCGTGGGGTCGTCGGGCGCCGGAAAAAGCACGTTGCTGCATATTCTGGGCACCCTGGACAACCCCGACTCGGGTGAGGTGCTCTTCGATGGCGAGTCGGTTACCAGCCTGGGCCGCACCTCGCTGGCCAGGTTTCGCAACCGCCATATCGGCTTCGTGTTTCAGTTTCACAACCTGCTGCCTGAGTTTACGGCCATTGAAAACGTGTGCCTGCCCGCTTACCTGGCCGACCGCTCCGAAAAAGAGGTGCGCGTGCGGGCCCGCGAGCTGCTCGGCCTGCTCAACCTCGACCACCGGGTCGACCACAAGCCCAGCGAGATGAGCGGTGGCGAGCAGCAGCGCGTGTCGGTGGCCCGCGCCCTTATCAACTCGCCCGAAATTATTTTCGCCGACGAGCCCAGCGGCAACCTCGACTCGAAAAACGCCCAGGAGCTGCACGAGCTGTTTTTCTGGCTCCGCAAGGAGTTTGGCCAAACGTTTGTCATTGTAACCCACAACGATACACTGGCCCAGATGGCCGACCGCACCATTGTGATGCGCGACGGCCATATTCTGGAGGAGTAGCGGGTAGAAAGCCAAAAAAGAACGTCATGCTTCGACAAGCTCAGCATGACGTTCTTTTTTGGCTTTTTTAGCAAGACGGCCCGCGCTAAGCCGGTTGGAAAATAGCCTTGCTCGAAATAATTTTTAATTGCCCGTTAAACCATCTGATAATCAGCGATAAGATTTACTAAATAAATTGGCTTTTGGGGCACCTTCCTTAGCCGGGTCGGGTTTGATATTCGTACTACAGAACGATAACCGGCCGCTGGCCACCCCAACCATGACCGAAGTCACCAAAGCCCCGAAAGAAGCTACCGCCAAAAAGGCTGCTCCCGCGTGGAGAGCTATGACATCGCCAAGTCGGACGAGACGCTCGACCTGGCGAAGGACCTGGCCAAGTTTATCAAGGAAAATAAGCTCAGCACCCAGGTGCAGGGCAAGGAGTTTGTGAACGTGGAGGGCTGGCAGTATGCTGGCTCGCGCCTGGGCATCGTGCCCATCGTGGAGCACGTCATCAACGTAAGCTCCGAGCAAGAAATTAAGTATCAGGCCAAAGTAACGCTGTTCGATATGCGCTCGCAGCATACTGTGGGTGCCGGCTTCGCCATCTGCTCGAATAAGGAGAGCGGCAAGAAGTTTTACCAGGAGTTTGCCATTGCCAGCATGGCCCAGACCCGCGCCATCGGCAAAGCCTACCGCAACATCCTGGCCTGGATTATCCGGGCTGCCGGCTACGAGCCTACGCCGGCTGAGGAAATGGAGTACACCGGCAATGTGCCCGCCCCCGCCGTGGCCACGGCCGTAGCGGAGCCCACGCCCGTGATGCGCGCCGTAACCACTGCCCCGGCCGTGCCAGTAGAAACCCCTGCCGCCGAAGCGCCCGCTGCTTTGCCGGTGCAGTATGCTACGGCTTCGCAGAAAGAGGAAATTATCCGCCTGCTGAACCACCCGCTCATCACGCGTCAGGAGAAGACGAAGATGTTGCTCAACATTAACCGCCTCGATGAGGAGCGTGCCACGCAGGCTATCGCCAAGCTGCGCAAAGCCATCGAAGACCGTGAGGGTACGACGGCCGTAGCTGCCTAGTAGTTTAAAAAACCTGATTATCAGCCCGGTACCGTAAGGTGCCGGGCTTTTTTGTTAGGTGCGCCAGAAATGCCGGGGCGGTTAAGCCAGCTGACTGGTATACGCTTGCGGCGGTGTGGGCCGCACGTAGTCGAGCAGCCGGTTGAGCAGCGTACTGGATAAAGCAGGTATCAGAGGCAGTAGAAAGGAGGCGGAAGAGGTATCTACAAAGCCCAGCAAGGAAGCCAGACAAGTGTCGGGGGCGGCTACGTGGAAGCCCATGCGCCACTCGCCAAAGCGTCGCGCCGCCAGGGGGCCACTGGCCAGAATAGTGCAATTTTGGTGGCGTCGGTCGCGAGCAATATGCTGGTATAGCCCCATCACCTGAGAACGTTCGCCTTCCAGCACCTGAATAAACTTTCCGGAAGGCACATAGAGCAACAGGCCGGTTACATCCTGCTTAGTATTATAGTTTCGGGCGTGAAGCAGCAGGTCTTGCAGGTCGGCTTCGGTGAAGGACTGGGTAGCCAGGCTTTCGTAAACGAGATAAAACAGGGGCATAGCGCTAAAAAGAGTATCGGCCTGCTAAGGTATAAATGCAAAGGCTGGATTCAGCTAAAGCAGGCCCGGTACAGCGTTATTCTTAGTTAAATTCGCGTTTACAGGGTTGTGGACTGAACAAAACCCGGAGCCGGCTGGACCTTCGTCAGCCAGAGCGACTTTGCCCCAACGGCAGCGCCTTAGGCAATACCAACGCGCCCGATGGCACGGCCGTGGCCTTTTTGCAAATTAATGGCAGCATAGCCGAAGTGTTTGGGAAGAGCGTGCCTACATATTGCCGGGCATTCGCGTGCTGCTGGGTGTCATCGCACCTACGAGTGCCAGCTTTCGGTTGTACCTCACCAGCGGCAGTCTGGCCGAAGCCCTGCCTGCTATCAGCAACTTTAGCCCCGTAAGTGCGGCAAGCGGCAGCAGCATTATGCTCACCGGCGCCAACCTCGACGGTACCACCTACGTGAGCCTGGATAATGAAGCCGTAGTGCCGACCCGCGTGACCAGAGCCAGCCTGAGCCTCGTAGTACCAGCCAGCACGAGCACTTGTGTAGCGCGGGCTAGCGGCGAGGCTCTGTGTTGACGGTGGAGTAGTTGAGTAAGTCTGCCGAGAGCCTGCGCATGGCCTGTCCGGGGTGTTGTTTATATAGCTTTTCACAGAATACCAAAAAAGCTGGAAATCAGTCTAAGCCGGCAACGATAAGTAAGAATGTCTTGGTAGCCGAAAGTCATAAGCGCATTTTAAAACGCAAAAAAGTAGAAGCCCGCGTGGGGGTAGGCGAAGCGCTGTGCATCTGTTGCTGGTCAGAACCGCTGCTTTGAGTGCGGCACCCGGTTTTTACTGGCCTTCTTAATTGATGCACGATAAATTTTTTAGCCGGCGCTTACAGGATGCGCCTTTCCGGCCACTACTGAAAACAGGGAATCTACAGCCGCTCATTTCTGGTGGCCTGCCCTGGGAGGTGGCTTCTAGGAAGGCCAGTCGCAGCTTAATTGACCGGCCCCCTGGCAAACTGCTTCCCCAAACTAGCGCGCGGCATATCTTGCGTATTGCCCACTAAACCGGCGTTCTTTCGTATGCGTGCGGTTCTGCTGCTGGCTTTGCTATGCTGCGCCTCTTCGGTCGCTGCTTTTTCGGCCCTTACCCACCAGGCGGTGGTGGATTCCTGCTGGGCACATAACCTGGTGCCGGTGCTGGAAAGTCGTTACCCCGGCGCTACGCCCGCCGAGCTGCGCGAAGCCCGCAGCTACGCCTACGGCGGGTCTTTACTCCAGGACCTGGGTTACTTCCCCGGCAATGTGGCTTTCTTCTCCAACCTGACGCACTACGTGCATACGGGCGACTTTGTGGGGGCGCTCCGCGACGAGGCCCGCACCCGCAACGAACTGGCTTTTGCCCTTGGCGCGTTGGCGCACTACGTAGCGGATGGCGTTGGGCACCCCGCCGGAACCAATGCCGTCACGAACCTCGTATTCCCCGAGCTCACTGCCCGGCTGGGCTGTCCCATCACGTATGCCCAGGCACCGCGCCAGCACGCCCAGGTTGAGTTTGCCTTCGATGTGACCCAGGTGCAGGCGGGGTACTACCGGTCGGAGGAATTTCACGAGGCCCTCGGGCTTCGGATAAGCGAACCGGTGCTGGCGCGGGCTTTCTGGCGCACCTATGGCTTGCAGCTGGCGCAGGTGCTGCCGCACGAAAAGCGGGGCCTAGCTGCGTTTCACTTCGTGGCGGCCGAGCTGCTGCCCGCCGCCGTGCGTGCAAGCGAATATGTGCCGCCTGGTCAGCTGAGCCGCCTGCCGACGACCGACCGGCTGCGCTATTACGAACGGATTAATACCGGGCATTTTCGGCGGCGCAGGGGCCCGCGACCCGACCATTTGAGCCTGGGGATGCACCTGCTCGTCTGGCTGCGGCCCACCCTGCCCCGGCTGGGAGTAGCGCCCCAGCTGGCGTTTCGCCCGCTACCGCCCGCGGCCGAAGCTACCATGCAGGCCAGCTTCGGCCAAGCGATTGTGCGCTACCAGGCGCTGCTGGCCGACCTAAGCGCCCCTTTACCTAACCTGAACCTGGATACCGGACGGCTGACTCAGCTCGGCGACTATTCCTTGGCCGACCGCACCAACACCCTGTGGATTCGGCGGCTGGCGAACGCCCGACGTGGGAATCTGGCACCGGCCGGGCAGTAAAACAACTGGCTTTTTTAGGCCGGGAGAACCCGCTTGGTGCTGACCTGGCTGATTCTGCGGCCAGTAAAGCGGGTAGGCGGAACAGCAAAAAGATATTTTATCGGCTTACTGACAGGTGTTTAGTCGAAAAAAAGTGCGTTGAGCAGCCATGTATCAGGCCGGCGTAGGGGTAGGGCCGGCCTCACGCATCTTACTGCCAAGCGGCTCGGTTGCCTCCGCAGCACCGAAGCCCGCCGGACTGATAAAGCTGCCTGAATCAAGTACGTTAAGCCATCACTCGCTATCACCCTGCCTATGCCTGCCTCTACTACTACTCAGCTTACTGCGCTGCTGGCTGCGGCGGCCTTGCTTGTGGCAGTAGCTGCTTGTCAAAAGCAAACTACTCCCCTCATCCCAGCGGGCACTCTGGCGGCTCTCCCCCTCACTGCCTTAAGCCCGGCCGACAACCCCACCAGTCCGGCGAAGGTTGACCTGGGCCGCGCCCTGTACTGGGACCCGGTGCTCTCGGGTGGGCGGGACGTGAGCTGCGCCAGCTGCCACCACCCGGCCACTGGCTATGCCGACGGGCTCGACCTGGCCATTGGCGAAAACGGGCAGGGACTCGGCGCGGCGCGGCATTTTCGCCTCCCTAATACCATTCCCTTCGGCCAGCGCAATACCTCCACGGTACTCAATAGCGCCTTCAATGGCCTGACCCTTAACGGCTCGGTAGACCCAGCGCTCGCCCCTATGTTCTGGGACAGCCGGGCCAACTCCCTGGAAACCCAGGCCCTGCTGCCCGTGGCCAAGCTGGAAGAAATGCGCGGCCATCAATACGCCGAAGGAGCTGCCCCCGACTCGGTAGTGGCACGCCTGCGCCGTATTCCGGCTTATGAGGCGCTGTTTCAGGCCGCTTTTCCCCAGCCGGTGCCCATCACGGCCACGACCATCGGCCAGGCGCTGGCTTGCTTCGAGCGTACGCTGGTAGCCACCAACTCGCCGTATGACCAGTACCTGCGTGGCAATACGGCTGCGCTGACTGCCCAGCAGGTTCAAGGCATGCAATCCTTCTTGCAGAGTGGCTGCGGCAACTGTCACAGCGGCCCTATGCTCAGTGACTACCAGCTGCACGTGATGGGCGTGCCCGATAACGCCAAGAACGTGACTTCTGATACGGGCGCGAACGGTACCTACGCCTTTCGCACGCCCAGCCTGCGCAACGTGGCCCTGACCGCGCCCTACATGCACAGCGGGGCCGTAGCCAACCTGGCCGCCGTACTAGATTTTTATGATAACGGCCGGGACGGCGCAACGGCCAACCCCCACGTGAGCGCCCGTCAGCGTGACCTGCAATTCCCTAACCGCGTGCAAAACAAGCAGGCTATCATTGCTTTTCTCAATTCGCTTACTGACACTAACTACGACCGGACAGTGCCTGCCACGGTACCCAGCGGCCTAGTAGTGGGTGGAAATATTCAGTAAAGTGCATGCTTAAGCTTTTTTTCCCTGTTAGCTTCGGCAATGCGTTGCAAGGGACACGCTGCTCGCCTGCCTGCTGAGCCAGCGTAGCAGCCCCCAGACGTAGCGGCAACCTCCTCTTATCTATATTGTATAAAATTGACTAAAAATTACTGGTTGAGCAAGCTGCGGGCTGCTACTCCTTCTTCATTTAATGGCCGTTCTAGATGATGATGCGCTGAATGCCCGCCTGTCGCTGCTGCGCAATGCTGACCCCTCAGCGTTTATCGAACTGCTTTTCAAAACCTTTTACGCCCCCCTCGGGACTGTAGTGTACCGCGTCGTGCCCGACCGGGATGTGGTGGAGGACATATTACAAGATATGTTTATGAGGATATGGCAGGGCGTAGATACCTTGCCTGAGATAGCGTCGTACCGGGCCTACCTCACCCGTATGAGTCTGAATGCCGCCATTCGCTACCAGCAGCGGGCGCAGCGTCAGGTAGCCTGGGAAGATGCCCCGCCCGACACTGCGCCGGTGGCCCCCAGCGCCCTGGCCGAGCTGCATGCCTCCGAAACTGCCGAGGCCGTTGCGGCCGCCCTTTCGCAGCTGCCGCCCCAGTGCCGCATTGTGTTTGAGCTGAGTCGCTACGAGGAAATGAGCTACCAGCAGATAGCCGATGCGCTGGAGATATCGCCCAAAACCGTGGAAAACCAGATGGGCAAGGCCTTGCGCATTATGCGCCGCGAGCTGGCCGGCGTGTTGAAAAATCTGTACTGGCTACTGTTTTATGTGAGCGCCGCCAGCCTGAGCGCGCGCCAGCTACCTGCCCGTCACCAGGCTGAGTACGCGGTGCCGCACGGGCATCTGCGCTATTTTTGCGGGGTCGCGTGGGGGTAGCGCAGTACGGGCGTATCTACTATTCATCCGGGCTATTTTTCCAGGCCAACTTATTCTACCTATGACGCAGCGCTACTCCGACCCGGCCGATGCCCCTTGGGTGCTGCTGGCCCGCCACCTGGCCGCCGAAGCCTCGGCGAGCGAGCGGGCGGAGCTGCGCGCCTGGGTACAGGCCGACCCTACCCATCTGCAAATCCTGACCACCGTTACCCGAGCCTGGGAGCGGGCCAGCGAGGCTACGCCCGGCCCGGTACTGTTCTCACCGGCCGACGTTGAAGCTGCCTGGCAGCGCTTCCGGCCGCTGATGACCGCTACCGTACCGGCCACCAGCGCCGCGCCGGTTGTGCGCCCGCTTTGGCCCGGGCAACAACTGACCGCTGCCCGCCGCTGGCAGCTGGCAGCTGGCCTGGCATTGCTGTTGGGTGCGGGCTATGCGTTAGCAAAAACGGGGCTTTTTAAACCCCGGGAGCAGGTGCTGACCTACGCTAGTGCCGCTGCTCGCCGCGCGGTGCGGCTGCCCGATGGCAGCACCGTCTGGCTTCATGCGCATTCGCGGCTGCGGTATGTAGGAGTAGGGCCGGAGCCGGCCCGTGGGGTGCGGGCCGTCCAGCTCACCGGTGAAGCGTATTTTGAGGTAGTGCCCAACCCGGCCCGGCCGTTTGTGGTGAGTACGACCACGGCCCGCGTACGCGTAACAGGTACAGCTTTCAATGTGCGCGCCTATGCCGCCGAAGACTCTGTAGAAGTTAGCGTAACCCAGGGGCAGGTATGGCTTTCGCACCTAGCAGCCACCGACAGCGTACGGCTGCTGGCGGGCACCCGGGCTGCCCTGCACGCTTCCGATGCGCCCGGCCGGATAGCCGCCCGCCTGCGCAGCAGTCCGGCCGCCGACCCCAATTTCCGGGCCTGGCAGACGGATACGCTGCGATTTGTAGATGCGCCGCTGACGCAGGTGACCCAGACGCTACGGGCCACCTTCGGCACGACCATCGAGCTGCTTGATGCCGGCCTGGGGCAGTGCCGCTTTACTGGCACGTTTCCGCACCCGCAGCCGGCGGCCGTGCTGGCGGTAGTGGCAGCGGCTACGGCCAGCCGCCTCGCCCTCGACGAGCGCGGCAGCTACCAATTGCAGGGGCCGGGCTGCGCTACCCCGGCTTCGGGGCTTCAAACTCCGGCGGCGTCGGCTACCCGCACGCCCCGGCCGTGACCTGCCAGCGGGCACACCACTGCCGCAGCCGACTGGCCTGGCAGATGCTGGCGCTGGCGCTGTTGGCCTTGCTGGCCCTGCGCCCGGCGTGCGCACAGACCGCTACCCCAGCGCTAGCCCGGCTGGTGCAGCCGGCGCCGGGCACCCGCCCACTGGGCACGGTACTGGCCGAGCTGTCGCGCCAGGGGCATCTGCCGCTCAGCTACAGCAGCTCGCTGGTGCCCGTGGCGCACTCTTGTACCTTGCGGCCTGGCCCCGCCCGGCCGCTGAAGGTGGTATTGCGGGAGGTGCTGGCCGCCGAGCACTTATCCTACGGGCTGCTGAATGGGCAGCTGGTGCTATGGCCCGACCGCGTGGCCGCACCCCCAGGCGTGGCGGCGGTGAATGGCCAGGCTGCCTCCGCCAGCGTACCTGCCGCCTCGCCTTCCTCAAGCGCTGTGGCGGCTGGCCGGGCCGGCGAAGCAGCACAGTCGGCTGTCTCACCCAGAGGCTCATCAGCAAGTGACCGCCCGGAGCGTTCATTCACAACCGGTAAGCCAGTGCCGGGCAATGCCCCTGCGGCCGACCAGCACCCTCAGGTAAAGCGCGTGAGGAAGCCATTTCCTACTGTTACGACAAGAAATAAAAAGGCAGCGACCAGCCCGCGTCAAGCCTTAGACAAGCAGGCGCTACCCGGCCGTCCGGTCATTACCCCTTTTGCAGGGCCCCGCACGGCCCTGCGTATGCCTCAAAAGTTAGGCAGCCCTGCTGCTTACTCTGTAGCTCGCGCTAAGTCAGTAGACGAAAAAGCGTTAAGCCAGGCGGCGACAGCTGCCCGGCCTGGCAGCCGCCGAAGACCGGTGCGTATGCTAAGCCAGAGCCGCAGCCCGGCGTCGCAAAAACCAGCCCTTTCAGCTGCTTCACCTCCGCCGGGCCCACCTCGGGGGCCATAGCCTTGCTTGCGCCATTGGCTGCCTCGACTGTGCTCGTCTCAGGGCCTGCTGAATTGCCCCAGGCGGCGCCGCTACCCTTAGCCCTGAAGCTCAGCCCAAAGCAAAATGCACTGGCTGGTCTGGCCGCGGTAGCTGAAAGCACGCATGAGGCGGCGCAGGCTGGGCTGCTGCGTCGCGGCTACCTGCATGGGGAAGCCTGGACCAGTGAAACCTTGCCGCTGAATGGGGCCCTTAAGCTGGGCGTGCCGCGCATTTACCTGGTGCTGGGCGCGGCACTCGGGCCATTTGACCATCAATCGGGCCCAAGCTGGGGAGTAGGTATCGGCACGGCTGGCCGCAGCCGGGGGCGCTTCACCCTCAGCCTCGACCTGATGCAGTGGTTTGTGGGCGGCGACCGGGAGGCGCCGCCGAGCCTGCTTACGCAGCTGCGGCCGCAGCTGGCCTGGCAGCTCAGGCAGGGCAGCCGCTGGCAGCTGCTGGCAGGCCCAACCCTGAACCTGGCCACGGCTCATCAGGAGGGCCCGCGCCTCCACTGGCCGCTGGGCCAGGACCAGTGGCTCTGGCTCAACTCCGACCGCGGCCGGACCTGCTGCGCCTTTGGCCCGGCCTGCAAGTAGGGCTGCGGTTTTGAGCAAGGGTTTGCTACCGGTTGCTCAGTGCTTTCGGGGTAATATATTATTTTAACTATAAATAAAGTCAGCGCATCCGGTAAGCTGCCGGATGCGCTGACTAGTAGCGGATGGCGGTGCCAGCTCCTTAATTGGAGCCGGTAGTGCTAGTTGTAGTTGTGGTGGTGTTCACGCTGATGCAGCCCAGCTCGACCAGCGGCCCGGCGCTGCAGGTGTTCACATCGTCGGCATCGCCATCATTGCGCTTGATGGTGTAGCCCACCAGTACTTTCTCGCCGGCCTTGGCGTGGAAGTTGGTCCAGTTCGGGCCCGTGGGTATCACGTAGGTGCTGTCGGAAAGGTGCAGCACCAGGCCGCAGCCGGTGGTCTTGCTCAGGTCTACCACCACGGCGGCGGTGTCGCAGGTGCCGCCCTTGGGGCTGCAGCTGCCTTTTTGGCCGTCTTTCTCAAAGCAGCCGGTGAGCAAGGTGCTGGCACCTACGGTAAAGAGGGTGAGCGTGGCGAAAGCCGCGCGGCGGGCAGAAAACATGTTCATAAAAAGGGAGTTGAAAAAAGGGGTTGAAAAAGAAAAAGGGTAACTAAGCAAGGCAGGACGAGTGGCGTAGCGTTAGGGTAGTACTTCCACCCAGCCCTTGTAGCGGCGGCCATCGGTGAAAGTGACGAGGTAGTAGTAAATGCCGCCGGCCCCGGCGCCGGCCCAGCTAAAGCTGCGCGTGGGCGATTGGTACACCAGCCGGCCCCAGCGCGAGAAGATGCTGACGCCCGCAAACTGCGCATCGCAGAAATCGGGGGGCAGCGCCCGGTCAAGGGTGAAGACATCGTTGAGGCCGTCGCCATTGGGCGTGATGATGTTGGGCGGACGAAAAGCCAGCGAGTCGCCGGGCCGCGCCACCTCAAAGCGGATAAGGCGCGTGCGTGTATGCGGCGTACAGATGTTTCCGGCCTGTGCCAGCGTAAACTGCACCAGCAAGCCAGCTTGGCTGGCCGTGGCCGGGCCGCAGGCCGGCTGCCAGCTAAAGGTGGCAGAAGCGCGGCCGGTGCCATTCTGGGCGCTAAAGCTCATGCCCACGGCAGCCAGGTCGAAGCCCTCACCGGCGGCGGTTAGTGTCAGCGCATTCGGTGCCTCATCGGTACCGAGCAGGGTAGCCGTATAGGGCTGGCCCAGGGCCACGCGCACAACGGCGGGCGTAGCTTCGGGCACCGGCTCGGGCGGAAAGCTGGTCGTAAGAACCGGCGTGGTACTCACCGGCGGGGCAGCCGTAAATGCCACCCGAATCGTGTCGTGCTTGGGCAGCGAGCAGCCATTGTCGGCCACTATGACATTGAGCAGATAAACTTTCCCTTTGGTATCGGCACAGGTGGGAAAGCATAGCGTTGCCGTGAGCGTATCGGGCTGGCCGCTGGCGCGCACCGTGCCGCCAGTGCTGGTAGTAAAGCTGGGGGCCGTAGCCGGGTCGGTGAAGTTGAGGGGCTGCGCCGTAAGGGTAAGCGTCGAGTTAGGGTCGGGGTCGGTGTAGCGAATGGTGAGGCAGTGCGAGCCACCGGGCACGAGGTGCACCGTATCGCGGCCCGCCTGGTAGCGGCGGCCCGCGGCCTGCACGGTCACCACGGGCGGGTTGTTGCTGGGGCAGTTGAGCACGTAGAGCTGAAAGTCACGACGGGTTTCGCCAATTTTCACCCCCTTGCGGTACTCTGCACAACGTACCCCAAACACAAACAAGCCCAGGCGGCTCGGCCGTACCGTCAGGCGCCCGGTGTGCGCATCGATGCCCAACGCCGGCGCGCCCGGAATCTGGTTGGCGGTACCTAGACCGGTGGTCCAGTTCACGGTGGTGTAAGGCGCGGCGGCCGGCGGCGGGGAGGGGTTGAGCGCGGTGGAGTGGCCGTTAAGCGGCGTCACCATGTCGTAGGCCAGCGAGTCGCCATCGGGGTCCTGCCCACCAAAGTCGTAGTAGAACAGGTTGTTCAGGCAGGCATAATCGCCTAAGGCCGGAAAAATGTGTGGGGTAGAGTCAATAAACGCTGCCCCGTTGTGGACCACGGCCGGAAACTCCAGGTAGAAGGTCTGCGCTGCCCCGCCGGGGTTAACAATGTTGCTGATAGCCAGGTTGCGGCAGCAGCGCTCTACCGCGGCATAGTAGCCGCTGGCGCTGGTGTACGTAGCCGCGTCAAGAATAATATCTTTACTATATACCAGCTTGCGGGTGCTGAGCGAGCCCACCGCGCAGGCCGGGTTGGTATAGCTCACAAACGTGTTGCTGGTGAGCGGCAGCACCACGCTGGTGAGCTGCCGGTTGGTTGCTTTGTCGAAAATGCCGGCCGTGAGCGCCTGGTCGAGCGCCGCCGCGTTACCGTTAACCGCATCGAAATAGAGCGTCAGGGTGAGGGTGTAGGTACTGCCCGACTGGTGCAGCAAATCCATTTCGCCGCCCACAATGTGCGTTGCCCAGGCCGGCCCGGCAATCAGCAGCAGGATGCTGCCCAGGCTACACCGTAGCCAGCTCCACCAGGTAAAATAGCGCGGTGTCATCAACTTTTTGCAGAAAAAAGAGCCGCTAAAAATGCTCAGGGGTTGATAAGGAGCGGTTTACCAAAGCCAGTGCGCGCCCAGCTTATTCGCATCGGCCATTGTTGCCGGCGGCACGCTCCAACCGGCCAGGTCGCGGGTGAGCTCTTCTGCCCGGGCTTCCAGCCGCGGCCGCGGAGACCTGCCCAATTGTGACACAGCCAGTGCTCCCTTGGCTGGCGTCTGGTCGGTAGTAGGCCAAGCGAAGAACCCGTAGCCTGGGTAGCTCAGCAGCAAAGAGTCGGGAGGAAGGGAAGGAAGCATAGCTGGGGAATTGCTTGACGTAAGCGGAAGTAGCAAAAGCGCCCAGACGTAAACCCCAGGCTCAATAAGTAGAGGCGCAAGCCGCCGCCAACCCCCACGCTTCTGGAAACTTATTTTAACCTCTTTACTACCGGTTTACTTCCAGGTGTTGATAATGAATATGTTGCGTAAATCCATCTGTTTTATTGAAGACTTGCGCGAAAGCCGGTTGTCTTTGCTGCACTCGCAAGGCCAACCGGCTTTTGTGCAATTCCTGTTATTTTGAACGTCATGCAAAGCAGCCCGGTAAATATTCAATTTATTGAATATTTACCGGGCTGCTTTATGGCTTGCGCAGGTGCTGTTGCTTACTTTATTTCCCAATCATATCGTGCCTTCTGCTTTCTTACAACCTAAAGCGGCGGTCGATTCTCTACGGGCAGCGTAAGTTCGAGCAGCCGGTTGGCTAGCACGGCCAGTAGCACGCCGGCTAGCGGAGCAGCTACATAGACCCAGGCCGCAGTTAGGTTGCCGCTCAGCAGCGCAGGGGCCAGTGAGCGAACCGGGTTCATGGAAGCTCCGCTGAGGGGGCCGCCTACCAAAGCTTCCAGGCCTACGGTTGCCCCGATAGTAAGGCCCACAAGCAGCCCCTGCTCGTAGTAGCTGGACGTAACGCGCAGAATAACAAGCATCAGCCAGAAAGTGAGGCCCACCTCTACACTAAAAGCCTGCAGGGCGCTGTGGGCGGGCAGCGTCGCGCCCAGCGACGAGCCGGGCGCGGCGAATAGCCACACTGCTCCACTGCCCAGCAGGCCTCCTGCTAGCTGCGCCAGCACATAAGGAACTACCCGGCGGCCCGGGAACCGACCCGCCGCCCAAAACCCAATGGTCACGGCTGGGTTAACGTGCGCGCCGCTTATGTGGCCCAAGCCCTGAATAATAATCAGCACGATTAGGCCAAAGGCGGCAGATACCCCCCCGTGCCCGATGGCATGGGTTTGCTCATCAACTACCACTGCGCCAGTACCAAAAATCAGCAGAAAGGCTGTGCCGAGTGCTTCGGCCAGCAGGCATTGTCGGAGGGTAGGCGTCATGTAATGGCCAGCTTTGGGCCGCAGTATAAGCGCCCGCGTGCGGCGCAGGCCACTGGTTTAGAAGTTGATAGAGGCTATGGGGCGCGTCCGCAGCGCCTGTTTATGCCACCGTGCCGCCGCAGCTGGAGCCTGCGCCGGCCGTGCAGCCGTAGCAGTGCTGATTGAGCACGATGGGCCGCTGGGCCAGGGCCGCCGCGTCGAAATCGCGGATGTGCTGGCTGGTGCTGGCCACATGCAGGTCGAGCATCTGGTTGAAGTCGCAGTCGTAGAGCCCGCCGTCCCAGCCTACCGAGATGGTGTCGCGGCACATCACGCCGGCTGCCGCCGTGGGGTTAAAGGCGTTCACCAGCTTTTCCATGTAGCCCGCGTAATTGCCCGATTCTACCAGGTAATCGAGAAAGCGGCTCACCGGCAGGTTGGTGATAGCAAACAGACTGTTGAACACAATGCCGTGGTCTTTCAGCAGTGCCTGCTTGAACTGCCGCTCCAGGGCGGCTTGCGGACCCGGCATAAAGGCACCGGCCGGATTATACACCAGGTTCAGCACCAGGCCGCTGCCGGGCTGGCCGTAGCCTACGGCGTTGAGCATTTTCAAGGCTCGGATGGAGTCGTCGAAAACGCCGTCGCCCCGCTGGCGGTCGGTTTTATCGGCCGAGTAGAAAGGTAGGGAGCTGACCACTTCTACCCCGTGCTTTTTGAAGAACTCGGGCAGGTCGTGGTACTTTTTATTGGCCACGATGATAGTCAGGTTACAGCGCACCAGCACTTTGCGGCCCAGCGCCGAAATCTGCTCCACAAACCAGCGGAAATCGGGGTTCATCTCGGGCGCGCCACCGGTGAGGTCCACCGTTGGGATGTTGGTCTGAGCCAGCGCGTCGAGGCAGAGCTGCATCGTTTCGCGGGTCATAATTTCCTTGCGGTCGGGTCCGGCATCAACGTGGCAGTGCTTGCACACCTGGTTGCACATCTTGCCCACGTTGATTTGCAGCACCGCTGGGGCTACCGGTCGCAGCGGAAAGAGGCCCGTCTCTTTCATCTTGGCGTGGAAGGGCGGCAGATGCAGTACATCAACCACTTCCTGGCGCAACACAGTTAATTGGAAAGCCGAATCAGCAAACTGGTTGCCGGTGGCTTTGAGAGATTTTATCATGGAAAGTAGCGCAGACTTTGTAATCCGCGTTAGGAATGTTCAAACGCGGACTACAAAGTCCGCGCTATTTGCTTACATCGATAACTCCTTGACCTTGTTCATCATCTGCACGCCGTGGACCAAAGTAGCCCCGCCGCGAATGGCAGCGGCTACGTGCACAGCTTCCATCATTTCGGGCTCAGTGCAGCCTTTTTCGAGCGTGTCGGCCGAGTAGGCGTCGATGCAGTAGGGGCACTGCACGGCGTGGGCCACGGCCAGGGCGATAAGCGATTTTTCGCGGGCAGTGAGCGCTCCTTCGGCAAAAACCGCGCCGTAGTAGGCGAAAAACTTATCGGCAAACTCTTTCTGAAACTCACCGATGTTGCCGAATTTTTTGAGGTCGGCAGGGTTATAATACGTTTCCATGTGCAGGGGTTTACTAAATTACGACAAAAGACAGAAGGCAGATTGCGGCGGGCTACTCGTAGAAATTGCGCATTCGGCGCTGGGAAGTTAGCACTACCCAGTCGCCGAGCCGGGGCAGCAGCGAATGCACCACCAGAATAAGGCGGCCCAGGGCGGAGATAACCGTGCGCCGCTGCCGCCGCCGCACGTGGCCCAGAATAATGGCCGCTACCTGGGCCTGCGACTTTTGCCAGCGCGGTGGGCGGTGCGCGATAGGCACGGGCTGGCCCGCCGCGTCGAGCACGCGCTTGTCGGGGTCGTTCTGGGTAAAGCCGATGTGCACCACTCCAAAATGCACGCCGGTGTCGGCCAGCTCCAGGCGCAGGGTGTGAGCCAGGTTGGCCAGCGCCGCCTTGCCGGCGCAGTAGGCCGAGCCGCTGGGCATGCCGTTGAGAGCCGATATGGAGGAAATAAACGTCACGCTGCCCTTGGCCTGGATGAGGTGAGGCAGCGCCGCCTTGAGCGGATAAACGGAGCCGTACACGTTGCTGTCGAGCACCTGCCGAAATACCTCGGGCTGCATGTCAGCAAAGTAAGCCCGCTGAGAGATGCTGGCGTTGGTAATGAGAATATCGAGCCGGCCGAATATAGTTATCGCCGTTGCTACCAGCCGCTCACTGGCGGCATAGTCGGTGACATCGGCCACGCAGGCGGCTACCTGGTAGCCTTCGGCGGCCAGGGCGTGGCGGGTGTGCTCCAGGCGCTCGGCCTGACGCCCGTTGAGCACCACGGCGGCGCCCTGCTGGCAAAAGGCGCGGGCTGTTTCGCGGCCAATGCCCGATTCGGACCCCGTAATTAAAGCAACCTGACCCGCCAGCGGGCCGGCAGTTTTACTGGACATAGCCGTTGGATTTAAACCAGTCGAAGGCCTCGGCCACGGCCTGGATAATGGGAGTCTGGGGTAATAACAACTCCGTGCGCGCCTTCTGTGAGGTAAAGTAGTGGCCGTCGTTGGCCACGGCCACCATGGCCGGGTTTACCTGGGCCGGCCGGCCGGTGAGCCAGGCCTGCCACGCGCAGAGCGCCCCGTAGAAAGTGGCCAGCGGGGGCAGCACGGGCCAACGGGGGCGGCTACGCCCAGCACGCCGGCCATCAGAGAGAAGGCTTCTTTGTAGCTCAAGTTTTCGTTGCCTAAAATATACGACTCGCCTACGCGCCCCTGCGTCAAGGCATTGACGGTGGCCCCGGCCACATCGCGCACATGCACGTAGTTTTTGCCACCTAGCGGGTAGCCCGGCAGCCGGCCCCGATGCAGCTCCAACAGCAGCGCGCCCGAGGTGGGCCTGGTATCGCCGGGGCCCAGCATAAAGGTGGGGTGCACCAGCACGGCGGGCAGCTGCTCGCGGGCCACAGCCTGCAATACTAAGTCGGTGGCGGCGCGCTTGCTGTCCATATAGTCGAGGCCGTAGCGGCGGCCGGCGTAGGGCTGGGTTTCGTCGCCGGGGCAGTTTTTGGGGCCAAAACCGAAAACGTTGGCCGTGCCCACGTACACTAAGCGCTCAACTCCGCCCTTGCGCGCCAGACGTAGGACCTGTTCCGTGCCATGAATGTTGGTATCCCGAACGGCCCGGCTGCGGGCCGGGTTGACCTGGGCCACGGCGGCCGCGTGAATGATGGCCCCGCAGCCGTTGATGGTATCGGCCAGGACCCCTTTGCGCACTGCTTGGGATAGGTCTAGCTCGCACACTTCGATGGGTAGAGAGTGCAAGGGCGGCAGGGCCGAAGCGCCCGCCGATAGCCCCGCGCCCGGCCTCACCACGGCCCGTACGGGGTAGCCGCGGCGTAGCAGTTCGGCTACAAGGTGACGACCCAAAAAACCGTTGGCCCCGGTTACGAGCACGCGAGGAAGCATTAGCGGTAGTTGAGCAAGGATTTGTAGGTGCGGGCAATGCGGAGCGGCGGCAGCTTAAGAAAATACATCGCAAAGGCCGTCAGGTTGGCCAGCTGCACGCGCAGCCAGCTGTTGGTTTCATACTTGCGGGCCGACACTACCACATCTAATGGCACAATGTAGAAGCTGGCCACTCGCCGGATGCGCTGGATAATCTCGAAGTCTTCCATGATGACAAACTGCTCATCGAAGCCCCCAAGCTGCTCAAACAGCGTCCGCGTCACAAACAGCGTTTGGTCGCCGCCCCGGCTCATAATGCCTTTAAAGCGAGTGCCATAGCTATTGATGCGCAGCAGCGGGTGTAGCGAGTCGAACCGGAAGCGGTAGCAGCCCGCCGCGTGGCCCTGGGCCACGGCGGCCGCGATGGTAGCCACGTAGCCGGGGTGAATGCCTACGTCGGCGTGCACGAAGTAAAAGACGTCGCCGCGGGCTTGCCGCGCCCCGTAGTTCAGCTGGGCCGCGCGGCCGGGCTTGGGGCGTCCAGCACGGTGGCCCCGGCCGCGCGGGCCGCTTCAGCGGTGCCATCGGGGCTGTGGGCATCTACCACCAGGATTTCGACGGTGCCCGGCGGGGCATAGCGGCGCAGGTCGGCCACCAGCCGGCCGATGTTGGCCGCTTCGTTATAGGTGGGAATAATTACGCTGAGCATATTGGCAAAACTTCTACGGAGCCGCAACTTCCGCATTAATTGGTGAAGACGAGGTTTAATCGGGTTAAAAAGCTTCTCCCACGGTAAGGTAAAAGCCGCTCGATTGCTGCCCCAGGCCGTAATCGAGCCGCACATTGAGATGGTCGCGGCGGTTGGCCGTGAAGCGCAAGCCGCCCCCGTAAGCCCCTTTCGGCTCGCGGAGGCGCAGCAGCGTCTGCTCATCGCCAAGAGTTCCTACGCCGCCAAATGCCACGGCCCCCAGGCGTTTATACACGTCGAAGCGCAGTTCCGTCTGCACCAGGGCAACGTTTTGGTCCCGGTAGCGGCCCTCATAGTAGCCGCGCAGCCGCCGTGAGCCGCCCAGCAGCGACAGGGCATTGAACGGGGCAGTACCCACGGTAAAGCTGCCGAAATAATTGACGGCCAGTATGGTGTGCTGTCCCAGCGCATGGTACTCCGACACATCGGCCGCGTAGCGGTCAAAGCGCGTCGTTTCGCTAGTCAAGCCTGTGCCTACTGCCCGGTTGCGGAGAAAGGCGCTGAAGTCGGCAACTACCCCTTTTTTGGGGAAGAAAACGTTATCGCGCGAGTCGTAAAACAGGCCTAGCCCGCCGCCCGTGAGGCGGCTGCCCAGCCCGCCGGGTACCGTGCCGCTGGCTAGTAGTCCACCCACTGCGACACTGCTCACGCGGTAGTCCTCATACTGATAGCGCAGGCCCGCGTAGAGCTTGCCCGCGCCCAGGCCGGCCCCAATACGCCGAAAGACATTGACCCGCACGCGGGGGAAATTTACCCCGTACAGCTCGCGTGGCACTTCCTGTTGGCCCACGCCGTAGAAGTAGTAGTTGTAGCGGTAATAGCCGACCTCGCCGTAGGCATAGTAGCGGTTATGGTCGTAAAAAATCTGGAAGGGCAGATATAGCAGCAGTTGCCGGTTTTGGGTATAAGCCAGGGCCAGCGTGAGCTGCGAGGGCCGGGCAGCGGCAAAGTTATCGTCGCGCCGAAAATGAACGGTAGCCGTGGCAGCCGCGCCATACGCCAGCCGGGTTTCGGGTGTGTAGTAAACCAGCGGCACCGGAATCAGCGCCAGGCGTTTGGGGTGTACCGTATCGGCGGGAGCCAGCCCGGACAGGGCCAGCAGTACGGTAGTAAGGAGCACGGTACAGAATATAATTTGCAGTGTATACGAAACTAGGGCGGGCGGGAGATTGCCGACAAGCAATCTTTACAGCATCCCTTTCCCGTATGTAGGCTCCGATGAATAAGCTCATGAAAACCTCGACCCTGGCCACCCTGGTGCTGGCAGCTGGTACGCTTACTGCAGTGGCCGTAGCCGTGCCCGGTCTCAACCCCGTGCCGACACCCACTTATACTGTCGCCGCTACCAGTGCGCTGGTCGACCATAGTGCCTACGACAAGCTGCTCAAAAAGCACGTTACTGCCCAGGGGCTTGTTGATTACCAGGGCTTTAAAGCCGATGAGGCGGTATTTAATCAGTACCTGGCCATGCTGAGCAAAAACCCGCCGGCTGCCAACTGGAGCAAAGCCGACCAGATGGCGTACTGGATTAATGCGTATAACGCCTACACCATTCGCCTCATCCTCGACCACTACCCGGTGCAGAGTATCAAGGACATTGGCTCAAAAATCAAGATTCCGTTTGTGACCACGCCCTGGGCGGCCAAATTCTTCAGCATCGGGGGCCAGCAGATGAGCCTTGATAACATCGAGCACGGCATTTTGCGCAAGAAGTTCGACGACCCGCGCATCCACTTTACGCTGGTGTGCGCGTCGCTTTCCTGCCCGCGCCTGCGCAACGAGGCCTACACCGCCGCCCAGCTCGAAAAGCAGCTCGACGACCAGGGGCGCGACTTCCTGAACAACCCGGCCAAAAATAAAATCGGCAAATCGGAAGCCCAGCTATCCAAGTATTTTGACTGGTACAAAGGCGACTGGCAAAAGAATGGCCAGTCTGTGGTGAAGTGGGTCAACCGCTACTCCACCACCAAGATTGACGATAATACCAAGATTACTTACCTCGACTATAATTGGAACCTGAACAAGCAGTAAGCCGGCCTTAGCTTCGCCTACCAGAATACTTTTTTATCCCCTTCATGAGTTATCTCGAAACTACCGCCGACGTGTACCGCCAGGCGGCCCAGGAGCCCCAGGTGGGCCTCTGCTGCACCACCAACCCCGTGTGGCAGCTGCCCGGCCTGAGCATTCCGCAGCGTATGCTGAGTATGAATTACGGGTGCGGCAGCACCGTCAATCCCCGCGACCTTACCAACTCGCCCACTGTGCTTTACGTGGGCGTAGGCGGCGGCATGGAGTTGCTGCAGTTTGCCTACTTTAGCCGCCGGCCCGGCGCCGTGATTGGCGTAGATGTGGTGAGCGAGATGCTCGACGCCTCGCGCGACAACATGAAAACGGCAGAAGAGCAGAACGACTGGTTTCGGAGCGAGTTTGTGGACCTGCGCGCCGGCGATGCCCTGCACCTGCCCGTGGCCGACGAAAGCGTGGACGTAGCAGCCCAGAACTGCCTGTTCAACATCTTTAAGCTCGACGACCTCAAGCGCGCCCTGCAGGAAACCTACCGCGTGCTAAAGCCCCACGGCCGCCTAGTGATGTCGGACCCTACCTGCGAGCAGCCCATGAGCGACGAGCTGCGCGCCGACGAGCGCCTGCGCGCCCTCTGCCTCACCGGCTCGCTGCCCTTGCAGCAGTACCTCGACATGATTGCCGAAGTCGGCTTCGGCACCATCGAGGTGCGGGCCAAGCGCGCTTACCGCGTGCTCTCGCCCCAGCACTACGCCACCGACGAGGTAATCTTTATCGAAAGCGTGGAAGTGTGCGCCATTAAAGACCCCATGCCGGCCGATGGCCCCTGCATTTTTACTGGTCGCACCGCAATCTATTATGGTGGTGATGAGTACTTCGACGACCACAAGGGCCACGTATTGATGCAGAACCAGCCCCTGGCCGTGTGTGATAAAACCGCCGGCAACCTGGCTGGGCTGAGCCGCGAAGACATCTTCATCTCGCCCTCGACCTACCACTACGATGGCGGTGGCTGCTGCTGATTTTTTATGCCAGAAGGGCTTTGTCGTTGCTTCAATGTGCTCTCAATGACAAAGCCCGGCTTTTTGAGCGCCGTAATCAGCGCTCTGCCTCTTGCTGTATGGGCGCAAGCCGCCAAGCCCGTAGCGGCCGAGGTGCGGCGCTACGGCATTGAGGTGGCGGGCCTGCGGGTGGGCACCATGACGGCCACGCGCCAGGCCCCGGTTGGGGCCGACGTGACGTACTCGCTGGTGAGCGATGTGCGGGTGAGCTTCCTGTTCTACCACCTCAAGATTTACTACCAGGTAGTCAACCACTTTCGCAATGGTCAGCTGCTGCTCTCGACTGTGGAGGCGCATACCAACCAAGGCGACTTTGCCTCGCGGGCCGAGTGGAAAGGCGACCACTACGATATCCTAGCCGACCAGTATAAGCACCACTACAAGGCTACCGAAACGCAGCCCATTCGCTACGCCGTCACCAACATGTTTTTTGGCGAGCCGTCGGCCGGGCAGACACGGGCCTTTGCCGAATATTTTGGAGACTATTTTACTATAAGCCGTTCAAAGCCAGGTGATTGGCGGGCTGTACGCGATGGCCGCGAGGACGAGTATCAGTACACCAACGGGCAGCTGGTTACCATTATTAAAAAGAATCCGCTCAAAAATTTTATTATCCGCCTATTGCCATAGTATCTACTGAGGCCGCTTAGGAAGTCACCGAAAGCTCTTGCAGAACGCCCGGCTCCGCAGGCATCCGCATTGTCGAAGCCTCTCTTCCACGGGTTATTTTTTTAGGAAATTATTATATAGTAAAAATATAATATTAATTGTTATTTTCCCAAGCCATGTATGCCACTGTAAAGAATACTGGCCACGCTGACCAGCAGGCATCAGTAAGCCCAGCTTGGTGGCCAGCAGCACGGTGAGGCCCGCAGCTAGCTCCACGGCCAGTATAAAGGCTGCGGAATGAGTTATGTCAGCAGGCCTTTATCTGAAAAAGCCTTTATCAGCTCGTTTGCGAAGAAATACGAGCCGATGAAGCCCGCAAACGTAGCTGCTGCGGACAGCCGTAAAGCCTACAAAGCTCCTTTCGGCGCTGGTTTGCCTTGCCTGACGAAAAGTGAGTAGGCATTGGGGCCAATGGCACGCTTGGCGCGGCGCAGGCTCGGTAAAGCTAACGCAGGCTTAAAGGTCAGGTACACGTAGCGTGGACTTAGCGAGTCAGTGCCACCCTCAAGCGGCAAATCGACCAGAAAATAGCGTTAATACACCTTTCGGCCGCGCCGCAGCCAGATGCCCCAGGTAGGCGAGTAGGCGTGTACACGGTCGGTGGGCTGGCCGCTGGCGGTGAAAACCGGGTTGCCCTCATTTACCCATTCAAAAATGCCGCCGTAGAGGTTGTGCACGCTGGTATAGCCGGCTTGCAGTAGCCGGGTACCGATTTTTTCGCTGCGCGCTCCCACCGAGCAGTAGACCACGATGGAGGTATTTTTGGGTAAATCCCGCACCTCAGCTAAGGTGAAGCTATCGTAGCCCACCCACCGAGCCCCGCGCAAGTGACTGACGCTGAACTCTTGTGGGGTACGGGTATCGAGCAGCACTGAGGCAGGCTGCTGCCGAAGCTGCGCTACGCTTACAAACGGTACCGACTCTTTGAGCAAGCCATGAAGCATGGTCGAGTAGAGGCCGTTGGTGGTAAGCGGGGCATCGGCAGGACGGCTTTGGCAGGCGGCCAACAGGCCCGTCAGCAACAGCGTGCGGCCGAGCCGCAACCCAAAAGCGGAGGTTGTCATGGCCGCAGATACGCAGGTGCGGGCCCGGCCGGATGCCTGCCCCACCGTTGCCGCCAGGCGTAGCCCGTGAGGGTGCCAAAACCCGCTACCAGCAGCACATGAAACGGCAGTAATCCATAGTTGCCGTAGTGCAGTCCGGCTGCCAGTCCGGCCCCAAAGTACAGCGTTAGCAGCCCCTCAGCCAGGGGCCGGGGACTTTGCTCGGAAAGGACAGGGAGGAGGCCCGCCGTGCCTGTTTTGGGAGTGCGCACGAAGGGCGAGGCCCGCCGTAGCCAGCCCTGCACCACCGCGCGGGCATTGTGCAGCGCCAGGCCCATCGACAGCGCTATAAACAGCACGAAGGTGGGCCCAAACCAGTGCCCCGCCGGGTGTGGGCTGCGTCGCCAGGCAGCGTAATAATAGTAAGTAAGCGGCAGCAGCGTAAGCACAAAGCCCGAGGCCAGTCGAAACGCCGGCTCAAAGACGGGGTGCCGCGCACGCACCAACACCAGCGGCACGCTCAGCAGCGCCATGAGCAGAATGACGGCAAACACCGAGCTGTTGAGCAGGTGAAAGCTAGCGTGCAGCCTGGTAGCCAGCGAGAGGCTGGAGGCCCGCCACACCCGGCCTAGGTGCTTGCGGGCAGTTTCGGCGGCACCTTTGTTCCAGCGGTGCTGCTGCGAGCGCAGGCCGGCGAGGCCGGCGGGCAGCTCGGCAGGGGCTACCACCTGCGGTAGGTAACAAAAGCGCCAGCCGCGCAGCTGGGCGCGGTAGCTCAGGTCGAGGTCTTCGGTGAGGGTATCGGCGTGCCAGCCGCCGGCGTCTTCGATGCAGGCGCGCCGCCATACGCCGGCCGTTCCATTAAAATTAATGAAATGCCCGCCCGCCTGCCGTCCTACCTGCTCTATCAGAAAGTGCGCGTTCAGCCCAAAAGCTTGCAGGCGCGTGAGCAGGGAGCTGGCTTCGTTCAGATGTCCCCAGCGGGTTTGTACCATGCCGATTTCGGGGCTGGTGAAATACGGCACCACGCGCCGCAGAAAATCGGGCTCGGGAATAAAGTCAGCGTCAAAAATGGCGATAAGCTCGCCGTCGGTTTCGAGCAGGCCGTGGGCGAGCGCCCCGGCCTTGTAGCCCTGGCGGCCAGGCCGGCGCACGTGGCTGATACGCACCCCCTGGGCCTGGTAGTGCGCCACGCGGGCGGCGGCCAGCCCCACACTTTCGTCGGTCGAGTCGTCGAGCACCTGAATATGCAGGCGGCCAGCAGGGTAGCTGAGGGCCGCCGCCGCGTCTATAATCCGCTCCACCACGTTCAGCTCATTGTACACCGGCAGCTGCACCGTCACCCGCGGCCACGCGAGCGGCGCGGGCGGCTGGGCGGGAGTAGTGGCACCACGCGCCAGCCGCGTGAGTTGCCACTGCGTGAGACTAAAGCCCAGCATAAATACCAGGCACAGCCCGTAGAGGACCAGTAGCCCGGTTTCAACAAAAAGCATTTGAGGTTAAAAAGTGGACAGAGGAATGCCCCACGCGCCAATAGGCCTGCTCGCTACAAAATTCGCAAGGAATCGGCATGAATGAAGGCCGAACCCGTGAGCCGTCCTTCGCGCGGGCCGTTTTCGAGGTTGAGCACGCCGCGCGGGCAGGCGGTAGCGCAGAGGCCGCAGCCGACGCAGGCGGCCCGTATGATGGGTTCGCCGCGCTGGGCGTACTGCTTTACATCGATGCCCATCTCGCAGGCATTCGAGCAGTTGCCGCACGAAATGCACTGCCCGCCGTTGGTACTGATGCGGAAGCGCGAGAAATGCTTTTGCAGCAAACCTAGGTAGGCGGCCATCGGGCAGCCGAAGCGGCACCATACCCGCGAGCCCAGCAAGGGGTAGAACCCGACCCCGATAATACCCGAAAACACGCTGCCAATCGCGAAGCCATAGAACTGCCCCAGCGGCCCCGTAACTACACCCAGCGCCGGTACTGCCCCCGATGCGCCCAGCCAAAGCAGCGCCGTGAGCAGCGTTATCAGCCCCAGAATAGGGTAGATGAGTCGCACTTCCCAGTGCCAGGCCTGGCGGCTTTTGTCGGAAAGGTGGCGGTAAGCATCGCCGGCAGTTTCGGCCAGGCCGCCGCAGCCGCATACCCAGGCGCAGTACCAGCGCTTGCCAAAGAAATAAGTGAGCACCGGCGTAGCCAAAAACGACATGGCTACTCCCCAGAAAACCATGAACACGCCCAGCCCGCCGCCGTGCAACAGCTGCCCGACGGTGCCCGGAAAAAGATAGTCGTACTTCAGGGGCCAGAAATAGGAGAAGTAATACTCGGGCTGCTGCAAGGCCAGCAGCAGCCCCGGCAGCAGGAAGGCAAAGCCCAGCTGGAAGAACATCACCGACACGGTGCGCGCCAGGTGGTAGCGCGAAAACCGGTATTTCCATAGGGCCCGGCCACCCAGCACCAGCACCGCCAGCGTGTAAAACGTGCCGTAGAGCAGCCACTGGTCGGCCGGCCGGTGCCGCAGCCATTGACTGAATGGGTCGAGCGCCCGGATAAGGTTTTCGAGCAGGCCCGGAAACCAGTACAGCACCACATAGAAGCCCGTGAGCGCCACCCCCGTAGCCCAGGCCACGGCCCCCCGGCTGGTGCTGGACCGCCGCCAGAGGTCGTGCGGGTGCCAGCCGGCGGCCGTGCGTCCAAAGGCCAGCCACGCCCAGCCCAGCGCGCCGCCGCTCAGCAGCGCCAGCGCCAGATACAGGCTGAGCCGGGCGCTGGCCACGTCGGCATCAGCGGCGGCAACCAGCAGCGCCAGCAGGCCCAGGGCCACCGCCGCTAACGGTAGCTTTTCACCGGCGGGCATGGTAGCGGCGGGCGGTTGGATTACTGAAAAGGCAGACATAAATCGGTTATAAAAAATGGGTAGCCCGCACTCGCACAGGCCGGTCTACTGCGCGCCAAATAATCCCTTGCGGCGCGGGCTGGCCAGGATAATAGCCGGAAACTGCCGGCTAAACTCGCGCCGGATGGCCGGCTCATGCTGGCGCGAAAACTCAGCGTCGAAGTTGGCTGCCGCGAGCTGGGCCAGCACGGTGCCGACAGGTGCTTTTTCGCGCAGCCAGCGCTCCCACGTATCCTGCCGCTGCCGCAGGCCCAGGACGTTCATGCCCGTCACGACGTTATCGGACTGGCGGAAATTAATGCGCAGCAGCTTGCCCGACGGATGCTGCCAGCAAAAGCTGGCAATATCGGCCTCGGGCTGGGCGGGCACGCGGCCGTAGGTCTGGTATTCGAGCTGAAAGAACTTGGCCGAGTTAAACCAGTGGCCGCGCCGGTAGGGGGTAGGCTGCCCGCAGAGCGTGTGGGCCACGGTTTCACCCTGCATCCGGCCGGTGTACCAGAGCTGCTCCACGGCTGCCTCGCCGGGGGCCGGCTGGCGATGCTGGGCACAGTCGCCGGCCGCGTACACGCCGGGCGCGCTGGTGGCCAGCACCTCATTCACCAGAATGCCCCGGTCGGTTTCGAGGCCGGCGGCGCGGGCCAGCGCCAGGTTGGGCTGCACGCCTATGGCCAGGCCTACCCACTCGGCGGGCAGCTCCTGGCCAGTGCTGGTGACCACGGCCCGCACGCGGCCCTGAGCATCGCCAAGCACCTCACTCAGCTCGGTAGCTAGACGAAAATCAATGCCGTTGCGCAGAATGTGGGCCGCCAGCAATGCCGATTCTTCGGGCGGCAGCACCGACTGCCAGTAGCGCTGCTCGCGCACCAGCCACGTTACCCGAATGCCGCGTGAGTGCAGCATTTCGGCCAATTCTACGCCAATCAGGCCCCCGCCAACCACCACGGCGTGGCGGATGCCGTGGGTGGCGCGGCTCATGCTTTCCAGGTCGGGCAAACCGTAGAAGCCCTGTACGCCGTGCAGCTGCTGGCCGGGCCACCCAGCGGTGCGCACTACTGAGCCCGTGGCCAGCAGCAAGCAGTCGTAGGCCAGCAGCTGGCCGGTGGCCAGCTGCACGCTGCGGGCGGCCGTATCTACGCTGGTGGCT
The DNA here is from genome assembly GCF_013256425.1 of Hymenobacter sp. BRD67. GTDB lineage: Bacteria > Bacteroidota > Bacteroidia > Cytophagales > Hymenobacteraceae > Hymenobacter. The sequence goes on from NZ_CP053904.1 coordinate 895,896, forward strand.
TCGGCGTGCACCAGCTCCAGGCGGTTTTCGGGCCAGAACCAGTCTTCGTAGGGCTTAACGTCTGGATAGCGTAAGTGGCCTAGGTAGAGGTACATCAGGGCCGGGCGCGAGTAGTGGTGGGCACTCTCAGCCCCCAAGAGCGTGATGCGGGCCTCGGGCGAGAGGCGCCGCGCCGTGATGGCGGCCGTGACGCCCGTAATGCCGTTGCCAATGATAACGAGGTGCATAAGTCGCAAATGAACGCCAAAACACGGTAAGAGTCCGCCTGGTGGGTTCAGCACGTACGTAGCTACCCCGGCCAAGCGATTGCGGAGCTCCAGTTGTTCTTTTACATCCTCTACCTGCTTTGCCCTCTGCTTTGACCTCTCTTCCACGCATCGGCGTGCTCATTCCGGCCCATAATGAGGAACGCTCCATCGGGCTGGTGCTGGGCGAAATCCCGGCTGGCCTTGTGCACGAAGTCGTGGTAGTCGATAACGCCTCGACCGATAATACGGCCGGTGCCGCCCGCGCCGCCGGGGCCACGGTGGTTGCCGCTCCCCGCCCCGGCTACGGCCAGGCCTGCCTGGCCGGGCTGGCTTATTATGCCGCCCAGCCGGCAGGGCGCATCCCCGAGATAATTGTGTTTCTCGACGGCGACCACTCCGATTTTCCGGCCGAAATACCGGACCTGCTGGCCCCGATTTTAAGCGGTGCGGCGGCGCTGGTGATTGGCTCGCGGGCGCTGGGTCAGTGCGAGCCCGGGGCATTGCTGCCGCAGCAGCGCTTCGGCAACTGGCTGGCATCGCGCTTGTTGCGCCTGCGCTACGGCGGCACCCACACCGACCTGGGTCCCTTTCGGGCCATTCGGGCCGATGCGCTGGCCCGCCTCGGCATGGCCGACACCAACTATGGCTGGACGGTGGAGATGCAGGTAAAAGCCGCCCGCCTGGGCCTGCCCGTAGTCGAAGTGCCCGTGCGCTATCGCCGCCGCATTGGCGTAAGCAAGGTGTCGGGCACAGTGCGGGGCACGCTGGGCGCCGGCTACAAAATCCTGTGGACCATCTTTAAATACTGGTGATTTGGGGCTGCAGCTGGTTAGGAAGTCCAACAGGTGATTATCCCGTAGAAATTTTATTGGAGACTTCCTGAACCGCTTCTTAACTGGAATACGCTGCTAGCCAAAAACTATTGGTCACTAGGATTCCTGTAGTTATTCACTCAGCGAAGAGATAGCAAAAGTCAACGAAGGAATTTCAATTACCAGACTCAGCTTCAGTGGGATTACGTAGGGATGTTCCCGTTGCTAAGGCAGTTAAAATATATTTTTTTCACTATGTTAATTAGCCGTCTATTGATTACGGCAGTGCTCTTCTGGTGCCTACTTCCACTTCTCCCACTACCTGGCGGTGTGCCAGCCAGCTAGCGGCGCTTTTGCTAACGGGGGCAGCCTACTGGGGGCTGGCTTACGCTACGCCTCGCCCGCATTTTGGGCAGTTGCTGGGGCTGTTTGCGGTGGCGGGCGCGGCCTACGCCTGGCTGCTGCACACCCGGCTTCCGCTCCGCTGGGGCTGGGGGCTGCGTTGCTGTTTCGGCTGCTGTGGCTGCCGGCAACCCCCGCGCTGAGCGACGATTTTTACCGTTTTCGCTGGGATGGGCTGCTCGTAAGCCACGCCCACAGCCCGTTTGCCGAAACGCCCCGGCAGCTCCTGAGCTCCCCGCCTGCTGAGGTGGCAGCCCTGCCGCTGCCTGAGCTGCGCCGCTTGCTGCCACAGCTCAATTCGCCGGCATATTATTCGGTGTATCCGCCCGTGTGCCAGGCGCTGTACGGCGCGGCGGCGAAGGCTTTTCCCACTTCCCAAACCGGTTTTCTGGTGGTAGTACGCCTGGCCCTGCTAGTGGCCGATGCGGGCACCGCGGCGCTGCTGCTGTGGCTGCTCCCCCTGGCTGGCTGGCCCGCCCGCCGCGCCCTGGTTTACCTGCTGCATCCGCTGGTAGTGGTAGAAATAGCGGGCAACGTGCACATGGAGGGCGTAGTTGTGTGCTTTTTACTCCTGGCGGGAGCGCTGCTGGCCCGCCGCCGACTGCGCCTGGCCGCCGGGGCGTTCGCGCTGGCCGTGGCTACCAAGCTGCTGCCGCTGCTGGCGCTGCCTTTGCTGGCTCGCTGCCTCTGCCCGCGCCGGTTGGGGCAGTTCGTGGGCGTGCTTGCGGGTAGCCTGCTAGTGCTTTTTCTGCCCTTGTTTTCGGGGCGTCTGTTTCTGCACATTGGCTTAAGCCTCGACCTGTATTTTCAGCGTTTTGAATTTAATGCCAGCGTATTCTACGTGCTGCTGGCCGTGGGTAAATGGCTTACGGGCCACGACTTAGTGGGTGGGCTGGGGCCGCTGCTGGGACTGGGGACGGCCTGCCTGGCCTTTTGGCTGGCGCAGCAACCGGGGCGGCCCGCCCTGGCGGCGCTGCCGCACTGGCTGCTGCTCACGCTAAGCGGTTACTTTGCACTGGCTACTACGGTGCATCCGTGGTACCTGGTGCCGCTGGTGGCGCTGAGTTGCTTTTCGCCGCTCCGCTACGCGCGGGTATGGGCGGGCCTGGTCGTGCTTTCCTACTCAGCTTACCGCACCCCCGCCTACACCGAAAGCGGCCTGCTGCTGACCCTCGAATACGGCCTGGTGCTGGCTTGGGCGCTTGGTGAGTACTATCTGGGTTACGCGCAGCGAGGGCGTGCTTCAGCAGGTTTGGTGCATGGCGTTTAGCTGGAAATCAAAGCTTTGCCAAGCGGTGCTTCGGCCAGTCGCGACTTCGGTCATTCTCTACCGCTTACCCGCCGAGATAGGGCATTGCCCAGGCTTAGGTTGAGGCCTTGGCCGCCCCGCGCCAGGTAGCCAGGTCCTGGGCCGAATCTACGTCGTGCAGGGTAGGGAGCTGAGCTACGCGCAGGCCCAGGCGGGCGGCATCGGCCAGGGTGTCGGGCAGCACGGTAGCAGTGCTCCAGTCTTTATTGGTAAACAGCTCAGGCTGTAGCGCATTCATACCCAGTAGGTAATACCCGCCGTCGTCGGCTGGCCCTACCACTACCTCGGCGTGCAGCAGCTGGTCGAAAGCCTGCCGCAGCAGCCCGGCGCTCAGGCCGGGGCAATCGGTGCCGATGATAACCACCCGGCCCGCGCCCGCCGCAAAGGCCTCGCCAAATGCCTGGGCCATACGCTCCCGAGCGAGTCGGCGGCCGGCTGCACGCGCCAGGGTAGGCCGGCCCACTCGGGCCGGGGCCGGGCCGGGTCGGCCCCGGCGGGGGCTTCTGCCAGCCAGACCGTGGCGGGCACTTGCGCCGCCGCGACGGCCGCCGCTGTCAGGGCTAGCAGCTCGCGGTACACGGCCAGCGCTGCCTCGGCCCCAATGCCCGCCGCCAGGCGGGTTTTGACACGCCCCAGCACGGGCTCGCGGGCAAAAATCAATAGGTGAGGAGCGGAAAGGGTAAGAGGGGTCATGCCGGTATTATTTGCTTGGAAATAGGGCAAGCTACGGCTAGCCTCCGCCATCCTGCCAAGCCACAGCATACGCGGTAGCTCTGTACAAGTGGTGCTTAGCTATACTTCGCTGCTTAAAAAGTGTCAGCAGCAAGGTGTTCAATTCAAACTATTGGAAATTTACTATATTTTATGTGAAAGGCAGGCCAAGGGCAAGCAGGCGTTTGCAACTGGTAGCTATGCTACTCAAAAACAGCTCAGTTACAGCTCACGGACCCAGATGTTCCGGAAGCTATCGGGCTCGCTTTTATCGCCGTGGGCCTGGAGCTTGATAGGCGCGGGGCCACCTTTTTGCCCTTCGTAGCTGGCGGCCCCGATGTAGCGGGTGGGGCCCGCCAGCTCTACATTGTTTTGCACCAGCACGCCGTTGAAGAAAACGGTGACGCGGGCCGGGCTCTGCACGGTGCCGTCGGCCCTGAAGGTGGGAGCTGTCCACACCACATCGTACGACTGCCACTCGCCGGGCTTGCGGGCGGGGTTAGCCAGTGGTACGCGCTGCTTATAGATGCTGCCCGCCATGCCGTTGACGTAAGTTTTATTGTTGTAAGAATCTACGATTTGCAGCTCATAGCCCAGGTCGCCCTTACCCAGCGACGCCAGAAACACGCCGCTGTTGCCGCGCGCTTGCCCCGTACCGCTGATGTTAGCCGGAATGCGCCACTCCAGGTGCAGCTGGAAGTTGGTGAAAGCTTTTTTGGTTTCGATGTTGCCGGTTGCTTTGTCCACGGTGCAAATGCCATCGGCTACTTTCCACCTGGCGGGCAGGTTGCGGTCGTCGGCCATCACCCACTGATTGAGGTCTTTGCCACCAAAAAGCACGAGCGCATCAGAAGGCGGGGCGGCCTGGTTAAGGCTGCCTACCACGGCTTTAGGTACCGGTTCGTACACTTCGGTATCTTCTGGCTTGCCGGCTTGCTGCGCATACGTTCTGGATATAGCACCTAAGACCAAGGCAGTGGAAAGCAGGAGGGCCTTCATAGGGCAAGGGAGCAGAAGTAAGGAAAAGAAAGAGCTGGTGGTAAGGTACTCAGGGGCCGGCTATACGTCGCACAGGCGCACCGCCTGGCGCAGCGAGGCCAGCTTATCGGGCTGCTTTGGAATAAATTCCTGGGCCACGTAGCCCTGAAAACCAGTGGCCTTGATGGCGCGCATAATAGCCGGGTAGTTTAGCTCCTGGCTATCGTCGAGCTCGTGGCGGCCGGGCACGCCCGCCGTGTGGTAATGGGCAATGTAGGCATGGTTGTCGGTGATGGTCTGAATGACATTCCCCTCCTCAATCTGCATATGGTAAATGTCGTAAAGCAGCTTGAAGTGCTCAGAGCCCAGCTGCCGGGCCAGCGCCACGCCCCAGCTGGTGTGGTTGCACTGGTAGTCGGGTGGTTGACCTTACTGTTGAGCAGCTCCATCACCAGCACTACGTTGTGCTTTTCAGCGAGCGCCAGCAACGGCTGCAAGCCGCGCACCGAGTTGGCTAGGCCCACCTCGTCGGTCAGGCCCCGGCGGCTGCCGCTAAAGCAAATCAGGTTGGTGTAGCCGGCCTGGGCCACGCGCGGAATCATCTCAGCGTATTGCCGCTGCAATTGCGCGTGAAAGCGCGGGTCGTTAAAGCCATCGGTGAGGTTGATTTCGGCCCCGTTGCACATGGGTGAGTGGAGGCCGTGCTTTTTGAGCGTAGGCCAGTCGGCCGGCCCCACCAGGTCGATGCCTTTGATACCGATGTCTTTGGCTGCTACGCAGAGCTGTTCCAGCGGCATATCCTGGAAGCACCAGCGGCAAACCGACTGCTGGAGGTTGTGGAGCATCGGAGCGTGGGGATAGGCTTGCTTTACTTCCAGCGGGCGGGCATTGCCTACGCCCACCGCACCCACGGTAGCGGTGGCCGTGAGCAGCCCTTTGAGCGCAGCTCGGCGATTGAGGATAGGCATACTGCTCAGCATTAATAAGCTATCCGGGAGCCACTGCCGAGGCCTCGCTGTAGGGCACGGTAGCTTCGGCAGGGGTTGGCGCGCCCACACGCTCCTGAAACAGCAGCAGGAACAACCCCAGCACTACCGCCGCAATACCCGCCGGAATCAGCCAAATCATGCGCCAGTCGTGGGTGCCGCCAGCCAGGGCGTACCTGTCGAAGATGTTGCCCGAGAGCAGCGTACCGATGAGCATGCCCACGCCATAGGTAGCGAGCGTGATAAAGCCCTGCGCCGAGCTTTTGAACCGCTCACCGGCCAGGTTGTCGGTGTAAATCTGCCCGGTTACAAAAAAGAAGTCGTAGCACACACCGTGCAGCACAATGCCGGCAAGAAGCATCCAGTAGTTGCTGGTCCCGTTGCCATAGGCGAAAAACAGATAGCGCAGTACCCAAGCGGCCATACCGATTGCCAGCATTTTCTTTACCCCAGCTTGCTGAAAAACAGCGGGATAGCCAGCATAAACAATAGCTCCGATACCTGCCCCAGGCTTTGCACGCCGGCCGCAGCCTTCATGCCTACTTCGTTGAGAAACGGGTTGGTGAAGCCATAGTAGAAGGCCAGTGGAATGCAAATGGCGATAGAGGCCAAAAAGAAAATCAGGTACGAGCGGTTTTTAAGCAGGCCGATGGCTTCGAGGCCCAGCAGGTCGCCCAGCGAGCTGGCCTGGCCACTTTTCACGGGCGGCGTGGCCGGCAGCGTGAAGCTGAAGACCCCCAGCAGCGCGGCCGCCCCGGCCGCCATCAAAAAAGTAGTTTGCAGCGCATTATGCTGCTCCCAGCTCAGCCAGCCGATGGTGAGGCCGGCCACAATCCACCCCAGGGTGCCCAGCACCCGGATAGGCGCAAACTCCTTCTGCGGGTCTTTCATCTGCCGGAAGGCGATGGAGTTGACCAGGGCCAGTGTAGGCATGTACAACACCATGTAGCTGAGGATATTGGGGTAAAAGCTGTTGAAATCGGGCGCCCGGGCGGCGCGCCACAGCAGCAGCGCCCCGGCCAGGTGCAGCACCCCCAGGATTTTCTGGGCCGAGAAAAACCGGTCGGCAATCAGCCCAATAATAAACGGCGCCACAATAGCCCCGATAGACTGCGTAAGAAACGCCACGCCCACCTGCGTGCCCGTGGCGTGCAGGTTATGCAGCAGGTAGGTGCCCAGCGTCACAAACCACGCGCCCCAGATAAAAAACTCTAGGAACATCATGATGGACAGCTTAATCCGAATGAGGGCAGACATAGGCAATACGGGTGGAATACGAAACGGAAAGGCAGGGTGGGCGCAACGGCTTACGGGGGCAAGCTACTTGAGGGCCAGGATGTAGCGCACCATTTCCTGGGCATCGCTCTTCGAGAGGCCGGGGTGGGGCGTCATGGGAACATCGCCCCAGTGGCCCATGCCGCCCTTCATAATTTTGGTGGCCAGCATACTCACGTTGGCGGGCGTTGCGGGATATTTCTGTGCCACGGCAGTGTAGGCGGGGCCCAGGAGCTTATCGCGCTCGCGGTGGCAGCTGGCGCAGTCGGCGGCAGCCAGCAGCTTGGCGCCTTTTGCTGCGGGGGTGCCGGTGGGCGTGGTGCCTATTTTGGTGCTGGCGGTGTCGACCTGCATCTGGTTGGCTGCCGCCGTCACGTTGGTAGCAGCGGTGCTGTCGGGCTTCAGAGAGTTCACTGGCTTGGTGCCAGCTTTGGCGGCATTAGCCTGGTCGGGGCCATCTTGCTGATAGCCGCTGGAGCAGGCCGCGAGCAGACCGCAGGCGCTCAAGAGAAGAAATACTTTTTTCATGCAGGATAAGGAAAAATTCAGAGTCCTAGCAGCGTTTTGTTGAGGCCCTGGTTGATGCCCGAGGAAGCAAAATCGTCGAAGGAGCGGTCCGTAACACGAATAATATGGTCCTTGATGAACTGAGCGCCTTCACGCGCGCCGTCTTCGGGGTGCTTGAGCGCGCACTCCCACTCCAGCACCGCCCAGCCAGCGAAGTCGTACTGCGCCAGCTTACTGAAAATAGCGTTGAAGTCAACCTGCCCGTCGCCCAGCGAGCGGAAGCGCCCGGCCCGCTCCAGCCACGGCTGGTAGCCTCCGTACACTCCTTGCCGGCCGGTAGGATTAAATTCGGCATCCTTGACGTGAAACATGCGGATGCGTTCGTGATATATATTTATATATTCTAAATAATTAAGGCATTGCAGAATGAAGTGCGAAGGGTCGTAGAGCAGGCAGGCGCGCGGGTGGTCGTTCACTTCCGTCAGAAACCGCTCGTAGCTGATGCCATCGTGCAGGTCTTCGCCGGGGTGAATCTCATAGCACAGGTCAATGCCCTGGGCGTCAAATTCGTCCAGGATGGGCAGCCAGCGACGGCCCAGCTCCGCAAAGCCCTCCTCCACGAGGCCGGCCGGGCGCTGGGGCCAGGGGTACACGTAGGGCCACAGCAGCGCCCCGCTAAAGGTGGCGTGCGCGGCCAGCCCCAGCCGGCGCGAGGCCTTGGCGGCGTAGATGAGCTGCTGTACGGCCCAGGCTTGCCGGGCGCGTGGGTTGCCGCGCACGGCTTCGGGCGCAAAGCCATCAAAGAGCTGGTCGTAGGCTGGGTTTACGGCTACGAGCTGGCCCTGTAGGTGCGTCGACAGCTCCGTAATTTCCAAGCCAGCTGCCTGCACAGTGCCGCGCAGCTCGTCGGCATAGGTCTGACTTTCGGCGGCTAGCTTCAGGTCGATAAACCGGCTGTCGGTGGTGGGCAGCTGCACGCCTTTAAAGCCCAGGCCTGCCGCCCAGTGGCAAATGCCCGCCAGCGTAGTAAAAGGCGGCTGGTCGCCGATAAACTGAGCCAGGAAAATGGCCGGACCTTTAATGGTTTTCATGGGCAGCTACACGGTGAAATCGGTCCATTTCTGCTCGGATTGGCTCGAAGCAATGACATTTTCGATAAAGGCCATGCCCCGCACGCCATCGGCAATGCCTGGGTAGTCAAGCGCCTCGGGCGGAGCCTGCTGGCCAGCCTGCGCGGCTTGCAGGGTCAGGGCAAAGTTGCGGTAGAGGTTGGCAAAGGCTTCGAGGTAGCCCTCGGGGTGGCCGGCCGGGGTGCGGGTGTTGTGGCGGGCATACGCGCCTACGTATGCCGCGCCCGTGCGCATTATTTCGGTGGGGCGGTCGAGCCATTTTACCAGTAGCGTGTTGGCTTCGGCCTGCATCCAGTCTACGCCCCCCTGCTCGCCATAAACTCGGATACGGACGTTATTCTCTTCGCCGGCAGCTACTTGCGTGGCTATCAGCACGCCGCTGGCCCCGCCGCTAAGGCGTAGCAATACCGCGCCATCGTCGTCGAGGCGGCGGCCCTCCACTACGGTGTGCAGGGCGGCGCACAGCTTCTCAACCTGCAGGCCGCTCACGTATTCGAGCAGGTTGAAGGCGTGCGTACCAATGTCGCCCATTGCGCCGGCCACGCCGCTGCGGGCCGGGTCGGTGCGCCAGGCGGCTTGCTTGTTCGCGCCGCCTTCCTCAAACCTGCTGAGCCAGCCCTGCGGGTACTCCACGTACACTTTGCGGATGCGGCCGAGCGCACCAGAGCCCACGAGCTGCCGCGCCTCTTTTACCATCGGGTAGCCGGTGTAGGTGTGCGTGAGGCACAGGTGGCGGCCGGTGGCAGCCACCACGGTCGCCAGCTCCTTGGCCTCGGCCAGCGAAAAAGTCATCGGTTTGTCCAGCACCACGTCGAAGCCGCTTTCCAGGGCCAGCCTGGCCGGCGCAAAGTGCAGGTGATTGGGCGTCACAATACTGATTACCTGTACCCGCTCGGCCGCCGGCCGCGCTTTTTCCTGGGCTATTAATTCCTGGTAAGACCCATACACCCGCGCGGGGTCCAGGCCCAGCTGCTGGCCGCTGGCCCGTGAGGTAGCCGGGTTGCTGCTGAAGGCCCCGGCCACCAGCTCATACTGCCCATCGAGGGCGGCCGCCAGGCGGTGCACGCCGCCGATAAAGGCACCCTGCCCGCCACCTATCATACCCAATCGTAGTTTCATACTATTCAAAATATGATAATAATATTATAAAAAATATAAATAAATCTTTTTATGTTGCTTTAGAACATAGCTCATTACTAATTCGAAATTTTCACATTATTAAATTTCCACATCTACTACATTTTTACGAAGTAGCCCAGGCGCGGTCACCTTTTTTATAGGGCACATTTCCGTCGTACCTCCCGGTACAGGCAGGTAGCGCAGTACCTGGGTAGCCCCCACTTCGGAAGTGAAAAAGCCCAGCAGCGTCAGCTCCTTTATCATGCGGAAGTAATGGTTGGGCTGCTCGGGCGTCTTGGTTTTGGCATAGTCTTTCTGCTCGGTGTCGAGGGCTGTGAGCAGGGCCGTGCGCTGAGCAGGCGTACTTTCCAGGTAGCCTTTGCCATTCAGCTTCTGGCTGGCTGCTTCAAGCTGGGCCAGGCCCTTGGTGAAGATTGCCTGGTCGGCGGGCGCATAGCAGTCGCGCACCATCACGGCCATAAAGCTTCCCACGCGGGCAGCTTTGGCGCCGGGCGTTTTGGTAGCGGGCAGGATGGTTTCGCCCACCTCATCGAGGTAGGCTTGCTGCCGGGCATCGAGTAGCTCATGAGTAGCAGGCGTTTGCTGCTGGGCTTTGTCGGAGCTGGCGGGGCTGCACCCCGTCAGGAAATAATCAGCTCCGATTACGGCGCCCCCATCAGCAGGGCTACCCTGGCCAGGGCATCTCTTCTAGTAAGCATAGGTAAGAAAATGAGGAGATTACAGGTTCTGCTTTTTCAGCTCGCCCACGGCGTGGTCCACGGCGCGGGCCGTAAGAGCCAGGTAGGTAAGCGAGGGGTTCTGGCAGGCAGCCGAGGTCATAGCCGCGCCATCCGTCACGTAAACATTCGGCGCGTCCCATACCTGGTTGTGCTGGTTGAGCACCGACGTTCTGGGGTCACGGCCCATGCGGGCAGTGCCCATCTCGTGGATGCCGCCGCCCATGTTGTACCCGTTGTTATAGGTTTTTACGTTTTTCAGGCCCGCGTTTTCCAGCATTTCCTGGGCGTCGGCCATCATATCGACCCGCATTTTCTGCTCATTATCGCGGATGGTGGCATCCATCGCCAGCACGGGCAGGCCCCATTTGTCCTTCTTCGTTTGGTCGAGGAAAATGCGGTTGTCATGGTAGGGCAGCGTCTCGCCAAAGGCCGTCATGCCCATTGTCCAGTTGCCGGGCTCGCTGAGGGCGTCTTTGAACCCGCCGCCGATACTCATTTCCGGAATCTCGCGGCTCCAGCCCTCGCGGCCTGCGCCACCCTGGTAGCCAAAGCCCCGGATATAGTCGCGCTTGTCGCCAAACAGGTTGCGATAGCGAGGCACGTAAATACCGTTGGCCCGGCGGCCATACACATACTTGTCCTCGTAGCCGGGCATTTCGCCGTGGGCGCCTACCCGGAAGTGGTGGTCCATCACATTGTGGCCCAGCTCGCCGCTGCTACTGCCCAGGCCGCCGGGCCACACCTCGGTGGCCGAGTTCATCAGCACCCAGGCCGAGTTCAGGGCCGAGGCATTGAGGAAGATTACTTTGGCGTAGTACTCATACGTCTTATTCGTTTCGGCATCAAGTACTTCTACGCCCTTAGCGCGCTTGGTATCCTTGTCGTAGAGAATTTTAGTTACGATGGAGAAAGGCCGCAAAGTGAGGTTGCCCGTGGCCACCGCCGCCGGCAGCGTGGCCGACTGCGTACTGAAATAAGCTCCAAACGGGCAGCCCAGCCAGCATTTGTTGCGGTATTGGCAGCTCACGCGGTTGTTGTGGGCCCGCGTGATATTGGCGGTGCGGCCAATAATCAGGTGGCGGTCCTTGTAATGCTTTTTAATGCGGGCGGCCACGTCCTTTTCCACCACGTTCAGCTCCATCGGGGGCATAAAGTCGCCGTCGGGCAGCTGGGGCAACCCGTCGCGGTTGCCACTGATGCCGGCAAACTTCTCAGCATGGCTGTACCACGGAGCCAGGTCTTTGTAGCGAATGGGCCAGTCCACGGCCACGCCGTCCTTGGCATTGGCTTCAAAGTCGTAGTCGCTCCAGCGGTAGCTCTGCCGCCCCCATATCAGGGAGCGCCCGCCCACCTGGTAGCCCCGAAACCAGTCAAATGGCTTCACCTCCGTGTAGGGGCTATCCTTCTCGTTCACCCAAAAATCGAGGTTGGCCTCGTTGAGCGTATAATCGCGCTTGAGTACCGGATGGTCGGCAATCATCTGCTGGGTTTTGCCCCCGCGGTGCGGAAGCTCCCAGGGCGCCTTGTTGGCGTTCACGTAGTCCTTGATGTGCTCCACGTTGCGCCCGCGCTCCAGCATGATAGTCTTCAGGCCCTTTTCAGTCAGTTCCTTCGCGGCCATGCCGCCCGAAATCCCAGAGCCGATAACGATGGCATCATAGGTAAATTTTTCCATAAAACGTGGGGTGGGAATAGAGAATGCGAAGAAGCGATAGTGTGCGGCCACTTACACCAGGGTTCGCTTGAGGTAAGCTATGCTTTGCCGAATGCTGTCGAAGGGCGAGCCGGGTGTTTTGTCCTGCTCCACAAAGAAGTACTGCATCCCGGCGAGTTTGGCCTCGGCAAAAATGCGCTTGAAGTCGATGCTGCCATTGCCTACTTCCGTGAAGCTGCGCTCGGCCGTTTTATCCATATCCTTGATATGCCAGAGCGGAAAGCGGCCGGGGTTGGCCTTAAACAGCGCTACCGGGTCGTGCCCGGCCTTGGTAGCCCAGTAAAGGTCCAGCTCCATCTTGACCAGACTTTTATCGGTCAGGCTCAGCAGCACATCGTAGGGCAGCTTGCCGGCCTGGGCCGCAAACTCGAAGTCGTGGTTGTGATAGCAAAGCTGGATGCCGGCCTTTTTGCAGCGCTCGCCGGCTTTGTTGAGATGCTCGGCAATCAGTTTGTAATGGTCAAGGTTGCCGCGCTCAGTGTCAAGCAGGTAAGCGCACACCATGTACTTTACGCCAACCTGGGCCGCGTCGTCGACCGCCTTGTCCCAGCCGTGCAGAATGGTACCCTGCGTTGGCTGCCCATTCTGCTGGGCCTCGCCCAGCATGTAGTGGCTGCTGGGCATGATGAGGCCGTTTTCGCGCAGTACCTTGGCAAACGCGGCCGGCTCCATGCCATAAAACTTCAGGCTACCCGTATAGGTGGCTCCTTCCACCGAATTGTAGCCCAGCTGCGCTACCTTGGCCAGGGTGCCGGCCGGGTTCTGCTGCATGGCATCGCGTACAGTATATAGCTGCAATCCTATGTATTGTTTCGGGGCTGCCAGTAAGCGGGGGCTCACCAGCACGCCGGCTGAAAGCAAGGTGGCAGACTTTACAAAATCGCGGCGAGAGGACATAGGTAGTCGGGTGGGAAAAGGGAGTGAAGCAACCTGGCAGAATAGTAGCAGAGGTAGCCCGGCAGTTGGCCAGGAGGTACTGCCAACGTAGCTAGCCGCCGCTAATGTATTGGTCTATTTTGCAAGAATCCCCACGCTATGGGCTTTAAAAAAATGGCCGCTACGCCGCCTATTTGCGTGTTTATACACTTACTGCACACGGCAGGGAAAGCTTAAAACGGCCCTTGCCGTGCATTCAAAACAGCTTTGCCAGTGGTGCGCCGTTAAAAAACAATCTGCACAAGGTGCCTGCCGCACCAGTTTCTCGCTGCTCCTATGACCTCCCTCTTGATACTGCTGGCCGTGCTCGCACTTATTGGACTTATCAGCTGGGCCAGAATAGCACCTTTTTTGGCCTTCCTGCTGGTGGCGCTGGGGCTCGGCTTTTCACTAAGGCTGCCACCCGCCGGCCTGGTAGCGGCCATATCCCAGGGGTTTGGTGAAGCCCTGGGCTCGGTAGCAATACTCATTGTGCTGGGGGCTATGCTGGGCAAACTCGTGGCCGATAGCGGGGCCGCCCAGCAGATTGCGACCGTGATGACGGCCGCACTCGGAGCCCGCAATATTCAGTGGACGCTGATGGCCGCGGGCCTCATTATTGGCATTCCGCTATTTTATAATGTGGGCTTTGTGCTGGTGGTTCCCATCGTGTTTTCTGTGGCGTACAGGTACCGCTTACCGGCCGTTTATGTGGGGCTGCCCGTGCTGGCTTCGCTGTCGGTGCTGCACGGCTTTCTGCCACCACACCCTGGGCCAACGGCGCTGGTGGCCCAACTGCACGCCAGCCTGGGGCTGACGTTTGCCTACGGCCTGCTGCTGGCTGTTCCGGCCATTATTCTGGCGGGCCCGCTGTATGCCCGCACCCTGCGGCATATAGTAGCGGTGCCATTGCCGGGCTTTGTGGGTGAGGTTCTGCCCGCCAGCGCGCTGCCGGGGCGCGCCAACAGCTTCCTCTCATCGCTACTGCCCGTGCTGGTGCTGGGGTCGTTATTGAGCCTGCGAGCAGCCTTACCCGCAGGCACGGGCGCCGGCCCGCTGCTAGACCTGCTGGCCGAGCCGGTAGTGGCTATGCTGCTAGCCGTGCTGGTGGCAACTATCAGCCTGGGCCTGGCCCGAGGGCGCTCCATAAGCCAGCTCATGGATGCTTACAACGTGGCTATTAAGGATGTAGCGGCCATTCTGCTTATTATTGGTGGCGCAGGGGCACTCAAGCAAGTGCTCGTCGCCAGCGGGGCTAGTCAGGAAATTGCTGCCAGCCTGCGCAGTACTGGTTTGCCGCCGCTTGTGCTCGGGTGGGTGCTGGCCGCAACTATTCGGGTATGCCTGGGCTCAGCTACCATTGCCGGCCTCACGGCAGCCGGCGTTTTACTGCCTATGCTGAAGCAAACGCCCGTTAACCCTAACCTGCTGGTCTTGGCCATCGGTGCCGGCAGCTTAGCGTTATCGCACCTGAATGACGCGGGCTTCTGGCTGTTCAAAGAATATTTCAACCTCTCCGTCAGCGATACGCTCCGCTCCTGGACGGTAATGGAAACTATCGTGTCGGTCGTCGGGCTGCTAGGTGTTTTACTGCTCAGCCAGGTGCTGCCGTTGGCAAGCTACTGAAAAAGAGCTCATGGTGAATCCGGCGCTGGCCAGCCTCGGCCAGCAGGGGTGGAATTGGGCCCAAACGCCAAATTGGGTTGTTTCGCAACAGAGGCTTAAAACTATCCCCAGGCTTACAGCTCCTGAGGTTTGGCCGGGAGCATGACCTGCCAGGTGGTTTTTGTGCGGCGTGCTGTAGCAGTCCGCGCAGCTTACTACTCGACCGGCTCCTGCTGCTTGTTTTCCTTAAAGCGGTACCCAAGTGAGTACACAGGGCGGGCTGCCGCCCTCAACCTGTACCCTTACTTGCAAACTGCCATAGATTTTATAGTAAGAGATATACAACTTATTGCGCTGAAAAGCGGAAGGCTACGGGCGTGAGCCCCGTCTTGCGCTTGAAGAGGCGGTTGAAGTACTGCGGGTACTCAAAGCCCAGCGCAAAGGCCGTCTCGTTGATAGACAACGAGGTAGTCAGGAGCAGGCGTTTAGCTTTCTCAATCAGGGCGTGGTGCAGGTGCTGTTGGGTGTTCTGGCCAGTGAGGGAGCGTAGCATATCGCTTAGGTAGGCAGGCGATACGTGCAGCGCGTCGGCGAAGTATTGCACCGTTGGCAGCGGCTGTGAGCCGTCCTGGGCAAAGAAGCTGGTCAGCAGTGCTTCAAAGCGACTCAGCTGGTCGTGCTCAGCCGTGCGCCGGGTCAGAAACTGCCGGTGGTAGAACCGATTAGCATAATTGAGCAGGAGTTCGAGCTGCGAAACCAGCACATCCTGGCTGAATGCGTCGATGGGCCGCTCGTACTCGCCGCGAATTGTTGCCAGCAAGACATCAAGTACCTGCTCCTCTTGGGCCGAAACGTGCAGGGCCTCGTGCACGGCGTAGGCAAAAAAGCCGTAGCTGCCAATTTTCTGGCCCAGGGGGTACTTCCGCAGTAGGTCGGGATGAAAAACTACCATCCACCCGTTTAGCGCTGACGTGTCAACTGCGGCATCCACTGCAAAGGTTTGGCCGGGAGCTACGAAGCCCAGCACCCCCTCGCGGAAGTCGTAGGACTGGTACCCGTAGTACAGACGCCCCTTAAAGTCTTTTTTGAGCCAGATAGTGTAAAGCTGCTGGACGACGGTAACCGATAGGGGAAGAGGCGGCAGGTGCCGGGCTTGGGCCAGGTCAATGACGGTGAGCAGCGGGTGCGCGGGTGCGGGTAAGCCGCGTGTAGTCCGTCACGGTATGCAGGACGACAAACTCTTTCGGCGACTGTTTCATAGAGCAGAGCGCCCCAAGGGGCAAATTTTACGGTTACTGCCGGCTGATTACCCCGTGCGCCCCTGCGTTAGCACTGACGCAGCGCGGCGACAAGCCGGCGGCTAAGTTGTAAGCTCCAAGATTACATTTCCGGGTAAGCTGAGCCCGCAACGCTGCCAACCGGCAGGATTGCTTCTATCTCCGTCAGCTCGGCGGCGCTTAAGGTAAGGCCGGCAGCTGCCACGTTGGCTTCCAGATTTTTACGCTGCCGGGTGCCGGGGATGGGAACTACGCCCTGCGCCAGCACCCAGGCCAGGGCCAGCTGCGACGACGTAACGCCCTTTGCGGCGGCCAGGGCTTGCAGCTTCTTTACCAATTCCAGGTTTCGGTAAAAGTTTTCGCCCTGGTAGCGCGGAAAAAAGCGCCGGAAGTCGTCTTCGGCAAAATCGTCCGGCGACTGGATTTCGCCGGCTAAAAAGCCCCGGCCTAAGGGTGAGTAGGCCACGAACCCGATACCCAATGCCTTGGCCGTTTGCAGGATGTCCTCTTCCTCCGCTCGTCGGTCGAAGAGCGAGTACTCAGTTTGCAGCGCCGTGAGCGGGTGCACGGCGTGCCCCCGGCGCAGGCTATCGGCCGTCACTTCCGACAGGCCCAGGTACCGGACTTTGCCTTCTTCTACCAGCCGGCTCATGGCCCCACGGTCTCCTCAAGGGCGTAGCAGTATCCAGCCGGTGCAGGTAGTAGAGGTCTACGTAGTCGGTACGCAGGTTTTTGAGGGAGCGCTCAATGGACTTGCGTACGTAGTCGGGCCGGCCGTTGAAGCCATTGGTCATGTGGCCTGCGTCGTCGATTTCAAAGCCAAACTTGGTAGCGACGGTAAATTGCTCCCGCTTGCCGGCAATGGCTTTGCCTACCAGCTGCTCGTTCACCAGGGGCCCGTAGATGTCTGCCGTGTCGAGCAGGGTTACGCCCAGCTCCAGGGCGCGGTGAATAGTAGCAATGCTTTCCGTTTCATCGGCCGCGCCATAAACGCTCAGCTGTCCGGAAGCCATTCCCGTCATGCCCATCAGCCCCAGGCCTTCGGCCGATACCTGCAAGCCCTGGCTGCCTAGAGGCACTTTCTTTAACGCGCTCATAATTTGGTAAGTAGAATAGGCAACTGCGTGGAGAAACGCTCCCCTCTGTACTGCAAAAGTCGTGGCCGGACCTGCCGACTAAGCTATACAAACTGCTGCTTTTAAAATACAAACCGCTGGCTATGCCGCGCTTGCAGTGGGTTATCCGATTGGTGCCGGTTGGCGCCAGCCTTGGCCCGAGGCGCCGCCAAAAACCCAGCCCGGTTCAGCTCCGCCGTAAAAATGGGGTAGGGAAACATCGGCTCCGGGGCGCTGACATCTGCTAATAACTGGAGTTGGGAGGTCTGCGGGCCCAGCTACGAAACACCTATGCGTAAGCCCTGATTTGCATCCCACGAGCCAGCAGCAGGTATCTTGTGTTAACAGTAGTCGACTATTTGCCTCAACTGCTTCAGCCTTTCGCTACTTCCAGGTTAGGTCCACTGAGTCTCGCACAGTAGTGGGAGTAGCGGCCGTGATTGCCCCCAGGTAGCCGTTGGTGGGTAGGTCGCGGCCGTAGCTGTAGGCTTTCACCTTGCCGCTGGTGAATACTTTGACCAGCGTATAGCCGTAGAAAAGCCGGTTGGGTGAGGCGCTGGCGTCGAGTACCGAGCCGCCGTTGCCGGCAATTACCTGCCAGGGGTGATAGCTGGGCTGCTGCGAGCGGAAATACAAATGGTTGTGCGCCGCCAGCATAGCCTCGGCGTGGTTTGCTTCGAGCACGTCCCACATGCTGCCGCCGTTGCTGAGGCCATCGCCGCCGGGCGCGGGTAGGGCCGGCTTATGGCCGAAGGCAAACAGGTGCTTGGCACCCTTGGCGCGGGCGGCAGCCAGGTCGGCTTGCAGCCAGGCTAGTGGTACGGTAGCCTCGGCGCCCACCGGGTCGGTATTCAGCACCACAAAGTGCGATTTTTTGTAGTCAAACGAGTACGTGAGCTGGCTTTGGTCGGTGGCCAGCTTGTCGGGGCCGCCGGCAGCGGGGCCGTTGCTACCCACCGTGTAGGGCCGCATGGCGCTGCGCCAGGCCTGCTCGGCCGCCAGGAAAGACGGCTGGTTTTTGCCGCTCATCACCTCGTGGTTGCCGGGCATCGCCACCAGCCGGATACCGGTGCGGCTCAAGGGATTATTCTGATAAAGCCTTCCCCAGGCCCGCAGTTCGCGCCCCAGTACGGCCGAGTCGGGCGAGTAGCCCAGCACCATATCGCCCATAAAAAACAGGTAATCGGGCACCGGCTTCAGGGCTGCCAGCTCGGCGTAGGTTTGGGTAAGCTGGGGAACGTTGGCGGTGCTGGGGTTGGTGGCCAGGTTCAGGTCCGAATTATCCACGCGGTTGCAGCCCAGCACGGCGAAGGAATAGGCCAGCGTATCGCGGGCAGCCGTCGGGATAGGGCCGGGCGCAGGCTGGGGCGTGGCGTCGGAGCTGGTGTGGCAGCCGGCGAGGGCCAGTGCGGCGAGCAGGCCGAGGGCCAGGGGCGTAAGGATTTTCATCGAAAAGGCATGAAAAAAGAACGTCATGCTGAGCAAAGCGAGGAATCTCGCTCGAATCGCAGGTTTGGCAACCCTGGCGGCGCGAGCGAGATGCTTTGCTTTGCCCAGCATGACGTTCTTTGGGTGTTCAGGCTGGAAAAGGCTGGCTTAGTGCTGGTTGCCGCTGCCGTCCGTGGGGTATGCGCCCAGGTCTTTGTTGGGCGGGTTGATGGCCGTGGCGCCGTAATTCGCATTTACCGGAATGGCCGGCGAGGTAGCCAGCGGCGCAAAGCCCGTGTAGCCCTTGCCGATGGCCGGCGAGGTGCTGTTGAGGTGGAAGTTGTAGGTGCCCACCGTGTTTACGTCGGCCAGGCGCTTGACCGGGGCCGGCAGCGGAAAGCCCACGAACTGCGGATTGTTTTTGCCTAGCACGGCGCTGCCGTTATACACCATGCCCAGCTTGTAGCCGGTAGGCAGAAAGGAACTGGGCAGCGGAATATCGGTGGTCTGGGGCTTGGTGAGGAAGGCCGTGGGATAGATTTCGTTGGCCTGGGCCAGCGAGTCTACATAGTTCAGGTTGTAGCCGTACTTGAGGTTGGCCGTATCAGCAATCACGAGCACGTTGCCGTAGTAGTTGCCCGAGCCCACCACGCGCGGGCCATACTTGCAGTTGACCATGATATTGTTGTAGTACGCCCCGCGCGAGCCCTCCTCGTAGTTGATGGAGCCGCCCCGGCCGGCCGAGTTGCGGCGGTAGCCGTTGTGAATATATGTATTATTATACATGTATATGTTAGTTTGCGGGTTTTTGCCGCCGTTGTTCGAAGCCTTCGAGCCGTTGGTGGCCGAGCCGATAAACAGGTTGTAGGCGATGTTGCCGGTGGTGCCCGACTTAATGTTCAGGTACTCGCCGCCGGTTTTGCCTCCCTTCTCCCAGGTATTGCGCATCACGTTTATGCGACCGCCCAGAATGCGAATCGGGTCGTCGGTGCTGCCATATACCCACGAGTCTTCGAGGTCAAACACACCCTGCGGGTTCTGGAAGAAGATGGGGTAGGTATTCTTGTTGTTGGCAATGCCGGCCGACACGGGCGAGGTCACCACGGTGCCGCCGCCGCCTTCCACGTGGGTCCACTTTATCACCATCAGCGGGCAGGTCACATCGCCCAGAATGCCGCCCCACTTGCCCTGGTAGGCAGGGTCGGTGGCGGGGTCGGCACCCACCTGGTCGGTGTGGGTAAGGTTTTTGGGCGCAAACCAAATCGGCTTGGCAGCGGTGCCCAGCGAGAGCAGCGTGCCTTTAATCACGAAGTTGTAGTTGCCCAGGAAGTTGACCTTCACGCCGGGCTGCACTACCAGCGTGTCGCCGGCATTCACAATCACGTCGGCGTTCACGTCGAAGCTCAAATCCTGCTTCATCGTGCCCTTGATGGCCCCGCCAATGGGCGCGGTGTTGTCCACGGGCTTGCCTACCGTGAGCGGCGGGGTTGAGAGCTGCACGCTTTCGTTCGACTTGTTGCACGAGGCCAGCAGGCCCAGGCTAGCCAGCGCCAATAGAGCCGAGCCGCGTTGCGCGGTTGTCAGAAATTTCATGGGAATGAAAAAAATGGGAAATAAAAAACAGGGTTAATTGCCGGGCACCACCAGCTCCTGCACCGAGAAAAGGGCGGGCTGGCTGGGGTCCACGGTGATGCGCACGGCCTGCACGTCGGCCTCGCCGGGCACTTGCAGGCGCGTGAAGTTTTGGAGCACCTGCTTGCGTGAAGCCGGGTTGAGCAGCGGCTTGTCGAGGATAAAGCGGTGCGAGTCGCCGTTCACCAGCAATACCGGCCGGCCAAAGGCCACTGTGAGCCGGGACAGCGCCGCCACGATTTCGGTGAAGCCATCGGCATCGCGGGCATCCTTGGCCGGGTTGAACATATCGGCCTGGGTGAAGAGTACGACCCCTAGCCGGTGCTGCGCGGCCGCCTCGGCAAATACAGCGTCGAGCCAGGCCAGGTTGGCCTTCTGGCGCTCATAAAACTCACGGTTCTGGCCTTTGGCATCGTTGGGCACGAAGTTGTTGTTCGAGCCCACCAGGTGCACCGTGGCGAAGGCCACGTTGCCGGTGGTCCAGCGGTTGTTCTCCACGTAGGCGGCGAAGGCCGGCGTCAGAGCCTGCGAGGTCAGCGCCAGCTTGGCTTTGCCGAAGGAGTTATGGTCGGGGAAGAACATCTTCCGCACCACGGCCAGGCGCTCTTCGGGGTCGTAATTGCCGGCCTTGGGCCGGCCGCAGTCGGTCCATTCGTTGTCGCCGGGCGTGTACACCAGCGGCTGCTCGAAGGTCTGAAACTCGGTCAGCACCTTGCGGTACATTTCCTCAGTGCACAGCGTCGAACCCGATTTAATATCGCCCACGTGCACCGAAAACGTTGGCCGCTGCTGGTTAATAGCCCCAATCAGCTTCTCGAAGCGGCCATAGTCGGCGGGCAATGTATAGGGCATGTCGCCTAGCGCCACGAAGTCGAAGGTGCGGGCGGCCGGTGGGGTAGGGTGGCCCTGGGTGGCGTGGGCCAGGGGCGTAGCCAGGCTGCCCAGCAGCGCCAGCGGCAGCCAGTATATAGCGGAAATTTGTTTCAAAATGGCAGAGGTTACGAAGCGCAAAAGCTAGTTGAGGCGGTAGCGCAGGCCCAGCAGGTAGGTGCGGTAATACACGTCGCGCTGCACCAGGAAATTCTGGCCGGCGCTCTGCTCGGGCAGGCTGAGCGTGCTGCCCGAGGGCGCTTGCAGCACCTCCAGCACGGTGGGCGTATTGAGCAGGTTGGTGACTTTGACGAAGGCCGTCAGGTGCGGGTACAGGCGCTTTTCGGCCGAAAAGTCGAGCTGCGTGGTAGCCCGCTGCCACTGGTCGAGGTTCTGATAGGGCGAGACGACGGCGATGCGCCGGCCCGTATACACGGCCGCCACCTGGGCATTGAGGCCGTGGGTTTCGCTGCGGTAGAGCAGCGCCAGGTTGGCAATGTGGTCGCTCTGGCCTTGCAGCGGGCGGGTCTGGGTGGGCGGGGTGGGGTACTCGGCGGTGGGCTGGCCCACGTCGGCGGTAGTCAGCGAGCCATCGGCGGCGCGGTAATACACGCGTTTGGTGGTGGTGATAGACGAGTGCGTGTAGGTGTAGTTACCGGTCAGCCCCAGTTGCGGATGTACTTGTTGAATTGCAGCTCGGCACCGAAGTTGGTGGCCGTGCCTGCCGGGTTAATGGGCGCGTAGTAAAACGTGTTGTTGCTGACCTGCAAAAAGCCAAACTCGATGGCATTCTGAATCTGCTTGTAGAACACGCCCGCCAGCAGCTGCGAGTTGGCCGGGCCGTAGTGCTCGAAGCGCAAATCCAGGTTGTGGGCCTGGGTGTGCTTGAGCAGCGGGTTGCCGATTTGCGAGATGTCCACGTCGCCGTTGTAGCTCGACGACGCCGGCACCAGCTCGAACAACGCCGGCCGGCTGATACTCTTGAAGTACGACAGCCGCAGGTTCTGGTGCTCGCTCAGCAGGTATTTGAAGTGCAGGCTCGGCAGCACGTCGAGGTAGCTGATGGTGCCGCTGCGGCCTACCACCGTGGGCGGCGCCTGCGAGTCGTAGCGCTGGTTGGTGTTCTCCACCCGCACACCCCCCAGCACTTGCAGGTGCTCGACCAGCAGCAGCTTGCCCTGGGCGTAGCCCGCCGCAATGCGCTCGTTGGCGGTATAGTTGTTGCCATCGGTGGTTTTGGGCTGGCCATCATAGCCGCTGGCAAATACAAACTGGGCCTGGTCGTAGGTCGTGAGCGGCTGGCGGTTGTTGGTGCCCGTGCCAGTAGTAGCGGCCGTCAGGTCGTAATAGTCGTAAAAATTGCTGCGGTCCTTATTGCGCAGCAGCCCACCCACGGCTAGGTCAAAAGTTTCGGTGGCGTGGTAGCTCAGGTTGGCGTAGCCGGCCAGGTCCTGGTCGAGGCTGCGCTGCCAGAGGTGGCCGTTAGACTGCACAAACGTGCCCTGCTGGGTGTTCGCCGCCGTGGCCCGCACCGTGCCGATGGTTGTCAGGTCGGGCGTGGCGTAGGTGGCCCGGCCATACACGGCCGACCAGTTGAAGTGCAGCCGCGCGCCCAGGTCGTGGTCGCCCTGCAAGGTTTCGGCCCACAGCTGCTGGCGCTGAAACCGTGAGCGCTCGGTGGTGGGCACGTCGCCGCCCGTGCCCAGGTCGTTCGACACCAGGTGGCGGTGCTGGGCGTCGTCGAGGCGCGTCCAGAGCGAGTACAGCCCGATGCGGTTACGCGCATTGGGCGCATAATCGAGCTTGGCGTGCAAGCCCAGGCGGTTTTGCAGGGTCGAAAACTCGATGCGCTGTATCTCGTCAAACGTAAACGTATTGGGCAGCGGCTCGGGCTTGGGGCCGCCCAGCGGGTGGTAGTACAGGCGGTCGGAGCCCCGGTAAGTGTTTTGCAGGCTGCCCGCCACCAGCAAACCCAGCTTGCCGTCGCGGGTGCGGTTGCCCAGCGTCAGGCCAAACAGTGAGTTGACCGGCGCCTTCAGGCTGCTGTAGTTCAAAGACTTATTTGAGAAATCGCTGGGCTGGGCCACGTAGCCGGCCGGGTGCGTTTCGCCCGGCGACTGCTGCGCCAGCCCGCTACTGCTGAAGCCCGCGTAGGGCCGCTGGGCAAACAGGTCGCTGTAGCCGCCGGCCGCCGTGGCCGCTACCACCAGGTGGTCGGGGGCCGACTTCATCACCAGGTTCAGCGCCCCGCCGATGGCGTCGCCTTCCATGTTGGGCGTCAGGGCTTTCACTACTTCCAGTCGCTCCAGCAGCTCGGCTGGGAAAATGTCGAGTGGCGCGTAGCGGTTTTTGGGGTCGGGACTCGGAATCTTCACCCCGTTTACCAGCGTGTAGTTGTAGCGCGGGTCGATGCCCCGGATAATGGCGTACTGCCCGTCGCCACCCGAGTTGCGCACGATGGACACTCCGGAGGCCCGCTGCACCACGTTGCCCACCTGAATATCGGGTGATAGCTCAATAGCCTTGGCCGAAATAATATTCAGCACGTTATCGGCCCGCTGCTCCGAGCGCCGCACGCTGGCGTCCGACTCGCGGTCGGCCTGGCCGGTCACGGTTACTGCCTTGAGCTCCTGGCCGCTGACTGCCAGTCGGAAATCCAACGTCTGCGCAGCACCCGGCAGCAGGGTTACGGACAATGTTTGTGGCTCGAAGCCCAGGCTGCGGGCCTGCACTAGCACAACGCCCGGTGCCAAGCTTCGTAACTGAAATGTGCCGTTGAGCCCCGTCGCTACACCCTGCCCGGTAGCGGGTACCACCACCGTAGCGCCAATCAGCACTTCTCCTGTAGCGGCATCTGTTACCGTGCCGCGCAGGGTGGCTGAGCCTCCGGCGCTTTGGGCGGCGGCTGGCCGCGTCATCACGCCCAATAAAAAGAGAAAAAGAGCAGTATGGAAACGGTAGACTTGCAGCATCAGCAGGAAAAATGACGCTGCAAAACTACCTGCGATTGCTAGCTGATTAGCCTGGGAAAAAGCAAATTAAAGAAATGGTAATCAATTTGTTGAACGAATAATATTAAGGAAATAGTTATGCCATATGTAGGTAATGATTGAGACGCTTTAGCATAACATTTACCGTCTAATGATGAGGGGCAGCTGTTTCTGACTCTACTCTATAGGTTTGCCTTCGAAGAGTGGTTTGCGGGCGGATACAGTTTTGCCCGCTTCTGCCGGGCCTTCGGCGTGGAGCCTCGTCTGACCAAACCGGCACCCCTGGACGACCAAGTGGAGCACCTAAACTGCACCCTCAAAGAGGCAACCATCTAGCGTCTCCACTACCAGACCACGGAGGCTTGAGGTAGTCTAGGTTAGGTGCACACAAGCAGGTCGTATTTTCCTAAGTCAGGAGCACAGAAAAGAGCAAGCAGATGCCCTATTAACGCCGTGAATACGATAATGCCTTCAAGGCCGGGGCGTTGCGCTTAGCCTCCGAACCGCAGTATGCAGGCGGCCGCTCAGCAGTTAGGCATCAGCCCCAAGCTGCTCTATCGCTGGCAAGAAACGAAACTCGTGGCTGAAGTGAGCAGCCTGGAAGTGGCCCGCGACCCTGAAGTGCACCAGCTACGTGCCCAACTCAAACGGGCGGAGCAGGAGCTTGATATGTTAAAAAGCCTTGGTCTCCCAAATGCTTTGGCGCATTTTCACCCAGCCGACCCGGCAAGCAGCTGTCCGCGCGGAGTTTAACGGGCATTCTACTCGCTACGGCACCCGTCTTCTGCGGGCCGAGCTACGCGCGCAGAGCTACCAAGTAGGCCGCTGGCCCGGTGGGTGTTAGCCACCGCTGGCTTGCGTGCGCAGCAACCGCGCTCGTTTGCGTCCCAACCACTTCGAAACCATTTTCAAACTACGTCCCAATTCTGTGCGGCCTAGTTAGACCACCTCAGTATTGGAAATATGTAGGGCAACCCATGCAGTAGAAACTCTAGCAGCGCACGTCACTGCACTTGCCGTAGGAGCGGGCCACCTTGCAGTAGACGGCTGTCGCGGCACCGTTGAAGTGCATCTTAAACCTCTGCCGCGCTCAAATGCAGTGTAGGTGCGAGTTCCTTACCTGAGAACAGTTCTGCTGCTGGTAGAGTTACACGCAGCAGTAACGCTACATCTTGTGGTCTCATTCCTTGTTTTTAAGCATAATACACGATTCGCGAATTTACGATAAACGGCTTTGAGGCGCTTGCCGACTGTCCTCGCACGAATCTGAATTAGTGCAGAAACGGCATGCTGCGCTGGCGCTACTTTAACGGCAAGATTTACTCAACCTTGACGACATTGAACAGGTGCTACGGAAGCACTACAAGAAGCCGTTTGCGCAGGCGTAATTGTGCGGCCTAAGGTTACGCTGGCAGCGTGGAAACTATTTCGTGAGCACTTTTACTATTTATGCGCAACAAGTTGGTATTATGCAGCAATACCTATGCAGTAATGCCATAGATGGCTTTACTTGGTCAAATTGTGGACTTCTCACTTCTAGCCTGGCTGGCTCATTGCCTCCCGCACTTTGAACGGCGTCATGGGCAGTGAGTGCAGTTCCTTACCCGTGACGTGGTACACTACATTGGCCACAACTGCCATCGTGCTCACAATGAATATCTTGTAGGTGCCCTTCACGTCCATCGCGTTGACGTAGGCATCGTGCTCGTCGATGAACTCCACCGTTATTTCGAGGATGTCAGCATTGGCAGGCACGTGGTAGTAGGTTAAGCTGACATTGGTGTAGTGGGCAAACTGCTCATCGCGGTTCGTTGTATTTATCAGCGCGGCTTCGATGCTAATAACCTGGTAGTGAGCGTCTTTAGGTTTGAGCAAACTACTGGCCGCGATACGCTCACCCAGCGGCTGACCCGCACCGTACTCAACTCCGGGTCGACCCGTGCCTCGCAGAAATGTACGCCAAAGCACTCGCGCTGCCATCGTGGTGGCCAACGAATACTTACGACTCGAAGTGAATCGGTGGCATAAGACCCGCCCTGCTTTTTAGGCTTACGTAGTTTGAGAGGAGGGTATCAGACAGGGAATGTAACACGGAAGGTGGTTCCCACGTTGGGTTGACTCTGCACCTGAATGGTACCACCGGCATTCTCGACGAGGCGCTTTGTGATGTAGAGGCCCACGCCCGTTCCCTCGACGTGGGTGTGCAGGCGCTGAAACAGGCCGAAGAGCTGGCGTTGCTGCAGCTCGCTTATACCCAGGCCATTGTCCTGCACCACGAGCACGACCGCAGAATCCTGCTGCTCGGCCCACAGCTGCACTTGCGAGGCGCGGTCCAGGGCGCGGTACTTAACGGCGTTACTAAGCAGATTATAGACGACGCTGCGCAGGTTGGCGGGCGAAAAAGAGACGACTATATCGCTGTCCACCGCGACTGTAAGCTGCGTATCGGCGGCTGCCAGGGCGGGCGCCAGGTCCAAGCGGATATGGTCGACCACCGTAGCCAGGTTAACAGGCTCGGCGGGCTCGGCGGGCGCGAGCTGCAGCCGGGAAATATCGGTGAGCTGGGCAATGGTGAACTGGAAGCGGCCTACAGTATCATCGAGCAGTTCCAGCAGGTGGGCTACTACCTCATCCAAGAGCACGGCGGGCGGCAGGGTATCGCGCAAGGCTAGCAGGATGCCCTCGATGTTAGTAATCGGCGCTTTCAGGTCGTGGGAGGCGGTATAGACGAAGGTGTCCAGGTCCACGTTAGTTCGCCGGAGCTGGTCATTCACTTCTTTAAGCTCGGTGATGTCGATAGCCGACCCCACGTAGCCAAACAGTTCCCCGTTAGCCAGGTAGCTCGGAGCGCCCTGAGCCAGCAGCCAGCGATAATGGCCGTCGTGGCGGAGCATACGGTGCTCTAGTACATAGGGAGTGCGCTGCGCAATGGCCTGATTCAGAGTGTGCTGAGTGAGGTCAAGTTCGTCCGGGTGGAGGTAGGGTAGCCAGCCGGTGGCGAGGTAGGCCTGCTCGTCGCGCAGACCGACAAAGTCGAGAAAGGCCCGGTTGATATAGCGAATGGACGAATCCGGATGCACGGCCCATACCATGTTGGGAGCGGCGTCGGCCATAGTACGGAAGCGCGTCTCGCTTTCCCGCAGCTGCGCGGCGTAAGATTCGAGCCCCTGACGAGCCAGGGCCAGGTCGGTGACGTCGGCGGCCGTGTTCAGGACGCCATACACCGCGCCCTGAGTGTCGCGCAGCGGGGTAAAGCTGTAATTGAAGAAAAACGTCTGCGGAACTCCCTCGAAGACTACCTCCAGCTGCTGGTTGCGCAGGTGCAGGGGCTCGCCGGTGTGCAGCACTTGGTACAACTGCTCGAACACCGCCTGGGTAGCCAACTCGGGCAACACATCGGCATAGCGCTGGCCGATGATATGGGGACCTTTACCACAGGCGGTCAGCATGGCTTCGTTGGCCAGTCGGATGTGCAATTCGGGCCCCACGTACACCCCAATGGGAAAGGGCGCGCTTTCCACCAGGGCGCGCACCTGCTGCTCGCTTTCTTCTACCACGCGCCGGGCGCGCACCTGCTCGGTGACGTCGAAGGCAAAAATGCAGATGCCCACAATCTGGCCATGCTCGCGGTAGGCCTGGTAGGTGAAATTGTAGTAAATGGTGCGTGGCGGCTGCCCAGGCGGGGGCTGGGCGGTGAAGGGCATCTCCTGGCCCGTGTAAGTTTCGCCGGTCTGGTACACGTTGTCCAGTAGGGCGCTAAATCCTTGAGCAGGCATCTCGGGCACTGCCTTCGCCACTTCCAGGCCCACTAGCTGGCGACCAGGAAATAGTGCCTGGTAGGCGGGGTTGACATATTCGAAGCGGTGGCTAGGGGATCGCAGCAGGGCAACGAGCACAGGGGCTTGCTCGAAGATATAAAAAAGGTCCAGGCGCTCGGCGGCCTGGCTTTGGCGAAGAGCTTCTTCCACGACGCTGCGGTCTTGGTCGCTGGTATCGGTGAAGCTGACCACTAGGCGCTCGCCGCTGCGGCGGGCGCTGAGCTTGAAATAGTTATCCAGCCCGTCGGCCTGGTAGTTGGCTTCGTAGGTAAGTTGCTCGCCTGTTTCGAACACGCGCTGGTAGTAGGAGAAAATTCCCTGCGCCAGCGTGTGCGGGAAGTGGCCCAGCAGCGTGCCGCCCGGCTGCTCGGCCAGGCCTGCCATGCGCTGGGCCGCCGGATTCAGGTACTCTAAGGCAAAGTCCACGATGACGGCCCCAGTTGGCTCATAGAGGGGGCGTACCAGGTGAATGCCTGTCAGCGACACCTCGAGTAAAGTAAACCAGTCTTCTGCCGT
Source organism: Hymenobacter sp. BRD67 (assembly GCF_013256425.1). GTDB lineage: Bacteria > Bacteroidota > Bacteroidia > Cytophagales > Hymenobacteraceae > Hymenobacter. The sequence goes on from NZ_CP053904.1 coordinate 923,993, forward strand.
AAATAAATCGGCGAGGGGAACCGTAGCAGTCATACAGGCAACACGGAAAAGCGTAGTCAAAAGTAAGGACTTTGCTGCGCCGGTTGCCTTTCCGAATTCTAGCGCCGGCCTACTGTGTGGGCTACGGCAGGCGGCCCGCTTACCAGGCCGCTTGCCGTAGCTTGTCGAGCTGCACCACCCGGATAGTGTTGGGCAGCAGCTTAATAAAGCTACTCTGCCGTAACTCGCTGAGGGTGCGACTCAGCTACTCGGGCGCCATGCCAACCAGGGCTGCCATATCGTCGCGCGAGGCGATTGTCGGCAGCCGTTGCTTCCTCCTGCAGGCGCACCAGCACATCATTCATCTGCCGCAGAATGTAAAGATTTAATACATATTTAATAATAAATATGTATTAAATCTCATATAAGAGCCTCCAGCCTATTGGCTATTTAATCACACTAAATCATACTACCCGTATTGCGTTCGTTTAAGCTTACCCGGCTTCTATGAGCCACTTTTGCAGCCTTGTAGTAGCTGCAACTCCTGAATGCGTAGTTACGCAAGGCTAACAGGTACAAGATTACTAATTGTACCTGCTCAGACCCGAAATGAGATTATTTCTAGTGAGGCAGTGGCTTTCTATCAAATCTACCAAATATTTTGAATCTAAAAACCGCGTAACTAGTTGATAGACAAAGAAAAGGACACAATTTCTGAGGGCCTTAGTGTAGTACGTAGGGGGCAGAAATTAGGGTCTAGATGTATCTAGGATAGGGTAGGAGTATCGAGAAAATAGCTCGGAAATATGGCCTGAAGAGTTCGATATCTATTTGAAGATATGTTTGACTACCTGAAAGGACTACTGGGTCCCCTCACGGGTCCCCGGCTGGATAATTCACTGAGGCAAGTACTGAGATAGTCTACTAAAACTGGATAGCTACCGCGCCTCTTAAGCCGCTGAAAAGCGCGTCTCAAGGAGCCTACTTCCTTAAAAAGCCGCTTGCCCTAACCGGACAGGTTGGGTCATCGGCGAAAGCCCGCTCCCATCTGGGCGTTCACTGCGTCGGTTTTGGCGGCCGGTGCAGGGGCGAGGGCCTGCACCGCATACTGGAGCACCTCGTCGGTCCCGTCCGCAATCGCCTGCCGGTGGCAGCGTATCTCGTGGTCGGGCCGCACGCCCTGGTCGGGCTGCGCAGTGGTCGGCGCCTGGTAGAGTAGCGGCACGTCTACTTCCAGCCCGCTGCCGGGCAGGCGTAGAAAGAAAAACTGCCCCCGTTTAGCCCCTGCTTCGTGCCCCCGGTAGGTTGCCCCACCAGCACGCCGGCCCGGGCCTGCTGCACCCACTCGGCCAGGGTGAAGGTGGTCGAGCTGTTAGCGGCATCAATGAGCAGCGCAAAATGCCCCTTAAACCGCTTGGTGGCCAAGGCTTGGGGCTGGCAGGGGCTGGTCGCTTCGCTTCGCTTTTCGTACAGCCCTTCGGCGGTGAGTTGGTAGAGGCTGGCCGGCTTGGGCTCTTTGAAGGAGGGGTCCCAGGTGTGCAGGTAGGGCAGCAGGCTGTCGGGTACGCTCAGGGCGCGCAACAGCCGGCGCGTTGGATTCTCGCAGCCGAAGGCATGGGGCATCAGGTAGCTCAATAGCACATTGCGGGTCGCGTCATCGCCGCCCTCGCAGCCCCGAATATCCACCACGAGCCGCTCGCACCGTCGCTGCTCCAGGTCGGTAAACACGCTGTCCAGGTAGCGCCGGGCATCGAAGCCCCAGCCCCAGATAGCTAGGTCGCCAATTTTTAGGTAGGCGGTCTGCGCGTCGAGCAGCCGGTACTGCCACGTGGCCCGCCGGGTGGGCAGCGGCCCGAAGCGCTGCGTAAAGGCGCGCTGCCGCTCGTCCTTCGCTTGCGCGGCCACCGGCAGCTGGAAAGCGGGCCTCCCGCTGGGCTGAACAGTCAGGGTAAAATCGGCCTGACTGGCCGGAAAGAAGAGAGAAAAGTACTGGTCAAACAGCGCATACGTAGCCCCGGAGGTGGGGGTCAGGTTCAGGTTGTCGAGTAGCTTGGCCGTGCCGTGCCGCCCGTCGGCCCGGCTCACGGTCAGCAAGCTGTCGGTAATCCGCCGCACGGGGATGCCGTTGATAGCCACGATTTCATCACCAGTCCGCAGCTGTGGACTGGCAGAAAGATTGTGCGTAACGACCCAGTGCCCTGCGCACACGCGAAAGTAAACCGGGAGCAAGTGGTCGCTGAACAGCTGGCTGCGTAGTTCCGGCGACAGATTAAACGGATTCGGGTAGGTGTGCCCGCAATGGAGCTTGGCCGTGAACTGCGAGAGGCGGAGGTAGAAGGCGCTAAGCGGCAGCGGCTGGCTGACCTGGCGGCGGAGTTGCTGAAAGTACTGTTCGACCTGCTGGTAGGAGTTGTAGCGGTACAGGCCGGGGTGCAGGGCCGTCAGACTGGCCTGCAACACGGCTACATCCTGCTGCATCTGGGCCACGGGCAGGAGCGGTGGGCGCACCACTGCCTGGGCCAGGCCGGTTTGCGCACGCACCAGGTAAAGAAGGAGTAGTAGCCACCCCATCCGCGAAGTATTCCAATTCTGCTGCATAAGAGGCTACGGGCAGGTAGTCCAGGCGACTGATTGGTCAGGACGCAAGCTGCTGCCGGCGATAGCGGAGCAAAGGTGCTCCCCAGCAGGCGCCTAGCTAGCCCAACGTATGATTTGAACCGTCCTAATCTATGATTTGAGCCGTCTACTTTCCGCCAAGGGCACGCGACAGGTAGCCGGACAGGTAGCAACCCCTACTCCAGCGGTTGAAATTAGCGCAGATTTCAGGGTTGCGTATACGCCCTGCGGGTCCGGCTACCCGCTATTTTCGGAAAGGGGGCCGGGAAAGAGGCGAACGCCAGAACGAGTGGTGTACACTGACTTGGACACTGCTCTAGATGGCAACTTGCTTAATTAAGGTTTGTCATAGGGAATTTGTAACCTGTCGAATCTGAGGTGGTTGAGCAAAAACAGCCTGAAGTGGTCCAGTAAAAACGGAGAGTGCACTAAGGAAAGCGGCGGCCTGGTCCTGTAGCGCCGGGCGTGGCGCGAAAAGGCGGCTTGCGCCGCCATCTGCCACGGCGCAGGTGCGATGGCCGGCCGTTGCCGCCGCTGGTAGTATCCGGCGGAGCTCACGGCCAGCACCCGGCAAAGCTGCTGCACGGGCCAGGGCTCGGTACAGGCCGCGATGAAGGCGTAACGGCTCATGGGTGGGGCGGCTGGGAGATACCGCGCCTCAAGCGGTTGCTGGTCACGACTTTTTTAAATATCGCGCTCCATTTCCACGCGTTTGAGCGCGGCCCGGAGCTGCTTGATTTCGTCGCGCTCCGCGCTGCTGGGCACGGCCGCTGCCAGCGCCCCAGCAGGGCGGGCGAAATGCCCTGGGTACGGGCCACGTCACCGGCCGCTACTTGACGGACGCCCTCGGTCTTAAAAGCCGGCGTGTATGTCTTGCGGGTAGAGGGGCTCCCTCCGGATTCCGATTTTTCAGTCGTGGGCAGCGGAAGTTAAGACTTCTCGCTGTCCGTTTTAGCTAGACCACCTCAACTCCTTGTAGGAAACCATGGTGCTGGGTTAGTATGCCTCCGGGAGGCCGCTACGAAGGAATATAAGCAAAAGAAATAAAATAACATAATTGGGCATAACGGTTGTGCTAATTTAGTGACGTTCTTTGTAGGGAGGTAAGTCATGGCTTGCTTTTATTTTATTTCTTCTAGATTATATGATGCAACGCTACTCCTACCTGGGGGCAGCCTGCCTGCTGGCGGGTTCCCTACAGGCGCAGGATTTAACCAACGCCGGCGCTACGGTAACGGTGCAGCCGGGCGCCACTCTTTACGTGGGCTCCGGGGGCTTGCTCAACCAGGCCGCTGGCACCCTCACCAACACCGGTACGCTGCGTGTGGACGGCTCCCTCACCAACCCTGGCACGCTCGACCTAAGTACCGGCACTTTGGAAGTGCGGGGTGACCTGGCCAATACAGGCACGTTGCTGCCCGGCACTAGTGCCGTCACCTTCAGCGGGGTGGCCAATCAGTTGCTGACCCCGGCGGGGCCAGTCTCTACCAGGTAGTGGTCAATAAGCCCACGGCCGGGGCCAATACCCTGCTGCTGGGCGGCGATTTGACGGTGCTTAATTTGCTGACCCTGACCAATGGCCTCGTCAACACCAAGAACGGAGCTGTGGTCAATACCCTGCGGCTGCCCAATGCCGCCAACGTGAGTGGCGAAACCACGGGGCGCTACGTGCTCGGGGCGCTGCAAGTCACGCGCAACGCTGTAAGCGGGGCAACCGTCGACTTCGGCCACGGGGCCGTGCTCAACCCCACCACCAACAACCTGGGCACGGTGGCCATCACCCGCACGGCGGGCCTTACCACGGCCGATGTGAGCTACGGCCAGAACCTGAACAACAGTTCGTATAAAGGGATTGACCGCATTTACACGGTGGCCCCCACCAGCCAGCCCAGCGCACCGGTGCAGCTGACGCTGAGCTGGCTGGCCGACAACGACAATGGCATCACCGACTTTACGCAAGCCCGGATGTGGCAGCAACCCAGCGCCGGCCAGGCCTGGGTTGCCGTAGGGCCCACCGCCGGGGCCAGCAGCCGCAGCCTCACCAGCAGCCCGACGCTACTCAACCGCTTCACGGTGAGCAACGCGGCTAATCCGCTGCCCGTCACGCTCACCGATTTCACAGCCCGGGCGCAGGGGCCGGCCACCGTGCGCTTGGCCTGGCACACGGCTACCGAGCTCAATAATGAGGGTTTCACGGTGGAGCGCAGCCTGGATGGACGAGCCTTCGGGCGGTGAGCACGGTGGCCGGGGCCGGTACCAGCACCACGCCGCACGACTACAGTCTGCTCGACACCCAACTGCCGGCCGGCGCCCCGCTGCTGTACTACCGCCTGCGCCAGACCGACCTGAATGGTACGCTGAGCTACTCAGTAGTGCGCACGGTGGCCCTGACGGCCCAGGCCGAAGGCTTCGTGGTGTACCCCACCCACGTAGCCAGTGGGCAGGCGGCCACCTACCTCTACACCGGCCCCAGTGGGCCGGCTACCCTGCGGGTACTCGATGTGCTAGGCCGGCAGGTGCTGACGCTGCCCGTCGATGGACGCGCCCTAGGTGAAGTGCCGCTGCCAGGCTTGGCCGCCGGCGCCTACCTGCTGCGTTATACCACGGCGACGGCCAGCTTCACGACCCGTTGCGTGGTGGAGTAGGGGGTCGCCCGTTTTCTTTTTTTAGAAGTTTTACCCTTGACAAAGTTCTGTCATTTCGTTGCATGAAGCACCTTTTCTCTATTAAACAGTGCCTGCTAGCACTGACACTCATTACCCTCGGCCATTTTTCCGGTCATGCGCAGAGCGTGGGTGTGGGTACTACCGCTCCCGACGCTTCAGCTGCGCTGGACATTGTTTCCTCAGCTAAGGGCGCGCTGCTGCCGCGCCTGACCAGCGCCCAACGCACGGCCATCGCCAGCCCGGCCACCGGCCTGCTCGTGTTTCAGACCGACGCCCCGGCCGGCTTCTACTACAACGCCGGCACGCCGGGCGCCCCGGCCTGGCAACAACTCAACGTGGTGGGCGGTGCCGGCGACAACCTGGGCAACCACACCGCCACCCAGGCCCTAAACCTGCAAGGCAACGCCCTGACCGGCAGCGGGGCCGACATCGGTGCGGCAGTAGGCGTGGGCATCCGCGCCGACGGCGGCCTGAACCTGGGCCAGAACACCACCGGCAACAACGTGTACCTCGGCTACCAGAGCGGCCAGGCCAACACGACCGGCACGGGCAACCAGTTCAGCGGCTACCAGAGCGGCCCGCGCAACACGACGGGCAGCAACAACCTGTTCAGCGGTGCTTACAGCGGCTATTTGAACACGACGGGCAACAACAACCAGTTCAATGGCTACCAAAGTGGCTTCAGCAACAGCACCGGTGCCAACAACCAGTTCAGCGGCTACAATAGTGGCTACAACAACACCACCGGCACCCAGAACCAATTCAGCGGCAACAACAGCGGCTACAACACCAGCACGGGCAGCCAGAACCTTTTCATGGGCTACGAGAGCGGCTTCCGCAACACCACGGGCAACAGCAACCAGTTCACCGGCTACCGGAGCGGCTACAGCAACACCACCGGCAGCGCCAACCAGTTCAGCGGCTTCGCCAGCGGCTATGGCAACACGGCGGGCAACAACAACGTGTTCAGCGGTTACCAGAGCGGCCAGTACAACACGACGGGCAGCAACAATACGGTGCTGGGCTTCAACAGCGGCCCGGCTAGCGGCAGCGGGGCGCTCACCAACGCCACGGCCCTGGGCGCCAACGTCACCCTGACCCAGAGCAACACCGTGGTGCTGGGTAACGGCGCCAGCGTGGGCATCGGCACCGCCACGCCCAATAACCTGCTGGACCTGGGCCCCACCTACGGCGCAACGCCCACCGCCGCCGCTACCAAGAAGCTGGCCGTGTTCAACAGCGCAGCGGGCGACAATTTCTACGGCTTGGGTGTATCGAGCGGGCAGCTAAACCTGTTTGCCGGGGGCACCAGTACGGCCGCGCCCGGCCTGGTGCTCAACACCAACGGCAACGTGGGCATCGGCACCACTGCCCCACCCAGGCCTTGGACGTGGCCGGCACCACCCGCACCACCAACGCCATCGTCACCACGGCCCTGACCGGCACTGGGGCCGACATCGGCACGGCCGTGGGCGTGGGCATCCGGGCCGACGGCGGCCTGAACCTGGGCCAGAACACCACCGGCAACAACGTGTACCTCGGCTACCAGAGCGGCCAGGCCAACACGACGGGCAACTTCAACCAGTTCAGCGGCTACCTGAGCGGCGCCAGCAACACGATAGGCAGCTACAACCAGTTCAGCGGCTTCTTCAGCGGCAACCGCAATACGACGGGCGGCAGCAACCAGTTCAGCGGCTTGCAGAGCGGCTACAGCAACACGACGGGCAGCTACAACCAGTTCAACGGCAGCCAGAGCGGCTACTTCAACACGACGGGCACTCAGAACCAGTTCAGCGGCTTCTACAGCGGCTACAACAACACGACGGGCAGCAACAACCTGTTCATCGGCTTCCAGAGCGGCTACAACAACACGACGGGCAACAACAACCAGTTCAGCGGCTACCAGAGCGGCGCCAGCAACACGACGGGCACTCAGAACCAGTTCAGCGGCTACAACAGCGGCTTCTTCAACACGACGGGCAACAACAACCAGTTCAACGGCTACTACAGCGGCTACCGCAACACGACGGGCACTCAGAACCAGTTCAACGGCTACCAGAGCGGCTATAATAACACGACGGGCAACGGCAATCAGTTCAGCGGCTACCAGAGCGGCTACAGCAACACGACGGGCCGGCAAAACCAGTTCAACGGCAGCCAGAGCGGGTTCGCCAATACGACGGGCGTCCAGAACCAGTTCATTGGTTACCAGGCAGGCCAGGCCAACACGACGGGCAACAACAACCAGTTCAACGGCTTCCTGAGTGGCTTTAGCAACACCACGGGCAGCCAGAACCTGTTCAGCGGCTTTCAGAGCGGCCAAGCTAATACCACAGGCTATGGCAACCAGTTCATTGGCTACCAGGCCGGCTTCAGCAATACAATAGGCACCCAGAACCTATTCAGCGGCTACCAGAGCGGCTACTACAACACGACGGGCAGCAACAACACGGTGCTGGGCTTCAACAGCGGCCCGGCCAGCGGCAGCGGGGCGCTCACCAACGCCACGGCCCTGGGCGCCAACGTCACCCTGACCCAGAGCAACACGGTCATCCTCGGCAACGCCGCCAGCGTCGGCATCGGCACGAGTACCCCACCCAGATGCTGGAAGTTGCCGGCACGGTGTACAGTACCAGCGGCGGCTTCAAGTTTCCCGACGGCACCACCCAGGCCACGGCCGCCACGGCCACCAACCTGACGGGCGACGTGACCAGCACCGGCGCGGCCACCACCTACAACAACGTGGTGCCGGCCACCAAAGGCGGCGCAGGCACCGTGAGCGGCCTGCTCAAAGCAGACGGCGCGGGCAACGTGTCGGCCGCCACGGCCGCCACCGATTACCTGGCCCCTAACGGCAGCGCGGCGGCCCTGACCAACTTCCCCACCCTGAACCAGAACACGTCGGGCACGGCCAGCAACGTGACGGGCGTCGTAGCCGTGGCCAACGGAGGCACGGGCGTTACCACGTCCACGGGTTCGGGCAGCAACGTGCTCAGCAACTCGCCGACCTTGGTGACCCCGACCTTGGTGACCCCGGCCCTGGGTACGCCCTCGGTCCTGGTGGCCACCAATGCCACCGGCACGGCTTCCGGCCTGACGGCAGGCACCGTGACGACCAACGCCAACCTGACCGGGGCTATCACCAGCTTGGGCAACGCCACTTCTTACGCCACCGTGGTGCCGGCCACCAAAGGCGGCGCGGGCGCGGTGAGCGGCCTGCTCAAAGCCGACGGCGCGGGCAACGTGTCGGCCGCCACGGCCGGCACCGACTACGCGGTAGCCTCAGGAAGCGGCAGCTACATCCAGAACGGCACTGGCGCGCAGGCCAGCAGCAACTTCAACATCAGCGGCGCGGGCACCGTGGGCGGCTTGCTCACGGCCGGCAGCGCCACCGTGGGCGGGGCCCTCAGCCTGCCCTTTCTAACCGCCAGTGCCAACCTGACCTTGAACAATACCCACTACACAGTGCGCCGCATTGGGGGGTGCAACACCATCACCCTGCCCCAGCCCAGTACCTGCCCGGGCCGCCTTTACGTCATCATCTGCTCGGTTGGCAGTGGTACCCTGAATCTGGCCGTGACCGGTAATACGGGCGGTCTTTCTCCCGGCATCTACGACGACGTGCCCGGTGCCTACCTCACGACGCTGGCCACCAACTCCCGCATCACCGTTCAGTCGAACGGCAGCGACTGGGTTGTCCTTACCAAGAACTAAGGACTGCTTTTTCCGGCACCCGGCCCAGCCACCCACCGGGCACCCTGCCCGCAGGCCTGCCTGTATTTGCTTAAAAGCGAAAGACCCGGCCGCTTGGTTGGGGGCTTTTTGGGTACTAGGCCACTGACCTGCAGCAGCCGCTGTGGGTCGGTGGCGGCCTTTATCTTTTTCCCGGGTCCCGGTGGACGACGGGCGTACGTTTAGCTTGGTTATTTATGACAAACTTCTTCCCCGCTGGGCCTGCGCACTGCTGCTGGCCTTTCCTTTCGCCACCCAGGCCCAGAACGTGGGCATTGGTACCACGGCCCCCACCCAGCCGCTCGACGTGAACGGCAACCTGCGCGTGCGCGGGCTGAGCGGCACCGACACGCGTCTGCTGCAAGTGGACGCGGCCGGCAACCTCAGCCCGGCTGCTACGCTCTATCCCGCCACAGGGGCCGCCACCGGGCCGCTCACCCCCGCCCCGGCCAGCACTACTGCCAGCCTGAACAACCCCCTGGTGGCCGTGAGCGGCACCCTGGCCGTAGTATTGAACCGCGGCACCGGCACCCTGAGCTTGTACGACATGAGTAACCCCGCTGCCCCGGTGCTGCGCGGCACGGCCAGCGGCATCACCAACGGGGTAGAAGTGGCCATCAGCGGCAGCACGGCCGCCGTGCTCTGCAACGACACCCAAACTAACGGCATTGGTCTCACCAAGCTCTACACCTTGGGCAGCGGCGCACCTACCCTGGTGAACACCCTCACGCCCCCGGCGGCCCTCTCGGCCTATAACGGCGGTATTGCCATGACCGGCACCAGCCTCTATGCCGTGTACGACCGGGGCGCCAGCAACGGGTATTTCTACGTGTACGACGTGTCGGCGCCGGCTTCGGCCATGCTGCTAGGCACCGGCAACACGGGCTGCTACACCCCGTAGGCTGTGGCAGCGGCCGGCACGCTGGCCGCCGTGAGCAGCCAGTACGGCGGCGTGGCCGTGCTCGACGTGAGCAACCCTGCCGCGCCCGCCGTGGTGGGCAGTACCGGCTGCCCGGCCTACAACGGCGGCTACGACGGGCCCGTGGCCATGACCACCACCACGTTGTGCCTGCTCAGCATTCCCACCAACCAGCTGCTGACCTACTCCCTGAGCGCGGCCGGGGTGCCCACCCTGCGCCACACCTACACCACTGGAACCACCCCAGTGAGCGTGGCCCTGAGCGGTAGCCTGGCCTACGTGGCCTGCCGGGGCAGCAACGCCTTGCAGGTCATCGACGTGAGCGGGGCCAGCGCCGTACGCGGTACGGTTGCCCTCGACGCCAGCGATAACAACCTGGCGCTGGGCCCCAACCTGCTGCTGGCCGCCAACGGCAGCCCCGCTAACGACCTGCAGGCGTTCGTGCTCAACGGCCCGCGCAGCGTGACCGTGGCCCCGGACGGCACCATCGGCACGACGGCGCTGCCTACCCCCGGCGACTACGTGCAGAACCAACCCGCTACCACCCAAAGCGGCGGCTTTAACCTGAACAATAGCGGCTACCTCGGCACCCGCCTGGGCATCGGTACCACCGCGCCCGTGACCCGGCTCGACGTGCGCAACGTGAGCTCGAACTTTCCGGCCACCTCCGGCTCGGTGCAGAGCACCGGCCACTTCGCCCGGTTTGCCGATGGCTCCGGGATGGTGCTGGACCTGGGCGGCAACGGCGGTAACGGCGCCTGGTTTCAAAGCACCAACAGCGGCGGCCTGGGCACGAGCTACCCGCTGCTACTCAACCCCAACGGCGGCAGCATCGGCATCAATACCACGGCCCCAGCCCGCTCGCTCGACATTGGCTCGCTGAACTCGCCCCGCCCGGCACTGCTGCGTCTGGGCGCCGGCAATGGCGGTGTGGCCCGGCAGTGGGAACTGGGCGTGCAGGTGAACACCGGCAACCTAAACGACGTGACCGGCGAGTACTATGACTTTGTGGTGCGCGACGCCACCGGTGGCAACACCCGGCTGCTGGTGGAGTATAACACCGGCAACGTAGGCATTGGCACCAGCAGCCCCAGCCAGCCGCTCGACGTGAAGGGCAACGCTAATGTGGGCGGCGCCCTGAGCGTGGGTGTCGCCGCCTCGCCGGGCCAGGTGCTCACACCCACCACCACCCACAACATGCTGGCCGTGGCCTACGGGCAGGTAGGCATAGGCCCTGTAATCGTTTCCACTTCGGGCAACTACACGGTGTCAGGCACCGGCTCAGGGGTCTACACCATTACCTTCCCAGCCAGCAGCGGCCTGAGCAATGTCAACTTCGACGGCAACCCAGTGACGGTGTCCGTCTATGGGGCGACCCCTGGCCTGGCCACCTTTACCGGGGGGCAGGCTTTATCACCGTCCGCACGTTTACCCTCGCCGGCGCGTCGGCCGACTTTCCGTTCACCTTCACTACTTTCGCGCCCTGAGGTGCCGGGCCACCGCAGTGGCCGCCTTGGCCACGCGATGCGGTTGGGTAGCATACTTGGGCGCAACGGCTGAGATAGTATAGCGAAGGCAGACAAAGTTATACCCCGCCAATATTCGAGCGTTTGTTGGAGTCTCTGGCGTTTAGGAAACACGTCCCTTCGGCGTATTTCCTAAACTTTCAATCGTAGACGAGTTTCTCAAACTCCCTGGCCCGGCAGCGTCCTGCTGGCACCTGGTGCCGGCCAACTGGCAGGCGTTCAGCAAAAGGAGGGTTTTTAATCAGCGTATCCGTTTAGGTAGGCCGAGATGCTGTCGATATTAATCCACGTCGTCTGTGCTCGAAAAACGACTCCCTGTGCCTGAGTACTGAACGCGATACGAAAGCAAATGCCATCGTGAACAATGCTCAAATCGCCAATGCCGTTTCCGCTTGGAATGACGCACTGCTCGATAGTGACCTGAGTCAGGTTCAGGGCCAACTGCACGGTGTTGCACTCCCGTTGCAGCCATTTGGGTGGCGCATCGGCTGGGAAATCCCGCAAATCAAACCGGAGCCGGCATTGTAGGTCGCCTCCGCAAAGGATGGAAAGCTCATGCAAGCGCACGCCGGATAAGGAAGGTGCTTAGGCGGGGTAAATACTCGTGATGGTTTTGGGATTCAGCACGTGCTCAATCCACGTAGAGTCGGTATTTTCCATGCCTTATGGCTACAAAGCCTAACCAAAAGTAAGCTCCTACTACTTGCAGCGCCAGTCCGCGAAAAGGTCGTTTTGCTGGTCAGGCTAGTTAAATAGGGTCGCAGAGTACGGTAACAGAGTAGCTCAGAAACTACCTCGCCGACGTGCTGGCTTAGAAAGCCCGCCGCAAGTACGTTTCTGGCGCATGGCGGGGGGTTGAGGAAGCCTGAAAACGGTGCGTCCATAAGGTGCCCCTTAATTGTATTAGTGTGTCAACCACTGGCTCATCCATTAGGGTAGCGTACAGGAGCAGGTCAGCTGCACCTGTAGCTGTTGAGGCTAATGCTACTGTAGGATTTGTAACACTTACCACAAATGCTAGAGGCCTAAAATTCTTGGCGAGTGTAGGCGGTCAATACCTTGCAAGTCGTAATTGGCGGGATATAGACTATTGGGATGCAGGGGTTGATGCCTTGCTAAATGGCAATCCTGCTCTTGAGGGAGCAGTAGACTTTAAACCTGGCAATTACAACTCTGACGAACCCATACTATCGGTAGTTGGACGCAACAAGGCTGTCGGTAAAGCGGTAGGCGAGACAGCAGCCTATTATGTTGGTGGTAAACTAATGGGAACTGAAGGAGCGAAGGCAGTATTTGGTGAGGGCGCCGCAACCGAATTCATGAAAAGTACCTTAATAAATGCGGCGGGTAATGACTGGGGTAATGCTGGCGGTATATTCGTGCCATACAATGCTGAAAAACACTAGTTATATGAAAAATAAGCTTATGTGGTTAATATCAATGCTTTTCATTGCATTAACTTGTATTTGCATATATCAAAATACTGTTGGGATGGCTAACTTACAAAAATATGGTGTTACAGTTAAAAGTTTAGTGTGTGGGAGTTCTTATGCAAAGGGAACCTATACATATGATATAAAACTTATTTATAATACTAAAATTTATGAAAACTCATTCCGTACTAGCAAGCGGACATTTAATATTAATGATTCTGTTTTAGTGAAAATTAATTCTCAAAATCCAGACGGATATTGCATTTTAGTGGGAAATTAAATGAAATACCTTTTAAGTATAGCTTTTATATTAAATTCGTGTTTAGTCTATGCTCAATGGACAAACATCGGTCCCGGCGGGGAGGCGCTGTCCGGGGTATGCTTTAGTTCCGCGACCAACGGCTGGGTCTGCGGGGCCAAAGGAGCGCTCTTCCACACCCGGGATGGAGGTGCGACGTGGCCCAGCATCCAGCCCGGCTTCCAAACCACGGGCCCGCGCAGCCTGCTCGTCTCCGTTGCCGTCCTCAACCAGTACGACGTGCTCGTGCTGGCCCAGCAGCCGGATTCGCTGCTGCCCACCCAGATTTTTTATTCGCAAACCAACGGCTACAGCTTCAAGCCAGCCTTCGACCGCAGCAGTGCCACCAGCGAGTTTGCGCAGATGAGCTTCCATACTTATAAGCTCGGCTTACTGGTCGGAGCGGGTGGGGCGTTCCGCTACAGTCGGGACGGGGGCTTTGGCTGGGACCAGGTACCCAGCGGGACCCTGAACGACTTGTGGGCCGGCGACTCCCCGGATGGCATCACCTACTACCTGGTCGGCAGCAAGGGCACGCTGCGCAAAGGCTCCCGGTTTGAGCCCGTTTCCAAGGCCCTCAACAGTGGCACCTTTGCCCGGCTCACCGGCGTCTGGTTTGTCGACGTGAACCAGGGCTACGTGGTCGGGGACGGGGGCACGGCCCGGCGCACCACGGACGGGGGCGCGAGCTGGACCCCGATGCCGGTTCAGACAACCGTTAACCTGAACGCCGTCCGCTTTCTGGATGCCAACACCGGCTTCATCGTGGGCGATTTGGGCACCTTGCTGCTCACCACGGACGGGGCAAGAGCTGGCAGCCCGAAGCCAGTCACACCTTCGAAACGCTCACGGCCATCAGCGCCACCGATGACGGGCTCAACACGTGGGTCGTGGGCGGCAACGGCACGGTGCTTCGGCGCGGGGCGGTCCTGCCGCTGGCCAGCCGCGGCCCGGCGCCGGGGGTGCAGTGGCAGGCCTATCCGAATCCGTTTACCACCACGCTCACGCTGACCGGCCCGGCCCTGACCAGCCCCTGACCGGCGAGGTGTCGCTGCTGGATGAGCTGGGTCGTACGGTGGTCCACCAGGTAGTGGAGCTGGGCACCACCAGCGCGGCACAATGGCCCTTTCGCTACCCGCTACCTTAGCGCCGGGCGTGTACACGCTGCGGCTCGGGCTACCCGGGCAGCCGCCGGTAAGCCACCGACTCGTTCGACTGCCGTAAATGCCGCGCCCGGGTGCCGCCGCCCTACTCACTTCAATAGCCTTCCGCGCTTTATGACACGACTCTTTACCACGCTCTGCGCCTGTCTGCTCACCACCCACGCCTTTGCCCAGTGGACCAATATCGGGCCGGGCGGGGAGTCGCTAAGCGCCATCAGCTTCTTCGATGCCGCCAACGGCTGGGCCTGCGGGGCCAACTCCATCCTTTACAGGACCCAGGACGGGGGCAAGACGTGGACTTCCATCCCGAACTTTTACAATTTCAAGCCCCATAACAACATGCTCTCCATCGTGGCCACGACCAGTGACCTGATGGTGTTAATTGAGCAGTTGCCTTCCACCGCCTCACCGGCCATTATCTATCATGGGATACGGGACAAGGCAGGGCTTTACGAATACCTGAGCGGCCCGGACGGGGTAGGCGACTACAACAAGCTCAACCTACGCCAGCTCGCCACCGGCTTTGCCGTGGGCAACGGCGGGGCCCTGGCCCTGACCCACGACCGGGGCTTTACCTGGACCACGGCCTCTAGTGGCACGAGCAACGATTTGTTCGCCGCCGATTCGCCGGATGAAACCGTCACTTACCTGGCCGGCAGCAAGGGCACGCTACGCAAAGCAGCTGGCCCGAACTTCACGAACTGGCAGGCGCTCAACACCACGACCACGGCCCGCCTGACGGGGGTCTGGTTCGTCACCCCTAAGCAGGGCTACCTGGTGGGCGACGCCGGCACGGCCCTGCGTACCACCGATGGGGGCCTCACCTGGACGGCCATGCCCGTAAACACGGCCGCTGACCTTGCCGCCGTGCGCTTTCTCACGGCCACGACGGGCTTCATCGTGGGGGATTTGGGTACGCTGCTGCTTACTACCGATGGGGGCAAGAGCTGGCAGCCCGAAGCGAGCCACACCTACGAAACCCTTACCGACATTAGTGCCACGGCCGACGGCTCCACTACCTGGGTGTCGGGTGGGGGCGGCACAGTGCTCCAGCGCGGGGCCGTCGTGCTGGCCGGCCGCAGCCCCGCGGCCGGGAAAAGCTGGGCGGCTTATCCTACTCGCTTTACCGAGGCGCTGAACGTGTCGCTCCCCGGGGAACAGGCCGCGCGCCTTAAGCTGCTGGACCTGACCGGCCGCACGCTAACCGAGCAGCTCCTGCCGGCGGGCAAGCGCGCCGAGACCTGGCCGCTGCGGGTGCCGGAGCAGCTCAGCGCCGGCGTATACGTGGTGGAAGTAACCTTCGAAAACCAAGCGCCCCAAACGCAACGGGTTGTCCACCTGCAATAGCGCCGGTCAGGGAGTTGCAAGCAAGGAGGGCTTTGCAGAAAATTAACCCACCTTGCAGTAGGAAAAGCAGGGGCTTTCCCTACTGCAAGGTCCTCGGTAAGGTCCCGTTTACGCAGCCTTTGGGGTGTTTTCCGCACATGAAAAACGCCCGCAGGTGCGGTCCCTAAAAGGGCCATGAAAATCGTTTATAGGCAGGCTGTATAAGTAGTAAGTAATTGGAAGGCAGTCGTTTGTAAATGAGATAAATTAGTCGCGTGTTTTACTAATTTTCTCCTTTTTACCTACTTGCTTTCCTTTTCAGTGGCCAGTATTACCTTCTTCCTCAAGCAGCCCTACCTGGACCGCGCTACGCCCCTGAGCGCCCGCGTGGCGGTGGGCGGTACCAAAATCAAAGTCTACACCGGCCTGCGCATCGAACCCAAGAAATGGATTCAGGCCGCCCAGTTCATGAGCTATTCCGAGTGAAAGACGGATTGAAATTGAAGTACAAGGTCGCGGTAGTGGGGGCATTCGATGCTTCTGAGCTATTCCGACTAAAAGACGAATAGAAACAACGGTCCCACTTTCCAAGGCATGACTTCGCAGCCGCTGCTAATCTTTTCCGACTAAAAGACGGATTGAAACCCGATGTTGTCAGTGATTGTGAGCTGTCGCATTGGAGCTGCTAAGCTATTCCGACTGAAAGATGGGTTGAAGTAAATGTGGGGAGCTTTCATTGCTAGAATGCCGTGAGCTGTTCTTGCGCTATTCCGAGCATTCCTTGCGCAGGTACTCTGTTCATCGTTAGCACAGTAGTGCGTAGCGTCCTTCCGAACCCGTCTTCTATTCCCTTCAACCCAACCCGACAACACCTCAAACTGTTCACTCGGCCGTTGAATCTGGACCGAGGGTCCCCTCACGGGTCCCCGAGAAAGCAAAATGCCCTTCCTGATACCAGGAAGGGCATAGTTGGTAGTCCGTAGGGGAATCGAACCCCTGTTGGTAGAATGAAAATCTACTGTCCTAACCCCTAGACGAACGGACCGTTGTTCGTTTTGATGGTGCAAAGATACGGGGACTTGGTTGCGAACCAAATCTGCGGTGTAAAAAAAGTGGTTAGCAAGGAAGAGGGCGCTGATTTTCAGTTGAAAAAAAACAGCAGGCGTATCCATTGTGTTATTGCTGACAATTCGCGTCAGGTTTGGAAACGGGCAAAGCCGCCGACAACCGTACCTTCGTAGCGCGTTATCAACTGGGCTGCGGCAGTGGCCCGCCACTCTTCCTATTTTTTCCAATATTATGGCAAAAATTAAAGTCGCCATTAACGGCTTCGGCCGGATTGGTCGCCTCACCTTCAAGTCGCTACTCGGGCGCGACAATGTGGAGATTGTGGCCATCAACGACCTGACTGACAACAAAACGCTGGCCCATTTGCTCAAGTACGACTCGGTGCATGGGCGCTTCGATGGCACCGTAGCCTACGATGAGCATAGCCTGACCGTAAACGGCCAGCACATTGCCGCATTGGCTGAGCGCGACCCCAAGCTACTTCCCTGGAAGGAAATGGGTGTTGATATCGTGCTCGAAAGCACGGGCCGCTTCGTAGACGAGGCCGGCGCGGGCCAGCATATCACGGCCGGCGCTAAGAAAGTAGTTATTTCGGCACCTGCTACCGGCAACATTCCGACCGTGGTGCTGGGCGTAAACGAAGATACCCTGACCGGCAACGAGACTATTATCTCGAATGCCAGCTGCACCACCAACTGCCTGGCCCCGATGGCTAAGGTGCTCGACGATGCCTTTGGCATTGAAAAGGGCTATATTACCACGGTGCACGCTTATACCTCGGACCAGAATCTGCAGGATGCGCCTCATAAAGACCTGCGCCGCGCTCGGGCCGCCGCCTACAGCATTATCCCTACCAGCACCGGCGCCGCCAAGGCCGTGGGCCTGGTGCTGCCCCAGCTGAAAGGCAAGCTCGATGGTATTGCCATGCGGGTGCCTATTCCAGATGGCTCGACGACCGACCTGACGGTGATTCTGAAAAAGGAGGCCTCGAAGGAAGAAATTAATGCCGCTATCAAAAAGGCCGCTGAAGGCCCCATGAAAGGTATTATCGAATATAGCACCGACCCCCTGGTGAGCATCGACATCGTAGGCAATAAGCACTCGTGCATCTTCGACTCGGAGCTGACTTCCAACAACGGTACGCTGGCTAAGGTAGTGGGCTGGTACGACAACGAAACCGGCTATTCGACCCGCACCGCCGACCTCATTCAGAAGCTGGGTGAGAAAATGGTGGGCTAACCAGTTGCTACCCGGCCAGCGGTTGTTGGCCAGGTATAGTTTGAAGAGGCCTGCCTGCTAGGCAGGCCTTTTTGTTTTTTCCTGAGAAATGTTGCCGCCGAGAGGCAGCGCGCGCTTATGCCGCAGATTTGCTTTATTTTTAATCCGGTGGCGGGTACCGGTCGGCAGGCCGACTTTCCGATGCTGCTGGCCCGCTACTTTGGGGGCCGGGCGGGCAGCGATTACCTGCTCTGGCCCACCCAAGGGCCGGGCCATGCCACGCAGCTGGCCCGCGAAGCCGCGCAGGCAGGCTGCCGAATCGTGGTGGCCGTGGGCGGCGATGGCACGGTGAACGAAGTAGGGCAGGGCCTGCTCGGCCAGAGGGGCACGGCTTTGGGCATTGTGCCCCGCGGCTCGGGCAACGGCCTGGCCCGTCACCTGCGGGTGCCGCTGGGCTTGCCGGCTGCCCTGCGCCGGCTGCGCCAGCCCCGCTTCAGCCGCATAGATGTCGGTACTATAAATGGGCACCCGTTTTTCTGTACGGCGGGCCTGGGCTTTGACGCGCACGTGAGCCAGCATTTTGCGCAGGCTGGTACCAGGGGGTGAGCACATATCTGCGCGTGACGTTTCGTGAGTATGGCCACTTCCGGCCCGTGCCCGTGCAGGTCGAAACCAATGGCCAGACGCTGGCTACCGATTGCTACGTGCTGGCCTTCGCCAACGCCTCGCAGTATGGTAATAATGCCTACATCGCGCCGCAGGCCGACCTCCGGGATGGCCTGCTCGATATGTGCCTGATTGATGTGCTGCCTCCCTGGCGGGCTATACAGGTAATAATTGGCATGGCTCTGGGCACGCTGCCTCGCACCGGCGGAGCGGCCTATCGCCACACCAGCCACGCCACGGTGCGAGCCGCTGCTCCCATCGGCTACCACGCCGATGGCGATTACCTCGGCCATGCCACCGACTTTGAGCTGGTAGTGCTGCCGCTGGCGCTGGAGGTAGCCGTGTAGGCAATCCACTACCCGGCCAGGCTACGTAGCAAGTAGCAGTAGTCGCTGGTGGTGCAAAGTGCCCGGCAACGCCAGGTGAAAAAACATATAATTTTATCTATATTAAGCCGAAATGCCACAGGATTTTATTCAGCAATTGCAAGCTCAGCTGCAACCTGCCCGTCAGCGGATGGTGGAGCACCCGTGTACCGTCGTATTGAGACGCTGGCCGACCTGCGCCTGTTCATGGAGCATCATGTATATGCGGTATGGGATTTTATGTCACTGCTCAAAGCGTTGCAGCGCGACCTCACCTGTACCACGCTGCCCTGGGTGCCGAAAGGTAATCCGGCTACGCGCCGCCTTATCAACGAGATTGTGCTGGAAGAGGAAACCGATGTGGACCCCGAGGGGCGGCCGACCAGCCACTTTGAGCTGTACCTGCGGGCCATGCAGGAGTGCGGGGCCGATACTGCCTCGATAAATCGACTGCTGGCTGCTCTGGCCGAAGGAGCCAGCTTACCCGCCGCGCTGGTCGCAGCTCAGGCGCCGGCCAGCGTGCAAGCATTTGTGAAACAGACGTTTGACATTATTGCCAGCGGGCAACCCCATGCGGTGGCAGCGGCTTTTACCTTTGGCCGCGAGGATGTAATTCCGGATATGTTTCGAAGCCTGATTGCTGACCTGGGGCGGCGCTTTCCGGGCCAGCTCGACACGCTTACCTACTACCTCAACCGCCACATCGAACTCGATGAGGACCACCACGCGCCGCTCGCTCACCAGATGGTGCGCGACCTCTGCGGCATCGACCCCGCCCGCTGGCAGCAGGCCACCGAGGCTGCCCGACAGAGTATGGACGCCCGCGTGGCCCTGTGGGCTGGTATTGCCGCTGCATTGGCTAAGGAGAAAGTCGCCGTTTAGGAAGTTATAACCCACAATAAGAAAGGACGCTAGCCAGGTGCTAGCGTCCTTTCTTATTGGAGCCAGTGGCCGGGAAAGCCCGGCATCCCGACCTTTGCCTACATGAAAAAAGACCAGTCGCGCCGCCAGGGAGTGGTTTACTCAACCAATCCCGCCTTCTCTTACCAATCTGACGAGCCGGCCGAGGCTACCACCTTGCCACCTCAGCAGCAGCAGCTGCGCGTGCAGCTTGATAAAAAGCAGCGTGGGGGCAAGCAGGTAACGCTCGTCACGGGCTTTGCGGGGCGCGAGGAAGATTTGCAGACGTTAGGCAAGCTGCTCAAAACCAAGTGCGGCGTGGGGGCAGCGCCAAAGAAGGGGAAATCGTCATTCAGGGTGATTTTCGCGCCAAAGTGCTGGAAATTCTACTTAAGGAAGGCTACAAGGCCAAGCAGGCAGGAGGATGAAATATTTAATATTAAAAATATAATATCAAATGACTAGTTCCGCACCTCTTCGAGCGAGCTACTGCCGCTGAGGTCTTTCTCGATGCGGCTGGGCTGGCCGGCATAGCGCACGCTGCTGCTGCCGCTGAGGTCTACTTTTAGCTCTTCGGTGGCTTTAATTCTGGCATGTGACATGCCGGCCAGCTCCACGTTGGCGCGGCTGGTTTGCAGCGTCAGCGCCTCAATCTGGCACACGCCCGAGCCGTCGATGCGCAGCTCGTCGGCCCGGCCGCTCAGGTCGGCCGAGCAGGCCCCGACAGGTCCAGCTCGAGGCGAGGTACAGTCACGTTGAGGCGGCTGGTAGAGGCGCCGCTGGCTTCGAGGCGCAGGCTGTTGTCATGAAAGCCGCTGATATCTGACTGGCACGCCCCGCTCAGGTTGAGGCGCTCCAGGTGCGGCATCGTGACGGTAACAAGCATAGGATGACTGCTGAAGCTAAAGCCCGAAAGCAGGGAGTTGTCGCCGCGCTGGCGCACTACCAGGCGGTCGCCGTTGGTGTCGAGGCGCAGCTTGTCGAGGTCTTCGATGCGGCCGGCGGCTTCTACTTTATAGCTGTCGCCCTGGCGCACTACCAGGCGCAGGGCCCGTGTACTTCTACTTCCGTAAAATCGCCGGGGGTATTCATGGTCTTGCGGCCATTGCCGTACGAGGCAGGCTCGGTGCTGAATTTGGCTGCCTCCGTGTGGATGTGCACCGTTGGGTTATCGCCGTCGGTGTTCACGCGCACCTGCATTTTGCTGCCGTTCACACCCAGGTTCACCACTTCATCGTTGTCGCTGTCCTGGCTGTCGCCATTGTCGTCGTCATTGTTGTCGGCCGAGGCCGGGCAGTCGAGGCAGGCAAACTTACCCTCGCGGGTGAAGCGGGCGCGGTAAGCACGGTCGCGGCTCGGGCGGTGGCCGCTGGTAAAGTCATTATCATCAAGGTGTTCGATAAAGAGCGGCGTGAGGCGGTAGATTTTGTCCAGAGGCAGGTGCAGGGTCAGGGTCAGCTTCTGGTCGCGGAAGGGAGCACTGCTTTTCAGCGTAGTGCCCTGGTCGAAAAGGATGGTCGAATCGCGCTGGCTGATGTTGTAGTTAATCGTCTGCTGAGCCGTGAGGCGGGCAGCTGCCTCGGTGCGGCCCCGGGCGCGGAATTCTTCTTCTACGAAAGGTGCCACACCGCTGTCGGCCGGGGCTAGGTTCAGGTTAACCCACTGAAAATGGTCTTCCACGTTGCGCGAATCCAGCACGATGCCGGGGCTAGCGATGGGTTGTAGGCGCACGGTAGTGGTGTAAGTGTCCTTGGCCTGAAAATCGCGGGCTACCTGCAAGCCGGCGGCCGTCGAGCCTACCACGCCCAGCAGCCACAGGCCCAGTAATACTCCACTCGCCGAGCGGCCCAATACTGGCCGGCGCAGCAGCAAGCGCAGCCCCAGCAGCAGCAATCCCAGGCCCGGGATGCCCAGCAGCAGCGCTCCGGCTATCGCGCCCCAGGGCGGCAGGTTGCGCACCAGCGCCCCAAAGCTGTCATCAAACATAAAGCCGTTGCTGGTGTGCTCTACGGCCGTGAAGGGAATAATGCTCAGGGCGGCACCCAGCATCATGAGCACACTGAATAGCCAGCTGCCACCCCAAAAAATCAGCAGTAACCCCACTGCCCAGCGAATGAGTGTGCCCAAGAAGCTCACGGCCGGCCGGGCACCCCGGGCCGCCGTTTCGAGGTAAGTACCCAGCGGACGGTTAGGGGTTGGAGGAACCTCGCCATCAAAAGCGTTGGAGCGCAGGTTATTGTCGATACCCGAGAGCGTGACGGCGTCGCCGCGCATCTGCATCTTCTCCGATACGGTACGGGCTTCGGGCACCACGGCCCAGAGTATCAAGTAGATAATAAACGTTGAGCCGCCCAGAAACAAGCCAATCAGAAAGAGCACCCGCACCAGCACCACGTCGGTCTGGAAGTAAGCGGCCAGCCCGGCCGATACCCCGCCGACCTTGCCATTGTCGACATCGCGGAAGAGCTTGCGGCCGGTGAGCTTACCGCCAAAATCCAGCGTATCAATAGGCTCGGGCGCGTCGTCGCGCTTGGGCAGGGCTATCCACAGCACCACGTAGGCGATGAGGGCCAGGCCGCCAAAGTCGAAGCGGTGGCGAAATATGCCGGTGCCGGGAATGTGGTCGTATACTCCAAACACGTTGGGCAGCAACACCAAAGCCAGGAAAATGAGGCGCACCAGCAGCGGATTCACCCGGAAGTACTGGGCCAGCCCGGCGCACACGCCCGCAATCTTGCGGTGGGCCAGGTCGCGGTAGAGGCGGCGCGGCTCGGTATCGGCCGGGGTAGGGGCAGGGCCACCGGCAAAAGCGCGGCCGGCGCCAGTACCGGCGGCCGCGGCCGGCTCGGCGTAAGTGTCCTCATCCTCGTCGGACGCGGTCTGGAAGTCGCTCACCCGGCCCATCTTGGCGGTCATTTCCTCCACGTCTTGCAGGGTGATAACCTGCTTATTAACCGAGAGGCGCGCCGAAAACAGCTCGGCAATGCGGCCCTCAATATCGGCCACGATTTCTTCGTGGCCCTGGTAGCTGGCGAAGTGCGCCTTTACCTCCTGAAGGTAGCGGCTAAGTACCTCGAAGCCATCATCTTCAATATGAAAGATGATACCCTGCAAGTTGATGCTGATGTTCTTTTTCATGGGAAGGGCCGCAGGCGCGAAGCGCGGCAGGTTGAATTCGGAGAAAGAAAGGATAGCTGAAAAAGCAGGGGTTAGGTAGTCCGACGGGGCTGGCGGATAATGCCCACCGAGAGGGCCATCTCTTCCCACGTCTGGCGCAGCTCTTCCAGAAACTGGCGGCCGGCTTCCGTAAGCGTGTAGTATTTGCGGGGCGGACCGGAAGTTGACTCCTTCCAGACATAGTCGAGCAGCGCAGCATTCTTGAGGCGCGTGAGCAGCGGGTAGAGGGTGCCTTCTACCACTATCATGCGGGCCTGGGTCAGCTCCTCCAGCATGTCGCTGGCGTAGGCCTCCCCGCGGCCAATAATCTCCAGAATGCAGAATTCGAGGATGCCTTTGCGCATCTGCACCTGGGTGTTCTCTAGTTTCATGGGCGGTATGGGCTAGTAGTAGGTGAGGAACTGTACAAATGTACGACAGGTACTTTGTATTGCATAATACTTGGCGTAAAATTTTTTTGTTGCTTTTTGCAAAAAAATCCATCTGCTAAGCAAGCGCGGATTGCCTTTTGGCTATTCAGCCCCCTGGCAGCTAAGGGCCGCCGGGATAACTTCCCGAAAATCAGTCATCTGGACGTGAGTTCCTTAGGTAGGGGTGGCTACTACGCACTATCCGGCAGTAACTTGCGTTGCCGCACCGACTATTTATCGGGTTTTATTTTTCTATGCTCCAACTTTTCGCCAATTGCCGCCTGGGGGTGGCTGTACTAGGGCTGAGTGTATGGCTAGGGTTGGCTGCCGCGCCGGCTATGGCCCAAACCAGCGCCCCCAAGTACAGCGATGAATTTCTTAACCTGGGCGCCGGTGCCCGCTCGCTGGGCATGGGCAAAGTGCAGGTGAGCCTGGCTACCGATGCCACTGCCGGCTACTGGAACCCCGCCGGCCTCACTGCTGTCACGGCCAGGTACGACGGCGTGCTGATGCACTCAGAGCTGTTTTCGGGGGTAGTAAAAAATGACTATGCGGCATTCGCCATGCCGCTCGACGATAAAAGCGCCATTGGGGTAACCCTGCTGCGCTCAGGCGTCGATAACATCGCCGATACCCGGGCGCTCATCAACGAGTACGGGTATATTCAATACGACAAGATTACGTATTTCTCGGTGGCCGACTACGCGCTCTTGCTTTCCTATGCCCGCAAGCTGGGGCCCGAGGGCCTGAGCGTGGGCGGCAGCGGCAAGCTCATCTACCGCAACGTGGGCAGCTTTGCCAATGCCTACGGCTTTGGGGTAGATGTGGGCTTGCAGTACAACCACAAGGGCTGGCGCCTGGGCCTGATGGCCCGCGATATCACCACCACTTTCAACGCCTGGAGCATTGATGCCGATAAGTTTAAGGCCAATGCGATACCAGGTGAGGCTATTCCGACCAACAGCACCGAGCTGACGCTGCCGCGCCTGGTGCTGGGGGCGGGGCGGCAGTTTAAGCTGCCGGCCCAGTTTACGGCCCTGGTTGCCGCCGACCTCGAAGCCACCACCGACGGCCAGCGCAACACGCTTATTTCGGCCAAGCCCGTGAGCGTTGACCCGCGCGTGGGGGTTGAGGTAGGCTACCGCAGCCTGGTATTTCTGCGGGGTGGGGCCGGCAACTATCAGAAAATCCAGAACTTCGACCTGCAGCAGCAGTGGAAGGGGCAGTACAGCCTGGGCGCCGGCGTAGCCATCAATGGCTTGCGCATCGACTTGGCTTTGTCGCGCCTGGCTGTCGAAAACCAGGGCTCTACCTCCCAAACCAACTCGCTCATCGTGAGCCTGGGCTACGGCCTGGGCAGCCGCGCCACGGGCATGCCGATGATAAATTAAATATATTATAAAATTAATATATTATGAAAAAAACATACGCAGCTGCCGGGCAGTACATGCTTCGGGCCCTGCGCGTTTGCCTGCTGCTGTTGGCCGTGCTGGGCGGGCAGGCGGCGCATGCGCAGTCTGCCCGCTACGGCAACGAGTGGATAGTGCAGGGCCAGCCTTACTACAAGTTTAAGGTATGGCGCAACGGGCTTTATCGTCTCGACTACGCTTACCTGAGCAAGCTCAGCGGCCTGGGTGGCGTGGCCCCCACGCAGCTTCAGCTGTGGCGGCGGGGCAAGGAGGTAGCGGTTTACCAGGGTGGCAATTCGGCTACGCTGGATAATAGCACGTACCTGGAATTTTATGGCCAGCGCAACGACGGGCGGCTGGACAGTGCCTTATATAAGAAACCCAGCGACCAGGCCCATCCATTCTATAGCTTCTTTACCGATACGGCCACCTACTTCCTGACCTGGAGCAATGCCCGCTTGGGCAAGCGCATGGCTCAGCCGGTGGTAGCAGGTGGCGCGCCGCATGCCTGGCGCATTCAGGCGGTGCGCACCGTCTATTATGATAGCTACATGGAGGCCCCAATACCGATTACAATACCTGCCTGCCGTGGCTGGAAAGGGGAGAGGGGTTTTTTGGGTACTACGGCAACACCACTGCCAAAAACGACAGCCTGCTGCGAGCAGTAGTAACCGACCCGGCCTCGCCGCTGCCTACCGCCGAAGTGCTGGTAGCGGGGGCCAGCGTGCCCAGCCATGCCAATGGCTACCATACCACCAGCCTGGGCGTGCTGCAACCAGGTACGACTACTGTTCGGTCCTTATCAATACTGAGTTACCCGAATTTCAGCGCTGCCCGGGCCCGCTACACGCTGCAGCGCAGCGATATCAGCAGCGCGGGAGTTGTTCAGATAAACGGCAGTGTGCTTAATCAGGGGACGGGGCCGGTGTACGATGCCTTTCGCTACGGCTACCTGCGCCTGACGGCCCCGCAGGAAAACCGCTGGTTTAGCGACCGCCGCAGCCTGTGGTTTCAAAACGATTCACTTTTGGGAGGGCCGGCTACCTATGAGATTGATAATATTCCGGCCACGGTAAACGGCTACGATATTCAGGACCCCTGGAACGTGCAGCGCATTGCGCCTACTGCCGCCCAAACGCTGGGTAGCACGGCCCGTCGCTTTGTGTTTCCGGATGCTACGGCGGCAAGCACACGCCAGCTGCTGCTGGCCGACGGGGCGCAGCCGCTGGTGCCGCCTGCCCCGCAGCCGGTACACTTTCGTACTATAAATCCGGCCAAACCCAATTTCATCATTATCACCCACCCCAAGCTGATGAAGGCGGCGGGCAGCGAGCCCAATGCGGCACGTGCGTATGCCAACTACCGGGCCTCGGCCGCGGGCGGCGGCTACGATACGCTGATGGTAACGGCCCCGCTGCTCTACGACCAGTTTCACTACGGCGAGCGCTCACTTATGGGCCTGCGTCACTTTGCCCTCTGGCTGGCGGCCAACAGCCCCACCCGAACGCAGTACCTGCTGCTGCTGGGCAAGGCGCTGGCGCCAGACAC
The DNA here is from genome assembly GCF_013256425.1 of Hymenobacter sp. BRD67. Classification (GTDB taxonomy): domain Bacteria; phylum Bacteroidota; class Bacteroidia; order Cytophagales; family Hymenobacteraceae; genus Hymenobacter. The sequence goes on from NZ_CP053904.1 coordinate 950,412, forward strand.
GCGCGCCGATAACCCCGGCGACCCCATTCCGACTACCACGCTGGGGGCTTTTACTGCCAGCACTACGCGCATACTAGGCGATTTGGGGCAGGACCTGGTGCCGACCTCATCGCGCGCGTCTTCCGATAACATTTTATCCAGCGACTGGCAGCACGACAATTATGTGCCACGCCTGCCTACCGGGCGCGTGGCGGCCACCACTCCGCAGGATGTGATGGCGTATCTGAATAAGCTGAAAGAACACGAGGCCCTGGGGCCTGAGGACTGGCGCAAGAATGTCGTGCATCTGGTAGGCGGCGCGAATGCGAGCGACTTTGCCGAGTTTGCCGGGTACCTTAATATCTATAAGCAGCAGATTCAGCGGCCTCTGTTTGGCGGCACGGTTACTACCTACCAGAAATCAGGTATTCTCCCTACTAGTATTAATATATCCGACCAGGTTAATAATGGCCTGTCGCTTATCTCGTACTTCGGGCACGGCTCCATCAACTCGGTTGACCTCAACATCGGCAACATCAACGACCCGGTCAGCAACTACCACAATGCCGGCCGCTACCCGGTAATGATGTACGATGGCTGTGAGGTAGGGCAGTGCTTTGTAGTGGCCAGCACCTTTGGCAACGACTGGATGCTGGCCCCCAGTAAAGGAGCCGTGGGCCTGCTGTCGCAAACCGACTTATCATTTGCCTACCTGCTGCACCCCGCGCAGCAGAAGCTGCACGAGCTGCTCTTTAATAATCCCACCTGGTTTGGGCGGCCCGTCGCCGAAGTGCGGGCGGAAGTCGTGCGTCAGCTGCAAAATTTATCCCCCTTTTTGCAAAACCCCGCCGGTGCCGTCGACCTGCTGGCCACGCTCTGGCAGGGCGACCCGGCCCTGCGCCTCTACGCGCCCGCCGCGCCCGACTTTATTGCCAATGGCATTACCATCTCGCCCAACCCGGTGGCCGCCACGGCCAGCAGCTTCCAGCTGATAGTTTCAGTGAGTAACCCTGGGCGCATCACCTTCGACCCCATCGAGATACGCGTTACCCGCACCTACTCGGCTCAAAATGGCCGCAAGCCCGATACTTTTTTTGCAACCGTGCGCCAGGCCTGGCAGCGCGATACCACCTATACCATTACTATTCCCAACTCGGGCAATGTATTTGGCGACAACAAGTTTTTGGTTGAGCTCGATTACCAGAATAAAGTAGCTGAGCTTAATGAAAACAACAACTCGGCTTCGCTTATTTATACCTTTCTGGAAGGCGGCGTAACGCTGCTGACGCCCACCGAGTTTGCCATTGTGCCAACTACCACCCCCGCCTGGTTGCCCAAAGCAGCGACCTGGCGGGTACCACGCGGGGCTACGACTTTCAGGTCGACTCGGTAGCTACCTTCGATAGCAAGGGCCTGAGAAGCAAGCTGAATGTGCAGGCAGCCGTAGTAGCCAGCTGGACGCCCACCGGGGCTGATGAGCTGAAGCCCGCGGCCGGCCGCGACTCGGTGGTGTGGTATTGGCGTGCGCGCTTTACTACGCCTGGCCCTCAGGAAGATGGCAACTGGAAAGTGAGCTCTTTCCGGGTGATAACCAAGGCCGTGGCCGATGGCTGGTCGCAGAGCCACAACGGACAGTTTAACCGCGACCAGCTGCAGGGCGTAGCCGTTGCGACGCCTGGCAACCAGTGGACTTTTCCCACGCAGCAGCAGCAGCTAACGTTGAGTACAGTAGGCGGGGGGCCGTATCGGGCGTGCCCACCTTCAATATCAAAAGTGGCTACGGTATCATCACCGACCCGCTGCAGCCTCCGGGTATTGACTGTGCCATCCAATCACCCAACCTGATAATAGCCGTGCTCGACGAGCATTCGCTGCAGCGCCTCAACATTACCCAGGGTGGCCCTTACCTGACCTGCGGCCTGCCAAATCAGCTCTTCTATCATTTTGCAGTGAATGGCGATACGCTCGATAACCTTAATAACAGCGCAGTCCGCCAGAATCAGCTTAAAACCTTCCTGAGCAATGTTCCCGATGGTGCCTACGTGGCTATTATCAGCATTAACCGACTGCGGTACGCCAGCCTGCTGCCCATCCTGGGCAGCTCGTTTAGCACCTTACTCGGCAGCAAGCTGATAACCCAGCTCAAAAATGGCGACCCCTGGGCCCTGGTAGCCCAAAAGCGGGCCAGCGGCGGCCGACTAATTCAGGAGGCGGGCCCCGACCGCACTCAGCCGCTGCCGGCCTACAGCCAAGGCGTGGAGTTTACGACGCAGCTTACCACGCCTGGCCAGTCGGGGACAATTACGAGCACGCTCATCGGCCCGGCCCAGCAGTGGCAAACGCTGTTTAACGTGATAAAGCCGGTGACGCCGACGGCCCACTACACCTTGCAGCTGGTGGGCATTGATGCCAGCAACAAAGCCACGGTGCTCAATGCCAACGTGAAGACGAAAAACCTGGACCTCACAGGCTATTCGGCTACCACTTATCCGTATATGCAGCTGCAGCTATCGCTGCGCGATTCGGTAAACCGGGTGCCGCCGCAGCTCAGGCAGTGGCTTATTACTTACAAAGGCGTGCCCGAAGGAGTCGTGCGCCGCGACCTGGTGGCCGCTATCAAGTACGACTCTACCACCCTGCGCAACCAGGCCGCCACGGGCAAGCTCAACTTCCCCGTGAGGTTCGACAACGTGTCGTCGGATGCGTTTGCCAATCCGCTCCAGCTCCAGGTGGAGCTTCTGAATGCGACCACCGGCCTGCCCGTGGCCAGCACCAAAAAGCTTATTCCCTTTCCGCATGTACCGGCCCCTTACGACACGGCCACGGTGAATGTGACGATGGACGTAACCGGCGTGTTCGGCCACCTTATTCCGCATATATTCGTCAATCCTCAGCTGCAGCCGGAACTCTATTACTTTAATAACGAGCTGCGACTGAATGCCTTTACAGTGCGCGATAACAGCGTGCCGCCCACCCTCGATGTCGCCTTTGATGGCCGTCATATTCTGGATGGCGAGCTGGTATCGTCGCGCCCGGTCATCGACATTCAGCTGAAGGATGCCGATAAGCTGCGGCTCATCAAGGATGCCTCGGCCTTTACGTTGTTTTTGCAGAAGGACGGCCAAACCGCCGTGCCAGTCGATGTGAATGGGGCTTCGGTGCAGTTCAGCGTCGATGTCTCGTCGGGCAGCCTGGCTAAGCTGGAGTATCGGCCCGGCTTGAGCAAGCCCCTCGACGATGGCTTGTACACGCTTCGGGTACAAGGGCGCAACGCGTCGAACTCAGCCGCTGGCACCCAGGATTACCAGGTAAGGTTTCAGGTAATAGGTGCCTCCATGATTTCCAACGTGTTTCCGTACCCGAATCCGGTGACGAGCAAGGCGAAATTTGTGTTTACGCTGACGGGAAATGAGCTGCCCCGCAACATGAAAATCCAGATTATGACCCTCACGGGCCGCGTGGTGCGCGAGATTTTTATGAGTGAGCTGGGTTCGCTGCACATCGGCAATAACGTAACCGACTATGCCTGGGACGGCACCGACCAGTACGGTGACCGCCTGGCCAACGGCACCTACCTCTACCGGGTGTCTATCGACGACCCTACCGGCGAGTATAAGAAGTTCAGCACGGCCGGCGACCAGGCCTTTAAAAACGACTGGGGCAAGCTCGTGCTGCTGCGCTAAAACTGGCGTGTGAAACCGCGCAGGGCTGGCTGCTCACCCCGACAATAAACCTCCTTTCCTGCAAAGGAGAGGAGGTTTGCTAACATAAATCGAATAGCCTGTATGCCTGCTAGCCAGTGGCGTGTTTCCGAAAAAAGAGCTTCCCCAATGCCGGGACGGCTTGAGTTTCTGGATGGCCTGCGCGGGTTCGCGGCACTGGTCGTTATTGCTCACCACTATTCGGCCGCTTTTTACCCCACCAGCATGACGGGTATGGCCAACACGGCGCACCTGCCGGGCAGGTGGGAAACCTGGTTTGCCGGCTCCCCGGTGCATGTGCTGCTCAATTTTCGGGTGTGCTTCTTCTTTGTGCTAAGCGGGCTGGTGCTGGCGGCTTCGACAGCCCATGCGCCGCGGGGGTGGCGCACGCTGCTGGCGCAGCTGGTGCGGCGCTACGTGCGCCTGGGGCTTCCGGTAGCAATCAGCGTGGCAATGGGCTATGCTTTGCTGCGGGTTCATGGCTTCTACAATGAGCAAGCCGCCGCCGCTACCGGGGCGGCTTGGTTTGGCTCTTTCTGGCGCGTTGTGCCGGCGCCGGCGCAGTGGGCCTGCGACATGCTGTTTGGGGTAATGGTGCAGGGTGAGGCCCTCTATAACCCCGTGCTGTGGACAATGATGGTGGAGTGGTTTGGCTCACTGCTGGTGCTGGGCCTGCTGGCTTTCGCCGGTGGGCTTTCGTGGCGGCTGGCCCTGTATGCTGCGCTGGCGCTGGGCATTACCCTAAGCCGACTCGACTTTTACTACGTGGGTTTTCTGCTGGGGCTGGGGCTTTTCGATATTTACCGGCAGGGGTGGGTGGCCCGGCTGGCTGCCCGGCCGCGCCGCGGGCTGATTGCGGGCTTACTGCTGGTGGCTTTTTTTACTACCAGCCACCCCCAGGTGTACTACGCCGCGCCCATGCACGCGGCCTACGTGTGGCTGGCACTACCTGGCGTGGGGGCGGGCCGCACGGTCGATATCTACCACACGCTTGGTGCAGCAGCGCTGCTGGCGGCCGTGCTGCTCTCGGGCCGGCTGCGCCAGCTCACGATGGCACCCTGGCTGCGCCGGGTAGGCCGGCGGGCCTTTGCCCTGTATCTGACCCATTTTCTGGTGCTTGGGACAGTGTCGGCGTGGTTGTTCTTGTGGCTGCGCGGGTTTTTTTCCTATCATGCCAGCTTCGGGCTGATGCTGGTATCGTCGGGGCTGGTACTGGCTGGCAGCGCCGAGCTTTTTTACCAGTGGGTCGACAGGCCCAGCCACGCGGCGGCCCGCTGGCTTGGGCGCTGGGTAGGAGCCAAGCTGGCTTCTGCCGCAGCACCCACTGCCGTACCCGGGCCAGCGAGCCGGGCAGAGTATTAGCGGCGGCGTAGCGTCACGAAGCTGTAAGCCACGGCGTGCTTATCGTCGGGGTCGTGGCGCTCCCGGGTTTCCTCGCGCCACTCGGTCGGAGAGAGCGGCGAGAAAAAGGCATCGCCATCGGGAATGGAGGTATGGACCTCGGTAAGGTGTACGACATCGGCCGCAGGCAGGGCCAGGCGATAGATTTCGCCTCCGCCAATCACGCATACTTCTTCGCCGCCGGGCTGCGCAGCGGCCAGCTCCAGCGCCTCGGGCAGCGAGTGGGCCAGCAGCACGCCGGCCGGGGCCGGCCAGGCCGACTGGCTCGTTACTACAATATTGGTGCGGCCCGGCAGCGCCCGCCCAATGCTTTCGAAGGTACGGCGACCCAGCACGATGGGATGGCCCATTGTCAGGGCCTTGAAGTGCCGGAGGTCGGCGGGCAATTGCCAGGGCAACTGGCCCTGCCGGCCGATTACGCCGTTTTCGGCGGCGGCTACGATGAGCGAAACCATAAAAAATTACGAATACTGAATAATGAGTAAGCGTCTCGGGCATGGCCCCGACGCGATGCCCTGCTTACGAACCAAACTCCAGCTTGGTGCCACGCAGAAATTCTTCCACGCCCAGGCGCTTTTTGCCTTCAAGCTGCACTTCGAGCAGGCTGAGCCAGCCGCTGGAGGTGGCTACGCGCAGGTAGTGGCGGCCATCGGTCGTCCAGGTTCCGGCCGGCGCCGGTGGGCCAGGTATAGCCTCTGCGCGATATATCTTCAGGCCCGGCCATCGGGCAGCTGGGTATAGGCAGCGGGCGCGGGGGCCAGGCCACGCACCTGATTTACCAGCTCAGCGGCGGGGCGGGTAAAATCGAGCCGGCCGGTTTCCTTGCTCAGCTTGGGCGCAGGGCGCAGGTTGGGGGTAGGGGGCTGGGGTGTGCTGGGCGCCCGGCCTGCTGCGATGGCTGCCACGGTGCGGCCGGCCAGCGCCGCGCCAGTCACCTTCAGCTTGTCGTACAGGGTGCCAAAGTTGTCGGCCGGGTCGATAAGGACCTTGTCCTGCAAGATAAGGTCGCCGGTATCAATCTCATGGCGCAGAAAAAAGCTGCTGACGCCCGTTTCCTCGTCGCCGTGCATCAGGGCCCAGTTGATGGGGCCGCGCCCCGGTATTGCGGCAGCAGCGAAGCATGAATGTTGACCGAGCCCAGCCGGGGCATGCTCCACACCGCTTCGGGCAGCATTCGGAAGGCTACTACCACTTGCAGGTCGGCCGCGTAACGCTTGAGCTCAGCCTGAAAAGCGGGGTCCTTCAGGTTGGTAGGCTGCAGTACCGGCAAGCCGTGCGCCAGCGCCGCCTGCTTTACCGCCGATGCCTGCAGCTGCCGCCCACGGCCGGCCGGCCGGTCGGGCCCCGTGATGACGGCCACCACCTGCGCCTCGGGCAGGGTGAGCAGGGTTTCGAGGGTGGGCACGGCAAAATCGGGCGTACCCATAAAAACGATGCGCAAAGGAACTGGCATTTTATATATAGTATAAATATTATTTATCAGAATAAAGCAGGTACTTCTTGCGCAGCTGCTTAAACTGCCCCAGCTGCGGCTCCCAGCTGGCCCGGATGCTGGCCTCCGGGCGGCCGGCTATCACCTGTGCCCGCAAAGAGTCGGTGCCAGCCAGCTGCTCAAAGTATTTGGTAAAAAAATGCGCCTTATCGGTGCTCTGGCGGTAAAAGTCGAGCAGGTAGCGCACCGTAAAAAACTGGGCCGGCTCGTGCGCGGCCGGCTGGTGCAGGTCGAGGCCGTAGCAAAGCTGGCCATTGAGCGGCGGGGTGGGCGAGCCCGCATTGGGGTGGGGCGTAAACTTATACGGCCGCGAAGTTGGCTGCGTAGGAGCCCCATAACCTCAAAAGGCCGGTCGGTACCCCGACCTACGCTCACGTTGGTGCCTTCCAGCAGGCACACGCTGGGGTACAGGGCCACCGCCCGCGCAGTAGGTAGGTTGGGAGAGGGGGCACGGGCAGCACGTAGGGCGTGGCGTGGGTATAGCCGCCCGCCACGGGCACCACCTGCAGGCGGCACTGCCGGCCGCCAGCCAGCCATTTTTCGCCGTTCAGCATGCGGGCCAGCTCACCCACCGTGAGGCCGTGGCAGATGGGCAGCGGGTCGAGCCCCACAAAGGAGCGGTGCTTGGGCTCCAGCACCGGGCCATCAACTACCCGGCCGTTGGGGTTAGGCCGGTCGAGGACAATAACGGTTTTGTCTTGCTCGGCGGCGGCTTCCATTATGTAGTGCAAGGTGCTGATAAACGTGTAAAACCGCGTGCCAACGTCCTGAATATCAAAAATAAGCACGTCTACATCGGCCAGCATCTCGGGAGTTGGCTTCTTGGTTTTGCCGTACACCGAGCGCACCGGTACACCCGTGCGGGCATCGCGCCCGTCGGTGATGGTGGCCCCATCGGCGGCTTCTCCCGAAAGCCGTGCTCGGGCGCAAAAATGGCGGTCAGGTTAACGTGCAGGGCCTTGAGCGTATCAACCAGATAAGTAGCGCCAATGCGCGAGGTTTGGTTAACTACCAGTCCTACCCGCTTGCCTTGCAGAGCCGGCAGGTACTGGCTTAGCTGGGCAGCCCCCATCAGCAGGGGCGGGCCTGCTTTGCGCCTGGTGTTGGTCGCCTCAGCGCGCCGTGGTCTACGGCCGGGCCTGCGCCAGCTCCGCAGCCTGCTGCCAGGCCGGCCGCTACTAAAATCCACTTTATCATAGCCCAAAAGTACCTTGCTGCGTAAGAAGCGCGCTGCTAGCCGCTCGCAACCCCTGGCGAGGACGTAGCTTTACGCCCACTCGTGAATATCGCCCGCTACATATCGCGCCGCATGGACGGGGCCGACTCCGGCTCCTTTACCCACTCCGTCACGCGCATCGCTACGGTCAGCATTGCCCTCGGCATCGCCGTGATGATTGTGTCGTTTTCAATTCTGCACGGCTTTCGGGAGCAGATTCAGAATAAAATCTTCTCGTTTGGCGCGCATCTGCAGCTCTCGCGCTACGATACCAACAACTCGCTGGAGGTAGCGCCTATCACGGAGCCCGAGCTGCGCCGCCAGCTGGCCCGCTACCCGCAGGTAGCCTCCGTGCAGGCATTTGCCCGCAAAACGGCCATTATCAAAACCACCGACGAGGTGCTGGGCGTAGTGCTGAAAGGGGTGTCGGAAACCCACGGCCCCAGCGCCATGCGGGCCAATATGGTGGCCGGCAGTTTTATTCACTACGCCGACTCGGCCGCCAGCAACGACATTGTTATCTCGCAGAAAATAGCTGATAAGCTGCGCCTTAAAGTCGGCAGTCCGGCCCTGTTCTATTTTATTCAGCAGCCGCCGCGGGTGCGCAAGTTCCGGGTATCGGGTATCTACCAGACCGGCCTCGATGAGTTTGATGAGGTGTACGTGCTCGGCGACCTGCGCCAGATTCAGGAGCTCAATGCCTGGCCCGACTCGCTCGTGGGTGGCCTGGAGGTGCGCCTGCGCGACTTTGCGCAGCTCGACCGCACCTTCGACCAGTTTTACGAGCAGCTGCCCTACGAGATACGCATCGAAAAAACGACCGACCAGTATGCCCAGCTCTTCGACTGGCTTCAGCTGCTGAATCGCAACGTAATTATTTTTCTTATTCTGATAATCTTTGTGGCTACCTTTAATATGGTTGCCACTATATTTATAATGATTCTGGAGCGCACCAATATGATTGGTATCCTGAAAGCGGTAGGCGCCACCGACAACCAGATTCGGGGCATGTTTTTCTTTCGCGGCATCTCAATCACGCTTAGGGGACTGGTTATCGGCAACGTTATCGCGCTCGGCTTCTGTGCCTTGCAATATTATTTCCGCATCATTCCGCTTGACCCCGAAAATTATTATATGGACCGGGTGCCCATTGCCTGGAGCCCCGCCGTAATGGTACTGCTCAATGCCGCCACGCTGGTTGCTTCCGTGCTATCGGTGCTGATTCCTACTTATATGATTGCCCGCATTAAGCCCATGGTTGCCATCCGGTTTGATTAGCCGGATGTAGCCTCAAGTTGAGGAACTACGCGGCAAAAAATCGGCGTTGAGCGACAAAACCCGGCGCGTTAAGCGAACAAGGTGTAATTTAGCGGGGCCAATTGGGCTGTTCAAAAATAAAAACCGGGTGCAACCTGTTTAGTGCTCCGTACGCTCTCTTGGGTATAACAACTTTCCTTTTTTCATGAAAAACTTTCCTCGGCTAGCCGGCCGTTTGCTGGCCCTGATGCTGGTAGCTGGCAGCCTCGGCCTGAGCAGCTGCAACAATCCCGATACCACTACTGTCCTGGGCAACTGGACTCCCAGTAGCACTTTTGCAGGCACGGGCCGCAGCAATGCCGTCAGCTTCGTTATCAATAACATCGCCTACGTTGGCACGGGTATCGATACCAATAGCAAGCGCTACAATGACTTCTATGCCTTCAACCCGGCAACCGGTAGCTGGACGCAGGTGACGCCGCTGCCCGCTACCGCCCGCTACAATGCTGTAGCTTTTTCTGCCGCTGGCAAAGGCTATGTCGGTACCGGCTACGATGGCACAAATACTAACGTTAATGCCAACTACCTGAGCGACTTCTGGCAGTTTGACCCCACCGTTAATACCACTACTACTACCGGTACCAACACTGTAACTACTACGGGTAGCTGGAAGCGCGTAGCCGACTTTCCAATGCCCAACGGGGTAGGCCGCTATAGTGCGGTAGCTGCCAGCGTAAATGATATTGGCTACGTGGGCTGCGGCTACGATGGCAACTACCAGAAAGACTTTTATCAGTACGACCCGAAAGCCAACACCTGGACTCCGCTAACTAATGGCTTCCCCGGCAACAAGCGCATGGGTGCCCTGGCCTTCACCATCAATGGCCAGATGTACGTTGGTACGGGTACCAACAACAACCAGTACAACACCGATTTCTGGGCTTATAACCCGGCGGGTGGCGGCACCTGGACGCAGAAGCGCTACCTGGCCAATATCAGCACCTCAACCGATTCGTATGACTATAGCGCCGTGGCGCGGGCCTATGCATCTTCTTTCGTGATTGGGAACCTCGGCTACGTAACGGTCGGCAGCAACAGCGCTGTTAAAACCGACTGCTACGCCTACGACCCCACCATGGATACCTGGACGGCAACCAACCCCTTTTTCTATACTACGGGTGGTGGGGCAGGTCGCAACTCGGCTGTGTCGTTTAGTATTGGCAATTACGGCTACGTAGGCACCGGTGCCTCGGGTAGCTCGCGCTTTGATGATTTCTGGCAGTTTGACCCAAGTGCAGCGCAGCAGTAGTAGTGCTGGCTCGTGCCAGCCAAGGCGCTGGTACCAGTGGCCCTGGGTGCTGTTGCTGGCCCTGGGGCTGCTGGCTACCGGCTGCTCGCAAGATGTGAGCAACATTGGGGTGGGCCTGCCTACCGCCAATAGCAACACGGGGGCCTACCTCGTGGATACGCTCACTATCCGGAGCTCTACCGTGCTGCGCGACTCGGTGGTTACTTCTAATACGAACTCGCTACTCGTGGGCCGCTATACCGACCCGCAACTGGGTGCCATCACGGCCAAGAGCTTTGTGCGCCTGGGATTAACGAGTTCCTTTATCCCGGACCCTACCGCGGTGTACGACTCGCTGACGCTGGTACTTACCCTCGACAATTACCGGTATGGCGACACAACCAAAACGCAGTCGCTGGTAGAGGTGCATCGGCTTACCGACCCCAACAATGCCATTTCGGCGACAAAGGTGTCGTTTGCCTCGCCCCGCCTTACGCCCCCGCCGACTTACAGCCCCACGCTGCTCAACTACGATACTATCCAGCATAAGAATGTAGCGCCGATTGCTCGTGCCCGGCCTATGCTGACTTCGCTGCGCCTGCATCTCGACAATAACCTGGGGCGCCAGCTGCTCGCCGCTGGCCAGCGTGGCCAGCTAAGTACGCAGGATGCGTTGGATAGCTACCTGCCGGGTATTGCGCTCACGCCAGCACCTACCGACGACGCCACTATCATCCGACTGAGTGCTACCTCGAATGGTGCGGGTATGACACTCTACTATCACCTGCCTACCGACCCTACGACGGTGCTTAGCACCTTTTTCTCGTTTGCAGCCGGCAACCGCCACTTTTACCAGGTAACAGCCGACCGCAGTACGGCTGGCGCCACCAGCAGCAGTAATTTCCCGCAAATGTCGCTGCAGGCAGTTGCCGCCGCGCGTACCGGGCAGCAAACCTTCGTTGAAGGGCGCTGGGCTTACAAACCCGGCTCGATTTCCCGTATCTGACCGACATTCAGCAGTACGGGGCTAATATTACCGTGACCAGCGCGCAGCTAATTGCGCCGGTGCCGGCCTTTAGCGTTCTGCAGTCGCCCTTTGTGCCCGCTCCGCCCCCGCTTATTGTTACCGTTGCCGATGCCAGTAACCGCGTGCAGGCTACTTACCTGGCAAACGTGCCGTACACATCAGGCATTTCTTCGCTCACCGGCTTGCAGCAGGGCTATTACCAATGGTCGATAGCTACTTATGTGCAGCAAGTCCTTAACCGCGCGGTACCTAATAACGGCCTGTTGCTGGGGTCGGTCACCTCTGCGCTGCCCGACCGCGTAGTGCTGGGGAGCGCTCAGAATAAAGATAGCAAGCTTCAGCTTCAGCTCTACTTTATAACCGTGAAGTAAAGCTTACCGCAGTTAGCTGCGATTGCCGGCTGGCCGGGCTACGTATCGGCGTAGCCCGGCCAGCCGGCAATATTTTTTGAGCAGGCTGATAACCAGAAGTTAATAAGCGCCCGTCAAAAAAAGACAACTAACTCCTACCTACTTCCTGTTAAAGGAACGTGTCTGAACAACTTTCCCCTTCCGCTGCCCGCCCCGACCTGCTGCGCGTGTCGTACGACGACTACCGCGCCTTACCTGCCATTGCTAACTCCGACCTCTCGCGCCTGCGCGATGCTCTTGATGGCCGCCCGCCGCGACTCGATTCTGGCTCGGGCGCACTGAGCTTTGGCACTGCATTTCATACGGCCCTGCTGGAGCCTGCTGAGTATCAGGCTGGCCAGCCGGGCCTCAACGATACGCTCGTCTGGTGGCTGGTAGAGGGGGTCAAGCTGAATACGGAGCTGCGCCGCCTGCTCGAAAATGGCGTAACTGAGCGCAGTGCCGTGTTCAGTGAGCCCGAAACCGGTACGCTTTGCAAGCTGCGCGCCGACCTGGTGCTCGACCAGCCCGGCCTGCCTTATACTGTAGTAGATTTTAAAACCACAATGGCGCGCGATGCCGAACACTTTCGGTGGCAATGCTCAGCCTACGACTACGACCGGCAGGCTGCCTTTTACACCGATGCCCTGCAGGCCGAGCGATTTTTATTGGTAGGCGTGCAGAAAGTAGAGCCTTTTGGCGTATTTCCCCTCGAAGTACCTCCCGCTATGCTGGCCGAAGGACGCCGCAAGTATAAGCACCTGCTGCAGCTGCTGCGCGCTCCCGGTACGGCCCCTGCCTACCGTGCTGAGGCAGTGCAGGCAGCCGTGACGGCACTGGGTTTGTAGCTAGCGCAGCCTTCAGGCTCGGTACATGGTGTAGCCGCGCTCACCCCTGCCCCTGTCCAAAGGGAGGAGTACCAGATAAGAGGCTTGTCAATAATATAATATATAAATAAATAAATAAATATATTATTATAGTATATTTTGCCGCCTGGCCGATAGTTCGCGCAGTAGCTGCCGCAAAGCTGCTGGCTCGTGGAGCTGCCGCACCAGTAGGTGCAGGTAGTCGGTTTCGGCGCGTAGGTTGCGCTTTAGCTGGCGCAGGCGAGTGCGCTGCTGCTTTTCGGTGCCGCTCCACGGCGCGTTTTCTACTGGCCGCTGGGCGGTGGCCAATGCCTGAGCCAGTTGGCTTTGCTGCTGATTAAGGGCGGCCGTATAGCGCTCCAGCAGCACTGTTGCTTCCGTACCGGGCTCCCCAACTGCCTCCGACTCGGCCAGTAAGGCAAGCAGCGCGGCCAGGTCGGCAGCGGCATAAGCTGCCGTAATTCGTTGCATTAGCTCAGTTTGGGCTTGCTGGGTGTCAGCATCGGCCCGAACGGTACGGTCTGGATGGTGCAGGCGGGCCAGCTGCCGATAAGCCGCTTTGGTATTCTGTAGCAGGTCGTGGCTTTCATTCGCACGGGTTTTTAGCTGCTCCTCAGCCTTGACGCGGGCACGCTGCTGACGGCGGGCGCGGGCCAGGGCTGCCGCCTGCTCGTGGGGCAGCTCGGGTGGGGCGGCCGACACGGTAGGGAGCGGTGGCTGGGAGGGTGGGACAGGGGCCGGAGCGTAGCGGGCCAGCAGCTCAGCTTCATCTTCTCCAAATCGTTCCTGTAAGCTTAACGCATTGTGTACCAATAGTTCCGTTACCTGCACTTCTTCGGCGCGCGTGAGATAGCCGCTGGTAAGGGCTACTTCCAGCGGCGTATATAAGCTCCGCCGGGCCGCCACCGCCGCTACGGCCACTGGCCCTACCTGCTGCCAGTACGTTTGGCGGGCAGCAGCCTGCGAGGCCAGTAGCACCCGCAACTGCTCGCGTAGCGCATTTATGGCCTCAATGGCTAGGCGAAAGGCCTGCTGAGCTACCGAAGTCACCCCCTGCGGGGCAGCATGGTCGGGTAAAAGCTGGCGGCGAAGAGCAGAGGAATCGGACACGTAATAGCAAAAATAACAGTTTTAGCGAGGGTGGTACTTTGTTTTCATTTGCGTGCTGCCCAGCTATGCCTGTTTCAAATAAATTGCAATGGAGCAGCTATTGCCAGTATATCAGCAAAACAAAATGGCTGTCAGAAAAAAAATAATTAATTTTTTGCTGAATACTTGCGCAATTAAAATAAATGCCACACCTTTGTCAAACTAAAGCAGCCCTCCCATGTACCGCCACCTGATAAGCCTCCGCAGTTTGGATAAGAAGCAGCCAGAAAGGCTGCCTCAGCTCGGTACGTTTGCCTGATTTTAGCTCTCGCTAAAACCATCGCCGCCCGAGCCCTTGAAGCTCGGGTTTTTTGTTATTAGCCGTTTTACAGCTAGTTAGCATTTCTCCTCATGCTTCCGGTCCGTCCCGGCTACCTGCCCGAGCTTTCCTGGCCGCAGTATGGCCTGGCGAAGCTGAAACGAGATAGTCGTGCTTTTTCATTGGGTTATAAGCGCTGGTAATCGCCAGTTATAAGTACGCAATGGAAAAAGATTAGCCCTTAAATGGTTTTTTGGCTTTTATGCTTCAAATAAAACGTAATTTTTATTTGCGTGGAAGCGTGCGCCATTTTTAATACAAGTATTGAAAGAGTAATTAATTCTTTTGCGTATTCCTCACTTCTACTGCCAATTTTCATGCGTTTCAATTTTAATTTTTGCAGTAGCGCCGGGCCGGCACGTTACTGGCAGCTACTGGCCGGAATGGCTACCCTCCGGAGGCTTGCTACTTCGGCGGCCCGTTCCAACTCAACCCTGCGCTTCTGCTAGCCAGGTGCCGTAGGCTGGCGCTACTTCGTTCTGGTTGAGGCCTGCCGCTAAGCAGGTTGGGTTCTAGTCCCGTTGCGAAGCTTCGGCTTTGGAGATGCCGCCGACCGCTTGTTGCCCAGGCTTTCTCTTGACTGGTTTTGACTGGCTGCCGTAGGTGCGCGCTCCTTCCACCTGTCACGTCGCATGTTGGCCCGACGCGCGCCGGGGGGCGCCGGTAGTTTCAGCTAAATGAATTGCCGGAGACAAACAGGCGAAAAATAAGCCCGCTCTGCCGATTCGGAGATAATTTTTCTATATAAATTTTTAACTTCTGAATTTACGAACATGGCTTCTGTCTTACGAGGCAACGACTTGCGGCAGCTCGGTTTTCCCGAGGGCCGCGCCATCGGGTTGGCGCTGGCACAATTGCAGCGCAAAGAATTTAAGCGGCTTCCGCAAACCGGGCAGTTGGCGCTACTGGCCGCCATCCTGGCTAACCCGACCGCCTACTTAACCGACCTGGCCTGGAGCCAGGTGGCCGGGGCCCTGCTGCCCCCGCCCAGCCGCCACATCGAACTGGTTGCACGCAAGGAGTACGCTATTTTTGGGGCCGCGCATATCGACGCCGGCGCCATTCAGCAAATGGAAACGGCTATGAAACTGCCGGTTACGGTAGCCGGAGCGCTGATGCCCGATGCCCACCACGGCTATGGGCTGCCCATTGGCGGGGTGCTGGCCACCGACAACGCCGTTATTCCCTACGCCGTGGGGGTTGACATTGGCTGCCGGATGGCCTTGTCGGTGTTCGATTTGCCGGCTAAGTACCTGAGCCAGCGCACCCAGGAGCTGCGTAAGGTGCTACTCGATAACACCCGCTTTGGCAGTGGCCGCGGCTGGGAGCGGGGCCAGCGCCTCGACCACGCGGTGCTCAGCAGCGATGAGTTCCGGGCCGTACCGTTTCTGAAAAACAAACTGGATAAAGCGGCCGAGCAGCTAGGCACCTCGGGCTCGGGCAACCACTTCGTAGAGTTTGGGCTGGTTGAAATTACCGACCCATCCAATGAAATGGGCTTGCCGGTGGGGCAGTACCTGGGCATACTTTCGCACTCCGGCTCGCGTGGGCTGGGCGCGGCCGTGGCCGAGCACTACACGCGCCTGGCTAAAGACGGATGCCAGCTACCCGCCGAGGCGCAGCACCTCGCCTGGCTGGGGCTCGACACCGAGGCCGGGCAGGAATACTGGGCCGCGATGACCCTGGCCGGTAAGTACGCCTCGGCTTGCCACGAGCAGATTCACCGGCGGCTGGCTAAGGCATTGGGTGAGAAGCCATTGGCTAAGGTTGAAAACCACCACAACTTTGCCTGGAAAGAGCAGCTGGCCGATGGCTGGGATGTTATTACGCACCGCAAGGGCGCCACGCCGGCCGGCGCGGGCGTGCTCGGTATCATCCCCGGCTCCATGACGGCCCCCGGCTTCATTGTGCGGGGATTAGGCCACGCGGCGTCTTTGGCGTCGGCTTCGCACGGGGCGGGCCGGCTGCTATCGCGCACCCGGGCCAAGGCTGAGCTGAGCGAAGGCGCGGTGCGCAAGTACCTGGCTGCTCATGGCATCGAGCTGATTGGGGGCGGCCTCGACGAAGCGCCGCAGGCTTACAAGGATATTCACACCGTAATGGCCAGCCAGCGCGAGCTGGTGGAGGTGCTCGGCTCCTTTACCCCAAAGATTGTGCGCATGGATGGCGCATAAAAAAGATGAGCGCGCTAAATCCGGTTCGGGGAACCATTTCGTAAGAAGTATAGGCTCGCCAGAGCCGTGTTTTCATAGCTCAGGAAAGCCCGCTGCCTTTGGCTGCGGGTTTTTTATTGTCTGGGCTGGCAGCACCCGGCTCGGCGGCCGGCAGCACAAGCACCGCATCACCTACCTGCAAGCGGCCCCCTGCGCAATGTGCGCCGTGAGGCCGCCGTGGCCGCGCATCGCGTTGTAGCCGCCCGCCCCAGCTCTTCCTCCATGCGCGAGCAGGGATGGCATTCGCCGGTAATATCAAGAATAACCTCGTTGCCGAGCTGAAGCTGCCGGCCTTTGAGGGCGAGCAGGTTAAGACCGCTGATAACGAGATTTCGGCGGAGTCGGCCGGGCGCTAGCGGGCCGGGCAAGCCCAGAAAGCCCGCTACGGCCGCCAGGTGCTCGTGCTGAATAAGAGTAATCTGCCGCTTGCCGCCCGCCTTCGGGCTGGCGTGGTCGCCCGCCAGGTGCCGGTCGGTAATTACCTCGGCCTCGGCTACCGCCTCCAGCGCGGCGCGGCGGGCCGGGCGTAGCCCTATCCATTCGAGCCGCCCCTGCTGGGGCAGCGTAGCCAGCAGCCGTGCAACCGTCGATTTATCATCGCCAAAAAAGGGAAAAGCCATTGGGTAAAAAGTAATGTGTGGGCGTGAGAGCGGGAGGGATTAGGAGCTGTTCTTTAGCGTGGGCTACAGCTCATCGGGCGTGCCAAAGCCCTCGCGTATTTCGGGGTGGCTAATCTGGCCGCCCAGGTTGCCGGCCCGCGCCAGCAGCCCCAGGCTAAGCGTAGCGCCCAGCGCCGTAAGCCACACCAGCTGCCGGGCCCGGCTAGCCTGCTGCTGAAGCTGAAGCAGCGCCAGCAGCGCCAGCGTGCTGGTAGCAGCCAGCACCCAGTAGCCCAGGCGGGCCGCCTGGGCGTGGTGCTGAATCAGGGCCTGGCTCACGCGGGGCATGTCTTTGATTACCTGGGCGGCGCCTGGCCCCGTTAGCTGCGCAGGCAAGCCGGCCGCCACTGCCAGCACCAGCGCCCAAAGACCAGCCCGCAATACGGCATCCTGCCGC
Organism: Hymenobacter sp. BRD67; assembly: GCF_013256425.1. Lineage (GTDB taxonomy): Bacteria > Bacteroidota > Bacteroidia > Cytophagales > Hymenobacteraceae > Hymenobacter. The sequence goes on from NZ_CP053904.1 coordinate 967,765, forward strand.
CAGCCTAAGCCCGCCAGCAGCAGCAGCAAGCCCCCAAAGCTCCAAAAATCGGGGCGTGATTGAAAAGCAGGTGCCAATGTGCCTGGTTCATAAAACAGAGGGAAAGCCCAGGCATTAGCCCCGGCTAGTGTTTAAAGGTTAAAGGTACAAGCACCAACCCCAGGGCAGCCCTTGCGTACTGACTGGTAGAATATGCCGGGTCACGATTCCCACCCCGGTTCTGAATTCGTAAACTTTTTAGTTTTACCTTATGGCTACGAAAGCCCCAGCAAAAGCCGCTGCTAAAGGCGTCACTAATCTTAAGGGTGCCGGCCAGCCTCAGTCCAACCCTGCCGTCAACATTCAGCCCCTGCTCAACCAGCAGCTGAAGGCACCCTCGCCTACGCAGCGCTTTGGCACGGTGAGCCAGCGCCTGCCCATCGGCCTCACCGACGAGGTGCGCCTGGCCAGTGTAAACATGCTCAACCAACTGCTGGCCGATACTATCTCGCTGCGCGACTTGTATAAAAAGCACCATTGGCAGGTAGTAGGCCCTACGTTCTACCAGCTGCACCTGCTCTACGATAAGCACTACGAGGAGCAGGCCGAACTGGTCGATACGATTGCCGAACGTATCCAGATTCTGGGTGGCGTAGCCGTGGCAATGGCTGCCGACGTAGCTGAAACTACCAGCATTCCGCGCCCGCCACGCGACCGTGAGGAGGCTCCCGTGCAGGTGTCGCGCCTGCTGGAAGCCCACCAGATTATTCTGAAGAACTGCCACGACTATGCTAAAAAAGCCGATGATGCCGGCGACGACGGCACCAACGACCTGATTGTGAGCAACGTGATGCGTACCAACGAGCTACAGGTATGGTTCGTGTCGGAGCACATTGTGGAGTCGCCGCTCACGCGGGCCGAGTAAAAAGAAAAAGAGTACCAACAAGCGGGGCCCAGTCATAAATAATATATACTATTGTTTATGACTGGGCCCCGCTTGTTGGTAAGGTGCTGGCGCTATTGCCGGTGAGCGGCTAGTTTTTCATGGTGGTTATCCTCGGCTTCTTCCACCGAGTGCGTTTCACCCAAGTCGTTGTCGGCCTTGGCTTTGTCGGCCAGCAGGCAATAAAACTGGTGGATAAGCCGGATTTCTTCTTCCGAAAAGTCCTGGGCATTGATAAGGCGGTTGCTGGCCCCTTTGGTAGCGGCCAGCAGCTCGTTTAGCTTAAGGTGCAATACCAGCGAGTCTTTATTTTGCGCTCGCTGAATCAGAAACACCATCAGAAAGGTGATGATGGTAGTGCCGGTATTAATCACCAGCTGCCAGGTTTCGGAATAGTGAAAAAGCGGCCCCGACAGCGCCCACACCAGCACAATACCGACGGCGCTCACAAACACGGTAGTAGTGCCCGAGTACCGGGTAGTTTGTTCCGCAAAACGGCCGAAGAAAGAAGTCCTGTTCGCAACCTGGGGAGAGCCGGCCATTCGAAATAGTAGAAAAAAATGTAAGCTGCAAGCAGGAGCTAATATCCTGCCAAGTAAGCAATAAAGCCATGAGTAGTCCCTGAGCCCACACATTTCTGGGCATAAAATGCTCGGGGTAATTTGCAAAAGCAAGCGGGCGTAGTACATTTGCACCCGCTTCGCCGCCTCAGCGAAGCCGGCCCTGAGCCAACTACAAAGTTGCCGATTGCTTTTTGCGCACGTGGTGAAACTGGTAGACACGCCATCTTGAGGGGGTGGTGCCTTCGGGTGTGGGAGTTCGAATCTCCCCGCGCGCACGCAATAGTAAAAAAGCCCGCTGCCAAGCGGGCTTTTTTATGCCTAGTTATTTTCAAAAGGGTTGCCGGGGACTACCAATATCACCCGCTCGCGCTCTACCAGCACCTGGCCGGGCAAAGCACCTTTGGGCTTGCGCACAAATTTTTTGGGAGTTACCGTAACCGGGCACAGTGAGTCGTGCTGGCGGCGCGAGTACCAGCCGGCCAGCTGCGCGGCGCGCGCTATTACCGGCTCCGGTATAGCCTGGCCCGACCGATGCCGGATAACAACGTGAGAGCCGCTCACGTCCTTAGCGTGCAGCCACAGGTCGTCTTTATGGGCATATTTCTGGGTAAGCAGGTCGTTATTCTGCGCATTGCGACCTACTAATATGGTAAATTGCATATACTCAAACACCTTGAACGGTAGCTCGGCTCCGGCCTTGCCAGCCGCTGGAGCCGGGTCGAGGGCGTGTAGCTTGCGCCAGGCCCGCAGGTTGCGCAGCTCGTGCAGGGCCGGCCGGGCGTCCAGCTCTTCGAGCAGCTCCAGGGCCTGCATCGCCTCGGCCTCGCGGCTGCTGATGCGGGCTTGCAGCTGCCGCTCTTCGATTTGCTGGTTCTTGGCTTTGCGGTAAAGGTTTTCGGCCGTCCGCTGGGGCTTTTCGAGGGGCTTTAGCTTGACTACCACTGCCTCATTAGTATAAAAGTCAATGGCCTCGAGCTGGGCGGCACCCGGCGCAATGGCGTGCAGGTTGGCCATAATAAGGTCGGCACGATGGCGATAACCGGCCTCGTGGGCCAGCGCCCGCAACCGCAGGCTGGCCAGGTGGGCGCTGGTGCCGGCTTCCTCGGCCCGGCGCGTAAGCAGCTGCCGCAGCTGCCGGCGCTCGGCTTCGAGCGCGCGGCGGGCCAGCGCCAGCGGGATAAAGCGCCGCAGGGCAGCCACCGGGTCGGGGCCGGGCAGCGTTTCCAGGATTTCGCCCAGCGGCACCAGGCTCAGGCGCGTGCGGCCATCGAGGTAGATAAAATAATAGGCCGCCGGATTTTCCAGCTCGGCCAGCAATTCGGCGGCCAGCCGCAGTTTTCGCTCGGGCGGCGCCGCTTCGTAGCCGCGCAGCTCGCGCAGAAAACGAGCCGGCAGGTCGGCCAGGGCCGGTGGCAGCTTGCCCATCGCATTGCCAGCCAGCAAGCCTGCGCTGCTACTGGGGGCAGCGGGCCGCAACTCGGCATCGGTGGCATAGCGCTGATGAAACAGCTGCGGCGTTGCTGTCGGACCGGCTCGGAATATAGCGTTCGGGCGTGGCCCGTAGAGCTTGAAAACCAGCGTGGCCGCCTCTTCTTCAAAGTTGACTTGTAGTACCCGGTCCTGCGGCCAGGCCTCAACGCTGGCCACGGTGCGGCCTAGCAGCTCGGGCAGCAAATCGACCGAATTCTGGCGGGCGCGGTGGAAGGCTTCGGGTAGGGCCAGGGCGGGGAAGCCGGCCCCGAGCTGCGCCTTCAGCCAGTACTCGGTACCGGCTTCGCTTAGCAGGCCAAGTACCAGCTCATCTTTTTCCTGAGAAAAGCAGCTGGCCACGCGGCAGCCACGCAGCCGCTCGGTGAGGGCCGGGGCTAGCTGCCGCAGGAAGTAGTAGTTGGTATGCATAAGGTAAGCAGCAGCGCCGAAATTGCTTATACCTCCACTTGCAGCCCATCGTAGGCCAGGCGCACCCACGGTGGCAGGGTGGCTTCTACTTCGCGGTGGCGGCCCAGCTGGTGGCTGATATGGGTAAGATAGGCCCGGCGTGGCTTCAGCTCTTCCAGAATAGCCACGGCCTCGCCGAGCGTGAAGTGCGAGATGTGCGGCTCGTGGCGCAGGGCATTGAGCACGATGGTGTCGGCCCCGCGCAGCTGCTCCAGGGTGCTGGCGGGCAGGTGGTTGGCATCGGTGAGATACGCCAGGCCGCCCAGCCGGAAGCCTAGCACCGGCAGCTTGTGGTGTAGGGCCCGCAGCGGCTGCACGGCCAGCCCCAATACGTCAAATGGCTGCTGGTCGTCGGTAATTGGGTGCAGGCTCACCTGCGGCACGCCGGGGTACTTATGCTCGGCAAACACGTAGGCAAACTCGCGCTTGAGCTGCTCAAGTACCCGCGCCTCGGCGAAGAGGGGCATTTCCTGCTGTTGCCGAAAATTGAACGCCCGCACATCATCGAGGCCGGCGGTGTGGTCCTTGTGCTCGTGCGTGTACAGAATACCGTCGAGGTGGCTGATGTGCGCCCGCAGCATTTGCTGCCGGAAGTCAGGCCCGGTATCGATGACCAGGCTGCGGCCTTCCACGGTCAGGTGTGCCGCCACGCGCAGGCGCTGGTCGCGGTAGTCGAGCGAGCGGCAGACGGGGCAGGAACAGCCAATCATCGGCACCCCCGACGAGGTGCCCGTTCCCAGAAAGGTTAGTCTCATGCTGCGATAAGTGTCGGGTAGCCGCCGGCCACCAGCTTTTCGGCGGCGAAGAAAGGCACAAAGCTAACCGCCAGGCGCCACCGGCGGCTGGCAGCCAGCTAGCCGATGTATTGCCGCACCATACGAACAAGGGCATCAAAGTCGAGCGGCTTGGGAAGGTAGTCGGTTATGCCCGCTTCCCGAAACTGCTCAAGGGAATAGTTATTGGCATTGCCCGTAATGGCGATAATGGGTAGCCCCTGGATATGGGGGTCAGCATGGCTGCGAATTTCGTGGGTGCATTCTATGCCGTTTTTTATTGGTATATTAATATCCATTAATACTCCATCGATAGCATTATTTTCCAGTTGGCGTAGCACTTCGCCACCATTCTTGGCCAGTACCACGCGATACTTCTGCTGCTCCAGAATTTTACGGGTAAGGCTGATAATAACCGAGCTGTCTTCGGCAATCAGGATAGTTTTCGGTTGAGGGTCAGGAGCCATTTGAAAGAAGAAAAGGTAGAGAGGAGGGAAAAAGATAGTTGGACGCAAGCAATAATAAGTGATAAAATAATTAGAGCCAGTAATTACCTGATTGAGGTAGAAGCCTTAGCGGTAAGCACGGCGGGGTAATGAGTCACAAAATGTTGAAAAAGCTGGTTAAGCTTTGCTAGTCCTTCCGTTAGGCTACGGGTTTCGTGGCGCTTAATTGTCTGCTCCAGCAGCAGGGCCTGGGCGGCCAGACTGGTGAGCCCGAGGGTGCCGGCGGTGCCTTTCAGCTGGTGCAGCAGCGGGTGCAGGCCCTGCAGGTCGAGCGCCTGCCAGCGGGCATCGGCCTCGGTCAGCAGCGCAGTAGTTTCAGTTACAAACTCAGCATACAGCTCGGCGGCAAATCCTTCCCCGCCAAGCTGGTGCAGTTGGCTGAGCACTTCAGGGTCGATAATCGAAGCGACGACCGGCGGGGCCGCCGGCGCAGCCGGGGAAACGGTGGCCGAAGTCCAGCGCGCCAGCGTCTGGGCCAGCTGCTGGTGTTTGACGGGCTTGGCCAGGTAGTCGTCGAGGCCGGCTTGTACAAAGCGGGCCGCATCATCGGCCATCGAGTAGGCCGTCATGGCCACAATGGGCGGGCTGCTCTCGCCCAATTGGGCCTTTATAGCGCGGGTAGCGGCAATGCCATCGAGGCCCGGCATCTGAATATCCATCAAAATAAGCTGATAGGTCGCTCCGGGGGCCGTGGCGCGGGCAATGGCTTCGTAGCCATCGCTGGCTACATCAACCTCGCAGTGCAGCTTAGCCAACAGGCGGGCGGCTACCTTCTGGTTAATGGCATTGTCATCAACCAGCAGAATATGAGGCCGCTGGCTGGCACCAGGCTCCGCAATAGCGGGTAGCTCCGGCGCCGGCTCGGGCACCGGAGCCATAGCCGATATCTGGCAGCGGATAGTAAACCAGAAAATACTGCCTTCGCCGGTATTTGAAAGCACCCCGATAGTGCCTCCCAGCAGCTCGGCCAGCTCCTTGCTGATAGCCAGCCCCAGGCCCGTGCCGCCATAGGCCTTGCTGGGAGTGGTGTCGAGCTGGGTGAAGCTGGTAAAGAGTCGGGCCGCATCGTTGGGCGAAATGCCAATACCCGAGTCCTGCACCGCAAAGCGCAGCGTGCAGAACTCGCCCTCGGTACGCACCACCGACCCCACCACCGTTACTGTGCCCTGGGGCGTAAACTTGATGGCATTGGCCACCAGGTTGGCCAGAATCTGAAGCAAGCGGGTTTCGTCGGTGACGACAAAAGCCGGCATATCGGGCGTGAGCAGGTAAGTAAACCGGATATTCTTCTGGCTGGCCCGGTACGAAAACAGGGCACTCAGGCGGTCGAGCATCGGTGCCAGTGCCAGCGGCGCTTCCTGGAGGCGCATCTTACCCGCCTGAATTTTCGACAAATCCAGAATATCGTTCAGAATAGTCAGCAGGGCCTCCGAGCTGGTGCCCAGCGTATCGACATAGTCGGCCTGCTCAGCATTGAGCGGCGTCTGGCTCAGCAGGTCAATCATGCCGATAATGCCGTTCATGGGCGTGCGCAGCTCGTGGCTCATATTCGCCAGAAACTGCGTTTTGGCGGCTGAGGCGGCCTCTGCTTCTTCCTTCGCCAGCCGCAGGTCATCCTGAATACGGCGGATTTCGGTGATATCGCGGGCAATGCCTTCCGTGCCGAAAGGCGTGCGCCGGGCATTAATGAGCACACTTACCGGGTAGCCATCGTGGTGGCGCAGCTGGGTTTCGAAGTTGCGCAGCTCGTTGTTGGTAGCCAGCGCCCGCAGCAGCAGCGGGTGCTGGTCGGGCTGCCAGTAAAAATCCTCAATGCGGCCGCGCAGCACATCGGTTGGGTTGTAGCCCATTACTTCGCGCACCGACGGGCTCAGAATAGTAAAATGCCCTTCGCGGTCAGTGCGGTAGTAGATATCCTGGAACGACTCGAAGATGGAGCGGAATTTTTCTTCCTGGGCGGCCAGGACGAGCTGCGAGTTCTTATCGGCCGTAATGTCCTGCGCCTGGGCCGTAATCTCTTCAAATGAGCCGTCGGGCAGGTAAATGGGCGACAGCGCCACGCTCAGCCAGACAGCGGCGCCCTTGGGCATGGGGATGGGCACTTCAAAATGGCGCGACTCGCCCCGCGCGGCGGCCTGGTACCCCTCTCTGAACAGCACGCGGGTGGGCTCGTCGCCCTGAATGGCGTCGTTGTCAATCAGGTTGAGGCCCTGCATGGGCACAGTGCCATTGTGCTGCTTGTAAAAGGCCGCATAATTGTGGTTAAACGACACCAGGTAGCCCTGCCGGTCGATATTCCACATCATACGACTGCCACTCTCAAATATGGCGTTCAGGCGGGCATTTTGGCGGGCCAGGTGCTCTTCCTGGCGCTTGCGGTCAATAGCCAGCGCTACCTGCCCCGAGATAAAATGCAGAATATCAAGGTCGGCGGGCGTGTAGAGGTCGGCGCGGTCGTATTCCTGTACGGTTAGTACGCCGATAATCCGGTCGCCCACGCTTAGCGGCGAGGCCAGCAGCACGGCCGGCAGCCGCCCAAAGGCCGTCATCTCGCCGGTGCGCATGAGGCGCAGCAGGTCGGCCTGGGTAAAGAACATGGGCTGCCCCTGCTCAATCACATACTCCGTAATGCCCATCGAGAACGGCCGCCCGTCGCCCTGCTCAAAATACGAGTGATGGTCGACGTAATACACGAACTGCAGCTCGGTGTGGGCATCATCGCATAAGGCAATGAATATATTATTGGTTTCAATTACTTTGCCCAGCTCGCGGTGAATAGCTCCGTAGAGGGCGGGCAGGTCGTGGGCCGAGATGGCCAGGTTGGCAATGCTGTAATAAACCTTCTGCAGCCGCTCGGCCTTAATGCGGTCGGTGATATCGTGAAGCACGGCGCGGGCCGTGGGTGGCCGGCCCGGCTGGTGCTCGCTGCTCACCGAGCCAATGAGGTGTACCAGCCGGCCCGCTTTGGTCAGCAGCACCGTTTCGAGCTTATTAAGCGCCTGTCCTTCGTAGAGGCGGCGCAGCTGATACAGCAGCTTGGCGCGGTAATAGGGGTGTACTACCTCGGTGAGCGGGCGGCCTAATAGCTCTTCTTCGGTATAGTCCAGCTTTTCCTGGCCGGCACGGTTAATAAAGAGGAGGTTGTTGGTAGCGCTCAGGTGGAGGATAAGGTCGTGCGAGCTGTCGAAAAACTCTCGCAGGTAAGTAGGCTCCGGGATGACGGGGCTGCTTAGCTCAAGCGCCAGCGGCTGCTGGCTGCGCAGGGTATAGCCGGCCGCCCACAGGCCGGCCACCTGTCCCTGGGCATCAACCAGCATATTCGACTGCCACTGAATAACGAGGATATCCCCGCTGCTGGTGACCACTTCCAGCTCGTAGTAGGCCTGGCAAGTGCTTTCCCCCGCCATAACCTCTTGCAGGTGCAGCTGCCGCTCGGCCTGTTGTGCCGGTGGGGTGAGTAATTGATGGTAATACTGGCCTGTCAGCTCGGCTGGCGAGTAGCCCGTTAGCCGAGCCAGTGTTTCATTTACTTCCGTTATCCGCCCGTCGCGGTCGAGCACCAGGTAAGCGAGTTGCAGCTGGTCGAGCAGGAGCGCGGTAGCCGGCACCAACGGCTCCGAGGAATTCACTTGCATATAAAGTTGGCAAACGCAGGCCGGGGCACTTGGTTTCGGTTTGAGCCGCCGCAGGGTTAGTTTTGGGTTGAATTTACGGCGGTTGCGCCGTTTTGTCTGCTTCGTGCCCATTACTTTTTCCCCGCCGGGCCTGCCCGCGCCGCGCCCGCGCCTGGTTTTTGCCGTCACCACCGACCTAAGCTACGACCAGCGCATGCAGCGCATCTGCGCCAGCCTGGCCCGCGCCGGCTACGAGGTCCTGCTTGTGGGCTGGCAGCGGCCGGCTTCGCGGCCGTTGGAACCCCAGCCGTATGCCCAGCATCGCCTGCGCGGCTGGTTTCAGCAGGGTAAGCTATTTTATTTAGAGTATAATATAAGATTGTTTATATATTTTATGAATCAGCACGCGGCCGCCTGGTCCTGTGCCGACCTCGACGCGGCGCTGCCTACCTGGCTGCGCGCGCGCCTCGGCGGCCAGCCGTTGGTGTACGATGCCCACGAGTTTTTTACGGAGGTGCCCGAGGTGGTGGCCCGGCCGGGTGTGCAGCGCATCTGGCAATGGGTCGAAAACTTTGTGGTGCCGCGCGCCCGGCTGCGCTACACGGTAGGGCCGGCCCTGGCGCGGCTGTTTGAGCAGCGTCATCCGGGCTGCCCGTTTGGCGTGGTGCGCAACGTGCCGATAAGCCAGGGCGGGGAAGAAATGTCGGCAAACAGCGGGCTGGCGAAGCCCGCTGTTTTTTTGCTTTACCAGGGCGCCCTGAACGTAGGCCGCGGCCTGGCCGAGCTCCTCGCGGCCATGCCGCAGGTGCCGGCCCGGCTCGTCATTTGCGGGGAAGGCGACTGCTCGGTAGCGCTACGCGAGCAGGCTGCCCGGCTGGGCCTGCTCGCGACCGAGGCAAATCTGGCCGGGCAGGTTGAGTTCAAAGGCTACGTGCTGCCCCCGGCCTTGCGCACGCTCACCGCCCAGGCTACCGTGGGCATCATGCTGCTGGAGAATATAGGGAAAAGCTATTATTACTCACTGGCCAATAAATTCTTCGACTACGTGCAGGCCGGCATTCCACAGCTGTGCATCGACTTTCCCGAATACCGTGCCCTCAACGCGCAGTATGAGGTGGCGGAGCTGGTGCCCGACCTTGCGCCCGCCACGCTGGTCGCCGCCCTGGCCCGGCTGCTGCCCGATGGCCAGCCGGGCCCGCGCTACCACCAGCTGGCGGCCAACTGCCGCCGCGCCCGCGTAGAATGGAGCTGGCAGCACGAGGAAAAAACGCTACTGAGCCTGTACGCTACCCTGGGCTTGCGCTAAAAGTCTGCTTTCAATACCAGGAAATATTTTTATAAGCTGCTCAGAGATACTATGCTCCTGCCGACGCACCTGCTGGACCACCTTGCGCCTACTGCTGCCGACCCGCGCCCCGTGCTGCTGGCCGTGGCCGGCCCTACTGCGGTGGGTAAAACAGCCCTCACCGTAGCGCTGGCCCAGCAGTTGGGAACGGAAATTATTTCGGCCGACTCGCGCCAGTTTTTTCGGGAGATGAGCATCGGCACGGCCAAGCCCACGGCCGAAGAAATGCAGGGCGTGCCTCATCACTTCGTTGATTCACACAGTATTACGCAGGAGTATAGCGCCGGTCGCTTCGCTACCGACGCCGAGGCCCTGCTGGCGCGGCTGTTTGCGCAGCATGCGGTAGTGATTGCTACCGGCGGCTCGGGCCTGTATCTGCAGGCCCTCACCGATGGCCTTGATGAGCTGCCGGCCGTGCCGGCTGCTGTGCGCCAGCAGCTGCAGCACGAGCTGCAAACGTTGGGCTTGCCGCCGTTGGTGGCCGAGCTGGCGCGTACCGACCCCACTGCCTACGCCCGCCTCGACCTGCAAAACCAACAGCGGGTGCTGCGGGCCCTGGAAGTTACGCGCGGTACCGGCCGGCCGTTTTCCAGCTTTCATAAGGGGCCGGCGGCCGTGGCGGCTACGGCCGCCGGCCGGCCGTTTCGGGTGGTGAAAGTAGCCTTGAGCCGCGACCGCGAAGCACTATATCAGCGCATCGACCAGCGGGTTATGCACATGCTCGCCGCAGGCTTGCTGGCTGAAGTGGAAGCGCTGTTGCCCTTTCGCCGCCACCAGGCGCTGCAAACCGTAGGTTACCAGGAGCTATTCGGCTACCTCGACGGCAGCTACGACTATGCCGAGGCCGTGCGTCTGCTTCAGCGCAACACGCGCCACTATGCCAAGCGCCAGCTCACCTGGCTGCGCCGCGACGCGGCGTATACGTGGGTGGAATTGGGTAATGGGTATCTGTTCTAAACGTTTGCAACGATATTACTCGCTACCAATTACGCATTGCCTCACACCGAAAGGATTTCGACCATGCGCATAAAGCTCTGGTTGATAACCTTGCGCTTGTTGATAGTATCGTCGAAGGGCGTATACATGAGCTTGCGGTCCACAATGCCGGCCATCACGTTTTTCATGCCATTGAGCAGGCCTTCAACGGCCGCGATACCGAGCTGCGAGGCCAGCAGGCGGTCGGCGGCCGTGGGCGAGCCTCCGCGCTGAATATGACCCACAATCGTGACGCGGGTATCGAGCTGCGGAATGGCTTCCTTCACGCGCTTGGCTACCTGGTGCACGTTGCCTTCTTCCTCGCCTTCGGCCACGATAACGATAAACGAGGTTTTATTGCGCTTGTAGCTGGCTTGCAGCGTTTCAATTACGGCCTCCACGCTCATAGCCGTTTCGGGCACCATCACAATCTCGGCCCCGCCGCCGATGGCGCAGGGAATGGCAATGTAGCCTGAGTCGCGGCCCATTACTTCCACAAAAAAGCAGCGGTCGTGCGAGTCGGCCGTATCGCGGATTTTATCGATGGCCTCCAGCGCCGTGTTCACGGCCGTGTCGTAGCCGATGGTGTAGTCGGTGCCGTAGAGGTCGTTGTCGATGGTACCGGGCGCGCCCACCGTCGGAATGCCGAACTCCTTCTCAAAAATGGTGGCCCCCGTAAACGTGCCGTTGCCGCCAATGGCCACCAGGCCTTCTATGCCGTGGTTAACCAGCTGGTCGAAAGCCTGTTGGCGACCTTCCTTGGTCATGAATTTCTGCGAGCGGGCCGATTTCAGGATGGTGCCGCCGCGCTGCACCGTATTCGACACCGAGGCCGAATCCATGCGCACAAACTCGCCCTTAATCATGCCGCTATAGCCACGCATTATCCCATATACCTCAATGCCGTGATATACCCCGGCCCGTACCACCGCGCGCAGGCAGGCATTCATGCCGGGCGCATCGCCCCCGCTGGTAAAAACTCCAATTCTCTTCATGGTCAAAAGACAGCTAAATCGCCCGGCGCTACCTCTGGGTAGGCGCAAACCCTGCAAAGGTCGTACGCCAAGCGCACTTACCGGCAGGGGCCAGGTAATTTGGGCCCGACATTTTTCCGGATATTACGTATAGGTAGGCAATAGTAGCCAGCAGACACTTGGTTATTAGGCGTTTCATGCCTACTTTTCGCTATCTCATCGCCCACCTTCAACCCGCACCCTTATGTTTGGTTTTTTCGAAAACGAGCAGGCTAAGAAAATAAAAGGCCACCTCTGCAATCTCGCGGCCCTCGCTAAAGCCGATGGTAATGTCGACGACCGCGAAATGAACTTCATCATCACCGTGGGCAAAAAGAATGGCGTGTCGGCCAGCGATGTACGCAAGCTGGTAGCGGGCCAAACCAACTGTCTCTCTGATTTGCCTACAAACGATTCGGAGCGGTTCGACCAGATATTCGACCTGGTTGATATGATGCTGGCCGACGGCATCGTGGACGAAACGGAAATGGACTTCTGCATCATGATGGCCGAGAAGCTGGGCTTCCGCAAAGCCATTGTGGGCATTCTGGTGCGCAAGATTTCACAGGGAGTAAAAGATGCTGTGCCGCGCGACCGCATCAAGGAAGAAAGCCTTTCGTTTCTGAATTACAATGCCCTGCCGCAGCGGTAAAAGGTGATGGGGTAGTGGGCAAGGAAGTAAAGCAAGTATAAAGTGAAGAAATCGTATGATTGAACTCCTTACTATACCTAATAAGCTTCCGTAGCCTGTTGCCCCATTACGCTATCGCCCGCAGCAGCCCCGCTACGGCGGCGTCAATCTCGGCTTCGGTAATGGTGAGGGGCGGCGCAATGCGCAACGAATTATCGCAGAAGAGAAACCAGTCTGTGAGAATACCTTGCTCGGCCAGGGCGCGGTCGATAATAGGCTTGAGCACCGCGAAAGAATCAAACTCCACGGCCATGAGCAGGCCGCAATGACGCACTTCCCGAATAGCCGGGTGCACCAGCTGCCGGCGCAGGCGCTCGGCTTTGCCGGCTACGCCCGCCAGCAGGTTTTCTTCCTGAATAACCTGGAGCGTAGCCAGCGATGCCGCGCAGCTTACCGGGTGCCCGCCAAACGTAGTGCAGTGCCCCAGAATGGGATTGGTCTGAAAGCCCACCATGATTTCGGGCGAGGAGATAAATGCGCCAATCGGCATGCCCCCGCCCATGCCCTTGGCACACACCAGGATATCGGGCACCACCCCAAACTGCTCGAAGGCCCACTGGGTGCCCGTGCGCCCAAAGCCGCACTGAATCTCGTCCAGGATAAGCAGCGCGCCTACCTCCGTGCAGCGCTGGCGCACGGCGGGCAGGTAGCCGGGCAACGGTAGTCGTACCCCGGCCTCCCCTGCACAGTTTCGAGAATAACGGCGGCCGTGTGCTCAGTTATAAAGGCCAGGTCGGCCCGCTCGTTGTAGCGCAGATGCGTTACATCGGGCAGCAAGGGGCGATAGCTGTTCTTAAAGCTCTCCGAGCCAGTGATGGACAGTGCCCCGTGGGTAGAGCCGTGGTAGGCATTGAAGCTCGAAACCAGGCCGGTGCGGCCCGTGTGGCGCTTGGCCAGCTTTAGCGCGCCCTCGATTGCTTCGGCCCCCGAATTGGTGAAGTAAACGGTGTCGAGTGGGGCCGGCAGGGTAGCGGCAAGCGCCGCGGCCAGCCGGGCCGGGGGGGCCTGCACCAGCTCCCCATAGACCATCAGGTGGAGATATTTATCCAGCTGCTTCTGAATGGCTTGCAGCACTTTGGGATGGCGGTGCCCCACGTTGCTAACCCCGATACCCGAGATTAAATCCAGGATAGCGCGGCCTTCGGGGGTGTACATATACACGCCTTCGGCCCGCTCAATCTCCAGTAAAAGCGGGAACTCGGACGTCTGTGCCTGGTGGCGCAGGAAAAGCTGGCGGGACGTAAGCATAACGCCCGCAAAGGTACCGCCGGGGTCGCCCGCGCTATTGGCCGGTGCCAATAGGCGGCTCAGCCTGGCCAGCTACGCGCTTCAGCACTTCCTTGGTAAAATCGCGCTCGGCCTGGTAGAGTTGGGCCACCTGCCGCAGCGTAAGTACTTTCTGAGCCTTGTCGAAATAGTCTTTTTCGAGGTTGAGCTGCTGCTGCTTAATGGCAAAGTCCTGGTTGAAGTTATCGCGCAGCTGCGCGTCGGAGAGGGCCGGGTTATCGGCGTCGCGGCGCAGCAGGCGGGCCGAGCGGCCCAGCTCGCGGCGCCGGGCTACAAACTCATTATACATGGGCCAGAAGCGCTGGGCCTGGTCCTGGGTGAGGGTAAGGCGCGAGGTAATGAAGGCAATCTTAGCGTTATCGAGCTGACTAATACGCGCGCCACCCTGTTGAAACCGGCCCCGCCCCTGCGCCCGTGCCGGCTGGCTAGTAGCCAGCGCAAGCAGAGTGAGACCGGCCAAGATGAAAGAACGTGTATTTTTCATATATAGTAAATACATTATAAAACTCCTGCCTCGTCGGTAGGTTGGGCATCCAGGGCTTCGGTCAGCTCGCTGGACGAAGGCTTTAGGTATTGCCTGGTGATGCCCAGGTGATGGGTAGGCAGCTCAGCCAGGTCGAGCATATCAACGTGTACCTCCCCACTGCTGAGGTAGTCGAGCAGCTGCTGTTGCGATACAGTGTCGAGCGTGGCGGTGCTGCTGGGCGCACTCAGCGGGGCCCCCAGCCACATCGAGGCGGCAAAGGTACCCAGCAGCACGGTAGAGGCGAGGCCAGTGCGCACGTAGGCCGGTGCGTGCCGTAGCCAGGCCAGCGGTAGCGGGCGAGGAGCGGGGGCGGCCACCTGCGCCATTACCCGCATGGGGAGCTGCTCGAAGTAGCCGGGCGGCGGGGAGCTCAGCGGCTGCGGCCAGCGGCGCGGATGCTGGTCAAGGCGGAAGGGCGTTTTCATGAATGTTGGATGGAAGAACGAGGGTAAGGTTTAATCGACTTCGTCGGGAGATGAAGCCAGATTGTCGGTAGAAGTAACGTATTCCTCAATTTTGCGGGCGGCGTGGTGGTAGCTGGCTTTCAGAGCACCTACGCTGGTGCCGGTTACCTCGGCCATCTGCTCGTAGGGCATCTCCTCATAATAACGCAGGTTGAATACCAGCCGCTGCTTGTCGGGCAGGCGCAGGATGGCTTTTTGCAGCCGCAGCTCAATCTCGTCGCCCGCAATGGCGGGGTCAGCCTCGACTTTAGCCGCCAGCTCGGCCCCCACATCGTTGAGCGGCAAAAAAAACTTACGTCGCTTGCTCTGCAAAAAGCTCAGGCACTCGTTGGTGGCAATGCGGTAAATCCAGGTGAAAAGCTGGGCATCCTGCCGAAAGTTTTCCAGATTTTTCCACACCTTCACAAATACGTCCTGCGTGAGGTCATCGGCATCGTCGTGGTCGATAACCATCTTCCGCACATGCCAATACACCTTCTGCTGGTACTTGCGCACGAGCTGATTAAAGGCCAGGTTGCGGCTGGCCGGATGCTGGAACTTGGCGAGGATTTCGTGGTCTTCCAAACGCGGAGCGGGGGCGAAAGTGCAGGTTGGACGACGGGCGGGCGGCAGGGTTTAATGGCACTACCTTTAGCCAACTATTTCCCTACTCAGAAATGAAAGTATTAGCTACTCTGTGCTTGGCCGGGCTGCTGCTGGTCGCATATAGTAGCCAAGCTCAAACAGTCTTGCTGGGTGACAGTACCTATCACGGCTTGCAGCCTCACAAAGACTCTTTGGCTACTGTAGTGGCGCGGTTAGGCCAGCACTATCACAAAACCGAGCTATTGCTTTTCGTTCACGGGCTCATGACAGGTGGCGGAGATATGCATGGTACGCGGCTGGGCGGCTATGCGCTACACTACAAGAAGCTCGGCGCGACTTTCTGCGTAGCTAATAATACGAACCTTATGTTTCGGATTCAGTTGAAACCCGGCGCCCACATTGTGTCAGCCCGTGGCATCCGGCCCGGTGCGGCCGATTTTGCGCTAGTCATTGAAAAATATGGGCCGAGCGAGCGAGGCAAAGACCGCGAAGGCCAGCCGCGAGTTTCTGAAATTTCATTTGACCTGAAAACCTATTTTACTGCCCTGCGCTACCCGCACATCACGTTCATCAGCCGGGGCAAGCTAAAAGCTGGCGAAAACTTGCTAAAGCGAAAAGTCCAGGAAATCTGGCTGTGGTAATAAGCCAGGCTACTACCGCCCAAAAATGCTCAGTGAAGTGGTCTGAGCTGAGCGAATAGTGAAGTTGCGCACATCGGTAAACTTGCTGGCATTGCTGGTAGCCGTGCGAAAAACCAGCCGGTACACGCCCGGCTGCATGGCCAGGTTGAGCTTGCTGCTGCTTTCGGGCAGGTTATAAATCCAGGTTTGCGACTCGTCGTCGTTGAGCTTGTAGAGGCTGCCAAATCCCTTGAGGTCGGAGGTAATGTTGAGCGTGCCCGGCACGGCGTAGGTTACGGTAGTGGTCTGGCCTTGGCGCACGCTCAAGCGCTGCACCAGGCGCGGCAATGTGAGTATCTCGACCTCATAATTACCGGCCAGCAGCTTCTGGCGGCTGCCGAAGGGCAGGGCCAGGCTGGTTGTCGCGCTGCCCTGCGCCCGCACCACGGCCTGCACCGCGCCGCCGTAGGGGTTGGGCGTAATAGTAGCCGGCTGCAATACCAAGGTGCCCTGCGGGATTTTGAAAGTCAGCACATTCGCCTTGCCGCCCCGGATAACCAGGTTGGGCTGGCGCACGGCCGGCACAGTATTGATAACCAAATCGTAGGTCTGTAGGGCGTCGATGTCGAGCACATCGGCCTTGCCCTGGGCATCGCGGTAATGCACGTAGTTGTACTCGGGCTGCCCGGTTACGTTGTTGACAAATGTCATGTTGACGTTTGACTCCACCGGCCGGCCGGCCTCATCCGTGAGGTTGATGGCCACGGTGGTTTTAGCGAGGGTCTGGGCAATTACATCGTTGAGAACGGTCTGGAAAGTCTTAACCTCGGCCGCGTTGTAGTATTTGCCCAGGCATTCGAGCGACCGGCCAAAATCCTTTTCGGCCCCGATACCAATTACGAAGGGCTTCAAGAAAACCCGCTTGCGCTGCAAAGCCAGCGAGGCCGCGCAGGGGTCGCCCTTGCACGACTCCACGCCATCGGTGATGAGCAGCAGCACGTTGCGCGAGGTTTTATCCAGGGGAAAGTCCTTGGCCGATTGCTCCAGCGAGTAGGTAATGGGCGTGTTGCCCTGTGCCTTCAGCGTCTTGAGCCGCGTTTTGATGGCCGCGGCATTCTTAGGCGCGAAGGGCACTTCGAGGCGCGAGTCTTCGCAGTTTTGCTCGGCATTGGCGTGTTGGTGGCCGTACACACGCAGGCCAAGCTCCAGGTTGGGATAGGCATTGAGCGAATCGGCCATCTTGGCCAGCAGGCGCTTGGCTACTTCCCAGCGCGGCGTGCCTTCCCAGGGGCCATCATCGAGCCCGAGGCATCGAGCAAAAACAGAATCCGCGTAACTTTCGGGTGCTCGGGCGGAGCGTTCTGAGCCCGGCCGGGCAGGCTGATAATTAAAAGCAGGCAAGCCAGCAGGCAGCCGATTCTGCAAAAGGCAAGCGGTCGGAGTGGGAAAAGCATCGGCGTAATTTACATTACTATCCGCAACTTTACCTGAACCTTAGCGGAACTACGGGCCGCGGTAATCCCAATTGCAAACCGACACAGAGCCTGCCTAAGCGCCTAGCAGCTGAAGATGAGCCAGGTGGTGACGGCCGTGCCAGGCGTACTGCACCAGCGCTTGCTCCAGCGTGCTGGTGGTTTGGTAGCGCGGGTGGTAAAAAGTGCGCTGCCATTGCGCCTCGCTCAGGTGTTGCAGCAGGGTAACCCAGCGGCTGTGCAGGCTTTCGAGCAGCGCCAGCGACACGGCCAGCGGCGTAGCAGCTACGTCGGGCAGCTCGGCCCAGGCCTGCTCATCAAAGGGCCGCACAGTCGGGTTGTCTTCCGTGAGCGCCAGGCGGAAACGGCTGTATAAGTTAGGGTGCGTGTCGGCCAGGTGGTGAATAACCTGGCGGCCCGTCCAGCCACCGGGGCGGTAGGGTTGCTCCAGGCGCTCGGCCCCGGCGCGCCGGGCTGCAGCGTGCAGCTGCGCCGGCAGCTCGGCCAGCTGCTGAAGGTAGGGGGCGCGCCCAGCGGCCGTAAGCGGTGCCGTAGGCAGCTGCGGCCGGCCGATAGGAAACCGCAGGTGCTCGTCGGTGAGAGGGGTGGTCATGAAGAGGAGGAGGACATTAGACCTCAAAAGTAGCAGGTAGGCTACGGGCAGCGGCCTCCCCAAAATGTTTTCCTTTCATGCCAATTTAATGTAGCTGCGCTTGCTTTGTATTATCTAACGTGCCACCATAAGCTGTAAGGCGTTGGCATCGTCCCACCATGTTGCTCTAACAGATTTGAATTAGGACCAGCATTCTCGCTGGTGTTCAATTGCCACTGGTAATTGAATAAAACTGATTGATAAATATGTAGAAAAATGTATTTTAAGGCTATTTCCAGTAGCTACAGGTGGTAGGATGGAAACAGCAGCAGCCCGATTCGCAACGGGCTACCCAACCTAAAAACGGGCTGATTTGGTGATGTCGGTTCCCAGTACCTTGTCGGGACAGGTAGCGGCTCAGCGCGTTTCTTCAGCACAACATTCCTGGTGTTATTAACTGCCTAATGTGGCATTTACATGTTCTTATGAAAAGAATACTCATGCTCATGAGTTTATGTGCCGTGTACTGCTGCACAAGCTGCTCGCCCAAAACAGAAGAGAAGGAAGAGCAAATCAAGCTGCTGGCCACCAGCCCTTTACAAAAGGACACGACCATAATCAAAGAGTACGTGGCGCAGATTCATGCCTACCAGCACATCGAGCTGCGGGCCCTAGAGAAAGGCTATCTTCAGAAAATCTTTGTCGACGAAGGGCAGACAGTTGCCAAGGGGCAGCCTATGTTCCAGATTATGCCGCTGGTGTACCAGGCCGACCTGCAAAAGTCGCAGGCCGAAGCCAATTATGTGGATATCGAGTACCGCAACACCAAGAGTTTGGCCGATAGCAACATCGTGTCCAAGAATGAGTTAGCTCTTTCCAAGGCCAAGCTCAACAAGGCCAAGGCAGACGTGGCGCTGGCCCAGACCCACCTACAGTTTACGTCTATTAAAGCACCGTTCAGCGGCATTATGGACCACTTTCAGGCGCGGCTGGGTAGTGTCGTCAACGAAGGTGATTTGCTGACTACGCTCTCCGACAACAGCAAGATGTGGGTGTATTTCAACGTGCCCGAAGCCGAGTACCTGGCTTATAAAGAGCAGGCCAAGGCCGACAACGTGGTAAACGTGAAGCTGCTTATGGCCAATAACGAGATATATAAATACCCTGGTAAGGTGCAGACGATTGAGGCAGATTTTAATAATGAAACCGGCAATATCGCCTTCCGGGCCACTTTCCCTAACCCCGATGGCCTGCTGCGCAACGGCGAAACCGGCAGCATCATGATGACGGTGCCGTTGAAAAACGCCCTGCTTATCCCGCAGAAAGCCACCTTCGAGATTCTGGAGAAGAAATACGTTTATGTCATTGACAGCAAAAACGTAGTGCACCAGCGCGAAGTAACCATTGCCTCGGAGATGCCCGACCTCTACATTCTCAAGGGGGGCGTCAGCAGCGGCGACAAGATTTTGCTGGAAGGCCTACGTAAGGTGAAAGATGGGGATAAGATAAGCTACAACTACAAAGCTCCTCAGGCAGTTATCTCTCACCTGAAGGTGTATAGCGAGTAAAATTCGCCCATTATAATAGCCATACTATATGTTTAGTAAATTCATTCGTAGGCCCGTATTCGCCATTGTTATCTCGATTGTCATCCTGCTCATGGGCGGGCTGGCTATCATGAAGCTGCCAACGTCGCAGTTTCCGGAAATTTCGCCCCCCTGGTAATGGTGAGCGCGGCCTATCCGGGTGCCAGCGCCAAGGTGCTTACCGAGTCGGTGCTGATTCCGCTGGAACAGGCCGTAAACGGCGTGCCGGGGATGAAGTACATGACCTCCGATGCCGTGAGCGCCGGCGAGGCCAACATCCAGATTGTGTTCAACCTGGGTACTGACCCCGACCAGGCCGTGGTAAACGTGAATACCCGCATTGCGCAGGTGCTCAACCGCCTGCCCGAGCTGGTACAGCGCGAAGGCGTAGTGGTAAACCGCGTGGTGCCCAACATGCTCATGTACGTGAACTTGTATTCGAAAGACAAGAACACGGACATGAAGTACCTGTTCAACTTCGCTGGCGTGAACATGATACCCGAGCTGCAGCGCCTCGGCGGCATTGGCCGGGCCAGCATCCTGGGTAGCCGGCAGTACGCCATGCGCGTGTGGCTGAAGCCCGACCGCATGCGGGCCTACAATATCTCGGTCGACGACGTGATGAAGGCGCTGGGCGAGCAGAGTGTTATCGGCTCGCCGGGCCGTATCGGCCGCTCGGATGGCGGGCAGGCGCAGTCGCTCGAATACGTGCTCAGCTACCAGGGCCGCTTCAACGACGTGGAGCAGTATAAGAACGTGGTTTTGCGGGCCAACGCCAACGGCGAGAACCTGCACCTGAAAGACGTAGCCAGGGTGGAGCTGGGCTCGGAGTTTTACGACATCTACTCCAACCTGAACCAGTACCCTTCGGCGGCTATCGTGCTGAAGCAGACCTACGGCAGTAATGCCAGCGACGTGATTAAAGAGGTGAAAGTCAAGCTGGAAGAGCTCAGGAAAACCTTCCCGCCGGGCATGGACTACAAAATCACCTACGACGTATCGAACTTCCTCGACGCCTCGATTGAGAACGTAATCCACACCCTGCGCGACGCTTTTATTCTGGTGGCGCTGGTGGTATTCCTCTTCCTCGGCGACTGGCGCTCAACCCTGATTCCGGCCATCGCCGTGCCGGTATCGCTCATTGGCTCGTTCATGGCCATGCAGGCGTTCGGGTTGACTATCAACATGATTACGCTCTTTGCGCTGGTGCTGTCGATTGGTATCGTGGTCGATAACGCCATTGTGGTGATTGAGGCCGTGCACGCCAAGATGGAAGAAGAGCACCTCTCGCCGTATAATGCCGTGCGCAAGGTGGTAGGTGAAATCAGCGGTGCCATTATCGCCATCACCATCATGATGACGGCCGTGTTTATCCCGGTATCGTTCATGAGCGGCCCGGTGGGTATCTTCTACCGCCAGTTCTCGATTACCATGGCTACGGCCATCGTGATTTCGGGCCTCGTCGCCCTCACGCTGACGCCGGTGCTCTGCGCCATGATTCTGAAGAACAACCACGGCCAGGAAAAGAAGAAAACGCCGCTGCAGCGCTTCTTCGACTGGTTTAACCGGGGTTTCGACCGTCTCACCAACGCCTACACCGGCCTGCTGTCGAAGATTGTGGCCAGCCGGCTCATCACCTTCGCCATGCTCATTGCCTTTGCGCTGGGCATCTGGGCCATCTCGGCCAGGCTGCCTGCCGGCTTTATTCCGAGCGAAGACCAGGGCCTGATTTACGCCATTGTGCAAACGCCGCCCGGCACCACGCTGGAGCAAACCAACGCCGTATCGCAGCGCCTTGCCAGTCTGGCCAAAGACGTGCCTGGTATCGCCAATATTTCAACCCTGGCAGGCTACGAGGTGCTTACCGAAGGCCGGGGCTCCAACGCCGGTACCTGTCTGATTGACTTGAAGCCGTGGTCAGAGCGTAAGGAGTCCATTGCCGACATCATCGGCAACCTAGAAAAAAAGGCGCACGAAATTCCGGGTGCGACCATCGAATTCTTTGAGCCGCCGGCAGTGCCGGGCTACGGGGCAGCCGGTGGTTTCCAGCTGCAATTGCTCGATAAAACCAACTCGGGCGACTATAAAGCGCTGGAAAAGGTGAACGAGGAATTTATGGCCAAGCTGAAAAAGCGCAAGGAGCTGGCCGGTCTGTTTACCTTCTTCTCGGCTGATTATCCGCAGTACGAGCTCAAGATTGACAACGACTTGGCTATGCAGAAAGGCGTGAGCATCGGCAACGCCATGAACACGCTCTCCATCATGGTAGGCTCTACCTACGAGCTGGGTTTCATCAAGTACCAGCGCTTCTTTAAGGTATACGTACAGGCATCGCCCGAATACCGCCGCCTGCCCGAAGACGTGCTGAACATGTGGGCTAAAAACGACAAAGGCCAAATGGTGCCGTTCTCAGCCTTCATGCACATCGTGAAGTCGCAGGGCGCCAACGAAATCAACCGGTACAATATGTACACCACGGCCTCCATCCGGGGTGGCGCGGCCGAGGGCTACAGCTCGGGCGAGGCTATTAAGGCGGTGCAGGAAGTAGCCAAAGAGCTACCTCACGGCTACGACATCGACTGGGGCGGCCTGTCGAAAGACGAGGTTTCGCGCGGCAACGAGTCGACCGTTATTTTCATTGTCGTGCTGGTATTCGTGTACCTGGTGCTCGCCGCCCAGTACGAAAGCTTCCTGCTGCCGCTGGCGGTAATCTTCTCGCTGGTGGCCGGGGTGTTCGGCTCGTTCCTGTTCATCAAGATGTTTGGCCTGGCCAACGACATCTATGCCCAGGTAGGCCTGGTAATGCTGGTGGGCCTGCTGGGTAAGAACGCCGTACTTATCGTCGAGTTCGCGGCCCTGAAGCACGAAGAGGGCATGTCGGTGCGCGATGCGGCTATCGAAGGCGCCAAAGTGCGTTTCCGTCCTATCCTGATGACGTCGTTTGCCTTCATCGCTGGTCTGATTCCGCTGGTGGTGGCTACCGGCGCGGGTGCTATCGGCAACCGCACCATCGGTAGCTCGGCCTTGGGTGGTATGCTGTTTGGTACCGTGTTCGGGGTAATTATCATCCCTGGCCTGTATTACTTCTTCGGCACACTGGCCGGCGACAACAAGCTGATTCGGGATGAGAATGAGTCGCCGGTACTTGAAGGCGTAGAGCCCCGGATTAAAATTGAAGAAATGGAGCCTTATGCGTAACAGAAATTTAGTTAAAAGCCTGGCTGCTGCTGGCCTGGCGCTGGCAGCAGCGGCTTGTAAAGTGCCGCAGTTTGCTGAGCGCAATGCGAGCCGCAGCCTGCCGGCCACCTACAGCAACAGCCCCAGGATACGACTAGCACCGCTAAAGTGCGGTGGCAGGAGTTTTTTACCGACCCCGGCCTGAAAGCGCTGATTGACACTGCCCTGCAACACAACCAGGAGCTGAATATCACACTGCAGGAAATTCAGATTGCCCGCAATGAGATACAGGCCCGCAAGGGGGAGTACCTGCCTTCCGTTTCGCTGGGTGCCCGCTCGGCCCTCGACCGGGTTAGCCGCTACACCATTCAGGGAGCTACGGAAGACCAAATCAACATCCAGCCCGACCGCCGGACTCCCGACCCGCTGGGCGATTTTCAGCTAGGAGCCTTTGCCAGCTGGGAAGTTGACATCTGGCACAAGCTGCGCAATGCCCGCAAATCGGCGGCTACGCGCTACCTGGCTTCCGTGGAAGGCAAAAATTTCATGGTAACCAATCTGATTGCCGAAATTGCCACTTCGTATTACGAGCTGCTGGCGCTCGATAATCAGTTACTTATTCTACAGCAGAACATCGAGATACAGCGTAATGCGCTGCAGGTAGTACGGCAGGAAATGCAGGCAGCCCGGGTTACTGAGCTGGCGGTAAAACGCTTTGAAGCCCAGATTCAGAATACCACCGCCCGGCAGTTCACCATTCAGCAGCGCATCACTGAAACCGAAAACCGGATTAATTACCTGGTTGGTCGGTTTCCGCAGCCGGTGGTGCGCAACGACCAGTCATTTAATGATTTGGTGCCCAAAACCATTCAGGCTGGCGTGCCCGCCCAGCTATTGAGCAACCGCCCGGACATCCGGCAGGCCGAGCAAAACCTGGTGGCCGCCAAGCTGGACGTGCAGATAGCCCGCGCCAACTTTTATCCTTCGCTGGGTATCGATGCGGGCGTGGGCTTTGAGGCTTTCAAGCCGGGCCTGCTGTTCACCACGCCCGGCTCCCTGCTCTATTCGCTGGCCGGCGACTTATCGGCTCCCCTGATTAACCGCAACGGGATTAAGGCGCTGTACGCCAGTGCCAATGCCCTCCAGCTTCAAGCCGTGTACAACTACGAGCGCACGGTGCTCAACGCGTACATTGAGGTAGCCAATCAGCTCTCAAATATCGGCAACCTCGAAAAAAGCTACGACGCGAAGCTGAAAGAAGTGCAGACGCTTAACCAATCCATCCGGATTTCAAACAGTCTCTTCAAGTCGGTACGCGCCGATTACACCGAAGTGCTGTTCACCCAGCGCGATGCCTTGGAATCTAAATTCGACCTGACCGAAACCAAGATGCAGCAGCTCAATGCCACCGTTAATATCTACCGCGCCCTGGGCGGCGGCTGGAATTAGCCCGTAAAAAGCAGCAGCTCCAAAGCCCGTTAGGACAAGATGCTCAGGCATGGTGTTCTAACGGGCCTTTTGTGTATTGTATATTAAGAATATATAATATATTATGAGTTCATAAATACTGGCGCGAGTTTAGGCGCAGCCGTAACTCGTGCAGATTACACAGTGGAGGTTGTACCTCCACTGCCGCGCCAGCGGCAAGGCGGGACCGCGCCGCTAGCTTCGTTCTACTACATCGTTCTATGGGAGGCACAGCCTCCCCGAAAACCTGTCACGAGTTACGGCTTCGCCTAAACTCGCGCCAGTGTGAGATAATTATTTAAATGTCACCTGGTTTATTACCCATTGCTGGTGAACTAACCAAAAAACTACCATCGGAAAGATTACAATCAGGAAAACTCCTGTTCTTGCGAAGGCACTAGGCCAAATATTCCACCTCAACATCCAGAGCAATAGAGTATATGCAATAGCTATCAATGCCACTAGCATAAATGGAAGAACAAAGCGCCCGAAGAAAGCAAAGCTTGCAGGCCCATCATTATCCCATTCCTGCCCTAGTATAATCTGCCTGTTTACTTCTAGAACAAGCAGACTAATAATCAAAAGGCAAGAAAGCAATGAAACGATGATTATCTGCACCAAGCTTTTACGCAATGAATTCATATTACGAAAGTCAAAACCCCGCGCCAGCCTTGCAGCCAACGCGGGGGTTATTAAAAATTGGCGATTGCCAAGCTACTACATATTCTTGATAATCTCGTCGCCAAACTCGCTCGTTTTGAGCAGCGTAGCGCCTTCCATCTGACGCTCGAAGTCGTAGGTGACACGCTTGCTTTCGATGGCGGCTTCGAGGCCCTTGTTGATAAGAGCGGCGGCTTCTTTCCAGCCCAGGTGTTCCAGCATCATCACGCCCGAGAGGATAACCGAGCCGGGGTTCACCTTGTCCTGGTTGGCGTACTTGGGCGCGGTGCCGTGGGTAGCCTCGAAGATGGCGTGGCCGGTAACGTAGTTGATGTTGGCACCCGGCGCGATGCCGATACCGCCCACGATGGCGGCCAGCGCGTCGGAGATGTAGTCGCCGTTCAGGTTCAGGGTAGCTACTACCGAATACTCGGCGGGGCGCAGCAAAATCTGCTGGAGGAAGGCGTCGGCGATGCTGTCCTTGATGATGAGCTTGCCCTGGTCCTGGGCTTGCTTTTGCAGGGCGTCGGCCACGGCCACGCCTTGCTTAGCCACGATTTTATCGTACTGCGCCCAGGTAAATACCTTGGCCCCAAACTCCTTCTCGGCCAGCTCGTAGCCCCAGGTTTTGAACGCGCCCTCGGTGAATTTCATGATGTTGCCCTTGTGCACCAGCGTTACCGACGGCAGCTTGTGCTCGAGGGCATACTTGATGGCGGCGCGCACGAGGCGCTCGGTGCCTTCCTTGCTCACCGGCTTGATGCCAAACGACGACGACTCGGGGAAGCGAATCTTCTTCACGCCCATCTCATCCTGCAGGAATTCCAGCATCTTCTGGGCCTGCGGCGTGCCGTTCATGTACTCGATGCCGGCATAGATGTCTTCCGTGTTTTCGCGGAAGATAACCATGTTGGTCAGCTCGGGGTGCTTCACGGGCGAGGGCACCCCGTCGTAGTAGCGCACGGGGCGCACGCAGGCGTACAAATCCAGCTCCTGCCGCAGGGCCACGTTCAGCGAGCGAATGCCGCCGCCTACCGGCGTTGTGAGCGGGCCTTTGATGCCTACCAGGTAGTCGCGGAAGGCTTCGAGCGTTTCAGCCGGCAGCCAGTTATTGAGTTGCTTAAAGGCTTTCTCACCGGCCAGCACTTCCTTCCACACCAGCTTCTTCTTGCCGCCGTAGGCTTTTTCTACCGCGGCATCGAATACGCGCTGCGAGGCCCGCCAGATGTCCGGACCCGTGCCGTCGCCCTCAATGTAGGGGATGGTCGGTTGGTCGGGTACAGTCAGCTTGCCATTCTTAATGGTGATTTTTTGCTCTGCCATGAGGAAAAAGGTTGTCTAATATTCTGTTGTCAGGTTCAGGTGGGAAGTCTTGTTCGGTGCTAGTGTTGCCAGCGGCTAGCTCCGCTTATCATTGCAAGCCTGCGAAGCAATCGCACCAGAACGATGTCGTTCGGGTATCGTTTCGGTGCGATTGCTTCGCGTTGCGCCCAATGACAGGCGGTATTCTTTGAAATCAATACCCAAAAATCTCTTTCAGGGTAAGCTGTTCGACGGTGCCGTACTTGGCCAGCTCCTTGAAATTCAGCCGGTCTTTGGAGCCGATAACCAGTATAACCTGATTTTGCCCCTTGACCTTGGCCTGCTGAAATTTCTGCAATTCGGCAAACGTCATGTTCTGGGTTTGGTCGTACACATCGCGGCGCACATCGTAGTCGAGGCCAAGGCGGCGGGCTCGTTCGTAACTGAGCAGCACACCCTCGTGGGTAATGCGGTCGGTGGCAATGCTGTTGCGGATGCTCTGCTTGGCAATGGCCAGGTTGGCGTCGGCCAGGGGCATATCAGTGAGCAGGCCTTCCATGCCCGCCATTGCCTCGGGCAGCTTGTCGCTCTGGGTGCCGATGTAGCTGAGGATATAGTTCGAGCGGCCCGTCTTGTCGGCGTTCGCGTAGCGCGACATGGCCGAATACGCCAGCGCCTTGCTCTCGCGCAAGTCCTGGAACACGATGCTGCCCATACCCCCGCCGAAATACTCGTTGTAGAGCGCCACCGTGGGCACAAGCGTGCGGTCGTAGATGTCGCCTTTGGTCAGGAACAGGATTTCGGCCTGCACCATGTTGTAGTCAACCCAGTAGACTTTTTTGTCTTTCAAAGGCTGCTCGGCGAAGTCTTTGGGCGCAGGAAGAGGTTTGAGGGTAGCAGGAGTATGATGATTCATTGCTACCAATTCGAGAATACCCCAACCGCCTGATGGAGATGGAGGAGTTGGCCTTGGTTGTGAAGAGCTTCCACCAACCTTATTCGATGCATCTATAGTAACTTTTGTTATTTCACGCGGTCCATAATAAAGCACACGATGCTGATACGTAGGCAGGCTTTTGAGCAAAGCAGTCAGCTGCTCTGGCTTCAGCGCTTTCAGTTGCGCCTCGGGCACATTATTGGTAAACGGGTTGCGCGGCCCATACTTGGCATAATTCAGCATGGCCTGATTCAGAATCACTGCCTTGTTGAGCTTGGCATCCTGGCGTTGCTTCAAAATGCCGGCCACCTGGTTTTTGAGGGCCGCCGCGTCGGGGCGCGGGTTGTTGAGCAACTGCTCAAACAGCTGCATGGCCGGCTCTAGGTTGCTATCGAGCCCGCTGAGGCTGATGAGCACCCGGTCCTGGCTGCTGCTGACGGCAAACGAGCAGCCCAGCTTGTAAAACTCCTGCTGCAATTGCGCCGCCGAGTACTGGCCGGTGCCCAGGTACTGGATATAGTCGGTGGCTACGTCGAGCAGCGGGTTATTATTATTGCCCAGGTCTATGGCGTAGAACAGGCTGAATAATCCGTTTTCGCTATTCTTGGTGTAGTACAGCGGCAGGCCGGGCTTAATTTCAGCCGTCTGGATATCCTTCTTGTAATCCACAAACACCGGCTTCAGCTCGGTGCTGGGCAGCTTCGATATCTCTGTATAGTAGGCCGAAGCCGCGTCGCGGTTGGCGGGCACGGGCGTGATGGCCGGCTTTACCACTTTCACCTTGTTGGGGTCCTGGCCGATGCGCTTAAATACGGTTACGTAGTTCTGACCGTAGTTATCGTTGGCAAACTTGATGATTTCGGCCTTGGTGATGGTGGCGAAATCCTCGTTTTGCTTGAGGTAGTCGGCCCAGCTCACGCGCTCGATAAACGACTCATAGAGCGCTGAGGCGCGGGCCTCGTTGCTTTCGTAGCTCTTGGTGCGCGTCAGCTTATCGTTGTTGATGATGGCCGGAATGAGCCAGTCGGGGAAGTCGCCGCGCTTTACCTTCTCAATCTCAGCCAGTAGTAGCGTACGCACCTCTTCCAGCTTCTGGCCCTGGCGCGGCGTGCCGTAGAGCACATGCGTCGAGTAGTCGTCGTTGAGGTCGGCAAAAGTGGCCGAGTTCAGCACCTTCTGCTGCTGGTTCAGGTCGAGGTCAACGAGGCCGGCCTGGCCGTTAGTAAGGATTTTGTCCAGCATCCGCAGGCGCAGGGCGTCGCGGGTGGCTTTGCCGGGCAGGCGGTAGCCCAGCATCACGTTTTCCGACTGCGGCCCGATTACCTCCTTCACGATGGGCGCAGTTATCGGCTGCTCTACCGGCGAGACGAATGTCGGTACTGGCTTGCTCTTCAGCCCGCCAAAATACTTGTCAATCAGCCGGATTGTCTGGTCGTAGTCCAAATCGCCGCTCAGACAAAGCGCGATATTGTTCGGCACGTAATACTGGCCGAAGTATTTCTTAATCTCGGTTATCGACGGATTTTGCAGGTGCTCAATCGTGCCGATGGTGGTTTGGGTGCCGTACGGATGAGTAGGGTAGAGGCTGGCGTTCAGCGCCTCAAACTCCTTGTTGAAGTCGGAGTCCAAACCCCGGTTCTTCTCCTCGTACACCGCCTCCAGCTCGGTATGAAACAGGCGCGGCACCATTTCCTGAAAGCGCTCGCTTTGCACGGCCGCCCACTTTTCGAGCTGGTTGCTCGGGATATCTTCTTGATAAACAGTCTCTTCGTTCGACGTGTGCGCATTGGAGCCCTTCGAGCCGATGCTGCCCATCAGCTTGTCGTACTCGTTGGGCACCGCGTAGCGCGCCGCCACCCCCGAAATAGAGTCAATCTGGTGGTAGGTGCGCTTGCGGGCCACTGGGTCGTTGCGCTCGCCGCGGTACGTTTCGTACAGTGCCTCAATCTTATCCAGCTCCGGCTTTTCCTTGCTCCAGTCTTTGGTGCCGAGCCGCGAAGTACCCTTAAACACCATGTGCTCGAGGTAATGCGCCAGGCCGGTAGCCGTAGCCGGGTCGTTTTTGGAGCCGGCCCGCACGGCTACATAAGTCTGGATGCGCGGCGCGTTCTTATAATCGGAAAGGTAGACCGTGAGGCCATTATCGAGCTTGTACACGCGCACCCCAAGCGGGTCGTTGGGCGCGGTTTCGTAGCGGTACTCCTTGGGGGCCGTCGGCACCGAAGCCGGAGCAACAGCCGCAGCCATCACGGCAGGCTTGCTCGATTGACACTGGGTGGTCAGGCCCAGCGCTGCCAGGGCAGGCAGCAGAAGCAGCAACGGTCTTTTCACAAACTTACCAGTCAGAGCGCGGGCGATTTTAATAGGGGCACAAAGGTAGAAGTTCATGCGGGGAATAAAAAACAAAAATTTCACTTGCGCAGTGTTACTATTCGAGTATTGTCTTGGTCATTATCAGCTTAAAAGACACGTATTTGCAGCCGAAGTACTAGCCGGGTAAAGTAAACCAGCTGCTGCTGCGTCTGGCAGAGGAGCACTTTCCCAAGTCTTCCTTTCTTATGGCTCAGACAGTTTTTATTACCGGCACTTCAACCGGCATCGGCGCGTCCGCCGTTCGGCTTTTCGCTGCGCATGGCTGGCAGGTAGCAGCTACTATGCGCAACCCCGCCGATGCTAAGTTTGAGGGCCTGGCCGGCGTGCGGGTATATGCGCTCGACGTAACTAATGCGGCTTCCGTGAAGCAGGCAGTAGCGCAGGCCCAGCACGATTTTGGCCGCCTCGATGTGCTTGTCAACAATGCTGGCTATGGCCTCGTGGGGCCTTTCGAAACCGCGACTGAAGCCCAAATTCAGCAGCAGTTTGCCACCAATATGTTTGGCGTATTTGCCGTGACGCAGGCGGTGCTGCCGGCCATGCGGGCGCAGCAGGCAGGCACTATCATTACTATTACTTCGGTGGGCGGGCGTACTGCTTTTCCCATGAATTCACTTTATCACGCTACCAAGTTCGGGCTCGATGGCTTTTCGGAGTCGCTCTGGTACGAGCTCGCTCCCTTCGGAATTCAGGTGAAAGTAGTAGCGCCGGGCGGCGTGGCTACCGACTTTGCCGGCCGCTCCCTGCAGATGACTGCCGACCCCGCTGACCAAGCCAACCCCTACGCCGGGCAGATGCGTGCCGTGCTCGACGCCTTTGGCAGCCGCGGCGGAGCCGCCTCGCAGCCCGAGCAGATTGCCGCCGTTATCTACGAGGCTGCCACCGACGGTAAATCGCAGCTTCGCTACATTGCCGGGGCCGATGCCCAGGGGTTATTGGGGGCAAAGGCCCAGATGGCCGAAGCCGATTTTATGAGAATGATTCAGCAAAATTTCGGGGTGTAAAAAGACGGCGCCATAAGCAAAGCCTTCGCCCATGCGGCTGATAAAGCAAGCATGAGCGAAGGCTTTGCTTATGGCGCCAACGTGGCTATTCGGCAGCCGATGAAGGCGCCGTTGGCGTTTCGGTCGTAGCGCCAGAGGCTTCGCCCGTGCTGCGGGGGCCTTTGCCGCGGTTGCGGCCACCACGCTTACGGCGGCGCTGGCCTTCGGCTCCTTCCCCTTCGGCGCGGGGTGGGCGGGGTGCTTCGCCCTCGGGGCGCGGGGTGCGGGGCGGCCGCGGAGGGCGGTGGGCTTCTCCTTCAGGGCGGGGCTCACGGGGCGGCCGGCTTTCACGAGCAGGAGCTACATAGGCTCCCACCGGGCGCTCGCCCGCGTCGATAGCCGCCAGGCGAGCAGTGGCACTGGCCAGGCGCTCGGCCCGCTGCGGGTCATTTTTGTCATTGCCCTCGCGGCGGGGACCCCGGTCGCGGCCGCCACCACGCGGGCCACCACCTTCAGGCCGCGGCCCCCGCTCACCCTCGCGGCGCGGCCCTCGCTCGCCACCCCGGCCGCCTTCGCGCGGGCCGGTTTTGCCCCGCAGGCCGCTAAAGCGCTTGGGGTCAAACTCGGGCGCCGGGCCGTAGCCGAGGGCTTCCGTAATGGCTTGCTTCTCAATCTCGCGCTCAA
Organism: Hymenobacter sp. BRD67; assembly: GCF_013256425.1. Classification (GTDB taxonomy): domain Bacteria; phylum Bacteroidota; class Bacteroidia; order Cytophagales; family Hymenobacteraceae; genus Hymenobacter. The sequence continues at coordinate 998,820 of NZ_CP053904.1, forward strand.
TGAGCTTCTCAATTTTGATGATGCGGTCCTGGTCCTGGTCGGCGATAAACGTAATGGCCGTGCCGGTAGTGGCCGCGCGGGCCGTGCGGCCAATGCGGTGCACATAGTCCTCGGCCGCGCGCGGCACGTCGAAGTTCACGACGTGGCTCAGCGAGTCGATATCGATGCCCCGGCTCACCACATCGGTGGCAACTAATATAGGAAATTGCTTATTCTTAAAGGCGCGCATGGTGTCTTCCCGCTCTTCCTGGGTGCGGTCCGAGCTGATGCCCTGGGCCGGGTAGCCCAGCTTATTGAGCGAGCGCACGATGCCGGCAACCGCCGCTTTCTTGCTGGTAAAGAGCACCATGCTCTGCACATCCTGGGCCTTGATGAGGTGTTCCAGCACGGGCAGCTTCTGGTGGTCGAAGGTCATGTAAAACTGCTGGTTGATGCCGGCGGCGGGCTTGCTCACGGCCAGGCGCACCTCGTCGGGCTCGTGCAGAATCTGCTGCGAGAAGTCACGGATTTTGCTCGGCATGGTGGCCGAAAACAGCAGCGTCTGGCGCTGCTTGGGCAGCTGGCGCACAATATTTAGGATGTCATCGGCAAAGCCCATGTCCAACATCTTATCGGCCTCGTCGAGCACCAGGTATTTCAGGTCATCAAACTTGACGTAGCCCAGCTGCATATGAGCGATGAGGCGGCCGGGCGTAGCCACGATAATATCAGCTCCCGAAGTTAGGGCACGCTTCTGCTGCTCCCAGTTCTCCGACTTGCCGCCGCCATAAATGGCAATGGATGAGGCTTCTACGAAGTAGCCAAAGCCGGTTACCTGCTCGTCAATCTGGGTAGCCAGCTCGCGGGTGGGCACCAGCACTAGGGTCGAGGTAGTACCGTGGCCGGCGTGCGAAATCTTGTCGAGCAGCGGCACCAGGTAGGCGGCGGTTTTGCCGGTGCCAGTCTGGGCGCAGGCAATCAGGTCTTTACCGGCCAGGATTTTCGGAATCGCCTGCTCCTGAATGGGCGTGGCGTTGAGGTAGTTCATGGCGTCCACGCCGGCCAGCAGGTCGTCGTGGAGGTTGAAATCGTGAAAAGTCAAAGGTTCAGCGAATGAAGTGAATAAAAGGGGCTGACCTTCTGCTTCCTGGTCAGCAAACCGCTTGATTTAGAACAAAGGTAAGCCAGATAAGTGCCCGGCTGGCGGCTACCTTCGCGGGCATGTCCCTCGACCGATTTTCCACTCAAGCCGCGCAGTACGCCCGCTACCGCATTGACTATCCGGCCGAACTATACGACTGGCTTTTGCCGCAGGTACCCAACCGCCTGTGCGCCTGGGACTGCGCCACCGGCAACGGCCAGGTGGCCGTGGTGCTGGCCCGGTACTTTCGCGATGTCGAGGCTACCGACCTCAGTGCCAGCCAGCTGGCCGAGGCCACCGAGCGGCCGAATATACACTACCAGGTAGCCACGGCTGAGCATACGCCTTTTCCCGACGACCACTTCGACCTCATTACCGTGGCACAGGCCGTGCATTGGTTCGACCAGGAGGCCTACCACCGCGAGGTGCGCCGCGTGGCCGGGCCGGGTACCGTGCTGGCCGAGTGGGGATACGGCCTGGGCCAGACCGGCGAGCCGGCGCTGGACGCCCTCATCCGGCGCTTTCACGACGAAACCATTGGGCCGTACTGGGATGCCAACCGCTGGCACGTGCTGGACGAGTATGCGCGGCTGCCTTTTCCGTTTGCGCGGGTGCGTAAGGCGCATTTTCCGGTGCGGCGGCAGTGGTCGGCGGCCTGGTACCTCGACTACCTGCGCACGTGGTCGGCGGTGGCCAACTACGCCCGGCAGCATGCCGGGGCCGATGCCGTGCTGCTGGTGGCCGATGAGCTAACCCAGCTATGGGGCGAAGGCGAGCGTGAGGTAGTTTTTCAGGTGTTTGCGCGGGCAGGGGTAATATAGATTTTTGTTAATATGTAATGCCGGTAGGCTGCTCAGCGATGTAGCCAGCGGAATTAACCAACTAAAAGATGTCCGCCAACTTACCCTTTGCCGGCTTGCGCGTGCTGGAGCTGGCTGCTGTGCTGGCCGGCCCGCAGGTAGGCCAGTTTTTTGCCGAGCTGGGGGCCGATGTGCTAAAAGTAGAGCCGCCTGCCGGCGACGTGACCCGGAGCTGGCGCACGCCCGGCGACGACCCAGATAGCTCGGTATCGGCTTATTTTGCGGCATCTAACTGGGGCAAAACATCCATAGTGCTCGACCTCACGCAGCCCGCCGCGCAGGCCGAGCTGCACCGGCTGGCGGCGGCGGCCGATGTGCTTATTGCCAGCTACAAGCCCGGCGACGCCGAAAAATTCGGACTCACGTACGCCGCGCTGGCGGCCGCCAATCCGCGGCTCATCTACGCCCACCTCACGGGCTATGGGCCGGCCAGCCCGCGCGTGGGCTACGACGCCGTGCTCCAGGCCGAAACCGGCTTCATGCACCTGAACGCGGCCAGCCCAGCCGACCCGCCCCAGAAAATGCCGGTGGCACTCATCGACCTGCTGGCCGCCCACCAGCTCAAAGAGGGTATTCTGACAGCGCTTTACCAGCGCGAGAAAACCGGCCGGGGGCGCTCATGGAGGTAAGCCTGCTGGATAGTGCGCTGGCCTCGCTGGCCAACCAGGGCGCTACCTGGCTGGTAACCGGCCACGACCCGGTGCCGCTGGGCTCGGGCCACCCCGGCATTGTGCCCTACGGCACCGTATACCGCGCCGCCGATGGCCAGCGCCTGGTGCTGGCTGTGGGCACCGATGCGCAGTTTCGGCAGCTGTGCCTGGTGCTGATGCGCCCCCATTGGGCCAATGAGCCGCGCTTTAGCACCAACCCGGCGCGGGTACGCCACCGCACGGCACTCGAAGAGCTGCTGCTAGTGCGCATTGCCGAGCTAAATGGCACGGCGCTGCTGCATGAGCTGGCCCGGCTGGGCGTGCCAGCCGGGGCCGTGCGCTCGGTAGGCGAAACCCTGAGCCAAGAGGCAGCCCAGGCGATGCTATTAGCGCCGGGGCCGGCGCATTTTCCCTATGCGGGGGTGCGTACGGTGGCTTTTCGCAGCTCGGCCTGGCCAGTGGTAGCGGCGCTTAGCGTGCCGCCAGTGCTGGGGGCTGGTTCAGCGTAAGCTCGGCGGTGCAACACCCGGCTAGCCTTTGCCGTTGAGGCAGTTTTACTGTTGCATGAAATCTGTATTTGTACCGCGTGTGATAGGGGTGCTGCTGTTGGGCCTGCTGCTGCTGGCTTTGCTGCCGGCGCGCGCATACTCCGTTCTCAGCCACCAGGCTAATATCGACTCCTGCTGGGCCCCGTGCCTGAAGCCAGCCCTGGAGCGCCGCTTTCCCGGCGCTACGCCCGATGAGCTGCGCGAGGCCAAAGCCTACGCCTACGGTGGCTCTATTATCCAGGATATGGGCTATTATCCCTTCGGCTCGGCGCTCTTTACCAACCTGGCCCACTACGTGCGCTCGGGCGATTTCGTCAAAAACCTGCTCCTCGAGGCCCACGACCGCAACGAATACGCTTTTGCCCTGGGCGCGCTGGCCCATTATGCCGCCGATATATATGGGCATGAGATGGGTATCAATAAAGCGGTGCCCATGCTGTTTCCGGAGCTAAAGGAAAAGTACGGCCCGGTCGTTACCTACGAGCAGAACCCTACTGCCCACGGCCGCGCGGAGTTTGCCTTCGACGTAACGCAGCTGGCCGCCGGCAAGTACCGTTCGGCTGCTTATCACGATTTTATTGGCTTCAAGGTAAGTAAAGAGGCGCTCGAACGGGCCTTTGCCCGTACCTATGGCCTGGAATTGAAGCAGGTAATCTTCAACGTCGACCTGGCCCTGGGCTCCTACCGCTTTGCGGTGCGCAACCTCATTCCGCTGGCCAGCCGTGCGGCCTGGCGGGCTAATCGCCACGCGCTACGCCAGGTCAACGGCCGGATTCGGCGCCGCGACTACGTATATAAGCAAAGCAAGGCGAAGTATGAGCAGGAATATGGCACTACCTACGAGCGTCCGCATTTCGGCGCCAGGATAGTAGCCGGCATCATTCGGATTATTCCCAAAGTTGGCAAGCTGAAAAGCCTGAAATTTGTCGCCCCTTCCCCGGAGGCGCAGGCCGTATTTCGAGCCAGCTTCCGCCAGACAGTCATTACATACTGCAAGTTTTTGGGGGAGCAAACCGCCGTTGCTACGCAGGTGCCCGCTTTGCCCAACACCGACTTCGATACCGGTCACCCAACCAAATTGGGTGAGTATAGCTTAGCCGACCGCACCTACGGCGAATGGGTACGGGAACTCGCCAAAAATAATTTTAAAGAGGTATCGGCTCCAATGCAGAAAAATATTCTAACCTTCTTTAGCGACTCCGCGCAGCAGCCGCTCGATAAAGAGGAGCAGGAAAAAGACAAGCGCCAGCAAACCGAAGCCGCCCTGACCAAACTGCAGTCGCTGAAGCTGTAGCCTGCCAGAGGCGGCATATTGGCGCGGTTTCCCAAGTCCGAGAACAGCTCGGTTGGTGCGGGCTGCCGGCTCTTGGCCGGCTGTCCGCTCGTCGTTCGCGCCAGCCGTTTCTGCAAAAAGCGGACAGCCGGCCAAAAGCCGGCAGCCCGTCCGCTATTCGTCGCCGCGGCTAGGCAGGCCGGGTGGAGGATTGCCCTGGTTGCCGCGAATAGTAGGAATACCCATTTTTTCCTCGCGTTTTTGCTGGTAGCGCGCAAACTGCACCGAGGTAAGGACATCCTTCAGGCGGTCGAGCCGGGCCAGGCCAATGTCGTCGATGTAGCCTTTGAGCTTAGCAGGGTCCTGGCGGTAGCGCACGCGGGCCGTCTCCACACTGCGTACGGCCGTCAGGTTGATGGCTCGTACTTTCTCCACCTGAGCGGGTGTGAGGGCCAGGGCCTGGGTCATATTAGTGGTGAGGGCTTCGGCCCTTGCCTCTACGCTGGTGGGCGCGGCCCCGGTTGGGGTCGAAGCAGGCCTTGCTGCAGCCGACGCTACCTGCGCCGCCGCGGGCCGGGCACTGCTGAGGGCAGCCCCCATAGCAGTCAGCAAAACTAGTGATTTAAACATAGTAAAAGAATAATATAAGTGGGGTAAGCAGCGCGGAAAGGTAAGAACGCCGCCGAACCTGCTACAGTTTCAGCTATTTTGGTGCCGCAAACCATAGGGCATGAAAAAAGCCGCTGACAAGCAGCGGCTTTTTCAACTATCAGCAGGTGATTAAAGAGCTTACTTAATAGTAAAGCTGCCGCCGGTTGACTTTTTAGTGGCGGGGTCAAGCGGACCAGGGGTCAGCACAATGGTATAGCTACCAGCCTTCGTAATAGTCAGGTTCGGGCCATCCTGGGTAAGCGGGCCACCCGTGCTGGAGGCACCGCCGAGGTTGGCCGTCCAGTCGGCTCCGTAGCGGAACTTAAAGTCACCGGCGTTCATCTGGCCGGAGTAGGTAAAGGTTTTCGACAGGCAGTTGTACGTCATCGGCACGTCGGTGTTCCAGTCTACGCCGCCGGGGCCGATAATAGACCAGGACTGGCTTTTAGCTGGCTGGGCGCAAAAGGAATAAGGCGTAGCGGTAAACGTAGTAGCTACTGAGTTAACCGATGGAGCAGCCGGTCCCACGGAGGCGATTACCCGCACATCCATTTGAGCCGGGGTAGGCGTACCGCTGGTGCTTACCAGGCCTTTGCTCTGGAAAGCCGCATTCAAATCGGATACGCTCAGCGTATCGGCCAGCTTGGCGCCAGCGTCAATTACGTAAGGCTTGCTGAAGTCGCCACCTTTGACGTCAAACTGCAGGCTGTAGTCAACAACTGCCGGATACCCAAAGGTAACGGGCGTCCAGGTATAGATAACAGCCCGGTTGGCGCTGTTATTCTGCGTCAGCACAAAGGAGTTGCCGGAAGAAGTGAGTGTCGGGCTAGCCCCTGGCTGCAAAACGGCTCTAACCTCATCCTTTTTGCAAGCTGCCAGGGTTACTAGTAGCGCTGCGCAAAACCCCAGCGCTTGGGTAAGGGATTTTTTCATGGGTGGTGGGAATATAAGAGATGTAAAAAAGGAGGGGTGCCAGAAGCTAACGCCCCTCCTTCAAAATTATAATAACTTAATAACCAGGGTTTTGCTGGAGATTGGTGTTAATGCTCAAATCCGAAGAAGGTATCGGGAACAGATTGTACGTGTCTGCAACACCCCGGCCGGCGGCTACGCCACCTTTCCACGGCCACAGGTAAGAGGCACTGGTAAAGCGGCCGAAGCGAATGAGGTCGGTGCGGCGGGTTGCTTCCCAGTACAACTCCCGCGAGCGCTCGGCCAGCAGGAAGTCGAGCGTGAGGTCGCCGGAGGCTATGTTGCCGCTGGTAGAGCCACTGTATGCCCTGGTGCGCACTGCATTTACGTAAGTCAGGGCAAGGCCCAGGTCGCCGCCGCCCCGTACCGCTGCTTCCGCATACGTGAGGTACATGTCGGCCAGGCGGAACATCGGATAATCAGTATCTACAAATGTGTTGTCGGAGCCGGGCGCGCCGGTTGAAGTCACATTGCGGAACTTGATGGGCACATAGCCATATTGGAAGTTGGTGAGCGCCGGGATATCCAGCGTCTGGCCGCGGGTGTGGAACCGGCCGCGCGAGTCGGCGGCAGTATCCGGAAACTGCTGAAACAGGGCCGACGTGGCACGCGTGCCGCCCCAGCCGCCACCGAGGCCGTAATAGGCCGGGTTCCAGTTGGCATCGGCCGTGCCCGATACGGCTGCGTGGGTCAGGAAAGTGGTGCCGCCGTAGCTCTGGGTAAACTTACCGTCAAAAACGATGGGGAAAATGACTTCCGGGTTGTTTTTGTCGTTGTCGGCCAGAAAGAGGTTGCCGTACTTAGGCATCAGGGTGTAACCGGCATCGATAACCTTTTTGGCATAAGTAGCGGCATCCGCGTAGCGCGGGGTGCCGGTATACACCTGGGCGTTAAGATACATCTTGGCTAATAGGGCCCAGGCGGCACCCTGGTCGGCACGGCCGTATTCGTTTTTGCGTGCCGATATCAGCGAGCCGTCAATTGCCTTCAGCTCCGACTCGATGTACTTAAACAAGTCGGCGCGCGTAATGCGGGGGGGAGGGTAGTGGTACCAATTACGTCATTCTCCGTGGTGAACGGAATATTGCCGTACAGGTCCATGGCGTGGTAGTACGATAGCGCCCGCAGGAAGCGTACTTCGGCGCGATAAGCCGCGATGCTGGTAGCATCGGTGGTAGAAATGCCGCGCGAGGCGAGCATAGCATCGGTCGACTGTTGCAAGTAGCTATTGCAGATGGTTACCTGATACAGCAGGCGGCTGTAAAGGCCCCGGATGAGCACCCCGCTGGAGCTCCAGTTCATGTTGTGCCAATCCTGCACGCCGGGGTCACCCCAGGCAATAACTCCTTCGTCGGTAGTAAGCTCCTGGGCACTCCAGTACTGGCGGATGTAGTCGGAAGTGCCTTCGTCGATGCCCTTGATGTCGGGGTTGCCAGCCGGTCCTTGCGAGCCCGTGAGGGCAAAGCCCGCGTAAACCTTAGCCATCTGGCTTTTGTAGCTGGCCGCGTCCTTATACACCTGGTTGGAAGTCAGGTCGTAGGTAGGCAGCTGATTGAGGTCCTTGGTGCAGGAGGGAGCCAGCACGAGGGCCGAGGCGGCAATGGATAGAACCTTGGCGCTGCGAATAAAAGTATTTTTCATGACAGATAGAAGGCTTAGATGCCCAGGTTCAAACCAAAAGTGAAGGTGCGCGGGCGGGGGTACGTGTTGTTGTCAACCCCGCTCGGAATCTCCGGGTCCAGGCCGGTGTACTTCGTAATCAGAAACACGTTCTGAACAGCAAAGTTCAAGCTGAGGTTCCCTTTGCCGTTGAAGACTTTACCTACATTATAGCCGAGTGTGGCATTCTGCATACGTAGGAAGGAGGCGTTCTGGATGTAGTAATCCGATGAGTAATGGTTCACGCCGTTGGCGTTGGGAAACTGCGTGAAATTCGTGTCGGTAGTGAAGTTGTACAGGTAGTTGGTCGAGCCGGTAATGTTGTAGTAGCTACCGTTCTGCGACTGGATGTTGTTGTATACGTAATTACCGATGTTGGCACGCAGGGTGAAGGCCAGGTTCACGCGCTTGTACGTCATGTTGGAGCTAAAGCCCAGCAGCACGGGCGGGGCCGCCTGCTTGTAGATGTAGCGGTCGTTGGTGTCGATTTTACCGTCACCGTTCAGGTCGGCGTACACATCAGCCAGCGGCTTACCGTTGGTGTCATACACCTGCTTGGCTACGTAGAAGGCCGAAGCGGCGTGGCCAACGGCATAAATACCGATGTTGGTGCCGGTGCCGCCGGCTATGCCGTTGGTTTCAATACCCGTGAAGCCGGGCAGCTGTGGCCCCAGCGACAGAATCTTGCTTTGGTTGTAAGTACCGTTCAGGTTGATATCCCAACGGAAGTCAGTCGTGCGAACCGGGTTAATGTTGACGTTTACTTCAACCCCCTTATTTTCGAGCGAGCCGATGTTGAAGGTATAGTAGTTGGTGAAGTTGGTGCCAGCGGGCAGGAATATGCCGCTAATCAGGCCATTCGTTCTACGGTAGTAAGCATCAACCGAGGCCGTCAGGCGGCCGTCGAGGAAGCCCATATCTAGGCCGGCATTATAGGTATCAGTGGTCTCCCACTTGAGGTTTTGGTTGAAACCCTGGGAGAGTACGGGTCGTAAGGAATGCCATTGAACAGGTACTGGGCCTGCTGGTTGTTGTGCACATAGCGCTGAATAGTAGGATAGTCACCGGCGATGCCGAATACATCCTGCTGGCCGGTACGACCATAGCCAAGGCGCAGCTTCAGTTCTGAAATGGTCGTATTATCCTTCAGGAAGTCTTCGCCCTTGATGCGCCAAGCAAACGAGCCGGCCGGGAACAAGGGCTTCTGGCCGGGGAAGCGCGACGATTGGTCATTACGCAGGGTACCAGTCAGCAGGTAGCGGTCCTTGTAGTTATAATTAATACGGCCGTAATACGAAAGAATTAAATATTCCGAGCGGTAGGGATTAGGAGCAGCAGGCGACTGTACAATCAGCTGCGGCAAACCCGCTGCGTTGTAGTTGCCGTCCTGACCTAGGTAGCTGGCAAAAGCCGGCGAAGTAGTGAGGAAGTCTTGGTAGGAATAGCCACCCAGTATTTCAATGTGGTGGTCGCCAATCTGCTTGGAGTAGTTCAGGTAAAATTCGAGCAGCTTGTTGTGGCGGTCCTGCTGGTAAAGGGTATAAGAGCCTCCACGATTGACGGTGTTAGTCGGGTCGTAGGGTACGTTGAAGTAGTCATCAGCCAGAGCCGTGCTCTGGTTTTTAGCTCCGGTGCTGTGGGTGATATCGTAGCCCAGGTTCAGGTTGGCGTGCAGGTCAGGGAGGAAGTGCAGCTTATAGTCCAGCTGCACATTGCCTATGCTGCGCAGTACCGTGCTGCGGTCGCGGGTCATTAGCAGCGACGCTACCGGATTTTTCGGGGCCAGCTGCTGAGGAGCGCTGTTCGGATTAGTGGGGTCCTGTACATACTGGTAGTAGCCGCCGTAAGCCGAACTGCCGGTGTAAACGGGCTGCGTAGGGTCAAATACTGCAGCCGAGCCAATCGCACCGGTGTTAGCGAAGTTATTGTCGGTTACCGAGCCCTTCACATTCAGCGTGATACGCAAATGGTCGTCGAGCAGCACCGGCGTCAGGCTGAGCGAGCCGCTATTACGCATCAGCTTATTAGTGAGCAGAATACCTTCCTGGTTGAGGTTGCCAAAGGAGGCACGGAAGGGCATGCTTTTGCCGATAGAGCCGCTCAGGCTGACGTTGTTATCATACGTCATAGCGGTCCGGAAAATCTCGTTCTGCCAGTTGGTATTAGCCGTGCCCAGCAGATGAGCATTGGCGGGCGCTATGTTCTTAACTGCCGTACGAAACTCGTCGGCCGACAATACCGGCAGCGAGTTGTAGCGCTTGGATACCGAAGTCTGGGAACTGACATTGACGGTCAATGCCTCGCCGGCCAATCCTTTTTTAGTCGTAATCAGAATAACGCCGTTCGAAGCGCGCGAGCCGTAGATAGCAGTCGCCGAAGCATCTTTCAGAACCGTGAAGCTTTCAATGTCGTTGGGGTTGATGAGGCTAAGCGGGTTTGCTACACCAGCCAGCGCTCCGGGTCCGGAGGTAGGGGGTTATCAACCGGTACCCCATCAATAACGATAAGCGGGTCGTTGCTGGCATTCAGCGAAGAGCCGCCCCGGATACGAATCTGGGTAGTAGCGCCGGGAGCACCGCCATCGGTAGTAATCTGCACGCCGGCAACCTTACCCTGAACTAGCTGCTCGGGCGAAGTTATCTGGCCCTGCACGAAGTCTTTAGACGTCACGGTCGTAAGTGAGCCCGTTACATCCTGCTTGCGCTGGGTACCGTAGCCTACTACTACTGCCTCACCCAGCGCGGTAGCATTTTCGCTAAGCGACTGGGCCGCAACGTTTACCGTCTGGCCGGCGGCTACCGTTACGGGTACGCGCGCCGTAGAATAGCCAACAAAGGAGATAATGAGCGTGCGGGCACCGGTTGGTATCCCCGAAATGGTATAGGTACCGTCGGAGTTGGTAGAGCCCCGATAGAAGTACCTTCAACCAGTACCGTTACGCCCGGCAGGCCCTCGTTTTTGGCATCCGTGACGCGGCCACTCACCGTGCCGGTGCCCGATTGAGCCCACGCTCCGAGCGAAGCAGTCAGGCCAAGTACTAAAAGAAGGAGAAACCGTAGTTTCACCAGGTAAGGGTGTTTCATATAAAGTAGAAACGGGTGGGGAAAAGTGAAATTTGGAGATTGAGCGCGCGGTGCAGTCGTTGGCCAGGAGCAAGTTGCAGAAAACCAAGAAGTACAGCCGATGCCCGGGCGGTTGCCCACGACAAAAAGGGAAGAAGGGTAACGTGTGAAATGCCCGCAATCGATTGCGGATTGAAAAGGTACTATTAGTGAAAAATTAACCGATACCACGGCAAGATAAGAGGCGACTCTGCCACAAACCAACTAAAAGCTACCGGCTTGGGCTGAGGAATCCGGCAAATCAAAGCCAGCTTTTGGAGCCGTTGCTTTCCTAAAGCCTAATTGCATTTAAAAAACACCCTGGCTGCAAACCAGCACGGGCAGCCACCGCGAGCAGGCGAATAACTGATGAAAGGTAATTAAATGATAATCAACTGTCTTTGTGGTAGTGATTTTTGCCTGCTATGCTGCCAGCCGGGTGGCTAGTGTGGTCGCAAGTGCCGGTCAGCCCCGCCCTGCCCGCCGCTGGCGCTACACGTTTACGGCGCAATATATAGGGGCCAAAAAATGCCGGGAAACGCCTTGCTGCCTGCTGCCGGGGCACAAAAACTCGTTGCTTATTGCCAATTGGGCTACCGGCCCAGGTTTTAGGTTTCAAAACAGCCGCTGAAGGCGCCAGCCCAACATTTAGTGGGTAAAGTGAAAGCTGGCGCGCAGATGCTTGCCTGCTACGCAGTCGCGGACGTACTTTTGGCTACTTTCACATTCGTTTATGAAATCATCTCACTGCGCTTTTGCCCTGATTTTCTTCTCGCTAGGTATTGCTGGTACAGCGGCGGCTCAGACGCGGCGGCCCACCCCCGGCAAGCCGGCAGTCAAGGGCCGGCCGGCATCGAAGGTAGCGGCCCCGCCGGCTCCTATTGAAAGTGCCAAGCGCATTGACAACTCGGCCGAAGATGGGAAAGAGCCGCTCATTATTAATAAGGTAAAGATAAAAGACCCGGTGCTGGTTTTTTATCAGCAAACGGCCCCACCAATGCAGTGCAGCAGTTGCTGATGGACGAAAAAAACCTGCCCTTGCTTAAGACAGTGCCGCTCGAAGAGCTGGTAGCCCGCCGCGAAGTATTTATTGATGGCCTCGGTAACTACGACCCACCCGGAACCACGGCCGACGCCCAGAAATATCGCCTGGCGGGCGTGAGCCTGCTGGCCAACAGCGAAAAGCGCCGCCCGGCGCCTGATGGCCGCAGCACGTATGCCCGCCTGAAAGTTCCCAGCCCCGGCGAGCTGTACGTAGTGCGCGAGTCGGCCGAAGGCTACCGGCATTTTGTGAGCGGCCCCCAGAAAAAGGGCTCCCGCATCGACTTTGCCGTCAACGGGTTGCCTGGGGTAGATTCGGTTCGTGCTATATATACCTTGCGCAAGATAGATGCCTCGGAGCGCGGGGCCGGCAGCGGCGATATTATTCGGTAGCCGCTGCCACGGCGCCGCACGCGCGGCCGCTGTGCCAGCCTGAAGGCAGCTTCTATAGGGAGTAGGCTGGAAAAGCTGTCCACTTTGGCGTTTTTCAGCCTACTTCCTGCCAAGGTGTAAAAGGCGCTACGCTTCAGCACGCTCACTTCGGAAAACCGGGACTACTGAAAAATTTGGTGCGCTGATGAACAGAATGCGGGTTTTATATAGTAAAAATAAGATATGTGGCCTGGGACTGCTGACCAGCCTGCTAGGACAGGGGCAGTAGCGCAAACCACGCTCCGGCTTACGTCAGTGCCGGCGGCTACGCCGGCTGGGCAAGCACTTTATGTAGCGGGCTCATTCAATAACTGGGAGCCCGGCGCAGCCGGCTATGCGCTAACGCGCCAGCCCACCGGTACTTACGAGCTGGTGCTGCCTGCCACGGTACGCGGCCCCCAGGAGTTTAAATTTACCCGTGGCTCCTGGGCAACGGGAGAGTCTGACGCTGCTTTTCAGCCGGTGACGAACCGGCGGGCTACTTTTGGCAACGGCCCGGCTACGCTTACTTTCCAGGTAGCGACCTGGCAAGACCAACGCCCCGGCGGGGTTGCTGCAGCCGTGCCCAAGGTGCACACGGCCGCGGCTAATGTGCGTATTCTGGCCGATTCTTTTCGGCTGCCCCAGCTAAATGGGCGGGGCCGCCGGGTATGGCTCTATCTGCCGCCCGGCTACGCGGGCTCGCGCCAGCAGCGCTACCCGGTGCTGTACCTGCAAGACGGCCAGAATGTGTTTGATGACGCTACTTCCTTCTCGGGCGAGTGGGGCGTTGATGAAACCCTGAACCAGCTGGCTACCCAGGACCGCCACGCTGCCGGCTGCATTGTAGTAGCCGTAGACAATGGTGGGGCGCGGCGGCTCGACGAGTATTCGCCCTGGGCGAATGCCGAGTATAAAAAAGGCGGGGAAGGCGACCAGTACACGAACTTTCTGGCCCTCACCCTCAAGCCCTACATCGATGCCCACTACCGTACGCTGCCTGATGCCGCCCACACGGCCATTGCGGGTTCGAGTATGGGGGGCTCATTGCCCTGTACGCAGGCATCAAGTACCCAAAGGTATTCGGGCGAATAGGCGTTTTCTCGCCGGCCATCTGGTTTGCTAAAGATTCGCTGCTGCGCTATGAGCGCCGGCACCAGCCGGCTCCGCTCAGCAGCCGCTTTTACTTTGTGGCCGGCCCGGCCGAAAGCGAAACTATGGTACCGCTCATGATAGAAGCCCGTAATGCCTTGCTGGCCAGGGGCGTGCCAGCAGCTAACCTTATGCTGAAAGCGCCCGTCGATGGCAAGCACGCCGAATGGTTTTGGCGGCGCGAGTTTGGCCCAGCTTACCACTGGCTGCTGGGCAACTAGCATCTTTTTTCAGCCTGCCGGGTTGCGGTGTTTTAAGAAATCGACAAAATCCTTGCAGATTTGAGTACTGCCCGTATATTTGCTGCCGTATGAATCGCAAACAACTGGTCATTATGATGCTGAATTGCCGACCCAAACCGGGCCTCGGAATCGCGCGTCATGGCCGGCTGCCACGGGTACTTAGCAACTAAATGCTTTTACTCCTTCGGTTCAGCTAACGCTTTACAGCCCGATTCCAGATTTCTGGAGTCGGGCTTTTTTTGGTATTTCCTTTTCGTTACCGCAATGTCACTGCACCTGCTCGCCCGCCCTCACCACCCTGCCGCGCCCGCTGCCGGCATGGTCTGGAAGATGCTGTTTGACCGCCAGCAGGCGCTGCTGCACCGCTGGGCGCCGCCGGCATTCGGCCGGGCGCTCGCCGAGCTAGGCCTGCGCCGCGATGCATTGCCTAACCTGCTGCCTATCAGCCAGGTGGTGCGGCAGCGCACCGGCTGGACACTGCTGCTCGCCGAAAGGCCCGTAACCGAATCTGCCTATTATGCCTCCCTGGCCCGGCGCGAGCTGCCGGTAGTATCCCGGCTGCGCACGTTCAGCGAGTTTGACCAGCCGCCGGGTGGCCCCGACCTCTTTGCCGACCTCTTTGGCCGGGTGCCGCTGCTGCTGGAGCCTGGCTACGCTGAGGCGCTGCACGAGCTGGGCCGCGCCTGGGAGCTTGGCAGCAGCTCGGCGGCCGTCGCGCTGCTGCGGCGCTTCACCCGCCTCACGTTCGACCAAGGCCTGCTGGCCCCGGCGGGCGGGCGGCCCCATTTTTATGGGGTTTCGTTGCTTACTTCGGCCCGCCATCTGCACGCGGCCGCGGCAGCCAACCCATCGGTGTATGAGCCGCTGGCAAATGCAGTGCGCTACCTGGGGCAGCCAGCATCGGCCGAAGCATGCATCACAGCGGTGGGCCCAAGACCCTATTTTGTGGCCGAAAGCTGGGCCGACCTCCTCGACGTTATCCAGCAGCTGCGCGAAGAGCTGGTCAAAGCTCAGCGGCAGGCCACGGGCGGCCACGCACAACTGGCGGAAAGCGGTTGCGGCCTACTGTAGAGACGCATCTTTGCGTCTCGGCGCTGAACGACTATAACTGCGCGGTTTAAACAACGCCGAGACGCAAAGAAGCGTCTCTACAGGGTGCCTACTTACTGGAACTGCTCTACTTCCGATGGCCGCCCACGGGCATTGGCCGCGCGGCTATTCGAGTTGCGTAAATATTGTAGATTTACTATGTTTTGCTAGAGCTTCACTAGTTGTTTTAAGAAGAAGCTGTTCAGCAAATCGGAAAAACCAATCCTGAACGACATGCTGACGTTCAGCTTCGCTGCTGGCTGCTCATCTTAAAAAGGGTTTGCTAACAGCTTATCGGTTGGAGCGTAGCAACAGAAACAAAAAGGACCTGCTTCAGCTGAAGCAGGTCCTTTTTTGTCAGGTAAAGCAGGAAGCGATTGCTTATGCTTTCAGGCGGGCTTTCAGGTAAGCCAATGCTTTCTGATGGGCGTCGGCCGCCAGCTCTTTGTTGTACTTCGGGTTAGAAGGATTGGCGAAGGCGTGGTCGGCGGGGTATTCCTTAACGGTTACTTTTTTGCCAGCCGTTGCCATGTCTTTCTCAAACTGCTTTACAACTTCGGGATTAATCCACTTATCCTGGTCGGCAAACAAACCTAATACATCCGAATTCAGGGTTTTAAGCCTGGCCACGTCTTTTTCAGGCATGCCATAATACATCACGCAGCCGACGGTTTGCTTGCCGCCGAGCAGGGCCGTTTGCAGGCTCCAGCCACCGCCGAAGCACCAGCCCACCGACGCAAACTGCGCCTTGGGGCCGGCATACAGCTGGGCGCCCTTGATGATGGCCGTGGCCCGCTCTGTTTTTACTGCTTGCATGTATTTGCCGGCTTCTTCGGGCGTGGTAGCCACCTGGCCGTCGTAGAGGTCGAGGGCAATAACGTTTACGCCGGGCAGCTCCTGGGCATAGGTAGCGGCCTCCTTCTTGATGTAATCGTTGAGTCCCCACCACTCGTGGATGACAAACAGAAATTTATTGGATGGCTTGGCGCTCTTTATCTCAAAGGCGTGGCTGGTACCGCCATCGGTGGTTTTAAACTCAATCATTTTTCCTTCTCCCTCATACGAGTAGGGGAGAGGCGCCTCGTGGCCGCCCGAAAAATCCTTATCAGTAGCCAGCATGGCAAAGGCTTCGGTAGCGCTGGCGGCAGCAGGGCGGGCGCAGCAGCTTAGCACGGTAGCAGTCTGGGCCTGGGCCGCCGTGCTACCAAAGGTGAGCGTTGCCGCAATGAGTAAAAATAGTTTTTTCATGGGTGAAAAGAAGGGTTGAAACGAATCTGGTAGCCTTAACCGAAGGAGCAGCCAGAGGTTTTGCTGGTAGAAGCCGGCCGGCTCCGCCAGCTTATCCTGCGTAGCCGGTGCACACAACGGCCCCCAGCTCGGTAAGCAGCGAAAACAGCCCGACGTAAGTTCGGTTCAGGTACACAAAGTGCGCCGAGCCGCGGGGCTCGCGCTGCTGGCGCAGCTCCTTGTCCTGCATGAGGTCGTCGCCGAGCGCATAAAGGCTCTGAAGATAAGCAGGGTCGCCGAAGTCGAACGTGGCCTGCCGGAAAGGGAGGCCCACCAGCTCCAGCGACTGCGTGAGGGTGCGCAGGTACAGGGCGCGCAGCGCCGGCGAGTCGGCCGGGCGCAGCACGCCGGCTTCCGTAAGCAGCGCTGACAGGCGCGCCTCATCGGCCAGCGTGGCCGGGTCGAGCAGGGCCAGAAACTGCTGCTGCTCGAGAGGCGGCACGTCTTTCACGCAGCCAAAATCGAGCACGCCCACCGTGCCCCCGTTGGTAGTGCTAAAAAGAAAGTTGCCCGGATGCGGGTCGGCATGAAGCTGGCGCAACTCCCGGAGCTGGTACTGGTAGAAGTCCCAAAGCGCCTGCCCTAGTTGGTTGCGCACGGCCGAAGTAGGATTATCGGCTAGAAACTCTTTCAGATGCTGGCCGGGCAGCCAGTCCATGGTAAGAATGCGGGCCGACGAAAGCGTCGAATAGTAGGCCGGAAATTGTAGGTGCGGCAGGTGCCCGCACTTGGCGGCAATGGCCTGCCCCCGGCTCAGCTCCAGCCTATAGTCAGTCTCTTCCAGGAGCCGGGCTTCGACTTCGGCCAGGTAAGGGCGCAGGGTTTCCTCTTTGAGGCCCATAATGCGCAGCGCCACGGGCTTTACCATCGCAATATCGGAGCGGATGCTCGCGCCCACTCCCGGATACTGCACTTTTACGGCCAGGGCATGGCCATTCTTTCGAGCAAAATGCACCTGCCCGATGCTGGCCGCCTGCCGGGCATTGGGGTCGAACTCGTCGAAAACTTCGGCGGGCGAGCGCCCAAACGCATCGCGAAACGCCTTGACTACCAGTGGCCCCGAGAGTGGCGGCGTTTGGTACTGCGCCTGCCGGAACTGCTCGGCATAGGCTGGCGGCAGCAGGTTTTTTTCCATAGCCAGCATCTGGGCCACTTTCAGCACCGAGCCTTTCATCTCGCTCAGGGTGCCGTAGAGCTCAGCGGCATTGGCCTGGTGCAGGTCGGCAGTCGGCGAGTCGGCTCCGACGGCTTTTTTGGCGTAGTGCTGCACGTAGTTAGCCCCGACTTTAAAACCAGTTTTGGCAAAGCGGGCTGCCCGGGCAACTTTAGAAGTGGGCAGTGAGTCCTGGGGCTGGTCGGCCATAGTGCTAGCTTTTTTGCAGTAAAAACCGCCCGAAATCGAGCGCCGAGTCGAGTGTATTGCGCCCTACCAGGTCAAAGCTCAGGGTCACGGCCTTCTCCACGGCAGCGTCGGTGCGCTCGAAGTTGGCCGACTCATCGCGCACGAAATAGAGCAGCAGAAACTGGAGCTGGCGCAGAAAAATACGCCCGTAGCCATCCTGCAACACCGGCCGGCTGGCAACTTCGCCCGTCGTGCGGCCCTCGCGCAGCAGCTCATTCACAAACACCAGAAATTCCTGCTCAAATACGCTTAGCACTTTGGGAATCAGCGCAGGGCGCCAGCGCTGCGAGCGGCCCAGCGCCAGCAGCGCATAGCTGCGGTTCTGCTTAAGGAGCTCAAGCAACGTATAGTAAAAGGCTAATATCTTCTCGCGGCTGCCGTAGCCCTGCCAGGCCGGCTCCTGCGCGGCCTGGGCCCGCGCATCACGGCCAAAATCGGCCCAGATTTCGCGGTCCAGCACCGAAAACGAAGCGTAGTGGCGATAAAACTCGGCCTCGCTCAAGCCCTGCGTTTCGGCAAAGGCAAAAACAGTTCTGGGCGCGTGGCCGTGGCGACGCACAAAGTCGAGGTAGGCAGCTTTGAGGGTGGTGGGTTCCATGCCGGTATAACCGCTACAGCGCAGGCCTGGTTCGATGCCGAAGGAAGACCCACTCAGCTTACTTGAGCTTGCCCATACCGCCATCCACGGCCAGCACCTGGCCGGTAATGAACGTAGCCTGGTCGGAAAGCAGAAAGGCCGCCAGGCTGGCCAGGTCGTCGGGGTGGCCCACGCGCTGCAGGGGGTGGCGCCGGGCGCCAGCTTCAGTCTTCTCGGGCGTGTTGAGCAAGGCGGCCGCCAGGGGCGTATCGGTGAGGCTGGGAGCGAGGCAGTTTACGCGCAGGCCGCTGGCAGCGTACTCGGCGGCCAGGGCGCGGGTCAGGCCCTCTACGGCAGCCTTCGCGGTAGTAATGCTGGTATGAAAGCTCATGCCCACGGCCGCGGCCACCGTGCTGAACAGCACCACCGATGCCCACCTTCGGCTTTTTTCAGCCGCTTGATGGTGGCTTGCAGGGCCTGCACCGCGCCAAGTACATTCAGCTCAAAGTCGCTGCGAAAATCGGCAACGGGCACGCGCTCAAACGGGCGCAGCTTGATGGAGCCGGGGCAGTAGACCAGGCCGTGCAGTACCTCGGGCAAGCCATCGAAGGTGCTGCCCACGGGCTGCGTGGCATCGTAGGTAAGGTGCGAGGTGCCTAGCGCCGCCAGCTCGGCCGATAGCTGACGCGAGGCGGTAAAGAGGGTGGCACCGCTGGCGTGCAGCTGCCGGGCCGTGGCCAGCCCGATGCCAGTCGATGCGCCGATGACGAGAATATTCTTACCGGTAAAATTCATAAATGGCAGCTTAGGTGCTGCCTGTCAGTCAGGCAGCAGGCAAGCAACCGGCCGGCTCGGCCAAGGTTCGCAGTGCTTACCCAGCAGCAGACACCTCGGCCTGAACGGGCACTGGCTTCGGCTTCTTGCTCACCAGCCACACACCCACAAAAATGAGCGCCGCTTGCCAGGCTTTGTCCCAGGTAAGCGTGTCCTTGCCGGTTGCCACGGCAATGAGAACGGCCAGCACCGGCTGTAAGTAAATGTACACACCCAGCAGTGACGGCGTAGCATACTTCAAGGCCCAGTTATTCAATAAGTAAGCTAGTATAGTCAGGAAAAATACCATATAGCCTATTTCAGCCCAGATATAGAGCGGAAAGCTGCCGTAATCGGCTTTAATAGCCTGGGGTAATCCTACGGGCACCGCAATAACTGCCCCCACCAGAAAGATGCGCGCCAGCACGGTGAATGCATGGTAGGTGCGCATGAGCGGGGCCACCAGCACCAGGTAAAGACCGAAAATGGCGGCGTTTACCAGCAGAAACAAGTTGCCCAGCAGGGCCGCCTGCGGCATGGCCCCATTAGAAGGCCGGCTCAGAATAAGTGCCGCCGCGCCAACCGCCCCCAGGGCCACGCCCACCAGCTTGGGGGTGTCACTTTATCTTTAAGCAGTACTGCCGAAGCCAGCACCACTACAATGGGCGAGATAGTTTGCAGCAGCGAGGCGTTGATAGGCGTAGTCAGGTTGAGGCCGGCGAAAAAAGAGAGCTGGTTGAAGGCAATGCCTAGCAGGCCGCAGGCAATAGCTCGCAGATTATCGGCCCGGCCAATAATCTTGTCGTGCGGAGCCACCAGGCGCTTTACCAAAGCAAAAAACAGTGCGGCCCCGGCAATACGCAGCGTCACGATGCCCAGCGGCAGCATGTAGCGCGGCATAATATCCTTGGCAAGGCTATAGGTGCCGGCATAGATGAGTGACACAAGAAACAGCGCCGTGTGCAGGCGAAACTTAGAAACCATAAGGAGGAGGGCGAACTTTGTAGTTCGCGTCCCTGCGCCGTTCCACTAGTGTAGTGCAAGGCAGGGGCACGAGCTACAAAGTTCGCCCTACTGCCGTACTGTTTGCTGATGGCTTCCCTTTTTGATACTCCTAACCTTGCCCCTTTGGCCGAGCGCCGCCGCCCGCACCGCCTGCAGGACTACGCCGGCCAAACCCATTTGCTCGGCGAGAATGGCGTGCTACGCCGCTACCTGGCTGCCGGGCGGCTGCCCTCGCTCATCTTGTGGGGGCCGCCCGGCGTGGGCAAAACCACCCTGGCCCTGCTGCTGGCCGAGGAGCTGAAGCGCCCTTTTACGATGCTTTCGGCCATTAATGCGGGAGTGAAAGACGTACGCGAGGTTATCGACCGCGCTAAAAAGCAGGCGGGCACTATTCTGTTTATTGATGAGATTCACCGCTTCAGCAAAGCCCAGCAGGATGCGCTGCTGGGTGCGGTGGAAAATGGCATGGTCACGCTCATCGGGGCCACTACCGAAAACCCGTCATTTGAGGTAATTCCGGCGCTGCTTTCGCGCTGCCAGGTATATACGCTGGAGGCGCTGAGTGCCGAAACGCTGCGCGAGATAGTGCGCCGGGCGCTGGCCGAGGACGAGCTGCTCAGTAAAATTCCGGTTGATGTGGTCGAAGACCACGCGCTGCTGGCCCTCAGCGGCGGCGATGCGCGCAAGCTGCTCGGCCTGCTCGAGCTGGTAGTGCAAAGCACCCCGCCTGCGGCCAGTGGCCGCGTGCAGCTCACCGATGCGGCCGTGCAGCAGACTGCCCAGCGCCCGTTGGCCCGCTACGACAAGGGCGGCGAAATGCACTACGACGTTATCTCAGCCTTCATTAAAAGCATTCGCGGCTCCGACCCCAACGCCGCGCTCTACTACTTAGCCGTGATGCTCGAAGGGGGCGAAGACGTCAAGTTTATTGCCCGCCGCCTGCTCATACTCTCGTCTGAAGATATTGGCAATGCCAACCCCAATGCCCTGCTGCTGGCGCAGAGCTGCTTTCAGGCCTGCACGGTTATCGGGATGCCGGAGTCGGACTTAATTCTTTCGCAAACGGTTATTTACCTCGCTACTTCGCCCAAGAGCAACGCGGCCTACACGGCTATTCGGGCGGCGCAGGCCCAGGTGCGGGCCGCAGGCGTGCACCCCGTGCCAGTGCCCCTGCGCAACGCGCCTACCAAGCTGCTGAAGGAGCTGGGCTACGGAAAAGCGTACCAGTACTCGCACAACGGGGAGGGAAATTTTACCTACCAGGAGTTTATGCCCGACGCGCTCAGCGGTACCCGCTACTACGACCCTGGCGATAACCCCGCCGAGCAAAAAATAAGGGAGCGCCTGCGCAGCTGGTGGCAGGAGAAATATGACTATTGACCCGCCCAGCCTGGTAGCGTTTGCAGATTGAGCCAACGTGGTAGTAAGCTGCTGCCTCCGTAATGCAGGGTTAGCAGGCGCGATACAGTTCCTGGAGGTGGTGATGCCCTATTGCGGCGTGTATCTTGCTGCGCGTTTTCAAAAGCTTATGCGCACTGTCTACTTCTGCAAGCGCCGCGCAAGCTACAAAACCCACGATTTTATATGAGACAATTCTTCAAGTTTGTGCTGGCTACCTTAGTGGGGCTGGTGCTGTTTTCGGTGCTGGGCTTTGTGCTGCTGGCCGGCATAGTAGCGGCCATCGGGCGCAGCAGCGCCGAGAAGTCGGTGGCCAGCAACTCGGTGCTGGAGCTGAAGCTCGACAAGCCCATTTCGGAGCGCCGGCAGGCGGCCGACCTTTTTGGCGGTAATGGCTCCACCATCGGCTTGGTAGGACTGAAAGGCGCTATCCGCCGCGCCAAAGCCGACGACGATATCAAGGGCATTCTGCTCGACCTGGAGCTGGTGCAGGGCGGTATGGCCTCGCTCGAAGAAGTGCGCGACGCGCTGCTCGACTTCAAGAAATCGGGCAAGTTCATTGTGGCCTACCACGAGATTTCGTCCGAGAAAAGCTACTACCTGTCGTCGGTGGCCGACGAGATTTACCTGCACCCGCAGGGCACGCTCGAGTTCAATGGCCTGAGCTCGGAGGTGATGTTTTATAAGCGGCTGTTCGACAAGGCCGGCATCGAGCCCTATATTTTCCGGGTAGGCTCGTTTAAGAGTGCCGTAGAGCCGTTTTTCCGCGAAAATTTCTCTGACTCGGCCCGCTACCAAACGGTATCGTACCTCAACTCGCTCAACGACCACATGATTGGACAGGTGGCCGAAAGCCGCAAGATTCCGGTGGCCCGCCTGCACGTTATCTCCGACTCGATGCTGGTACACAATGCCCAGGATGCTCTGCGGCTGCACCTGGTAACCCGGCTTGGCTACTTCGACCAGGTGCAGGATTATCTGCGCAGTAAGCTGGGCCTCAAAGCCGATAAAAAGCCCGGCCTCGTGAGCCTGAGCGACTACCAGGATGCCAGCCGGACCGATGAAAAAGAAGGTAAAACCAGCGGCAACCGCATTGCGGTAATATATGCCGAAGGCGATATTGTGACCGGTAAGGGCACCGACGACAACATCGGCAGCGACAAGTTTGCCGAAGCTATCCGCAAGGCGCGGCTCGACGATAAGGTGAAGGCCGTGGTGCTGCGCGTGAACTCGCCCGGCGGCTCGTCGCTGGCTTCTGATATTATTTACCGCGAAGTGCTGCTGACCAAAAAGGTAAAGCCCATTATTGCCAGCATGAGCGATGTGGCGGCCTCAGGCGGCTACTACATCAGCATGGCCTGCGATACCATTGTGGCCCACCCTAATACCATTACGGGCAGTATCGGCGTGTTTGGGGTGCTGCCCAACATTCAGCCCCTGCTGGCCGACAAGCTCGGCATTACCGTGGACCGCGTGACCACCGGCAAATTCTCCGACCTGCCCACCATCACCCGCGCCCTCTCACCCTACGAGAAGCAGCAGTTGCAGCTGGAAGTCAATACCATCTATGCCGACTTCACCAGCAAAGCTGCGCTGGGCCGCCACATGCCCGTCGAGCGCCTGCGCCGCATTGCCTCGGGCCGGGTGTGGAGCGGCACCGAAGGCAAGAAAATCGGCCTCGTCGATGTGCTGGGCTCGTATGAGGATGCCCTGCGCATTGCCGCCGCCCGCGCCCATCTCAAGGCCGACGACTACCAGGTGCAGCGCCTGCCGCGCCAGAAATCGGGCGTGGAGAAGTTCTTCAGCCGCTTTATGAGCGACAATGACGACGACCAGGCTGCCGCCGAAGCCCGCCTGCTGCAAGCCAAGCTGGGCCCGCTCTACCCGGCCGTGCGCCAGTACCAGCAGCTCATGCAGATGCGGGGCGTGCAGGCTCGCCTGCCCTACGAGCTGGAAATAAAGTAGTTAGCTCATTGTTTATAAAAAAAGAATGTCATGCTGAGCTTGTCGAAGCATCTCTACCACGCCGCTAGGGTCACTAACCTAACGAAGCGGTAGAGATGCTTCAGCAAGCTCAGCATGACGTTCTTTTGTAATCTATGCCCATGAAACACCTTTTCTGCCAAGCTGCCTTTGGCACCCTGCTGCTGGCTGGCCTCGGCCAGACGGCCATCGCCCAGACCACCCTCTACCAGCCCCGCGACATCAAGCGGGCCTTTGCCAAAGGCACCCGCGCCGCCGACGGGCGGCCCGGCCCCCGGTACTGGCAGAATACGGCCCGCTACGATATTACGGTGCAGGCCGCGCCGCCCGCCCGCGACATTAAAGGCCGCGAGCGAATAACCTATTTTAATAACAGCCCGGATACGCTCAAAAGTCTGGTTATCCGGCTGATTCAGAACATTCACCAGCCTGGCGTGTCGCGCGACGGCGATGCCTCGCCGGCTTACCTGACCGAAGGTGTATCCATCGACTCGTTTGCCGTGGGCGGGCAGGCGCGGCCTTACAACGGGCGGGGCCAGGCCACGGCCCAGACGATTGCGCTGCCCCGCCCGCTCATGCCCCACGACTCGGTGCGCCTCTCGTTTGCCTGGCACTTTCCCATTTCGCTGGAAAGCGGGCGCGAGGGTATGATTGACAAAACGACGTACTTCCTGGCCTATTTCTACCCGCGCGTGGCGGTGTATGACGACTACAACGGCTGGGACCGGCTGCCCTTCGTGGACAGCAAGGAGTTTTACAACGACTTCAATAACTACACTCTACGAGTGCGGGTGCCGGCCAACTACCTCGTGTGGGCCACCGGCACGCTCCAGAACCCAAAGCAGGTGTTGCAGCCCACCTACGCCAAGCGGCTGGAAAAATCGATGACCAGCGAGGCAGTGATTCACGTAGCCACCGCTGCCGACCTTGCCAAGAAGGACATCACCGCGCAGCAGCCCTTCAATACCTGGGTGTGGAAGGCCAACGATATTTCCGATGTAACGCTGGGCCTCAGCGACCACTACGTGTGGGATGCCGCCAGCGTGATTGTCGACCCGGCTACCAAGCGCCGGGCCAGCATGCAGGCCGCTTTTGCCGACTCTACGGCCGACTTCCATTCTTCAGTAAAGTATGGGCAGAACGCGCTGGGCTGGTTTTCGCGCAACTGGCCCGGCGTGCCTTACCCGTTTCCGAAAATGACGGCTTTCCAGGGCTTCGCCGACATGGAATACCCGATGATGGTAAACGATAGCCCGCAGAAGGATGAGAAATTCGGGCAGTTTGTGCAGGACCACGAAATCGCGCACACTTACTTCCCGTTTTACATGGGCATCAACGAGAGCCGCTACGCCTTCATGGATGAAGGCTGGGCCACCACGTTTGAGCTGCTCATCGGGCGCACCGAGCGCGGGGCCGAAGCCGACGACTTATATAGAAAATTTCGCGTAAACCGCTGGATTCACGACCCCAGCACCGCCGAAGACCTGCCCACCATTACGCCCAGCAGCGAGCTGAAGGCCGGCTACGGCAACAACTCCTACGTGAAAGCCTCGCTCAGCTACCTGGCGCTGAAAGATTTGCTCGGCGGTGAGCTGTTTAAGAAATGCCTGCATGAGTACATGAACCGCTGGCACGGCAAGCACCCCATTCCGTGGGATTATTTCAACTCGATGAGCAGTGCTGCGGGCCAGGATTTAAGCTGGTTTTTCAACAACTGGTTTTTCACCAACGGCTACATCGACCTGGCACTTACCAAAGCTGAAAAGACAACCCAGGGCACGGTCATCACCATTCAGAATGTGGGCGGCTTCACGGTGCCCGTCGACCTGAAGGTAAGCTACGCCGATGGCAGCACCGAGACCCTGCACCGCTCGCCTGAAATCTGGCGCGCCAATCAGCAGCAGACTACTATCACGGTTCCGGCCGGCAAAGCCGTGCAGACCGTAGCCTTCGACCACGGCCTCTACCTCGATGCCGACACGAGCAACGACCGGATAGCCGTGCAGTAAGGTTTGTAGATGAGCCTGATGCTCTTTTACAGATAGTTGCCTATTATTCTACCTGATTACGTCACCATGCAAGCCATCCAAGAAGCCGTCGCGTACATTC
This sequence comes from Hymenobacter sp. BRD67, assembly GCF_013256425.1. Lineage (GTDB taxonomy): Bacteria > Bacteroidota > Bacteroidia > Cytophagales > Hymenobacteraceae > Hymenobacter. The sequence goes on from NZ_CP053904.1 coordinate 1,024,163, forward strand.
AGGCGCACACTACTAATTTTCGGCCCACCACCGGCATCATTCTTGGCACCGGCCTGGGCGCGCTGGCCCAGGAGGTTGACGTGCAGCATGAAATCAGCTACGCCGACATCCCCAACTTTCCGGTTTCGACCGTGGAAAGCCACGCCGGCCGCCTGCTACTGGGTACGCTGGCTGGCCAGCCGGTAGCGGTGCTGCAAGGCCGCTTTCATTACTACGAAGGCTACACGATGCCGCAGATAGTGCTGCCCGTGCGGGTGCTCAAGCTGCTGGGCATAAGCCAACTCTTTGTAAGCAACGCGGCCGGCGGGCTAAATCCGGAGTTTGCCATCTCCGATTTGATGCTGATTGAAGACCACATCAATCTGCTGCCTACCAACCCACTCATTGGCCCCAACCTCAACGACCTCGGCCCGCGCTTCCCGGACATGTACGCGCCCTACGATGCCGACCTGCTGACCCGTGCCCGCGCGGCGGCCGTGGCGCTGGGCCAGGGCAGCACTACCCAGCGCGGCGTGTACGCGGCTGTGCCCGGCCCCATGCTCGAAACGCCTGCCGAGTACCGCTACCTGCGCACCATCGGGGCCGACGCGGTGGGTATGAGCACTGTGCCCGAGGTTATTGCCGCCCGCCACCTGGGCCTGCCGGTACTGGCCGTGTCGGTTATTACCGACTTATGCTATCCTGGCCAGCTCAAGCCGGTTGTTATCAGCGATATCCTGGCTGCTGCTGCCGTAGCCGAGCCCCGGCTCACGGCCCTGATGAAAGCGGTACTGATGGCAGCTTAAAGCAGTTTCTACATCCGGTTACCGGGCGGGCTGCCGGCTTTTGGCCAGCTGTCCGCCCCAGTCAAACTGGGGCGGGGTTTGAAATATAGCATAAATAATATATTATAAAGGTCAACCGAAAGCATAAGGGCTGTCCTATTTCGATAAGCTCATCATGCCTGCTAAACTCTTCCAGGAGGTTCTTGAGCAGCTTATTTCAAATACACCGTGCGCGTGTCGCTTACCAATACCGAAAACACACCCAGGCCGCCCTGCACCGTGCTGTGAATGGCAGAGGGCTGCGCAAACGGGTTGCCGTTGGCATTGCGGGCGTTGCGCGTCGATTGCCGGAAGTCATAATACAGCGAATCGACGTGGTAGAGCGTGGCCGTTACCGTATCGTTGGGCTTGAAGCGGTAGGTGGTTACCTGCGCGTACGACTGGCCATTGAAGAGCTTATCGCTGATGTCGTTATCGGTTTCGGTATTGTTGGCGGGTTTACCCTTGTGCAGCTGTAGCCGATAAAAGTCGGTAGTGGCGCCAGGGTCAGTCCACTTGGTCACGAAATAGGCTTTCTTGTTGTCGCCGGTCAGGTCATTAAATTTGTATTTTACCGAGTCGATAGGAATGAAAGTAGGGACAATGGCAGTGCCCGTGATATGCCGCCCCCGCTTGTCCTGCACATCGAGCCCAAACTGCTGCCCGGCCTGCGCCACCAGCGGCGTGCTGCCAATGTGGGTATGATACTTACCCGTAGCCGCATCGACGCCGGGGCTGAAGCGTAGCGGCATAGGCTGTCCGCCCGGCAGCGTCAGCGTTACGGTTACGTCGGTAGGCAGCTGCACGGTTTGGCCATTGGGCAGCGCAAGCACCTGCGAGCCAGCCGCTATTGCCTGGCCATCATCCAGATAAGGCACCGATTCGGTTACGGTAAGGGCGGGCACTTTGCCGTTTTCGAGGTAGCACTCGGCCACCAGCTGGTTGGCGTAGTAGGGCAGGGGTACGTTCGCGTCGTTTTGCAGCTTGCCACAGCCCGCCAGTAGGGTGATACCGCCCACCAGACCCAAAAACCCAGCGTGCTTCTTTATTATTCGGCTAAACATAATCTTCGGCTAAAGAATTGACTTCAAAAACGGGCAATCCAACAAATCCGCAGTTAGAATTTAAAATTGTACGTTACCGATGGAATTAACGGAAACAAGGATACCTGCTGCGCCTTGTAGCCGGTTACCATATCAGTCGTCTTGTCCCGGATTTGCTCGAAGTAGATGAAGTAGGCATTACGCCGGTTGTAAGCGTTGTAGATGCTAAACGTCAGGTCGCGCTCGCCTCCCATGCGCGAGGGCGCCAGCTTATACACCATGCCCAGGTCGAGGCGATGATAAGGAATCATGCGGTACGAGTTGCGGTCGGGGTACACCGGCACCGCCTGGATGCCGCCCTGGTAAATGTCCTGCAAGGCAAAGCGGCCCAGCGGCAGCGTGGTAGGAGCACCACTCGTGTACACAAAGCTGGCGGTGAGGGAGATGCGCGTACTCAACTCGTGCATCACCACTACCGTCAGGTTGTGCCGCCGGTCGTAGTTGGGGTAAAAATCCTGGCCGTTGTTGATGCCGGTGGTGCCGAGCTGCGGCGGAAAATTGCGCTTGGTCCAGGCCAGCGTGTAGCCGACCCAGCCGGTGGTTTTACCGGTTTTCTTTTCCAGGTACAGCTCGTTGCCGTAGGCCCAGCCGTGGCCGAACAGAAACTGCGAATTCAGGTCGTTGTTGGCAAAAATCTGTGCGCCGTCTTTGAAATCAATCTGGTTTTGCGACCATTTGTAGTAAATCTCATCCGTGAGCAAAAACTGGCCGCCGCCCAGCAAAAAGCTCAGTCCGGTGCTTACCTGCTGCGAGCGCTCGGGCTTCACCGATAAGCGCGACGGATACCAGATATCGGTGGGCAGCGAGGCGCCCGAGTTCGATACCAGGTGCACGTACTGATACATGAGCGCGTAGCTGCCCTTGAGCGAAATCTTGTCGGAGAGCGAGTAGCGGGCGGAGGCGCGGGGCTCGAGGCCGCCGTAATGGTCGGTGCCGCTCTGAAAGCCCGTGAGCCGTAGGCCACCTTCGAGCTGAAGCTTGTCGCTGGCTTTAATATTGTCGGAAACATATATTCCGCCTTCCGCGCCCGTATAGTTGACGTCGGCGTTGATATTGACGCTGTTATCCTGCGAGCTGCGCTGCAGGCGGCCCACGCCAAAGTCGTGGTGTGTGAGCACCGCCCCGAACTTGATAGTATGCCGGTCGTTGGGCACGTAGTCGAAGTCGCTGTGCCCGCTATAATCCAGGATAGTCGAGCCCAGGTTGAAGCTGAACTGGTCGACGCTATTGCCCAGGTTGTACTTATACGAGGTCACGCCGACCGAATTATTCATCGTCAGCCGGGGCGAGAAAACGTGCTGCCAGCGCAGCGCCCCGAGCGTGTTGCCCCAAGTAAAAGCGGCCGTAAAGCCGTTCGGCGACGTAAAGCCGAACACGTCGCGCCCCAGGTAGCCCGTAAAAAATACCTCGTCTTTCTCGCCGAGCTTGTAGTTGCCCTTGGCGTTGAAATCGTAGAAATAATAGTCCGGAATGGGGCTGTAGTCCTCTTTGTGCGCATTGGCCCGGTTGAGCGCCCGGGTGAAAATGTCGAAGTACGTGCGCCGGCCCGACACGATAAATGAACCTTTTCCCTGCTGAATGGGCCCTTCGAAGCTCAGGCGCGACGAGATGAGGCCAATGCCGCCCGTAGTTACGAATTTCTGGCGGTCGCCTTCGCGCAGCTTCACATCGACGACCGACGACAGCCGCCCGCCAAACTGCGCCGGAAAGCCCGATTTGTACAAATCGACACTCTGCACGGCATCTGGATTAAAGACCGAGAAAAGTCCGAACAAGTGATTAGGATTGTACACCAGCACATTATCGAGCAGCACCAGGTTCTGGTCAGAGCCGCCGCCCCGCACAAAAAGCCCGCTGCTGCCCTCGCCGCCGCTTTGCACCCCGGGCTTTAGTTGCAGAGTTTTCAGAATATCAACCTCCCCGAACAGCGCCGGCAACAGCTTGGCTTCCCGAATGCTGAGGTGCTCGACGCCCATCTGGGTTGATTGCAGCTTTTCGCGCAGCGTTTGCTGGCCCTGCACTACTACCTCCCCCAGCTCATTGGTAGAAGCTACGAGCGTAAAGCTGTGCTGCTGATTGCGGTGCAGAGCTACCGTCAGCGATTGGGTAGCGTAGCCCACAAAGGACACAGTCACCTGCTGCGGTCCTTCGGGCAAGGGCAGGCTGAATTTACCATCTGTCTCGGTGGTAGTACCCAGGCCCAGGGCCGGCACCGCCACCGAGGCGCCCGGCAGGGCCGTGCCATCGTCGCCGCGCACCACGCCGCTCAGAATGTGCCGGGTTTGGGCTGCTACGTGCTGCGGTAAGCTGAAAAATAAGCTACAAAGACTACTTACTATATAAAATCGGAGCACTCGGAACATACACGCAAATTACAACCCAAGGGGGTGGCGTTTGGCCAACGCTTACCCCTGGCATTTAGTTTGCGGCGGGCAGTCGCTTATAAATAAGCTCCTACGGCCTGCGTAAGCTGACTGGCCGGCACCACGCCCGCCTGCCGCCACACCGGCTGCCCCTTATGAAACAAAATGAGCGTCGGAATGCTCTGCACCCGAAACTGCTGGGCTACGGCCTGGTTTTTATCGACGTCGATTTTAATGATGCGCAGTTTGCCCTCGTGCTGTGCCGCTACCTGCTGCAAAATGGGCGCCATCGTTTTGCAGGGCCCGCACCAGTCGGCATAAAAATCGACTAATACCGGCATGCCGGGGCTGTTGATGAGCTCGGAGAAGGATTTGCGGGGCATATAAGGAGAGGTGTATAGGTTGCAGAGGTGAGCCAGTCGGCGGGCACCAAAAAGCCCAAAGGCAGTAAGTTTGCAGCCGCAAGCCGGTCCGCCGTCTGCGTAAGTACCTGCGTCTGCTCATTTCGGTTTCGTCTTGCTGCTTTCTAATCCGCTAACCCGCCCGCCCGCCTGGCTGCGCCCCGTATTTCCGGGCAGCGAGTGGCACGGGGCGCCCGTCGGGGCCAGCGGCCGGCCGCAGCTCTACCTCACGTTCGACGACGGCCCCATTCCGGAAGAAACGCCCTGGGTGCTGGAGCAGCTGGCGGCTTACCAGGCCCCCGCCACGTTTTTCTGCGTAGGCGACAACCTGGCCCGCCACCCCGACATTGCCCGCGCTGCGCTGGCCGCCGGCCACCAGCTCGGCAACCACACCCAGCATCACCGCAGCGCCTGGAATAGTGAAAATACTGAATATATTGCCGGCATTGCCGAATGCGAGCGAAATCTGGAATTAGTAAGAAGTAAGGAGGAGTTGATTCCCGGTGCTGCTGCGCCCTCACTGTCAGCTTCCCGGCTTCCCTTGTTTCGGCCGCCCTACGGCCGCCTCACCTGGCCGCTGCTGCAGCTGCTGCGGCCGCATTACCGCGTGGTGATGTGGTCGCTGCTCACCCGCGACTACGACCCCGGCCTTGCGCCCGAGCGGGCCCTGCGCCTGGCCCTGGCCCACACCCGGCCCGGCGACATCATCGTGCTGCACGACTCGCGCAAGGCCAGCCGCTCGCTGCGCTTTCTGCTGCCCCGGCTGCTGGCGCAGTACCGCGAGCAGGGCTACGAGTTTGCGGCACTCTACTAGCGGACTGCCGGGGTGCTGACTGGCAGCCGCGCCTGGCAGGTACTTTTGCGGGCACCTTCTCGTGTATCTCTTGCTGCCTTCTTTGCTTTTGTATTGCCTGCTCTGGCTGGTGCTCATGGCCTGGGCTACCTGGCGGCTGGCCACGCGCCGCGGGGCGGCCACGCCGGTGGCCCGGCCTACGCCGTGGCCGCGCGTCAGCATTCTGGTGGCGGCCCGCAATGAGGAAGGCAACCTGCCGCGCTGCCTGGGCAGCCTGCGCTCGCTGGAGTACCCGGCCAGCCTGCTGGAGATTTTGGTGGGCGACGATGCCAGCACCGACCGAACCCGCGCCGTAGCCGAAGCTTCCCTGGCCGGGTATGAAGGCAATTACCGGGTACTTGCAATAACTGACAACCTGGGCCGGGCGCGTGGTAAGGCCAACGTGCTGGCGCACCTGGCCCGCGCCGCTACTGCTGATTACCTGCTCATTACCGATGCCGATATTGCCGTGCCGCCCACATGGGTGGCGGCCATGCTGGCACATGCCGCGCCGGGCGTGGGCACCGTAACGGGCCTCACGGTGATAGCTGGCCCTGGCCTGTTGGCCCGCCTGCAGCGCCTCGACTGGCTGCTGTCGCTGGCCCTCATTCAGGTGGGCACTGAGGCTGGTCAGCCCCTCACGGCCATGGGCAACAATATGCTAGTCATCCGGCCTGCTTACCAGGCCACCGGCGGTTACGAGGCCTTACCCTTCTCCGTAACCGAAGATTTTGCCTTATTCAAGGCCGTGAATGCGCACGGCTTCGGCTTCCGGCAGCTGTTTGAGCCGGCTGTGCGCGCCACCTCCCTGCCGGCTGCTTCGTGGGGGAGCTTGGTGCAGCAGCGCCTGCGCTGGCTGCGCGGAGTAGCCGCGCTGCCCTGGCACGTGCAGGCCGGCCTGGTGTTTTTTAGCGGCTACTGGCTGGTGGCGCTGGGGCTGGCGCTGGCCGGCCGGCCAGGGCTGGCGCTGGCAGCGCTGGCCCTGAAAATACTGAGTAGCTATGCCCTCACGGTGGCGGCCAGCCAGCGCGCCGGCATTGCCCGGCCCGCCTGGTGGCTGGTGCCGGCCTTCGAAGCATATTCGCTGGCCTTAACTACCCACCTGTCGCTGGTGCGGCTCCTGGGCCGGCGCGGTATCGAATGGAAGGGTAGGACTTACCGCTAATATTTAGTAACGAATTATATAAAAATGACAACCCAATCCAAGCACTTAGAAGCCAGTAGCTATAGTATCATCTCCCTTGAGCCGACCCAGACCTACGCCCTGCGCCAGGCGGTGCTGTGGCCCGATAAACCCCTGACCTACGTGCAATTGCCCGACGATGCGGCCGGCCAGCACTTCGGGGCGTTGGTGGGCGGTGAGTTGCGGGCGGTAATTTCGCTGTTCGTCGCCGGAGCGGAGGCCCGCTTTCGCAAGTTTGCCACCGACCCGGCCTGGCAGGGTAGAGGACTTGGCACGGCGCTGCTGCGCCACATTACGGCCGTGGCGCGAGCGCAGGGAGCCCGCACGCTCGGGTGCGACGCCCGGATGAGTACCCTGCCTTTTTACCGGCGCTTTGGGCTGGCTCCGGCAGGAGACGTGTTTTACAAAGGCGACCTGGCCTATGTGAAACTGAGTTGCTTGCTGTGAAACATATAGTTTTTGCTATGAATTTAATAGAAACCCACGCTCACCTCTATTCCGAGCAGTTTCGGCCCGACCAGGCCGAGGTACTGCACCGGGCCGTGGCCGCCGGCGTCGGCACCATCCTGCTGCCGAATGTAGACCACTCTACCATCGACGCCATGCTGGAGCTGGAAGCCGCCGCGCCCCAAACCTGCCACGCTATGATGGGCCTGCACCCGTGCTCGGTGGGGCCAACGTTTGAGAAGGAGCTGCACCTGGTCGAAGACTGGCTCAGCAAGCGCCCCTTCGTGGCGGTAGGCGAGTGCGGTATCGACTTGTATTGGGATAAAACCTACCTGCCTCAGCAACAGGAGGCCCTGCGCGTGCAGCTAGCGCTGGCCAAACAGTACGACCTGCCCATTGTGCTGCACACCCGCGACGCCTTTGAGGAGGCGTTTGCGCTCGTGGCCGAAGCCCAGGACGGCTCTCTGCGCGGCGTTTTTCACTGCTTTTCGGGTAGCCTGGAGGAGGCCGAGCGCGTTATTGGACTGGGCTTTAAAATGGGTATTGGCGGAGTAGCCACCTTTAAGAATGGTGGCCTCGATAAAGTGCTGCCGCACGTTGAGGTAGCGCATCTGGTGCTCGAAACCGACTGCCCTTATCTGGCACCCGTACCGTATCGGGGCAAGCGCAACGAGCCAGCCTACCTGCCGCTGGTGCTGCACCGGGTGGCCGCGCTGCTGGGCCAGTCGCCCGAGGCAGTGGCGGAGGCAACCACCCGCAACGCGCAGGAGCTATTCCGGCTGGCGAATCAGGGGTAAGTGACTAGTAGAGAAGCTGCTTAAAACCTGGCTTGCTGCCCGTCTTCATTTTTGTTGCTGCGCCTTACTCATTTTGTTGGCTTTCCCTATGCTCTCCGACCTGCCCCTGCTTACCCTGCCCACCGCTACCGATGCTACCGACCGCACCGCGCCCCGGCTGCTTATCCTGTACACGGGCGGGACGGTAGGCATGGCCGTAAACCGCCACCAGGAGCTGGTGCCCATGCACTTCGACAAGCTCGACCGCAAGATGCCCGAGCTGCGGCAGCTGCCTTACCGCCTCGAGCTGCTGGCCTTGCCTCAGCTTATTGACAGCAGCAATGTTACCCCGGCCGACTGGTTGCGGCTGGTCCGGCTTATCGGCCAACACTATGCTGATTTTGATGGGTTTGTGATACTGCATGGCACCGACACCATGGCCTATTCGGCGGCAGCGCTTAGCTTTCTGCTCGAACATTTGGGGAAGCCCGTAGTATTTACCGGGGCGCAGGTGCCCGTTGGCCGCACTCGCTCCGATGCTACCCGCAATCTGCTCACGGCCCTGGAGATAGCCGCCGCCCGGCACCCGCGCGCGCGCACCGTGCGCATGCCCGAGGTAGGCGTTTTTTTTAACGATATCCTTATCCGGGGCACGCGGGCTAAAAAAGTAGAAAGCCAGCAGTTTGCCGCTTTCAAAAGCGAGAACTACCCGCCGCTGGCCCGGGCCGGTATCAATCTGGACTTTAACGACAAAAGCATTCGCCTGCTGCCTGCTGCCCACCTCAGGATTCACGACCGGCTCGAAGAAAAGGTCGCCGTGCTGCGGCTTTTCCCCGGCATCACGGCTGCCGTGGTCGAAGCGGTGCTGGGCGTGCCGGGCCTGCGTGGCTGCGTGCTCGAAACCTACGGCTCGGGCAATGCGCCCACTGCACCTTGGTTTCTGGCCTGCCTCGAGAAAGCCCAGCAGCGCGGGGTATTTATCCTGAACGTAAGCCAGTGCGAAGAAGGCCGCGTAATTCAGGGGCGTTACGAAACCAGTGCCCGGCTTAGTAGCCTCGGGGTTATCGGTGGCGACGACATCACCACCGAAGCGGCTATTACCAAACTCATGTTTGTCCTCGGCCTGGGCTTGCCCGAAGCTCAAATTCGCCAGCAACTCGCACAGGATTTGCGCGGCGAAATCACGCTGTAACAGCTGGTTGCTGCCGATAGTCTATTTCCGTTGCGGGTCCGCAATGCACTTTTTGCCAGCGCAGGCGATTACCTCATCACCTTTCCGCCCTATCTTTGCAGCCCCATTCAGAGAGGTGTCCGAGTGGTCGAAGGAGCACGCCTGGAAAGTGTGTATAGCCCAAAAGGTTATCGTGGGTTCGAATCCCATCCTCTCTGCTTTTAACCGACGAATCCCGTTGTAAGTCAAGTGCTTACAACGGGATTCGTCGGTTAAAAGCAGCAGACAGCTATCCAGACCTTATTTTGCTAACTACCTGTTAGAAAATATTTTACATGATGGGCCGCAGGGGTTGAGCCGGCTGTCCGCTCGTCGTTCGCGCCATGTGTTCAGCAACGAGCGCACAACTGGCGAAAAAGCCGGCAGCCCGCTTCGGCTCCACCTTCCAAATCAGCTTCGTAGTGAAAGAGGATTGCTCACAAGGAGGATTCAGCTAGAACACGCTACTTAACTGATAACCTGCAAGTGCTACGTAGTGGCCGCAGCAAAAAGACGACTGGTAGCGATTTTGTGCAGAAAATACTGATTTTTATGCTATTTGCTTGGTAGCGTAGGGTATTGAATAGTAGCTTAGTAGCAGATTATCCCTTACCGGTTAATTAAATCTGCCACTCTCTCTATCGCTATGACAAACGAACCTACCCTACTTGCCTCTTCGCTCTTGATTGAGCGGCATCTCGAATTCCTGGCGGGCCTGCCGAGCGCCCAGCAGCCTTATCCTGCGCCGCGCCCCACGGGCGCGGCCGGTAAGACGCTGCCGTTCCGGCCGTGGCTGGGAACCGACTTTCGCTACACCGTTGTAGCGCGTTAGCGGAAGGTAAAGCTCCTCCCTGCGCGTCAGTATGTGCAGGGAGGAGCTTAAGCCGGCTAGCCTTTCAGCTGCCGGTAGTGGCCTCGCGTAGTAGTCAGGTATGGGGTGCCTAATGTAGCTCCAGGCCACCCAGCAAAACGGTAATGATATTATTTTCCAGCTCTTCGGCCGTTAGGCCACGGCCGGGCCTGTACCAGAGCTCCACCCAGCGCACTGCCGACAGCACCGTAAACAAGGCTACCGAGGCATTTACCGGCCGAAACTCACCCGCCGCTATCCCAGCCTCGATGAGCGCGGCAAAGCCTTTCTCATAACTCTTACGTGCCTGCTTAAACTCCGTCAGCCGAGGTTCGGGCAGGTATTTCCAATCATGATTGGCTACCGATACGGCGGCCCCGTCCTCCACCATCAGGCGGATATGCAGGCGCACGAGGGCCTTTATCTTCTCGCTGTACGAAATGCCAGTGTGCTCGATAGCAGCTAGCTGCGAGATATACGTGTCCGAAATCCGAAAGCAGATAGTATCCAGCAGCTCGTCTTTCGACTTGATGTGATTGTACATGCTTGCGGCCTCCATGCCAACCTGGCCAGCCAGGTCACGCATAGAGGTTCCACTATATCCACGGTCTTTGAAAAGCTTGGCTGCTTCGGCCAGAATCAGCTCACGCTTAACCGATTTCTTCGTCTTGAGCATGGAAAGGCGGGTGGGAGAGGAGTACGCCCTACAAAGTTACTTCCATACGCGCCACCCTAACGAATGTTTGTTAATAGTCGCGCGGCGTGCGCGGGTCCACGGTGCCACTTACCATGCGGGAAACGAGCCCCTGGTCTTCGGTGATTTCTGACCACACTACGCCGACCACATGCAGTACAATGTAGCCGATTATCAGATACATGGTTACATTATGTATTTCCGAGGCCGTATGCTCCAGGCGGTGCAGCCAGGGTACATCATCGGCCCAGGTCAGGGCAAGGCCAGTTACTACCATCGTGGTAATAAACAGGTAAAACGCGGCGTAAGTGAGTTTGGCGAACAACGCATGGCGGGCATCGGCGTGCTCGGCCGGGGCCGCCAGCTTAAAGCGCCGCGCCGCGGCCATCAGCCGTGCCCCAAAGCGGCGGCCCGCTGGGTCCAGGGCCTGCATCACAGTCCAGAACAGCCAGAAAGCCGCCAGCGTAAGGCCAATCCAGATGTGCCAGTGCCAGATGCGCTCGCTGATGACGTGAGCCATCGCCCGGCCCTGCTGCTCGGTAAGGTTGCCGCCACCCTTGCTGAAAGCCTGCTGAAACTCCGGAACGGCTCCTCGGGCGTTGACGATAACCTTCTGGAAAAGAATCGTTAGCAGCTGGCCCGACACCAGGGCAGCGTTTATCCAGTGCCACAGGCGCATGGGGCCGAGTAGTCGTGAGTGGCGGTGGCGGGCGGCAGAGCGGGTGACGGCATGCAAAGTGAAATAAGGCGCAGGGTACAGACGTAATTCCTCGGCTAAAGTATTGATAATATTACTTGTACAATCAATACTTTGTCTATTATTCAACTAAAAACAACGGCATGCATCTGAAAATCAGATATTTACTGCGCAATTGCTTCCGGCTCGGCGATAGTACTGGGCACCAACGTGCGGCCCGGGTAAATCAGCAAAGCATGCTCCAGGCACGTCAAGGCTGCATCAAGGTCTTGTAAATTCAATATATAGGCAAGGCGCACTTGCTGGCGGCCCAAGTCCGGCGTTTGGTAAAAGCCATTGGCTGGTGACAGCATCAGCGTCTGGTTTTTATAGCTGAAATCGGTCAGCAGCCATTCGCCAAAGCGCTCGGCATCGTCTACGGGCAGGTGGGCCATTACATAGAAAGCGCCGCCGGGCACCGGGCACTGCACACCGGGCATGGCTTGCAGGCGGCGCACGGCCAGGTCGCGGCGGGCCTGATACTCCGCGCGGTTTTCGTCAAAATAGCTTTCGGGCAGGGCAACTGCGGCCTCGCCCAGCAGCATGCCCAGGCCGGGCGGACTAATACGCATCTGGGCAAAGTGAAAGGCGGCCTGAAACACGTCTTTGTTACGCGTCACGAGCGAGCCTACCCGCGCCCCGCAGGCGCTGTAGCGCTTCGAGATGGTATCCAGCACCACTACATAGGGCTCGCCGCCCGCCAGGTTGAGGGCGCTGGTAGCGCGGGCGCCGTCGTAGCAATATTCGCGGTAGGCCTCATCCGAGAGCAGAAACAGCTGGTGCTGACGGCACAGCTGGAGCAAGGCTTCCAGCTCGGCGCGGCTATACACGTAGCCCGTAGGGTTATTCGGGTTGCACAGCAGAATAGCCTTGGTACGGGGCGTAATAACTGCTTCAAAATCAGCTAGCGGCGGCAGGGCAAAGCCGTTGTCAATAGTGGCCGTCACGGTTACAATATGCACGCCCGCCGCAATAGCGAAGGCCGTGTACGCTCCATAAAAGGGTTCTGGCACTATCAGCTCGTCGCCGGGGTTCAGGCAGGTGAGCAGCGCAAACAGGATAGCCTCGCTGCCGGCCGTCGTCACCAGTATTTCCCCGGTGGCTACCTCAATGCCGGCGCGGTGGTAGTAGGCAGTCAGCTTCTGCCGGTAGCTGTCGGTGCCCGCGCCATTGCTATAGGCCAGCACCCGAATATCGGCCTTGCGCACGGCCTCAAACATGCTCGGCGGGGTGGCGATATCGGGCTGACCAATATTAAGCTGATAGACTTTTTTGCCCTGTTGACGGGCAGCTTCGGCAAACGGGGCCAGCTTGCGAAAGGGCGAAACGGGCATATCCTGCCCCCGCTGCGATACGGATAACGACATAAGCTAAATATCGAATAATATAAACGTAAAAATGTGCTGAATGCGAAGTGGTAAAAGCTGCCGCGTTAAGTAAAAACGTCCACAGCATCCCATTTTTCCATTCAGCACATTTTCAGCTGTAGTGGCTAGCCGTTGCGCTTGTTCAGCTCATCCCGAATCTTGGCGGCTTTTTCGTAGTCTTCTTTTTCCAGTGCCTGCGCCAGCATCTTGGTCAGCTCGTCGAGCGACACCTGCCCGCTGGGCTCGCGGGGCTCGGTGGCTTTGGCCGCGCGCGGGGCCTCACTTTCGCTCTCCTCTTCGTCCTCATCGTGGTCGTCGTCATCCTCTTCTTCTTCGCCCGCCTCGTCGAGGTCGGAGAGGATGATGCCGGCTTCACTGAGCACACTTTCTACCGTAAAAATGGGCACTCCGAAGCGCAGGCCAATCGCAATGGCATCGGAAGGCCGGGCATCAATCTCAAAGGTGGTAGCCCCGTCGGAGCACACGATGCGCGAATAAAATACGCCTTCCTTGAGGTCGGAGATAACTACTTCAATAATAGTGACGTGCACATGCTCGGCAAACGCCTTGAACAGGTCGTGCGTGAGGGGCCGGTTGGGGCTGATTTTCTCAATCTGGATGGCAATGCTCTGGGCCTCAAACATGCCGATGATAATCGGCAGGCGGCGGTTGCCATGCTTCTCGCCCAGGATAAGGGCAAAGGAGCCGGATTGCGACTGCGAGGAGGACAGGCCCAGAATTTCGAGGGGTATTTTTTTCAAGGGTCTCGGGGACTTGAATTCTTGGTAAATAAAAGCGATGCTTTCCGTACGACAAATAAAGCGAGTACGGCCGGAAACGGCTCACAAAAAAAGCTGAATTTGACGTAAAATACGAAATAAGAACGTCATGCTGAGCTTGCAAAGCAGCTTGTCCGAACTGCCGGATGCATGACCCGACAGCGCGAACAAGCTGCTTTGCAAGCCCACCATGACGTTACTGGCCTAGCAACGCGCCTTACCCCAGCGCTTTTACCGCTGCTGTCAGCTTAGGCAATACGTCAAATACATCGCCCACAATACCGTAGTCGGCAGCTTTGAAGAACGGGGCTTCCGGGTCTTTGTTGATGACCACAATAACCTTCGAGGAGTTGACGCCCGCCAGGTGCTGAATCGCGCCCGAAATGCCACAAGCAATATATAAATTTGGCGATACTGTGATGCCTGTCTGCCCCACGTGCTCGTGGTGCGGACGCCAATCCACGTCCGATACCGGCTTCGAGCAGGCCGTGGCCGCGCCCAGCGCTTTGGCCAGGTCTTCGATAAGATGCCAGTTTTCGGGGCCTTTCATGCCCCGGCCGCCTGATACGACGCGCTCGGCTTCGGGCAGCAAAATGCCGCCGGCCTGGTCCTGCATCACTACCTGCTTGGGCGCATCGGCAAAATCCGCATCGGAGAGCTGAGCGGCAAAAGCGACTACCTCGGCCGTTTTGCCGGCCTCGTGCTGGGCTTCGATGGAGTTCTTTTTAACGGCGATAATCTTGCGCTCACCGCTCAGCACTACATCCGAAAAGGCTTTGCCCGAGAAGGCGCCCCGCTTTACCGTAAACTGGCCACCGTCGGTTTTGGGGAGCTCTACCACGTTGGTCGCCAGCGAGGCTTGCAGCCGGATGGACAAGCGCGAACCCACAGTAGCACCGATGTTGCTGTTGGCCAGCACAATTACCTTGGCATCTTCCTGCTGAGCCGCCGTGGCAATAAGCTTGGTGTACGCATTGTTTACGAAATCCTTCAGGCGCGGCTCCTTGTCATAGAGCACTTTGGTAATGCCTTGCTCGCCGAGCCTGGCAAGACTGGCGTCGGAGGCTTCGCCCACGGCAATGGCCGTAGCGCTGGTGCCGAGCTGCGCTGCAAGCTGCGCGCCATACGTAGCCACTTCGAGCGAAGATTTCTTTACTTCACCCTTATCGCATTCCACTACTACTAAAACTGACATCTTTTGGGAGTTATAAGTTAAAAGTTAGGAGTTAGGAGTTGCCAGTCTGAGCTTGGGATGGACGAGCGGCCACCCCTGACTCCTGACTTTTAACTCATAACTCTCCTTATATTACTTTCGCTTCGTTGCGCAGCAGCTTGATGAGGTCGCCGGCGCTTTCGGCGGGTATCAGCTTCACGCCCTGCTTCTTGGGGGCAGGGCGTACTCCTGCACCTGGGTGCGGGCCGCGTCGCCGGTAGCAGCTACTACTTTCAGGGGCTTGGTGCGGGCCGTCATAATGCCGCGCATATTGGGAATGCGGGGCTCGCACATGGGCTGCTGGCACGAGGCCACGAAGGGCGTATTGACGCTCACTATCTCCTTGCCGCCCTCAATCTCGCGCTCCAGGGTGGCAGTGTTGCCGCTCATATCCAGCTTCATAGCCGGGGCCACGGTTGGGATGCCGAGCAGCTCGCCCACCATGCCGTGCACCTGAAAGCCATTATAGTCAATGCTTTCCTTGCCCATCAGAATGATGTCGTAGGCGCCTTCTTTGGCGATAGCCGCGATTTGCTCGGCCACGAAAAACGCATCCTTCGGGCGGCATTTACCCGAATGGCGTCGTCGGCGCCGATGGCCAGCGCTTTCCGAATGTTGGGCTCCGTGTCGGCTTCGCCTACATTTAAGACGGTTACGGTGCCGCTGCCGGCCGCCTCTTTCAGCTCGATGGCGCGGGTCAGGGCGTATTCGTCCCAGGGGTTAATCACAAACTGCACCCCGGCCTTGTTAAACTCCTTATTATCGGGCGTAAAGGTAATTTTGGTGGTTGTGTCGGGTACGTTAGAGATGCAAACCAGAAACTTCATCTAAGCAAGGTTAGGGTGAGAAGAGAATACAAAAGTAGTCGGCTTGCATAACAGTTGCCAAGCCTGAAAAGGCCTTTCGGCCCCGTTATAAACCCGAATGCGGCGCGCACGTCGCAATTTCGTCCCAAAGATAGCCAAAACCCTTCCCATGAGTACCCCCAGCCGCTTACAGCAACTGTTAGCTTTTTACGAAGAAGACCCCAACGATGCCTTCACCATCTACGCCCTGGCCACCGAGTACCGGGCGGCCGAGCCGCTGCGGGCCTGGGAATTTTACCAGAAGCTGCTGACCGGGCACCCCGATTACGTGGGTACTTATTACCACGCCGGCAAGCTGCTCGAAGGCTTTGGCAAGAAAGATGAGGCCGAGCAGGTATATCGCAAAGGCTTGATAGTAAGCCGGAAGGCTGGTCAGCTACACGCTGCCAGCGAGCTGCAGCAGGCCCTCAACAGCTGCCTGGGCCTCGATTACGAAGACGACTAGCCGTAGGCCCAGGCAGCTCACCACTTACTTGATAAAGCGCGCCAGGGTAGCTTGAATATCGTCGCCACGCAGGTTAGTAGCCACGATTTTGCCCTGCGGGTCGATAAGAAAGTTCTGCGGAATAGATTTTATCCCGTATTGCTGGGCCGTGGTGCCGTCGAAGCCGCGTAGTTCCGATACCTGCGTCCAGGGCAGGTGGTCATCGGCAATGGCCTTGACTCACTTTTCGCGGCTTTTTTCGTCATCGAGCGACACGCCCAGTACCTCAAAGTTGCGCACCTTAAAGGCTTCGTAGGCTTTGAGCACGTTGGGGTTTTCAGCGCGGCAGGGCGTGCACCAGCTAGCCCAAAAATCCACTAATACATATTTGCCCCGGTAATCGGCCAGCGATACCTGTTTGCCATCGGGCGTGGTTTGGGTGAAGGCGGGCGCCTGCGCACCAATGGCGGTGGCTTTCAGGCCGGCTAGCATGTCGCCGTAGAACTTGCCGGGCGGACTGGCACGCTGGGCCGGGGTGAGGGCGGCATAGAGAGGTGCTACCTCCGCGTACTGGGGCGGATTCATCTGGCGCGCATACTGCAAAGCTTCCAGGCTTACCCAGGAGGTAGGGTGGGACTTGACAAAAACCAGGTAGGCTTGCGCATATTCCTTGCTAATGGCATCAAATTCCGCTTGCGACTTACTAGTATTAGCCTTCTTGGCTATCGGCTTGGTTACCTCATTTATGCGCAGGTAGTCGGCCGTGAGCGGGCCGCCGGTGAGGCGGGCTGTGCGCATCGAATCGGCACTGTTAACCACCACCGGGCCAGGCTCCAGAAACAAGCGGATGCGGTCGGGCGATTCAACGTATACCGTTGCCATTTTGCCTCCAAACTGTTTCTTTTGCCAGCCTGATTGCAGCCGGCCCTGGCGCTCCAGCACCAGGGTGGCCTACTGCGGAAAAGGGGTGGTGCCCTTGAATTCAAATTGGCCCTGGCGCAGCGTGGCCGAGTCGGTCGGTTGCAAGCCGGTCATTAAGTACACTTTGGCCGGTGCGTTTAGCTTCCCGATTTTTCCTTTTATCAGGTAGGGGTAAGTGGCCGTAGTCTGAGTTTGAGCCAGTGCCAAGCCGGGAACCAGCAGCAAGCCGAGTAAGTAGTTGTTCATAGGGCAGTTGGGGTAGGAAAATGCACTAACGTTAGTCGGGCTAAATATAGTATTGTCTTGGTAATGCCAGGCATCTCTAAACCCCACCGTTACTTTGCATTCTATGTCAATTAAAATTCTGCTGGTCGAAGATGAGCCCAAGGTTTCGGCCTTTATCCGGCGGGGGCTGGAGGAAGAAGGCTACGAGGTAGAAGTAGCCTATGATGGAACTTTTGGCCAGCGGCTGGCGCTGGAGCAGGAGTTTGACCTGTTGATTCTGGACGTGATTTTACCCGGCCAAAGCGGGCTGGAAGTGCTGAAGGCCGTGCGCGCCCAGGACCAGGAGCTGCCTATCCTGATGCTTACGGCGCTAGGCACAACCCAGGATAAGCTGCTGGGCTTTGATGGCGGCGCCGACGACTACCTGGTAAAGCCCTTCGACTTTGTGGAGCTGCTGGCGCGGGTGCGGGCACTTACGCGCCGCCGCGACCGGCGTTCGGCCAAGGGCAACCAGCTGAGTCTGGGAGATTTGACGGTGGATACTGCTGCCAAAAAGGTCGTTCGGGCCGGCCAGCCCATTAAGCTCACTGCCCGCGAATTCAACCTGCTTGAGCTGCTGCTGCGTCATCAGGGGCGCGTGCTGAGCCGGGGCGAAATTGCGGAGCATATCTGGGAAGACTCATTCGATACCGGTTCCAACGTGATTGATGTGTACGTCAATTACCTGCGCAATAAAATTGACAAGGGATTCGATAAAAAGCTGATTCATACGGTAGTAGGTATGGGGTACGTGCTGCGTGAAGAATAAGCAGCCAGCAGCTGGAGGCTGAGGCGAGTAGCGCAGGATTTCGCAGTGGTATTAATTATTTATAATATAGTAAAAGTATAATATGACTATCCGAAACCGGCTTACCTGGCTCTTTCTGGGCGTAGTGGCCGTGCTGCTGCTGGGGGTGCTGGCGATGGTTTTTGTGCTGCAGATGACTACCTCGGAGCGGGAGTTTCGGCAGCGGCTGCGCGAGCGGGCGCAGGTGACGGGGTATATCTACCTCGAAAAAGACGAGATGCGCGCCAGCGCCTTCCGCGCCTTCGAAAAGAAATACCTGCAATCGCTCACCAACGAGATTTTGCAGGTGTACGACGCCAAAGGCCAGGTGCGCTTTGTGGCGGAGGATGAGCGCGTGCGGCTGTCGGATGCCATCCTGGCCCGCATCGTTACTAACAAGGAAGTGTATTTTCAGCTGGGGCAGCGGCAGGCAGTTGGGCTATTTTATCAGGATAACCAGGGCGATTATATTATTGTAGCGGCGGCCGAAAATATGTATGGCAAGCGGCGGCTGAAAAGCCTGGCTTCCATAATGGGAATAATATATGTGGCTAGCCTACTGGTCATCTATGGAGTAGGCCGGGGCTTTGCCGGCCGGGCGCTGGCTCCCATAGCCGCCCTTAATGACCAGGTAGACCGCATCACGGCGCACGACCTGCACCAGCGGGTAGATGAGGGCTTTCTGCGTACCAGCGAGCGCGATGACCTGACGCGCCTGGCCCGCACCTTCAACCGGCTGCTGGAGCGGCTCGAAGCTAGCTTTGAGGGCCAGCGGGCCTTTGTGCGCAATGCCTCGCACGAGCTACGTACGCCGCTTACGGCTAGTATCGGGGAGCTTCAGGTGCTGTTGGCGCGCGCCCGGCCGCCGGAGGCATATCGGGAAGGCGTGGCATCGGTGCTAGGAGAGCTGCAACAGCTAAAGGCGTTAATTAATAATCTGCTGGACCTGGCCCAAGCCGAAGAAGCAGTGCCGCTGACTGATGAAGTGCGTCTGGACGAGCTCCTTTGGGAGGTGCGCGAAGCCGTGGCCCCGGCTCAACGCGCGCGGATTCAGGTTGACTTGGGCGACCTGGCCGATTTGCCTGCCGACCCTGCCGATTTTGTTGTGTTCGGCCATCGTGGGCTTTTAGTGCGGGCGTTAGGCAATTTGGTTGATAACGCACTGAAATATTCGGCCGGTGACCAGCGGGTGCTGCTTAGCTTGCGCTGTCTGGCCGGTGGAGAACGCATTGTGCGGGTAGCTGATACCGGAATGGGTATTGCGGCCGATGACCTGGCACAGGTATTCCAGCCTTTTTTTCGGGCTACTGCCGTGCGCGGAGTAGCCGGGCATGGAGTAGGGCTGCCGCTGGCCCAGCGCATTGCCAGCCTGCATGGTGGCCTACTTACGTTGCGCTCGGAGCCTGGAAGGGGAACAGTAGCCGAGCTAGTATTTGTTAGCTAAGAGGGCGCCAAGCAAAAAGTCGCGTGAATTCATCTTTCTAATCGATTTCTAATGCCCTTCTAATTCTGACCTAATGTATTGGTCGGACCTTTGTTTCTTAATTATAGACTACTGCTTTTGACGGAGGGCACGCAACAGCTTCCCTTCAAAGTTCCTAAGCAGCAGATTTACCCGTTATGCGTTTTCAAATTTCTGTTTTTCGAATCCTGGCAACTGCCGGGGGAATAAGCTTAACGGCGGTAGCGAGCTGGGCTCAGATGCCGCAACCTAATGCCGCCCGGCCGGCTACCGGCGCCCCCTTACCAGCCGTTACAACGCCAGCTACCACCCCAGCGGCAACCGGCCAGCAGCCGGGCGCCGCCAGAGGTACTACCAGCCCGGCCCAGCTACCGGGGCAGCCTGCCGCCACGCCTACATTTGGCCAGCCGGGTACCCCCTCACAAGCCCCGGTGGGGCGGCCTCTAGCCCGGCCGCTACCGGCATGCCCGCCGCTACCCCCACCAATGCTGCTCCCAGCACGGGCGCGGGCCGACTGGCAGCGCCTGCGGGGGCACTTGCTGCCCCAGGTGCCTCGGCTACCGGCGCTTCGGCTGCGGGAGGCGGCGGTGGGCTGAACAAGTATCCTATCGAGATGGGTTTGCCGACCGGGGCTGCGGCAACCGCCATTCCTACCGATACGCTGCGTGTAACGCTCGACCAGGCTCAGGCGCGATTTATGCAGGCCAACTTTCAGCTGCTGGCTCAGCATTTTAACATCGACGTGGCAAACGCGGCTATCCGGCAGGCATTGCTGCGGGATAACCCTAACCTCCAGATGGAGGTGAACGCCTACAACCCAAATACGAAGACCTTCTTCCCACTGAACAAGCAGACTGACCCGACGAACCCCACTGGCGGCACCTTTTTGGCTCAGATTCAGCAGCTTATTGATATATCTGGCCGACGCAGTAAGCTCGTGCAACTTTCGCGCACGGGGGTTTCGGTGCAGCAGGCTGCATTTGAAGACCTGCTGCGTCAGGCCCGCTTTCAGCTGGTGCAATCGTTTTATAACGTAGCAGCCGAGCGCCGTAAGCTGGGCTTTACCGAGCAGGAGCGCGTTCAGCTGGGCCGCCTGCTGGCCGCTTTCCGCGAGCGGCTGCGGCTGGGGTTGTGGCTTCTTATGAGGTAACCCGCCTTGAACTAGAGCAGCAAAGCCTGGAACGTGACCGCAGCGACCTGCTCAACCAGCTTACTCAGGACCAGGCCACCCTGCGCGTACTGCTGGCCGCGCCGGGTTCCGTGTTCGTATCGCCCGAAGGAGTAGAGTTCCTGCCCGATGCCCCGGCTGTGGTACCAGACCTGACTTATCTGGAGACGCAGGCCTTTGCGTTGCGCCCCGACCTGCGGGCGGCTACCCAGCAAACGGTTTATACCCAGCAAAATCTGGCCGTACAGCATTCGCTGGCTATTCCCAAGCTCCTGGTAGGCGCCGACTACGCCAGTCAGGGCAGCACCTATGCGCATTACTTCGGCCTGCAATCGGCCATCGACCTGCCGATTGCCAACCGTAACCAGGGCAATATTCAAGCAGCTAAGATTGGTATTCAGCAGTCAGGCTTTGCATTGAATGCGGTGCATTTACAGGTGGAGCAGGATGTAGCGGCGGCCTATGAGCAGTTGCAGCGTGCTATCACCTTGCGACGCAGTATTACCCCCGATTACCTGGCCCGTACGGCCAACGTAAGCCGCGACGCAGTCGCCGACTACAATCGCCGCCTTATCGACCTGGTAAGCTTCATCGACAAGTTCCGGGCCTACAAAGAGGCGCAGCTGGGGCTTATCGATATAAGCAGCCGCCTGCTGCAAAGCGAGCAGCAGGTCAATTTCGCCACCAACGCCAAAGTATTTTAATTAACTAAGAAGCAAGAAAGGGTTTTAGCCTGCCGGCTGATTACGTCCTTCTAATTCTCTACGTACCCAAATGAACGTGTTTCAAAAAACGCCCTTTCGCTTGCTTATCACAGCTGTGCTGGCAGCACCAATACTAAGCCTGCCCGCCTGCAGCGAGAAAAAAGCTGAGCTTCCTACCAATAGCAAGGACACGGAGTCAACCTACCGCACTGATACGGTAATGACGCGTAATTTGGCTGATGACCTGCGCTTTACTGGTAAAGTAAGCTATGACCAGCGCCGCGTTGACCAGGTATTTCCGGTGGTGAGTGGTAATGTACTCGACGTGTCGGCTACGTTGGGTGCGCATGTGCAGCAGGGGCAGGCCCTGGCCCGCGTGCAAAGTGCCGACGTAAGCGGCTACCTTAACGACTTTAATGCGGCCAAAAGCGATTTCGCGCTGGCGCAGCGTAATGCCAACAACACCGAGCAGCTATACAAAACCAACTTCGCTTCGCAGTCAGATTTGATTGCCGCCCGTGAAGGACTGGTTAAGGCACAGTCGGCCCTGAACCGTACCCAGCAGATTCTGAAGCTTTACGGAGCCAGTAGCAGCGGTACTGCCAAGCCGGTTTACGAAGTAAAAGCCCCGGTTAGCGGGTTTGTTGTAGCCCGCAACGTGAACCCCAACATGCAGTTGCGGCCCGATAACTCGACGCCCCTTTTCACTATCTCGGACCTAAGCAGGGTCTGGATTCTGTTCAATATCTACGAAACTGATATTTCGGCCTTGCGCATTGGGCAGCAAGTAGATATCACAGCGCTGGCTTACCCCGACAAAAAATTCTCGGGTACCATCACCAATATCTCGAACGTAGTTGATGCCGATACGCGGGTACTGCAAGCCCGGGTAGAATTACCCAATCCGGGGGCCTCCTGAAGCCTGATATGTTCTGCACGGTGAGCCTGCACCTCGAAAATTCGGGCAAGAACCTCGCGCTTAATCCCAAATCGGTGATTTTTAGCAAGGATAAATACTTCGTAGTAAAGCAGACTGCGCCCCGCAAATACGCAGTAGTGCCGGTTAATGTGGTGCGCTCAACACCAGAATATACCTATGTAACGGGTAATCTTAAAGATGGTGACCAAGTGGTCACGGAAGGTAGTCTGTTACTCTTCAACGATTTGACGGATTAGTTTTTAGTTGCCGGCTTCCGGCTGCTCATTGCCGGCTGCCGGCAACTGCTGCGCAACGGGCAGCCGAAGCCAAAAGCCTCGCCCCGGCTCCGTGAGCCGCTGGCCCGGCATTGCCTGGCAACTGCCAACCAACAACTGACAACCAGTTAACAATGAACAAATTCATAAAAGGCCTCATCGGTTTCTCGCTGAAGCATCCCTATATCATTTTCTTTATCACGGCACTGGTAGTTATAGCAGGGGCAGTGAGTTTCTACTATACCCCGGTAGAGGCTTACCCCGATGTGACGAACACGGAAGTGGTAATTATTACGCAGTGGCCCGGCCGCTCGGCCGAAGAAGTAGAGCGCTTCATTTCCATTCCGATTGAGACGGAGATGAACTCGATAAGCCGCAAAACGGTCATTCGCTCCATCAACCTCTTTGGTCTCTCCTTCATCAAGATTGTGTTTGAGGATGGAGCCGATAACTTCAACGCTCGCATGGAAGCCGCTCAAAAGCTGGCTAACGTGAACCTGCCCGATGGAGTGACCGCTGGGGTGCAGCCACCTACCGGCCCGACCGGGGAAATCTACCGTTTCACCCTTGTTTCGAAAACAAAAACGGCCACCGAGCTTAAAACGCTGGAGGATTGGGTAATTGAAAAAAACCTTAAGGCGGTGCCGGGGGTGGGCGACGTCGTTAGCTTCGGCGGTAAGGTAAAAACGTACGAGGTGGCAGTAACACCCCCATTGCTAACCAAATATGGTTTGACGGCTCTCGACGTATTTCAGGCCTTGCAGCGGGCCAACGTGAACGTGGGTGGTGACATTGTGCGGGAAGGCCAGCAGGCGTTTGTGGTACGCGGTATTGGCATTGTGAAAAACGTGGCTGATATCGAGAAGATTATCATTAAAAATGTGAATGGCGTGCCGGTGCTGGTCCGCAACATCGGTACCGTACACACCTCTAACCTGCCGCAGCTTGGCATTGTGGGCCGCGACGACCACGACGATGTAGTGGAAGGTATCGTGCTCATGCGCAAGGGTGAAAACCCGGGCGCCGTGCTGCCCCTGCTCGAAGCCAAGGTAGACTACCTGAATACCACCGTGCTGCCCGGTGATGTACGCCTCAAGGTATTTTACGACCGTACCGAGCTCAACGAGCATACGCTGCATACGGTGGGTGAAAACGTGGCAATGGGTATCACGCTGGTAACCATTATTCTGCTGATTTTTCTGGCCGACTGGCGCACTACGATAACCGTTGCAATGGTTATCCCACTGGCGCTGCTCTTCGCCTTTATCCTGATGCGCTGGAAGGGCATGACGGCCAATCTGCTCAGTATCGGGGCCATCGACTTCGGTATTATTATCGACGGGGCCGTGGTAATGGTGGAAGGGCTCTTTGTGATGCTGGCCCATTGGGCCGAGCACGAGGGCATGGAGGAATTCAACAAGCGCGCCAAGCTGAGCAAGATTCTGCACACGGGTACGGAGATGGGTAAATCCATCTTCACGTCCAAACTCATTATCGTGACGGCTCTGATTCCCATCTTCTCCTTTCAGAAAGTAGAGGGAAAGCTGTTCTCCCCGTTGGCCTTTACCCTCGGGTTTGCGCTGCTGGGTGCCTTGCTGCTGGCGCTTACGCTGGTGCCAGTGCTGTCTTCCATCCTGCTGAAGAAGAATGTGCGCGAGCGGCATAATCCGCTTATCGAGTTTCTGAACCGCAACTATGCTCCCTTGCTCGATAAGGTAATGGGCAACCCGCGCACGGCTATGCTTACCGCACTGCTGGCGCTTATTGCCGGCATTGGTGCCTTTCACTTCGTCGGGACGGAGTTTTTGCCCCACCTGAATGAGGGCAGTATCTACGTGCGGGCTTCCATGCCGCTGAGCATCAGCCTGGAAGACTCATACCATTTTACCAAGCAGTTCCGGCAGGATTTTGAGCAGTACCCGGAGGTGCGGGGCGTGATTTCGCAGACCGGCCGCCCCAACGACGGTACCGATGCCACGGGCTTCTTCAACCAGGAGTTCTTCGTCGATTTGTACCCGGCCGAGCAGTGGAAGCGTAAGATTACCAAGGACGAGCTAATTGCGGAGATGCAAAAAAAGCTTAGTCACTACCGTGGGGTTGACTTTAACTTTTCCCAGCCGATTTCCGACAACGTGGAGGAAGCGGTATCGGGGGTAAAAGGCTCCATGGCCGTAAAGATTACGGGCGATGACCTCAATTTCCTAGATAAAAAAGCCGATGAAGTCTATGCGCAGCTAAAAAAGGTAAGAGGGGTTGAAGACCTTGGTATCTTCCGAAACCTTGGCCAGCCCGAGCTGCACATTACTCTGGACCCTGATAAGATGGCGCAGTTTGGCGTGAGCGCTGCCGATGCCAACGCGGTTATTGAGATGGCAATCGGCGGCAAGGCCGTGAGCCAGGTGTTTGAAGGAGAGCGTAAATTCGACCTGCGCCTGCGCTACGATATTCCGTATCGTTCGACCCCCGACCAGATTGGCGACCTCACGGTGCCAAATCTGAGCGGCGGTAAAATCAAGCTTCAGGAAATTGCGAAGATTGAAAACGTAGCCGGCCCGGCCTTCATTTATCGGGAAAATAACTCTCGCTTTATTGCCATCAAATTCTCGGTTCGGGGCCGCGACCTGGGCTCGACTATTGCCGAAGCTCAAAAACTGGTTGCGGCTAATGTAAAGCTGCCCAAAGGCTACGCAACGGGTTGGAACGGTGAGTTTGAAAACCAGGAGCGCGCCCAGCGGCAGCTCTCCATCGTGGTGCCTATCAGTATCCTGGCTATCTTCTTTATCCTGTTTATTTCCTTTGGCAACGTCCTCGATTCGGTGCTGGTGCTGCTCAACGTGCCGTTTGCCCTCATTGGGGGTATAGCGGCGCTACTGCTAACGGGCGTTAACTTCTCTATATCGGCCGGCGTGGGCTTTATCGCGCTCTTCGGCGTAGCCACTCAGGATGGGGTAATTCTGGTCAACAAATTCCGCCAGAATATGCGCGAGGGTATGCCCCTGGTGCAGGCGATTAAAGATGGGGCCCGGTCACGACTGCGCCCGGTAATGATGACGGCGCTCATGGCTTCGCTCGGGCTGTTACCCGCTGCCCTTAGCCACGGCATTGGTTCCGAAACCCAGAAGCCGCTGGCTATCGTCGTTATTGGCGGCCTGATAACCGCGACGCTGTTGTCGCTGCTTATTTTGCCGGCAGTATACGAGTGGGTATATAGCAGCAAGCAGGAGCGAGAGCGCCACAAGTAAGGCATCCAGCTCCAATTAATTAAAAAGCCCCCAGTCTGCTTGACTGGGGCTTTTTTGGCATCTGAAAATATTTTCTAATCTCGTTCTAATCCAATACTAATTCGATTCTAATGTAGGTGTAATTTAGATGAATAAAATATGCTGGCTTTAAGATAGCTTTGTGAGCTAACCCAAAACCAAGCTTAGCCGTGACTACGCAGAACGATTTACATCTAAAGGGAAATCGACTTAGCTCCATAAGTAGAATCCCTGCTTTTTTACTGCTTTTTGCCACCCAGGCCTTAGCGCAGCCAGTTGTAGACACCGTACGCCTGACGCTGCCCGATGCCGAGCAGCGCTTCGTGCAAAACAACCTGCAGCTGCTGGCCCAGCGCTACAACATCACAGCGGCGCAGGCCCTGGCGGTGCAGGCAAAGCTCATTGACAACCCGACTATATCGCTGGACCAGAATATTATACAGCAGTCGATTCATCGGCAGGAGCCTGATGGCGCGGGCCAACAGAACCAGGTGGCGTTTCAGGTACAGCAGCTGTTTGCGCTGGCGGGCCGCCGGCGCGCAGCAGGCAAAGCTGCCCAGCAGGCAGCCGTGGTCGAAACCTTCAACCTCGAAGACCTGGTGCGCAACCTACGCTTTCAGCTGCGTACCACGTTTTACGACGTGTACTTCCGGCAGCAGACCCTGCGCGTGTACGATACTGAAATACCCCAGCTTCAGCACACTGTCGACCTCTACCAGAGCCAGTACGAGAAGGGTAACATTGCGCTCAAAGAGGTTATCCGGCTCAAGGCGTTTCTCTTTACCCTGCAAAGCGAGCGGCTGGGCCTGATAACCGAGCAGGCTAATGGCCATGCCGACCTGCATGTGCTGCTGCGCGATTCGACCCGCTCGGCTTATCAGCCGGTGGTTGACCCCAACCGTGTGCGCGACCTCTCGCTGAACACCTACTCCGAAACGCAGCTGACCGACACGGCCGTAGCTCGCCGCGCCGACCTGCTAGCCCGCCGGGCCGAGGTGCAGCGCCAGGAGCTGAATCTGCGCCTGCAGCGGGCCGTGGCCACGCCCGACCTCGCCGTTGGCTACAGCTACGACCGTCTGGGCTCCTACATCAATAACTATAACTCCCTGACCCTGGGAGTTGCGGTGCCCTTGTTTAACCGTAACCAGGGTAATATTCAGGCCGCTAAAGCCCAGATAAGCAACGCACAGGCCCAGGCTGCCCAGCAGCAGCTGGTGGTGCGCCGCGATGTGCACGAGGCCTACCAGGTAGCCCTGCGCCAGGACGACCTCTACCAGCACACCAGCCGCGACACCACGCCCTTTGCACGCCTCATCGACAACATTGAGCAGAGCTATACCAAGCGCCTTATCAGTGTGGTAGAATATCTGGATTTTTACGAGGCGTACAAAAACAACGTTATTCAGCTCAATACGCTGCGCGCCAACCGGATGCGAGCCTTTGAGATTATCAATCTTTCTACCGGGCGCACGTTCTTCCGCGCCGAATAATTCTTTCTCCCTAGCCTCGAAGGACAAGGGCCTGTGCTTTCGGAAGCCGGCGCTTGCCACTACTTACTATTCATGAATCGTGCTGCTTATTTTCTGTTGCTGACCCTGGGCCTGGGGGCCTGCTCCAAGTCGGAATCTACGACGAAAGAGGAACCAAAAACCGCCAAGAAATTCTCGCTTTCTGACCAGACCCTTAAGGAGCTGGCCTTCGATACTGTGCGCCTGGAGCCCATGCGCAGCGAGCAGTCGTTTTCGGGCCAGGTGAAAACCAATGGCGACAAAACCGCCAAAGTATTCCCGCTGGTAGGCGGAATAGTCGAAAAGCTTAATGTAGAGCTGGGCGACCACGTTACCAAGGGCCAGGTGCTGGCCGTGGTGCGCTCGGGCGAGATTGCCGACGTGCAGAACCAGAACAGCACGGCCGGCACCGACCTGGCGATTGCCCAGAAAAACCTGTCGGTAGCCGAAGACCAGTTTAAAGCTGGTCTGGCGGCCGAGCGCGACGTGGTGTTGGCCCGCGAAGAGCTGCGCAAAGCGCAGAGCAACCTCGGCAAAACCAATAAGCAGCTGGGTATCTATGGGGTGTCGCGCGATGGGCATTACACTATTAAGGCCCCGATATCGGGCTTTATTACCGACAAGAATGTAACCCAGGGCATGCAGTACACCAATGCCAACACCGACGCCGACGGCTTTTTTACCATCGCCGACCTCGACCAGGTATGGGTGCTGGCCAACGTATTTGAGTCGGACATTGCCAACGTGAAGCTGGGCTACCAGGCCGACATTACCACGCTCTCGTACCCCGATAAGCACTTCCACGGCGTGGTCGACAAGGTGTTCAATGTGCTCGACCCCGACAGCAAAGCCCTGAAAGTGCGCATTCGGCTGCCCAACCCCGGCTACCTGCTCAAGCCCGAGATGTACGCCCAGGTACACATTCTCAATACCGAAAACCAAAAGGAGCTGGCCGTGCCGGCCAACGCCGTGATTTTCGACAAAGACCAGCATTTTGTGCTGGTGTATAAAAGCCGGACGGAGGTCGATACCCGCCCGGTGAAAGTGGTGAAGACGGTGGGCGACGTGAGCTACGTGAGCGGCAATCTTAAGGCCGGCGATATTATCGTTACCAAAAACCAACTGCTCGTGTACGACGAGCTGAATGACTAACTGTCATTTAACAGGTATCATCTGCCGGTTAACAGCCCATGCGCTGTGGTGTACTGCCACAGCCAGCGCGTTGTAGATGGGCGGTGATAAAGAGCTGAAAAGCAACTGTTAAATGGTAAATGATACTTGCTAAATGAATAAGTTTATCCAAGGCATTATTGCCTTTTCGCTCAAGAACAAGGGCTTTATTTTTCTGCTCACGCTGGCGGCAATTATTGCCGGTGTGGTGAGCTACCGGAATACGCCCATCGAGGCCTTTCCGGACGTAACGAACACCGAAATCACCATCATCACGCAGTGGCCCGGCCGCTCGGCCGAGGAGATTGAGAAGTTTGTGACGGCGCCCATTGAAATCGCGCTCAACCCCGTGCAGAAGAAAACCAGCGTGCGCTCGACCACGCTCTTTAGCCTGTCGGTGGTGAAGGTGATTTTCGATGATGGCGTAGACGACGCCTTTGCCCGCGTGCAGGTCAACAACCTGCTGGCCGGGGCCGACCTGCCCGAAGGCGCGGCGCCCGAGGTGCAGCCGCCGTACGGCCCGACGGGGGAGATTTTTCGCTACACGCTGGCATCAAACGATAAATCGACCCGCGAGCTGAAAACCATTCAGGACTGGGTAGTAGAGCGCAACCTGAAGGCCGTGCCCGGCGTGGCCGACGTGAACAGCTTCGGTGGCGAGGTAAAGAGCTACGAGATATCGGTAGACCCCAGCAAGCTGCAGGATTTTGGCCTCACGCCGCTCGACCTGTACACCGCCGTGCAGCGCTCCAACATCAACGTGGGCGGCGACGTGATAAACGAGGGCCAGCAGAACTACGTGGTGCGCGGCATTGGCCTGCTGAATAATATCTCGGACATTAATAACACGGTCATCAAGAACGTGAACGGCGCGCCGATTCTGGTGAAAGACGTGGCGCAGGTAGCCGAAGCGGCCCTGCCCCGCCTGGGCCGCGTGGGCCGGGGCCTGAACGACGACATGGTGGAAGGTATTGTGGTAATGCGCAAAGGCGAAAACCCGTCGGAAGTTATCAAGCTGCTGCAAGCCAAGGTAGAGCTGCTGAACGACAAGATTCTGCCGGCCGACGTGAAAATCAGCACGTTTTACAACCGCCAGAACCTGATTGACTTCTCGACTGAAACCGTTATTCACAACCTCACCGAGGGTATGATTTTCGTGACGGTGATTGTGTTCCTGTTCATGGCCGACTGGCGCACTACGGTCATTGTGAGCATCATTATTCCGCTGGCGCTGCTGTTTGCCTTTATCTGCCTGCGTCTTAAAGGCATGAGTGCCAACCTGCTCAGCATGGGCGCTATCGACTTCGGTATCATCATCGACGGGGCCGTGGTAATGGTGGAAGGGCTCTTTGTGGCGCTCGACCACAAAGCCCACGAGGTGGGCATGGAGCGCTTCAACAAGCTGGCCAAGCTGGGCATCATCAAGAAAACCGGCCGCGATATGGGTAAATCCATCTTCTTTGCCAAGGCCATCATTATCACCGCGTTGCTGCCGATTTTCTCGTTTGAGAAAGTGGAAGGCAAAGTATTTTCCCCCCTGGCCTGGACGCTGGGCTTTGCGCTGCTCGGCGCGCTGATTTTTACGCTGACCCTGGTGCCGGTGCTGGCTTCGATTCTGCTGCGCAAGAACGTGCGCGAGAAAGACAACTTCTTCGTGCGGGCTATCAGCAAGGGCGCAAAAAATGTATTCGATTTTACATATATTCATAAAACCGCCAGTCTGCTGGCAGCGGCGGCGGCCGTGGTGGTAGGCATCGGCATGTACCAGTTTCTGGGTACCGAGTTTTTGCCCGAGCTGAATGAGGGCTCCATTTACGTACGGGCGCAGCTGCCGCTCAGCATCTCGCTCGATGCGTCGAATAAGCTCTGCAACGAGATGCGGCGCGTATTCATCAGCTTTCCCGAAGTGAGCGACGTAGTAAGCCAGACCGGCCGGCCCAACGATGGTACCGACCCTACGGGCTTCTACAACAACGAGTTTCTGGTGCAGATAAAGCACACCGATGAGGTACAGAAGAACATGAAGCACAAGGCTTACCGGGAGGCGCTTATCGAGCGGATGCAGGAAAAGCTAAACCGTTTTCCGGGCGTCGACTTCAACTTCTCGCAGCCCATCACCGACAACGTGGAAGAAGCCGCGTCGGGCGTGAAGGGAAGTATCGCCGTTAAGATATATGGTACCGACCTCAAGCTGATGGAAGGCAAAGCCCGTCAGGTATATGAGATACTGCAAAAAGTGGACGGCATCGACGACCTGGGCCTGCTGCGCAACATCGGCCAGCCCGAGCTGCACGCCGACCTCGACGAGCGCCGCATGGCCAGCTACGGCGTCAGTAAAAGCGACGCCAACGCCGTGCTTGAAATGGCAGTGGGCGGCAAGCAGGCCAGCCAGATGTACGAAGGCGAGCGCAAATTCCCGATTCGGGTGCGCTACGAGCCGCAGTTCCGCGAAAGCCCGGCCCAGATTTCGTCGCTTATGGTGCCTACGCAAGCGGGCAAAACTGTGCCCCTCAACGAGATAGCCGACATCAAGCAGGTAACCGGTCCCAGCCTGATTTACCGCGACGACAACACGCGCTTCTCGGCCGTGAAATTTTCGGTGCGGGGCCGCGACCTTGGTTCGGCCATCGCCGAAGCGCAGGAGAAAGTGAATAAAGTAGTGGTGCTGCCCAAAGGCTACTCCATGAAATGGACCGGCGACTTCGAGAACCAGCGCCGGGCCTCGCAACGGCTGGCGCAGGTAGTGCCTATCTCACTGGCGCTTATTTTCTTCATCCTGTTTATTCTCTTTGGCAACCTCAAAGATGCCGGACTGGTGCTGCTCAACGTGCCGTTTGCGCTCATCGGGGGCATTGCGATGCTGCTCATTACGCACACCAACTTCTCGATTTCGGCTGGTATCGGCTTCATCGCCCTGTTTGGTATCTGTATTCAGAACGGCGTTATTCTTATCAGCGTCTTTAAGCAGAACATGCTCAATAAGATGAGCCTCGACCGTAGCTTGTCGGAAGGCGTGGCCTCGCGCGTGCGGCCGGTAGTAATGACGGCCCTGATGGCTATCATCGGCCTAATGCCGGCGGCCCTCAGCACGGGCATCGGCTCCGAAACATCCAAGCCCCTGGCTATTGTGGTTATCGGCGGCCTGCTCACGGGTACTATCCTCACGCTGTTCATCTTCCCGCTGATATTCGAGCGCACCTACCGCGCCTCACACACGCACTACGCCGACGACCTCACTACCGGCCGTGAGCTGGCCGCGCATTAGGAGCCGGTAGAAGCTCCGGGCTCCTGTTAAAAGAGGGTCATGCCGCGCAAAATGCGGTATGACCCTCTTTTTAGTTGTTAATTTCTGTGCACAAAAACCGGCTTATCACGCCCCGCCACTGCCCCGGATGCTTGTGCCAATATGGCTCGTGGCCAGAGCCTAGGAAATTGACCCGCTGCTTGGGCCCGGCTAGGTGAGTAAAGATGGTGTCGGTTTCGGCGCGCGTCACGCGCGGGTCGGCAGTGCCCCACAGCAGTAGGGTAGGAGTAGCAACATGGTGGGCGTACTCGCCCGCGTTCAGGCTAAATGCCCAGTAGCCATTCTCCACGCTGCCCCAGAAAACCAATAGGTTAGCCAGAGGGAAGGGCGGCAGGTGCATCGACACGAAGCGGTTTTTAGCCGTTTGCAGCATGCTACCGTAAGGGCACTCCACAATATTGGCCGTGGGCCGCAGGCCCAGCTCGGCCTCGGCCCGCAGAATGGCTACCGCGCCCATGCTTACGCCGTAAAGCACCACGGGCGCACCCGGCTGCCGGGCCTGCGCCCAGCGAAAAGCGGCCGCTACATCGTCGGCCTCGCGGTAGCCAATGGTGGTTTGGTAGCCCTCGGAGGCGCCATTGCCGCTAAAGTCGAGCAGCAGCACCGAGTAGCCAAGCTGCCGAAAATAGGCCGCCTCGGGCCGAAGCCGCGACTTGTCGCTGGTGTAGCCGTGGCAGAGCACCACCGTGCCGTGTGCCGCCGGCACGCCACTATACCAGGCACCGAGCCGGCCGTTGGGGCTGCGCAGCGTCACGTTCTCATAAGGAAAATCCGGCGGCGCGAGATTAACGGGCTTCGGATTTTGCAGCCCGGTGAGAATAAGCTTGATTTTTTCGGCTACTGGTAGCTTTTCCGGGTTGCGGGTGCGCGGCCCTGGCGTGGTCGTAAAGTGCGTAAAGCGCCAGGCATGGAGGGCCACCACCACGTTGAGCAGTGCGACTATACCTAGCAAAAATACGATAAGCCGGCGCAGCATCAGGGGCGGGGGCGGCGCGGGCCAGGGCGCCCGTGTGGAGTCGAAGCGGGTGCCGGACGGCGGTAAGGCTGGCTGGAGCGGCTGCCGGCGCCGGCCAGTCCGCGCAGGGCCAGGGCTTCTTCGTCGGTCAGCTCGCGCCAGGTGCCGGGCTGCAGGTCGTAGAGGCGCAGGTCGCCCAGGGCTTGGCGCACCAGCCGCAGGCAGGGCAGGCCCACGGCGGCGCACATCTTGCGTACCTGCCGGTTCATGCCCTGCGAGATGGTAATTTCGAGCCAGCTCGTCGGGATGCTCGCCCGGTAGCGGATGGGCGGGTTGCGCGGCCACAGGTCGGTAGTTTCCTGCTCGGGCAGTTCCCGCGCTTCGGCGGGCAGCGTAAAGCCTTCCTTGATTTGCACGCCCTCGCGCAGCTGCTGCAGTGCCGCTTCAGTAGGCCGGCCCTCTACCTGCGCCCAGTAGGTTTTGGGCACCTTGTAGCGCGGGTCACTGAGGCGGTGCTGCAGCTGCTTGTCGTCCGTTAATAATAAAAGCCCTTCACTGTCGAAGTCGAGCCGGCCCACCGGATACACGTTGGGCACGGCCACGAAATCCTTGAGCGTGGACCGGCCGTGCTCATCCGTAAACTGGGTGAGGACCTCGTAGGGCTTGTTGAGGAGGACGTAGCGCATTTTAAGACAATAGAGGCTAATGAAAAAGCCATTTGGCAGCTACCCAAGGGCTGCCGTATAAGCTGAGTAATAAGCTAAAAATTAAAAAATTAAACAATAAATTTTTTAATCTGGAATAGTTCGGAAAGGTGATTGCAAAGGCTTGGTAAGGTGCTGATTTTAGCAAGCGCTTGTGTAGATAATAAATAAATATAAAACCAGCTATGCCAATAGAAACTACGCAGTATTCGGTAGTAACCGATTTAAGAGAATTACTGAAATAAGGAATTTTCGATGTCATCAATATCCCCACCAGCACCCAGTTAGACCAAATAAACACCATTGTGCTAGCCGTCGCCTCGGTTAGGCTTTCACCCCGCCAAAATCTTCCTCGCTGCCTGCTCAGTTGCATTACTCGCCAAACCTTATATAGTAAAAAATAATAAACTTGCATAGCAGCTAAATTTACACCCCGCCCTGGTATTTGCGAGTTGCCCATTCGGCCGCCAGCAGCGCCACCAAGGCGAAAAATAACCACTTTAAATTAATCAGGTCTTTTAAATCTTCTTCGCTGGAAAGCAGAGGCTTATAATTGCCTTTTGCTATATCCTGTGCCAGCTTGTCTAGCTGACTGGGGTAATAGAGCCGGCCGCCGCTGCGGCGGCTGAGCTGCGCCAGCAGGCGGTGGTCGGCTTTCGAGTCCTGAGCTTCGAGGGTTGATTCTGCACCAGCAATTCGCCGCTGGCCTGCTGGGCCTGGCCGCCGAGGGTGGCGCGGGCCTGGTAGCGGTAGAGGCCGGCCGGCAGCGGCCCCAGGTGCAGCGGCGAGCCATCGGCGGCATTGGCAAAGGTGATGGTGCGCGCCTTGCGGGCCGAGTCGGTGAGCGTAAGAGTAATTTTCTGGTCGTAGATGCGCTCGAAAACCGCGTTGTACGTTTCGGCGCTCAGCGTTACGTCGTCCTGGGTGCCAAAGGCATCCTGCGTCGGGTACACGTCGAGACGCTTTTTGTTGGCGTTCTGGGTCAGCAGCTGCAGTGTGCGGCTAATGAGACGGTCGTAGGCTTCGGGATGGTCGTCGTGGGCGATGGCTTCCTGCAAGCGCCACTGCCAGGTATTTTCGGCCAGGAGCGTGGCCGTGCGGGGCCCGGTACCGGCTGCACTGCTAAAAACCAGCAGCGGCTTTTGGGTAGGCAGCCGGCCGACTTGCTGCCACAGGGCCGCCTCCGCGCCGCTGCCCAGCCGCAGCTCGCCAAACGGTACTGTCGCCGGTGGGTATTGAGCAAAACGCAGCCGGGTTTCCTCATCAAGTGGAAAGCGGGCGAAGCCGGGGTTGGGCAGGGGCGTCACCTCGTCGGTTTGCGAGCCGCGCGGCTGCACATTCAGGCCGGCATTTAATTGGTTATAAGCGTTAAAATCGGACTGTGCGCCCAGCACATAGAGCGTTGGTACGTGGGCTGCCCGTACCCGCGCCAGCAGGTCCTGGCCCAGGCCATCGTGCGCCGGCAGCTGGTGCAGCACCGCCACATCGAAGGTGGTGCCGGCGGGTAGCGGCGCGCCCACGCCAGCAATACTCAGGGTGAGCTCAAAGTTATTATTGGCCAGAATAGCGGCCCGGAGGGCCTTGAGGTCGGGGTGCGGGGCGGCGGCGGCCAGCAGCACCCGCAGCTTGCCTTTTACAATCTCAATAAAGGCTGTGCGCCCGTTATTGAGGGCCGTAAACTCGCCGGCCTGCGGCACTACGCGCACTTCGTAGCGGCGCTTGCCCGGCGCGGGCGCGGTGAGCTGAAAGGTGGTGCGCACCCGCTGGCGGCCGGCGGGCAGGGCTACGCGCCGGGTTTCGAGTATCCGGCCGCCCTCGCGCACTTCCACGGTTGCCGCGCCGCCGGCGTAGCCCTCGTAGCTGATTTCAGCTTCCAGGGGAAATTTATTGCCGCTGAACGCCACGCGATTATACACCAAATCAGTAAGGCGTAGGTCTTTCTTCGCAA
Source organism: Hymenobacter sp. BRD67 (assembly GCF_013256425.1). GTDB lineage: Bacteria > Bacteroidota > Bacteroidia > Cytophagales > Hymenobacteraceae > Hymenobacter. The sequence continues at coordinate 1,059,559 of NZ_CP053904.1, forward strand.
TTGTATCGCCCAGCGCCACGCTGAAAATCGGGAAGTTAAACTCCGAGAACTGCGGCTCCTGGCCCTGGTTTACCAGTCCGTCGCTCACCAGCACTACGCCGGCCAGGTTGCGCTCGGCGTTGGCCTCGTGGCTATCGCTGAGCAGCTTATTGAGGTCGGTGCGGTCGGCGGTGAAGCGCAGCGAGTCGGGTGCGACAGTGGCTTTGGTCAGCGTCCGGGTTTCGACCCGAAAGCCTTTGGCGCGCAAGGTGGCCGCTAGCTGCGGCAGGCCCGTGGTAAGCTGCGCTAAGTTCGCTTTGGGTGTAAATAAGCTTACCGACTGCGAGTTATCGACCGCTACTACTACTGTTGGGGCTTCGGTATGCGTAGTGGTAGCCCTGATAAACGGCGACAACAGTAGAAAGCACAGAAAACTGACGACTACAAAGCGCAGCCCCGCCAGCGCGTAGTTAACGGTCCGGCTCCACGGCGACTTAGCCGAATAAAGCAGCGCCGCGTAGCCCGTGCCCATGGCCAGGCAAAGCAGAATAAACCAGGGAGAATAAGCAGTAGAGAGCAAGAGCAGAAGCGCGCCTAGAGGCCAGCGCGAAGCAAGAAACGAAAAAGCCCGCCAATCGGCACGCGCCCACAAAGATGCGTGTGAAGTAGCGGTAGCTGCGTGCTAACGGCAACTGTCGCACGCTACGTTCCGATTCGCGCTCCTGCAAGGGGGTGGGGCTACTTCCACCAAATCTGTGCCTCACGCTTGCACGCGGCGGCTGAGCGTGCTCTATTAGTGTTTACAAACGTACAGTCACGCATATCCTGCCAGCCAGCAGCCAAGTATTTGTCAGCCGGGCTGAATTCTCCCATCCCAATGTCAAAATCGCCCGAGTTAGGAATACGGTAGTCACCCCAGTTACAACGCAGGGCTTTTCCGGATGTATAGCTCGTCCAGCTACCTAAAAATTGATTGTTGCAAAACCTGTCCGTGGTGCGGATATCGTCGTATTTCAGGCGGCCCGACTTGTCAACAAACCAGTCGGTCTCTACTACTCCCCTAAAGATACCGGATTTTGACTGAGCGGCGTTTTCACGTAACTCATAATCTGCCAGTAATATACCCTCTTGCCGGGCTGGGGACACAGTTTCATCAACGCGGGTGGCTAGTTGCCGGAGTTCCCGAATTTGCCTTATTACCAGCACGCCGCTAAAGGTGCTTACGCGCCCGGCAACCTTTGTTTTGCCCATCAGTTGGTAGCGCGCAGGGTTAGCGGCATCCCGCTGCACGGTCAAAATTTTAACGCGTAGTCGCTGGCAAGCCGGGCCTATAAAACCCACAACTGCGGCGTTTGGGGTTTTTAACCATAGCGAACTAAAATCATACTTGGTGTATTGATTCAGTTTGTTGTCGCGCTTTAAATCACTAGCCGCTAGTTGATTATGCTGATAGGTAATGCTTTCGGGCGGCAAAGAAAATGCGGCTTGGGTAGTCTGGGCAGATGAAGCCAAGGCATTCAGGCAAAATAATAGGCAGAAAGTGCGTTTTCTACTCATGATATTTATCCTATGTTAAGCTGAATGGCACGTCCTAGCCGCCTCAACGTTTCACCACTGTCACTAGTTCTGCGCTACCAAATACGCTGGCTGGCAAGATAACTGGCTCATTCAGCGGTAATTCATTTCCGTACCGTTCGCGCAGCTTGGCTTGCACGGCGGGGTTCGTCAGGTCGAAGTCGCGCAGGTGCTGCAACTGCCCCAGCTGCCGGTGCAGGCCCCGGTCGTACACTTTCCAAATCAGCTCCGAGCAGTAAATCTGCTTATCTGACCAATTGAAGGCCAAGTCGTAGTCGCGGCCCAACATCGGCTGGCCTGCGGCTCGCAGCTGTCCCAATGCCTTCGGAGTTAGCGTTGTAGCCGCATCACGCAACCGCTTCACCACGAAATGCCCACCCTGCCCCGCGCCGCCCAGCGCGCCAGCGGCGTCAGCTTCACCGGCTGCACCGCCTCGAAGACCTGCCACTCGCCGTTGGTTTTATAAAGCAGGCCGCAGTGGCTGTAGGACGAGTGCGTAGCCAGTTGAATGGCTTGGCTTTGAGCCGACTGGGACGTGTGAAAAATGAGGTCGCCCTCGTGCAGGGTAGGGGATAGTTGGGCTACGGTGGCCGTGGCCTTGCGGGTAGTCTGCCAGCGGTGGAGCTTGCTGGTTAGGCGCGGGTAGGCAAGGGAGCCGGCCGCGGCAGCTATTGCAAGCGAGAAAAACAGCGGCTTAAGTGGTAAGGGCATATTAATCGGCGGTTTCTTCTTCCTCGTCCGCTTCTGCTGCTGCATACTCCTCTTCCTGCCATTCAGCAGCTTTGACTACTCGTCGGGCTTGCCAGCCATAATTGAGTTGAAATAACTCGTTGATAGTCGGGTCGCGCTTCGTCAATTGTTCCAACGCTACGATTTTCAAGTCGTCCAGCACATACGTGGTATCGCACAGAAATTGCCAGTCTCCATCAGCTTCATGGATGACGCGCAAAATAGGTAAGCCATCTAATACCTGCTGAGTGGTAAATACGGCTACGTTGCGTTCCTCCCGAAACCTGAAATCCAGATTGCGGTCAAGCAATGGCTGACCAGCTTTCCAGGCAGGGTTGAAGCCTTCTTCCCAAGGATAAAGTGCCTGCTTATCGGGCCACACAATTTGCAGTGCTGGAAAATCTATGCCTTGATTAAACCAGATGCCGTAGCCAAAATAGTAGCCGTACCAATCTCTATCCACGGTTAAAAACCGCACGTTATAGTCGCCAATAAAATCGGGGTAGCCAATACATTGGTCGGGTCTGGGCTGCTTGTCCAGCAATTCTTTACCCGACCAAAGTACCGAATGCAGCAAGTCCTGATTTAAACCAAAGCAAATCAACTCTGGGTATCCGTAGGCTTTGAACAAACCGATGGTGTACGCAAAAGCAGGTGAGTAACCATCACCGGGAATTATGGCGACGTGAAACCCATACTTTTCCACGTCGCTAATAATCTTCTTCTCAGCAGCGGTATCATGTGCAGCGTGCTCCTCGGGCGTAACCATGATTCGGCCTACGTCAGCATGCCGCCATCCACTTGCAGCACCTGCCCGGTGATATACGCCGAATCGTCCGAAGCCAGAAAAGCCGTAGCCTTCGCCACGTCCTCGGGCGAGCCGCCGCGCTTGAGCGGGATAGCCTTGCGCCACTCTTCCACCTGCTTCTGGTCGAGCGCGTCGGTCATTTCGGTTTCGATAAAGCCGGGCGCGATGGCATTGCAGCGGATGTTACGCGAGCCCAGCTCCAGGGCCACCGACTTGGTAAAGCCGATGATGCCGGCTTTGCTGGCGGCGTAGTTGGCCTGGCCCGCATTGCCTTTGATGCCGACCACCGACGTCATGTTGATGATGGAGCCGGTTTTGGCGCGCATCATGGGCTTAGTGGCGGCTTTGGTGAGATTGAAGACTGATTTTAAGTTTACGGTGAGGACGTTGTCCCACTGCGCCTCGCTCATGCGCATGAGCAGGCCATCCTGGGTGATGCCGGCGTTGTTGACCAGAATATCGAGTTTTCCGAATTCTTTCACCACCTCATCTACCAGCTGCTCGGCCTGGGCATAGTCGGAGGCGTCGGAACGGTAGCCTTTCACCTTACTGCCGTGGGCAGCCAGCTCGGCTTCCAGTGCCTGGCCTTTTTCTACCGATGAGAGATACGTAAACGCTACCTGCGCGCCCTGCTGGGCAAATAGCGTGGCAATGGCGCGGCCAATTCCTTTGGAGGCCCCGGTGATGAGGGCTACTTTTCCGGCGAGAGTCTGATTCATACTGCGAAAGTAGCGTAGGGCAAGCTTAGCCGGCTGTCCGTTCTTTGTAGCTGACAGCTTGCCGGCCACGCAGCAAGCTGCTGCTTACTTTACGATGACTGCTATCTGTATTTTGGGCGCCGGACCAGGCGGGGCCACGGCAGCCCTGCACCTGGCCCGTGCCGGCCACCACTGCCTGCTGCTTGATAAGGCCACCTTTCCGCGCGATAAAATATGCGGCGATGCGCTGAGCACGAAAGTGTTAGTGGAGTTGAGGCGCCTGGGTGCCGCCCTGCCGGCTCAGCTGACTGCCTCGCCCATGCAGGTGCCCAGCTGGGGCATCGACTTCTATGCGCCCAACGGCCGCCGCCTGCATGTGCCGTTCAAGCCCCGCTTCGACAAAGCCACCGACCAGCCGGCCGGCCACGTAGCCAAGCGGGCCGATTTTGATAATTTTCTGGTCGAAGAAGTGCGTCGCCGGCCCGAGATTGATTTTCGCGAAAATGTGGACGTCGCCCGCACTGAGCGCACCGCCGACGGCTGGCAGCTGTTTGACAAAGCCGGCCAGGTAGTAGCTGCCTGCCGGCTGCTCCTGGTGGCCAATGGCGCGCAGTCGGAATTTACCCGCAAGGTGGCGGGCCACGCGCTCGACCCCGCGCACCATTCGGCCGGCCTGCGCTCTTACTACCGCAACGTAGCTGGCCTTAGCCCCGACAATTTTATTGAGCTGCACTTTATTAAAGAGTTTCTGCCCGGCTACCTCTGGATTTTCCCACTGCCCCACGGCCAGGCCAACGTAGGCGTAGGAATGCTCTCAAAAGCTGTGACAGACCGGAAAGTAAACCTGCGCCAGCGCCTCGATGAGATACTGGCTACTCATCCCACCCTGGCCCCGCGCTTTGCCCACGCCGAGCGCCTGGGGCCGGTGCGCGGCTTCGGGCTGCCCCTGGGCTCGAAGCGCCGGACGCTGTCGGGCGATAGCTACCTGCTGCTCGGCGATGCTGCTTCGCTCATCGACCCGTTTTCGGGCGAAGGCATCTCGCATGCCATGGTCAGCGGCCGGCACGCCGCCGACTGGGCCGGGCGGGCCGTGGCACAGGCTGATTTCAGCGCCGGCTTGCTGAGTGGCTACGACAAGGCCGTGTATAACCGCCTGGGCCAGGAGCTGCGCGTGAGCTACGCCCTGCAGCGGCTGCTGAGCTTTCCCAGCTTGTTCAACTTTGTCGCCAACCGCGCCGCTACCAACCCTACGCTGGCCGAAACCCTCTCAATGATGTTTGTGGACATCGACCTGCGGGCCCGGCTCCGCCAACCCAGATTTTATATGCAGCTGCTATTTGGCAGCAAAAAAAGAACCCCACCAGCGAACTAGGTGAGGTTCTTAATATAGTAAATATACTATTTTTACACCTCTGATAGCGGCTCGGCAGCCAGGTGTTCGAGGCCCTGGGGACCATCTTCTTCTTCCACGCGCTTGGCGGCGCGCACCAGCGACGAGCTGAAGATAAACTCGCGCAGCTCCGGCACGTCGGCATTCAGGATGTGCTCCTTGTCACCATCCCAGAGCTTTTTGCCCTGGTGCAGAAAAATAATATGGTCGCCGATACCCACTACCGAGTTCATATCGTGGGTGATGATGGCCGTGGTGATGTTGTACTCGTGCGTGATTTCGTAAATCAGCTCGTCAATCTTGATGCTGGTGGCTGGGTCGAGGCCCGAGTTGGGCTCGTCGCAAAACAGATAGGTACAATTGGGGGCAATGGCACGGGCAATACCCACGCGCTTTTTCATGCCGCCCGAAATTTCGGAGGGCATCTTGTTGCCCGCATTTTCGAGGCCTACGCGCTTAAGGCAAAACTCCACGCGGTCGCGGCGCTCTTCCTCGCTCATGTCGGGCGTGAGCATTTGCAGCGGAAACTCCACGTTCTTGGCCACCGTCATCGAGTCGAACAGCGCCGAGCCCTGAAACAGCATGCCGATTTTGCGCCGAATCTCCTGGCGAATGTCCACCTTGGAATTGGTATATACCGTGCCATCGAAGGTAATGGAGCCCAGGTCGGGCTTCATCAGCCCCACTACGCAGGAGAGCAGCACGCTTTTGCCCGTGCCTGAGCCGCCCAGCAGCAGGTTGCACTTGCCCGTTTCGAGGGTGCAGCTAATGCCTTTCAGCACTTGGTTGCCATCAAACGACTTTTCGAGGTTGGATATTTCAATCATATAGGTTCGTTTCTCGTTTTTTGCTGTCCGTTTTTCGCAAGTTCAGTACTACGCCCAATAAGCCTAACCCCGAAAAACGAAAAACAGATTGCGAAAAACGAAATTTACAGCAGAATAGCCGCCAGCACGTAGTCGGCCACCAGAATAGCAATAATGGAGTTGGTAACGGCCGACGTGCTGGCTGCGCCTACTTCCAGGGCGCCGCCCTCAGTATAAAACCCCTTGTAAGCCGAAATGCCCGACACCAGGAAGGCAAAAACCACGGCTTTAATAAGGGCAAAAAAGATGTTATACGGAATGAAATCGGTACGAATACCTTCAATGTAATCCTGCGGAGCCATTACGCCGGAGAGCGTGCCGGCGATGTAGCCGCCCAGAATGCTGAGCGCCATAGCCAGAATAACGAGCAGCGGAAACATAAGCATAGCCGCCAGAATGCGTGGCAGCACAAGATATGAGGTAGCATTAATGCCCATCACTTCGAGGGCCGAAATCTGCTCGGTGATGCGCATGGTGCCCAGCCCGCCCGCGATAGACGACCCGACCTTACCAGCCAGCACGATGCTCGTGATGGTAGGCGCCAGCTCCAGAATGGTCATTTCGCGCACCATGTAGCCGATGGTCGACTTCGGAATAAGCGGATTGGTGAGGTTGTAGGCAATCTGGATGCAGGTTACCGCCCCGATGAAGGCCGATACAATGCCCACAATAAAGATAGAATTGACACCGATGAGCGTGGCTTCTTCAAAAAAGCGCCGCCAGAGTACTTTCAGCCGCTCGGCGCGCGCCACCATGTTGTACAGAAATAAAACGAAAGAGCCGAAAATTTTGAACATAGAAGAAGAAAATGAGGTCGCCTATACCGGCCAGCTTAGCCACGGCGGGCCGCAGTGGGGCATCTTTGCGCGTCTTACGTATAAATCCGGAAAATAGTGGTCTCAGCAGTGGAGCTAGTAGTGATAACGGGCGGTAGCCAGGGCATAGGTCGGGCTTTGGTAATGAGTTTTTTAGCGGCGGGGTTTACGGTGGCTACCTGCGCCCGTAGCCCTACCGATTTGGCCGCCCTGGCCGCTGCCTGCCCCGGCCAGCCGCTGCATACCTTGCCCGCCGACCTCAGCCAGGTGGCCGACTGCCGGCGCTTTGCCGAGTTTGTGCTGGGGCTGGGCCAGCCGCTGGCCGCGCTCATCAACAATGCCGGGGCCTACGTGCCCGGCCGGTTCCAGGACGAGCCCGCCGATGGCTCAAGGCTGCGTGAGCTGTTAGACAGTAACTTATTGAGTGCCTACGATGTAACGCGGGCGCTGCTGCCCACGCTGCTGGCCCAGGGGCGCGGGCACATTTTTACCATCTGCTCCACAGCCAGCATCATGCCCTACCCCAACGGCGGCTCGTATGGCGTAGCCAAGTTTGCCCTGCTGGGCTACACCAAAACCCTGCGCGAGGAAGTAAAAGCCCAGGGCCTGCGCGTAACGGCCGTGCTGCCCGGCGCCACGCTTACCCGCAGCTGGGATGGGGTAGCAGTGCCGCCCGAGCGCTTTATCGACCCGGCCGATGTGGCGGCAGCCGTGCTCGGCGCATTCCGGCTCTCGCCCCAGGCGGTGGTCGAAGAAATTATTATCCGGCCGCAGCTCGGCGATTTGGTGTGAAGAAGTCGTACTATCCTACTCCTTAATCAGGTTGCCGGCGTCGGGGCCCTTCACGTCGATGAGGCTGGGCGTACCCGTGTAAAAAAAACGGCCCGTGCCGTTGAGCGTGCCCCCCAGGTTCTGGCGCACGCGCACGTGGGCGTCGCCTATCCACTCGCGGTAGGTAAGAAAGTAGCAGTACCGGGCGTCGAGCCCGCTGGCCAGTAAAAAGCCGTTGCTGCCCAGGTTGGGGTGAAAATCTTCCGCCGTGCCGCTCAGGGTCATATCGCCAGCGTCGTATATATCGGTGTAGAGGTAGGTGGAGCGCACGTTCATGTTGATGTCGCCGGTGCTCCAGAGGCGCAGAAACAGCGTATCCTGCGCCCACTGGCCCTCGTTGTTGATGAGGCCGTAGCCGTACTGCTCAATAATGAAATGCCCGTGGTTGGCCGCTACGTGCAGGCGCACCTGCCGGGGCGTATCGTAGCTGCGCACCCAGTTGCAGCGGCTTGTATTGGCAATAATCAGCTTCTGGGGCCCCAGCGGCGTGGAGAATGTGATGTCATCAATTATGTGCTCGCCGGCCCGCACTTCGGCGTAGGTGGCGGTGTCGGGCACGATGGTGAGGTCCACATTATCGTACACCGTTACGGTGGACAGGCGGCGGTCGAGGGCCCGGCGCTGCGTTATCACGGTGCCGTTGCTTTTGAGGCAGTCGGTACTGTGGTCGGGCCCGCAGGCGGCCAGGGCCAGGCCGGCGGCCAGTACGGCTGCCGCGGGGCGCAGCGCAGCCAGCGCGTTACTTTGTACGTACATCAGCAGTCGCATCCGTCAAATTTTGCCTGAAATTATGAACCTGAGCGGGAAAGTTGCCATCATCACCGGCGTCAGTACCGGTATTGGCCGCGCCACAGCCGAAGCGCTGCTGGCTCGCGGGGCCGCCGTAGCCGGCTGGGGCCGCACCACGCCCGAAGGGCTCGACCACGACCGTTTCCAGTTTTTTGCCTGCGATGTGCGCGACGAGCATGCCGTGGCCGAAGCCCTTACCAACACGCTGCGCGAGCTGGGCCCCGACGTTCACATCCTGGTCAACAACGCCGGCGTGGGCATTTTCGGGCCGGTCGATGGGTTTAAGTCGGAAGACTGGCATGCCATGTTCGATACCAACGTACATGGCCTGTTTTACTGTACCCGAGCTGTGCTGCCCGTCATAAAAAAACAGCACGAAGGCCATATTATTAACGTAGCCTCACTGGCGGCTACGGCCGGTACGGCCAGCCTGGCCGGCTACTGCGCCACCAAATATGCCGTGCGGGGCTTCTCCGATGCCTTATTTAAGGAGCTGCGGCCCGATGGCATCCGCGTCACCTGCGTCATGCCGGGCTCGGTCGAAACCAACTTCAACGGAGCGCAGCCCGGCCAGCAGCCCGACCCGCACAAGATGCAGCCCGAGGATATTGCCGCCGCCATTGTGCACGCCCTCGAAGCCCCGCAGGCTACCATGATTTCGGAAATCCAGATGCGCCCGGCGCAGGTAAAATAGCCATGGTAGAAGTCGACCACCTGCTTAAAACCTACGGCACCCAACATGCCGTGGACGATATCAGCTTCCGGGCCGATAAGGGCGAAATCGTGGGCTTTCTCGGCCCCAATGGCGCGGGCAAGAGCACGACCATGAAAATTGCGCTCGGCTACCTGCCGCCCACGGCTGGTACGGTGCGCATAGCGGGCTTCGACGTGCAGCAAGACCCCCTCGCCGTGCGCCGCCGCGTGGGCTACCTGCCCGAGCATAATCCGCTCTACCTCGACATGTACGTGCACGAGTACCTCGAATTCATCGGCTCGGTGCATGGCCTCAAAGGCCGCGGGCTGCGCCAGCGCGTGGCCCAGCTTATCAGCAAAGTGGGACTCACCCGCGAGCAGAACAAGCAAATCGGGGCGCTCAGCAAAGGCTACCGCCAGCGCGTGGGCCTGGCGCAGGCGCTGGTGCACGACCCTGAAGTACTGATTCTCGACGAGCCCACCACGGGCCTCGACCCCAACCAGATTGGCGAAATCCGCCAGCTCATCCGCGAGCTGGGGGCCGATAAGACGGTCATTTTCAGCACCCACATTCTGCCCGAAGTCACGGCCCTGTGCTCGCGGGTCGTCATCATCAGCCGGGCAGGCTGGTAGCCGACGCGCCCGTGGCCGAGCTGGCCGCCCGCGCCGCCGGCGAAACCGTGCTCCGCGCCGAGTTTGAAGGCGCCGTAGCCACCGCGCCGCTGGCCGCCCTGTCGGGCGTGCGCGGCGTGGAAACCGCTGGGCCGGGCGTGGTGCTCATCCGCACCGCGCCGGGCACCGATGTGCGCGCCGCCGTGTCGCGCCTGGCCGTGGAGCAGGGCTGGCTGCTGCTGGGCCTGCGCCAGGAGCAGCAGAGCCTGGAAGCAGTATTCGGGGAATTGACGAAGTGATTTTTTAAATGTGAAGATGTGAGAAAGGTGAGAAATGTGAAAATGCCCGTCCGATTAATCGGCTGTGGGAGCAACTGTAGCACCCAGTGAGGCTGCCGGTACCAATTTGCACATTTCCACATCGGCCATATTTTCCACATTACTCCCTATGCTCACCATCCTAAGAAAAGAATTCAACGCCTTCCTCAACTCGCCGGTGGCTTACGTCGTCATCGGCGTGTTTCTGGTGGCGACCGGGCTGTTTGTCTGGGTTTTTCCCGACAGCAGCGTGCTCGACTATGGCTACGCCGACCTGCAATCGCTGTTCAACCTGGCACCGTGGCTCTTCTTGCTGCTGATTCCGGCCATCACCATGCGCACCTTTGCCGAGGAGAAAAAGGCGGGCACGATTGAGCTGCTGCTCACGCGCCCGCTCACTGATGGGCAGATAGTGGGTGGTAAATATATGGCCTGCCTATTATTGGCGCTGCTGGCGCTCATTCCGACGCTACTCTACTATTTCTCGGTGTACAAGCTGGGCTCGCCGCCCGGCAACATCGACTCGGCCGCCACGGTGGGCTCGTACCTGGGGCTGGCACTACTGGCGGCGGTGTTTTCGGCGCTGGGAGTGCTGGCTTCGGCCCTCACGCGCGACCAGATTATCGCCTTCGTGCTGGCCGTAGTGGCCTGTTTCTTAGTCTACACCGGCTTCGACTCGCTGGCTTCTGTGCTCGATGGCGCACCGGCCTACTATGTGAGCCAGCTTGGCATTGCGGCGCACTACCGCGACCTCAGCAAGGGACTAATTGACTCGCGCGACGTACTCTATTTTCTCACCGTGGTAGCCGTAGCCCTGCTGGGTACGCGGCTGGCCCTCCGCAGCCGCACCTGGTAAGCATGGAACCGACTCCCACTTCTCTGCCGGCTCCTGCCACCTCGCGCAAGCGCCAGGACTTGCTGCGCTTTGCCGCCATTATCGGCGGCTTGCTGGTGCTCAATTTTGTGGCGCAGTATTTCTTTTTCCGGGTCGATTTGACGGAGGAAAAACGCTATACCATGTCGCCGGCCACCAAGCAGCTGCTCAGCAATCTGAAACAGCCGGTAACTATCACGGTGTACCTGGCCGGCGATTTTCCGCCTACTTTCCGCCGTCTAGAGCAGGGCGTGCGCGAAACGCTCAACGAGTTTCAGGTGTACGGCGGCGGCAACCTCAACTTCGTGTTCATCGACCCCAGCGCGGCCGGCACCGAGGCGGGGCGTAACAAATTCTACGAAACGCTTTTCAAGAAAGGGCTGAAACCCACCAACCTGGGAGCCAACGAGAATGGCAAGCGGGTCGAGAAAATTATCTTCCCGTGGGCCGTGGTGCAGGCCGGCGGCCAGAGCCGCAACGTGCTGCTGCTGCGCGGCAGCCAGGTAGCCGCGCCCGAGGAGCGCCTCAATCAGAGTATAGAAGGGTTAGAATATGAGCTGGCCAGCACCATCCGCCAGGTAGCGCCGCCCGGCGGCGCGCGCCGCCGGCTGGGTATTGTTACGGGCCACGGCGAGCTGCCTAATGCCGAGATGGCCGACATCCTGACCGCCTGGAGCCAGAACTACGACGTGTTCCGCGTGAACCTGAGTCAGGTAAAGGACCTGCGCGGCAACCTCGACGCGGTAGTGGTGGCCAAGCCAACCGGGCCGTATTCGGAGGAGGAAAAGTTTCGGCTCGACCAGTTTATCACGCACGGCGGCCGGGCGTTGTTTTTTGTGGATGCCCTGCGCACCGACCTCGACAGCGTGAGCCGCAACGGCGCGGCGCTGGCCACACCCTACGACCTTAACCTCGACGATTTATTCTTTCGCTACGGCGTTCGGCTAAACCCGAATATGCTGCTCGACCTCAACTGCGGGCAGATTCCGCTCGTGACGGGCATGACCGGCAACAAGCCCAAGATTGAGCCGCTGCCCTGGCAGCTCTATCCGCTGGTCAACCGCTTTAGCCCCAACCCGATAACCCGGAATCTGGATGCGGTATATCTGAAATTCGTGGGTAATATCGACACGGTGAAGGCCGTCGGCATCCGTAAAACCTCGCTCATGACGACCTCGCGCTACACGCGCCGCCTACCCGCGCCGGTACCCATTAACTTCAACGACGCCCGGCTGGAGCCTAATCCGAAACTTTATCAGAACAGCTACCAGTCGGTGGGCTACCTGCTCGAAGGCAAGTTCCGCTCGCTGTTTGCCAATAGGGTAGAGCCGGGTACCATGCACTATCAGCCCGACCAGAACCCGAATGCCCAGCCCAGCAAGCTGCTCGTTATCTCGGATGGCGATTTTCTGCGCAACGACGTGGACCCAAAATCGGGCCGGCCCATGCGCCTGGGCTACGACCGGCTTTCGAGCACCGAGTTTGCCAACCGCGAGCTGATTCTCAATGCCACCGACTATCTGCTCGACGAAACCGGCCTCATCGCCGTGCGTGGCAAGCAAATTACGCTGCGCCCCCTCGATAAAGTGCAGCTGGCCGACCACCGCCGGCCCTGGCAGCTGCTCAACCTGGGTGCGCCGCTGGTGCTGCTGGCTGCCTTTGGCGCGGTGCGCGCCTGGCGGCGCAAGCGCCGCTACGCCCGGTTTGCCTAGCCCAACGTTTCATCGGCTGCTTACAGCCAGCGCGTAGCTTTGTGCTTTATATCCTACCCCTGCGTTATGCGTCTGTCACCGTCCTTGCTTCTTCTGTTGCCTGCTGTCTACCTCACTAGCTGTGCCGCCTCCCAAAAGGCGGCGCAAACTGATGCCGGCAAGCAGCAGCCTGTCATTGCCAGCAAAGCGCCCAGCCGCTACGTAGAAACAATGCCCACCATCGACGGGCGGGCCACTGAGTGGACCGACTCGCTGCAGTACGATTCGAACAGCCACTTGCAGTACCAGGTGCTCAACGATGCCCGCTACGTGTATGTGCGTCTGAAAGCCAACGACATGCCTACCCAGGCCAAGCTCGTGTACCTGGGCACCATCGTGTGGCTCGACTCGACCGGCCGCAACCAGCAGCAGCTGGGCGTGCGCTTCCCACTGGCCATCGACCTGAACTCTATCAAGGGTCCGGCCGAGCGGCCCGTGGGAGCTATGGGCCCATCGGCCGCTGAGCGCCAGGCCGAGCACATTACCCGCCTGCGCGAAGCCATTGCCGGTGACCACGAAATGGAGCTGCTCAATTACAGAGGCAGCAAAGAGCCGGTCCTGACCGATTCAGAATCGAAGCTGGGGGTGAAAGCTGCCCTGGGTATTGATAGCCGCAACAACCTGATTTACGAGCTGGCGGTGCCGCTGCGGCTCATTTATCGCCGGGTGCCGGCGCTGGCCAGCGGCCAGGCGGCCACGGTGGGCGTGTGGGTGGCTGGCCAGCGGCCGAAAGTGCCCGCCGGTACCAGCAGCCAGTCTTCCGATATGAGCGTAGTTGGCCCGCAGCGCGGCGGGTATGGTGGTGGCTACGGGGGTGGCATGCGCGGTGGTGGCTACGGCGGTGGTATGCGCAGCGGAGCCATGCGCGGAGGCGGCGATACCTTCCAGACCTTCACGCTGAAAACCAGCGCCCAGCTTAGCGGTAAATAAGGCCGTTTGACTATTGCGCTGCTCCTGCATTAGCAAGCTGCTGAAAGAACGTCAGGCGTAGCTCTGCCGAACAATACCCGATTTCTGGTTCCGTCAATGACACTCCTATGCAGGTTATTAATCTCACCGAAAAATTTGGGTGCTTTACCGGCCACTGGCACCCGCACATCGTAGCTGACCTCAACGACCAGCACATTAAGCTGGCCAAAGTACAGGGGGAATTTATCTGGCACCAGCACGAGGCCGAAGATGAGTTATTTATCGTCATAAAGGGCCAGCTTCACATTGACTTCCGCGACCAGCCCACGGCGGTGCTCAACGCGGGGGAAATCCTGGTTGTGCCCCGCGGGTAGAGCACCGCCCCCACGCGCGCGAAGAAACCTGGATTATGCTCGTTGAGCCGCAAGCTACCCGCCACACCGGTACTGTGGAGCACGCCCTCACCCGCCACGAGCTACCCCGCATTTAGCCCGGCCGTGCTTTGCTACAGCGGCTGGCCCGGAGCATTTTGCTGCGGGTGATTGGCCAGGCGCATAGTGCCGGGCGCAGGCGCTGGCTAAAAGTGCCGTTCGCAATGAAATGCCTCGAACACAAACCTTGGGCTTTGCGTACTCACTTCAAGCGTGTCACTCGTAAACTCACCTGCCGCTTCAAAAGGCAGCCCGTTACGGTGAAGCTGCCAAGCAACAGGACATAACATGTGTGTAAACCGGGCAGTCATGCTAATCGCAGTCAGCATAGTTTTCTTGTGCCCGAGCGGGTGGTGTTTGTTTAATGAATATTAAATAGTAGCTATGTTTTCCGGCGTTGCTGACGTATCACCAGCAACGCCTTAGCAAATAGAGTGAGGCAGAAAAAGTGAGATTGGCCTTCGCATTCCGGTACGGGAGCTTACTCCATATGAGAGATGAATGGGTTGATATAACGTTTGAAATCAACAAGTTAATTAAATATTGACCGGCCGATTCTGGGTGTGCCTGGTATGCATTGTTCCTTGCTATTGTCTAGTCGCTGTTGGCAAGCGTCCTAACCACTGTTCCATTGCCTTTATGCGCTCTATTTTCTCGGCGGCTACCCAGGAGGCCGCGCGGCTAAATCGGCTCGACACTTACTTCATAGTGGCGGCGCTGGCCGTGCTGCTGCTGGTGACTTACCTGGTCGTGTACACGTCGCTGAAGTTTCGGGATAAGGGCAATGGCATCGAGCCGAAGCAGGAATCGACCAACCTCAGGTTGGAAATGCTCATGATTGGCGGGCCAACGGTGCTGGTAGTCGGCTTCTTTTTTCTGACCATTACCACGACCAGCGCCATTCTGCCGCCCGCCGGCACCACAACTCCGGTGGTGCTTATCACGGGCCATCAGTGGTGGTGGGAGTTTAGGTATCCGGGCACGAACGTGCAGACAGCCAATGAAGTGCACCTGCCCGTGGGCCAGCGGCTGCTAGTGTTGGGCACCTCGGCCGATGTGGTACACGACTGGTGGGTGCCCTCGTTCGGCCTGAAGATGGACCTGATACCCGGCTTGCGCAACCACGTATGGGTAACCATCAAAAAACCAGGAATTTATGAGGGAGCGTGCAGCGAGTTTTGCGGCCAGCAGCACGCCTGGATGCGTATCCGGGTGGTGGCCCAGACGCCCGCCGACTACGCCCGGTGGCTGCAGGCGGCGGCGCGGCCTGCGGTGGCCGCCCCTTCCGATTCGCTGGCCCGCGTGGGCGGGGCACTGTTTGCGCATTACGCCTGTAGCAGCTGCCACCAGGTGCGGGGCACGCTCGCCGCCGGCCAGCAGGGGCCCGACCTCACACACTTTGGCAGCCGGAGCACCATGCTGGCGGGCCTGCTCCCGAACACGCCCCAAAACGTGACCCGCTGGCTCACCGACCCGCAGGCCGTGAAGCCGGGCGCGCACATGCCCCGGTTCATTTTTGGCCGCGACAGCATTCAGGCGCTGACCGCGTATTTAACTCAACTAAAATAAGTTATGGCTGCGCAACCCGTACTGGTGCCCGAACCCGCCGAAGCGCTGCCCGACCTCGACCTTGGGGGCGACCAGGGCCTGCTGCAGTGGATTTCATCGGTCGACCACAAGCAGATTGGGATTATGTACCTCTGGGTGGCGCTGCTGTTTATGCTCATCGGCGGGGTCGAAGTCCTGCTTATGCGGGTGCAGCTGGCGGTACCCAAAAACACGTTTATGGGGCCGGAAATCTACAACCAGCTCTTTACCATGCACGGCACCACGATGATATTCTTCGTGGCCATGCCCGCCATTTTTGGCTTTGCCACCTACCTCGTGCCGCTTATGATTGGGGCCAACGAGATGGCTTTTCCCCGCCTGAACGCGCTGAGTTTGTGGGTAACATTTTTTGGCGGACTGCTGCTGTATTTCAGCTTTCTGGCGGGCGGCGCACCCGATGCGGGGTGGTTCAACTACGCCCCGCTCAATCAGTATAACTATTCCTTCAGGCCGGGCATCGACTACTACTGCGCAGGACTGCTGCTGGCCGGCATCGGCACCGTATCGGCAGCCTGCAATTTTGTAGTTACCATTCTGCGCTATCGGGTGCCGGGCATGGGCCTCAAGCAGCTGCCCGTTTTCGTATGGATGATGCTGATTGACTCGTTTCTCATCATCTTTTCGTTTCCGGCCCTGAACGCGGCGCTGGCCATGCTGCTGCTTGACCGGCAGTTGCACGCGCACTTCTTCGACGTGCATGCGGGCGGCTCGGCGCTGCTGTGGCAGCACCTGTTCTGGCTGTTTGGGCACCCGGAAGTATATATCGTTATCCTGCCTTCGTTCGGCATCCTGTCGGAGGTGTTTGCGGTGTTTTCGCGCAAGCCGATTTTTGGCTATTCCTTCATCGTGGGCTCGGGCATAGCCATTGGCTTACTGGCTTTTGGTGTCTGGATTCACCACATGCTGGCGGTGGGCCTGGGCAACGTGGTCAACGGCTTTTTTTCGGCCAGCAGTATGCTCATCGGCATCCCGACGGGCATCAAAATCTTCAACTGGCTAGCTACGATGCACGGCGGCTCGCTGCGCTTTTCCACGGCCATGAAATTCGCGGTGGCTTTTCTGGTCGAGTTTACGATTGGCGGGCTGAGCGGCATCGCCTTCGCCATCGTGCCGATTGACCTGCAGCTCACGGACACGTATTTTGTGGTGGCGCACATCCACTACGTATTTATCGGGGCACCCTGTTTGGGCTGCTGGCGGGCTTGTTCTACTGGTTTCCGAAGATGAGCGGGCGGCAGCTGAGTGAGCGGCTGGGTAGCTGGTTTTTCTGGCTATTCGTTATTGGCTTCAATGGTACTTTTCTGGTGCAGCACGTGCTGGGCACCCTGGGCATGCCGCGCCGCGTGTACACCTACCCCAACATGCCCGGCTGGGGCACCCTAAACATGGTTTCGACCATCGGCGGCTTCCTGATGGGAGCGGCTACGCTGCTGCTGGTATATATGGTAATAAAGGCCATCCGAAGCGGGCCGGCCGCCACCTCCGACCCCTGGGACGCGTTTACGCTGGAGTGGAGCACCGCCTCGCCACCGCCGCTGCAGAATTTTGACCGCGTGGTGCCCGTGCGCAGCGCCCGCCCCTTCCGCGACCTCAAGCGCCCCGGCGACGCAGATTGGCTTAAACCCGGTAAAAAAGAAGGCTACCATGAAAGAGAACAGTCTGTTGATTAAGCTGGTAGTAGCGACCGAGACGATATTTTTCGCGTCACTGCTCATGGCTTTCGTCTATTTTTCGCTCGCGCCGGGTTTCCGGCAGCAGCAGCTGGCGGCGCTCGACCTGCGTAGCACGGGCGGGTTTACGGTGCTGCTCTTTGCCAGCAGCTTTACCTATATGCGGGCCGAAGCCAGCTACCGACAAGGGGCACCGGGCCGGCTCAAGGGCTGGCTACTGGCCACTATCGGGCTGGGGGCGCTGTTTCTGCTGGGGCAGGCACGGGAGTTTCGGGGGCTGTTTGCCCGGCACGTCGACATTGCCAGCAACACCTTTGGTACCAGCTTTTTTACGCTCACCGGCTTTCACGGGCTGCACATGCTGGCCGGGCTGGTGGTGCTCAGTATCTTGGTGGGTCGGGCCTTTGCCGGCGATTTCAATCAGCCCAACTTATCCGTGCTCAGTGCAGTAGGTATCTACTGGCACTTTGTGGACATCGTGTGGGCAGTGGTGTTTTCGGTGGTTTATGTATTGCCTCACTTTACCCATTTTGGCTCATGAATACGTCCGTCTGGTGGCAGTGGTATTTCAGCCCGGGCTGCTTTTGCTGGTAACGGGCTTGGCGGCGGCCTACTACTGGCTGGCTGGCGGGCGCTGGCAAGCGCGGGGTGGGGTGTATTTCGCGGGGCTGGCGCTGTTTGCGCTGGCCGAGCTGTCGCCGCTGCACTACCTGGGAATGCACGCGCTGTTCAGCGCCCACATGGTGGTACACATCGTGGTGCTGCTGCTGAGCGGGCCGCTGCTGGTACTGGGCCTGCCGCCGCAGCCGGTGCCGGCCGCCGAGCGGGGCTGGCCCGGTTTTCGGGTTGGCTGCGCGGGCGCGAGTGGCTGGCCTGGGGCGCGGGCGTGGGCATTATGTGGGGGCTGCACGTGCCGGCCGTATTCGATGCCTCATTTACTGCTATGCAAAACGTATTCAACCCCTTGCCCGTGCTGCACGCGGGCGCGATGCTGCTGGCGGGGGCGCTGTTTAGCTGGCCGCTGTTTGGGCCGGTGCCGGCGCAGCACCTACACCCGCTGGCAGGGGTGGGGTACCTGTTTACGGCCTGCGTAGCCTGCTCACTGCTGGGGCTGCTCCTTACTTTCGCCCCGGCCGATACCTACCAGCATTACGCCCGCGCCTCCTGGTGCGGCACTGCCAGCCTGGCCCCCGACTACGCCACGAATGCCTGGGGCCTCAGCCTGGCCGACGACCAGCAGCTGGCGGGGCTGATTATGTGGGTTCCATGCTGCTTCATCTACCTGAGCGGCTGTGTGTTTTTGCTGGCGCGGTACTTTGGGGCGGAGCAGGAAACAGTTTCAGCGGCGGCTTTGGTGGGGTGAGGCGCGGTAGGGTTGTCCTGAGAACGATTTACTTATGACCATTTATTTCTATGTCCGAAGCTAATGCTGCCCCGCCGCCTGCCGAGTGGCCCAAGGCCCGCCCGGAAAAGCTGCCGAAGCCCACGTACTGGCCGTTTTTTCTGGCGATGGGGCTCGCCTTTATCTTTTGGGGGCTGCTCACTACCTGGGTAATCCTGGTAGCGGGGCTGCTCATTTTTGCCATTGCCCTGGGGGGCTGGATTTCCATTCTACGCCATGAGTGAAACCGACAATACTGCTCCCGGCCCGACTGCCGAAGATGAGCCGCGCCGCGATTTTCTGGTAAAGCTGAGCCTGGGGCTGGGCGGTGTGGCCGCGCTGGCCGTGGGCGTGCCCGTGGTGAGCGCGCTGCTGGCCCCGCTGCTCCAGGCCGACCCCCAAACCTGGCGCAAGGTGGGCACGCTGGCCGATTTTGACATCGGCTCGACGCATCTCGTCAAGTTTGAGAATGCCAACCCGGTAGCGTGGTCAGGGGTATCGAGCGAGTCGGCAGCATGGCTGCGGCGCGACTCGGCCACGGCGTTCACGGCCTTCTCGGTCAACTGCGCCCACCTTGGCTGCCCGGTGCGCTGGGAGCCGGGCGCGGGCCTGTTTATGTGTCCCTGCCACGGTGGCATCTATTACAAGGATGGGAGCGTGGCTGCCGGCCCGCCACCGCGCGGCCTCACGCAGTACCACATCCGGATTTCCGGCCACGATGTGGAGCTGCTCACGGCTCCCATTCCCATCACCGATATCACCGCCTCCTGACCCGCGCCGCCCATGAAGATTTTACGCTCTATCGGGGCCTGGCTGGACGACCGTCTGGGGATTTCGGATACGATTATGCCGCTGGCCCGGCACCTGGTACCGCCGGGGGCCAAGTGGAGCTACGTGTTTGGGAGTGCGGCGATGTTTTGTCTTATCCTGCAGGTGGTTACGGGGTTAGCCCTCACGCTGCTTTACCAGCCTACCTCGTCGGAAGCCTATCAGTCGCTACAGTTTATTACCCACCAGGCGGTGTTTGGGCGCACGCTGCGGGCCATCCATTACTTCGGGGCGTCGGGCATGGTGCTGCTGGTGGGCGTACATATGATGCGGGTGTACATCACGGCCTCCTACAAGTTTCCGCGGGAGATGAGCTGGATAAGCGGGGTATTTCTGCTGTTTCTGACCCTGGCGATGGGCTTCACCGGGCAGCTGCTGCGCTGGGATTCCAATGGCGTGTGGTCGGCGGTGGTGGCGGCCGAGCAGGTGGGGCGCATTCCGGTTATCGGCACCTACGTGGCGCGGCTGCTGCTGGGCGGCGATACCATCGGTGGGCAGTCGCTGAGCCGGTTTTACTCTTACCACACGCTGCTGTTCCCGGGGCTGCTGCTGGGGCTGGTGGGCTTTCACCTCTACCTGGTTATCCGCAACGGCGTATCGGAGCCGCCGGTGGCTGGCCGGCCCGTCGACCCCAAAACCTACCGGCAGTGGTACCAGGCCATGCTGAAGAAAGTGGGCGTGCCCTTCTGGCCCAATGCTGCCTGGCGCGACACGCTGTTTGGGGCCGTCGTTATCCTCAGCATCTTCGGGCTGGCCCTGCTGTATGGCCCGCCTGAGCTAACCACGCCGCCCTCGCCGGCCACCATCAACACCAACCCGGCCCCCGACTGGTACCTGCTGCCCGTGTTCGCGCTTTTTGCGCTCATGCCCGCCAAAATAGAGTCCTACGTCATTTTTATCGGTCCTATCCTCACCGTGATAGGGCTGCTGGCGCTGCCCTTCGTGTCGAACGCGGGCGAGCGCAGCCCGTTGCGGCGGCCCTGGGCGGTGTTTGGCTCGTTGTGCGTAGTGGTGTTTGTAGGGGCACTGCTGCTGCTGGGCGAGCAGGCACCGTGGTCGCCCAAGTTTACGGCCCAGCCGCTCACGGCTGGGCTCGTGCATTCCAGCGACCCGCAGGTAGTGGCCGGCAGCGCGTTATTTTACAACAAAGGCTGCCTCTACTGCCACCTCATCGACGGCCACGGCGGCCGGCGCGGCCCGAGCTAACGGAGGTGGGCCGCCGCCTCACGCCCGGCGAGCTGGAAATCCGCATCGTGAACGGCGGCGGCAACATGCCCGCCTATGGCGGGGTGGTTTCTAAAAAGGAGCTGGCCGCGCTGGTCGCATTTTTGGGCACGCGCAAGTAGGCAATGCGCCGCAGTTGGAGCAGTTCCCAATACGTCATCCCATACTTCGCCTAAAAAAATGCTGTAAGTACCTGTGCCAGTGGCCTAGGTACTTACGGCCGGCCGTTACGCGCCGGGCTGCATAAAGTGGTAGGTCAGTACGGGTGGCAGGGCATGTGTGGCCACGATATCAGCAATGCCGGCGTGCAGGAAGCTGCTCAGGCCGGAGTGGTGATACGTGGGCAGTACTACCAGGCTGGCCTGTACCTGCTGGGCATACTGCTCGATACCCGTGCTTATCTCATCGGCATTTATCGAGGCTACCTGGCAATGCGTGAGCTGATGGCGCTTGGCAAATACCTGCATCTGCTGTTTGGTTGCCTCATCATTACCATTCGTGGCTACGTGCAACAGGTGCAGGGTAGCGTCTGGGAAAGCCGTCAGCACGGGTTGCAGGCCCGCAAAAGCACTATCGGCATCGGCCGAAAAGTCCGATGGAAAAACGATGGTGCGCATGTCGAAGGCGGCTTGCGGCGGCTTCACGGCCAGTACCGGGCAGGGAGCCAGGCGAATAGTGCGCTCGACATGCGAGCCCAGAAAGAAGTTCTCGGTGCCCCCGTGGTTTTGCACACCCATCACCACCAGGTCGCTGCCGTGTTTCTGAATGGCCCTCAGAATGCCATCGCTGAGGTCGGCCACTTCTACCGTATCCTGTACCGGCACGTCGGCGGCCAGGGTGGCGGCCTCGTCTTTCAGTATGTGCATCCGGTGCTTGGTGGCCTGCATCAATTTCAGCACAAAGAGCCCCTGCATACCACTGTTGCCGCCGCCGCTGTTGGGCATGATGCCGCCGTGAACGGGTGCGCCAAATGTGCTGAAATTGCCCGTTTCCGTGGGTTCCTGGCCTTCCAGCACATAAAGCAGCGTCACGTTGCCGCCTGTATGCTTGGCTAGCTGCAAAGCCACCTCATAGGCATGATGAGCCTCGGGCGAGAAATCGGTAGGAACCAGGATATTTTTCATACGGCTTGGGGCTAAAAGAGTCAAAAGCGGTTGCCACTGCCACCGCTACCCCTTCTACGGTAGATGGCATTGAAACAATAAGCTCCTGATTAAAAATTATTTATAGCTCATCCAATATTCAGCTTCAGCCTCTTAGTCATGGTATCGTAGGGCGGACTTTCAGTCCGCACGTTAGTTTACGCGGCTGTTCACTGATTCCAAAACCGCTCCAGGTTAATGTTAATAATAATATTATATATTTATTATATGTTACTTCGGCGTCCACTTGTCGAAGCATCTCTGCCGCTTCATCCGGGTCCATTCAATGGGAGCGGTAGCGAGGCTTCCTGTCGGTCAGCCGGACGTTCTTTAATGACTGCTTGGTTACCTCTGCACAAGTACATAAAGAGCAGAAGGCATCAAAAAGCAGGGATAGCCCTCCTCTTTCGGGTAGACCAGGCAGAAGCCAGGGTGTTTGGCAACGAGTAGGTCTACCTGCCTACCACCTTAAACAAGGTGCCGGCCGGCAGGCGGTCAGTTAGCTGCATCCCATTAATAATAGCGACTTCTTCGAGGCGTTTGGCGGGCACGCCGTTGGCCGTGAGGGCCTGCGAAAGCGTGGTAGCGGCCGGGGCCTGCTTTATATGAATGCGCTCTGCCTGCCGGTTGAGCTTGCTGGCCTCGGTAAGGCGCTGGTAGCCCTGCACGGCGCTGGCAAACTGCGGCGCGTAGGTGCTAAAGGAGGCGGCCGTAGCCAACCCCACAAAAGCAAACAGCGACTTGCCATCCTGCAAGATGTAGCTCTGCACATGGGCCGGCGTGGCCTGGCTCTGCGAAGCGGCCTGGTCGC
Organism: Hymenobacter sp. BRD67; assembly: GCF_013256425.1. Classification (GTDB taxonomy): domain Bacteria; phylum Bacteroidota; class Bacteroidia; order Cytophagales; family Hymenobacteraceae; genus Hymenobacter. The sequence goes on from NZ_CP053904.1 coordinate 1,082,290, forward strand.
CTTCAAAGGTGAGGGCCGGGAACCCGTTGATAGTGGTACGCTGCACGTTGCCGGCCGTTACGCCGATTTGCTTGGCCAGGGTTTGGGCCGCCTCGTCCAGCGAGCTGCCGCTGACGCCCGTAAAGGCCAGCAGCGCCTTGCCGTTGGGCTCCGACATCTGAAACTGCTCGGGCGAGTTCTCCGATTTCCAGCCCGCCGGAATGGGGAAGCGAAATTTCAGCTCAGGATGATAAAACACGCCGCTTTCCACGAAGCCCTGGCGTGGGTCATCGCCGAAGGGCAGCCCTTCGATGGAGCGCAGGTAGCTGTCGCGGTTTACCAGCAGCGTGGTTTTGCCCAGCGATTGCCTGGCCTGCGCGGCCAGCCCTTTCACGCGCTGGTAGCGGTCGGCCGAGTTGGGGTGCGTAGAAAGAAACGTGGGAACGCTGCTGCCACTCTGCTGCTCGGTGCGCTCCAGGGTCTGGAAAAAACTGGCCATGTGCGAGGCATCGTAGCCAACTTTGGTCGAGTACTTAACGCCCAGGCCATCGGCCTCATTTTCATCGTTGCGGCTGTATTTCAGCATCCCCAGGCCCACTACCTGCTGCGCAATTCCGCCAACTGACTGCATCACCTGCGGAGCCAGCACCGAGCCCAGCAGCATCCCGATGCCGGTAATCGTGGAGCGTGTTTGCTGCTTTTTGCCGTGCTGCGCCGTAATGTGGCCCAGCTCGTGGCCCAGCACACCGGTAAACTGCGCCTCGTCGTTGAAATAGGCCATGATGCCCCGCGTGAAGTACACGTGCCCATCGGGCGTGGCAAAGGCGTTGATAACCGGCGAATCGACAATGGTAAAACCGTAGTCACCGGGCCGGTCCGAAATGGCCGTCATGCGCTTGCCCTGCTGCGTGATGTAAGCTTGCAGCCTGGGATTATTGTACATCCCAAACTGAGCAATCACCTGCGGGTCGGGCTGAGCGCCTTGCAGCGGCGTATTCAGGTAAGGAATGACCCCAATCGGTTTGGCTGGCCTGGCCGGCGTAGCGCTGGCCAGCGGCAACAGCAAAAGCAGCGTAGTGGGGCGCAACGCGCGGCGGGAGAATATAGTCATTAATGAATATAATGTGAAAATTCTGGCTTTTCAAATTGCCAGGTCGAAAAAGCTAACGCGGTTCCCAGGTGGGGTAGAGCTTGGCCTGCAGCCCGCACCCTCCACTGTCTTGGAAACTGTGCTAAATCCTACATTAAAAGCTTTCAGGACGCTCCATAACAAAAGCGCCACCATCCGCGAGCCGGACAGTGGCGCTTAAAACGGTGCGCGAAGATGAATGTTTCGTGTAGTGTCTTAACTGCTGCTCGCTATTCTTTCAGCAGCTTGTCCACCGTGCGGTTAAAGTGGGCTTTTTCTTCCTCGTAATACTGCCCCGTGCCCGGCCCCGAAAAGCCGGTGCGGATGCTACGCACCACGCCTTTTTTATCCAGAAAAATGGTGGTTGGGAAACCCAGAAACTTCGCCAGCTGCGGCAGCGACCTGGCCACCGAGTCTTTGTTCGACACGCCCGCCACGGCCAGGTCGTAGCCGATGTTGAAGCGCTGCTTCATCTTTTGCAAACGGCTGGCCGCCTGCTGGTAGTCAGAGCTGCGCTCGTAGCCCAGGCCGATAATCTCCACGCCGCGCGCCTTATTCTGCTCGTACCAGGGCGCGAGGTAAGTGGTTTCGTCCATGCAGTTGGGGCACCACGAGCCCAGAATTTGCAGCACTACCACCTTGCCCCGGTACTTGGGGTCGGTAGGGGAGATGCTGCTGCCCGCCACGATGCTCGGAAACTTGAAATTCAGCCGCGACTCGCCCTTGCGCAGGTAGGTGAGCGTGTCGGCGTCGGGCAGCTTGGCCTTGGGGTCGAGGGTAGCCGTCCAGGTTTCGTGGCCCGATTTGCCGGAGTAGTAGTCACCCGTGATTTCGTCGCTATATTTTTCACTTGATAAAGCAACAGGGACCTTAGTTACTGCATCAATTACTGTTACTTCTTTTTGCACTGTTTCTTTCGACAGGCGTTCGCCAGTGAATAAGAAAGCGTGGCTACCATCAAAAGTGCTCATTCGTATAGTGCTGCCCAATACCTGCCCACTTAAGTAGCGATAATCTCCCGTAGTGGTTAGGAAAGTGCCAGTTGCCTCTGCACCTTTTTGTTGGAAAATTCCAACCGCAGGATAAGAGGAGTTATCAGCTTTGTCAGCAAAAACAACTTTCCAGGTTCCGGAAAAGCTTCCTGCATTTTTACTATCTGCCCCAGCAAAAAGTGGCTGCGCGCCCGCGGTAGCCACCAGCGGCACCCGATATGGCGTCTTGCTGTCGTATTTCACCCACACGCCTTTCAGCTTATCCTGGCCATCGGCGCGCACCACCAGCGCCGCATCAAATACGTGCAGCTTAATCGTTGTCGAGTCGCCGGCCGCCGAGATTTCGTCGCAGCGCAGGCGCTCTTCGCCGTTTAGCCCTTTATTAACAAGGTACACTACGGGCTTGCCGGCCTCCGTTTTTACCTCGAATAAAAACGGAATTTTCTGGCCCTGCGTGGCCAGTTCGCCGCGCCAGGGGCCGGGTGTGAGCAGCGCGGCGGCCGAAGTGGCACCCGCTGCGCCCGAGCCCGAAGTGGTAGACGAGTTGCAGCCGGCCAGCAGCGTAGCTGCCAGAAAGACCAAACAGAGAGATTTCATAAAAGCAAAGTAGAACCGCCAAAACTAGCACCGGCGCCACTTGGTTATAAGAGGTGGCTGCTTCGTGCCGAATCGGCGTAAAAGTCGCACAGCGTGCCTCTCCAACCAGCATTCTATTTGGAAGATTTCTAAGTACACTCCTAAATCAACCGGATACTACCAATTTGCCTGGGCTGCCAGTTACTTTTGCGCCTAAGCTAACAACCCCACTCTCCTCCTTATGGCGTTTGACCTTGATATGATTCGGGCCGTGTACGCGGGCCTCGGCGCGCGCATCGAAGCCGCCCGCACGGCCGTCGGCCGGCCGCTCACGCTCACCGAAAAAATCCTTTATGCTCACCTCTACGGGGGCAAAGTCGGCGCTTCCTACCAGCGCGGCATAAGCTACGTCGATTTTACCCCTGACCGCGTAGCCATGCAGGATGCCACTGCCCAGATGGCGCTGCTGCAATTTATGCAGGCCGGCAAGGACAAAACGGCCGTTCCCTCCACCGTACACTGCGACCACCTTATTCAGGCTAAGGACGGGGCCACCGAAGACCTCGCCGTGGCCAACGACGAGAACAAGGAAGTCTACGATTTTCTGGCATCGGTTTCGAATAAATACGGCATTGGCTTCTGGAAACCGGGCGCGGGCATTATTCACCAGGTAGTGCTCGAAAACTACGCCTTCCCCGGCGGTATGATGATTGGCACCGACTCGCACACCCCCAACGCGGGTGGCCTGGGCATGATTGCCATTGGCGTGGGCGGCGCCGATGCCGTGGACGTAATGGCCGGGATGCCCTGGGAGCTGAAGTTCCCGAAGGTGATTGGCGTGAAGCTGACCGGCAAGATGAGCGGCTGGACCTCGGCCAAAGACGTGATTCTGAAAGTAGCTGGTATTCTGACCGTAAAAGGCGGCACCGGCGCCATTGTGGAGTATTTCGGCGAAGGCGCGGAAAGCCTGAGCGCCACCGGCAAAGGCACCATCTGCAACATGGGCGCCGAAATCGGGGCTACCACCTCGGTATTCGGCTACGATGAAAAGATGGGCGACTACCTGCGCAGCACCGACCGCGCCGACATTGCCGACATGGCGAAAGGCGTGGCCCAGCACCTGCGCGCCGACGACGAGGTGTACGCCAACCCGGCCAATTTCTACGACCAGCTCATCGAGATTGACCTCAATACCCTGGAGCCTTACGTGAACGGCCCGTTTACGCCCGACGCCGCCTGGCCGATTTCGGAGTTTGCCGCCGCCGTAAAAGAGCACGGCTGGCCCGAGAAGCTGGAAGTGGGCCTCATCGGCTCGTGCACCAACTCCAGCTACGAAGACATTACCCGCGCCGCCAGCATTGCCAAGCAGGCCGTGGACAAGGGCCTGCACGTAGCCGCTGAGTTTACCATCACGCCCGGCTCGGAGCAGGTGCGCTACACCGTGGCCCGCGACGGCCTGCTCGACACCTTCGCCGAGATGGGCGGCGTGGTGCTGGCTAATGCCTGCGGGCCGTGCATCGGCCAGTGGGCCCGCCACACCGACGACCCCAAGCGCCGTAACTCTATCATTACGAGCTTCAACCGTAATTTTGCCAAGCGCAACGACGGCAACCCGAACACGCACGCGTTCGTGGCTTCGCCCGAAATCGTAACGGCGTTTGCCATCGCCGGCAGCCTGACCTTTAACCCGCTCACCGACACGCTGCCCGGCAAAAACGGCGCGGTGAAATTTGATGAGCCTACCGGCGTAGAGCTGCCCCCGGCCGGCTTTGCCGTAGAAGACGCGGGCTTCCAGGCCCCGGCGGCCGATGGCAGCACCGTGCAGGTGTTGGTAGACCGTAACTCGGACCGTCTCCAGCTGCTGGAGCCCTTCAAGCCCTGGGAAGGTACTGACCTGCTGGGCCTGCGGGTGCTCATCAAGGCGCTCGGCAAGTGCACCACCGACCACATCAGCATGGCCGGCCCGTGGCTTAAGTTCCGTGGCCACCTGGATAATATTTCCAATAACATGCTCATCGGCGCCACCAACGCCTACACCGGCGAAACCAACGCCGTGAAGGACAGCGGTACTCAGGGCTCGCCCTACGTGCCGGTACCCCAGGCCGCCCGCGTGCTCAAGAGCATAGGCATCGGCTCGATTGTGGTAGGCGATGAGAATTATGGCGAAGGCAGCTCGCGCGAGCACGCCGCCATGGAGCCCCGCCACCTTGGCGTGCGCGCCGTGCTGGTGAAAAGCTTCGCCCGGATTCATGAAACCAACCTCAAGAAGCAGGGGATGCTGGCTCTCACCTTCGCCAATAAGGCCGACTACGACCTTATCGAAGAAGATGACCAGATTGACATCCTGGGCCTCACGAGCTTCGCTCCCGGCCAGCCGCTACAAGTGCGCCTGCGCCACTCCGACGGCGACACCGACCTCATCACCGTCAACCACACCTACAACGAAGGCCAGATTGGCTGGTTTAAAGCCGGCTCGGCTCTGAATTTGATTAAGCTGCAGGCGCAGGGCGTGGCAGTGTAAATATCGTTATTGCTGATTATTTTAACGGCCGCCTGGGGAAACCGGGGCGGCCGTTTTTGCTCTATCTCAATGACTATTCAAGAAATAATTGCACGACTAAAAAACGAGCTAAGAGCCTATCCGAAAAATAAGAAAGTTGTAGCCAGACGCGAGAATTTTGGGGTTACCACACCTTGCAAGATTCCCGTTGCGTCCGACTACAACCGACTACGAAGCTACGATTCATGCCGATTTTTTGCCCTCGCCGGCCTTGTGGGCCGCCGTCGAGCCGCTGCTGCCGGCCGTGCCCGGCGGCCTTGGCCAGCGGGGCCGGCCACGTGCCTGTGACCGCCAGATGTTCTTCGCCATGTACTACATTTTGTGTACGGGGATGCAGTGGAAAGCCCTGCCGCGGTGCCTGGGGGCGGCCTCCACGGTCCATGACCGGTTCCAGGAGTGGACCCGTGCTGGGGTGTTCAAGCAACTCTGGACCAGCGGGTTGGTCCAGCTGCAGGCCGAAGGCCGCCTGGACTGGGACTGGCAGTGCCTCGACGCCTGCCAGACCAAGGCCCCGCTTGGCGGCGAGGCCGTTGGCCCCAACCCCACCGACCGGGGCAAGGGCGGCGTCAAGCGCCACGTGCTGACCGAAGCCCAGGGCCTACCCATTGGCGTGGCCGTCACCGGGGCCAACGTACACGAAGTCACTCAGGTGCAGGCCGTGCTCGGCTCGATGCCCGTGCTGCCCCCACCGGCCGAAGGCGATTTTGCGCCCGGTTTCTGCGCCGATAAGGGCTACGATGCCGAGGCCATTCGCCGCCTGCTGGCCCGCTGGGGCTACCGCGTCCACATCCTGGGCCGGGGCGAAGAAGCTGACAAGTGCCGGACCCCGCATTACCGTGCCCGCCGCTGGGTCGTCGAGCGCACCCATGCCTGGTTCCACCGCTTTCGCCGCTTGCTCATCCGCTGGGAAAAGAAAGTGGCCAATTATGAAGCGTTCTTGCACTTGGCCTGCGCCAACACCATCTGGCGACACTCCCTCTTATTTTTCGGATAGACTCTAAATGACATTACACTCTAAACCTGTCACGAGTTTAGGCGAAGCCGTAACTCGTGACAGGTTTTCGGGGGAGGCTGTGCCTCCCATAGAACGATGTAGTAGAACGAAGCCAGCGGCGCGGTCCCGCCTTGCCGCTGGCACGGCAGTGGAGGTACAACCTCCACAGTATAATCGGCACGAGTTACGGCTGCGCCTAAACTCGCGCCAGTTAGTAAACGACTTTAGTACCACGGATGCAACTTGCGGCGGCAATAGGAGTTAGGGAATAATCACTTTTTCAATTCTTATGAACTACCGCACTCTTGGCAAAACCGGCTTCTCCATATCTGAAATTAGCCTTGGCACCTGGCAGGTGGGCGGCAAGTGGGGCGAGCCATTCAGCCATGCCAATGCCGACCATATTCTGAATGCCGCCGTGGATGCAGGCATCAACTTCATCGACACGGCCGACGTGTATGGCGATGGGGAAAGCGAAAAAGCGGTGGGCCGGCTCGTACGCAGTCGCTCGGGCGAGCGGATAATTGTCGCTACCAAGTGCGGCCGGCGCTTGCAGCCCCACACGGCCGACGCCTACCAGCCCGCCGCGCTACGCGGCTTCGTCGAAGACAGCTTGCGCAACATGCAGCTCGATGCCCTCGACCTTGTGCAGCTGCACTGCCCGCCCACCGAAGTATATTACCGACCCGAGATATTTGAGCTGTTTGACCGCCTCAAAGCGGAAGGCAAAATTCTTAACCTGGGCGTGAGCGTGGAGAAAGTGGAGGAGGGCCTCAAGGCCATCGAATACCCGAACGTGACTACCGTACAGGTGATTTTCAATATGTTTCGGCAGCGGCCGGCCGAGCTGTTTTTCAAGGAGGCGCAGCGGCGCAATGTTGGCCTGATTGTGCGGGTGCCGCTGGCCAGCGGGCTGCTCACGGGTAAGTTTTCGCCCCAAACGACTTTCAACAAAGACGACCACCGTAATTTCAACCGCGACGGTGCGGCGTTCGATAAGGGCGAAACCTTCGCGGGCGTGGACTACAACACCGGTCTGGCGGCAGTTGAGGAGTTGAAAAAGGTCTTCCCTGGCCAGCCACAGCTAGCCCCCTAGCCCTGCGCTGGATACTGATGTTTCCGGAGGTAAGCTGCATTATTCCGGGTGCATCCAGGCCCGAGCAGCTGCTTTCCAACCTGAAAACAGAAGAGCTGCCGACTCTGACAAGTGAGCAGATGGCGGCCGTGCGCGGTATTTACGACCGGATGATTCGGCCGCTCGTGCATCAGTTGTGGTAAAAAGGCGGTTTATATAGAAAGAACGTCCTGCTTCAACAAGCGGCCGCCAGATGAGCAGGACGTTCTTTTTCAATTGGTTATTTCACAGCGTAGCCACCTGCGCCGCTCGCTTTTCCTGTGGTTTCTGCACGAGGTAGTAATACGCCAGAATGGCTAACCCGATACCAAACGGAATGATAGACAGGTGCTTACCGTCCGTAATGGTGCCGATGCGCACCGTGTCGAAGCCAAAAAACTCGCTGAGCATCCAGTAAGAGTTAGCTGAAATCCAGAATACAATGGCCAGGTTGTGGGCCAGCTCCGCCTTGAGGGTGCGGGTGCGCCAGGCAATGACCAGGGCAATACCCAGCGTAGGTGCTATCATCAAGATTCCCAGTGGTTTCCAGACCATGCACCAGCTGATGTCTTTGAGTAGCCAGAACAGGATGTGGGTATTCTCCATCTGCCGGTATCTGGCCGGAATGGCATAAACTTCTTCTTCGAAAGGCTGAGCCATTGGGCCGGCAAAGCGCGCTGCGGCGCGGGTTACTTTTAGTGAAATAGCGTACTAGCAGTAAAACTACCACTGCTTATGTCACCTTTGCTGCGCAAATCGCTCAAAATAACTGCCTGCACGGTGGGTGCGCTGGTCGGGGCCGTGGGCTTGTATCTGGGCTCGGCGTATGTGCTGTCGCGTATTCCGGTGGCCAAGCAGCCGACTACGGAGCCGGCCACCATCCCGCTGTTTATCTACTCCAACGGGGTGCATACCGACCTGGTGCTGCCCGTCAGAACCCGGTTTATCGACTGGAGCCAGCAGCTGCCGTATGGCAACACCCAGGCCGCCGATACGAGTTATCACTATATCGGCATCGGGTGGGGCGATAAGGGGTTTTATCTCGATACCCCAACCTGGGCACAGCTCAAAGCCAGTACGGCTATCAAGGCTGGCTTCTGGCTGAGTACTTCGGCCATGCACACCACCTTCTATCGCGAGGCCGACCTGCAGCCCGGTCCCGAGTGCGTAGCGCTGCACCTCACGCCCACGCAATACCAGCAGCTGATTGCCTATATTCAAAAAAGCTTCCGTCGCGATGCCGCCGGCCAGTTTACCTGGCTGCCCGGCCACAGCTACGCCGCTCACGATGCGTTCTACGAAGCCAACAACCGCTACAGCATCCTCAATACCTGCAACACCTGGACAAATAACGGCTTGAAGGTGAGTGGCCAGAAAGCCAGCCTCTGGACGCCTTTTGATACCGGAATTCTTTACCAGTACCGGTAGCAGAGGTGGGAGTCAGCAGTTACTTATTCCCAATTTCCTGCAGCACCTGCGGCACGCCGATGCTTGCCGGCTGCACCACATATTGTACGTGGCGGCGACCGCTTACCTCGGGCTGGTGCGGGTCGATAACGTACACCGGGCAGCCAGCGGGCGCGTAGTGCAGCAGCCCGGCCGCCGGGTACACCTGCAGGGAAGTGCCCACAACGAGCAGCACATCGGCGGTAGCCACCAGCTCGGCGGCTTCCTCAATGGCAGGCACCATTTCGCCAAACCACACGATGTGCGGGCGCAGCTGGCCGCCGTCGGGGCCAGGTCGCCCACCTCAATGTCGCCCGGACAGTCAAAAACGGTGGTTTCGCTTTTCACCGAGCGCATTTTAGTCAGCATACCGTGCAGGTGCAGCACCTGCGTAGAGCCGGCCCGCTCGTGCAGGTCATCCACATTTTGCGTAATAATGCTGACCGTCCAGCCCGGCGCCTGCTCAAAGCCGGCAAGGGCCAGGTGGGCCGCATTGGGTGCTACGGTGCGGGCCTGCGCGCGGCGCTTGTTATAAAAATCGAGCACCAGCGCCGGGTTGCGGGCAAAGGCCTCGGGCGTTGCTACGTCCTCGATACGATGCTCTTCCCAGAGGCCATTGGTGTCGCGAAACGTACGGATGCCGCTCTCGGCCGATACGCCCGCGCCGGTAAGTGCTACGAGATAAGGCATGCTGCTGCTAGTGGGGTAAGTACTGGTGAATAAGCAAAATTACGGCTGGCCTCACCTAATCCAAGCCCTGTGCGGCCGTCAGCTATTGGCCATTCAGGAGTACCTCATACTGGCGCTCGGCAAAATCGCGCAGGCGCTGAAAGGCGGCGTCAACCTCCTGCGCATCTTCGCTGAGCAGGTTGCCATACACAACGCGGTCGGTGGTCCGTAGCGCGCGGCGCACGTCTTCGTTATTTTGGAAATACTGGGTTAACTCCTTTGTAGTGAGAGAGCTGAGGTTGGTATTTTCGAGGCTGGAAAGATAGTTTTTCCAGAGTACTACCGTACGCTCCACGAGCGGGGCCGACCGGGATAGCGTAAAGCGTTCGGCGTTGCGGGCAAACTGCGTCAGAAAATACAGGTGGTTTTTGCGGCGCTTGTAGCGGCTATAGCGCTGGCGCCAGCGCCGGCCGTAAAGGGCCCACGCCACGCCGGCCAGCGCCAGGGCACCCGCCAGGCCCGCCAGCCAGAATGGATAGTTAAACGCTGCCGGCAGGGGCAGGGGCTGATAATTGGTGCGCAGCCGGGGCAGCCCCGCATGCTCGGATGTGAAGAGGGTAGGGGCCACGCGGTGCAGGCGCACCTGCGTAGCCGGTGGCAGCAGCCGCAGCGTATCACCGGCTTCGTGCAAGACCAGCACGGGCAGCTGCAGGGCCTGAACCGGGGCCAGCGAGAACGTCCGCAGCCGGTACACCGCCTGGTCGAAGCTCCGGCCGTTTTCGGTGCGGGTAGGCAGCCAGCGCCGCCCTACGTACTCAAACGAGCCAAAGGCCGCCAGCGAGTCGGGGAAAATAACCTCCTCGGCCGGGTCGTGGGCGTAGCTCAGCACGTAGTCGAAGGGCTGGCCAACCTCCACCACGGCCCGCGAAAACCGCCCCACCGGCCCGCTGGCCGCTGCGGCCCCGCTTATGCCCACACCGGTACTTACCCCAAGCAGCAGGGCAAGCCGCCGACAGGAGCGCAAACGGCATAATATAGTTGTTTCATTATATATTAAAAACATAATTTATCTTCGCCGCTGCCGAAACAGCCCCACCAGCTGCGGCACAAAGTCTTCGTCGGTACGCAGCAGCAGCAGGCTCACGCGCTGGCGGCGGCACAGGGTGCGCAGGGCCAGCTGCCGGGCTTCGGTCTGGGCCCGGTACTGGCTCTGGAAAGCCGGGGCCGACGTGTCGACCCAGCGCAGCAGGCCGGTTTCGGCATCGCGCAGAGGCACAATGCCCAGCGCCGGAAAAGCGGCTTCCTGCGGCGCCACCAGCTGCACCACTACCAGGTCGTGCTGCCGGGCCAGCATGCTAAGCTCCCGCTCGTAGCTCTCGTCGATAAAGTCGGAGATAAGAATAACCAGGCTGCGCCGGCGCAGCAGGCCCAGCAGCTGGCGGATACCCGCGCTCAGGCTGGTATGCTCCGAGGCCGGCCGCAGCCCATAGAGGCGTTGCAGCAGGGCGTAGGCCGCCCGCAAGCCCTTGGCGGGGGCAGGTACAGCTCTTTCTGGTCCGAAAAAGCCAGCATTCCCAGCGCCGAATCCTGGCGGGCGGCGGCCAGCGCCAGCACCCCGGCCAGGTCGCGCCCCAGGTCGAGCTTGCACTGGCTGCCGGCGGGGCCGCCGCCCACGCGCTGCGAGGCGCTCACGTCGAGGGCAACCAGCACCTGCTGCTCGCGCTCTTCCTTGTAGGTTTTTACAAAGGTGCCGTGGCCCTTGCTGCTCACGGCCCAGTCAATAGCCCGCACCTCATCGCCATACTGATAGAGGCGCACGTCGTCAAACTCCAGGCCGTTGCCCCGAAATACTGAGCCGAAATTGCCCTGCAGCTGGGCCTCAACTGCCTGGCGCATTCTTATTTCGAGGTGACGCAGGCGGCGCACCAGCGCCGTAAGGCTGGCAGGAAGCTGGGCAGATGGCGGGGCGGCGGGCGGCATGGTGGGCAGGCTGAGAGACGAAGCTACGGCGCGGAGCTATTTTTGGGGGTGAAATCGCCGCTGACCTCCTTTATTCCGGCTCTGGGCCTGCTACTGGCCCTGGGTAGCTGTGCCCGCCCCGAAGAGGTGCAACCCCCACCTAAGCTACTGACCAAGCAGCAGATGGTTAGCCTGCTTATCCGGTTTCATCTGCTGGAAGCCCGGCTGGAATCGGGCCGCTTTTCGCCCGATTCCAGCCGGGCGCAGTTTCTAAGCATGCAGCGCGACATACTCTGGCACTACGGTATCGCCGAAGAGGATTCTTCTTTTCAGCGCAGCTATTACTACTACGCTTCCCACAAAAAAGACCTGGACGATATTTATGCCGCCGTTATCGACTCGCTTGATGCCCAGCAAAAGCGCATGGGCGGCCAGCCCACGGTGAAGCATCCGTAGCGCGCCGCAACTCAGTAAATACGGCTGCCATTGGGCACTGGCGCGGCCACGGCCACGAGCACCGTGTGGCCATCAGCATCGGGGCCCCGAGCACCAGCACTTCCGAGCGGAATGGACCAATCTGGCGGGGCGGAAAATTGAGCACGGCCAGCACCTGCCGGCCCTGCAGCGTAGCGGGCGTGTAATGATGCGTGAGCTGGGCGCTCGATTTTTTCAGGCCGATTGCGGGGCCAAAGTCAATGAGCAGCTGGTAGGCCGGGCGGCGGGCCTGCGGAAACTCACGGGCTTCCACAATGGTGCCCACGTGCAGAGCAACCCGCTCAAAATCAGCTACGCTTATCAAGTCAGCAGCAGGTTGCTCAGGCATCTTTTTCGGCAAAAGGGGCCAGCTCGCGGAGCTGCTGCTGCACCTGGGCTTCCCATTGGGCCTGGCGCTCGTGCAGGAGGCCGTGGTTGGTATCGCGGTCGTAGGCATCTTCGGCCTGCTGCCAGGCCGAGTAGGCCGCCTGGCTTACGCGGTCGAAGGTAGTACCCAGCTGGTCGCAGGCAACCCGCAGCGCGCCTAGCTGCTGACGCAGGCGGCGGGCATATACCTCGGCAATATCGAAGTGCAGCTGCTCGTGGCGCAGCAGGGCGGGCGTCATGCGGGCTGGGTCGCGCACCCACGACGTAGCCGGGTCGAAGCTGGCCTGGGCCGTGCCCGAAAACACGTTGGCGTGGCAGGTAGCCCCGGTGTTGATGTTGGCCGAGGTGAGCGCGGCGTGGCCATCGCTCGTTTTGGGCCGTCCTTTAAAATCAGCCACGGTGAGCGGGCGGTTGGCCGACCAACGGATGGCCCCAGCCGGCAGCTTCACCTGCTGCGCGGCGGCCGGGCCGGTTGCGCAAAGGGCTATTAACAAAATTTCAGGCCAGGTGATGCGCATGAAGAAGTTGTAAGGGTAGAAATAAAAGCAGCGGGTAGGGCCCGTGCTGCTGGTAAACCAGTGCCTCCCTGACAACTGCCACCTGGCTCTGAGTTCCGCAATTAGCCAGCTGGCTGGCCCAGCACCAGCAATTCTTCCGCCTTGATAAGCGCTTGCGCGGGGCTGCTAGCTTTGGCAGGCGGGTTGCCCGGCTGGCTTTCGCGGCGAAAGCGCAGCAGCAGCACGCCGGCTACCAGGCTCAGGCCCGTGAGCAGGCCCAGCCAGATGCCCGGCGCCCCCAGCCCCCACCCAAAGCCCAGGCCGTAGCCCAGCGGCAGGGCAATGGCCCAGTAAGCCAGCAGGGCTACCACCGAGGGCACCTTCACGTCTTCGAGGCCCGCAGGGCACCCAGGCCCACCACCTGCAAGCCATCAGATACCTGAAAGCCGGCCGCAATGGCCAGCAGCGTGGCCGCCTGCGCTACCACGGCCGGGTCGGTATTATAAAAAGAAGGAATACTATGCCGCAACACCACCAGCAGCAGGCCCATTGTGCCCATAAACCCAAACGCCAGCCAGTAGGCAGCAAAGCCGGCCTGCCGGGCCCCGGCCATATCGCCGCTGCCGCGCAGGTTGCCCACCCGAATGGTAGCCGCCGCCGCAATGCCCGTGGCGGCCATATAGGTCACCGAGGCCACGTTTATGGCAATCTGGTGGGCCGCCTGGGGCGTAACGCCAAGCCAGCCAATCATTAAAAATGAAAAGCTGAATGCGCCTACTTCGAGCATCATTTGCACGCCGATGGGCAGGCCCAGCGCCAGCTGCCCGCGCAGCTCGGCCAGGCCGGGCCGTAGCCACTCGGCCATAGTGGCCGGGCGCTTGGCCCGTAGCAGCTGGGTGCGCAATACAAATTGCGCCATCAGCAGGGCCATGCCGATGCGGGCAATGAGCGTGGCCCAGGCTGCGCCCATCAGCCCCAGGCGTGGGGCCCCGAAATGGCCGAAAATAAGGGCATAGCACAGCAGGGCATTGAGCACATTGGCGGCAATGGAGAGCTGCATGGCCTGGCGGGTCAGCCCCAGCCCTTCGGCCCACTCGCGAAAGCCCTGAAACACCATCAGCGGCAGCAGCGACAGGCCCACTACGCGCACCCAGGGAGTGGCCAGCGCCACCACCTCGGGTGCCTGGTGCAGGTGGGGCAGCAGCTGGCTGAAGCCGGCCAGCAGCACGCCCACCAGCGTATTCAGCCATACGGTGCCCACCAGCAGCCGGCCCAGCGCCTCCTTATCGCCGCGCCCGTTGGCGGCTGCCACGCGCGGCACCGCGCCCATACTGATACCCAGGCCCAGCACCAGCAGCAGCGTGGTTGAGCTCACGCCCATGCCTACGGCGTCGAGCGGCAGCTTGCCGAGGTGGCCCACCATCACCGAGTCGCACACGCCCACCAGTATATGGCCGAGCTGGCTGAGCACCACGGGATAAGCTAACAGCAGGGTAGGGCGAAGATGGGATTTTATAGATTGCATCTACTTAAAATAGAACGTCATGCTTCGCTACGCTCGGCATGACGTTCTACTTGTTTGATTGGATACAAAATTACGACCTTACCCGGCCACGGCCAGCACCACGTCGGCGAAGTCGCCGGCCGCATCCTGGAAGACCTGCACTACGCGCAGGCCGGCGCCCGCAGCCAGCCCCGTAATCTGAGGCAGGGTAAACTTGAATGAGCTTTCAGTTTGAATAGCCTCCCAGGCCGCTATTTCAAAAGTCTGGCCGGCCGGCTCCGCCACGCGCACGGTCTGGGCGCGGCGGCTCACCAGCCACGAGCGCATGGCCCCGGTGGCGGGGTCATAGTCAGGGAAATGCTGCCAGTCTTCGAGCCGAAAATCAGTCCCGGCTTCGGCATTGAGGCGGCGCAGCAGGTTGAAGTTAAACTCAGCCGTGATGCCCTGGGCATCGTCATAAGCCGCCCGAATGCGGCGGGGGTCTTTACGCAGGTCGAAGCCCACCAGCAGGCGGTCGGCCGGGGTGAGCGGCCGGGCCAGGTTGCGCAGAAAGTCGAGCTGCTCGGCGGGCGCGAAATTGCCGATGTTGGAGCCCAGAAACAGCACGGCCTTTGCCCCCGGCTGCGCAGCCAGCGCCGTGAGCGCTTCCCCGTACTCGGCTACCAGCGGCTCGGTGGTCAGGCCGGGCAGCTCCTGTTGCAGCGAGCTGGTCAGCTCTTCAATAGCGGAGGGAGAGATATCAACCGGCACGTAGGTGAGCGCTACCGGCTGGGCAAGCAGCTCACGCAGTAGTAGCTTGGTTTTTAACCCGTCGCCCGCCCCCAGTTCCACTACGGCCAGGGGCTGCCCGCTGGCAGCACCCGCTGCCAGCGCCTGCCCGATTGCCGCGCCCTGCTCCTGAAAAATACCCAGCTCCGTACGCGTAGGGTAATACTCGGGCAGGCTCATTATCTGCTGAAACAGCCGGCTGCCGGCTGCATCGTAGAAATATTTGGACGACAAGGTCTTCGGCGTTTGGCTGAAGCCTTGCACCAGATGTTCAGCAAGTTGATTCAAGGTAATGACGAATGGGTGATGAGTAAGTAGCGGGTAGTAGTGGCAGCGGGGTAGTAGCTTATACTGCTTGGCGGGCAGCGTAAAGCGGCCATTACCCGTTTTTCCGGGGCCACAGCAGCGAGGCGCCAATGGAGCCCAGCAGCAGCAGGCCTACCACGCCCAGTGAAACCGGCATGGGTAGCTCCCGGTTAAACTGCACGCGCAAAAGGTCGTCGGTCAGCAGCTTGCCACCGATAAAAACCAAAATAAGCGCCAGCCCATAGTGCAGGTAGTGAAAGAGCGTCATGAGGCTGGCCAGGGCAAAATACAGCGCCCGCAGCCCCAGCAGCGCAAATACATTGGAGGTATATACCACGAACGTATTGCGCGAAACGGCCAGAATAGCCGGGATAGAATCGGCTGCAAAAACCACGTCGGTAGTTTCTATCATCACCAGCACCACCAGCAGGGGCGTGGCGAAGCGCAGGCCATCGCGCCGGGTAAAAAACCGGCCGCCATCAAGCTGCCGCGTGATGGGCAGGCGCCGGCTCAGCAGCCGCACTACCGGATTGTTGTTGGGGTCGATTTCGGGCTCATCGCTGCCGCTCAGGGCCATGCGAATGCCGGTGTATACTAGAAAAGCGCCTAGTATGTAAAGTAAAAAATGAAATTTTACCAGCAGCGCGGCCCCCGCCAGAATAAATATTCCGCGCAGCACCAGTGCCCCCAGCACGCCCCAGAACAGTATGCGGTGCTGATACTCGGCGGGTACCTTAAAGTAGGTGAAAATGAGCAGGAATACAAACAGGTTATCTACGCTCAGGGCCTTTTCGATGAGGTAGCCCGTTAGCCATTGCAGGCCGGCCTCGTGGCCCATAGTGCGGTACACCAAAAAGTTGAAGCACAGCGAAAGCGTAATCCAGAAGGCGCTCCAGCCCAGTGCCTCGCCGAGCTTTACGGCGTGGGCTCGGCGGTTCAGCACCAGTAAATCGAGCAGTAAAAGCCCGATTATAAATAGATTGAATAAAATCCAGAACAGGGGCGTGTTTTCCATCCGGCAGCATAAGGCTGCCTCAGATACGAAAAAACTGCCCGCGTGGCGGTAAGCGCTACTGCGCCGGCGCGATAGCTGGCTGACCCTGGGGGAGTTGTCGGTGCGGCGCGGCGGATGAATCCAGCTGCTGAGCTTCATCTGAACGACGCCAAAGAGCGCCTCCTTAAAAATGCCCTTCGACATTTTGGACTGCCCCCGGGTGCGGTCGGTGAAGATGATGGGCACCTCCTTGATGTGAAAGCCCAGGCGGTAGGTCAGCCACTTCATCTCAATCTGAAAGGCGTAGCCCACGAAATGAATCCGGCTCAGGTCGATGGCGCGCAGCACCCGCGCCGAGTAGCACTTAAACCCCGCCGTGGCATCATGGATGGGCATGCTCGTGATAAAGCGCACATACTTGGAGGCAAAATACGACATCAGTACCCGGCTCATGGGCCAGTTCACGACGTTGACGCCATCGCTGTAGCGCGAGCCGATGGCCAGGTCGTAGCCTTGCACGGCGCAGGCTTCGTGCAGGCGCAGCAAATCCTGCGGGTTGTGCGAGAAGTCCGCATCCATCTCAAACACATAGTCATAGCCCCGCGCCAATGCCCACCGGAAACCAAAAATATAGGCCGTACCCAGGCCTTGCTTGCCCGCGCGCTCTTCCAGAAAAAGGCGGCCCGCAAACTCAGCCAGTAGCCCGCGCACAACCGCGCCCGTGCCGTCGGGCGAGCCGTCGTCAATTATCAGGACGTGAAAATTCTTCGGCAGCGCAAAAACGGCCCGCAGAATAAGCTCCACATTTTCCCGCTCATTGTACGTCGGAATTAAGACTAACCCGGCGGCCATAGTACTCATCACAGGCAAAGATAAGGAGCGTGGCAATAGGGTTGCCTCACCAGCTGGCTGTCGGCGAATTATTAGCAGCCAACGGGGAAGGAATAGAGCTGGCGGCTACTTATTTGCGGCTAACTGCCCGGCCAGCTGACGGGCGTACTTGATACAGTCGGGCACGCTTACGCCGGCTTGCCAGTTGGCTACGGCCACAATTCCCTGGGCCGCCAGCGGGGCCACGGCGGCCCGCGCCGTCGCCAGGTACTGGTCGAACTGCGGAATGCTCTGCGGCCAGTAGTAACGGCCCTGCCAGCGCGGTGCACCCTCAATGCCGTAAAGCCGGCTCAGCTCGTGGTGCACGGCAGCCAGCTGCGCGGCTTCCGGCTCCTGCGCCTGGCGGGCAAACTGCGCCCCACCCACAAAGCTGGTAAAGAGAACCTGCCCGGCCGGCACGCGGTCGGGGAAAAGGGAGCTGGTCCAGATGGCTCCCGCCGAATAAGTGTTTTCTGCCTTCGGATTCAGCGCCCCGAAGCCCGCGAGCGGGTGCGTCACGGCCGCCCGGTCGTAGGCCGAATATACCAGGGTCATGGGCGGGTAGCGCACGGCCGCCAGGGCTTCGGCGGCGGCCGCAAAGTGCGGGCGCAGCAGCGGGGCCGCCGCGTAGGCCGGCAGCGCCAGCGCCAGCTGCGAGTAGGGCGCAAGGGCGGCCGGCCGGGGCGGCTGGGTGGTCAGGCAGTACTTATTTTTAGCTGGTAACCCGATGGCGGTAATCCGGCAATCCGGGTGGTAGTTGGTGAGCTTGGCGGCAAGCGCATCGGTGAGGGCCTGCACGCCGCCTCGCAGCGTAATAGTGCGGCGGCGCGCAGCTTTTGGGCCTTTGGCCAGGCCGCGCAGCAGCGAGCCGTGCTGGGTTTCGAGCGCCGCCAGCTGCGGAAAAGTAAGGGAGAGCAGCAGCTCGGCCGGGTCGCCGGCATAAATTCCGGCGACAAATGGATTGACGGCATACTGCACTACTTCGGCCCCGAAGTGCCGCTCAAAAAAGGCGGCCACGGTTTCGCCCGGCACGGGCGGCGCGGGGCGGCGCAACAGTTCGGCCAGCAGGCGCAGCTTGGTTTTCAGGCTGAAAAAATTGCTGCTTACCAGCGCGGGCGGCGAGGCCGGCAGGGCTTGGTACCGGCCGCGCCGCAGCACGTAGCGGTGCTGGCTTACCGGAGCCGCTTCCTGGATGGGGCTTTGCAGGCCAAGCTCGGTCACTAATTCTTCCAGCTCGGCGCTTAGCAGCAAGGAGTTAGGGCCGGCCTCCAGCTGATAGCCCTCCGGCGTAAGAGGCGAATAGAGGTTGCCGCCCGGCCGGCCGCTCGCCTCAAACAAGTCGTAGGCCACGCCCGCTTTTTGTAAGTAATACGCCAGCGTGAGGCCGGTGAGGCCGCCGCCAATAATAGCAACGCGCATAGGAGAAGGGCTGCTGGCCATGAGTAATTAGCGAATAGCTTTGTTTTTAGATGGGCGAAGCTGTAAAATAAACGTACTTATATGAATAAAGCCGTGTTCCTGGACCGTGATGGCGTGCTCAACGAAGAAATGGGCGACTACGTCTTCACGCCCGAGCGCTTCCGCATCTGCCCTGGCGTGCCCGAGAGCCTGGCGCGCCTCAAGGCGGCGGGCTACTACCTCATTGTGGTAACCAATCAGGCTGGCATTGCCAAGGGGCTTTACACGCCGGCCGAGGTGCTGGCCTGCCACCACATCTTGCAGCAGGCATGTGGTAATATAGTAGATTCAATATATTATTCCGAAAGCCATCCATCCGTCAGCGAGTCTATTTCCCGTAAGCCCGACTCGGGCATGCTCGAAAAAGCAGTGGCCCGCTTTCAGCTCGACCCGGCCCGGTGCTGGCTGGTGGGCGACCGCGCCCGCGATATGGCGGCCGGGGCGAAGCTGGGCGTGCGCGGCATCCTGGTGGGGCCGGCCGAACCCCTGGCCTACACCCCCGCGTAGCCGATTTGCGGGAAGCTACTGAGTTTATTTTAAGCGAATAAAAGAGGTATCAGCTTTCCTGGTAAAACGATTGCAGGGCCGCTTTAACCTCGGGGTACTCATACACAAAGCCCTGGCTTAAGACCTTGTCGGCGCTCACGCGCTGCGAGCCGAGCACAATCTCGCTCATCTCGCCCATCGCCAGCTTCAGGCCGAACGCCGGCACCTTGGGCAGCAGTAGCGGCCGGTGCATTACCTGGGCCAGCGTTGCGGTAAACTCCTGGTTGGTGACCGGGTTGGGAGCTACGGCGTTGTACTCGCCCTGCCACTGCGCCTCTTCCAGCATATGCACCAGCAGGTGGCACAGGTCATCCAGATGAATCCAGCTCATGTACTGCCGGCCCGAGCCCAGCGGGGCCCCGGCCCCGTAGCGAATGGTTTTGGCAATGGGCACCAGCGCCCCGCCCTCGGGGCTGAGCACAATACCGATGCGGGGCAGCACCACCCGGGGCCCCAGCTCGCCGATGCGCCGGGCAGCGGCTTCCCATTGCACCACCACATCGGCGAGGAAGTCGTCGCCGGGGGCCGCAATGGGCGAGTCTTCATAAAGCATTTCCGCTCCCCGGTCGCCATACACGCCTATGGCCGAGGCAGATAGCAGCGTTTGGACGTGGTGGCCGGGCTTAGCTAGCTCACGGTACAGCAGCTCCAGCCCATCGAGGCGCGAGCGAATGATGTCGTGCTTGCGCTCGGTGGTCCACTTGCCCTCCGCCACGCTGCTGCCGGCCAAGTTCACGATGCAGTCGGCGTAGGGCACCGCGGCGGGGTCGATGGTGCCGCCCTGGGGGTCCCAACCAAACAGCCGGAAGTGACTGGCTTTGTGTAGGTCGCGGGTAAGCAGTCCTACCTCGTGCCCGCTATCAATCAGCAGTTCGGCCAGCCGCTGCCCAATCATGCCCGTGCCGCCGGTGATGAGGATTTTCATGCTAATGGTTAATTTTTCAATGGTTAATGGTTAATCTCTGGTCAGCTCTTAAAAATCATTAATCATTGACCACTAAGCAATTAATCATTAAAAATTACTTTCCAATCTGCCGCAAAAACTCATTGCGCAAAGTGCTGTCTTCCAAAAACCTGCCCCCGTACTCGCTGGTGATGGTCGAGCTGCTCGTGTCGTTTACGCCGCGGCTCATCACGCACAGGTGGTCGGCTTCGATGAGCACGGCCACGTCGTCGGTGCCCAGGCTCTGGCGCAGGTGCTCGGCCACCTGCCGGGTGAGACGCTCCTGTACCTGCGGCCGACGGGCATAATACTGCACCACCCGGTTGAGCTTGCTGAGGCCTACGACGTGCTCACCGGGCAGGTAAGCTATGTGCGCCTTGCCGATGATGGGCACAAAATGGTGCTCACAGCACGAAAACAGCGTAATGTCGCGCTCTATCAGCAGCTGCTGGTACTGGTAGCGGTTGTCAAACAGCCGCACCTCGGGCCGATGCTCGGGGTTGAGGCCCTTAAACCATTCCTGCACAAACATTTTGGCCACGCGCCGGGGCGTGCCAGCCAGGCTGTCATCGGTCAGGTCGAGGCCCAGCTCCTGCATAATAGCGTGGAAGTGGCCGCTGATAGCCGTAATTTTTTCGTCGTCGGTACGGGCAAAGGCATCGGCTCGTAGCGGGGTGCGCAGGCCGGCTGGCAGGTGAGCATCCGGACCGAGGTCGGTAGCCCGCGCGACTGCGGCGGGGGCCGGTGGGCCGGCAGGTTTATTCTCCATAGTATTCCACAAAATTACGGTCGGTTTCGTGGAGCGTCACGGCCAGCTTGAGCGTGGCCGGGAGCGCCGCCCGCAGCCGCCGCCAAATGACAACGGCAATATTTTCAGCCGTCGGGTTGAGTTCCCGAAAATCTTCGGTATCGAGGTTTAGGTTGCGGTGGTCGAAACGATTCAGTATCTCAGATTTTATGATGTCGCTAAGCTGCTTCAGGTCAAAAACATAACCCGTTTCCGGGTCAATTTCGCCGGTGAGGCGCACCGTCAGGTTGTAGTTGTGGCCGTGGTAGTTCGGATTGTTGCATTTGCCAAACACCTGCTGATTGCGGGCCTCATTCCAGGCCGGGTTGTGTAGGCGATGGGCCGCGTTGAAGTGCTCGGAGCGGCAGATAGTAAGCTGTGACATAGGGTTTGAAACCGCTCAAATGACCTTTTGTTAAGAGTAAAATCACTCCTTATCCTCATAGGATTAATTCAAGAAAAAATAAACGCGGCAAAAAAAAATACCAGACCTCATAATCAGTTGCGTCAGGCTGCTTAAATTTGGGCAGTCGGAATACTACCTCGGCTCATTTCTTTTGTTTTTCTACTAGTTACCCATCTTTCCTACCGATGACTAAAAACCTACTTTTCGTCTTCCTGCTCCTGCTGGGGGCCTTGCAAGTGTCGGCTCAGCGCTCCCCCGTTGACGAGTCGGACCAGAACATCAACAATATTCCCCGCAAAGGCCAGCGCGTAAGCCTGCAACTCGATAACAAGCGGGTAGAGGCCGCCTGGCTAAAGCAGTTGAACGAGCAGTTTCCCGGTAAAGTGAAAAACAATAAAGGAATCATTACGATGGATGGCGTAACGATTCCGGATATTTCGCCCACGCCGGTACGTGTTATTAGCCGCGTAGATGCCCTGCCAACCGGCACCGGCGTATGGTGGAGCATCGACCTGGGTAATGCCTATCTGGGCCAGGCTTCAACACCCACGCAGTGGAAGTCGGCTGAGAAATACCTCAAAGACTTTGCCCGCTCGATGTACCGCGAAGACCTGGTAGCGCAGATTACCGATGCCGAAAAGGCCCTGGTAACCTCGCAGAACAACCACATGTCGGTTATCAGCAAGGCCGATGCCATCAAGAAGGATATCGAGCGCAACAAAGCGCGCAAGCTGGAAATTCAGCAGCAGCTGGCAGCCAATGCCGCTGAGTTGCAGCAGCTTAACAACCAAGTAGATAGCAACCTGAAAGAGCAGGAAGCCGCCCGCGCCGACATCGTAAACATGCGCGTAGCCCTGGAGGCAGTAAAAGAGCGCATGAGCAAAATCGAGTAATCGTTTTTAGCCCAATAAAAAACCCTGCCGGCTGCCGGCAGGGTTTTTTATTGGGCTAAGCCTAACCTCCACGGCCCGCCTTGCGTTTGGCAGGTAGGCAGGCTGCCTGGCTTGCCCACCCATTACTATTTGCGCACTCATGGAAAAGAAAGAAGTTCAACACCAAGTACATCTGGAAGGCGCTGTAAAGCTGCTAACCGGCAACCTGAACGAGGAAGCTAGCCGCGCCGGTATCGATAACCAGCTGCAGCGCTGGATTGAAGACTTAAAAGAAGCCGCTAATCCCGAGTTTCATCAGCTGGTAGTTGACCTGCAATCGCTGAAGGCGCTCTTGCACGGCGGCACCTACGACGGCGAGCAGGTAGGCCGCCTGGTACACCACCTTGGCACTGAAACCAAGCGCGTAGCGCACTTTGCCGAGGGCAATACCCGCCTGCACGTCGAGAAGCTCAGTGAAGCGCTGCTGGCCGCTGCCGGGCAACTGCTGGGCTCCAGCACTACGCCCGAGGAAGATTTGAAAAATAACAACCGGGGCGAGGATACCCTGGCCCGCTAAACCGTCGGCTACTCATAGCCGGGCCAAACAGCTCTTCCAGATACTGCTATCTGGAAGAGCTGTTTGCGTTTGGTAGCCGCCCACTTTGGGGCGATAAAATAGATAGTTAATGTATGAAATTATTTATTTATTCAGAGTTAAAGCCGGCTGCCTGGGCATATTTGCAGGCGCAGCTGCCGGCAGGCTACCAGGCACTACTGGCCGCCGACCTGCCGACCGAGCAGCAGCGCCTTGCCTTTGAAGCTGCCGAAGTGGTATTCGGTAATCCGCCGCCCGCGTGGCTGGCCGCTGGTTCTTTGCCCTATTTAAAGCTGTGGCAGCTCGAATCGGCGGGCTTCGACCGCTACCAGGGCCTGGCGGTGGCCGCGCCGGTTGCCAACATGGGCGATTACTTTGCCTGGCCCTGCGCCGAAACAATGGTAGCCGGCGTGCTGGCTTACTACCGGGCCTTGCCCGAGCTGCTACGGCTGCAGGCCGAAGCCCGCTGGGTAGGGGCGCCCATCCGGAGCCGCACCGGGCTGCTGCGGGGCAAGCGGGTGGTGGTGCTGGGAGCCGGAGCTATTGGGCAGGCTGTGCGGCAGCAGCTCAGCGGCTTTGGCTGCCAGGTGCGGCTGCTGGCGCGTACGAGCCCGCGCGCCGAGCTGCACTCGCGCGCCGAGCTGCTGGCCGCCCTGCCTGTTACCGATTTGGTAATTAATTGCTTACCGGGTAGTGCTGTTAATTTCTTTACCGCCGAGCTATTTGCCGCCTTGCCGGCTGGCAGCCTCTACGCCAGTGTGGGGCGTGGCACTACTACCGACGAAGCTGCTTTACTGCTCAGCCTGCAAGCCGGCTGGCTCGGCGGAGCCGTGCTGGACGTAACCGCTACCGAGCCCCTGCCGGCCAGCCATCCATTCTGGACAATGCCCAACGTGCTGCTCACCCAGCACACGGGCGGTGGCCAGCCCTATGAGGCCGAAGGCAAAATTGACCAGCTGCTGCGCAATTTATCCCGGCTCCAGACCGGCGAGCCTCTCGAAAATCAGATTTACCTAAGCAGAGGCTATTAGGGCAAATGCTAATTCCGGGCTACCTGGCCTGTGCCCTCACTAACAAGCTGGGATAGGCTTCTTACGGCATACTCTGCGCGGTGAGCTTTTTAACTGGCTGCTGAAGCAGCGCCGCAGCCTCCTCATCGGTGAGCACGCGGGCCTCGGTTTCGCCGTCCGGAAAAAGGAGCCGGGCCGCCGCCTGGCGAAGCTCGTCGAGGCGGCTGAGGGCCTCCGAAACGGTGGGGTTGGCTTCGAGGCGGGCAAGCAGGCCGCTGGCCCGCGCCGCCTGAAAAAGCTTTTCGAGCACAAAGGGCAGCACCCAGCCCGCGATATTTGTCATAAAGGCCCCCCGCAGGCCGATACGCAGCAGCAGCCGGGCCGCCATGCGCTCCAGCAGCAGCGCCCGGGCGGTGGGCAGGGCCTTATCAGCCAGAAAATCGGCAACCAGCCGCGCGTGGCCACTCTGAATTTCGGCCCGTAGTACGTCCTGCACGGCATCGAGTGCCCGCTGCGCTACCTGTCGAAACAAGCGGCCGGTTTGCCAGGCGCGCAGGCCGGTTTGGCGGGCGGCCCTGGCTACCTGGCCGGGTAAATCAGAAGGAAGCGAGAAATATTTCATGGGTAAAAAAGCCAACGATTATAGGCTATACGCGAGAGCTGGTGGGTTGGCTAAGAAAGCGGGCTGCCGGCGAAGAGCCAGGACTTGTGGGTACGAAAGCGTAAAAGTAAAATCATTAATTTGTAATGCCTTACGTAGTTTGTTAACGCTAAATAGCGCCGCCAGAAACCCATTTTTACCGGCCTGCGTTAGGGGAAAGCTCAACCAAAAACGCGTTGCAGCTGCTTCTCTCAGTATAGAGAAGTCATTGTGGAAAGCCAGCCTTAAGCTGTGGTTTTCAGTTGCCTGATGTCCGATTTATTACTCGACATAAACCTACAGGAAGTCCCCGACAATTACCTGGCCGGCGCATGGCGCGTGGCGCACCGCGTAGTAAACCAGGCCGACCCCGACAGTGCGTTGGCGCAAGCTACCAGCCTGCTGCTCAGCGACGACCTGTTGCAGCTGGTTGCGCCCATGCTGAGCGAAACTGGTAGCTGGGCCGTGTCGCGCGATGAGCTGCTCAATCGCCCTTACCTGCGGCTGAGCTTCCCGTCGGAGGAAATTCGTGCCCTCGTGACGCGCCTGCGCCGCACGGCCGATGGGGCCCGCAGTCAGCTAAACCTCTATTTCAGCTCCGGGTTGGAAATGCAGCTCGACCGGCCCTGAGCCCCCGTTTAGTATATTATTCTGGTAGCTTTCCTAGCTTTTGTAGCCGTGACTCATTCAGATGCCCTGCCTGATTCTTCTCAGAAAAAAGAGGAAGAATTTCAATTTCTGGCCGACTTTATTCCGCAGCTGGTCTGGATAACTGACCCGGCCGGCTTTCATACTTATTTCAATCAGCGCTGGATTGACTACACCGGCTATACGCTGGCCGATAGCCTGGGGCCCGATATGTGGAACAACCTGCTGCACCCCGACGACCGCGCCCGCGCCCGCCAGGTGTGGGGGCATTCGCTGGCCACCGGCAACGACTACGAGATAGAGTACCGCTTTAAGTCTAAAGCCGGTGGGTACCGGTGGTTTCTGGGCAGGCGCTGCCCCGGCGCGATGCGGCCGGCAACGTCACGACGTGGTTTGGGACCTGCACCGACATCCACGACCAGAAGCTGGCCAGCGAGCAGCTGCTGGAGCGCGAGTCGGAGTTTACGACGCTGGCCGATAACGTGGCCCAGCTTTCGTGGATGGCCCGGCCCGATGGCCATATCTATTGGTACAACAAGCGCTGGTACGACTACACGGGTACCAACCTGGCCGAAATGGAAGGCTGGGGCTGGGAAAAGGTCCACCATCCGGACCATCTCCAGGTGGTAATAGACTTCGTGAGTAACGCCTGGACGATGGGCCAACCCTGGGAGCTGACGTTTCCGCTGCGGGGCCACGATGGCCAGTACCGCTGGTTTTTGACCCGCGCCATGCCCGTTCGTGATGAGCAGGGCCACACCATTCGCTGGCTTGGCACCAATACCGACGTGACCGAAATGCGCCAGCTGCAGGAGCAGCTACAAAACTCCTATGCCGACCTCGAAGCCAAGGTCACTTTCCGCAACCTGGAATTGGAGCACGAAGTGCAGCGCCTGCGCAAGCAGCTGGGCGAACAAGCAGGGTAGTGCCGTAAACGCTACAGTTCTTTGTCCATCAGAACGTTGTGCAAGAAGGTTGCCAGCTATGCATGGGGGTTTGGTTGTAAGTATTGCTTATATAGATAATTTAATATATATCCTGTCCATTAGGCAGATGGTGGACTTAAGCTGGCGCTGAGTGGTTGCCGTACCTTTGCATACGGCCCCGGTGAGTAGTCGCCGGCCCTAGCCTTTTGCGTTATGAATAAGATATATTGCCCTAGCCTGACTGAGTACAAGCGCCGCGTGGCGCGGGTAGTAAATATTGGCGGCGTACCGCTGGGCGGCGACTATCCCATTCGGGTGCAGAGCATGACCACGGTCGATACCATGGACACGCTCGGCTCGGTGGCCCAAACGCTGCGCATGGTAGACGCCGGCTGCGAGTACGTTCGCATCACCGCGCCCAGCGTGAAGGAGGCACAAAACCTGCTCGAAATCAAGAAGGAGCTGCGGGCTCGGGGCTGCAACGTGCCCTTGATTGCCGACATCCACTTTACGCCCAACGCCGCCGAGCTGGCCGCCCGCATCGTGGAGAAAGTGCGCGTGAACCCCGGCAACTACGCCGATAAAAAGAAATTTGAGGAAATAGAGTATTCCGATTCCAGCTACGCCGCCGAGGTTGAGCGCATCCGGGAGCGGTTTCGGCCGCTGGTGAAGATTTGCAAGCAGTACGGCACGGCCATGCGCATTGGCACCAACCACGGCTCGCTCTCCGACCGCATTCTGAGTCGCTACGGCGATACGCCGCTGGGCATGGTGGAGTCGGCCCTGGAGTTTTTGCGGCTCTGCGAAGAGGAAAACTACTACGACGTGGTGCTCAGCATGAAGGCCAGCAACACCCAGGTAATGGTGCAGGCCTACCGCCTGCTGGTGCAAAAGCTCGACGAAGAAGGCTTGCAGCCCTACCCGCTGCACCTGGGCGTAACCGAAGCCGGCGAAGCCGAGGATGGCCGCATTAAGTCGGCCGTGGGTATCGGCACACTGCTCGAAGACGGCCTGGGCGATACTGTGCGCGTCAGCCTGACCGAAGCCCCCGAGGCCGAAGCGCCCGTAGCGCGTATGCTCATTAATCGCTACGTAGACCGCGCCGCCCAGGCCCGGCCCATCAGGCCGCTGGCGGGCGAGGAGCCCCTCAACCCGTTTCAATACCAGCGCCGCGCTACGCACGAGGTACTGAACTTTGGTGGCCTCAACGTGCCGCGCGTTATTGTCGATTTGTCGCGCCTGGCGCATCAGCTCGACTATGCCGACCTGCGCGCCGCCGGCCACCTGTACTCACCCTTTCTCGACAAGTTTCAGATGTCGGACCAGGGGGCCGACTACATCTATACCGGCGAGCGGCCAGTGCCCTTCATGCTGCCCAATGGCTTGAAGGAAATTGTAACGTACACTGCCTGGCTCGACGCCGGCCAGCGCCCCCATCACTACCCGGTGATGACCGTCGACAGATATCTCAACGAGCAGCCGCGTCATCCGCAGCTCAACTTCCTGCTACTCAGCCTCGACACGCTCGATGCCTCTTTGCTGCGCCACCTGCACGCTGACGCAACGCTGGTACTGGTGCTGGATACTACGAATGCTCATGCCCTGCCCGAGCTACGCCGCGCTTTCTTCGAGCTGCTTACTAGTCAGGTTACCTGCCCGGTAGTAGTATTCCGCAGCTACCCCGCCCAGGCAGTAGCGCAAACCCAGCTCGATGCCGCTACCGATATCGGAGGCTTGCTAATCGATGGCCTTGGCGACGGGATAGTTCTGCGCACGGAGTTGCTGCCCGCGCAAAGCAAGGAAATGTACCTCGATACAATTTCGGGCCTCAACCAATTGAGCTTCGGAGTTTTGCAGGCGGCCCGCACCCGCATGAGCAAAACCGAGTACATCAGCTGTCCCAGCTGCGGCCGCACGCTCTTCGACTTGCAGGAAACTACGGCCATGATTCGCAAGCGCACCGACCACCTCAAGGGCATCAAAATCGGCATTATGGGCTGCATCGTGAACGGCCCCGGCGAAATGGCCGACGCCGACTACGGCTACGTGGGCGTCGGCAAAGGTAAAATCGCCCTCTACCGCGGCCAGGAAGTTATCAAAAAAGCCGTACCCGAAGAACGCGCCGTGGATGAGCTGATTGAGCTAATGCGCGAGGATGGAAAATGGATTGAGAAGGAAGTAATACCTGCCGAAGTTTAGGTATTAAATATGCTTGATTTTAATTTTATCCCCGACGAAAAACCTATGCAAGCCCCAGGCTTAAATTATGCCGGTGGAATTTAATACGAGGAGTTTGAGAAAGCTCGGGACCTAAAAATTATTGAAAAACACCTTGACTATTACGGCCATTTTCGTTGGAATAGTCAGAACGTCCGTCAAAAGTTGGACGTGCTAACACCTGCTATCACAGCAGCCATTCCTAACCTAGCCAGCATTATAAAGGAAGCTTTTGCAGCTAATTGTGGATTGGTAGCTTTGGGCGATTGATGTCTTACCGTCCCAAAAAAAACTCCCGAAACCGAGCCAGCTCTTCCAACTCCCGCTGCACGTAGGCGTTGAAAAACGGCTCGCCAACCTGCCGCTGCAACACGGAAATGCCGACGTCAATCAGCCGCAAGCCTTGTTGCGTGAGCAGGATATTGTCGAAGCGCTCGCCGGGCAGATTGCTGGGGCGCTGCAAATCGTGGTGTACGAAGCCGGCAGTGTGCAGGGCTAGCAGCTCGTCAGTGAAAACGTCGAACCAGATTTCGCGCATTTCTACCTCATAGGCCCGGAAATCGAGCGGGTAGATGCGCTCCATTACCAGCATGTCGGCGGCCAGGGCCTGATTGGTTTCCAGGCGATGAAAGCGGACTACTAATCCATTCACGGCATTGGCGAAGCGCATTTTCTCCGCTTCTGAGCCAATATCGGAGCGTGTATCGTCGCTGAAAAGCTTACCAACTTCCGTTTCGGAAAGGGCGATGGCCGCATTATTGGCGCCGCGCGAAAGCTGGCGGGGATAGCGTTTTGATTCCATATAGTTGAAGGGCTAGCGGCACTTCTCCTTGCGGCGCGTATCGATAATATGCGCGATTTTCCAGCCGTCCGCCAGCTTCACTAGTTGAAAGGAATCGTAGCCGCAGTGACTGAACTTGCTGCCCAGGTAAAACTCATAGGGTGCCCACACGCTGGCCAGGTTGGCGTCAATAAGTACGCGCTCGAACTGCACGCGCTCGTCCCAGCTTTCGGCGTGGGGCGTGCCGACGGCCTTTAAGAAGGCATTTACGTTTTCGAGCTGCACAGTGGGCTGGCCAGCGTGCTCGCCCAGGGTGTGAAACACGGCGGCCGGGGCGAGGGTACTTCGTACCAGAGTGCTATCGCCGCGCCGCATCCCGTTGAAAAACGTTGTGATGGCTTGCTGCACCGCCGACGCTTCGGGCGGCGTGGTTTGGGCCTGGGCGGCGAACGCGGCGCTGAGCAGCAGAAGCGTGACGCTATTTTTCATCTGACTAAGATACACGTTCGGCGTAGGCAAAGCTGGGGTAGGGAAATCAGTCCTGGCCTGGCTCCTGTTCATGGGGCTTCAGGATGCGCGGCAGCTCGGCCACCGGCTCGGGGCGCAGCTCCTCGGGCACCGCGTGGCCCTGCAGCGCCAGCTGATGGCGGGCTTCGTCAAACTCGCCTTCGCTTTTGGCGATGATGAGCGTAGCCACGCCATTGCCGATAACATTGGTAATAGCGCGGGCCTCACTCATAAAGCGGTCGACGCCCAGCAGCAGCGCCACGCTCTCTACCGGAATGGTTTTGGTAGCCGCCAGCGTGGAAGCCAGCACGATAAAGCCCGAGCCCGTGACCCCCGCCGCACCCTTGCTCGTGACCACCAGCACGGCAATGAGCGATAGCTGCTGCGTAAGCGAGAGCGGAATGTTAAAGGCCTGTGCCAGAAAGATAACCGCAATGGAAAGATAAATGGAGGTGCCATCCAGATTGAAGGAGTAGCCGGTAGGAATAACCAGCCCCGCCACCGAGCGCGAGCAGCCGTAGCGCTCCATTTTGTCAATCATGCGCGGCAGCGCCGACTCGGACGATGAGGTGCCCAGCACCAGCAGAATCTCTTCCTTGATAAAGCCCAGGTACGGCCCCAGCCGCAGCTGGTAAGCGCGTAAAATCAGGTTTAGTACCCCAAAAATGAACAGGAACATGGTGAGGTACACTACCAGCATGAGCTTGCCCAGCGGTAGCAGGGTGGCTAGCCCGTACTTGCCGATGGTGAAAGCCATGCCGCCAAACGCCCCCAGCGGAGCCAGTTTCATCACAATGCCCAGCACCCCAAACATGGCGTGCGAGAGCCGGTCGAACGTTTTGACCAGGGGCTGAGCCGACTCGCCCAGGCGGTTGAGGGCCAGGCCGAATAATACTGCAAATAATAGCACTTGCAATATATCGCCTTTGGCGAATGCTTCGACTACGTTGGTGGGCACAATGTGAGTGATAAACTCGACCCAGTTCAGCTCACCGGCCTGGGTAGTAAACTTGGCGGCTTCGGTCGCTTGCTTGCTGTCGTGGAGAGCAGCCTGCGCGGTAGCCTGCACGCCCGTGCCCGGCTGGGTGATATTGGCGGCCGCAATGCCAATTGCCAGCGCCAGAGTGGTTACTAGCTCAAAGTAAAGCAGGGCTTTGCCGCCCACGCGGCCAACTTTCTTCAGGCTGCCCATGCCGGCAATGCCCAGCACTACCGTGAGAAAAATAATGGGCGCAATCAACATCTTAATGAGGTTGATAAACGTGTCGGCCACTGGCTTAAGCGCTGCGCCGAAGTGCGGAAACAAGCCCCCGACTACTACTCCCAGCACAATGGCCGTGAGCACCTGCACGGTGAGGTTGGAATAATAGCGTTTCATAGTAGTGGAAAAGGAGCGGGGCTGCCAGCAGGGCGCAAAGCTAGCTGGCCGGGCAGAGTGGGGCGCGTAGGCCGGAAGAAAAGCGCTTGGTCAACAATCTTTCCGCCGCGGCCGGTGTTACTTTGCCATACTCAACCTTGCCCTCTTTTATGAACGGTAAAAACCTTTTTAACCTCGGCCCGGCACTCGGCTACTTCTTTCGCAAGAACGACCCGAGCCGCAAGTCCAACTTCAACCTGCGCACCATGCACTTTATCAATAAGCTGAGCATGGCGATGTTTCTGGTGGGCTTGTGTGTGCTGCTTTACCGCTGGTTTATCCGCTAGAACCCCGCGGCGATGAATATCGAAGAGTACCGCGACTTCTGCCTTGGCCTGCCCGGTACCACGGAGGAAACCCCCTTTGGTCCTGATACACTGGTGTTTAAGGTTGGCGGTAAGATATTTGCCCTCACCGATTTGCAGACTTTTGCCAGTTTCAACGTGAAGTGCGACCCCGAGCACGCCAGCGAGCTGCGTGAGCGCTTCGACTACGTGCTGCCCGGCTTTCACATGAATAAGAAACACTGGAACACGGTGCTCATTGGAACCGGGGCCAGCGATGCCCAGCTGCGCGAGTGGCTGACCGATTCGTACCAGCTCATTGTGGCGGCGCTTCCCAAAGCATTGCGCGCCGAGCTGCGCCAGGAAATAAAGTAAATTATAGAGTATATGTCCGTTTCCGGGCGTAAAAAAACCGTCAGGCTGCGCTTATTTACAGGCTGCCTGACGGTTTTTCTAGCTACTACTACTGGCCGACCAGGAAGACGGCGTTGCCAAACAGCAGCTTGCCGCTCTGCCAGAAAGCCCGGAATAAGGGGTTGTCGCCGAGGTAGATAACCTGGCCGCGCCCCAGGTCCTGCTCGCCCAGCACGAAGGTATCGACCAGCTCCTTACGGGCTTTGCTGCCCGAGAAGCCGGCATAATAGCCGTTCTTTTTAATGACGCCCACATTCCAGCCGCCTTTGCCCAAAAACCGGTAGCTGAGCGGCGTGCGGATAAGCGCCGGGTAGGTATCGCCGTAGCCAAAAGCCAGTGGGTGCGTATTGTCGAGCTGCACGCGGTAGATGGTGCCCAGCGCCTGTTCCTGCGTGCCTTCGCGCTCGGCGCTGCCGTAGCGGCGCAGGGGTAGGTAGGGGTTGATGACCTCCGCTTTTTTGAGGGCGACTGAATCGGCTGCTTTACCCTTGAGCAGGAAATCCTTCTTATTGGCCAGAAATTTCATGGCGCCTTCGAGGGCGATGAGCTTGCCGCCGCCCCGCACCCAGGCCTTGAGGCTTTCGAGGGCCGGGGCGGGGTAAATATCCTGGTAATTGCCATCGGGCAGAATGAGCACGTCGATTTTCGACATATTCACTCGGCTCAGGTAATCGGTGCCCAGCACCGTAATCGGGTAGCCAATCTGCTGCTCAAAGAAATGCCACACTTCGCCAAAGGCCGTGGCATCGATGCCGGGGCCGGCCACTACGGCCACGGTGGGCTGCTTCACGAAGTGCACCGTGCCCGAGCCCAGGTCGTGGCCGGTGGTCGAAAAGCCCGATTTTACGGCTTGTACCACCGTGCCCGCCGAATCGGCCTGCGCCCGCACCAGCTGGTCGAGCTTGGCTCCCAGCGCCTCGTTGCCGGTGCGCGTGATGATGAGCGTGCCGGGCGCATATTTCTGGCCTTCGGCCTCAAAAGCCTGCTCGGCAAAGCGTATTTTCACTTTCTGCTGGAGCAGCTTACTGAGGAAGCGCACATCCTGGAGGTTATTCCAGCGGGCCAGGTAGGCGTAGGGCTTGTCGGTAGGCGCAGCGGCGCTGCCTTTTACCGTAGCCGGGCTTGGGGTGGGGCCGCTGGCGTCGAGGCGCTGGGTGAGGGCGTAGGCTTTTACCCCAAACGAGTAGGGGAGCGCCCAGGAGGTAATATCGTAGGTAAGCGAGTCTTCGAGCTGCGGGCGGGGCTCAAACAGCACTTTCACGAGTGTTGACTTAGGCTGATACATGCTCACGAGCACGTCGTGCGGCTGCACTTCTACCGGCTCGGTTTTGCCGCTAGCATAGCTGTAGCCGTTGGTTTTGAGGCTCCTGGGCGCAAAGCCGTAGCTGATTTGCTGGCGGTCGAGGTACTGCGTGAGCATCCGCAGCTGGCCGGGGTCGTTGCCCGAGGCCAGCACGTAGGTTTTGTAGGTGCCGCCGGGCTTGGTTTTGGCGTTGGTGAAGTAGGCCTGGAACTCACGCAGCAAATCGTCGTGGCGCTCGGCGGTGGCCTGGACAGTGGCGCGGCTGGCGGCATGGTGGTGGGCAATGCGCTGGGCCAGCGTGAGGGTATCGCCCTCGGTGCGGGCATAGGCCACGCCGGCCGGGCTGCCGCCTCCCTGCTCATAGGTCATGCCAATGGCGCCGTTGAAGCTGGGCCAGGTATCGCCGTAGGTGGGCGCGTAGAGGTCGTACACCTCGCGGGTGAAGTAGAGCCAGTTATTTTTATCGAACGTGGCCCGGTTGTAGTCGCCAATCACGTTCTGGAACTGCCGCTGCCAGGGCGTTATATCGGCATGATAAGGCTTAGCGGCCGGCGAAAAGTAATACGAGTTGTTGGGCCCCATCTCGTGAAAGTCGGCATGGACCTGGGGCAGCCACTTGTTATAAAGTACAATACGCTGGCGGCTTTCCTGCTGGGTTTGCCAGGCCCAGTCGCGGTTCAGGTCGAAGTAGTAGTGGTTGTAGCGCCCGCCGGGCCAGGGCTCGTGGTGCTCCCACGAGTCGGGGCCGGCATTAGGGGTTTGGTTGCGGACGCGGTTGTACCAGTTCACGTAGCGGTCGTGGCCGTCGGGGTTCACACAGGGGTCGATGATGACCACCGTATTCTTGAGCCAGTCCTGCATTTGCTGGTCCTGCGGGTTGGCCAGGTCGTAAAGCACCTGCATCACCGCCTCCGAGCTTACGGCCTCGTTGCCGTGCACATTGTAGCTGAGCCAGGCCACGGCCGGCAGCTGGCGGCTGGCCGTGCCGCTTTCGAGGCTGGCCAGCCGGCGGTCGTTTTGCTGAATGTCGGCTAGTCGGCCAAAGTTTTCGGGGTTGCCGATTTCAATGACTTCCAGAGTGCGCTTCTCGTAGGTTTTGCCGTAGGGCGTGACGCGCATCCGGCCCGGTGAGTGTGCCACGACGTGCGCCGCGTAGCGCAGCACCTCGGCCTGCGGAGTGAACTGACTGCCCAGCTCATAGCCCAGAAACTGCGTGGGGGTTAATAAAGGCCCGGCCGCGTCGGCGGCGCTGCTGGTGATGCTTGGCGCGGTAGTGGTAGATTGGGCCGTGCCGGCCAGCGGCAGGGCTAGCCCCAGCAGCAGCCAGAGGCCCAGCGGGCCGAGGGTGCGCGTGGCGACGGCCCCGCGAAAAGGTAGAGAAATCATCAACTGAAGTAGCGTAGGAAAGAAGAAAGATGGAGATGGGAGGCACAAAGATGCAATCGTGGCACTTACCCCCTGCTCCTGTTTTTAGTGAAGGGGTCAGAGCGTGAGGGCCGCCGGCCGCCGGTTGAACCACGGCCGCGCCTGCTCCAGCTGCCCGGCCAGGCGGAAGAGCACGTCTTCAGCCCCGAGGCGGGCAATGAGCTGCACCCCGCAGGGTAGGCCATCGGCCGTCCAGTGCAGAGGCACCGACATGGCGGGCTGACCCGTGAGGTTAGCCAACTGCGTATAAGGGGTTTTTTCGAGACTCTGCTCGGCCAGCTTCTCCACGATTCCCGAGCGCCGGATGAGGCCGCCCAATCCAAACGTATTTACCACTTTCAGCAGCTTCTGCTCGAAGGGCTTGGGTTGCAGCTCGCCAATGTGCACGGGCGGCGTGGCGAGCGTGGGCGTCAGCAGCAGGTCGTAGGCTTGGTGAAACCGGCCCATGCAGCGGGCGCTGTCGTTCCAGGTATGGCGGGCGGCGGCAAAGTCGGCCGCCGAGTAGGTGCGGCCCAGCAAACCCAGCAGCCAGGTGGTGGGCTCCACATCGGCGGGCCGGGCCGGGCGGCCCAGCACTGCCGCCAGGCCGGCGATGCTGGCGCCGGTCTCGCCAAAATACAGCATGAGAAAGGCCGTCGACACGGCCCGGCCGTCGAAGGGCAGCGGTACTTCGGCCACCTCATGGCCCAGGCTTGCGAGCAGGTGGGCGGCGTCGCGCACCGCCGCGGCGCACTCCGGGTGCAGCGGCCGGCCCAGGGGATGGTCGAGGGTAAAGGCAATGCGCAGGCGGCCGGGCGGGCGGCTAACTTCTTCGAGGTAAGGCCGCTCGGGCTGGGGAAGAAAGTACGGGGCGCCCACGTCTGGCCCCTGGGTGGCATCGAGCAGGGCCGCGCTGTCGCGCACCGAGCGCGTGAGTACGTGCTCGACGGCCGCGCCCTGCCACTTCTCGCCTTGCTCGGGGCCGGTGGGCACGCGCCCGCGGCTGGGCTTCAGCCCGAATAGCCCGCAGCAGGCCGCCGGAATCCGGATGGAGCCGCCGCCATCACCGGCCCCCGCTACGGGCACGATGCCCGCCGCTACGGCCGCGGCCGAACCGCCGCTGCTGCCGCCGGGGGTGTGCTGCAAGTTCCAGGGGTTGCGGGTAGGCCCATAAAGCGCGGGCTCGGTTACGCCCATCAGGGCAAACTCGGGCGTGTTGGTTTTGCCCAGGATATTGACGCCCGCCGCCTGCCAGCGGCGCACCAGCTCAGCATCTTCGGTGGGTACAAACTGGCGCAAGGCGCGGCTGCCCGCCGTCTGGGGCACACCGGCATAGGCCGCTCCGAAGTCTTTCAGCAAAAACGGCACGCCGCCGAACGGGCCGGTCGGCAGCCCGGCGTTGGCACGCTGTTGAGCCTGCTCGAATAGGGGAAGAATAATGGCGTTAATCTGCGGATTGACAGCTTCGGCGCGGGCAATAGCAGCCTGGCACAGCTCGGCGGCCGTGAGCTGGCCGCTGCGCACGAGGGCGGCCATTCTCAGGCCATCGAGCTGGTCGTATTCGGAAGGTGAAAGCATGGCAGCAAGATAGGGGCATTGTATGTAGAGATGCATCTTTGCGTCTCGTCGTCCGCGCTATTCAGCTGACATTCGACGTTAAGACACCAAGATGCGTCTCTACGCGCGCAACTACGTCTTTCTACCGCATCCTTATGAAAAACGTCTTCCCCTTCCTCACGGCGCTGGCCCTGCCGCTGGCCACTCTGGCCCAAACCGCACCGCGCCCGCTCAACCTCACTGACCTGGCCCGAATGCGGGACGTGGCCGACCCTAATCTTTCGCCCGATGGAGCGTGGGTAGCCTACACGGTCACGCGCGTAGACACAATCACCGACAAGCGCGATGCCGATATTTGGATGGCCCGCACCGATGGCTCGCAAAACCTGCGCGTCACTACCAACCCGGCCAGTGAGAGCCGCCCGCGCTTCAGCCCCGATGGCAAGTACCTGAGCTTCATCTCGGGCCGCAACGAGGAAGAAAGCGGCAACGCCCAGCTCTGGCTGCTGAACCGTGCCGGCGGCGAAGCCGAGAAAGTAACCAAGCTTAAGGGCAGCGTATCGGATTATATCTGGAGCCCCGATGGCCAGCGCATCGCGCTCATTATTAAAGACCCTGACCCCGACTCGCTCACCGGCGCCCAAAAGGCCAGGAAGAAAACCGCGCCGCCCATCGTCATCGACCGCTTTCAGTTCAAGCAAGACGTGGAGGGCTACTTAAACAACCAGCGCCAGCATCTCTACGTGTTCGACGTAGCCACGCGCCGCCTCACCAACCTTACGCCGGGCCCGTACGATGAGCACCTGCCGGCCTGGAGCCCCGATAGCAAGCAGCTCGTTTTCAGCAGTAAGCGCGGGCCAGACCCCGACCGCCACGACAATTACGACCTCTTTCTTATCGACGCGCAGCCCGGCGCCACGGCCCGGCCGCTGCTGACAACCGACGTGCCCGAGAGCGCGCCCAACTACGGTAGCCGCCCCGCCTGGAGCCCCGATGGCCGCCGCATCGCCTTCGTACAGGGCGGCCCCAAGGAGCAGCTCGTGTACGCCCTGCACCAGCTGATGGTAGTGGAGGTGGCTGGCGGCCAGGCCCGCGCCCTCACGGCCGGCCTCGACCGCAATACCACGCATCCGCAGTGGTCGGCCGATGGCAAAAACGTGTATTTTCTGCTCGAAGACGACCGCGCCGAGTCCTTAATGCGGGTGCCGGCTGCGGGAGGGAAAATAGAAAAGGTGCTGGCCGGCCCGCGCGAAATTGGTGCTTACGACCTGGCCCGCAACGGCCAGCTAACCGTGCTCAGCAGCCAGCCCCAGCAGCCCAACGAGGTATTTGCCCTGGATAAAAAAGGTGCGCTGCGTCCGCTTTCCCGGCAAAATGATACCTGGCTGAAAGGGGTATCGCTGGGGCAGTCGAGCCCATTCAGGCCAAGAGCAAGGACGGTACGCTGGTGAGCGGCTTCCTCATCAAGCCAGTTGGCTACCAGGCCGGGCGTAAATACCCCACCATTCTGCGCATTCACGGCGGGCCGGTGGCGCAGTTTGGCTACGGCTTTTCGTTTGAGTGGCAATACTTTGCTGCCAATGGCTACGCTGTGGTAGTGGCCAACCCGCGCGGCAGCTCGGGCCGGGGCCTGGAATACAGCAAGGCCATCTACGCCGACTGGGGCAACAAGGACACCGACGACGTGCTGGCCGTGGTAGACTACGCCGTGGCGCAGGGCCTGGCCGACCCCGAGCGCCTCGGCGTGGGCGGCTGGAGCTACGGCGGCATCATGACCGACCAGGTTATCGCCCGCGACCAGCGCTTCAAGGCGGCCGTCAGCGGCGCCAGCATCGCCAACGTGCTGGCCGGCTACGGCACCGACCAGTACATCCGCGACTACGAAACCGAGCTGGGCACCCCCTGGAAAAACCCTGATGTATATATGCGTGTGTCGTACCCTTTCTACCATGCCGATAAAATTCACACGCCCACGCTCTTCGTGTGCGGCGAGAAGGATTTTAACGTGCCCCTGCTCAACACCGAGCAGATGTACCAGGCCCTCAAAAGTCTGAATGTGCCCACGCAATTGGTTATTTATCCCGGTCAGTTTCACGGCGTCACGACGCCCAGCTACGTCAAGGACCGCTACGTGCGCTACCTAAGCTGGTATAATAAGTACCTGATGCCCAAAGGCTCGGCGATGGGCAGCACGGCGGGCGGACAGTAAGGCGAACTTTGTAGCTGGTACTTACAAGCAGCGCTCGGCTGAACTTACGCCGAGCGCTGCTTGTAAGTACCAGCTACTTGTATCTTGCACTATGAGCCAGGTCATTCTAACTGTACCCGATGAGCAGCTTGCGCCTTTGCTGAAAGTGCTGAAAGCGCTGCCGTTTGCTATTAAAACCAAAACCGTAGCCCCAGCCAAGCCCAGGCAGTACACGCCTGCGCAGCAGGAGTGGATTGATGATTTCCGCGAGGCGCTCCACGAAGTGGAGCTGCATCAGCAGGGAAAAATCAACTTGCAGGACGCTCGCGACTTTCTGAATGAGCTTTAAAATAGTCATCACCGACAGCTTCCGCCGCCCCGGTAAGCGGCTGGGCAAGAAATATGCGACATTCAAAGCTGACTTTGCGGCGCTTCTGGATGAGTTGGAAGAAGCCCCGCAAACCGGCGAGCCATTGGGCCGCGACTGCTACAAGGTGCGCATGAGCATTGCCGCCAAAAACAAAGGTAAAAGCGGGGGCGCCAGGGTAATTACCTGCGTTAAAATCATCGGCGAAACGGTATTCCTGCTCACGATTTATGATAAATCTGAACAGGAATCTATTTCGGATAGCGAGCGCGACGAGCTATTACGCGAAAACGGATTGCTGTGAAAATAAAAATGCCCGCTGCTAATCGGACTTTTTTTATGCTTCAGTCATAATCAGAACGTCATGCTCATCTGGCGTCCGCTTGTCGAAGCATCTCTACCGAACGATACCCGAACAGCGCGGTAGAGATGCTTCGACAAGCGGACGCCAGATGAGCATGACGTTCTTTTTTCTAGTCATTTACACCACCACGTTTACCATACGGCCGGGCACTACGACCACTTTTTTGACTGCTTTGCCCTCGCCGAAGCGGCTCAGAAAATCCGATTCCAGAATCGCGGTTTCGATTTCGGCGGCGGTGGCAGTGGCGGCAAACTGGCGCTGGTCGCGCACCTTGCCGTTGAGGGCCACGGGGTAGGTCACATTAGCTTCCACCAGGTATTCTTCGCGGAACTCGGGGTAGGCGGCCTGGCTGATGCTGCCGGAGGCGTGGCCCAACTCCTCCCACAGCTCTTCGGCCAGGTGGGGGGCGAAGGGCGAGAGCAGGATAACCAGCGGCTCCAGGATGGCGCGCTTGTGGGTGCCGAGGGCCGTTAGCTCGTTCACGGCAATCATGAAGGTGCTGACGCTGGTGTTGAAGCTGAACTTCTCAATATCCTGGGCCACCTTCTGGATGACGCGGTGCAGGGCCTTCAGTTCGGCGGGGCTGGCCGGCTCGTCAGTCACAGCCAGCGCGCCGTCTTCGGGGTGGAAAAGCCGCCAGAACTTCTTGAGGAACGTCGCCACGCCGCTGATGCCGTTGGTATTCCAGGGCTTGAACTGCTCCAGCGGGCCGAGGAACATTTCGTAGAGGCGCAGGGCGTCCGCGCCGAATTTGTCAATCAACACGTCGGGGTTCACGACGTTGTATTTCGACTTCGACATTTTCTCGACTTCTGGCCGAGTTTTAAACAGAGCTGGAGAGGCTTCCTCACTACTACGTTCACCCAACATCACAGTTCTATTGTGTTCGTTATGATGGTCTGTGACAGTATAGAAATTTAAGTGGTGATATCCTTGGTCTTCGCTAGAAAATGCGAATTGATGAAATCCATTTTCACAAACGAAAAGCGCATGTCTCTCTTCCTTAGTCCACTTCATGTAGTCAATCATTTGACTAACGTTCATGGTGTTATTATCTGTGAATTGGATAGGGACGTGCGTTTCAATAGTTGAAGCGAGAGAAGCAATAGTACCAACTTCGCCAATTGGCACTTGCACATCAGCACTGGTATAAACGATGATTAAATCATTGCTCATAACGTGTCGGTAGTATTCTCCTTTAGTAAATACGTGTGCATTATTCGCAGATGCCGCAGCAGTACCTCCTGAAGTAGTTATGCCGCCTCTTTTAATTTTTTCCGAAACGCCCAAAATCATCCCCTGATTTATTAGTTTCTGGAACGGCTCGCTGTGCGTGACCAGGCCCAAGTCCTTGAGGAACATGTACCAGAAGCGGGAGTAGAGTAGGTGTCCGGTGGCGTGCTCGGCGCCGCCCATGTAAAGGTCTACCTGGCCCCAGTACTGCTCGGCTTCTTCGGATACGAAGCGGTCGGCGTTGTGCGGGTCCATGTAGCGGAGGTAGTACCAGCTGGAGCCGGCCCAGCCGGGCATGGTGCTCAGCTCGAACTCGTACTGGCCCTTGTACTTCCAGTCTTTGGCGCGGCCCAGGGGCGGCTCGCCAGTTTCGGTGGGCTTGTACTCGTCGATTTCGGGGAGGACGAGGGGTAGGTCGGCTTCGGCCACGCCGTAGGCGGTGCCGTCCTTGTAATAAATCGGGATGGGCTCGCCCCAGTAGCGCTGGCGGCCGAAGATGGCGTCGCGCAGGCGGAAATTCACCTTGCCCTTGCCGAGGCCTTTGTCTTCGAGGTAGGCGATGAGGGTGGCGGTGGCTTCCTTGTAGCTAAGGCCGTTGACGATGCCCGAGTTGATGTAGCGGCCCTCCTTGGTGGGGTCGGCCTGCTGGTCGAGGTCCTTTTGGGCGTCCGAAATGGCCGGGATAGGGAGGTCGAAGTGCTTGGCAAAGAGGTAGTCGCGCTGGTCGCCGCTGGGCACGGCCATCACGGCGCCGGTGCCGTAGCCGGCCAGCACGTAGTCGGCCAGCCAGATGGGTACGGGCTCGTTGTTAACCGGGTTCAGACCATAGGCGCCGGTAAACACGCCCGACACGGTTTTGACGTCGGCCATACGGTCGCGCTCTGAGCGGCGCTTGGTGGCGGCGATGTACTCATCCACCGCCTCGCGCTGGGCGGGCGTGGTGAGGGTATCGACCAGCTCGTGCTCGGGGCTAGCACCAGGAAGGTAGCCCCGTAGATGGTATCGACGCGGGTAGTATACACCTTAATAACAGTGCCTTCGTGGCCCTGCACCGGGAAGGTAACCTCGGCCCCGATGCTTTTGCCAATCCAGTTGCGCTGCATCTCCTTCACGGCGTCGGGCCAGTCGAGGGTATCGAGGCCCTTGAGCAGACGGTCGGCGTAGGCCGTGATGCGCAGGTTCCACTGCGGCATGAGGCGGCGCTCCACGGGGTAGCCGCCGCGCTCCGAAAGGCCGTCTTTTACCTCGTCGTTGCTGAGCACGGTGCCCAGCGCGGCGCACCAGTTCACGTAGGTATCCTGCTGATACGCCAGCCGATAGGGGAGAATGGCGGCGAGCTTCTGCTTCTCGGTGAAGCTCTGCCACTGGCCGGCCGTGAAGTCGTGGCGGTCCTCGGCT
This sequence comes from Hymenobacter sp. BRD67, assembly GCF_013256425.1. GTDB lineage: Bacteria > Bacteroidota > Bacteroidia > Cytophagales > Hymenobacteraceae > Hymenobacter. The sequence goes on from NZ_CP053904.1 coordinate 1,123,773, forward strand.
TCGCCAGCCGCGCGGATGCCGGCGCTGCCGCTGGCGGCAAACTTCTCCTGCAAGGTGCGGATGTGCTCGGCGCGGTCGGTGTCGAGGTTATACCAGCTATTGAAGAGCTTGAGGAAAATCCACTGCGTCCACTTGTAGTAGTCGGGTTCGGAGGTGCGCACCTCACGCTCCCAGTCGTAGCTGAAACCCAGCTGCTGGAGCTGCCGGATGTAGGTTTCGATGTTCTTCTCGGTGGTCACGGCCGGGTGCTGGCCGGTTTGGATGGCGTACTGCTCAGCAGGCAGGCCAAACGAGTCGAAGCCCATCGGGTGCAGCACGTTGTGGCCTTGCAGGCGCTGGTAGCGTGCCACGATGTCGGAGGCGATGTAGCCCAGCGGGTGCCCCACGTGCAGCCCCGCCCCGGAGGGGTAGGGAAACATATCAAGTACGTAATATTTGGGCTTCGAGGAATCGTTGTCGGCGCGGAAGGTATTGTGCTGCTGCCAGTGGTCTTGCCACTTTTTTTCAAGCTCTTGGGGCGGTACGCGGGCATTTGCTGGGCTGGTTGTAATTAGAGCAAAGGTACGAAACCCGGTAGCGTGGGCTCTGTGTGTCCGCGCGTGATATCGTTCGGTTGCTACCATGCCCGAACTCAAAGAATTAGCGCTATAGTGCTAGTTTTGTAATACTGTCAGGGTAGTCTCCCGCCAACCACGGTGTCTTTCGATAGCTTCTGCTAGAAAAAGGCGAAGCCCGTGGTTGCAGCCACGGGCTTCGAAGTGGGTGTTTATTCTCCCCATCAAGTCTGTAGAACTATGGAGAAAAAACCAAACAGCGACGAGGATTATATCATAATCTTCGTCAGGCTCCCAACTAGGCTGCTGATGCAACTTAGTCGTTGGGTGCTGGTAGCCAGCAGCATGTACGTGCTGCTACACCAGTAACCGATTAGCCGGCAGGGAGGGTTCGCGCCCTCCCTGCTTGGGCTGCTAACTAAGTTCAGCCGCCGGGAGTTGCGCAAAGATGCAAGTTTTTTGGCAAAATGCCCGGCTTCGCCAGGGCTAGCGCAAAGCCAGCTCGCCGGCCGGCTGTGGGGCCAGCGCTTGCAGCGCCCCGGCCAGCAGCTGATACGAGTGAATGCGCGCCTCCTGGTCGAAAATGTTGGTCGTGGCCATCAGCTCATCGACCTGGGTTTGGGCGATAAACTCCTGCAAGTCCTGCTGAATCGTATCCTGGCTGCCCACGAAAGAATAGGCCAGCATCTGCTGCACGGCCTGCTGGCCGCCGGGTACCCACAGCGGGCGCATCGACTCGACGGGCGGTTGCAGCGGTGCCGGCCGGCCCGTGACGACGCTCTGCATAAACTGCTGGAGCGAGGTGGAGAGGTAAGCGGCGTGCTCGTCGGTATCGGCGGCAATCACGTTTACGCAAGCAATGACGTAGGGCTGGGCCAGGGTGGCCGAGGGACGGAAATTCTGCCGGTAAATCTCCAGCGCGGCCAGCAGCTGGCCCGGCGCAAAGTGGCTGGCAAAGGCGTAGGGCAAGCCTAGCGCCGCCGCCAGGTAAGCACTATCGGTGCTGGAGCCCAGGATGTAAATCGGAATCTCCAGGCCCTCGCCCGGAATGGCCCGAACCGTGCTGCTGCTGTTGCTGGCCGAGAAATAGGCTTGCAGCTGCTGAATGTCGCGCGGAAAATCCTGCGCCCCGCCGAAGCGGCTGCCCCGGATGGCCTGGGCCGTGACCTGGTCGGAGCCCGGCGCGCGGCCCAGGCCCAGGTCGATACGGCCGGGGTAGAGCGTGGCCAGCGTGCCCATTTGCTCGGCCACCACCAGCGGGGCGTGGTTGGGCAGCATAATGCCGCCCGAGCCCACGCGCAGCGTGGTAGTGCCACCCGCGACGTAGCCAATCAGCACCACCGGCGAAGAGCTGGCCACGCTGGCCATGTTGTGATGCTCGGAAAGCCAGAAGCGGGTATAGCCCAGCTTTTCGACGGCCTGCGCCAGGTGCAGGGTGTTGCGAAAGGTATCAGTAGGGGTAGCGCCGGCCAAAATGGGCGCTAAATCGAGCACTGAAAAGGCGACTTGCTTAAGAGAATCTGCCATTAGTAATACACAAAGGATAGGAATGGATTTAACCAATGCTACCCGCTAAAAGTTGACTGACCCTAAACTGGCCCGAGTTTAAAGCGGTGTAGTCCCCTCGCGCCAGTTTAGGGCCGCCTGGTCACCGCTTCGCTCCGGTACGGGTGTAAATTTGACGTTCTAACTTCTGCCCGTGGCCCGCATCCCCAAAGAAACCGTTGACCAGATTATTCATACCGCCGATATTCTGGAGGTGGTGGGCGACTACGTGCAGCTCAAGCGCCAGGGCCAGAATTACTGGGCCTGCTGCCCGTTTCACAACGAAAAGTCGCCGTCGTTTTCGGTAAACCCGAGCAAGGGCCTGTACAAATGCTTTGGCTGCGGTAAGGCCGGCGGCATTATCCAGTTTGTGATGGACGTGGAGGGCAGCAGCTACCCCGAAGCCCTGCGGGCGCTGGCCAAAAAGTACGGCGTGGCCGTGCCCGAAGAAGAGGAGCGTACACCCGAAGAGCAGCTTGCCCAGAATGAGCGCGACTCACAGTATATCGTATCTAACTGGGCCAAAGACCATTATCATCGCCTGCTGCAAAATACGGAGGAGGGCATGAGCATCGGCTACGGCTACCTCAAGGAGCGCGGCCTGAACCTGACCACCATCCAGACCTTCGAGCTGGGCTACTCGCTCGACCAATGGGACGACCTGCTCAAAAGTGCCACAACGGCCGGCTACGAGCAGAAATATCTCGAAAAAACCGGCCTCGTCATCAGGCGCGAAGACGACCAGGGCCACGACACCGGCCGGCGCTACGACCGGTTCCGGGGCCGCGTGATGTTCCCGATTCACAACGTGAGCGGCCGCGTGGTGGGCTTTGGGGCGCGCACGCTGAAGCGCGACGACAAGATGGCGAAGTACCTCAACTCGCCCGAGTCGGAAATATATCATAAATCAGATGTTCTTTACGGGCTCTACCAGGCCCGGCAGCCCATTCGCAACCAGGAGCTGTGCTACCTCGTGGAGGGCTACCTCGACGTGCTGAGTTTGCACCAGGGCGGTATCCGGAACGTGGTCGCTTCGTCGGGTACCTCGCTCACGGAGGGCCAGATTCGCCTTATTAAGCGCTACACCGACAATGTGACGGTGCTGTATGACGGTGATGCGGCCGGTATCAAGGCCAGTCTGCGGGGCATCGACCTGCTGCTCGAAGGTGGCCTGAACGTGCGCGTAGTGCTCTTTCCCGATGGCGAAGACCCCGACAGCTACATCCGTAAGGTGGGCGACCAGCGCTTTGCGGATTATATAGAGCAGCAAAGCCAGGACTTTATCGCCTTCAAAACTACGCTCGTAGCCCGCGAGGCCAGCCACGACCCGGTGAAGAAGGCTGAGGCCATTCGGGAGGTGCTCCAAAGCATTGCCAAGGTGCCCGACGGCCTCAAGCGCCAGGTGTTTTTGCAGCAGACGGCCAGCGTGTTCGGCTTTGAGGAACAGGTCATTATCACCGAATACAATAAGCTGCTGAAAACCCGGCCCGAAGGTAGGGGCGGCTCGCAGCCGCCCGCCGTGCCGCCTGCCCCAACCGCCGCCCCGCGCCGGGCGCTCACAGCCGAAGAAGAAGCCGAAGAAGCCATGTATGGCGTGTCGGGCGGCTCGGAGGCAATGGCCGGCAGTCTCAGCAGTAGCGCTGCTGATGCCAGCGACCTGGGCCAGCCGCTCGATGTGCTCATGCAGTGCGAGCAGGCCGTATTGCGGCTCCTGGTGCTCTACGGCCCGCACGAGGTGCAGCCCGAGGTAACGGTAGCGCATTATTTACTGAGCCAGCTCGACGGCACGCCGCTGCGTACGCCGCTCTACGCCCAGCTCTGGAGCGAGTGCCGGGAGCAGTTTTTACAGGGCCAGCTGCCCGATTTGCGCCTGCTGGCCCACCACCCCGACGCTGCCATCCGGAGCCTGCTGGCCGATTTTGCCACCGAGCGCTACGACCTCAGCCCCAACTGGCGTATCAAGGATATTTATGTGCCCACCGAGCTCAATTTAATTCAACTGGCTTGCGATAACGCCATCCTGCGCCTCAACAAGTGCCACGTGCAGCGCGAGCGCCAGCAGTGCCTGGCCCAGCTCAACGACACCCGCCTCGATGACAATGACCAGCTTAACGCGCTGCTGCGGTATAATGAGCTCACCAAGCTCGACAACCAGCTGGCCCAGATGCTTGGCACGGTAGTAGCGCGCGGGGCCTAAACTTATTTGTGTACTGACAGAGGCAAGCATCTTGTCAGGTGAAAGAATCATTTTTCACAACCCTGACAAGATGCTGCCTTCCTCAGTCCGACCGCTTAATGCTTAAACAACTCGACCTTTCGCGCCTGTGGCTGGCCTTGGGCCTGCTGGTCCTCAGCTTTGTAGTGGGCGTGGCGGGCTTCATGACGCTGGAGCACTACGGCTTTATCGACGCCTTTTACATGACGGTGATAACCGCCTCCACGGTGGGCTTTGGGGAGGTGCATCCGCTGTCTGATGTGGGTCGATTATTCACCTCTTTTTATATATTATTTAACTTGTTGATAGTGGCCTACCTCGTGTCGGTGCTCACTACCTATATTTTTGATGGCGAGCTGCGCCACCTTTTTCGCATGATTCGCACCGACCAGGAAATCAAGAGCTTTCGTGACCACGTCATTGTCTGCGGCTTCGGGCGCAATGGCTTCAAGGCCTACGACGAGCTGCGCCACAGCGGCACCCGTGCCGTGGTAGTGGAGCAAAGCCAGGAGCTGCTGACGGCGGCCAACAACGCCATCGGCCACCGGATTCCGGCCGTGTTTGGCGATGCCACCAGTGAGGGCGCCCTGCGCCAGGCCGGCATCGAGCATGCGCGCGCCCTCATTACGGCCCTGCCCAAAGACGCCGACAACGTGTTTGTGGCGCTCACTGCCCGCGAGCTGAACCCCAACGTGCTCATTATTGCCCGCGCCAGCGCCCGCAGCAGCGTCAGCAAGCTCATTTCGGCCGGCGCCAACTCGGTGGTGATGCCCGATGAAATCGGCGGCTCCCATATGGCCAACCTCGTCATCCGGCCCGAAGTAATTCGCTTTCTGGACATGATTTCGGGCCTCGACCCCAACAAGCTGCGCCTCGAAGAGCTGTCGTTTGGCGAGCTTAAGCCCAGCCTGCGCGGCCAGAGCATCCGGGAGCTCGACGTGCGCTCGCGCAGCGGAGCCACCGTGATTGCCCTGCGCCGGGGCGAAAGCGGCGAGCTGGAAGTAAGCCCCGCCGCCGACTACCGCCCCGTGGCCGGCGATGTACTGCTGGTGCTCGGCAACGAAACCCAGATTCAGGCGGTGCATCAGCAGTTTAAATAAGCTGAGCAGTGGCCGCTGCGGCAAAATAATGAGTTAGTAGGAATGCAGATAGCCGTTACCACCCGTTTTTTATTGCCCGGCGGCCAGCTCGAGGGCCTGGGCCGCTTCACGGCCGAAACCTTGCGGCAGCTGGTGCAGCAGCAGCCCGAGTGCACGTTTCACTTTCTTTTTGACCGGGCCTATGACCCGGCCTATCTGTTTGGGCCCAACGTAGTGCCGCACGTGCTGCACCCCCCGGCGCGGCACCCGCTCCTGATGATAGCCTGGTACGAAGGCGCCGTGGCCTGGTGGCTGCGGCAGCACCGCCCGGCGGCGCTGCTCTCGCCCGAGGGCTTTACGGTGCTGGGTACCAGCGTACCGCGCGTGATGGTGCTCCACGACCTGGCCTACATTCATCGGCCCGCCGACATGCACGCCCTGATACGGCGCTACTATGCCTACTTTATTCCGCGCTTTGCCCGCGCCGTGGAGCAGCTGGTGGCCGTGTCGGAAGCCACGCGGGAGGATATTGCGCGGCAGTATGGCGTAGCAGCCAGTGGCATCAAGGTAGCTTACAACGCCCCGGCCGCGCATTTTCAGCCGCAGTCGGCCGAAGCGCAAGGAGCAGTGCGGGACAGGTTTAGCCAGGGGCAGCCATATTTTTTGTTTGTGGGGGCGCTGCACCAGCGAAAAAACCTGGGCAACCTGCTGCGGGCGTTTGCGCTATTTAAGGCGCAGGCCGGAGAAAGCGACCCCACCAAGCTGCTGATTGTGGGGCGCGAGGCGTGGCGGGCCGGACCTATTTTCGCGGCTTATAAAAGCCTGCCCCCGGCCGTGCAGGCGGCCGTGGACTTCACAGGCCGGGTAGGCGAGCCCGAGCTGGCCGGCTTGTATGCCGCCGCGCTGGCTACCGTGTATGTGCCTTTCTTTGAAGGGTTTGGCTTGCCGGTGGTGGAGGCGCAGGCCAGCGGCTGCCCGGTAGTTACCTCCACGGTATCGTCGCTGCCCGAGGTGGCTGGCGGCCCCGGCAGCGCCCTGCTCTGCGACCCTGCCCAGCCCGCCGAGATAGCTGCGGCCCTCACGCAGCTAAGCCGCGACGCGGCCCTGCGCGCCCGGCTGCAAGCCGCCGGCCTGGCCAACGCAGCCCGCTTTTCGTGGGCCCGCAGTGCCGACGTGCTGTGGCAGGCCGTGCAGCAAGCCATTCAAACGATGCCCACGCCAGCGTAGGCCAGGCGTATCTTTGCCGCTAATGCACATTCTGCAACTTTGTCCGCGCGTTCCGTATCCGCCGCACGATGGCGGGGCGATTGCCATGTACGAAACGGCCCGCGGACTGGCCCAGGCCGGGCACCGGGTAACGGTGCTGGCTGCTAACACCCCCAAGCACTACCAGCCCGCCGATGCGCTGGCCCATCTGGGGCCCAATGTGCGCCTGGTAGTGGTAGACGTGGACACGCGAATCCGGCCGCTGGTAGCCCTCAAAAACCTGCTTTTTAGCCGGCAGCCTTATAATATCGAGCGGTTTGTCAGCCCCGATTTGCTGGCCGGGCTGCTCGAAGTTCTGCGACAAGAGAGTGTTGATATCATCCAGTTTGAGGGCACGCAGGTAGCGCCCTACCTCGGGCTGTTGCACCAGGCCGCTGCCGACACTCAGCTACGTCTGCCCCCACTGGTTTTGCGGGCGCATAATATAGAATATACTATCTGGCAGATGCTGGCCGCCCGGGCCGGCAATCCACTAAAAAAATGGTACTTACAGGAGCTGTCTGGCCGGCTGGCGCAGTACGAGCGGGCCGAGCTGCCGCGCTTTAGCGCCGTAGCGGCCATCACCGAGCAGGATGCCCAGCGCCTGCGCAGCATGGGGTGTGAGGCCCCGATTACATTTATTCCGGCCAGCTTCGACCTCAGCCGCTGGCAGCCGGCTGCTGCGCCGCCCCAGCCGCGCACGCTCTTTGTCATCGGCTCGCTCAACTGGCTGCCCAACCTCGAAGGCCTCGACTGGTTTTTGCGGGAAGTATGGCCCCAGGCCCACGCCGAGCTGCCCGAACTGGAGCTGCACATTGCCGGCTCGCATCCGCCGGCCACCCTGGTCGGGCGGGCGCCGGGGCAGGATAATGTCTATGTGCATGGCTTCGTGGCGTCGGCCGCGGCCTTTATGCAGCACTACGAGCTGATGCTGGTGCCGCTGCTCAGCGGCGGCGGCATGCGCGTAAAGCTGGTTGAAGGCCTGGCGCTGGGCAAGCCCGTGCTCAGCACCACGCTGGGAGCCGAGGGCATTGCGGCGCGCAACGACGAAAATATGCTGCTGCGCGATGGCGCCGCCGCCTGGCAGCAGGCCCTACGCGACTATTACCACGGCCGGCTGCCGCTGGCGGCGCTCGGCCGCGAAGCTGCCCGCACGGCCCACGCCGAATACGACACCTGCCAGGTAACGCAGCGCCTGACCGACCTCTACCGCCAGGTGCTGGGCCCGCCCGTGCGGCCCGGCACGCTGGCTGCTACGCCGCAGTAACGCTATGCGCCTACTTGTACTGCTTTCGCGCTTTCCGTATCCGCTCGACAAGGGCGACAAGCTGCGGGCGTTTCACCAGCTGCGCTACCTGGCTGCTCAGGGCCACACAATCTGCCTGCTGGCCCTCAGCGATGAAGTGGTGCCCGATGCCGCACTGGCGGCCGTGCGCCCGCTGTGCCGGGGTGGGCTGCAGGTGCACCGGCTGGGCCGGCTGGCGCGGGGCCGGGGGCTGGCGCAGGCTCTGGCCATTGCCGGGCGGCCCTTGCAAGTGGGCTACTTTTACGAAGCCGGTGCGCAGCGCCTGGTAGATAAGCTGCTGGCTGATTTTCGGCCCGACCATGTGTACTGCCAGCTCATCCGGATGGCCGAATACCTGCGCCCCCACGCCGGCCGGGTAGCCATGACCCTCGATTACATGGACGTATTCTCGGCCGGGGTGGCCCGGCGCCTGGCTACGGCCCCGGCCTGGCAGCGCCCGGCACTGGCCCTGGAAGCCCGCCGGCTGGCGGCTTACGAAGCCGAGGCGTTTGGCTGGTTTCGGCACCATACCATTATCAGCGACCAGGACCGCCAGCTTATCCGGCACCCGCAGCACCAGCAGATTACGGTGGTGCCTAATGGCATTGCGCTCGACTACTTTCAGCCCCGGCCGCCGGCTGCCAAAACCCACGACCTGCTCTTTTGCGGCAACATGGGCTACTATCCTAATGTAGACGCTGCCTGCTTTCTGGCCGATGACATTTTGCCCCTCGTGCAGCAACGCCACCCCGGCGCCCGGCTGTTGGTAGCCGGTACCACGCCCGCGCCCAGGGTGCAGGCGCTGGCCCGCCGCCCCGGCGTGGAAGTGAGCGGCTGGCTGCCCGATATCCGCACCGCCTACGCCCAGGCGCGGGTATTTGTAGCGCCGATGCGCGTGGGCACGGGCCTCCAAAACAAGCTACTCGAAGCCATGGCCATGCAGCTGCCCTGCGTGACTACCCCACTGGCCAACAATGCCTTGCGCGGAGAGCCGGGCCGGCAGCTGCTCGTGGCCGAAGGTGCGCCGGCCCTGGCCGATGCCCTAAGCAGCCTGCTGGCCGATGAGCCGGCCGCTGCCCGGCTTGCCGCCGCCGGGCGCACCTTTGTAGCCGAAACCTACGACTGGGCCGCGGCCACACGACAGCTTGAGAACTTGTTTCGGGATAATTGTTAAGCACCTAGAATTTTATAGAACGTTATGCCTCATCGGGCGTCCGCTTACTGAAGCATGACGTGCGGGTTTTTTTTGCGAATACCATGCTAGACACCATTGAATCGGCCATCGAAGACATTCGCGCCGGCAAGGTCATTATCGTTGTCGACGACGAAGACCGCGAAAACGAGGGCGATTTCATCTGCGCGGCCCGCTCGGCCACGCCCGAGGTTATCAATTTTATGGCCACCCACGGCCGCGGCCTCGTGTGCGCCCCCCTCACCGCTGAGCGCTGCGACGAGCTGGGCCTCGACCTGATGGTGGGCCGCAACACGGCCCTGCACGCCACGCCCTTCACAGTAAGCGTCGATTTGCTGACCAACGGCGTGACCACCGGCATCTCGGCTTCCGACCGCTCCAAGACCATCCTGGCCCTTATCGACCCGGCAACGAAGGCGGAGGATTTGGGTAAGCCCGGCCATATATTTCCGCTCAAAGCCCGCAAGGAAGGGGTGCTGCGCCGTGCCGGCCATACCGAGGCTGCGGTCGATTTGGCGCGCCTGGCGGGCTTCGAGCCGGCCGGCGTGCTGGTCGAGATTTTGAAGGAAGACGGGGAGATGGCCCGCCTGCCCGACCTGCGCCTCGTAGCCGAGCAGTGGGGGCTGAAGCTGATTTCGGTGCAGGACCTCATCAAGTACCGCCTGGCCCAGGAAAGCCTTATTCAGCGCGAAATCACGGTGAAGATGCCCACCCAGTTTGGCGACTTCGACCTCTATGCCTACACGCAGCGCTCCAATGGGGTGCAGCATCTGGCGTTGGTAAAAGGGGATATTTCCGGCCCGGAGCCGGTGCTGGTGCGCGTGCACAGCTCGTGCATTACCGGCGATATCTTCGGCTCGTGCCGCTGCGACTGCGGCCCGCAGCTGCACAAGGCTATGCAGCAGATTGACCGGGAGGGCCGCGGGGCCATCATCTACATGAACCAGGAAGGCCGCGGCATTGGGCTGCTCAATAAGCTGAAAGCCTACAAGCTGCAGGAGGCCGGCCGCGATACCGTGCAAGCCAACGAAGACCTGGGTTTCCGGGGCGACGAGCGCGACTACGGCGTGGGCGCGGCTATTTTGCGCGACCTTGGCATCCGGCAGATGCGCCTGCTCACCAACAACCCCAAAAAGCGCACCGGCCTGCTCGGCTACGGCCTCGAAGTAACCGAAACCGTACCCATCGAAATTGTGCCCAACAAGCACAACCAGAGCTACCTCACCACCAAGCGCGATAAAATGGGGCACGATATTCTGCAGAAGATGGCGCCCGATACGGCCGCATAAATATAGTAAATTATTAATATAAAAGCCCCGGCGCTGGTAAGGCGTCCGGGGCTTTTTGCTGCTGGCAGGTGTACCGGCCTGGCAGGCGCAGGCATCTACCGGGGTACTGCGCCCAGCCAGCGCAGCACCGGGTAGCGGCGGTAGCCGGCCTCGGCGTAGGGCGAGTGCTGGTACACCCACTCCAGCTGCGCCGGGCCGCTGGCGGCTAGGGCGGCATCGGTCTTTTTAGCGGCTTCCAGCTGCTGGCGCACGGCGGGGTTCCGGGCTAGAAACTCGGCCGCCAGGTCTTCGAATACATAGTCGGAATAATGCTCTTTCTGCTGCAGGATGCTATCGAAAAAGCCCCAGGCGAAGAAGGAGTCGGTGGCCTGCGGCTCCAGGGCCTGCACGAGGTAGCGGGCGGCCGGGCCTTGCTCGGCCAGCACGGCCAGGTAGTCGCCGGCGGCCAGCGTTGCGTGAGGCTCCGGGGTAGTCAGCAGCCTCACCTGGCTGTGCAGGTAGTGGCCCTCGTAGGGCCGGGGGGTAGTTTTAAAATCGCCGATAGTATACACCTCGGCCGGCCCGGTAAGGGGCTGCGCGAGAGGGTGCAGCACTACGCCGTTGCGGCGCAGGTTTTCGACCGCTTCGCCCCAGGCGGCCGGAATGACATAGGCCACCGGCGCGGTGGCCGTAGCCGTAGCGCGGGCCGTGTTGTAGTACTTCACTGGCCGGACGTAGGGCCGGGTGCGGTCATAATACAGGCGCGGCTGCCCGCTCACGGCGCTGGGCTTGTGCCCCGCCTCGTAGCCCCTGAACTGCACCGTAGTGGTGGCCGTGTCGGTGAGCGCCCAGGCCAGCGGAAACTGCGTTTGGGCGGCCAGCGCCCGGTCGGCCTCAGCGCGGGCGGCGAGCAGGGCGGGTGCCTGGGCGGCCACGGTTTCGAGGTAAGTGAGCAGCAGGTCGTAGGTGGCCTGCACGCGCGGGCCAAACGCCTTCAGCATGTGCGTTTCGGGCATGAAGCCGATGGTGTTGAACAAGGCCGCGTAGCCGGTAGAGTAGCGCGGACTTTCCAGGAAGGCGCGCAGGCCGCTCTCGGGTGTTTCGCCCTCAAAGTCGACGTAGGGCGTCATGGGCCACTTTTTCTGGTCCATGCCCTGGTACAAGGCCGGCAGCAGCTTGTCTTGCAGATAGGCGCCCAGCACCGGCCCCAGCTTATCGGGCTGAGTCGGAATGAGCGTCATGGTGTACTGGTAGTCGGCCCCGTTGGAAGTATGCGTTTCCACGAATAGCTCGGGCCGCCACTTGCCAAACAGCGCCGCAAACGAGCGCGCATTGCGCGAGTCCTGCTTTACGTAGTCGCGGTTGAGGTCGAGGTGCCGGGCATTGCCCCGGAAGCCGTATGCCTGCGGCCCGTTCTGGTTCACGCGGGTAGTGGAGTTGCGGTTGAGCATCCCATCCACGTTGTACACCGGCACGATGACGACCGTAACCTTGCCGAGCAGTGCCAGAAAACGCTGCTCGCGCAGCAGGTTGCGGGCCAGCATCATGCTGGCGTCGATGCCCTCGGGCTCGCCGGGGTGAATGCCGTTTTGGATGAACAGCACCGGCCGGCCCTTGGCCCGGCTGGCGGCCGGCTCAAAGGTGCCATCGGCCGAAAGCACGACCTCGTGCAGGGGCTGGCCGCTGTCGGTGGGGCCAGCCTCGCGCAGCTGCATGGTAGCCGGGTAGGCGGCGGCCAGCTCTTTATAAAAGCCGATGCACTCGGCATAGGTGGCGGTGGTGTTGTGCTGCGGGTCGCGCTCGAAGGGCGTACTGAAACGCGGGGCGGGGGCGGCGGTCATGAGCGAGGTAGCGAGTAGGAGGGAGGCCAAGAACATAGGGCGAAGGTACCTTTGCCGGCCGTGAGCGGCACCGACTGTGGTCGGTGCCCGGCCAAATTCCCTTTTCCCGCTTTATGTCTTCCCGCCCCCTCATCCTTATCTCCAACGACGACAGCCTGACGGCGCCCGGCATTGCGCACCTGGTGCGCCTCATGCGCGAGCTAAGCGCTGAAATAGTGGTGGTGGCTCCGGCCAGCCCGCAGTCGGGCATGGGCCATGCCATTACTATCGGCCACCCGCTGCGGCTCGACAAATCAACCCTTTTCGGCTCCGATGTGGAAGCCTATGCCTGCACCGGTACGCCGGCCGATTGTGTAAAAATAGCAAAGCACTATATACTGAAAGACCGACGGCCCGACCTCGTAGTGTCGGGCATCAACCACGGCTCCAACTCGTCGGTGAACGTGCTGTACTCGGGCACTATGTCGGCGGCCATCGAGGCGGCCATTGAAGGGCTGCCGGCCATTGGCTTTTCACTCTGCGAATACGGTGATGACGCCGACTTTTCGCACGTGGGCCCCTGGGTGCTGGAGGTGTGCCGACAGGCGCTGGCGCACGGCGTTCCGGCCGGCACGGCGCTGAACGTGAATATTCCCAAAAATTCGGCCGGGCCAATTCAGGGCATCCGGCTGGCGCGCCAGGCCCGCGCCAAGTGGCAGGAGAGCTTTGAGCAGCGCCACGACCCCTACCGCCGCCCTTATTACTGGCTGCTGGGCGAGTTTGTGAACCAGGACCTGGGCCTCGACACCGACGAAGCTGCTCTGGCCGAAGGGTTTGTGTCGGTAGTGCCCTGTCAGTTTGACCTTACCAGCTACTCCGGCCTGGCGGCCATGGCTCAGGGCTGGCAGGTCGCGTTGCCTGCCAGCAGTGCCGCTGCGGCGCCCCCGCAACCCGTGCCGGGTGAGGATTACGGCCCCGCCACCCGGTAGGGCAGCGGGAGAGCAGGCCGACGAGCAGGCTATACTGGGCTGTGCTCGGTATGGAATGCGCTTCGGCTTTCCTTCCTCTTCGCATATCTCACGGCCCGCACCAGCTTGTGCTGCTGGGCTGCATACGGCGTGCGCAGCACGCGCACGGGCAGCAGCTTGGGCGTGAGAGGTAGCGTACCGCCCGTGAGGTAGTGGGGGCGTTGGTGCGCGCCGTGCCCGGCTGGTGGCAGCAACAGCACCAACAGCAGCAGACTTAGCAGGAGCGCCGGCGTTTTCATAGAGTATTCAGTTTATACTCCAAGTTGGCGCGCAACCAGTGAATGATGCATGAATACAGGCAGTTGACTCTGGCTGGCCCGCCAGCGTACGCGGCTAGTCGCTGCTCAGCCAGCCCTTGCGCCAGAAATAATAAAGCTGCCCCAGTACAATCAGCGTAAGCACCAGCAGCAAAACAGGGTAGCCCAGCGGTGAGTACAGCTCGGGCATATTCAGGGGCATCAGGTGGCCGTGGCCATCATCGTGCTGAAAGTTCATGCCGTAGAGGCCCACCACAAAGCTGAGCGGAATAAAGATGGAGCTGATGATAGTCAGCACCTTCATTACCTCGTTCATGCGGTTGCTCTGGTCGGAGAGGAAAAGGTCGGCCAGCGAGGAAATGTTGTCGCGGTAGCTCTCGGCCAGGTCCAGGGCCTGAATGGCGTGGTCGTAGGCATCGCGGTAAAATACCTTGAGCTCTTCGGGTACTACTTCATCGGGCAGGCGCAGAATCTCCGACATTTTATCGCGCTCGGGATACACGAGGCGGCGAAAGCGCACTACATCTTTTTTGATGCGCAGAATCCGGTTGAGCAGGCGGCGCTCGCGCCGCTCGTTGAAGATGCTCAGCTCCAGCTCCTCAATATAATCGCCAATGGCCGCCATGGTAGGGTAGTAGTGGTCGAGCACCACATCGGTGAGCGCGTAGGCCAGGTAGCCGCTGGACTTACGCCGCAGCTGGCTGAAATTGGCCCGGATGCGGGTGCGCAGCACTTCCAGGCAGTCGTCGTAATCGTCCTGAAACGAAAGCACGTAGTTGGGCCCGGTAAAGATGGAGAGCTGGTCGTCGTGCACCGTCAGGTCGGCCGTAAACTCAGTCATGCGCGATACCAGAAAAAGGCGATTATCGTCGAACACCTCCACCTTGGCCCGCTGATAATCGCCGAGCACATCCTCCATTTGCAGGGGGTGCAGGCCAAAATCCGTCATGAGGCGCTCCATCAGCGGCAGGTCGCCGTAGCCGCGCACGTCAATCCAGTGCTTCAACTCGGGATGCCCGCGCAGATAGTCCAGCAGCTCGTCGTAGCGGTCGGTATATTCGGCTTCCTCATGCACGTTCTCGTCGTACGACATCAGAAAGAGGCGGGGCTTCAGGGACTCGGGCGGCACGTGCAGCGTGCCGGGGTGCTGGCCCACGTTCTGGTACAGGGCCTGGCGCCGGGCCTCCCGGCTGGAGCCCGCCGGGCCGGGGCCAGTGCGGGCCATAGCGGCCTTGGAAGAAGCCGGAAGGTTGGAAGCGGCCGTCGTCGAACCGTTAGGAGTCATTAAAGCGAGGGTAAAAAAGCAAATAGCACTGCAAGGTGCAGTCCGAAAAACAAATTGCTGCCGGCTGCTGCCGTACTTTGCCCTGCCCGATAGCCTTGTGAAAACCGATAGTTTCCCGCCGCCCCTGCCTGGCTGGGCCGTATACGCCGCCGAAGCCCCGCCCGCACAACCGCCGGCCGGGCCACGCCGGCCGCTGGCCTTTGCCTCGTTTCTGTACCTCGAGCCGGCGCATCAGGCGTTGCAGGGAGCAAGCCTGGTGCTCAGCTTTTATCTGGAAGATGAAAGCGTTGGCCTCAGCGTGGCGCAGCTATTTATAGTGCCCGATTTTTTAGGCCCGCGCCGGGCCAGCTCGCCGGGCCGGGCCCCTTCGGAGCCGTGCAGCTGGCGGCCGGGGTGCCGCTGGCCGCCCTGCACCTGCTGCTCGCCACGGCCGAGGCTGCCCTGCGCCAGCGCGGGCAGCGCACGCTGCATATGCGCGGCTACCCGTTTTGCTACGACCCCGCCGGAGCCGCGCTACTGGCCGAAGCGCTGCGCCAGCGCCACTACACCGTGCCCCTGGCCGAGCAGAATTACTACTTGGACGCTTCCCGCGACTACGAGGCGCACCTGCACCCCAGCGAGCGCCGCCGGCTGCGCCGCTGCCGCCAGCAAGGCCTCGTACCCGAGCAGGAGCCCCCCTGATTTTGCCTTTGGCCTACGACTTCATTGCGGCCTGCCGGCAGGAGCGGGGTGCGTCGCTGTCGTTGCCCCTGGCCCAGGTGCAGGAGTTGTTTCAGGCTTTCCCTGGCCAGCACCTGCTGTTTTCGGTGCGCAAGCCGGGCGGCGACTGGGTGGCCCTGACCATCGCCATCCAGGTGAGCAGCGAAGTGCTGTACAATTTTTACCCGGCCAGCCCCAGGGCCGAAAATCACCTGAGCCCGGTTGTGCTGCTCAATGAAAGCCTGCACACCTATGCCCGTGCCTCCGGCCTGCGGGTAGTTGACCTGGGCACCTCCACGCTGCCCACTGGGCCAAATGAGCCCCTGCTGCGCTTCAAGCGCCACCTGGGTGGCGTAGCCGGAGTAAGGTTAAGCTGGGAGAAGGCCCTATAAGTTAATGCATTGCATAAATGAGTAAATACGAGTGAGTTATTACCCATTTGTGTAGTACGTTAAGTATTCAGCTGTTGGCTGGTAGTTGGTAGCTGTGCTTAATGCCTGCCTACGACCTTTGCCTTATGGCTACCTCTGTTCGCGCTATCTGGCAAGGCTTCGTGCGTAGTTCGCTGGGCACGGGTGCCGCCGTCGCAGCGCGGGCCGCCGGCGCGCTGGTGTTTAATAAGCTGGTGGCTCTTTACGGAGGAGCCGGTGGGCTTACCCAACTCGCCCAGTTTCAAAACCTGATGGCCTTATTTGGAGCCCTACCCACCGACGGGGTGCAGGTGGGTGCCACGGCCCGGCTCGCTCCGTTGCGGCCCGGCTCGGGGCGCTACCGGGCCTGGCTGGGGGCTGCCTTGCTCCTGACCACGGTCATCGGCCTGGCCGCGGGAGCGGTGCTGCTGGCTACTGGCGGCAAGCTGTGGTCAGTCGGCCACGTTGGAGTATTTACCGGGGCAATGCTGCTGGTGATGGGGCAGGCGCTGCTAAGCACTGCGTTATTGGCTGCGGGCCGCCGCGGGGCCTACGTGGCCCAGTCAGTAGCGCTAAGCTTGCTGGGTACGGCGGCAGCGGCCGGGGCGCTGGCTGCCGGCTGGCCGCTGCCGCGTGTGCTGCTGGCTTATGTGGTCGGGCAGGCGCTGACGGTGCCGCTGGCCCTGCTAGCAGCCAGGCGGGCCGGCCTGCTGCGGGGATTGGGCTTGCAGTGGCCCAGTTCGGCCGCCCAGCGCGGCCTGTTGCGGTTTGTGCTGATGGCCGCCGGGGCGCTGCTGTTTGGCCGGGCCGTCGATTATGCCGTGCGGGCCTGGCTGATGGCCCACTTTGCGCCTGCCCAAACCGACCTGTGGCAGGCCGTTGCGAAGCTATCCGACAACTATACGCTGGTGGTCACGGCGCTGCTTAGTACGGTATTTTATCCCCGACTGGCGGCGCTGGTGGCTCAGCCGGCGCAGGCCCGCCGCTACCTGGGAGCAGTGCTGGGCCTGCTGGCCGCCGGACTGGCCGCCGGACTTGGATTAATATATGCTTTTCGGGATATACTGCTGCCGCTGTTGTTTGCTCCTCGCCTGCTGGCAGCCCGCGACCTGCTGGCGCCCCAGCTGCTTGGCGATTGGGCCAAGTTTTTAAGCTGGGTATTTCTGTATCAGCTGCTGGCGCGTGCCCGAACCTGGCCTTACCTGGCTGTGCAGGCTGCCTCGGCGGCGCTCTACGTGGCATTGCTGGCCGGCCTGCTCCCCATGTTCGGCCTGCACGGGCTGGTGCTGGCTCATGCCGCCCGCTATGGAGTGCTCGTGCTGGCTTGTGGAGCTTGGTACATTTGGAAATAACTTTCTCTTATGGGTAATTAGTAAATGGGTAATACTGTAAGTCATATAGCATCTGCTCTGCCGCTTGTGACGGTTGTGGCATTATGCCATAACCACGCGCCCTACCTGCGCGAAGCCCTCGACTCGGTGCTGGCTCAGGACTACGCGGCGCTGGAGGTCTGGCTCGTGGATAATGGCAGCACCGATGGCAGCCCGGCCATTCTGCAGGAATATGCGCAGCACAACCCCGCCTGGCACTTGCTGCTGCTGCCCGAAAACCTGGGCAACTGCCGCGCCTTCAACCAGGCTTTCTTGCAAAGCCAGGGCGAGTTTGTGGTCGACTTTGCAACCGATGACGTGCTGCTGCCCCAGCGCCTGAGCCAGCAGGTAGCCCTGTTTCGGCAGCTGCCCCCGATTATGGCCTGGTGTATTCCAACTGTGAGCTTATCGGCGAAGCCGGCGAGATGCTGGGGTTGCACCACCGGCCGGCCAGAACCGGGCGCCTGCAGCCGCAGCCGGCGAGCGGCTGGGTTTTTACGGACGTGCTGACGCGCTATTTTATCAGTACCCCTACTATGCTCATGCGCCGGGCTACGCTGCTGGCTTTGGGGGGCTACGACGAAACCCTAAGCTACGAAGACTTCGACTTCTGGGTGCGGGCCAGTCGCGACTGGCGCTTTCAGTATCAGGATGCCGTAACGACCCGCAAGCGCCGGCATCCGCGCAGTATGAGCGCCCAGGTAACCCGCGCCCACGACCCTTACCTGGCCTCCACGCTGCGGGTGTGTGAAAAGGCGCTGGCGCTGTGCCGCACGCCGGCCGAGCTACGCGCGCTGGCCCGGCGGGTGCGCTACGAGCTGGGCCATGCGCTGCGGCGCCGACAGTGGGCCGCGGCCCGCCAGGCCCTGCGGCTACTCATGAATATAATCGGCTGGGTCGTAGGGCTGCGAGGCCAGGCATAGCAGTACCGCTCCCGGCCCAAAGTGGATTTCGGGCCAGCAGTGCGGCGGCAGGTAAAGGGCCTGGGTGGGCTGGCTGAGGCAAAAGCGCAGCGGCTCTTCGCCTTCAGCCTGCATCACGAGGTCAATGCGCCCGTGTACGGCCACTAATAATTGCTCGAGGGTATGGTGCGCGTGGCGGCCCCGCACCCGGCCGGCGGGTACCTCCGTTATCCAGTAGGTGCGCTTCACGGCAAAAGGAAGCTGGCCGTCTTCAGCTACGGTGAGCCGGCCGCTGTCGGCTGCGCCGTGACTGGGAAGGGTTAGCAGGTAAGGAAGCGTCATGCAGCAAGAGTGGCCGGCAAAGATAAAGCTGGGCCGCTTAGGCTACCCGCCCGCGGCACGGGCGTAGCTCATACAGGTGGCGCGGTAGTAGCGGCCGGCAGCCCGGCGGGCCGGTAACGAGCTACAAAAACCGCTGTTTCAAGGCGGGTGTCGGGAGCAGGCAGCTTTCCTGCCGGCCAAACCAGCGGTAGCGATGGCGCGCTACGTAGCGGTACAGGCCATCGCGCCAGGCGCCGGGCAGCAGCCAGCCCGCGCCCGCCAGGCGCCAGGGCCAGCCCAGCTGCCCGGCAATGCGCAGCACCGCCGCCGAATGCGAGTACACCTGGTCATTCTCTACCAGGATAACCGATTCGGGGCTGGCCAGGGCACTGGCGGCGGCCACGCCGTGCGCGGCCAGCAGGGCCTGGCCAGCAGCGCTTTGCAGGGCGGCAAAGCGGAAGCGGCCCTGCGGGTCGTGGCGAATAACGAACTGTACAAAGCCGTTGCACAGGTTGCAGACGCCGTCGAAAAGAATGGTAGCCATTAGAGGTGCGTAACAGAGAGCAAAGCCTGCTACCGTAACGCGGAGCCCGCTTACGGGTTTACGGCGAGTAGCTGTTGTCATTGAGTAAGAGCATATTTACGTATTTGTCGCTACGTAGTTCCCCTGAAAAAATACGCGCTTTTCGCGTCGTTGTTGCCCAACACCTTGACGTATAAGCAGGCAGTAGTACCATTCATTTTTTTCCTCTCATGCCTAAACTCACCTCTCAACTCACGCTGGCAGCATTAGTCTTCGGGGCTACTTTGCTCGGCGGCTGCAGCAGCAATAACAAAGACGGCAGTGGCTCCACCAGCGGCACTTCCAGCAATAGCGGTACCGGCACCGGCACCGGCGCCGATACCAGCATGGGCAACGATTCTACGGCCTCGGCCTCTACGGCTGGCAGCATGGGCGGCAGCGGCTCTACGGCTGGCAGCAGCACGGCGGGCGGCAGCGGCTCAACGGCCGGTGGCGGCTCCACCGCGGGCGGGTCCATGTCGGGTGCCGGCAGCGGCGCAGGCACCACGGCCGGCGGCGGTAGCACGGGCGGAGCTGCTGGCGGCTCCACCGGTCAGTAAATCACCTTTTTCACCTTTCACCTTTTCCTCTTACCAACCATGAAAAAGCACATTTTTGTAGGTAGCGCCCTCGCGCTCGCATTCGCATTTACCACCGGCACCGCCTGCGCTCAAACTGGCGGCAGCACGTCGGGTTCCACTTCCGGCTCTTCGATGGGCTCAACCTCGGGCTCCACTTCGGGTAGCGGCATGAGCACCTCGGGCTCCACTTCGGGCAGCGGCATGAGCACCTCGGGTTCCACTTCGGGCTCTTCGATGGGCTCGACGTCGGGCTCGCGTATGGGCGGCTCAACCAGCGGCAGCTCTTCCTCGGGCGGCCACCGGGGCAAAGGCCGCTCGCACGGCAGCAGGTCGGGTAGCGGTAGCAGCACTACCTCGGGCAGCACCTCGGGCTCGACCGGCGGCGGCTCGACCCAGCGCTAAGATTTTTTAACTGATTAATTGCCACAAGGCGAAAAGGAAAACCCGTCCGGGGCTACCTTTTCGCCTTGTTGGTTTGGTACCTGAGCCCTTATGCACAGCCTTTGGCAGATAATACGGCGGCCGTTTGTGCTCGATTTGCGAGCGTTGGCGCTGTTGCGGATGGGTACGGCCGCGTTGCTGGTGCTCGACCTGGCCATTCGCAGCACCGACCTGGAGGCCCATTATTCTAATAAGGGCGTACTGCCCGTGGCGGTGCTGTTCGACCATGTCTGGACTGCCTACCAGTTTTCGCTGCACGCGGCCAGTGGCCTGTGGCAGGTGCAGGCCGTGCTTTTTTGCCTGGCGGCGGTAGTGGCCGGGGCGTTGCTGCTGGGCTACCACACGCGCCTGGCTACGCTGGCCTCGTGGATATTGCTGGTGTCGCTGCAAAACCGCAATCCGCTCATCAACCAGGGCGGCGACGACCTGCTGCGGATGCTGCTGTTCTGGGGCTTCTTTCTGCCCTGGGGGCGGGTGTGGTCCTGGGATGCGCGCGCGGAGCCGGCTCCCGAGCGCTACGACTATTGCAGCGCTGCTACCGTGGCCTACATCGGGCAGCTGGCGCTGGTGTACTGGTGTACGGCCCTGCTCAAAAGCGGCCCCGAATGGACCCACGACGGTACCGCCCTCTACTACGCCCTTAGCCTCGACCAGCTGCTGCTGCCGGGCGGGCGCCTGCTTTATCCGCACCCCGACCTGCTACGGGTGCTCACTTTCACTACCTGGTATATCGAACTGCTGCTGCCGGTGGCCTTGTTCATTCCCTTTGGGGTGAAGTGGTGGCGGCTGCTCGTCATCGGCGTGCTCGTGGGCTTTCACCTGGGTATCAGCCTCACGCTGTTTGTGGGAATATTCTTTATTATTAATATAGTATCGGTGCTGGGGCTGCTGCCACCCTTGGCGCTCGACTGGCTTACCCGCCGCCTGGTGCCGCACGCCGAGCGCGCCCGGCGCTGGCACGCGCGCCTGCCGGCCTGGCAAAGTCCCTGGCAGCTCCGCATCGAGCGCACGCGGCCCCTGCCGCCCGGCCGGGTAAAGCTCTGGCGGGCAGTGCGCGACGGCTTCGTTTTCAGCGTTTTCTTCTACGTTTGCTGGTGGAATCTTGATGACGTGGCCGGCCCCGCAGGCCGGTGGATGTCGGAGCCCACGCGCTGGTTTGGCTACCTGTTTCGCGTCGACCAGCACTGGGGGATGTTTGCGCCCACAGTCTTTAAAGATGATGGCTGGTACGTGCTGGAAGGCACCACTACGGCCGGCAAGGTGCTCGACCTCAACCGCGGCGGCGCGCCTGTGAGCTACGTAAAGCCGGCCGCCGTGGTGTCTTTGTTTAAAAACGACCGCTGGCGCAAATATTCAGAAAATTATTTATTTATCAATAATACCTGGATGCGGGGCTACTACTGCAACTACCTGCTGCGCATCTGGCACGAAAACCCCGCCCACCCGCCCCTGCGCCACCTGTCAGTAGTATATATGAAAGAGGTATCACAGCCCGACTACCGGGTGCCGCCCGCCACCCGCGAGGTGCTCTGCGACTGCGAGCCGGTATCCGCTCAGTAAGGCTGCCGTACTTATAGTATTCTTACTACCGCTTCAATGCCAGGCTGGTAGGTCTAACGCTATTTTGCGGTGGGCTACTTCACTTCCTCCACTTCCACGCGGCGGTTGCGGGCATCGGGCGAGGGATATAGCGGCCGCGCGTCGCCGTAGCCAACGGTGCTGATGCGCTCGGCTGCCACGCCGGCTTTTACCAGATAATCCTTCACGGCAGCGGCGCGCTGCTCCGATAACAGCTGGTTTTTTTGCGGCTCGCCGACGCGGTCGGTGTGCCCGGCTATGCGCAGGCGCAGGGTGGGCCGGGCTTTCAGCTCGGCGGCCAGCTGGTCGAGGGCCGGGGCGGCTTCGGGCAGCAGCTCGGCCGTGGCGAGTTTAAATAATACAGTGGGCAGCACTACCGGCGCGGGCGCTACAAGTGCCGGGGCCGCTGGCCTGGGCCGCACTGTGTCGGGGCGCGCAGGAGCGGGAGGCACGGGTGCCGGCTTAAAGGTGGGGTGGGGAGCCGCAGCCTTGCCCGCCACCCGAATCGTGATGGGCACCACCGGGCTTTCGGCAGTTGGGTAAAAGCCCTGCGTGAGGTAAAAGGTGGTGGTTTTGCTGAGCCTGGTGCGGTAGGTGTTGCCGGTAGCCAGCGGGTGCTTCAGCTCAGCATCGGCAAACCAGCGCACGCTGCGGCCCGATACCCGCAGGCTGCTTAGCGCCCCGGCTGGCACCGTGGCGGCCGACTTCAGCTTGATGCGGTAAAACGTAAACTCGCCCGTATCGCAGTCCAGCATCGGGCGATAGGTGGCGTGGCCGGTCAGCTTTTCCTCCGTGGCATCGTAGCTGAAGCTAATAGCCCCGCGCACCAGCCCGAAAAGGGCGAGCGGCCGGTTTCGCTCAGCTTGCGTACGTGCTCCAGCTGCAGGCCGTCGGGCGTGGGCGTGCCATCCATCTGAAACGTAACCGTGATGGCGGGCTGCTCGCCCACTTCCTGGTACAGCACCCCAAACAGGCTTTCGCCTTTGCCGGTTTGCACCCGCAGCACGGCCGGCCAATAGTGCTTTTCGCCCGGCTTGGTTTCTACGCCCTGCCATACGCCGGTCAGCGACTGGGCTTGTAATAAGTGGGCCGGTGCGGCCAGCAGCACCGCCAGCAGCTTGCCCCAGAGTCTGCGTTTCATGAGGCTAAAATACCATCAGACAGGAAAATGAAAAAAGCCGGCTATACATAGTGATAATACTATGTGCGGGCGGCCCAGGCGACATCAGGCAGCTTATTTAGCGGCTGGCGGCCGGGCGGCTTTAATCTTTTCGGCCACCTCCACCATCGGCGCCACCCAAATGTCTTTCTGATTGGCCTGGAGGTAGCGCAGCAGCTGGCGGTGTGCCGGCAGGCTCACGTTGAGGCCGTGGCCGCCGCCCACGCCATGAAACAGAAATACCAGCAGCGTGTGCGACTGCCGGGCCTGCTTCACCAGGCCAATCAGGTATTCACCCGACTGGCCGTTAATCATGTAACAGTCAATATTATCGAGGTCGACCTGCGCGGCGGTCTGCATACCGGGCGTAATGCCCCGTGCCGCCACAAAATCCTGGCGCAGCTGCTCGTAGAAGTTGACCCCGCCAATCTGGCGGTCGCCGCAGGGGTAGGCAAAGGTGCGGGCCGTTTTTCCGTCAATGGCATTCAGCAGGGTATTATTAGCCCTGATTTCGCTCACCGCCCGGCTCACGGTGTACTTGCTCAGGTCGTTGTCGGGCGTTACAAAGCCCCGGCCGGGCAGGCTGCCATCGCAGGGATGCATCAAGGCGTGGTTGCCCAGCTCATGCCCGTGCCGGGCGGCCTGGCGCCACTCGCCCAGCCGGTGCGCCACCACTGGCGAAGAGCCAATTAGGTAGAACGTACCCCGCAGCCGCGCCGAGTCGAGTGCCGGCACCACGTTATCGAGGTCCACGTCGATGGCATCGTCGTAGGTCAGCACTACCGCGCACTGCTTATTGTTCCACCCGCTGGGAGCCTGGGCATAAGCAGCCGGGCCGCCCAGTAGCAGCGCGGCGGCGTAGCATAACGTTCGGGTAAGTTTCATCGGGCAAGGCTGGCCGGCCTTGGGGAAGTGGCCGGCCAGCGCAAGTTTAAGCCGAAAAAGCGGCTAGCCCAGGTACGCCATATCCTCCGGCGTGAGCTGAATAGCGGCTGCGGCCAGGTTTTCGCGCAAATGCGCCAGCGACGACGTGCCCGGAATAGGCAGCAGTACCGGCGACTTATGTAGCAGCCAGGCAATATTGAGCTGGGCGGTGGTTACGCCGCGCTGCCGGGACAGCTCGGCCAGCTTGTCGCCCGACTTGGGCAGGCCGTGGATGAGCGAGAAAAACGGTATCAGCGGAATGCCGTGCTGCTCGCACAGCGCCAGCACTTCCTCGCCGCCCCGGGTTTCGCCGTGGCCTTCGCGAAGGGTGGTGCGCTGGGCGTAGCCGTACATATTCTCAACGGTGGCTATTTCGCCCAGCCGAAGGCCGGTTTCCAGCTCTTCGCGGCTCACGTTGCTCAGGCCCACGTGCTGAATCTTGCCTTCTTTTTGCATCTCAAACATGGCTCCCAACTGCTCTTCGAGCGGCACGGCGCTGTTGCCCATCAGCCGCAGATGCACGAGCTGCACCTGCTCCTGGCGCAGGGTGCGCAAGTTGTTCTCAATGCTGGTGCGCAGGTTGGCGGGCGTATTAAAGGGCACCCAGCTGGCATCGGGCCGGCGGGTGGCGCCCACTTTCGTGCAGATTACCAGGTCGGTGGAGTAGGGGTGCAGCGCCTCGAAAATCAGGCGGTTCGTCACGTCGTCGCCGTAATAGTCGGCCGTGTCGAGAAAGTTAACGCCGCTGGCCACGGCAGCTTTCAAAATTTCGAGCGCCTGCGGCCGGTCGGCCGGCTCGCCCCATATCTGAGGCCCGGTGAGGCGCATGGTGCCGTAGCCGAGGCGGTTGACGGTGAGCGGCTGAGCCGAGTTGGGGGCAATGGTAATGGTCATGAATTGCTGCTTGAGGAAGTGGAAAAGCCCGCCCGGCGGCCGGAAGCCGTTCGGTTAAAGCTGATAGTGGGGCGGCATATCTACCGCTTCGACCCGTGGAAAGTTTGCCCCAGCCTGGCTGGTGAGCGTGCGTAAGGATGGCTGGGGTTCCTGCAAAGGCTTTTGCTGGCTAGCAAAGCGGAAAGCATCGCTACAAGCCGCGTTTATCTCCGTACTTGCTGCCCGATGAGCGCCTTTGTGGGGGTATGCGTGTTTCTGGCAGTAGGCAAGCTGGAAACGGCTAGCTGGCAAGCGCTTTAAACTATTTCTGAATTTTTCCTGCTATGCATTTCCCCATAATGGCCCTGGCTGCGCTGGCTACTACCAGCCTCGCCCTGCCCGCCGATACGTTACCCGCGGCCGTGTACCATGCGCCGGCGCCGGCGAAGTCTGGCCGCACGCTTACTACGCAGCAGGTGCTGAAAGGCAGCACCCTCGACCTGAAAGAGCTGGAGATAACGACCGTGCTGCTACCCGCCGGCCAGGCCAGCCGCCCCCGGCCTGCCACCGCTGAAGAGCTACTGGTGGTTCAGCAAGGCCAGCTGGCCGTAACGCTGCACGACTCTACCAAAACCCTGAGCCCCGGCGGCCTGCTGCTGGCAATGGCCGGCGAGCAGCCCGCGCTGCGCAATACCAGCGCCGCGCCGGTGCGCTACTGGTGCCTGAAATTCAGCTCGGTTGACGGGGTCGATGCGGCGCGGGGCCAGGCCGGGGGCGGCTCTTTTCTGCGCGACTGGCCGGCCCTGCCGCTCACCAAAACCGAGAAGGGCGAAACCCGGCCGGTGTTCAACCGGCCCACCTCGATGTTTCCGCGCTTCGATGTGCACGCTACCGTGCTCAATCCGGGTCGGGCCAGCCACCTGCCGCACACGCACCGCGCCGAAGAGCTCATTCTAATGACCCAGGGCAACGGCCAGATGCTGATTGACAAAACCTCGTACCCGGCCGCGGCCGGCGATGTAATAGTGATGCGCGCCAACGTGCCCCACGCCTTCACTAATACCAGCCAGGCCCCGGTGGGCTACTTCGCCATTCAGTGGCACAGCAAGGCCGAGCTGGAAAACCAGCAGCCTAAGTAAGCTGGCCCTAGCCCAGCTGCTCCTGAAACGCGGCCAGAAACTGCCCCACGTGGTAGCCATCGGCCAGGCCGTGGTGCACGTTGATGGCCACCGGCATCAGGGTAGCCGCGCCTTCGCTATAGGTCTGGCCCACCGAAATCTTGGGGCAGCTGTCGGGTAGCTAAAGCTGCGGGCGTGGGTAAGGCCCGTGAAGCGCGCCCACGGAATGGCTGAAAAGTGAATCACGTCGGGTCGGCTCGTGGTGTCGCTCAGGCGCAGGCCCTCGCTAGCCTGCACGGCCGCGATTTCGGCTAGCGCGCCCGGTATAAAATCGGCTAGCTCGCGGTGCTGCTCGATAAAGGAAAACCCGAACGTGTGGTCGGCCCGCCCAATGGTAGCCGAGGCATGGATGCGGTCGTAGCAATACACCTGCCCCTCCTCGATGCGGTAGCGCAAGGCCTCTACCTGGTTAACCGCCTGCAAGGCCCGGTGCAGGTAATATAGAAAAAAGGGTATGCTCTGCCGTTTGGCTTCCGCCAGCGCGCGGGTGCAGTCAACGGTGGCTACCAAGCCAAAAAATGGCTCTTCAAAAGCGGAGAAAAAGGCAAAATGCTCGCGCCGGTTCCAGCTGGCCAGGTCAATTTGGTGTTTCATTTTTCTTATTTCTACTTACAAAGAACGGCATGCAGGGCCCTGCGAAGCATCGTCACAGAGTTGTTGCACGAACCTCGCAATGCGTGCAGACTGCCTTGCGAGGCTGCGCATGCCGTTCTTTGAATGAAAAAAGCCGTGCCCATTCCTTTGCTCATTGCCTTCGACGCCGACGATACCCTCTGGCCCAACCAGCCGCACTTCGACCGGGTAGAGGCCACGTTTTTCAGTATCCTGGCCCGCTGCGGCGACCCCGCTGCGCTTCATGCCCGGCTCTACGCCATTCAGCGGCACAACATGCAGTACTACGGCTACGGGGCCAAAGCCCTGACGCTCTCGATGATAGAAACTGCCATTCAGCTAACCAACGGCGCCGTGACGGCCACCGAGATGCAGCAGATTCTTGACCTGGGCAAAGAGCTGCTGCGCTTCTCCATCGAGCTGCTGCCGGGCGTGGCCGAGGTGCTGCCGGCCCTGCGCCAGCGCGGCCATCACCTGATGCTGCTCACCAAAGGCGACCTGTTCGACCAAGAAGCCAAGCTGGCCCGCTCGGGCCTCGGCGAGCTATTCGACCACGTCGAAATTGTGAGTGAGAAAGACCCGGCTACCTACCGCCGTCTCTTCCGGCGCTACCGGGCCACGCCCGAAAGCTTCGTGATGATTGGCAACTCCCTCAAATCTGATATTCTGCCCGTGGCTGGCCTCGGCTACCGCGCCATCCATGTGCCCTACCACGCCAACTGGATTCACGAGCACGTGCCCGAGGCCGAGCTGGCCGGCGTGCAGTTTGAGCAAGTAGCCAGCCTGGCCGAAGTGCTGGCGCTACTTCCGTAGCGGCTTTCGTATGCGGCCCATATTGTAAGTCTTGTCAGTGAAGGCAATTGATGATAAAAATGGCCTGGACTGGCGGGAGTTTAGGTGCAGCCGTATCTCGCCGTGCGGTACTCAGCCCGTTGCCAAAGTACTCGTTGCCCGCTGCCTTAGCATTGCCTTACATTTACAACTGATACTTGCCAAGGGCAGTGCGCCGGCCGTTTTCTCTCCCAAACCATTTTTTGATGACCCGACCCACGTTTGCACACCCGGTATTCGAGCAGCTTTTTGAGCGTGACTATTTCATCCATGATGCCGGGCTGCGCGAAATCCTGGCGCTCGGGCCGGAAACGGCCGTGCCCGAGCTGCTGAAAATAATCGATGCCGCGTTGACCGACTTTCAGGCGGGTAAGCTGATGGACACCAGCTGGCTGGATACGTTCTATTTCTTCCACGCGCTCTACCTGCTGCACGAGCTACGCGCCCCGAGGCCCTGGATGTGTACCGCCGCCTGCTGCGCCTCGACGCGGCGAGTACCGATTTCTGGTTCGGCGACAACGTGTTTGAGGAGGTGCCGGGTCTGCTGGCCCACGCCGGCCAAAAGCGCCTGCCCGAGCTATTGGCCCTGCTGCAAGACCCGCAGCTGCTGCTGATGCACCGGCTGGTAGTGTCGGACGCCGTGGCGCGGCTGGCGCGCGAGCAGCCCGAGCTTCGGCCCGCCATCAGCGCGTTTTTGCAACAGTACCTGCGCCACATTATCGCACACGCCGACCAGGCTGCTCAGCTTTTCCCGACTGATGCAGGCGCCTATGGCTACGAGCTGGACAGCTACCTGGGCGGCCTGCTAGCCGACGTACAGGATGCGGGCCTACGTGAGCTGGAACCGGAAATCCGGGAGCTGCACCGCCTGGGCCTGGTGGATGAGAGCATTAGCGGCGGGGCCGACGACATTGATTTTCACGAGTCGCAGCCGCTGCTGCCTACTCCCGATATCTTCACCCGCTACCAGCAGCTGCGCGAAGACCCCGACAACTACTCGCCCTTTCATCCCGATGCTACCGCCATTGCCGAGCGCCGGGCGCAGGAGGAGGCCCGCTACGCTCAG
The DNA here is from genome assembly GCF_013256425.1 of Hymenobacter sp. BRD67. Classification (GTDB taxonomy): domain Bacteria; phylum Bacteroidota; class Bacteroidia; order Cytophagales; family Hymenobacteraceae; genus Hymenobacter. The sequence continues at coordinate 1,152,053 of NZ_CP053904.1, forward strand.
CTCCGGCGCGAGCATGCCGCTCGCTTGCAGCCCCGGCAGGTGCTCCCCAAAATCGGCCGCAACGACCCGTGCCCCTGCAGCAGCGGCAAAAAGTACAAGAAGTGCCATGGGGCGTAGCAGGTAGGGGCAAGCGGGCATTTTTCCTGATTCAGCCGCAAGCCTGACCGCTTGACCAAAGCCGCTGCTGTGTCCGCCGCTCCTAAGCTGGCGCGAGGGTAGGAACCCTGCATCAACGTACGTGGCCCTGCCCGAAACAGCGGGCTTCGGAGCCGATAATCTGCACCCCGGCGCCGGGCCAGGCCAAGGCCCAGACCTAAATGCGCGCAACGCTGTAACGGCTAATGCGTTTCAAGCAGTAGGGTAGTCTTTCGCTACCTCTTTAGCCCTTAAGTTTATGAACCTGTTCCTGAAATTTGCTCCTGCCCTCGTAGTGGTCTGCACTATCTCACTGGCCCACGCCCAAACTCCTGTCGCGCAAGAAGAAGGCCATATGCCCACGAAAGACAAGAAGATGCACAGCCGTGGTATGGAAGACTACGTGATGATGCGCGACGGCAAAATGATGCGCATGCAAGAAGGCAAAGCCATGCCACTCACCGAAACCATGACCATGAACAACGGCACCAAGGTAATGACCGACGGCAACGTGATGATGGCCGACGGCAAGTCGATGATGCTGCACGATGGCCAGCGCGTGATGCTGGACGGCAAAGTGCAGGACATGAAGATGGGGCAGGGCAAAATGAAAGGTAAAATGAGTAGTATGTAATAGACTTGTTTCTTAAATTAGAAACCAGATAAAAGAACGTCCTGCGGAGCTTGTCGAAGCAGCGCTACTGCGCCTCGTGGTATGCAGCCCTTTGATGCTATTTTCCGTGATGTCGATGTCGGCATACGATTCGGAAACCAAATCCAGTACCTGAAAATAGCCTACTACCTCCTGCGAATCCCAGTCTTCGAACTTGGTAATGTCCGTGTTGCGCAGCAAAACTTCTACTTCCTCGTCGCTCATCCGCGAGGCCTCGATGCGGGTAGAAGCACCCACGCTCCGCACGGTAGCAATGGCTTTTAGCTGCTTTAAGCTCTGGCCCTGCTGTCGCTCAATGGCCGACCACGAAGCATCAAAGCGGTCGAGCTTGCTCAAAGTACCTAACAGGCTACAATCCAGCATTATCTCTACGGTGTGTAGGTGTTCGGCAATACCACAAAAGTAGGCCAGCACCGCCGCTCATGATACGATGGTGATACGATTCGTGACTATCACTCGTCCCTAGCTGAAACGAACGAAGCCCGTAGCTCGCCGACTACGGGCTTCGTTCGTTTCAGCTATGTCGCTAGCCTCGCCTACCGCCGCGTGTCGCTAGCGCGACAATGGAGGTGCAACCTCCACCTCATAGTTAGTCACGAGTTAAACTCGCGCCAGTTTGGGATGAGTGAGTTACGCCCGCCCCACGCCCACTCCGTCGCAGAAGAGGCGGCAGAAGCTGTGAAAATGACTATAGTGTTAACTTGTAAAATTAGTAATACTTTTTGGCTGCTGGTTTAATAAATCCATTCGTTGTACAATATGTGTCGAATAAATCAATTATTTCACTTGTGACAGTAGAGATAACAGTCATTTTAGAGGCAAGTACTTGAGCTCTTTGTCTTTCACCTATAGTTGAGGCGCTTTCACGTCCGTGAGCTACCGCATTACGCTTATCGACAAGTTCATCTACTGTTACTCTAGAAGATAAGGGTATAGAATATCCTTTTATTCCAAATGCCTTTACTACTTCTTCAATAGTTTTTGCCCATACGTTCTGCAGCGTACTAGAAAACATTGTTTCATTAATGGATACCGTATTGCTATTAGAAATTTCTGAAAATAATTCGGTTGATTTCAGAAAAAATTTATCATAACCGCTGTCCTTTATTGATTTTAGCTTATTGTAAAGCGAGATTACGCTAAATGGTAAAATGTAGTGAGAATTTTTTACCTGTTTAGCTGAAATATTTCTCAGGGCCTGTTCAATAACATCATTAATAGTTTTTTCCAGACAAGCGTATAACTGGACCTGGAATAGACCTCTCATTATTTTTAACTCAAGAGAAGGAACTATCTGTGGGTCGTTAGGCTCCAACCTAATTATGTGATTTAAATAAATCTGTGTTTCATTGAAGCGGCTTCTGGCATTAGCCCTGACAGTTGAAAAGCTCATGTAGCACGTTCACTTACATAATTAATACGTTGAGCAAGCTTCGTCTTAGAGTTTGTGGCTCCTGTTGTTAACTTATTCAAGTTAATATCGTCAAGTAACTTAATGAGCTTTGAGCTATTTAAACTCTTACCCGAATTTATTGCATCTGCTGCACCGACTGCAATTGCTTCGTAAAGGACCAAAGGAGTAACATTGGTTCGTGTGCCTCTTACAACGCCTTTTGGTAAAGCCTTATTCAAATTTGCGAAGGTTTTTTCAAAAATTTTTCGTAGCTCTTTCTCGTTTTTAAAAGATTTTGTCTTTTTGGACATGTAATCATTTAAAAATTCTTTCACACTATGCTGGAATAAAGACCTGTCTTCATAGTAAGCAAAAAATTTCAATACAAGCTCTTCGATATTCCCAGTCCTTTCTGCGTTTTTTGTGAGTTTTATCACGGAAAGAAAATCAGTATTTTCTGCACATTTTTTGAGAAAATCATTGAATTCACCTAAATAAACACAGTTCCTGATTTCTTGCGGGTGTAAAATTACACCTCCTGTATTGAGGCGCTCAAACAAGTCGTAACGAGTATTATAGTCGCTTCTATCATTTAGTACGGTTATTCTAATAGGTCTAGTTTGGAATAATAACTGCAATGATTTTGGTAGGCTTTCAAATTTAAGCCCATTAATAGTGCTTAATCTATCAAGACCTTCCAACTCTAGCTTTTGGCATTTTGGATTTACTCGTTTGATTGTGTTGTCGTCGCCGACAAAGTTGACAATAGTCGTCAGACGTTGTAAACCATCAATGACCTCCCAAGTAGAATCCTTGTTTGTTGCCATGAATAAGCTCGGCACAGGTATACCCAAAAAGATAGATTCGATAAGGTTCGATTGCCTTGTTTCATCCCAAATAAAATGTCTTTGATATTCTGGCGTCACATCAATAAGAGATTCTGAAACCATATCGAACAACTGTCTTACAGTTATGTCGTAGCTATCGAACGCTACCGACCTACGGTTGCTTTCAAGTTGCTCCTGAATCTTAGCTGCTTCCATCAAAGTGACAAAATGGAGGTGATGTTATTTCTTGAATAAAATGACTCCTATTACATATTCCGCCGATACTGCCCGCCGACCTCAAACAGCGCGTTCGTAACCTGACCTAAGGAGCAGGTTTTCACCGTTTCCATTAGCTCCGCGAAGAGGTTGCCATTCTGCACGGCGATTTGCTGCAAGCGCTTCAGGGCGGCGGGGGTAGCGGCGGCGTTGCGGGCGTGCAGGGCTTCGAGCATCGTAATCTGGTACTGCTTTTCCTCCTCCGTGGCGCGGATGACTTCGGCCGGGATGACCGTGGGCGAGCCCTTGGACGAGAGGAAGGTATTGACGCCGATAATCGGGTATTCGCCGGTGTGTTTCAGCATCTCGTAGTGCAGGCTTTCCTCCTGGATTTTGCCGCGCTGGTACATGGTTTCCATGGCGCCGAGCACGCCGCCGCGCTCCGTGATGCGGTCAAATTCGAGCAACACCGCTTCTTCCACCAGGTCGGTCAGCTCCTCGATGATGAACGAGCCTTGCAGCGGGTTTTCGTTTTTGGCCAGCCCCAGCTCGCGGTTGATGATGAGCTGAATGGCCATGGCGCGGCGCACGCTTTCCTCAGTGGGGGTGGTAATGGCCTCGTCGTAGGCGTTGGTATGCAGGCTGTTGCAGTTGTCGTAGATGGCGTAGAGCGCCTGCAACGTGGTGCGGATGTCGTTGAAATCAATTTCCTGGGCGTGCAGCGAGCGGCCCGAGGTCTGGATGTGGTACTTCAACATCTGGCTGCGGGCGTTGGCGCCGTACTTCAGCTTCATGGCCTTGGCCCAGATGCGGCGCGCCACCCGCCCAATAACGGCGTACTCGGGGTCGATGCCGTTGGAGAAGAAGAACGACAGGTTGGGCGCGAAGTCGTTGATGTGCATGCCCCGGCTCACGTAGTACTCCACGAAGGTGAAGCCGTTGGAGAGCGTGAGCGCCAGCTGGGTAATCGGGTTGGCCCCGGCCTCGGCAATGTGGTAGCCCGAGATGCTGACCGAGTAGAAGTTACGCACCGCGTTGCGGATGAAATACTCCTGCACGTCGCCCATCAGGCGCAGCGCAAACTCGGTGCTGAAAATGCAGGTGTTCTGGGCCTGGTCTTCCTTCAGAATGTCGGCCTGCACGGTGCCACGCACCTGGGTCAGCGTCGTGGCCTTGATTTGCTGGTACACGTCGGCGGGCAACACGTCTTCGCCGGTTACGCCCAGCAGAAGCAGGCCCAGGCCGTTGTTGCCTTCGGGCAGCTCGCCCTGGTAGCGGGGGCGGGGCTGCTTTTTAGCGGCAAAAATCTGGTCAATTTTGGCGTCCACCTCGGCTTCGAGGCCGTTTTGGTGGATGTACTTCTCGCAGTTCTGGTCGATGGCCGCGTTCATGAAAAACGCCGCTAGGGTAGCCGCCGGACCATTGATAGTCATGCTCACCGACGTGGCCGGGTGCGAGAGGTCGAAGCCCGAGTAGAGCTTCTTGGCATCGTCGAGGCAGGCGATGCTGACGCCCGCGTTACCGATTTTGCCGTAGATGTCGGGCCGGTGGTCGGGGTCTTCGCCGTAGAGCGTCACCGAGTCGAAGGCCGTGCTCAGGCGCTTGGCGGGCAAGCCCTTGCTCACGTAGTGGAAGCGCCGGTTGGTGCGCTCCGGCCCGCCTTCGCCGGCAAACATGCGGGTGGGGTCTTCGCCCTCGCGCTTGAATGGGAACACGCCCGCCGTGTACGGAAACTCACCGGGGAAATTCTCCTGCATGGCCCAGCGCAGGCGGTCGCCCCAGCCCGAGTAGCGCGGCACTGCTACCTTGGGTATCTCGTTGCCCGACAGCGAGGTAGTGTGCGTTTTAACGCGAATCTCCTTGTCGCGCACCTTGTACACGTACTCGGGGTTGCGGTAGTTCTGGAGCGTGGCAGTCCAGTTTTCCAGTATGGCCTGGGCGTCGGCGTCCAGGCGGCGCAGGGCCTTTTCCTTCTCCTTGGTAAACTCGCCCACCATGCTGCCCGACGAGTGCTTTTCGTCGCGGTAGTATTCTTCCAGCTTGGCAAACGCGCCCGCCACTTCGGCCATGTTCACCTGCTCGCTCACGCGCTTGTCGTAGGCGCGGTTGGTTTCGGCAATCTCGGAGAGGTAGCGGGTGCGGCTCGGTGGTATAATATATACTTTTTCAGATATTTCCCCGCTGGTTTCCAGGTGCGAGGCGAACTGCGCGCCCGTCTTTTCTTCCAGCGTGTGCAGAATGGCGCGGTAGAGCCGGTTCATGCCGGGGTCGTTGAACTGCGAGGCGATGGTGCCGAAAACCGGCATTTCCTCCAGCGGCGAATCCCAGCGCTGGTGGTTGCGCTGGTACTGCTTGCGCACGTCGCGCAGGGCGTCGAGGCCGCCGCGCTTGTCGAACTTATTGAGCGCGATAACGTCGGCAAAGTCCAGCATGTCAATCTTTTCGAGCTGCGTGGCCGCGCCGTACTCGGGCGTCATCACGTAGAGGCTCACGTCGGAATGCTCGATGATTTCGGTATCGCTCTGCCCGATGCCGCTGGTTTCCAGAATGATGAGGTCAAAATCGGCGGCCCGCACCACGTCCACCGCGTCCTGCACGTAGCGGCTGAGGGCGAGGTTGCTCTGGCGGGTGGCCAGCGAGCGCATGTACACTCTGGGGCTGTTGATGGCGTTCATCCGGATGCGGTCGCCGAGCAGCGCGCCGCCGGTTTTGCGCTTGCTGGGGTCTACTGAGATGATGGCCAGCGTCTTGTCGGGGAAGTCGAGCAGAAAGCGCCGCACCAGCTCATCGACCAGGCTCGACTTGCCCGCGCCACCCGTGCCGGTGATGCCCAGGATAGGCGCTCCCTGCTTGGCGCCCGGCGTCAGCAGTTGCGTATCGTTGTTTTCCTTTTGCTGAAAATCCGTAATCAGCTGGCCTTTTACCCGCTCAAACTCCTCGGGGAAGTTCTCGGCGGCCGAAATCAGGCGGCCGATGCTGCGGGCATCTTTCTCCTTGACGTGCGTTACCTCGCCGTTGAGGTGCTGGCCGGTGGGAAAGTCGCTCTTTTCCAGCAGGTCGTTAATCATGCCTTGCAAGCCCATCGAACGGCCATCATCGGGCGAGTAGAGGCGGGTGATGCCGTAGCCTTGCAGCTCGGCAATCTCGGTAGGCAGAATAACGCCGCCACCCCCGCCGAATATCTTGATGTGGCCCGCGCCGCGCTCCTTCAAGAGGTCAAACATGTACTTGAAGTACTCGTTGTGCCCGCCCTGGTAGCTGGTAATGGCAATGGCCTGGGCATCTTCCTGAATGGCGCAGTCCACGATTTCCTGTACCGAGCGGTTGTGCCCCAGGTGAATAACCTCCGCGCCGCTGCTCTGAATAATGCGGCGCATGATATTAATGGCCGCGTCGTGGCCATCAAACAGCGCGGCGGCCGTGACGATGCGAACGTGGTTTTTAGGCTTGTACGGGGCAACGGGGCGGGATGCATAGGGCAGTAGCGCGGACTTTTAGTCCGCGACCGTAAGAGTGGAAAACGTACGCGAAGGTACGAAAAAGCCCCGGCGAGGTCGGCCGGGGCAGGCCGCGTTCGTTAGTAGCGCGAAAGGAGGTGGCGCAGCCATAGCTGCATGGCTTCTTGTAGGGGCGTCGCCGGATATTCTTCCAGTAGGATAAAGCTGCTTTTACGCAGTACCTGCTGGGCGGCCAGGTTGCTGGCGGCAGTCAGCGCCCGCGCTTCCGTGCGGCCAAACAAGCTGGCGGTGTGTGCCAGCAACTGGTGAAATGCTTCGAGGCCATAGCCCTGCTGGCGAAAGGGCGCAGCCAGCGACATGCCGACGACGCAGGGTGCAGGCTGGTTGTTAACTATTTCGTGGTTAAGCTCATATAAGTGCAGTATGCCAATAGCCTGCTCGTCGGAGCGGCGGCGCACGAGCCAGTCGCAGGCGCCGTGCTTCCTGGAAAACCGTAATTCCGTGAGCAATGCCACCGCATACATTTCCAGCGCACTCCGTTCCTTAAAGCGCGTGTCAACGAATGGCGAGGGGTCGTCCGCAAAAAGGGTTAGATAAATCGGAAAATTTAGCCAGTCTACCAGTTCATAGCTGAGCCGGGAGGACGATGGAAGGCTTTGATAAGGAAAGTCAAACGCTAAAGAGTTAGCCGATTGCCGTAGTAACCAGCGCTGGAATACCTGTTGCATTGCAGGTAGGAGACCTGAAATGTTAGCAGATAGCCAAGCAGGCGTAAAGAGTGGCATAGAGCAGCAGTTAAACCGCTAAAAATAAACGAAAAAACGCCCCTGCGCTACGGCGCAGGGGCGTTTTTGTCAACATAGTTCCGCATTTATTACCCCTTCACCGCCTGCGCGCCGGCCTCAGCTACGGCGTGGTCGTCTTCCACGGTGCTGCCCGAGACGCCGATAGCACCGATAACCATGCCGCTGCCGTCCTTGATTGGCAGGCCGCCGGGGAAGGTAATGAGGCCACCATTGGAGTGCTCAATATTGTAGAGCGGGCCGCCGGGCTGCGAAAGGCCGCCGATAGCGCCGGTAGGCATGTCGAAGAAGCGGGCCGTCTTGGCTTTCTTAATGGAGATGTCGAGCGAGCCCAGCCAGGCATCGTCCATGCGGGCGAAGGCCACGAGGTTGGCCCCGGCATCAACGATGGCGATATTCATTTTTACGCCCATCGCGAGCGATTTCTGGTGCGCGGCCTGAATGGCGGCCTGCGCTTGAGCAAGGGTAATACCCATAAGGAAAGATAGGAAAAAGAAGATGAATGATAGACCTCCACGCTCCTAACTAGCAGGCCCGGCCATCTGTTTGAGACCGGCTACTTACTGAGTGGGCAAAAACGGATTTATAGCCCAGCCAGATGGACTTGAAAGCTAGCGCGATTTCGGAGTTAGCGTACGGCCGGGTAAGTAGCGCGGACTTTTAGTTCGCCAGTACCAGGCCTACTAACTCGCGGACTAAAAGTCCGCGCTACTGTAGCGCAACTTCGAGTCTGCGCCAAGTGCTCCATTTTCAGTCAATAGGCCTTATAGCTAATGCACCGCCACCGGCCCACCCAGCGCCAGCCGCCAGGCCAATAACCCCAGCAGGGCCAGGCCCGCCAGCACCCAGGATACGCGCGTAGGGCTGGGCAGCACCTTCTTAAAGGTGAATGACTCCTCGGCTACTCCCTGCGCCAGCGGAATAAGCAGTAGCCCCATAGTGCCAAAGTGCAGCACTTCGTTCAGGCCCAGGTGCGGAATGGCCGCTACGGCCAGCAGGGTCGAGCCTGCCAGCCACGGCCCCAGAATGGTGTAGCGTACCAGCTGGGGCCGGTGGTCGAATTGCAGCACCGTGCGCGAGTCCTGAGCCAGTAAAAATGGAATAGCGGCCATCGACCCCAGCGCAAGCTGCACCGCCCCAAAAAGCAGCCCCAGCACCGTACTGGGCCAGGTACCCGCTCCCAGCAGCCAGTTGGGCACAAACCACGAGCCCGATTGCGTGATGGTATCGGCCAGCAGACCGCCGAGTATAGCGTTTGTGGCATGGAAGATAAGCCACAGCAGCAGCAACTTGGCCAGGCCCCGGCGGTGGCGCTGCCACTTCCAGAAGAGCAGGAAAGCCACCGCCGCCATGCCGGCAATGGCGGCCGGCCCAGGGCAGTATACGGCCAGCACGGTATCGCGCCGCCAGCCGCCGTCGGCCAGTAAAAAGTGCACACCGCTTATGTCCCAGGTGCCCGGAATGCCCGCCTGCCGGCCCATATACACCAGGGTGGCCTGGCTTACCAGCCGCACCACCAGGTAGGCCAGCAGGTAGCAGGCCGTGGCATTGATAAACACCGTCGTAAACTTGCTGCGCGTAGCCAGTGCTACGGGGTTGGGGGTGGCAGGTGCAGTGGGGAGCAAGGGGAAAAAGGGGAAAAAGGTAAGGAGTGGAGCCAGGCTCAAACATACGCCCTCCGCGAATTGGCCGTATCTTCGTGCTGCCAAAAACCGCCCTCCGTTGAAGAATATTCGAAATTTTTGCATCATTGCCCACATCGACCACGGGAAAAGTACCCTGGCCGACCGGCTCCTGGAGTTCACGAGCACCGTGGCTAAGCGCGACATGCAGGCCCAGCTGCTCGACAACATGGACCTGGAGCGCGAGCGGGGCATCACCATCAAGAGCCACGCTATCCAGATGCAGTTTCCCTACAAAGGGGAAACCTACACGCTTAACCTGATTGATACGCCTGGTCACGTCGACTTTAGCTATGAGGTGAGCCGCAGTATTGCCGCTTGCGAGGGCGCGCTGCTGATTGTGGACGCTTCGCAGGGCATTGAAGCTCAAACGATTTCTAACCTCTACCTCGCTATCGGGGCCGACCTGGAAATCATTCCGGTACTCAACAAAATCGACCTCCCGCACGCCATGCTGGAGGAAGTGACCGACGAAATAGTGGACCTCATCGGCTGCAAGCCGGAAGACATTATCCACGCCTCAGGCAAGGCGGGCATCGGCATCGAGGCAATTTTGAACGCTATCTGCGACCGGATTCCGGCGCCGGTCGGCGACCCGAACGCGCCGCTGCAAGCCCTGATTTTCGACTCGGTATTCAACTCGTACCGGGGCATCGAAGTGCTGTTCCGCATCAAGAACGGCACCATGCGCAAAGGCGACAAGGTGAAGTTCATGGCCACGGGCAAGGAGTACGGCGCCGACGAAATCGGTATCCTGGGCCTCAACCAGGAGCCGCGTCCCGAAATGAGCGCCGGCAACGTGGGCTACCTCATCTCGGGCATCAAGGAAGCGCGGGAAGTGAAGGTAGGCGACACGATTACGCACGTCCACAACCCCACGGCCGAGGCCATTCACGGCTTTGCCGACGTGAAGCCGATGGTATTTGCCGGTATCTATCCGGTCGATACTACCGAGTACGAAGAGCTGCGCTCGAGCATGGAAAAGCTGCAGCTCAACGACGCCTCGTTGGTATGGGAGCCCGAAACGTCGGTGGCGTTGGGCTTCGGCTTCCGCTGCGGCTTCCTGGGGATGCTGCACATGGAAATCGTGCAGGAGCGCCTCGAGCGCGAGTTCAACATGACGGTCATCACCACCGTGCCGAGCGTGCAGTTTCACGCCATTGGCACCAAAGACCAGCAGCTCGTCATCAACGCGCCGTCCGAAATGCCGGAGCCGAACCTGATTAAGCTCATCGAGGAGCCCTACATCAAGGCGCAGATTATTACGGCGGCTGAGTACGTGGGGCCGATTATCACGCTCTGCATGGAAAAGCGCGGCATCATCAAAGGGCAGTCGTACCTGACGAGCGAGCGCGTGGAGATGAGCTTCGAGCTGCCGCTGTCGGAAATCGTGTTCGACTTCTTCGACAAGCTCAAAACCATCAGCCGCGGCTACGCCTCGCTCGACTATGAGCTGATTGGCTACCGCGAGTCGGACATGGTGAAGCTCGACGTGATGCTCAACGGCGAGAAGGTGGACGCGCTCTCGGCCATCGTGCACCGCTCCAAAAGCTACGAGTGGGGCAAACGCCTCTGCGAGAAGCTGCGCGAGCTGCTGCCCCGCCAGATGTTCGACATCGCCATTCAGGCCAGCATTGGCCAGAAAATCATTGCCCGCGAAACCGTGAAGGCCCTGCGCAAAAACGTAATTGCCAAGTGCTACGGCGGCGACATCAGCCGCAAGCGCAAGCTGCTCGAAAAGCAGAAGGAAGGCAAGAAGCGGATGCGCTCGGTGGGCTCGGTCGAGATTCCGCAGGAAGCGTTTCTGGCGGTGCTCAAGATTGACTGATAAAAAAGGGCCGGCTTCCGTAAGGAAGCCGGCCCTCTCTTAATAGGCCAGCCAGCTAAGACTAGTAGGTAGAGGGTATGCTGCTGTAGCTGCTGCTAGCCGCTGGTCCCTCACTGGGCCCTACGTAGCGCACTTCATCCGAAAAGCCCCACAGGGGAATCATGATAAAGCTTAAAAAAATCAGTGCCAGGTAGTTGCCAATTCCGGTTTTGCCATAAGACTTGGCAAGGCTTACGTAGAGCGTGATGAAAAAGTAGATGTTGACGAGTGGAATCAAGTACAGAACAATTTTCCAGACTTCCCGCCCGATAATCTCGTGCATCACAATAATATTGTAGATGGGCACGAGGCACGCCCAGCCGGGTTTGCCAGCTTTCACAAAAAGCTTCCACAAGCCAGCGTACACGAGGATGAAAATCGCCATGTAGAACAGGCCACTTACGCCGATTAAGATTCCTGAGGATTGGTTTTCCATAAAGTGAAAAAGAGGTTTTGTGAATAGTGAGGTGAAATTTGAGCCGCCAAGGTATGCGATTAATCGCGATTTTCAAGTTTATGAAATTGAGTAGGCTAGCGCTGGAAAAGGAGTGTAAAGCTCCTGGTAAAAACATACTCAGGCGATGACCATGTTCTGGCTTGCGTTTATGGCTGTGCCTGGTGGCTAGCACGGGCTCTTTGCTACATGCTACCCCGGCCCGCGCCGGTCTTGCCCGATTCTTTGGCCCAGCGCCTGGAGAAAGCAACTTTACGCTAATCCGCCTTAATGCTACGGCGCGATACCCAAGCCTTGAGCGACGAGAGCAACCACCTGCCCACAGTGGAAGACAACCTTGAAACCATTCACCAAAACCCCGACCTCTACGGTAGCGTGGTTGATGTAAAGCAACTTCACATGTACCGCGTGCTCCCGATATTTTACTCAACAGCGTCAATTCTTTAGGATATAAGCGGCGGATAATATTCATTTTTAACAATATTAGGCAGGCGCAGACCCTCAGCAATGAGCTGCTCGCCAGTATCTGCCAGCACCCCGCGCACGCCGGCCTCGTTATGCGCTAGAGCAGCAACGTATGACGAGGCCGACGCTACCTACTATTTTACAACTCACAACCCAACCAAATGCCACATTCGGAAAACGCCACTGCTCACCTCATCGATGGCAAGCAAACCGCCGAGGACATCAAAGTTGAAATCGCCGCCGAAGTCGAGGCGCTGAAAGCCGCCGGCCGCAAGGTGCCTCACCTGGCCGCCATCCTGGTGGGCCACGACGGCGGCTCCGAAACCTACGTGCGCAACAAGGTGCTCGCCTGCGAGCGTGTGGGCTTTGCCAGTACGCTGCTGCGCTTCGAAGACGACATCACCGAGGCTGCGCTGCTGGCCCAGGTGGCCGCGCTGAATGAGGACGGTGACATCGATGGCTTCATCGTGCAGCTGCCACTGCCCAAGCATATCGACCCGGAGAAGGTGATTGAGGCCATCCGGCCGGAGAAGGACGTGGACGGCTTTCACCCCATGAACCTGGGCCGCATGGTGGCCGGCCTGCCTGCCCTGCTGCCCGCCACGCCCTCGGGCATTGTGGAGCTGATGGCCCGCCAGGGCATCAAAACCAGCGGCCAGCATTGCGTGGTTATCGGACGCAGCAACATCGTGGGAACCCCGGTTAGTATTCTGTTGGCCAAGAACTTGGAAACCGCAAATTGCACCGTTACTTTATGCCACTCGCGCACGAAGAACCTGCCCGAAATCGTGCGGCAGGCCGATATCATCGTGGCAGCCATCGGCCGGCCCGAGTTCGTAACGGCCGATATGGTGAAGCCCGGCGCCGTGGTTATCGACGTGGGCACCACGCGCGTGACTGACGCCAACAGGAAGAGCGGCTACGCGCTGAAGGGTGACGTTAACTTCGGCGAGGTAGCGCCGCTGGCGTCGCGCATCACGCCCGTGCCGGGCGGCGTGGGCCCGATGACCATCGCCATGCTGCTGCTGAACACGCTGCGCGCTGCCAAAGGCGAGGTATATCCGAAATAGTAGCGTGGACTCGGCGAGTCCGCGCGTGGGTCGTTCTACGCGCAGACTCGCCGAATCCACGCTACGGTGCGTAAATTTGAGTGGCCGGAACCCCCGGTCGCGCTCCGGGCGTTGACGTTAGTCGCGCCCTTTTTTGTTTTGCTTATGTCTGCCGTTACCGATTTACTTACTCAGCTGCCCATACTTGCGCCGGGAGAGAATACGCTCGTTGCTGGTTCAATCCTTCCAGTAATGGAGCAGTTTTATACTATTCAGGGCGAAGGCTTTAACACCGGGCGGGCGGCCTACTTTATTCGCCTCGGCGGCTGCGATGTGGGCTGCGTGTGGTGCGACGTGAAGGAGTCGTGGGATGCCGACGCGCACCCGCGCCAGGCCGTGGCCGCGCTCGTGGCCGCCGCCAGCGCGCACCCCGGCCGCCACGTCGTCGTCACGGGCGGCGAGCCGCTGATGCACAACTGCGCCCCGCTCACCGAGGCGCTGCAAGCAGCCGGATTTAAAACCTGGATTGAAACCAGCGGCGCCCACCCGCTCTCGGGCAGCTGGGACTGGATATGCGTGTCGCCCAAAAAATTCAAGGCCCCACGCCCCGACGTGCTGGCCCACGCCGATGAGCTGAAAATCATTGTGTTCAACGAAAGCGACTTCAAGTGGGCCGAAGAGCACGCGGCGCTGGTACCGTCCACCACGCGCCTCTACCTGCAGCCCGAGTGGAGCCGCGCCGCCCGCATGACGCCCGCCCTCATCGACTACGTGAAGGCCAACCCGCGCTGGCAGGTGTCGCTGCAAACCCACAAGTACCTCGACATTCCGTAGCTTTATTCCAGGGTCATACCTGAAAAAAAAAGGACGTTATGCTGCGCGCAACACAGCCGCCCGTTTGCAGCGTTGTACAACCTATACGACGCAAGCAGACAGCTATGTTGCCCGCTGCATGACGTCCTTTTCTGCTGGTTAAAGAATTAGTATTTCGCTATGTTATCCAAGCTTCTGTTAGGCTCCGGCCTTGTACTTTGTCTGGCCGCTACGCCCATTCTGGCCCAGCAAGTACCTGCTTCCATCACCGACGGCAAGGCCCGCAGCCTGTATGAAAAGGCGCAGAGCCTGTATTACAAAGACCGGCAGCCCCAGCAGGCGCTGCTGGTGTGGCAGCAATTGACGGAGAAGTTTCCCGACCTCGGCGAGCCGTTTTTGCGCAAGGCGTCGCTGCAGCTCACGCTCGGCGACCATGCCGGGGCTTTCGAAGCGTATAAGCAGGGCCTCGGCAAGCTGCCCGTTGAGCCTGCCCGGGCGGCCGATTACCTTATCCTGGGCAAGCTGGCCGCGGAGGTGGGCGACTACGCCACCATCCGCACGGCCTACACCAATTATTTACAAACCAAGCCCAATAGCCCCACCCAGGTTGCCTACGCCCAGCTACAGCTCCAGAACTGCGACTATGCTGCCGAGGCCATGGCGCACCCGACCGGCCCTGCGCCCGAGCGGCTGCCGGCCCCGCTCAACCAGTTTCGCGACCAGTACTTTCCGGTGCTGACCGCCGATAACCGGTTTCTGCTGTTCACGGTGCGGCGCAACCCCGAGCTGCGCGGCCAGGAAAACGAGGATGTGCTCATCAGCGCCGTCGATGCCGAGGGCAAATTTGGGGTGCCGCAGTCCATATCTCCGGTCATTAACTCGCGCGAGAACGAAGGCGCGGCTACCATCTCGGGCGATGGCAAAACGCTGGTATTCACGAGCTGCGGCCGGGCCGGCGGGGTCGGCGACTGCGACCTCTACATCTCGCACCGACGCGGCAACCAGTGGACGGCCCCGCGCAACCTGGGCTTGCTCGTTAACTCTAAAAACTGGGACTCGCAGCCCTCCCTTTCGGCCGATGGCCGCACGCTCTACTTTGCCTCCAACCGCGGGGGCGGGCTCGGGGGCTTTGATATATATGTAAGTACTATTGGCGACGACGATGCCTGGGGTCCGGCCCGCAACGTGGGCGCGCCCATCAACACCAGCCGCGACGACCTGGCGCCGTTTATTCATGCCAGCGGCACCACCCTCTACTACAGCTCTACAGGCCTCGTGGGGTTGGGTAATGCCGATATCTTCCGCTCCGAGCAGGATGATAAAGGCCAGTGGAGCCCGCCGCGCAACCTCGGCTACCCGCTCAATACTTTCGCCAGCGAAGCCTCCATTTTTATCTCTTCGGATAATAAGCGCGTGTACTGCACCCGCACCGAGCCGCCCAGGCCCGGCGAGGCGGCCAACCTGCCCCCGGTTATTCTGCTCTACGGCAGCGAAGCCCCGGCCAGCGCCCGCGCCCGCGAAACTAGCACCTACACCCAGGGGCGCGTCTTCGATGCCGTTACGAAAAAGCCGCTCAATGCCGTAGTACGGCTGTTCGACCTTAAAACCAACGCCCTGACGCAGCAGGTATATTCCGATGCCGAAACCGGCGAGTACACGGCCGTGCTCAACGAAGGCCGTGCCTACGCCATGTACGCTACCGCGCCCGGCTACCTGCTCAAAAGCCTGAGTTTTGATTATTCCAACCAGCAAAAGTTTGACCCGCTGACGCTCGACATCTACCTCGACCCGGCCAAAAGTGGCCGGAGCGCGGTACTGAACAACCTGTTTTTCGATTCCAACCAGGCTATCCTCAAGCCCCGCTCGCGCACCGAGCTCGACCGCCTGGTCGAGTTTCTGCACCAGGATGCCAGCCTGCGCGTGGAAGTAGCCGGCCACACCGACAACGTGGGCCAGCCTGCTACCAACCTCAGCCTGAGCCAGCGCCGGGCTCAGGCCGTGCTGAGCTACCTCACTGCCCACGGCGTACCCGCCAACCGCCTGCGCGCCCAGGGCTACGGCGAGAGCAAGCCCCTTGTAGCCAATGATTCGGAGGCCCACCGGGCCCAAAATCGCCGAATTGAGCTGCGAATTCTATAAAATATAACCTTCAAGTAAAGCTTTATGTACGTTGGCTGAGCATCCAATTCCGACATTTTTACTTAAAGCAAGGCTTTAAAGAAGTAAATTTTTTATTGCATTTTTCAAATAAACCGTAGTGCCCGCCGAAGTGCGGGCATTTTTTTTGCCTGAAGGCTGGCTTTTTTTAAAATAGATAACTGCTCGAAAATGAGGAATTTGTGATAAGATGAAAAAATACCTTGATTAAAAAAGTGCTAAAATCACCTTGTTTAGTCCTAATTGAAAAGTTAGCGTACGTTTGGAACAGTTCCGGCAGCCGCCCCGCACACATCCAGGCTCCGAACGCTGCTAGCATGTCATTTTTTCACCTCCACACTTTTTTCACCCATGAACCACCTATTTGCAGCGGCCTTTCTTACAGTAGGCCTCACCGGTGCCCCGACTACTAAGCCCGGCGAAGAGTATCCGAAAGCTATTCAGGTACGGGCTACCACGCTTACTCAGGCGCTGGCTCACCGCATTCACCTCAACGAGGGCCAGTACGTACGGGTCAAGCGCCTGCACCTGCAGTACCTCAACGACCGCCGCGAGCTGGAGCTGTCGCTGGTAGGGGCCCCGGCCGCCGACCGCGATGCCCAGATGGCCGCTGCCCAGCTCAGCTACGAGCAAGCCCTCAACGACTTGCTGTACCCCGACCAGCGCGTGGCCTACCAGCAGCTGCGGGCCAACTTCACGGCCCACCGGCTCTAGCAGCACGGCCACACCTTGGCGCAGCTGGCTCCCGTAGCGGGGCCAGCTGCACCAAAGGGGATGGTCGTAATATAGGTTTTAAGTAATATAACTGCTGACTTCTGTTCACGGCGCTTTCAGCGCTGGTCAGATGGTCGTAGTAGGGTAGGGGCAAAAAAAGTCAGCCCACCGCAAGGCAGGCTGACTAAAATCGAATAACCAAAAAGCAGGCTTATGCGCGCTCGGCAATGCCGACGTAGTCGCGCTCGCCTTCGCCCACATAAATCTGGCGCGGGCGGCCAATGGGCTCCTTGTTCTCGCGCATCTCTTTCCACTGGGCAATCCAGCCGGGCAGGCGGCCCAGGGCAAACAGCACCGTGAACATATCGGTCGGAATACCCAGCGCCTTGTAGATGATGCCCGAGTAGAAATCCACGTTCGGGTAGAGCTTGCGGTCGATGAAATACTGGTCGGTAAGCGCCGCTTGCTCCAGCTCCTGGGCTATTTTCAGCAGCGGGCTGTCTTCGAGGCCCAGGGCCTTCAGCACTTCGTCGGCAGCTACCTTAATGATTTTAGCGCGGGGGTCGAAGTTCTTGTACACGCGGTGACCAAAGCCCATGAGGCGGAACGGGTCGTTCTTGTCCTTGGCCTTGGCGATAAACTTGCTGGTGTCGCCGCCGTCCTTTTCGATGGCTTCGAGCATCTCAATCACTTCCTGGTTGGCCCCGCCGTGCAGCGGCCCCACAGCGCGTTGATGCCCGCCGATACCGAGCCGTAGAGGCTGGCATTGGCCGAGCCCACGAGACGCACGGTGCTGGTCGAGCAGTTCTGCTCGTGGTCGGCGTGCAGAATAAGCAACTTGTTGATAGCGCTCACTACCACGGGGTTGACTTCATACTTCTCGGTCGGGAAGCTGAACATCATGTACAGGAAGTTGGCGCAGTAGTCGAGGTCGTTGCGCGGGTAGTTGAGCGGGTGGCCCACCGAGTTCTTGTACGTCCAGGCCGCGATGGTGCTCATCTTGGCCATCAGCCGCACGATGGTCAGGTCGATTTCCTCCGTGCTCTGGTTGGGGTTAATGCTTTCGGGGTAAAAGCCGGTGAGCGCGCAGGTAAGGCTGCTCAGGATGGCCATGGGGTGGGTGCTGCTGGGGAAGCCGTCGAAAATCTTGCGGATATCCTCGTGCACCAGCGTGTGCTTGGTAATCTGACCGCTGAATTCCTTGAGCTGCGCCTCGGTTGGCAGCGTGCCATATATCAGCAGGTAGGCTACTTCCAGGAAGCTCGACTTCTCGGCCAGCTGCTCGATAGGATAGCCCCGGTAGCGCAGAATGCCTTCTTCGCCGTCGAGGAAAGTGATAGCCGACTTGGTAGCGCCAGTGTTTTTATAGCCCGAATCGAGGGTTACGTAGCCGGTCTGGTCACGCAGCTTGCCGATGTCGAAAGCCTTTTCGTGCTCGGTGCCCTCAAAAACGGGCAACGTGATAGACTTGCCGTCGAGGATGAGTTCAGCAGTTTCTGCCATTGGTTGGGTAGGATAGGGGAATTAAAGTAGCAGCCTATTTCGGGCGCGAAGCTACGGCGCAGGCGGTAAGCCGGGAAATTTTTGTCCGACAAGTGCCAGGTATACTACAACTGTGAGCCAAGGGAGGTTTCCGGAAGTGGCACAGTTTGGCCCCGGAAGTGGACTGGCAACGTTTGCGACGATTTTTGGCCAGCCGGCTCATTTTCCAATGCAGAATTGGGTAAAAATGCTCGTCAGTAGGTCGTCCGACGAAACTTCGCCCGTTATCTCGCCCAGCGCGGCCAGGACGTGGCGCAGGTCGGCCGCCAGCAGCTCGGTGCCGCGCCCCAGGCCGAGGCCCTCGCGCACGGCGCCCAGGTGCTGCACTGCTACTTCGAGGGCGCGGGCGTGGCGCACATTGGTTACGATGGTGCTGGTGCCGGTGCCGGCCAGCCCCGCGCCGCGCACCTGCGCCAGCAGCGCGGCTTGCAGCTCCTCAAGCCCCCGGCGCTGACCTGCCGAAATAAGGGCTACTTCCTGTTTTTCACTGCTCCACTCGTCAAAGGCTGCCAGCTGTGCCGGCGCGGCCAGGTCAAGCTTGTTGCCCACGGCTAGCACAGGCAGGCTGGGCAGGGAGGCCGTTAGCTCGGCAATGTCGGCCTGCACTTCGGCGGGCGTCAGCTCAGTGAGGTCGAATACATAAAGCAGCAGTGCCGCCTGGCCGATGCGCTCGCGGGTGCGCCGCACGCCGATGGCCTCTACCTCGTCGGCCGGGTTGTCGCGCAGGCCGGCCGTATCCACAAAGCGGAAACGCAGGCTGTCGATAGTTACCTCATCCTCAATAAAATCGCGGGTAGTGCCCGGCGTGGCCGATACAATAGCCCGCTCTTCCCGCAGCAGTGCATTGAGCAGGGTCGATTTGCCGGCGTTGGGCCGCCCGGCAATTACTGTTGTGATGCCGTTTTTAATCACATTGCCCAGCTCAAACGAGCGTAGCAGCCCGGCTACCACGCCCTGCACCTCGGCCAGCAGCCGCCCCAGGCTGGTGCGGTCGGCAAATTCCACGTCCTCTTCGCCAAAGTCCAGCTCCAGCTCCAGCAGGGCCGCAAACTGCACAAGCCGGGCCCGCAGGCCGCGCAGCTCATCCGAAAAGCCGCCCCGCAGCTGGTTTAGGGCCACCTGGTGCGACAGGGCCGAGTCGGCTGCAATCAGGTCGGCCACGGCTTCGGCCTGGGCCAGGTCGAGCGCCCCGCTCAGAAAGGCGCGCTTGGTAAACTCGCCGGCTTCCGCCAGCCGGGCGCCCTGGCGCAGCAGCGCGGCCATTATCTGGCGCACAATAAAGTCGGAGCCGTGCCCCGAGATTTCCACCACGTCTTCGCGGGTGTAAGAGCGCGGCCCGCGATACAGCGCCACCACCACCTCATCGAGCACGGCGTGGCTCTCCGGGTCGCGCAGCGTGCCGTAGTGCAGGGTGTGGCCGGGCTGGGCGGCCAGATTTTTCTTCGAGAACAGGGCCTGCGTAATCCGAATGGCATCCGGCCCCGATAAGCGCACCACGGCCAGGGCACCTGCGCCGGGCGGAGTGGAGAGGGCCACAATAGTATCAGCAATAAACGTCTGCACTAGGAGTTAGGATGGTTAATAGAATGGCAAAACGCACGCGTTAGAGCGATTTCCAAGTTAGTGTACGGGGCAGGCTGCCGGGGTTTAGCCGGCAGCCCGCTCTTTACCAGAACAAGTGGCGTGAACAACGAGCGGACACTCGGTTCAGCCCCGGCAGCCTGCCCCGCTCAACCTGTATCCTGACTTGCAAACCCCTCTAGAAAAGGTTGAATGTCATGTTTCGACAAGCGGGCGCCAGATGAGCAGGACGGCCTTCCTGCAAGCATATTTAATTAATAGATATTTATATAAAATTTTATGTAACGTACAGATTCTTGCCTGCTTCGGCCGAAATCAGCACCATCCGGTCGCGATTGACGCGTAGCTCCAGCGAGTTGTCGAAGGCTACTTTAGCGAGTATCCGCACCTGCGCGCCGAGGTGCAGGCCGACCTTGTCCAGGTATTGCAGGAAGGGCGCCGAAGTGTCTTTAAGGGCCGCAAGCGTGCCGCACTCATCCAGGCTCAGGTCGGTGAGCAGGCGATGCAGGGGCGGCGCATGGCTCCATCCTCGGCCGGAATGGGGTCGCCGTGGGGGTCGAGGGTCGGAAAATTCAAAAACGCATCGAGGCGCTGCATCAGTAGCGGCGACTGTACGTGCTCCAGCTCTTCGGCCACCTCGTGCACCTCATCCCAGCTGAAGCCCAGCTGCTGCACCAGAAATACTTCCCAGAGCCGGTGTTTGCGCACGGTGAGCAGCGCCAGCCGCCGGCCTTCCGGGGTGAGGCGCACGCCCCGGTACTTTTCATATTCGAGCAGCCCTTTTTCGGCTAGCCGCCGCAGCATATCCGTTACCGAAGCGGCACGGGTTACCAGGGCAGCCGCAATGCGGTTGGTGCTCACTCCCTGCCCTGGCTCTACCTCCGCCAGCTTATAGATGGTTTTAAGGTAGTTTTCCTCCGTAATTGTCATTTAACAATTAACATTTAACATTTATCATTTAACAATTCAGATGATAGGCCGCCGCCCGCCGAAAGCCAGGATGTTAACTGTTAATGGATACCTGTTAAATGAAAAGTTACCACTTAATCAACGCCGAAGCCCAGGTGAAGCCCGAGCCGAAAGCAGCCAGGCACACCAGGTCGCCGCGCTTAATGCGGCCGGCCTGCACGGCCTCGCTGAGCGCAATAGGAATGCTGGCCGCCGTGGTATTGCCGTAGCGTTGAATATTGCTGAACACCTTGTCGTCGGGCAGCCCCATTTTTTGCTGCACGTACTGCGTAATGCGCAGGTTGGCCTGGTGCGGTATGAGCATGTCAATATCCTGGGCCTGGTAGCCGTTCTGGTCAAGCGCTTCCTTGATAACCTGCGGGAAGCGCACCACGGCGTGCTTAAACACATTCTGGCCGTTCATGTACGGGTACATATCGGGCTCGTGGGCCATGGCGTAGTTCACGCGGCCCTCGCGGTTTGAGCCCGGCTCCTTCACAATCAGCTCCTCGGCAAACTCGCCCTGCGCGTGCAGGTGCGTGCTGAGAATGCCGTGGCCTTCGTGCGAAGAGGGGCGCAGCACCACTGCCCCGGCACCATCGCCGAAAATAACCGACACGGCCCGGCCGCGCGTGCTTTTGTCGAGGCCCGAAGAGTGAATTTCGGAGCCTACCACGAGCACGGTATCGTACATGCCGGTGCGCACAAACTGGTCGGCCACCGACAAGCCATAAACAAAGCCCGAGCACTGGTTGCGCACATCGAGGGCCGGAATCGTATTCTTAATACCCAGCTCGCGCTGCATGAGTACGCCCGAGCCCGGAAAAAAATAATCGGGCGAAAGCGTGGCAAATACAATCAGCTGCACATCATCGGGGGTGAGGCCGGCCGCGGCGAGGGCGCGGCGGGCGGCTTCGGCCCCCATGCCGGCAGTAGTATCCTTGCCTTCCTCAAACCAGCGTCGCTCCTGAATGCCGGTCCGCTCCTGAATCCAGGCATCGGTGGTTTCCATGAGCTGTTCGAGGTCGGCGTTCTTGACAACGCGGTCGGGAACGTAGTGGCCGACGCCGGCAATCTCGGAGTGGCGCAGGGTGGTAGCAGAAGCCATTGAAGGGGTAGGAAAGGGGTGGGTAGGAAGAGCGATGGTTCAGAAAATCAGCCATGAACCGACTTGCAAGTAAGATACATTTACTTGAAATCCGGTGGCAGCTGTTTAGCTCTTGCTCAACTAGGGCTACGCGAAAGGGCCGCAAAGGTCGGGCCTGGCCCGAGGGTTTTCAGCATATGCCCTAATTTTTTGCCTTCACTTGCCCACAGCACTTCGTCGGCCGGGATGCCGGCGGGGTAAAATACAGCCGTTGACAGCGCCGCTGCTACGGTTGCCGCCGCTCGGGGCGCGTCCCTGAAATTAATTGTCAGCCCTGCCCCATGTGCCTGCACTATGCTGGTCCAGATGGGATTGTCGGCTACCAGCACGGGTAGTCCGTGGGCCAGATACTCGAAAAGCTTGGTGGGCCGGCAGCGGGCGGTACTGGGGTGAGGCCGGTAAGCCAGCAGCCCGAAGTGGCTTTGCCCGATTGCGGCCACAATGCGACTGTGCGGGACCGGCTCGGCCCCCGCAATAAGCGTAAGCCGAAGCGGCGGCGCTGATAATTGCTGCGCCAGCCGCCGCAGCTCGGCCAGTAAAGCAGGCTGCTGACAGAACCCCATGATGGTTAGCTCCACCCCGGCCGGCCAGTGCTGCGGCAATGCCTGGGCCAGCGCAATAGCCTCCCTCACGCCGTTCAGCTCCGATATGGTGCCCGAAAACAGCAGCCGTAACGGCTCTGCGGCGGCTGGCATGGGGCAGGGGGTAGTTGGCAGCACTTCGTCGGGGGCCGGCTGATACTTGTTTTCGAGCAGTAAAACGCGTTCAGGAGGCAGCTTTTTTAAAAAGGGCAGCTCGTCGGCGTAGCTGGCCTCGGCCAGAAAAACCGCGGCGGCCCGGCGGGCCGCCGCACCTTCTACCCAGCGCAGGCCGGTGACCAATAAGCGCTTTGTAAAACCGCTATATACCGTTGAGTGCCTACGTTGAGGGCGTAGTTTTCGCGGATGTCGTAGGCAAACTGCCGGCCGCGCCTCAGCGCCTGCCACAGCAGCGTAAGCGGCAGCAGCTCGGGCGCGTGCACGATTACCAAGTCGGGCCGCAGCCCCGTAGCAGGCGCCAGTAGCGCCCTTGGGCAGCCAGACGGTTCAGGCTCAGCCGCGAGCCCCCAAAAATGCGGTGGTGATGAAGCCGCGAAGAATCCTGAGCCAGCGACTGAGGCAGGTCGCCGGCGGTACCGCGGCCGGCTATGTGCACTTCGGTAAGGGGCTCGGCGAGCAGGGTTTGGGCAAACTTGCCTCGCATCCGGGTATCGTCTACGGGCTTGAGCACGGAGGCAAGCAGGAACCGCCTGGGCGAGGAAGGGGCAGCGACCATGAGGGGCGTAGCGAAAGAAAGCCCGGCCGGGCAAGTAACCGACCTGCCCTCAAAGATGCTAGTTTTGTGCTCAATTATCTACCCCTTCTCATGGACACCACCATTCACCACAGCCCAGTACTCGACCGCTTTGCTGCCCAACAGGCCATTGAAGCAGCCTGGGCCGACCGCACCCTGCTCGACCAGCACGATACCCAGCTGGCCATTGAGCATACCATTGAAGACCTCGACAAAGGCCACCTGCGGGTAGCCGAGCCGCCCACCGAGGATGGCGGCGAGTGGACGATAAATGAGTGGGTGAAGAAGGCGGTTATCCTCTACTTCCCGCTGCGCCAGATGAGCACCCAGGAGGTTGGTCCATTCGAATATTACGACAAGATGGCCCTCAAAACCGACTACGCCAGCCAGAAAGTGCGCGTGGTGCCGCCTGCCGTGGCCCGCTACGGCGCTTACCTGGCCCCGGCGTTATCCTTATGCCCAGCTACACCAACATCGGCGCCTACGTGGGCGAGGGCACGATGGTCGATACCTGGGCCACGGTGGGCTCCTGCGCCCAGGTAGGCAAGCATGTGCACCTGAGCGGCGGCGTGGGCCTGGGCGGCGTGCTGGAGCCCGTGCAGGCCGCGCCCGTCATCATCGAAGATGGAGCCTTTATCGGCTCACGCTGCATCCTGGTCGAAGGCTGCCGCATTGGCAAGGAAGCCGTCATCGGCGCGGGCGTTACCATCACGGGCAGCACCAAAATCATTGACGTAACGGGCGCCACGCCCAAGGAATACAAAGGCTACGTGCCGCCGCGCTCGGTCGTCATTCCGGGCACCATTCCCAAGCATTTCCCGGCCGGTGAGTACCAGGTGCCGTGTGCGCTTATCATCGGCCAGCGCAAGCCGAGCACTGATTTGAAAACGAGTTTGAATGATGCGCTGCGCGACTTCGGGGTTTCGGTATAAATAATCGAACTACAAGCACTAGTTACAGAAGCTGTTTAGGAAGTCAAAAATGCAGTCTTGAACGCCATGCTATGCTTGTCGAAGCATGACGTCCTTTTTAGCGCGGCTTCTGGGTCAGTGTACGTTTTTTGCCAGACTGGCTCCCCCTCTCCTTTTCGGAGAGGGGGCCGGGGGTGAGGCGAACGCAAGAACAGAACCCGTACACTGACTCAGAATTCGCGCTAATTTTCGTGTACTTCCTAAACGGCTTGACTTATAAATAAAAAAGCCCGCTAGCTAGCGAGCTTTTTTATGAAGCTGTTTAGGAAGTAGGCTGGAAACAAAAAAGACTCCCACGGCGGAGAGAAATTTGGGGTGCGACCCAACCAAGTTTCTTACGCCTGCCCGTGGAAGTCCTCTCCAAAGATATCATCGTGACCTGGCTACTGCCCTATTTACCCTTTCCCAGCCAGGGCCGGCGGCGGCGCGTGGCTCCGGCCGAGGTGGTGGGCGCCATTCTCTACAAACTCAAAACCGGCTGTCAGTGGCGCTGGCTACCGGTGGCCGCCCTATTCAGCGGCGAGCCCCTGAGTTGGCAGGGGGTGTACTATCATTTCCACACCTGGAGCAAACAAGGGGCCTGGAAAAAGCTGTGGCTGACGCTCTTGCGCCTACACCGCCGCTTGCTCGACCTCTCCAGCGTGCAACTCGACGGCAGCCACACACCGGCCAAGAACGGCGGGGTGGCCGTGGGCTACCAGGGCCGCAAAGCGGCGCGCACCACCAACGCCCTGTTCCTGGCCGACAACCAGGGCCAGCCGCTGGCCCTGGCCACGCCCCAGGCCGGGCAGCACCACGATACGTTTGAGCTGGAAGCCGTCTTTGGCGAGCTTTGCCAAACGTTGGAGCAGGCGGACCTGTGCCTGCAAGGCTTGTTTCTGAACGCCGACAAAGCCTTTGATGTCAACAGCTTACGCCAGGCCTGTGCCCACCGCGATATTGAGGTCAACATCCCGCGCAACCGGCGTTCGGCCGACTGGCAAATCGACGATGATACCCTGTTTGACCCCGAACTCTACCGCCGCCGACAGGTTATTGAGCAACTCAACGCCTGGCTCGACGGCTTCAAAACGCTACTCGTGCGCTTTGAAACCTGCCTGCATACCTGGCTGGCGTTTCACTGGCTGGCCTTTACCGTGCTACTGCTGCGCAGAATTGGTCGCTCGCCTACTTCCTAAACAGCTTCTATAAGTCAAGCCATACTTACGCCACTCCAGCCTTCAGCTTTTCCCCAAACAGCGCCTTCACCTTGTCCACTTTGGGCTTGGCCACAAACTGGCAGTAGGGCTCGTGGCCGTGCAGGTTGAAATAATTCTGGTGGTAATTCTCAGCGGGGTAAAACTCGGGCGCGGCCGTGATTTCCGTTACCACGGGGTTGGGGAAGGCGTGGCCGTCGTTGAGCTTCTTTTTATACTCCTCGGCGAGCTGCTTCTGCTCGTCGTTGTGGTAATAAATAACCGAGCGGTACTGCGTGCCCGTGTCGTTGCCCTGGCGGTTGAGGGTCGTCGGGTCATGGGTTTTCCAGAAAATTTCGAGCAGCTCGGTATAGCTGATAACAGCGGGGTCGAAGGTGATAGCAATTACCTCGGCGTGGCCGGTCAGGCCGCTGCATACCTCCTTGTAGGTAGGGTTTTTGATGCGGCCCCGGCGTAGCCGGAAACCACTTTCTCCACGCCCTTCAAATTTTGAAAAACGGCCTCGACGCACCAAAAGCAGCCGGCCCCAAATGTTGCTTGTTCCATAAAAATCGCGGATTTGCGCAGAGTAGTTTTATTTCGCCGTTTTGCTAGCAGCGTGCTGAAATAACGCAGATGCGGTTGAGGTTGTTCAAATTTGAAGCCGGCACAGCCGCAGCGCGGCGCATTACAAGCTGCACTACTCACGCAGTAAAAAGCCCGCCGCTAAAGTTAACGGCGAGCTTTTGTATAGAGAAAATACTATGTTTGCTACCGAGCGAAGCGTGGAGCCACTAGCAGGTCTTTGGAGCCCGCCGTGTACTGATAGAAGCCCTCGCCTGACTTCACGCCCAGGCGGCCGGCCATTACCATGTTTACCAGCAGCGGGCAGGGGGCATACTTGGGGTTGCCGAGGCCTTCGTGCAGCACCCGCAAAATGGCCAGGCACACGTCGAGGCCGATAAAGTCGGCCAGCTGCAGCGGCCCCATCGGGTGGGCCATGCCCAGCTTCATCACCGTGTCGATTTCCGCCACGCCGGCCACGCCTTCGAAAAGGCTGATAATGGCCTCGTTTATCATCGGCATCAGGATGCGGTTGGCCACGAAGCCGGGGTAGTCGTTGACTTCGGTAGGGGTTTTGCCGAGCTGGCGCGACAACTCCATGACGCGCTGCGTCACCTCATCGGACGTGGCATAGCCCCTGATTACTTCTACCAGTTTCATCACGGGCACCGGGTTCATGAAGTGCATCCCGATAACCTGGGACGGGCGCTTGGTTACGGCCGCGATTTTGGTAATCGAAATCGACGACGTGTTGCTGGCCAGAATAGCGTCGGCCGGCGCGTGCTGGTCGAGGTCGCGAAAAATCTGGAGCTTGAGGTCCACATTTTCGGTGGCGGCCTCTACTACCAGCTCCACGCCCGCCACGCCTTCGGCCAGGCTCGTGAAGGTGCGCAGGCGGCCCAGGGTAGCCGCTTTGTCGTCTTCACTAAGAGTAGCCTTGGCTACCTGGCGGTCGAGATTTTTGGTGATAGTGCCCAGCGCCCGGTCGAGGGCCGGCTGGTTAATATCGATGAGAGAAACAGCAAAACCGTGCTGGGCAAAAACGTGGGCAATGCCATTGCCCATCGTGCCCGAGCCAATAACGGCAACGTTCATGGGTGGGAGAGTAAAAGGGTAAAAACAAACGGCCGGCCAGGGAACCGCCGCCCGGCAAAGCTACTGGCTACCGAAAAGTTTGGCCGGGTTGGGCAAAAATTTTGTACACAACTTCATCCTTTTTCTATTCCTGCCGTACAAACCCCGTAAGCTGCCCCGGCTTACGCACACCTTTTCACTTCCATTCTTTCCTTTTCACTCATGGGCAATCTGTTGTATATCATCGCCGTCATCCTCATCATCATCTGGGCTCTGGGCTTTTTCGGCGTGCTGGGCACTGGTTTGGCAGGTAACAACCTGCTACACATTCTGTTAGTAATTGCTATTATTGCCATCTTGTTGCGCGTTATCAGCGGTCGTAACCCGGTATAGGTACCGGCGCTCCTGCTTCTATATAAAAAACCCCGCTGTCCTAACAGCGGGGGTTTTCTTTGGTCGTAGCTAAAACGCTTGGCTAGCGGCCTATATTAAACAGGAAGTTAAAGCGAATAACCGGGTTTGGATAAATGCTATTATAGTTATCCTGAAAATTGTAGAGCACCACGATATCGGCAGCGGCCCGGCTGCTAATTTGTGAGCGGTAGCCAATACCGGCCAGCGGCGTCTGCACCTGGCGCGACACGGTGCCCACGTAATTGTTGTACTGGTCAACAACCAGGAATTCTGCCTTGGTCGACTCGTACTCGGCGTGTAGGAAAAAGTGGTCGATAACCATGAGCTGTGCAAATACCTTCACGCCGAAGCTGCTGGTACTCACGCTGTTGCTTGTGCCATTGCCGTTGTTCTGACCGTAGTAATTATAGGCGTAGCTGATACCCGGTCCAATTGAAAGCCGGTCGGTTACGCGGTAGCCAAGCGCCGGGGAAACGCTCAGATTAAAATTACTAAATCCATATAAAGAGCTGTAGCCCAGGCCCACCCCGAGTATATAAACAATTTTGTATATTGTTCAGCGTGCTGCTGGGCAGCCTTGCGGGCTTGCTCGCGGCCGGGCAGCTCCAGGCCCGAGGGGCTGTAGGGCGTGGGCTGGGGGTCCATGCTGCTGGGGGGTGAATAAGCAGGCCGCGGCGAGTAGGGGCGCCGCGAAGTGGTATCGGTAGGCGCGGTCATGAGCTGACCGGGTGCCGGCGCAGTGCCGGGAGGGGCGGTATTCAGCACCGGCTTGTCCTGGGCCAGGCTGCGGCCGGGTGCCAGCAGCGCTACGGCACCCAGCAAAAAAGGAAGAAGCAGACGTTTCATGAATGAAAATTAGCGGAGAGGCGAAAAGAAAGGATGAAGAAGCCCGGTTTACTAGACGAAACTCCCAAAAGCATCTGCTTAATTCTGGATTTTAAGCCAGTTGGTACATTTTCTGGCGCTGAGCTTTCAGGGTTTCATCGGCCAGGTATTCCTCGTAGTTCATGCGGCGGTCGATGATACCTTCGGGCGTGAGCTCGATGATGCGGTTGGCCACCGTTTCAATAAACTGCAAGTCGTGTGAGGCAAAGATGATGGAGCCGGTAAAATCCTTCAGCCCATTGTTCAGGGCCTGAATACTTTCCAGGTCGAGGTGGTTGGTGGGGTCGTCGAGCACGAGCACATTGCCGCTTTCCAGCATCATCTTGCTGAGCATGCAGCGCACTTTTTCGCCGCCGCTCAACACGTTGGGTTTTTTCTGCGACTCCTCGCCCGAAAACAGCATGCGGCCCAGCCAGCCGCGCACAAAGCTCTCGTCCTTCTCTACCGAGTACTGGCGCAGCCAGTCAACCAGGTTCATATTATCGGCCTGGAAGTAGGCGCTGTTTTCCTTGGGAAAATAGCTCGGCGTGATGGTTGTGCCCCAGCTATAGGTGCCTTTATCGGCCCGGGCTTCGCCAAACAAAATATCGAACAGCAGCGAAGCAGCCCGGTCGTCGCGGCCCACGATGGCAATTTTATCGCCCTTATCGAGCGTGAACGACACGTTTTTCAGCACCGACTGCCCATCGACCTTTTTGGCCACGCCCTCCACGGTCAGCAGCTGGTTGCCGGCTTCGCGCTCGGGCTTAAAGGCGATGTAGGGGTAGCGGCGCGATGACGGCTTGATTTCTTCCAGGGTCAGCTTTTGCAGCAGCTTCTGGCGGCTGGTAGCCTGCTTGCTCTTCGAGGCATTGGCCGAGAAGCGCCGCACAAACTCTTCCAGCTCCTTGCGCTTGTCCTCGGTTTTCTTGTTCACGTCCTGGCGCTGGCGCAGGGCCAGCTGGCTGCTCTCGTACCAGAAGCCGTAGTTGCCGGGGTACATCGTGATTTTCGAAAAGTCCAGGTCGGCCATGTAGTTGCACACGGCATCGAGGAAGTGGCGGTCGTGGCTTACCACAATCACCGTATTCTGGAAGTTATCGAGGAAGTTTTCGAGCCAGAGTACGCTCTCGGCGTCGAGGTTGTTGGTAGGCTCGTCGAGCAGCAGCACGTCGGGGTTGCCAAAAAGGGCCTGGGCCAGCAGCACGCGCACTTTTTCCGAAGCGCCGAGGTCCGACATCAGCGCGTAGTGCTTGTCTTCCGTAATGCCGAGGCCGCTCAGCAGCTCGGCGGCCTCGTAGTCCGCGTTCCAGCCTTCGAGGTCGGCAAACTCGCCTTCGAGCACGGCGGCACGCTCGCCGTCGGCGTCGCTGAAGTCGGCCTTGGCGTAGAGCGCGTCCTTTTCGCTCATAACGGCCCACAGGCGTTGGTGGCCCTGAATAACGGTTTGCAGCACCTGCTGGTCGTCGTAGGCAAACTGGTTCTGCTTCAGCACCGCCAGGCGTTGGCCGGCAGGCATCTCTACCGAGCCGGTATTGGGCTCCAGCTCGCCCGATAAAATTTTCAGAAAGGTAGATTTACCCGCCCCGTTGGCCCCAATGAGGCCGTAGCAGTTGCCGGGTAAAAACTTTACCGTTACGTCTTCAAACAGTACCCGCTTGCCGTAGCGCAAGCTCACGTTGGTCGTGGAAATCATCTAAGCCAGAGTAAGAAACCAAAAAACTACGCAAAAATACGCCGCCGCACGCCCTTGCTCCCGAGAACGCCCCAAAGTAGCAATTTGTGCCGTGCTCTGTCATAACTTACGCAGGTTCAAAGCAGTATTGTATATAGCTGGGCCATCCGGCCCGGGTACTGCCTTTTTTCTCACCTCTCATCCTTCTTTTTCATGGCTACTACTTCGCTTTCCGCTCCTGCTCAAGCTTTGCCTACCCCGAACAGAATGGTGTCCGGTACGGACTAATGACGGCGGCAGTGCTGTGCGCTTACACGCTCATTGCGGCGCTATTGGGCTTCTTCTCACACGTAGAGGCCGGCAGTCTCGACGTGCTGATTCTGGTAATGGGCTCGGTGCTGGCTATTCGGCACCTGCGCCACGTTTATGGGGAAAAAATGCCGTATCTGGGCGGCTACGGCACGGGTATTATTACCGGGCTGGTTGCATCGGCCATTCTGGGGCTGTTCTTTATTGTGCTCACCATCATAATGCCGCATTCGCTGGATATGACGCAGGTGGAAAACCTGTTTGGCTCCGATTTCAACCTGAGCCTGTCGGTAACCGTGGCCGCGCTGGCCATCGTGCTGATGGGGGCCATGTCGGGCGTCATCACCTCGCTCATCGCCATGCAGTACTTCAAAGCCGACCGCATCGACCCTATGAAGGCCATGGAGCGCTAGGCAACCAAAGGGTTAGCTTAAAAGCCCCCGGCTCACTCCAGATGCGGAGGTGGGCCGGGGGCTTTTAACTATATGAAAAAATCTATGTTAATGCTGGTAGGTCAAACGGCACAAAGGGGGCTACATCGCCGCCGAAGCGGTGAATTTCGCGAATAATGGTGCTGCTGACGGCCGCCAGCAGCGGCGAGGTAATGAGGAACACCGTTTCCAGCTCGGGGTTGAGCTGGCGGTTGGCTTGCGCAATGGCATTTTCGTACTCGAAGTCGAGCGTGTTGCGCAGGCCGCGCAGCAGGTAGCGGGCCCCGGTTTCGCGGGCAAAGTCGGTGGTCAGGCCCGGTAGCTACGCACCAACACGCGCGGCTCGTGCTGAAACAGCGTTTGCAGCTGCGCTATCAGCCAGTCGGCGGGCAGGTAGCGCTGCTTGCTGCTGTTGGTGCCAATGGCAATAATCAGCTCATCAAACAGCCCCACGCCGCGCCGCACCACATCGAGATGACCATTGGTAAACGGGTCGAAGGAGCCGGGAAACAGCGCGATTCTTTTCATGTAAACGTAGCGCGGAAAGAGCTAATGGATTTGAGGCGGTGTTTGCATACATTAAACATATGATATATTTAATGTATGTCTGAGCTTAATCATTCACAAAAGGCAAGGCTGAATAAGTCGAAGTGGCGGTACTCCGCAATTTCATTCAAATAATAAAAATACTGCAGCCCGAAGGGGCGGGTGCCAAAGCGCAGATTGCGCAGGTAGGTGCTGAGCAGGGTAAACGTAGCCGAGTCGCTGGTCAGCTCACCCCAGATAGTGACGGCATCCTGGTCGGGGTTGAGGCCCAGCTCCTGCATAACGAGGATGGTAAAATACACCACATCCTCGGCGGTGCTGACGGCAAAGGAGTTGCAGAATTCCAGCTGGCTGCCGAGCACAATGGCCGTTAGCTCCTGGTCGCCCAGGCTCAGGTAAAGCTGGCGCGGGGCGGGGCCCGGTCCGCGCTGGTGCAGCAGCCCCCCGAGCAGGGCGCTGGCCAGGGGCAGGAGGCGGGCGCCAGGGCCGTGTACCTGCTGCAGCCAGGCTACCAGCTGCGTGGGGGCGGCAAATAAGCTCACCATATCGGTAGCCGGGGCCGGCAGGTGCAGCACGTAGGCCAAGGCCTCCTCGGTAGCAGCCAGCTCGTAGTGCAGGCCCAGGTAGGCCGCCTCATCGCCGGGCCGGTAGAGGGGAGCTGGCAGCAGCGAGCAGCCCCGCCCGGCCAGGGCCAGCCGCAGGCGGGCCCAGCCGGGTTGGCTGAGCAATTCGTGGTCGGCAGCCACGGCGGGCAGCTCAGCCAGCGAGGAAAGGGCCAGGTCGTCGAAAGCTACTACCTTCTGGCGGGCAATGTCGAGCGCCGCCACGCGCAGGCGGCCAGGGCCTGCCAGCGCATACAACTGGTAAGCCGTCGGGTTGGTTGGGTCGAAGGTGTCGTCGCGCAGGCGCAGCGTTTCGGGAGCGGGCAGGAGAGGAGAGGCAGGCACGGAGTAAAATTAGGGCCTGCGTGCTGGTTGCCGGCGGGGAAGTTAGCTCAGCAGTACCTGCGGCACAAAAACGTCGTCGGTGCTGAGCAGGCCCCGCAGCACCGGATGTATCTGCAGCAGCGGCAGCGCCAGCAGCTGGCGCGGAGTAAGCCAGGCCAGCTCACTGAGCAGCTGCTGGCCGGGGGCGTGCTCGGGGTCGTGGCCCAGCTGCGGCGTGGCACTGGGGTCTTCGGCAAGTACCTCAAAGAAAATTTCCAGGGCTTGCAGCTCATCGCGCCGGAACTCGTGCAGGTGCAGCTGCCGGTTTACCCGTACCCGCAAGCCGGTTTCTTCCAGAAATTCGCGCTGCAACGCTTCTTTTAAACTTTCGCCAAAGGCCCAGCCCCCGCCTGGCGGCGACCAGAAGGGGGCGTTATTGGGCAACAGACCCCGGTGGGCTGCCAGCAGGATGGCGCCGTTGCGAACCAGCAGGCCGCCTACCCGCACCCGCACCAGGCCACTGTAAGGAGTTAGTAATGAGCTGTTATTTTGAATAGCAGTGCCAGACATAAAGAATAGGAAAACCCGGATAGCCGGCTGCCTTTACGCAAACTTACTGCGTAGGGGTATCACTATTTGCCGTGCTTGCCCAACTGCCGCCTAAATGCCGGTACGCGGGCCAGGCCGGTATCTTTGGGCTACTTATGCAGCCAGTTGAATCTACTTCCGTTACCGACCTCGCAACCCGCATCCGCGAAAAGCTGAAGCGCCAGTACTTTATGCACCTCATCGGGGCCGACCTCACCCGCATCGAGCCCGGCCGCGTCGAGGCTGAGCTGGCGCTGGGCCAGCAGCACCAGCAGCAGCGCGGCTTTGCCCACGGGGGCCTAGTAGCTACGATGGCCGACCTGGCGGCCGGCTTCGCCTCCATTACGCTCGTGCCCGAAGGCGTCGGCGTGGTTACGTCCGACCTGAAAGTGAGCTACCTGCACCCCGGCGTGGGCCAGCACATCAAAGCCATCGGCTGGGTGTTGAAAGCTGGCCGGCGCCTGCACTTTTGCGAGGCCGAAGTGTGGTGCGATGACGTGCTGATTGCCAAAGCCTCAGCCACGATGGCGGTGATAGAAACAGTGAGCAGTTAGTAGACAGTGAGCAGTTAGTAGTGAACAGTGAGCAGTTTTTATTCGACGTCGGCTTGCGTGTAGCCGCCACAAGCTCAAGCTACTAGTGAACAGTGAGCAATTTTTATGGATAGACCTTTGTTGAAAAAGTCTTTTGACTTTGCGGTTCGCATTATGAAGCTGCATCGACATTTGCAGGTGACGGAAAAAGAGTATATTGTCTCTAAGCAGCTCGTAAGGTCTGGTACATCCATCGGAGCAAATTCGGAAGAAGCCACTGGCGCAATATCAAAAGCCGATTTTACAAGTAAGATTTCCATTGCTTACAAAGAGGCTCGCGAAACCAGTTATTGGTTGCGATTGCTTTACGCCGCCGGATACTTGGACTCTAGGCTTTTTGAATCATTACATCAAGACTGCCAAGAGCTATGTCGCATTTTGTGCGCAATTCTGCGCACCAGCGCCGCGCCTGATTTTTTAACTGTTCATTGCTCCCTGTTCATTGCTCACTACTAGATATCCGTCCGTTCGCGACTATTTCCCATTTGAGCCGACCGACGACCAGGCCGAGTTATTCGTGCAGCTCGACGAGTTTTTGCGCGACCAGCTGCCGGGGCGTAAGGTGTTCGTGCTGCGCGGCTACGCCGGCACCGGCAAAACCACCGTGGTGAGCGCCCTGGTGCAGTGGCTGGGCCGCATGCAGCGCCGCTATGCCCTGATGGCGCCCACCGGCCGCGCCGCCAAGGTGATGAGCGCCTACGCGGGTGTGCCGGCCAGTACCATTCACAAGAAAATATACCGGCAAACCAGCGGCTCGCCCAGCGAGCGCCTCAGCTTTCAGCGCCAGCCCAACCGCCAGGAAGAGACGCTCTTTATCGTGGATGAGGCCTCCATGATTTCGGACGAGAAAGCCTTCGGTGAGAATGGCTTGCTCGATGACCTCATGGGCTTCGTGTTTGAGAAATCGACTAACCGGCTGCTGCTCATCGGCGATACGGCGCAGCTGCCGCCGGTGGGCCAGCTGCTAAGCCCGGCCCTCGACCCCGAGCTGCTGGCCCACCGCTTCCGCGCCCGCGTCGATGGCGTGGAGCTGCGTCAGGTAATGCGCCAGGCCGAGGCATCCGGCATTCTGGTAAACGCCACCGAGCTGCGTGAGGAGCTGCGTCAGGAAGCGCCTAACATTCAGCTGCATACCAAGGGCTTCAAGGACATGTTCAAGATGGGCGGCGACAAGCTGGAAGACGGCCTGCGCTGGGCCTACCGCAACTTCGGGCACGAGAACACGACTATCATTTGCCGCTCCAATCGCAACGCCAATCAGTATAATCAGCTCATTCGACGCACGCTGTTTGAGGCGGAGGAGGAGATTGAGGCCGGCGACTACATCATGGTGGTGCGCAACAACTATTTCTGGCTGCCCAAGGAGTCGGAAATTGGCTTTCTGGCGAACGGCGACTTTTTGGAAATCAAGAAGATAGTTCGGCGCGAAGAAATGTTTGGCTGCCGCTTTGCCCAGGCGCGGGTGCGGCTGGTCGACTACCCCGACGAGCCCGAGATGGAAGTCAAACTGCTGCTCGACACGCTGCATACCGAAAGCCCCTCGCTGCCGCGCGACCAGAACGAGAAGCTTTACCAGGAGATTCTGGCCGACTACGCCCACCTTACCAAAAAGAGCGAGCGCAATGCTGAGATGCGCAAAGACCCGTACCTCAACGCCTTGCAGATAAAATTTGCCTACGCTCTCACCTGCCACAAGGCCCAGGGCGGCCAGTGGCAGGCCGTGTTTGTCGACCACGGCTTTCTTAAGCCCGACGAGCCGGTGGGCGGCGAGTTTGCGCGCTGGCTTTACACGGCCATCACGCGGGCGTCGGAGCGGCTGTTTCTGCTCAATTTTCAGCGGCGACTGCTGTCCGAAGGCGAGGTTGAGGCACTTGAATAAATAAGTGATTGGGAAGTAGAGTTATTGCGGCTGGAGCACGTACTTTCGAGCCGCACTTTCACTTTTCATTCCATTCTTTTTTCTGCGACTTTTATGAAGCACCTTTTATTAGTTTTCGCGCTGCTGCTTACGGCGGGCGCGGCATCGGCTCAAACCCGTGAGATTTATACCAGTCCCAAGTTTAAAGAGCTGGCCAAAGACCACAAAGTATTAGCCATCCTGCCTTTTAAGGCCACCTTGTCGCTGCGGCCTAATGAAGTGGCCAAAAATGGCGGAGCCGAAGGAGTGCACCAGCTGGAGCAGCGCGAAGGACTGAATGTCCAAAGCGCGCTGCAATCCTATTTCCTGAAGCAAAAGCAGGACAAGGACATATCGGTAGACGTGCAGGATATCGCCAAAACCAATGCCTTGCTGGCTAAAAATAACATTACGGCCGAAAAGCTGCCGACCATGACGATGGAAGAGCTAGCCCAGCTGCTGGGGGTTGATGGAATTATCTCGGGTACGTTTGAAAGCTCGCAGCCCTTCTCCAACGGCGCGGCTATCGCCATGACCATGGTGGTGGGTTTCAGCGGCTCGACCAATACCGGCAAGCTCAGCATCAATATCCATGATGGGAAAACGGGCGAGCTGCTGTGGAAATACGACAAAAGCCTCGGGCGTGGCCTGGGCTCCGATACCGGCAGCATTATTACGGTGATTATGCGGAAGGCTTCGCGGCAATTTCCGTATTCTAAGGAATTCAAAAGCTAGCCCGGAGGTTTGTGGGGGTAGCTTCACCGGGCCTCCAGCTAGCGGCGCTAGTTTGGCCGTAGATTTGCCAAGGCCAACTTATCGCTTAAATTTGTTTACTCTCAACAACCCTTTTTAACTTTTACCCTGTCATGACGAAGATGCTGCTGCTGGCCCTGGGCCTCACGTTTGCGGGCACTGCTGCCCACGCCCAGGCTGCCAAGCCTGCCAAAGCCACCGCCAAGCCGGCTGGCCCCCAGATTGAGTTTATGGAGGTGAAGTACGACTTCGGTACCATCAAACAGGGCGACGTGGTCGACCACGTATTTAAATTCAAGAACACCGGCACCCAGCCGCTCGTAATTTCCAACATCGGCGTAAGCTGCGGCTGCACCACGCCTTCGTGGACCAAGGAGCCCGTGCAGCCCGGCAAAACCGGTACCATCTCAGCCAAGTTCAACTCGGCTGGCAAGATGGGCATGCAAACCAAAGTGCTGACTATCGACTCGAACTCGGCCGGTGGCAGCACCACCGT
The DNA here is from genome assembly GCF_013256425.1 of Hymenobacter sp. BRD67. Classification (GTDB taxonomy): domain Bacteria; phylum Bacteroidota; class Bacteroidia; order Cytophagales; family Hymenobacteraceae; genus Hymenobacter. Next base: position 1,188,585 of record NZ_CP053904.1, read on the forward strand.
TTCGCTGGTAGGCGAGGTGAAAGAAGCTGCCACGGCTTCGAGCAAGTAAGCCGCCGCTGGGTGCAAGCCACATAAAAAATACCCCGGCTGTTACGGTCGGGGTATTTTTTATGTGCTCTATATAGTAAATTTATAATTTACTTACGGCCAGCAGCAGGCGAATCCAGCCGGCAATCAGCAGCAGGCCGCCCAGCGGGGCTACCGCCCCAAACCTGGTGATGCCCGTGAAGCAGATAGCGTAGAGCGCCCCGCTGAAAATGAGGATGCCACCCAGCCACAGCGCCGCCGTGGTGTCGAGCGGGTCGCGCAGCTCGGGCCGGGCCACGGCCAGCACGCCCACCGCCAGCAGCGCCAGCACGTGGTAAAACTGGTAGCGCACGGCCGTTTCGAAGGTGTCGAGGCGGCCATTGGCCTCTAGCATAGGCCGCAGGCCGTGTGCCCCGAAGGCCCCGATAGCCACGGTGAGGGCGCCGAGTAGCGCCGCTAGCTGAAGAATAAGACGGGGAGACATAGTAGAGAAGGGAAAAAAGAAAACCTGGTTTAAAGTACATCAGTGCTGAACGCCGGGAAGCAGCACGTTCTTTAGCCAGACCCAGCTAGTTAAGGCGTTTGCGCTAAGCTCTGACCGGCAGGTCATCCGAAGAAAAATGGAATGGTAGCAAATCGACCAGGCGCTCGAAGCGCAGCACGGTGCCGGTAGTGCTGGGCAGCAGCAGCCAGATGGGCTGGCCCTGCCGCATCTCGTATTCGAGCATCACCTGGCGGCAGGCCCCGCAGGGCAGGGCGGCGCCGAAATCGCCGGTGGCCGGCCGGCCCGCTACCGACATGCCCACAATGAGCGGCGGGGGGCTGGGCCGGCTCCCCGCCAGCCCAAACAAAGCCGTGCGCTCGGCGCACAGGCCAGAAGGATACGCCGCATTTTCCTGGTTGGTTCCCTGCACGAGGCGGCCATCGGCCAAGAGCAGGGCGGCCCCTACATGGAAGTGCGAGTACGGGGCATAGGAATGGGCCGTGGCGGCGCGGGCGGCGTCCCATACCTGGCGCTCGGTGGGCGTCAGCTGGTCGGGGGTGGTCAGCTCGTGGTAGCGTAGGGTAAGCTGGCGTAGCGTAGAGGGAGCTTCGATAGAGGAGGAGGCAGCCATGGCGGCGGGGTTGAAAATGGGGCGACAAAGAAAGGGAGTAATCCGGCATTTTGGAGTTGCTGTGAAAAGCCCGGCCAGGGCTGGCTGCCAAACGTTGCCTTCCCTGGCCGGTGTACTTTTGCCGCCATGACCCCACCCACCCGTTTGCTCTTGCTCGGGCCGGCCGCTCGGCTTCATCGCTTATTACCTATATTCTGCGCCACGCCCCGGCCGAGCGCTGGTTTCTGACCGTGGCCGATGCCCAGCCGGCCCACCTGGCCCCGTGCTGGCCGCGCACTCGCAGTACGCCCGCGCCGTGCCTTGCGACGCGCAAAACGTGGCGCAGCTGCGCGAGCTGGTAGCCGAGGCCGACGTAGTTATCTCGATGCTGCCGGCGTTTCTGCACCCGGTAGTGGCGCAGGCCTGCCTCGATTTTGGCCGCCACCTGGCCACGGCCAGCTACGTGAGCCCTGAAGTGCAGGCCCTGCACGCGGCGGCGGCAGCGGCCGGTTTGGTTTTTCTGATGGAAAGCGGCCTTGACCCCGGCCTCGACCATATGTCGGCCATGCGGGCCATCGCCCACATTCGGGCGCAGGGCGGGCGCCTGACGGCCTTTACCTCGTACTGCGGCGGGCTGCTCGACCCCGCCTCGGAGGGCGACAACCCCTGGCGCTACAAGTTTACCTGGAACCCGCGCAACGTGGTGCTGGCCGGCCAAAGCACGGCCAAGTACTGGCAGGATAACCACCTGCGGGTCATTCCGTACCAGCAGCTTTTTGCCCGCACCGAGGAAATTCACGTGCCCGGCCACGGCACGTTTGAGGGCTATGCCAACCGCGACTCGCTCAGCTACCGCGCGCCATACGGGCTCGACGGCATCCCAAGCATCCGGCGCGGCACGCTGCGGCGGCTGGGCTACTGCGCCGCCTGGCACGCGCTGGTGCGCCTGGGCCTTACCGACGACGGCGTGCGCCTCGACAACGCGGCCACCCGCACCTGGCACGACGTGGTGGCCGGCTACCTGCCGCAGTGGCCCGCCGCCGGGCAGTCGCTGGCCGCGCTCACCGCCGATTACCTGGGCCTGGACCCTCACGGCCCCGAGCTGGAGCGCCTGGTCTGGCTGGGTATTTTCGAGCAAAAGCCCGTGGGCCGCGCCAATGCCACGCCCGCGCAGCTGCTGGAACACCTGCTGGCCGAGAAATGGCAGCTGGAGCCCCACGACCGCGACATGATAGTGATGCAGCACCGGTTTGACTTTGAGCTGGGGGCTGAAAGCAAGCGGCTTACGTCCTCGCTGGTGGTGCTGGGCGACGATGCCCTGCACACCGCGATGGCCAAAACCGTGGGCCTGCCCCTGGGCATGGCCGTGCGCCGCCTGGCACGGGGCGAAGTTGCGGGCCGGGGCGTCGTTATTCCGACCACTGCTGACCTTTACGAGCCCATTCTGGACGAGCTGGCGACCGACTACGGCATTGCTTTCACGGAGGAGGAAACGCTGGTGGAGCCATTTCCCGCGTAGCGCCGTATGGAACCCGTAGCTGGAGGCTTGGCGCTGCACGCTTACCTGGGGCTGCGGCTGCGCCTGTTGGGCCGGCTGCTGCGCGAAATCGGCTGGCTGCGGCTGGTGCTGGTGGGGCCGCTGCTGGGGCTGGGCCTGCTCCAGGCGCTGGTTACCCTGGGCGGCCACCCGGTGGGGCGCTGGCTGGTGCCGCTGCTCACGGCGGCCAGCATTCTGGGGGCGCACCGGCGGCGGGCCGATGCCCGGTTTCTGGCCATCGCGGCGCCCGACTGCCGGCGCTGGCTGGCGGTAGAATATGGTATTTTATCTATGTTTGTCGTGCTGGGGCTGCTGGCCCGGCGGGCCGGGGGCCGGCCGCACTGACGCTGGGGCTGGCGCCGTTGGTGGCCTGGGTTCCGCCCGGGCGCGCCGACGACGCCACGCGGCACCGCTGGCGCAGTCCGTTTCGCAGCGAGGCCTTTGAGTGGGTAGGCGGTATGCGCGCCAGTAAAGGCTTGTGGCTGTGGCCGCTGCTGCTGGGTGGAGCTACTTGGCAGCGCGCCGCGCCGGGGGTGCCGGTGGCGGCCCTGCTGGTCTGGCTGCTGGTGGTGGGCGCCGGCTACGCCACCCCCGAGCCGCCCACGATGCTGGCCCTGGCCCTGCGCACCCCGCGCCAGTTTTTGCGGCGGCGGCTGGCGCTGGGATTGGGCTACGGGGCGCTCACGGCCGCGCCCTTCCTGGCGCTGCTGGGGGCCGGAACGGCGGGCTGGGGCGCGGCGCTGGCGGTGGGGCTGTTCTGGCTGCTGCTGCTCACGCTGCTTATACTCAGTAAATATGCGTTTTACCCCAACGCCAGCCATATTCGCACCACGCAGGGGCTGGTGCTGGCCGTGAGCCTGCTCGGGGCCTGGCACCCGGCTTACCCGCCGCTGCTGCTGGCAATAGCCGGCGGGCTGGTGTGGCAAAGCCAGCGCCGGCTGCGGGCCGTGCTGGAAACCAACCACTACTCATCGCCGCTACCGGATGCTGGAGATTAGCGACTTACGCAAAGCCTACGGCCGGCATCAGGTGCTGCGCGGGGTGAGCCTGGCCGTGCGGCCGGGCACTATTCACGGGTTGGTGGGGGCGAACGGCGCGGGCAAAACCACGCTCATCAACTGCCTCTACGGCCTGGAAAAAGACTTTGCCGGGCGGGTGCGCGCCACCGAAACAACCCGGCTGGTGCGCGAGGTCACGGGCCTGGTGCCCTACGAGCCATACTTCTACCCGCGCCTGACGGGGCGCGAATACGTAGAATTTTGCGCGCAGGCCCGCGGCCGGCCCGTCCCCGACCTGCGCGGCTGGAACCAGCTACTGGAGCTGCCCCTCAACCAGTACGCCGACGAATACTCGGCCGGCATGAAGAAAAAGCTCGCCCTGCTGGCCGTGCTGGTGCAGGACTTTCCTTATCTGATTCTGGATGAGCCTTTCAACGGCCTCGACCTCGAAGCCAACCTGCTGCTCAAGGAAATTCTTCGGCGCCTGCGCGACCGGGGCACCGGCATATTGCTCACCTCGCACATCCTGAGCACGCTCACCGAGGTGGCCGACGAGGCGACCGTGCTGGTGGGCGGCCAGGTGCAGCGCCACTACCTCGCCGCCGAGTTTGGCACCCTCGAAGCCGACCTGCTGGCCGCCCTGCACGGCGAAAAGCTGGGGCAGCTACGGGAACTGCTTTAGCCTGAGCCGGAGCGCAGTTTCTTTGGCCAGAATAGATTAGATTAGAAACGCTACCTTGGCCTGCCTTTTAGCTGTTATATCCCATGAATTCCCCCGCGCTATCCTACCTCAGCGGCCCCAGCACCACGCCGATGCTGGGCGATACCATTGGTGAAAACCTTCGGCGCACGGTAGCCCGCTTTCCCGAGCAGGAGGCTCTGGTAGTGGTTCACCAAAGCTACCGGGCTACTTATCAGGAATTGTGGGCCCAGACGACGCGGCTAGCCAAGGGCCTGCTGGCGCTCGGCGTGGCGGCCGGCGACCGCGTGGGCTTATGGGCGCCCAACCGCGCCGAGTGGGTTATCACGCAGTTTGGCTCGGCGCGGGTGGGGGCTATTCTGGTCAATATCAACCCTGCCTACCGGGCCGAAGAGCTGAAGCATGCGCTTAACCAATCGGGCTGCCGAGTACTGTTGCTGGCCGCTAAGTTTCGCCAAACCAGCTACGTGCACCTGCTGGCCAGCGTGCGTGCCGAGTGCCCGGCCCTTGAGCATGTCGTGGTGCTCGAAGACGACTGGGAAACCCTGCTGGCCAGCGGCACGGCCATCGCCGACGAGGCGCTGGCCACCCGCGAAGCCAGCTTGCAGTTCGACGACCCTATCAATATTCAGTATACCAGCGGCACCACCGGCTTCCCGAAGGGAGCTACGCTCTCGCACCATAATATTCTGAATAACGGCTTCTTCATCGGCGAAACGCTGCGCTATACCGAAGCCGACCGGGTGTGCATTCCGGTGCCGTTCTACCATTGCTTTGGCATGGTGATTGGCAACCTGGCCTGCGTGTCGCACGGGGCCTGCATGGTCATTCCATCGGAGGCATTTGAGGCGCTGGCGGCCCTGCGTACCGTGCAGGACGAACGCTGCACTTCGCTCTACGGGGTACCCACGATGTTCATTGCCGAGCTGGAGCATCCGGAGTTTAACTCCTTCGATTTTAGCTCGCTACGCACCGGGGTAATGGCCGGCTCGCCCTGCCCCGAGGAGGTAATGAAGCAGGTGCAAACCCGCCTGAACATGCGCCAAGTCACTATTTGCTATGGCATGACCGAAACCTCGCCCGTATCGGCCCAAAGCTACATCGACGACCCGCTGGATAAGCGCGTGAGTACGGTGGGCCACGTGCACCCCCACCTCGAAGTAAAAGTAATTGACCCCGAAACCGGCCACCTCGTGCCGCGTGGCATGCCCGGCGAGCTGTGCACCCGCGGCTACTCGGTGATGCTCGGCTACTGGGAAAACCCACTGGCCACGGCTGCGGCCATCGACGGCGCCCGCTGGATGCACACCGGCGACCTGGCCACCATCGATGCCGAGGGCTACCTCAACATTGTGGGCCGCATCAAAGACCTGATTTTGAGAGGAGGCGATAATATCTACCCGCGTGAGGTCGAGGAGTTTCTCTATACCCACCCGGCCGTAGCCGACGTGCAGGTAATTGGCGTGCCCAGCCTGCGCTATGGCGAAGAAGTAATGGCCTGGGTAAAGCTCAAAGACGGCCACACTGCCTCCGGCACCGACATTGCCGCGTTCTGCCAAAACCGCATTGCCACCAATAAAATCCCGGCCTTCTGGAAGTTTGTAGACAGCTTCCCGATGACGGTGACCGGCAAAATTCAGAAGTACCTCATGCGCGAGCAGGCTATAGCAGAGCTAGGTCTGCAAGCCGCGGCCGCCGTAAAAACGGCGTAGCGCAAACGGCGAAGCCCCACGCTACAGTGCCAGATAAAACCCCGCCAGCAACGCCCGAAAGGCTTCCGAATAAGTGCCATTGGCTGTTTGAATAATCAGCTTTGCCTCGGGCACTGCGGCCGGGCAATTGGCCCCAAGCTGGCTGATGCAGCGCGTAGCGCGCCCGCCCGGCCGGTGCCGCACCGTCAGCCGGGCCTGCTCGGCCAGGCCGCCGGCCCGCGCTTCGCCGGCAAACTGCTGCATCTCGGGTGGGGGCAGCAGCACCGTGAGCGAGCCGCCTGGGAGCAGGTGGCTTGCCGCGAAGCCGATAAGCTCGCCAAATGGGAGCGAGTCCGCGCTTTCGTGGCGTGCCGTGGCGCGGGCCGCTACGGGCGGGGCCAGGCTGCGCCGAAAAAACGGCGGGTTGCAGATAATATGGCTGAAAGGCGCCGGCTGGCTGGCCGCGTAAGCCGCCAGACTCAGCGGCCGCACGGCCACGCGGTTGGGCCAGGGGCTGGCCGCCACGTTGGCCGCCGCCTGGGCGGCGGCGGCCGGGTCAATCTCGATTGCTTCAATCGTGGCCTGGGGCGCCCGCTGGGCGGCCATCAGGGCCAGCAGGCCGGTCCCGGTGCCAATATCCAGCACGCGGGTGGCTGCGCGAAGGTCGGCCACGGCGCCAAGCAGGCAGGCATCGGTGCTCACCTTCTGGGCACAGGCAGCTTGCTCGATGCGGAACTGCTGAAATTGGAAATAGTCGTTAGCCAAGGGGAAGGTTCGAAATAAGGGGCGTCGCACGAGGCTTCACCGGAATCCAGATTTCTTCCTCGGCAGCCGGGTCGTCGGGGCGATAGTGGGCACTCAGCACCTCAAAATGGGGGCGGTCGTCCAGCTCGTAGGCCGAGGCCGGGAGCCAGTCCAGCAGGATGTAGCGAAACACGGTAGGGCCGCCGCTGGCGGGGCCTTTATAGTCAAATACGGCGTAGCGGCCGGCCGGCAACACCAGCAGCTCTAAATCGACAGGCACTTCTTGCGGGTGGGCCACGGCCACGGCGGCCCACTTCTCAAAGGTCGCCTCGGGGCGAAACGAACGGAAATAAGTCGCGTCGTACACCTGCACTGAATACCGCGCGGAGCCACTGGCAAACGGCCGCGCCCGCAGCCGCTGCCCGAAATCTCGCCAAAGCGTAGCCGTCGTGTCGGCCAGCAGCGACAGGCACTGGCGCTGGCCGGCCAGCAGGGTTTCAGAAAGCGTTTCGAGGCGGGGCTGCATGAATAATTCTTGGCTGGCCAAACTCGCGCTAAGTGGTGATAGAAATTTTGAGAGTTATAGTGCCTTTTGTGAAAGATGCTTGAGTCTTACAATCTGGTCTACTACTAACAATTTCTCATTTTCTAATAAATTACTAAAGAAAAATATTTCTTTATCTTGATAATTAAAAGATATTTCACCTGTTGTCATTTTGAAAATCAGTAATAAATTAAGTCGAATATTAAACTGTATTTTATCATAGAGTGGTAAATTACTCCAATCTAACTTTCGGACAAAATCAATACTATCAAGCTGGTAAGAGTTGGATTTAATCCAAAAGGTACCTTTTCTTTTTAATGTGATAAGATGATTTTCAACAATTAATTCCTCCGTTCCATTTACTAGCCATAAAAATTGTCTGAAGGCCAGAAGGCCAATAATTGGATGAACAAGAAAAAATACTACTACAAAATCAGTAGTAATATTCACCTGTTTGCTACAAAGCTCGATTATGCCTGATAGCAGTAGCAAGCTTGCGAATGCGGTGAAAACAATGGAGATAAGAGTATTCCTGGACGTATTAGAAGCAATGAATTGATTGTCTGAAATCTCGTAATAAAAACTTCTTCTTGGAATACTTATTACAAATAATTTGCTGTATTGGTACTGCAATTCCAGCAGTGTATTCTTGAGTGTATTCATTAGAGGTAGATAATTTAAAAATATTAATGTTATATGTAAATATTTTAAAGCTACCCCTGCGCCTCATACCCCTCATCCACCAGCAGCCCTTTGCCGAGCGCGCTCTGCACGGCCAGCACGTCGCAGCGCTCATTTTCGGCGTGGCCGGCGTGGCCTTTTATCCACTTGAAGGAAACCTTCCGGTTTTGGTACACGCGCAGGAAACGGCGCCACAGGTCCTCGTTGGCTTTTTTGCCGAAATCGGGCTTCTGGGCCCAATTGAACACCCACTTTTTTTCCACAGCATCGACCACGTACTTGGAGTCGGACACGACTAGGATGGGAATTTCGGGGCGCGTTACGGCTTCCAGGCCCACAATCACGGCCAGCAGCTCCATGCGGTTGTTGGTGGTGCGGCGGAAGCCCTGGCTCAGCTCCTTTTCGTGGGGCCGTAGCGCAGGATGGTGCCGTAGCCGCCGGGGCCGGGATTGCCCCGGCTCGACCCATCGGTAAACAGCGTTATCATGCGCGGATACCTTCAAAGAACTGCACCAGCGCCTCAAACGCCGCATCGGGCACGGCCGGGAAGTTGGCAATGCGCAGGCTGGTGGCCTTGTGGTCGCCGTAGCCCGAGCCCAGGTGCAGGCCGGCCTCGTCGCGGGCGCGGCGCTTCACTTCCTCCACGAGAGCCGCCGGGCCCTGCAGGCCGATAACGGTAGTGGAGCGGGCGTCGAGGTTCTCCACGAGTGGGCGCAGGCCCAGCGGCTGCACCTGTTCGAAGTAGTCGTAGAGCTTCTGGGCGCGCTCATGCAGGTGCGGCGCGATGGTTTTAATAGTATCGCGGGCTTGCAGCACGCGGCTCAGCAGGTAGATGCCCAGCACATTGGGCGTGTGGGTAGTCTGATAGTTGAGCATCTGCTTCACCATCGCGTTCAGGCTGTTGTAGTGCGCGTTATCGCCCACCTCGCGGGCGCGGGCCACGGCGCGCGGCGAGAGCACTAGTAGGCCGAGGCCGGCGGGCAAGCCCAGGCACTTCTGCACCGAGGCGTACCAAATATCTGCTTTTATGAATTTAAGCGCTACGCCGCCCAGCGACGACGTGGCATCGACGGCCAGCAGTGCGGGGCCAAGGCGGTTAAATGTATTGAGAATGAAGCTGTCGCGCAACTGGGTGGCCGTGCTGGTTTCGTTCTGGGTTATGCAAACCAGGTCAGTTTCCTCCGCGTTGAAGGGCAGGGTGGCCGGGTCGGGCACGTCGTTGAGGTCGAAGCGCAGGCCGGTGCAGCCGGGCCGCAGGGCACGGGCATAGTCAAACCACTTTTGCCCAAACGACCCGTTGTAGAGGTGAAACGAGCGGCGTGGGGTCAGGCTCTGGGCCAGAATTTCCCAGCACTCGGTAGCCGACGAGGTAAACAGAATGGTATAGTCCTGCGGGATATTGAGCTTGAGGCGGGCCTGGTCGAGGCAGTGGCGCACCAGGCCCGTGAAGCGCTCGGAGCGGTGCGGAACCGATAGCCAGCCTTCCTCAAAGGCATCGGCCAGATACTGGCGCACTTCGGGATACACTGCCGAAGGACCGGGATTGAAGGTATAAGTCGGGAGGGTTGCCATGGGGCAAAGGTAGGGCGATGAAAAGCGGTGCGAAGTGCCCTGGGCAACGAATGGCAGCAGCAAAAGCGTGCTACGGTTGGCAGAATATGCCTTTTTGTGCGAGCTGGGCTACTTTGTCACCTCCAGCCGCAGGTGGCAGGCGCTGGGGCCGCCCGTCCATTCCAGCAGGTAAAGGCCGGTGGGCACCCCGGCCAGCGGCAGGTCGAAAGCGGCCTGCCCGGCCGGAGCACGCAGGGTAGCCAGGCAGCGGCCCGTGGCATCGAGCAGGCGTACCTGCGCCGTGGCACCGGCAGCCAGCGGTCCGCTCAGGTGAATGGTGCCCGCCGCCGGGTTTGGATAAGCAACCAGCTCGGTAGCCACCCCTGCTACCATCACCTCCGGCGAAAAAGCTACGTGCCCATCGAGGTCGAGCTGGCGCAGGCGGTAAGCGCGGGTGCCGGCCAGGGGCCGGGCATCGCGGGCACTGTACTGGTGCAGGCTAGGCGTAGTGCCGGCCGCCGCCACGCGCACCACGGGCTGCCAGGCACTGCCCGGCTGGTCGTCCTGGCTCTCTACGATAAAGGCGGCGCTTTGCTGCTCCGAAGCCGTGGTCCAGTTCACGAGCGTGCCCTGGCCGGGCTGGTAGTGGGCCGTAAAGGTCATCAGCACCACCGGCAGCGGGCAGCCGGCAGTGCTGGGCGTGAAGGCCATACTGGTGCACAGCTGAGCTGGCGCAATACTGGTGCTGTAAGCAATAACGTCCTTGCCGCCCGCAATATCAGTTGGTCCGTCCAGCGTGCGCTTGGCCTCGCCGTTGGCAATGGCGTAGTTCATAACCCCCGTACTGGAGATGATGTGAGTAAGCTGCTCGCCGTGGCCCTGCTCGTGCAGGGCTACGCTCGGGAAATCATATTCCTGAAAGCTGGGCTGCGTGGTCGGGTCGTAGTGCCAGTTGTAAGCCGGGTGGGTGGGGTGGCATTCGGGTTCGCCGGAATGGGCACGGGCGTGTACGAATAGTCGGTTTCATCGAGCCGAAAGTTGGTACTGCTGCCGGTGCAGCCACTGTAGTAAGAGTACGTGACGCCCAACACGCCGGTGCCCAGCTCGGCGCTCCCCGCAAAGCGCACCACGTTCACGCCGTCGCGGGCTGCTACATCGCTGGGGGCCGGCGTAGTGCTCATGGTGCGGTTCATGCCGGTCTGGCAGTGCCAGCTGGTGAGGGCCTGCTCAAACGCGGGCTTGGCCACGGCCGGAAAGCTGCTGGCGTATTGCAGCGTATAGCCGCCCATGCCGTCGGTACCGATAAGATGCACGCGGTAGGTAGTACCGCTCGAATTAACGTTGATAAGCGCATAAGTTACCGTAAGCGCGCTGGGGCTGGTGGCCACCAGCGTACCCGTGTTGTCGAGGGCTACCTGAAACTGGCCGGTGCCGGCTGTGTTGCCCGACGCACTTTCCGACGGCACGCGCACCACAATCTGGTTGTCGGTCCAGCTCAGGTAGTCGCTGGGCAGGGGCTGGGTGTAGCTTGTTCCGCCATCGTCGGCGTTGGGAAACTGCACGTAGCCGGTGCCACGCGCGGCCCCGAAGCCGCTGCCCGTAATAGTGAGCACGCCCGTAGAGCTGCTCGACGTGCTGGTGCTCGTGCCCGCCGTCACCGCTGTCGGCGAAAAGCTGCTGATGGTTGGGGCCACGGCTTGCAGGGCGCTCGTCTGGCGGCGGGTAGCCCGCTGGCTGGCGGCTCCGGACAGGCTGCTATTGGCTTGCAGCTCCTGGTATGTGGTGCCGGCGCTGGCGATTATCGCATTATATAGATTATTTCTAATATTGTCGTACTGCCCGAATGGCTCCGATGCTGTGAGGGTAGTCAGGTCGTACCGGATAAAACCCTGCGGGCCGGCATAAGCCCGCAGCTCGCCCGGCTGGGTCGGGTCGGCTTCGAGCATAAAAATGCCCTGTTGGCCCGCTTGCAGTTGCAGCGTGCCGCTGGCAACTTCGCGCTGGGTTCCCAGCGTGCCGCCCACGGTAAGCAGGCTCAAAGGCCCGGCGGGCAGCTGCCCCCGGAATACCTTAAATACGTCGAGTGTGCTGCGGGTTACGATATGACCATTGACGCCCTGCTCGGGCTGCTGGCTGCTGACGCGGGCCTCTACTACCAAGGCGGCTTGCTGCACGCGCTGGGCCAGGGGCACGGGTACCAGCAGGCAGGTGCTTTGGGCCGCAGCCAGCAGCGGTAGGGCCCCCAGTAAAAGTAGCAGCAGGCCCGAGCGGACCGAAAGTAACGGGTGTTGCACGCAGAAAGAACTCAATGTTGACAGATACTTCCGGCAAATTTACAGTCGCCGCTAGCTTGCACCGAGCGGTTAAGTAGTTCCGGCCAGAAACCCATTTGCAATTTAGTTCCGCCAGCTACTACCGACGGAAGCCCACCGGCCGCGGCCGCTGGCTAAGCAGGTAGTGCAGCGCCAGGCGGTAGCTTTCGAGCCCGAAGCCGGCGATGCTGCCCACGCAGTGCTTGCCGATAAAGCTTTGGTGGCGAAAGTCTTCGCGGCCGGCCAGGTTGCTCAGATGCACCTCAATTACGGGCAGCCCCGCGCCGGCCGCGGCCGCTACGGCATCGCCGAGCGCCACGCTGGTGTGCGTAAAGCCGCCGGCGTTCAGCACCACGGCCTGGCTGGCGGCTTCAGTGCCGGCCTCGCCCCAGCCGGCCGCCGCGTGCAGGCGGTCGAGGAGCGCGCCCTCGTGGTTGCTCTGAAACGAGGTGAGGGTGAGGTCGGGAAAATCAGCCTGCAGCTCGGGCAAAAAGTCTTCGAACGAGCGTGTGCCGTAAATGTGGGGCTCGCGCCGGCCCAGCAGGTTGAGGTTAGGGCCGTTGAGAAGTAAGATATTCATATAACTTAATAAAATTTCCGTCATTGCGCGTGCGGCGGGGCAATCGCCGCAGAGCGACTACGTTTGTGGTAGTCTTGTTCGGGCAGAATTGTTCTGCGGCGATTGCAGCGCTGCGCTCGCCAGAATCGACGTTTTTGCATTCCCCATGAATTGGCCGCAAGCTATAAAACAATTTGACGGCTACCTGCGCCTCGAAAAATCGCTCTCGCCCAACTCGGTCGAAGCCTACGTGCGCGACGTGCGTAAGCTACAGCAGTGGCTGGAGCTGGAAAAGCTCAAGGCTGGCCCGCTGCAAGTAACTACGCGCCTGCTGCGCGATTTTCTGGCCGCCCTCACCGAGCTGGGGTTATCGTCGACCTCGCAGGCGCGGACGCTCTCGGGCATCAAGGCCTTCTATGAGTTTCTCATCATGGAAGACCTGCTCAGAATCGACCCTACCGATACGCTGGAGTCGCCCAAGGCCGGCCGCCACCTGCCCGACACGCTTTCGTATCCCGATATCGAAAATCTGCTTGGCGCTATCGACCTCAGCACCAGCGAGGGCCTGCGCAGCCGAGCCGTACTGGAGGTGCTCTATTCTTCGGGCCTGCGCGTGAGCGAGCTCTGCGACCTGAAGCTCTCAAACCTCTATTTTGAGCAGGGCTTTATGCGGGTGCTGGGCAAGGGTAATAAGGAGCGGCTGGTGCCGATTGGGCGCGAAGCTGTGAAGCACCTGCACTTTTACCTCGGCGGCGTGCGCCAGCACCTGGTGGTGCAGCCGGGCAACGAGGATATTGTGTTTCTGAGTATGCGCGGCAAGCAGCTCTCGCGCATCACGGTGTTTACGACCATTAAAAAGCTGGCCGAGCTGGCCGGGCTGCGCCAGACTATTAGTCCGCACACGCTGCGGCACTCCTTTGCTACGCACCTGCTCGAAGGCGGGGCCGACCTGCGGGCAGTGCAGGAAATGCTGGGCCATGCCTCCATCACGACCACCGAAATCTACACTCACCTCGACCGCGACTACCTGCGGCAGGTCATGACGGAGTTTCATCCGCGCAGCTAGGGCCATGCTGAAGCCGCTTACCTGGGCCTTGCTGGGGCTTTTCCTGTTTCTGGTGCCGCTGGCCGTGCTGGGCCCGCACACCTTCGTGCTGGTGCATGACAACCTGGAGGGCGAGGTGGTGTGGGTGCACCTGCTGACCAAGCTGCACCTGGCCCTGGCGCACGGGCCGGGCGCGCTGGTGCCGCCCATCATGAACGGCCTGCCCCGCGAGGCCCTGCGCTCGGGGCTAAGTGTGACCGTGCTGGTTTTTCACCTGCTGCCCCACTCGCCGCTGGCCGCCTATCTGCTGCACGAGGCCCTGGTGCGCGTAGTAGCCTTGCTGGGGATGTATGCGCTGCTGCGCGGCTACGGCCTGCCGCGGCCCGAGCAGCGGAGCCTGGCTGCGGCAGTGGCGCTGCTGTGGGCGGTGCTGCCGGCCTACAGCATCTTCGGGCTGAGTGTGCTGGGCCAGCCGCTGCTGCTGCGCACGGCGCTGCGCCTGCGCGATGGGTCGGCTCGCTGGCCCGATTGGCTGGTCCTGGTGGCGCTGCCCTGGTGGTCGTCGTTTGTACTGGTGGGGCCGTTTATAGCGGTGGCGTGGGCCGTGGCCCTGCTGGTCGACCTGGCCCGGCGTGGGCCGGCGGCGGGGGCTGCCACCCGTCGCGGGGCAGGGGGCTTGTTGGTGCTGCTGCTGAGCTACGTGCTGGTAGAGTGGCAGCTTTTTTATACTACCCTGATTGCCAAATCGTTTGTTCCCCATCGCCAGGAGTTTGACCTGGCCCGCCTGTTGCCCCAGGGCGTAGGAGTAGGCCTGCGGGAAGCGGGGCAGCTATTCTGGCTGGGGCACTACCACGCCAGCCCCTTTTTCAAGGGTGGTATTATACTGGCAGTGGCTATTGCCTTGGCGCGGCAGGCCGCACCGCAGCGCCGGCAGCTGAGCCGGCAGGTAGCCGGCCTGCTCGCGGGCATTGCTGCGCTTTGCCTGCTGGCAGCCTTCCTGCCGCAGCTGTCGATACGGCTCCAGGCGCAGCTGCCGTTGCTGCACGCATTTACACTTAGTCGATTCTATTTTCTGCTGGCGCTGCCCTGGGTTTTGGTGCTGGTGCTGGCCCTGCGGCACCTGCCGCCGGGCCGGCTGGCCCTGGCGCTGGTGGGGCTACAGCTGCTGCCCGCCCTGGCTGCCAACCCGGAGTTTACCAATAATGTACGCGCCCTGGCCGGGCGGCCCCGGCCCGATGCCCCTTCGTACGCCGCGTTCGTGGCGCCGGGGCTATTTTATCAGGTTAAGAATTTTATATATAGTAAAAATAAAACGCGCCCGCCCGCTTACCGGGTGGTGTGCCTGGGGCTGCCTCCGGCCGTGGCTCAGCTCAACGGCTTTTATACCCTCGACTCGTACCAGACGCTTTACCCGCTGGCTTACAAGCATGCCTTTCGCCCGCTCATCGCCGGCGAGCTGGCCAAAAGCCCGGCCCTGGCCACGTACTTCGATGCCTGGGGCAACCGCTGCTACGTGATGTCGGCTGAGCTGGGACGAAGCTATCTGTTTGGTAAGCTGCCGGCGGTGCGGCAGGTGCAGCACTGGGCTTTCGATACCGCCGCTTTTCGGCAGCTGGGGGGGCGCTACGTGCTCTCGGCCGTGCGCCTGGCGCACCCCGAGGAAAGCGGGTTGCAGCTACTGGGTGTTTTCGACGACTCGCAGGCCTATTGGCGCTTGCATTTATACGGGCCCAGCGCCAGGGCAGGGGCGGCTACGCTACCTCCGCCGGCTGGCCCGGCCCCTGGCTCGCGGTAGAGGCCGGATAAAGCGAATCGCGGCGCTGGCAGTCGTGCAGCCAGCCTTTGGCCTGCTCCATCGTCGAAAATATCTGAAGCTCAAACTGCCCGGCAAACGGGTCGTGCCGGAGCAGGGCACCCAGGTCGCCTTCGGTGTGGGGCTGGGCTACGTGCGCCACGTAGCGTAGGCCCAGCCGATTGGCCTGCGGGGCCCATACGTGCTGCAGCCAGGCCGCCGAATCGAACCACGGCCCCTGGATTTGGCTGTTATCGTTGAGCAGGTACGGGATAGCCTGCAGGCCCAGCGGCTCCAGCGCGGCCAGCGCCCCTTTTTCGGCATCGGCCGGTGACACGAAGCCTTGCCAGGTAGTGCGTAGCCAGTGCTCGGCCGGCACGTATTCGGTAATGCAGTAGGCTAGGCCGTTTGGGTGCCGCACAATGCTGGGAGGGATAGTCATGAGGGAGAATGCTGCCGGTAAAAGTGTCGCCGACACTAGACGCAAGTTTTAGGCTGGTAGTTATAGTACAGCTTATCATACGCAGTGCAGCATGGTCAAAAACGGCTTCGCTGGCGTAGATTTGACCTTTCTGTTTGCCCGCGCATGGCTACCAATAATTATCGAAATCCGCCTGGTGGCCCCGCTGCCACCAACCGCCCGGTGCCGCCCGCCGACAATGGCGGCCCGCGTCCGGCGCGGGGCAATATGCCCCGCCCGGCCCCCGGTCCGGCTCCGGCCGCTGCCCCGGCCAAGGCCCCGGCCGCCCGTGCCCGGGCGCAGGCCGTTGCGGCTCCGCGCGGTCCTTTGCCGGGCGTAAGCCAGCTAACGGCTATTCTGCACGACCGCCGCTTTCACCTGCTCATCGGGTTTGGGCTGCTGCTCGGCTCGCTGTATCTGACCATCGCCTTTACCTCTTTTCTGCTCAGCGGCCGTGCCGACCAGAGCGTAGTAGCGGCCCTGGGTACCGTGCCGGTGAAGGAAGCCGGGCAGGAGTCGGGCAACTGGCTGGGCCTGCTCGGGGCCTGGCTTTCCGAAAAGCTGATTTACCGGGGCTTTGGCCTGGCTTCCTACGCGCTGATTCCGATAGTCTTCTTTCTGGGCTATAAAATCGTGTTCCGGCGGGCGGCGGGCTCGGTAAGCTATGTGCTGGCTTTGGGCTTGTTTACTATGCTGTGGGTCAGTACCTTGCTGGGCTACGTGGTAGTGCAGATGGCGCAGCCCGGCACCGACCCGGCCTTGGCGCATCGGCTGGACTGGCTAAGCGGCGGCAGCGGCTATGAGCTGGCGCTCTGGCTTGACTCGCTCATCGGCTGGGGTACGGTGCTGCTGCTGGCGTTTGGGCTGATTATGTTCGTGGTGTTCTTCTTCAACGTCACCAGCCTCAACCTGAGCCTGGGCGATAAGGAGGAAGACGAAGAGAGCACCGAAGCTGACGCGGCGGAAGTCGTTGCACCCGTAGCCGCGGCCCAACGCCCCGCTAAGCCCGCCCGCCCGGAACCCGTGCCTACCCGCGAGCCCGAGTTCGAGCCGGCCCCACCGCGGACCAGCCCGCTCAAAGCGCCGGCACCCGCCGCCAGCTTTGAGGTAGTAGCCATGCCCGAAGCTGAGCCGGAAGCGCTGCCCGGCGCGACGCTTACCGGCGCGGTGGGGGAGGTGGCCCTGGCCACCGCTCCGCTGACTACGGCCCCGGTTATACCCGCGGTGGCGGCCTCAGCAGCCAGCGGCCCCTCGTTCTCGTTTGAGCTGCCCGAGGCCGAGCCGGAGGTAGCGTCCGCGCCGGTTGCAGCCAGCATTCCGACCCCGCTCTCCATGGCCGACCTGGCCGATAGCCCGCTGCCGGCTGCCCGCCCGACGCTGCCCGATGCTACCGTTAAACCCCTCGAACTAACAGTGCCGAGCCGCGATGACCTGGACCCCAACGCGGGGGCCGATATCGCCGCCGTGGCCGACGAGGACCTGGACGCGGATGTAATGCCCGACGTGAACTACGACCCCACGCTCGACCTTTCGCGCTACCAGTTTCCGACGCTGGAGCTGCTCAACGACTACGGCGTGGCCAAGGCGCAGGTAACCAAGGAGGAGCTGGAAGCCAATAAGGACCGCATTGTGGAAACCCTGGGGCATTATGGCATTACCATTGCCAGCATCAAAGCCACTATCGGGCCCACGGTGACGCTCTACGAGATTGTGCCCGAAGCCGGCGTACGCATCTCCAAAATCAAGAGCCTGGAAGATGACATTGCCCTGAGTCTGGCTGCGTTAGGCATTCGCATTATCGCCCCCATTCCGGGCAAGGGCACCATCGGCATTGAGGTGCCGAATACCAAGAAGGAGATGGTCAGCATTCGCTCGGTGCTGGGCAGCGAGAAGTTTGCCCGCACCGAGATGGACCTGCCGGTGGCCTTCGGCCGCACTATTACTAACGAGGTGTTTGTGGCCGACCTGGCCAAGATGCCCCACCTGCTCATGGCCGGGGCCACGGGCCAGGGCAAGTCGGTGGGCCTGAACGTCATCCTGGCCTCGCTGCTCTACAAGCGCCACCCGGCCCAGCTCAAGTTTGTGCTGGTCGACCCCAAGAAGGTGGAGCTGAGCATCTTCAACAAGATTGAGCGCCACTTCCTGGCCAAGCTGCCCGACACGGAGGAAGCCATTATCACGGATACGAAGAAGGTGGTCAATACCCTGAACTCGCTCTGTATGGAGATGGACCGGCGCTACGACCTGCTCAAGGAGGCCGGCTGCCGCAACCTCAAGGAATACAACCTCAAGTTTGTAGAGCGGCGGCTCAACCCCAAGAAGGGCCACCGCTTTCTGCCTTTCATCGTGCTGGTAATTGACGAGCTGGCCGACCTGATGATGACGGCCGGCAAGGAAGTAGAAACGCCCATTGCCCGCCTGGCCCAGCTGGCCCGTGCTATTGGTATTCACCTCATTGTGGCTACCCAGCGCCCGTCGGTCAACGTTATTACCGGTATCATCAAGGCCAACTTCCCCTGCCGGATTTCCTTCAAGGTGACCAGTAAAATCGACTCGCGTACCATCCTCGACACCGGCGGGGCCGACCAGCTCATCGGGCAGGGCGACATGCTGTTCTCGGCTGGCTCCGACCTGATTCGGGTGCAGTGCGCCTTTATCGACACGCCCGAGGTCGACCGCCTCTGCGACTATATCGGCGAGCAGCAGGGCTACGCCGATGCCTACCTGCTGCCCGAAGTAGCCGGCGCCGACGGCGACGATGGCAGCGGCCAGGAAGAGATGGACCCCAGCGACCGTGACTCGATGTTTGCTGAAGCTGCCCGCTGCATTGTGCTGCACCAGCAGGGCTCTACCTCGCTTATTCAGCGCAAGCTGAAGCTGGGCTACAACCGCTCGGGCCGCCTTATGGACCAGCTTCAGCAGGCCGGTATTGTTGGTCCCTTTGAGGGCAGCAAGGCCCGCGCCGTGCTCATTCCCGATGAATATCAGCTGGAGCAGCTGCTGAACACGCTGGTGAAGTAGCGTGGACTCTGTGAGTCCGCGCGGGGTAGCAGGCGGACGATACTACGCGAATGCGCGGACTCACAGAGTCCGCGCTACGTTAGTCTTTTGGCCCCGCTTTTGCGTATCAGGCTCTGTCCGGCGCCAAACGGCCGGGCTTTTTTTACTTTTATGACCAAGCACTTCTCCCTGCTGGCGCTGGCCGCCTCGCTCGCGCTGCCCGCCGCTGCCCAGCAAGACCCCAAAGCCGGTAAGATTCTCGATGCCGTGAGCGCCAAGTACACGGCGCTCAAGTCGTTTCAGGCCAGCTTTACCCAAACCCTGGAAAACCCCGCCGCCAAGCTCAAGCAAAACCTGACCGGCGACGTAACCGTGAGCGGCCAGAAATACCACCTCACCGCCAGCGGCCAGGAGGTCATCAACGACGGCAAAACGACCTGGACTTATCTCAAAAACGAGAACGAGGTGAATATCTCCGAATCGGACCCCACGAACCAGGATATGTCGCCGGCCCAAATGTACAATATGTACAAAAAAGGGTATAAATATGTCTATGTAAAATCCTTGAAGGATGCCGGTGTCACCAGCGACCTTATTGAGCTGTCGCCGGAAGACCGGAAGAACGACGTGTTTAAGGTGCAAATAGTAGTGGGCACGGCCGACCATGCCATCCACAGCGTGAAGACGTTTAAGAAAAACGGGACGCGTACCACGTTCACCCTCAAGAATTTCAAGCCCAACGTGCCGGTATCGGCAACCACGTTTGCGTTTGATAAGAATGCGCACAAGGGCGTGAAGGTGGTAGACCTGCGCTAGGTTCCGGACTGGGATAGCCTGGGAAAAACCGTCTGTCATTGCGAGCTTGCGACGCAATCGCACCACAACAAACCCGAACGGCTCGTTCTGGTGCGATTGCGTCGCTCTGCTCGCAATGACAGACGGTTTTTATGATTAGCCCGCTATGCGCGAAGATTTCCTGCACTACGTCTGGCAGCACCAGTACTTCGATAAAGCTGACCTGCGCACTACTTCGGGAGAGGAAATCCAGGTGCTGCGCCCCGGCCAGCGCAACGCCGATGCCGGCCCTGATTTCCTGAATGCCCGCCTGCGCCTGGGCGAGGTGGAGTGGAACGGCGCCGTGGAGATTCACCTGCGGGCCTCCGACTGGCAGCGCCACCGCCACCAGACCGATGCCAAGTACGACCAGGTGGTACTGCACGTAGTGCACACCGCCGACGCCGACATCTACCGCACCAATGGCAGCCTCATTCCGGCGCTGGCCTTGGCTCCGCGCCTGGCTCCCGACTTGCTGGGCCGCTACGAAGCGCTGGTACAGGCCCCCGCTGCGGCCCCGCTGCCCTGCGCCCCGCTGCTGCCCCAGGTGCCGCAAGTAGTGCGCACTATGATGACCGAGCGGGCTTTACTGGAAAGAATAGAGCAAAAAGCCGATATGCTGGCCGAGCTGCACGCGCACCTGGAGCACGACTGGGAAGCCACAGCCTACCATGCCCTGATGGCGGCTTTTGGCTTCCAGAAAAACAGCGAGCCGCTGGCTCGCCTGGCCAAGGCCGTGCCGCTGCCCGTAGTGCGCCGGCACCGTCACGATGCCCGGCAGCTGGAGGCGCTGCTATTCGGGCAGGCCGGCTTTTTAGTGGGAGACGAAGCAACCGCCGGCGACGACTACCTGGCCGACTTGCGGCAGGAGCACGAGTTTCTGCGTCATAAGTATAGCTTGGGCCCCAGCGCGTTGGCTGCCCACGAGTGGAATTATCTGAGATTGCGGCCCGCCAACTTCCCGGCCGTGCGGCTGGGGCAGCTGGTGGGGTTGCTGCACCGCCGCCCGGCCTTGTTCGATGCGCTGCTTACGGCCGGCAGCGTAGCCGCTCTCACAGAATTTTTTGGGAGTGCGCCCGCTCCGGCCTACTGGCAGACGCATTTTCGGCCCGGCCGGCCGGGCAAGGTGCCGGGCCTGGGCAAAAGCAGCATTGCCCTGCTCATTACCAACGTGGTGGTGCCCCTGCGGGTGGCCTACGCCCGCCAGGTGGGCCAGCCTGCGCTGGTCGAAAGCAGCGTAGCCCTGCTGAGTGAGCTGCCCGTCGAGCACAATCAATACACCGACCTTTACCAGAATCTCGGCTTTGAGCACCGCACCGCGGCTGATTCACAGGGCCTGCTGGCTATGCATAAAGGCTATTGCCAGCCGCGTCGCTGCCTGCACTGCGCCATTGGCGGGCGGCTGCTTGGCGGCGGGGCTAAGTCGCTTATCAACCGATGAAGCTGCTTACTGCGCTGCTCCTGAACGTGCTGCTGCTGGCCCTCGCCGGCTGGTGGCTGCGGCGCGAGTACCGTGCTGGTACACCCGTGCTCCGGCGCTGGCTGCTGCTTACCTTGGCTCTGCGCCTAGTGCTAACGGCCATTGCCGGCTACTGGCCGGGGCCTGATGCGCGCGGAGTAAGCTACTGGGCCCAAGGGCTGACGACGGATTTCTGGGCCAACCCGGCAGCCGCCTTTGAGCGCTGGCAAAGCCTGACCGTGCACGCGCACGGAGAAGTGATGACCACGCACAGCATGTCAAATACGCTCTTCTTTAGTAAGCTGTTGGGCTTACTGAATCTGGGCTCTGGCGGAGCCTTATGGCTTAATGCGCTGTATTTAAGCTTTTTTTGCTATATAGCCTGCTGGGAGCTGGTCCGGGTGTTGAGCCAGGTATTTCCGACTACGCCCCGCGGAGCTGGCTTAGTGGCCTGGCTGCTGTGGCCTTCGGTGCTGTGGTGGTCGGCCGGTATTAACAAGGAAACGGTGCTCATCGGTGCCAGCGCTGGCCTCGCCGCTCTGGTGCTGGCAGGCGTGTATGGCCGCCGGCCGGTGCCCGGCTGGCAGCTGGCCGGCAGCGTGGTACTGGGTGGGCTGCTTGCGTGGGTGCTGTTCCGGATGCGCTACTTCTTTGCCCTGCCGCTATTTGGCGGGCTGGTGGCCTTGGCGCTGGTGCAGCTGGCTACCGGGCGCGGCTGGCTGAATGGCCGGTGGCCGGCGCAGGCCGGCACCGTGTTACTACTCATTGCCGCTGGTGGCAGCACGGCCATGCTGGTGGGCGGCCGCTACCTGGAGCCAAGCTATTTCAGCCTGGAAGTAAATAAAAACTATCAGCACGGCGTGCTAACCTCGCAGGGCCGGCCGCACCTTGTATATGCCGATTGGCAGCCCACGCCCCTGGGCCTGTTGCGCCATGCGCCGCAGGCCGTGGGGCAGGTGCTGGTGCGGCCCTGGCTCGGCGAATCGGCCCGGCCGCTGTACCTGCTGGCGGCCCTGGAAAACGTAGCGCTGGTGGCCTTGCTGCTGCTCGCCTTTGCCGCCGGCTGGAATGGGCGGGTCGGCCGGCTGCCGGTTGCGTTAGTAGTGGTGCTGGTGGTGTACTGCCTGCTGCTGGCCGCCTTTATTGGCCTGAGTACTCCCAACCTGGGCACCCTGCACCGCTACCGGGCCGTACTGCTGCCCTGGCTGCTGCTGCTGCTGCTGCAAAACGACTACGCCCGCGCTCTGCTGAGCAAAGCAGGCCTGGCAGAGTGAGCCCCAGGCTGGCCCACGCGGCAACGACTTCGGTACAATCCTTTCGGCTTACTTTATCCCGGTCGTACCTTTGCCTGCTTATGGAAAACCCTGTTATCATTCTCGGCGCTCAGGCCGTGGGAACGGCCGCTTTGGATGCTTTTTTGTCAAACGATGTAGTAGTTTACTGTCTGCTCGATGATGACCCCAAGCTGCACAACACCGAACTGCTCGACGTGCCCGTAATGGGCAACACCGACGACGGCGAGCTGCTGAAGCTGCTGGGCAAAAAGTGCGAAGTGTTCGTTGCCACCGAAGATGCGGCCAGCCGCCGCAGCCTCACCAAGATGCTGCGCGATGAGTATGAGGTGGTGCCCGTAAACAGCATCCATCAGCGGGCCAGCGTGTCGATACACGCCGAGCTGGGGCATGGTAATTATGTGGGTCCCAATGCCGTAATCGCGGCCACTGCCAAGGTCGGTGAAGGCGTGCTCATTGGCCCCAACGCCGTGGTCGAAGGCAGCGCTGCCGTGGGCGACTATGCCCAGCTTGGTAGCGGCGCCCAGATTGGGGTAGGAGCCAGCGTGGGCAGCAATGCGTTTGTGGGCGCGGGAGCCGTGCTGGTGGCCGGCGTAAAAGTGGGCGACAAGGCCCGCGTGGGCGCCGGCTCGGTGGTAGTGGCCGACGTGCCCGCTGGCCAAACGGTATTCGGCAACCCGGCGGTGAAAGTGTGAGAAAGGGTAGGAGTTAAAAGTTAGGAGTTTTCAAATTAGAGCTCCTCTCAAAACGGCTAACTCCTGACTCCTAACATTTAACTCCTAACTAAATATGTATCAGGTCCTTCTTTATTATTGCTATACCCCGCTCGCCGACCCCGAGCAGTTTCGCGACGAGCATCATCGGCTGTGTCTGGCGCTGGATTTGCGCGGGCGCATCATTGTGGCCGCCGAAGGGCTGAATGGCACCGTGTCGGGTACGCGCGAAAGCTGCGCCGCCTACATGGCTGCCGTGAAAGCCGACCCGCGCTTTGCCGCGCTGGAATTTAAGCTAGATGAGGCGGCCGGGCATACATTCCAAAAGCTGCATGTTCGGGTGAAGCCCGAAATCGTGCACAGCAGCCTGCACCACGTGCGGCCCTACGAAAAAACCGGCCAGCACCTGAGCCCCCAGGAGTTTAAAGCCCTGAAGGACCAGGACGACGTGGTGGTGGTAGATGTGCGCTCCGATTATGAGTACAACCTCGGCCGCTTCAAAAACGCCGTGACGCTGGATATGGAGAACTTCCGTGACTTTCCCGAGCGTGTTGAGCGCCTGCGCGAGTTTCAGGATAAAAAAATTCTGACTTACTGCACCGGCGGCGTGAAGTGTGAGAAAGCTACCGCTTTTCTGCTCGAGCAGGGCTTTGAAAACGTGTACCAGCTGCACGGCGGCATTATCAAATACGGCATAGAGGCGGGCGGGGAGGACTTTGAGGGCCAGTGCTACGTGTTTGATAACCGCGTGGCTGTAGATGTCAACCGGGTCAACCCTAGCATTATCGCCCGCTGCCACCACTGCCAGCAGCCCTCGGCCCGGCTCATCAACTGCGCCAACCCGCACTGCAACGCCCACCTGCCGCTTTGCGAAAGCTGCGGTACGCTCCTCGACGGCGCCTGCTCCGAAGCCTGCGCCGAGCACCCCGACAAGCGCCCCTACGATGGCACCGGCACGTATCCCAAACTCAGCAACCACTACACCCCGCGCAGGGGCTGGCCTCTTTTAAAATTAAAAATGAGAAATGAGAAATTAAAAATTGCGCCTGTTTCTTTACCCGAATTGCAGTGGCTTTTTTGCTCATTTTTAATTCTTCTTTTTTAATTTTTAATTAAAAACATGATTCCCGAGTCCGAGCTTATTCTGAATCCTGACGGCACGATTTATCATCTCAATCTGCTGCCCGACCATATTTCCGATACCATTCTGACCGTGGGCGACCCGGCGCGGGTGGCGCAGGTGAGCCGGCACTTCGATTCCATCGAGTTTGAGGGCACGCACCGCGAGTTTGTAACCCACGTCGGCTACTACCGGGGCAAGCGCCTGACGGTGCTGAGCACCGGCATGGGTACCGATAATATAGATATTGTACTGAATGAGCTCGATGCGCTCGTCAATATCGACTTTCTCTCCCGCACGGTGCGGCCCGTGGAGGAGCGGCTGAGCCTGCGCATTATCCGGCTGGGTACAAGCGGTAGCCTGCAGGCCGATGTGCCGGTGGGTTCCATGCTGGCCACGCAGCATGCCGTGGGCCTCGATACGCTGATGCAGTTTTATCCGCTCATGGAAACCGGCCTCGAAACCCAGGTAGCCAAAGACTTGCAGCAAACCCTGGCGTTGCCCTTTGCCCCTACGTGGTGCGCGGCTCCGACCTGCTGCGCGAGCAGCTGGCCGGCGATATGCTCATCGGCAACACCGTGACCTGCCCCGGCTTTTATGGCCCGCAGGGCCGCCGCCTGCGCCTCGACCTGCGCCAGCCCGACTACATGGCGCGCCTGCAGGGCTTCCGCCACCAAAGCCCGGAGGGTGACTTCCGTCTCAGCAACTTCGAGATGGAAACCGCCGGCTACTACGCCCTGGGCCAGCTGCTGGGCCACGAGGTGCTTAGCCTCAACGCTATCGTAGCCAACCGCGCCACCGGTGAGTTTGCCAAAAATGCCGGCGATATCATGGACCGCATGATTGCCCGCACGCTGGCTTTGGTGTAGTCTAGACCGCGGATTTATCGGATTACCCGGATTTTGTGGACGTAAGAAAGGCCACCCAATTGGGTGGCCTTTTCAGCTAAAGCAAACAAATAAGAATCGTCCACAAAATCCGGGTAGTCCGACGAATCCGATAAATCCGCGGTCCAGACTTAATAAAAATCGAATCCCAGCACGGCCCGCAGCGGCAGCGTGATGCCGGCTTTCAGGCTCAGGTACTCGGGGTGAGCGCCCCACACGGCGGTTTGGACGCGCTTGGTTTGGCCATCGGCGGTTTGAAAGAAAATATCCAGCTTGCCGTGGTGGGCATTGCCCAGCACGCAGGCGCGTTCGGCATCGACGCGGCGGCGCTCACGCGCGGCCTTATCAGTCAGGACATCCTCAGCGGCAAAGTGGAGGGTTGGAATCGTTTCTTTTTCAATGGTTTCAACGGGCTGGTCGGTGCTGGGGGCAAACATAAGATAGTACTAGCGGGAGGTGAATAATAGAGCGGAAGGCCTAGCTACCCAGGTAGCGGCGTCGTTATTGTACCAAGTTTAAGCCGGTTCGGTTTACAATTCGGCCGCTAAAAATTCCATCGTGTCGATGCCATCGGCGTAGTCGGCCACGCCCGGAAACTGCGCCTGGCCAAATGGTACCGAGCCCGGATATCGCCCGCCCGCCGACACGAGGGCCTGCGTCTGGGCCGCCACATCAGTGAGCTGGTCGAGCAGGTCGATTTCCTGGGCGTAGTAGCTGTAATGCAGCACCGAGATGGGCGACACGAGCGCCGCACTCTCGGTGAGCAGCAAAAAGCCGTTGTCGAAATGCGGCACGGCGTTCACGAGCATAATGCTCTTGTTGTAGTCGTAATTATTCTGGTACTTGTGGTGGTTGAGCACCTGGTGCCAGGGCTGCCAGGCGTCGAGCAGGGGCACGAAGTCGTAGCCCTCGGGCACGTAGAGCTTGCTCACGTTGCGGCAGCCCAGGCCGTAGTACTGCACCACATCGGGGCCCAGCGCGGCCAGCTCGTCGGCCGTTTCGTGGCCCGTGATGATGGCCAGGCTCGTGCGGTTGCGCCGGATAATGTGCGGCCGGCTCTTGAAATAAAACTCGAAGTAGCGCGCCGTATTGTCCGAGCCGGTAGCGATAAAGGCATCGGCCGCGTTGAGCCGCTCCACTACCTGAATGCGCTCGGCAAAAGCAGGCTCAATCTCAGTCAGCTCCTTGATAATCCACAGCATGAGCAGGGTATCATCCTTACTGAGCTTGGCCAGCAGCGTGTGGCCGCTGAGCAGCACACACAGCAGGTCGTGAAAGCCCACCAGCGGAATGTTGCCGGCCATCACCACACCTACTTTGCGCGGCGTGGTGGGCTCGGCGCGGTAGCGGCCGGCCCAGCGCGTAAGTAGGGGCTCTTCGAGTAGGTGGGCCACGCCACCAATGGCGGTGCGCACGTTGGGCAGGTCGAACCAGGCATTCTGGTTGCGGGCGCGGTCGGCCAGGCCCAGTATTTCGTCTTCGGAAAGAGTAGCGAGGCGGCGGCCCAAAGCAGCGAAAGCAGCGAGGCGGGCAGAATGATTCAGCATTAAATAAAATGAGAAGAATGTGAAAATGTGGGAGATGTAGAAAAAGCCAGCGGCCTAAAGGGGGTATTTAGCTCATTTGCCATTTCCCGCATTTTCACATTCTCCCTATTTGCCACATTGAAAATGTACCTTTGAGGGTTCAAACCAGCCAGGCCCGGCACTTTTACGTACAGCCGGGCAGCTTTGACCAAGCAAAATTACTCACTAGCATAAGGAGACGACGGCAATGGCCATCATGATAACCGACGAGTGCATCAACTGTGGTGCCTGCGAACCGGAATGCCCCAATACGGCCATCTACGAGGGCGGCGCCCAGTGGCGCTGGGCCGATGGCACCACCCTGAAAGAAGTACAGACCATCGATGGCAAGCTGGCCGGCGGTACCGACCCCCAAAAGCCGGTATCCAACGAGTACTACTACATCGTGACCGATAAGTGCACTGAGTGCGTGGGCTTCCACGAGGAGCCGCAGTGCGCCGCCGTGTGCCCCGTCGACTGCTGCGTAGACGACCCCGACCACCGCGAAAGCCGCGAGCGCCTGACCCAGAAGCAGCAGTGGCTGCACAAGGCGGCGTAGCCTAAGCTCGATCGATTACCTTCGCTTACTGGCCACTATTGGTTTGGTAAGCGAAGGTTTCTCGCAGTTAAAGGTCTGGTAATCGGCCCCACAAAACCGGCGCTTAGTTGAAAAAGAGGTTTAAATACCGCACATACAAAGCGCAGCACCTATGGAACGGCCAAAAATTAAGCTAGAGCTATCCGTATCCGACAAAGTAATAGAGGCGCTCGGCTATCTGGCGGTGGCCGCAATTTGGATACTGCTGCTAGCCAATTACAACAAGCTACCGGCGTCGGTACCCATCCATTACAATGGAGCCGGCAACGTAAACATGCTTGGCGATAAAAGCTCCATTGTGGTGTTGCCGTTGCTAGCGACGGTGCTATTTAGCGCATTAACGATATTAAATAAATCGCCCAATGTCTTCAATTATCCAGTTGCTATAACAAAGGAAAAAGCAGCTCAGCAATATACTAATGCGACCAGACTAATTCGGTATTTGAAAGGTGGTATCGTCGTTATTTTTGGAATAATTACATTTAGAACAATTCAAACTGCATGTAAACAAGCGGATGGCCTTGGCACTTGGTTTCTGCCAGTAATACTAGGTATTATTTTTATTCCGCTACTGGTTTTCTTAGTGAAATCGTTTAAGACGAAATAGTAACTGCCTGGCACCCTTGTTTAAAACAGATGGCGGGTGGCCGATTGCTCCGCTGACAGCATTTGCAAAAATTCGTCCCGCGACACTTCCTCCGCGCCCAGTGCCGCCATGTGCGGCGTCAGCTGCTGAATATCAACGAAGCTGGCCCCGCGCATTCGCAGCTGCCCGGCTAGCGCTAGCACCGCCAACTTCGAGGCATTGGGCCGGTGGTGAAACATGCTTTCGCCCGCAAATACGCCTTGCACGGCTACGCCGTATAGGCCGCCCACCAGCTCGTCGCCCTCCCATACCTCCACGCTGTGGGCGTGGCCGGCGGCGTGAAGCGCTTCATAGCCGCGCACCAGCTGCGGCGTTATCCAGGTGCCATCCTGGCCGGGGCGCGGCTGGGCCTGGCACGCCCGCATGACCTGCCCAAAGGCTTCGTCGAAGCTGATGCGCCACAGCGACTGCCGCTGCGCCCGCGCCAGGCTGCGGCCCACGTGCAGGCTAGCCAGCCGCAAAATGCCCCGGCGCGGCGGGCAAAACCAGGCCAGCGGCCACCCCGGCACCGGCCACGGAAAAACCCCTTGGCTGTAGGCCGCCACCAGGTTTTCGACGGTGGGCTGACCGCCGAGCAGCAGCAGGCCGTCGAGGTCGTCGCGCGCGGCGGTGGGTGAGGGGAAGGAGAGGGGCATCAGATTAATCGTAGCGCGAATCCGCAATAAGCCAGTGGAATCCTACACGCTAATTTGCGGTAATTAAAACCAGTCTTTTCTTTATGGAAGTACCAATCGAAGCCAAGAGAGCAGTATTTGCAGCAGTTGCTTCCCAAATGTCTGGCCAACCAAAAATTGCCCGTTTAGCAACAAGTCTAGCTAAAAATTTCAAGTCCACTGCCTCTGACCCTTTAGAACGGGCAAAAAATTTAGCTTACCTTTTATATGTGCATGAGCAGCCAGCTTTAAGCCTCCAGGTGTGTGAGCTTCTCAATGATATAACATTTAAGAACAACTACAACCTCTGGACATGGGTTGAGCTAACATTAGCTTTAGAGTGGAAACTTCGTGTGGATGCTGGTCAGGCGGTGAAAGCACAGGCATGTGCTGATATCATTCGGGATACTGACCAAACTGGTAGCGAAACTGAGCGATTGCAGAAGATAGCAACCTTAGAGCATCGCTTAACGGGTAGCCTATTGTACGATACTGAAATTACAAACTCACAGCAAAGAGGTGATAAGACGGGAGAGAGAACTTGGCGTATGCTACAGCTAGGAGCACTTTTATTCATTGAAGCACTAGGCGGTTCCGACGTATTGCCAGTATCTGACCTCGAACAACAAGTTGTATTTAATTTGGTCAAGCTGCGAAGTGCTTAATTCAGCTGTCATGACTAACAGCTACTAGGCTGCCGTACTTTTGCCACCTAGTAGCAGACCCCCGACCTAATGTCCCTCGCCAAAACTTACTCGCCCGCCGACGTTGAAGCCAAATGGTACCAGCGCTGGCAGGAGCAGGGCTTTTTCCAAGCCAAACCCAACCCCCGCAAGCAGCCCTACACCGTGGTTATTCCGCCGCCCAACGTGACGGGCGTGCTGCATATGGGCCACATGCTCAACAATACCATCCAGGACGTACTGGTGCGCCGCGCCCGGATGCAGGGCAAAGAAGCCTGCTGGGTGCCCGGCACCGACCACGCCAGCATCGCTACCGAGGCCAAGGTAGTGGCCATGCTCAAGGAGCAGGGAATCAACAAGAAAGACCTGAGCCGCGAAGATTTCCTGACCCACGCCTGGGCCTGGAAGGAGAAATACGGCGGCATCATTCTGGAGCAGCTGAAGCAGCTCGGCGCCTCCTGCGACTGGAGCCGCACGCGCTTCACGATGGAGCCCAAGCTGACCGAGGCCGTGCTGCGCGTGTTCGTGGACTTATATAGGAAAGGTCTAATATACCGGGGCGTGCGCATGGTGAACTGGGACCCGCTGGGCGGCACCGCTATCTCCGACGAGGAAGTGATTGCTAAGGATACCCAGGCCAGGATGTACCACCTGCGCTACGAAGTGGTGGGCCAGCCCGGCCGCTTCCTCACGGTGGCTACCTCGCGTCCCGAAACTATCATGGCCGACGTGGCCGTGGCCGTGAACCCCACCGACCCGCGCTACCACGACCTGGCCGGGCAGCGCGTGCGCATCCCGCTGCTGGGCCGCGAAATTCCGGTTATTCAGGATGAGTACGTGACGGTGGACTTCGGTACGGGCGCCCTGAAAGTGACGCCGGCCCACGACCTGAATGACTACGAGTTGGGCCTGAAACACAACCTGCCGGTTATTGATATTCTGAACGATAACGGCACGCTGAACGAAAAGGCCGAGTTGTACGTGGGCCAGGACCGGTTTGCGGCCCGCCGCAACATCGTGAAGGATTTGCAGGAAGCCGGCCTGCTCGATAAAGTCGAGGAGTACGCCAGCATCGTGCAGACCTCGGAGCGCACCGGGGCCGTAATTGAGCCCAAGCTGAGCTTGCAGTGGTTCCTGAAAATGGAGCACCTTGCCAAGCCCGCGCTCGAAGTGGTGGAAAATGACACCATCAAGCTGCACCCGCCTAAGTTCAAGAACATGTACCGGGTGTGGATGGAGAACGTGCGCGACTGGTGCATCTCGCGCCAACTGTGGTGGGGCCAGCGCATTCCGGCCTATTACCTGCCCGATGGCTCGTTTGTAGTAGCCCAGCATGAAGCCGAAGCCGTGCAGCTGGCCCGTGAGCAAACCGGCAACAACGACCTGCAAGCCAGCGACCTGCGCCAGGACGAGGACGTGCTCGATACCTGGTTTTCGTCGTGGCTCTGGCCAATTTCGGTGTTCGATGGCTTCGACGACCCCGACAACGCCGACATCAACTACTTCTACCCGACCAACGACCTCGTAACGGCCCCCGAAATCCTGTTCTTCTGGGTAGCGCGCATGATTATGGCCGGCTTGGAATACCGCAGGGAGGTGCCTTTCAAAAACGTGTACCTCACTGGTATTGTGCGCGATGCGCAGGGCAGGAAAATGAGCAAGCAGCTCGGCAACTCGCCCGACCCGCTTGACCTCATCCGTGATTTCGGGGCCGACGCGGTACGGACCGGGATGCTGTTCTCGTCGCCCGCCGGCAATGACTTGTTCTACGACCAGAAGCTGATTGACCAGGGACGCAACTTCAACAACAAGCTCTGGAACGCCTTCCGCTTAGTGAAAGGTTGGGAAGTGGATAACACGCTGCCCTTTGCTAATGCGCAGGCAGTGAGTTGGTTTGAGGCTAGGCTGGCCGAAGCCGTAGCGGTGCTCGACGAGCACTTCGACAAGTTTCGGATGAGCGACGCGCTGCTGACTGTGTATAAACTGGTGTGGGATGACTTCTGCGCGCTCTACCTCGAAATGGTGAAGCCGGCCTACCAGCACCCGATTGATGCCGAAACGCTGCGTGCCACCGTAGGCTTCCTCGAAACGCTGCTCAAGCTGCTGCACCCGTTCATGCCCTTCATCACCGAAGAGCTGTGGCACGAGCTGGCCGAGCGCGGCCCCAAAGACTACGTAACCGTGGCTCACTGGCCCAAAGTGACCGCCCCCGCCGACAGCGCCGATACCCTGGCCGGGATGGACAAGGCGCTGGCCATCGTGGCCGGGGTGCGCAACGTGCGCAACCAGAAAAACCTTGGTCCGGTAAAGCAATTGACACTGGCGGTGAAAACCGACGACCAGGCCGCTATCCTGGCCTACGAGCCGCTAGTGCGCAAGCTGGCCAACCTCAGCGACTTATCGTTTGCCCAGGAAGCGCCGGCCGGGGCGGTCAGCTTCGTGCAGGGCAGCAGCGAGTTTTTTGTGCCGCTCGACATGCAGGTAGATGCCGTAGCCGAGCGCGCCCGCCTAGAAAAAGAGCTGGGCTACGCCACCGGCTTCCGCGACTCGGTGTCTAAGAAGCTGAGCAACGAGAAGTTCGTGGCCAATGCCAAGCCCGACGTGCTGGAGCGCGAGCGCCAGAAGCTGGCCGATGCCGAAGCCAAAATTGCGACCCTGGAGCAGGCACTGAAAGCGCTGTAACAACGCCGTACCAGCTTGCCCGGCGTGCTCAGGACATTATGCACGCCGGACAGGCTGGTCGGTCAATTTAAGGAAGGACGTTACTACGTTGCGGATGAAGTTTTTTTTGCTGAGGGGCACAGGAGTGTTGCTGATACTCTACGTGTTAGGGTGCGCCTGGCTGTACGTTAAGCAGGAAACACTCCTCTTTTATCCGCAGCGGCTACCTGCTGCTTATAAGTTTGGTTTTCCTGGTAAATATATAGAATATACTATAATATCCGCCGATGGCATTCCTTTAAACGGACTGCTGTTTAAGGCAGATGCGGCGAAAGGGCTAGTTTTCTTCCTGCATGGCAATGCAGGCTCGCTGGCTGATTGGGGCCGGCTGGCTCCGGTTTATCAGCAGCTTGGCTATGACGTATTTATGCTGGATTACCGTGGCTATGGCAAAAGCCAGGGTACGATTACGAGCCAGGCCCAATTGCTAAATGATGTAGAGGCTGCCTACCAGCAAGTTGCTAGCCGCTATGCCGAAAATACGGTCGTGATTGCCGGCTATTCGTTGGGCACCGGCCCGGCCGCTTGGCTGGCAACCCGGCATCAGCCCAAGTTGCTCCTCCTCCATGCACCTTATTACAGCATGACCGATATGGCGGCGCACACCATTCCAGTTTGGCCGTTGCTGCCAAACTTGCTGCTACGCTATCCGCTGCCTACCAATGAGTTCGTAACGCGGCTCAAGTGCCCGCTGATGCTGGTGCACGGCGACCGCGACCAGGTTATTCCGTATGCCTCTTCCCTGCGGCTGAAGGCTCTTTGCGCTACTGGCTCGCAGTTGCTTATCATACCCGCAGCCGGGCACAATGGTCTAACGGATAAATTCAATTACCGACAAGCAATTCGCCGCCTGCTGTAGCGCCAGGCCGTCCGCCGTGCGGTAGCCATAGGTGGCTTTGGTAGCTTAATTCTATGCAAGATGGCCGGGCTGGTAAGTTGACTTTACCCACTTACCGTGATAAGCATTTTAACACTTTAATCAACCAAAATCAAATTTCTAGCCGTTTCTTTGAGGTAGTTAATTATGTTCTTGTCCATGAAAGCACGTTACTCATGCTGGCTTAGCTGCCTGATTAGTCTGGCGACATTGTCGGCGCAGGCCCAGACTGCGCCTGCTGCTACTATGACCAATCCGCCCATTGCCACGGTTAAAGCCAAAGAGCTCGTCTCGCCCAACGGTACCCGCACCGATAATTACTACTGGCTCAACGAGCGCGAAAACCCGCAGGTGCTCGACTACCTGAAAAGCGAAAACGCGTACACTGAGCAGCAAATGTCTGCCGTTAAGCCTTTGGAGGAGAAGCTTTTCAACGAGATGAAAGGCCGCATTAAGGAGCAGGATGCCTCGGTGCCCTACCGTGACCACGGCTACTACTACTACACCCGCTACGAAACTGGCGGCGAGTACCCGCTCTACTGCCGCAAGGAGGGCTCCCAGCAGGGGCCCGAGGAAGTGATGCTCAACGGCAACGAGATGGGCCAGGGCAAGTCGTACTTCGCCATTGGCGGCTACGCAGTAAGCGACGACAACCAGACGCTGGCCTACGGTGTCGACAGTGTAAGCCGCCGGCTTTACACGCTGCGCTTCAAGAACCTGAAAACCGGCAAGCTCTACCCCGAGAAAATTGCCAATACGGCCGGCTCGGCCGTGTGGGCTGCCGACAACAAGACGGTTTTCTACGCCAAAAAGGACGTGACTACTCTGCTGGCCTTTCAGGTGTATCGGCACACGCTGGGCACCGACCCCAGCCACGATGTGCTGGTGTATGAGGAGAAGGATAACACCTTCGGGGTGGGCATTGAGCGCAGCAAATCACGCCGCTACATCGGCATTACGCTGCACAGCTCGCTGTCGTCGGAGTATCTCTATCTGGAGGCCAACAAGCCGGCCGGTGAGTTTAGGGTGTTTCTGAAGCGCGAGCCCGACCACCTGTACGAAGTGCAGGATGCCAACGGGCAGTTCTACATTCTTACCAACTGGGAGGCTCCCAACTTTCGGGTCATGGCCGCGCCGCTTACCAACACCGGCAAGGGCCAGTGGGAAGACGTGGTGCCGGAGCGCGAAGACGTTTTCATCGAGCAGATGGAGCTCTTCAAAGACCACCTGGTACTCAACGAGCGGGCCGAAGGACTGCGCGAGATGCGCGTCATCAACTTCTCGGACGAGGTGGGCCATATTGTCCCGTTTCGTGAGCTGGCGTACACTACATACATCGGGGCCAACCCCGAGTTTGATACCCCAACGCTGCGCCTGACCTACACCTCGTTTACCACGCCTGCCACTACCTACGACTACAACATGGCTACGCACAAGCTTACGCTGCTCAAAGAGCAGCCGGTGCTGGGTGGCTTTAACAAGGAGGACTACGTGACGGAGCGCTACTTCGTGACGGCCCGCGACGGCAAAACGATTCCGATGACGGTGGTGTACAAAAAAGGCTTTAAGAAGGACGGTACCGGGCCGTTGCTGCAATATGCCTACGGCTCGTACGGCATCTCCATGGACCCGACTTTTTCCTCGGCGCGGCTGAGTTTGCTCAACCGCGGCTTTGCCTACGCGCTGTGCAATATCCGGGGCGGGCAGGAGCTGGGCCGCAAGTGGTTTGAAGATGGCCGCATGCTGCACAAGAAAAACTCGTTTACCGATTTTATCGACTGCTCGCTGTTTCTTGTCAAGGACAAATTCACGTCGCCCGCCAAGCTGTTTGCCGAGGGCGGCAGCGCCGGCGGCCTGCTGATGGGCGCAATAGTGAATATGCGCCCCGACCTATATAAAGGCGTTATCGCCGAAGTGCCATTTGTGGATGTTGTTACGACCATGTCGGACGCCAGCATTCCGCTCACCACCGGCGAGTACGACCAGTGGGGCAACCCGGCCGATAAAAAGTACTACGACTACATGCTCTCGTACTCGCCCTACGACAACGTAAAGGCCCAGAAATACCCCAACATGCTGGTCCTTACAGGCTTGCACGACTCGCAGGTGCAATACTTCGAGCCCGCGAAGTGGGTAGCCAAGCTGCGGGCCACTAAAACCGATAACAACCTGCTGCTGCTGCATACCGACATGGATGCCGGCCACGGCGGGGCATCGGGTCGCTTCAAGGCGCTACACGACGTGGCCCGGCAGTACGCCTTCCTCTTTATGCTGCTGGGGCAGAAATCGATGATGTAGGCTCTTTAGGGGGTAGCTGATTTCCGTCGTTCATTAAGCTTAACGGATTGACCAGCAACGAAGAAAAGCAACTAACAAATACTAATTTTAGCGCAGTACCGAAGGCGCGGTGGTCGAGTGGGCCGCCGCGCTTTTTTCGTCGGCGCTCAGCTGGGCCTGTAGCTGAAACGTGACCTGCTGGCAGGCGGCAAAATGCTGCTCGGCCGTTTTGAGGGCGGCCTCAGTAGACAGCAGGCGCTGGTAGAGAAAGACGATAAGGCCCAGCGAAATGGCCAGGGTAGCGATAAAAAGGATGTTTTTCATGCGTATTGGGTAAGCTGTAATTACCGCAGAACGTCCTGCTCAGCTGGCATCCGCTTCGACAAGGGGACGCCAGTTGAGCAGGACGTTCTTTTTTGATTGCTGACTACTAAATTATACTGCCGTATTGGGGTCGAACTGCTCGAGGTAATCGGCCACCTTGCGCACAAACATGCCGCCGAGCGAGCCATCGACCACGCGATGGTCGTAGCTGTGACTCAGGAACATAAAGTGTCGGATACCGATTAGGTCGCCCTGGGGCGTTTCGATAACGGCGGGCTTTTTCTTGATGGCTCCCACGGCCATGATGGCCACCTGCGGCTGCATGATAATGGGAGTGCCCATTACGTTGCCAAACGAGCCCACATTACTGAGCGTGTACGTGCCGCCTTCGAGGTCTTCGGGCTTGAGCTTATTCTGACGGGCGCGGTTGGCCAAGTCGTTCACCTTCTTGCTCAGGCCGTTGAGGTTAAGCTGGTCGGCATTGTGAATAACCGGCACGATGAGGTTGCCCGACGGCAGCGCTACCGCCACGCCGATGTTAATATCACGCTTCTTGATTATATAATCGCCGTCTACCGATACGTTGATGTTGGGGTAGTCCTGGATGGCGCGCGCCACTGCCTGAATGAAGATGGGCGTAAAGGTGAGATTTTCGCCTTCGCGCTTCTTATAGGCATCCTTGTGCTTGTTGCGCCAGTTCACCAGCTCGGTTACATCGGCCTCCACGAAGCTCGTAACGTGCGGCGAAATACGCTTGGAATCGACCATTCGCTGCGCAATCATCTTGCGCATGCGGTCCATCTCCACCAACTCCTGGCTGCCCGATACCGACGGCGCGGGCTTGGCCGTAGCACTGGCGGCCTGTGGCTTGGGAGCAGCAGGAGCAGGCGCGAGTTGCGGTGCTGCCTTGGGCTCAGCCGGGGCAGGCTGGGCCACCGGCGCGGCATGCGCCGGAACTGCCGGTACCAGCGGCTGCTTGCCATTGGCTACGTAGTCGAGAATATCTTTTTTAGTTACGCGGCCTTCCTGGCCGGTGCCGGGCAGGCGCTCGAGGTCGGCCATGCTCACGCCTTCCTCGCGGGCAATGCTGAGCACCAGCGGTGAGTAGAAACGGCCTTCCTGCACCGGATGCTGGGCACCTGCGGGCTCAGGAGCCGCTACCGGCGTGCCAGGGCCCGGCAGGTAGGGTACGCTTTCATCGCCCGCCGGCGGGGTAGGCAGCGCGGGTACGCGGTCGGGCTCAGTTACGGGCGGGTTGGCGCTGGCTTCTTCCAGGTCGTCGGTGTTTTGAGCCGCGGTCGCAGCGGCATCCGTCTCGACAATGGCAATGGGCGCGCCCACGGCTACTACCTGGCCTTCCTGCACCAGGATTTCGGCCAGCGTGCCGGCGTACAGGGCGGGCACTTCAGTATCTACCTTATCGGTAGCTACTTCTAATACCGACTCATCTTGCTCAATGGTATCGCCAACTTGCTTGAGCCATTTCAGCACGGTGCCTTCCATGATGGATTCGCCCATCTTGGGCATCGTCATTTCCACTCGGGCCATAATTCGGGGGCTGGGGGTCTTAAAAACGTAGGGTGGGGTGGGAGGGAGTTTGGAGCCGCAAAGGTAGGCAGAAGCTAAACGCCCCCGCACCGGCGGGCTGGGCGGGGGCATTATCAATTAAAGCGGTACTTGATTGCTAGTCTACTGGTCGAGGTCGAATGAACTTGACCAATTGCTTACCTCAACCCTGGGGTTTTTCTGACGCACTGCATTTTCAAAAGCTTGTAGCTGAACGCCAGGAAGTATGCGTACAAACTGTTGCTGGTCGGCCGCGTCGATGTAGCCTATTTTCCAGTAATGCTGATAGCCCACTCGAAACATAGTGAATTTAATTTTATTGACTTGGCTAAGCGGAATTTGCTCCGTGCCTGACTTCTTATACAGATAGAAGTTAGTATCGTCAAAATCAGTAGCAAAACTGCTGGCAATTAGCTTGTAAATAAGCCAAATACCGACTGGAACTGCCAAAAGAATTATTGTTTCTCCTCGCGAAATTGCGGCTGAAGCACGTAGCTCATTGCGCACAGTTTGCGCATAAATAAAAAGCAGAAAAGGGACGATAACCCAGCGCGCCGGTCGCCAGCTTGTTGACAGAGAAAAGTTATAGGACTGCCCATCACCTACCCAAATACTATTGCTGCCACATCTAACCGTTCGCCCATCGGCTTGGCGTTCTTTAGCAGGGGCACCCAGTATGTACACCGCCCATGCAAGCTAGTTTCGACAGCGAATGGCCGAGAACGTAAGCTTAGGTGGAAGCGCATCATAAACTAAGGTAGCGTTGAAACATGATAAAAGTGAAGACAGCCGACTTACTTAGTGGGTTTCGTAGCTAGTAGTTTCGGGCGGCACAATTGAGGCGTTGGTCGGGGTTTGAGAAGTAGAATCCTAAAGCGGGCGCGCCAACTATAATTCTGGCTACTCGTTTGCAAAGCTGTAACCAACCAGCCGCTGGGGTTCAGGCCACCGGCGGCTGCCTGATTGCTCATTTTATTCTTTTCACTTCCTATTCCTCCTTGTCATGAAATCTTTCCTGTTTGCCGCCCTGGCTACTGCCACGCTGCTTACTAGCACCGGCGCTTTCGCTACTCCTTTTAATGACCGCGGCCGTGATAGCCGCGTCCAGCAGGACCCCGGTCATCGCGATGATAATGCTCACCGCGATGACAACCGGGGACAGCAAGACCGCCGCGCTATGCAGCAAGGCCAGGTTCGCGGCAATGACCAGCACCGCAACGACCGGGCTGACAACCGCCAGGCCAATGACCATTTCGACCGTAATAAAAATTATGGCTTCGACCGCAACCACCAGGTGACCCGCGAGGAGCGCCGCAACTGGGAGCAGGGCCACAACTACGGGTATGACCAGGGCCACCGCGTAACGCCCCAGGAGCGCGCCCGCTGGGAAGCT
The DNA here is from genome assembly GCF_013256425.1 of Hymenobacter sp. BRD67. GTDB lineage: Bacteria > Bacteroidota > Bacteroidia > Cytophagales > Hymenobacteraceae > Hymenobacter. The sequence goes on from NZ_CP053904.1 coordinate 1,226,928, forward strand.
CAGTATCGCCGCTAAACTATCTGGCCGGGCCGGCATCTAACCTAAAGGGTGCTGGCCCCGGCTTTTCACTTTTTTTCTGCAAATTTTCTATGAAGAAGTTTTTGTTGCCCCTACTGGCATTTGCGCTGTCGGCTACTGCCGCTGCGGCCCAGGAGGAAGGGCGTCCTCAACGCACCCCCAAAGAAATGGCGGCCCGCCAAATGCAGGGCCTCACCAAGCAGCTGGGCCTGAGTGCCGACCAGTCGGCCAAAGTGCAGCCTATCTTATTGGCCCGCGACCAGGAAATGATGGCTATGCGCGCCCAGATGCAAGCCGGTACCGCCGACCGTGCCCAACTGCGCACGCAAATGCAGGCCAACCGGAGCAAGTACGAAGACCAGCTTAAAGCTATCCTCACGCCCGAGCAATTTACCCAAATGCAAACCCTGGAAGCTAACCGCCGCCAGCGCGGAGCTGAGATGCTGCCGGAGGGCAAGATGAAGGAAAAGGATGGCAATCTGAAAATTAAAACCAAAACGGATAGCTAAGCCACTCCTGCCGCTCGTCGTTATTCCTCAAAAAGCCCTGGCCCCGAAAGGTCAGGGCTTTTTTTGAGGGGGAAACCGGACTTAAAAATTTCTTGCGCGTGCTTAGGCCGTTGTGCGGCGGGCACCAGCTTGTAATATGCAGAAAGATGAATATTTTAAGCTGGTGCCCGGCGGTGGGAACTGGTGTTAATGCGGGTAAAGTCGCCGGCCAGCTTGTGTTGCCCTCAACTCCTGGCTGCGGGGAGCCAAATCGGAAATAGCTATGAAAAAGCCGCCTGTTCGTTCGAACAAGCGGCTTTTGCTATTTCTTTATTTAAGAACAGGCGTTACTTGCCGCCCAGTAGAAAGCCGATATAGGCCTGAAATACGGAATTGCGGGCATTTTTGAAATCATTGTTGCTGTAGCCATCTTTGGCAAAGTCCGTGAACGCGCCATTGTAGCGCAGGCCCAGCAAAAAGCCCTGTTTCGATTGAAAGCCCAGGCCGCCGACGTAGCCAATTTCGTTGCGGTTGACGTTGCTCAGGTCGGTAGTACCCGAGCCGGCGGTCCCAACCACGCTGCCATTATAGGTTTGGGTGCGGTCGGTCGAGATATTCATCAGGTAGCTGTACTGAGGCCCAGCTTCGAAGAATACGCTGCCGACTTTGAGCCGCACGAGCACCGGCACGTCGAGGTAGTCGTAGCGCACGCTCCCCGTGTTGTGATAGGTGCCAAGCGCCGTAGTATATTGCTGGTCAGCGTATTTAAATCCTTTCTGGGAATACAGCACTTCGGGCTGAATGGAAAACATGTCGTTGGCGAGCCCAAAGTTGAGCATGGCGCCGGCCTGAAAGCCTAAGCGGTTGTTGTACTGGCTCTGGTTGGTAAGATTGCCGGATAGATTGGAAAGACTACCACCAGCCTTGAGGCCAAATTTGATAGTTTGGGCGTGGGCTGTCGGGGCTGTCGCAAGCGCTACTAGCGCTGCCCCCGCCGTCAAAGAAAGGAGTTTGGACATAATAAAAAGAGGGTTAAAACTATAAGCAAGCCCTATAAAAGGTAGGGTGAGCTTGAGGGTAGCGTTTCAATAACTGCGCCAATTGCCGAGTTTACGTATAGCACTGACCCGAAAAGGTCTGCTACCCCACGCCCGGAGCAGCCTTTCTGTCGTGGCCTACTCCTCCCCGTCTTCCATGAGCCTCTGGCAAATTATTCAACGCCTGCTGCCATTTGTGCAGCCTTACCGCCGCCTGGTTGTCAGCACACTGCTACTTACGCTGGTGGGCTCGCTGGCCGCCCAGGTCAACCCGTTTGTGCTGCGCTACACCGTTGACACCGTGCAGGGCTTACTCAACAAGGGCCTGGGGCTGGCGCAGGGCTGGCAAATGCTGATTTGGGTGAGCACGGTGCTGCTGGCTAAAGAGCTGCTAAACACCGGCATTACCTTCGGCCAGAAATACTACGGCGAAAAAATTCGCATCAGCGTATCCGGGGCGCTGGCCGAAGCCGCCGTTAGTAAAATCCTGGGCTACCAGCTGGGGTTTTTCTCGGAAGGCGAAAACCAGACTGGCCGCCTTCAGACCCGTATTGACCGGGGGGTGGAAAGCCTGATGAAGCTGGTTCAGAACTTTTTCATCGACATCCTGCCGCTCTTTGCCAATGCCAGTGTGGCGCTGGTCGTCATGTTTTTAGCCAACAAATGGGTAGGACTTGTAGCTACGTCCATTTTGCCCGTCTACTTCTGGCTGAGCTACCGGCAGGCCGACCGCCTCAACGGCACCCGCCGTATGCTGCGCAGCCTGCGGGAAGAAAAAAATCATGGTCTCATCAGCATCATCGACAGCATTGTGGTGATAAAGAGCTTCGTGCGCGAGGCCTACGAGAGCCATAAGCAGTTTGCTGTGCAAAATCGCTTGGAGGATGCGCAACTCCAAACCCGCAAAACCAACTTCCGCTACGATGGCCTCAAGTCGTTTTTCGAGCAAATCGGCGTAGTAGCCATCATCGTGCTCACCGCCTACCTCGTGCTGGCCGGCCAGATGAGTATCGGGGCTATCATGTTTCACGTGCTGCTGTTCAATAACGTGTCGGCGCCCATCCGCCAGCTGCACCGCATCTACGACGAGATGAACGAGGCCCTGACCTACGCCGAGGGCTTTTTCGCTATCCTCGACGCCGACGACCAGACCGAGCGCCCCGGCCCGCTGCGTCCCGCGCACCTCTACGGCCGCTTTGAGCTGCGCCATGTCAACTTCACCTACCCCAGCGGCACGGCCGCGCTGCACGACGTGAGCCTGACTATCGAAGCCGGCAAAACCACGGCCCTAGTGGGCCTCAGCGGCGCCGGCAAAAGCACGATTATCAATCTGCTCTGCGAGTTTTACCGCCCCGACAACGGCGGCGTGTTCCTCGATGGGCAGCCTCTAAGCGAATACGACACGCCCGCCCTGCGCCAGCAAATCGGCCTGGTGCTCCAGAAAAACCATATTTTCAAAGGCACTATCGAGGAGAATATCCGTTACGGAAACTTCAACGCTACCCAGGCCGAGATTGAAGCCGCCGCCCGCCAGGCCTACTTCCACGACCAGATTCTGGATCTGCCCAAAGGCTACCTCAGCGACGCGCAGCAGCTCTTGGGTGGCCAGCAGCAGCGCATTGCCATCGCCCGGCTCTTCCTCAAAAACCCGCCCATCATCTTCCTCGACGAGCCCACCGCCAGCCTCGACGCCATCGCCACCGAGCAAATCAAGAACAGCCTCGACGCCATCAAGCAGGGCCGCACGGTGGTCATCATCTCCCACAGCCTCGCCCAGATTGTGGATTCCGACTGCATCTACGTGATGAAAAAAGGCGAAGCCGTGGAAAGCGGCACCCACCACGAGCTTTACGAAAAGCGCGGCACCTACCGCGAGATTTTCGACGCCAGCGCGAGAAGCCTCAACATTGAGAAGCTAGCCAAAACAATGGCTGATGATGGCGACGAGGTGCTGGATACGGCACTGTGATTATTAATTGATAATTATGTAAAATAATTTGAGCTATGATAATTGACATAGATGGCTGCAAGACTAAGGAGGCAGTACACGAAGTATTCAAGCAGAAGCTTGAATTTCCGGATTTCTACGGAGCTAATTGGGATGCCTTTTTAGATTCTATAACCGGACTTGTTGAAATGCCTGACGAGGTCAGAATAATAAATTGGCAAGGCTTTGCGCATACCTGTCCAAAGGATATGCAGATTCTGCGGGAAATCGTTTGCGACCACTACCCAGAACGACTGCCCGAAAAGCGAATCCTGCTTGCCTAGTAATTTGGCTTCTTAAGCTTTTTTGTGACAACCATTTCCATCCGCAACCTGTATATTTGTCACAGTTAAGATAAAACAAGGGCCGAACCTTGCGGCCCGGCCCTTGCCTTACTTAATCCAATGAATGGCAGCCGACAGGGCGCCACCACTCATTAGAAGCCCCACGAGCCATTTTGCCAGCTCAGGGGGTATGCGGAAGCTGAACCGAAGCACAAAATCCGCCTTTGCACGTTTATCTCTCATGTTGGAGAAAGAAGTTAGGTGCTGAACCACCTGCTTCTTTGAAACCCCGGTTGGTCCAACAGCCGGGGTTTCGTCTTTTTAAGGACTTGCCGAGGTGAGGTGGAATAACCGTGCAACGGGCCAAAGATATAGCCGCATGGCACTGTTTTAATCATCCAATAGCCGCCCGCGTGAACTCCGAAAGCACCAGCCGGCCGCTAATGGCAGCACGCTCAATGAGCAGGGTATCCCAGTGCTCGGTGCCAGCCCAGAGCACTTGTTTCAGCTCGCGCATGGCATTGGGGGAGCTAGCAGCCAGGCGCTGGGCTAGGGCCTGCACGGCCGCGTCGAGGCTAGCCAGGTCGGGCAATACTTCGGCGTAGAGGCCGTGGCTGGCGGCCCACTCGGCCGAGCGAAACTGCGTGGCATCAATGGCCAGCTGGCCGAAGGCAGAGGCACCGATTTTGCGCTCCACGGCCGGGCCGACTACGAAGGGGCCAATGCCCACGGCCAGCTCGCTGAGCTTCACGGCCGCGTGGGTAGTGGCCAGGCAGTAGTCGGTAGCAGCGGCCAGGCCCACGCCGCCGCCCACAGCCTTGCCCTGCACCCGGCCGATAATGAGCTTGGGGCTGGTGCGGCAGGCGTTGATAACGTGCGCGAAGCCGGAAAAAAACGCTAGCCCCTGGGCCGCATCGGCCACGGCGCGTAGCTCGTCGAAGCTAGCCCCGGCGCAGAACGTGCGCTCGCCCTCGCTTTGCAGGATAATTACTTTGGTGGCTTCAGCCTGGCCAGCTTCGGTGATGGTGCGGGCTAGCTGGGCCAGAATAGCGCTCGGCAGGGAGTTGTGAGCGGGGTGGAAAAACGTGATGGTGGAGATGCCGGCGGCATCGGTGGCGGCCGTGACGTGGCCGGCGGTGAGGTTGCTCATAGCGCAAGGTTTCGCCAGGTAAAGCGAGGTTTCACAAGGTTGTTAAAAAGAACATCATGCTTCGGCAAGCTCAGCATGACGTTCTTTTTAAATTGAAATACGAATAAATTATCCTTGGTTTTTCTTCTTTACCATCGTCAGAATGGTAGCTACGGCCACGGTGTCGCCGTTTTCGTCTTTTACCGTCACGAGCCAGCGCACGATGCCCTTGGCGATGTCGGTTTCATCGCGCTTTTCCTGGCCGATTTTCTCCTTCACCGTGAGCGTCACGCCGATGGTAGTGCCGGGGTACACGGGCTTGGTGAAGCGACACTCGTCGAGGCCGTAGTTCAGCAAAACGGGGCCTTTGCGCGGGTCAACGAACATGCCGGCTGCCTTGCTGAGCACGTAGTAGCCGTGGGCCACGCGGCCGGTGAAGAGCGTGCCTTCCAGTGAGGTTGCGTCGACGTGGGCGTAGAAATTATCGCCCGAAATGCCGGCAAAGGCGCTGATGTCGGCCTCCGTGACGGTGTGCTTATGCGTGGTGTAGGTTTCGCCGATTTCCAGCTCCTCAAAGTAGCGCTGGAAGGGGTGCTTGTCGTACTCCACCGTTTTGGCGCCGGTCTGGTACACTTCCGTAATGGCCGTCAGCATGCTCGGCGAGCCTTGCAGGGCCACGCGCTGCATGAAGTGCTCGACGCCCCGGATGCCACCCATCTCCTGGCCGCCGCCGGCCCGGCCGGGGCCGCCGTGCACGAGCTGGGGCAGCGGCGAGCCGTGGCCGGTGCTCTCCCTGGCCATCTCGCCGTTGAGCACCAGAATACGGCCGTGGTGAGTGGCCGCGCCCAGCACAAACTCCTGGGCTGTGCGCGGGTCGTTGGTAGCCAGCGAGCACACCAGCGAGCCCTTACCGAGGTTGGCGAGCTGGGTGGCCTCGCCCAAGTTGTGGTAGGGCATCAGGGTCACGACCGGCCCGAAGGCTTCCAGCTCGTGGCTGTCGAGGTGCCGGAAGGGGTGGTCATTGCGCAGTACGATAGGCGAGATGAACGCGCCCTTGGCCGCGTCGGCCCCGCGCTCTTTACCCAGAACTTCGACGTTGTCGAGGTCACCGTATACGATGGGGGTGTTCTTGGCCAGCTTGCGTACCTGCTCGCGCAGGCGCTCGGCCTGCTCGCGGCCAGCCAGCGCGCCCATGCGCACGCCCTCGGCCTGCGGGTGGCCGATGGTGGTTTGGGCCAGCGCCTTACCCAACGCAATCTGCACGTCTTCGAGCAGCTCGGCGGGCACGATGGCGCGGCGGATGGCGGTGCATTTCTGCCCGCACTTGGCCGTCATCTCCTTGCGCACCTCCTTGATAAAGAGGTCAAACTCGGGCGTGCCGGGCTGGGCGTCGGGGCCGAGCACGGCGGCGTTGAGCGAGTCGGCTTCGAGGGTAAACGGCACCGCCTCGCTGATAATGCGCGGATGGGCGCGCAGCCGGGCGCCGGTAGCCGCCGAGCCGGTAAAGGTCACCACATCCTGGTACGTGACGTGGTCGAGAATACCCTGGCCCGAGCCCACCACGAGCTGCAAAGCACCTTCGGGCAGGATGCCGCTGGCGATAATCTCGCGCACCACGGCCTCGGTGAGGTAGGCGCTGGGCACGGCGGGCTTCACCACGGCCGGCATGCCGGCCAGTAGGTTGACGGCGATTTTCTCCAGCATCCCCCAGATGGGGAAGTTGTAGGCGTTGATGTGCACGGCCACGCCCTCGCGGGGCACCAGCAGGTGCTGGGCCATGAACGTGCCGCCCTTGGAGAGGCCCACCGGCTCACCCTCCACGTAGAACGGCTTGTCGGGAAACTTGCGCCGCAGCGAGGCGTTGGCAAACAGGTTGCCGATGCCGCCCTCGATGTCAATCCACGAATCGGCGCGCGTCGCCCCGAGCGGTAGCTCAGCTCGTAGAAAATCTCCTTCTTTTCCTGCAAGTGAAAAGCCAGCGCCTTGAGCATCCGGCCGCGCTCGTGAAAAGTCATCCGGCGCAGGGCGGGGTTGCCCACGCGGCGGCCGTAGGCCAGAATCTGCTCGAAGTCAAAGCCTTCGGTATTGGCCAGGGCAATGACTTCGCCGGTGCTGGCATCGCGCAGCTCGTGCGGGTCGGAGCCGCCGGGCGACCAGCGGCCAAGGGTGTAGTTTTCGAGGGTGGGTGTCATAGCAGGGTGGGCCTGTAGCGTGGACGCTGCGAGTCCGCGCGGGGGTAGGAGTAGGAAAAATCAGTCGTTCAAACGCGCGGACTCGCAGCGTCCACGCTACACGCGCTCGATAATCACGGCGTAGCCCTGGCCTACGCCAATGCACATCGTGACCAGCGCGTAGCGCTTCTGCTGCTCGTGTAGCTCGATGGCAGCGGTATTGAGCAGGCGGGCGCCGCTCATACCGAGCGGGTGGCCCAGCGCAATGGCCCCGCCGTTGGGGTTGAGGCGCGGGTCGTCGTCGGCCAGGCCGAAGGCGCGGATGCAGGCCAGCGACTGCGCGGCAAAGGCCTCGTTGAGCTCAATAATATCGATGTCGTTTAGGGTGAGGCCGGCCTTTTTCAATGCCTGCTGGCTGGCCGGCACCGGCCCGATGCCCATGATGCGGGGCTCGACGCCGGCCACGCCCATTGCCACGATGCGGGCTTTGGGCGTGAGGCTGTGCTGCTTGATGCCTTCCTCCGAAGCCAGCAGCAGGGCGGCGGCGCCGTCGTTGAGGCCCGAGGCGTTACCAGCCGTCACGGTGCCGCCGGTTTTGCGGAAGGCCGGACGCAGCTTGGCCAAGCCAGTGAGCGACGTATCGGGCTTCAGAAATTCGTCCTCAGCAAACAGCAGCGGCTCGCCCTTGCGCTGCGGAATGGCCACGGGCGCAATCTCGGCGGCGAAGCGGCCGCGCTGCTGGGCAGCGGCGGCTTTCTGCTGCGAGACCAGCGCAAACTTATCCTGGTCTTCGCGGCTGATGTGGTACTGGTCTACCAGATTCTCCGCGGTTTCGCCCATCGCGTCGGTGCCGTACTGCGCCTGTAGGGCGGGGTTGATGAACCGCCAGCCGAAGCTCGAATCGGCCATCTGCGAGTCGGTGCCGAATGCCTTGGAGGGCTTCGACATGACGAACGGGGCGCGGGTCATGTTCTCGACGCCGCCGGCCACGAACAGGTCGCCATCGCCGCTACGGATGGCGCGGGCGGCCGCAATACCTGCCGACAGGCCACTGGCGCACAGGCGGTTCAGGGTTTCGCCGGGTACAGAATAAGGCAGGCCGGCCAGCAGCGCCGCCATGCGGGCCACGTTGCGGTTGTCTTCGCCGGCCTGGTTGGCGCAGCCCAGGATAACGTCGGCTACGGCGGCCGGGTCAGTGTCGGGGTGGCGCCTGAGCAGCTCGCGGATGGTGTGGGCGGCCAGGTCGTCGGGGCGCACGGCGGCCAGGGTGCCGCCAAAGTTGCCGATGGGCGTGCGCACGCCGTCGATGATATAAGCTTCGTTCATGAGGTTTTAGGCAGGATTTCGTGACTGGTGCGGTAGGCCGTGCCCTTGAAAAGCAGCAGTTCCGCACCCAGCTGGTTGGTTACGCGCACCTGGTACACGCCGATTTTATGCTTGAGACTCACCTCCCGGGCTTCCACTGTGAGCACGTCGCCCACCCGGCCGGCTTCGAGGTAATCGGCGGTTACGCTGAGCCCCACGCTCTGGCGGCCGTGGCTGTTGCAGGCAAAAGCAAACGCCGTATCGGCCGCCGAAAACGTGACGCCGCCGTGCAGGGCCCCGAAGCCGTTGAGCATGTCGGGCCGCACTGCGAAATGCAGGCGGCAGTAGCCGGGGCCGACCTCGTCCACGCACAGGCCCAGCAGCTGGCTGAAGGCGTCCTGGCCGAGCATGAGGGCTTTCACGGCCTCGGCGGTTGAGCTAGCGGACGGCGGGAATGGGCTCATGCGTCAGAAAATACCGGTTTTCGCGGGCCAAGCGCCGCAGCAGCACGCTGGCGCGGTAGCGGTCGTCGTGGTAGTCGTGGTAGAGGTCGTCGAGCGTAGCCAGCACCTGGGCCGGCCCCAGCTCGTCGGCCCAGGCCAGCAGGCCTTTGGGGTAGTTCACGCCGGTGGTCATGGCCAGCTCCAGGTCGGGGGCTGACGCCACGCGCAGGTGCAGCGCCTCGGCGGCCTCGTTGATGAGCATGGCCAGTACCCGGTGCAGAATGCGCTGGCCCAGCGCCGCATCGCGGTTCGGCGTGGGCTGCGCGGCGCCGGGCGCATAGTCGTAGAAGCCGCGCCCGGCCTTGCGGCCGTAGTAGCCGGCCTCAAACAAGCGCTTCTGGGTGAAGGAGGGGCGGTAGCGCGGGTCGTAGAAAAAGGCGGTGAACACCGACTCCGTGACTCGATAGTTGACGTCGTGGCCGATAAAGTCCATCAGGGCAAACGGCCCCATGCGGAAGCCGCCCAGCTCGGTCAGGGCCCAGTCGATAGTGGCGATGTCGGCAATGCCTTCTTCCAGAATCCGAATGGCCTCGCCGTAGAAAGGCCGCGCCACGCGGTTCACGATAAAGCCGGGCGTGTCCTGGGCCAGCACCGGGCGCTTACCCCAGCTGGCCACCAGCGCCTTAATGTCATCGGCCAGTCCGGGGCGGGTTTGCACTGCCGGAATCACCTCCACCAGCTGCATGAGCGGGGCCGGGTTGAAAAAATGAATGCCCACGAAGCGCTCCGGCCGCAGGCAGGCCGCCGCAATCGACGTAACCGAGAGGGACGACGTATTCGTGGCCAGAATACATTCAGAATTTACTATATTTTCGAGCTGCCGGAAAACCTGCTGCTTCACCGCCAGGTCTTCCACAATGGCTTCCACAACCAGCTCGCAGTCGGCAAAGTCGGCCATGCTGGCCGTGGGATGCAGGCGGGCAATGGCCGCCCCGGCCGCTTCGGTGGTCAGCTTGCCTTTTTCGGCCAGCTTGCGCAGGCTGGCGGCGATGCCAGCCGTAGCCTTTTCGAGGGCCGCGGCATTCTGGTCGAGCAGGCGCACCGCGTGGCCAGCCGTGGCCACCACCTGAGCAATGCCCGCGCCCATCGCGCCGCTGCCGATAATTCCAATGGTCATTTTGATAATGTGGGAGATGCGAAGAGGTGAGAAATGAGAAAATGCGGATTGCAGATGATTTTTTACATCTTCCACATTCTCACATCTTCCACATTTAAAATCTACTGGCCGGTAAAGGTGGGCTGACGCTTGGCCAGGAAGGCGGCTACGCCCTCGCGGTAGTCGGCGGTGTGGCCGGCGCGCAGCTGGTAGTCGCCCTCGGCACGCAGCTGCTGGGCCACGTCGTTGGCAAACGTGTGGTTGAGCAGCTGCTTGGTGTAAGCCAGGCCTTTGGTGGGCAGGTGGGCCATCTTGTGGGCCAGCGCGAGTACTTCCTGGTCGAAAGTCTCATCAGCAAACGCCTTGTAAATCATGCCCATCTGCACGGCCTCGGCGCCGCTTACCTTGTCGCCGGTCAGCATGAGGGCGCTGGCGCGCTGCAGGCCCACGAGGCGCGGCAGAAAGTAGGTGCCGCCGCTGTCGGGCACCAGGCCAATCTTGCTGAACGCCTGAATGAACGCGGCCGACTGCCGGGCCACCACGATATCGCAGGCCAGGGCAATGTTGGCGCCCGCCCCGGCCGCTACGCCATTCACGGCCGCGATGACGGGCTTTTCCAGCTCCCGAATAAGCAGAATAATCGGGTTGTAGTGCTGCTCCACAATTTCCGACACATCGGGCGCGTTCGGCCCGGTTATTTCTGCCAGGTCCTGCCCGGCGCAGAAGGCGCGGCCCGTGCCCGTGAGCACTACGGCCCGTACGCTGGCATCGGCCTGGCATGCGCGCAGCCGCTGCTGCAAGGCCAGCGCCAGCGGCTTGTTGATGCTGTTGAAGACGTCGGGGCGATTGAGCGTGAGCGTGGCCACGCCGTCGGCAAAAGAGTAAAGCAGGGCGGTGTCGGACATGGAAAGAGCTAAGCGTGGCATTTAAAGTAATCGAACGGCTCGCGGCAGTCGTCGCACTGATACAGGGCCTTGCAGGCTGTTGAGCCAAACTGGCTGACCAGGTGCGTGTGGGCCGACTTGCAGAGCGGGCAGCGTACGGCGGTATCCTGGCCAAATAAGTTGAGGACGTGGCCGCTGGCCGTGCCATCAATGGGCGGCGCAATGCCGTAGGCTTCGAGCTTGGCGCGGCCCGCCTGGCTCATCCAGTCGGTGGTCCAGGCCGGGCTTATCTGGTTGTGGATAGTTACCTGCCGGTAGCCCTCGGCCAGCAGCCGCAGCCGGATGTCGGTGGCGATGGCGCTCATGGCCGGGCAGCCCGAGTAAGTCGGGGTGATGGTAACGGTAATATGCTCGCCGTCCACCGCCACGGCCCGTACGATGCCCAGGTCCAGAATGCTCAGTACGGGCACTTCGGGGTCGCTCACCTCTTCCAGCAGCTGCCAGATTCGGGCTTCGGTAGGCGCTGGGGAGGAGGTAGTTACCACGTCAGGCCGGGGTAGGTGCGTTGCAGGTATTGCAGCTCGGCCAGCAGGTAGCCCAGGTGCTCGGAGTGGCGGCCGCTCTTGCCGCCCTGCTGCGCGAAGGGCGCGGCGGGCAGGGGCACGGTGGCCTCGGCCAGCACATGCGCCGCGTGCGCCTGCATAGCGGGCAGCAGGGCGGCGTACTCGGGCAGCAGCCCCAGTTCCTGTAAGTTCGTTTCGAGCGCGGTGGGCGTGGTCAGCTCGCCGGCGAAGCGCCAGAGTGTGGCAATAGCTTTATCGAGGTGCTGCCGGCTCTCGGGCGTACCGTCGCCGAGGCGAATCAGCCATTCGGAGCTCCACTTGAGGTGGTAGGCGGCTTCCTTGACCGACTTCTCGGCAATGGCGGCCAGTCGGGCATCCGGGCCGCTTTGTAGCTCTTTAAGTAAGTGATAGTGAAAATTATCAAACAAGAACTGCCGGACGATGGTGTGCGCAAAGTCGCCGTTGGGCTGCTCTACCAGCAGCGGGTTGCGGTACTCCACGGCCGAGCGCAGGTAGGCCAGGTCATCCTCGGTGCGGCCCTGGCCTTCGAGCTCGGCGGCGTACTGGTAGTAGCTACGGGCCTCACCTAGCAAATCGAGGGCAATGTTGGCCAGCGCCAAATCCTGCTCCAGCACGGGGCCGTGCCCGCACCATTCGGAGAGGCGGTGCGCGAGGATAAGGCTGGTATCGGCCAGCTGCAACACGAGCGGAAACAGCGGGTTGGCGGCCGGAGCCGCCGCCGGAGCGGTGGGGATTTCAGACTGAGTAGCTGCCATAACCCGCGGGCTTACATGTGTTTAATGGAATCCGGCACGTCGTAGAACGTGGGGTGCCGGTACACTTTATCGGCCGCCGGGTCGAAAAACTCGGCCGCCTCATCGGGGTTGGAAGCGTGGATGTGCTTCGACTCCACTACCCAGATGCTTACGCCTTCGAGGCGGCGGGTATACACGTCGCGGGCGTTCTGCACGGCCATTGCCGCGTCGGCGGCGTGCAGGCTACCCACGTGCTTGTGGTCGAGCCCCTGCTTGCTGCGGATAAAGACCTCCCACAGAGGCCATTCGGAGTTGTTCATTTTCTGAAAAATCGTTGGGTTGCTTCGCTGCGCGCTGCACGATGTTCGTTGCTGCTTACGCCGCCACCGTTTCGCGTGCCTTGCGCTTCCCGGCGTGGGCCAGCGCTGCCTCGCGTACCCAGGCGCCTTCCTCGTGGGCCTGCACGCGGGCTTGCAGGCGCTCGTGGTTGCAGAGGCCGTTGCCTTTTACCACGGCCCAGAACTCTTCCCAGTTCACCTCGCCGAAGTCGTAGGCTTGGCGCTCCTCGTTCCACTTTACTTTCTCGTCGGGCACGGTCAGGCCCAGAAACTCGGCCTGGGGCACCATCATGTCCACGAATTTCTGGCGCAGCTCGTCGTTGGTAAAGCGCTTGATGCGCCACTTCATACTCTGCTCGGTGTTGGGCGACTCGCTATCCTTGGGGCCAAACATCATCAGCGTGGGCCACCACCAGCGGTTAAGGGCCTCCTGGGCCATCTCCTTCTGAGCCGGCGCGCCCTCGCACAGCGTCTGCATAATCTCAAAGCCCTGGCGCTGGTGGAAGCTCTCTTCCTTGCACACCCGCACCATAGCCCGCGCGTACGGGCCGTACGAGGTGCGGCACAGCGGCACCTGGTTCAGGATGGCCGCCCCGTCCACGAGCCAGCCCACGCAGCCCATATCAGCCCAGCTCAGGGTGGGGTAGTTGAAGATGCTGCTGTACTTGGCCTTGCCCGAGTGCAGGTCGGCCAGCATCTGCTCGCGCGAGGTGCCCAGCGTTTCGGCGGCGCTGTAGAGGTAGAGGCCGTGGCCTGCCTCGTCCTGCACCTTGGCCAGCAAAATGGACTTGCGCTTGAGCGAAGGGGCGCGGGTTATCCAGTTGCCTTCGGGCAGCATACCCACCAGCTCGGAGTGCGCGTGTTGCGAAATCTGCCGGATGAGGGTCTTGCGATACGCCTCAGGCATCCAGTCTTTGGGCTCGATGCGGATGTCGGCGTCGATGCGGGCCTGAAATTGTTCTTCGGGGGTGGGAGCGAGCGTTTCCATGAGCGGATAACAAAAACTAACGAGTGTTAGTTTAGCGTAAGACAAAAGTAACTAGCAGCGCGGACTTTGTAGTCCGCAGCTGGTCGTTCAGCGGCAGCCGGCAAAGGCGGCGCTAGTACCTACTGGTCAAAATCTACCGTGACCTCCGGCGTAGTAGGCCGGGCCTGGCAGGTCAGGACATAGCCTTTGGCTATTTCATCGGCTGAGAGCGAATAGTTTACGTCCATGGCGGTGGTGCCGCTCGTCACGCGGGCCAGGCAGGTGCTGCACATCCCGTTTTTGCACGAGTAGGGCGCATCGATACCGGCGGCCAGCGCCGCGTCGAGCACGGTATCGCCGTAATACGACATGTCGAGGCGGTAAGCGCGGCCGTCGAGGCGCAGCGTAACCTGGCTTTTCTGGTCGTCTTCGCCCGCGGCGCGGCGCGGGGCGGCTTTCGCCGTGGCACTGCCCGCCGAGGCAAATAGCTCAAAGTGAATATTCCCCGACGCGACGCCGGCCTCCGTCAGCGCCTGCTGCACGCCGTGAATCATCTCTTCGGGACCGCAGATAAACGCCTCGTCGAGCTGACTGGCCGGGATGAGCTGGCGCAGCAGCTGGGCCGTCTTGGCGTAGTCTACCCGCCCAAAAAACAGGTCGCTCTCGCCCTGCTCGCGGCTCAGGATGTGGAACACGCTCAGCCGGCCCAGAAATTTATTCTTCAGTCCCTCAATCTGTTCCTTGAAAATAATGGAGTTGCGTCCCCGGTTGCCGTACACCAGATACACGTGGCTGCCCGGCTCGGTCAGCAGCACTGTGCGGGCAATGCTGAGCAGGGGCGTGATGCCGCTGCCGGCCGCAAACAGCGCGTAGCGCTTGGTGTGGCTGGGGTGCAGGGCAGGGGTGAAGCGGCCCTGCGGCGGCAGCACGTCGAGGGTGTCGCCGGGGTGCAGGCCCTCCACGGCCAGGGTGGAGAAGCGGCCCTCAGGCACCTTCTTGATGGCCACCCGCCATTCATCATCCAGCGGACTGCTGCAAATGGAGTAGCTGCGCCGTAAGTCTTCGCCCTGGTGCTCGCGGCGCAGGGTCAGGTACTGGCCGGGCAGGTAGCGAAACGTTTCGCGCAGCCCGGCCGGCACCTCGAAGGCCAGCGACACGCAATCGGGCGTTTCGCGGGTGATGCTCTTGATTTTTAAGGTATGAAAGCGGCTCATCTACAAATACTTAATCTATAATACTCGTTGGTCATGCGGAGCGGAGCATCTCGCGAACTGACGTTAGAGTTACTAACCCAATGACGCGAACGAGATGCTTCGCTGCGCTCTCCATGACCAACGTTTTCTGATTCTTTACTTCAGCTCGCGCAAGTCCTTCACCCGGCTCAGCTTGCCGCCCTCGCTGCGCGGCAATTGCCCGCAGCCCAGCAGCTGTACCCGCATGCTGAGGCCGATATTGTCCTTTATTTTCTTGGCAAACAGGCCCTGGAGCTGGCGCAGGCTGTCGTGCTGCTGCACGTGCTCGGCGGTGAGGGGGGTGGTGGCCAGTCCCAGCTCGCGCAGCAGGGGCTCAGCTACTTCTACGCTTACTTCCACTTCGTCGAGGCTGCCGCGCCGGGTGGCCACCACCTGGTAGTAGGGGCTGACGTGGGCCAGCTGGCTGATGATATCCTCGACCTGCGTGGGGAAGAAATTCACCCCCGAATGATGAGCATATCGTCGGCGCGGCCCCGAATCGGGCCCATTTTTACGTGGGTGCGCTTCACCGAGTGGTCGTAGTAGATGTTGGTGATGTCGCCCGTCCAGTAGCGCAGAATGGGCATGGCTTTTTTGGTGAGTGTGCTGAAAACCAGCACGCCCAGCTCGCCCTCCGCCACCGGCTCGCCGGTGTCCTTGTCTACCACCTCGGGGTAAAAATGGTCTTCCCAGATGTAGCTGCCGGTGCCGCGCTCGTCCACGTCTTCCTGCGAGATACCGGGGCCGAGTATCTCGCTCAGGCCATATATATTGGTGGCCGCTACGTGCAGCCCGGCCTGCACCTGCTGGCGGATGGCCTCAGTCCAGGGCTCGGCGCCGAGTACGGCCAGCTTCAGGTTGATGGCTTCCGGGGCTATGCCGCGCCGCTGCAGCTCCTCGGCCAGCACCTGGGCGTAGGAGGGCGTAGCGCAGATGATTTCGGGCCGGAAATCCTGCAAAAGCTGTAGCTGCCGGTCGGTGCTGCCGCCCGATACCGGAATCACGGTCAGCCCCAGCTTCTCGGCACCGTAGTGAATGCCCAGGCCGCCCGTAAACAGGCCGTAGCCGTAGGCATTCTGCAGCTTCATGCCCGGCTGGCAGCCGGCTGCTGCCAGCGAGCGGGCCACTACCTCGGCGAAAATACCCAGGTCGCCGGCCGTGTAGCCTACCACCGTGGCCTTGCCCGTGGTACCGCTGGAGCAATGCAGCCGCGCCACCTCCGCTTCGGGCACGGCAAACAGGCCGAAGGGGTAGTTGTCCCGAAAATCCGTTTTCTTAGTGAAGCCCAGCTTGGGTAAGTCTGCCAGCCCCTGGAACGTGGCCGGATTAATACCCGCCTCGGCAAACTTGCGCTGGTAAAATGGCACCCGCGCCGCCAGGTAAGCGACCTGCTCCTGAAGGCGGACGTTTTGCAACGCCCGCAGCTGCGGCAGCGGAAGCCGCTCAATTTCGGGTTGAAAAAGCATGAGTGCGGAGAGCTGAGGGATGGGAAGCTTCTGGTTGCAAAACTAACAAACGTTTGTTGTCAATGATAGCAAAAAGTAAATTTTCTTTAAGTTGCTGGGGTGTTCTGACGTATATTTATTAAATATATTTATTTTACTATGTTAATCAATTATTTCCTTTACTTCGTACTGGATGCTACTTTTAGCTGCCGGCCGCTGGTGTTCGGCACTACTTATGAAAAAGCAGCTTATTCTGTTGGTGCTGGCCTCCCTGTGTTTGTTTCTGGCAGGTAGTAAAGTGATGGCCCGTTCCGCGGGCCCTCGCCCGGCTTATTTTGAGCTAAAAATCTACCACCTGAAAACTGCCCGGCAGGAAGCGCTGGTCGATAGCTTTTTACGGCAGCAGTACCTGCCAGCTATGCGCGCGGCCGGCCTCCCGACCATCGGCGTTTTTAAGCCGATTGGCAACGACACGGCGGCCGACAGAAGGATTTACGTTTTCACGCCCTTTGCATCGTTGAAGCAGTGGGAAAGCGTGGCCCGGGAAACGGCCCCCAAACTGCTGGCCGCCGGCGGCAGCTACGAAAATGCCCCTTACACCAGCCCCGCCTATGGGCGGCAGCAAACCATCTTCCTAAAGGCTTTCGACGAGATGCCCGCTCTTACTGCCCCTAAACTCGACGCGCCCCCCAGCGAGCGGGTATATGAGCTGCGCAGCTACGAAGGCGCCAGCGAAAAGCTGTTCCGCACCAAAGTGCGGATGTTTAACGCCGGTGGCGAAATCAGGCTGTTCGACCGCCTGGGCTTTAATGGCATCTTCTACGGCGAGGTAGTTTTTGGCTCCAAAATGCCAAACCTAATGTATATGACTTCTTTCAACAGTATGCCTGACCGTGAGGCGCACTGGAAAGCCTTCAGCAGCGACCCCGAATGGCTGAGGCTAAAGGCTCTGCCCCAGTACCAGCACAACGTGTCGCATACCGACATCACATTTCTGCGTCCGACAGCCTATTCAGGCTTATAGCTGGTTTTGTGCTTCGGGTTTCGGGTGGTCTTGCAGCACCCGCTCAATGCGCGGGTCGGGCACCAGCCACATGAGGGCCACGGCCACGTAGGCGGCCCCGGCCAGCCAGGGCAGCACAAAGCTGCTGCCGATGCCGGCGCCGTAGAGCACCAGCGAGACCTTACCCTTCCAGTCGTGCCCCAGGGCGTGGGCCAGCGGCGAGGCGGGGCCATTGACGGCAATCAGGCAGTTTTGCAGCATAAAATACGCGATGCCCGAGCCCAGCAGCACTACCCCATACACGGCCAGCGTGGCCGGGGCAAAGTGATTTTCCCCCATCCAGCCGGTGGCAAACGGCGTGAGCGAGAGCCAGAACAGCAGGTGCAGATTGGCCCACAGCACGCCGCCGCTAATCTGCCGGGCGCTGCTAAGCAGGTGATGGTGGTTGTTCCAATAAATGCCCACGTAAATAAAGCTCAGCACGTAGCTCAGGCAAATAGGCAGCAGCGGCTTCAGAGCCGTGAAATCATCGCCGTGCGGTACCTTAATCTCCAGCACCATGATAGTGAGGATAATAGCGAGTACACCATCGCTGAATGCCTCCAGGCGGCCTTTTTGCATAGAAGATAATTTTAGGCGTAAGGTACTAAGAGGGAGTAAACTAGAGCGGATTCCAACTCCGAGTACCGGGCGGGCTGCCGGGGTTGAGCCGGCTGTCCGCACCAGCCAATCTGTACCCCGACCCGACGATTAGCTGAGTACCTGCACTGAGACAATACGTGGCGGCGGCATTCCGACTCGGGTGCCCGTAGCCCGCTCGAAACCAAGCTTCACTACCTTTTAGCTTAGCTTATCTTCGTTTTTATTTCTTGGTGCCAATTGCTTTCGGCCGCCTCAGAATTTCGGTGCTATCAACGCAACAATTCAAGTTCCTACGCCATGCGACTTCTATACTTAGTATTTGGTAATACTATACAGAACCATTTCCAGGCTAATTTTTCCATCTTGTCATTTTTAAGAAAAAACAGCCATTTTCTAACTGGCATTACAGTTATTACTGATGCCCCTGATTTGTATCAGCACCTGGCATCGATTGTAACCGTGCAGGCAATACCGGCCGCTACCCTTCAGGAATGGCAAGGGAAATTTAAGTTCTTTTGGCGGGTTAAGATTAAGGCGTTGGAATATACGGCGCAGCAGTATGCGGGAGAGCATATTATCTATTTAGATACCGATACTTTTCTGCATGGCTCATTGAGCTACCTTAGCCAGGAGTTGGCTAATGGAGTGGCGTTCATGCACGAAGTAGAAGGCGCCTTGAGTAGCCTTGCCAGTAAGACGGAGCGCCGCATGTGGCAGCAGGTTAAAGACCGGTCTTTTGGGGGTATCACCATGCATAAGCAGCTTTCTATGTGGAACGCGGGGGTGGTTGGCATCCCTGCCTCACAAAATATGGCCGCAATTAAGTTAGCGCTGAGCATCTGCGACGAGCTATGCGAGCAGCAGGTTACCCCGCGGCTCATCGAGCAGTTTGCGTTATCCGTAGCGTTGCATGAGACTTACCCGCTTCACGAGGCAAGACCTTATATCGGACATTACTGGAGTACCAAAGCGGAGTGGAATAGCGTCATTAGTACCTTTTTTCTGGAATCACACCTTAGAAATCGTACGGCCGATGAAGAAGTAGCTGCTTTAACTAAGTTTGATTATCGGCAGATGCCAATTAAAAAGAAAGTTCGCAGTACCCAAGCCAGGCTAAACAGCTTGGTCAGCATGGTTTTTCCTCCCAAGCAAATCGAATTTATCAGCCCTAAAGCTTAGGGCTGTTAGGCACTTACCCACCAGTAGAGGCAGTTTTTTCTACTGGTTCCTGCGGCCGGCTGCCTGCGCGGCCCGGCAGTGCCTGCAACTGGTAGTGCCTGGCAGTGAGCAGCTCGCAGCACGAAAAAAAGCAGCCCCATAGCTAGCATTGAAGGAAATAATACGAATAGTTTTCAGCGCTCGGGTACTTTTTTTAATATATGTCGTATGTTTGCGTCATACATTATTCTGTAGCGATGACATACGCCAAAACCGCCCCTTTCACCGATGAGCAGCAGCAACTGGCACGGGTAGCCAAGGCCTTGGCACACCCGGCGCGGGTGGCCATCATTCAGCTGCTGGCCAGCAGGCAAACCTGCATCTCGGGCGATATCGCCGCTGAGCTGCCCCTCGCGCGCACTACCGTGTCGCAGCACTTGCAGGAGTTGAAAGCGCTGGATTTGATTCGCGGCGAAATCGACGGACTAATGGTTTGTTATTGCCTAAATACCAGCTTATTGCAGCAGGTGCAGCAGCAGTTCGCGGGCTTCTTTGCCGCTGCGGTTGCCAGCCCGGCGTGCGGCCCCGGCGAGGCCTGCGGCTGCTAGTCTTAACTCTCACCTTCTTAAGCTTTTGTCGTCATGGATAACGCTGTTTTTCCCCGGATGCACGTCTCGCTGTACGTGTCTGACCTGGCCGCTACGGTCAATTTTTACACGGCTTTCTTTGGGCAGCCGGCAGCCAAAATCCGGCGCGGCTACGCCAAGTACGTCCTCGACAAGCCCTCGCTCATTATCTCGTTTGTGGAGAACGCGGGGCGGGTAGCCAGCAACTTCGGGCACCTGGGCTTCCAGGTCGAAACCGTGCAGGAGCTGGACGAGCGCCTCGCCACCGCCCGCCAGGCAGGATTGGTGCAGCGCGAAGAAATGGGCACCAGCTGCTGCTATGCCAAGCAAGACAAGTTCTGGGTCAACGACCCCGACGGCGTGGAGTGGGAAGTCTATTATTTCCACGAAGACGCGGAGTTCAACGACCCGCGCTACCAGGCCGAATACGACCAGGCCGGGGCGGCCGGGCAGTGCTGCATTGCGCCGGCCGCCCCGGCCGAGCTACACCAGGCCGCGCCCATGCCGTTTGTACTGGCCGAAGCGCCGGCCTGCACGCCGGGCGGTGGGTGCTGCTAATTGGTTTTACTTATAGTAATAATACTATGTTATTGCAGCCGCTGACTGCCGCGCACTGGCCGCAGGTCCGGGCCATTTACCAGCAAGGTATTGCTACTGGCCATGCCACCTTCCAAACCGAAGCGCCTGCCTGGGAGGAATGGGATAGCAGCCACCTGGCCCACAGCCGGTTGGTGGCGCTCGACGAAGCAACGGGCCAGGTGCTGGGCTGGGCCGCGCTCACCTCCGTATCGGGCCGCTGCGTGTACGCCGGTGTGGCCGAAGTAAGCGTGTACGTAGCCGCCGAAGCCCGGGGCCAAGGCGTGGGCCGGCAGCTGCTGGCCGCCCTCGTGGCCGGGGCCGAAGCCCAGGGCCTGTGGATGCTGCAGGCCGGTATCTTCCCCGAAAATGGGGCCAGTGTGCGGCTGCACGAGGCGGCCGGCTTTCGGGTGGTGGGCCGCCGCGAGCGCATCGGCCGCCTGGCCGGCGTGTGGCGCGATACGCTGCTGCTGGAGCGGCGTAGCGGGCTGGTTGGGGTATAATATATCCTTTATACTATGGGAGTTAACCCGCTAGCCCGGCCGCCCGGTGGGGCCGTAGCCGATAAAAAGCTGTCGGGTCTCGACCGGGGCTTCACCCGCTGGATTTTCCTGGTTCACGGCCACCGGCAACAACTTCGAGCAGGCGTTATCGGCCCGCTGATTGAGGTGCCCGCGCTCATCGCGCTGGTGAAGGTCGCGTTCGGGCTGCGCCGGCGCTGGTACGGCGGCAAGTAGCAATTTTTTACTGTATAATATGAGCCTAATGAATTCGCACCCCAAAAACATATTGGTGCTTTGCACCGGCAACTCGTGCCGCAGCCAGCTGCTGCACGGCTACCTCCAGCGATTGCTAGGTGAGAAAGCGCGCGTCTATTCGGCTGGGGTAGAGGTCCACGGCCTCAATCCCCGCGCCGTGCGCGTGATGGCCGAAGATGGCGTAAACATCAGCCAGCATACCAGCAACCACGTGCAGGAGTATGCCCAGGTGCCTTTCGACTACGTGCTTACGGTGTGCGACCATGCCAATGAGGTGTGCCCGGTGTTTCCATCTCTCGCCAAAAAGCGGCACCATAACTTCCCCGACCCGGCCAAAGCTACCGGCAGCGAGGACGAGATACTGGCGCAGTTTCGGGCCGTGCGCGAGCAGGTAAAAGCCTACGCGCAGGCCTTTGTAGCGGAGGAGTTTGGTGGGGGAGAAGCGGAGCGGGAAGTTCCCGCAGCGGTACGCGGAGCGCAGCTTAGCCCGCAATAAAAACGCCAACCCGTTGCCGGGGTGGCGTTTTTTGCTGGTTCCTTTTTATGGAACTAGTAGGGCTTGGCGTCATGGGCCATTTCCTCAGCCTGTGCTACGGCCTGGGTAGCCTCGCGCTCGTTGTACTGGTTGCTGCCTTCGGCTTGCATGTTGGCTTTGGCCGCTTTGATGCCTTCGGCCAGGCGGCGGCCCCAATCGGCGTCGCAGTTGGTGCACAGCTCAATCATCTTGTCCTGAATCACCGGCTCGGCATCGGTCAGCGCACCCACCATGTTGTTGATGAGGTCGTTGCGCTCCCAGTCTTCGTGCTTGCGGTAGCGGTCGCCGGCCTGCCCGAAGTTGTTGGTGCGGTCGATAGTCTGGCGCACCAGCTTGGCGGCGTAGCTCGGCGTGTGGTCGGGGCCCTGCGCGGGCGACTCTTTAAGGCCGTTCAGGCTGCTGGGCTCGTAGTTGACGTGCAGGTTCTGGCCGGGGGCCGCATCTACGTGGTACGTCATCTGGCCGTCGCGCTGGTTGGTGGCCACATGTTTTTTGGGCGCGTTGATGGGCAACTGCAGGTAATTGGGGCCCACGCGGTAGCGCTGGGTATCCGAATACGAGAACGTGCGGCCCTGTAGCATCTTGTCGTCCGAGAAATCGAGGCCGTCTACCAGTACGCCGGTGCCGAAGGCCACCTGCTCTACCTCAGCAAAGTAGTTTTCGGGGTTGCGGTTCAGCGTCATCATGCCTACGGGCAGGAAGGGGAACTTGTCTTCGGGCCAGATTTTGGTATCGTCGAGCGGGTCGAAGTCCAGCTCGGGGTGCTCGTCGTCCGACATAATCTGCACACACAGCTCCCATTTTGGGAAATTGCCTTTCTTGATGTTGTCGTATAGGTCCTGAGTGGCGTGGTTGAAGTTCTTGGCCTGAATAGCTTCGGCTTCGGGGGCGGTCAGGTTTTTAATGCCCTGCTGGGGCTCCCAGTGGTATTTCACCAGCACGGCTTCGCCCTGCGCGTTCACCCACTTGTAGGTGTTCACGCCCGAGCCCTGCATCTGGCGGTAGTTGGCCGGAATGCCCCAGGGCGAGAACAGGAAGCTCACCATGTGCATAGCTTCCGGGGTGTTAGCGATAAAGTCGAAGATGCGCTGACCAGTCTGGCGGTTAAACACCGGGTCGGGCTTCTGCGAGTGAATCAGGTCGGGAAACTTGATGGCGTCACGGATGAAGAATACCTTCAGGTTGTTGCCCACCAGGTCCCAGTTGCCGTCTTCGGTGTAGAATTTCACCGCAAAGCCGCGCGGGTCGCGCAGGGTTTCGGGCGAGTGGCCACCGTGGCCCACCGTCGAGAAGCGCACGAACACCGGCGTCTCTTTACCCTTGGTATTGAACAGCTTGGCACGGGTGTATTTCGCAATGGGCTCGCCGCCTACCGTGCCGTAGGCCTCAAATACGCCGTGGGCGCCGGCGCCGCGGGCGTGCACCACACGCTCGGGGATGCGCTCGCGGTCGAAGTGGCTGATTTTCTCAATGAACTGGTAGTTCTCCAGGGTAGCCGGGCCGCGGCTGCCCACGGTGCGCAGGTTCTGGTTGTTGGAAACGGGATGACCCTGGCGGGTGGTCAGGGTCTGGGCGGTTTCGCCACTGGCAGTGCGCTGGTCTTGCGACGAGCCCCCGCCGTTGACGGAGGTGCCGGTTGCATTGGCGGACGTATCGTGTCCGTTCTGGTCCGAAGAATTTTCCTGGGTAGCCATTAGGGTAAGGTTAGTTGGGTAAACGGAAATCCAGGTGGAATACAGCTTAACTCGCAGGTGGGTTTGCGGGCAACTGCCACAAAAGTTGGGCATCCTTCCTTTACAAGCTGCCAGCGCCAGGCTTCGTTCCGGGCCGGCTGCCTGGGCAGATGTGCTGCCTGGCGTACGGGGCAGTTTTGTAATGAAGCAGCTGGCTTTATGGCAGTAAAAAGCCTTAGCTGGACACTTGGTGGCAGCTTCTGGTTTAATAGCCAAGGCAATTACCCGTACCTGGGCCGCCGCTGAAGCCGGCGTTAGTCGCCGGGCTTTGCGCCCCGGCCAGCTGAGCAGCCGGGCCTGGGGCAGTCCTCGCCCGTCGCCAATTCGGGCTTGGTCCTCATCCTGTTTCAGCCGACTAAACAGCCCCAAAAAAGTATAAAAAAACGCCGCCCCGTTGCCGGAGCGGCGTTGTCTTCAGCCGGACGTTGCCCGCTTACTCAGCCTTACGCTTGCACCAGGTCGAAGCGGTCGGCGTCCATTACCTTGGCCCAGGCGGCCACGAAGTCGCGCACGAATTTCGGGCCGGCTTTGTGAGTGCCGTATACTTCGGAGATGGCGCGCAGCTCCGAGTTGGAGCCGAAAATCAGGTCAACGCGGGTGCCGGTCCATTTCACCACATTGGTTTTGCGGTCGCGGCCCTCAAACACCTGGTCGGCCTCGGAGGTCGCCTGCCAGGTGGTGCCCATGTCGAGCAGGTTCAGGAAGAAGTCGTTGCTGAGCGTGCCCGGCCGGTCGGTGAAGACACCGTGGTTCGAGCCGTCGTAGTTGGTGTTCAGCACCCGCAGGCCGCCCACCAGCACCGTTAACTCGGGGCAGTAAGGGTGAGCAGCTGTGCCCGGTCGATGAGCATCGCCTCGGGAGAGGCTTCGTGGTTAGCACTGAGATAGTTGCGGAAGCCGTCGGCGTGCGGCTCCAGCGCGGCAAACGACTGCACATCGGTTTGCTCGTGCGTGGCGTCGGTGCGGCCAGGGTGGAAGGGCACCTGCACTTGGTAGCCACCATCTTTGGCCGCCTGCTCGATGGCAGCGGCACCGCCCAGCACAATGAGGTCGGCCAGCGACACGCGCTTGCCCCCGCTTTGCGCGGCGTTAAACTCGTTCTGGATGCCGGCCAGCACGTCGAGCACGTTCGACAGCTCGGCCGGGTTGTTGGCATCCCAGTATTTCTGGGGGCCAGCCGGATGCGGGCGCCATTGGCTCCGCCGCGCTTGTCGGAGCCCCGGAACGTGGAAGCCGAAGCCCAGGCCGTGCGAATGAGCTGCGAGCCCGAGAGGCCACAGGCCAGCAGCCGGGCTTTCAGCGCCACGATGTCGGCTTTGTCAATCGGGGCGTAGTCGGCCGCCGGAATGGGGTCTTGCCAGATGAGCACTTCGCTGGGTACCTCGGGCCCTACGTAGCGCGACAACGGACCCATATCGCGGTGCGTGAGCTTGAACCAGGCCCGGCTGAAGGCATCGGCAAACTCGTCGGGGTTGGCGTGGAAGCGACGCGAGATTTTCTCATAAATCGGGTCTTCGCGCAGGGCGATGTCCGAGGTCAGCATAAACGGCGCGTGCGACTTGCTCGGGTCGTGGGCGTCGGGGATGGTGCCGGAGCCGCCGTTGTTTTTAGGCTTCCACTGGTGCGCGCCGGCCGGGCTCTTGGTCAGCTCCCACTCGTAGCCGAAGAGGTTGTCGAAGTAGGCATTGCCCCACTTGGTGGGTGTGGAGGTCCAGGCGCCTTCCAGGCCGCTCGTGATGGTGTTATCGGCATTGCCGGTGCCGTACGAGTTCAGCCAGCCTTTGCCCTGCTGCTCAATGCCCGCTGCGGCGGGCTCGTGGGCAATGTACTGGGCGGGGTCGGCTGCGCCGTGGGTTTTGCCGAAGGTGTGGCCGCCCGCAATCAGGGCCACCGTTTCTTCGTCGTTCATGGCCATGCGACCGAAGGTTTCGCGGATATCGCGGGCCGAGCCCAGGGGGTTCGGGTTGCCGTTGGGGCCTTCCGGGTTCACGTAGATAAGGCCCATCTGCACGGCGGCCAGCGGGTTTTCCAGCTGGCGGTCGCCGGTGTAGCGCTTGTCGCCCAGCCACACCCGCTCCGAGCCCCAGTACACGTCTTCCATCGGCTCCCATACGTCGGCGCGGCCTCCCGAATAGCCAAACGGCTTAAGGCCCATTGACTCAAGGGCGCAGTTGCCAGCCAGAATCATGAGGTCGGCCCACGAAATCTGCTCGCCGTATTTCTGCTTGATGGGCCACAGCAGCAGGCGGGCTTTGTCGAGGTTGGCGTTGTCGGGCCAGCTGTTGAGCGGGGCAAAGCGCTGCATACCCGCCCCGCGCCCCCGCGGCCGTCGGCAATGCGGTAGGTGCCGGCGCTGTGCCAGGCCATACGAATAAAGAAGGGCCCGTAGTGGCCGTAGTCGGCCGGCCACCAGTCCTGCGAGGTGGTCATCAGCTCAAACAGGTCCTGCTTCACGGCATTCAGGTCCAGCTTCTTAAACTCCTCCACGTAGCTAAAGCTGGCGTCCATTGGGTTCGACAGGGCCGACTGCTGGCGCAGGATATTGAGCGGCAGCTGGTTGGGCCACCAGTCGCGGTTGCGGGGGCCGCCTCCGGCCGTTTGCTGCGGCAGTGTGCCCGCCAGAAACGGACATTTTGCCGCCGACGGGTCGTTCATGAAATGCTCTGTGGTGTTGGATGCGGGAGCGTGCTTGTTGTGGTCTTCAGCCATTGCAAAAAAAATGAGTAGCTAGGGTTTGAAAAAATAAAATTCGCTATATAGGGGCAGGCAGCTATCGTGGACGCTCGCCAAAAAACTGAAAAGCCGGACAAATTACCAGCAAATACTGTCTGGGTTTGGGAGGCGCCGGCAAAAGATGCTGGCAAAGGGCAGCCAGCTTACTTTGGGTTCGGATTAGCGCACTGACGAGCTTGCGATTAAGGAAGCCGGACAGTGTTTTGTTTACTAAAAATAATTTTTTTCTCAGCAAATCGCCCGTCCGGCGTTCTCGCCGGCTTCTGCGTGGCTCGTCCGGCAGCCCGCGCATTTAAGCTGGTAAGCTGGGCTACTGGCAACACCGGTCTGCCATTTTTTATTCCATCGACGACTGGCCGCCCGGCTTGCCCGGGCGGCGCGGGGCGGCTCCCGACCTGGCTAGGGTGTTTCAGCAGCTGGCCAGCTCCTTTGCCCCGCAATAGCAGCTTTGCGCTCATGACCATCGCCGCCCTGCGCCAACAAAACCTGATGCAGTTCGAAGCCGTGAGCGGCAGCCGCGCCTACGGCACCGAGCTGCCCTCTTCCGCTTGGTGGGGCTATAGCTGAAAAACAACCCGACCGTGCTCGAATTAATCGGCACACTGGCCGACGCCTCATCTGCCAGCAATTTTCAGCCAACTCACATAGCTTCCTAGCGCAATTGCGGAGTCATTGTACGGCCGGGCAAGTAGCGCGGACTTTCAGTCCGCCCGCCTCCGGCCTACTGGCGGACTGAAAGTCCGCGCTACAGTCCAGCGACTTCCAAACCGCGCTAGAATAAATAGCGTACGCTCAGGCCGCTGGCCAGGCTTTGCACGGGCGTAGTCAGGATAGAGGCTACGTGCGCGGTGGGCGTTTGCAGGTCGAGGCGGATGTCGCGGGCCGAGCGCACGGGGCTCCACAGCTGCCGCACCGTCAGGTCGAGGTGCAGGTGCGGCCGCACGCGCCAGCTGCCGCGCAGGCGGGCTTCCTCAAATTTTTATAAGAACTTTCAATTATTTCTGAAACATATGATATATCGGCCCGTTTTATCTGGCATACAGACGCTGATTCAGGTGTCTGCGGCTATTTCCTTACCTCATGCGTACACCCAAACTTGTTATCGCGGGCGGCAATGGTTTTTTAGGCCGTCATTTGGGCGTTCATTTCCAACGGCTTGGCTTCCAGGTCATCAGTATCAGTCGTACTGGTGTGGGCGACGTTCGCTGGGATGCTCGAACGCTAGGCCCGTGGGCACAGGAGCTGGAAGGGGCCGATTTGCTGGTAAACTTGGCTGGCCGCACGGTCGATTGTCGCTACACGCCTGCCAATCGCCAGCAGATTTTGGCTAGCCGCTTCGACAGTACCACCGTGCTGGGGGCTGCTATTGCCGCCTGCCAGCAGCCTCCGCGGGTTTGGCTAAACTCTTCTACTGCAACTATCTATGCTCATACAGTAGGTAGCCAACCTGCTAATACGGAGGCCGCCGGGCAGATAGGCACTGGGTTTTCGGTATCAGTGGCCAAGGCTTGGGAGGCAGCGCTGGAAGCGTGCCCAACGCCGGCAACGCGCAAAGTGGCGCTGCGTACTTCAATTGTGTTGGGGCCTGACGGTGGGGCATTTCCGGTGATGGCCCGACTGGCTCGTTGGGGCCTATGCTCGCCACAAGGCTCGGGCCAGCAATGGATTAGCTGGCTGCATATAGCCGATTTCTGCCGGGCAATTGAGTTTATCGCACAAACTGAGTGCTTAAGCGGGCCTGTGAACGTGTGTGCTCCGTACCCCCTGCCCAACTGGGAATTTAATTCCCTGATAGCCAATTATCTACACCCTCCGTTGCAATTGCCCCAGCCCCGGTGGCTGCTGGAGGTGGGGGCTTTCGTGCTGCATACGGAAACCGAACTTATTCTCAAAAGTCGCAAAGTCTATCCGCAACGGCTGCTCGACGAGGGGTTTAACTTTACCTATTTTACCTGCGAGTCGGCTATGAAAGACTTGTTGAAAGAAATGCATCTCATTGATGGTTAACTCTATGACTTTTGATGATACGCCTGCTACTTCGCCTCCAAGCTTAGCTGAAGCCAAGGCCCAATTTATTCACCTCTGGGGCGTTTCGGCCACGAGCTGGGGCGTGAGCAAAACCCTGGCGCAGGTTCATGCCCTGCTGCTGGTAAGCCCGAAGGCGCTCAGTACCGAGGACATTATGGCCCAGCTCACCATCTCGCGTGGCAATGCCAGCATGACGGTCCGCGAGCTGCTCGACTGGGGGCTGATTTATAAGGAACTACGGCTTGGTGAGCGCCGCGAGTTTTTTGTGGCCGAGAAAGACATGTTGCAAGTGACGCGCTGCATCATCCGGGCTCGAAAGCGCCGCGAATTGGACCAGATGAAGCGGTCGCTCGACCAATTGGCTAACCTGCCCGGCGATGCTGCCGATGTTGAATACCAAGCTTTCCATTCCACGCTAACCGATATTCAACAGCTCGCCACAGCATCCGATAAGCTGCTCACCAAGCTGATGCAGGTCGAGAGGAGCTGGTTTTGGGACAAATTCTTAAAGTTGTTCTTGTAAGAGCATCACACCTTCAGCAGTGCGGCTTCGTGGTGCCCGGCCAGCTGCTGCCACAGCAGGATGAGTACGGCCTGGGTGGTGTACTCGATGTTGGTCTGCCGGCCGCGGTCGACGCTGAACTGCCGGCTCACGGTGCCGGCCGGGGTGGCGCAGGCAATACAGATAGTACCCACCGGCTTGAGAGGCGTGCCGCCGCCGGGGCCGGCAATGCCGCTGGTGGCCAGGGCCACGTCGCAGCCCAGGCGGGCGCGGGCACCCTCGGCCATCTCGCGCACGGTGGGCTCACTCACCGCGCCGTGCTGGCCCAGTGTTTCGGCATTCACGCCCAGCAGGCTTTCTTTCAGGTCGTTATCATAGGCCACCACGCTGCCCCGGAAATAGGCCGAGCTGCCCGGTACGCTGGTAATGCGCTGGGCCACCGCGCCGCCGGTGCAGCTTTCGGCGGTGCCGAGCTGCCAGCCTTTCGCTTGCAGCAGCCGGCCCACCGCTACTTCGAGCGAAATATCTTCTTCGGCGAATATATAGCTGCCAATGTGCTCACGCAGAGCAGGCAGTAGCTTTAGCATGCGGTCACGCAGGTTCGGCTCATCGTCGGCGGTGCCGGTGAGACGCAGGCGCACGCTGCCCAGGCTGGGCAGGTAAGCCAGCTTCACGTTGGCCGGCAGGGCGGCCTCCCAGTCCTTGATTTTCTCGGCCAGAAACGACTCGCCCAGCCCAGCCGTCATGATTACTACGTGCTCGATGGGTGCCAGCTGAAACTTCGCCTGGAGGCGAGGTAGCACCTGGTCGGTCATCAGCTTTTTCATCTCAAACGGTACGCCGGGCATACTGATAAATACCGTGCCGCCATCCTCCAGCCACATGCCAGGCGCGGTGCCCACGGCGTTGGGCAGCACCTCGCAGCCGGCCGGCACCAGGGCCTGCTGGCGGTTCACGTCGAGCATGGGCCGGTTGAAGCGTTTGAATATTTCTTCCACGTGGCGCAGGGTGGGCTCGTGCAGCACCAGCTCGCGGCCGAAGTAGCGGGCCAGTACGTGCTTGGTGAGGTCGTCCTTGGTGGGGCCGAGGCCACCGGTGGTCAGGATGACCTTCACCCGCTGCCGGGCTTGGTCGAGGGCCGCCACTATCTCGTCGGCGCGGTCGCTCACGCTCGTAATCTGGCGCACGCGCAGCCCCAGGCTGCCGAGCTGCTGGCCCATAAAGGCTGAGTTGGTATCTACGACCTGCCCATAGAGCAGCTCGTCGCCGATTGTCATTATTTCAACGTACATGAGGATAGCCTGAATAGTTTGGCAGGGTTTTGTAGAGAACTTTGCAGCGCGATGCTTGCAGGACAGCCACGTCGGCCGTCTGGTTTTTTAGGCCGCGCATTTTCTTTTTTTAGGTAAATATGAAAAACCTCTTCCTTCTGGTGGCGTTGCTGGCTGCCGTGCCGGCCCTGGCCCAAACTACCAAGAAAACGACTACCAAGAAAGCAACGGTTGTAAAGAAAGCACCCGCGAAGGCGACTACGGCCAAAAAAACTACCACGACGACCCCCAAATCGACGACCGTCGCTACGCCGGCTGCCGCCCCGGTAGCCCCGCTCACGCAGGCCGAAGCGGCCAGCGGCCTGCGCGAAGCGCTCACTACCGGCGTTACCAAAGCCGTGGCGTTTGCTTCCGAGCCCGATGGCTTTAACCTGAACGACGATATCCGCATTCAGTTTCCGCCCGATGCGCAGCTGGTGGCTACCACGCTCGGCGCCCTGCCCCTGGGAAAGCAGGCCGTGGAGCAGGC
The DNA here is from genome assembly GCF_013256425.1 of Hymenobacter sp. BRD67. Taxonomy (GTDB): domain Bacteria; phylum Bacteroidota; class Bacteroidia; order Cytophagales; family Hymenobacteraceae; genus Hymenobacter. Next base: position 1,257,223 of record NZ_CP053904.1, read on the forward strand.
CACCAACCTGCTCAACCGCGCCGCCGAAGCCGCCGCGCCCCAGGCCAAGGATATCTTTCTGAACGCCGTGCAGCAGCTGACCCTCACCGACGCGCTCTCGCTCGTGACCAGCTCGCAGAAAGACGCCGCCACCCAGCTGTTGCGCAAAAACTCGGAGGCGGCCCTCAACGCGGCGCTGCGCCCCAGCATCGTGCAGAGCCTCGACCAGGTAGGGGCCAACGCGGCCTACAGCAAGCTCATCGAGCGCTACAACAAGATTCCGCTCATGACGCCCGCCAGCACCAACCTCACCGACTACGTAACCAAGGAAACGGTCGATGGCCTCTTTATTCTGCTGGCCCAGCAGGAAGCCAAAATCCGTCAGAACCCGGCCGCGCAGTCCACTGCCATCCTCAAGCGCGTATTTGGCGGCAAATAGGATATTTATTAGTTATTAATGAAGTAGAAAGCGCCTGCGGCCTCGTGCCGCAGGCGCTTTTTGCGTTATAAGACAGTCTAGCCAATGCATTAAAAATTCATTTAATGACCCTTAAAAACATTATTAGCTCATTATCAGCTACAATTATTCATGAAGAAACTATGTGTTAGAATATTCTTACTACCCTTATTAAACTTTGCCGAGAAGCCAGTGTCTTGCGGTCTGTGCTTTCGGGCACACTACCTACCCAAACACTATTCTTTTCTGCACATGAAGTTCTATTATGCAACGCTGGCAATAGGCGCAATAGCGCTGGCTGGTTGCCACCACGAAGAGGTAACTCCCCAACCAGCTGTCCATATTACGGCGCAGCTGGCGCTGGCGCCCGGCGCGGTAGTGGTTAACCCAACGGGCTATGCGCCCCTGGCGGCGCAGCTTTCCTTTGCCTATCCGGTGGCGGGCCGCACCAGGCTGGTAGTACACGGCAAGCACGGCGCCGACTCCGACGTGGTGCAGCAGTTCGACGACAGCGGTACTACTCATTCGGTGCCCATTCTGGGGCTTTATGCCGACTTCGATAACAAAGTAGACGTGCAGCTGACCGATGCCCAGGGGCTGGCCCTCGCCGATACTACTCTTACCATCCACACGGGCGCGCTACCGCCCGCTATGCCCACCGCCATTACCGTAACTACTGCGCCAACCGTACCGCTGGGTGGCAATTTTACGCTGGTCAGCAACTTCAGCGCCTCCAACCCGCAGGTGCCGCTTATCGTGGACAACTACGGCGACATCCGGTGGCTGCTCGACTACAGTAGCCACCCGGTCTTAAACCAGCTTTCGTACGATTGCGGCATCGCCCGGCTTCAGAATGGTAACTTCTACTTTGGCGATAAAAACACGAGTGGCTTGTACGAGGTATCGCCCCTGGGCAATATAGTAAATCAGTGGAGCTTGCCCGGCTACACCTTCCACCACGAAATGTATGAGAAGCCCGATGGCAATTTTCTGGTATCAGTAAGTAAAGTGGGCAGCACCCACCCCGACGGCAGCCCCACCAACGAAGATTATATCGTGGAGATAGACCGCCACGCCAACCGCGTAGTGCAGGAGTGGGACCTCAAGCAGAGCCTGAATGAAACCCGTCACGCCCTGGAGCCCGACCCCACCGACTGGGCCCACGTAAATGCGCTGTTTTATGATGCTTCTGATAATACCATTGTGGTGTCGGCCCGCTACCAGGCAGTGGTCAAGCTCACCTACGACAACCACGTAAAGTGGCTGCTGGCCCCGCACCGGGGATGGGGCCTCAACCACCAGGGCCAGGACCTGAGCCAGCTGCTGCTAACCCCACTCGATGCCAGCGGCCAGGCCATTACCGATACGGCGGTGGTAAACGGCTCGGCCAACCACCCCGACTTTGAGTGGAACTGGTATCAGCATTCTACCGTGCCGATGCCCAACGGCGACCTGCTGCTGTTTGATAACGGTACCAATCGCAACTTTATCCACAATGCCCCGAGCACTACAGCCGGGCCGTGCAGTACCACATCGACCCTATTCGGCGCACTGTGCAGCAAGTATGGACGTATGGCAAGGAGCGGGGCGAGGATACCTATTCAGCTATTGTATCGCGGGTACAGTTTCTGCCGGCTACCAATCACATCATGTTCTGCCCCGGCTACCAGGTACCCAACGGCAATGGCCTGGGCGGCAAGATTATTGAGGTCGATTACGCCACCCACAAAGTACTGTTTGAGATGCAGATGAGCGCCGCCAACGGCTGGGGCTTCCACCGGGCGCAGCGCGACGGGCTCTATCAGCAATAGGTAATAAGTAACGGGCAATATATTATGATAAACATAATATATTGCCCGTTACTTATTACCTATTATCTATTATCAAAAGTCGCTGTCGTAGTCGTCGCCCCGGCTGCGGCCCCGCGGAGAGCTTCCAAAAAGGTCATCATCGTCTTCGGCGTCGAGGTCGTCCTCCTCGTCGAGGGGAGCCAGGCCGCTGCTGCCGTCAGGGTCTTCGGCCGCTTCGGCGGTCGCAAATTCCTCTTCGGTCATCGACGCAAGGTCGAGGGCTTCGTCGTGCGAAGAGCCCGTGTCGCGCCACATCAGGTAATCGGCGTATTTGGCCGAAAGCTGGTCTTCGCCGGTGCCGTGCGTTTTAGCGCCGCCAGTGCGGGCAAAGGTATCGAGCTTATCTTCGTCGTCGAGCTCGTCGTCGTCAAGGTTATCGTACTGTCGCATAGCAAAGAGGGCAGTAGAGGGGAGGTAAAAGGGTTTTTAAGCGTAGAGCGAAGATACGGCCAACACCGAAATGGGTTGGCGGGCTGCTGGCAATAGTTTGGCCCCGGCTCACTTTAGCGAGTAAGCGGCCCCACGCAGTAAATGTCGGCCAGCGCCAGCTCTACCCCGGTGGCTGGCAGTGGTACCACGGCCTCCAGTCCCTTAAACGCGTCAAAGGCCTATACCTTATGCTCGGGCAGAGGCCGTTTTTCTTCACAGCAGGCGCATAGTAGTGGCCCGCACGGTGCAGCCACGCTCGCGTAGGGCAATGTTGAGCGCGATGCCAACGGTGAGAGTCGTCAGCGGGTGCTCATTGCTGACAGTAGCCATCGCCACTACTTCGCCCTGGTAGTATTCGCTTTTGAAAGCGGCTGCCCGCTCAGCAGCCAGGTACGCCTGGGCCTGGAGGCACAGATAAGTTTGGTAGCGGCAGGCATAAGGCAGCTAAGCACGTTGGAATAGCCCAGAAATAAGCCGCCCATCCTTACTGAAAGTCGGTGATGCGTATCTGGGCTTCACAAAAGCTGTATTCGGCCGGTACGTTGGAGGAAACAACAACCAGGCGGCCCGCATCGCGCACCTGGGCTACGTGCTCCTGATACCAGGCCGCGCCCTGGGCGTCGAGGTTGGTAGTGGGCTCGTCGAGCAGCAGCAGCGGAGCCGCCGCGTACAGGGCCATTCCCAGCTTAAGGCGCTGCTTCATCCCCGACGAAAACGTGCGCACTGCCTGGTGCCGCGCTTTGTGCAGGTACATAATGTCGACCAGGCCGGCTACCGTGAGCCCTGGCCGCAGCGGCTTGAGGCGGGTATGAAACGCCAGCAGCTCCAGCAGGGTAAAGTCTTCGGGCAGCTCCAGGTAGGGGGCGCAGTAGGCGAGGTGGCGCGGCACTTCGGTGGCCGCCACCGGCTGCCCGGCCAGCGAATAGGCTACCTGGCCTTCAGTAGGCAAGAGCTGCCCGGCCAGAATGCTGAGCAGGGTGCTTTTGCCCGCCCCGTTGGGGCCGAGAATAGCCGTGGCGGTGCCAGGGCGGAAGTTGTAGCTGAGCTGCCGGAAAATCCATTGCCGGCCGTAGCGGCGGCCCAGGCCCTGGGCGTTGAGATACATTATTCGGCGCCTTCTTCTGGCAAGCTGCCGCGGCTTGGACCCTTAATGATGCCGCGCGCGGCGGCCCGCACAAACTCCACTATCTGGTCGCGCTCGGGCGAGGGCGGCAGCTCTACTTCAATGCGGCTCAGCGAATCGGTCATGGGTAAGCCGCTGAGATACAAGGCCCGGTACAGCTCATGAATAGAGTTTACCTGGGTTTCGCTGAAGCCCCGGCGGCGCAGCCCTACTGAGTTGACGCCGGCGTAGGCCAGCGGCTCGCGGGCAGCTTTTACGAAAGGCGGCACGTCTTTACGAACCAGCGAGCCGCCGGCAATAAATGCGTGGGAGCCTATATTTGTAAACTGATGAATAGCCGTGGTGCCGCCGATAATGGCCCAGTCGCCCACCTGCACATGGCCCGCCATCTGCGTCGCGTTGGAGATAACGCAGTGGTCGCCCACCAGGCAATCGTGGGCAATATGCACGTAGGCTTGCAACAGGCAGTGGCTGCCCACCACCGTGCGGCCGCGGTCTATGGTGCCTCGGTTCACGGTCACGCACTCGCGCAGCACCGTGTAGTCGCCGATATGGGCCGTGGTTATCTCGCCGGCAAATTTCAAATCCTGGGTATCCCCGATATGACAGCACCCGGAAATATCTGACAGTTGGCCCCGATGCGGGCGCCGTCCATGATGGTCACATTTGGCCCAATCCAGGTGTTTTCGCCAATCTCCACGTCACCATAAATAGTAGTAAACGGTTCGACGGTAACTCCCGGCGCAAGCCGGGCGGCAGGGTGGATATGAGCGAGAGGGGAAATCATTTTTTCAATTAACAATTAACAGTTAACAATTAACAACTTTTGAAAGAACATTCCACATCGTCCAGAAAGCAAGGCAAAAAGAACGGCTGTTAAATGTTAATTGGTAAATGTTAAATGACTACACGTTATCCTTGCGAACGATGGCGGCGCTCATTTCGGCATCCATTACCACTTTGCCATTCACGAAGGCCTGCCCTTTCATCTTGGCGATGCCGCGCTTGATGGGCGAGGTAAGCTGGCAGTGGAAGATAATGGTATCGCCGGGCAACACCTTTTTGCGGAAGCGGCAATTTTCGATGCCCAGAAAGTACTGCCAGTAGTTTTCGGGGTCGGGCACCGTGTTCATCACCAGAATGCCGCCGGTCTGGGCCATGGCCTCTACCTGAAGCACACCAGGCATCACGGGGTTACCCGGAAAATGGCCCTGGAAAAAAGGCTCATTCATGGTCACGTTCTTCACGGCCGTCACCATCTGCGAGTCGAGGTGAATCACCTTGTCGAGCAGCAGAAACGGGTAGCGGTGGGGCAGCACCTGCATGATGCGGTTGATGTCCATTACCGGCTCGCGGCTGGGGTCGTACACCGGCACGGGGCTGGTGTTGCCTTCGAGCATCTTCTTTTTGATGCGCTTGGCAAAGGCCACGTTGGCGGCGTGGCCGGGGCGGGCGGCCAGAATCTGGCCTTTTAAGGGGCGGCCCACCAGGGCGAGGTCGCCCACGAGGTCGAGCAGCTTGTGGCGGGCCGGCTCATTTTTGTGGCGCAGGTCCACGTTGTTGAGGATGCCTTCCTTCTTCACCGATACCTTGGGCTTACCCAGCATGGCGGCCAGCTCGTCGAGCTCGTCTTCGCCCACCACGCGGTCTACCACCACAATGGCATTGGAGAGGTCGCCGCCCTTAATCAGGTTCGATTTGTAGAGCTGCTCCAGCTCGTGCAGAAAGCAGAACGTGCGCGACGAGGCAATCTCATCGCTGAACTGCCCGATGTCGGTGAGCGTGGCGTGCTGCGAGCCCAGCACCGGCGAGTTGTAGTCGACCATCACCGTGAGGCGGTAGTCGGCCAGCGGCAGGGCGGCAATCTCCACGCCGCGGGCGCTGTCGATGTAGCGGATGGTATCCGGAATCTCGTAATAGTTGCGCAGCGCGTTCTGCTCTTCGTAGCCTACCGAGTTCAGGGCCCGGATAAACTCGTACGACGAGCCATCCATGATGGGGGGCTCGGGGCCGCTGAGCTGAATGAGCACGTTGTCGAGCTGCAGGCCGACCAGGGCGGCCAGGGTGTGCTCTACGGTATTGACGCGGGCCCCATTCTGCTCAATGGTAGTGCCGCGCGAAAGGTCTACCACGTTATCGACGTCGGCATCGACGAGGGGCTGGCCGGGCAAGTCGACGCGCTGAAACTTATAGCCGTGGCCCACCGGAGCAGGGCAAAACGTCATGGTTGCTTCCGCGCCGGTGTGCAGACCAATACCCCGTACCGTTACGGGCGCCTTGATAGTGTGTTGTTTATCGTTCATTTTTCGAGTTGTCAGTTGCTAGCTGTCAGTTATCAGGTAGGGATACGCCGCGTAAGCAGTGGGTTGAAAGACAGGCTGCTTACGCCGCTTTTTACCCTGCCGACAACGGGCAGCCAACAACTGACAACTAGCAACTGACAACTAAGCCGGTGCAAAGCTAAAGCTTTTCCGGCGTGCTTTGCGCCTTCTCGAGCTGAGCCACGCGCTGTTCGAGCTCGGGTAGCCGGCGGAAGGTGACCTGGGCCCGTTGGTTCTGCTTGAAATCGAAGGCCGTAGAGCCCTGTAGAATGGTACCTTCCTGCTTCACCGTTTTGCCGACGCCTGACTGCGCCGTCACGGTTGTTTTGTTGGCCAGCGAGATGTGGCCCGCCATGCCCACCTGGCCGGCCAGTACGCAGTAGTCGCCCACTTTTGCCGAGCCGGCAATGCCCGTTTGGGCGGCTACTACGGTGTGGCGGCCAATCTCGACGTTGTGGGCCAGCTGCACGAGGTTGTCGATTTTACTGCCCTGCCGCACTACCGTGGAGCCCAGCGTGGCGCAGTCGATGGTGGCATTGGCCCCGATGCTCACAAAGTCTTCCAGCACCACGTTGCCAATCTGCGGAATAGCCTTGTAGGAGCCGTCGGGCTGGGGAGCAAAGCCAAAGCCATCGGTGCCCACTACTGCCCCGGCCTTTACTACACAGTAGCTGCCAATAACCGTATCGGCATAAATCTTGGCCCCGGCATGAATAACAGTGCCCTGGCCAATTGTGACCCGGTCGCCAATATAGGCGTGGGGGAATATAAGCACATCGTCGCCCAGTACGCAGCCTTCGCCGATATACGAAAAAGCGCCCCGGTAATGCCCGGTACCGATAGTAGAGCCCTCGCCCATAAAGGCCGGCTGCTCGACACCCCGTCGGCCCGTGCGGGTTGCCTGCTGGTAAAATTCAAGCAACCTGGTAAAGGCCAGGTAAGGGTCGGCCACCCGGATGAGGGCCGCGCTCACGGGCTGGCGCAGCACCAGCTCGGGGCTGACCATCACTGCGGTAGCACCCGTAGTGTACAAAAAGGATTCGTACTTGGCATTTGCCAGGAAGGCCAGCGCGCCCGCGCCGGCTTCTTCAATTTTTGCCAGGCTCGAAACAGCGGCGTTTGCGTCGCCCTCTACGGTGCCGCCCACTACCTGGGCTATCTGACCAACAGTAAACTTCATAGGCTACAAAAGTACGGGTGCGCCCGCTAGTGAACCCGACCGTATTTTCGCCGCAATAGTTCCGTCGGAACTTGCGCTGCCGCGCCACGAGCAAGGAGGTACGGGTAGCGCTACTTTCAGCAAACCCGGAGGCTGCAACCGGCCTTTCCTTGCCCCTCGGGGCCGTGCCGGGTCCGCAGGCAGTCGGCTAGCTTTCGCTTTATTTTAGTACAAAAAGGGAGCAGGTGCCACCACGGCGGCCGGCCGGCTACCGCGCAGCCCATACCAGCCGATGTAGAGGTAGCAGAGCATCGGCAGCACCAAGGCCCAGCGCAAACCCGGCCCATCGGCCACGGCCCCGAACAGCACCGGCACCAGCGCCCCGCCCACGATAGCAGTACACAGCAGCCCGGAAGCCTCCTCAGTGTGCCGGCCCAGGCCAGCTACGGCCAGTGTGAAGATGGTCGAGAACATGAGGGAGTTCATCAGGCCCACTGCCAGCAGGCTCCACATTGCCAGCGCGCCGGTCGAGCTGATGGAGAGGAGAATAAGCGCTATAGCACCCGCCGCGTTGAAAGCCAGTAGCTTGGTAGGAGAGAATTTTTGCAGCAGGTAGGCCCCGGCGAAGCGCCCAACCATGGCTGCCCCCCAGTAAAAGGCGACTTTCTGGCCCGCCGCCTGCGGAGCAAGGCCCAGCACGCTGGGCAGGGCCAGGTAGCTTACCAGGTGCGAGCCGATAGCTACCTCGGCGCCCACATAGGCAAAAATGCCTAGTACGCCCAGCATCAGGTGGCGGTAGTGCCAGGCGCGGCGGTGGCTGGCGGCCAGCGCTTCCTCTTCGGCCGGTATGAGCTGGGGCAAGTTTACCCGGCTCAGCAGCAAGCTGATGAGCAGCAGCATACTACCAATTACCAGGTAGGGCAGCTGCACTGCCCGCACATCAATGCTGGCTGCCGTAGTAGCAGTATTCAGGGCGGGCAGGCGGCTGAGCAGAAAGGCGCTGCCCAGTACCGGCCCGAGCGTGGTGCCCACCGAGTTGAATGCCTGCGTGAGTGTGAGGCGGGCCGAAGCCGAAGCCGGCGGCCCCAGAATGGCCACGTAGGGGTTGGCGGCCACTTGCAGTAGCGTAATGCCCGATGCCAGCACAAACAGCGCCCCTAGAAACAGCGGATACGCCCGCTGAGCGGCCGCCGGGTAAAAAAGAAAGGCCCCCACGGCCGCTACCACAAAGCCCAGCAGCATACCGCGCTGGTAGCCCACCCGCGCTACCAGCTTGCCGGCCGGGATGCTCATCAGAAAATATGCTCCGAAAAAGCACAGGTTAATCAGGTTGGCCTGGGTGTAGGACAACTGAAAAATGGCTTTCAGATACGGTATGAGAATGTCGTTGAGCGAGGTAATAAAGCCCCAGAGAAAAAACAAGGTCGTCACGGCGCTCAGGGCCGACGTATAGCGCGGAATTTCGGTAGCAGCGCCCGCCGCGCTGGCGAGCTGGGTGGGAGAGGAGGAGGTGGGAATGGCCATATGGGCAGGATGTTTCAGAAACGAGCCCACAAGGTATTCGTTTTTGAATGCCCCGCCCGGCAAAAGACTTTTGCCAGCGGGCTGGTAGCGGCTTTTGCTAAAAATTACCTGAGCTAATTGACTTACCGGCCCGACCTTCGTCCCGGCGGCACCCATACTTTTTTCGTTCCCATTTTTATGTTTCGTAATAAGCTGGCCGCTATAGTCTGCCTGACCGGCCTGGCCCTATCAGCCGCCCACGCTACCGTACGCCTGCCCGCGCTGGTGAGCAGCCATATGGTGCTGCAGCGCAATCAGCCGCTGCCGCTCTGGGGCTGGGCCGCGCCGGGCGAGGCTGTCAGCGTCAGCTTTCTGGGGAAGACCTATCGGGCTACTGCGCCCGATACGACCGGCCGCTGGCAGGTCACGCTGCCGGCTATGCCCGCGGGCGGGCCGTACACTATCACGGTCAAAGGCCAGAATACCCTGGAGCTGACGGATGTGCTGCTCGGCGATGTGTGGCTGGCCTCGGGGCAGTCGAATATGCAGTTTAAGGTGAAGGATAGCAACCCCAACGGCTACCAGCCCGTGCAGCAGGCCGACCAGGAAATAGCGGCGGCTACCTGGCCGCGCATCCGGTTTTTTACCGTGAGCCCGGCCGTGGCCTACCAGCCGCAGGCCGACGTGAGCGGCAGCGGCTGGCAGGTATGCAGCCCGGCTACGGTGGCGCAGTTTTCGGCAGTGAGCTACTTTTTTGCCCGCAATCTCTGGCAGCGGTATCAGGTGCCGGTGGGGGTGGTGGTGAGCAGCTGGGGCGGCACGCCCGCCGAGGCCTGGACTAGCGCCGAAGGCCTCCGGCATTTTCCGGAGTTTGAGGCGCGGGTTGCCGATTTTATGCATAAAACTGCCGACATCCATACCGACTCCTCCCTGCCAGGTGGCCCCCAAATGCAGCCCACGGCCCTCTACAATGGCATGATTGCGCCGCTCCAGCCGCTGGCACTCACGGGCGTAATCTGGTATCAGGGCGAAAGCAACGTGGAGCGGGCCGAGCAGTACCGCACCCTTTTTCCGGCTCTTATTGCCGACTGGCGCCAGCACTGGGGCACCGAGCTGCCCTTTCTGTTTGTGCAGCTGGCCAACTGGCGGCCCACCCAGCCTCAGCCCAGCGAGTCGGACTGGGCCGAGCTGCGGGAGGCGCAGGCGCTGGCCCTGCGGCTGCCTCGCACCGGCATGGCCACCACCATTGATATCGGCGACGCGGCCGACATTCACCCCCACAACAAGCAGGAAGTGGGCCGCCGCCTGGCCCTGGCAGCCCGCCATGTGGTATACGGCGACGCAAAAGTGGTGTCCAGCGGCCCCACTTACGTGGGTATGACCACCGCCGGCCCGGCCGTCCGCCTGAAGTTTGCCCACACCGGCGCGGGCCTGCTGGCCAAAGGTGGCCCCGCCCTGCAAGGATTTGCCGTAGCCGGAGCCGACCATATATTTTACTGGGCCACGGCCCGACTGGCGGGCACGGAGGTAGTTGTGCAAAGCAGCCAGGTGGCGGCCCCCGTAGCTGTGCGCTACGACTGGGCCGACAACCCGACGGGCAACCTGTACAATACCGAAGGCTTGCCGGCCGTGCCCTTCCGCACCGATACCTGGCCGGGAATTACCAGCGGCAAAAAATAGCAAATTTACTATGTATTGCGCAGGTCATCGCGGCCTGCGAGCTCACCGGTCCTGAGCAAGCTAATCGTTTCAGATGCCCGCTTTCTATGCTTAAACTCTTTGTGCTGCTCGGTCTGGGCGTTTTGTTAACTGCCCAGGTCGGCCGGGCGCAGACCCCTGCCGACCTGGTAAACCCGCTGATGGGCACCGACTCGAAGCCCGAGTTTTCCAACGGCAATACGTACCCGGCCATTGCGCGGCCCTGGGGTATGAACTGCTGGATGCCGCAAACCGGCAAAATGGGCAACGGCTGGGCCTACCAGTACGGAGCCGACAAAATCCGGGGCTTTAAGCAAACCCACCAGCCTTCGCCCTGGATGAACGACTACGGCCAGTTTGCCCTGTTGCCCGGTACGGGGCGCCTAAAAGTAGACGAAGAGGAGCGCGCCAGTTGGTTTTCGCATAAGGCTGAAGTGGCCCGGCCTTATTATTATAGCGTCTATCTGGCTGATTATGATGTCACCACCGAGCTGACACCCACAGAGCGGGCAGTTCGCTTTCGCTTCACGTTTCCGCGCTCCGACAGCGCATACGTCGTCGTTGATGCGCTTGATAAAGGCTCGTTTATCAAAGTGCTGCCGGGCCAGAACCGCCTCATTGGCTACACCACGAAAAACCGGGGTGGCGTGCCCGCCAATTTTCGCAACTACTTCGTAGTAGAGTTTGACCAGCCCTTTCGCAGCGCGCAGCTATTCAATGGGAAGGCCGCCGTTGCCGGGGCTGCTGAGCTCACGGCCGACCACGTAAGCGCCACCGTAAGCTTTCGCACGCGAAAGGGCCAGCAGGTGCAGGCCCGGGTAGCCTCTTCTTTTATCAGCGCCGAGCAGGCCGAGCGCAACCTCCAGGAGATTGGTACTGATGATTTTGAGACAGTAAAGCAAAAGGGCCAGGCCGCCTGGAACCAGATGCTGGGCCGGGTCGAACTAGCTGGCGGCAGTGCCGAGCAGCAGCGCACCTTCTACTCGTGCCTGTACCGGGCGCTGTTGTTCCCGCGCCGCTTTTATGAGCTGGATGCGGCCGGCCAACCCGTGCACTACAGCCCCTTCAACGGGCAGGTGCTGCCCGGCTACCTCTACACCGATACGGGCGTTTGGGACACGTTCCGGGCCTTGTTTCCACTCCTGAATCTGCTTTATCCTGAGGAAAATGCCCACATGCAGGCCGGCCTCGCCAACGACTACCGCGAGGGCGGCTGGCTGCCCGAATGGGCCAGCCCCGGCTACCGCAACGTGATGGTGGGCAACAACTCGGCCGCCGTGGTGGCCGATGCCTACCTCAAGGGCGTGCGCCCCGCCGATGCCCGCGATGCCAACACGCTCTACGAGGCGCTCATCAAGGATGCTAACCACGCCGGGCCGCTCACGGCGGTAGGGCGCGCCGGCGTCGACTATTACAACAAGCTCGGCTACGTGCCCTACGATGTCAAAATTAACGAGAGCGCGGCCCGCACCCTCGAATATGCGTACGACGATTTTGCCATTGCGCAGCTGGCCAGGGCATTAAAGCGCCCGCAAAAGGAAATCACCCTCTATACGCAGCGCAGCCAGAACTACCGCAAGCTCTTCGACAAAGAGACAGGCCTGATGCGGGGCCGCAACCAGAACGGCACTTTTCAGACGCCCTTCAATCCCTTTAAGTGGGGCGATGCTTTTACTGAGGGTAATGCCTGGCACTATACCTGGTCGGTCTTTCACGATGTACAGGGCCTGATGAACCTGATGGGTGGCCGCCAGCAGTTTCTGGCTACCCTCGATACCGTATTTACCCTGCCGCCTACTTTCGATGCCTCCTACTATGGGGAGGTTATCCACGAAATCCGGGAGATGCAGGTGGCCCACATGGGGCAGTATGCCCATGGCAACCAGCCCGCCCAGCACCTGATTTATCTTTATAACTACGCCGGCCAGCCCTGGAAAGCCCAGTACTGGGTACGCGAAGCGTTGAATCGCCTGTACCAGCCTACCCCGACGGCTATTGCGGCGATGAGGACAACGGCCAGACCTCGGCCTGGTACGTGTTTTCGGCGCTGGGCTTCTACCCGGTGTGCCCCGCCACCGACCAGTACGTGCTCGGCGCGCCGCTCTTTCCGAAAGCTACGCTCCACCTGCCCGGCGGCCACGATGTAGTACTAAGTGCGCCCGCCAATAATGCCGAAATCCGTTATATCAACCGCTTGACTGTTAATGGTCAGGAATATACCCGCAACTGGCTCAGCCACCGGGAATTGGTGCAGGGCGCGACCCTGGAATTTGAAATGGGCAGCCAGCCCAATAAAGCGCGGGGCATCGGGATAGAAGATGCGCCCTTTTCGATGTCGAAGCCGCCGCAGCGCTAAAGCCCATCGCTCGCAAGCCAGGCAGTCACCTGGCTTGCGGACGATGGGCATAGAAAAAAGCTTGCTTTAAGCCACCTCCGTCACGCGCACTTTCACGCCCTTTATCTTGGCGCCGTTCAATTTCTCTATCAGCTCAGCCGCTTGCTTGCGCGGCACAGCCACGTAGGAATAGAAGTCGAACACCTCGATGCGGCCCACCGTGTGGTGCTCAAGCCCGCCGACTTTCACGAAGGCGCCGACGAGGTCGTGGGCGCTCACTTTGTGCTTTTTGCCGGCCGTGACGTGCAGCGTCACTGTTTCGGGGCGCGGCACCTTGTTGGCGGCGTTGGCGGGGGCATGGGCGGCGGCACCAGGCGCTTCCACTGGGCACCCTGGGCGCTGGGCCAGGCCTGCACGCGGGCTTGCTCGGGCGGGGTGGCCAGCAGGTGGGCCGTGCCGGCTACGCCGGCCCGCGCCGTGCGGCCGGCCCGGTGCTGAAAGGTTTCGGCATCGTGCGGCAGGTCGTATTGAATAACCGTGTCGAGGGCCGGCACGTCGAGGCCACGGGCCGCTACATCGGTGGCTACCAGCGCCTGGGCCGAGTTGTTACGCAGCTTCATCAGGGCCTTGTCGCGCTCGGGCTGGGGCAGCTTTCCGTGCAGCACCTCGGCCGCCACACCCCGGCCGCGCAGAAACTGCGCCAGCTCCTGCACCTTGTCGCGGGTGTTGGCAAAGATGAGCGTCTGGCCCGTCTCGGGCTGCTGAAGCAGGTGGTAGAGCGCGGCCGGCTTATCCTCCACGGCATTGAGGACATGGCCGCGCAGGGTAAGCGAAGCGGGCAGGGCCGCGCCGGTTATCTCCCCGTTGATGCCACCGGCGGCAGTGAGCATGCGGGGGCGGGTGAGGTATTCGCGCACCAGCGCCATTACCTTATCGGGCATGGTAGCCGAAAACAGCAGCGTTTGACGGCGGCGCGGCAGGCGGCTGATGATAGTTGCCATTTCCTCCTGAAACTTCAGGTCGAGCAGCTTGTCCACCTCGTCCAATACCAATACTTTCAGCTGGTTAGGGATGATGTTGCGCTTTTCGAGGTGGTCGAGCAGGCGGCCGGGCGTAGCCACTACTATGTGCGGCGTCTGCTGCAAGGTCTGCACTTCGTCGCGCATGGCGTGGCCGCCGTAGAGTGCGGCCACGCGCAGGCCGGGGGCGGGGATGTATTTGCCCAGGCCTTTAAGCGCCTCGCGCACTTGCAGCGCCAGCTCGCGGGCCGGCACCAGCACGATGGCCTGTACCGCTTTGGCGCCGGGGTCTACCTGAGCCAGAATTGCCAGGCCATAAGCGGCGGTTTTGCCCGAGCCGGTGGGCGCCTGCCCGGCCACGTCCTGCCCGTCGAGCGCGGGCTGAAGTACCAGTGCCTGCACGGGCGTAGGCTGGGTAAAATTCAGCTCGGCCAGGCCTTGCAGTAATTCAGGCGAAAGATTAAAATCAGAAAAAGAGGCCGGAACGGCAGAGTCAGCTTGCATCCGGCAAAGGTCGGGAGTAATGGTTAATGATTAGTGGTTAATGATTAATGATGGTTATCGTTGGGTGGTAACCTACGGTGGCTGACTCGCCACGCTCAGAACTGCTAGCTGTTAACCGTTAGCCACTAATCACTTAACCAGTAAGCTGCTCCGCTACATTCACCAGGCGGTAACGCACGGCGGTTTTCTTGGGCCGAATATCCAGGCCGACATGGTGGGCATAGGCTTTGGTGAAGGCCGCGCCATAGTAGAAAATCATGGCCGAGTAAAACACAAACAGCAACACCAGCACTGAGCTGGCGGCCGGGCCGTAGATGGGGCCGAGGTCGCGCGCTACCAGCAGCTGGCCCAGCACCCGCTCGCCCAACTCAATAAGCACGGCCGTGAGCAGGGCCCCGCGGCGTACGGCCGGCCACGGTACTTTGGCCGCGCTCAGGGTGCGGAACACGAAGCCACACCACGCCGCCAGGATGAGCAGACTCACCACCAGATTCAGCACCCAAAGCACGTAAAAGGCAAACGTAGGGTCAAAGTCGGATACAAAATCGGCGAAGATGGCCAGCGCCGCATCGGCCGAAAAAGCCAGTATCGACAGCGCCGCCGTGGCCAGCAGCACGCCCGCCGAGCGCACCCGCTCGCGCAGAGCCACCGATACCTGGCTGAGCTGCCGCTGGGGCCGCACGTGCCACAATTGGTTGAGCGAGTGCTGAATAATGGTAAAGAGCGTAGTGGCAATAAAAACTAAAAACGCAAAGCCCAGCCAGCTAATAACCCGGTTGCGGCTGGCATGAGCCACGTTGTGCACGGTCTGGCCCACTAGGCCGGTAGCGGTGCTGCCAATCAGCTCGCCCAGCTTGGTAAGCAGCAGCACGCGGGCACCGTGCGCCGAGTACACCGAGCCCAGCAGCTGCACCAGAATGATGAGAATGGGCGGCAGCGCAAACGACGTAAAGAAGGCCGTGGCCGCGCCGAGCCGCAGCGGGTCGTTGGCGGCCAGCTCGCGGGCGGCGCGGCGCAGGAGCAGCCATAGCTCCAGCCACCACGGAAAATGGCGGCGCGAAGGAGCGCCAGGTAAAGTTGAGGTCTTGGACATGAGGTACTTACTGCTGGTCCGACAACATTTTGCGCCAGACTCGGTACAAAGGGCGGCTGTCGGGAAAGCACGGCTGCCCACCGGGCAGGCGCGCTACTAAACACGTATTCCCTGGGCTAGTTACGCATGACTATTACTTCCATCTCCGCCACCGGGGTGCGGGCCCTGCCCGAGCCCCCGCCCCGCACCTGGATTCAGCGCCGCCTGATTGACCCCTTCATGAGCTTGCTCAAGGCCGGCCTCAAGCCCAGCAGCCTGGCCCTTACGGCGGGCCTGGGCGTGGCTTTCGGGCTGGCACCCACCTTTGGCATCACCACGCTCGTGAGCACGGCCGTAGCCCTAAAGCTGCGGCTCAACGTGGCGGCCATGCAGCTGGTGTGCCACCTGCTGAGCCCGGTGCAAATCCTTATTCTGCTGCCTTTTCTGCGCTGGGGCGCTACGCTGCTGGGGCACGGCCACGAGGTAGCTCACCTCAGCATGGCCCAGATTAAAACGATGGTAAAGGTGAATGGCTGGAGCCACGTACTGCACCTGCTCTGGCGTGCCGAGCTGGGGGCCCTCATGATTTGGCTTGTGGCTGCCATCCCGGTAGTTCTGGCGCTCTATGTAGGGCTGCAGCCGCTATTCAGGAGGTTTTTAAAGCGCCAGGAGGCCGCCGAGGAGCAGGCCACCGTAGTAGTCTAGCCGGGCCGGTGCCCTGGAAAATAAACCAAGAAGGTCAGGCTGCCCCAGGCAGCCTGACCTTCTTGGTTTAGAAAACCGGTTGCGAGCTTATGCCACGTACAGGGGCTGCACTTCGGGCTGGCGGAAATACGGATTCACACCTTCGTCGGAGGTCAGGTCGAGCAGCATCAAATCGACGTGCTGGAAGCTGCCCGTGCGGCCTTCGAGCGCCGGCCCCAGCTGCTGCATAAACTCGGGGTCGTGGCTGATGGTGTCGAAGCCCAGCAGCAGGCGCGGAGGCTGGCTGGTGTCGCCGGCCAGCTGCATCTGGGCCACGTAAATGGCCCGGATGTCGGCATTGCCAGCTCCAAACTCGGTCAGTGACCCGGCCAGGCCCTCGGGCAGCTCGGGGGCGCTGAGCACTACCTGCGCATCTGCGGGCAGGCCCCCGCCCTGGGTGAGCTGGCCCGACAGCAGGGCCTGAATCTCGGCGGCGGGCAGCAGCTTGCCGGCGGGCGAGAAAGGATTCAGCACGCAGTCCTGCCCCTGAGTCATGCCAAAAAAGGCTTGGCCCGGAATCGCTACCCAGGCAATGGCGCTGGCGTCCATGTTGCCATCGCTGAGCCGGGCCTCGGAAGTGAAGATGGGCAGGCGGCCATCCTGCAGCACCTGCAGCTGAATCTGCTGGCCTTCGGTTAGCTGCACTTCGCCGGTGCCGATAGTCTCGTCGGGGGCCAGCACCATCAGAATATTCTCCTGAAGCAGCGCCTGGTAAAACGCCGGGCGGGCATTCTCATCAACCGGGGCCAGCAGCAGCAGGTGCTCGAGCACGTTTTGCGGCTCAAACGGGAATTCGGGTACGGGGGGCGGGGCCTGCATCCCCGACAGGGGCGGCATCACCGGGGCAGGCTCAATTGGGGCTACGTACTTGGAGCCCTGATAGCGCGGGCCGGTCTTGGCAGCAGCGCCGGCCTCGTCGCCGGCGGGGCCGACGGCGTGGCCGGGGCCGATTCAGGTTTGTTTTTTAGAAAGTCAAAGAGACCCATGGGGAAATAAGAATTAGTTGCTCGTTGTCCGTTGGTAGGTAGTAGGGGCCGATTGCCAGTAGCGGGTGCCGGGTAAACCAGTCCCGGCAGCTCACAAGGGGCAATTCAGCAGGCAAAGCCTGAAACAAAGGTAACCTAGCGCTCGCCACAGGTGTGCAGCTCGGTCTCCGTGCCCGCAATGGTGCGGGCTCCGGCGGGGCCAGGGTGGTTGCCCCAATGCGTTTCGATATAGTTCAGCAGGTTGGTAATCTGGGCCGGCGAGAGCTTGCGGTGGGTGGTCGTATCCTGCACGCCCAGCATCAGCTGGTTGTAGGCCACGCCATTTACCACGATGGGCCCCTTTAAGCCCTGGCGCACAATGCAGGCCAGCTGCCCGGGGTGCCGGGCCAGGTAGTCGGAGCCCGCCAGCGGCGGCACCAGCTGCCCGATGCCCTCGCCCTGCTCGCCGTGGCAGCTGGCACAGTGCTGCCCGTATAGGCGCTCTCCCTGGTGCCCCTTATTGGTGAAGCAGCCGGGCAGCGCCAGCAGGCCAAGCAGCAGGAAAGGAGTAAGGGTAGCGAAAGACATAAAGCGGTTGGTCGTTGGTAGTTATTCGTGGTCACCCTTACATACACGTTTGACTAACAGCGGGGAAAAGTAGCTTTGCAATAATCTGTAATCTGTAATATATAATAAAAATAATATATTACAAAGATGCCGTCCTGCGTCGGGCCTTTACTTCGGCCAGCAGCACGGGCAGCTCTTCGAGCAGCTTAGTGGTTTCCTGGGGGTTGAGGCCATCGTAGAGGCCCCGCACGTGGCCCTGGTCGTCGACGAGGGCGAAGGTGCCGGCGTGGGCGATGCCGCCGGGGGCCTGGGCATCGGGCATGGCCCCGGTAAAGTAAGCTTTGGCCAGGGCGTAGGCGGTATCGCGGCTGGCGCGCACAAAGCGCCAGGTGCTGGTGGGCGAGGCCACGCCCAGGCGGCGGGCATAATCGCGCAGCACGGGCAGGCTATCGTGCTCAGGGTCGATGGTGTGCGAGACGAACACCACATTCGGGTTAGCGGCGTACTGCTTATATACTTTCAGCAGCTCGCTCTGCATTTTGGGGCAGATGCCGGGGCAGGTGGCGAAGAAGAAATCGGTAATATAGACCTTGCCCGCCAGGGTTTGATTGGTCACCAGCCGGCCATCCTGGTCGTGCAGGCGGAAGGCCGGCACCGTGGCGTGTACCGTCACGGAATCGTGGCCGGGTACGGCCTGCCGCTCCGAATTGCCGATGTAGGGTAGGGTAGCGGTGCTGGCAGACTGCGCATCGGCACCAAAGCTGGTGGTATCATCAGCGCCGCAGCCGGCCAGCGCCAGCAGCGTTGCCAGGGGCAGAAGTTTGAGGAACATACAAAGGGGAGTAAAAAACAGCAAGGCTACCAGGGCGGCCCTGCTTGGTAAACCGCGCGGGGCGGCCGGTCGTTCGCCTGCCGCCCGCCCGACGCTACCTGGCCGTGGGGGCCGGCTTGGCGGCGGGTGCTACGGGCGCGGTAGCCCGGTGCAGCGTTGCCTGGGCCGAATCGAGGGCCGTACGCAGCTGGTGCTCAATGCCCGTGAGCTGCTTGCGCTGGTCTTGCAGGTAAGCCAGACGCTGGGGGCCGGCGCGGTGCTGTCGGGGGCCTGGTAGGTGTGCATCCAGGTCATCATGGCGTGGTCGGCGGCCTGCATCTTGCTGATGACCGGCGCGTTGGCCGGTACTTTGGCCGCCAGCAGCTGGGCTTTGAGGGCAAAAAGCTGCTCAGTCTGGCTCATGGCCTGCTCGTGGTGGGCCATCAGGCTGTCTTCGAGGGCGCGGGCCTGCCGGGCGGGCGCGGCGGCTTCGGTCGTAGTTGCGGTTTTGTTTCCACAGCCCGGCAGCCCCAGGCTCAGCAATCCGAGCGCCGCACCCAGCGGCAAAAGCAGCAGTTTTTTCATGCCGCAAAGGTACGGCCGCATCCGGCGGCTTCGGGCGGCGTAGGCGCCGCCAGGTGCTGCGCAGGTAAGCGGCCCGCTGCTAAATCAAAAAGGGACTTTGCGAGTTAATAGCTGACGTTACGCTGCGGAGTCTCCTTCCGCGAAAACCCCAATTACTAGCCTGTCCTTTCCCTTTTTCCTATGCAAACCCGCCAACTAGGCCATTCCGGCCTCAGCGTTTCTGCGCTCGGCCTCGGCTGCATGGGCATGTCCGATTTCTACGGCCAGCCCGACGATGCCGAAAGCCTGCGCACCCTGGCCCGCGCCCTGGAGCTCGAAGTTAACTTCTTCGATACCTCCGACATGTATGGTCCCTTCACCAACGAGGAGCTGCTGGGCCGCTTCTTCAAAGAAGACAAAACGCGCCGCCAGCGCGTGGTGCTGGCTACCAAGTTTGGCATCGTGCGCGACCCCAACGACCCCAGCCGGCGCGGCATAAGCGGGCGCCCTGAGTATGTGCGGCAGGCCTGTGAGGGCAGCCTCCAGCGCCTCGGCACCGACCACATCGACCTGTATTATCAGCACCGTGTAGACCCCACCGTACCCATTGAGGAAACAGTAGGGGCCATGAGCCGGCTCGTGGAAGAAGGGAAAGTGCGCTTTCTGGGCTTGAGCGAAGCCGGTGCCGACACTATCCGGCGGGCTCACGCCACGCACCCCATCTCGGCGCTGCAAACCGAGTACAGCCTGTGGAGCCGCGATGTGGAGCAGGAGATTCTGCCCACGCTGCGCGAGCTGCATATAGGATTAGTACCCTATTCACCGCTGGGTCGGGGGTTCCTGACCGGCGAAATTCAGCGCTTCGAAGACTTTGCGCCCGATGACTACCGCCGCCATTCACCGCGCTTTCAGGGTGAGAACTTCGCCAAAAACCTGCGCCTGGTAAGCCACTTGCGCGAGCTGGCGCAGCAAAAAGGCGTAACGGCCAGTCAATTGGCGTTGGCCTGGGTGCTAGCCCAGGGCGACGACCTGGCGCCCATTCCCGGCACCAAACGCGTGAAACACCTCGAAGAAAACGTCGGCGCGCTTACTGTGACGCTGAGCCCCGACGAGCTGCGCCACCTCGATGAGCTGCTGCCGCCCGGTGCCGCCGCCGGCACCCGCTACCCCGCAGCCATGATGGCCATGGTAGGCCGGTAGTTTGTCTGAACCGCGGATTCGTCGGATTCGTCGGATTTTGGTGACGATTACGATTGGCTCTTTCTCACCGCCACCTTCGAAAGGCCGCCCGCTTGGGCGGCCTTTTTCACGTCATCAAAATCCGGGTAATCCGACAAATCCGCCGTTCAGACAACCCTAATCATCCACAAAATCCGGCGAATCCGAGTAATTCGATAAATCCGCGGTTCAGACATACCTTGCGCCCCATGCGCTACCCCGTTGAGCTGGCCTGGGGCAACTTCCATCTGCCTGTGCACCTGCTGTGCGAGGTGCTGGCCTACTCGCTGGGCTACCGCTTCTATACCGCCCTGCGCGCCCGCACTGCCGACCGCATCAGCGACCAGGGCCGGCAGTGGATATTTGTGGGTGCCGCCACCGGCGCCCTGGTCGGCTCGCGTCTGCTGGGCCTGCTTGAGCACCCGGCGTTGCTGTTGCACCCGCCCGGCGGCTGGCTCTATTACACCACTAACAAAACCATCGTGGGCGGCTTTCTGGGCGGCCTAATAGGGGTGGAGTTGACCAAAAAGCGCCTCGGCATCCGGGCCAGCAGCGGCGACCTCATGGTATTTCCGCTGGCGCTGGGGCTGGCCATCGGCCGGCTCGGCTGCCACTTCAGCGGCCTTGAAGACGGCACCTTCGGCACTGCCACGCGCCTGCCCTGGGGAATAGATTTTGGCGACGGCATCCGGCGGCACCCCACCAACTTGTACGAAATCGGGTTTCTGGCGCTGCTGGCCTGCCTGCTTTGGCTGCTGGGGCGCCGCCAGCCGCTGCCCAATGGCCGCCGCTTCGAGCTGTTTTTGAGCGCGTACCTCCTGTTTCGCTTATTGGTGGAATTTCTTAAGCCCACAGTGGCGCTGCCGGGCCTGGGCCTCACGGCGATACAGTGGGCTTGCGTAGCGGGGCTGGGATACTATATTTGGCTATGGGGTCGGAAGCTGCCGATTCTTGCGCGCAACTAAGCACCGGACTATCTTGCTGGCAATAGATGAAATACGTGATTTTGCTGGTGATTTTGCTGGCTGGTTTTCCCGGAATAAGTCAACGCATTACGGTGGCCGGCCAGCAGTATATGGACACCACAAGTATCTCAAATGCTGCCTGCTCTAAAGCACTGGTCGCGCACTACTACAGCGTGGAGGGCAAGTATCCACGGAGTTCCGATACGCTGCTGCGCGAGGCACAGGCATTTTTAAAGCTACAAAAACAGCAGTATGCCGGCACCGGCTACGTCACGTTTCGCTTCATTATCAACTGTGCGGGCCACCGGCTGCCGCGCACGCAGGTGCTGCAAACGGATGCCAGCTATCAGCAGACCGTCTTTCAGCCCGAATTAGTAGAGGCACTCTACGCATTTTTACAAACCCTTACGGAGTGGCAGGTGGCTAAAAGTCCCGGTTCAGTCAATTATATCGCCTACCTGACTTTTAAAATGAAAAATGGGGAAGTCGTTGCTATGGTGCCTTAGCTTGCTGGCCGTGGCCCGCCTGAGCCTGGCCCAGGTGCGCCAGCAACTTCAGCCAGCCGCAGATTGCACCAATCGGCAGTATCAGGATACGCTAATAGCCCGGTATATCGACCGGGGTGCGCAGCGGTTTAGCTACAACGACCCCCGCTGGACGCAGTACTGCGACAGCCTGATTGCTATCTGCCCCAACATTGCCGTGGCGTATCAGCAAAAGGCCGTGCCACTCATCAAAGATGGCCGCTACGAGGAGGCGTTTGCGCTGGAAAACAAAGCCGTGGCCCTGGACCCACCGCGCTGGTTAGCTTACCGGGGTTTTCTTAAGTGCATTTTTACTAAAGATTACGAAGGAGCAATTCTTGATTTTCAAGGTGCGGCACGCATCAACCCGGCCGGCCGGGAAATGGACCATACGTATCCTTTCTTCGAGGGCATAAGTAATTTGGAATTAAAAAACTATGCCTTGGCCGAAGCTGATTTTCAGCAGGATATGCGCCTGCAAAAAGGTGCTGCGGGCAAGGGCGACGTGCATTTCAATACCCTTTTTTATGCAGGCGTTTTAGCGTTTGAGCTAAAAAAATACGCGCAGGCTACAGCATACTTAAAGCAGTGCCTGCAGCAATATACCAACCATCCGGAAGCAAATTATTACCTAGGCTTAACTTACCGCAAGCTGGGCAATATACAGCAGGCAAGCCAGTACCTGCACACTGCTGGGCAAGCACTTGCCAAAGGGTATCGCCTCAATGAGGATAATATTTATTACGCCAATTATCCACACCAGATAACCGCCTATGAAGTGCAGCAAGCCTTGCGGTAAGGCGGGCCAAGCGGCTTCCCTGCCAGCTGGTGGCGTCTCTGAATCTCTGCCGGGCCTGGGCCTCACGGCGATACAGTGGGATTGCGTGGCGGGGCTGGGGTATTATGTTTGGGGTGGTGGCGGCAGGGCACTCGTGAGGCAAGTGCCGCGTTGGAAGTACATTAGGCCGTTTAATTTAGTGAGAAACGCTATGCAACCGATTCCCGAAACTTCGCCCCGCTTCAGCAATCTGCAATTGGAGTTGCTACGACTTTATTCGCGCGACTTGCCTGAGGCAGACTTAGTAGAGATTAAGCATTTGCTAGCGCGGTATTTTGCCGAAAAGCTGACCCGTCGTGCCGACCAGGTTTGGAAAGAAAAAGGATGGACTGACGACACAATGGAAGAATTTCTACGCACCAAAATGCGTAGTAGTTCGCCGCCTCAGCCACAATAAGCCATGCTCAAGATTGTGCTGGATACCAATGTGCTGCTCGTTTCCATCTCGCCGCGCTCCCGTTATCGCTGGGTTTTTTGATGCCCTGCTGGATAAGCGTTTTACGCTGTGCGTAACTACGGAAATTCTACTGGAATATGGTGAGATAATAGCCCGGCAAATGGGCGACCAGTATTTCTATGATACGATGATGACGCTGGAAAATCTGGCAAATCTGGAGCGCGTTACGCCGCGCTTTCGCTTCAACCTGCTACACGACCCCGACGACAATAAATTCGTGGACTGTGCCATTGCCGCCAATGCCGTGTGCATCGTCAGCCACGACCGCGACTTTCTGCCGTTGCGGGCAATTGAGTTTCCAAAGGTAGCGGTGGTGGATACGGAAGTATTTCGGGGATTACTGTCTCTATAATAGCACGTTAGTAATTTTGGCGGTGGTCTATTTGAGGGTGAGGTTATAATTATCAATGACGAGTTTAATGCGCGCCGTGTGCATAGCGAGCGACTTGCTGAAAGAACAGGACTTTCGCCCCAATACGCCACAGCGCTGGCGGAGCGAACAGTTGAGGGCTTCGACGATGCTAGTTTGCCCTTCGCCTTTTGGGCAGGGTCGGTGTTGCCAGCGGGGCAACACCTTGGCGTAGGCTTTCCAGAGGTCCGTGAACTACCAACAGGGGCGGCGGTAGCGCCGTGGCAAGGCTGCCCACAAGCGTCGCAGTGGGGCTTCGCCCCGGCTACCCAACGTCCAGCCGACAATACGCCGGCTAGCACGTTCTACGACTAGCCACAGCCAGACCTTTCGCCTCTTACACCCTACAAACGTCCACCTCTCATCTAATTCCAGGGCTTCCCACCGTTTTTTCTGCGCCTTTTTAGGCCGCAAGCGAGGCAGTGGCGGCGCTGGCAGGACTGCTTTTTTTTATCCGCTTGGCAATCGTCCTGCGTGCTACGCCAGTTACCCGCGCAATGCTGCGTTGCGAATTGCGCTCTAGCAATAGGGCATCGACCTGCGCGTATTGGGCAGCTTTGCGAACAGCAGCCGGCACGAACAGCCCTTGGTAGCCGCAGGCTTTGCACTGGTATTTCGGCTGCCCTTGCTTGCTACCGTTGCGGCGAAGTTGGTCGCTGGTGCATTTTGCACAATAATGAATTGTTGTGACCATCAGCCTTATACGGAAAACACCCTATAATAGACCACCGCCGTAATTTTGATTTTACAGTAATAGTGTTTTAATAGCATGGAAAGAATAGAAAAATATTCAAAAGAAATTGACGTAAGTACCCGTCGCTAATTAGTTTAGGGTATCAAGAACGTCATGCTGAGCTTGTCGAAGCATCTCTATCACGAGAGTAATCTCAACGTTTAGAGTTGGTTACGCGGTAGAGATGCTTCACTGCGTTCAGCATGACGTTCTTTTTTAACATAAACTATTTACCAATTGGTACTTAGCAACTTAAGAAGTCTTTTTAAAACAGACATGTCACAGCAAATACTAAGTAAATCAGAACGTATTAGACTGTTTTTGCGTGAGTATTACTTAGGCCAGACAACTTGGATTAAAATAATGCGCTTGATTGGTGGGCCGCTTATAATTGGCACGGGAGTGCAATTTTACTTCAATGCGCATAGGTCAATGGTCGCGTACGGAGGCTTCTGTTTCTTGTATGGTATTTACTACACGCTTAAGCCACTCCTGATTATTGCTCTTCGGCCAACACTATTTCAACTACTCAATTTTACAGTGCAGGTGGAGGAGGGAAGATTAAAATTTCAAGAAGATGACGCTGAATCAATAATTCAATTTAAAATATTCAAAAGCATCAGACTTCAAGCAGGTTATTATGCCTTAAAACTGCCTGATAAAGCTACCATTTACTTGCGCACTGACCAGCTCACTGAGGAAGAAAAAAGCCTTTTGACCAAGCATCTCACTGCCTAATCTATCATGCCCGAACGTCCCTACATCTACTACGACTTCACCCTGAGCCTGTGCCCGCAGTGCCTGAGGCGCATTGAAGCCAAGATTGTATTTGAGGACGGCAACGTGTTCATGCTCAAGCGCTGCCCTGAGCACGGGCGGCAAAAGGTGCGCATCGCCACTGACATTGAGTATTATAAAAGCATCCGCAACTACGTGAAGCCCAGCGAGACGCCGCGCCGCTTCAACATGGCTACGCACTACGGCTGCCCCTACGACTGCGGCCTCTGCACCGACCACGAGCAGCATTCCTGCCTCACCGTAATTGAGGTGACGGACCGCTGCAACCTCACCTGCCCCACCTGCTACGCCGAAAGCAGCCCCACCTACGGCCGCCACCGCACGCTCGAAGAAATAGAGGCGATGCTCGACCTAGTAGTGGCCAACGAAGGCGAGCCCGACGTGGTACAGATTTCGGGCGGCGAGCCCACGCTGCACCCGCAGTTCTGGGAAATTCTGGATATGTGCAAGCGCAAGCCTATCAAGCACCTGATGGTGAATACCAACGGCGTGCGGCTAGCCAAGGATGAGGCGTTTGTAGCGCGGCTGGCCACCTACGCGGGCGCATTCGAGGTGTATTTGCAGTTCGACTCGTTCCGCGAAAACGTGCTGCTCACCATGCGCGGCCGCGACCTGCGCGAAGTGCGCCAGCAGGCAATTGCTAATCTAAATAAATACAACCTCAGCACCACCCTGGTCGTGACCTTGCAAAAAGGGCTGAACGACGATGAGATGGGCGACATTATCGACTACGCGCTGAAGCAGCGCTGCGTGCGCGGCGTTACGTTTCAGCCCACGCAGGCCGCTGGCCGGCTCGACAATTTTAACCCCGAAACCGACTCGTTTTCGCTCACCGAAGTGCGCCAGGGCATCATCGACCAAAGCCCGGTTTTCACGGCCGCCGACCTGCTGCCCGTGCCCTGCAATCCCGACGCGCTGGCGATGGCCTACGCGCTCAAAATCGACGGCGAAGTTTTCCCGCTCACCCGCTACGTCGACCCCGCCGACCTGCTCCAGAGCGGGGGCAATACCATTGTGTACGAGCGCGACCCGCGCCTGCGCCAGCATATGCTGAAATTATTTAGCACCGCCAATACGGTAGATACGGTAGTGCCCGAAATCAACCAGCTGCTATGCTGCCTGCCGCAGGTGTCGGCACCCAATCTGGGCTACGATAATTTATTCCGGATAATTATTCTGCAATTCATGGACGCCTGGAATTTCGACGTGCGGGCCGTGAAAAAATCCTGCGTGCACATCGTGAGCAAGGACCTGAAAATTATTCCGTTCGAAACGATGAATATTTTTTACCGCGACCAGGAAAAGCTGGCGCGGCTGGAAGAGCTACGCGGTGAGCGCCTAGGAATTATCTAATGGAAAACAGCTGGAAATAATAGCGTATCATCTAATAAGCCTGAATGAAACGGTTGTTTGATAATCCTGCTTATTGGCCTGGTTCTATTACTAATAGATTGGAGTATGTGCGGCGACTTACTTAGTTGATAGCCAAGAATGTACAAATTAAACGTAGCCTTGCCAGCTGATGAAAAAGCCCACTTTTAACAGCATTATTCGCAATAATCTGTTGATTTTGTTGACTACCGCTATTGTGCTGGGGCTAGCTACAAAAGTTAATGCTGATTCTGCCCTTTTCATGTTTGGCTTCATCTATCTGGGTCAGGCACTGGTGAATCTGGTACTGGCTTTAACGCATATTGGTCAAGGTCCTGACAAAGTGGGGCCAGCGCCTTATCTTTTAAGTATGCTGCTAGTGCTCATTATCGGATTTGGGGCGTGTTCAGGCATTTTTATTTTTGGGGGCAGCCTCGGTAATATGCATTGAAACTGGCGCAGGCTGGCATTTTGGGCAGGTGTAAGTGGCTCGCCCGCCGACATAATATTTCTCAATTTTTACTCTCGCATGGCGCGGGCAAAACGTATGGGCATCGCTGCCCGGCGTGGCCGAGTCGTCCCATTCGCGGGCATGAATCAGGAATTTCTTCGGGAAATGCTTGTAGTTGGCTTCGTGTTGAATAGCAGTGTTAAGTACCTCTTGTATAGCCGCGTGCAGGGCCTCGGTTTCGGTCACTACTAGTGAGGCGCCAGCGCGCTCCGGGTGAATCTTAGCCTGGAATAATACCTCGTCCACTATCCAGTTGCCGAGGCCGGCGGTGAGGCTTTGGTCGAGCAGCAGCGGCTTTACAAACACCTTGCGGCGGCTGAGCTTCTGGTGCAGCTCGGCGGCGGTTATTTGCAACGCGTCGGGGCCTAGCTTTTTGGCTTTCTGGTAGGCTTCGACACTATCGGCCAGCCGGATGCGGCCAAACTTGCGCGGGTCAATAAACGCGAGATTTAAGCCCGAGTCGCTCAGCTGCCAGGCTACGCGGGTAAAGCGCGGGGCGTCGGCTTCGTCGCGGTAGGCGCCAATGTCGCCGGTCATGCCAAAATGCAGCACCAGCAGGCGGCTGTTATCCAGCTTTAGAAAGCAGTTTTTGCCCAGCCGGCCGGTGCCCGTGATGGTACGGCCCAGCAGGGCGGTGCGCAGCTCGTCTTCGGGCACGGCCAGCACGTGGGCGTCGCGCACCTCAAGGCCGGTAATCGTCTGGCCCACGGCCACCTCATCGATAAAGCGGCGATAGGTTTCGACTTCGGGTAATTCGGGCATTATAAATCAGTGAGCAGTTAGTAGTGAGCAGTGAACAGTTGAGGCCAGGCTCATTGTTCACTGCTCACTACTAACTGCTCACTGATTTTAGTCGTGCAGCTTGGCTACGCGCTGGCCGGCCTGGTTATACACGTCGCCGCGGGGAGTTACAAACAGCGGGCGCTGCTGTCCGTCTTCGAGTACGAAGGGAAAGGCCGCGTTGCCGGTGCGGCGCAGGTGGCCCACTACTTCGGCATCGCGCACTGCGTTATCCTCGGCGGCGCTGCTTTCATCGGCCAGGCGCACTACATTCAGCGAGCTGGTGAGGTAAAAAGGCACCTCGGGGTTGTCGCGAAAAGTAAGCTGACCTACCACGCGCACCGGGGCCGCGCTGGTGCTGCTGGCCAGGGCCACAGGAGTTGACTCTGCCGCGTCTTCGTAGCTGGCCGGGGCGCTGAGCTGCACCGGACGGGGTGCAATAGCGATAGGCTGTGCGGAGGGCTGCGAAGTGCCGGCCTGGGTGCTGGCCACAATCTGGGCCGTGGCGCGGTTCCAGCCCCGGCTGATGGCGGCCAGGCGCGGGGCGCGGCCAGGGTGCGTAGCCGAGCTCGCCTCGGGCGACACGGCGGCCATTGCCGCCTGGGCCTGGGCCAGACTGGCCCCGAGGCGGCGCAGCACAAAGCCGGAGAACTCATCGGCCTCCAGCTCATCCTGCGGCTGCGAGCCCCCGGCGCGCAGGGTGTGGCCGTTGAGATGGTGGCCCATTTCGTGGGCCAGAATGCTGATGCCGGCCCAATCGGTGTGGCCGGCCCGGTTCACGGCCGCCAGAAACTTCGGGTTATAAAGCAGGTAGCGGCGGCCATCGTACACCACGGCGGCCGCATTATCGACCTGGGTAGTAGCCCGCAGCTCGAAGCGCGGCTGCAAGCCCACGGCATCGGTAATCTCGCGGATGATGCCTTCGGCCTGGCTGGCCGGCACGTCAGTGGCGAGGGTCTGGGCCTGGGCATTAGGGGGCAAGGCTACTGTGCCCAGCAGCAGGGTCGGCAGCCCGAGCGTAACGGCCAGCCGACGAAAAAAGCGGGGAAGATTAGTCATGGCGAAAAGTCAGGATGGAGACAGCTGGAAAGTGCAAATTCAGCGCCAGAAAGAACGGCTGTTGGCAGCCAGCAGCTTATTTATACAACGTTGCCAACGTGCTTTTTCGTTTAATAAACCGGCGGCTGTTATTGGCCGTTTTTTTTGTCACTTTTCTATGGCATCTGCCCCCTCCGCTACTACGCCCGCCGTGCTTGTGCAGCCCGGCAAACCTCTGCGCCTTGCCGATATCGACCCGGCTAATAATGAGCCATTTGACCACAAAAAGAAGGTCGATAAGCGCCTGGATGAGCTACGCGAACAGCTTAGCGACTACCAGGAAAAGCTCTATGCCGAACACCACCGTAGCCTGCTGCTGGTGTTTCAGGCCATGGACACGGGTGGGAAGGACGGAGCCATTCGGGTACTGCTCACGGGCGTAAACCCGGCCGGCGTTGAAGTAGCGGCATTTAAGCAGCCCAGCAGCGAGGAGCTGAATCACGATTTTCTGTGGCGCATCCACCAGCGTACGCCGGGGCGGGGGCACATCGGCGTGTTCAACCGCTCACACTACGAAGACGTGCTGGTAACGCGGGTGCATGGGCTCGTCGAGCCCTTCGTCTGGCAACAGCGCTACCAGGATATTGTCCATTTTGAGCAGCTGCTCACCCACAGCGGTACCCGGATACTGAAGTTTTTTCTGCATATATCGAAAGAAGAGCAGGCTACCCGCCTGCAGGCCCGCCTAGACAACCCCAAGAAGCGCTGGAAATTTGAGCCCGGCGACCTTAAGGAGCGGCAGCTGTGGGAGGGCTATCAGGTCGCTTACCAAGAGGCCCTGGCCGCTACCTCCACGGCCGAATGCCCGTGGTATGTGATACCCGCCAACGACAAGCGGGCCCGTGACCTGGCCATTGCCGAAATCGTAGTGGCTGCGCTGGCCGAAATGCACCCCAAGCCACCAGCCGCCACGTTCGACGTAGCCGCGCAGGTGATAATATAGATAAAGTAAGATATTGTAACAGCAAGAGCCCGCTGCACTTAGTGCAGCGGGCTCTTGCTGTTACTCCGGTTAATCAACCCGCAGCATTGTTGACTATTCAGCCTTAGCGCGGTTTGTAAGCCTGCGTACAACTTGGCTGGGGCGGGCTGCCGTCTTTGGCAACGGCGCTAGTTCATCCACAGGGTAGCTACTTCCTCAAAGCGGTGGGCTGCAAAGGCACCGTAGGGCCGCTCGGCATAAAAGCCTAGTACGTGCACCTGCTTTTTGCCGGTGCGCACATGGGGCAGCACCCGCACCGGGTACACCCGGCCGGCCTGGGGCCAGTCACCAATGTAGCCGGTGGGGCGGGCAGTGTCGTCGATGCAGCGGGCAAACTGCTGCACGGGCAGAGGGGTCGGGAGCTGGGTCTTACGCATAGCCAAAGATACAAAAAAGATTGCTAAGCTAAAAATTTTGGCAAGAAAAATCTAGCCTAATATTCCGTGATTTAGTAGGCTAAAAGCGTGAAATTAAGTCTAATTAAAGAAGGCGGGGTTTAAGTACTTGAGTGCTAATTTATTTGGCTAACATTTGTTAGTAATTCGGGACGATATACGCAAAAGCCGTGCCGCCCGGATTGCGGGTAACACGGCTTTATGGCGAGGGCAGCCGGTGCTTAGCGCTTATTGAGGTCGAGGGCCTGGTAGGCGATGAGCAGGTCGGTACGGGTGCCCGGCGGGCGGTAGTATACCAGCAGGTCGTAGAAATTCTCCGTTTCGGTATGGGTGCCTTCGAAGTATACTTCATCGGGCACGCCGCCTGCCCGCCTGGGGGCCACGGCATAGCTGTAGTTGTAATACCCCTGCTTGAGTAGTGCGCGGCCAGTGTAGCGCTGCTGCGTCGAGTCGTACGTCAGCCGGAACTCATCGCGCAGCTGCCAGTCGCTGAGGGCCCCGAATACGTACACCGGACCGGGCGCAGGCTGCGGCGCTTTTAGGTTGAACGTTACCTGGGCATAGTCGCCGTTGTAGGCGCCGTTGCCATACTCCCGGTTTTCGAATACGCGCTGACCGTTAGCATCAATGTACTGATTATAGGTGAGGCCATTGCGGGTCGTTTCTTCCATCAACTCTACCTGCACGGGGTTGGTCTGGCGCAGCAGTCGTGACACCCCCAGGCCGTTGGCCTGTAGTGAACGCATATCAAAATACCTATATTCACTCAGGCCCGGAAAGGCGTTCTCGTAGTTGATATACTGGTATTCGAGCCGGCGCTCGGCATCGCGCACGAAGGTGGGCGCGAGGTTGTAGTGGGCATTGTCCCAGCGGTAGTTCTGGCGCAGCACCACCTTCACCTCGGCGGCCGGGTTCACCAGCTCCACGGCGCTGTAGTTGATGATAAAATCGAGCTGCTGATAAGCATAGCGGGCATCCAGGCCGCCGGCCGGAATACCTTGCTGGAGCGTAGCAACTACCTGATTTTCATACACCAGCATCCGGCGCGAAACCAGCGGCACGCCCGCCTGATTCTGCACCAGCAGCAGGTAGTTGCCGCTGATTTTTACGCGGGGCACCTGCAGGGTGTAGTGGTAGTAGGGCGTCTTGGTATTAACGGAAGTCTGGTAATTTGTGAGCGTAAACTCGTTTATCTCGCTCAAAAACTGCATGTCGGTGAGCTGGGAGGGCGTCCAGTTCAGGTCGCAGTGAATAAGCTTGGCCGTGAGGCGCGGCGCCTGCTCGCCCAGCACGTCAAACTCCAGCGTCACGGGCTGGTCCTGGCTCAGGGGCACAATGGGCGGGTTGAAGATGCCGTTGGCCTGCCCGGTGGGTACGTAGCACTGCACGCTGCGCACGCTGGGGTCATAGATGTAGTCCTGGTAGCGCAGGGTGCGGTCAGCGTAATACTCGGCGGGTTTCTGCTGCTGGCTGGCAGGCAGGTTGGGGTTGGTGATGGGAGTGCCCAGGGGCACGCAGGCCGTAGCCAGCACCGAAAGGCAAAGAAGACGAAAACGCATAAGGTAGTAGCGCGAAGCGTTGCTTCACGAGCCGTTGAACGATACTACAACGTTACGCACGGCCCATTCAGTTGCCGGGCCGGGCGCCTGCAGGCTGCCCCTGCTGGTGGCTGGCGCCCAGGCCCAACTCCTGGCTAGGGAATCGGCCCTTATATTCGTGGCACCCGGTACCTGCCCGCCCCGGTAGCTTGAAAACGGCTGAGGTCTACCTTTCTACGACCCAGCGCATAGCCTTTCCATGAACAAGAATATCCTCTCTCTCAGCTTCGCTATTTCGTTGGCCGTAAGTGCCTGCACGCCTAAGCTGGCTTCGCTGGCTGATAAAACCCCCGAGCAGCTAACAACGACTTATTCAATAACCAAGGATGTAGCCTATGGCACCGATAAGGAAGAAACGATGGACATTTATCTTTCCAAGGACGCACAGAAGCTGGGAAATAAAAACCTGACCATCGTTTTCCTGCACGGCGGCGGGTATTATGTGAGCGACAAGTCGAAAGAGGAAAGATACATTCAGCCGTATTTGAAAAAAGGACTGAATGTGGTGAATATGAATTATCGTATCAAACGCGGTATTCCCATTGCCTCAGAAGATTTAACGTACGCCCTGAATTTTTTAAAAGCCAATAACGCAACTTATCGGCTGAACCTGGATAAGATAGTGGTTTCGGGATTTTCGGCCGGGGCGCACATTGCCAGCCTGGTAGCGGTAACGGCCAACGACCCGACTTATCCGCTTAAATTATCCAGCGGCCTTAAAATTGCCGCCGTAGTTAATTTTTCGGGGCCGGTCGATGGCCTGGACGTAGTCGAGAAAGTGTTTATGAGCAACGACGTGCCGGTAATGAAGGCAATCGGCGTCGCGCTTTTCCCGGAAACTACCGACTATGCGCCTAAAGAATACATCCGCAAATTCGAGCCCATCACGTATTTCGATAAAAACGACCCACCCTTTTTTATCTGGCAAGGTGGTAAGGACGACCAGGTTCCGCCCGTAACGTTTGAAAAATTCGTGGCGCTGCTCAAACAGGAGCCGAAGAAAAATGAAGTGCTGTTTGTGCCCGAAGGCCAGCATAGCCCCAGTGCGAATGAGCTGAAAGACGCTTACCAGAAAATTTTCGCTTTCCTAGACAGGCTCTAAGCTCGGCACTGGCTGTCGAGCGCGCAGGTATTTGCCGGCCGATTTCTTTATATATGCTGCGCCACTCCTATTTTACCCACTTGCTGGAAGGAGGAGTCAATATTCAATACTATGGCTTAATTGTCATTGCTTGCAACATCTCTGATTAATCACAATCAAAATGCTGCCAGTAATTTGCAGGTAGCATTGTAGGTTTGAGTGAGCTCTGTATTTTATCTCATCTAAAAATGGGACTATTAAAGTATTAGCAACGAATAGTAGATGTTGACGCAGCAAAAGGTCTATATAACAGTTGCAGTATTATTTTATCTCCTAATTATGCTGATGGGTCAAATGATTGCTCTGCCATTTTTTAGTTGGCTGGCGTTTACCTTATTTGACTTTGGAAATATCGACCAATTTTTTGCTTTTTTAGCTGTTGCTGGCTTAGTAATTACCTGTATTAATCGCAATAAAATAAGAACATCAAAAGTGTTGGCACTAGACTTTATATGCTTCTTTTTATTGGCTTCACCTCTCGTTAGGCGAATGACCGCAGTACCTATAGAACTTTTTAATTATTTGGCTTTCATCGTTCCAACGGCAATGTTTTTATTGTTATATATAGCTTCCTTATTTTTTGGCTGTAGACAGCATTCACAAGTAAAGGCAAGTTCAAACTGATAGACTAAACTTCTGGCAACAGCGATTTGCCAATATGATGAGTAGCAATAGATTATTAGAAGAATACTATTGCACTATAGCAATAAAATTAAGCCAGTAATAGATGAATGCCGTTACATTGGCAGGCCAGAAATTGTAGACGATAAAAAAGCCTTTCCAAAAGCAATTGCTTCTGGAAAGGCTTTCAATTTACCTGGCTTTCAAATTACATCTCAGCCAGCATTTCCCAACGGTCGTTCTGGCGCGCCAATTCCTTTTTGGTTTGCTCAAATTTGAGGGTGGTATCTTTTAGCTGCGAAGCATTCTGGTAGATTTTAGGGTCGGCCAATTGCTTTTCGTAAATGGCCAGCTCCTTTTCCAGCTTGTCGATGCTGGCTTCTACCTCGGCTATTTCGCGCAGGGCTTTCTTTTGGTCGGGCGAGGGCGTTTTGGCGGGAGTAGGGTCGGCTTTAGGCTCCGGCTTGGGGGCGGGCTTGGCGGCCGAGGGGCTGGGGAGGCCGGCTTTTTTGGCGGCTTTCTCGCGC
This sequence comes from Hymenobacter sp. BRD67, assembly GCF_013256425.1. Lineage (GTDB taxonomy): Bacteria > Bacteroidota > Bacteroidia > Cytophagales > Hymenobacteraceae > Hymenobacter. Next base: position 1,291,289 of record NZ_CP053904.1, read on the forward strand.
TCGTCCTGCCACTGCTCGTACTCGTGGTAGGTGCCGGGGTATTCCTTGAGCTGGAAATCCTCGATGTACCAGATTTTAGTGGCCACGTTCTCCACAAAGTAGCGGTCGTGGCTGATGACGATAAACGTGCCCTCGTACTGCTCCAACGCCTGAATCAGGATGTTGACCGACTGCATATCCAGGTGGTTGGTCGGTTCGTCGAGCAGCAGGAAGTTGGCTTCCGAAATCAGGGTTTTGGCCAGCGCCACGCGGCTTTTCTCGCCGCCGCTCAATACCTTGATTTTCTTATATACATCATCGCCCGTGAACAGGAACGAGCCCAGCACGCCGCGCAATTCCATCTCGTTGCGCTTCGAGCCCGCCTCGTTCATTTCCTGAATAATCTCGTTGTCGATGGTCAGGCTTTCGAGCTGGTGCTGGGCGTAGAAGGCCATAATGACGTTGTGGCCCAGCTGGTGCTTGCCCGCGGAGGGCGTTTCGGCGCCGGCCACGAGGCGCATCAGCGTCGATTTGCCTTTGCCGTTGGCCCCGATGAGCGCGATTTTATCGCCCCGCTCGATGTGCACGTGCGTATCGCGGAAGATGAGCTTGTCGCCGTAGCTTTTGCCTACGTGCTCCATGCGCAGGATGTGGCGGCCGGGCTGCTGCGTGAAGGTGAACTTGAAGTTTACCTTGGCCGCGTCGGGCGCCACCGCCTCGATGCGCTCCAGCTTGTCGAGCGCCTTCACGCGGCTCTGGGCCTGCTTGGCCTTGCTGGCGCTGGCCTTAAAGCGCTCGATAAAGCGCTCGGCCTGCTTGATGGCCGCCTGCTGGTTGTCGTAGGCGCCCTGCTGAATCTCGGTGCGCAACACCTTCTCTTCCTGGTAGAACGAGTAGTTGCCGGCGTAGGGGTGCAGCTTGCCGCCGCTCACCTCCACGGTGGTATTAGTGGTGCCGTCTAGGAATTCGCGGTCGTGGCTCACAATAATTACCGCGCCCTCGTAGCCCGCCAGGTAGTTCTCAATCCACTTGATACTCGGCAAGTCCAGGTGGTTGGTGGGCTCGTCGAGCAGTAGGAGGGAAGGCTGTTGCAGCAGAATTTTGGCCAGCATCACGCGCATGCGCCAGCCGCCCGAAAAGGTCTTGAGCGGCTTCTGCAAGTCATCGGTCGAGAAACCCAGGCCTTCGAGAATCTCTTCGGCCTTCGACTGCATGGTGTAGCCACCCAGCGCTTCAAAGCGCTCCTGCAGGTTGGCGAGCTTATCGACCAGGTCATCGGTATAGTCGGTTTCAAACTTGAGCAGAATCTCGTCGATTTTCTTCTGCAATTCGAGCGCCTCGGCAAAGGCCTGCATGGCCACCACCAGGATAGACTCGTGCGAGTCGTAGCTCAGCAAGTCCTGGTTCAGGAAGCCCAGGCTTACGTCTTTGCTCATGGAGATGGAGCCACCGTCGGGCTTGTACTCGCCCACGAGCAGGCGCAGCAAGGTCGATTTGCCGGTGCCGTTCAGGCCTACCAGGCCAATTTTATCCTTGGGTTTGATGTGCAGGCTGGCCCCATCGTAGAGGGTGCGCGAGCCAAAATGGAAGTCGAGGTCGGAAATGGAAATCATTTTATAGGCGTTTACAGCCAATAGGAGGGCTTTTCGCCCTGGTCAGTCAGTATTCAGTCAATTTAGGGCCTATAACGTAGGTTTTCGGCACTAGGCATTCATGCCACAAAGGTACTGCTTACTACTCCAGCCCGTCCTTATCGCTTTGCGGTTCAAAGTGGATTTGTTTTCGTCGCATTACCCATACGGGTATATTTAGCCGCGAGCACCAGTTAGCGCAGGCTCAAAAAAACATCGTGGGGGAGGTCACAAATGCGTTCCCCAAGTGTATACCCCGCAGTTCGAAACTACCCACCAACGCAAGTAAAGGCCCAAGCAGGCTCATCTACATGACAGATATCCACCAACAGCGCATCCGTGAAACATTACACGTACTCGGAAAGATTCAGCCCCAGGAATTGGCTCCCATCCTGGCGCATTATTACACAACGCTCAGTTTTGCCGTAGCTCGGCAGCAGCTACAGCAGCTAGCAGATGCTTTTAGCTGCATTAGTGTGACTGTAGCGGGTTTTGTAATAGATGCCGATTGGCAGCGTCGGGAGGAGGATAGTACTAAACACCACCAAGAGGCGATACGAAAAGCTACTGGGCCACAAGGTGAAATACTGTTGTCAGTAAAGCAAGTGGCCGAGCAACTCGGCGTAAATAAACAAAAGGTATACAGCATGATAGCAAGCAAAGAACTGCCTGCTACTAACATCAACGCTAACACCAATAAGCGTCCATTACTGCGTGTCCGGGCAACCGATGTTCTAGGATAATTGCACCCTCCCCTAATACAGGTAAATGGTACTTTAATGTACTATTATGCCCGTTATAGAGTGTTTAACACTGCCATAGCACGCGGTAAATATGGCTTCAGAAGTAGCCTAGACAGTAAACGCAATGCTCTACGCGGGGCGATTAACCAAGGGATAGGTCATAGCGGCCAGATTGGAGGCCCACAAGCGTAGCGAATACATCATTTCGTGGGATTGGAGTTGCCGCCGATACAAAAATGGGTGCACGTCTGCTCGTGCCCACTATTTACGGGAAATCCTACACCGTGAAATTAAATAATCGTCGCTTGCATATCCGCATCCCAGCTCACTTGCTCAGTAGGGCATATCAAATCGCCCACCAGGGCGATGAAACACTATCAAGCATAGTCCGCGCTTACCTAGAAGCTTACACGGCTTCGCAGCCCCTTAAAAAGGCTGAATAACCGATGAGCCGGAAACTCCTCACATGTTCCCGGCCTTTGCGATTACCACAAATTGAAAACAATTCTCACTATCGACCGCCTAACGTTACAACTCGTTAGCGGGTCTGCAATTCCCTTTAATCATAAATACATTACCCTAAACTATCCGCTAGCCGGAAACACCTACGCTGTAACTCCTGCTATTGAACTGCGGTATGTTGCCAAGCTTGAAAAGTATTACATGCATAGCTGGGCTATCTGGATTGATGGGGGCATGTTGCTACCTTAAGCACCGATTGCCGACAAAATGGGCAAAGCGAAAGTATTCGTCTAAGCTTCGCAAATGAAGTATTTTATACAGCGCCTGGCTGGGCGAATTACTGGTGCCAAATACAGGAAAATTTGCCTCTGATTGCAAAGGGCATCAGCTATTTGGAAATAGCATCCGATTTTCAATTGGACGCGCCGCTATTACGTACGATGTCCGATTTGTATCGGCATTCCACGTTCATTGCCATGAATCCAAATGCGAAGTACGGCCCCTTGCGTCACCAGCAAAAATGCAGCCTTTTAAACGGGTCGGAATATATTTTTGGCAATAGCCTAAAGGGAAATAAGGGTAGTGGTAAGCAAGTGGTTTTCTATCCGAAAAGCCCGGAAATCACTGTCCGGGGCAAAGACTACATATCGGCTTACTACGCCCAAAATGGGTTCGATTTAAGCCAGCTCGTGGAGCGGGTCGAAGTTCGGTTGAGTAGCCGTTACCTAAGCAAGTTCCTTGTGAGCATAACAGACCTGAACGATATACAGGCGCTAGGTAACATCTTCCGCGTTGCTGTGGGCGATACGTTCACGTTCCGAGTACTAGGCAAATACTACTACGATGCTAACCGTAACCGCAAGAGCGAAACCGTAACACTTCTGGAATTTGCCGATTTCTCTAACGAGTCACTAGTCAGGCGGCCCCAATGCATTCAAGATGACACATCCGATTGGCGAAACCGAGCCGAAGCTAAAAATGCGGTTTTACGGTTTGTTGCTCGTGGCAATGCACAGGATTGGGCTCAGCTAGTACATATAAGCCAAGAAGTGAGAGCGCCAGATGAATGGTCATGGAAAGCGCTATTCATGCTGTATGCGCTCGATTATCAAGGAGCGCCAACACCGGAGCGTAAGGCCCGGATAGAGATGTTCCGGTAGGCTCATCGTACCCCTGACCTAATCCTAATAAGTATGGGCAGGGGTACGATAGGGCTATCGTGCTAGAATTTATGCTTGAATGAAATAGCTACGTTATTCGCGTAAGCAAACACTAACGGATACTACGTCATTCATTAGGTTTTTACCGTCTCCCTCGAAGCAGTCACCTTTCCGAGCAAGTTTGCAAACCAACTCTTTTTCAGTTTCACTACTAGTGTACTCATTGAGTGAAATTGTTCCATCCGAATTGTAGTGCCCTGTTATGCGGTGCTCCGAATGGTCAACACTGTTGGCATTATAAACCATAACGCCAACAATAGAACTGTCGCTGTGAAGCACCAATTGAGCGGTAGCTTGGGTAGTATTCATCGACACGTTAAATATCCTGGCCCGTTCTATTTCAGGAAATATGTCGGAAAATGCGTGCGTTGTGTGGCTTGCTTGAGGCTCGTCTTCGTGGGGAGGAAGCGGAGCAGAATAAGACTCAACCGGGGGCGAAGTGGTCTCTACAGCGTTAGGTGAGGTATCCACCGCGTGTGCTACTTCGGGTAATGGCTGAGAGTCCGACGAGGAAACCGGACTGCCAGTATCACCAGTACAGTTGCTGTAAACAGCATCAAATTCGGCTTCTGCCTGCTTCACTTGCTGGTCATTCCAATCCTTGCTAATGCCCATATCCCGAAGGTCGGACTGCGCTTGCTGAGTTACTCGGTAGCATTCATCTGCCTTATTCGCCCTTGCGGTAGTATTGGATATCAACTTAAGCTCTGACCAACAATCACAGGCTCTGTGGGCGAGCGCTTCCGGGGAGCGGCCGGTGTATAAATCCTTGACCATCGCATAAAGGAAAATAAGCGCAAGTACAGCGTAAAGGATTTTTCGCACAGGCTGTATGGTTATTATTTTGTCAATTAGATAATATTCGAACTTAAGGGCGATTTGAACTTGCCATGTAATTATTGTTACCTAATCCTAATCTGTTTACTTCGCAGAACTTGCTTAGAACTAGACTTAGGCAGGGTAGGGGAGTTTTTCTTAGCAAGGAAAGCGAAAGAGTGGACACACTCTATGCCCTGCTCCATGTTCCCTGAACGCTCTGCCTTCGAGGCTGGGACATGCGAGCGCTCTGTTGCTATTATACGAAAAACATTTTTGTTTTGAATTAGCATTATAATACAATACTCATTGCTTATTTTCCCTTCCTCTGCTATTGTTTTGCATCGTATATCCAGCGCCTTCAGTCCGTTCAAGTCTATAACCTTTTTAGATTCATTTACAATTTCGCCCTCTGCCACCGAGCTAGCTAAATCTTTTACTGAAGATTCATTAAGCTCATCGATTGTAGGCATTCGAGGAAACATTGCTAAGGATTCTGCTGATACAATAACTTGATTCCAGTCGGTAACATTATAAGTCGAATTATTCAAATTAACTACACTATCGCTTGCTACTAGGCTGGTAGTACGCTTTCTGTTCTCGTCAAGTGATTCATTGGCTCTGCGTATTCTATAGCCTTTAGGTATATTAATGCTATAAGAAAATAGCCCGCTTTTATAGACGTGCTGCGCCTTGGTTTGTTGAATAGATAAAAGAACAAGTATCAATACTAGAAAATTAAACTTTTGGTACATGGTTAAACAGAAAGGAATTATGAAGTAGTCGTGGTAGCTTGAAGCATTTAAGGGTCAAAATCGACTCGTTAGGCTGCTCCCGACCTCGTGACTTTTGCAAAGATGTTCCTGCTATTGCTCCGCCAGCACAAATAAATTCTTAACTATATGGCTGGTACCAGAGCAGCAAGCGAGGACTTTTTACTCGGTAAATATATGGAGCGCGGTGTGATTTGGCATCCAATCGTATGCTAAAGGTGCTGTTTTACTTTTCCAGCTTGCAGCGTGATTCGCAACAAAGCTGGTTTAGTTGCCTTCGGTCTGCGCCTGCGTAGGTTGCGTGATGAACGCAACCTTAGTCAGCAGGCCCTAGCCGATATCGCTAACATCTCTAAGCCAGCAGTTCAACGAATTGAAAAGGGTACTACATCTACAGGGCTAGACCTATTGTTTTCGCTAGCAGAGGCCCTAGAAATGCCTGTTCACGAGCTGATAAAGCTGTAGATGGTTAGTCCCTATGGTGGGAAGGGGAGGCAGGGAGCCAACTTCACCGTCAAACTATCTCGGGCTGATTTGTTGCTTATGGCAACATCTATGACAGTGCTCAATTGACATATGTCTTCCAAGTAGCGAGAACGCAAGCTGAACGCTTGGTCAGACTTGAAAAGAAAAGTGGCCCCGAACGGATGGGGGCGAATCGATATGCTTCCGCAGGCTCATCGTATCCCTGACCTAATCCTAATAAGTATGGTCAGGGATACGATGCCGCAGTTGTCCACAGTCGAAATGTTCTATTTATCCAAGGGTGCTCTTCTACGAGCTGTGTGGGGTAAGTCGTCTGCAAGGGCAGATGTGTAGGTACTTACTGCTGTGACGGCGGGTGCTTGTAAAAGGGGAATCCAAAAATTGGGGCACGAACAAACCAATGGCTTGCATTATTGAAGGTTATGGGTTCTTGTTGTGTGCAGCACACTGCCGGATTGACTTAAACCGCACTAAAGTGTTTAGTTTTACATGGTGCGAGTGCTGAAAGTATTCTCATTTATTAGCATTTAAAGTTATTGAGGTTATGCCTGCGTTCTATGAATTTTTTGCCGGTGGCGGTATGGCTCGCGCTGGTCTCGGGCCAGGTTGGCAATGCCTTTTCGCCAATGATTTCGATGAAATGAAGGGCGCAACTTATGCGGCTAACTGGGGGGCTGACGACTTGCTTGTTGGCGATATTGCCAATGTGACAACGCAAGACCTGCCAGGGGCTGCTGACCTTGCATGGGCATCCTCGCCCTGCCAGGACTTATCGTTGGCGGGTAACGGTGGTGGGCTAGGGTTGCCCGATGCTGAGGTAATGACACGCTCGGGCACTTTTTGGCGATACATCGCGCTAATGCACCAGTTAGCCCAAGAGAACCGAGCCCCCAAACTGGTAATATTTGAAAATGTAGTAGGGGCGATTACTTCGCATGAGGGCAGGGACTTCTCTGCAATTGCCGGGGCATTTGCGGGCCTTGGCTACCGCTTTGGGCCGCTTGTCATAGATGCTCAGTTGTTCGTTCCTCAATCGCGCAAAAGACTGTTTATTATTGGGGTTCGTCAGGACATAGCCATACCTCAAGCGTTACGCGATACGGCCCATAATACCGCTTGGCATCCTACATCAATTGTAAGCGCCTATAATCGGCTTGCCCCAGGAGTGCGTGAGCAATGGATTTGGTGGAACTTGCCAGCGCCTCCGCAACGGCCGGAGAACTTTATTGATATAATCGAAGAAAACCCTCAAGGAGTAAACTTGCACAGCCAGCAGGAAACACAGAACCTATTGGCTATGATGAGTCAAGTCAATCTAGCGAAAGTTGCCCAGGCTCGTCAAACAGGGCAAAGGATGGTAGGAGGTATCTATCGGCGTATGAGGCCAGATGGTCAGGGTGCCAGGGTGCAACGTGCCGAGGTGCGCTTTGACGATATCTCAGGCTGTTTGCGTACGCCTTCTGGCGGGTCTTCCCGGCAGGTAATCCTTATCGTTGAAGGAAACCACACCGAATCAAGGTTGCTATCGCCTAGAGAGGGGGCACGGCTTATGGGCCTAGACGATAACTACATCTTGCCAGCAAATTACAATGATGCTTACCATCTCGCTGGGGACGGTGTAGCAGTACCCGTAGTGCGACATCTGGCCGCCAATCTGTTCGAGCCCATACTAGCCGCAAACGAGCAAGTTGCTCAAGTAAACCCGGCTGAACTAGCTGTAATGGCCAACTAACATGAGAGAAGCACTAGAACGGTTCTACCAAGAAAGTAGATTTAACACGAAAGGCCCTTTAAGCGTTGCCTTGCAATTAAGCAGAGCCTTTCAGGGCGCAGAAGTACCCATCAACCCCAACGACTTTCTAGCCGACCGAGGCGGCCAAGTAAAAGGACTCGGCGGGCCGAATCTCAAGAAGATTTTGCTTGGTTATGGAATCGACCGCCCTTTGTCGAGCGAAGGAGGTAGAACAAGCCGAGGAAGCATTGATAATATGCGTGCCTACGTTGAGTTTCTCAATGACTATGGCAGCTTTGCTCCGATTGATTGGGACGAGGTGGAACAGTTCTGGATAGGTAAGATACAGGACTATTTCGACGCCACTCCCTTTACGTTGAGTCTTGATGCTTCACAGAGCATCAAAACTATCATCCGTGATGTGACGGAGCAGGCAGTCAAGCGACAACGACTTGTCACCGGGGTTAAGTATCTGGGCACTATAATGCAGCACTTGGTTGGGGCTAAACTAGATATGGTTATGGGAGCCGGTACCATAACTCATAATAGTTCTAGTAATAATGACCAAGAGCACGGCAGAACTGGGGACTTCGATATTGGCGACGTCAGCATACACGTGACAACCCGGCCATCCGAAGCCTTGCTCATAAAATGCCGCGAGAACCTAGCTGCGAACCGTAAGCCCCTGATTGTTACAATTGACAACGGGGTTGGGCTAGCGAGCGACTTGGCGAACGAACTAGGAATTGAAGAACGTGTTGAAGTGATTGACTTCATACAGTTCATTGTGGCGAACATCCACGAAAGAGGACTTTTCGACCGGACAGGCCGCCATAGCCGAATTGAGGAACTAATAGAGCGATACAACTCAATCATTGACCGTTTTGAAACGGACCCTAGCCTCAAAATCGAAGTTGCCGCTGGGCGGTGAGAAAGCCATGACACGGTCAGAGGTTATGGCTCGCGTCAAATCCAAAGACACAACCCCAGAATTGGCAGTTCGAAGGGCGCTTTTTGCCGCTGGGCTTCGATATAGGTTAAACGCCAAACAACTTCCGGGCTCACCTGATATCATTTTGCCTTCTCGGCGAATAGCCATCTTTGTGCACGGATGCTTTTGGCACCGCCACCCCGACTGTAAACGCGCTACTTTTCCTAGTAGTAACGTCCTATATTGGCAGGGTAAGTTTGACAGAAACGTTGCTCGGGACGCTGAGGCAAAAGAGGCTATCCAAAATTTGGGTTGGCAGCATATTACCATTTGGGAATGCGATATTAGGACTCCTGCTAAACTCGCTGAGCTTGTGGATAGAGTGAAGGCTAGCGCAGTGTTGCAGTGAAGTTATTTGTTGTCGTTGTAAGCGCTATGAAAGTTATTTTTTATGCTCCAGGCCAGCCGCCGCGTGATATTTCGCCTGATGGGTTTGAATTACCCAGCACACCCACCGGCTTTGCTCGCGTTACTAGCCGAGTGGTCGAGGAGCTTGGCTGTCCTCCTCACCTTATCGACGTGCAGGCATGCGGTCCCGGATTTGTCGCCTATACTATTGCTGACCACGAGGGCGAGCCCAATGAGCTAGGTATGCTCGCATTGGCAAAAGCAACGGGCTATACTTATAGCGTAGAAGATGATGACACCGTTATCTGCGGCCCGGTGCTCATAGTAACAATATAGGGTACCCCTCCGGGGCCGTGTATCCGCGACCCCGCCCCGTGGGGTACCCCCTAAAATATTGTAGGGCAAGCGTTTACGAAATTTTTGGTAATTCTACATATTTGAAACGGCTCATTATATCGGCCTCCCCGATTTCATTATCTACGTAGCGGGCGAAACTTTCCAAATTTTTGTGGCCTGTCCACCTACGAATCTTAAATTCTGGAATTCCATCCATAAGGCACCGGGTAACAAACGTCTTGCGCCCTACGTGGCTACTAAGGTACTGGTACTTACGATTTTTACTTTCGTCAACTACACGAGCATTTCCACTGAAAGCCGTGCGAGTGAAAGCATTATGTAGGGAAGGGCACATTTCGCCCAGTGCCACAAGGCGAGCGTTGTACTTACCTAGGTCCGTCGCTCGCATTCCGTCCGGGTATTCTGCTAGTACCTTGCGACTCAGCCAATTCAAAGGTATTGTGAGCGTGTCCCCTGTCTTCCGCGTGACAATTTGGATGGCGTCGTTATTAATGCAGTGAGGGCCAACGCGGGTAACATCCGAAAAGCGCAAACCTGTAGCGCAAGCTAGCGAGAACAAGGCTCGGGCGTACCGCAAATGCTTGCAGTCAAGTTCTAGGGCGAGCCACTCAGCTAATTCTTGCTCATTTAGAGCTACTATTCGTTGATTCTTAGGTGCGTCTTTATGGGTTTTATCTCGCTTGTACTCTCGAAACGCAACATGCTTACTTACACCCATCTGCACGAAGTAATTGAGCAATGCCTTGAGCCTTGCTATGCGGGTTTTAGTCGTACTGTTGAGGTGGCCTTGTTCAAGCATGAAGTCGTTGAACCGGGTCATGAGCGCAAAATCGAAGCTGGCAAGCGTCAATTTTATTCCGTGGGCTCTCTCAAACTCTAGTAGTAGGGTACCTAGCGGTTTTAAGCCTCGTGCCGTGTTGTAGCCATCTTTATGTCCGTCAGTGCCTTTCTTGACTTTTGCTTTCAGTACGGCCTCGTAATCCTTGAATAGCTGCCAGAAAGTGACTTTCGCCCCCGGCGAACCTTTGGCATTTTTAGGGGCCTTCCACAGTTCTTCTAATACTTCGGGGGTGGGTACCGTTCCGTTATCCTCCGAGTAGCGGCGGATTATGCGTGTGAGTTGGGACTTCGTGGTATCAATCGCCTCGTTTCCATCAACGATGCTTGCGTTATGCTCTTTCCAGGCTGCCCCTGCGCACTTTACAAGTCGCCCATCCTCCATGCCACCACGCTGGACTTTTAAGCCATTTTCACCAACAGGAAAGCGTTTACTTGTCCCATTGTGAGCATACTGTACATATACGTTTTCGAATCCTTTGCTGTCTAGGTTTCGAGTGATGACTTTAAGTGACATTAGCGCGGTTTTGGGGTGCTAGACATGTTCACCTTATACGCAATTCATCTGAATTTAGTCAGTCATCAGTCAGTCTGTTTTGTATTTTTCTGTACTATTGTGTCAGTCTTCTGAAGATAAAAATAGCCTTACTGATGACTGAGTATCGTTTTTGTATTCCAGAGTGATAAGGTATTTTGACGTCTGTGATTTGAAATGGAAATCATGGCGGGGCCGGTTGCGGCCACTGTAAGCGAGCAAGACGCGGTGGAAGAGTAGGCTAAACGGCTAGCCCGCTCCATACCAGTGGCGGTGCAAAGGTACGGCCCGGCCCGGTCTATCCGGGCAGCCAGCATGAAGTTCGCCGGCCGGGTGACTTGCTTAAAACTCGTGGGAAGCCGAAAGAATTTCGGCGGGTTCGGGATTAGTGCCGGAGTTTAAAGCAAGCTATTCTGAACATTGGCCGGGTCAAAATGACCCGACTAAAAATACTGTTTCAGCAAGTGTATTGTAGCCAATAAATTTAAAATACTGTTAATCAGTATTTTATAGGGAAAAATTTAGTGATTATTTAATTAAGGGCTGGAATTGGCAATAGGGGCACTACACTATTCCAGCACCCGATGAATAACCGCTTTGCCTGCTGCCTCCTGGTCGGCCTATTTGCCAGTAAGGCAGCCCTGGCTCAGACTGCCGAACCTGCTGCCCGCCGCCCGGCTACCCTTCAGGCAGGGGTACCCACTAAAACTGACACGGCTACCGCCAAAGTGCCCTTCGCCGGCATGGACCTGAGTTGGGTCAATGGCCAGAACCGCCAGCAGAATTTTCCGCTCCAGTTTAAGGACCAGGCGGGCGAAACCGTGCTCACGGCCACCACTTTTCTGGATGGCTACTACAACTACAACTTCGCCAATCCGCTCGACCATACCCAGACGATTTCGGCCGTGACGGGCCGCACCCAGGAGTTTTCGCTGGCGCTGGCCAGCATCGGTATCGAGAGCAATTACAAGAATATTATCGGCCGGCTGTGGCTGCAAACCGGCTCGATGCTGAACTTGGTGCAGGAAACCGACGCCTCGGTGCTGCGCGGGCGCAACACGGGCTCGACCATCGGGGCCAACGGCGTGAACGTGGGCACCGGCATCACCACCAATAACCTCAAGTACATCCGCGAGGCGGCGGCCGGCTACCACTTCAACGTAGCCTACGGCCTGAACCTGGAGCTGGGTATTTTCATGAGCTACATCGGCCTGGAAAGCTACGTGACCCAGGAAAACTGGAGCTACCAGCGCTCGCTGGTCTGCGATTTTACGCCCTTCTACTTTCAGGGGGCGCGGGCGCAGTTTTATCCGGCCAAAAACTTCAAGACCGAGCTGTGGCTGATGAATGGCTGGCAGACCTATAACACGCTTAATAACCGCCCGGCGCTGGGCAACTCGAACTACTACCGGCCCAGTGAAAATATCCAGCTGGTGGCTAATTTTTACTACGGCAATGATTCGCGCCCCGGCCCCGACAGCCTCGCGGTGGGCCGGGCGGCCTACCCCAATATCCAGCGCTTTCACCACGACAACTCCATTGTGGCGCGCTATTACCACAAAGACAAGAAGGGCCCGCTGCGCGGCATTACCCAGGCCGCGTTTAGTCTGAATACGCACTACGGCTTCCAGAGCGGTACCGATGCCGCCGGCAATGAGGTAAAGCGGGCCGACAACTACATGGTGGGCTCGTCGCTGGCCAACCGCATCTGGTTTGCCAAGAATAAGCTGGCCCTGACTACCCGCGTGGGCTTTGTGAAGAATCCCTCGCGCTACCTCAGCTTCAACCCGTCGGTGGTCGGCTTCACCGATACCGATGCCAGCAAGCTCACGGCCAAAGAGGCAACCGCTACGTTCGATGTGATGCCGAGCGACTACGTCACCTTTCGGGTGGAGTACCTGCACCGCTCGGCCAACGTGCCCTATTTCGCCGGGCCGGGCGGCACCACCTCGCCCAGCGGCTATGCCGACCAGCCCCTGCCGGCCCATTACGTGCCCGACCTGCGCGACTACGAGAACCGGCTCATCTTCGCCGTCAACTTTCGCCTGTAGCGGTGGGATAGTAACTGGATAGTAAGCTGCCGCACCCGGAGCCAGAGGTAAGGCATCGACTTTTTCTAATATATAAGAAGCTTATTTTTTTTAAGCTTTTTGCAAGCCTTTGCTCAGAAATGAACAAGTTATGAACTGTAGCTAAGCCGGCCAGTGCGCCTCAGGTTAGAGCCGGGTTGTTCGTTCCGGCAGACTGATGGTTGCTATTCTGCCGTCAACCTCCGCCAGCAACGGCCGTAGGAAGCTCGGCCGGCAAGTGCCGGACATCCGCTGACGAACTACTCTAGCAGCCTGGCTATGCAAACTTCTCCTCCTTCTACTCTGCCGGCCGTTGACGAGCCCGGTGGTCACCAGGCGTTAAAAGCCGGGGCCTCAGCGGCCGGTACGCTTATCGCCCTCGGCATTGTGTACGGCGACATTGGTACCTCGCCGCTCTACACCGTGCGGGGCGTGTTTGAGGGCCGGCCCGTGACCGAAGACGTGGTGCTCGGCACCGTATCGGCCATTATCTGGACGCTTACCTTACTCACGACCATCAAGTACGTGCTCATTGCCATGCGGGCCGACAACAACGGTGAGGGCGGCATTTTGTCGCTCTATGCCCTGCTGCAACGGCTCAATTTCAAGTACCTCTACCTGCCGGCCATCGTGGGGGCGGCGGCGCTGCTCGCCGATGGGGTCATCACGCCGCCCATCTCGGTATCGTCGGCCATTGAGGGGCTGCGGATTCTGCGTCCGCACCTGCATACGGTGCCTATTGTGCTGGCTATCCTGGTGGGGCTGTTTGCCATTCAGCAGTTCGGCACAGCCATAATCGGTAAGCTATTCGGGCCGGTCATGCTCTTGTTCTTCAGTATGATAGCCGTGCTGGGTGTGCAGTTTATGCTGCACGATTTGAGCATTTTGCGGGCCTTCAATCCGTACTACGCCCTGCACATGCTGGCCACTATTCCGGGTGGCTTCTGGCTGCTGGGTTCTATTTTCCTGTGCAGCACCGGGGCCGAGGCGCTGTATGCCGACATGGGCCACGTGGGCCGGCCGAATATCTACGTGTCGTGGACGTTTGTAAAAATATGCCTGGTGCTCAACTACCTGGGGCAGGGCGCGTGGCTGCTCCAGCATATGGGCAAGCCGCTCGGCGACAGCAACCCCTTCTTTGCCATGATACCGGCCTGGGGCCTGCTGCCGGCCATCGGGCTGTGCACGCTGGCTACCATCATTGCCTCGCAGGCGCTCATTTCGGGCTCGTACACGCTTATCATTGAGGCGCTACGGCTCAATTTCTGGCCTAAGGTAAAGGTTTCGTACCCCACTGAATTGCGCGGCCAGGCCTACGTGCCCTCGCTCAACTGGCTGCTGTGCGCGGGCTGCGTGGGCGTGGTGCTGCACTTCCGCGAAAGCTCGAATATGGAAGCGGCTTACGGCCTGGCCATCACCTTTACCATGCTTATGACCACGGTGCTGCTGGCCTTCTTTTTGTACCTGCGCCGGGTTAGCCCGGTCTGGATTGGCTTGCTGCTGCTGGTGTATTTCACCGTCGAAGGCTCGTTTCTGATTGCCAACCTGCGCAAATTTCCCGAAGGCGGCTACGTGAGCGTACTCATGAGCCTGGTGCTGCTGGCCGTGATGGTAAGCTGGATTCAGGGCCAGCGCCTGCGCGAGGCTTTTGTCAAATACGTGCCGCTGGCCGACTGGCTGCCCCTGCTTAAGGAGCTGAGCCGGGATGAGTCGGTGCCCAAGTTTGCCACTCACCTCGTGTACCTCACCGATTCGGTAGACCCGAACCAGATTGAGCGCGGCATTACGCACAGCATTTTTCAGAAAAGCCCCAAGCGGGCCGATGTGTACTATCTTATCCACATCGTAACGACTGATGAGCCTTATACGAAGACTTACCACGTCGACACTATCTTGCCCGACGACCTGGTGCGTATTGAGTTTCACCTGGGCTTCCGGGTCGACCACGCTATTAACTATATGTTCCGGCAGGTGGTCACGGATTTGGTCCAGAGCAAGGAGGTCGACATCACCTCGCGCTACAACTCGCTGCGCGACCAGGACGTGGTGGGCGATTTCCAGTTCGTTATTCTGAACCGCACCTTGCCCTACGCGCAGTCGCTGACCAGCTGGCAGCGGCTGGTGGCCCGGCTGGCTGGCGTGCTGCGCTGGCTGGGAGCCAGCCAGCAGGAAAGCTTTGGGCTGGATAACTCCTCGCTCACCATCGAAAATATTCCGCTGCTTATCCCCGAGCGCCCCGAATTACACCTCACCCGCGAATAAGCGCCTATGCCCGTTTCTATCCGAGTTTTTGCCACCGCGCTGCTCAGCACGGCTTTCCTGCTGCCCGGCCTGGCCCAAACGGTTCCGCCGGCGCCTACCAGTACTACCACCACGGCGCCGCCCGCCGCGCCCACGGCCACCGCGGCTGCGCCCACTGCTGCCGCCGCAGCCGACACGGCCAAGGCCGACCCCAAGCCCGAGTTTTTTGGCTACGTGGGCGTGTACTACGGCTATGATTTCAACAACCCGGCGAGCTTGCAGCGGCCCGGCTTTATTTACTCCGAAAACCTGCACAACCAGATTGCCGTGAACCTGGCGCTGCTTGGCGCGCGCTACACCAGCGACCGGGTGCGCGGCACGTTTGCCATCCAGACCGGCACGTACCCCGATGCCAACTACGCCGCCGAGCCGGGCGTATTCAAAAATATCTACGAAGCCTGGGGCGGCGTGCGCGTGGCTAAAAGCCTGTGGCTCGATGCAGGTATCTTCCTCTCGCACATTGGCCTGGAAGGCCCCAACTCGCGCGATAACCTCACCCTGACGCGCTCCATCATGGCCGATAACTGCCCCTACTACGAGACCGGGGCCAAGCTCACCTATGACAAGGGCAAGAAGTGGCTGTTTTCGGTGCTGGCCGTCAACGGCTGGCAGGTTATCCGCGACCACAACCAGAATGAGGCTGTGGGCACCCAAATCCAGTTTCGGCCCAGTGCCAAGCTACTCTTCAACTCCAGCACTTTTGTAGGAGAGGGCCGCAATGTGCCCGACTCGCTGGGCATACGCCTGCGCTATTTTCACGATTTTTACCTCACCTACGACCCTTCCAAAAAGTGGAAAATTGCCGCCGCCTACGACACGGGCTGGCAGGAAAAGCTCGATGGCAAGGGCGGCTACGACGCCTGGCAGGGCGGGGTGCTTATCGTACGCCGCCGCCTCTGGGAGCGCGCCGGCCTGGTGGGCCGCGTCGAATACTACCATGACCCGAGCGGGGTGCTGGCCCCCACGCGGGTGGGCGGCCTGCACACCACGGGCTACTCGCTGGGCTTCGATTATCTGCCCGTGCCCCGTGTCATCCTGCGGGCCGAAGTCAAAGAATTTGTAGACCGCAACGAGGTCTATATCAAAGACAAAGTAGCCCGCCGCACCGATGCGGCCGCCACAACTATGCTCGGACTCACATTTTGAGAACTAATGGCAGTTACGCTTTCAGGCTTTTTAATATTAAAAAATAATATATGTTAAATATTTTGCATTACCTTCTGTAGTCTGCTTTGTGCCGGACGATGCTGGCCGGCGGCCGGCTCACTTAACAATGGCTTAACCCGGAAGTCACCTGGCGGGCAGACCTTTGCGCATTGCCAATTTTACCTTCCTGCTATGAAGCGCGTGCTCTTCCTTGCTGCTCTGGCCTTGCTCACGGGCGTGGCCCAGGCTCAGCGGCCCACCAATGACCCCCAGGCCCGGAAAATACTGCTGCCCAATGGCTGGTCGCTCACGCCGGCTGGTACCGCGCTGTCCCTCGGCGACCTGCCGCTGAATATGCAGCTGGCCCCGGGCGGCAAGATGCTGGCCGTTACGAACAACGGCCAGGGCAAGCAAAAGCTCCAGCTCGTTGACCCGGTCACTGAAAAGCTGCTCGATGAGCGCCCCATTGGAAAGGCTTGGTATGGCTTGGCATTCAGCGCGAAGGGCGACCGCCTCTACGCCTCGGGCGGCAACGACAATATTATTCTGGCTTATCCTACGGCTGGCCGCAAGCTCGGCGCGCCCGATACGCTGCGCCTCGGCCCGGCCTGGCCCAAGGCCAAAATCAGCCCTGCCGGCATTGCCGTAGACGCCGCCGGGCAGCGCCTCTACACCGTTACGAAGGAAGACAGCACGCTCTACGTGCTCGACCTGAAAACCGGGCGCACCCTGCGGCGCGTAAAGCTGGGCTACGAGGCCTATGGCTGCCTGCTATCGGCAGATAATAAGACGGTTTATGCTACGCTGTGGGGCGGCGACAAGCTGCTGGCCTACGACCGCGCCACCGGCCGCATCCGGGCTACGCTGGCCACTGGCAGCCACCCCAATGAGTTGATTCAGAGCCGCAACGGGCGCTACCTATTCGTGGCCAATGCCAACGATAACTCCGTTTCGGTGGTTGATGTGAAGAGCTGGAAGGTGCTCGAAACCATCGCCACTGCGCTCTACCCCACGCGCCTCACCGGCTCTACCACCAACGGCCTGGCCCTGGCCGCGGATGAGAAAACGTTATATATCGCCAATGCGGATAATAACTGCCTGGCCGTATTCGACGTGAGCCATCCCGGTCACAGCGCGGCCAGGGGCTTTATCCCGACTGGCTGGTACCCTACCTGCGTGCGTACGCTGGGCAGCAAGCTATTGGTAGCCAATGGCAAAGGCTTTTCTAGCCAGGCCAACCCCGGCGGCCCGCAGCCGGTGAAGAAAACCGACAGCAGCGGCCACCACCTCGGCAACGGCCTGGCCGATGGGCCGGTGCAGTACATCGGCAGCCTGTTTATTGGCACGCTCTCCTTTATTCCGGTGCCCGACGCGGCGCGGCTGAAAAGCTATTCGCAGCAGGTGTACGCCAATACGCCCTTCACCAAGGAGCGTGAAAAGCTGGCGCTCGGCGAGGCCGGCAACCCCGTGCCGCGCCGGGCGGGCGAGAAGTCGCCCATCAAGCACGTCTTCTACATCATCAAAGAAAACCGGACTTACGACCAGATTTTTGGCGATGTGCGCGAAGGCGAGGGTGACTCCTCGCTTTGCATTTTTCCGCGCAAAGTGACGCCCAACCACCACGCCCTGGCCCGCGACTTTGTGCTGCTCGACAACTTTTACGTGAATGCCGAGGTGAGCGCCGATGGCCACAACTGGAGCACCGCCGCCTACGCCACCGACTACGTGGAGAAGTCGTGGCCCATCAGCTACGGCGGGCGCGGGGGCACCTACGACTTCGAGGGTACCCGCAAAATTGCCTACCCGCGCGACGGCTTCATCTGGGACTACTGCCAGCGCGCAGGCCTCAGCTACCGCACCTACGGCGAGTTTGCGGAACTGGGCAAAACGCCCCTTAAGTCGCTGCGCGGGCACGTTTGCCCCAGGTCGCCGGGCTTTGACCTGGATGTAAAAGACGTGGAGCGGGTGCGCATCTGGGCACAGGACTTCGACTCGCTGCTGGCCGTGGGCAAGGTGCCGCAGCTCAGCACTATCCGGCTCAGCAACGACCACACCAGCGGGCAGCGGCTGGGCAAGGTCAGCCCGGTTTCGGCCGTAGCCGACAACGACCTGGCGCTGGGGCAGCTCGTGGAGCACATTGCCCACAGCCGTATCTGGGGCGAGTCGGTCATTTTTGTACTGGAGGATGATGCCCAGAACGGCCCCGACCACATCGACGCCCACCGCTCGCCGGCTCTGGTCATCGGCCCCTACGTGCGCCGCCAGGCCGTAGACCACACGCTCTACACCACGGCCGGCGTGATGCGCACTATCGAGCTGCTGCTGGGCCTGCCGCCCATGAGCCAGTACGACGCGGCGGCCCGCCCGCTATTCGGCCTCTTCCAGGCTGCGCCCAACGCGACTCCTTACCAGGCCAAAGCTGCCCAGGTGTCCCTCGATACCCGCAACACTGCCTGGAACCGCAGCGCCGAGCGGTCGGCCAAATTTGATTTTGCGCACGAAGATGCCGTACCCGACCTCGACCTCAATGAAGTAGTCTGGAAGTCGGTGAAAGGCGAGCAGTCGGCCATGCCCGCGCCCCGGCGCGGCGCTTTTCTGCAACTCACCCCCAAGCGCAAGGATGACGATGAGTAAAGCCCGGGGACCAGGAAAGGGGTGTTGCTAGTGCGCCGGCAGCGGCCCTTTGTCCGACGACTCGCTGTATTTCTGTGCCAGCTTGGTGGGCACGCCAGCGCTGTTGAGCAAGCCGCTGAGCAAGCCCTGCCGCCAGGCCGTGAACACTGAAAACTGCAATTCGCGCCGCGAGGTCAGCTGGCCTACCACGAAGCGCCCGTCGGGGCGCGGGTTCTGGTCGCGGATAACCAGACCGTTGACCACGCCGCTCTTGACGCGGCCCAGCAGCGTCTTTTTTACTTCACCTTGCTTGTAGCCCAGAAACTCAAATTTTAGGCCGCTGTACGTTGCCCGCATCTGGCCCGTGATGTGCTGGCGGTCGAGGTGCTCGTCGAAGGTAATGCGCTGCACATCACCGCTTTTGAACTCAATCAGCCGCGTGGGCTTCATAATGGGGTTGAGGATAGCCAGCGCTGCCGGCCCAAAGCTGCCCCACAGATGCTGGCGGCCCTGCGGGTCGAGCAGCGACGTAGTAAGCTGCACCTGCGCCCGGCAGCGGTTTTCAATGTAGGCCGTAGCCGAGCCTGTAAGCGGCTGCGCCATGGTCATGTGGCGTGGGTCGTTGCTGACGTTGCGCAGCGTCGCGTTCAGGCGATTTATAGTGCAAGTGCCTATCAGCGGCGTACGCGGACTGCGATAAGAAGCCGCGATAGTACCATTGCGCAGGTCCAGCCGTCGCACATCAAGGTGCGCGTGTAGCTTTCGCATCGCCTCGGGCGTCAGAATAGAAGGTTGCGAGTTTATCGGCCCGCGCCCGTCGCTGCTCAGCTTCAGGTAAGGGCGCTCGGCAACTACCCGCGCCACGCGCAGGTGGCTGTTGTCGGAGAGCTGGTAAAAATCGACGCCCTGCCCGTTCAGCTCCGCAATGTGGGCTGTGAGCTGCGTAAGCTGGTAGCCGCTGCGTATATTAAGCTGGGCCGGGGTGAGGGTGGGGCGCACGGCTAAATCGGTCAGCCGCAGGGCCTGGTGCTCGGTATTCAAAAATAGATGCCCGATGCTGGCCGGGTAGAGCGGGGCCATAAACACGGCTGTTATGCGTCCGGTGCGGCCCGTCCAGCCGCGGGCGTACAGCACACGCCGTGACCCATCCTGCTCGGCAGCCGAATCGACGCGGATGCTACGGCCCAGGGCGAAAACGTGCCGCACGGCCGGGCCCTCCTTCACGCCGGCCACGGCCAGGTAGCCGTTGGCTATGGCAAGCTGCCGGAGGTCGGCCTGCCGAAACAGCGGCGCCAGCAGCTTCCAGAGCGGCGGCGGGGCCTGGGCCGGCGGCCGAAACGTCAGGCTGGGATTGCTCAGCCGCGCCGAGTCGGCCCGGAATCGGCGCAGGTGCTGCCAGTGAGCCGCCTGCAGGCCCAGCACCTGCAAGCGCGGCAGGCTAAAAGCCACCCGCACTGCGCCCGGCTTGCCCTGGCCGGGCGCGGGCGGCGCAATGCACAGCGAATCAAGTTGAAAGAGGTGCTTATCGCTCGAAAAATGAATCAGCTGCGCGGTAATCCTGTGCCCGCCTAGCTGGCCGGCCGGCCCGTGCAGCATTGCCTGCCAGGCAGCAGCAAACGCCAGACGCTGCGTATCGGCCGCCCCGGCCGAGGTAAAGAGCAGGTCGCGGGCGCTGATATCGGCGGTGGCCAGCCGACCAATCGGGGCGGCTGCCGGCCCAAAGCTGCCGCCCACCCGGCGCAGCGCCAGGTAGCCGAGCCGCAGCGGATGCTGCCGAAACAGCGGTGGGGAAGGATGGGGGCTGGCCGCCGGGCCAGCGCCGCCACCTGCACCCGCAGCGAGTCAAGCGTCAGGCTGTCGATAGGAACGGTTTGGTGGCGCAGCACCGCCAGCAAGCTCACGCCGCTCAGGTCGAGGCGGGCGAGCTGCAGGCTGAGGCGCGGTAGCGTATCAGCCAGGGTGGAGGTGGCAGGGCGCAGCGCCACGCCGCGCAGGTGCAGCGTGCGCGCCAGTAGCCGGGTGCGGAGGCCGGCCACGGATAGCGCGTACTGGCCGTGGGTTTGGGTAGCCACCTGCTTTTCGAGCTTGCGGCGCAGCCAGGGGTCGAGGCCCCACCTGAGCCAAGCCAGGGCGGCCGCTATGAGTAGTGCCAGTGCAAATAAAATCCAGCGGCCCCAGGGGCGCGCGTGAGTAGCAGCGGGGGAGAGGGAAGAGTCAGGCACGGGACTAAGCTGAGCCTCTGCTAACGCAAAAGCTACCGGTTGGGGTTGCCTCCGGCTTAACCCTCTTCCCCCGCTGCCCGTACAGGGGCCAGCCGTCCTCATTCCTGACTTATGATAACCCTAGTTGCAGAGTGTAGTATAGTGAATGATATATATTATTTGGCCCCTGCCGACTCGAACTTCCGCCACGCCCAGTAGCTTTGAGGCCGGTAGCCCCGGCTTTCCCGCGCTTTTTCCTTTTCCGATTCGCTTTTTGCGCTATGCTTGCTATTACCTCGCTGCTGCCGTCTCCAGCTTCCGACCACATCAATACGCTTATCAAAAGCCTGGAAACGAAGTTTGGCCTGACCGATGTGCAGGCCACGCCCGAGCCGCACCTGACGTATCAGATTGTAGAGCCCGCCGACCTCGAAATTCTGAAGGCGGCACTGCAGGAAATTGCGCGCACCACCAAGCCCTTTGTGGCTCATACAACCGGGCTGGGGATGTTTCCGGGCGATAACCCCGTGATTCACATTCCGGTACTACGCTCCGACGACCTCAACCTGCTGCACCACCGCGTGCTGCAGGTGGCCGCGCCGCTGTGCTCGCGCACCGACAAGTTTAGCGCCCCCGACCTGTGGCTGCCCCATGTTTCGCTGGCCCTGCACGATACTACGCCCGAGCTGCTGGGCCCCGTATTGCAGTTTCTGAATAACCAGACGTTCAACCTGGAGCTGGAAATCAGCAACCTCGCCATCCTGCGCCCCGACGGCGACATGTTTGTGCGCGAAGTGGTGTTTGAGTTTGGGGGAAAATAATTCGTTAATGGTTAATTCGTTAATGATTAATGGTTAATTTCGTTCAATAGCTCTGAAAGAAATTAACTATTAACTATTAACCATTAAAAAATTAATAATTAAAAAATTATCTATTTAGAGTCGTCTTGTTGCGGTTCAGCTTCAGGTCTTGCAGCAGGCTGCTCTTGGCGGCGATGGTGAAGTTGTAGCCCCGATATAGTCCCACTGGTATCCACATGCCCGACACCTGCCAGCAGTGCAGGTCGCGGTAGAAATTGACAGTAGGATAGGCAAAGGTGTTGTGTACTAAGTCGTAGTTAAGCTGAGTACTCAGGCGTAGGTTGGGTGTGAGCTTAATAGAACCGACGGCCGAGATGGAATGACCTGACAATAGTGGAATGCTATTATATAGCACTGGCCTGATGGGGGCCGGTGCCGTATTGTAGCTGGCCGTGTACTGCACGCTGGCTTCCCAGGGAATGTCAAAATCTATATAGTCGGCATAAATGGCCTGGGGCAGCGGCGAGCCCAGCACGGGGTCGTTGCTGGGTGCCACGGCCCGCGGAATATTGGCCTTGCTTTTGGGGCGGGCAGCGGGGTTAAACTGGTAGCCCAGGCTCAGGTTGGCATTGAGCAGGCGGGCCAGGCGCACCTTGCTTTGCTCAAAGAGGTAGCGGTTGAGCGTGCGCCCGGTGGAGTCGCGCTGATAGAAGGAAAACGAGCTGCTGGCCACTACGTTAAGCTTCTTGGCAATCTGCACCCGGTAGCCCAGGTTGAGCGGCGATAGCCGCAGCGAGTCGGCGGCAAAGTTGTAGCTTAGGTTCAGGTCGATGCCGTCGGCCAGGCTTACTTTCCTGTAGGGGTTGGTGCCGGTCGTGTCGCGGCTGTTGCGCACCTTCATCTCAATCTGGTTCTGCACGCTCAGGCTCACCTGGCTTACGCGGGCGCTGGCGGGCACCCCATACACGCCCTGGTAGCGCGAAAACTGCCGGGGGTCGAGCAGGCGGCTGGTATAAGCAGAGGAAAGACTTTCGTAAGTGCCCTGACCGCCCACAAAGGCATCGTACTTCGAGTTCTTGGCCAGGTCGGGCGAGAAGGAGTAGCTGATGCTCGGCGATACTTTGTGGCGAATAGCCTTGATGTAGTGGTCGCCCTTAATCTGCACCAGGCCATAGAAGTTGGTAGAAGCCGATACGTTTCCCGAGTAGGAGTAGGCCCGCTCAAAAGCCGGGGATATGGTATCCACTTTAACGGCGCGGATAGTTGGCAGATAATTGTATTGCAGCTTCTGCAGGTACCAGGTTTCGCCGTAGTTGATGGAAGGCTGAATCTGGATGTGGCGACTGAGCACGGTGGCTGAGGGCAGGGTAATCTGAAACTGGTGCTGCAAGCCATTCTGGGCATTGCGCAGCAGCTGGCCGATGTTTTTAAAGCCCACCGGAATGTTGTAGGCGGTGGTGCTGCCACCCAGCAGCGGCACATCGGCCGATAGCGTGTGGGCCGGCACCAGGCTGCTGATGCGGTTCTGGGCCACGAGGTTGTAGCTGATGGCAAACTGCTCGTAAAATCGGCCGCTGGGCTGAAGGCCCAGCCATTGGTACGGATACTGACGGGCCACGCCCACGTTGAGCGAAGGCAGCGTAAAGTCCATCACGCCGGTTTGCACGTTCTGGCTCTGGGCCAGCTGAATAGAGTAGTTGATGGGCAGCCGCCGCGAGGTTTTGCTGTAGCTGATAGTTGAGTTGAAGGTAGCCGATAGCAGCTGCCGCGGATTGAGCGTATTTACCTTGTTGTAGGAGCTGCTGCCCGCCTGCACGCTGGCCGAGAATACGCCCCCGCCCGGCAGTGGGGTAGGCGAGTGGCTCCAGCTTATCCAGAAGGTATTAACGGAATTAGAGTAGAGCCCCTCAGAGCCCGTGCCGCCCACCGTAGTAGAGGTGTTGAGAATGGGAGACACCGGCTGCTGCGCATAGGTAAAGCGGAAGCTGCCCTGGTATTTATAGCGCTTGCGGTAGGTAAGCTCGGTGGCCAGGCCGTAGCCGCCAAAGCGGTCGGCGTTGCCGGCGTAGATGTCGCCGGTCACGCGCAGGCCAATGTAGTCGTTGGGAGCCCAGTAGTAGCCGCCATTCGTGAGCGAGTAGCCGCGCTGCACGCCCTGCCCGAACGTGGGGATGATGAAGCCCGACCCGCGCCCGTTGTGCGGCGTGGGAAAATAGCCAAACGGCAGCCCTATCGGCAGCGGCACGTCGGCAATTACCATGTGAAAAGGCCCGGTAATCACTTTTTGGCCGGGTATCACCTTCATGCGGCCGGCCTCGATGTAGAAGTGCGGATGAGCCAGGTTGCAGGTGGTATAGCGCCCGTGCAGGCCAAAAAAGTCGTTGTCGGGCAGCTTTTTCACTACCTCGGCGTGGATATAGCCCTCGCCCTGCTGCGTCACGACCTCGGCAATCTTCCCCTTCCTGGTTTTGAAGTTGTAGTTGATAGTGCCCGCCGAATAGGTGCCTTCCGCATCTTTAAACAGCGGCTGGTCTTCCATCTTGTTTTTTACCGAGTCGCGGCGGCCTATTGCCTGCACCGTGCTGGTGCCATAGTTGACGATAATGTAGGCAGCCTTAATGCTCATCTTTCCATAATCGACCGTTGATTTGGTGTAGAGCCGGGCAATCTTGGTGGCTACGTCGAACTGAATCGAGTCTTTGGCGGCATATTTTACCGTGGTTTCTACTTGGCTGCGGCGGCGCAGCACTACCAGGTTGAGCGAGTCGCGGCTGCGCCGGGCGCGGCGGCTGGTATCGGCGAGCAGGCCCGTGCTATCGGGCGTCAGGCTCGGGGCCGGCTTGCGCGACACGTCGGGCACGTCGGGGCGGCCCGTGTTCTGCACACCGGGAGGCGGCGGGCTCTGCGGGGCGTTGCGGTCGAAGTTGAGGTTGCGCACCGGCTGCGTCGGTACCGAGCCAGGCCGGCGCGCATTAGGCGTGCGGGTCGAGTCGGTAGTGGTTTGGGCGTGGGCCGTAGAGAGGCCGCCCAGCACCCACAGGCACAAGCTCAAAGCGCCCGGTAGCGCCCAGCGGCGCCAAAAAAGGCCCGGAAAAACAGCGTAGGAAAAAGCCAAATTAAATAAAGCCACTGAGCGAATTACTTTTGAGGCTTAACACAAAGATAAGAGGCCGATTACCCTCTAAAGGGTTGCCATCGGCCTGTTTTTTCCCCAACGACCAACGTGCGGATTATTGCTTTGACCTGTATGCTGCTGAGTGCGCAGTGCCCGGTACTGAACGCCCAGGACTCGCTCGCTACCCGGGCGCCGTTGCGGCCGGCCCGGCCGGCCGGCGACTCGGCGGCCCGCCCCGGTGCTGCCCGTACCGCTACCGCCTGCGCACGGTGGTCCTTGATGCCGGCCACGGCGGCAAAGACATCGGCTGCAATGGGGCCGATGCCCACGAGGCTGACGTGGCGCTGGCTATCATCAAAGACCTGGGCCGCCAGATTTCGGATGGCCAGCCCGATGTGCGGGTTATCTACACCCGCAAAACCGACGTGTTTGTGGAGCTTGACGAGCGGGCGGCTATCGCCAATCGTAACCACGCCGACCTCTTCATCTCGGTGCACTGCAATGCCGGGCCCAAAGGCTCGCACGGCACGGAGGTCTGGACAATGGGCCTGCACAAAACCGACGCCAATCTAAGTGTAGCCCAGCGCGAAAACTCCGTAATCCTGCAGGAGAAGGACTATAAAAAGCGCTACGACGGCTTCGACCCGCGCTCGCCGCAGTCGCACATACTTTTTTCCCTTTTTCAAAGCGCATATATTACAAATTCCCTGCGCCTGGCCCAGCGCATCGACCACCAGTTTCGCACCGATGTGGGGCGCAGCTCGCGGGGCGTAAAGCAGGCCGGCTTCCTGGTGCTGTGGAAGTCAACTATGCCCTCGGTGCTCGTCGAGGCCGGCTTTCTGACCGACCGTAAGGAGGAAAGCTACCTCAACGACCGGGCCGGCCAGCAGGCTATTGCGGGCGGTATCTACCAGGCATTTCGGGCGTATAAGCGCGACCTGGAGGGTATTCGGGCTGAGTAAGATGCGCCTCCGCTTTCCGACAGGCCTAACATACGGCCGGGGTTTGCCGTTAAGGTCCTTAAATAAGGGCCTGCACGCAACCATTCAGGCCCGGCAATTCATCTAATCGTCGGCGTACTCTCGCATTAATATTACTTTCCTGTGTCTAAAGAAATAAAAGTGGGCCTCCTGGCCGTAGTGGCATTGGTGGCCCTCGCTGTAGGGTTCAACTTTCTGCGGGGCAGCAACCTGCTCTCCAGCGACCGCACCTACTATGCCATTTACCCCAATGTGGACGGCCTTAACGTAGGAGCACCGGTTATCCTCAATGGTATCAAAGTAGGGCAGGTAAAGAACCTGGAGCTTCAGCCCGATAAGAATAATGATATCCGGGCTTCCCTGGAAATGGAAAAGGGTATTACCCTTGGCGACTCGACTAAAGCCGGCCTCAGCGGCTCGCTACTGGGCTCCAAAACGATTACGTTGCTGCTTGGCAAGAACAGCAAGCAGTTTCATGGTGGAGAGACCCTGCAAACGACCACGGCTATCGGTATTGCCGACGCGTTTCAGGCCAAGGCCCTGCCCGTGCTCGATACGGTGGGGGCCACGCTGGCCCACATCAACGGCTTTCTCAACAAGGATGCCCAGACCAACATTCAGGGCACGCTGCTCAGCGCCCGCGCCAGCACTGAGGCGCTGCAAAAGCTTATTACCTCCAACCAGGCCAATATCAACGAGATTACCCGCAACCTGGCTCACATGAGCGCAGCCCTCAACAAAAGCACGGCCAAGCTCGACCGCATCGCCAACAACTTCACCCAGCTGTCGGACTCCATCAAAACCGCGCCGGTTGGCCCCACACTGCGCAACCTGAACAAAACCCTGGCCGAAGCTCAAACCTCGCTGAAGGGCGTGAGTACCGCCCTGACTGACCAGAAAGGCTCGCTCGGCAAGCTCATCAACGACACGACGCTCTATAATAACCTGAATGCCACGGCAGCCAGCTCCAACGCGCTGATTACTGACATGAAGGCCAATCCCAAGCGCTACGTCCACTTCTCGGTATTTGGCGGCGGCAAGGATAAGACCAAGCAGGAAACCACCAAGACTCCCGATGGCACCGTGACCACCCAGACCAAGCAGGTGAGCACGACGCCGGCCGTAGTAAAATAGCCGGGCACCGATTTACCTTTTACCTTTGAAACCCGCCCCGCAAAGGCGGGTTTTTAAGTTCTGCGCCACGACTGATTCTTAGCCTCCCTACACTTTCTACCCCATCCCACCCAGTTTTACTTTTATGAACGTCGAGTTCAACCGCAACGAAGACCAGCTCAAGCAACTCTCTTTCCAGCTCAGCCAGAAGCTGACCCGCGTGGCCCTCGGCGGGGCGAGAAGCGCATTGCCGCCCACAAAGCCAAGGGCAAGCTCACAGCCCGCGAACGTATAGCGTATTTACTAGATAATGGCGCGGCCCAAGTCGAAATCGGTGCTTTCGCCGGCGAGGGCATGTACAAGGAGGAAGGTGGCTGCCCCGGCGGCGGCGTGGTCGTGGTCATCGGCTACGTGCAGGGCCGGCAGTGCGTGGTAGTGGCCAACGACGCCACGGTGAAGGCCGGCGCGTGGTTTCCCATCACCGCCAAGAAAAACCTGCGTGCCCAGGAAATCAGCATCGAGAATAAACTGCCGATTATCTACCTCGTCGATTCGGCGGGCGTGTACCTGCCCATGCAGGACGAGATTTTTCCGGACAAGGAGCACTTCGGCCGCATCTTTCGCAACAACGCGGTGATGTCCTCAATGGGCATCGTGCAGATTTCGGCCATTATGGGGCCATGCGTGGCAGGCGGGGCCTACCTGCCCATTATGAGCGACGAGGCCATGATAGTAAACGGCACGGGCTCGGTATTCCTGGCCGGCTCATACCTGGTGAAATCAGCCATCGGCGAAACTATCGACAACGAGGCCCTGGGCGGCGCGGCCATGCACTCCGAGGTGTCGGGCGTAACGGACTACAAGTTCGACACTGATGAGGAGGCGCTCGACCATATCCGCAACATTTTCGACAAGATGGGGGCGCAGCCCAGCGCCGGCTTTAGCCGGGCTACGCCCACCGCGCCCCGGCTGGCCGAGCAGGAAATCTACGGCCTGCTGCCCAGCGACCGCGCCAAGCCCTACGATATGATGGAAATCATCAATCGGCTGGTCGATAACTCGGAGTTTGAGCCCTATAAGGACCTGTACGGCCAGACGCTGCTCTGCGGCCTCGCCCGCATCGACGGCTGGGCCGTGGGCATCGTGGCCAACCAACGCAAGATTGTAAAAAGCAAGAAAACCGGCATGCAGATGGGCGGCGTCATCTACTCCGACTCGGCCGACAAGGCGGCCCGCTTCATCATGAACTGTAACCAGAAGCGCATCCCGCTGGTATTTCTACACGACGTGTCGGGCTTTATGGTGGGCTCGGCCAGCGAGCAGGGCGGTATTATCAAGGACGGCGCCAAGATGGTAAATGCCATGGCCAACTCGGTGGTGCCCAAGTTCACGGTCGTGGTTGGTAATAGCTACGGCGCCGGCAACTACGCCATGTGCGGCAAGGCCTACGACCCGCGCCTCATCGTGGCCTGGCCCACTGCCCAGCTCGCCGTAATGAGCGGCGCAGCCGCGGCTAATACCCTGCTGCAAATCCAGGTAGCGTCGTTGAAAGCCAAAGGGGAAGTCATCACCCCGAAGCCGAAAAGGAACTGCTCGACCGCATCAAAGCCCGCTACGAAGAACAATTATCGCCTTACTACGCGGCGGCCCGGCTGTGGGTCGATGCGGTAATTGACCCGCTCGAAACGCGCAAGGTTATTTCGGAGGGAATTTCGGCTGCTAACCATGCGCCGATTGAGAAGGCGTATAACGTGGGGGTTATTCAGGTGTGAGAAATGGAACCTACTGTTTATTTAGCTGCACGCGCCAAAAAAAAAGAGTGGGCTAAAAATCTGGATACAGCTTGTTTAGTAATAAACTGTGCTTCTGCGTTCACAATCTTCGGTGCACGAATCGTTAAGAACTTTACAATATTCAAATTATCTTTGATTACCCTTGGAGCTTTTACAAGTATACAGATTGTTCTGGGCCTGCTATCTTCTAAAAAATGGGCAGGTATTTACTACCCAAAGATTGCGGAGGTTATTGCTTTGAATGAACAGTTATTACTGATTGGGCCACAAGAAATATTTTTAAATAAACTCAAAAGTATTGTGGTTAATACAGATGGATATAGCGGTCAAGTAGTACCTGGTAGGCGTGCGGCCCTCTCAGGTAATGGTAAAATAACAGTTGTATTCAAAGACACAGGAGAAGAGGCAGCCTATCTAATAACTGTCAAATCGGATGATGAGTTAAAGAAATTACGCCAGCTATCAGAAGCTTGGCGTAATCAGGGATTAACCGCTTTTATCATTAATTAGCTATATATGAGCTAGCACAAGTCATGAGCTAGCACTCTGCTGTTTAACAAAGGACAACGCTGCACTTACAGTAATTCTCCGTGTGGATATACGTTTCGGCGTCCGCGCCATATAGAAGCGACTTATCCAAGTATCGTTCAATGCTGAAGCGCAAAGATGTCCAATTGAGAAGGCGTATAACGTGGGCGTTAATTAGGTGCGATTAGCAGTATAGTAAATATTATTTCATCTGAAGCATCATGCTTTTTAGAATAAACAAAACATACAAGTCTTCATTGACGCTTCAGGCTATTTACGAAAGCATTGACAGTATTAGAAGTCTGGAGTCTGGATTTTGGATATTTAAAGGCAGGGCTTACGAAGTTCAGACTTCAGCCAATGAGTTTTCGCTGAGAAGACACGGTGGAGGAGGAAGATTTAGTCCTATATACCCAACAGTTAAAGGAAGAATACTAGGAGGTGAGGACGTGCGTGTTGAGTTAGATATCAAGCCAGATTACCTCACTATAGCATACTGCTCTATCTTGTGCTGTTTTTTACTTTGGGCTTTTTTCTTTTCTGGCAAGGGTAGAATTATTAGTACGGTATCCTCTGATTGGGTTAATAAAATACTTGCTTTATTGTTCTGTACTTATATTCCTTCGTTACTCTGTTACTACCAAACTATTGGCCCAACGCAAAATGCTGAGCGGCTGGTAAAGAGCAAATTATTTTTGAAAGAAATCAAAACGTAATAAATAGCCTTGTTTAATCCCCATTAACTGGCGCGAGTTTAGGCGAAGCCGTAACTCGTGCCGACTATTAAGTGGAGGTTGCACCTCCACTGCCGCGCTAGCGGCAAAGCGGGACCGTGCCGCTGGGGCCGTTCGGCTAGCTCGTTCTGTGGGAGGCACAGCCTCCCCCGAAAGCAAGGCACGAG
The DNA here is from genome assembly GCF_013256425.1 of Hymenobacter sp. BRD67. Classification (GTDB taxonomy): domain Bacteria; phylum Bacteroidota; class Bacteroidia; order Cytophagales; family Hymenobacteraceae; genus Hymenobacter. The sequence goes on from NZ_CP053904.1 coordinate 1,321,759, forward strand.
TTACGCTGCGCTAAACTCGCGCCAGTAATAGCCAGTACTACCCCAAATTACCGTATAGGCTGTGCTTCCACTGCCGCGCCAGCGGCAAGTCCGTACCGCGCCTATAAGCAATAAAGAACCTACGCGGCACTAGGCTTTTTATCAGCAAAAAAAGCAAGTCTATCCGTAAGTTTGCTTGCGCTGAAGCTGTCTTACTCTTCTGCCTTATGGCTAAAAAACCTGCTGCTCCCAAGCCCCAACTCGTACACATTCCAACGACCAGCGCCGATAACCCGGCGCTTTCCAAGGCGCAGAAGGAGTTCAACCGCCTCACCAAGCGCATTTCCAAGCTGGAAAAAGACGTGGCCGAGTTTCGGGAAGCGGCGACCCGGCTGCGCCAGCGCGTGCAGAACGAGTACCGACCCCTGCAGGCCCGACACAACGAGGTGCGGGCCGACCTGGTGCGTATGCTCGACCGCGCCCACGACACGTATAAGCTGACCAAAGGCGAGCGGACGAAAATCGTGTCGCTGCTGCTCGATGGCTGCTACGACCTGCTGCAAAAGGGCCATCCCGACCTGCAACCCATCTTCGATAAGTACGAGGAGCCCGAAACGCCCGAAGAAGCTGCTGCGGCCGATGCCCAAACGGCCGAGATGATGAAGCAGCTGTTCAGCCGGCAGTTTGGCATCGAGTTCGACGCTGATGCCGATGTGAGCACGCCCGAAAAGTTTCAGGCTTACCTGCACCAGAAAATGGCCACTGAGCAGGCCGCCTACGAGCAGCAAGAAGCCGAGCGCGCCGAGCGGCGGGCCAGCCGGAAGAAAAGCCCCAGGCAGCAGGCGGCCGAAGAGAAAAAACAGGCCGAGGAGCAAAATATTACCCAGGCCGTACGTACGCTCTACCGCGACCTGGTGAAGGCTTTGCACCCCGACCTCGAACCCGATGAGACCGAAAAAGCCCGCAAAACCGAGCTGATGAAGCAGGTGACGACCGCCTACGAAGCCAACGAGCTGCTGACGCTGCTTCGGCTCCAGCTCGAATTGCAGCGCATCGACCAGACCCACCTCGAAAACCTGGCCGAAGACCAGCTGCGCTACTACAATAAGCTGCTGAAAGAGCAGGCCCGCGAGCTGGACGAAGCCATGTTCCGGGAGCAGGAAATCCTGTCGGGCTTCACTGGGAAACCTTATTATTATACGCCCACGCCCGCCGCGATGGACTATGACTATGCCCGGCAAAAAGCGCAGCTGGAACAGAAAATCAGGCAGCTGGCGGCCGAGGTGCTGGCCTTTGAGCACGACCCGGCCGCATTAAAAGCTTTTTTAAAGACCTACAAAGTCCCGAAAGCCGGGCCGGGGCCGGTATTCCTGGAGTTTTAAGCTGCCAGCGCAGTTTGCCGGGTTGGGTAAGCTAGTAAAAGCAGTTAAAGCGTTTTCGGAATCAGGGTAAGGCTGGTCAAGTAGCGCGGACTTTTAGTCCGCGCTACTTGACCAGCGACTCCGAAACCGCGCTAATCTTGCATTGGCGTACCCAAAACACTTCAAGATTTACTGCTTGTTTATCAAACTGTTGTAAAGAAAGAACGTCATGCTGAGCTTGTCGAAGCATGACGTTCTTTCTTCGTTATTAAAAATTCACTATTAATGAATAGTGGATATAATAAGCGCAAGCCACTACAAGTGGTCGAGCCGGCCGCCATCTACCCGCACCTCGGCGCCTTCGACAAAGGCGGCATCGTCGGAGGCCAGGTAGGCGACGGCGGCGGCGATGTCTTCGGGCTTGCCTACGTCGGTGGGGTTGATTTTCTCGACGCCCGATTTTACGTTGGGATTATTCCAGAGCATGGGCGTGTCGATGGCGCCCGGCAGCACCACGTTGGTGCGGATGCCTTTGGGCTTGCCCTCAATCACCGACGAGCGGGTAAGCGAGAGCACGGCAGCTTTGGCCGCCGCGTAGGGCGCCACCAGCGCCTCGGTGGCGATGGCATGGATACTCGCCACATTCACAATATTTCCGCCCGGCTTCATATTCAGAAAAGCCTGCTTGGTGAAGTAAAATGCCCCAGCAAATCGACGCTCAGCACCCGCAGCCAGTCGTCGCCGGTGAGCTCATCAAGGGCTTTAAACTGCATAAGGCCGGCGTTATTTACCACCACATCGAGGCGGCCAAACTTGGCCAGTGTGGCCTGCACCGTAGCAATTACCTGGTCTTCCTGGGCCACATTGCACATGCAGGTCAGCACATCGGGCGCGCCCGCAGTTTTTACTTCAGGCGCGGCGCTGTTTAGATTATCCTGGTTGATGTCGGCCAGCACAATACGGGCTCCTTCCGAGCCCATTCGCTTGGCAATGGCCAGGCCGATGCCGCTGGCCCCGCCCGTGATGATGACTACTTTATCCTGAAAACGCATAATAGGGGAGATGTAACGCGAACCCGGAGAGTTCGAGGGTGGTACATTGAAACGGTAGTATGAGCCAGCTCGCGGAGGCCAAGCTATGTAGCTTAATGCAGGTCTTGCAGCGACGTATTAGCGTTGGAAGAGCCCGGCTGACTCAGCACTTGCTGGGCCGCCGCTTTCTGCTGTTTGGCCCAGGCATCGTTGCTCTCCTGCGGCATAATGATGGGCATTTGCAGGCAGGCAGTCTGGGTAGGCAGCACTTCTTTCCACTGGCTGATGAGTTTCTTATAGGCTTCGCCCACGGGCCGGATATTACGGTTTAAGTCGTAGAGCCCAAGGGGTTGTTGTTATTGCTGTTTTCCCGCAGCGCCGTATCCCAGTCTACCTGGTCGGTGAGCGAATACCAGGTAAAGCCTACGATAGGCACGCCGTCGTTGCGCACGCGCAGCACGTTGGCCCATTCTTTCCAGAGCCAGAACACGGCCTCGTCGCCGTTGGGGCCCTGCCAGAGATTGGTTTCGGTGTGCATCACCGGCAGCTGGTAGCGGTCGTGGTACTGGGTCGTAATAACGTGGTAGCCATATATTTCGCCTGATGCCACGGTGCTGCCATCGGCCCGCACGCGGTGCTCATTGGTCCGGTAATAATCGTTGCCCATAATGCACTGGTGCTTGAGATTATTATCCAGAAAGAAGTGGTACTCGTCGCGCGTCATGCCGTTATCGAGCAGATACTCATACATATCGGAATCAACGCGCCGCCCGTAGTTCAGGTCCAGCGACAGAAAGCGCTTGGCATTCAGAATTTCTGCCGGCTTAATGGATTGCGGGTTAGAAGCATGAAAATACTCCGATGATTCGCTTTGAATAAACAGCGCATCGGGCCGCACCGCCAGAATGGCGTGCATGGCCAGTACATTGGCTTTGACGATGTTTTTGAGGGCCGTTACGAATGCCTTATCGCTGCTAAGCTGCTCGTTCCACCAGCCGTATAGGGCCGAAAACTCGGCGCAGATGTACATCTCATTCACCGGCGTGTAGAGCTGTACCCACGGAAAGCGCTTGGCAAAATCGCTGGCATATTGCGCAAACAGCGCCGGAAAATCAGGATTCTGAAAGTTGCCCAGCCAGTCGGGCACCCCAAAGTGGCATAAGTCCACGATGGGCAGGATATTGCGCCGCAGCAGGTCGTTGAAGGTCACATCGGCAAAATCCCAGTTGTATTTGCCCGGTCCCGTCCAGGTAGTATGAATGGGCGGGCCATAGCGCAGCACTTCAATACCCAGCTCCTGCACCAGGTCAAAGTCCTTTTGCCAGAACTTGTAGTGCCCACATTTTTCCATCTCGTCCTGGCGCACCTTGCCGTTCTGAATGGTTGGGTAACTGTTTTCGATGCCGGTGGCGAAGAGAAATTGGGAAGCAGCCATACAAAAAAAAGTGGGAAATAAAGTGGCCTGACGACCGCTAAAAAACTACCAGAAACCCATACGCGAAACCTCGACCAGAGGGCGAATGCAGGGAGCTTTTTATTTGCTTGTGAAGCCTTTGTGAAGTCTAAGCCGTGAACAGAGCGCTGTCGCCGGCATCTACGTCGAAGCTGGCGCCGCTGATGTGACGGGCTTCGTCGGAGGCCAGAAATACCGCCATCGGGGCCAGGTCTTCGGGGGCGAGCCAGGGCAGGCGCATGGCGGTGCGCTGGCCCCGCACTTTGGCTACCTCCTCAGTAGTAAGGTGTTCGGGCGGGTCGGAGCGGTAGTCCTGATACGCCTCGCGCAGGCGGGTGTCGTTCATGGTCATGGCCGTGGCAATGAGGCCGGGCACCAGGGCGTTTACCGTGATATGGTGCTGGCCCAGGTCGATGGCGGCCGATTTCATAAACCCGATAATGCCCCATTTAGAAGCCGCGTAGCTGCTGCCGTGGCGGAAGCCTTTCTTGCCCTGGCCCGAAGCCGTAACGATAATGCTGCCCTGGTTGCGCTCGGCCATGAGCGGGGCAAAAGCGCGCACGGTATTGGCCGTGCCGGTCAGGTTGGTGTCGATGACATCGTGCCAGTGGTCGTCGGTCATGGCCAGCAGCGGCCTAAACACCTGGATGCCCGCATTGGCAACCAGAATATCAATTTTTCCGAATATTTCCTGAGCTTGCCGGGCGGCTGCCCGCAGCGCCTCAACGTTGCGGATATCGAGTGTAACCGGAACGAACCGACCACCTTCGGCCTCTACCAGGCGCTGGGTTTCGGCCAGGTCGGCGGGCGTGGCGGCCGGGTAATCCGTGGTGTGGCTGACTTCGGCGGCCAGGTCGATGCCCATAATGGCGGCCCCTCGCGGGCATAAGCCACGGCAATGGCACGGCCGATGCCACGTGCGGCGCCGGTGATAACGGCGGTTTTTCCTTCTAAACGATTCATAGCATTTCAAATGAAGTAGGAAGAATTGCCTATACGGTCGGAACGCAAAGACGCTCACGTCCGTAAGCCTGAAAGCCGCTTTTGACCGCTCCTGCCAGGCTTATCTTATGTCCCAGAAATCCATTTCCGAAATCCTTGTCGATACCCTGCAAGCTGCTGGAGTCAAGCGCGTGTTTGGCCTGGTGGGCGATTCGCTCAATGGCATCACCGATGCTATCCGGACCCGCGAGGGCATCGAGTTTGTGCAGGTGCGGCACGAGGAAGCCGGGGCGTTTGCGGCCGGGGCCGAAGCGTTTCTGACGGGCGGGCTGGCCGTGTGCGCCGGCTCGTGCGGGCCGGGCAACACGCATCTGCTCAATGGCTTATTTGATTGCCATCGCTCGCGCGTGCCGGTGCTGGCCATCGCCGCCCAGATTCCGAGCGCCGAAATCGGCAGTGGCTATTTTCAGGAAACGCATCCCGAGCGCATTTTTCGGGAGTGCAGCCATTACTGCGAAGTGATTGCCGGGCCCGACCAGGCGGTGCGCGTTATTGAGTCGGCCATTCAGGCAGCGCTGGGGCTGGGTGGGGTAGGCGTGGTAGTTATTCCGGGCGACGTAGCCCACCTCAAGGCCGAAGCGCCCGCGCCGCGCCTGCCCAGCCTGGGCCACGAAAGCGCCCTGCGCCCCGCCGAAACCCAGCTGGCCAGGGCTGCGCTGCTGCTCAACGACTGCGGGAAAGTCACGATTCTGGCCGGCATCGGCTGCGCGGGCTCGCACGCCGAGCTGTTGCAGATAGCCGGGGCACTGCAGGCGCCCGTGGTACACGCCCTGCGCGGCAAGGAATGCGTCGAGCCCAATAATCCGTTTGACGTGGGCCTGACCGGCTTGCTGGGCATGCCCGCCGGCTACCACGCCCTGATGGAGGCCGATGGTATCCTGATGCTGGGCACCGATTTTCCCTACCGCCAGTTCTTCCCCGACGATGCCCGCGTGGTGCAGGTCGATACCCGGCCGCTGCACCTGGGCCGCCGCACCCGCGTAGAGGTGGGCCTGCACGGCTCGGTGGGCGAGACGGTGCGCCAGCTGCTGCCGCTGCTGCGAGCCCGCAGCAGTGATGCGCATCTGAAAGAGGCCCGGCAGCGCCATCAGCAGGATGAGCAGCACCTGGCCGAGCTGGCCACCGGCGAGGCCGGCGATACCAGCCTGCACCCGCAATACGTAGCCCGCCTGCTCGACGAGCTGGCTACCGATGATGCCATTTTTACCTGCGATGTGGGTACGCCCACTATCTGGGCTGCCCGGTACCTGCACATGAATGGCCGCCGCCGCCTGGTAGGCTCCTTCGTGCACGGCAGCATGGCCGGGGCCTTGTCGCAGGCAATTGGAGCGGCGCTGGCTTTTCCGGGCCGGCAGGTAGTGGCGTTGTGCGGCGACGGCGGCTTCACCATGCTGCTGAGCGAGCTGATGACCCTGCGGCAACTAAAGGTTCCGGTTAAGGTTATCATCTTCAATAACAGCGCCTATGGCTTTGTGGAGCTGGAAATGAAAGCGGCCGGTACTCTCGAGTACGGCACCAGTATGGACAACCCCGATTTCGGCCGCCTGGCCGAAGCGGCCGGCATCAAAGGCTTGCGCGTGAGCGACCCGGCCCAGCTGGAAAGTGCCCTGCGCGAGGCCCTGGCCCACGACGGCCCCGTAATAATAGATGCCGTGGTGAAGCGCCAGGAGCTGAGCATGCCGCCCAGCATCGACGCCGCGCAAGCCGAGGGCTTTGGCCTGTACGCCCTCAAAGCGCTGATGAACGGCCGCGGCAGCGAGCTGCTCGAAATGGCTAAAACCAACCTCGGGCGCTAACGGCTTATCAACTGGCGAGTTAGGGCGATGAGAAAGTCCGGGGCTGGCGAGCTGAACAAAAAAGGTGCTTTTTGGTGTTAAATTCAGCCCCGCCACCCGCCAGGGGCTGAATTTGCCTGCATGACTACCAACGAAATCAAAGCCCTTATCTCGCTGCTCGACGACCCGGAAATTGCGCCTCAGATTCAGGGAGAAATCCAGAATCTGGGCGAGGCCATTATTCCGTTCCTCGAAGAGTCGTGGGAAGAAACGCTCGACCCCCAGCAGCAGCAGCGGCTCGAAGACCTCATTCACCAGCTTCAGTTTGAGGGGGTGCAGCAGCGCCTGCGCGTGTGGCGCGACTCGGGCGGGCACGACCTGCTCGAAGGCATGTGGCTGCTCAATTCGTATCAGTATCCCGATGCTGACTTACAGGCGCTTAACCGGGCCATTGAGCAGCTGCGCTTCGAGGCCTGGACGTTATTGCGCCCCGAGATGCACCCCGCCGACCAGGTGCAGATACTCAACCACGTCATCTTTCGCAACCATAAGTTTTCGGCTAATACCCAGCACTTTCACTCGCCGGCCAACTCCATGCTGCACCGGGTGCTCGAAACCAAGCGCGGCAACCCGCTGTCGCTGGGCGTTATCTACCTGCTTGTGGCGCAACGGCTCAACCTGCCGGTTTTTGGCGTAAACCTGCCCAATTTATTCGTACTTACCTACCAGCTGTTTAAGGATGAGCACGATAAGCCCGTTCTGCCATTCTACATCAACTGCTACAACCGGGGGTTATATTGTCAAAATCAGATATCGAGCACTACGTGGGCCAGCTCGGCATCACCTCGCAGGAGTCGTTTTACGAGCCTTGCACTCATCTCGATATCGTGCGCCGTGGCATGCGCAACCTGCAGGTTGGCTTCGAGAAATTGCAGGAGCCGGCCAAGGCAGCCGAGGTGTCGCAGCTGCTGGCCATTTTACTTGAGCAGGACGAGCTGGGCCCCGATACCGACGAAAATTAGCACTAAAGCCCTGCGGCACCGTAGCTTTAGGTGAGCAGCTCAACCTTTTTGGCTGCGTAATCCGGTAATTGAATGAGGCGCGTCGCTATGCTGCTTAGTTGCCTGGGAGTAGGCTCACTGGTGTTGCCGGGCGAGCCCGTGCCGCCCCAGCAGCCGCAGATTTTTGCGCCCGGCGTTATCAGCACCGGCGAGTATGAGTCGCACCCGGCCTTCACGGCGAGCGGCGATACGCTGTGCTTTCTGAAAAGCGCGCCCGACATGAGCACTTGGACGCTGTGCTTTTCGTACCGCCGCCAGGGGCAGTGGACTGCCCCGGTAGTGGCGCCTTTTTCGGGCCGCTACATGGATGCGGACCCGTTTTTCACGCGCGACGGCCGCACGCTTTATTTTATGTCGTACCGGCCGGTACAGGCCGGCGACTCGGCCCGCCGCGACACCGATATCTGGCGCGTGCACCGCACGCGCACCGGCTGGGGCGCCCCGAGCATCTGCCCGCCCCGGTTAATAGCGCAGCAGATGAGTATTACCCCACGCTTACCGACCAGGGGCATTGTATTTTGGCTCGAAGCGGCCGGGTGGGCAGGGAGGCTCCGACTTTTACCGCTGCGCCCCGCAGGGCACGGGCTTTGGCGCCGCCGAAAACCTGGGGCCGGCCATTAATACGGCGGGGCACGAATACGAGCCGTTTATTGACCCGCAGGAGCGGTTCCTAATTTTTATGGCGGGCCGCCCGGCCGACCTGCGCAATGCCGACCTCTACCTGGCGTATCGCCGCCACGGCCAGTGGCAGCCGGCCCACCGCCTGCCCATGCCGTTTAGCTCGTCGAGCATCGAGTTTTCGCCTAAAATAACCCGCGATGGCAAGGCGTTTTTCTTTGCCAGCGCCCGTAGTCTCCCTTTTGCACCTCCCGCGCAGCCCGAAACGGCCGTCCAGCTGCACCACCGGCTTACTAGCCCCGGCAATGGGCTGGGCGATATTTACTGGGTCGACGTAAAAGCGCTGGGCCTGGAACTAGCGCCGGCCGATTGAGCCAGCGGCCGGGCCGATGCGCTCATAACCCGGTTTCTATAGGAATTACCGCTTGATGAGGCAGCCGGCGGCGCGCTTGTCGGCTACGCCGGCCGGCCGGCCGGCCAGCAGGTTATCCAGTACCTGGTGCAGGTAAGCTTGCTGCACACCGCTGGCTACCTGGGGTTATCGTCGATAGCGCCCCGGTAGCGCACCGCAAAGCCCGAGCCGGTGGGCTGGAGCACCACGGCCTCGGTGGTCTTGCTCACGCCCAGCGCGGTGCTGGCGGCGCCATCGTCGGTGAAAGTAGCCAGCGCGCCACCCCGCCGCCCTCGTTCGTGTCGAGGTTGATGGGCACATTAACAAACATAAACTCCACGCCCCGGCCGCCATACGCGCTGTGCAGGGCCGTCAGGCGCTCCCGGTAGAGGCGCGTGTAGGCGCAGGCCGGGTTCAGAAAGATGACTACTACTGCCTTCTGGCCATTGTAGGCACTCAGCGAGGCACTGCCCCGCCGTTTTTTTGCACCGTAAAATCACCCACGGTTCCCTGAGCGCGGGCGGTGCCCACTGTGACGGTAGCCAGCAGCAGGGCAGTAGCCAGCAACGCCGGAAGTTTACAAAAAGACATGACGAGGGTAGAAAGGAGCAGAGAAGATATGGGCCAGCGCCGGGTAAAGGATTTAGGAAGAAGCAAGCTGGTAGCAGTACGTGAGCACGTAGCCGGCTGCCGGCCGAAGATAACAAATCTGGTGCCGGGAAATGCCCGTGGCTAAGCTCAGCCTGGCGGACAGCAGGCCGGGTATCGGCCAGGGCCCAGCCGGCAGGTCGAGCAGCAGGTTTTCGCGGAAGATAATGCCCCGGCGGCCCGCCAGCTTATAAAGCGTTTCCTTGGCGCTCCACAACAAGCTGAATAGCTCAAGCGCAGCCTCGGACGGGCAGGAGCTTGCTATCGAAATAGCAGGTAAAGCCGCTACTTCGTGCTGGTTTAGGAATTTGCGCGCAATGCGCTGGGCCTTCGCGCGCACTATTTCTACATCGATGCCGACGGCCGTACCGGGCGGAGCCAGCAGTGCCGCCACCCACTCACCGGAGTGCGATAGCGATACGGCGGCCGGCCGGCCGGGCCCGGCCAGAAAGGGCCGGCCGGCCGCATCATTGCGCAGCGGTAAAACCGGGGTGGCAGTAGCCGCCAGCAGCTGTTGCACCAGCACCCGGCCGGCCAGCCACTGCGCCTGGCGCAAGCCATCGGCGCGGGCGGGCAGCAGCGGCACGTAGGCCGGGGCATCGGTGAGCTGAAGCCAGAGCGCGGCCGGCGCTTCGGTGAGGTGCCAGAGGCCCAGGTGAACGCCGCCGGCAAGGGCGGTAATAGCGTGAAGCGGCATAACGAAACGAGCAGTGGCGAAGGTAGGGCGGCCCCGGCTAAAGCGCATACCGCCGCGGCGCCCGACCTTTGGGGAGTTATGCTCGCTACTACTCCGCCGCTTCGCCCCACCGCGCACCGTTCCGGCACCCTGGCCGGGCACCGCGACGCGGTGTACGCGCTGGCCGGCCGGCCCGACTCCGACCGTATCTTTTCGGGCAGCGCCGATGGCATGGTAGTGGCCTGGGATAGCGCCCGGCCCGAAGCCGACGGCGAGCTGCTGGCGCGGGTCGAAAATTCGGTGTATGCCCTGTGCGAGCTGCCCGGCCGCGGGCTGCTGCTGCTGGGGCACAATTTTCAGGGCGTGCAGGCTATTGACCTGCCGAGCAAAACACTCGCCTTCGCCACGGCGCTGCCGCCGGTGGCCATCTTCGATATAGTATATTCGGAAACGCGCCAGCGCCTGTACTGCGCCCTGGGTGATGGCACGCTGGCCGTGCTGCGCGGGTCCGACTTCCGGCTTGAGCACCTGCTGCGCCTAAGCGCTAAAAGCCTGCGCTGCCTGGCCCTGCACGAAGGCCGCCACGAGCTGGCCGTGGGCAGCTCCGACTGGAAGGTTTACGTGCTGGACCCCGACTCGCTGGAAATAAAAACCTCGCTGGCCGAAGCGACCAATTCCGTTTTCACGCTGACCTATACTCCCGATGGCCGCCACCTGCTGGCGGCCGGCCGCGATGCGCACCTGCGGCGCTACGATACTACCCAGGATTACGCGCTGGCCGATAGTATAGTAGCCCACATGTACGCTATCAATCACCTGGCTTTTAGCGGCGATGGGCGCTACCTGGCCAGCTGCTCGCTCGATAAGAGCATCAAGCTCTGGGACCCTGCCAGTCTGGCTCTGCTGCGGGTGCTCGACCGGGCCCGCACGGCCGGCCACGGCACGTCGGTCAATAAATTGGTTTGGCCGGGCAACCCGCATCGGCTAGTTTCGTGCAGCGATGACCGAAGCCTGGCCGTGTGGCAGGTTGCGGTGGGCAGTGAGTAGGAACAGTTTTTGTGCGCGGCGCACGGGCTGAGGTTCCGCTTTTACTATTGCGCTGCCCTCATTAGGTATTCGTAATCACCCGCTCCTTGTTATTTGCTCCCTGAATTTATGAAAATTACCGCCCTCGATATCCGGCAGAAGACGTTTGAAAAATCCTTTCGGGGCGTTGACAAAGACGAAGTGCAGGCGTTTCTGACCATGATTTCGCAGCAGTGGGAGCGCATGGGCGACGAAAACCGCGAGCTGCGCCTCAAGCTGGAGCATGCCCAGCAGGATGTGCAGAAGATGCGCGAGGTGGAAAGCTCGCTCTACCGCACCCTGAAAACCGCCGAAGACACCGGCAACTCCATTACCGAGCAGGCCCAGCGCGATGCCGACCTGCGCCGCCGTGAGGCCCAGCTGCTGGCCGAACAAACACTGGCGGAAGCCCGCCAGCGCGCCCGCGCCATTGTGGAAGAAGCCTACCAGACCGCCACCAGCACCGTAGCCGATATGCAGAAGGAGGTTGGTGGCCTGGGGCAGGAGTGCCAGCGCCTTGAGCAGCAGCTCGATGCGCTGGTGCGTGACCTGCACCACCTGGCCTCCGATGCCCTCGAAAAAGTGGAGCGCGCCCGAACCCGCCCCAAAAATGGCTCGGCGGCTATCCTTTCGCGGGCCGGCAGCGTACAGGTAAAGCGGCCCGATGAAGCGGCCGCGCCCGAACCTAGCCCTGCCTCCGATATGAACGTCACGACTGCTTCTTCCCGCCCTTCGGCAGTGGCCGTTGCTTCGGCACCCGCTGCTGCCCCAAGTGCTGCCCCCGCTGCCCGCGCCGGGCAGGACGCACCCCGCGCAGCGGCCGCGCCTGGGGCCTACAACCCCAAGCCGGGCCAGCAGCCCGACCCCGGCCGGGCCCCCGCCCCGATATCGAGCGCCCCCAAGCGCCGGCCGAAAACCCTGGTATTGCGCCCGCGCCGCGCATCGACCAGCCCGGCCCCGAAACGGTGCCCTCGCCGCCCTCGCCCTATGTGGAGCCAGCGCGCCCCGAAATCAGCCCTATCGGCCCCGGCCGCCCCGAAATTCAGCAGCCCGAGCGTACTACTCATCCCGGCATGGCGGCGCAGCCTGAGCCGATAGGGGAGAAGTCGTTTTTTGACGAAATCTAGACCGCGGATTTATCGGATTAAATCGGATTTTGGTGACGTCAGTGCGCTTTTAGTCCGGTAGCTCTTTTTTTTGATGACGCAAGCAGGGCTGCCCAACGGGCAGCCCTTTATTTTTAGGGCCGCGAAAGGATTCGTCACCAAAATCCGGTTAATCTGACGAATCCGATAAATCCGCGGTTCAGACAGATGGGCCAGATTGCACTTGAAGGACTCGAATTTTTTGCCTTTCACGGCTACTATGATGAGGAGCAGAAAATCGGTAATAAGTACGGCATCGACCTGTACCTGAAAACCGACCTGCACGCGGCCGGCGCCTCCGATAAGCTGGCCGAAACCGTTAATTACGAGGTGCTTTACCGGCTCGTGCTCGAAGAGATGCAGCGCCCGGCCCGCCTCCTGGAGCACCTGGCCCACCGTATCCTCGACCGCCTGATGAGCGAGTTTCCGCAGGTACGCAAGGGGCGGGTGAGCGTGTCAAAATTCAACCCGCCGGTGGGTGGCATCTGCCAGCGGGCGCGCGTTACGCTGACGCGCAAGCAAGGCAGCAACTAACCAGGCGCGAAGTGGAACGCTTCTTTTTACAGCTAGAGCAGTTCCCGGATTGGGGCGAAAGTGAGCTGCGGGCTTTTCGCTGGCTGTCCGCTTGTCGTGTGCGCCAGCCGTTCCGGTAACAAGCGGACAGCCGTCGGAAAGCCCGCAGCTCACTTTCGCCTGACAACGGCGGCAGAAAGTACACGGCCCATAAGAAAATAATACGGCTGATTACCAGGGTATTGCTTTGTTATACGAAATTTGTCGTACATTGCTTTTGCAAGTACGAAGTCTCTCATATAATCTTTGGTCTACGAAATTATTCGTACGAAACTTTTTGCCTTATCCTATGCCGAAAGCGCCCCCCAAACCTACGGACTCCGAGCTGGAGATTCTGCACGTGCTCTGGCAGCACGGCCCGGCTACTGTGCGCACCGTAAATGAGCAGCTGAGCCAGCACCGCGAAGTTGGCTATACCACCACCCTGAAAATCATGCAGTTGATGCTGGAAAAGGGGCTGGTACAGCGCGACGATGAAGGCCGCAGTCACATTTACCGGGCGGCCGTGCGCGAGCAGGATACCCAGGGCCTGCTGCTCGACCGCTTCGTGGAAGCCACCTTCGGCGGCTCGGCTCTGAAGCTGGTAATGCAGGCACTGGGCCACCGCCGCACCTCGCCCGATGAGCTGGCCCAGATTCGACGCCTGCTCAATGATATTGAGATTCAAAATGCTAACCAGTCAACCGCTACTCCCCATGACGACGCTCCCGCTGCTTAGAGAAGTATTATCGCCCGCCCTGGTGCGGGCGTTGGGCTACGCGCTGCTGCACTCGCTGTGGCAGGGGGCCGTGCTGGCGCTGGTGCTGGCCGGCGTGCTGCCGCTGCTGCGCCGCCAGCGCGCCGAGCTGCGCTACACGGTGGCAGCCGGCGCGCTGGCCATGCTGGCGCTCGTGGTGGCCGGCACCTTCGGGTTTTACTACCAGCAAGCGCCGGTGGTGCAGCCAGCAATAGTGTCGTACACGGTGGCGGCTCCCGCCGGCCCCCGGTTGCATAAGTCTAATATTAATTATCATGAATATTCTGTGCAGTCAGGGGCGGCAGCTTCGCAGCTACTGGCTGCTCCGGCCCGTCTGGCCCCGGCGGCCTGGCTGCGCGTGGCTGGTCATCGCTGCGAGCCTTACCTGCCGGTGCTGGTAGCGGCCTGGCTGCTAGGCTTGCTCTTAATGGGCGGCCGGCTACTGGGCGGCTTACTCTACGCGGGGCGCTTGCGCCGCACCGGTACGCGGGCCCTGGGCTCCGACTGGCAGCAGCGCCTGACGGCGCTGGCCCACCGGGCCGGCCTACGCCGGCCGGTGGCCCTGCTCGAATCGGCGCGGGTGGCCGGCCCGCTGGTGCTGGGGCATCTGCGGCCCGTGGTACTGCTGCCGCTGGGCGCAGTAGCGGGCCTGAGCCCGGCGCTGCTCGAAGCCTTGCTGGCGCATGAAGTAGCGCATATAGCGCGGCGCGACTATTTGCTAAACCTGGGCCTGGCCGTGGTCGAGGTGCTGTTTTTCTACCATCCGGCGGTGTGGTTTATGGCCAGCTGCCTGCGGGCCGAGCGCGAAAACTGCTGCGACGACCAGGCCGCTGCCCTCTGCGGCGGCGACCGCCTGCGGGTGGCCCGTGCCTTGGCGGCCCTGGCCGAGCTGGAAATAGAAGCGGCGCCGCGCCTGGCGCTGGCGGCGACGGGCGTAGGGGGCGGGGCTCACTGCTGGCGCGGGTACGGCGGCTGGCGTTAGGCCGGCCCCAGGCCCCCACGGTAGGCGAGGGGCTACTAGCTGGTTTTCTGACCATATTAGGGCTGCTGGGCCTGAGCACGGGCGTGGTGCTGGCCGCCAGCCCCGAGCACCATGCTACCACGCCGGGCAAAGGACAAGCTGCGCCCACGGGCACCCTGGCCAGCCCTGCCGACACCACCCGCCGCAAAGTAACTGTTGCTGTGCCACCCGCTCCGCCAGCTGTGCCACCCGCTCCTCCGGCTCCGGGCGATACGGTTCGGCGCATCGAAAAGACAGTGCGCGTGCAGCTTAACGATGACCAGGACGCCCAAGCCGATGACCGGCCACATCGGTTTCGGCAGGGACCGCCCCGGCGCGGAGCCAGCACGGTAGTGCTGGAAAAAGATAAAAAAGGCCGCGTCGTAAGCTTGCTGGTAGATGGGCAGCCCGTCGAAACCACCGCCCCTGGCAAGAAAGCCAAGCACGGCAAAGTGGCGAAAACCGTAGAAGTAGTGCGTGTGCCCGACCCGCGCGATGGGCTAACGCGCATCGAGCGGCCAATGAGGCTAGAACGTCTTGAGCAGCCCGAAAATCAGTCGTTCAGCTTTAATTTCTCGGCCGATGGCGTAGCCCGCCAGGCCTTGGAAAGCGCCCGCCGTAGTTTGCGTGAAACGCTGCGCAACCCGGACCTGACTGCCGACCAGCGCCAGCAAATGGAGCAGGAGCTGCGCAAGCTGGATAAAAGCAGCGCCAGGCTGCGGTGGTCCGACGACGGCCGTGAGTTCAAGGAGTTCCACTTTAACCTGAACAGCGCCGCGGCCAGCCACGTTGACTCGCGCGTGCATATCGAGTTCCGCAAGCGTGGCGAGCTGTACCACCTGCGGGCCGACGGGCAGGGCAACCTGCCGGCAGGTGAAGACGCCGCCCGCCAGGCCGAGCGCGATGCCAACCGGGCCGAAGCCGATGCGCGTCGCGCCGAGCTACGGGCCCGCATTGCCGCCGACGAAGCCGAGTTACGGGCGCTGGATGGCCCGCGGGCCGGTTGCCCCGTGGGCCGCGGCTGCCGCGGGCACCCCTGGCTCCCCTGGCCCCGTTTTCTCCCCAAGCACCACCCCCGCCCCCGGCTCCGCCAGCTCCCAAAACCGGTGAGCTACGCGAGGCGCTGCGCCGCGACGGCCTGATTGGCCAGAATGACCGCAGCTTTTCCTTTCAGCTCAACGAGAAGGGCGGTCGGGTAAATGGCAAAGCCCTCACGCCGGCCCAGGTAGCGCGCTACCGTAAGCTGCTGAACCAGCCCGCCGACGGCAAAGGCAAGTCGTCAACCTACAACATTAATATTGACGAGAATTAACTGCTTGTAAATTAGTCCATAAAAAAGGGGGTCGGTTGTCTGGATAGCAGGCAACCGACCCCTTTTTTATGGGCCAGCCACCTCATTGCTGGTTTTCCTGAAAAAACTGTAACCACGTTGTAACGAATGGCTGCTTCGCCGGTACTCCCTGCAAAACCTACTTTTCTTGACCTTTTTAACGTCGCCCCCATGCCGCCTGCCACCGCTACTTTGCTCAGCGATGAAGCCCTGATGGCCCAGGTGCAGGCCGGCGACCTCGACCAGCTAACCGGGCTGTTTGAGCGCTACCACGGGCCGCTGTTTGGCTTCCTGGCCCGCCTGGCCAACGGTGACCGCGACCTGGCCCAGGACCTGACCCAGAATGTATTTGTGCGGGTGCTGCGCTACCGCGCCAGCTACCAGCCGGGCCAACCCTTTCGGGCCTGGGTGTATCAGCTGGCCCGCCACGTGTGGGCCGACCACTACCAGCGCCAGCGCCCTACCGCCAACCTGGAAGAAGTGGAAAAAACCGCTGTTCACGGCCGCGCCGCCCAGGCCCAGCGGGTGACTACCGACCAGCAGCAGGCCCTGCACGAAGCGCTCGGCCTGCTGCCGGCCGCCCAGCGCGAAGTGCTGCTGCTGCACCGCTTCCAGGGCTTCGACTACGCCGAAATCAGCGAGCAGCTGGGCTGTACGGCCGGCGCGGCGCGAGTCAAAGCCCACCGAGCCCTGGATGCGCTAAGAAAGATTTATTTAAGCTAAACAATTAACAATTAACAATTAACAATTAACAATTAACAATTAACAATTAACAATTAACAATTAACAATGAGCTTCTCTAACGATTCTCACCTTACCGACCCGGCCTGTGCTGAGCTGCGGGCCTGGCTGCCCGACCTGGCCGATGGCCGGCCGTTGCCGCCCGAGGCGGCGCACCTGGCCGCGCATCTGCCCGCGTGCCCGGCCTGCCAGGCCGAGCTGGCCGAGCTGCGCCAGCTCTTCAACGACCTCGACGCGCTACCCGCCGAGCTGCCGCCGCTGACTATGCGCGACGATTTTCAGGCCCTGCTGCACGAGGAAAAGGCGAAGCTGGCCGC
The DNA here is from genome assembly GCF_013256425.1 of Hymenobacter sp. BRD67. Classification (GTDB taxonomy): domain Bacteria; phylum Bacteroidota; class Bacteroidia; order Cytophagales; family Hymenobacteraceae; genus Hymenobacter. The sequence goes on from NZ_CP053904.1 coordinate 1,338,661, forward strand.
AGCTTCGCCGACCGGGCTGACGGCCGCACGGGGCGGCCAGCCGCTGCAAAGCGCCGCCATGCAAGAGGAGAAGCCGGGCCCGCAGCGGGTGCTGGCTGCTACGCAACAGTGGCTGCGCGTAGCGGCCAGCGTAGCGCTGGTGGCAGTGGGGGCAGTGCTGGGGCTGCTACTGCGCGGCGGGCCGGTGGCCCCGCCGCTGGCACAGAATACCCAGGCTGCTCAGCCCCAGCAGGCTACCTTATCGGTGCGGCTGGCGGCGGCGCGGCAGCAGCCGGCTACGGCCAGCGAGCGCCTGCAGCTGGTGAGCCAGGCACCGGCAATGGTAGTGGAGCCCAACGACCCGGCCGTGCTCACCCTCATTCATACCCTGGACACTGACCCGAACCCCAATGTGCGGCTGGCCGCCTGCGAGGCGCTGGTGCGCCTGCGGGCCGACCCCGCGTAGGGCCGGCGCTGGTTGAAGCCCTGCCGCTGCAAACCGACCCCAACGTGCAGATTACCCTCATCGATGCCCTGGTGACCCTGCGCGAAAAGCGCGCCGTGCCGCAGCTTGAGGAGCTGGCCCGCCAGCCCGAAGTGCTTCCGGCCGTGCGGCAGCAGGCTGAAAGCGGGCTAGGGCAGTTGATTTAATATTCAATAATTTTAATATTATCCGAATCGGCGTGGCACGCCGATTCGGATACTCCCACCGCGCAGGCTTTGGCAGCGGGTGGGGAGCGGCGTGCCACGCTGCTTTACGGCCTGCCTCACACTCCTTTCGCTTTTACCTATCATGAAAAAATTTGCCTTAATTCCGCTGCTGGCCTTCGGCCTGGCCCTGCCCGCGTCGTTGCGCGCTCAGGAGTACAAAATGAAATTCAGTAGCCCGACCAACCGCAAGGTGGTGCTCGACATGCGCGGCAGCGACGTGACAGTAGAGGGCTATGACGGCGACGAGGTGCTGATTCACGGCTCGGGCCATTTTGAGGCACCGCCTGCCCTGGCTAATGGATTGCGGCCTATCTATAACGGCGGTAGCGACAATACCCGCCTGGGCCTGGCGGTGACCGCCGGGGCCGACAATACCATTCGCATCTCGAAAACGGGGCGTAGCGAAGGCCACTACACCGTGCGCCTCCCGCGCCAGACCGACATTTCCTTTGCGCAGGGCGGCTGGGGCGGGGCCGACGACCTGACCATGCGCGATTTGGCCGGCCGCATCGAAATCAGCCTGCAATCGGGTGATTTACGGCTGCTGAATGTGAGTGGCCCCATTGTGGCCAATACCGTGAGCGGCGACATTAAGGTGCAGTTCAGCGCCACGCCCAGCCAGCCCAGCGCCATCTCGTCGGTGAGTGGCGACGTGGACGTGACACTGCCCGCCAGCTCGAAAGTGAGCCTGTCGATGCGCTCTATATCGGGAGAAATCTATACTGACTTCGACCTTAACCTGAGCGGAGGCAACGGCCTGCGCCACGTGGGCGGCCAAACGGTGGAAGGCCGCGCCAATGGCGGCGGCGCCACCTTCTCGCTGAAGAGTATCAGCGGCGACATTTTCGTGCGCAAAGCCAAGTAGGAGCCGTGTGTGCTGCCTGCTGCTTGCTTACCATCTTCTCACTCCTTGATTTAGCTGTCTTATGCCCCGTTTTTTACTTGCCGCCCTGCTACTGCTAAGCAGTCTGGCCCCGGTACTGGCCCAGCGCCTCGTAACCCAAACTGCTAACCTGACCGCCGGCCAACGCGTGCTGCTGGACCTGAAATATGCCCATACCATCCGGGTGCGGCCGGGCGCAGGCTTGAGCATACACGCCAGGGTGAGCATCAACGACAATCAGCAGAACGACCTCTACCGCCTGACTACTGAAACTGCGGGCCCGGAGCTGGCAGTAGTCGAAAAGCTCGACGAAGAAAAGCTGCGCCAAACCCAGTACACCGGCGACTGCCAGGAAGGCAGCCGCACCAATTCTTCGGGAGGCGTACACGGCGACTACACCCGCTCGGGCAAAACCGGTGGGCTGCGGCCCAGCATCAGCTACCACCAGGGTGAGTACAGCTATTGCCTGAAAATCGACTACGAGGTAACCTTGCCCGTGGGTACGGCCCTGCGTATCACGACCCTTACCGGCGACATCGACGTGAGTGGCCTCAGCGGGGCGCTCACCGCCAAAACAGTGAGCGGCGACCTCCTGCTCAGCAGCCTGGCCGGCCCCATTGCGGTACGTAGCGTGAGTGGCGATGTAAAGCTGAATAACCTGAGCAGCAGTGCCGTAGAAGCCATTACCGTAAGCGGCAATGTAGACCTGAGCTGGCCGCCGGCCCAGGGCGCCGACCTCAGCCTGAAGAGCATTACGGGTGAGGTGTATGCCGACCCGGCCGTGACGTTCAGTAACCTGAAAGCGCACAGCTACGTGGGCTACGAGCTGCACGGCAGCTACGGCAGCGGCTCGGGTCCGCTCGTGAAGCTCGAATCGGTGAGTGGCGACGTGTTTTTCAGAAAGCAGCCGTAGCCCAAAGAGCCAAAAAATACTGGGTGACTCAGACAACGCTAGCGCTTCGGCCGGTGTCTATGGCTCACTACACCCTTTCTTCACCTGTCTGCCATGTTTTCTGCTTTAGCTCTTCGACGGGTTTTATGGCTGTTGCTGAGTTTTTTATTGCTAGGTACTGCTGAGCCATTGGCTGCTCAGTCGCTTCCGGCCAATGCGCCGGCTCGGGTTCGCCGGCAGGTAGCTGCCCAGCGCATAGCTGCTCCAATTAAGCTCGATGGCCTGCTCGACGAGGCCGCCTGGCAGGCCGCCCCGGTGGCGGGCCGGTTTACCGAGTACCGGCCGCACCCCGGCCACGCCGAGCGCCTGCCTACCGAAGTACGCATACTCTACGATGATGCCGCGATGTACGTGGGCGCCAAGATGATAGAGGCCAGCCCCGATAGCATCAGGCGCGAGCTGACGCAGCGCGATAACGTCGGAAATACCGATTTCTTCGCCATCTTTCTCGACCCTTACCGCGACCACCTCAACGGGTATGGCTTCTTCGTAATGAGTACCGGCGTGCAGATGGACACCCGCTACTCGCCCGCCAACGGCGAAGATGGCGCCTGGAACGCCGTGTGGGACAGCCGCGTAGCCCCGCTGCCCGACGGCAAGGGCTGGAGCGTGGAAATCCGGATTCCATACTCGGCCATCCGCTTTGCCCAGGCGCCGGTGCAAACCTGGGGCCTGCAGTTTATGCGGCAGCGCAAGCGGGATAACCAACAGTTTACCTGGAATCCTATCAATCCGGCCGTCGATGGCTTCGTAAACCAGTGGGGTGAGCTGACTAATCTTGAAAACCTGCACCCGCCGCTGCGCCTCTCGCTCACCCCCTACGTGAGCGCCTACGTCAATCATTATCCTTATAATGAGCTGGGTAAGCAAAACGCAACTACCAGCTTCAACGGCGGCGCCGACCTGAAATGGGGCATCAACGAAAGCTTTACGCTCGACGCTACGCTGATACCCGATTTTGGCCAGACTATCAGCGACAACCAGGTGCTGAACCTCTCGCCCTTTGAGGTGCAATACCCGGAAAACCGGCCTTTTTTCACCGAAGGCACCGAGCTCTTTAACAAGGGCGGGCTGTTTTACTCGCGCCGGATAGGCGCGCAACCCATGGGCTTTGCCGACGTGTCGGTGCTCCAGGCGCAGGGTGGGCTTTTGGCTAAGGGAGAATTTGTATACCAAAACCCTGGGGTAACGCGCCTGCTCAATGCCACCAAAGTATCGGGGCGCACCAGTAAAGGCCTGGGTATCGGTGTGTTCAATGCCGTGTCGGCGGCCAGCTACGCCACGGTGCAGGACTCGCTTAGCGGCCGCCAGCGCCAGATTTTGACCCAGCCGCTGACCAACTACAACATCGTGGTGCTCGACCAGAGCCTGCCGCACAACTCGTACGTGTCGCTCATCAATACCAACGTGACGCGCGGCGGCCAGACATATAACGCCAACGTCACGGCCGGCCTGTTTCGGCTCGTCGATAAGAAAAACCAGCATGCCTTCAGCGGTCAGCTCAACTACTCGCAGCGCCACGGCCTGGCGCTGAATTCGGAGGCGCCGATTGACGACCAGAATGGCTACAAATACTACCTCAACTACGGCAAAATCTCGGGTAACTTTACCTGGTACGTCGACCACGGCATCGAGTCGGATACCTACAACCCCAACGATTTGGGCATCTTGTTTGGCAATAACAACGTGTCGCAGTCGGTAAATGCGAGCTACAACAAGTACCAGCCCTTCTGGAAAGTCAACAACCTCTATACCTCGGCCGGCATTTATCACTCCTTCTTATTCAAGCCCTTACTCTATCAGAATACCGGCTTCTACGGCAGTGCCAACACCACCTTTACCAAGAGCTTTCTGACTACCGGCTTCAATGTGAACGTGGACCCCTTGCGGCGCGACTTTTACGAGCCGCGCACCGCGCCGCTGGGCGGGTACTACGTGTGGGTGCCGAGCAGCGTGAACCTGGGCGCGTTTGTATCGTCGGACTACCGCAAAAAGCTGGCCTACGATATTAACGCCGGCATTCGGCCCTACGCGCTCGACAACCGCGTGGAGCGCCCCCGCCGCCTGGCCTACGGCCTTACCCTGAGTCCGCGCTACCGCGTCAGTGATAAATTAAATTTTCGCTATACCTTCGATTATGCTTTGAAGGTGAACCAGATGGGCTACGTAAACGACGGCTTCGATTTGACGCAGCCCATAGACCAGTTTTATAGCGCGCTCCTGACGCCCGACGTGCTGCTGGGCCGCCGCCGGGTGGTGACGTACACCAACACGCTAGCCGCCAACTACACCTTCACCAACCGCATCTCGCTCACGTTCCGCGCCCGGCACTACATCAGCAGCGTGCATTACCTGAGCTTCGCCCGCCTGAGCCCCAACGGCGGGGAGGAGAACCTGCCCGGCTACTTCCGCAACCACGACACCAGCTTCAACGCCTTCAATATCGACGCGGCGTTTGTGTGGTGGTTTGCGCCCGGCTCGCAGGTGAGCCTGGTGTGGAAAAATGCGGGTGGCACCAGCATCCTGGGCAGCGAAGCCACGCCGCTTTACTTCGACAACCTGGCCAGTACTATAAATACCGCGCATAATAACAACGTGTCGGTGAAGATTTTATATTACCTCGACTACCTCACGGTGCGGTCCCGGCGCGGGTAGCAAGGGTTCGCCATTCGTTATGCGATAAACCTACGTGATGCCCCGCGTGCGGCGCGCTACCAGGGCCAGCGCCAGGCTTAGGCTGGCGGCCACAAGCAGTACCCGCGTGGGTTGGTGCCGCAGCGTAGCGGCTCCGCTCAGCGCCCCGGTCAGAAAAGCCAGCCAGAGCGTGCCGGGCCAGAGCCAGTCCTGCGCCGGCGCGCGCCCGCTCAGCCAGTCGGCCAGGCCGGTCCCCATGCGCACCAGCGTGCCCGTCACAAACGTGAGACTGACCTTGGTGCGCCCCACCTGATGCACCGAGGCATTGAGCGTGCCCATGCCCAGGGTGAGGCCCGCAATAGTAGCGGCCGGCCCGGTATGGGCAAGCAGCAGTAGGGCCGCAGTCAGCAGTAAAATACACGTATTGCCCCAGCGGCCGGCGCGGTAGTGCAGCAGCGTGCCCAGCAGCACGCCCCCTACGAATAAACCCACCACACCGGCCAACTCGCCGGCTTTGGCCGCGTTTTGCTGCGCAATGGCCACGCCCAGCGACGTTGTGTTGCCGCTCATAAACGACACGAACAACCCCTGAAAGCGTAGGTAGCTCACCGCATCGACGTAGCCGGCCAGCGCTACCAGAGTCAGCGTAAAGCTCGGGCCGGCCAGGGGGCCGGCCGCCGGGGTAGAAGTAGAATCAGCCATAGTAAAAGAATGCGCCGCGCCCGCACCGCCGCTGGCAACGTTGCCGACAACGATTGCGCAAAGAAAGTAACACGCCCGCGCCGGGAGCCCCGGTGCAGCTACTCATATTTGTGGCCTTCGGGTAGGTTGCCTGCCCTTAGCCCCACTTTTTGTTGTCTTTGATTATGCTGATTGGCTTCGGGCTTCGCCATGGGTTGTTATTTGCCACTATGGCCACTAGCTGGGCCGTGCGCCTGAGCGGGCCGGGCGTGGCCGCCCCGCCGCTGGCTTTCCCAGGGGCCGAAGGGGCGGGGCGCTTCACCACGGGCGGGCGCGGCACGGCCGCGGTGCCCACCACGGTGCTCGAAGTTACCAATCTGCTTGATGATAACAAGCCCGGCAGCCTGCGCTACGCTGTGGAGCTGAGCGAAGCCAAGGCCCCGAGCCGCACCATTGTATTCCGGGTATCGGGCACTATCCACTTGCTCTCGCCGCTCACCATCAGCAAATCCAACACGACCATTGCGGGCCAAACGGCCCCAGGAGGGGGCATCTGCCTAGCCGATTACACGGTGCAGATAAAAGCCACGAACGTGATTGTCCGCTTCATGCGGTTTCGGCTGGGCGATAAAAACCAGAACCAGGGCTTTGTGGATGGCGCGGGTGGCGACGATGCCTTCGGCGGCCTGCGCAACCACCGCCTCGTCATCGACCACTGCTCCATGAGCTGGAGTACCGACGAGGCTTTTTCGGTGTATGAGGGCGACAGCACCACGCTGAGCTGGAACCTTATCGGGCCGCCGCTCAACTACTCGTACCACTACGAGAAGGGCGATACCGACTTCGAGCACCACGGCTTCGGCGGCATCTGGGGCGGGCAGCACGCCAGCATGCACCACAACCTGTTTGTGCACTGCAACAGCCGCACGCCGCGCTTTAATGGCAGCCGCTACACCCACGCGGCCGGCTACGAAAACTGCGACTTCCGCAACAACGTCATCTACGACTGGGGTGAAAACAACGTGTATGCCGGCGAAGGAGGAAACTATAATATAGTAAATAACTATTATAAGCCCGGCCCCAGCACCAAGGAAGCCGTGCGTACCCGCGTGCTCAATCCGTACAAAGTTGATAAAGGCAACAATCCCTTGCCCTACGGGAAGTTTTACCTGGCCGGCAACTACCAGGAAGCCAGTGCCGAAGTAACGCGCAACAACTGGCGCGGCGTGGACATGAACGGCGGAACCCGCGCCGATACGGCCCTTTCCAAAGTCACAACGCCGTTCAACTTCGGCCCTATAGCTACCCAAACGGCCGCCGAAGCCTACGAAAGCGTGCTGAAAGGCGCGGGCGCCGTGCGTCCTCTGCGCGATACCCTCGACCAGCGTATGGTGCGCGAGGTGCGCACCCGCACCGGCCGCATCATCGACGTGCAGGGTGGCTACCCGCACGGCACGCCCTACGCGGTTTCGCGCAACGCCTGGCCCTTGCTGAAGCAGGCTCCCGCACCCCTCGACACCGACCACGATGGCATGCCCGACGCCTGGGAAACGGCCCACAAGCTCAACCCTCGGAACGCTGCTGACCGCGCCACCGCCAGCCCCGCTGGCTATACTATGCTGGAGGTGTATTTGAGCGAGCTGGCGGGGAAATAATATGAATAGTTAATTGGTTAGTCACGTTTGAAGCTGTACATTCGAACGCTGTACACTAGCTGCCCAACGGAGGATGGCGTGCGTGTATCATTCAATGGATTGATTATGAGCGCCCGTTATGCTATTTCCGTGCTGTTGCTTCTTGGCTTGGCCGCTTGCCAAAAAGACCCTGCTCCCAGCCAGCCCGGTCCTGTGGCTAAATTTGCTTTTGCTGACAATACAGCCTCGGATGTGCTGACTGTGGCGACCTACGATAATGTATACCTCACCGACCAGTCGGTGAATGCCGTAGGCTACCGCTGGGATTATGGAAACGATAGCCTTCGGACGACCTCAAATCCAAGTTTTTACTATACCAAGCCGGGCACCTATACCTTGACCTTAACGGTGCAAAATGCTAACAAACAGACTGCTACGGTAAGCAAGCAAATACGGGTGCTGGACCGGGTAATAAAGCAGGTAGCTATCGTGGACCTATCTGACCGGGTAGGCTCGCCAATGCACAACCTAGTTAATCCAACATACTGGGTTGTACTGCGGGTAGGCGAAAATCATGCGAATTATCCGATGCAGTCGCTGGCTAATCCCAGCTTTAATGCCCCTATCGTCTATGAAAGCCAGAAAGTAACAGGGCTGACGTCGGCTAGCCTTCCCTATGTTTTCACCGTGCCTGGTAAGCTGTTGGTAGATTTCCCGGCCCTGAATTATTACCCCTTTGGCACCAAGCTAGGCTACACGGGCGTGGGATACGGACTTGAGTTATACGGTCAGGATGCTACAGGAACATACTTATTATCAACCTCCTATATGCCTTATTACCAGTCGCAATCTGGCGGGATTGGGAGAGTAGGTACTAATATTCAGCAAAACATATTTACTGCTGTGTACGGAGACGTTCGATTGATTGGTGATTTTGAGTAAGCATCAGCCGAACATTAAACGGAGTTACTCAGCAGCTGGCCCGCCGCCGCCCACGGCGTGAGCTGCCCGCTAGCCACCGCATCGCGCACGTCAGGCAGTGCGCTCTGCACGCCGACCCGCCCGTAAAACTGCGCTTCCAGCGCCTGGCGCACCGCTTCTTCCAGCCACTGCAGCTGCTGCTGGGCGCGGCGCTGCTGCCAGTAGCCGCTGGCCTGGGTGTGGGCCGCGTACTGGGTTATCACTTCCCAGGCTTCGGGCAGGCCCTCGCCGCTGAGAGCCGAGCAGGTGCGCACTGGCACGGCCCAGCCCGAGGCGGCGGGCGGAAACAGGTGCAATGCTCCCTCGTAGTCGCGGGCGGCGCGGCGGGCGGCCTGCTCATTGCCGTGGTCGGCCTTGGTAATGAGCAGCGCGTCGGCCATTTCCATGATGCCGCGCTTCACGCCCTGCAGCTCGTCGCCGGCCCCGGCCAGCAGTAGCAGCAAAAAGAAATCGACCATGCCATGCACGGCTACCTCACTCTGGCCCACGCCCACGGTTTCGACAAAAATGACGTCGTAGCCCGCTGCCTCGCACAGCAGCAGCGCCTCGCGGGTAGCGCGGGCCACGCCGCCGAGGCTGCCGCTGGCCGGCGAGGGCCGGATAAATGCCCGCGGGTGCGCCGCCAACTGCGGCATCCGGGTCTTGTCTCCCAGGATGCTGCCGCCCCGCGCGGCGAGCTGGGGTCAACGGCCAGTACGGCCAGCTTCTTACCCAGTTTTTCGACCAGATACAGTCCCAGCGCTTCGATAAAGGTACTTTTGCCCACACCCGGCACGCCGGTAATGCCCAGCCGCAGGGCCGCGCCCGTGTGCGGCAGCACCGCCTGCAGCACCTGCTGAGCCAGCAGCTGGTGAGCAGGTAAGGTGCTTTCTACTAAGGTGATGGCGCGAGCCAGGGCGCCGCGCTGCCCAGCCAGCAGGCCCTGAGCATAATCGGCAAGGGAAAGAGGAGGAGCAGGCACGACTGCAAAATACGCACCGGGCCCGGTGCCAGCGCTGCATTGTCAAACGGAGCAGGAGGCGGTGAAAGTAGTTAGCCAGACTCCCCGTTGAGACCGAATGGCTGGCAGAACCTGTATTTTTGTTCACACCTGGCGCTACTATTCAGCCGCTACGCTGCTGCTCCAGCTTCCTTTTTACCCAATCCCGCTGCCATCTATGAAGCACCTTTCCCCTCTGCTTGCTACGCTCGGGCTGCTGAGCACCTTGCCGGCGCTGGCTCAAAACGAGCTAAGCAACTTCTCGGCCACCGGCCGGGTGGCGTGGCCAACACGTTTGCCCTCGATTATCAGTCATTGGGTATCAACCCGGCCAACCTGGGCCGTCAGGGCAACAGCCTGATTGCCTTTACTATCGGGGAGGTAGGAGTGGGGGCCGGTTCGCAGTCGCTCACCAACGCGCAATTCAAGAAGCTGATTCTACACTCCGGCGATGCGCTTACGGCCACCGAGCGTACGTCGCTGGTAGCTAATCTCAATAGTAATAATGCGCTGAATATCAACGCTGATGCTACTGCTTTCGGGCTCGCCGTAGCGCTGCCGGCGGGCCTGGGCGGCCTGGCCGTATCGGTGCATCAGCGGCTGAGCGGCCACGTAGCGCTCAACCAAAACAGCGCCGACCTTATTATAAATGGCCGCAACGCGGCCATTGTGCAGCAGTATTACGCCGCCGACGGCACGGCCAAAAGCACGCCGCCACTGCTTTCAGCGGCCCTCGATGGCACCCAGATGCAGCTGGCGCTTACCAACGAGTTTAACATCGGCTACGGGCTCGAAGTGTTTGATGTGCCGGGCGTTATCAAAGTCACGGCCGGGGCGGGCTACCGCTACATTCAGGGCGTGGGCATTGCCGATGTGCGCATTACGGGCGGCAGCCTGTCGGCCTATTCATCGCTTTCGCCGGTATTCAATATTAATTACGGCAGCCTGGCCAGCAGCCCGAACTTTAACTATCAGTCTGGCGCTGGTTTGCAGCCGGTGGGGCATGGTAACGGCTTCGACCTGGGGCTGGCCACTGAAATAGGCAAGGTTGTGCGGCTGGGTGCTTCCATTACCGATATTGGCTCGATGAGCTGGACCGGCAACGTGGTAACGGCCACTGACCAGAACCTGGCATTTCCGCAATATAGTGGCACGGCTACGTATGATGTAGTAAAGAGCATCGTCAACCAGTTTGGCGATTCCGGAAAAACGCTTTTTACCTACCAGGCAGCCCAGGAGCACAAAGCCAGCCTGCCCACCAAGTTGCGGCTGGGCGGCGGTGTTCGCATCTCCGAGCTGTTTGAGGCCGGCCTCGACGTAACGGTACCCCTCAACCAAGTGGCTGGCAACCTGCCGGCTACCTTCATTGGAGCCGGCCTCGATTTCAAGCCCGTTCGCTGGGTGCGCCTGAGCACTGGCGTAAGCGGCGGCGCGGGCTATAACCTGAATGTGCCGTTGGGCGTCACCCTCGTGACGCCGGTGTGGGAGGCGGGTATCAGCACCCGCAGCGTAATGGGCTATTTCTCCGATAGCAACCCGTACGCCTCCCTGGCCCTCGGCTTCCTGCGTTTTAAGATTGGTAAGAAATAACCTATTGATATATTATAAAAATAAAAATTAAGCAAATCTAGCGCTCCTTCTGTCTCAGCTGGTACTGCCGGATAACTCAACACCCCGCCGCCAGGGAAGCCGTAATGCTTCTTCCTAGCGGCGGGGCGTTGAGTTATCCGGCAGCTTAGGGCGGCCGAGCTTAGTTCACATCAACCAGCTCCACATCGAAGCGCAGGACCGTATTGGACGGTACGCTGGTACCCGCGCCGCTGGGGCCATATGCCAGGCCCGAGGGGATAAGCAGCGTGGCTTTTTCGCCCTTGTGCATCAAGGAGATACCTTCGTCGAAGCCGGGTATTACCTGCCCTTTGCCAATTACAAACGTGATGGGCGTGTTGCCGTGCTGGGAGGAGGCATCAAACACGGTTCCGTTCAGCAGCATGCCCGTGTAGAGCACCGAGGCCGTTTTGCCTGCGGTGGCCGGGGTGCCGGTGGGGTTTGTGGTAGTAGGCACAAAATACAGGCCCGAAGGCTGCTTCTGTGCGTTGGTTATCTTATTATCGGCGATGTACTTCGTGATGAGTGCGTCGTCGATAGGGGCGTAGTCTACTACTTCTACATCGAAGCGCACAATGGAGTTCGGCGGAATATTGGGAGCACGCCCGGCCGAGCCGTAGGCCAGGCCCGAGGGGATAAGCAGCGTAGCTTTCTCGCCGATGCGCATCAGCGAAATGCCCTCATCGAAGCCGGGAATTACCTGGCCGCTGCCCACTACGAACGTAACGGGCAGATTACCATTCTGGGAAGACGCATCGAAGACGGTACCATCGAGCAGGGTGCCGGTATAGAGCACCGACACGGTCTGGCCAACCGCCACCTTGGCTGCGGTGGGGTTTGTGGTTACGGGTACAAAGTACAGGCCCGATGCCTGGTGCTGGGCATTCGGTATAGCCTTGTCGGCTATGTACTTCTGAATGGTGGCATTGTCGGCGGCCGAGTAATCGGCCGGGGCAGCATCCTTTTTGCAGGCGGTAGTGAGCAGGCCTGCCAGTGCCAGAAAGGCCAGGATGAATAAACGGGACACGGAAAAAGAATTTCTCATAAGCGGATTTTAGACAAAAGTAAGCCGGTAAGCCAGATAATGACACCCGCCTGGATTGGGTTCCGCCGGGGCGGTTGTTTGATGCTGGCCGGGCCGCGGGCGGCTAGGGCTCTACCACGAAGCCAGGTAGCCCGAGCTTGCTGCGCCGCCCACCCAGCTTGAGGCCATCGTCGACGTAGCCGCAGGCCGGGCCGCTCACATTGGGGCTGGCAATAACGCCGAGAAAGGAGTTGTCTTCGCGGGCTACGTATATTTTGCCGTCGGGCCCCCGCTGCAACGCCCCGATTTTATGGTTGGAGGAATGGCCTACCGGTACCACTGCCTTGGTTTTGAGGTCTATCTGAATTATCTGGGTTTCACTCACGCTGGGAGTTTTGCTCATGGTGTTGCCGTTGCAGGTGCCATAGAGCTTGCTGCCATCGGGCGAAAACTCCACACCGTAGGCCTCGGCGTAGGGCCCGAAACTGCGCGCATTGCTCACCTTGCCGGTATTGCGGTCAAAGTCGTACACCTCAAACCGGTTGCTTTCGCGCCAGATGGCGGCGGCCAGCCTGGTACCATCGGGCGAAAACTTGAGCGCCCCGATGGCGTTGCGGCCGGGGCCGGCGTTTAGGCTGCCCACGTTGCTCATCACGGGCTTACCGGCTACGCCATCGGCCGTCACCAGGTAGGCCACAAAGGCATTGGAGTTCCAGCGGTGAGCCAGCACCCACACGTCGTGGCCGTTGGGGTGGCGCACGGCCGTGAGCTTCTCGGCTACCGGGGTCACGAGCAACAGGTTGGCGCGGGGCACATCGCCGAGGCCGTTGTCGCGGGTCATGTCTACTACCGAGTAGCGCAGGCCATCGGGGGCTCCCTGCGGGGCCACGGTAAAGATATAGAAAATATTGCCCGAGCCGGGGTCTGGTACGATGAGGGCCGACTGCGTGCTGCTGCCCGACCCCATAAGGTGGCGGCCGCTGGGCATGGGCTGGTGCTGGCGGTTCCACACCGTCTGGCCATCGGTATAAAAGAGCAACTCGCCGCGCCTGGTAGTGGCGGTGGCGCAGCCCTCGTAGGTGGTCATGGCACCATCGAGCAGCGGAGTAGGGGTGCCGCTGGCAAAGCTCAAGCCGGCCTGGCGGCCAAAGTACCAAAGGTCGGTAGGCCGCTGGGCGCGCGCAGCCTGAATGAAAAACAGAAAAGCCGGAAAGATGAAAAACAGCCGGTTCATGAGCAAAACAGAGGGTTGATACTTAGCTGGCTGAACGAAAAAACCGTGCCGGGCAGCCAGCCGAGCCAGACACAGTACCAAGCCTGGCTCGCCCCGAAGGCACTTCGTCAGCCCCTGTAGGGTGCATCTTTAAGTCATGAATCCCGCTGCTCTCCTCGATTTTCTCGAAAAACTGGCCCGCCACAACGAGCGCGCCTGGTTTCAGGACCACAAAGCTACCTACGACCGCTTACGCGTTGACTTTGAGCAGGACGTAGCCTACTGGCTGCGTGAGCTGACCGCCAACGAGCCCGCTTTGGCCGGCCTGGATGCCAAGAAGTGTGTTTTCAGAATATATCGCGACGTGCGTTTTTCAAAAGTAAAAGTGCCGTATAAAACGCACTTCTCGGCCTATTTCGCAGCGGGTGGCAAAAAGGGTGGCGGCCCTGGTCGCTACGTGCAGATTGGGCCCCACGGCCAGACGCTCGTGGCTGGCGGCCTCTACGAGCCCACCAAAGAGCAGGTAGCGGCCATCCGCCAGGAGATTGATTACGCAGCCGATGGCCTGCACGCGCTGCTGGCCGCGCCAGCGGCCCGGCTGTTCTTCCCGCAGGGCCTAGCCGGCGAGCAGCTAAAAAAGATGCCGCCCGGCTACGAAGCTGCGCACCCCGAGGCTGACTGGCTGCGCCACAAGCAGTTTCTGCTATCCTGCCAGCTACCCGATGTGGAGGTACGCCAGCTCAGTACCGCTGACTTCCAAGGGCACATTCTAGCCGCCCTGCGCACGCTCGGACCATTCTGTGAGTGGCTGGAGGTTAGTAGTAAGGGGTAGTGAACTTACTCTAAAAATTCAGCACCTCCTCCTCGTGCCCGTTGCGAAGTAGGGCGCTGATTTTCTTGCCGTTGCCTTCCGCATTTACGATATTCATCTGGTCGGAGAACAGCTCCAGCAGCATCTCCTGCTGAATGAGCAGCTCCTTCGTGGGGTGCGGCAGGGGTACCTTAGCGTAGAGCCAATACGCATCTTTTTCGGCTTGCAGGCCCATAAACTGCACGTCGAGCGGCAGGCGGGGGTGGCGGGGCGCAGCCGGAATACTCAGCTTGAGATGCTGATGCAGGTACAGCTCGGCCACGGGGAGCGCGCTGGGCTGCTGCAAGTCTACCGCCTTGGGCCGGCCCTGCGAAAGCGCCCGCGCGAAATCGTCGGTGAAGACTTTCAGCGCCAGCTCTACCTGTTGCTTTTCGGGGTTAAGGCGCAGCTCCAGAATGCTTGTGTGATAGGCATGGCGGGTGCCCGCTAGGCCCGGCAGGCCGAGCAGCAGGCTGAGAAGCAGAGGAAGGCGGCGCATAAGGGTGGTGAGAATCTGGCCAGATAAGGTCTGAAAAACAGTTGTCCTTGCGAGCGTAAAGCTTGCAAGGACAACTGCCAAAAGCAATGAGGCTTACCTAAAACAGCTTCATTACCTGCTTAATCACAATAACATACGCCATGAGCGCCAGAATCAGCACCGTGCCTACGCGCTGGGCATTCTCCAGGAATTTCTCCGACGGCTTGCGGCGCAGAATCATCTCGTAGAGCAGGAATAATACGTGCCCGCCATCGAGGGCCGGAATGGGCAGCAGGTTCATGAAGGCCAGCACCATGCTCAGCGTACCGACCAAGGTCCAGAAGTGCGGCCAGTTCCAGACGCCACCAAACTGCTGGGCAATTTCGACGGGGCCACCCAGGCTTTCCGAAGCCGAAGCCTCGCGTTTCAGGATTTTGCCAAAAGCCTTGGCTTGCAGCGTAATAACGCTGAAGGCCTGCTTGGTGCCCTGGGGCACCGACTGGCCCAGGCTATAGTAGCGGGTGCTGAAATTCAGCTCCGGCTTGGGGCGCACTCCGATTTTGCCGGCCGCACTGACGGCTACGGGCAGCGCCAGCGTCTGGCCGGCCCGGCTTACGGTAATAGGAATAGTCTGGCCCTTGTAGCGGGGCAGCGTGCGCAGCAACTCGTCGTAGTAGCGAATGGGCGTAGCCCCAATCTGGGTAATGCGGTCGCCAACCTTGATGCCGGCCTTGGCGGCGGGGTTGCCGGGCACCACCTCGGCCAGCGTGAAGGGCGAGCGCGCTTCCACAAAGAGGCTGTCGCCCTGCTTGTTGAGCTGGTCAAAAAACGTTTTGGGCAACTTGGGCAGGTCGAGCAGCTGGCCATTACGCTCCACGGTGTAGTAGCTCTCGCTGCCGAGCAGCACGTTGGGGTCGTACACCTGGTTGAACTCGGTAAACGGCCGCCCGTTGATTTTTACAATCTGGTCGCCGTCGCGAAAGCCGATGTCGCGGCCCAGCTTGGTAGTTACCACGCCGTAGCGGGCCTCGGAGGCGGGCAGGTAGCTTTCGCCGAGCTTGTAAGTGAGGGCCGAGAAAATGACGATGCCCGTAAGCACGTTCATAATAATGCCGCCCAGCATCACCAGCAGCCGCTGCCAGGCGGGCTTGCTCCGAAACTCGTCGGGCTGTGGGGGGCCGGCCAGGGCGTCGGCATCCTGCGTTTCATCTACCATGCCGTGGATGGCCACGTAGCCGCCCAGCGGAAACCAGCCGATGCCATACTCCGTCTCGCCCACCTTGCGCTTAAACAAGCTGAAGTTCCAGACGTGCGGCAGCGGAAACAGAAAGTCGAAAAAGATGTAAAACTTAATGACCCGAATCTTAAAAAGCTTGGCGAAGGCAAAGTGCCCAAATTCGTGCAAGCCAACCAGTAGCGAGAGGCCTAGCAGCAGCTGGCCAATCATAACGAGAATTTCCAAAGGAGAAGAAAAGAATTAAAAATTATAAATTATAAATCAACCGTTGAAACTGCGTGCAAGGGCGGGAGCAGCTTGCCCTTTGCACGCAGTTTTCAGGGTTTACTTCTTAATCTTTAAGTAGTGAAAAAGCAATCCGGCGTGCTTCCGCGTCAGTAGCGGCATAGTCGGCCAAAGTTGGGCTTGCAAGATACGGCACCCGTTGCAGGCACTCGGCCACTACCTCGGCCATCCCCGGAAAGCTTACCTTATCCTGCAAAAAAGCGGCTACGGCCACTTCATTAGCCGCATTGAGCACGCAGGCGGCCGTGCCGCCGCGCCGCATGGCCTCAAAGGCCAGCGGCAGGTGCCGGAACGTGGCCTGGTCGGGAGGCTCAAAGGTGAGGGTAGGGTAGTTCAGAAACGAAAACCGGGGAAAGTCATTGCGCAGCCGCTCGGGGTAGCCCAGCGCATACTGAATGGGCAGCTTCATATCGGGCAGGCCCAGCTGCGCTTTCAGCGAGCCATCCTCAAACTGCACCAGCGAGTGCACAATGCTTTGCGGATGCACCACCACGTCAATCTGCTCGTTGCGCAGTCCAAACAGCCATTTGGCTTCTATCACTTCCAGGCCCTTGTTCATGAGCGTGGCCGAGTCGATAGTAATTTTGGCGCCCATCGTCCAGTTCGGATGCTTCAGCGCCTGGGCTTTTGTAATATAGGATAAATCCGATGCTTTGCGGCCCCTGAATGGTCCGCCCGAGGCCGTCAGGATAATCTTCTCAACGGGGTTGTGCGCCTCGCCCACCAGGCACTGAAAAATGGCCGAGTGCTCCGAGTCGACGGGCAGCAGCTGCACGCCGTGCTGCTGCACCAGGCTGGTAATCAGCTCGCCGGCTACCACCAGCGTTTCCTTGTTGGCCAGGGCAATGTCCTTGCCGGCCCGGATGGCGGCCACCGTAGGCACCAGGCCCGCGTAGCCAACGAGGGCGGTCAGCACCACGTCTACTTCGGGGCGCTGCACCACTTCGGCCAGGGCCGCCGCGCCGGCCAGCACCTGGGTTTCGGGCTGGCCGGCCAGGGCGGCTTTTACCTCCCGGTAAAACTCCTCGCCGATAACTACTACCGCCGGCCTGAACTCCTGCGCCTGCTGCACCAGCAGCTGCCACTGCCGCCCGGCCGTGAGCACCGCCACCCGAAAGCGGCCTTGCTGCTCGCGTACCACCTCCAGCGCCTGCGTGCCAATGGAGCCCGTAGAGCCCAGCAGGGCCAGGGTTTTTTGAGAAAAAGAATCCGCCATTAAGTAGGGTTAGGAATAGAGGGGCAAAGGTAGGCGCGCCCCGTCGGCTCAAGCTCAGCATATCTATTCGCGGCTGCGCTCGTACAGTACCTGCGCCTTGCGGGGCTAGCCGTCTTAATTCTACTCTTCCTTTTCCAGCATGTCCATCAAACTCAAGCCACTCGACCAACAGGTCATTGTGATTACCGGGGCCACCAGTGGTATTGGCCTCGCTACCGCCCGTGCCGCTGCCAAGGCCGGGGCTCGCCTTGTGCTCGCCGCCCGCTCCCAAACCGACCTCGACCTGGTGGCGCAGTCGCTGGGCGGCCACGTAGCCACCGTGGCCGCCGACGTGGCCGACCCGGCCTCCGTGCGCCGCATAGCCGAAGCCGCCCGCGCTCATTTCGGGGGCTTCGATACGTGGGTCAACAATGCCGGCGTGGGCATGTGGGGCCGCCTGGAGCAAGGCAGCCTAGAAGACTTTAAGCGCCTGTATGATACTAATTTCTGGGGTATTGTTAATGGCTCGCTCGAAGCTATTAAATTCCTCAAAAAGCACGGCGGAGCGCTCATCAACCTGGGCAGCGAGGTGTCCGACGTGTCGGTGCCTATCCAGGGAATGTACGCTTCCAGCAAGCACGCCGTGAAAGGGTTTACCGATGCTCTGCGCATCGAAATGGCCGATGAGAAAGCGCCCATCTCGGTCACGCTCATCAAGCCATCGGCCATCAATACGCCCTTTCCGGAACACGCCCGCAACTACATGTCGGAAAAGCCCAAGCTGCCCGCGCCGGTTTATGCGCCGGAGGAAGTAGCCAATGCGATTCTGCACGCCGCTACGCACCCGGTGCGCGACATCTACGTGGGGGCGGTGGCAAGCTGCTGAGCACCATCAATAAGTTTGCGCCGGGTGCCCTCGACTGGATGAACGCCAAAACCGGCGTGGCCCAGCAAAAGCAGGCAGGAACCCGGGCGCAGGACCCGGTCGGCTCGCTGCACCGCCCCAACGGCCCGCATGCCAGCGTCCGTGGCAATCACCCCGGCCACGTAATGAAAACCAGCCTCTACACCCGGGCCACGCTGCATCCGGTAGTTGCCGGGGTAGTGGCGGCCAGCAGCCTGGCCGCTACCATTGCCCTGGTGCTCGGTAGTAAAGGCAAGCTCAAGGATGCGGGCATGCCGTTCGAATCGGGCGTTAAAACGCCCCTAGTACCCGCTACGGATGAATAGGTAACGCAACTTTTTGCCTACAAAAAGCAGTTTCGGCAGGTGAAAGAACAACTTGTTCTTTCACCTGCCGAAACTGCTTTTTTATTTCCGCTGCCCGGGAGGCTTATTTAAGCTTATCCAACGCGGCCTGCAAGCGTGGCAGTGCGGCCTGGATAGAATCCTGCGACTCGGCCCCTACCGACAGCCGGAACCAGGGCTCTGAGGCATCGGCACCGAAGGCGCTGAATGGCACTACGGCTAGCTGGGCCTCGGTGAGCAGGTAGGAGGTTATCTCTTTGGTAGTAGCCAGTACCTCGCCAGTGGCCGTGGTGCGGCCCAGTGCGTCCACCTTGGCGGTGAGGTAGATAGCGCCAGCCGGGGCAATGGCATCTACCGGGTAGCCTTGCGCACGCAGGGCCTTCAGGCCATGATAGCCGGCCTCCAGGCTGGCTTGCAAGCCGCCTTTCAGCTCGGCCAGGTAGCTGTCGACGGCCGCCGTCTCGGGCAGGAAAGCCGCCGTGGCTACCTGCTCAGCCTTCGGCGCCCAGGCCCCGATGTGGCCCAGCAGCGATTTCATCTTTTCAATAATCAGCTTGGGGCCGAATGAGTAGCCTACGCGCACGCCGGTAGCCGCAAAGCACTTCGAAATGCCGTCGATGTATACCACGTAGTCGCGCAGGGCCGGGCGCAGGCTTACCGGGTCGAAATGCTGGGTCTGCCCGAAGGTCAGGAGCCAGTAAATCTGGTCGTATAAAATATAGAGCGGCTTCTCATCCGGACCGCGGCGCTGGTTCTCAGCCAGTACCAGGTCGCATATCTCCTCCAGAACCTCCTTGGTAAACACCGTGCCCGTGGGGTTGAGCGGCGAGCACAAAGCCAGCAGCGTGGCGCCCTTCAGCTGCGGAGCCAGCTCGGCGGCCGTGGGCATAAAATCGTGCTCCGGCTGCGTGGGCACAGCTACCTGCACGGCCCCGACAGGTGGCAGTAATGGTTGTTATTCCACGATGGCACCGGAAATACTACGCGGTCACCGGGGTCTACCAGGGCCAGATAAGCCGCGTAGATGAGCGGGCGCGAGCCACCGGCCACCAGCAGCTCATCGGCCGGCGAATAGCTCAGGCCCAGGCGGGTTTTCAGAAAATCGGCGGCGGCCTGGCGCAGGTCGGCGGTGCCGGCGGCCGGCGGGTAGTTGGTCTGGCCCGCCTGATAAGCGGCCATTATGCCCTCACGCAGTCCGGCCGGAATCGGAAACAGCGCGGGGTCAAAATCGCCAATGGTTAGGTTGCAGATGGCTGCGCCCTGGCGAATCTGTTCGCTCACGGCATTGCCAATTCGAATAATTTCGGAGCCGCTTAGCTGGTCGGCCAGCCGGGAAATACGCATAGGGTAGGAGGGATTGGGAAGAGAAGCAATGACCATCCAAAGGTACCATCTGTTGCAGGATAGCTAAGGAGATTCTTACTTCTTCACCACCCAGGGCTCCATACCGCTGAAAATATTCTTCAGGCTATATTCTTTGGCCTCCTTGGCTGTGAGCTGGTGCGACCACGGCACACGGGCGCCGGGCCGGGCCCCCGGGCCGGTGGAGTGATACTCAGCAAAATAGGCAGTTTTCTCGTTCTCTGCATTTTTCCAGTTGTCCCAGCCGGCGGGTACAATGTGGCTGCCCAGCTCGCAGTTGATATAGACTACTTTGGCATTGGGCCGCCAGGGCCGGCCCAGGTATACTTTTTTAGCCAATGCGGTGTCGGCTACTAGCTTGCAATTCAGGAATACCAGTCCGTACGGCTGCTCAGCCGGGGTAGAAGCGGCCGTCACAAACGAGTTTTTCTTGCTCTTTATCACGCAGTGGTCGAACACGCCGGTGCTGGCCCCGAAAATAAAATCGGTTGTTCCCTCAATGTAGCAGTCGCGGTAGTATTGCCGGCTGCCGCCGGTAGCCAGCAGCAGCACATCCTGGTTGCCCACCAGGCGGCAGTGCCGAAAAATGGCCCGGTCGCCTTCCACGTTCAGGGCCACGGCTTGCCCGGCCTTGTAGCCGGCCGTGTTCTCAAACGTCACGTTTTCGGCCGTAAAGTCGTTGGCCTGCACCAATACTGAGTACGAGGCCGGCGTGGTCAGGTCCTTGATGCCCACGTGGTCGTCATACGTGATAATGGTACCAGCCGCGTCGTCGCCCCGCAGCACGAGGTGCGTTTTCAGGCTCGGCACAGCTACCTTTTCGTGGTAAGTGCCTTTTTTGAGCTGGATGACAACCGGCGCCGCCGACTGGCTGGGAGCGGCATCTATGGCTGCCTGCACGGTGCGAAACTGCCCGCTGCCATCGGCCGCCACTACAAGTGGGCCCGTAGACTGGGCCCGGACAGCAATTGTACTCAGGCCAAAGCCAGCCAGCAAAAAAAACGTTTTCATTTAGGGAGTCGTGGGCTGAGAGTTGGCGCTGCTGGGGTGGCAACGGCATTTTTGGGTAAGGGTCGGGCCAGGTGCTCTTCGGCCAGCGGCACATGCTGGGCTTTCAGGTCGGCTACCACCAGCTGGGCCATCTTGCGGGCTCCCAGCTCGTTGAAGTGGGTGTTATCGTTGCGGCCCAGGGGGTAGTTGGGATGGTCGCCGGGGCGAGCTGCATAAACAGCAGCTTGGAGTTCTCATCGCCTAACTTCTGCAGCATGTCCCGGCTCAGCTTGTCCATGTCTACCAGCGTCACGTTAAGCTCTTTGGCCACTGCCATGGTAGCGGCCGAGTACACGACGTGCGTTTCCTTGATGTGCCCTTGCTTGTCGAAATACCGCCGCGAAACCGGCGTGAGCAGAATCGGGTTGGCTTTTTTGCTGCGGGCCTCAGTCACAAACTTCGCCAGGTTGCGGCGGTAGTCTTCAGGTGTGGTGTAGCGGTCGGGCTTGTCCTGCGACTCGTCGTTGTGTCCGAACTGAATGAACACGTAATCACCGGGTTGTAATGCCTCCACTACCGGCTGCCAGCGGTTTTCGGCCAGGAAGGTGCGCGTGCTGCGGCCATTTTGGGCGCGGTTGTCCACGACTACCGTGCTGTCGAAAAAAGTACCGAAGGGCATTCCCCAGCCCGTTTCCGGAAACGTAGCCCTGATTTTATTGGCCATCGTGGAGTCGCCAATCAGGTAGAGCTTGGTCTTATGAGGGGCCGGGGGCCGCCACAAACGCCAGCAAGCCGAATAAAGCCAGCGGAGCCGCCTTGTTAAAAAACGAGCTTAATATATTAAATTTCATATATTATAAATATATAAATTAACGGGCTTGCGGGTCGACGGCTTGCTTCACGGTGCCCTGCACGATGCGCTCGGCCAGGCCCAGCTTGAGGGCCCGGATATCGGCCAGCACCAGCTCGGCCATGCGGCGAGCGCCCAGCTCGCTGAAGTGCGTATTGTCTTCGCGGCCGTCGGGGTAGTTGGGGTGCTCACCGGGCGCTAGGTAATTGAATAGCAGCTTCGAATTTTCGGGTCCGAACTGTTGCAGCAGCACCTGGCTCCGCGCATCGAGGTCGATAAGCGGCGTATTCGTTTCGCGGGCTACGCCCCGCACCAACTCGGCGTAGGCGGCGTGGGTTTCCTCAACTTTGCCGGCTGCGTCAAATTTGCGGCGGGCCACCGGCGTCAGCAGCACCGGCTGCGCCTTGCGGCTGCGGGTTTCGGCTACAAAGCGCTTCAGGTTGGCGGTAAAATCAGCTTCCGGCGTGTAGCTGGCTTTGGTCGGCACCTCGTCGTTGTGGCCAAACTGGATGAACACGTAGTCGCCCTCACGCAACTCGCTGGCCACGGGCTGCCAGCGGTTCTCGGCCAAAAACGTTTTTGTGCTGCGCCCATTCTGCGCCCGGTTGTCCACGGTTACGCTTTCGTCGAAAAAGACCGTGAAGGGCATTCCCCAACCGGTTTCGGGATAGGCCTTTACCTGCTTGATGGCCATAGTGGAGTCGCCAATCAGATACACTCTTGTTTTGGCGGGGGCGGCCGGTATAAATGAAAGCAGCGTCAAACATAGCAGCGAGAGCAGGCCCAGGGCTGCCGCTACGGATAAAAAACGGGAATTCATGTGCAGAATAGGAGCGAGAGAATAGCGGCGCCGCTGCTTCAGCGAAGGCTCAATTGCGGCTAGCCACCCGTAAACCTACTCGGTAAGCCGTGGTCTCACTACACTTTTCTGCGCAATCGTTGCCGATAACGTTG
This sequence comes from Hymenobacter sp. BRD67, assembly GCF_013256425.1. Classification (GTDB taxonomy): domain Bacteria; phylum Bacteroidota; class Bacteroidia; order Cytophagales; family Hymenobacteraceae; genus Hymenobacter. The sequence goes on from NZ_CP053904.1 coordinate 1,361,389, forward strand.
CCGGGCGAGCCGGGCCAGACAACACAAAAAAAGCCGGCCTTCCAGAAGGAAGACCGGCTATATAGCTTGCGAGGAAAGCGTAGCTTAGGCAGCTACCTTCTCGACGTCGCGACGACGCTCTTTGATACGAGCAGCTTTGCCCGACAGGCCACGCAGGTAGAACAGCCGAGCGCGACGTACTTTGCCGCGACGGATTACTTCGATTTTGTCGATGTTGGGCGACAGCAGCGGGAAGATACGCTCGGTACCAATCTGGTTGGAAATCTTGCGAACGGTGAAGGTTTCGCCGTTGCTGCTGGGGTTACGACGCTGCAGAACCACGCCCTGGAACTGCTGAATGCGCTCCTTGTTGCCCTCGCGGATTTTTACGTGCACGATAATGGTGTCACCGGCAGCAAACTTGGGAAAGCTGGCGCGGCGCTCCTGGCCTTCGGCATTGATGAAGTCGAGTAGTACGCTCATGGCGAAAAAAAGAATTACGAAGAGACAGCGCCGCTGCCTACTGGATTGGTATTTTGCGAAACGGAGCGCAAAGATAGAAAATTAAGCGCAGAAATGCAAGTGTGAGCCGTAGTAATCAGCTTAAAAGAGCGTCATGCTCTTGGCAAGCTACTCTTTCAGCAAATCGGGCCGCCGCGCCTGGGTGCGGGCCAGCGCCTGCTCGTGCCGCCACTCCTCAATCTTGGGCGTGTTGCCCGAAAGCAGGATTTCCGGCACAGCCAGCCCGCGCCACTCGGCCGGGCGGGTGTACACGGGCGGGCCAGCAGGTCGTCCTGAAACGAGTCGGAAAGGGCCGATTCTTCGTTGCCCAGCACGCCCGGCAGCAGCCTTACCACGGCATCGACGAGCACGGCTGCCCCCAGCTCGCCGCCGCTCATCACGAAATCGCCGAGGCTGATTTCGTGGGTAACGTAGTGGTCGCGAATGCGTTGGTCAACGCCTTTGTAATGGCCGCAGAGCAGGATAACATTGCCCAGCAGCGATAAGCGGTTGGCCAGGGGCTGCCGCAGCGTCTCGCCGTCGGGCGTGAGGTAGATGATGGCATCGTAGGGCCGCTGGGCTTGCAGCTCGTCAAGCCAGGCGGCAATGGGCTCTACGCGCAGCACCATGCCCGCGCCGCCGCCAAACACGTAGTCGTCGAGCTGGCCGTGCTTGTTGATGGCGTAGTCGCGCAGGTCGTGCACCCGAATGTCGGCTAGTCCCTTGTCCTGCGCCCGCTTCACGATGGAATGCGCAAACGGACTTTCGAGCAGGGCCGGCTGGCAGGTAAGAATATCGAACCGAATCACTGAGTAGCACGAATTTTAACGAATTTCACAGATTTTGTGGCCGTTTTCCCTAAAGGCTAAAGGCTTACTTGGCCGGCGCACAGTCGGCCTTACTCCTCGTTGGGGTTTTTATGCGCGCCGGGGTTCATGTAAATATCCAGCAAGCCTTCGGGCATGTTCACAAACAGCTGCTTGGCTGCCATGTCGGCGTGGCTTACCAGCTCATCCACTACCGGCAGCAGCACTTCCTGGCCTTTATAGCGCATGGCTAATACATCCTGCTGGGGCAGCTCGTAGAAGTTCTCCACTATGCCCAGTGGCCCTTCGGTGGCATCAATTACCTGAAAGCCAATAACGTCGTGGAAATAAAACTGCGCCCCTTCCAGCTTAGGCAGCTCGCTCAGCGGCAGCCAGAGCTTGCCACCACGCAAGGGTTCGGCTTCCTCTATGCGCTCGATGCCGCGCAGCTTGAGCAGCACACGCAGGCCCCCCTGCGGATTTACCCGCTCTACCTGGTAGGCCGTTAGACGGGCCGGCGCGGCGGGCAGGGCCAGGTACACGGTCTTCAGCTTGTCGTACGTAGCGGCGTCGTCTACATCAAGCTGCGTCACCAGCTGGCCTTTGAGGCCGTGGGGCTTCACGATGAAGCCGAGTTCAAAGCATTCGTCGAGCGTCATGCGTAGCAATAAGTAAAGTTAGTGAAATGGCTGATTAATAAGCTGTTAAAAAAGAACGTCATGCTGCGCTTACGCAACATGACGTTCTTTTTTAACAGCTTACACTGCCAGCTTAAGCAGCGGCTTCAGCCGAAGTTTCGGCGGTTTCCGTGGTGCCTTCGGTTGCGGCTGCCTCAGCCGGAGCGGCGGGGTAGCGGCAGCCAGCGCAGCAGCCTGCTTGGCGGCCAGCGCAGTAGCCCGAGCCTCTTTCACTTTAGTTTCGGCGGCAAGCTGCTGCTTGCGGGCTTCGGCCTTGGTGTCGGTGAGGCCGGTTTTCTTGGCTTCGATTTTCGCGTCTTTCTCGCTCAGCCAGTCCTGGTAGCGCTGGTCGGCAACTTCCTGGGTCAGCGCGCCTTTAGTAACGCCAAGCTGAAGGTGACGACGCAGCAGTACGCCGCGGTAGGCCAGCATAGCCCGTACCGTTTCGGTGGGCTGGGCCCCGTTCATCACCCAGTAAAAGGCCCGGTCAGCGTCGTAAACGATAGTAGCGGGGTTGGTATTGGGGTTGTAGGTACCAAGCTTCTCAACGAAGCGGCCATCGCGCGGTGCGCGGGCATCAGCTACTACAATGTCGTAAGTCGCGGCCTTTTTGCGGCCACGGCGGGCGAGGCGGATTTTAACTGCCATAAACCTTGGGGTTGTGCGACGCAGCTCGTGCGTCTGGGTGAGGGATAATTTCCCTGTTTGGGGCCGCAAAGGTACGGAGAGTCAGCGCAATAAAAAAGGCCGAAGGGATACTTCAGCCTTTTACTTGTTTGTTTAGCGAAATTTACGCAGCCTGCGCCAGCTTTTTGACGCGCTGCTTGGGCTGCACGTTGCGGCGCTTAATCTTGATAATACGGGCCTTATCAAGCGTCCAGATAGCCACGTAGGTGGGGTCAAACTCCCACCACTTCACGCCGAAGTTGACGCGCATGGGCAGCTTGTGGTGGTTGTTCTGAAACAGCTCACCAAAGGCCAGAAAGTCCAGCGCCAGCGTATTCTTCGATTTATCATGGTTATCGAAGTTCTGGTAGCCGTACTTGTGGCCGCCCCAGTTCACGATGGCACCGTGAATCGGACCCATCAGAAAGTGAATCGGCAGCAGCAGGTATTGCCACCAGGCCGTAGCAAAGTTGATGTAAAACAGCACGTAAGCCGTGCCCCAGCCGAGGCGCGAAATGGCCGTGCCGCCAAAGGCCTCCAGCGCTTTCCACTGCGGAATGTCGCCTTCAAAGCGCTCAGCCAGCTCATTTTTGTGGTTTACGACGTCGTTGTAAATATTCTTGGTCTTCCACATCATGTCAAACGCATTGTTTGAGAAGTGCGGTGAGTGCGGGTCCAGCTCAGTATCGGAGTAGGCGTGGTGCATGCGGTGCAGCAGCGCGTAGGCACGCGGCGACAAAAACGAGCTACCCTGGCAGATATAAGTGAATAGGTAAAAAAACCGCTCCCAGAACTTGTTCATCGTGAACATTTTATGCGCCGCGTAGCGATGCAGGTAAAACGTCTGGGTAAACAGCGACAGGTAGTAGTGGGCAACGAAGAAAACCAGAATAACCATTCGGTATAATACTTATGGAGTGAGCTTAACGCCGCCCGCACAATCTATTCCAGTGGGCATAGTTCATCAATAAGGCAAAATTACGGCCGTTGGTTAACCGAAATTGCCCAAATGCGTCACAATGCCCTAATGTTACACGGTCCTGAAGTTGACAGGTGACCATTACGCGGGCCAGCTGTTTTTGCCGGTATGCTACCGGCTTATCTGTAAAAAGCCCGGGCCGCATCCCAGTGCGGGGCGTCGGGCAGGGGAGCCACAAATTTCATTGCCTCTTTCGTAACCGGGTGCTGAATTTCGAGCTGCCGGGCATGCAGCGCAATGCTCACATCGGGCAAAGGATTCAGAAAACCATATTTTACGTCGCCCACGATGGGCGTACCCAGGCCGGTGGCCAACTGCACCCGAATCTGGTGCGGGCGGCCGGTTATGGGGTTCACCTGCAGCAGGTAGCGGTTGGCGGCCGGGCCCAGCAGCTGGTAGCTCAGCTCGGAGCGCTGGCCCTGGCCGTGGCGCTCCGGGTAGGCTTTGGTGACATTGCGCATGGGGTCTTTCACCAGCCAGTGAATAAGGGTGCCCTGCTCGGGCACCGGGGGCTTGCCGGTGAGCGCCCAGTAGGTTTTTTTCATCTGGCTGTCGCGAAACATCTCGTTCAGGCGGCTCAGGGCTTTGCTCGTTTTGGCCAGCACCACAATGCCCGACACCGGCCGGTCGATGCGGTGAGCCACGCCGATGAAGGCCGCGCCAGGCTTTTTGTACTTGAATTTCAAGTACTCAGCTGCTTTGTTGGAGAGCGGCTCGTCGCCGGTTTCGTCGCCCTGCACCAGAATGCCGGCCGGCTTATTAATCACCAGCAGGTGATTGTCTTCAAAAATAATTTCCCGGCCTTCGGCCCACAGGTTCGGACGATTCACGCAGCAAAGAAGCCGCAGCGCGGGCTGCGGAAAAGGTAATTCGGTTCGCTAAAGGATAACCAGCGGCCTACCCGCGGTGGCGCGGGCTTGTGGATTCAATAACCCAAACGATTGGCTTGCTACCAGCGAAGGTAAGGATAAGCGACGGATGGTTTGGCTGGCTCCCCGTGACAGGGAATCTTAGCCAAACTTTGGGTTCGCCATTAATACCCTTCCTCTTTGCTCGGAAACTCGCGGCTCTTCACGTCAGCTACGTAGTGCTGCACGGCCTCCGTCATGATATCGTGCAGCTCGGCGTAGCGCCGCAGGAAGCGGGGCTTGAATTCTTTGGTGATGCCCAATACATCGTGTACTACCAGCACCTGGCCATCAACATCGGGGCCGGCTCCGATGCCGATAACCGGGATGGTCAGCTCTTCGGCCACGCGCTTGGCCAACGCGGCGGGTATTTTTTCGAGTACCAGGCCGAAGCAGCCGATTTCCTGGAGCAGGTGGGCGTCCTCAATCAGCTTCTGGGCTTCGGCATCTTCTTTGGCGCGCACGTTGTAGGTGCCGAATTTATAGATGCTCTGGGGCGTGAGGCCGAGGTGGCCCATAACGGGAATACCAGCCGTTAATATTCTAATAATGCTATCTTTAATCTCGGCCCCGCCTTCGAGCTTTATGCCGTGGCCACCGCTTTCCTTCATAATGCGGATGGCCGAGCGCAGTGCCTCCGACGAGTTGCCCTGATACGAGCCAAAAGGCATATCGACCACCACAAAAGCACGTTTTACGGCCCGTACCACGCTCTGGGCGTGGTATATCATCTGGTCTAGGGTGATAGGCAGAGTGGTTTCGTGGCCCGCCATCACGTTGGAGGCCGAGTCGCCGACGAGCAGCACATCTACGCCCGCCCCGTCCAGAATCTGGGCCATTGAGTAGTCATAGGCCGTAAGCATGGAGATTTTTTCGCCCCGCTGCTTCATAGCAAGCATCTGATGGGTGGTAACGAGCTTAACTTCTTTGTGCTGCGACATGGGGCCGATAAGGGTGAATTGCGGCTGCAAAGCTGGCGACAATTTTGGAAATACGCGGGCGAAGGGAACGTCTACGCTCCGAATGACGTAGTCGGAAGCGGTAGCGAGTGGCGTCGCTCCGTAGTTGCTTCTCTTACTCATTCTTCTTAATGAAAGCACTAACACTCTGGCTGACAGGCCTGACCTTGCTGGCTGCCCCGGTAGCTGCCCAAACTACCGCCGAGCTGCACGGCCACCTCACCAATACGGGCTCCGAAAAGCTGCTGCTGACCTGGTGGAGCCAGCCCCTGGCTACCCACGAGCAGCAGCGGGCGGTGCACCTCGAGCCCAATGGCGATTTTAGCCTTTCAGTGCCGGTGGCCCTCCCCACGCTGGCCCAGCTTAGCTACGGCGACGAGGAAATACCGGTTTTTCTGGAGCCGGGTGATGCCTTGGAGCTGCACGGCAATGCTGAAGACCTGGCCGCTACCGGTAAGTTTGACTCGGCCGACGGCGCAGCGCACCGCCCGGCCGCAGCGGCCAACAACTACTTGCAGGAGCTGAGCCGGCGCTTTCTCAACAACGACGATTACCAGGTGTTGCCGGAGAATATAAAGCTGGCTGAAAAAGGGTTCCTCTCTTTTCTGGATTACCGGCGCAGCCATGAGCAGGACTTGTTGAAGCAAGCTAGCCGGCGCGGCCGGTTTACGCCCGCTTTTGAGGCCTATGCCGAAGCAGATATTACCTATACCTACGCCGAGGACCGCCTCACGTATGCCGACCTGCGCGAGCAAACCGTAGCCGACCAGCCGCGCCTCGATTTGTCGCCCGGTTACTATACTTTTTTGCAGGAGCCTGGCCTGCTGCCGGGCAATGAGCAGGCCGTAACCAACGCGCACTATCAGGATTTTTTGCTCGACTACGTGCATTACCAGGCGCGGGCCACGGGGCACCAGCCCAGTAGCCCCGACTACTTTCCGACTTGCTACCGCTTGGGTGATAACCTTTTGCACGCCGCCGCGCGCCCGGTTGTGCTAGGCCGCATCGTGCTCGAAACCATTCGGCAGGGCCACGTTGCCCACGCCCAGGCCATGCTTACGACCTATGCGACTACGGCCCAGGCCCCAGCCGGCTGGGTGGCGCAGCTGCGTTCCGACCTGGCCGACCACCAGTCGTTTGCTATCGGGAGCGCAGCCCCGCCCGTGGTTATGCGTACCGTAGATGGCAAAGAGCTCTCCCTGAGTGACTTTCGGGGTAAGCTGGTGTACCTCATGTTCTGGGATAGCCGCTACCCGGCCGGTCAGCGTGAGCTGCCTTATCTGAAAGAGCTAACGGCTGCCCTGGCCGGCCAGCCCATTGTGGTGCTAATGGCCGCGCTCGACGACTCGCCCACCAGCTGGCAGCAAACAGTGGCCTGCGCCAGCCCGGCGCTGGCCGGAACGCAAGCTTACGTGCTGCCCGGCCGCAACCAGGCGCTCCGCCAGGCCTATAGTATCGAGCGACTGCCCGACGCCGTGCTCATTGCCGAAGATGGCACCCTGCTCGACCTGCACCCGCACCACCTGAGCAGCCGCGCGCTGCAAGACGACCTGAAGGCCGCCGTGGGCCGGGCCGCAGCCTACCGGGCGGTGGCACTTAATCAATTGTAATCTCCTCCTGGTAAACCGGGCTAAGCTTAGATTAGGGAAAATTCTGGTACTGACCTAATTGAGTGGAGTATCACCTCGCGTTGATGCTCCACGGTTTTTGGCTGTATCCATTCTAAGGTATCCACTAAAAGATTAAGCGCGCATCTGACTTGCGAGCCTGGCCAGGTTTATAACCTTCCAAATAGCTTGTGCCTATCAAAAGAGCCAGCTCATCCCTGATGAGCTGGCTCTTTTGATATAGTGAATTTTCTATAGCATGGGTACCCGCAGCGTTTCGCCTACGCGCAGCGTGGGCGTAGCCCGCTCATTATGCGCCAGCAGCTGGGCCACGGTGCAGCCATAGCGCCGGGAAATGCTGTAAAAGGTGTCGCCGGCCGCTACGGTATAAGCGCCGCTGGAGACGTTGCTGGCCGTCGGTTCGGGCTCGGTAGCGGGTGGGCTCAGGCGCAGCAGCTGGCCGGCGCGCAGGGGCGTCGAGGGCGAAAGGTTGTTCCAGGCTGCCAGCTCGGCCGGGCGCACACCCACGCGCCGGGCCAGCGCATACAGAGTTTCGCCGGGCGCTACCAGGTAAGGGTGGCTGAAGTCGGCGGCCGGCACCGGACGCAAAACCGCCGACGTGGGCAGGCGCACCATTGCTATCGCTGGGTCGGGGCTGGGTAAGCCTTCGCTCAGTATGGCCGGGCGCTGGGTAGGCAGCGGCTGTACGGGCGGCCCTGGTACTTCGGTGGGTAGCTCATTAATACTTGCCAGCTCCTCGTCGTCGGCCGGGTTGTAGGGCTGGGGCGCAGTGGCTTCCGGCTCGGGCGCGGGCCGTGCTGCCACCTGCCGCGTACAGGGTACCGGCTGGTACTCAGCGGCAATAGTACGGGGCCGGGCGTGGCTGAGCCAGAGCACGAGGCCCGGCCGCACCGCCTCATCAGTAGGCAGGCGATTGAAAAAGCGCAGCGACCGGCGCAGCACGCCGTAGTGCTGGGCCACGGCGGCCAGCGTCTGGCCGGGAGCCACTACGTGGTAATCTTCTTCGGATGCTTCCTTCTTTCGCTGAAAAAAGTACGGCTCACCCGGAACGGGGGCCTCGTTGGCAGCCAGCTCGTTTACTTTCTGAAAAAAGCTCAGGCTGGCACCGCCGCGCTGAGCCAGCGCCGCGGCCGATTCGCCGGGCTGGGCCAGCAAGGCTTTCAGCCCATTGATGCGCAGATAGGTAGGGGCGGGAAGCGCCGCCGCGGGTAGGGTCGGGGCCGCACTGACCGCCAGGAGCGGGCCGGTGGCCAAGGGTACCAGCAGGGTGTACGGGCGGCCATCCTGCGGCACGGTGCCAGTCAGCAGCCAGGGGTTGAGCCGGGCCACGGCGGCCGGGTCGGCCGAGAGGGCCGCGGCTTGCTGGGCCAGGCTCTGGCCAGGGGCAGCGGGCACCTCGCGCCAGGGTACGAAGGGCACTGTTTGCTGAGCACAGGCCGGCTCAAAGGCTACTTTCTGGGCTATAAAATCGAGCAGGTACTGATTGGTCTGGCTGGTGAAAGCCAGCTCGGTAGCGTCGGCGTCGCCGGGCCGGGTGAAGGGGCGCACGCCGCCCAGGCCGGTATTATAGCTGAGCAGCGCATTGGCCCAGTTGTGGAGCGTGGCATTGTTGCGATTGAGGTAGCGGGCGGCGGCGCGGGTGCTGGCTATCAGGTGGCGGCGCTCGTCAATGGTGCTGTTCACGGTCAGGCCCAGGCCCAGCGCCGTTTCGCGCTTCAGCTGCCAGTAGCCCACGGCCCCGTGGGCGCTTTCGGCGTTGCCTTGCAGTGCACTCTCCTGCAGCACGAGGTAGCGGAAGTCGGCCGGAATCCCTTCCTCAGCCAGCACTTGCTCGATGAGCGGAAAAGCCGACTCGGCCAGTGCCACGCGGGCCTCAAACGAGGCGGTGTGGCGGCACAGGCTATTCACTTTGGCTTGTATCAGCTGCCGGGCATCGGCGTCGAGCGTCAGGTGCAGGCCCGCCACGTCGAGCGTGGCGGGTACTATAGGCGCACTGGTGCCCGGTAGTGCCAGCGCCGGGCGGCTGGCCAGCCCCAGCAGCAAGACGGGTAAGATTTTTCTCATAACGTAAAGTCAGTCAACGCTCCCTCTCAACTACAGCTGGCAAGTTAGGGGAAAAAGTGAGAAGGTGAAAGGGCGGCCGACGCGGCTGTAGCAGCCCGCACGGCCACCCCAACTTCCCTTATTACGCAAAACGAGCGCCAAGGCTAGCCGCCGGGCGGGCCGCCGAAGCCACCGGGCGGGCCGCCCTGACCGCCCCCCTGGCCGCCACCGGGCCGGCCCTCAAAGCCGCCGCGCCGCCCGCCGCCCCGCTCTTCGGGCGCGGTGGGCAGGGCCGTCATGTTGGCCGAGCGAATGTTATAGGTAAACATCAGCATGAAATATTGCTGGAGCACGGTGGTTTGCACGTCTTCGTAATACGCCTCCGTCACGTTGCGCTGAATGGCGCGGTTTTGCTTGAGAATATCGAAGGCGTAGAGCTTGATTTCGCCGCGCTGGCCCGGAAATACCTTCTTGCCGATAGAGGCGTTCCAGAGCACGTAGTTCTGGTTGTAGCTGCTGCTCAGGCCGCGGTAGAGCTGATGGGCCACATCAGTCTGAAACGAGATGCCCGGCCCCACTATCCAGCTCAGCTTAAAGCGCGTTAGTTGGTTGAAGTAGCTGTTATCAAGCTGCTTGCTGAGGGTATTACGCACGTAGCTCTGAGTCGAGTTCGACGAGAGCGTAAAGTCCAGCTTCGGGCTCACGTTGCTGCTCAGCACCAGGCCGCCGGTCAGGGCCGGGGTGCGGGCGTAGTTCAGGGCATTATTGACAATGCCGGGGTTCTGACTGAGCGTAGCCCCCAGCGTGGCATTGATGTTGGACTTGATAACCGCGAGCGGGCGGCCGTAGTTGGCCACGGCCCGCACCGTGTATTCCTGCTGCAGGTTGGTCGACTGGGTGAGCTGCCCGCCGGCGGGTAGGCGCAGGGACTGGCCGGCATCGGTACCATTGCGCACCACTACCGTGGTGTCGCGAGCCGCTACAATCGTGCGGTTTGAGATGGGATTTTGGGTATAGCTGCCCGACAAAAAGGCAAAGAAGTTACTGTTTTTGTCGGCGCGTGCCGACGTATAGCGGGCCACAAAGCTGTGGTTATATTCCTGGTGCAGCTCCGGATTACCGATGGTCAGCTGCAAGGGATTGGAGTTGTTGACTACAGCCTGCAGCTGGTTCAGGCTCGGCGCGTTGGTGCTGGTGCGGTAAAACAGGCGCAGGTTGTGCGAGCGGTCGGGCCGCCACATCAGGTTGGCCTGGGGCAATACGTTCCAGAAAGTATAGTTAACCGGGCCGGGCCGCGGAAAGGTCTGGTCGCCCTCCAGGCGCGCTACCTGCGCGCTGGCGCCCACCGAGGCCTGCAGCTTGCGCGTATTGTAGCGGTAGCTCAGGCCGCCACCCTGGGTAAGATAGTAATTATTGAATACATTGCTTAGTGCCGTATCGAGCCGCGAGTACTGCCGGTCGCCGGGATTAAAGTCGTAGGTGCGCTTGTCCGAGTTATTTGGCGCGTAGCTCAGGGCGTAGTTGGCCTGCAGCTGCGCGTGCTTGCCCACTGGCTCGGTATAAGCCAGGTTGCCCGCGATACTATTGCTGTGCTGCTTCAGCAGCGCCTGTTGGTTGAGGTTGGCGCTGGAGTGGCTTTTGGTAGTATCAACGCTGGTGGTATTCAGAATAGACGTGCCGGTGCGGGCGTTGTACGAGCCGTTGAGGCTGAGCGAGAGCGTGCGCCCGGCACGGTGGCCCAGCCGCCGGCGCAGCAGCAGGTCGCCGGCCGGGTTGGTACCCTGGTTATTCGACTGATATAGCGTGTTAATCTGACTCTGCGTCAGGCCATTGAGGGACGTGACGCCGTTCAGGGTTTTGCTGGCATCGTTTTGCTGCCACGACAGCCGGGGCCGGAACAGCACCGAGGTCATCGAGTCGATTTTCTGGTCGAGGCGGATATTGGCGCGGTGGTTGATGTTGGTGCTGCCCGAAAGCGAGGTTTCGTTGTAGGTCGTGTTGGCTCCCACAAACTGCCGCAAAGTGGTGCTGTTGAGGGTATTATTAGAATGGTTGAAAAAGTAGCTGCCCGTTAGCTCTGTTTTCTTAGCCCAGGTATTCGAATAGTTGAGGCCGCCCGCCGTGGTTGTGCTGATACCGCCGTTCTGGCTCACCAGAAAGTTGCCGACGCTGGAGCCTCCGCCGCCCCCTCCGCCTCCGCCGCCCCGGCCTCCGCCCCCGCCCGCCGAGTTGCCAATCACGCCCAGCAGGTCGTCGGTGCCGAAGTTCTGCTGGTTTACGTTGTTGCTCTGGGCCAGCACCGTCATGCGCCGGTCGCCGTGAAAGTCGTTGAGGTTCAGGCTGGCCTGGTAGCGGTCAGGGCCCGCGCCCGCCACTGCCCGTCCAAACTGTCCGTTCCGAAAGGAGGGCTTGGTAATGATGTTGAGCGTCTTTTGAGTGTTGCCGTCGTTAAAGCCCGAAAAGCGACTCTGCTCGCTCTGCTGGTCGAAAATCTCGACGCGGTCGATGGCATCGGCGGGCAGGTTTTTGAGCACCGCGTCGGGGTCGGTACCGAAAAAGGGCTTGCCGTCGACGAGCACCTGCTGCACCTGCTCGCCCTGGGCCTGGGTTTTGCCCGTAGCATCGACCGAGATGCCCGGCATCTTGGTGATGAGGTCGCCGGCCGTGGCATCGGGGTTTGTCTTAAACGCTTTGGCGTTGAGGCTGGTCGTGTCGCCGTGCTGCACGGCCTGCACATCCTGGCCGGTTACCACTACCGTTTTGAGGGCGACGCCCCCGGCCTGCATTGCAATGGTACCCAGCTCTACGGGCGCACCGCCTGCCGGCACCGTTACGGGCTGGCGCTGCTCCTGGTAGCCAATGAAAGAAGCCAGGAATATATAGCGGCCGGGAGTTACGTTTTCAATCTGAAAGCTGCCATCGGCATTTACCGCCGAGCCGATACGGACCGAATCGGGCAGGTGAATAAGTACCGCGTTGGCTCCGATTAGCGGGCTTTGGTCTTTGGCATCGAGCACTTTGCCTCGCACCGCACTTTGCGCGAAGGCACTAAAGGCCGCTAGCCAAATTAACCCGGTTAAAAGTAAAAAACGCATAAGTACTTGCTTTTTATTGTCGTTTTTGGTTGTTTTAACCAGGCTGCGCCTGCAAAAGCGGCGGCTCACTTTTTGCGCAGCAGCAGCAGGCCATCGCGCACGGGCAGCAGCAGCGGCACTACGCGCGGGTCCTGCTGTACTTGCTCATTAAAAGCACGTACGGCGCGGGTATCATGGTCGTTGGCTTTGAGCGGATAATCGGCTAATGCCTTGCCGCCCCACAGCACATTGTCCACGATGAGCAGCCCGCCCGGCCGCAGCTGGTTGACCACCAGCTCAAAGTACCGGCTGTTATGGAGCTTGTCTGCGTCAATAAAGACTAAGTCCCACACTTCGCCGACCAAGCCCGCCAAAACATCGGCCGCATCGCCAATGTGCAGCTGCACGCGCTCGGTGAGCCCCGCAGCCGCCACGTAGCGCCGGATGCGGCTTTCACGCTCAGGATTAATCTCAATGGTATGCAGCTGGCCATCAGCAGGTAAGCCTTCGGCCAGGCACAGCGTCGCGTAGCCCGTAAAGGTGCCGATTTCCAGCACCCGCCGGGGCTTCAGCAGGTGCGAAAGCATACTCAGCAGCCGGCCCTGCCAGTGGCCGGTGGCCATGCGCGGCATCAGCAGCTGCAAGTGGGTTTCGCGCCAGAGCGCGTGCAGCAGCGGCGGCTCGGGCTCCGAGTGGGCGTTGGCGTAGTCCTGAATAGCGTCGTCGGTCATTGCTTAGTTGTCTGTCTTGGCCCGCCACGGCTCTAGCCGAAAGCGGTATACCCCAAACCCGGACTTGCCCGCTTTATATTCAAAATTCACTATATAAAACAAGCCTTCGTAGCGAAACTGCCCGCCCGCCGGGGCCGCGTCGATACGCCGGAAAACCCGGATGGGCCGCCCGGTGTCTTGGCTGCGCATCAGCGCCTGGTTGCGGTGGTTGAGGTCCTGGTCGGCTACCTGGCGGCCGGTTTTGGTATCGCGCCCACCGTGCCCCGCGTACCAGAAGTAGTCGTCGTGGATTTCATCATCCTCATATTGGTCGGCCAAAATGATACTTTCAGCGCCGTGTGCAACAGTGGCGCACACGCCGGCCCGCGGCGGTCGGTGCTGCCCACGTAGCGATAAGTCGAGGCGCGAGGCAAATAAGTCACCCGGTCGCGCCAGGCCTATGTGGCCGAAAGTTGGAATAGCCGCCATGGCTATTTCTCCGGCACGTACTGCAAAATGCTCAGGTTGGCCTCGGCCAGCACCTCGTTGGCCAGCTCGCGCAGCTCGGTGGAGGAGACGCGCTCGATACGCTCGAAAATCTCGCTCAGCGGCTCTACGCGGCCTAGGTCGAGGGTGCTTTTGCCCAGCAGCTGCATCAGGCCCGAGTTGCTTTCCTCACTCATGGCGAGCTGGCCCATGAGCTGGTTTTTGGCTACGTGCAGCTGACTGGTAGTCAATTCCTTCTCTCGCAGTAGCTTCAGCTCTTTCTGCACCAGGCCCAGGGTGCGGCTGAGCTGCTTGGCCTCGGTGCCGAAGTAGATGCCAAATAAGCCGGTGTCGGTGTAGGGCGAATAGCTGCTGTCGATAGTATAGACCAAGCCATATTTTTCGCGCACGGCCAGGTTGAGGCGCGAGTTCATGCCGGGGCCACCCAGGATATTATTGAGCATAAAAAACGGCACCCGGCGCTCGTCGGTGAGTGGGTAGGCGGGGCCGCCTACCAGGCAGTGGGCCTGCGAGATGGGTCGCTGCTCGGTGCGGTCGTGGCGCACGTAGCCCGCAAAGGGCAGGCGCTCGCGCGGCCCCAGCCGGGCCGGAATGGGCGCCAGAAAGCGGTCGGCCAGCCGCTTCACTTCTTTAAAGGACAGGTTGCTAACGGAGCTGAATACCAGCCGGTCGGTGCGCACATTCTCATCGTAGAAAGTGTGAAAATCAGCGGTTTGAAAGCCGCTCACACTCTCGCGGGTGCCCAGGATATTGATGCCCAGCGGGTGCTGCCCGTAGATAACGGCGTCGAAGTCGTCGATAATGGCATCTTCGGGCGCATCCTGGTACATGCTCATCTCCTCCAGAATCACGCCGCGCTCTTTCTCTACTTCCTTTTCGGGAAATATCGAGTTGAACGTCAGGTCGGTAAGTAATTCAAAAGCGCGCTCAAAATGGGTGCTGAGCAGCGTGGCGTAGAAGCAGATTTTCTCCTTGGTGGTGTAGGCATTCAGCTCGCCGCCCACCGTTTCGAGGCGGTTGAGGATGTGAAACGACTTGCGCTTGTGCGTGCCCTTGAAGGCCATGTGCTCCCAGAAATGCGCCAGGCCCTGTTGGTGAACCTGCTCATCGCGCGAGCCGATGTCGAGCAAAAAGCCGCAGTGCGCAATTTTGGTGTGCGGCACCTCCTTGTGCAAGAGCCGGATGCCGTTGGGATATTCGAATTGATGGTAATCAGACATTGTAGCTAGTAACCGACGAAAGCAACAAAGTTCGCGCCCGTAGCGTGGACTCTGCGAGTCCGCGCGTGAGAACGTTCAGGTGAATACCACGCGCGGACTCGCAGAGTCCACGCTACATGGCCAGCTTTTCGGCCCGAAACAGGTCGTCGGCCGCCTGCAAAAGCTTGGCCCGCAGCTGCCGATTATAAGCAGGGTGCGCGGCCAGAAACTCGCGCACGGTACGGGCCGCCGTGGGCGTCTGGTAGTAGCCCAGGGTGCTCTGGAGCCAGCCGGCCGGGAAAAATATATCGCCCGTCAGCTGAATTTCGGCCAATAGATTCAGGCTTTCGGGCAGGTATTTTTCTGAGGTAGCCGCCCGCAGCGGGTGGTGCAGGTAGCCGAGGGCGCTCTGCACCCAGGCTTCCTTCTCGCGGTTTTTCTCCTGCTTCAGCGAGGCAAAAAAGGCGTCGCGCGTGGCCACGTCGGGCGAGAGAGCCGGCAGTAAAAACTCCAGCCGCTGGCGGCGGTCTACGTTGGTAATGCGGGCCAGCTGCTGCGTCAGAATGGGTTGAGGGGCGGCGTAGTCGCGCACGGCCAGCGCCAGGGCCAGCGCGGTGTAGTCGTCTTCCGTGAGCTTCACCAGGCCGGGCGCTTTCTGGCGCTGCCAGATGTCGTAGAGCCGCGCCTGGGCTTCCGGAGTCAGCGCGATGCTCTGGTAAGCCTTGAAATACAGCTTCTGCTCGCCGGGCCGCGTCTGCTGCAGCATGGCCTGCCACAGCGCCTTTTCCATCGCCGGGGCCAGGGCCGTGCGCTGGGCGGGCTTCAGGAATTTCCAGTAAATATCGCTCAGCTGCCCGGTGAGGAGCTTGATATTGAGGTCGTTGGTTTCGTGCGCGGTTTGGGCGAGGTAGCGGTCGAGTAGTGGGCGCGGCGCGTAGCCCCGGCCATTGAGCATATTCTCATAAAGCGCGATATAGGTGCTGGCGCGGGCCACCGGGTCGGTGAGCGTGGCCAGGTTATCGGCCGCCTGCGGGGCCACCGGAAACACGCCGTAGCCCAGCCCCTGCGAGTTGAGCAGCACGTAGCTGGGAGCGGGCCGGCCGGCGGGCAGCGGCAGGCTCACCGCGCGCTGCGTCATATTTACCGTTAGCTCGACGGGGCCGCCGGGGTATATCAGCGACACCTCAAACTGCTGGGGCCAGAGGCGGTCTGAGCCATCTTCGGCGTGCTGCCGGATAACGAGCTGCGTAGGCTGGCCTCCTTGGGGCGTCAGCTCGTAGTCGAACACCGGCCGGCCGGGCTGGTTTACCCACACCTGGTTCCAGGCTTGCAGGTCGGCGGGCGTGTGGGCGTCGAGAATAGTGATGAGGTCGGGCCAGGTAGCGTTGCCGTGGGCGTACTTTTTGAGGTACTCACGCACGCCTTCCTGAAACGGCTTTTCGCCCATCAGGCGCTCCAGCTGGCGCATCATAATAGGGGCTTTGTGGTAAATAATATTCCCGTAGAGCGAGCCGGCATCCTGGAGGTTTTCGAGCGGCTGCCGAATGGGGTTGGCCCCTGCGGTGCGGTCCACGGCGTAGGCGGTGGGGTAGTGGTCGGTGACAAACTTGAGCAGCTGCGCCGGGCCGGCCGAGGCCTCGGGGTTCATCTTGTCGGCCATGAAATTGGCAAACACCTCCTTCATCCACACGTCGTTGAACCACTGCATGGTCACGAGGTCGCCAAACCACATGTGGGCCGTTTCGTGGCCGATGAGATTCTGGCGGGCCAGCAGCTGGTCCTTGGTCGCGCCTTCATCCAGAAACAGCGAAGAAGCTTTGTAGTCGATGTTGCCGACGTGCTCCATGCCGCCGTACTGGAAGTCGGGGATAGCCGTAAAGTCGAACTTCTGAAACGGAAAGGCGAGGCCGGTGTAATTTTCCAGAAAGGCCAGCGCCTCGCCGTGCAGCTTAAAAATAACGGGCACGCTGAGCCGGATTTTGGTCGTGTCCGTTTCGCGGTGATAGAAATTCATCGGGCGCCCCGCCACCTGGCGCTGCACCGGCGTAAACCGGCCGGCGGCAAACGAAAACAAATAGGTGCTGATGGAGTCGGAAGGCAGGAAATGGTAGGTTTTCTGCCCGTCGACGCGAATCGAGTCGTGCAGCGGCCCATTGGCTACGGCCTGCCAGGCGGCCGGCACGGTGAGCGACAGCGTAAAAGTCGCCTTCAGATTGGGCTGGTCGAATACCGGCAGCACCGTGCGGGCGCGGTCGGGCACGAGCAGCGTGTAGAGGTAGTCGGCATTGCGATTCAACGATAAGTCACCGGCATCCAGGCCGATGTGTACCACGTTGTGGCCGGCGCGCAGCGCGGCGGCGGGCAGCACCAGGTGTTCCTGCCGGTAGTCGATGGCGGCCGGCTGGCCATTAATAGTGAGACTGTGCAGCTGGCCGGCGGTGCCTTTAAAATCGAGCTGCACGGGCGCGTGGGTATGCAGCAGATTAAACTGCACTGCTTCCTGCGCCCGCACCGGGGCGGCTTTATCGGCGGGCACCGTCAGCTCCACCTCATACCGCACGCGGCTGATGGTTTGCTTGCGAAACTCGGCCAGCTCGCGGGCCACGCCGGGCACTACGGGCGGCGCGCTGGTGGTAGGGTAGGCGGCCCGCTGGCAGGCGGCCGCGAGCAGCAGGCCGCTTAGCGCCCCATATTTACGGAAGTGAACCGGCATTGACTAGCAGAACAGCTAAAGAATAATTCCCAAAACTAAGCGGCTATCGGCATGCCTGACCTCGCAGCCCCCTACGTATGTATCCGCTCGGCGACGCGGCCCTGGTGCTGGAGCTCGGCCAGGCTATCGACCCGGCTACCCACCGCCTCATTCAGGCCTTCGCCCGGCTGCTCGACCAGCACCCGCTACCCGGCCTGCGCGAGTACGTGCCGGCCTTCACTACGCTTACGGTGTATTACGATTGTCGGGCGCTGCAGCAGGCCGGTGATTTGCCACCTTACGAGCAGGTAGCTAGCTGCCTGCAAGCCCTATTGCCGGCTGCCCGGGCTGCTGCCATCGAGTATGCGCCCGGCGCGCTCGTGGAAATACCGGTTTGCTACGGCGGCGAGTTCGGGCCCGATTTGGAGGTGGTGGCGCAGCACGCGCAAGTAACAGCTGAAGAGGTGATTGCCCTCCATGCCCAGGCCGAGTACCTGGTGTACATGGTTGGTTTCGCGCCCGGCTTTCCCTACCTCGGCGGGCTCGATGCGCAGCTGGCTACCCCGCGCCGCGCCCAGCCCCGGCCGCTGGTGCCGGCCGGCGCGGTCGGCATTGCCGGTATGCAAACGGGCATCTATTCGCTGCCCACGCCGGGTGGCTGGCAGCTCATCGGGCGCACGCCGCTGCGGCTGTTCGATGCCGGCCGCGCCCAGCCCAGCTTATTGAAAGCGGGCCAGCGGCTGCGCTTTGTATCTATTTCAGAGGCCGAGTTTCAGCGGCTGGCCTCATGAGCATCAGCGTGCTGAAACCTGGGTTGCTCACCACTGTGCAGGACCAGGGCCGGTTTGGCTACCAGCAGGCTGGGCTGGTAGTAAGCGGCGCGCTCGATGCCGTGGCGCTATGCACCGCCAACCTGCTGGTGGGCAACCCCGAAACTGCCGCCGGCCTCGAATGCACGCTGCGCGGCCCCACGCTGCGCTTTGACACGGACGCGTTGCTGGCCCTTACCGGGGCCGAACTGGCCGCCCGCATCAACGGCCAGCCGGTGCCCACCAGCCGGCCGGTGGCCGTGCGGGCCGGTACGGTCCTGACATTTGATGCGCCGCCGCGGGGTGGCCGGGCGTATCTGGCCGTAGCCGGCGGCGTGGCCGTGCCAATGGTGCTGGGCAGTCGCGCTACGTATCTGCGGGCCGCGCTGGGTGGTTTCCAGGGCCGGGCCTTGCGGGCCGGAGATGAGCTGCCGGTAGGAGAGTGGTCGGCCACCGGCGCGCACCTGTTTGCGGCGCTGCGGCCAGCAAACCCCCGTGGCTGGGCGGCAGCAAGCTGGTGGGCCGATGCCGCCCAGCCCCGAGCCCAACCTACCGATGCGCTGCTGGTGCGGGCGCTGCCCGGACCGGAATATGAGCAGTTTACCCCCGAAAGTCAGCAAAATTTCTGGGCGCAGACTTTCGGCGTAACTACTGAAACTGACCGCATGGGCTGCCGCCTGAGTGGGCCGGCCCTCACCCGGCACACCGCCGCCGAGCTGCTGTCGAGCGCCGTCACGTTTGGCACGGTGCAGGTGCCGGCCGGGGGCCAGCCCATTGTGCTGCTGGCCGATTGCCAGACCACCGGCGGCTACCCACGCCTGGTCCAGGTTATCTCGGCCGATTTGGGCCGCCTGGCGCAGGCGCTGCCCGGCATCCACCTGCGCTTTCAGGTAATTACCCTCGCCGAGGCGCAGGCGCTGTATCTTGCGCAGCAGCAGCGGCTGCGGGCCTTGAGCAGCGCCATTCAGCTGAGGATAATATAGTATAAATAATATATTATGCCTCCCTTTCTCATCGAGTCCGAATAGTAATCTTCCCCTAGCGTAACCATGCCTTCTGTCGATTTAAACTGTGATATGGGCGAAAGCTTCGGGGCCTGGACGCTGGGCCAGGACGCCGAAATAATGCCGCTTATCACCTCTGCCAACGTCGCCTGCGGGTTTCATGCCGGCGACCCCGGCGTGATGCGCCAGACCGTGCAGCTGGCCCTGCGCCACGGCGTGGCCATCGGCGCGCACCCCGGCCTGCCCGACCTGGTAGGCTTTGGCCGCCGCAACCTGGACATTTCGCCCCAGGAAGCCTTCGATATGACGGTGTACCAGCTCGGGGCGCTGGCCGCCGTGGTGCGGGCCGAAGGTGGCCAGCTGCACCACCTCAAGCCCCACGGCGCGCTCTACAACATGGCCGCTACCAATGCCAAGTTAGCCGAGAGCATCGCCGAAGCCATTTATAAAGTGCAGCCTGAGCTGACGCTCTACGGCCTGGCCGGCTCCGAGCTGACCAAAGCTGGCGAAAAAATCGGCCTCAAAACCGCGCACGAGGTATTTGCCGACCGCACCTACCAGGGCGACGGCACACTTACGCCGCGCCGCCAGCCCGACGCCCTCATTACCAGCGCCGACGCGGCCATTGCCCAGGTGCTGCGCATGGTGCAGGGCGGCTGGGTGCGCACCCAGCAGGGGCCGGAAGTGGCCATCCGGGCCGATACCGTGTGCCTGCACGGCGACGGGGCCCACGCCCTGGACTTTGCCCGGCAGCTGCGCACGGCGCTGGCCCAGGCCAATATCGAGGTGCGCGCTACCCCCGCCGTTGCGCCCAGCGCCCGATGAAGCTGAAGTTTCGTACGCTCGGCGGAGCCAGTCTGGGCGCTGCTTTTCTGATGGCCAACTCGTCCATCGGCCCCGGCTTTCTGACCCAGACTACCGTGTTTACCCAGCAGCTGCTCACCAGCTTTGGGTTTGTTATTCTGGTGTCGGTGCTGCTCGATGTGGGCGCGCAGCTCAATACCTGGCGCGTACTCACGGTGAGCGGGTTGCGGGCGCAGGACCTGGCCAACCGCCTGCTGCCGGGGCTGGGCTACTTCCTGGCGGGTATGGTTATTCTGGGCGGCTTCGCCTTCAATATCGGCAATATCGCCGGCTGCGGACTGGGCCTGAATGTGCTCACCGGCCTCTCGTACGAGCAGGGCGCTCTTATCAGCTGCGGGGTGGCGCTGCTGCTGTTCTGGGTGCGCGAAGTCGGCAGGATGCTCGACGGCTTTACCAAGATTCTGGGTACGATTAAGATTCTGCTCACGCTGGGAATTGCCTTCAGCGCGCACCCGCCGCTGCTGCAGGCGCTGCACCACACGCTGCTGCCGGCCAAGGTAAGCGCGGCGGCCATTGTCACCATTGTGGGCGGCACGGTGGGCGGCTACATCACGTTTTCGGGCGCCCACCGCCTGCTCGATGCCGGTATAAAAGGCATTGGTAGCCAGGCCGAAGTGACGCGCAGCGCCGTCAGCGGCATCGTTATTTCCACCATTATGCGGTTTGTGCTCTTCCTGGCCATTGTGGGGGTGCTGAGCCACGGGGCCGTGCTGCAAGCCGACAACCCGGCGGCGGGGGTGTTCCGGTCGGCGGCGGGCGAGGTGGGCTTCCGCATATTCGGCATAATATTGTGGAGCGCGGCCATTTCCTCCGTGGTGGGCGCCGCCTACACGTCGGTGTCATTTTTCAAGACGTTTCACCCCGTATTCGAGCGCTACGAGCGGGCCTGCATTTCGGTGTTTATCGTGTTGTCAACCAGTATATTCGTGCTGGTTGGCAAGCCTACTCAGCTGCTCATTTTTGCCGGCGCCATCAACGGGCTGATACTGCCCATAGCCCTCGCCATTGTGCTCGTAGCCGCCGCTAGTCCCCGCCTCATGGGCAGCTACCGCCACCCGCGCTGGATGCTGGCCGCCGGCTGGCTGGTGGTACTCATAATGGGTAGCCTCAGCGTGCGGGCCATCTGGGAGCTGCTGGCTTAGCGGGCTTTACCTCATTCGCCAGGCGCGCGCCTCGGCCAGCGCCGCCAGCAGTTGCGGCGTTTCAATCTCCAGTGCGCAGCGAAAATGACCCAGCGGACAGCGGGCGTGCCCATGCAGCCCGCACGGCCGGCAGGCCAGCGGCCCCGGATGCTCCACAATGCGCGAAAACGTGCTCAGCGGCCCAAACCCGAACACCGGCACCGTAGAGCAGAAAATAGCGCACACCGGCGCATCCACGGCCGAGCACAAGTGGAGGGGGGCCGAGTCGTTCACGTAGTTCAGCACCGCCCCACGCATCAGCGCCGCCGAAGCCAATAGGGATAATTTTCCTGATAGATTGACCACGCCCGGTCGGTTGGCGGCCTGCGCCAGCCGCTCGCAGGCCGCCGTATCGGGTGGGCCGCCGAGCAGGTATACCGGCAAATCGGCGGGCAGGGCGGCCAGTAATTCCAGCCACTTTTCCTCCGGGTATTGCTTGGTAAACCATACCGAAGTGGGCGCCAGGCAGAGGTATTCGCCCACGGCTGCGTAGGCTGCAGCGGCGGCCTCATCGGCGGGCGTGGGGTAGAGCTTAGGCTTAGAATTAAAAATGAGTGTTGAGCCTACATTTTCTGTTGACTCAGCACGCGTATTTTTAATTTTTAATTTTTCATTTTTAAGTAAAAAAAGGTTGCGCGTTACCTCGTGCGTGCCATCGCCGATAACGTGCGGCACGCGCCGCGTGAAAAACCGACTGAATGGGTTCTCGGCAAAGCCTACCTGCTCGGCCGCGCCCGAAAACGCCGTGAGAAACCCCGTGCTGGCAAAGCGCTGCAGCGTCACCACACGGCCGTATTTCTCCCGCCGAATCTGATTAAGTAGGCGCAGCAGATTAGGGTACTTGCTGGTTTTCTTATCCCAGATTAATACGCGACGAATGTGCGGATTGCCAGCCAGCAAGCCTTCATTGCCGCGCCGCACCAGTACATCGAGCGGCCGGCCCGGCTCGTGCTGCGCCAGGTACTCAACCAGCGCCGTGGCCAGGATAACGTCGCCAATAAAGGCCGTTTGGATGAGCAGGGTGGCGGACATGGGGGCGGGGTAAAACGAAAAAAGCGGGCGGCCCGGGCCACCCGCTTTTCACACTCAGTTAAAAACTACTGGCAAACCTACGCGGCCGGGGCAGCGCTCATCTTGTCCAGCGCATCCATTACCTCTTTCACGTGGCCGCGCGAGGTTTCGAGCATTGCCTTCTCTTCGTCGTTGAGCTGCAATTCAATCACGCGCTCCACGCCGTTTTTGCCCAGGATAACCGGGGCGCCGAGGTACACGCCGTTGATGCCGTACTCGCCTTGCAGCTCGAGGCACACCGGGAACACCCGGCGCTGGTCGCGCACGATGGCTTCTACCATTTGGGCGGCCGCCGCGCCAGGCGCGTACCAGGCCGAAGTGCCCATGAGCTTTACCAGCTCGCCGCCGCCTACGGCGGTGCGCTGCACAATGGCGTCCAGCTTGTCTTTGGAAATCAGCTCCGTAACCGGAATACCGCCCACGGTGGTGTAGCGGGGCAGCGGCACCATGGTGTCGCCGTGGCCGCCCATCAGCACCGCCTGAATATCTTTGGGGCTCACGTTCAGGGCCTCGGCCAGGAAGGCGCGGTAGCGGGCCGTGTCGAGGATACCGGCCATGCCGAACACCTTTTCGCGGGGCAGCTTGGCGGTGAGGTGCGCCTGGTAGGTCATCACGTCGAGCGGGTTCGATACGACGATAATAATAGCGTTGGGTGAATATTTCACCACCTGCTCGGTTACCGATTTTACGATGCCGGCGTTAGTCGCAATCAGGTCGTCGCGGCTCATGCCGGGCTTGCGGGGCAGGCCCGAGGTAATGACTACCACTTCCGAGCCGGCGGTGCGGGCGTAGTCGTTGGTAACGCCTACGGTGCGGGTATCGTACCCAATGATGGGCGCTTTCTGCCAGATATCGAGGGCTTTGCCTTCGGCAATGCCTTCCTT
Source organism: Hymenobacter sp. BRD67 (assembly GCF_013256425.1). Lineage (GTDB taxonomy): Bacteria > Bacteroidota > Bacteroidia > Cytophagales > Hymenobacteraceae > Hymenobacter. The sequence goes on from NZ_CP053904.1 coordinate 1,384,530, forward strand.
GATGTCAACCAGTACAACTTCGTTGGCAATTTCACGGGTGGCGAGCACGTCGGCGCAGGTTGCGCCCACATTGCCAGCCCCAACTACGGTAACTTTCATGAGAATAAATGAAGGGTAGGAGGGAACGGTGCCAGCAAGTCTGGCGCGGTAAAAGTACGCCCAAATTGGTAGGAGCACGTTGCCCGCGCCCGAACCGCTTACAGCTTCACCTCTTTCGTATTATCGTCCAGGTTCCGGTCTATCAGCTCGTGGTAAGGGTCTACGGCCACGGAGGCCGGCTTTTGGGCCACCACGAATTGCAGCTTGTTGTTGCCGGCCACGAGGCGACGCTTGATGAGCAGTAGGGGCGGCAGGGGCTGCTTGCTGGGACCCGGCGCGGGAAAAATGGCCACGGGCATGTAGTCATGCTCGGGGCCGGCCGCTGGTTGCCGGTGCTGTCGGCGTAAAACTTCTGGCTCTTCACCGTGAAGTTGACCTGGTAGCGGCCATCGGGCAGCTTTTTAGCTGAGGCATCGGTCACACGGTTTTCGTAAAGCGTGATGCGGTCGAAGTTGTCCGTGATAAACTGCTGAAGCGAGTCGGGTGCCGCCCGGCGGATGTAGCTGATAAACTCGGTCGAGTTGGTGTAGGGCGGGCCCTGGAAGGCCACGGCGTGCACGTAGTCGTGCAGGGCCGCATTGAGCTTTTGCTCGCCCATGTAGTCCTGCAAGGCGTACATCACCACCGAGCCCTTGCCGTAGTGAATGTATTGCTGATTCTCGACCAGGGCCAGCGGCACCTCCTTCTTCCGCTCGAAGGCGCGGCCCTGCAGGTAGCGCCGCTGGTCAATTTTCAGGAATTTCTGCATGGTGTAGTAGCCAAACGTGTGCTTGAGTACCATGAAGGCCGAATACTCCGCCATCGACTCAACCATGAGCGTGCTACCCTGCACGTTGCCCCGATTACCTGGTGCGCCCACCACTGGTGCGCCACCTCGTGGGCCGTCACGTAGAACGGATAGTCAAGGTCTTCAGGGTCTTTGGGGTCAACCTTGGCAATGAAGCCAATCGCCTCCGAAAACGGAATCGTATTGGCGAAGCTCTGGGCAAACTGCTGGTAGTTCGGAAATTCCAGGATGCGCACCTGCTGGTGCTGGTAGGGTGAGAAGTTCTTGGAGCAATATGCCAGCGCGGCCTGGGCACCGGCTGCCATACGGGCCAGGTTGTAGGTGTGGCCCGGCTGGTAGTAGATGGTAATCGGGATGGTGCGGTGGCCCACTGAATCAACCCAGTTGGCCTTGTATTCCTGGTACCTGGCCGAGAGGAAGGTGTAGAAATTCAGCATCGGCCGGTCCATGGCATAGGTGAAATAGCGGCGGCCATCCTTCGTCCATTCATTCTGCAGGTAGCCCGGCGCGATGGCCGTCTGGTCGGCCTCGGTACTTACCGTAATGCGGAACCGAATCCAGTCCGCATCCTGGCTGATGTATGTATTCTGCCGGGCCTTCAAATTATTGACCGGTGCCATGCGCGGGCGCGGCTTGAGGCCGTAGCTTTTGCGGGTCTGGTCGTTGGTCAGCTCGGCGTTCTCGCGGTAGCCCAGGCTGGGCAGGTAATTGGAGCTGATGAAGCTGCCATTGTACACGATGTCGGTGTTCGAGTCGCTGTTTGGAAAACCCAGCTCGCGGTAGTCGATGCTCATGGTGAGCGGTAGCGAGTCGCCGGGTGCCAGCGGCCTGGCCAGCCGGTACAGACGGATACCTGAGGTCGTGTCATTCAGCACCAGGCTGGCCGTGCCGGGCTGGCCCAGGGCCAGCTGGCGCAGCCGCGGGTGCTGCTCGGCGGGCAAACTCACAATCACCGTATCGAGGGGCCGTGGGTGCTTGTTCACCAGCATAAACTGCCCCTGAAAATGCACTCGCCTAGTGCTTGGGAAGATGTCGGTATTCAGGTCTACGGCCACGATGCGGGGCTGCGCCACGTCCTTGAGGCGACGGTACTGGCGCTCGTACTGCACTTGCAGTTTTTCCTGCTGCTTGGGCGTGCGGTACTGATTGAGAATATTGGTGTTATAGTAAATAAAGCTGCCCGTGCCGATGGCAATTACTAGCCCCACCAAAGCGGCCAGCGTGCTGCTGCTGCCCCAGCGTCGGCGCGCTTCGGCCCAGCGGCCGCTCGAGTCGGTGCCGCGCACCCAAAGCAGATTGGCCAGCAGCACAAAGAGAATAGCCCAGCCCACCCAGTACAGCTTTGTCCACCAGAAAGCAGGCATGAAGTGGCCGTATCCGTTCATGTCGGAGTGCGGCGCGCTGGGTGCCCCGCCATAGGCCAGCAGCCGGTGGGTAAAGCCCAGTTGCCCGCGAAATATATTGATTAAGTAATATAATATCATCACGAAGAAGCCCAGGTACTTGTTGTTCACGAGCACCTGCACCAGCATGGCCAGCACGCATAGCAGCAGCAAATAGGGTAGCATCAGGCCAAACAACGCCTGGATGTACAGCCCGATTTCGTAGTGGAAATACCCTTTCACCGTTTGCACCAGCAGCCCGCACAGCAGCACCACCATCAGCAGCACCACCTGCACCAGGCCCAGGGCGGCCAGCTTGCTCATAAACGGCACCCAGGTAGGCACCGGCACGGCATCGGTAATCTGGGCCACGCCGGCCTCGCGCTCGCGCCACACCAGCTCGCCGCTGTAGTAGATGATGATTATCAGCAGGAACAGGAAGAATGTGCCGCTGAGCACGCTCACTGCTTCACCCGTGACGGGGTAGGTCGTAGTGTCGAAGGTTTTACCAATCTGCGAGGAGGTGGCAAGCAGAAAAATGACGCCCGCCCCTACAATGGCAGCGAAATACACGTTCCGCACGATGCCCCGAAATTCCAGCTTGGTGAGGCTCCACCACTGCTGCAGGTGCATAGAGGTGGTAAACACCTGCGCCACGCGGGGTAGCCGCAACGTGGCAAGTGCTGGCACTACAGTATCGTCGTCAAGCACGGTCGCCGCTGCATTTTTGCGCTTTCCGGGGGCTTTGTCCGAAGCAAAAGCTGAGAACCTGAACCGGGCGTAGCAAAACGCGAGCAGGCCTACCCCCACCGCCAGCCACACGGCCCGGTTGAGCAGCACAAACGAGCTGAGCGGTAGCAGGCGCGTATTTTTATCGGCGGCCGTCCAGTAGCGGGTCGTCAGCTCCACGGCCCCGAGGCCAAAGGCATCAAGCGTAGCCGCCAAATGCTCATTCTTGAGGTCGGAGAGGTATGAGCTGGCAATGAGGTAGCCCACCAACAGCACCACCGACCCGATGTAGGTGCTCAGAATATTGCGCGTGAGCGTGGCCGTGGTGAAGAAAATAGCCCGCTAAACAGCAGGTTGGGCAGGATAATAATCAGGTAGGGCCACAGATACGTACCGGGCGGCGTATGCGCCAGAAAGCGGTCGGCCTCGACCCAGGGCATTGCGCCCGCCACCGCCGCGCCCAGCCCCAAGCCCAGAAATACCAGCGCCGCAATCAGAAAAGAGCCCACAAACCGCCCGCCCAGGTAGCCGGCCTTGGTGATGGGAGTGGTGTAGAACAGCGGGTGCGTGCGGTACTCAAAGTCGCGGTACACAGGGTTGGCCATCAGCGACGAAGCCACGATGACACCAAACGTGCTGAGCACTCCCAGCACGATGGTGACCGAAAACGGCGCGTTGATTTTTACGGCCTGCCCGTCGCCGCCCAGGCTCACGCCCACGCCGGTGCCAAAGCCGCCGCCGGCCGCCGTCACGAGCAGGCCCGCGAGCAGCGCCAACAGCAAAAAGTAAATCCAGGTGGCTGGCCGCCGCAACCGGTACTTCAGTTCAAAAAGGAGTATAGGCAGGAACATGGTTCTTGGAATTAAAAACTATGAATTAAAAATTGACTTAACTAGCAGGTAGTCAAGCTGGCGCGGCCTTAATTTTTAATTGCTAATTCTGAATTCTTAATTTCTGAAAAGTACACGTCTTCCAGGTCGGGGCTGACTTGCTCAAACCCGCGCCCGGTGCGCTGTCGGCCAGCACGTGTACCACCGTTTTGCCCGCAAACAGGCGCGAGCTTATCACGCGCTGATTGGCCTGCAAGCTGGGGAGCTCGGCTTTCTCGATAAGCTTTTTCCAGATTTTACCGTGCAGCGCGTTCATCACCGTTTGCGGGTCGCCGGTGAGCAGCACTTCGCCCTTGTTGATAATGGCCATGCTGCGGCACAGGTCGCTCACATCACTGACAATGTGGGTACTGAGAATAACGATAATGTTCTCGCCAATCTCGCTCAGCAGGTTGTGGAAGCGGTTGCGCTCGGCGGGGTCGAGGCCGGCCGTGGGCTCATCCACGATAATGAGGCGCGGATTGCCCAGCAGCGCCTGCGCAATACCGAAGCGCTGCTTCATGCCCCCGAATAGCCGCCCACGTGCTTTTTGCGCACGTCGTAGAGGTTGGTCTGGTGCAGTAGCGCTGCTACCATCTCCTTGCGCTCGCGGCCGTTGGCAATGCCTTTGAGGGTCGCGAAATGGTCGAGCAGCTCTTCGGCGCTCACCTTGGGGTATACTCCAAACTCCTGGGGCAGGTAGCCCAGCACCCGGCGCACTGCCTCCTTATCGCGCAGCACGTCGATATTATCGAGCATAATGCTGCCCGTATCGGCGTCCTGCAAGGTGGCGATGGTGCGCATCAGGGAGCTTTTGCCCGCCCCATTGGGCCCGAGCAGGCCAAACATGCCGGTGGGAATCGTCAGGTTTACGCCTCGCAGCGCCTGCGTGCCGTTGGCGTAGGTTTTGGAAAGGTTGGTAATGGTAAGAGACATAGCCAGTTGTAGAAAGAAGAAAGAGGGCTGGTTTATAGGTAGCTAAAAGTTTAGCTAACCCACTTAATCTTGGGCAAGATAGGGCGCGAAAGGGAGCTTTTTCCAATAAAGCCGCAGGCACACGCCAAGCAATTGCTTTGCTGCTTAGGAAGTTCCGGCTGGCAGTTGAGAATTTATATATTAAAAAAATTATTTTAAATATACTTGGTCCGCTCGCAAGTCTGGTTTTGTGCAGGCTACAACCGCTGCACGGCCAGCACGCGCATGGTGGCTTTCTCTACCTTAAAGCGCTCATCCACGCGGCAGCCCACCACCCAGCAGATTTTGCCATCGGCCGAAGTGAGCACGCGCACTTCCTCTTTGAGATTAAGCGGTACTTTCTGGTCGATGAGAAAATCGCTCAGGTGCTTTTTGCCTTTCATGCCCAGCGGCATAAACCAGTCGCCCTCCTGCCAGCGCCGCAGGGTGAGCGGAAATTTTAGCTTATCCATATCCAGCGCGGCCGTGCTGCGCGAGCGCGGAATCTCGTAGCCTGCGCCATCGTGCCTGGTGGCGCGCAGGCGCAGGCCGTCGGCCAATAAGTCTTCCTGGTCTTCAGCTAACTGGAACGTACCGTACTGCGCCAGGCGGCGCGGCGTGATAACGAGCCGACCACGGTCCTTTACCAGGCGGTGCGTGGGCGAGTCGAACTGCCGGCCGGCTGGCCCATCGAAGGCGGCCACTATTTCCTTCACCACCGGCCAGGCAAAGCCAAACTCGCGCAGCAGCTCGTGCAGCACCAAAGCCGGCGCAGCGGCGGCAGTGAGTGGGGCCAGGTCGAGATAAACCGCGTCGTCTTCGTCTCGCCTCGCCTCGGCGGCCAGTGCTTCAACGTAGCGCCGCACGATTTCCTCGGCCCCGCCCACGCGCTCGGCGGTGGCGGCCAGCGTGTTGTCGAGGTTGGGGTTGATTTCGCGCAGCACGGGCAGCACCTGCTGGCGCAGGCGGTTGCGCTGGTACACGGGGCTGTCGTTGCTGGCATCCTCGCGCCAGATAAGGCGGTTCTCGACCAGGTAATCGTAGAGGTCGTCCTTTGCGCAGGGCAGGAGCGGGCGCACCACGTAGCCATTTTTGGCCCGGATGCCGTGCAGGCCCGCCAGGCCGGTGCCGTGCGTCAGGTTGAGCAGCATGGTTTCGGCGGCATCGCGGCGGTGGTGGGCGGTGGCAACCGCGGCGTAGCCATTGGTAGCCCGCACCTGCTCAAACCAGCGGTAGCGCAGCAGCCGGGCGGCCATCTGGGTCGAGATGCCTTCGCGCTCGGCAAAGGCTTTGGTTTGAAAAAACTCGGCGAAGTAGGGTACTTCGTACTGCTTGGCCAGCTTGCGCACAAACTGCTCGTCGGCGTCGGCCTCTTCGCCCCGCAGGCCGAAGTGGCAGTGCGCCACGGCCAGCTCCATACCCAGCCGGTGCAGCACATCGAGCAGCACCACCGAGTCGAGGCCGCCGCTCACGGCGACGAGCACGGTATCGGTTTCGGGGTTAAAAAGAGCGTTCTGGCTGATAAACTGGCGAACCTGGTCGAGCATCATAAATTAGGAGGGAGGAGCACTACATTGCAAAGATGCGCGTTAGCCCCGGCCCCGTCGCCGTAACTTTGGGCCGAATGCCGCTTCTCCGTTTTCTCATAGCTATTCTGCTCCTGCTGCCGCTGGGGCGCTGCAGGCCCAAAACCGCCCGGCCGCTCCGCCCACTCCTGCTGGCCCTGGTTCGCGCCCGCAGCCCGTTAAAGGGGCACCCGTCGAGCTGCTGCCCGGCACCCGCGAGCTGCGCGGCGGCGACTTCAACGGCGTAAAAATCCGCAAGCTGATTGGCAACGTGAGCTTTAAGCAGCAGGACGTTTTTCTGTACTGCGACTCGGCTTACCAATACCTGGAGCGCAATGAAATAGAGGCGTTTAGCAATGTGCGCATTGTGCAGAGCGATACCATGACCATCACCGGCGACCACGGCTTTTATGATGGCAACAAGCGCACGGCCCGCATGACCGGCCAGGTTGTGACGATGCACGACCCGCGCATGACGCTCACTACTACGGCGCTCGACTACGACCTCACCCGCAAAACGGCTTTCTACACCGTGGGCGGCCACATCGTGGACCCGAAGAATACCCTGGATAGCCAGCAGGGCTTTTACGATACTAATAGCAAAGTATTTGTTTTTAAGCGCGACGTGCACCTGATTTCACTCGATGAGCAGGGCCAGCCCACCGACCTGCGCAACGACACGCTGACTTTTAATACCATTACCAAGATTGCCTATTTCGATGGGCCGACGCGCATTAAAAGCCCCCAGGGCGACCTGTACGCCGAAAAAGGCACGTACAATACCACCACCCGCGTATCTAACTTTGCCCGCAACGCCAAGATTGACACGCCCGGCTACCTGCTCGGCGGCGACCAGCTGGTGTACGACCAGGTAAAGCTCTATGGCATTGCCACGGGGCACGTCTCGCTTATTTCCAAGAAAGACAACCTGGTGCTGCGCGGCGACCAGGGCCGCTACTGGCGGGCGCTGGGCCGCACCAAGCTCTTTGGCTCGCGGCCGGTGGTGCGCAACATCTCGGGCAAGGACACGCTCTATATGGCCGCTGATACGCTGCTGAGCGTCGAAACCCGGCCGGGCCGCGCCGTGCAGCGGCCCATTCTGTACGCCTGGCCCAAAGTGCAGATTTTCCGGGGTAAGATGCAGGGCCGCTGCGACTCACTCACCTACGACCGTCAGGACAGTATCATTTACCTCAACCGCGACCCGGTGGTGTGGCAGGCCCGCAACCAGCTCACGTCCGACTCGATGAATCTGCGCTTCCGGCGCGGGCAGCTCGACCGGGCCAACCTGTTTTCCAATGCCTTTGCCGTGCAGGAAGACACCGTGCAGGACCATAACCAGGTGAAGGGGCGCAACATGGTGGCGTATTTCCGGCGGGGCCAGATGGCGCGTATCGATGTGCTGGGTAATGCGGAAAGCCTGTATTTTACCCTCGACGGTGATACCGTGCTGAGCGGGATGAATAAGTCGGTGTCGGCCAGCATGCGGCTGCGCTTTGTTGATAATAAAATCAAGCAGCTTACCTGGCTCACCAACCCTGAAGCCAGCTACACGCCCGTGCACGAGCTGAAAGATGACGTGAAGCAGCTGAAAGGCTACCGCTGGCGGGTAACCGAGCGGCCTACGCGCCGCGTGGTCTTCGGCAAGCATTTCGCCGCCGACCTCACCCGCAAGCCGAAAGCTAAGCCAAAGTCGAAAGCGTCAAAAACCCGCTCAAAAGCCAGGGGTAAAACGCATTCCAGACCCGCCGCCCGGCCCAAAACCGCGCCAATAAAGCCGACTGCGCCCGCACGGCCCGTTGTGCCTGCAACCCCCGCTAAGTTTCGGGCTCCTCGCCTCGCGGGCCCGTAGCGGAACTACCTGCGGTTTGGGCGTCGTTTTACTTGTACCTTTGCCCTTTGTATGCAATTCTCTCGTTTGATTACCGCCGCCTTGCTCACCGGCACCCTTGCGCTGGGGTCGTGCACGGGCTATCAGAAGCTACTCAAAAGCGGCACTGTGAACCAGAAGTACGAGGCTGCCATTAAGTATTACGATAGTGGCGACTTTTTCCGCTCGGGCGCGCTGCTTGAGGAGCTCATTCCGCTGCTTAAAGGCCGGCCGGAAGCTGAAAAAACGCAGTTTTACTTCGCTAACACGAATTATAAGCAGCGCAACTACGTATTGAGCGCCTACTACTTCAAGCAGTTTATCGATACGTACCCTAACTCATCGCAGGTCGAGGAGGCTTCCTTTTTGCGGGCCAAGTCGCTGTTTCGCGACTCGCCCAGCTACGAGCTCGACCAAACCAACACGGTAACGGCGCTCGAGACTATTCAGGATTTCCTGAATACTTATCCGACCAGCCAGTTCCGGCTGGAAGCGGAAAGCATGTCGCAGGAGCTGCAGAAAAAGCTCGAAAACAAGGCGTTTCAGAGCGCCAAGCTGTATTATGCGCTGCGCTACAACCAGGCAGCCGTAACGGCGCTCGGCAACTTCGAGACGCAGTTTCCGGGCTCGGCTTACGGCGAGCAGGCCGACTTTATTCGCTTGTCGGCCCAGTATGCCTGGGCCAGGGAAAGTATCGAAGCGAAGCAGCGTGAGCGCTACCTGGATGCCGTCTCGTTCTATCAGCACTTCATCGACACCTATCCGCAGAGCAAAAACCTGCGCACGGCTCAAACCATGTACGACGACAGCCGCGCCGAGCTGGAGCGCCTCAAAGCTATTCCCGAAGCCCAGGCTGCCGCGCAGGCCGCCGTGGAGCAGGTAAATGCCACGGCCCCCGCGCCCCGCTCGCAGTCGTCGGGCGGCCGGGGTGGCCGCCGGGGCCACTAGCCAACAACTCAGTATCTATTCTAACGAAGTGTAATTTCTCATGAAAGCTCCCGCCTCCGCCTCCATCATCACCCGCAACCTGGCCGACATCACGACCGACAAAAACAACGTCTACGAGGCCATTTCCATCATCTCGAAGCGCGCCAACCAGCTGTCGGTGAAGCTGAAAGAAGAGCTGGCCGACCGCCTGGCCGAGTTTGCGACCACCGTCGATAACCTCGAAGAAGTATTCGAAAACCGCGAGCAGATTGAAATCAGCAAGCAGTACGAGCGTCAGCCCAAGCCTACCAGCCAGGCTATCGAAGAGTTTATCGCCGGTGAGCTGCACTACGAAACCCCCGAGGCCGCGCCGGTAATTATTCCCCGCGAGCTGTTCTAGGTGGCCTGGTGGCCGTTGCTTGCCGATTGTTAACCGTTTTGTCTGATGACTGCTCCCCAACAATCACCCGGTAGCCGCGTGCCATCAATATTGCAAAAACGGCATATTCTGCTGGGCGTAAGCGGCAGCATTGCCGCTTACAAAGCCGCGCCGCTGGTGCGCCTGCTGGTGCAGGCCGGCGCCGAGGTGCAGGTTATTCTCACCGAAGCTGCCGCCGCATTTGTGACGCCGCTTACCTTAGGTACCCTCTCCAAAAAGCCCGTCCTGACGGGCTTTTTGCGTGATGCGGCCAGCGGGCAGTGGCACAACCACGTTGAGCTGGGCCTGTGGGCCGATGCCTACCTGATTGCCCCGGCCAGTGCCAACACGCTCGGCCAGCTGGCTAACGGCTTGTGTCCTAATCTGCTAAGTGCCGTGTACCTGTCGGCCCGCTGCCCGGTATTTCTGGCTCCGGCAATGGACCTCGACATGTACGCCCACCCGGCCGTGACGCAGAATATCCAGCGCCTGCGCTCGTTTGGCAACCACGTCTTTGACTCGCCCAGCGGGGAGCTGGCCAGCGGCCTCAGCGGCCCTGGCCGCATGCTGGAGCCCGAGCAGATGGTGGCAGAGCTGGAGAAGTTCTTTGTGGATAAAAAATAGAACGTCATGCTAAGCTTGCCGAAGCATGACGTTCTATTGTGAAAATTAATAGAATATGATGCGCGTTCTCCTCACCGCTGGCCCCACCTACGAACCGCTGGACCCGGTGCGCTTTCTGGGCAACCGCTCGACGGGCAAAATGGGCTACGCGCTGGCCGAAGCGTTTGCCGCGACCGGGGCGGCCGTCACGCTCATCAGCGGGCCAACGGCGCTACCCGCGCCAGCCAACCCGCTGATAACGACCTTGCGCGTCGAAACGGCCCACCAGATGTATGAGGCGGCTGCGGCCGCCGCACCGCTGGCCGATATCTGGGTATTTGCCGCTGCCGTGGCCGACTACCGACCGGCGACAGTGGCCGCCGAAAAGATTAAGAAAGCCGGCGATACCTTAACGCTGACGCTGGTAAAAAACGTGGACATTGCCGCTACCCTCGGTCAAACCAAGCGGGCTGAACAATTTGCAGTCGGTTTTGCGTTGGAAACTACCAACGAGCTGGCGCATGCCCAGGATAAGCTGCACCGCAAAAACTTCGACCTGGTAGTACTCAATTCCCTGCGTGATGCCGGAGCTGGCTTTGGGCACGACACTAATAAAGTGACCGTGCTCGACCGGGCCGGCGAGGTGCGTAGCTTTGAGCTACAAGCCAAAACCGAGCTGGCCCGCACGCTGGTAGCGCTTATTCTGACTCGTTTTACCGCTGTATATGCGTAAAGTATTCTTTCTGTTCGGATTGCTGGCTACGGCTATGCTGGCCCGCCCCGCCCAGGCGCAGGAGCTGAACGCCCAGGTGGCCGTGTCGCTGGAAAATGTGACAATTACGGACCCCACGCTCGTGCAGCAGCTGCAGAAGGACATGACTGCCTTCCTCAACACGCGCACCTGGACCCGCCAGACTTACCGGCCCGAGGAGCGCATTAAGCTGCGCGTTTTTGTAGGCATCACGGCGGTTCCGCAGAATGGCTCGTACCAAGCCACCATGCGCCTCATTGCTACGCGACCGGTTTATGGCACTGGATACGAAACTAACCTGCTGAATATCAACGACCGTAGTTTTAATTTTAACTATACGCCCCAGACGCCGCTCGATTTTGCACCCAGTAACTTCGTCAATAACCTGTCGTCGCTGCTGGCCTTTTATGCTTACATAGTTATCGGCACCGACCAGGATACCTTTGCCCGGCTCGGCGGCACACCGTATTACGACCAGGCGCGGACTATTTTGCAGTATTCAGCAACCCAGACGCTGACCAGCGAGTCGGATGCTGGGTGGACCGATGCTAGTCCGCGCAACCGCTACTGGCTGCTCAATAACCTGACCGACCCGCAGCTTGAAGCCTTCCGGACCGGCCTCTACGCTTACTATCGGCAGGGAATGGATATTTTTATCGAGAAGCCTGAGGAGGCGCGCACGTCCATTATGGCTGCCCTCACGGGTATTCAGAAAGCCAATTCAGTGCGCCCCAATACGTTGTTTTTGCGGGCCTTCTTCGATGCCAAAGCTGATGAGATTACCAATATCTTTCGTACCAGCACCGATGCGCAGCAGAAGCAGCAGCTTGTGGCGCTACTCACCGATGTGGACCCGGGAAATTTAGCTAAGTATCAGACAGTTATTAAGCAATAAAGGGGGCTGGTTTGTCATTGCTGCACTCTGCTCGCAATGACTGCGGTTATTCAAGGAGTCGAAGAAATGTTAGTCGATTTACGCATTCAGAATTACGCGCTCATTGAGCAGCTGGAGCTGCGGCCTTCGCCGCTGCTCAATATTATTACCGGTGAAACCGGGGCCGGCAAATCCATTATGCTCGGGGCCATCGGGCTGCTGCTGGGCAACCGGGCCGACTCGCGCATGCTCTTCAATACCGAGCGTAAGTGCGTGATTGAGGGCCAGTTTGATATCACGAACTATCAACTTCAGGATATATTCGAGTCGGAAGACCTGGACTATGATACGCAGTGCATTCTGCGGCGCGAAATCAGCCCGTCGGGCAAGTCGCGGGCTTTTGTCAACGACACGCCCGTGACCCTGGACGCCCTGCGTAAGATTGGCGCCAACCTCATGGATATTCACTCGCAGCACGATACGCTGCTGCTGGGCGATGCCGTGTTTCAGCTCAACCTGCTCGACCTCTACGCCAATCTGGTGCCCACGCGCACGCAGTACGGCAACGCCTACCGCCAGTACCGCAAGCTCGAAACCGACCTCAAGGCCCTCGAAGACCAGTCGGTGCAGGCTAGTAAAGAGTTGGACTACAACAGCTTTCTGCTAAGTGAGCTGGAAGAGGCCGGCCTCGACAAAGAAGACCAGGACGCGCTGGAGCAGGAGGTAAAGCAGCTGGAACACGCCGAGGAAATCAAGTACAAGCTCAGCCAGGCCCTGCATGGCCTGCGCGACAGCGAAACCTGCGCCACCGGCACCATGAAGGACGCCTCGACGCTGCTGGGGCAGGTGAGTGGCTACTCCGAGCAGTTTCGCGAGCTGCGCCAGCGCCTCGAAAGCTGCCTGATTGAGCTGCACGACATTGCCGACGAGGTAGAAACTGCCGAGCGCCGCACCGAGGGCGACCCCGCCCGCGCCGAGGAATTGCAGGCCCGCCTCACCGTGCTCTACAACCTGCAGCGCAAGCACCAGCGCCGTGACGTGCCCGGCCTGCTCGAAACCCGCGAAACTCTGCGCCAGAAAGTCGGCTCGGTGCTGAATCTCGACAAGGAAATAACCCGCCTGCGCAAAGACTCGGACGCGGCGCTGAAGCAGGCGACCACCCAGGCGGCCCGGCTCTCGGAAAGTCGCCGCAAGGCGTTTCCGAAGTTCGAAAAGGAGCTGAGCGCCCTGCTCGCCGACCTCGGGATGCCGCACGCCCGCATTGTGGTGGAGCACAAAACCGGCCCGCTGGCGGCCAGCGGCTCAGATATAGTAAATATTCTATTTACAGCAAACAAAGGCGCCCAGCCGCAAACCCTGAGCAAGGCCGCGTCGGGTGGTGAGTTTTCGCGCCTGATGCTGTGCATCAAGTACATGCTGGCCGACAAGACGGCCCTGCCCACGATAGTCTTCGACGAAATCGATACCGGCATCAGCGGTGAGATTGCGGTGAAGGTGGGCCGGATGATGCAGCAGATGGCCCACAAGCACCAGCTGGTGGCCATCTCGCACCTGCCGCAGATGGCGGCGGCCGGCGACACGCACTACTTCGTGTACAAGGAAGACCGCGCCGACCGTACGGTGAGCCGTATCCGCCAGCTTTCGCCCGAAGACCGCATCAAGGAAATCGCGCACATGATTGCCGGCGCCAAGCCCAGCGAAAACGCCCTGCAAAGCGCCCGCGAGCTGCTGGCGCTGCGCGGCGAGGCAGTGGCTGGGTAGGGGCACAGCCTCACATTTTCGTTACTTTTGTGCGCTAACCTGACTATTCCTCATGTCCAGTAACCTCCTCGCCGGCAAAGTCGGCATCATTTCCGGCGCCCTCAATTCCCAATCCATTGCCTGGAAAGTGGCCCAGAAGGCGCACGCCGAAGGTGCCCGCATTGTGCTCACCAACGCGCCGCTGGCCATGCGCATGGGCGAAATCAAGGTGCTGGCCGCCGAGATTGACGCCCCGATTATCCCGGCCGATGCCACTTCGGTGGAGGAGCTGGGCACGCTCTTTACCGAGGCGCAAAGTCACTTTGGCGGTAAAATCGACTTCCTGCTGCACTCGATTGGCATGAGCGCCAACATTCGCAAGAACAAGAGCTACGGCGACCTCGACTACAAATTCTTCCAGCAGACGCTCGACGTATCAGCGCTGTCGCTGCACAAGATGCTGGCCGTGGCCGAAAAGCAGGATGCCTTCAACGAATGGGGCAGCGTGGTGGCGCTCAGCTACATCGCCGCCCAGCGCGCATTCCTCGACTACACCGACATGTCACAGGCCAAGGCGGTGCTCGAAAGCATTGCCCGCAGCTACGGCCAGCGTCTGGGTCACCTCAAAAAGGTGCGCGTGAACACCATCTCGCAGTCGCCCACCAAGACTACGGCCGGCACCGGCATCAGCGGCTTCAACGCCTTTTATGAGTATGCCGACCGCATGGCCCCGCTCGGCAACGCGCCCGCCGAAGCCTGCGCCGACTACTGCGTATCGCTGTTTTCGGACCTCACGCGCTACGTGACCATGCAAAACCTGATGCACGACGGTGGCTTCAGTAGCACCGGCATCTCGGAGGCTATTGTGGACGCGATTACCAAGTCGACTGAGTCCGAAAAGGAGGCGTAGAATAGTTTCTCGCTAGTACACACAAGCCCGGCCAGTGTGGCTTGTCCTTACCCAAATCTCGTAGAGAAAGCGCCGGCCGGTAGGCCGGCGCTTTTTTAGTGCCCTACGCGTTGGCGTGGGATGCGCATTTCTCAGCAATTTTGTGATGCCCAGCAATGGGCCAGCACGCATTTTGGGACCGTACAGCTCGGTGATGTGCGCCGCCAGCGGCGCGTCTGTACGCTAGTAGCTGGCTGGGCCCGCCAGCCTGGGGCCAGTATCCCGCAGTTGGGGGCCGGGTCGGCCTACGCTAGCAAGGCCGCCTACCAGTTGCTGGGCGGGGCAGCCGTCACACCCGACATCCTGCAAGAGCCACACCGCCAATTAGTTCAGCAGCAGTTGCAGCAGGCCGGCACCTATTTGCTGGTCGAGGACACGACCCAGTTACGCTGGGCCCCCGCCACGGCCCGCCGGGCGGGCCTGGGACCAGTGGGGGCGGGGGCCAGCGGGGAGCAGGGCGTACTGCTGCACTCGTTGGTGGCCGCCAGTTGGCCAGCCAGCGACCTACCGGCGGGGGCGGTGCGCCCACCGCTGCCCTTGCTGGGGCTGCTCGACCAGCAGTTTTACGTGCGCCAGGCCCGGCCAGCGGCCGAGAAGGCGCACCCCCACGGCGGCAGCCGGCCCCGGCAGGGGCGGGTGCGCGAGTCCGCGCTGTGGGCGCGCAGCCTGCGCGCGGTTGGCTCACCGCCGGCGGCTGGGCGCTGGGTCGTGGTGGCGGACCGCGGCGCGGATATTTACGAGCATCTGCGCCAATGCCGACAGCAGGGGCTGGGCTTTGTAGTCCGGGCCGCCCAAGACCGGGGCTTGGTCGCCCCATCTGAGGCGCCACCGCCGACGCTCTTTGCCGTGGCCCGGGCGCAGCCTAGTGCCGGGCAACTGGAACTGGCCTTGCGTGCTCGTCCGGGCCAAGCGGCCCGGCAGGTGCGCCTGCAGGTGAGTTACAGTGCCGTGTTGGCGCTACGCGCTCCCCAACGGCCGGGCGCTAGTACGGGCAAAGGGGAACCGGTGGCTGCCAGCGTAGTACGGGTGTGGGAGCCGGGCGGTAAGCTGGAGTGGCTCCTACTGTGTGACGACGTGATAAGCAGCTTCCCCCAAGCACAGGAACGGGCTCGACAGTACGCCAGCCGCTGGCTCATCGAGGACTTTCATAAAGCCCTGAAAACGGGCCTGGGTGCCGAGCGCTTGCAACTGCACACCGCCCCACGCCTGTTTGCGGCGGTGGCCTTGCTGAGCGTGGTGGCGCTGGCGCTAGTGGACCTGCGCGAGCATAGCCGCCAGCAACCCGATGCACCAGCTGAGTCGTCAGGTCTATCAGCCAGCTATTTACGGGTCTTGCGCAGCCAGCGCACGCGGCCCATTCGAACCGTGCGGGAGGTATTCTACGCCCTGGCTGGACTGGGTGGGCACCTGGGCCGAACCGGCGATGGACCGCCAGGCTGGCAGACGCTCTGGCTCGGGCTGGTGAGCCTGCGCTACTTAGCCGAAGGCGTACGGCTGGCCGCCCTGTTGCCCCGGAAGAGCACTAAAAAAGCGCCGGCCTATCGGCTGGCGCTTTCTCTACGAGATTTGGGTAAAGACAAGCCAGTGTGGTCGGGCTTGTGTGTTTCAGGTAGGGTCGACGCTGGTTATCTGGCGCTTTCGTTGCCGTCTACCGGCTCGGCTTCTTTGTGCAGAATGGCCGCTACGACCTTATCAGGCAGCACGTTGCCGATAAGACCCTGCACCTTATTCATAAAGCCCGAGATAACCTTGTCCTGGCCAGCCAGCAGCGCTTCGTAGCCATCTTTTGCCACGGTGGCGGGGTCAGCTTTCGGGCCTTCAGCCACCAGTTTGGCGCGCTCCATATCGGCTTTGTGAAAGAAGTCGGTGTCGGTGACACCCGGCTCTAAAATCGTGATAGTGACGCCGTTATTCTTGGTTTCTTCACACACCGCCTCAGTGAAGGACGTAATAAACGCCTTGGTGCCGTGGTATACTGCTTGCAGCGGCCCCGGAATCTCGGCCCCCAGGCTTGATACCTGCAGGATTTTACCGCTTTTGCGGGCTATCATTTCCTGCAGATATAGCTTGGTGAGGGTAACGTAGGCACCGATATTGAGCTGAATAATATCAAGCTCGCGGTTGATGTCGGTGGTCGTAAATTCCCCATACTGGCCCTGGCCGGCGTCATTCACCAAGGCCTCAATCTGGATGCTCTTGGCTTTGACTTCGTCGTACACCTCAAATGGACCCTGGCGCTGAAACAGGTCTTTGGCTATGGTCGTGACCTCGACGCCGTACTGCTGCGTTAGCTCATTGGCAGTTTGCGCGAGCTCGTCCTGGCGGCGGGCCACGATGACGAGGTTGTATTTATCCTGGGCGAAAAGCTTGGCCAGCTCGCGGCCAATGCCGCTGGTAGCGCCCGTAATGAGCGCGTATTTTGGGGTTTCTGCCATAGTAAAAGTGCTTTTAAACAAGTGGAAAGGGCTTTTCTTAACGACGGTAGTTGACAGGTGGTTATAGCCGGGCTTAGCTGAAGCCCGGCCGGCCGGCGGCTAAGCTGGGCGCAACGCTGAGGTAGGAGGCCGTGTCTATACACGTTGTCTCAGCTTGTTTCTTCACCCCTATTCTCATTCGGATGCAAAAATTTCTGCTCACGCTGGTAGCAGTCGGCGCACTGGTATCGCCTACCCTGGCCCAAACGCCCGAAAAAACGGACCCTGCCGCGCTGGCTAAAATCAAGGATGAAGGCCTAAACCGCTCCAAGGTGATGGAAACGGCCTTTTACCTGACCGACGTATGCGGCCCGCGGCTAGCCGGCTCCGAAGGCCTGGCCCGCGCCAACGCCTGGGCCAAGAAGCGCCTTACCGACTACGGCCTGGCCAATGCCAACGTGGAAGCCTGGGGCGACTTTGGCCGGGGCTGGGACATCGACAAGAGCTACGTGGCCATGACGGCCCCGTACTACCACGCCATGATTGGCGTGCCCAAGGCCTGGACGCCCGGCACCGGCGGCAGCCTGCGCAAGCAGGTGGCTTATGTAAACGTAAAGGCCGAAGCCGACCTTGAGAAGTATAAAGGCCAGCTGCGCGATAAAATTGTGCTGCTGCCCGTGGCCACGCCGCCCCAGCCCAACTTCGAGCCCGATGCCAAGCGCCTCACCGCCGATGAGTTGCAGAAAATGGCCGACGCGCCTGCGGGTGGCGCGCCTACCGCCGCTAATCGCCCCGCCGAAGCTAACCCTGAAGCCCGCCGCGCTGCCATGCTCGCCGCCCGCGAGCTTCGCCAGAAGCTGGGCGATATGCTGCTGGCTGAGGGGGCGGCTGCTGTGCTCAGCCCCGGCCGGGGCTCCGATGGTACGGTGTTCACCACTAATGGCGCGCCCTATGCCGCCGACGCCAAGCCCGTGCTGCCCGAGCTGGAAATGTCGAGCGAAGACCAGCTGCGGCTGATTCGCCTCGTGGATGCCGGCGTGCCGGTAGAAGTTGAGATGGAAACCAAAACCCATTTCCAGACCCAGGATTTGAAAGGCTACAACGTAGTGGCCGAAATTCCGGGAACCGATAAAAAGCTCAAAAGCGAGGTGGTCATGCTCGGCGGCCACCTCGACTCGTGGCACGCCGCCACCGGGGCCACCGACAATGCCGCCGGCTGCGCCGTGATGCTGGAGGCCGTGCGCATTCTGAAGGCTACGGGCCTGAAGCCGCGCCGCACCATTCGCGTTGCGCTCTGGGGTGAGGAGGAGGAGGGGCTGCACGGCTCGCGCAACTATGTGAAAAACCACTTTGCCGACCCGGCCACCATGGTGCTCAAGCCCGACCACGAGAAGCTGGCCGCGTATTTTAACCTCGATAACGGCGGCGGTAAAATCCGGGCATCTACGCGCAGAGCAACGAGGCCGTGAAGCCGATTTTCACCGCCTGGCTTCAGCCGTTCGCTGATATGGGCGCCAGCACCGTAACCTTGCGCAACACCGGCAGCACCGACCATATCTCCTTCGACGCCGTAGGCTTGCCGGGCTTTCAGTTTATCCAGGATGGCCTCGACTACTTCTCCCGTACTCACCACTCCAACCAGGATACCTACGACCGCCTCGTGCCCGACGACCTCAAGCAGGCCTCGGTGGTAGTGGCCTCCTTCGTGTACAATGCCGCCATGCGCGACCAGAAGCTGCCCCGCAAGCCGCTGCCCGCTGCCGTGAAGCCGCAGTAGCGAGCGCGCGAAACTGAAGAAATAAGCCCGAACTTCGTCGGGCTTATTTTTTGTCGTCTCCGGGAGTATCGGAGACGGCCGCTATTCCCGCTTATGCTACAACGCATCCAGTTAACTCGTCTGAAATACGCCGCTGCCCTGACGCTGGCCAGCCTGTTTATCGGCCTGGCTGGCTTCATGGGCATCGAGCACTTTAACATGGCCGACGCGTTCTACATGAGCGTGATTACCGTTTCGCCGGGTGGCTACGAGCAACTGCGCCCGCTCTCGGAAGCTGGCCGCATCTTTACGGGCTGCTACATCCTCTACAACCTACTAGTCGTTGCCTACTTCGTTTCGGTAATCACGACGTTTATCTTTGATGGGGAGCTGCGCCGATTATTCAATATGTACCGTACTGACCAGGAAATCAAGCGCTTCAGCGGCCACGTTATTATCTGCGGCTTTGGCAGCAACGGGCGCAAGGCTTACCAGCGCCTGCTGCTCAACAGCGTGCGGGTAGTAGTTATTGAGCTGAACGAGCAGCTGCTAAAAGAGCTGACCGAAGGCCGCAACGGCGTCGATGTGGACGGCGACGGCGTGGCCGGCGGCAAAATATTCTCGGTGCTGGGCGATGCCACCATGGACCCCGTGCTGGAGCAGGCCGGCGTGGCGCGGGCCTCGGCCATCATCGCGGCGCTGCCCAACGACTCGGATAATATGTCGGTGGCGCTGTCGGCGCGGGCACTCAATCCGCGCCTCAACATCATTGCCCGCGCTTCGCATAAAGTGTCGGAGCGCAAGCTGATTGCGGCTGGCGCCAACTCGGTGGTGATGCCCGACGAGATTGGCGGCTCGCAGATGGCCGACCTGGTGGTGCGCCCCGAAGTAATCCGGTTTCTGGATATGATTTCGGGCCTGAGCGCCGACAAGCTGCGCCTCGAAGAATTGAGCTATGAGCAGATGCGCCAGGATTTGCGCGGGCGCAGCATCCGCGAGCTGGATATCCGCTCGCTGACCGGTGCCACGGTTATCGGCCTGCGCCAGCACAACGGGGCCCTGCTCGTGAGCCCGGACGCGAATTACAACCTGGAGCCGGGCGATGTTATCCTGGTGCTGGGCAGCGAAACGCAGATTGAGGCATTCGAAGTCCGCTTCCGGCAGCTGTAATTGTGTTTTTTGATTACCTGCTTACAATTAAGCACTTTAGAAAATTAAAAACGAACGTCATGCTGAGCTTGCCGAAGCATGACGTTCATCTCCTTTAACTTGAATAAAAGTTTTATTAATAAATTATTTATATAAATTTTTTATATTATAAGTTAATTTAACTCAACCACCAGGTAAGCTCAGGCGAACACCCCGTCTGAAATAGCGTAGATGTAGCCCGCCTTTGCGTAAAACTATGTCTGCTACTCCTCAGATTGGGCAACCCCACCGCCGCGTCGACGGCCGTCAGAAAGTTACCGGCCAGGCTCGTTACGCCGCCGAGCACTTAGTGCCGGGCTGCGTGCACGGGGTGCTGGTTACCAGCACTATCGCCGCCGGCCGCATCACGCACCTCGATACTGCCGAAGCGGTCAAAGCCCCCGGCGTACTGGCCATCGTGTCGCACCTGAACTCGCCCAAAGTGCCCGGCTACGAAAATCCGCAGCCCGATGAGCGGGTGGAGGGCCAGCAGTTCCGGGTGTTTTTCGACGCTGAAATTCACTACAGCAACCAGCCGGTAGCCCTGGCCATCGCGGGTACGCTGGAGCAGGCGCAGCACGCTGCCGCGCTGGTACGCGTGCAGTACGAGCACACCGCCCCGCAAACTGATATCACCAAGGGCTTAGCCAGCAGCTACAAGCCCAAAAAGGAAAAGGACTATACCCGCGGCCAGCCCCAGGCCTACAAAACGGCCCCGGTGCAAGTAGCGCACGAGTACCAGACGCCGCTGCAGGTGCACAACCCGATGGAGATGCACGCCGCCATTGCCGAGTGGCAGGGTAATAAGCTGGCGGTCTGGAACAAAACCCAGGCGCCCTCGCTGGCCCAAAAGGACCTGATGAAGCTCTGGGCTCTGCCCAAGGAAAGCGTGCAGGTACATTCGCCGTTCGTAGGCGGGGCATTTGGGGGCGCGTCGCGCATCTGGCCGCCCGAGATGGCCGCAATCATCGGCGCGAAGGTGGTGGGCCGCCCGGTGAAGGTGGTGAACCAGCGCGAGCAGGAATTCAACATGGTGGGCTACCGGCCGCGCTCGGTGCAGCGGGTAGCGCTGGGCGCGCAGGCCGATGGCACGCTGGTGGGCATGTCGCACGAGGCGTTTGGGGCCACTTCGCGCTACGAGCAGTTTACCGAGCGCATTCTGCATCCCACCAAGTCGGGCTACCGCTGCCCAATGCCGAGCTGACGTATCACCTTGTGCCGCTGGATATGAGCACGCCCGCCTGGGCGCGCGGCCCTGGCGAGACTACCGGCTCGTTCGCCCTCGAATCGGCGATGGATGAGCTGGCCTGCGCCCTGAAGATGGACCCGCTGGCGTTGCGCCTGAAAAACTTTGCCGAGGTAGACCCTGAGGGCGACAAGCCATGGAGCAGCAACTACCTGCGCGAGTGCTACGCCCAGGGCGCCGAAAAATTTGGCTGGAATAAGCGCAACCCCGCGCCCGCCGCTACCCGCGACGGCGACTGGCTGGTGGGTCAGGGCCTGGCGATGGGCATCTACCACGCCTCGCGGGCTAAGGCCAGTGCCCGCGCCCGCCTGCTGCCCGATGGTACCCTGCTGGTGCAGAGTGCCACGGCCGATGTCGGCCCCGGCACGGCCACCGTCATGACCCAGATTGCCGCCGATGCCAGCGGCGTGGCCCCCGAAAATATTCGCTTTGAGCTGGGCGACGCAGCTTACCCCGAGGCGCCGGGCCAGTTCGGCTCGCACACCGTGGCCTCGGTTGGCGCGGCCGTGCACGACACCTGCGTGGCGCTGAAGCAGCAGCTCCTTAATCTGGCGTTTAGTGTGCCGGACTCGCCCTTTGCCAAGGCTAAACTTACTGACCTGGTGGCGGAGGGCGGCACAGTGTACCTGGCCGGCCACCCCGGCACCAGCCGCGTGTATGGCGACGTGCTGCGCCAGGCCGGCCAGCCGGCGCTCGAAGTCACGCACGAGTCGCCCGAGGTGCCGGAAAAAGGGGAGAAGTCGGGCAAGTCATTCTGCGCCACTTTCGTGGAGGTGCGCGTAAATGCCCACACCCGCGAGGTGCGCATGAGCCGCATCGTGTCGGCCATCGACGCGGGCCGCATTATGAACCACCAAACTGCCCGCAGCCAGGTATACGGTGCCCTCACCTGGGCAATTGGGCTGGCGCTGATGGAAGACGCTGTGCTCGACCACCGCTTCGGCCGCATCACCAACCACGACCTGGCTAACTATCATGTGCCCGTCAATGCCGATGTGCCTCTCACTATCGACGTGCTTTTCATCGACCAGCCTGATACCTACCTCGACCCGATGGGTGCCAAAGGGTTGGGCGAAATCGGTATTGTGGGTGTGAGCGCGGCTATTGCGAATGCGGTGTACCACGCTACTGGTACGCGGATAAGAGAACTGCCGATTACGCCGGATAAGTTGCTGTAATAGAAGAGGTTTTAACGGGCCTCAAAAAAACGCATATCGGCAATGGCAATCCCATACGCCTGTTGAATATGGCTGTCAAGTTCTCGTAAAAATGATTCAAAGCAGTGAGTTATTTCGCCTGGACCGAGAATCGTTTCAGGATAATTTGCAGCCCATGCAGACTTTATTTCATAATGATGCTTGTCAATTTTTGTAAGGTGCAAAACCGGGTTTTCTGTGTACTTGTCTGATGAATAATCAAAATCAGATAATAAACCAGTTTTTACTTTGATTAGCCAGCTATTAACACAAAGTGCAAAATCAAGGAGAGAAATTCCGTCATCAAAAAATACTGAGTCCTTGAGGATAATAGTAAAGTATAGGGATATTTTATTAAAATATCCCTATTAACTTGAATGACACTGAATGCAAATTTTATCCTTACCCCAGCTTTTCCTTAAACAGCCGTAACGTACGCTCCCAGGCCAGTTTAGCCGCCTCGGCATTGTAGCGAGCCGGTGAGGTATCGTTATTAAACGCGTGGTTAACGCCTTGGTACACAAATAGCTCGTAGGGAGTGTGCGCGGCTTTCAGGGCCGCTTCGTAGGCCGGGATGCCGGCGTCGATGCGCTCGTCGAGGCCGGCGTAGTGTAGCATCACGTTAGCTTTTATCTGGGGCACGTCTTCGGCCTTGGGCTGCTGGCCATAGTAGGCTACGGCGGCGTTGAGCCTGGGGTTTTGCACCGCGAGCTGGTTGGCCAGCCCGCCGCCCCAGCAGAAGCCTACGCAGCCGGTGCGGCCGTTGCATTCGGACCGGGCGCGCAGGTAGGTGAGGGCGGCGAGGTAGTTATGGAGGTTTTTCTGCGGGTCGAGCTGCCCGATTAATTCGCGGCCCTTGTCCTCATCGGTGGGCGTACCGCCCGCCACCGACAGCGCATCGACGCCCAGCGCTAGGTAGCCCGCCTGCGCCACCCGCCGGGTTACATCTTTGATGTGCGGCGTGAGGCCCCGGTTTTCGTGAATTACCACTACTGCGCCGCGCTTTTTCCTGCCCTTAGGCTGCACCAGGTAGCCGCTCACGGTAGCGCCGTCGCCGGGCCAGGTCACAGTTTCTTCCACTAAATCTTCGGCCAGGGGCGAGATGGTCGCCGCCCGGGCATAGCCAGGCTCCAGCACCGAAAGGGCCGTGGTAGCCAGGGCCGCGCTGCCCGCCAGCACCAGCAGGCGGTCCAGAAACTCCTTGCGCGAGAGTGGGCGGTGGGTGTACTCGTCGAAGAGATTGATGATGCGCTGGTCCATAGTGGGTAGGAATGAGTTGCCGCCGCAAGGTATTGCGCGCCTGCTTATTCCGGGCTGCGCACGGGTTGCAGCGTTTGAAAATAAGCTGCTGACCCTAACAGTCGGCTGCCGTACCAGCTAAAAAGCTCCCCATCCACAACTTGAATTTTTGCGGCCGGACAAATAGTTTGAAACTCAGCCACGTGCTTTTCGCTGAACGGGTAAGGCTCGGATGATAAAAAAATGTGCGTCGGCGCCGCTTTAGCTAGCTGCTCGGGCGTCACTTCGGGGTAGCGGCCTAAGTGCGTAAAAGCATTGGAGAAGCCTGCCCGGCGCAGCATAGCGTCGATAAATGTGTCGCTGGCCGCTACCATATAAGGTTTGCGCCAAATAAAATAGGCCGCTGGCAGCAATGTGGTAGCCGGCCTAAGCTTGTCAAACGAATGTTCGATAGCGGAGGCAAGTGGGTCGGCAAGCCGGGATTTATCCGTGATGTCTCCGATGCGGCGAATCATATCAAGCGCCTCTGGTAAATCTGTCACGTTACTCATCCAGACCGGATACGAAAGGGCTAGCTGATTAATGCCTTCTTGGTAATTCTCTTCCTTATTGCCAATAATTAAATCTGGCTGAGCCGCCTTGATTTTAGCGAAATCAAAATTCTTGGTGCCGCCGATTACGCTGGCCGAGTGGCGGGCAGATGGCGGGTAAATACAAAACTTGGTTACGCCTGCCGCCTGCTTCTGTAATCCCAAGTCAAATAATAACTCGGTTTGGGAAGGCACCAGCGAGACAATGCGCAACGGGGATAAGGATACTGTACCTCCCTGCCCATTTGGTCAACTACAGTGCGCAATCGCTGATGCGAATTGTAAGCCATGCGAGTAAATAAAAACCGTCACCGGAGTATTTAAACCAGCATGACGTGCTGTTAGGAACTATAAACGCTAGTGAGAATTAGCTGAAATACCGAAAATCGTGGCCGTCCTCAATCCGCAGCAGCGTTTCGTAAATAAGGCGTGTCACGTTGTCCACATCATCGCGGTGCACTGTTTCGACGGTGGTGTGCATGTATTTCAGCGGCAGCGAGATAAGCGCCGACGCTACGCCCGAGCCCGAGTAGGCAAACGCATCGGTATCGGTGCCGGTGGCGCGGGTAGCGGCGGCGCGCTGAAATGGAATATCGGTTTCCTTGGCGGTGGTAATAATCAAATCGCGCAGATTATTCTGCACCGCCGGGCCGTAGGTGATAACCGGGCCTTTACCGCAGAAAATATCGCCGCTGGTTTTCTTCTCGTACATCGGCGACTGCGTATCGTGCGTCACGTCCGTAATTATCGCCACGTCGGGATTAATGCGATGCGCTACCATCTCGGCCCCGCGCAGGCCAATTTCCTCCTGCACCGCATTCACGATGTAGAGGCCGAAGGGCAGCTTTTTACCATTCTCTTTCAGCATCCGGGCTACTTCGGCTATCATGAAGCCGCCCACGCGGTTATCCAGCGCGCGGCCCACGTAGTACTTATCGTTGAGCACGGTAAACTCGTCTTCGAACGTGACCACCGAGCCGACGTGGATACCCATTTCCTCTACCTCATCGGCACTGCTGGCGCCGCAGTCGAGGAAGATAGTTTCAATGGTTGGGGCCTTGTCCTGCTCCACCTTGCGCACGTGAATGGCAGGCCACCCAAATACGCCTTTTACAATCCCTTTTTCGCCGTAAATATTTACCCGCTTGCTCGGTGCCACCAGCGCATCGGAGCCCCCATTGCGACGCAGATACAGGTAGCCTTCCTTGGTGATATAATTCACGAAATACGATATCTCATCGGCGTGCGCCTCGATGACGACTTTGTATTTCGCGTCGGGATTAATTACGCCGACTACCGTGCCGTACGTATCGACAAAATACTCATCGATGTAGGGCTTAATGTACTCCAGCCACAGTTTCTGGCCTTCTTTCTCGAAGCCGGTGGGGGAGGAGTTATTCAGATACTTCTCAAGAAAGGCAATGGACTCGGGACGCATAGCTATTGATGAATTTAACGCAAAGTTTCGCAAAGTTGGGCGCGAAGTCTGGAAAAGCCGGCTTTACAAAACTTCGCGCCCAACTTCGCGAAACTTTGCGTTAAAGAAGGAATTACAGCGGAATGTTGCCGTGCTTTTTGCGCGGCAGCGTATCCACTTTATTTTCCAGCATTTTAAAGGCGCGAATTAATTTCTGCCGGGTTTGCGAAGGCATAATTACTTCGTCTACGAAGCCCCGGTGCGCGGCGCGGTAAGGCGTGGCGAATTTCTGCTGGTACTCGTCTACCTTTTCCTGGAGCTTGGCTTCAGGGTCTTCGGCTGCCGCGATTTCGCGCTTGAAGATAATTTCGGCCGCGCCCTTGGCGCCCATCACGGCAATTTCAGCGGTGGGCCAGGCGAAGTTGAGGTCGGCCCCGATGTGCTTGCTGTTCATTACATCGTACGCCCCGCCGTAAGCCTTGCGGGTAATGACGGTGATGCGCGGCACGGTAGCCTCGCAGAAGGCGTAGAGCAGCTTGGCGCCGTTGGTGATGATGCCGCGCCACTCCTGGTCGGTGCCGGGCAGAAAGCCGGGCACATCTTCGAGCACGAGCAGCGGGATATTAAACGAGTCGCAGAAGCGCACGAAGCGCGCCGCTTTGGTGCTGGCGTTGATATCAAGCACGCCGGCCAGCACGGCCGGCTGGTTGCCCACGATGCCGATGCTGCGGCCGGCCAGCCGCGCGAAGCCCACCACGATGTTCTCGGCGAAGTTCTGGTGCACCTCCATGAACGAGCCGGCATCAATCAGGCCCTCAATTACCTCGCGGATGTCGTAGGGCTGGTTGGCGTTATCGGGAATGAGTGTATCAAGCGCCGGGCGGCTCTCATCGCCTTGCGGCGAATAAGCCACGGCGGGCGCGGTTTCCTCGCAGTTCTGGGGCATGTAGCTCAGCAATTGCTTGAGCTGCTGAATAATGGCTACCTCATTAGGCGCCGTGAAGTGCGTAACGCCGCTCTTGGCCGAGTGCGTGCTGGCCCCGCCGAGCTCTTCGCTCGTCACATTTTCGTGGGTCACGGTCTTCACCACGTTGGGGCCGGTCACGAACATATAGCTCGTGTTTTCGACCATCAGAATGAAGTCCGTAATGGCCGGCGAGTACACCGCGCCGCCCGCGCACGGCCCCATAATGGCCGAGAGCTGCGGCACCACGCCGCTAGCCAGCGTATTCTTGTAGAAGATGTCGGCGTAGCCGCCGAGGCTTACCACGCCCTCCTGGATGCGGGCACCGCCCGAGTCGTTGAGGCCAATTACCGGTGCGCCGTTCTTCATCGCCAGGTCCATGATTTTGACGATTTTTTCGGCGTGCGTTTCGCTCAGCGAGCCGCCAAACACCGTGAAATCCTGCGAGAAAACGTACACCAAGCGGCCGTGCACGGTGCCGTAGCCGGTCACTACGCCGTCGCCGAGGTAATATTCCTTATCGAGGCCAAAGTCTTTGGCACGGTGCATTACAAACTTGCCGATTTCCTCGAACGAGCCTTCATCGAGCAGCAGGTCAATGCGTTCGCGGGCGGTGAGCTTGCCTTTTTTGTGCTGGGCATCTATGCGGGCCTGGCCGCCGCCGAGCAGGGCTTCCTGGTTTTTGGCGGCAAGCAGCTCGGTTTTGGAGAGGGTGGGGTGGGCGGCTACGTGGGGGTCGGCCATTGGAAAGGTCGGAGAGGTTGGGGTAACTTTAACGTAAAGCCAAAGATAGGCGGCCGTAGCGTGGACTCTGCGAGTCCGCGCGTGGGAACGTTGTTCAACGAAGCAACGCGCGGACTCGCAGAGTCTACGCTACGTTACTCCCAGCCCAAATCGGCGTTGATGGGTGGCGTAGGGTCGAGCGACTTCCACAGGTACTTGCAGGCCAGTGAGCGGTAGGGGCGCCAGGGCTCAGCCAGCAGCAGCATTTTCTTTTGCAGCGCCCGGCCGGTTTCTTCCAGGTTATACCATTTGCGCATGGCGTTTTGCAGGCCCAGGTCGCCTTCGCTGAATACATCGGGCTGGTCGAGGGCAAACATTTGCAGCATCTGGGCCGTCCACCGGCCCACGCCTTTGATGGCGGTGAGGTGGGCCGTGAAGGCTTCCTCGTCGAGCTGGCTCAGCTGCTCGTAGTCGAGCAGGCCGCGCTCCTGGTAGTCGGCAATGGCCTTGAGGTAGCCGATTTTTTGGCGCGACAAGCCGGCTTCCCGCAGCTCATCCTCCTCCAGGCGCAGCACCTCGCGCGGCTCGGGGTAGCCGTCGGGCCTAAAAAGCGCCGTAAAGCGCCGCCAGATGGCCGCCGCTGCTTTGGTCGAAATCTGCTGGCTTACGATGGCGCGCAGCAGCGCCAGATACAGGTCTTCGTGGGCGGCGGGGCGCACCGGGCCGGCCACGCGGGCAATGGTCTGGGCCAGAATCGGGTCGGCCTGGCGCAGGTGGGCCAGTGCGGCGGCGTGCCAGTGGGGTTCAGAAGTGGAGTCAGACATAAGATTGTGCAATAGCCAGCCAACGATAGGCTAGCCGCTACTGAATTTTGCCAAACGACTAAATATCTTCTGGCGCGGTGTGAATAGCAACAGTTTCGAGTACCTCGCCGGTTTCGCTCAGGCGCAGAGCGGTGAGAAAATGGCCGTCGGCTGCGCCGGTGTCGAGGTAAATGGCGTTGGCCGTTTCGTCGCGCTCGGGCCGGTGGCTGGCGGTGGGCGTGTGGCCAACAACCTGCAAGCAACCAGTGTTGCGTAACGGGCCGCGCCGCCACAGCACGCCGTCGTTGCTGGTAGGGTCCAGTGGGTCGGGCACGTCGGCAATGCCGGCGTGGGAGAAAAAGAGATGGTCGTTGCGCCAATACAGCGGGCGCTGGCTCAGCCAGGCGGCGTGCCCAGCCAGCCAGGTGCGGTGTCGCTGGTATTGCCTCAAGGTAGCGCGGCCGCCCCAGCCCAGCCAGGCCCGGTAGGGGCCGTCGGGCCCCAGGTGCGCGGCCAGGCCCCAGTCGTGGTTGCCTTGCAGAAATACCGTTTTATCGGAAAAATCCTGACTGAGCTGGCGGCAGAGCGCCACGGTTTCGGGCGAGTAGTTGCCGCGGTCCACGAGGTCGCCGAGCTGCACCAGGGTTTCTTCCGCCGGCCGCCAGTGCGTGAGCAGTTCCCGCAGCGTGTGCAGGCAGCCGTGGACGTCGCCGATTACGAAGAAATTCATCCTGACTATATACGTAACTGACTTGAAAGCGCTACTCCGACCCGGTCGTGGTGGGCGCCCCCGCCGGCCGGCTCACCCCCAGCCAGCGTACCAGCGGCTCAATCGTCAGCCCCTGCCCGATAATGGAAAATACCACAATAACGTAAGTGATGCCCACCAGCAGCTCGCGAGGCGCCGAAGTTGGCAGGCTCAGCGCCAGCGCCACCGACAGCCCGCCGCGCAGCCCGCCCCAGGTCAGTATGGGCACGCTCCGCTGCGAGGGCGTAAACAAGCCGCTGCGCCCCAGCCCCACCAGCGGCAGCCATACGGATAGCAGGCGCGCCGCCAGCACCACCCCAATGGCCGCCACGCCTGCCCCAATTATGCGGCCCGTAATGGGTAGCACCAGCGCCTGCAGGCCCACCAGCACAAACAGCACGGCATTGAGCACCTCATCGACCAGCTCCCAGAATTTATTCACGTAATCCTGCGACTCATCTGAGCATACCGGGCTCAGGCGGCTGAAGTGGCCCACCAGTAGCCCGGCCATCACCATCGCCAGCGGCCCCGAGGTGTGCAGGCAGTGAGCCAGCGCCGTGCCCCCGGCTACCAAGGCCAGCGTTATCAGTACCTCCACCTGGTAATTATTGATGCTGCGCAGCAGCCAGGCAGCGCCTAGCCCCAGCGCCGTGCCCAGCGCTACGCCGCCCAGCGCTTCCTGAGTAAAAATGCGTAGTGTATGACCGATGGTAACAGTCTGCGAGCCTGGCTGCGCCATTTCCAGCAGCACCACAAACAGAACCACGCCCACGCCGTCGTTGAACAGCGACTCGCCCACAATCTTAATTTCCAGGTCTTTCTCGATGTTGGCTTTGGTCAGAATGCTGAGCACGGCCACGGGGTCGGTGGGCGAGATGAGCGCCCCAAACAGCAGGCAGTACACCAGCGACGTAGGCAGCCCGAGCCAGGACAGCAGCCAGTACATGGCCCCACCCACCAGCCCCGTGCTCAGGGGGGTACCCAGAAGCGCCAGCGTGCCCACCGACCAGCGCAGCCGCCCCAGCCGCCGGGTATCGACGTGGATGGCGCCGGCGAAAAGCAGGAACCCCAGCATCACCTGCATCACGAGGGCGCTGAAGTCTATTTTGCCTACCACATGAGCCAGGTCCAGCACTGGCGTAACACCCAGTCGGGCCAGCCCCACCAGCGCGAGTGAGGCTACCAAACCTAAGACCATCAACCCGATGGCGGGAGGGAGTTTAAGAAAGCGGTGATTGAGGTAGGCAAAAGCCGCTGCCAGCACCAGCAGCAGAGAAAAGGCGTTATATAAATCCATTAGAAAAACGTAGGAGCTGCCTGCGAGCACGCAAGCAGCCCCGGACGATTGATAAAAGCCGGCTAACCAGCCAGCCCCGGCAAAGCCGCGATAACCCGGTCCAGCAGCTCCTGGCTCACGTCGAGGTGGGTCACAAAGCGCACCCAGCTCCCGCCAAAGCCGCTGGCCTTGATGCCCTGGCTTTCGAGGCGAGCCAGGAAATCAGCTACGGTCAGCCGGGTTTCATCGAGGCGAAAAATAACGAGGTTGGTTTCGGGCTCCAGAATTTCAGCCACGTAGGGCAGGGGGCGTAGCGCCTCCGCCAGCTGCGCGGCGCGGCGGTGGTCATCAGCCAGCCGGGCCACGTTGTTTTCCAGGGCATAGAGCCCGGCAGCTGCCAGGTAGCCCGCCTGCCGCCAGCCACCGCCAAATAATTTGCGCAGCCGCTTGCAGCCGTTGATAAACTCCTGCGAGCCCAGCAGCACCGAGCCTACCGGCGCGCCCAGCCCCTTGCTCAGGCACACCGAGATGGAGTCGAACAGCCGCCCGTAGTCTTCGCTGCGCTGGCCGGTAGCTACCAGCGCGTTAAAGATGCGCGCGCCGTCGAGGTGCAGCGCCAGCTTGTTTGCCTTGGTAAACGCCGCGATTTCTTCGAGGTCGCTCCAGGCGTAGCAGCTACCACCGCCGCGGTTGTGAGTGTTTTCGAGGCACACCAGCCGGGTGGTAGGGTAGTGTATATTGCCAGCCGGGCGAATGGCCCCGGCTATCTGGCTGGCTGTGAGACGGCCCCGGTCGCCGGGCAGCAGCGCCACCGAGGCGCGGGCGTGGTGCATAATACCGCCCACTTCCCATAAGTACACATGGGCCGTGGCTTCGCAGATTACCTCCGAAACGGGCGCGCAGTGGGCCATGATAGCCAGCTGGTTGGTCATGGTGCCCGAAGGGCAGAACAGGCCGGCTTCCATACCGAAGCGGGCGGCCAGGGGTTCTTCCAGCGCGCGCACGGTGGGGTCTTCCTCGTACACGTCGTCGCCGACTACGGCGGCCTGCATAGCAGCGAGCATGGCGGGGGTAGGGCGCGTCACAGTATCGGAGCGCAGGTCGATAATCGGCAGGGGGGAAGGAGCTAAAGCCAAGGGATTAAGCAAAGGGTTTGGAATTCCAAAAGTAAAGCCTTATTTTTGCACCTCATTTGCCAGAACTCTCATTTCCCCGGAAATCATGTCCGTTACCCGTCTGAAGCGCAAGCACCGCAAAAACATTGCCCGTGCCAACAATGAAGTGCGCAAAATCAAGAACTTGCTGCGTACGCCCGTGCTGAAAAACGTGGATTTGGACGAGCTCAAATCGCGCTTTGGCCATGCTGCCCCAAACGAGGCTGCCCAAAGCGATGCCTCAGTGGCTAACAAAAAAGATAAGGCGGCCGCGCAAGAGGAAGGCATCTTTAGCAAAGTAGCCCACGCCGCCTCCGCTGCTGCTGATAAAGTAAAGCACGTAGCCAGCGATGCCGTTGATGCCGTAGCGCACAGCAGCCTGGTAGAAAAGGCCACCGATGCCGTACAGGAAGCCGCCCACAACCTCGTGGAAGGTGCCAAGCACGCGCTGGAAAGCAAAACTCCCGAAGAAAATCAGGCTACGGAAGCCAACCAGACCGGCGGTGAAGGTTTTGATGCTGCCGAGGCTGAAACCAAGCCAGTGAATAACGACGGTCAGGAAGGTGAGCATCCCAAGCCCGAAATCGCGCTGTAGGCTGCTACTGGCTAAGTAAGTAAAAAGGCGTCCGGCTCTGTGGCCGGACGCCTTTTTAGCGTACGCCTGTATCTGCTATCGCCGTGCGCGGGCCCAGTTCGATGGCCTGCATCTCCACCACCTTACCCCGGTCGATGCCGAAACGCAACATAGTGCGCACCTTATGAAAGCCGTGCCGGCCCGCCGCGCCGGGGTTCAGCGTCAGCAGATGCAGCTTGGGGTCGGGCATTACACGCAGAATATGCGAGTGGCCGCATACGAATAGCCCCGGCCGCGCCTGAGCCAGCAGCTGCCGCGCGGCCGGGGCATAGTGCCCAGGGTAGCCCCCAATGTGCGTCATGAGCACCCGCAGGCCCTCTACCGCGAAGTCCTGCACCAGCGGCTCAGTGCAGCGCACGTCGGTGCCGTCGATGTTGCCATACACGCCCCGAAATACCGGGGCCAGCCCTGCCAGCTGCAAAACCAGCTCTGAGGAGCCAAAATCGCCGGCGTGCCATATCTCGTTGGCACCGCGCAGGTGGTGCGCCAGGCGCTCGTCGAAATAGCCGTGGGTATCGGAGAGGAGGGCGATGCGCGTCATAGCGGCGGCAAAGATGCAACGCCGCTGGCTAGTGTGGCAAAAAACCGGCGGCCCCGTATCTTGCGGCGCTACCAGCCGTATGCGGCAGGTACTGGCAAGGGGATAATTCCATTGCAGACTCTTTTCTTTTCGAAATTTCCGATGAACGTTTTCATCAACGATGTGCCGCTGATTATTAAAAAACTCAGCGACAAGGTGTACAAGCATAAATATGACCTCGTGCTTGCGGCTGACCAGGATTTCACCAGCAAGGATTTGGTAGGCGATGTGCTGGTGCGCGATGCCACGCCGGCCTTTCTCGACCGCCTGCTCCGGCTGATGGAAGTGAAAAAGCTGAAAAAGCTGGATTCGCTCACTATGCTCGCCCGCAAAAAGAAAAATCTTATTCTGCATCTCAAAGACCAGTTTAAGATTGCGAAGGCCGCCGGTGGCCTGGTAGTGAAAGATGGACAGGTTCTCATGATTTACCGCCTCGGTAAATGGGACCTGCCCAAAGGAAAGCTCAAAAGCGATGAGGATGTGGCCCTCGGTGCCATCCGGGAAGTAGAGGAAGAGTGCAATATCAAGGTAGAGCTGGGCGAAAAGCTGCCCAGCACCTGGCACTCGTATGCGTACAAAGGCAATAAAATGCTGAAAAAAACGAGCTGGTACGTGATGAAATGCCTCGACGACTCGGTAATGCGGCCTCAAACGGAGGAATACATTGAGGAAGTGCGCTGGATGTCGCCCCAGGATGCCCTGGCTCGCCTCGAAGAGTCGTACGCCTCCATTACCCTGGTGGTGCAGCACTACCTGAGTGAGCTGGCTGGCAAGCCTGCCAAAGCCACCTCTGAGAAATAGCCTGGGTTGGAATCCTTCCTGCAAGAGCGCTAAAATCAGGACCCATTGGCCTACTGCCTGGTAAATTTTTACTGAAAAAGGCTCCGCCAGCAATTGCCAGCGGAGCCTTTTTAGCTGCTTGTCTCAGCTAAGCTACTACTGCAACTTTGGGCGCGCCGGCCATAATCTCGGCGTTGGCGAAGTCGGCGTATTTTTCAAAGTTTTTAACAAACTTATCGGCCAGCTCCGTAGCGGTTTGGTCGTAGGCCTCTTTATCGGCCCAGGTATTGCGCGGGTCCAGTATCTCGCTTGGTACGCCGGGCACAGCCCCAGGCACTTCCACCCCAAAAATGGGATGCTTCTTGAAGTTCACCTCGTTGAGCACCCCGCCGAGGGCGGCCGTAATCATGGTCCGGGTGTAGCCCAGCTTCATGCGGTGGCCTACGCCGTAGCTGCCGCCGGTCCAGCCCGTATTCACCAGCCACACATTGATGTCGGGATGCTCGTCCATTTTCTGGCCCAGCATCTCGGCATACTTGGTAGGGTGCAGCGGCAGAAATACCTGCCCGAAACAGGCCGAGAACGTGGTTTGCGGCTCCGTGACGCCCATTTCGGTGCCGGCTACCTTTGCCGTGTAGCCCGACATAAAGTGGTACATGGCGTGGCTCTTGCTAAGCTTGCTGATGGGCGGCAGTACCCCAAAAGCATCCGCCGTAAGGAAGAAGATATTCTTCGGGGAGCTGCCTACCGATGGCTCTACACAGTTGGGAATGAAGTGGATAGGATAGGCCGTGCGCGTGTTCTCCGTTACCGACTTATTGGCGTAGTCTACCGTGTGCGTGCCGGGCAGAAACCGCGTATTTTCCACGATGGAGCCGAAGCGGATGGCATCCCAGATTTCGGGCTCCTTGGCGCGGCTCAGGTCGATAACCTTGGCGTAGCAGCCGCCCTCGAAGTTGAAGATGCCGGCCTCGGGCGTCCAGCCGTGCTCGTCGTCGCCGATAAGTCCCCGGTTCGGGTCGGCCGAAAGAGTCGTTTTGCCAGTGCCCGAGAGGCCAAAGAAAATGGCCGTGTCGCCGTCCTGGCCCACATTGGCCGAGCAGTGCATGGCCAGCGTGTTGTGCTCGTGGGGCAACAGATAATTCAATACGCCGAATATGCCTTTTTTCATTTCGCCGGCATAGCCCGTGCCGCCGATGAGAATCATCTTGCGGGTGAAGTCGATGATGGCGAAGTTTTTCTGGCGGGTGCCATCCACGGCCGGGTCGGCCTCAAAGCCGGGGGCACAAATGATGCTGAAGTCGGGCGTCCACGACGTGTCGGCATCAGCCGCCGGCCGCAGAAACATGTTGTAGCAGAAGAGGTTGTGCCAGGCCAGCTCATTTACTACGCGCAGCTTAAGCTGATAGTCGGGATTGGCCCCGGCGTAGGCTTCACGCACAAATACTTCCTTATCGGCGAGGTAAGCCACCATTTTCTGGTGCAGCTGCTCAAAGCGGGCGGGGTCGAAGGCGATATTGATGTCGCCCCACCACACGCTGCCGGCGGTGTTGGCATCCTTTACCACAAACCGGTCTTTGGGCGAGCGGCCCGTAAACTGGCCAGTGTCGGCCATCAGCGCGCCGGTATCGGTAAGTGTGCCTTCCTGGCGGCGCAGCGCGTGCTCCACCAGCGCGGCGGGAGTAAGGTTGAGATGGGCCTGGGCCGGAGCCTGCACAAAACCTAAGGGGGCCAGGCGGGCAGCGACTGCTTTTTGGTCAGCCATGAAACAGAGAAACAAAAAGTGGGTGGGAACAGTGTGGAATGGTACTACAAATGTACAAGGGCTCTGGCGAATTTTCGCTGCAATCGTTTGCGGCTGGCCGGGTCCGGTCAGTTTTTAAGCTCAAAAACTGGTCTGCTTAAAAGAAAAAGCAGTTTTTAGGCAATCATGCCCACCCACAATATCTGCCAAAAGCTATTGAGTTTGTGGCCGTGGAGAAAGGCTTAATATAGTGAAATCTATATGTTAAGCCTCTGCCTTTGCTCCTCTATTACCCAAAGTTTTCTTAGCTTTACCCACCCCCCGCCCGGTGTGGAAAGGGTATTTACGTTTCTTTTTCTTTTACCTCTTCGTTCTCTGCATGCAACCTGCTACCGCCAGCCTGCGCCCGCAACCGCCCCAAACGGCCTCGGGCAGCCACCCGCGCGGCCTCTACCTCCTGTTTGCCACCGAAATGTGGGAGCGCTTCAGCTACTACGGCATGCGCGCCGTGCTGGTGCTCTTCCTCACCAAAGCCATGATGATGGACAAGGCGTTCGCGTCGAAGTTCTACGGTGGCTATACCAGCCTGGTGTACCTCACGCCGCTCATCGGCGGCTTTATCTCGGACCGCTACTGGGGCAACCGGCGCTCCATAACGGTGGGCGGCCTGATGATGGCGATTGGGCAGTTTACGCTGTTTTTTTCGGCCAGCAACTACGGGCCCGCCAGCACGCATCAGCTTAGTCACTGGCTGCTTTACGCTGGCCTGGGCACCATGATTGTGGGCAATGGCTTCTTTAAGCCTAATATCTCCAGCATGGTAGGCTCGCTCTACTCGACCACCGATACCCGTAAGGATGCGGCCTACACCATCTTCTACATGGGCATCAACCTGGGTTCGTTTATCGGCAATACTATTACCAGCCTGGTAGGTGATACGGGACACCCCGGCGACTTTCGCTGGGCCTTCTTGGCCTGCGGGATTGCCATGCTGCTCGGTACCGCCGTTTTCAATTGGGGCAAAGGCAAATACCTGCACACGCCCGAAGGCGAGCAGGTGGGCCTCACGCCGGTTAACTCGGGCGGAGTGAAGGGAATTTATGCGTTGCTGCCGGTGCTACTGGCGCTGGTGCTGGGTATTCTATGGCTTGATACCGCCATGTTCCCGACTATTGCCCCGCTGCTTGGCATTGCTCTTGTTGCGATTATCTTCATGATATTCAGTGATAAATCACTCAGTGGAGCCGACGTCCAGGGCATCATGGTCATCTTTATCGTGTCGTTTTTCGTCGTATTTTTCTGGGCAGCCTTTGAGCAGGCACCGGCCTCGCTCACGTTCTTCGCCGATGAGCAGATGAACCGGACTATCTTCGGTGTTACCCTGCCGGCCAGTATATTCCAAAACCTGAATGCTATTTTCGTCGTGGCCGGTGCGCCACTCATGGCGATGGTTTGGGTTGCGCTGGGTAAGCGCGGCGCCGAGCCGGCCTCGCCCGTCAAAATGGCAATGGGTTTGGCGCTGTTGGCCGCTGGCTACCTGGTAATGTGCTTCGGGGTGCACAACCTCCAGCCCGGCGTGAAGGTGAGCATGTTTTTCCTGGTAATGCTGTACTTCCTGCACTCGGCCGGCGAGCTGTGTCTGTCGCCCATCGGCTTGTCGCTGGTCAATAAGCTGGCCCCGGTCAAATTTGCCTCCCTGCTGATGGCCGTGTGGTTCTTGGCCAACGCGGCGGCCAACTACCTGGCCGGCTACATGAGCAGCCTGTATCCCGACCCCAAATCGACCGCCCCTGCGCCGTCGGTGCTGGGCTTTCACATCACGAATCTCTACGACTTCTTTATGGTATTTGTGGTGTCGGCTGCCGTTGCCGCCGCCATTCTGTTCCTGCTCAGCGGTCGCCTGGCCAAGATGATGGACGCCCGCAATTATCCGGCGCCCGCTGCCCAGTAGTACGACGGAGTAGCTTCGCGCTAGTGCATAAAAAAGCCCCGCCGGACATCGTCCGGTGGGGCTTTTTCTATCTCAAACGAACCGAAAGCAAAAGTCAGTCTGCGTAGCCGACGTATCTGCGAAATTCGTTCAATCTGCGGTCTACATCATGCCGCCCATGCCACCCATTCCGCCCATGCCACCGTCGCCGTGGCCACCAGCAGCTTCTTTAGGCTCGGGCTCGTCCGAGATAACGGCTTCGGTCGTCAGCAGCAGGCCGGCGATGGAAGCGGCGTTCTCGAGCGCCAGGCGGGTTACTTTGGTCGGGTCGATGATACCAGCGGCCGTCAGGTTTTCGTAGCGGTCCTCGCGGGCATTGTAGCCAAAGTCGCCTTTGCCATCGCGCACCTTCTGCACCACTACCGAGCCTTCGCCACCGGCGTTCTGCACAATAGTACGCAGGGGAGCTTCCAGGGCCGTGCGGATGATGTTAACGCCGGTCCGCTCGTCGCCGTTCAGGGTAACCACTGCGTCGAGGGCCTCAATGGCGCGCACCAGGGCCACGCCACCGCCGGGTACTACGCCTTCCTCAACGGCGGCGCGGGTCGCGTGCAGGGCATCGTCCACGCGGTCTTTCTTCTCCTTCATTTCTACCTCAGTGCTGGCACCGATGTAGAGGATGGCAACGCCACCGCTCAGCTTGGCCAGGCGCTCTTGCAGCTTCTCCTTGTCGTAGTCCGAGGTGGTAGTTTCCATCTGGGCCTTAATCTGATTCACGCGAGCGGTGATATCTTCTTTCTGGCCTTTCCCGTTGACAATCGTGGTGTTGTCTTTGTCGATGATGATTTTCTCCGCCGTGCCGAGGTAGTCCAGGGTAGCGTTCTCCAGCTTGTAGCCGCGCTCTTCCGAAATCACCGTACCGCCCGTGAGGGTGGCGATGTCTTCGAGCATGGCCTTGCGGCGGTCGCCGAAGCCGGGAGCCTTCACGGCCGCGATTTTCAGCGAGCCGCGCAGCTTGTTTACTACCAGCGTAGCCAGCGCCTCACCATCCACGTCTTCCGAGATGATGAGCAGCGGCTTGCCAGTCTGAAGCACTTGCTCCAGCACGGGCAGCAGCTCCTTCATGGTGCTGACCTTCTTGTCGTAGATGAGGATGTAGGGGTTCTCGAACTCCGTCTCCATCTTCTCGGGGTTGGTCACGAAATAAGGCGAGAGGTAGCCGCGGTCGAACTGCATGCCTTCAACCGTTTTTACTTCGGTTTCGGTGCCCCGGGCTTCTTCAACCGTAATAACACCTTCTTTACCAACCTTATCCATCGCGTCGGCAATCATCTTGCCGATTTCCGCGTCGTTGTTGGCCGAGATGGTACCCACCTGCGCAATCTCCGCGCTGTTGGCAATCGGCTTCGACTGGGCCTTCAGGTTGGCCACTACGGCCTGCACAGCCTTGTCGATACCGCGCTTGAGGTCCATCGGGTTAGCACCGGCGGCCACGTTCTTCGAGCCGGCGGTGTAGATAGCCTGGGCCAGTACGGTAGCCGTAGTGGTGCCGTCGCCGGCCTGGTCGGCCGTTTTGCTGGCTACTTCCTTCACCAGCTGGGCGCCCATGTTCTCGATGGGGTCGCGCAGCTCGATTTCCTTGGCTACGGTTACGCCGTCCTTGGTGATAGAAGGCGCGCCGAACTTCTTGTCGATGATAACGTTGCGGCCTTTCGGCCCGAGCGTTACTTTAACGGCGTTCGCCAGTTTATCCACGCCGCGCTTCAAGCGGTCGCGGCCTTCGGTGTCAAATTGAATGTTCTTAGCCATTAGGTGGTTAAGTGATAGGTTAATAAGATGTTAAGCTTTGAAATGTGATAAATGGGCTGCTGTGCGAAATGTAAGAGTTAGTAAAAACCGTACATCTTTCTAGTTAGCCACATTTAGCACCTCAACTTTAAAGAACGGCCAGAATGTCCTTCTCCTGCATGATGAGGTAGTCCTCGCCGTCCAGGGTAATTTCTGTGCCGGTCCACTTGCCGTACAATACCTGGTCGCCGGTTTTCACCTGGGGCTTAATGAGACTGCCGCTGTCGGCAGTGCGACCTTCGCCTACGGCTACTACTTCGCCACGCTGGGGCTTCTCCTTGGCAGTATCGGGGATGATGATGCCAGACTTGGTGGTGGCTTCGGCGGCGGCGGCTTTAATGACCACGCGGTCGGCCAGCGGTTTAATGCTCAGTGCCATTGGTTGAAAAGGGAAATGGATGTTTTGGATAAATAAGAAGTCGGAACTTCTGCTGCGGCGATTGACACGAAATGTGCCAACCGCCCAAACCTGACAGAATGTGCGCCACAACTAGCCGGATTGGCAGACCAGCCCGGCCAACGGCCCGCCGACCAAGCAAAAAGCCAGTGACCCCGTCTGAAACGGAGCCACTGGCTTAGAGAGGAAATATACTAAAAGTTGCTTATTTGGCCGACTGTGGGGCCGTTATCGGCGCGGCTGGCTGCTGGGCAGCCGGTGCTCCCGCGCCAGGGGCCGAAGCCGGGGCAGCCGGGGCTACTGGCACAACTGCTCTCTTGGCAGCCTGCTGGTTGACGCTCTGGATAGGGCCGTTGCTGCCGCCGCCAACCATGTGGGTAGCCAGCGATAATACAATCAGGCCCACGGCGAAGCCCCAGGTTAGTTTTTCCAGCAAGTCGCCGGTACGCTTGACGCCCATGAGGTTGGCGGTGCCGCTCGCACCAAACTGGCTGCTAAGGCCGCCGCCCTGAGGATTTTGAGCTAATACTACCAAGGCCAGTAGGAAGCACACGAGCAGAATGAAAATGACTAACGCGAGGTACATGGAAAAAAGTAAAAGCTACGCCGACGGGCGCAAAGATTCAATTTGGGCTGCAAAGTACGCCATTTTTTCTGGGTGTTTCACCATGAGGCGCTCATAAACTGCAATAGCGCGGTCATTTTTTCCCTGGCGGGCCAATATTTTAGCCAGGCTTTCGGATGCCAGGTCGGGCTCCGCGCGGGTGCTGCGCACCGAGAGGTCGGCCTGGGCATCGGGCTCGGGAGCCGAGGGCAGCGGCGCTACGCGGCGCCGTTGCGGGGCCGGCGCGCGCTGCAAGAAGCTGTTAATCAGGTCGAGGGAGCTGGGCTTAGGTAGCGTTGGGAGCTGATGGGCTGCCAGGTGTGCCAGCAGAAGGCCATCGGGCTCAAAAAACTCGCCAGTGGGCGGCAGGCTGGCGCTGGGCAGTAAGTCAGTGGGGAGGGGAGCCACCAGGCAGAATCCCAGCTGGCTCCCCTCGGTGGGGGCATAGCCTACATCGGGCACACCACTATACGCAGGCAGCGCAGGAGTGGCCGCCACAGTGGCAGCAGCACTTATACCAGCTGGCTCGACTGGATCCGGCAGGCGGTAAGCCAGTAGCTCGGCCGGTTCTTCATCGGCCAGCCCAAACTCGTAACGGGCTACCTGCGCCCCGGCCGGCGGGCGAATGGGCGGAGCCTGAGCCGGCAGCTCTTCCTCTGCCTCAGGCAGTAGCTCAGCAGCTATTACTTCGGGTAAGGCAGCCGGTGCTACTTCCCCGATTACCTGGTCGGGCTGGTCGGTTGGCGCTGCGACGAGGAGCGGTTGCCCGGTAAGAGTCTCGTTCTCCGGGGCAGTAAGCGTAAGGACCGGGGCCTCCTCAGGCGCAGGCGCTGCTGCCACCCGCTCGGGCATGGCGAGTGGAGCCTGTATTTCGGCAAGTGCCGGCTCCGCTACTGCTATTGAGGGGGCGGGCTGCTCTATCAGCTGGCGCAGGTGCGTGCGGTCGGCGGCATAGGTGGCGGCCCGGCGCAGGCGCTGGCCGGCCAGCATAGAGCTCTGGTCGTGCGCCGCTTTGGCCAGCAGCAGGTGAGCCGTTTGGCAGTAGGGGAAGGCCTCAGCCAACTGCTCCAACGCACGCGTATCGGCCCCGTTGAGAGTCGAAGGATGGGTTAGAAGCTGTAAAAGCGAGGCGCGGGTCATGCGGGGAGAAGGAGGGAGCGGAGTAGTGTATTTGGTAGTCAGTAGCTGGTATTCAGTAGTATAAGCTGGGCTAAGCGCTACCAGTTGGCCACCGACTTGTTGAACATATCGCTGATAATATTGCGAGTGATTTCGCGAACCGATGCCAAATCGTTGTTTATGGACGCAATATCCTGCGTAGAAGCGAAATCGCGCTGGCTCTGGAAAGTCTGCTCGAAGTCCTGCTTATTATTCTTGGTGTTAGTAAAGCGAAGCTGCACCTGAATGGTGAGGCGGTTGGCACCTGCGCTGGGCAGTCCGCCGGCCTGCTGAATGGCCGCCGGGGCAAAGT
Organism: Hymenobacter sp. BRD67; assembly: GCF_013256425.1. GTDB lineage: Bacteria > Bacteroidota > Bacteroidia > Cytophagales > Hymenobacteraceae > Hymenobacter. Next base: position 1,425,749 of record NZ_CP053904.1, read on the forward strand.
CGTAGGCCACAATAGTACCTTCAAATTGTAGGTCGCCATCGCGCGGCACCAGCTTAAGGGTGGTATTACGCTGAAAATAGTCCTTAATATCTTCGGTAAAGCGCTGAGACAGATACGCCGGCGCATTGGGCGCGGTATTCTGGAAGGTCTGAATGGAGAGCGTCTTAACCGCCGGGTCGATGTTGGTGCCGTTGAATGAATACACGCCGCAGCCGCTCAGCAGGAGCAAGGGCAGCGCCAGCAGGCTCAGTGCCTGGCGACGGGTGGTTTTAAGCCGATTCCAGGTCATATTGCTTGAGCTTGCGGTAGAGGGTGCGCTCCGAGATGCCCAGGTCTTGGGCAGCATATTTGCGCTTGTTGTGATGCTTTTTCAAGGCCTTGAGAATCATCTCTTTCTCAATTGCATCGAGCGACAAGGTCTCTTCCTCGGTTTCGTGCGAGATGTCTTCCGTCTGGTCGGTATCGTCCTCGTCGGCATAGTTACTGACCGAGCTTACATCTACCCGCAGCGGCGCAGCCGGGCTGGCGGGCAGGTAATAGCCGTTGTTTTCGGTGGCGCCATCCGGGCCGGATAGGGCGCAGGCTCATTTAAGTTGTTGAATAAATGGCTGTTCTGCCGCAGCAGCTCCTGGGTATCAGTAGTGGCGGGGCGGTTGCCGGTGGCCAGCTCCAGCACCACTTTTTTGAGGTCGGTCATGTCGCGGCGCATGTCGAACAGCAGCCGGTACAGAATATCGCGCTCCGAATAAGAACTAAAGTCATTGCCGGTGCCGTGGCCGGGCAGCAGGGCCGGCAACAGCGACGTTTGGACAGCCGGCAAATAGGTAGTCAGGCGGGCAGCATCAACTTCACGCTCCAACTCCAGCACCGAAATCTGCTCGGCCAGGTTCTTGAGTTGGCGAATGTTGCCCGGAAACCGAAACCGCGTGAGCAGTCGGACCGCGTCGGGCGTGAGAGATATAGGTTTTACTCTATGTTTCTCCGAAAAGTCAGCCGTGAACTTGCGGAACAGCAGGTAGATATCATCGCCGCGCTCGCGCAGCGGAGGTACCGTAATCGGCACTGTGTTAAGGCGATAGTACAAGTCTTCGCGGAATTTGCCGGCCTGCACCCGGTCGAGCAGATTCACGTTGGTGGCGGCTACTACGCGCACATCGGTTTTCTGCACCTTGCTGGAGCCCACCCGGATAAACTCGCCATTTTCGAGCACGCGCAGCAGGCGGGCCTGGGTGCCCAGCGGCATTTCGGCAATCTCATCCAGAAAGATGGTGCCGCCGTCGGTCACTTCAAAATAGCCCTTGCGAGCTTCATTGGCCCCGTGAACGCGCCTTTTTCGTGTCCAAACAGCTCCGAGTCGATGGTGCCTTCCGGAATGGCGCCGCAGTTGATGGCGATAAACTGCCCGTGCTTGCGCGGCGACAGGGCGTGGATAATCTTAGAAAACGACTCCTTGCCCGACCCGCTTTCGCCGGTAATGAGCACGGTCATGTCAGTCGGCGCGACCTGCGCGGCTACCTGAATGGCGTAGTTCAGCGCCGACGCATTACCAATGATGCCGAAACGCTGCTTGATGGATTGGATTTCTTGATTTGTCATTAGCCAGACTAAGCCTGATAAGCTCAGTCCATGAAGTTTATTTCTTAGGAAAATTCAGGCGCCATACCAAGCGGATGACTAAAAAGCGACCAAGCCACCCACCGGCAGCAAGTCAGATTTAACATCCATACGGAGAGAGGTTAGCTGATTTGTACTGCCTCGCCCAGTAGCGAGCCGCCGGTGTTAGTGTGTACCAGTACGTTAACGTAGTCGCCTTTCTGGAAATTTTGCTTCGGAAAAATTACTACCTGATTCTGGCTGTTGCGGCCGCTGAGGTCGTCTTTCGAGCGCTTGGAGAAATTCTCGACCAGTACCTGATGCACGCGGCCGACCCCGCGCTCGTAGCGGGCACGGCTGTGCGCCTGCTGGCGGTCGATTATTTCCTGAAGGCGGCGTTTTTTGGTTTCCAGCGGCACGTCATCGGCGAGCTTGCGGGCGGCCAGCGTGCCAGGGCGCTCCGAATAAAAGAACATATAAGCCATGTCATATTGAACATGGTCGATAAGGCTCAGCGTGTCCTGATGCTCTTCTTCCGTCTCGGAGCAGAAGCCGGCAATCATATCCGTCGAGATGGCACAGTCGTCGCCCAGGATGCGGCGCACGGCCGCCACGCGCTCCTCGTACCAGGCCCGGTCGTAGGTCCGGTTCATCAGTGCCAGCACGCGCGAGTTGCCGCTCTGGGCGGGCAGATGCAGGTACTTGCAGATGTTGTCGTGGCGCGCCATCGTGTGCAGCACCTCGTCGGTAATATCCTTGGGGTGCGAGGTCGAAAAGCGCACCCGCAGCTGCGGGCTCACGAGCGCTACGCGCTCCAGCAACTGGGCAAAGTTGACGCGCTCCTGCCCATCGGTGCTGGCCCACTTGTAGCTGTCCACGTTCTGGCCGAGCAGGGTAACTTCCTTGTAGCCAGCGGCCACCAGGTCGCGGGCTTCCTGCACGATGCTGTGGGCATCGCGGCTGCGCTCGCGGCCCCGCGTGAAGGGCACCACGCAAAACGAGCACATATTGTCGCAGCCGCGCATGATGCTAATAAAGGCCGACACGCCGTTCGAGTTGAGGCGCACGGGCGTGATGTCGGCGTAGGTTTCTTCCCGGCTGAGCAGCACGTTGACGGCCTTGTGGCCCCCATCAACCTGCGCAATGAGCTGGGGAAGGTCCCGGTAGGCGTCGGGGCCCACTACGAGGTCCACGATTTTCTCTTCTTCCAAAAAACGGCTTTTGAGGCGCTCGGCCATGCAGCCCAGCACGCCCACGAGCATGCCCGGCCGGCGCTTTTTATGCGAGTTGATTTGGGTGAGGCGCATGCGCACCGTCTGCTCGGCCTTCTCGCGGATGGAGCAGGTATTGAGCAGCACCAGGTCGGCCGCAGCCAGGTCTTCGGTGGTATCGAAGCCTTCCGCCGCCAGGATGCTGGACACGATTTCAGAATCCGAGAAGTTCATCTGGCAGCCGTAGCTCTCGATGTAGAGCTTGCGGCCCGCGCCGGTGCGGGTGGCGGCGCTCACGCGCACCTCGGTGGGCAGGGCCGACGCGTCGGGTGCGGGTGCAGTAGCAAGAAAATCTAACGTAATGAGCGGTTGAGACATAGCAGGCAAGATGCCCCGGCCGGGTGCGGGGCAGGTAACAAAGATACAAAAAATGACAGAATGGCAGGTGGCGGTTAGTTCCTGGCCCGGACTTACGTCCCGCTGAGGCTGGTTTGCAGCGCTTCGAGCACGCCCTGCGCTTTCAGCAGGCATTCCTGGTATTCGTGCTCCGGCACGGAGTCATACGTGATGGCCGAGCCGACTTGCAGGCTGAGGTAGCCGGTATCGGCGCGGTATTGCAGGCTGCGAATCACGACGTTGAACTCGAATTCGGCATCGGGCCACACAAAGCCGAAGCTGCCGCTGTAGAGTCCGCGCCGACTGGCTTCGTAATATTCAATAAGCTGCATGGCCCTGATTTTGGGCGCGCCCGTCATCGAGCCCATCGGAAAAGTAGCGCGCAGAATGTCGGCCAGGTCCACGCCCGGCCGTAGCTCAGCCGACACGGTCGAAATCAATTGCCAAACCTGTTTAAAGCCGTAGGTGCCAAAGAGTTCGGTCACTTCGACGGTGCCGGTGCGTGCCACGCGGGCTAGGTCGTTGCGCACGAGGTCCACTATCATCAGGTTTTCGGCGCGCTCCTTTTCGTCGTGCAGCAGGGTGAGGCGCTGCTGCTCATCATCGGCCGGCGTGGCACCGCGGCGCCGGGTGCCTTTAATGGGCTGCGACTGAATAATGGCGGGCTCGTAATGCTCCAGGAATAGCTCAGGCGACGCGCATAGCAAATAATGGTCGTGGTAGCGCAAAAAGCCCGCGTAGGGAGCCGGCGAGGCCTCATTGAGCCGCCAAAAAGTGGCGACCGGGTCGAGCTGCACGTTTTCGGCGTAAAACTCCTGGCACAGATTTAATTCATAAACCTCGCCATTCAGGATGTCCTCGCGCACATGCGCCACGGCTTGCAGGTAGTCGGTGCGGGGCATTCGGGGGCGTAGCGGCGGCACGGCCGGCAGCGCGGCTAGGGCACTTCGGTAGCCAGAATCGCGGCCAGCACGTCAGTCACTGCGCCCTGAATCAGCAGGCTGTCGGGCTGCCAGTACAAGCAGGTTTCGGGCAAAAAGAAATGAAGCGCCGGCCAATTAAGTCCGGAAAAATTGTGACTGTGTAGCGCTTCAATCTCATTTTTAATATCGTATGTTAAAAAGCCGCAGCGTGGCGGCAGGTGCGGTGGTCCGTCCAGATAAGCCGTCAACTCGGCCAGGGAGGTAGGCGCGCCGGGGGCCGCCGGAGCCACCGCCAGCAGCCGCGTAAACGTGCCAGCCGCCGAAGCCTGTAGGTTATTGGGCTCATAATAAGCACAATGTGGAAACTGCGCCGCCCACTGCAAGGCGCGGGCGCGGAAGTCGGCGGGCAGGCTGGCGAGTGGGACGGTCAACATAAAGCTTCCACTATAACCCCCGTAGAGCCAGTTTGGCTTTCTGGTCGGTGCTGTTTTTGTATTCGTGCCTGGGGTAGGCCATCGCCTGCTCAAAATAGGCTTTGGCCGCTGACAGCTGGCCGGCTGCCTGCGCCAGGTAGCCGAGCTGCAAAGCGGACTGCGGCGCGAAGTAGTAAGCGGGGTCGCCCAGCGCGGCCGACCGGCGCAGGGTGAGCTGGTAGTCGGCCCGGGCCGAATCGAGGCGGCCCAGGCCTTCCCACACGCGGGCGCGGCGGTAAGGCGCTTCAAGCTGGTCGCGCACGGGCGTGGCGGGCGTGGGGTGAAATAGCTGCAAGGTGCTCAGTGCCTGGTTATAGTAGCCGCCATCGGTTTGCAGCCGGGCGCGGGTCAGCACGGGGTTGAGCAGCTGGGCGTCGTGGTAAAAGCGCTGGGCGTAGATATCTTCCTCAATAGTAAGCGGCCCGACCTGGTTAATTTGCTGGCGATACCGTTCGGCCGCGGCCGCGGGAGCACCACCCAGCCAGGCGGCCAGGTAAAGCTTAAAAGCCGCATCCTTGCGGTAATATTCACCCCGGTACTCGTGCAGAAACTGCTGGTTTTCGGCGATGGAGCTGGCATAGTCGCCGCGATAAAGCAGTAGGTCGGCGGCCAGGTGGTGCAGGTAGGCCAGGGGTAGGTAGGCTGCGCCGGTAGGCCGGGTTCGGTAGGCCGCCAGCGCCTGTTCGCCGTGGTGCTGACGCTTTTGCAGGCTGATAACCAAGTAGCTAAAGAGTAAGTTATCAGCCTGCTCGCTTGCCAGCCTTAGCACTAATGACAGGCTCTCATTACCTTTTTTATAATATGCTTCCCGAATAAGCGCGAGCAAAATCTGGCTTTCGGGCTGGAAATCGTGGGGTTGCGCCGCCGCCCGGCCCAGGTTTTGCAAGCCTTGCTCCACGCCTCCGCTAAGGCCGAGCAGCCGCAAAAACCAGTGGTAGCCCTCCGGCAGCGAGCCAATACCAAACTGGCATAGTCCCAGGGTTTTGCGAATAGGTAGGTACGTAGGGTAGCGCTGCGCGGCCGCTTGCACCAGCTGGGCAGTCTGGCGCAGGTTCCAGGCGCCGCGCACCTCGTGGTGAAACACCACCTGGGCCAACGCCTGGTGTAGCCTGATTTCGGCCTGCGCGTAGTCGCGCAGGGCGCCGGCCGGTGCTTGCGCCAGCATGGCCAGGCGTGCGTCCTGGGCCACCACCGTGGCCTCGTAGCGCCCGGCATCCTGGCTGATAAGAAGCTCTACAAAATCAGCGCAGTCGGCTACCAGCAGCGTGCCGGGGGCGCGGGCCGGCTCGGCCGCCAGCAACTGGCGGCAGGTGGTCACTTTCAGCTTCAGCAGCTCGGCGTAGGCGTGGCGGGCGGCGGGCGAAAGCGTTTCCGGGGCTAGTACGGCATCGGGTAGCGGCTGCGGGGCCAGTGCCTGGCAGGTGGCGCCAGGTGGCGCACTGAGGCCGGCCGTAGTGGCCAACAGGCTCACTACTACGCTCCACGCGCCCTGGCGAAGTCTACGGCGTATCTCGGCAGTAATTTCCGTCAAAATGTAAGGGCGATAAAAAAAGGAACGACCGGAGTCGTTCCTTTTCTTTGAAATACAAGCTAGAGCTTAGGCATTGACCGCGGCCCGGCCTTCCACATCGGCCAGAATGCGGCCGCAGTGCTCGCACACGATGATTTTCTTGTGCGAGATAATGTCGGCCTGGCGTTGTGGGGGCACCGTGTTGAAGCAGCCGCCGCAGGCATCGCGGCGCACCAGCACTACCGCCAGGCGGTTGCGCATGTTGCCCCGAATGCGGTCGTAGGCTGTCAGCAGGCGGGCTTCTACGGGCTGAATAGCCGTTTCGCGCTCCGCAACGAGCTGCTTTTCTTCGGCTTCGTTCTCGGCCACGATGGTGTCGAGCTCGCTTTTCTTGGTGTCGAGGTCTTTGCGGCGCTCCTCAAGGCGCAGGCGCGTCACGTTGGCTTCGGTGTTGCGCTGCTCGATGAGGTACTGGGCCTCCTTGATTTTCTTGTCCGAAATCTGGATTTCGAGGCGCTGCAGCTCTACTTCTTTGGCAATAGCCTCGTACTCGCGGTTGTTGCGGACGTTGGTTTGCTGCTCTTCGTAGCGCTTGATGAGGCCTTCGGCCTCTTTCGTAGCAGCTTTGCGCTGCTTAATCTGGTCCTGCAGGCCGCTGATTTCTTCGTCGAAGCGCTTTACGCGGGCTTCGTAACCGGCAATCTCATCTTCGAGGTCGCGTACTTCTTCGGGCAGGTCGCCTCGTACACGGCGAATCTCATCGAGCTGCGAATCAATGCGTTGCAGGTTGAGTAAAGCTTCGAGCTTGGCGGAAATAGGCGCGTCGGCCGGATTTACCACGGCGGCGGAATTAGCAGTCATACTGAACGGGATTCGTGGAGGTTTCAGCGAATAAGACCGCAAAAGTACGACCGAACGCTGCCAGCAGCAAATCGCGGAATAGCTCACCCGTAAATTGCTCGCTCTCAAAGTGCCCCACATCGCAGAGCAGCAGCCGGCCCTCGGGCGCAAAAAACTCGTGGTATTTCACATCGGCCGTCACGTAGGCATCGGCGCCGGCCGCCACGGCTGCGCCGGTCAGGAAGCTGCCCGCGCCGCCGCACAGCGCCACTTTTTTAATGGGTTTGTCAAATGCCGTGTGCTTCACCACGGGCACGCCCAGCACGGCCTTCAGATGCTGGCGAAAATCGAGCGGACTCAGCGCCTTAGGCAAGTGGCCCACCAGGCCCGCGCCCACATCCTGGTGCTCGTTCTCGAGCTTTATCAGCTCGTAGGCTACTTCTTCATACGGATGGGCTTGGCGCAGTGCGGCCAGCACGGCCGCTTGGCGGTGCAGGGGCAGCAGCACCTCAACCTTGGTTTCGGCTACGGAGGCGGGCTCGTTTTCGGTGCCGATGGTGGGGCGGGAGCCGGCCCCGGCGTAAAGGTGCCCAGGCCCGGCGTTTGGAAGCTGCACTCGCGGTAATTGCCGACCTGGCCCGCTCCGGCAGTATATAATGCCTGCAATACTTTGTCTGACAACTGCTGGCCATCGGCATCGGCCTGGTCGGGCACGTACGTGATGAGTCGGCCCAGCGTGCCGGTTTTGGGTGCCAGAATACGGGTGTTGACCAGCCCCAGCTTTTGGGCCAGTCGGGCATTAACGCCCTGGCGCACGTTGTCGAGGTTGGTGTGGGCCGCGTAGATGGCTACGTCGGCCTTGAGCGCGGCCATAATGGTTTGCTCTACCAGGCCCTGGCCGGTAAGGCGCCTGAGCGGCCGAAAAATGACCGGGTGGTGGCATAGCACCACGTTGCAGCCGCGCCGCGCCGCTTCGGCCACCACGGCCGGCGTGCAGTCGAGGGCAATGAGTACGCCGGTGATTCCGGCCGTGAGCAGGCCGCATTGCAGGCCGGCATTATCGTAGCTTTCCTGGTGGGCCAGGGGCGCCGTGGTTTCGAGCAGGCGGGCCAGGTCTCTTACAGTTATCATTTAGCAAATAACAGTTAACAAGCTCACGAAAGCGGAAGGCAGGGAAGGGGTAGCTAGTAATTGATAAATATAATAGTTTTGATATAATTAATTATCTAACAAGACTTCCCAGCACTTCTACATACCTGGCCACATTTTCGGCCAGCCGCTTGCGGCGGTACTGCATCAGAAAGCGCGGGTGGTCAAGAATTTCAATGCGCTCAAATAAACCCAGCTCGTTATTAAGCTTTTGCAGAAATTCGCCGTTGCGGCGGCCCAGGCTTACGGCCACGTCGCGGCGGAGGTTTAGCCGCTCGGCCTGGCTGGTAAGCGAGCGCAGCATGTCGGGCCACAGGGCTTTAATGATAGCCGGCGCATCGTAATAATTGTAGTTTTTGCCTTCGCGCGTCAGCTCCAGCGGGTACACTGCGCTGAGGAAAAAGTGGTCGTAAAACCCGGCCGGGCCGCCCAGCTCCGCAATAAAGTTATACACGAACTCGCTCGACAGCTCGCGGCGCTTTTGCGGAAGGTTGTGCGTGATGCCGCAGCTATCGCTAAGCGCGACCGGGTCGGTAAACGAGATGCCGGTTCGGCCGCCTCCGAAGCGGCCGGGATTGATGCCGAAAATGCCAACGCGCTGGTGATTAGCGCGGTAAAAGCGCTGGGCAAACCGCCGCATAAGGTCCTGCACCTCCGGCTCCTGGTAAGAGCTGCGGGCTTCTACACCTAGTGGCAGCGGAGTGGCGGGCAGCGGAAAAGTGGAAAATAGCTGAAGCAGGCGGGTGGCGAAGTCGGGCATAGGGCAAAGGTCGGTGGCCGGCCCGACCTTTGCCCTATGCTTACCTCCTGGCTGGCTTGGCTGCTTCTTCCGCTCTCTTGGCTATACGCTGCCGTGCTGGCCGGGCGCAACTGGCTCTACGACCACGGCTACAAGCACTCGGCCGCCGGCTGGGTGCCGCTGCTCAGCGTGGGCAACCTGCGGGTGGGCGGCACCGGCAAAACGCCCCACGTTGCCTGGCTGGTGCAGGAGCTGCTGCGTCAGGGCCAGCAGCCGGCTATTCTGAGCCGGGGCTACGGCCGCCAGACCAAAGGCCCGCGCCTGGCTACGCTTGCCGACTCAGCCGCCACGATAGGGGATGAGCCCTGCCAGTATTTCCAGGAGTTCAACCACCAGCGCGTGCCGGTGGCGGTGGCCGAAAACCGCCAGCTGGGGCTCGACCTGCTGCGCCAACACCACCCCGAGCTGACCTGCGTGGTGCTCGACGACGCGTACCAGCACCGCCGCGTGCGGCCCACGCTCAATATTCTGCTCACCGAGCTGGCCCGGCCTTTCTACACCGATTTTGTGCTGCCCGCCGGCCGCTTGCGCGAAGCCCGCGCCGGGGCCGCCCGCGCCGATGTCGTTATCCTGACCAAATGCCCGCCCGGCTTATCGGCCCACGACCAGGCTGCCGCCGAGGCTCAGGTGCGGCGCTATGCCCGGCCAGGGCAGTTATCTTGTTTTCGAGCTATGCTTACGCCGCGCCAGTGCCGCTGGCTACCGAATTGGTAGAAGTCGGGGCAGAATGGGTGGGCGCGGAGCCGGGCCCGCCGCCCGGGCCCGGCCCGGCGCTGCTGCTCACGGGTATTGCCCAGCCCGGCCCTTTGCGCAGCTACCTCGAAAGCCAGGGGTACACCATTATGCACCACGAAGCCCTGCCCGACCACCACGCGTTTCAGCCAGCCGACCTGGCGGCGCTGCAAAAGTACTGGCAGCCCGGCTGGCCTGTTTTCACCACCGAAAAAGACGCTACCCGCCTAAGCGAGCGCACGGCCCCAGGTTTGTGGGCCGGCCGGCCGGGTGGGCGCTGCGCTTCTACACGATTCCGGTGCGCGTAGCGTTGCTGGGCGCGGGCGCGGCCCGGCTGGCCGCCGTGGTGGCTGCCGCTACGACGCCCGCCCAGCCCTAGTATCTTTACGCGTTGAGCCTGGGGCGCCGGCTTACTCCCCGCGTGTTTTTTCTGTACATGGTTTCTTCTTCCTTCGCCGTAGTCCGCTGGCTCACGCTGCTGCTCACGCTGGTGCTGGCCAGTACCCTGGCCGGCCGTGCCCAGATTGTCGACGACTCGACCAAAGCGGTTTATGGCCCCAAGACTACCCGCGTCATCTACGAGGCCGAAGTGCGGCGCGACTCGGTGGGCGGCACGCCCCTCGATACTACGCTTACGCAGTGGCCGCAGGCGCGGTTCTGGACGCACGATACAACGTTTCAGCAAGACCTGGGCGTGTTTGGCTCGGCTTCGCGGCCGCTGCTGTACCAGCCCAATCTACAGCTCGGGGCCCGCTTCGGACGCAACGTGTTTGACCGCAACGTGCGCGAAGCCAGCGAGGTGCCGTACTACGACAGCCGCTCGCCCTATTCCTTTTTTCGCTACGTGCAGGGCTCGGCAGGCGAGCAGGTATTCGAGCTAAGCTACACGCGCTCGCTGAAAAAGAACTTCAGCATCGGGGTTGATTACGAACGCATTGCCTCCAACCAGATACTGGCCACCAGCGCCGCCAGCGCCCAGGTAGAACATAATAATTTTACTATATTCGGTCGCTACCAAAACGAGAGTGGTCGCTATCACCTGCTGGCCAACTACTCGGCCAGCCGCCAGGCTACGCGGGAGCAGGGCGGTATCCAGCCCTCGGCGGCCGAGCAGGCCCGTATAAAAAAGATGGGAGGGGTTATTGACTCACTCTTCAACTACGGCAACGAGCAGGTGTACCTGACGGCAGCCAACAACATCGACGACCGCGACGCTGTGCACCTGCTCCAGACTTATCGGCTACTCACTAAGGGCTTCACCGCCTATCATGTATTCGATATCCGGCGGCAGTACAATGGCTATACCGATACTGCTTTGCCGCGCGACGGGAGTGGTAATCTGCTATTTTATGATAATGCCCTGCGCAACCCCACGGCTACCAACGACCGCGCCACTTACCGGCAAATTGAAAACACCTTCGGCCTGCTCGGCCGCACCGAGCGCATCGAGTACAACGTGTATGGCCGCTACCGCAATGCCTGGCTGGAAGAGAAAAGCACGCCGGTGGGCCGGTCGGGTACCAACCCACGCCTCGTAGCCGTGGGCAACTCGCCCAACGACACCCTCAATGTGAAGCCGCGCTACTACGGGCAGCTTTTTCTGGGGGCACGGCCTCATTCAACTACCACACCATTTACGCCATTGAGGTAGCGGGCGAGTATCTGCCGCTCGACAATGGCGCGGTAAAAGTAGTGGGCAACGGGCCGAATACTGGCTGCGCGGGCGCATCCGCACCGGTCCTTTATCGGCCGAGGCGCTGGTCAATTCGTACTCGCCCACCCTTACCCAACGGGTCTTTTTCGGCAATCACTACCAGTGGAATAACCTCTCAGACAACACGGCGGCGGCCTTCGCCAATACAACCACCCAGCAGCTCACCGTGCGCCTGCAGCAGCGCCTGCCGTTCCTGGCCGACCACCGTATCGAGCTAAGCGCGGCCGTGGTTAATATTAACAATTTGGTATATTATAACCAGCAGGGAGTCCCGGCTCAGCTTAGCACCAGCAAGCAGCTGCTTATCGCGTTTGCGCGCCACCGCTTCCGGGTAGGTAATGTGTACTTCGATAACCAGGCCACCTACACGCACGGCGCCGGCGGCGACACCGCAACGTCGCGCACGGCGGGGCTACGCATTCCGGCCTTCGTTACCGAGTCGCGGGTATATTACCAGCGCCGGGTGTTCGGGCACGCTTTGTTTGCGCAGGTGGGCGGCGAGGTGTATTACCAGTCGGAGTTTCGGGGCTACGGCTACTCGCCCAGCACCCAGCAGTTTTACGTGCAGGACCAGTTTAAGCTGGGCGGCTATGCGGTGGCCAATGCCTTTGTGGCGGCCGATATCAGCTCCGCCTCCATCTTTATAAAAGTGGCCTACCTCAACCAGGGCTTGGGCGCTAATGGCTATTTTACCACGCCTTACTACACGGGCTATCCGCGCCGTTTCCAGTTTGGGGTACGGTGGCGATTTTTTAGCTAAATGCCGGCCGCGCTTGGCCGGCTTATCGCTCAGGGTTAAATAAACGGGTAGCTACTCAGTTATGAAAGAGAAAACCATTCTTAAGCTCAAGCTCAACACCGACCCGCGCTGGGTAGATTTGGCCAGTAAGAATCTCGAAGAAATCCTGGTTGACCACGCCTATTGCGAGCAGAAGGCGGCCAGCACCGGCATCTCGCTCATTGTGCATTACCCCGAAAAAGAGCGACTGGTTGACGAGCTTACCCTGCTGGTAGCCGAAGAATGGAGCCATTTTGAGCGCGTGGTGCAGGAGCTGCGCAAGCGCAGCCTGCCGCTGGGCCGCCCGCGCCGCGACGAGTACGTGGTGCAGCTCATGGCGCACATCCGCAAGGGTGGCCCGCGCGAGCGCCAGCTGCTCGACCAGCTGCTGGTGTCGGCGCTTATCGAGGCGCGCTCCTGCGAGCGCTTTAAGCTGCTGTGGCTGCACCTGCAAGACCGTGACCCTGAGCTTAGCCAGTTTTATTATGAGCTGATGGCCAGCGAAGCGGGCCACTTCGTGAGCTACGTCGACCTGGCCAAAGAATACTGCGACCCGGCCGAAGTAGATGCCCGATTGCAGGAATTGCTCAGGCTCGAAGGGAGATTGTCGTAAACCTGCCGGTGCGCGACGACCGCATGCATTAAAAAATGCCTTGCGCGCTACGAAAAAACGTCGTGCTTCCTTCGTCAGCAGGACGACCAACCGGGAAATAAAGCAAAAATGTCTTCTCTTACCCTCGAAATACCAGCGCTGGCGGCCGTGCCCACGGCCGCCCGGCAGCTCGCCGCGGCCCTTGCTGCATCGGGCCAGACCATCGTGGCCTTCGCGGGCGAGATGGGGGCGGGCAAAACGACGCTCATCCGCGCCCTGTGCGCCGAGCTGGGCGTGCACGACGACGTGAGCAGCCCCACCTTCGCCCTCGTCAACGAATACCGTGACGGCCGTGGGCAGCCCATCTACCACTTCGACTTTTATCGGGTTGACTCCGAAGAAGAAGCTGCCCGGCTGGGCGCAGCCGAGTACTTCGATTCGGGGTATCTTTGCCTGATAGAATGGCCCAGCCGCGTCACGGGGCTGTTGCCTTCGCAGCGGCTGCTCGTGGAGCTGTCGGTAACCGGCCCGGAATCAAGACAATTATCAATTATCAGTGAGCAGTGAGCAGTGTACAATGACTATTTGGCAGCCAGAAGCTGCTCACTATTCATTGCGCACTGCCCACTGAAATTAAGTTATGGCCGAACAGCTACCCTCCGGCTTTGGCGCTTTGGCGACGAGCCGCGCCTACTTCACCCAGGAGTCGATGCTGGCCGTGGACACGCGCAAGCGCAAGCTTTTCATTGGCCTGCCCAAGGAGATATCCTTGCAGGAAAACCGGCTGGGGCTCACGCCCGAAGCCGTAGTACACCTCATCAGCGAAGGCCACGAAGTAATGCTGGAAAGCGGGGCCGGCGAGCCCAGCAAGTTTTCCGACCACGACTATTCGGAGGCGGGCGCTACCATTGCCTACTCGACCGAGGAAGTTTATAAGGCCGATATTATCCTGAAAGTGGCCCCGCCCATGATGGATGAGATTGAGCTGATGCGCCCCGGCCAAACGCTCATCTCGGCCCTGCAAATGGGTACCATGACGCCCGAATTTATCAATGCCCTGGCTCGTAAAAAGGTCAACGCCATTGGCTTCGAGCTGATAAAAGACCCCAGCGGTGCCCGGCCCGTCGTGCGCGCCATGAGCGAAATCGCCGGCTCAACGGTAATGCTCGTAGCCGCCGAGTACCTGGCCCGCTCCAACGAGGGCAAAGGCATTATTCTGGGCGGTATCACGGGGGTGCCGCCGTCGCAGGTCGTCATCCTGGGCGCGGGCACGGTAGCCGAGTACGCCGCCCGCGCCGCGCTGGGCCTGGGAGCTGAGGTAAAAGTGTTTGATAATCACTTGTATAAGCTGCGCCGCCTCAAGCACAACCTGGGCTCGCAGCTCTACACCAGCACCCTCGATACCTTTGCCCTGAGCCAGCAGATTCGGCGGGCCGATGTGGTTATTGGGGCGCTGGCCGTGGAAGAAGGGCGCATTCCGTTTATGGTGCCCGAAAGTATGGTGTCGAGCATGGCGCCGGGTTCCATCATCATCGATATCAGCATCGACCAGGGCGGCTGCTTCGAAACCAGCGAGCTGACCAGCCACAGCAAGCCAGTATTCAGAAAATACGATGTAGTGCACTACTGCGTGCCCAACATTGCCTCCCGCGTGCCCCGCACCGCCACCAACGCGCTCAGCAACATCTTCACGCCCATCCTGCAAGACATCAGCCAGCACGGCGGCATCAACGAGGCGCTGTTTACCAATGAGCATTTCCGCTCGGGCGTGTACGTCTACAAAGGCTCGCTCACGAATGCGGCCATTGCCAAGAAATTTAATATGCGGTACAAGGAACTGGGGCTGCTGATTGCGGTGCGGAATTAGGGGATAATGGAACTGTAGCTGTGCGTATAGTATGAGCCACAATGTTTTGCTAGTAGATTGCTGGATACTAGACGAAATAGAAACAGATTATTCCCCAATGTGGGATTTGGTTTCTGTTTTGAGTCAGCGACAGCCGCAGTTATCAGAAGAGGCTATTTATACTCAATTGAGTCAAAGATTAAACTGGCTGTTTGAGCAAAATTATTTCTCGGCCTATGAAGGGCTTATTTTTAACGGTGATGAAGTAAGAATAAATATTCGCTTTTCTTTTGAGCTCGTTAAGAAGCAGGCAAAAGATTGGACAAATGCTAATCATACAGAAAAACAGCTCAGAATTTATATCACTGATTTAGGTAGGAAATATTACTTGGAAAATTGCAGGCCTTTTCACTTTACAGATAATTCCAACGAAAAAAATAATCTGTGAAGTGTTCAAGATGAATTAATAAATTAGTAGCCCAGCAGCACCCGCCACGCCTCGGCCACGCGGCCTTCTTCCAGCCACTGCCGGGCCAGCAGGGTCAGCTGCTTTTGCTGCTCGGCAGTATCGCTACGGTACTTGTTGAGCAAATACGCTACCATCGGCTCGGTTTTGATTTCCTCGATTTGGGCGGGCGTGGGCAGGGCGGCGCGCTCCACGTTGGCGAGCTTGGCCAGGTCGTTGCCGGTAAGCAGGTCGCTGTGGCGGATGTGCTCGGGCAGCTCATCGAAGCCTATGCCCAGGTGGCGGTTGGGGCGGCCCACGGTAAACAGGTTTTCGGGGCGCAGGCGGCTGTACCAGTCCCCACCCAGGCGCGATACGGCCTCGTACTTATGCGGGTCGATGCCGGGCCGGCCTTCGAGCAGAATATCCTCGCGCACGTGGGCCTGCACCACGCGGCAAATCACTAGGTTGCCGTGGCCGGGGCCGGCGCCGAGCGCGATAATCTGCTCCACCACGCACTCGAAGGCCACCGGGCACTCGGCCACGCGCGGCGGCCGCACCCGGTCCGACGGCGCTTCGGTGAGGCCGGCCTTGGCAAACTCGTTGACCCCGGCCGGGTACTCGGCGCTGGCCAGCGACAGCTGCTCTACCAATGGGTAGTCGCAGAGATTAATCACCACCTCGGGCACGGCGCGCACGTTTAGCAGGGTATCCTTGTGCGAGTTGTCGCGCCCCCGGCTGGTGGGCGAAAACACCAGAACGGGCGGGTCCATGCTCATGACGTTGAAAAAGCTGAACGGACTCAGATTGACCTGCCCCGCGGCCGAGATGGTGCTGGCAAACGCAATGGGCCGGGGCGCCACCGCGCCGATAAGGTACTGGTAAAAATCGGCGGCTGAAAGGTCGGCCGGGGCAATGGTGCGGTAGGCGGGGCGGGCATGGAGCGGGGTGGGGTTAAGGCGCCAAAGCTACCTAGCTTTAGCAGCATGAGACACACGCTTTTTCTCTTGCGGCTGGTACCTGGCTGGTTATCAATCGTCCAGGCTCGATATGCGCTGCCTGGGTTTGGCCGTCGAGGCGCTGGGGCAACTCATTTTGGAATAGCCCGCCCGGATTGCAGCTAATCAGCTATACCTTGAGCCGCCAACTGACCGCGAACCCGTTGGTACAACTAGCTTCTGCACTATGACTACCCCCGCCTGCCCCAAGTGCGACTCGAAGGAAGCCACCAAGAGCGGCGTAATCAATGAGCGCCAGCGGTTTCGGTGCAAGAGCTGCGGCTATCACTACACCGTGGCCAAGGTAGGGCGCGAGGTAAACCCCTACTATGTGGTAAAGGCCTTGCAGCTCTACATTGAGGGCGTGAGCTACCGCGAGATTGAGCGCCTGCTCGGCGTGAGCCACGTCAGCGTGATGAACTGGGTGAAGAAGTACGGCGTGAAAGCCCCGCGCCAGACCGACTATCACCCCACGTACAAGATTCTCAACCAAAAAGAGCTGGCCGAATTCTTTCAGAAGCCCGAGAACCTGAAAAGCGCCGGGCTGGTCGTCACCGAGCTGGGCGATAAATACATGATGATACGCTGGGAGCGCTTCCGGGCGGGGTAGCGCGGGGCCGCCCGCGGCCTCAGGTACCGCTGGCCCGCCTTTGTCGCTAAACAGATATAGGTTTGCTCACTTGCTATCGCTACTGGTCTGGCTGGGGCGAGCGAGGCTTTTTTGGCGCGCTGGGCGCCCGGCGGCGATGGCTGGAAGCGCCCGTAACCCGGCGCGCGGGCTTCGGGGCAGCGTAGCAGCCGCGCGCTAATGGCCGCCCACCGCGCTGCGGTAGTGGCCGGCGAGCTATAGTGAGTTAGCAAAACTACTGCACGCTGGTACCAGGCGGCCGGTTCGGGCTGCTACTTAGCCGGACCGAACTGCCTGCGTCCGGACCCGGTGGTGGGCAATCGGCTCTCTTTTCATTAGTCAGTTTTCATTCATGCCCAACACCCGCTACGCCTTTGCTCTTGGCAGCCTGCTGCTAGCCGGCACTGTCCACGCCCAGGTTACGCCGCCGGCAGCCGGCACACCCCCGCCGCCGGCCACGCCCGCCCCGCCGCCGTCGGCACCCACCCCCGACAAATCGGTGCCGTACGGGGCCGGTATGAAGTTGAATATTTCGGCCGATGGCTCGAAGTACCTGCGCTTTATTGCCTGGACGCAGTTCTGGGCGCAGTACAACGAGAACAACTCCAATACCCTGCGCGACGGCCTGCCAAAATCCGACCAGGTGGCATTTGGGCTGCGGCGCACCCGCCTCATTATGCTGGCCCAGCTGAACCCCCGGTTTCTGCTGCTGCTCGATATGGGTATGGAAAACCAGACGACCATCAGCGGGGGCGAGCCCAACGACCCCAATGGCCCGGCCAAGCGGGCGCCGTTTTACGTGCACAATGCTACGGGCGAGTTTCGCGTCAACAAGTACCTGAGCGTGGGGGCGGGCCTCAACTACCAGGTCGGTATTTCGCGCATGACGCAGGCCAGTACCCTAAACATCATGACGTATGACCTGCCCATCGTCAACTACCCGACCCTGGACCAGACCGACCAGTTCGGCTTCTTTATGGGGCATATGCCAAGGGCCGCATCGGAGGCTTCGACTACCGCCTGGCCATCGACGACCCGTTTGTGAGCAACCTGGCGGCCCCTACGGCCACGCCGGCCGGGCTGCGTACCAACGTGGCGGCCTTCAACCCCCGCAATACCAATAAGATATACCAGGGGTACTTCGACTACGAGTTCTTCGACAAAGAATCCAACCTGCTGCCTTATCAGACGGGCACTTACCTGGGCACCAAGAAAGTGCTCAACATTGGGGCGGGCTTCCACTACAATCCCAGCGGCACGTACTCGCGGCCGGCGGCGTACCCGACCACGGCTCCGGCCGACCCGTTCTCGACCACGACCACCCACGACGTGCGCCTCTACGGGGTGGATGTGTTCTACGACGCGCCGATTGATACGACCTCTAAAACGGCCGTCACGTTATACGGCGTGTATTACAACTACAACTTCGGGCCCAACTACGTGCGCAACGTGGGCCTGATGAACCCCGGCAACGGCCTGGCGGCGGGCGCGACTACCTCGGCCGGCCTGGTTGGCAACGCCGTGCCGCTCATCGGCACCGGCCAGAGCTACTACACGCAGCTCGGGGTGCTGCTGCCCAAAAACCTGCTCGGGCCCAAGATGAAGCTCCAGCCCTACGTGGCGTATCTGCACAATAGCCTCAATGGCCTGCTCGATACCGATGGCAGCATCAAAGGCGTGAACGTGTACGACGCGGGCCTGAACCTCTACCTCGACGGGCACAACGCCAAGATTACCATCAACTACCGCGCCCGCCCCGACTTCAGCGACCAGACCTTCCTGCCCGCCAATAACGGCGCCGCCACGGTCAACAGCATTCGCTACCGCCCCGAGGTAACGCTGCAAACCCAGGTCTACCTGTAAACAACGCCCGCAAGCGCATTCGCCACTATTTCCCAGCCTTCATCATGGAACAAAGCCTGAACCCCGCCGCCTATGGTGCGGCCGTGGATGCGCCGGCGGCGCATGATAACAACCAGGTCGATACCAAAACCATCTGGCAGGTCATCACGGCCTCGTCGGTGGGTACGGTTATTGAATGGTACGATTTCTATATATTTGGGTCGCTGGCGGCTATTATCGGGCCGGTGCTGTTTGGCTCGAAGGGCAAGCCGGAGGAGACCCTGCTGGGTATTCTGGCGGTATTTGGCGTAGGCTTCGTGGTGCGGCCGTTTGGCGCCGTGGTGTTTGGGCGCATCGGCGACATGGTGGGGCGCAAGTACACCTTCCTGGTTACGCTGCTGATTATGGGCGGGGCTACTTTCATCACCGGCCTCATCCCGAGCTACGACAAGATTGGCATCGTGGCACCGCTCATTGTGGTGGTGCTGCGCCTGCTGCAGGGCCTGGCCCTGGGCGGCGAGTACGGCGGTGCGGCCACCTACGTGGCCGAGTATGCCCCCGACAGCAAGCGCGGCTACTACACCAGCTTCATCCAGATTACGGCCACTGGCGGCCTTATTCTCAGTATCCTGGTGATTGTGATAGCCCGCAAGGCCATGGGCGAAGCGGCCTTCAAGGAGTGGGGCTGGCGCGTGCCGTTCCTGCTCTCGGGCTTCCTGGTCGTGGCCTCGTACTACATCCGCAAGAAGCTGCACGAGTCGCCGCTGTTTGCCAAGGCTAAGGCCACCGGCACCACCAGTAAGAGCCCGCTGCGCGACTCGTTTGTGAACCCGGTGAACCGTCGCCTGGTGCTCATCGCTCTTTTCGGCGTCACGATGGGCCAGGGCGTCATCTTCTACACGAGCCAGTTTTTCGCCTACTCGTTCATGAATGCTACCCTGAAAATGGACCTCATGGATTCCAGCACGGCGCTGGTAATTGCGATGGTGCTGGCCACGCCGCTGTTCGTGTACTTCGGCTCGCTCTCCGACCGCATCGGCCGCAAGCGCATCATCATGACGGGCATGATTTGCGGCGCGCTGTTCACTATTCCGCTTTTCTACGGTATCAAGGCCTACGCCGGGCCGCTCAGCGAAATAACCCCCGCCACCGTGGACGCCGCCGGCAAGGCCGTGCCCGCCGTAATGAAAGCCCTCGCGCCCAACGTGCCCATGATTACGCTACTCACCTTCATCCTGGTGCTGTTCGTGACGATGGTGTACGGTCCCATCGCCGCCTACCTCGTCGAGCTGTTCCCGACCAGCGTGCGCTACACCTCCCTTTCGCTGCCCTACCACATTGGCAATGGCGTATTTGGCGGCTTCGTGCCGTTGGTAGCTACCTGGATTGGCGTGTGGGCCACGGCCCAGCCGGCCGGCACCTTTGCGAAGGAGCACAGCAGCCTGCTCGGGCTTGTTTACCCGGTTACCATCGCCCTCCTGTGCTTCTTCGTGGGCATGGCCCTGATGAAGGATACCCGCAACGTGAAGCTGATGGACAGCTGAAGCTGATGGACAGCTGAAGCTGATAACAGCCTGATTTCTATCTAAAAACCCGTCAGGCAGCTTGTCCGGCGGGTTTTTAAGCGAACAGCTATTCCTTTCTCTTATCCCATGAGCCGCAAGACCCTTTCTCCCGACCCGGCGGCGCGGGCCGACCAGCGCGGCCAGCGGCTGCTGTTCGTAGCGCTGCTGTTTACGCTGCTGCTCACCTATCCGCTGCTGGGCGTATTCGACCAGAGCAGGCGGCTGGCAGGTATTCCGCTCGTTTACCTCTACGTGCTGCTGGCCTGGGGGCTGCTTATCGCCCTCACCAGCTGGCTGGCCCGGCGCGGCAATGGGTGAGTGGGAGAATGAGTGAAAGGTTTTAATAGCTGTTCTACTTTTCTGCGGTTTCTTGCGCAAAATTCATACTTTATTCATTAATTGGTTAGTTCGTGAACAAGTTTCTGGTCTTGTTCTTTTCGTTTGGCTACCTGGCCTTACTCTTCGGGGTTGCCTACACCGCCGAGCGGCGGTCGGCGGCCCGTAAGAGCCTGGTGGCCAATCCGTACGCGTACGCCCTGAGTATGGCCGTGTACTGCACGGCCTGGGCCTACTACGGCTCGGTGGGACGGGCGGCCCACCAGGGGCTGAGCTACGTAGGAATTTATCTGGGGCCGGGGTTGCTTGCCCCGGCCTGGTGGCTGGTGCTGCGCAAAATCATCCGGGTGTGCCGGCAGCAGCGGCTCACCTCCATTGCCGACTTCATCTCGGCCCGTTATGGCAAGAGCGCGGCGCTGGGCGCGCTGGCCACGGTGGTGTGCGTGTTGGGCATAGTGCCCTACATCGCCCTGCAAATCAAGGCTATTGCCAGCTCTTACGTGGTGCTTACGGGTGGGGGCGGGGGCCACGCCAACGGCCCGGCGCTGTTCACGGCTGCTACGCTGGCCGTGTTCACCATGCTGTTTGGGGTGCGCTCGGTGGAGGCCACCGAGCGCCATGAGGGCATTGTGCTGGCCGTGGCCCTGGAAAGCCTGGTAAAGCTGCTGGCCTTCCTGCTGGTAGGTTTATTCGTAACGTACTACCTGTTTGGCGGCCTGGCCGACCTCTTCGACCAGGCGGCGGCGGTGCCGGCGCTGCGGCAGCTGTTTACCCTGCACGGCGCGGGCACGGGCAGCGCCGAGTGGCTCACGCTGCTCATCCTCAGCATGTCGGCGGTGCTGCTGCTGCCGCGCCAGTTTCAGGTGGCCGTGGTGGAAAACGTCGACGAAGACCACCTGCGAAAGGCCATGTGGCTGTTTCCATTATATTTATTAATAATAAATATATTTGTATTACCCATTGCTTTTGGTGGCTTGCTAAAGCTGGGCGGGCGCGGCCTCGACGCCGACACCTTCGTGCTGGCGCTGCCGCTGGCGGCCGGCCATTCGTGGCTCGCGCTGCTCACGTACCTGGGCGGCCTCTCGGCGGCCAGCAGCATGATAATCGTCGAAACCGTGGCCTTGAGCGTGATGCTCAGCAACCACCTGCTCATGCCCTGGCTGGTGCGGGTGCCGGCCGTGCGGCCCGAGGCGCAGCGGCGCTGGTTTGCCTACCTCAGCCGCATTGCTCTGCAAAGCCGCCGGCTGGCAGTGGTGCTGGTGCTGGCGCTGGCCTACGGCTACTACCTCATTGTGGGCCGGCAGCTGCCGCTGGTCAATACCGGGCTGGTGTCGTTTGCGGCGGTGGCGCAGTTCATGCCCGTGGTGCTGGGCGGCTTGTACTGGAAGGGCGGCACCCGGCGCGGAGCCACGCTGGGGCTGCTGGCGGGCTTTGCAGTGTGGTTTTTTACGCTGGTAGTGCCCACGCTGGTGGGGCCGGGGCGGCTGCCCGCCTCGCTGCTGACCAACGGCGTCGGCGGGCTGAGCTGGCTGCGGCCGGGCGCGCTGTTCGGGCTCTCGGGGCTCGACTACCTCTCGCACGGCCTGTTCTGGAGCTGGTTTTTCAACATCGGCGGCTACGTGGGCTTGTCGCTCGCCGTGCCGCCCACCGCGCTGGAGCTGCGCCAGGCCGACGTGTTCGTGGACGTATTTGCCCGCCGCAGCCTGGCTGAGGAAGTAACCGGCTGGCCGGGACCGGCGCCGCTGCCCGACGTGCGCACCCTGCTGCTGGGCTTTCTGGGGAAAAAGCGCACCAACCAGGCGTTGCGCGCCTTCGCCGGGCGCTTCCCCGATGCGCTGGCATTTGAGAGTGAGCTGTCTGGCTTACCAGCTGCCCGCCTCACCGCCGCCGACCCGCGCCTGCTGCTCTACGCCGAAAAGCTGCTGGCCGGTACCCTCGGCCCCGCCTCGGCCCGCCTGCTGCTGGCTTCGGTGGCGGGGCCGAAGAAATCAGCTACGATAACGTGGTGGGCATTTTGCGGGAAAGCCAGCTGCTGCTTGAAGCCAACCGCCAGCTGCAAAAGCAAAGCCGTCAGCTCCAGCGCCTCACCGACGAGCTGCGCCAGGCTTATGACCAGCTCCAGGTGCTCGACCAGCAGAAAGA
The DNA here is from genome assembly GCF_013256425.1 of Hymenobacter sp. BRD67. GTDB lineage: Bacteria > Bacteroidota > Bacteroidia > Cytophagales > Hymenobacteraceae > Hymenobacter. The sequence continues at coordinate 1,448,261 of NZ_CP053904.1, forward strand.
CGAGTTTCTCTATACCGTTACCCACGAGCTGCGCACGCCGCTCACCAGCATCCGGGCGCTGGCCGAGATTCTGGCCGACAACCCCGAGCTGGAGGCCGACGAGCGCCAGCGCTTTCAGCACACCATCGGCCGCGAGGCCGAGCGCCTGACGCGCCTCATCACGCTGGTGCTCGATTTGGAGCGCTACGAAAGCGGCCAGGCTACCCTGAACCGTGCGCCGCTGGCGCTGGCCGAGCTGGTGCAGGAAGCTGCCGAGGCTGTGGAGCAGCTGGCCCGCGAGCGCGGCATCGAGCTGCGCCTCGACGTGCCGGCTGCGCTGCCCGCGCTGCCCGCCGACCGCGACCGCCTCATGCAGGTGCTCATCAATCTGCTCTCGAACGCCGTGAAGGCTAGTCCGGCCGACGGCACCGGCCGCATCGCGGTGCTGGCCTGGCCCGCTGCCGATGCCCTGCTGCTGTGCGTGGAAGACAACGGCTGTGGCATCGCGCTGCCCGAGCAGCACCTCATTTTCGACAAGTTTTTTCAGGCCCGCAACCAAACCATGCGCAAGCCCGCCGGCACGGGGCTGGGCCTGGCCATCAGCAAAAAGATTGTCGAGCTGCACCGGGGCCGCCTCTGGGTCGAGAGCACGCCCGGCCAGGGCGCACGCTTTTTCGTGGAACTGCCGCTGGTAGCCGAGCCGGCGGCCCCGTTTATTTCAAGCCAACTACGCTAACCGCTATGAAGCCTCCGCATATCCTTCTGGTTGACGATGAGCCCAATATTGTGATGTCGCTCGAGTTTCTGATGCGTAAGAATGGCTACCAGGTCGGCATTGCCCGCAACGGCACCGAGGCGCTGGCCGCCATCGGCCAGACGCCCTACGACCTGGTACTGCTCGACGTGATGATGCCCGACGTGGACGGCTACCAGGTGTGTCGCCAGCTGCGCCAGCTCCCCGACCGGGCCGCTACCAAGGTCATCTTCCTCTCGGCCAAAAGCCACCCCGCCGACGTGCAGCTGGGCTACGAGGCCGGCGCCGATATGTATATTCCCAAACCTTTCAGCACCCGCCAGCTGATGCAGAAAGTGCGCGAGCTGCTACAGCGGGAGGAGTAGAGAAGTATCAATTCCTGATTCCTGATTCAAAATTCTACATTTCTAATTCCCAACTCAAAGAATATGTCTGCCATTCGCACCCGCACGCTCGAAGAATATTACACCGATTACCGGCAATCTGTTGAAGACCCCGATGCCTTCTGGGCCGCGGCGGCCGAGCCGTTTACCTGGCGCAAAAAGTGGGATTCCGTGCGTGGCGGTGAGTTTTCGCCGGCCGGCACCAGCACCTGGTATGCCGGGGCCACGCTCAACCTCACCGAGAACTGCCTCGACCGCCACCTGGCGCAGCGCGCCAACAAGCTGGCCATCATCTTCGAGCCCAACGACCCCAAAACCCGCCACCTGCGCCTGACCTACCGCGAACTGCACGAGCAGGTGTGCCAGTTTGCCAATGTGCTGAAGAAAAATGGGGTGCAGAAGGGTGACCGCGTGGTGCTCTACCTGCCCATGATACCCGCGCTGGCCATTGCCGTGCTGGCTTGCGCCCGCATTGGGGCGGTACACGGAGTGATATTTGCCGGCTTCTCGGCCACGGCCATTGCCGACCGCGTCAACGATGCCGAGGCGGCCTTCGTGCTTACTGCCGATGGCCTGAACCGGGGCGCCAAGCAGATTCCCGTCAAGAGTGTGGTCGACGAGGCGCTGCAAAGCTGCCCCTCGGTGCGGCGGGTTATTGTGGTGGAGCATACCGGCTGGCCCGTGCAGTGGCAGCAAGGGCGCGACGTATGGTACCACGACGAGGTAAAAGAGGTTGAAAAGGAGTGCCCCGCTGAAGTGATGGCGGCCGAAGACCCGCTGTTTATTCTCTACACCAGCGGCAGCACCGGCAAGCCCAAGGGCGTGGTGCACACCCAGGCCGGCTACATGGTGTGGGCTGATTATACCTTCCGCAACGTATTTCAGGTCGAAGAGAACGACGTGTACTGGTGTACGGCTGATATTGGCTGGGTAACGGGCCATACCTATGGCTTGTACGGGCCGCTGCTGGCCGGCAGCACCACCCTGCTGTTCGAGGGCGTGCCCACCTTTCCCTCGCCGGGCCGCTTCTGGGAAGTGATTGATAAGCACCACGTCACCATTTTTTATACCGCGCCCACGGCCATCCGCTCGCTCATGGCCGCACCCCTCGACCACGTACTGGCTTACTCGCTTAGCAGCCTGCGCATTCTGGGCTCGGTGGGCGAGCCCATAAATGAGGAGGCCTGGCACTGGTACTACCAGCACGTAGGCAAAGGCCGCTGTCCCATCGTGGATACCTGGTGGCAGACCGAAACCGGCGGCATTATGATTTCGGCGCTGGCTGGCATCACGCCCAGCGTGCCCGCCCGCGCTGGCTTGCCGCTGCCCGGCGTGCAACCCGTTTTGTTAAATCAGGAGGGTACCGAGATAGCAGGCAACAACCAGGAAGGCTACCTGGCCATCAAGGCGAGCTGGCCAGGCGTGATTCGCACTACCTGGGGCGACCACGAGCGCGCCCGTCAGACGTATTTTCAGCCTTATCCGGGCTATTACTTCACCGGCGACGGCGCCCGGCGCGACGAAAACGGCCTCTACCGCATCATCGGCCGCGTCGACGACGTGATAAACGTGAGCGGCCACCGCTTCGGCACCGCTGAAATCGAAAATGCTATCAACGAAAGCGAGTTTGTGGTGGAGAGCGCCGTAGTGGGCTACCCGCACGACGTAAAAGGCCAGGGCATCTACGCCTACGTTATTTGCCAGCACGGCGTGCCCACCACCGACCTCGACATTCAACGTGCCGAGGCCAGTATTATCGAAGCAGTTGTGGCGCAGATAGGCCGTATCGCCAGGCCCGATAAAATTCAGCTGGTAAGCGGCTTACCCAAAACCCGCTCGGGTAAAATCATGCGCCGCATTCTGCGCAAGGTAGCCGAAGGCGAAACCTCGAATCTGGGCGATACAACCACGCTGCTCGACCCGCTGGTAGTAGATGAGATAGTGGCTGGGCGGAAGTAAACTACCCGATGTGAAATAGAAGCTGTTTAGGAAGTCAAAAAACAATACAGGTTGTCAGGCTTCGACAAGCGGACGCCAGATGCGCCTGACGCTCAGGAAGGCTTTTGACTGACTTCCTAAACAGCTTCGCAATCAGAATATTCGATGCGAAACAATTACCCAAAACGAGTAGTGCAGGCATCGTTTTAGGGCGATTGCCGCGCTGCGCTCGCAATGACAAAGGATTTGGCGTCGGGCCTAATTAAAACGTTCCCGCTGGCAGCACTGTGCCGCGCACTTCGCCAAGGCCGATGCGCAGGCCCTCGAGCTCGGCATAGCCGCGCAGGATAACCGTATCACCATCGCGCAAAAAGCCAAGCTGCAAGCCGCCCGGCAGGGCCAGCGGCTGGGTGCCGCGCTGCGTCAGCTCCAGCAGCGAGCCCAACGAGCCGGGCGTGGGGCCGCTGATAGTGCCGGACGCATAGATATCGCCGGCCTCCACCGGGCAGCCGTTGCTGGCCTGGTGGGTGAGCTGCTGCGCTATGCTCCAATACAAGTACTTCATATTGGTGTGGCTGATGACGAACGGGGCTTCAGCAGAGCCCGCTGGCTGGAGCAGCACTTCGAGCTGAATGTCGAAATGCTGCTCGCCCACGCCTTGCAGGTAGGGCAGGGGCAGGGGCTCCTGCGCCGGGCCCGCTACCCGAAAGGGCGCCAGCGCATCGAGCGTGACCACCCAGGGCGACACGCTGCTGGCGAAATTTTTGCCCAAAAACGGCCCCAGCGGCTGGTATTCCCAGCTCTGAATATCGCGGGCGCTCCAGTCGTTAAACAAAACCAGCCCAAATATATTATTTTCTGAATATTCAATCGGTAGTGTATCACCCAGGTTTGTGCCCTGCCCCACGATGAAAGCCGTTTCCAGCTCAAAGTCGAGCTGCTGAGTGGGGCCAAAAACCGGGGCATCCTGGCCCGGCACGCGGTACTGCCCCTGCGGCCGCCGAATGTTGGTGCCGCTTGCCACGATAGAGTTGGCGCGGCCGTGGTAAGCGATGGGCAGGTGCCGCCAGTTGGGCAGCAGCGGGTTATCGGGCCGAAACATCTTGCCCACGTTGGTGGCGTGCTCCAGGCTCGAATAAAAGTCGACGTAGCTGGTCGGCTTTACTGGGCGCAGCATGGCTACGTCGCGCTGGCGGCGCAGGCAGTCGCGAATGGCCTCTTCGTCGTCGCGCAGGGCAGGGTTGTCGTGGCGAAGCAGCTCGCTTACGCGCTCGCGCACGGCTTGCCACACCGGCCGGCCCAGCCGCAAAAAAGCGTTGAGCGAGCGCCGCCGAAACACCTTGGGCAGCGCTTTGCCCAACGCGGGTATATCATTGGCAATGGTTTCGAAATAGCCGCGCTGGGCGCAAGCGTACAAATCGAGGGCATAGCCCCGATAGCCACCGCCACGCGCGGCCCCCATTCGGGCGTTTCCATCACCCCAAAAGGCAGATTCTGAATCGGAAAGTCATCACCCGGCCGAATATCAATCCAGGAGCGCAGGCTGGGGTCATTGGCAGGCAAAGCGGGCATAGCGGGGAAGGCAGGTGGAAGTAGCTGGCAAATAACAAAAAAAACGTTTGGCGCGCCGAGCTTACAAAGACCAGTGCCGCGGCCAGACTACTCGTTCGGGCCAGTCGGGTGCTTGGTAATGTCAGCGCGCCAAACGATTACAAACGTTCGGGCAGCAGCTAGCGGGCTTCCACGGCCGTAATTTCGGGCACGGCGCGCCGCACGGTGTCTTCGAGGCCGGCGCGGGTCATCGGCGACATGGGGCAGGCCCCGCAGGAGCCTTCCCACTCCAGCTGCAGTACGCCGGCCTCCGTAATACCGGCCACGCGCACGTTGCCACCGTCGGTGGCCAGATAAGGCCGCAGCGTATCCAGAGCTTGCTCAACGCGGGACAGAACAGATTCCATTTCAGTTAGCAGTTAACAAGTAAGCAGTGAGCAGCTTTGCAGGCAGCCGATAGTAAACACTCAACCGTCAATAGACCGTCGATTGTTCACTGCTTTCTACTACCTGTTCATTGTGACAACAGTGGTTTTAGGCACTACGTTGTTGCGGATGCTTACCTGCCGGGCCAGGCTCTCGGCCAGGTCGCGGAAGGTGCCGGCTTCCGGCGAATTCACATCGGCCAGCACGGCCGGCCGGCCGGCATCGCCGGCTTCGCGCACCGCCTGAATCAGCGGCAGCTGGCCCAGCAGCGGCACCTCGTGCTTGTCGGCCAGGCGCTGCCCGCCGCCCTGTCCAAAAATGTAGTATTTGTTGTCGGGCAGCTCGGCGGGCGTAAACCACGCCATGTTTTCGATAATGCCCAGCACCGGCACGTTGATTTGCGGCTGGCGGAACATCTGCAAGCCCTTTTGGGCATCCATGAGCGCCACGGGCTGCGGCGTGGTTACGATGATAGCGCCGGTCACGGGCACAGTTTGCACCAGGGTAAGGTGAATATCGGACGTGCCGGGTGGCAAATCGAGCAGCAGGTAATCCAGCTCGCCCCAGTCGACCTCCGTAATAAACTGCTTCAGGGCCGACGAGGCCATAGGGCCGCGCCACACAATGGCGTTTTCGCTCGGGGCCAGGAAGCCGATGCTCATCAGCTTCACGCCATATTTGACGATAGGCTGAATCAGGTTCTTCCCGTTTTCGCCCTGAAACACGTGCGGCCGGGCATCTTCGACCCCAAACATGGTGGGCATGCTCGGCCCCGAGATGTCGGCGTCGACCAGGCCTACTTTGGCGCCCATTGCCGCGAGCGCTACGGCCAGGTTAGCGGCCACGGTGCTTTTGCCCACGCCGCCCTTGCCCGAAGCTACGGCGATGATATTCTTCACGCCGGGCAGAATGGTGTTGTTGTTGCGCATGGTCGTCACGCGCGAGGTCATCATGATAACTACCTCAGCGTCTTTGTCTACCATGGTGTGCACGGCCCGCTCGCAGGCATCGTGGATGAGCTGCTTGAGCGGACAGGCGGGCGTGGTGAGCACCACGGTGAACGACACCACGCGCCCCTCGACGCGGATGTCTTCTACCATATTGAGCGTAATCAAATCCTGGCCCAGGTCAGGCTCTTCCACGAAGCTCAGGGCGTGGCGGACGGCTTCTATCGTTATCTCGGGCATATGCAGTTGCGTCGCAGGGGACGTAGCTGCAAAGATAACCCGGCGAGGCGGGTAGGGGTTTCAATCATGCCTCGTACCTATGAAGATGGGAAGCCGCGACCAGATTTAGCACCGTTTTGCCGAGGCCCATAAAGGCGGTCACCCGAAATTAGTAACTGTTTTTGGGGCGCTTATGCCTGCATATCGTGTCTTATCTCGGCTACTACCTCGGTCAGCAGCAGGCTTATTTTTTCGACCAGCGGCTGTAGGGTATCGGCCTGAAAGGGCCCGGCCCACTTGTCCAGCGCCAGTACGGGCGGCACGAGGTGCAGTGCCCGCAGGTGCACCAGGCTGGGGTGCAGGGTGTGGGCAGTCGTTTTCAGTAGGGTTATATCTTCGTCCAGCATCCCTTGGTTCAGGCTTTGCACGGCCTCCTCGCAGCTCTCGGCAAAGGTCTTCAGCATAAAGGCAACAAACTCGAGGTCGTCCTGCCCGATTTCCAGCAGCTCATCTACCGCGTAGCGCTTGCCTCCAACTGGTGCCCCATCAGGTGCAACGCTTGGGGCTGGCTCGGCTGCTGCCGAATTGGGCTGCGGCTGCTGCAATACCCACTCACTCACCATTTTGAGAAGTTCTTCTTCTTTAAATGGCTTGGCCAGGTAGCCATCCATACCAGCGGCCAGGCATTTCTCGCGCTCACCCTTGATGGCGTTAGCCGTGAGGGCCACAATGGGGGTGCTCAGGCCCAACTGCAGGCGTAGCAGGGCCGTTGCCGCGTAGCCGTCCATCACAGGCATCTGGATGTCCATCAATACGAGGTCGAAAACCTGCTCCTGGGCCAGCTCTACGGCTTCGGCGCCGTGTTCGGCCTCGGTGACGTGCATGTGCGCGTGGCTAAGAAACGTTTTGGCAATCTGCCTATTAAAGCGGTTATCTTCTACCAGCAGTACCCGCTTATTGCGCAAATCCTTGCGAATGGGGCTGTCGGGCGGCAGCACATCGGTAGGCGTGAGGTCTTGTGCAGTGCCTACTGGCAGGCGCAGGGTAAACTGCATCTGAGTGCCCTTATTCTTTTCACTTTCCAGCTCTATGTCGCTGCCCATCAGCTGCAACAGGTTGCGGCTGATACTCAGTCCCAGGCCCGTACCCCCAAACTTGCGCGTCACGGAAGTGTCTTCCTGGCTAAACTCGTTGAAGATATGCTTGACAAACACCGGCTCGATGCCGATGCCGGTGTCCTTCACCCGAAACACCGTTTGCCCCGGCTCGTCGGTGGTGCCGCTCACATACTCGCAGGCAATACTCACCCCGCCTCTTTCCGTAAACTTAATGGCATTGCCCGCCAGATTCAGCAGCACCTGGCGAATGCGGTAAGGATCGCCGAGCAGCACGGTAGGCACAGCAGGCGCCACCGAGGTTTGCAGGCACAAGCCTTTCTCGACGGCCTTGTAATGCAGGGTTTGCTGAATTTCGGCCAGCAGCTGGACCGGCTCAAAGCCTACCTGCTCGAGTACCATCTTGCCCGCCTCCAGCTTCGACAGGTCCAGAATGTCGTTGATAATGACCAGTAAATGCTCGGCCGAGGTCGTGATGGCGTGCCGGTAGCTGTCCTGCTCCGGGTTGAGCGGGGTTTTGGCCAGCAGCTGCCCCATACCCAGAATGGCGTTCATCGGGGTCCGAATCTCGTGGCTCATGTTGGCCATAAAAAGCTCCCGGGCTCGCACCGCCGACTCGGCCGCCAGCTTGGCATGGCGCAGCTGCTGCTCGGTCACTACCCGGTCGGTGATGTCGAGGCCATAGGCCACAATGACGTTTAGCGTGCCGTCGGGGTTAAACACGGGTTGCAGGCAGCGGTATTGGTGGCGCGTGCCGGTAGGACGCACAAAAGTCTCCTCGAACGTGACGAGCCGCCGCTCTTCTGCTGCCTGGCGCATGCGAGCGTGGCGGCCTTCCGCCAGGGCCATCGGGTGGTTGTACCGGGCACAGTACTCGAAGTTGTCTTTGCCGATAACCCACTCCCGGGTCTCTGGATTTTTAATGCCCGCAGCGTTCACGTACAAGTAGCGAAACTCGGCGTCGAACACCCCGATGTCGCAGGGCAACTGGTCGAATATGAACTCGTAAAATTCGCGCTGCTCGCTCAGCTTATGCTCAGCCTCGCGGCGGGCAGTGATGTCGAGGCCAGTGCCCACCATCATGCGCAGCGCGCCATCGGGCCCAAAAACCGGGACAAACTGTCGTCTTAGCTGGCGCTGCCCCTTCGGCGAGGGTAGGGATTCTTCCCACATTACGCTCGTACGCGACTCTACAGCCTGCCGGAAGAGAAGCTGCCGCTGGGCGGCTAGCTCTGGTGGCCGTTGGCGGTAGGCACAATACTCCACATCGTTCTTGCCGATAATCCACTTGCGTAGCTCAGGGTCGCTAAAGCACAGCTGATTTACAAACAAGTAGCGGTGGTCGGCGTCGAATACGGCTATCTCTACTTTAAGATGGTTGAAGATTTCGTAGTAGGTAGCATTCTGCTCGCTAAGTCGCTGCTCGGCCTGATGCAGCGCTTCCTGGGTTTTGGCCAAGGCTTGTTGCAGGGCTGCTATCTGCTCTTCGGTAGAGACTGATTGACTCAATGGACTAACCGCCTGTGCTGCAAATATCGTGGTATTGTAGAAGTCCACCATTCAAAATATAGTTGCCAATCAGTTCGTAATCAACAAATATACGCTGCACGGCTATTATAAATTTATAAGAAAAATATTGATTCTACTTGGCTAAATGCTAGATTAAATTGTATTTAAACAAGTAATGAGTTCTTCTTAGCTTCGAGTTCGGAGTCTACGCCGGCCCTGCGCAGCCCCGGTCCGGTCCGCGCGAGTCGAGCAGCCCCGCCGGTACCTCCAGCTCGCCCGAGTGAAAGCCAATCAGCCCGTTGCGCTCGTCTTCGATGTTGGTAGCCTGGGTGTACACGTCGCCCGCAATGGGCCGCTTGCGCAGCTCTTCTTTGAAAGCCCGAATGCTGTTGGTGCGGGCCTCCGCGTCGGCCGGTCCGCCGTAGTCCGAAAAGCCAAAGCCGCCCCACTCACTTACCAGCAGCGGAACCTGGCGGCGGTAGAAGAACGGGTCGCCGACCACCAGCGGAAAAGCGGCCGTGCCCACCAGCTCGCCGTTGATAAGGCGGTCGAGCAGCTCGCGCCAGCGGCCCAGGTCGGGGGTGTAGAGGTGGGCCGTGAGCAGGTCCGACTTCAGGCGGCCGGTATAGGAAATGTGGTGCCAGCCATCGTTATCAACTACCAGAAACTGCGGGTGGGCAATTTGCATGTAGTGGTAGGTTTCGGTGATGTACTGCCGGGTTTCGGGATTGGTGGCAATGTCCTGGCAGCCCCAGTCTTCGTTATACAGGCTCCAGATGATGATACTGGGATGGGTTTCTATCAGGGTGAGCATGCGCAGCAGCTCGGCGTGGTGGTTCTGGCGGCTGCGCGGGGTAGAGCTATGGGGCGAGGGCACTTCTACCCACAATAGCAAGCCCAACTCATCGGCCAGGTTATATATCCGGGGGTCGATGCCGGCAATGTGGACCCGCACCAGGTTGCAGCCCAGGGCTTTCATGGCGTGCATGTGGCGCTGCATCTCGGCAAAGGTGGCCGTGCCGGGCTGGTACAGAATGCCATCGAGGTACACCGGCTCGTTGTTGAGGTACACCTTGCGGCCGCGGGCCTCAATCTTACGTAGCCCGAAGCGAGCCTCAATCTGGGCCGAGTAGCCGGTCTGGTCGATAAGCTGGGCCACCAGGCGGTAGCGATGCGGGTTCTCGGGGCACCATACCTCGGCAGTGGGTACTTCCACTACGAGGCGCTGCTCGTGCTGGCCCTCGGCCAGGTCCATGGCAAAATCGGAGCTGGCCAGCGGCGCTTCGCCGGGCGCAGCGTCGGGCTCGAACACCTGCAGGCGCACGGTGTACGGCCCGGCATCGTGAATCCGCAGGCTCAGGTTGAAGCGCACCAGCTTGTCTTCCACCACGCTTACCACGCCCACCCGCGAGCGCAGGCGGTTGCGCTCAACCGACTCGAGCCATACCGAGCGCACCGCCCCGGTATAGGTCTGGTACCAGATGCCCCCGCGCTTATAGACGTGCGACTCCTGCTTGCCGCGGGTTGTTTCGGCATCCATCGTATCGGCAATGCGCACCGTGAGGCGGTTTACGAGGTGCAGTAAGTCTTCGGGCAGCTCGTAGGTAAAGGAAGTGTACTCGCCGTAGTGCACCTCTTCGCCCTCAATAGTGCGCAGCAGGTGCCCGTTCAGCCACACCCGCGTTTCGTAGCCACAGGCCCCGAAGGTGAGCTGAATAAGCGAGCGCGGACGGTCCTCGGCCACTTCGGGCAGCGGAAACTCGCGCTCGTACCAGGCTACAACTTTATCCTGCCAGCCGGCCGGGTTGTCGGAGGCGTGGGCCTGGGCAATGTGGGCCTCAATGGAGCCCGGCCACTGCGCGGTAAAGGTGTAGTCATAGCCCTGGGCCCACTCTTCGGTGAGGCCAATATCGGCCGAGTCGAGGGCAAAGCGCCAGGTGCCATCGAGCAGAAAGTGCGTGCCGGGCCGCAGCACCGCCCGCGGCAGCGAGTTATCGGTTTCGGCGGTAGGGTTGGCTTCGGGGGCGCCGAGAGCCCATAGTTGGCGGGGGTGAATTCGTCCATACGCAGGCATAACGGCCGGGGGCAGCTAATCGGGGTGTCGGCCGGGGCAAAGGTGAGGTAAAAACTATACGCAGTACACCAGGTAAAAGGGTGTACCTGCCAAGGTAAAAAAGTTGATTAACGGGGCATCGCCTACCTTTACTTCGTGCCCACGTCCAGTAGCTCCGCCTTAGCTTTTCCCGAGTACGACGTTGCCATTGTGGGGGCCGGGCCCGCCGGAGCCGCGTGCGCGCTGGCGTTGCGCGGCTTCGGCCTGCGGGTGGCGCTGCTGGATAAAGCCACTTTTCCGCGCGATAAAATCTGCGGCGATGCTATTCCGGGCCACGCGCTCAAGGCCCTGGGCCAGCTCGACCCGGCCTACGTGGCTGCCCTGTGGCAGCTTGCGCCCCGCGACGAGGTGCGCCGCAGCCGGCTGGTGGCGCCCGGTGGCCATAGCTTTTACCTGCACTGGAAGCTGCGAACCTTTAACAGCCCCCGGCTGCACTTCGATGCAGCGCTGCTACAGCTGGTGCGGCAGCATACCGATGCGGTGGTGCTCGAAAACGCGACGCTGAAAGAACTGAGTATACTGCCCGACTACGCCCGCCTACAGCTGGCCGGCGGGGCCGACATCACGTGCCGGGTGGTGATAGGCTGCGACGGTGCTAACTCGGCCGTAGGCCGCCGGCTGCTGCCCGAGCCTCGCCTGGCCCGCGCTCACCACAGCGCCGGCGTGCGCGCCTACTTTGAAAATGTGGCCGACACCGAGGCCGGCACTACCGAGTTTTTCTTCAGCCGCAGCCACCTGGCGGGCTACCTCTGGCTGTTTCCGGTGGGCGAGGGGCGCTGCAACGTGGGCCTGGGCATGCTGTCTGAGCTGGTTTCGAGGCATAAAATTGACCTTAAAAAGCTGCTGCTGGAAAACCTGGCCACCCACCCGGCCCTGGCCGGCCGCTTCCGGGCGGCGCGGCAGCTGGGGCCGATACGCGGGTTTGGGCTGCCTATGGGGGCGGGCGGCAGCGCCCGGCTAGCGGGGCGCGCTTTATGCTGTGCGGCGACGCGGCCTCGCTTATCGACCCCCTGCAGGGCCACGGCATCGACCTGGCCATTCGCAGCGGCATCCTGGCGGCTACCCAGGCGGCGGCCTGCGTAGCCCAAAACGACTTTAGCGCTGCCTTCATGCACCAGTACGACGAGCAGCTGCAACGCCAGCTCGGGCCCCAGCTGGCCCACAGCTACCGGCTGATGCGCTTACTGGGCACCCGGCCCTGGCTCATGAACCTGGGCACGCGCCTGGCCCGGCTACCTGGCATCAGTGCTTGGGTAAAGCGACTGCTGGCTTAGGTGCTAATGCGTAAGGGCGCGAGTACTGGCGTGCCTGGCTTTAGCGGGCGCTACTACACGCGCTTTGGGTGCAACTTGCGGACCTATGCGTCGCTTTCTCCTGTTTCTGCTTTGTGCCTTGCTGGGGCTGCTGGCAGTTCTGCTCGTTAATACCCTGCGCCTGCCCAACCACCAGCTTGCCCCCGTGCCGGCCGCTCCGGCCGTGGCCGTATCGCCCGATTCGGCGGTGGCTCACCTGGCCGGCGCGCTGCGGTTTGCTACCGTGTCGCGCACATTATATAGCGAAACCGATACATTGCCCTTCGGCCAGCTGCAGGCTTATTTGCGGCGCACGTTTCCGTTGGTGCATCAGCAGCTGAAGCTGCAAAAAGTCAACCGCTACGGCCTGCTCTACGAATGGCCCGGCACCGACCCGACTCTGAAGCCGCTGCTGCTGCTGGCGCACCAGGACGTAGTGCCCGTGCTGCCCGGTACAGACAGCCAGTGGACGCGCCCGCCTTTTGCCGGGCAGCAGGCCGGCGGCTACCTCTACGGCCGCGGTGCTCTCGATGACAAGCTCAACGTCGTGGGCCAGCTCGAAGCGGTGGAGGCGCTCCTGCGGGCCGGCTTCCGGCCCCGGCGCACGGTGCTGCTGGCTTTCGGCCACGATGAGGAAACCCAGGGCCGGCGCGGAGCCGCCGCCCTGGCCGCCGTGCTGCAAAAGCAGCATCCACAGCTCGAGCTGGTGCTTGACGAAGGCGGCCTCGTGAAAGCCGACGGCGTGGCCGGCCTCACCCGGCCGGTGGCGCTGGTGGGCGTGAGCGAGAAGGGCTACCTCAGCCTGGAGCTGTCGGCCACCGGCCAGGGCGGGCACTCGTCGATGCCGCCGGCCCTCACCAGCGTGGGCCGGGTGGCGGCGGCCGTGGCCCGGCTCGAAGCCCAGCCCTTTCCGGCTCGCCTCGATGGCGGCGTTAGCGGCCTACTGGACTACCTGGCTTCGGCCGTACCCTTCGGCAAGCGGCTGGTATTTGCCAATCAGTGGCTGTTTGGGTCGCTGATAAAAAACTCGCTGGCCGCGACACCTTCCGGCAACGCGGCGTTGCGCACCACCACGGCGCCTACTATATTCAGAGGCGGCGATAAAGACAACGTGCTGCCCATCGGGCCACAGCCACCGTCAACTTTCGCCTGCTGCCCGGCGACTCGGTCGGCGCGGTTATTCGCCGCGTGAAGGAGCTTATCAGCGACCCCGAAATCAAGGTAAGTGCGCTGGGCGAGGGGCGCGCCGCTTCGCCTGTGTCGGGCACCGACAATGCCGCCTTTCAAACGCTGCACCGCACTATCAAAAGCGTGTTTCCGCAGGCGCTGGTGGCCCCGTACGTGGTGGTTGGGGCTACCGATGCCCGCGCCTACGCCGCGCTTTGCCCGCAGGCTACCTACCGCTTCATGCCCGTATTAATGGACCAGGCTGCCATCGAAAGCCTGCACGGCACCAACGAGCGCCTGCGCCCGGCCGCTTACCAGCAGGTAGTCCGGTTTTACGCCGCACTCATTCGTAATATTTAATAAATAATATATTAAACCAAGCTCTCATCTGGCCAGGAGTCGGCGTAGGTCGGACAGCCTGTTGCTGTGGGCTACGCTGGCTTTTTCATCAAACATCCGTCGGCTTTGGGTTGTCCTACCGGCTCTATCACCCTCAAAAACCATGTCTTTTACTTCCACTCAACCCACCGACCTGCTGTATGATGCCGCTCGCCGGGGCGATGTAGCGCAGCTCAGGCAGCTGCTGCAAGAGCCGCAGGTTGCCATCAACGCCCAGAATGGCAAAGGCCATTCGGCTCTTATTCTGGCCACTTACGACGACCATCTCGAAGCAGCCAAAGTGCTGCTGGACGCCGGCGCCGATATCAACCTGCAGGATGCCAGCGGCAACTCGGCCCTAATGGGCGTGGCCTTCAAGGGCTACGCCGACATCGCCCGCCTGCTCATTGAGCACGGGGCCGACCTCAACCTCACCAACGGCAACGGCGGTACGGCCCTCATGTTTGCCACGCTTTTTGGGCGAAATGAGCTGGTAAAGATTTTGCTCGAAGCCGGGGCCGATGCCTCCCGCAAAGACGTGCGCGGCCTCACCGCCCTGCACCTCGCCGGCCAGCAAGGCAACGAAGTAGCCTGGAAGCTGCTCGGCGGCGAAGAGCAGGAAGGCTAAGACCAATGAAATATTAAATAAATACTATGTTATTTAATAGGGAACAGTAGCTCAGTCAGCTGCCAGCTAAAATTCTCGTCGCGTGGGCTTTGCGAGGCCGCGCGTGGAAAGAGCCAACCCTTCCCACGCGCGGCCTCGCAAAGCCCACGCGACACTGCTTTACCAGCCGCGCTAAATCTGCCGTAGCAGCCCGCCATCGGCGCGCACCGAAGCACCCGAAGTAGCTGCCGCCAGCGGACTCACCAGGTAAGCCGCCGTGCTGGCAATCTCATCTACCGTGATAAAGCGCTGAAGCAGCGACGAGGGCCGGGCATCGCGGAAAAACTCGTGCTCAGCCTCTTCGCGGGTTTTTCCCGTGCCAGCCATCTTCTTCAGAAACTCCTCCACTCCCTCCGAGGCCGTGGGCCGGGCAGCAGTGAGTTCACCGTTACCTGAGTCCCTTTGGTAAGCTCGGCCAGGCCGCGCGCCACGGCCAGCTGGGCGGTTTTGGTCATGCCGTAGTGTATCATCTCGCTCGGCGTCTGGATGGCCGACTCGCTCGAAATGAACAAGATGCGCCCCAGCCCTGCTTGAGCATCAGCGGGAAGTACTGCCGCGCCAGCCGCACCCCGCTCAGCACGTTCACCTCAAAAAAGCGCAGCCACTCGGCATCGGTGATTTCGACAAACGGCCGGGGCTCAAAAATGCCGATGTTGTTGATGAGAATATCCACCGTAGGTACCTGCCGGAGGAGGTTCTCTACTTCGTCGGCTTTCTCAAAATCGACGGCCACGCCGCTGACCGTGGCGCCCGGCGTGCGGCTCAGAATGGCCTGTTTGGCCTCGGCAATGCGTGCAGCGGTGCGGCCGGTGAGGATAACGGCCGCGCCTTCGGCCGCCAGACGCTGGGCAATGGCCAGCCCAATGCCGCCCGTCGAGCCCGTGATGAGGGCAGTTTTATTGGTGAGTTGAAGGTCCATGAGTTAGTCAGTCAGGAAATAATACTTTGACTCTAAACGAGCTAAAGTCTGGTTTTGAGGGCAGGCTACAAAGGGTACACCTGGCAATTGCTAAGCCCAACCGTAGCAACTCTTGAGGAGCAGGGGCGTAGGAAAAGCCTCGCCAAAAGGCTTTCATCCGGCCTGGACTATATATCTAGCGCCTGTTCAGTATGTCATCTTTTGAAAAAACTATCTTATGAGCAACAGACTGCAAGGAAAAGTAGCTATTGTGACCGGTGGCGGCACCGGTATTGGCGAGGCCATCAGCAAGAAATTTGCGAAGGAAGGTGCCGCCGTGGTAGTGGCCGGCCTGCCCGAAGACCCGGTGCAGAAGGTGGCCGACGAAATTGTGAAAGCCGGCGGCCGCGCCGTAGCTTTTGAAGGCGACTTAGGCAAATACGCCACCGCCCAGGGCTGCGTAAAGCTGGCCGTGCAGGAGTTTGGTAAGCTGGATATTCTCATCAACAACGCCGGCGTATTCGTGGAAACGAACTACCTGACCGACTACTCCGAAGAGGCCTTTGACTACATGCTGTGGCACAACAACCGCACGGTGTTTATGATGTCGAAGGCCGCCCTGCCCGAGCTGCAAAAGACGCACGGCAACATCGTGACGGCCGGCTCGGAAGCCGGGGTGCTGGGCATTCCTCAAAATGCGGCCTACGGCGGCACCAAGGCCTTTAACATTGCCTTCACCAAGGGCCTCGCTGCCGAGCAGGCTGAGTTTGGAGTTCGCTGCAACATCGTGGGTCCTGGCCCTATCGATACGGCCTGGACCCACAAGGAAACCGGCCCGATGGACAGCAAAATGGAGAAAACCAACAAACAGGCCGTCCTCACCGGCCGCCGCGGCACAGCGGAAGAAGTGGCCAACGTGTACCTGTTCCTGGCCTCCGACGAAGCCTCGTACGTAACGGGCGCTCTCTACATGGTCGATGGTGGTATTACCATTGCCAAAGGCCCGGCCGGCGACCAGGCCAGCAGTTTCTTTAAAAAAGAGCCTGCCAACGACCTCAACCTGGAGCATACCATGGAAGGACACACCAAAATCCGCGACTAACCCCATTGCAATTTGCCCGCTGGGCGGCTGGTAAGGCCCTATTCCCTCATGCACGGGAGTAGGGCTTTCCTACGCTGGCGCGAGTTACGGCTGCGCCTAAACTCGCGTCAGTATAGGGGGTAAAAAAGCCTGCCAAGTAGGAAAGGTCTTGTTGACTATATACTTAACTCATAAGTTGCAAATTAAAATTAAATGTCCCCTGAGTTAAATGTAAAAGTTGCCGTTGAATCTTGAGTAGTCGAGTTTTTGCTGATATTAGTCGCAGTAGGGATATGCACGGAACGTACTACTTTGCCATTGGCTAGCAATGCAACACGCAATATCGTTTTTGTAGTTAATTTTGGGTGGTTTGCTAAATGATTAGTAGACAACCGAACAGTAAAAGTCATTTGTTCATTTAATCCGATATTAGTAGTGTCTAAGCGCTGAGATATGCTTTTTTCCCCAAGTGGGAACAGATAGTAAATACTATCCGTATTTTTGAAAAACATAAACTGAGCTGGGTCACCAAACATTAGAAACTTTTGTTTGCCCTTTGAAAATATTTCTGACTTTAAATTAGCTAGTCCAGTTCCGGAAATTCTAATTTGAAAGTGAGGCTTTGGCTTCTCATTTCTCTGAGAATTACAAGCACTTAAACCCAATAGGAAACTACTCGCAATAATTACTGAATTATACATGCTTTGATTGCATAATTAATTACGCCCCCAGCTTACCCAAAATCTCTAGCGCAGCCTTGGCTATCACCGTGCCCGGCCCATATATCCCGGCCACGCCCGCGTCGTAGAGCTGCTGGTAATCCTGCGGCGGGATGACGCCGCCGGCGATGACGAGGATATCGTGGCGGCCCTCGCCGGCCAGCTCCCGGATGAGCTGGGGCAGCAGCGTGTTGTGGCCGGCGGCCAGGCTGCTCACGCCCACCACGTGCACATCGTTGTCTACGGCTTGGCGGGCTACTTCGGCGGGAGTTTGGAAGAGGGGCGCCAGGTCTACGTCGAAGCCTACGTCGGCGAAGGAGGTGGCGATGATTTTGGCGCCGCGGTCGTGGCCGTCCTGGCCCATTTTGGCCACCAGCATACGGGGGCGGCGGCCCTCGCGGGCGGCGAAGTCTTCGGCCGCCTGGCGGGCCTGGGCAAAGTCGGCGTTGTCGGTCATGCCTTGCTGGTAGATGCCCTGCACGGTGCGGGTGGTGGCCTGGTGGCGGCCCCAGGCTGCTTCGAGCGCGTCGGAGATTTCGCCGAGGGTGGCGCGGGCGCGGGCGGCAGTCACGGCCAGAGCGAGTAAGTTTTGAGTTGTTTCGGGAGTTTCGCTTGCTACCGCAGGGGCACTTTTTGCAGCTTGCGTGAGGGCCGCCAGCGCCGCCTGCACAGCGTCGTTATCGCGCTCGGCGCGGATTTTTTGCAGTCGTGCTACCTGGCTTTCGCGCACCGCGTCGTTGTCGATTTGCAGCACATCGATGGGCGCCTCGCCTTCGGGCGCCGGGTATTTGTTCACGCCCACAATCACTTCCTGGCCGGTGTCGATGCGCGACTGCTTGCGGGCGGCGGCTTCCTCGATGCGGAGCTTGGGCAGGCCGGTTTCGATGGCGGCGGCCATGCCGCCGAGGGCTTCCACCTCCTCCATCAGCGCCCAGGCCTGGTTGGCGAGGTCGGCGGTGAGGCTTTCCACGTAGTACGAGCCGCCCCAGGGGTCCACTACTTTGGTGATGTCGGTTTCGTGCTGCAGGTAGAGCTGGGTGTTGCGGGCGATGCGGGCCGAGAAATCGGTGGGCAAAGCCAGGGCCTCGTCCAGGGCATTGGTGTGCAGGCTCTGGGTGCCGCCGAGCGCGGCGGCCATCGCCTCCACAGTAGTGCGGGCCACGTTATTAAACGGGTCCTGGGCCGTGAGGGAGTAGCCCGAGGTCTGGCAGTGGGTGCGCAGGGCCAGGCTTTTCTCGCTCTTGGAGTCGAACTGCTTGAGGAGTTTGGCCCAGAGCAGGCGGCCGGCGCGCAGCTTGGCAATTTCCAGAAAATGGTTCATGCCGATGCCCCAGAAAAAGGAGAGGCGCGGCGCAAAATCGTCAATCTTCAGCCCCGCCGCCAGGCCGGCGCGCACGTACTGCAAGCCGTCGGCCAGGGTATAGGCCAGCTCCAGCTCGGCGGTGGCGCCGGCTTCGTGCATGTGATAACCGGATATACTAATGCTATTGAATTTCGGCATGTGCGCCGCCGTGTAGGCGAAGATGTCGGCAATGAGCCGCATGCTCGGCGCGGGCGGGTAGATGTAGGTGTTGCGCACCATAAACTCCTTCAGAATATCATTCTGAATGGTGCCCGTTAGCTTCTCGGCCGGTACGCCCTGCTCCTCGGCCGCCACGATGAAGAAGGCCAGCACCGGCAGCACGGCCCCGTTCATGGTCATGCTCACCGACATTTCGCCCAGCGGAATCTGGTCGAACAGGATTTTCATATCCTCCACCGAGTCGATGGCCACGCCGGCCTTGCCCACGTCGCCCACCACGCGGGGGTGGTCCGAGTCGTAGCCCCGGTGCGTAGCCAGGTCAAAGGCCACGCTCAGGCCCTTTTGCCCGCCGGCCAGGTTGCGCCGGTAAAAGGCGTTAGACTCTTCGGCCGTGGAGAAACCCGCGTACTGGCGCACGGTCCAGGGCGAGCGCACGTACATGCTGGCGTAGGGCCCGCGCAGGAAGGGCGCAATGCCCGCCCCGAAGCCCAGGTGCGGCAGGTGGGCGGCGTCGGCGGCAGTGTACACGGCCGGGCCAGCATTAGGATAGTCGGCGGGCTTGGCTGGCGCAGGCAGGCTGGCGGCATCGTAGGGAATAGTGGAAAAGTCGGGGCGCATGTTAAATATAGGTTATCCGAAAAGATTCAGCTCAGTTAATGCTGCTTCTCAAGCAAAATAATAGGACTTGAATCCTCTGCTATCCATTTGCTGGCGAAATAAAGATACTCATCAGGATAATCTTCCAGACGATTACGCTTTGACGCGTCTGCTAAGTGCTTTTTAACCTCATATTTCCAAAAATTAAAGCATTGGTCGCTAGAAATTATTTCTAATTCATGCCCAACATCAGCAATAATAAATTGAATAGGTTTGTCTTGAATAATGACTTTTATATCCTCTTTGGTTAGTGGCTTATCTCTTCTGTAACCATCCAGATTATTTCCAAGCTGAAAATCCTTAATTGGGGTTTTCAGAACTTTTTGTTTGAACACAGAGGTAAGTGCTTATTGGTCAAAAAATATTCATAATTACTCGAAAATCTACCGGCCTTGCAGCCGGGCCAGCACCTCCTCGGTACGGTGGCCTTCGACCACAAATTCCTTGAAGTTGAAGACCCGCACGGCTTCGAGCAGGGTAGCCAGGTCGGAGGTGACCAGCGAGGGAATCTCAAAGACATGGCCTGCTGCCACCTGCTGCACCACCCGTGCCAGGTGCTCAAACTGGGTGGGGCTGGCGTACATAAGCGTAGCTTCCTCGGGTGTTGAAAATAATACGGAGTAAGAATCGGGGTCAATAGTCAGCGCGGTGGCTGGGCTGGTAGCTGGCTGCTCATGGGGGTGCAGCATCTGCCGAAAGGCGGCTGCAATATCTTCGTTTACCTGAATACCACCCAGCAGCACAAGGGCCGCCAGCTTATCCTGGTTGGCACGTCGCTCGAAGTGTAGGGCCGTAGCGAGGCGTAGCACCTCACTCGGATACGTCGCCCGAGTGGTATCGAACTCGCGCGAGCGTAGCAGCTGCTTGGGCTGGTACTCAAACTTTTCCTGAGGATTCTGAAACCGGTTGGTCCCAACCACCACATCCTGGCCGGCGGCAATCCGCTTAAACTTTTCCAGTCCGGCCTGGCTCACGGCTTCGAGGGCCCGACTGCGGGCCTCAAGCATACCGCCTTGTGCTTCAAGCGACTGAAACTCCAGCCAGGCGGCACGGGCCAGCTCGTCGGTCAGTGTTTCGATAAAGTAGGAGCCGGCCGCCGGGTCGGCTACCCAGTCGAGGTGAGCTTCCTGGCGCAGGATAACCGGCAGGTTGCGGGCCAGGCGGGCGCTAAACTCGTTGGGAGCCTGGTAGAGGCAATCGAAGGCTGCCACCTGAATCGTGTCGGCCCCGCCGAGCAAGGCGCTCATAGCTTCCGTGGTGTGTCGCAGCAGGTTGGTGTGCGGGTCGAGGGTCGTTTGCGCCCAGGTTGAGGTAGTAGCATGAATGGGCAGCGTGGCCGCTCCCGTGGCGGGCAGGCCAAAGGCGTGGAGCAGCGTACTCCACAGCCGCCGGGCTGCCCGCAGCCGCGCAATTTCGGGAAAGTAGCTTGGCCCCACGGCAAAATCGAGGTGAATGGCCCGCGCCACCAGCGCCACCGAAATGCCGCTGGCCTCATCGGGTAGCTCGGTCAGTAGCGTTACGGCGGTGTTGAGGCTGTAAGCCAGCTGCTGGGTAAGCGTGCCCCCTCTGTTGCCAAAGTACGCCCCGTTGACGGAGAGCACTGCAAATGCCGGCCAGCTTTGGGCGCGCAGCAGGCAGGCGCGCAGGGTACTCCGGTACATCGGCAGCTCGGCCCCCTCGGGCCCGGCTGGTGGCGTAAAGCGCAAAAACCCCTGAAGCGGCTGCCCGTTGCTGGCCAGGCTCAGTCTTTCGAGCAGCTGCTCGGGACCCTGGAGCACCGTAAAGCCCAGCCAGGTGCTGGCCAGCGGCAAGCGCTCGGCCAGCTCGGCCACGGCGAAGGTCATGGGGTCGCCCTTCACTACGAAATGCAGGCCATCGGCCCCGCGGGCCAGCGCATCGGCTCCCTGCTCAATTTGCAGGCGGCCATCGGCACCGGTCGGTACGGACAGCGCTATCACGTTGCGGCAGGGGGCGGGGCGGGGCGGCAGCGGAGGCGGGGGCCCACCCAGCGCCGTCAGGGCCTCGCGGTGGTAAAAGGGCTCGGCTACCAGGCCATCGGGTAGCGTCCAGCGCAGGCTGGCCGGGTCGGTGCCTTTCAGCTCGCGGGTTAGTTGCGCCTGCCACTGAGCGGTGCTGACGGGGGCAAACTCGGAAAAAGAAACGGGCGAGGTGGGAGAAGGAGAGGCGTCGGGCATAACGAATAGGGAGCCCCGGAACCGGCCGGCCGGGTGCTGAGCGGCCCGCAAGATACCGTAGCCAACGGTCATCGCTCGGCCCGCCCGCGCCCGGCCACCGGGGCCACGGCGGTAGCTCCCGAGCTGCTACGTTATTTCTACCCGTATTTTTGTGGAGCTGTTTCCCAGCAAGCGCCATGCTTATGCCCCTTCGCTACCTGCTTCTTTTTTTCTTGTTACTCACCGCCGGGCGGCCGCTGACCGGCCGGGCGCAGGGCAGCTTCCGGCCCGGCTACCTGGTGCGGCCCGCGGGCGACACGGTGCGCGGCGAGGTGGATTTGCGCGACCTGCGCCTGGCCGGGCGGCAGTGCCGGTTCCGGCCCGCGCCCACGGCTGAGGTAACCACTTACGGGCCGGCGCAGTTGCGGGCCTACGGAATCCCGGCCGCCGGGCTACACTACCGTGCCCTGGCCCTGCCCGGCGCGGCGGCCGGCAGCGCGCCCACGGCTTTTATGCAGGTGGAAGTCAGTGGCCCGGCTAGCTTTTATAGCTGGCGCGATGATGCTGCGCACTACTACATTGCCACGGCAAGCTTCCCGCTGACCGAATTGGTGCAAAAGCAGGAGCAGGTGGAGCTGGAAGAAAATGGTTTTAAGCGCAAATACGAAGAAACAAAGAGCATCTACCGCCAAACGCTGGCGCAGGCGCTGGCTGGTTGCTTACAAGCCCAGGTGCTGCTGCCACGGCTGCCCTACACTGTCGTTGCCTTGGCGCAGGCCGTGGCGGCTTACAATAAGTGCCAAGGTCAGCCGGGCGATGCTTACTCCATTCGAGCGACTGCTGCTAAGCTGAGAGCGCAGCTTGGGCTGGTGCTAGGGTATCAAAACGCGACGATGCGTACTTCCAGCGATGTGAGTAATTACAACGTTGATTTTGGCAGTAGCAGCGGGCTAACCGGCGGGCTGGCACTGGGTCTGCCCCTGACGAGCCTGAGCCGCCAACTAACGCTGGAGCTAGAGCTGCTCTATCAAACGCAGCACTATACGGGGACGAATAGCTACGCCTCCAGCTCGGGGAATGGCTACGTGTATAACGCCAACTACCAGGCTGATTTTAGTTACCTGAAGCTGCCGGTGCTGCTGCGCTACACGTTGAAACGCGCCGCCCTGGTTCGTCCGTTCCTGGAGCTGGGCGGCACGCTGGGCTATGCGCTGCGACTGCAAACCACCGCTACCACGTCGGGTGTCGGGACTGCCAGCTACCTCGGCGACGACTACCGACACTTTCAGGAGGGGTTGGTCGGTGGCCTGGGTCTGGAATTCGACCTGGTCAAAAACCACCCGGCGGCGGTGCTGGTCCGCTACGAAGCAGACACGGGCTGGATAAATTCTAACAATATCAGCAGTCGCGTTACTCACCTCTACGCACAATTCTCCTTTAGCCTAACCAAACAAACGAGCCGGTAGCCCCACGGTGGGGCGGCGCCTACAAAACACATGTCTTTCTTTCTTCGCTTCGTCTTCGGCCGTGGACTGCTGGTCGTCAGTGGGATGCTGCTCGCCCCGGCTTGCCAGCGGGCCCCGCTCCAGGCTACGGCCCACCTGGCTCCCAGCACCAGCCAGCCCATAGGCAATAGCATCGCGCCCGATGCCGGTGCGGCCGACTACATCAAGCCCTACCACGATAAGGTGCTCAGCCAGATGCAGGAAGTAGTAGGCTCGGCTCCGGTAGCGCTTACCAAAAATGCGGGCGAGAATACCCTAGTAAATTTCGTGGCCGACTTGCAGCGCACCGCCGCCAGCCAGTATTTCAAGGGCGAAACGATTGACCTGGGCGTGATGACCAACGGCGGGATGCGCACCCCGCTGCCCGCCGGGCCCATTACACTTGGCAACGTGTTTGAGCTGATGCCTTTTGAGAACGAGCTGGTAGTGCTCGATGCGCCCGGCCCGGTGGTGCAGCAGCTGTTCGACTATTCCGCGGCCATTAAAATGGCCGTTTCGGGCGCTACGTACACCGTGAGCCCCGACAAGAAGCCCCAGGATATCCGTATTGGTGGCCAGCCGTTTGACCCGAATAAGACGTATACTATTGCCGTTTCGGACTACCTGGCCGGCGGCGGCGACAACATGAGCTTTCTGAAGGCGGCTACCCTGCGCCACACCGGCCTGTTGCTGCGCACCTGCATTGCCGACCATATTCGGGCGCTGACCAAAGCCGGGCAGCCCGTCACGGCCACTATCGAAGGAAGAGTAAAAAGCAATTAACAGTGAGCGATTCGCCAGGGGTAGTTGTTGCACCTGGCATACTTACGGCTTGTTGCCTGCGCATTCATTTATTGCCAACTGCTAACTGAGTTATGATTCGTCGCGACTTTCTTCAGAAATCTTTGCTCAGCACGGCGGGCCTGAGCCTGCTGGGCCCCAGCCTGGTAGCGGAAGCCGCCAGCGGCCCCGCCCGGCTCGTTATATTGCATACCAACGATATGCACTCGCGTATCGAACCCTTTCCCGATAATGCCCCGCAGTGGGCCGGACTGGGCGGCATGGCCCGGCGCGAGGCGCTCATCGACAGCGTGCGCCGGCAGGAGCCCAACGTGCTGCTGCTCGACTCGGGCGACATCTGGCAGGGCACGCCGTATTTCAACTTCTTTCTGGGCGAGCTGGAATACAAGCTGATGAGCCGGATGAAGTACGACGCCTCCACCTTCGGCAACCACGATTTTGACAACGGCCTGGAGGGCTTGCAGAAGCAGCTGCCCAACGCGGGCTTCCCTTTCCTCATTGCCAACTACGATTTCAGCGGCACGCCGCTGGCTGGCCGCTTCGCGCCCTACAAGGTATTTGAGAAAGCCGGCGCCCGCATTGGCGTGTTTGGCCTGGGCATTGAGCTGAAAGGGCTGGTGGCCGATAAAAACTTCGGCACCACCCAGTACCTCGACCCCGTTGCCGTGGCCAAAGCCCAGGTGCAGCAGCTGCGCCAGCACGAGCGCTGCGACATGGTTATCTGCCTCTCGCACCTCGGCTATAAGTACGAGAGCGAAAAACTTGACGACCGCAAGCTGGCGGCTCAGGTGGGCGGCATCGACCTCATTCTGGGCGGCCACACCCACACCTTTATGCCCGCTCCCGAGCCCATTACCGGCCCCAATGGCCACATAACGCTTATAAACCAGGTGGGCTGGTCCGGAATTAACCTCGGCCGTATTGATTACGAGCTGCGGCGCGGAGCTCAACCGGTGCGGGCTACCGGGGCGCTGGTACTACCCGTAAGCGCTACCTGCTAGCCGTCCGATATAAGCAAGCATTTGCCGGCTTTTTTGTCTGCTGGTTTATGCGCAAATTTGTCCCCCCAAGTCGGGCCGGTACTAAGCCGGCCCGACTTGGAGGGTTTTTTTTCGCCATCGGGCGTTCGTCTGGTTTCGCTTTTTCTCACCTCATGTCGCAGGATTTCCGCACCGTCTGGGCCAGTTGCCTGCGCGTTATCCGCGCTGAGGTGGGCGAGCAAAGTTTCCGGACGTGGTTTGAGCCCGTGGTGCCGGTCGAGCTGCAAGGCCGGGTGCTTACTATTCAGGTTCCCAGCGTTTATTTCTACGAGTTTCTCGAAGAGCATTACGTAGAGGAGCTAAAGCGCGCCATCTACCAGGAGCTGGGCCCTGAGGGCCGCCTTGAATACAGCGTGGTAGTAGACCAGGGCAACGCGCAGGCCCCGCCCAAAGCCATGCACCTGCCGCCCGCTCGCAAGGCCGCCCACGGCCCGCCCGCCCCGGAAGGCCGGCCCAGCCCCAACTACGGCACCGCGCCCGGCGGTATTCAACCCAGCCGCTCGGCCCCGCCAACCCGGCACTTCGTGCCCGGTGGCGGCACGGCCACGGCAGCGCAGCTGGCGGCTACCACGCTGCGCAACCCCTTTGACGCGACCAAAACGATGGACCGCAACATTGTGCCGTCGCAGCTCAATACTACCTACACGTTTGAGAACTACGTGGAGGGCGACTGCAACCGACTGGCGCGCTCAGCGGGGCTCGCCGTGGCCAACAAGCCCGGTACCACCGCCTTCAATCCCCTGATGGTGTACGGTGGCGTGGGCCTGGGCAAAACGCACCTCGTGCAGGCCATCGGCAACCACATCAAGGCCACGAATACCGAGAAATTCGTGCTCTACGTGTCGGCCGAGAAGTTTACCAACCAGTTTATCGAAAGCCTGCAGCGCAATGCCGTGCAGGACTTTGCCAATTTCTACCTGCTCGTCGATGTGCTTATTCTCGACGACGTGCAGTTTTTGGCCAATAAAGGCAAAACGCAGGAGATGTTCTTCCACATCTTCAACCACTTGCACCAGGGCGGCCGGCAAATTGTGATGACCTCCGACCGCCCCCCACGCGAGCTGAGCGGGCTGGAAGACCGCCTGTTGTCGCGCTTTAAGTGGGGCCTCACGGCCGACGTGCAAAGCCCCGACTTTGAGACGCGCATCGCCATTATCCAGAACAAGGCCCAGCAGGACGGCATGGAAATCGCGCCGCAGGTGGTCGAGTACCTGGCCCATTCGGTGCCTACCAACGTGCGTGAGCTGGAAGGCGTACTCACTACCTTGCTGGCCCAGAGCGTGTTGACGCGCCGTGACATCGACCTCGAAATGGCCAAGCAGGCGCTACGCCACATTATTGAGGAGGTTGAAGCCGAGGTCAATGTCGATTTTATCCAGAAAACCGTGGCCGACTACTTCGGGGTGGCAGTGGGCTTGCTGAAAGAGAAAACCCGCAAGAAAGAGATAGTGACGGCCCGGCAGGTGGCCATGTACTTCACCAAGGAGCACACCAGTCACTCGCTCAAAACCATTGGTTACCACTTCGGGGGCGCGACCACGCCACGGTCATCCACTCGGTGCAGACGGTGTCCGACCTCATCGACTCGGACAAGAAATTCAAGGAGCAGATAACCGAGCTGCGCAAGAAATTCGTGCAGAAGTAGAAGACGGAAGGTTTATTGAGCAGTTACCCGTACTAATAAACAAACGTCATGCTGCGCTTGCCGAAGCATCTTGGCAGGTTCGATGGATGAAGCAACCAAGATACTTCGGCAAGCGCAGCATAACGTTTGTTTCGAAAAGCAGCCTGCTAACTTCTTGTGCCTACAAAATCTCCTTCGGGTAGCAGATATAGTACTTCTGCACTTTCTGGCTCAAGGCCCGAATATTAGGTAAATCCGATGCTTCAATCACATCGACCACTTTGCCGAGCTTGGTCAGGATGTTGATAGTTTCGTTGCTCGCTGGGTCGTAAGCGGTGTTGCTGAGGCGGCCGGTTATCATTAGCTGGCGCGCCTCGGCGGGGGCAGGCTAAAGTGCTCGGTTATCAGCTCCAGAATACCGAGCTGAAAATCATCGTCATATGGCTCGGGGCTGATAACGATTTTGAAGAGCTGGCGGTTGAGCAGGCTTTGAGCCAGAAAGCTCAGCACCTTGTCCTCGTGGCTGGCCCAGGCCTTGATGGCCGCCCAGATGTCCACGTCGTCGAGTTGCACAAAGCGGCCCAGAATGCTGGCATCCTGCTCAAACTCGGCCAGCGTAACGGCGCGGCCCAGAAAGTAGGTAAGGCAGCTGCTGCCCGGCACGGCTACCCCGGCCCGCGCCAGGTCGCGGGCCCGCTGCATGGTGCGGATTACCATTTGCTCGGCGCTCGTAACGGCTTTGTGCAGATATACTTGCCAGTACATCAGCCGGCGGCTCACCAGAAAATTCTCGACCGAGTACACGGCTTTCTCTTCCAGCACCAGGCGCTCGTTTACTACTTGCAGCATCTTGATAAGACGGTCGGCACCCGGCCGGCCCTCGGCCACGCCGGTGTAGAACGAGTCGCGGTTGAGGTAGTCGAGCCGGTCCATATCGAGCTGCGAGCTAACCAGTTGATGAAAAAACTCGCGCCCGTAGCTGCCCTGAAACATTTGCATTGCCAGGCTCAGCTTACCCAGAAACTGCTCGTTGAGCCGCTCCATCAGGTAGAGTGACAGCTGCTCGTGCGGAATATCCTGAAAAATTGCCGTTTCCAGGGCGTGCGACAGCGGCCCGTGGCCAATGTCGTGCAGCAGAATGGCAATCTGGGCCGCTTCGCCCTCGGCCGCCGATATTTTCACGCCCTTATCCTTTAGCGTGCGCAGGGCCAGCTGCATCAGGTGCATGGCCCCCAGCGCGTGGTGAAAGCGCGTGTGCAGCGCCCCCGGATACACAAAGTTGGTAAGCCCCAGCTGCTGAATGCGCCGCAGCCGCTGAAAGTACGGATGCTCAATAAGGTCGAACAGCAGCTCGGTGGGCACCGTGACGAACCCATATACCGGGTCGTTGAAAATCTTCTTCTTGTTCATAGTAAGAGCGCTAAGCTCGAGCTTAGCTACGCTCGTGCGGCCAGATTGGCCGACGATTGCAGCCCACCGGCCGACTAACTTGCCTTTGTACGAACCTAAACGCCGGTTTTCCGGTAAAGCTACGGCGACCCTGCCCTCCAGCATACTATTGGAGCAGCCGTGTTCGTTACCACTGTTACCATTTACTTTCCTCCCGCCGCGCCAGCGCCCGGCGCCCTTGCCTATGCAACGCTACTCCATTCTTTGGGCCGACGACGAAATTGACCTGCTGAAGCCGCACATCCTCTTTTTAAAGGAGAAGGGCTACGACGTTACCCCCGTCAACTCCGGGGCCGATGCCCTGGAAGAAGTGCAGGAAAATACCTACGACCTAGTATTTCTCGACGAAAACATGCCAGGCCTCACCGGCCTCGAAACCCTCAACGAAATCAAGGTGGTGCGCCCCACGGTGCCCGTCGTGATGATTACTAAAAGCGAGGAAGAGCATATTATGGAAGGGGCCATCGGGGCCAAAATCGCCGATTACCTCATCAAGCCCGTTAACCCAAATCAGATTCTGCTTTCAGTAAAGAAAGTGCTGGACAATAAGCGCTTAATAACGGAGGCGACCAATACCGGCTACCAGCGCGATTTTCGCCAGCTCGGGATGCAGCTTTCAGACCGACTCTCGCCTTCGGAGTGGGTCGATGTGTATAAAAAGCTCGTGTACTGGGAGTTGGAAATCAACGAAACCGAGGGCAAGAGCATGGCCGAAGTCTTCAACATGCAGAAGGACGAGGCCAACAACTACTTCGGCCGCTTCATTATTGAGAATTACGAGGACTGGGTGAATGGCCGCGACAAGGATGCGCCGCTCATGTCGCACCAGCTCTTCAAGGAGAAAGTTTTCCCGCTGATGAAGCAGACCGGCGAGACGCCCGTGTACTTCGTGCTCATCGACAACCTGCGCTACGACCAGTGGAAAATTCTGGAGCCAATTATCGCCGAGCTGTTTACCGTCGATTCGGAAGAGCTGTACTACAGCATCTTGCCTACTACGACAGCATATGCAAGGAATTCTATATTTGCCGGTATGATGCCCGGTGAAGTGCAGAAAAAATACCCCAACCTATGGGTGTGGGACGAGGACGAGGAAGGCAAAAACCTGCACGAGGCTGAGTTCATGGAAATCAACTTCCAGCGCAACAACCAGAAAGCCAAGCATAGCTACAATAAGGTAACCAACCTGCAGGCCGGCAAGGACTTGCTGGGTAAAATGGCCAACCTGCACAATAACTATAAGCTCAACGTTATTGTCTATAACTTCGTGGACATGCTCTCGCACGCCCGCACCGATATGGCCATGATTCGCGAGCTCGCTGCCGATGAAAGTGCCTACCGCAGCCTCACCCGCTCGTGGTTTCTGCACTCGCCGCTGTATGAGATGCTGCAAACCATTGCCGAGAAAAAAGGCAAGCTCATCATCACCACCGACCACGGTACTATTCGGGTAAAGCGCCCGTATAAGATTGTGGGCGACCGCAATACCAACACCAATCTGCGCTACAAGCACGGCCGCAACCTGGGCTTCGACGAAAGCCGCGACATTTATGTGGTGCGCAAGCCGGAGAGCATTTTCCTGCCCCGCGAAAATGTGAGCACCGCTTATGTGTTCACGCTCGGCGACTATTTCTTCGCCTATCCGAATAACTATAATTACTACGTGAATTACTACAAGGACACGTTCCAGCACGGTGGCGTATCGCTGGAAGAATGTATTATTCCCTATATTACGCTGACTGCTAAAGGATAAGCGCAGGGTTACGCAGAGGGGCAGAGTTTCGCAGAGTAGTTCATCTAAACTCTGCGAAACTCTGCCCCCTCTGCGTAACCCTGCGCTTAGGTTTTTTGCTTCTTTTTCTTGGCCGCCGGAAACAGTACGTTGTTCAAAATCAGCCGGTAGCCGGGCGAGTTGGGGTGTAGCGAGAGGTCGGTGGGCTCTTCGCCCACCAGGTGCTGGTAGTCTTCGGGGTCGTGGCCGCCGTAAAACGTCCAGGTGCCTTTGCCGAGGGTGCCGTGCATGTAGCGTACCTCGCCGTCCTGCTTGGTTTCGCCCATAATGATGACATCGGGCTTGATGAGGCTTTTGCGGAACGCCGTCGTCTGCCCCATGAAGCCGTGGATGGTTTTCTCGTGGTCCTGGGTCAGCATGGTCGGCACCGGGTCGTACTTGGCCGAGAAGGTAAAGAGCTGAAAATAGTCATTCTGCTCGTACAGGCCGCGCTCGTTGGGCTGCATGTCGATGTTAGAGTATTCGTACTCAAACGGGTTGGTTTTGAGCTGAAAATTCTGGAACGCCAGCGTGCGGTTGAAGTTGAGCTTGCTCTGGGCATTGGGGTCGGCCGGGTCGCCGTCGTACATCTCGGCCACCATGTCAACGCCCAGGCCGGCCAGGGCAATATCGTAGCTATCGGTGGCCGAGCACATGGCAAACATAAAGCCGCCGCCGGCAATAAACTCCTGCATCTTCACGGCCTCGGCGGCCTTCATCTCGCTCACTTTCTTGAAGTTGTTGCGCTTGGCAGCGGCCTCGGCCTCGCGCACCTGCTGCTGGTACCAGGGCGCGTAGCGGTAGGCAGCGTAAAACTTGCCGTACTCGCCCGTAAAATCCTCGTGGTGCAGGTGCAGCCAGTCGTACTTGGGCAGCACGCCCGAGAGCACCTCGTCGTCGTAAATCTTGTCGTACGGAATCTCGGCGTAGGTGAGCACCATCGTCACGGCATCATCCCAGGGCTGCTTGCCTTTGGGTGTATACACTGCTATTTTGGGTACTTTCTCCAGCTTCATCACATCCATATTGGCGTTGGGGTCGGCTATCTGGGTCAGGATGCCGGTGTACTGCGCCTCCGAGATAACCTGGAAGGTGATGCCGCGCACGTTCAACTCATTTTCCAGGCTGGGCTGCGATTCGCAGGCGAAGGAGCCGCCCCGGTAATTCAGCAGCCAGTCAATCTCAATCTGCTTACTCAACGCCCAGTAGCACAGGCCGTAAGCCTTGAGGTGCTCTTTCTGGGTGTTATCCATTGGGATGAAAATGTGGTTGGCACGGGCTGCCAGGGCCGGGGCCAGCAGCACGAGCAAGAGGGCAAGACGCTTCAGCAACATACTTTTGAGGGCTAACTAAGGAGCTAACCGCCAAACGGGGCGGTGGCAACCGTAGTTCAAGGTACGGGTTTTCTGATGGGGAAATGTGAAAAACGGGTAAAATGTGAAAATGACGGTTACATGCTCAGCTTTCCATTAAAATTTCGCACATTCTCACATCGCTGGCCATTTTCACCCCAATCCCATGACTTTTCTGGAAAATATCCGTGAGGCGCTGCGCTCTATCTCCGGCAATCTGCTGCGCACCATCCTCACGGCGCTCATCGTGAGCATCGGGCTGATGGCGCTGGTGGGCATTCTCACGGCCATCGACGCTATGCGCAACTCCTTGGGCGACACCTTTGCCAGCCTCGGGGCCAACGCCTTCGAAATCAAGGCTAAAGGCTATGGTAATCGGTTCCGGCGCGGCGGCGTGCAGGGCAAGCAGTACCCAGCGCTCAGCTACCTGCAGGCCACGCTCTATAAAAAGGAGCTGACCCGCCGCGAGCCCGGTACCATTGTGGGCTTGTCGGCCTTTATCAGCGGGGCCACCGAAATCAAAGCCAACGGCCAAAAAACCAACCCCAATATGCAGGTGATTGCCGGCGATGAAAACTACCTGCGCATCCAGAGCTACGCACTCACCCAGGGCCGCACCTTTTCACCGTCGGAGCTGAATACCGGGGCCAACGTGGCCATTATCGGCCAGGAAATGAAAGACAAGCTCTTTCCGCAGGTAAACCCGGTGGGCAAATACGTGTACGCGCTGGGCAAGCGCTTTCAGGTGGTGGGCCAGCTCGAAAAAAGCGGCAGCACGATGGGCGGCTCCGGGGCCGACCGCCTGCTGCTGGTGCCGCTCGAAACCGGCAACCAGCTGCCCCGCACCGGGGCGCTCACCTACGATATCAAAACGGCCACGCCCAGCGCGGGCTCCCTGGGCTTTTTGCAAAGCCAGGCCACGGGCGTGATGCGGGCCGTGCGCAACGACCGCCTGGGGCAGGAAGACTCCTTCGAGATTGAAAGCCCCGATTCGCTGAGCGGCACCCTCGATTCGCTGAGCGGCAATATGCGCCTGGCCGGTGGCCTGATAGCTTTTCTGGCGCTGCTCGGAGCCAGCATCGCGCTCATGAATATCATGCTGGTGTCGGTAACGGAGCGCACCCGCGAAATCGGCATTCGCAAAGCCTTGGGAGCCACGGCGCGCCAGATACGCCTGCAATTCCTGATTGAGGCCATCGTTATCTGCGTAATGGGCGGCACACTGGGGATAATGCTGGGCATCGGGGCCGGCAATGGCGTGGCTGTGCTGGCGGGCAGCAAGTCGTTTCTGGTGCCCTGGCTATGGGTAGGAGTGGGGCTGACAATCTGCGTAACGGTGGGCCTGCTGGCCGGTTCGTACCCGGCGGGCAAAGCGGCAGCCCTCGACCCGATTGACAGCCTGCGGTATGAGTAATATTCAGGTAGTAAAATATTCGCTGCTGGCCGATACCTGGCACCGGCCGACGACTATTTGTTTGCTTACGCCGATTTAAAACCCCGGGAAATATTGCGGCAGGCTGTTGCCGGGCTTGCTTCGCGAAGGCGGGATACCAGATAAGCTTATACATTTGCGCAACCTTTCATTTGTGCAAATGTCCGCTCCTGCATCCATCGGCCAACGCTTTACCCAACTTATTCAGCATTTGGGGCTGAGTAAAAACGCCTTTGCGCAGTCGCTAGACAAGACGGCCACCGTTATCCAACACTTGGTAGATGAGCGGAATAAGCCCGGCTACGACCTGCTGTGTAAGGTATTTGAAACTTACCCAAATGTGTCGAAAGACTGGCTGCTGCTTGGCCAGGGACCTATGATGAGTGGACAGGAGACGCTGGCGCCAGCCACCCCGGTGGTTATGCCACCGATAGCTGGCTTATTTGCCGCGCCGGTAGCAGAGGTGCCGGTAGTACCCGTTGCGCCGGTTGTGAGCCCGTCAGCACCGCCGACCGTAGTCGCTGCTACGCCGGTACCTATTGAGCGGTCCGAGCCATTGCGAGCCTCAGTGCAGCCTGCTCCCGCGCTGGCTAGTGCGGCTGCTCCTTCCTCGCCCGATGCCAACTACCTCGCGGTGGCGCTGCAAACCCAGCACCTCCAGCACCAGTTGGCGCTGGCCGAGCAGCGCAATCAGCATTTGCTGGAGCAGCAAGCCCTTATGCAGCAGCTCGTGGCCGTGCTGCAACGGGCTGTCTGAACCGCGGATTTAGCAGTTCAGACAAGCAGCCCTACTTCCTCCGCCTCCATCAGTCCCAGGGCGTTGACCTGGGTGAGGCGGAGCGCCCGGATTTCACCCACCAGCAGCGGGTCGTATTTGGCCGCCACCCGGATGTAGTTGGGCGTGTAGCCTTCCACCCGGCCGTCGGTACTATCATCTTCAAACAATACTTCGGTTTCGAAGCCAACGTGCTGCTCGTAAAAAAAACGCTTTTTCTTTTCCGAGAGGCCGCGCAGCTGGGTGGTGCGCTCGGTGCGCACGCGCTCGGGCACCCGGCCGGGTAGGGTGGGCGCCAGCGTATTGGGCCGCTCCGAGTACGGAAAAACGTGCAGGTAGCTGACGGGTAGTTCATTCAGGAAGCTATATGTTTCCTGAAAGTCGCTCGCCGTTTCGCCCGGAAAGCCCACTATTACGTCGACCCCGATACCAGCGTGAGGCATCAGCTCCCGGATGCGAGCCACGCGCTCGGCGTAGAGGGCCCGGCGGTAGCGGCGACGCATGAGACCCAGAATCTTATCGGACCCGCTTTGCAGCGGCAGGTGGAAGTGGGGCATAAAGCGCCGCGAAGCTGCCACCGTCTGAATAATCTCATCGGTGAGCAGGTTGGGCTCGCACGAGCTGATGCGGAAGCGCCGAATGCCCGCCACCTGGTCAAGAGCTTGAACTAATTGAGTAAAATTCTCGGTCCGCTCGCGTCCGGGCCCCTGAATGCCAAAATCGCCCAGGTTCACGCCCGTTAGCACTATTTCCTGTACGCCCTGCGTCGCCAGCGTCTGCACGCGCTCGACCACCGAGGCGATACTGCCCGAGCGGCTGGCACCTCGCGCCAGCGGAATAGTGCAAAATGAGCAGGAGTAGTCGCAGCCATCCTGTACTTTGAGAAACGTGCGGGTGCGCTCGCCCAGCGACTGCGCCGGGTGAAACTCGTGCGCTTCGCTGATGGGAGAGGCGAATACGCGGCCCGGCCCAGTGGCTGCGCCCGGCTCGGGAAGTTCCAGGCCGGCAATAATCTCAGCCAGCCGAAACTTCTCGGCCGCGCCAAGAACTGCGCCTACGCCCGGGATTTTAGCTATTTCCTGAGGCTTGAGCTGGGCATAGCAGCCTACAATGGCCACGAAAGCCTGGGGGTTGTGCTTGAGCGCCTGCTGCACCACCCGCCGGCACTTGCGGTCGGCATGGTCGGTCACGGAACAGGTGTTTACGACGTAAACATCAGCGCCCTGCTCAAACTCGACGCGGCGCACGCCCCGCTCCTCAAACTGCCGGCCCAGGGCCGACGACTCGGAGAAATTGAGCTTGCAGCCCAGCGTATAAAAGGCAACGGTTTGTGGTGTCATGAGCCCGCAAAGTTACAACTCCGGCGCTTCGGCCCGGCCCAGGTGGGGCCGGCTGCCGCCCTGGCCTAGCGCTGGCTGAAATCGCGCATCGACTCCTGCTCGTAAGCCTGGCCCCGCCGCAGCTGGCTATCGGGCACCCCCCTGGCGCGATGCGTTACGGATTTGGCCTCATTATCGTAGGTGACCGCGCCGGCCGGCCCCACGGCGGCCAGGCCATCGGTGTAGCAGCAATAAGCGAAGGGCAGGGCTACCGGGGCCAGCAGGTTGCGTCCCCAGCGGTAGTCGGCCGTGGGCAGGTGTAGCTGGCGCAAGAGGGTAGTGGCCACATCCGTTTGCGAGCCGATTGTACGAATTACCTGTCCTTTTACGGCAGGGCGCAGCGCTCCGCCGGCCAGCACCAGCGGAATATGAAACTTAGCCGGCGCGTTGTAGGGGGTGTTGCCGGGCAGCGGGTGGCCGTGGTCGGCGCAGAGCACCACCAGTGTATGGGCCCACCAGGGCTGCTGCCGGGCCTGCCTGAGAAAGCGCCCCAGCGCCCAGTCGGTGTACCAGACCGACTTGCGAAACAACGCCGTTTCGTCGTTTCCCTGTAGCCCGGAGCGAATGGGAATCTCAAACGGCTCGTGGCTGCTCAGCGTGAAGGCCGTCACAAAAAATGGGGTTCGCTGCTGCGGTAGGTCGGTCAGGATCCGGTTGAACAGCACATGGTCGTGCGCCCCCACTTCGAATTCTGGTCGCTGGCTGCGAAATCATCACGGTCTATAAGCCGCTCGTAGCCCGCCGTGCGCAGGTAGCTGCGCATGTTGGCAAAAGCCAGCTCGCCGCCGTAGTAGTAAGCCGACGAATAGCCCGCCGCCCCAGCGAGCGGCGCAGGTGAGGCAGGTGCTCGGTTTTGGGCAGGTAATTGATAATGCTGGTAGTCGATTGGTTAGGATAGCCCGAAAGCAGGGCCACCAGTCCCTTCTGGCTGCGGTCGCCGGCCGCGTAAATGTCAGTAAACAGCACGCTTTCCCTGGCCAGGCTGTCGAGGTTGGGGGTGATGCCCGCCTCACCACCCACGCAGCCAACCAGCTTGGCGGTGAAGCTTTCCAGAATAATAAACAGCACATTGGGGCGGGGCTCCGTGAGCAGCGCCAAGGTCTGAGAGCTGTCCTGCGGCTGATACAGCTCCGCTACCAGCCGACGGGCAGTGCTGTCGGCCATAAAGTGCGGCTGCGGCGCGGCATCGCTGCTAAGGCGGAGCGCCGTATCGGCCAGATTCCAGGCCGGGTTGATGGCCGCGTGGTTGGCAAATGGATACGTGGAGAAATAAACGTCGCTCTGGTTAACCGGAATCTGCTGCACGCCCCCGCGCAGCAAGGGTATCAGCAGGATACTATAAAGCAGGCCGGCCAGCGCCGCGCGCGCCCGCCCAAAGCCCGCGGGCAGGGCCGGCAGCCGGCTTACCAGCACCCGATAAAGTGCCGTGCCGGCCAGCATAACGGCTGCCAGGGCCAGCAGCAGGCCGCCCAATGGCGTGCTGCCGGCCGAAGCCATTACTTCTCTGGGCGAAGTCAGGTAAGGCAGAATGGTGGCGTCGAGCCGGAAGCCCCAGGCGTGATACAATCCCAGGTCGGCCAGCAAGAGCAGCGCCAGCACCGCGCCCATTACTGCCGAATAGCCATTTACCAGTCGGTGCCAGGGCCAGCGCGGCCCCGCCAGGCTGCCTCCCACGAAGAGCAGAAAGGGCAGTAGGCACAGATAGGCGGCCATCGCCGCATCGAGCAGCAGGCCATAGCCAAAGGCACCTAGCAATGCAGCCAGGGGTAATAGCCTGGCCTGCGCTCCGTAGTAAACGAGAAAAATAGCCCGCCCGAACTCAAAAAACAGTACCCAGAACAAGAAATAGCGTGGGTGAAACTCAAAACGACTTTTTGCCTGCCAAAATTTTCTCACAGCCCAAAATTAAGCTAGTGTGAAGGTCTGAGGAAAATCTGGTGGCCTAGGAAGTAGCGGTTATGGCTGGCAGCTAGTAATTTTAAACTAATCCGGAGGAAAGATTCTGATAGTCTTAGGGATAAA
Source organism: Hymenobacter sp. BRD67 (assembly GCF_013256425.1). Lineage (GTDB taxonomy): Bacteria > Bacteroidota > Bacteroidia > Cytophagales > Hymenobacteraceae > Hymenobacter. Next base: position 1,484,879 of record NZ_CP053904.1, read on the forward strand.
TTTTATACCCCTTGGCCGACTTTATCGGGCATTTCAACGGCAAACCATTCGGAAATTTGGGGGTCACTACGTAAAATTGGCAGGTAAGTCGTATTTTTGCCTTGAAATCAGATACCCACCTTTTATTCATGGCCATTCTCCGCTTTAAAGCCCTCGAACTCGTTGACCAGCGCCAGCCGCTAACGGTAAAGCCCCTGGCCGCCCGCCGCTCCGACTCGTTTGGGCAGAACGTGTTCAACCTGGAAGCAATGCGGGCAAACATGCCCGGCGAGTACTTTAAAAAGCTGCAGGCAGCCGTGAAGCACGGTTCGCCTGTCGAGCGCTCGGTAGCCGACGCCGTAGCGGCAGCCATGAAAACCTGGGCCATGGCCAAAGGTGCTACGCACTACACGCACTGGTTTCAGCCCCTCACGGGTGCTACCGCCGAAAAGCACGACTCGTTCTTCGACCTGAATTCCGATGGCCGGCCGATTGAGAACTTCAAAGGCTCGGCGCTGGTGCAGCAGGAGCCCGATGCCTCGTCGTTCCCCAACGGCGGCATCCGCAACACCTTCGAGGCCCGCGGCTACACTGCCTGGGACCCTACCTCGCCCGCGTTCATTATCGAAACAGTAGGTGCCAAAACGCTGTGCATCCCCACTATTTTCGTGGCTTACACCGGCGAGGCGCTCGACTACAAAGCCCCGTTGCTGAAGTCGCTGGCCGTGCTCGAAAAGGCTGCCGTTGATGTATGTCAATATTTCGATAAGGATGTTCAGCGCGTGAATACCACGCTTGGCATCGAGCAGGAGTATTTCCTGGTCGACAAGGCACTCTACGACGCCCGCCCCGACCTGGTGATGACTGGCCGCACGCTGTTTGGCCACGCGCCGGCCAAGGGCCAGCAGCTCGAAGACCATTACTTTGGCTCGATTCCGCCCGCGTGCATGCCTTCATGTTCGACTTCGAGGAAGAAGCCAACTCGCTCGGCATTCCGCTGCGTACGCGTCACAATGAGGTGGCTCCCAATCAGTTTGAGTGCGCGCCTACTTTTGAGGATGCCAACCTGGCCATCGACCACAACCAGCTGTTGATGGACGTGATGGACCGGGTAGCCCTGAAACACAACTTCAAAGTGCTGCTACACGAGAAGCCCTATGCCGGCGTCAATGGCTCGGGTAAGCATAATAACTGGGCCATGAGCACCGACACCGGCGTCAACCTGCTGGCGCCCGGCCGTCGCCCAAAGGAAAACCTCCAGTTTCTGGCGTTTTTTATCACGACGGTAAAGGCTGTGCACCGCTACGGCGATTTGCTGCGCGCTAGCATTGCCTCGGCCAGCAACGACCACCGCCTCGGGGCCAATGAGGCTCCGCCCGCCATCATGTCGGTGTTCCTAGGCTCGATGCTCGACGGCGTGCTCGACGAGCTGGAGCGCACCGCCAAGCTGCCGCTTGATAAGGGTGATAATATATATTTAAAACTGGGTATTGACAAGATTCCGGCTATCCTGCTCGACAACACCGACCGTAACCGGACCTCGCCGTTTGCCTTCACCGGCAATAAGTTTGAGCTGCGCGCCGTGGGCTCGTCGGCCAACTGCTCGTCGGCCATGACGGTGCTCAATGCCATCGTAGCCGACCAGCTTATCGACTTCAAAGAGAAAGTAGATGAGCTGATTGCCCAGGGCAAAAAGAAGGAAGTGGCTATTGTGGAGGTGCTGCGCGCCTACGTAATCGAATCGAAAAACATTCGCTTTGAAGGCAACGGCTACTCGGACGAGTGGAAGGAAGAAGCCGCCCGCCGCGGCCTCGCCAACGTGGCTACCACGCCCCAGGCCCTCGACGCCCTGGTGCGCGCCGACGCCGCCGAGCTGTTTGCCCGCCACGGCATCTTCTCGGAAGTAGAGCTGCACGCCCGCCACGAAATCCTGCTGGAAGACTATACCAAAAAAATCCAGATTGAGAGCCGCGTGCTCGGCGATTTGGCCGTAAACCACGTAATCCCGACCGCCCTAGCGTACCAGAACAAGCTGGTGCAGAACGTGCGCGGCCTGCGGGAACTGGGCCTTGATGAGAACAGCGAAGTAACCGTAGAGATGATTAAATCCATCTCGCGCTATGTTTCGACCATCAAGACGACGGTCGATGCCATGGTAGCAGCCCGCAAGGTGGCCAACCGCATTGAAGATGCCCGCGAGCGCGCCGTAGCGTACTGCGATGAAGTAAAAGAAAAATTCGCGGCTATCCGCCGCGCGACCGACAAGCTCGAACTGCTTGTGGCCGATGAGGACTGGCCCCTGGTGAAGTACCGCGAACTGTTGTTCCGGCACTAGCCCTGGGGTTGGAGCCACGGACCAGCGCTGGGTGGGAATTCTCGCTGCGTCCGGGTTTGGAAAGGGTCGTGCCGGGTGGCGCGGCCTTTTTTTGTGCCCAACCGTTTCTGACGGGCTAAAACTGCCCTCCCTGGGCTAAAAACGCAGGTTGTCACAAGCAGCTCCAGCCAGCTTCAGTCAGAAAATAGGGTAGTCTGCCACTGTTTTTAGGCTGCCGTGGGCAGGAGCCGGGCGGTCTGCGGGTAGTTGTTCAGCAGCTCCTGCTTGTTGATGCCCAGGTTGAGGTGGTCGGGTGCAACTCCAGCATCTAAGGCTACATGGGGGCAGTTTTCGAGCTACTTCTTTACCGGTATCGGCATATGCATATCGGTGGGCTTGCTTTTTTGCACCATTTTCTTGCCTAGGGCTTTGCTGTCCTTCACCACTTTGGGGCCTTCATAGGGGGCGGCGCCTTGGTCGGCCGTTTTGTGTGAGGCGGCAGGGGTTTGCTGAGCGTGGGCGGCGCTGAGCAACGAGCCCAGGGCGAGGAAGAGGGTAGGCGTTTTCATGAGTTAGGGTAGCTTATTAGGGAGAAACTTAGTTAGGCTGGTTGTAGCTGGCGGGCAGCAGGTTGAGCATTTCGTCTTTGGCGGCAATCAGCGCCTCCTGGCCGGCTAGGTCGCGCTCGAGCCACCAGCTATCACGCAGCAGCTTTACTTAGCGCCGCCAAACAGGTAAGCCAGGGATAGTTGGAAAGCACGGTTATAAAAGTTTGCGTCAGTAGGTGGCGCGCCATTATCGGTGTAAGTTGGTATCGTCGTCCGCAGGCCCAGGCTATAGCTTGCCTGTAACAGGAAGGCTTCGTAGCGGTAGCCGACCCCACCTTGCAGGCCCGCATCAAATCGGCGAAAGCCGGTGTGGCCTGAATTTATATCTATGCTCTCAGCCACCAAGAGGCGGTCGGTCACGGTGGCGTCAGTCGGTAGATTACTTGTATCGGTATGCACATCGCGGCCGCCGAGTAACACACTCACGTAAGGGCCAGCAAAAAGCTGGGGGCCGGTTTTGGCACCCAGCGGCGCATAAGCGAAGTTGACCGGCAGCGTGAGGTAGCTCAACCGAAGGTTGTGGTGGATGGTAACAGGGCCAGTCGGGAGGTTCTGGCCGTCCCGATAATAAATGTCAACATCATGCTTGTAGCCTTTCTGCGAAAGTAACAAAGCGGGCTGCACGGCGAACTTGCCCCAACTCAGGTTGGCTTGCGCGCCAGCCAGCCAATCAAGGTGGTAGTGGAGGCTGGGGGCGTTATCAGCGGCGATGTGCTGCGTGGCGAGGTTACCACCCAGCACTGGGCCGATGCTAAACGTATTCTGAGCCTGCGCAGCGCCTGCCAGCAGTAGCAGGCCCGGAAGTAGAAATTGATGCAGTTTCATCAGTTCGGGCGGGTGGAGCTGGCGCGCAGCAGGGTAATGATTTCGTCTTTCGCCGCTACGAGGGCATGGGCTAGGGCCACTCGCGCTGACAGGCAGCGAGCGCGGCGGCTAGGTCTTAAGAAGCTGCCTGCGATTTATCAACTTTAACTTTTTAGGTGTTGCTGGTGCCAGCTTGGTTGAAGTCCGTTCAGCCAGCTGATTAATAATCTTTGACTCAAGATTTCTCCTCATTGGAACGCTGGCTACGATGCTCATGAGTTAATGAAGCTGTTTAGGAAGTACCCGAAAAATAAAACAGAACGCCAGATGAGCATGACAGATAACGTAATTTTGAAAACTTCCTAAACAGCTTCGTTGACTCAATTTTCTTTGGCTTCGCGTCGTTACTGCCGTAAATATCAAAAATACTAGGCTAAATATCTAATATAGCCTAGTGTTTTTCAAAATAAAGCTGTAGAGTGATGGGACCTACGAACCGCCTTCGGGAAATCTTCTCGGCCATTGGCCTAGAAACTGTGCGTCCGACCGACGAGCTACTGGAGCAGTGGGGCACGAGAGCCACGCGCTTCAACCAGCTCGTCAATAACCGGGGCCGCATCGGCATTACCGTCAGCGAAAGCAGAGCCCTGAAGAGCTTCTAATTCTACTGCGCTACCCGGCACCCGCTGCCAAACCCGTCTTTATGGCGAGTGGCGGGCTTGCCCGTGCCTATTCCATGCTGCCTCCACCTAATCTCTTCTTTTCGATGCACATCAGCACCACCCCCGACCTGCTCCTGCCAAGTACTGCCTGAGCGATTTGCACGAGCTGCTGCGCGAGATAGCGGCCGCCTGGCCGGCGTCGAGCAGTGGCAGCGCGAGCTGCGGGTAGTGAGCAATTTGCAGTACACCCAGGCGGCTCTGAGCACCCTGGCCACGGTCAAGCAAAACTCGACGATTCGCAGTACGAGCCCGCCAAAATAAAAGCGCTAAAAAAATCTGGGATAGTACCAGCTGTTTCCCACATTCAAAATCAGTGAGTTCAGCTAGGTAATGGTTGAGCACTAAAAAGTGATGGTAACTTTATTTTAGGCAACTTACTATTGCCTAAATGCCAAAGTGTGATGTGGTTCGCTAACTACCCAGAAACCTCCTTCACTTTTTACGTTTTTTGCTCTGCTATGAACCTCACTACTACTCTCCGCCTCTCCGCAGTCACTTTACTCGCTTTTCTGCTGATTATAAGCAGCCCGGCTTTGGCCTCGAACTCCTTCAAAGGACCAGCTACCCGCTTAGTGGTCATTCGTTCCCTTGCGGTCGCCTTCTGGCCCAAAGTTCTTGCAGTCAACACGATGGAAATTGGCCTCAAGAAGCCAGTCGTAACCACTCTGCCCGCGCCGGCGGTAGAGGTGCCCACTCCGGCCGTGCTCAAGCTTGTCCCGCAAACGAAACTCCTGTTGGGCGTCGTTCTGAAGGCAGATGGGCAGCCGCTGCCCGGCGCCAGTGTCTACCCGGCTGGTGCCCCACGCCAACTTGTCGTAACCGATGCACAAGGACACTTTGAGTTGCATGTAGCTAAGGGCACCGCTGCCTCCTTGTGGGTGGAATACTTCGGAGAGGGAAGCAGCCGGGTGGAGGTGCCCGCCAGCCAGTTCACTCCGTTACAAATTACGCTTGGTCAATAAACTCGCTAAAGAATCCTGAAGCGCAACACCCAGTGCAGGCTTCTTGGTCTTGGTAGATGTAGAAAGTAGCCCTCCAATAATGAGCTGTTTATTGTAGGGCTACCCACCCCCACGTAGAAGCCCCGAAAACGCAGGTTTTCGGGGCTTTTTTTCTGACCGTTTGTTAGATGGTACGAGGAGTTCACAGAACTCATCTCTACACGCGTTTGCTGAACGTTAAACTTGGAATCCGTTTGTTGAATTCTTAATTATTGCCTAAGCTTTGGTAATGAGCTGCGAGGCAATCATACGTGAAAGTGCACCAATAAAGATTTGTATTATCTTCGTTCGTGTAGGTTATTGCTACATTTACAAGAACTTATGTCGCTTTCCCGCCGCCCGACGTTGACGCACCCGCAGGCCCGTCATGTCCATACTACCTATGACTCATACGGCGCGGCGGTGGCTGATTACACTTGGTTTCCCGGCCCGCAGGTGCTCTACGTCCGCTGGCACGGCCATGTCACGGGCGATGAGTTGGTCCGCGCGGCCCACACTGGCCTGCGGCTCAACCAGCACTGGCAGCCACGGGTGCTGTTCCACGATTTGCGCGGCTCGACCGGCGAGTGGGGCGAGGACAGCGCTCGTCCCTGGCTGGAGTACGAGTGGGTGCCGGGCATCCAATCCCAGTGTCCCAACCTGCGCGGTATCGTCACGCTATTCGATGCCAGGATGACCATGCCCTATGCCAACACGCTGATAATATCTCTGCTGGACCAACAATTCGAATTCCGGGTATTTTACTCGCTCCTCTCGGCCTGGCGGTGGGTGGACCAGCGCACGCGTCCCCACGCAGAACCAGGAGCATGGTTCCCGGCGCTGCCGGCTTAGTAACCGTTCGGCAGGCCCGGCTTAGCCTGTCAAGCCAAAAATAGGTCTTCCAGAAAAATACGTATGAGTATGTGGTAGCACCCAGGTGCCCGTACAAGATTGGCTTCGTAACGACCAGGGTAAGTCTATAAGCTGTCCCAAGGACAAAGGGTAGAGCACCGAGAACCAACTGCTCAACCTACGCCGCTACGCCCTCATCCAGGACTGGAATATCTATAAGGAATACATCGAGGAGAAGTCGGGCAGTACGGCTAACCACAGCCAGTTTAAGCGGCGCTTCGCCCTGGTGCTATTTTGGATCCTCGACCGCTTCAGCCACGAGGGTGCCCTGCCCACGCCACGCTCCAGCACCTGAACTTGCTGTAGCGCTACGGCGGCGCCTCGAACCAGGTCAGCGTCAGCATACTGAATATGTAGCCCAGTACCGGGGCTAAAATAGCTAGTGATTTAGCATGCGCCTGCCACTAAATCTACCCCCGTTTTTTCAAAAAATTGCCTTTGAATCACGTATAATTCAATAAAGCTCGTGCCGGGTGGCGCAGCTTTTTTTGTGCCTGTTACTTTTCTACTGGGGAGAATAGCGTAAGCTGCTAACAGGGCACTCTGGCTGTCGCCTAAAGGCAACTTTGGCGCAGGCTCTTCTGAAGGTCACCAGGCAGCGGACGAGTAGGGCCGATATTTGTTAGCAAACGGCCTGTGCTGCCTGCCCAAAGGCCGGGGGTGTGCGGCTTCATCCAGCCCCAACTGCTGACTATCTACTTACTACGCTATCCTGTGCCCCATGCCCGGCTCTCCTGACCTGCTCGCCGTCTTCGACGCCTTACCTGGGGCTTATCTGCTGCTCTCGCCTGCCCTGCGAATTGAAGCCGTGAGCGACGCCTACCTGGCAGCTACGCTCACTACGCGGTCACAGCTCATTGGGCAGTACATGTTTGAGGCTTTCCCGGATAACCCAGCTACCCCGGAAGCCCGGAGCGTAGCGAATCTGAGTGCTTCCCTGCAACAGGTACTCAAGAGCGGGCAACCCCACCAGATGGCCTTGCAACATTATGATGTGCCCGACCCCACGACGCCCGGCGCCTTCGTAGCCCGCTACTGGGAGCCTCTCAACTCGCCGGTACTTGATGCGCAAGGAATGGTTTCGGGTATTATTCACCACGTGGTGAATGTCACTGACCGTCTCAGTACGGAAGCGCAGCTGCGGGAAAGCCAGGCCCGCGAGCAGCAGGCCTGGGCCGAGGTAGACGCGCAGCGCCGCCACTTGCAGCAAATACTGCGGCACTTACCCGCCCAGGTTGCTACCTACCAGGGACCCGATTACGTTTACGACTTTGTAAATACCCGCTATACCCAGCCGTTTCCTACCCGCCGCTACCTGGGTCGGCCGTTTCGGGAGGTGCTGCCGGAGGTGGCTGAGCAGGGGTTAGAAGCAGCCTTCGACCACGTGTACCGCACCGGCGAGCCCTATCACATCCCGGAGCAGGAGCTTTGGCTCGACCTGGCGGGCACGGGCCAGCCGGAGCAGCTTTACCTGAATTTCTTTCTGCATCCCTTACGCGATGCCGAAGGCCACATCTACGGGCTGCTGGACTTCTCCTATGACATTACTGCCCAGGTGCTTGCGCGGCGGCAGGTGCAGCAGCTCAATCAGGAGCTGGAGACCCGCGTGCAGCAGCGTACCCGGGAAGCGGAAACCGCCCGCGCCGAAGCCGAGGAGCAGCGCAACCGCTTGCTGCGACTTTTTGGCCAGGCTCCGGCCCAGATTAACCTCTTCCAGGGGCCCAACCATATCTGGACGCTGGTGCACCCCCGCACCCAGGAAATGCTGCCCAACCGGAAGCTGCTGGGCTTGCCCCGCCGCCAGGCGCTACCCGAGCTGCCCGAGGAGCAGCAGGAGCCGTTTGACCGGGTGTACCGCACCGGCCATCCCGTGCATGTTTTCGAGACTGTCCGCCGCCTCGACCGCTTCGAGGATGGGGAGTTGCACGACGAGTATTTCGACGTCACTTTCCAGCCCAAGTTCGATGCTGCCGGGCAGATAGAAGGCGTGATGAGCTTTGCCGTTAACGTAACGGAGCGGGTGCGCGCCCGCAAGCAGGCCGAAGCGCTGCAAGCCGAAATGCTGGCCGCCGCCCAGCGGCAGGCGCAGGAGCGCGAGGCGCTGTTTCACATTCTGGCCGATACTCCTGCCGCCGTGGCCTTGCTGCGCGGGCCGCAGCACCAGTTTGAGTACGTTAACACTGCCTATCAGCAGCTCTTCCCCGAGCGCCAGCTCACTGGCCGCTCCGTGGCCGAGGCCCTGCCCGAAACCAGGGCGGCCGGCTTCCTGACCCAGCTCGACCGCGTGTATCGAACCGGCGAAACGTTTTTCGGCCAGGAGCTGCCCATGCGCCTGGAGCCGGCCGATGGTCGCCCGGCCCAGCAGGTGTACTATACGTTTACTTATCAGGCCTATCGCGAAAACGACCAGGTGGCCGGCATCTCCATCTTTGCCTTCGACGTCACGGAGCAGGTGCAGGCCCGTGAGCAGCGCGAGGCCGAGCGGCAGCAGCTCTACCACCTCTTTATGGAGGCACCAGCCCCCATTGTTATCCTCGACGGCCCCGACCTGGTGTATCAGCTTGTGAACCCGGCTTACCAACGGGTCTTCCCCGGTCGCACGCTGCTCGGCAAGCCGGTGCTGGAGGCCCTGCCGGAGCTGCTCGGTACGCCTATTCTCGACCAGCTGCGCGGCGTGTACACCACCGGCACTACCCTGGTGGCCCAGGAAATGCCCCTGCTGCTGGCCCGCCACGACAACGGACCCCTGGAGGAGCTGTTCTTTACCTTTACGTACCAGGCCCGCCGCAACACCCAGGGGCACTGGACGGGGTGCTGGTCTTTGCCCACGAAGTCACCGACCAGGTGCAGGCCCGGCGCGTGGTGGAGGAGGGCGGCCAGCAGGCGCTGGCGCTGGCCGAGGAGCTTAGCCTGGTAAATGAGCAGCTTACGCGTACCAACGTAGACTTGGACAACTTCATCTATACTGCCTCGCACGACCTTAAAGCACCCATTTATAATATTGAGGGTTTGCTATATATTTTGCAGGATGAATTGCCTCTCGACGTAGCCCGGCAGGAGGAGGTGGGCCCCACCCTGGCCCGCATGCTCGATGCGGTAGAGCGCTTCAAGCGCACCATCGACCACCTCACGGAGGTATCCAAGCTGCAGAAAGAACACGCCCCCATTGCCACGGCGGTCGACCTGGCCGCTGTGGTAGAGGACGTTCGGCAAGACCTGCTGCCGCTGCTGCAGGCCGCCGGCGCCCGGCTCTCTGTCGATGTGTCGGCGCTGCCACTACTACAGTTCTCCGAGAAAAACCTGCGTAGCATTGTGTATAACCTACTCAGCAACGCCCTCAAATATCGCCACCCCGACCGCACGCCCCATATCGACGTGCACGCCCACGTGCGTACGGGGCACCTCGTGCTCGAAGTGCATGATAATGGCCTGGGCATTGCGCCGGCTCACCTGCCCCGCCTGTTCACGATGTTCCAACGCTTCCACGACCACGTGGAGGGCACTGGCATCGGCCTCTACATGGTCAAGCGCATAGTCGAGAATGCCGGGGGCCGCATTGAGGTGCATAGCCAGCTCGGGGCCGGCACTACTTTTTTCGTATTCCTGTCCCAACCTGCTGCTGCGCTTGCGTAGTACTGCTGCTACCTTTTCTTGCTTGACCCGCTATGGCCGCTATATCCTGCACCCTGCTCGTTGACGACGACGACACTACCAACTTCCTTAATCAAGCCCTGCTGCGGCGCATGGCCATTAGCGACACCGTGCTGGTAGCCGGCAACGGCCAGGAGGCCCTCGACCTGCTGCATACTCATTGCGAGCTGTCCGACTCACCCACCTGCCCGGCCCTTATTCTGCTCGATATGAAAATGCCGCTGATGAACGGTTTCGAGTTTCTGAAAGCCTACGCCCAGCGGCCCGAACGCCAAAACCCCACGGTGGTCATTATCATGCTCACTACCTCCCTGCACCTGCACGACGTGGCACAAATGAAGGGCCTGCCCATTGCCGGCTACCTCACCAAGCCCTTACCCGCGACAAACTCAAGCAGATACTGCAAGACCACTTCGGCCAGTCTGCGGAGGATAAATAACGGCCCGCTCCCTTAGGTGGCGGCCACAAGCGGCTTAACCGAGGCAATCTGCCGGCTTGCTCAATGGAGGTGTATGCAAGTGTTTGTTATCCAGTAGTTTATTCAGCGATGACGCGGGCCAGGGTGCGGATAATGCGCCGGGCGCGGGTTTTGACGGTGCCCAGCGGCAGCTTCAGCTCCTCAGCGGTTTCGAGCTGGGTGTAGCCTTCCAGGTAAAGCAGCTCCAGCAGCTGGCGGTCGGCGGGGGTGAGCAGCTGCAGCCAGTCGCGCACGCCGATATGCTCGGGCCGAAAGGTAATGGCTGCTGCCAGGCCGCCGTGCAAATCAGCCGTAAGCGAGTGCGTGCGCTGCGCGGTACGGCGCTGCGCACGCAGCCGGTCAATAGCCAGGTTATGACAAATCTGGATGGCCCAGGTAAAAAGCCGTCCCTTGCTGGCATCGTACGTCGGAAAAGCCAGCCAGAACTTCAGCATGCACTCCTGCAGGATGTCTTCGGCTAGCTCATCGTGCCGCACAATGCTCCAGATAGTATGATAGAGGGCCGCCCGGTAGTTCTTATAAAAAAAGGCCATGGCCGTCTCATCACGGGCATACAGGCGTTGAATAAGTTGGCTTTCTGCTTCTTGCTCAAGAAGTTCCATTAATGCAAGGAAGGGTGGAAGTTGCCCACTTACGGCCCGTTTTAAGACAGCGGATTTAATAAGCTGAAAAATAAATAAGGCGCTTTTCAGGAACTTTTACCGCCTTGGCCGATGCCGCGTGTAGCAATAAAGCGGCCCTTCCGCGCTAAGGCAGAAGGGCCGCTTCATGGGCCGGGGACAGCGCCGCCGGGTGCAAAGGCGCTATTCCTCGCGGTGCACGGTAGCCGGGCTAAAGGCTGGCACGCATATCGACCAGTATTCGCACTCCGCCTCAAAAGGATTGGAGTAGCGCACGCGGGCCCCGGCCTTAATCAGCAGCGACTCGCCGGCCTGCAGCTCTACTATGTCGCCGTCAATCTCGAAGCGCTTGCGGCCGCGCACCACAATGGTTACCTCATCAAACTCGGGGCGCTGGTGCGGCTCGCTCCACTGCGGCGGCGCTACCATATGGGCCACGCTATATAAGCCGGTGCTCGTGCTGGCCAGGCCAATGTGCTCCTCAATGAGCTTGCCATCGGTGGTAGGCACTACAAAAGGCTGGGTATTGCGAACGTATTTTTTCTCGGAAGCCATCAAGGGGGGAAGTAGAAGGTGGGCGGAAGCGGCAAAAGTAAGGGCCCCGCGCAGTGGGCCGGCCGGGGGCGCCTTGCCCGTGGTGCCGGGTGGCCGCCAGCAGGCAAAGCTGGGTATACACCGGCGATGGCGCAGCCGGGTAAGGAAGACTGCTGCCGGCAATAAAATAAGGCGCTACCCCAACCCCTCGCCACGGCACCCGTATAGCTGCCAAAACCGGGCTGACGGCCAGTACCGAGCCGGCCCCGACCACTTCACCTTACACTTTTTCTTTTCCTTCTCATGTCGTACCGCGAAGAAGATAACAACGCAGGCAAAATTCTCCTCGCCGCCCTCGCTGGCGCTAGCGCCGGTATCATTGCTGGCATTCTGCTGGCCCCCGATAAAGGCTCGGCCACGCTCGAAAACTGGAAAGGCACCGCTAAAAACTACGGCGGGCAGCTGGGTGAGCAGTTCAACAAGTATAGCGCTGACCTCGAAACTAAATTCAAAGGCTTGTCTGACAAGCTCGAAGACCTTGGGGTGCTGGGGGCTGGCGGCAGCCTCAACATCAAAGGCAACTGGGACGACATCAAGGGCAAGCTAAAGCAGCAGTATGCCCAGCTTACCGATGAGGACCTGACCTATGCCGAAGGCAAAGGCGACGAGCTCGTGGGCAAGCTGCAAGACAAGCTTGGCAAAGGCAAGTCAGAAGTTACTAAAATTATCAACGACTTGGCAGGCAAAGGTCAGGACGTAGCCCAGAAAGGTGCTGATGCCGCCCAAAAAGGCGCAGATACCGCTCAAAAAGGCGCTGATGCTACCCAAAAGGGTGCCGACAACGCACATAAAGCCTAAACGGCCTTTAAAATAAAGCCACAAAACCCCCGCGCCATTCGGCGCGGGGTTTTGTGTTATAAGTCAACCATCGGTTAGCGCTAATCGTTAACTTTGACGCGCTTAGCAGGTATTTCCTCACTTCTAACTTCTTTTCACTTATGCCCAGCGACAACGGAAAAGTCATTGTTTCGCTTCTGGCCGGGGCCACGGCCGGTATAGTGGCCGGCCTGCTGCTAGCTCCCGAAACCGGGGAAGAAGCCCGTGCCGGGCTTCTGGCATCGGCTCGTAAGTGGGGCGACGAGCTTGGCAAGCTGGCAAAGGAGGCCCTTACCAAGCTGCATGAAGCCCCATCCAGTACCAACCACGACGCGGCAGTGAGTGAGGACCGCCGCAGCGCTGATGCCCTCTTCAACTCGATGGGCGGCAAGGACGACGCCGAGCCCGGCGACCTGGCTACCCCAAAAGGGGCGGGCAATCACCGGTCGATAGCCGGTGATGAGGACTATGGCACCCACAACCGCGACGACCTCGACTACGATGGCGATGCCGGCGAGGGCCGCCACCGTGCCTTGTAAATACTAAGTTTAGAAAACAGTCAGAAAGCAAGGACGTCCGTCCGGCTGCCCTGGGCAGCCGGACGGACGTCCTTGCTTTGGTAATAAGTGCTTTACGCGTTGGTGGTGGTAGTGAGGCTAACCTCAATGTTGCCCCTGGTGGCGCGCGAGTAGGGGCAGATACCATGCGCGGCTTCTACCAGCGCTTCGGCCTGCTTCTGCTCCAGGCCGGGCAGGTTTACGTGCAGGTCGGCCGATATGCCATAGCCGCCATCTTCGGCCTGGCCAAAGCCGATAAGCGCTTCCACGGTTACTTTTTCCAGCCTTAGCTTGGCCTGGCGGGCGGCTACGCCTAGCGCGCCTTCAAAGCAAGCAGCATAGCCGGCGGCAAACAGCTGCTCGGGGTTGGTAGCGCCGGCCTTGCCGGGGCCGCCCATTTCCTTGGGCGTGCTCAGGGTAAGGTCGAGCACATTGTTGGCGCTGGTGACGTGGCCATCGCGGCCACCTTCGGCTTTTGCCTGGGCGGTGAAAACTTTCTGGATTTTCATAAGGTACTAAAAGTGTTTGGGTGAAAAAATAGCTGGACTAAGCCAACTGAGCAAGTAGGTGAATAAGCTGAGCGCGCAGGGCACCGGCCTGGGCCGGGCTCATGTGTAGCTTTTCCAGCATTTGAGTGGGGATGCAGCGGGCCTGAGCTTCCAGGGCGCGCCCGGCCGGCAGCAGCTCAACCACTACCAGGCGCTCGTCGTGGGGAGCGCGACAGCGGCTAAGCCACTGCTTTTGCTCCATGCGCTTGAGCAGCGGGGTTAGCGTTCCCGAATCGAGCAGCAGCTTTTCGCCCAGCTCCTTCACCGTAAGCCGCCCATATTCCCACAGCAGCAGAAATACCAGGTACTGCGGGTACGTAAGCCCCAGCTCCTGCAGCAAAGGCTGATAAGCTTTGGTCAGCTGCCGCGAAATGGCATAAAACGGGAAGCACAGCTGGTTGGTCAGCTTCAGTAGAGAGTTGGCTGGGTTGGAAGTAGGAATGGTACTCATGGCGTTCGGGGACCAAACCAGCTTTAGTTGCGCAATGTTTGATTGTGCACAATTTAAATCATGCTTCCTTAGCTGAAGCGCTGGCGACTGGTCGCTGATTTGGAAAGCCGCGCTAATAGCGGCTAGAGCATAGACTAGCTTCTAAATCCATGAACTGGGTGGTCTGCCGGCGAAAAGTAGGCAGACCACCCCAGCTAATCTGTACCCGGACTTGGAAACCGCGCTAACTGCCGCGGCTGATTCGGGAAAAAGCTGTCTTAAAACACGTCGCCCAGGTTAAAAAATACTCCCTGTGACCCTTGAATTCCCCAGGCATAATCCACTGCCAGGTAGGTAGATGCCTTCTTGCTTAAACATATCCGCAGGCCAGTGCCGGCGGCCGGGGCCACCCGTCCGTAACCGGTGCTGGGATTGCGGGCCGACTCACTATTGACGAAGACCACGCCGCCGAGTATCCGTGAGCGCGTCAGATTAAAGCGGTACTCAGCTTCCCCATACACGAGGCTGGTACCGCGAAAGCGGCCCTGAATGTAGCCCCGGCCGGTAACGCTATAGGTATCCCACCCGGTGGCGGGCAGGTCGAGGTAAGGCGCGGCCTGGCCGGTAGTAAAATCGCCATACAACCAGAAAGCCAATACGTTGCCATGCGAGCCGGCCGCCAGGTAGCGCCTCGTATCGACTTGCAAAAGCCGGTAGCTGGCATCGGAGCCCAAGGCTTGCACATTGGCCCGCAGTGCCAGAAACAGGTAGCTTTCGCCAGCGGCCGGGTGCAGCTGATTGGCGCGGGCATCGCGCAGCACCGACACCACCAGGCCCGAGGAGGTAGAGCGCCCACTTACGCCCGGCTGGTAGCCCGAAATCTGGGATAGGGACCGCCCGTTGCCGTCTACACTTACGATATTCCAGCGCGTGTCGAAGAAATAGCCGCCGCCTATATAGAGGCTACCTGTTTTACCTGCCTGGTGGTAATAGCTCTGGTGAATCCGCAACAGGTTGTAGTCCATGCCAATAGCATCGTGGATGCTGGCATTGCTGCCCAGTCCGTAGGTCTGCTGCGGGTAGTGCAGCAGGCGATAGTCGGCCAGCCAGAGGCTACGGTTGTGGCTGGTCCAGAGCGGACCATTAAAGGCCAGAATAAGCTGCTGGTTTTGCGTATAAGTGAGCGTAGCGGAGAGCGCCGAGAGGTTGGCCAGGGGCCGCTGAAAGGTGTAGCTGGTAGTGAGCGTGGCCAGAAATCGGGCTTCCAGGGTGTAGGCCACGGCGGGCAGCGGTACCAGCGAGTGGGTTTTGACCTGGCGCGGCTGGGTAGAGTCGGCGGCTGAGGGCTTGGGGTGGCGGCGCGGAAACAGCTGGCGCGCCAGGTCCCCCACGTCCCTGGTAGGGTGGGGCACGGAGTCGGCAGGGGTCGGCAGCGGAGACTGGGCCTGAGCAGCCAGGGCAGGTAGCACCAGCAGCGCCAGAATGCGTAATCTTCTAACAAGCATTAGTTCTTAATCCGCCATTCAACCAGCAGACGCGGCTAATGATTTGATATTTTCTGGCCCCACCGGCGAAAGCTGCCAGTCAGGCCCGCGGCCTACAGCTTACCAAGCGGCCTCCCGGCTTGCCGGCTCAGGAGCGGCCGCTTGGCCTGGCTTATCACCTGCGAGCTGTAGATACCGCTGTGGCCCGAGAATAAATACGCTGTCACGCAGCTTATACCCAAGTAAATACCCGCTTGAACCCCGAATAATTCGAGCCCCATCAGCAGGCAGGCCAGCGGCGTATTAGCCGCTCCCGCAAACACTCCCACGAAGCCCATGCCTGCCAGCAGCGCCACTGGCAGCGGCAGGATGCCCGCCAGCGCCGAGCCCAGCGCCGCTCCAATAAAAAAAAGCGGCGTTACTTCCCCCCCTTGAAGCCGGCTCCCAGCGTGAGGGCGGTCAGCAGCAGCTTGAGGGCAAAATCGGGGGCCCTCAGCTGGTGCTGAAATGCCTCTACTATCACCGGTATGCCCAGCCCGGCGTAGCGCATGGTGCCCAGGCCCCACATGGTGGCGGCTACCAGAGCGCCTCCCACCACGGGGCGCAGCGGCGGATAAGCAATTGCCTGGGCAAAAACCCGCGCAATAGCGTGCGTAAGCGTCGCAAATACCCGCCCAGCGAGCCCAAATACTGCGCCCGCCGCTAGCGCTGAGGCGAGGCCGCCCAGGGTAAGCGGCAGCGTGGCCAGGGTAGGGTAGGCGGTATGCCCCACGCCCCAGGCGCGCGTGACCACATCGGCTATCACGGCGGCCAGGAAGCTCGGCAAAATGGCCTCGTAGCGGGCCTGGCCCAGCAAATACACCTCCAGCCCAAATACCGCGCCCGCCAGCGGCGTTCCAAACACCGAGGCAAAGCCGGCACTCATACCCGCGATAAGCAGGAGCCGGCGCTCGCGCCGGGGCAGCCAGCGGGCCAGCTGGTCGGCCAGCGCCGCGCCCATCTGCACGGCGGTGCCCTCGCGCCCGGCCGAGCCGCCCAGCAGGTGCGTAAGCAGCGTGCCGCCCAGCACCAGCGGCACCAGGCGCAGGGGCAGGGTCTCGGCGGGCGCATGAATCTCGTCGAGAATAAGATTGTTGCCCCGCACCACGCGATTGCCAGAATAATGGTAGAACAGCCCCACCACGAGCCCGCCCACGGGCAATAGCGCCAGCGCCCAGGTGTGGGCGGCGCGCCAGGCGGTTACCCACTCAAGGCTCACCAGAAAGCCCGCAGAGGCAGTGCCGGACAGGGCCCCAACCAGGGCCGCCAGCAGCAGCCAGCGCACAGTAAACCAGGCCGTATCGATGGCGGAAGCAGACGGAAAGGAGCGGAGTACGCGAAAGAAAGAAGGAGTAGCCACGCCGCTAAGTAACGGGTTGACCAAGCTGTTGCCGGCAGGGTGCCGGGCAGCGCAACGCCTACGGAGGGCAGCCTTACCAGCCAAGCGCGGCAAAGCGTGGTTAAAATAAGTAGGCAAGCTGCCTGTAATAACTGTTCTGCTCCGCCGATACACCCGCCAGCGGACTTCGGCAAAAGCACCTATCTTGCCGGCTGTTCAGCTTTTTACTCACTTTTTGCTCCTCACCCATGAGCTTTTCACTGGTGCTCCTCGGCCTGCTGCTGCTGACCTTGTTTCTGAGCTACGTCATTGTGCCGCAGGGCACCGTGGCCGTTGTCACGGTTTTCGGAAAATACCGGCGCGTCATGATGCCGGGCCTGAACTTCAAGCTTCCCTTTATTGAAACAGTTTTCAAGCGCATCTCTATTCAGAACCGCTCGCTGGAGCTGGAGTTTCAGGCCATTACCATCGACCAGGCCAACGTCAACTTCAAGGCCATGCTCGTGTACTCGGTGCTGAACCAGGCCGATGAAACTATTAAGAACGTGGCTTTTAAGTTTGTAGATGAGCGTAGCCTTATGCAGGCGCTCATCCGTACGGTAGAGGGCAGCATCCGGGCCTTTGTGGCTACGCAGCGCCAGGCGGCGGTGCTGAGCCTGCGCGGCGAAATCGTGCTGCACGTAAAAGACCAGCTCGATGAGACCCTCGAAAGCTGGGGCTACCATCTGATTGACCTGCAATTGAATGATATCGCCTTCGACGAGGAAATCATGCGGTCGATGGCGAAGGTGGTGGCTTCCAATAATCTCAAGGCTGCCGCCGAAAACGAAGGCCAGGCCTTGCTTATTACCAAAACAAAATCGGCCGAGGCAGAAGGCAACGCCATCAAGATATCGGCCGAGGCCGAGAAAATCGCGGCCCAGCTACGTGGCCAGGGCGTGGCGCTGTTCCGCGAAGAAGTAACCAAGGGTATGGCTCACGCTGTGCAGGAGCTGGCCGAAAACAACCTCGACCCCTCGCTGGTGTACTTCTCGATGTGGACCGAGGCCATCAAGCACTTTGCCGAGCAGGGCAAAGGCAACGTTATCTTCCTCGACGGCTCCAACGAGGGCCTGGAAAAAAGCCTGCGTAATATGACCGCCCTGCAGCACCTCGACCGGCCGGCCGCCCGCTAAGGAGCAAGTAAAGGAACTGCTAACGGGTTCTTTAATATGGTAAAAATACTATGTTTTCTATGCCTGCTGCTACCACTGAGCAGCTGGGCTCAGCAGCCGGCGGCCGATAGTATTGCGCCCAACCCCCCAAGGTGGCAGCGCGTAAGCTCCAGCACGGGCAGGCAGGGAGAATGCCAGGAGGTGCTGCAGTGCGACAGCCTGACAGGAGTGCTGCGGGTTTACTACGCTTCGGGCCAGCTGAAGTCTTATACGCCATTTCTTAGCCGGCAGCATGCTCAAAAGTGGGGTGTAGCTACCTGCTGGTATGAAAGCGGACAGCTCCAGTCGAGGGAAGATTTTATAAACGGGCAACGGCACAGCCTGCTCGTGTACTATCCTAACGGCACGCTTAAGCGCCAGACAACGTATGCCGATAACCAGGAAATGCTGGGCTACTGCTATGGGCCAGCCGGCCAGCCGCTACCTTATACTCCCTATGAGCAGCCGCCCCTGTATCCGGGGGAGAGGTAATGCTGAAAAGCGACTTGGCCCATCAGCTGCGCCTCTCGTATATGCAGCGGGAACTGGTGGCCGCGTCGCCTGTAGCACAGAATGTTGAAGTGTACTTCGAGGTAGCCGAAGATGGCAGCGTGCGGTCTCCCGTAGTATTATCGGCCCTGTATCCGGCCTTAGTAGCGGCGCTGGGAGGCAGCGGGCGGGCTTCCGAACTGCTATCGGCCCAGCTGCCGGCAGTTTCGGCGGCGCTGGTGCAGGCACTCGAGCAGCTGCCCCGGCGCTTTTTGCCCGGCCAGCGCGATGGGGAAGCGGCGGCCTTCGCCTGCCAGATGTCGGTAGATTTATTGGCAACCGGCAAACGTAACCGCTAACATACTCTTTAGCAGAAGTGAAGGGCCGCCGGACTCCGCGCATGAAGCGCAGATGTATAAGCTAAACAGTAAGGGTAGTATCTTTGTGCCGGCACTTTAAGTTGGGTTGGCAGTAGCAATGCGCTATTTCATGATAAGACAGGTTTAATCCAGCCAAAATATCTTCTCTCGCGTAAAGGCCAAGTCTAAGCACAACCTCAGCCGGTAGCGCTGTTGCTTCTCAAGGCTTTTACAATCTTTTCCTGCTGGTTTTGCCCTTAACCAGCGCTTTTCTTTCTTTTTATCATGAAGCACCTCTTATTCAAAACCGCGATGCTAAGTGCGGCCGGCCTGTTGGCCGCCGCGCCGCGCAGCCAGGCTCAGAGCGCCGACCGCAAGTGGGGCGTGAGCGGCTATGTATCGGCCCTGCAATACCACGGCGACCTGGGCGAAAACTACTGGGACACCCGCAGCCTGACCTATGGTGGCGGCCTTACCCTGAGCCACTACCTGAGCAAGGGCATCGACATCAACCTGTCGGGTAATCAGGCTACGCTGCGCTATCCGGCCGACCCGAGCGGGGGCGGCACGTTTACCACTCCGTATAATGGTCCGGCCAACGCCCACCGCTTCTACGCCAATGTTACCTCGCTGGGCCTGGGCTTCAAGTTCAAGCTCAATAATGGCTGGGCGCTGAAAGAGGATGCTTTTATTCAGCCTTATATCCTGTTGCAGCCAGGTTTATCAATCATTTATACCGACCGCTATGCGGCATATTCGACCGTAGCCAGCCACCTGAGCTACGGCTCGTTTGATGCGCAGGCCGCAGTAGGCCTGACTTTCCGCCTGACGCCGGGCGTTAGCCTGTTTGCCCAGGCTGGCCAGCATATGTTGTTCAGCGGTGGTGATGATGCCGACGCCCGTCTGGACGGTGTTTCGAGCAACAGCGTTACCTGGCTCAACAAGTACGACCGCTACATGCAGTTTTCGGCGGGCCTGACCGCCAACTTTGGCAAAGCCAAGGATATGGACGGCGACGGGGTGCCCGACCGCAAAGACAAGTGCCCCGATACGCCCGCTGGCGTGAAGGTGGACGTCAATGGCTGCCCGGTTGACACCGACGGCGACGGCGTGGCCGACTACCAGGACAAGTGCCCCACCGTGAAGGGTCTAGTGGCCCTGCAGGGCTGCCCCGATGCTGACGGCGACGGCGTGGCTGACGCCGACGATAAGTGCCCCAACACCCCGGCCGGCGTGCGCGTCGACGCCTCGGGCTGCCCGCTCGATGCCGACGGTGATGGCGTGCCCGACTACCTTGACAAGTGCCCCGGCACCCCCTCAGGCGTGAAAGTAGATGCCTCGGGCTGCCCGCTCGACCGCGACGGCGATGGCGTGCCCGACTACCAGGACCGCTGCCCCGACCGCGCCGGCCCCGCCTCCAACAAAGGCTGCCCCGAGATTAAGGCCGAGGCCAAGAAAATCCTCAACGAGGCTACCAAGTACATCAACTTCGACTTCGATAAGGCTACCCTGAAGCCGTCCTCGTATCCGAAGCTGGAGCAGATGGTGCAAATCATGAACGACTACCCCGACTACTCGCTCAGCATTGCCGGCCACACCGACAGCAAGGGCGATGACGCCTATAACCTGCGCCTGAGCTACGAGCGCGCCGCTTCGGCCCGCGCTTACATGCTGAGCAAAGGCATTCCGGCCGACCGCATCGAGAGCCGCGGCTACGGCGAAACCAAGCCCATTGCCGACAACAAGACGGCCGCCGGCCAGGCCCTGAACCGCCGCGTGGACTTCGACCCCTTCCTCACCGGCGAGCCCAACGCGGCCGAAGTGAAGTACGGCCCGGCCCCGGCCGAGCCCTCGGAGGCAGAGGTCAAAAAGGCCGTCACCAAGAAGGCTCCGGCCCGCAAAGCCCCCGCCCATAAGGCCCCGGTGAAGCGCAAGAAGTAAGCGCCCACCCCACAAAAAAGCAGCCCGCTCAGCTTGAGCGGGCTGCTTTTTTGTGAGGGGTGGTGAAGCTGTAAACTTACGATAAGCTGAACCGCAAAACGGCGGCGCACCGAATCGGCTTTAACTTGCAGCCCGGTTGCGACGGAAGCTGTCGCGCCTCGCCAAACCTGCTTCTATGGACGACGCCCTCCTTGCCAGCTACCAGCCCGTTATCGGGCTCGAAGTACATGCTCAGCTGCTGACACACAGTAAAATGTATTCTTCCGACGAGAATGAGTACGGCTCGCTGCCCAACACTAACCTCTCGGTCATTACCCTGGGCCACCCCGGCACGCTGCCCCGCGTAAACCGCACGGCCGTGGACTTTGCGCTTAAGATGGGCCTGGCTACCAACTGCCAGATAACCCGCGAGAACCTGTTTGCGCGCAAAAACTACTTTTATCCCGACCTGCCCAAGGGCTACCAGATTACCCAGGACAAAACTCCGATTTGCCACGGCGGCCACGTCGATATCCGCCTGGCCGATGGGAGTACGCGGCGCATCGGCATCACGCGCATTCACATGGAAGAAGACGCGGGCAAGAGCATGCACCTGGCTGGCGAAACCGAAACCCTGGTTGACCTGAACCGCGCCGGGGTGCCGTTGATTGAAATAGTGTCGGAACCCGATATTCGAACCGAAGAAGAAGCTTACGCCTACCTGACCGAAATCAAGAAGCTGGTGCAGTACCTGGGCATCTGCGATGGCAACATGGAAGAAGGCTCGCTGCGCTGCGATGCCAACGTGAGCGTGATGAAAAAAGGGGCCGACAAATACGGTACCAAGGTGGAGGTCAAGAATATGAACTCCTTCCGCAACGTGCAGCGGGCCATTGAGCACGAAGTGCGCCGACAGATTGAGATTCTGGAGAATGGCAGCGAGGTAGATTCTGAAACGCGGGGCTTTGATGCGGCCAGCGGCACTACCAGCGGCCAGCGCTCAAAGGAAACGCTGAACGACTACCGCTACTTCCCGGAGCCCGATTTGCCCCCGCTTATCGTGGACGATGCCTGGCTGCACCGGGTGCAGGCCGAGCTGCCGGCCCTGCCCCAGCAGCTCTATGCCCGCTTTACCGGCGAGCTGGGCCTGAGCGACTACGATGCCAACGTGCTCATCGACCAGAAAGAAGTAGCGCAGTACTTCGACGACCTGGCCCGCCTGCTGCCCCCGCCAGCGCCAAAGCCGCCGCCAACTGGATAATGGGCCCCGTAAAGTCGTACCTCAATGAGCGGGCCCTCGAAATAGCCGATTTCCCCATGGACCCCGGCCAGCTGGCCGGCATCATCGAGCTGATTGAAGCCGGCAAGCTTAACTACTCGGTAGCCAGCAAGCAGCTGTTTCCCTACCTGCTCGACCACCCGCAGGCTAATGCCACCGGCGCGGCCGAAGAATTAGGCCTGCTCACCAAAGCCGAGGCCGGCGAGCTGGAGGCGCTGGTGCAGCAGGTGCTGGCCGCCAACCCGGCTAAAGTAGCCGAGTACCGGGCTGGTAAAAAGTCGCTCACCGGCATGTTCATGGGCGAGCTTATGAAGCTCACCGGCGGCAAGGCCGACCCCAAGCTGGCCAACCAGCTGCTGCGCCAGGGCCTCGACGGCTAAGCTGCAAACTCCGCTGTATCGGAACCAAGTACCCGTATTTTAGCTTTGTGCGGCAGTCGCAGGCAAAATCCGGTGGCATTTCCCCTTTTCAAGTCAATGACTCGCTTTATGAAACCTACTCTCGTTGCTGTAGCGTTGCTCGGCCTCACCAATGCCTGCCAGAATGCTAGCGCCGCCGAGGGCTACCAGATTAACGGCCAGCTGCGCAACGTGCCTGCTGGTACCACGCTCCATCTCTCCGAGCTCACCAGCAGCCAGTTTGTGGAGCGCGGTATCGCTAAAACCGATGCCCAGGGGAAATTTACGTTTAAAGGCACGCTGCCCGTTACGGCGGCTGTTTACCAGCTCAAGCTCGACGAGCCCAATCAGATATTGCTGGTGCTCGACAATAAAACGCACCTCTCGCTGTCGGGCGATGCCAAAAGCCTGCCCGCCAGCTACTCGGTGAAGGGCTCGAAAGATTCGGAGGTTATCCAGCAACTGACGCGCACTATGAGTGCCAACAAGGATAAGCTGCAACGCATTGTGCAGCGCTACAACGCTGCCGGCCAGGCTGGTCGCACCGACTCGTTGCCCATTATCGAACAGCAGTATACTTTATTGCAGCGGGCCACGGCCGCCCGGGCCAAGCGCGTAATCCGGCAAAATGCGGCCTCCGTGGCGGCGGGCTTCGCCACGCTCAGCTTCGTAAACCCCGATGAGGACTTTGCCTTTGCCGACTCTATTGCGGGCATTCAGCGCAAGGCTAATCCGGGTTCGCCTTTTACCCAGGCGCTGACCGAGCGCCTGGAGCCCATGCGGGCTACCGCCGTTGGCGCGACAGCCCCCGAAATCAACCTGGCGCAGCCCGACGGCAAGGCGCTGTCCCTCAAAAGCCTGCGCGGCAAGTACGTGCTCGTGGATTTCTGGGCCAGCTGGTGCGGCCCCTGCCGCCAGGAAAACCCGAACGTAGTGAAGGCCTACAACGAGTACAAGGATAAAGGTAAGGGCTTCACGGTATTCAGCGTGTCGCTCGACGATGACAAGGACCGTTGGACCAAAGCCATTGCGGCCGACGGCCTCGTGTGGCCCAACCACGTGTCGGACCTCAAAAAGTGGAACAATGCGGCGGCGACAGCCTATGGCGTGCAAGCTATTCCGCAGTCGTTCCTGCTCGACCCCAGGGTAAAATTATCGCTAAAAACCTGCGGGGCCAGGCCCTGGAGGCCAAGCTGGCCGAAGTGCTGAAGTAACCAGTGGCTGCTTTTTTAGCGTAGCAAAAAGGCCCATCTGCTTGCAGATGGGCCTTTTTGTGTATGAGTTTATGTATGACCCAGGGCTAGGATTCGAACCTACGGCGGAACCGCTCGAAAGCTTCCGTCGGCGTGCTGAAGCACGACGGCAATCTCCACTCTGCCACCCTGGCTTCGAGCTAAGATTAGGCCAAGAACATACGCTGCAAGCCGCCCCAGAGGCGCTTTTTAAGGCTCACGTCGTATTCTATCATCTCTACTTCGGCGCCAGCCAGGTAGGAGAGGCCCACGGCCGGAAACTGTACTGGCTCGTAAATCTGGGTTGTGCGCACGGCCACATCGAGCAGGTTTTTGCCGAAGGCCAGAATGTGCGTAGCGGCAATTTCCTTGCGCAGGTTTTCCAGGGCTACCGGATAAACTCCCTCCACATTTACAAGTACCACGTCGGCCATCACCAGCTGAATGGCTTGCAGCAGCCTGTTGAGAAACACGTTGCGCGGAAGCTTGACAAACTGCTCGGCCGGTAGTCGTACCAGCACTACTACGCCCTGTGCATTGCTGCCCAGGGTTGAGAAAGTGGTGAGAAGGTAAGGCGCCACGGGTGCCGCGGCTATTGGCAATGGCCCAGGCCTATTGGCAGGCGGGGCGCTGGTAGCCGCCGGCGCCGGCGGCTCAGTAGCCAGCGAGGGCAGCTTGCTGGCCGGTGGAGTTGCGGCAATGACTGGTGTAAGCTGCTTGGCAACATCTGGAGTTGCTGTTGCTGGCAGCGACGCCGCGGCCAGCTGAGCAGGCATGGGCGCTTGAGCTGCCGGGAGCTCCTGGGCCTCCCGTGGTACGTAGAGCGTTACGCCGGTATAAAAGTTTTGCAGGAAGGCGAGAGTGCCGCTTTGCTCATCCTCAGTCATATAAAACGCTGGCTAAACGAGTTCGAACAGGGCTTTTAATTCTGCTGCCTCGCTGGGCTTGAGGCGGCCGGCCAGTACCAGGCGGAGCTGGCGGCGGCGCAGCGCTCCCTCATAAAGCGCGATTTCGTCGGCTGTGGTGGGCACAGCCTCCGGCACGTCGATGGGGCGGCCCGACTGGTCGACGGCCACGAAGGTAAAGAATGCCTCGTTGGTTTTTACCCGGGTGCCACTGGGAATATCCTCGGCCCACACATCGATGTGTACTTCCATGCTGGAGGCAAAGGCGCGCGTTACCTGGGCCTGTAAGGTTACGACGTTGCCCAGCCGGATGGGGTCGCGAAACGATACATTGTCGACCGAGGCCGTCACGACAATGCGGTTGGAGTGCTTTTGGGCGGCGATGGCGGCGGCGATGTCCATCAGGTGCATCATGCGGCCGCCCATCAGATTATTAAGCGTATTGGTATCGTTGGGCAGCACCAATTCGGTCATAATGACAAACGAATCGGAGACGGGACGTTGCTTGCGCACGGTGGTAAAGGCTGAGATGAAGAAAAGAAGTGAGGCCCGCAAAGGTACGGTTGGCCTACCCGCATTGGCGGGGGCTTGTTGCGGCCTGCTCATTGCCACCCGGCTGCCCCGCGCAGCGGCACAAAGCGGCAGTCGCCCAGCTCTTCCCGCACAAAGGCTTCCGGCCCCTCACGGGTAATGCGCAGCAGTTGCTGCTGACCGGGGTCGTGGCTGCCGACGGGTACTACCAGCCGGCCCCAATGCGTAGCTGGCGCAGTAGCGCGGGCGGCAGCGCCGGGCCCGGCCGTAACCAGAATGCCATCAAACGGCGCCAGCGCCGGCAGGCCCAGCGAGCCATCGCCCAGGTGCAGGCCGGCCGTGGGCAGGCCCAGGAAAGCCAGGCGCTGCCGCCCGCGCTCATACAGCACGGCGTTGAACTCAATACTCTGCACATTAGCAGTGAGTTGGCAGAGTACGGCAAACTGATAGCCCGAGCCGGTACCAATCTCCAGAATGCGCTGGCCGGCCTGTACGTTCAGCAGTTGGGTCTGGTAGGCAACCGTGCTGGGCTGCGAAATCGTTTGGCCCTCGCCGATGGGAAAAGCCTTGTCCTGATAGGCGTGTGCCTCAAAAGCAGGCTCGAAAAACAAATGGCGCGGTACGGCTCCAATGGCGGCCAGCACGCGCTCATCGCGGATGCCGCGCTGCTGGCGCAGAAGCGTAACCAGCGCCCGGCGCTGGCCCCGTTGGCGATACGAATCTGGTAATGGTTGAATAACAGGGAACAATTAAAGCGGTTCGGCCGGGTAGTAAGCTGAAGCCAGCGGAACATCTGTGCCGTCAGGCAGGCCGGCGAATGCCTAAAAACAACAGCCTCATTGCCCGAAATCTTATTAATTCAGGGTATAACTAGGCGGCGGTCCTATTTTTGCTGGGCACGCTGCAAAAATACACTTACTTCGCCTTCGCTTTGTTTCTTCGCCGGTTTCAGTATCTCAAGCTTGTTGCGGCCGACTTTGGGGCCGCGCTTCTGGCCTGGGTGGCGTTTTTTCTGCTGCGTAAATACCTGCTGAGCGAGCTGACAGGCTACCGCTTTACCGAAGGCGCCCTGTTTTACCTGTCCGGGGCCTCCGTCATGATTGCCCTTTTCTGGACCACCCTCTACGCGCTGCTGGGCGAATACCGCGATATCTTTCGCAAATCGCGCTTGTCGGAGATTATCCGGCTGGCCCGGGCCTCGCTGCTGGGCACCGTCGTTATTTTCTTCGCCCTGCTGCTCGACGACCAGGGAGTGAGCAACTACCGCGCCTACTACAAGACGTTTACCGCCTACTATCTGCTTCACTTCACCATTACGGCAATTTTGCGCGTGTGGGCTGTGTCGAGCGTGCAACAGCTTGTACGAACGGGAATTATCTCATTTCCCACTTTATTGATAGGCTCCAATAAGCTCGCACTCCACACCTGCCAGGAGCTGCAAAGCACGGGCCGGCACCTGGGGCTGCGGCTGGTAGGCTTTACGCCCATGGGCACTGCCATTGATACCGAGCTGGCGCACGCGCTTCCGGTTGCGGGTTCCTATCAGCAGCTACCGGGTCTTATCCGCAGCCTGGCAATCGAGCAGGTAGTGATTGCCATCGAGCCCAGCGAGCACCGGCGCATTCAGGAAATTCTAAGCCTGCTGGAGGGGTCGCCGGCGCGAATCAGCGTTCTGCCCGACCTCTACCAGATGCTGCTGGGCTCGGTGAAGGTGAACCATATTTTTGGCACGCCGCTCATCGAAATCAAGCAGGACCTGCTGCCGGTGTGGCAGCAGATACTCAAGCGGGTTATCGACGTGGTGGGCTCCACTCTCTTTATCGTGCTGGCGAGCCCGGTGTACCTGTTTACCGCCCTGATGGTGCGTTCGTCGTCGCCTGGTCCCATTTTCTACCGGCAGCAACGCATTGGCCGTGAAGGTGTTCCGTTTGATATTATCAAGTTTCGCTCAATGTACGTCGATGCCGAGCAGCTGGGTCCGGCCCTCAGTTCCGACCACGACCCGCGCATTACCAAGTGGGGGCGCTTCATGCGCAAGGTGCGGCTCGATGAGTTTCCGCAGTTCTGGAATGTCATCAAGGGCGACATGAGCCTGGTGGGCCCGCGCCCCGAGCGCCAGTTTTTTATCAACCAGATTGTGCAGCTGGCCCCGCACTACCGCCACCTGCACCGCGTGCGGCCCGGCCTCACCTCGCTGGGCCAGGTAAAATACGGCTACGCCGAAACTGTTCCGCAAATGGTCGAGCGACTTAAATTTGATATTCTATATATAGAAAACATGAGCCTGGCTATGGATTTCCGGGTGTTGCTTTATACGCTGAAAATCATTCTGGAGGGCCGGGGAAAATGAGCTGGGATAAACAGGCGGCAGTAAGCCCTGAACATTGCGGCCCGGTCTGACTTATAAAAACCATTCATTGCTCATTGTTAACTGTTCCTCATACCAGTGTTTACCGGAATAATTGAAGCCCTGGGCACCGTGGTAGCGGTGGCCAGCGAAGGCACCAACCGCCATTTTACTATTCAGTCGCCGTTTGCGGCCGAGCTGAAAATTGACCAGAGCGTGGCCCACGACGGCGTGTGCCTCACGGTGGTCGCCCTGAATGCGGCCTCCGGCACGCACGTGGTCACGGCTATTGATGAAACCCTGAAAAAAACCAACTTAGGACAGTGGCAGCCCGGCCGTCGCCTCAACCTGGAGCGCTGCCTGGCAGCGGGCGGCCGCTTCGATGGCCACATCGTGCAGGGCCACGTCGATGCCACGGCCGAGTGCCTGCAGGTGCAGGACCAGAACGGCTCCTGGCTGTTTCGCTTCCGCCACGCGGCCGGCCCGCAGCGACTGACGGTCGAAAAAGGCTCCATTACCGTTAACGGCGTGAGCCTGACGTGCTTCGACAGTACGCCCACCGGGTTTTCGGTGGCTATTATTCCGTATACCTACGAGCATACGGGCTTTCACCAGCTGCAGGCCGGCGACCTGGTGAATCTGGAATTTGATATCGTGGGCAAGTACGTGGCCCGGCTGCTGGCCAGCCAGGGGCTGATTGCGAGCACGGAGATTTCCAGCTAACCCGCTGGCTGCTTGTGCGTAAGAGTAAGCGTGCAGCCTGTTATGTCCCGGCTGCCAGTTTATATGTCCAGCAAACGCGAACAAATCGAGCCCAACCCCGGCGATAAGCGCTACGTGCGTCGCGGCAAAGATGGGCAGTTCGAGTCGGAAGTAGACCTGAACCGCTCTCTCTCGCAAGACGATAGGCACAACTCCAGGAAAACCAGCAAGCCTGGCCAGGGTGACCACGGCGACGGCCACACCGGCAACCGCCAGCCTGGTAAGTAAGAATTAGTAAGAAAAACACCCTCACTACGCAGGCAGTGAAGGTGTTTCTTAGCTGTCAGGGTTACAATTTCCTGTTAAACATGAAATTGCATAACTAGCTGGAAACAGGCTTATTTTGTTCGGAACCCAGCCCTGGTCTTCGGCTAAGGCGCTCAAACAGCCGTGCCGCGCCCCAGGCCAGCGCCGCGCCCACCAGCGCCCCGCCCAGGACGTCGCTTGGGTAATGCGCCGCCAGGTAGATGCGGCTGTACGAAAGCAGGCCGGCCCACAGAAAAATCCCGGCCTTGAGGCCCCGAAACCGCCCGCCTGGTAGCACCAGCAGCAGAAAGACAGCCAGGGCCACCGAGTTAGCGGCGTGCGATGACAGAAAGCCAAACTGCCCGCCGCAGCCATCGGGCAGGTGCAGCTGCGTGGCCAGGTCGGGCGCGTGGCAGGGGCGAAGGCGGCCAAAAATCGGCTTGAAAACCCGGCTGGTGAGGCTGTCGGCCAGGGCCACGGCCCCAATAAGCACCGGCAGCAATACGGCGGCCCGCCGCTTAAAATGATATAGCAGCCATATAATCAGCAACCCGTAAAATGGAAACCACACGCGCCGGTCCGACGCGAAAGTCATTACCGCATCCAGGGCTGGCGTATGCGCGTGGTTGATGGCCAGCAGTAGCTGGTGGTCGAGGCTACGCAGCGTTTCAAGCATGGTCGGCAGTCGTCCAGTCTATGCCTTTGCGGAGCCAGGCCAGCGTATCGGCTTCCGGGGAGCCCGCTGCGGGCGGGGCGGGGTTGTAGCTCCAGCCGCAGCGCGGCGGCAGGCTCATTAGAATGCTTTCGGTGCGACCGCCGGTTTCGAGGCCAAAGCGGGTGCCACGGTCGAAGGCCAGGTTGAACTCGGCGTAACGGTTGCGGCGCAGCGTTTGCCAGGCTTCCTCGCGCTCGCCGAAGGGCAGGGCGTGGTTTTCGCGCATCAGCTCAACGTAGAACGGACCAAACAGCTCGGCTACCTCCTGCACAAACGCGAACAGCTCTTCCACGCTGCCGTCGGCACCCACGGTGAGGCGGTCGAAAAAAATACCACCCACGCCGCGCGTTTCCTGGCGGTGGGGCAGGTAAAAGTAGTCGTCGGCCCACTGATGAAAGCGGGGGTAATAGGCGGGGTCGTGTTTAGCGCAGGCAGCTTTTAGCCGAAGGTGAAAGCGCCGGGCCTGCGCCTCGTCCACGTAAATCGGCGTCAGGTCGATGCCGCCTCCAAACCACGCTTCGCCGTTGCCCGCTTCGAAGTAGCGCACGTTCATGTGAATAATAGGTACGCGCGGGCTGCGCGGGTGCAGCACCACGCTTACCCCGGTGGCGAAGAAATTCGGGTCGGGCAGGTGCAGCTGCCGGGCAGCGGCAGCGCTCAGCTCACCTTCCACGGCCGAAAAGCCGACGCCGCCTTTTTCCAGAATGGCCCCCCTTCCAGCACCCGCGAGTGACCGCCCCCGCCGCCGGGCCGCTGCCAGTCGTCTTGCCCGAAACGGGCCGGGCCGCCGTCGGCAGCTTCGAGCTGCGCGCAAAGGCGGGTTTGAAAATCCTGAAGCCAGGCGGCAATTTCGGCGCGGGACATACGTAGCAAGCAGTGGATAATGAGCAGTGAACAGCGACCAAAAAAGGTCCGCCAAGCGGCAGGAAGCACTAGGCACGGCTCCCTGTCCCTGCTTCCTGGCTACAAAGGTCGGGCCGGGGCGTAATTTTACCATCCCACTGGCTCTACCCACCCCCGCTATGCTTGTTGATGCCCCTGCCGCGCCCGTCGCGGATACTCCGGCCGCCGCTGAGGCCGCCTTATTGCGCCGCGCTTACCTGCTGATGCACACGGCCGCCGAAATGGCGGTTCTTTACGAAGCACAGAAAACTATTGCCGCCCGCTATGTGCATGCCACGGCTCGCGGCCACGAGGCCGTGCAGCTGGCGGCGGCATTTCTGCTTACCGGGCCGACTATGCGGCCCCCTATTACCGCGACGATGCCTTGCTGCTGGGCCTGGGACTGCGGCCGTATGAGCTGATGCTACAGCTGCTGGCCAAGCGCGATGACCCGTTCAGCGGTGGCCGCACGTATTATAGCCACCCCTCACTGCGCCGGGCGGGCGTGCCGGTTATTCCGCACCAAAGCTCGGCTACGGGTATGCAGGCCATTCCGGCTACGGGCATGGCACAGGCAATCAGCTACTTGGAGAGTCAAAAGTTAACAATCAGAAGTGAAGCGATAGAAGGGGAAGAAAAAATCAACTCCAGGCCCTGGTTTTATGCTCTATCGGCGACGGAGCCATGACGGAGGGCGAGGTGAGCGAGGCCCTGCAAATGGCGATTTTGCACAAGCTGCCCATCGTGTATCTAGTGCAGGACAACGATTGGGGTATCTCGGCCACGGGCCGCGAGATGCGGGCGATGGATGCCTACGAGTTTGCCGCCGGCTTTCCCGGCCTGCACCGCGTGCGGGTCGACGGAGCCGATATAATTTCTTCTTACAATGGTCTGAGCGAAGCCTTTGAGCATGTGCGCGAGCGGCGCGGGCCGGCCCTGGTGCACGCCAAGTGCCCGCTGCTGGGCCACCACACCAGCGGGGTGCGCCGCGAGTGGTATAGGGGCGACAACCTTACCGAGCACCAGCAGCACGACCCGCTGCCGCGCCTGCACCGCCGCCTGCTGCACGCCGGCGCCACCGAAGAAGAGCTGGCGGCCCTGGCCGAGCAGGCACGCGCTACCGTAGCTGCCGACTGGGCCGAGGCCCTGGCCGCGCCCGACCCCGACCCCGCCACCTTCGCCGACCACGAGTTTGCCCCGCCCGCCGTGCTCGAAGAAGCCGGCGAGCGGGCCCCGCCGGGGCCGAAAAGGCATTGATGGTAGATGCCGCCCTGCATGCCGTGGACGATATTCTGCGCGAGTTTCCGGAGGCCCTGTTCTACGGCCAGGACGTGGGGGCGAGCTGGGCGGCGTATTCCGCGAGGCGGCGCTGCTGGCTAAAAAATACGGCGACAAGCGCGTGTTCAACACGCCCATCCAGGAGGCGTACATTGTGGGTAGCACGGCCGGCATGGCCGCCGTAGGAGCGCGGCCGATTGTGGAAATACAATTCGCCGACTATATATGGCCCGCACTGAATCAATTGGTCGAGGAGCTGAGTAAAAGCTGCTACCTGAGCATGGGCAAGTTTCCGGTGCCGGCCCTTATCCGGGTGCCGGTGGGGGCGTATGGCGGGGGCGGGCCGTACCACTCGGGCTCTATCGAAAGCACGCTGCTGACTATCCGGGGCATTAAGGTGGTATACCCGAGCAATGCGGCCGATATGAAGGGTCTGCTGCGGGCCGCATTTCTGGACCCCAACCCGGTTATTTTGCTGGAGCACAAAGGCTTATACTGGAGCAAGGTGCCGGGTACGGAAGATGCCAAAACCGTAGAGCCAGCCGCCGGCTACGTTATCCCGCTGGGCCGCGCAGCCGTGGCGCAGGCCGCCGACCATGAGAAAATGGCCGGGGCGAAAGCTGCGTAGTTATTACCTACGGTATGGGCGTGCACTGGGCCAAAGCCGCCAGCCGCGACTATCCCGGCCGGGTAGAAGTGCTCGACCTGCGTACCCTCAATCCGCTCGACTGGGAAGCCGTGCTGGCCGCCGTACACCGGCATGGCAAGGCGCTGGTTCTCACCGAAGAGCCGCTGCTCAACAGCTTTGCCGAAAGCCTGGCGGGCCGGATTCAGCGCCAGTGCTTTCAGCAGCTCGACGCCCCGGTATTTACGCTCGGGCCGCCAACCTGCCCGCTATTGCCCTCAACGTAGAGCTGGAAAAGCAGATGCTGCCCAGCGCCGCCAAGGTAGCCGCTGCGCTCGGTGAGCTGCTAAGCTACTAACTCTCAGCGCCGCCGCTTCCAGAAAAACAGACCCGCGCAGGCCAGCGCCAGCCCGGCTACCAGCGCATCGCGCACGGCGCGGCCCTGCTGCGCATCGTGCAGGTCGTCTGCCAGGCTGCGCTGCTTCTGGGTGGCCTGGCGCAGACGCTCCTGCAGGTTCTGCTGCTCACTTTCCAGCTCGCTCAGACGCTGGGAGGTAAGGTTGCGGTCGTCGCGGCCGGTGTTCTGGAGCGTGGTCGTGGTGGTTTGGAGCTGCGCGGCGGTAGTTTGCGCCCGCTGGGCAGTCTGGTTAAGCACGGCCACGATTTGCTCATCCTTGTCCACAATACCTTGCAGGGCATCTACTACATCCTGTAAGTCTTGCTTGCTGGGCTTATTGCTGAGCCCGAGCATGCCGTGGCGCTGGGCGCTGGCTGCGGCGTAGCGCTGCGTGAGTACTTTGCGCTCGGCTAGGAGGGCGGGTAGGGGAGAATCGGGAGCTACCTGAGCCAGTGTTGTGAGAGAGCATACCAAAGCTAGTAGCAGCAAGGGAGTAGTAGAAAAAGTCAACACAAAGAAAAAGTGATAAAGTACAAATCAGGTAAAGACGGCCTATTTGGCAGTAAACCTCAAATGCCCGGCCGGATGTGGCGCCAGCAGCTATACGCATAGCAAATCAGATAGTCGCAGCCGGTAGATAAGAAAGAGAAGCAAACTACTCAGGTAAGCACTACGTATACCCCCTTTAAATTACTTCATGGCCAATCGCGTCCTATTTCAGGCTCCCTACCTTACCATCTTCTACGACTACAGCGACAATTGGCTGTATCTTGACTGGCAGGGCAACCTTAACGATGAATCGGTAAAGGAAGGCGCCCTTAAGCTGCTGGAACTCATTCAGCGAGAGCAGTGTGCCAAAGTTCTCAATGATAATAGTCATATAACGGGCCTCTGGGCCGATGCGGCCCGCTGGGGCAGTGATGTTTTCTTCCCGCTGCTTTACGAGGCGGGCTGCCGGTACTTTTCCTGGGTACAGTCGCCCGAGCGGTACAGCCAGCTTTCCGCCGAGCTCGCGGTGCAGCAAACCACTGCCGGCATCACGTTTATGACCTTTCGCAACCTGAATACTGCCACCGAGTGGCTACGGCAGATGTAAGTACTGCTCCGATTCGGGCTACTAATCAATAAGTATACTTTAATTTACTGTAGCATGTGCGGTTGCACGCGGCGGCCCATACCATGCCCCGCATCCGCTACGATATGCAGCGCACGGCGGAGCTAGGTGGCGGCCTGGAAGAGCGGTATTGGCAAACTACCAATTACCCGCAATTTGATGCGCAGGGGCACTTGCAGGCTATTCTGCTCAAAACTACCGACGTAACCGAGCAGCAGCAGGCTGAGGAGCGGGCCAGAATAATTGAGCGCGACTTGCTGGAAAGCCAGGCGCGCTCGAGCTTTATTCTGGAGGCCTTGCCCGTGATGGTCTGGACCACCCGCGCCGATGGGGTCGCCGACTATTTCAACCAGCGCTGGCTGACCTTCACGGGCAAGCAGATGGAGCAGGAGGTTGGGTTTGGCTGGCTCGACGGGGTGCACTCCGATGACCGGGCCTCGGCTGGCGCAGCCTGGCGCCAAGCTTATGAATCGGGCACTTCGTACCAGACGGAGTACCGCCTGCATTGCGCTGATGGTAGGCTCCGGCGCTTATCGCTATTGTAAGAAGCCAACAGTATGTATTTGAGTATGCTAATCCTCGTTACCTGGAGCTGTTTCCCGACCGTGAGCTGCTCGGCCACTCGGTACTGGAAATAATCCCCGAAGCTGCTGAGCAGGGATTTATCGGCCTGCTAGACCAGGTATACCTGACCGGCACGTCTTATTACGGCAAGGAAGTACTCCTGCATATACACCGGCGTGACACCGGGAAGACCGAAGAGGTATACCTGGACTTTACGTACCAGGCTTTCCGCGAAAATGTGCAGATTGTCGGTATTTCTTGTTTTGCCTTCGATGTGACGGAGCTTGTCCGGACTCGCAAAAAGCTGGAAACGCTGACTGAGCTGCTACCACCTACCGCTTCCTGAGTAAGAAAGTGTGCTTGCTTCCTTGGTGCCACCTACTTGCTTATGGATTTAACAACGCTTGATTTTCAGCAGGCCAGAATAAAGCAGATACTGTTTAAGTCACCGCTGCGTTCGGTTCTGTACGGCGTGCGGGTGGCCGACGATACCTTGTTTTCCCCACGCACCAACGCGATAGGGCAGTGGATAGCAACTGTGGTGAAGCCCCGGCACCCGGCCCGTATCGAGGTGCGCAATGCCGAGCGCCTGCTGCACCAGATGCTGGCAGCTAGCAGTACGCTGGTGGCACAATATAGCCGTGGCCAGATAGAGGAAGCCCGCCGGGGCCTGAGCCAGATTGATAGCTTAGGCGAACAGCTGGTAGCCCAGCTGGAGGCCCTGGCCAAGCCCGGCCCGGCCTTCGCGGCTGCGTAAAGAGATTACCGGGTAGCCGGTAGCCGAGGTTTAGGCTATGAGTAGCGGCCTGCCCACCCACCGGAAGAGCAATCAGGCCGGGCAACTCTCCTCCAGTACCTTTTCTACCCAGCCCTTGCCCCATTCTTCCAGCTCCTGGGCCGTCCAGAGCTGCGGGTAGAAAATGCGTCGCTGAAACTTGGGGGCAGGTAGTTACGCCAGTTGGTGCCGCCCGTGGCGGGCACGTCGGTAGGGGCGCGCTGGAGGTAGCGGACGGCCGACTTGTAGTGCATCAGCGGCCAGTTCACATTTACATTCACATCGAGCTGCTTGAGGGCGCGCCGCAGGCGTGGGTGGTGGCGGTCGGCTTCGGGCAGGCGCTGCACCACGGCCCAGGCATTGCGGTGCTCATAGTGGCGGGCATGAGCCACGAGCTGACCGCTGTACTTGCGCTCAAACTCTAGCAGCGTCAGTGCCTTTGCCCCGGTTTCTTCTACCGTAGCGCCAGCCTGCCAGTAGATGCAGCCCATAAACTCTTCGTGCGTCGGGGCATCGCCCAGCAGGCGGCGCTTTTCGGCTGGCACCAGGTTTTCGAGGGCTGTGCTGGCAATTTCGATAAAGCGGTACTGCACGCTCTGGAAGCCCGAGGCTGGCATCAGACTCATCCGAAACTGCAGAAACTGCTGCTTGTCCATGCCGTCCACCATCACGTCGAACGAGTCGATAAGACTCTCGAAATAGCGGTTTACCCGGCCCAGACGCAGCACTACTTCGCCCAGCGTGGGCGTTTGCAGCTCGCCCAGCTGCTCGTACTCATGCAGGCAAAGCTTGAAGTACAGCTCCGTAATTTGGTGGTAGAGAATGAAGATAGTTTCGTCGGGAAATTTCGTGAGCGGCCGTTGCAGGCTCAGCAGCGTATCGAGCTCGATATAATCCCAATAGTTCACATAGTCAGCGTGGTATAGCCCCTCGAGGTAGGCGCTCAGGTCTTGCCCATCGGCGGCGTAGCGCGCCTGCAGGCGGCGTAGCTGCGCCAGCACGGCGGGTGAAAACTCGGCCTCGGTAGGGGCGACGGAAGCAGGCGAAAGTGCCATTGGCAGAACAGTAATAAGTGGCGCAAATATCGGCAGTCGCGGCCGGGCGCGCGGCAATCGCCCGTCAACCGCTACTTTTGGGGTGATGAGGTGATGAAGTAAGGAGGCTGAAAGGGTAGCCCGACCAGCTGCCTCGCTATTCTGCGCTTCATCGCCTGCTGTTAGCTACTAGAAAATGGCCGAAAAATCCAGTATTTTCGATATGATTGGCCCCGTGATGATAGGCCCTAGCTCGTCGCACACGGCCGGGGTGGTGCGCATTGCGCGGGCTGCCATCCGCATCCTGGGCGCGCTGCCCAGCGAGGCGGTTATCACGTTTTACAACTCCTTTGCCCGCACCTACGAAGGGCACGGCTCCGACCGCGCCATCGTGGCCGGGCTCCTGGGCTACGCCACCGATGATACGCGTATTCGCACGGCCTTCGACTACGCCGCCGAGGCCGGGCTCAAGTACACGTTTCAGAGCGTAGGCAATGCCTCCACGCTACACCCCAATACTATCAAGCTCAACCTTACCAGCCCCGATGGCCACCGCGTAGAAGTGGTGGGCCAGAGCCGGGGCGGCGGCGTTATTCGCATTGTGGAGGTCGACGGCTTTGGCTGCGACTTTTCGGGCTCGCTGCACACGCTTATCGTCGATGCCCACGACGTGCCCGGCTCCATTGCCTTCATCGCGTCGGTAATAGCCCACGATGACTGCAATATTGCTACCATGTTCGTCTCGCGCAAAGGCAAAAATGAGGCTGCCCGGCAATTTATTGAAATGGATAGTCCGATTAAAGACCTTACACTAAATTACTTGCGGCATCTAAGCTGGGTGCAGCGCATTACCTACATCCCGACGTTGGAATGAGTCAAAGCTTTTTTTGCCTGACAATCAAGGTGAAAAATAAGTGAAGCTGGTAATGGGCTAGCCTCGCCTTCGATACAGAGGTAGGGCACTAACTCATCTGCCCGGCCAGTCAGTAAAAATATCTGCTGCCTGCTTACTTTTTTTGTCAGGCAGCATCCTATGCAGACCCGCCAGCTCTTCCTACCTAACTTATGACTGCACAAAGTACATGCTTGCTACGAGCCACCCTGGGGCTGGCCGGCCTGCTGGCCGCCGGGCCGCTGGCGGCGCAAACCACGCAGCCGGCCCGGCCGGCTTCGCCACCGGCTGCAGCGCTGGCCGCCCCGGCAGTGGCCGCTACCGGCCCCTGGTCGCTGCAGCGCGCCGTGGACTATGCCCTGGACCACAATCTGGACGTGCGCCTCAATCGGCTTACCGCCCAGGGCAATGCCCAGATACTGCGCCAGAGTAAGGCCGCACTGCTGCCTGCCGTCAATCTGAATGCCACCCAGGGCTGGAACTACGGTACCTACGTGAACCCGGTAACCTCGCAGTTTCAGAGTGCGACCACGCGCTCCAATAACTTTTCCGGTCAGGGGCAATTAGTTATTTTTCAGGGCTTTATACTGCGAAATACTATTCGGCGCAATACCCTCGACTACGAGGCCAGCATGCAGGATATTGAAAAAGCCCGCAACGACCTGAGCCTCAACGTGGCTTCGCAGTTTTTGCAATTGGTGCTGGCGCAGGAGCTGGTGCGTGCCAACCAGCTGCACGTAAACAATGACCAAGCCCAGATTGAACGCACTAAGCTGCTGCTCAAGGCCGGTAGTATTCCGGAGAGTACGCTGCTCGACAACCAGTCGCAGCTGGCTACCGACGAGCTGAGCGTGGTAACGTCGCAGAACCAGGCTAATCTGGCTCGCCTGGCCCTTCTGCAATTGCTCAACATCGACCCGGCTACTGCGCAGAATTTTGAGATTGAGGTGCCCTCGCTGCCCGACCCCGACCAGGAAGCGCCCTATACGCTGGACCTGAACGCGGTGTACCAGCAAGCCACCGGCACGAGACCCGAAATTCAGGCTGCCGACCTGCGCGTGCAGAGCGCCCGCCGCAGCGTAGATATTGCCCGCGGTAGCTACTACCCCCGCTTGTTTCTCAACGGCTCGCTCTCCACGCTGTTCTCCTCGGCCGGCGCAACGCGTAAGCTTACCGGCGACTCTCTCTCGGTCTATTTGCCAGTAGTGCAGCGGGCTGCCAATGGTACTATTCAGCCCACGTCCTATGTATCCTTTGCAGGCAAGCAGCCCAACTACGAAACCCTGCCGCCACGCTTCGCAGACCAACTGAGCAGCAATTACGGCAAAGCCATTCAGTTTGGCCTGTCCGTCCCGATTCTCAATGGCTTGCAGGTGCGCACGGGCGTGCAGCGTGCCCTTATCAACGAGCAGGCGGCCGGGGTGCGCGCCGAGCAGGCCCGCCTCACGTTGCGCCAAAGCATTGAACAGGCGTATGCCGACGCCCGCGCTGCGCAGCTGCAGTATTCGGCGGCCACGCGCCAGGTAGCGGCCCTCACCCTGACGCAGCGCAACTCGGAAATCCGCTTCAACAACGGTCTGCTTAGCGGCACGGAGTTTAATATTGCCAAGAATAACCTCAACTACGCCGTTTCGAATCAGATACAGGCTAAGTACACCTTCATCTTCCGGCGCAAGGTGCTAGACTTTTACCAGGGCCGCCCACTGGCTTTGTAGTCCTGGCCAAAAATACTTCTCATACCGGGCCCGCCTTACTCTTCCGCTTACGCCTATGGCTGCCCGTAAAAACCTCCGGCAAGCGCAGCCCGACCGACTTTCTCTATGAAAAATAATCGACTCCTTATTATTCTGGCTGTGGCCGTGGTCGTGCTCATTGGCGGCTACGCGCTGGCTAAGAAAAAAGGCTGGGTAGGCAAGCCTATCGGCACCGAAATCACCGCTGCCACCGCCGGGCCGGCTACTATCGTGGAGAAGGTTAGTGCCTCGGGCAAGGTGCAGCCCGAAACGGAAGTTAAAATCTCGCCCGACGTTTCGGGCGAGATTATTGAGCTCTACGTGCAGGAGGGCGACTCGGTGAAGAAGGGTCAGCTGCTGCTGCGCATCCGGCCCGACAACTACCTGGCTATGGTGAGCCAGCAGTCGGCCGCCGTGGGCACCCAGCGGGCCAACGTGGGCCAGGCCCAGGCCCAGCTGGAGCAGCAGGCCGCCAATGCCAAACAAACCGAGCTGACCTACCGCCGCCAGGCTTCTCTATATAAGCAAAAAGTAATATCGCAGTCGGACTACGAGGCGGCTCAGGCCGCTTATAATGCCTCGCAGGAGCAGCTCAAAGCCATTCGGGCGCAGATAAAGGCCGCCCAGAGCACCGTGCGCAGCGCCCAGGCCGGCTTGCAGGAAGCGCAAAAGAATCTTAATAAAACTACTATATATGCCCCGGTGAGCGGCACTGTTAGTAAGCTCAACGTGAAAAAGGGCGAGCGCGTGGTTGGCACTACCCAGATGGCCGGCACCGAAATTATGCGCATTGCCAACCTCAACAACATGGAGGTGCGCGTGAGCGTGAATGAGAACGACATCATCCGGGTGCAGCTCGGCGACTCGGCCGATGTGGAAGTAGACTCTTACACTACTAAAAATGAGAAGTTTAAGGGTATTGTAACGGCTATAGCCAACACGGCCAAGGACGCGCTGACCGCCGAGGCAGTCACCGAGTTTGAGGTGCGGGTGCGCCTGCTGCCGGCTTCGTACCAGCATCTGGTCAAGGCCGGCCCTGATGGCCACGCCACCGTGCCCTTCCGGCCGGGTATGACGGCCTCCGTCGACATCATTGCCGACCGTAAGAGTGGCGTACTAAGTGTGCCGCTGGCCGCCGTAACTACCCGCTCCGATTCGGCAGCCACCAAAGCCAGCCAGGGCGGCGGGGTGCGCGTGGGCGGCCGGGGCGGTGGGTCGGCCGAGGCGGTCGACAAGACCAAAGCGGCTCCCAAGGCTGATATTAAGGAGGTAGTATTTGTTATAAAAGATGGCAAAGCCGTGCTGACGCCCGTAAAAACGGGCATCAGCGACTTTCAGAACATTGAAATCGTGAGCGGCATCCCGGCGGGCACGCAGGTGGCAAGCGGCCCGTTCCGCGCCGTCTCCAAAACCCTCAAGGATGGCGCGCCGGTAGTGGTAAAAGATGCCGCCAGCCTCAGCAAAGAGGCGCTGGCCGATACTCCGGCCAAATAGCGGTACAATTTCCGGCCTTTGTAACCGGTTTTGCTGTCCTTTAAAAGGACGATTTTCGTAAGAGCGAGTCAGCGCAAGCTGGCTCGCTCCTTTTATTATATATGAAAAATACTATTATTAGCTGGCAAGCCCT
Organism: Hymenobacter sp. BRD67; assembly: GCF_013256425.1. GTDB lineage: Bacteria > Bacteroidota > Bacteroidia > Cytophagales > Hymenobacteraceae > Hymenobacter. The sequence goes on from NZ_CP053904.1 coordinate 1,525,051, forward strand.
GGTCTTAGCACTGAGCTTGCTGGGCGGTCAGGTGCGGGCGCAAACCACGTCGGCTGCTCCTGCTGATACCACGCTCCATAAGTATCAGACGACGCCGGGCACGCTGCCCGTGCCCTGGTACCGGGGCAAGCTCGTGCGGGCCAGTATTGTACCGGCTGTGCTCATCGGCTACGGCATTAGCGTGGTGGGTGACCACGGCTGGTACTCCTCGTACCAGGCCAAGGCCGACCTGCAACGCCACTTTCCGAATTTCAACAACCACCTCGACGACTACCTGCAATGGTCGCCCTACGTGGAGCTGGGCGGGGTGCTGCTGGCGGGCGTCGAGAGCCGCAACGACCGCATTAATCTGGCGCTTATTCTGGTCAAGTCGGAGGCCCTGATGCTGGGCTCGGTCTATATTATCAAAACTGCCACCCAGCACGAGCGGCCCGATGGCTCCGATAAGCTCTCGTTTCCGTCGGGGCACACAGCGCAGGCGTTTCTGGCCGCCAGCATCGTGCATACCGAGCTGCGCGAAAAAAGCCAGTGGTACGGCATCGGGGCGTACACGCTGGCCACGACGGTTGGCGCGTTTCGAATGCTGAATAACAAGCACTGGGAAGCCGACGTGTTTGCCGGCGCCGGCGTGGGCATCTTGTCGGCGCACCTGTCGTACCTCTCGCATCGCCACCGCTGGGGCCAGCATCCGGCCGACCGGCCGGGCGTAGGGCTGGCCCTGCCGAAGGTGGAAAAGCCCATCTGGCGGGTAAGTCCTACGGTGCTGCCAGGGGGCGTAATGGGGCTGAATGTGAGCTGGCAGGCAAAGTAGCACGCCGCGCCGGCTTACCCGAATAGCTTTACCTGCTCGCCCTTGCGCTTGGTCCGCACGTGGTTGCGGATAATCTGCTGCACATCTTTATTATCGGCGTAAGGCTGCACCGCCTGGCGAAAATCGGTGATTTTGCGGGCCGTGAACGTCTCATCGACGTAGCCGAAACCGAGGTAGCGGCCATTCTCCACCACGACCAGCGATTTCTCATCGGCGCGGCGGCCGGGGCCAACTACCACAAATGACTCGTGCTCGTAGGTAATACTGTCGATGGCAGCATCCACGCGCTCGTTGTAGCTTTCGGGCGGCTCCTGGCCCACGCACGCGCCCTGGCACTGATGCACCTGGTAGGCAAAGCACGAGCCATCGGTTTTATACAAGCCGCAAAGCTTTTGGCAAAGGTTGTATTTGCTAACCTTATGATAGAGAAAACCCTGGGCCTTGTACTGGTTGCCCAGCGCAATAATCGGAATCTCCGAGTTGCGGGCATCAGCCCGGCCATAGAATAGGCGCTTATAGCCCTGCTCGTCGGTTTTGAGGTAGATGCCGGCCGGAAACACCGAGCGCCGCTGCGCCCGGTTGTAGGCCGGCTTGAGCTGCTTGATGAGGTGCGACTCGTAGAGCAGCGCCACGAGCTCCGAGCCGGTTAGCTCCCAGGTGATATCGGCAATGGAGTTCTTGAAATCCAGGCTCTTGCGCGATTTTACATCAACGGCAAAGTGCTGCTGAATGCGCTTGTAGATATTGATGCTCTTACCCACGTAGATAACCTCGCCGGCTTCGTTGTGGAAGTAGTACACCCCGGTTTCCTGGGGCAGCGAGGCCACCTTTTCGGGCGTGATGAGCGGCGGCAGCAAAGCCGTTTTGATGGCCTGCGCCATAGCAGCCACGCGGCGCGGGCTGGGCTTCTTCTCAGCCGCCGGGCTGCGGCCCGATGGGGCCAGGGCATCAACGCGGGACAGGGCGTCGGCCGCCGTAGCCTCGGCAGCGTCGCTGGCCTGGGTTATCTTCAGCAGGCGGTCGAACAGGATGGCAGTGGCCTCGGCATCGCCGGCGGCGCGGTGCCGTCCTTCGAGCGGAATCCCGATATTCTGGCACAGCTTACCCAGGCTATAGCTTGGCTGGCCGGGTATCAGCGAGCGGCTCAGGCGCACAGTACAGAGCGTTTTGCGCGAATAGTTGTAGCCCAGGTCGGCAAACTCCTTTTTTAGAAAGGAGTAGTCAAACCGCACGTTATGAGCTACAAAAACACACCCTTCAGTCATCTCGACCACCTTGCGAGCAACCTCGTGGAAGCGAGGCGCCCCGGCTACCATGTCGTTGGTAATACCGGTAAGCTGCGTGATGAAGGGCGGAATAGCGCGGCCAGGATTAACGAGCGTCGTATAGGAGTCCACCACCTGCTGGCCGTCGTGCACGAAAATAGCCAGCTCCGTAATGCGGTCATTGGCCGGCTGGCCGCCGGTGGTTTCGAGGTCGATAATGGCGTACAAAGGCGCGAGGATAGGAGGGAGAGCACTAACAACAAAGTTAAGGCCCCGGTTAGTTGCCGGCCGGGCACGAAAAAGCCCCCCGAAGTAATTCGGCGGGCTTTTCTTCACTAACTAATGGCTACTGATTAGTTGCTGGTCATTAGCCATCAGGCGTTACTTTGCCTTATTCATAGCCAGCCAGTTTTTGGCTTGCAAAATAGCGTCGTGCTGCTGCTGGAATACCGTTTTGGCACCCGCCGGCACATCGGTCGAGGCCAGTACCGTTTCGTAGGCTTTCAGGGCCGTGGCTTCGCCGGATTCGGCAGCTTCGAGCACGGCCGAGTCGCTCTGGCCCGTAATGGCCGACTTGATGTTAATCCAGCCACGGTGCACCGCGGCGGCCGCATCGGTTGCCACGCTTTCAACGGTCGTGTCGTGCTTGGCTTCCATGCCATACTGCTTGGCGTAGCCTTCGAGGTCGGATACAAAATGCGCACGCTGCTGCGAAAACTCGCCAAGCTTGGCTTTCAGCTCGGGGCTTTTTACTTCCTCGGCTGCTTCCTGGTAGCCTTTTACCGAGGTGCGGTTGAGGTTGAGAATGTCGGTAAGGGCACGGGCAATGGTTTCGTTAGCCATAATACGTTGTACTTGATTGACTGAGTGGAAAAGGAGAATCGCTGCCCAAAAGCAGCAGCTACCTTTCGCTGTACGTGTGCTGCCCGTCCCTGGGTTTCATAGTGCCCACCAATCCGGCGTTGCTTAGCGGGAGCGCGTGCCCGGGATGGGAGGCAGCTGCGGCCCGGTTGCCTCGGGCGGGCGCTTGCCACGCACCTTATCCAGCAGCTTGGTTATAAAACCGCGCTCGTCGCTGGGGTCTTTGGTGGTGGCCTCGCCATCACCTACGTCGCCGAGCAGGAAGCCCCAGGCCTCCGTGCCCTTGTTCGCATCGAGCACCACCTTGATAACGGCCGAGATGGGCACGCTCAGAATCATGCCCGGCGTGCCCCACAGCTGTCCGCCCAGAATAAGGGCAATAATGGCCGTGAGCGGATTCAGACTCACCTTGGAGGCGGTAATCATCGGGGCCAGAATATTGTCAGAGATAAACTGCACGGCCATAAACACGCCCACCACGGCCAGGCCCCGGCCCGGCGAGCCGGTTTCGACAAACGTAATCAGGGCCGGAATGAGCGACCCCACCGTGATGCCGATATAGGGAATAACGGCCAGCACAGAGGCAAAAACCGCAAAGAACAGCGCATATTTCACGCCCAGGGCCAGCAGTCCGATGGCGTTGAGTACCGAAACCAGCACGATAACCATAAACAGGCCCGTCATGTAGCCCTGCACCACACTCTGAATATTGTCTACCGTTTGCAGCACGGTAGTGCGCTTATCGGGCTCCACAAACCGAAACATGAACTGACGGAGGTGGTCACGATAATATAGAAAACAAAATATATAAATCGGAACAAGGGCTAGTGTGCTTATAATACCCAGGGTAGTACTTAGCGTAGAGCCCAGGTACTTGCTCACATCCTTGCGGGCGGTATCGAGCGAAGAGCTGATGACCTCATCGTGGCTTAAGGGTTGAAAATTAAAGCGGTGCGCAAGCTGCTGCTGCGTCTGGTCAAAATAAGCTACCAGCTTGGTTTGAATAAGCGGAATCTCGTTGCGCAGGCCAATAATCTGGGAGCCAAAAAAGTACACCATTACCGCCAGGGCCAGCATAACAAGTAAGATGGAAGTAGCGATAGCCAGCATCCGGGGCCAGCGCCACTGCTCGAAGCGGGCTACTATGGGCATGAGGAGCAGCGAAAGCAGGATGGCATAGAGCAGGGGCAGCAGCAGCTCATCGAGGGTATGCAGCACATACACCAGCAGCGAGAGCCCGATAAGCAAAAACGTATAGTGCACCAGCGGCGACTGCTTTACCTGCGCCGGGGCATGAGCGGCCGTGGGCGAGGGGACATTGCGCGGGGTATTAAATTGATTGGCAGGGGGAAGCATTCGGGTACGTATGGGGTATAAGGCAGGAGTTGAAGTTTTGTGGGCAAGCGTAGGCTTTTCGTGCGCCGATGCCTGAACCCGGCGGGAGCAGCTGGTGTTAGCTAACCATATTGGCTGAAAAAGCTAACCTGGCTGGGGCGCCGGATAGTGGTTTGCCGGTATTTTTGACGTTATTTTACCCAGCCAACGCGCCTTCTACGGATTTAATAAGATATGAGTACTACCTCGACTGCTCCCGCCCACGATTACAACGAAGACAGCATCCGCTCGCTCGACTGGCGCGAGCACATTCGCCTGCGGCCGGGCATGTACATTGGCAAGCTCGGCGACGGCTCGGCCTACGACGACGGTATCTATGTATTGGTGAAGGAAGTAGTGGACAACTGCATCGACGAGCACGTAATGGGCTACGGCCGTACCATCGAGATTAAAATTTCGGAGAGTCGGGTGCAAATACGCGATTACGGCCGCGGTATTCCGCTGGGCAAGGTGGTGGATGTGGTGAGCAAAATAAACACCGGCGGCAAGTACGACAGCAAGGTTTTTCAGAAGTCGGTGGGCCTCAACGGAGTAGGCACCAAGGCCGTGAACGCGCTCAGCAGCAGCTTTGTGGTGCAGAGCGTGCGCGAAGGCTTGCTCAAGAGTGCCGAGTTTTCGCAGGGGCAGCTGCTCAACGACCCGGCCCCGGTGAAAACCAGCCAGCGCAACGGCACGCTCATTACCTTTCAGCCCGACGATAGCATTTTCAGGAACTACCGCTTTATCCCGGAATATCTCGAAAATCAGATACGCTTCTACTGTTACCTCAACGCCGGCCTGGCTATTTACTTCAACGGCCAGAAGTATGTGTCGGAGAATGGCTTGCGCGACCTGCTGGAGCACAAAACCGATGCCGACAGCCTGCGCTACCCCATTATTCACCTGAAAGGCGAAGATATTGAGCTGGCCCTGACCCACGGCAACGACTACGGTGAGGAGTACTACTCGTTTGTCAATGGGCAGTATACCACCCAGGGAGGCACCCACTTAGCGGCGTTTCGCGAGGCAGTGGTAAAGACGATGCGGGAGTTCTACAAGAAGGAATTTGACGCGTCCGACATCCGGGCCAGCATCATCGGCGCCATCTCGGTGCGGGTGCAGGAGCCGGTGTTCGAAAGCCAGACCAAAACCAAGCTCGGCAGCATCAATATGGGGCCGGAGGGCCCCACGGTACGGGGCTTTATTCTGGACTTTGTCAAGGAGCACCTCGATAACTACCTGCATAAAAACCCGTTGGTGGCCGAAGGCCTGCTCAAGCGCATTATGCAGAGCGAGCGCGAGCGCAAGGACATGGCCGGCGTAAAAAAGCTGGCCAACCAGCGCGCTAAAAAGGCGAATCTGCACAACCGCAAGCTGCGCGACTGTCGTTTTCACCTGGGCGAAAACGTGAAGGATGGCGCTGAGAAGGAACAGCTAACGACGCTTTTTATCACGGAAGGCGACTCGGCCAGCGGCAGCATCACCAAGAGCCGCAACGTGGAGCTGGAAGCCGTGTTCAGCCTGCGCGGCAAGCCGCTTAACTGCTTCGGCCTCAAAAAGAAGATTGTGTATGAGAATGAGGAGTTTAACCTGCTGCAGCACGCCCTCAACATTGAGGAAGGCCTCGAAGGGCTGCGCTACAACCGCGTAGTGGTTGCCACCGATGCCGATGTGGATGGCATGCACATCCGGCTGCTGCTGCTCACGTTCTTCCTCCAGTTTTTCCCCGACCTCGTGCGCAACGGCCACGTCTATATCCTGGAAACGCCGCTGTTTCGGGTGCGCAACAAGAAGGAAACCATCTATTGCTACAATGAGCAGGAAAAGCAGGAGGCTATGCGCAAGCTGGGCCGCAACCCCGAGGTAACGCGCTTCAAGGGGCTGGGTGAGATATCGCCCGACGAGTTTGGAAAGTTTATCGGCGAAAATATTAAGCTGGAGCCCGTTATCCTGCAATCAGACCGCTCTATCCAGCAGGTGCTGGCCTATTATATGGGCAAGAATACCCCCGCCCGCCAGGAGTTTATCATCGACAACCTGCGTCTGGAAAAAGACCTCGTGACGAGCGACGTGCTGCCGGTGGCCGAGATAGCGCTGGTGTAGCCGGTTATTTTTAAACATAGTAAAAATATATATTAAACCTTCGCAGGTCCTCCGTGCCGCTGGCGCACGGAGGACCTGTGTTTTTGGGCCAAGCGGAGTTTCGCTGCTTCGGAGCTGCTTACACCAGCCTGAAAGACACCAGCTGTTTTGCCAGGCGTTGAGCAGCCTTTGGCAGACCGGGAGCTAGCGGCTATAAGCAGTACCTGTGTGCTGCGTAAATGACTCGTTATCAAGGATAGTATAAATACCTGTTTTAAAAAACAGGTGCTTCTACGCTAAAAGCTGGCCGGCACCGGGCCAGACCTTTGACCCGTCATCCGAAGCTTCACCCATGACAACGGCGACCGCTGAAAAGCCGCAACAGAGTAGGCAATTCATTTCCTCTATTTGTCAGTACTGCTATGAACCACCCCCCCAAATCAACTGCCGTGGCTACCGACGCCGCAACTCCTTCGGCCGAAGCTGCGGTGCTTATCGAGCAGCTTCGCTCGCAGGCCAGCACGCTGCTGAGCGCTGCCCTGGGCCAGAATCCCCTCGTCAGCTTTGGCGTTGGAAGCGCCGGTAACTTTCCTTATTACTGGCAGAACCCCAGCAACCTGCTGTTTAACGGCAATACTTACAACTGGATTAACTACAACCTGAAGGCCAATGCGACGCCCACCCAGCAGAGCAGCGATTTCTTCACGACGCAGTTTATCGAGGTATTCAGCTCTATCAACTACCAGCTTTCGCAGGCTGACCAGGCTACGCTCACTCAGGCCCAGAAAAATGCCACCAACCAGCAAATGGCCCTGCTGACGGCCTGGAAGGCAGCCTATGGCTCATTGCCGACTCCTACGCCGGGAATGCAGCCTATCGACATCATTATGAATACGATAGCCACAACCTGGGCGAAGCCGGCTACGACACTCTCGGCTATTCAGATGGCTCCTAACCTCAACGCGCTGCTCAACAACACGCCGGCCAGCGGACAACCCATCCGCCCGGTGCTGGCCAATTACCTGCAAGCCCTGGGCAGCAGCATCTCGCTGCAAAATGCCACGACCATGAATAATGGCTACCTACAAGCCGCCCTCACGGCCGTGCAGTCGCCCTCGGCTACCAACGGCGGCCTCACTATCGACACCATTTCCAACCTGGTGCCCGCCTACAACGTGGCTACGCCGCTCAGCGATATCATCAACGGGCTGAATGCTACCTCCAACGCCATTCCGGTGAGCATGGGCGTGGCGCGTACCAGCGCCAGCGAGCTCCAGGTATCGGTGAGCGGCTCGACGGGCTTCAGTATTCCGATTCTCGATTTTTTCTCGCTCTCGACCGACGCCAGCGCCAGCTATTTTTCCGATAGCATCGCCACCAGCTCCAACTCCATCACTATCGGCATGCTCTTTACGGGCGTTACGCTGGTTAACTTCGGGCCGGTATCGTTCAACCCCGCCACCGGCCTGAACTGGCTTTGGCTGCAACCCATTACCGATGCTATTCGCAACGGGAAGGCCGACGTGACGGGCTTCCACTTTTCGCCGGCCTGCTCCGTCGATTTTTCGCCTAATGGGCCATTTGGCTACCTTTCGGGCGTAGCCATCTCCAACTACCCAACCGTAACGATTACCGTTAAAAGTGCCAACTACCAGAGCATTGCCACTACTATTCAGCAGTCGGTAACGGTAAAAGCCTCCTTCCTGGGTATTCCTTTGGGGTCTACTACCGAATCGTCTTACTCGCACTCGGTGCAGACCGATGCCAGCAACTCGACCGTTACCATTACGCTGGCTCCGCCCACGGCCTCAGTGGCGGGTTCCAATGAAAGCTCGCTGGGCTGGGTGTTAGGGGCTCAAACCTGCTACCCGGCGGCTATTACGGCTTTCGCTGCCGAGCATGCCCGGGCAATGAAGTCCGCCCGGCCGAGCCACGCGGTCCCGGTCGCGAGCGAGTAAGCCTGTATCGGAAGATTTTAAACTAAAAAGCGCCCCTGGCCAGTGGCCAGGGGCGCTTTTTAGTTTAAAACGCCGTGCGGATTAGTGATTCACCACGTCGTTCTTCATGGCATCGATAAGGCCCAGAAACTCTGTTTGTTCCTGCGTGCCAACTTTGTTGGTGGTAAGCGAGTTAACGAGCAAGCCCCGCCAAACCGTGTATTCGGTAGGGGTAACCGCCATGCCGGTGTGCGCTACCAGCATCGACTTGCCTGTGTACTTGATAGGCCCGCCGGTGATGTCGGTAAACTGGTCGACCACATTGTTGCGCAGCCGCTGTACCCGCGTGGGGTCGGTGGGCGGCTGGCCGTTTACGCCATTATTGGCATCGAGCATCGGCTTGTGTGAGCGCAGCATTACGGAGTTGGGCAGTTGGGTTTCGGCCCCTACATTAGCAATCATCTGGTCGGCAATGCCTTCGATACCAGTTTTGCCATCGGTGCCGTTTTTGCCGCCCATGCGCACGTAAAGCGAGTCGGGCTGAGCCGTGTCTTTCGAGCCGCAGGCCGACGTAAAGATTGTAAGCGCCAGCAAAGCAGCGCTGGCCAGGGAGAGTTGAGGTTTGAACATAAAAAGGGTGAAAGGGTAAAAGAAAAAGGAGCAGGGAACGCAAAAAACGGGTCGTAGTCAGCCCATATGCCCGGCCAGGACAGCAGGGAGCTTACCCAGCCGATAGCGGTAATAACTCGGGGTAGACGACCGACCAGCTAGGCCGACACGAAAAAGCGCCGCAGATTGAGCGCAAACTTCACCTGGTCGAGCAGGTCGAGATAAGTGCCTGGCACGGGGCACTGGCGAATGGCCGGCGGGGTGGTGCGGGCGGGCGGGTTATCAATCACCAGAGCCCCGTACCGGCCTATCGCTGCGTAAAGGCCCGGCAGCGATACTTCGCCCGGATGGTACACGAAGGCCACGCAATTGGTGCGCGGGCTTACGGCGCACGCGGCTACGCCGGGCTCGGTGGCCAGCTGCCTGCGTAGCGCCTGCGCGGCGCCCGGGCTCCCTACCGGCGCCAGCTGCCATACCGTCATCTCAATAGGGCGCACGTAGTGGTGCATTTCGGGGGCCTCCCAGTTTGCCCAAAGCAGTAGTGCCAGTAGTGGTAATGTCCAACTGCGGCGAATAGCTAAACGAACAATGGGGGAGAAGCGAGCGGGTAAGCGTGGGGGCATGCGTAGCTTTTGAGCAGAAATAGTAGGCAGAGTCGGTTGCTGAACCAGGAGTGGCAGCAAAAGTTGGCTGGCTGATAGGGTTAAACCAATATATTTTTAGGTTTTTTGTGCAAGTTAGGCAGGTCTGTTACTAGGCCCCAGGTTGCAAACCTATTTAATCAGACGAGTATAGCTTCTGGCCCGCCAAACTGCCTGTTCCACTGGATAAAGCAAAAAAATAAATGTTCAGTACAAAATCAATAGTTCTGTTCGGGTAGCCGTAAGTGGGCTTCTACGTTAAGATTATTTCCTAACCTCGTAATTGTATTGCTGAGGCTGCCGCCCGCTGCGGTGCAGTAAATTCTGGTCTGCTAAGCCGGACAGCTAATACCAGGGTGTAGTAAGGAAGCAGTTATCTTGCTATCGACACGCTCGCTGCGCAGTTTGGGGCTGCCCGGCCATGGAAGCAGGTAGAGCAGTGTTGCCAATTGCCAGTTAGTTTAGTAGATTGAGTTTGAAGAATAGCTAATAATTTTGGGAACTTTATGGTAGGGGCTAACCTTGAAAAAATGGTGCTTGGCGCCAATTTTTACGGTACTTTTGATGGCAGCTTGCCGATTTTACGTTTTCTCCAGTGGCTATTACCAATACTCCCGCTCCCGATGCTTCCCACCCTGACTTTTTGCAGCCGGGCGACTCGCTGGATTTTGACCTGAGCGCCGCTGCCTTGCCGACGCTGGATGCGGCCGCCGAAACCCTGACAAGCGAAGCTGACGCAGAGGCCGTCCGCGCGGTTTCCCATACCCTTTTTGGTGATGAGCTACCGGCCGATGAAGCTGAGCCGGAAGATGCTGCCGAGCCCGACTCGCCCGAGGAGGCTGAGCTGGTAGCGGAAGAGGAGGAAGGCAAATTCGCCCCCGGCGAGGTCATTCACGATATTGCTACCGTGCGCGGCATGTACCAGAATTGGTTTCTGGACTACGCCAGCTACGTGATTCTGGAGCGCGCCGTGCCGGCCGTGGAAGATGGCCTCAAGCCCGTGCAGCGCCGCATTCTGCACGCCATGAAGGAGATGGACGATGGCCGCTTCAATAAAGTAGCCAACGTTATCGGGCAGACCATGCAGTACCACCCGCACGGCGATGCCAGTATCGGCGACGCCATGGTGAACCTGGGCCAGAAAGACCTGCTCATCGAAACCCAGGGCAACTGGGGCGACGTGCGCACCGGCGACTCGGCCGCCGCGCCGCGCTACATCGAGGCGCGGCTCTCCAAGTTTGCCCTGGAAGTCGTCTTCAACCCCGACATTACGGAGTGGCAGATGAGCTACGACGGCCGCAAGCGCGAGCCTACTACGCTGCCGGTAAAGTTTCCGCTGCTGCTGGCGCAGGGCGTGGAAGGCATTGCCGTGGGCCTGAGTACCAAGATTATGCCGCATAACTTTCGCGAGCTGTGCCAGGCCAGCGTGGCGGTGCTCCGAAATCGGGAATTCCAGCTGTTTCCCGATTTTCCGACGGGCGGCCTGGCCGATATCAGCAACTACCAGAACGGGCAGCGTGGCGGGCGCATTCGCCTGCGGGCCACGATTGAGAAGGTAGATAAAACGCTGCTCGTTATTCGCGACATCCCGTACGGCACTACCACTACGGCGCTCATGGAGAGCATTGTAAAGGCTAGCGAAGCAAATAAAATCAAGATTAAGAAGGTAGTCGATAACACTGCCGCTGAAGTCGAGATTCAGGTGCAGCTGCCGCCCGGCATCAGCCCCGACCTCACCATTGATGCGCTCTACGCCTTTACCGACTGCGAAATATCGCTTTCACCTAATACGTGCGTTATCATCGACGACAAGCCGCGCTTCGTGGGCGTGGAGGAGATGCTGCGTCTAAGCACCGGCAAAACTGTGCGCCTGCTGGAGCGTGAGCTTGAAATCAGGCAGCAGGAATTGCAGGAGAAGTGGCACTCGGCTTCGCTGGAAAAGATTTTTATTGAGAATAGGATATATAGAAAAATTGAAGAATGTGAAACCTGGGAGCAGATTCTGGAAACCATTGACGCCGGCCTGAAAAAGTTTGTGCGGGTGGAAGGCGAGAAGCTGAAAGCGAACGATACCCGCATCGTACTTCGCCGCCCGGTGAGTGAAGACGACCTGACCCGTCTCACCGAAATCCGCATCAAGCGTATCTCCAAGTACGACGGCTTCAAGGCTGAGGAATACATTCAGCGGCTCGACGCCGAACTGGCCGAGGTGGCCGACCACCTGGCCAACCTCACGCGCTACGCGATTGCCTACTTCGAAAACCTGCTGAAGAAGTACGGGGCAGGCCGCGAGCGCAAAACGCAGCTGCGCACTTTTGATGTGGTTACAGCTCAGAAGGTTGCGGTAGCGAATCAGAAGCTTTACGTGAACCGCCAGGATGGCTTTGTGGGCTACGGCCTGAAGAAGGATGAGTTTGTGTGCGACTGCTCGGACCTCGACGACATCATTGCCATTAAGCGCGACGGTACGTTTATGGTGACCAAAATCGCGGAGAAGACCTTTGTGGGCAAAGACATCCTGCATGCGGGCGTATACAATAAAAACGACGACCGCCTGGTGTACAACATGGTGTACGTGGACGGGGCCAGCGGCATCAGTTTTGCCAAGCGCTTTCTGGTAACGGGCATCACCCGCGACAAGACCTACGACCTGACCAAAGGCACGAAAGGCACGAAAACTCTGTACCTGACGGCCAACCCGAACTCGGAAAGTGAGATTGTCGCCATTCAGCTCTCGGATAAAGCCCCGGCGCGGGTCAAGCAGTTCGACTTCGACTTTGCCGAGCTGGCTATTAAAGGCAAGGGCTCGATGGGCAACATCGTAACCAAGCAGCCAATCAAGAAGATAGTTCGTAAGTCGCTGGGTGATAGTACGCTGGGCGGACGAGAAGTATTTTTTGAGCCAGTGGTAGGGCGCCTCAATCACAATGGGCACGGCCGCTACCTGGGCACCTTCGACACCGAGCATCTGGTGCTGGTGGTGTACAAGGATGGTAGCTATGAGTTGGTAGCTCCCGACCCGGCCAAGCACTTCGACCTGCCCAATATGCTGCTGCTGCGCAAGCTGGAGCCCGATACCGTGGTAAGCGCCGTGTACGTGGAAGGAGAAACCAAGGTGCACTACATCAAGCGGTTTCACATCGAAACCACGACCCTCGACAAACGCTTTACTTTCATCTCCGAAAGCAAAGGCTCGAAGCTGCTGGCGGCCACGGCCTTTGCCGAGCCGGAAGTAGAAGTTAAGCTGCAGCGCGACAAGAAGGCCGAGAAGGAAACCGAAAAAATCCGCCTCGACCAGTTTATCGAGGTGAAAGGCTGGAAGGCGATGGGCAATAAGCTCAACTACTTCAAAATTCACAGCCTCGCCCTGCTTACCGACGAGGGCCCCGCGCCCCAGCGCCGCGAGGCCAAAAAGCGCGGCATCACCAAGCCGGAAGGCGGTGAAGCCGCAACCGAAGCGTTAGAAGCCCCGCTGCCGACCGATGTAGAGGTAACCGATGAGGAGGTGGCCCAGTCGCAGGCCCTGCTACGGCGGCCCAAAGCGCAGCTAGGGCTCTTTTAGCACATGGCCGGCGTAGGTGGGCCGCGGTGCCCCGGCACGCTGGGGTAGGTTGCTGCAGAATTAAGCAGCGCAGGCAGCTGGCTTTGGCCCTGTTGCCGCTGGGCCAAAGCCAGCTGCCGTATGGCAAGCAGGATGGCCGGGTAGGGGCCCCTGGCAGTGGCAAGCCGGTGCCGGGCGGGCCAAGCGGGCCCGGAATTGAAAGTAGCCGTAAGCGCAGCCGGAGCTTGCTGCTAATTTACCCCAACTTTGTCGGACTATATCCAATAGTCTGTGCCTGTTTTATCGGGTTGCCCCGTTCTTTATGTCGCGCCACCGCTTTGTTTTCGTGTTGCTTGGGCTGCTGGCCGCGGCGGTGCCGGAAGCAGCCCTGGCGCAGAAAACAACGTCGGCTCAGCCTTCGCCGCCCGTAGTGCCGGCCGCAAATGAGCTCGGCATGCGGCCTAAGCCCAAGGCGGCCAGCTCGCCGGCTCCCGATTCGGTTGCCCTGCGCCAGCATTTGCGCCAGGCCAGTACGCTGCAAGCTAAATACAAGGATTCGGAAGCGCTGGCCGAGTACCAGGCTGTGCTTAAGCTGAATGCCCAGCACTACGAAAGCCTGTGGCGGGCGGCTGTGCTCAGCGTGAGTATCGGCAATCGCTATTCGGATGAGACCCGCAAAAAAGCTTATTTCGACGCTGCGCTCGAGTATGCCGAGCGGGCCCTGGGTTTGCAGCCCGAAGGCGGCGAAAGTAACTACGCAATGGCCCTGGCGCTTTTCAGCGAAGCCGGGCTGACCAGTGCCCGCGACCGGCTGCGGCTATTCAAGCAGCTGCGCTCGCACGTATTTCTGGCGGCCGAGCGTCGCCCCGACCTGCCCGAGGCCTGGCAGCTGCTGGGCCGCTGGTACTACCGGGTAGCCCATTATAACCTGCTCGAAAAGGCATTTTCGCGCATTTTTTTAGGCGGTTACCCGTCGGGGGCTACGTCGAAGAAGGCGATGGATGCGCTGGAGAAAGCGCATCAGCTGGACCCCCTGCGGATTCAGTACTGCTACGATTTGGCGCGCATGTATAAGTACCAGGGCCGCCGCCAGCGGGCTATTGCCATGCTTCAGGAAGCCATTAAGCTGCCAACTTATACCAGCGAAGACCTGGCCGTGAACCGCCTGTGCCAACAGCTGCTGCCGCCGCTGGTGCGGGCTGCTGCCCGGCGCGACCGACTGCACGCCAAATGGTACAAATCCTTGAAGGTGCCCGCGCCCAACGCGACTGCCGCCCCTGGGGCCACTGCCCATTAGCAGAGGTGCGGGTAATTGCAAATGACTTGCTACCCACTAAAAAACGAAAAGCCCCTCAGGCCGCCGAAGCAAGCCTGATGGGCTTTTGCTTTCCGCTTCTTGCTAAAGAAGCAGTAGGCCTCCTTAGCTCGTGGTCAGCTGGGCCACGGCTTCCGCACTGGCCTGCTCAGCTTCAGCCTGGGGCGCGGGGCCGTGGTCGGGGTGGCCAATGGCCTCAGTGCCATAAATATGCGCCATATCGTGGATAACGGTTTCCCCGTTTACCTGCAGGTCTTTGAGGCGGCCGTCGGCAATGTCGTAGACGAGGCCGTGGAGGCGGGGCGGGTTGTCGCTCTTCATGGCATTCTGGATGATGTTGGTTTTGGCCAGGTTGCGCACCTGCTCCATCACGTTCAGCTCGACGAGGCGGCGCAGGCGCTGGGTTTCGTCGGGAATGCGCAGCAGCTGGGTTTCGTGCAGGCGCACCACGTCGCGGATGCTCACCAGCCAGTTGTCGATGAGGCCGTACTGCTTGTTGCTGGCCGCCGCGGCCACGCCCCCGCAGCCGTAGTGGCCCACAATCATAATATCGCGCACACCTAATACTTCCACCGCATATTGCAGCACACTCAGCAGGTTCAGGTCGGCATGAACCACCAGGTTGGCGATGTTGCGGTGCACAAACATCTCGCCCGGACCCGTGCCCGTGATGCCCGAGGCCGGCACCCGCGAGTCGGAACAGCCAATGAACAGGTAGCGCGGCTGCTGGCCGTTGGCCAGGCGCTGAAAAAACGCGGGGTCTTCGGCGTTTTTGCTGGCCACCCACTGACGGTTATTGGCCAGGATATCCTGTATACCGGTAGGCAGCGCGTTTTTGGAAGAATGAGAGGAAGTTGGCACGGTACTGAAATAAAAAATGAACTGCTTGAAAAAGCAAAAAGAGTTTTCTTAAAGCCTGCGCTGAGAAGAATAGTACCTTCTGACAAAAAGGGTCAGCTGGCAATTGTAGTGCAAGCTTACGGCTCCGCTATTAAGAGCCTCTTAAAAGGAAGTTAAAAGCAAGTTAAAAAGCGCACCGCACTTAGCTTGGCTGCCGGTTTCTGTGTCAGTGCGCGAGCAGCGTGGGCCATTCCAGCCACACCTGGGTGCCTTCGTTGGGCTGGCTCGTTACGCGCACCGTGCCGCCATGCAAGGCCATAATCTGGGCCGTGAGGGGCAGGCCGATGCCATGACCCGGCAGTCCGCGCACGGCCGCCGCCCGAAAAAACGGTACGAATACCTGGCTGAGGTCGGCGGCCTGCAACCCGTAGCCGTAGTCCTGCACCAGCAGCCGCAGGTGATGCCGGCCCGGTACCAAAGTAGCCGTAACCGGTGCCGTAGCTTCGGCCGAGTACTTACAGGCATTGTCAAGCACGTTGAGAATAGCTGCCAGCAGCAGCGCCTCGTTGCCGCGCACCTCGGGCCGCTGGCCGCTGGCTTCGTCCCCGAGCTCTATATCTACGCGGCGCGTGGGGTAGCGCCGTAGTATCTGCTCATGGGCTTGCAGCAGCAGCTCATCGAGGCGCACAGGGCGCATGGGCACCTGCGAGGGGTCGCCGGAAGCGCGCGCTATCTGCAGCAGGCCATTGGTGAGGCTGCTGAGCTGGCGGGCTGCGTCGAGGGTACTTCGCAGGGTACGGCGATAGTCGGCCGCGGGCCGGGCGGCCGGCAGCAGCGCCACTTCCAGCTCGCCGATGAGCGCCGTGAGCGGGGTGCGCAGCTCGTGCGAGGCGTCGCGCACAAAGGTGCGCTGCCCACAAACGCCGATTCGAGGCGGTCGAGCAGGCGGTTGAAGCGCTGGGCCAAGCGCCCCAGCTCGTCGGGGCGGCCATTGCCCTGGGTGAGGCGGCGGGTAAGGTCGGTAGCTGTGATGCCGTCTACTTCGCCTACCATGCGGCGCAGGGGGCGCAGGGCCTGCCCGGCCAGCAGCCAGCCGCCCGCGCTCATCACCGCTGCCGCCGCCAGCAGGCCCAGCGCCAGCACCTGCCGTAGGCTCTGGAGCTGGTGCCGCCCTTCTTCATCGACCGAGGCCGCTACTACCACCAGCGGCCCCAGGCGGCTGCCTTGGTAGAGCAGGCCGACGGTTTCGTGGTAGTCCGCCTCCGGCTCAAGCACGGCGCGCCCTTCGCGGCGGACTTTAGCCAGCCATTGCGCGGGAACCGCCGTAGTCGGGAGCTGCTGGCCCTCCCGAAACACCAGCTGGCCGGCAGCGTCGTACACGCGGCCTTCTTCGGCGGGCAGCGTGCGGTAAAGCTGGCGCAGATAGAGTCGGTAGGAGGCCTCGTGCTCGGAATCGGTATGGGCCTGCCCGTCGGCGTAGGCGTGTCCCACTACCATTGCCCGCCGAAATAAGCTTTGGGTAAACTCCTCCCGCCGCCCCGTTGGGTTACGAAGTAGATAGCCAGCGCAAACAGCACCAGCGTTATCACCAAAATGGCCCGAACTGGGCCGCCAGCCGCAGGCGAATAGACATAGGATGATGACGTTTGTGATGTTATATATAATAAATATTATATAATTATTGTAAAAAAAAATGGCTGTGTGGCGCTCCTTAGCTCACTGCCCGCAATCCGTAGCGCGTAGCCCATGCCTACCAGCGTATGAATCAGCTTTGGCTCAAAGCCTCTATCCAGCTTATTTCTTAAAAAATTAATATAGACATCAATTACATTAGAGCCGGTATCGAAGTTTAAATCCCAGACGTGCTCCAGCAGGTCGGCGCGGCTCACCACGCGGCCTTGATGGCGCAGCAGGTATTCGAGCAGGGCAAACTCGCGGGCAGTGAGCTGCACAGGCTGCCCCGCCCGCTCCACGCGCTTGGTAGCGGGGTCGAGGCTGAGGTCGGCCAGGCGCAGAACGGCCGCCGGGGCGGGGGCGTCCGTGCGGCGGCGCACCAGCGCCCGGATGCGGGCCAGCAGCTCGCTAAAGGCAAAGGGCTTTACCAGATAATCATCGGCCCCGGCATCGAGGCCCCGAATTTTGTCGTCTGTTTCGCCCAGCGCCGTGAGCATCAGAATGGGCACGGCCGTGTCGTGGGCCCGTACCTGCCGGCACACCTCAAGCCCGCTGATGCCGGGCAGCATCTGGTCGAGAATAAGGCAGTCGTACGAAGTGTTTTGGGCGCGGTGCAGGCCCAGTAGCCCATCGGCGGCCAGGTCTACGCCGTACCCCTGCTCGGTGAGGCCCTGGTGCAGGAAGGCCGCCACGGAGGGCTCGTCTTCGACAAGAAGAATTTTCATAGGCACAAGGCAAATCTGGATAGTTCCGCCGATTTGCCGGGACAAAAATGCGGCTGACCGCTGGTTTCTGGCCGGAGGAGAAGAGGCAGCAGAGTTGGCCAGCTACTTTTGCAGCTCGCTTTGGCTGCATATGTTTCGTTGGCTTCTTCCTATTCTAGCTTTGCTGCTGGCTAGCTGCCACGGCGCTCCTGCCGAGCGGCCCGATACCCTCGTGGATTTGGCTACCGTGCGCAGCGGACCCCGCGTGCAGGCCGATGAGCTGGATGGAGCCATTCGGCAGCAGCCCGACAACACTGGCCTCCTGGCTCGCCGGGCCACGCTGCGGCTGGCAGCGGGCCAGCCAGAGGCGGCGCTCCACGATGTGGAAGCTGCTTTGCGCATCGACGACCAGGATGGTGACCTTGATTTTTTACAGGCCCGTACGCTGCGGGCTCTGGGCCGCCTGCCCGAGGCGCTGGCTGCCGCCCGCCGCGCCGCCGACAACGGCTTCAACTCGCCCGAGCTGCCGCTGCTCGAAGGAGAAACCCACCTGGCGGCGCACCAGTACGAAGCCGCGCTGGCCAGCCTCGACCGTACCCTGCGCCTCGACCCCGACCAGCCCGCCGCGCTTTTTTACAAAGGGCTAGCCTACGCCGCCACGGCCGATACTGCTCAGGCGCTCGACTATCTGCAGGCTGCCCGTGCCCGCGACCCGCGCCAGCCCGAGATTTTGCACCAGCTGGCTTTTTTGCTCAATGCCTACCGCGTGCCCGCCGAGGCAGCGGTCTACGCCGCTCAGGGCCTGCGCCTCGACTCAACTTATGGTGCGCTGCACTACGACTACGGCCGCCAGCTTGAGTTGCAGGGTCGCCCCGATAGCGCCCTGCGCTACTACCGCCGCGCCTTGGCGCTCGACACCACGCAGTACCGGGCCGATTACCGGCTGGCGCTGGCTGCCAGCGCCCACGGCCAGCGGCCGCCCGTCGTTATTGCCCACTTGCAGCGGGCACTGCGCCGCAACCCACGCCTGCCCGGAGCCCGGGCCATCTTGGCCGAGGCTCTGGAAGCGCAGCGCCGCCTGCCCGAAGCGCTGCGCCAGTACCAGATGCTGGTGCTCGAAAATCCTAGTAATCAGCACTGGACCTTCAAGGTGTGGAAGCTGCGCGACCTGGTGCAGGCCTCGCTGCCCGACAGCCTGCGCACCGCGCCGCGCAGCTATTACCACCGCCCGCCCGCCCGGCCCCGCCCCGTGGAGCCGCTGGCCCCGCTGCCCATGCGATAGGGAAGGGCGCGCTATTCAGCTAGCGTGGATAGCCAGTGGGCTACCCGAGTATCGCGTTGGCCCGGGACCGGAGCAGCATAGTAAACCGGCAAATAGCACCTGATTGATAGTAAATACTAATGAGCGCCTAAAAAGCTGGTTAGCTGATTAACTTTATCCAACTTAATGCCAGGTATGGCCACAGCGCCTAGCATTTTTATGCGATACTGCCGTGCCCACTATAGCTCTATCTTTGTTGGGCTGTAGTAGGCACGTTTCAAGTCCTTTCCCTCTTTATGAGAAAACTTTACTTTGCCCTGACGGCTGGTGGACTGACCCTGGCGAGCCCGGCCCTGGCTCAGGATTTAATCAACAACGGGGCCACGCTCACGGTGCAGCCGGGGGCTGTGCTCTACGTAGGTACGGGTGGGCTCAGCAACCAGGCTGGCGGTTCACTCACCAATGCGGGCACTTTGCGCGTAGACGGGCCGCTAATTAATGCCGCGACCCTCGACCTGAGCACGGGCACGCTCGAAGCGCGCGGCGACCTGGCCAATACGGGTAGCCTGCTACCCGGTGCCAGCGCGGTTACTTTCAGCGGGGTGGCCAATCAGTTGCTGACCCCCGGCGGGGCGAGTCTCTACCAGGTAGTGGTCAACAAGCCCACGGCCGGGGCTAATACCCTGCTGCTGGGCGGCGATTTGACGGTGCTTAATTTGCTGACCCTGACCAATGGCCTCGTCAACACCAAGAACGGAGCTGTGGTCAATACCCTGCGGCTGCCCAATGCCGCCAACGTGAGTGGCGAAACCACCGGGCGCTACGTGCTCGGGGCGCTGCAAGTCACGCGCAACGCTGTAAGCGGGGCAACCGTCGACTTCGGCCACGGGGCCGTGCTCAACCCCACCACCAACAACCTGGGCACGGTGGCCATCACCCGCACGGCGGGTCTTACCACGGCCGATGTGAGCTACGGCCAGAACCTGAACAACAGTTCGTATAAAGGGATTGACCGCATTTACTCGGTGGTACCCACCAGCCAGCCCAGCGCACCGGTGCAGCTGACGCTGAGCTGGCTGGCCGACAACGACAACGGCCTGACCGATTTTAGTCAGGCCCGGATGTGGCAGCAACCCAGCGCTGGCCAGGCCTGGGTTGCCGTAGGGCCCACCGCCGGGGCCAGCAGCCGCAGCCTCACCAGCAGCCCGACGCTACTCAACCGCTTCACGGTGAGCAACGCGGCTAATCCGCTGCCCGTCACGCTCACCGATTTCACGGCCCGGGCGCAGGGGCCGGCCACCGTGCGCTTGGCCTGGCACACGGCTACCGAGCTCAACAATGAGGGTTTCACGGTGGAGCGCAGCCTGGATGGACGTGGCTTCGGGGCGGTGAGCACGGTGGCCGGGGCCGGTACCAGCACCACGCCGCACGACTACAGTCTGCTCGACACCCAGCTGCCGGCCGGGGCCACGCTGCTGTACTACCGCCTGCGCCAGACCGACCTGAATGGTACGCTGAGCTACTCAGTAGTGCGCACGGTGGCCCTGACGGCCCAGGCCGAAGGCTTCGTGGTCTATCCGACCCATGTGCTACCGGGGCAAGTTGCTACTTACCTCTACACGGGCCCGACCGGCCCGGCCACGCTGCACGTGTTTGACGTGCTGGGTCGCTCCGTGCTGAGCCTGCCGGCCGATGGCCGGCCCCAGGGCGAAGTACCGCTGGCCGGGCTGGCTGCCGGGGCCTATGTACTCCGCTACACCTCAGCCACGGCCAGCTTCACCTCCCGTTGCGTGGTAGAATAGACGCGCTTTTCTCTTGGTTAGTACTACCAGCTTTTTTCTGTTTAATGAAAAGCCTGTTTGCTCCGCTTTGGCAAGCGCTGGGGTAGGGGCCTCGGTTCCGGCTGGTAGTTACTGGGCACGGGGGAAGAGCGGCCTCTGCTGATACTTCCTGCCCCGCCTGACCCAAGCCCCTGCATGTAGTCATTGCCTTCCCCGCCAACAGGCCTGATTGTGTATCAGACCGACGAGACGGTGGGTTACTGCTACAATGCCGGTACGCCAGCGGCCCCAAACTGGCAGCAAATTGCCTCTGCCAGTGGCGTGGCCCTCACAGCCAGCAAAGGTCCTTACCAAGACCAACCCGAACGTGGCCCTGGGTGGCCCGCTAACCGGAGCCACCGACGTGCCGCTCTCGGTTTACCAGGGCCCGGCGAAGCTGCCCCGGCCGGGGCCTGTCGCGCAAGCAGCTTCCGGTAACCTCAGGGGTTGGAAAGGCCTTCGGCCGTCTGACGGGGAGATTGTGGCATATTTTTAAATTTATTATTTCATATATTTAAAAAGTATATATTTTGCTTTTGCGGACGCTGTGGCCAGCCTGCTCGATATTCATTGCCCGCATACCTGGTAGTCAATTGCATTGTCAGCGGCTGCCCAGCGCCGGGCCGGTACGAAGAGCCGTGCTTTCTTTGTAGTCAGGCTTCGAAAAGAAGCGGTTACCTATGATTCGTTTAGGAGTCTTGCTGGCTTGGGGATGGCTGTCGGCGGCCGGGGTGCTGGCTCAGCCCCAGGTGCCGCGCGCCTTGGTTGCCCAGCCCGCCGTAGCGTCGTGGCTGGCCGCGCTGGCCGCGCACCCCCAGGCCGATAGCCTGCACCTGGTACTACTTACTAAACTAGCCGGGGCCGTGCAGGCCCGCAACGTGCGCGCGGCCCGGCCAGCACTGCTGGCCGCCGTGGCTTTGGCCCGCCAGCTGCACCAGGGCGACCTTTTGGCCGAAACCTTGCTCGACCTGGCCGACTATCACACGCTGCTGGCGCAGTACGACTCGGCGGCCTCCTGCCTGCGCCAGGCCAACCGCGACTTTACCCGTCTGCACGACCTCGGCGGCCAGATGCGCTGCCTGGGGCGCCTCGGGCGCATTGCCGACCAGCAGGGCCGGTACGTGGCCAGCCTTGCCTACACGTTTCAGGGGCTGGGCCTCCCCCGTACCGGCGACAACCGCCGCTTTTATAACAGCCTCCAGATTCAGCTGGCGCATACGTATGCCGAGGTGGGTAATTATGCCGAGGCTATCCGCTACCTGCGCACTGCCCTGCACGAAGCCTATCATTGGGACTACCCCGACCGCGAAAACCTGGCGCATGACGCACTGGGTGAAGTATACCGGCAGCAGCACCAGTGGGCAGCGGCCCAAAAAAACTTTGACCGCAGCCTGTATATCAGTCAGCGTCTCGGGTTTGTCTCGCTCACAATCGGCACCCGCCTGCACCTGGCGCGCCTGCACGAAGACCAGGGCCAGACCGCTGCCGCTCGGGCCTTGGCCCAGCAGGTGCTCACCCAGGCCCAGGCCGCCAATGAGCCGTTGCTGGTGCCGCCGGCTCAAGCCATGCTGGCGCGGCTGGCCCTGGCCCAGGGCCAGCTGCCTGAAGCCCTGGCCCTGGCCAGGCGCAGCCTGGAGGCCAGCCAGCGGGTACACGCCGTGTCGGGCGTGCGCGAGGCCAGCGCTGTGCTGGTGCAGGTATATACCCGGCAGCGCGCTTATGGCTCGGCCCTGTCCGCTCTGCAGCAGTACGATAGCACTAATGATAGCTTGATAGGCGATGTAACCCGCCGCCGGGTTGCTCTCCTGCAATTCGACCACCAGCGCCGCAGTCAGCAGGCCCAGATTCGGCTGCTTACCCAGCAAAACCGCCTGCAGGGCCAGCAGCAGGAGCTGGACCACCTGCGCACCCAGCGCACGGTAGGGGCTCTGAGCGCCCTCAGCCTGCTGGCTGTGCTGCTGGCTGGCGGTGGCCTCTGGCAGGTGCGCCGCCGCCAGGCTACCCGTGAGGCCCGGCTGCGCTCTCAGCTCGCCGCCGACCTTCACGACGATGTGGGTACCCTGCTCTCGCAAATTTCTATGCAGAGTCAGGTGCTGCAAGCCGGCCTGCTGACCGACCCCGCCGGCCAGCACCGGCAGTTGGGTCAGATAAGCGAGGCCAGCCGCACGGCCGTGCGTCAGCTCAACGACGTGGTCTGGAGCCTTGATGCGCATAACGATACTTTGCCCCAACTACTCGACCGCCTGCGCGACTATGCCTACGAGGTGCTGGGCCCGGTAGGCGTACCGGTTGAGTTTACGCTGCCCGCTCAGGTGCCCGCCCGCTATCTGCCCCTGGCGCTGCGCCGTAACCTGTACCTCATCTACAAGGAAGCCTTGCACAACGTGCTTAAGCACGCTCCCTCCACTCCGCGGCTGGTAGTAGGGGTGGCTCTGCTGACTTCCGCTAACCTGGTTCTCACGCTCGAAAATGACGCGCCCGTCGGTTCCATACCCCTTGTGCCGCGTCGCAGCGGCCATGGCCTGCGCAACATCGCGGCCCGCGCAGCGGCCGTGGGGGGTACTGCTACCAGCGGCCCCCGGCCCGACGGAGGCTTTGTAGTGCGGGTAGTAGTGCCCGTGTAGCATCTTTATGCGATACTGCCGCGGGGGAGGGGAGCTTACCTTTGTATGCGTGATAACTCCTTTGGCCCTTATCGAAGACCAGCCCGCTATCCGGCAGGCACTCAGCACCTATTTCGGCGCTCAGCCCGAGTTTGCACTGGTCAGCGTATCAGCCTCAGTCGAGGAGCTACTGGCCGGCCTTGACGCCGGGGGGCGGCCGCCCCGCCTGGTGCTTTCCGATGTGGGCCTGCCCGGTGGGCTGTCCGGCATTGAGGGGATTGCGAGCATTCGGGCGCGGGTGCCGCAGGTCGAGGTAGTACTGCTAACCGTTTACCAGGAGCCAGAGCGCATATTTCAGGCGCTGTGTGCCGGAGCGGTAGGCTACCTCGTCAAAACCACGGGCCTGGCTGACCTCAAAACGGCCCTGCTCGATGTGCTGGCCGGCGGTTCGCCCATGTCGCCAGCCGTGGCCCGGCACGTAGTGCGCTATTTTCGCCCCGTTGAGCGGCGGCCCTCCCCGGTTTCGCTCACTGCTCGCGAGCAACAGGTAGTCGAGGCCATTGAGCAGGGATTAAGCTACAAGCTGATTGCCGACCGCCTGGGCGTGTCGCTCAATACTGTCCGCTCCCACATCCGGGCGGTATACGAAAAGCTGGAGATTAACTCCCGGGCCGAGCTTATGAGTCGAAGCAGGCACTGGGAATAAGGACTATAGGGTATGCCAGGAGCGGCAGCCTGCCCCCGTAGCTGGCTTTAGCGGCGGCAACAGGCCCAAACTCCACTTACTTATTCTCCTCTCGCCGTAACTTGCGCCGGCCTTGCGCCCTCCGCAGGCTATTGTGTATGCTTAATATCACCCTCCCCGATGGTTCGGTCCGCCAGGTCGAGCCTGGCACGACTGGCTACGATGTGGCCGCCAGTATCAGTGAAGGCCTGGCCCGCAACGCCCTGGCCGTAAAAGTAAACGGCGAAATCCGCGACTTGTCCCGGCCTCTCACCCAAGACGCGGCCCTCGAAATCCTGACCTGGAACGACGCCGGCGGCAAGCAGGCCTACTGGCACTCCTCTGCTCATCTGATGGCCGAAGCGCTCGAAGTCCTTTACCCCGGCGTAAAGCTGGCTATCGGCCCGGCAATCGAAAACGGCTTCTACTACGACGTAGACCTGGGAGAAGGCCGCACTATTTCGAGCGACGACTTTCCTGCCATCGAGAAAAAGATGCTGGAGCTGGCAAAGAACAAAAGTCGGTTTGAGCGGCGCGAAGTGCCTAAGGCTGAGGCTATTGCTTATTTTACCCAAAAGCAGGACCCTTACAAGCTGGAGTTGATTGATGGCCTGGAAGACGGCCAGATTACCTTCTACTCGCAGGGCAGCTTTACCGACCTCTGCCGGGGGCCGCACATTCCGGATACCGGCCCAATCAAGGCTGCCAAAATCATGAACGTGGCCGGGGCCTACTGGCGCGGCGACGAGAAAAACAAGCAGCTTACGCGCCTTTACGGTATCACTTTCCCCAAGGCCAAAGACCTCACCGAATATCTCGAAAAGCTCGAAGAAGCCAAGCGCCGTGACCACCGCAAGCTGGGCAAAGAGCTGGAGCTGTTTGCCTTCTCGGAGAAAGTAGGCGCGGGCCTGCCACTCTGGCTGCCCAAGGGTACAGCCCTGCGTGAGCGCTTGGAGCAATTTCTGCGTAAGGCACAGGTAAAAGCTGGTTATCAGCCGGTAGTGACGCCGCATATAGGTTCCAAGGAGTTGTACGTTACCAGCGGCCACTACGAGAAATATGGGGCCGACTCGTTTCAACCCATCAAGACGCCCAACCCCGGCGAGGAGTTCTTCCTCAAGCCCATGAACTGCCCGCATCACTGCGAAATCTACCGCACCAAGCCGCGCTCGTACCGCGACCTGCCAGTGCGTCTGGCCGAGTTTGGCACGGTGTACCGTTATGAGCAGTCGGGCGAGCTGCACGGCCTTACCCGCGTACGTGGCTTCACGCAGGACGATGCGCACATCTTCTGCCGTCCCGACCAGGTAATTGACGAGTTTAAGAAAGTGATTGACCTGGTGCTTTATGTGTTTAAAGCTTTAGGTTTTAGTGAGTTCACCGCGCAGATTTCGTTGCGCGACCCGGCAAACAAGACCAAGTATATCGGCTCTGATGAAAACTGGGCTATTTCCGAGCAGGCCATCATTCAGGCCGCCGCTGAGAAAGGCCTGACTACCGTCACCGAGCTGGGCGAGGCGGCCTTCTATGGCCCCAAGCTCGACTTTATGGTGCGCGACGCGCTGGGCCGCCGCTGGCAGCTGGGTACGGTGCAGGTCGACTACAACCTGCCCGAGCGCTTCGACCTCGAATACGTGGCCCCGACAATACCAAGCAGCGCCCCGTGATGATTCACCGGGCGCCGTTTGGCTCGCTGGAGCGCTTTGTAGCCGTACTGATTGAGCATACGGCCGGTAATTTTCCGCTCTGGCTCTCGCCCGAGCAGTTTACGGTATTGCCCATCTCCGATAAGTTTGCCGACTATGCTTACGAAGTCAAAGCCCGTCTCGAAGCCGCCGACCTGCGCGGTACCGTAGATGCGCGCGACGAGCGCATTGGCCGTAAAATCCGGGATGCCGAAATGGCTAAAACGCCTTATTTGCTGATTGTGGGCGAAAAAGAAGCTCAGGACAATATCATCAGTGTGCGCCGCCACGGCGAAGGTGATATCGGCTCCATGCCCATCGATGGCTTCATCAAAAGCGTGAATACCCAGGTGGCCGAAGCGATGGGCTGATTTTTAACGGGTAGTAGTCAGGTAGTAAGGCGTAGCGCCAGGCCGGCGCCGGCCAGCTATTACACATTACTGATTGACTATTACCCGTTAATTTTTACTTTCATTTTGATTTGCCAGTAAAAAGTCGGATATTTGCCCCCCGAACGATTGGGCTAGCGCCTGCTCGTTGCGCCTTTAAAATATTCCCCGCCACATTTTAGCAGGAGGACTTTCGCCATAGCTACCCCGAATCGTCGGTACGTGCCCCGCCAGCAGGTGGAGGAACCGTTCAAAATCAACCAGAAAATCACCGCCCGCGAGGTTCGCCTGGTGGGGGATAACGTCGAGCAGGGTGTTTACCCCACCGACCAGGCCCGTAAGATGGCCCAGGACCAGAATCTGGACCTGGTGGAGATTTCGCCTACTGCCGTGCCGCCCGTATGCCGCGTCATCGACTACTCCAAATTCAAGTACGAGCAGAAGAAGAAGACCCGCGAGCTGAAGGCCAAGCAAACCAAGGTAGTTCTGAAGGAAATCCGCTTTGGACCGAATACCGACGACCACGACTTCGATTTCAAGCTCAAGCATGCGCAGGAGTTTCTGAAAGAGGGCGCCAAGATTAAAGCCTACGTGCACTTCGTGGGCCGAAGCATCGTCTTCAAAGAGCGCGGTGAAATATTGCTTCTCAAGTTTGCGCAGGCCCTTGAAGAGCTGGCCAAAGTAGAGCAGCTGCCCAAGCTCGAAGGCAAGCGCATGTTTCTTTACCTGGCTCCGAAGGCCGCCGTCGTTGTGAAGGCTGCTCCCAAGCCCGTTGCTGCGCCCGATAAGGACAAAGCTGCCAAAGCGCCAAAGGACGCTAAACCCGCCCAGGAGCCTGCCGCAGCTACCGAATAGCTTAACCCCGTTTGTTGATGGCTGCCGTTGCCGGGCGATTAACCCGTTCAGCGTCAGTACCTAACAATCAATAATCAACCACCACTCATGCCCAAAGTAAAAACCAAGTCGGGTGCCAAAAAGCGTTTCAAGCTGACCGGTACCGGCAAAGTGAAGCGTAAGCACGCTTTCAAGTCGCACATTCTTACCAAGAAGAGCACCAAGCGTAAGCGCGCCCTCACCCACAGCGGCCTAGTTAGCTCAGCCGATATGAACCGGGTGAATCAGATGCTTAATATCTAATACAATCACCAGGCTTCCGGCTGAAACAGCAAGTTTCTGAAGCACTAAAGCGCCGGCTGCCAAAAACAACTTAGGTTATGCCAAGGAGTGTAAACCACGTGGCCTCGCGCCACCGTCGTAAGAAAGTAATGCGGCTTGCCAAAGGCTATTATGGCCGCCGCAAGAACGTCTGGACCGTTGCCAAAAACGCCGTAGAAAAGGGCCTGCTCTATGCCTACCGCGACCGCAAGGTGAAGAAGCGGGAGTTCCGCGCCCTCTGGATTCAGCGTATCAACGCTGGGGCCCGTGAGCATGGCCTTTCGTATTCGCAACTGATGGGTGGCCTGAAGAAGGCTGGCATCGAGCTAAACCGTAAAGTGCTCGCCGACCTCGCCCTGAACCATCCCGCGGCTTTCGCGGGCATCGTTGAGAAAGTGAAGTAATGCGGGCGGGGCTTCTTCCGCAGCCTTTGTCTTTCGACTGAATCTGAAAAGCGCTTGCCCCCGGTAGAGGAGGCAAGCGCTTTGTCATTTCCGGCAGCACTACCAGCACTGGGAAGGGGCCGCTTCTCAAGGACTTATCCAGGAAAATACTGGCTATGTTACCTGGAGCCTGCTGCAGGCTCCGGGGCATAAGTAAAATGCCGCTCCAACGAGGTTGGAACGGCACCTAGCTAAAGTAGCGGGGACGAGAGTTGAACTCGTGACCTCAGGGTTATGAATCCTGTGCTCTAACCAACTGAGCTACCCCGCCAGTTGGTGATTTGGGAGTGCAAAGGTAAGAAAAAAAAATAACCCCACAAGCTCCGAGTTAAAAAATACTTGTTTTCCTGCCCGCAGAGCCACTTTACGTGGTTAGTGACGGGCGTCATTCATTATATAAATATGGCTATGCCCGCCACCAGCGCCAAGCGTCGCTTCGAGATGGAATACTCGATAAACGCCTCTCCCAAAATCCTTTTCCCTTACATTGCTTCGGCCTCGGGCCTGTCGCAATGGTTTTGCGACGATGTGCGCCTCGACCCCGACCACCGCCTGAATATGGTTTGGGACAAGCAAAGCCACTTTGCTGAGATTGCGGCGCAGCGGCCCGGGCGGAGCATCCGGTACGTATTTCTCGACGAGAAAAAATGCTCACTGCCCGATGCCAACTACCTCGATTTTACCCTGGAGTCGTCGCTTATCACCGATGAGGTATTTTTGCGCGTGACTGACTACTCCGACCACCTCGACGCTGAGGAGCAGCAGGAACTCTGGGAGGGCCTTGTGGGTAAGCTACGCGAGCAGGTAGGCGGCTAAGCCGGTTTCTTGCCCCGCAAGGGCACCAGAAGCTCCGGAAGCTGCGTTAGACCCGCATAGCTCCGCACCTGCGCCGAAAATTGCCGTTGTGAAAAAACTAGATAAGCTTATTCTGAAGGCCTTTGCCGGGCCATTTTTGCTCACGTTTGCGGTAGTAGAATTTATTCTGCTCACGCATACGCTGCTGAAATACCTCGACGATATCGTAGGCAAGGACCTGGGAACGGGGGTATTGCTCCAGCTGCTGTTTTTCTTCAGTGTGCTTATCGTACCCATCTCGCTGCCGCTGGCCGTGCTGCTGTCGTCGCTGATGACTTACGGCAGCCTCGGCGAGCACCACGAGCTGACGGCCATAAAGGCCTCGGGCGTAGCGCTTACCCGTATTCTGCGGCCGGTGTGGCTGGTGAGCATGGTGCTGGCGGTACTGGCCTTCTGGTTTAACGAGCGTATTGTGCCCAAGGCCAACCTGAAGGCCTACAGCTTGCTGTGGGATGTGCGTCAGAAAAAGCTGGCCCTCGATATCCGGCCCGGCGTGTTTTATAACGGAATTCCGGGCTATACTATTAAGGTAGATAAGAAAGTAGGGCCGGAGAAAGATATATTAATGGGTATAATGATATATGACCATACCCAAAAATCTGGCAATGCTACGGTGATGCTGGCCGACTCGGGCCGCATGTTTACGCGTTTCGGCGGGCAGTACCTGGGCTTTGAGCTGTTTCGCGGCCATAGCTACATAGAGCAGCCCGATGCCCGCGACCGCTCGGCGGCCTCCTTTATCCGCGAAGGCTTTAAGCGGAACATGATAACGTTTTCGCTGGCCTCTTTCAACCTCGACCGCACCAAGCAGGAGCTCTTCCAGACCAACCGCATGATGCTCAACATTCCGCAGCTCATTCACGGCTCGGACTCCATTCAGCGTACGCTGAAGCGGGAGCGTAAATTGTTGCCTGCCCGGCTGGGCGGCTACTATACCTTTCTGCGCTTCGACTCTACCGGGCGGGCTCAAAACCGCAAGCTGGCCAGGCTTCAGGTGCCGGCTACCCGGCTGGGGCCGCTTACGGCGCAGCAGGTGGAGCAAGCCCTGAACCGGGCCCGCAACGTAAACTCCTTTATTACCTCTACCTCGCAGCGACTCTACGAGGTAGCTCGCGACTCGGCGGAGTTCCGCATTGAGATTTACCGCAAGTACACCCAATCGACGGCCGTGCTGCTCATGTTTCTGATTGGGGCACCACTCGGGGCTATTATTAAAAAGGGCGGCCTGGGCGTACCGATTCTGGTTTCGATTCTTTTTTTCATCGTCTTCTACGTTTTCGATACGATGGGGTCGAAGTACGGCCGCGACTTCGTGCTGCCGGTTGGGGTGGGTATGTGGTTGTCCAACAGTATCTTATTTCCCTTTGGTCTGTTCTTTCTTTATCAGGCCTATAACGATTCCGGGCTGCTGGAGATGGATTTCTGGCGTCGGCTGGCGCAGCGGCTGCCGCGCTTTCCGCGCCTGCGGCAGCTGGCCGCACCCGCGCGCAAGTAGGGCTTGGAATTCGGAAAGAAAGGGCGTACCTTTGCACCCGCCCCGAGGTGCGGGGTACGCATTTTCTCTTATCATTTAATCTAAGACGGGTTCTCCCTATCTGCCGATGAAACTCTCGACCGAGGCCAAACAGGCCATTTTCGAAAAAAACAGCCTTCAGAAAGTAACTACCGATACTGGTTCGGCCGAGTCGCAAATTGCGTTGTTCACGCACCGCATCACCCACCTGACGGAGCACCTGAAAGTTAACAAGAAAGACCACAGCACCCGTCTGGGCCTGCTGAAGCTGGTAGGTAAGCGCCGCCGCATGCTGGATTACCTCCAGCACCGCGAAATCAACCGCTACCGTGCGATTATCAAAGAGTTGGGCATCCGCAAGTAAGCCCGGCTACTAAGAGTAGGGAGCCTTCATGCGAGGGTTCCCTACTCTTTTTTTTGCCCATTGTCTGTTTTAGACATGAGACGTTAGACAGCCGCTACAAGAAGACGTTGTTTTCTTCGGCGATGTTGAAGCGGGGTGCCCGTAATGCTTCTCATGTCTCGCGTCTTCAGTCCAAAGTCTAATTTACAGAAATGCCCGCTCCCCACGCGATTACTAAAACCCTGGCGCTGCCCGACGGCCGCCAGATTTCAATTGAAACCGGCAAGCTGGCCAAATTC
The DNA here is from genome assembly GCF_013256425.1 of Hymenobacter sp. BRD67. Lineage (GTDB taxonomy): Bacteria > Bacteroidota > Bacteroidia > Cytophagales > Hymenobacteraceae > Hymenobacter. The sequence goes on from NZ_CP053904.1 coordinate 1,555,795, forward strand.
GCCGATGGTGCCGTAGTGGTTCGCCTGGGCGATACCATGCTGCTGGCCACCGTAGTGTCGGCCCCGAGCCAGCGCGATGGCGTAGACTTCCTGCCGCTCTCGGTTGACTATCAGGAAAAATTCGGCTCGGCCGGTAAGATTCCCGGCTCGTTTCAGCGCCGCGAAGGTCGCCTGAGCGACTACGAAATCCTCATTTGCCGCCTTGTGGACCGCATTCTGCGGCCAATGTTTCCCAAGGACTATCACTACGAGGTGCAGGTAATGATTACCCTCATCTCGGCTGATAAAGAAGTGCAGCCCGATGCCCTGGCCGCTCTGGCTGCTTCGGCTGCACTGTCGATTTCGGATATTCCGTTCGCCGGCCCGATTTCGGAGGTGCGCGTGGCCCGTATCGACGGTCAGTTCCAGATTAACCCCAAAACCAGCGACTTGGCTCGCGCCGATATGGACCTCATCGTAGGCGCCACCGGCGACTCGGTAGCCATGGTGGAAGGCGAAATGAACGAGGTAAGCGAGGAAGAGATGGTGGCCGCTATTGCCTTTGCTCACGAAGCCATTAAGGCGCAGGTGCAGCTGCAAAAAGACCTGGCTGCGGCCGTGGGCCGCACGGCCGACTCGCCCACCCGCGAGTACCCGAAATACGAGGAGAACGAGGAGCTGAAAAAGCTTATTCAGCAAGGCATCTACCAGGGAGCTTACGACGTAGCCCGCTCGGGCAACACGAGCAAAGGCGGCCGCAAGGAAGGCTTCTCGCAAGTGAAAAAAGCTTTTCTGGAGCAGCTCGTAGCCGAGCAGCCCGAGCTGGATATGAAGCAGTTCAGCCGCTACTACTCCTCGGCTGAGAAGAAGGCAATCCGCGACATGATGGTGAAGGAGCGCGTACGCCTCGACGGCCGTCAGCTCACTGAAATCCGGCCAATCTGGTCAGAAATCAATTACCTGCCGGGCGCGCACGGCTCGGCCATCTTCACGCGCGGTGAAACCCAGAGCCTGACCACAGCCACGCTGGGCACCAAGCTCGATGAGCAGATTGTGGACCAGCCCCTGACCAAGGGCTACTCGAAGTTTATGCTGCACTACAACTTTCCCGGTTTCTCGACCGGCGAAGTAAAGCCTAACCGGGGGGCCGGCCGCCGCGAAATCGGCCACGGCAACTTGGCTGCCCGCTCGCTGAAGCGCGTATTGCCGCCCGATGAGGAGAACCCCTATACTATCCGCATTGTGTCGGACATTCTGGAGTCGAATGGCTCCAGCTCGATGGCTACCGTATGCGCCGGCTCGCTGGCCCTGATGGATGCCGGCGTGAAGGTGCGGGCTGCCGTAGCCGGCATCGCCATGGGCCTGGTGCAGGACAAGGAAACCGGCGAGTACGCCGTGCTTTCGGATATCCTGGGCGATGAGGACCACCTTGGCGACATGGACTTTAAGGTAACCGGCACAGAGAAAGGCATCTGCGCCTGCCAGATGGATATCAAAATCCAGGGCCTGAGCAACGAGATTCTGACCGCCGCGCTGCACCAGGCGCGGGAAGGCCGCCTGCATATATTGGGCGAGATGGCCAAGACCATCGCTGCGCCGGCTGCTGAACTGAAGGCCCACACGCCGCGCTCGCACAAGATGTTGATTGACAAAGAGTTTATCGGCGCGGTAATCGGGCCGGGCGGTAAGGTTATTCAGCAGATTCAGAAGGATACGAACGCCACGGTAATCATTGAGGAGAAGGACGAGAAGGGCCACGTTAGCATCTACGCCTCCAACCAGACGGATATGCAGGGCGCCATCGACCGTATCCGGGCGATTGCCGCGCAGCCCGAAGTGGGTGAAACGTACAAAGGCAAGGTGCGCAGCATCCAGCCCTACGGCGCATTCGTGGAGATTATGCCGGGTAAGGATGGCCTGCTGCACATTTCGGAAGTGACCCACGAGCGCATTGCCTCGCTCGAAGGCGTGCTCGAAGTGGGGCAGGAGATAGACGTCAAGCTGGTGGACATCGACAAGAAAACCGGCAAGTATCGCCTCTCGCGCAAAGTGCTGCTCGAAAAGCAGGCGTAATTTTTGAGTAAGCAGAAGTGGGGAGGTAGAAAGGATAAACGAAGGAGTTAGCTATTAGCGCTTTGCCTTCCTCAGTCTGCTTCCTCACTTCATAAGCTCGCCCTCAAACGGCCTAAAAGAACTTTCGCTCGTATAGCATTGTTGTTTTCGGCTGAGTTGGTGAGCGGCTGGTCAGCCCATTATCTTCCGATTAACTCCCTTAGAATTACTTAGTTAGCGCCGTTACCGATGAGACAGCTAAAAATCAGCAAGCAGATTACCAACCGCGAAAGCCAGTCGCTGGACAAATACCTCCAGGAGATTGGTAAAGTGGACCTGCTGACACCCGATGAGGAGGTGACGCTGGCGCAGCGCATCCGCGACGGAGACCAGAAAGCACTTGAGAAGTTGACCAAGGCTAACCTGCGCTTTGTGGTGTCGGTAGCAAAACAATATCAGAACCAGGGCCTTAGCCTCGGTGACCTCATCAATGAGGGCAACCTCGGCCTTATTAAAGCAGCCAAGCGCTTTGACGAGACCCGGGGCTTTAAATTCATTTCGTACGCCGTTTGGTGGATTCGCCAGAGCATTCTGCAGGCCCTGGCCGAGCAGAGCCGCATTGTGCGCCTGCCGCTGAACCGGGTAGGCTCGCTGAACAAAATCAGCAAGTCGTTCTCCGAATTGGAGCAAAAGTTTGAGCGTGAGCCTTCGCCTGAGGAAATCGCTGAAGTTCTGGAGCTTACGACCTCCGAAGTGGTGGACACCCTGAAAATTTCGGGTCGCCACGTATCGGTAGATGCGCCGTTTGTGCAGGGCGAAGAAAACCGCTTGCTCGACGTGCTCGAAAACGAGGACGAAGAGACGCCCGACTCGGGCCTGATGAACGACTCGCTGCGCAAGGAAGTGCAGCGGGCGCTCTCGACGCTCACCAAGCGCGAAGCCGACGTAATTACCCTCTATTTCGGGTTGAACGGCGAAGCGGCCCTGACCCTGGAAGAAATCGGCGAAAAGTTTAACCTGACCCGTGAGCGGGTGCGTCAGATAAAGGAAAAAGCCATTCGCCGCCTGCGCCACACCTCGCGCTCGAAGGCGCTGAAGCCTTACCTGGGCTAATTTCTACGTAAATTTGAGACGTTAAAACCCCGGCCGTGAGGTTGGGGTTTTTTGTAGGGTAAGCTTTAGCTTGCCGTAGCAGCATACCTGGATTTACTAAAAACGGCACGCTGAAGCCTGCCTTACTCATGGAACATATTCATTGCCTGATTATTGGTTCGGGTCCGGCGGGATACACGGCCGCCATCTATGCAGCCCGTGCCGGGTTGAAGCCGGTGATGTACCAGGGTTTGCAGCCCGGTGGCCAGCTGACTATCACCAACGACGTGGAGAATTTTCCGGGTTACCCCGATGGCGTGATGGGACCGGAAATGATGGAAGACCTCAAGAAGCAGGCGGCGCGCTTCGGCACCGATATCCGCTATGGTATTGCTACGAAAGTGGATTTCTCGGGCCATCCGCACAAAATCACGATTGATGAGGTGACGCAGCTGACGGCCGACTCGGTTATTATTGCCACCGGCGCGTCGGCCAAGTGGCTGGGCCTGGCCTCGGAAGCCCGGCTCAATGGCGCGGGTGTTTCGGCCTGCGCCGTTTGCGACGGCTTCTTTTACCGGGGCAAGGAAGTGGCTATTGTGGGTGCCGGCGACACGGCCGCCGAGGAAGCCAACTACCTGGCCAATCTATGTACAAAAGTATATATGCTGGTGCGCAAGGATGCCATGCGGGCTTCCAAAATCATGCAGCAGCGGGTATTGAACAATCCCAAGATTGAAGTACTTTTTGACACGGCCACCGAGGAGATACTGGGCGAGCACGCAGTAGAGGCAGTACGGGTTAAAAACCTGGTTACGCACGAAACCCGGGAAATTCCCGTTCATGGCTTTTTCGTGGCAATCGGCCACGAGCCGAATTCCAGGATTTTTCAGGACTACCTGCACCACGACGAGCAGGGCTATCTCAAAACAATACCTGGCACCGCTAAAACCAACGTCGATGGGGTATTTGCCTGCGGCGACGTGCAGGACTTTACCTACCGGCAGGCCGTAACGGCGGCCGGCTCGGGCTGCATGGCTGCGCTCGATGCCGAGCGCTACCTGGCTGGTCTGGTCGGCTAAGCTGGGACGGAGGTAGCTGGCCGGGCCAGTGCGCCCGCTTCTTTTTTGCTAACGTTCGGTTGTGGTCTGTTCAGCGGGCTACGGCCGCCATTTTGGCTTTCGTTTGATATTCCACAAGCTCTTTGTGCGTCTGCCCGCGCTTTTGCTGCTCCTGGCCTGCTGGTTGGGGGCTGGCATGCCCGTGCAGGCGCAGCGCCACCGCAAGGTGCCGCCGCCCAAGGCACGCGCCGGCACGCCCCGCAGCCGCGACTTTTTCCGGCTTCGTACGCCTACCATGCGCTACGTAAAGCCCGATACTACCACGATTATTGAGACGGAGGAAATGCCCGACGACAAGTCGGACGCCGCCAAATCGATATTCAACCCGGCCCGTAAGCTCAGCATTGTGAGCGAGGATACCACCACGCTCAACGAGGGAGGGCAGGAGATTGTGGAGATGTCGGACGAAGTGCTTATTGATTCGTCGTGGGTGAAGGTGGCCGGCTATTACGCCATCTGGGACACGCACAACATCAACCCGTACCGGGTAGATGGCCGGCGCATCCGCGACACCCTGACCCTGAAGCTCGTGGACCCGGCCCGGCAGCATTACGCCAAGATGCCGCTGCTCAAAACGCCCATTACCTCGGGCTTCACGTTCCGCTGGGGGCGCTGGCACTTTGGCGTAGACCTCGACCTGGAAACCGGTGATTCGGTGCGGGCTGCCTTCGACGGGGTTATTCGCATCAGTAAGTGGGATGGCGGCGGCTACGGCAACTACCTGCTGGTGCGCCACTACAATGGCCTTGAAACCCTGTACGGGCATTTGAGCAAGCCGCTGCTGCCGGTTGGTACTTTTGTGAAGGCCGGCCAGGTAATAGGGCTGGGCGGCAGCACGGGGCGCAGCACCGGTTCGCACCTGCACTTTGAGGTGCGCTATGAGGGTAATCCCATCAACCCAACGTACATGTACGACTTTCCCGACTATAAGCTGCGGGGCGAGACATTTACGATTACCTCGGCGCTGTTCAACTATTACAGCCAGGCCCTGCGCCGGGGGCACCGAAGCCACGGCGAGCCTACGGCCGCTCGGCGCGTTGCTACGCATAAGGTGCGGCCGGGTGATACCCTATCGGAGATTGCCGACCGCTACGGGGTGCGCGTAAGCACGCTAAAGCGGTTGAACCCTGGTCTGCGTAGTACCTTGCAGCCGGGCAAAAAGCTACGGATAAAGTAGTCGGAGTTATCTCATCAACACGCAAATGGCCGGTTAACCGTATGGGTTAACCGGCCATTTGGATAGCAGGCGGTAGCAGGCCAATGCCTAGCGGCCATTCACGCGCTCACGGCGAATCTGACGGCTGTCGTGGTTAAGCTCGCCTTGCAGCTGGCGGCGCTCACCGGTGGTGAGGCGGCCTCCGTTGGCCTGGCGCTCGGCATGCTCCTGCGCTTTCAGGCCTTTTTCTTCCCCGCGCAGCTGGCGCGCCTCGCGGCGGTTAAGCTGGCCATCGGCCCGGCCGGCGGCGATGCGCTCGCGCTGGTTATTGACGCGCTGGTTGATGTTCTGAGCATGACTGGCGCTGGTTGCGGCCAGGGCTAAGCCGCAGGTAAGCAGCAACAAAGACTTTTTCATAATAAGGAAAGAGAAAAAAGGTGAGTGGGGTGAGTGATGGCAGTTGGATGTAGTAAAAACGGGGAAGTTTAACAGAGCCTGGTGAAAAGCGCTGGCGGGTGAGTAGCATAGCCTATTGGCTTAGGCAAGTGCGTTCCCGCTGCTGGTATCTTTGTGCGGGGTGAATGACCATCCTTTATTCACTGCTTACTTCCTATGAAACTAGCTATTTTGGCCCTGGGCGCTCACCCCGACGATGTGGAGATGTCGTGCTCGGGCACGCTGCTGGCCGCCGTGGCGGCGGGTAAAAAAGTGGGCATTGTCGACTTTACGCGGGGCGAGCTGGGCACGCGGGGCACGCCCGAGATTCGGGCCGCCGAGTCGGCCGCGGCCAGCCAGATTTTGCAGCTCAGCGTACGCGAAAATCTGGGCTTGCCCGACGGATTTTTCAGGAATGACCGCGAGCATCAGCTGCCGCTTATTGCCGCCATTCGGCGCTATCAGCCCGATATTGTGTTGTGCAATGCAATTTCAGACCGGCACCCCGACCACGGGCGCGGCGCGCAGCTGGCTACGGAAGCCTGTTTTCTGAGCGGCCTGCGCATGATTGAGACGCTGGGCGAGGACGGCCAGCCACAGGCAGCCTGGCGGCCCAGGCACGTGTACCACTACATTCAGGACCGCCAGATTCCGGCCGATTTCGTGGTGGATATTACGCCCCACTGGGCCGGTAAATGGGCGGCAATCAACGCCTACGGCACGCAGTTTTTCAACCCGAATGCCGACCCGACCGCGCCACAGACTTACCTGTCGGGGCAGACGTTTGCGCACTTTATGGAGGCCCGCGCCCGGGAGTTCGGGCATCTGATAGGCGTAGAGTTTGGCGAAGGCTATACCGTGGAGCGAACGCTGGGGGTAAAGGAGCTGGGGGACCTGATTTAAGAAAGCCAAGCTAAAAAGAACGTCATGCCAACCGGAGGAAAGCATGACGTTCTTTTTAGCTTGGCTTACTGCCGCCGGCCTTACACCTTTATCGGGGCCCGCTCGGCGCGGCTGGCGGCGGCTGGCACGGGGTCCTGGGCTTGCTCGGGTGGGTCGCGCAGCAGGTCGTGGCTGGCGGTGGCGGGCTTGATGGTAAGCGGTACTTTCTCCAGCGCTACATCGCTGGTGTCGAGGCCAAAAAGCTGCTGGTCGGAGATGGCGAAGCGGTTGATGAAGAAATAGCCGTTCAGGATAAAGCGCTCGCGGAAGCTGAGCTGGTTATCGTAGCTCAGCACTTTTTCGAGCACCACGAAGCGGAAGTCACCGGGTAGCTGGTAGCGGGCCAGCGAGTCGTAGCGCGAGGTAATATCGAGCTCGCCCTGGGCACTCATCTGCTCCAGCACGCGGCGAAACAGCAGGTTCAGGCGTGGCTGCACCCGGAAGCCCAGCCGGAAGTTGATTTTGTACGCCACGCCCGGCACCAGCTCCTCCACCGAGTAGCGGGTAGCGTAGGGCTCGGTAAGAATGCTCATGTTGATAAACCAGTAGCGGTCAGCTCGTTTGGGCTGCTTGCGCAGGATGGAGTACATGATTTCATTCTCCAGCTCGCCGGGCTTTTTGCTGTGGGTGAGGTATACCAGGTTGGAGGCGTACTTAGTCACCGACTCATCCTGGCTCAGCTCCAGCAGGGTGGGCCGGGTGCCAGCCACCGACACCAGGCTCAGCAGATTGTTCTTGATTTCGCGGCCCCGGTAGCCCACGTACATCATAAAAATCAGGCCCCACTCAAAGACCAGGATGCCGAGCCGGTTGAGCAGCTTGGTAATGTTGGCAATGAGGAATGAAGTTTCGACGGTGAAAAATACCAGCATAATCAGCGTCACTACCGGGATGGCCCAGTGCTTGACGCCGCGCAAATATTGCGAAAGCAATATACTTGTCATCAGCATGGCTACCGTAATGCTGAAGCCATAGGCGGCCGTCATGGCCTCCGAGGTCTTAAACCACAGCTGCACGCACACGCAGCCAAACCACAGCAGCCAGTTGATGCTGGGCACGTAAATCTGCCCGCGCTGGTCGGTCGGGAACAACACCCGCACCTTAGGCCAGAACCGCAGGCTAACGGCTTCGGAGATAAGCGTGTAAGAGCCCGAAATGAGCGCCTGCGAGGCAATAATGGTCGCCATCGTGGCCAGAATGATAAGCGGCACGATGGCCCACTGCGGCGCAATCATGAAAAACGGGTTCTGGTTGCTGGCCAGCGAGTGGCCGAGGTGGCCCATCGTCCAGGCTGCCTGGCCCAGGTAGTTGAGCACCAAGGCAGTTTTTACAAAAACCCAGGAAGTCCGGATGTTCTTGCGGCCGCAGTGGCCCAGGTCGGAGTACAGCGCCTCGGCGCCGGTGGTGCACAGAAATACCGCACCCAGCAGCCAGAAGCCTTTCGGATATTCGGTGAGCAGGCGAATGGCGTACACCGGGTTGAGGGCCGCCAGCACGCCCGGATGATGCACAATCTGGCTGAGGCCCAGCGCGCCGATAACCGAAAACCAGAGCAGCATAATCGGCCCGAAAGCCGCGCCAACTATCTTGGTGCCAAACTGCTGAAAGGCAAAGAGCAGCGTAATAATAACGATGACGATGAGCACAATCGTCTCCGTATTGAGGGCCGGGTACAGGATTTTGAGCCCTTCGATGGCCGACGTGACCGAGATGGGCGGCGTAATAATGCCATCGGCCAGCAGCGTGCCCGCCCCGATAATAGCCGGAAACAGCAGCCAGTGCCCGCGCTTTTTCACCAGCGAAAAGAGCGAAAAAATGCCCCCTTCGCCGTGGTTGTCGGCTTCTAATGTTAATAGAATATATTTAATGGTTGTCTGAAGCGTGAGCGTCCAGAAAACGGCCGACACGCCGCCGTACACCAGCAGCTCGCTTACCGGCCGCTCGCCGATGATGGTTTGGAACACGTAGAGCGGCGAGGTGCCGATATCACCGAAGATGATGCCCAGCGTGACCAGCAGACCGGCCGCCGATACGCGGCGCAGGTGAATGTTGTCTTCGGTAGGTAAAGCCGACATGGGGAAAGTTTACTGGTTAATTAGCAATAAGTTGGTTGTCTGCCTATAGCCCGCTACTCTGCCACGGGCAGTGTGAAGAAGAAGGTGCTGCCTTGCCCCAGGCTGCTTTCGACGCCCAGCTCGCCACCCTGGCTGGTAATAAATTCGCGGGAGATGCTCAGGCCCAGGCCGGTGCCAGGGCTGCCGGTCAGAGCCGACGGCCCCTGGGTGAAGCGCTCGAAAATGCGCTGCTGGTCTTCGCTGGCAATGCCGGGGCCGTGGTCCTGCACCTGAATACGCACGGCGCGGTGGTCGGAGGTGGGCGCGGCGCTGAGGCAAATCTGACCCTGTTCGGGCGAATAGCGCACAGCATTGACCAGCAGGTTGAGCAGGACCCAGGCCGTCTTTTCGAGGTCGGCCTGCACAGGCGGCAGGTCGGCAGGCAGCTGGGTTTGTAGGGTGAGGTGGCGGGCCCGCAGCTGAAGCTGGAGCGGCGTAGTGGCCGCCGCCACCAGGGCAGCGATGGCCGTAGGGCGCCGGTCGAGGGCAATGCTTTCGCCTACTCCCAGGCGGGCCACCGTCAGCAATTCGCCCACGATGTGCAGCAGGCGCTGGTTTTCTTCTTTTATCGTGCCCACCAGCTCCTGCTGCTCGGCATTGAGGCTACCCACGCGCGGGTCGTGCAAAAGCTTGAGGTTGAAGTTGATGCTTGAGAGCGGCGTTTTCAGCTCGTGCGATACGGTGGCCAGAAAGTTAGACTTGGTCTGGTCGAGCTGCCGGAAGGCCGACACGTTGCGCAGGGCCAGCACCGTGCCAATGGCCTCCATCTGGTCGCGGGCCTCGTTGAAGGCCACGGCCTCGTGCACCGAAAGCTGGTAATAGGCCGGGGTGCCATCGGGGGCCGGGAGGGCAAGGGCAACGGGGCTCGCCGGCCGCTGGGCTACCGGCAATAGCACGGGCGCCAACAACTCATTAAACAGCGCGCTGGCGGCCGCCAGCTCGGTGGCCGGGCGGCCCAGAACCTGGCTTTCGGGCAAGCCAAGCAGGGTGCAGGCCGCCGGGTTGGCCACGAGCACGCGGCGGCTCGGGGCGAGCAGAAACAGCGGCTCGCTGAGCGTTTGCACGAGCCCGCTGGTGCGGTTGCGCTCGGTTACGAGGTCGGCCAGGCTGTGGGTGCGCGTATCCTGGACGTGCACCAGCAGGCGGTTGAAGGCGGCTGTAAGCTGCCCCACTTCGTCGGTACTCTCGATGGGCACGGTGGCCGCGAAGTTGGTGCGGGTGGCATAGTCCAGGCTGGCGGCCAGCTTGCGCAGCCCCCCAACGGCCGCCTGCGGCACGCTGCCCACCAGCATCAGGCCTACGAGCGTGCTCAGCACGCTGAACAGCAGCAGGTAATCTTTGGCCTGAGCCGCCGTGTGCATGGCCTGCGCGTTTTTGCGCGTCAGGGCCGCCATGTTGAGCGCCACCATGCGGTGGGTGAGCTGCCGCAGCTGCAGCTGGCTGGCGGCGGGAGCCGGGCCGGGGTAGCGGTCCAGCGTTTGGGTAAGGCTATCTACCAGGCGGCGCTCGCCGGGCTCGGTGATGTTGCCGGCCTCGCGGCCCAGCAGCGAGCGCAGGCGGCCCAGCGCCGATGAAGTCGGGCCGGCTTCCAGCGCATCTATTGCCTCCAGCATGCCCTGGCCCAGCTGCACCGAGTAAAAGTTGTCCTGCAAGACGGCCCGGTTGGACCGGTCGAGCCGGCCCAGGGTGGCAAATGCGTAAAAAGCAATGCCCAGCAGCAACCCCAGCATGGCCAGAAACCCCAGGGTTATTTTAGCTTGAAGACGCATAATGGCCGCCGGTAAACCCCGATATTTCGGTGCCGGACAGCCGATGCCTGCGAAAGGTGGGCCTTAGTGGTCAGTATTCCCGATAAATAGTAATACTACTTGATAATCAGTATGATAATTTAGGTGAAGGGCAGGCGGCCAGTGCATCAGCAATTTCCGAGTGAGTCATTTTGACCCGGTGGCCACGTCAGAATGGGATACCATGAGTGGGCTGCTACTCGCCGGGTTTCAGGCCATATTCCTCAATTTTGCGGTAAAGCGTTTTCACCCCGATACCGAGCTGCCGGGCGGCTTCCATCTTATTGCCACTGGTTTCGCGCAGCACCTGGCCGATGTGGCGGGCTTCCACGGCGCGCAGGCTGCGGTCGGCGGGGTCGGCCAGGGCGGGGGCGGGAGGTGCTGGAGCTCGGGCGGCAGGTCGTCGAGGGTCAGCGGCTGATTGTCAGTGGCCAGGATGGCGGCGCGTTCCAGCACATTTTTCAGCTCGCGCACATTGCCCGGCCACGCGTAGCGGCTCAGGCGAGTGAGCGCATCGGCTTCGAAACCCGGCAGGCGCTTGCGCAGCTTGGCAGCGAAGAGGTGCAGAAAGTGTCGGGCCAGCGGGGCTACATCGTCGGGCCGGGCGCTGAGCGGTGGCACAGCCAGCTCAAACACCGATAACCGATAGTATAAATCGGCCCGAAAATGCCCTTCGGCGGCTTCCTGGCGCAGGTTGCGGTTGGTAGCCGCCACCAGCCGCACATTCACCTTCGTAGACTTCGTATCGCCGAGCTTGGTAAATTCCTGGGTTTCGAGCACCCGCAAAAACTTTGCCTGGACTGCCAGCTCCAGCTCACCGATTTCGTCTAGAAATAAAGTGCCGCCGTTGGCTTCTTCCAGCAAGCCCTTCTTATCGGCCAGCGCCCCGGTGAAGGCCCCTTTCTTGTAGCCAAACAGCTCCGATTCGAGCAAATCTTTTGGAAAGGCGCTGCAATTGACGGCCACAAACGGCTTGCTCCGGCGCCCGCTGGCCTGGTGAATAGCCTGGGCAAACAGCTCCTTGCCTGCGCCGGTGGGGCCTTCGAGCAGCACCGTGGAGTCGGTGGGTGCCACGCGCTCGGCCAGCGCCCGGGCTTTCGCCAGGGCGGCTGAGCCGCCAATCATAGAGGAAAAGGTATATTGTTGGCCCACCTGCTTTTCCAGCTCGGCCACGCGGCGGCGCAGCTGGGCTTTCTCCACGGCGCGGGCCACTACCACGATAAGCTGGTCGTCGGAATCGCCTTTGGTGAGGTAGTCGAAAGCGCCCTGCTTCATAGCTTGCACGCTGTCGGGCACGGTGCCGTAGGCCGTGAGCAGGATAATTTCGGCCAATGGCGCGGCGGCCTGGTAGCGGGGCAGCAGCGCCACGCCGTGGCCATCGGGCAGCTTTACATCCGAAAGAATAACAGCAATTTCCCCGGCGTGCTCGGCTAGTAATTGCAGGCCGCGCCGGGCATCGGGGGCTTGCAGCACAGTATAGCCTTCCAGCTCCAGCACCCGCGCCAGCACCTGGCGCAGGCGGTTTTCGTCGTCGATGAGCAGCAGGGTAGGTTGGGCCATGCAGCAAAGGTCAGTAGCGCAAGCTTGGTAGCCAGCGTAGCGAACGATGCTAGCGCAAATTTCAGGTCTGGGTACAGGTTGGCTGGTGCGGGCTGCCGGCTTTTCGCCGGCTGTCCGCTCTTTAGCCGAACAGGCGGCGCGCACGAAGAGCGGACAGCCGGCCCAAAGCCGGTAGCCCGCCTGGTACACGGATTTGGAAACAGCCCTAGTTGAACTGATACTGAGCCGCCAGCTTCCCAGGTACTTACAGCCGCAGCAGCTGGTCGGCGTTTTTGTAAGCGAGCCTGGCAATATCGGCGGGCGCCATTTGTAGTCCGGCCAGAAACTCGTGGCCGGGCCGGTTGGGCGCGTAGGGATAATCTACTGAAAACAGGATATTATCCAGCCCAAACGTTGCCAGAGCTGCTTCCAGCGGCGGGCGCGTAAAGATGCCGCTGGTGGTAATGTACACCTGGTCGCGCAGCGTCTGGCTGATGCTGCGCGGCAGCTGGGTTTGGTCGGCGGGCATGGTCATATCGGCGCGGGCCATCATTACGGGCAGCATCTCGCCCATGTGGCCGATGAGAAGCTTAAGGCGCGGATACTTTTCCAGCGTGCCGCTCAGGATGAGGCGCAGGACATGAATGGCCGTTTCGGCATGCCAGCCGAAGCCGGCCATACTCAGTCGCTCGCCCAGCTCGTGGGGCAGGTTGCTGTAATACGCCGCCCGGACGGAGGCTGGCGGCACGCCTGGGTGCAGGTAGAGCGGCACGCCGAGCGCTTCGGCCCGTGCCAGCAGTGGCGCAAACTGCGGCGCGTCGAGGAACTGGCCCTGCGTGGTGCCGTTTAGCATGGCACCGCGAAACTGGTGCGTTTCTACCGTGCGGGCCAGCTCATCGGCCGCCGACGGTGGGTTGGTCATGGGCAGGTGGGCAAAGCCGAAAAAACGGTCGGGATGCCGGGCAATGGCGGCGGCCAGCCGGTCGTTGTACTCGCGGGCAAAGGCCGGGCTTTCGGCGGGCGGCAGCAATTCAGCCCCCGGCCCCGATACCGATAATACTTGCACGGTAATACCAGCCTCGTCCATTAGGCGCAGGCGCTCGGGACCGATTTCGGCCAGCTTACGCTGCTGCTCGCGCACCGGCGAGTGGGGATTGTTGCTGGATGGCCAACCAGCTTGCTGGCGTGCCGCCAGCGGCACCCGCTCAACCATATCGGGAAAGGAAATGTGCTCTTCGAGCGTAACGACGCGCTGGGGCAGGGCAGGAGCAGGCATAAGTAATCCGGAGAGTTAGGTTCCTGCAAACGGGCTCACCGGCCCAAGCGTTGCCGCCGGTTGCAGACCAGCCAGCAACTAACGAGGGCATCTGATGAAACGAAAAGGAAGTATTTCCGTTTTCTAAGGAAATATTTCCTATTTTTGGTAGTAGCTACCAACTCTTTTACCGCAATGCTTGCTCCCATTCACGCGCAAACGGGTTTGCCCGCCGCCCTCGCAAGCCTCGAAGAAGTGCTGACCGATGCCTTTGCGCTCGTGATGCAGGCTCGCAGCGGCGTGCCGGCCAAAACGGCGTTTGCCGTGGCTAACCTTTTGCAGCTGAGTACCGACGAGCTGGCCGACCTGCTGCACACCACCACCAAAACCCTGCGCACCTACCGCGAGGCCAATAAGCGCCTGGCCCCCGCCGCCAGCGAGCAGGTGCTGAAGCTACTAGCCCTGGCCCGCCAGGGCAGCGAGGTATTCGGCGAGCCTACGGCATTTCGGCGCTGGCTGGCCAAGCCGGCTTATGGCCTTGATAATCAGCTGCCACTGAGCCTGCTACAAACCAGCGGCGGCATCGACCTGGTAGCCGAAGAAGTGAGTCGCATTGCCTACGGCGATTTCGCCTAGCCCGGCTGCTGAGTGGAAATCTATCGCATCTGCCTGGCCAAGTACACCGGCGAGCTGGTCGCCTCCGGCAACCCCTGCCGGTGGAACCTACGCGGGCAGTTCGTACTCTACGCGGCGGGCAGCCGGGCGCTGGCCTGCCTCGAAAATGTGGTGCACCGCAGCGGCGAGGGCCTGAATAACCGGTTCAAAGTCATTCGGATAGAGGTGCCCGACAGCCTGGTGATAGAAGAGCTGACGCTGGCCCAGCTGCCGCCCGGCTGGCAGCCCACGAGCGCCTACGCCCGCTGCCAGCCGCTGGGGGCCGACTGGTACCGCCGCCAGGCGACGGCCGTACTGCGGGTGCCTTCGTCTATCATCGCCCACGAGCACAACTACGTGCTCAACACCCGCCACCCCGATTTTGGGAAAGTACGTATCGTGGGCTGGGAGGATTTCGCTTTTGACCCGCGCATTAAAACCCCGGAGCCGGAATAGGAGTTGAGGTAGCGTTACGTGCCTTCTGGGCAAACCAAGAGTAACTTAGTAGCCTCGTAGTAGCTCGATATCTGTTCTTTCACATGCCCACCGCCCCTACCGCTTATACTCCAACTGCCGAGCCGGTTTCACACCATGTGCGCGCCCGCCAGCTGCTTAAGGCACACCCCGAGGTGAAGCGCCTGATGACCCGCAACGCGACCACTGCCCTCATCACGGCCGGCTGTGTGGCGGTGCAGGTGGCCATGACCTACCTGCTGCACGGCCACGCCTGGTACTGGTCGCTGGCTGCGTCGTACCTGCTGGGGCTTTTGTGTGCCATACGCTCTTCGTGATTGTGCACGAGGCCACGCACAACCTGGTTTTTAAAAGTCAGTGGGCCAATGCCGCCGTCGGTATTGCGGCCAACCTGCCGATGGTGATTCCGACGGCCATGAGCTTTCGTAAGTACCACCTCAAGCACCACTCGGCCCTCGGCCATTTCGACCACGATGCCGACCTGCCCGACCACTACGAGGCCCGGCTTATTCAGCACTATGCCATTGGTAAAGCCATCTGGCTGTTCTTTTTCCCGGTATTTCAGGTGGTGCGGACGTTCCGCTGCCGCAGCGTAGTGCCATTCGATAAGTACATCGCGGCCAATTGGATAGCGCAGATTCTGTTCAACGTCGGCATGTACCTGTGGCTGGGCCCGGCGGCGTTTCTGTACCTGTTCTTCAGCTTCTGGTTTTCGGTGAGTCTGCATCCGGTAGGAGCCCGCTGGATTCAGGAGCACTACCTCGTGCTGAGCCCCGAGCAGGAAACCACCTCGTACTACGGCCGCCTCAACTCGGTGCACCTCAACATTGGCTACCACAACGAGCACCACGACCTGCCCGGCGTGCCATGGAACAACCTGCCCAAGCTGCGCCAGCTGGCCCCCGAGTTTTACGAGCCGCTGCTGCACCACACCAGCTACACCAAAGTGCTGCTGCGCTTCCTGTTCGACCAGGAGCTGTCGCTGTACTCGCGCCTGGTGCGCGGCCTGCCGGCCGAAAACAAGCCAGCCCCTGTCGCCAATTAGCGCATATTTCCGGTCCGGGTACAGCTTGGCTGGTGCGGCCCGCCGGCTCAACCCCGGCAGCCCGCCCGGTACCCGGCTTTGGAAACGGCTATCGCTTTTCTGGTCAGTGTGGCGGCGCTGTCTTTTCCGAGCTCCTGGGCGGAAAGACAGCGCCGCCACACTGACCGTTTTTTTATCTCAATTTATAAGGAATATAATAATACCATACTATAAAACAAGCTGGCGGTTTTGAAAAAAAGCGCTTATACTTGCCTTTCAAAGCCAGGCCAGTCCGCTGGCATTTTTTAAGAAAGGCCACACAATCGATTGTGTGTTGCCAGTCTACTAGCTACTTTTTAGTCTTAAGCTATTACGCACGTAGTTACCTTGCTACTGATTTCCTTTCGGCTTATGTCAAGTTCTTTCCAATTTGGCCTGCTCGCCACGGGGCTGGGTGGGGCTTTAGTGTTCGCGTCGTGCAGCTCGCAGCCTACGGCCCGCCAACCCGCTAATACTGCTGCTGCCTCCAACTCTGTAGCCACTCAGCCTTCTTCTACGTCTATGCCCACTACCACTCCTTTCGGCAAAGCCACCGACGGCACCGAAACCCAGCTCTTTACCCTCACTAATGCCCACGGAATGCAGGCCAGCATCAGCGCCTTCGGCGGTACGCTCACCAGCCTGCTTGTGCCCGATAAGGCCGGTAAGCTGAGTGATGTTATATTGGGTTTTGACAATATAAACGGCTACCAGAGTCCCGCTTTTCGCAAGGCGAATCCTTATTTCGGGGCGCTCATCGGGCGCTACGGCAACCGCATTGCCCAGGGAAGATTCACGATTGACGGCCATGCCTACCAGGTGAGCGTAAACGACGGCCCCAACTCGCTGCACGGCGGCAAGGTCGGCTTCAACCAAAAAATATGGCAGGCCGAGGCCGGCACCTCGGCCGATGGCCAGACCGTTACGCTCCATTACCTGAGCCAGGACGGCGAGGAAGGCTACCCCGGCAACCTGCGGGTGACGGTAGTGTACACCCTCACTGCCGACAACGCCCTGCGCATTGCCTACACCGCCACTACCGATAAGGCAACGCCCATCAACCTCACCAACCACACGTATTTTAACCTGGCCCTGGGCCAAAGCAAGGACGTGCTGGCGCACCAGGTGACTATCCCGGCCGACCGCTACACGGTGGTTGATGCCACGTTGATACCCACTGGCGAGCTGCGCCCGGTAAAAGGCACGCCCTTCGACTTTACAACGCCCCATGCCATTGGCGAGCGCCTGGCGCAGGTGCCCGGCGGCTACGACCACAACTGGGTGCTGAACAAGGCTACCGGCCGGCATAAAGCTGCCACGGTGTACGAGCCCACCACCGGCCGCACCCTGGAGGTAACTACCGACGAGCCCGGCGTGCAGTTTTACACCGGCAATTTTCTCGACGGCTCCCTGACGGGCAAGGGGGGATAGTGTACGGCAAGCACGCCGGCTTTTGCCTCGAGACCCAGCACTTTCCCGATTCGCCCAACCAGCCGAATTTTCCGAACACCGTGCTGAAGCCCGGCGAAACGTACCATACTGCCACCACCTACACATTTGGAGTGCGGAAGTAATTATTTGAGGGGAAAAGGTGAAAATGTGCTGCTGGTAACCAGCGTAGTTACCAGCTTTGCTACAATATTCTCATTTCTCACATTCTACTCATTTTCACATCTTCACAGTATAAAACGTGCCAGTACCAACTGCCTTGCCGGCCTACGTCATTGGCCTCGATTACGGCACCGACTCGGTACGGGCCCTGCTGGTTGATGCCCGTACCGGGGCCGAAATGGCGCAAGCGGTTTACTATTACCCGCGCTGGAAGCAGGGCCAGTACTGCAACCCGGCCAAAAACCAGTTTCGCCAGCACCCGCTCGACCACCTCGAAGGCATCGAAGCTACCGTGCGCGAAGTAGCCGCCCAGGTGCCCGCCGAGCAGATACTAGGGCTCGCTATCGACACCACCGGCTCGACGCCCGGCCCCGTAAACGCGCAGGGCCAGATGCTGGGTATGTTGCCCGAGTTCGCCGACAATCCCAACGCGCTTTTTATCCTCTGGAAAGACCATACGGCCCTGGCCGAAGCCGCCGAAATCAACCACAAAGCCCGTACCTGGGGCGGCGAGGACTATACTAAGTATGAAGGCGGCATCTACTCCTCGGAGTGGTTTTGGGCGAAAATTATGCACGTGGTGCGCGAAGACGCCGCCGTGGCCCAGGCTGCCCATTCCTGGATGGAGCACTGCGACTGGCTGACGCTGACCCTCACCGGCCAGCCGCTGGCCGGTTTCCGGCGCAGCCGCTGCGCCGCCGGCCACAAGGCCATGTGGCACGCGAGCTGGGGCGGCCTGCCGTCGGAAGAGTTTCTGACTTACCTCGACCCCCGGCTGGCTGGCTTACGCGAGCGGCTATTTACGGAAACATACACCGCCGATAAGGTAGCCGGTCAGCTGTCGGCCGACTGGGCCCAGCGACTTGGCCTGACGACCGACACGGTCGTTGCCGTGGGCACGTTCGATGCCCACGCCGGGGCCGTGGCGGGGGAGATAACGCCTTACTCTATGGTGAAGGTGATGGGCACCAGCACCTGCGACATCGTGGTAGCGCCTATTGCCGAAGTGGGCGCCCACCTGGTGGCCGGCATTTGCGGGCAGGTCGATGGCTCGGTTATTCCCGGTATGCTGGGGCTCGAAGCCGGGCAGTCGGCCTTTGGCGACCTGCTGGCCTGGTTTCGGCAGCTGCTCGAATGGCCCTTGCAGGCCGGGCTGAGGCAGTCGAAAGTGCTGAGCGCCGGGCAGCTGGCCGATTTTCGCCAGGAGCTGAGCGACAACCTGCTGCGCCAGCTCACCGAAGCAGCGGCTGAAGTAGACCCGGCCGACAGCCACGTGCTGGCCCTAGACTGGGTGAACGGCCGCCGCACGCCCGATGCCAACCAGGCCTTGAAGGGGCCCTGATGAACCTGACAATGGGCACCGCGGCCCCGCAGATTTTTCGGGCGCTGGTCGAGGCCATCTGCTACGGCTCGAAGCAGATTGTGGAGCGCTTCGAAAGCGAAGGCATCCCGATTAAGCAGGTGATTGGCATTGGGGGCGTGGCCAAAAAATCGGCTTTCGTGATGCAGACGCTGGCCGATGTGCTTGACCGGCCCATCCGGATTGCCGTGTCGGAGCAGGCTCCGGCGCTGGGCGCGGCCATGTATGCGGCCGTGGCGGCCGGCCTCTACCCCAATGTGCTGAGCGCGCAGCAAGCCCTCGGCAGCGGCTTTGCCGAAACGTATATTCCCAGCCAGGGCCGCGTGGCCGACTACGCCGCCCGCTACGCGCAGTACCAGGCCCTGGGCAGGTTTGTGGAAAGCGCTACAGGTGAAGCTACCCCAGCCTGAGGTTATTAATCGGTTGAAAATGAGCCAGTATCAAGCCCTGAAAGAAACCTGCTACGAGGCCAATATGCAGCTGCCGGCCCTCGGGCTGGTGCTCTTTACCTTCGGCAACGCCAGCGTGGTTGACCGCGAACATAGTATTTTTGCTATAAAGCCCAGCGGCGTGCCCTACGCCACGCTCAGGCCCGAGGACATTGTGATTGTCGATTTGGAGGGCAAGGTAGTGGAGGGCAGCAAGCGGCCATCTTCCGACACCAAGACCCACGCGCTGCTCTTCCAGCAGTGGCCCATATCGGGGGTATCGTGCACACACACAGTACCTACGCCACGGCCTGGGCCCAGGCGCAGCTCGATATTCCTATTCTCGGCACGACCCACGCCGACCACCTTACGGTGGATGTGCCCTGTGCCCCACCCATGCGCGACGAGCTGATACTGGGCGACTACGAGTACCAGACCGGCTGGCAAATCATTCAGGAGTTTGAGAAGCGCGGCCTCTCGCCCCGCGAAGTGGAGATGATACTTGTGGGCAACCACGCGCCTTTTACCTGGGGCGACACCGTGGAGAAAGCCGTTTACCACAGCGCGGTGCTGGAGGAAGTAGCCCGGCTGGCCTACCTCAGCTGCACGCTGCGGCCCGGCGTGGCGCGGCTCAAAGAAACTCTCATCAACAAGCACTACGAGCGCAAGCACGGCGCCAATTCTTACTACGGGCAGTAGGGCTGTAGCGTGGACTCTATGAGTCCGCGCGTTGTGCCGTTTGCCTATTTACCCCCTACGCGCGGACTCACAGCGTCCACGCTACACTAGCCCATCCCATGATTGACATTTCGCACTACGAAGCTTGGTTCATCACCGGGAGCCAGCACCTGTACGGTCCTGAAACGCTGGCGCAAGTAGCTCAGCATTCCCAGGAAATTGCCGCCGAATTGGGCACCAAACTGCCCATCAACATCGTGTACAAGCCGGTGCTCACCGGTCCGCAGGAGATTTATAAGCTCATGCAGGAGGCTAACACCACGGAAAACTGCGTGGGCCTGATTGCCTGGATGCACACCTTTTCGCCGGCCAAGATGTGGATTAACGGCCTGAAAATCCTGCAAAAGCCACTGGCCCACCTGCATACGCAGTTCAACCGCGATATTCCGTGGGCTGCTATCGACATGGACTTTATGAACACCAACCAGTCGGCGCACGGCGACCGCGAGTTTGGGTTCATCGGCACGCGTATGCGCCTGAGTCACAAGGTAATAGTGGGCCATTGGCAAAGCGCCGACGTGCACGAGCGCCTCAGCATCTGGAGCCGGGTGGCCTGCGCCTGGGCCGACTGGCAGGGCGCGAAGTTCGTGCGCTTCGGCGACAACATGCGCTACGTAGCCGTAACGGAAGGCGACAAAGTCGAGGCCGAAATCAAGTTTGGCTACGAGGTGAATACCTACGGCATCGGCGACCTGGTGGCCGAGGTAAACGCCGTGACCGACGCGCAGGTGGACGAGCTGCTCGAAGTATATGAAAAAGAATATCAGCTGGCCGAAGCGCTAAGAGCCGGCGGGGCGCAGCGCGCGCGTCTGCGCGACGCCGCCCGCATCGAGCTGGGCCTGCGCAAGTTCCTGGCCGACCGCCAGGCCAAGGGCTTTACCGATACGTTCGAGGACTTGCACGGCCTGAAGCAGCTGCCCGGCATTGCCACCCAGCGCCTGATGGCCGAGGGCTACGGCTTCGGCGCCGAGGGCGACTGGAAAACGGCGGCGCTGGTGCGGGCCATGAAAGTAATGGGGGCCGGTTTGCCCGGCGGCAACTCGTTTATGGAGGATTATACCTACCATTTGGAGCCCGGCAACGAGCAGGTACTTGGCTCGCACATGCTCGAAATCTGCCCCAGCATTGCTGCCGGCCAGGTGCGCGCCGAGGTGCATCCGCTGGGCATCGGCGGCAAGCAAGACCCGGTGCGCCTGGTGTTCAGCTGCCCGGCCGGGCCGGCCCTGAACGCAACGATTATCGACCTGGGCAACCGCTTTCGCTTGGTTGTGAATGAGGTAGAGGCAGTGCTGCCGGAACATGACCTGCCCAGACTGCCCGTGGCCCGCGTACTCTGGAAGGTAAAGCCCGACCTGGCTACCGGCGCGGCGGCCTGGATTCTGGCGGGCGGCGCCCATCACACCGGCTACAGCCAGAACCTGACTGCCGAATATCTCGAAGACTTTGCCGAGATGGCCGGCATCGAGTTCGTCATTATCGACGCGGCTACCAGGCTGCGGACGTTTAAGAACGAGCTGCGCTATAATGAGGTAGCTTTTAGAAGCTAGCCCGACCCCGCTTTGCCGGCTGGTGAAGTAGCGTGGACTTTTAGTCCGCGAGTTGCTATGCTTAACACTCGCGGACTAAAAGTCCACGCTACTTGCCCGGCCTTACCCCGATTCCGAAATCGCTTTAGTGAAATGGTGGGGTGGTAAGATTCAGGTTTATAAGTAGATGTGAGTTATATATTATAATATTTATATTTTATTATACTGTAATGCCGGGCGACTAAGGTGGCGCTATAGCGGCACGGTAGCTGCGGGTTGGGTTGCTGCTTCGGGCTCAGCTTTGAGCAGCGCCGCCAGCACGCCGATACCCAGGGCCACAACTGCCACGCAGCCTAGGGCCACGCGCAGCGTAAAGAGCTGGGCCAGAAAGCCAATCAGAGGCGGCCCGAGCAGAAAGCCCAGGAAGCCGATAGTGGAAACCAGGGCCAGCGCCACGCCCGGCGATACGCTGGTGGCCCGCCCGGCGGCGCTGTACGAAAGCGGTACCACCGAGGCAATACCGAAGCCAATCAGTAGAAAGCCGCTTACGGCGGGTAGCAGATAGGGTAGGGCTACGGCCAGCGTTAAGCCGCTAACAATGAGTCCGCTGCTGATTTGCAGCATCCGCACCGTGCCGAAGCGGTGGGTAAAATAATCGGAGAGAAAGCGGCCCAGCGCCATGGTACTCATGCAGGCCACGTAGCCGGCCGTTACCAGCGTAGGGTCGGGGCGCACTACTTTCTGAAAGTATACGCCGGCCCAGTCAAACATCGCGCCCTCGCTCATCATGCCGCAGAAGGCAATCAGGCCGATGCGCAGCAGGTAGGGGTCGGGCCGGCGCAGCGAGAGGCCGCTCGTTGCTTCGCCGCCCACGTCGGCGCGCAGGGTATAGCCGAAGGCTGACGCGGCCAGCAGCAGGCACAGCACCAGCACCAGTAAAAAGTGGTGCAGCGGCGACTGGTGCCAGCCGATAAGCACCGTGCCCAGCGCCCCACCCAGAAACCCCGCCAAGCTCCAGAGCCCGTGAAACGAACCCATGATGGGCTTGCCGTAAAACTGCTGCATGCCGATAGCCTGGGTATTCACCGCAATATTGAGCAGGTTGCCGGCCAGGCCAAACAAAGCCAGCGCCGGGGCCAGCGTCCAGAAGCTGCCAGCCCAGCCCAGCAGCGGCAGAAAGCCCGCGTAGAGCACCGAGGCCAGCAGCACGGTACGTCGGCTGCCCCAGGTGTGCACCAGCCACCCCGCCAGCGGCAGCGAAGCCAGCGACCCCGCCGGAATCGCCAGCAGCAGCTGTCCCAGCTGCCCGGAGTTCAGCCCCAGCCGGGCGCTGATATCGGGAATGCGCGAGGCCCAGCTCGCAAAGCACAGGCCGGGCAAGAAAAAGAAGGCGCTCACCGCCAACCGGCTCTTGGTAGTTGCCGTCATAAACCTACTGCTACTCAATGCTAAAGTCCCGAGTTATCCGTGCCAGCCGGCCCTGCAGCGCAGCAGAACGTCAGGCTGGCGCAGATTTCCGGTCCGGGTGCAGCTTGGCTGGTGCGGGCTGCCGGGGTTGAGCCGATTGTGCGCTCGTCGAAAGAACGAGCGGCGCGAACTTCGAGCGGACAGCCGGCCCTAGCCGGCAGCCCGCCCGGTACGCGAAGTTGTTTACTGTGATAAGCAGGCTGACTACGCCGACTGCTTGGCAGCAGCTACCGCCGCCTGGCGTTTTTTCTCCACCGAGTCAATCAGCTTGCCGAAGGGCTCGATGAACTTCTGCACGCCTTCCTTCTCCAGCTGAGCGGTTTGCGCGTCGAGGTCGATGCCCACCTTGGGCAGGTCACGCAGCACCTGCTGCGCTTTAGCGAGGCCTTGTTCGAGGCGGTCGGCGGGGTGGCCTTTCTGCTTGAAAATGTCCATTGTCTCCACCGGAATCGTGTTTACGGTTTTTGGCCCGATGAGATTCTCGACGTATTTCAGGTCGTCGTACTTGGGGTTTTTGTTGCCGGTGCTGGCCCACAGCAGGCGCTGTGTGTGAGCACCTTTGACGGCCAGCGCTTCCCAGCGCGCCCCGGCAAAAATCCCTTTGTACAGCTGGTAAGCTTCCTTAGCGCTTGCTAAGGCCACTTCGCCCACCAGCGACTGCGCCAGCTGTCCTTTCTCGCCGCCCTCGGCCGCCATTTTTTCCAGCTGCGGGTCAATCAGCACATCAATGCGGCTCAGGAAGAAGCTGGCTACCGAATCGATACTGGCCAGTGACTGCCCGGCTTTGGCGCGGTCTTCCAGGCCCGAGATAAACGCCTCGGCTACGGCCTTGTAGCGGTCCAGCCCAAAAATCAGCGTCACGTTTACGTTAATGCCCTCCGAAATAAGCTGGCGAATGGCCGGCAGGCCTTCCAGCGTAGCGGGCACTTTTATCATCACGTTGGGCCGGCTCACATCTTTCCATAGCTGGCGGCCTTCGGCAATAGTGCCGGCGGTGTCGTGGGCCAGCTTGGGCGATACTTCCAGGCTCACGTAGCCATCGCTGGAGTTGTCGTGGCTGTCATAGAGCGGCCGAAACAGGTCGCAGGCCGCCTGCACGTCGGCCACGGCCAGGCCCACGTAGATTTCTTCGGCCGACTTACCCTGCCGGGCCTGCGCCGCGATGGTGTCGTCGTAATCGGCCGAGCCGCCGATGGCTTTTTCAAAGATGGCGGGGTTCGACGTCACGCCGCGCAGGGCATCTTCGTCGATACGCTTTTTCAACTCGCCGTTAGTCAGTACTTTACGGCTAATGAAGTCGAGCCACAGGCTTTGGTCGAGGCGGCGGATATCAACAAGTGGGTTCATGGCAGAAGGAGGATAGTAGGAAGACAATGGCGGCCAGGGGCGGGCCGGCCGGGGTTAGTACGCAAAGAAACGGGCAAGCGACGCATACAGTACCGCCACGCAGGTTATTTCTTCGGGAAGCAGCCGCCAAACCAGCTTAGTTTTGCGCGATTGCCCGGCGGCTGGTTGTCAGGGCCGGCCCGCCAGCTCCTCTATGAGTTCTGCTAAAAAGAAATCTTCTCCCCCCATACCGCCCGCCGTGTCGATGGCCGACCTGGCTCGCGAGCTGGGCGTATCGATGACCACCGTTTCGCGGGCGCTGAGCGACCACCACAGCATCGGGGCCGCCACCAAGGAGCGCGTGCGGCAGCTGGCCCAAAAGCTCAACTATCAGCCCAACCACCTGGCCGCTGCCCTGCGCAAAGGCCAGAGCCGCCTGCTGGGCGTAGTGGTGCCCTACATCGAGGGCAAGTTCTTTCCGTCGGTTATTCAGGGTATCGAGCAGGCGGCCAGCAAGGCCGGCTTTAGCGTTATCGTGTGCCAGTCGCACGAAGAGGTACTACTGGAGCGCCGCAACGTCGAGACCCTGCTCAGCGCCCAGGTGGCCGGCGTACTCGTGTCGCTGGCCCGCAACACCCTCGACTACCAGCACTTCGATAAAGTGCGCAGCCGGGGTATTCCGCTGGTATTTTTTGACCGCACGCCCGCTGCCGGCCCCGTTAATGCAGTGGTGCTCAACGACCACGCGGGGGCTTTTCAGGCTACCAGCCATTTGCTGGCCCAGGGCTGCCGCCGCATTGCGCACCTGACAGGTCCGCCGCACCTCACTATTTACCAGCACCGCCGCCAGGGCTACCTCGACGCGCTGGCGGCCTACGGTATCGCCCCCGACGAGGCCCTGCTACTCACCTCCGATATGAGCACTGAGGCCGGGGCCCAGGCCACGCGCCAGCTGCTGACCCTGGCCACTCCCATCGACGCCGTATTCGCGGCCGGCGACTCGGCTATTCTGGGGGCGCTCCAGGTTTTAAAGGCTCAGCGCATCCGCGTGCCGCAGGCTGTTGCCCTGGCCGGCTTCAGCAACGAGCTCTTTACTACTATTACCGAGCCACAGCTTACGTCCGTCGACCAGCGCTGTGAGGCGATGGGCGCAGCCGCCGTGCGGTTGTTTCTGGAGCTGGCCGCCGCGCCCCATGCGCCGCTTGCCCCGCGCCAGGTGGTGCTGGAGCCCGAGCTGTTTGTGCGGGAGTCGTCGCAGCGGGGGCAAGGCGCTGAAGGCCCGGCCAAGCTTGCTTCGATATAAGACGGCGGGTTTGTTGCGCCGCGAGTTTAGCGTAGGGTAACTCTGGTAAATATTCGAAATAAGCTATGTATCCTGTGGAGCGACTCCGGCGGTGCAGCCCCGCCTTGCCGCTGGCGCGGCAGTGGAGGTACAACCTCCACGCAAAGCCAGTCACGAGTTACGGCTTCGCCTAAACTCGCGCCAGCTGGGGGGCAAATTCAAAGCAACACTAAACCCGCACCAGTTATTAAAACGCGAATGTTCAATGATTACATACTTCTCTTATAAAAGAATAAGCTTCGGAATAGCCAAGCTCGCCCGACTTACTCATACTTAGACAAGCTTCTTTGTGTTGCCCAAGTCTGTTGTAACAGATTCCCAAATTGTAGTAGTAAACTTTTTGGTCAAAAGTGGTGTCGTTCTCAGGGTAATAAGAAATAGCTTGTTGCCAATCCTTAATTGCACCATAGAAATCACCTTTTGTAAATTTTAACTGTGCTCGAGTATCTAGCGTTCTTGGTAAAAAATCAAGTTTCAGAAAAGTTAAATACATGGCTAAGTGTAGACATCTCTTACTTTTATCAGCTTTAAAATCGGCTGTTGAGCATTCCTTAAAATCTGATAAGTAAGAGTTCAGGAGAGAGTAATAAAAGCTAACTTTCTCAATGCTTCCGCTACCTAAAAAATCTTGCCTACAGGATTTGATTAAGTAAAACGCACTGTCAGAGTAATTAGCACTTTTGAATTGACTGTATTTGCTTTCGATAAACTGAGCATTAGCGCTAAATTGTAAATTCGCAAAAAGCGCAATCAGAAAAAATTTAGTCATTCAATTTTCAGACTTATAGAGAATCAATACTAGACATTACCCCACCCCCAACCGATTCCGCCGCCACGCCGAAGCCGGCGCGCCGCCCGATTCTCCCGTGGCCATCGGGCTGGCCGGCTGCTTCTCGCTTATGAGCATGGCCACCAGCGCGGCGGCTACCCGGGCGGTGCCTTCGTCGGGCGTGGTCGGAGCCAGCACGGCGGGGCTAAAGTGGTCGCGCACAAAATTCGTGTCGAAGTTGCCGCTCACGAAGGCCGGGTGCTTCAGCACAAAAGTGCCGAAGGGCAGCGTGGTTTCGATGCCCGTAATCTGGTACTCGGCAATGGCGCGCAGCATCCGGGCAATGGCATCCTCGCGGGTGGCACCGTAGGCTACCAGCTTGGCAATCATGGGGTCGTAGTAAATCGGGATATCCATGCCCTGCTCGAAGCCATCATCGACGCGCACGCCGGGGCCCTGGGGGCGCACGTAGGTGGCTAGCCGTCCGATGTCGGGCAGGAAGTTGTTTTGCGGGTCTTCGGCGTACACGCGCAGCTCCAGGGCGTGGCCGTTGATGGTCAGGTCTTCCTGGCGGAAGGGCAGGGGCTGGCCCTCCGCAACCCGAATCTGCTCCTTTACCAAATCGAGGCCGGTAATCATTTCCGTAACCGGGTGCTCGACTTGCAGGCGGGTGTTCATTTCGAGGAAGTAGAAGCGGTGCTGGTCGTCGAGCAGAAACTCCACGGTGCCGGCGCCCGCGTACTGGCAGGCGCGGGCCACGTCTACGGCGCAACGGCCCATCTCGGCGCGTAGCGCGGGCGTGAGCACCGACGAGGGCGCTTCCTCAATTACTTTCTGGTGGCGGCGCTGAATCGAGCACTCGCGCTCAAACAGGTGCACGATATTGCCGTGCTCGTCGCCTAATATCTGGATTTCTATATGTCTGGGGCCGGTCACGAACTTCTCGATAAACACTGCCCCGTCGCCAAACGCCGAGGTGGCCTCGCTCACGGCCAGCTGCATCTGCTCCTCAAACTCCTCCACGTTGTGCACCAAGCGCATGCCCTTGCCGCCGCCGCCGGCCGAAGCCTTAATTAGAATCGGAAAGCCGACTTCCCGGGCAATGCGCTTGGCCGCCTCCACGTCGGAAATAGCCTCGTCGGTGCCCGGCACCAGCGGAATGTTGTAGGTTTTGACTGTTTGTTTGGCCGAGAGCTTGTCGCCCATCAGCTCCATCGCTTCGGGCGAGGGGCCCACAAAAATCAGCTCCGCTTCGCGCACGGCGCGGGCAAAGCCGGCATTCTCGGAGAGGAAGCCGTAGCCGGGGTGAATGGCATCGACGCCCAGCTCTTTGCAAATCTCAATAATTTTATCGCCCCGCAAGTAGCTCTGGGCCGAAGCCGGCGGGCCGACGCACACGGCCTCGTCGGCGTAGCGCACGTGGGGCGAGAGGCGGTCGGCCTCCGAATAGATGGCCACCGTGGCGATACCCATTTCTTTGGCCGAGCGCAGCACACGCAGGGCAATCTCGCCGCGATTGGCAACCAGGAGCTTAGCTATTTTTTTCATGCGGGGTTGGAGAGTAGCGCGGCCTTTTAGTCCGCGACAGCAAAGGTCAGCGCAAGCACTCGCTGACTGAATGTCCGCGCTACTGCGCCACAAAGAAAACCTTAAACCGCCGGCCCGGTACTAAAGAGGCCGCCCGCCGCCCGTCGTTACGCCCAAATTATGTACAAAAGCTGAGCGCGGCCTATCTTTGTCGTTTAACAGTTCTTGCAGCGCGGGCCATTTGGGTTCGCTTACTTCGCTCTCATAACTTATTCCCCAAGTTTTTCAGTGGATATTTTCGACCGCGTTTCGGCCAACCGGGGCCCGCTGGGTTCGCACTCCCATTATGCCCACGGCTACTTCACGTTTCCCAAGCTCGAAGGCGAGATTAACCCCCGGATGCTGTTTCGGGGGAAGGAAGTATTGACCTGGAGCCTGAACAACTACCTCGGCCTGGCCAACCATCCCGAAGTGCGGCAGGCCGATGCCGACGGGGCTGCGCACTACGGCATGGCCTACCCCATGGGCGCGCGGATTATGAGCGGCAACTCGACCCTGCACGAGCAGCTGGAAAATGAGCTGGCCGATTTCGTGCACAAGCCCGCCGCGCTGCTGCTTAACTTCGGCTATCAGGGCGTGGTAAGTATTATCGACGCGCTGGTAAGCCGCCACGACGCCATTGTGTACGACGCCGAGTCGCACGCCTGCATCATCGACGGCGTGCGCCTGCACCAGGGCAAGCGCTTCGTGTTTCCGCACAACGATATCGAGAGCCTCGAAAAGCAGCTGGAGCGCGCCAAGCGCCTCACCGACGAAACCGGCGGCGGCATCCTCGTCATTACCGAAGGCATGTTTGGCATGTCGGGCAACCTCGGCAAGCTGCGCGAAATCGTGAAGCTGAAGGAGAAATACAGCTTCCGGTTATTTGTCGACGATGCCCACGGCTTCGGCACGCTGGGGCCACCGGGGCCGGCACAGCCGAGCATTTGGGCGTTACGGAGGGCGTAGACCTGATTTTTTACACCTTCGCCAAGAGCATGGCCAGCATCGGCGCGTTCGTAGCGGGCCAGGAGGCAGTTATTGAATATTTGCGCTACAACATGCGCAGCCAGATTTTTGCCAAATCCCTGCCGATGGCCCTCGTCATCGGGGCCCTGAAGCGCCTGGAGCTAATTCGCAACCACCCCGAGTACCGCGAAAACCTCTGGACTATCGTGCGGGCCCTGCAAAGCGGCCTGCGCGAGAAAGGCTTCAACATCGGCACCACCGAGTCGCCGGTAACGCCCGTCTTCCTCAACGGCCAAATCCCCGACGCCACGGCCCTAACCTTCGATTTACGTGAGAATCACGGGGTTTTCTGCTCTATTGTAGTGTATCCGGTAGTACCCAAGGGCGTTATTATGCTGCGCCTCATCCCCACGGCGGTACATACGCTCGAAGATGTGCGCCAGACCATTGCGGCCTTCGAAGCCATTGCCACCAAGCTCGACAAAGGGCTCTACAGCAAGCAGCCCGCTACTGCCTAAAACAGTGGTAACTAGCTCGCTAAACTGCTGCGCGCCGGCTGCCCTTACGGGTGGCCGGCGCGCCTTTTTTTGTACAATTCCAAGTCGTTTGGTGGACCGCTGGCGGGTTTTCAGGCCATTCTGAAGGAAAAAAGGCCTCTACGAAGCCGGAAATGGGGTTTTGAAAAAAACCTGGAAAAGTTGCTCGCGTAGAAACTCCCTGTATATTAGGGCCGCGTAAGCACAATTCCCTTTCTCACCCATTACCAACCAACTTTCATGGCTAACCCTTTCAATAAAATCAAAGACCTGATTCACTCGCTGGAAGACGACTTCGAAAAGTCGTATGACAAGAATAACGCGGCGGCTGGTACCCGCGTGCGCAAAGGCATGCAGGACCTCAAGAACCACGCCCAGGCCATCCGCCTGGAAGTGCAGAACATGAAGAACTCGTCGAAAGACGGCGCGGCTGCTCCGGCTGCCAAGGCTGCTCCGGCCGCTAAGAAAGCTGCTCCGGCTGCTGCTAAAAAGGCAGCTCCCGCTGCGAAAAAGAAGTAAGTCCGGACCACAGATTCATCCGGATTTGCCGGATTAATCGAATTTTGTGGACGGATGGTAACAAAAAAGCCTCGCTGGTCAGCGGGGCTTTTTTGTTACCTGGCATTAATCATTTAGTATATATTAAAAAGTAATTAACTGCTTGCTTTTAGCAGGTAGTGCTTTCTGCCTTTCTTGACTACCAGGTACTTGCCCAGCAGCAGCGGCAGCTCGGCGGCGGGCTGCTGGGGTTGCTTACTTTTTGGCCGTTGAGGCTGAGGCCGCCGTTCAGCACCATTTTGCGGGCTTCACCTTTGGACGGAAATACCTGCCCGCCGGTGGTATCGCTGAGCAGCGTGACAACGTCGGTTTCGGCCAGCTGCGCGGGCGTGATGGGTAGCTGCGGCTCGCCGGCAAATACATCGAGCAGGGTCGCCTCATCGAGCGCGGCCAGGTCGCCGCCCCCGAACAGCACCTGCGAAGCCGCTACGGCCGCTTCGTAAGCCGCTTCGGAGTGCACCCGGATGGTTACTTCCCGGGCCAGCGCCTTTTGCAGGGTGCGCAGGTGCGGCGCCTGGGTATGCTCGGCTTCCAGGGCTTCGATTTCGGCCTGGCCGAGCAGCGTAAACACGCGGATGAGGCGTGGGGCATCTTCGTCTTTGCTGTTGAGAAAAAACTGGTAGAACTGGTAGGGCGACGTCAGGGCCGGGTCGAGCCACACGGTGCCGGTTTCACTTTTGCCGTACTTGGTGCCGTCGGCTTTGGTGATGAGCTGGCCGGTGAGGGCGTAGGCTTTGCCCTGGCCGTCGGTGAGGCGGCGAATGAGCTCGGTGCCGGTGGTGATGTTGCCCCACTGGTCGCTGGCGCCCATTTGCAGGGTGCAGCCCAGGTTCTGATAGAGGTGGAAAAAGTCGTAGCCCTGCAGCAGCTGGTAGCTGAACTCGGTGTAGCTGATGCCTTCGGAGCCCCCGGTGCCAGCCCCATCCTCGCTGCCGCCGATGCGCCGCTTCACCGAGTCTTTGGCCATCATGTAGTTCACGGTAAGGTGCTTGCCCACGTCGCGTAGAAACTGCAAAAAGCCGAAGTTCTTGAACCAGTCGTAGTTATTGACGAGCACCGCGCCGGTGGGCGAGTCGTTGAACTCCAGGAATTTTTCGAGCTGCGCCCGAATACCCGCCTGGTTGGCGCGCAGGGTGGTTTCGTCGAGCAGATTGCGCTCGGCGCTTTTGCCGCTGGGGTCGCCAATCATGCCGGTAGCGCCGCCCACCAGCGCCACCGGGCGGTGGCCGGCGCGCTGCAGGTGCACGAGCAGCATAATGGTGGCCAGATTGCCGATGTGCAGCGAGGCCGCCGTGGGGTCGAAGCCGATGTAGCCCGATACGGGCGCGGCGCTGGCCAGGTGCTCGGCGGTGCCGGGCATGGCATCATGGTACATGCCGCGCCACTTCAATTCTTCAATTAACATTTATCAATTAACAGTTAACAGTTGCCTGTTTGCCCTCGGTGGAGCGGTAGAATCGCAGCAAAGTTAGCCAACGAGTAACTTCGCCTGATTCGGCTGGCTCGTGCCCGCTAATTGTTAACTGTTAATTGCTACTTGTTACTTGATACAGGACGCCGACGCCATTCTTAAAGCCGTGCAGCAGCGGCAGTTTCAGCCGGTGTATTTTTTGCAGGGCGAGGAGCCGTATTTTATTGATACGGTGGCTGATGCGCTCGAAAGCTCGGTATTGCCCGAAAGTGAGCGCAGCTTCAACCAAACGGTGCTCTATGGCAAGGACACCGACGCGGCGGGCATTCTGGGCCAGGCCAAGCGCTTCCCGATGATGAGCGATTACTCGGTCGTGATTGTGAAGGAAGCGCAGGCCGTGGCCGATTTGGAAAGCGAAAAAGCCTGGCCTTTTCTCGAAGCCTACCTCAAAAACCCGCTGGCCAGCACCGTGCTCGTGCTCTGCTACAAGCACAAAACCCTCGACTCACGCAAGAAGCTCGGCAAGCTGCTGGCCGGCAAAGACGCGCCCGGCGCGGTGCTGATGACCAGCAAGAAGCTCTACGACAGCCAGGTGCCGCAGTGGCTGACCGGCTACGTACGCTCGCGCAAGCAGCAGATTTCGGGCGGCGCCACCGCGCTGCTGGCCGAGTACATCGGCGCCGACCTGGGCCGGCTGGCCAACGAGGTAAACAAGCTGCTGCTCAACGTAAAAGCCGGCCAGGCCATCGACGAAGACCTGGTGCAGCGCATGGTAGGGATAAGTAAAGAATATAATATATTTGAGCTGCAGCGGGCCCTGGTGCAGCGCGACGTGCTGAAAGCCAATCGTATCCTGACGCACTTCGCCGCTAATCCCAAGGCTAACCCGCTCATTCCCAACCTCACGCTGCTGTTTAACTTCTTCACGCGCCTGCTCATGCTGCACCAGGCCGGCCCGAACCCATCGGACGCCGACTTGCAGAAAATGGGCATCAACAAGTTTGCCCAGAAAGAGTATCAGCTGGCCCAGCGGCAGTTCAGCCCCGAGCGCACCATCGACCTGATTCACCTTATTCGAAGGGCCGACGCCCAGAGCAAGGGTATTGAGAGCGGCAGCATGGACGAGGGCGAAATCCTGCGCGAGCTGGTGTGGCTGATACTGCACCCGGTGCCGGCGGCGGCCGTGGGGTAACGTGAGCCGGGTAAATAAGCTCTACCTTAACTACCTGGCGGTAAACGTCGTAAGCGCTGGTTTGTCCATTAGTTCATCAGCATGAAAAAGAACCAGCCTTCAGACAATACCGCCGCCACGCCGCGGCCCAAACGCCCGGTGGCCCAGGGCTCCGTGGGCGGAGTGCGCGGCCAGCTGCCGACTACTGTAAAGAAAACCAGCACTGTCGGGAAAATAGTGGGTGGGGCGTTGCTGGCAGTAGGCGTAGCTTTGGTGGCCCGCCGCAGGAAAAGCGTGCCGGCCACTGACCAGGGCGCTACGCTCGACGAGCTGCTGTACTTTGTCAACGACCGTATCGAGGGCTACCAGCGGGCCGTGGCAGAAAGCCACGATGCCGAGCTGCGAGGCTACTACAAGCAGCTGGCCAGCCAGAGCCAGCAGTTTGCTACCGACCTGAACACCTACCTGACCCGCGAAGGCGGCAAGCGCGAAACCAGCACGACCCTCAAGGGCAAGCTCTACCGCGCCTGGATGGATGCCAAGGCCGTCGTCACGGCCCGCGATGAAAAGAGCATCCTCAGCTCAAATATCTACGGCGAGGAATGGGCCCTGAAAGCCTACCAGGAAGCCCTGGCCGAGCGCACGCTTACCGGGCTCCTGCGCCAGGCCGTGGAGCGCCAGTATGCGCTGTCGCAACACACGTATGACCGGCTCAAAAAATTGAAGGCCAAGCAGGAGTAGCCGGAATCTCCCTGGCGGTAGTGGGCAACGCAGGTCGTCCCTTAATCGTAAGAAGGCTCTCCATCTTAAACCTGATTTCACGCATGAGCGATAACCAACCGAGCGGCACCCTGGGCGGCATGATTGCCAGCCTGTTTGGCCGGAGAAATAATGACGACGCTGCTACTGGCGGCCTCACCTCTACGCATAAAGTACTCGGCGGCGCCATTCTGGCCGCCGGCGCAGCCTACCTCTACAAGCGCGCCAAAGCGGGCAGCCTCAACGTGCCGGGGGTGAGCAAGTAGTCTCCGCAAACACCACGATAAACACAAAAAGCCCCCGGCAATCACATTGCCGGGGCTTTTTGTGTTTCTTGGGAAAGAGCTTATTGCGGCCGGCTTTTCAGGCGCACGGCTCGGAACTCGGAGCCGGCTTTCCACTGCGGGAAGGTAGTTTCGCTGGCCAGCTGCTGGCCGATACTGAAGAGCAGGCGCGCATCCTGCGCCGCGCCGCGCAGGTCCCACTTGGGGTTAAACTGGTCGGAGGGCTGGTGGTAGTTTTTGGCCTCAAACTCTTCCCGCTGTTGCTCGGCAAAAGCCTTGCCGTGCAGGCGGCTGTCAAACGAGCCGCTGGCGTAGAGCGCCGGCACGCCCACCTTGGCAAAGCTGAAGTGGTCGGAGCGGTAGAAGCTGCCGGTTTCGGGGTGCTGGTAGGGGATGACGTAGCGATTCTGCTCCTTGGCAGCGGTGCGGGCGTAGTCGTCGAGGTCCGACTGCCCGTAGCCGGTAATGGTCACGTCGCGCATCGGCCCAAAGGCCAGCAGCTCATCCATATTGATGTCGGCCACCGTGTTTTTGAGCGGGAAGATGGGATGCTGGGCGTAGTAGTCCGAGCCCAGCAGTCCCTGCTCTTCGCCGGTCACGGCCAGAAACACGATGCTGCGGCCGGGCTTCTGCTTGGCCTGCACGAAGCCGTTGGCAATGGCCAGCAAACCCGCGCAGCCGCTGGCGTTGTCGAGCGCCCCGTTGTAAATCGAGTCGCCGGCTACGGCTGGCCCGATGCCGAGGTGGTCCCAGTGCGCCGAGTAGATGATGTACTCGTTGGGCCGGCTGGTGCCGGGCAGCATAGCCACCACGTTTTTGGATGTTTTATACGTGATTTTATTGTGCAGCGTAGTGGTCAGGCTCAGGCCCAGGTCTTTTCCCTTAAAGCCAGGCTTGTTGGCGGCGGCGTACAGGTCGTCATACTTCAGGCCAGCGGCGGTGAATAGCTGCTTGGCCGCATCGAGGGTTATCCAACCTTCGAGGGCCACTTTGCTGGCGCCGTGGTCGGGCGTCTGGGGGTGCAGCTTGGCCCCGCCGTTGCTGCTTTGCACCACCGTCCAGGGGTAGGAGGCGGGTTTGGTGTCGTGGATGATAACCAGGCCGGTAGCGCCGTGGCGGGCCGCCACCTCGTATTTGTACATCCAGCGGCCGTAGTAGGTCATTTCCTTGCCCTTGAACAGGGTAGTGTCGGTGCCCGCGTTGCCGGGGTCGTTGATGAGCACCACCACTGTTTTACCCTTCACATCGAGGCCGGCGTAGTCGTCCCACTTGTACTCGGGGCCGTTACGCCGTAGCCGGCAAATACCAGCGGCGAGCTTTTGATTTCGACCGTCGGCTTCTCGCGCTCGGTCAGAAACATATAGTCTTTACGATATTTAAGCGTCAGGCTTTTGCCTTTGCCCGCAATGGTAGCCGTAGAGTCGGGCTTGCCGGCAATCTCGACCAGCGGCACCGGCTGAAAGTAGCTGCCGTTGTTGCCGGGTTTCAGCCCCAGCTTCTTAAACTCGCCGGCCAGGTAGCTCGTGGCTTTTTCCTCGCCCGCCGTAAACGGCCGTCGGCCCTGGTACTCATCCGAAGCCAGCACCTTGATGTGCTGGGCAATGAGAGCAGGCGTGATGCCGTCGTTGGGCGTGGGCACGCTGGCCGTGTCGGTGGGGGCCGCCTCGGTGGGCTTGCCGTTGGTAGCGGTTTCGGTGGAGGTAGTAGAGTTGCTTTGGCAACTGGCCAGCAAGAGGCCGGCCGCGACGGGAAGCAGCCAGGGGCGAAGGGTAGGAAGGGGCATTGAAGAAAGTGTGGTTAAAAGTGTCGGCAGCAAGCCCCTGCCGCAGTAGGCGGCTGGCTACCCGCTGCTATCAGCAGCGGTTGCGAAGGTAGGGCGGGCCAGCACGTTGGCACTAGCTCTCGGGTGACTTTTTAAGTGCGCTGCTTAGCAGGAGCTAAGCAGCGGCTCGCAACCCAGCCAAACAGTGTCCGCGCCACACCTGGGCGTGCTGAGTTGCTTTGTCCTAAAGTCAGATAGTATAGGCAGTTAACTTGTTGATGGTCATTTTATTGATTATGGCTTTGGGTAATTAAACCTGCTTGGCTAACATCTGATTGCGGCAAAGATGGAGTTGCTGCCCACTAACTATGCCTGCTACCTTCGGCGCCTACTTCACTCCTAACCGTCCATGTCACCTGCTCCCGTTACCACCTCCCGTCCCTCCGCCGCCTTTATTGCCGCCTCGTGGTTTGCCCTGCTCGCAGGCATGGGCGGCTTCCTGATTGGCCTCTGGAACGCCGCGATGGCGCTCAACGAAAAAGGCTATTACTTCACCGTGCTCATGTTCGGGCTGTTTGCCGTTATCTCCCTGCAAAAAACCGTGCGCGACCAGCTGGAAAAAATCCCCGTTACGGGCCTCTACTACGGCCTGGCCTGGTTTGCCACGCTGCTGGCTATTCTGCTGCTAGCGGTCGGCCTCTGGAACGCCACGCTTACGCTCAGCGAAAAAGGCTTTTATGCGATGGCCTTTTTGCTCAGCCTGTTTGGAGCCATTGCCGTGCAGAAGAATACGCGCGATATGGGTTTGGTGCCGGGTGGCACGGGTGCGGTTGCTGATACGGAGTAAGTACTACTCAACTGGAACCCTCTCACTGCTTAATAGCCCGCTCGCACTCGCCAACCCTAGCAGAACAGCCTCACCGACTGCCCGTAGTAGCTTTAGCATACTCTTATTTCTCATTTCCGAGGAGAAGTTAGGTGTTTTTAACACCTGCTTCTTGAAACCCTGACCGTGCCACCGGCCAGGGCTGTGTCTTTTTTTAGACTTCCGAGGTGAGGTAATTTAACCGTGCGTTGGGGTAAAGATAGACGCACGGTTATTCCTAGGCTCATCTATTTCGCTGGTTTACTTCCCATCACAAACTCCAGCGTGCCACCCTGCCGCACCGCCTGCACCGGCAAAAACGGCCGCGTCAGCAGCTTGCCATTGAGCCTGGCCGACTGCACGTAGACGTTCTTATCGCTCTGATTCTTAACCGTCACGGTGAAGGTTTTGCCCTCGCCGACTTGTAGCACGGCGCCGTGCACGGCCGGGCTGCCGAGCGCATACTCGCCCGAGGCGGGGGCGACGGGGTAGAAGCCCAGGGCCGAGAAGATGTACCACGCGCTCATCTGGCCGCAGTCGTCGTTGCCGCCGAGGCCGTCGGGGCCCTGACGATACATCTTGTTCAGTATCATGCGGATGCGGGGCTGGGTTTTCCAGGGCTGGTTGGTCCAGTTGTAGAGGTAGGCGGCGTGGTGGGCGGGCTCGTTGCCGTGCACGTAGTTGCCGATGATGCCGTCGCGGGTGATGTCCTCGGTTTCGGCGAAGAACTTATCGGGCAGGCTCATGGTGAAGAGCGAGTCGAGGTGGGGTACGAAGCGGGCGTTGCCGCGCATTTTGGCGATGAGTGCGGCCGGGTCCTGAGGCACGTAAAGGCTATAGTTCCAGGCGTTACCCTCAATGTAGGCGGGGTCGCTGGTGGTGAGCACGTCGAACCTGGCCCGGAATGAGCCGTCGGCCGAGCGCGGGCGCATGAAGCCGATGCGGGCATCGTACACGTTCTGCCAGTTGGCGGCCCGCTGGCGGAATTCCTGCTCGATATCGGCGCGGCCCAACTTGTGAGCGGCCTGCGCAATGCAATAGTCGTCGAAGGCGTATTCCAGCGTTTTTGATACGGAAGCGCCGCTTTTATCCTCGGGCACGTAACCTTTATCCATATAGTCGCCCAGGCCATCGTACCAGCGCTGGCGGGCAGTGGTGATGCAGGCGTCGAGGGCGTGGTTTTGGTCGAAGGGGCATTGCCGAGCACAATGGCATCGCAGAGCACCGGCACCGCGTGGTAGCCAATCATGCACCAGTTTTCGTTGGCGTAGTGGCTCCACACGGGTAGCATGTGCTCGGCGCTCTGGTCGAAGTGAGCGAGCATACTTTGCACCATGTCGGCGTTGCGCCGGGGCTGCACGAGGTTATAGAGCGGGTGCAGGGCCCGGTAGGTATCCCAGAGCGAGAAGGTGGTGTAATTGGTGAAGCCCCTGGCCGTGTGGTTGTTCTGGTCGAGGCCGCGGTACTGGCCATCCACGTCCTGGTAGATGGTGGTGCCGGTGAAGGCGTGGTACATGGCCGTGTAGAAGTTCTCCTTATCGACCCGGCGCGGCGAGCTGATGGTAATTTTGCTCAGCTCCTGCTGCCACTGGGCCTGGCCGTTTTGCTTGTAGTCGGCGAAGTTCCAGCCGGGCGCTTCGGCGCGCAGGTTGGCCAGGGCCCCGGCGGTGCTCACGGGCGAGAGGGCCATTTTCAGCTTGATTTGCTGACCGGCCTGGGTAGGCCCGAAATCGAAGTGCATACGTAGCTGGTGGCCGGCCAGGTCGGGCCAGTTGTGGGCCTGGTCGAAGCGGCCCCAGAAGCCCCGGTAGGCTTGCTTGGGGTCGTAGCTGCGGCTGCCGTAGGTTTTGAAAGGCCGCGAAAAGCTGAGTGCGAAGTACACCGTGCGGGTGCGGCCCCAGCCGTTGGTTTGGCGGTAGCCGGTCACGAGCGAGTCGTTTTCGACCCGCACGAAAGCCCAGGTATTCTTGCCGGGATAGTTATAAATACCGGCCATTAAGTCGAGAATAACGTGCGACTCAGCCGCCTGCGGAAACGTGTACTGGTGAATGCCAACGCGGGTCGTGGCTGTCAATTCAGCCAGAATATCATTGTCCGCTAGCCGTACTTTATAGTAAGCCGGCTCAGCTACCTCGGTCTGGTGCGAGTAGGCCGAGCGGTAGCCGCTCAGCGGCTTATCGGCGGTGCCGGGGTTAAGTTGGAGCGGCCCGGTGGTGGGCATTATCAGAAAATCGCCCAGGTCGGAATGCCCCGTGCCGCTGAAATGCGTGTGGCTAAAGCCTACGATGGTGGGGTCTTTGTACTGATACCCCGCGCAGTAGGCATATATCTCGGGGTTGTACTTTCCGTTCTGCTCGTAGCTGATGGTGTCGGTATCGGGCGAGAGCTGCACCGCGCCGAAGGGCACCGTGGCACCGGGGTAGGTGTGGCCCATACGGGCCGTGCCCACCAGGGGTGGGCGTACTGCACCAGGTTTTCCTGGGCGTGGAGTGCCACAGGCAGGAGCAGGGCAGCGGCTGGCAGAAAGTACTTCATGCCGGTAAAGTAAGCTGAAGCAACGGGGTCAGCTCTTTGTAGGGTCTCGCTAGGCAAGCGCCTCGCGCCGGCTGCCAGCTAAAAACCCGGTGTATAGTGCCAGTCTACGCACCAAGTTATCAACGCCGGCCCCAATTCCGTCAGGTACTAAGTGCCTGGCCGGTTAGCTACTGGCGCGGTTTCGGAATCAGTGGACAGCCGCGGTAGTAGCGCGGGCTTTCAGTCCGCGAGTACTAGACCTGCTAACGTGCGGACTGAAAGTCGGCGCAACGATAACGGGACTACGAAACGGCGCTAAGCCGACTTATCAGCAATAAAATTGAGGCCAAAAAACAGGTTTTCCTTAAGCAGCGCGTTGCGGCGCCATAGGTTGTTCTCGCGCTTCAGCAGGTGGGGCACGTTGTCGGGCTTAAACATGAAGGGCGGAAAGAGCCGGATGTACTGCACGCCGCTGGCCGGAATGCGCAGGCCCTGCCGGGCCAGCTCGCGGCGCCAGGTAGCGAGGTTGCGAATGTTCTCGTTGCCGATTAAGATGTTCTTCTTTAATGTGTCATCATATATTTCGATGATGCGCTTGTTGCCCCGGCGCAGATAAAGCTTCAGGGTCTGCACTACGTTGCCGCCGTTTTCCTCCACGATAATCAGGTTGCCGCCGGGGCGCAGGGTTTCGCGGAAAATGCGCAGGGCTTCCTGCAGCGGCTCCAGGTGGTGCAGCGTGTCCTGGATAATGACGTGGTCGTAGGCCGCGGCGGGCGGGGCGAGTCAAACAGGTTTTCGTAGCTATAGGTAAAGCCCGACACATCGCCAAACTGTGCCCAGTAGCGCAGGCGCTCCGGAATCTGGGCAAAGTAGAATTCGAGCGTTGTACCGTGAACTTTATAGCCGTTTAGCGCCAGAAAGATGGCCGTGGTACCATAGCCGCAGCCGCAGTCCCAGAGGGCGGCCTCCTTGTTGGGCAGGTGTTCCAGAATATAGTGCAGGCGCTGTACTACGTAGGCTTTGCGAAACTCGAAGCTGGCCGGGCTGGCCAGGAACTTGTAATAGCTGGTCAGCGCCGGATTGGCACGTAACTCATCTAAAAATAGCTCGAAGAACTCATTTACTGTCATATAATAAAAACCACTGCCCGGAAAAAGCAAAAGGCTGGTAAGGTGAAGCAGTCCGGTAGCCCGGCGAAATTACGCGCCAGCCGGTAAAGCCACCTATCTAATGCGCGGCGGCAGGCCCTAAAATGTATTATCCAACTGGCTACCCCTTTGCGCGTTCTACTCTACCAGCAGGCGCATAACACGCGTGGTGAAACCAGCCGTTACCCGGAATAAGTAGAGGCCTGGAGCCAGGCCGAGTAGCCCTACTGTAGGGGAGGTGGTAGTGCGTACAAGCCGGCCCTGATTGTCATAAAGCTGCCCGGTCATGGCGACGGCGGAAAGCCCCGCCAAGGTCACCTGCTCGTGGGCAGGGTTAGGTACCAGCTGCCAGGATATAGGCAGTATGGCCACCGTAGCTGCCAGGGTTGCGCTCCCCATGGGGATATAGATAGGAAGGGGATTGAGGTTGGACTGAGCGAGCTGGCCCTGGTCGTTGAGGCCCCAGGCCCAGAGCTTACCACTGGCAGCCAAGGCAGTTGAGTGGCTGTAGCCAGCCGCTACCAGTTGCCAGGTAGTGCCAGCGCTGATGGCACTCGGGTAGCCTGGGCCGAGGTAGTACTATTGCCTAGCTGGCCATAGTAGTTATTGCCCCAGGTCCACAGAGAGCCATCAGCTTGAACGCCTAGGGTATGCTGCTGGCCGGCACCTACGTATTGCCAGTTGGTGGCAGTGCCTACCTGCCCAGGCAGGGCCAGGGAGGTAGTGCCAGTACCAAGCTGACCGCTATCGTTGTTGCCCCAGGCCCAAAGGGTACCATCCTGGCGGATGGCCACGGTGTAGAGCTGACCGGCGCTCACGCTCTGCCAGGCGGTAGCCTGGGCAATCTGTATCGGCGTTGACCGAGTGGCCGTGGAGCCATCACCAAGCTGGCCGTAGTTATTCAGGCCCCAGGCCCAGAGCGAACCATCAGCGCGGATAGCGGCTGTGTGGTAGTAGCCGGCGGCCACCTGCTGCCAAGTAGTGCCGGCACTCACCTGTGTTGGGGTAAACTGCGCACTAGCCGGCCCAAAGCCCAGCTGGCCATAGGTGTTGTCGCCCCAGGCCCAGAGGCTACCATCGGTGCGAATAGCGAAGGAGTAGAGCTGGCCGGCACTCACGCTTTGCCAATTGGTTTCGGTGCCTACCTGTACCGGTACCGATTTTGCAGCGCCGGTTCCCAGCTGGCCATAGGTGTTGTCGCCCCAGGCCCAGAGGGTACCATCGGTGCGAATAGCCAGCGTATGTGAAGCGCCGGCCGCCACGCTTTGCCAGTTGGTAGCAGTGCCTACCTGGGCAGGGCTGCTCTGTTCGGCTGTAGTGCCGATACCAAGCTGCCCGGTAGTGTTCTGGCCCCAGGCCCAGAGGGTACCATCTTGGCGAATAGCCAGTGTATGGTACTGGCCCGTAGCGATACTTCTCCACGTAGCTGCCGGGATAACCTGGGCGGGCGTAAGCTGTAGTCCTGTTCCATTGCCGAGCTGGCCGTAGGCATTGTAGCCCCAGGCCCAGAGCGTGCCATCGGTACGAATAGCCACGGTATGCCCGTAGCCGCCGGTAACGCTTTGCCAGGTGTTGGCTGTCCCTACCTGCATGGGGTAGCCTGGTAGGCTGAATGACCCAGGCCCAGCTGGCCCCAGTAGTTGTAGCCCCAGCTCCAGAGCGTGCCATCGGCACGAGTAGCCAAGGTATGGTAAGCTCCCGCCCCTACGCTTTGCCAGGTAGTATTGGTTCCTACCTGTAGGGGAGCAGATTGGTTAGCCGTGGAGGCGGTACCTAGCTGGCCATAGGTATTCTGGCCCCAGGTCCAAAGCGTACCGTCGGTACGAAGGGCTACCGAATGGTAGAAGCCGGCCGCCACGCTTTGCCAGTTGTTGCCCGTTCCTATCTGAATTGGCTTAGTCTGGCTGCCCGCTGCTCCCACGCCAGATTGGCCGTAGTTATTCAGGCCCCAGCCCCAAAGTGTGCCATCGGTATGCGTAGCCAGGGAGTGATAGGCCCCCGCCGCTACGCTTTTCCAGTTGGTAGCAGTACCTATCTGAACCGGCGTTGCCTGGGTGTCAGTGGTGGCATTGCCTACTTCACCATCGTAGTTGAAGCCCCAGGCCCAGAGGGTGCCATCGGTACGCACAGCGAGCGTGTGGTAGTACCCAGCACTTACGCTCTGCCAGTTTGTAGCGGTGCCCACCTGCACGGGGGAGGTCTGGTTGCCTGCCGCTGAGCTGTTACCCAGTTGGCTATAATTATTAAGCCCCCAGGTCCATAAGGTACCGTCCTGCCGTACCGCTACCGTGTGGTACTGCCCGGCCGCTACGCTTTTCCAGTTGGTAGCAGTGCCTACCTGCACTGGGCTAGTCTGATAAGTGGTACTACCGATGCCAAGCTGGCCTTGCGCATTCAGGCCCCAGGCCCAGAGCGTACCATCGGCATGAATAGAAAGCGTATGTTGGCCACCCGCGGCAAAAGATTGCGCCCGGGCTGCGAATGCCAGCATCCAAAAGGCCAGCACAAACCATATTCGAGGCGTAAAATTTTGCATAAGTCCTTGAAAGGCGGCGATAAACAAACTGAAAACCAAAAATCGCGCCATTCAGCACTATGGCTGCGCATATTCAGAGAACAATACTGCTGGCAAATGAATGGAATTTAAGCACCAGATTGCTAATTATTCTGAATGAAACACTATTTACGTAAATAGCGGCTGAGCGACGAAATGCTGGCAATGCCCAGCTGCCGCGCC
The DNA here is from genome assembly GCF_013256425.1 of Hymenobacter sp. BRD67. Classification (GTDB taxonomy): domain Bacteria; phylum Bacteroidota; class Bacteroidia; order Cytophagales; family Hymenobacteraceae; genus Hymenobacter. The sequence goes on from NZ_CP053904.1 coordinate 1,598,302, forward strand.
TGCTGCCGGCGCATGAGCAGGCAATACGCGTTATTGAAGCCCAGCGGGGCACGCCAGGCCAGGCCGTAGCGCCGCGCAAACTCGGCCTGCACATAGCTGAATACCGCCCCCGGCCGGCCCCCCAGAGAGTCGAGCACGGCCCGCGATGGTTGCAGCAGCACTTGCAGGCCCGTGCCGGTATACTCGGGATATAGGTCAATCTGCCCGCCCCGCAGGGCTTCAAAGCAGATAGTGGTGCCGCCCAGGCCGGTTTTAGTGGCCACTGCCAGGTCCGTATTACCCCGAATAAGGGCTGCGTACATCTCAATTAGTATATACTGTTCGGCAAAAATTTTGGAGCCCAGGCGTACTACGGGAGCCGTGGGCGGCAGCGTACGCGGTGCTTTCCAGAGGCCCTTGCGGCGCAGCCAGGCCAGGGCCACGGCCCGCGGTTCTTTGTGCAGGTAGTCGACCTGGTAGTTGAGGGTGGTCATGGCCGAGTCGGAAAGCTGGCCGCTGAGCTGGTCGAGCACCGGGCCAAGCTCGGGATGGGCGCGCAGCACGGCGGGGCGCAGCAGCGGCGCGGCAAAGTAGGGTGGCAGGGCGTGGCGGTCGTCGCGCAGCACCTGCAAGCCATAGGCCCGGATGCGCCCATCAGTTGAGTAGCCATCAATAACATCGACGTGGGCCGCGCGGGCTGCCTCGTACACCAGCGCCGGGGCCAGCACCACGTTGGGCAAGTGCGTGAGGCCATACGCGTTGGTGAGGCCGGGCAGGCAATCGGCCCGGCCAATAAACTCGGGCTGAAGCCCGCCCGCAGCCGGGCGCTGGCCTGGGGCAGCCAGTAGCCGCCCGCCAGCAAAGGCAGCGCCAGCAGCAGGCCGCCCCCTGCCAGGCGTACCCGCCGGGCCGATAGCTTTGCCAGCAGGCCCAACCCGGCATCAAAAGCCAGCGCCAGCCCGGCGGCCGGGATGGCCCCGGCCAGTATCATCACTGGATTATTAAGCGCAATGCCGCCGAAGATAAACTCGCCGAGGCCCCCGCCGCCACGTAGGCCGCCAGGGTAGCCACGCCCACATTGATAACGGTAGCCGTGCGAATGCCGGCCATTATAACGGGCAGAGCCAGCGGCAGCTCCACGCGCCGCAGCAGCTGCCCATCCGTAAAGCCCAGTCCGCGGGCCGCCTCCACCACCGCCGGCGGCACGGCTTGAATTCCGGCCACCGTATTGCGAATAATCGGCAGCAAGGAATACAGGAGCAGCGCCAGAATGGCCGGGGTAGCGCCAATGCCCAGCCAGGGAATCAGAAACCCGAGCAGCGCAATGCTGGGCACGGTCTGGAGCACGCCCGCCGCGCCCAGCACGGCCGGTGCCCAGCGCGGCCGGCGCGTTAGCCACAGGCCCAGGGGCACGCCTACGGCCACGCCCAGCAGCAGGGCCGCTGCCGTAAGGGCAATGTGCTGGAGGGTTTGCTGGCCCAGCTTGCCAGCCTGCTCGTGCCAGAAGGTAAGCAGCTCAGAAAGGGTCTTCAAGGAGTAGAAAAACGCGTGGAATGCGAAAAGAAGCAGTGCCTAGCAGGCGTGTTGGCAAATACTCAGCTCAGCGCCGCCTCATCGGCCAGGACCCGGCCAAAAGCGGCCAGAAGTGCTCCCTGCGTGAGCTGGTGCGGCTTATCGGCGAGGCGCAGGCCGGCTGCGCCGGCATCGGCCAGCCGGGCGAGGGCCTCGTGCACGCTGGCCGATGCCGCGATAGTGGGCAGGCCATGCAAAGCAGCAGGAGTGGAGGGCGCTAAAAACGGCTGCACCTCAGCCAGCGCGGTTACGCGCAGCTGCAGAGCCAGGCGCTCGGGCCCGAAGAAGCGGCGCACAAAGTCGTTGGCGGGGCGAAGCAGCAGCTCGCGCGGCGTGCCCAGCTGCTGCAGCCGACCAGTGTGCAGCAGCAGAATGCGGTCGGCCAGCTCGAAGGCTTCCTGCACGTCGTGGGTTACGAGTACCACGGTTTTGCGGCGTAGCTCGTCGAGCTCCCGAAAGTCGCGGCGCACGGCGGCGCGAGTAAGCGGGTCGAGCGCGCCGAAGGGCTCATCAAGTAAAATCAGGGGTGGGTCGGCGGCCAGGGCGCGGGCCAGGCCCACGCGCTGCGCCTGCCCGCCCGAGAGCTGCGCCGGTAGCAGGGCGGCAAAGCGGGCGGCCGGCAGGTGCAGGCGCTCGAGCAGCGCGGAGGTGCGGGCGGCGGTTTCGGCGGCGGGGCGGCCCAGCAGGCCGGGCACCACGCCAATGTTCTGGGCCACGGTGTAGTGCGGCAGCAGCCCTACCTGCTGAATAACATAGCCGATGCCGCGCCGCAACGCCTCGGGGCGCTGCCGGCGCACGTCCTGGCCGTTGATTTCAACCGTGCCGCCGTCGGGCTCAAGAAGGCGGTTTAGCATTTTGAGCAGCGTGGTTTTGCCGCAGCCGCTGGGGCCGAGCAGCACCAGCGTTTCGGCGGCGGCCACGTCAAAGCTGAGGTCATCGACGACGACCTGCGCCCCGTAGCGCTTGGTGAGGTGCGAAACGCGGATGACGGGCGGAGCAGCGGGCGAAGGCGTAGACAAGGCGTGGAGTGTGGCAGGCCAGCTGGGTGGCCGAGGTAGGATACGGGGTGAGGAATTAAAAAGTAAAGACGAATAAGTTAAAATCAGGCAGGTTGTTTTAAATGATTAATATATGAAAAATACGATATTTAGCCTGGCCTGAAGCAGGGGCGCGCCGGGAGGTCGGCGGCGCATACCAAATTCGGTTTTCCCCGCGTTCCATGCCATTGACCGGGCTTGCCGACTATCCGACCGGCGTTTTCTAGCTACTTTTGACCGAATCCGGGCGTGCCTCAGCCGGCGCGCCCGCCCACCGAACCGCTGCCTTCCATGAAGCTACCCCCCGGCTGACGCTGGCCGCCGCCCTGCTGGGTGCCGCCGCCGCCGAGCCTCAGCTTGCCTACGCCCAGCAAACCCAGACCTTCGCCAGCGCCGAGCGCTACTTTCAGGAAGGCCTGGACCTCTTCGATAGAAAGCAGTACGGCGCCGCCCAGCAGGCCTTTCAGCAGTACATGCAGCTGGGCGCCCGCCGCGCCGGCGAGCAAAGCGGCCCGGCCGCCGGCTCGGGCCGGCAGGAGCGCCTGGCCGATGCGGAATACTACTACGCCGTGAGCGGCCTCTACCTGCTGCACCCCGACGCCGAGGGCCTTATCCTGGATTTTGCCCGCCAGCATCCAGCCCACCCGCGCGCGGCCGTGGCGTATTTCGAGCTGGCCAAGTTTTATTTCGACCAGCAGAACTACGCGCAGGCCAGTACCTACTTTCAGAAAGTTGCCCCCGCCAACCTCAGCGCCAGCCAGCGCGCCGAGTCCGACTTTAAGCTGGGCTACAGCCACTTCCAGCTGAAGGAATACGACCAGGCGCGTATTCTGTTCGACCGCAACAAGAAGGAAGACAGCCAGTACCGCTACGCCAGCTCGTACTACGCCGGCTACCTGGCTTACCGCGCCGGCGACTACGCCGGGGCCCGTAAAGACCTGCTCGTGGCTGCCGAAAACGACGCCTACCGCAGCGTGGTGCCGGCCATCATGACCCAGATTTATTACAAGGAAGGCAACTACGACGGCCTGGTGGCCTATGCCACCAAGGCCCTGCAGCAAACGCCACCGCCCCAAAGCGCCGACGAGATTCAGTTGCTGGTGGGCGATGCGTACTACCAAAAGCAGGACTACAAGCAGGCCGGCAGCTACTTCGACCAGTATGCCGCCGCGCATAAGGGTAAGATTGACCCCAGCCTACAGTATAAAATCGGCTTCGCCAACTACAAGGAGGGCGACTACCCGCACGCCATTGCCAGCCTCAAAAACGTGGCTACCCGCCGCGACTCGCTGGGGCAGAACGCGGCTTATCACCTGGGCCTGAGCTACCTGCAGGCCGGCCAGAAAACCGCCGCCCTGGCCGCATTTGATGCCGCCCGCCAGAGCACGCTGCAAAAAAACCTGTCGGAAAATGCTACCCTTAAGTACGCCCAGGTGCAGTACGAATTGGGCAACCTGCCCGAAGTAATTGCCGCCCTGCGCGACTTCCGCAAAAAGTACCCGCGCTCGAAAAACCAGGCCGTGGTAGACCAGCTGCTCAGCGACGGCTTCCTGTCGAGCACCAACTATGCCGAGGCCCTGACTTACCTCGAAGGCCTGGGCGACGACCGGGGCGACAAGCTCAATGGTACCTACCAGCGCATTGCCTACTCGCAGGCCGCCACGCTCTACAACGATGGCAACTACGCCCAAGCCCTGCCGCTGCTGGATAAGTCGCTAAAATACCCGCAGGATGACGCCCTGCGGGCTGCCGCCCAGGTGATGCGCGGTGAAATCTACTCCGTAGGGCAGCAGTACCCCGAGGCCATCACGGCGTATGCCCAGGCTGCCCGCTCGGCCCGGCAGGGCGGCGTGAGCGACGAGGAAACCCAGTACGTGCAGCTGGCCCGCTACGGCCTCGGCTATGCTTATTACAACACCAAGCAGTACGACAAGGCCCGGCCGCAGTTTCAGGCTTACCTCGCCGACCCCGCCGCCAAGCCCGCCGACCCCAACTACTACGATACTACGCTGCGTTTAGCGGATACTTACTATATAGCAAAAAACTATCAGCAGGCGCTGGACTTGTACGACAAGGTTATTCAGGCCAACGCTACCGATAAAGACTACGCCTACTACCAGAAGGGCGTGACGCTGGGCCTGCTCGGCCGCAAGGACGAGGCCAGCCAGACGCTAGCAGCCCTGCTCAAGAGCAACCCCGACTCGCGCTACGCCGAGCAGGCGGTATTTCAGCAGGCGCAGCTGGCCTTCCAGGCCGGCGACTACGGCCCGGCCGCCGAGGGCTTCACCCGCCTCATCGAAAACCGGCCCACCTCGAGCCTGCTGCCCGATGCGTATCAGCGCCGCGGCGTGGCCTATGCCAACCTGGAGCAGCAGGACAAAGCTGTGGCTGATTTTCAGAAAGTGCTGAGCGACTACCCGCGCAGTCCGGCCGCCCAGCAGGCACTTTACAGCTTGCAGGAAAGCCTCACGGCCCTGGGCCGCACCGAGGAGCTCGACCAGGCCGTGGCCAGCTTCAAGGCGCAAAATCCCAACAGCAAGGCCACCGAGATTGTCGAGTTTGAGGCGGCCAAGTCGCTCTACCTGGCCGAAAAATATGCGCAGGCGCTGCCCGCGTGCAGGCTTACCTCAAGCAGTACCCCGACAATGCGCTGGCCCCCGACGCCCGCTTTATTCTGGCCGACTCGTACCTGAAAACGGGGAGAAGGCTACGGCGCTGCCGCTGCTCAAAGCGGTGGTAGCCGAGAATAAAAGTGAGTTTGTGAACCGGGCCGTGGGCCGCGTGGCCGACCTTGAGCTGGAAAACAAGAATTACCCCGAGGCCATCCGGTACTACGACCGCCTGCGCACGGCCTCAGCCAACCGCCGGGAGGTAGCCACCGCCACGCTGGGCCTGCTTAAGGCCACGTATGACAGCGGCGACTATACCAAGGCCCGCAGCATTGCCACCGACCTGAGCACCCTGGCCGGGGCCACAGCCAACGCTACCAACACTGCCTTGCTCTACCAGGGTAAGGCCGATTTTAAGCTTGGCAACCTCGACCAGGCCGCTACCGAGCTGGCCGCAGCCGTGGCCGCGGCTCCCAGCGATGCCACCGGGGCCGAGGCGCAGTACACGCTGGCCGAAGTGCTTTTTAAACAGAAGAAATACGACGAGGCCATCACGCAGGCCTTTAAGGTCAATTCCAACTACAGCGCCTATGAGCTGTGGCAGGGCCGGGCCTTCCTGCTGCTGGCCGATGTGTACACTGCCCAGCGCGACATCTTCCAGGCGCGGGCAACGCTCAACTCGATTATCGACAATAAATTTCCGGTAGCCGAAGTCGTGGATGGCGCCCGCCAGCGGCTCAAAGGCTTGCCCGCCAGCGATGATGAGCCGGCCCCTTCCGCCGAAACCCCCACCAAAGCTCCGGCATCCAAGCCTGCCGCGCCCCCGAAAGCTACCCCGGCCAGACCGGCGTCGGCCAACCCTACCTCTACGAAAACGCCTGTCCGCAGCCAACGGACAGCGCCCGCTAAGCCCGCCGGCAAATGAGTAGCCAGCTGACTAGTCAGCTGATTTCTTAACTCATTTTCTTAGTAGCTCGCTCGCATAAAATTGCTTTAATGAAACATTTAGAGGTGATAAAATCAAGCTTTACTTCCATAGGTGGCCGGTCGCTGCTGGCTGCTGGCCTGAGCGGAGCCGTGGCCTTTGGCGCGCAGGCGCAGGGCCAGCCGGCCAAAGGCAAGTCGCGCGGCACCATCCAGGATGCCGAGATTGAGATTGTGAAAGACCGGGTAAATACCCTGCCCGAGGCCAGCCGGAATTTCGAGAAAATCAGGCTCGACCCGCCGCCCAAGCCTACCCGGCAGGTTACGTACACCTATCCCGATTTTCGGCTGCCCGCCACCCGCCTCAACCCCTCGGTGCAGGTGCTTACCGTGGCCCAGGAAGAGCTGGAGCCGCTAACCGGCAACTACCTCAAGCTGGGCCTGGGCAACTACGGCACGGTGTACGGCCGGGCGCATCTGCACTCGACCCGCAACGACCAGTACAGCTACGGCCTCGACGTGCGCCACCAAAGCTCGGCCACTGGCCCCGTCGATGGCAAGAACTCGGGCGTGAGCCAGACCAGCGCCACCGCTACCGGCGAGTATTATAAGGGAACTACGGCCCTGGGGGCCGCCCTGGATATTGCCCGCGATACCTATCATTTCTACGGTTACGACCGCACCCGGCTGCCCGATGCTCCCGATGCAGACGCTATTAAGCAGACCTTTACCCGCTTTGGTGTGCGCGCCTACGCCCGCAACCGCGCCCCCGACGCGCAGCTGCAATACGAAGTGGGCTGGGCTTTAAGCATTTCAGCGACTCGTACAACGTAACGGAGAGTAACTTCCTGCTTGATGGCAAAGCCGGCTACGCGCTGAGCGAAACCAGTCGCCTCACGCTGGATGCGCAAGCTTCGCTTATTTCCGACAAACAGCCGGCCGTGTTCGGGGGCTTGTCAGCGACTTGGTGCGCACCCGCAACTTCGTGCAGGCCACGCCCGCCTACGAGCTTACCGGTAAAACCGGCCTTACCCTAACGCTCGGGGCCACGCTGGGCTACTCCAGCGATGCAATTGGCAGCTCCAGCAAGGGCATGATTAACCCGGCCGTGCGGCTCGGCTATGCCCTGGTACCCGAAAAATTCGTGGTGTACGGCGGCCTGGGCGGGGCCATTCAGCGCGTCACGCGCTACGACCTGAGCCAGGAAACCCCCTGGCTGGCTCCGGGTCAGACCCTGGCCGATACCCACGCCGGCCCCACCGTGTACGGGGGCTTCACCTCAACGCCGGTAAGCGGCCTTGAGCTGGCCGCCCGCGCTACTTTCGGCCGCTCGCGCAACCTGTATTTCTACCGTAACTCACTGGCCGATACCAGTAAGTTTGACCTCGTGTACGATAGCACCACCATCAACGTCGTAAACGTGCATGCCGAGGCGCTTTACAGCGCCAGTGAGAAGGTGCGGGTAGGCTTCAAGGCCGATTATAACCACTACGGCGTGAAGTCGCTGGCTCAGGCCTACGGCCGGCCGGCTTTCCTGGGCACGCTCTATGGCACCTACAATGTGTTTGATAAGCTGTTGCTCGGGGCTACGTTCTACTATTATTCGTCGAACTACGGGGTAGGGTATGCGTCTGGTGTTACACTGCCTGTGCCACCCCCCCCCGCACCGTCGTCGACCGCCAGACCAATTCGGTTATCGACTTAAGCCTGCGGGCCGATTACCGGATTACCCCAAAGTTCAGCATCTTTGCCATGGGGAATAACCTTGCCAACCGCCATTACCAGCGTTACCTGAATTACCAAAGCCAGGGAATCAATGCGATAGCTGGGCTAACGTACTCATTTTAAGCTGCCAGGCCTTCCCGGCGCGAGAAAGCGAAGCACGATAGCCGGGAAATTGCCTTTTTCTGCCCTTAACTTTAGCCTCGTAACTTTTACCTGCCCGCCTGCTAAGCCTCTCACTCAATGAACCTTTCCGACCACCTACGCCCTTTGCTCCGCGACCACGACTGCGTGATTATTCCGGATTTTGGGGGCCTGGTGGCCGAGTATACCCCGGCGCGGGTGCAGCCTGGCGGCCGGCACCTGCTCAGTCCGCCTACCCGCCAGGTAGCTTTTAATCAGGCCCTTACCCGTAATGATGGACTGCTGGTTGATGCGCTGCGCCAGCACCTGGGGCTGCCCGCCGCCGAAGCCCGCGAAGCGCTGCGCCAGGCCGTGGCCGCCCTGCACCGCGACCTGCAAACCCAGCAGCGCACCGAGCTGCCGGGCATCGGCGTATTTCGCCAATTGGCCGGCCGGGGGCTGCAGTTTGAGTACACCGGCACCGATAACCTGCTGACTGCCTCTTTCGGCCTGCCCGAGCTGACGGCTCACCCGGTATCGGTAATTGACGCCCGCCTGGCCCGTGAGCAGCAGGCGCAGCTGGTGCCCCGCCTGCGCTCCGCCAGCCGGGGGCTTCGGCTGCGCCGGGTGGTGCCAGGGGCGGCTATCGGCCTGCTGGCCGGCCTGGCCGTGGCCGGCCTCTACCTGCTAAACCTGCACCCTGCCGTATTGCCAACCGCCTGGCAGGGCCACCTGCCCCGTTGGGAGAAGGCTTCGCGCCAGGCAGTGCCCCAGCAGGCAGCCCTGGCGCAGCCCAGCTTCTCGGCGCCGGAGGCAGTGCCGGTATCGGAGACAGTACCAACTCCGACTGCGGTGACGGAGAAGCCCGAAGCAGCCTTCGTCGCCGCTCCGGCCCCGGTAGCCCCCCGGCAAACCGACCCCGTTGATGCCCTGCTCTCGCGGCGGCAATCGGTACCCAGTCCGGTACCTGTGCGCCCCAAGAGCAAATCCCGCAAGGTGCCGGCCGCGGCCGCCATTGCCGTTGCCAATGAAAGCAATATTGCCCGGCCCGTACCACTGGCTCAGCGCCATGCCGGGGCGGCCAACATGACTACCTCTTACGCCGTAGCTACGGCGGCTCCGAAGCCGATGCCGGCTTCAGTAGCTCCGGCGGCGGTAGCCACCCCGGTGGCTCGTCCGGCTGTGGCGGTGCATACGGGCAAATCTTCGGCGGCGGTGCCCCCTAAAGCGGTTTTTAAGCCCCTTGCCAAGCCTGCTTTTACCCCGGCTTCTTCAGCTTCTCAGGCCGCCACTACAATTAAAAGCCGCACCGGCCGTTACTATCTCATCATAGCTGCTTACGGTTCGCTGGCTCATGCCGAGGAAGGGCGCCGGAACCTGGCCCATGCCGGCCGCCCGGCCAAAATACTGCTGCCGCCCCCGGTAGCCGCCTTTATCGCCTGTCGGCCGTCGATTTCCCCGACCGAGCTTCGGCAGTGGCCGCGGCCGGCCGCCTGCGCCAGAATCGGCACTTCGATAAAGGGCTGACTATTCTGCCCTATTAATCTGAACGCGAACGCATTGCCTGTCCGGGCCGGCGTCGCGCCGGCCTGCTATTTCGTTTATCCTCTCTTTCGCTGAATGTCCGTCTTCCTGCTGCAAGCTGCTCCCGCCGTTACCACTATTGCCACCGATACGGCTGCGGCCCATGCCAACGCCATGGCTGCCGCCGCGCCTGGCCTCTCCCTCATCGACCTGATACTGAAAGGGGGCTGGATAATGCTTCCTATTTTGCTGCTTTCAATAATTTCAATCTATATTATGATTGAAAGATATATTACCATCCGCAACGCAGCCGGTAATCCCGATTCGTTTATGGCTGGTATCCGGGCGCTTATGCTGAAAGGCGACTTGCAGGGCGCCAAACTCTACTGCGCCCAGAACCCCTCGCCGCTGGCGCGCATGGTGGAGAAAGGCCTGCGGCGCATCGGCCTGCCCATCACCGAGATTGAGGCCAGCGTCGAAAATGTGGGCAAGATTGAGATTGCCCGTCTCGAAAAGAATATCAGCATCCTGGGTATCATTGCTGGCATTGCGCCCATGCTGGGCTTCGTAGGTACCATTATCGGCGTTATCAAGATATTCTTCGCCATCTCGTCCAGCGGCGAGTTTGGCATTACGCAGATTGCCGGCGGCCTCTACACCAAGATGGTCACCTCGGCGGCCGGCCTCATCGTGGGCATGATTGCCCACATCGGCTACCACTGGCTCAGCATTCTGGTCGAGCGCATGGTATTTCGCATGGAAAACTCGGCCGTCGAGTTCATGGACATCCTGCAGGACAATTAATTATTTGATGTGGAAATGTGGGAAATGAGAAAATGAATTGCTAGCCGCGCCAGGTGCTGAGTAGCGATTCTCACATCTCCCACATTTTCAAATTTCCACATTTAACAACGTGAATCTTTCCCGCCGCCACCGCCTGTCTTCGCACGTCGAGACCAGCTCGATGAACGACATCATGTTCTTCCTGATGCTGTTCTTTCTGATTGTGTCCACGATGGTGAATCCCAACGTTATCAAGCTGTTGCTGCCCAATGCCAAGAGCAGCAAGCAGGTAATGAAGCAGCCCATTACGGTATCTATCAACGCGGCCGGGGAGTATTTCGTCAATAAGAAGCCCGTGACGGCCGCTTCGCTTGAACCCGAGCTGAAGGCGCTAATTCCGGCCAGGCAGCCCGCCGAAGCCCAGCCTACGGTAGTGCTGCGCGTCGATGCCGGCCTGAACGTGCAGAAGCTGGTCGACGTACTGGAAATAGGCAACCGTCTGAAGATGAAAATGGTGATGGCGACCCAGTCGCAACAGGCAGCTGGAAAATAGTTAGAAGCTATGAGTTAAAAGTTATGAGTTGGCAGCTTTTGGCTCATTACTTTAACTCCTGACTTTTAACTCTTAACTCATAACTCCAAAAAATGGCCCTCGACTATCCCGAACAGCACCGCCGCGAGGCCCTGATTGGCACGGTGGTCGTGCATCTGCTGCTGGCGCTGCTCTTTTATTTTGTGGTTTTCAGAGGCCCCGACCCGCCGCTGACCGCCCTGGGTGGCGATGGTGTGGAGCTGAACTACGGCCTTGATGAGGCCGGCTCGGGCAATATTCAGACTAAGGCCACCGCCAATGCTTCGCAAAACCGCGAGGACTCGCGCCCAGCGGCGGCTCAGCCTGCCCCCACGCCGCAGCCGACCCAGCCCGAGGTAGAGCGTATGGCGCCGGCCCAGCCCGCCGCCCAGGAAAAAGTAATTACCAGCGACGCGGAAGACGCAGGCGTGACCACTCCGCCCGTTGAGAAGCCCGCCCCCAAGGCGGCCGAGGCCGTGCGCGAAACGCCCAAGCCCCGCGAGCAGCCCCGTACCCTGTACACGCCCAAAGGCAGTGCTACCGGCGTGGCGGGCGGCAACGGCGTAAACGGCAGCAGCAGCGCGCCTACCGGCAACAGTAACGGCGACCATCCCGGCACGGTGGGCGACCAGGGCAACCCCAACGGCTCGCTCGATGCCAAGGCCCTGTATGGCCAGCCGGGCAGCGGCGGCAGCGGCTCGCGCCCCGGCAGCGGTGGTGGCAGCGGCCTCGAAATGAGCGGCTGGCGCTTCGATAATACGCCCGTGGTGGAAGCTGTGGATGACAACCCCGGCGTGGTGCGCTTCAAAATTAAAATCACCGACGACGGTGAGGTGGAGTCCGTCACCAAAGTATCGGGCAACGTATCGCCGGCCCAGGAGAAGCTCTGCCGCGACAAGCTGCTCGACGCCAACTTTGTGAAAACCAACGCCGGGGCGGGCGGGCCACGGGCTTTTATACGTTCCGCTTCACGGTAAAGTAGAGGAGAGCATGACGCTCTTCCTACTTAGTATTAAGCCATAATGGATTAGTATGAATTATCAAGAAACCCTGGCCTGGCTTTACGCACAACTACCCATGTACCAGCGGGTAGGGGCGGCTGGCTTCAAGAAAGGCCTGGGTAATACGGAGGCGCTGGCGGCGGCCCTGGGGCATCCCGAAACGAAGTTTCGCAGCGTACACGTAGCGGGCACCAATGGCAAGGGCTCATCATCGCACCTGCTGGCGGCGGTGCTGCAAAGCGCCGGCTACAAGGTGGGGCTCTATACTTCGCCGCACCTGCGCGAGTTTACCGAGCGCATTCGGGTGAACGGGCAGGAGCTGGCTCCTGGCTACCTGGTGAGCTGGGTGGCAGAGCACCAGCCCCTTTTTACCGAGATTCAGCCGTCGTTTTTTGAGATGTGCGTGGCGCTGGCCTTCGACTATTTCGCCGCCGAGCGGGTAGATGTGGCGGTGGTGGAAGTGGGCCTGGGCGGCCGGCTCGACTCCACCAATATTATTACGCCGCTACTATCGTTAATTACGAACATCAGCTACGACCACCAGGCTATGCTGGGCAATACGCTGCCCGAGATTGCGGGCGAAAAGGCCGGTATTATCAAGCCCGGCCGGCCCGTAGTGGTCAGCCAGACCCAGCCCGAGGTAGCCGCCGTATTTGAGGCCAAAGCCCGGCAGGAGGGCAGCCCGCTGCTGTTTGCCGATACGCGCTACGAAGCGCGCCCGGCCGCCGTCGAGGCTGAAATATGGCAAATATTAGATATTTGGCGCGCTGGCCAGCCGTGGCTCGCACACGTGGAGCTGGGCCTGCTCGGCGACTACCAGCGCCTGAACCTGCCCGGCGTGCTGGCGGCGCTGGATGAGCTGCGCGCGCAAGGCTTTACTATCCCGGAAAGTGCCCTGCGCCAGGGGCTGCGCGACGTCACGCGCCTGACCGGCCTGCGCGGCCGCTGGAGCATCATCGGTCAGCACCCGCTGGTGGTGGCCGACACGGGTCACAACGAAGCCGGGCTGCGCCTGGTGCTGGCCCAGCTGGCGCGGGTGCCGCACCAGTATCTGCACCTGGTTATCGGCATGGTCAACGACAAGGATATTGCTAAGGTGCTGGCGCTGCTTCCCCGCACGGCCACGTATTATTTCTGCCAGGCGGATATTCCACGGGCGCTGCCGGCCGCCGAGCTGGCGGCCCAGGCGGCGGCCGTAGGCCTTCGGGGCGAGGCCTACGGCCCCGTAGCTACTGCCGTAGCTGCTGCCCGCGCCGCCGCCGGCCCCGAAGACGTTATCTTCATCGGCGGCAGCACCTTTGTGGTGGCCGAGGTAGCCGAGTTGTATCAGTAGCACGGCCAGGCGCAGCCGCTGGTGCGGCCGAAGGGAAACCGCGTGGGATTAGCGCGTAGTTTTGTGACCTTTTAGCCTAAAAAATAAATTGCCGTGCCCCGCATTAAACTCCAGCGCTTCGCCGAAAATGCCACCCGACCCGATATCGTAGAGCCGGGCAAGCCAGCTTTTGGCCAGCTTTCCGGCCGTTGGGGCACTGATTTTTTCAACAACCACCATCCGCTGGTGCTTGAAGTGGGCTGCGGCAAAGGCGAGTATACCGTAGGCCTGGCCCAGCTTCATCCCGAGCAGAATTTCCTGGGCCTCGACATCAAGGGCGAGCGCATCTGGCGCGGCAGCACCCGCGCCGAGGCGCTGGGCCTGCAAAACGTGGGTTTCGTCCGCTTGCTGGCGCACCAGCTCACCGAGCATTTTGCCCCCGGCGAGCTGAGCGAAATCTGGATAACCTTTCCCGACCCGCGTCCCCGCGACCGTGATATTAAGCGCCGCCTCACCTCGCCGCGCTTTCTGAATATGTACCAGACGCTATTGGCCGCCGGTGGGGTAGCCCAGCTCAAAACCGATAGCGAAGGCTTATTTGAGTACACCTTGGAAGTGCTGGCCGGGCGGCCCGAAGCCCGCGTAGAGGTCGCGACGCGCGACCTCTACGCCGAAACTGACCCGGCTTTCGCGGCGGCCCAGGCTATCCAGACGCACTTCGAGGGCAAGTACCGCGCGGTGGGCGTGCCCATCAAGTACGTGCGGTTTTCGCTGTAGCGTGAACTCGGCGAGACCGCGCGTGGAAACGGTGTGCTGCATACTACCACGCGTGAACTCGTCGAGTTCACGCTACTACGCTTCTTCCAGGGCCTCAAATACGGCTTCCAGCTCGGTAAAGTCGCGCAGGCCGGGCTTTATCTCCTCGCCCCCGGCTAGGACAAGGCCCGCCGGATGCACCTGCTGGGCCAGGTCGGCGGCTTCGGTCGGGTCGGTGGGGCTGGCCAGCCACAGCGGCGCCTGGCGGGCCAGCTGGTGCCAGTAAGTATAGTCGGCCGGGTAGGGGCGAGGGGCGGTGGTAAACAAGGCAAAGCCCTGCGGAAAAGCGGCGCTGACATCACGAAGTGCCGCTGCGTAATGGGCCTGATTGGTGATAAGATTGGCGGGCACTTCAATCAGGACGGGTACCGCCAGTCCATCGGGCCAGGCCTGGCGGGCGCGGTCGAGGCGCAGCAGCACGCCCGTCAGGCCGCATTCTTCAACCAGGCGATTGATTTCGGGGCCGGCCACGTGGCCAAACTCGCCGATGATATCGACGCCGGCCACCCAGCCCGCCAGCTCACGGGCCGTCGCCGCATCCACGGCCCCAGGCAAGCTGGTGTCGAGCGTAAAAATGAGGCCCTGGGCCCCCATGCCCGCGCAGTAGCGGGCGTCCGAAAGATTATTGATGCCGCGCACGAGCACGGGAAGAGCTAAGGACATTTCTTCAGTGAGTAGTGAACAGTGAACAATTAGTAGTGAGCCGCAAAGGTCGTTCCGATAACTGCTCACTGCTCACTACTCACTGTTCACTATTCACTACCTTTGTAGTGGCGCCAGTCGGAACATTCACCTCCCTGAGTGGCTTGCCGCTTTCATGAACCCAACCCCAACCAAAGGCCGCGTTCTCGTGGCCATGAGTGGCGGCATCGACTCGTCGGTAGCCGCCGTGCTGCTGCACGAAGCCGGCTACGAAGTAGTGGGCATGACGATGAAAACCTGGGACTACGCCACGGCCGGCGGCTCGAAAAAAGAAACCGGCTGCTGCTCGCTCGACAGCATCAACGATGCCCGCGATATTGCCGTGCGCCTGGGCTTTCCGCACTACATCATTGATATCCGCGACGAGTTTGGCGATTTTGTTATCGACAATTTTACCAGCGAATACCTGGCGGGCCGCACGCCCAACCCCTGCGTGCTCTGCAACACCCACATCAAGTGGGATGCCCTGCTGCGCCGCGCCGACCAGCTCGGCTGCGAGTTTATTGCCACCGGCCACTACGCCCAAATCCGCCAGGTTGCCGACACCGGTCGTTTTGTGGTGAGCAAAGGGCTGGATGAAAACAAAGACCAGAGCTACGCCCTGTGGGGCGTGACGCAGCAGAGCCTGAGCCGCACGCTGTTTCCGCTGGGGGCCATGCGCAAAACCGAGATTTACGATGAGGCGCGCCGGCGGGGCTTCACGGCGCTGGTCAACAAGCCCGAGAGCTACGAAATCTGCTTTATTCCCGACAACGACTACCGCGGCTTTTTGCGCCGCCGTGTGCCGGGGCTGGAAGCCCGCGTGGCCGGCGGCCGCTTTGTGCTGGCCGACGGCACCGAGCTGGGCCGCCACGAGGGCTACCCGTTTTACACCATCGGGCAGCGCAAAGGGTTGGGTATTGCCCTGGGCTTCCCGGCCTACGTGACGGCCATTCGGCCCGAAACCAACGAGGTAGTGCTGGGCAACTACGACGAGCTGGCCAGCACCGCTACCACCGTGCACAAGCTCAACATGGGCAAAGTGGGCAACCTGGAGGGGCAGGGCCTGGTGCCGGCCGTGGTAAAAGTGCGCTACCACCACGCCGGCTCACCGGCTTTCCTGGAGCAGCACAACGACAAGATTAACATCTACTTCACCGAGCCGGTGCATGCTATCACGCCCGGCCAGGCCGCCGTTTTCTACGATGGCGATGATGTGCTGGGCGGCGGCTGGATTGAGCGCCACGTGATTGGCGAGGTGCCGGTGGCGGCTGCCACGGATAACGTTGGAGTTTAAAAATATATTATTTTATATATTAAGTAAATAAGTCGGCAGTAAGCAGTATCTTGGAAGGCCAACTGGGCGGGTAGCCGCGAGGCTCCCGCCTTTTTTATATTTATGAGCTCATTTTTCCGCTTGCTTGCCGCCTATCGCCCCTGGGCGCTTAGTATACTGGCCTTGCCGGCGCTGCTGGCCGGCTGCCGGCACGAGGTGGTGGTAGTGCCCGCCTACGACAATTACTTTCCCGTTGACGTAGGCACTTACCGCACGTATGCCGTGGCCGATTCGAACTGGGTGAAAGGTGCGCTGACGGTCAGCAACTACCAGTTTCGGGAGCGCGTAACCGAGCAGTTTGCCGATGCAGCGGGGCAGCCGGCCTACCGCCTGGTGCGCTCCAAACGCCCCAACAGCGCTGCGGGCTGGGTCGATGACAGTGCCTCTGTGGTGCAGCCGATGGCGCGGGCCGTGGTCGTAACCCGCAACAACATCCGCACGGTAGCACTGATATATCCGGCCCAGCCGAATAAAGGCTGGAACGACATGGCTTTTTCCGCCTCGCCCGACACTATCACCAGTCTCACCCGTTTTTATGGTCCCAACGTGGCCGCGCCGTATACTGTGCCGGCGGCTCAGGGCCAGCCTGCGGTTACGTACCCCACCACCGTTACCACCAAAACGACCCTCGATGGGGTATCGACGATGTGAATGCCCTGTACCAGCGGGGTTTGCAGCAGGTGTATGCCAGCGGCACCGGCCTGGTGCAGCGGCGGCGCTTTAGTCATAATACCTACTATCTGCTGCCCGACAACTCTACCAAGCTCACGCCCGGCGTGGTGCAGGATGGGTATTCGCGCTTCGAAGTACTGATTGACAAGGGAACGATATAGCCAGCAACAAGCTGGTGACTTCTGGACGCGTAACGGCCCAACTGCTTGCAGTATCCTGATATTAGCTTAAATATGAGAAAGTTATTAAGCGCAGTCGCTGCCTTGCTGCTGCTCGTGGCAGCCGCGCCCGTCGCCCGGGCCCAGACGGCCGGGCACCGCTACTTTGTGTATTTCAAAGACAAGGCCGGCACCCCTTATTCGGTAGCTCAGCCGCAGGCATTTTTGTCGGCTCGCGCTCTGGCCCGGCGTAGTCGCCAGGGCATAGCTGTGCGCCCCCGCGACCTGCCCGTGAGCCCGGCTTACCTGACCCAGCTGCGGGCCGTACCTGGTAGTCCGCAGGTGCTGTACACCTCGCGCTGGCTCAACGGCGCCGTAGTCGCCTGCGATTCGGCCACGCTGGTGCAGGTGCAGCGGCTGCCGTCCGTGCAAAGCACGCAGCTGCTAAGCCTGGTTGCCCCGCAGGCGCCGCGGCCGGCCGGGGCCGTTGCTTCTATCGCCACGCCGCCCGCGCCTGCCACGCCGCGCGCTACCTACGGCCCCGCTTATGCCCAGAACCAGCTGCTAGGCGTCCCCGGCATGCACGAGGCGGGCTTTCGGGGCGAGAATATGCAGATTGCCCTATTTGATGCCGGTTTTCCGGGGGCCGACCAGCTGACGGCCCTGCAAAATGTGCAGCAGCAGCATCGCGTGGCCAGCACCCGCAACTTTGTGGATGGCGGCCGGCAGGTGTACCTGCGTAACGGCCACGGCACGGCCTGCCTCTCTACAATTGGCGGAGAATTGCCTGGGTACTATATAGGAACTGCCCCGCACGCCACTTTTCACCTCTGCATTACGGAAGATATAGACAGCGAGTCGCCGGTAGAAGAAGCCAACTGGCTAGCCGCCGCCGAGTATGCCGACTCGGTCGGCGTCGATGTTATCAGCTCGTCGCTGGGCTATACTACTTTCGACGACGCGGCCTTATCGCACAGCTACGCCGACCTCAACGGCCGCACGGCAATTAGCAGCCGGGCGGCCCTGGGGCGGCCCGGGTGGGGATAGTGGTCGTAAACTCGGCCGGCAACGACGGCGGCAACAGCTGGCATTACGTGAGCGTGCCGGCCGATGCGGACAGCATTATTACGGTCGGGGCCGTCGATTCGCTGCGCAACCACGCCGGCTTCAGCTCCTACGGGCCCACCGCCGATGGCCGCATCAAGCCCACGCTTTCTTCCATGGGCGTGTCGTCGGCAGTGCTTACGCCCAGCGGCACCATCATGCGCGGCAGCGGCACCTCCTATGCCTGCCCCGAGCTGGCCGGTCTGGTCGCGGGCTTCTGGCAGGCCAACCCCACGCTTACGGCGCAGCAGGTAATTGCAGCGCTCAAAAACGGCGCCTCCCAGGCGCAAAACCCCGATAATACGCTGGGCTACGGCATTGCTGATTTTGGCAAAGCCTACAACCTGCTGCACCCCAGCGCCCCGCTGGCTACCAGCGCGGGCGCGGCGGCCGAGTCGCCCCTGGCCATATTCCCCAACCCCAGCCAGCGCGAGGAGCTGATGCTGAGCGTGCCGCCCAGCCTACGCCGCCAGGTGCTGCGGGTGCGGGTGCTCGATACCAAAGGGGCTCTGCTTAGCGAGCTGCTGCTGCCCGCCAGCCCGGCCGCAACGGCGGCGCTGCGCCTGCCTGGTCGCCGCCTGGCGCCGGGCGCTTACCTCTGCACCGTGCAGCCGGTGGCCGGCGGAGCCCTGCAAACGGTGCGTTTCGTACGGCAGTAGCAATGCTAATTTAACTAGCTTATTTAAGCCAAAAATATTGGCTATCTGACTTTGTTTGCGTAACTTTAAGCCGTCAATCAGACGCCTCTTTCTATGTTACAGCTAATGACGACCAAGCGCATTGGGCGCCGCCAGTTTCACTTCACGGTGGAAGGCAAAAACTTTCACGAAGCCGTGGCCGAGTACGACCGCCTGAGCTTTCAGGACGTGGCCGCCTGCGGTCTCTGCGGTTCCGATAACCTGGACCTGACCTCGCGCGTGGCGCAGGGCAAATTCAAATATACCAGTGTAAAATGCCGCGACTGCAAAGGTGACCTCACCTTCGGCAAGCGCGAAGATGATGACCAGACGTACTTTCTGCGCCGCAAGGAAAGCGGCGAGCTCGACTGGCGCCCCTTCGAGAAGAAAGGCGACTAGGTTACTTAAGCCGCCAGGGGTGCGGGCGAAGGAAGAAAAAGGCTGTTCGGCTTGCTACGGGTAGGAGCAAGCCGAACAGCCTTTTTCTTTCCCCACTTTCCTTTCTGCGCCTCGTGCTACGCTCCGTACTTTTGTCCCGATGAGCTATTCTCTGCCCGACCCCATTTCGCCGCGCTCGCGCCGCGAGCCGCTGCTGGCCCCTCGCTGCTGGCCAGCGACCTGGCCAATATCCAGGCTACTGCCGAACTGCTGGCTACTGCCGAGGCCGACTGGCTGCACTTCGACGTGATGGATGGGCGGTTTGTGCCGAACATTTCCTTCGGGCTACCCATTCTGGAGGCGCTGCGGCCCCATGCCCGGCAGCCTATCGATGTGCACCTGATGATAGAGCGGCCGCAGGACTACCTGGCGGCTTTCCGCGACGCGGGTGCTACGCACCTCACGGTGCATTACGAAGCCTGCCCGCACCTGCACCGCGTAGTGGAGCAAATCAAGAGCCTGGGCTGCACGGCGGGGGTGGCCCTGAACCCCGCCACGCCCGCCAGCTTCCTGCAAGACATTGCCGCCGACCTCGACCTGGTGCTGGTAATGTCGGTTAACCCCGGCTTCGGGGGCAGGCGTTTATTCCGCACACGCTGCAAAAGGTGGCGGACGTGAAAGAGCTGCTGCTTGATACCGGCTCGGCCGCCCTTATTGAAGTCGATGGCGGGGTGAGCCAGACCAACGCTGCCGCCTTGGTGCAGGCCGGGGCCGACGTGTTGGTAGCCGGCAACTTCGTGTTTAAGTCGCCTGGTGGGCCGGTAGCTACGCTGGCAGCCCTGCGCCAGCTGCTGCGCGAAGCCGGGCCGGCTCCGGCGGCAAATTAATAGGGCTTTCCCGATACTGAAAGTGAGGCTGGAGAAGTTAAAATGCCGGCCGCGCCGCTACCGGGCCCGGCGTAGCTTTACGGACTATATTTTCTGCTGCCTTTGCGTTTGAAGCCTCTACCGTTACTCCTCGTTTTAAGTACGCTGCCGCTGGCCGGGCCGGTGCTGGCCCAGCAGGTGCCCGTGCCGGTAGCCCCCGCCCCGGCTACCGTGCTCCTGGGCACCGTGCGCGATGCCCAGGGCCAGCCGCTCGAGCTGGTCGTGGTGGGCCTCGAAGGCCGGGCCGGCGGTGCCACTACCGACGCCCAGGGCAATTTTACCCTGCGCCTGGCCCGGCCGGTGAGCGGCCCGGTAGTGCTGGTAGCGCGCCGCCTGGGCTACCTTCCCCTACGCCAGACCCTGCGCCTGCCCGATGATGCCGCCCAACCCCTGCGCCTGGCTTTGCAGGCCGATACCAAGGCGCTGGGCGGCGTAACCGTGCGGGGCCGCTCGGCGGGGGCCGATACCCGTGAGCAGGCCAGCCTCATTCAGCTCGACCCACAGACGGCCAAGGTATTGCCCTCGCCCTTCGGCGATTTCAACGCTATTCTCAAAACGCTGCCGGGCGTAATCAGCAACAACGAGTTGACGAGCACCTACAACGTGCGCGGCGGCAACTACGACGAGAACCTGCTCTATGTCAACGGGTTTGAGGTGTACCGACCCTTTCTGGTGACGCAGGCGCAGCAGGAGGGCCTTAGCTTTATCAACCCCGACCTGGTGCAGAAGGTCGATTTTAGTACCGGCGGCTGGCAGCCCAAGTACGGCGACAAGCTTTCCTCAGTGCTGGATATTCAGTACAAAGAGCCCGAAAAATTTGCAGCTTCGGCCACGGCCAGCCTCGTGGGCGGCGCCGTCCACGTTGAGGCCCGCTCGGCCGACAACCGGGTAAGCTACCTGGCCGGGGTGCGCTACAAGAATGCGCAGTACGTTTTTAATGCGCTCAATCAGCAGCAGGGCAACTACAACCCGACCTTTTACGACGGCCAGGCGTACGTCAATATCGGCCTGGGCAAAACGGGCGGCGACTTGCAGAAAACCAGCCTGGGCATTCTGGGCGTGGTAGCCCACAACGACTACCGCTTTGTGCCGGTGAGCGGGCAGGTTACGTTCTCGACCGACGTTAACCAGGTGGCGCGAGTTAATATCTACTACGATGGCCGCGAGCGCATGCAGTACGATACCTACCAGACAGGTCTCGACTTGCGGCATAATTTTCACCCCGGCCTGCAGCTCGACTTGCTGGCGTCGGCGCTCACTACCCGCGAGTTTGAGTTTCGCGATGTGGAGGCCGCCTACACCTTTGCCGACGTAAACCGCGACCCCAACAGCCCCGATTTCAACCAGCCCGTGCGCCAGCGCAACATCGGCTCCAGCTTCAACCACGCCCGCAACGACCTCACGGCCCAGGTGTACACGGCCGAGCTGCGCGGGCGCTGGAACCCCGGCGGCGACCCCACCGGCCCGCACACCATTCGCTGGGGCGTAAAAACCGGCCACGAAATCATTCACGACCAGATTGATGAGTACAGCTTCGCCGACTCGGCCGACTATGTGCCCGATGCCCGCCGCACCCGCCTCGCCACCGACCTCAGCCTGGAAAGCCAGCGCACCCAGGGCTACGCCCAGCACACCTGGCAAATCGACTCGCTCAAAACGCTTACCTACGGCGTGCGGGCGCACTACTGGTCGGTTAATAAAGAGCTGGTAATCAGCCCCCGCATTCAGTTTGCTGCGCGCAGCCGCCGCCACCCCGAGCGCAGCTGGAAGCTGGCAGTCGGGGTGTACGACCAGCCGCCCTTCTACCGCGAGCTGCGCAATATGCAGGGCCAGCTCAATACCGAGCTGCGGGCCCAGAAGTCGCTGCACTTTGTGCTCGGCCGCCAGATTGAGGTGCACCTCATGGACCGCCCCTTCCGCCTCAACACGGAGGCGTACTATAAGCGCCTCACTGACGTGGTGCCCTACGAGGTTGATAACGTGCGGCTGCGCTACTACGCCACTAACAGCGCCACGGCCTACGCCGCCGGCTTCGAAACCCGCCTCACCGGCGAGTTTGTGAAGGGCGTGGAGTCGTGGCTGAGCCTGGGCGTACTTACCACCCAGGAAAAGGGCGACACCACCGCCACCTACGATAAAAACGGTAAGCGCACCGGCTTCGAAACGCTGGGCTACATTCGCCGCCCGCAAGACCAGCGAGTGACGGCCAGCATCTTCTTTCAGGACCACCTGCCCGACAACCCCTCCGTGCGCGGCTACCTGAACCTGGTATTTGGTACCGGCCTGCCGTTTAGTCCGCCCGGCCTGCCTCAGTTCCGGGGTGCGGGCGCACTTACCACGCCCTATCAGCGCGTCGATGTCGGGTTTTCCAAGGTCGTGAGCCTGCGCAGCGCTCCCAAGCCGCACCTGTACTCGCTCGAAAGCCTGTGGCTAAGCCTGGAGATTCTTAACCTGCTGGGAGCCAATAATGTGGCTGGCTATAGCTATTTGCAGGATGTAAACGGCCGCACCTACGCGGTGCCCAGCTACTTATCGCAGCGCGTAGTAAATCTGCGGGCCATCGCCCGGTTTTAAAGGGAAAATCAGCGCAACTCCCAAGTTGCGCTCTTACTCCTCGTTTACCTGGGCAATAATCCGCGATAGCTAGCCGGCTTGAACTTATGCTCCGTATGGACGTAGCCAAGTTCCTGCTATGTCTGACAACCACACCCCCAGCCTGCTCCTGGCTTTGTACGCGTGCGCGGCGCCCGCGAGCACAATCTTCAGAATATCGACGTGGACATTCCGCGCGATGCCTTGGTAGTATTCACCGGCGTATCGGGCTCGGGTAAGTCGAGCCTGGCTTTCGGCACGCTCTACGCCGAGGCCCAGCGGCGCTACCTCGAATCGGTATCGCCCTACGCCCGACGCTTGTTTCATCAACTAGCAGTACCCGAGGTCGATAGCATCGACGGCCTGCCGCCGGCCGTGGCCTTGCAGCAGCAGCGTGGCGCGCCCACCACGCGCTCATCGGTGGGCAGCGTCACCACGCTTTCCAACCTGGTGCGGATGCTTTATTCGCGGGCCGGCAATTATCCGCCAGGGCAGGGGATAATCTACGCCGAAGGCTTCTCGGCCAATACGCCCGAGGGTGCCTGCCCGCGCTGCCACGGCCTGGGCCGGGTGTACGAAGTAACCGAAGACTCGATGGTGCCCGACCCGTCGCTGACCATCCGCGAGCGGGCCATTGCGGCCTGGCCGCAGGCCTGGGGCGGGCAAAACCAACGCGATATCCTCGTGACGCTGGGCTACGATGTGGACCGGCCCTGGCGCGAGCTGCCGCAGCAGGAGCGCAACTGGATTCTGTTTACCGATGAGCAGCCGGTGGTGCCGGTGTACCCCGGCTATTCGCCCGCCGAGACGCAGCGCGCCCTCAAGCGCCGCGAGCAGCCCAACTACATGGGTACTTTCAGCAGCGCCCGGCGGCACGTGCTGCACACGTTTGCCAACACCCAGAGCGCGCTCATGAAAAAGCGGGTGCTGCAGTACATGCTGAGCCAGGAATGCCCGCTCTGCCACGGCAAGCGCCTGCGGCCCGAGTCGCTAAGCGTCACCTTTGCCGGCCTCGATATTGCCGACCTGGCGCGGCTGCCCTTGCAGCAGGTAGAAGCCCGGCTGCGGCCTTTCGCCGAGGGTAAAGCCGGGGCGCAGGCCCACGACAAAGCCCACCCCGAGCAGGCCGAAGTAACCCGCCGCATTACCCAGGACCTCTGCGCCCGCCTGACCGTGCTGCTCGACCTGGGCCTGGGCTACCTGGCCCTGGAGCGAAGCACGCCCACGCTCTCGCCGGGCGAGCTGCAGCGGCTGCGCCTGGCTACACAGCTGTATTCCAATCTGTTCGGGGTAGTGTACGTGCTCGATGAGCCCTCTGCTGGCCTGCACCCTTCCGATACCCAGGCGCTGCTCAAAGCCCTCGCTACGCTGAAGAAGGCGGGTAATTCGCTCTTCGTTGTGGAGCACAACCTCGACGTGGTGCGCTGCGCCGACTGGCTCGTGGACGTAGGCCCCGCCGCTGGCGAGAATGGCGGCCAGGTTCTGTACAGCGGCCCACCCGCCGGCCTGGCTGGAGTGGGCGCCTCGCAAACGCGGCCGTTTTTGTTGGGGCAGTCGGCGCCGGCGGCCCGCAGCGGGCGGGAGCCGGTGGGCTGGCTACGGGTGGCCGGGGTTACGCGCCACAACCTGCGTGGCCTTGCCGCCGCGTTTCCGCTGGGTGTGTTCACAACCGTTACGGGCGTGTCGGGCTCCGGTAAATCGACGCTGGTCAGCCAGGTGCTGGTAGAGCTGGTGAGTGAGGCCCTGGGCCAGAAAGCCGACGCCGCCGCAGTGGCCGGCAGTGAGGCGGCCGAAGAAATCCTGGAGCTGGCCGACCAGGGCGAAGTTCTGCAAGGCAAAGTCACGGCCGGGCTGGATGTTATTAAGCGCCTGGTGCGGGTCGACCAGCAGCCCATCGGCCGCACGCCGCGCTCCAATATGGCTACCTATACGGGGCTGTTCGACCACGTGCGCCGCCTCTTCGCTGCCACGCCGGAGGCCCGCAGGCGGCGCTACGATGCCGGGCGGTTTTCCTTCAACGTAGCCAAAGGGCGCTGCGAAACCTGCCAGGGCGAGGGCTTTGTGATGGTCGAGCTGCTGTTTTTGCCCAGCGTCTACTCGCCGTGTCCTACCTGCCACGGCACGCGCTACAACGCCAAAACGCTGGAAGTTACTTACCAGGGCAAGAACATAGCCGAAATCCTGGGCCTGACCGTGGACGAGGCCTGGGCGTTCTTCGCCGAAGAGCCCAGCGTGCGCCGGGCACTCACGGTGCTGCGCGAAGTGGGCCTCGGCTACCTGCGCCTGGGGCAGTCGGCCACCGAGCTGTCGGGCGGCGAAGCCCAGCGCATCAAGCTGGCCACCGAGCTGCAGCGCCAGGCCCGCGCTCACACGCTCTACGTGCTCGACGAGCCCACCACCGGCCTGCACCCGGCCGATATCGAAAAGCTGCTCACCCAGCTCAACGGCCTGGTCGAAGCCGGCCACACGGTGCTTGTAGTGGAGCACGATATGCGCGTAGTAGCCGGCTCCGACTGGGTACTAGACATTGGCCCCGGCGCCGGCGAAGAGGGTGGCCGCATCGTGGCCGAAGGCCCGCCGCCGGTGGTGGCCCAGGCAGCCATAAGCCGCACCGCGCCCTACCTGGCCCGCTTCCTGGCCGAAGGCTAGCGCCCGAAAATAACGTGGGTCATATGGCCCACGTTATTCAGGCCGGGGTTACGGCAGGTAATAGTAATTTTTTAGATATTGCTTCCTTGTATGCTGGTAATCAAGAAGATGAACTGATGATATTAAAGCTGGGCTACAAGTGCGGGTTAGCCGTTGGTACTTCATCAAGCGCCTTTATGCGGGCCCGGTACTCGCGGGGTAACATAGAATTTTTAAGATATTTACTCAAGGTTAGGTGCCTGGTGCTTCGATAAAAAGCCAGCGCGGGCCGCAGCCACGCGCTGCGGCCCAGGTGCAGCTGCTCGCGCACGGGAGCCGGCACCACCAGGCCCTGCACGGCCCGCAGCAGCGCATAGCGCGGGCCGCCCAGGTGCCGTCGGTACTGCTGGTAGAGGTCGGTGGTGAAGCGGCTCGGGGCCAGGTCGGCAGTCAGGTGGCGTTGGCGGTCGGCCTGCCAGGCCGGGTAGGAGGCAGGTAAGTCAACGATACCCATGCGCTGACCCACGCGGCAAAAAACTTCCGTTATTTCCGTGCATTCGGCCGGGGTAAGGGGCCGCTCCAGCACCTCAAATGCCCGGATGGAATAAGCAATCAGCATGTACAGCACATCGCGGTAGGCCCAGGCCGGAATGGCCTGCCCCGGCTGGCCTCAACTGCGCCATGAATAGCAGCAATGCTGTCAATGGCCTTTTCGGCCCCGGCCCGGTCGGCAAACACAATGCGCCGGGCATAGTCTACCGTCGAAAACAGCCGTCCCAGCGGGTCGGCTGGCAGCCGCCCGGTGAAGTACAGCCAGTCTACGGCCTTATTAAGCGCGAACTCGGCCGCCGCCCCGGCAAAGATGAATAATACCGTATCGGCAGTGCCCCAGATACGGCGCACGATGGAGCCCGGAGCCACGAAGTATTCCATAAGCTGACCAAACAAAAGCCTCCCCGCCGTAGTGCCAGCGGCTAAACCCTTGCGAAGAGTAAGTTAACTTTGAAATTCAAAGTTAACTTACTCTGCCCGCATTTCCGCTGCTCCCTCTGGGCGGAGCGGCACAGTAGGCAAGGCAGGTGCAGCCAGGCTATAATCTGCGATAGGGTACTTGAAATCAGGTTTCTGGCTAACGCAGAGACGAAAAGGGGCTTCTTTATAGCAGCCAGGAAGTTACCGTAGCTGCCTGCGGTATTAGCTACTGCCGGCCAGCGTAGCCACGGGCGGCGGGCTTTTGCGTCTGCGGCCGTACACGCCCAAAATCAGCAGCGGCAGCAAGGTCAGCTCGGCTATTACGCCGAAGAGCAAGGTCAGTCCAATGAGCAGACCCACGTAAAACGTGCCATCAAACGATGAGAACAGCAGCGTGCCGAAGCCGCCGACCAATATTAGGGAGGTAACAATAACGGCCTGCCCGGCCAGAATATACGTTCGTCGCACGGCCTTAAATAAGTCGGGCTCGTGGCCCATGGTAAGGCGCAGCTTGCTGATAAAGTGAATGGTATCATCTACCGCGATGCCAAAGGCGATGGTGAAGATGATGCTTGTGCTCACTTTCATATTGACGCCCGCCAGGCCCATTACACCCGCTACTACCAGAATGGGCAGTAGGTTGGGTACCAGCACCACGATGGTCATTCGCACCGACCGAAACAGCAGCAGCACGATAATCGTGACCATTGCCACGTCAATTGCCATACCCTGTATCATATTCAGGGTCAGGCTCTCGTTATTTTTATCGATTAGGTTAGACGACCCCGTGAGGCGCGTACGCAGGATGGTGGTGTCGATAGCGGTCCGCAAAAAGTGGCGAAGCGCACCATTGAGCGCGTCGGCCCGGATGCTGCCCACATCCACCATGCGGCCGGTGAGGCGGCCGGCCGAGCCATCGGGCAGCACCAGCGCCCGAAACTCGGGCCGCTTGCGGAACTGGCGCAGCGGCCCGCGCAGCTGGGCCAGTCCGGCCGAATCGGCGGGCAGGCGGTACTCGGCCAGCCCGCCGCCGTGCAGGGCCTGGCGCACCGTGCGCACCAGCGTAGCGGGCGAGGCCGAAAAGCGCAGACCGTATATAGTATTTAGATAATGTTCAATCCGTTCGGTTTGGGCCAGCACCGCCGGGTCATAGATGCTGCGCCCGCCGGCGGGCTTCAGCTCCAGCTCAAAAGGCCTGACCCCGGCAAACTGCCGGTCGAAAAATGCGAAATCCTTGCGCACGGGGTCGCTCTTCGACAGGTCGTCGAGCAGCGACGAGTTGATGCGCACTCGCAGAGCCAGCCCCACCGACGCCACCAGTATCAGCCCGCTCAAAGTAAAAATCAGGCGGTGCCGCCGCAGCACACCCGTAAATAAGCGGCCCAGCACGCCGTCCCAGTCGTGGCCGTGGCGGCGCGGCTGGCGCAGCGCCGGCTTATTGAGCAATACCAGCATGGCGGGCAACAGCGTGAAGCTCAGGATAAAAGCCAGCAGCACGGCAATGCCCGTAAACAGCCCGAAGTTATGAATAGGCCGGATGGTACTCGTCATGAGCGTAAAAAAGCCGATGCTGGTGGTGAGCGCCGACAGCAGCGAGCCGAATCCCGATTCCTTAATGGTAGTGCGCAGGGCGTGCTTTTTGCCCGCGCCGTAGCCCAGCTCGCTCACGTAGCGGCTGATAATGTGGATGGTATCCGACATGCCCACCACAAACAGCATCAGCGGCAGCAGGGCCGTCATCAGGTCGATGCTGATGCCGCAGGCCCCCATCACGCCCAGGCCCCATACTATCGCGCCCAGTACTACTACCAGCGGTAAAAGTACGCCCCACCAGGTCCGAAACGTAAGCCACAACAGCCCCATTACCAGCACAAAGGACAGCGACATAAACACCACCATCTCCCACTTCAGCCGGTCTACGAATACTGACTGCGCTACGGCCCGGCCCGCAAGGTGCGCCCGCGCCTCGGGCAAACCCGCCCGCGCCAGGCCGGCGCGCAGCTCCGTGAGCAGCGAGTCACCGGGCGGTTTCTTGAGGTCGGGCGTGGTTTGAATAACCAGCGCCACGGCCCGCGCGTCGGTGCTGAAGATGTTGCCCACTAGGCCCGGCGTGCGATAAATCAGGGTGGAGTCGGCGGCGCGGCGGCTGGGGTCGGCGCGGTAGTCGGCCGGGTGCAGGTAGGGAGGGTATACGCCCCCAGGCCCTCCACAATAGTTTGGCTGAGCGTGGTGGGGGAGCTGACGTGCAGTACGTTGCGCTGCCGCCGGGCCAGCCGCGTCAGGCTATCGACCTGCGTGAGAAAGGCGGGCGAAAAAGCCGTCTGGCCCGGCCCGGCCTCCAGGCCCAGCAGCAGGTAGTCGTTGTCGTTGCCGAAGCGCCGGGTGTAGCCCTGGTAGTAGTCCAGGTCGGGGTCGCCGGCGGGATAAAAATCATTAAAATTATAATTGAAGCGCAGCTGAGCGGCAAAGTAGCCGGCCAGCCCCGTGAGCAGGGCCAGCACCAGCAGCGTGAGGTAGGCAGTTCGGCGAAGAGGCATAAGCAAAGGTGCGTAAACCCGGCGAGTTCGCGCGTGGTAGTACGACCCGGCACCAGCTTCGGCTTTTCCGAAAAAAACAGGTACTTTTAGGAGTCGCGACTACCTGCAACCCCCTATTTTCCTCAATTGTTTCTCTTTGTACTTATGAAAAAATCCCTGCTCGCTTTCGCCCTGTTCGCTTCGACCGCTACCGCCTTCGCCCACGACGGTGATAAGCCCGCCAAAGGCAAAAAGGCCGACCACTGCGCCGGCGTAGCCGCCACCAACTGCGAGAAAGGCATGGCCGGCATTAGCATGGCCGGTATGCCCGCATGCTGCAAAGCCAAAATGGCCGCCGCTAAAGCCAGCGCGCCCGCTACGGCCGAGGTGAAGACGGCCACGAAGTCGCTGTAAAGTTTAGGCGCACGTACTGAAATTTTTAGAAATTGGGAAGAAGCTAAAAGGTTGTCAGGCTGAGCCTCGCGAATCCTGACAACCTTTTAGTAGGAAAGTGTTTTCCGAGTTTAATCTTAATAAATTATGTGTCTCTCTACTTTGATTCTTCAACATAGCGGTGCCTACGAAGCTGGCCACGCGCTAGGAATAGCCGTTCGTTGCTTAGGCACAGGGAGTATGCTCTTTTTAGTAAAAAGACGCTTCACTAAAAAGGCTCCATTTTAGCGTGGTGAGTCAGCTTGTAAAGCACAAAAAAGCCCGCTGCGAGCGTTTTAATTTATAGTCCGGCTAAGGTTCAATGGCAACTATTATGAGGCCAACTAAAGCATTGGCTTCTGTTTTGGTCAATTGAGCAAAAGTGGTAAGGCAGGTTACCGCAGATGGTAGCTTCGGGTTTACCTTCGCCCTGAATTGACTTATTCTTATAAAATGAAAAGAGGGATACTATTCATTGCTACTTTGTCTTGTCTTGCGCTTTCCGTTTACGCCCAGGCCCCGAGTAAGGAGCTGGCGGCGGCAGTGATGAAAAATAACTCCAGCGCCGTCGAAACGCTGCTGACGGCCGGGGCTAACCCCAATGCCGCCTTGGAGATAGTGCCGGGCTTCCCAACCACCTACCTTATCACTGCCGCCGGCAATGGCAGCCTCGACCTGGTGAAGCTATTGCTCAAGTACAAAGCCCAGGTAAACCAGCCCGATGGCTTCAAGGCTACGGCCCTGATGGCGGCGGCCGGCAAAGGCAACAAGGCAATGGTGGAACTGCTGCTGGCCAGCGGGGCCGATGCCAAAGCCAGGGATGACGATGGCAAAGATGCCCTGACCCTGGCCAAAGAGAACAGCCATCCCGAAGTAGTGGCGGTGCTGGAAAAGCTGAAGTAGCCGCAGCCGGGAAACCGGGCCTCAAAATTCAAAAGCCGCCCCAGCAAGGCGGCTTTTTTAGGTCGGAAAATGCCGCCCCAGGCTATGTTTGTGCCCGACTTAGCCCGACTGCCTGATGCTCTGCCTCACCCGCGTTACTTCCGACGACCCCGACTTTCAAGCGCTGGTGCGGCTGCTCGACCACGACTTGCGGGTGCGCGACGGGGCCGACCACGCGTATTACGCGCAGTTTAACAAGATTGACCTGATTAAGCACGCGGTAGTGGCGTACCTGGACAATGAGCCGTGGGCTGCGGGGCCATCAAGGTCTTCGATGAGGAAGCCATGGAGGTAAAGCGCATGTTTGTGCAGCCCGCGCACCGGGGGCAGGGGGTGGCGTGGGCCGTACTAACCGAGCTGGAGCGCTGGACCCGGGCGCTGGGCTATGTCGCCTGCGTGCTCGAAACAGGTAAAAAGCAGCCTGAAGCTATTCGCCTTTACCAAAAATGCGGCTACGCGCTCACGCCCAACTACGGCCAGTACGTAGGCGTCGATAACAGCGTGTGCATGCGCAAGATGGTGCCGGCCTAATCAAAACGCGGCAAGCGGTCTAGTGCCAGCCCTGTACCTCGGTGCCGCCAAATACGGGTCGCTTTATCAGGGCCCACATGCGGTCGTAAAACGGGTCGGTGAGGCTGGCCTCGTCCAGCGTCCGGAGCTGCGCGGGGCTAAGCTGCACTTCCAGCGAGGCCAGGTTATCCAGCAGCTGCCCGACCCGGCTGGCGCCCAGGATAAGCGAGCTGATACCGGGCTGGGCCGAGGCCCAGGCCAGGGCTACCTGGGCCAGCGGGCGGTCCAGCTCGGCCGCGACCAGCCGCAGGGCGTCGAGCACCCGCCAGTTGTGGTCCGTGAATTTCATGTTGCCGAAGGGGTTGGGGCCGCTGAGGCGACCTTCGCCGCTGGCCGTATTGGGCGTGGCTGCGCGCTCGTACTTGCCCGCCAGAAAGCCGGCCGCCAGCGGGCTCCACGGTGTGAGGCCCAGGCCCAGGTCGCGGGCGGCGGGCACGTATTCGCTCTCGATGCGGCGGGCCACCAGCGAGTATTCCAGCTGCAAGGCCACGGGGCCGGGTACACCGTGCGCCTGAGCCAGCGTAGCGACCTTGGCCACGTACCAGGCCGGTACGTTGGAGAGACCAAAGTAGCGGATTTTGCCGGCCCGCACCAGGTCGCCCAGGGTCTGGAGAACTTCCTCGGCAGGCGTAACCGCGTCCCAGGCGTGCAGCCAGTAGAGGTCAAGATAATCGGTTTTCAGCCGGCGCAGCGAGCCTTCGAGGGCCCGGTGAATGTTCTTGCGCCCGTTGCCGCCCGCGTTGGGGTTGCCGGGCTGAGGATTAAAGCCAAACTTGGTCGCCAGCACCAGCTTATCGCGCAGGCCCCGGGCGTGCAGGTAGCTGCCCGTCAGCTCCTCGCTGCGGCCCCCGGCGTACACGTCGGCAGTATCGATAAAATTGCCCCCTGCATCCACGTAGGCGTTGAAAACAGCCTCGGATACCTCGTCGGACGAGCCCCAGCGCGGGGTGCCGAAAGTCATAGTGCCCAGGGCCAGCGGGCTCACCACCAGGCCGGAGCGGCCCAGGGTGCGGAAGGAGGTAAGATTCATAAACTGAAAGGGTAGGGTGGTGCAGATTGCGCAGCCAGAGCGTTACGTGGTTGCGGCGCAAAGGTCCGGGCAGGTTGCCCGGCTGCGACTAAACAACTAGTAGCTTCTACAACACAAAACCCGGCTACAGGCGCTATTAACAGCCGGATGGCTTGAAACCGGGGCTACCATCCCGAATGAGGTTTTTTTACGCCGCTGGCGGGTCGATTCGGCCGGCCAGCCAGCGCCCGGCCCGGCGTAGAAGTTCGGCCGCCGGCAGCTGGTCGCCTCGCTAGTCCTAGTTTTGTATTGTTTTAGCAAGCTCAGGGCCTGGTAAAACTACTTTTATGCGCCAGTACCACGCTCTCCTTCAACAAATTCTCGACCACGGCACGCTCAAAACCGACCGCACGGGCACGGGCACGCTCTCCATCTTTGGCCCGCAAATGCGCTTCAACCTGGCCGAGGGCTTTCCGCTGGTCACGACCAAAAAGGTACACCTGAAGAGCATTATCCACGAGCTGCTGTGGTTTTTGCGGGGCGATACTAATATTGCCTACCTCAAAGAGCACGGCGTAACCATCTGGGACGAGTGGGCCGATGCCAGCGGCAACCTCGGCCCGGTGTACGGCTACCAGTGGCGCAGCTGGCCCGACGGCCACGGCGGCCACATCGACCAGATTAGCCAGCTGATTCAGCAGCTGAAAACCCAGCCCGACTCGCGGCGCATGGTGGTAAGTGCCTGGAACGTGGCCGACCTGCCCAAAATGCAATTGCCGGCCTGCCACGCGCTGTTTCAGTTTTACGTAGCTGAGGGCCGGCTCTCGTGCCAGCTCTACCAGCGCTCGGCCGACGTATTCCTGGGTGTGCCGTTCAACATTGCCAGCTACGCGCTGCTCACGCTGATGGTGGCGCAGGTAACGGGCCTGCAGCCCGGCGAGTTTATCTGGACCGGCGGCGACACCCACCTCTACAGCAACCACCTCGACCAGGCCCGTCAGCAGCTAGCCCGCGAGCCGCGCCCGCTGCCTCAGATGCGCATAAATCCGGACGTGACCGATATATTCTCATTTCGCTATGAAGACTTTCAGCTGGAAAGCTATGACCCCTGGCCCGCAATAAAAGCGCCGGTGGCCGTGTAGGGCGGGCGGCGGTTCGGTAAGCGCGCCGAGCAGTTCAGCCTGCTGCCGCAGCCGTTGGGCGATTAGGGTTGTATTGTCAGGGTAATAAGCTAAATTTGGATAGCAGTTCTCTGTTATCGCACCTTCTTATTCTGCAATTACCCTAATAGTATGTCTACCCTTATCAGCGCGCCCTTATCTGTAGAAGACCGCGCATATATTGCCCTCTACGCCTTGCAACTGAGGCAAGCTTCCCGGCAAGCTATCTTGGCGGCTCACGGCCTCACGGAAGCCGACTTGCAGCAGCATCGTGCCGGCTGGGAAGAGTTGCAGGCTCACCACGCCGACCGCTCCCGGCCGTTGCCCCGCCCCGAATAAAAGCCGGTAGCCGGCAGGGTTTATCTTAATAATGCTTAATATTAATATATTAAATAATTTAGTAGTATAGGATGTAGTAGTCCACGTTAAGAAGCCGCAAGCACGGACTACAACCTCTGCGCTCCTTAATATTACCCCAGCCACGGGGAAGCTACCCGCGCCGACTTAGCGTATTTAATGGACAGCAAGCCTGACTTTTAGCGTCTATTCAAGATAAGGTAGCCAGTAAATTGGTTACCAGTGGGTTGTTGGTTGAGTATTTCTTAGTTTGAATGCTGTGAATGACCCGTATGGCGGCGACATTGGCTGTAAAAGCCGCGTCGGCGTCGAGCAGGTCGGCGGGGCTGAACAGGCCTTGCTGGCAGCGGATGCCCAGCGCCAGCGCGGCTTGCTGCACGGCCGCCCGGCGCACGCCGGCCACGCAGCCACTGGCCAGGGCGGGCGTAAATAGTACCTCGTCCTTCACCCAAAAAATGGCCGCCGCGCCGGCTTCGGCCACGTGGCCGGCCGCATCGCAGAGAATAATCTCGTCGAGCCCGCGCTGCTGGCGCTCGTGGGCGGCCCGCACGTAGAGCCATGCCTGCGGCCCTTTGCAAAAGCTGAGCGGTGAAAATACAGTCTGGGTTTGCTGTGCAAAGTCAACCTGTTGCAGCGGCGAGTTGTCGGTGACGAATGGCTCGGCGGTAGCCAGCCATTCGACGGCATCGGTAGGCGGGGTGTAGCGGCCTCTGCCCGCGCGCCACAATTGAAGGCGCAGGCGCCCGGCGGGTAGCTGATTGGCCACCGCCAGCTGCGCCAGGGTGGTTTCCAGCGCTTTGGTTGTTGCCAGCGAGTGGGGCAGCCGCAGGTAGAGCGCGGCCGCCGCCTGCTGCATGCGGGCCAGGTGGCCGGCCGGGTAGCGCAGGCCCCCATTGCTATAAACAAGGGTTTCGAAAAACCCATCTCCAAAAGCCAGCCCCGGTTGGGCAGCGGCAAGGCAAAACCCTCCTGGAAATGAAGTTGGCCGTTATAAAGCAGCATGTAGTAGTGGTGCCAGGGTAATGAAGTACGTAGCGCAGTTTGGCCGTCGGGATACAGCCTAGGGGTAGCGTGATTGTTGCGAGCGCCCCGTAGCTGGTTTTGGTGCGCGCTCGCAACGGCCACGCTTCCAGTAGTCTGAATGCGAAACTGTGCTGCTCGCTACCCACACAATTTAGCACTCCGTATACGAGCCAGGGGTAGCAGGCGGATTGAGCCGGGCGCGACAAGTGCTGCGGCATGGTGCAGGACGCTACAGCGCCAGCTGGTCCCAGAACACAACCTCGCCGCCTTGCTGGCGCACAAACTTGACGCCGCCATCCTGCGAAACGACGATGACCAGGCTGGCCGAATCGGCAAGGCACAGGCGATAAGCGGCGCGGTGGCGGGTGCCGCCCCGGTCGGGCGCCTCGGCCTGCAGGGTAGTGGCCTCCATGTTGAGGGCGCGGTACACCCGGTTGCTGGGAATCAGGGGCGCGTGAATTTCGGCCCCAAAGCCAATGATTTCGAGATTCTTGGTGACCACCAGCGCGCCGTCGACGGCCATAAGGTCGGCCAGCAGGTCGGCAAAATGGTCGACTTCATCGGCCAGTGCGTGCAGACTGGCATCGGTAGCTTGCAGGTAGTGGGTCCAGCTCTCGAGGCCCAGCGCCGCCATCCGCCCGGTGATAGTGGCCAGCAGGTCGAGAAAAATAGGCCGGGCTGTAGTGCCCTGCATGCGGTATTTGGGGCGCAGCTGGCCGGTAAGCTGGCTGTGCTCGGCGGTGCTTCGGGTCGGAATCAGTACCAGCATGCCACCGTGGGCATCGAGGCGCACCCGGTTGATGCTGCGGCGCATGATGTGCAGCGCCAGCGAGCTGGCCAGGCTATTATAGGCCTCGTTGCTAAAGCCAGCAGTATTCCCGGCGTCACTACGGCCAAAGGGAGAGCTGTCGGTGAAGTGCCCGCGGGCCCAGGCTTCGGGAAACTGCACAAAGCCGTGGCCTTCGATGCGGCCCTGCTGCAAAGTAAGAATGCGGCTGGCGCCGCAGTAAAACACCAGGTTGCCAGGGCCGCGCACGTGGACGAGCAGGGCCGGCGGCAGGTTTTCGGCGGCCGTAAGGGTGCTCTCAGGGCTGCGGTCCCACTCGTGGCGGGTCAGCATCATGCCCCAAATCAGCAGGTTGTTGTCCGGAGTCTGGCTCACGGCGAGCAGGTTGCCGGGGCGGCGCACGGTGGGGCTCAGGCGGCGCACTTCCTGCTCGTCGCAGGGGCGCGGCAGCGAAAACCGCAGCACGTGAAACATCGTGGGGCCGTCGTGCCAGGCCCGCAGCTCATCGCTAGGCGCAAATACCAGGTGGCAGCGTACGGGCCGGCCTTCTTCACTAAGCAAGCTGGCCTGATAAGCCACCGAGATAAGCTGGGTGAGCAAGGCCGGCTCGGGCAGGCCGCCTTGCCGGGCCGGCCAGCGGGCTTGCAGCGCCAGGGCAATATCCTGCGGATAATAATGGGTGTCCATACTGGGCCAAAGGTAGCCCGCGCGCTATCGGCCGGCACCCGGAGCGCTAAGCGAGCGCAAACTTCTTGCCCGGCAGCGCCCGCACCACGCCCCGAAACTCCAGCGCCAGCAGCCGGGAGGCCACGGCATGAATCGGCTGCTGAGCTTTCCAGGCCAGGGTATCCATCTGCTCTTCGCGGCCGGTGGCGGCGGCCAGCACCGTAAGCAGGGCAAACTCTTCGGCCGTAAAGTCAGCGGCGGAGTAGGAGGGTGCCGGCTTAAACTTGCCCGTCTGGTGCAGGGCCGCGTCCCAGTTGAGGAGCTGCACCAGGTCGAGCGGCTCGGCGTAGAGCGCGGCCTTATGGCTTTTAATGAGGGCATTGCAGCCGGCCGATGCGGCCGAGCCCAGGTTGCCGGGCACGGCCAGCACGTCGCGGTCGTAGCTCAGGGCCAGCTCGGCCGTGATGAGCGCCCCGCCTTTGGCGGCGGCTTCTACCACCACCGTGCCATCGGCCAGCCCGGCAATAATGCGGTTGCGCTGCGGAAAGTTGTAGCGGTCGGGCTGCGTGCCAAAGGCAAACTCGGTGAGCAGCCCGCCTTGCTCGCGCATTTTCTCGGCCGTTTTGCGGTGGGCAGCCGGGTAAATGATGTCCAGGCCGGTCGCCATCACGCCCACGGTGGCCAGGCCTTCCTGCAAGGCGGCGCGGTGCGCCATAATATCAATGCCGTAGGCCAGGCCACTGATAATCAGCGGCTCGTGCGGCAGCACGCCCTTGACAATGCGCTCAGTTTGCTCGCGGCCGTACTCCGTGGCCTGGCGCGTGCCCACCAGCGCCAGCGTTTTGGGCGCGTTGAGGTCGGCCGTGCCCTGGTAGTACAGCAGCACGGGCGCATCGGGAATAAGCTTGAGGCGGGCCGGAAATTTCCTGCTCGTATAAAACAGGATGTCGATGCCTTCTTTCTCAGCTTTCCGCAGGCTGCTTTCGGCCTGGCTTAAGGCCTGGCCGCGCTCGGGGCCGGTTAGTATTTTAACGGTGGCGTCGCCCACGCCGGGAATGCGCCGCAGCTTGCCGGGCGGCAGGTGCAGCACGTTTTTGGCCGACGAGCCGTAGCTCATCAGCTGCCGCGTCAGCTGCGGGCCAATGCCGGGCAGCAGCGTCAGGGCCAGCTCGTAGTAGAGGTCGTCGGTCATGTAGCGCGTAGCTATTCTGTAAAGAGCGTCCTGCTCCTCTGGCGTCCGCTTGCCGAAGTATGCCGCGTGCCGAAGTAAGCTAATCGTCTCCGATAAAGACTGATGAATTAATTAGAAGGGTTTGCAAGCCGGCAGCCCGCTACGGGCCCAGACCCGGAAATCGCTCTAAGCGTACAATCGCGCCGATAAACAGCAGATTTTTTCATGGGCGTAAAGTTACTACTTCACCAAAGATACATGTCTGCTAGACGCGAGATAGGAAGTTGCCCCTGGTGCCCGTAACAGCACATTTCAACTACCTCTGGATGGATAATTTAGCCCGCAGGGACGCGCTGCGCCGCCGCCGAAGCTAGCATGTTTATGCGATACCGCTGCATTGGGCCAGAGGCTACCTTTGCAGCTGGTGTTTGCTGTACCTATAATGTTGAGAGCAAGCAGCTTTTATTTTTTTTCAGATGGCTCACACCCTACCTTTCTTTCGAGTGGCACTGCTGCTGGCAGTAGTTGGTAATTTCTTAACTGCTCACGCGCAAGGCGTAGGCATTGGGGGCACGCCGAATGCCTACGCCGCACTGGATATCATCAGCACTACAAAAGGGCTACTGTTGCCTCGCCAGACAAATGCCCAAATGTTGGCGCTTTCGCCGGTAGCCGGTTTGCTGGTGTACAACACGGACTTGGCCGGATTCTATGGCTATCAGGCTGTCAAGGCGGCTAGCTCAATTAGCCAGACTGCAGCATCTTCTACCAGCGGTGTTAGCTTGAATCAGCTCCAATACAGTGGCTCGGTATCACAAACCTTTACTGCCGTGGCTACAGGTGTCGATTACGTGACGGTTTACGCCTTTCTCACTGGCTTTGGCATTGGTAGTGCTTCGTCCGGCAGCGTGGCTCTTTTACAGGCTACATTCACCATTAAGAACGCTGTAGGAACGGTGCTCGGGTCTGCAAATGGCAGCTTTCCGGTATCCACTGATTCTACGCCAATAACCCTGAACTTCCCCTCTTATGGGCTGGTAGTCGGCCAGACATACACGCTGACGGTCACCCGGCAGGACAACGGTACGGCTGGGTTTGCCCTTTATTATTCTCCCGCTAACCCTTATTCCGGGGGAGCGCTTTCCGGCTATACTGGAGCCGACTTGAAATTCCAACTTGGCTCCAATGGCCACACAGCAGGCTGGGCCCTATTGGTAAATTAAAATTTATATATTTATTCAACCTAACAAATAAGCCTTGTTGATTGACAGCCAGGGATTTTTATTGCGAACCTGTTTAGGAAGTGTCCAGCAACTAAAAAAGACCGTCATGCTGAGCTTGTCGAAGCATCTCTACCGCTTCGTTGAGCGGCTCGGTTGAAGCGGTAGAGATGCTTCGACAAGCTCAGCATGACGGTCAAGATGGGATTTTTGACTTCCTAAACAGCTTCTGCTTCAGAGGTAGGGTTTGCAAAGCACTTACTCGGCTTTCTGCGCCGCGTCAATCTCCTTCTTGAGGTTCGCCAGAAAGCCGCGCACTTTTTCCAATGACTGAATCACGTCAATCTTGTCCTTAAGCTGGCCGCCTTTCTGCTTCAGCATCTCGCGGGCGCCGGCAATGGTGTAGCCGCGCTCTTTTACCAAATGGTAAATAGTGCGAAACGTGTCCACGTCGGCCTGGGTGAAGAGGCGGTTGCCCTTCTTGCTTTTGCGCGGGTTCAGCTCCTCAAACTCGGTTTCCCAGAAGCGAATGAGCGAGGTAGCCACGCCAAACTGCTCGGCTACCTCGCCGATGGTGAAATATTGCTTGGTAATGTCGCGCTCTTTGTAGGGCATAGGAGTCGGGGAGGGGCAGCTAAAGGGCCGCCCGGCGAAATTAATGTATCTGGTACTGCTTGCTAATCTCGTCATAAAGCGGCAGCAAGTCGTTGGCCTTGCCCTGCTTGTCAAACACGGCCTCCCAGGTATTGAGTGGCTCCCAGATAAAGCTGCCCTTGCCCCGGCCGCCCGGCACCGAAAATACGGCGGCGTTGACTTCGCGCTTGCGCTCAGAATATTCAACCACCACTATGTCTTGCGGATAGCGCCGGGCCAGTTGGTTCAGGTTGGCGGTGAGGTCGGGGATGGTGCCGTGCCATTTGGGGTAATACGACTCACCAATGACGTCAAAATCAACCTTATGCGCCTGCATACGGTCGAGCCAGGCATTAGAAAGGGCCGCCTGGCCGCCGAGGGCGATGTGCAGCATCACCAGCGTTTTCGGGTTTACTTCGCGCACGGCGCTGGCCCCGGCCTGGGCCAGCCGGGCCAGGGTGTCGTAGCGCGCCAGGCTATCGGAGAGCTGCACCTGGGCATCGGGCCAGAGCATGCCATGGTTGATTTCGTTGCCCACCTGCACCATGTCGGGCAGCGTGCCCTGGGCTTGCAGGGCCAGCAGCACTTCTTTGGTATAGTCGTGCACCGCCTGCGCCAGGGCCGGGCCGTGCAGCTCGCGCCAGGCCAGGGGCTTAAACTGCTTCTGCGGGTCGGCCCAGGTATCGCTGTAGTGGAAGTCGAGCAGCAGCTTCAGCCCGGCCTGCTTCACGCGCTTGGCCATGGCCAGGGTGTGCGGCAGGTCGCAAAAGCCTTTATGCGGCGAATAGCCACTGTCGGCCGCCGGATTATTGAAAATCCGCAGCCGGATGTAGTTGATATGGTGGTCTTTCAGAATCTGAATGGCATCCTTTTCCACCCCTTTATCCGAGAACTTCATCCCGCGCGCCTCCAGCTGGGGCAGAAAGGAAATATCGGCCCCCAGCACTTTCCCCAGGTGCGGCCGGGCCGCGCTGGCTCTGGACTGCTTAGCAGCCTGCGCGTGCGCTGGCTGCGCCAGCGCCGCGCCTGCCAGGCCAGTCAGCAGGCATAAAGTAGAGAAGCGATTGGGCAGCGTACGCATGGCCGAAAGGCAGAAAGTAAAATATTAAATAAAAACTATATAAAGTCCCGGCTTAACCAGCCTGAACCAGCCGTTTCGCGCTACTGTTTTGGAAAGCTACCTTTGCAGCGCCGCCGGCCCGCAAATGTGGGCCGTTTTTTTTAAAGTTATGTCGCTCCCCACCGCTTCGCACGTCCGTCAGCAGTTTCTTGATTTTTTTGCCAGCAAGGGGCACCACATCGTGCCTTCGGCCCGCTCGTGGTGAAAGACGACCCCACGCTGCTGTTTATCAACAGCGGCATGGCTCCGTTCAAGGATTACTTCCTGGGTAATAAGCCCGCGCCCTACAAGCGCATTGCCGATACCCAGAAGTGCCTGCGTGTGAGCGGCAAGCACAACGATTTGGAGGAGGTAGGCTACGATACCTACCACCACACCATGTTTGAGATGCTGGGCAACTGGAGCTTTGGCGACTACTTTAAGAAGGATGCCATCAACTGGGCCTGGGAGCTGCTCACGGAAGTATATAAGCTGGAGAAGGACCGGCTCTATGTGACGTATTTTGAGGGTGATGCCGGCGATAATACCGGCCCCGACACCGAAACGCAGACCCTGTGGCGGCAGTACACCACCGACGACCGCATCCTGCCGGGCAACAAAAAGGATAATTTCTGGGAGATGGGCGATAC
The DNA here is from genome assembly GCF_013256425.1 of Hymenobacter sp. BRD67. GTDB lineage: Bacteria > Bacteroidota > Bacteroidia > Cytophagales > Hymenobacteraceae > Hymenobacter. Next base: position 1,638,634 of record NZ_CP053904.1, read on the forward strand.
GGGTCCGTGTGGTCCGTGCACCGAAATTCACATCGACCTGCGCTCGGATGAGGAGCGGGCCGCCAAGCCCGGCCGCGAGCTGGTCAACGCCGACCACCCGCAGGTAGTTGAAATCTGGAACAACGTGTTCATGGAGTTCCAGCGCCTGGCCGACAAGTCGCTCATCAAGCTGCCCGCCCAGAGCGTGGACACCGGCATGGGCTTCGAGCGCCTGATGATGGCCGTGTCGGGCGTAAAATCGAACTACGATACCGATGTATTTCAGCCCCTTATCCGGTTTATTGCCCAGGAAGCGGGCGTGGAGTACCACGGCACTTCGCCGGCCACGGTCACCGACCTGCCGGCTACTGAAAACGAAAAAACTGACATCGCCATCCGGGTGCTGGCCGACCACATCCGGGCCATTGCCTTCACCATTGCTGATGGCCAGCTGCCCAGCAACGTGAAGGCCGGCTACGTGATTCGGCGCATTCTGCGCCGGGCCGTGCGCTACGCGTTTTCGTCGCTCAATCAAAAGCAGCCCTTCCTCTACAAGCTCGTGCCGGTGCTGGCCGACCAGATGTCCGGCATCTTCCCCGAGCTGAAAGCCCAGCAGGCGTTCGTGACGCGGGTAATTGAGGAGGAGGAAATTGCGTTTCTGAAGACCCTGGAATCTGGACTGAATATCATAGAACACTGGATTTCCACTTATTATGAGCCTGCAAGGAAAACGGCCCTAAATAATGGTCAAGACCCTGAAGGAGTACGAATTAATATAGATGGTGAGAAAGTGTTTATTCTTTCCGATAGATATGGCTTCCCCAAAGATTTGACTCAGTTAATAATTAGAGAAGATTCTAATCGGGCTATGCTTGCGGAGAATTGGGAAGAGCAGTTTAATTTCTTTCTAGAAAAGCAGAAAGCCGGCTCGCGCAACGCCCAGGAAACCGAGCAAAGCGACTGGGTAACGGTGCGCGACGCCGATACCCCAACGTATTCGTGGGCTACGACCTGGACGAGGCTACCGCCCGCCTGCTGCGCTACCGCAAAATCGATAAGAAGGGCAAAACTGAGTACCAGCTGGTGTTCGACCAGACGCCCTTCTACGCCGAGAGCGGCGGGCAGATTGGCGATACCGGCTACCTGGAAAGCGACCTGGAAAAGGTGCGCGTCATCGACACAAAAAAGGAAAACGACCTGCTCATCCACACTACCCTGGAGCTGCCGCAGGAGCTGAGCGCCGAGTTTATCGCCCGGCCCGACGCGGGGCGGCGCACGCTCATCCGCAACAACCACACGGCTACTCACCTGCTGCAAGCTGCGCTGCGCCAGGTGCTGGGCGCGCACGTGCAGCAGAAAGGCTCATTGGTAAATGAGAAGCTGCTGCGCTTCGATTTCTCGCACTTCACCAAAGTGACCGATGCCCAGCTGCGCGAGATTGAGCAGCTGGTGAACGAGCGCATCCGCCAGCAGATTCCCCTCGTGGAGCGCCGCAATGTGCCCATTGCCGAGGCTAAGAACCTGGGGGCCATGGCCTTGTTTGGCGAGAAGTACGGCGACTTCGTGCGCGTCATTACCTTCGATAAGGATTACTCGGTGGAGCTGTGCGGCGGCCTGCACGTCGCCAATACGGGTAGCATCGGCTACTTTAAAATCACGGCTGAGAGCGCGGTAGGGGCCGGCGTGCGCCGCATTGAGGCCGTAACGGCCGCCGCCGCCGAAGCCTACGTCGACCAGCAGCTCGAACTGCTGACCCAGGTGCGCGAAGCGCTGGGCAACCCCCAGCACCTGCTCACCAGCCTCGACAAGCAAACCGAGGAAATCGCGGCCCTGCGCAAGCAGCTGGAAGGCTTCGCCCAGCAAAGCCTCAACCAGCAGAAAACCCAGCTCGCCGCCCAGATTAAAGACCTTAACGGTCTCAAATTCCTGGCCGCTCAAGTGCAGGCTACCAGCGCCGACGACCTCAAGAAGCTTGCCTACGACCTGCGCCAGACTACCCCAAACCTCGTGCTGGTGCTCGGGGCCGAAATCGACGGCAAGCCCCAACTGGCCGTGATGCTCGACGACGACATCGCCAAAGCTGGTCGGCTCAACGCGACCACCCTGGTGCGCGAGCTGGCCAGGGAAATTCAGGGCGGCGGCGGCGGCCAGCCTTTCTTCGCCACCGCCGGCGGCAAAAACGTGGCTGGCTTAGGCGCCGCCATCGCCAAGGCCGAGGCTTTAGTAGCGAAAACCATCTAGCCCGGTTTTCTCTGAAGCTGTTCAGGAAGTCCTTGCAGCTTGCCTGAGCAGCCGCCCATTTTAAAGCAGAAAATGCCCATTAAACCAGGTTTAATGGGCATTTTTATAGGCTTTCAGTCCATTGGCCCAAGCCTAGGAAGCGTGAGCGCCTGCATTTAGTCGTTTAGCCTATCCAACGCCGAGCCGCTGTCGCGGACTTACCTAGTCTGCGCTACTGGCCCCGGCCGCTACGCGGAGTGCGAAACGGCTCCAACTAAATTTCAGTATATTTCAAATTAAAGCAAAGCCCTGATGAAACAAGTCTGTTGGTTGCCCGCCGGGTTGCTGGTAGGAGTACTCGGGCCATGACCCCAGCCACTAAGCGCGCGGCCATCCCGCCCGAAATACTGCTCTGGCCCCACGGAGCCCCCGGCCCCAAATCCCTCGCCACGCCGGAAGTAGTGCGCCTGACTGACCAGGGCGACCGGGTTCTGACCCATATTCAACAGCCGTCAATCACACCCTTCCTGCCAGCGGGGACAAACAACACCAGGATTGCTGTTGTCGTCATCCCCGGCGGGGGCCACAGCGAACTCTGGATGAGCCACGAAGGCTATTCCCCGGCCGAGTGGTTCGCGTCGCAGGGCATCGCCGCCTTCGTGTTAAAGTACCGCCTGGCGCGTGAACCCAATTCGCCCTACACCGTGGAGCAGGATGAGCTTGCGGACGTGCAGCGGGCGCTGCGGCTGGTAAAAAGCCGCGCCGCCGACTGGCAGCTCGACACGGCCAGGGTCGGGGTGCTGGGGTTTTCAGCGGGCGGCGAGCTGGCGGGTCTGGCAGCCATGCGCTTTACCCCCGCCAGCCCGCACGCGCCCGACCCAGTGGACCAGCAAAGCGACCGGCCCGCTTTTCAGGTGCTGCTTTACCCCGGCAACAGTGGCCGCCTGGAGGTTACCCGCCACTCGCCGCCGGTCTTTATTGCGGGGGCTTTCACGACCGCCCCGACATTGCCCAGGGCATGGCCCAGCTTTACCTGAAGTACCAGCAGCTGCAGGTGCCCGCCGAGCTGCATATTTATGCCGGGGTCGGCCACGGCTTTGGCCTGCGCAGCACCAATGAAGCCGCCGTGGCTGACTGGCCCCGGCAGGTAAGGCTCTGGCTACGGGAAATAGGCATCCTGAAAAAGTGAGGTCGACGAAGCCAAACGAGCTCAGCCTGGTGACCTGGCTCACGGCCGCCGGCACCAACCTTACAAGCCGCCCCGACGAGCCCCTGCTGACTCCTGCTGTCTGTGCCAGGTGTAAATAGTAGCGCTCAGAACTCGCCCGTACCGTCCGATTCAAGTGAGTGGCGTACCGGGGAAGCTAATGTCCGTAGCTCACTACCCGCGCAACACGCCATACCCCCTTTTTGCTGCCAGAGCATCGTAAATTTGAACGTGCCGTTGTAACGAGAACCCCTGACCCCTTACCTATGGTTTTCGCAACTCCTAATTCCCTGAAGACCGTCTCCGTTACGGCCTTGTACCAGCCGTTGGCGGCTGCCTAATCCCCACTGCTTACTCCACCAGCAGCTTCTGACCGGTGCTACCTGCGCCGCGCAGCACGTACACGCCCGGTGCTAGACCGCGCACGTCTAGGGTGGCTTCGGTGGCCCCGGCGGCTACGGGGTAACGGCGCCGTGTGCAGCCCAGGGCATCGCAGAGCACGAGGGTAGTGGCCGGGGTGCCGGCCGGTAGCTGCACGGTGGCCGTGCCGTGGGCTGGGTTGGGGTAGAGCCGCAGAACCGCTGGCGCAGCCCCGGCCAGCGTAGCCGTGACCGTCGTCACGGTGAAGAGCAGCCCGTTGCTGGTGCCGCTGGGCGTGGTCACGGTGACTAGGCCTGTGGTGGCCCCCGTGGGCACGTTCAACACAATGCTGGTGGCCGAACTGCTGGTGAAGCTCGCGCTGGCTACTGTCGTGCCGTTGAAGCTAACACTGGTGGCTGCCGTCAGGTTGGTGCCCGTGATGGTGAGGCTCGTGCCCACCGGGCCGCTCGTGGGGCTGAGCAAAGTCAGCGTAGGGGTTAGGGTGTAGCGCCCAAAGAAGTTCATAACCTTGCTGCCATCGCCCACGGCCGAAAAGTCGCCCCCCGCATAGAGATACCCTCCCTGCGCTGCCAGCACATGCACTTGAGCGTTAGTTCCGGTGCCGAGCACACTCCAGGTGGTGCCATTCCACTTGGCAATGTTGACGGCCGCTATCCCGCCCACCGTGGTGAACTGCCCCCCGCGTACACGTTGCCGCTGCCATCCAGCGCCAGCGCTCGCACGCCGCCGCTGTAGATTTCCATGCCCGCACCCATTACCGTCCAGCTGGTGCCGTTCCACTTAGCAATGTAGCTGGCCGCTACCCCGCCCGCCGTGGTGAAGTCGCCTCCCGCGTACACGTTGCCGCTGCCATCCACCGCCAGCGCTCGCACGGCGCTGTTGGTGCCCGTTCCGAGCGGCGTCCAGGCGCTGCCGTTCCACTTGGCAATGTAGCCGGCCGTTACTCCGCCCACCGTGGTGAACTGGCCGCCCGTGTACACATTGCCGCTGCCATCCACCGCCAACGCATACACGCTGCCGTTGGTGCCCGCTCCGAGGGCGGTCCAGGTGGTGCCGTTCCACTTGGCAATGTTGACGGCCGCTACCCCGCCCGCCGTGGTGAAGTCGCCTCCTGCGTACACGTTGCCGCTGCCGTCCACTGCCAACGCATATACGATGCCGTTGGTGCCCCGCAACGTAAAGCCATCGGCCCAGTTGGCATCGCCAGCGCCGGTGGGGCGCTGCACCTGGGCGGGCCGAAACACCGGGTGGCCGTCGGGGCCGTGGTCATGGCGAAGCCCGCCGCATCGAACGAGCCGTAGGCCCCGGGCCGCAGAGTGCCATCCGGGGTGAGAGCAGCAGCCAGTGGCGTAGCGGCCGGGCCGGCCGTGGCACCCGGGCCAGGGGCGGTCCGGGCAGTGCCCACACGCAGGCTCAGCAAGAGGGTGAGCAGCAGCCGGCGCAATAAGGAAAAATGTTTCATGGAAAAGAATGAAAAAGCTAAGGCAAAGAAAAAGAAGGGGATGAACTGAGGTGGTCGAGTAAAAACAGACAGTGCGAAGTCTTACCTGCCACTGCCCATGCCCGACAACAGTAATCCGAGCGGCTCGCCGCTGACTCGCAAGAAATATACGCCGGCTTTCAAAGCCGAGTGCGTGCGTCAAGTGGCCGCTGGCGCCCGGCAAACCGACGTGGCCCGCGCTCAGGGCCTGTCACCCGCCTTGCTTGGCCGCTGGCAGCGTCCCGCGCTAGCTGAGGCTGTACCCAGCAGTGCAGAGCGCGAAGAGATGAAGCGTTTGCGTGCGGAGTTTAAACGGGTGGAACAGGAGCGCGATATGTTAACAAAATCGTGACCATCTTTGCGCAACCGCCTCATTCATGAGTCGTTACCAGTTCATTGAGCAAGCCGCTACTACCGAGCCCGTGCAGATACTCTGCCGTGTGCTAGAGGTCAGCGCCGCCGGCTACTACTAGTGGCGGAGCCGGGCAGCGCGTCCAACACCCGCTTGGGAGCCGGCGGCCACCGTCTTTTCACGCTATGCCCAGCGCTATGGAACCCGTCGCCTGCGGGCAGAATTGCGCGCGGAAGGGCACGCCGTTGGGCGCTATGCCCTGCGCAGTTGGCTACGTCGCCACGACTTGCGGGCGCTGAGCACTCTGCCGCAGCACCCCCGCACCACGGTAGCTGACCCAGCAGCGGTCGTGGCCGAAAATCTGCTCCTCGGCCAGCCCGCGCCCAATCAAGTGTGAGTAGAGGACATCACCTATCTGCCGCTGGTGGGCGGGCGCTGGTGTTACCTGGCCACCTGGCGGGATACCTACTCGCGGCGCGTAATCGGCTGGCACCTAGACCAGCACAGGCCCACTGAGTTGGTGTCCACGGCCCTGGAGCAGGCCCTGACGCTGCGCCAGCCAGCTCCTGGCCTGCTTATCCACGCCGACCGCGGCAGTCAATACACCAGCGCGGCTTGCCGGACACGCATCGAAAAAGCCCAGGCACTGGCCAGCTATAGCCGGCCGGGAAACCCCTACGATAACGCCCAGGCTGAGGCAGGCTGAAGCACGCTCAAAACGGAATTGCTCCCGCAGGTGGTGCCATTGCCAGCCTCGAAGAGACCCGTTTAGAAGTAGCCTACTATCTATCCAGAAACTGCTCCACCACCGTGCGGTACTTGGCGGGCTCCTCAAACCAGGGAAAATGACCGCTCTGCTCGAAAAAAACAATCTTGGCCCCCGGAATCGCCTGTTGCAGACGCCAGGCGGTGAGCGGGGCCACGTTCATATCGAAGCGCCCCGTTAGTACCAGCGTGGGAAACGTGAAGCCGGCCAGTTTCGGCGTGAAGTCTGCCTTGCCGGCATCCTCTCCCACGGCCTGCCCCACCGCCGGCTCCAGACCCACGTTGTGGATGGAGCCGAGCTTCTGAAAGTACAGGTCGCGCTGCGCCGCCGAATAAAAGAGCAGGTTAAAATGGGTGCGCATGCCGGCCTCAGCGGCTTCCTGCGTCACGACCGCCGGCTGTTTTTGCTGGTTCTCGGCGGCCATCGTCTCCGGAAAAACCTGGTCAAAAAGGTGCACAAGGGTATTGAGATTGCTGCCCGCCGCATCCGAAAGGATGAGCTTGGCCACGTGCTCGGGGTAAGCACTGGCGTAGGCAATGCTGAGCAGCCCCCCGTAGGAATCGCCCAGCAGCAGCACTTTAGGCAGGTTCAGTCCCTTGCGCACGGCCTCCAGGTCGGCTACCTGCGCCGCCAGCGTTTGGGGGGCGCCGGCCTGCACGGGCTTGGAAGCGCCCGTGCCCCGCTGGTCGTAAAATATCACCCGGCGCTTTTGCGCCAGCTGCTTCCACACGTCAGTGGGCAGCAAGTAGGCATGGGAAAGGCCGGGCCCGCCGTTCACAACCAGCAGCGGCAACGCGCTGCTACTGGCCCCGAACGTTTCGTAGCCGAGCGCCACCTGCTCGGTCGGTATTTTACCTACTTGATGGGGGAGGGCCTGCCCGGCGGCCAGCGTCGGCCAGGCCAGCAGCAGAAAGCGCAGGAACGCCGGGTAGCCGGCTGGATAGCTCATTCGAAACAACTTCATCGATAACGCGGGAAAGGCCGGGAAAACTATATGCCCCGGTGCCGACTAGTTGGGGCAAGGTAGGCAGACGACTCCGAAAATTCCAGGCGCGGTGTCGGACTCGCTGTCCAGTAGCGCGCGTTGCTATGCTGAGCACTCGCGGACTAAAAGTCCGCGCTACTTGACCAGCCTCACTCTGATTCCGAAGCCGCTCTAGTGGAGGCTGACGCAATAGTAAATATTATAAAATTAAAATGCTTATATGTTTGCTTCGTGGTGTTGCTCAAAAAACTCGTCGCACCAGCGACATACATTTTGGAGGGCCTCGGTCCGGTCATGAGCGTAGGCTTCGGTTACCCCAAGAGATTCGCCCATCTTCCATGGTTCGCCCTGGTTGAGGCGCTGCATAACCTCCGATTTAGAGGCCCGCAACAGTACATCGGCCACTTTTTCAGTCCGGGCGTCGCCCAGCGGAAATTTCGTGCCGGGGCAGCAAGGATTGATTTTCCAGAGTTGAATGCTGATTTCCTGCGGCAACTCAGTGTCTCCCAGAAAGCCCTTGGCCCCCGACAGAATGGCGCAAAAATTATGGGTAGGCTCTTTAAGCCAGATGTCTTTTTCCAGGGCGCGGCCGCGTGCCCAGTTGCCGCCCAGCCACATTTCCTCCGTAGCGCCCCAATACCCCCAGCTTAACCTATTTTCAGTCAGATAATGGTCTTTCTGGATGAGGGGGTCGTGGTCATCGCCGTTTACGCCGCGGCTTTCGAAGAGGTCGGCCAGGGTCATCAGGCGGGAGCCGGCCAGCTTATGGTAGCGGTCAATACTGGCAATATCGAAGCGGGTTACCCCCTTTGCAAGTAGAAAATCCAGAATTTCCGGCGTTAGTAAGTCGCCATTGGTTTGCAGCATTACCTGCGTGCGCCCCTGGTATTTCTCCTGAATGGCGTCGAGTATCAGGTAGAGCTTAGCCCGGTCGGCCACCGGCTCGCCGCCAGAGAGTATGAGGCGGTCGAGGCTATCGGGTAGGTTGCGCACGATGCGCAGGCAGTCTTGGGCGCTGATGCGCGTACCCTGCGGCCCAGAGCTATTGTAGCAGTGGTCACACTTGTCGTTGCAGAGTTGGGTAAACACCCAATAAACGGACTCACAGTGATTAAAATCGGTTTTCATAAAAATAAGCTGCTACCAAATCAGCGCTGTTCAATATCAAGTTAAGTAGTTACTGATTGCCTATTATTAGTATGGTATAATCGCTTGGCAGACAACCAACAGCAAATATTTCGTTTGTTTTTTGAAAGAACAGGTAGCGTATTAAGTCCCTTCTTTTAAGGAGAATGCGGTCTGCTGCACCCTTTCCCAAAAGGCCAGCTCAGCTTGGATAGTCGTGCGCGAATCCTGCACAAACTCCGCTACGCTAGCAAAGCTGGTCAGCTGGCCCTGGTCGAGGTAAGCAAAGCGAGTGCCCACCGTAAGAGCCTCGCGGCTGTCGTGGGTTACGAAAAGTGACGTAATCTGGTGCTGCCTGCTTACCCGGAGAAACAGTTGTTGCATATCGGCGCGGGTCTGGGCATCGAGGTTGCCAAAAGGCTCATCGAGCAGCAGCAGGCGCGGCCGGATGATAAGCGCCCGCCCGAACGATACCCGCTGCCGCTGCCCCCCGAAAGCTGATGCGGGGCTTTCTGAGCGTGGGCACTCAGTTCCAGCTCGTCGAGTAGTATCGTTACCTCCTTTGTAATTTCGGCTTGTGGCATTTTGCGGATGCGCAGGCCAAAAGCTACGTTTTCAAAGACGGTAAAGTGCGGAAATAGTAGTGGCTCCTGGTAGAGATATACCATCTGCCGCTCGTTGGGTGGCACGGGCCGCAGGTCTTTCCCGTGCAGGGAAAGTGTGCCCGCATCGGGTACTTCCAGACCGGCCAGTATTTTCAGCAGCGTGGTTTTGCCACAGCCCGAACGGCCCAGCACCGCTAATACTTCGCCTGCGTTCAGCTCAACTGAGATGTCGCGTAGCACCACCTGTTCGCCGAACCGCTTGCCGAGTCCCGCAACTGCAAGTAGCGCGCTCATACGCGGGCTCCCACGCCGTAGGCCGCCCCGTCGATGGTCAGGCGGCCGGCCGCGGGGCGCTCGCCGCTCAGCCATTCGGTAAGGCGGTCTACATAGTTATCGAGGTGCGTAATCTGCTGCACCCCGTGCTCCACGAGCGGGTCCAGCGTAGTCACCAGCAGGGTGCCGCCGTAGGCGTGCGTTTGCCAGGTAATCACCTCCCCATCCGAGTTAGTTTGGATAATTTCAGCTGCTGCCGGCACCCGGGTATACACCCCGTGGGTGTGCCAGCAGGCCTGGCGTGGGCTCAGACCCTGATACACGGGATGGCCGTAGTCGGTAGCAGAAACCGGGGGCTTCGTCGGGTTATCAACCCACCAGTAGTTGTTTACCGGACGGTCTTCCCACTGCGCATCCAGCCACGAAGTAGAGGAGTCTCCTTCTAAAAATACCTTCTTGCCGGCTGCCAGAAAATCGTAGATAACGGCTTTCTTCTCCGTGAGTACTCGTTGGTTCGACTGAAATGGGATGGCCAGGGCATCCAGGTCACGCACGGCGTCGGCATCGAGGTCGTGTACGTAAAGCAGGCGGTATAAGTCGCGATACTTAGGGGCCGTAGCCAGGGCGTAATGGGACCATACACCGTTAAAAATCAAGCCTATCTTAGCCATGCGCGGGAGCGGGTGAAGTGGAAAGCAAGTGGAGAAAATTACGGTAAAGCAGCACCAGAGCGCGGTCGGGCTGACCTGCGTATGTGACGTCAGCCAGCGGGCCGCTTGCCGTAAGAAGTAGCCGGCCCGCAGTGCTCACCTCATCAAGCACTACGATGGGCCGCTGCCAGGTGTCGACCAGCAGCACCTCGGCACCGGGGGCGGCCTGAATATAGCCGCACGACCACCAACCACTCATGCCGTGCGAGAAGTTCAGCTCGTCGAGGTCGAGGCCCCGAAGCAGGCCGTGCGGGTCAGGCCCAGGCAGATAGCGCACGTCCAGGGTACGGTGGGAGTTGTCCATCACCCACTGATTGCCTGGTACCCAGGCCGTAAAAAAACCATCGCAACACATCAGCGCCTTGCCCTTGTTCAGAAAGTCGCGCACCTGGTTCTTGATTTTTAGCATCGCCACGTGGTCAGAGCCGTTGGGTACCACCAGCAGGTCGTAGGGCGTTAGGTCGGGCGCGAAATCCTTGGTAATGAGACACGTGGTGTACTGCACGAGCTCATTCGAGATATAGTATTTTTCTAGCCCGACAAGGCCATTAGAAATAAGCAGGGCTTGCAGCATACGTAGCAGGGGCTCAGAGTAAGTGGAATTACGGCTTTCGCAGCAGGACAGATTTATTGGCTAAAAGTATCAGGGTGGGAGGTACCAGCAAGATGAGCGAAGCCACGGCCGCTAGCGCGCCATTGGCTTCACCCACATACGTAAATACTTGCACCGTAAGGGTACGCACCTTCCCCACGCTCAATACATTGGTCAGGCCAAAGTCGAACCAGCTGAGCAAAAACGTCTGCACGAGGGTAGCGCGCAGCCGTGGCCAGGCCAGTGGCAGCAGCACCTGCCGCATGGCCTGCTGGGGGTGCAGCCCAGAGTACGGGCCAGCTGTTCGTACTCCGTTACCTGCCGCGTCCAGAAGCTACCCAGTAGCAGCGTGGCAAACGGCAGGGCAATCAGCAGCAAGCCCAGCAGTACGCCGCCTACTGAGCCCGATAGGTGCAGGCGGATAATAAAGGGTTGAATGAGCACTGCCAGTAGCACCGGCGGCAAGGCATAGGGTAAATAGCTAAGTGTTTCCCAGCGCGCCGGCCAGCGGCTGCGCGTCACAGCCCGCGCCAGGATGAACCCGCCTGCGGTGGCTGCTACTGCCACTGTACCGGCCAATAAAAAGCTTCGGCCTAGCCCCGACAGCAGCTCGTTATCAGCGGAGAGCAGGTCTCGCAGCGCCTGCAAGGAGTATGCCGGTGGCAGAGCCTCCGGGAAATGCCAGTTCTCCCCCACGGCCAGTAGCCCAAGCAACCCAAATGGCAGGGTAAACAAGCAGGCGAAGAAAATAACAAGCAGCCGGGTGCGCATAGAGTAAAATCGGGTAGTGCCCGTTGTAAAACAGCCTGCTTGCTGAACAGCCGCTGGATGTCCGATGTGTGCTAGTTAGTGGTGTGTAAGGGTAGTGCCTTTGCCTGTCCTGTCAGCCGTAACAGGCCCGCAATTAGCCCGAGCAAGCTAATGGCCACTAAAAAGCCTGCCAGGTAGGCGGCCGGCAGCTCACGCAGGTCGAAGCGCTGAAGCCGGGTCGCAATGAATACGCTAAGCATCTGGGGGTAAGGGCGACCCAGTAGTAAGGGGATATCGTAGGCCCCTAGGGTAGCCATAAAGCTCAGCAGCAGGGTAGGAGCAGCCCGGCGCAGCAGTACTGGCCGGGCCACCCGCTGCCGAAACTGCCCCGCGCTGGCCCCCAGCGTGAGCGTAAGCTGGCGATAATCGTCGAGCCGGCTTTCCTGGTAAATGGCCTGAAATAGCAGGGTTATGAAGGGGAAGAGAAGTAGAACGTGTGCCAGAATAATACCCACACCCGCCGCGTCCTGCACCAGTTCCGGAAAGGCTGCTAAGCTGCTGGTCAGGCCAGCCTGAAAACTGAGGCGCGAAATCCAGCCTGCCCGGCTCAGCAGCTGAAATAAGTAGAACGCCACCACCAGGGAGGGCATAACCAGCGGCACGTAGAGCAGGGCTGGTAGCGCCGACCGCCGCAGCGTTGGCTGCGCCCGCAGGACCAATACCAGCGCCAGCCCTACCGAAAGGCCTACCGCCGCTACCGCTATCCATAGGCTGTAGAGCGCCGCATAAAGCAGCCCCGTGTCATGAGTCAGTTCTTGCCAGTAATGCCCGGTAAAGCCCGTAGCCAGGGGGCCGGCCAGGCCCAGGCTACCCGCCAGCGCATAGCCCAGGCCTGCCAGCGGCAGGCCAAGTACCAGCAATCCATACAGACCCAGCAGCGGATTCGGAAGCCTAAGAAGCCGGAATGGGCGCACCCTCAATAACATACGTTCTAAAATCCTTAAATAGTCGGGTCATATATTCCGGGTCTGGCTCCAGTAGGGCCTTTCCCTGGATTGTCTCGCGTTTGGGAGCGTAGCGGCGCGAGGGCAGCTGCGCAAACGCTTGGCGCTGAGCCGGGGTCAGGGCTTGCATCGCTAAGACTGTATGGTCGCCCCACACGTCGGGGTCCATTTTCTTGAGCTGGGCCTCGGGCGAAATCAAAAAGTTGACCACCAGCATAGCGGCCTCCGGGTGCTGGGCGTGGCGCACAATGCCCAGGTAGTGCGAGTTCTGAATGGTGCCGGGCGCGGGTACGTAGGCCCGGGCGGTGGGCGGGAATACCTTCTGGTTTACTTTATTGTCTACCTCCGCGTCGTTATTGGAGAAAGTGAACGCCACCTCGCCATTGGCAAAAAGCTGATGCAGCGGGGCCAGCTGCTCAGGAAAGGTCTGGCCCTGCTTCCAGAAGTAAGGCTTGCTGGCATTTACCTGCCGCCACAGTGCCCCCGACCACTTCTTGTACACCGCCTCATCAAACTTGCCCTGAAACAGCCTGGCGTCACCTGATAAGGCAATCATCCACGATTTCAGCAAGGTCATCCCCGTAAACTCATTTGGAATAGTAAACTGACCGGGATGCGCTTTTACAAACGCCGGCAGCTCGGCAAACGAGCGGGGCGGATTCGCTACCCGCGCCGAATCATAGATGAAGTTGAACTGCACGTTACCCCACGGGCATTCCATGCCCGCAACGGGCTGTTGGAAATCGGTGTTGATAAAGGGGTTTTGTAAATCAAGCAGCGGAGCATTGGGCAGCTTGGCTACGTAGGGTCCCAGCAGGGCATTAACCTGCCGAAGCTGGTAAAACGTCTCGCCGTTTATCCACACCAAGTCCGCTTCGCTGGGCTGGTCGGCCTGCTGCTCGGCGGCCAGCGTCTGGGCCAGGCCCGCGCCCTGGCCGGCCGCAATTTGCAGTTCGATACCGTAGCGGCGCTTCACCTCCGGTTTCACGTAGGTGCTCATATAGCGATTAATGAGGGGGTCGCCCATCCACATCAGCATACTTACCGGCTGATTGTGGCCCTTCGCCTCAATTTGCGGCCAGCTTTGGGCTAGTATCTGCGCCGACTCGCGTTGCTTACGAACGTTGCAGCCGGCCAGCAGCGCGAAAGCAGCAAGGAATAGAAGTCCATTTTTTTTCATAAAAATTGTACTTGAACGTCCTGCTGAGCAAGTTGAAGCACCACTGCCGGGCTGTGCAAAACCGGAATTTAAGTAAGCGTAGCGATGCTTTACCGCACGCAGCAGGACGTTTTTTAGTATGTTCGACCAGCTACAGCGCGTAGCGCAGGCCAAATTGGAACTGGCGCGGCGCGCTGGCATTGCGGCGCACAATGCCCGAGCCGGCCGGCCCTACCTGAATCTGATTGCTTTGGGTAGCGTTGTTGGCGTAGCCGCTCAGATTTTGAGTATTCAAAATGTTGAATACGTCAGCCGTTAGTTCGAGGCGACTCGTAGCCTCTCCGAAATGCAGGGTGTACTGCGCGCCTACGTCAAACGTTTTCGACCAGGGCAGGCGGTCGCTGTTGCGGCTCTCACCAGGGTAGCGATTGGTGTTGCCCTGGTAAGTAGTGCTGAAGGAGTTGCCGTCACCGTTCAGGTCGTTGGTGTAGGCCTGGGTGCCATCGGGATTGAACACGCCGGGAATGGGATAGGCCCCTGCCACGCGGTTGATGGGCTGACCGCTCTGTATTAATGCGGCCAGTGTAAAGCGCAGGCTTCGAACAGGGTAATAGCTGCCAATGGCGTTGATAACGTGCGTCCGGTCGTTGATAGAGTTCGCGAACTCGGCCCCGTAGTTGTTCGCATCAGCGGCCCGGAAGTTGACGTCCTCCGTATCATTTTTCAGATTTGACAGCGTATAGGTGATGCGGTAGCCGTACTTGTCCTCGGCGGCATCCTTCTGCAGATTGAAGCTGGCGGCCATGTAGCGCGAACGGCCCGCCGACTCGGTTTCTACAATATTGCGGGCCGCCCCAACTACTGTTTGGCCGCCAATAATGGCGCTGCCGTCAGCCTGAATGGGCACCGGCCGGGTAGCGTCGGCCTGGGCTGGGGTCCGCACGACCACGTTGTTAGGGTCATTCTGCGGGTATTCCGACGGGGCGTTCACATTACGCAGCCGAAACAAGTCATACGAGCGGTTGTACATCAAATCCACGTAAAACAGAGACTTTTTGCTTACCTGGTACTGGTAGCCCAGCGTGGATTGATGCGAATAGGGGTTCTGGTAGCCATTAGGGTTCAGAATGCGGCTTTCGTTGCTGGGTACCCCGGCGCGCTGGTTTTGCAGGGTTGCGCCCGAAGGGCCTTTCAGGTAGGCTACATTGCTGGCGCTGCCGCTCAGGTTGCCATCGAAGGTGATGCGGTCCACATCGGTATTAGCGGGCAGGGCCCCCACGCGCACCAGCTCGCGCAGCTCGGTTTTGTAGTCGGCCGAGGTGGTGTTCTGCTGCAAGGCGTCACTGTACACGGTGTACAGAATCTTGTCGTAGAAGATGCCGTAGCCGCCCCGCAGGCTGCTGCGCTCGGTGAGCCGGTAGTTGAAGTTAGCCCGTGGGGCCACGTTGTTGCGGTCGCCATGGTCCGCTCCACCCTTCGAGAGGTTATCGTAGTCGTAGCGCACGCCGAGCGTCACGTTCAGGCGGTCGGTTACGGCGTACAGGTCCTCCAAATAAATATTATACAGATTCTGAGTGGTGCCGAAGGGCTCCGGGCGTAGCTCTACGCTGTAGCTGTTCACTTGCACATTGCTCGGAATATCGTTGATGCTGAGCCCTGCGCCAAGGTTGCGCGCGCGCAGCGCGTCGAGCTGCGCCTGGCTCAGCGACACGGTGTAGCTGCCGTTGGGGTTGCCGCCGCCAAACAGCGAGTGCTCGGTACTGATGATGCCAAAGCCCCCTTAAAAGTACTGCGCCCGCTCACCAGCGTGAATTTCTGCTGGGCCTGCCAGGTCTTCTGGTGCGAGTCGAAGAGGTAGCCGGGGTTGCCCAGCACGGCCACGGCCTGGCCGGCTGGGTCGAGCACGGTTACATCGGGGCTGCTGGGGTTGAAAGCCGCCGCATAGTTCCAGCGAAAGCTGGCGTACTGTAAATCGGTTTCGGAAGTAATGCGCCGGCCTACGTACACGTTTTGCGAAGCAATGGCGACGGAGTTGCGGTCCTGTTGGTTGCCAGTCGAGGGGAAGGCTACGCCGCCGTCGAGGCCGCCACCCTGGCGCTCGATGTTCACATAGCCTACGTTAGCCCGCAGCGACGAGCGAAACCGCTCGCTCCAGTGTTGGTCGATTTTGCCTGAAAGGTACGTGAAGCGGTTGTGGCCGCGTACGGTGGCCGCCACCCCCAGCTCGGGGGAAGTCAGGGCGTTGTCCTTGATATCAAACGTTTGCTCGGCATTCAGGTAAAAAAACGTCTTGTCCTTCACCAGTGCCCCGCCCACGCCAAAGCCAAACTGCTGGCGCTGAAACCCATTCTGCACCTGATTGCCCGAGAGGTCACGCTGCGGAAAATCTGTTTTACCATCAATCGCAGGTCCCGGCCGGGTAAGGTAAAATGCCTCTGCGGTCAGATTGTTGGAGCCCGATTTAGTTGTCACGTTCACAATGCCGTTGGCCGAGTTGCCAAACTCCGTCGAGAAGTTATTGGTCAGTACGCTCACGTTTTGGGCGAAGCCTACCGGAATGGCGAAGCGCTGCCCACCCAGGAAGTTCTCGTTGTTGTCGAGCCCGTCAATCAGATAATTCGTATATAGACCATTAGCTCCGTTTATGCTTACGTTAGGCGCTTCGGAGAAGAAGCCGGTAGCCAGCGTCACATTGGGCAGCCGGTAGAGGGCCCGGGTAATATCGCGGGCCTCAATCGGAATTTCGCGTAGCTCCCGGGCCGAAAGCTGGGAGGCTACCTCGGCATTCTGGGTGTTGATAGTGGTGGCGTTATTAGGGGCGCGCACCACTACGCCCGCCAGCGCCTGGGTGCTGACCTGGGGCAAAACCAGCGTCACGCTGGGGCTGGAGTTAGCCCGCAGCGTAATGCCGGCCTCCCGCACGGCTTGGTACTGCTCCGTTACGGTGGTGCTTACGGCGTAGCTGCCGGCCGTGCTCAGGCCTTGAAAGCGTGCCTTACCCTGGGCATCAGTGGGGTGCTCGGCACTATACCCGATGGCAGCGTTGTCGAGGTGCACCGGCAGGCCGACGACGGGCTTGTGGGCGTTGTCGAGCACGGATACTACCAAATCTACTTGCGCCCAGGCAGAAAGCGTGGGCAGAAAAAATGCCAGGAAAAGGAGAAAAAGCGAAGAAGTCTTCTTCATAAAAGCAGGAAAAGCAAACTGAAACCATACACGTAGGCCGCCTGGCCGCATCACGGGAAACCCGCAGGTATCCGATGCGCGACGCAGGGCTGGCAACTCCCGGATGTATCAGTATGTTGGGGGCCTCTGCGGGACGGGCCACGCCTTCGCTATGCTGGCTTCCCCGTAGCCAGACCGGCACTAACCGCCGCTTCGGGGTACGCAGCCGGTGCAGGGCGCGCCGCAGCGGCCAGGGCAGGCATTGCCGCAGCACCCAGGCTAAATCCTGCTCATCGTCGATGTCGGCCAGGGTTGGTAATTGATGCACCTGGGCTCCCTGGCGGCGCAGTTGGTGTAGTAGCGCCGTGCCCAGTCGCTGGGTTTGCCAGGGTAATTCGAGCCAGGCCCCCTTTCAAAAAGGGTTTGGGAGATACCCAGCAAGTAAACGCCGCCGTCGGCAGCCGGGCCAAGCACTGCGCCAGTAGCGCGTACGGCTGCTACCGCCTGCCGCAGGGTAGCTATCCCCAGTTGTGGGCAGTCGTTGCCGATTATAAGCAGGTGCTCGTAGCCAAGGGCAAAGGTGGCCCGCACCGCTCCCGACAGCCGCTCGCCAAAAGTAGCCCCAGCCTGCTGAACTGAATCTACGCACACCATCTCGACACCTACCTGGCTAGCTGTGGCCGTGGCGTGGGCAATAAGTTGGGCAGCCAGGGCGGCATTGTCCGCTCTGCTGCCGTGCGTCAGAAACCGTTTGCGCACGCCCTCTTCCTCCGCCGAACGGGTAAACAGCAAAATAGCAACGCGGGCAAAGTCGGCAGTCACAGGTAGAAAAAAACGCTTCAGCAGAAGCTGCGGTCGGTTGGCCGTTAGAGCAGCCGATAAAAGAATGCCCGGAAAGAATATAAAAGCGTACGAAAAAAAACCCCGGCCTGGTTGAAGCTGCCGAGGTTATTCTACTGGCTGGAGGTAGTTAGTGAAGCCTATAAGCCACAGCCAAAGCTTTTTGTTGGAGTTCCGACACCTCTTGGTGCGCAACAATAAGCTTCTGGTTAATGCGCGTAGCTACTGGGTATGGATACACCTTATCAAAGATTTCACCGATGTCCAGTCCACTGGTGTTGGCCAGAATCAGCTCCTGTACCAGTTCGCCCGCACCAGGAGCTACCATGGCTCCACCCAGAATACGTCGTTTCTGGCCCGGTAAGGGCAGCCGATTCTTTTCAATGAAAAGCACTAATCGGCCGTAGCGGTAATCATCCACCACCGCCCGGTCGTCGTCGGCAAAATCAGTTTCCCAGCGTTCGTAAGGGGTGTCTCGGGCGCGGAGCGCCGCCTCGTCGAGGCCGAAGTGCGCTACTTCCGGGTCGGTAAAGGTGACCCAGGAGAAGTGGTCGTAGCTGAGCTTACGCTTTAGGGGGAGAAAAAGTTAAATAGGAGTAAGCGTACGTGTAGCTCTGCCCCGTGGCTGAATTTAAGCGAATTGGCCGCATCGCCAGCAGCGAAGATGTCTGGGTTTGTGGTTTGCAGGTACTCATCGAGCTGGAGGTGACCCTGGGCATCTACGGCAATTCCGGCCCGGTCAAGGTGCAGACTTTCGAAGCTTACTTCCCGCCCAACAGCAACGTACACGAGGTCGAACTCCAGCTTAAACTCCGCCCCATTCTTAGGTTTTATGTGCGCTTCGGCAGCTGTAGTAAAGGCGGCCACCACGGCGTCCAGGTGGATAGTGAGGCCCTCGGCGCGCAGTCGTTCGTCCAGCACGGCGCTGATAGCAGGGTCTTCTTTTTCAAGCAGGCGCGGGCCATGATGCACCAGCGTAACCTGAGAGCCCAGGCGCTGCATGGCTTGAGCCAATTCTACGCCATTCGGGCCACCGCCCACCACGAGTAGGCGCGCAGGTAACTCGCGCAAATTCCACACGTGCTGATTGTCGTAGAGGCGCACCAGCTCTGTGCCGGGAACCCGCAATGGCTGTGGGCGCGAGCCAGTAGCAATTACTAGTTTGCGCCCACGGTGTACCTGCCCATTGATTTCCACCTCATGCTCGCCCACAAACGTTGGGTGACCAATTTCTACGACAATACCTAGCTCCCGCAGGTATTCCGGGTTTTCGTGGGGTCGAATGATGGCTTGCCGGCTCCTGATATACTCCATCACCTGACTCATCGAAACTTGCCCACTTACTTGCAGGCCAAACTGGGTTGCCTGCCGGGCCTGCTGCACTTGCCGGGCAGCGTGAATGAGCGCCTTACTGGGTATGCAACCGTGATTAAGGCAGTCACCACCTATGTCGGACTCAGTTCGGTCAATGAGTAGCACGCGTAGTTTCACGCGGGCCATGAATAAAGCCAACCCCAGGCCAGCCGAACCAGCCCCTAACACAATCAGGTCAAAATCAGTGGTGCCGTCGGCCATAATACATGCAAAGGTGTTAATAAAAGAAAGGGCTTAGGAAGCAAAAAGCACTAATCAACTTCTGAGATACTGATTAAAGATGAGTTACGGCCAGGTGCGCACGTAGCGGCCCTGGGGGTCATAGCGCTTGGCCTGCTGCGCTACGTCAAAGGCCGTGTCGCGCACATCCGTGCCGGTGCCGGCGATGTACTTCCAGTTGCCCCAGTTCGAAGCCGGGTCGTAGTCGATAAGCTGATGCTCAAACCAGGCGGCTCCCCAGCGCCAGTCCTGGTGCAGGTCGTGAATAAGGTAGCTCGCTACATTCTGGCGCCCGCGGTTGCTCATAAAGCCGGTGGCGGCCAGCTCGCGCAGGTTGGCGTCGACAAAGGCATTCCCGGTTTGGCCCTGGGTCCAGCGCTCAAACACAGCGCGGTCGGGCTGCGTCGGCTTTGGTAGCTGGTCGCGCAGGCCATGCCAGCGGAAAAAGGCCGGTCCGGTGCGTCGGGCCAACAGCCGGAAGTAGTCGCGCCACAGCAGCTCCAGTCGCAGCTGCTGCGCGCCCTTGCTGCGGGTGCCGTGAATGGCCTCGTAGCCGTCAATGGCGGCCCATATTTGGCGGGCCGACAGGCTGCCATTGGCCAGCCAGGGCGAAAACTTGGTGCTGAAGGCCTCGCCCAGCAGCTGGTTGCGGGTGTCATCGTAACGGCCGATGAGGTGGCGTTCTACGGCGTAGTCGTGCAGCCGGACCAGGGCGGCGGTTTCGCCCCCGCCCAGCGCGGGTAGGGCCGAGCGGCGGTCGCGGGGCAGGGGTACCTGCGCTGGCTGGCCCATTGCGGTGGCCAGCGCGGCTGCCGTGGGCAGCGTGGCGGGTACGAAGCCCACCGGCAGCGGCGGCAGCTGGCGCGGAGCTGGCAGCGGGGGCGCACCGGCATGCGGGCAGCCACGTCGAACCGAAACTTGCTGAAGGAAAACGGCAAGTGCTGAATGGAAATGGGCAGGTCGTCCGGGTTCAGCAGCGTGAGGCTTTCAAAGCGGCGCAGGGGGTGTGGGGCCCCAGCGCCGCTTCCAGGGCCGCTTCGGTTTCGGCTTCCTCCGTGGTAAGCTCGGCGCTGGTCCACACGGCGGCGGCTCCATGCTGCCGGGCCAGGGCGGGCAGCACGTCGGCGGGCCGGCCCACCACGAAATGAATGCCCGCACCCAGCGCGGCGTAGCGGCGCTGCAAGTCGGCCAGCGTGTCGAGCAGGAAGGGAAGACGGTGCGGACCTGTGCGCGGCAGGCCCAGGTAGGGGTCGGGACCCAGGGTCACGGGGTCGAAGCAGTACACGGGCAGCAGGGCCGTGGCGTGGGGCGGCAGGGCAGCCAGCACGGGGTTGTCGTGCAGGCGCAGGTCGCTGCGCAGCCAGTAGAGAACGGTCATCGGAAGAGTAGCTTGGTGGAAATTAACCGGTGGCCCGGCAAATCATCCCGGCGCCAGGTTAAAGTGGTTTTGCGGGGCGTGTACATTTTTTTGCCAAACTGGCTCCCCTCTCGGTTGAGGAGAGGAGGCCGGCCCCAAAGGGGCTCGTGAGGTGCTCCGTTATAACGCAACGTTGCCCTGATAGGAAAACTGCGCTAGGTTCCCGGCCCGCCCCGTTTCCGGCCTTGTGTGACCGACGCACGTACTGCCTACCTACCGTTTAACCCCGTTCCATGTCCGACTCTCCCCTTACCGAACTCGCTGCCGTGTTGGCCGCGTCCCCGCCCGCCGAAGCCCTGCAACGCGCCCTCGACCTGGTTGGGCCTCAGGTGCGCGCCGACCGCTGTTTTCTCTACGTGCGTGACCCGGCCCAGGGCCGCGGCCGCATTGCCTTCGTGTGGCGCCTCGACGAGGCATTGCCCGACCCGCGCCACGACTGGCAGGATGATACTGGCGACTTGCCCCGGCAAGACCCCCTGTTCCGCGCCGCGCTGGCCACCCGGCCTTCCGTATTCGTCGACGACGTGCACGCGGCAGGACCCGAGGTGCTTAATCAGGAATTTGAGCGCACCACCTTCGGCCACCGGGCTCTGGTCCATGCTCACCTTGTCGACCACGGTCAGCTCTGGGGCATCTTGCAGCCCTGCGTGTTCGGCCACCCGCGCCACTGGACTGCCGCCGACCGCGCCTACCTCGATGCCGCCGGGCCGCTTTTCCTGCCCGTAGTACAAGCCTACATGCGCGGGCTCGGCAAGATTTGAGCGTCCGTGGCCGGGGGTGGCGCTGAGTAGCGAGTTCTAGGCGCATCTGGTGCCATATTGCCGCGCCGCCAGTATTTATCTCCTACTGGCCTTGTTTCCTTATGCGTAAAATCTACCCCCTGTTTCTGCTCTTCCTCTTTTCGGTGGGGTCACCCGTGGTTTTGCGGGCGCAAGTCAAGGCCCTTCGCTTTGGAAAAGTTGTCGACGGGCGCGGAAAGGTGTTCACCAACGCCGTCGTGCTCATTCGCGCCGACCGCATCGTGGCTGTCGGGGCGGCCCAGGAGGTGGCTATCCCTGCCGACGCCGAAACCATCGACTTACGCGCCTACTCGGCCATCCCCGGTCTCATCGACGCGCATACCCATATGACCTTCTACTGGGATAAGACGCCGGGCACCACCCCCTGGGCGCAGCTGGGCACGCTGGGGCCGGCCGTGACAGTCTTCCTGGCTCAGGAAAATGCCCGCAAAGCCCTGGCCACCGGTGTTACTACCGTGCGCGACCTGGGCTCGTTCGACAACATGGACTTCGCCCTGCGCGAGCTGATTAACCGGGGTGCTATCGTGGGGCCGCGTATGTTCGTGGCCGGCAACGGCCTGCATATCAGTAGCTCACCCTATAAAGTCGGGGCCATTCCCGATGCCGGGCAGTGCGACGGCGTAGAGGCCGTGCAGCGCGTGGCCCGCCAGCAAATCGCCGCCGGGGCCGACTGGGTAAAGATGTACGGCTCGACCGGCAGCGACAAGGATGTAACCGGCTTCCAGACGTTTACTTATGAGGAGATGAAAGCTGCGGCCGACGTGGCCCATTTTGCCGGCAAGCGCATTGCTATTCACTCCTATGGTCCCGATGGCGCCCGCGACGCGGTGCGGGCTGGTACTAATTCCGTGGAGCACGCCATTAATATCGACGACGCAACCCTGGCCATCATGGCCAAAAAAGGCACCATCTACGTGCCCACCGTCGAGCATAATAAGTACTACATTGCCCACCGGGCCGAATTTGGCTACGATACGACCGTGGTAAGAGAGTTGAATGGCTACGTGGCACAAAACTTCGAAACCCTGAAGCGGGCAATCAAGGCCAGGGTGAAAATTGCCATGGGCTCCGATGCTGTCTTCACGGGCTTCGGGGAGAATACCCGCGAGCTGGCCTGGTTTGTCAAGGCGGGCATGAGCCCTGCACAGGCCCTGCAAACCGCCACCACAACCGGCGCCGAGCTGCTGGGTCAGGAAAAAAATCTGGGCGCCATTGCCCCCGGCTTTCTGGCCGACCTGGTAGCCGTGGAAGGCGACCCGACCACCGATATCAACGTAATAATAGACCACGTGAAATGGGTGATGAAGGCCGGTAAGGTGGGCTTTGATGCTACCCAGCCGGCCGCCCCAGCGCCGCGCTAAGTATCGGCAGCCCCGGTATAGCCGGGTACTGCTTTGGCAACGTGCAAATCGAGCAGCCGGCCCACCGCTTGGCAGGGCGGCTGCAGTTGGTCGGCTGCCGCCAGCAGCTCGTCGAGGGCCACCCGGCCCCTAATCCGCCGCCGGGTGGCCCTCGACGAGCTGCTGGCGGCTCACCAGCGAGAAGTCTTCGCCTAGCCGGCCCGGTCGCGCTTGAGGTGGCCTAGGTTAGGCCGTTTGTAACCACTGCCTCGCCTCGCTTTCATGCTCAAAATACCGAAAATCGAGCGGGTGATGGGCTACTCCACTACCAACAGCCCGAGCCGCTAGGTTACCATCCGCTTGCGTACTTTCCACAATGGCACAATGGCTGTAAGCGCATTCGGCTATTGCCTGTGGAATCCACTGTTCAATAAGCCATCTCTGTTCGTCGGTCGATAAGGGTTGACGAACTGCTTGGTTGGTGAGCAGCTTGCAGGTGCTGTGATGCCGGAGAGCTTGCAGGGTATGCGAGTAGAGGGACTGTAATTCAGCCGAAGTTATCAGGGCGTCCGTCCAGCTCAGGACCACAAAGCCAGCTGGGTCATAAAAAATACTACCAAGAGGATTTCGGTAGTAAAACAAAACAGAAGACATGGATAGGATAAAGGTTTAATGGGCGAGCAGGCGAGCTAAACTAAATCAGAGTGTAAAAATTGCCCACTTAGGTATTCGTCCCGCAAAGAACGGGCTATTTGCCAGTACTACCTCTTTTCTGCTGCCTATCCAGAGCCCATTTTGGGAGCCGGCTTTGGCATAAGTACGTTCGCGCCACATTTTCAGGTTGGCCGGCGCGTCTATATTGGCAGGGTTCAGCACCGGCCAGGTAAGCGCGGTCGCGGGCTGGGCTACCACCGCCCCGGTAGCTCAAAGCCCGGCGTGGCCGTGTCCACGATGTAGACCCCGTCCGGCACGAGCTGCGTGAGCGAGTTAAACGGCCCATTAGGTTGCCATAAGCAGGTAGGGCGCGAAACGGGCGCGCGGCTCGCGCCGCAAACCCCACGTTTCGCTCCCAGGAGTACCGAATCCCCCAGACGCAAAAAACCCGGAAAACGGCTTTCACGGCGTGAGAAGCAGTTTTCCGGGTGCTCCGGTAGGGAATAACTGAGCCTCCTGTCGGACTCGAACCAACGACCCTCTGATTACAAGTCAGAAGCTCTACCAACTGAGCTAAGGAGGCTTTAAGGTGGGGCAAAAGTAAGGTGAAAAATGCCGCCCAACAACAATAGGCACGAATAAAAAAGGGAGAGCCGGCCGGCTCTCCCTTTTGCGACTGGCAGCTAATGCCTTAGCTGCGCAGCTGCTTCAGCTGCTTTTTTAGCTTTTCGATGCGCACGCGGGCTTCCTGCATACGGCCCTGATACTCCTGGCGCAGCTGGTCGGCGTTCTTCGAGCGGGCGAAGAAGTCGAGGTTGGTTTGCAGGGTAGCCACGTCGTTTTCCAGCTCCTGAATTTCACGACGCAGGCCGGTTTCCTTGCGGGTAAAGGCTTGCTGGGCCTGCGGGCGGGCCTTGAGCCGGGCTATATCCAATTGAAAAAGCAAGTCCTCTTTGTCAGTAGGGGTGATGCCGGCGGTCTGGTCCAGGTATTTACCCATAAGGGTATGAAACTGCTCTTCGCCCCGGTCAGTAGTGCCCGCGCCGGGTTGGTCGGCCGCGGCGTCGAGTTCCTGCCACTCCGCGATAAGCGAGCGAAAGCCTTCGAGCGTACCCGGCTGCTCGGGCGACAGCGCGCCTACTTGCTGCGCAATTTTATCCAAACGGGTAACCTGCTCGCTGCTGGCGGCCGACTGCCGCTCCTCGCGCTGGCGGGTTTCCTGCTTGGGGCGCTCAAATACACTGTCGCAGGCGGCGCGGAAGCGCTTCCAGATTTTATCGGCCTGCTTCTCGGGCACGCGGCCCACGTCTTTCCACTCTTTCTGCACCCGGATGATGATGTTGCGGGCTTCGTCGAAGTCAGGATTTTGCTGGGCGGCTTCGGCCTGCTCGATGAGGGCGTACTTGGCTTGCAGATTGGTGTTTTTCTCCGAGTCGAGGCTCTTGAAAAAATCATTCTTGCGGTTGAAGAAGGCCTTGTAGGCATTCCAGTACTGCTTGTTGAGCTGGTCGGCCTGGGCGCGGGGCACCGGGCCGGTGGCTTCCCATTCCTTCTTAATTTCCTGCAGCTCATCGGTGCGCGAGCGCCACTCGTTGACGCGCTCGGTGGTAAACTCGGCAAAAGGCAGCACCCGTGCCAGCAGGGCCTGCTTGGCAGTCAGGTTTTCCTTTTCCTGGGCCGAGCGTACGTCCACAAATTCCTTGCGGCGCAGGTGCACGGCCTCGGAGGCGGCCAGGAAGCGCTGCCACAGAGGCTCGCGCTGCTCGCCGGGCACGGGGCCGATGTGCTTCCAGTCGTCGTGCAGCTTTTTGAGCTCGTCGAGGGCCTTGTTGATGCCGGGGGCATCCTTGAGGGCTTCGGCACGCACGATGAGCGCTTCCTTGGCTTCCTGGTTGCGGCGGCGGTCCAGCTCCTTCAGCTCATAAAAGCGGCCCTGGTTGGCGTAGTAGCGGTCGAGCAGGCCGTGGTAGGTATTCCAGGTTTCCTGGCTGTCGGTCTGGGGCACGGGGCCGGTCGCTTTCCAGTCGGCCTGCAGCTGCTTGAGCTTCTGCGAGCTATCCTTGGTTTCGGCACTTTCCACGAGTTGGCGCAGCTGGGCCAGCAGCTCCTGCTTGCGGGCCAGGTTCTGGGCACGGCTCTGGTCTTCGGCCTTGGCATCGCGGGCGCGGCCCTCGCGGAACTCCTGCAGGGCCTGGTTGAGCTCGCCCTGGCTGGCCGGGGCTGAAAGCTGAACTCCTGCGGAGCGTTGGCATCTTCGGCCAGCTTCTGGCGCGAGGCGGCGCGGGCGGCGGCCACGTTGGTTTCGTACTGGCGGTTGAGCTCCAGAATCTGCTGGCGGTTGCGGCGGGCGTCGGGGCGGCGCAACAGCGCCACCAGGTGGGCTGCCTGGCTTTCGAGGTCGAGAGTGCTGAAGTCGGGGGCCGGCGTTTCGGGCACGTAATGGTCGGCTTCTCCTTCGGCGGCGAGGTGAGCTACCTCGGCCTGGTGGGCTTCGGCGGCGCTTTCGGTGGCGGAGGTAGGCAGCGTGGCTATCTGCTGGGGGCCTCGTCGAGCGCATCGGCCGAAGCCAGCGTGGCGGTCGGGGCCGTTTCCTCGGCGGGTGCCGGCTCGGCGGTTTCGCTGAGGGCTGCCGGGCTCATGGCCTCGCCGTAGTGGGCTACGGCCCGTGCCTGCGGGGCCGAAAGCTCTTCGCTGGCTTCGGCCGGCGCATGCTGCGCCGTCTCGGCAGCGACGGCTTCCGGCGTAGCGGGGGGGGCGTTGGCCCCGTCGTTGCACCCAGCTCCTGGGCCAGGCCGGGCTCCGACAGGAGCGGGTCAGCTTCGGTTTGGGTGGCCCCGCCACCGGGGGCACGGCCGCCGCGGGCGGCGTATCGCTTAGGGCGGGGGCGGCCGGTGTGGCCGACTCGGCCTGCTTGGCGCGAATTTCGGCCAGGCGGGCTTCGATGATGCTCAGGCGGTCGGCGGGGCAGCACCCTGGTCGGCGGGCGAGGTGGGGGCGGGGTAGGGTTTTCTTCGGGCAGCATAAGGCGATGCAAAAAGCCGGCGGCCGGGCCAGCAGGTTGTAATTAAAGTAGCCGCCGGAACGGAGGTCAGAAAAAAAATTAGTTCAGGCGCGGGTCGAGCGGATAATTGGACAGGGCACGGTAGCGACCGCCTTTTTCGCGCAGAATCGTGCGCCAGAACGCATCAGACTCCAAAGTAAACACTTTCCCGGCAGAGGCGGGCTGCTTTATCCACGAGCCGCGCTCAATTTCCTGCTCCAACTGCCCGGCCGACCAGCCCGAATAGCCAATAAAAAGCCTGGCGGTGTCGGGGGCAACGTCGCCGTTTGTGAGCCCTGCCAGCAGGATGTCGAAGTCGCCTC
Organism: Hymenobacter sp. BRD67; assembly: GCF_013256425.1. Lineage (GTDB taxonomy): Bacteria > Bacteroidota > Bacteroidia > Cytophagales > Hymenobacteraceae > Hymenobacter. Next base: position 1,665,394 of record NZ_CP053904.1, read on the forward strand.
CCCAGTACACTCCCTGGCCCAGGTCGGTGGCGCCAGGCAGCCCGGCCTGCCGGTGCACATAGTGTAGCGTGTCGGGCTGCACCGGGCCGCCGCTGTAGAGTGGCAAGGCCGCAGCAGGCGTGGCGGTGCCTAGCGGCAGGTCGATGACATCGCCCAGCGTGAGGCTGGTAGGTTGCGTAAGCACGAGGCCGAACGCCCCCTCGGCCGGGCTGTGCCGGCAGAGCAGGATAACGCTGCGCTCAAAATTAGGGTCACCCAGGAAGGGCTGCGAGAGGAGAAGGGTGCCGGGCTTCATAAGGCAGAGCAGGAAAGGAAAAGCAGGCCGCCCGCTTGCGGGCCGTTAGCAAAGTAAAGCGTTTAGCTGGCGAATCGTTCCGCGGGCGCAGCCCGGCGGCAACCGCGGGCACGGTCCTACCTTTGCCCAGGCCAGCCAAGCCGATAGGCTATATCATCGCCGCTGGGTTGCTTATGACTCTTACTGCTGATTTGTCTTCTACGCATGAACCGCCCGCCCGCCACCAGCACCCAGCGAAGCGTTGGGTGCTGGTGGCGGGCCTGCTTCAACTGGTAGCACTGGGGCTGGCCTATAGTCGGTTGCTGGGCCATCCCGGTCGCTACCTGATTGTTGACCACTACGATGGGGCCAAAAGCTATTTTTCACTGGCTACCTTTCTGCGTCAGCCCCTGAGCCAGGGGTTGTTGGAACACGGGCAGAACTATCCATATGGAGAATATATATTTTTTACAGATATTGCCCCGCTTGTCAGCGTGCCGCTGCACGCGCTGGTGCAGGTAGTGCCCACGCTGGCACCTTATGGGCTTTACCTGTTTGATTGCTTCTTTCTGGGCGGCTTGCTGCTGAGTACGCTGCTGCTGGCCGATATGATGCGGCGGCTCGGGCTGCCGGCGTGGCTTCTACTGCTGCTCAGTGTAACGCTGCCGTGGGTCGGCCCCCAAACCTTCCGCCTCAGTGTGGGGCACCTGGCCCTTTCGTACACGCCGGCCGTGCTAGGGCCGCTCTGGCTACTGCAGGGCTTGTATGCTGCCTGGCGTGCCGGCCAGCACACCGGGCGCTGGTGGCTGGGGCTGGGGGCCGGCGTGGTAGCCGCCGCCTGGATTCATTTTTATTTCCTGGGCGTGCTGGGCACCTGGCTGGGCTTCTTTCTGCTGCTGTGGGTCGGGCGCGAAGCGTGGGCTGGGCGCGCCTGGCGCCCCTGGCGGGCCGGGGCCTGGCACTGCTGGCGGCGGTAGTCGTACTCACCTTTGGGGTTCTGCAAGTGCTCGACCATCGCCACGCCGAGCGCCCGGTGGGCAGCGATGGCTACGGCTGGATAGAGTGGAAGTTTCAGTTTGGCGCGCTCTTTCGCGGCTACGACTACAATACCGTGCGCTTCCTGCTGGAGCGCACAGCTCACATACCTTACGAATCCAGCGCCTATCTCGGAGGCTTCGTGCTGTACGGGCTGCTGGCAGTGGGTGGACTCGCTTTGCTGGCCCGGCAGCGCCAGCGGAGCGGGCAGCTACTGCCGGCCCTGCCGGCGCCGGGAACCGAAACAGGCCCCGATTTTCTGCTGCTGCTGCTGGCGGCCCTGCCGCTGCTGCTCATCGGGCTGGGCGAAACCATCGAGCTGGATGGCGGGAATTATGTTATCAACGATTATCTGAATCCGTTTTTCTGGCTGCATAAACTTACGGAGCGCATCACGCAGTTTCGTGCGCTGGGACGGTTTATTTGGCCTTTCTGGTGGGCATTGGTGCTGAGCTTCGGCTGGTATGCAGGGCTTGCCTGGCGCCAGGCTGCGGCCCAAGGCGGGCGCCGCCGGCAGCTGCTGTGGATTGTCCTGGCTGTGCTGGCCGGCAATGACGCGCTAAATGCTGGTAAGTATTACCACACTTATACTCAGCGTGATAATTTGTTTGCTGAGCCCGCCACCGATGAGCTGCGCCAGCTCGTGGGCTGGCCCGAAGCAGCACACTACCAAGCCTTGCTGCCGCTGCCATTTTATTATGTGGGCACCAAGGTTGATGACGTGCCCTGCCTAGTGGTAGACCCCGATGACCCGCACTGCAACCATACGTATCAGCTGGGCCTGATTACGGGCCTGCCACTCATGCCCCAGAAGGCGACGCGTACGCCGGGCTACCAGGCAGTGGAGTTACAGTCGATGTTCCTCCCTGGTGGCCCCGCCCCGGCTCTGCTAGCCCGGCTCGACCAACGACCTATCCTGGTTTTTCTGGATTCGGCCTACTACAACGGCCAGAATACCTATTACCGCGACCTGCTCAAAGACCGGCCCGAAATGCTGGCCTTGTTTAACCGCGTACCCGATTTTATCCGGGAGCAGGGCATGTACCGCCTGCGCCACCAGGGCAACTGGTCGCTCTACGAATGGCAGCCGCGTAAGTCCTGACCTCGGGTCATTTGCAGTTTTATACCTTCGCCTACACTAGCTTGCTGATGATGACCGACGCCGAACTGGCCGCTCTGCGCCAGACCTACGCCCAGCGAACGCTGCTCGAAACCGACGTGCTGCCCGATGCCGTGCGCCAGTTCCGGCAGTGGCTCGACGAGGCCATTGCCGCCCAACTGCCCGAGCCGTCGGCCCTGACGCTGGCTACCGTGGACGCCGCTACCGGCCAGCCCAGCCAGCGCGTGGTGTTGCTGAAGGGCCTGCCCGACGATGCGGGTTTTTTGTTCTATACCAACTACGACTCCCGCAAGGGCCACGAGCTGGCCAGCCAGCCGCGGGCGGCCCTCAATTTTTTCTGGCCCGGCCTCGAGCGCCAGGTGCGGGTTGAGGGCCTGATTGAGAAAGCGCCGGCCGATATGTCGACCACGTACTTTCAGAGCCGCCCGCGCGGTAGCCAGGTCGGAGCCTGGGCCTCGCCCCAGAGCCAGGTTATTGGTAGCCGCCAGGAGCTCGAAGCCCGAGAGCACGAAACCGAAGCCGAATTTGCCGACCAAAATCCATTGCCGCGCCCCCGCATTGGGGCGGCTACGTGCTGCGCCCGCAGCGGGTGGAGTTCTGGCAGGGCCGCCCCAGCCGCCTGCATGACCGCTTGGTTTATGAGCGCGAGGCGAGCAGTGGGGGTTGGAGAATCAGCCGGCTGGCTCCTTAGTGTGTGATGGTGATAGCACTGCTGCCGGTCATTGAGATAGGCTATAATAACCACGGTATTGAAGTGCCGACTCAATATCCGTATTGGGAAAACAGCGCACTTTGGGATGCATACCACGCTGCATGTTATGCGGCAGCAGGATTTAAGGACGAGTTTTGCCCTTATTTACCTGGCTCTTCATTTTATCAATTATCGGCTATTACTGCTCGTAACTTAATTAAGCTGACCAAGGACCACACGGCCGAGCTGCGGGCGGGCACTCACGCCCGGGAGAAAGCTTGCGCGTTCTTTGGGGGCTACGTCCTGCGAATAGACAACGAAGATGTCTTTTTTCCGCAGTGCTGCGGCCAGCTAAGCGATATAGCTTACTGGGAGGGACTAGCGGCTGGGGTGGCGTCTACTTATGAAGGGCACCCAGCGCCGGTCCTCAGCTTTGCAGCCGACACGGTGCAGCTTGACTTTTTAGAAAGTGAGTTTGACGAGTCCTTTCAGCCGCCGCTACCTATGCTAAGTGTAGAAATATGCCGGCCTGCTTTGCAGCTGGCAATCAAGCAAGCTAACTTGGAGCTTGAGCTGTTCGCGCAACGGCTTAGAGAGCTGAATGAGGCAGAAGCATTAGGCATACCGGATATTGATAAGCTGCTGATTTGGGAAGATGGAAAACACGCGTAACGTAATTCATTGATTTTGGCTGAAATTCAACCAGTTCGCGGCTGGCGCTACAACGTGGCCCTGAGCGCCGAGATTGACGCGGTGGTGTCGCCGCTCTTCGATGTGGTGAGCCCGCGCCAGCGCGAGGCCCTGTACCATCACCCGCTCAACTCCATTCACCTCTCGGTGCCCCGTGCCGAGGCCCCGCTGGCCCCCGTGCCGGCCGCCGCCCGCCGCCTGGCCCGGTGGCAGGCCGAAGGCGTGCTGCGACAGGACGGGCTGCCGGGCATTTACGTGTACTACCAGTATTTTCGGCTGCCGGGCGAAGCACGCGAGCGCTGCCGCAAGGGCTTTATGTGCCACATCCGAGCCTACGACTGGGCCGAGGGCGTGGTGCTGCGCCACGAAAACACGCTGCCCGCCGCCGTCAACGACCGGGCCGAGCTGCTGGCCGAGCTGCAGTTTCAGACCAGCGCCACCCATGGGCTGTACCGCGACGAGGACTTTGAGCTGGAAAAATGGCTGGATGAGGCCATTGCCGACCCGCTCTGCCAGACGGAGGAAGACTACCAGGGCGCGCGCGACGTGCTGGCCGTGATTCAGGACGCGGCCGTTATCCGGCGCTTTCAGCAGGTGCTGGCCGGGCGGCAGGTAATTCTGGCCGATGGCCACCACCGCTACGAAGGCTCGCTGGCCTACCGGCAGGCCCGGGAGCTGGCCGCGGGGCCTGCCGGCAGCACCGGCCGCGAGCCCTGGAACTACCACCTGATGTACCTTACCAACGCCGCCAGCGACGACCTGCGCATACTGCCCACGCACCGCCTGCTGCTGGAGCTGCCCGGCGACATGCCCGACGACGAGCTGCTGGCCCGGCTGGCTGTTTATTTTACCGTGCAGCCCCAGCCCGAGGCCCAGGACCTACCCGAGCTGATTGCCGGCAAACGCTGGGCATTCGGGCTGTACCTGCCCGGCGGGGCCTACAAGCTGCGCCTGCGCCCCGAGGTGCACGCCCAACTCGACTGGCCCACCACGCCCGAAGTAAAAGACCTCGACCTGACGGTGCTGCACTTCTTTGTGCTCGAAAAAGTGCTGGGTATCGTGGGCTCCGAGGCGCAGCGCAGCTGGCCGGGCGTGGCCTACGTGCGCGGCCTGGCCGAGTGCCTGCAGCGCGTGGACCGGGGCGAAGCCCGGGCGGCCTTTCTGACCAGCGAAGTGACGATGGCCCAGGTGGCGGCCGTGTGCCACTCGGGGCAGTGATGCCGGCCAAATCTACCTTTTTCTACCCCAAAACCCTGGCCGGCCTGCTCTTTACCGACCTGCACGAGCGGGTAGAATCGGTGTTTGAGGCGTATTTTCAAGTGGGTGCCGACGAGCGGCTGGCGGCCCCGGCGGCGAGCGGCCGCCAGTCCGCCGGGTAAGCCATGCAGCCGGTACCCCCCCATGCCCCGCCGCCCGCGGCGCCCCCTGGCCGTTCATCGGCCTGCTGGGCCTGGTGGTGCTGGCCGGCTGCGCGGGCTACGCCGCGCTCGTGCTGAGCACCGCCACCTGGGCCGAGGCGCGGGCCATGGATGGTATTTTTCCGGAGAGTGGCTGGCACATCCGGCCGTTCACGGCGGCCGACCTGCACGGGCTGCAGCAAAGCCTGGCCGGGGCGGCGCTGGGGCTCACCGGCCTGGCGCTCGCGCTGGGAGCCGGCACGCGGGCCAGTCGGCAGGAGCTGCGGGCCGTGGGGCACGAGCTGCGCGGGTGCCGGCAGCAGCTGGGGCAGCGCCTGCGCGCTCTTAGCCAGCAGCAGCGCTGGCTGGCCGCCAGCCTGCTGCTCGGCCTGACGCTGGTGCGTGGCTACCTCAGCTCGTCCCGCGTACCCTGGGGCGATGACGTGATTTCGTACGAATTTTTTGTACGGCAGCGCCTGCTGGCCGTGAGTGCCTACTACCCGCTGCCGAATAACCACCCGCTGGCCAATACTATCAGCTGGGCGTTTTACCAGCTGCAGCCGGGCTTCTGGTGGGCCGTGCGGCTGCCGGTACTGCTCACCAGCACGGCCGGCACGGGGCTGCTGTTTGCCGGGCTGCTGGGGCGGGCCGGCTTTCGCCCGGCCCTGCTGGCAGCCGGGGCGTTCAGCTACCTGCAGCTCAGCCTGTACTACGCCGGGGTGGGGCGGGGGTACTGGCTGGTAATTCTGCTGGCGGGCGTGGTATTTTTTGCTTTGCTGCACGTGCTCGACGCAGAGGGCGCCCGGCCCCGGCTGGCCTGGCTGGGGCTGCTGGTGGCCGGGGTGCTGGGGTGCTACACGGTGCCCACTTTTGTCTACGTCCTGGTCTCGGCCTTTGGCTGGCTGGGCGCGGTAGCGGTGTGGCGGCGGGCACCCGGCCTGCTGGGCGGGGCCGTGGTGGTAGGGGCCCTGGTGGCCGGAGGCGCGGCCCTGCTGTACGCGCCGCTGCTGCTGGTATCGGGGCCGGCCGCGCTGTTCGCCAATCCCTACGTGCAGCCCTTGTCCGGGCCGGCGTTCTGGCGGGCCCTGCCCGCCTATACCTGGTACACCGAAGGCTTTCTGGCCGGGCAGCGCAGCGTGGGAGCCTTGCTCACGCTGGTGGTCCTGGCCTTGTTTAGCCGGCTGCTGTACCGGGCGGCCACCGGGCAGCTGGCCGCGGCCCGGGCCCGGCAGGTGTGGCAGCTGGGGCTGCCGGCGCTCTGGTTTGTAGTGGTGCCCTACGTCGTGTTTGGGGGCAGCGCGTGCTGCCCCCGAGCGCACGGTACTCTACAAAGCCTGGTTTTTCTTTCTGCTGCTGGCCCTGGTAGTTGAAAACAGCCGCTGGCCGCGGGCCCGCTACCGCTGGCCCGCCGGGGTGGCCGGCGGGCTGTTGGGGCTCTACCAGGTGGGTACGGCGGTGCAGCTAAGCTACCTTGGCCGGCACCAGCAGCCGCAGAAGCGGGCGCTCTATGCTTGGCTGGCCCGGCAGCCGGCCGGCGCGGCGCTGCTGATTCCGAGTCAGCCCCTGTGGTTCTGGCTGCGGCTGGCCGCCCACGTGGCGCATCCCACCCGGCCCTGGCTGGCTGATAACGTGGGCCGGCCGGGCGTGCGCTATACCTACGTGGTGCTGGGCCAGGCCGACCCGCGCCCGCCCGGCACCGGCCGCGTGCTGTATGCCAATGACCAGGTGCTGGTGTGTACGTACTCGGCTCCTTTGGCTAAAAAATTAGTTTTTAATATAGTAAATAACTAATATAAATGCGCCTTATTCTCGCCTCCGGCTCGCCGCGCCGCCGCCAACTGCTCACCGACCTGGGCCTGACTTATGAGCTGCGCCTGCGCGAGGTGGCGGAAAGCTTTCCGCCCCAGCTGCGCCGCGCCGAAATTGCCGAATACCTGGCCCGCCATAAAGCCGAGGCCTACCGCGCCGACCTGGCTTCCGACGAGCTGCTGCTCACGGCCGATACCATCGTGTGCCTTGGCGATGACGTGCTCAACAAGCCGGCCGATGCGGCCGATGCCCGCGCCATGCTGGGGCGCTTGCAGGGCCAGACCCACCAGGTGTACACCGGGGTGTGCCTATTGCCCGGCGACGGCCGCCCCCGGTGGTTTTTTCCGACGAAACGACGGTGCACTTTCGGGCCTTAAGTCCGGCCGAAATTGCCTTTTACGTGGCTACTTATCAGCCCCTCGATAAAGCCGGGGCGTATGGGGCGCAGGACTGGCTGGGCCTGGTGGGCATCGACCGGCTCGAAGGCTCCTACTTCAACGTGATGGGCCTGCCCACCCACCGGGTGTGGCCGGCCCTGGCTGCCTTCCAGGTCGGGGGTGCCCGCACTGGTCTGCCCACGCAATAGGCCGCGATACTGCTTGCTTTTTTGGTTATGATGCCGGCCGCTACTCCGCGTTTCTTTTGGTTGCTGACTCTGATGGTGCTGGCGGGCTGTGCCGGCTTCGCCGCGCTGGTGCTTTATTCAGCCACCTGGCCCGAAGTGGCCGCGCTGCGGGGGTTCTACAGCTACGACTGGCACCCCGGCGCCCCGACTACCAACGAGTGGCAGCCCGGGCTTATACCGAAGCCGAATTCAGAAGCCTGCGCACGGCCCTGCTCGCCCTGGCCGGGGGGCGGGGCTGCTGGCCAGCGCGCTGGCCTGGTCGGCCGGGGGCGGCAGCAGCTGGCCGCCCTGCGGCGCGGGGTGGCGGGCGCTGGCCGGGGCCTGGGAGCCGGGTGGCAGGCCCTGACGCCCGGCCAGCGCCGGGGGCGGGGCTGGCTTTGCTCGGCCTCACGGCCCTGCGCCTCTACCACAGCTTCGTCATTCAGCCCTTCGATGATGCGACTTCCTACGAGCTGTTTGTGCGCGAGCACCTGCTGGTAGTAAGCAGCGTGTATCCGTACCCGAACAACCATGTGCTGAGTAACCTGCTTTCCTGGGCTTTCTACCAGGTGCAGCCGGGGTTCTGGTGGTCGATGCGCCTGCCGGTACTGCTGGTAAGCACGACGGCTACGGTCGGTTGGTTTCTGGCCTTGCTGCGGCGCAGCAGCTTTGGCGTGGCGCTGCTGGCCGTTGGCTGGTTCGGGCTGCTGAGTACGGGGCTCTACTACGCCGCTACGGGCCGGGGCTACTGGCAGTTGATAGGGTTGGGGCCATTGGCTTTGGGGCAATACTCACGCTGCTTGAGCCGGTGGCCGGGCAGTCCGCCGGCCGCCGGCAGGCCGCCTGGGCCGGGCTCGTGCTAAGCGGCGTCCTGGGGTTGTACACGGTGCCTGTCCACTCGTTTTTCCTGCTCTCGGCCTATGGCTGGCTGGGTTTGCAGGCCCTGCGGCACCGGGCCTGGGCCCGACTGGGGCAGCTGGCCGCCATGGGTAGCCTCACGGTGGCGGGGGCAGCCTTGCTCTACGCGCCGCTGCTGCTGGTGTCGGGCCCCGGACTGCTGCTGCACAACCGCTTTGTACGGGCCCTTTCGGCCGACGAGTACCGGCGCGACCTGCTCGAAGGCCTGCACATGGCCCATCATCTGCTGGCGCTGCCGCTGGTGCTGGCCGTGCTGCTGGGCTTCGGCCGGCTGTGGCGGCTGGCGGCGCAGCAGCGGCTACCAGCCCGGCAGCGCGGGCTGGTGGTAAAGCTGGGGCTGCCGGCCCTGTGGTTTGCCCTGCTGCCGTATGCGCTGGCCCTGGCCCTGCGGGTGCAGCCGCCCGAGCGCACGTTCCTCTATAAAGCCCAGTATTTCTGTATCCTGGCGGCGCTGCTGGCCGATTGGGCATGGCGCGCGGCCCGCTGGCCGGCAGGCCGGCTGCGGGCCGGCTTGGGGGCCGCTACGCTGGTCTTTGCCCTCAGCCAGACCTGGCAGGTCTCTCACCAGGAGGCTATGCTGCGCAATGGCCTGGGCTGGCAGCGCGCAGCCCCGGTCGTCAGCTGGCTGCTGACCCAGCCGCCCGGCCCGGTGCTGGCTCCCGAGCTGCTTCACCTGTTTCTGCTGCGCTTTTATGCCCATAGCCGGCAGCCCGCCCGCGCCTGGCAAATCGATGACCGCCCGCGCCCGGGTGTTCGGTACCGCTACCTGGTGCGCGCAGCCGGCGCGGCCCCCGATTCGGCTAGCCTGCGCGTAGCCGGGCCACCGGCCTTTCAGAATTCCTTTCTGGAGGTGTTTGTTATTGAATAATATATAATTAATTATATATTATCCCCGAGCCAGCAGCGCAATGCCGGCCACAATCAGCCCCAGGCCCCCGGCCTGCCCCAGCGTCAAAGTTTCGCGCAGCACTACCAGCCCCAGCACGGCTGCCAGCAGCACCGAGCCGCCTACAATGACGGGCGTGCCCACCGAGGCCGGCACCCCGCGCTTAAATACCACGAAGGTCAGCACCTCGGCCAGGCCCACGCTCAGGCCCGCCAGCGCCGCCAGCCCGAGCCCCTTGCCCGAAACTGCCAGCGGCTGCCCTTGCAGCTTAAGGCGCACGAGCCACGCCGCGCCTAGTCCGGCCGCCACCAGCTGCAGCACCACCGCGCCCACGGCCGGCGGCAGGTGCTCGGCGGCCAGCTTGATAAAGAAGTTGTAGCCCGCCAGGCATAGTGCCGTGAGCAGGGCTAGCGGAAGCCAGTTGGTCATAAGAATGTACACGCAGCTATCTTTGCCGCACGCGCGTTGGGTATGTCCCCGGCCTACGGTAGCCCTTGAAAAAGGGAAACCCCGGCTGCGGTAACAGTCGGGGTTTCTGAAGCGGGGTTTTAGTGGAACCCTAACTTCATCTCCAATGAAACGGGACAACGCGACAAAACTACTACAGGCAGTGAGTAAAGCTGTGCTGGTGGGGTTTGCAAGTGGCGTAGCAAAGGCCTTGGCCGTGCTGCTTGTCACTTACTTACTCCGGTAGTTGGGTAAGGGGTTGGGCCGCGTGCCCGGCCCCTTATTTTGTGTAACTGCTGCAAATATAACGGCTTGGGGCCGTAGTTGGTTTCGGGCTGCCCACCAACTTTGAGCGGTTGTAAGCAGCTTTCTTTTACCGCAGCTTCTCCTTTAGTATCTCCAGCTCCACGGCCGGGGCAATGCGCTCATAGAGAATGTTATACGCGGCCGTAGTAATCGGCATATTTACCTTGAGCTTGCGGTTCAGCTCGTGGATGCTCTTGACGGCATAATACCCCTCGGCCACCATGTTCATCTCCAGCTGGGCCGACTTGACGGAGTAGCCGCGGCCTACCATGCTGCCAAAGGTGCGGTTGCGCGAAAACTGCGAGTACGCGGTCACCAGCAAGTCGCCGAGGTAAGCCGAGGCCGAGAGGTCGCGCGGCTGGGGCGAGATGGCCTGCAGAAAGCGGCGGATTTCCTGCACCGCGTTGCTTACCAGCACGGCCAGAAAGTTGTCGCCGTAGCCCAGGCCGTGGGCAATGCCGCCGGTAAGGGCGATGATGTTTTTCATCACGGCGCAGTACTCGATGCCATCGAGGTCGGCCGCCGGATGGGCCGAAACATAGCGATTTCTTAATAGGGTGCAGAAGGCCAGCCCCAGGCCGCTCACGTCGGGCGAGCCGATGGTGAGGTAGCTCTGCTTTTCGAGGGCTACTTCTTCGGCGTGGCAGGGCCCGGCAATGACGCCGAGGCGACTGGCCGGCAGCCGGAAGCGCTCCTGCACGTAGTCGGTTACGAGAATATTCTTGCCCGGTATCATGCCTTTAATGGCTGATACGACCCCGATTTTATGGCGCAGCGCGTCGCGCCCCAGCTTATCGAGCACGGGTTGCACAAAGGCGGCCGGCACGGCCAGCACCAGCCAGTCGGCCTCCGCCACGGCGTCGGTGAGGTCGGTAGTGGGGAAAACCAGGTTACGGTCGAAGAGCACGGCCGAGAGGTAGCGCGGGTTGTGGCCGGTGCGCAGCAGGTGCTGCACATCGTCTTTCGAGCGCAGCCACCAGTCGACGCGCGCGCCGTTTTCGGAGAGAATCTTGGTAAGGGCAGTGGCCCAGGAGCCGCCGCCAAGCATGGCAATTTTTTCCATATAATAGGGCCGGGGAGGGGCCGCCCGTCAGCCGGTCAGGGAGGGATTTGGCCCGCAAGCTAGAGCGTAACCCCGCATATTTGTGGGCGGGCCGGTTAGCGATAAGCCACCCGGCCGGCTGAACGTGGTGCTGCCCAGCGCGAAGCAGTCTCTGCCCGCCCGCTGGCCCGGCGGGCGCCTACTACTCAGCCGGCTCGTCCGGCGCATTTCATTGCCTTATTTTTTTCAGCCTATGACCCCGGTTATTGCCGCTACGGCCGCTTTTATTGAAGACAAATTCAAGGCCGAAGGCTCGGGCCACGACTGGCCACACATCTGGCGGGTGTGGCAGGTGACGCGCACGCTGGCCCAGGAGCACGAGGGGCCGGGCCTAAACCAGGAGGTAGCCGAGCTGGCCGCTCTGCTGCACGACATTGCCGACTGGAAGTTTCACGGCGGCGACTACGAGGCCGGCCCGCGCGCGGCCTGCGCCTGGCTGGCCAGCCAGCAGGTGCCCGAGGCCACTATTGCCCGCGTCGAGCAGATTATCCGCGAAGTCAGCTTTAAAGGCCTGGGGTTGCAACGCCGGTGAGCAGCCCCGAGGCCGCCGTGGTGCAGGATGCCGACCGCCTCGACGCCATCGGGGCCATCGGGGTAGCCCGCGCCTTTGCCTACGGCGGCCACAAGGGGCGCCCCATGCACGACCCGGCCGTGCCCCCCGTCTCGCACGCCGACTTCGAGCAGTACCAGCAAAGCACCGCGCCCACCATCAACCACTTCTACGAGAAGCTGCTGCACCTTAAAGACCGCCTGCACACGCCCGCTGCGCGCCGGCTGGCTGCGCGCCGCCAGCAGTTTATGGAAGACTTTCTGGCCCAGTTTCTGCGGGAGTGGGATAGTCTGGATGTGGCGGAGCTGGAGTAGCGCAGGCCCTAAGCAGCGGATTAACCCGTTATAAAATCTACTTTTACACGATGAAGAGCGGAGTGTTCGCGGTTGCCGGCCAGGGCCGGAAGAATTTGTGGCTGCTGATTGCGCTGCTGGGCCTCACCCTGGGCGGCTGCCGCACCTGTCCCATCGACTCGTGTCACATCCGGAAGGTGCATTACCACAACGGGGTAAAATATAGGGCCAGGCCTATATGGAAAATGCAGTATCCGGCCATTGGGGAACGGATTAAGGTGCAGCACGATGGCGACAACAAGCGCAAGGACCAGGACCATAGCAAGCCGCTGAAATAAGCTGGGCGCTAAGGGGAGTGAGCGAATTTCGCTTTTTAACAGGGCTAGGGCAGGAGCAGGGTGCTGCGTCGGGGGGTAGACGAGCGTCGCCTCAAAGTGCCGCAAACGCTAGGAAAAACGGCTTTTTTGCCGTAACTTGCGCACGCAATAAAGGTGAAAGTCAAAAGCCCAGGAAACAGCGGCTGCCCGGCATCACCTTTTACCGCTTCACTCTTAACTCCATTACTGGAATGGCCGAAGGCGAAAAAATTATCCCGATTAACATCGAAGACGAGATGCGCGGGCCTACATCGACTACTCGATGTCGGTGATTATCTCGCGGGCCCTGCCCGACGTGCGCGACGGCCTCAAGCCCGTGCACCGGCGCGTGCTCTACGGCATGAGCGAGCTGGGCGTCTCGTATACTAAAAGTCACAAGAAATCGGCCCGTATTGTGGGCGAAGTACTGGGTAAGTACCACCCGCACGGCGACAGCTCGGTGTACGACACCATGGTGCGCATGGCCCAGGACTGGAGCCTGCGCTACCCGCTGGTGGATGGCCAGGGTAATTTCGGCTCGGTCGATGGCGACTCGCCGGCCGCCATGCGCTACACTGAAGCCCGCCTCAAGCGCCTCTCCGACGAGCTGCTGGGAGATTTGGATAAGGACACGGTAGATTTTCAGCCCAACTTCGACGACTCGCTCGAAGAGCCCAGCGTGCTGCCCGCCAAGTTCCCCAACCTGCTCGTGAACGGCACCAGCGGCATTGCCGTGGGCATGGCCACCAACATGGCGCCCCACAACATGACGGAGGTAGTGAACGGCATCGTGGCCTACCTCGATAATGCCGACATCACCATTGCCGAGCTGATGGAGCACATTACGGCTCCCGACTTCCCTACCGGCGGCATCATCTACGGCTACGAGGGCGTGAAGCAGGCCTTCGAAACCGGCCGGGGCCGTATCGTGATGCGGGCCAAGACGAACTTTGAGACCCTGCCCAACGGCAAGGAGCAGATTATCGTGACCGAGATTCCCTATCAGGTGAACAAGGCTTCGATGATTGAAAAGACGGCCGCGCTCATCAACGAGAAGAAAATCGAGGGTATTTCGGCCCTGCGTGATGAGAGCGACCGCGACGGCATGCGCATCGTGTACGAGCTCAAGCGCGATGCCCTGAACACGGTGGTGCTCAACAACCTGTTCAAATACACGCAGCTGCAATCCTCGTTTGGCGTCAACAACGTGGCCCTGGTCAAGGGCCGCCCCATGACCCTGAACCTGCGCGACCTCATCGTATACTTCGTCGAGCACCGGGAGGAAGTAATCGTGCGCCGTACGCGCTACGAGCTGGCCGAAGCCCAGAAGAGGGCCCACATCCTGGAAGGCCTGCTCATCGCCCTCGACCACCTCGATGAGGTAATTAAGCTCATCCGCGAGTCGCGCGACCCGGAGGTAGCCCGCACCGGGCTTATCGAGCGCTTTGCCCTGAGCGAGGTGCAGGCCCGCGCTATTCTCGATATGCGCTTGCAGCGCCTCACCGGCCTGGAGCGCGACAAGCTCGTGGCCGAGTTTGAGGAGCTGATGCGCCTCATCGACCGCCTGAACACCATCCTGGCCTCGGAAACCGAGCAGCGGCTGCTTATTAAGAACGAGCTGCTGGACATGCGCGAGCGCTACGGCGATGCCCGTCGCACGAGCATCAACCAGGCCGGCGGCGACTTCTCGATGGAAGACATGATTGCCGACGAGGCGATGGTGATTACCGTCAGCCGCGAGGGCTACATCAAGCGCACCAGCCTCGATGAGTACCGTACCCAGGGCCGCGGCGGGGTAGGTGCCCGCGGGGCCGGCTCCAAGCAGGACGACTTTACCGAGCACCTGTTCGTGGCCACCACCCACGAGTACCTGCTCATCTTCACCGAGCAGGGGCGCATGTTCTGGCTACGTGCCTACGAAGTGCCTGAAACCGCCAAAACCAGCAAGGGCACGCCGCTGCAAAACCTCATCGATAAGCCCAAGGAAGACGCAGTGCGCTCGGTGCTCAACGTGCGCAACCTGCGCTCGCCCGATTACCTGGAAAACACCTTCCTCATGTTCTGCACCGAGCAGGGCACGGTAAAGAAGACGCCGCTGGAGGCGTACTCACGCCCTAGGGCGGCGGGTATCAATGCCATTACCATCAACGAAGGCGACCGCCTGCTCGACGTGCAGCTGCTCTCGGGCAACTCCGAAGTGGTGCTGGCGCTGCGCTCGGGCCGGGCCGTCCGCTTTCCCGAAGACAAGGTGCGGCCGATGGGCCGCACGGCGGCCGGGGTGCGTGGTATTACCCTTGGCGAGGAAGCCGGCGACCGGGTGGTGGGCATGGTATGCATCGCCGACCCCACCCAGGAGCTGCTGGTCGTAAGCGAGAACGGCTACGGCAAGCGCTCGGCGCTCGACGAGTACCGGGTAACCAACCGGGGGGCAAAGGCGTGCGCGCCATGATGCTGACCGAGAAAACCGGAAAGCTGGTGTCCATTCAGGCCGTCAACGATGCCGACGACCTGATGATAATCAACCGCTCGGGCCTGACGATTCGCCTCAGCATGAGCGAGCTGCGCACTATTGGCCGCGCCACCCAGGGCGTACGCCTGTTTAAGGTAGCGGCCAATGACGAGATTTCGTCGGTAGCCAAGGTGGCGGCGGCCGAAGCCGAGCTCGACCCGCTGGCCGCTGAAGCTCAGACGAGTGCCATTCTGGTGGCGGAAGCCGACCGCCTGCCCGCCGGCGAAGTCCCCGACGAGGAGCCACTCGATGACGCCGACGAGCTGGAAGCTGTAGCCGACGATTCGGATGCTGAAGCTATCGATGAGCAGGAATAAGCTTGGGTAAGCAGGAGAGGGGCGGCCGGCTTTGCCGGCCGCCCTTTTTTAGGCCAGGAAGCGGGTAAAGGGTAAAACCAGCCGCTTGCTCTGCCGTAAACCTGCGCCGGCGCGATTTTGCCGGACGGGTGTAGTTTTGTGCCGTCAACATTTTTCTTTTCCCTCCCATGAAAAAATCCTTTCTGACGCTTGCCGTCGCCACTGCCATGCTGGCCGCCGGCCTGGCCACGCCCGCGCTGGCCCAGAATTCGGCCGTGACCAACGCCATCCTCAGCCAGAAAGCTGGTCAGCTCGATAAGGCCCTGGTGAGCATTAACGAAGCCATTACCAACGAAAAGACCAAGGATAAGGCCAAAACCTGGTTTACCCGCGGCGATATCTACTACCAGATAGTTGACCCGAGCACGCAGGCGCTGTTTGCCAAATACGGCAAAGACCTGCAGCCCGGCGAAGCCCTGCAAAAAGCTACGGAGTCGTATAACAAAGCCCTGCAGCTGGATGGGCCCGCGGGCGAGTTTGGCAAGCAGGTGCCGGCCCGCCTGCAAAACCTGTACGGCATTGCCTTCAATGCCGGCGTAGTGGGCTATCAGGCCAAGGAATATGACAAAGCGTTGACCGGGTTCCGGCAGGCCTCGCAGATAAATCCGCAGGATACTACGGCAATACTATATAGTGCTTATACTCAGGATGCGAAGCAGGATTTCGCTGGGGCCAAAGCCAGCTACACCCAGTTGCTGAGCCTGGATGCGTATAAGTCGAAACCAGCCCCGGTGGCGGTGTACCAGCGGTTGCTGCAAATAGCCCGCGAGGAGAAGAACGATGCGGATGCCCAGAAGGTGCTATCCCAGGCTCTGGTGGCATACCCCAATAACAAGACCTTTCTGATTGAGGATTTGAACCGGTCGATGGCCGGTAATAACGGCGGTGCCGCGGCGGTAGACAAAATAACGAAGACCATCGCTGCTGACCCGACGAATGCCAACCTGTACGCCGTGCGGGGCTCGCTTTACGACCAGCAGAAAAAAACTGACCTGGCGCAGGCCGACTACAAAAAGGCGATTGAGCTGGACCCCAAGAATTTTGATGCCGAGTACAACATGGGTATCTATAACTTCAACCAGGCGGCCGCGCTCTATACCAAAGCCAGCAAGATGGACCTGAAGACGTATCAGCTAAAAGGCAAGGCGCTGGAAACCGACGGTAAGAAGTACTTCGAGGCCTCGGTGCCGTATTTCGAGAAAGCACTGGAAGTGCAGCCCAATGACCCTGGCTGCCTGAGCGCACTGCAAAAAGTCTATTTCCGGTTGGGACGCAATGCCGATTCCAAAAAGATGGAAGACCGGCTGCAGGCGTTGAAAAAATAAGTCCCCGCCGAGGGCAGCGTAAGGTGCGAAAAGAAGCGCGCCGGCTAAGCTAGCCGGCGCGCTTCTTTTTAGGTGAGGTGTCGCCTAAGCAGAGCCAGGAGGGTAGGTAACAATCAGCAGGTAGGATATCGGAAAAGCAAGTTGAGGAAATTCAGTTTAACATAATATAAATTATAAGACAAATTAACTACTATGAAAACCAAGCAGTTGAGGGAAGTCTGTTACAGCTTGATGGTCACAGTATTTCGGTTAAGGGCTAAAGAATCTTGGCTCTGAAGGAAACGGATTTTCTGTCTCGTCTGGGACCGTAAATCAAGTTGCTGCCCGCGTCATTGATTCGCTCATCCTTGTTTGTTGGCAAATCTTAGTCAGGTGCAGCGTTACTTAGGGGCATTCATGCCGCTCCGGCGGCCAACTGTAAGTCATGTATTTTAAGCTCGAACTTATTCCCGTGCCGGTGAGTGACATTGACCGCGCCAAGAAATTTTATATCGACCAGGTTGGCTTTTTGCTCGACCATGACGTTCGTCCTGCGCCAGCCGTGCGCGTGGTGCAACTTACGCCGCCGGGCTCCGCCTGTTCTATTGTGCTGGCGTTCGGACTGGCGGGCCTTACCATGCCGGCCGGAGTTTTGCGGGGCCTGCATCTGGTGGTGCCTGATATTGTGCAAGCGCGGGCTGAGCTGGTTGAGCGCGGTGTGACGATGAGCGAAATCCATAGCTTGGGCGGTGGTATCCGACACGCTGGTTTTCAGGACCCCGATGGCAATACCTGGACCTTGCAGGAACTATCAAGTCGCTGGTAAGGTCCAGCTCATTTCTTGAGCGTCACAAACAGTAGCGCTGAGTTCCAGGTCAAACAGTTGACATTAACTGTCTGACGTTCTTCCTCTCTCCTAGTCTAGTAAGTATAAAAATTAGGAGAACAAGGAATTACGGATAAACTTATAGTTAAAACTAAACAAGTATAAAAGTATAAAAAAGTATAAAATTAACTATTATTTTTGTACTTTTTTATACTTTTATTAGTTATTTACTGTACTTAGTTTATAATTGTACTACTTTTATGTTCCTGTTCTATTACCTACTCATGTACTCCCTGAAGTATGCCAAAACTGATTGATTACCCCCGCACCAGCTACAGCGGCGCCTGGGAAGTAGCCGAAGTAGTAGACGACACCGGCGGTAAATGCGCCCTCGATACCTGCGCCCGCAAGCTAAATCGTAAGGTGAGCGGCTCTTTCAAGGCCATTGTGGGCTCTGCCGTGAAGTTTGGACTCCTGACTAGCAAGCGAGAGCTGCTGGCCACCACCACGCTCTTTCGCCGTATTAAGCATGCCTACGATAAGCAGGAAGAGCTCGTCTTTCACCGGGAAGCCTTTCTAACGCCCCCACTCTTTACGCAGCTCTGCCGTAAGTTCCGCTCCCGGGAATTACCCGTCGCCATGCTCGATGTATTACTCATGCGCGAGTTTGGGGTGGAAGAAATCAATGCCCAGGGGGTTTCCAAGGCTTTCGTCGACGGCGCACGCATGGTAAAGCTCCTCGACGAGCACAATATCATTGCGGACATCGACCAGCTCGCTGCTCAACTGCCGCCCCGTCGCGAGTTGGCCAGCCCTACGCCGGCACCCAACGTATTTCGCCAGCTTCCGCTGCCAAGTGAGCCTGAAACCGAGGAGTCGGACCCAGACCCAACCGACGACTTCGACGACGAACCCCTGGAAGCTAGTCGGCCAGCAGCAACGCTTCTTCCCCAGCAGCCAGCGTTTGTGGCCGGCAGCAAGCCCCTATTACCGCCCCAACGCCCTGCCCCGGCAGCTACTACCGATGCTATCGCCAGTCTCTTTGGGCTCAACGGCTCCGGCAGCAATGCGGCAGGTACGGCCCTCAATGGGCCGGCCTTGACTAAGGCCAGCCCGGCAGCGCCTGAAAAGCCAATAACTCCCCCAACTAGTGCCCAGGGAACCGGGACGGCCCCAGCCGAGCGGCTGTTTCGTATTCAACTCACTGGCCCGGCATGAACACCCAGCTCGACGTTACCGAAGTAGAAGACCTGAGCTTAATCAGGGCATTACTGGATAAAATCGAGCGCCAGCTAAAAAGATAACTGCCTGACCACCAGTGGTAAAAAATTCTGTTTAATACTTATGTTAAGCAACATTGCTTTAACGCAAACGCCTTGTTAACGTAGCGCCGACCACAAGGGCTACGCTGACAAGGCGGCACGTTTGCGGGCTGACTGGTTAGTCGGGCAGCGGGCGACGCTGCCCGGCGCCAATAGTCTGGTGGCGCTGCCGCAGCACGGCCAGCATTTCCTCCAGCGAGGAGCCGCTGGCGCGCAGTAGCACCAGCAGGTGGTACACCAGGTCGGCCGCCTCCCCTGGCAGGCCGGCTTTGTTGCCCGCCATGGCGTCAATGACGGTTTCGACGGCCTCCTCCCCTACCTTTTGGGCAATGCGCGCCAGGCCTTTCTCAAACAGCCGCACCGTATAAGAGCCCGGCTCCTCGGCTGGGTATTGCCGGCGTCGCTCAATGAGACGGTCCAGCTCGGCCAGAAAGCCCACCGTCGGGGCAGGCTGGGCGGCACCCGGAGCCAACGCTTCCGTACCGGGCAGCGCCTCGAAGCAGCTGGTGGTGCCCCGGTGGCAGGTGGGTCCGTCGGGCCGGACCAGCACCAGCACCGTATCCTGGTCGCAGTCGATATGCAGGCTCACTACCTGCAGGAAGTTGCCGCTGGTTTCGCCCTTGGTCCAGAGCCGCTGTTTAGAGCGCGAGTAGAACGTTACGCGGCCCTCGGCCTGCGTGCGCTGCCAGGCTTCGGCGTTGAAGTAGCCCAGCATGAGCACCTGGCCCGTGGCCGCATCCTGCACAATGGCGGGAATAAGCTGGTCGGGCATCTTTTGAAAATCTAACGTCATAATAGAAAAGCGGACGAGCCGCCAGAGGGGTTAGGCAACCTGGGGTTTGGGCTGCAGCAGGTCCCACAGGTTGCCATAAAGGTCTTCAAAAACGGCCACCGTGGCGTAGACTTCCTCACGCGGAGTTTCGCAGAAGCGCACGCCCCGCGCCTGCATGGCGTGGTAGTCGCGCCAGAAATCGTCGGTTTGCAGAAACAGAAACACCCGGCCGCCGGTCTGGTTGCCGACCCGGCTTAGCTGCTCGGCATCATCGGCCTGAGCCAGCAGCAGGGCACTGCCCGCCGGTGCCCCGGGGGGCGCTACCAGCACCCAGCGCCGGGTAGCGCTCAGGCGGGTATCGGCCAGGAGCTGGAAACCCAGCTGCTGGGTGTAGAAGGCAAGCGCCTCATCGTAGTCGCGGACTAACAAGGCCACGTGGGCCAACTGCTGATACATATATTATTCAATATATTTAACCGCCAGCCCTACCCGACCGGCCGCATGGCAACGCCTTCCTGCAGCAGATAGCCTTTCAGGCCCGCTACCGACAAGTCGCCAAAATGAAAGACGCTGGCTGCCAGCGCCGCGTCGGCCCCGCCGGGCCGCAGCACATCGCGAAAGTGCGGGGCCGCCCCGGCCCGCCCGAGGCAATAACCGGCACGCCCACGGCCGCGGCTACCCCCGCGTAAGGCTGAGGGCGTAGCCGTCGCGGGTGCCGTCGTGGCTCATGGAAGTGAGCAGCAGCTCGCCCGCCCCGCGCCCGGCAGCCTCGCGGCACCAGGCAACGGCCTCGCGGCCGGCGGGATGACGCCCCCCGTGGGTAAAGACTTCCCAGGCTTCTTCCGAGGCAGTCGTGGCGGCTTCGTTGGTTTGCCGGGCATCCACCGCCACCACGATGCACTGGCTGCCGAAGCGCCGGGCCAGCTCGTCAATCAGGCCGGGCTCGCGCAATACAGAAGAGTTCAGGCTGACCTTATCGGCGCCGTTGAGCAGCAGCGCCTCCACGTCGGCTACTGCCCCGATACCACCACCCACGGTGAAGGGAATATTGACCTCGCGGGCCACGTTGCGCACCAGCTCGAGGAGGGTACGGCGCTTTTCCACGGTGGCGGTGATGTCGAGCAGCACCAGCTCATCGATGCCCTCCTGGGCGTAACGGGCGGCCAGGGCCACGGGGTCGCCGGCGTCGCGCAGGTTCACGAAGTTAGTGCCCTTCACGGTGCGGCCGTTCTGCACGTCGAGGCAGGCAATGAGGCGTTTGGTTAGCATACGCTTTATATTATATACTATACGGTAATCAGGTTAAGCTGCTTCGAAGAGTGCGGCGGCCCCTACCCGGTCGGGCCGCATAATCTGCTGATACACCTCGGCCACCGGCTCCAGGCTGGTCAGCTCTGCTACGTGCGCCAGGGGCCGGGCCGCCCCGGTGCGGTTCAGCCACACCGGCCGGATACCCACGGCCAGGGCGCCGAGCACGTCGGCCGACCAGTTATCCCCGACCATCACCGTTTCGGCGGGGGTAGCCCGCAAGCGCTCCAAGGCTACCTGGTAGATAGCGGGGTCGGGCTTGAGTACCCCAACGTCTTCCGAGGTAACGAGCGCGTCTACCAGGCTGCTCATTCCCAGAAAACGCAGCTTCTCCCGCTGCTCGTCGGTGCGGTTATTTGTCACGATGCCAATCCTTACCGCCGGCTTGAGGCGCTGCAGCAGCGCCAGCGCCCCGGCCACGGGCTGCCGCAGCCGCTGGTAGTGGCCGTAGTGCTGCTCGGCCAGGAGCGTTACCTCAGCCACTGCCGGCTCCGGCTCGTACGGCGCCAGCAGCTGCTGAAAGCGCAGCTGCCGGGCCACGAGGTACGACAACTCTCCCCGCATCACCCGCGGGTGCATTTCTTCCAGCAGGTCGCTGTAGCGCTGATACAGCTCGTCCACCGGCACGCCGTGCAGCGTGGGCCGGCCGGCAGCCGTAGCGGCCAGGGCCGCCCGCGCCGTAGCCGCGTGGTCGAAGAGCGTATCGTCGAGGTCAAAAAGAACGGTGGTTACCGGGGTAGCTGCGAACATGGCGGGGAAATAACAACTGAGTAAAGCTTGGCTAGCTCCTACCTGGCCAGCTCGGCGCGCAGCTCAGCCTCCGTAATGGTGCCTTCGTAGATGGCTTTGCCAATAATGGCCCCGCTCATGCCCAGTGCCCGCAGCGCGGCCACGTCGGCCACCGTCGTCACGCCGCCGCTGGCCACGAACTGCGCGGCCGGGAACTGCTGCCGCAGGGCCGTATACGTATCCGTCGCGGGGCCTTGCAGCTGGCCGTCGCGGCTCACGTCGGTACAGATGAAGGTGGTGGCCCCGACGGCCAGGTAAGCGCCAATAAAGCCGGTCAGGGTCTGGTCCGACTGCTCGGTCCAGGCACTGACGGCAATGTAGTCACCCTTAAAATCGGCCCCGATGATGATGCGCCCGGCCCCAAACCGGGCCAGCCACTCCCCTACCAGCGCCGGCTCGCGGGCGGCAATACTGCCGGCCGTGAGCTGCGCCGCCCCGGCCGCGAAAGCCGCCTCGGCCGCCGCCGTGGTCTGAATGCCCCCGCCGAAGTCGATGTGCAGGCGGGTATGCCGGGCAATTCGCTCCAGCACCGGCAGCTGGCGCGGCGCGCGGGCGCGGGCCCCGTCGAGGTCAACCAGGTGCAGGTGGGTAGCCCCGAGCTGCTCGAAATGCTGCGCCTGGGCCAGCGGGTCGGCGGCGTAGGTGGTCTGCCGGGCAAAGTCGCCGCCGGTCAGGCGCACGCACGAGCCGTTGATGAGGTCAATCGCAGGAATTATATTCATTTAGATAAATAGCCGACAGCACTGGCGGCGAACACATATTATTCATTTGTTAAAAAGCTAGCTCAGGTCCGCCGACAGGAAGTTGTGTAGAATCTGCTCACCAACCGGGCCGCTCTTCTCCACGTGAAACTGCACGCCGTAGAAGTTGCGGTAGCGCACCCCGGCGCTGAAGGCTGCCCCGTCCGGATAGCTGGCCTGGGCAATGGTGTAGCTGCCTACCGGCGCGTAGTAGCTGTGCACGAAGTACACGTAGTCGGCGGCGGTGGCTTGCAGGCTGACCTCAGAAAACTGAGCGGGAGCTGAGGAAGAGGCGGCCATTGCTGCCTGGCTACCCAAGCCCGCAAACAGCGGCGTTTGCAGGTCGTGAAGGTTATTCCAGCCCATGTGGGGCACTTTATGCACCGCATCGGGCGGCGTAAAGCGCACCACCTCGAACGGCAGGATCCCCAGCAGCTCGGTGCCCCCGGCCGGACCTTCCGTGCTGTGGCGGCCCAGCAGCTGCATGCCCAGGCAAATCCCCAGGAAGGGCTGCTCCAGGGTCGGGAGGAGCTTATCGAGCCCGGCGGCCCGCAGCGCCCGCATGGCCGAGCTGGCTTCGCCTTCCCCGGAAACAGCACCCGGTCGGCCCGGCTGATGACGTCGGGGTCGGACGTGAGTACGGCGCTGGTGACCCCCAGGCGCTCGAGCGCAAACAGGACCGACTGCACGTTGCCTCCCTGGTAATCGATGACGGCAATGTTCATTTTAAAACATTTGGTATAATTAGTACTTTAGCCAGATTTACCCAAATGATAAATAATATTTACAGGATGCCTTTCGTGCTGGGAATCACGTGCTGGCCGGTCGGGTCACGGACCAGGGCCAGTTTAATAGCCTTGGCAACCGCTTTAAAGATTGCCTCAATCTTGTGGTGCTCGTTGTCGCCTTCGCACTTGATGTTGAGGTTGCAGCGGGCCGCGTCGGAGAAGCTTTTAAAGAAATGGTAAAACAGCTCGGTCGGCACGTCGCCCACCCGCTCGCGCTTAAAGTCGGCGGCCCACACCAGCCAGGGCCGGCCCGAGAAGTCGATGGCCGCCTGGGCCAGCGCGTCGTCCATGGGCAGCAGGAAGCCGTAGCGGTTCACGCCGCGCTTGTCGCCAAGGGCTTCCTGGTAAGCGGTGCCGATGGCGATAGCCGTATCCTCTACCGTGTGGTGCTCGTCGATGTGCAAATCGCCGTGGGTGCGCACGTAAAGGTCGCAGCCACTGTGCTTGCCCAATTGGTCGAGCATGTGGTCGAAAAAGCCCAGGCCGGTCTGGCAGTCGGTGTGGCCGGTGCCGTCGAGGTTAAGAATAACCTCAATCCGCGTCTCGTTGGTGTTGCGCATGACGTGGGCGCGGCGCGGCGGGCGGCGCAGGTGCTCGTAGACTTTCGCCCAGTCGGTAGTGCTGAGCGCGGCGCGCTCATCGGCCTCGGCGTGGAGCAGGACGGCGCGGCAGCCCAGGTTCTCGGCCAGCTGCACATCGGTGAGCCGGTCGCCGATGACGTAGCTGTGCGTTAAGTCGTAGCCGTTGGCCGGGTCGAGGTAGCGGGTCAGCAGCGCCGTGCCCGGCTTGCGCGTCGGGGCCGGGTCGTGGGCAAAGCTGCGGTCAATCAGAATCTCGCTGAACTCTACC
Source organism: Hymenobacter sp. BRD67 (assembly GCF_013256425.1). GTDB lineage: Bacteria > Bacteroidota > Bacteroidia > Cytophagales > Hymenobacteraceae > Hymenobacter. Next base: position 1,689,435 of record NZ_CP053904.1, read on the forward strand.
CCTTCCCCGCGTAGGATGTCGAGCATTTTCTGCTGGTAGGGCCAGAAGGTATCCTCCGGGTACCTGGCGGTGCCCAGGCCGTCCTGGTTGGTCACCAGTACCAGCTCGTACTCGCCGTCGCGGGCCAGCTGGGCCAGGGCCGTGATGGCGCCGGGTACAAAATCGAACTTATGCCAGGCATCAATCTGGTAATCGGTCGGCGGCTCGATGAGGATGGTGCCGTCGCGGTCAATGAAGAGAACTTTACGGGACATAATAACTAGCAGATTTAGTTTACGGGGCGTGCTTCCGGTCCGGCTGCGGTCGAAAACGCTGCCAGCGCCGCCAGCAGCTTGCTATTCTCCCCGGGCGAGCCCACGGTGAGGCGCAGCGTGCCGGCGCAGCCGGGCTGGGTGGTACGGTTGCGCACCACAATGCCCCGGCCCAGCAGGTAGTCGTACACGGCGGTGGCGTCGGGGTGGAAGCGCACCAGCAGAAAGTTGGCATCGGAGGGGAAAACCTCGGCCACGATGGGCAGCGCGGGCAGGCGCGCGGCCAGCCAGGCGCGGCCGCTGAGCAGCTGCTGCCGCAGCTCTTCGAAGTGCGGCGCCGCCGCCAGCGCCGCCAGCGCGTGCTGCTGGGTAGCCTCGGAGATGTTGTAGGGCGGCTTGATTTTATTGAGGTAGCCGATGATTTCCGGCGCGGCGAAGGCCATGCCCAGGCGCAGGCCGGCCAGGCCCCAGGCCTTGGAAAAAGTCTGGAGCACCACCAGGTTGGGGAACTCCGCCAGGCGGGTCGTCCAGCTCGGGGCCGCAGCGAAGTCGGCGTAGGCCTCATCTACCACCACCAGGCCCCGGAAGCCGCGCAGAATCTGCTCGACGGCCTCGGCGTGGAGCAGATTGCCGGTCGGGTTATTGGGCGAGCACACAAACACCAGCTTGGCCGAAGAGGCCAGCACGCCGGCCACGATAGAGGGCGAGAGCTGGAAGTCGGCCGTCAGCGGCAGGCGCTCGAGGCGCACATCGTTGAGGTGGGCGGCCACCTCGTACATGCCGTAGGTGGGCGGCAGCAGCAGGATGCTGTCCGCGCCGCCCGGCGTGCAGGTCAGGCGCACCAGCAGGTCGATGGCCTCGTCGGAGCCGTTGCCAAGGAAAATCTGCGCGGGCTCCACTCCTTTCAGCCGGGCCAATTCCGTTTTCACGGCGCGCTGCTGCGGGTCGGGGTAGCGGTTGAACTGCGCCGGGCCGGCGCTGCCGAGGCTGTTCTCGTTGGCATCGAGCATTACCTGGGCCTCGCCCTGAAACTCGTCGCGGGCCGACGAGTACGGCTTCATGGCCCGGATATTGGGGCGAATAAGGGATTCTAAATCAAAGGACATCGCAAAGTGCATCTCTCAGGCGGAGCTTGCCGAAGCAGCTCGCTTGCGCCGCTTGGGTACTAACCCGACGACGGTTCGGGTGAGCAGCTTCGGTAAGCTCCGCCTGACGTTCTGTTATATGGTAAGGGTAGCAAGTGCCTCGCGCCGCAGGGCCACCGCCTGGGCGTGGGCGCGCAGCCCTTCGGCTTCGGCCATCGCCTCTACCACCGGGGCCAGAGCGAGCAGGCCGGCGGGCGCAAGCTGCTGAAACGTAATTTTCTTGTAGAATGAGTCGAGCGACACGCCGCTGTAGGCGCGGGCGTAGCCGCCCGTCGGCAGCGTATGGTTGGTACCGGAGGCGTAGTCGCCCACCGCCTCGGGCGTGAGGTGGCCCATGAAAACGGAGCCGGCGTTATATACCATATTCGCTATGTTATCAGGGGCGGACACGGCCAGGATGAGGTGTTCGGGCGCGTACTGGTTGCTGAACTCCAGCATGGTGGCGACGTCGGGCAGCAGCACGGCGCGGCTCTCAGCCAGGGCCTGGCGGGCAATTTCGGCACGGGGCAGCAGCGGCAGCTGGCGCGCCAGCTCGGCTAGTACACCCGTCAGCATCTCTTCGGAGTCCGTTAGCAGAACCACCTGCGAGTCGGGGCCGTGCTCGGCCTGCGAGAGCAGGTCGGCCGCCACAAAAGCCGGGTTGGCGCTGGCATCGGCGATGACGAGTACTTCCGAGGGCCCGGCGGGAATGTCGATGGCCACCCCGCGCTGGGCCGCCAGCTGCTTGGCGGCAGTTACGTAGCGGTTGCCGGGACCAAAAATCTTGTCCACGGCCGGCACCGAGGCCGTGCCCACGGTAAGGGCCGCCACGGCCTGCGCCCCCCGGCCTTGATGATGGTCGTCAGCCCCAGCTCCTGGGCGGCGAAGAGAATGGCCGGGGCGATGCGGCCGTCGCCCCGGCCGGGCGGCGTACAGAGCACAATCTCGCGGCAGCCCGCCAGCCGGGCCGGAATACCCAGCATGAGTAAGGTACTAAAGAGCGGCGCCGAGCCGCCCGGCACGTACAGCCCCACGCGCGGCACGGCCACGCTGCGGCGCCAGCAGCGCACGCCGGGCATGGTTTCCACTTCGGCCTCCACGGCGGCGGGGCGCTGCGCCGCGTGAAATTTCTCAATATTCTGAATAGCCTGGCGAATGGCGGCTTGCAGCGCGGCCGGCACCTGGGCGGCCCCGGCCGCCAGCGCTTCGGCGCCCACGCGCAAGTCGGTGAGGTCGGGTACACCGTCTAGCTCAGCGGCGTACTGGCGCAGGGCCTCATCGCCGCGACGGGCTACATCGTCGAAAATCTCGCCGGCGCGGGCCAAAATGGCGGCGTTGCTGGCCGCCAGCGGCCGCTGCTGGAGCGCGGGCCACTGGCCAGAGTCGGGATTGCGAAAAATCTGCATGTCACGTATACGTACCTATCCTACCCGCTTTTCAATGCCCAGCACCAGAATCCCTTCGGCCCCAATGGCCTGGAGCTGGCCGGTAAGGTGCCAGAAGTTATCCTCATCCACCACCGACTGCACCGACACCCAGCCTTCTTCGGCCAGGGGCGTAACGGTGGGCGACTTAATGCCCGGCAGCAGCGCCTTCACGGCATCAAGCGCCGAAACGGGCGCGTTGAGCACAATGTATTTTGAGCGCTGGGCCCGGCGCACGGCCTGCATCCGGAAGCGGAGCTGGTCGAGCAGGTCCTGCTTTTCGGGGCTGAGGCCGGGGGCTGCGATAAGCACGGCCTCGGAGCGGAAAATGGTTTCGACCTCGCGCAGGCCGTTGCCGAGCAACGTGGAGCCGCTGCTCACGATATCGCAGATAGCCTCGGCCAGCCCGATGCTGGGCGCAATCTCGACCGAGCCGCTGATGGTGTGCAGGTGGGCCTGCACGCCCTGGCCGGCCAGGTAGTCGCCCAGAATTTTAGGGTACGAAGTCGCGATGCTTTTGCCCTGCAGGTCGGCCACCGAACCATACGCCGCGCCCCGCGGCACGGCCAGGCTCAGCCGGCACTTGCTGAAGCCCAGGGGTTCGACTTCGAGGGCGGCGCAGTTGGCTTCCACCAGCACGTTCTGGCCCACGATGCCGAGGTCGGCCACGCCGTCCTGCACATAGCCGGGAATATCGTCGTCGCGCAGGTAGAGGATTTCCAGCGGAAAGTTGCTGGCCTCGACCTTGAGCTTGTAAGACGACGAAACGAAGCTGATGCCGCACTCGCGGATGAGCTGAAGGGAGTCCTCCGAAAGGCGGCCGGACTTTTGAATGGCTAAACGCAGCATGAGAAAAAGTGAGCTACCGGCCCGATAACGGGCCAGCCGCGAAACTGGACGGTGCCCCGGCCGCACCAGGCCGCCGGGAGGCTCATCCGTAAATACCCAAACGAAGAAAAAGTTATTTCCCGGCCCAGCGGCGGGGCGGCGGTGGAGACGCGAGCGGCTGGCAGCAGGGGCTACAGAGTAGCGGCCAGCCCGGTTGCCCGGTCTCCTACAGATGGTGGTGATGCTGCGGCGCGGCACCGGCCGGCTTCGCAGCCCGCCAGGCAGCCGCCAGGCCCGCAAAAGCGGCCGGAAGCGCAGGGCGATAGGCAGACGTAAGGCGGCAAGCGGGAGTCATCGTGGGGCAAAGGTAGGCAGGCGGTTGGAATTCCAACGCCTCCTACGCAAAACCGGGTCGGGTAGCCTATCTTCGGCTTATGCCCGATTTCATCACCGCGCTCGAAACCATCGCGCCAATGAGCCCGGTGCTACGAGCAGCGGTAGCCTCGGCGGTGCGCCACGAGGAGTTTTCGGCCCGGCACTTGTTACTGCAACCGGGCCAGGTGGCGCGGCGAGTGTATTTTATCGAAAGGGGGTTAGTGCGCGGCTATTTGCTGCACGAGGGTCGCGAGATATCCTCGTGGTTTATGCGCGAGGGCGACTTCGTAATTTCTATTGTCAGCTTTCTGACCCGGCTGCCTTCCACTGAATACCTGGAACTGCTGGAAGCCAGCGCACTGTATTCCATTACCTACGAGGAGCTGCAAGCACTCTACAAAGAGTTTCCCGAATTAAATCTTTTTGGCCGGGTCATCACCGAACGCTACTACGTTCTGAGCGAGCAGCGCGCCCACCAACTGCGAACGCAGCCGGCCGCCACACGCTACGCCCACTTACTGGCCGATTTTCCGGAAGTACTACGGCGGGTACCGCTCAAGCACATTGCCTCGCACCTGGGCGTGGCTGCCGAAACCCTGAGCCGCCTACGGGGCAAGAGCTAGGCAAAAATGACATTTGTCAAGAAAGCGAGAAAAAGGCGCGGGGACCTTTGGGCCTCACTTTTCCCTTTGCCTGCTATGCCTTTTGCCCTAACCATTCTACTGGCCCTGGTTATTGCCCTGGCGAATGACTACGCCGACCACCTCCAGGCGCCGATTGGCATTCTGTTAACTCCCCTGGTCATTATCAGTATTACCGCCTTGCTGCATACCAACCGGCACCCCCAACTCGTCCTTCCGGCGGCTGTAGCTACGGCGTTGCTGATATGTCTACACGATGCCGGCATCAAGCTCTATGGAGGTGGCATGCACGATTTGGAAGGACAAGGATTTGTGAACCTATTTCTATTCGCAGGCCTACTACCCGCTTATCTACTACAGAGTTCGCTCGTGCGACGAACCCAGGGAGTCAGCCCACGTGTAAAGCGCTGGACCTTATGGGTCGGCCCGTTGCTAGTGGGAAGCTACCTGCTTTTTTTTGGGTCGCTAGGTTTAGGACGGTCTTATTAACTACCACCTGCTCTACTTCGAGCTAAATGCCTTGCGCACGCCCGGCAGCACCAGGCGGGCGTAGCGCACCGGCAGCAGGCGCGTGAGCCAGTCCATGACCCGGGCATCGGGGCCGACGATGATGCGGGCCTTGTTCTGCTCAATACCCTTGAGAATAAGGACCGCCGCCCGCTCGGGCGTGGTGCGGGCGCTTTTATCGAAGCGCCGGTTGGCTTTGGCGTGCTGCTCGGGCGTGACGCTGACCCCTAGCCGGGCGCTGGCCGCGATGTTGGTTTTAACACCGCCCGGAAACACCGTCGATACGTGAATATTGCTGCCCGCCAGCTCGTTGCGCAGCACGTCGGTGAAGCCGCGCACGCCAAACTTGGCCGTGCTGTAGGCCGCGTTATGCGGCGCGCCAAACAGGCCAAACACGCTCGAAACGTTCACGAGGTGGCCGCCCCCGGCGCGCAGCAGCGGCAGAAACGCCTTGGTCATGCGCACCACGCCCCAGAGGTTAATCTCCATCAGCCAGGCAAACTCTTCGAGCGTGTTTTGCTCAAAAGTGCCCGCGCCCAGGGCTACGCCGGCATTATTAAGCAGAATAATTCGCTGGCCCGGATGCGCAGCCGCAACGTGCTGGGCGTAAGCCGCTATCTGGTCGGCGCTGCTTACATCGAGCACCGTGGTTTCGATACTGCCGCCGGCCTGGCGCACGGTAGCCGCCGTGCGGGCCAGGCCCTTGGCGTTGACATCGGAGGCGAGCACGTGCGCGCCCTGGGCCGCCGCCCCAATAGCCGTAGCCTGCCCGATGCCCGAGGCCGCCCCGGTCACAATAAATAGCGAATCTTTAATACTTGTCATGGCCGGGTGGGAAAAGGGAAGCAATGAGAGAAGCAGCTGTTACTTTTTACTTAAAAACTCGCGGATGGCCTCGGCGGCCGGCTGCGGGTAGAAGTAATGGGCAAAGTGGTCGCCGGGCAGCTCCACAAACGGCTCGTCGGGCAGCCGGATAACGTTGTCGCGGCGGGCGTGCAGGCGTAAATCGGGCTGAACGGTAAGCGGCGGGGCCGGCGCAAACAGCACCTGCAGCTGCTGGTGCACGTAGCGGCGGCGGTGCCGGGCCATGTTATCGACGAGCTGGGCGTAGAGCTGGCGCGACTCGTCGCGGCGGTAGCTGCGCTTGAAGCGCTCGCGCATAAACCGCGCCTGCATCAAGCCCGACAAGGCATAAAAGCCCAGCAAGCGCGGGCTGCGAATGGCCGACACAATCTTGCGCTGGTCGGTAAACGAGCTGAGCAGAATGGCAGTGGCCCCGGTCAGCTGCTTTAGATGCGCGGCAATCCAGCCGCCCATCGAGTGGCCGATAAGCACATCGTCGGCCCCAAGCTGGTAACGCTCGGCTAAATGCTGCGCCAGGGCAGTGACGTTGGGCCGCCCCGTGGGGCGCCAGTGCGCAAATTCCTCTTCCAACTCCAGCGAGCGCACGTCGTCGAAGGCCGGCAGCAGCGGCAGCAATGGCGCAAAAATGGTGCGGTCTTCGGTGTAGCCGTGCAGCAGAAAAAGGCGTTTCATAAGGCGAAGACAGGGGGTGGGCAGCTGGAAATGGGAAGGCCTAGGGTACAAACGTACGGCGCGCCGTAATTTAGTCGGCTAGCAGCGTATCTTTTTCCCACCCACTCCGCTGGCTTATCGCTTTCCTATGCAACATTCCGTGGACGTAGCCATCATCGGGGCCGGCTTTGCGGGCCTCACGGCGGCCATTCGCCTGCAACAGCGCGGCAACACGTCGTTCGTCATTTTTGAGCGGGCCGAAGAAGTCGGCGGCACCTGGCGCGACAATATCTACCCCGGCTGCGGCTGCGATATTCCCTCGCCGCTCTACTCCTTCTCCTTCGCCCCTAACCCCGACTGGACGCGCATGTACTCGGGCCAGCCCGAGATTCTGAGCTACATCAAGCAGACGGTCAGCCGGTTCAACCTGCGGCCCCACATTCAGTTCAACGCCGAGATTATCCGCACCGAGTTTGCGGAGGAAACCGGCCGCTGGACGCTCACCGACCGCGCCGGCCACCAGACCACAGCCCGCGTGGTGCTGGTTGCCATCGGGCCGCTCAACCGCCCGGCGCTGCCCCAGCTGCCGGGGCTGGGCACGTTTGCCGGCAAAACCTTCCACTCCTCGCAGTGGGATACTGATTACGACCTCCAGGGCAAGCGCGTGGCCGTGATTGGTACCGGGGCCAGCGCGGTGCAGTTTGTGCCGCAGATTGCGCCGCTGGTAAGCCAGCTTTACGTGTTTCAGCGCACGGCCCCGTGGATTTTGCCCCGGCGCGACCGCGCGTTTTCGGAAAAGGAAAAAACCTGGTTCCGGCGGCTGCCGCTGCTGCAGCGGGTGCAGCGCGAGCTTATCTACTGGCGCAACGAGCTGTTTGGGCTGCTCTTTATGGGCAATAAAAAGCTGGCTGCCCAGGCCAACGAGCTGGCCGCCCGCCACCTGGCCCGCGCCATCAAAGACCCCGAGCTGCGCCGCAAAGTCACGCCCAACTACCAGCTGGGCTGCAAGCGGGTACTTATATCTAATAATTACTATCCTTCCCTCACTCGTCCTAACGTGGAGCTGGTGACCGAAGGCATCCGGGAAGTAACTCCCACCGGCATTGTTACCCACGACGGCCAGGCGCGGCCCGTGGACGCCATTATTTTCGGTACCGGCTTCGTAGCCTCCGAGTTTATGGTCGATTTGCACATTAGCGGGCTGGGTGGGCGCAGCCTCTTTGGCGAGTGGCAGCAAAGCAGCGCCGAGGCGTACCGGGGCACCACCGTGTCGGGCTACCCCAATATGCTGGTGCTGGTGGGCCCCAATACCGGCCTGGCCCACAACTCCATCATCCACATTATGGAGTCGCAGGTAAACTACGTGCTCGACTACCTGCGTAATCTCGACCAGGCCGGGGCCGGCGCTTACCTCGACGTAAAGCCGGAGGCGCAGCGCATTCATAATGAAGAAGTGCAGCGCAAGCTCGGCACCACCGTGTGGGCTTCGGGCTGCAAGAGCTGGTACCAGACTGCCTCCGGCAAGAATACCACGCTGCTGCACACGCTCACGCCCGCGTTTCGGCGCAGTGTGAAAAGCGTGCGGCTCAAAGACTACGTGCTACGCAAGCCCGAGCGGGTGGCAGTGAGCAGTGAACAGTGAACAGTGAACAGTGGGTAGTAGTACAGTGAAAGGCGGGAATACTGACCTTAACTATTAACTGCACACTGCTCACTGCTCACTGCTCACTGCTTAAAACTATGGCTGCCCGCTGCCGCCGGCCGAGCCGTATACCTGGCCGGTAGCGAAGCTGGCGTCGCTAGCCGCGAGCTGCACATAAATCGAGCCCAGCTCGGCGGGCTGACCGGGCCGGCCCATAGGGGTTTTCTCCCCGAATTTTTGCAGATTTTCCTGCGTAGAGCCGCCGCTTACCTGCAAGGGCGTCCAGATGGGGCCCGGCGCCACGCCATTGACACGGATACCCTTGGGAGCCAGCTGCTTGGCCAGCGACTTAACGTAGTTCATCGTCGCCGCCTTGGTTTGGGCGTAGTCGTATAAGTCGGGCGAAGGGTCATAGGCCTGCTCCGAAGTAGTGCCGATGATAACCGAGCCCGGCTGTAAGTGCGGCAGCGCCGCCTTAATAATCCAGAAAGGCGCGTAGATATTGGTTTTCATCGTCCAGTCAAACTGCTCGGTGGTGATATCCAGAATGGACGCGTGCGACTGCTGCCGCCCCGCATTGCTGACCACGATATCGAGTCCGCCCAGGCCGCGCACGGCCTCGGCCACCAGCCGCTGGCAAAAAGCTTCGTCGCGGATATCGCCCGGAATTGCGACCGCCTTGCGCCCGGCCGCCTTGATGAGGGCAATCACTTCGCGGGCATCCGGCTCTTCGGCCGGCAGGTAGTTGATGGCCACGTCGGCGCCTTCGCGGGCGTAGGCAATGGCCGCCGCCCGACCCATGCCCGAGTCGCCGCCCGTAATCAGAGCCCGGCGGCCCGCCAGCCGCCCCGAGCCTTTGTAGCTGGTTTCGCCGTGGTCGGGGCGCGGGTCCATCTGGCCGGCCAGGCCGGGCCAGGGCTGCGACTGGCTTTTAAACGGCGGCCGCGGGTATTTGGTAACCGGGTTTTGCAGCTCCGCCGGCGCAGTAGGCGCCGCCTCGGCGGGCTCGGTGAGTATAGCAGGGGCCACGGCCGCCGTGGCCAGGGTAGCACCCAGGCCGCCCAATACGCTGCGCCGGCTCAGATTAGGGTTTTCTTCCATCGGTAAATCAGAAGGGATTAGTGGTTTAGAGTAACTACTGCCCTCCTACTGCTGACGCTGCCCAAGGGTTGCTGCCAGGCTACCGTGCTGGCAGCCGCGCCGCTCAGTAAAAAACCGATGGTCACGCCGGCTTCGGCGTGACCATCGGTGCCTGGAAGCGGCTCAGCCGCCCCGCTAAACCAGCTTTGCCTGGCTTAATGCTTGCCAAAGGCGCGGACCAGCCGCTGGCCCGCCAGCTCCGGGAAATGGCGTTGGCTACTTCAGCTTAATACCTTGAGCCGCCATCTGCTGCTCCTGCTCGGCGTGGTTGGCCAGGAACTGGGCGTGTTGCGCAGGTGTGCGCTCGGTGCCGAGGCTGGCCAGGCTTTGCTGCAGCTCGGCCGCAGTCATATCGGTGCAGTACGCCGGCGTGCCGGGCTGTTGCCGCCACGACTCGTGCAGCCGGCCGCCGTCCAGGGCATCGAAGCCCAGCTCTTCCACCAGGGCCATTACTTTTTGCTTGGCGGCGGCCTCGTCGCCGGCTACGGGCAGGGCAATGCGGCCGGGCGTGCCGGCGGGCTGCCCTGCTTTTGCGAGATGGTCGGCCAGGATGTTGTTGAATACCTTCACTACCGGCCGGTTGAGGTGCTGCTGCACCCACTCGCTTTCGGTCAGAGAGCCGCTTTCCAGCTCGGGCAGGAAGCCGTCGCGCAGCAGCGGGTAGTAGTTGCTGGTGTCAATCACGGGCACTTCCGCGCCCACGCCTTCAAACAGGTCTTTGGGCAGGTCAGGGATATTTATCAGGGGAATGGTCACCACGATGAGCTCGCCGAAGCGGGCCGCCTCGCGGGCCGTGGCAGGGGTGGCGCCGGTATTTTGGGCCACGCTCGTAAGCGTTTCGGGGCCGCGCGAGTTGGCAATGCGCACAGCGTGACCAAGGCGGGTGAGCCGCCCCGCGAGGGCGCTGCCGATGTGGCCGGCCCCAATGATTCCGATTTTCATAGGTAATAAGGGTAATAAAGCAATTCGTACGCAAGGGTTTCGGGCCGCTGCGTTGCTCAAGACCACCCGGCCGGCTAAATGTTTTTCCACAGCAGCCACCAGGTAATGCTGCCTGCTACTGGTGGCTGCTAACGATTGCCATCACCCATTACAGCAGCTACTGGTGGCTGCTAACGATTGCCATCACCCATTACAGCAATTGGTGGCCGCTGAAGCAGTTTGAACAGAATCCAGCGGCGCGCTCAGCCTGGCAACAGCCAGCGACAGCGAGTTGAATATAGCCTAAATACTATTATCAATCCTTCACCCAGCCCCCACCCTTCCGTACCCGCGCCAGCAGCGCGGCGTGGTGCGGGGCGCGACTTAAAATCAGCTCATTACCCAGCAAAACCAGCTGCTGCCTAGCCCGCGTCACGGCCACGTTAAGCTTGCGGTCTACCTGGCCGGTTTCGTCGGGCGATACCATAGCTTCGAGCTGGTGCTCGTGGTGGCAGCAGAAGCTCACGATAATCACCTCCCGCTGCGAGCCCTGGTAGCGCTCCACGGTATCGACACTGACCTGGGCCAGCGCGGGCAGGCCGTGCTCCTGGGCCAGCTGGGCCAGCCGGGCGCGAATGCGCGCCGCCTGGTTGCGGTAGCTGGCAATAATACCCAGGGTAGCGTCGGGGTCGAACTGCGCGCCGTAGCCCTGGGCCACTTGCAGCGCCGCGCGGGCGGCCAGCTCGGCTTCCTGGCTCGATTCCTTCTGGGAGAAGTCGTCGGGCTGGCGGCGGGTGGGCACAAACACCAGTCGCTGCCGGCGCAGGGCTTCGCCGAAGGCATCGGCCGGGGCCAGTGGCGCGGGCCAGGCACTGGGGTTGAGGCTGGCGTGCTGCCAGGGCGCGGGGCTGCGCAGCTGCCCGCCGTAGAAATCGTCGTTGACGAGTGCGGCCAGCTCGGCGTGGGCGCGGTACTGGTTGGCCAGCGTGCCGTGGGCGTAGGGCCACTGCGCCTCGGCCCGGCGGAAAAGGCGCTCGAAGTACGAGTTACGCAGGTTAGTAAGACCCAATTGCTCGCGCAGCAATTCGGCTACGGCGGGCGCCACGGCGCTGGCTTCGGGCTCCTGGGTAACCACGGCCGGCAGCTGGCGATGGTCGCCGATGAGAATAAATTTCCGGGCCTTCGCCAATAAAGCCAGCATCGGCCCTTCGAGCACCTGGCTGGCCTCGTCCACCACGGCCACGTCAAAATTCTTCAGCTGAAACAGCTCGGGCCGGCCCAGCATACTGCTGATAGTACCCACGTAGAGCGGCGTGGTGGTGAGGCGCGCCCGCACCATCTGGCGGGTGGGCAGGTCGCGAATCATGTTATCGAGCAGATATGGCCGGTAGGCCGGCGCAGTGCCCAGCCGCGAGCCAATGCGAATAAACGGCAGGTTGGCGTCGATTAGCTGCTCGCAGATTTCATCCACGGCGCGGTTGGTATAGGCGGCCAGCAGCGTGTGCTGGTCGCCGGCCACCAGGCGAATGGCCAGCTCGCGCAGCACCGAGCGGGTTTTGCCGGTGCCGGGCGGACCACAGAGCACAAACCAGTCGGGCGCGGCCAGGGCGCGGGCCACTACTTCACTAGCTTCCGTGGCGGGGGTAAAGTGCGCGGCCTCCCAGCCCTGCGGCGGGCGCGGGGCCGTACGGGCCAGCAGGCGGCGGCGCTGCGCGGCGGGTAAGCTCAGGAAGCTCGTCAGCCCCGCCCACTCGCGCCGGAAGGTGTCGTACGTATCGGGCTCCAGCGCCCAGTGCGAGTGGCCGTGCAGGTAGCGCGGGGCCATGCGGCGGTTGCGTACAGCCAGCACCACGCGGCCATCGGCCCCGAGGTCTTCGGCCAGCGTGGTTTTGACAACCTGGGCATCGAGCACCGTTAAGCTGGCAGCTGGCAGCGGCTCGCCGTCAGCCTCACTCGCGCTCACCAAAGAGGTATCGGCGGCTTTCTTTCTGGGATACAGAATCAGCGTGTCGCCGGCCCGGAAGTTGACTTCACGCCCCCCACCGGGCGCTGGAAGATGAGATGCGGCCCAAGGCCATCGCGGGCATCGTCGGGGGCATTACTATGGTCTTCGAGCAGCTCCAGCTCATCAAGCAGGCTGAAATTCTGGTGCTTGCGGGCTTGCGGCAGCAGCCATAGGCCGGCCTGGCCGCCGGCATCGCCGGGCCGGCTTTCGTCGCCGAGCAGGGCCAGCCGCATTTCCCGGGCGGCAAAGCGGGTCAGCTCCAGGCAATAAGCGCGCTCCGTGCGGTCGGCGTCGGCCCACACGCGGGCGGTTTTTTCGGCCTTTTCGCGGTTAAAGGGCGGAATGGCGGCCAGATTGGGGCGCAGCACCGGCGCCAGCAGCGCCGCCACCTGGCCGGGGCCAGTGGCGCGGGCCAGCTGCAATTCAAGGCCCACCAGCTGGTTGCGGGCTGCCAGTAGCTGGTCGACAAACGCCAGATTCTGCACTACCGGGCGCACGGCGGGCTGGTCTTCGGCGGCGTTGGAATAGAGAATGCTGGTGCGGCCCCGGCCGGCAGTTTCGCCATCAGCCCCGAATACCGACTCCAGCAGCAGGCGGTAGAGCTGGGCCTGGGCGGCGTGGTTGGTCCAGGGCTCCGCCACGGGCACTTTCACCGAGCTTTTGAGCTCTACCAGGTCGTAGCCGGTGGGGCTTTCGTGCAGCAAATCGAGCCGGCCCTGCAGGCCATAGGTCGCCGACAGAAAGGTCGGTTCCAGAAAGCAGTCGGCCAGGCGCAGGGGCGGCTGCTGGTAGCCGGTGCGCGAAAGCGCCGCAAAGCCCTGCTGCCGCGCCTGCCGCAGCGTGCGGTGGTGGCGGCGCAGGTCGGTGAGCAGCTCGGGTACGCCATTACGCGTCTGAAACTCGGGCAAGGTGCTCAGCGTGAGCGGCTCGGCGCGAAAGAGCTTCTTGGTCAGAAAATGCTCGAGGTCGAAGTCGGGTTGGTTTTTAGTGGTTAGTTCTTGGTTGTTGGCAGTCTGGCTGTCAGCAGCTTCCTGCCCAACTGCTAACTGCCCACTACTCACTATTACCTGTTCACTGCTCACTGCTACCTGATTCGCCGCGTGGCTTACTTCCTCATCGAGCAGGCGGTTGACCAGGTTGCCGACTACCAGCGAGCGTGAAGGCTCGTCGGGCAAAAACGACTTCAGCAGCGCCAGCTCGCCGTGGGTGCCATCGCGCTGGGCACACTCGGCCAGGGTCGTGACGCTGATGAGGTAGTCGGGCTCCAGCACCACGCGGCGCGGGCGCACCCGGCCATCGGACAGCCGCACCGGGCCGATGAGGTTGAGGGCCGGGTGCAGGGCGGCGGCGGGCAGCAGCAGGTTCTCGTAGGCGTCCGGCAGCTCGAGCGCGAAGGGGCCCGCCGGGCAGCCATCGGCGGCCGCGCTCATCGCCACCGTAATCGTGCCGGTGGGCAGCTCCACGTGCACCACCTGCACCCGCCACACGGCGCGCGGGTCGGCCTCACTACCTGGGCTACTTATCCTGCTCAGCAGAGTGGGTAGCGAGGCAGTCGCCACAACGGGCGCTTCGGCCGGGGCCGGCGGCACGGGGCCGGTATAGGGCTCGCCGGTGAGCGCTTCGAGCAGCTCGGCCACGGCCGCGAAGCCGGCAGCTACTTCGGCGGCGGTGCCGGGGTAGCTCTCGTGCAGCACCAGGTTGGCGGCCAGGCGCAGGTCCTGCAGGCGGTCGCGCAGGCCGCTGGCCAGCTCCAGCGAGTAGCAGGCCCCGCCAATGGCCTGAAATAAGTTACCAAACGGCGCCTTGCGGCGCTTGTAGTCGGCCCGCAGCAAAGCTTCGAGCAGCTTGCGCAGGCGCGGAAGCTGCTCGGCGGGCGCGGCCAGGGGGTCGGCCAGGGCGGCCAGGCGGGCGTGGGGCGTATCAGACAAAGCAGCGGGGCATGGACTAACCTTAAAGGTAAGCGTAAGCCGCAAAAATAGCTATGGCTGCATCGAAGCAGGGAGAAGGCTTGTTAATATAGTAAATAATCTATGTTAACAAGCTCCTTCCCAGCCCCCTACTCCAGATAGTAATGCCGGAGGCGGTTAAAATTCTCGTCCAGCTCATACACCAGCGGTACGCCGGTCGGAATATCCAGCTTGGTTACTTCCTCATCTGATAAGTGGTCTATGTACTGCACCAGGGCCCGCAGGCTGTTGCCGTGGGCGGCGATAATCACCTTCTGGTTGCGCCGCAGGGCCCCCATTATTTTCTCGGTCCAGAAGGGCATGACCCGAGCCAGCGTCTCGCTCAGGTTCTCGGTGGTGGGCAGCTCGCGGTCGGTGAGGTGCTGGTAGCGCAGGTCGTGGCCCGGAAAGCGCGGGTCGTCGCGGGTTACGGCGGGCGGGTGCTCCAGGGGGTCGCGGCGCCATTTCTGCACCTGCTCGTCGCCGTATTTGGCGGCGGTCTCGGCCTTATTGAGACCTTGCAAAGCGCCGTAGAATCGCTCATTCAGCCGCCACGACTTCTGCACCGGAATCCAGAGCTCGTCCATGTTTTCGAGCGTGATATCCAGCGTTTTAATAGCCCGCTTGAGCACCGACGTAAAGCCGATATCGAAGGTGTAGCCGTTCTTTTGCAAAATCTGGCCAGCGTGGGCGGCCTGCTGCCGGCCCAGCTCCGAGAGGTCCACATCGGTCCAGCCGGTGAATCGGTTTTCCTGGTTCCACACGCTTTCGCCGTGGCGCAGCAGCACGAGCTTTTCCATAAGACAGGGAGGCTTTAATTCAGAATAGTAACGTTAAAAAAGAACGTCATGCTGAGCTTGCTGAAGCATCTCTACCGCGTCGTAAGAAGTAGTACTCTATACGGCGCGAGCGAGATGCTTTGGCAAGCTCAGCATGACGGCTTTTATTAAACCTTTATTTAAGGCTTTGGCAGGCTTACTTCACCATGAAGTCAGCCTCCGTTTTGCCCCACATCAGCGCCACCTTGCCGTTTTTGTCGGCCGTAATGGTAAACTGCTCGACGGGCGAGGCCAGCGTCTTGGGCTTCACTTTTACGCGCAGCGCATCTTCCTTAGCGTCGTATTTAAACGCGCCCCACTGCTTGGCCGTTTTGTTGAAGATGATGGTCCACTCGGCTTTGCCGGGGATGGTAAACAGCGCGTAGCTGCCGGCCGCCAGCGGCTGGCCGTCGATTTTTACGGCCTTGCTCACGGTGAAGGTGGTGGCCTCGTTGGCGCCGGTGCGCCACACCTCGCCCGTGGGCGCCAGGGGGCTTTTCTCCCCGAATGCCTCGCGGCTCTTCAGCGAGGGCGGCTGTAGTCAATGGTGACTTCGGTGCTGCCCACGGTAGTTTTTACCTGAGCCGGCGGGCTCGGGCGCTTCGATTTGTCTTCGGGCATCTGGCCCTGGGCCAGCGCCGTGGTAGTTTGGAAAAGCAGGGCGGCGCCCGCTAGGGCGGCCAGGGGAAGAAAACGCATGGTGAGGGAAGGTTTTTAGGTGTGCGTGAGTAAGTAGTAAGTCTGGCAATAAGTTTAGCCCGGCGCACCACAGCCGGCCAGGGCCACCCGGCAGCCCGCAATTTTTCCGAATTGCTAGGGCAATTTGTAAATAAACTCAGCTATTTCTGCTTGTCGGGCATTCGCAAAACCTTTGTCGGTACCGATTCTTACAAAGCCGCACTTTTCCAATACTCGTTGCGACCCTACATTGTCGAAGGCAACCCGCCCAAAAACTGGCCTGGCTGCTTCCGTAAGTAGAAATAGGTTGAGCGCGGCTGTCGCAATTCCCTGGCCCCAGAAGCGGCGGTCTAGCCAGTACGTCATTTCAGCAGCGCCTTCCTGCTCAAATTTTGCCATACTGCCAGCGATGGCTTCGTCCACCAGGATAGTCTGCATATTTATGGTTGGGTCAAGTAGAAAGCGGGCAAATTTTTGGACGTACGCCTCCTTGTTGGTATGGTCCTTTGGGGTAAACGCCGCCAAATAATTGGCTTCTTCGTCAAGCTGAAATAGAAAGAAAAATTCCAGGTCGGCTATGTTGGTTTGCCTGAGCTTTACTTGACTAACCTGCATTACGCTGCGTGATATAGTAGTACTAAAACGGCTTATTACATATGTCCTCTGGACCGGGTTTCGCCCATGCGCCAGTACACGAGCAGCGAAATAAGCGCGCAGCCCGTCACATACCAGTAGAAGTATTCTGCTACGCCGTGCTCCTTGGCCAGCAGGGCCAGGTACTCGGCGGTGCCGCCAAAAATAGCCGCCGTGAGCGCAAACGGCAGTCCCACGCCCAGCGCCCGGATGTGGGTCGGAAACAGCTCGGCCTTGACGATGGCCGAGATGCTGGTGTAGCCGCTCACCACAAACAAAGCGGCAATGAGCAGCCCAAACGCCCCCCAGGGGCTGGTAGTGTGGGCCAGCGTGCGCAGCAGTGGCACCGTACCCAGCGTGGCCCCGATGCCGAAAAACAGCAGCACCGGCCGCCGCCCTACCGCATCGGAAATAGCGCCCAGCAGCGGCTGAAACAGCAGCGCCACGGCCATCGCGCCAAAGGAAATAAGGGTGGCCTGCTCCTTGGTAAAGCCGCTGGTGTTCACCAGAAACTTCTGGGCGTAGGTGGTGAAAGTGTAGAACGCCAGCGTGCCGCCCAGCGTCAGGCCTACCACGGTCAGGGTTTCGCGGGGGTAGGCCTGGAGCTGCTGCAGAGCCGAAAGCCGGGCGGGGCGGCCACTGGCTTGCCCGGCGGCTTGCTCCTGCTCGAAGGCGGCGGTTTCGCTCATGTGCGTGCGCAGCAGCAAGGCGCCAAGCGCCGCGCCGGCCCCGATAACAAACGGAATGCGCCAGCCCCAGGCTGTCATCTCGGCCGAGGTGATAAACTGCTGCAAGGTCAGCTGCACGATGAGCGCCAGCAGCTGCCCGCCCATGAGGGTAAGGTACTGAAAGCTCGACCAGAAGCCCCGGTGCCGCGCGCCGGCCATCTCGGAGAGATACGTAGCCGAGGTGCCGTACTCCCCGCCCACGCTGATGCCCTGCATGAGCCGCGCCAGCAGCAGCAGGGCCGGCGCTCCCAGCCCGATAGTAGCGTAGCCGGGCGCGCAGGCAATGAGCAGCGAGCCGCCCGCCATCAGCTTGACCGACAACAGCAGCGCCGCCCGGCGCCCGTGCTTATCGGCGTAGCTCCCTAAAAAGGCCGCCCCAATTGGCCGCATCAGAAAGCCTACCGCAAAAATGGCCGCCGTATTCAGCAGCTGCGCCGTAGGGCTGGCCTGGGGGAAGAAGACAGGTGCGAAATAGAGCGCAAAGGCCGAGTAGGCGTACCAGTCGTACCACTCGACGAGGTTGCCGATGGAGCCGGAGACGATGGAGCGAAGCGGAGAGGCAGACATAGCAGGCATGCGCCAAAAGTAGCTGCGGGGTCGCTTCCTACCCCCTTATACCGGCACCAGCGGGCATTAGGCTGCGCTAAACACCCGCTGGTGCCGGTATAAGGGGTAAGCTCATTTTCTTTTCCTGCTTTTATAAAGCAAATTTTTTTCGTACTCTGCTTAACGTCGAACCCTTGCAAACAGGCAATTTGCCATTGGCTATCTTTCGTTATCACCTTTAATATCAACTAATTAACAAACCTACTGAAATAGCTGCCAGCCCTGACACCTAAAAAAGCTCAATATCCATTCTTTGCAATAAACCGGCTTGCAATGTGTAAATATGCTTTACTAGCGCGAATTCTGGGTCAGTGTACGGGTTCTGTTCTTGCGTACGCCTCACCCCGGCCCCCTCTCCGAAAAGAAGATGGGGAGCCAGGCTGGCAAAATGTGTACACTGACCCAGAATCCGTGCTAATCCATCGAATAATAAAGCACCTTGCAAATCCTTCACTACTTGGTGAACGCTGATTTCTAAAGTTCCATTCTGTCTTTCTTTAAATTCAACAGGCTCAACCTTAGGGTTTATCTCTGCCCACTGCCTTTGCCAGTATTCTCTTATTTCGGCATGGCCGCTGACATAGCCTCCTTCAAATGCTTTTGGCCATTGAATGGCCGGATGCATTGCAGAAAGTGCCGTATCGATAGCTCTTGCGTTGAAAGCAGCATACGCTTTTTTGATTAGGACTTGGCTTTGCTTTTCCATCATATTCTTTATCTTACGGTACTTACTCGTCTACTAGCCAACCTGAACGCCTGAATAAGTTTAAGTAAAAGAAGCTCTGAATTCCACCGGCGACTGGTTCGTTTTGGTCTTAAACAGCTTGCTGAAAGAGGGCAAATGCTCAAATCCCAGCTCATAGGCAATTTCGCTGACCGTCAGGGTAGTCGTCGATAGCTTTTCTTTGGCTTTGGCTATTAGCTGGGCATGAATATGCTGTTGGGTATTTTGCCCGGTGGTCAGGCGCAGGATATTACTTAAATACTTCGGGGAAAGGTTCAGGCACTCGGCCACGTACTGCACGGTGGGCAAGCCGCGCTCGGCCAGATTGGGGCTGGCGAAATACTGGTGCAGCAGGGTTTCCAGCCGTTCGAGTACCTGGTGGTTGGCTTTTTCGCGGGTGATGAACTGGCGATGATAAAACCGGTCGGCATAATTCAGCAGGCCTTCCACCTGCGAGATAATTATCTGCTTGCTGAACCGGTCAATAGTACCGCTGCATTCCTGCTCGATGGCCAGAATAATATTCGTAATGGTCGCTTCCTCCCTGGCCGACAGAAACAAGCCTTCGCTGAGCGAATAATCCCAGAAATCGTACTGCTTGATGGTCCTGGCCAGCGACGTATTCCACAGAAAATCGGGGTGGATGTACACCACCCACCCCGATTTCTCTACCGCTTCGGCTTTGTTTGCCACCGCCATACTAAATACCTGGCTGGGGGCCATAAACGACAGGATACCTTCGTTGAAGTCGAACGGCTGCTGCCCGTATTTCATGCTGACGTTCCGCATTCTTTTGACGGAAATCGCGTAAAAATCCAGCAGCATCGGAGTAGGCTCCGCCTCAGCCCGGTGCGGCACGGCGCCCACGTCCACCACGCTCAGCAGCGGATGCTGGGGCTTGGGCAGCTGCGCAAACTCGTGGAATTCGCTGAGCGTTTTAAAATGCCTCATGCCGACGCGTCGTCTTTGGTTATTTCCAGGATGAGCTTGCCCCGCACGTGCCAGGTCTGGCTTTCGCGGTGGGCGTCGGCCACCTGCGCCAGCGGAAACACCTGGCTGACAAAAACCTTCACCTGGCCGGCGTCGATTAGCCGGGTAATTTCGGCTAGCCAGTCGTGCCGGGGCTGGTTGGGCGCCATTTCGCCCGTTGCCTGCTTCTGGGCCAGGGCGGCCAGCACGGCCTCATCAAACGGCGAATCGACGTTGACGCTCACGAAGATGCCACCGGGCTTGAGCACGGTCACCGATTTCAGGCGCTCCACGTTGTCGCGCTGGGGCGAGGCTTCCAGCACCACGTCCACGTCGCGCACCACTTCCTCAAATGCCTGGCTGCGGTAATCCAGCGCCTCATCAGCGCCCAGCTCCTTGAGATACGCCAGGTTTCCGGCCGAGGCGAGGCCGATGACATACGCCCCTTTGGCCTTGGCAAACTGCACCGCGAAGCTCCCTACCCCACCCGAAGCGCCCTGAATGAGCACGCGCTGGCCGGGCTGGAGCTTGCCGTGGGCAAACAGGCCCGTCCAGGCCGTGAGGCCGGCCAGCGGCACGCCCGCCGCCTCGTTGAAGCTGAGGCCCTGCGGCTTGCGGGCAAACTGGCTGGCTTTGGCCGCGCAATATTCGGCGTAGCTGCCGTTGCCGGGGAAATTGGGAATGCCATACACCGCATCGCCGGGCTGCCAGTCGGTTACCTCGCTGCCTACTTCGGCTACCGTGCCGGCCGCATCCCAGCCCAGGGTTAGCGGCAAGGTCAAAAAAGACCTCATCCTGATATTTGCGCCTTCCCGAATTGCCCAATCGACAGGGTTTACGCCGCTGGCATATACCTTAACCAGGATTTCGTCCGGCGCCGGCACGGGGCGCACTACGTCTTCAAGTTGCAGGACCTCCGGCCCCCAAATGCGTGGATTCTTACTGCTTTCATCGGAAATTATTTTCTGGTGGTTGACGAGGCAAAGGTCACAACTCCTTGAAAAGCAGGTTTACGCAAAATGCCCTTTGTGTTAGCCAAAATGCCGCGGCCCGGCCCCGGCCGCTAGCTCGCCGCCCGCCAGCAACCCCAGGCTGCCCGTAGCGGCTAGGGCCCCCAGGTGGCAGAGGAAGCGGGGGAGGCGGGCGCGAAGAGGGGCGGTTGGCATAGCGCCGAAGGTAGCGGCGGGAGGCGGAGTTAAAAATCAAAAAACGTCCATCATGCTGAGCTTGCCGAAGCATCTCTACCGCCTCGTTGAGCGGTGCGAACGAAGTGGCAGAGATGCTTCGGCAAGCTCAGCATGACAATAATTATTCCCATTATAATAATCCACAAAAAATAGCAACACAATTAAACTTTTTACTAAGCAACCATAAATTTATCTCAATCTTATTATTTAGTTATTCTTGGTTAGAAGCTTATCAAATGATTCCCAATTGCATTCAAAAAATTCCTTGCTGATTTCGAAAACAACAAAATGTTCTCTGAAATCTTTAAGCAACAAATTGTTATCAGTCCAGTAGCCGATATTATCTCCGCAAGGCATTTTCAATATTACTTGCCCTTCTTTATTTAAGCCAATTTCACGTTCTGGAATTCCAGTTTCATCATCGCATTCAACAAGCCAATAAACGACATCATCTATTTCATCGTTAAAGTCTGGATTTGCCATTGGCAGGATAATCGTTATAATAGACAACAAGGCTTTCTTTAGCCATTTTTTAATTAATCCATCCTTTGTTTCTTGGCTATTACTTCTTGGTGCGTCAAACTGTATGTATGTCATATTTATAAAATTGTCATTATATTTTACTTTCTAGAACTCGTCATACGAACAGCTTTGCTTACCTCACTACCGCTAGCCTATCAGCCGCAAGTAATACGCTACCCAAACCCCGCCCATCCCGCCCCATCGTAAATTTGCGCTTGCTTAACGGTTAACTCCCGTTCGCCTGCTGTATGAAACAAGAACTAGACCTGGCCCTCGCCCCCGAGGTAGCCTACGACGAGCTGGCCTGCTACGCGGCCATTCTGGCCGCCGCCGGCCTGCGCCCCGGCGAAGCCGACTTCGTGCACATCCGCAAGCGCTCGCTCGATGCGCGGGGCCGCCGGCCGCTCATCCGCCTGCGGGCCGACGTGTACGACCGCGCCACGCCCGCCCCGCCCGCGAGCTCCTGGGGCCGTGGTTTGAATACCCCGACGTGCGCCAGGCGCGGCGACGGGTGCTCATTGTGGGGGCCGGGCCGGCGGGGCTGTTTGCGGCGCTGCGCTGCATCGAGCTGGGTATCCGGCCCATTGTGCTGGAGCGCGGCAAAGACGTGCGCACCCGCCGCCGCGACCTGGCCGCGCTGAACAAGGAGCACCTCGTGAACCCCGACTCGAACTACTGCTTTGGCGAGGGCGGTGCGGGCACCTACTCCGATGGCAAGCTCTACACCCGCGCCACCAAGCGCGGCGACGTGGGTCGCATCCTGCGGCGGCTGGTGCAGCACGGCGCCACCCCCGATATATTGGTCGATGCCCACCCCCACATCGGCACCAACAAGCTGCCCGCCGTGGTGCAGAGCCTGCGCGACGCCATTATCGAGGCGGGCGGCGAGGTGCGGTTTGAGACGCGGCTGGAGGATTTTATATTGGAAAACAACCATTTGCGCGGCGTGGTCACCCACACCGGCGAGGCGCTGGAGGCCGAGGCAACCATTCTGGCCACCGGGCATTCGGCCCGCGATATATACGAAATTCTGCATAAGCGCGGCATCGCCATCGAGGCCAAGCCCTTCGCCCTGGGCGTGCGCGTCGAGCACCCGCAAAGCCTGATTGACGCAGCTCAGTACGGGCGGCCCGAGCGAGGGCTGCTGCCCGCCGCCAGCTACGCGCTGGTGGAGCAAACGAAGGTGCGCGACGCCCAGCGCGGCGTGTTCTCGTTCTGTATGTGTCCCGGCGGCTTCATCGTGCCGGCGGCCACGGCGCCCGGCGAGGTGGTGGTGAACGGCATGAGCCCCAGCCGCCGCGACTCGCGCTTTGCCAACTCCGGCATCGTGGCGGCCGTGGAGCTGGCCGACATGGACGTGGCCCGCCACGGCGTGCTGGCCGGCCTGTGCCTGCAGCAGGAAATCGAGCAGCGCGCCTGCCGGCTGGCTGGCGGCACCCAGCTGGCTCCGGCCCAGCGCCTGGGCGACTTTCTGCACCAGAAGCTTTCCCCGAGCCTGCTGGAAACCAGCTACCAGCCCGGCCTGGTGAGCGTAGAGCTGGATGCGGTGCTCGGCCCTGCCCTCAGCGAGCGGCTGCGGCAGGGTTTCCGCGCCTTCGGCCGCAAAATTCCGGGCTTTGCCACCAACGCGGCCCAGATTGTGGGCGTGGAAAGCCGCACCTCGTCGCCGGTGCGCATCCCGCGCGACAACGACAGCCTGGCGCACCCGGTGGTGGCCGGCCTCTACCCCTGCGGCGAAGGCGCGGGCTACGCGGGCGGCATCGTGAGCGCCGCCATGGACGGCGAGCGCGTGGCCGAGGCAGTGGCCGTATCCGCGGGGCGGTAAAATTCGTTTGTTCAACAAGCTCAGCATGACGTTCTTTTAAAATATATTTCCATGAAAACCCTCGTTTTAGGCGCCACCGACAACCCCGACCGCTACGCCTATAAGGCCGTACATTCCCTCCAGCGTCACGGTCACGAAGTAGTGCCGGTGGGCATCCGCAAAGGCCAGGTGGCCGGCCTGGCCATTCATACCGACCGGCCGCAGGCGCCGGGCATCGACACGGTAACGCTCTATGTCGGCCCCCAGAACCAGCCGGCCTGGTACGACTACATCCTGAGTCTCAAGCCCCGGCGCATCATCTTCAACCCCGGCACCGAAAACCCCGAGCTGGAGCAAAAGGCCCAGGCTGCCGGCATCCAGACTGAGGAAGCCTGCACGCTGGTGATGCTGAGCGTGGGGCAGTACGAGCAGTAAGCGGCCTGATTCGCTACGGGTGGTACCTTGGCAGCTCTCGCTTCGATACCGCTCATTTTATGCTGCTCCCCGCCCCAGCAACCGGCCACCTGGCTTCCCCGCCGGCACCGGCGCACTATCTCGACCAGATACTGGCATTTCTGGCCGCTATTGGCTTGCCCGTGCGCGAAGCACCGCTCGAAAAGCCGGGTTTCCTGCCGGGCCTGCTGATTGAAAAAGGCGAGCTGTGGCTCGACCGCACCCGGCTGCTTTACCCCGGCGATGTGCTGCACGAGGCCGGCCACATTGCCGTGACCCGCGCCGCCGAGCGCCCGCTGCTGCAAGCCAACGTTACGGAAAACCACCCCGAGAAAGACGGCGAAGAGCTGGCCGTGCTGCTCTGGACCTACGCCGCCTGCCTGAAGCTGGATATTCCGCCCGCAGTGGTATTTCATCCGGCCGGCTACAAGGGCCAGAGTGAGTGGCTGCTACAACTATTTGCCGCCGGCCAGTACATGGGCCTGCCGCTGCTGGTGTGGATGGAAATGACCACCACGGAAGGCTTTCCGGTGATGGCGCGCTGGCTGCGCGGGTAGTGTATTATGCTGGTTTTCAGCAAACAATTTCTGTATATGACTCCCCGTCAACCTCTCATCGTTTTAGTATCGCTACTGGCGTGTCCGAGATTGCCAGCTTTTATATATAGTTAATATTTTATATATAATTTATATAAATATATTTTAAATATTACACACAACCGACAGGTCTGATACTTATTAAAGCGCTGCGGCTTCGGGCAACCTCACCCGGCATAGCGCAAATTTCAGGTCCACTAAGCGCTTGGCTGGGGCGGGCTGCCGGCTTTTGGCCGGCTGTCCGCTCCGCTCGTCGAAAGAACGAGTGGCGTGAACAAAGAGCCAACAGCCGGCAGCCTGCCCGGTACTCGGATTTGGAAACGGCTTTAATACTCAACTAGCTTAGCCACTACTCCAATTTGGGTCCGGGCCTGCCTTTCCAATCAGAATTTTATCAGTAATAGCCTCTGCCCCGCAGAACAACTCAGTTAGCAAGCCGAAAATTGGCCACCAGGGTAAACTTGCTACCTTTAGCCGCCCCACGGCCGATGAAGCTAGGCCTTGGCCCCTGCGTGGGCAAACGCTGTTTTTAACCCTGAATTAAATGAAACATCAGTACCTGTTCGGCCTACTCAGTATCTCCCTGCTGGCATTTCGGCCGGCCACGCCCTCCGCTATTGGCGGCCCGGCAGAGCCGTTAAAAGCGCAGGCTTTGCAGGAGCTGCAGGCGCACTACCCCGACTACCGCCAGCTGGCCCTGCGCATCTGGGGCTTTGCCGAGGTGGGCTACAAGGAAACCCAGAGCTCGGCGCTGCTGCAAAAAACGCTGCGCGACCACGGCTTTACGGTGCAGGCCGGCGTGGCGGGCATTCCGACGGCCTTCGTGGCAACCTACGGCAGCGGGCAGCCGGTCATCGGCGTGCTGGCCGAGTTTGATGCCCTGCCGGGCCTGGCCCAGCAGGCGGTGCCCGCCAAAACGCCCATTGCCGGCCAGGATGCGGGCCACGGCTGCGGCCACAACCTATTTGGCACGGCCAGCGTGGCCACTGGTCTCGAAGTGCAGCGACTGCTAAAGGAAGGCAAGCTGCACGGCACCGTGAAAGTGTACGGCTGCCCGGCCGAGGAAGGCGGCAGCGGCAAGGTATATATGGTGCGCGAAGGCCTGTTCAACGGCGTAGACGCGGTTATTCACTGGCACCCGAGCAACGAAAACGCGGCCATGACCGGCCAGTACATTGCCAATAAGTCGGTTAAGTTCCGGTTTCACGGCATTGCCGCGCACGCGGCTGCCGCGCCCGAGCGCGGGCGCAGCGCCCTCGACGCGGTGGAGGCGATGGACAACATGGTGAACATGATGCGCGAGCACGTGCCCCAGGAAACGCGCATTCACTACGTTATCACCAACGGCGGCAAGGCGCCCAACGTAGTGCCCGACTTTGCCGAGGTCTACTACTACGTGCGCCATCCCAACCGCGCCATCGTGCAGAGCGTGTTCGACCGCGTGGTGAAAGCCGCTGAGGGAGCCGCCCTGGGCACCGGCACAACCGTAGACTATGAGGTTATCGGCGGCACGCACGAGCTGTTGGTGAACGAAACCCTGGCCCACGACCTACAAGCCAACCTGGAGCAGGTGGGCGGCGTGAGCTATACGCCGGAGGAAGTGGCCTTTGGCCAGCAGATTCAGGCATCGCTGGGCGTGCCCGCGCCGCCGGTTACCCAGGCAGCAGAAATCGGGGCGTACAAGCCCCGCGATGCGGGCGGCAGCAGCGACGTGGGCGACGTAAGCTACGTGGTGCCCACCGTAGGCCTGACGGCTGCTACCTGGATACCCGGCACGCCCGCCCACAGCTGGCAGGCCGTGGCGTGCAGCGGCCAGGAAATCGGCACCAAGGGCATGATGGTCGCGGCCAAAACCATGACCCTCACGGCCATTGACCTTTTCACCAATCCCGACCTGCTGACCAAAGCCAAAGCCGAGTTGCAGCAGCAAGTGGGCAGCTACGTGTACAAGCCCCTGCTCGGCGACCGCAAGCCGGCGCTGAACTACCGCGATTAGCTTGCCTGCACGGCTTTTTTTCTTACCTCTTTTCTTTTGTCCTATGAAAAAGAAGTACTCCTGGCGGGTGACCTTGCTGGGGCTCGCCCTGCTCTCGACCCTGGGCCTGCGGGCCCAGCAGCATCCGTTTGAACTGGCCGACCTGGCTAAGCTGACCGGCCTCTCCGACCCGCAGTTTTCGCCCGATGGCAAAAGCATTGCGGTGGTTACCTCCACGCCCGACTACACTGAGGACCGCTACCTGACGAGCCTGGTGCTGGTGTCGGTACCCAAGGGTGAGCAGCGCGTGCTGCTTGCCGGAAAAAGCGGGCTAACCCAGCCCCGTTGGTCGCCCGACGGGCAGGAGCTGGCTTACCTGGCCAAGGCCGGCACGGGCAAGGAAGCCGGCCCGCAGCTGTTTGTACAGCCGCTGGCCGGGGGTGAGCCCCGCCAGCTAACGCACACCAAAAAAGCGATTCAGCACTATGCCTGGCGGCCCGACGGCGGGGCGCTGGCCTTCGTAACCGCCGACGAGCCCACCAACGCGGCCGGCCCGGTTGATAAAGGCTACGATGCGTTCGAGGTTGGCAACAACGACTTGTTTCTGAGTGCGGCGCCCACGGCTTCGCACATCTGGCTGCTGCCGGCCGCGGGCGGCGAGCCCAAGCGGCTGACTTCGGGCGCGTGGAGCCTGCCGGTGACCATTCCGCCGGGGGCTCCGTCGTCGCCGCTCTCCTGGAGCCCCGACGGGAAGTACCTCACCTTTGTACAGGTGCCCACGCCCCACTCGGGCAACGGTAACCAGCGGACCGTGCAGGTGCTCAACGTGGCCGATGGCACGGTGCATCCGCTCACTACGCGCAAGCTGCTGGAGGGTTACCCCTCGTTTTCGCCCGATGGCTCCCAGATTGCCTATTGGTATCCGCGCCAAGGCAATACCATGAACATTAACGAGATATGGGTATCGCCCACGGCCGGCGGCGAAGGCAGAAACCTGACCCCAACGCTGGACCGTGACATATTCCGTACAATCTGGATGCCCGATGGCAAGTCGTTGCTGCTGGGTGGCCTCGACGGCAATCGCACCTCGCTGTGGCTGCAGCCCCTGAAGGGTGGCGCCGCCCGCAAGCTCAACCTGGGTCCGGTGAGCCCGAACTGGTCATTCTGGGTAGATGCGGCCGTCAGCCGCTCGGGTAGCATTGCCTTTATCGGCACCGACCCTGGCCAGCCGGCCGAGCTGTTTTACCTGGCCTCCCCCACGGCCGCGCCCAGGCGGCTGACTGACTTCAACCACGCCGTGAAAGAGCTGCAGCTGGGCAAGGCCCAAACCCTCACCTGGCAGTCGGACGGCGTGACGAATGACGGCGAGCTGACTTACCCGGCCAACTACGTGGCCGGCAAAGCTTACCCGCTGGTACTCGTCATTCATGGCGGCCCCACGGCGGCATCAACGGCCACGTTCTCGTCGCTCTCGCAGCTATTTGCGGGCCGGGGCTATTTCGTGTTTGAGCCCAATTACCGGGGCAGCGACAATCTGGGCAATGCCTACAAGGCCGCGATTTACAAGGATGCCGGCGCCGGGCCGGGCCGCGACGTAATGGCCGGCCTGGCCCAGCTCAAGCGCAACGGCCTGGTCGATACCACCCGCATCGGCGTCAGTGGCTGGTCATACGGCGGCTACATGACCGTCTGGCTGCTGGGCCACTACCCCGCCACCTGGAAAGCCGCCGTGGCCGGGGCGGCCGTTACCGACTGGTTCGACCAGTACAACCTGGGCGACTCCAACGTGCAGCGGTCGGCCGCACTTGGCGAGTCGCCCTGGCTGAGTGAGCTCAATGCCCAGAACTACCGCGACCAGTCGCCCATCTCTATGGCCGGTCACATTCGCACGCCCACCCTCATTCTGGCCAATACAGCCGACCCCCGGGTGCCGATAACGCAGTCTTACAAGCTCTTTCACGCGCTGCAAGACAATGGCGTTACCACGAAGTTCATCGCCTGGCCGGTGGCGGCGCACAACGCCAGCGACCCGGTGCGCCAGCGCGAGCGAAACCGCTTCTGGCTGGACTGGATGGATACCTACCTCCAGCCCGGCGGCCACGCCGAGGCGGCCCACCCCGGCTCAAATTAGCAACTATATTCAACCCTTATGAAAACACTGACTGACTTACTCCTGCTCGGCGACCCGCGCCTCTACGAAGTGAGTGAGCCGGTAACCGAGGCCGACCTGCCCCTAGTAGCCGGCTGGGTGGCCGACCTGCACCACGTCATGCAGCAAGTGCGCGCCCGCTACGGCTTCGGGCGGGGCATTGCCGCCCCGCAGCTCGGCATTATGAAGCGCCTGGTGTATCTACACCTCGACGGTCAGCCCTACGTGCTGCTCAACCCTGAGCTGCACGAGCAGAGCGCGGCTATGTTCGAGCTCTGGGACGACTGCATGTGCTTTCCCAACCTGCTGGTGCGGGTGCGGCGGCACGAAGCTCTGACGGTTACCTACCGCGACGCGCAGTGGCAGCCGCAGCGCTGGGCCGTGCAAGGCGCCGTGGCCGAGCTGATTCAGCATGAGTATGACCACCTCGATGGCGTGCTGTGCACCATGCGGGCTATTGATAGTCAGTCGTTTCGGTGGCGCGCTTAATAAGCCAAGCATAGCCGTTTACCCGCAAGCGTTTTTATTACCTTAAAGCGCTGCTGTTGATAAACTACTGCTTCCCTCTACTCAAAAATGCCTGACGACCATAGACTGTTTCCCGCGCATGATGAGCTGGCTGCGGAAGCAAGTATATCCCTTTTCAAAGCTCCTATTCCGTAGTCAAGCGCCATGCCTGCTATTCGCTGTGTCAGCTGTTTCCTTTTGCTTAGCGCGTTACTAGTCGCTTGTGAAAGCAAGCCGGCAGCTGACAGCCAGTCGGTCAACTTGCCCCTCAGCACTTCCCAAGCTACGGACAGCACCAGCCCTGCCTCGCAGTTGCCGCAGGCTGCACCCACACCCGCCGTGGCAACCCCGGACACAGCTGCCACGACTTCCCTACAAACTATCCAGTTTGATGATACGACCCAGGTAGCGCCCGGCTTAGTCGTGCGTTACAAAACTGTGCCGCGCGCCGATACCGTGGTGGTACGCGACCCCGGCGATATTCCCATTGCCTTCACGATTGAGCACCAACACAAAGTTATCTACCGTGATAAAACGGACGGGTATTCTTATAACGACGCCGATAGAGAGCCTGCCGTTCGCAAACTCTATCCGCTGTGGGTGCCAACGGGCCGGGATTCCGGCGAATTGCTCATTGATATCATCAGCCCACCTAATACAGAGCTATCGCGACGCTTTTTCATTCGCAATGCCAGCGTTGTCAAGCTTGACACTATCCCTCTTTTTCACGAGCCTGCCAAAAACCTGGACCGCGATAAGTGGCTGGAGCTAGCCGGCTACAGCACTTTTGGCGAAGAATGGAGCGACGAGCAGGGCCGGCAGTGGCAAACCTATAATCCCAAGCTATATTACGAAATACGCCCGACTGGCTTAATGCTGGACTCGGCTTTAACCAAGCAACAGGCTATTAGTCAATATGGTGTGTTTCGCGGCTTCACTGCTTCCGACGAGCCTGTTATACGCATAAAAAAACCTGAGCAAGGAGCATCCCCCATTTAACGGCTTTCTTGCAAAAACTCACTACCCCAGGCAACCCCTGCCCCCTTATCCGCATCTAGCCCCCAACTACCACCCGCATCTGCCCAACCATTACCGTAACCCGTGACCGAGCCCGACCTGATTGCCGCCTGCCTGAGGGGCGAGCTCCGCGCGCAGCGCCAGCTCTACAACCAGTTTGCGGGCTGATGCTGACGGTGTGCCGGCGCTACCTGAAAAGACCGGAAGACGCCGAGGAGGCGCTGCTGCTGGGGTTTGCCAAGGTTTTTCGGGCCTTGCCCACCTTTCGGCAGCAGGGCTCTTTCGAGGGCTGGATACGACGCATTATGGTAAATGAGGCCCTGATGGAGCTGCGTCGTCGCGAGCCGCTGCACCTCTCGCTGGAAGATTTTGCCCAGCCCGAAAACCTGGCCAGCACACCCGCCACCGCCGATATGCAGCTGCAAGCCGAAGAGCTGCTGGCCCTGCTGCAAGAGCTACCCACCGGCTACCGTACCGTGTTCAACCTCTACGCCCTGGAAGGCTACTCGCACCCCGAAATCGCGGAGCTGCTGGGTATTTCGGAGGGCACCAGTAAGTCGCAGCTCAGCAAGGCGCGGGCCATGCTCCAGCGCAAGCTGGAACTGCTCATGGTAAGCGGCTAATGGCTCAAAATCTCATTAATTATTTTTTTGCAATTACAATATATGCTTAATTTACAATATGCCTACCAATGACCTTGATGACTTGTTTCGTCGGCAGCTGAGCCAGCACGCCACGCCCCCGGTGCTGACTTGCAGCAGCGCCTGGCGGCGCTGGCCGAGGCCGAGCGCCTGGACACCCGGTTTCGGTCGGGGCTGGAAGGCCATGCTTCTCAGCCCCGCCGCGAGCTATGGGAACGTCTGGAAGATGAGCACCTTCGCCCGCAGCCACGCCGCAGGCGCCCGATAATGGCCTGGTGGTACTATGCGGCTGCCGTGGTAGTACTACTGCTGGCCGGCGGGGCCGGGCTATGGGGCGGCTACTTCCGCCTGCCGGGCCACGAACTGGCTGCGAGGCGGGCGGGCGGGCAGCAACCCCTTGAACTAGCGCAGAAACAATTATCTAATCAACAGACGATTAGCGATATATTTTCGGCCAAGGCTGAAAAAAAACAGGCTATTTCCTCGGGGCAGGCAACGGCTTCTTCTCTTTCCTCATCTAGCCACCCGATAGCCACTACTACCCGGCTGCGCCGCGCTGCCACGGCCCACCGGGTAGCCAGTAGCCATCATCTTCAAACTCGGCGGCCGGACGCGGCCACCGGCGCGCTAGCTACGGCCAGGGGACGGACCACCCCGGCTAGTCAGCTCTCGCCTACTCCGCACGAGCCAGCTGCCACGGCAGTAGCACCGGCCGCGCAGGCTACCAACCCACCTCTTGTAGTGGCCGCAGTGGCCGGGCCTGTTACCCCGGCCGCTACGCCTGAAATCATTGAAGTAGAGGTGCGGCGCGGTCCGGAGCCCGCCGGCACCTCGGCGCCGGTCGTAGTGGCTGCCCACTCGGCTCCGGCCCGGCCCCGGCTGCGCCTGGGTGGCCTGCTGCGCCAGGCCAACCACCTGGTGCACGGCGAGGCCGTGAGCCTGGCTGAGGCTACCGGGCTCCCCGAAAGCCTGACTGTGCAGGCCCGCCTCGGCGGCCGGGTACTGTCCCGAACTATTCAACTGTAAAACGGAGCTGCACTCCGTTTTCTCCTTCAAAGCGAACGGATTAGCCTTCTCCTTTTACATTTCTTAACACCGCTTATCCATGAAACTTCTTCTTTCAACTGCAATGGGAGCCCTGGTGCTGGCCGCTGCCCGCCCCGCACAGGCACTGGTGCCAACCCCTGCTCCAACCGATACAATTGTAGTAAAGCTGCCCAACAAGGCCGTCATGACGCTGGTAGTGCACGATGCCCAGCAATTGCGCCAGCTGCCCCTGTACCACCTCGACTCGCTGGTGGCACGCCTGAGCGGCTACATCAAGCGGGCCGATGCCGCCGCCAAGATTGCCGAAACGGACCGCCTGACGACCGTTTTTCACCCTGACCGGGACCAGCCGGGCCAGCAGCTGCCAGAGGAAATCCGCATCACGACCCGCAAGCCGGGACCGGGCAGCTACGGCCCCAGCAATAAGATAGAAGTATTACTGGAAAAGAAGCTTGGGGTAGTTATCAATACGGATGGCAACACCAACAGCCAGCCCCGCGCCGCCGGGCGCGCCGACCGGCTGGCCCAGCGCGATTCGCTGCGCCAAGCGCGCTGGGAGCACAAATCATCGTCTACTGACCTGGTTTTTGACCTGGGCCTGAATGCGCTGGTGAACCAGCCTGGCGGGGCCGGCCGGCCCGAGCTGCGCACGCTGGGCTCGCGCTACGTCAACGTTGGCTTCGACCATCAGCAGCGCCTGGGAGGGCGGCGTAGTCCGCTCTATCTTATTCTCGGGCCCGAGTTTGCGTTTAACAACTACATGCTGGAAGGCAATAACAAGTGGGTGAACCAAAACGGGCAGACCAGCGTGGCACTCGAAACCAGCGGCCGCCAGTTCCAGAAAACCAAGCTCGCAACGTCCACCTTTACCGTGCCGCTCATGCTCCAGCTGAGTCTGCACGACCGGCACGGCAACACGGCGCTGCGCCTCGGGGCGGGGGGCTTCGTGGGCTACCGGCTCGGCAGCTGGACCAAGCTCAAGTATTTTGAGGAGGGCACCACCTATAAGGATAAGGACTACGGCTCGTACAACCTTACCGACTGGCAGTATGGCCTACAAGGGGTGCTGGGCTACCGCTCGCTTACGTTCTTTGCCAAGTACAACCTCAATAACCTGTTTCGTGATGGCCAGGGCCCGCAGGCTCAGACCCTGAGCTTCGGCGTGCGGATTTTTGGTAATTAATAGCTTCCGGCAGATAAGTAGCGCGCCGGGGTATTTCGCTTCTCAATGGGCGGCGAAATACCCCGGCGCGCTACACGTTTCGAAAGAAATTATCCAGCAGTATGGCGGCCGAAACGGCCACATTCAGGCTTTCGGCCCGGCCGCCGGGGCCGTGCGGAATGTGCAGCCGCCGCGTCAGCCGGGCCGCTACCTCCGGGCTAAGTCCGTGCGACTCGCTGCCCATTACCAGCACGCCGGCCGGCCGCAGCTCGAGCCTATGCACGTTATCACCTTTCAGGTCAGCCCCGTATACTGGCACTTCGCTGGGTAAGGCCGCCAGCCAGCCAGCCAGGTCGCGGCCGGGCCACACGGGCACCCGGCTGAATGCCCCCATGCTGGCTGCCACGGCTTTGGGGTTAAATGGGTCGGCGCAGTTTTCTGATAACACCAGGCCGGGCAGGCCATACCAGTCGGCCAGGCGCCAGAGGGTACCGAGGTTGCCGGGGTCGGCTACGTTGTCGAGGGCCAGCACCAGGCTATTGACCGGCAGCGCGGCGGGCAGCGGTATTTCGGGCGGGCGGCGCACTACGGCCAGCGCGGCGGCGTTGGTTTGCAGCGTACCGAGCTGCGTGAGCTCATCTTCGCTGGCCAGCTGCACCGGCAGACCAGGGTAGGCGCGCAGGTGCTCGGCGAAGGCCGCAGTGGCGAGCAGGTGCTCGATTATGAGGCCCGAACCGAGCAACTCTAGCACGCTTTTCGCACCTTCGACCAGAAAGGCGGCGTGGCGCTGCCGATATTTGCGCTGGTGTAGCGACCGTACGTATTTGGCGAGGGCTTTTGAAACCATTAGAACAACAAAGTAACGACCGGCCGCGCTTCGGCCCGCACGCGGTAGCGGCCTGGCTACTGCCGGGCCTGACGGCCCTACTGGTAGCAGTGGGGTGCTCGCCCCTGCGCCTGCTGCAACCCAGGCAGCGCCTGCTCACTCGGGTAGCCGTTGAGAGTGAGGGCCTGAGCCCGGCCCAGCAGGAGCGGATGCTTACCCTGGTGCAGCAAAAGCCGAACCGCAACCTGCCGCTGCCGAAGCTGGCGATTTATCAGCTCGGTCATTCCTTTTATGATTCGACGCGCATTGAGCGTAAGGTGAAGGGTATTCGGGAAAAATATGCCGCCCGGCTGGCTACCGCCCAGGGCGACTCGGCCCGAACCGGCAAGCTGCTGGCGCGCCGCGACCGCCGCCTGGCCCGCAAGCGCACTGCCTTGGAAAAGGGTAATTCCATCATGCGCCTGGGCGAGCCGCCCGTTATCTACGACCCCACGCTGAGCCGCCGCACGGTAGACCAGCTGGCTACTTACCTGCGCTCGCAGGGCTATTTTCGGGCTACGGTCGGCTTCACCGATTCGGCCCGCTCAAAGCGAACGCTTATTTCCAGCGCCTTACGAGCCATTGGTCTGCGCAAGCCACAGCGGGCGGCCCCGCTGCGCGACTCGATGGGCGGCCGCCTGCACCGGCTGGTTACGGTAACCTACCTGGTAGCCGAGGGACAACGGTTTACGCTCAGTAAGCTTACCCAGAGCATTGCCGACTCGGGGGTGGCGCGAGTGGTAGCCGGGGCGCGGGGCGCTACCCTGCTGCACGTCGGCGGGGCCTACAACGAAGACCTCATCGGCCAGGAGCGGCAGCGCCTGGAAACGCTGGTTAAAAACGCGGGCTACTACGACTTCCGGGCCCAGTATATCACCCTGGAAGCTGATACCAGCTTTGAGAAAAACCAGGTGCGGCTGCGCCTGGTCATTGCCAGTCCGCCCGGCGGGCACCGCGCCTATCACCTGCGCCACGTTACGGTACTTACCGATGTAAACCAGGCCCGCGGCCTGCGGGCAGTGGCCGGCGACACCACCCGCCGGCCGCGGAGCCGGCCGCTACGCCGGACAGCTGCGCCGGCCGATACCCTCAACATATCGGGCCGGGTGGCGGGCTCACCCACCGGGCGCATTTCAACGGCCAATATGCCGGCGGGCGTTACGCCCGCCGCGGTGGCCGACTCGCTAAGCGCACGCCGGCTGCGCCGGGCTGGGCGGGTGGTAGTGCCGCGCGATACGGTACGCCAGGATTCACTGCTTTTTTCGAGCCGGGGCAAGCTGGCAATTAGTCCGGGTATTCTGGCCCGGCAGATTACCATGCGGCCTGGCCAGCTATATAGCCAGACCCGCACGCAGCGCACGCAGCGCCAGCTTTCCAACCTCGACATGTTCCGGTTTAATACCGTGAGCTACCGCAAGGTGGCCGACGCAGCCAGCGACGCCACGCCGGCCGCCGACAGCAGCCAGGCGCTGACGCCAAACTCACCGCCTCCCCTGCCCAGCGGCAACCGGCCGCCCAGCTACCTCGATGCCGTCATTATAACGTCGCCGAGCCCGCGCTTTTCAGAAACGACCGAGTTTGGCGGCACCTACGTGGCCAACCGCGTGGGCCCCTTCGGCAACCTGCGCCTGAAATGGCGCAATCCCTTTGGCGGAGCTGAAGTGCTCGAGCTCAGCGCCCGCGCAGGCCTCGAAGGCCAGCTTACCCAGATAGGCGACAGCAGTAGTGGTCCGGCTACCTACACCGTACAGTACGGGGCGACCGCTGCCCTGGTGCTGCCCCAGTTTCTGGTGCCGTTTCAGTTAGGCAGTTTTCTGCGCAACGACCAGCCCCGCACCCGATTTGCGCTCTCAACTACTTATACCTCAAACAATTATTATACCCGCAGCAATACCGAGTTTACCTTTGACTACCTCTGGCAGCCCAGCACCTACCAGCAGTATATATTCACGCCCGTAGACCTGGGCATTGTACGGACGCCCTACGTCAGCAATTTTTACCGGCGGCGCCTCAGCGACCTGCGCACCACGCAGGGCAGCCCCCTGTACCTCTCGTTTCAGTCCATCTACGAGCCGAGCCTCAGCTTTACGTCGCTTTACAATTCCAACGACCTTACCCAGACGCGTAGCGGGCACTATCTGCGCCTGTATGTCGAAATTGGCGGCCTCACCCGCAACCTCTACCGCCACGAGCAATGGTTTGAGCAAACGGGACTGGCCGTGTACAACTTTGCCAAGCTAACGGCCGATTACCGCCGCTACTACCGCCTCTCGCCCCAAACCTACTTTGCCTGGCGCCTGAACGGCGGCGTGGCGCACGCCCTGACGACCACCCCCGACGCCACCAACGGAGTAATCACAAATCCCTATATTATTCCCTACGACAAGTACCTGTTTGTGGGGGGTCCAACAGCGTGCGCGCCTGGGCGCCGCGCCGCCTGGGCACCGGCTCCTACGCCACGCGCTTTGCCGACGGCACCCGCGACTACTACACCGAGCAGCCCGGCGAGGTGCTGCTCGAAGGCTCGGCCGAGTACCGCTTCCCGGTGTATTCGTTTATCAAAGGGGCGCTGTTCACCGATTTTGGCAACGTCTGGACGCTTCAGCCCGATGCCGCCCGGCCCGGCGCCGAGTTTCTGGTGAATCGGTTTTATAAGCAGTTTGCCGTGGGCTCGGGGTTCGGCATCCGCATGGATTTTACTTTTCTTATCCTGCGCTTCGACATTGCCACCAAGGTGTATGACCCAACCGAGCAAGGGCAGCCCTGGCGCCTGGGCAATGCCCTGCGCCATACCGACAACCAAACCGTGGTGAACGTTGGCCTGGGCTATCCCTTTTAAGCCCTTGCTTATTTTGACCAGTTACTTCAGTCTCTATGCACCCGGCCGATTCCTTACCCGAAACTAAAATTCTTACCTTTCTCTCGGCTGGCTCCGAAGACGAGCCCAAGGGACCACCCATTGCGTTTACCCAGACCGAGATACTGGCTTTTCCCGAGGTTCGGGAGTGGCTGGCCAACGGCTACGAGCTCGACAGCTTTGCTAATAAACTCTCGCCGAAAGACCCTCACCTGGTTATCCTGCTGGTGGTGCTGACCCGCCGCCCCGAGGCCGCCTAGCTTTTCTGCGCCCGGCCCGCCGGAAATGCTTGTTTCGCTTACTCCGCGCTCAGCCACGCGTTGGCCGCGCCTTCGTCCACGAAGCGGGCAACCTGCAAGGGGCTGTCGGGCCGGCCGGCAGCCGCGCCGGGCAGGCTGCTCAGGTAGTCGGGCAACACCAGGAAGCATACCCGCAGCGGCTCGCCCAGCGCCCGCTGCACCTCGGGCAGGAAACGGGTGATGACCCACTCTGGTCCTTCAAGACTGCGATTGACGCGTCGGCGCGAATCGATAAGCCAGTGCCCACAGTGATAGTGCAGTGCGGCCAGGCGTAGGGCTTCGTAGCCTTCGTGCAGCTCCGCCTCGGTTACTGAGTGCAGCCAGCGGCCGGTAAGATGGCCGAGGTCGGGGCGAAAAGCAACGTGCATGCTGGTAGTGGAAAACTGGACAGTAGCCATAAACGGAGCCGGGCAATGGACGCTGGCGACGCTAAAGCTACGGAGCAGCCCCGCCACGGCTTATCGTACCAGGCTGCTTTTTTAGCGTAAGCCCCTCCGGGCTGCTTCGCTACGTGGCTTGCTGGCCCTGTGCAACAGCCGCTTTCAGGCGGAGCCCCGACTCTTCTCTACTCCTTGTTCCGTGACTTCCACTTTTCCCTTTAAAATAGCCGCCGCCCAAAACCCGGCCGAGCCGACGCGCCAGTTTGCCATTCTGGCCGATGTAGCGGGCCTCGATGCGTATTACCACCTGTTTGAGGATTACGGCTTTGGCGGCGATGGCGCTTCGTGGCGCGAGCACATCGAAACCATCATCGAGGAGTTTCGGCCCGACCTGCTAGAGCACCTGGAATTTGACGAAGACCGCGACACGTTTCTGGTTTATGCCGACAGCCCGGCGGCAGCCCGCGACTTTATGGCGCTGGTGCTGCCTTATTTTGGCGATTTAGGCAAGCTCAAAAAATACTTTAGTCAGACCGACCCCGACGATTTTTTTGCCTGAAGTCGGCCAGGCTACTGCCGGCGCGGGGAGGTTGGCTATACCCCGGCCCGAGGCACGGAAGCATGGCGAACGGCAGGAACCCGCTTTTTTTATAAAATCTTAAAAAAAAGAGTGCCGGGTATTGTTTTTTAAGCGAAGCTGCTCGCTCAGCCTAACTGCGCCCGGCCCCTGGCTGGGCCGGGCGCAGCGTGCGCTATCACTACCCTGCGGGTGAGCTAAGCGCGCGCTACGTGCGGGGTAGCTGCCAACGCCCTGATAACCGGCAGTATGCGCCGTGTTTAAGCCTTTTTTTTAGCGCACCGAGCCGCCTACATTTGTCCGGGTTCGCTGGCCTGCGCCCCTATTTGTGGGCAGCCAGTGGCCCCGCAACTCCGGCCGGAGCCAAGCTACCCTTACCTGACTGTTGCAACAGCCGGGCGGCAGTATACCCCCACAACGCGCAGCCGACGGGCAGCAGCGCCAGGGCGAATCTATTTTTTATACAATTCTCACTCTTTCCTTTTCCCATGAAAAAACCAGCACTTTTTGCCCTTTTGGGGCTATTGCTACTCTTTGGCGGGCTGCCGCGCGGGGCGCGGGCCCAGGGCAGTATTCCGTTCACCGTCAACAACACGTCGCCCTTTCCCGATACCGACCTGTACGTAGCCATCGTGGGCATCGACCCCTCGAACAACCACGTGTGGGTAAATGCCGCCAACAGCCAGGTGCTGCCCATGAGCACCAGCTACAACACCGTAACCGGCCCCACCATCAGCGGCAACACCGGGCCGGGCGGCAACTCGAAGTATGCGGCCTGCTTTACCCGGCTCAGCGACATCCCGAGCCATACATTCACTTTACCCTATATTGCTGGCTGCCGGGTGTACATCGCGCACGGACAGCAGCTGTATTTCTACTTTTTCGGGGCCAGTGGGGCGCCATCGGGCTACACCGCGCCCAATCCGCAGAGCCCGACCGACCCCAATACCGGCATCGTGTACGAAACCATTGAGCTGACCAATAACTCTGGTGGCTTTTTTGGCAATACGACGCGCGTCGATGCCTTCGCCTACCCCATGGGCCTGGAGCTGTACGGCAACGGCGGCTACTACAAGAAGACGGGTGAGCTGAAAACGGCCGCCGACATCGTGTCGGCCTACAAGGCCAACGTACCCACCGAGTTTCAGGGCACGGTGAACAACTCGACCGGTGTTATTACGTTTCCCAGCAAAACGCCGGCTTTCTACGATGGCACTAACGGCACCACAGCCGGGCCGTATGGCAACTACTTTAAGTCATATCTCGACGCCATCTGGGCCAAGTACAAGAACGAGGACCTGATTTTTAACGCCGGCAACGCGGGCGTGTTCAAGGGCCGCGTGGGAACCGACAACCGCCTGGTAGTGGTAGGGCAGTCGGGCGCCTACAGCGGCCGCACGGGCATCATCACCCGCGAGCCCACCACGCAGGAAGCGTTTGAGGGCAAGGGCGTGCTGGCCACCCGCAACAGCGACGGCGACTGCGACCTGGTAGTGCAGGCCCAAATCACGGCGGCCGTCAACCGCCACGCCATCAGCACGGCCAGTGCCGTAGCCGGCCAGCAGGATTTCTACAACGTGGCCAACTTCTACCAGACGGCCCCGATGAATTACTACGCCCGCTTCTGGCACCTGCCGGGCATCAGCGTCAACAACCTCTCGTACGGCTTCGCCTACGACGACGTGGCCGACCAGTCGTCGACGCTCCAGACGCCGCAGCCTACGAAGGTAGTGGCCTCGTTTGGCGGCTTCGCGGGCCAGGCCGGCACCTCGGGCGTGGCCACGATGTACAAGGACTGCAACTACGGCGGTACGGCCGTAGCCTTGCCGGTGGGCGACTACACCCTGAGCGCGCTGCAGGCCAAGGGTATTCTGAATGACGATATCTCGTCGCTGCAACTCATTAGCGGCTACCAGGTGGTGCTGTATGCTGATGACAATTTCGGCGGCGCGTCGCTCACGGTAACGGCTAATAACAGCTGCCTGGTTAACAACGCGCTGGGTAGCGGCAACTGGAACGACCAGACGTCTTCGCTGCGGGTGCAAACTGCCGCGCCAGCCTTCAGCCTTCAGCTCGAAGCCGAGAATGCCAACGTAAACAACGGCATGGTGGTAGAAACCTGCACCGATACCGGGGCGGCCAGGACATGGGCTATATCGACCCCGGTGACTACCTGGTATTCAACAACATCAACTTCCCTACCACGGGCAGCTATACCATTGAGTACCGGGTGGCCAGCGGGGCCAGCGGCGGCACTATCTCTTCTGACTTGAACGCGGGCGCCATTCAGCTGGGCAATACGACCATACCGGCCACGGGCGGCTGGCAGACCTGGACCACGGTATCGAAAACGGTAAGCATAACTGCGGGCACCTATAATTTCGGCGTATATGCCCAGACGGGCGGCTACAACCTCAACTGGGTGCGTATCAGCAAAGTGAGCGGGGCCCGCTCGGCCCTGGCGACCCTCAATAGCCGCGATGATGCTCAGCTGAGCCTTTACCCCAACCCCGTGAGCCAGGAGCTGCAGCTGGCTACCGCGCCCGAGCTGGCGGGCAGCACCTACCGCGTGGTGAACGCCGTGGGCCAGGCCGTGCGCCAGGGTGCCCTCGGCGCAGCAATCGACGTGACGGCCCTGCCGGCCGGCCTCTACCTGCTGGTCGTTACCACGAAAGACCAGCAGACGCTGAGCCGGCGCTTTACCAAGCTGTAGACGCTTTATTTTTAGCTAATTACCAAAGGCTGCCTGGTTTCCAGGCAGCCTTTCTGGCAGTTCAGCCCGGCTTTGAGTCGCATCTTTGCCGGCCTCTTCCTGTTGGTATGAAACGTCGAGCTTTTGTGCAGGGTGCCAGCTTGCTGGCGGCCAGTCCTTTTCTGCCTGTCCCTCCCCTACGGGCCTGGGGCGGGCCCAGCCGGCCAGTGGTGCGGCCGGCGCCGGGTCAGCGCCGGTTCAGCAGCCAGGCAGTCGAGCAGGCCATCAAGGAGTTTCAGCGCAACGTGCCCGACACTGAGCTCGGCTGGCTTTTCGGCAACTGCTTCCCCAATACCCTCGACACGACAGTTGCGCATACGACGCGCAATAGCCGGCCCGATACCTACGTCATCACCGGCGACATCGACGCCATGTGGCTGCGCGACTCCTCGGCCCAGGTGTGGCCCTACCTGGCGCTGATAACCCAGGACGCGCCCCTGCGCCAGCTCGTAGCTGGCGTTATCAACCGCCAGACCCAGTGCATTTTGCAGGACCCCTATGCCAATGCGTTTTATGATGATAAAAACAAGGTCAGCGAGTGGGCGCACGACCAGACGGCCATGCAGCCGGGTATTCATGAGCGCAAGTGGGAAATCGACTCGCTCTGCTACCCTATCCGCCTGGGCTATCACTATTGGAAGATAACCGGCGACCAGCAGCCCTTCGATGCGCAGTGGCGCGCCGCCATTGCCCTGATTGTAAAGACTTTTCGCGAGCAGCAGCGCAAGTTCGGCCCCGGCCCCTACCACTTTCAGCGGCAGACCACCAACGCCCTCGATACCCAGCCGCTCGGTGGCTACGGCTATCCGGTACGGCCCTGCGGGCTCATTGCCTCGGCTTTCCGGCCCAGCGACGACGCCACTCGCCTGCCCTTCCTGGTGCCCGGCAACTTCTTTGCGGTAGCCAGCCTGCGCCAGGCCGCTCTCATGCTCTACGACATTCACCACGAGCAGGCCGGCTACGACGAGCTAATGGCCCTGGCCGACGAGATTGCCGTGGCCCTGCGCCAGCACGCCATCGTGCCACACCCCGACTTCGGCCCGGTGTACGCCTACGAGGTCGATGGCTATGGCAGCCACGCCCTGATGGACGACGCCAACGTGCCCAGCCTGCTGAGCCTGCCCTACCTCGGGGCTATTCCGCTCAATGAGCCCACTTACCAGAACACGCGCAAGCTGGTGCTGTCAGCGGCTAATCCCTTCTTCTTCCAGGGAAAGGCCGCCGAAGGCATCGGTGGGCCGCACGTTGGGGCCGATATGATTTGGCCGCTGGCCATCATCATGCGCGGCCTCACCAGCACCGACGACGCCGAAATCCGGGCCTGCGTGCAGACGCTCAAAACGACCCACGCGGGCACCGGCTACATGCACGAGTCGTTTCACAAAGACGACCCCACCAAGTTTACCCGCCCGTGGTTTGCCTGGGCCAATACCCTGTGCGGCGAGTTTTTGTGGAAGGTGTACCAGGAGCGGCCTGCGCTGCTGGGGTGATGCCTCATAGGCAGGTAGCGCTTCCCAATTTGGGAATTCTCTCCTACCTTTGGGTCATTCATGCGTATTATCAGTAAAGCGCCGCTACGGGAGTTTTGGGAAAAATACCCGACGGCCGCCTTGCCGTTGCAGGCCTGGTATAAAGAAACTGCCGCCGCGACCTGGCTAACGCCCAACGACGTAAAAGCGCAGCATCGCAACGCGAGTATTGCTGCCAACAGTCGCGTTGTGTTTAATATCAAAGGCAATGATTTTCGGCTGATTGTGGCGATAAACTACGCGGCGGCCATCGTCTACATCCGCTTTATCGGTACGCGCGCCGAATATGATACAATTGACTCTGCTACTATATGAATTCCATTAAACCTATTCGCACCGAAGCCGACTACCAGGCAGCGCTCGCTCGCGCGGAGGCTGTTTTTCAGGCGCAGCCCGGCGAGCCGGAATTTGATGAGCTGGATATTCTGACCACGTTGATTGAAGCCTACGAGGCGCGCCACTACCCTATTCCCGAACCCGACCCGATTGATTATATAAAATATAAAATGTCAGAGCTTGGCTTACGCCAGCGCGACCTAGCCGGGTGGCTGGGCGGCGAAAACCGGGTCAGCGAAATCCTCAACCGCAAGCGCAAGCTCACCGCCAAGATGATGAAGGCGC
Organism: Hymenobacter sp. BRD67; assembly: GCF_013256425.1. Taxonomy (GTDB): domain Bacteria; phylum Bacteroidota; class Bacteroidia; order Cytophagales; family Hymenobacteraceae; genus Hymenobacter. Next base: position 1,731,850 of record NZ_CP053904.1, read on the forward strand.
TGCACGACAACCTGGGCATTTCGGCCGAGGTGCTGCTCGCAGCGGCTTAATCAAGAAATATATGGCACCTAACTTCTTTCCCTTCGAAATGCAGTTTATAAATGGAGCATCTTATGGTTCGCCTGAACAGATGTACCGCATTGCAGTTGATTTTGAAACACCAGCTTTAGCAAATTACAAGGAGCTATTTGATAACTATGGCGCAGCCAATGGTATGCTTTCATTGGTTGAGGTAATAACGCTAATTATCGAGGGAAATGCACCAGACCTGCTTGAACACCTTGATTTCGACGAAGAAGGTTACCTACTGGATATGCACGCAGACAGCAAGGTAGTTTTAGAAAAATTTGCCTCGGTGGTATGTTCAAAATTTCGTAATATAGGATAACTTGAGAATTATGTCCGTCGCATAGCTGATTGTTAGCCTTTGCTACTCACTCTTAATTTACTGGTCCACGGCCACTCATTTCCCCTTTTCGTTGTTACCCCTACAACGAAAATCATTCCCCCGTCTTTTGTCGACCGAAACCATTCTCCCCCACGCCGAGCCCTTCGCCATTGAGCAGGAATTGCGCCGCGTGCAGGCTATGCTCAAGCTGGAGCAACAAGAAGATTTAGAGCAGTTTAAACTTAAAAACGCCAAGGCTACCGTGCAGGAGCGCCAAAAGCGCGGGCTGACCTGGTACCCCGTCACCATTACCAAAGAAGACGTAGGCTTCGGCGGCAAGGTGGTGCTGGAGCTCGAGCGCCCGGCTGGGCAGCAGGGCCTGCACCTGTTTCAGGTGGGCAAGAACGCGGCCTTATTTGGCAATATTCCGGGCCGCTCGGCCACCGACCGGCCCACGCTCAGCGGCGTGATTACCAGCGTGCGGCGCAACAAGCTGCTGCTGGCCACCAGCAGGGAAGACCTGCCCGACTGGGTGCACGAAGGCGGCAAGCTGGGCATCGACCTCACCTTCGATGAGGTGAGCTACCGCGAGATGGACTACGCGCTGGGCAAGGTGATGGGCGCCAATGGCGACCGCCTTGCCGACCTGCGCGATATTCTGCTCGGGGCCAAGCCCGCCCGCTTCCGCGAGGAAAAAGCCGCTGATATTTTCTACCCCAGTCCGCTTAATGACTCGCAGCTGGCCGCCATTCGCCACGTGATGGCGGCTCAGGATATAGCCATCATCCACGGGCCGCCGGGCACGGGCAAGACTACCACGCTGGTGCAGGCCATTCTGGAAACCATCCGCCGCGAGCGGCGCGTATTGGTGTGCGCGCCCTCAAACACGGCCGTCGATTTATTGACCGAGAAGCTGGCCGAGCGCGGGGTCAACGTTATTCGCATGGGGAATCCCTCACGGGTTTCGGACCTGCTGCTGGAACACACGCTCGATGCCCAGGTGATGGCCCACAAGCGCTACGGTGAGCTGCGCGCTATGCGCCAGACCGCCGAGCAATATCGCGAGATGGCCGGCAAGCACACCCGGCAGTTTGGCTGGGAAGAGCGCGAGCAGCGCCGCCTGCTGAAGGAGGAAGCCCGCGCCCTGCACCAGGAAGCCGATGGCCTGGAACGCTATATTACCGAGGACTTACTCGAACAGGTGCAGGTGATTACCTGCACGCTGGTGGGTGCATCGAATCGAAATATTCGCCACCTCACCTACGAAACGGTGTTTATCGACGAGGCCGCCCAGGCCTTGGAGCCGGGCTGCTGGATTCCGATTGCCAAGGCGGGCCGGGTGGTGCTGGCCGGCGACCACCAGCAGCTGCCCCCTACCGTGAAGAGCGAAAAAGCCGCCAAGGACGGGCTGCGCGAAACGCTGTTTGAGAAGTGCATCAGGCGCCAGCCCCAGGCCAGCCGCATGCTGAAAGTGCAGTACCGCATGCACGAGCAGATTATGCAGTTTTCATCGGAGCAGTTTTACGATAGCCAGCTGGTGGCCGCGCCCACCGTGGCCCACACCGGCCTCGAAGCCTACGACCTGCGCTTTGCGCCCGACCTGCCAGTAGAGTTTCTGGACACGGCCGGCTTTGGCTTTCAGGAGATTACCATTCCGGAAAGCCGCTCGACGGCTAATCCCGAGGAAGCCGACCTGCTGCTGAAAAGGCTGGCCCAGCTGCTGGAGCCCTATGACGCGCCCGACCACGAAAGCGACCCGCTCAGCATCGGCGTCATCGCTCCCTACCGCGCCCAGATTAACTACCTCAAGGACGCCGTAGAAGAAAACGACGAGCTAAGCGGCCTGCTGCTGCACCGCCAGCTGAGCGTGGGTACCGTCGACTCGTTTCAGGGCCAGGAGCGCGATATCATTGCTATCTCGCTGACGCGCAGCAACTCGCACGGCGAAATTGGCTTTCTTTCCGATATTCGCCGCATGAACGTGGGCATGACGCGGGCACGCAAGAAGCTGCTGCTTGTCGGCGACTCTTCGACGCTGGGAAGCCATCCGTTTTATAAAGCATTTTTGGAATATGTGGAGCGCGTAGGCGGCTACCGCACGGCGTGGGAATTGCAGGATTAAGCTGTTCGCTTGCTACAAAAAGGACGTCATGCTTCACTGCTTAAGCATGACGTCCTTTTTGTAGCACCCTAGCCCTGCTACTTCAGGTCAATTATCGACTCGGTGTGCGGAGCATCCGACTTGGTATTCACGAAGTGCTTGTTAGGATTATCGTAGTTGGAAATGAGTAGCTGCCTGCCCTTGAGCAGCACCTCGGCGGGCTGGTCGAGCCGGCCGCCGGCCCCGTTGGTATCGCCGTTGCGCGCCAGAATGGTGTGGGCATTGGTTTTGAGGTCAACTACGTCGATGGAGTTGAGGCGGGCGCTGGTGATGTAGGCTTTGTCGGTGGCCCGGTCGATGACGAAGCCATCAATGCACGGGATTTTGGGGCCGGCCACGGGCACCAGCTCCTGCTTGTCGTAGCTTCCGTCGGGCTTAAGAGTGACGCGGTAGAAATTACCATCGCCAAACGAGCCCGTGTAAATGCGGCCCTGGCTGTCGTAGTCGATGCCGTCGGCCCCGTTATCCACGCCGGTTTCATTAACGGCTGTCGTGAACATAGCCAGTACGTGCGGGTCTTTCGTTTTGGGCTTGAGGTGAATGGGCCCGTGATTGAGCTGGTCCAGGGTAAAGTATAAAATAGCGCTGCCCTTATCGTTGTCGGGCATATCCCATTGGCTGTCCGTAACATAGAGCGTATTACCTTTCCACACCACGCCATTGGCCAGGGCAAAGTTATCGACTACCGTTTCGATGGCGCCGGGCTTGCCGCCACTCATGCGCACCCGCATCAGGCGCGACTTAAAGTCCTTGCTATTCTCGTATTGGTTTTCAGCGTAGTATAAGTTACCATCGGGGCCAATAGCTAAGTCCATGGGCGTAGCCTTTTTGGTGGTCGGCTCCACGGGCAGGTGACTGATGAAAGGCTTGTAGCCACTGTCTGTCAGCTCCACGATGCGGGCGGGATATTTATTATCGGCCATATTCGGAATGGACAGAAACACCCGTCCGTCGGGCGCCAGCGCCAGACCATCAGGGGTATTGAGCGAGTCGGGGAAAGTAGCCAACAGGCGCGGCTTGGCGCCCTGCGTGGCCGTATCGGCCAGCTCGGCCGACTTATCAGTGGCCGCAGCTACGGCTTTTTTTTCGGTCGACTGCTGGGGACCGCAGGCGGTCAGCAGGCTGCCGCTCGCCAGCAGGGCGGCCTGCAGGCAACGCAAAGAGTTACGCATGGTAAGGAAAAGGAAATTAAGAGGTAAGCTACCTGCTTTACGCGCGGCGCCAAGCCGAGGTTATAGCTGCCCGATGCTGCCACAATTACCTCAACCATATGCTTTTTAAAGGGTATCCGGTTTGCAAGAAGGTCAACTTTAGCGCCGTCAGCACGTTTACGGGAGCACTTAATTTTATCCTGTCATTTCCTTTTCCATGCCCACCAAACCCATCGCCAAGCAAACGCACGAAGACGTAGTTGGCAACCCCAAAACCGACGAGCTGGCTCAGAACCGCGAAGAGAGCTACGGCCAGTTTCTGACCACCAACCAGGGTCTGCGGGTCAACGACGACCAGAACCAGCTCAAGGCTGGCGAGCGCGGCCCCTCGCTGCTCGAAGACTTCATCTACCGCGAAAAGATGACCCACTTCGACCACGAGCGCATTCCCGAGCGCGTGGTACATGCCCGCGGCGTGGCAGCCCACGGCTATTTTGAGGCCTACGGCAACGCCACCCACCTCACCCGCGCCGCCTTTTTGCAGCCCGGCGCTGTGACGCCTCTGTTCACGCGCTTTTCCACGGTAGCCGGCTCGCGCGGCTCCTCCGATTTGGCCCGTGATGTGCGCGGCTTCGCCGTAAAGTTTTATACCGAGGAAGGTGTTTTTGACCTCGTGGGTAATAATATCCCGGTGTTTTTTATTCAGGATGCCATTAAGTTTCCCGATTTTGTGCACGCCGTAAAGCCAGAGCCGCACAACGAGATTCCGCAGGCGGCCTCGGCTCACGATACGTTTTACGACTTTATCTCCATCAACCCCGAAAGCACTCATATGCTGCTCTGGGTGATGTCGGACCGCGCCCTGCCCCGCAGCCTGCGCATGATGGAAGGCTTTGGCGTGCACACTTTTCGCCTGGTGAACGCCGAGGGTAAGAGCCGCTTCGTAAAATTTCACTGGAAGCCGGTGCTGGGCACCCACGCCGTGGCCTGGGAAGAAGCGCAGCAGATTTCGGGCAAAGACCCTGATTTTCACCGTCGCGACCTCTGGAACAACATCGAAGGCGGCGCCTACCCGGAGTGGGAGCTCGGTGTGCAGGTGGTGGAAGAGGAAGACGAGCTTAAGTTTGGCTTCGATATTCTGGATGCCACCAAGCTTATTCCCGAAGAGCTGGTGCCGGTGCAGCTTATCGGCAAGATGGTGCTTAACCGCAACGTGGACAACTACTTTGCCGAAACCGAGCAGGTGGCTTTTCACCTCGGCCACGTGGTGCCGGGCATCGACTTCAGCAACGACCCGCTGTTGCAGGGCCGCTTATTTTCGTACACCGATACCCAGCTCAAGCGCCTGGGCGGACCCAATTTTCACGAGATTCCGATTAACCGCTCGCTGGCTCCCGTTCACAACGGGCAGCGCGACGGCCACATGCGCCAGACTATCAACAAGGGCCAGGTAAGCTACGGCCCTAACCTGCTGAATGACAACTTTCCCAAGCAGGCCAAGCAGAGCGAGGGCGGCTTCGTAAGCTACCCCGAGCGCGTGGAAGGCCACAAGATTCGGCTGCGCAGCAAAAGCTTTGTGGACCACTATAGCCAGGCCCGCTTGTTCTGGAACAGCCAGACTGAGGTGGAGAAAGCGCACATTGTCAAGGCCCTGCGCTTCGAGCTGGGCCACGTGCAGAAGCTGGAAGTACGCAGCCGCACGCTCATGCAGCTGGCGCAGGTGGCGGCCGAGCTGGCCAGCCGCGTAGCCCAAGGGCTGGGCATGGAAGTACCCTCGGCCAAAGGCGTGCAGCTCAACCTGCAAGTGCCCGCCGATGGCAAAGCCGCTGACTACCAGTCGAGCACGGTGAAAGACGCTAAAGCCTCTTCCCCTGCCCTGAGCATGGCTCCCGACAGCAAAATAAACGCGGGCAAGGGCAGCATTAAAACCCGGCAGATTGCCATTCTGGCCACCGACGGGGCCGATGTGGCGGCCATCGCGGAGCTGATGAAGTCGCTGATGGATGGCGGCGCGCAAACGCACATCATTGCCACCCACCAGGGCTCGCTGAAAGGCAAAGACGGCCAGAGCCTGCTGGTAAACTGGACGTTTCAGGACACCTCTTCCGCCCTCTACGATGCCGTATACGTGGCCGGCGGCGAACATAGCGTAAATACTATAAAGCAGGATGCCGACGCCGTGCGCTTCGTCAACGAAGCTTACCGCCACTGCAAGCCCATCGCGGCCTCAGCCGAGGGCGTGGAGCTGCTGAAGGCCGCTGCTTACCCCGGCGCAACCGACATTATTGGGGCCGAGGGCGTTGTTACCAGTACCGACACCAAGGTGGCCGAGCTGGCGAAGCAATTCAGCCAGGCTATTGCCCGGCACCGCTTCTGGAACCGTGAGCTGAAGGCTATGCCCGCATAAACTGCCGGGCCGTAAATAACCAGCCTCCCCCGTTTCACGTTGAGTGAGGCGGGGGAATTTTTTAGCCGGTTCGGGTAAAAAATGGTAGCAGCGCCGGTAGTGGCCTGTTTTTAGGCCGGGAGCAAGCTGCTGCCCTACCTTTGCGTCCCCCTTAACCCACCCCTTTTATGGCCGCCATTGCCCAGAACTCCGTCGTAACCCTAACCTACGACCTCTCCGTAACCGACGAAAACCAACAGAAAGTACTGGTTGAGCAAGCCGAGGCCGATGAGCCGATGGTATTCCTGTTTGGCCACAGCGGCCTGCCCGAAGAGTTTGAGCGTCAGCTAGATGGCAAAAGTGCTGGCGACTCTTTTTCCTTCTCGCTCACGCCCGAGCAGGCGTATGGCGACTACGACCAGCAGGCCGTAGTAGAAATTCCGAAGCAGGTATTTGAAATCGACGGCAAGCTCGACGACCAGATGCTGCAAGTGGGCAACTACCTGCCCATGGCCGACAACGAGGGCCACCACATGCAAGCCAAGGTAGTTGAAATCGGCGACGAGCAGGTAACCATGGACTTCAACCACCCGCTGGCCGGCATGGTCATGCACTTCGATGGCAAAGTTCAGGATGTGCGGGCTGCCACCGCCGAAGAGCTGGCCCACGGCCACGTGCACGGCGAAGGCGGGCACCAGCACTAAAAGAAGTAAAAACCGGAAGCAAAACAGGAGCGGCCTGCCAGGTGCAAGCTGCTCCTGTTTTAGGTATAGATGAGTGATTTTAAGCGTACTTTCGTCGCCTATGACGATTGTTACCCTCGTTGGCAGCGTAGCTGCTTTGCTTACTACCGTGGCCTACGTGCCGCAGGCTTACCAAACCATTAAAACCCGCGATACGAGTGCGCTCTCGCTGCCTACTTTCCTGATGCTGTTTGTGGGAACCTGCCTTTGGGGCACCTACGCGGTGCTTATCCACGATATCCCGATTTTGATGACCAACCTCATTTCGGGCGGCCTGGCCACCATCATCCTGTATATCAAGCTGACTGCCAAGCCCGCTGACGTGCGGCGCGCCGTAAGGTAGCACTACGCCAACCCGGCTGCGTAGGCTTGCAGCTGCGGAAAAAACTCCCGAAAATCGGCCGCATAGTCGGCGTAGTGCTGGTTCAGCTCCCCGGTGGCCGTGTCCATGCCCGAGCCGGGCGACGCCCGGCGGCTCAGGCCCTGTAAGGCCCGGCCAATACCCGCCGTTTCGGCATAGTGCAGCAGCCAGTTGTGCTGTACCATGTACGGAAAAAAGCGCTGCACCGGGGCCGGGAACTCCGGTAGCCGCGTTTCCAGCAGCGCATACACGCGCTGCGAGAAGTCGGGCAGGCTTTCGGCCGAAAAGCTGGTGAAGCTGCGCGCCAGAAAGTGGTCCATAAACACATCCGACACAACGCCGGCGTACTTGCCCAGGCCGGCCAGGCGCAAACGGGCGGTGCCGCGCCGCACCACGGGGTGCTGGTCGGTAAAGGCATCGATGGCACGGTGCGCCCGAATGCCGGCCTGCACGGCGGCCGGGTAGCGCTCCAGCTGGCGGCCGGGCACCGAATCGGCGATAAACTGCCCCACCAACTCGTCGGCGTAGGCCGGGGCGGCGGGCGAGCCGGCCAGGAAGAGATGCGCCAGAAAATTCATAAGCAAAGGCAAAAGAGCGGCCGCCGGCCGCGTGCTTATCCTAACCGGGAAACCAGAAGCGGGTTCGGCCGTAAGCTAGCTCCACAACGGGCCGCCGGCCGGTTGTAGTTTCCTCCTCATTTCCTTTTCCCCATGTCCGATAAGAAAACGCCGGTCACCCACGACCTCAAGAAGCTTTTTGAAAAAATCAAGGATGTGCGCATCGCCATGCTTACCACCTTCGACGAGCACCACACCTTGCACAGCCGCCCCATGGCTACCATCAAGCCCGAGGCCGATGGCTCGCTGCTTTTCTTCACCGATAAGGAGTCGGCGAAGGTATACGAGGTTAAAAAAGACAACCAGGTAAACCTGAGCTATTCGGACCCCAGCGCCAATACCTACGCGTCGATTTCGGGCCGGGCCAGCGCCTACCGCGACGAGGCCAAGATTGCCGAGCTGTGGACCGAGCCCATGCGCGGCTGGTTTCCCAAGGGCAAAGACGACCCTAATATTATGATTCTCCAGGTTGATATAGATAAAGCTGAATATTGGGACTCGCCCAGCAGCCTGCTTGTGCAGGCCTACGCCTACGCCCGCGCTGTGGTAACCGGCGAGCGCAGCAAAGATGACGACGTAAACGAGCACGCCCAGGTAAAGCGCTAGCTTCCGGAAAGCTGCCTTAAAGCAAATTTTAGCCAGTCAGCTTTGCTCGAATAAGTGCCTTCTGGCGGGTTTTTTAAGTAAAAGGCTGGAAGCAATTCCAGCCTTTTTTGTGGCTGCCTGTTATCCTATTTATGTTGACTACGCTTACGCTTTTTACGCTCCGGCCCGGAGCCGGCGTGGCCCGCTGGGCGCTGGCCCAAATGGCCACGGCACCGCGCCATCTGCAGCAGGTAGCGGGCCTGCGCTTTTTTCAGCTGCTGGGCAGCGGAGCGGCCAATGGGTTTGGCTTCTGGCCCAACCTGCGCCGCTACGGCCTGCTGGCCACCTGGCAGCAGGCCGACGCCGCCGCCGCTTTCTTTGCTGGCCACCCGGTGTGGGCCGCCTACGCGCAACACAGCGCGGAAATATGGACCGTTGAGCTGGCTCCCCTGCAAGCCCACGGCACCTGGGACGGCCTCAACCCATTTGACTACGCACCAGCACCAGCGCCAGGCCGGGCCGAGGCTAAGAAGCCGGTGGCCGTGCTTACGCGGGCCAGCATCCGGCTGCGGCGGGCCCCGCGCTTCTGGCGCTACGTCGAGCCCACGAGCCGGGCGCTGGCCGGGCCGAAGGCCTGCGGCTGGCAATCGGGCTGGGCGAGCTGCCGCTGGTGCGCCAGGCCACCTTCAGCGTCTGGGAGTCGGCGGCGGCCATGCAGCAGTACGCCTACCGCAATGCGCACCACCGCGAGGTTATTCAGCTCACGCGCCGCGAAGGCTGGTATAGGGAGGAGCTATTCGCCCGTTTTCGGGTGCTAACCAGTTACGGCACTATAGATGGGGAGAATCCTTTGCAACCTATTTATTAATGCGCATAGACTTAACGCAAAAGCCTATTCCCCTTATATAAATAACTGAATTGCAAACGCTTACTATTTTTTACTTTATCAACTCGTAGAGGCCTATTTCCTTTCTCGCAACTCTACAATTGAACAGCAGGCGTATCGTGGCCGGCAGCGGTAAGGTTGGCGTATTACTCCCCTCTACTTTCTACCCTATTACCCAGGCGCAGGCGATACTGGCTGCCTAGCCACTCGGCGGCGGTGCCGGGTGCTGCCACCGCCGGGGCGGGCAGCACCCGCACGGTGTGGCCTACCTGCACGAGGTCGTCGGGGCCGGGATAAACGCTGATTCCATCCGCGTTGGGCACCAGGATATCTTCCTGCAAAAACACATTGCGGCCCGCTCCCCCGTACAGATGCACGGCAAAGCCGGGGGCCAGGCGCCCGCGCAGGTTAAACTCATCTTTGCCTCCTAAGCCGTAGACAGACAGGCGCGTAGTGCGCCGCACGTCGTAGTGCTGCTCGCCGAGCAGGCTGTCGGGCCGGGTGGGGCTCCGTGCAAATACGCGCAGTTGCAGGCGGCCGGGGCCTTCGGCCAGCAGCTCAAACCGCTCGGGGGCGTCGGTGCCAGTGACAACTGCTGCCTGCTGCAACACCTCGAAGTAGCGCCGGGCCACGGCGGGCAAAGCGTCGCGGCGGGCGCGCAGGGCGGGCAGCAGTTCCTGCGTCATGCGCGCCCGCACTTCGGGCGGGGTGGCCTGCATGGCCTGGGCAAGCACCTCATTGGTCAGGAGCCGGCGCAACGAGTCGGCTTCGGCCACGAAGGCCTGTTCGGGCAGCAGCGCCAGGGCCGTGTGGTCGAGGGCCCGCGCCGTGATAGTAAGCGGCGCCACATCGGCCGGCAGCAAATTCGGATTAAACGTCTGGTAGCGAGGGCGCACCCACGAGATAAGGCGCGTCAGCCAGCCATCATCAAACCGAAAAAACGCCTGGTCGCGGTCGCGCGGAACAGGCCGGAACTCCGTGCGCCCACCCGCCCCGAAAGCGCCGCCCAGCGCCACTGGTCGGCGCGGCGGCTCCAGTCGCCCAGCAGCAAATCGAGCAGCCGAGCCCGCAGGTAGGCCGTGGGTTTCAGGCTGGCCTGCGGCGAGTGCAGGGCCTCGGCCAGCATTGCCTCAGAGCCGATGATGCGCTGCGCGGCCCCGAAGCCGGGTGCCGGGCGCTGGTTGTGGCTGGGGCGCTCTTCGAGCAGATAAAGGGCCGGGCGAAACTGCCGGACCCAACTGCCAAGAGTGGAATCGGGCAGAAGGTACACCAGGCGCGGATTGGTATGATAGATGCCGCCGGCCTGGGCGAGCCGGGCGGCCACGTAGGCTCCGTAGGGTGGCGCGGCGCAGGTCTGGTCGCGCAGCACGGGGCCAATAAGCCAGTCGAGCCCGGCAGCAGATATACTACGGCTCAGGTCTTTATCAACCGAGCGCAGCACGAGTAAGCGGCCGTCGGGCGTGCGCAGGTGCAGCGTATTGGTCTGGAAGCTGCCGCCGCTGCCCAGGGGCAGCAGGCCGGCGCGGCCCAGCCGCAGCACCGGCGCGCTCACCGGCATTGCCCACAGCTGGCGGTAGTGCCGGCCCCACAGGTGCTGCCACCACCAGCCGCGCCGGGCATAGTGCGCCCCGGCCGCCACCCGCACCACGCTCGAATCGGCATTAAAAACCGGACCTACCTCGCGGGCGGCGGGCGGCGTGGGGGCCCCGCAGCCCGCCAGCAGCCCGCTTACCAGTAATACTACCCAGCCGCTCTTTCTTAGCTTTACCTGTGGCTTACTTCCAAACACCTGCACAACAACGGCTTCTGGTACTTAATTGCTAATCATTGGTACTCGAACAGCGCACGCACCCTAAAGTTGCCCGTATAGCGTACGAGCCGGGCCACGGGTTGTCGGTAGCAGCAGCTAAGCGCGGCTTATCTTTTCCTGTTCAGCTACGTTATAGGCGGCTGGGAAGCAGCGGCTGCCGCACACCCGTTATCCTGGCTCATCTTGCGCTCCATTACCTTTTTGTTATTATCCGGTGGCTTGACGCTGGGCCTGACTACGGGCTGCGCGCGCCGCAATTTTTACCAGCCCGACGCCCGGCTGCCCGCTACCACCCCGGCCGGCCGGCCGCCGTCGGCCGATAGTGTGTGGGCCACGGCTGGCCGCCAATACAACCAGCACGGCTGGCTCTACGGACTGCTGCTTGGCCCCACCACCGGGCAGTGTGGGCCGCGCCGGTGCGCGTACCCGTGCTGCGCCTGGCCACGGCCGAGCCGGCGGCGGGGCCGCTTACCCCCACCAAGCTGGGAGGCGGCTTGCAGAGCACCAGCCTTACGCTGCACGGAGCCGATGACCGGCCCTACGTGCTGCGCTCGCTCGACAAAGACCCGTCCCATATTTTACCCACTTTTTTACAGAAGCTCTTCACCGCCAATTTTATACGCGACTGTACCTCGGCCGGCAACCCCTACGGGGCGCTGGTGGTAGCACCCCTGGCCCAGGCACTGGGGGTGCCGCACTCCCACCCGCGCATCTTTTATGTGCCTGCCGATGCCGCCGACCTGGGCTCGGCGCAGGCCAACGAGCGCCTGCGGGGCAAGCTGGCCTTGCTCGAAGAAAAATACGATGGGGAAAAAGTGCGCTCACCCCTGGTGCCGCAGGCGCGAAAATTTGTCGACGATGAGCATATGCGCAAGCTGCTGTACGCCGACCCGCGCAACCGCCCCGACCAGCCAGCCCTGCTGAGGGCCCGCCTGCTCGATGTGCTTATCGGCGACTGGGACCGCCACGCCGGCCAGTGGCAGTGGGCCGAAATGCCCGACCCCGCCCGGCCCGGCGGCAAGCTGTTTGCCCCCGTACCCAAAGACCGTGACCAGGCATTTTTCAGGATTTCGGATGGCTTAGTGCCCTGGGCAATGACGCGCAAGTTCGCCGTGCGGCACTTCGTGACCTTTAAGCGCAAATTCCACGATATTCCGGCCCTCACCGGCCAGGGCCGCTACGTCGACCAGCGGGCACTTAACCTGCTCAGCCGCCGCGATTTCATGGCAGGAGCCCGCTACGTACAAGCCCAGCTGCCCGACTCTACCCTGGCGCGCGCAGTGCGCTGCCTGCCCCCGGCCGTGTATCAGCTCGAAGGCCCGCGCCTACTGCGCGACCTGCAGGCCCGCCGCGATAACCTGCCCGGCGTTGCCACAAAATACTACGAGCTGAAGGCCCGGCGCCCCGTGGTGGCCGGCACCGAGCAGCCCGACCACTTTGTGGTGGCCCGCACCCCCGACTCCACCACCGTGCGCGTGTATAATGCTGGCATGGGGTCCGACTCGCTGTTCTACCAGCGCACATTTTACTCCCGCGAAACCAAGCGCCTGACGCTGGAAGGATTGGGCGGCAATGACCGCTTCGAGCTGAGTGGCCACGGCCTGAAAATCGTTATCCACGCCGGAGCGGGCCAGGACGTGCAGCACGCCACTTCCCGCCGCCGCCTGCGCTACGAGCCCGACTCGAACGGGACGCTCAACAAACCTGAGCCCACGAAGAAAAAGGAGCGCTTCGAAAACTACGACCGGCTCAAGGATGAATAATTTTTAATGGTTAATTTTCTATTGGCTAATACCGACTGATAGGTGGAAGAGAATTAACCAGCAGAAAATTAACCATTAAACTACACCTCCGCCAGCATTTCCAGCACCAGGTGCTCGGTGGGCGATAGCTCGTCGCGGTCGTGCGGGTCGGCATCGTGGCGGCGCAGGTACTCGATGAGCCGGCCCGACTTAAACAGCTCGGTTACCTGCGGATGAATATAGTATTTTGAGCATACTGTGGGCGTATTGCCCAGGTTGGCGGCTACTTCTTTGGTAGCCTGCCGAATGGCTTTGTCGGGGGCCAGCTCCGTGTCGCTGTTCAGTACGCTTTCCAGACACTCAACCATTTTCACGGTACCGCCCCAGGTGCGAAAGTCCTTGGCCGACAGGGCAATTCCGGTGTACCGATGCAAGTAATCGTTTACGTGGCCCGACTCCAGCGGGTGGCGCTGGCCATCGGCTCCGTAGAATTGAAACAGATGCTGGCCCGGAATCTCCTTGCACTTGCGCACCAGCTGCGCCAGCTTGCGGTCGTGAATCGTCACATCATGCGCCACTCCTTTTTTGCCCACGAATGAAAAGCGCACGTCGGCGCCCTCAATCGTGGCGTGCTTGTCGAGCAGCGTGGTGAGGCCATAGCTCTTGTTTTTCTTGGCATACTCCTCATTACCAACCCGTATAAACGACTGGTCCATGAGCAGAAGCGCCAGCGCCACTACTTTATCGCGGTCGAGCCCCGGCCGGGCCAGGTCTTTGCGCAGCTGCCGGCGCAACTCGCCTAGCTTCTGGCCAAAAGCCAGCAGCCGCGAAAACTTCGTCAGCGAGCGGGCGGCATCCCAGGCGGGGTGGTAGCGGTATTGCTTGCGGCCGGCCTCGTCGTGGCCCGTCACCTGCAGGTGCCAGGTAGCGCTGGGCGCAATCCACACATCGGTCCACGCCGGCGGAATCACGAAGCTGCGGATGCGGTCCAGTATTTTTTTATCGACTATTAGCTCGCCTTTCGCGTTGAGATAGATAAAGTTACCTTCGTCGTCAGTCGTGCGCCGCAGGCCCGGGCCGGCATCGGTGGCATAGCGCAGGCCGGCTAGCTCGGCCTGGCGGGCCGGGTCTTTATAAAGCTCATGCGCAGCCAGCTCGGGCAGGGGCGGCAAATGTTTTTTACGGGTTTTAGCACGGGGCGGCGCTGACTGGGTGGGAGGAGTAGACATAAAAGCTCAGGTTATCGCTGCGTTCTACGCAAGTTGGGCGAGAAGGGCGACGGGGCCCGAACACTTCCCTCGCCGTAGGTTTGCCAGATGAATTTAGGCCAGTGGCTTGCGGATGCTTTCGAATGGACCGATGCGGGCATGACGCGCGTGGCCGCCCGGCTGGGCCGATTGCGCCCCCTGCACCTCGATGTGTACCGCAGCTACGGCACGCCGCACCGCTTTTATGTGAAGGGGCGCCTGCTGGCCGACCGCGGCCTCACGCCCCAAACCGATGCCGACTCGCCCTGGCGCAATTTTCAGGCGATGTACCGGCGCTTCAACAGCCGCGAGATACCCGGTGCTGAAGTCGTAATATCGCTACCGCAGCACCTTGACTTGCCAGTGGTTACGGGTCCAACCGGCTATTTTACGTTAAGCCTCGACCCGCCCGCCCTGCCAGCCCCGGTCGAATACCTGTGGTACCCGGTAACAGTGCGGCTAACGAAGCTGCCGACCCGGTTTCGGGGCCTGCTTGGCCAGGTAGCGGGCGTGGCCCAGGTGCTCATTCCGCCACCCACGGCCGAATTTGGCGTTATTTCTGACCTCGACGATACGGTTATCGTCACGCGGGCTACCCATATCCTGCGCATGCTGCGCACGGTACTGCTGCGCAACGCCCACTCACACGAGACGCTGGGCGGCGTGGCGGCTTTTTACCAGGCCCTGCTGTACGGGCAGAGCGGCCGGCCCGACAACCCCTTCTTTTACGTCAGCTCCTCCCCCTGGAACCTCTACGACGTACTCGACGATTTTTTGCGCCTGCAGGGCGTGCCGCCCGGCCCCCTGCTGCTGCGCGAAACGCTCATCGGCCGCACACCCGGCTCGGAAGGAAAAAACCCCGATGCCTCGCCGCACCACGGCCATAAGCTCAAGGAAATCAGCCAGGTATTGGACACCTACCCGAACCTGCCTTTTATTCTGCTCGGCGACAGTGGGCAGCAGGACCCCGCTATTTATGCCGAGGTGGTGCGCATGTACCCCGGCCGCATCCGGGTTATCTATATCCGCGACGTGGGCGTGCCGGCCCGGGCCAGGCACATCGGCCCGCTTGCGGCCGCCTTGCGCCGCGATACGGGCGTCGAGCTGCTGCTGGTGCCCGACTACCTCACCGCCGCCACGCACGCGGCAGCGCACGGCTTTATTACGGCGGAGGCGCTGGCCGGCATGAAGAGCCCGGAATGAGAAGAAGTGTTGGCCCGTGACTGCCGGGCGCGCGGTGGGTTGCCGCGCTTTCAACCGGCTGCCGGCCTTTTGCTTTCTCCTTCCGGGTTCTGGCTTCTACTTTTGCGCTGTGGCGCACGCTATCCAATCTATTCTGCCGCCCTGGCGCACGGTAGTGCGGGTGGGGCTGCAAGCCCTGACCGCACTTTTCTTGCTGACCGTGGCCTGGGTGCTGCTTTACCGCTGGATGGCCCCGCCGGCTACCTGGCTTATGCTCGACCGCCGCGCCCACGCGCCGGTCGGGCTGGGCTACTACGGCATTCAGCCCGACCCGCGACACGTGCACTACGACTTCACCTCGCTCGATGAAGTGGCTCCCAGCGTGCCGCTGGCCGTAGTGGCCTCCGAAGACCAGCGCTTTCTCATTCACCATGGCTTCGACGTCGATGGCATGTGGAAGGCGGCGCAGTACAACTGGCACCGCGCCAGCGGCCAGCCCGTGCGGGGCGGCTCCACCATCTCGCAGCAGGTGGCTAAAAATGTGTTTCTGTGGCAGGGCCGCTCCTACGTGCGCAAGGCCGCCGAGGCTTACTTCACGGTGCTTATCGAGCTGCTGTGGAGCAAGCGCCGCATTATGGAAATGTATTTGAGCGTGGCCGAGATGGGCGACTGCACCTTCGGCGTGGAAGCCGCCAGCCAGCGCTACTTTCACAAGTCGGCCCGCAGCCTCAACGCGCCCGAGGCGGCCCTGCTGGCCGGCGTGCTGCCCAATCCGCTGCGCTTCCGGGCCGGCCAGCCAGGCCCGCAGGCGCGGGCCAAGCAGCTGCATGTGCTGCACAACATGCGCGCGCTGGGCGGCACCGCCTACGTAGCTACCTTGCTGAACCGGTAGCCGGGATTGAATAGTAAGTTTTCTATATGTTTACCCTCCTCGCCCTTAGCTGCGCCCTGGCTGCGCCGCCCACGCCGCGCCAGGCCATCGCCCAGGTGCTCACCGCCCAGACGGCCGCCTGGAACCGGGGCGACATCCCCGGCTTTATGGCCGGCTACTGGCATTCCGATTCGCTCGTCTTTATCGGCAAAAAAGGCCTTACCTACGGCTGGCAGCCTACCTTGACCAACTACCGCCGCAGCTACCCCGACGCCCGGCAGATGGGGCAGCTCGACTTCAGCCAGCTGCGCATTACGCCGCTCGGCCCGGAGGTGGCGCAGGTAATCGGGCACTGGCACCTGGCCCGGCCCGGCGTAGCGGCCGGCGACGCGCAGGGCCAGTTTCTGCTTATTTTCCGGAAGCTAAATGGCCAGTGGGTCATTGTGGCCGACCATACCAGCTAAGCCAGGACAAAGCACTCGTTCGGCAAAATATATAAAATTAATTATATTATAACCTAATCCGGCTTACACCATACAGCTGGCCCAGCGCGCTCCCCCATATCACCTACCGGTTGCACAAGCGCCTATCTGTTAAGTAGGTCTGTAAATTCAGCTCGACTATTTACTCGGCACGCCTAACATATTTTCGGGTATGCCGTATCTTTGTCGCACCATTCAACTACTTAGCCCCGGTTCTCATGAAAAAAACTACTGCTCTGCCTTCGCTGCTGCTGCTATTGGGCAGCCTGGGCTCGCTCCGTTACCTGAGTGCGCAGCTGGCCAAGCTTAGCCTGACTTTCGACCTGCGCGGCGAGGAAGACCATTACTACCTCTAGCCGAGCGGGTTTACCACTTTTTTGCGCTGCAAAGCCCCGCCCCTGCGGGGCTTTTTGCGTAAGAAGCGCACCGCCGTGCCGACCTTCGCGGCCCGGTTACCCACTTTTCACGCCGGGCCGGCTCTGGTAAGCCGGCCGCTTTACCCTCTTTTACCCGTGACCCTCGACACCAATCAGCAGCAGGTCAGCTACATCATTGGCCGCGACCTGGCCCGTAACTTCGCCCAGCAGGGCCTGGAGCTGGACATCGACACCCTGGCCGCCGCCCTCAAGGAAGGCCTGCAGGGCCTGCCCAGCCGCCTTACCCAGGAGCAGATGCAAACCGCTATGCAGCAGCTGCAAGAGCAGCTAGGCGGGGACGAAGAAGACGCGGACGACAACACCCAAAACCCTAACTCCATGAGCAACAAAGCCGAAGGCGAAGCCTTCCTTGCCGAAAACAAGACCAAGCCGGGCATCGTGACGCTGCCCAGCGGCCTGCAGTACGAAGTATTAACCGAGGGCACGGGCAAAAAGCCCACCCTGCGCTCGTCGGTAACGACGCACTACCACGGCACGCTCATCAATGGCAATGTATTCGACAGCAGCTACCAGCGGGGCCAGCCGGCTACGTTTCCGGTAAATGGCGTCATCGCCGGCTGGACCGAGGCCCTGCAGCTGATGCCTGAAGGCTCGAAGTATCGGCTCTACATTCCCTCCGACCTGGCTTACGGCAAGCGGGGCGCGGGGCGCGACATCGGCCCCGACTCGGCCCTGATTTTCGACGTCGAGCTGCTGAAAGTAAACAACTGAGCCGAGGCGTCGGCCGGGGCGCTGACGGCGTCTACTACGCTTCCGGGCACGGCTTCGACCGCGGCCTCCGCCCCGGTCTGGGTGCGAAGCAGCACCGCCGTGCCCGTTAGCCCGGTACCGGCTATCACCTCAGCACCCACACCGGCTATTCTGCCACCGGCCACTGCCGGGCCGGTGGCAGAAACAGCAGCTGAAGCGGCGGCTCCCCTGCCCGCGTCGGCCGCTGAGCCGCCGGCCCCGACCGTGCAAAGCCCCGACGGCCGCCTGGTGCTGACGGCCACTTCGCTTACCGTGCTGGGGCAGGCCTTTGGGTTGCGCGAGCTGGAGCGAGCCGAGGTGCAGCCGGTGCGCTGGCTGCTGTGGTACCTGCTGGGAGGGCTGGGCCTGACCATTATTCTACTCTTATTTTTAAACAACTGGCTGCACACGCTACCCACTATGGCTGGCCTGCTGGCTACCGCCCTGATGCTGCTCTACGGCCACCGGGGTACCAACCGGCTGCGACTCTGGCTACTGGGCCGCGAGGTCGCGCACTTTGCCTTACCCGGCGACCTAGCTACCTGGCAGCGCCTGGTGGGTGAGCTAAACCGCCGCGTGAGCCGGGCCCACGACCAGGCGGCGGCCGAAACCGCGGCCCTGCTGGCTGCCCTGGAAGCTGAGCGGACAGCGGCCGAAGCGCCTGAGCCCGCTACCGACGCCCACTTTCTCGACCCACCCATTCCCAACGCGCCTGCGTAAAGCCCGTTGCCCGCTCTGTTATTTTTACTGCGCCGCTGGCCTTACCTGCTGCTACCTGACCAAGTAATTACTTCATTAGCAAATGAGTTCTAAACACTCGCACACCGCCATTTCCGGGGCAGGGTTGCTTATCGCGCTGGGTATTATCTACGGCGATATCGGGACGTCGCCGCTCTACGTGATGTCGTCCATCCTCAAAAGCGGCCGCATACCCGACCTCATCGACCCGCTGCTGGTGCTCGGCGGTATCTCGTGCGTTATCTGGACGCTCACCCTCCAGACCACCGTCAAGTACGTGCTGCTGACCCTCAATGCCGATAATAACGGCGAGGGGGGTATTTTTTCGCTCTACGCCCTGGTGCGGCGGCGTGGGGCCTGGCTCTCGGCGGTGGCTATTATTGGCGGCTCGGCCCTGCTGGCCGATGGCGTTATTACGCCGCCCATCTCGGTGGCATCGGCGGTGGAGGGCCTACGGGCGATTTACCCGACTATCCCGACAGTACCTATCGTGGTGGGGATTATCGCGGGGCTATTCTTGCTGCAAAGCCTCGGCACTCAGATAGTTGGCAAAGCCTTCGGGCCGATTATGTTTTTGTGGTTCACGATGCTGGGCGTACTTGGTACCGTCTGGATTGCGCATAATCCGACCATTCTGCGGGCCATTAACCCCTACTATGCCTACCAGTTGCTGGTGCATTATCCCAGTGGCTTCTGGCTGCTGGGCTCGGTATTTCTGTGTACTACCGGGGCTGAGGCACTCTACTCCGACCTGGGCCACTGCGGCAAAGGCAATATCCGCATCAGCTGGACTTTTGTGAAGATTGCCCTCCTACTCAACTACCTGGGCCAGGGCGCATGGCTGCTTGCTCACCAGGGCCAGCAGCTTAACGGCCAGAACCCATTTTATGCCCTTATGCCGTCGTGGTTTCTGCTCTTCGGTATCGGGCTGGCCACAGTGGCGGCCGTCATCGCTTCGCAGGCACTTATTACCGGCTCATTTACGCTGGTAGCCGAGGCTATCCGCCTCAACATGTGGCCCAAAGTGCGCCTCAACTACCCTACCGACGTGAAGGGCCAGCTTTTCGTGCCCAGCATGAACCGGCTGCTGCTCATTGGCTGCATCGGCGTGGTGCTGTTTTTCCGCGAAAGTTCGAACATGGAAGCGGCCTATGGCCTGGCTATTACCCTTACCATGCTCATGACCACCGTGCTGCTAACCGTGTGGCTACGCAAAATCAAGCGGGTAGCCTTCCCGCTGGTGGCGCTTTTCGTGGGGGTCTACGGCATCATCGAAGGTTCGTTTATGGTAGCCAACCTCCTCAAGTTCCCGCACGGCGGCTGGGTGTCGCTGGCTATCGGCTCGGCCCTGATGGCGGTGATGTACGTCTGGCTGAAAGCCTTTTACATCAAGCGCCGCCTCACCGACTTCGTGAAGATGGAGCCCTATATCGAGCCGCTCAAGCAGCTCAGCAACGACGAGTCCATCTCGAAGTACGCCACCCACCTCGTGTTTTTGACCTCGGCCGAGCGGGCCAGCGAGATTGAGCAGAAAATCATTTATTCTATCTTCCAGAAACGCCCCAAGCGCGCGGATATCTACTGGTTTATCCACGTCGATACCACCGATGAGCCCTATACCATGGAGTATAAGGTAACCGAGCTGGCCCCCGACGACGTGTTTCGCATCAACTTCCGGCTGGGCTTCCGGGTGCAGCAGCGCATCAACCTATTCTTCCGCAAGGTGGTCGAAGACCTGGTGCGTAACAAGGAAGTGGATATCACTTCGCGCTACGCCTCGCTCAGCAAGCAGCACGTCACGGGCGACTTCCGCTTCGTGGTGCTGGAGAAATACCTGTCTATCGAAAACGACTTCCCGACCCAGGAAAAGCTCGTAATGCAGGCCTACTTCTACATCAAGCAGTTTATTTCGGGCGAGGCCCAGTACTTCGGCCTCGATACCTCGTCGGTGAAGATGGAAAAGGTGCCACTGGTGATTGCCCCGGTGCGCGAAGTAGCGCTGACGCGGGTGAAGTAAGGAGTTGGCTTTGGTGTATATGCGGTTCGCCCGCCGGGTACCTTTACGAAGGTGGCCGGCGGGCGAAGCTGTTGCAACATGGAATTTATCTTTGATAACCAACTATTTACGCATGAAAGCCATTATTTCCGGGTAGTCGTAAAAATACTTTTCGGCAGGATGGCATGTACTCCTTTTGAGCCGTCCACCAGCTCAGTCACGTGCAGGTCTACCGCTACGCTGGTCAACATGTAGGCCTCATCCCGGGTGAGGTGCTTTTCACTCACCAGAAAGTCAATCATATTTCGCGTAGCCAGGCTCACGGCTTCGTTCAAATCTTCGTTGAAGCCCATGGTGATGTAAGCGGTGGGAGTTTCCGCCTGGGGCCAGTTCAGGTGCTGCCCCTTGTGCACGATGAACTGAAAGGTGCCCACCAGCGACGTTTCCAGCGCCTTCAGGTCAACTTCGCCATCTCCCTGTGCCGCGTGCCCATCACCCGCCGAAAACAACGCGCCCGGTACGTGCACCGGGATAAACAGGGTGGTGCCGGCCACCAGCTCCTTGTTGTCGATGTTGCCCGCGTGAATCCAGGGCGGGTACGAGCTGATACGGCCCGACACATCGGGCGGGGCTACTCCCATACTGCCAAAGAAAGGCCGTAGCGGCACCTCAACACCAGGCTCAAACTGGGCAATCTGACGCTTTAAATCCAGCGGCACAATGCGCATGCGCGCATACGGAAAGTCGTCGGGGAGTGCGCCGTGGCCAGGAGTAAAGGCATTATACGCATAGGGCACTGCTAATTTCACATCCTGAATACGCACCTCCAGTACGTCGCCCGGCATGGCCTCCTCCACGTAAATAGGGCCGGTAAGAATGTGGATGCCAGGCCCTTTATCCGTAACCTGCTGGGTAATGGCGCGCAACTCGGGCTGCACCTGGGCAGGCGGCAGGCCCGCTTCTTCCAGCAGGGCGGGGGTGCAGGCCACCAGCGTCTGCATCTGCACTACTTCGCCCGACTTAATGCGCAGATGCGGCGGGGCAGTAGCATCGTAATACCCCCACGTTACGGTCTGGGGCGTTGCCAGCAACTGGTGAACCGGTGGGCCGGCCTTCGGTTTAGGTAAGGGTCGCTGGGGGCTCCGAGCACTAAAACTCACCCAGGCAAGCACGCCCAGCGACAATAGCAGCGAGTGCTTACTAACAAACGGTTTTTTCATAGAATCCAGGTAGTTACTTAACTAGCCCATCGGGCCCAAGCACGATACGCCACCAGAGCGCCAGAGTTGACGGCCAAAAGCCAGTAGAAACCGCAGACTGCTAACGGAGCTCGGCACCTGGAATCAGGCAAGTATCTATAATAGAATACCCTACGCTCACCCCTCCCCTCCAGCTTCACGCCAAAATTATAGCTCTATCCGGCGCGAGCCTTACCCCTCATCTGGCGCGAGTTTAGCGCTGCGTAACTCGTGGCTGTTTATTTGTGGATGGTGTACATCCACTGCCGCGCCAGTGGCAAGGCAGAACGGTACCATTAGAGCCGTTCGGCTATCTTATTCTACGGGAGGCACAGCCTCCCAAAAAATTGTCACAAGTTACGTGGTGCTAAACTCACGCCAGTACTGCCAGTGCCACCCAGCCAGTATAGCCCACAAACAAACGCAGCCCCGGCTACCGGCCGGGCTGCGTTCTGATAGGTTACCTGCTCTCCTACTTACCCAGCCACTTGGCTAGCAGGCGCTGCTGGTCGGGCGTGGCATTGGCAGCGGGCTGAATCTGATACGTGCGGTCGGGGTCGGGCTGCAGCGTCAGGCTTAGGTCGTGGGTAATAGCCCCGTGTTTGGCTTGTAGTTTGAGGGCCGTGCCGGGGGCCGAGGCGAAGAGCGCCTGTTTCACGGCTTCGTCGGTAGGAGCCGCGCCATTCAGCTGCAAAATCTCATCATTCACGTTGAGGCCGCCGTTCCAGGCGGTGCCATCGCGCTTCACGGAAGTTACGATGTAGTGGCCGTTACGATTGGCAATAGCAGCCCCGAGGCTGCCGTTGGTAGTGGCGGGCGCGCTCGTAAAGCTCAGGCCCACGTAGCCGAGGGCGGTGGCATAATCGAGGGTACGGGCCCCGTACACGTAGTTCTGGAAGAAGTCGTCGAAGCGCTTACCGGCCACCTCAGCTACGGCATCCTGGTATTCCTGGTCGGTAAAGCCGCGCTTCAGGCCCTTGTAGTACTTGTCGTAAAGCAGGCGGAACACGTCGTCGATGTGCTTCTGGCCGTTGCTGGCTTTAACAATCATCAAATCGAGCATCATGCCTACCATCTCGCCCTTGTCGTAGTAGCTGATTTCGGAGTTGCGCGAGTTTTCATCGGGCCGGTAGGCCCGAATCCAGGCATCGAAGCTCGACATGGCTACCGGCTGCAGCTTGTTGCCGGGCTGATTTTCGACGCCGCCCAGCACCTGGGCCAGCTGGTCGTAGTACTGCTGGGCGGTGCAGAAACCAGCGCGCTGGGCTATCTGGTTGGCCATATATTCGGTTTGGCCTTCGCTTACCCACAGCATGTGGGTATAGTTCTCGTGGTCGTAGTCAAACGGCCCCAATGCCACGGGCCGGATGCGCTTCACGTTCCAGAGGTGGAAATACTCGTGGGCCACCAGGCGCAGAAAATTCTTGTAGCCCACCTCGCTGCCGTAGGTGCCGGGGCGCGCGCCCAGCGTAGTCGAGTACAGGTGCTCGAGGCCCCCGCCGCCGGCTTCGAGGTGGTGCACAATGAAGAGGTAATGGTCGATGGGATTCTGGCCCACCACCCGCTGGGCTTCCTCGGTAATCTTCTTCATATCGGCCAGAAACTGCGCCTCATTGGGTAGCGTAAACGGCCCGTACATGGCCATCTGGTGCGGCGTGTTATTGGCCGTGAAGCTCAACACCTTCTGGTTGCCGATTTCGATGGGCGAGTCGGCCAGCTCGTCGTAGCTGGCCGACTGGTACACGAACTTCTGCATGCCGGGCACCGGCCGCAGGGCGGTGCTCACGGTGGCCCAGCCCGCGGCGGGCTGCACCGTTACCTGGCTCGGCATATTCTTGTTAGCAGCCGGGTACATAAAGATGCTGCTGCCCAGGGCAAAGCCGTGGTCGGCATCAATAAAGCTTGTGCGCACGCTGATTTCATAAGCGTACACCCCATAGCTCACCTGGAAAGTAGCCTGCCCGGCGTGGTGTACCCGCCAGGTATTCTTATCGAGCTTTTCCACCGCCAGTTGCTGCCCCCGGCCGTTTGGGCCTTGAGGCGCTCGACGTGCTTCGCAAACTCGCGCACCAAGTACGAGCCCGGCGCCCACACCGGCATCTTGAGGTCGGTATAATCCTGGCCGAAACCCTGCAAGTCCATCCGCACCTCAAAGTAGTGCGTTTGCGGAGCCGGCATAGCCAGCGTGTAGCGCAGACTGCCGGAACTGGCTGGCGCGGCACTGGCGGCCGGGCTGGGCTTTGACCTGGGTTTAACTTTAGGTTGGGCGGCGGCGGGCACGGCCGCCAGCAGGCCGGCCACGGCGGCCAGGCGGCAAAAGGCAGAAGTTGATGCGAACATGCCCACAAAGTAAGAGCTTAAACCGGGCCGGCCACCCAATCTTTTCCCTGGCCAGCGCTAACCTGCTCCACAAGGTGGCCGTTAAGCGCACGTAATTCCTGGTCTGTTATCTGAAAATGCGTAGTATCTGGTTGATTTTTGGCTGCTTACTGGTAATGCTGCTGGGGCTGCGCTTCTACCGGCACCCGCCGGCCGGCCGGCCGGCTGCACCTGGCCCGGCTCCTGCTTCGGCGGCCTTGCTGGTAGCCGAGCACGCCCCAGTCCGGCCGGCCGGCCAGCCGGGAAACTTGCCGGTCGCGGCCAGCCAGCGCGATAGCCTGGTGCGCTTTGCGCTCCGGCAGCTGGGTACGCCTTACGTGTATGCGGGTACCAGCCCTGCTACGGGTTTCGACTGCTCAGGCTTCGTGCGCTTCGTGTTTGGCCGGTTTGGGGTGGATATGCCGCACTCCACGGCCCTGCTCCTCGACGTGGGCCGGCCAGTACCCCGCGCCCAGGCTCAGGCCGGCGATATCGTCGTTTTCACAGGTACGGCGGCCGGCAGCACCACGCCCGGCCACGCGGGCATCATTATTTCGGCACCGGGCGAAACCCCGCTGCGATTTGTGCACGCCTCGTCGGCCCGGCGCGAATCGGGCGTCAAAATAAGCCAGGTAGAAGGCAGCGGCTACGAGCAGCGGTTTATGCAGGTGCGCCGGGTGCTCGACAACAGTACGGCTAGCGCAGCAGTAGGCAATCGGATTAATAACTCCCGCACCGCGCCGGCATACATTGCGGCCCGGCCCGCCACGGCTGTAGTCCCGCTCTCCCCGCTGCCGGCCCGGGCGGTGGCCGTACCAGCTACTCCGCTGCCTAAGGTGGTGCTGCGGCCCGTGCAGCATCGGATTGCCGCTGGTCATTCGCGCGCACATCGGGTCAACGCAACCGGCAAAAAGGCGCCGGGCCGGCATTCAGCGGTCAAAGCAAAGCCAGCTAAAAAACCAGCCAGGCGACGTACTACGCTCCGCCATTTTGTGAAAAAGTAACTGTAGCAAGTCTGCACCCGACTGGTGGTACCACTGTACATAGCTCAGCCTAGCGAGGTTTCGGAATCAGTATAAGGCTGGTCAAGTAGCGCGGACTTTTAGTCCGCGAGTGCTCGGCATAGCAACGTGCGGACTAAAAGTCCGCGCCACCGTACAGCGACTCCGAAACCGCGCTAAAAAGCAGCTAAAGCTTGTTTTTACCAGGGCAGCACGGCCCGGCACGGCCTAAAAAAACGATGCCCGGCTAACCCACAGCGGAACGCTTACGCGTGCCATCGGGCCAACCGGGCATCTAATCCTTCAAATCTTACCGAGCGAGAGCGCTGGGGTACAGCGCCGCCGTCTCACAGTAAGACCTGTCCAACGAAAGGGGGCCGCAACACTGCAGCGCCCTCCGCCGAGCTGTGTGTTTAGGCGAGTACGGCGGTGAGGCGTACTACATTGGACAGGCTCGGCAGGATTTGGTTGGGACTACTAGACATTTTGTACCTCCTTTCTTTATGGTTCCACATAACCCCGAACGCATTTCCCAGCAACTTAGGGCCACTTGTACGGGGCCGTAGCACTCGCTACTGCGTGTTAAAGTTAATTACGGGGATGGAGGTTCCAAGTTTTCCCAGATATTTTAGGGCTGCGGGGCCAGTATTTTTAGCAGCTACCTGAAAGTCAAGCGCATTAATTTCGCTCAGGCTGCTGTTGTTCGCCCCCAGCCTGCGGTGCCGACGGCAAGTGCCGGCAGCGGCAGACCCCGGCGAGCATAGCTGCTTTCAAAAATCTGGCTGTATACTTGCCATAGCTGGCTCAACGCGATTTTTACCGTAGCTTTCCACCCTAATCCACCCTTCAGTATTTCTTCACGTTCTTTACGATGCGCAACTCACTCTTCCTCCTGCTGGCACTGTGGCTGGGCGCGGCCTGCGCGCCGGCCCGCGCCCAGACCCTCTCGCCCCTGGGTATCTGGACCAACGCCGAGAAGAAAGCCACTTTTGAGATATATAAGTGCGGCGATAAACTCTGCGGCAAAATCGTGACCCTCACTATTCCCAACGACCCGGCTACCGGCAAGCCCAAGCTCGATGTGTCAAACCCTGACCCTAAGCTGCGTAGCCGCCCCAAGCTGGGACTGGTATTTATGGAAGGCTTTGTGTACGACGATGGCAACAAGTGGGACAATGGCAAAATTTACGACCCCGAAAGCGGTAAAACCTATTCCTGTTACATGAAGATGGAGTCGGCCAACCAGATGGAGGTGAAAGGCTACATTGGCTTCTCGCTCATTGGCCGGTCGCAGACCTGGACCAGGGTCAAGTAGCCAGGAGCCGCGGCGGCAGCCCGTCAGGCAGCGTCTCTTCTGCGAAGAAGGGGCGCTTTTTTTTGCTCGTTTGCCGCGGCCAGCCAGCGGCCTAGTTTGAAACTATTTGCCGCAGGACCTGTTTCTGCCCTGTTGCGGTTATCCCGAATTTAGCAGTGCTAGAGTTTATTCAACAGCTTTTCCAGCGGCGCAATGGCGCGGCAGTAGCCGGGTGGGAGCCCGCCGGCGAACCCACGCCCGCGCAGGCCCGGCGCCATTCGGCCTGGGTGGCGGAACAGGTGTACCGCAACTGGCTGGGCCCGTATTTTAAGGCGTACCACCTGCGCAAAAGCGGCATTGGCAGCCGGCGCGGGCTGCGTGTAGAGCTGCTGCACGAGGAGGGCCGCCAGGGGGCGCTGTTTTTTTACGACCACACCATGGGGCCGGGCAACTTTGAGCACCTCTACCAGCTGCTGGGCGAGCGGGTAACGGCCCTGGGCTATCACCGCGCCTGCCATGACCACCGCCTGCGTCGCCACCAACAGCTGCGCGAGCTTACCGTGAAGCAGCTTTTTAAGCCCAACCCTACCGACTGCACCGAAAGCGGGCGCTGTAACCAGCGCTATGGCCTTATCACGCTCGACTTAGTGGGGGTAAACGACCGGCCGCTCTTTATTCGCCTCATTACCAATCCGGTGCGTGAGCTGCACTTTACATCGGCGGGCTCATTCGACGCGCTGCTGCAGGCTGTGCTTGACGAGCCCGCCGCCGATGCGGCGATAGCGCAGAAAATAGAAGAATATTATAGTTAGGCGTTGCTATTGTTTGACAAACTTTCCCTGCCCCACCCGTTCGCCCGTGGGGCTGAGCAGGCGCAGCAGGTAGAGGCCGGGGGCCAGGGCTTGGGTAGCTACTTCGGCCTGGGCAGCTTGCACGGGCTGGCGTAGAACGGCGCGCCCCGTCGCATCACAGATTTCGACCGTGGCTGGCGAGGCCAGGCCGCTGATAGTCAGGGCGTCGTGGCACGGGTTAGGAAACAGGGTAAGCTCGGGCACGCCGGTCGCGCGGGCAGCCAGTACCAGGCTATTGTCGTGCTGCACGGTGCCGGGGTACATCAGCAGCCAGCCGTTGGGGTCTACCGCTACATCGGTCACGATGTTATCGACGGGCGCCACGAATCCCTGGCCGGCCTGCGTCTGGTTGAAGCGCACGAGGCGGGTGCTGCCGTCCTGAAAGGTAAGCTGATAGTCTACCTCCGTACGAAAAAAGCCGGGCGAGGCCCCGGCCGTAGCGCCCTCATTCACTTGCAGAAAAAGCGACCGGCCGACCTGATTCCAGCGCACAGTAAAAATGGGGTAGCCATTGCCCCGGTACCACTGGTTGAAGAAGTAGTCGAGCGGCTGCCCTAGCTCGGCCTCAAACAGCTGCTGCAGGTCGGCGGTGCGGGCCGTGCGGCCGCTAAACTGCTGCTGATACGTGCGCAGCACCCGAAAGAAGCGGGTATCGTCGTGGCAGAGGTAGCGCAGCATGTGTATCACGGAAGCCCCTTTCTTATACGTAAGGTCGTGGTCGAAAATGCGACTTACATTGGTAGTGTCGGGCACGCGCACGCTGCCGAGCAGGCTACGATAGGCGTAGCTGTGCGCCTGGTTCATCCAGCCGCGCGGGTCGTAGTATTGCTGCTCGTACAGGTACTCGGCGTAGGAGGCAAAGCCCTCGTTGAGCCAGATGTCTTCCCAGGAAGCGCAGGTGACGTTGTCGCCAAACCACTGGTGGAAAAGCTCATGGGCCGTCAGGGTAAAATCGTCCCCCATCTCGCTCTGCGTGGTCATGGTCTGGTGCTCCATGCCACCCCCGATGGGGCAAACGAGAGCCCGTACTTCTCATCAGCAAAGTAGTAAGTACCTACCAGCGACGAAAAGTATTCAATGGTGTGCGGCAGCACATCGAGCGCCGTTTTATTGGCATCTACTGTGGGCTGGTCGTAGAGGTAGCTCACCACCGGCATGCTGCGCCCTCCCGGCAGGCTGGCATAGGTTACGTACTCCACGTAGGGAGCCACGGCCACCGAAATCAGGTAATAGTCGATGGGATGGCGGGTACTCCACTCGTAGCGCACACGGCCGCCGGGCAGCGGCACCGTGCGGCGCAGCACGCCATTGGAGCCCACCTTGTTGGGCAGCGTAGTCGTGACCGACACGGCCGATGAGTCAGCTTTATCCGTAAGCACCTGCTTGCAGGGAAACCACTCGTGAGCCGAAAACGGCTCCGACAAGCTCCAGGTAACGTTGTAGCTTCCTCCGTTGATGGTCGCCGTATTGAAAGCATTGCCGATGGCGCTGGTGTTGCCGTTGGGTGCCGTGCCGTGGTAATAGATGCGGGCATCGAGCAGGCTGCCGGCCGGGGCGGGCCGGGCCAGCGCGGCGGTGGCCGCCTGCCCCTGGCGCAGCACGCCCGGCGAGCGCTGGCCGCCGGCCAGCACCGAGTCGATAACCAGCGTTGCCGTGCCGGGCGGCGAGCCCGCCGGGGCCTGGTACAGCTCAAAGGCCAGCGAATCGAGGGGCTGCGCCCCTACCAGCACGCGCAGCAGCGCCGAGCCGGCAATGTTGCGCGAAGTGTTGTCGAGCGTCAGGTCGAGCTTGTACCACTTCACATCGTAGCGGTCCATTTTTTGACGGTGGCGCACCGATACGCCCGCCACGGCGGCCAGGCCCTGCCCCTGGCGCAGGCGCGCCTGCCGGCAAGCCTGGGCGGCGTCGGAGCCGGCCACTGGGGCCTGGGCACCGGCCCGCCCGGCGGCCAGCGGCCCCAGCCAACTTACCAGCAGACTAAAAAATAGTATTTTTTGCATATTTACATAGTTTGCGAGCTTCTAAACGTTGCGCCGGGGCGATTACCGAAGGTAGTACACCTTGCCCAACTCCTTACTTAAGCTTACCTTAGAGGACCAGCCTGGGCACGCTCAGACGTTATCTATCAGTATTACTTACTACTACCCCGCCAGCTTGCTTGCGCTATGAGGAGATTTTACTACGCTTTATTGGCAGAGTGGGCCTGTAAGGCGGCGCTGTCGCGTTGGGTTACGTGCGGGCTGGCCTGCCTGCTGCTGGTACTTGGCAATGCCCCGGTGGCCAGGGCCACGCACATTGTGGGCGGCGAGATGGACCTGCAATACCTCACTGGCAACACGTATCAGCTAACGCTGAATCTGTACTTCGACGCGGTAAATGGCAGCCCGGCTGCACTCGATGGCAGCCTGGCAGCCGGTATTTTCGACAAGGCCACCAATCGGCTGGTGGCTACGGTGCAGCTGCCGCTCATCAACGATACGTTTGTCAAATACAGTAACCCGGCCTGCGCGGTGGGCTCCCTCAGCACCAAAGCCCTCACGTACCGCAACACGGTAGAGCTGCCGCCGGATAAGTTTTCGAGTGCGCAAGGCTATTACGCCTCGGTAGAGCGCTGCTGCCGCAACAAAACTATCGGCAATATTATAGCGCCCGAAAATGCGGCCCAGACTTTCTACCTGGAGTTTCCGGCCGTGGTACGAAACGGGCAGGCATTTCGCGACTCTACGCCGCGCGTGTTTCCACCGCTGGCCGACTATGCCTGCCTGGGAGAAGATTTTACCTACGACTTTGCCGGCCAGGATGCCGACGGCGACTCGCTGGTTTATGACATGGTGACGCCCCTCAATGGGCACGCCGACTCGTCCAATCCCAACCCCGGCAGCAACGCGCCGCCTGCCTTTTATGGGGCGCCTTATACCGAGATTATCTGGGCACCGGGGCGCAGCGCGGCCAATCAGATTCCGGGCTCGCCCGCCCTTAAAATCGGGGCCCTTACCGGGCGGCTTACGGTACGGCCCTCGGCCACGGGCCTGTTTGTGTTTGGGGTACGCTGCCAGGAATACCGCAAGGGCGAAAAAATCGGGGAAACGCGCCGCGACTTTCAGCTGCAAGTGTTGGTATGCCCCAAAAACACGGCCCCAGCCTGGTGCTCCTGCCCAACCCCACCGGCAATACCCCCTACCGGGCGGGCCGCGATACGCTGCGTATTGTGCCGGGCGGCCCGCACTGCGTGCGCCTGCGCTTTACCGACCCCGACCCCAACTCCCAATTAACCCTGAGCTTGTTGCCCCTTGGCTATACCGGGCCGCTGCCGTCGTTTACAACGGCCATCACCGGTACGGTGCACACGGCCGGGCAGCCCGATACCCTGGTGGCCTCGCTGTGCTTTTCGGACTGCACCGATACCCAGGGCAAGGTGGGCCACCTCGACGTGCTGGTGGCCGACAACGGCTGCTCACTGCCCAAGCACGATACGGTACACGTGGCCTTTATCGGAATGCCCCTCCTAATGGCCCGCCCATACTCAGCAGCACAGCCGGGCCGGGCCTGCCCCTGCACGTGCGGCCCGGCCAGACGCTGGCCTTCGACCTTATCGCCACCGACCCCGACGGCGACCCTATTCAGTTTACGCTGGGTGGCAGCGCGGGCTTTGCGCCCGATGTGCTGGGAGCTACTATTGCGCCCCAGGCGCAAGCCGGCCAGGTGCGCCGCGCCCGCTTTACGTGGCCCGTCGATTGCCGGGCCATCACCAGCCCGGCCGGGCAGACCCAGCAGCTGGTATTTACCGCCAGCTCGACCACGCCCTGCGGTACCCGGCAGCTGGCCCCCACGCTCCAGATTCCGGTTATAGTGGACTACGGCAATGTGCCGCCCGTGCTTACCACTACCCTGCCCCAACCCACAACGCCTACCGATACGGTAGTTATCCGCCTGCCGCTGGGCCAGCCTTACTCGGCCACGCTTACGGGCACCGACGCCAACGGCGACGTGCTTACGATGAGTGCTGCGGGCCGGGGATTCAGCCTGGCCGCAACGGGCATGCACTTTACTACGGAGGCCCGGCCGGCGGGCCAGGCCGGGGCTACCTTCACCTGGCTGCCCACCTGCGATGGCGTAGCCGTGGTAAATGGCAAGCCAATGCCGCTTACCGTTACATTTCAGCTACAGGAGGCTACCTGCCGCCCCAGCCCCAGACCCGCAGCGTCCGCTTCGAGGTGCTGAACCCCGACACGGCTGCCTTTATCCCACCCAATATTATTCTGCCAACCGGCCGCAACCTGGCCAACCAGGTATTTACTATGAGTACGCTGCCGGCCGACTTTTGCGATAACCGCTTTGCAGGCATTAAGATATTCTCGCGCTGGGGCCGGTTGGTATACGAATCGGGCGACCGCAACTTCCGCTGGACCGGCGAGAACATGGCCGGCATATATTATTACCTGTTGACGTTTACTACCGGCCGCCGGTATAAGGGCTGGGTCGAAGTAGTGCAATAAAGACCACTGATTAGGGCAGATTTTAGCGGGTTGCACGGATTTTGTGGACGGCCCCGGCGGGCGCTTCGCTTGGTGATACCTCCCTGTAGAGCGCGCAGGCAGCTCCGGGTCAGGGAATGCCTGGCCTTAATGGGTCGATTGCCACACCGGTCCAGGAACGCGGAGCGGCACTACTCCACAAAGCCACGAAAGTCCGCCAAGCGAAGCGCCCGCCGGGGCCGTCCACAAAATCCGTGCAACCCGCTAAAATCCGCCCTAATCAGTGGTCAGTAGAGGAACAGGAACATCCCGAACAGTCCTACCCACAGCACGTCAATAAAGTGCCAGTAAGTGAGCAAAGCCCGCAACTGGCGCAGGTGATACGGATTGCGGATAAACACCAGCGTGCGCACTGCGTCGCGGCTGGCATGCAGGGTCTTGAGCATCTGTGCCAGCAGGAAAAGCAAGCCGGCCAGTATGTGGGCCACGTGCAGCCCCGAGATAACATACACAAAGGTGCCGCTGCGCTCGCCCGTAAACAGCACGCCCTGCTGAACCAGCTCGCGCCAGCCCAGCACCTGCAGGCCGCTGAAAATACTGCCCAGCAGCAGCGTAGCCCCCAGGCAGCGGGCCAGGCTGGGCAGGTCGTCGGCCCGATATAGCCGGGGCGACTGCGCCAGCGTGTAAGACGACACCAGCAACACTATTGTGCTCAGGGAAAAGTAGCGCGGAAACGGCTGAATGCCCCGGGGCACCGCACTCTGGGCCCGCGAGGCAACGTACATCGCCACCAGCGTTACGAAGAGCATCGTAATGCCCAGCAGCGCCAGGTAGAGCAGCATCAACAGCGGCGGCACGCGCTCGATGCGGCTGAAAGCTGAGTGCCCGGCCCGCTGGTGGCCGGTGCCGGAAGGAATATTACGGTCGTCGCGGGGGGCTTGCACAAAAGCTAAGTTAACGCACAAAAAACTCCCTCCTGTAATAGACAAAGGGAGTTTTTTGTTCTGCTTTGCGCGTAGTTCTACTTAAAAAACGACCCAATCTTGCCCAGTACCGCGCTTAGCGTGATTTTGGGGCCGTTGCGGTCGGCCAGGCCGAAGATGACGTAGGTTTTGCCGCCCACGCGCAGGTCGAGCACCAGGCCCAGGCGGCGCGCCAGCTGATGAACCTGCTGCAAGGGGTCGGGGCCGGGCTTTTTGGGTGCTTTGGGAGTGCCGGGCGGCTGCGGCGGTCCCGCCGTGATGAGGTCGAGCACCTGCTGGCTAGGCACGTTGAGAATGAGGTAGGAGCCGGAAGCCGCCAGCTGAATATCGTGCCCGCCCGGCCAGGTAAGCACCAGCCGGGCTTCTACCTCCAGGGTCCTGCTAGACACGCGGCACGTTGGGGTCGGGAGCGGGCGACACGAGCGGGGCGGCGGCCGGCGCCTCGCCTTTGGTGCGGATACGCAGCGAGCCGTTGAGCTTCCAGGTGGCCGGCTGCCCGGCAGGGTTTAGCTGGTTGGGTACTTGCAGCTCGACCTGGTCAAAAGCCAGGTTGAGCTCCACCCCACCCGAAAGCTTGGTGAGCAGCGAAGCGGCCGTGTCGGCCCATGAAGCGGAGGATTGGTCAGGCATAAAAAAGAGATAAGCAGGTAAAAGTGGCGAAAGCACGTTGCAAAGCACGGCTATTCATTTCTAAAAACCCAAACGCAACCGCCGGGCCAGGGTTGCCGTTGCCCGAGAGCGCGTATTTTTGTCTTAATCTTTTGCTTTGTCTGCTTTTTCTTACCCGCTTATGAAATTCTTCGCCTGGTTTGCCGTCGCTACCATTCTGTTTGTGCTCATCGCCCGCTTTAAGCCCCAATCGCCGGCCGAGCCCATTATCCCTACCGAGGCGAAGGAAGCCCAGGGCCAGCCCGGTGCCGACGATAATGCCCGCCCGCCCGCACGGAAGAGCAGGGCAAAGCTGATGCTCAGAAAGCCGGCAGCACCTACGTGCTACCCGGCTTGCGGCCGGCCAACGCGGCATAACGCGGCCACGGAAGTTACCTTATCAAAGAACGTCATGCTGACGAAGGAAGCATCTTGGCCGCTTCACCCACCGGACCTGCCAGGATGCCCCTTCGTCAGCATGACGTTCTGCTTTGCTCATTTAGCCTTAGCCCGCGCTGCTTCTCCCCCACCCACTATGGACCCGCAAGCCCGCATTCAGGAGCTGACCCAGCGCCTGCACTACCTCAATACCCAATATTATCAGCACGATATCTCGGAGGTGTCGGACCAGGAGTTTGACCAGCTGCTGGCCGAGCTGAACGAGCTGGAAAAGGCCCACCCTACCCTGGCGCTGCCCAACTCGCCTACCCAGCGCGTGGGGGGCACCATCACCAAGCAATTTGCCACGGCCCAGCACCGCTTTCCCATGCTAAGCCTGGGCAATACGTATTCGGAAGACGACCTGCGGGAGTTTGACGAGCGCGTGCAGCGGGGCCTCGAAGGCGCGCCCTACGGCTACGTGTGCGAGCAGAAATTTGACGGTGTAGCGATGAGCCTGAGCTACTTAGGTGGCGAGCTGATCCAGGGCGTGACGCGCGGCGACGGCACCCGCGGCGACGTGGTAACGGCCAATGTGCGCACCATTCGCACCCTGCCGCTGCACCTGCACGGCACGTTTCCGCCCGATGTGGAAGTGCGCGGCGAAGTGTTTATGCCCAACCAGGTATTCGACGACCTCAACCAGGAGCGCGAGCAAAACGGCGAGGCCCTGATGGCCAACCCGCGCAACGCGGCCAGCGGCACGCTCAAGCTCCAGGATTCGGCCCTGGTGGCGGCGCGGCGGCTGCGCTTTTATACCTATTCGGTGCTCACGCCGGGCCGGGGCACCTTCGGCAGCCACAGCGAAACGCTGGAAGCTGCCGCCGCCTGGGGCCTGCCGGTGTCGGCCACCTGGCGGCGCTGCGCCAACTTGCAGGAAGTACTCGACTACATCCACGAGTGGCAGCAGAAGCGCTTCACGCTACCCGTGAATACCGACGGCATCGTGATAAAGGTGGACGACCTGCGC
Source organism: Hymenobacter sp. BRD67 (assembly GCF_013256425.1). GTDB lineage: Bacteria > Bacteroidota > Bacteroidia > Cytophagales > Hymenobacteraceae > Hymenobacter. Next base: position 1,766,618 of record NZ_CP053904.1, read on the forward strand.
CAGCAGGAGCAGCTGGGCTACACCGCCAAAAGTCCGCGCTGGGCCATTGCCTACAAATACCCCACGGCGGCGGCCCGTACCCGCCTCAATGAGATACTCTACAACGTGGGCCGCACCGGGGCCGTGACGCCGGTAGCGCTGCTCGACCCGGTGCCGCTGGCCGGCACCATCGTGAAGCGCGCCAGCGTGCACAATGCCAACCAGATAGCCCTGCTCGACCTGCGCCTGGGCGACCTGGTATTTGTGGAGAAAGGCGGCGAGATTATCCCCAAAATAACGGGCGTGGACCTGTCGGCCCGCCCGGCCGAGGCCGTGCCGGTGCGCTTTCCGCACGAGTGCCCGGCCTGCGGCACGCCGCTGGTACGCCCCGAGGGCGAGGCGCACTTCCGCTGCCCCAACGAGCGTGGCTGCCCGCCCCAGCGCAAGGCGCGGCTGGAGCACTACGTGTCGCGCAAGGCCCTGAATATCGACGGCCTGGGTGCCGAAACCGTGGGCCGCTTTTTCGACCTGGGCCTGGTAAATACACCCGCTGATATATATGACCTGCCCCAGCGCCGAGCCGAGCTGGTGGGCCTGGAGCGCCTGGGCGAGAAGTCAATCGACAACCTGATTGCCGGCATTGAGAAAAGCAAGACCGTACCTTTTGCGCGGGTGCTCTTTGGCCTGGGCATTCGCTACGTGGGCGAAACCGTGGCCCAGAAGCTGGCCCAGCACTACCGCACGATGGCGGCCATCATGACTGCCTCGGCCGAAGAGCTGGCGGCTGTGCCCGAGGTGGGCGGCGTCATTGCCGACTCGCTGGCCCTGTGGAGCCAGCAGCCCGAAAGCCAGGAGCTGGTAAACCGCCTGCAGGCTGCCGGCGTGCAGCTCGCCACCACCGGTGAGCCGCCCCAGGCCGTAAGCGACCGCCTCAGTGGACTAACGTTTGTACTCTCGGGCGTGTTTGAGAACTATAGCCGCGAGCAGCTGCAGGAATTGATTCAGCAGCACGGCGGTAAAATCACGGGCTCTATCTCCAAGAAGCTCAGCTACCTGGTAGCCGGCGACAACATGGGCCCCGCCAAGCGCGAAAAGGCTACTACGCTGAAAGTACCGATTATCACGGAGAATGAGCTATTGGCGTTGCTGCCGGCCGCCGACTGATAGCGCGAGGGGCCGCAAGGTAAAAAGAGGTTTCGCAAAGTACCTGCGATGGTTTTTAATCCAGTGAGCGGTTTCGAAATTAATTAAAAATCAATTCCGAAACCGCTCATAATTCAGACCTTGCGCAACCTCTTTTTACCTCGCGCTCACTTGGTAAAATCGGGCAGTACTTCCAAAAACATCGGCGAAGGCAGGCTTACCGATTCGCCGGTGGGCGAGAGCTTGCCCGACTTGGCATCGACGCGGTAGGTGAAGATAGTATCGGAGTTTTGATTGGCCACCAGTAGTATTCGGCCGCTGGGGTCGAGGGCAAAGTTGCGGGGCGTCTGGCCCTGGGTGCTGATGTGCTGCACCAGCGTCAGGCGGCCCGTAACCGGCTCTATCGCAAAGACTGCCAAACTGTTATCTCCCCGATTAGAGGTATAGAGAAAGCGCCCGTCGGGGCTGACGTGCACATCGGCCCCCGAATTTTCCCCCTTGAAGCCGGCCGGCAGCGTCGAAAGCGTCTGCAATTCGGTAAACGTGCCGGTGGTGTCATAATCCAGCGCCGTTACGGTCGAGTTCAGCTCATTTTCCAGGTAAGCGAAATGGCCATTGGGATGAAACGTAAGGTGGCGCGGCCCCGCGCCCGGCCGGGCCGTAAACGCCGGCTTGGCCTGGGGCCGCAGCTGGCCGGTAGTTGCGTTAAACCGGTAGGCATACACCTTGTCAGTACCCAGGTCCACGGCAAAAGCGTGGTGATTGACCGGGTCCGTGATAAAGCAGTGCGCGTGCGCGTGGTCCTGGTTTTTGTGCGGCCCCAGCGGCGGCTGATGCTGGTCGTTAGCCGAGGCGGGAGCCAGCTTACCATCGGCTTGCAGTGGCAGCACGCTCACACTTCCCCCGCCATAATTGGCTACCAGCACTTCCTTACCCGTGTGGTCGAGGCTGATGTAGCACGGGCCTGCCCCGCGCGAGGGCTGCTGGTTGAGCAGGGTTAAGGCGCCGGTCTGGGCTTCGACGGCAAAGGCACTGACTCCACCGGTATTGGCCTGCCCCGGAAGGTGCCGCTTTCACTCACCGCGTACAAATGGCGGTGCGTCGCATCCATCGTCAGGTAAGTTGGGTGGTCGCCGCCGCGCTGCACACTTACTGGCGTCAGCGCGCCCGTGGCCGGATGCAGGCGATAGAGATAAATGCTGGCGGCCTGGTCGCCACCCACATTCGTACCCACATATACGAGGCTGCCGATACTGGACGACTCGCCGGAGGTAGTGTCGCGCATGGTGCGGGCGCAGCTGCCCAGCACGGCAATGGCCACAAAGGCAGCCAGGGAGCGCGGCCAGAGTTGAAAAGCAGTAGTTTTATTCATTGCGCTGAATGACGGAGAATACCCCACAAAGATGCTTATCCTCCCCCTATTCCGGGCAGCTTACCGACAAGTAAAAGGAAATTTATTTATTTTTATCCTATTCATTTTCGGTACTACCGGTTTAGTAATACCCACGCAAAAAAGCAGCCAGACCAGCTTTCCCGGTAACGGAAATAGCTGGTCTGGCGGCATAAGCCCGGCAGTACTCGTAAGTTAACCAATAAACTTTAGTGGCTGCCCAAACTGCTTTTTATAGCTGGCACCACCACGTTCTGGGGCGGGCCGAGGTAGCTGGCGGGCACGGCGCCGGGGCTCACCACCAGCTTTTCGAGCACCACGCCGGGGTCGACGCGCCAGAACCTGAGGACGTGCGGGCCGGCCGCCGCCACGGGGTGCTGCGAGGTTTTAAGGATACTATTATTGGCCACGGCCTGCTCCCAGGGCTTGTTGCCATTGTCGGGGTTGAGGCCGGTGTGCAGGTTGACGAGCTGCGGCGCTTCGTCGTCAATCGACACAGCGTAGCGCAGGCCGGTGGTGTTGGTAAAATCGAGGGTCGGGGCCAGGTAGGCGCTCACTGCCACCGGGCCGGCCTGGGGGAGCGTAATGCGGTAATCGAGATGCGGGCTGTTGCCGCCTGGCGTAGCCGTGGGCGCGGCCGTGGTGGGGATGCTCGTTACGGCTCCCGCCGTGCGGCCCAGGTCGGGCAGGCGCTGCCAGCTTACGCCCCCGCCATTCACGGCCTGCGTGAAGTGCTCGGCTTCAATCGACACGTAGTCAGCTTTTTCGGGTGTTACCGCACTGGTCGTCGGCGCCGATGCCGGGGCCGTGCCGGCGGCCAGCGTCACCACTTCGGGCATCGTATCGACGGGCGGCTGCTGCCAGTAGGTGTAGCCGATATGGGTCTGGTCCATCATGTGGTTCCACTTGCCGCCGGCCAGGGTATTGTAGCGCCGCGAGATTTCGGCGTCTTTGGCAAACAGTACCCGGGCTTTTTCGGCCAGCGCATTGGTGTTGGGCTGCTTGTTTTTTGCCGCTTCGCGGTTCAGGGCCACGGTGTAGTACAGGTCGTTGAGGTTGGCGCAGGCCAGCACCGGGTGCAGCACCAGCTCGAAGTAGGCATCGCGGTCGGCGGCCGGCAGCTTTTGGTTGATGGCCTCGGCACGGGTAGCAAGGGCTGTGTAATCGGCTACTACCGTGGCCCATTCGCCGGTAGCCAGACTGTAGGTAGCGGCATCGAGCAGCTCGGGCTTGCGGCGGGCATTGTACTTGGCATACTTGGCGAGGATATCGGCAATTTCGGCGGCGTATTTGGGGCCAAACTGCTGGGCCGCCCAGCGCTGGGTGTAGGCCGCTACGCCGTCGGCCGGAATGGCTTTCGGGTTCCAGGCCAGGTCGAGGAAGAATGAGATTGGCAGCTCCATCGGCTTGAGGTCGCCCACGTTCACAATCCAGATGCGGTCGGCGCCGTAGTCTTTGGCCAGGCTCATCTGCTCCCGGATGCGCGGCAGCGGGTTGGTATTGAGCCATTTGTAATTACGCGGGCCGCCCACATAATCAAAATGGCAGTAGATGCCGTAGCCGCCGCGCCGGGGCGGGGCGCCCAGCTTGGGCAGCTTGCGAATATTCCCCAGTTGTCGTCGCAGAGCAGCAGCGTCACGTCGTCGGGCACGCGCATGCCCTTGTCGTAGTAGTCCTGCACTTCCTTATAGAGCGCCCACACCTGGGGCGTCTGGTCGGCGGGCCGGCCAGTAGTGCGGGCGATGATTTTGCGCTGGTCGGCCACTATTTTTTCCAGCAGCGCAATGTTGCTGCCTTCGCTCATTGGCTCGTCGCCGTCGCCGCGCATCCCAATGGTAACCAGGCTTTCGTGCCGGCCCATGTTGCGGATTCCCTGCCGCCAAAACTCGCGCAGCGTGCTGTCGTTGGTCTGATAGTTCCAGGCGCCGTGGCCGTAGCGCTTCCACTCCTGCTGGGCCCGCAGCATGGGCTCGTGGTGCGAAGTGCCCATCACAATCCCGTATTCATCGGCCAGCTGCGGGTCGGCCTTGTCATCGTCGTTGAAGGCATTGCCCCACATGGCGGGCCACAGGTAATTGCCTTTCAAACGCAGAATAAGCTCAAAAACATGCTCATACGCCTGGTGATTGATGCCGCCAAACTTCTCCTTCGCCCAACCCGCAAAGGCCGGCGCTTCGTCATTGATAAATATTCCCCGGTACTTCACCTGCGGCGTGCCCAGCGTGTGGCGGCCGGCGGCCACGTACAGGCTTTTTTGCGGCGGCACGGGCACATCGGCCCACCAGTACCAGGGCGAAACGCCCATCTGCTGCGATAAATCATACAGACCATATATAGCACCCCGCTTATCGCTGCCGGCCACCACCAGCGCCTGGCGCACGCCGGGCAGGGGGTTGGCCACGGGCTGCACCACGAAGGTTTCCCAGCGCCCGGTCAGGCTTTTCACATCGAGCTTACCGGCTTTTACCAGCTTGTCTATCAAAGCACTATGCCCAACAGTACCAATAAGCACTACCGGCTGCCGGCCATGCGGCAGGCTGGTGCGCAGGGCTGGCTTTTGGCCGGTTACGCGCCCGAGGTCGGCCTGCACATCGCGGGCGGCGCGCAGCACGCCGGGCCAATCGCCGGGGCTGGCGTAGAGCGTGGCGGCCCGGCCATTGGCAAAGAGCGGAAAGCTGCCCGCGCTTTTGGTAGCCGAGATATAGCTGGTGCCAATGGGCTGCGCCACGGCCAGCGCCGGCAGGAGCAGCAGCGCCAGCGCACCGCGAAGGTGAGTGATGATAGCACGCATAATATTACAGCTCAATGAGTTATTCGCCTAGAACTTTACCACTTCGTAGTACGCCGGCTTGGGCTTGAAATTCTCATCAAACAGCAGCGGGTGGTTTTTGCGGCCGGCCACGGGGTAGGTATCGAGCCAGGTGTAATGGTCGGAGATATTCCAGAAGGTTACGCCGGTCAGGTACTTTGCCTCGTCGCGGAACACCTTGAAGAACAGCTTATACTGAGCCGTTTGCCTCTGCTGCATCTCGGGTGTGTAGGCGTCCGACTCGTCGGGGCGCTTAGCGCGGCGGTCCTTTTCCCAGTGGTACACCGATACGTCGAGCTCGGTAATCTGCACCTTCAGCCCCAGCGAAGCGAAGCGCTCGATGGTGGCGCGCAGGTCTTTTTCGGTGGGCTCGACCAGCGACCAGTGTCCCTGTAGCCCTACCGCGTCGATGGGCACCTTGGCTTGCTTTAATTTCTTGAGCAGCTGGTAGATTCGCTCGCGCTTGCCGGGGCGCTCGGTGTTGTAGTCGTTGTAAAACAGCACCGCTTGGGGGTCGGCAGCGTGGGCGTAGCGGAAGGCTTCGGCAATAAAATCCTCGCCGCAGATTTTATACCAGTCCGAGTTGCGCAGGAGCTGCGTGCTGTCGTCGGCAACCGCCTCGTTGACCACATCCCAGGCATAAATCTTTCCCTTGTAGCGCTTTACCACGGCATCGATGTGGTCGTGCAGGCGCCTGAGCAGCAGCTCTTTGCTCACTTGGCTGCCATCCGCGTTTTTGAATAGCCACCTGGGCGTTTGCTCGTGCCAGCAGAGGTTGTGGCCGCGCACGCGCAGCTGGTGGGCCTGGGCAAAGTCCACAATGGCATCGGCCGGCCCCCAGTTGTAGCGGTTTTCTTCGGGATGAATGGGACCCATCTTCATATCGTTCTCCGGCGTCAGGCTGTTGAACTGCCGGAGAATGAGCGCCACCTCAGCCGGGTTTTTCAGAGCCTGCGGCGACACGGCCACGCCGATGGGAAAATAGGCCTTGTAGTAATCTTTAAGGCCCTTTTCGGCGGGCGGGCGCTGGCTGCTGCTAAGGCCGACCACGCCCGTAAGGAGCAGGCCGGCTAAAGCCAGCCGATACATATTGTTTTTCATATTTTTAGAAAAAGCGTACACTCCGTGCGGAAACGCCACTTTGCGCGTCTCCCTATTCTTTGCCAGGCCAGTTAAAGCTTACTTCACTTCCAGCACCACCACCGATTTGGGCGGCATTTCCACAGCCAGCTTATCGCCGCGCTTTTTCGCGCCGCCGAACGTGGCCAGCCTGATGTTGTCGGGCTTATCAAACGTGTTGTAATCGCTGACTTTCGCCGATGTTAATATCCTGCCCGTCACTGTTTTCCAGCTCATGCCGGGCAGAGCCGTCTCGATGCTGATGGGGTGGTTGGGGTCGAGGTTGACGAGCGACACGTGCACCACGCCATTCTTATCTTTCGAGGCCGAGGCGTTCAGGGCCGGGATTTTCTCCCCATTCAGCACGTAGTCGGGGCTGCTGAATTGCAGGGGCAGCAGCTGCGCATCCTGGTGCACCTGGTAGAGGTCGAAGACGTGATAAGTTGGCGTGAGTAGCATGCGCTCCTTATCCGTTAAAATCAAAGCCTGCAGCACGTTCACGGCCTGGGCGAGGTTGGCCCGCGCACCCGGTCGGCGTGGTTATTAAAAATATTGAGCGTGGTGCCGGCCACCAGCGCATCGCGCAGCGTATTTTGCTGGTACAGAAAGCCGGGGTTGGTGCCGGGCTCCACGTCGGTCCACACGCCCCACTCATCCACGAGCAGCGCCACCTTTTTCTGGGGGTCGTACTTGTCCATAATGGCCACGTGCCTGGTCACTACCGCGTCCATTTTCAGGCAGTTGCGTACCGTGCTGAAATATTGCCCTCGTCGAAGCCGGTGGCGGGGCCCTTCTTGGACCAGTTGCCGGTGGGCAGCGTGTACTGGTGCAGCGTAATGGCCCACATCTGGTTGAGCGGAATGCGCTTCATGCACGTTTCCGTCCAGTTGGCGTCGTCGCCGTTGGCCCCGCTTACTACGCGGCGCAGCGGTGGCGAGCCGGGGTAGTTGTGGGCGAAGGTGGCGTAGCGCTTGTACACATCCGAGTAGTACTCGGGCGTCATGTTGCCGCCGCAGCCCCAGCTTTCGTTGCCAATACCCAGAGCGTGACGCCGTAGGGCTTGGGGTGGCCGTTTTGGGCGCGCTCGCGGGTCAGGGGCGTATCGGCGCTGGAGTTGAGGTACTCTATCCAGCTGGCCATTTCCTGCACCGTGCCGCTGCCAACGTTGGCCGCCAGGTAGGGCTCGCAGCCGATGAGGCCGCACAGCTCCAGAAACTCGTGGGTGCCGAAGCTGTTGTCCTCCACCGCGTCGCCCCACCACACGTTGATGCGCGGGGCCGCTGGGCGGTGGGCCCAATGCCATCGCGCCAGTGGTAGGCATCGGCGTAGCAGCCGCCGGGCCAGCGCATATTCGGGACGTGGATTTTGCGCAGGGCCTCCACTACGTCCAGGCGCAGGCGGCCCTGCCGGGGCACGCTCAGACCGGGCTCAACCCAGAAGCCGCCGTAGATGCAGCGCCCCAGGTGCTCGGCAAATTGACCGTATATATCTTTGCTAATAAAGACTTTAGCATCGCCAGCCTGCACCGTTACAGGCACCGTGGCCTGGGCCAGGGCGGGCGCTACGGGGGCAATGACAGCGGCGGCCAGCGCAAAGGCCAGCCAGTGCCGACGGCCAGCCGGCCGTCGGAAAAGGGTTGGAAACAACATGAGCGATTAGGTGCGGGTGGTCGGTTATCGAAATGCAGGACTGACAGCAGCGCAGAGCCCGGCAGCCGATAACCGACCGCCCGCAACTCCCGCTTAGTTGCCCTTGGCTACTACTTGCTTCTCGTCTTCCTGCTCGGGGTGGCCGGCGAGCACGCCTTTGGCCCGCTTCACGACGTTTTCGACGGTGAAGCCAAACTTCTCGAACAGCTCCTCGGCCGGGGCCGACGCGCCAAAGCGGTTCATGGCAATAACGGCCCCTTCGTCGGTGGCATACTTGTGCCAGCCGATGGGCGTGCCGGCCTCGATAGCTACGCGCTTGCGCACCGTGGGCGGCAATACCTTTTCGCGGTAGGCTTTATCCTGGTGCTCAAACAGCTCCCAGCTGGGCATACTTACTACGCGGGTAGCCGTGCCGTCCTGCTCCAGCACCTGCTGGGCCCCATGGCCAGCTTTACTTCCGAGCCGGTGGCAATGAGAATAAGCTGGGGCTGACCACCCTTCGCCTCGCTCAGAATGTAAGCGCCCTTGGCCACGCCTTCGCGGGCCGAGCCGAGCTTGGACTGGTCAAGAATCGGCAATTTCTGACGCGAGAAGATGAGCACGACCGGCGACTTGGGCGTAGTCATGGCGATGCGCCAGGCCTCGGTGCTTTCGTTGGCGTCGGCGGGGCGCAGCACCACAATGTTGGGCACCGTGCGCAGCGCGGTTACGTGCTCAACGGGCTGGTGGGTGGGGCCGTCTTCGCCCAGGCCAATGCTGTCGTGGGTAAACACGAACGTGGCCGTGCTCTCGGCCAGGGCCGTGAGGCGAATAGCCCCGCGCATGTAGTCGCTGAACGTCAGGAACGTACCGCCGTAGGTGCGCAGGCCGCCGTGGTGGGCAATGCCGTTCATCGCCGCGCCCATGGCGTGCTCACGCACGCCAAACCACACATTGCTGCGCTCGGGGTGCAGGTACTGAAACGAGTCGTCGCCCGACTTATCCATCTCATTGGAAGAAGCCAAATCGGCCGAGCCGCCGAACATGAACGGCACCGATTTCTTAATAGCGTCCAGGGCCTTGCCCGACGCCTGGCGGGTAGCCAGCTCGCCGTCGGCGGGCGTGTACACGGGCAGGTTTTTATCCCAGCCCTCGGGCAGCTTACCCTCGAAGGAAAGCTTAAACATATCCGCCTCTGCCCCAAATGCTTTGGCGTAGGTGGCGAAATCGGCTTCCCACTGCTTTTGCAGCTCGGCACCTTTCAGGCCGGGCTGGCGCAGGTGCTCATAGACCTCGGCGGGTACCTGAAACGACTGCTCGGGTCGAAGCCGTAGAACTTCTTGGTAGCCTTCACGTTGTCGGCGCCCAGCGGCGAGCCGTGCGACTTGCTGGTGCCCGCCAGCGGCGAGCCGAAGCCGATAATCGTGCGTACGGCGATAATCGAAGGCCGGTCTTTCACCGATTGCGCCACCCGGATGGCATTCTCAATCTCGTCGAGGCTGTTGCCGTCCTGCACGTGCTGCGTGTGCCAGTAATAGGCATCGAAGCGCTGCATCGCGTTTTCGGTGTAGGCAAAGCTGGTGGGGCCATCGAGCGATATCTTATTATCGTCGTATAGATAAATCATCTTGCCCAGCTGCAGGTGGCCGGCCAGCGAGGCCGCCTCCGAGGCAATGCCTTCCATCAGGTCGCCGTCGCTCACCAGCACGTAGGTGTAGTGGTCCTGCACCGGGGCGTGGCCCTCCTTGTTGTAGACCGCAGCCAGGTGGCTTTCGGCCATCGCCATGCCCAGGCCGTTGGCAAAGCCCTGGCCCAGCGGGCCGGTGGTCACCTCCACGCCGGGCGTGATGTGCGACTCGGGGTGGCCGGGCGTTTTGGAGTCCATCTGCCGGAACTGCTTCAAGTCATCGAGGCTCAAATCGTAGCCGTAGAGGTGCAACAGGCTGTAGAGCAAGGCCGAGCCGTGGCCGGCCGACAGCACGAAACGGTCGCGGTTGGGCCACTTGGGGTCTTGCGGGTTGAAGCGCAGAAAGCGCGACCACAGCACGTAGGCCATGGGGGCCGCGCCCAGCGGCAGGCCGGGGTGGCCCGAGTTGGCCTTCTGCACCATGTCAACAGACAGCAGGCGGATGGTGTTGACGCTCAGTTCGTCAATCGAAATTTGGGGGTTGCTCATAATCGTCAAGCGAAAGAATGATGCCGCAAAGGAACGCGGCGCGGACTACCCGCGCCACGTTCGCTTACGACTTTTTCGCTAGATGTACTGATTAATAATGCTTTCGAGCCACTCCTGCTTGCCGCTGCGGGGCGCGGGCTCGCCGTGCTCGTGCGCGATTTTGCGCAGGTCTTCCAGCGTCAGGCTGCCTTTGGCAAACTCGGCCCCGTGGCCCGTGTCGAACGAGGCGTAGCGCTCCTGCCGAAACTTCCGGTAGCCCGACTTGGTCAGGATATTGTCGGCCGTTACCAGGGCGCGGGCAAACGTGTCCATGCCCGAGATGTGGGCCACGAAAATATCCTCCAGGTCGGTCGAGTTGCGGCGGGTCTTGGCGTCGAAGTTGATGCCGCCGTGCTTGAAGCCGCCGTGCTCCAGAATAATGAGCATGCTCTCGGTCAGCTCGTTGAGGTTGTTCGGGAACTGGTCGGTGTCCCAGCCGTTCTGGTAGTCGCCCCGGTTGGCATCCATCGAGCCCAGCATATCGGCGTCGGCCGCCACTTGCAGCTCGTGCTGAAAGGTGTGGCCCGCCAGCGTGGCGTGGTTCACTTCCAAGTTGAGCATAAAGTCTTTATCCAGGCCGTGCTCCTTCAGGAAGCCGATAACGGTGGCCGCGTCGAAGTCGTACTGGTGCTTGGTGGGCTCGGCCGGCTTGGGCTCGATAAAGAACTTGCCGGTGAAGCCCTGCTTACGGGCGTAGTCGCGGGCCATGGTCAGGAAGCGGGCCATGTTGGCCTGCTCGCGCTTCATATCGGTATTGAGCAACGTCATGTAGCCCTCGCGGCCACCCCAGAACACGTAGTTCTCACCACCCAGCGCAATGGTCGCGTCGATGGCATTCTTCACCTGGGTGCCGGCGTGGGCCACTACCGCAAAGTCGGGGTTGGTGCTGGCGCCGTTCATGTAGCGGGGGTGCGAAAACACGTTGGCCGTGCCCCACAGCAGCTTCATGCCGGTGGCCTGCTGGTGCTGCCGGGCATAGTCCACGATGGTGCTCAGGTTGCTTTCGTACTCGCGCAGCGAGCTGCCCTCCTCCACCAGGTCAATGTCGTGAAAGCAATAGTAGGGCGTGCCGAGCTTCACGAAGAACTCGAACGCGGCGTCCATCTTGTCTTTGGCGCGGCCGATAATTTCGGGGTGCGCGTCCCAGGCAAACTTCTTGGTGCCGGGGCCAAACGGGTCGCCGCCCGTGCCCACGAAGGTGTGCCAGTAGGCCGTAGCGAAGCGCAGATGCTCCTTCATGGTTTTGCCGGCCACCACGCGGCTTTCGTCGTACCACTTGAAGGCCAGGTGGTTGTCAGAGTCGCGGCCTTCGTACTTTATCTTGTCGATGCCTTTAAAAAATTCAGAAGCAGCCATATTGGGAGATGGTTAAGGGTAGTTGAGGTAATGCTTTAAAGTAGTGCCAAGCGGGCTTCGCCTCACCGCTAAGCCAGCAGTAACGCTGCCGGCCTGGTTTCGCGGGCCAGCAGCGTCTGCCAGTCTGAGTACGTTTCCTGGTACTGCGCCTGCAGGGCCGGCGTAGGCTCTACGGTGCTGATGCGCACCAACCCAGTGAATGCTTCGGCTGCACTGGCATAAATGCCGGCCCCGATGCCGGCCCCGCGCGCCGCTCCCTGCGCCGCGTCGGTGTCGTAGAGTTCCAGCGTCAGGTTGCCGCAGTTCACGAAGGCCTCGCGGAAAACCGGGCTCAGAAACATGTTGGCGTGGCCGGCGCGCACTTTCTGCACCTGCACGCCCGCCGCGCGCATGATGTCCATACCGTAGTTCAGGGCGTACACGATGCCCTCCTGGGCAGCGCGAAATATATGTTTTTTACTATGTATATTAAATTGCAGCCCGTGCAGGCCGGCAGCGGCCGGCCGGTTTTCGAGAATGCGCTCGGCCCCGTTGCCGAAGGGCAGAAACAGCAGGCCCTCCGCCCCTACCGGAGCCTGGGCGGCCAGCGTATTTAGCTGCTCATAAGGCAGGTCGCCCACGAGCTTGCGCAGCCAGCTGTTGAGAATACCGGTGCCGTTGAGGCACATCAGCACGCCGTTTTTGGGGTGCTCGCGGGTGCTGTTGACGTGCACAAACGAATTGACGCGTGAGCGCGGGTCGGCGGTGGTGGTTTCGTTGATGCCGTACACGACGCCGCTGGTACCGCCGGTGGCCGCTACTTCACCTGCATTCAATACATTGAGTGAGAAGGCATTATTGGGCTGGTCGCCGGCGCGGTAGCTGATGGGCGTGCCGGCCACCAGCCCCAGCGTTTGGGCGGCCTCGGCGGTGAGGTGGCCCTGCACGGCGAAGGTATCGACCACCTCGGGCAGCAGCTCGGCGCTGATGCCGTAATAGTCGAGCAGCTCCTGAGCGATGGCCTGCCGCTTGAAATTCCAGAATACGCCTTCCGACAAGCCCGAAACCGTGGTTTGCAGCTGGCCCGTGAGCTGGTAGGCGAGGTAGTCGCCGGGCAGCAGCATCTTGTGGATTCGGGCGTAAATCTCCGGCTCGTTCTCGCGCACCCACTTGAGCTTGGAGGCGGTAAAATTGCCGGGCGAATTCAGGAAGTTTTGCAGGCAAAACTCCTCTCCCAGCTCGGCAAAAGCCTGGTTGCCGATTTCCACAGCGCGGCTGTCGCACCAGATGATAGCGGGCCGCAAAACGTGGCCGGCCTGGTCGAGCAGCACCAGCCCGTGCATCTGGTAGGTGATGCCGATACCGGCCAGCAGCGTGGCATCGAAGCCGTAGGCGGCCTTAAGCTGATGGGTGGCATTGATAACTTCCTGCCACCAGCGCTCGGGGCGCTGCTCGGCCCAGCCAGCCTGGGGCACGGCGATTTCCATCTCGGTTTGGGGCGAGGTAACGGCCGCCACGCACCGCCCGGTAGCGATGTCGAGCAGCGAAGCTTTGATGGAAGAGCTACCGATATCGTAGCCGAGGAGGTATTTCATAAGGCAAAGCAACAGCCGGGGCCGCGCCGGAATGGCTAGCGTAAAAGTGAAAGCTGGTATAACGGGTATAAAACGGGCTAACTCAAAAATCGTCGGTGCGAAAAGTGGAAGCTGGCAGGCCCTCTTTGTTATACAGGTTGGCTCCTTCCGGATTGTCGGCCCAGGCGTAGCGCACAGCTACCGGAGCGGCTACCTGGTCGCTCCAGACTACCACTTTATCGCCTACCACCCGCGCCTGGGCCGGCACAAACTTATGGTCGGGCCCGGCCACGGTAAAGCCCGCCAGCGGACCACCGCCTTTGGCCACCAGCCCGCTCCCGACGCTGGTAAAGCTCAGCGTTACCTTATTCCCCACTGCTTTCATCGTTTGGTAGAGCGGACCGGAGGCCACGACTTTGGCATCGCCATAGGCCACCTTCTCGGCCGCCAGGGCCAGGCGGTGGCCCACGGTCTGCTTGTCGAGGGGGTGAATGTCGTTCCACTCGCCCACGTCCGAAATGACGGCCAGACCGGTGTGCGGCAAGGCCAGCAGGCGGCGCTGCGCATCGCGAACCAGAGCCTGATTGCTCTCGCCCGGCTCCTTTTTAGCGGCGTTGATATTGGCCAGCTGCACGAGCAAGAAAGGCAGGTCGGGCCGCTGAAAGTGGGCGCGCCAATCGTTGACGAGGCTCGTGGTCAGGGCCTGGTAGTCGGCCGGGTGGCCGGTATTCGACTCGCCCTGGTACCACAGCACTCCCCTGATGGCACAGGGGAGCACGGGGGCCACCAGGCCGTTATAGAGCCCGCCCGGCTGGTACTGGAACGTAGTAGTGCCGGGCGTAGGCGGCACGGCCGCGCCCAGCTTGTACTGCCAGGGGCCGCGCAGGTCGAGCACCTGGCCGCCGGCCGTGAGCTGGTATTTTTTATCGAGGGTAAAGCCGCCGCGCCCCCCGTTGCTGATGAGGCGCACCGTCACTACGTTTTTGCCCGGCTTGAGCACGCCGGGACCAAAATCGTATTTGCGGGGCGGATAGCGGTAGGCGGTGGTGCCCACCAGCTGCCCGTTGATATAGGTGGAGTCGGCATCGACGAGGGTACCCAGCTCCAGGCGGGCCGCTTTGCCCGTCATGCTGGCGGGCACCTCTATTTCCTTGCGAAACCAGAGCACGCCGTTGACCGGTCCGAGCGGGGTCTGGTCGGCCCACTCGCCGGGCACGCTCATCGTGGCCCAGCCGCTGGCGTCGTAGCCGGAACTGTACCACTTTGGCTGGCCCGGCGCTTCGCCCTGGTCGGCCTGGTGCAGCTGCTGGTACCAGGCCCCAACGGCCGCACCTTCGTGCTGCCTGGTGCTGGCCACCAGAGCGCTATCCTTATAGGGCGCGCTCTGCTGCTCATACCTGGGAAACTGCTTGAGCGCGTCGGCGCTCAGCCAGGCTTCGGCCGGCGACCCACCCACGGCGTTCTTTATCAGCCCCACGGGCACCTGGTAGCGGGCGTTGATTTCCTTGGCGAAGAAATAGCCCACGGCCGAGAAGTTGAGCACGGTTTCGGGGGTTGCCGCTACCCAGCTGCCGCCCGTCACATCGGCCCTGGGGCCGGTGAAGGCATAGCGCATGGGCATGTCGAACTGCCGGATGCGCGGGTTGGCGGCCTGAGCAATTACCTCGGGGTATTTGTCGCGCACGCGGCGCATGGGCAGCTCCATGTTCGACTGGCCCGAGCAGAGCCAGACGTCGCCCACCAGGATATCGGTTAGCGCGAGGTGGTTGCTGGCCGTGATAGCAAGCGTGTAAGGGCCGCCGGCTTTCAGCGCTGGCAGCAGCACGCGCCACTGGCCATCGGCGCCGGTAGTGGCGCGGTAGGTTTTACCCTGAAAAGCCACCGCCACCGGCTCGCCCGCTCTGGCCCAGCCCCAGATGCGCATCGGCGTCTCGCGCTGGAGCACCATGCCACTGCTTACCAGGCGCGGCAGGCGCACCTGGGCGTGGGCGGCCGGGGCGGCCAGCAGGCAGCCGCTCAGCAAGGCCAGCCAGCCGCCGGGCCGGAGTATTCCAGCAGAAAGCATACGTGTCATGTACCGGCCCTTAATAGGTGTAGATTTTTACGTGTTGAATCATATACTCATTGCCGGGCACGCGCACGTGACGGCCCTGGTGGTCCTCGTCGCCGTTCAGGCGGCGGCCGGGCATCCACTTTTCGCCTTCAAAGTGGCCTTCCTCCACGCTCAGGTAGCCGGCGCGTTTCCCGGGGGCAATGGGCTCGCAGGTAAGTACGATGCCGGTACCAACCAGGTAAAACTCGTCGGGGCCTACTGCGATGAGCAGGCCGCCGCCCGGCGTCCAGTCCGCTTTTTTAGCACCCAGCGACCAGCCCAGGGTGTATTCGTGCTTAGCCGAGAAGCGGTAGTTGCCCAGCGTGGCGGTGCGGGCGGCCGAGTCTTTCTGCACCAGAAAGCCGCGCACCTGCCCGGCGGGCTGCTGCCGGGCCAGCAGAAAGCTTACCTGCTGCAGCAACTCGTAGGCTTTGCCGATGGGCGCCCCCTTGAGCGTATCGCTGCCCTCAATAGCAAAGGGCGAGAACGACAGACAGTTGTAGTTGCCAAAGGCAAAAAATGCCTTGGCCGCCACGCCGTCTTCAAAGCGGATTTCAGGAATAAAGAGCGGGTTACCACCGCGCGTGTACAGGTCGCACCAGTGCTTAAAATCGGGGTTATAGAAGTCGGGAGCCAGGATATCGATGGCCGGGGCGCCGGCCTGCCACACATCCATTAGGTGGGGCAGCGGGCCAGCGCTGGGGTACTTGCCAGGCGGCACGCCCGGCCGGTTGAGGGCAGCATTCACGTACATGGGCAAGGGGTAAGCGGCTTTGCCGGCGGCAGCTACGGCGTTGGTGTACACGGCGTAGTACCAGGCCATGAAAATCTCGTCCGTGGCCAAGCTTTTGCCAAACACCTCCTCCCAGGTACCTGTAGTTTTGGAGCCCTGCCGCTGCCAGATGGCCGCGAACTCGGGCTTTAAGCTTTTGCGCTCGCGCTGCATATAGGCAAGCAGCGGGGCAGGTACGGGCTGCCGGAACGCCACATTGGCGCGGGCATCGTAGCTGCGGGCGGTGGGCAACATACCAATCTCATTTTCGACCTGCACGGTTATCACGGTATGCTGCTGGTCATCAGTAGCCTTCAGGTGCTGCATAAGCTGCCCGAAGGCCCGGCGGTCGGCCTCCAGGTTGCGGGGCTCGAAGGGCGTCAGGATTTCCTCCGGCACCCCTTTATCGCTTTCTACGCGCGGGAAGCGCTTGGTATCGGTTTTAACCCAGGCGGGCGCGTAGCACGACATGCTGTTTTTCCAGGCCCCGAACCAGAGGAGTACCAGCTTCAGGTGGTACTGGCGGGCGTCGCGCAGCAAGTCATCAAGTAGCGTAAAGTCAAACTTGCCCTCGGTGGGCTCCAGCAGCTCCCAATAGACCGGCGCAATTACCGTATTCAGGTGCATGGCCTTCAGGCGGGGCCACACGGGCTGCATGTAGGCCGTGCTCGAAGCAGTGGAGTTGCCCAGCTCGCCACCGAGCACGAAATACGGCTTACCATCAACCAGCAGCTGCGTACTCGAACCGGTTTTCACGAGCCGGGGCAGGCCGCTTTGGGCCTGCGCCCTCAGCGCGCCCAACCACAGCAGGCAAACCAGAAAGAACTTGCTTGTCAAAATATTCAGCCGGCTAAGTAGTCGATAAAGCTGGGCGGGCCAGCGAAAAGGGCGGCCGGACCGCGGTAGTCCGGCCGCCGCTTAATCGCGTTAGTAACCCGGATTCTGGGTGATTTTACCGCTGGTACGGTCAACCTCAGTTTGCGGAATAGGCCGCAGCACGTGGAAGTCTTTAATGTTGATAGCGGCGTTGGAGCCATACACGCCGCCTTTGGTAAAGCCGGTGGTAACGGCCGTCAGCGGGGGCGAATAGCTGGTATTGCGCTCCCGCACCAGCAGCTGGCCGGTGCGCTTGAGGTCGTACCAGCGCGTGAACTCCCCACACAGCTCGCGGGTGCGCTCGTTGAGGATAAAGTCGAGGGTTACCTGAGCGGCGGTGATGTCCATCGCCGCCTTTTTGCCGCTGGCAGCGGCGCGCTCCCGCACCACGTTGAGGTACGTGGCGGCCTGGGCCGCATTCCCAAGGTAGTAATACGCCTCGGCCGCTATCAGGTACGTTTCGGCCAGGCGGTAGATGATGTTGGGCCGGGTCGAAAAGCCGTTGACGGAGGTGCGGTTGCGCGAATCAAACTTGTTCAGGGTCGGGAAGTACTCGGTGGTGTACTGGCTGGGAGTTATTACCACGTACGGCACCGGCTGGCGGGCAGCAATCTGGGCCAGCTTGGCGGCCGGCAATTCCCGGCCGGGGTACCAGGCGGCGGTGTCGCCGACTACTGCCTTGGTGCTGCCGGCGTTGCCGCCGGGCGAGTTTACCAGGTACGTCGTCGTAAACCACTTGTTGTAGCGCGCGTCGGTGGTGCGCAGCTGCGCGCCCGATTCCAGGGCGTTGCCAGCGGCATCGCGCAGGATGTAGGAGTCTTCCAGATAGTGCGTGACGCAGTGCCGGGCAAACGGCCGGCCGTTGTTGACGTCGCGCACCATGTTGGGCAGCTTGTCGTAGCGGCTGCGGTACTGATAGCCCAGTACATTTTCGCCGCCAAACGTGAAGCCGTCGATGCGGTTAAACGTTGCGTCGCCGCTGAACTGCACGTTCATGATAACTTCCTTGCCGTTCTCGTTGCCTTCGGCAAACACGGTGGCGGGGTCCGTTTCCAGGCCCAGGCCATAGCGGCCCTGGTTGTCAATCAGCTCCTTGGCATACTTGGCGGCATTGGTATAGTCGTCGCTTTGCTTGGCCGAGGAGGTAGCGCGGGTCAGGTACACTTTGGCCAGCAGGTGCAGGGCCGTGGCGCGCGTTACGCGGCCGGGCTGGGCGGGCTTGTCGGCAATGGTGCCCAGGGCATCGGTCAGGTCCTTGATAATCTGGGTGTACACATCAGCCATCGGGGCCCGCGTGATGTCCTTGGTGGGCGAGTCCACGAAGCTCAGCATCAGGGGCACGTCGCCGAAGTCCTGCACCAGCACGAAGTAGTACTGCGCCCGCAGCAGCTTGGTTTCGGCCACCAGCTGCGTAATGCGGACCGGCGTCAGGCCCTGCACCGTGGCCGAGTACTGCAGCACGCCGTTGGCGGTGTTGATGGCCGAGTAGCACGTGCTCCAGATAAAGGAGTGCGAGCCGTCGTTGACCGGGGTCAGGGCCGAGGGGTCGTAGTCGCTCAGGCCACTGCTGGCCGTGATGCCGTTGGTCCACTGGTCGGTGCCCGCCTCGGTGGTAAAGGTCGAGGCATCGTTGCCATAAACCTGGCGCAGGGCCGAGTATACGCCCGTCACGCCGGCCTCTACCCCCTGCGAGGTGCTCAGGAAGGACGGCGTCAGGATGGAGGTCGGGTTTTCGTCCAGAATGTCCTTTTTGCAGCCGCCGGAGGCCAGCAGCAAGGACGCTCCAATGCTTACTAATACTATATTTTTCATATATAGATGGCGCTGGGCGCCGGAAAAACGAGTGGGTGAGAAAAGGGGCAGGCCCCTGGTAAGCGGCGCGCCAGGCCGCCTACCAGGCTCCGGCAGATTAGAAGCCCAGGTTGACGCCGACAATAAAGGCGCGCGTCACGGGGTAGTTGGCCCCAACGCCGGCCAGGCCGGCCGAACTGCTGTTAGGGTTGCCGCCCGTAAACTCGATACCGCCCGCCGTACCCACGTTTGCGGCGTTGAAGCGGCTGGAGTACGAGAGCGCGTCGGGGTCGATGGCCTTGTTGTCCTTAAAGAAAGGGTCCCGGGCCCAGATGAGCGGGTTCTGAATCTGCACGTAGATGCGGGCGCTGCTCATGAAGGCCGACTTGGCCCAGGCCGCCGGGATGGTATAGCCCAGGTCGATGCTCCGTACTTTGACAAACGTACCGTCGCGGTAAGCCAGGGTCTGGCCGTAGGTAGGCCATTCGTTGGCGCGGGCCGACTGGTCGGGCTCGGGATAGGTATTGCTGGGGTTGGTGGGCGTCCAGTAGTCGAGGTTTACCTGGTTGCGGCGGCCGGTATTGGTAGTGAAGTAAGCGGGTCCGAACAGGGTCGGGTCAACCACGGTGGCTCCTACGCGGGTGAGCGCCACGGCCGTGAGGTCGAAGCCCTTGAAGCGGAAGCGGTTGGTGAGGCCGGCCTCAAACTTGGGCTGGCGCGAGCCGATAACCACGCGGTCGCTGGCGTTGATAACGCCGTCGCCGTTGGTGTCCTGAATTTTAATCTGGCCGGGCTTCGAGTTGTACTTCTTGGCCTGGTCGGCCTCGGAGGTTTGCCACACGCCGATGTTCTTGTAGTCGTAGATAACGTAGAGCGGCTGGCCGATGAAGCGCTGGTTGCCCACGTCGCTCAGCTCATTGCCGTTGGCATCGGTGCCCAGGCCCAGCGACAAAATCTTTTCCCGGTTCACGGTGAAGTTCCAGTCGGTGTTCCACTCAAAGCCATCCGGGTTTTTGGGCCGAATATTCACCGTCGTCAGCGAGATTTCGAGGCCCCGGTTCTGGGTCTGGCCGGCATTGCGGATGAAAGAAGTGTAGCCGCTGGCAGCGGGCAGGGCATCGGGCAGCAGCAGGTCGCTGGTGCGCTGCTGATACACTTCTACGCTACCCGTGATGCGGTTTTGCAGGAAGCCGAAGTCGAGGCCGAAGTTGGTAGTGGTGGTGTATTCCCAGCCCAGGTTCGGGTTCGGAATACCGGTGGGCACCACCCCGATGGCACCGGTCGAGCCGTAGTTGTAGTAGCCCGACCCAATGCCGGCCGACAGCAGGCCCAGCGTCTGGTAGGGGTTTACGGCGGTGCTGCCCACGCGACCCAGGCTGGCGCGCAGCTTCAGGGTGCTGAGCCAGTCTTTGCCCTGCATAAAGCTTTCGTTGGCAATATTCCAGGCGAGGGCTCCCGAGGGGAAGGCCTTGTACTTGTTGCCCGGTGCCAGGCGCGACGAGCCGTCGGCGCGCACCGTCACGGTAGCCGAGTAGCGGTTGTCGTAGGCGTAGTTTACGCGGGCCATGTAGGAGAGAATGTCCCACTGCTGCGCGGTGCTGGTGGTCGAAACAGGCGTGCCGGCGCCCATGTTGTTGTCGAGCTGGTAGTTGGTGGGCAGGTTGCGCACCGAGGCATAGAAGCCGTCGTAGTTGTACTGCTGGGCGCTGTAGAGGCCGGTAAAGCCAATCGTATGCTTGCCAAAGGTGTTGTTATAGAGCAGCAGGTTTTCGGCCAGCAGGTTGAAGGCCATGTTGGTAGAGCGCTGAGCGGTGCTGGGTCCGCCGCCATTCTGGGGGTATTGGAGGCGTAGAACTGGCCATTGTTTTCCGAGCGTGCATCCAGCCCCAGGTTCAGGCGGTAGTCCAGCCCTTTCAGGATATTAACCTGGCCGTAGAGGCTGTTGAAGGTACGCAGGCGGCGGTTCTGGTCTTTGTGCGCGTCCTGGGTATAAAGCGTCAGCGGGTTGGAGCCCGCCGTATCCGTGTTCGGAAACAGCACGGGCAGGCCGTTGGCGTCGTAGGCCGACGCCAGCGGACTGGTCGTCAGAATCTGGTAGAGGATGTTGATGTCCGGGTCGTCGGCCACGGTGTAGGTATTAAGCGAGTTCACGCCCACCTTGATGCGCTTGCCAATCTGCTGGTCGAGGGTAGCGCGCAGCGAGTAGCGCTGAAAGCGCTGTACCGGCACAATGCCCGACTCGTCGTAGTAGCCCAGCGAAGCCGAATACTGCGTCTGGTCGGTGCCGCCGCTCACGCCCAGCACGTGGTTCTGGATGTGGCCGTTCTGGAAAAGCAGGCTCTGGTAGTCGGTCGATTTGCCGGCCGCGTAGTTGGCCCGCTCGTCGGTCGTCAGGAAGCTGGGGTTCGACGGGTCGAAGTTCGGGTTCTGGGCCTTGTAGGCTTCGAGCTTGTAGTTGTAGTACTGCTGACCGTTTTGCAGGTCGTAGCGGCCATAGAGCTTTTTCAGACCCGCGTAGCCGCTGTAGGTGGCGCGGGGCGCGCCGCTTTTGCCGTGCCGGGTCGTGATGAGGATAATGCCGTTAGCCCCGCGCGAGCCATAGATGGCGGTCGCGCTGGCATCCTTGAGCACTTCGAGCGAGGTAATGTCGTCGGGGTTCAGGTCGTTGAGGCTGCCATCGTAGGGAACCCCGTCAACTACCAGCAGCGGGTCGTTGGAGCCCGAGATGGAGCGGTTGCCCCGGATGCGGATAACCGGCGCCTGCCCCGGCGTGGTGCTGGAGCTGGAAACGGTGATACCGGCGGCGCGGCCCTGCAGGGCCTGGCCCACGTTGGCCACCGGCACGTCGCGCAGCTGCTCGTCGCTCACCGTCGAGATGGCGCCCGTAACCTGGCTTTTCTTCTGGGTGCCGTAGCCCACAATCTGCACTTCATTCAGGGCCTGGGTTTCGGGTACCAGCTGCTGGCTCAGACTGGTGCGCTTGCCCACGGCAATTTCCAGCTTGGTGAAGCCCACCGAGCTGAATACCAGAATGCTGTTATCGTCGGGCACGGTCACGTTGTAGTTGCCGTTCACGTCGGTGGTAGCCCCGGTGGTAGTGCCCTTTACCACTACCGTCACACCGGGCAGGCCTTCGCCGTTGTCGGAAGTAATTTTGCCGGTAACGGTGTGGGCACCAGCTACCTGGGCGTAGGCTACCTGTGGCGCCAGCGGAGCGAGGCTGCCGCTTAGCAGCAGCATGGGCACCAGGCGCGACCATTTCCAGCCCTGCGGTAGGCGGGAAGTGCGTATGCGTGTGTTCATGGGCGGGAAAAATGAAAAGTGAAAAGTTTATTTTGTAGCTGGCGGCCGGCGCTTGCTCGTTGTCAGCGGCCCGGCGCTTTCTGCCTCAATGCTTTGCTTAGCAAGCACTAGCAGCTAGAATCCTATCGAATTGCCGCCGTCCACGGGCAGCGACACGCCGGTGATGTAGCGCGCGCCCTCAGAGGCCAGAAACACCGCGGCGTGGCCGATATCGGCGGGTCGGCCAAACTCGCCCATCGGCGTGCGACGCATGGCCCGGTCGCGGCGTTCGGGGTCCGAGTTCATGGCGGCGCGGCTCATCTCGGTTTCGATAAAGCCGGGCGCAATGGCGTTCACGCGCACGTTGTGGCACGAAAACTCGGAGGCCAGCACTTTTACCATGCCCTCCACCGCCGACTTGGACGCCGCGTAGGCCACCACGCGGTCGATGCCGTAGTAGGCAGCCATCGACGAAATCATGAGGATGGTGCCGCTGCGCCGGGCTACCATGCGCCGGGCCGCCGCCCGCGTGAGCGAGAACACGGCGTTGAGGTTGGTCTGGATAATGCGGTTGAACTCCTCATCGGTGACCTCCAGCGCCGGCTTTTTCATGTTAATGCCCGCGTTGTTGACCAAAATATTGAGCGGACCGTACTCGGCCTCTACCTGCGCCACGAGGTCGTCGAGCGAGCCCAGGCTACATATATCGTTTACTATATATTTAGCCTTATCTCCCAGCTCAGCGGCCGATTCCCGCAGCACCGCCTCGCGGCGGCCGGTAATGATGACGGTGGCCCCGGCCTGCACCATGCAGCGGGCTATTTCGAGGCCGATGCCGCTGCCGCCACCCGTGATGAGGGCCACCCGGCCGGCCAGCGAAAACACGTTGGGTTGGGGCGCGGGCGTGGTAGTTGGGACCGGGCTGGCGGCCGAAGCCGGCTGGCTGGTCGCGGATAGTATCGAAGTATTCATGAGCAGGATAAAGACGAGCTGAATAGCCGGAATTACTTGAGCTGGTAGAGTTGGACGAGCTGCTTGATGTCGGCCAGTGAGCGGGTGGGCGGGGCCAACGGGGCCGGAATCGGCTGCCGGGCCAGGGTCTGGAAGTAGAGCACGCACGCATCGCGCCACCACAGGGCCTCCCTGCGCTGGATTTGGAGGCGGGCCGCCACGTCGGCGTACAGCGCCGGGTCGAGGGCCGGCCGGGCGGCGGCCCACTGCTGCTGCATCCACCGCACGGAATCGGCCCCGGTGTAGTAGCGGGTGCACAGCTCGTTCCACAGCGTGCGGCCGGTGCTGAGCGGCTGAGTCCACGGCACATGGTGAAACCAGAGCAGGTAGTTGAGCAGGCAGGTGCGGGGGTTGCCCCACTCCTGCTGCACCTCGGGCTTGTAGAGCGCCAGGGCGTTGCTGCCGGTGGCCGTGCGGTTGAAGCCCAGCCCGCTGGAATCGGCCTTGTGGTAGTACACGGCCGTCCAGTCGGGGCGGCCGGCCTGGGCCAGCCACGGCTGCGGGCCGTAGTGAATGCTCTCCCCCATAATGTGATGCAGGCCCAGCGGCGTGGTGTAGCGCACGTAGATGCTGCGCGACTGCCCCAGCACGCGGGTAATGGTGCGCACGGCGGCCGGCTCGGTGGTAAGGGTCATCTTGGTCCACTCCTGGGCAATGGCCTGCGCGCTGAGCGTGTGGTCCCAGGCCAGGCGGCCGAAGGCGTACCAGTTGGCCTGCCCCACCGGGTGGCCGGTCCAGTTGCAGTCGGCCCCGATGTTGGCCACGCCCGCAATACCGCTGAGCGCGTGCTGGTCCAGGCTGCCATCTACTACCCTGGCCACCGTCGAGCCTTTGCCCCGGGCGTAGGTATCGGCTTCGAGGCATTCTTTGATGAGCGGGGCCAGGTATACCAGATGGGTGGCAAAGCCTAAATATTCCTGAGTCAGCTGCACTTCGAGCAGCAGCGGGGTGCGCGGCATGGCCCCAAACAGCGGATGAAACGGCTCGCGGGCCTGGAAGTCAATCGGCCCGTTTTTTACCTGCACCAGCACCTTGGGGTCAAACTTGCCGTCGAGGGGCTGAAACTCCTCGTAGGCTTCCTTAAACCGGTCACCGTTGCTGTTGGCCTTGTACACGAAGGCGCGCCACATCACCACGCCGTCGTGGCGGCCCAGGGCCTGGGCCAGCATGTTGGCCCCGTCGGCGTGGGTGCGGTGGTAGTCCTGCGGACCAGGCTCGCCTTCCGAGTTGGCTTTTACCAGGAAGCCGCCAAAGTCAGGGATGGCCTGGTAAATCTCATCGCTCTTGGCGGCCCACCACTGCTTCACAGCGGGGTCGAGCGGGTCGGCCGTGGGCAGCCCACCGATAACTTTGGGCGCGGCCCATAGCACCGACAGGTACACCCGGATGCCATAAGGCCGCATCACCCCGGCCAGGGCCGCCACCTTGGCCAGGTACTCGGCCGATAGGTAGCGGGCACTGGCATTCACATTGTTGAGCACTACCCCATTAATACCAATCGACGCATTGGCGCGGGCATAGTCGGTATAGCGCGGGTCGAGCCGCTCGGGCAGTTCGTACCACTTCCAGATAGACGAGCCGGCGTAGCCGCGCTCCACGGTACCGTTGGGGTTATCCCAGTGGTTGAGCAGCCGAAAACCAATGCGCGGATTGCTGGCGATAGTGAGTCCGGCCAGTGGCTGGCGCGTCTGCACCTGCCGCAATAGCGCAAAAGCCCCATATAGCACGGCCGCGTCGGTACGCCCCGTAATAACCAGGTTATTTTTCTCCGAAAAAATACGGTAGCCTTCGGGCTTCAAGGGCTGGCCGTCGGCGCGGGCCGCTTTGTCGACGCGCAGCACAAGGCCGCCCGTGCGGGTGCCCGGCGCCGCCAGTATTGGCACAGCCTGGCCCAGCAAGCCGCGCAGCCCGCGCTGCAATTCGGTGCTGGCGGCCCGCAGCACCGGCGAAGTACCGGGGCTGGCAATAAACTGCGCGGCCCGCTGATACTGCTGGCGCGTGAGCGCATCCGCAATCCGGTCGTACTTCAGCCACAGCCGGTAGCCATCGTCGGCCCGGCTGGGAGCCACGGCCGAAACGAGCAGCAAAAGCAGGAACACGCTGCGGAGCAACATGGCGGGTGGGTGGGAAAAGAGGAGGAAAAGCAGGGAGTTCTTAGCGAGCCGCAGCAGCGGCCGGGGCAGCAGCTTCAGCAGCTATCAGCGTGCGGCGCAGGCCATATTCGAGGCCGCGCAGCTCGGCCAGGCCGCGCAGGCGGCCGATGGCCGAGTAGCCGGGATAGGTTTTCTTAGGGAGGTCGTCGAGCAGCTGGTGGCCGTGGTCGGGCCGCATGGGCAGGGCAGTTTTTTCTTCGCCGGCCGCCTCGCGGCGCCGCTCTTCGCGCACCAGCGCCTGCACCACGGCGTACATATCCACGTCGCCGGCCAGGTGGTCGGCCTCGTGAAAGTTGCGCGGGTTGGCCTCACGCCTGGTGCTACGCAGGTGCACAAAGTGAATGCGCGGGCCGAAGCGCCCGGCCATGCCGGCCAGGTCGTTGTCGGGCCGCACGCCCAGCGAGCCGGTGCAGAACGTCAGCCCGTTGGCGCGCACCTCGCAGGCTGCCAGCAGGTTGGCCAGGTCGGCCTCGGTGCTTACTACGCGGGGCAGGCCCAGCAGCGGAAAAGGCGGGTCGTCGGGATGAATGCAGAGGCTGATGCCCACTTCTTCGGCCACCGGCGCTACCTGCCGAATGAAATAGTGCAGGTTGGCCGTAAGGGCTGCTGAATCAATTGCCTGATACTCATTCAACAAGCTTTGGAAGGCTTGTAGCTCAAAGGCCTCCTCTGAGCCCGGCAAGCCCAGCAGGGTCGTGTTGGTGAGCTGGGCCACGGCCTCGGCGCTCATGGCGGCAAACTGCCGGCGGGCGGCCTCGGCCACGGCGGGCTCGTAGTCGGCCTCGGCGCCGGGGCGCTTCAAAATGCACAAGTCAAACACGGCAAAGTCCTGCCAGACGAAGCGCAGCGCCCGCGAGCCATCGGGCATTTCGTAGCTCAAATCAGTGCGCGACCAGTCGAGCACCGGCATGAAATTGTAGCACACCGTGCGGAGGCCGCAGGCGGCCAGATTACGCAGCGACTGTTGATAGTTTGCTATATACTGTTCGCGGCTGGGTCGGCCCTTCTTTATGTCCTCATGCACTGGCAGGCTCTCTACTACGGCCCAATGCAGGGGCGAGTGCGTAGCGTTGGCCGCCTCAATAAGCTGCTGCCGGGCCCGGATTTCGGCCACCGGCCACACGGCCCCAACCGGCAGCTGGTGCAGGGCCGTCACGACCCCGGCGCAGCCCGCCTGGCGGATATCGAAAAGCGAAACCGGGTCGTTCGGCCCGAACCAGCGCATAGTGTGCAGCACGACAGTTCTATAGGAAAAGTACAAATTCAAGCTCACCACAACAAATCGGAATACCTATCTCCGATATCGTCGCAACCTGTAAGCCCCAGTGGAAACTGAGCCAAATGTAAAGGCAGCGTTACCATTTGCTAAAGTCTAAAAACCTCAATATCAGCGAAAATATTCACAAAAACTATCGGTAACGTTTCCGGAAACGTTACCGATAGGTGATATTTGCAAAATATTTTTTTACCTCACCACTTTCGGCTGGCTGGTTCGTAGCTTCAGGCCCACCTTCGCATTATCCACCTTCTCTCCCACCATTGCCTCATGGTTAAATGTGTTAAGTGCAGCCTTGCCGACGACGTGATGAAAGCGGGCTTTGTGCGGGGCCGGCAGCGCTTTTTCTGTAAGGCCTGCGAGTACCATTTCACGGCCGAAAAGCCGCCGGGCAGCCCTAACCGCAAGCGCCACCAGGCCACTATTGCCGACGTGGCCCGGCAGGTGGGCGTGGCACCCTCCACGGTGTCTCGGGCGCTCAACGGCCACTCCGATATCAGCCCGCTCACGCGCCAGGCCATTCTGGAGGCGGCGCAGCAGCTCGATTACCAGCCCAACCTCCTGGCCCAGAGCCTGAAAAGCCAGGCTACCAATACCATCGGAGTGCTGATTCCCGACCTGGAGCGGCCGTTTTTTGCCACCGCCGTGAGCGGTATTCAGCAGGTGGCAACCAAGGCCGGCTACCGGGTCATGATTTGCCAGTCGAAGGAGTCGTACGAGGCGGAGGTCAGCAACGTGCAGGCCCTGATAGCCAGCCGGGTCGATGGCCTGCTGATTTGTCACTCGCGCGAAACCGAGAACTTCGACCACGTAAAAGACCCGGCCCGGCGCGGTATTCCGGTGGTGCATTTCGACCGGGTGTGCAACGAGGTGAACAGCGCCAAAGTCATTCTCGACGACCGCCTCGGAGCCTTTACCATTACCGAGCACCTGATTGAGCAGGGCTGCCGCCGCATCGCCATCCTGGCCGGGCCGGCTTCCCTGCTCATCAGCCGGCAGCGGCAGGCGGGCTACCTGAGCGCACTCCGCAAGCACGGCCTGCCCACCGCTGAGGAGCTTTGCGCGCACATCGATTTTCGACCCGCTTCGGCCGTAGCGGCCCTCGATACCTGGCTGGCGCTGCCCAAGCCGCCCGACGCCATCTTCGCCATCAACTATACCAACGCCTTCGATTTGCTGCTGGCCCTCAAGCAGCGCGGCATCCGGGTGCCCGAGGATATGGCCATCGTGGGCTTCGGCGACGAGTTTCTGGCCAGCCTCATTGAGCCCGGCCTGACTACGGTCAATTTGCACCCCTTCCGCATCGGTCAGCAGGCGGCCAGCCTCTTCCTGGAGCAAATGGCGCAGAAAGAAGATTTCCAACCACGTACCTGCGTGGTATCGAGCGAGCTGATTATCCGGCAGTCATCGCTGAAGGGGAAGGGCGAGAAATTGAAAGTGCTGGTGTGAATTAGTACCAAACAGAACGTCATGCTGAACGCAGTGAAGCATCTCTACCACACCGTTAGCATTCCTAACCTACTGGCGTGGCAGAGATGCTTCGACAAGCGGACGCCAGATGAGCATGACGTTCTGTTTGAATTCAGCTTTTAAGGCTAATTCTTAAAAGCTCTGCACCATATTATTATGCAGCGTGCGGGGCGACCAATACCCGCTGGCAATGATGCGCCGAATGGTGAACAGCGGGTCCTGCTGGTCGCGCTTCTCGGCCAGCGAGAAAGCAGCCACGAAGCCGCGCTTTTTCAGCTCGGGGAAGGCCTGGGTATTCCAGAGGCCGAAGGGATAGGCGAAGTACTTGATTTTCTTGCCTGTAATGTCTTCGAGCGTCTTGGTGGGCTTGTCGATTTGGGTTACCCAGTCCTGGCCCTGGTACTTTTTCACGTTGTGGTGGTCCCAGGTGTGCGAGCCGATTTGGTTGCCCTCATCCGAAAGCTGCTTCACCTGGGCCTTGCTCATGTAGTGTGGGCGGCCGAGGCTCACCGTCATCACGAAATACACGCCCTTGTAGCCGTACTGCGCCAGGGTAGGCCGGGCAATGGTAAACTGGTCGAGGTCGGTATCGTCGAAGGTCAGCATCACCGGCTTGCTCGGCAGCTTGGCCCCGGTGGTGAGGTAGGCGTAAAGCTGGTCGGGCTGAATAGTATGGTAGCCCGAGTCGGCCAGCATCTTAATCTGGGCCTTGAACTGCGCGATGGGAATGATGTAGTCTTTCGCTCCTTTCGAGTCGCGCGGCGTCCAGTCGCGAATCTGGTGGTAGCACAGCACCGGAATCTGCGGGCGGGCGTAGATGGCCGCCGCGTCGCTGGCCTTGGCGGCCGGAATGGTGCTGGGGTCGGGCCCCGGCTTGGCGTTGGCTTCCTCGGCGGCTACGGCGGCAGCGCCCGATGTGGGGGCGGCCTCGTCGATTTTGGCCGAGTCGGTTTTGCCGGCGGCTTCGGCAGTAGAGGGGGTTTTGGCCTCGCCGGTAGTGGCGGTTTTGGAGTCGCAGGCGGCTAAGCTCAGGGTAGCGGCCAGGGTGGCAGCCACAGGAAACAGGATTTTCAAGGAAACTAAAAAAATGCCGGGCAGCAAGCCACGGCGGGCGGGAGTCGTACTTTTGCACAAAGCAACAACTCCCACCGCGGATGAACAAACTACATGGCACCGGCGTGGCCCTGGTAACGCCTTTTACTGCTACCGGCGCAGTTGATTATGCAGCCTGGCAACGCCTGCTCGACTTTGCGATTACGGGCGGCGTAGACTACCTGGTTATCAACGGCACCACGGGCGAGTCGCCCACCGTTACGGCTTCCGAAAAGATTGAGCTGCTGGCCAGCGCCCGCCAGCACGTAGCCGGCCGCGTGCCGCTGGTGTACGGCATCGGCGGCAACGACACGGCGGCCGTGGAGCGGCAGCTGCACGAAACCGACCTTACCGGCGTGGTAGCTATTCTGTCGGCCAGCCCGGCGTATAACAAGCCCAGCCAGGCCGGCCTGGTGGCGCACTACCAGCGCCTGGCCGATGCCTCGCCCCTGCCCCTGCTGCTCTACAACGTGCCCGGCCGCACGGCCTCCAATATTTCGGCCGATACGACGCTGAAGCTGGCGCAGCACCCCAACATTATCGGCATTAAGGAAGCCAGCGGCAACGTGGAGCAGTGCCTGGCCATTCTGGCCAGCAAGCCCGCCGACTTTCTGTTTCTGAGTGGCGACGACATGCTCACGGTACCGCTTATTGCCTGCGGCAGCCAGGGCATTATCTCGGTACTGGCCAACGCCTTCCCCCAAAAGTTCAGCGACATGACCCGCGCCGCGCTGGCCGGCAACTATGCCCGCGCCAATGAGCTGCTGCATTACTTCGTACCCCTCAACCCGCTTATGTATGAGGAAAGCAACCCCGTCGGCGTAAAGGCCGCGCTGGCCCTGCAGGGCGTGTGCGAAGCCGCCGTGCGCCTGCCCCTAATGGAAGCCAGCGCCGGGCTGAAGGAGCGGATTAAGGCGCTATTATAAGCTATATTTACCTATGCGCCTCACGCAAGTAGCCGACTCCATCTTTACGGTTGAAGATTTTCTCACCCGCGCCGAGTGCTTGCAGTACATCGTGCGCAGTGAGGAAATTGGCTACGAGTTGGCGAAGGTGAACACGGCCAGCGGCAGTAAGGTTAAGACCGACGTGCGTAACAACAGCCGGGCTTTTTACAACAGTGATGAGCTGGCCCAAACGCTGTGGGAGAAAATACAGCCCTTTATGCCGGCGCAATTGGGCAACAGCACAGCCTGCGGCCTGAATGAGTTGTTCCGCTTCTATCGTTACCAGCGCGGGCACAAATTTAAGGGCCACTACGACGAGAGCTATATTCGAAACGCGCAGGAGGCCAGCTACTTCACCTTTATGGTGTACCTGAACGATAATTTTCAGGGCGGCGACACCACCTTTCGCGGAGTACGCATTCAGCCCCGGCAGGGCATGGCGCTCCTCTTCCTGCACAGCCTGTATCACGAAGGCAGCGAAGTAACGCAAGGCGTGAAGTACGTGCTGCGCTCGGATGTGATGTACAAGCTTGGGTAGCGGATATAGCTTAACACCTCACAGCTGTCTTGCCTACGAAAAGCACGCAAATAGAACAGCTGTTAAATGTTAAATGATACCTGGTAAATGAAAATCACCAGCCGCTGGCCAGCACATCGGCAATGTGCATGGTCTTAATAGCCAGCTTCTCACGTCGGACGTATGCCTCCAGGTGCATAAGGCAGCTTACGTCGGTGCTCACGATGTAGTCGGCCCCGGTGGCCAGGGCGTGCTCTACTTTCTGCTGGGCCATGGCCACCGAAATAGCTTCGAACTTCACCGCGAAGGTGCCGCCGAAGCCGCAGCAGGTAGTGGTTTCGGCCATTTCGATGCGGCGCAGCCCGGCCACGCCATCCAGCAGACGGCGCGGGGCCTCCCGGATGCCGCACTCGCGCAGCGCCGAGCAGGAGTCGTGGTAGGTGTAGGTGCCGGCTAGCGCCGCGCCTGGAATATCGTGTATTTTTAATATTTCCGTCAGAAACTCGGTCAGCTCATAGGTGCGCCGCTGTACCCCCTGGCAGCGGGCCACGTCGGCGGTGTCGGCAAACAGGTGCGAGTAGGCATTGCGCACCATGCCTACGCACGAGGCCGAGGGACTGACCACATAGCGCATTTCGGCGGTGTTTGGAGTGAAATCGGAGAGAAACTTCTCGGCAATATTGCGGCTTTCTGCCTTATAGCCCGCGTTATAGGCAGGCTGGCCACAGCAGGTTTGGGCCGGGTTGTAGTGCACCTGGCAGCCGGCTTTTTCCAGCACTTTCACCATGTTGAGGGCGGTGTGCGGGTAAAGCTGGTCAACAAAGCAGGGAATGAAGATATCGACTTGGGGCGTAGACATCAAATTACTTGCTGAGAGTTATTTAATTCCTTATAAAATCCCACTGACGCAATTGATGTAAACGAAAAGGCTATTAATCCAAACATAATGGCTAAATTCCAATCACGATGATGGGCATCTTCAAGTGAGAAAAATTATTTTATTACCTTTTTGCCCTTGGTAAGTAAATGGGTTCACGTGCCGCTCGACGGTGGGACCAGTATTATCATAAAAGACAGTCAATTCAGTTCCATTTCTAAATTTAGCAGCAAATCGTTCAGCGTCTACTTTTTTAGTACCCAAGAATATTCCTGGGCGGCTAGTGGCGTTAGCTAAATTAAATACCACATAATACGGTCTAGACCCCTCCCTACCTTGTTCAATAGTTATAGAGTCGAGTCGAGCTGTAAGCTTGGTTAAATCAGGTATTTTTTTGTGGCTCGTATTATTGAAACAGCACAAAAACTCCACAAAACAAGTCCAAAACCTATGGCAAGCATCCAACGCCAAACAGCATTCTTTTTATTCATAGCTAGCTAATCATCAATTGCATTGCCTGCTGTCGGGCCTGCTCAAACGCCTCACTATCCAACCTCAGCTCCTCCCCTTTCCCTGCCAAGAACGCCACCAGATTCTCGGTCGCCATATTCCCCGTGAGCACATCGGCGGCCATCGGGCAACCGCCGATACCGCCCAGGGCGCCGTCGAAGCGGCGACAGCCGGCCTGGTAGGCCGCCTGCACTTTTTCGAGCCAGGTAGTGGGCGTGGTGTGCAGGTGGGCGCCGAATTCTATCTGCGGGAAAGCCGGAATCAGCTCGGCAAATAAGGGCGTAATCAAGTCCGGCGTGCTCGCCCCGATGGTATCGGACAAGGCCACGATGCGCACGCCCAGCGCGGCCAGCTGCTGCGTGAACTCGGCCACCACGGCCGGGCTGTACGGGTCGCCGTAGGGGTTGCCAAAGCCCATCGAGAGATACACAATCAGCGTTTTACCCGTGCGCTCGCAGAGCTCGTGCATGGCGGCCACGTCGGCCAGCGCCTCGGCGATAGTTTGGTTAGTGTTGCGGCGCTGAAAGGTTTCACTAACGGAGAGCGGGAAGCCTAAGTAGCTGATTTCGGGGTGACTGGCTGCCTGCTCGGCCCCGCGCCGGTTGGCCACGATGGCCAGCAGCCTGGTTTTGGTGCGGCTGAGGTCGAGGCCGGCCAGCACCTCGGCCGTATCGCGCAGCTGCGGAATCGCCCTGGGCGACACGAACGAGCCGAAGTCGAGCACATCGAAGCCCACGGCCAGCAGCTGCTGCAGGTAGGCCGTTTTGGTAGCAGTAGGAATAAACTCGTGCAGCCCCTGCATGGCATCGCGCGGGCACTCGGTAAGAACGACGGGGTGGGTAGGCATGATGCGAAGGTAAAGCCCCGTAGCGTGGACTCTGCGAGTCCGCGCGTAGTATCGTCCGGGTGCTACCACGCGCGGACTCGCAGAGTCCACACTACCGCGACCGAACTTGCCCGGCCGGCCGGGCGTTTGCCCGGTATGCTTTTTTCGTTCTTTCCAGCCCCGGGCCGGCGGCAGCTCGGGGGCTTTTTGGGGCTGATGCTGGCCCTGCTGGCCTCGTGCAGCAAACCCCAGACCCTGGCCGCGCTTTTCCAGAAAACCACGCCGCACGACGACTATGCCCGCGCCCTCGACCGCGCCGGCCTGCACGAAGCCGCCCTGGGCCGGCAGTGGCAGCAGGCCGCCGCCCAGGCCCTGCGCGATTCGCTGGTAGTACCGCTGCCCATGCTCGAAACGGGCTACTTCCGCCCCGAGCAGCCCACGGCCGCCAGCTACCGCTACGCCGTGCGGGCCGGTGAGCTGGTGCACGTGCGCCTGACGCTGGCGGCCGGCCCGGTGCTGGCCCCGCGCCTTTTTGTGGATGCCTTTGCGCTGGCACCGGGCCACGCGCCCGAGCTGCTGAAATGGGCCAGCGCTGATACTACCGTCGCCGGCACCTTCGACTTCAGCTACCAGGCTGCCGATGACGGCCAGCACCTGCTGCGCGTGCAGCCCGAGCTGCTGGCGGCCGGCCGCTACACGCTGCGCCTGTGGCGCGGGCCGGGTCTGGGGCTATTTCCGGTACGGGGGCGCACCGACCAGGCCATCGGCAGCTTCTGGGGCAGCGAGCGCGATGGCGGCGCCCGCCGCCACGAGGGCGTCGATATTTTTGCCCCGCGCGGCACGCCGGCCGTGGCCGCTACCGATGGCACCATCACGCGCACCGGCGAAACCCCGCTGGGCGGCCGCGTAGTGTGGCTGGCCGATGCGGCCCACGGCCAGCACCTCTACTACGCCCACCTCGACCGGCAGCTGGTGCAGCCCGGCCAGCGCGTGCGGGCCGGCGACACGCTGGGCCTGGTGGGCAACACCGGCAACGCCCGTACTACTGCACCGCACCTGCACTTTGGCATCTACCGGGCGGGCGGCGCCATCGACCCCTGGCCCTTTCTGCACCGCGCCGACCCCGTGCCCGTTGCCCATACCGGCCCGGCGGGGGTCGGCCCCGACCGCCGGGGCGAGTGGGTGCGCCCGCGGCCCGCGCAAGCTACCCGGCTGCTGCCCGCCACGCTGCCCCTGCTGGTGCTGGGCCAGCGCGCCGATTACCTGCGCGTAGAGCTGCCCACCGGCCAGCGTCGCTACGTGGCCGCCCGTGCGGTGGCCCCGGCGCAGCCGCTCCGGCGGCTGGCACTGCCCATTGCCCACGAAATACAAACGGCACCCCTGGCCGGTGCCCCAGCCCTGGCCGCCTGGCCTTCTCACACGGCCGCCGCCGTGCTGGGCCAAAGCAACGGCTATGCGCTGCTGCGCAACGCAGCCGGCCAGCAGGGCTGGGCCCGCCTATAGGACCACCGGCTAAACGCAAGCGCGTCAGGCCTCCCGCTGGGAGGCCTGACGCGCTTTTACTGGGATTTTGTTAACTTATAGATTGATTACCAGCGTTTTATTGAATTGCTTTGAATACACCAGCCGGGTTTCGCCGGTGCCATTGGGATAATCGAAGCCGATGGCGCGAGGGTCGCTGCGGAGGCTGGTCCAGGCCTGGGTATCTACTTCGGCGGGCTGGGTAGCGGTAGCCGGCACGGCCGGCTGCACAAAGTGGCTGGCGGCAAAGAAATCGTTCATGCCGCGCAGAATACTAATTTCCTTATCGCGCACCGAAGCCGATTGGTTGTCGCGCAGGGTACGGTCGCTGATGAGCGCAGTGGCAGGCAGCACTTCGTGGCGCAGGGTATCGCCCGCGCTGCTCAGCACAAACAAATGCAGGCGGCTGCTGAGAATGCGCGGCCCCTCATTTGCAGCACGAAGGTATCGGGCGTTTTGGGGTTGGAGAAAGGATGCGTAGCCCGCACCGTATTGAGGACTGTGGCCCCGCCCACGCGCTCGCCGCGGCCCGTGGGCGGCGTAAACTCGGCGTGCGGGTCTTTAGACGACGTAGCCGTTTCGCGCTCGGTATTAACGCAGGAGGTGACGGCGAGCAGAATAGCGGCAACAGCGCCGAGCTTGCAGAAAGAGGTAGTCATATAGCAGTGTAAGCAACCCGGCAGAAAAGCCGGTGGGCACCAAGATAGCGCCCAGGCTGCTGCCGTGTACGCAAGGTGTGCAAAGCAGGGTTCAGAACCAGCCTATCTCCAGGCCCAGCTGCCAGCGGGGCGGCTCGGGCAGGGTGGTGCCGGCGAGAGCATTGCTGAGGCGGTAGCGGCCCACCAGCGCCAGCGAGTTGCTGCCTATGCGCGCGCCTACCCCACCCTGCCAGCGGGCCAGGTAAGGCGGCTCGTGGGCTACTATTTCGAGCTGGCCACCGCCGGGCGCGGGGCCTTCGGTGGCATAGGTGGTGGCAAAGGCCCAGCCGCCGTAGGCCAGCAGGTCGAGGTAGCGGCCCACAGTGTTGCCGCGCCGGCGGCTGGGATTGAGGCGCAGGCTGCCCTCGCTTTGCAGCTGGTGGTAGCTGAAAAGCTGGCTGTCGAACCCCGAGCCGAAAGGCAGCGGCCGCGCCGCGCCGGGGTCCAGGCCATAGCGCAGGTAGGCGTAGCGCAGGTCAGTATTGAAGGCCAGGAAGGAGCTCAGGCGCCGCTTAAGCCGGCCGCCCAGCTGTAATTCGGACGAGGCAAAGCCGTACTTCAGGCCGAGCGCGCTGGAACCCGCTGCCAGGGTACTCCCCACGTACAGATGCGCGAAATAACGGCGGTTGGGCCCCGTTCGGCTCGGAATGGTATCGTTGGCTACGTCGGTTTGCAGCAGCACCTGCTGAGCGCGGGCCACCGGAGCCGCCGCGAGCAAGACTAGTACCAGTAGTTTATCTTTCAACATGTTATTCTATACCACCTGACTATTGACGTCGAACTGCCTGTTTAACTGAATTTGCTGGTATGCCTACGCTGCCGCGCTTTATACATAGCTTATTCATGATATTCACCAGTAAAGCCCTGGTAATAAACCCGCAGCACATTACCGCCGCGCGTGAGGCGGCGCGGCACCTGCACTACCAGGCGCTGGGTGGTAGCGCGTACTTCGTAGCGGTGCAGCACGCCCCGGGCATTAGCCAGGTGCCAGTAGAGGTGCGGTGGGTAGGCTGGGTAAGCGGCCAGCGCGGGCGCGGTGTCGGCCGGCGCGGGCTGCTCTTTGCCGACCGGCGCCACATTTGGAGCCGCGGGGGTGGGCGAGACGGCTGGCGGGGCCGGGGCGGGCGGGCTTAGCCAGTCGGTAGTGCCGGGGGCCAGCTCGTCGGCTTCGGCTACCAGGGGCAGCGGGCGGGCGGCGGGCACGGTGGCGGCGGGCCGCAGCACCACCGCTACCAGCGAGTCGTGCACCACGAAGTCGAAGGTGGGCGCTACGGCCGGCAGCGGTCCTTTGAGCCGGGCCAGCAGGCGGCTGGCTTCGGGCCGGCCGTAGCCGTGGGCATAGTCATAATACGGAAATAATTCGCCGGCCTCGCGCACCTGCCGAAACAGCTGCATGGCCGTGAGCCTGCCGCCGCTGGCCTGCTGGGCGCAGGCTGCCAGCCCCGCCACCAGCGGCGCCGAAAACGACGTGCCCTCAACGCGCTCAAACCCACCCGCCGCATTGGCCGTGAGCACAATCCCGAACGCCGACACGTCGGGCTTGAGGCGGCGGTCGGCGCTGGGGCCCACCGAGCTGAAGGCCAGGTGCAGGCCCGTGGCCGGGTCGAGCCCCCCACGGCCAGTACCGAGTCGGCATCGGCGGGCGTGCCAATGCGCACCCAGTCGTCGTCGCCGTCGTTGCCGGCGGCGCTCACCACCAGTATTCCCTTGTGGGCCGCCAGCGTGGCGGCCCGCCCAATGAGCGAGTGCCGGCCATCCATCTGCTCGGGAAAGTAGCGCTGCTCGGTATAAGCCAAGGAGGAGCTGATGATGTCCGCACCCTGCTGGTCGGCCCATTCCACGGCCCGGAGCCAGGCCTCTTCTTCGGTAAAGCGCTCGCTGGCCAGGCTTTCGGTGCGGGCCAGCAGGTAGATAGCCGCCGGGGCCAGGCCCAGCGCCGGGCCGGGGTGCAGGCTATCGGGGCGGGCAAGCGGCCCGCCAGGCAGCCCAGCACCTCGGTACCGTGCGAGCCGCCCCGAAATACGTCGGGCTGGTTTTTCAGGAAATCATAGGTGGCCGCAATGCGCCGCTCGTGCCGAAGCGCCCGGAACGCCGGGTGCCTCTCTGCGCCGCGAAACCCGACATCAAGCACCGCAATGCGCACCCCCTGCCCCAGCAGGCCTGCCCGCTTGAGGTCGGCCCGGCCCAGGGCCGCCGTTTGCTGCCGGGCCAGCTGGTAGTCGGCGGGCGAAATGACCGACTGAGCAGTATATAGTATTTTTTTATTATATAGTGAATTTTTAATTCTTACCCTTTCGTACCGGGCCGGCCGCAACTGCCTGCTTACCGGCCAGGCTACTACTGCTGCCACGCCGGGCAGCCGGCGCAGCGCCGCGGCCTGGGCAGGCGTGGCGCGGCACGCCACGGCATTAAACCAGCGGCTGACCACGGTCAGCGTATCGACGCCGGCGCGCACAGCGGCCACGTAGTCGGGCCGCACGGGGCGGTCGGTAAACTCGGCGGCGGGCAGGCCCTGGCGCTGCCGCCGCGCCTGCGCGGCAGAACTGAAGTAGCGGGCCGGGTCGAACGGCACGCCGTCTTTGTTGCTGAAACGGACCCAGTACCGGGTGGCCGACGGGCTACCCGGTGCTACCGGCCGTGCCCGGCCCTGCGCCAGCACAGCCAGCAGTCCAATACTGATACTCAGAAGTGCAACTATGCGCATATTATAACAAAAGCCCCTGCCCGGCTACTGCGCAAAAGTACCCCGCCGCCGGGCTCCGGCCACCCGAGCCGGGCAACCTGCGCTTTCAGTGGTTCGTTTAGCCGGGGTGCCCCGGCCAGCGTCGGGGCGTTTCTACCGCCTTATGTGTTTTGCCTTATGCGTTTTTTCACGAAGCAGGCCGGGCCAGTGGCTCCGGTGCTGCTGGTCGTCGCCCTGCTGGCACTACCCGGCTGCAACAAAAAAGAAATCGCTGCCCTTCAGCAGCAGAATGCTGAGCTGACGAAGTCGCGCGACCAGCTTCAGCTGGAAAAAAGCGCGCTGCAACAGGCTAAAGACCGCACCGAGGCCAGTCTCAACAGCAGCCTGCTGAACAAAAGCAGCCAGGTAAACCAGCTTAACCAAACGCTCGGGATTACGGAGCAGGACCTGGCCGGCAAAAATGCCCGCGTAGCGGAGCTGCAGCGGGTACTTGACGAAAAGGAGGCCGCCACCAATGCGCTACGCAAAAAGGTATCGGACGCGCTGCTGGGCTTCAACTCCAACGACTTGCAGGTGAATGTGAAGAACGGCAAGGTGTACGTGTCGCTTTCCGAGCAGCTGCTGTTTAAATCGGGCTCGACCCGCGTGGACCCGGCCGGCCAGGATGCTCTTATCAAGCTGGCCAATGCCCTCACGGGCAACAAGGACGTGAATATCCTGGTCGAAGGCCATACCGACAATGTCCCCATTAAAGGCGTGGTAAACGGCGCCAAGGACAACTGGGACCTCAGCGTGCTGCGGGCCACCGAAATCACGCGCCTGCTCACGGCCGCCGGCATCGACCCCACGCAGATAACGCCGTCGGGCCGGGGCCAGTATCTGCCCGTAGCGGCCAACGATACGCCCCAGAATAAAGCCATTAACCGGCGTACCGATATCATCCTGACGCCGAAGCTCGACGAGCTGTTCTCGATTCTGGATACCCAGTAGCCTGCCTTAAGAAAAAAGGTAAAAGAGAAGGGGGTAAAGATGGTACGCCATCTTTACCCCTTCTCTTTTACCTCCCAACGCCTCCCAGTGCTACAACCCGTACTTACTCAGCAGGTAAATCAGGGTGGCCATAGCCGCTCCGCCCAGCTCCAGCTCGCGCTTGTTTACCTGCTCAAAGGTGTCATTGGCCGTGTGGTGCAGGTCGAAATAGCGCTGCGAGTCGCACTTGTAGCCAAAAAGCGCGGTAGGATGCACTTTCTCGCTCAGCGGCTCAATATCGGTGCCCGAATGGCCGGGCAGCAGCTCATCGGCCAGGTAGGGCCGCAGCAGCGGCTTCCAGGCCGCCACCTTGCGGAATACCGCCGGCGTGGCTTCCACGGTAAAGCCGCGGGGGTGAAGCCTCCGCCATCACTCTCAATGGCCGCCAGGTGCGTTTCGTGGTTTTGCTGGGCCTGGTCGGCGTACTTCTCACCGCCGCGGGTGCCGTTCTCCTCATTCATGAAAAGGACCGCCCGCACCGTGCGCTCGGGGCGCAGGCCGGCGGCTTTAAG
Source organism: Hymenobacter sp. BRD67 (assembly GCF_013256425.1). GTDB lineage: Bacteria > Bacteroidota > Bacteroidia > Cytophagales > Hymenobacteraceae > Hymenobacter. The sequence goes on from NZ_CP053904.1 coordinate 1,805,745, forward strand.
CAGCCGCAGGGCCTCCATGCTTTGCACCACGCCGGTACCATCGTCGTGGGCGCCCTGGGCCAGGTCCCAGGAGTCGAGGTGGCCGCCCACGGTAATTACCTGCTCGGGGTATTTCGAGCCGCGCACCTCCCCTATCACGTTGTAGCTTTTTTCGTCGGGCAGCATCTGGCAGCTCATTTCCAGCTCAAACTGCAAGGCAGGGTCGGCGGCCAGCAATTGGCTGAGCTGGTCGGCAGCCAGCGTGCTGAGGGCCGCGCCGGGCACTTTGGTGGGCGTATCGCCGTAGCTGGTGGTGCCCGTGTGCGGATAGTTATCGTGGGCGGCGGTGAGCGAGCGCACGAGCGCACCCACCGCGCCGCGCCGGCCCGCCTCGGCCGGGCCGCTGCGGCGCTGGTCGCCGGCCGCGCCGTAGGCCGCGCCCGGCTCGATAAGCGCATCATTGAAGGGCCGGTTGAAGAAAATGAATTTGCCCTTCACCGCCGCATCGGGCAGGGCTTTTAACTCGGCCAGGCTCTTCACCTCCACTACCCCGGCCCGCAGGGGCTTGTTATTAGGGGTAGACACCGAATTACCCAACGCACATACGGCCACGCTGATGCTCTTGCCCTTGTTGCCAATAATCTGCCCTTTTTCCTTTGCCCCGCGCACCCAGTGCGGCACCAGGCATTCCTGCAAGTACACTTTATCGAAGCAGCCGGCTTTTTCCATCGTCAGCTTGCCCCACTCCACGGCCAGGGCGGCCTGCGGCGAGCCGGCAAGGCGCCCGCCTATTTTCTGGCACAGGTAGCGCAGGTTGTCGTAGCTCTGGCCGCGCAGCAGGGCCTCGTCGTAGATTTTGCGAATAGCAAGTGAGTCGGTTTGGGCTGTGGCCTGGGCCGAAGCAGGGGCCACGCTGCCGGCCAGCAGGCCGACGAAAAGCAGAGAGGAAAGAGCGCGCATAAGCAAAAGAAAGGGCGGCAAGCCGCGAAGTCAGCCAAAAGTACCAGCCCGCGGCGACTTGCCGCCGCCTGTGAGTAGCAGCCCCGCGGCGCCGGCGCGCTTAAGCTTGCAAAAGCTGGCGAAAGCGGTAGGCGCTACCGCCCACCGCTGCTGGCCCCGGCCGCATGCGGGCCGGCTCCGTAGCGGCTCACCGCCAGCTTAGCTGCCTGCCCCGGCCGCAGCTCCACTTTAAACAGATAGTCAAACTCATCTTCCTTAATCTCCGCTACCGGGGCCACAACGCCCAGCGCGGCCAGCAGCGGCAGCAGCGTATTGGAGTGGCCTACCACAACCACGGTTTTGCCTGCGTACTGCTGCCCGAGGCGGGCAACCAGCGCCGCCGGCTCTTTGGCGTTGTACACCAGCGGCGTAAGGCCCGTGGTGAGTGCCAACGGGGCCAGCGTGGCGCGGGTGCGGCGGGTGTCGGTGGTGAAGAGGGCGGCTGGGTGGCGGCCTTTCAGGCGCCGGGCCAGCAGCTGCGCCCGCGCCTCACCGGCGGCGGTTAGCGGCGGGTCGGCGAGGCCGGGCGTGAGGTCCTTTTCGGCGTGGCGCACGAGGTAGATGGTGGTGACGGGCGGCCGGGCCACCACGCTGGCACAGGTGGCCAGTACCATGACTACACTAAAAAGCAGTTGCCGCAGGCCGGTTTTCATGGGGTAACGCAAGGGGTTTCGGCAACAAAGATTACCTGCCAAAGGTAGATGCCGGAAAAGCGGACTACCCAAAGGCAGTCCGCTTCCTTGCCGCTCAATATATAGTAAATAAAAAATATTTACTCTTTACTGAAAGCCTGGCTCACGCGCTGCTGCGTGGGCGTAACAAGCAGCAGCGTATAGCGGCCCGGCCGCAGGCCCGACACGTCGAGCCCGCCAGCGCTGAGGGTGCCCTGCCCGGCCAGGCGGCCCAACGCATCCATTACTTGGTAAGCGCTACCGACGAGCGCTGCCTCGGTTTGCAGGCGCTGGCCGGCCGCCACAGGATTTGGGAAGACGCTGGTGGCTGCCGCGCCGGCCGATGATGCCGTAGCGAGCGTAGAGCGGGCACCTACCGGATTGGTAATCCGTATCCAGTTGATATTCCAGCCGTTGGTTTGGGCAAAGACGCCCAGGTTGTAGGTACCGGCGTTGATGCTTACGGTTTTGGTGACGGTCGTCCAGTTTTGCCAGCCGCCCGTGGCCGGAATAGTCGTATTGCCCAGCTGAACGGAGCCCGCATTCAAATCAGAAGATACCGTGCCCCCACTCGGGCTGGCCACCCGGTAATCGATGGTGTAAGTGCCGGTAACGGGAAAGTTGACATTGTTGAATACCAGGTAGTCGCCGGCATCTACGTAGCCCATGTCCTGGCCGCCCCCGGTGTCGGAGCAGGCTTCGGCTACCATGCCGGAATTAACGTCGGCGGCCTCGGCTTGCAGTGTCCGCGAGGTCCCGGTAGTCGAAGTCACCAGCTGCGATACCCGCACGTAGTCCACGTACATGGTGGCGGGCAGCTTGGAGTCGTCGATGGTCTGGCCGGGCAGGTTACCCCCCACGGCCAGGTTCAGTAAAATAAAGAACGGGTTTTGAAAGGCCTGGGTGTTGCCGGTGCCGTTGGTGATGTCGATAACGCAGTAGGAGGTGCCATCCACAAACCAGGTGATGGCCGTGGGCGTCCATTCTACGCTGTACACGTGCCAGTCGCCGGCCGTGGTGGTCGTGGTTTTGCCATATTGCGCGTGGCCGCCGCTGTACCAGTGCGCAGTGCCATAGATGGTATTATCGGCGTTGATATGCTCCATAATGTCGATTTCGCCGCACTGCGGCCAGCCCACCGAGCTGATATTGCTGCCCATCATCCAAAAGCCCGGCCATAGCCCCTGGCCCAGCGGCAGCTTGATGCGGGCCTCGATACGCCCGTACTTGAAGTCCTTCAGATTCTGGGTTTTCAGGCGGGCCGAGGTGTAGCCGAAGCCGCCGACGCTTTCCTTTTTGGCCGTAATCTGCAGCACCCCATTAACTACGGTGGCATTGGCAGCCTGGTAGTACTCTTTCTCGTTGTTGCCCCAGCCGTTGTTGTTGCCGGTGTCGAACTGCCAGCTTGAGCTGATGCCGTTCGTAAACTCGTCGGCCCAGACCTGCTGGTAGGTTTGGGCCTGGGTAGTGCGGGTGCTGAGCAGCAGCGTAGCCGCGCCCAGCAGGGCAGTAAGGGTATGCCTCATGGTTTGGAAAAGGAATAAAGGGTGGGAATAGAAACGCTTGCCCGCCGCCCAGGAGCGGCTGAAAGTCAAGCAGCTTACCCAAATATCTTCCCTGATGGCGGCTTTAACCAAGCCCTTAAATACCCTTTTTGGCCGGCCAGCCAGCATTTCCGGCGGTGGTTTACACTTACGGCACATGCCGGCCCCGGGCTTTTGCCAGCGGCCGAACACTAGCCCTTGCCCGGCGCAGTGAGTCGGCCGCCGCTAAAAAACAATGTAAAAAATCAGCTTTTGGCAAAAAATTTTCAAGAATTTCTATACTTCCACTTCGGGTGGCAAGCTGCTCGGACGCTTCAGGTTGGCAGACAACCAGGTTCTGCCTAAAAATATTTTTTCAGCTATTTCTTCATCTTCATCAAACAGACAGCTAATCTTCATCTTCATTTAACGGCCTGCGCCCGTATGTTGTACTATTATTCCCTCTTTTCCCTCCCTGCTCCATGCACGTTTTGCTCGTTGAAGACGAAAAAAGCCTCCACCAGGAGGTGCGCCAGTTTCTGACCCAGGCCCAGTACCTGGTCGATTCGGCCTACACCTACGCGGAGGCCTCGGAGAAGCTGTTTGTAAACTCCTACGACTTTGTGCTCCTCGACCTGGGCCTGCCCGGCGGCGATGGCCTCGATTTGCTGCGCGATGCTCGTCAGAGCGAGAAGCAGGAGGCGTCGTTTATTATCCTTACCGCGCGCGGTGCGCTCGACGACCGCATCAAGGGACTCGACCTGGGGGCCGATGACTACTTGCCCAAGCCGTTTTCGCTGCTTGAGCTCACGAGCCGGATGCAGGCCATCACGCGCCGCAAGTTTGGGTTGAAGCGGCCCGAAATCGTTTTTGGCGATGGCTTTGTGCTGGACGTAACGGCCCGTACCGTGCGCTACGGCAGCACGCCCGAAGTGCCCGGCCCCGAGGTGCCGCTCACCAAGAAAGAGTTTGATTTACTGCACTATCTGCTGCTGCACCGGGGCCGCGTGCTCACGCGCCTGCAGCTCGGCGAGCACCTGTGGGGCAATGTGCTGGAAGACGACTCGGACTCGAACTACATCGACGTGCACATCAAGAATGTGCGCAAAAAGCTGGCCCAGTTCGGCTCGGCCGACTTTATCGAAACCGTGCGCGGCATCGGCTACCGGGCAGTGTAAGTTTGAAGCCTGGTTCACGTAGAACGTCATACTGAGCTGCTTCGCAGGCTCAGCATGACGTTCTTTCTATTTGGCCAGCCCCGACTTTTAGTTCCAAATTTATGCGACTCGAAACCAAGCTCGGCCTCTTCAACGGCCTCTCGAAGCTGCTGCTGGTATTGCTGGGAGCCATGCTCATTCCGCCCATTGTGCAGCGGGTGGCGGTGGCCCACACCGACCAGCGCCTGCGCGACAAGCGCCAGGCGCTGCTGCACCTCATCAGCCGCGACGGACTAGCCGTTTTTTTGCGGGCCGAGCGCGATGAGTCTTATGCTGATTATAATATACTAAAACAGGAATATATTACCCTGACGCCGCTGCCGCTCGCCCCGGCCGGCACGATACTCGCGCCAACCGAGCATATTTTTGAGGAGCCCCGGCAGGTTGACAAGCAGATTGAGGACTTCCGGATTCTGAGCTACGTAGCGCCCCTGCAAGTACCCGGTAGCGCGGCTAGCAGCGTCCCGCCCCGGCGCTACCGCCTCGAAATCGGCTCGTCGCTGGCCACCGTCGAGCTGCTCACCACCACGCTGCGGCGGCTGGCCCTGTGGGTGCTGGTGGCCGGCGCGCTCATCACGGTATTTACCGATGCGGCATTTGCGCACTACCTGCTGGGGCCGCTGCGCGAGCTGATTTCGCGCAAGCTGCGCGGCATCCGGCAGCCGGGCGAATTCTCGTTTCAGCGCCTCGATACTGATACCACCGACTTCCGGCGGCTCGACGACTCGCTTTCGGCCCTGATGCGGCAGCTGCAAACCTCATTTGAGAAGGAGCGCGAGTTTATGAGCAACGTGAGCCACGAGCTGCTCACGCCCACCAGCATCTTGCAGTCGCGCTTCGAAAACATGCTCCAGGACCCTACCCTGCCCGAAGCTCACGGCCGCCAGATAGTAGAGTCGCAGCGCACGCTCTACCGCCTGCGCAATACGGTGCGCACGCTGCTGCTTATTGCAAATATAGAGAATGAACAATATTTGCGCGATGCCAGCGTAAGCCTCGCCCAAACGGTGCACGACGTAGCCGAGGAGCTCGATGACCGCCGCCAGCAGCGCGAGATAGGGCTACACATCGACCTCTCGCCCGACCACACAGTGCCCCGTGCCAACGCTACGCTGCTGCATACGCTACTGCGCAACCTGCTCAGCAACGCCATCAAATACAATCACGAAAACGGCCAGATTCGGGTGCTGGGCCACCCTACTGCGGCCGGCGGCTACCAGCTGCGCGTCGAAGACGAAGGCCCCGGCATCGCGGCCGAAAACCTGCCGCTGCTCTTCGACCGTTTCCGGCGCTTTCACGCCACCGGCCCGCAGGCTCCCGAGGGCTACGGCCTGGGCTTGCCGATTGCGCAAACCATCGCCGCCTTTCACCACGCCACGCTCCGGGCCGAGTCGGAAGTAGGTAAGGGCACTGTATTCATTTTAGAATTTGCGCCAGCTGCTTAAGGCAGCATAATATGGAGCATTTCACCACTACTAAAAATGGCCTAAAACTGGCGCGAGTTACGGCTTCGCCTAAACTCGCGCCAGTTTTATTGTGGAGGTTGTACCTCCACTGCCGCGCCAGCGGCAAGCGGCGGCAGCGGCAAGCGGCAAGCGGCGGCAGGGCTGGTAGTAGTGGCACAGCAACGGCTCCTTCTATGGGAGGCACAGCCTCCCCGAAAAAATAGTCACGAGTTACGCTGCGCTAAACTCGCGCCAGTGAAAAGGTAGGTGAAGCGGTAGAGATGCTTCGACAAGCGGACGCCAGATAAGCATGACGTTCTTTTTATTTTAGTCTACTTCCTAAACAGGTTTATTATTTTCTGTTTAATAATCTACTATATCTCTTACAGTTATCCTTATAATCACTTACCCAGCTTTCCAGTGGTTTTCCACTACAAATTGTTTCTCCTTTAAGAATAGATTTTATCATTTTTGAATCCGAAAAGTAAAATCTGGCTTCCATAGCCACAGCCTCAACAGCTGGATTATAGGATGATTTATTTTTTTCGTATTTAAATATCTTTCCCTGAGTATATACGAAAATCAAATTACCATTTTGAAAGTAATATTCAGTAGTATTTATGCAGCTCGAAAGGCCAACCCATTCTACAATTTTCATTAATTGTCCGTCCTTAAAATACCCTGTCAATTGTCCTCCTCCATCGGTTATATTCGGCATAAATGCTTCGTTAGCCAGCGTCTTTTTCGCATAGCCTCCTTGCAGATTTATTTGCTCGACTTCACGCTTAATGCGGACCACTTTATCAATATTCGTTTGACCAAATACTGTTTGAAAAGACAAAACCATCGATACTGCAAGAATCTTTTGCATTGCATTTTAAGAAAAGGCAGTGGCGAACAAAGTTTATTATCCTAGCGCTTCCCGCACCTGCGCTATCCTTTCCGCCATGCTGCCATTGAGTAAAACATAGGGTGGTAGCATGAATAGAAATCAAAAGAAAAATGGGCATGGAAGCACTTTGGGTATAAAATAAATTTAGGAGGTTTACTATTTTAGTATGACGTTCTTTTGAATTTTTACCACTTTCTAAACAGCTTCACAATTACTTTCTAGTTGCTCTAAAAACTCCTGCCTGTCTTCTATTTCGGGCGGAACTGTTATCATCCCTTTGCCAGTTATCTGCGCTAGGAAGCCAGAGATACTTTTATCCCGAATAGAGATTCGTCCATCAGATTTTAATTCGTAGGCAGCTATTTCCCAAGGAATACTGCGCACTACCCTAGCATTTAGTACGTACGATATCTTGTCATCGGTAAGCTCGATTTTATATGTACTCAATAGTTGGCCTAGAGTTTTAGAACCAACATACAGACGTAAAGCTGCCAATGGAATAATACCCAGGGATACTATCACGAAAGTTTTCAAACTATGGTGCGCGAACCTTGGAAATTGAATAGCCATAATAATTAGCCATCCCACAAGCAGCGTTCTAAGCTCCTTGAGCATCGCTCGTTTTTTGAATGAGCTAAGTTTTGTTTGGTCAATCTTATAAATCATTTTACCAGGTTGGTATTTTGGATTCCTGCTAACTATACTTGCTGTCAGCGCCCTTCAGCGCTGACAGCACCTGCGCCACGCGCTCAGCTACGCTACCATCCAGCATAACATAGGGAATTTCCAATACTTCCAGCTGCATCAGAATAGCGCCGTGCTGAAACTGGCGCAGCGCTTCGGGGCCGCGCCAGGCATCCTGCTCGAAGGGGACGGTGGGCATACACACGAAGGTGCGGGCATAGCGCCGGCCGCACACCCGTGCCAGCGCCTGCAAGGCGGGGTCGCAGCGATGAAAATAGTAGTAGGAATAAAGCGCCGTGGTAGCCGCATTGGTATCGCAAACGAGCCAGTCGTGCGCCTGGGGGGCGGCTTCATCTTCCAGCTCCAGCTGGCGGCGGCCGATGTAGAGCAGGTCTTCGTAGACCAGCTCACCGTTTTTTTGCTCGTGCAGCAGGCGTCCGTATTCGGGCACCCACACGGTGCCCAGCGCCTCGGCCAGGGCGGCGGCCAGGGTGGTTTTGCCGCTGCTTTCGGCTCCGAGCAGCACCAGGCGGGGCAGGGCTGCGGGTGGCACCGCGCCGTACTGCGCCGCGATAAAAGGGTGAAGCAGGGACAAAGCGTTATCCTCCACTGGTGTATTACCAGCCAATGCAGCACGAAGCCGGGTACCGCTGACGGGCACCTGCTGCCGGGCGATATCGACCAGCACATATGCCGCCCCCAGGTGTTCGGCAAAGCCGAAACCATAGGCTTCGCTGCTGAACACTACCTCGATGCGGTAGCCGTGGTGCGCCAGCCACTGCCCGATAAAAGCGCGGTGGGTATGGTCGTCGGCGGTGTCGGGCGGCACGCCGTCGGTGCCCGCCGTGAGGGCTATAATATGGAGCGGCGTGGCGCCAATGCGCGGACCCTGGGCGTAGTCGTCGCCGCGATACAGCTCGCGCAGCCAGGCCGCCCGCTCGGGGCGGGGTGCGCCGGGTCGTCGGGGTTGGCATACACGAGCACGAGCAGCTCGGCTACCTGGGCAGCGGCCGTTTCGAGCAGTAGCTGATGGCCCTGGTGCGGGGGCCAGAACTTGCCTACGACGAGGCCAAGGGAGAAAGGCATGAGTGGAAGGTAGCCAAAGCTTTTGCTTGCCAGCGTGGAGGCGGGTGAAAGTGGCGCAAACTACAACGCCCCGCCTGGTAGCGCGCGCCGGCTTCGTCCGCCACGGCGGGTGCAGCCTTAGGGCCGCGCTACCTCATCGCGGCGCAGCTCGCGGCGCAGTAGCCGCAGCAGCTGATAGCGCTGGTGGGCCGCATCATAGCGCAGGGCCACGCCCGTGCCGGTGCTGGGCCACACGCCGGCCGCGCCGGGGCTGCCGGCACCGGCGCCCAGTGCACGGCCCTGGCCGTCGAACAACGAAACCTGCCCTGGCTGCGGCTCGGAGAGGGCCAGTACCTGCCCTCCGCCCGTGCTACCGAAGTCGAACCACTGCACCGGCTTGGGACCGGAGGTAAGCAGCTGGCGGCTCAGCAGCGGCACCACCCCGGTGGGGCTGAATACATCGAGCTGGCCGCCATCCTGGCGCACCACCACAAACGAGCCGGCACGGCCCTCGGCCTCCGGCACCAGCCGGAAGCTGGCCGTACGGCTCCAGGTAGCCACCCGCCGGCGGACTGTGATGTCGCCGCTGAGGGTAATGGTAAGCAGTTCGCCGTGCTGATTGACAACCCGCAGCTGGCTGCGGGCCAGGGTACTACCGGCCGTAGTGAGCAGTGGTCCTTCGAGCCGCGCCCCGGCGCTGACGGGAAAGCCCGGAAAGCGCCCCCCGCCTGGTCGAAGGCATACACGTAGCCGTTGCGCAGGGCGGCCACTACCACGTCGCGGCCCCCTACGGTAAGCAGGACCGGCGGGCCGGCCAGGGGTGCTTCGAGCCGGTGGGGCCAGCCGGGGTAGCGGCGGCCATTGGTATCAAACAGCAGCAGGTCGTTGGCCGTTGTGGCCACCAGCACCCTGGAAGACGTGCCCGCCGCTACGGCGGCAATGGCAGCGGTATCGGGCAGGTTGAAGGGAAAGCCGGCCGCCTCCCGGCCATCGACCGGGCTAAGCCAGTGGAGGCGGTGCGCCGTGGCCAGCAGCAGCCGCCCGCGCAGCAGGCGCGGCCCGGAACCGACTACGGGGCCGGGCAGGGTATCGACCCACGCCCGGTTGGTAGTGCCGGCGGGCAGCAGGCGCAGCTGCCCCAGCGAGTCGGCCACTACGATGGGAGAAGCCAGCGAGCCATCGGCGGTTGGCACGGCGGGCAGCAGCACCGGCTGGCCGGCCAGCACGGCGCGGAAACGCAGGCGCGCGCTACTACCCGCCGCGGCTGAGTCGGGCGTAAGGGCCTGGCCAGGACGGCGCAGTACCAGCTGCGCAAAATACTGGCTGCCGGGCTCAAAGGCCGCCCGAAGCTCCTCGGCGGGCTGCTCGGGCGGCACCAGCTGCCAGGCTACCTGCGAAAAGTAGCGCAGTAAGCTTTCGTTGCGCAGCAGGCCGGCCCGGCGCTCTTCGGCCAGGTTGCCGAGCAGGGCATTCCAGCCCTGGCGCACATCGGCCAGCAGGGTGAGGCGGGCCAGCGGCAGCGTTTGCTGCAGCAGCGCCACCTGCGTGGCCGAACGGCTCCAAACCTGCCCGGCCGCTACCTCGGCGAGGTAGGCGCGCAGGCCAGCAGTATCGCTCAGCACCAGGTAGCTGCCAACCATCACTGTACTAAATGACGCGGCAGGCTCGCCCGCGGGCCGGGCCGCCGCTAACGGTCCCAAGAGCTGGTCGGCGGCGAAGCCTGCCTCGTACTGCTCAAAGGACCCCACCTTGCTGAATGCCGGCGAAGCCCCGCCCAGGCGGCGCAGCCGGGCCAGCCACCGGGCCGTATGGCCCGGCACCCGGCTGCGCACCAGCCACAGCCGCACGGGCACCACTCCGGGCGCGGGCGCCGCCAGGTAAGCCAGGGTAGCACCTGGCGTAAGGGAAGCGCGCAGGCTGTCGAGGACCTGCCGGGTGGCCCGCACCGTATCGGCGGCTGCGGCCGGGGCCGGGCCAGCTGCCCGGCCACGGCTACCACCAGGGCCGTGCGCAGGGGCAGCACATCGGCAAGTGCGCGCAAGGGCTGGGCAGGCTGGCCGCGCAGCTGCTGCTGCCAGGAGTTGGCGGCAGTTTCGGGGTTGGCAAAGCCGGTGAGCGTAAGCTGGCCGGGCCCGAATTTCAGGCCCAGCAGGCCTTCGTGAGCCAGCACCAGGGCCTGGTCGAGCAAGGCGTGGGTACCCGGCTGAAAAAGCACATCGAGCAGCCCCGGCAGCCGGCGAAAGTTAACGAGCAGGGTAGCATCCACATCGCGCAGGCGCAGCAGGTCGGTAGTGCCGAAGCCCGCGTGCACGGTCGGCGAGTCGGGGTGGCGCAGGCGATTGACCACGGCCTCCACGAGCGGCGCGCAGGTGCTCATCAGCAAGTGGTTGCGGTAATTGAGCACCGTAAGCCGGCCGCCCTGCCGGTCCGTCAGCTCTTGCAGCTCATAGCCCTCGTAGGTGCGGGTACCCAAGGTGTAGCGCGGGCCGCGCCCCAGCGTTTCGAGCAGGCCCCGCGCCTGCCGGTACTCGCGCACATTGGCCAGCGGCACCTGATAGAGCGCATCGACCTGCCCCGGCCCGGTGAGGTGCAGCGAGGTCAGCACCAGCTTGCGGCCCAGCAGGGCCAGCAAGCCGCGCTGCCGGCCCGCGAGCGGGCTTACAGGCCGCCCGCCGTTGTCGAGGCTGTCGGCCAGGGCCAGCTGACCGGCTACCTGCTGAAAATATCTGACGCCGGTAATATTGTCCCACACGCCGGCCTCCTGCAGGTGCTGCACCAGGGCGGCATGGTCGCGGGTGGCCAGCACCAGCACCGCGTCGTCGGGCACCAGGGCGTAGGGGTCAATGGGCCGGGCGGCCAGCGTGCGGCGGTAATAGACGTAGGTAGCCAGCGAAAGCAGCACTACCACCGCTACCAACAGGGCCAGAAGCTTGCGGGACATGCGGCAAAAGTAGGCGGCCGGGCCCCAAGCTACCCTACTTCAGCAATGCAAACGGACCAGCAGGCGGGTAGGTAGCTCTTTTTACACCCTCCGCTCTGTGGGGCAGGCTAAGCTCGTGAAAAGACGCAGAAGCGTAGCAGGCACCGCCCCAAAAAGCATAAAAAACGCAGGCAAAAGCTGGAGCAGCCTGCCCAGTTGCTGGCAGTATCAGACGTGGTGCCGTTTCTTTGGCAAAAAACTGCCCATACCCCTGCTTTTATGGCCGAAACCCTCCCTCCCTCCTCTACCGACGCTGCGCCCGGCCACTTCCGCCGCGCCCTTACGCTGTTCGATGCCGTGATGCTCGTGACGGGCTCCATGATTGGCTCGGGCATCTTCCTCGTGTCGGCCGATATTGCCCGGCAGGTGGGCTCGGCGGGCTGGCTGCTGGTAGTATGGCTGCTCACGGGCCTCATCACCATGGCCGGCGCTATCAGCTATGGCGAGCTGGCGGCCATGTTCCCCAAAGTGGGCGGGCAGTATGTCTACCTGCGCGAAGCTTTCGGCAAGCTGGTGGCTTTTCTGTATGGTTGGACGCTTTTCCTCGTGATTCAGACCGGCGTAATTGCCGCCGTAGCCGTAGCTTTCGCCAAGTTTACGGGCGTGCTTCGGCCCTGGTTCTCCGTTAAAAACGTGCTGTTCAGCATCGGGCCGTTTCCGTTCAGCTCGGTGCAGCTGCTGGCCATTCTGCTCATCGTGGGCATCACGGCCATTAATGCGCGTGGGGTGCGGGCCGGCAAGCTTATTCAGAATGTGCTGAGCTCGACCAAGCTCGTGGCGCTGGCACTGCTTATTCTCTTCGGCCTGTTTCTGGGCCTGAATGCCGACGCCGTGCAGGCCAATTTCCACGACCTGTGGCACGCCACGCGCTCACCGGCACCGGGGGCTACCGGCGGCATCGTGCCGCTGGGCACTGGCAGCCTGGTTATCGCCATTGGCATGGCCATGACCGGCTCGCTGTTCTCGTCCGACTCGTGGAACAACATTGGCTTCGCGGGCGAGGAAATTCAGAATCCCGAGCGCACGCTGGTGCGCAGCATGGCCCTGGGCACCGCCATCGTCACGGCCCTCTATATTTTAATTAACGTGGTGTACCTGCTGGTGCTCCCGCTTAAAGGCTCGCCCGAGGCCGCGACGCTGGCCGGCCGCGGCATTCAGTACGCCGCCGACGACCGCGTGGCTACCGCCGTGGCCGAGTCGGTGATGGGCACGGCCGGCGCATACGTGCTGGCTATCCTTATCATGCTTAGCACCTTCGGGGCCAACAACGGCATTATTCTCAGTGGCGCCCGAGCCTATTATGCAATGGCCCAAGACGGTCTGTTTTTTCCCTCCCTGGCCACGCTCAACAAGGCCGGCGTACCCGGCCGGGCGCTGTGGGCCCAGTGCCTGTGGGCCTGCCTGCTGTGCCTGAGCGGCAGCTACGGGCAGCTGCTCAACTACGTTATGTTTTCGGTTATCCTGTTTTACCTCATCACGATAATCGGCATTTTTGTGCTGCGCCGCACCCGGCCCGACGCACCCCGCCCCTACCGCGCCTGGGGCTACCCGGTGCTGCCCGGCCTCTACGTGGTATTGGCTTCGGCCTTCTGCGTTATCCTGCTCATCGCGCCCGATACGGCCGAATATTCGCGCTACGGCCTGGGCCTGGTAGCGCTGGGGCTGCCGGTGTACTGGCTGTTTCGCCAGCGGCTGCGGTAAGCAGTGACCAAGCTACAAGCTAAAAAGACAGTAGTCTGCCTCTTAACTTGTAGCTTGGTCGCAGTGTGCTGACCTGGAAGCCGCAGCAGCTTTTTTCCTACTGCCGGCCACGGCGGCCGGCTTTTTTGCTGCTGGGTGAGGGCAGCAGCGTAACCGTCAGGGGCTGGCCATCGCGGCTGCTGATGGTTTCGTCTTCGTAGCCTCCGTAGCCGATTAGAAAGGTATTTTCGCCATTGGGTACTTCCAGCGTGTAGCTGCCGTTGGCGTCGGTGCTGGTGCCTTTACTGCTGCCGCGCAACAGCACGGTAGCTCCAACCAGGGGCCGGCCATTTTCGTCGAGCACCCGCCCGGCCTGGGTGCGCGTAGCCGGCACCGCCGGAGCGGCTACCAGCTCGGGGGCCGGGGCCGGCGCCGGGGCGGCTTCGGCCACTACCGGTGCGGGCAGCGGCGCCACGGGCTTTATTACCCGCGGCTTAGCAAGCTTCACTTTTAGCTGCTCTTTCACGGTGGCCGCCTTAGGAGTGGCTGCCACCGGAGCCGGCAGCGGGGCCGCGACGTTCGTTAAGGCGGGGGCAGTGGTGGCCGGCGCAGTAGCGGCGGTGTCCGGGGTGTGGCTGCAGCCCGCCAGGCCGGCCGCCAGCAGCAGGCTGGCAAGGCCCCGCCCCCAGCGGAGGGAAGGCTGGGCTGGCAGAAGAAAAAGCGGCTTCAGGACCGATAAACTTGTTGCAGTAAAAACAGAATTCATTGTGAAGAACAAATAAGGTGCGGCAAGATAAGCGGCGCCTTCACAACGACAAGCAGCTAAATGCCTTTTCTATAAAAGCCGGCATCCTGGCCCCCGGCGGGGAGGCCGGCAGCCAGGATGCCTGAGGGGTTCAATATTAAATAACTACTATTTACTGGTATCGTCCTGAGGCCGCAGTACCGAGCCGCTGGTGTGGTTGTCGCCCAGCTTCTGCTCGTGCATCCGCACGCCCTCTCCCTGCTCGTCGAGCTCGTAGCTGCCTTCTTCCGTGAAGCCGGGACCCTGGGCCTGCTCGCCGGCGGAGGTGTGGTTATTCCCACCCTGCGGCTCGGTTTCGGAGCCCCCAATGTGCAGGTTGGCCAGCTGGTCTTTCTGGTCGCTACGCTGGGTGTAGCCATTGGCGCCAACGTTGCGGTGGGCCGTAGCATCGTCGCTGGCTTTGTTGTTGCTCTGGTCTTGCTGGTAATCGTGCTGCCGGGCCAGCTCCTCGTTGCCCGGACCCACGCTATTGGTAGGGTTCTGATTCGGGCATCCTTCTGCTGGCCGTTAGGAGCTGCCTTAGCAGCATCTTCTTCGAAAAGCTCGTCGCTGAGTATCATAAAAATCGGGGTGGGTAAGTACTAAATTTGAGCGATGAAATCACGGCGGCCGTTGGTGCCGGACCACCGCACACCGGCAGGCATCGGTCCGGGGTTGTACGCGTGGCCCGGACCTAAGTTTGGCCCCGCCCGCAGCGGCGGCAGTTTCTTTGTGCCGGCCCTGCCGCTTTTTTGCCTTGCTTATGGATTTTACCAAGCTCTATCGCCCCAGCCGATTCAACTCCTGGCAGTTTATCGCCTTCACCGGCCTGCTAATGAGCGGCGGGGCCGAGCTGCTTATTCGCTACCTGGTGCGCCGGCCGCTACCCGCCGGCTACGGCTGGCTCTATCTGTGCTGGGCCACCCTGTTCGTAGCAGGCGCCCTGGTCAACCTGTTTGGCAAGCCCCCGGAGCCGGGGCATCATCACCATCACTAAATGAGCGGCTGGTGGGGAAATAGTCTTTCTTCTCCTTTGCCTGATAACTCTGCACTGGCCATCGGACGTATAGCGGTGTCTGCCGGGGTGGTTGGCGGCTTCGTCTTTTAGCCGGCGAGCGGCCCGACCCGGCGCTACGGCTTTACGTTCTATACGCATGACTACTCGATTACCAGGCCTCGCGGCCGGGCTGCTGGCACTACTGAGCGTGGCGGCCTGCGGCTCTAAAAAAGACACTTCTGCTACGGATGGCAAGGGCGGCAAAGGAGGCAAGGATGGCGGCCCCCAGCCCATCAAAGACTATCCCGTACTGGTGGTGCGGCCCGATACGGTTACGCTTTTCCAGGATTATCCGGCCACGATTCAGGGACAGCAGAACGTCGAGATTCGGCCCAAGGTAGATGGCTTTGTCGAAGCTATCTACGTAGATGAGGGGGCCAGCGTGCGCAAGGGCCAGAAGCTGTTTCACATCAGCGCCCCGCAGTATGAGCAGGCCGTTCGCACGGCGCAGGCCGGCATCAAAACCGCCCAGGCCGACGTGGATGCCGCCCGCATGGGGGTAAACAAGGTGCAGCCGCTGGTAGCCCGCAATATTATCAGCAAGTATGAGCTGGAGGGTGCCCAATACACCCTGGAATCGAAGGTGGCGGCCTTGGCGCAGGCCCAGGCTACCCTGTCCAATGCCAATACCAATCTGGCTTATACTACCATTACGAGTCCGGTAACCGGCATCATGGGCTCGATTCCGAATAAAATCGGCAGCCTGGTGAGCAGCACCTCCACCGACCCGCTCACTACTATATCGAGTATTGGCAATGTTTATGCCTACTTCTCGCTCAGCGAGAAAGCGTTGCTCAACTTTGCCCGCCGCCGCCCCGGCAATACGCTGCAAGACAAGCTGGCCCACGTGCCCGATGTGCGCCTGGTGCTGGCCGATGGCAGCGTGTATCCGTACACCGGCCGCGTCGAAACGGCTATCGGTCAGATAAATACCGAAACCGGGGCCAGTAGCTTCCGAGCTACGTTTCCCAACCCGCAGGGCTTGTTGCGTAGCGGCAGCAGTGGCTCGGTGCGCACGATGCAACCCATGCAAAATGCGCTTATCATCCCGCAAAGTGCCACCTACGAGCTTCAGGGTAAGCGCTTTGCCTACGTAGTGGGCCAGGATACGGCGGCCCACGCAGTAGCGCTCACGGTAGTGCCCACGCCCGACGGAACCTCCTTCGTGGTGCAAAAGGGCCTGAAGGCCGGTCAGCGCGTGGTGCTGGAAGGCATCAGCGGGCTGAAGGAAGGCATGAAAATCAGGCCGAAAGTGGTGAAGAAAGCCCGGACCGATATGGCGGGGTAGGGTTCAGTTAACGGCGAACCGGCACTGGCTCACTGGCAGGGTCCCGTTAACTGCTAAAGGCTACTTGTTAAATGAGATTTCTATGCTAAAAATATTCATCGAGCGCCCCGTGCTCTCCACCGTTATCTCGGTTATTATCGTGCTGCTGGGCGTGCTGGGGCTGCTGTCGCTGCCCATAGCGCAGTACCCCGATATCTCGCCGCCCACGGTGCAGGTGTCGGCCAGCTACGCGGGAGCCAACGCCGACGTGGTGCTCAAAAGCGTGCTGGTGCCGCTCGAAGAGCAGATAAACGGCGTGGAGGGCATGACGTACATGACCTCTTCGGCCACCAATACCGGCTCGGGCTCTATTCAGGTGTACTTCAACGTGGGCACCAACCCCGACCAGGCGGCCGTGGATGTGCAGAACCGCGTGGCCAGCGCCACCAGTCTGCTGCCGCAGGAAGTAACCCTGGCCGGCGTAACTGTACGCAAGCAGCAGAGCAGCAACCTGTTGATTTTTGCGCTCTACAGCGATAACCCGGCCTACGACCAGACCTTTCTGCAGAACTACGCGCTCATCAACATTGTGCCCCAGCTCCAGCGGGTAAATGGTGTAGGGGCGGCCAATGCCTTCGGCTCGCGCAACTACGCCATGCGCGTGTGGCTCAAGCCCGACGTGATGGCTATCTACGGCCTCACGCCCGCCGATATTACGGCCGCGCTGGCCGACCAGAACGTGGAGGCCGCCCCGGGCAGTTTGGCCAGAACAGCGACCAGAGCTTTCAGTACGTTATTAAGTACACCGGCAAGCTGGTGACGGAAGAGCAGTTTGGCAACATTGTGCTCAAGGGTACCTCGCAGGGCCAGCTGCTGCACCTCAAAGATGTGGCCCGCATTGAGCTGGGCGCGCAGGACTACGCCAGCAACAGCGCCACGTTTGGCAAGCCTTCGGTGGGCATCTCGGTGAACCAGACGCCGGGCTCCAACGCCCGCGATGTTATCCAGAAGTCAATAGCCGTGCTGGCTACCGCCGAGAAGTCGTTTCCGGCCGGCATTCACTACACCAACCTGGTGAATATCAACGACTTTCTGGATGCCTCCATCGACAAGGTACTCCACACGCTGTTCGAGTGCTTTGCGCTGGTGTTCCTGGTAATTTTTATCTTCCTGCAGGATTTTCGCTCCACTATTATTCACGGCGTGTCGGTGCCGGTATCGATTATTGGCACCTTCTTCTTCCTCAAGGTTTTTGGCTATAGTATCAATCTACTAACGCTCTTTGCCCTGGTGCTGGCTATCGGCATTGTGGTCGACGATGCGATTGTGGTGGTTGAGGCCGTGCACGCTAAGCTTGAAAGCGGCTATACCTCGCCGCGAAGGGCGGCCATCGACGCCATGAGCGAGATAACCGGCGCTATTGTGAGTATCACGCTGGTGATGGCGGCGGTGTTTTTACCGGTTACGTTTATTACCGGCTCGGTGGGCGTGTTCTACAAGCAGTTTGGTATTACGCTGGCGGTAGCCATTCTGATTTCGGCTATCAATGCCCTGACGCTTTGCCCGGCGCTGGCTGCCCTTTTCCTGCTGCCGCCCAACCACGAAGAAGCGAAAAACGCGCCCAAAAAGACGCTCATGCAGCGCTTTAGTATTTCGTTTAACGCGGCCTACGACGCGCTGGTAGCCAAGTATACACGAGTAGTAGAGTTTCTGATGGGCCGCAAGTGGCTGGCCCTAATTGGGGTGGCCGGCTTTGCGGCAGGGCTCTACGTGCTGATGACGAGCACCCCGAGCAGCTTCGTGCCCAACGAGGACATGGGCACCATCTTCGTCAACGTAAGCCTGCCGCCAGCCTCTACCCTGGAGCGCACCACGGCCGTGAATAACGAGGTCGATAGCCTGATTCGGAAGATTCCGGCGGTGCTGGGCACGCTGCGCATCACGGGCCAGAACTTCCTGGCGGGCCAGGGCAGCGCCTACGGCATGGTCATCGTGCGCCTCAAGCCCTGGGACCAGCGCAAGGACATGAACAACGAGGCGGTTATCAAAAAGATAAGCCAGCTGACGGCGCACATCCGGGCCGGTGATATCCGCAGCAACTCGCAGCCGACCATCACGGGCTTTGGGCAAACGGGCGGCTTCACGTTTCAGCTCCAGGACCGGGGCGGGCATACCACGGCCGAGTTTTACAAGGTGGCGCAGGACTTTCTGGCGGCCCTCAACCAGCGGCCCGAGATTCAATATGCGTCTACGGCTTTCAACCCTGGCTTTCCGCAGTATGAGCTGAGCATCAACGTGGCCAAGGTGAAAGAGGCGGGCCTGACCGAAGCCAATATTCTGAATGCCATGCAGGTGTACTACGGCGGCTCGTACGCATCCAACTTCAACCAGTTTGGCAAGCAGTACCGGGTGATGGTGCAGGCCGACAGCAGCTACCGCGCTAGTCCGGCGGGGTTGAACAAGATATTCGTGCGCAATGCCACCGGGGCCATGGCGCCCATCACCGAATTTGTTACGCTGAAGCGCGTTTTCGGCCCCGAAAGCTTGTCGCGCTTCAACCTGTTTACGGCCATCTCGGTCAACGGCTCGCCCAAGGAGGGTGTCAGTTCGGGGCAGGCGCTGGTAGCCATTCAGGAAGTAGCGGCGCAAAAGCTGCCGGCCGGCTACGGCTTCGAGTTTTCGGGCATCAGCCGCGAAGAGCAGGGCAGCGGCAAGCAGTCGCTCTACATCTTTGCGCTCTCGCTGGTATTTGTGTACTTGCTGCTGAGCGCGCAGTACGAAAGCTACATCCTGCCGTTTGCGGTGCTACTTTCCATTCCCATTGGCCTGAGCGGCACCTATCTGTTTGCCAAGCTATTCGGCATCGACAATAACATCTACCTGCAGATTTCGGTGATTATGCTCATCGGGCTGCTGGCCAAGAACGCCATTCTGATAATTGAATTTTCGCTGTCGCGCCGGCGCGGAGGCGGCATGAGTATCACCGAAGCCGCGCTGGAAGGGGCCAAAGCCCGCCTGCGCCCGATTCTGATGACCTCCTTCGCCTTTGTGTTTGGCCTGATGCCGCTGCTGTTTGCGAGCGGCGCGGGCGCCAACGGTAACAAGAGCATCGGGGCGGGTGCTATCGGCGGCATGCTGTTTGGCACGCTGGTCGGGGTATTCTTTGTCCCGGTGCTGTTCATGATTTTTGAAGGCTTGCAGGAAAGCATCAGTGGCCCACCCAAGACCCAGGCGCAGATAGAGCAGGAAGAAGCGGAGGGTGGCGCCCCCCCAAAGAAGCCAGCGAGAAGAAGCCGGACGAGCAAAAGCCGGAAGAAAAACCCGCGCCGCAGCCCGCAATGGCTTAGCCCCGGCTCCCCATGGCCAGCACCCGGCGGCCCGGCGGCCGCGTATAAGCCTCAGAATTACCTCCTAATGACCTGCACTAATTTATATCGGCTATCCTTGTCCGGGCTTTTGCTCGCAGCCAGCAGCTGCGGCATCCTGCACCCCTATAGCCGGCCCGATACCGCCACTACCGGCCTCTACCGCGACGCGGCTACCACCGATACGACCACTCTGGCCTCGCGGCCCTGGCAGCAGCTGTATACCGACCCCCAGCTGCAAAAGCTTATTACGGAGGGCCTGGCCAACAACCGCAACCTACAAGTAGCCGACGCCCGCATTGCCCAGGCCCAGGCGCTCTTAGCTCAAAGCCGGGCTGCTTTTCTGCCTAGCCTCAACGGGCGGGCCACTACTACCCTCTCGCGGGTAGGCGGCGCTTTTGTAGGCACCAGTACTGGTAGCAGCACAACCACTACTGGTGGTACTACCGGAGGTACTACAGGCGGCACCACGGGGGCGGCACTACCGGTGGGGGCACTACTGGCGGTGGTACCACGGGCGGCGGCACCACGGGTGGTGGCACTACTACCGGCGGCGGCACTACTGGTGGCACTACTACGGGCGGTACCACCAGCGGCACTACTACTACCGACCAGTCTATCGTGACGGGGGCGGCGCGGCCCACCAATACCTGCTGGGCCTGAGCAGCAGCTGGGAGGCTGATGTGTGGGGCAAGCTCCGCAGCACCAAGCGTTCGTACGCGGCCTATGTGCTCCAGAGCGAGGCCTACCGGCGCGTGGTGCTCACGCAGCTTATCGCCGATATTGCCGATAACTACTATTCGCTGCTGGCGCTCGATGCCCAGCTCGAAATCACCCGCCAGACGGTCCAGAACCGCATCCAGGACGTGGAGGTGATGAAGCTGCTGCTGGAAGGCGACGTGGTAACCGGCGCGGCCGTCGTGCAGAGCGAGGCGCAGCGCTACGCCGTGGAAGTCACGATTCCGGACCTGGAACGCAACATCCGCGAAACCGAAAACCTGCTGGCTACGCTGCTGGGCCGCACACCCGGCCCTATTGAGCGCGGCACGCTGGCCGGGCAGGATGCTTCGCCAGCCCTGCTGACGGGCGTGCCCGGCCAGCTGCTGCGCAACCGCCCCGACGTGCAGCAGGCCGAGTATACGTTTGAGTCGACCTTCGAGCAAACCAACGCGGCGCGGACTTACTTCTACCCCAGCTTTACCATTACGGCCAACGGCGGCCTCACCAGCACGACTATCCAGAACCTGTTCTCGCCCACGGCCATCTTCGCCAGCGTGGTGGGCGGCCTTGCCCAGCCCGTGTTCAACCAGGGCATCAACCGCCTGCGGCTGGCTCGCTCGCAAGCCTTGCAGCAGGAATACCTATACACGTATCAGCAAACGATGTTCACGGCCGGGCAGGAGGTTTCCAACGCCCTCTTTGCCTACCAGAGCGCCACTGAAAAAGCCCGTATTCGGGCCCAGCAGCTCGATGCGCTCAATAAAGCCGTGGACTACACCCACGAGCTGCTGCGCGCCGGCTTCGCCAACTATACCGAGGTGCTCACGGCCCAGCAGAGCCTGCTGCAAGCCCAGCTTAGCGGCGTAAACGACCAGTTGCAGCAGCGACAGGCCGTAACCAACCTCTACCACGCGCTGGGTGGCGGCTGGCGGTAGTCAGGCTTTGCTTGCTGAGGGGCAGAACAGAATTTTCAGTGGTATTTAAAAACGCCAACTTTGCAGTAAGCTCCACTGGGGAAATCTTTACATAATGGCCGCTTCTCGGACAAGTCTTGGAAAAGTAGTGGGGTTGAACTGCCCGCCGGGGCGCGGCCGGCGGGCTACTTTGGGGAGGAGGGCAAATGTGCGGCATTTCCAAGACACTTCCCATTATACCTTTCCTAAACCGACCGCCCTAATTTTTAGACAAGCGCTCAATACGCACAAATTCAACCCGCTTGCCTGGGCGTTTTCGGTATTCTAGTACCTCCCGGCCAGGGCAAAATTCTTCGAATGTGAACGAAGGATTACTCTCGACAATAGCTTCTTTGATGCCATCACGGTTTAAATCCCTGAAGTAAAGCTCGCCGTAGTCCGCACCGATGCTTGGTCCAAGCGCGAAGCGGTGGTCGCTTGCCAGTACCGGGCTAAAGGTTACATACCGGTCTCCCGCACCTGGGTAGTCTTTGACCCATTCGACGCCCTCGTAAGGATTGCGGGAGGCAGAAGTAAAGTATAGGCTCACCACAACCAGCAGCGTGGCCAACAATAAGTATTTTAAAATGTGCCTTTTCATCTTGCTAGGGGAGCATGGTTAGTGCTGGCAAAACTGCTACGCAAATCAGACTGGCTACAAGTCAGAGCACTACACGGCTTCCCCTTAGAACGTCTAATCAAATAGTAATTCAGGTAGGCACTGTAGCTTTTACGTGTTGCAAACCACCATTTCTAACACGTAAACCCACCTTTACCAAGTGGCTCCCACTTACCCTTTCGGCGCGGGCAGGGGCTTTTCGGGCTCGCCCAACTGCCGGAAATAATGCTTGAAAAACACCAGTAACAGGGTGAAAAACAGATTTATGCCGTTGCCGAATAATATGGGCGTATTGTGCTCATAGGCACCGTATACCAGCCAGAGTATCATGCTACTGGCTCCCACGGCCAGCATCGGCCCGCTCAGGCCATTGGCTGAGCGCGTTTGCCAGGTATGGACTACCTGCGGAAAAAACGTAAGGGCCGATAGCGCGGCGGCTACCAGCCCAATATCGCTGATGAGGGTGGCGGAAGGCTGCATAGCTGCCTGATACGCAAGCCAGCGCTTCTGGATAGTGCTACACCAGCCCGCGCAGCACTTCCTTGGTATTGCTCACGTGGTCGGTTGCGCCACCTAGCGAATTAAATATATAGGCAATTTTACCTTCTTTGTCAATCACAAACGTGACGCGGCCGGGCAGCAGGCCCAGCAGCGCACGCGGCACCTCGTACTGCTTGCGCAATTGCCCGCCCGTATCGGCCAGCAGCGGAAAAGGCAGGCGATGCTTCTGGCTGAATTTCTGGTGTGAAGCCTCGCTATCGGAGCTGACGCCCACTACTACGGCCCCCAAATCCAGGAAATCAGCATACTGGTCGCGGAAGGCGCAGGCCTCGGCCGTGCAGCCGGGCGTATCGTCTTTGGGATAGAAATAAAGCACTACGGGCTTCCCACGCTGGGCAGCCAGGTGAAACGTGTCGCCCTTATCCGTAGGAAGGGTAAAGTCGGGAGCCTGATTGCCGAGCTGGAGCATTTTTTCAGTGAACAGTGAGTAGTGAGTAGTGAGTAAGGAACAGGTAGAATGTCTATTGTTCACTACTAGCGCACATTTCAGGTTAGGGTGCGGGGCGGGCTGCCGGCTTTTTCGCCGGCTGTCCGCTCGTCGTTCGCGCCACTTGTTCTGACGAAGAGCGGACAGCCGGCAAAAAGCCGGCAGCCCGCGCCAACCCATCTGTACCCGACCCGAAATGTGCGCTAACTACCTCGTCAGCCAGCCGTTGGCATCCATCCAATTCTGGAGGCGGTCCATCCACTGGTCTTTGGTAGTCTTGTTGTTCAGACCAAAGCCGTGGCCGCCATGGGGGTAGATGTGCAGCTCGGCGGGCACGCCGTGGCGGCGCAAGGCCTGGTAAAACACCAGGCTGTTCTGGACGGGCACCGTTTTGTCGTCCTCGGCGTGCACGATAAAGGTGGGCGGCGTCTGGGCACTCACGTTCAGCTCGGCCGAGTAGTGGCGCACCTGCTCAGGGCTGGGCGTGGTACCGAGCAGATTATCACGCGAATTTTTGTGCATGAGGCTGTCCGTGAAGCTAATAACCGGATAAAGCAGCACCAGAAACGCCGGGCGTACCGACACAGAGCCGGGGTTATCGCCCACGGGGCGGGCAAAGTGCGTGCCCGCCGTAGCCGCCAGGTGGCCGCCGGCCGAGAAGCCCATCAGGCCAATGCGCTCCGGATTAAGATTATACTTGGGCGCCAGCTGACGCACCAGGCGCAGCGCCTGCTGCACATCGAGCAGCGGGGCAATGGTTTTATCGGGCTGGCTCTGGGCATTGGGCAGGCGGTATTTTAGCACAAAGGCCGCCACGCCCAGCTCGTTGAGGCGCTTGGCCACGTCGTAGCCCTCGTGGTCGATGGCCAGCCGCCCGTAACCCCGCCGGGGCAAATAATAACCGACGTGCCAGTGGCCTTGGCCCGGTCGGGTATAAAGACCGTCAGCGTGGGCTGAATAACGTTGGAGATGCGCACGCCCACGCTCTCCGTCACGCTCGTCTCCTGCACCTGGCTGGGCTTGGAATCGGGGATGGAGCCGCTGTAGAGCGGCAACACCGGCGCGGCCGTACCGGTGGCAGTTGCCTGTGCCCAAAGATTGGTAGCTGTTGTCAGGCTCAGTAAACCTACGGTCAGCAGCAGAGAAGTATTTTTCATAAACGAGCAATTAAGTTGGGAAGGTACGCGGCAATAGTGCCGGGGCAGGGAGGCGCAGCAGGCGCTTGCCTCCTACCTTTCGGGCATGAAAACGCGCTATTCC
The DNA here is from genome assembly GCF_013256425.1 of Hymenobacter sp. BRD67. Classification (GTDB taxonomy): domain Bacteria; phylum Bacteroidota; class Bacteroidia; order Cytophagales; family Hymenobacteraceae; genus Hymenobacter. The sequence continues at coordinate 1,829,893 of NZ_CP053904.1, forward strand.
GAATTTCGTTTTGCCCGGCCCTGGCCGGTGCTGGCGGCGCTGCTTACTGCCTGCGCGCCGACGGCTAAGCTGCCGACGGTCGCGACGGTCGCCGCGCCGGTTGCCCCCGCCACCCCGGCTCTGCCCGACTACCGCGCCCAGGCCGACCAGTTTTTGACCCGGTACACGGCCGAGTACGTGCGGCTCTACACGCAGTCAAGCGAGGCCGAGTGGACCAGCAACACCCACATCGTGCCCGGCGACACCACCAACGCCGGCCGCACCAGCCGCGCCAACGAGCGCATGGCTGCCTTCGCCGGCAGCACCGACAATATTAAGGAATTACGCTATTTACTAACCCACAAAGACCAGCTTACCCCGCTGCAGGTCAAGCAGCTCGAAACGGCGCTCTACAACGCCGCCAACTCGCCCCAGACCGTGGCCGACCTAGTAAAGCGCCGCATTAAGGCCGAAGCGGCGCAGACCGAAAAGCTCTACGGCTACGATTATAAATACGCGGGCAAGAGCGTGACGACCAATGATATTGACGCGCTGCTGCGCACCGAAACCAGCTTACCGAAGCGCCAGCAAATCTGGGAGGCGAGCAAGGCTATCGGCCCCACGCTCAAGGAAGGTCTGCTCAACCTGCGCGACCTGCGCAACCAGACCGTGCAGGCACTCGGCTACGCCGATTTTTTCGCGTATCAGGCCAGCGACTACGGCCTCACGCGCGAGGAAATGATGCAGCTCGTGCGCCAGCTCAACACCGAGCTGCGCCCGCTCTACCGCGAGCTGCACACCTACGCCCGCTACGAGCTGGCCAAAAAATACCACGCCAAACAGGTGCCCGACTACCTGCCCGCCGACTGGCTGCCCAACCGCTGGGGCCAGGATTGGGGCAGCCTGGTAACGGTAAAAGGCATTAACCTCGACGCGGCCATCGCTAAAAAAGGCTCTGAATGGCCCGTAAAGCAGGCCGAGCGCTTCTACCAGAGTCTGGGATTCCCGGCGCTGCCGGCCAGCTTTTACGAGAAAAGCAGCCTCTACCCGCTGCCCGCCGGCACACCTTACAAAAAGAACAACCACGCCTCGGCCTGGCACATCGACCTCCAGCACGACGTGCGCAGCCTGATGAGCGTGGAGCCCAATACCGAATGGTACGAAACGACCCACCACGAGCTGGGCCACATCTATTACTACCTCACCTACACCAACCCCGATGTGCCGCCGCTGCTGCGCCAGGGCGCCAACCGTGCCTACCACGAGGCGCTGGGCAGCATGATGGGCCTGGCCGCCCAGCAAAAGCCATTTTTGGTGGGCCTGGGACTGATTGATGCTAAAACCCAGACCGACCAGACCCAGCAATTGCTGAAAGAGGCGCTGCAATACGTGCCGTTTATCCCGTTTGCCTCGGGCGTGATGAGCGAATGGGAGAATGCTTTTTATGCCGAAAACCTGCCCGCCGACCAGCTCAACGCCAAATGGTGGGCGCTCTGCAAGCAGTACCAGGGCATGGTACCGCCCACTCCGCGCGGCGAAAACTACCTCGACCCCGCCACCAAAACCCACATCAACGACGACCCGGCCCAGTACTACGACTACGCCCTGAGCTACATCATTTTATTTCAGCTGCATGACCACATTGCACGCAAAATACTGCACCAGGACCCGCACGCCACCAACTACTACGGCAGCCAGGAAGTCGGCCAGTTTCTGCAGGATATTATGCGGCCCGGCAGCAGCCGCGACTGGCGCACGGTGCTTAAGGAGAAAACCGGCGAAGACCTCTCGGCCCGCGCAATGGTGGCCTACTTCCAGCCACTGATGGCGTATTTGCAGGAGCAGAACAAGGGCCGTAAATACACGATGTGATGCCCGCAAAACTTCTGCGTAAAGCCCAACCCCGCAGCTGGAAAGTCTGTTTCCACTTGCTGCTATATGTCCTGACAGCTCACTGCGCCGGTGCCCAGGCGTTGCCGGCCGCCGCCCCGCTGTGCATCGGCGAAACGTTCACGCTCAATTCAAAAGTGCTGGGCGAAACCCGACGCCTTAACGTGTACCTGCCGCCCGTGTACCGCGATTCGGCCAACGTGCGGCTGCCGGTTTTATACATGCCCGACGGCGGCCTGGCCGAAGATTTTCTGCACGTAGCGGGCCTGGTGCAAGTATCGGTCGGCAACGGCACTATGCGCCCATTTATATTGGTCGGCATCGAAAACACGGCCCGGCGGCGCGACCTCACCGGACCGACTACCAATGCGCAAGACCAGAAAATAGCCCCCGTTGTGGGTGGCTCGGCCGTGTTTCGCCAGTTTATTCGCCGCGAATTGATGCCAGCCGTGCGCCAGCGCTACCGCACCACGCCCGAAACGGCCATCGTGGGCGAGTCGCTGGCCGGGCTGTTTGTGGTTGAAACGCTGCTACTGGAGCCCGACTTATTCGATACTTACCTGGCGTTCGACCCCAGCCTGTGGTGGAACGATGGGCAGCTTACCAAGCAAGCGGCCCGTAGCATACCGGCCTACCGCGGCCCCGCTAAAACACTGTACCTGTCCACTAGCAGCCAGGGCGATACGGCGGCTACTGCCCGGCTCGCCAGCCTTATAGCGCTGGCTAATCGCCCCCTAACCTGCTACTACGAGCCGCTGCCGGCCGAAACGCACGCCACTATTTATCATCCGGCTGCGCTACGGGGTTTTCGAAAGGTTTTAAAGCCCCGGCCAGCACCCGCTGGGAAGTAACAGAGAGCCTCAACAGAAAAGGTCAGCCAATAAAGCTGACCTTTTCTGTTGAGGCGAAATTATATATTAACCCAGCCGGCTATCCAGCACCTGCGCCACGCTTTCCAGCCGCTTATGAATCGCTTGGGCTATTTCCTCATCTTCTAGGTCAATGCCTTGGTTACTGGTATTCAGGTAGCGGGTCAGAGTTGAGTTTTCATCCAGCGCCTTCGCCAGCTCCCGTTGGGCAGCTTCCCACTCGACGGGCCGCCCGGTGGTAATGTAGCGGTAGCGCAGCTCGATAGTCTGGCTCACCAGGCCCGCCATCTGGAGCAGCAGGTCGGCTTCGGCAGCCGAGAAGCCCCGCTCCTCTTTGCCAATAACGGCCAGCATTCCCAGGCGCGAGTCGTCTGCTGCCACCAGGGCCGCCCCGGCGTAGAAATTGAGCCCAAGGGCCTGCGCCACATCGGGCCGAATGAGCTGGCAGCTCTCGGGCTTGTAGTCTGACACTACCACCGGCGTATTGGCCAAAATAGCCGCCGAGCACATACTCTCGTTGCGCACCAGGCCGGGCGCGGTTGCTCCCACAATGGCTTTAAACCACACGTAGTCGGCGTCAACCAGCGAGATAAGCGCGACGGGCACGCCAAAAAGCTGTGCGGCCAGTGCCACGTAGTCGTCAAAAATCGCCTCGGGCGTAGTATTAACAATCTGGTATTGATGCAGCGTACGCAAACGCGCCGGGTCGTGCTCCGGCACCAGCGAATCGGGGAAAATCGGGTTCATTTTCAATAGTTTGCCTCGCTACCGGGCAGGTCAATCAGAATAAACTGGGCGTCTTTCTTGGCTTCGATTTCGAGCACGTCCTCGGCGTCGATGCGCGCCTGGTCGTTTGGCCCCAGCTCGGTGCCATTCACGAATATACTGCCCTGCTTTACATAGATAAAAGTTAATCTGATAGGAAAGGTCTTAAACGTCAGCTTTTTGCCGCAGTCGAGGTTGCTCCAGTAGATGGTGCTGTTTGAGTTCATATACACCACGTCTTCGAGCACGCGCTGGCCCGTCACGAGCGGCACCAGCTCATTTTTTTTGCTTTTCAGAAAGCCCAGGTCTTTCTGCTCGTAGCTGGGCGCGAGCCCCTTCTGGCTGGGAATAAACCAGAGCTGATACAGGTGCAGGGGCTTATCCTGGCGGTTCATCTCGCTGTGGGCCACGCCCGTACCAGCCGTCATGCGCTGCACCTCGCCGGCCGGAATGGCCGTGCGGTTGCCCATGGTATCCTCGTGGCTGACTTCGCCCTCCAGCACCAGGGTCACGATTTCCATCTCGGAGTGCGGGTGTTGCGGAAAGCCGTTTTGCGGGGCCACGGTATCGTCGTTAAACACGCGCAATGGCCCAAAATGCATGTTATTCCGGTCGAAGTAGTCGGCAAACGAGAATAGAAAATACGAGCTGAGCCAGGCAGCGGGAGCAGCGTGGTAGCGGTCGGCGGCGGAAATGTAGGCGAGCATGGGCCAGATGGGAAAAGGCGTTTGAGAAAGCGTAGAAAGGTGCGGCGCGAAAGTAATGGGCTTAAAACTGTGAAGGAGCTACCGGGGTTGCCCGTACCGCAGCCGGGCAGTAGTGGCAGGCTAAGAACCTATCCCTTTTTTATCCAAAAATAAGCTTTACTAAGCCGCTGAATCAGCCGCAAACGTTTGTGGGAATGCCGACGGAGAAAATATGCCTTATAATTCATTTTTAGCGGTAAAAAGGCTTAAAATCCAGCTGATTAGGCTACCACTTCACGTAGCGCTCATTTAAAGGAATTTTTAATTGATGCGACAAAAAATCCAAATTTTGTAGTGCTAAAGCGCAAAATTTCCGCTAACATTGCGGCCTACCTTTCCCACCCTAACCAACATGCTAACACCCCTACCCGGGGCCACGCGCCTGACTGGCGCGCTGGCTCTGCTATTACTCGCGGGCTGCGCCAAAGATGCAGCGGCCCCCAGCGCCCCGGCCACGCCGGTCCGCGCTACTTCCTCCAACGCCTCGGCCGTGCCGGGCACCATGATGCAGGGCTTTTACTGGGACGTACCCCAGAGCACCAGCGGCCAGACCTGGTGGCAGGTACTCGGCGGCCAGGCGGCTGAGCTGAGCGCGGCTGGCATCACCGCCATGTGGATACCACCCGCTTATAAGGGCGCAGCCGGCGGCTACGACGATGGCTACGGGGTATACGACCGCTACGACCTGGGCGAGTTCAACCAGAAAGGCTCCGTAGCTACGCGCTACGGCACCTTGGCCCAGCTGCAAAGCTGCGTTTCTGCGCTGCACGGCAAGGGCATCCAGGTCTACGAAGACATGGTCATGAACCACTTCATGGGCGCCGATGCCCAGGAGAGCTTCACTTATAACGGCACCAACTACAACGTGTACACCAGCTTTACCTATCCGGCCCGGGCCAATAAGTACAGCACTTACCAGTGGCACTACTACAACTTCAACGGGGCCCAGCAGGCGCCTAACAATGGCTGGTACCAGTGGAACCCCTGGGACTTTCAGTCTTACAACAATGGCGACGCCTACGACAACCTCATGGGCTGCGAAGTGCGCTACGCCGATGCCAACCAGGTCAATGAGACGGTGAAGTGGGGCAACTGGATGACCACCACCCTGGGCCTGGACGGCTACCGCATCGACGCGGGCAAGCACATGCTCACTTCTTTTCTGAATACCTGGTTTGACCAAGTGAAGGGCTCGCGCTTTGCCGTGAGTGAGGTGTGGTTTAACAGCGTAAGCGAGCTGAACAGCTACGCCTCGGCTACGGGCGGGCGCACGAGCTTGTTCGACGTGCCGCTGCACTACACCTTCAAGGCCATGAGCGATGGCAATGGCTCGTGGGATATGCGCGGGCTGGAGTTTGCCGGCTTCACCGAATCAAACGGCCCGCTCTCCGTGTCGTTCGTCGATAACCACGACACCGATAACCAGGGCGGCTTGTACTCGCCCATCGTCAACCTGAAGATGCTGGCCTACGCCTACATCCTGACCCGCGAGAAGGGCTACCCCTGCGTCTTCTACAAAGACTACTACAACTACGGCCTCGGTGCCCAGATTAAAACCCTGAACCTCATCCGCCAGGCCCACGCCTACGGCTCGGGCTACGAGTATACCAGCGCCGATGACGCCGATGTGTACGCTTACTCGCGCGCCGGCGATGCCAGCCATACCGGCCTGCTCACGCTGCTCAACGACGGTAGCAGCAACGCCACCAAGACCCTTACCACGCCCTTCAAAAACGCGACGCTCACCGACCTCACCGGCAACACGGCCGGCACGGTAACTACGGATGCGAATGGTACCGGCACGTTTGCCGTTAACTCGCGCTCCTACGCGGTGTGGGTACCCCAGCCGACTACGGCCGTGACGTTCAACATCAACTACAGCAACACGGTATCGGGCCAGAACCTGTACATCGTGGGCAGCACCGGCCAGCTCGGCTCGTGGAACACGGCCAACGCTATCCAGCTCAGCGGCGCGGCTTTCCCCAACTGGACGGTAACCCTGCCCCTGACCGTTGGCATCGGCGTGCAGTACAAGTACTTCCGCAAAGACGGCTCGGGCAATATCCTCTGGGAAAATGACCCCAACAACTCGCTCACGCCGGCCGGCACTACCCAAACGGTAACCGACACCTGGCATTAATTCTTTGACCGGGCCGGCATGCTGCCGGCCCGTTTTTTCTTTTTCCCACCCAATTTTCTTTTCATGTCCCATTTTTTACGAGGCGCTACCCGCGCATCGCTGGCAACCACGCTTTTGCTGGCTGCCTGCGCCAAGGAGTCGACGACTCCGACCGCCCCCGCTCCCGCTGCCCTGAGCAGCAGCAACGCCACGGCCGCCAACGGCGTGATGATGCAGGGCTTTTACTGGAACACGCCCCAGACCAGCTCCAGCGGCCAAACCTGGTGGCAGGTGCTGGGCAGCCAGGCCACCGAGCTGAGCGCAGCCGGCATCACGGCCCTGTGGCTGCCGCCCGCCTACAAAGGCAGCGGCGTGAACGACGTGGGCTACGGCGTATACGACCGCTACGACCTGGGCGAGTTCAACCAGAAAGGTACCGTGGCTACCCACTACGGCACCCTGGCCCAGCTGCAAAGCTGCATCTCCTCGCTGCATGGCAAGGGTATTCAGGTGTATGAGGATATGGTAATGAACCACCTGACCTCGGCCGATGCGCAGGAACAGTTTTCATACAACGGCACCAACTACAACGTGTACACCAGCTTTACTTACCCCGGCCGGGCCAACAAGTACAGCACTTACCAGTGGCACTACTACAACTTCAACGGCACTCAGCAGGCGCCTAACAATGGCTGGTACCAGTGGAACCCCTGGGATTTTCAGCCCTATGCCAACGGCCAGGCGTATGACAACCTGCTGGGTTCGGAAATCCGCTACGCCGATGCCAACCAGGTCAACGAAACCATCAAGTGGGGCAACTGGATGACGACCACCCTGGGCCTTGATGGCTACCGCCTCGACGCGACCAAGCACATGCTCACTTCGTTTGTGAACAGCTGGCTTGATAACGTGAAGGGCAGCAGCGGCCGCTTCGCCGTAAGCGAAGCCTGGTTCAGCAACCTCACCGACATGAACAACTATGCCTCGTCCACGGGCGGGCGCACGAGCCTGTTCGACGTGCCGCTGCACTACACCTTTCAGGCCATGAGCAACGGTAACGGCAGCTGGGACATGCGCGGGCTCGAGTTTGCCGGCTTCACCGAAGCCAACGGCCCACTCTCCGTGTCGTTCGTCGATAACCACGACACCGACCAGTCGGGCGGTGGCTTGTACTCGCCGGTAGTCAACCTGAAGATGCTGGCCTACGCCTACATCCTGACCCGCGAGAAGGGCTATCCCTGCGTCTTCTACAAAGACTACTACAACTACGGCCTCGGCGCGCAAATCAAGACCCTCATCGGTATTCGCAAGGCTAATGCCTACGGCTCGGCCTATGAGTACACCAGCACGGATGATGCTGACTACTACGCCTATTCCCGCGCCGGCGACGCTACCCACAAGGGCCTGATGCTGGTGCTCAACGACGGCGGCAGCACCCAGAGCCGGGGCATTACTTCGCCCTTCAAAAGCGCCACGCTCACCGACAAAACCGGCAACTACGGCGGCACCATTACCACCGATAGCAACGGCTACGGCAACTTCCCGGTCAACAGCCGCAGCTGGTCGGTATGGGTACCCAACTAGTACCAGCTTGCCCAATAATCCGTTGAAGCGGGCTAAGCAGCTTGGTTCAGCTGCCTGAGCGTAAGTCTCGCTTTCTTTTCCAAACTGCCCCCTGCGTCCGCCTTTTCGGCCGGCAGGGGCAGTTTACGTTATAGTTCAACTTACTTTGTCGCGGTTTCCCACCTGCTCACTTCCCCTGCTCCCATCCATGATTGTTACTTCCCCCACGCAAGCAACCCGCCTCGAACACGATTTTCTGGGCGAAATGGCTATTCCTGATAACGTCTACTACGGCATCCAGACGCTAAGAGCATTAGAAAACTTCTATATCACTGGCATTCCGATACGCACCGAGCCACTGTTTGTGCAGGCGCTGGCATTTGTCAAGAAAGGGGCGGCGCTGGCCAATAAGGAGCTGGGCGTGCTCGACCCCAACATTGCCGACTTCATCGCGCGAGCCTGCGACCGCGTGGCCGGCGGCGAGTTCGACAATCAGTTTCTGACCGACATGATTCAGGGCGGGGCCGGCACCTCGGTCAATATGAATGCCAATGAGGTAATCGCCAACGTGGCCCTCGAAATGATGGGCCACCAGAAGGGTGACTACCAGTACTGCCACCCCAACAACCACGTCAACTGCTCGCAAAGCACCAACGACGCCTATCCTACAGCTTTCCGCATTGCGCTCAACAACAAGCTCGCCGGCTACCGTGACACGCTGGCTGAGCTGGCCGATGCTTTTTTTGCGAAAGGCCAGGAGTTTCACAACGTGCTCAAAATGGGCCGCACCCAGCTCCAGGATGCCGTGCCTATGAGCATGGGCGACGAGTTTAACGCCTTCGCCACCAACCTGCGCGAGGAGCTGCTGCGCATCGACGACTCACGCCGGCTCATCTCCGAAATCAATATGGGCGCCACGGCCATCGGCACGGCCGTAAATACGCCGCCCGGCTACGCGGGCCTCGTAACCCAGCACCTACGTACTATTACCGGCCTCGACCTAAGCCTGGCCGGCGACCTCATCGAAGCTACCTACGATACCGGGCCTACGTGCAGCTCTCGGGCGTGCTCAAGCGCACGGCGGTGAAGCTGAGTAAGATATGCAACGACCTGCGTCTGCTGGCTTCGGGCCCGCGCGCCGGCTTGTTTGAAATCAACCTGCCGCCCTTGCAGCCCGGCTCCAGCATCATGCCCGGCAAGGTAAACCCCGTAGTACCCGAGGTAGTGAACCAGACGGCCTTCTACGTTATCGGCGCCGACCTCACCGTGACCATGGCCGCCGAGGCCGGCCAGCTGCAGCTCAATGTAATGGAGCCGGTTATCTCGTTCGCGCTGTTTACCAGCATCTCCTACATGACCAACGCCTGCCGCACGCTGCGCGAAAAATGCGTGCTGGGCATCACCGCCAATGCCGCCCACGCCGCCAGCATGGTGTACAACAGCATCGGCATCGTAACGCAGCTCAACCCCGTGCTCGGCTACGAAACCAGCGCCAGCATCGCCAAAGAAGCCCTGGCCACTGGCAAGTCGGTCCACGATATCGCCGTAACCGAGCGGGCATTGCTGACCCAGGAAAAGTGGGACGAGATTTTCACGTTTGAGAACCTTATCCGCCCGGTGTTTATGAAGTAACAGTAGCGTGAACTCTGCGAGTCCGCGCGTGGAAACGTTGCCCAACGACGCCACGCACGGACTCGCAGAGTTCACGCTACTGTTACGCCGTCGGGTTTTCAATCTCCCGCGCCAGCTCGGCGTACCAGGCCGCGCCATACTTGCGCTCCAGCGGCTCCTGCAAGAACTTATATACCGGCACCCCCAGCTTGGCCCCAAACGAGCAGGCCGGCGAGCAAATGTCCCAGCGGTCATAGTTCAGCGCCTCAAAACCCTCGTACTTCGTCACCCGAATCGGGTATAAGTGGCAGCTAATCGGCTTCTTAAACGTCGTGGCGCCCGCCAGATAGGCCTGCTCGATGCCGCATTTCAGAATGCCGCGCTCATCATAGAGCGCGTAGGCACACTCGCGGTCATTGATAGTGGTGGTGCTATAATCGCCCTCCCAGTCTTCAATATAAAGCCCCTGAGCCGCAATGGCCTGCTTGCCGGCCTCGGTCAAAAAAGGCTCAATCTTCGGGTATTCGCTCTTGAAAATCTCCAGCTCGGCCAGCTCCAGCGGCGCGCCCAGGTCGCCCTCCACGCAGCAGGCACCCTTGCAGGCATCGAGGTTGCAGACGAAGAAATTCTCCGCTACGTCGTCGGAAATAACGGTATTTTGGATAACAATCATAACGCAAAGCGAATTTATCGACGATAGAAAGCCGTTAGTAAAGCGCGGCCGGGTGGCCGCGCTGCCTAAAAATGGTAGCACAAAGATACCGCCCTCCCACCCTGCCAACTTATCTTTGTCAGCTAGCCGCTCTCCGGCGGACTTTTCGTATGGCTTTAGATTATCACGCTCTTTTGAATCCCTCGCAGGCGGCCGCCGTGCTTCAGACGGAAGGCCCCTGCATGATTATCGCCGGTGCCGGCTCGGGCAAAACGCGGGTGCTTACCTACCGCATCGCCCACTTGCTGGAGCAGGGCGTTGACCCGTTCAACATCCTGGCCCTCACCTTTACCAACAAGGCCGCCAAGGAGATGCGTGCTCGCATTGAGAAGGTAGTGGGCCCCAACGCGCGCAACCTCTGGATGGGCACTTTCCACTCGGTTTTTGCCAAGATTCTGCGCTCCGAGGCCGACCGTATCGGCTACCCGCGCTCGTTTACCATCTACGACACCCAAGACAGCAAGACGCTCATCGGGCAGATTGTGAAGGAGTTGGAGCTCGACGATAAGCTCTATAAAGCCAGCACCGTGCTGGGCCGCATCTCGGCCGCCAAAAACAAGCTCGTGTCGGTGCAGCAGTATCTCAACGACCCGGTTATCAAACAGGACGATGAGGCGGCGCTGCGGCCCAAAATCGGGGTGCTCTACCAGCAGTACCAGCAGCGCTGCTTCAAGGCCGGCGCGATGGATTTCGACGACCTGCTGTTCCAGACCAACGTGCTCTTCCGCGACCACGCCGATATTCTGAATAAATACCAGAATAAATTCCGGTTTGTGATGGTAGACGAGTACCAGGATACGAACTACTCGCAGTATTTAATTACCCGCAAGCTGGCGGCTAAAGAGCGTAATATCTGCGTGGTAGGCGACGATGCCCAGAGTATCTACGCGTTTCGCGGTGCGGATATTACCAATATTCTCAACTTCGAAAAAGATTATCCCGAGCTGAACGTATTTAAGCTGGAGCAGAATTATCGCTCCACGAAAAATATTGTCTGGGCCGCTAATTCGGTTATTAAAAACAACCAGGCGCAGCTGCGCAAAGACGTTTTTTCGGACAATGAGGACGGTAATTTAATTGAGGTAATTAAAGCCGCTTCCGACAACGAGGAAGGCAAATTAATTGCCCAGTCGATTTACGAGGACAAGATGAATCAGCATCTATCCTACGATAATTTTGCCATCCTCTACCGTACCAACGCCCAAAGCCGGGCAATGGAGGAAGCATTGCGAAAGCTGAATATTCGCTACAAAATTGTGGGCGGCCTGAGCTTTTACCAGCGTAAGGAAATCAAGGACTTAGTAGCTTATTTACGGCTTACGGTTAACCCCAACGACGAGCAGGCGCTGCGCCGGGTCATTAATTATCCCAAGCGCGGCATCGGCGACACCACCATCAGTAAATTAATTAACGCGGCCGAAGAAGCCAACCATACCATTTGGGAAGTGGTGAGCAATGCCGACCAGTTTTTGCCGGCGCGGGTATCGAACCCGGTGGTAGGCTTCGCCGAAAAAATCAAGAGCTACACCACCGTAGCGGCCAAGGAAGATGCCTTTGAGGCAGCCAAATTCATTGCCAAAAACTCGGGCATGATTGAAGAATTGTACGCCGACAAGAGCATCGAGGGCTTGTCGCGCTACGAGAACATTCAGGAGCTACTCAACGGCATCAAGGAATACGTCGACGACCACGAGCGCGAGGATAAGTCGCTGGGCGCCTTTTTGCAGGACATTGCCCTCGTCACCGACTCCGACCTGAAGGATGCCGCCCAGGAAGGCGAGGCCGTGACGATGATGACCATTCACTCGGCTAAGGGTCTGGAGTTTCGCAACGTATACATCGTGGGCATGGAGGAAAATCTTTTTCCGAGCCAGATGATGATTACCTCGCGGGCCGACCTGGAGGAAGAGCGCCGGCTATTTTACGTCGCCATCACGCGGGCCGAAAAGAAGCTGACGCTCAGCTATGCCACCTCGCGCTACCAGTGGGGTAACCTGCGCTCGTGCGAGAAGTCGCGCTTCCTGGATGAGATTGACCCACAATACCTTAATGTAAAATTTGCCGCCGCGCCAGCCGTAGGTGAGTCGCCGTTTCAGCACGTATTTGAGCGCCGCTCGAACCTGGTAGCCGCCCCGGTGCGCAAGACGGTGCCCACCAAGTACGTAGCGCCGGCCGACTTTCAACCCTCCGATACGAGTAACTTGCAGGCCGGGCAGCGCGTGGAGCACGCTAAATTTGGCTTCGGCAAGGTAGCCACGCTCGAAAAGCAGAACGGCACCGTGAAGGCGATTATTCTGTTTGAAGAAGTAGGCGAAAAAACCCTGTTGCTGAGCTTTGCCAAGCTGCGGGTGCTGTAGCGCGGAGTTTCGCAAAGTCTGCCGTTAAAACTTTGTGAAACTCTGCCAACTCTGCGAAACTCCGCGCTTAATTAGTATAAATCAATGCAAGAAATTCCCACTACCCTGCCCTTCCACCTGCAACTGCTGGTGCGCGAATACGGGCAAAGTACCTACCAGCTCATTCAGGGTCTGGCCCAGATTGAAGACGTAGCGGAGCGCACGCGCCGTGCCGCCGGCATTGTGCAGCTGATGCTCCGCCTGCGGCCCAGCCTGCGCGACCAGCCCGACATTCAAAACCGCCTCTGGAACCACCTGCACGCGCTGGCCGGCACCGACGTGGCCCTCGATGCGCCCGTGCCGCTGACCCCGCCCAAGCTGCACACCGAAAAGCCCCGGCGCGTGGAGTACCCACGCCAGGCCCCGAAGCTCAAGGCCTACGGCCGCGGCGTGGAAGCGCTGATTGCCAAGGCCCTGACGCTGCCCGATGCCGCCGAGCGCGAGCTGGCCGCCGCTCAGATTGGGCGCACCATGAAGTTTCTGTACCGCCAGCACAACAAGGAAAACGCCAAGGACGTGACCATTATCCGGCACCTGAGCGAGCTATCGGGCGGCGAGCTGAAGCTCGATGCCCAGGTAGTAGCCGACCAGGGCCTGTTTGAGCTGGCGGCCCTGCCGGCTGCTGCAACGCCCAGCGCACCGGCCCGTACCAATGGCCAGCCGCGCTTTGAAGGCAGCCGCGACCGCGATAACCGCGAGCGCCGTCCCGACCGGCCCGAAGGCAGCAATGGCTTCGGCAATGGCAAGAAGCGCGATAAAAAGCGGGGCAAGAAATTTCGCTCCGAACCCCAACAGCCGCCGCAGTAGCTTTGCAGCTTCATTGGCCGGGGCCGCTCAGGTGCCAGGCCAATTTCTCACTGCTCATTGTTAACTGTTAATTAAAAGAGAATGGCTGCTTTTGAAGTACGCGGCGGACGGAAGCTGCACGGGGAAATTATACCCCAAGGGGCTAAGAATGAGGCGCTCCAGATTCTGTGCGCGGTGCTGCTCAGCTCAGAGCCTATCACCATCAGCAACGTGCCCAATATTCGGGACGTGAATAAGCTCATAGAGCTGCTGCGCGACCTGGGTGTGAAAGTAGGCCAGCTGACGCCGGACACGTACATATTTCAGGCTGAGGATGTGCGCCTCGACTACCTCGATACGCCTGAGTTTGTGGCCCAAGCCCGCGAGCTGCGCGGCTCGGTGATGATACTTGGCCCGCTGCTGGCCCGCTATGGCCGCGCCCAGCTGCCTAAGCCGGGCGGCGACAAGATTGGCCGCCGCCCGCTCGATACGCACTTTATCGGCCTTGAGAAGCTTGGAGCTCAGCTTACCCTCGAAGGCACCGACTTCTATCGCCTGCATGTGCCCAAGGGCAAGCTGCAAGGCGCCTCGATGCTGCTCGACGAAGCCAGCGTAACCGGCACCGCCAACATCCTGATGGCGGCCGTACTGGCCGAGGGCACCACCTCCATCTACAACGCGGCCTGCGAGCCGTATTTGCAGCAGCTCTGCCGCATGCTGGTGCGCATGGGCGCTAAGATTCAGGGAATTGGCTCCAATCTGCTTACCATTGAAGGGGTAGAAAGCCTCGGTGGTACCGACCACCGGATGCTGCCCGACATGATTGAGATTGGCTCGTTTATCGGCCTGGCGGCCATGACGGGCTCCGAAATCACGATTAAGGACTGCCAGATTCCGGAGCTGGGTATCATCCCCGACACCTTCCGCAAGCTGGGTATTGAGCTGGAGTTTCGCGGCGACGATATCTACATTCCGGCCCAGGAGCATTATCAGATTGGCACCTACCTCGACGGCTCCATCCTGACCGTTTCGGACCATACCTGGCCGGGCTTTACCCCCGATTTGCTGAGTATTATTCTGGTTGTGGCCACCCAGGCGCGGGGCACGGTCCTCATTCATCAGAAAATGTTCGAGTCGCGGTTGTTTTTTGTGGATAAGCTCATTGATATGGGCGCCCAGATTATCCTTTGCGACCCGCACCGTGCCACCGTCATCGGCCTCGACCGTCATAAGATGCTGAATGGCATTACCATGACCTCGCCCGACATTCGGGCCGGTGTGGCCCTGCTCATTGCCGCGCTGAGTGCCGAAGGCACCAGTAAAATTCTCAACGTGGAGCAGATTGACCGAGGCTACCAGAACATTGACGAGCGCCTGAACGCGCTGGGCGCCGATATCCGGCGGGTATAGCAAACCAGCCCAATGCCAAAAAGCCCGGTCGCTTCTCGAAGTGACCGGGCTTTTTGGTGAACCCCTTATTGCGCGGGCTACTGGTCTGCCCCAGGGGTTCCTCCCGCGCGCAGCGGCCGGCAAGCGGCTGTAGCTTAGTCCACCACCATGTCTACCACGGTTGTGACCAGCGACAGCGCCAGACTAAAAATCAAAGTGCTCACGAAGCCGGTTACGGCAAAGCTGGTCATTAGAAAGTCCGCCAACTTAACTATTAGCACGTTGATTATCAGCAGGAACAGCCCTAAAGTCAGGACCGTAATAGGAAAGCCGATAATCTTGAGCACCGGCTTCACGGTGGCGTTGAGCAGCCCCATGACGATAACCAGCAGCGCGGCGCTGCTTACGCCGTCGAGCCGCACGTTTGGCAATACCTTGGCCAGGCCATACGTAAGCAGGGCCGAAAGCATAAACTTGATAAGAAGCTTGCCCATAGCGCAAAGCAGTGCAAAAGAGTGGGAAATGAAGAAAAAGCTAGTCGGCCGACGACTCCACGCCCTTCGCTGCCAGGCGGCCCTGCGATACGGCCATCCAGTTGCAGAGCTGATACAGCAGGCGGGCACCCACGATGCCATTCCACTCGGTATCGCCGGGAGCTACCTCATTGAGGTCGAGGCCAATAATAGTGCGGCCTGAGCGCACTATCTGGCGTAGCAGGTATGTGGCCTCCTCGTACTCCAGCCCGCCGGGCACCGGCGTGCCGGTGCCCGGGCACAGCTTGGGGTCGAGGCCATCTATATCAAAACTGATATATACCTTCTGCGGCAGCTGCGCGATAATCTTACCGCACACCTTCTTCCAGGACTTCTTAGCGAATTTCTCTTCGCTCATAAACCGCTGCCCAAACAGTGCCACGCGGCCCACCGAATGCTCAATCAGGTCGGCCTCCTGCTGGCACATGTCGCGGATGCCCACCTGCACCAGCTTCTTCACCTGCGGCAGCTCCAGGGCATTGTACATAATGCTGGCGTGCGAATACTGAAAGCCCTCGTAGGCGGGGCGCAGGTCGCAGTGCGCGTCTATCTGTAAGATACCAAACTCACTGTGGCGCTCGGCCAGCGCGTGCAGGTAACCCAGCGGCGTGCTGTGGTCGCCGCCGAGCACGGCTACCGCCTTGCCGGCATCCAGCAGGGCACCGGTCTTAGCCTTCAGCCACTGAAGTAGCTTCTGGCCTTCGGCGGTAATCTGGGCAGGCACCTGGCCATGCTTCGCGGCCCCACGGGCCGGCTGGCCGGCTTCAAGCCAGCCAATGTAATCGGCGGCCACGGGGCGCAGCTCCCGGCTGGCTTGGGCAATAGCTTCGTCTTCCTCCTCCATCGCCAGCCCAAGCTTCCAGGCTTCCGGCAATTCGGGGTCGTAGAGGTCAACTTGTAATGAGGCTTCGCGAATGGCCGCCGGGCCTTGCGCCGTGCCGGCACGGTAGCTCACCGTTACTTCCCAGGGCACGGGCACTACAACAACCTGGGCTTCTTCGGGGGTGAAAGGAAGGCCAAATAAACCACCAGCGGCATCGCCGAGGGCATTTGGGTCAAAATTGGCAATCTTTTGCGCGAGCGAAATTTGGGACACAGCTAAAAAAGAACACCAAGCGACTGGCGCTTGGTGGGGTTAAGAAATATGACGTTACAGCCAAAGCAAGCAATGAAATGGCTATTGGACCAATAAATGCTATTTAATATATTGTTACGTTGCCGACTGTGCTTTTCCCAAAAAATCGTACGTCCGGATAATTTCGAGGATTTTCTCAAACGTAGCCCGGTCAAAAAACAGCATCAGCGGCAGCTCAACCGAATTTTCCTTATCGGAAAACTGCGTGATTACGGAGAAGATAAGCGGCTGCAGGGCCGACGGGTCGGGCAGCAGGTTTTGGAGCGCTTCGGCCAGGTCACCGGTGGGCGCCATCGGTGGCGCGCCGTAAATATTGGCTTTTAGAATGTTCGCCAGCTGAGTTACCAGGGCGCCGGTGATAATATTGCTTATCTCGAGCAGCAGCGACTCCTGCAGCTCGTTGAGCTGCAGCGAGTCGGACATCTGCATGCGGAGGCACACCCGCGAAAGGCGCTGCACGTGCTGCCCGGAAAAGAACATAAACGTCGAGCCGTTAAAATCGCCCCGGATGTCGCTCTGAATGGCTACGTAGCGGGCCTGGTAATCGCGCACCCGGTCAATAATCTCGCTGCTGGGCAGCAAGTCCAGGTTCGGAACCTCCAGCATCACGCGCTCCTGTGCAATCACGGCAAAGCTGTCGGCCGCCCGGGCCAGACCGATGTTGAGGATTTCGCGGATAATATCGCTCTCTAACTCATTCATTGATAAATTCATAACAGCTAAGTGCGTGGCGACAGCAGCGGGAGTCAGCAGGGTAATACGAAAAACGGCAGAAAGTAGCCAATATCAAGGACGTTTGGCCAGGAACAGACGAGTAAGGGCCGGCACGTCCAGCACCAGGCACAGCTGCCCGTTGCCCAGTAACGTAACGCCCCGAAGAGGTCAATGGTATCGAGTGGCTTGCTCAACGACTTCACCACAATATTCTGCTGACGCAGAAAGCGGTCGATAAGCAGTCCCAGCCGACGGTTGTTGTAGCTGACTA
Source organism: Hymenobacter sp. BRD67 (assembly GCF_013256425.1). Classification (GTDB taxonomy): domain Bacteria; phylum Bacteroidota; class Bacteroidia; order Cytophagales; family Hymenobacteraceae; genus Hymenobacter. Next base: position 1,847,371 of record NZ_CP053904.1, read on the forward strand.
TCAGCACCTGGTGCAAGCCGCCGTCTGTTGGCAGGTCGGCGCGCGTAGCGCGGGGCAGCTGCTCATCACCTTCGGCATACAAGAGCTGCCGTAGAGGCACGATGGGCACATTTTCGTCCTGCACGCGGGTCATCAGCAACCCGCCGACGGCAAAAATCTGGTCATTAGCCAGGGCCAGTACCGTATCGGTATGCAGGAGCGGCACGGCATAGGCCCGCTCTTCCAGCTCTATCAGCAGCGCGCCTTTAACCGCAATAGAGGTTGGCAGCACCAGCGTAAACGTGGTGCCCCTGCCTAATTCAGAATTTACCCGCAGTTGCCCACCCAGCGAGTCGATGGCCAGCTTAACCACATCGAGGCCTACGCCCCGACCCGAAATATCCGTTATCTGCTCGGCCATCGAAAAGCCGGGCTCAAAGAGCAGCGCCCAGACCCCCTGCTCATCGAGCTGCGCCGCCGCCTCAGCCGACAGCAGGCCTTTGCGCACTGCTTTGCGGCGCACGGCTTCGGTATCGATGCCCCGGCCATCGTCCTGCACCTGCAGCAGCACGTCGTCGCGCTCGGTCAGGGCCGAGATACTCAACTGACCAGCCGCTGGCTTGCCAGCGGCCTGCCGCGCGGCCGGCTCCTCCAGGCCGTGGCTTACGGCATTGCGCACAATATGCAGCAGCGCATCGGTGATGAGCTGCAACACGTTGCGGTCAATCTGCACGTCCTGGCCGGCCAGCGTCAATTCTACCTGCTTGTTTTCGGTAGCGGCCACGTCGCGCACTACCCGCGGAAACTTGTTGAGCAGCACCCCCGCGCCTACCAGCCGCACATCCATCACAGAGTACTGCAAGTCGTCGGAGATACGAAACAGGTGCCGGGCGGTGGCTTGCAGCGCCGAGTGGCCCAACTCCTCGGCCAGCGTCAGGATGCGGTCGCGGTCAATTACCAGCTCTCCTACCAGGTTCAGGAGGTTGTCAAGCTTCTTAACCGGAATATAGACTAAGTCCGATAGTTCCAGCTTACGGGCCGCGTCCGAATCTACTTCTTCCTCGGTAGGCGCCGCCTGGGTTTCGACCGGCTCTTCGCCCTTTATAAGCAGGTCGAGGTTGTCGAGCAGGCCTTTCGCCTCGCCCGAATCCTGGCCCGAGCCTACCGCCCGAATCATAGTACCGAGCACATCTACGGCCCGGAAGGTCAGCGTTACCAAAGCCCCGGTAAAGGCCCGCTCCTGGCTTCGAATCTGGCCAAAGAGGGTTTCCATCTTATGGGCAACCTCGCCCATATCGACAAAACCCATAGCCCGGGCATTTGCCTTGAGGTTATGCATGAGCCGAAAGAGCTCGTTGAGGGCAGCTATATCCTGCGGGTTGCGCTCCAGCTCACTCAAATGGCGCGACATGGCGTCGTAATACTCCAACGCCTCGGCCATGAACAGCTCACGGTACTCTTGTTCTCGTGATTTCATAACCGACTCCCCAACAAATAGCTATGGCCTGCCCGCTCGCGCAAGAGCCACCCACAGGCAGCTGCCTTCGGAGTGCCGAAGCCAACCGGCATCCGCAGGCCGGTACTATGCGCAAAAAAAGTGAGAGAAAGCAAGAGCTGTAAAACGAACAAGCGTTAGATAAAACCAACGAATAACCTATGCCAGCGAGCTGTCGCCCTGTAAGGCGGAGCCTACTATCTCAAGCACGCGCTCTTCGGAGAATGGCTTGACGATATAGGCCAGTGCGCCATTTTCAATGGCTTCGTTCACAATAGTTTCCTGGCCTACGGCCGAGCACATCACCACTTTGGCATCGGGCTGCTGCTGGCGAATACCCTTGAGCACGTCGAGGCCGGTATTATCGGGCAGAATAACATCAAGGGTAATCAGGTCGGGGGTAGTAGCCACTGCCATTTCCAGGGCCTGCTGGCCGTTGGCTGCTTCACCCACTACGTCGTAGCCGGCATCGGTGAGCATATTCTTGAGCATCGTCCGCATGTAGAACGAGTCATCGACGATGAGAATCCGCTTATTCATGTATACCTGAAAATCTAGAGAGTGAAGAGGAGAATAGAAGGAAAGCCGAAACGGACAGGGTTCCGGCTGGCTCCTCTACGTCTGTTGGGGCTTAGAGGGTGCATCGTGCGTCGCACGACTGGCTTTGGCTGGCCGAGTAGTCGTTTCGCCCGGCCGGCCGGGCAAGCGCATTATCTCGCTGGGTGATAATAGCTTAGGCATATCAAGGACAATAATGACGCCATTACCGTCGGGAAGCTTTGCAATGCCCTCCAGGTATTTTTCCCGCTGGGCAGTATCCTGCACAAACTCCGGGGCAGGCTCAATCAGGCTCACCGGCACCGTTACCGGGCGCGGCACTTCCCGCACCATCAGGCCCAGGGTATAATCGGGCGCTTCGACAGCCAGTGTATAGGAAAACTCGGGCACCGGCCGGCCAGCGGGGCGGAGCTGAAACCGCTCTTCCAGGTCTACAATGGCAATAATGTCGCCCCGTAAGTTGGCAATACCCTTTATGAAAGGTGGAGTTTTGGGCATCCGCACTACATCCGGGGTAATGGTTACTTCCTTCACCTGCTCGATGCGGATGCCATAATCCTCATCACCGAGGCGAAAAACGATAAGCTGGACAACGGCCTCGGGAGCAGCCGGAGCGGCCCGGCCCGACGTAGTTGCCGGGCGGGCAGCAGCAGAATCAGCCATGCACAAAAAATTAAAGCAGAGAGAAATTAAAAGCTGAGCCCCCTAGGGAGGAGGCGCTGGCCAGGGGCGGGATGCTACTTGGATTTGGGTCGATTACGGGGCCGTTCAGCTGCGGAGGCTTCCGGCTTGGCTTCCGGCTTAGCAGTGGCCTCAGGCTTGGGGATGGGTTTAGGCCGCCGCGACGCATTTTTGCTGGCGCCATTAGTCTGTGCTTCGGCGATGGCGGTTACGCGGCGCGTCCGGCCCGTAGTATTACCATTGTTGCTGCCGTTGGCTGTATGCGCTGACGAAGCCGCCGGGCTTTCGGTAGCGCGGGCAGCTTCGCCAGCACGGCGCGGCGCGGCGCGGCGCACTGCCGGCGAAGTAGCGGCCAATGCTGCTGCCTTTACGGGTGCCGTGCGGCGCAGTACACGACGCTGGGGCTCCGGCTCGGGCTCCGGCTCCGGCAGGTAGTCGAAGAGCTGGAAGGTTTCGAGGCCATCCTGGAGGTCATCCGCGATATCGGAGAGGCGCTGCGACGAGCTGGTCAGCTCCTGCATCGACGACGACAGCTGGCGGGCCGTGCCGGCTACCTGCTGCGTGCCGGTGGCCGTTTGCTCGGCAATGGCTACTACTTCCTCCACGTACTTCACCACGTCGCCAATTGAGGTCTGCTGCACGGCCGTGGCAGTGAGAATGTCGCGGGAGGTGCGTAGCGTTTCGCCGCTGCTGGTGGCAATATTCTTAAAGGCCGCGCTGGCCTCGAAGGTAGCATTCTTACCCTTCAGTACCCGGCTTTCCATGGCGCTGATGGCGCTGGCGGCGCTGGTCGTATCCTTCTTCACGTCTTCTACCAGCGTAGCAATCTCGTTGGCCGACTTACGCGAGCCTTCGGCCAGCTTGCGAATCTCCTCGGCTACTACGGCAAAGCCGCGGCCGGCCTCGCCGGCGCGGGCCGCTTCGATGGCGGCGTTCAGGGCCAGCAGGTTGGTTTGCGAAGCGATGTCAGTAATTACGCCCAGCGACTTGCTGATTTCCTGCGAGCGGGTCGACAGAACTTCGATGGTGCGGGAGGTCTGGGTAGCGGCGCTGGAAATCTCTTCCATGTTTTTTACCACTTCCGCTACCGTTTTCAGGCCCTGCTGCGAGGTTTGCTCACCCATGATAGCCGACTTGTTCACCACGTCGGCCTTGTTGGCCGTTTCCTTGGTGGCCGTCATGATTTCCTCAATCAGCTTAAAGGCCTGGTCGGTTTTCAAGGCCTGGTTCTGCGCGCCTTCGGCCATCTGCTGCATGGCCAGGGCCACATCCACAGTTACCCGGCTCATTTCCTGACCCTTATCTACCATTTCCTCTGAAGAGGTACCCACTACCTGCGCCGAATCGTTGATTTCGCCGAGCAGGGCGTTGAGGTTTTCCACGGCCAGGTTCAGGGCGTTCGACATGGCCGCGATATCGCCTGTAGGCTGAATCTCCACCATCTGCGTCAGGTCGCCTTCTGAGATGGCCCGTACCACGCGGCTTACTTCGAGTACCGGCAGGGCGATGCTCTCAATCAGGGCGTTCAGCGTATCCACCAGCTCTTTCCACGAGCCCGACACGCCGCCCACCGTGGCGCGCTCGGTGAGCTTACCCTCGGCCCCGGCTACGCGAGCCACGCGGCTTACTTCCGAGGCGAGACGGTTCAGGTCATCCACCATTCGGTTGATAGTCTGGGCCAGGTCGGCTACTTCGCCGGCCGCTTCCAGCATCAGCTTCTGGGTCAGGTCGCCCTGCGAAACCGCCGTTACAATTTTTACAATGCCGCGTACCTGCGTGGTGAGGTTGGCAGCCATCGTGTTTACGTTGTCCGTCAGGTCTTTCCACACGCCGCTTACGTTCGGCACGTTGGCCTGACCGCCCAGCTGGCCTTCGGTGCCCACTTCCACGGCCACGCGGGTTACCTCACCGGCGAAGATATTGAGCGAGTCCACCATCTGGTTGATGTTGTCCTTGAGGTCGAGCAGCTCGCCGCGCACATCTACCGATACTTTCTGCGACAAGTCGCCGCGGGCTACGGCCGTCGTTACGTTGGCAATGTCGCGCACCTGGCTGGTGAGCGAGGCCGCCATCGTATTTACGTTGTCCGTCAGGTCTTTCCAGGTGCCTTTTACGCCGGGCACCACGGCCTGGCCGCCGAGCTTGCCGTCGGTGCCTACTTCGCGGGCCACCCTGGTTACCTCGTCGCCGAATACGTTCAGCGAGTCCACCATCTGGTTGAGGTTTTCCTTAAGCTGAAGCAGCTCGCCGCGCACGTTTACCGTGATTTTCTGGCTTAGGTCGCCGCGGGCTACGGCCGTGGCCACGTTGGCAATGTCGCGCACCTGACTCGTCAGGTTCGAAGCCATCGTATTTACGTTATCCGTCAGCTCCTTCCAGGTGCCCGACACGCGGGGCACGTTGGCCTGGCCGCCCAGAATGCCTTCGGTACCCACTTCCCGCGCTACGCGGGTTACTTCGCCAGCGAAGATGTTGAGCGAGTCCACCATCTGGTTCAGGATGTTCTTCAGGTCGAGAATCTCGCCCTGCACATCCACCGTCATTTTCTGGCTCAGGTCGCCGCGGGCTACGGCCGTGGCCACGTTGGCAATGTCGCGCACCTGGCTGGTCAGGTTGGCGGCCATCGTATTTACGTTATCCGTCAGCTCTTTCCAGGTGCCACCTACGCGGGGCACCACGGCCTGGCCGCCCAGCTTGCCCTCGGTGCCTACCTCGCGGGCCACCCTGGTTACCTCGTCACCAAAGATGTTGAGCGAGTCAACCATCTGGTTCAGAATATTCTTTAATTCTAATATTTCGCCTTTAACGTTTACCGTCATTTTCTGGCTCAGGTCGCCGCGGGCTACGGCCGTGGCCACGTTGGCAATGTCGCGCACCTGACTCGTCAGGTTAGCAGCCATGTTGTTCACGTTGTCCGTCAAGTCTTTCCAGGTGCCCGATACGCCCGGCACGCTGGCCTGGCCGCCCAGCTTCCCTTCGGTACCCACGTCGAGGGCCACCCGCGTTACCTCGCCGGCAAACAGGTTGAGCGAGTCCACCATCTGGTTTAGGTTCTGCTTGAGCTGGAGCAGCTCGCCTTTCAGCTCAACCGTTACTTTCTGGCTCAGGTCGCCGCGGGCTACGGCCGTGGCCACATTGGCAATGTCGCGCACCTGACTCGTCAGGTTCGAAGCCATCGTGTTCACGTTATCCGTCAGCTCCTTCCACACGCCACCCACGTTCGGTACTACCGCTTGGCCACCGAGGCGGCCTTCCGTACCTACTTCCTGCGCCACGCGGCTTACCTCGCCGGCAAATACGTTCAGGTTGTCGATGGTGCGGTTGATGGTTTCGGCCATCACCTTGAAGTCGCCCGATACCGGAATCTGGAAGCTCTCATCCAGATTGCCCCGGCTGATGTTTTTCAGCACCTTACCTACCTCCAACACCGGCACGGCGATGGAGTCGACCAGGCCGTTGATATTGTTTATCATGTCGCGCCAGAAGCCAGCGGCTCCCTCGGCCGAGGCACGGGCTTTGAGGTTACCCTCTACCCCGGCCACCTTTGAAATGCGCGACACCTCCCCGCCTACCCCACCAATCATCTCCACCATCGAGTTGTAGGCTTCGGCGATTTCGGAGAAGATATCGTCGTTCTGCTTGGTCAGGCGCACCGACACGTCGCCTTTTTTAAAGGCGTCGAGGGCAAAGAGCACTCGGTTGAGCTGCTCGTTGACGTAGTCAGTATCGGTGAGCTCGGAGTTGCGGCCGGCCCCGCGCTTGCGGGTCTGGTCGGTGCGCACTACCGGCATCACGGGCCCGTCATCCGGGTTTTCGTCGTTGAGGTCGTAGTCTGGTTCGGAAGCGGGAGCTTTCTTGGCGGAAGCCATGTGGAGGGAAGCAGTGAGGGTGGGGCGAACCAGTGGCTCGCGGGGAGACTCAACAAAAGTAGGGCCGCGAAGCAATCCGACAATACTATCGCGGCAGTAAGGTAGCTTGCCGGCCGCAGTCAGCGCCTACCGTGCATCTTTGTGCCCGTTTTCAACTTTTCGGGCGGGGTGCGCGTTCTCAGCATCCCGGCAAAACCTTACCCCGCTCCTACCACCGCCTGCATGGTCAAGAATCTAGTTATCGTCGAGTCGCCCGCCAAGGCCAAAACCATTGAAGGCTACCTCGGCCCGGATTTCGTGGTGCGCTCCAGCTACGGGCACGTCCGCGACCTGCCCAAGGATAATAACGCCGTCGATGTGGCCAACGGCTTCAAGCCCACTTACGTGGTGGATGCCGACAAACGTGAGCTTATTTCGCAGCTCAAAAAGCTGGCTAAGGAAGCCGAGATGGTGTGGCTGGCCAGTGACGATGACCGGGAGGGCGAAGCTATTTCCTGGCACTTATCTGAAACGCTTAACCTCAAGGCCGACAAGACGAAGCGCATTGTGTTTCGCGAGATTACCAAGGCTGCTATCCTCAAGGCTATTGATAATCCGCGCGAGATAAACCTCGACCTGGTCAACGCCCAGCAGGCCCGCCGGGTGCTCGACCGCCTGGTGGGTTTTGAGCTGAGCCCGGTGCTGTGGCGCAAGGTGAAAGCCGGCCTCTCGGCCGGCCGCGTGCAGAGCGTGGCCGTGCGCCTGGTAGTAGACCGCGAGCGGGAGATTAACCAGCACAAATCGGCCAGCGCCTACCGCGTGGTGGCCCGCTTCGATGCGGGCCAGGGCACCACCCTGGAAGCCGAGCTGCCCACCCGCTACAAGACCCGCGAAGAGGCCGAAGCCTTTCTGACGCGCTGCATCGGGGCTACCTACAGTATTAATAGCCTCGATAAAAAGCCCGGCAAGCGCAGCCCGGCGCCGCCCTTTACCACCTCCACCTTGCAGCAGGAGGCCTCGCGCAAGCTGGGTTTCTCAGTGGCTCAGACCATGACGGTGGCCCAGAAGCTATACGAGGCTGGCCGCATCAGCTACATGCGAACCGATTCGGTGAACCTGAGCGAGGAGGCTCGCAAAGGGGCACGCGAGGCCATTGAGGCTGCCTATGGGGCCGAGTATGCCCTGGAGCGCCAGTTCAAAACCAAGTCGGCTTCGGCCCAGGAGGCCCACGAAGCTATTCGCCCTACCGACTTCAAGCAGGTGAAAGCCGGGGCCGATGCCTCGGAGCAGCGCCTCTACGACCTCATCCGCAAGCGGGCAATGGGCTCGCAGATGGCCGACGCGCAGATTGAGCGCACTACGGCCGCTATCGGTATCAGCACCCAGCCTGGCACCACGTTTTCGGCAACGGGCGAGGTGATTACCTTTGAGGGCTTCCTGAAAGCCTATGCCGAAAGCAAGGACGATGACGAGCAGCCCGCCGATGGCGAAAGCAGCTTCTCGCGCGGCCTGCCGCCGCTGAGCGTAGGCCAGCACCTGCCGCTGCAAACCCTGACGGCCACCGAGCGCTTCAGCACGCCGCCGGCCCGCTACACCGAGGCCTCGCTGGTGAAAAAGCTGGAGGAAATGGGCATCGGCCGCCCCAGCACCTACGCCCCCACCATCAGCATCGTACAAAAGCGCGGCTACGTCGAAAAAGACTCGCGCGAGGGCAAGGAGCGCAAGATTTACGCCCTGGCGCTGGTGGGCAATGAGGTGAAGACCGAGCAGCGCAGCGAAACCTACGGCGCGGACAAAGCCAAGCTTTTCCCGACAGATACGGCCCTGGTAGTCAACGATTTTCTGGTCGAGCATTTTCCCGCTATCGTAGACTTTCAGTTCACGGCCAAGGTCGAGGACGAGTTTGACCAGATTGCCAACGGGCGGGAGGAATGGGGCCACATGCTGGCCGGTTTCTACGAGCCTTTTCACAAGAGCGTGGAGCGGGGGCAGGACATTGAGCGCAGCACGCTGAGCAGCACCCGCGAAATCGGCCTGCACCCCGAAACGGGCGAGAAGATAACGGCCCGCCTGGGCAAATACGGCCCCTACGTGGCGCTGGGCGACACCGAGGGCGAAACCAAGCCCGCCTACGCCAACCTGCGCAAGGGTCAGTTCATTGAAACTATTACCCTCGAAGAGGCACTGGATTTGTTTAAGCTGCCGCGTGTGGTGGGTGAGTTTGAGGACAAGCCCATGACGGCCGCACTCGGCCGCTTTGGGCCTTACATCCGCCACGACAGCAAGTTTTATTCGCTTACCAAAGAGCAGGACCCGCATACCATAACGGGCGAAGAAGCCGTAACGCTCATCGAAGCCAAGCGTAAGGCCGACGCAGAGCGACTAATTAAGGAATTTGCTGAAAACCTCGATATTCAGGTACTTAATGGTCGTTTTGGGCCCTATATAGTAGCCGGCAAGAAGAACGTAAAGATTCCGAAGGGCGAAGAGCCTACCGAGCTTACACTGGAGCGCTGCCTGGAGCTGGCCGCCGCTACCCCCGACAAACCCGCCAAAGGTGGGCGCTTCGGCAAAAAAGCGGCTGCCCCGTCAGTCGAGAAAGAAGCTGACGCCCCGGCCAAAAAGACCGCCAAGGCCCCCGCTGCCAAGAAAAAAGCGCCCGCTAAAAAGCCCGCAGCGGCCAAGAAGGCAGCCGCCGCCAAGAAAACAGTATTGAAATAGCAAAATATTTCTACATATTATAGCCTGTAAATACCTCGCCTTAACCGGCAAGGTATTTACAGGCTATACTGCTTTACAGGGAGTCAGCGTTAATGGGCTATGACTTATCCGGAAATTGCGGCCTTTAGCCTGCTGGCGCTTTTACCTGCGCCGGCTACGCCCACTTACCCCTGGCTGGCAAGGCAGCCGCAGCCGGCAGAGTGCCTACAGCTGCGCTTTGTAGCTCCGGCGGGCTGCCAGCGCCTCGCGGTACGGCCTGGCTCGTGGGGCGAGTGGCTGCGCGGACTACCACTTCGACCCGTGGGCACGCCCGCCCGCCTTTACGATGAGCGCTTAAAGGATAATCAGGCCGTAGTGGCGGCCGTAGTTGATATTGACACCGGTACCAGGGACTTGCAGCAGTGCGCCGACGCCGTTATCCGGCTGCGGGCCGAGTATTTATTTAGCCAGTACCCAAACCGGATTCACTTTCACCTGACTACCGGCTACGACACCTGGTTTTCGGACTACCTGGCCGGGCACACGTTTCAGGTACACGGCGAAGAGGTAAAGGCAGCTACCAAGCCGGCCGAGGCGATTACGCACGCGGCCCTGGAACGCTACCTGCTGCCGGTGTTCGGCTACGCGGGCACCCGCTCGCTGAGCCGGGAGGTGCGGTCCGTGCCGTTGGCCGAAGTGCAGCCCGGCGATGTGCTGGTGCACGGCGGCCGCCCCGGCCACGCCGTGCTGGTAGTCGACGTGGCCGAAAACCCACAAACCGGCCGGCGCTATCTGCTACTGGCCCAGAGCTATATGCCAGCTCAATCTATCCACCTGCTGCGCAACGTAGCCCAGCCAAGGCTCGGCGCCTGGTTTGCCGTGCCCAGCCCGACCCAAGCCGAGTTTGAAACGCCGGAATGGACGTTTGCCAGCACAGAGCTGGGCCGATTTGAGGACTGACTTAAATAGCCTGAATCTCCGGAGCTGACAGCTCCGAAAAGTCCTGAACCACCCGGTCGGCCTGACTTAGATTTTGCAAGGCCGAGTGCGGGCTGGCGTAGCCGATACAGTAGATGCCGGCTGCTTTGGCCGCTGCCACGCCGTTGGCCGAGTCTTCAATAACAATGCACTCGGTTACCGGGGTTTCGGACACGGCCGCCGCGTGCACAAAAATGGCCGGGTTGGGCTTCGACTGCGTAAAATCTTCGCCGCTAACAACGTGCGTAAAATAAGGAGCCAGGCCGAAGCGCCGGAACACCCGCTCAATCGTGGCCTTGGAGGCCGAGGAAGCCACTACCATCTGCACGCCGTTTGCCCGCAGGTCCTCCAGCAGCGTTCGTACGCCGGGCAGCAGGTCGAGGGCCGCGTCTTCGTCGAATGCCTTATTAAACAGCTCCCGCTTGCGCTGCAACAGCGTTTCTACCGGCTGAGGCAAATTAAACTGCGCTTTTAGGCGCTCAAATACGTTGCGGGTCGAGCGGCCCAGAAAGGTGGCATATTCGGCAGCAGTAATGCTAATACCCAACTCAGCAAACTGGGTATTAAACGCGTGGTTGTGGATGGGCTCGGTGTCGATAATAACACCATCCATGTCAAAAATTACGGTACGAATCATGAGGCCGGCCGCTAGGGCATAAAGTACCGGCAAAGGTACCGGCACTGCGGGCCGCAGCCAGCATAGGCCTGGCAGCGTAATTTGCGGCTTCGGGCCACTTTCAGCATGAATTCTTTTTCTTACGCAACCCTGGCTGGCTACGAGTGGCAGCACCCGCGCCTGCTGCTGCTGCTGGCACTGGTGCCGCTGCTGCCGCTGCTGCGCTGGCTGCTGGCACGCCGGCGCCGGCAGGTAGTAGTGGCCTTCGGACCGGGCGGCATCCGGCCCGACTGGCGGGCGGCCCTGCGCTTCCTGCCGGATATCGTGCTTAGCCTTAGCCTGGCGCTTCTGGTCATTGCCGTTGCCCGCCCCCAGCGCCCCAGTGAGCACCTTACCCAAACCGGCCGCGGCATCGACATTGTGCTGGCCCTCGACGTGTCGGGCAGTATGGAGATTGAGGACCTGAAACCCACCCGCCTCGAAGCAGCCAAGACATTAGCCAGCAGCTTTGTACGCCGGCGGGCCGGCGACCGGCTTGGCCTCGTGGCCTTCGCCGGGCAGGCCTACTCCCTGGTGCCGCTTACTACCGATTATGACCTGCTACTGGAAAACCTGCGCAGCCTGCGCCCCGGCCTGATTGCCGACGACGGTACGGCCATTGGCACGGCGCTCGGGGTAGCTATCAACCGCCTGCGCGAATCGGCAGCCAGGTCGCGGGTGTGCGTGCTGCTTTCCGATGGCGAAAGCAATGCCGGCAGCCTCGACCCACTACTGGCGGCCAAGCTCGCGCACGCCTACGGCATCCGGCTCTATACCATTGGCTTGGGTGAGGACGGCTATGTGCCCTACGGCCGCGATTCCCTCACCGGCAAGCCGCGCTACGTGCAAACCCGCCTCGACGAAACCACCATGCGGCAGCTCGCCCAGGCCGCCGACGGCCGCTTCTTCCGCGCCACCGATAATGCCGCGCTGGAGCAGGTATTTGGGGAAATTAATAAATTAGAAAAATCTGATATTCTCACTCAGCGCTACCGCAGCGTGCAGGATTTTTACCGGCCTTACCTGGGCCTGGGCCTCGCCCTCTGGCTGCTCTGGCTAGCCCTGAAAAGCACGTTTATGAACAATGTGCTGGAAGATTAGCTTTTTGTTTCTCCTCGTTCATAGTTTATTGCTTTACTAATAGTTACAGATATGAATATTAGGAATATTCAAAAAAAAATAACAACAAGTAGCGAAACACAAACAGGAACCCCCATGTCAATCGCTGAAAATATTGCTGCCTTCGAGCAGAAGCTGACCGACACCGCGGCGCGGCTGGTCGTGGTGACCAAAACCCACCCCGTAGAGCGGCTGCGGGAGGCCTACGCAGCCGGGGCCCGCCGCTTCGGCGAAAACCGGGTGCAGGAAATGGCCGCGAAGCAGCCCGAGCTGCCGGCCGATGTGGAGTGGCACCAGATTGGCCAGCTTCAGACAAATAAGGTAAAATACCTGGCGCCTTTTATACACACCGTCGAAAGTATCGACAGCCTGCGCCTGCTGCTGGAGCTGGATAAGCAGGCGGCACGGCACGGACGGGTTATTCGCGGCCTGCTGCAGTTTCACATTGCCCGGGAAGAAACCAAAACCGGCCTCAGTCTGCCCGAGGCCGAAGAGCTATTACAGTCGGCCGACTACCAGGCGCTGCGCCACGTGCGGCTGACCGGCGTGATGGGCATCGCTACCCACTCGCCCGACGAGGCGCTGGTGCGGGCCGAATTCCGGCAGCTGCGTCAGTATTTTGAGCACCTGAAAGCCACCTACTTTGCCGATGCCGAAGATTTTCGCGAGCTTTCGATGGGCATGAGCGCCGACTACGAATGGGCGCTGGCCGAGGGCAGCACGCTTATTCGGGTGGGCAGCGCCATCTTTGGCAGCCGTGGCTAACGCTGGCCTGACAGCTCTTTTTTGCTCGACAAAGTCCTTTGGAACATCATTTTTCTGTTGTCCGCACGGCGCGCTACCAGCAATTGGGCAGCCTCTCGCCCACTACCCGGCAGCTATGGCTGGTGCTACACGGCTACGGCCAGCTGGCCGAATACTTTATTCGCCACTTTGCCCCGCTGCACGCCGCCGACCCGGTGGGTACCGTTGTAGTAGCGCCCGAAGGCCTCTCCCGCTTTTACCTCGCGGGCACGGCGGGCCGCGTGGGCGCATCCTGGATGACCCGCGCCGACCGGCTGGCTGAACTTGAGGACCAGGCTTCCTACCTCACTGCCCTGCGCCACCACCTGCTGGCCCAGTGCCCGGCTCAGGTGCAGGTTACAGTGCTGGGCTTCTCGCAGGGCACCGCCACGGCCAGCCGCTGGCTAAGCCGTGAGGCCGCCAGCTGGCGTCCGCATAGGCTGGTACTGTGGGCCGGCGATTTTTCGGCTGATATCGACCCTATAGCAGCCGGGCGGCTGCTTACTGCCTTGCCCGTAGCACTGGTTTGCGGGGACCAGGATGAATATATTGAAAATAATATATTTAGTCAACAGGCAGCCACCCTTCGCCAGCTGGGCACCGACCTTGAGACTTACCGCTTTGCGGGTGGGCATACCTTACACGGCGCGCTACTGCAACAACTGCACGCTACCGGACCCTCGTAGCCCTGCCAGAGCGGTTACAAGCGCGCAGCCTGCCGCCCCACCAACCGCGCGTGCGCTAAGGCTGCCGTCGCACCGTAGCCGCCGCCGCCTGGGCCGCCGGAAAAATAACGGCCTCGGCAATCTGCACGTGCGGCGGGCGCGTCACGATAAATTGAATCAGCTCAGCGATATCCTGGGCTTGCAGCGGCTGCACGCCTTTGTATACGCTGGTGGCCCGCTCTTCATCCCCTTTAAAGCGCACCGCCGAAAACTCAGTTTCGACCATGCCGGGAGCTACTTCAGCCACCCGAATGCCGCGCGGCAGCAGGTCGATGCGCATCGTGCGCGTGAGCATGGCTACGGCCGCCTTGGAGGCACAATACACGTTGCCGTTGGCATACGCCTCGTAGCCGGCTATCGAGCCCAGGTTTACAATAAAGCCGCCTTCTCCCATGCGCGGCAGCACCGCCCGGCTCACGTAAAGCAGCCCCTTGACGTTGCCATCGAGCATCGCCTCCCAGTCGGCTACATCGCCCTCCTGAACAGGGGCCATGCCGTGCGCATTGCCGGCATTGTTAATCAGCACATCAACGTGCTGAAAAGGCGCGGGCAACTCGGCTACGGCCGCTTCCACGGCCGCGCGGTCGCGCACATCAAAGGTCAGGATATGCACCGGCGTGGGGGCCAGCTCCTGCACCAGGGTTTCCAGGCGCTCGCGCCGCCGGCCGGCTACCACCAGCTGAAAACCCGATTTTGCCAGGGCCACCGCCGTAGCCCGGCCAATACCCGAAGAAGCTCCCGTAATAAAAGCAGTTTTCATAAAAAAATTACCAAGAGCTGTTAGGTTGGTACTGATGCTACCAACCACTAGCTACATTATTTATTCAATATTTAAATAAAGGGTCACCGTATTCGTGCGCAGGCTTTGCAAGCTGTTGCTGTACGCGTTGTCGCGCGGGGTCAGCACATTGCGCAGGCCGTGCGAGAAGCGCAGCTCGGGCCCAAACTTGAAGTAGGGGTAAAATAAATCGAGGCCGACGCCGTATTCCAGCATCAGGTCGTCGCGGGCCACGGTAATCTGGTTGATGGCCGGCGTATTTTGGCGCTGCGTTACGGCAAAGCTGGGCTTGAGGCCGCCAATCATGTAAAAGCGCGTGTTGCGGCGGCGGTTCGACTGATATTTGAGCAGTATCGGCAGCTCCAGCTGGGTGGTGCTTACTTCCTGGGTGCGAATGGTATCGGGCTGCCCCGCCCCGGCGCTCAAAAACTCGACCCGGCGCGTCAGAAAATTAAGGCCCGGCGTAAAGCGCAGGTGAAACGGGGTGCCCGGATTACCCAGACGAATATCCCCGATAAAGCCTACCGCAAAACCAGGGCTGATAATAGAATTGGCCGAGATGCCCCGCCCCTGCTGGGCCGCCTGGAAATAGGCGGCCGACTGCTCCAGAAAAAACCGCGAGAAATTAGGCGCGATATAAATGCCGGGCCGAAAAAACCGGTCGTTATAGTTTGACAGGTTCTCAACGGTAATCCCCTTGATGTGCCCTTTGCGGCTCCGGTCGATGGCATCGCTGCGCTTGCGCTGGGCCAGCGCCGGGCCAGCCAGCAGCAGCAGGCCCAGTAGCGGCAGCAGGCCACGCCAGGGGCCTGTTCGCGCTATTTGCGAGCCGTATAAATGGAGCTTATGCCAAACGTAAGTGGTTGCCATGCAGGAGTAGTAAAGCCGACGCGACCCAGAATAGCCACGAACTCGGCGCCGTCGGGAAATGCCTGCACCGACTCGGGCAGGTAGGTATAGGCGCTCTGGTCTTTGGAAATTACTTTGCCAAAAACCGGCAGTACCCGACTGAAATAGAAATTATACGCTTGCTTGAGCGGAAAAGCCGTCGGCTTGCTGAACTCCAGGATAACAAGCTGCCCGCCGGGGCGCAGCACCCGGTACATCTCAGCCAGGCCGCGCTCGAGGTGAGCAAAGTTGCGCACGCCGAAGGAGGCCGTTACGGCGTCAAACTGATTGTCTTCAAACGGCAGGTTTTCCGAATCGGCCAGCTCCAGCTTAATGCGGTGGCTAAGCTTCTTCTCCACCAGCTTCTGGCGGCCCACTTCCAGCATACCGGCCGATATGTCAACGCCCGTGACTTGGGCGTTGGGTGCGGCGGCCCGGAGCGTTTCAATGGCAAAGTCGGCCGTGCCGGTCGCAATATCCAGAATGCGCGCCGGCCGTAGCGCTTTAAGCTCATTTACGGCTTTCCGACGCCAGTAAATGTCGGTGCCCGCACTCAGAAAGTGGTTTAGGAAATCATACTTGCCGGCAATGTTGTCAAACATGCGGGCCACCTGCGATTTCTTATCGGCGGCGTCTTCTTTATAGGGTACTACGGCCATAGGGAGAGTGCAAATAACGGCAACGCTCCGCAAAAATTGTGCGGCGGCAAGGCCGTCGTTGCGTAGCGGATGATAGTCGCTTTGCAGTCAGGACAAAAAAACGGCCGGACTGTTTGTCCGGCCGTTTTATTTTCTGGCAAAGAGTAAGTAAAAAACGACTAGTTGGAAGTTTTTACTTTGGCTTTCTCGCCCGAAGCGTCTTTTGCCTTCGACTCCAGCTCGCCGTCTTTCGAAATCGTCTTCGACTTCTCGCCGGCGGCGCCTTTGGTTTTCACTTTTACCTTGTCGCTTGACTCATCCACCTTGGTTTTCACCTTGGTTCCGTCGGCCAGGCGCACTTTGCTCTTGCCGGGCAGCGGGGCTCCAGGAGCCGCTACAGTCGACGAGCTTGTGGTAGAAGAAGAAGTAGTGGTAGTTGAAGCTGCGGGCTGAATCACGGGCATTTTCTCGCCCTCTTTCAGCACCACCTTAAACTCGTCGCGGCGGTTAAGCTGCATGTTCTCAGGCGAGTCGTTCGGAGCAGCGGGCTTGCGCTCGCCGTAGCTTACCGTAGTAAGGCGGGCCGAAGCTACGCCCTGCTTCACGAGGTAGTTCTTGGCAGCATCGGCGCGGTTCTGGCCGAGTACCATGTTGTACTCATCCGTATTGCGCGAGTCGCAGTTACCCTCAATCGAGATGTTGAGGCCGGTATTGGCTTTCAGGATGGCCGCCGTAGCGTTCAGCGTCTTTATCGACTCCGGACGCAGCTTGTACTTATCGGTGTCGAAGTAGATTTTACCGAAGCGCGAAGCAGCCAGGGCAGTCGTGTCGATATAGTCAACGTAGAAATTCTTGGTAATCGACGTCGAGTCGTTGGTCGAAATCGGCACCGCAAATTCCTGCGTCTCGATATTCTTGCCGTCCTTGTTCACGGCTACCTGGTAGGTACGGGCCGAAAGAACTTTCACCTGATACGTACCATCGGGCTTGGTCACATCGCGGAAGCTGATGGCCGTTTTGTCGGCCTGCGTCCCGTTGAACACCAGCTCCACGCCGGGGATGGCCTGGGTGCTGTCGCGCTTCGAGAACACCGAGCCTTTGATGTTGATGTTCTTGATGTAGCTGATAGTGTAGATGTCCTTCTCGCCGTAGCCACCAATGCGGTACGAGCTGAGGTAGGCGTACGTGCCATCGGGAGCCAGGCGGTAGTAAGAGTCAGCGTCCGGCGTGTTGATGGGATAGCCCATGTTCTCGGGCCGGCCCCACTTGTGGCCGATGCTGTCGTACTGCGACTTGAAGATGTCGTAGTCGCCCATCGTATTGTGACCACGCGAGCTGAAATACAGCGTCTTGCCATCGCGGCTCATGTACGGGCTGTCCTCGTCATACTTGGTGTTGATAGTGCTACCCAGCGACTTAGCCGGACCCCAGTCGCCGCCGGCGGGGCGGGTGCTGTAGTACAGGTCCAGGTTGCCGTCTTCCGAGTACCGCGAGGTAGAGAAGTACAGCGTCAAGCCATCGGGCGTAATGTAGGCATCACCCTCGTACTGCTTCGAGTTGATGTTGCTGTTCAGCTTTACCGGGTTGCCCCAGTCGCCACCGGCCTGCTTCGAAGCAACGAACACGTCGCCATCCTCGTCGCTACGGTACATCAGCAGCTTGGTATCGTTGTCGAATAGCTGGTCCGACGCGTCGTGGCCTTTGCTGTTGAGCGCCGCCGACAGCGAGCGGGGCTTCTCCCAGTTGTCGGCGTCGATGCGGTGAGTTTCGACGATACCCTCGAAGTACTCGCCATCGGCGGCCGTTTTATTGCGGGCTTTGCTATCGAGGCCGGGAATGTCGGTAGGGTTAGCACGCGTCGTAAAAATCAGCGTCTTATCATCCGACGAGATAACCGGGCTGTGCTCCGAGTACTGCGTGTTCACAGTCGGGCCCAAGTTTTTCACGAAGATATCCTTGGGCGCGTTGAACAGAATTTTAGCGTTTTTGCTGTGCTGAATCAGCTGCGCCACTTCCTCACGGCGCGTGTCGTTTTTCTTTTTCAGCGTAGCGTTGTAGGCCTGATAATGCGTGATAGCCTCATCGAAGTTGTAGTTGAGGTGGTCGACGCGACCCAGCCAGTACTCCACGTCTTTCGACACTTTGGGCTTCAGCTTCTGCGCTTTATAGATGTAGTCGCTGGCTTTCTCTTTGTCAAAGGACAAATACGCTACCCCCGCCCGGAACAGCGCCTGCGCGTTGTTAGGGTCTTTGGCGATTACCCGCTCGTAGTAAGGGATGGAAGCGCGGTAGTTCTCCTGGTTGAACAGCTTGTTGCCGGTTTGCAGGTCCTTGCGGGTGCTCTGTGCCTGGGCCGAAGTAGCCACGGCCGCAGTCAGGGCTAGCGCGTAGGAAGCTTGCAGCAGCCTTTTGGATACGTTGTCCATTGAAAAAAGGGGTGTTTGGAAAATTTAAAAGGAAGAGCGAAGAAGTGGCTTTAGTATAATGTCGGCGGAAGCAGGCCACTAGCACACTCGTTTTGGCGACTTATACTAAAATTAGGCGACAGGGTTGGCCCGATTAGCCAGCGGCTGTCTAAAAATAAGGAGGCCAGCGGCCCTTGGAAGCAACAAATATACCGGCAAAGCGCGGGTACGCGGGCTAGCCAAGGGCACTAAAATAGGCCAGCGGCGGTAATAAGACGTTTGCGAAGCCGCAAAAGAGCGGATTGGGAGCGGCGCAAATATAGTGGCAGGTTTTGAAAGACAACTATTTACCGAGTGCGGCACGGCAGATGCCGGAGCTGGGCACTCGGCCGGCACCCGTAGTCCGACGCATCTTTGTACCCGCATTGTCCGATAGGTAACCCGCAAATGGTAATTCGTGAAGCAACTTTTTTAGTTAGTAATACGCAGGTAGCAGCCTGCCCGGCCCCCGACCGCCCCGAATACGCCTTTATCGGGCGCTCCAACGTCGGCAAGTCGTCGCTGATAAACATGCTGACGGGGCGCCAGGCGCTGGCCAAAACCTCGAGCACGCCGGGCAAAACGCAGGTTATTAATCACTTCAATATTAATGATGAGTGGTACCTAGTCGACCTGCCGGGCTACGGCTATGCGCGCGTGAGCAAGAGCGCGCGTTCCGACTGGGGAAAGATGATAAATGCCTACCTCACCAAGCGTGAGAATCTCACCTGCGTGTGCGTGCTCCTCGATTCGCGCCACGCGCCGCAGGCCGTTGACCTGGAGTTTATGGAGAAGCTAGGGGAGGCAGGCGTGCCCTTCGTGATGGTTTTTACGAAAACCGACAAGCAGTCCACCAGTCAGACAAAAGCTTTAATCAGCAATTATCTGGCGAAGATGGGCGAAACCTGGGACGAGCTGCCGCGCTACTTTGTGACGTCGGCCGAAACCGGGCTGGGCCGCGAGGAAGTACTAAATTTTATCACGGAAATAAACCGGCAGGTAGCAGCCGATGCTGCGGGCGCTTAAGTACTTTTGGCCTACCAATTGCCTATGCGCAGGGTCTTTTCCTCATCGACTTTTCAGCACCTATGAAAAAACTATTGCTCACGCCGCTGGCTTTGTGCGCCCTGCTGGCCCCGGCCCGCGCCCAAACGACCAAGCCCAATACGGTGCCGCCCTCCCAAACGGTGCCGCAGACCGAGCAGGGCACCGGGCTCAACCACGTAGGCACCGAAATTCCGGTAGCCAAGTATTATGAAGGTGGCCAGGATGCCATGTATGCCTTCATTGCCAAGGAGCTGAAGTATCCGCTGCTGGCCAAGCGCAACCGCATGCAGGGTCGCTGCATCATCAGCTTTACGCTCAACCCCGATGGCAATATTCAGGGCCTGCGCATTGTGAAGCAGGTGGGCGGTGGTACCGGCGACGAGGCAGCCCGCGTGGTGCGCCTGCTCAAATTCAAAAAGCCCGAATACCCCATCCTGACCAGCCTGCCCATCGATTTTAAGCTCGGAGTTACTGGCTCAAACGCGCTGGAAAACTAGTTTTAATGGTTAATTATTTAATGGTCAATGGTTAATTTTTGTTTTCCAGGCCCAGCTTAATAATTAACCGTTAATCATTAAAAAATTAATCATTAAAAACGAATGCCCTACGATTTGAAAGAACTGGCCGCCATCAGTGGCCAGAGCGGCTTGTACCGCCTCGTGCGCCCGGCGCGCCACGGAGTGTTGGTCGAAACCCTGGATGCCAAGGCAACGCGCTCGCTGGCCCCGGCCAGCAACAAGGTGTCGCTGCTGAGCGAAATAGGTATCTATGCCCAGGATTCGGACGATACGCTGCCGCTGACTGATGTATTTGAGCGCATCTATCAGAAGTACGGGGCCAGCCTGCCGGTGTCGGGCAAGTCGAGCGAGGCAGAGCTAACCGGCTTCCTGGCCGAAGTGATGCCCGAGTATGACCGCCAGCGCGTGTATCTGTCCGATATTAAGAAGCTGGCAAACTGGTACACTATTGTGAGCCAGCACCTGCCCTACCAGCCCACTCAGGCCGAGGCTACCCCGGCTACGGATGAGCCCTGAGCACCGGCGGCGTAATTGGCGAGGCCGACCCCGCTGCAACCCCGACCGGCAACCCCGAAGTGACGCAGGACAAGGCCCCGGCCGCCAAGAAAAGCGCCAAAAAGACCGAGTAGCTGCTCAAGCCCCTTCCGGTTACTTCTTCCTGACCTGAAAAATAAAAAAGCCGTTCCTGCCAGCAGGAACGGCTTTTTTATATATGAAAAACATTATTCTTTAGCCACTTCCTGCATTTCCTGAGCCAGGAAGGCTTCGGCCTGCTCTACTAGCTCGCGGCTACCAATAAATACCGGGCAGCGCTCGTGGCAGGTTTTGGGCTCGATTTCGAGGGTACGCTGCTCGCCGTTGGAGCTTTTGCCACCGGCCTGCTCTACGATGAAAGCCAGCGGGTTACACTCGTACATAAGGCGTAGCTTCCCTTTTTTGTCCTTGGCCGTGGCGGGGTAGATGTAGATACCGCCCTTCAGTAGGTTGCGGTGAAAGTCGGCCACGAGCGAGCCGATGTAGCGGGCCGAAAAGCTCGAGTCTTTGCAATGCTTGACGAAGGCCGCCACGCCGGGTGAAAACGACTCCGACGAGCCCTCGTTGATGGAATAGACCTTACCGGTTTTGGGCGTCTGGATATCGGGGTGCGAGAGGAAAAACTCGCCCAGGCTGGGCTCGTAGGTGAAGCCGTTGACGCCATTGCCGGTAGTGTACACCAACATAGTGCTGGAGCCATATATGACGTAGCCGGCGGCCACTTGGTGGGTGCCGGGCTGGAGGCAGTCGGCGCTGTTGCCCTCGCGGCCGGTGGGCGAAATGCGGCGGTAGATGCTGAAAATGGTGCCGATGCTGACGTTGACGTCGATGTTCGACGAGCCGTCGAGCGGGTCGATGGCCACTACGTATTTGCCCTGGGTGTTGCCGGTCTGGATGATATCCTCATCCTCCTCCGAGATGATGGTGCAGACCTCGCCGCCGTTGCGCAGGGCCCGAATGAAGCGGATATTGGCAATCACGTCGAGCTTTTGCTGGTCTTCGCCCTGCACGTTGCGGTTGCCGTAGGCCCCGGCAATGTCGATGAGGCCCGAGCGGTTGATTTCGCGGTTCACGATTTTGGCGGCCAGCGCAATGTCGCGCAGCAGCTGCGAAAGCTCGCCGGTGGCATAGGGAAAATCTTCCTGCTTGCGCATGATGAAGCGGTCGAGGGTCGTGCCGACGGGCAGGGCTAGTCTGTTGTGGTCCATGAAGGGTGGCTAGGGAGTCGAAAGAGCTAGTACAAAGCTACCATTGCCGGGCCGAGCGCCCAAAAGCGGCACATGGGCTAGTTTTGGGGCTTATGGGAAAAGAACTAACGGGCTTGCAGGTCTATAAATTTGGCGGCGCCTCGGTGAAGGACGCGGCAGCGATTCTCAACCTCTGCCGCATCGTGCGCGACTTTGGGCCTGGCGGACCGCTCCTGATTGTGGTATCGGCGATGGGCAAGACGACGAATGCGCTGGAGGAGATATATGATTTGGCGTATCACGGGCGGGATTACTCGGCGCAGTTGGCGGCGTCACGAGCCTATCATCAAAAGGCACATGATGAGCTACGTCAGCAATTAAGCTTTTATAATAAATCGTACGGAATCAAGAATTCCCCAATCCTTCTGTTTGACGAGCTTGACAACAAACTCGCACAAATTTCTGCCAATGGCAACTACGACGAATGGTATGACCAAATAGTGAGCTACGGCGAAACAATTTCTGCCCATATGGTTGGAAATGCTTTAGCTTCTTATAAACTTGAGCGGCAGGTATTCTGGGCACCCGCAAGCGCTATGATTCAGACTGATACCACTTGGCGCGAAGGTGGCGTTGACTGGACTACTACTGGGCTCGAATCTAAAGCATTCACCGATAAATTATTAGCAGGTAAAAATCGGGTTATTGTTACCGAAGGCTTCATCGGCGGCACGCCAGATGGCCGCACCACTACCCTCGGCCGCGAGGGCTCCGACTACTCGGCCGCCATCTTCGCGTATTGCCTGAATGCCGAAAGCGTCACCATCTGGAAAGACGTGCCGGGTTTGCTCAACGCCGACCCTAAAATATTTCCTGACACGGTGCTGTACCCCGAAATC
The DNA here is from genome assembly GCF_013256425.1 of Hymenobacter sp. BRD67. Taxonomy (GTDB): domain Bacteria; phylum Bacteroidota; class Bacteroidia; order Cytophagales; family Hymenobacteraceae; genus Hymenobacter. The sequence continues at coordinate 1,869,825 of NZ_CP053904.1, forward strand.
AGCTACCAGGAAACCATCGAGATGGCGTTTTACGGGGCCAGCGTCATTCACCCCAAAACGTTGAAGCCGCTGGCCGAGCGCCGCATTCCGCTGCGCGTGAAGTCGTTTCTGAACCCTGAAGCACCCGGCACGCTCATTCACAACTGCCAGCACCCGCCGCTGGTGCCCGCGTTTATCCGCAAGGCGGGGCAGTGCCTGCTGTCGTTCGAGAGCAAGGATTTCGCGTTTATCTCGGAGGAAAACCTGGAAGTTATTTTTGGGGCGCTGGCGCAGGCCCGTCTCAAAATCAACCTCATGCAAAACTCAGCCATCAGCTTTTCGGTGTGCACCGACTACAGCGAACTGCGCGTGCAGCGGCTATTAGCGTTGTTGCGCGGGCAGTTTCGGGTGCAGTACAATACTGATTTGACGCTCTTTACGATTAAGCATTACGACCAGCCCAGCATTGAGCAGCTCACGGCGGAGCGCGTGTTGCTGCTGGAGCAGCGCACGCGCAGCACGTTTCAGTTTTTGGTGCGCGAATAACCATGCCTACCGATTACCGTTTAGAGGTCGTTGGTTAATGCAGGCCGGTCGCCATAACTGTCTAATCCAGCGTCATTAATCACTACTCATTAACCATTAACCACTAAGTAATGTCCGTTCTCGTTGGCAAGCGCGCGCCTGCTTTTAAGGCGTATGCCGTTATCGGCCAGCAGGTAGAAGCTGATTTTTCGCTCGACCGCTACCTCGGCAAGCGCTACGTGCTGCTGTTTTTTTACCCTGCCGACTTTTCGGGCCTCTGCCCTACCGAGCTGCTGGCTTTTCAGCAGATGCTGCCTGAATTTGAGCGGCGCGGCGTCGCTGTTATCGGGTGCAGCACCGATTCGCACCAGGTGCACCAGGCGTGGCTGCGCACGCCGCTCGATGAGGGTGGCATCGTGGGGGTAACATATCCGCTCGTGGCCGACGCGACCAAGACCATATCGGCAAATTACGATGTACTGGCTGGTCACTACGATTACAACGAATCGGGCGAAATGGTCTTCATCGGCACCGCCCAGGCCTACCGGGGCCTGTTTTTGATTGACCGCGACGGTATTGTGCGCCACCAGCTCGTCAATGACCGTTTTCTGGGTCGCCGTATCTCCGATGCCCTGCGCGTGGTAGATGCCCTGCGTCACTTTGAGGAGCACGGCGAAACCTGCCCGGCCAACTGGGAAGCGGAAGAGGGAATTATCGGCTGAAAGTCAGGAGGTAGCTAGCTGGCCGATACCAAGCCAGACCCATAACCCTCGAAAGAGTTAATTTTGGGACCGCATCCGGCCTTTTACTTTCCGGGTGCGGTCTTTTTTGCGCTTTCTCTATTCGTTAGGTCTTTCGCTTTATGCGCTGCTGCTGCGCCTGGTAGCCCCGTTTGTGCCCAAGGCGGCGGCCTGGGTAGCGGGCCGCGCCGGGCTGCTGGCGCGCGTTGAGCAGGCGCTGGCCGGCGTTGCCGCCCCGCGCCTCTGGGTTCATTGCGCCTCCTTGGGCGAGTTTGAGCAGGGCCGCCCGCTTATTGAAGGCCTGCGGCAGCAATACCCCGGCCACAAAATCGTGCTCACGTTTTTCTCGCCCTCGGGCTACGAGGTGCGCAAAAGCTGGCCGGGAGCCGACTACGTCTTTTACCTGCCGCTCGATACAGCCGACAATGCCCGGCGCTTCGTGGCGGCGGTGCAGCCGCGGCTGGCCGTATTTGTCAAGTACGAATTCTGGTATTTCTTTCTGCGAGAATTGCGCGCGCAGGGTATTCCGGCAGTAGTTGTGGCGGCTATCTTCCGGCCTCAGCAGCTATTTTTCAGGCCCTGGGGAGGCTTCTTTCGGCAGATTCTCGGCCAGCTGACGCACATTTTCACGCAGAATGAGGCGTCCGCCAATTTGCTGCGCGGCATTGGCCTCACACGGGTAAGCGTGGCCGGCGATACGCGCTTCGATACCGTGGCGGCCACGGCACTGGCCCCGCGCGCGCCCTGCCCCTGGCCGAAGCCTTCGTAGCCGACGGCGCGCCGGTGCTGGTGGCCGGCAGCATCTGGCCCGAAGACCTGCCCGCGCTGGCGCCGCTGCTGCGCAAGCACGCCCGCACCATGCGCTTTATTGTGGCCCCGCACGAAGTATCGGAGGCGCATTTGCAGGAGATAGAAGCCGCCATGCCGGGCCTTACGCTGCGCTACTCGCGGGCCGTGCCCGGCACGGTAGCCGAGGCGCGCCTGCTGCTTATCGACAATGTAGGCATGCTCAGCCAGCTTTACCGGTTTGGGCAGTTTGCCTACATCGGTGGGGCCTTTGGGCGGGGCTGCACAACACGCTGGAAGCGGCGGCCTTTGGGCTGCCCGTGTATTTCGGGCCGCGCTACGCCCGGTTTCAGGAAGCCGTGGAGCTGGTGCAGCTTGGCTGCGCGTTTCCGGTGCAATCGGCCCGGCAGCTGGAGGCGGCGTTTGACCGGCTCTATTACAATGAGGAAGCGCGGCTGAAGGTGCAGGACCTTTGCCTCGACTACGTGCACCAGCACGCGGGGCCACGAGCCGCATTCTTAGGGAGTTAAAAGTGAAGGATTAAAAGTTAGAAGTTGTGGGGCGGCCGCTGGCAAGGCAGTCTTCAACTTCTCAGAACAGCCTATTCAACTCCTGACTTTTAACTCATAACTTTTAACTCAAAAAATGACTGGCATCGTTGTCAAATCTACCGGCTCGTGGTACGTGGTGCGCGACACTACCAGCGGGCAGCTGCACCGCTGCCGGCTCCGGGGCAAGTTTAAAAACAAGGGGCTGAAAGTGAGCAACCCGCTGGCCGTAGGCGATGTGGTAGCGTTTGACCTGCCCGAGCAATCGGAGGGCGCGGGCGTGATTCATACGATTACGCCGCGCCGCAACTACATCATCCGCCGCTCGGTGCACAAGAGCGAGCACGCCCATATAGTGGCGGCCAACCTCGACCAGGCGCTGCTGGTGGTTACGCTGGTATCGCCGGCTACCTCGTTTGGGTTTATCGACCGGTTTCTGGTGACGGCTGAGGCGTACCATATTCCGGCCCGGCTTATTTTTAATAAGTCAGACTTATACGACGACGATACGCTCGACTATCAGCGCCAGATTGCCGGCATGTACGCCAGCCTGGGTTATCCCAGCGTGCTGTGCTCGGCCGAAACCGGGGCCAACGTGGCCGCCGTGGCGGCGCTGCTGCCCGGCAAAACCTCGCTGCTCTCGGGCCACTCGGGCGTGGGCAAAAGCACGCTGATAAATGTGCTGGTACCCGACCTCGATTTAAAAACGGCCGAAATCAGCGCTTTTTCGGATAAGGGTAAGCACACGACGACCTTCGCTGAGATGCTCGAAGTATCGTCAAAAACATATATTATCGACACGCCCGGCATCAAGGAGCTGGGCCTCGTGGACGTGCCCGCCGCCGAGCTGGCCGGCTACTTCCCCGAGATGCGCGCCCTGCTGGGCCAGTGCCGCTACCACAACTGCCAGCACGTACACGAGCCCGGTTGTGCCGTGCTGGAGGCCGTAGACCAGGGCAAGCTGGCCGTGCCGCGCTACGAGAGCTACGTGAGTATGCTCACAGATGAAGATAACCGACATTAGGTTTTTAATGTAGGAGATATGAGAATGTGGAAAATGTGAGGAATAGAAAGAAGCAGTTTCCACCTTCTCACATTTTCCACATCTCCCACATTCTCACATTTTCCACATCTCCTCTATTAAAAATAATGAAAATTGCTTTTTTGGGCCTGGGCAGTATGGGCGCCGCCATGGCGGCCAACCTGCTTAAAGGCGGCTTCCCCCTTACCGTTTATAACCGCAGTGCCGACAAGGCCGAGCCCCTGCGCCGGCAGGGCGCTACCGTCGCGGCCACGCCCGCCGAGGCCGCACGCGAGGCCGACATCGTGTTTACGATGGTGACCGACGATAAGGCGCTCGAAGCCCTCACTACCGGCCCCGACGGCATCCTGAGCACTTTGCCCAAGGGTGCCATTCACGCTTCGTGCAGCACCGTGGCCCCCGCTACCAACCGCCGCCTGGCCGAAGCGCACGCCGCACACGGCTCCTTCCTGGTAGCCTCGCCGGTGTTTGGCAAGCCCGACGTGGCGGCGGCCGGCAAGCTCTGGGTGGGCTCGTCGGGCCCGGCCGAGGCGCGCGAGCGGCTCAAGCCGGCGCAGGCGGCCATCGGCCAGGGCACCCACGATTTTGGCGACGACCCCGGCGCGGCCAGCGTGGCCAAGCTCTGCGGCAACTTCCTGCTCGGCACCGTGATTGAAGGTATGGCCGAAGCCCTGACGCTGGCCGAAAAGTGCGGCCTCGACCGTGTGGGCTTCTACGAGATGCTGACCAGCACGCTCTTCAACAACCCGATTTACAAAAGCTACGGCAAGCTCATTGCCGAGCAGCACTACCAGCCGGTGGGCGCGCCACCCGCCATCATCCGCAAAGACATGAACCTGGTGGTGCAGGAGGCTTACCAGCACGACATGCCCATGCCCTTCGCCAACATTATCCGCGACCGCCTCACCGCCACCGTGGCCCTGGGCGAGCCCGACGTGGACTGGGCCAGCTTCGCCAAAAGAGTATCGGAAGACGCGGGACTTCATTAATGATTAATGCATAACTGGTTAATGATTAATATACTCCACGTATCGGAGTAACATTAGTCATTAACCAGTTATGCATTAACTGTTAATTTCTACTTCGCCAGCGGCAGCACCACGGTATCAATGACGTGGGTGACGCCATTCTTGGAGATAACGTCGGCAATCTGAACGGTGGCGGGGGCATCCTTGCCATTGCCCACCATCACTTTGCCGTCTTTCACGGTGAAGTGCAGCTTCTCGCCGTTAACAGTCGTTATTTCCTGGCCGTCTTTTATATCGGCGGCCACGAGGCGACCAGGGATAACGTGATAGGTTAGTACGCCTTTGAGCTTGGCGGCGTTGGCGGGGTCGGTAAGGGCAGCCACGGCAGCTTTAGGCAGCTTATCGAACGCCGAGTTGGTGGGCGCAAACACGGTAAAGGGGCCACTTCCCTTCAGCGTTTCGACCAGGCCTGCCTGCTTCACCAGGCTCACGAGCGTGCTCACGCTTTTGGCAGCCATGGCATTGGCTACGATGTCTTTATCGGCCGTCATGGCTACCCCATCGACCATTACGCCGCCGGGCTTAGCCATGCGGGCCGAATCGCCGGCTACGGCGGCTATTGAGTCGGCCGGGTTAGCGGTGCGGGTTTCGGTGGTCGTCGTTTCGGTCGTTTTGTCGCTGCCGCAGCCGGCGAGACCAAGACTCAGCGTGACGGCGGTAGCGAGGGGAAAGAGTAGCTTTTGCATGTGAAATGGGAGGATAAAGGGTAGGTGTTTTCCGAGTTGCAGCTTACGTAGCAGCTGGACGCTTCAGTTCTGCCAAACCCTGTCCAGGGCTGGTTGTTTTACCTTCGCAGGGCCCAGGCTGGAAAAGCCGGGCTATTTCCCACTCTTTACCCCGCTTATTTTCGATGAAAACCGCTGAAATACACACGCCTAAGGGCGTTATGAAAGTCGAGTTCTACGAGCAGGACGCGCCCAACACCGTGAAAAACTTTACCGACCTGGCCAAGAAAGGCTTCTACGACGGCACCAAGTTTCACCGCGTTATCCCGAATTTTGTGATTCAGGGCGGCGACCCCAATACCAAGCCCGGCGCCAAAGGCGCGCCCGGCACCGGCGGCCCCGGCTATAAAATCGACTGCGAAACCAGCGGCGGCCACCAGTACCACGAGCGCGGTGCCCTCAGCATGGCCCACGCCGGCAAAAACACCGGCGGCTCGCAATTCTTTATCGCCCACTCGCGCGACAATACCGCCCACCTCGACCGCGTGCACACCGTGTTTGGCAAAGTAGTGGAGGGCCTGGATGTTATTGACCAGATTAAGCCCAATGATACAATTGATAAAATCGTGGTGAAGGACGACGCAGCATAAGGCCTACTTCTAACTACAAAAATTCCCGCCACATTATATAGTATGGCGGGAATTTTTGTGCTTAGCAAAGCAATGCGACTGCCTGGTAGTCAAAGTTTACTTAACAGGTGCTTCAGCAAACCGAGCTAACGGCAGCAAGACTTCATCAATAACATAAATAGAGCCATTATCGCACACAATCGGCTTCACTTTCAGCTCCAGGGGTTCGGCAGTACCGCCTGTTAGCCATGTACGGCCGCCTCGCTGCACAACGTGCAGATTCATGCCCCCATGGGTAGTATGCAGTACTTGTCCGTCGCTCAGGGCAAGCTGCTGGGTGGCACCCGAAACCATAGAAAATGACAGTACAGAACTTAACTTTCGCTCTTGGCCTTTGGCAAACAAATAGGCCATCCCCCCGGTTTTCAGTCGTTTAACAGCCTCATTAGTGGGCGCAAACACAGAAATGTTTGGATAAGGTTTTCCACCAGGTCCATCAAGCATAGACTCAAGTTTAGTGGCAACCAGCGCTTCAAAATAAGCTGAGTTGTCTGTCATCTTCGCCAGTGTCTGCGACACACTCACAACACGGAGCGGCCCCCTCGAAGTAGGGGCTAGTGGCATAAAAGCTGTAAGCACCAAAAGCAGAAAAGCCAGCATAAAATAAGTGCGCATAGAGTCCAAATGTACTGTCGGTTGAAGAAAGGCGCTAGTGCTGTGTCAGGGAAATTAATTACCTAAAGAATCGACTGGCTCCCCCTCTCCTTTTCGGAGAGGAGGCCGGCCCCAAAGGGGTCTCGTGAGGCGCCCACCAGAACGATTAGGTAAGAAACTTGGCTGACACAGCACTAGCAGGTAAAATGATAAACAAAGAAAGCCCCGCGTACCAGCTGGTATGCGGGGCTTTTTACTGCTCAGGCGCGGACTCGCAGAGTCCACGCTACCTTGCTACCGGCGGCGGCGCGGCTTTTCCTCTTCCTCGTCGTCATCATCGCCAAAGCTGGGCATGGTGAACATAGAGGAAAGTAAGTCCTTGAACTGCGCGCCGGCCGTGAGCTTGTTGCGTGAGATGAGCGAATGCTCGGCCAGCCCGTGCAGCAGGAATTCCATGAGGAAGTACGTGGTTTCGGCGTCGTCCTTGGGGTGCAGCTCGGTCACGATGGCGCGCAGACCGGGCACTTTGTCGAGGGCGGCGCGGTAGTCGGCGGTGCTGGCATCGCTGAGGATATCGAGCGTGTTGCCGTTGCCAAACCACTCCTGCACCGTTTTGTAGGGCGAGGGGCGATTTTTGAGCTTCTTGGCCTTGTCGGGGTCGGGGAAATAGTTCAGGAAGAGCGTGCGGATGGCCTTGCCCATCAGCTTCTCGGCCACGATGCCCGCGCCCTCCTGCTCGCCCTCGTACACCAGCTCGACCTTACCCGTGATGGCGGGCACGGCCGAGATAAAGTCGGCCACGCGCACGTAGGTCGTTTTCTCGCCGTTGATGAGCGCCCGGCGCTCGGCCCCGGCAATCACCTGCTCGTAGGCCGAGATGGTGAGGCGGGCCGATACGCCCGACTTGGCATCGACAAACTCGGAGCCGCGCGCCTCGATGGCCACCTGCTCCACGAGGTCGTGGGTAATTTCGTTGGTGGTCACCATGCCGCGCTGCTCCTCCTTGATGCGCGCTTCCTGCTTGGTGATGCGCTTGCCGATTTCAATCGACTTGGGATAGTGCGTGATAATCTGGGCATCGATACGGTCCTTGAGCGGCGTTACGATGCTGCCCCGGTTGGTATAGTCCTCGGGGTTGGCCGTGAACACGAACTGGATATCAAGCGGCAGGCGCACCTTGAAGCCACGAATCTGGATGTCGCCTTCCTGCAGGATGTTAAATAGCGAAACCTGAATACGAGCCTGCAGGTCGGGTAATTCGTTAATTACGAAAATACCCCGGTGCGCGCGCGGAATCAGGCCGAAGTGAATTACGCGCTCGTCGCTATACGGCAGCTTGAGCGTGGCGGCCTTGATGGGGTCGGCGTCGCCGATGAGGTCGGCCACCGTCACGTCGGGCGTGGCCAGCTTCTCGGTGTAGCGGTCGGCGCGGGCCATCCAGCTTACCGGCGTTTCGTCGCCTTTTTCGGCAATGAGGTTTTTGGCAAATACCGACAGCGGCTGCAACGGGTCGTCGTTCAGCTCCGAGCCTTCCACAACGGGAATATACTCATCGAGCAGGTTGATGAGCAGGCGCGCGATGCGGGTTTTGGCCTGGCCGCGCAAACCCAGCAGGTTGATGTGGTGCCCGGCCAGAATAGCGCGCTGCAACTCCGGAATCACGGTTTCTTCGTAGCCGAAGATGCCGGGAAACACGTCTTCCTTGTTTTTAAGTTTAGAGATGAGGTTGTCCCGCAGCTCTTGTTTCACGGTGCGGGGCTGATAGCCACTGGCGCGGAGCTGGCCCAGGGTGCGGATAGTTTCGTGCTGCATAAAGAAGAATTGGCGGAAGGGAGCTTCCAGCTTGTTAACTCCGAAACCGTAGTTGAGGTTCAGCCAAAGGCGTCGGTGGCTTTTCTGAGAAGCTGATTGCCGGGAGGACATGGTGGGCTGTAGTACGAAAGTGCTATTGAATTTTAAGCCCGGCATGTAGTACTTGCCGGCTCGATTTACACTTTTATAAACAGGCATTAGCACAGTTGCTTAATCCGCGTACCGCGTGAGTTGCCGGCTGTCGGCCGCTCTTCGTTGGCGCCACTCGTTCTTGCGACGAGCGGGCTGCCGGCCAGTAGCCGGCAGCCCGCCCCAGCCAAGCTGTTCCCGGACCGGAAAGCTGCGCTTAGCTTCCTCATTACTATGAAAAAAATAGGACGCTGGCTGAGTTTGTTTGCCGGGCTGCTGGTGCTGGCAGTAGCCGGCTTTGCTGCCTATGTTGACGCCCGCGGAGTGCCTACGTATCCGGCGCCAGCGGTAGGCAAGGTGCTGCCCAGTACCCCAGACCGGCTTGCCCACGGTGAGCAGCTGGCCGCCATGATGTGCGTGCACTGCCACCGCGACCCCGCGACCAACACGCTCAGCGGCCGCGCCCTGCCCGAGGTAGGCTCTGATTTGGGCCGGCTGCACTCGGCAAACATTACCCAAGACCCTGTTTATGGGGTTGGCAAATGGACGGACGCCCAGCTGGTAGGCCTGCTTCGCACCGGTATTGGCGCCGACGGCCGGATGCGCTTGGTCATGCCGCATTTCGCCTACCTCAGCGAGGAAGATGCAGCAAGCCTTGTGGCATTTCTGCGCTCTGGCGATGCCTTAGTGCGTGCCATGCCTTCGGCCCACGGCCCGCAACAGGTGTCTTTTCTGGGCCAAGGCACTCACGAACACGGTAATGAAGCCTACGCCCCTGCTTGCGCACCTTGCCGAAGCGCCGTCGGCCAGCAATCCCGTAGCCCTGGGTCATTACCTGGTGGTGGCCCGCTACCAGTGCTACTACTGCCACTCCCGCAGCTTCAGCACCCTCAACCAAACCCACCCTGGGCAGTCGCAGAACTACCTCGGCGGGGGTAACCCGATGCTGGGCGACAAGCTGGAGCTGCGCGTGAGCCGCAACCTGACTATGGACCCCCAAACCGGCCTGGGCGACTGGTCGGAGGCCCAGTTCAGTCGAGCTATTCGATGTGGTATGTCGCCCCACGGCCCGCTATACGAGCCGATGCCCAAGTTCACCGCCATGACCGACGAGGAAGACCACGCCATTTGGGCGTATCTGCAAACGGTACCGAAAATCAAAAACGCCACACCTGAGGATGGCGCCCTAGCGCAGCGCTGAGCGCCTGTTTCCGGAGCTGGGCATCGGAGGGGCTTAGCAGTTTTGCCCGCAGCCGGTTGGCTTGTCCAGAAGTAACTACAGCGACTTGCGCCGGTTCTTTTTATAGTCTTCAAACACCAGGTGGCCCAGCCCTTTCAGGCCCGAGTAATACGCCTTGCCCTGGTTCACCTCCGTAAACTCCTCCACGAACTTCTGCAAGTACGGGTCAGAGGTAATCATGAAGGTGGTAATTGGAATCTTGATGCGGCGGGCGGCGGCAGCCAGGTTCAGCGTTTTATTTACCACCTTGCGGTCGAGGCCGAACGAGTTTTTGTAGTAGCCATTGCCTTCCTTGAGGCAGGTTGGCTTGCCGTCGGTAATCATGAAAATCTGCTTGTTGGGCGTTTTACGCTTGCGCAGCAAGTCCATCGCCAGCTCCAGGCCGGCCACGGTGTTGGTGTGGTAGGGGCCGACCTGCAAATAAGGCAGGTCCTTGACCTCAATTTGCCAGGCGTCGTTGCCGAATACAATCACGTCGAGCGTGTCCTTGGGGTATTTCTGCTTTACCAGCTCGGCCAGGGCCATCGCCACCTTTTTGGCGGGTGTGATGCGGTCCTCGCCGTAGAGTATCATCGAATGCGAGATGTCAATCATCAGCACGGTGCTGGTCTGCGACTTATGCTCATTTTCGCGCACTTCGAGGTCGCCCTCGGTCAGCATAAAGTTGTCGCCGTCCATGCCGTGGTTGAGCTGAGCATTGCGGATGGATTCCGACATCTGAATCTGCTCCAGCGAATCGCCGAAGCGGAACTCGCGCAGGTCGGTACTTTGCTCGTCGCCCTGCCCGGTGTGGGGTGTACGGTGGTTGCCGGTGCTGCTCTTCTTGAGCTTGCCAAAAATCTCCTCCAGCGCCGATTTGCGGATTTTCTGCTCGGTTTTGGGCGTGATTTTCAACTCGCCCCGCTCCTGCTCATTCTCATCGATGTAGCCCTTTTTCTTGAGGTCGTCGATGAAGTTGCCCATGCCGTAGTCGTTATCGGTGAGGCCGTACTGCTTGTCGAGCTCATTGAGCCACTGCAACGCCTCGCCCACGTCGCCGCTGGTGATGGTGATGAGCTGCATAAAGAGCTTAAACAACTTCTCAAATCCCTTATCGCCCGAGTTTTCATCGGGCACAAAATCACGAAAGCGAACCCCAATAGCCATAATAATCTACGTAACGGTAGTGGTGGCAAAAACAACGACCCGCGGGGCAATGTTCATTATCCCATGAAAGCCATCTGGAATAATACCGTCGTGGCCGAGAGCGACGACACTGTTGTGGTTGAGAATAACCACTATTTCCCCGCAAGCTCGCTCAAAAAAGAGTTTTTTGAGGACAGCATTGCCCAAACGACCTGCCCTGGAAAGGCCGCGCCAGCTACTACTCGCTGCGCGTAAACGACGCGCTCAACAAGGATGCTGCCTGGTATTACCCCAGCCCAGCCCCGCCGCCGCCAACATTCAGGGCCGGGTAGCGTTCTGGAAGGGCGTGAAGATTGAGGAGTAGTAAAAAGCGTGATGCCTCGACAAGCAGCTGCCTGTCGAGGCATCACGCTTTTTACTACTCCCTAAACAGCTTCGTTAGCGTTTGCTTTTTAAGGAATTATCACCACTTTGCCGGTGGTATGTTTCGATTCAATCTGCTCGAAGGCCTTTTTCACCTCAGCCAGCGGGAAGGTAGCCGCGATGGGCAGGTGCAGCTTACCGGCATCGGCCAGCTCGCGCAGGTGGTTGAGGTCGGGCACGCTGGGCTGGGCCATTACGTGCGTGAAATAGACGCCGGGGGCAAGCTCAGCCCTTTGCCATCGTTGAGCACCGAGATAAGCCGGCCGGCCGGCTTCAGGGCCGCCAGGCTCTGCGCAAGCGTATCGCCGCTGATGGCATCAAACAGTAGGTCAACGCCTTCCGGGGCTATTTTCTTTACCGATTCGGCTACCGGGCCGGCCGCGTAGTCAATGGCAAAATCAGCTCCGAGCTTACTCATATAGTCGGCATTTTGGGCGCTGGCCACGGCTATCACAGTGGCCCCTACGCTTTTGGCCAGCTGAATAGCTACGCTGCCAACTCCGCCCGACGCCCCCAGAATCAGCACGGTTTCGCCGCTTTTCAGCTTACCGGCCGTGAAAACCGACTGATAGGCCGTGAGCCCCGCCAGTGGCAGGCCGCCGGCTTCTTCCCAGCTAAGGGTAGCCGGGCGCGGCGCCAGATAGCATTCAGGAATTACTATGTATTCGGCAAAAGTACCGTGCTGTACTACGGGGCGGCGCACGTAGCCATACACCTCGGCACCGTCAGCGAAGCGGGAAGCTCCGTGGCCGCGCTTTTCAACTACCCCGGCCACGTCCCAGCCTGGCACGGCCGGGAAAGCATTGGGCACTACCTGCTGAAAATACCCTTCCCGTACGATGTAATCGACGGGGTTAATACCGGCGGCTTTTACGCGCAGCAGCACGTCGCCCTCGCCCACTTCGGGCAAATTGAGCGGACCAACCTGAATTTTATCGATGCCGCCAAACTCGGTGTAGTAAGCGGCTTGCGTTTGCTTTGCCATTGGAAAAGGAGAATACAAGTTGTAAGTACCCGCTCATAACCAGGGCCCCGCCCAATAGTTAGGGCGCATGAAAAAGCTCCGGCTGCGCAGGGCAGCCGGAGCTTTTTTCGGTTTCAGCGCGGCCGGGCCGCTAGCTTATCCACTTAAACTTGTATTCGAGCTTGGGCACCGGCATGCGGTCGCTGACGCGGCGCAGGCGGTTGGGCAGGGCCATTACGTAGTCGCGGGCCTTCTCGGCGGCGGGCGTCAGGCCGGTATGGTCCGCAATTTTCCAGTCCGTGATGAGCGTATCCAGGATATCGGTGTAGTCGCTGCTGGTGTACACCCCGAGGCGCTGGGCGGCATCGGTGAAGTGCCCGAAGGTTTTGCCCATATCCACGCCCAGCTCGCGCATGTAGTGCGCCGGCATCACTATTTTCTTGCGCATCATGTCTTCAAAGGCCAGCATCATTTCACTGGGGTCCAGCTCGAAAATCTTTTCCACGAAGGTCTTGTAGGCGCGGGCGTGGCGGTTTTCGTCGCCGGCAATCATGCCGCAGATTTTCGAGAGCTGGTCGTCGCCGGCAGTGCGGGCCAGCTGGCCCACGCGGCGGTGCGAGATGTTAGTAGCCATCTCCTGGTAGCTCGTGTACACAAAGGCCCGGTACGGGTCGTTGGCCGTGCCCAGGTCGAAGCCGTCGTTGATAAGGTACTGCGTGCTGACTTCAAACTCGCGCATGTTTACGCGGCCGCAGAGGTAGAGATAGCGGTTGAGCAGGTCGCCGTGGCGGTTTTCCTCGGCCGTCCAGCCCCGAATCCACTGCGCCCAGCCGTTGTCGCGGTCGCGGTTGAGGTCGTCGAGCTCGTGAAACCAAGCCTCGTAGTTGGGCAGCGCCTCTTCGGTGATGGTGTCGCCGATGAGCACGGCCAGCAGGTCGTAGCTGAGGGTAGAAGCCCGCTCACGCAGTTCCTTTACTTCGTCGAAGAAAGTGTCGCGGCGCGAATCGGGCAAGTAATCAGCGGGTTGCCAGCTATCCTCTACCTTCTTAAGAAAGGTATAAATATTCTCTTTCAGATAGCCTTCAAGTTGCTGAAGTACTTCGCCGCGCGAAATAAGAAGGTCGTTACTGAGTACCATACGAGGGAATGCCACCAGTGAGCGGCTGGTGAATGAACGCGCGAAGGTCGGGTTTTAGTTGAGTTTTACGGGTACATGATTTTGGCATTGGTGCGTTTTAGTCCGCATTAGCAGTTCGAAACTGCTTGGGTCGGCGCCACCTTACTTGTTTTCAGGCATTCATAATAACCTGGTTCCCAGCACACAACTAAGCGGCTAAAACCCTGCTTGCCTTTATTCGGCGGGGCTTGCCGAGATTTGCCGGATAGTGTCTTCTATCGAAACCGGTTTTCCTTTCCGTGCCCGCTCCTGCAACTGCCCCGGCCGCCGTGCCCCCGCTCACTGAGTTTGCCAGCTTCTACCTCTACGGCCTCAGCAATAACCCTTACCGGCAATCGGCTGACGTCGAAAAGTTCGGGCAGTTGTATGACCTGGTAATTGGTGCCCACGGTGGCGTAAGTATCGGCAGCTCGTTTCATCCCTATCAGCTCGTCGGCCCCGGCGGCGTAACGGTGTGGTACGCGGCGTATGCGCAGCTCTATAGTCAGCCCAACCGGGCCGCGCTGTTTGAGGCCATGACCGATGAGCAGGCGCGGTTTCTGGTAGCCCCACCGGCCTCATTCAGCGCGTTTCACGTGTGGCCCGACACGCGCCTGACCAGCGAGGAAAACCCGGTTTTCAGCCACTATATTCCGTTTGTGCTGCCGTTTCTGGTGCGCAAGGGCCCGGCTCCGTTGCGCTGGGATGCCGGGTTTGCGGCCGCAGCAGGCGACGCTGGGCGCCTTCAGCCTTACCTCGAAGCCGTGACGGAGGCTCTGCGGTTTGTGCAGCCTGCCCCGGCTTTCGTGCTGGGCTTTGCAGAGTTTGACGAGCAGCAGCCCGAGCGCGTCATCGAGCGGTTTATGAGCTGCCGCGATACGCTGCTCACGCGCTAGCCCAAGGCTCCGAAAATAACCTGTCGCAGACAGTCATTTCGCCTACTGCTGCTGGCTGAAGCCAGCCCGGCCGGCCCCGACCTCTACCGGTGCGCCACCCAAAAACTCACCGTACCAGTGGCCCGAGTCTTTAATAATGCGCTCCTGGGTTTCATAATCGACGTGTACCAGCCCAAAGCGCGGCCGGTAGCCCTCGGCCCATTCGAAGTTGTCAGTAAAGCTCCAGGGGAAATAGCCGTTTACCTGAATATTGTCTCGGCGGGCCCGCAGCACCTGGCCGATGGCCGCTTGCAGGTAGGCCCGACGAGCGGTATCGGGCACGCGGCCCGCCCGGGGCTGGTCGGCAAAGGCCGCTCCCGACTCCGTAACGAACAGCTCGGGTGCGCCGGAGTAGGCGGCGTACTGCCTGAGCATCTGGTAAACCGACTCTGGGTACACCTCCCAGCCCATTTCGGTGGTGGGCACGCCACGCTGGGCAGCCGGCACGAGGGCCGCGCCCAGCAGCGGCAGCCAGGGCGCGCGGCGCACCACCTCGCGGGTATAGTTCTGAATACCCCAGAAATCGAAGTCGAACTGCATCCGCTGCTCGTCGCCGGGGCGCTGGTAGCGGCGCAGCAGCCACCCCAGGGCAGGCAGCTCGGCCGTTGGGTAGCCCAGGCCGAGCGTAGGCTCCACAAAAAAGCGATTGAGCAGCGCATCGGCGCGGCGCGTGGCCGCCTCGCTGGGGCCGTGGCCCGGCCGGGCCGGCGTAAGATAAGAACACGAAAACGTAGTGCCGATGCGGGCGGTAGCGGGCAGCGCCGCCCGCAGCGCCCGGCCGCCCTCAGCCTGGGCCAGCGTAGCGTGGTGGGCCGCCGCCAGAAAGGCGGGCAGACTGCGTCGGCCCGGCGCGTGAATGCCCAGCAGATGCCCCGCCCCCACAAATACCATCGGCTCGTTGAGCACCATCCAGTGCTGTACACGGTCGCCGAGGCGGCGGGCCAGCACCTGGGCGTAATCGGCCAGCCAGCCCACTACGGCACGGTTGGCCCAGCCGCCGCGCTGCTGCAAAGCCAACGGCAAATCCCAGTGATACACCGTCAGCCAGGGGCGCAGGTCGCGTTCCAGGCAGGCATCCACGAGGCGGTCGTAAAAATCGAGTCCGCGCCTGCTGACTGCCCCGGTGCCCTCCGGCAGCACCCGCGACCACGCCGCCGAGAAGCGAAAATCGGTTAAGCCCAAGCCCTGCGCCAGGTTTAAATCGTGCTCGTAGCGCGTAAAGAAGTCGGTGCTGACGCGGGCATGCTCACCGCGCTGAATAGCACCCGGCCGGCGCGTAAACTCATCCCAGATGCTCGGGCCTTTGCCCTGCTGCTGCCAGGCGCCCTCTACCTGGTAGGCCGCGCAGGCCGCCCCCAGTGAAAATCGGGTCCGAAGTCGGTGCGCGAATAGCTGCCGGGAGTGGTGGCCGGGAAAAAGGCATCTGGCAATTCCAGCGGGGGCCTGCTGGCAAGAAGAAGGTCGTTGGGCATCAAGCGGAGCTACGGGAAGGCGGTTAATAGTGCGCAGCGAGTGGTGGTCACTAGACAGTAAGCGTGCTAATTGGCGGCTTTGCCCCGGCGGGCTATTTCTGGGCAGGGGCTACAACGCCCGGGCCAGGGCGGGCGGCCCCACGCCCAGCTGCTCGGCCAGTAGGCGGGCCAGCACGGCGCCGGTCTGGTCGGGATACTGCACGCGAACCGGCTGCCCCCGGTGCAGCCAGTCGTCGATGCGGTCGAGGTGCTTGTCTTTGAGGCCGCGCACCACGGGCACGCCCATTTTATCGAGCGCGGCGGCATTGCACTGCTGCTCATACTGCTGCTTCATGGGCACTACCAGCAGCTTTTTACCTAAAAACAGCGCCTCAGCGGGCGTTTCGAAGCCCGCGCCGCAGAGCACGCCGTGGGCCCGGGCCAGGCTTTGCAGAAAGTCGCCGCCGCTTACGGGCCACACCCGCACGTTGCCGTAGTCGGCGGGCTGCTGGCTGTGCTTCGAAAACACCTCCCACTGCACCGAGCGGCTGAGGTAGCGCAGGCGCTCAACCAGAGTTTGTTCGTCGAAAGCCGGCAGGTACACCGTATAGTGGCCCTCGTCGGTGGGCGTCAGCTCGCGCACCTGCCGCCGAATAACGGGTGTGCTGATACCCGGCGCATATTCCTGAAAGTGAAAGCCATACTGCGCCGTGCTCGGTGCGTAGTAGCGCAGCACGGCGCGGCCGGCGGGGTCTTCCTGCGTGGGGCGGGGCGCGGTGGGGTGCAGCACGGCGCTCTGGTGGCTCAGGGCTACGCACGGGTGGTGGCGCAGCCGGCAGGCCCAGGCCGACACCGGCTCAAAGTCGTTGATTACCAAATCGTAGCGCTCTACCGGCAACTTCCGGATATCGTGCATGAAACCGGCCGAGTTGAATTGCCGAAAGGTCTTCACAAAGTTGATACCGCCCTTCTTGCCAAATAAAAAACCCATACCATCTACCCGGTACTGCACCGTAAAGGGCAGCGGCAAATCGGCGGGCGGACCGCTCACCAGCACGTCGAGCCGTCCGCCCAGCGCCTCCACTTGCTGCCGGAGCAGGGGCACTACGTCGAGGGCCCGCATCAAGTGGCCATTGCCAGTGCCCTGAATGGCATAAAGAATATGCATTTTATTCTATATTATACAGCGAATTAGCCCCACTTCTAGCTGCTGTACGCAGCGGGGCTTATTTCAACTTAAACTCGGCCAGCAAGCCGGCTAGCAACGCGGCGGGCGCGGCGTCGGCGGCGAGGTCGGTAGCTTCGGGCGGCTCGGCGGTATCGGCGGGGGGTTGCATGCGCGGGTCTTCGGCGTAGCGGTAGAGGGTCCAGCCCGTATCGGCGGTGTATTCGAGGGCAGTGAGATTTTCCACCCAATCGCCCGAATTCAGATACGTAACCGCTCCCTGCGGCGTGGTCAGGGTACGGATTTCGGGCTGGTGAATGTGACCGCAGGCCACGTAGCGGTAGCCATTGTCGGCGGCAATGCCGGCGGCCGTCTGCTCGAAGTCGCTAACCAGGCTCACGGCACTTTTCACCCGGTCTTTCACGGCTTTCGACAAAGCTACCCTGGGCTGACCCAGCTTATGCAACCCAAAGTTTACCAGTCTGTTAAGCAAGATAAGCAGGTCGTAGCCCTTGCCACCTAGCTTGGCCAGCCAGCGCGCGTGCCGCATGCTTACGTCAAACACATCGCCGTGAAAAAGCCAGGTACGACCGTGAGGCAGGTCGAGCACCAGCTTATTATCGAGCTGAAAATGCCCAAGCTTGAGGCCTGCAAACTTGCGCAGCAGCTCGTCGTGGTTGCCGGTGAGGTAGCAGATGCGGGTACCTTTGGCGGCCAGCCCGGCCAGATAGCGCACCACTCGCATGTGCGAAGCCGGCCAGTAGTTTTTCGAAAACTGCCAGATATCAACAATATCGCCATTAAGGACCAGCACCTGCGGCCGAATACTCTTCAGATAGCGCAGCAGCTCGGCGGCATGGCAGCCGTAGGTGCCCAGGTGCACGTCGCTGACTACCGCCACGGCGAGGCGGCGCTTTTTGCGGCGGCCGGCCTCTGGCAGTGGCCCGGTTGGCGTGCTCATGCGGCCGAGGAATAAGGTAGCCGGGGCTGGCTTGGGCACGGGCTGGTCCGGGGCCGGCGGGGTTTAGTGGGGGCCCGTCTGCCGGCCAATGCGGCGCGGCACTGCCCAGCGCCGAGCGCAGGCTGCGGCGCAAGGGGCGCCCCAGCACCTGCCACCACGCCAGGGCCAGCAGCCACGGGAGGTAGCCGCGCGTGGGCCGCCAGTCCAATAAAAAGCGGGTTGATTGAGCGGGATTTAGCATGCCCCAAAGCTCGCGCCGCTAGATAAAGCAGGCGTTACGCCCGCATTACATTTTCATAAAGCAACGGAGCGCCAGGGCAGTTTGTCGAATAAAACGAAGCATTTGGCGCGGCCTGCCGTTCTTTGTAGCGGATTTATTTCCATCCAACGAAGCCTTATTTATTTTCTTTGTAAAATGCAATATTCTACCACGCTACGGACTAGCCTGCTACTGCTGCTGGTAGCCGGCGCTACGGCCGCTCAGGCCCAGACGCCCAATGGCCCGGCCCGTAAGCGCTACCTGTTTGCCCAAAAGAATCCGGAGTGCCCGGTAGTAGCGAATATAACCAAGAATACCGATGAAGATGCCGACGTAACCGGCACTTATACCCACGTCTGCTACCGCTCGCCGGAGGAAATGCTGGCCGAAATTAACGAGCTGCGTAAGATTCATGACTGGGCCGACTCTACCTATCAGCGCCGGCTGAAGCTGCTGCCCGCCGGCGGGGCCCTGGTGCTCAACATCCGCCGCCAGGGTGCCAAGTTTGCCGACCCGTCGCTGCTCACGCTTTCGGCGCGCACGAAAGATGGCAAGGAGGTCTTTGCGGCCACCCCCAAGCCTGGCTTTGGCCGCTTCTTCGGCCGCGACCTGTATCAGAGCCAGCAGCTTATCCCGTTTATTAAGCTCGACCCCACTGCTGGCCCGCTCATGCTCGTGATTACGGATACCCACCTGCGCCAGCAGTTTGAGTACCAGCTCACGCCGCAGTAAGGGCTACCCCGGTTGTCATGGCGAGCGCAACGCAGTGGAGCGCGGCCATGACAACCGGGGTATTATGCCTTATGCAACTGCGCCCACTGCATGGCTACCAGCGTTTTAGCATCCCGGATTTTCTCCCTGGCTAGTTCCTCCCGCGTGAGGTGCACTATTTCGATTTGCTCGTGCTCTTCGGCCAGCCCGCCGCCGGGGCCGGTTTGCCGGCTCACCTCGGCATAATAGACCCCGATGGTTTCGGCGCTGCTGCCCGGCGAGGGCCACATCGTTACGATTTCGGTAAGCTGGTCGATTTCGTAGCCCAGCTCTTCGTGGATTTCGCGGCGAATGGCCGCTTCGGGGTTTCGCCCTTGTCAATCATACCGGCCGCAATTTCCAGCAATTCGTGCTCCGGCCCTATTCTAAATTGTCTGGTCAACAGGTAGTTGCCCGCCAGGGTATCGAAGACCAGGGCCGCCACGGCATGGCCGGGGGCAAACTGCTCGCGGGGCAATTCTTCCCCTTGCGGTGTTTTGAGGGTGAGCTTATTGAGCTTAAAATGGCCGTCGTAGGCGCGTTGGCGGTGAACTATCTGCATGGGTTAGGAATTTAAGCGGTACCTTTGCCGCCGAAGGCAGCCCGGCAATCGGAGCCGGCTGCCCGCCGTAAGTATACGGCCGCTGGCCCGCCGCGTCGTGATTTGTGCGTGAGGCGCGGGCTTATCCCTTCTTAATTTTCCTGTATTTGCGAGGGCAGCCGATGGCCTCCGCCCCGGCCACCACCCCACCGGGCGGGTGGCTCCCACACCCCCATGACCTTTAACGACCTCAACCTGATTGAGCCTATCCTGCGCGCCCTGAGCGAGGAAGGCTACACCACCCCTACGCCCATTCAGCAGCAAGCCATTCCGCAGGTGCTCGAAGGGCACGACCTGCTCGGCGTGGCCCAGACCGGCACGGGCAAAACGGCGGCCTTCTCGGTGCCGATTCTGCAGATTCTGCACCAGACTTCCCAAACCCAGAAAGCAGCCCAGGGCCCCAAAGGCCGCATTCGCTGCCTCGTGCTGACACCCACCCGTGAGCTGGCCATCCAGATTGGCGAGAGCTTTAAGGCGTATGGCCGCCACTTGCCGCAGCTGCGCTCGACGGTCATTTTTGGCGGCGTGGGCCAAAACCCGCAGGTGCAGGCCTTACAGCGCGGCATCGAGATACTCGTAGCTACGCCCGGCCGCCTGCTCGACCTGATGAACCAGGGCTACGTCAACTTGCAGCACGTAGAAGTATTTGTGCTCGATGAGGCCGACCGGATGCTCGATATGGGCTTCATTAACGACATCAAGCGCATTCTGCCTAAGCTGCCGACCGGCCGCCAAAGCCTGTTCTTCTCGGCTACCATGCCGAACGTTATCAAGGAGCTTTCGGCCACCATCCTGCGGCCCAACCCCGTGCAGGTAGCCGTAACGCCCGTATCGAGCACAGCCGACACGGTAACCCAGTCGGTGTTTCTGGTTGACAAAAACGACAAGCCGGCTTTGCTTCGTCACGTCCTGAAAGACCCCGCCATTAAGCGCGTGCTCGTGTTTACCCGCACCAAGCACGGCGCCAACAAGGTAACCGAAACGCTGGAAAAGGCCCAGATTACCGCTGAGGCCATCCACGGCAATAAAAGCCAGAACCATCGCCAGCGTGCCCTCAGCAACTTCAAGGCGGGTACCACCCGCGTGCTGGTAGCTACCGACATTGCCGCCCGCGGTATCGACGTGGATGAGCTAACCCACGTTATCAACTACGAAGTGCCCAACGAGCCCGAAACCTACGTGCACCGCATCGGCCGCACTGGCCGGGCGGGGGCGTTCGGCACGGCGTTTACATTTGTTGAAGAAGAGGAACGTGCTTATTTACAGGACATTCAGAAGCTGATTCGCAAGCAGCTTGATGTGGATAAAGAGCATCCCTACACTACCAACAGCGTAGCCCCGGTTTCGCTGACCGGCAATGAGCGTATTATCCGGCCGAAAGGCCCGGCCGGCCGGCCGCCCCGTGATGGGCGCGGCGGCAGCGGCCAGGGCCGGGGCGGAGCTCCACGCGCCGCTGGTGCTGGCTCGGGCAACGGGCGCGGTGAACACCGCAGCAGCGGCCGTCCGCAGGCGGGTAGCAGCGAGCGCGCCGGCGGCGGACGCTCGTCGTCGGCCGCCGGGGGCGGGCAGCGCTCCAGCCGGCCTTTCCAGGCGGGCCGCAGCGGCGAGGGCGGTCGTCGCCCGCAGTAGCCACTTACTGGCTTTGCCAGCTGTTTACCGCTCATCATATAGCAAACAGTTAATATTTCCGGTAGTTGCCTTCCTTTAGGAGGGTAACTACCGGATTTTTTGTGAGAAAAGGAAACAAAACCGGGGCGAGCCGACTTCTTTCGTCAGTTTCTGGTCATTATCTCAACGCTGTTTTCCTAGCTCACCGGCATGACTTCCCGCGTTTCCCTTCCGCTCATTCAGGCCCTGCGCGATACCGCCCGCCGCCTGGCCACCGAAGCCCCTTATCAATGGGGCCACATGGGCAGCTGCAACTGCGGCCACCTGGCCCAGACTATTACCCGCCTTACCAAAGCTGAAATCCATACTCAGGCCCTGCAGCGCTACGGCGACTGGGAGCGCCAACTCGTGGACTACTGCCCCACCAGCGGCCTGCCCTTCGACCAGACTGTTGATGAGATGCTGGCCCTGGGATTTTCGCGCCAGGACCTTACGCACCTCGAAAAGCTCGGCGACCCGGCCGTGCGCCGGGCTATTCCATTTGAGCGGCGCGATACCCTGCGCCACAACCAGCGCGAGGACGTAGTACTCTACCTGCGCACCTGGGCCGACCTGCTGGAGCAGCAACTCGTAGCCTCGTTGCCTCTGCCGGCCTTTGCGCAGCCCGCGCTGGCTGGAGCTTAGGCTCGCATCCGCTTATGCAAAAGCCCCGGCTACGCAGCGTGCGTAGCCGGGGCTTTTGCCTGTATAGCCCGGCTGTAAAGCCGGAGCCTAAGAAGTGCTTAGTAGCTGACGTTGCTGCGCTGCGCCTCGCGGTAGCCTTCGGTACGGTGAGCCCGCTTATAAGCGGCGTCGGCGCTGGGGTCTTTCTCCGCGTCGGGGCCGTGGAGCAGGCAGCGGTCAGAAACAGGGCCGCGCTGGCGGCCAGCAGCAGGGAGTAGGTGCGCAAGCTTTTCATGCCGCGAAGGTACGGAACGAAGGTCTAAAGCTGAAAGCCAAACGCGGCCTATTTTCTCTAACTGACTGCCGAAGGCACCACCAACTATAGCAATAATAATGGGCTTCGGCCCATCTCAGGCCAAGGCAAATGCTTGTTAAGCGAGCAAAGAATCTACGTTTACATTTGATAAAAGGGGCTTATTCATCCTTTTCTTCTGCCAAAAGCGTTGGCAACCGGCCAGCTTAACGGCCAACTGCATTGGGCAGGAATTACCAGCCCTTAGTAGTGAAAGATATAGCTCGCAGACCCAACAAATAGGCCTTTTCATTCAGGTAAGCTGCCCACCAGCTTAGCGAAGCAATTTTAGCTTTTATCAGGCAAGCAGACGGGCAAAGTGATTAGCATGACCGTACTGCCTGACAAATCAGAATGCAAATAACAAAGTTTGAATTAAAAAAATGTTTGACATGCTTCAAACCAAAAGCATTTAACCGACATAATATCTTTAGCCTATTCGATATAAACTACTGATAAATAGCATCCTATAAAACAAAATGCATTACACTTAGAGCTTTATCCATAACCCGCAAAAAAGTATAATTATACCCAGCAAATATGCCCTGATACTGCTTACGCTCATCAGGTAGTTAAGGACCTGCAAAACGCTTGCGGACGAGCTTGGTAAGCTGGCTTATTAATTGCACTTTATTGACAAAGTGCTAAGCAAACGCTATTAGCTTATCCCTCTTTTCAGGCAAGGTAGCAACTTAGCTGCTATTTGTACTACGCACTACAACTATTAGCAGAAATTCAACTTGCTTATGCCCTTGCTTGCGTGTATGATATACGAGCTTCTACTACCCGTTGTTCAGGCCAGGGCCACCGGCAGGCAGCTAGTTTGAGCGGACTACCAAAGAGACAGTTGCCTACTAAAAGAGGGAGCCCTGAGCCTGGCTGTTTTGTCAAATTCAGGGCTCCCTCTTTTAGTAGCCTATAGCTTACTTAGAGCGAATTCTGGGTTAGTGTACGGGTTCTGTTCTTGCGTTCGCCTCACCCCCGGCCCCTCTCCGAAAAGGAGAGGGGGAGCCAGGCGGGCAAAATGTGTATACTGACCCAGAATCCGCGCTAGGCAGGAGTTACTGCTCGGGGCAATAATCGGCGAAGGAGCCGTCTTGATAAAAGATAACGATGCGCCGTATCACCTTCCCCGACTCAGCCAGGGAGGGCAGCGGAAGCGCTGCGACCGGGGCAGAAACAGGCGCGGGGCCCGGTGGGTGCTCGGCGGGCACAACAGGTATGGGTGTACCACCTTCCAGCGCGGGGGTATTAGCAGCTAATGAGTCCTTATTGGTGGCCATGGTGGCAGTTGAAGCCACTACTGTGGAGGCCGGGGCAGCTGGGGTAAAGCGAGCCGGCCGAAAGGGCTTAAAAGCGGCGGCTACCGGTTTCTCAGGTGTTGGCTGGGCAACTGCCGGCAGAGGAGCCGCAGGCGGTACAGCAACTAAAGGGGATACTGCCTCCGCAATAGGTCCCGGTCCTGGAGGTACACGAACGGGCACCGGCTCCGCCACAACCGCCGTTTGCCCCAGGTTTGAAGGGGCTACCCTGGCTGGCAGGTTGGCTTCAGGAAATGCGGGTGCTGCACTAGCTGACGCTGCTGGGGTTTTTGGGATAGCAGCAGTGTCCTCAACCAGCATAGCGCCGCTCCCACTCAGCAGCCAGGGTATCGATATTTCGGGCATTGCACTGATAATACGCTGTACTACCTCCAGACTAGGCTTATTGCGCTCGCTTAAAATATGGCTCATAACCGGCCGCCCTACGCCAATCAGGTCGGCAAATTGCGTGGGCGAGAGCTGTTTGTGCTCCAACAGAGTCCGGATACGGGTTACCATATGAAATCTTTTACGGTACAAATGTGCGAAACAATTCGTTACCACCCGACTATCAGGCTATCAAACAAATGTAATAACCCGGACTTAAAACAAGTGTATTAGCAATAGTTTACAGTTGTTAGATAAAAACATACTGCCTGATTGAGTGCTGAAAGGTGCTTAAACTATACAAATGTTCACAATCTTAGTACCGCGCTTCCATTTTCATACCTTAGTCAATTGGCGCTGAAGACTACTAAAAAGGCCCGACCATTTTAGTGGCCGGGCCTTCCAGATAAAACTTAAACTTCGCTTAGGAAGGGCTAACCCTCTCCTGCCAGCCCAGACAGAATCGCAGAGACTAATCGAAATACTCTTTTGCCAGCGCTTTATCGTGGCCGTAGATATCGTCGCGGAAGTGCGGGTGCCCGTTGGCGTCAGCCCAGGCCGTGAGGTAAACCAGGTACACCGGCAGCTTTTGCTTCAGGGTAATATATTTTTCGCGCCGCTGGGCAATCGTATCCTGAATGGTCTGCTGGCTCCAGTTGGGGTCTTTGCGCAGTAAGTATGTAGCCAGCTTAATGGGCTCCTCTACCCGCACGCAGCCGTGGCTGAAATTACGCTTGGTTTGCGAAAACAGCTCATCGTGGGGCGTGTCGTGCAGGTAGATATCATTTGAGTTGGGAAAGATAAACTTGACCTCTCCCAAGTCATTTTTGGGGCCGGGGCGGCGGCGCACAGTGTACTTGAAATTGTCCTGCGTCACGTTGGCCCAGTCGATGGTAGTGGGGTCTATAATAGTCGCTTTGCGACCACTGCCCTGCACTACCTCCATATCGAGTCGACTGAGATAGCTGGGGTCAGCCACCAGCTTCGGGCGCAGTTCCTTATCGATAATGCTGTAAGGCACGTTCCAATAAGGAGAAAGAACGACATATTCCATTTTATCGGAAAAAACCGGGGTTGCCGTCAGCGTTTTGCCGACGATGACGCGCATAGTCAGCGCTTCCTTGCCCTTCTCATACACCCGTAGCCGGTATTCGGGGATATTCACAATGAGATAGTCGGGCTCAAACTTTTTGGGCAGCCAACGCCAGCGCTCCATATTCAGAATAACCTGATTGATGCGCTCGTGAATGGGAACATTCAACTCGCGCAATGTTTCCCCACTAACCAGGCCGGTGGGTGGCAGGCCCAGGTCCTGCTGAAAACTCCGTACCGCCTCAACCAGTGCCGGGTCATACGTAGTGGCAGCAGGTGAAGAAACGTTGTTTACCGGCCGGGCAGTAGCGGCCGGGGCCGGACCGCTAT
Source organism: Hymenobacter sp. BRD67 (assembly GCF_013256425.1). Lineage (GTDB taxonomy): Bacteria > Bacteroidota > Bacteroidia > Cytophagales > Hymenobacteraceae > Hymenobacter. The sequence continues at coordinate 1,895,125 of NZ_CP053904.1, forward strand.
TCTCGGTGCCCAGCAGGCGCTGGCGGAGCAGACCCACTACGGGCAGGACATCGCCGGGCTTGAGGTGCGTGGTGCCGGGCAGCGTGGGCCAGCCACCGGCGGCCTGGCGGGCCCGCAGCAGGGCCAGGGCTTTTTTAAGGTTGTTGTACTCGGGGTGCAGCGGAGCAAAGTCGTAGTAGGGATAGGTGCTTTCGCGCTCGCGCAGAATGGTCATCAGCGCGTGGTCAAGCTTAATCTTATTACGCTTAACCTTCCAGGCATCGTTCCTGGTATCGCGGGGGTTGGCTACGCCGCGGTAGTAATCAGAAGCCCAGGCGAAGTAGCTGCCCGACAGGGTAACGTCGAGCTTGCGCTCCAGCTGGTTACGGCGCGCAGTATCCGAGCCCACGCTCTTGAGCTGGGCCAGCAAATCGGTTATCTTCTTGGTATCATACCGTTTAGGGTCAAGACCATCATCCTTAGCTTTACCTACTACGGAAAGAAAGGTAGTGGCCTGCGGCACGAGCTGATGCTGCCGAAACCAGCCCAGCCGGAACTGCCGCTCGCGGTAAAATTTGCGCGCCCAATGCTCCTGCGCCTTGAAGCGGGCATCGGCCTGCATGGCCCGGATAACGAAGACGCTGTCGACGCGGGGCTCGGGGCCCGTAACGCTACCCGTAGTCGGGGTGCCGGTTTTGGAACTGGCCTGGTCGGCCGAGGTGCCGTTGCCGCCGCACGAAGCCAGCAGCACGGGCAGACTAAGCAAGCCCAGAAAGAAGGCCGCGGTGAAGAAATGAAGTCGGAGCTTAAGCAGCATTACAGAGGGAAAGCGGGCGGCGCACCGGAAGCCGGGTAAGACCCGCTCCCCGGCGATGCCGCGCCTGGTTGACGCGGAAGGTGCCCATTTTACTGAGCCGCTCCCCGGCGGGTTGTGCCGGGGCGTACCCCGCCAACGCAAATAACGCGCCTAAGTTAACAGAAATAGTCGACCCACCTGGCCGCAGCCGCGTACTTTATTGGTGGCTGCTTCTTTCATAACCTGCCGGTTGTGGGTACGACACCACCAACCACAGCTACCCCGGCCGGCTCATTTAATTTTCATTAGGACCTACACAAAATCGTTTGTCCTTGCAAGCAGCGCGAAGCAATCGCACCCGCACGATTCGTTCAGGACGATTGCCGCGCTGCGCTCGCAAGAACAGCCTTCTCTTGCGTAAGTCCTCTTCATCTTATTTTTCATGCCCAGCTTGTCTCCTTCTACTCCGCTCCTCCCGGCCGACCCGCACAGCTACGCCCAGGGCCCACCCCTGCCGCACCTGCACCTCGAGCTGACCATTGACTTTGCCCGGCAGACACTCAGCGGCTCAGCTACCTGGCAGCTGGCTGAGCCGCTGACAGCGACTCAGGACCTGGTGCTCGACACCCGCGAGCTGCTCATTGAGCAGGTGCAGGTGGGCGACGTGGCCGGCGGGGAACCCCTCGCCTACTCTCTCAGCGCCCCCGACGCAGTGCTGGGCCAGGCCTTTCGGGTGGCGTTGCCAGCCGGCGCGACAGCGCTGCGCATCAGCTACCGCACCAGCCCCGGCGCGGCGGCGCTGCAGTGGCTGGCCCCGGCCCAGACGGCCGGACAGCACCCGTTTCTGTTTACCCAATCGCAGGCTATTCTGGCCCGTACCTGGCTGCCTTGTCCCGACTCGCCCGGCTGCCGCTTCACCTACGAAGCTGCGGTAGAAATCATAGGCCCGGAGCGTGGCCAGCTTCTTGCGCTGATGAGTGCCGAAAACCCACAGGCCACCGCGCCGGACGGCCGCTATCGCTTTCGCCAGCGCCAGCCGGTGCCTGCCTACCTGCTCGCGCTGGCGGTGGGCCGGCTCGACTTTGCTCCGCTGAGCGGCCGCACCGGCATTTATGCCGAGCCGGCCACCCTACCCCTGGCCAGGGCCGAATTCAGCGAGCTGAACCGAATGGTAGAAGCTGACGAACAATTGTATGGAGCTTATCGCTGGGGACGCTACGATTTGTTGGTACTACCGGCAAGTTTTCCATTTGGTGGCATGGAAAATCCGTGCTTAACATTTGTAACACCTACTATTCTTGCGGGCGACCGCAGCCTGACCAGCCTGGTGGCCCACGAGCTGGCACATTCGTGGAGCGGCAACTTGGTTACAAATGCAACCTGGAACGATTTCTGGCTAAACGAAGGCTTCACCGTTTATTTTGAGCGCCGCATTATGGAGCAGCTTTATGGCAAGCCTTATGCCCAGATGCTGCAAGTGCTGGGTGAGGCCGACCTGCGCCACACCATGCAGGAGCTGGGTCGCGACAGCCCGGCCACTCACCTGCGGCTGCACCTGGCCGGCCGCGACCCCGATGAGGGCCTCAATGACATCGCCTACGAAAAGGGCTGCTTGCTGCTACTGACCGTGGAGCAGCTGGTCGGTCGCCCGCGCCTCGATGCCTTTATTACGGAGTACTTCGCCCGATTTGCTTTTCAGCGCATGGATACCGACCGCTTCGCCGACTACCTGACTCGGACCCTGCTTACCCCCGCCGAAGCCCATCGCCTCAACCTGCCCGCCTGGCTCGATGGCCCCGGCCTGCCACCCGAAGCACCCCAGGCGCAGTCGGCCCGCTTCGTGGCCGTAGACGACGCCTTGGCCCGCCTAGCCGCTGGCACTTCGCCCGCTGCGCTGCGTCCCATCACAACGGAGTGGAGCAGCCAGGAATGGGAGCACTTTCTGCGCGGCCTGCCTCCTACCCTTACGGCCGACGGCCTGGCCCGGCTCGACGCAACTTTCCAGTTTACTGCTTCCGGCAATGCCGAGCTGCTGGCCGCCTGGTTTCCACTGGCGTTGCGGGCCGGCTACCAACCGGCTGATGCGGCCCTCGAAAAATTTCTGCGGCAGGTGGGCCGCCGCAAATTTCTGGTGCCCCTCTACCGCGCCCTGCTGGCCGCGCCGGGCGGCCGGGCACGGGCCCGGAAAATTTATCAGCAAGCCCGCCCCAACTACCACGCGGTTGCCACTACCACGCTCGATGCGCTGCTGCGCCAGGCCGAATGTTGAAAGCAGCACTTTATAGATAAAACACTATGTTTGCAGCCGCCCCGCCTGTTGCTTCAGCATGCCCTTGCCTGGTTCGTACTTTTGTCTTCTTAAATCAGATTAGCAGTTAGCGTTGAAAAATCTTATCCCGCAAGGCAAGCTTATTGCCATCGGTGGCAACGAGGACAAGGGCACCTACCCCACCGTTCGCAGCAAGCGCCAGTACTACCTTAATTTTTTCGAGCTGGGGATTCTAAAGCGGGTCGTGTCCGAATCGGGCAAGCTTGACCCGCGTATCGAAGTGGTAACTACGGCTTCCATGATTCCGCAGGAGGTGGGACCTATCTATACGGCCTCCTTTGCGATGCTCAGCTGCCATAATATCGGCATTATGGATATTCGCACCCCCGACGATGCGCGGCAGCCCGACTACCTGGCCCGCCTGCTCGCCGCCGATGTGGTACTGTTTTCGGGCGGCAACCAGTCGCGCCTGCGCGAGATGTTCGGCGAAACCGATTTTCTGGACACGCTCACCCGCCGCTACTACGCCGAGCCCAACTTCGTCATTGCCGGCACCAGTGCCGGGGCCATGGCCATGTCGCAGCACATGATACGCGGCGGCTCCGTTCCCGATGCTTTATTGAAGGGAGCCGTGAAAATGGGCACCGGCCTGAGCTTGCTGCCGGCGGCCATTATCGACTCGCACTTTGTGAAGCGCGGGCGTTTTGGCCGCCTCATCGAGGCGGTGGCCCTGCACCCCAAGCTCATCGGTATTGGGCTGGGCGAAGACACGGGAGTGCTTATTACCGATGGCCGCCTGGTTGAAACCATCGGCTCGAACCTGGTGATAATATTAGATGGCTACGATATTGCGCACAACAACGCCGCCGCCGCCAAAAAAGGCACCACGCTTTCCATCGAAAATATCAGGATGCATGTGCTGGCCAAGGGCAATGTATACTGCATGACTGAGCGCAAGTTTTACGCCAGCAAGGAAGCCGGACGGCCAGTAAGCTAATATATTACTTCGGCTTTTCAGCAGGCACAGCCTCCCAAACGGGAGGCTGTTTTTTTGCATTAGGGAGAATAGTCCAATTTTATAATTATTGTCAGAAAATCTACTATTTATCCTTTTTCAAGTGGGCAATGCCCTGACATGCCTGTTATCTTTACTATGTATAGAATTTTTCAACCTTTTCCTTTATTCCACAAGTTCTTTTTCTATCCTAATCCATGAAAAAAGTCTACTTTATAGGAGCAATGCTGTTGAGCTGGCTAAGTGCCGTTCCAACCTGGGCTCAGTATACGTTTACTGATACGGCCCTTCAGCCTTATGTGCAGAATTTTAATACGTTGAGTGGTAGTGTAGCCATGAGCGGCAACCAGTTGGTATCACCGGCCGAGGTATATACGGAGGCTACTTTTCCGACCGGCATCCTCGATTATACGCCCACGACGATTGAAGCCAACGACGGCTCCAACTCTGTTTCCAATTATTATCACTTCGGCTATAGCAGCGGGGCTACTACCGACCGCGCCTTCGGGGGCATTGCCGGCACTTCGTACAGCTACGATGGCACGGGCTACGTCGGTATCCGTCTCAAAAATGGCTCTTCGGTCACCATCAAAAACCTGGAAGTGATGTACGCGATGGAGCAGTGGTACAACTCGGGCAAGCAGGATGCAGCCCGGATAGATGTTTCTTATCAGACCGGCAGCGCGATTACCAGCCTGCTGGCCGGCACCTGGACCCCCGTACCGGCCCTGGGGGTTAATGCGCCATCGACGGCCACTGTTATTGCCAGCCGCGATGGCAACTCGGCCACCAACCGCCGGGTAGCGGCTACCACCCTGATGGGCCTCAACCTGGCACCCGGCCAGGAAATTATGCTGCGCTGGGGCTATGCCCTCAACTCCACAACCAACGGCAACGGCCTGAGCATCGACGATGTGGTGGTAACGCCGGAAACCGGCGTGTTTTATTCCAATACTACCGGCGATTTGGGCCTGCTGGCCAACTGGGACCAGTCGCCCTGGACTACCGGGCAAGTAACCGCTGCCAGCCCGCCGGCCAGCTTTACGGCCGATAACCAAGTGTTCTACGTTATGAGCCCCGCCCCTCGGCTTCGGCAAATAACCAGGACCGGATTTTATCGGGCACCGTCGCCAGTAATGTCACTACCTGGACCGTGAGTGGGGCGAACTCTAAGCTTGTGGTGGGTACTGCTACCAGCCCGGCCACGCTGAAAATAGCGTACAACAAGAATATCAGCGGGACCATCGACGTAGCTGCCGGCTCTTACTTTACGCACAACCAAGCTAAATCGCCGGCTTTCACCTTTGGCTCGCTAGCCACCACCAGTACGGTTGAATACACTACCACCGGCACTAAGATTCCGGTGCAGGCCACGCAGTATGGCAACCTGACCATCAGCGGCAGCAACGCCGACCGCAGCCTGAATGCCCGCACCCTGACCGGCCCCACGTTGCTGGCCGGTAACCTGAGCATCGCGCCGGGCTCCAACCTGGTACTGGGCAACTACGACCTCACCATCCTCAGCTCGGGGAGTATCACTACCAGCTCGGCCACGGGCTACGTGGTTACCAATGGCACCGGCCGCCTGCGCTTGCAGGTACCTCGCGCCGGCACGTCGGCGATGGGGCCGGTTGTTGGCTTCCCGGTGGGCAGCAGCTACACTTCCTATACGCCCGTCTCGCTGCAGCAAACGACATCAGTAAGCGACGACGTGTTTGAGGCCAGGGTGCTTGACGGCGTTTCGACAGCCTATAATGCCAGCTATAGCCCGACCGGCAGTGCCGTACTGTACCAGAATGCGCTGAAAACCTGGCTTATCAGCAAAGAAGTGCCGGCCAATGCCTCAAACGTGACGATGACGCTCCAGTGGAACGCGGGTGAAACCACGGCTGACTTTGTTCCGGCTACTGCTCACATCAACCATTATACCGGCGGGGCCTGGGACACCAATACCAATGCCAGCGAATGGGGCGTAGGCTCCACTACCGGGCCCTATGTGGTTACGCGCTCCGGTATTACCTCTTTCTCACCCTTCGCGGTTTCGTCGCGGGCCAACGGGGTGCTGCCCGTAGTGCTTACGTCCTTCACTGCGCAGCGCACGGGCAGCGCCGTTCGCTGCGCCTGGACTACCGCCAGCGAAGCTAACAGCCGCAGCTTCAGCGTAGAGCGCAGCCTCGATGGCGAGTCGTTTAGTACGCTGGGCAGCGTAGCAGCGGCCGGCACCTCGGCCCAAGCGCACAGCTATAGCTTGTTCGACGGCCAGCCCGTGCCTGCCACGGCCTACTACCGCTTGCGCCAGACCGACCGCGACGGCACCGAAACCTACTCGCCGAGCGTAGCGGTAGCGGGTACTACCACGGCCAGCCCTGGTACCCTAGCTCCTAACCCTACCGCCGGGCCACTTGATGTGTGGGCCGCCCAGGTCTCGCAGGCAGAAGTGCTCACTATACTGGGCGTTCCGGTGCTTACGCAGCAGTTTTCCACCCCAACCCAGCACACCTCGCTCGACCTGAGCAGCCTGCCCACCGGCCTATACCTTGTGCGCCTCACCACCGCCCAGGGCCAGCAGGTACTGCGCGTCACCAAATACTAGCCGCCTCCTTTTTTCTGCCTGGTAAGGTCCGGCTAGCGCTACTAGCCGGACCTTACTATTTACGCTTCTGCCCAGTAAGAACAGTAAGGAGTAGCCACTAGTACAGGCAGAGTCCGGGCAGCCATGCCTGCCAATTTTGGAATCTGAGGAAATACCAGAAAGTATGCCGTCAAATATTTTCTAAATATATGTTTTTTAATATATTTCAACAACTTCCTCGCCCGCCGCGTTTCGGCTGGCCCGGTACATGCCCTCCGAGTTGAAGGGCAGTACCAGCTGCCCGGCGGCATCTACGGCAATAAGGCCACCCTCGCCGCCCACGGGAGCCAGCTTGTCGTGCACCACCACGCGGCAGGCTTCGGCCAGCGAGAGCCCTTTGTATGCCATCAGGCAGGCGATATCGTGGCCAACCACGGCCCGAATAAAAAATTCGCCGTGCCCGGTACAGCTGACGGCGCACTGCTCGTCGGCCCAGGTGCCCGCCCCGATAAGCGGCGCGTCGCCGATGCGCGAGTAACGCTTATTGGTCATGCCGCCGGTACTGGTGGCGGCGGCCAGGTGGCCGCGCACATCGCGGGCTACGGCTCCCACGGTGCCTTTTTTCCAGTTGGGGTCGGGCACCGGGGCAGTTGCGGCAGCATGGTCGAGCTGCACCCGGCCGGCCGCAATAGCCTCCTGAAGCTGGTCGAAACGCTGCTGGGTAAAAAAATAGGCGGGCGGCTGCAAGGGCAGGCCGTGCTCGCGGGCCAGCTCATCGGCCCCAGGGTAAGCCAATAATACGTGCTCCGTGGCCTCCATCACGAGCCGGGCGGCCTGGATAGGATTCTGGACCGTGCGCACGCCGGCTACGGCTCCGGCGCGGCGCGTGGCCCCGTCCATAATCGCAGCATCCATTTCATGATGGCCATCGTGGGTGAAAACGGCCCCGCGCCCGGCATTAAAGAGTGGGCAGTCTTCAAGACTTCGCACGGTAGCTTCCACGGCATCGAGCGCGGGCGCCCCCCAGCCAGCAGAGCCGTGCCGGTGGCAAGGGCGGCCCGCAGGGCAGCGCGGTAATCGGCTTCGAGTGCGGGGGTGAGCGCGGTACGGGCAATGGTGCCGGCACCGCCGTGCAAAGCAAGAGCGAACATATTCTAATTTACTAATTAACCAGGTTTCTTTCGCAAGAACGGCACTTTCCGTCCTTAAAGTGGGTTTGAATAAGAGCCCGCGAGCAGTAATTTAGTACCCATCAGTGGTTTATAACCAGTACTATCAGCTATTTTTTTTAGCCAAACGCGTGGTAAGTGCCTGAAAACTGCTTCTCAAATGCCGGGTTTTCGTAGCTAAAGCCCGGCTTCCTTCAGTTTTTTTTCGTAGGTTTGGCCTCTAGTTTTCTTCATTTCAACATTCCCCTTTCCGATGGCATACGACGTAACCGGCCGCCTGCACGAAATCTTTGACGAACAGCAGGTAAGCGAAAAATTCCGCAAGCGCGAGTTCGTCCTCGAAGTACAGGATGGCCAATATCCTGAGCAGATTAAGTTTCAGCTGGTGCAGGACAAAACTGCTCTTATCGACCCATTTAAAATGGGCGACGAAGTAAAAGTGACCTTTAACCTGCGCGGCCGGGGCTTTAACAAGAATGGCCAGATGCTGTATTTCACCAACCTTGAAGCCTGGCGCATCGAGCCAGCCACGGGTGGCGCGCCGGCTGGCGGCGGGGGCGCATCTTACAGCCAGCAGCAGCCTGCTGCGCGCCCGGCCCAAAACCAGAACCCGAACCTGCGCGCGCAGCCTACGGCTCAGCCCATCGCCGGCGACGACGACAACGACCTGCCTTTCTAAAACGCCCAGGCTGCGCCTTGCGCCTTGCTTTGCGCTGTAAGCTTCAGAACACAGCTAGTTTGTGCCGCCTCCTTCCCTGGGGGCGGCACATTTGCATTCGGGCCCACGTTAAAGCGGCATGAACTTACGCGCACTTATCAGCCAGGGCGAGGGCGAACGGCTCGAATTCAAGAAGAAAACCACCCACCCTACCCGCATCGCGCGCACGCTGGCCTCGCTGGCCAACACGCACGGCGGCCAGGTACTGGTAGGCGTCGACGATGATGGCCGCGTGGTGGGCGTGCGCGATGCCGAGGAAGAAATGTTTGTGCTGCGCGAGGCGGCCGCCCACTACATCGACCCACCCCTGACGCTGGAATTCCGGGAAATTGAAACGGAGGGCGAGCATATCGTCTTGGTAATCAAGGTAGCCGAAAGCCACAACAAGCCGCACCGCGCCCAGATAGCCCCGGCGAGTGGCGGGGCTACGTGCGCGTGCGCGATGAAAGCGTGCAGACCAGCTCCCTTACCGAGAAGGTCTTGGAGCGCCAGCAGCCCGCAGCCCGACTCGAAAAAATTCCGCTTAACAAGGATGAGCTGCGCGTACTCGACTACCTCAAAACCTCCCAGCCGCGCATTACGGTAGCGCAGTATACCAGGCTTATCAACGTGAGCCGCCGCCGCGCCTACCGCACCCTCATCAAGCTGGTGCTGCACGGCTACCTGCGCTACCACGACAAGGAAAAGGAGCCTTACTATACACTGTAGGCCGGGTTGGTTTAGTATCCATAAATTTGCAACACCTTTATAAACAAGCTTTACAAGACAAAAAACGCTCCTACCAGAAGGCAGGAGCGTTTTTGTCTTGTAAAGCGAACTGACAGCCAGACTTACGGACTGCTAATCCTGCTTGCGGGCACGGGCAACTTTCTTTTCCTCCTTTTCGGCTTTCTTTTCCTTGAGCGACTTGGTAGGCTCTTTCTTTTTCTCTTTACGGGCGTCCTGGGCTTTGGCCATGCGTGAAAACTGGTTGAGGTGAAGGTAATAAAACGTAGCTGGAGCGGCAAATTAACGCGGGGCGCCCGTCTGATGTTGTGCAGCTGAGCGCGGCCAACCGGCCTTTAGGCAGGTGGCAAAGCCGGCCAGTAGCGCTCGCGCAGAATGCGCAGGTGGTGCTGCTCGTGGCCAGTTACTATATAGAGCAGCGACCGTACGGTAACCGGGCCGCCATTTGCGCGCCCGGCCCGGTCGAGCTGCCCGCCATTGAGGCCGCCAAAAAAGGCCAGCGTAGCCGCGCGCACGGCCTGGTATTCAGCCAGCAAGTCGCTCATTAGCCGGTCATTGGCTTCGCTATGAGCTGCAAACTCATTTTCGTCGAAATCCGGCAGCTCCTGCGCGTCGGCGCGGGCAAAGCGCAAAGCGCGGTACGTAAAAATGCGCTCGGCATCCAGAATATGCAGCAGTACTTCCTTGGGCGTCCATTTGCCGGGGGCATAGCGCATCAGCGCCTGGGTTTCGGTAAGGCCGGCCAGGTCGCGTTGCAGCTCGGCAGCCTGCTCGCGCAGCTGGGCCAGGGGGTCGGCCCCGGCCGGAATAAGGTCGATATACGCCTGGGTGTAGGGCAGGTAGGTGCCGGGCGCCGGGCGCACTTGGGTGATAGCAGGAGCAGCAGACATGGCGGCAAAGGTAGCCGCCCGCCGCAAATACCGAAACTTCAGGCTGGCTGCACCCTGCGGGCGGCGGGTGAGCGCCAACCCACCGAGCTGGGTACGCAGCGGCAGCTTTTCGGCAGCCGCCACCTGCGGCGCTGCCAACGCCCTGGTGCCGAACGCCCAGCGCAGAAAATCGGGCATAATAGCGCCCCAGGTGCCGGGGTGGTGATGGCCGCCCGGCACTTCCACGTAGCGCGCCGCGGCCGGGGGCAAGCCCTGGGCCGCCAGGGCCGCGAGCATATCCAGGGTATCGTCGATGGCATCAATAATGCCATTGCTATTGCGGTCGCTGGTTTCGTCGTCGGTGCCGGTTTGCAGCCAGAATTGCTGACCGGGCCGGGCCGGCCGGGCCGCTACCAAGCTGTGCATCAGGCGGTCGGCGTCGGTATAGCCATCGTGCAGCCCCTTTCCCCGCCACCAGAACGAGCCGCTGAATACGCCCGCGCGCAGAAATGCCTCGGGATGATGCCAGGCCAGGTCGAAGGCCATCAGGCCGCCCAGCGACATACCCGCCACGGCGGCCTGGGCTGGGTCGGCGCTGGCGTGGTAGCGGCCCTGCACGTAGGGCAGCAGCTCCTTGAGCATAAACGTGGTGTAGCGCCCGGCACGACTGCCCCGGCCCAGATAATCGGGGCGCGCCGCCACGCCATACTCCTGCAGGCGGTCGGCCGCGTGAATAGCAACCACCACAAACGGCCTTACCTCACCCGCGCGAAACAGCCGATTGAGCGTAGCCGGCAACTGCAGGCGCGCCAGGTCCTGACCATCATTCAGATACAGCACCGGGTACGGCGCAGCTGTCCGGCCCGAAAAACCCGGCGGCAGCACCACGTCGAGGCGCACTATGCGCCCCAGCGCCACCGAAAATAACGACTCGTCGTGGCGCACGGCTACCGTGGTGCCGCGGGGCGATTGAAAGCGGGAAAAGGCCATTGGCTTGCAAATAAACATACCTGCCGGCATTCCAACGAAAACTTGGCCGTTCAGTTTTTCTGCTTAGTTTGCGGTCGGTTCCGGCGCGTGTCATCCCCGCCGGGCCCTGTCTCTTGCACGAAGAATACCGCCGCTTTTATTCTCAGGATTTGGGTGTTGACATGGAAATGCTGGTCGTGGGCGACTACGGCTATCCGGTTATTATTTTCCCGACTTCCAACGGCCGCTACTTCGAGGCCCGCGACTTTCACCTCACCGACTCGGTGCGCTGGTTTGTGGAAAACCGGCTGCTCAAGCTTATCTGTATCGACAGTGGCGATAAGTGGAGCTGGTATGCCAAGCACTTGCACCCCGGCACCCGCGTGCACAATCACGGCCTCTACGACCGCATGATAAGTGACGAGCTGGTGCCCCGCTTCCAGCAGGAGTGCCAGGTAGATAAGGTAGGCGTAGCCGGCTGCTCCTTAGGCGGTTATCAGGCCCTCAACTTTGCCTTTCGCCATCCCGACCAAGTAGCACATCTTTTCTCGATGGGGCTTCCTTCGACATTCGAATGTTTCTGGACGGGCACTACGACGAGCAGGCCTATTTTCACAATCCGCCCGACTATATTCCTGATGCACAGAATGATAACTTTTACAAAATGAATATTATCCTGGGCACTGCCGAGCACGACTTCTGCAAGGAGGCCAATTACCGGATGTCGGATATTCTGGCGCGTAAAGGCATTGCGCACCGCCTCGACGTGCGCCCCACGGCACCCACGACTGGCCCGTGTGGCGCGATATGTTTCCGGACTATGTATCGTCTATCTTTTAAACTGCTTCTTCCGTAGAAGTAGCGCACTTACCTACACCTTCGCACTTACGCGCCTCTTTCACCATGAAAAAAATCGGCATCTTATTCGGCCAGGAAAATACCTTTCCCCAGGCTTTTGTAGACCGCGTCAACCAGAAAGCCGTCGATGGCATCACGGCCGAGTTTGTCCGGATTGAGGAAGTCGAACAGGCCGTCGCCACCGACTACGCGGTTATTATCGACCGCATTTCGCAGGATGTGCCTTTTTACCGTGCCTTCCTCAAGAATGCTGCCCTCACGGGTACCGCGGTGATTAACAACCCCTTCTGGTGGAGCGCCGACGAGAAGTTCTTCAATAATGCCCTGGCCGTGCAGCTGGGCGTGCCGGTGCCCAAAACCCTGCTGCTACCCAGCAAAGCCCGCCCCGACGATACGAGCGAAAACTCGTTTCGTAATTTGGCGATGTTCGACTGGCACAAGGCCTTCGAAAAAATCGGCTTCCCGGCTTTTATGAAGCCCCACGCCGGTGGTGGCTGGAAGAGCGTGTACAAGGTTGATAACCCCGAGGAAGCGTGGCGCGCCTACGACGAAACCGGCCAGCTCGTAATGCTGTACCAGGAGGCTATTGACTTCGATGACTACTTCCGCTGCTACTGCCTGGGTGGTAAAGACGTACTCATTATGCCTTATGAGCCGCGCAATGCGCCTCACCAGCGCTATCAGACGGAAATGAAAACCCAGGGCGAGGCCGGCGAAAAGCTGCTTGCTACTATTAAGGACTACGTATTGCGCTTGTGCCAGGGTCTGGGCTATGACTTTAATACTGTAGAGTTTGCCGTGCGCGACGGTATTCCGATTGCCATTGACTTTGGCAACCCCGCTCCCGATGCCGACGTCAACTCGGTTGGCGCCGAAAATTTTGAGTGGGTAGTAGAGCACGCGGCCAACCTGGCCATTGCGCGCGCCCAGGCCCAACGGCCGGGCCAGGATAACCTGACCTGGGGGACGTTTGTGCAGAAATCGGCCCGGCAGCAATCTACTTTCCCGGCTACTAAAGGTCCAGTAGAGGTTGGAACTGCGGTGCACGAAACCAATGACTTAGGCACGAATCCACCCAAGGCCGCTAAAAAAGCGACCACTTCTACTAAAGCGGCGGCCTCCGGCGTTGTAGCCCCCGCCGGTGAAGTGCCCAAACCAGCTGCTGCCTCTAAAGCCGCCAGCTCAGGCGCTAAGCCCAAAAAAACAACAACTAAAAAGTCGTAACCGCTGGTTATTGCGCGTGCTTTTTAAAAGGGCTGCCCTCGCCATCAGGAGGCAGCCCTTTTTCTGGTACTTACGCTTAACAGGGAGCCGGCATTTCACCTACATCCATTACCTATAACTTTAGCTATGTCCCGCCCAGTTTTCACCCTCGGCATTGAGGAAGAGTTTCAAACCATCGACCCCACGACGCGCGACCTGCGCTCGCATATGTCGAAGATTGTGGAGGACGGCAAAATTACGCTCCACGAGCAGGTGAAGGCCGAAATGCACGAGTCGGTAGTGGAAGTAGGAACGGTTATCTGTAAAAATATTGAGGAGGCCCGCACCGAAGTACTGCACCTACGCCGCCAGGTAGTGGAGCTGGCCGACCGCGTGGGGCTGAAAATTGCGGCGGCGGGCACGCATCCCTTTTCGCGCTGGCAAGACCAGCCCATTACGCCCGATGCCCGCTACGACAAAATAGTGGAAGAATTGCAGGAAGCCGCCCGCTCAAACCTGGTTTTTGGAATGCACGTTCACGTTGGCATCGAAAACCGTGATTTGGGCGTGTATATGATGAATGCGCTGCGGTATTTTTTACCCCACCTGTTTGCGCTCAGCACCAACTCCCCTTTTTGGGAAGGCCGCGAAACGGGTTATAAGTCATTCAGAACAAAAGTATTCGAGCGGTTTCCGCGCACTGGCATTCCCGATTATTTCAGTAGTGCGTCCGAATACGACGAGTTTATTGCGCTGCTTATCAAAACCGGCTGCATTGATAATGGCAAGAAAATATGGTGGGATTTACGTCTTCACCCTTTCTTCGACACCATTGAATATCGCATTTGCGATATGATGATGCGCCCTGATGAAACTATTGCGGTAGCAGCCGTGATGCAGGCGCTGGTAGCCAAGATTTACAAGCTTAAGTGCCAGAACCTGAACTTCCGACTCTACCGCAGTTCGCTTATTAAGGAGAACAAATGGCGAGCCGCCCGATATGGTATTGATGGCCAGTTAATTGACTTTGGTACTGAGGAAGAAAAGCCAGCTCGCCAGCTTATCTTAGAATTACTCGATTTTGTGGATGATGTGCTCGACGAGCTGGGTAGCCGCCACGAGGTAGAGTATATTCTTAAAATGCTCGAAATGGGCACCGGTGCCGACCGCCAACTCGCCGTATTTCATCAGACCGGCGACCTGACCAAAGTAGTGGATTTCATTTTAAGCGAAACGATTCACGGGCTGTAAGCAGCCTGTTATTTTTATTTATACTTTATACCGATAAATATTCGGTGATAATTCAGCGAGTTACCCCTAGTTTATGCCTACCATAAGAATTGCCCTGTTAGACATGTATAATAATTTCCCTAATGAGGGAATGCGTTGTATTCGCCAGCTATTACAACAAGCTGAAGCAGCAAATCATGTCCGTTTTGAGATCGATACCTTCAACGTTCGGGTAACTGCCGAACTACCTGACTTCGAGTATGATATTTATATTTCCACGGGCGGCCCCGGCAGTCCGCTGCCATCGGATGAGCCGTGGGAGCCGCGCTACTTCGATTTTATTGATGCCTTATTTGCCTATAATGCTACGGCCGAGCGCAAGAAGCACGTATTATTAATCTGTCATTCCTTTCAGCTGGTGAGCCGGCACCTGGGGCTGGGAGAAATCAGCAAGCGTAAGTCTACCTCTTTCGGCGTGTTGCCCGTGCACCTGACGCCGGCCGGCCACGCCGACCCCATTTTTGCCCAGCTGCCGGAGCCTTTTTACGCCGTTGACTCCCGCGATTATCAGCTTACCGATTTGCGGCCCGAGCGCCTGCACGAGTTGGGCGTAGAAGTACTGTGCCTGGAAAAAGAGCGGCCCCACGTTCCGTTGGCGCGAGCCATTATGGCGCTGCGATTTTCACCCGAGATACTCGGCACCCAGTTTCATCCGGAAGCCGATGGCGAAGGCATGTTGCGCTATATGCGCACCGACGAGCGTAAGCAGCAGGTAATCACAGCATATGGCGAAGAAAAATACCACGAGATGGTGCGCCTGCTGGCCACTCCCGAGGCCATTGCGCTGACCGAGGCGACGATAGTGCCCTCTTTTTTGCGGCAGGCTTTGGCAACCAGTAGCGAGCCCGCGCTTGCCTGAGTGGGAAATTACCCCACATTTAGAATTGGCGCGAGCTGGCTTACACGCGCACTACTTTCTTCTTTTCCGTTGCTGTTATGATTCCTGCTCCGCGTCAGTTATTTAATGCTGCTTTTTCCCCGCAGCGCTACCAGGAAATGCTGGCCGATATAAATCAACAGTTTCCTGGCCAGCTCGACTTCAGCGTAGCCGAAACGCCAGTTTTCGTACCCGCCGGGTTACGCGACAAATTAATTCGGGCGGGCCAGGATATTATCCGCGTAATTCAGCAGCCCACTTTCAAGCAGCTCACAGAGGGGGCCATCCCTGACGGGCAGCGTGTGCCGAAGGAAGATGAGCACGCCGAGTTTTTGACCTTCGATTTTGCAGTGTGCCGCAATAATGCCGGCGAGCTCGAACCGCAGCTTATTGAGATGCAGGGCTTTCCCTCACTCTATGCATTTCAGGCTTACCTGCCCGAGCTATTTGCCAGACACTATCCTATTGCCGAGTCAGTTTCACCATTTATCGATGTCCCTGATTCGGATGCTTATAAGGCAGCGCTTAAAAACCTGATTTTGGCGGGGGAAAATCCGGAGAATGTAATTTTGCTGGAGCTTTTCCCGGAGCGCCAGAAGACCCGCATCGACTTTGCGCTGTCGAAGGAATACTGGGGAATTGAAGCCGTTTCGCTACCCGACATACGCAAGCGGGGCCGGCAGTTATTTTATGAAAAGGATGGCCGGGAAATAGTAATTAAGCGCATTTATAATCGTATTATTTTTGACGAGCTGGCAAGGTATCCCGACCTGAACCCGGAATTTAATTTAACTGATGAGGTGGATGTAACCTGGGTAGGCCACCCCAACTGGTTTTTCCGCATCAGTAAGTATACGCTACCTCTTATTTTCAGCGAGTTTGCTCCGCCCAGCTATTATTTACACGAGTTGAATACCTATCCGGCCGATTTGGAAAACTACGTTTTGAAGCCGCTTTTCTCGTTTGCGGGCGCGGGCGTGCGACTGCACATTACAGCTGGCGACCTCGATGCGCTTCCTGACAAGCATAATTATTTATTGCAGCGCAAGGTGAAGTACGAGCCCGTAGTGCAGTCTCCCGATGGCCTGGTAAAATGCGAAATTCGACTGCTCTACACCTGGCCGCCCACTGCCCCTGAGCCCCAACTGGTAGCAGGCCTGGCCCGCCTGAGCCGCGGCGAGATGATTGGGGTAGATTTCAATAAAAATATGGATTGGGTAGGCGGCACCACCCCCTTGTTTGAAAAATAAAGCAGTTGCTGTTTTAAGATGACGCGCCAACCTAGGCAGTAAGGCTGCGTATCAGGTTGCTATTGCTTTTATTTAAAGCCAACCATTATGTCGACTCTTACTGAGCAGGGCCTCCGGATTTCCAAGAATGCAATTTTCAATTTATTTATCCGTAGGGCTGGCCGGCTGCTTGGCCGGCCGTTTAAAGTTATTACTATTCTTAATGAAACTGCTGACAAACTAGCGGATGAGAGTAGTAAGGATAATAAATTCAAGCAGCTTTTTGCTGCCGGAGCAACGCTTATCAGGCTGGTTCGCAGCTACGTTACCGGCGAATATCGGGAAATCAAGACCAGTACGATTGTGGCCGGGCTCGCGGTATTACTGTACGTGCTGAGTCCGATTGATTTAATTCCTGATTTTATTCCGGTGCTGGGCTTTCTGGACGACTTGAGCCTGATAAGCTGGTTTGCCGGAAAATTTCAGGCGGAGCTGCTCCGATTTCGTGATTGGGAAGGTCGGAATGCGCACCTCCAGGCGTCGGCCCCGGCCCAGGGCGACCGTAGCCTGCCCGCTACGGCTGAGCTGGGACATTCCTAACTATTTTACTGTAGCTTTCCCAATCCAGAACTCCCGCTTTTGCTGCGGGCTGCGAGGCCGGAATAATCCGCATTATTTTACTTATGCCGACCTTTTCCGTTTCCC
Organism: Hymenobacter sp. BRD67; assembly: GCF_013256425.1. Lineage (GTDB taxonomy): Bacteria > Bacteroidota > Bacteroidia > Cytophagales > Hymenobacteraceae > Hymenobacter. Next base: position 1,912,369 of record NZ_CP053904.1, read on the forward strand.
TGCGCCTGCCGGCTGTATTCGACGAAACGTTTTTTGCGCTTATTCCGCAGCACCGCACGGTTATTACTCGCTTGATTGCTGAGCAAGTTATTCAGGCTTACGCAATTACTGCTGACCGTGGACGCGGCTGGGTCGTGCTCAACGGAGAAGATGAGATAGCAGTCCGACGCATTATAGAGAGCTTTCCCCTCTACGCTTTTTTAGAGATACTTGAAATCGACGAATTGTTTATTTTTGACAGCGCCGCGGCACAGTTTCCCGCTATCAGCCTGAATTAACTACATTCCGGCAGATTCAATAGTAGTTGCACCTCACCTAGTTACGCAGTGATTATCCGCTCCTTGTTTTTTGTCGGCCTATTTATTTGCAGCTCAGCTGGCTGGGCGTTGGAGGCAACTCCTATTACTACGCAGCAGCTCACTACGCGGCTGATTTCGGCTATTCTGGGGCTCAAAACCCTGCGCGTCGCTACTGAGCTGCGCGAGCGCGTCGGCACGAGCACAACGCACGACTATACCCAGATGAAACTTGCTTTCAACCCCTATCGCGTATACCTGAAAAACCAGAAAGGGGTGGAAGTATTGTACGTAACCGGGCAGAACGACAACGAGGCCTGGGTGTATCCGGCCGCTTTCCCCTACATCACGCTGAGCCTCAACCCTACTGGCACTTTAATGCGCAAAGGCCAGCACCACACAGTTTTGCAGGCCGGCTTTTCCTTAATTGCCAACCTGCTGGGTGGCCCCAATGGCCGGGGCGACAATACATTCAGCGAGTCATTTCGCTATATGGGCGATACTACTGCTCAAGGGGAGAGTAGTTATATACTGCGCTCTGACTATCCTGATTTTCACTATATTTCTTATCGGGTTGGCAAAAACGAGAGTATTGAATCGATAGCAACGCATTTCAGCTGCGGCGAGTACCGCATTATCGAACGCAATAAGCTCAGTGCCGATAGCAAGCTCATCGAGGGCCAGGTACTGCAAATACCCAGCGCTTATGGCCGGCGCGTACTTGTGACGGTAGATGCCAAAAATTATCTGCCGACTTCCGTAACGGTGTATGATGACCGCGGCTTGTATGAAAAATATATTTTTTCTGCTATAGTAGCCAACCAGCCAATTTCTTCGGCAGAATTTAGCAAAGGCTACAAAGGCTATAAGCTCTGACCACTGCTTGGCGCGGATTTTAAATGAATTTCACGGATTTTGTGGACGATTCGCTTACTTCCTGATTAGTCTCGGTCGAACACTATTGTAAGCAAGCCCAAAAAAGCCACCGGACAGGTGGCTTTTTTCTTAGTGACAAATCGACCGCAAAATCCGTGAAATCCATTTAAAATCTGCGCCAAGCAGTGGTTTAGCGGCGCATGGTCTTCTCGATGGTATCCCACATACCGGGGGTAAGCATTTCGAGCTTGTTAAACTCGCCGGCCCCGTTGAGCCACTCTCCCCCGTCGATGGTTACGACTTCGCCGTTCACGTAGGCCGAGAAATCAGACACGAGGTAGGCTGCCAGGTTGGCCAGTTCCTGATACTGGCCCACGCGCTTGAGCGGCACGCTGGCAGCGGGGTCGAGCTTGCTGGCCAGCGGTTCGGGAAACAGGCGACTCCAGGCGCCTTCTGTGGGAAACGGGCCGGGTGCAATCGCATTGGAGCGGATACCGTATTTGGCCCACTCCACGGCCAGCGAGCGGGTAAGTGCCAGCACCCCGGCCTTTGCGGCGGCCGAAGGCACTACGTAAGCCGAGCCCACGGAGGCATAGGTAGTCACGATATTGAGGATAGTGCCGGGCTGCTTTTCGGCTATCCAGCGCTTGCCCACGGCCAGGGTGCAGTTGTAGGAGCCCCGCAGCACAATATCCACTATCACGTCGAAGGCTTTATGGCTGAGGCGCTCCGTGGGACTGATAAAATTTCCGGCAGCATTATTGAGCAAGACATCAACGCGCCCAAAATCTTCGTACGTGCGCGTCAGCATCGCTTCCACTTCCTCGTATTTGCGCACATCGCAGGCCAGGGCTAATACCCGCCCACCCGTCTGCTGGCGCAGTTCGACCGCTGTTTGCTCTAATACAGCGAGTTTACGGCTGGTGATGGTCACATTGGCACCTAATTGCAGAAAATACGTCGTCATGGCCCTGCCCAAGCCCGTTCCGCCACCCGTTACAATAATGGTTTTACCAGCCAGCGCATTATCGCGCAGCATCGGTTGTGCAAAAGAATTCGTCATCAGGCAAAGGGAATTAAGCAGTACGGAGCTAAGGTTGAGAAACGCCCGAAGGTAAGCGGTAATTCTCACCAAGTTGAAATAGTTGATACGGGGTTTATCGATTCATGTGCAACTTGCACTCTTTTTACATAGACGCCTAGTAATCAAGAATAATATTTTATGTCTATTACCACGCTTGTAAATCCGGTAGCCGAGTCTTCTACGGTAGCCGTATTGGGCTGTGGCTGGCTGGGGATGCCTTTGGCAAAGAAGCTGTTAGCCCAGGGCCACCGGGTGTTGGGGTCAACCACTACTGCCGAGCAAGTGCCGCTACTGGCTGCCGCCGGCATCGAGCCTCAACTGCTTCAGCTGGGCAGTAGCTTTACGCTAGCCGACGAGGCCAGCCTCACGCACTGGCTGTCGCAAGCCGATACGCTGGTCTTGAATGTGCCGCCCCGCGCGGCGGTGGCCGGCGGGTACCCCACGCTGTTGCGCCCCGTGCACCGGGCAGTAGCCGCCGCCCGGCTCAAGGCCGTTTTATTTGTCTCAACCACGGGCGTTTACCCTGACGAGCCCCGGATAATGCGCGAAACAGACGCTATCAGCACCCGCGATGCGGCGTCGGATGTGCTGCGCACGGAAGGACATTTTGTGCCGCGCTATGGCCAGTGGCAAAGCTCGGTAGTGCGCCTGGGCGGCCTTTTTGGGCCCGACCGGGCACCGGGCCGCTTTCTGGCCGGCCGCCGCGACCTTCCGCAGGGCGACGCGCCCACCAATCTGTTGCATCTCACCGACGCGGTAGGCGTGTTAAGCACCATTATTGGCCAGCAGATTTGGGGGCACACGCTTAATGTTTGCGCTCTGCAGCACCCGCGGCGGCGCGACTTTTATCCCGCCGCCGCGGCCTACCTGGGCCTGGAGCCGCCAACTTTTCAGGAAACTGGCAGCGGGGGTAAAACCATTGATTCCAGCCGGCTGCGCGCGCTGGTTCCCTATGCGTTCCAACACGACGATGTGCTGGCTGCCCTACCCTATTGCTAGCCGGCGAGCAGCGGAGCATTGGCCGGCAGGTTATCTTTGTCTATGCCTTCGTCTTTTGCTTCTGCCCCACCCCAACCTGAAGTAGTGGCGGTGCTGGGTGGAGGGGCCGCCGGCTTTTTCGGCGCTATTGCCTGCGCCGAGGCCAATCCACAGCTAACGGTTCTGCTGCTGGAAAAAAGCCCGAAGCTGCTGAGCAAGGTGCGCATCTCGGGCGGCGGGCGCTGCAACGTAACCCACGCCTGCGAGTCGGCCGCGCAGCTGGTGCAACACTACCCGCGCGGCGGCCGGCAGCTAAAAGAAGCATTCCGCCGGTTTGGGGTGTCCGACACGATTGCCTGGTTTGCGCAGCGCGGCGTGGCGCTCAAAACCGAGGCCGATGGCCGCCTGTTTCCAACCACCGATAGCAGCGAAACCATCGCCCGCGCGCTGGAAGATACCGCCCGGCGGGCCGGAGTACGGGTACTCATGCGCACCGCCGTTGAGCAAATCAGACCGTTGCCAGAGGGAGGCTTTACGCTGACATTCAGCGAAGTAAGCCCGCCCCTGGGCCAGGAGCTGCACGTAAGCCGGCTACTGGTAGCCACGGGTGGCAACCCAAAATCGGCGGCCTACGACTGGCTGCGTGAGCTGGGCCATACCATTGCCGAGCCAGTGCCCTCACTCTTTACCTTCAACGTGCCAACCTCGCCCCTGCGCGAGCTGCCGGGCGTCAGCGTGCCTCATGCGCGGGTGGTGCTGGCGGGCGAAAAGCTGCAATACGAAGGCCCGCTGCTGGTGACGCACTGGGGCGTGAGCGGGCCGGCTGTGCTCAAGCTCTCAGCCTGGGGTGCCCGCCGCCTGCACGAGCTGGGCTACCACGGCACGGCGCTGGTAAGCTGGGTGCCCACGCACACCGACGAAACCCTGCGGCCCTGGGCCCAGGAATTTCGGCTCGAAAACGGCAAAAAGCAGGTGGCAGCCCATCCACAGTTTGGCCTGCCCGCCCGGCTATGGCGCACACTAGCTACCGAAGCCGGCATCGGGCCCGAAACCCGCTGGAACGAGGTGCCCGCCAAGGCCCAAAACCGCCTGCTGGAGCTGCTGCTGCGCACGCCGCTACAGGTGCAGGGCAAAACCACGCACAAAGACGAGTTTGTGACCTGCGGGGGCATCCCGCTCAACGAAGTAAGCCTGACCACCCTGGAAAGCCGCCGCGTGCCCGGACTCTATTTTGCCGGCGAGGTACTTGACATAGATGGCATTACCGGCGGATTTAATTTTCAGGCAGCCTGGACGACCGGTTTCCTGGCCGGGCAGGCGATGGCCAGGCCAGGCTACTAAGGGGTGAGCAAACGGCGCTGAAGCCGAAGAATAGAATTTGGGCATCTTTGGGCCGATTGTAACCTTGTGGGCAGTTGAGTAGTAAACTCACTCACCTTTTCCAACTAAATTTCTTTTCCACTCATGGAAGCCAAAGCCACTCAAGCCCTGCTCAACGAACTCGTAGAAACCCTTAAGGATGGCCAGAAAGGCTATTCGGATGCGATGACCGATGTGGAGGACACCAAGCTGAAAGACACGTTTAAAAAATATGCCGCCCAGCGCGCCAGCTATGTCACGGAGATTGAAGACCAGATGTTTAAGCTGGACCTTAAGCCCGACGAAAGCGCCTCGGTTACCGGCACCGTACACCGCGCCTGGATTGATTTGAAATCGGCGCTTACCAGCAAAGACAACCATGCCGTTCTTGCCGAGTGTGAGCGCGGCGAAGACTACGCTAAAAAAGCCTACGAAACTGCCCTGAAGGCCCAGGACCTGCCCGGTGCCCTGCACACGGTACTGACCAAGCAGGCCGCTGGCGTAAAGCAGGCGCACGATGAGATTAAAGCGCTGCGCGACGCTACTAAGTAGAAGCATAGAACCACCTTTACCTGCTGAGCAGGTGATACTTGCTAATCAACAAAAGAGGGCTACCCATAATTGGGTAGCCCTCTTTTGTTGACTACTGCTATATGCTTTGCCCCTGCACCAGCCGGGCTACATAAAAGGCCGCGGCGGCAGCGGCAGCCCCGGTAGCCGCCATCTTTATTGCTCCTGCAATGGGCGCCTGACCGGTCAGGCGGCTCTTGAAAAAACCAAATACGAGCAGGCAAACCAGCGTAATCAGCCCCGACCACAGCAAGCCTGCGTGCGGAGTAGCAGTCAGAAAGTACGCGCTGAGCGGAATGAGGCCGCCCACGGCGTAGGCCCCGGCGATGGTAATGGCGCTCTTGAAAGCCTGCTTGGGGTCGGGCTGCTCAAGGCCCAGCTCGTACTTCATCATGAACTTGACCCATTGCTCAGGGTCTTTCACAAGCTCATTGGTAGCCTGGGTGGCAGTTGCTTCGGAAAGACCCATCTCGACGAACAGCTCCTGCACCTCCCGGCGCTCGACGTCGGGCACGGTGCGAACCTCCTCGTGCTCACGGGCCAGCTCGGCCGCGTAGTGGTCGACTTCGGTGCGGCCGGCCAGGTAGCCACCCAGCCCCATCGCAATGGAACCGGCCACTATTTCGGCCAGCCCCGCCGTAATGACGAGGCCCGACGACTGCACGGCCCCACTCAGGCCCGCTGCCAGGGCAAAGGGCACGGTGAGGCCATCGGAGAGGCCGATAACTATATCCTGCAAAATAGCCGAGCTGGTCAGGTGCTTTTCGGCCGTAGGCGCAGTGATGGGATTCATAAGCGGCAGCTGCTTAGGGCATGGTAAAGGACAGGTCGGCGCTTACTACGTTGGCCGTGAGGCCGGTACTTTGTCGGTAATAGCCATAGCGCAAATCCAATGACTTAAACTTGGTGATGCGCCCCCCGAAGGGCGCTTTGAAGCGGCCCAGCCCATAAAGCGGCGCGTAGCGGAAGCCCAGGCCGACTTTATTAGCCGAAAAGGCCGACAGGTCGTAGTCGGAGGTGAAATACTCTTCTGTAGAAACGTGCGCCAGATAGGGCGCAAAGTAGTCGGCCGCCGTCTGCGTGTGGTAGCGATAGAAGGGATAGAGCGTGAAAAAGGGGCTCACCTTCACCGGCACTTCCAGCTCGAAGGTATGGGCACGAATGCCAAAATTGTCGTTGTAGAAGCGGTAAAAGCCGCGCAGCTGCATTAGGTCGGTGGCGTAGTAAGTAAGGCGCAGGCTGGCCGGATACTTGTAGCGCAGGCGCGGCAGCACCTCGGCCAGAGCCGTACCGAGCGTGCCGAGCTGGCCATTAGCATCGGGCCGGTCGCGGAAATAAACCCGCTGAAATGGGGTGCTCAGCAGCCCGCGCTGCACCACCGGCTCCACGCTGACGGAAGCCTGTAGGCGCTTGCTGAGTACCTGCGCGTAAACGAGCGACAGGGTGAAGCTCTGGCGGGTGTCGGAGCCATAGTTGTGGTTGCGCGTGCCGCCCACCCGCAGCTCGGCGGGGGTTACGAGCTTTATCTGGTCGAAGAAGGCCTGGCCGCTTACGCTTAGCTGGCGGTTGCCGTCGAGCGAAGTGCGCGCCCAGGAGCCAACCAGATTAAACGACAGGTAATCAAATTCTTTCGATACGCCCGCACCGGCCCCCAGCGTGGTCAGCTTATCGGTCAGCAGGTGCGAGAGGCCAAAATCGGCGTGGTAGCGCACGTCGGAAGCCGAGGGCGACGACATAACCTGGTCAATCTTATCGGACGACGCCGAGGCGTAGTAGTCGATTCCCACATTGGCCGACAGACGCGTGGTGGAGTCGAGCGGCACGTTGAGCAGGATGGTCGGCGCCGTATCGGTAAGGTGCTGGCTGCCAATACCGCCTTCCACGGCGCTGTGGTCGCCGTTTTGCTGGTAGTAGCTACCCAGAATATCGACCTCCGTTTCGCCGTAGCGGGCGGGCGTGGGCAGCTGAGACGCGTTGGCCGGTGAGACACCCGAGCCATCGAGGCGGTTGGGCGTGGGCGTGCCCTGCGCGAAGGCGGCAAGCGGAGCGGTGGAAATGAGCGCGAGGAGGATTAGCTTTCTCACAAATTACTTATTATATTTAAAATTTAATATATTACGAAATATATTACCTCCCTTAGTTGCAGCCGCAGCCGCCCCCTACTTTGCCTCCATTGGCTCCGCCGGCGCCTTCGCGGTAGCTTTCAAAGTTTACTTCCGGGGTTTCAACTTTCTTCGTTGCGAGCTTCATATCCTCGTCGTTGAGGTAGGCTTTCTGGTAGGCGGCTACCGATACGCAGCTGGGCAGCGCGGCACTGCTTGCCAGCAGCAAACCCAGCAGCGCCGGGCGAAAAATAACAGAATATCTCATGGCTTTGGGGGGTGAGGCACGTTAGCAGCGGCGGGCGCTGCGCTATGGTAGGGATTGAGTTGCATACCCTTGGAAACCAGGGTTTGACCCTCATCGGTAATAAGGGTGCAGTTGATGCCTTTGAGGCGGTTTATCAGGGCCAGGCCTTCTACGGAGCCGAGTACGAACACGGCATCGTCGAGGGCATCGGCCAGCTCCACATCGGGGCAAATAATCGTAACGGAGCGTAGCCCGGTAGCCGGGTAGCCCGTGTGTGGGTTTATAATGTGGCCATAATACCGGCCCTTGACGGTGAAGAACTGCTCGTAGTTACCGGCCGTTACCACTGCTAAATCACTGACCGTTAACCAGGAAGAGACGGTATGCGGCCGGGCCGGGTCGCCAATGGCAATGCGCCAGGCCGAGCCGTCGGGCTGATGGCCCCAGCAATACACATCGCCCGAGCCATTGATAAGGCCACCCGTAATGCCCATTTTTTTCATAAGCTCCTGGGCCCGGCGCACCCCGTAGCCTTGCAGAATGCCGGCCAGGTTGATGCGCATGCCTTTTTCGGGCAGAAAAATTGAGTGGGTAGCCGGGTCGAGCTTCACCTTTTGCCAGCCGATGCGCTTGACTGAGCGCCGCACCACGGCCGAATCGGGCAGGCTGGCGTGCTCCTGGCGGTCAAACTGATATATCTTATCGCCGCTGGCAAAGGTGATGTCGAAGGCCCCGCCGCTCAGGGCTGAGATTTTGAGGGTACGCTGGATAAGGTCGTACACCTCCACATCAACCACCACCGGCCGGATACCGGCCATGCGGTTGATTTTAACTACCTGGGAAGTAGAATCCCAGTACGAGCACAGGCGGTCGATGCGCTGGGTTTCGCGCAGCCCTGCCCGCACGGCCCGCCAGGCCAGCGAATCATCGGCCGAGACGGCCGTGAATGTGAAGTGCGAGCCCATGAGATGAGCTTCGCGGGTGTAGGTGCGGGCGCGGTGTGGGGCCACGGGTTGGGCCGTGGCGGAGCCTGCGCTAAGGGCCAGCAGCAGGCTCACGCCTAGTATTCCTCCCCTTTCACGCCACCAGGCGGGCAAGCCAAAAATGGGCATACTGCTTATTTTTTAGCGAGCAGCTGCTCCAGATAGGTATCGTAGGCGGCAACTCCGCCGGGCCGGTAGCCCGTGCGCGCCAGTATTTTGCCTTCGGGCGATAGCAGCACCACGGCGGGAAAAGAGCCTTCCTTATTGAGCCGGGCAGCAGCATCCTCGTTGAGCTTGGTTTGCGCGTCGGGCAACCGGTTTTTCTTGTTGCGCGGAAAATCAAACCGAGCTAGCACAAACTTGTCTTTGGCAAACTGTGCAAACTCGGGCTGGTCAAATACTTCCTGCTTGAGCATCATGCAGGGCTTGCACCAGTCGGAACCCGAAAAAACGACTAATACCGGTTTCTGGCTGGCTTTAGCCTGCTCCAGCGCGGTAGGCAAAGAGGCGTTCCAGGTTGGAGCAGGAGCTGTTTGGGCCAGGGCCGGAGCAGCCGTGGCCCAAACAGCCACGCTACTGATTAACAAAAATGAGCGCATTAAAAAGAGAACTTAAAAGGTACTTACTTAGGTAACGTATGCCCCATCAGGGTAGTGCGGAGTAAGGGAAAAGACTTATCCTCCGGCTCCAATGCGACCCAGCCATAGTCCGATACCAAAAACGATACCGCCCCCTACGATTACTTGAAAAATAGTTGAAGCCAGCGGGGTTTTCATAAACCGAAAGCGGATGTAGGCAATCAGCAGCAGCTCTACCCCTACTACGATATAGGCCACGCGCAGGGCCAGGGCCAGGTCAGCAATCAGGAAGGGCAGCGTGTGCAGCATACCACCAAGGGTGGTGGCGCCGCCCGTAATGAGGCCGCGCATCCAGGGGTTTCCGCGCCCCGTTACGGCCCCGTCGTCGGAGAGCGCCTCGGCCAGGCCCATACTGATACCGGCGCCCACCGACGCGGCCAGCCCCACGAAAAACGCGGCGTGCGCCGAATGGGTCAGGCCGGCCGCCGCAAAGAGGGGAGCCAGCGTCGAAACCGAGCCATCCATGAGCCCCAGCAGGGCCGGCTGCACTTTTTGTAAGACGAAGGTAGCTTCTTCAGCCGCCGGGCTGCTAACTAAGGGAGATTCCATATACTTGGTTTAGGAGTTACTAACCAGCCGTAGGTCGGCAAATTCGGAGGGGTTATATCATGATTTTAGTCGCCCCCGGCCCCTTTGCGCAGCTCAGCATCCAGAAAATAAGCCCCACGCCGCACCAGCTGCGTGGTATCGGGCAGGGGGTCGAGCACGGTCACGGCCACGTCGCCGTGCTGGGGCTGGCCGGCCTTCACCTTCACGCGCCGAAAAACGGTGCGGCCCGAGTCAGTTCCCACCCGCTGAAAGATGTAGCTCAGGTCGCCGGCCTGAATGAGGGCCGCCTCGGGCAGGGTGCGCACCCGCGCCCCGGCCGTCTGAATGCGGGCCGCCACAAACTGGCCGGGCAGCAAATCGGAGCGCTCGGGCTCCAGGTGAGCGTGTACGCGCACCGTGCGAGCATTGTCGTCGAAGGCTTTGCCCACTAGGAAGACGCGGGCAGTCAGCTCTTCAGGACGGCCGGTGTTCTGCACATTAAACAGGATTTTCTGGCCCGGCTTTACGAAGGCTACGTCATTTTCAAACACCTTAAGCTCCAGGTGCAGGTCGTCGCGGCTCAGCACTTCTACCAGCACATCCTGCGGGTTTACATATTGGCCGGGGTTGATATTCACCGCTTTTACGTAGCCGGCGATGGGCGTAGTGAGCGGCACGCTGCTTACGATAGTACCCGCGTCGAGGCGGGCAGTGGAGATACCCAGCAGGCGCAGCTGCGCGGCCGTTGTGCGCAGCGTAGCCTGCTCGGTGGCGTAGTCGGCGCGGGCCTGCTGCAGCTTGCGCTTGGCTCCTACATCCTCCACATCGAGAATACGCTGGCGCTCCAGGTCTTCGGCCAGAAACCGCACCTTGGCTTTGCTCTGCAAATACGTCTGCTGCATGGTCAGGTACTCGGGCGAGCGCAGCGTGGCCACCACCGCACCGGCGGCTACGTGCTGGCCGGGCAGCACGGGCACGGTTTGCACGTAGCCACCCATAATAGCCGTGATAGATACCCGGTTCTGGGGCGGTACCTCCACCGAGCCGTTGGCCTGCACTTCAGTGGTCATGTTCTGGCGCTCGAAGCTGCCCAGCTCAATGCCCGCGGCCTGGGCCTGGGCCGGACTCACAGCTACCTGGTCGGGGTTGGTGGGAGCGGCAGCGGCGGCCGGCTTGGCATCTTTGCCGGCGGGGGCATCCTTGCCAGCCGCCGCATCAGGCTTCGAGTGGCAGGCAGCCAGCAGTGCCAGCGTGCCTATATAAGCGTAAAGCTTGGGGTTAAAATACATTTCGATAAAAGCGACTAAGCGCTTGGGCGTTAGCAAAAATGAATACTACTTGGTAGCTACCGGCTCGGTGCCCACCACGGCCAGTAGGCTCACTACCAGGTCGTCGTACTGGCGCACCTGGTCGAGGTAGCCTTCCTGAATTTGCCAGGCGGGCTGGGTGTTCACTACATATTCAACATACTCTATATCGCCGGCGCGAAAGCTTTTTTCGGCGGTGTCGAGAATGAGGCGGGCCTGCGGCAGCGCAGCCTGCTCATAGTACGTGAGCGAGGCCCGCGCCCGCCTGAGCTGCTGGCGCAACGTGGCAAGCTGAGCAGTAAGCTGGCTTTGAGCATAGGTAAGCTGCTGGTCGGCTACCTGCTGGCCCAGGCGGGCGGCAGTTACCCGCGCTTTCTGCACGCCCCCGAGCAGCGGCACTGCCAGGCCCACCTGCCCCACGTTGAAGCCCTTTTCCAGGTTGATGGTCTGGTTGAAATAGCCCACCCGCACGTCGGGCAGGCGCCGCAGACTCTCTACTTTAATCTGCTGCTGACTTACGGCTACCTGCTGGCGCAGCAGCCCTAGCTGCGGGTTGCTCTCGGGCGAAAGAGCCAGCGTGTCGGCGGGGTTGAGGAGCGCTACGGGGCTGGCCGTCGTGTCGAAGCGGGCGGGCTGCGTGCCCCCAGTAACTGGCCCAGCTGCCGCTCCAATACCTGAATATCGACCCGCAGCGTGGCCAGCCGGTTGCGCAATTCCTGGCTGCGGGCCTCGGCCGATACTTGCTCAAGGCGGTTGGTTTCGCCCACCTGGTAGCGAATGCGGGCCGCGTGGGCAGCCCGGCGGTACAGGCTGTCCTGGCGGCGCAGCACGGCGGCCCGGCGGTAAGCTACCAGCAGCTGGTAGTAGTTGCTGCGAATTACCTGGGCCACATCGCGGCGCTGCTGCCGGGCACGCTGCTCGGCCGTAAGCGCCTGCGTTTGCAGCAGCCGGCGCTGCGCCGCGTACACGCTGGGCAGGGCCGTTTGCTGAATAATGTTGATGCTGTGGTCGTTGTACGGACCCGAAATCTGGCCGTACTGGTAATCAACTATCGTGCGCGGCAGCTCATAACCGGTCCGGGTGAGTGCCCGCTGCTGCTCGACCTGCAGGCTGGAAGTTTGCAGCGACAGGTTCTGGCCGGTAGCAGTTTGCAGCGCCTGGCTCAGGCTGAGCGGCTGGCCGGCGGTAGTGCCCAACGTGTTCTGAGCGTGGGCCTTGCCCGCGCAAGCCAGCAGCCCGCCCAACAACAGAATAGCGGCCACTACCGGGGCCGGGCTGGCCTTAGCGCCGGCGTCTTTGGCTGGGTCGGCGGGCACCTCCCCTACTTCGGCAGCGTGCTTGGCTTTTTCCTCGGCTTCGGCTACTTCCTCGGGGTTGGGCTCGCCGTCTTTGGTAAAAAACGTGTAGAGCACCGGCAATACGACCAGCGTCAGCAGGGTAGCCGAAATCAGCCCGCCGATAACCACCGTGGCCAGGGGCTTCTGCACCTCGGCCCCGGCCGAGGTGCTGAGCGCCATCGGCAGAAAGCCAAGTGAGGCGACGCTGGCCGTCAGAATTACCGGCCGGAAGCGCTCCTCGGTGGCGCGCAGCACGCGGGCCCGCACTTTGCTCACGCCTGCCGCGGCCAGCTCATTGAGGCTGGCCAGCAGCACAATGCCATTGAGCACCGCTACGCCGAACAGGGCGATGAAGCCCACGCCCGCCGAAATACTAAACGGCATGCCGCGCAGCCACAGCGCCACAATGCCGCCGATGGTGGCCAGCGGCACGCCCGTAAAAATGAGTAGGGCCTGCTTCACCGACCGGAACGAGAGGTAGAGCAGCATAAAAATGAGCGTGAGCGACACCGGCACGGCTACCGACAAGCGCTTTTTGGCCTGAATTAGGTTTTCGAACTGCCCGCCGTAGCTCAGGGTGTAGCCGGGCGGCAGCTTGAGGCCGGTAGCGAGCTTACCCTGAATCTCTTCAACCAGGCTCTGCACGTCGCGGCCCCGCACGTTGATACCGATGTTGATGCGGCGGCGGGCGTCGTCGCGCGAAATCTGGATGGGCGCGTTGTGGTAGCTGACGGTGGCTACCTCGTCGAGCGGAATTTTCTGGCCGCCCGGCGTATCCACGTACAGGTCTTGCAGGTTGCTGAGGCCGGCGCGGTGCACGCTGTCGAGCCGCACCACCAGGTCGTAACGGCGCTCGCCTTCGTACACCTGCCCCGCCACGTCGCCGGCAAAGGATGAGCGCAGCAGGGTATTCAGGTCGCTCACCTTCAGGCCGTACTGGGCCAGTTTCTGGCGGTCGTAGCGCACGCGCATCTGCGGCAGGGCCGCAATCTGCTCCACCTTCAAATCGCCCACGCCGGCCAGGGGCCGAATGAGGTCGGCGGCTTCACTGGCTTTCTCAAAGAGCACGGCCAGGTCGTCGCCGTAAATCTTGATGCTTACATCTGACTTCACCCCCGAAATCAGCTCGTTGAAGCGCATCTGGATGGGCTGCTGAAACTCAAGCGTCACGCCCGGAATACCAGCCAGGGCCGCCTGCATCTTATTGGCCAGCTCCTCGCGCGAGGTGGCCGACGTCCACAGGCTGCGGTCTTTGAGAATCACCATCTCATCGCTGTCTTCCAGCGACATGGGGTCGGTCGGAATCTCAGAGGTGCCGCTTTTCCCCACAATCTGCTCGATTTCAGGAAATTTCTTAAGTAAAATCTGCTGCACGCGGGTGTTGGTGGCTACCGTCTGGCTTAGCGACGAGCCGGGGGCCAGGGTCACGTTCAGGGCAATGTCGCCCTCATCGAGCTGCGGAATAAACTCGCCGCCCATGCGCGAAAAAACGAAGCCCGCCAGCACCAGCAGCCCCACGGCCGTGCCCATCACCACCCAGCGCGCCCGCAGCGCCGCCCGGATAACCGGGTCGTAGCCCCGGTGCAAAAACTTCATAATACGGAAGGAAATCGTGCCTTCCTCTTTAATATCCTTGCGCAGCGCCCAGGCCGTAACGGCCGGCACGTAGGTGAGGCAGAGTATCATTGCCCCTACGATGGCGAAGCTCACCGTAAGCGCCATTGGCCGGAACATCTTGCCCTCAATGCCGGTGAGCGACAGAATGGGGAAATACACGATAAGAATAATAAACTGCCCGAACAGGGCCGACGACATAAGGCGCGTAGCCGCGGTTTCGGTCATGTCGTCCATCGTTTCGTGGGCGGCCTGGTCGCGCTGATGCACGAGGTGGTAGATAACGGCCTCCACGATAATCACGGCTCCATCTACAATAAGCCCGAAGTCTAACGCCCCGAGGCTCATCAGGTTAGCCGATACCCCAAACAGGCCCATCATGCCCAGCGCGAAGAGCATGCACAGTGGAATCATGGTGGCCACCACCACGGCGGCGCGCCAGTTGCCGAGTAGCAGCAGCAGCACAGCCAGCACAATCACGCCGCCCTCAATCAGGTTGTGCTCGACGGTGGCAATAGCCTTGTCAACGAGCTTGGTACGGTCGAGAAAAGGCGTGATAACGAGGCCCTTGGGCAGCGTTTTCTGAATGGCCGCCACCCGCGCCTTTACGCTTTTAATCGTATTCTCGGAGCTGGCCCCCTTGAGCATCAGCACAATGCCGCCCACGGTTTCGCCCTGGCCGTTGCGGGTCATGGCCCCGTAGCGCACGGCGTGGCCCATGCGCACGGTGGCTACGTCGCGCACCAGCAGCGGTGCGCCCGCAGTGGCCTGCTTGATTACGGTAGCGCCCAGGTCCTGGAGCGAAGCCACCCGGCCCTCGCCCCGAATGAAGTAAGCATTGGGGCCGCGCTCGAGGTACGAGCCGCCGGTATTGGCATTGTTATCCTGCAACGACTGGTACAGCTCGGCCATCGTTACATTATTAGCTGCCAGCCGGTTGGGGTCGACCGCCACCTCGTACTGGCGCACAAAGCCCCCGAAGCTGCTTACGTCCACCACGCCCGTTACGCCGGCCAGCTGGCGCTTCACTATCCAGTCCTGCACGTCGCGCAACTGGGCCAGCGAGAACTTCTTTTCGTAGCCCGGCAGCACCCGAATACTGTACTGGTATATCTCGCCCAGGCCAGTAGTAATGGGCGCCATGCCGGGTGTGCCCGAGCCGGCCACCAGGTCGGCCTGCGCATTGGTAAGCTTTTCGGCCACCAGCTGCCGGGTGCGGTAGGTGTCCACGTTGTCGGGAAACACTACGGTTATCACCGACAGGCCGAAGCGCGAGATGGAGCGAATTTCCGTTACGCCCGGAATGGTTCGCAGCTGCAGTTCGAGCGGAATGGTAAGCATCTGCTCTACCTCCTGCGCCGCCAGCGCGGGGCTTTGGGTGATGACCTGCACCTGGTTGTTGGTGACGTCAGGAATAGCGTCGAGCGGCAGGTTGGCGGCCGAAAAGCCGCCCCAGGCTATGAGACCCAGCATCAGCAAGCCCACAATAAGCTTGTTGCGGACGCTGGCCGCAATAATTTTGGAAAGCATGAAAACGAAGGGATGCGGCCCTGGGCGGCGAAGCATAGCGCTTCTCCTCAGCGCGGCGCGTGCCAATAGCACATCCCGCGCGCTCCCAAAACCAGAATTACCAATACAACCGCGTGGGGCGCCCTGCCCCGGCACACGACCGCCCGTGCGCCATTGCCGCCGGCACCTTAGCTCGCCAGCGAGGTGCTGCTATCCGCGCACACTGCCCCCAGGGGCGCAGCCGGACTACGCTCGCGGGGGTTGCAGCAGGGCCGCATCCGGCCCGTCTTGGTAAAGGGTATTAGCGGCCGGCCGATAAGCCGGTCCACCCAGCGCCAGCGGCTGTCTCAGCAGCAAAGGCCCAGCCGAATATACCAAAAATGATAGATGATTACTGTCGCCGTGCTGCCCGTGCAAGGGCAGCCCCTGGTGGTCTTGCTGGTGCTGGGCCGAAAAGGTGCAGCCAAAATGCTGCTTGGTGCCCGAGCCATAGTGCTCGGCCAGAAACTGGGCCAGCGACAAGCCGCCGCCTGCCGCCGAATGGTGAAAGCGGTAGTGCTCCAGCAGCTGCGGCAGCTTGCTCAACTCCGACAGGTCGTTCTGCGGAATGAAGCTACCCACCAGCATCAGGCAAGCAAGAAAAAAGGCTACCACCGCTTTCATATTAGGCCCAAAACGCCGCCGGCGGCCGAAAGTTTGCCGCCGGCCCGTGATTTGTAAAATTCAGAGCTTTTCTAAACAAGCTGAACTGATGACCGCCTGAAACATTTTACCAGCCGCCGTATTCTTGGCTTACTATGCGATTACTTCCTCTTTTCCCGCTCAACCTGGTGGCTTTCCCGGGTGAGAAGCTGAATCTGCACATTTTTGAGCCCCGCTACCGGCAGCTGGTGCGCGACTGTCTTACCGAGGGCGTACCCTTCGGCATCATCCCTTTTCTGGATAATGCCGTGCAGGAGCTGGGCACCCGGATGCGCCTGCTAAGCGTGGAAAAAACGCATGCCGGGGGTGAGATGGACATCCGTACGCAGGCAGTGAGCGTGTTTCGGGTGCAAAAGTTTTACCGCCAGGCGCCCGGCAAGCTCTATGCCGCCGGCCAGGTAGAGGATGTGGCGCAGGATGAGGAATCGGACCCGGCTTTGCGCGCTACCATTACCCGGCAGGTCCGCCAGCTTTATGAGGCGCTGGGTTTGCGCAAGCTGCTGCTGGAGCTGGACCCCGCCTTTCGCATCTTCGACGTGGCTCACCACATTGGCCTCAGCACCGAGCAGGAATACCAGCTGCTGGGCACCACTGCCGAGCTTGAGCGCCAGGAGCTGGTACGCGAGCACCTCGAGCGCCTGCTGCCGGCCGTGCTCGAGGCCGAGCGCCTTAAAGAGCGCGTGCGCCTCAACGGGCATTTCAAAAATCTGCAGCCGCCCCAGTTTTAAGCTGAGCGCTAGCAAATTATTATGAAAATAATGCCAGGTTTTTCATCCTGCTGATGCGCAAATTCGTACCTTAGCCCAGCCGACACAGCACGGCAGCAGAACAGCATTTAATTAGCTATATTTTAACACATTATGGAAAAAATTTCCTCTGTCATGTTGCGAACTCGCCGTTGGCTAGGTGCGCTTGTGGTACTGCTACTCGCAGCCGGCACGTCTGGCCTCCACGCCCAGCCCACCATTATCTATGGACTTGGTGTGTACACCCCAGGAGCGGTTTATGGCGGCCAAAACCTGGCTGGCAATCAAAACCTGGTTAGTATTGACCCGGCCAACCCGAGCAGCGCCAGTGCGCCGGTGGTTGCAATCACGGGCCTTACCCCAGGGCAGGTGCTGGCCGCCATTGAGGTGCGGCCCTATACGGGGCAGCTTTATGGGCTGGGCTACGACGCTGCCACCAATGGCAACAACGTCCAGCTTTATACCTTAAACCCAGCTACGGGCCTGGCAACCAGCGTAGGCGGAGCCTTTCGCCTGGAGCTGGCCGGCAATAATTCCAGCAATACTTCAGGCATTGTGCCGGTAGTAGGCTTTGCTTTCAACGCCCGTACCGACCGCATTCGGGTAGTAGCGCCCAACGGCAACAACTACCGCCTCGACCCCAACACCGGCACCTTAGTCGGGACGGATACGCCGCTGAAATACGTAGCCAATCCGGCCGGGGTAACGCTGCCGCCCGCGCCTTACATCGGCGCAGTGGCCTATACTAACTCCAGCATCGGGCTATCGGCCCCCACGCTCTACGACTTCGACGATACCAATACGAACGGTATTCTCTCTATTCAAGGGCTGCCTTCGCCTAACGATGGCCAGCTGACTACGGTAGCCCCGGCTTCATTTTACATTACCGGCTCGTCGCAGCCCGGACCTTACCCCCTGGCTTCGCCTACGGCGAATATAGATATTGATGTATTTTATGACCGCCCGACTCGCAGCAACCAGGCCTTTTTGCTGGAAGGGCGGCCGGGCCCCGGCACCATTGTTACGTATGCCTCCAACCTGTACTCGCTGAACCTAGCAACCGGCCGGGCCACGCTGATTTCTAATATTTCGGGCAAGGTGCCGTACGTAATTTTCAATATTGCCGTGGCTACCGTGATGCCGCTAACCTGGAACGGCAGCGTAAGCACCGCCTGGAACGTACCAGCCAACTGGACCCCAAGCCGGGTACCAACGTCGGCCGATGACGTGCTGATTCCGGGCAACACGCCCCGGCAGCCCGCAGTGAGCGACAATGAGTTTGCGCTTTCGGTAACGCTGGATGGCGGCGCCTCTCTCACTACAGCCGACGGCGGCACGCTCAACGTCAGCAGCAATTTTATTAATAACAATGGTACCGTGCTGGGTAGCGGCAGCGGCACCTTAGCCCTGGTTGACACCCTGCGCCACGAGATTGCCGGTCCGAGCCTTTCGGCCTTTCAGAACCTGGTGCTGGGCGGCACCCTGAATGGGCGCAGCGGCGGGCGCACGTTCACTACCGGCCCGGTAAGTGTGCAAAGTGGCCTTTCGCTTATCGGCAACCTGGCTATTGGTCCCAACCAGCCATTTACCCTCCTCTCCAACGCCAGCGGCACAGCCTACGTGGTTAACAGCGGCGGCGTGGCTACCGGCACGGCCACCGTACAGCGCTACATCACGCCCACCAACCCCGGCCTGGGCTACCGTCACTATTCGGCCCCGGTAAGCAATACCACGGTAGGCGACCTGGCGACCAGCACCTTTACGCCGGTTTTTAATGCCAGCTACAATACCAGCTCGACGCCGGGCACTGTGCGGCCCTACCCTACCGTATATGGCTACAGCCAGGCGCAGTACGAAAGCTCGCCGGCCAGCGCTGCCACCCCCGATTTTGACAAGGGCTACTACTCGCCGGCCGACGGTACCGCTCCCTGGGTGCCCGGCACCGGCTACACCGTAAACCTGGGCGGGAATGAGCTGGTTGATTTTAATGGAACCCTTACCAACGGCGACATCAGCACGGCCGGCCAGGGCCGTAGCGCCAAGGCCAACGCGGGCTGGCAGCTGCTGGGCAACCCCTACCCCAGCTCGCTCGACTGGGACCAGGTAGTAGCTACCGGCGGCCTGGTTAATATTCGAAATGCTGTATATGTATTTAAAAGCAATAGCCAGTACGGGGGCATTTATGCCAGCTACATAAACGGACAGAGCACCAATGGCGGCACCAATGTTATTCCGGTCGCTCAGGGTTTCTTTGTGCAAACCAGTGCGGTCGGGGCTACGGGCAACATCAACTTTAAGAATACCCAGCGCATCACGACGGGCGTTACGGCTCCGTTTCAGCGCACAGCCGCCGACGCGCGCCCGCAGCTGCTGCTGGAGCTGAGCAATGGCCAAACGGCCTCGCAAACGGATATCTATTTCCAGAATGGCGCCACCGCAGGGTTCGACAACGCCTACGATGCAACGGCGCTGCCTTTCCTTAATGGCTTGCTGCTGGCCACGGAAGCAGGCACTGACGTGCTGGCTATCAATGGCCAGCCGGCGCTGGCGGGCAGTGTTACCATTCCGCTGCAAGTAGGCGTGGCCGCGGCCGGCACCTACTCGCTGCGAGCGGCTACCCTTGCCAACCTGCCCACCGGCTACCACGCTTACCTGCGCGATGCCATCCTGAATACGTACACCGACCTGAGCCTCACGCCCAGCCTCACCCTAAGCCTAACCGCTGCGCCATCCGTCGGCCGGTTTGCTATCCTATTTAGCCCGACTGCTCCGCTGGCTACGGCGCCGGCCGCACTGGCAGCCCTGGCCTTGCTGTATCCTAACCCTGCGCATGGCACGGCCACGCTGCTGCTGCCACAGGCGCTGCGCGGGGCGGGTAGCTGCTCGGTGCAGCTAGTAAATGCGCTCGGCCAGACAGTGTTCACCCGTACCGTGGTAGCTGGCAGTCCCGACACCTTTGAGCTGCCCCTGGCGGGCGTTGCCGCGGGCGTCTATACTGTTCGCGCAACTACTACCAGCGGTCAGATTACCAAACGATTGGTTGTGGAATAGTCCAGCAGCCTGCATCTAGCACAACAGCCCCGCCAGCTATCTCTGGCGGGGCTGTTTGCATTTAGTGGGTATTCACTCGCTGCTCAATCACATTACCCCACGCATACCGCCGCTCAGCGCCGGGCAATGCTACGAGTGCCAGGCCACAGCAAAGGCAGCAGCAGCATGACGGGCAGGGGCGAAACCAGAAAGTCGATAATGCGCCGGCTCAGCTTAAAAGCCCAGGTAATATTGCCCCCAAGCCGGCCTCCCAGCACCAGCAACACGTAAAGTACCAGCAACGCCAGGTAAATCTGAATTACCCAGCGTGTTCGCTGTGGGTTACGCAGCAGCACATGCAAAAGCAGAATACACCCCCCTACGTAGAGAATACTATAGCTTACCATGGCCGGAATGCTACGGGTGGTAACCAGCTGACTGGTACCGCGCTGCCAGCGGCTAATGGCGCCACTCAGGCCCAATGCCTCAAACAGCGCCTGCCAGGCGCGTGTCAGGGCCGCAAAAACGGCCTCCGATTCCATACCTCCCCAAAATAGAAGCCCGGCCAAAAGCCCGGCCAGCACCAGCCGCCCGGGTGTGAGGGGCGGAGCCGGGCCTAATATCACCCGGCTGCTCATGCCTCAGAGGCGGCCGGCGAGCCATACCAGCGTACCCATTGCATCCAGAGAAGGCAGATGCAGGCGTACACGATAAAGGAGAATGTATAGTGGTGATTGAAATCAACCGAGCGGTGGGCGTAGTGATGGTTTAGCGCCAGGGCTCCTACCCGCACTATATTCAACAAGTACAGGAAAATAATTCCGAGCGGGATAAACCACAGCTTGGGCCGTAACGGTCCGGGAAAAGCCACTATAAAGCCCGCAAACAGGGCGTACAGCACCAGCCCGTCGCACTGATAACCAACCAGCACAGCGGGCTGACCATCCATCGCCAGCGTAGTAGAGCCAGCCGCCGCCGTAGCTGCAAAGCCCAACAGGCGCAGCAATCCGGCACTAGCCGCAGCAATATTTACCGAAAGCCAGCTGTCGAGCCGGCCATCGGGGCCAATAAAACCTTCATAGCCAATGAGCCACACCAGGTAAAGACCAGCAGCCAGTAGTAAAAACTGCCAGCGGGGGGCTAGTCGTTGCCAGCTCGTCGGCGCAGAGATAAATTCAGGAAGCATGGGCACAAATATATCGGCCCGGCCACGACAAACTACTATTGTTTTAGCCCACTCGGTATTCCCTGCGGGTAATCCTGCTGAATGTCTTTCTGAAGCTCCTCAATGCGGTTGCCTGGGTTAGGATGCGTGCTTAGAAATTCGGGCGGATTGCTGCTGCCGGCTTGCTTTTCCAGCATTTGCATCACGTTAATCATAGCGTGAGGGTCATAACCGGCCTGGGGGGTAAACTTCACGGCAAAATTATCGGCCTGCAACTCGTCGTTGCGGCTAAAGCGCAGGGTTACGAGCTTGGCAATCATGGCGGCGGCGGCGGCCCGGGCCACACTGCTGCCGGGGCTGTTGGGGTCGTAGGCCGCGATGGCCGCCGCGCCGGTCAGGCCCTGCGTCAGCTGGCTTTGGGCTACCTGCTCGGCCGAGTGCCGGGCCACTACGTGGCCTATCTCATGGGCCAGCACGCCGGCCAGCTGCGCTTCCGAGGTCAGGTTTTTCAGCAGGCCCTGTGTAATAAACACCTGGCCACCCGGCAGGGCAAACGCGTTGATTGTCTGGTCATCAGCCAGCAGGTGAAACCGATATTGATACTTGGTCTTCTGGTCGAGGGCATTAGCCTGCACAATGCGCTGGCCCACCTGCTGCACGGCGGCCGTTGCCCGGGCATCAGTGCTTTCGCCGCCGTACTGCTGCTCCATCTGCGGAGCGGCCTGCACACCGAGGGCAATTTCCTGGTCGGCCGACATATTCACGTGCTGCTTCTCGCCGGTTACAGGGTTGGTCGAAGTATTAAAGAAGTAGCCCAGCAGCGTTACCACTGCGATTATGAGGCCAATAATAACGCGAAAGTTCAGGCGCATAAACTGCAAAGAATGAGAGTGAGTGTGAAAGCATAGCGTAGCCGTGCTATAGCCCAGCTACAGGCTGTGTAAACGGACCACCGCGCGCTAGGTTATCCCCAGCACCTCGCGTAGGCATTGGCCCTGGGGGTCAAATCAGGTTTCAGCCCTAGCTTCGCCTTGCCCGAGCCGGACTACATCGCGCAAGCGGGCACTGCTATATGGCTTTTTTACTTCCTCAACGCCCGGTTGTTCGCCCGTTTCTGCTCCTGCTGAGCGGGGTGCTGCTGGCTGGGTGCGGCCGTGCGCTGCCCGATATTCCGGGCTTTGCCGCGCCGGCCTGGCGGGCCGACCGCTATGCCTGCGGCGGGCACCGCGCCGCGCTGCTCCCGCCGCTGCTGGCGGCCCGCCCCCGCCTCTATGAGGCCCGCGCCAATGATGTAACGGCCGTGCTCGGCCCGCCTGATGAGGAAGAGCTGCTGGCTCAGACCGAAAAGGTGTACCATTACTACCTTACGCCCGGCGCCCAATGTGGGCCGCGCCGCCCCCACACCAGCGGCCCGCGCCTGAGCATTCATTTTGGACCGCTTGGCACGGTAACGGAGGTACAGGCTGACCCTCTACCGTAAATTCATAAAAAAAGCCAGCTGCACGCGGCAGCTGGCTTGTAGTTATTTACATAAGCAGCGCTTAGCCATTGCCGCCGCCCGAGGTTTCGTCCTGCTGCAGCTGGCTCAGCTGCGAGGGCGACATTATTCGCCCGCACTCCTGCTCGTACTGCGACTGCAGCTCGGCTAGCTGATTGGTGCGGGCAGGTCCGTCGTTACGGGTAGCCTGCTCAATCTCCCGCTGCCGGGTCAGGCGCATGCGGTTGAGTGTAAGCAGCTTCACAAACTGACCTTCGTTGAGTTGCAGGCGCGCACTCATTTCGCGGGTCATCTCGACTACCGTCGGGGATGAAACCGTCTGGGCAAGGGCGCTGAAACTTAGTAAAATAGAAAGAGGCAGGAAGAAAAGTGAAGCAGTCGTCATAGCGGATAGAGAGAATATGCAGGCAGGTCTTGGTATTTTACCAGATTTTCGTTCTAACCTCCCCGCGCTGACCGATAGTTCCGCCGGTTTCTTTTTTACTCCCTAAGGAGTACTCCTTTCGCAAGCCTTATTTTGCCTTTTATGCTCACTTGCTTTGCCCCCGACCTTCTGCCCACTTTAGCCACTTACACACTTTCAGAAGAGGAAAGCAAGCACGCTGTGCGCGTACTGCGCCTCGGCCCTGGCGCGCCCGTTGTGCTCGTAGATGGGCACGGCACGGTGGCCACCGCCCTCATCGCTGATGACAACCCCAAGCGCTGCACGCTTACTATAACTGGCCGCGAAACCATAGCCCCGCGCCCCACCTACACCCACGTAGCCGTAGCCCCCACCAAAAACCTCGACCGCATGGAGTGGCTGGTCGAAAAGGCCGTCGAAGTGGGCATCGAGCGCCTCAGCTTCCTGCGCTGCGCCCGTTCCGAGCGCCGCGACCTCAAGCTGGAGCGCCTGGAGAAAATCGCCGTCAGCGCCCTCAAGCAGAGCGGCCAGGCCCACCTGCCGCAGCTCGACGAGCTAATCGATTTCGAGAAATTCCTGACCAAAATCGACCCTGCTACCACTTTCATCGCCCACCTTGAAGCCGGCGAGCGCACCGCCCTGGCCCAGGTTATTGGGGCCGCGCCGCGCTGCTGCGTGCTCATTGGCCCCGAAGGCGACTTCTCCCCTAGCGAAATTGAGTTGGCGCTGGGCCGGGGCATGCGGCCCGTTATGCTCGGCAGCTCGCGGCTGCGCACCGAAACGGCCGCGCTGGCGGCCGTGTTCACGGCGCAGATAGTGCGGGAGCTTTAACCGAGTTGCTTGCGTGCTTTTATCAAGTTTGTTAGCTTCTCCAGCTTCTTAATCGGTAGTGGAAACCAATTCTTTCTGTTGAAATCAGCTGGGTTAAGCTTTTGCAGCGCACGCCAAAAGGGCAGCAATACAATTTGCTGGCTGGCTTCCAGGCAAAACAATTGCTGTTTGAATTGCGGACTTATAGAATGCCAGTCATCTAACTCAGAAATTTTGAGCTGAATACCTTGTGGCTGTATATTAAACTGGAAAGCCAGTTCTGCCGGCTCTAGCCACCAACTTACGGAAGCGTCTACGCCTTGCATAACAAGCAGTAAGCAGCTAATCAAATCAGCCAATGGGTCATTCAAAACTCCCGAAGCCTGAAATTTCAAATGGAAGTCGCCTATCGTAAGCTCCACGGGAAGCCATTTATACTGAGGCATTCCAAACTCAACCTGCAGTTTAAGGGGTTTTGTTTTCAAGGTGCTACAAATTTAAAAGTTGCGTAGTCCAGAATTAATCCTCACCGCCGGGCTCCTCGCGGGCAGCCCTCTGCCGCTTCTTCACGCGCCAGGGCGCGTTTTTCTCCCAGTCGCCGGCCATGATGCAGCCGTAGGGCCGAATCTCGTCCACGGTGCGGGCTAGCTGGAAGTCGGTAATCTGCTGCTTCACCTGCGCGGCGTTTTTGTAGGCGCTGGGCAGCTCCGAAATGTCGATTTCGTTGAAGAAAAAGCGGGCGTCGATGCCCTGGGTTTCCTCCGCAAACCACTCCTCGCGGGTTTTGTCGGCCTTACTGTATTTGTGACGGGTGCGGCTGAGGTTGCGGCCCGCGCCGTGCGGGGCAAAGCCCAGGTTATTGGCCGTGGTGTCGCCTTCGACAATTAAAATTGGCTCGGCCATATTCAGCGGAATAATGCGGGGGCCAGTGATGTCGGGCATAAACTGCGAGTCGAGCGGCGTGGCGCCCTTGGCACTATTATTTTAATCGATTATATTTCTTCAGTATTCTCAAAACCGCGCTTTGCGGCAGCTTATATACTTTGTTACCATTGATACCTTCCAACGTTTCGGCCGCCACCATCGCGTTGATAATGGCCTCTTCCACCGCTTGAATAGTAGCGTCAAATAACGGGTCTATCAAATCGTTGGGCAATTGCTCCACTTTAACAAAATCTTTCCGCTGAAATGCGGTTCGATTGGCGGTAGAAAACGCAATAAATATATCACCGGAGCCATTTTCGCCCCGGCCGCCTACCAGGCCCATGCCAATGGGAACCCGAGCGGCAATCCGCTTTAGCTGGTGTGGCAACACGGGGGCATCCGTTGCCACTACCACGATAATTGACCCATCGCCTTCCTGTCGATAGGATGGGGCGGCCTTGAAATCATAGTCCAGCGTATCCCTCAGTTCTTTGCCAACGGGCACGCCAGCAATGGTAAAATTCCTTCTTTTGCCAAAATTTGATTGCACCAAAACGCCGACGGTATACGTCGAGTCGCTGACTTTAACCACCCGAGAGGCCGTTCCCGTCCCCCCTTTAAAGCCTAGGCACATCATCCCCGTGCCTCCCCCTACGTTGCCTTCCTTTAGCGGACCCGTCGTGGCACTGTTCAAGGCCTCATACGCGTTGCTTTCTTTTACGTGGAACCCATAAATATCATTTAAAAACCCGTCGTAGGTTTCGGCTACCACAGGATAGGCAAACCAAAAGTCATCTTTGTGCCAGCCAGTTTTTATGAACCATTTGGTGACAGCATCGCGCACAACCCCAACGCTATTGGTATTGGTTAGCATTATCGGGGTTTCCAAAAACCCCGATTCCGTGACCCAGGTTGTCCCAGTCATTTCCCCATTTCCGTTCAGCGAATACCAGTTTGCAAAAACTGGATTATTATTCTTGCCTCGCGGCAGAATTGCCGTAACCCCCGTTCTGACCGGCCCTTGTCCCCGGATATTCTTCCCTTGCCCGGAGATGATAGTACTGTAACCAACTTCAACCCCCTCAACATCGGTAATGGCATTAAACCTGCCCGGAGTACCGTTGAAAGGAATGCCAATATCACGGGCCCTTGGCTTCTGCCCGAAGGCTACTACTGGCACTAGAACAAGTAAGTGTATAAGCTTAAAATGCATCATTATTGCGGCTTTTTAATCAGCTGTAATGACACCAGAAATGAAAGCAGCGTTGCCTGCCTTCACAACCTTCTCTACCAAGTGTGGCGGTGCGGTAGTGTTAGTGTATCCACCGAAACTTTCTATCACAGCCTTTCCTTTGTGGAGTATGTCGGCCAGTCCGGCCCTTTGCCATGCTGAAAAACCTCCTCCTCGCCGCTAGCCTCCTACTCACTACCACGGCTGCCACGCCGCCCGCCGCGCCCAGCTACCAGATTGCCAAGCTGCACTACGGGGGCGGGGGCGACTGGTACGCCAACAAAACGAGTTTGCCTAACCTCATCAGCTTCTGCAACCAGACGCTGCATACCAACATCGCGCCCGATGAGGCTACCGTGGAGCTCGACGCGCCCGAGCTGCTAACATATCCTTTTCTGCATATGACCGGGCACGGCAACGTCAGCTTTACCACGGCCGAGGCCCAGAACCTACGCAAGTACCTGGTGGGCGGCGGCTTCCTGCACATCGACGATAACTACGGGCTCGACAAGTTTATCCGCCCCGAGATGAAGAAGGTTTTTCCGGAGCTGGAGTTCGTAGAGCTACCTTTTTCGCATCCCATCTATCACCAAAAGTATCAGTTTCCCAGGGGCTTACCCAAGGTACATGAGCACGACGGCAAGCGCCCGCAGGGCTTTGGCCTCGTATACAAAGGCCGCCTGGTGTGCTTCTACACCTACGAGTGCGACCTCGGCAACGGTTGGGAAGACGTGGGCACTTACCCCGAAGACCCGCCCGCCATCCACGATGCAGCCCTACGCATGGGCGCTAACCTGGTGGCGTATGCGCTCACGCAAGACTAATTTTTCTGTTAACTGTTAACTGAAAATTACCGCACGCCCTGCGCTGGGAAGCGCCCCGTCTTGGTGCGGTAAAAAGCCTTGATTTCCTCCAGGTCTTTTTCGTAATCGCCAGAAGGCCAGACGACCGGGCCTACGCCGGCTTCTTTTTTCTTGTAATCGAGGAAGCCTAGTACAATGGGCACCTTCGCTTCCAGCGCGGCAAAGTAGAAGCCCTTGCGCCACTTGGGCTGGTAGGCCCGGGTGCCTTCAGGCGTAATAAGAATAACCAGCTCCTCACGCTGCTGAAACAGCTGCACCATACCATCGACCAGGCTATTGTTGCGGCTGCGGTTGACGGGCAGCGCGCCGATAGCCTTCACGAGCCAGCCCAGCCAGGGGTTTTCGGTCCACTCGCTTTTCACGGTGAAGCGCACATCCACATCCATAATATAAAAAGCCGCGCGGGCCATAATGATATCCCAGTTGCTGGTATGGGGGGCCGCAATCATCATGCACTTGCGGATATCCGGCGGTATCTGCCCGGTTTGGCGCCAGCCAGCCACGGCAAAAATAGCCTTTGCGATGTAATACCAGAACGTAGATGTTTTGCGGGCGGCCATAGGGGGTGGAAGTGCGAAAAAGTGCGCAAAGCTAGGCAAAAAGCCCGGCCTAGCCTTAGTTAGATGCCGGTCGGCAGCAACGCCCGTAGCGCGGCCTCCTGGCTTAGCGCGTAGCGATAGCCGACAGCATATAGCTCGGCCGCCTTACGATAGTCAAGTGGGCGGTAGTTGAGCAACTCGGGCGGCTCCAACAGCAGTGCACACTGCGCCTGACGGGTAATAGTATTGGCATGAATGGCCAGTTGGAGCGTGCGCTCAATTACCCGGCGCAGCGTGGGCAGGCGGGCTTCGCGGTTGAGCGGATTGCAGTGCACGCCCACTACCGGCGGGCTGCCGGGTGGGCCCAGCAGGGGCTCAACGGGCAGGTTGTTCAGCAGGCCGCCATCTACCAGCAGCCGGCCCTGGTACTCGATGGGCCGGTACAGAATAGGTACTGCCGACGAGGCCAGCAGCGGCAGCAGCAGCGGCCCCTCACTGAAATAAACCGTTTCGCCTGCGCACAGGTCGGTAGCGGCCAGCGTGAGCGGGCGGTTCAGGTCTTCAAAGCGCTGCTGCTGGCCCAGATGCCGGGCCAATAGCTGCTCCACCGCGTCGAGCCCCAGCAGTCCGTGCCGGCTAAAAACCGGGCGCGTAAGGCGCACAACATTGGTGGTTTGCAGGAGCCGCAAAATCTCGCGCGGAGCAAAGCCGGCCGCGTAAAACGTGGCCGCAATGGCCCCCGAGCTAACGCCCGCTAACCGGCCAACCGGTATGGCCAGCTCCTCCAGCGCAGCCAGTACGCCCAGGTGCGCAATGCCCCGTGCCCCGCCACCCGATAGGGCCAGGCTAAGACCGGCCGCCGGTTTCTGACTCCTGCCTTCTAGCTCCGGAACCATAGCTGTTTGTGTTCGCAACCCCAAAACAGGGTGCCGGAAATATTAGAGGTCACTAATACGCAGCGTTTCGGCCAGCCGTACGCCCTTATCGGTGAGTTGCACGGTACAGGCTTCATGCAGCGGGTCGTGCTCCAGCAGCAGCACCCAGCCTTCTTCGGCGGCGCGGCGCAGCACCGCCTCCTTTTCGCTGAGCGTAACGAGCGGACGCACGTCGTAGCTCATCACGTAGGGCAGCGGAATGTGGGCCGCACTTGGCAGCAGGTCAGCCATGTAGGCCAGTGTGCGGCCTTGGTACTGCATCAGCGGCACCATCATTTTCTCGGTGTGGCCGTTGGCAAACAGAATGTCGCTGAACTGTGGCAGGGCATCGGGCACTCCGTGAGCCGGGTCGATAAAGCGGAGCTGGCCGCTTTCCTGAATGGGTCGGATATTCTCGGCCAGGAAGCTGGCTTTCTCGCGGGCGTTGGGTTGGTTAGCCCAGGCCCAGTGTGCTTCGTTGCTCCAGTAGGTAGCGTTTGCAAAAGCCGTTTGCAAGGCGCCATCGGGCCGGCGCACCACCGAGCCGCCGCAGTGGTCGAAGTGCAGGTGCGTAAGAAAAACATCCGTGATGTCGGCACTCGTAAAGCCCAGCTTGCGCAGCGATTTTTCGAGGGTGTCGTCGCCGTGCAGGTAAAAGTGGCCCCGAAACTTTTCGTCCTGCTTCTCGCCAATACCATTATCGACAAGAATCAGGCGCCCGCCATCTTCCACCAGCAGGCAGCGCATAGCCCAAGTGCACATATTGTTAGCGTCGGGTGGGTTCAGCTTCTGCCACATCGACTTGGGTACCACGCCAAACATGGCACCACCGTCGAGCTTAAACAACCCGGTATCTAGCGAATGGACTCTCATATTGAATTATAAATTAAAAGTCAAAATTGCGGCTACCTGGCTACCAGCCCGCGTTTTCAGCTTTCTAATCTTACCTCTATTCGACCACTACACCCATTGCCGAAAACTTATCGATGCGCTGCGAAATGCGCTCTTCGGCCGGTATGGCGGCTAGCTCGGCCAGCGTTGCAAGCAGGGTTTTCTTGAGCGTGTCTATCATCTGCGCGGCATCGGTGTGGGCCCCGCCCAGGGGCTCCCTGATAATGCCATCAACGAGGCCGGCACGCTCCATATCAGTAGCCGTAAGCTTAAGCGCCTCGGCAGCCTGCTCCTTATAGTCCCACGAGCGCCACAGGATACTGCTGCACGACTCGGGAGAAATAACTGAGTACCAGGTATTTTCCAGCATCATCACCCGGTCGCCGATGGCGATACCCAGCGCGCCACCGCTGGCCCCCTCGCCAATAATAATGCACACGACGGGCACCTTAAGCATGAACATCTCCTTCAGGTTGCGGGCAATGGCTTCGCCCTGGCCACGCTCCTCCGCTTCCTGGCCCGGATAAGCCCCCATCGTATCGATTAGCGTTACGATAGGCAGCTTAAACTTTTCAGCCAGCTTCATCAGGCGCAGCGCCTTACGATAGCCTTCGGGGTTGGCCATGCCGAAGTTGCGGTACTGCCGCTCCTTGGTATTGTGGCCTTTTTGCTGTCCGATAAACATCACGGCCTGGCCAGCAAGCTCGCCCAAGCCGCCTACCATCGCCTTATCGTCGCCCACTGTGCGGTCGCCATGCAGCTCTATAAACTTGTCGACCATTCCCCCAATATAATCCAGCATCTGAGGGCGCTCAGGGTGGCGCGAAAGCTGCACGCGCTGCCAACGCGTGAGGTTGGCATAGGTTTCCTTTTTCAGGGCTTCTATCTTAGCCTTTAGGGCTACAACGGCGTCTGCTACGTCGACGTCGCTGTCTTGGGCGAGTTGCTGCATCTGACGCAGCTTGTCTTCGAGGGCGGCAATGGGTTGTTCAAAATCAAGCAGCATAAGTGGGGTCGCTGAGTAATCGGGAGTGCTAAATGCGTTTTTGGTGCCGACAAAGGCCTTGAGCCACCAAGCAGCTAATGCGCCATAAGCGACCAAAATATCGGGCGGCAAAGGTAAACCCAAACCCACACTAGCCGCCATCAAAAATTAATCCCCTTGAAAAACAAGCCTCAACGCCTGTACAACCTCCAAACACCCGCTTTTTTTGGCCCGTTGCTTGTGGGAACGTTTTCCTTTGCCCTACCTTTGTATCACCAAAACGGAAAAGCGCAATGCTTTCTGATTTAGCAAACGGTTTGGTAGTTCAGTTGGTTAGAATGCCGCCCTGTCACGGCGGAGGTCGCGGGTTCGAGTCCCGTCCAGACCGCGAATCGTTTGCAAAAAGGCCATTTCCAGCTCGGAAATGGCCTTTTTCTTTGTCCAAATTGAAAAGGGTGGCAAGCCATTACCGGATTGCGGCATGCTCGCGGTCCTGGGCCCGGTAGTTTAGCTCCAGTTCAATAGTGGCGGTATCCGTCTGGTCCCAGCCGATATACTGGCGGCTAGGCAGGGCGCGCACCGCATCTTCCACCCGCTCGACGGCTCGTATCAACTCCTAGCCACTGGCCGATGCCCCGGCCACCGACGGTACCGCGCCGGTACCACCTACTCCCCATCGGCAAAGTAGCCGGGCTTCGGCCGCACCGGTGCCCCGCCCCGATACAGGCTGGTATCAATCAGCTCATCGACCAAGTGCTTGTTGTTGGCGTAGGTGTCGCGGGAGAGAATCATGTAGGCCTCGCCTTTCTCCCACTCGCCCAGGTGCTCGCCGGTGGCCCCGTCCACCATCCGGATGCCACCGCCCGAGTGACGCTGCCCAACATCAGCCACGCCGGCGCGGGCATTGATGCGGCCACCAGTCGCGTAGTGCTTGATACCCTGCCCAACGCGGCTGAAGAAACCACCCTGACTTGAATTTGGGTGCTCATTGTGAGGTTGTTAAGGGGTGATGTTGATACTGTAATATTCTTGATACAGAACGATTTACAGAAATTTTAACAACCTTTTTTGAAAGAAAAAATAAATTATTTATCCACAGCCAAAAGGGCATGAAAAAGCCCCTAGTGGCAGTCACCAGGGGCTTTAAAAATGCTGTCTATTATAGAGTATTTATTTCAAATTTAGCTGCATAGTTGCCAGATTGAAATGTGTAGGTGCCGTAACCGTCAACATTCCGGTCAGCAGGTGGCGCTGTTAAGACTATTGGCATGGTAAACATCAGCTCCGGTGTACGGCCTCCATTATTATCGTAGAACTGCAAGGACCAATTGCCGTTGCGAAGGATCGGTTCGCTATTATTAAAAAAAGCGGCAATAAGCGGCAATGTTGAGGCCTGCACATTGGTATAATCTACCGTGCGAATAACCACGCCAGTAGGACTGGTTAGGACAACGTAAACATCAGGCCCGCTCCCATCTGCATGCCAAGGCTGGCCATTAGGACGGGAAAGGTTTACAGCTGTTATCCGCACCAAGCTTAGCCGCCGCTCGCCAACCTGAAAGGGATTTACTGCCTCATTTTTAACACCATCAGCATTATATCCTTCTAGAGTAATCGTGTGCGTGCCTACTGTAGTTCGCCCATTGAATATAGGATTAGCATCCGTTTTAACAGAGTCACGCGAAGAGTCAATAAACCACTCGTATCGCGTTACATTTTGACTTTTGTTGACGACTTCTATCTTTTCCCCTACTTCAAATACATTACGGTTATATCCAAAAGCGACTGTTGGGGCCGGAGCCGGCCCTTTAGAACAGCCTGCAATAAAGAGGAGGAAAAATAGTAAATAGATAATACGCATGATGAACGACTGATTACTTGACAAAGTAAACTAATTAATCCTATACTTCTTTCAGGTTTCAAACCATAGCTAAAAAGGTAACTTCATGGTCTTCTGAAACTGATGCTTGCGCTTGGCCAGTTTACTATCTCGCTTCTCCTGAATTACGTCGCCGAAGCAGCGCTTCAGCAGCTCGAAGTCCTGGCGTTCAGCATCGAGGTTGCGGAACTCGGCTAGCCCACCCTGCCCTACGAACGTATCCTTCTGGATAAAGCCGAAGCGCATATCCTTATAAATCAGGCGGTGGTAGTAGGCGTTAAGGCACGATATCCAGTAGTCCTCGTTGCAAATGATGCTGGAGTTATACCAAAGCTTCGAGCCCTGAAGTAGCCCGGTCGCGCAGCCCGTCACGTAGCCGGTGAGGGCTATCGGATTGAGGGTCTTATACATCGTCGGGTTGGGGTTGCTATTGAAGCCCCAGAGGTAGGCCCCAGCCTGCTTGGCACAGTAGGCGGTTTCCTGAATGATGGCCAGGGCCCGGCGCTCGTCGATGCTCACCGGCTCGCCGGCCGGCAAATACATGCGCCGAAAGTCGGTGATGTCGTCATCGAGCATGAGCAGGTTGCCAAAGTGCTGGTACATCCAGTTGCGCTTCGCGGCCAGGCCTACCACACTATCGGGGTGCAGCACCAGTTCCACGCCCGGGTGCGTGGCCCGGTACTCGGCCGCCTGGCTCTCCGGAACGCAGACAATGGCCGACGGAAAGAGGCCGAGCGTCGCAATGCGCCCGGCCCGCTTGTGCGAGGGAATGACTACTTGGACTTGCATCGCTCGGCAAACTCTTTAGCGTCGATGACGTGGGTTTTGCCCACTTCCTGACTCTTGTAGCTCTGGCGCTTCTCCAGGCCCAGCAGCTGGGTCACGTTGTTGGCGTCAATCTCATTGCGGCACACAATGACGAAGGCGTCGTACTTCTCGCTGAACTCGGCCACGATGGGGTGTTCGGGCTCAGCTTCCTTGCCAGCCGCGCCGGCACCAGCTACCTGCTCATCCATCGCGGCGAGCAGCAGGCCCATGTCGTCGAGCACGTCAGCATCCTCACCGCGCAGCAAGTCCTCTATCCACTCGCCCTCGCTGATATTCGAGGCCAGGATGATTTTCTTGCGCACGTCGGCCGGCAGCTCGCGGTCGGGCACAAGTACATTTACCTCGTAGGCCAGGCCGTACATGCCCAGCAGCAGGTTGTGGCGCTTGTTGAACGTCAGCAGCACGTCGGCCGTGTCGAGCGTGGCAGCTTCGAATACCCCTAAAGCAGTTTCGGAATCAGGATAAGGCTGGTCAAGTAGCGCGGACTTCTAGTCCGCGAGTGCCGAGCATAGCAATGCGCGGATTAAAAGTCCGCGCTACCGTACAACGACCCCAAAACAATGCTAGTATCAGATTGGCGTATATAGCGTGCTGCCGGCTCTACGCGCTTAGGAAGAATGAGTGGCGCGAACGACGAGCGGACAGCCCGCTCTCTACCTTAGCGTAGCAGCTGCGCTAAGGTAGAGAGCGGCAGTTACTCACCGTAGAGTGTGCATCGAGCCAGGCCTTAATGTGGCGTCATACCCGCATTTACTGCTGGCACAGGCATAAGTAATATAAGTAAATAGTCACGGCAGCCCGAGCAAGTAGCTGACAAACAGCCTCATTGCACGGCTTACTAGCAAACTTTCCTGCGTTGGCAACTACCCGCTACATCTGCCCGCACTGCATTAGTTCGAAAGCTGCCTTGTTCCGTTGAACTCGGCCACAATCTGCGCAAAGGTAGGCGGTTGTGCCAGCTGAGAACAAGCCTTAATGCGCTGCCATAACTGGTGAGCCAGGGATGGTTTACCCGGAGCCACCTTGCTTCGCTTCGTGAATGTCAGCCTTTTCATAGAACACTGCTTAAAGGTTTACGAATAAGGGAACGTACGGAACTATAGCCGTATCGGATTTTATTACCATTAAGCCTACTTAAACGCGGAGTAGCATTCGGCAATACCGCGCTGCTTATGGCGCATCTGCTTGCCGTAATGTGCGTTAGACTACGCATTTAAAATTGCGGGAGGTAATCAAAAACCAAGACCTCCTGAGGCATTATCTACCTCACAACCGGTCAAGGGTGCTGTCGGGGGCGCAAAGCCACTGCATCGCCTCCCCTTCATCGTGGAACAGGCCGATATCATAAGGACGCTCCCGGTCTACGGCATACTCTACATATTTTTTGTGCTCGGCATCTGACCGATATACTTCGAATAAAGCCGGGGAGCTAAGCACCGCCATCCGCAGCCGCCTCGGAGCCAGCCGCGCAACGGCCTCCGGATAGAAGCTGTCGGTTACCCAGGCGCTCAGCTCCACCGCAACTTTTTCGCGGCGCCGCACATCCAGCAGCCAATGATTCATTCCCGCTTCTTCAGCACTACGCAGCATTCGGGCATAATCGGCTTGCACAACTCCCAGGGAGGCGTGCGTATGCCAGCGCACCACCATTACCTGCAGGTCGGTACGAAAGGAAATAATCCGGGATTCGAGTTCTATCGGGGCCAGCATAATGCAAAATTAAGGCGTAAGTTCCTGCAACTGGCTATAACCGACCCGTCACTATACACGGAGGCCCCACAAGTCCGCTACCATTAAGAAATTAAGTGAAAGCCCTGGGCATTTTGGGAAAAGCGTCTCTGGCGGGCGGCCTTGGTCAAGTCTGCTACTCACTTCTTTTTCGCAATTTTTACTACTTTTTCCTTAAATTCTGCTAATATTGCCTAAGTATTGGAACCAAAGAGTGGTTTCTTACGATAGACGTCGCAGTCAGTACACCTGCTGTTCTTTAGCCTGTTTTGCTCCTTCTTTCCTTAGCCTAAATGGATGCCAGCAAATCGTTCGACCACTATGCCAATCGCCGGGATTTGCTCCGCAGCTACCTAGCCGAATATGAGTTGCTCCATGAGGAAGCACCCGAAGTAACAGCCAGTCTTAGCTTTGATGCCTTTGTACACTTCTCCTTTTCTTACTTTCACATTGCCGAGGAAAAGGAAGATGCGGAGCAGCGCAAACACCGCCTCAAGCAAGTGCGCAATGGCTTTCTCAACTAACAGTCAGGCTACAAAGAACTTGTCTGTCAAGGCTTAACCAAGTGCTTGCTACTGCCTGGGGCGTAGCTATTAATCGGGAGAACTTTCCGTTTGCCGCGACTCCATTACCAAACGGTCCTGCTTTAAAAAAGCTTGCTACAGTTTGGAAGGACTCGACAGCAGTTATGCTGAGGCAGGCCCGGAAGATATATAATTTTTCCTATATTATTTTTAGCCTAGCTGCTGCTGAGCGGTGGCGGTCAGCCTGAGTATCCTGCATATTTGAGTTGCTGGCACCTATACGGCCAACGATAGTGCTCCAACTATTTTTACCCACCTAACATCCGGGTATCAAGCATCTTGCGGGTAATTAGCGGTGCAGCCTGTCTTGCTCGCTTACTTTTCAAATGAGTATTTCATGAATCAGCTATCCTAATTTTGTCCAAACGCTTCTTTGCATCGTACCTTGCGCAAAATATGGAGAATCCTTACAATACTACTTCTGTTTTCGTAACGCATACTTATAGCGCATCGTGGCAAGAACAGTTGCGCCGTAGCGTACGCCTCTATCTGGCGCTGGGCGGCCCGGCTGTGAATGAGCAGGAGCTTTTAACGCATTTGCAGCGCACCGAGCAGGAATTATTGGATTATCTACTGCAAGGGGCAATACCTACTCCTGAAGAGCGCGAGCGCGCACAGGCTATCCTGGATATGGCTCAAAGCGCCCTGCTGCGCTCCGAGGACGAGGTGGAGCTACTGCTGAAGGAGCTGGCTGCTGAGCAGGCGCAGTGTAAGATTCCGGCAGATTTTACTGCTCCCAGCGCTTAAAGGTAGCCACGGTGAGGTGTTGCAGCCTTTTATATAAAAAGCAGGGAGCGTAGGCAGTCAGTTGGTGCTTGTGGGCCTGCCACAGCTTATGCTTTTCAGGCAGTGCTGCTATTAAACGCTAAACGTCGTTTCGGCATACTGTACAGCGACTCCGAAACTGCGCCAGCCAGCGCACTTTCAGCTTGCTGTGCTATTGCTTGACAGGTGCCGAACTCTCTTCCACCAGCCAGCGCATCCTACCTTTGCTGCCCGGCAACCTGTCAGCCTAGCGCCGTTTCTAAATACGAGTACAGGGCGGGCTGCCCGCTGTCCGCTTGTCGAAAGAACGAGCGGCGCCTACGACGAGCGCACAGCTGGCCAAAAGCCGGCCGCCCGCACCAGCCAAGCCGTCCTCGGTTCTGAAATTTGCGCTAGTACTTACAAATGGCTACCGCTTTTACTGGGCTACTGGTACCGTAGTGCTGTACAAATCAGACAGTAGCAGTGTACAATATGCTATCTCAAAGTCCCTTCCTGAGAGCAGGAAGGGACTTTTGTTAAGTAACTACTTCCTACGCTGCACCTAATGGCCGCCTTGTCTTCCAAGTCTTTCCCTCCGGTACCCTCCGTGCTGCTCGCCATTGTGAGCGTGCAGGGCGGAGCCGCTATAGCCAAGGGGCTGTTTCCGGTAGTAGGGGCAGCGGGCACGGCAGGCCTGCGCATTGGCATTTCGGCGCTGATTCTGCTGGTGGCGGTGCGCCCGCGGCTGGGGCAACTGCGGGCAGCCCAGTGGCGGGCCGTAGCACCTTATGGCGTGGCCCTGGGCTGCATGAACTTTTTGTTTTACTGCGCATTAGCCCGTATTCCGCTGGGCTTGGGAGTTACGCTGGAGTTTGTGGGGCCGCTGACCGTAGCTATGGTGGGCTCACGGCGTAGGCTCGATGTGCTGTGGGTGGTGCTGGCCGGCGCCGGCATTGTGCTGCTGGCCCCCTGGAGCGGCAGCGGACTCGACCCGCTCGGAATACTTTTTGCGTTGCTGGCTGGCGGAGCCTGGGCCATGTATATTGTACTGGGCGGGCGGGTAGCCGAAGTGCTGCCAGGCACGCAGGGGGTGGCCATAGGCATGGTGTTCGCCTCGCTCTTCATTCTGCCGTTTAGCGTGGCAGCGGGCGGCTACGCCGCGCTCACGCCACACCTGCTGGTAGCAGGCACCGCGCTGGCCGTACTGTCGAGCGCGTTACCCTTTACACTGGAAATGAATGCGCTAAAGCAGCTTTCCAGCCGCACATTCAGTATTTTAATGAGCCTGGAGCCCGCCGCGGCCGCGCTTTGCGGGCTGCTTTTTTTACACGAGCGCCTGACACCTCCGCAGTGGCTGGCCGTAGTGCTGGTAGCTGCCGCCAGCGCGGGGGCTACGCTCACGGCCCGGCAAGTTGCGCCAAGCGTTGGGGGCGAATAAATATATTAAGTATTTACTTATATTTTATCTACCCAAGCTGATGCCGTCAGTCATTAAAGCCGGGCTATGGATGAGCTACTGGCAAGGCGCAAGGCTAAACATTGCCTGCTTATCGGCTATTAAGCTGGAAGTATCGATTAGTAGGCACTATTCGCGTCCCTGCCGACGTTTTTACCGTACTTAGGGTAGCGCCGTGCAACTAGCTGCTGCCTGGACCCTACATTTGGCCTTCTTCTAATTATCTTCTGAATGTTTTCCCCCCGCCTCAAAATTAGCTCTTACGCCGGCCTGGTAGCCGCCGTATTTGGGTTGGCGTCTTATCGCTTTTACGAGCACAGCGGCCCCCAGGCAGTACCTGGCAAAGAGCAGGTACTGGTGGGCACTATTGTGCAAGGCCTTTCGCAGGCGCACTACCAGCCCGAACGTATTGACGACGCGTTTAGCAAGCGGGTATTTGACCTGGCAATCAAGCGCCTGGACTATCGCAAAAAATTCCTGCTGCAATCGGACATCGCGCAGCTGATGAAGTTTCAGACCGATATCGACGACGAGACCAAGCGCGGTACCCACGAGTTTCTGGACTTGAGCACCAAGCTCATGGCTGAGCGGAGCAAGCAGATGCAGGCGCTCACGCACGAGATTCTGGCCCAGCCGTTTACCTTCGACAACGACGAAAGCATCCAGACCGATTTCGAGAAGGCTGCCTTTCCGGCAAATGCCGCCGACCAGCGCGAGCAGTGGCGCAAGCTGCTCAAGTATGAGACGCTGACGCGTGTAACCGAGATGATGGACGAGCAGGACAAGCGCCACGACCGGGCTCGCGTAGCCAGCCTGGCCAAGGAGCCTGCTACCGCCGAGCCCGACCGCACGCCCGCTCAGATGGAAGTAGAAGCCCGCAAGCGCGTGCTCAAATACTACGACGAGCAGTTTGCCGACCAGCCCGATACTAATGAGGTACTCAGCAACTACGCCAATGTAATTGCCAATACCTACGACCCGCACACCGAGTATTTTGCGCCCCGCGAAAAGCAGGAGTTTGATATTCAGCTCACCGGCCGCTTTGAGGGTATTGGGGCTACGCTGCGCGAAAAGGATGGCCTGATATATATCGAAGATATTGTGCCTGGCTCAGCTTCATATCGTCAGGGCGAGCTGAAAAAGGGTGATGCCATTCTGCGCGTAGCGCAGGGTGCCGACGAGCCCGTGAGCATTGAGGGCTGGCATACCAGCAAGGCCGTGACGCTCATTCGGGGCAAAAAGGGCTCAGAAGTGCGCCTGACTGTTAAAAAGGCCGACGGCTCAACCAAGGTTATTCCCATCGTTCGCGACGTGGTGGTGGTTGAAGATACTTACGCGCAGTCGGCGGTTATCAACGACCCGAGCGGCGTAAAAATTGGTTACCTGCGCCTGCCGGCATTTTATGCTGACTTCAACGATAACGGCGGGCGCTCTTCGGCGGCCGATGTTAAGAAGGAGCTCGCTAAGCTTACGGCCGAAGGCGTGAAGGGCGTTATTTTCGACCTGCGCTCCAACGGCGGCGGCTCGCTCAACGATGCCGTGGAGATGGCCGGCTTGTTTATGCCCAGCGGCCCGATGGTACAGGTACGCTCCAGCCAGGGTATGACCCAGGTACTTAACGACAAAGACCCGCGCGTGCAGTACAGCGGCCCGCTCGTGGTATTGGTAAACAAGTACAGCGCCTCGGCTTCCGAGATTCTGGCGGCAGCCATTCAGGACTACAAGCGCGGCATTATCATGGGCTCGGCCAGCACGTATGGCAAGGGCACTGTGCAGCGTATCATCGACCTCGACGAAACGCTGCCTTCGGAGCTGAGTAGCCTCAAGCCCTTTGGCTCGCTTAAGTTCACGATGCAGAAATTCTATCGCGTTACGGGCGGCTCCACGCAGTTTAAGGGCGTGGCTTCCGATATCGTGCTGCCCGATGTGCTCTCGTATCTCGACCAGGGCGAAAAGGAGTCGGACTACCCGTTGAAATGGGATGAAATCAAGCCGGCCGCCTACCGCCCCTGGGATGACCAGCCGAACTATGCCAAGCTCCAGGCCAACAGCAAGGCGCGCGTGGCGGCCAACCCCGCCTTCCAGCAGATGACCGAGCTGGTGCAGAGCCTGCGCAAGCGGAAAGACGAAACGGTGGTTTCGCTCAAGCTCGACAAGTTCCGCGCGATGCAGCACCAGTTGAAAGCTGAGTCGGACAAGTACGATACTATTCAGAAAACGGCTACGCCACTGGCGCTCGTACCCCTCTCAGCCGACCGCCAGGCTCTCGGTGGCGACTCAGTGAAGGTGAACCGCTCGATGCGCTTTACCCGCGGCCTGAACAAGGATATTACCTTGGGCGAGGCAGTAGCCGTTATCAAAGACGAACAACATTAAGGACAGCTAAAGCTGATTTTGTCGGGCAATAGCACCTGCACCGGCTGCCTTACTGAAAGCTCCTGAGCCGCTGGCTCAGGAGCTTTTTTTGGCTGCTGCGCCGGCGATGCTGCGTATG
Organism: Hymenobacter sp. BRD67; assembly: GCF_013256425.1. Taxonomy (GTDB): domain Bacteria; phylum Bacteroidota; class Bacteroidia; order Cytophagales; family Hymenobacteraceae; genus Hymenobacter. The sequence goes on from NZ_CP053904.1 coordinate 1,952,214, forward strand.
CTCACGGGCCTTTTGGGTATTGCTACATAAGCTTTCGCTGCCCGGAAGGCAGAAAAAACGGGGCTTTGCCCGCCACTAATTTTTTTAGCAAATAGGTCTTAATTTTATTAGCAAAGGTGCAACTAAAATCGTTGGCCGGTAGTTTATCTGGTATGACAACGAAAACCGAAACCCGCATTATCCCGCTCATTCCGGCCGAGACGTATCCGGCTCCGGTGATGAATGTTTCGCCGGCTGAAGCCCTGCTCACGCCTGAGGAGCAGGAGCAGCAGCGCCTGGCCGATGAAGCCTGGCGCCGCTCGATACCGGCCCAGGTATTTCTCAACTATTTCTTTGCCCTGAGCTACCACATTGAGGAAGGGGAAAGCCCGTTGGGCGGCCTTGCCAACCTCCCTTATTTCCGCCAGCACCAAGCCCAGCTAAGCGAAGGCGAGGTAACTGCCCTCACTAAGCTGCTGCATTCGTGCTGGAGCACCGAGTATGCGCTCCGGGCTACGGCCGAGCTGGGTGACGAAAATTTCCTGCGCAACGCCTTGCACTGGACCTTCCCACAGGCTTATCACACCATTTTAGCCGGCTTGCAGGCTTTCCTGTTTACCACTGGCGTGCGCTCTACCAATGAGCAGGTTGTTCGCCGCGAAGTGGGGCGCCTGGTGGTGAAGAACGCTTATCCGCGCCCGGTTTCGTTTTACGCGGCCGGAGCTTATGGCGACTTCAGTATTCACCGCCTGCCGCTGGCCGGCTACAAGGCCGGGCTGCACATTGCTTCGCAGGAGATTGATGCCCAGGCCCAGATTGGGCAGTTTTTGCGCACTACGCGCAAGCAGAAAGCCATCAGCGTGCGCCAGCAGGTGCAGACTAACCCGAATACGGCCATTCGCAGCCAGAAAACCGGCAAGCCCCTCGACAAGTGGACCGCCGCGCACTGGCAGCAGATTACCTGGCGCCTGGGCTACACTACCATTTTCGACCTGCTGGGTCGCCTGCGCATCTCGCAGAGTAGCCGTGAGATAGAGCGCTACGTGGAGGCCGACATCGACTTCCGCCTGTTTCACAGCTCGTTGTTGAGCATAGTGAGCTATCTCAACGGTATTCACGAAACCTACGTGGCCAAGGCGCTGGGCCTGGAGCGCTACGAGCAGCTGGTGCGCGAGCTGCCCGCCCACTTGCAGCACAGCTTTGTGCAGGAGCGCCTGCGCACGCGGGTGCAGCCTACCCTGCTCGGTATCGAGCCGGAGCCGGAGCTGAAAATGGCCGCCTAGACCACTGATTAGCACGGATTTTAGCGGATTGCACGGATTTTGTGGACGATTACGGCACGAAAAAAGCCGCCCCGAATGGGGCGGCTTTTTTCGTGCCGTACTTTTGCAGCTCAATTTTACTTTTCACATAGCGGAAAACGCCCTCCCTCCCGACTGCCCGCAGCCGGCCCGAGCAGCCGCACGAGCTTGGATTAATCGTCCACAAAATCCGTGCAATCCGCTAAAATCCGTGCTAATCAGTGGTCCATTTGAGCGAACAAGAAATCCTGCGCCGTCACAAGCTCGACGAGCTGCGCGCCCTGGGCATCGAGCCTTTTCCATCAGAGCTGTTTGAGGTCAATTTCTCAGCCCAGGAAATCCACGACAACTACCATCCGGAGCTGAATAACTTTCAGGAAGTAGCGCTGGCTGGCCGCCTGATGTCGGTGCGGGTAATGGGCAAAGCTTCGTTTGCGGAGCTGATGGACTCGTCGGGCCGCATTCAGCTCTACGTCAACCGCGACGAAATTTGTCCTGGCGAAGACAAAACGCTCTACAATGTGGTGTTTAAGAAGCTACTCGACCTGGGCGACTTTATCGGCGTAAAAGGCCACGTGTTCAAGACCCAGGTCGGCGAAACCTCTATCCACGTTACGGAGCTGACCCTGCTGGCTAAGGCCCTGCGCCCGCTGCCCGTGGTTCGCCGCGTGAAGGATGAGGAAACCGGCATCGAAACAACCTACGACGCCTTCACCGACCCCGAGCAGCGCTACCGCCAGCGCTACGTGGATATGGTGGTGAACCCCCAGGTGCGCGACACATTCATCAAGCGCACGCAGCTGGTACAGGCCATGCGCAACTACCTGAACGACAAAGGATATCTGGAAGTAGAAACCCCGATTTTGCAGCCCTTGTATGGCGGTGCGGCGGCTCGTCCGTTCACCACCCACCACAATACGCTGGACATGACGCTGTACCTTCGTATAGCAAATGAGCTATATTTGAAAAGACTAATAGTTGGTGGCTTCGACGGCGTGTACGAGTTCTCGAAGGACTTCCGCAACGAGGGCATGAGCCGGTTTCACAACCCCGAGTTCACCCAGATGGAGCTGTACGTGGCCTACAAGGATTACGCCTGGATGATGGACCTGGTGGAGGAAATGGTGGAGCGCGTGGCCCTGGCCCTACACGGCAAAACGGAGGTGCAGGTGGGCGACAATCTCATCAACTTTCAGCGGCCCTGGCAGCGCTACACCATGTTTGAGGCCATCGAGAAGTTTACCGGCGTAGCCATTGGCGAGATGGACGAAGCTGCCCTGCGCGAAACCGCCGCCAGTCTCAAAGTAGGCCTTGACCCGAGCATGGGTAAATCAAAAATCATCGACGAGATTTTTGGCGAGTACGTCGAGCCCAAGCTTATCCAGCCCACCTTTATCACCGACTACCCGGTGGAGATGTCGCCGCTGGCCAAAAAGCACCGCGACCACCCCGGCCTGGTGGAGCGCTTCGAGGCGATTTGTAACGGCAAGGAAATCTGCAACGCTTTCTCGGAGCTCAACGACCCCATCGACCAGCGTAAGCGCTTCGAGGACCAGCTGGAGCTGGGCAAGCGCGGCGACACCGAGGCCATGGTGCTCGACGAAGATTTCCTGCGCGCCCTTGAGTACGGGATGCCGCCCACGGCGGGCCTGGGCATCGGCATCGACCGCTTGAGCATGATTATGACCAACTCACACTCGATTCAGGACGTGTTGTTCTTCCCGCAGATGCGCCCCGAAGTAGCGGCCAAACAGCTGGATACCCACTAGCTGGCGGCTGGCCGCCAGGCAGGCCATACCAAGCAGGCAACTGGTCCCGGTGGGCTTGGGTGGTATTTCGACTTCCCTGCCCATCGGGACCAGCCTTCTAGAGCCTGCTCCCAATCAGCAGCACCAGCGCTTCTGGCAGCGAATTTTTCTACCTATCCCTTAACTGGCTGGCCGCGTGTAGGGCCCGATTACCTCTTGCGATGCGACCACCCAACCCTCCTACGCCGCCCTCTGCGTTCGACGCTGATGAGCGCCTGCGCTGGGTAGTGCATATTTCGCGACTCATGGACAGCCAGTTCCGGCTGCCCGGCACCCGGTTTCGCTTTGGCCTCGACCCGCTGCTGGGCCTCATCCCGATAGTCGGCGACCTCTCGTCCACGGCTGTTTCGGTGGCTTTGCTGCTCACTATGCTGCGCCACGGCGCCAGCGGCGCGGTAGCAGTACGCATGGTGCTTAACATCTTGGTCGACAGCCTTGTCGGAGCTATTCCGCTGGTGGGCAATATATTCGATTTCGCCTATAAAAGCAATGAGCGCAATGTGGCCCTACTGCGCCGCCACTACGCCGAAGGCCGGCACATGGGCAGCGGCAAAGGACTGCTACTGGTGATAGTACTGGTATTGCTGGTGGCACTTGGCCTGCTCGCGTGGGCAGCGTGGCGTTGCTCCATTGGGCGTGGCTGCACTTCGAGAGCCAGCCTACGTTCAGCGCGTAGCAGCACGTGGCCTGACAAGTATTTATAAAAGCTGTTCAGGAAGTCTATAAATAGCTTTTCATAAAAAAGCCCCGCTGGATATTTCCAGCGGGGCTTTTTAGGCTTTAATCTGCTTTAGCGTATCGCCTACCACTCAGGTGCGCCGAAAGTGGGCGCTGCTCCTACTGCAGGCAAGTGCGCTACTCGTCGAAGCTCTCGCGCTTGCCGCCGTAGCCGCCCTTGTTGCCGCCGTAGAAGCTACCGCCGCCCTGGCCACCTTTGTAGCCACCACGCTGATAGCCACCGCCCTGGCTGCTGCCACCACGGTCGCCGCCGTAGCTGCTGCCACCTTTGTTGCCACCGTAGGAGCTACCGCCCCCCTGACCACCTTTATAGCCACCGCCGTAGCTGCTGCCGCCTTCGCGGCGCTCGCCACCGCCATAGCTGCTTCCGCCCCGGTTGCCGCCACCGTAGGGTGGGCGGCCACCTTCGCGGCGGTCGCCGCCACCGAAGCCGCCCCGACGCTCACCGCCGAAGCCACCTTCGCGGCGCTCGGGGCGGTTCAGACCCTCTTCTTTGGCAGCGGCATCCTGCACCGGCGTAGCGATGCTGAACGTAACCGGCTGGCCCTGAATGCTGCTGCGACCCAGCTGGCCCACAATTTCTTCAGCAAACTCATTGGGCACTTCTACAAAGCTGAACTTGTCGTAGAGCGCGATATCGCCTACTTTGTTGCCGGGTAGGTTAGTACCTTCCGCAATCAACTCCACTACGTCGCGGGGGTGTAGGCGGTCCTTCTTGCCCATGCTGATAAAGAGGCGCGTGTAGCCGGGGCGGCTTGCTCCTTTTTCGCGGCTGGCATCAAGGCTTTGCTCGTTGCGCTTGTCCTCCTTCATGTTCATCTTGAGCAGCGCAGCAGCGATGTCGAGCGACGTAATTTCCTCACTCTGGTCGAGCAGGCGCTGCACGCGGCCAATGTACTTATCCAGGTTTCCCTTCTCCACCACTTCCTTGATTTGATTCAGGAAAAGCGTGGTTTTTACCTCCGATACGTCGGCAAACGAGGGCACCTGGGCTAGCTTAATATCCGCCTTGGTGAAGCGCATGATGTCGCGCAGCTTGTAAATGTCGCGGCCACTCACAAAGGTGAAGGCGCGGCCATTCTTGCCAGCGCGGCCGGTGCGGCCGATGCGGTGTACGTAGTATTCCTCGTCGGCCGGCAGGTCGTAGTTGAAGACGGCCTCCACGTTGTCGACGTCGATGCCGCGGGCAGCTACGTCGGTAGCTACCAGGATTTCGAGCGTATTCTTGCGGAATTTATCGAGGGTGTTCTGGCGCTGCGCCTGGCTCATATCGCCGTGCAGGCCATCGGCAAAGTAGCCTTTAGCTTGCAGGTCGGCCACAATTTCATCCACCATCCGCTTCGTATTGGCGAAGATGATGGTCGACTTTAGGTTGTACATGTCCATCACGCGGGTCAGCACATCCTTCTTCTGCGGGCCGCGCACCTCGAAGTAGCTCTGCTCGATGTTGGTCACCGTCATTTGCTGATGGTTGACCTTCACTACCTGCGGGTCGCGCTGGTACTTCTTGGTCATGTCCATAATCGGCTTGCTCATGGTAGCCGAGAAGAACACCGTCTGGCGATTCTCAGGCATCTTACTGAGCACAAACTCAATATCCTCGCGGAAGCCCATGTCGAGCATCTCGTCGGCTTCGTCGAGAATAATTTTAGTGGCCTTGTCGAGCTTCAGCGTACCGCGCTCGATGTGGTCCATCACGCGGCCGGGCGTGCCGATGACAATCTGTACGCCGCGCTCCAGGGCGCGGAACTGCCGGTCGTACGACGAGCCGCCGTAAATCGGCACTACGGCCAGGCCTTTCTTATACTTGCCCAGCTTCTGGATTTCGCCCGAAACCTGCACCGCAAGCTCACGGGTTGGGCACAGCACAATTACTTGTACGTCACGGCTTTCGCCGTCAATACCTTCAATAGCCGGAATGGCAAAGGCAGCCGTTTTGCCGGTGCCGGTCTGGGCCTGGCCAATAACGTCTTTGCCAGCCAGCAGCACAGGGATAGCGGCCGACTGAATGGGCGAGGCTTCCTCGTAGCCCATTTCGGTGATGGCGCGCTGCACTTCGGGCGAGAGATTCAGCTCGTCAAAACGAATCTTAGGCTTCTCGGTAGTTTTTGCGGGGGTTTTTTCTACTTGTTCGGTATCCATGTCGGAACGGAATAGGGTTGCAAGGCCACCTGGTTTTCCAAACCGGGGTGGCCTAAGGGGGGAATGAGACTACGCTCTGAAAACAGCCGGCTCAACAGCGGCGGCGCTTCTTCCCCCTCAACCTTCCTACTAACGACAAGGCGGAAAAAATACGACCGATAAAACGGGAAACAACTCGGCAGCCAACTTCTTACTTCGGGCCACCCCGGCCACTCAATGGGACCGTTCTCAAATGCGGGTGCAAAGGTACGTATTTTATTTGAAAAAAGCTAATGGAGATGCCATAAATCCTTTTGACCAGGCTAGGGCACATTGTAGAGACGCAGCCTTACGTCTCGGCGTTGAACAACACCCGAATGGCTCGAACGCCGAGACGCAAGGATGCGTCTCTAGAGCCATCCTATACGACCGGCGCAAGCACTGGCGCGAGTTTAGGCGAAGCCGCAACTCGCGCCAGTGCTTACCTAAGCTGCTTGCTTGGTCAGCACGACCAGCGGGTAAAGCTATAGGCAGGGCCATAAAAAAGCGCCTTCCCGCGTGGGAAGGCGCTTTTCGGCAGTACGAGAGTGTGGGTTGCTTAGAGCAGCGACACCTTTACCGCGTTCGGGCCTTTACGGCCTTGGGCTTCTTCGTACTGAACTTTGTCTTTTTCTTGTAGCGACTTAGCGTCTACGAGGTCGGTCACGTGCACGAAGATGTCTTGGCCCGTTTCGTCGTTTTTGATGAAACCAAAGCCTTTGGTCTCATTGAAGAATTTTACCGTTCCGGTCGGCATAATAAAAAAAATTTGGGGGTGTCGTCAAAGCCCGGCGGAAAGCTGGGGACCTAAGATGCGAACACACCGGAGCGGACCGGAACAGCACCACAGGGCCTTGAGTTGCGCCAAAGATAGACAAAATTCCCGAACTTCGCCATGCTTTCAAAAAACTTATGGACACGCCCGCCGCCCCTACGTATGCTTACAGTCATACCTTTACCGTCGAGGCTTCCGACATCGACCAGCTCGGCCACGCCAACAACGTAGCCTACGTGCGCTGGGTCCAGGACGTGGCCGCCGCCCACTGGCACCACTTATATCCGCCTACCGCCGAGCTGCCTCCCCAGGTATGGGTGGTGCAGGAGCACCGCGTGCGCTACCTGCGCTCGGCCTACGCCGGCGACGAGCTGCGCGTGAGTACCTGGGTGGCTGATGTGAAGGGGGCCAGCTCGAAGCGCCTCACCCGCATCGAGCGCGTGGCCGATGGACAGCTGCTCTGCGCTGCTGAGACCCAGTGGGTGTTGCTGGATGCGGCTAGCGGCCGGCCAAAACGGGTGCCGGCGGAAGTGGCGGAACGGCTTGGCATCGTTTAGGTGATTAAGCAAGACCGTTAACTTTTATTGGTGTTGTTTTACCAGATTTAATATTGATTGTAATATTAAAAAAGCAACTTCCACCATCAAATACGCTGACCACCTGGAGATTTAAATTTTTATAGCCGAGTCCCGCTTCTTTACAGAAACCGTTTATCCACACTATTTTTCTACCTTCTTTATCAAAGGAGGTTTCGTATTGAATTCCGTATTCATTTAAATTTATTTTCTGCGTATCAGCCTTCTGGTTGTAATCAGCCATTGCTTTACACAAAATAGCCTTCATGACAACTAATTCTTTAGAACTAAGCTTCGCATCGGAAGGCAATTTGTAGTAGTCGGGCTTCCTCTTACCGTTAACACATGTATTGCTTACTGTGTGAGTGGCCGCTAGCTTTTGTATTGGAGCAGTTACTACCACGCTGACAGCTACTGTAAGTGAAAGTACATTAGCGAATGTTCTCATTATTTTTTGGGTAAACTTATTTAATGCCAGCCCCCTTCCGCATCTATTCCGCCTCGGCCGGCTCCGGCAAGACGTACCAATTAACGAAAGAATATCTGAAGCTGGCGCTGGGCTACCCGCAGCCGGCCGACCCCACGGGCGAGCGAATTTACAAGCCCGATTACTTTAAGAGTATTCTGGCGATAACCTTTACCAACGACGCGGCGGGCGAGATGAAGGAGCGCATTTTGGGCGCGCTGCGGCGCTTCGCGCAGGCAGATGCAGGCAAGCCCAATGCTTTACTGGTAGAAGTAGCCGCCGAGCTGGCCCAGGAAAAGCAGCTGCCCCCGCACCTGCGCACGCCCACCGAGTGGCAGCAGGAAGTACAGCGGCGAGCAGCGGCCACGTTTCAACTGGTGCTCTACCACTACGCCGACTTTGCAGTTAGCACGATTGACTCGTTTGTGCAGCGTATTGTCACGGCTTTTACGCGCGAGCTGGGGCTGCCCGCCACGTTTGAGGTGGAGCTGGATACCGACAGCGTGCTGCGCTCGGCGGTGGCGGCGCTGATTGACAAGGTGAACCGCGACCCGCAGAGCAAGCTGCTGAGCCAGACGCTGGCCGACTACGCGCTGGGCCAGGCCGAGCAGGGCCGCAACTGGAACAAGCTGCCCGACGAGCTGCTGGACTTCGGCCGGGCGCTTTTCAACGAGAGCGTACACGAGGCCGTGGCCCAGCTGGGCCAGAAAACGATGGCCGATTTCCGGACGCTCGACCAGGAAATCCGGACCCGGCAGCGGGAAGCGGAAGCAGCCGTGCAGGCCCAGGCCAACCACGCCGTGGACGTGCTGGCGGCGGCCGGCATCGAGGCTGAGCATCTGGCCAGCGGCAGCGGCGGCATCTACGGGCACTTTACCAAGTGGGAGCGCTGGCTAAGTCTGCCCGAGAAGGACAACATTTTCCCTACTGCCACGGCCCGCAAAACGATTGAGAGCGGCAAATGGTGGAGCGAAAAGGGCAAAAAGGCCGGGCTGGTGCCCGCCATCGAAGCAGCGCAGCCCGACTTGGTAGAGGCATTTAGTGAACTCCTGGCGCTGCGCGAAAAATACCTTCCGGGCTACGTGCTGCTGGGTGCGGTGCAACCGTTTTTATTCCATGCCTCGCTGCTGAGCGAGCTCAATAAACTGGTCGAAGAAATCAGCCGCGAGCGCAATGTAGTGTTGATTTCCGAATTCAACCGGCGCATTGCGGCCATCGTGCTCACCGAGCCGGTGCCGTTTATTTACGAGCGGCTGGGCGAAAAATATAGACATTTACTAATAGACGAATTCCAGGACACCTCCGTGTTGCAGTGGAATAATCTGCTGCCGCTGGTCGAGAATGCGGTAGCCAACGGGGGGCTTTCGCTGGCGGTGGGCGATGCCAAGCAGGCTATTTACCGCTGGCGCGGCGGCGAGCTGGAGCAGATTCTGCGGCTTTATCAGGGCGATACCCCTGCGCTAGTAGCCCGCGCCCGCGATGCGGAAATGCAGCGGCTGCTCACGGAGCGCTACTACACCTTGCAGCAAAATCTGGAGCCGCACTCGCTGGCGGTTAACTACCGCAGCGAGCCGGCCATTATCGGGTTTAACAATGCTTTTTTCAGCTACGTGCGCGAGCGCAGCGGTGAGCACGACATCGTACAGGGAATTTTTGAGCCGGGCTTTCGGCAGGAGATTCCGGGGCAACAAGGCCGATTGGTTGGCGGCGAATTGACTGACCTGGCCGGCCACGTCGAGCTGCTTTTTACCAAAGATGACGCCCCCGCCCGGCGCTATGCGCCCGCGGCCGGGCAGTACCTCGAAGCGCCCCTGCCCGGCTATGCGCCCGAAGCGCTGCTCGACTACCAGGAAAGCACCTGCTACCTGGCATTGCAACTGGTAGAGCAGGCGCTGGCCGAGGGCTACCACCTGCGCGATGTGGCCGTGCTGTGCCGTACCCGCTGGCAAAGCCGCCTGCTGGCTAAGTTCCTGAAAGAGCGGGGATTTCCGATTATTTCGGCCGATTCGCTGGCCTTGCAGTTTGCCGAAGTAGTAAACCTGCTGGTGGCCGTGATGCGCGTGCTGCACCAGAGCGCCGATACCCTGGCGCGGGCCGAGGCGCTGCTGCTACTCGACAAGGTAGTGCGCCGCCTACCCCCTACCCCGGCGCGGGCGCGCCACATCGCGGAGATAGCAAATAATACCGAAAGCGGCCGGCCTTTTTTCGACGAATTGCGCCACCTGGGCTTCGACGTCGACGAGCACCAAACCGGCAACCTGGGTTTGTATGAGCTGACCGAAAAATTAATCGGCATTTTCGGGCTGCTCGGGGCCAATACGGAGAGTGATTATTTATTCCGCTTTCTTGATTTGACGCTGGAATTCAGCTTGAAATACGGCAATAACCTGGGTAATTTTCTGACGCACTGGGACGAGCGCAAGGGCTCGCTGAGCATCAATGCGCCGGGCGGAGCCGATGCCATTACCATTACGACTGTGCACAAGGCCAAGGGCCTGGCTTATGGCGTCGTTATCGTGCCCTTTGCCGACTGGACGCTGGTGCCCCGCACCGATACACTGCTCTGGGGCCGCCTCGAAACCGCCGAAAAGCCCCTGCCCGACCTGCCCGACGTGGCCGTGGTGCGCCTCAACAAAACGCTCACCTACACGCCCCTGGCAACCCAGGACGCCGAGGAGCGCGAGAAAACGCTGCTCGATGGCCTCAATACGCTGTACGTGGCCTTTACCCGGCCCCGGCACCGGCTCTACATCATCAGCAAAACGCCCGCCGAGCCCAAAAAGACCTCCGGCGAGCTGCCCCTGACTGCCGCTGCCGAGCCGGCCGCCGCCCAGGGCCCGGCCCGCGACGTGGCTGACCTGCTGGCCGGTTACCTGCGCCAGCTCGGCCACTGGCAGGCAGAAGCGACGAGCTTCGTCCTCAGCCAGGGGGCAGCGGCCGACTTCAAAACCAGCCACCAGCCGCCCGCCACCGGCTTCCCACTTACCAACCTGACTTCTACGGCCTGGGACGAGCGCCTGCACCTGCGCCGCCACGCCACTACGGTCTTCGATTTTGACGAGCAGGAAAAGCAGGGCGAGCTAAACCGCAAGCTGCACTATGCCCTGCGCCGCCTGCTATCGGTACAGGACCTGGAGCGTACGCTGCGCCAGCTCGTGGCCGAAGGCATTGTGAATGCGAAGGAGCGGCCGGCACTAGAAGCCGGCCTGCGCCAGGTACTGCACCACCCACGCCTGGCCCCTTACTTCGCCCCCGGTCTGGCCGTGGAAACTGAGCGTGAAATCCTCATCGGCGGCCACACCCACCGCGCCTATAAGCCCGACCGCATCGTGTTTGGCGAAGGCGACAGCCGCGCCGAGCAAACGGTGACCATGCTTGATTTTAAATTACCGCCCCCGCAGGATATCCATAAAATCAGGCTGCGCGACTATGGAAAATTATTCCGGGAGCTGGGCTACGAAGACGTGCGCGGAGTAATCTATTATTTTGGGTCGGGGGAGGTAGCAGAGGTATGAAAGCGGGCAGCCGGCGAAAAAGCCTAATTCGACTTCCTAAGCAGCTTCTATTTATAAAAGCAATGCCCAATTATTCTTAATGAGTCCGGATTCAAAAATTAGGCAGATTTTTCTGCCCTTCCTAGGAATCGTGCTTAGCGTATTGAGCAGCTTTTTCATAGTTGACTGGTGGATGAATAAGCGTGCCTCAGATGCCATTAGCGCATTATGGATTAGTGTATTACCTATCACGGTGGCCGTGGTGCTGGTAGCTGTATTCCTGCATCCGCAACTCAAGTATCTGAAATACTCAACGCAGCGTGGCGCCAGCACTAAGGAAGGTGGCAACACGGTACTGCTATATTTTCTGCCTGTTTTGCTGATAGGCGTAGAATCTTGGCGCCTGGACGATTATCTAGGCAATAAATTAGCCGGAATAACAGCGTTGAATACGATTGAAGAAATTGAAAAGTATCCGCCTACCAGATTTTATTTATTAAAACAACGCTATTTAGACACCTCCGCCATCGGTTGTGACTCAGCAATAGTACACCAAAAAAACACCCGCCTGCTGCTATTTTTGATATAAGCGTCCCCATAATTAAAAGTGAAACTGATAAAGAACATTTTTACTCTGCTGTAGCCTGGCTGGCCTTGCGCTACTCCACGGCAGTGCCCCCTGGCCTAACCGAAGATGCTACGTATGATAAGTTAAACATTTTGGGGCAGCAGTGGCATGAGAAATTCAAGTATGCCAAATTGGATACCCTTGTAAATTTCCAGTACCTTGAGCGCGCGGGCTTATCAGCTAAAGCGCTACCTTACATAAGGGCTGCTGAACATAGTTCGGTTTACCGTAGTCCGGGAAATACGCGACTTGAGCCGCTTATACTCTATCCTAAATACGGTCCATTTGACCAGCGTAACGACGGCAAACCCTTCTGGCTGTGCCTCATTTTAGTTGCTGGCTTGGGCGGCTTTCTATTGATTCTGCAACAAACTGACTTGAAACCGGCGGATGAGATGGCGTAGCGCAACAGGTAAACACGTAGCAAATAGCAGCCCAGGCGCAACACCCATCGCTCCGCTCCCGTCTATACCCAAACGGCTATTTTTCACCGCCGTTTTTACCTCCTCCAATGCTTTCCAACCGACTTGCTACCTGGCCGCGCCTGGCGCTGGCTGCTTCTCTTCTGCTTCCCGCCGCCGCCGAGGCGCAGACTGCCCCGATATGCCGGCCCCGGCCACTACGCCTGCCGGCCCTACTGTAGCGGAAGCTGCCAAGGCGCAATGGCACCTGCGCGACCCGCAGCTGGACAAAATACCCGGCACCGGCACCACCCGCACCTATGCCGAGCTGCTGAAGGGCCGCGTGCCGACTGCGGTAGTAGTTGCCGTAATTGACTCGGGCATCGATACGGCCCACGTTGATTTGAAGCCCGTGCTCTGGCGTAATCCCCGCGAAATCCCGGGCAATGGCATCGACGACGACCACAATGGCTACATCGACGACGTGCACGGCTGGAATTTTCTGGGGGCAAGGATGGCCGTAACATCTCGGTCGAAACCCTCGAATCGACACGCATTGTGGCCAAGTACGGGCCGCGCTTTGCGGGTAAAACCAGCACCCAGATTAAGGCCGCCGACCGCGCCGACTACACGATGTATCTGAAGGCCAAAAAAGCCTATGATGCCAAGCGCAAGGAGCTGACTACCGAGCTGGCCCAGGCCGGCCAGATGACCGGCCCGCTCACGCAGATGACCGCCGCGCTCAAGGAGAAGCTGGGCGTCGAAAAGCTCGATACCACGACCATGCGCCGCGCAGCAGCGCAGATTTCGGACCCCGAGTTCAAGGGCTTACTTACATCGCTCTACCAGAATATGAAACAGGGCGGAATCGGCGATACTGATGCGCTCATTGCGGAGCTGACGAGCGAGCTCAAGGAACAGCGCGAACAGCTCGACTATAGCCTGAATACTAAATTCAACGCCCGCGCCGAGATTGTGAAGGACAACCCCGACGATGTAGCCCAGCGCAACTACGGCAACAACGACGTGATGGGGCCTGATGCGCTGCACGGCACCCACGTGGCCGGCATTATTGCGGCCGTGCGCGACAATAACCTTGGCGTACAAGGAATTGCGGCCGCGCCGGTGCAGATAATGAGCGTGCGTACCGTGCCCAATGGCGACGAGCGTGACAAAGACGTGGCGAATGCCATCCGCTACGCCGTAGACAACGGCGCGCAGATTATCAACATGAGCTTTGGCAAGGAATTCTCGCCCCAGCGCCCGGCCGTGGAAGCAGCCTACAAGTACGCCGCCAGCAAGAACGTACTGCTTGTACACGCCGCCGGCAACGAAGACGACAACCTCGACGTGACGCAGCATTACCCTGCCTCGTTTTACCTCGATGGCTCGACCCCGCCCAACCTGCTGACCGTTGGGGCCTCGGGCTCGACTGACGACGAGAACCTGACCGCCAGCTTCAGCAACTACTCCAAGCGGCAGGTCGACGTGTTTGCGCCCGGCGTGGGTATTTACTCGACGCTGCCGGGCAATAAGTACGGCTCAGAGAGCGGCACCAGCATGGCTTCGCCGGTTACGGCCGGCGTGGCAGCGGTGCTCAAATCGTATTTTCCCAACCTCACCGCCGCCGACCTCAAGCGAATTATTCGGCAATCGGCGCAGGTGCACCACACGCAGGTGCTGATACCCGGCGAAAACGGCAAAAAGGCTGATTTCTCGACCCTTTCGGCCACCGGTGGCATTGTGGACCTCTACGAAGCCGTGCGCCTGGCAGCTCAGCAGGACGCGTCGCATAAGTAAAAAGCCCGGGCGGCCAGCCGCTTTTTGCGTAAGTTGAGGCATGCTTCCTCAATTCTTCATCTTAGAGCGGCTGCGCCGACTGCGGGCGCAGGGTACCTCGCCCCCAAAAGATACTCCCTCCACTCACCCGCTGCTGGCCGATGCACAGGCCCCCCGCCCGGCACCGGTAAAGTCGGGCTGGCGGCGGCACCTGGCCAACGCTGCCTACCTGGCGGCCGGGGTGTTCTCGGCGGCGCTGGGGTTGGAGTCGTTTATTCTTCCCAACGGCCTTTTCGACGGGGGTGTTACGGGGCTGTCGCTGCTGGCGGCGCGGCTCATTCACCTGCCGCTGTCAGTTTTTCTGGTGGTGCTCAACCTGCCGTTTATCTGGCTGGGTTACGAGCAGCTGGGCAAGGGCTTCGCAGCGCGGGCCCTGACGGCCATTCTGGCCCTGGCCCTCGTGCTGGTGGTGGTGCACTTCCCCGTTATTACCCAGGATAAAATGCTGATTGCCGTATTCGGCGGCTTTTTTCTGGGTGCGGGCATCGGCTTGGCCATGCGCGGGGGCGGGGTACTCGATGGCACCGAGATACTGGCGGTTTACCTGAGCCGCAAGGCCAGCCTTAGCGTGGGCGACTTTGTACTGGTACTCAATATTCTAATTTTCTGCATTGTCGCCTGGGTGCTATCGGTGCAGACCGCCCTCTACTCCATTCTCACTTACCTGGCAGCCGCCAAAACCATTGAGTTTGTGGTCAATGGCATTGAAGAATATACCGGAGTTACTATAATATCCGAACACAGCGACGCTATCCGCCGCATTATTACCGAGCGCCTGGGGCGGGGCGTTACCGTATATGGGGGCAAGCGGGGCTACGGCTCGCACGGCGAACAGCCCAGCCCCATCGACATCGTTTTCACGGTAGTAACTCGCCTGGAAGTCAGTCAGGTAACCGCTGAAGTGAACAACCTCGACCCGCACGCCTTCATCATTATGCACAGCGTGAACGACGCCAAAGGCGGCATGGTCAAGAAACGGGCATTACATTAACCATTAAAATTGAATATTATTATGGCAAATAATAAATATCTCATTAAAGATTTTCCACTCCTGCTTCCCCTTTCTTAGCTGAAGCGCGGCTTACTTTTGTAAGTATGCCCGCTTCTACTACTCAGCTTACGCTTACTGGTCTTTTTATTTACCCGGTTAAATCATTGGGAGGCATAAGCTTACCAGCGGCCGAGCTAACGCCCCAGGGCCTGCGCCACGACCGCCGCTGGCTGATAGTAGACGAGCGCAACCGTTTTCTGACGCAGCGCGAGCACGCCCAAATGGCGCTGCTGGCAGTGGAGCCAGCCTACAATGGCTTTTTGCTGCGCCATCGCCAGCGGCCCGAGCTACTACCACTCTATATTCCCTTTGAAGCTACGCCCGATAAGACCCTGTTTGTCAGCATCTGGGATGATATGGTGTGGGCCTGGCGCGGCACCCGGGAAGCCGACCACTGGCTGAGCGAGGCCCTGGGCCAGCCCTGCAAGCTGGTCTATATGTCGGATATGGTTCGCCGCGAGGTGGAGCCCGAGCTGAACCCGGCGGGGCTGCTCGTCAGCTTTGCCGACGGCTACCCTTACCTGCTGGCTACCGAAGAATCGTTGGCCAAGCTCAATGCCCAGCTCGCCGAGCCGGTACCCATGAATCGGTTCCGCCCCAACTTACTGGTAAGCGGTGCCCCCGCCGACGCGGAGCTGCACTGGGCTGACTTCAGCATTGGCGGCCAGCCCTTTCGCTCGGTGCGCGGCTGCGGGCGCTGTATCGTCACGACCATCAACCAGGACACCGCGCAGAAAAACCCCGCCGGCGAGCCGCTCCGTACCCTGGCCACTTACCGCAAGCCAGCCAACAAAGTGCTGTTTGGCCAGAACGTAACGGGCCCGGCCAACGGCCGCCTGCAGGTAGGCGATGCCGTCGTAGTGGTAAGCTAAGAAAGCTTGCTTTGCTCGTGCAGGCCGCATACCGCGCTTTTATTTCAAGCAGATGGATATAGGTTTTGCGCTCGATTTTCTGCGCCGCCTGGCGGCAAACAATAACACGGCCTGGATGCAGGAAAACCGCGCCGATTACCGGCGGGCCCGCGACACCTTTGCCGCACTCGTAACGGAAGTATTGCGCCGGGCCACGCCGGGCATCCCTGAGCTGGCGGGACTTACGCCAGCGCAGGTCATGTTTCGGCTGCATAAGAACGACCGGAGCCAGACCGACCCGAGCCCTATAAGCGGCGCCTGGGCGCGGGCCTGGTGCCCGGTGGCCGGCACGCACCGCGGGCGGGCTATTTCCTGGCTTTAAAGCCGGGGGGCGGCTCGTGGCTGCGGGCCGGGCGCTTCACGCCTACCCCGCCGAGCTGACGGCCATCCGCCAGGAGATTCATTACAATGGAGCCAGCTTTCACCAGCAGCTGACCCACCCGCTAGTGCTGCAGCATTTTCCAGGCGGCCTGGATATGGGCGTTCCGCAGCTCACCCGCCCGCCCAGAGGCTACCTCGCCACCGACCCCGACCTGCCCTGGCTTAAGCTTAAAAGCTTCGGCGTAGTGCAGCTTTTTCGGGATGGCGAAGTACTGGCGCCCGACTTTATCGACCGCGTGGTTGCGGGTATGCAGGCCGCCCGGCCGTGGGTAAGCTGGCTAAACGAGGCCCTGTACGACTAAAACAGGCCGAATAGCTTATTATCAATCCGCTCTATAATCGTACCCAGGTCTTCGGGCCGGCGTACATAGTCCAGCTCATTCACGTCGATGATGAGCAGCTTGCCATACGTATAGCTGGCAATCCATTTATCGTAGTGCTCGTTCAGGTTTTTGAGGTACTCGATGCTGATAGAGTTCTCGTATTCGCGGCCCCGCTTTTCAATCTGACCGATGAGCTTGGGCAGGTCGGCCCGCAGATAGAGCAGTAAATCGGGCGGGTCAACGAGGCTTATCATGCTCTCAAACAACTCGTAGTAGTTATTGTAGTCGCGCTCGGCCAGCAGGCCCGACTGGTGCAGGTTGGCCGCAAAGATGTGCGCATCCTCGTAGATGGTGCGGTCCTGGATAACGCTTTTGCCCAGCTGCACCAGCTCCTTGATGCGGCGCGTCTGGCGAAAGCGGCTATTTAAAAAATAAACCTGCAAATGGAAAGCCCAGCGGGGCATATCTGCGTAGAAATCTTTAAGATAGGGATTATCATCCACTTCTTCCAGAAAGACTTCCCAGCGAAAGTGCTGGGCCAGCTTATGAGCCAGCGTGGTTTTGCCAGCTCCTATGTTGCCAACGATAGCAATATGCATGCAATAAACTACTAAATCGGTCGAAATGAGGACGCCAAAGGTAAGCGTTGTATCATTGCTCTTCCTACTTCCTTGTTATGGCTGAGCTCCCCTCCCCTGTGCCTGCTACGCGCTTGCTCAGCGTGCCCGACGTGCATGGGCGCTGCTGGCCGACATTGACTTTTACCCTGGGCTGGAGCTGCTCTACATTCACTGGCATGGGCACCTCACGGCCGACGCGCTGGTGCGGGGAGCAATGGCCGGTATGGAGCTATTTAAGGGCCGTCGCCTGCCCCGCCGCCTGCTTAGCGACCATCAGCAGGTAACCGGCGAATGGGCCGACGCCCTGCCGTGGCTGCACTATGAGTGGCTGCCCGAAGCCACCAGTGGCGGCTTGCAGGTAGTGGCCCATATTCTGGCTCATAATACAGAGAGTCAGCTTAGTAACTACTCAGGTAGCCACGAGTTCATCGCGGCCGTTACGCAGGAGCTGAACGCCATGTCATTTCGGCACCTGGCGCCGGCCTGGCAGTGGCTCACGCACCGTTAGCCGGTCCGGGCAGGCTACTCATTCACGCGGTCTTTAAGGCGGCGGGCACTTTGCAGAGTCCGAAACTCGCCCTGGTAGCTGCGCACCGTGAGGCGGTCGTCGAGCGGTAGGTCCAGGCGCACCGTTTCGTAGCGGGCGTTGAGGCGGGTAAGGGCATCGCTGGCCTCATCCCAGTCTTTGGCGGTCCACTGGCGGCGCTGCTCACGGGTAGCGTCCATAAAGCGACTGTACAGGTCTACCAGCTGACTGGCAGGCACTTTATTTACATCGATGCTCTCGTGCAGCAGGCGTGCCAGGGTGGGGTCGCCGGTAGCGACGAGGCGGCCGCTGGCCGCGGTGCGGGGTACCGAGGCATGGGGCCGGCCGCCCACCAGGTCGCCGGCGCGCAGCAGGCTGTCTTGGGCAGATTTTTGGGCGCTCGCCCCAGGGGCAGGGCCGCTAGCAGCAAAGCCGCCGCGGCGTGGCGAGTACTAAAAACAGCTTTTATCATGGGAAGAATACGAAATTGGACAGATACTGCCTTGCCAAATGCGGGCCAATCTGCGCAGCTTAACGCATGGCAGCCCGGCTACGTATGCCAGCCCAGCCCGCAAGTCGGTTTTTTAGCCGACCTTCGCCCGATTCTTTGTCGCTTATGCCTACCCGTTCTGTCCCGGCCGCTTCGGCCTTGCCCCTGCATATTCAGCCCGCCACCGAGCAGGATATTCCCACTATTATCGGGCTGGCCGAGGCCACCTGGGAGCCCACTTACCGCTTCATCATCTCGAAGGAGCAGATAGACTACATGTACCGGGTTATCTACACCCCGGCTTCGCTGCGCCGCCAGATGCGCGAGCAGCACCACACCTTTTTGCTGGCTTATGTAGATGGGCACGCCGCCGGCTTCGCTTCGTATTCTGAAAAGCCAGACAGCATCTATCACCTGAACAAGATATACGTGCTTCCCTCCCACCAGGGCCAGGGCCTGGGCCAGCACCTGGTGCAGGCCGTCATCAGCGCCGTGCGCGAGGCCAGGGGCCTGGCCCTGGAGCTGAATGTGAACCGCCACAACCCGGCGCTGGCCTTTTACGAGCGGCTGGGCTTTGTGCAGCACCGCGAGGAAGATATTCCCATCGGCCCGTACTGGATGAACGACTATGTGCTGCGCAAAGAGCTGTAACAGCGTGATGAGTGGGCAAACTTAACTGGTGCCCTGTACCCGCTGCCTGCTGCCTGCTCATACTTTCTAGCTCAGAACTTTCAACTTATCATTCCTCACTCAAACCTCAAAAAATGGCCACTAAACTCACCGTACTTTCCAACGGCTCGCTGCGCGTGGAAGGCGAAGATATTCAACTTGTAGATGCACAAGGCAATGCTTACGGCCTCGGTGGCCGCGAGCGCATCAGCATCTGCCGCTGCGGCCTGAGCAAGCAAAAGCCCTTCTGCGATGGCTCGCATAAAGGGCATTTCGAGCACGATGCCACGGCGTTCGATTTGCCGGCTCCTAAAGCGGTCTGAACATCCCGGTTGCCTAAAAAGGCGCCGCCGGCCAGCATTAGCTAGAGGCCGGCGGCGCCTTTTTCTTTATATATTATTTTTATTATATAATCTCTTTAACCAGCAGAGCAATCACCGCCTCGGGGTCGGCTACTTCGATAATGAGGCGGTTAAACTCTTCGGCCTTCAGGTCTACCACCAGGGTGTTGTCGGGGTGCTGCACATCCAGGAAAGTGGGCTTGTGGTCGGGCACATTGTCGAGAAAAAACGTGCCCGCCGTAATCAGCCCCGGCACATACGTGCCCGCCGCCCGAATGCCCGCCAGGTGGGCGGCTGCAGCCGGGTCGCGGCGCACACCTTTGATATGGCTGCGGGGCACGCGCAGCTCGCTGCGAAACGACCAGAGCTTGTGCCAGCCCTCAACGGTGAACACCACGCTATCGTCTTGTAGATGAACAGTAACCATTGGGAAGATTAGCAGATTAGATTAATGGAATACGACGACGTTCCTCATCAGGCGGCACTATTGCCCAGGGTTTTGGGTCCCAGCATCAGCCAGAGGTTCAGGCGCACGATATCGCCCATCGAGTCACATCGCGCGAAGAGCTGGGTGTGGTGGTAGCGATTGAGCGCTCCCTTCAGCTCTTCCACCTTATCGGGCGGAGCCAGCTCCTGGCGGCGCATTACGTCGAGCAGGGCCTTGAGGCGGTGGCGCTCGGCCCTGGCGCGGCGGGCCATCAGCGTGCGCTCCTCGGCCTGGTACTGGCGCAGGTTTTCGGGCTTCAGCAGGCGGGCGCACATCTCCACCACGGCCTGATTGTCTTTGAACGCCTGGGGCACATACATGGCACGGCGGCCCTCGTAGCTCTGCTGGTCGAAGTCTATAGCCCGAACCCTATATTGCTCATCCTCAAAGTCGGGCGTTATGTCGATGACGTAATTGTAGGCCCGCATATCGCCGAGCAGCCGGGCAAAGCAGCGCTCATTGAACTTCACAAACTCCTTGGCGATGCGCACCTGGTTGAGGTGCGGCTGGTTGAGGTGCGGCTGGTTGAGCCGGAGCCGGATAAAGTCATCGCCCGGAATGCCGGCAATGTGCTCCTCAATGAGCGTATTGCCGGTATCAACCAGAAAATTCATGGAGTTGGGTGACAGCAGGTGCTCCAGCTCCAGGCCGTAAAGCCGCGAGGCATCGGCCTGCTTCACGTAGAAGTAGTCGTAGTTGTCGTTGAGCTGGTTGAGAATTCGCACCCGAAACGGGTGCGAATTGCCAAACCGGCAGTAGTCGATGCGGTCGGCCAGCAGGTTGTCGGCAAATGACAGGTCGCCGGCCGTTTTGAGCAGCGCATACACCTGCACCAGCCCCTGGCTCAGCTCAACCAGGTTTTGGGGCTCATAAAAAACCGTTTGCCAGAGCGTGTCCTTCCCGGCGCGGTCGAGCAGCGCAAACGAGTTGCTGAAGCGCAGCAGGTCGGCGTAGCTCACGGGCAGCGGCGCCTCGCGGTCGTAGTCGCGCAGATACTGGCGCAGGGCCGGCGTAAGCGGGTAGCTGGGCTTCTTTCGGGAAATATCCACTTTTTACTGGTTATTTTTCAGTGGTTACTGCGTAATGCCGCTCTCACGGGCGTTTTGGTAAGCAGTAGCAACCAGCTAACCAACTGGCCACTAGCGGTTATTAGCCATTGAGCTCATTCACCAGCTCTACGTACTGTTGACGGGCGGCGTCTTTGCTGAGGCCGGCAAGCTGCTGCCAGGCATCGTACTTGGCAATGGCCTTGAAGTCGAAGCCACCAGGGCGCGAACCGGTTACGTCGCCTTCGGTAGCCTGCTTGTAGAGCGCGTAAAGCTGAAGCAGTACCGTGTTGGAAGGCTTGGCGGGCAGTTGCTGGGCGCGCTGCGAAGCGGCCTCAAAATCTTGCTGCGTAGTCATGACTAAAAAATTTATGAATAACTAAACCGAAGAATAAGCCGGAGCTTACTGCCACAAACGTAGGGGATGGGCTGCGAAAGTGCGGCCGGCAGCTGGCCCTAGCGCAGCAGCCAGCCGAAACATCGGGGCAATATATTGACGTAGTGCCTCTAGTTGCCTTGCCGCTTTTGCCCGAACGCCACTTATGAAACCCACGCCTTTTGTCGCCGACTGCACGCCGCTGGTCAAGCTTTTTCTGCAATACAAGCTCACCCTGGCCCTGGCCGAAAGCTGTACCTGCGGTCTGGTAGCCGCCCAGCTGGCTCCCGCCGAAGGGGTAAGCGACGTGCTGCTGGGCTCGGTGGTTACTTACCACGCTATTGCCAAGCAGAAATTGCTGGGCGTGAGCCCTAAAACTATTGAGCTCTACTCGGCCGAAAGCCAGCAGACGACCAATGAGATGGCGCTGGGCCTGCATCAGCGCCTGCCGCAGGCCGATGTGTGCGTAGCCGTGACCGGCCTGTGCGGTCCCGGCCCTTCGGCCACCCCGACAAGCCGGTGGGCACGGTGTTCGTAACCATACTCATCGACGGGCACGCTCACGAGTACCGGGTGCTGCTAAAAGGCGACGCCAATAGCATGCGCCAGCTGGCCGCCGAGTATATCTACCAGCAGCTCACGGAGCTGCTCAATCGCTTGCAGCCCATGGCCAGGCAAAGCGCGGCCCAGCAGCGCGTAGGCAGTGCGGCCCATAAATAGCCGTAGCCGGCGAAAGCAGCGGAGCGCGTAGCTTGCGGAACATTTACCCACCGCCACGCACGCCCTTTACTTATGCCCAACGCTACCCGTACGCTGCTGCTGCTTACCTCACTGGGCCTGGCCGGCCCGGCTGCTTTCGCCCAAAAAACCCTGCTGCACTGTGGCCACCTGCTCGATGTGCGCAGCGGCCGCCTGCTCAGCCAGCAGACCCTGGTAGTGGAGAAAGACCGGATAACCGCCGTGCAGGCCGGCTACACGGCCGCCGGCAGCTCCCAGGACCACGTTATCAACCTCGAAAACCGCACGGTGCTGCCGGGCCTTATCGACTGCCATGTGCACCTCGAAACGGTGCCGAGCCGCGGCTCCTTTGCCGAGCAGTTTACCCTCAACCCGGCCGATGTTGCGTACCGGGCCGAAGCTAATGCGCTCACTACCCTGCGGGCGGGCTTCACCACGGTGCGCGACTGCGGCGGCTCGGGCGTAAACACAGCCTTGCGCAAGGCCGTGGCGCGGGGGCTCGTACCGGGGCCGCGTATCTACTCGGCGGGGACGGCCATCTCCTCCACGGGCGGGCACATGGACCCGACCGACGGCCTCAGCGAGTATATGATGGAGAAGCTCAACCCCGGCCGGCCGAGGGCGTGGCCAACGGCCCCGACCAGTGCCGGCAGGCCGTGCGGGAACAGTTTCGGCGCGGGGCCGACCTTATCAAAATTGCCAGTACCGGCGGCGTGCTCGACCTAAGCAAGGACGGCAGCGGCGCGCAGTACACGGAGGAGGAAATCAGGGCCATTGTGCAGACCGCCCACGACCTGGGTATGCCGGTGGCCTGCCACGCCCACGGCGCCGAGGGCATCAAGCGGGCTATTAGGGCGGGCGTCACCAGCATCGAGCATGGCTCGCTGATGGATGCCGAGGCTATTCAACTGATGGCTAAAAACCGTACCTGGTACGTGCCCACCATTATTGCCGGCAAGTCGGTAGCCGATACTACGCGGCGGCATCCGGATTACTTTCCGCCCGTTATCGCCGTGAAGGCCCTCAACATCGGCTCGCAGATACAGGCCACCTTCGGGCGGGCTATCAAGCAGAATGTGCGGGTAGCCTTCGGCACCGATGCGGGCGTGTATCGGCACGGCAAAAACGCGCTGGAATTTGGCTACATGACCGAGGCCGGCATGTCGCCCATCGAGGCCATTCGTACGGCCACGGTCAATGCCGCCGAGCTACTGGGCGATGCGCAGAACCTGGGCGCGCTCGAAGTCGGCAAGTATGCCGACGTGGTGGCCGTAGACGGCGACCCCTTACAGGATATCTCGACGCTCACCCGGCCTAAGTTCGTGATGAAGGGCGGCCAGGTGTACCTGGGAGAAGGGAACTAAGCAGGGAAGCCGAGCAGGAGAAATTAGAAACAGTAATTTCTCCTGCTCGGCTCCTTAGTCCACTATTTCAGCACTTCTACCTTCATGGCTACGTCGTTTAACGGCCATTTATCCTGGGGGTCAACCGGCTCGCGGGCGATTTTATCGACTACGTCGAGTCCTTCTATTACTTCGCCAAACACGGTGTACTTGCCATCGAGCGAGGGCACGCCGCCCAGGGTGCCATACGCTTTAACCTGAGCGGGGGTAAGCGGCCGGCCTGCGGCGGCGCGGGCCTGAAAAGGCGTTAGCTTTTGGCCTACTACAAAGTAAAAGTCAGTGTTGGAAGACAGGTGCCCGGGTTTTGCGCGTCGTCGTAGCGGGCCATGCCCAGCGCTCCTTTCACGTGGAAGTGCCGGGGCCGGATTTCGGGCGGCAGGCGGTAGCGGTGCAGCTGAATAGTGCGCGGGCCGCTCGTTTGCCCACCCTGCACGGCAAAGTCCTTGACCACGCGGTTGAATACGGTTTCGTCGAACACGCCCCGCCGGGTAAGCAGCAGAAAATTAGCCTTGTGGATGGGCGTGTCATCATATAGCCTTACCCTAATATTACCCAAGCGGGTTTTCAGCAGCACTTCCGAGCCGGGGTACTGGCGGCCGTAGGCCAGCAGTGCCGCCGGGGCGGTGCTATCAGTAAGCACTGCAATGTCGGGGCCGGGGGCTTGGGTTTGGGCGGCGGGGCCACCGCAGCCGGCTTGTCAGCGGGGCCGCAGGCGGCCAGCAATCCTAACCCCGCAGCCAGCCAGGGCAAACAACGAAACATCATGCGCGCGACCTTAAGGCTTGGTTTTCTGCTTGTCGGTGCCGGCTGGGCCTTTGGTTTTCACCTTTACCTTACTGGCCGGTGCGGCAGCCGGGGCCGGGGCACCAGGCTCGGGCGGGGGGGGCGGCACGGTTTCGCCCTCCGCCGCTTTTATCTCATCGGCAGCCTGCGCTTTCTTCTCGGGCTGGGCTAGCAGCAAATGGTCCTGGAAGAGCGTATTGGCCTTCCAGGCCTTGAGCTGCGTGGCAAGCTGGTCCTTTTCCTCCTTGCCAAGCTTGGCCGACGCCATTATAGTAGCCAAATCGGGCCGGCCAGCTTCCTGCCAGGCCGTTAGCCACATTGAGGCTACCATGGGTGAAGCACCCTTGAGCCGAAAGCCCACCATACCGCCCACTTCCTTCTCATAGGCATCGGCAAAGGCATCGGAATAGCGGCGCTGGGTGCGGCCAAAACGGTGCGAGAAGGTGTATTTGGTCTGGGGCGTAAAGCTTTTGCTCAGCTTGGTTTCAATGTCGTAAGTGGCCGTCAGGAAGCCGTAGCTGTTCTGAATAACGCCCCAGATGGCCGCCAACGGGTCTTTCAGCTCCTTGCCGGCTTCACCATCCAGCTTATATACCGACAGAAATCGCTCGGGCAGTTGGCTTTCCCAGAGTGAATGCAGGCCGGCCTGGCCGGTAAGCTGGCCATCGTAGTTCACAGTGGTGTGCAGTGGCACAAAGGCGTCGGCCGTGTAGTGACTCAGCTCGGCCGAGTACTTGATAATAGCCGTAGTGTCGCGCTGCCGGAAGGCCTCCACCAGCTTCTGCTTGGTATCGAGCACGGTCCAGGGCACAGTACCGTACTTGTTTAGTGTATCGGCCGAGAACTTGGCAGCAGCGTCGTCATAAGCCCGGGGCACCTTGGCAAAAGGATTGTCCTCGGAATAATGGTCCATGTCGATAAAGTGCCGGGGTGCTTCGGCGGGGTCTTGGGCACGGCGCTCATCGGGCACGGTGCTCAGGCGCACCAGCTCGGCCATGTGCCGGAAATAAAATACCTGCATAGCGGCCGGCAGTTCGTACACGGCCACCTGCGTGATGACGCGGTGCCCTACGAAGCCCCAGGCGCGGGCGGCAGGAGCCGCGGAGCCCAGCAGGATGGCCGCCAGGCCCAGGCTGAGAACAATTTTTTTCATAAGCTAAATGCCGGCTGGCTGCCTTGCCGCTGCTTGCCGGCGGGCCGAAGTTCGGGCCGGGCGGCCACATTTCCACTTCCTGCCCGCTCGGGAAGCCGCGACCTGGCTTACTTGTAAGGCCAGCCGGCGGCTCAGCCGAATTTCAGCAGCAGCTGCCCTGCCCTTTTGCCCGCCTATCCTACCGCCTACTGTTACCCTAAACAGACCTGTTAAAAAAGGTTGAGCCAGCGACTTTCTCCGCCCGGCAGCCAGCCATGGCAGCACCTAAACTTTTCTGCACAGCTGAGCGTTAGGTTAATGAAGCCGCAAGGCTTCTGGCTGTAGCGACTGCAAAGCCCGGTTCCCGCAAGGAAGCCGGGCTTTTTCGTGGACTACGCCCAAACTCTACAGCTTTTTGCCCATCCCGAGAATAGCCCACAAAAAAAGCCTGACCAATACGGCCAGGCTTTTCGTCATTTAGTGTATTTGCAAAGACCTTACCAAATGCGCGAGCGGTCCTGGGTGGCGCGCACCATTTTATTGCCTTCTTTGCAGCCAAAGGCCTCGTAGAACTCGGGCATGTTCATGAGTGGGCCATTAGTGCGGTACTGGCCCGGCGAGTGCGGGTCGGTCTGGATTTGCTGGCGCAGCGCCTCCGGGCGCTGGTTGGCGCGCCAGATTTGGGCAAAGCCCAGGAAGAAGCGCTGGTTGGGCGTAAAGCCGTCGATTTTCTGGCCACCCTTGGCTTCAGCCGTTTTCTGGAAAGCCTGGTAGGCGATGGTCAGCCCGCCGATGTCGGCCAGGTTTTCGCCCATCGTCAGGTCGCCGTTTACGTGCACCGAGTCGAGGGGCGAGAAGGCGCTGTACTGCTTGCCTACCATCGCGGCTTTGGCCGAGAATTTCTCGTTGTCCTCCTTGGTCCACCAGTCGCGCAGGTTGCCTTTGGCATCTGAGCGGCGGCCCTGGTCATCAAAGCCGTGGGTCATTTCGTGGCCGATTACCGCCCCGATGCCGCCGTAGTTGACGGCATCATCGGCTTTGGGGTCGTAGAACGGCGGCTGCAGAATACCGGCCGGGAACACGATTTCATTCATGCTCGAATTGTAGTAGGCATTCACCGTGGGCGGGGTCATGCCCCACTCGCCCCGGTCAATCGGCTTGCCAAACTTGCTGGTATTGTCTTTTCCAGCCCACTCGGCCGTAGCAAACAGGTTTTCGAGGGCACTCTGGCGGGTGATTTTCAGCTTGGAATAATCTTTCCACTTATCGGGGTAGCCGATTTTCACCGCGAAGGCATTCAGCTTCTGAATGGCTTCCTTCTTGGTGTCGGCGCTCATCCAGTCGGTAGCCATAATGCGCTCGGCGTAGGCACGGCGTAGGTTCTCAACCATCTCCTTGGCCCGGGCCTTGGCGGCGGGCGAGAAGGCCTCGTCAACATAGAGCTGGCCGAATGCTTCGCCCAGCGCGCCATCGGTGGCGCGCAGCGCCCGCTTCCAGCGCGGCTGCTGCAGCTTGGCACCCGTCAGCACCTGCTGAAAGCGGAAGCTGGCATCACCATAAGCTTTAGGCAGCGCCGACGTGACGCCGCTCACCAGGTGCCAGCGCAGGTACTGCTGCTGGTCGGCAATGGGCGTGTTGGCCATCAGCGTATTGGCGGCCGTCAAGTATTCGGGCTGGCCAATAATAAGGTCCTGCGCGCTGCTGAGGCCGTTTTCTTTCAGCACCAGCGGTATGTCCAGGCTCGGATAATCCTTGGTGGCCTGCGCTACCGTCACCTTGTTGTAATTTTTGAGTCGGTCGCGCAGCTCGACGCGGCTGCGGCTGGCCTGGGCCATTTTGGTTTCGAGCGCCAGTACCGCGTCGGCGTTGGTGGCGGCCAGGCTGGGCGCATCGCCCAGCAGCTGAAACACGCTGGTCATGTAAGCCTTGTAAGCGGCCCGGATACCTTTTGAGCGACCGTCGTCTTTGAGGTAGTAGTCACGGTCGCCGAGGCCGAGGCCGCCTTGGCCCATCGCTACGGCGTACTGCGTGCTGTTTTTGCTGTCCTGACGCACCCCAAAGCTGTACCAGCCCGTACCAAACGACTTGGGGTCGGCCATATACTTCTGAATATCGCTCAGGTTTTTGAGGCCGGCAATCTGGGTGAGGCGCGGCTGCAAATACTTCAGGCCCGCGGCCTCAATGGCGGCTGAGTCCATCGCGGCGGCGTAAAAGTCGCCCACCTTTTGGAGGTTAGAGCCCGGCTTGGCGCTGCGGTCGGCGGCAGCCTTTACCAGGATGCGCTTCTCCACGGCAATGTTGCGGTCCTGCAGCTCGTTGAAGGCTCCCCAGCGGGTTTCAGCGGCGGGCACGGGGTTATTTTTTATCCAGTTGCCGTTGGCATAGTGATAAAAATCCTCGCAGGGGCTCACCGACTGGTCGATGTTGGCAAGGCTGATGCCGACGCCCTGCTGGGGCGGCGAAGTTTTTCTGGCCGGCGGCCCAAAGGCGGTGGTAGCGGCCAGGGTGCCGAGGCCCAGCGTAGCCAGCGCAAACCGCGAGATGGTAGTGGAGGACATGAAAAGGATTGGTTAGGAGAAAAGAGAGAATGCGAAAGTAACGTAGCGTAAATAGATGCAGCAACAGCTTCACAGTTGCATCACAACGAAGTAAAGGCACGAACACCTAAAAAATTCTCAACAAAAAACCCGCTTCCTTTCGGGAGCGGGTTTTTTGTTGCGCAGATACTTGGGCTCGTACTGGTTTTTATAACGAGAACTGCCCGGCCTACGCTGCTTTATTTACCAGATGCGAGCCTGCTCGGCCGTGGGGCGTGCCATCTTGTCGCTGGGCTTGCAGCCAAACGCCTGATAAAACTCGGGCATATTCATGAGCGGGCCGTTGGTGCGGAACTGCGCTGGCGAGTGCGGGTCGGTCTGCACCTGCTGGCGGGCCGCCTCGGGCCGGATGTTGGTGCGCCAAATCTGGCCCCAGGCCAGGAAGAAGCGCTGGTTGGGGGTGAAGCCGTCGATTTTCTGGCCACTCTTAGCTTCGGCCGTTTTCTGGAAAGCCTGGTAGGCGATGGTCAGCCCGCCGATGTCGGCCAGGTTTTCGCCCATCGTCAGCTTGCCGTTTACGTGTACCGAGTCGAGGGGCGAAAACGCGTCGTACTGCTTGCCCACCATGGCAGCCTTGGCATTAAACTTATCGCCGTCTTCTTTGGTCCACCAGTCTCGCAGGTTGCCTTTGGCATCGTACTGCCGGCCCTGGTCATCGAAGCCATGGGTCATTTCGTGGCCAATTACCGCCCCGATGCCGCCGTAGTTGACGGCATCATCGGCTTTGGGGTCGTAGAACGGCGGCTGCAAGATACCGGCCGGGAACACAATCTCATTCATCGGCGGGTTGTAGTAAGCGTTCACCGTGGGCGGGGTCATGCCCCACTCGGTGCGGTCAATCGGCTTGCCAAACTTGCTCAGGTTGTCTTCGGCAGCCCAGGTACGGGCGGCCAGCACATCCTGCAGGTAGCTCTGGCGATTAATAGTCAGCTTGGAATAGTCTTTCCATTTATCAGGGTAGCCGATTTTTACCGTGAAGGCATTCAGCTTCACGAGCGCCTCTTTTTTGGTGGCGGCGCTCATCCAGTCGGTGGCCATAATGCGCTCGGCATAGGCCTTACGCAGGTTCTCAATCATTTCCCTGGCCTTCGCCTTCGCGGCGGGCGAGAAGGCCTTGTCAACATAGAGCTGGCCGAATGCTTCGCCCAGCGCGCCGTCGGTAGCGCGCAGCATGCGCTTCCAGCGCGGCTGCTGCAGCTTGGCGCCGGTCAGCACCTGCGAAAAGCGGAAAGCGTCGTCGCCAAATGCCTTGGGCAGGGCCGAGGCCACGCTGCTCACGAGGTGAAAGCGCAGGTACTCGCGCTGGTCGGCGATGGGCTCGGCGGCCAGCATGGTGCTGACCTCCTTCAGGAACTCGGGCTGCGCCACAATAACCTCCTTGGCTGCCAGGTGGCTTTCCTTCAGCATCAGGGGCAGGTCGATATTCGGGAATTCCTTGGTGGCCTGGGCCACGGTCATTTTATGGTAGTTGGCCTGCGGGTCGCGCAGGTCCACGCGGCTTTTGCTGGCTTTGGCCAAGCGCGTTTCAATGCGCATTACCGTTGCGGCATTGGCTGCGGCAGCGGCATCGCTGTCACCCAGGCGCTTAAAGGTGCTTACCAGGTACGTCTGGTAAGCTGCCCGGATACCTTTCGAGCGGCCATCTTCCTTCAGGTAGTAATCGCGGTCGGGAAGGGTCAGGCCACCCTGATAAAACTGCACCGCATACTGGGTGCTGATTTTCTCATCCTGCCCCACGCCCGAGTTAAACCACACGCTGCCAGTATGGGCCTTGGGGTCGGCCAGAAACTTCTGCATTTCGGGCAGCGTCTTAATCGCCGCAATGCGGTCGAGGTAGGGCTTCAGGTATTTGAGGCCCGCCGCCTCAATGGCGGCCGTGTCCATGGCGGCAGCGTAAAAGTCGCCTACTTTCTGGGCATTCGTGCCGGGTTTTGCCGAGCCGGCATTGCGGGCCAGCTCTTCCAGAATGGCTTTCTGCGTCGCGTTGTTGTGGTCGGCTAGCTCGTTGAAGCTACCCCAGCGGCTTTCGGCGGCCGGCACGGGGTTATTTTTAAGCCAGTTGCCCGAGGCATAGCGGTAAAAATCGTCGCAGGGGCTCACCGAGGTATCTATATTGGCCGGATTGATACCTACGCCTTTGGGGCAGCGGTTTGCGCCAGCGTCGGGGTAGCCGCAGCCAGGCCCAGCGCGGCCACGGCCAGCGCCGCGCTCCGCTGGTAACGGGAGATTGTTGACATGAAAAAGAGAATGTGGATGGGGTTGAGTAGGGAATATGGCCCCGCAAGTTAAGGGCTCAGCAGCATTTGCGCGATGCCTTTCTTCAGCTAAGCTGCCAGAAACTGAAATGGCCCCTAAATGCTTACCAGCACACTCATTGCCTCCGCTGGCGGGCCGCAGAGGTACTTTTACGGTCTGCCGACTTCCGGCCCGCTAACGCCTACCCTACTTATGCCTCTGTATCCGCGCCGTGCCGCTGCCGAGCCTGCCGGTCCGCTCAGCCTGGGCGCCCTGCTTGCCCAGGTGCGGGCTGCCCTGCACCACCGCTTTCCCGACAGCTACTGGGTAGTAGCCGAGGTAGCCGAGATGAGCCGGCCCCGCTACGAGGGCGGCCACTGCTACCTCACCCTCACCGAGCCAGCGGCCGGAGCCGAGGCGCTGGGCTTTACGGCGCAGGCCCGCGCTACCCTCTGGGGCAGCCGCTATCAGCAGCTGGCCCCTGCCTTCGCCGAGGCCACTGGCCAGGAGCTGCGGCCCGGCCTGCGCCTGCTGCTACGGGTAAAAGTGACGTTTCACGAGCAATATGGCTTTTCGCTCGATGTGCTGGCCCTCGACCCCAGCTATACCGTGGGCGAGCTGGCCCGCCAGCGCCTGGCTACGCTACGCCGCCTCCAGGAAAAAGACCTGCTCGAACGCCAGCAGGAGTTGCAACTGCCGCTGGGCCCGCAGCGGCTGGCGGTTATCTCCTCGCCCACTGCCGCCGGCTTTCAGGACTTTGTGCGCCAGCTCGAAGAGGCGCCCTACGACTTTGCCCTCACCCTGTTTCCGGCCCTGATGCAGGGAGAAGACGCGCCCGCCAGCATTCGGGCGGCGCTCGATGCTATCCGGGCCCGGCGGGGGCAGTTTGAGGTGGTCGTGCTCATTCGGGGCGGCGGAGCCAAAACCGACCTGCTGGCGTTCGACGAGTACGGGCTGGCGGCGGCGGTGGCGGCGTTTCCGCTGCCCGTACTGACGGGTATCGGCCACGAGCGCGACGAGGCAGTGGTAGACCTGGTGGCTCACCGCGCCCTAAAAACCCCTACCGCCGTAGCCGCGTTTCTGGTTGAGCGCCTGGGTCGGCTCGAAGCCCTCGTAGCCGAGCTGGCCGACCGCATTGCCGACCGTAGCCACCAGCACCTGGCCCGCTACCAGGCTCACCTCCAGCGCCAGGCCAGCCAGCTGCGCGAGGCAGCTCACCAGCAGCTACGCCAGGCCCAGGCCGCCCTTACCCAGCGCAGCCGCCAGGCTACGCTGGGGCCACGCCAGCACCTGCGCCACCTTGGTCAGCAGCTCGAAAGCTATCGCTACACACTGCCCCGTGCCGCCCGCCATACGCTTGCCCACGAGGAGCAACGCCTGCGCCGCCGCTCGCGCACGGTACTGCGCCGCTTTGCCCGCCACCACCAGCGCCGCCGCGAGCAGCTGATGCGGCAGCGCTATTTAATGCAGCAGGGATTCATAAGGCTAAGTAAAAACCATGAACTAAAAATCATGGGCTATGAGCTGACCGGGCTGAGGCGCGAAAATGTGCTTATTCGTAAATATTTTACCGACAGTCAGTTATCAGCCGCTGCGCTACCCGGAAAATAATGCCTTAAAACTGGCGGCCACGCTAGTTGCCACAGCCGTTTCTTCCGGCCTATTCGCTCTGATTTATTATTTAACTCATCCTTTTTAAGCTCCAACTTCCCGTGACTTACAACCAAGCCATTCAGGAACTAGAAACGATTCTTCGCAGCCTCGAAACCGACCAGGTGGAGGTAGACGACCTGACGGCCCGCGCCGAGCGCTCGGCCGAATTAATTCGCCTCTGCCGCCATAAGCTACGCCATGCCGAGGCTTCGCTCGACCGCATTTTTGACTCGCTCGATGAGGAAGAAGACCCGGATGAGGAGCAGCAAGCCGAGCTTGCCGAGGATGATAGCGACGATGCCGACGACTATGAGCCGGGCGGACCCGGCCGACCCACTTCGCCAAGATTATTTTAATAAATAAATTTGGGCAATAAATTAAAGCACCACCCCTGCTTTCCTCAGCGGAATCGGTGCTTTAATTTATTGACCAAAGTAGCAGCTAGCGCGGATTCTGGGTCAGTATACACATTTTGCCAGACTGGCTCCCCCTCTCCTTTTCGGAGAGGGGGCTGGGGGTGAGGCGAACGCAAGAACAGAACCTGTACACTGACCCATAATTCGCTCTAAGCAGGAACGGATGACCTGCTGCAACGTCCGAAAATAATTATGCCTGAGCAGGATTTCTCCGGACGTGAATCTGCACGCGCTCGCCATTTTCGCTCGTGGTTGGCATTACGTCAATGGTATCGGCTTCGTCGTAATAAGTAGCCAGGCCCCGCACAATGCCCACGGCCAGGCCACCCATGCGGCGCGGCGACACATAATTAATTAATAATTCGTTTTTGGCAATACGCTTTACCTGGAGCACGGGCGGTGAATTTTCGGGATGCTCACGGCGCACCTGACCGTGCATATGCTGCTCCGTATTCTCCAGCATTTCGAGGGTGCGCCAGTCCGGGTTTACATATTTCTGATACATATACATTAAGTCGGGCACGAGGTACTCGCCGAATTTTTCGTGTAGCTCCCCGGCCGGAATACCAGTCAGCTCAGCCGCCTGCCCTACCAGGGCATACATATGCTCGTCGGGATACACTTCCTTGTGGTCAAAATCGCCCGAATTGAGGCCGGCCAGCTCCACCAGCTTCAGCCAGGTGCTATGGTCGTACTGCGTCTGAACGTAGCGTTTGAGGAGTGTAAAAATGGTGCCGTGCATATACTGAATAAAGACTTCGAAGGGATACAACGCGGTGGTCAGCGCCAAAGTTAACAGCGCCCTAAAAATACAAAGCGCCCGCCCCACCACTACTGGCAGAGCGGGCACATTGTATTTTATATTAACTATATATTGCCAATAACCGTCATCGTAGCGAGTGTAGGGCCGACGCTACCACCGACCGGCTCTACCGTCATCGCAAATGCCTGGGCGCTGGCAATATCCTTCATCTGCTGAATGCTATCGCCGGAGGCCGTATTGGCGGCCAGCACGCCGGCATCAACCGGCTTGCCTTTGTCGAGCGCCCACAGCTGGTACTGCTTGCCGGGCGGCAGGGGCGGCAGCTGCTGCACATCAACGTAAACCCGGTGCGCTGTTGCGTTGTACATCACCCTTGCGCGGGCCGTGGGGTGCGCCGGCGTGCCGGCCAGCGCCACCATTTTGTAGCCCACCGGTGAGCGCAGCAGGTGCAGCTGCTCCTGCGTAGTGGTAAGGCGGCGCTCCATTACCTGCGAGGTTTGGGCAAACCGGGCCTGGCTGTTCTGGGCCGCTACCAGGTCGGTATTAGCTTGCTGCCAGCGGCTGTAAAGCAGGGCGTTAGCCCCCAGACTGAGAAGCAGCGCCACCGAGGCAGCCATAGCCCAGACGCTACGACGGGGAGCCTGCGCAACGGGAACAGACGCGACAGCGGCTGGCTGAGGATTAGAGGCCGACACCCGCATGGCAGGTGCAGGAGCGGCAGCGGCGGGTGCCTGGGCATCGGGGCGGCCTATTTCAGCCAGTACCCGGCTGAGCACCTTATCGCGCAGGCCAGCAGGTACTGTCTGCGCATGCGCTTCGGCATACACGCCAAGGCCGGCCAAAAGCTCGTCGAGTTCCTGGCGCACCTGCGGAGAGCGGGCGGCCCACTGCTCCACATCGGCCTGCGCCGCTGGGTCTAGTTCGCCCAGCACATATTGCTCTAGGCGGCCTGATTCGATATAAGACTGATATTCTTCCACGGATGTAACTGGAATTAGCGGATAAGTTTGGCTAGTATCTTCAGAGCCGTGCGGGCCCGGGTTTTCACGGTGCCCAGCGGTAGGTTAAGCTCTTCGGCCGCCTCACTTTGCGTAAAGCCTCCGAAATAGAGTAGGTCGATAACCTGACGCTGCTCGGGCACCAGCTTGCGGGTTATTTCCTGCAAGCCTATGTGCTCGGGGCGAAAAGTGTCCGGGGCGGCCTGGCGCTGTGCTGCCAGGCTATCGTCGAGGCCCTGAGTGCGAGAACCTACGCGGTGCTGACGCGAGCGGATTTTATCAATCGCTAAATTTCGACTAATATTGACCACCCACGTAAACAGCCGGCCCTTGCCGGTATCGTAGCTGGCCATCGAGTGCCAGATTTTGACCAGTGCCTCCTGGAGCACATCGGCGGCTTCTTCCTCATCCTTGACGATGCGGTTGATAACACCGTAGAGCGCCGCCGAGTAGCGGTCGTAAAACTCGGTCATAGCCGACTGGTCGCCGCCCCTGAGGCGCTCGACCAGCGCCGCTTCAGCGACGGTAGGGGTAGAAATGAGAGGGAGGTCGGACACGGAAAAAAGAAAGGCAAAACCGACGGAGCCAGCCGAAGCACTCGGTAACTCACGACGAATGTAGGATATTTTTAGGCTTGACGCTACTTGGCAGCTTATGGTTGAGGTTAATCGGTGAGCCAGCACCTGATAAACCGGCCCGGCTGCGCCGACGTAACCCAATACCGTACTGTACGGTTTGTAAAATGGAGCGGTGAATAGTTTACATTAAAACCCACTGGCTTTCTCCCCCGGTATGGCTATCGAATCTATTAACCCCTATACGGGTCGGCGGCTGCGCCGCTTCGCGGCTTTTTCGTGGCCCAAAACCGAGCGAATACTGGCCCAGGCACATCAGGCCGCCAGCCAATGGCGCTCTACCACTTTTGCCGAACGGGCCAGCGTGCTGCGCCGGGCCGCTACGCTGCTGCGCGAGCGCCAGGACGAATTAGCCTATCTCATGGCCGTGGAAATGGGCAAGCCCCTGCGCGACGGCCGGGCCGAAGCCCAAAAGTGCGCCGCCTGCTGCGACTACTACGCCGAGCACGCCGCAGGCTTCCTGGCCGATGAGGAAGTAAAAACCGATGCCGGACGCAGTTTTATCAGCTACGCGCCGCTGGGCGTGGTGCTGGCCGTGATGCCCTGGAATTTTCCCTTTTGGCAGGTAGTGCGCTTTGCCGCGCCCGCACTCATGGCTGGCAACGTGGGCCTGCTCAAGCACGCCTCCAACGTGCCACAGTGCGCGCTGGCACTGGAAAATATTTTTCATGACGCGGGCCTGCCGCCGGCCGCGTTTCGTACTCTGCTTATCGAAACCGAGCTGGTAGAAAAGCTCATTGCCGACGACCGCCTGCGGGCCGTCACGCTCACTGGCTCGGAGCGGGCCGGCGCGGCCGTAGCAGCGGCAGCGGGCCGGGCTATCAAAAAAACCGTGCTGGAGCTGGGCGGCTCCGACCCCTTTATTGTGCTGGCCGATGCCGACTTGGAACTCGCGGCTAAGACTGCCGCCCAGGCTCGTCTGATAAACGCCGGCCAGAGCTGCATTGCCGCCAAGCGCTTCATCGTGGAAAAAGCCGTGCAGCCGGCCTTCGTCAAGCTGCTTAAAAGCCACCTCGAACAGCTGCGCTACGGCGACCCCCTCAATGAAGAAACTACCGACTATGGCCCGCTGGCCCGCCCCGACCTGGCCGATGAGCTCAGCCGGCAAGTGGCCGACTCGGTGCGGCAGGGCGCGCGGATGGCGCTGGCCGGCGGGCAGCCCCGGCCCGGCACCGCGCAGTTTGCGCCCGTTATCCTGACTAATGTTAAAAAAGGCCAGCGGGCCTATGCCGAGGAATTTTTTGGCCCGGTGGCGCTGGTCCTTACGGCCCGCGACGCGGCCCACGCCGTGGCCCTGGCCAACGATTCGGAGTTCGGCCTTGGGGCCGCCGTCTGGACGCGCAACCCGGCGCAGGGCGAAGCCATTGCCCGCCAACTTGAAAACGGGGCCGTTTTCGTGAATGGCATGGTAAAATCGATGCCGGAGCTACCCTTTGGCGGCGTAAAGAAATCGGGCTACGGCCGCGAGCTTTCCTATCTGGGCATCCGGGAGTTTGTCAATCAGAAATCCATCTGGATTGCCAAAACGGCACAGCTGGCAGCTACGAAAACCGAATAACGAAAACTGGCAGCTTGCTCGCTAGTGCTGCGTCAGGCAAGTTCCTTACCTAATCGTTCTGGTGGGCGCCTCACCCCCGGCCCCTCTCCGAAAAGGAGAGGGGGAGCCAGTCGATTCTTTAGGTAATTATTTTCCCTGACACAGCACTAGCAATAACCAGCGGCCTTATACACGAGCCAGCCGGCCAGCTCGTGCAGCAGCAGGCTCCAGCGGGTGAGAGCATCGGCATCGGGCAGCAGCCAGTAATCGGGCGTCCAGCTGCGGTCGGTGGTGCGAAAATCGGCCGGGAAGGCCTGAGGGTACAGACCTGCTTTGGCAAAACAGCCCAACGCCCGCCGCTCATGAAAGGCCGAGGTTATCAGTACCAGGGACTTGATAGCGGGGTGCCGGGCCAGCAGCTCTTTGGTGAAGAGCGCGTTTTCGCGGGTATTGCGGCTACGCTCTTCCAGCAGCAGCACCGAGTCGGGCACCCCGGCCAGGCGCAGCAGCGTGCGCAGGCCAGCCGCCTCCGTACCAACGGTTTTCAGCACGGCCCCCGAGCCGCCCGAAATAATAATATACCGTACTCGCCCGGCCCGGTACAGCCACAGTGCGTTGGTAAAGCGGTCGGCCCCACGGCTCAGGTAAACCCGGTCGTGGGGCGACTTGTTGCCGGTGGCAATGCCGGTGAGCAGCACCGCCGCATCGGCCGGGGCCACGGCGGCCAGCCCTACCGCCGGCTTTTCCCAGGCCAGCAACGCCTCATTGACCAAGGCATTGCTGGTACCTACTGCCAGCACGACGGCCGCGGCCACCAGCCAGCGCCGCTGAGCCCGGCCACCTGACCGGGCTACCAGCGCGCCCAGCAGCGCCGCCGCCAGCCATACTGTGGGTAATAGTAAAAAATCAAGAAGCTTAGAAAGCAGAAAGAACATGAGCTGCAAAAAAACATACCGGGCCCACAAAGCACCTTAGCTGGCTCGAACCCACGAGCCCCGCGGCAACAAGGTGCTTTGTAGGCTCAGCACGTCTACTCGTAAACCGCGCTAAGCAATGCCTTGGAATTCCGGCTAGCGGCGAAGCATTAGCTGACTGATATATTTGACCGGGGCGCTGCCGTAGCTCAGAAACTGCTCATTGAAGTTCTTGAGATTGAAGCTGCTGCCTTCCTTCTTCTTCATCTCGTCGCGCAGGGCCACAATCTCGGTGTAGCCGGTGAAGTACGAGCTGAGCTGCACCTGGCTCAGGGTGGCGCGGTGCCACTTGTTGCGGGCTTCGGCCTCTTCCTGAAAGCCCGCGCCGGTAAGCAGCGCCACCACGTCTTTCTCGCTGGCGTTCTGGGTCTGGATAAGGTTATCGACCACGGCATTCAGGGTCGAGCGCATGTTCCACTTATCCCACAGCAGCCAGATTTCGTCGGAGTTGCCGCCGTAGCCGCTTTCCAGCATCATGCGCTCCGAATACACGGCCCAGCCTTCAATCATGGCCCCGTTGCCAAAAATACTTTTCACCAGCGAGGGAGAGCGGTTGGCGTACACGAGCTGCGTGTAGTGACCAGGAATGGCCTCATGAATATTCAAAATTTGCAATGTATAATCATTGTACTCCCGCAGGTAGCTTTCGGCCTGGGCGGGCGTCCAGCTGGCGGGCAGCGGCTCCACGTTGTAATAGGTATTGGCTTTGGTATCGTAAGGCCCGGGGGCCGAAACGCTGGCTCCTGCCCCACTGCCGCGCATGTAGAGCGGTGTTTCGCGCACGACCAGCGGCTTGCTGGGGTCCTGGGTCAGCAGCTGATGGTCGTTGACAAACTTGATGAGAGTCGGAATCTGGCGCTTCACGGCGTCCACAAAGCCTTCACGGGGCGCGTGCTTGAGCGTGAGCTGGTCAATCACTTTACGAATCAGCTGCAGCGTATCCTTGGGCATGGGCTGGCCGGCGCAGTACTTGGGGAAGAGCCGCGCGGCGCGCCGGCCCATATCGTGCAGCAGGTCGGCCTTGTGCTGCTGGGCCAGCTGCAGCACCTCAGCGGCCGAGTAGCGCGACTGAATATCGAGGGCAAACTTGCGGGCAAACAGGTCTTTCCCAATGCGAAACGAGCGAAAGCCGCTACCCGTCAGCACGTCCTTCTTCAAGAAGTCGATGTAGCCTTGCACGGCCCGCTGCGCCCCCGCGATACGCTGCTGCAGCAGCTGCTTTTCGGCGTCGCTCAGGCCCGATTTGCGCACCGAGTCGGCCAGGGCCGAGCCGAAGACGGCCAGGCCGCCCTCGTTCTGAGCCACGGCCAGCTCGGCGTGCTCGCGGGTAGGATGGCTGATATTGGCCTTGGCGGCGCCGTAGTAGGCCCCGGCCTGGGAAATTTTATCGGAGATATTGCGCAGCCGGCGGTCGAGCTTATAGTGCCGACCGTTGAGCAGGTCGCCCACGCTGGCGCCCAGGTTGTAGGTTGCCGGGTTCCACTGCCAGTTTTTGAGCGTGTCGGCGTACCAGCGCTCCGACCGCAGCTCATTGGTGAGCAGGTGCAGGTCGATTTGATTATTTGGCGACAGGCTATCGAGGGTAAAGCCCGCAAGCGCCCCCAGGTTTTGGGCCACGAAGGCCGCATCGCGCTTGCGCTGCTCCTCGCTGGGAATGACGAGCAGCGAATCGTATTTATGATAGCCCTGCGACGAGGCGTAATCGGGATTTTGCTTCCATAAATCCAGAATAAACTGGTTTTTGAAGCGGTCGAAGCGCGCATCGGCGGGCGTGGCAGCCGGCTGGCCGGCGGTGGAGTTGGTGGAGGGGCTGGTGCAGGCGGGCAGGGCCAGGGCCAGCAAAGGCAGGTAGCGGAGTTTCATGCAGGGGCAAGTTAGCAGCCAGTGGAGCTTTGTCCGATCACCTGCTTAGTATCCGGCCTGAAAATTGCCACTTAATCTGGCCTACACAGCCGGTTTGTAGTTTTGATTACCGGCCTGGGCTATTTTCCATCCTGTGGCGGGCACCCTGCGCCTGCCTGCTTTTTGTATGACTACTGCCGAATTCAAGCTATTACTCGTTGGGCTGGTCCTGCTACCCGGCGCTGCCTGGGCGCAGGCTACCGCTCCGGTCCCTACCGCTCTTACGCTGCCCGCAGCACCCGCTACTTCTGCCGTCCGCCCCGCCCCGACGACGCCACCGCCCAGGCGCAGGCCACGGTGCTGCTGCTCACGCACCGTGTCGATAGCCTGCGCCAGGCCTACCGCCAGCAGCAGCGGCTCTACAGCGACCTGGGCGGCAAGTTTACGAGCTTCCTGGCCGGCCAGAAGCTGAGCCAGACCACCCGCTTCACGCTGGCCAAGAGCAACGTGCAGGCCACCGCCAACCTGCTGCTGGTGTGCCACAGCCGCCTTACCCAGCTGCGGGCGCTAACCCAGGCCCTGCGCAATGCCAACGAGCAGGCGGCGCTCAGCTCGCCCACCGACAGCAACCCGCTCGGTATCTCGCTGGTGGAATATACCAAAACCCTTGTGGCCAACAAGGCCGTGGATAAGAGCAAAGGCCGCCGCCTCGTCGACCTGGCTGCTCACCTCAGCCAAAGCTCGTACGTAACAGCTATGCCCACGGTGGGCCCCATGCTGAACGCCGTGGGTGAGCTGCTGACCAGCGTGCGGGCCAGTAGCCTGAGCAGCGACGGCTTCACGGCCGAGCAGGTGAAAATCATTGAAAACGGCCTGCGGCCGACGCTCAACTTTTTCTCGGCGCTCGACGCGGCGCGGGCCGATAACCAGGCCTCGCTGCTTACCCTCGACAACGAGCTGAGCGTGTTGCAGCACCAGCTCAGCCAACTGTACCGGCCCTACGCGCAGCTGGTAGCGTACCAGGAAGATATTTCGGCCTACTACACGGCCCCGCCGCCCGGCCAGCCCGCTACCAATACTCTCGACGTGGGCAATATCAGCCATATGAGCAACTACGTGGCGGCCAACCTGGGGGCCCGCTTCGCCTCGCTAGACCAGGCCTTTGCCCGCGCCCAGAACCAGAGCGACATCCTGAATCCCGACGGCTACCTCACGCCGGCCAACAACTCGGCCGAGGCCGCCGTGCAGCTCGCCGCGCAGCTGCAAAGCCTTACCGACCGCCTGCCCGTCATTACCAGTCAGTACAGCGCCGCCATTCGGGCGGCCATCGCGCAGGGGCAGCAGGATGGGCTTATCAAGGCCGACCGCGCCACCAGGGTAATCGCCGACGAGACCCGCCGCGCCAAGGAAGCCGCCGAAACCTACCAGCAGGCGCGGGCCTCGGAGCGGTTTGGCGAGGCGCTGGCCAACGTGAAGCCGCTGTTTAAGCTGTATTAGGACAGTAGCGTGGACTCTGCGAGTCCGCGCGTGGTATCTATTGACTAACGTTCTCACGCGCGGACTCACAGAGTCCACGCTACGCCAAACAATCTGCCTGCGGGCATGCTTATACCCCCGCACTCCATTTTTCCTTTTCCCATGAAATACAATCTGCTGGGCAATACCGGCCTGAAAGTTTCTGAGCTGTGCCTGGGCACTATGACGTTTGGCACGCGCGGCGGCCGCTTCGGCGCCATCAGCGGCGTCGACCAGGCCGGGGCCGACGCCCTGGTAAAACGCTCGCTCGACGCGGGCATCAATTTTATTGATACGGCCAACGTGTACACCGAAGGCCAGTCGGAAGAAATTACCGGCCAGGCGCTGCACAACCTCGGCATCCGGCGCGACGACGTGGTGCTCGCTACCAAAGTGCGCGGCAAGATGGGCGACGGCCCCAACGACGCCGGCCTGACGCGCAAGCACATCATGGCCCAGGCCGAAGCCAGCCTCAAGCGCCTGAAAACCGATTACATCGACCTCTACCAAACCCACAGCTTCGACCCGCTTACGCCCTGGGAAGAAACCCTGCGCGCCCTCGACGACCTCGTGCGCCAGGGCAAGGTGCGCTACATCGGGGCCAGTAACGTGGCCGCCTGGCAGCTCCAGAAAGCCCTCGACACCTCGCACTACCAGCACCTCGAAAAGTACGCCTCGCTGCAGGCCTATTATACCCTGGCCGGCCGCGAGCTGGAGCGCGAGTTGGGGCCGCTGCTGCTGGCCGAAAAAGTGGGCCTGATGGTGTGGAGCCCGCTGGCCGGCGGCTTCCTCTCGGGCAAGTACACCCGCGAGAATGAGAAGGGCGAAGGCCGCCGCAGCAACTTCGACTTCCCGCCCGTCAACAAAGACCGCGCCTTCGACATCCTCGACAAGCTCCGGCCAATGGCCGAGGCCAAGGGCAGCACCGTGGCCGCGCTGGCCCTGGCCTGGCTGCTGCACCAGCCGGTGGTGAGCACGGCTATCATCGGCGCCAAGAAGATGGAGCAGCTCGACGACAACCTCACGGCGGTGGATGTGCAGTTTACCCCGAGGAGCTGAAAGCGCTGGACGAGGTGAGCAAGCTGCCCGCCGAGTACCCCGGCTGGATGCTGGAGTTCACAAAGGGCGACCGGCAGGCGTAAGCCGCAGCGTAGCGTGGACTCTGTGAGTTCGCGCGTGAGAACGCTGTTCAATAACACCACGCGCGGACTCGCAGAGCCCACGCTACAAAAGGGCTCGTGGCACCGCTGCGGGCCCTTTCTCGTTTTCTTGCGCTGGCACCTGCTACTTTCGTGCTATGCGTTTTTACACTTTACTGGCGCTGCCGGCCCTGTTGGCTGGCGCCCAGCCGACAGCCGTCACTTCCGCGCCCGCTGCCAGCCGCCAGGTGCCGGCCGGCGCCTTCCCCGAAACCTTCGAAACCGGCAGCAAAGGCGCCTACGAAACAGCCGACGTGGCGCTGAGCACCGGCCCTGGCTGTTTACCAACGCCCTGATTGGCAGCACCGAGCAAGACCATAAAGACGGCCACCACGCCGCCCGCCTGCGCGCCGGCGGTAAGCTCACGATGCAGTTCGACGCTCCGGCCGGCATCCGCAAAATCACGATTCTGTCGGCCGCCTACGGCCAGGATGGGCCCAGCACCTGGGAGCTGTGGGTGAGCCGCGACCACGGCCGCACCTGGCAGCGCAACGGCCAGCCCCAGACGGCCACCGGCCCCACGCTGCTGGCGGCCACCTTCGCCGGCCTGGCCAACGAGCCGCTGCGCCTGGAAATCCGCAAGACCGACGCGGGCAAAAGCCGGCTCAACCTGGACGACATCAGCCTCGAAACGACCAGCGGGCCAGTGACGGCCGCCCCGGCCAGTCGCCCGGCTCCGGTGGCCGTACCGGCCCCGGCTTCGCCGGCCGACGATTATTTCAAAAACCGGAATAACCCGTCCACGCCAGCCAGTCCCACAGCGACCCGGCCCGTACGCCAGGCCCCGGGCCCCGGCGCGGCCACCGACAACGACAACCTGCTGCTCGGCAACCCAAGCGGGGCGACTTCGGACCCGGCAAATACTACAAATTATCTATATATTCACCCGCAATACGTGACGAGCTACAACGCCCAGCGCGGCACGCCCATCTGGACGAGCTGGCACGTGGGCCGCACCGACATTACCAAGAACTTTCCGCGCCAGAACGATTTCCGGGCCGACCCCGGCCTGCCCCGACAGTTCTACGCCGTGTCGCCGCAGAGCTACGCCGGCTCGGGCTTCGATAAGGGCCACAACTGCCCCAGCGGCGACCGCACCGCCACGCTTGACGACAATTCGGCCACCTTCCTGATGAGCAACATGGTGCCCCAGGCCCACAAAACAACCAGCAAACCTGGGCGCACCTGGAAGAATATACCCGTGCCCAGGTCGAGAATGGCCAGGAAGCCTATGTGATAATGGGCAGCTACGGCCGCGGCGGCACCGGTAAAAACGGCCCCGCCCAAACCCTCGACCAGGGCCGCGTAACCGTGCCCGCCCACATCTGGAAAGTGGTGGTCTTCCTGCCCGAAGGCGACAACGACCTCCAACGCATCATCGCCGGCCAGGCCCGCGTGGTAGCCATCGACACGCCCAACGACAACAGCATCGCCCCGCAGTGGAACCAGTACCTGACCTCGGTCGATGCCATTGAAGCCGCCTCGGGCCTCGATATTCTGAGCGCGCTGCCGGCCGCCACGCAGGGCCAGCTGCAAAAGGTGGTGGACAGCGGCCGGGCGCGCTAGCCTTTTTGAGCGGTAGGCTGGGCGGCCAGCAGGCGGCGCAACGCTTCCAGACAGCGCGGGCTGTGTCATCTTCCACAAACGCTCCCATCGACTGCTGGTGGTCGCCGGGCACGGGCAGCACCTCGCGCCGCTGCCGGCGGCTAGCAGCCTGCGCAACAGTCATGGTATCGGCTAGGGTCGTGGCCTTGTCGTCGGTGCCGGTGATGAACAGCCAGGGGCACTTCACCTTGGACGCTACGCGGCTGTAGGCGGCATCAGCGGGCAGAATAATGGGGCGCTCAGGGCGAATGCGCTGGTAGTAGCTCACCACGTTTTGGGGGTTAGCCGGGTAGGCCACGGTCACCAAAAAATCGCAGCGAGTGG
The DNA here is from genome assembly GCF_013256425.1 of Hymenobacter sp. BRD67. GTDB lineage: Bacteria > Bacteroidota > Bacteroidia > Cytophagales > Hymenobacteraceae > Hymenobacter. Next base: position 1,995,948 of record NZ_CP053904.1, read on the forward strand.
TAGCCGCCGCTTCCGAGCCCACCAGCGAACCCATCGAGAAGCCCATAAGCCCCACGCGCTGGCCGGGGCTGCGCCGCCGGGCCTCGGTCAGGGCTGCGCGCGTGTCGGTGGCAAACTCGGGGTAATAAAGGTAATTTTGGTTGATGGTGAAGGTGTCACTGTGCCCAAAGCCACGGTAGTCGAAGAGTAGCACCCGGTAGCCGGCCCCGGCCAACGAGGCCGCCGTGTAGATATAGGAAGCCATGTTACCCGCGTCGCCGCCAGCCACGACTACGGTAGTCTGCTGGGTAGGTACGCCAGCCATGGGCTCAATCAGCCAGGCAGCTAGGTGCACGTGGTCGGGCGTGGTGAGAGCTAGGTCTTGGTATTTCAAGCCCAGCGTGTCAGGCCGGGCCCAATACTTAGCAAAAGGCTTGATAGCGAAAGCTGGCCCGGCGGCCAGCAGAGCGAGGCAAAAGAGTAAGACGCGGACCATACGACTGGAGCTAAAAAGCGAAAAGCCAGCGCACTATGCGCTGGCTTTTTATAGACTACTACCTTTTAGAAGCGTTGCATTCCGCAGGCTTACTTTACGCGGGCACTTACCACCGTCAGCGCCGGGTAGGCTGGCCCCATTGCGTGGCAGATAAAGCTGCCCTCCTCGGCAGTAGGACGCCGAATGCGGAGCAGTAATGCCTGGTTTTTACGCACCCAGAGCGCCGTATCTAGATTGAGGGCGAGGTAAGTGGCGCCGCCGCCAATGGGAGAGCCTATGAGTTGCGCCACCCTGGCCGGGTCTTTTACGACAACCTGCGCCTTGCCGCAATCGCGGTTACTGCCTTGGGTTTCGACCTCAACCTCATCGGTATTGGGGTCGTGCTTTTCGCAGCCAGCGGCCAGGGCAAGCAGTAGCAAAAGGAAAAGCTTTTTCATCAGCGGGTAATAGTTAGTCCAACTTCAAGATAACGTTAGCCCTCAACTGGTTGCAACCTAGCGCCCAAATCGAGCCCCGAAAAAGTCGCCCCTATTCCAGCTAGGGCGCTGGCTAGCCTGCGCCACTTGGTAGCCGATGAGGAAGTTGAGCCGCGCGTACTGCGCGCCGGCCGCCCAGTCGAAGGTGCCGCCCTCGAAGTTGTCCTGCGGCTTGTGGTAGGTCACGGCGCGCCACTTCTGCACCGTTTCGCTGAGGTTGTTTTTGCCGTCGGCCGTACGGTTGCCGTACTTGATGTGCAAGGCCGGGATGCCCTGCACCACGAAGCTGTACTGGTCGCTGCGAATAAAGCGGTTTTGGGTCGGCTCGGGGTCGGGCTCAATGGTTAGCTTCAGATAATCGGCAGCGGCTTTTACCGGCTGCATCAGCGACGAATGGTCGGCCCCTAGCGGCACCACGCTCAGCAGCGGCGCGATGATGGTGGGCATGTCGGTATTGATGTCGACCACTAGCGCCGCCTTGGGCACGGTCGGGTATTTGGCGAAGTAGGTCGAGCCAATCAGACCCATTTCCTCGCCCGTCACCAGCACAAAGAGCACCGAGCGCCGGGGCTTGGGTTTGAGGCTGGCGTAGAGCTTGCTGATTTCGAGCACGCTCGCTACGCCGGTGGCATTATCGTGGGCGCCGTTGTAGATGGAGTCGCCATTAATGGCCGGGCCTACCCCCAGGTGGTCGAGGTGGGCGCTGTGCACTACGTACTCGTTCTTCAGCTTAGCATCCGAGCCCGTTATTTTACCTACCACGTTGTAGCTGTCTACGTCCTGGTAGCGGCTGCGGTAGCGGGCGCTCAGGCGGCCGGGCAATGCCAGCGGGGCCGGCTTGCCCCTACGCAAGAGATTCAGCGTCTGCATGGTGTCGCGGGCCGCACCGGCAAATAGCTGCTGCAAGGTGGCCGGACTGATACTACCCACCAGCTGCGCCGAGCCGGGGGCGTAGCTGCGCGATACGCCTACCTGGCCATCGGGCGCAAGCGCGCTCACGAGTCCTTTTGGGAACTCGGGCAGCCGGGCTTCGGCGTGAGCAGCGGCCAGCAGCACGCCCACCGCGCCGTGGCGGGCGGCCGTTTCGAGCACCGTGCGCAGGTCGGTGAAGTACTGGCGCTCGTTGTCGGCAAATTGTCGGGGCATCTGACGCGTGATAACCACCACTTTGCCTTTCGCATCGAGGCCCGCGTAGTCGTCATACTTCAGCTCGGGGGCCGAGATACCGTAGCCTGCGAACACCAGTGGCGCATTGGACACGCTTACTTCGGCCAGCCCTGGGTTGGGATACAGCGTAATGGCCGCACCATACGCCAGCGGCTGGGCCGCGCCGGTGGCCGGCTGAAAGCTGAGCGTTGCGCCCGCCTCTACGAAGGCCCGGCGCAGGCGCACGGTCTGGGTATAAGTGCCTTTATCGCCGGCCGGGAGCACGCCATTCTGCTTAAGCTGACTCACCACGTAGTCTACGGCCAGCTGGTAGCCGGGCGTGCCGGGCAGGCGGCCGCGCAGGCGGTCGTCGGCCAGGTAGCGCACATGGGCTTCGAGGGCGGCCGGCTGCACGGTGGGTAGGGCCGCGATGGCAGCAGGGTCGATGCCCTGCGCCACGGCCAGCTGGCTGGCGAGCAGACCGGCGACCGTCAGGAGTTTAGTAGCTTGATGCATGTCGTTTTTTTGCGGTGTTAAAGTGCCGAGTCTGGCCTTGAGCAGAAAGGCTTTTTCCCCTACCTGCTAGGTTTCGGTCAGCACCGTTTTGAAGCCAGCCAGGCGGCCGGCCGCGTCGCGGCCCAGCGCGTAGGCGTGCACCTGCGGCCCGGAGCCGACCCGGTACACCTGTGTCCCGTCCAGCTCCTGTTTCAGGTATAGCTGCAAGGCTTTGAAGCGGTTGGCTATAGCTACATCGCCCGTCACGCCGTTGTCGGCGGTATGGTTGCGCAGAAACTCGGTTAGCTCCACTTGCTCCACTTTCGCGCCGGCTGGCTCGCCCACTACTTGCAGCAGCTTATCGAGGGGCAGGTTGCCGGCCGGGGCAGCGTAGCTCACGGGCTCCAGCGGCGCATCCGATTCACTGATGAAATTCAGGCCCTGGGTCAGCCTTTGCAGCTGGGCCAGGGTGGTATCGTCGGCGGCCGGTGCCGCCCCGGTAGCTGCCGCACCGAGTCCACTGCCACCGTCTACCTTGGCCGCGATAGCCGAAGCCAGCGCCTGCATGCGGTCGTCGGCCACCTTTATTTTTGGGTTGGCGAAATTCATATCCGCCACCTTGTTCATCGGGATGAGGTGAATGTGGGCATGGGGCACTTCCAGTCCAATCACGGCCACGCCGATGCGCTTGCACGGCACGGCCGCCTGCACGCCCTTGGCCACGCGCTGCGCAAATACGTGCAGCGCCGCCAGCTCTTGCGGCGGCAAATCGAATATATAGTCAATTTCCTTTTTCGGAATCACCAGCGTGTGGCCTTCCACCAGCGGCGTAATGTCGAGAAAGGCCAGGTGGTCAGCATCTTCGGTGACCTTGTAGGCGGGCAGCTCGCCCGAAACGATGCGCGAGAAAATAGAGGGCATAGTTTACTGGTTAATGAAGCAATGGTCAATGGCTCATGACAAAGTAACTACGCTTCCCTTTTCGAGGTGCAACTCACAAAAAAAGCAGCGCCGGTGGCGCTGCTTTTAAATTCAATTAACCGTTGACCATTAATAAATTAACCATTAGACCTGTTCCTAAATTAGGAAAATCAAGAAAAACGCTGGTCATGCTGAGCTTGTCGAAGCATCTCTCCAGAACGACACCCGAACGAAGCGGTAGAGATGCTTCGACAAGCTCAGCATGACGGTCTTTTGATTTTCTATTTATTTAGAAATAACTATATTAACTACTAGCGCCCCACTTCCAGAATCTGAAACTGGAGCTTGCCGGCAGGCACCGTAATTTCGGCCAGGTCGCCGGCCGATTTACCCAACAGTCCCTTGCCGATGGGCGATTTAACCGAGATTTTGCCAGCAGCCAGGTTGGCTTCTTCCTCGGCAACCAGCAGGTAGTCGAGCACCATGTTATTTTTAAGATTTTTCAGCTTTACTTTGCTCTGAATGAGCACCTTACTGAAATCCATATTGGTTTCGTCCAGAATGCGGGCATTGCCCAGCACTTCTTCGAGCTTCGATATTTTCAGCTCAAGCAGGCCCTGGGCGTCCTTGGCGGCGTCGTACTCGGCGTTTTCGCTCAGGTCGCCTTTATCGCGGGCTTCGCGCAGGTCTTCGGCAGCCTTGGCCCGGCCCCGGACTTTGAGGTCCTGGAGTTCGTCTTTCAGCTTTTGCAGGCCCTCGGCGGTGTAATAATTGATAGTAGCCATAAGTTTAGGACTGTTTTCGCGTGGCGGGTGGGTCAGGTAAAAAAGAAAGAGAACGGCTGGCACATCGGCCAGCCGTTCTCCCCTATTGGTAACGCAAAGATAGGGCAAAAAGTGGGAAAGCAAGGCGCCTGTCCCCGCAACCCCGCGCTACAGCAGCGCGGCGATTTTAGCTACCAGCACCTCATTGATGCGCTGATAGCTCTGGTGCGTCCAGCCGCCAATATGAGGCGAGAGCACCGTATTGGGCGCCGCGCGCAGGTAGTCGAACGTAGCCTGCTGGGCTGGCGTGAGGGTAGCGAGCTTTTCGTTGTCGAGCACGTCGAGGGCGGCCCCACGCACCTGGCCGCTTTGCAGGCGCGCTACCAAAGCCGCCTGGTCCAGCACTTCGCCCCGCGCCGTGTTCATAAACCAGATGCGGTGCTGAAACCCGGCCAGAAAGGCTTCATTCACAAACTGATGATTGGCCTCCGAGTACGGAATGTGCAGGCTCAGCACCTCGGTCCGGGCTTGCAGCTCGGCCAGCGGCACCAGCTCGGCGTTGCCGTCGCTGCCCACCGCCGGGTCAATATCATGCGCCAGCACCGTGCAGCCGAAGCCGCGCAGCCGCTGGGCAAATGCCCGGCCCATGTGGCCATAGCCAAGCAGGCCCACAGTTTTGGTGCCCAGCTCGTCGCCCCGGTTGGCTTCGCGGTGCCACTCTCCGCGGCGCACTTCGGCATCGGCCGTGATGCTATGCCGCAGCAGGGCCAGCAGCTGCCCGGTGGCAAACTCGCCCACCGCGTCGCGGTTGCCCTCGGGGCATTCACCAGCACCACGCCAACGGCGGCCAGGGCTTCTTCGTCGATGTTATCGACGCCGGCCCCGGCGCGGGCCACGTAGCGCAGCTGCGGGCCGTGCGCCAACAGGTTGGCCGTGATGCGCATCTTGCTGCGCACCATCAGGCCGGTGTAAGGCCGGGCGGCCAGGGCAGCGGGCACATCGCCCGGGGTGAGCTTGGGTTGGTAGTCGCCCTCGACGCCGATGCTCGTGAGCATGGGCAAAAGCGAGGGATGCATATCGTCGATTATCAGGCAGAGGGACATATTAGCGTGGAGTAGGAGAAAGCCGAATCGTAGCGTATCCCGTTAATTGGTGCAGTTTGCGGTGGTAAACAGTTGGAGTGAAAGGCCCCAACTGCCCAGCAAGTGCTAGCAGCTTATCTTCTGCTGCTAAGGGTAAAAAGTAATATTTTCCTACCTCGGCTTGGCAAACAATGAGGTAGGGTCCGGCTGTGCCAGTAGAATCTAGCTCTCCAACCAGCACTGGTGGTTGTCTAAACCATGGATTGCCAAAATGCAAAAAGCTGAATCCCTCGTAGTCAGTAGTCAGGTAATAATTGCCGGCCAGTTTAGCATCGGTGCTATTAACCGACCAATTACAGCTAACTAATCCGACTGCAACTCCAGTCAGCAAGCATCGGACACTTAATTTCATACCTGCGCCACCAAATTCGTCAACAGCACAAAATCGGCCACCCCCAGCTGCTCGGCGCGCTTATCGAAAATCTCGGCGGCCATTGTCTCCGCCGACATACCCAGGGGCTTCAACGCATTGCGCAGCGTCTTGCGGCGGGTTGAAAACGCCTGCTTCACCACCCGAAAAAACAGCTTTTCGTCGCAGTCCAGCTTCTCCGTCTGGTTGCGGGTGAGGCGCACCACGGCCGACTCTACCTTAGGCGGCGGCACAAAGACGTGGGCCGGCACCGTAAACAGGTATTCGATGTCGTAGTATGCCTGCAAGAGCACGCTCAGGATACCGTAGGTTTTGGAGCCGGGTGGCTCGGCCAGTCGCTCGGCCACTTCTTTTTGCAGCATACCCACCACTTCGCGCACCTGCTGGCGGTTGGCCAGCACCTGAAAGAATATCTGGGTGCTGATATTGTAGGGAAAGTTGCCGATAATAGCCAGCGGCTCGTTTGGAAACAGCTCGGCCAGGTTTTGCTGCAAAAAATCGGTGGCGTAGATGCGCGGGGCCAGCGCCGGATAGTGCGCCGTGAGGTAGGCTACCGACTCGGTATCAATCTCCACCACACTGGTCTGGTAGGCCTTGTTTTCCAGCAGATACTGCGTGAGTACGCCCATGCCGGGGCCTATTTCGAGCACCTCGCGTACGCCCTCGGGCTGGCGCAGGCTTTCCACAATGCGGCGGGCAATATTGGGGTCGGCCAGGAAGTGCTGACCGAGATGTTTTTTGGGGCGAACAGTATATTGAGCCACGGGTGCGATGGGCTGCGGCGACGGCGACAGGGACCGGAAGCTACGCCCCACCCCTGCTCTGGCCACCGCCAGGTGGGCAACTGCCTCCGGCCGACTAGCGGGAAGGTGGCTCAAATATCGGTACGCTGGCGGCAACAAGCGCTTGCAGGCCGGGCGCGCTGGACCTAGTTGCCGCAGCTCGGTACGAATGTGCCCTGCTATGCTTGTTAAAAGCGCTTTCTATTTCGCCTTGAAAAAGTTATCTTCCAGGCAGTAGCTTGCAGCATCACGGTCATAGTTTGCGTTTTTCAACTCCTACCTCATGCCTGATTCTGCTCCCGTCCGGCCCGATGCGGCTGGCGCTGCTTCTGCCTCCCCTATCTGGCTTTATAACCGCCGCTATACCAAGCAGCTACGCGCCCGAGCCCTGAGCCACCTGGTGCCGGCACTGGTGTTAGTAGGAGGGGCCACAGCCGCAGTGGCCTCTCAGGAAGCGTTAACGTCGCTGCTGGGCCTGGAGTTTATTATCGGCGCTGCCTACCTGCTGCTGATGGCCCGCGAGCTGCTGCACCTCCGCCACGGCCACGGGCACCCCGAGCCAGTAGCCTGGCTGGAGCTGGCCGCGGCGGGCATTCTGGGCCTCGAAGGCTACCATATCGGGCACCGCCATCACCTGGCCGAGCTGGCCGGCGCCCCGCACCGAGCGCACATTCTGCCCTGGCTATACGCTGCGCTAGCCGCTCTTTACGTAGTGCTGGCCTTTGGGCTGGCGCGCCTAGGTAAGCGACGCTACCTACACCTGCATGCCGATGGCTTCAGCGTACGCACCCGCCTGCTGGGCAAGGAGCAGGCCGGGCGCTGGGCACACCTGGCCGCAGTTCAAGGCGTGGGGCCTGCTTCGGCAATATTCTCCTATACCAACGGCCAGCAGCAACAGCTGTCGTTCGAGCATCTGTACAACGGGGCTGAGCTGCGCAATCAACTGGTAGCCGAGGCCCAGCGCCAGCTTAGCCAAGCCGGCTAATCCATCAGCACGCCCACGTAGTAGTTGAACGTATCGACCTCTACATTCTCCCGCGTAGCGCCGGGCAGAGCCAGCGGCTGCCACTTGGTAGTAGGCGTCACGAACTGATACTCACCGCCCTTCACCCGCAGGCGCACCGGCAGGTCGAAACCGGGCACATTGGCTATCCAGCGCCCTAGTAGCTGGTTGTTCTCAACGCGCATTTCGAGTATCGGCAGGTTAGCATATTGCAGATATTGGGCAAAAACAGGCCGAAAATCGCGGCCCGCCTCGCGGCTGATGTAGTCGATAACCTGCTGGCCGGTTACGGTCTGGTGATAAAAGGTGCGCGAGAGGCCGCGTAAAATGCTGTGCCACTTCGCATCGTCGTTGATAGCCGTGCGCACCATGTTGAGCAGGTTGCTGCCCTTGTCGTACATATCGCCCGAGCCCTCCTTGTTCACGCCGTAGGGACCAATGATGGGGCCATCGTTCGAGATATTGCGGCGCTGACCGTGCAAATACTCCTGCCCCGCCTGCTTGCCAAACTGGCTTTCCACAAACAGCGCCTCCGAGTACGTGGTAAAGCTCTCGTGCACCCACATATCGGCGATATCCTTACTGGTGATGTTGTTGCCAAACCACTCGTGGCCACTTTCGTGGATGATGATAAAGTCCCACTTCGTGCCCCAGCCGGTGGCTGAGCGGTCGCGGCCGAGGTAGCCGTTCTGGTACTTGTTGCCGTAGGCCACGGCGCTCTGGTGCTCCATGCCCAGGTGGGGCGCTTCTATTAGCTTATAGCCATCTTTATAGAAGGGATACGGCCCAAACCAACTTTCCATGCTTTTAAGCATGGGCTTTACGTTGGCCGTAAACTGCGATTTGGCTTTCTCCAGGTTTTCGGGCAGCACCCAGTAGTCGAGCGTCAGCGCGCCATTCTCGCCCTGGTACGTGTCGCCAAAATGTACGTAGTTGCCCACGTTCAGCGCCACGTCGTAGTTGTTGATGGGGTTGGTTACGGCCCAGTCGTAGCGGGTGTAGCCGCCCGGCAGCTTGGCCGTGCCGCGCAGCCGGCCATTCGATACATCCTTAAGACCTTTGGGCACCGCGATGCTGATAAGCATACTGTCTACCTCGTCGGCCTGCTGGTCTTTGGTGGGCCACCAGATGCTGGCCCCCACACCCTGGCAGGCGGTGGCCACCCAGGGCTGGCCGGCAGCATCCTGGGTAAAGACGAAGCCGCCGTCCCAGGGAGCTTTTTTGGCAATAATAGGAAAACCTGAATATTCTACCGTAAACTCGTCCCGGCTGCCCTGCCTGATAACCTCAGGAAAGGTCACAAACACTGCATTGGCTTCGCGGGTAAAGGGCACCGACCGGCCCTTGTACACCACTTTGCCGATTTCCAGATTAGCAAAAAGGTCGAATTGAAGCCGGGTAAAATCGCGCGTGGCCGTAAAGCGAAACAGGTTGGAGCCGCTGATAAACCTGCGGGCCACGTCGAGCTTCACATCGAGGTGGTAGTAGTTGATGTCGTAGCAGGTGCGGGCCAGCGGCTGGCCGCCGCGCAGCGAGTCGGCGCGGGTAAACACTGTTTTAGGCTGCATGAGCTGGGCCGAGGCCAGCAGCGACGAGCCGAGCAATGGGAGCAGTAGACGCAGGGTTTTGCGAAGAATCATACCTCATGTAAAACGGCGTGGCACACCGTTTCCGGCCGAGCCGCTGGTTTACTGACGAAACGAAGTGCCACTTCGTTTTACATACCTTCACGCCAAAGTTACGTCTCTCCTACCCCTACTATGTCCCTCACGCTTGCCCACGCCGCCACCGCGCCGGCCCACGCTACCCAGGTGTTCGTACTGCCTCCCGGCGCTGCTGCCCTCCCCCCGGCGGCCGGCACCGACCTGCCCGCCGAAGCCCGGCGCTACGTCGATGCCGCCCTCGCCGACGAACAGAAGTTCGTGGCCCTCAATCATTTTTCGCATCAGCACTATTTTGTAGTGCTCGAAAAAAAGCGCACCCCTGACCTTAGCCTCGAAGCTCTGCGCAAGGCCGGCCACCAGCTGCAAGCCGCGCTGAAAAAGGAAAAAACCAGCGAAGTATTTATTCATAACTTAAGCGAAAACCCGGAGGCCGCGCTCACGCTGGCGGAGGGCCTCTTCCTTTCGGCCTATCAGTTCGAAGGCTACAAGACCGACGAGAAATCGCGTCAGGCCGCCTCACTCACGCAGCTTAGCCTGGTAGGCGACGCCGCCACCGAAGCGCAGGTAACCACGCTGCAGCACGTGCTGGAAGGTGTGGCCTTCGCCCGCGACCTCGTCAACGCCCCGCTCAATAAGCTCAACGCCCAGCAGTTTGCCGAGCGCCTGGCCGAAGCCGGCGACGAAGCCGGCTACACCACCGACATCCTCGACATGGCCCGCATCGAGAGCCTGCGCATGGGCGGCCTGCTGGCCGTAAACCTGGGCTCGCCCGAGCCGCCCACTTTCAGCATTCTGGAGTGGAAGCCCGAAGGCGCGAAAAACGAGAAGCCCTATGTGCTCGTCGGCAAAGGCGTGGTGTACGACACCGGCGGCCTCAGCCTCAAGCCCACGCCCAATAGCATGGACATGATGAAGTGCGACATGGCCGGCGGCGCGGCCGTGGGCGGCGTGCTGTATGCCCTGGCCAAAAACCACGTGCCGCTGCACGTTATCGGCCTGGTGCCGGCCACCGATAACCGCCCCGGTGGCCTCGCCTACGTGCCCGGCGACGTGCTCACCATGCACTCGGGCCTTACGGTAGAGGTTAAAAACACCGACGCCGAAGGCCGCCTGCTGCTGGCCGACGCGCTCAGCTTTGCCAAAAAATACCACCCCGAATTAGTCATTGACCTGGCCACCCTCACCGGGGCAGCCGTGCGCGCCATCGGCACCGAGGGCGCCGCCGTGATGGGCACCGCTGAGGCCGATACCATGGCTCAGCTGCTGGCCGCCGCGCACCGCGTGCACGAGCGACTAGTCGAGTTTCCGCTCTGGGACGACTACGCCGACCACATGAAATCCGATATTGCCGACCTGAGCAACCTCGGCAAAGCTGAAGCCGGCCACATCTCGGCCGCCAAGTTCCTGGAGCGCTTCATCGAAGGCACGCCCTGGCTGCACCTCGACATTGCCGGCCCGGCCTTCCTGACCGCGCCCGACTCGTATCGGGGCAAGGGCGGCACCGGCACCGGCGTGCGGCTGCTCTATGAGTTTCTGACCAGGCAGCTCGTTTAATAAGCCGTACAAAAAATGGGTTTCCTTCGTGTAGGCTTGCAGTCTCTGACCAAGCAGCCCGTTTAATAAGCCGGTAGTTCACTAAACCGTCTGTCATGCCGAGCTTGCCGAAGCATCCCGCGTGCAGCACTAACCTCAATCGTTCGACGATGCGGGCGAGATGCTTCGGCAAGCTCAGCATGACACACGATTCGGAGCACCTTTATTCATCATGCCCAAACACCTCCCCCGCCTCGGCTTTTCCGTGGGCGACCTCGCCGGCATCGGCCCCGAAGTCATTTATAAAACCCTGCGCGACGAGCGGCTGCTCCAGCAATGCACGCCCGTGGTGTACGGCACCGCCACCACGCTTTTCGACGATTTTCCGGTCGAGAAAAATGCCGAGCCGCTCACCTTCCGCCAGCTGCGCGACGCCGCCGACATTGCGCCCGGCCGCCTCAACGCCGTCACGTGCTGGGAAGATGACTTTCACCTCACGCCCGGCCAGCCTTCGCCCGCCAGCGGTCAGGCCGCCCGCGAAAGCCTGCTCTGCGCCGCCCGCGACCTCAAGGCCGGCCTGCTCGATGCCCTCGTAACGGCGCCCATTAGCAAGGAGAATACCCAAAGCGACGACTTTCGCTTTCCCGGCCACACCGAGTTTCTGGCCAGCTACTTCGGCGCGGCCGACAACCTCATGTTCTTGGTCGATGAGGACCAGCAGCTGCGCGTAGCCACCGCCACCGGCCACATCGCCCTCAAAGATGTGTCGACGCGCCTCACCAGCGACCTGCTACGCACCAAAATCAAGCTTTTGCTGAAGTCGTTGCAGCAGGATTTCGGTATTCTCAAGCCCAAGATTGCCGTGCTGGGCCTCAACCCCCACGCCGGCGAAAACGGCCTGCTGGGCCGCGAGGAAGCCGATGTGGTAACGCCCGTCATCCGGCAGTTTGAGCACGATGGCCACCTCGTGTTCGGTCCCTACCCGGCCGACGGCTACTTCGGTACCGGCCAGTTCCGGCAGTTCGACGCCACCCTCTCGCTTTACCACGACCAGGGGCTGATTCCCTTCAAGCTTATGGCCTTCGAGCGGGGCGTCAACTTCACGGCCGGCTTGTCGGTCGTGCGTACCTCCCCCGACCACGGCACGGCCTACGGCATCGCCGGCAAGTTTGTGGCCGATGCCTCGTCGTTTCGGGCGGCCGTATACCTGGCCTGCGATGTAGTACGCGCCCGGCAGCTCAACGCGGCCGACCCCCGCTCAATCCGGTAGAATTTTTCTAAAAACGAAATTTTCTTTCTACTTTTGAAACGCGGCTGGCAACGGCCGCGTTTCCGTCTTGTTGCCTATGGTAATATTGAGTTGGCCCATTTTACGCGAATTTGGCAAACAACATCCTGATGCCGCCTCAGCATTAAAAGATTGGTATCAGGAAGTTAGCTTAGCCTAGTGGCGTAATCCGGCAGACGCACGACTATTTTCTAATTCGGTAGACTACGTTGGTAACTTTCGCTACGTCTTCAATATTCGGCGCAATCGCTACCGGCTCATCGCGGCCATTGTATTTTCTACTCGCACGGTGTTCGTAAAATTCGTCGGCACACACCAAGCGTATGACAAGATAAATGCAGCAACCATCGATTACAGTAAGTTATAGCTATGTTAATTAATACGTCTCAGGAATACCGCGAAGCATTCCGTCAACTCGACGAGCTATTAGCGCAGGATATTGACGCTAATCCGGATTTACAAGGCCCCGCCCGCATTTTAGCAGAAGCCATTCAGTCATACGAAATCAGGGTCGAAGGTGCTCCCTTTGCTCTTCCTAAGCCCACTACCCTGCCCGCCATGATTGAGCTGAAGCGCCAGCAGCGTCAGCTCAAGCAGAAAGACCTGGCTCAGCTGCTCGAAGTACCGGCCGGCCGCCTCTCCCAGATACTGAGCGGCAAGCGGCGCGTAACGATGGACCTGGCCAAGAAGCTCTACGAGCGGCTCGATATCAGCCCCGAGTTTATCTTAAAAACGGCCTGAAGCTGAAGCAATAGCCCGCGTTAGCTTGATAAAGCCAGGAAAAAGCCTTACCTTTGCCCCCCGTTATTCGGCTTACTGTGAAAAAGGACCCGCAATTTGATTTGCCTATCGCCAGGCTTTCGCTTAAGATGCACCAGTTTGCGTTTGAGCTCGGTCGCGCCTTCTTCGAGGAGTTCGACCCCAAGGGCGAGTTTATTGCCGACGGCAACCTGCACGCCGAGGTAACGCTCGACAAAACCGAGCGCGTAATTACCATCGACTCGCACATCACCGGTACCGTGCGCCTCACCTGCGACCGCAGCCTGGATGAGTACGACCAGCCCCTGGATATTGAGAATCAGCTGCTGGTGCGCTACGGCGACGAGCCCAAGGAGCTGGACGATGATGTGCTGCAAGTGACGCCCGAGACGCTGACGCTAAATATAGCTCAACACCTATATGATTACATCGGGCTGGCATTGCCCATGAAGAAGCTGCACCCGCGCTTCCAGAACGAGGCCGATGACGACCCCGATGCCGCCACCAAGCTTATTTTTTCGACCCGGCCTGCCGGTGAGAATCCTGACGACGAGCCCGGCGACCCCCGCTGGGCCGCCCTCAAAAACCTGAATTAGGACCCTGTACTAATTCATCACTCCTAATTCCTAACTCTTAATTTCCCCTTACCAAGACCATGGCACATCCTAAGCGCCGGACCTCCACCGCCACCCGCGACAAACGCCGCAGCCACTACAAGCTGACCCCTAAGGCCGTGACCATCTGCCCGAATACGGGTGAGTTGCACCTGCGTCACAAAGCCTACGTGGTGGATGGTGATTTGTACCATAATGGCCAGCTGGCTATCAAGAATTATACCTCGGTAGCGGCCCCGGCAGCAGCCGGCGACACGGGCTCGGACGAAGAATAGCCGAAAGCGTTGTTATTTCGCGGTACCATCGGGCCGGACTGCTCTTTTGAGATGCGCAGTCCGGCCCGGTTTGGTTTCGCGCCTTTGCGCTCTATGGCTGACTCTCTACTTTCTCCGCGTTCATGAAAATTGCCCTCGACGCTATGGGCGGCGACTTTGCCCCCCAGGTTGCCGTGGCCGGTGCCGTGCTGGCTGCTCAGCGCCTGGCCGGCAAAGCCCAGATACTACTCATCGGTTCCGATGCGGAGGTACAGCCGCTGCTCCAGACGTATGGCCCGGTGCCGCCGCGCTGGAAGTGGTGCACGCCTCCCAGGTTATCGAGATGGGCGAGCATCCCACCAAAGCTTTCCAGCAAAAGCAGGACAGCAGCATTGCCGTGGGCTACCGAATGCTGCACAGCGGCCAGGTAGACGCGTTTTGCTCGGCCGGCAACACCGGAGCTATGCTCGTGGGAGCTATGTTTACGGTGAAAGCCGTGCCTGGGGTGCTGCGCCCGGCCATCGCCAACTTTGTACCCAAGCTGGCCGGCGGCTACGGCATTCTGGTCGATGTAGGCGCCAACGCCGACTGCAAGCCCGAAATGCTGGAGCAGTTTGGCGAACTGGGCTCACTGTACGCGCAGTACGTGCTGGGCATTGCCCACCCCAAGGTGGGCCTCATGAGCCTGGGCGAGGAAGAAGGCAAGGGCACCGTGACTACGCAGGCGGCCCACCAGCTGTTTAAAGTAAACCCCCACGTACATTTTATCGGCAATATTGAGGGCCGCGACTTGTTCAACGACAAGGCCGACGTGATTGTGTGCGACGGCTACGTGGGCAACGTGATGCTCAAAATGGCCGAGTCGATGTACGACATCATGGTGGCGCGCAACCTGAACGATGAGTTCTTTGAGAAGGTTAACTACGAAACCATTGGCGGCTCGCCCATTCTGGGCATCAACGACAATGCCATTATTGGCCACGGGGTGAGCACGCCGCTGGCTATTTGCAATATGCTTATGCAAGGCTACCAAATGGCGCAGTCGGGCATCGTCGATAAGATTAAAGACAATTTCAAATCCTAGCCTTGACCGGTCTGGCTTAGGGCTGGACAGTTGAGGTTGGGGCCGCACCTTTGCGCTCATGAAGATTACCGCCGCCATTACCGGAGTCGGAGGCTACGTGCCCGACTACGTGCTCACCAACCAGGAGCTCGAGCAACTGGTCGATACCACCGACGAATGGATTACTTCGCGAACCGGCATTAAGGAGCGCCGGCTTTTAAAAGGGAAAGACCAGGGCTCGTCGGTAATGGGGATTAAGGCGGTGAAACAGCTGCTCGAAAAGACCAATACCCGGCCCGATGAAATCGACCTGGTTATCTGTGCCACCGTGACGCCCGATATGTTGTTTCCGGCCACAGCCAACATTATTTCGGCCGGGGCAGGCATCAATAAAGCCTTCAGCTACGATATGAATGCCGCCTGCTCGGGCTTTTTGTATGCGCTGGCCACCGGGGCCCAGTTTATCCAGGGCGGTATGTACAAGAAAGTTATCGTGGTCGGGGCCGATAAAATGTCGGCCATCGTTGACTACACCGACCGCGCCAACTGCATTCTGTTTGGCGATGGCGCCGGCGCCGTGCTGCTGGAGCCCAGCACCGAGGGCTACGGCCTTCTCGACCAGGTGCTGTGCAGCGATGGCCACGGCGAACAGTATCTCAATCAGAAGGCAGGGGGCAGCCGCCGCCCCCCAACGGCAGAAACCGTGGCCAACCACGAACATTATATTTTTCAGGAAGGCGCCACGGTATTCAAATTTGCCGTGAAGAGCATGGCCGATGTGGCCGCGCAGGTAATGGCGCGCCAGAACCTCAGCCACGACGATATTGCCTGGCTGGTGCCGCACCAGGCCAACAAGCGCATCATCGACGCTACCGCCAACCGCATGGGCGTAGGGCCCGAGAAAGTGATGCTCAATATTCAGCGCTATGGCAATACCACCAATGCCACTATTCCGCTCTGTCTATGGGATTACGAAAAGCAGCTTCACAAGGGCGATAACCTGATATTTGCCGCTTTCGGAGGGGGCTTTACCTGGGGTGCCATTCATGTGAAATGGGCATACAATTCTTAATTATGAATGGAGAAATCAGGAATTAGAGATTGCCGATTTAGCAACGACCGAATTCCTTTAGCCTGATTCATAATTTGTAAGTTATAATTTTTAATTCAATAAAATGGCTACCACCGCCGACTTCCGCAACGGTCTTGTCTTGATGTACAACAACGACCTGCACGTTATCACTGAGTTTCAACACGTGAAGCCGGGCAAAGGCCCGGCGTTTGTGCGCACCAAAATGCGCAACATCAAGACGGGCAAGGTGCTGGATAATACCTTTAACGCCGGGGTGAAGATTGAAACGGCCCGCGTAGAGCAGCGCCCGCACCAGTACCTGTTTAAGGACGATTACGGCTTCACGTTTATGGATAATGACACCTTCGAGCAGATTGTGCTGCCCGAGGCGATGGTGCCCTTCGCCGACCTCATGAAGGAAGGCCAGGCGGTGACTATCCTTATGCACGCCGAAACCGAACAGCCGCTTACCGCCGAGCTCCCCACCACCGTTGACCTGGTAGTAACCTATACTGAGCCGGGCCTGCGCGGCGATACTGCCACTAACACCCTGAAGCCGGCCATAGTCGAAACGGGAGCTCGCATTCAGGTTCCGCTGTTTATTGACACGGATACCAAGATTCGCATTAAAACCAGCGATTACTCCTACGTAGAGCGCGTTAAGTAGCCCGGTAGCGTGGACTCGGCGAGTCCGCGCCTCGTACTGATATACCAGCGGACCTGCCGAGTCCATGCTACTCCCTTCCGATGTCGAAAGAACATTCCAAAACCCCGCCCAAAAAAGACGCTGCCATGAAAGCCAAAGAACTCCAGGAACTGCTCGACTTCATCGCCAAGTCGGGCCTCAATAAAGTAAATATTGAAACCGAAGAGTTTAAAATCTCGGTGCAGCGCGAGCCCAACACCAAGCAGATTGTAAGCATGAGCGCCGCGCCGGCGCCGGCGGCTCCGCAGCAAGCCCCTGCCGCGCCAACGCTTGCCCCGGCGGCTGCTTCCATACCGGCGGCCCCGGCCGCCGAGCCCGCCAGCAGCGCCAGCTACACGCCGCTGAAATCGCCGATGATTGGTACCTTTTACCGCAGCAGCGGCCCCGACGCGCCCGTATTTGTGCAGGTAGGCGACACGGTAGAGAAAGGACAGGTTATCTGCATCATCGAGGCCATGAAGCTGTTCAACGAGATTGAGGCCGAGCAGGCCGGCCGCATCGTGAAGGTGCTCGTCGAAAACGCTACGCCCGTGGAGTACGACCAGCCGCTATTCCTGATTGAGTAGCCTTTTGCTACGTTGGCTTCCAAAAAGAAGAACGTCATGCTGAGCTTGTCGAAGCATCTCTACCGCTTCGTTGCACATGTACAAGCGGCGCGGTAGAGATGCTTCGACAAGCTCAGCATGACGTTCTTTTGATTTTTATTTCCCTCCCATAGACTTCGCCATTCCTGGCCATGTTCAATAAAATTCTGATTGCCAACCGGGGCGAAATTGCCCTCCGCGTTATTCGTACCTGCCGCGAGATGGGTATCAAAACGGTAGCCGTGTATTCGACTGCCGACAAGGAAAGCCTGCACGTACGCTTTGCCGATGAGGCCGTGTGCATCGGGCCGCCCAGCAGCAGCCAGAGCTATCTGAATATTCCAACGCTTATTGCCGCCGCCGAGATTACCAACGCCGATGCCATTCACCCCGGCTACGGCTTTTTGAGCGAAAACGCGGAGTTTTCGCGCATCTGCCAGGAAAACGGCATCAAGTTTATCGGGGCCTCGCCCGAAATGATAAACCAGATGGGCGACAAGGCTACGGCCAAAGCAACCATGATTAAGGCTGGCGTGCCAGTGGTACCAGGCTCGGTAGGGCTGCTGGAATCGGTAGAGCAGGGCAAAAAAATCGCGCATGAGATAAAGTACCCGGTTATTCTGAAGGCTACGGCGGGCGGCGGCGGGCGCGGTATGCGCATCATCAACAGCGACGACGAGTTTCAGAAAGCCTGGGACGATGCGCGCACCGAGTCGAAAGCAGCGTTCGGCAACGACGGCATGTACCTGGAGAAATTCGTAGTAGAGCCCCGCCACATCGAGATTCAGATTGTAGGCGACCAGTTCGGCCACGTGTGCCACCTTTCGGAGCGCGACTGCTCCATTCAGCGCCGCCACCAGAAGCTGGTGGAGGAAGCGCCTTCGCCGTTCATGACCGACGACCTGCGCGAGCGCATGGGCGCGGCGGCCATCGCGGGCGCTTCAGCCATCGGCTATGAAGGCGTGGGTACCATCGAGTTTCTGGTCGATGCCAACCGCGACTTCTACTTCATGGAAATGAATACCCGCATCCAGGTCGAGCACCCGGTAACCGAGGAAATCATTAACTACGACCTTATCAAGGAGCAGATTAAGGTCGCGGCGGGCATCCCGATTTCGGGTAAGAACTACTATCCCAAGATGCACGCCATGGAGTGCCGCATCAACGCCGAGGACCCGCGCAACGGCTTCCGCCCGGCGCCCGGCCGCATCACCACGCTGCACATTCCCGGCGGCCACGGTGTGCGCGTCGATACCCACGTGTACGCGGGCTACCAGATTCCGCCCAACTACGACTCCATGATTGCCAAGCTCATTACCGTAGCCCAGACCCGCGAGGAGTGCATCGTAAAAATGAAGCGCGCGCTAAGTGAGTTTGTAGTGGAAGGCGTGAAAACCACTATTCCGTTTCACCTGGCGCTGATGGACAGCGAGGATTTTAAGGCCGGTAATTTCACGACCAAGTTTTTGGAGTCGTTCGATTTCTCGGTGGTGTAAATTTTAAAGTAATGTTTAAGGCAGGCCACTACCATCTCCTAAATGGGCTAGCAGTGGTCTGTTTTATCTTCGCTACAGCAGGCTGTACCCCCGAACCCTCTTGCGATGGTGCAATTGAGAGCGTGGTATTATATTCAAGACACGACAGCATTTTTGGAGGCGAAAAGATTTATGCTGATTTAAAAAATAAAGGGGGAGTTGGCGTTAGAAAAACATTACGATTACCCACCAGCGAACTAGCAGAATTCTACAATGTTACTATCATAGATGATTATCAGCACAGGTTTACAGGCAGGAAGCGTATCTGCTTTGACAAATATGGTATAAGGGTAGCTACCTGTGGGTCAAGTATAAATGATGAGAATATTCCGGAATTATCACTTTACGACTAACCAGCCATGTCAGCCGCCCAGTCTATCTACGAGCGCAGCTACACCGTCGAGGAGTACTTCGCCTTTGAAGAGCGGGCGGATATTCGCCATGAATATTACCACGGCGAGATATTTCCGCTCGACGGGCCGGCGGCAATGGCGGGCGCTACGTTTGCGCACAATACCATCAAGCAAAATTGCGTGATGGCGTTACGGCAAGGGTTACGGGGTCGCGGCTGCCGGGTATTTGATGAGAATGTCCGGTTAAGTATCGAGCAGGATAAGCAGTTCACGTATCCGGATGTGATGGTGACCTGCCATCCGGACGACCAGCGGGAAACCCGCATTGCAAGGCACCCTAGTCTAATCGTAGAAGTACTATCGGCTAGCACGGAGGGCCACGACCGCGGGTGGAAATTTCAGCAGTATCAGCGGCTGCCCGAGTTGCAGCAGTATGTTTTGATTTCTCAAAACCAGGTTTTGGTCGAAAGCTTCTTGCGCGATTCTGAAAATATCTGGAAATTAACCCAGCTACGCAACCCGACAGATTTATTGGAACTGCCTTCGCTTAGCTTATCCATTAGCCTAGCAAGTATTTACGAAGAGGTTGAAATTAGTCCCTTACGGCTAGCTGACTCTTATTAATGATGTATCGCAGCTTACTCATTGGCTCGTTTGGTTGTGCACTGCTATCGCTGGCTGGCTGCTCCGACGCCTGTAATGGACATATCGAGAGCAAGGTGCTTTATTTCAAGCAAGCACCACAGGGCGAGTTGGTGTACGCCAATGTGGTAAATAATCCCGGCCTCGGCAGCCAGCAAACGCTGATGCGGGAAGACAAAGAATACGGCACGTTTCCGCACGTTATAATTATTAATGACCCGGAAATGAAATTTAAAGGTCGCAGCAAAATTTGCTTCGATGAGTTTACGAAACAGCCCCTGCCGGCCGATATAGATTTACGGGAAAAGGATATTCCACGAATTTTAATTACCAAGTAAAAAACGGCGGTGGTCTATTTGAGGGTGAGGTTATAATTATCAATGACGAGTTTAATGCGCGCCGTGTGCATAGCGAGCGACTTGCTGAAAGAACAGGACTTTCGCCCCAATACGCCACAGCGCTGGCGGAGCGAACAGTTGATGGCTTCCACGATGCTAGTTTGCCCTTCGCCTTTTGGGCAGGGTCGGTGTTGCCAGCGGGGCAACACCTTGGCGTAGGCTTTCCAGAGGTCCGTGAACTACCAACAGTGGCGGCGGTAGCGCCGTGGCAAGGCTGCCCACAAGCGTCGCAGTGGGGCTTCGCCCCGGCTACCCAACGTCCAGCCGACGATACGCCGGCTAGCACGTTCTACGACTAGCCACAGCCAGACCTTTCGCCTCTTACACCCTACAAACGTCCACATCTCATCTAATTCCAGGGCTTCCCACCGTTTTTTCTGCGCCTTTTTAGGCCGCAAGCGAGGCAGTGGCGGCGCTGGCAGGACTGCTTTTTTTTATCCGCTTGGCAATCGTCCTGCGTGCTACGCCAGTTACCCGCGCAATGCTGCGTTGCGAATTGCGCTCTAGCAATAGGGCATCGACCTGCGCGTATTGGGCAGCTTTGCGAACAGCAGCCGGCACGAACAGCCCTTGGTAGCCGCAGGCTTTGCACTGGTATTTCGGCTGCCCTTGCTTGCTACCGTTGCGGCGAAGTTGGTCGCTGGTGCATTTTGCACAATAATGAATTGTTGTGACCATCAGCCTTATACGGAAAACACCCTATAATAGACCACCGCCTAAAAAAGAAATCCAGCCGTTAAGTCGGCTGGATTTCTTTTTTTGTGATTAACTGAAATAAACTACCGGCGGCTCATGCCAGGCATCCCACCTTTCATGCCGCCCATCATTTTGGCCATTTGGGCCATGCCGCCTTTGGTCTGGCTCAGCTTGTTCATCTGGCGCATCATCTTGCGCATGTCCTCAAACTGCTTCATGAGGGCGTTTACCTGCTGAATATCGGTGCCCGAGCCGGCCGCCAGGCGGCGGCGGCGCGAGCCATTGATAAGGTCGGGCTGGGCGCGCTCCTGTTTGGTCATGCTTTTAATGATAGACTCGACCGGTTTGAACGCATCGTCGTCGATTTCGACGTCTTTCATCATCTTCGACGCGCCCGGAATCATGCCCACCAGGTCTTTCAGGTTGCCCATCTTCTTGATTTGCTCGAGCTGGCCGAGGAAGTCGTTGAAGTCGAACTGGTTTTTGCGAATCTTGGCGTTGATGCGCTTGGCTTCGTCTTCGTCGAACTGCTGCTGGGCGCGTTCCACGAGCGAAATCACGTCGCCCATGCCCAGGATGCGCTGGGCCATGCGGTCGGGGTAGAAGAGGTCGAGCGCCTCCATCTTCTCGCCCGTCGAGATGAACTTGATGGGCTTTTCGACCACGGCACGAATGGAGAGGGCCGCCCCGCCGCGGCTATCGCCGTCGAGCTTGGTGAGCACTACCCCGTCGAAGTTGAGGCGGTCGTTGAAGGTTTTGGCCGTATTCACCGCATCCTGGCCGGTCATCGAGTCCACCACGAACAGCGTTTCGCTGGGGTTGATGGCTTTTTTGACGGCTTCGATTTCGCGCATCATCTGCTCATCCACGGCCAGGCGGCCGGCGGTGTCGATGATGACTACCTTCTTGTTGTTTTTCTTGGCGTAGGCAATAGCATTTTGAGAAATCTCGACCGGATTTTTATTCTCCGGCTCCGAATATACCTCTACGCCTATTTGTTCGCCGAGTACCTTGAGCTGGTCGATAGCGGCGGGGCGATACACATCGCAGGCCACCAGCAACACATTGCGGTTCTGCTTCTTAATAAAGCTGGCGAGCTTGCCGGCAAACGTTGTTTTGCCCGAGCCCTGCAGGCCCGAAAGCAGCACCACGGCCGGGTCACCCTTAATAACGATGTCCTGCTTTTCGCCACCCATAAGCAGCGTCAGCTCATCGTACACGATTTTGACCATGAGTTGGCCCGGCGAGATAGCCGTAAGCACGTCGCGGCCCATGGCCTCGTCCTTAATCTTGTCGGTTACCTCTTTGGCAACCTTGTAGTTTACGTCGGCATCGACCAGCGCCCGGCGGATTTCCTTGATGGTGGCCGCGACATTGATTTCGGAGATAGAGCCCTGACCTTTGAGGGTTTTTATGGCTTTATCAAGCTTGGAAGAGAGGTTATCGAACATATTAGTCGGTTATTTTGCAGATGAAGCGAAGTGCGGTAATTCGCAGGTTGCGGCCACGGCTAGGAGGCCTTATTTACTTTGTTTTCGAGCGTTAGCAGCCGCTGGTGCAACTCAGCATTCGTGGGCTGTAAAGACTGCTCGACGTGCGAAACGCACAAGGCTGCTACCTCGCCCTGCTCGGTAAGGCGCCCTGCTTGATCGAAGGTAGCGTCGGCCCTGCGACGAATAGCACTTGTTTCGGTAGTCAGGGTTTCGACCTGACCAGTAAGCACTTCCACTCGCTCATTGGTGCCCCGCACCTCATCGGTCAATTGGCCTATTTTGTTGACGACGCGCTCAAAACCATTGTGCATCACCGTAATGAGCTGCTCAAAGCGCTGGTCCATCTGCTCAAAGCGCTGGTCTATCTGCTCGAAACGACGGTCACTGTTACGCATGTAGTCGCTCATTTGAGCCATAAACTCCAAAATCCGGTCGTCGTTCATACGTGGGCGGGCTAAAGCGGCGAAATTAAGTACCAAAGGTACGGGGCAAGGAATAAGCGCTGAAACGTAGTTTTGTGGGCTTTGAATTCCGTGCCCTTCCGCCTACTCGTCATTACCTACTACTGGCCACCTTCGGGCGGGGCCGGCGTGCAGCGCTGCCTGAAATGGGTAAAGTACCTACCCGAGCTGGGCATTGAGCCCACTGTTATTACGGTAGATGCCGACCAGGCAACCTACCCCGTGCGCGACGAAAGCCTGCTGCGCGAGGTGCCGCCGGGGGTGCGCGTTATTCGCACGGCCACGCTGGAGCCGTTTGGGTCTTACCAGAAGCTGACCGGGCGGGCCGTGCCGCATGGCGGCTTCGCCAACGAAGGAACGCCAAGCCTGACGCAGAAAATGATGCGCTTCGTGCGCGGCAATCTCTTCATCCCTGACCCGCGCCGGGGCTGGAATTCCTACGCCCTGGCAGCCGTGGAAAAACTATTGGCGCAGGGAGAGAAGTTTGATGCGGTACTGACTTCTTCGCCCCCGCACTCGACGCAGCTTATTGGCCTGGAGCTGCAAAAAAAGCACGGCCTGCGGTGGCTGGCCGACCTGCGCGACCCCTGGACTGACATTTATTATACTAAAGACCTGCACCGCACGGCCGCCGCGGCCTGGCTCGACGCACACTACGAGCAGCAGGTGCTACGCGGAGCCGATGCCGTGCTGGTGACCTCGCCCGAAACCGAGCGGCTGTTCCGGCGCAAGCTGCCTGACCTGGCCAAAGGTAAAATCGTGGTGCTGCCCAATGGCTACGATGAAGCTGATTTCCAGGGCCTATCGGCCCCACCTGCAGATTGCCTGCTTCTGACTCACACCGGCACTATTACGGCCCGCTACCGCATTGATAATTTACTGAAAGCAATTGCCGAATGCCAGCAGCGCTATCCGCGGGTGCCCTGGCGGCTGCGCTTCGTAGGGCAGGCTGATGCCGGAGTGCGCGAGCAGGTAGCGGCTGCAAAGCTAGCGGAGGTGACAGAATTTATTCCATTTGTGCCCCACGAGCAATCAATAGCTTACTTGTTGAGCAGCAGCGTTCTGCTGATGGCCATTCCGGATGTAGCGCTTAACCGGGGAATTTTGCCAGGTAAGATTTTTGAATACCTCGCTACGGCCAAACCGGTGCTGTGCGTGGGTCCGGCGGGCTCCGATGCCGACCAAGTACTGCGCGAGGCCGGGGCGGGCCAGGCCTTGCCCTACGACGACTACGGCCTCATGCTCAGCACCCTGGAGCAGCTGGCCAGGGGTTGGCAGCAAAACCCCAACCTCGACCTTCCCCACGCCCGGCCCACGCAGTACTCGCGGCGGGGCCAGGCCGCTCGGCTGGCCGAGCTGGTGCGGGCGCTGGCTGGCGGAGGCGCGGCTGCGCGGCCCTAAGCCAGGGACACCTATTTTTGTGGTTTCCTATTCCAGTTTCATGGCTCTCGACCTCAACGGCAAGTCTTTGCTCATTACCGGCGGCACCGGCTCCTTCGGCAAGCAGTTTGTGCGCACCGTATTTAAGCTGTACCCCGATGTGCGACGGCTCATTGTGTTCTCGCGCGATGAGCTGAAGCAGTACGAGATGAGCCAGGAGTTTCCGCACAGCAACTACCCGGCTATTCGCTTTTTTATCGGCGATGTGCGCGACGCCGAGCGCCTGCACCGGGCCTGCGAAGGGGTGGATATCATTATTCACGCCGCAGCCCTTAAGCAGGTGCCGGCCGCCGAATACAATCCAATGGAATGTATTAAGACCAATATATTTGGTGCGGAGAATGTAATCAATGCTACGCTCGACTGCGGCGTAAAGCACGTAGTGGCCCTGAGCACCGACAAGGCCGCCGCGCCTATCAACCTCTACGGCGCTACCAAGCTATGCTCGGACAAGCTGTTCGTGGCAGCTAATAACATGAAGGGCTCCAGAGACTTGCGCCTGTCGGTAGTACGCTACGGCAACGTAATTGGCTCGCGCGGCTCGGTGGTACCGTTCTTTTTGCAGCAACGGCACACGGGCGTGCTGCCCATCACGCACCCCGACATGACGCGCTTCAACATCTCGCTCGAAGAAGGGGTGGACCTGGTGCTGTATGCCCTGGAGCACTCCTGGGGCGGTGAGATTTTCGTGCCCAAGATTCCTTCTTATAAAATTACGGAAGTGGCCCGCGCTATTGGCCCCGACTGCGAGCAGCGCATTGTGGGCATCCGGCCCGGCGAGAAGCTGCACGAAGAAATGATAACCCAGACCGATGCCCTGAGTACGGTGGAGCTGGACCGCTACTACGTCATTCTGCCCACCACTTCGCCCGGCTGGAAGGAGGAAAGCTTTATTCAGCACTTCGGGGCCAAGCGCGTGCCCACTGACTTTCACTACGATTCGGCCAATAACAATGACTGGCTGTCGGCCGAGCAGATTCGGGAGGAAATCCGGCTGCACGTCGACGCTACTTTTGAGGTATAGCTTACTTCACCACCTCAACCCAACCTTTGCGCTGTACTCCGGTTTGCGAATTGGTAAGCAGGTAGTAGTAGAGCCCGGCCACCTGGCCGTCGGCGGACCAGGAGTTATCATACTGAGCCTGATGAAATACCTGAGTTCCCCAGCGGTTAAAAATTCTGATTGACCACTCGACCGCATTCAGCCCCGCCAGTACAAATGTTTGATTCAAAGCATCGCCATTGGGCGTGATGATATTTGGCAGCATACAAGCTTGGTCGCGCACGAATATGGAGTCGCGCTCGGTGCATCCGGCAGCATTGCGTATTTCCAGCATGTATTGGCCAGGCTGCTGTACAGTTAGGGTAGGATTGGTGCTGCCGTCCTGCCAGCGGTAAACAGTACCGCCAGGCTGCGGGCTTGCGTGTAAGGTCAGGCTCTCGCCGTAGCATAGGGCAGTATCGCCTCTGGGAATAAGCCGGAGAGCAGGCAGCGCGTTCACCCGTATTTGCTGGGTACGTTGCACTGGTCCGGAGGCAGTAGCAACCATTACCTTAACCTGATAAGTACTTGGCAATAAGTAGCGATGTCTAACCGGGTTGCCGATGGTATGGTTGGGAGTGCCAGCAGTAGAATCGCCGAAGTCCCACTCGGGCAGTGTACTATCTACTACCAACCCTTCAGCGCTGAACGCTATTTCAGTCCCAACGCACACGTCGAGCGGACCTATAAGCCGTAACGGACGGCTAGGCTGGTTAGCAAAATTAGGCAGGCCGTATAAGCACTGTCCTGGCAGAGTCACTGCCTGGGCTACAAAGCCACATCCTGTACCCAGCGTATTGGGTGCAGTAATTGCTCCTACATACTCAGCCTGAGACGTGGCCACGTAAATACGATTATCGGGGCCACGCTGCAGAGCCCCAAACCGGCCGCTGGCCACCTGGGTGGCCAGGGTGCCGCGTCGAAGGTCAGCCTGAAAAATGCTGCTGCCACCGTAGGCAACGTATAGCAACGAGTTGTCGGGCGAAAACTCTAGTCCGTAGCAGTTCCAAGTGAGTGGTAATGGCAGCGGCCGGCTATTCGTTAGCTGTCCAGTCTGGTTATCAAAGTCGAGTAGCTCTACGCCCCGCCGGGTAGTCCTATAGCTAGTTGGTGCCCATCGGGCGAGCCGCGCATTGGGCAGCCTGGATTAGTGAAGCCATGATAGCTACCCACCACACTGCGGACCGGTACAGGCTCAGGGCCAGCCTCCGTAATATGATAGCTCAGAAACTCCCGGTTTAGGTAGCCATGCACGATTACCCAGTAATCGGCTCCATTGGCATGCCGAATAGCTGTCATCGCCTCCGTAACTAAATAGCCAGCCGGGGTTAGCAAATGTGGCAAAGGAAACACCAAGCGACCAGCCAGCCCATTCGACGCCATTTCAATACTTGTGTAGCGCAGCCCACCCACAAATAAATTCTGAGCTTCGTCGACTTTGAATAGTAAGTACTGGTGAGCTGGACCCGGATGTTTAAGCAGAATGGCGCCCTGCACGGCATTGCTTCCCCCGCTACCCAGCTGACCACCAGACAGCTGAACACCTGAGCGCGAGTAAACTTGTTCGGCATTGGTATAGAGGAGGAGGTTGCCGGCCGAATCGGCAATTGATGCACAGCCCTCGATAGCAAAAAAGCTACTTCCATCCGGCTGGGGCGGCCCACTCGCTGGCGTAGCCGGAAACAAAAGCCCGGCGTTACTACCAAATCTCCAGGCGTTAAATTCATACTGGGCGCACACGGGATGGGCCAGCAGAAAACTCAGCATCCCCACTAAGTAGAGGCGCCAATGAACGTAGCTCATAAGATATACACTGTGCTGAATGGCAAGTTACAAGTATTCCTTTACACTCCCAGAGCACTAAAAATCGGCTGGCTACCTTTGTAGTCTATGTTGAGCACACCTCCCTCCCCCTTGCCCTACGGCCGCCAGCATATCACTGACGAGGACGTGGCCGCCGTCGTGGCTACGCTCCGCTCCGACTTTCTTACGCAGGGGCCGCGCGTGACGGAGTTTGAGGAGAAATTTGCGGCCTATGTAGGCGCGAAGTTTGCTGTGGCGGTCAGCAACGGCACGGCCGCCCTGCACCTGTGCGCGCTGGCCTTGCAAGTGCGGCCGGGTCAGCGCGTTATTACTACGCCTATCACCTTTGCGGCTTCCGCCAACTGCGTGCGCTATTGCGGCGGCGAAGTATACTTTGCCGATATCGACCCAGCCACTGGTCTGCTCGACCTGCAAAAGGTGCGGCAGCTGCTCGAAGCGCATCCTAAAGGCTTTTTTACCGGGCTCATACCCGTCGATTTTGCCGGGCTGGCCGTTAACATGGAAGAAGCCCGGGCGCTGGCCGACGAGTATGACCTCTGGATAATTGAGGATGCCTGCCACGCGCCGGGTGGATTTTTCATTGATAAACAAGGCGTTGAGCGTCGCTGCGGGAGCGGGCAGTTGGCCGAGCTGGCCATCTTCAGCTTCCACCCCGTGAAGCACATTGCCACCGGCGAGGGCGGCATGATAACCACCAACGACGAGCTGCTGTACCGCCACCTGCGCCGCCTGCGTACCCACGGCATCGAGCGCGAAGCCAGCGGCCTGCTGCGGCAGGACGAAGGCGGCTGGTACATGGAGATGCAAGAGCTGGGCTACAATTATCGCATTTCCGATATATTGTGCGCGCTGGGTATCAGCCAGCTGGCGAGGGCCGATGCCGGGCTGGCCCGCCGCCGCGAGCTGGCCCGCGCTTATGACGCCGCCTTTGCCGACACGCCGGGCGTGGAGGTACTGGCGCCCGGCCGGCCCGGCCACGCCTACCATCTGTACGTGATTCAGGTAGCCGACCGGCGCGGGCTTTATGAGTTCTTACGTGGCAAAAATATTCTGGCGCAGGTACATTACGTACCCGTACACCGCATGCCGTACTACGAGAAGCTGGGTTGGAAAGCCGGGGATTTTCCGGCTGCCGAGGCCTACTACGCGCGCTGTTTAAGCCTGCCCCTCTACCCCACCCTCACCGATGACGAGCAGGCGTACGTTATCGACTGCGTGCAGGAATTTTTAGCCCGAAACCCAGCGTGAGCACGGCGGCTACGCCCGAACTGCAGGCCTTAACCCAGCGCCTGGCGCTGGGTACGGCCCAGTTTGGGCTGGCCTACGGCATCAACAACCACGGCGGCCAGCCAACTGCTGCCGCCGTGGCCGAGGTGCTGGCCGCGGCCACGGCCGCTGGCCTCACGCTGCTCGACACTGCAGCTGCCTACGGCAACAGCGAGGTGCGGTTAGGTGAGCTGGCGGGTAAATATTCAATTTTCTCTATAATTACCAAAATTCCGGCCGGTCCGGCGGCGCAGGTGACGCAGCACCTCGCGGCCTCACTGGCGCGGCTGCGGCGGCAACGGCTCTACGGCGTATTGTTTCACGCTTTTGGGCCCATGCAGGCCGAGCCGGGGGCTTGGTCGGCATTGCGGGCGGCCCGGGCGGCCGGACAAGTGGGCCGCATCGGCGTGTCGCTCTACCATCCGCACGAAGCCGAGTGGCTGCTGGCTGAAGGATGGGATATCAACCTCGTGCAAGTGCCTTATAGTGTGCTCGACCAGCGCTTTGCGGCGGTATTGCCCCGGCTGGCCGCGCAAGGCGTGGAGGTACACGTGCGGTCGGCTTTTTTGCAGGGCCTGCTACTGCGCGACCCAACCGACTTACCCGAATTTTTCCGACCACTAGCCCCGAAGCTGACCCAGCTGCGGGCGCTCACCGCCGCAGCCGGCGTGCCACTACCAGCCGCTCTGCTGCTTTTTGCAGCCTACGCGCCGGGGGTGGCGCGGGCCGTGATTGGCGTCGATTCGGTAGAGAACCTGCGTGAGAACCTGACTGCCGCTGCTTATGCTCACGCCGTTGAAGCCCTGCGGCCAGCCCTGACCGGGCTGGCCGAAACTACCGACACTTTTATTCTTCCCTACGCATGGCCGCCGCGCCCCTGACCGATTCGTTTTACCGCACTATGTTCGACCTGCGCAGCCAGACTGTGCTGCTGACCGGGGCATATGGCCACCTCGGCCAAGCCATTGTGGGCGGTTTGCTGGCTCACGGGGCGCAGGTTATTGCGCTGGGGCGTAGTGCCGAAACATTTGCCAAAACTTTCGGAACGCCTACCGACAACCTGCATTTTATTTTCTGTGACGTGGCTGAAACGGCTTCGGTGCAGGCAGCTTTCCGTCAGAGCTTCGACCTCTACGGGCCACCCAGCGTGCTCATCAACAACGCTTACTACAGCCGCGGCCAGCAGCCCGATGCGCTGCCCGACGCCGATTTTGCGCTCGGCCTCGATGGCTCGGTGGGCAGTGCCTACCGCTGCCTGCGCGAGGTGCTACCCTACCTGCGCGAAACCGGCAGCGGCAAAATTATCAACGTAGCTTCCATGTACGGCCTGGTAGCCCCCGACTTCGAGGTCTACGCCGACGCGCCGCAGTTTTTGAATCCGCCGCACTATGGCGCGGGCAAGGCAGCGATGATTCAGCTAACCAAGTACTTCGCCTCGTATCTGGGGCCAGAGAATATTCAGGTAAACTGCGTGTCGCCGGGTGCTTTTCCTTCCGATAAGGTGCGGCAGAATACGGGCTTTGAGGGCGAGCTGCGGCGGCGCATCCCGCTGGGCCGGGTGGGCGAGCCGCAGGATGTAGCGGGCGCGTTTGTGTTTCTCAGCTCGGCCGCGTCGAATTTTGTCACTGGCCACAACCTGGTAGTGGATGGTGGCTGGACTATCCGCTAAAAGCAGGCCTATATGTTAAAGTCACCGCAGGTTATTGTCCTTATTCAGGCCCGGCTAGGGTCGTCGCGCCTGCCCGGCAAGTCGCGCCTGCCGCTGCCGCTCGGCGCAGTGGGCAATGCCGCTACTATTCTGGGGCACGTGGTAAGGCGGGCGCAGCGGGCTGCTTCGACGAAAACGATAATGGTCGCAACAACTACCCACCCGCTTGATAATGAGCTGGCAGCGCTGGCTACGAGCCTGGGCGCAACGGTATTTCGGGGCGATGAGCAGGATGTACTCGGCCGCTTTGCCGGCGCGCTGGCGCAGGCTGACGGAGCTGATACCGTCGTGCGCCTCACGGCCGACAACCCAGCGCTCGACCCGGTTTTTCTGGATAAGGCCGTAGCGCATCACCTGGCCTCCGGGGCCGATTATACCTATACTACCGGCCTGCCGTTAGGTACTAATGTTGAAGTGATAAAGGTTGCCGCGCTCCGGCGCGCCCACGCCGAGGCCAACCAGCCCGATGAGCGGGAACATGTAACGCCCTACCTGCGCCGCCACCCCGAGCTGTTTCGACTCGAAACGCTGGCGCTGGCCGTGCCGCCCGCCGTGGCGGCATTGCGCCTGACCGTTGACTACCCCAGCGACTATGCGCTGCTAAGCTTGCTTTTTACGGAGCTGGGACCAGCTTTTTCGCTTACCGACCCGGCCGAACTGCCGGCTCTGGTGGCCCGCTATCCGTGGCTGGCCGATATTAACCGGCATAATGAGCAGGTGCGGGCCTAGCCGGACCGCCTTTATTTGCATAATGGCTGACACTTTCGCGGTTACTGCTACCCCCAACAAGCGTTGCCCCGGCTCGTGCTGCGCGCCGATGGGAACAGTCGTATCGGGCTGGGACACCTCATGCGGCTGCTGGCACTGGCCGAAATTCTGCGGGCTGATTTTGGGGAAATCCACTTCCTCATTCAGGCACCCGACGAGAACGTACAAGTGCTCTTGCGCAACGCCGGCCTCGCGCTGACGGAGCTACCGCCCGCTGCGCCAGCCACCGAAGCGGCCGAAAGTATGCCCGCCCTGCTTCAGCCAACCGACGTGCTGGTGCTCGACGGATACGGCTTTGACTATGCGTACCAGCAGCTGGTGCGCCCGCTGGCAGCCCGCCTGGTGTGCCTCGACGACCTGCACGCGTTCCCTTTTGCCGCCGACCTGGTGCTGAATCCGGCAGGCGGCGTGGCCCCTTCGGCCTACCTGCGCCCGCCCACCTGCCGCCTGCTAACCGGTCCGGGCTACGCCCCGCTGCGCGCTGATTTTCAATCAGCTGAGAGCCAAGCTGCAAGCCCTTCGGCCACGCAGGTGCTGGTATGCCTGGGCGGAGCCGACCCGCGCCAGCTCACCCGTGCTACAGCCGAGGTCCTGCTGGCCCTGCCAGCCGTGGCGCTGGTTCATGTGGTAGTGGGCAGCGCCTACACTGCCCCGGACGAGCTATACCAGTGGGCTGCTACCCACCCCGGCCGCCTGCGGCTGCACCGCGCCCTTTCTGCCGCCGAGCTGGCGGCGCTGATGCGCACCTGCGGAGCGGCCGTGCTATCCCCAGCACTATCAGCTACGAGTACTGCGCCGTAAGCGGCGGCTTGCTGCTGCTGCGCCCCACTGCCGAAAACCAGCAGGACCTTGACCATTTTATGCGGAGCGCTGGCCTGGCGCTGCCTTATACTACGGCGGCCAACGTGCTGACCGCCGACGAGGCCCCGCGCCTGGCCGCCCAGCTACGTCAAGCACAGCGCCACTATTTCGACGGGCTGGCCCCCCGGCGACTCCGGCAGGAGTTTACGGCCCTGCTGCTACCAACGGCCCCGCTGCGCCTGCGGCCCGTGCAGCCCGAAGACTCCGCGCAGCTACTGGCCTGGACCAATGACCCGGCCACGCGTCGGCAGTCGTTTGCGCCCGAGCTGGTGCCGCCCGACCGCCACGAAGCCTGGCTGGCTGGCCAGCTGGCCGCGCCCGACCGCCACCTGCTACTTCTGGCTGAAATGTCCGATACCGGAGCGGCAGCGGGCCTTATTCGCTTTACAGTTTCGACGGCTAACGAAGCCGGAATAACGGCTACGCTTAGCTACTCGCTCGGCCCTGACTACCGGGGCGGGGCTGGGCCGCGCCACTGCTGGTGGCCGGCACGCGTGCTGTGCTGGCGCAGTTTCCGCGGGTGCGGCGCGTGCTGGGGGAGGTTAAAGCCGACAATGAGGCGTCCGTTCGGGCTTTCCGGCGGGCGGGGTTTGCGCAGACCGAGGCGGCAGGCCCGGCGGGCGGGCTTACCTTCGTGTGGATAGCTGCTCCGGCAGCTTAGCCCTGGTTTTTACTCATGGAAATTACGATTGGTAGCCGCCCCGTTGGGCCGGCGCATTTGCCGTTTATTATTGCCGAGATGTCGGGCAATCACAACCAGAGTCTTGACCGGGCGCTGGCCCTTGTGGATGCCGCCGCCGCCGCCGGGGTCCACGCCCTCAAGCTCCAGACCTATACTGCCGATACCATCAGCATGGATACCGGCTTCGTTATTCGCGAAGACGGGCAATCGCTGTGGGAGGGCAAAAGCCTGTACCAGCTATATAAAGAAGCCTATACTCCATGGGAGTGGCACGCGCCCATTTTTGAGCGGGCGCGCCAGCACGGCCTGCTGGCTTTCAGCTCGCCGTTTGATGAGTCGGCGGTCGACTTTCTGGAAAGTCTCGACGTGCCCGCCTACAAGATTGCCTCCTTCGAAAATTCCCACTGGCCGCTGCTGCGCCGCGTAGCTGCTACCGGCAAACCCGTGATTGTGAGCACCGGAGCCGCTACGCTCAGCGAAATCGACGAGGCCGTGCAGGTGCTGCGCCAGGCTGGCTGCCGCGAGCTGGTGCTGTTAAAATGTACCAGCACGTATCCAGCCTCTCCCCTTACTACCAACTTACGCACCATCCCGGTGCTGGCCGAAACCTTTGGCTGCCCGGTGGGCCTGAGCGACCATACGATGGGCGTGGGGGCCAGCGTGGCCGCCGTGGCGCTGGGTGCCTGCGTTATTGAAAAGCACTTTACCCTACGCCGCGCCGACGGCGGCGTCGATTCGGCCTTTTCGCTGGAGCCCGAGGAGCTAAAGCTATTGGTCGATGAAACCACCCGCGCCCACCAGGCTTTGGGCACGGTGCAGCTTTGCGTGCAGCCCAGTGAGGAGAAAAGCCGCATTTTCAAGCGCAGCATCTACGTGGCCCGCCCCGTAGCTGCCGGCGAGGCTTTCACTGCTGATAACCTGCGGATTATCCGGCCCGGCGACGGCTTGCTGCCCCGCCATTGGGACGTGGTGCTGGGTCGCCGCGCCACCCGCGACCTCACGCCCGGCACCCCCCTTACCTGGGATGCCCTGCTTGGCGAACCGGTGTCCCGGCCGTGAGCGCCCTGGCCAGCCGGCTGCGCGATATTCTTCAGCTGCGCTTTACCGACTTGTTTGCGGCCCTGCCGGCGTCCGTGCTGGCCGGCATTTCACCAGCCAATCCGCTGAAGCGCCTGGGGCGGATGGCTGGCTACACCGCGCTGCGGCTGCTTGGGCATATTTTCCAGCCTGTTCGAAACCCCGACCGGCTGGCCGGCGCCGTGTGGCTCTACGTAGTGAGCGCCAACAACTACGAGGCGCTGAGATTTATCCGGGAGGCCAGCCCCGATGCGGTGCTGCTGGCGGGCCAGGGCAAAAACATTGGGCGCTATGGTAAAGACGTAAACCGGCTGTCGCTGCGGCGCAAAATTCTGTATTACTGGCAGTACCCGGTGGCGCTGCGGGGTCTGCACCGGCTGGTGGGCCACCGGGCACTGCGTTTTTTCGACTTGATTTTTTACGCCATTGGTTACTACGAGGTGTACCGGCGGGCCCTGCGCCATTACCGGCCGCGCGCCGTGGTTTTTGCCAACGACCACAACGATGATGCCCGCGCCCTGCTGCTGGCCTGCCGCGCCGAGGGCGTACCAACGGCCTACGTGCAGCACGCCAGCGTAAGCACCAACTTCCCACCCCTGGGCTTCGATTTGAGCTTATTGGAAGGCCAGGACGCGTTCGACAAATACCGGCAGTGCGGCCCCGTGCACGGCCGCGTCGAACTGGTTGGCATGCCCAAGGCCGATAGCTTTCTAAACCAGCGTAATACTGCGCCCCAGGTACGCCACGTGGCCGTAGCCTGCAACCTGCTCGATGGCCTGCCCGACCTCACCGCTACCCTCACGTACCTGCTGCGTGAGCTGCCGGCCCTGACGTTTACCCTACGCCCCCACCCCGCCGACCGCCGCGATTTCAGCGCTCTGCGCCAGGCGCTGCCGGCTTTGCAGTGGAGCAACCCACAGCAGGAAAACGTGTTCCAGTTTCTACAAACCCACGATGCCCTGGTTGCCGCCGATACCAGTACCCATCTCGAAGCCACGCTGCTCAACCTGGCCAGCGTGTACTACCGGTTTTCGCCCACGCCTACCCTGGCCGACTACTACGGCTACGCCGCCCACGGCCTTAGCGAATGGGCACGTACGCTGCCCGAACTGACCACCGCGCTGCGCCGCCTGGCCCAGCATAAGCCAGCCGATATATATCGCCGGGCTGGTTATTACAACGCCAGCCTGGGCACTGCCGACGAAGGCCATAGCCGCGAGTTGGCCCTGCGCCGGCTGAGCGAGTGGTTGGCCGCCCCGGCCGGCGCGGCGTAATTTCGCGGCTGCCATGCCCCCTCCTACCCTTCCGCCCGCCGCGCCCGCGCCCGTTTCGGCCGAAGTGCGCCTGGCTTACGTGCTGCGGCATTTCCGGTTAGCTTATCCCGGCGCGCCGGACGTGGCGATTGGCTACGCCAGCCAGCAGCCGCGGGTGGCAATAGCCGACCTGAGCACCGGATTTTTCGACGGCAACGCGCCTCACCCGGCGGCCCCGCACTGGCGCGCCTGGCAGGGTCGCCAGGTCCCTTTTTTCTTCGATAATGCGGCGGCGGAATCGTTGCTTATTTTTCAGGGAAATAAGGCGATTATTGCGGCCGATATTATTTCGGCCGCATTTTATTTATTGAGCGGCTGGCAGGAATATTTTTCGTCGGAGCGCGACCGGCACAGGCGCTTTCCTTATGGCGCCAGCGTGCAGCAGCAGTATAATTTCGTGACGCTGCCGGTCGTCAATTATTATTTCGACGTGCTGAAAACGGCCGTTGAGCACGTAAGCGGCCAGCCGCTGCACCCGCGCCGCTGGGGCAGCCAGCAGGCTGGTTTTGCCGCCTTTATCTCGCACGACGTTGATAATTTACGCAGCGCCTGGAAAGCACCGGCCAAGGCGGCGCTAAAGCAGCGAAAATTCGGCTTATTCGGCAAATTGCTATGGCAGCACCTCACCCAGCCCGATGCCTGGGACAACCTGGAAGCAGTGGCTGCGAGCACGGCGCATCATGGCGCGAAGTCTACGTTTTTTATGTTACCGAGCGCCAAAAAAGCGCCAAATGGCACTCCCAATGCCGATTACGAGTTGACTCTTGATTTAGAGCGGCGCCTCCAAAATTTAAGGGCAGCGGGATGCGAGCAGGCCCTTCACACCCCTCTGGGCACGGACGACAGCTACGAAGCGTTGCGAAATACGTGTCGGCGTCATTGGTCGCTGGCTATGCGCGGCAATCGTTTTCACTACCTTAGCTGGGAGCCGCGCCAAACAGCAACGCTCGTAAACAAAGTAGGTTTCCCTTTCGATTCTACGCTTGGATTTGCCGAATATTTTGGCTTTCGAAATTCTTACTGCCAGCCATTTTACCCGTTCGATTTCACCAGTAGTCAGGCAGTGGAGTTTTTGGAAATTCCGCTAAACGTCATGGACGCCACGCTGCATCACCCAAACTATTTGCAGCTAAAACCAGCCGATATTCTGCCCGCGCTCCGGCCGGTTTTTGCCGAAATAAAACGCTTCGGCGGCGTGGCCTCTGTACTGTGGCATAACGAAAATTTCGACCCGGCCAATACGAAAAACGGCCCGCAGCAATTCCACGAAATCATGACGCACCTGCGCCAGCAGGGCGCGGCATTTTTAACGGGCGGCGAAATATGGCAGGCGTTTGCGAGCGAAGATTCCGCTCCCAATTTCTAGTTTTTAATTTTTAATTTCTAATTCACCGAGTTGGGTATCGTTCAGCGCCAGGGTCTGCGCAACACCGTCATTTCTTACGTTGGGCTGGGCATTGGCTTCGTCAACACTACGCTGGTGCTGCCGCGCCTGCTGGCGCCGGCGCAGCTGGGCCTCCTATCGGTACTGGTGTCGCTGGCCACGATGGGCGCGCTGGTATCGGCGCTGGGCTTTACCAACACCACCATGCGGTATTTTCCGTACTTCCGCAACCGGGAGGCGGGGCATTCGGGGTTTTTGCCGCTGCTACTGGGGCTGCCGCTGGCCGTATTTGTGCTGGTGGCGGCGGTGCTGTGGCTGGGCCGGCCGCTGGTGCTGCGCTGGTACGCCCACGATGCCACTATGCTGGGGCCGCACTACGCGGTCATGCTGGGCATGGCACTCTGCATCTTGGTCTACAACCTGCTCGAAGCCTATACCAAGTCGCTGTTTCACACTTCGTTCTCTTCTTTTCTTACTGACGTGCTCCAGCGGCTGCTCATCGTGGGCGCCGCGCTACTCTACGGCATGGGCTTGCTCTCGTTTGATGGCTTCGTGCTGGCTTACCTCGGGTCATACGCGAGTATATCGGCGCTGCTGCTGGGGTATCTGGCCGTTATTGGCGAGCTGCACCTGCGGCCTACGCGGGCAGTGCTGCGGGTGCGGCCCATGAGCGAGCTGTTGCGTTTCGGCAGCTTTGCGCTGCTGGGCAATATTTCGGGCACGCTACTTATTACCATCGACTCGCTGATGCTGGGCTCGCACAGCTTTGCCGATGCGGGTATTTACAATATTGCGCTCAATATCAGTACTGCGCTGGCCGTGCCGTTCCGGGCTTTGTACAAAACGGCTTACCCGCTTATTGCCGAATACTGGAAGGAAGGGGCAACTGCCAAAATGCTCGATTTTTATCGCCGCACCACCCGCCTCACTACTGCGCTCGGCGCTTACCTGGCGCTGGGAATTGCCCTCAACTTACCTTTTATTTACTCGCTTATTCACCGGCCCGAATATGCGGCGGGAACCGTGGCCGTGCTCTTGCTGCTGGCGGGCCGCCTCACCGACGGCATCACAGGCGTCAACGGTATTATCGTGGTTACATCGCCGCGCTACCGCTACGACCTGCTCTTCAATGTGGGCCTGTCGGTGGGCATTATCGGGCTCAACTACCTGCTTATTCCGCGCCTGGGCCTCACTGGGGCAGCTATCTCGAATGCGCTGGCGCTGGCCGGCATCAACCTGGCCCGCACCTGGTTTGTGTGGCGCAGCTTCGGCTGGCAGCCGTTCGATTTGCGCATTCTCTACATTTTGCTGCTGGCCAGCGGTGCGGCGGCTGCGGCTTGGGCGTTGCCCGCACCAAATAATATATACTTTACTCTATGTTTAAGGGGCGGCGTGCTCACCCTGCTCTACGGAGCGGGGCTACTGGCCACGGGGGTAGTGCCCGAAGTATCGGCGCTGTGGCAGCAGGCGCTGCGCAGGCTACCCAGGCGCTAAGCCTGCCGCTTCACTACATTGCTTCGAGGCTGGAAAGGCCCAGCCCGGCCAGCACGCGCGAGCGTACCGTGAGCGCCCCAATGATGCGGGTGACGGGCAGCGGCCACTTCCTGATTAAGGTAGGAATGGCCAGAATGCCCGCTTCTTCGGCCCGGTCGGGATGCTTCTGAATGTCGATGACCTCGAGCTCGTACTGCCCGTCGAGGCGCTCCCGGCAGATGGTACTTAGGATGTCAATGGCCTGTACAGAAGTATGACTCTTTCCGTTTACGAAAAGCTGTAAATTAAATTCACTCATGATAGATGCGAAAACTATAACGCCGGATTAACGGTGCTTATTAAATGGTATGTTGCCCGCCCGGCGCCGGCTAGCTCCGAATTGGGATACCCGTCAGGATGCCGCTGACACCAATAAACGGCTTACCAATATTGATACCTTTATCGTTGATAGTGAAGCCTCTAATCGACGAGTCGTGCTTGGAACCGCGCATTTTGAGCACCGACAGGCTGCGCTGCATCTCGCCCGACATCTCCACGTAGCGTAGCAGAATAATGGTATCGGTGAGCGGCGAAATATTGCCTTCCGTGTCGGAAGTACCACCCGAAAGCAGCGTGGTAGTGACCGTAAACATCCCCGTAATTTCCTGGTGCTTCAGAAACGACGTGAGGGCAATAATAAACTCCCGAAAAGCTTTATCGGTGGAGGTACGGGAAAGCGCCGACAAGCTGTCGATGGCAATCCGGTCGGGCCTGAAATCCTTTACAATCGCTTGTATATTAAGCAGGTGGTCTTCCAGCGAAGATACTTCGGGTAGATACATACTACTTTCAGAAAGCCATCGTCTTCGAGCTTGGCGAAATCGTGGCCCCAGCCGCTGGCGTTGCGAAAAAGCTGCTCGCGGCTTTCCTCAAAGGCCAGCAGCAGGCAACGCTCCTGCTTGGCCTTTATGCCGTTGATAAAATCGGCGACCAGCAGCGTTTTACCCGCACCAATGGAGCCCGAAACCAGGATAATTGAGTCGCGGTAAAAGCCGCCGCCGCACATATCATCGAGCTTGGCAATGCCCGAAGTGACGCGCACGCTCGACGAGCGGTACTTCAAATCCATGGCCGACAGCGGGATAATCACAATAGCCTGCTCGGGGTGAATGGTGAACAGGTTTTCGCCTTTTTCATGCGTACTGCCCCGAAACTTCAGGATTTCGATGGTGCGCCGGCGTTTTTCGTCGCTCAGCACATTGCGCAGAATAATTACGTTATCGGTCAAGAATTCCTCCACGCCCAGCCGCGATACTTTGCCGTACTCTTCGGTGCGCTCGGTGGTAATAATAGACGTAGTACCGAGGCGGCCCAGCTCCATCGTCACTTTAAACAATTCGTGCCGAATGGTATTCATTTCCTGAAACTCGGTGAACACGCTACCAATAGAGTCGAGCACCACGCGCTTGGCATTGCACTTGGTAATCGCATATTCCAGGCGCACCTGAAAGCCACTGAGGTCGTAGTCGCCCACCAGCATCGTATCGTCATCCTTCTGCGAGGCATCGACAAATACCCACTTGCCGTCGCGCTCCCACCCGTCGATGTCCCAGTTGAGCGTGCGCAGGTTGACGCGAATATCATCGACCTGCTCTTCAAACGTGACAAATACCCCCGCCTGGTCGAAAAGCTGAATGCCCATGGCCAGGAATTGCGCCCCAAACAGCGTTTTGCCGCAGCCCGAGCTACCCGAAATAAGCGTGGTGCGGCCGTAGGGCAGGCCACCGGCCGAAATATGGTCGAAGGCCGTGATGCCGGTCAGAAGTTTTTTGATGCTCATAAAACGG
Source organism: Hymenobacter sp. BRD67 (assembly GCF_013256425.1). GTDB lineage: Bacteria > Bacteroidota > Bacteroidia > Cytophagales > Hymenobacteraceae > Hymenobacter. The sequence goes on from NZ_CP053904.1 coordinate 2,035,322, forward strand.
TAGCGATGCTGCGGAAAAGGATAAATAGACCTGCGCCCGAACTGGGGAAGCCTGGTAAAAGCCCAAGCGAACGAGGGAAGCAGTTAGGAGCAGCTGGCATTCGGCAGCCAACCCAGCCGCAGCACCATCCGACTGTTGCTTCTTGAGAACAGGAATGAGTCCCGGCACTGGCCGTATTATGACGAGAAAATCCCGAATAAATACCAGGAGCAGCTATTCTGGCACACTGACAAAAAACATGCCCCTATTTCCCTAATCTATTATAAATCAGGCAATTTTTTCTAAAAACGAAGAGCTTGCCTGACTACCATGCCTTTACGGGCGCTTCGAAATTTTATTTTTTGAGATGGCCCGCTGCCGATTTGATTTAAAGCGCGCGTCTTCGACCAGACTCTTAGCCCGGTGCTTGGTTGCCCGGCCTTGCACGCGGGCCCGCCACAAACGCCAGGAAGACGGCTTCAGCTCCCGGCGCATAAGCCGAATCACTTCGCCTTCGGAGAGACCGAACTGCGTAGCTATTGCCTCAAAAGGCGTGCGGTCTTCCCACGCCATCTCAATAATGCGGTCGATATGCGGCGCTGTTAGCGGCATTTTTATAGGTAGCAAAAAAGCCGCTCCGGTAAGTTACCGAAGCGGCTTCTTTATAAGCGCGGGAGGCCGAAAAGTGTTTACGGAATAGCGGCCGGCTACTCGTTGCGGGCGGCTTGCTGGCGCAATTTGCTGTGCTTGCGCCCGTAGCCGTAGTAAATAGCCAACCCAATTGCCAGCCACACAATAAGGCGCAGCCAGGTTTCCCAGGGTAATGACACCATCATGAGCACGCAGGTGGCGATGCCCAGAATGGGCACCAGCGGTACCCACGGCGTGCGGAAGCTGCGCGGGGCATCGGGGTTGGTACGGCGCATGATGATGACGCCCAGGCACACCATTACGAAGGCCAGCAGCGTGCCGATACTTGTCATCTCGCCCACCACCGAGATAGGCACGAAGCCCGCAAACAAGCTGATAAACAACCCCAAGAGCAAACTTGAATGCATGGGCGTGCGAAATGTGGGATGCACCCGCGAGAAGATGGGCGGCAGCAGGCCATCTTTCGACATGGAGAAAAATACCCGCGACTGCCCCAGCAAATCGACCAGAATTACCGACGTGTAGCCTACCAGAATGGCCAGAATCACGGCCGAAGTCAGCCAGGCGTAGGGAGTTTTGTCGATGGCGATGGCCACGGGCGCGGCGCTGTTTTTAAATTCGGTGTAATTGGCCAGGCCCGTGAGCACGTGCCCGAACAGCACAAACAGGACGGTACATACCAGCAGCGAGCCGATAATGCCGATGGGCATATTACGCTGCGGGTTTTTGGTTTCCTGAGCCATGGTGGCCACGATGTCGAACCCGATGAATACGAAGAAGATAACGCCGGCCCCGCGCAAGATGCCGCTCAGGCCAAACTCGCCAAACTTGCCGGTGTTGGCGGGAATATAAGGATGGTAGTTGGCGGGGTCGATGTACTTCCAGCCTAAGGCAATGAAAACCAGCACCACCGCCACCTTCAGCGCCACTACCAGGGCATTGAACCACGCCGAGCCCTTGGTGCCACGCACCACGATAGCTGTGATAGCCAGCACGATAAACATGGCCGGAAAGTTGGCGTAGCCGTGCACCACCGAGCCGTTGGCCAGGGTGGCCGTTTCGAAGGGCGACAGCACCAGCTGGGCGGGCAGGTGCAGGCCGTATTTGCCCAGAAACTTGAGCAGGTATTGTGACCAGCTGATGGCCACCGTGGCGGCCCCTACCGAGTATTCGAGCACGAGGTCCCAGCCGATAATCCAGGCAAATAACTCGCCCATAGTGGCGTAGGAGTACGTGTAGGCTGAGCCCGCTACCGGCACCAGCGCCGCAAACTCGGCGTAGCACAGGGCCGAGAAGGCGCAGCCCACGGCCGTCACGATGAAGGAAAGCGTAACGGCCGGGCCCGCGTTGTTGGCCGCCGCGATGCCGGTGAGTGAAAAGAGCCCCGCTCCGATAATAACCCCGATACCCAGGGCAATGAGGCTCACGCCATTCAGACTACGTTTGAGCGAACCCGTGCCCGATTCGGCGGCTTCCTGCCGCAGCAGCTCCAGAGATTTTTTCAGCATAAGAACATTGCGCAAAATCTATATTCTGCGTTTAAACAGACCAGCCCGCCGGAACGCAGTCGCGCCCGGCCGGTCGTAGTCAACCCACTAAAAAGTTAAAACCAGCTTTTTGACAAGCTTACGCTACTCAACAACAACAACCGCCTGCAATGGGCCGGGCAGCGCACAGTGATACGCCAAAAGTTGAGCAGCAAGAACCAGAACGTAAAACAGAAAAGGCCACGGGCTTTTATAGGGGCGACCATGGTTTGGCCGCCGTTCGGTTGGCACCGTTCCGCCACGGGGCGGGGGTTGCCGGCGCGTCGCAGAGCCTATCTCTCAGCGCCTCGGTATAAAAACAAGCAGGGCCGTAAGCCAGACTTGATGGGGCAAAGGTAGGTACAAGTACGGCTAATGCAGGTTTACATTGGCCGGCTCCAGGCCCGGCCGGCTGAGCCGCAAGGAGTCGAGGCCGTACCACCGGGCGGCGTCCTGGTTGTGGCGGGCGCGGGCATCCGGGCTGAGCGTTTCACCGATAATGAGCACATTCTGGGGATGAATGCCGCGTAACGGCTCCACGCTCACCTCGCGGACACCGGCCTGCTTCGCCGCTTCGATAGCTGCCGTGCGCGCCGCTTGCTGGCGCTGCCAGGCAGGAGCATTTTCGAGTAATTCGCGCCAGGCCGCACGTTCGGTACCACCACCCGCCAGCAGCGCCACGTAGAGCAGCATGGGAAGCCGCAGACGTCGCAGCAGCGGGCCGGGCCGGCGCGGCCCTTCGGCCGGCAGCGTGGCCCAGCACACCAACAGCCAGCTTGACAACAGGCTAAACCACAGAAAATTAAGCGTACGAGCAGCCGGGTAGCCCCAGGCCGTGAAGCTCAGAAACAGCATTTGCAGCCCTAGGCCCCCGAGTACAAACAGCACGCCCTGGCTTGCCGATAACCGCAGGCCGGCGGGGCGCAGGTGCCGGTAGCGATACGCCGGATGGGCCAGCAATACGGGCAGCAAGAGCAGCGCCGTAAGTTGCCGGGGCTCGGTGAGGAAAAGCAATGTTTGCGCAATGGCCCGGCCGGCAACCTTATAGAGCGGAATAGCCAGGCCAGGGTTTTCGTGCTGTAAGCGGATAGCATTGCCGGGGCCAGCACTACTACCAGCGCGCCCGCCAGCGCCACGACCGCCAGCCCCAGCCAGCGCCGAAGGGCCGGGTAGCTGGCACGGCGGTAGCTAAGCCAGCAGCACCAGCCCAGAAACCAGACAGCCAGCAGCAACGCTAGTTCGTTGCTCCCTACCATGCCCAGCAGGGCCAGCGCGGCTATGGTGTAACAGCCGGCCCGCCCGGCGAAATGCGACGCACGCCCTGCCTGCAGGGCCGCCACCGGAAACAGCATCGCCAGAATAACCGGCACCTGATACACTACGGCACTTGAAAACCAGTAGAATGCCCCGTATGGGCTGGGCATTACGTAGAGCTGCGCCAATATTAGCGCCCCCGACCAGCCGGCCGCCGCGCGCCAACTCAGGCGCTGCCGCGCCAACACCCGCAGCGCAAGGGTCTGCACCACAAGCGTAGCACTCAGCCAGCCCAAAGACAACCACTTAAACCCAGGCAGCCAGCCATACGCAAGCGGATTAAGCCGCGTGAGCAGCAGGGTGAAATAGCGGCCCGTGAAATGCGTATACAGGTAGCGCTGGGCGGGCCACTGCCCCACGCGCCGCGCCAGCGCCGCATAGTCGTAGTCGTCCCAATAGGGCTGGCTATACAGGCACAGCGCCACATAGGGCAGTAATAATAAGGCCAGCACCCCACCCAGCAGCCAGCGCCGCCAGGGCCACACGCGGCGCAGCAGCCGGCGCCAACTAGCGGCCTGGGGAGTCTGAGCAATGGACATTCTTTCAGCGCAGGGCGTATATCCGCTCGATTATTTCCACTACCTTCAGGCCTTCGAGCGCGTTGGTGGTGGCAAAGCTGCGCTTTTGCACGGTAGCAACCACGTTTTCAATCACCTGCACGTGGTTGGCCGCCGAGCCCTGGTACGGGCCATAGTCGTTGGATGGATTGGTCGGCGGCAACACTGGCATCGCGTACCCTTGCAAGTGACAATAGTCAACTTTATCCATATACTGTCCGCCGATTTTCAGCGCCCCGCGCTCGGCTACCACCGTTAGGGAGCTTTCCAGATTGCGGTCCCACACGGCGGTGCTGTAGCTGAGCGTGCCGCTGCCGCCGCGCACAAGGTCGAAGGTGACCAGGCCGCTATCCTCAAAGTCGGTAATTCCCTGGTGCGTGAAGTCGCGGAAGCGGGCCGAAATATTGGTAATATCGCCAAACACCCAATAAAGCAAATCTACGAAGTGGCTGAACTGCGTGAAAAGCGTGCCTCCATCGAGCGCCTGCGTTCCCTTCCAGCCGCCGGCCTGATAGTAGCGGGCATCACGGTTCCAGAAGCAGTTGAGCTGCACCAGAAATACCTGACCCAGTCGGCCCTCTCCTACCACCTGCTTGAGCCAGGCGGCGGGCGGCGAGTAGCGGTTCTGCATTACCCCAAACACCAGGCGGCCGGTTTGCAAAGCCGTGTGCACAATAGTTTCGGCGTCTGTTTTATGGAGCGCAATGGGTTTTTCAACAACGACGTGCAGGCCGTGCCGCAGGCCGGCAATGGCTTGCGGGGCGTGCAGGCCATTGGGCGTAGCCACGGTGAGCACGTCGGCGGCGGGGCCGCTTTGCAGGTATTCTTCGAGTGAAGTAAAGAAGGGTACGTCTGGAAACTCGGCCGCCAGGCCGGCGCGCAAGTCCTCGCGCACGTCAATGAGTGCCGCTAGCACTGCTCCGTCATGGCGCGCTACTAAAGCCGCGTGCCGCCGGCCAATGTGGCCCACGCCGCAGATGACAAAGCGTACGGGAGATAGGTAGTCGCTCACAAGGCTGAATCAAACGCCGAAGAATGCACGCAGGCTGGTAATAATGTACTCCTGCTGATTTAGCGCCAGCCCCGGATGCATGGGCAGTGATAATACCTGCCCGCCTAATTTCTCCGCCACCGGAAACTGACCCAGCTTATAGTACAAATAAGTATAAGCTGGCTGCTGATGCACCGGCAAAGGGTAATAAACCGCACTAGCTATACCCCACTGATGCAGATGCACTTGCAGTGCGTCGCGGCGCTCGGCGCCAGTCATTTTAATTGTGTACTGGTGAAAAACGTGGCTGCTGCGCGCGTCGCGGGCTGGTAACTGTAAGCCGACAATACCGCCGAGCGCCGCGTCGTAGCGGGCGGCCACGGCCTGACGGGCGGCCTGGGCGGCGGGCAGGTGCCGCAGCTTCACGCGGAGCAGAGCAGCTTGCAGGGTATCAAGGCGCGAGTTGAGGCCGATGCGCTGGTGATAGTATTTCCGGCTCTGGCCGTGGTTGGCCAGCTGTTTGAGTAGGGCAGCGCGCCCTGCATCGCGGGTAAAAAGCGCACCGCCATCGCCCAGGCAGCCCAGGTTTTTACTTGGGAAGAAGGATGTCGTGCCTACCTCACCTACCGTGCCGGCGTAGCGGGTTTCGCCGCTGGCGAAGGTAAACGTGGCTCCTAGCGCCTGGGCATTGTCTTCGATAAGGGCCACGCCCGACTCCTGGCAGATAGCGTTTAATTCTTCTAAATCAGCACATTGCCCGAATAAATGCACCGCTACCACGGCCCCGGTTTGCGGCGTGAGCGCCGCCCGCACCGCCGCAGGGTCTATGTTGAACGTATCGGGCAACACATCAACCAATACCGGCCGTAGCCCCAGCAGGGCGGCAGCCTCCAGCGTAGCCACGTAGGTGAAAGCCGGTACGATAACTTCGGTGCCGGGCGGCAGTTCCAGCGCCATGAGGGCCAGGGTCAGGGCATCGGTGCCGTTGGCGCAGGGCACCACGTGGGCATTGCCCAGGTAGGCGCCCAGCTCGGCGGCAAACTGCCCCACGGCCGGCCCCTGAATAAAAGCGGCTTCGCGCAGCACTGCCTGCCAGGCCGCATCCAGCTCAGGTTGGTAAGGGCATGCTCGGCGGCCAAATCGAGCAAATTAATGGGTAGTAACTCAGGCAAGCTAGCTGTTTTTAAGGATTCGCCGAAGACCAAAGATACTGGCACTGGCCAGCTAATCTAGCTCTTGCAGCAGCCAGCGCAGCTTCAGGGCGTCGAGGGCGCGCAAATCGGGCCGGGGGGACAGTAAATTGCGCCGCAAAGCCGGCTCCAGCTTAGCCAGGACGGCCAGCGCGGCACGCGCCAGCCCCAGCTGGCGCAGCCGGCGGGCGGCGCCGGCCAGGCGGGTGTCGGCGCCCAGCGCATCGATGCGGAGCACCTGCGCCAGATTATGCACGGCCTGCCGGCTTTTTTCCAGAAAAACAGTGGCCGGCTCCAGGCCATCGTGCAGCACGGGGTTATCTAGGTGCTGCACTACAACGCCGGCCTGGGCCAGCGCCAGACCAAAGCGGGTGTCTTCGTGGCCATAGCCGCTCAGCCGCTCATCAAGCGGAAACCGGTGTAGCAATTGCCGCTTTATCAAAGCATTATTGATAGTCAGCTGCCCGCCGGGGTCACGCTGCCGGACGGCCGCCGGGCGCATCTCGCGGGCGCGGCCGTAGAGCCAGCGCAGTTGCAGCGCCGGGTCGGCGGGCGGCGTGGCTTCGTAAGTGGTGCCGCCAATAAAAAGGCCGGCCCCGCGCTGGTCCTGCACAGCCTGGGCATAACGCGCTAGAAAGGGCGCCCCGGCGGGCAGCAGGCTGTCGTTGTCGAGCAGCAGCAGCCACTGCTGGCGGGCGCGGGCGGCCAGGCGATTGCGAATGGCAGCTCGGCCTACATTGGCAGGCAGCTCTTCGTAGCGCACGCTCGGCAGCTGCGCCAGCAGTCGGTTTTGGAGCTGAAACCCGGCGTCCGAGTTATCATCAAGCAGCACGATTTCAAAGCCTCCGAGCCAGCCCGGAGCTTGCCTCAGCAAACTCTCGACCAGCACCTTAACGCTGCGGTTGTAAACGGGAATCAGAATAGATAAGCCGGCCAGCATTGGTAGCGACGAGTATGCTAGCGCCGACCCGAATCCAGCAGCGCCCCGTCTTTGCACGTCAGCACCCGGTGCGGGTATTTTTCGAGTAGCTGAAAGTTGTGCGTAGCCATAAGTATGGCAGTGCCAGCGTGATTAATTTCAGCAAAGAGCTCCATAATGCCGTCGGATACTTCGGGTCGAGGTTGCCCGTGGGTTCGTCGGCAAGCAATAAAATGGGCTCGTTGAGCAGCGCCCGTGCTATTACTACGCGCTGCTGCTCGCCACCCGAGAGGCGGTGCGGCATGCGGGCACCCACGCCGCTCAGCCCCACTTGCGTGAGTACCTCCTGCACGCGCTGCTGCTTGCGAGCCTTGCCTTTCCAACCGGTTGCATTTAGCACAAACAACAGATTTTCACTCACCGTGCGGTCGCTCAGCAGCTGAAAATCCTGAAACACGATACCGAGCCGGCGGCGTAGGTAAGGCACTTTGCCCGCTGGCAGGCTCGCCAGGTCGAAGCCCGCCACAGTGCCGCTACCCACTAGCAGCGGCAGGTCAGCATATAGCGTTTTCAAGATGGATGATTTACCCGACCCGGTACGCCCCACCAGGTAAGCAAACTCGCTTTTGCCCAGCTCAAACGATATATTTTCCAGCACCGCTCGCTCTTCCTGCGTAATGGTGGCTCCGTGCAGCTCAATTATCGGCTCGGTCAAGTTCAGGGACGAATTAGTAAAGGTTGAGGTAGTTGATAGAGCTATTTAAACCGACTATTGTACGCTTCTATTGCTTTCCCATAATGGTCGTTTTTTCCCGCGATAATAGCACCACCGACAAGTGAGCCAAGATAAACTGAAAAGGGTATCGGGGCTTTACTAAAAGCGGAACCTGGAGCATCATCATGACTTTTCGCTTGTATTACCCCAACAATTAATCCAGTAACAGCAACTGGCACCATTAATATGAATGCTAACCGCTGCTGTGACTTATATTTTTGAACCTCAACAGCAGATTTTGGATACGATTTTAACAGTCGTTTAATAGTAGCGTTGGTAACGGGCTCATTGTTAATCGTATAAAATGCACTTGAATTTCTTCCATAACCGGCTACGTTGAGTTTGATGGCACTGTCTTGCCGGCTGGCAGTGCCTGGTATTTGCGCCTGCGCCAAGCAGGCACAAAAGAGAAACGTCAACAGTAAGAAAGGGAGCTTTTTCATACTTTTTACAGGTATCTAGTTAACGTATTAGCCTGACGCTCTCCCCAGAATAAGCGCTTACTACGGAATGAGGTCAAGCACAATCAAAGAAATAACTAAATACATGAGCAGCATGTGAGCTGTTGAATTTTTCTATTTTTCCCTCCTATTTAAGTTAAGATGATGGGTTGATAGCTCTTATTACAATTCCAGCTTGCGCAGCTTACCAAACTCCAGGTCGGCAATAACCGCCGCCAGCGGCACTTCCTGCCCTTCCAGCCCGTAGCGGTGCAGGTCTTTGAGCGGCCGGTCGGCCCGGAAATAGGCAATCAGCACAAACTGCTCGTCGCGCAGCTGGATGTAGTCCGGGATTTTTGCCTTGCCTTTTACTTTGATGATGTACACTGAAAGAATGTGGTAAATGTGGAAGATGTGAAAATGTGTTAATGCAAGCTGAAAATGCTGACTATACCTGGCATAGCCATTTTTCTACATTCTCACATCTTCCACATTTGCCACATTAAAACTACGAGTTTACTTTCTTGTGGTCGGCCAGGAAAGTGGCCAGGCCTTTATCAGTCAGCGGGTGGCTGAGCAGGCCGGTGATAACGTTGAGCGGGCAGGTGACCACATCGGCGCCTAGCTCGGCGCACTGGATAAGGTGCGGTACGTGGCGCACGCTGGCAGCCAGCACTTCGGTGGCGTAGCCGTAGTTGGCAAAAATCTCAATAATCTGGGCAACCAGGCCCAGGCCGTCGGCACCAATGTCATCGAGGCGGCCTACGAAGGGCGACACGTAGGTAGCCCCGGCCTTGGCAGCCAGCAGCGCCTGCCCGGCCGAGAAGATGAGCGTGCAGTTGGTGCGAATACCTTTGTCACTGAAGTACTTGATGGCTTTTACACCTTCCTTAATCATGGGCACTTTTACCACGATGTTGGGGTGCAGCTCGGCCAGTGCCTCGCCCTCCCGGATAATGCCCTCGTAGTCGGTAGCAATCACTTCGGCCGACACGTCACCGTCCACCATATCGCAGATGGCGCGGTAGTGCGCCATCACCGCGTCGGTGCCCCTAATGCCCTCCTTAGCCATGAGCGAGGGGTTGGTGGTTACGCCGTCAAGCACGCCGAGGTCAACGGCTTCCTGAATTTCGGCCAGGTTGGCCGTATCAATAAAGAACTTCATTTGGCAAATGTCTGGTAAAACTGCTTGTCATTGCTTACCGGCACTTGCAATGACAAGCGGTTTAGTAAGATAGGTAGCTTATAAAAAAAGCCGGCCCAAAGCTACGCGCTGGCTACCTAAACACGGCAGACGAAACGCGGCTCGGGGCCGGCTGGAAACCAGAGGAAAAGACAAAAAAAAAGCGAGCCAAAATCGCACCGCTCAACCACCTACCCTTGCTGCCTTCCGGCCCTGGGGGAGTTCAGCAGGAGCTGGTCGTTCTGACTCGCCGCTGCAAAGGTACAACCCCAGACCACTGATTAGCACGGATTGTAGCGAATTTTACGGATTTTGCAGCTAGTATCCGGCTGTAGCTGCCTGATTGTTTGGCAGAAAAATTATCGTATGCCTGCGCGCAGCCGGCTATCATTACCGGCGAGGATGCTTAGAAAGCACCCTCGCCGGAGTATTTTTGCACCACAAACCAGCACGACGGCCCAGCGGAAACATCCACAAAATCCGTGAAATCCGCTAAAACCCGTGCTAAACAGTGGTCTATGCAGCAAATTCTGATTCTGGACTTCGGTTCGCAATACACCCAGCTCATTGCCCGGCGCATTCGCGAGCTGCACGTCTTCTGCGAAATTCATCCCTATACCCACGCCTCTCAGCTGGCCGAGCGCATTAGCGCCGGCGACCTGCGGGGCGTCATTCTTTCGGGCTCGCCGTGCTCGGTGCGCGATGCCGACTCGCCCAACCCCGACCTGAGCGGGATTCTGGGCCGGGTGCCGGTGCTGGGTATCTGCTACGGCGCGCAGCTGCTGGCCCAGCAGGGTGGCGGCGAAGTGCTGCCCGCGACCATCCGCGAATACGGCCGGGCGCGGCTTACCAGCCTCGATGAGTCCTCGCCCTTGCTGCGCGGCCTGCACCTGGATACGCAGGTGTGGATGTCGCACGGCGATACTATCAAGACGTTGCCGGCCGGGTACCATATCATCGCCGGCACCCCCGAGGTACCGGTAGCCGCCTACCAGCTACCCGGCCAGGAAACCTACGGCATCCAGTTTCACCCCGAGGTAACGCACTCGACCGAGGGCCGGCAGCTGCTGGAAAACTTTGTGGTTGGCATTTGCGGCTGCGACCAGAGCTGGACACCCGAGCACTTCGTGGATTCGATGGTGGAAGCGCTGCAAACTACCATCGGCCCCCACGACCAGGTGATTCTGGGCCTCTCGGGCGGCGTCGATAGCAGCGTGGCGGCGCTATTGCTACACCGGGCCATCGGCCCGCGCCTGCACGGCATTTTCGTGGATAACGGCCTGTTGCGGCAGGATGAGTTTGCCTCGGTATTGAAAGCTTACGAGGGCCTGGGCCTGAACGTGACCGGCGTGCGCGCCGCGCCCGAGTTTTACCAGGCGCTCGAAGGGCTGAGCGACCCCGAGCAGAAGCGCAAGGCTATTGGCCGCACGTTTATCGAGGTGTTCGACCGCGAGGCGCAGAAGGTGGAAGGCGCGCGCTGGCTGGCCCAGGGCACCATTTACCCCGACGTGATTGAGTCGGTTTCGGTGCACGGCGGCCCGGCCGTGACCATCAAGAGCCACCACAACGTAGGCGGCCTGCCCGAGAAGATGAACCTCAAAATCGTGGAGCCGCTGCGCATGCTCTTCAAGGATGAGGTGCGCGAGGTGGGTGCTGCGCTGGGCCTGCCCGGCGAGATTCTCAACCGCCACCCCTTCCCCGGCCCCGGCCTGGGTATCCGCATCCTGGGCGACATCACGCCCGAGAAAGTAGACCTGCTGCAACGCGCCGATGGGGTATTCATCAACCTGCTGAAAGAGCGCGGCCTCTACGAGCAGGTGTGGCAGGCCGGCGCCATGCTACTGCCCGTGCAAAGCGTGGGCGTGATGGGCGACGAGCGCACCTATGAGCGCGTGGTGGCCCTGCGCGCCGTAACCAGCGTGGACGGCATGACCGCCGACTGGGCGCACCTCCCCTACGATTTCCTGGCCGACGTGAGCAACCGCATCATCAACCAGGTGCGGGGAATTAACCGCGTGGTGTATGATATCAGCAGCAAGCCGCCGGCGACGATTGAATGGGAATAGAAACTGTGATTTCATACTGAGGGGCTGAATAAACGAAAGTCGCGTTGGGTTACCAGGGCGACTTTCGTTTATGAACAGGTTATGGACTGGCTACGCCTCTTGTTCTCCTCATGTGAATTTTATGCCTTTGGGATTCCCTATCTGGTTTATGGTGCGTGGGCTTATCGCGCACTCGGACAGAAGCAATACAGTAGTATATGGTCGATTTTTTGGGCAGGCATTTCATTTTTATTTATTTTATTATTAGGATTTTTTGTAATAGCAATGGCAGCAACAATTTTCATCATGTTTAATCACGCGGAAAAATTATAGCTATTAAATTATGCGCTTTCACTGCCTCCAACACTTACCCGACGAAGGCCCTGGCTACGCCGCCGAGTGGCTGGCCGCACACGGCCACACGCTTAACTACACGCGGCTGTTTGAACCAAATCCAATTTTTCCGGCGCTGGCGGAGTTCGATGGGCTGCTGATTCTAGGCGGGGCAATGAGTGTGCACGAAGAGGCCGAATTTCCCTGGCTGGTGGCGGAGAAAGCCTTTTTGCGCGAAGCATTGCGGGCGGGGAAAATTACGCTGGCCATTTGCCTGGGGGCACAACTGGTGGCGCAGGCGCTGGGTGGTGAGGTGCATCGCAATCCGGCGCCGGAAATCGGGTTCTGGACGGTGCGCTTTTCGGCCAAAGCGCTCACCCACCCGCTGCTGCGCGGCTGGCCCGACAAAGCCACCGTACTGCACTGGCACGTCGATACCTTCACGGTGCCGCCGGGGGCGGTGCGGGTGGGTATGTCGGCAGGCTGCGCGGCGCAGGGCTACGTGTGGGGCGACGGCATTATCGGCCTCCAGTTTCACCCCGAAATGACGGAGGAGATGGTGGAGAAATTAATTAATTTCGAAAACCATGAAGAAGCCGAAGAACAGGAATTTGTGCAAACGGCCGCGCAGATTCGCAGCAAATTAAAATCGGTGTGGAAGGGCCGAATACTAATTGAGCAACTGCTGAAAAATATGGTGGCGTTGCACGAGTCTGAAACCGGCCTTTAGCTGCCAGTCTACCCTCAAAATCCCTTCGGTAGCTCAATCCCTTTAATCGTTTTATACAAGCTCAGCGCGTGCTGGTCGGTCATGCCGGCAATATAGTCAGTAAGCAATATAATCTGCTCATACGCCGAGGCGCCGGCCTGCGGGCCAATGGCCCGAAACTGGTTCGGCAATAAATCGAGCAGCTTGCGTGAGCGGTGATTTTCTTTCTTGTCAAAAATGGCGCACAGGAACGCATCGAGCAGGCCGCCAAGCACCTCGAAGCCGGCAGCTTCGATTTCGAGCACCGGGCGCGAGCGGTAGAGCTTCTCCACACTCAGGCGCTGAATTTCTTGCAAGTGCTCGTAGCCGCTCAGTTCCTTCACCAGCGAGGCATCGTAGGTACCGGCCAGGATGGCGGGCGAGTGGTGGGCAAAGCGGGTAGCAGTTTCATCGACGAGCTGGCCGATGAGCGTGGCGCGCAGGTAACCCAGCTCTTCCTGCCAGTCGCGCCACTCTAGGCCGCTGCTGCCGGCACTTTTAGGGCGGGCATTGGGCGCGGCGGCGCGCAAGTCGCGCATAAGCGTGAGGCCTTTTTCGTGGTCGATGAGGCCCAGTTTGAGGCCATCCTCAAAGTCGATGATGCGGTAGCAGATGTCGTCAGCCGCCTCGACCAGAAAGGCCAGCGGATGGCGGTGGAAGAAGCCAGCCGGAGCGTCTTTGGCTTGCAGGCCCAGCTCTTCGGCAATAAGCTTGAAGCGCGGATTTTCGGCTTGAAAATGGCCGTATTTCTTCTCGCTGGCCCCGTTCTGCTTTTTACTCGGGTCGATAACCGACGGGCGCGGGTACTTGGTAAAGGCACCGAGCGTGGCATACGTCAACCCCAGGCCGCCCGAGCCGCTGCTGAGCGCCGGGTAGGTGTGCGTGAGAATGCGGAAGCCCGCGGCATTGCCCTCAAAGTGCTGCAAATCGGCCTGCTCGGCCGCGCTCAGGCCGGTGATAAAGCGCTCGGCCGCCCGGCTGGCGAAGTAGGCGGAGATGGCGTCCTCACCGGAGTGGCCGAAAGGCGGGTTGCCGATGTCGTGGGCCAGGCAGGCGGCGGCCACAATGTCGCCGCAGTCCTGGTCGAAGTCGGGCAGCTCACGGGCAATACTGGGGTCGGCTTCGAGCACCCGGCGGGCCGAGAGGCGGCCCAGCGAGCGGCCCACGCAGGCCGTTTCGAGCGAGTGCGTGAGGCGGGTGTGCACGAAGTCGGTTTCGGGCAGCGGCATCACCTGGGTTTTGCGCTGCAAGCGCCGGAAAGCCGATGAAAACACCACGCGGTCGTAATCGGCCAGATAAGGCGAGCGGCCCGGCGCGGGCGTTTCGGCGGGACGGTCAGGGTAGCGGCGGGTAGCAAGCAGGCGGGACCACATAGGCAGTGAGCAGTGAGCAGTGAGCAGTGAGCAGTGAGCAGTGAGCAGTGAGCAGTGAGCAAAGAACGCCATACTGGGCACAGCGCGACATCTCGCTTGCGCCGCTGGGGTAACAATTCTTCGAAGTGGCAGAACTGTTTCCTTCGTCAGCATGATGTTCTTTTGCTAACTGCTCTCTGTTCACTACTCACTGCTCACTGAAGTATGAAGCACCGTCTACCCCTATTATTCGCGCTCCTCAAATTTGTTTCGGGGCTATTGCTGGCCGGCTATGGCACCTACGAGCTGCACCGCGACGAGTACCTGTACCTTGACTACGGCCGGCACCTGGCCTGGGGCTACATCGAAGTGCCGCCCCTCACTGCCCTGCAAAGCTGGGTATCGCTGGCGCTGGGCGGCGGGTTTTTCTGGGTGAAAGCGTGGCCGCTGCTCTGGGGCAGCCTCACGATTTATATCGTGGTGCGGCTGGCGCAGCGGCTGGGTGGCGGGCCGTGGGCCCAGGCGCTGGCCGGCGTGTGCTACCTCACTACGGCTTACGGCCGAGTTAATCTGCTGTTTCAACCCAATGCGTTTGAAGTATTCAGCTTTACGCTGGGTATGTACCTGCTGGTGCGCCACGCGCAGCCCGACGGTCAGCCCCGGCACCTTTATTGGCTGGGTTTGGTGCTGGGGCTGGGCATTCTCAATAAATACACGACCTTCTTTTTCGGGGCCGCCGTGCTGGCGGGGCTGCTTCTCACCACCCCACGCCTATTTGCCCGGCGGCCCATCTGGCTGGCTGGTGGCCTGGCGCTGCTGGTGGCTGCCCCCACGCTGGGGTGGCAGCTGCGCCACGGCCTGCCTTTTCGGCACCACATGGCTCTGCTGCACGACACGCAGCTGGTGTACGTAACGGTGGCCAGCTTCTGGAGCGCCCAGCTTCTGCTATGCTTTGCGGCGCTCCTGGTGTGGGTGCCGGGGCTATGGGCGGCACTGCGCGGGCAGCCCGCGCCGGCGGTCCGCGTGGCCGGACTCGTATTCGTGGTCGGGCTGCTTATTCTGACCATTCTGCATGGCAAAAGCTACTATAGCTTAGGCTATTACCCGGCATTGTTTGCGATTGGGGCCGTGTGGTGGCAAACCCGGCTGGCCAGCCGGCTAGGCTTGCGAATAGCCTTGCTGGCCCTGCCGCTGGCGCTGTGGGTGCCCATCGTGCGCGACATCTTTCCCATTCTGCCGCCAGCAGCTATGGCGCGTCTCAGCCAGCGGCCTTTGCACCGGAAGCTGGGTCTCAACCGCTGGGAAGACGGCCAGGTGCACCCGCTGCCCCAGGATTTTGCCGATATGCTGGGCTGGCACGAGCTGGCCGACAAAACCTGGCTGGCCTATCAGGCGCTGCCCGACTCCACGCGCGCCCGCACGCTCATCAAGTGCGACGACTACGGCCAGGCCGGGGCCCTCAACTACTACAACCGTAACCGGGCGATACCTGCCGCTACTAGCTTCAATGGCAGCTACTTGTATTGGTTTCCGGCGCTGCCGGCCCGGCCCTGGCGCAACCTGCTACTCGTGGGTGAAGGCCACCCCGAAGAGCTCGTGCCTTATTTCCAGGAGTTTCGTAAAGTGGGCGAAATGACCACTCCCTACGCCCGCGAGCGAGGGGTTACTATTTACCTCGGCATAAACCCCAGCCCGGCCCTGCTGGCCCGCGCCTACGGCGAGCGGCGCACCGAATTAGCGGCCTGGGAAGGTAACCTGAAGTACTAGCTCACCTGGTATCGGGCGTTCCCGGCTCCCGGCCCTGCCCCAGCAGCCGCACGGTAGCGTAGGCAATGAGCAAAAAAGCCCAGAAAACGACCGTGACGCCCCAGGTGCGCGGGTAAGTAAAGGGATGCTGAATCCGGTTCAGGATATCGTAGAATAAAGTGAACGGATTGCTGAGCACATCCCAGGAATTATACCGCAGAAACCGCCCGAGATACACGCCAAACGCGCTAAGGCCCAGGGCGGCCGTCGCAAAACCCCAGCCCGCCCAGAGGCCCAGGCGCTGGCGCACCAGCGTGTGCATGTCGAGCAGCGAGGCGAAGGCCAGCATCAGCCCGTTCCAGGCGCAGGACATGATGAGGGCCAGGTCGTACCAGTAGGGTACGCCGGGCCGGGGCTCCAGGTGAAAGAGGTCGGTGATGAGGTAGGGCGCATTGGGGAAAAACAGCAGCCATACCAAGCCGATGGGTAGCAGCAGCCGCGCGCCGGGCGGCCGGGCAGCCAGGTGCAGCGCGGCACTCAGCCCAAAGGGAATAGCGGCCAGAAACAGGTTCCAGAGCAGAAAGACGAACAGCAGCTGCCGGGTGATAACTATTCGCGCCGCAATAAGCGTGAAGCTCAGGGCCAGCGACAGCCCCAGTACCAGCAGCAGCGGCAGCCGGCGCCGCAGCGCCGCAACAGAAAGTGGCATAAGCAGCAAGCCTGGCGAAGGCGCTAAGGTAAGCGGCGGGCCGGGTAGCAGCCCCAATCAGGTGCGTGGCCCGCCGCCTAGGCTTTTTACATCTCCCTGCTCCCCTCCCGTACCTTTGCGCTGGCCAACGCCGGCCCTTCCCTTCCGCATGACCCACTTGTATCGTGCTGCCGCCTTCTGGTTCTGGCGGCAGCTGTTTCTACTGCCACTCGTGCTGCTGAGCCTGAGCGCGTCCGCCCAGGGCCAGCTGGCGCGCTACCGTACCGGCAAAATGCAGCTCGACCAGGGCCACTACGCCACGGCCATGCAGGAGCTGGAGCCGCTGGCCCAACCCATCAATAAGTTTGCCCAGGCCGGCGATGCCGCCTACCTCTACGCGGTGGCAGCCACCCGCCTGGGCCAGTGGGCCGAGGCCGAGCAGATGCTCAATCTTATTCGAAATCAATACCCTACCTACGGCAACCTCAACGAGGCGCTGTATCTGCAAGGCCAGGTATCGTTTGAGCAGGGCGATTATGATACGGCGCTACGTACGCTGGGCCAGCTGCCCGCCGAGCAGTACGGCCCCCTGCGCGAAGCCATGCAGGCCACTTACCTGGCCAGGCTGAAAGACCGAACCACCTGGCAGCGCCTCCAGAAGCGCTACCCGCAAAGCAAGCTCATCGGCCGGTACTATGCCGACTACCTGCTGGCCGGTGGCTCGCTCAATGAGGCCGACCGCCAGCAGCTGGAGGCCCTCGTTAGTCAGTTTAAGCTCGACCGTACCCGCTACGCGACGGCCCTTACCGCCACCGGGCCAGCCGCGCCGAAGGCCCTACCGCGCAAGGGAAGCTACAATATAGCAGTTTTACTACCTTTTGAGCTTCAGGATAATACCTGGCAGACCCAGCGCAAAAATCAGTTTGTAACCGACCTCTACGCCGGCCTGCGCCTGGCCCAGGACTCATTGCAGCGCACCGGGCACCCGGTGCAGCTCTATGCCTACGATACCGGAGCCGATACGCTGACGCTCAAGAGCATCCTGGCCCTGCCCGAGCTGGCAGGCATGGATTTGCTCATCGGGCCGGTGTACAAGTCGGGCGCCAAGCTGCTGGCCCGCTACGCCCGTGAGCATCAGATTATCTGTATCAATCCGCTTTCGCAGGATGCTGACCTGGTGCAGGATAATGCCTATCACTACCTCTATTCTCCCAGTGCCGCTACCCAGGGCCGGGTGGCCGCGCAGTTTGCCGCCAGCGCGTTTGGTACGGGCCGCCCGGCCGTGCTGCTGCACGAGGACAGCAAGGATGAGAATGACTTTGCGGCGGCCTACCAGGCAGCTTATGAGGCGGCCGGCGGCCACCTGCTGGCCACCCACGCCTTCCGGCCCGACGACCCCGGCAGCCTGGCCGCGGCCTTTTTGCCGGCCGAGCTGGCCGGAGCCAGCCACTTCGTAGTAGCCTCCGACGCCCGCAAGGCTGGGCCAGCAGCCTTTACGGCGCTGGCTGCGGTGCCGGCGGCCAGCCGCCCGGCGCTGGTGGTGCCCGGCACCTGGCTCGACAATCCCGGCCTGGGCGTTGGGCAGTTGGGCAGCGCGGGCGTGTACTATTATCACCCCAAGTATTTTGATACGCAGCGGCCCGGCTACCGGCGCTTCCGCCAGCTCTACCTGGCCAAGCAAAAGCTGCCGCCCTCCGTGTTTGCCAACCAGGGCTTCGAGCTGCTGTTGTTTTTTGGCAATGCCTTACTCCAGTACGGGCCGGCCTTTCAGAGCGGCCTGGCCAGCGCCCCGCCGCAGCCCGGAGCCATCTTCGAAGGCCTCACCTACCCTAGCACGGCGCACGACAACCAAACCGTGCCGCTGTTCAAGCTCAGCAACCTCGAGCCGCAGCTGGTGCGGTAAGCCGCAAGCTCTTCGCGTTTGTCATTGCGAGCAAAGCGAAGTCATCGCACGAGAACGACCCTGGCGCGAGTCGTGCGCTCATCGTTTTTATGTGATTGCTGCGCAGGCTCGCAATGACAGACGTTATTATATTTAAAAAGCAAGCAGACTTTTAGCATGACCACTTCCGAAACCTTATTTGCCCGCGCCCAGGAGCTGATTCCGGGCGGAGTTAACTCGCCGGTCCGGGCGTTTCGCTCGGTGGGCGGCGTGCCCGTATTTATGCAATCGGCCCGGGGCGCCTGGCTTACCGATGTTGATGGCAAGCAGTACGTTGATTTTATCAACTCCTGGGGCCCGATGATACTCGGCCACGCGCCGGCCGTGGTACTTGATGCCCTCACCAAAGCCCTGCCCGATTCGCTTTCCTTTGGAGCACCCACCCGGCGCGAAGTTGAGCTGGCCGAGCTGCTTATCGAGCTGGTACCCAGCCTGGAGAAAGTGCGCCTGGTGAACTCAGGCACGGAGGCCACGATGTCGGCCATTCGGGTGGCGCGCGGCTACACGGGCCGGGCCAAAATCCTCAAGTTTGAGGGTTGCTACCACGGGCACGGCGACTCATTTCTGATTGCCGCCGGCTCGGGGGCCCTCACGCTGGGCGCGCCCGACTCGCCGGGCGTAACTGAGGGGGTGGCCCGCGATACCCTCACCGTGCCCTACAACGACCTTGCCGCCGTTGAGGCCGCCATTGCGGCCAACCCCGACCAGCTGGCTGCTATTATCATCGAGCCGGTGGTGGGCAACATGGGCCTCGTGGAGCCGGCGCCGGGCTTCCTGGCCGGGCTGCGGGCCCTCTGCACCAAACATAGTATTGTACTAATATTCGACGAAGTAATGACGGGCTTCCGCCTTGCGCCGGGCGGCGCGCAGGAGCGCTACGGCGTGGTACCCGACATGACCACGCTGGGTAAGATTATTGGGGGCGGCCTACCCGTAGGTGCCTACGGGGGCCGGGCCGACATCATGAACCAGGTGGCGCCGGCCGGTAAGGTGTACCAGGCCGGTACGCTTTCGGGCAATCCGCTGGCTACGGCGGCCGGCATGGCCCAGCTGCGCTACCTCCACGAGCACCCCGAAGTGTATCAGCAGCTGGAAACTATCGGCACCCGCCTGGCCGATGGCACCCGGCAGATTGCCAAGGAGCTGGGTCTCCATTATACCGTTAATCAGGTGGGCTCGATGTTCAGCCTGTTTTTCACGCCGGAGCCGGTTAATAACCTCGAAGACGCCAAGAAAGCCAACCTGCCGGCTTTCGGGCGCTATTTCCACGCCATGCTGAACCGGGGTATCTACCTGGCTCCGTCGCAGTTTGAGGCGCTTTTTATCTCGACGGCCATCACCGACGAACTGGTAGAAAAGTACCTTACCGCCTGCCGCGAGTCGCTCATCGAAGCGCACCACTAGACTTTTTGGCGCAGCGTTTGGCAGAGGCTTCCGCTTCAATACTTTGCGCTACCCTGCCAACTTTGCGAAACTCTGCGCTAACCCCCTTATGCGTTACCTGCTGCCCCTCTTTTTTGCCCTGCTGCTGGCGGGCTCCGCCGGTGCCCAAACGCCCGCCGAAGCCAACAAGCAGCTCTTCGACCGCACCATCGACGAGCTAAACTTCCGCACGTTCGAAACGGTGTACGACAAGCACTTTACGCGTCAGAAATTTCCTGAGAACCTGCGCTCGGCAGCGGCCCGGCGGCAGTTTACCAACTTTGAGAATAATACTGAGCTGCAAAAGCTGTTTCTGAACTACAACGGGGTGGCTGAGCGCTACAAAACGCATTTTGGCAATGGCCCACTCACGCTGGCTGAGTTTGAGAAGCAGCTGAACGGCGTACTGCTCGACCGCAATTTCGAGTTCTTTATCCGGGGCCTGCCGCACGATGAAAAGTCTGCCCTGGTACGCGCCGAGCAACGCGTTATCAAGCAAGCCACCGCGCAGTTCAACGCCAGCGCCAGCCCCGCCGCCAAACCCGCCCCCGAGCCCGAGGAGCCGCTGGCCGCAGCTGCGCCGCTTACTACCAACGGCCCCAGCGACGAGACCACGCCGGCGGCAGCGGAGCCGGAAATCCGGCCGGCGGCCTACTCCTCCGCAAGCACCGCGTCCACCAGCGGCCCCGGCTGGGTAGGCTACATCACGCTGCTGCTGAGCCTGGGCTCGTTTGGCCTGCTGCTCTACTCGGCAGCCAGCCTGCTGCCCGAGCTGCGGCGCCTGCGCGCCCGCGTGCGGGCCCTGGAGGCCGAGCAGGCGTACTATACAGCCCCGCCCGAAGGCGAGGAAGAAACTCCCGACGAGCCCGGCACGGCTACCGGACCTAACGCCGGCTTTTTCAGCCGCTTCCGCCCCCAGTCTACCGGCGAACTGCCGGCCGACAGCTACGACGACTCCGAATAAGCGCCTGCTTTCGCGGGCCTTTACCTCAGCCGGAGCCGCCCCTACACAACCCTGAAATTCGCTAAACTACCCGTTAATCCGTGATTCTGACCGACCTGCAAATCCGCGCCGAAATGGAGCGCGGTACCATTGTAGTGCAGCCTTTCGACCCGAGCTGCCTGGGTACCAACTCCTATGACGTACACCTGGGCCGCTACCTGGCTACCTACAACGACGCGGTGCTCGATGCCCGCCGCCACAACCAAATCACCACCTTCGAGCTATCGGCCGATGAAGGCTTTGTGCTTCAGCCGGGCACGCTTTACCTGGGCGTAACGGAGGAGTATACCGAAACCCACGCTCACGTTCCCTTCCTGGAGGGCAAAAGCAGCGTGGGTCGCCTGGGCATCGATATTCACGCTACCGCCGGCAAGGGCGACGTGGGCTTTTGCAACCACTGGACCCTGGAAATCAGCGTTTCTATGCCCGTGCGCGTGTACCCAGGCATGCCTATCGGCCAGCTGATTTATTTCAGCCTGCAAGGCGATGTGCAAACGTTCTACAACCGCAAGCAGTCGGCCAAATACAATGACCGCACCGACCGACCGGTAGAGAGCATGATGTGGAAAAACCAGTTTTGACCAGTGCCGCCAGCGCGTTAGCATCAACTTCGCGGGCAGGTTTTGCGTTAGTAGCAGCAGCCTCGCGCCGCCCGCTGCTGGCGCACCAGTTGGCTACCAGTCATTCTAACCCATGCTTTGCCCGCCAATGAAATCTGCTTTTGCCTTTCTATTGCTGGCTGCTACCCTTACTGCCCGGGCGCAGCAGGCATCGCCCTCCCAGGGGCCGGCCTCGCCAATGCCGCAGGATAAAACCCAGCCTACCCCGCGCCTAAACCCGGCCGTATCAGCCCGTTCGGAGCACCTGACCGAGCAGATGACGCGCGACCTGCGCCTGAATGGCTACCAGGCGTCGCGCATGCGCGACATCAACAACGATAAAATTGCCAAGCTGGCGGCGGCCGAACACCTGTACGCCAAAGACCCCGATATGCTGGACAAGCAGTCGAAAGCCATCAGCCACGAGCGCGATGCGGAAGTGCAGGCCGTTCTCTCGACCGACCAGTACACCGATTATTTCGACGCCCGCAAGCGCTACGCGCAGGCCGACCACGACTACGCCCACAATGCCTCGGCTTCGCTACTCGTCAACTCAGTCCAGAACCCAGTGCCGGCGCGGGCCAACGATGCCGTTATCAGACCCTCAGCGCCAGCCAAGAGCGCAGGAACTTCCGGTACCCGGCCAGCTTCCCTGGGCCGCTCCATGCGCTAACCTACACTCCACGCACCAAACAAAAGGCCTGCCGCATAGTGCGGCAGGCCTTTTTAAATATATAAAATACAATATGTATTAGCTATTCGTTTGCCCCTGCTCTTCGAGGTAATCGCTGAGCTCTTTGCAGAGGGTGCGCATCATTTCGGCCATTTTCTTGTCGCCGGTGGCCGTCACGATGGTTTCGGCCATCGAGCCGATGTTATCGACTACAAAAAACTTCATGGCATCGGTGGGCATATCCTTGGTCCAAAGGTCGATTTTCATCGTCGCGTCGGCGTTGCGGTCCCAGATGGCTACGTTGATAGCTTTAGCAAAGTGAATATCCTTGCCTGCATCGGTGGCCTGCCAGCTGATAGCTTCGGGCACCTTCTGGTCGTCGAGTGCAATGCTGAAGTGAATTTCTGATTTTTTCATAAAAGGATTGGGCAGGATTCTAAAAAAGTTTGTCATTGCGAGCCTGCGAAGCAATCGCACCTGAACGAAACTCAAGCGGCTCGTTCTAGTGCGATTGCTTCGCAGGCTCGCAATGACAAACGTGTTTTAATAGGCTAGCAGCTACACGTAGTTATTGAGCATCACCGGCATTACCAGCATCAGGATGCTTTCGTTCTCGTCGGCCAGGGTAGGCATGAGCAGGCCGGCCCGGTTGGGCGTGCTCAGCTCCAGCGTGATTTCCTCCGAGTCAATGTTCGAGAGCATTTCCTGCAGGAAGCGGGCGTTGAAGCCGATTTCCATATCCTCGCCGTCGTACTGGCAAGCCAGGGTTTCCTTGGCCTCGTTGCTGAAATCGAGGTCCTCGGCCGAAATCACCAGCTCCGAGCCTGTGAGGCGCAGGCGCACCTGGTGGGTGGTCTTATTGGAGTAGATGCTGATGCGGCGCACCGAGTTCAGCAGCTCCTGGCGATTAATAATAAGCTTATTAGGATTGCTGACGGGAATTACGTTCTCGTAGTCGGGGTAGCGCTCGTCGATGAGGCGGCACACCAGGCGCATCTGGTTGAACGAGAAGAACGCATTGCTTTGGTTGAACTCGATATGCACCGGCGTCGCCTCGCTGGGCAGCGAGCTTTTCAGCAGGTTGAAGGCTTTGCGCGGAATAATGAGGTTGGCCGTCTGGCCCGCGCCCACATCCTGGCGGCGGTAGCGCAGCAGGCGGTGGCCATCGGTGGCCACAAACGTTACCTGGGCTTCGCCCAGCTGCACCAGAATGCCGGTCATGGCCGGGCGCAGCTCATCGGTGCTCACCGCGAAGATGGTTTTATTAATAGCCCGCGCCAGCGACGACGAGGGCATCTCGACCGGGGCCGAGCCCTTCACCACCGGCACGCGGGGGAAGTCGGCAGCATTCTCACCAGCCAGCTTGTAGCGGCCATTGGCCGAGCTGATTTCGATGGTGTAGGTTTCCTCATCCAGGCTAAATGTTACGGGCTGGTCGGGCAGGTTCTTGAGGGTATCGAGCAGGATGCGGGCCGGCGCGGCAATGCGTCCCGCTTCGCGGGCTTCGATGGGCAGCTCGGTTATCATGCTCGTCTCCAGGTCGGAAGCCGTGATGGTGAGCTTGCCCGGCTCAATCTCAAACAGGAAGTTCTCGAGGATGGGCACCACGGGGTTGTTCGTAACCACGCCGTTGATGCTCTGGAGCTGCTTGAGCAGGGCCGAGGACGAAACAATGAACTTCATAAAGGTGGGGTTGGGCTAGGTTTTGGCAGGGGGCAAAGATACTTCGGCCGGCGGTTTGGCGCTAACTTTAAAGGTAATTCGTCTACCTTTGAAAAAAGCCCTTACTCATGAATACGCAGGCCATCGAAGTTATCGAAACCGAGGTTGTGCTCGAAGAAGCTATGTCGCTTAATCACTCCCGGCTCATTGGCCGACTCAATGTACTACTGGCCGCCTACGAAGAGCAATACGATATCCTACCGGAGCTGGAATTTGAGCTGAGCACCGGGCGGCTCAAGCCCGATGTGGCCATTATGCCCCGCCAAACTTACAACTGGGAAAAAGATATAATTCGCTATCCCTCGCCCCTACTACCGCCATCGAGATTTTATCGCCTACCCAGGCTCTTGACCTTTTAATTACTAAAATCAGGGAATTTTACTTTCCCGCAGGCGTACAGTCTGCCTGGCTAATCGCTCCGGCTGTAAAATCGGTCTATTTATTTCTACCTGGGCAGCCAGCCAAGGTATATGGTTCGGGCACCTTGCACGACCCAATTACCCAATTTGACGTATCGCTGGAAGCCCTTTTTAAGTAGTAAGCCTTATTACATTTCCATAAAAAAGCCTGACGTAATTACGCCAGGCTTTTTTATGCACCAAACAGCCATTAACTAAAGAAGTTGAAACGCAAAGATTTAAGTAAGCCCCTGGTTTACACGTTAAAGCGGAAGTGCATAATGTCGCCATCCTGCACCACGTAGTCTTTGCCTTCGACGGCCATTTTGCCGGCTTCCTTGATTTTTACCTCCGTTTTGTATTCCTGGTAATCGGCGAGCTTGATAACCTCAGCGCGGATAAAGCCCTTCTCGAAGTCGGAGTGAATGACGCCGGCGGCGGCGGGCGCCTTGTCGCCGCGGTGCACCGTCCAGGCGCGCACTTCCTGCACGCCGGCCGTGAAGTAGGTGATGAGGTTGAGCAGTTCGTAGCTGGCCCGGATAAGCTTGTTGAGGCCCGACTCAGTGAGGCCATACTCGCCCAGGAACATGGCCTTCTCCTCGGGGTCTTCCATCTCGGCAATCTGGGCCTCGATGGCGGCCGACACCAGCACTACCTGGGCGCCTTCGGCGGCTACGTGCTGGCGCAGGGCCGCCACATGCTTGTTGCCGTCGGTAGCGATGCTGGCCTCGTCCACGTTGGCCACATAGATAACGGGCTTAATAGTGAGCAGCTGCAAGTCGGCCACGGCGGCGAGGTCTTCTTCGCTGGCTGGCACCGCGCGGGCGTTTTCGCCAGCTTCGAGGGCCTGCTTGAATTTCTGGAGGCTGGCTACTTCCTTTTTGGCGGCAGCATCACCGGCCTTGGCGCTGCGCTCCGACTTTACCAGCTTTTTATCAACACTTTCGAGGTCTTTGAGTTGAAGCTCAGTGTCGATAACATCTTTATCAAACACGGGGTCAACGCCGCCGGCTACGTGCACGATATTAGGGTCGTCGAAGCAGCGCACTACGTGAATGATGGCATCGACCTCACGGATGTTGGCCAGGAATTTATTGCCCAGGCCCTCTCCCTTGCTGGCCCCTTTCACGAGGCCGGCAATGTCGACAAACTCGATGATAGTGGGCAGCACGCGCTTGGGGTTCACCAGCGCTTCCAGAATCTGGAGGCGCTCGTCGGGCACGGTAATGACGCCCACGTTGGGCTCGATGGTGCAGAAAGGATAGTTGGCCGATTCGGCCTTGGCGTTGGATAACGCGTTGAAAAGCGTGGATTTGCCGACGTTCGGCAGGCCGACAATACCGCAGCGGAGGCCCATTTTATTGAGTGTTGAATTATGAGGTATGAATTATGAGTTCGCATAATCCACTGGCAAAGGTACGGCGGGCAACGGCGCGGGGCACCAATGCAAAGCGCCGCTGCTCTTTACCAGAGCCAGCGGCGCACTACTATTCTCTCCCCTCCAACTGCGTATCGGTGTTTAGTAGGTGCTTTCGCCCAGGTCGGGAGCGGCCGGGCGGCCATCATCCGTCGGCTGCTCACCGGCGCGCGGCTGCTCACCCTCAAAACCGGGGCGCGGGCGGTCGAGCTCGGCCACTTCTTCCTCGGTCAGCAGCTCGTCGCGCACATAGTCCACGGCATCGTGCAAGGCGTCAATAAATTTATTGAAATCCTCTTTATAAAGGAAAATCTTGTGTTTTTCGTAGCTGGCCGGGCCATCGGGGTCGGCACCGGGGCGGCGCTTGCTTTCCGTAATGGTCAGGTAATAATCCTGACCACGGGTAGCTTTCACATCGAAGAAATACGTACGCTTGCCCGCCTTCATGCGGTGCGAGTAGATTTCTTCCTGGTCTTTTGAGTAGCGGTCTTCCACGAGCTGAGAAGGGGAAAGTAAGTTGATTTTTAGTTATAAGGCACTAAACTTGCGTAGGCTCAGACAAAGATAAAGGCGAAACTGCTTACCTAAATGGGGTAGCAATGCCGACGAAACTCAACTGGTGGCCGGCTTGTTTATCAGCACGTAAGATTAGTTCAGTCACTGTCTGGCTCCGCCCTGACAAACCCATCTTAGTAAACGCTGCGCTAGATTACAGTAGCCTGCTGATTGCTAATTCTATACTCCCGCGCCACCTTTCGCTACCATGCCTGCTCCTGCCCTCGACCTCGCCGCCATCCGCTCATTTGAAAATCTGGAGCTGCTGGCCCGGCAATTAGTCGATGGGTTTATTACCGGCCTGCACCAGTCGCCCTACCACGGCTTTTCGGTCGAGTTCTCGGAGCATCGCCTCTATAACCCCGGCGAAAGCACCCGGCATATCGACTGGAAGGTATTTGCCCGCACCGACAAGCTGTTTGTGAAGCGCTACGAGGAAGAAACCAACCTGCGCGCCCACCTGCTGCTCGACGTAAGCCCGAGTATGTATTATCCCGAGCCCGGCCACGACAAGCTGCGCTTTGCGGTGCTGGCGGCAGCCGCGCTCACCACGCTGCTGCAGCGTCAGCGCGATGCCGTGGGCCTCGTCACGTTTGCCGAAACCGTGGAGCTGCAAACCCCCGTGCGCTCGACCTCGGCCCATCGCCACACGCTGCTGCTGGCCATGCAGCAGCTACTGGAGCGGCCCGCGCCCCTGGCCGCCACCCGGCGCGCCACGGCCCGGACCGACGTGGCCGGTGTGCTGCACACCATTGCGCAGCAGATACCCAAGCGGTCGCTCGTTATCGTGTTTAGTGATATGCTGGGGCGCAGCGCGGCCGAGCAGGAAGCGGCCCTGGCGGCCTTGCAGCACCTGCGCCACCAGCACCACGAAGTGCTGCTGTTTCATGTACTGGACCGGGCCACCGAGTCGAATTTCGACTTCCAGGACCGTCCTTACATTTTCGAGGATGTCGAAACGGGCCAGGAGATACGGCTGCAGCCGGCGCAGGTGCGCGCGCAGTACCGGGCGGCTATGCGCCAATTTGAGGAAGAGCTGGCCCTGCGCTGCGGGCAGCTCAAAATTGATTTTGTGCCGGTAGATGTACGTGAGCCTTTCGACAAAGTACTCTACGCCTACCTGGTAAAGCGCGGCAAGGCGCGGTAGGCAGCTTACCTAGACGAGCTATTCAGCGGCCAGGCACAATATATCTTATTTTTACTATGTTATTTTACCTGCTCCCCTATCTGCTACTTTATTTGCTGAACGTGCCGCTGGCGCTGCTCACGGCTTATATCGCCTACTCGCATGGGCAGTCGGTTGGGCGGTGGCTGGTGGTGGGGCTGGTACTACCCTTCGTTTCGGTTTTTCTGGCTATCGCCGTGGCCATCCGGCACAAGCAGCGGGCGGCAGCGGCCCGGGGCGGGGCCCCCGCTCCCGTGCCCCAGCCAGGCGAGTTTGAGTAAACCGCACCCCCGCCCGTAGCTTCGCACCGGGTTTTCACCGACCGGGCTGCCCGGTATATTACACTTTTTCTATGTACCAGATTCTTCTTTTTCTTCACTCCTGGCTTCGGTGGTTTGTACTGGGCGCGGGCCTGGTGGCCGTATTTCGCGGCTATGTGGGCTGGTCGGGCCGCAGGGCTTTTGGCAAGGGCGACAATGCTTTTGGAGCCAGCTTTGTAGGTTTCATGCTGCTGCAGCTTATTATTGGGCTGGGGCTGTATTTTGGCCTGAGCCCCTACGGCCTCAAGGCCATGAAGGTGGCCGGCGCGATGAAAGACCCGACTACCCGCTTTTTCGGCATGGAGCATATTGCCGTGATGGTGCTGGCCGTTGTGATTGCCCAGGTAGGCCGCACACTCTCCAAAAAGCGTCTTAATGATTCGCAAAAGCACAAAACTGCCTTCATTTACTATGGTATTGCCCTGCTGCTGGTGCTGCTCATGATTCCGTGGGGAATCTGGAATCCGGCCCGGCCACTTTTCCGGTTTTAGCGCTATTTCTCAGCCACTGGATCGCGGAGCGGCCCTCCGTTTTATAGTGAAGCTGTTTAGGAAGTAGCCAGCCGAGCACAAAACAGAAAAGACTCCCACAAAAGCGGGAAATTTGAGGTGCGACCCATCTCCTTTCCCTCCCTCATGGAAGTCTTGAGCAAAGATATGATTACCCGCTGGCTCCTGCCCCACCTGCCCGTGCGCAACGGGGCCGCCGCACCACTGACCCGGCCGAGGTGGTGGGCGCTATCTTTTACAAGCTCAAAACCGGCTGCCAGTGGCGCTGGCTGCCGGTCAAGGCCTTGTTCACGGGCGAGCCGCTGAGTTGGCAGGGCGTCTACTACCACTTCACTGCCTGGGGCAAGTAGGGTGCCTGGAAAAATTTGTGGCTCATTAGCTTACGCTTGCATCGGCGTACTCTCGACTTGTCCAGCATCCAACTCGATGGCAGCCACACGCTGGCCAAGAACGGCGGGGCGGCCATCGGCTACCAGGGCCGCAAGGCAGGCCGCACCACCAACGCCCTGTTCCTGGCTGACAACCAAGGCCTGCCGCTGGCCGTGGCCACGCCCCAGGCGGGTAACCAGCACGATACGTTCGAGTTGGAGCGCGTCTTTGCCGAGTTGTGCGACCTGCTCGAAGCGGCCGAGCTGCGCCTGGAAGGCCTATTTCTGAACGCTGACAAGGCCTTCGATGTCAGCAGCTTGCGACAAGCCTGCGCCCGGCGCGCCATCGAGGTCAACATCCCGCGCAACCGACGCTCGGCCGACTGGCAGACCGACGATGACACGCCGTTCGACCCGCAACTGTACCGCCGACGGCTGGTTATCGAGCGGCTCAACGCCTGGCTCGACAGCTTCAAAGCCCTGCTCGTGCGCTACGAAACTAGCCTGCAAAACTGGCTGGCTTTGCACTGGCTCGCCTTTACGGTGCTCCTACTGCGTAAAATTGCGCCGCCTCCTACTTCCTAAACAGCTTCAATGGCTGAGAAATAGCCTCCTTTTTTCGCTGCCTGATACGTTCGCTTTTCGCCTAATGAAGGACGCGGACATTTTTTGGGAAGGCGCTAACTAGCAAGCCGGCACTCAGGCGGGAAATTTATATTTCCCGAACGTAACAATTCGGCTGCGCTGCTTAAATTGCGACCGCTACGTGTTGTTGGTCTTGCCCCCTTTTTGCCAGTGTCTACCCAGCCGAAACGCTCTTACTCTGTAGAAGAATTTTCTGAGCTAATCAACAGCCGCCTCCAACGGCTGGAGCAGCAACAGGATGCCCGCCAACACTATGGTAGCGTGCTGGCCGCGCTGCGCCAGCAGGTAGATGCGTATCGCCAGCGCAAGCGCTGGTAAAACTGCGATTGGCAACAGCATAAAGACTAACCGTTAGCAGCTTATGTTCCCGGACTTTCTTTCCAGCGCCCGTAAGCAATTTGCCTATTACAAGCTGCTTGGCGAGCAGGCCATGCGGCAGGTGCCCGACGACCAGCTTTTCTGGCAGCCCAACGCGGCCAGCAACAGCATGGCGGCCATCGTAAAACATATGTGGGGCAATATGCTGTCGCGGTGGACTGATTTTTTGACTTCCGACGGTGAAAAGCCCTGGCGCGACCGCGAGGCCGAATTTGACAACGACCTCCAGACGCGCGACGCGCTGCTTCAGCGCTGGGAAGCCGGCTGGCAGTGCCTGTTTGCCGCCCTCGATACGTTGACGGAAGCCGATGGCGACCGCCTTATCTATATCCGCAACCAAGGCCATACGGTTATGGAGGCCATCAACCGACAGCTGGCGCACTACCCGTACCACGTGGGGCAGCTGGTTTTTATCGGCAAGCTAGTGGCCGGCGATGCCTGGCAGTCGCTCTCTATTCCACGCGGCAACTCGGCCGCTTTTAATGCGGAGAAATTTGCTCAGGGCCCGCACCAGGCGCATTTCACCGATGAGGTGTTGGGTCGCTAACCCTATAGCCATTGGCAAAAAGAAAGGCCGAACGCATGGGTAGCGTTCGGCCTTTCCTTTTCCTATTCAGCTGACCGGCCTATTGCCCCAGCACAATCGCAAACACCAGCGGTGCTACGATAGTCGCGTCACTTTCGATGATGAATTTCGGGGTTTTCTCGCCCAGCTTGCCCCAGGTAATTTTCTCGTTGGGCACTGCGCCCGAGTAGCTGCCGTAGGAAGTAGTTGAGTCCGAAATCTGGCAGAAATAGCCCCAGAGCGGCACCGAGTGGCGCTGCAAATCCTGGTGCAGCATGGGCACCACGCAGATGGGGAAGTCGCCGGCAATGCCGCCGCCAATCTGGAAGAAGCCCACCTTGCTCTCCTCCGTGGCCTGCTCAGTGTACCAGTCGGCCAGGTACATCATGTACTGGATGCCGGTTTTCATGGTGTGCACGTTCTTGATGTCGCCCGTAATAACGTGGCCGGCATATATATTACCCAGGGTAGAATCTTCCCAGCCGGGGCAAATGATAGGGAGGTTTTTCTCGGCGGCGGCCAGCATCCAGGAATCTTTGGGGTCAATCTGGTAGTACTGCTCCAGCTCACCCGATTTCAGAATCTGGTAGAAGAACTCGTGCGGGAAATACGCCTCACCAGCTTTGTCGGCCTGCTCCCAGAACTTCAGCACCGTGTGCTCGATGCGGCGCATGGCCTCCTCTTCGGGGATGCAGGTATCGGTTACGCGGTTCATGTGGCGCTTGAGCAGGGCGTGCTCATCGGCGGGCGTGAGGTCGCGGTAGTGCGGCACGCGCTCGTAGAAGTCGTGGGCCACCAAGTTGAAAATGTCTTCCTCCAGGTTAGCGCCGGTGCAGCTGATAATCTGCACTTTATCCTGGCGAATAAGTTCGGCCAGCTGAATGCCCATTTCGGCGGTGCTCATGGCCCCGGCCAGGGTAATCATCATTTTGCCGCCTTCGGCCAGGTGCTTGTTGTAGCCCTCGGCCGCGTCGATAAGCGCAGCAGCGTTGAAGTGGCGGTAGTGGTGCTTGAGGAAATTCGTAATGTGCATGGGGTGAATTTATGTGACGATTACAACATTAAATACGGATAAGCAGAATTTATTGAATAGGTGAGTTATGCTGTTGGCTCAGTCGTTGGCAGATGTATTCTACTACGGTGTCGGCGGAGGTATCAGACATTCCAGTGAGCAGAAGGAAAGGCGATTTACCAAAGGCTGACTCGCAAGCTGTTAAAATGCGACGTAGCCAGAACTGACGCTTCAGATACGACTCAGGGCTGCGTAATAGCAATTCAACGTTTTTTGGCCATCGCTCTGACGAGATGAATACCTGCTCAATGTCTGACCAAGGTATTGTTCCCAGCCCCCAATCTTTACTGAAAACCCCTTTGTCGTTAAGTACAATAAAAGGTTTGCAGCGAATTAGCTGTAAAAGTCCCCAGCCGGTTACGATGGCCATTACTCCGAAAAGCAGGATTCCTATGAAATCCATGACTTTTAAGGATTTTACCTCATGAAATATGCCGAACGCACCGCTAACGAAGCACAGAAACGCCAGCGGTTGAAAAATAAAATACCATTTTGAATACCTCACAAGCAGTGGTTGCATATATAATTTATCGGCTAACCACTAAAACCATTACGCTGGCTCGGCAATAATCAAATTATGATTGGTATAAATGCAAATATCGGCCGCGATGTGCAGCGCGTCTTCTACCATCTGGCGGGCGGTGAGGTGCGGGGCGTGCTTTTTAAGCGCCAGGGCAGCCGCCTGTGCGTACATGGCGCCGCTGCCAATGGCCGCTACATCAGAATCGGGCTCCAGCACGTCGCCGGTGCCGCTGATGATGAGCAGCTCATCCTTGTCGCAGACGACCATCATGGCTTCTAACTTACGCAGGTACTGGTCTTTGCGCCAGTCTTTGGCCAACTCGATGGCGGCGCGCTTGAGGTTGTTGCCATAGGCCGCGAGCTTTTCCTCGAAGCGGTCGAGCAGCATAAACGCATCGGCCGTGGAGCCGGCGAAGCCGGTCACGACCTTGCCGTCGTTGAGCTGCCGCACCTTGCGCACGTTGTTTTTGGCTACGTGCTTATCCATGGTGGCCTGGCCGTCGGCCCCGAGGGCAATCTGGCCGTTGTGGCGCACGCCAAGCACAGTTGTGGAGCGGATTCTCATCTTCAGTTAACAGTGAGCAGTAAACAGTGAACAGCGGGCAGTTGAAAGGACAATGAGCAATGAGCGTGACCGGATGGCCACTGCTCATTGCTCATTGTTACCTGCTCACTACTATCAAATGAGCATCCGCATGGGGTCTTCAAGCAAGCCTTTCAGGGTTTGCAGGAAGGCTGCGCCGGTGGCGCCGTCTACCACACGGTGGTCGCAGCTCAGCGTCACCTTCATGATGTTGCCGATAGCCAGTTGGCCATCCTTTACCACGGCAGTCTGCTTGATGCCGCCCACGGCCAGGATGCAGGCGTCGGGCGGGTTGATAATGGCCGTGAACTCGTCGATGCCAAACATACCCAGGTTAGATATAGTAAACGTACTACCTTCCCATTCGGCGGGTTGCAGCTTCTTGCTCTTGGCCTTGCCGGCCAGCTCTTTCACCTCGGTGGCAATCTGCGAGAGGCCTTTCCCATCGGCGCTGCGGATGACGGGAACCAGCAGGCCCTCATCGACAGCCACGGCCACGCCGATGTTGATTTGCTTATTCTGGCGAATCTTATCGCCAAGCCACGACGAGTTGATAACCGGATGCTGGCGCAGCGCCACGGCCGAAGCCTTGATAACCATGTCGTTGAACGACAGTTTTACCGGCGACAGCTCGTTCATGCGTACGCGGGCTTCCATGGCCTTGTCCATCAGAATTTCCATCGTGAGATAGAAATGCGGGGCCGTAAACAGGCTTTCCGACAGGCGCTTGGCAATCACCTTGCGCATCTGCGATACGGGCGTATCGGTGTAGGTCCCTTCGGTAGCCACTGGAGCCGGGGCAGCGGCCACTGGCTGAGGCGCTCGCTCGGTCTGAGCAGCCGGGGCAGGCGCGGCAGTGGGAGCAGCCTGGGGCTGGGTGCTTTGCAGGTCGCGGGCCACGATGCGGCCGTTTTCGCCACTGCCCTTAATCTGGCGCAGGTCAACGCCTTTGTCTTTGGCAATGCTCTTGGCCAAGGGTGAGGCAAGCAGGCGGCCGGTGCTGGCCTCGGGCTGCGAAGTGCTGGCGGCAGGCTGAGTAGCCGGAGCAGCCGTTTCGACCGGGGCTAGGGCAGCGGGCGCTGCGCCGCCGCTCTGGCCGCCCAGCAGGGCCTGCACATCCGCGCCTTCCTCCCCAATGATGGCCAGGATGCCATCTACGGCTACCGCTTCGCCTTCTTTGGGACCGGTGTATAGCAGAATCCCGTCTTCGTAGTTTTCCAGCTCCATCGTGGCTTTGTCGGTTTCGACTTCGGCCAGCACGTCGCCCGACTTCACTTTATCGCCTACCTTTTTGAGCCAGGCGGCAATAGTGCCTTCGGTCATCGTGTCGCTCATCTTGGGCATGCGTACCACCGTGGCTTTCTTGCCATTGGCGGGCGCGCTGGGCGCTGGGGCGGCAGTTGCTGCCGCTGCGTGAGCAGCTACTGGTGCCGGAGCCGCCGCCGGAGCGGGCGCGGCCGCCTGCGGTGCGCTTCCACCGCCCTGGCCATTTAGCAGGCCCGAAATATCTTCCCCTTCCTTGCCCACAATGGCCAAAACACCGTCAACCGGCACCGAATCTTTCTCTTTAGGGCCTATGTAAAGCAGCGTGCCATCTTCGTAGTTTTCCAGCTCCATCGTGGCTTTGTCGGTTTCGACTTCGGCCAGGATATCGCCCGACTTCACTTTGTCGCCTACTTTCTTGAGCCAGGCCGCAATGACCCCTTCGGTCATCGTGTCGCTCATTTTCGGCATTTTGATAATTTCGGCCATCGGAATTGCAGGTTGGGATTGGGGGCCAAAATTAGCCGCCAAAAGGTGGGGAAACAATTCGAAAAAAGTAAGCAGTGAGCAGTGAGTAGTGAACAGTTGAGTTGGGCAGCTGAATAGCAGTCAACTGTTCATTGCTTACTACTCACTGCTCACTACCTGCTAGCCCACCACTAAGTGGCTTACGTCTAAAAAATTACGGATAGTGTAGTGCGAGCCCGTGTAGTGCAGCTTGTAGAGGCAGAGGTTCTGGTGCTCAAAGCCATCCATGCAGCGCAGCGGGTAACCCAGCAGCTGGCAGAGCAGCACGCGCAGGGCCCGGCCGTGCAGACACACCAGCACAATCTCGTCGTCGGGCCGGCTCTGAAGCAGCTCGATAAACGGGCGCTGGCGGGCCGCCACCTCGGCCGGGCTTTCCCCGCCGGGCAGGCGGGCGTGGTCGTTGCCGGTGGTCCACTCGGTCAGTACCTGGGCGTATTCGGCGTCTTCCTGGGGCGTAATGCGGGTGCCTTCGCGGGTGCCCCAGCTGATTTCGTTGAGGCCGGCGTGCTGCTCGTGCGGAATTCCCGCGTCGATAAACTGCTGCACCGACTGCTGGGTGCGCCGGAGCCGGGAGGTATAAATCCGGTCGAATGGCATGGCCTGATATGCTTGCCAGAACTGCGCGGCCTGGCGGCGGCCCCGCTCGTTGAGGTCGGAGTCGATACCACTGCCCTGCACAATGCCCTGCACGTTGAAGTCGGTCTGGCCGTGGCGAAGAAGATAGAGCTGCTGAACTGGCACGGGTAAGGAAGTCGAGTAGTTTTGCCGAACAATGCTGTAAAGTACGGGGTTTTTCAACGGGTAATAGGTAATAAGCAAGGGGTGTTGAAGGCATGTTGGCCCCGGCCGCCCTCCCTTCTCCAGCCCATCCAGTCGAATAATTACCTAGTGCCCATTACCCACTGCCTAGTATAAAATGACGCTTGACGACGTGAAAATCTGGGCGGCCCACCGCCCCACGCTGGCCGATGCCCTGGGCATTGAGCTGACGGCTCTCAACGACGACTACCTCGAAGGCCGGATGCCCGTCGATGGCCGCACCCACCAGCCCATGGGCCTGCTGCACGGCGGGGCCTCAGTAGCGCTGGCCGAAACCCTGGGCAGCATCGGCGCGGCTACCCGCATCGACGTGACGCGCCAGGCCTGCGTAGGCCTTGAAATCAACGCCAACCATATCAAAGGCGTGCGCGATGGCTGGGTGCGCGGCCGCGCTACGGCGCTGCACGTAGGCCGCACCACGCAAGTGTGGGAAATCCGCATCACGCACGAAGAAACCGGGGTGCTGGTGTGCATCAGCCGCATCACGATGGCCGTGATTGACCTGCCCGCCGCCAGGGAGAAAAAAGCGTAATGCAAGCAGCTGAACCCCGGCTTCTGCCCTGGCCTGCCGCGGCCAGCCCCGATGCGACGGCGCGGCTGCGCCACCTGGCGGCAGGGGCCCTGCGCACCGGCCGGCCGCTGGCCATCTGGCGCGAGCCGGCGAGCGAGCACCCGCGCCTGCTGGTGAGCCGCTCGCTCGAAGCCGCTTATACTGGTCTGCCGCCCGCCCTCGATACCCAGGCACCGGTAGGCTTCGCTTTCTTTCCTTTTCGCGACTCTGACCACAACCCGGCGCTGTTTCTGCCCGCCGATGTGCAGTTTGACCTCGCCCGGCCCGAGGTAGTGCGCGTGGCTCCGGCCGCCCGCGAACTGGTGCCCAATCTTACGGCCTGGCTCAGCCTGCCGACGCCACCTGAGCTGGCCTGGCACTACAGCGCGCAGCCTGCCCCGCCGGCTACCACCGAAACCGACTACACGCAGCTCGTGCGCACCGGCGTGCAGGCTATTGAAGACAAGGCAGTAGTGAAAGTAGTGACGTCGCGCGTAGCGCACCGCCCGCTACCGGCCGGCTTCGACCCGCTGGCGGCATTTGGCCAGTTGAGCCGGCAGTATCCGCGGGCATTTGTGTCGCTGGTGAGCGTGCCGGGCGTGGGCACCTGGCTCGGGGCCTCGCCCGAAGTATTGGCCGAAGTCACGGCCGACGGCCACTTCCATACCATGGCCCTGGCGGGCACCCAGCCGCTGGTGCCGGGCCGCGCCCCCAGGATGCCATCTGGCGGCAGAAGGAGATTGAGGAACAAGCATTAGTTTCACGTTATATAGTAAATTGCTTTAAACAATTGCGCTTACGTGAATACCACGAAGCCGGCCCGCGCACGGCGGTGGCCGGCCAGCTGCTGCACCTGCGCACCGACTTTGAGGTTAATTTGAAAAACGTGCCGGCCCCTTCTTCGCTGGGTACCGATATGCTGCGCCTGCTGCACCCCACCTCAGCCGTGGGCGGCATGCCGAAAGTAGCGGCGCTGGAGTTTCTGCACCGCCACGAGGGCTACGACCGGGCGTACTACAGCGGCTTTCTGGGGCCGGTAAACGTGGCCGCGCCGGGTATCTCGCGGCTCTATGTTAACCTGCGCTGCCTGCAGCTGCGGCCCAAAGAAGCCATTCTGTATGCGGGCACCGGCCTTACCGCCGACTCCGACCCGCTACGCGAATGGCAGGAAACGGAGCTGAAGCTCCAGACCGTGGCATCCGTTATTACCCCCCCGGCTTAGCCGCTGCCTGACAACGCAAGTTCCTAGTACGTTCTACTTTTCCCTGCCTGGCCTATGCGCTTTACTACCCTGTTCCTACTACTAATTGGCTGGGTTCGGCTTGCCCAGGCCCAGCTGCCGGCGCTGCTGCAGGCCTATGCGCGCACCAGCGCCGTAACCGGCCGGGAAGCCGAAGCCAGCCGGTTTGTGCAGTCGTTGTTTAAAGCCGGCACCTTGCAGCAGGACCAGCTCGGCAACCTGGTGCTGGTGCTCGGCAGCGGCAGTCCGCGCCGCCTGCTCGTGGCCCCGCTCGACGAGCCGGGCTACGTGGTAAGTCAGATTCAGGCTGATGGCTACCTGCGCGTGGCGCCGGTGGGCGGCGGGCAGGCCGGGCCGCTGTTTCACCAGTTTCTGGAAGGCCACGACGTGCGTATCGTCACCGCGCACGGGGCCCGCAATGCCATTTCGTGCGTACCATCTTCACACTACGACAACCTGCGTGCCGAGCCCGAAAAAAACAAGCCGCCTTTTTCGTGGCAAGCCGCATTTCTCGATGTGGGGGCCACCTCGGCCGCCGACGTGGCCCGGCAAGGCATTCAGCTGCTCGACCCGCTTACCCTGGAAAAAAAGCCGGCTGTGCTGGGCCAGCAGTGGGTAGCCGCGCCGGCCATGAAAGCCAAAGCCGCCGCCATCGCGCTGGCCGGCGTAGCGCAGACGCTGGCCGCCGCGCCGGTACGGGGCACCGTGGTCATCGCCTGGACTACCCTGGAGCTGCTGAATGGCAAAGGGTTTGAGGCCATAGCTAATCGCTACGGTCCCTTTGAGGAAGTGTACCGATTTGACCGCACCCTCGAAACCGAGGCTGCCGGCACCGGCCAGCTTCTGGCCGACCAGGCCCTGCCCTACTCTCTGCCAAGCGTCGTGCTGACGACGCCCGCGCGGCCCGCCCGCAAGCCCGTGCTACCCAATACGAAGCTGGCTGCCGCGCACACCTACCTGCTCGGCCTGCCCGCCCGCTATGCCAATACGCCCGTGGAGGCCGTCGCGGTGGCCGACGTGCAGCAGCTCGCGCAAGCCTGGCTACTGGCAGCTGGCGCCCCAGCTACCCCGATGGTTATTCCGGCACTTCCCACCGCAGCTTCGGCGCCCGTGCTGTCTTCATACCCGGCCGCGGCTCAGCTCCTGGCCGGCCTAGTGGGCCAGTACGGCGTGAGCACGGCCGAAAAGCCGGTGCGTGACTTCATTGCCCGGCAGCTGCCGGCCTGGGCCAGGCCTACCGTAGACCAGGCGGGCAACCTCGTGCTGACCTTTGGGCAGGGCCCGCGCCATCTCGTGTTCGTGGCCCACATGGATGAGGTCGGCTTTGTGGTCGATTCCATTCGCCCCAACGGCCGGCTCGTGCTGAGTTTGAAAGGCGGTGCTTACCCGTGGCTGTGGGAAGCGCAGCCGGCCCTGCTGCACACGCCGGGCCAGGCCGACGTGCCGGCCCTGTTTGAGCCGCGTCCGCACTACCAGCAGGCAACCAAAAGCGCCCCGAGCACGCCGCTCACCGTGTTTGCGGGCTATACCTCGGCGCAGCAGGCGCAGGCGGCGGGCGTTCGGGTGGGGAGCACTACCGTGACCATGCCCAAGCAATTGCGGCCGCTGGGACCGAACCGGGCCGCTGCGCGCGGCCTCGACGACCGCGTGGGCTGCGCGGCCCTGCTGCTGACGCTGCAACACCTCGACCCGGCCAGGCTGCCCTGCCGCGTTACCTACGTGTGGTCGACGGGCGAAGAAATCGGTTTGCTGGGCTCGGCTTTTGCCGCGCAGCAGCTGCAAGATGCCAATGTGGTATATCCCATCGACACGTTTGTGTCGTCCGACGCGCCGCAGGAGTCGCGGGTGTTTGGCTATTGCCCGCTTGGCCAGGGTGCCGTGATACGGGTAGTCGAAAGCATCAATTTTGCCCGGCGCGACCTGGTGCAGCACGTGCACGCCCTGGCCGACCGTCAGCACATTCCGATTCAGGAAGGCATGACGGCGGGCGGCACCGACGGCATGGAGTTTATGAACTACGGCATTCCGTCGGTACCGCTTTCCTGGCCGGGCCGCTACTCGCACTCGCCCGTTGAAGTGCTCGATTACCGCGACATGACCAGCCTGGTGCGCCTGCTCGGAGCGCTGGTGCAAGGCAGCCCCGCCCCTAAAACTCCTGCTGCCGGCGCCAAGCCCAACCCTTAGCCGAGCCTCCTTTTTGTGCGTACAGGCCACTAAGCGCCACCACCCGGCGCCTTCCGAATTACCCTAGTAGATGAACAACCAAGCCGTTTTTAACATCGCCGAAATCTGCGCCCGGCATGGGATTACCGATGTTATTCTATCGCCGGGCTCGCGCTCGGCGCCCCTCACGCTGGCGTTTGCGCGGCACCCGGCCTACCGGAGCAAGCTGCGCGTTATTCCCGATGAGCGCGCCGCCGCCTTCATCGGCCTGGGCATTGCGCAGGCCACGCGCCGCACCGTGGTACTCGTCTGCACCAGCGGCACGGCCGGCCTCAACTACGCGCCCGCCGTGGCCGAGGCTTTCTTTCAGCAAATTCCGCTGCTGGTTCTCACCGCCGACCGCCCCCCGAGTGGATAGACCAGCTCGACGGCCAGACCATCCGCCAGCGCAACCTCTACGGCGCCCACGCCAAGGGTACCTTTGACTTTCCGGCCGACACCTCGCACGCCGATGCCAAGTGGCATGGTGAAAGAGCTATCAACGAGGCGATTAATCTGACGC
Organism: Hymenobacter sp. BRD67; assembly: GCF_013256425.1. Taxonomy (GTDB): domain Bacteria; phylum Bacteroidota; class Bacteroidia; order Cytophagales; family Hymenobacteraceae; genus Hymenobacter. Next base: position 2,074,742 of record NZ_CP053904.1, read on the forward strand.
AAGCCGGGCCGGCCGGGCCGGTGCAGGTGAATGTGCCGCTGCGCGAGCCGTTTTATCCGAAGGCGGGCGAGGAAGTGGTGTACGAGCAGGATGTAAAAATCATTCGGGACGACCACTCGCACTATGCCCTACCCCCGGCGGAAATTCTGGAGTTGCGCGAGCACTTGCGCACGGCCGGGCGGGTAGTGGTAGTGGTCGGCCAGCAGGCCGCCAGTCCGGGCCTGGCAGCAGCGCTCGATGAGTTTGCGGCGGCCCGGCAAGCGGCCGTAGTAGCCGATGTCATCTCGAATCTGAGCGACGTGCGCCGCACGGTGCAGCGGCAGGACATCTTTTTGGCGGGACTTCCCAAAGCGCAGCAAGCGGCGCTCCAGCCCGACCTGCTTATCACGTTCGGGCAATCGTTAATTTCGAAAAGCCTAAAGCTGTTTTTGCGCGACGCCGCCCCGTCGCAGCACTGGCACCTGCAGGCTTCCGGCGAAGCAGCCGATACCTTTCGCCGGCTTACGCGTATTATTCGGGTGCAGCCCGCCACGTTTTTTCAACAGCTCCTGGTCTTGAAAACCGCTGACTATAACGGGTCCGGGGGTTCGAATCCCTCCTTCTCTGCGGTCGCTGATGAGACCGCGCCGTCGAACGTGCCCTCCGGCGCGGCGGCCTGGCAGCGGGCAGATGCGGAAGCAGCCAGTTTTTTAGCTCGCTTTTTCAGCGCCAGCGGCCAGCCGTTCAACGAGTTTTCGGCCTTCAACTACGCGCTGGCGGCCCTGCCCGAACACACCGCCCTGCACCTGGCCAACAGCATGGCCGTGCGCTACGCTAATATTCTGGGCCTGCCCGCCGGCCGGCAAATCGAAGTTTTTGCCAACCGGGGCACCAGCGGCATCGATGGCTGCACCAGTACGGCCGTGGGCGCGGCGCTGGCGCAGCCCGAACGGCCGGTGGTGCTACTCACCGGCGACGTGGCGTTTTTCTACGACCGTAATGCCTTCTGGCACAACTACCCTACCCCAAATCTGCGGGTGGTACTCTTCAACAACCACGGCGGCGGCATCTTCCGCATCATCGACGGGCCGCGCCAGCAGCCAGAGCTGGACGAGTTTTTTGAAACCACCCAGGCGCTCACGGCCGAGAACCTGTGCCGCGATTTCAGCTTGCGCTACTTCCCGGTTTCTTCTTTTGACGAACTCAATGCCGCGCTGCCGGTTTTCTTTGCAGCCGAAAGCGGCGCGGCCGTGCTGGAAATCTTCACCGACTCCAAAACCAACGCCGCTTTTTTCGAAGAGTACCGAGCAGCGGTAAAACAGGCTTTTTCCTAACCCTGCGAAACTTTGCCAACTCTGCGAAACTCCGCGCGAAAGCAATTAGCGCGGAGTTTCGCAGAGTTGGCAAAGTTTCGCAAAGTTCTTTTTTTATGTCTGAAACAATCGAGTGGACCCCGATTAAGGAGTTCCAGGAAATCATTTTCTCCCAGCACGGGGGTATTGCCAAAATCAGCATCAACCGGCCGCAGGTGCACAACGCCTTCACGCCGCTCACGGTGCAGGAGATGATTGAGGCGATGGATATCTGCCGCAATCGCTCCGATATCGGCGTCATCGTGTTTACGGGCGAGGGCGGCAAGGCCTTCTGCTCGGGCGGCGACCAGAGCGTGCGCGGCCACGGCGGCTACGTGGGCGCCGACACCGTGCCGCGCCTCAACGTGCTCGACCTGCAGAAAATGATTCGCTCCATTCCCAAGCCGGTTATTGCCATGGTGGCGGGCTGGGCCATCGGGGGCGGCCATGTGCTGCACGTGGTGTGCGACCTGACTATTGCGGCCGATAACGCCCGCTTTGGGCAGACCGGCCCCAAGGTGGGCTCGTTTGATGGCGGCTTTGGCGCGAGCTACCTCGCCCGCATCGTGGGCCAGAAGAAAGCCCGCGAAATCTGGTTTCTCTGCGACCAGTACGACGCCCAGGAGGCGCTCGATATGGGCCTGGTAAACAAAGTAGTGCCGCTCGACAAGCTCGAAGAAACCACCGTGGCCTGGTGCCACAAAATCTTAGAAAAGAGCCCCCTGGCGCTCCGCATGTTGAAATCGTCGTTCAATGCTGAGCTGGATGGCCAGGCCGGCATTCAGGAGCTGGCCGGCAACGCCACGCTGCTCTACTACCTGAGCGAAGAGGCGAAAGAAGGCAAAAACGCTTTCATAGAAAAGCGCAAGCCCGACTTCTCGAAGTTTCCGAAGTTTCCGTAGGTTAAATATATTATTTTCAATATATTTATAAACTTCAGTTGCTCTTCTGCTACAGCAGCTTGCGCCCTGTTGTAGAGACGCAAAGATGCGTCTCTACAACAGGGCGCCTTATCTGAAAACTGTGATAATAGAAGAGTAGGCCATGCTTTTTATGGTGATAACTTAAACCCGGCGCCTGAACCGGAAGTATAACGCTCAAACAGCAATGGCATTTTGCACTATTCTCGATGTCTGACGACTACAAAATAAAATGGCTGAAAAAGCCTAAAAAGCACGACTACAAGGCAGCCACTACCTACCTGAGCCTGTTATATAAAGCGGACCTAGCCAAACAGATGGTAAAGGAGCTGGAAGAAACTTCGTCCTCCGATTTTCAGGCCAAGGATATCTTTCGGGCATCAGCGCTGCCGATGCTGGACACTGGCAACCGGTATGTGGAGCAGGAGTATAATAAGATAACCCGTGGCGAAAAGCTTGCTCCGCTGCTGCTAGTCCGGGATAGCGCCAATACCAAGGTGACAATTGCCGACGGCTATCATCGCCTGTGCGCTGTGTATGCAGTGAATGAGGACGCCGCTATTCGCTGCAAGATTGTGTAAGGCCCGGACTATCAAAAGAAACGCCGCACTGCATATAAGCAGTGCGGCGTTTCTTTTAGGATAATCTCAGGAAGCTAAAAGCTGAAGCCAAGCGCGTGCAGGCAGGCACACCAGCTAAAGAAGAACCGCTTGTTCTCGTGCTTACGCAGCTTCTTCAAGGCCTTGGCACGCGCTTTCACAGCTGCCATAATAGGACAAGGGACAATCGTGGCCTGCACATTGCTGGCTTCGGTAGCCGGTACCGATTCGGGGGCGGAATGCGAATAGGTTGTCATGGCGGAGCGGGTGTAATGCGTAGTAAGTATACGAAGCTTTCTTTGCAAAAGCAAGTACTCACTCACCTTTTTATTTAAAATAGCCGGGCGTGGAGTATTATTCCATTTGCTGCCATTCTACTTTGCGGTCATGAAAAACTATTTGCTACTGGCTTTGCTCAGCATAAGCTGCTTTCATCCGGCCTTTGGGCAGCGGCCAGTGGCGGCCAGCACCCCGGCGGCCCACCCGGCCTGGATACTACAAGGCAACATTTACGAGGTGAATGTGCGTCAGTACACGCCCGAAGGCACCCTCAATGCCTTTGCCAAACACCTTGACCGCCTGCATAAAATGGGCGTCGAAACCCTGTGGTTTATGCCGCTTAACCCCATCAGCAAGGTGGCCCGCAAGGGTAGCCTGGGCAGCTACTACGCCGTGGCCGATTATACCAAGCTCAACCCCGAGTACGGCACGATGGCCGACTGGCGGCATCTGGTGCAGGCTGCCCACGCGAAGGGCATGAAAGTGATTATCGATTGGGTGCCCAACCATACCGGCGCCGACAACCGCTGGCTGACCCAGCACCCCAATTTCTTTGTAAAGGACAAGGCTGGCCAGCCCGCCGTGGCTTTCGACTGGGCCGATACCAAGCAGCTCGACTACAAAAACCCTGAAATGCAGGACAGCATGATTGCGGCCATGCGCTACTGGGTAAAAACCAGCAACATCGACGGCTTCCGCTGCGACGTGGCCTGGAACGTGCCGGCCAGCTTCTGGCAGCGCGCCATCCCGACGCTGCGCCAGAGCAAGCCGCTGTTTATGCTGGCCGAGGGCGACAGCGCCTACCTGCCCCGCAGCGGCTTCGACGCCGTGTACCCGTGGCACATGTTCCACGCAATGGAAAAGGTAGCCGCCGGTAAGAGCCCGGCTACGGCGCTCGACAGCGTGTACCGGGGCTGGCAGGGCAGGTATCCGAAGGGCACGATTGAAATGTACTTCACCAGCAACCACGACGAAAACACTTGGAACAAAGCCGATTACGGCACGTTTCCGGGCCGGGTACACGCGCCGTTCGCGGTGTTTACGCAAACGATGGGCAACGGCGTGCCGCTCATCTACAGCGGGCAGGAAGAGCCGGTGCTGCGTCCGCTCGAGTTTTTTGATAAAGACCCGATGGCTTTCGGCAAGTATCAGCGGGCCAGGTTTTACCAGACGCTGCTGGCCCTGCGCCAGCGCAACCCGGCCCTAGCGGCCGATGCCTCGTTTCGCAAGGTGAGCGTGGGCGACGACCGGGCCGTGTATGCCTACGTGCGCGAAAAAGCCGGCAAAAAGGTATTGGTCATTTTGAACTTATCAAACAAGGCCCAGACTATCAGCGTGAAGGAAAAAGCCTTGCAGGGCAAGCCCTCTAACCTGTTCAGGTACGCCACTGAGCCGCTCACGAGCAAGCCGTGGAAGATGGAGTCCTGGGGCTACGTGGTATATGAGTATGGCAAAAAAAACTGATAACCAAACCCGGTTAGGAACAGATGCCACCTAGGCTATCCCTCGCAAAAGCGCTTGAGTACTTACTAGGTGAAAAGTCGTACTCAATTGAGTGGAAAGTGCTGCCAGTCATCCCGATGATAGGGATATTTATCTGGGTAGTAGCTAATAACAGACTGCCTACTCCGGCGGAGGACGCCGCTGACGCTCGCCAACTCTATAGCAAAGCAGTAGTTCGGCAGAAGTACTTAAATGTCCGTGGTGAGCCTGTATTATCCATTGCGCAAGGCACCTTGCTAGCAGAGGAGATAGATTGGGGAAGGTCGTTTTTTTCGTCAGAGCTAACAAATGACAGTTTCCCGCCTCCTGCTCGTGAAGCCTATTTGCGAGCAGAACAGTATTCGCTGGTTGCCTATGTGCAAGCTGGTGACAGCCTGATAAAGAAGCGAGGTGACTTGTCGGCAATTGTGAAAAGGGGCCAGCAAACAATAGTTTTTCACTTTCATAGTCTTTGGCATTAAGCAGGCTTAAAATAGCACATGATTAACATATTAGAAAATAATAATATTATGCGCTATTGGATGAAATAACATCTCCTAGTGCAGGGCTGGCCCGTAATTTTGCCCCCATGTCCTCCCCCAACCTCCCCACCTCGCTCCTGCTCAACGGCCGCGAGTTCAGCTACGCAAGTATTCAGCAGACGCCCAACCCGCACACCGCCCTCAATGGCTACGAGGCCAAGGTGCTGGAGCTGCTGCGCCAGTGGCTGACGGGGGCCCAGGAGTTTGGGCTGCGCACCTCGGGCAGCACCGGGCAGCCGCAGCTGATTGTGCTGAAGCGGCGGCAGCTGGCGGCTTCGGCGGCGCGCACGGGTGACTACTTCGACCTCGGGCCGGGCGACCGGGCGCTGGTCTGTCTCAACTGCGAGTTTATCGGGGGCAAGATGATGCTGGTGCGCGGCCTGGAGCGGCGCATGCACCTGACTATCGTGGAGCCGCACGCCGACCCGTTTGACTTTGTGGCAGCCGGGGCGGAGTTCGATTTTGCGGCCTTCGTGCCCTTGCAGCTGCGGGCCGTGCTGGCGGCCGGCCGGGCGGCGCGGCTCAATAAGATGCGGGCCATTCTGGTGGGTGGCGCGGGCGTGGAGCCGAGCTTACTGACGGAAATCCAGAAGCTGAAGGTGCCGGTGTATCTGACGTATGGCATGACCGAAACGGCCTCGCACATGGCCCTGCGCCGCCTCAATGGTCCCGACGCCGGCCCGCACTACCGCGTGCTGCCGGGCCTGCACCTGGGCCAGGACGAGCGCGGCTGCCTCACGGTGCGCGGCGACGTGACCGACGACAAGCTCGTGGTGACCAACGACCGCATCGAGCTGCTTGACAAACATACCTTCGACTGGCTGGGACGGGTCGATTTTGTGATAAACTCGGGCGGCGTGAAGGTGCAGGCCGAGAAGGTAGAGCAGGTGCTCGACGTGGCCCTGGCCGAGCTGGGGCAATCGCGCCGGGCCTTTGTAGCCGGCCGGCCCGACGAGCGCCTCGGCCAGGCCGTAACGGCCTACGTGGAGGGCGAAGCGCTGCCCGCCGCCGCCGAAAAGCGCCTGCTGAGCCTGCTCGGCACCCGCCTCGCTAAATATGAGGTACCCAAGAGCGTGGTATACGTGCCCGCCTTTAAAGCTACGGCCTCGGGCAAGCTTGACCGCCCCGCTACGCTGCGGGGCGTGGAGAGCCCGCGCCGCGACCAGTAAGCCGGCCCGATGAATATAGTAAAAATTATATTTAAAACACTCCTTATCGTGGGCGCGCTGCTGGTTGCCGCACATCAGGCCCCAGCCCAAACCCCGGCCGACTCGACCCGCACGGCGCCTGCAACTACGACCGCGCCGGTAGTGGCGGCCAGCACCAACGCGGCGGGTGGCCTGCCGTCGTCGGAGTTTGAAACCTATAACGTGAGTGGCCAGGGCATCCGCTACACGGCGGCGCTCACGGGTATTTACAGCACGGGCACGGTAGAGCGCGTGTACCTCACCACCAGCCACACCGGCAACCTGGCGTTTGGCAAGCACTGGCTGCTGCCGGCGGCGCTCAACTTCAGCTACGGCAAGCAGGACGGCGCCCTGCGCGAGCGCGAACTGCTGGGCCTGCTGACCCCGGCCTACAAGCGGGGCCGCCTGAAGTACTATGCCCTGGCCGAAGGCGAGCAGAGCAACCTGCGCGCCATTGCGCGGCGCCTGGTAGGCGGCGTGGGGGCGGGTTATCAGCTGTACCTCGATACGCTGCGCAATGAAGTCAGTCTCAGCCAGTTTTTTCTGTATGAGCACACGCAGTATCTCGAAGGACTGCTACGCGAAGTGCCGCGTGCTTCTACCCGCCTCAAGCTACGCCTGAGCAAGGGACCGGTAGTGTTCACGGCACTGAGCTTTTACCAGCCCTCGCTGCAGGATTTCACTCACGACTACCGCCTCAACTCGACCAGCAGCCTGAGCTTCAGCGTGAGCCGGCACCTGGCCCTGACGGCCGCCTACACGTACTCCTACGAAAGCATTGCGGTGGAGAATCGCAGCTCACTCAATACAAACCTGACCGTAGGCTTTACGTATTCGACTGGCAAATAAGCTATTGTATTTCCTGCTCCCTGGTATAGCCGGCCAGGGAGTACGCGTTAACGACGGTGATGCCTCTGGGGCTGCACCTGGAGGCCCTCCTGCGTAAAAAGCGGCTTATGCTGCCACACGGTGCGCACCAGCGGCCCCAGCAACACCTTGGCCCTGAGGTAGAAGACGGGCCCGCTTAATTCGCGACGAATTGGCTGGGGCACGAAAACCGGTTGTCGCCAGCCGGCCCCGGCCCCCAGGCTCACCCACGGAAAGAGCCGCATCTGGGCCGCGACGGAGGGTTCGAGCAGGCCGATGAGGTCGCGCGGGGTGGTGTCGCTCACATTGTCCTCGTTCTGATAAAGCACGTACGCCGAGCCCAGGCCCGCCTGCAGGCTGCCACTCAGCTCCCAGCGGGGATTCTCTAAGATGGCATACTCGCCGTAAAGGGCCAGGTAGCGAAAGCGCAGCTGCGCATTGGCGGCATCGGCCGCATTATCGGGCAGTTCGCGCACGGTGGGGATACCTGAGCTCAGAAAATAGACGGCCGCGCCGGTACGCACCCGCCCGCGCCACTCTAGCCCCAGCTTGAGGCCGTTGATAGTACAAAAGTGACTGTTGATGATGGAGTAGCGCGAGTCGTACTGCACCACCAGCCGCCGCCGAGCAAAAAGTGGCTCGGGCCGCAGCGTATCGGCTGGGGCGGGGTCAGCTCGAGCCGGGCCGGCTACCAGCAGTATAAGAACCAATATTCCAGGCAATTGAGCTAAGGCAGTAGTAGGAGCAAGCAAATGAGCTAACAGCTGCACGCAGCCGGCGCGCAAGATATGGATACATTATTGCAAATAAATAATAATACCTTCTTAATTACCCGGCAAGGCTAAGGTTTCAGGGCCTGCTCCAGGGCATTGTCGATGGCCGGGCTGGTAGAAGGCCGGGGCGGATTATTGGAGATGAGCCGGCCATCGCGCCCGATAAGCCAGTAGCTGGGAATTGACTGCACATTAAATGCCCGGGCAGCGGGCCCGTCAAACGCCCCGCCATCGTGCAGCTCTACCGCATTGGGCGTAGCGACCATCTTGGTAGTGAGGTATTTTTGCCAGTCGGCCGCCCTGGCATCGAGCGATACATAGAGAAATACTATATCCCGCCCCGCGAATTTACGGCGAAGCTCCAGGCTGGCGGGCATCTCGGCCAGGCAGGGCCCGCACCAGGTAGCCCAGAAATCGAGGTACACCACTTTGCCCCGCAGCTCGCTAAGCGCTACTTTTTTGCCGCTGGCATCGGTTAGCGTAAAGTCGGGGGCGGGCTGGCCGTTGGCCAGGGCCAGGTGCGCACGCACGGCCCGGCGCAGGTCGCGGGCAATGGTTGAGTCGTGATTGTGGGCCTGAAAATCGGGCAGCAGCGCCCGGATATCAGTATGCTCCGACTCGACCTTGCCCATCAGGTACTGCCCCACAGCCACATCGCGCACGCGGCCATCGCCGAGCGCATCGGTGGCCCGCTGGTAGAGGCGGCGGCCGGCATCGGGGCCAGCGGGCAGGTTGCCGGCCTCGTCGTTGAGCTGGGTGAAGCCGTACGTCATGAGCAGGCTCTGAAACGCATTCTGGGTAAGGGCCGAATCCTGGCGGTCGAGCTGCAGCTCGCGCAGAAAATCGTAGTAATTCACCGGTAGCGTGGCATAGCCATCGCGCCGACGCTCCGCCGACTGCCGCGACGAGTAGCTGAGCAGCGTGCTGGCCCACTCGTAGGTAATGGCCTGCTGCTGCTGGCGCACAAAAGCGGGCGGCAACGGGCGGCGGGCGGCGTAGGCCGTGAGCGCGGTCAGCCGCTGCTGGCGGTAGGTATCGGCTGCGCCGCGCAGGGCGGCGGCGCTGAGGTGGGCCGCCTGAGCATCGGGCGCGCGGCGGGCCTCGTCGTCGAGACTGGCTACCAGGCTACTCTGGGTCAAGTAGTTATTGGCGTTGGCCCCGCGCCCGGCAAAGGCCAGCGTCTGGTTGAGGCGGGCGGGGTCAAAGGAGAGGCGCAGGTCGTCGCCGGGGGTAAGATAGAGGGTAGCGTACTCGTTGTTGTAGCCCAGTCGGGCTTCGGTAGGAGCAGCCAGTTGGGGCAGCACCAGCCGAAAATCGCCGGTCGGACTCAGCCTGGCGGCCACCGTTTGGGTAAGGTGCCCCGCCAGTCGGGCCCATAGCTCAGGGTAATTACGTTGGCCGGCGCTTTATCGAGGTGGCCGCTCACCACAACGCCCGCCCCGACGGGCTCGGGCGTGGACGACCGAAAAGCCGGGGCCTTAAAGGGCGGCGCTGGGTGCCGCGCCTGGGCGCCGGCGCCCAGCGGCAGCGCCGCCAGGGCCAGCACCAGCCGAAAACGGCCCATTGTCTCTAAAAAAAACCGGCCCCGCCAGGCCGTGTGTTGTACCAAAACCAGCATAGCATCTACCGGCTTGCCTGACCCTGACCGGGCCGCAAATATAGTCCCATCCCCGCCAGCGCTTCACCCCGGCCCCCGGCCGCTTCACGGGCCCAAAGCGCCGCCTCACCCCGAAACCACCGCCACCCCAGTGGGGGCAAACGCTATTTTTGAGGCACCTACCCACTCCTGCCTCATGCTGTTGACTCCTGACTTGTTATTCTCAATTGCCAACTCGCTGGCCCTGCTGGGCTGGGTACTGCTGGTGCTGGCCCCGCGCTGGCGCGTTACCAAAGCCCTGGTCCTCAGCGGGGCGTGGTCGCTGGGCCTAGGCCTGGCCTACGCCGGGCTCATCACCGCTCACTATCTGGGGCCGCACGGCAGCGCGGGCGGCTTCGGCTCGCTGGCGCAGGTGGCGGCGTTGTTTCAGGACCCTTGGGCGCTGCTGGCGGGCTGGGTACACTACCTGTGCTTCGACCTGTTTACGGGGGCCTGGGAAGTGCGCGATGCCCAGCGACGCGGCGTGCCGCACTGGGCATTGGTGCCGGCGCTGGCACTCACCTTTTTGTTCGGGCCGGTGGGGCTGCTGGTGTACTTCGGGGTGCGCCGCCTTTTCGGACAAAAAACATTCCCTCAACCCGCTAGCAATCAAACATATGAAAACCCTCTCGCTCGCTGATTTCAGCACGAACGCCCCTGGCCCGGCCGCCGCGCCCGGCCTGGGCCAGCGCCTGGCCGACGCCCGGCGCGTGCTGCATCGCGTCAACCCCGCCCTGTCGACCGCCGGCTGGCTGAACGTGGGCCTGGCCGCGCTGGCGCTGGCCTTGCTACCCCTCGACCATCGCCACGTTACCGGGGTGCTGGTGTGGGTGAAGCCGCTCAAGTTTTCGCTCTCCATCGTGGCTTATACCTGGACGCTGGCCTGGCTGCTGGCCGACCTGCCCGCGCCGGCCCAACGGGCGGTGCGCCGCCTCAGCGGCGGCGTGGCCCTGAGCATGGTGGTCGAGCAAGCCGTGATTTTCATCCAGGCCGGGCGCGGAATTACCTCGCACTACAACGTGAGCAGCCCGCTCAACGGCGTGCTGTTTGGGCTGATGGGGGTGTTTATCGTAGTCAACACGGCCATGACCGGCTGGGCGCTGTACCTGGCCTGGCGCTACCGGCCGCACGGTCCGGCTGGCTACGTGTGGGGCCTGAGGCTGGGGCTGCTGGTGTTCCTGGTGGGCTCGGCGCTGGGCGGCTTCATGATTCACAATCAGCAGCATACCATAGGCGCGCCCGACGGGGGGCCTGGCCTGCCGGGCCTGGGCTGGAGCACCGCAGCCGGCGACCTGCGCATCGCGCACTTCCTGGGGATGCACGCCTTGCAGGCCCTGCCGCTGCTGGGCTGGGCGCTCAGCCGCCAGGTGCCGCACCGGGCGGCAGTGCTGACGTGGGTGGGCGCGGCACTGTACGCGGCTGCCGTAGGCGGGCTGCTGCTGCAAGCACTGGCGGGCCGGCCGCTGCTCTAGCGCCCGGCCCGGCAATTACTCCGACCTTCGCGGCGATGAACAACCGGCAGTTTTTGCGCGTGGGTATCTTACTGGTGGCAGCACTGGAGCTGGTGCCGCGCGGCATCTTCGAGGTGCCGCCGGGCCGGCACTGGCTGGTAGCCTACGGTATCTCGCTCACGTTCACGCTGGCGCTGTGGCTTGGTAACGTGGCGCTGTGGCGCCGGCTGCTGCTGCGCTGGCCCCAGGCGCGCGACACGGCCCACCGCCTGTGGTGGCTGGCGGCCGGGTCGGTGGGCTATACGCTGCTCGTGACGCTGGCCCTCGGCGCGGGCCTGGGGGCGCTGCAAGGCTACCACCTACAGTTGCCCCAGGCCCTGCGCGAAACGGGCCTCAACCTGGTTTCGACCCTTATCGTGCTGCTCGTTTACGAAAGCCGACACCTGTTTGAGCAGTGGGAAGCCAACCTGCGCCGCGCCGACCAGCTAACCCAGGCCCGCACCCAGGCGCAGCTCGATGCGCTGGCCCGGCAGCTCGACCCGCACTTTCTCTTTAATTCGCTCAACACCCTGGCCGCGCTCATCGAGCCGGCCAACGAGCCGGCGCAGCACTACGTCGAGGGCCTGGCCGATGTATACCGCTACGTGCTGCTGAGTCGCGAGCGCCCCACCGTGCCGCTGGCCGAGGAGCTGGCCTTCGTGCAGACCTACGTGGCGCTGCAAAAAGTGCGGTTTCGGGACAACGTGCGGGTGAGCTACGACATTGCCGACGCTGCGCTGGCGGGCCACGTTGCCCCGCTCAGCGTGCAGGTGCTGGTCGAGAACGCGCTTAAGCACAACGAAGCCTCGCAGGCCCGGCCGCTGCACCTGCGCCTCGTGGCCGACGCGGCCAGCCTGCGCGTCGAAAACGACTGGCAGCCCCGCACCGCCGGGCTGGCGCCCGGTACCGGCACGGGCCTGGCCAACGTGCGCCAGCGCTACGCGCTGCTGGGCGCGGCGTACCCGGTGCGCGTGGAGCAGACGGCGGACAAGTTTGCCGTAACCTTGCCGCTGCTTTCCGCCCGCCTGCCCCATGCCTGACCTGCGTATCCTGATTCTCGAAGACGAGTACCCGGCCGCCGAGCGCCTCCAGCGGCTGCTGAGCCAGGCCGCGCCTACGGCCCAGGTGCTGGCCGTGCTCGACACCGTGGCCGGGGCGCTGGCCTGGCTCGACACGCACCCCGCGCCCGACCTCATTCTCAGTGATATCCAGCTGGCCGACGGCCTCAGTCTCGACGTCTTTGCCCAGACCGTGGTGCGCAGTCCGGTCATCTTCACCACGGCCTACGACCAGTACGCGTTGCAAGCTTTCCGGACTAATAGTATCGACTATATACTAAAACCATTAAAGCTGCCCGAGCTGCAAGCAGCTCTTGCCAAGCTACAAGCCATGCGGTATGAGCTGCCCACCGTGCCGGCCGCCGCTCCAAGCGCAACTCCTAACTCAGAATTTATAACTCATAACTTTTCCATTGAGCGCCTGCTCGATGCGCTGCCCCGGCCCCAGCGGCCTTACAAGGCGCGCTTTCTGGTGCGCCAGGGCGAGAGCCTGCTGCCGCTGCCCACCGGCGAGGCGGCCTGGTTCTGGAGCCGCCACGAAACCGTGACGCTGGCCACCCACGACGGCCGCCGCTTTGTGGTCGACTACACCCTGGAACAGCTGGAGCGGTTGCTCGACCCGGCCCAGTTTTTCCGGCTCAACCGCCAGCTCATTGCCCAATTGCCGGCCGTGCGTCGGCTGGTGCCGCACTTCGGCGGCAAGCTGCTGGTGGAGCTGCACCCCGCGCCAGCCGACGAGATACTGGTGAGCAAGGAGCGCGCCGGCGCCGTAAAAAGCTGGCTCGAAGGCTGAGTTTTCCCGTATCTTGTTGCCTTAACTGCCCGCCGCTATGGACGTCATCAAGTTGAAAACCCCGGTGCTGGACCGCCTCACGGACGCGGAGTTTTTCGAGTTCTGTCAGGACCACCGCGACCTGCGCATTGAGCGCGATTCCGCCCATCAAATCACCATTATGCCCCCGCCAGCTCCGAAACCGGCTCTACCAACAGCGAGTTAACCTATCAGCTGGTTAGCTGGAACCGACAGCACGGACTTGGCCTCACCTTCGACTCATCGGCCGGCTTCACGCTTTCGACCGGGGCCATGCTCTCGCCCGATGCCAGCTGGATTGCCCGGGTGCGCTGGGATGCGCTGATTGCTGACGACCGGCGCGGCTTCGCCCGCATCTGCCCCGATTTTGTGGCCGAGCTGCTTTCTCCCTCCGACCGCCTCACCGATACGATGCGCAAGATGGAGCAGTGGCTCGAAGCGGGCGCCCGGCTGGGCTGGCTGCTGGTACCGGCCAGCGAATCGGCCTACATTTTTGAGCCCGGCCAGCCTGTGCGCCCGGTCGTCGGCTTCGACCAGCTGCTGAACGCCGAGCCCGTCCTACCCGGCTTCACCCTGGAGCTACGCCGCCTTCGACAACAGTAAATCAGTGAACAGTGAGCAGTGAACAATTCACTGCTCACTGATTTCCCTACCTGTCCAGCCAGCTTTTAAACACGCTTACTTTTTCGCGGCTTACCAGGATGGGGCCTTCGCTTTCGGGCGGGGCGGGCTTGAGTACCGTTTGCAGGCGCGAGTTGGTGTAGTGAATGATGTCGTGGATGGCCGCCTGCCGGGCCAGGTAGGCGCGGTTGAGACGGAAGAACTGAGTCGGGTCGAGCAGGCTTTCGAGCTGCTCCATCGTGTAGTCGACCACGTACTTACGACCGTCGGTGCTTTGCAGAAGCGTCGTTTTTTCGAGGCTGAAGAAGTACGCCACCTGCTCGACGGGCACCACCTTGAGGTGCTCGCCCACCCGCACCACAAACTGCGTTTTGTAGCTGGGCGTAGGCTGGCGCAGCTGCTGCACCAGCTGGGCCAGCGTGGCGGCATCGAGCGCGGGCGCCACGGGCGCAGGCACTGCGCCGGGCATCGGGACGAGCCGGGCGCGTAGCTTGGCGATGGCCCGCGCAGCTCCTCCTCATCAATGGGCTTGAGCAGGTAATCGACGCTGTTGACCTTGAAGGCCCGCAGCGCATACTGGTCGTAGGCGGTGGTGAAGATGACGGGGCAGGTAATGCGTACTTGCTCAAACAGCTCGAAGCTGAGGCCGTCGGCCAGGTGAATATCCAGGAACAGTACGTCGGGCGCGGGGCCGGCTTGCAGCAGGGCCACGGCCTGCGCTACCGACTCGGCCGGGCCGAGTATCTCAAACGGCTCAGCTTGCCTTTGCAGCAGGTTGGTTAGCCGGCGGGCGGCCAGAGGCTCATCTTCAACGAGTAAGGCTCGGAGCATAGGGTTTATTTAATTATTAGCACAATGGCGGAGTCAGTGTTCGGCCGGGCAAGTAGCGCAGCCTTTTTGTCCGGCCGCATCCGGCCGGCCTACTGGCAGACTAAAAGTCCGCGTTACTGTCCCGCAACTCCGAAATCGTGGTAGTAGCATTTTAGAATTCATAGCTTCAACAGCGGTAAGGTTACGACGAACTCCTCTCCCACCGGCCCGGCCTCGACGGGGCACGTGGTGAGAAAGGCGTAGCGGGCGCGCAGGTTGGCCAGGCCGCGGCCCGAGGCTTCATCGGCCGGCAAGCGGCGGGGGCGCAGCGTGTTGCGCACGGTGAGCGTGGCAACGGCGGCGTCCACGCTCACGCGCAGGCGCAGCGGGTCGGCCTGGTAGGCAGTGTTATGCTTCAGGGCATTTTCGAGTAAAAGCTGCAAGGCCAGCGGCGGCAGATAGAAGCCACTGGCAGTAGCCTCCCGGCCGCTAAACTCCACGCATAGGGCATCGGCGAGGCGGGTTTTTTGCAGAAAAATATAGGATTCGGCGAATACCAGCTCCTCGCCGAGCGGCACCAGCTCCTGGCTTTGGCTGTCGAGCACGTAGCGGTACACGCTGCTGAGCTGCCGGATGAAGCGCACCGCGCGGGTCGGGTCTTCCTCTACCAGGCTGGTGAGGGCGTTAAGCGAATTGAAGAGAAAATGCGGGTCGACCTGCCGGCGCAGCGAGTCGAGGCGGGCCACGGCGGTTTCCTTTTCGAGGCGCTCGGCCCGCACGGCCGCGGCCTGCCAGTTTCGCAAAAAAATGCTGGAATGAAAGCCCAGCGAAATCACGCTGGTGATAACCAGCGGAAACCAGAAATTCCAGAACCAGCTGATGCGAAACAGCAGCGCGTGATGCGATAGCTGCCAGATAGCTACCGTGAGTCCATCGACGGCCCCAATAATTATTGCCGATACAAGCGGCGTAAGCGTGAGCGAGAGCCAGAGACGCTTTGTGGGCTCTTTGGTCCAGCTTACGCGCAGGCTCAGCCAATCGGCCAGCAGACTGTTGCCCACGCCCAGTCCGGCCGCGAATAAGTAGGCATACCCAAAGTTCAAGGCCAACGCCAGCGGGTTGCGCCAGTCGGGGCCGCTGGTCATAAACGCTACGATGACCGCCACGGGCACCATATACAGCAGTATGCGGCGCAGCTCCGCCGATTGCCAGCGTGCTCCAGACTTAGCCGTAGCGCAGGCCGCCGGTTCGGGTGAGAGGGCAGAGACGTTCATTTATATCCAAAAAACAAGGGCGAAAGCTACAACGCAACCACGCGAAGCCCAGTAGCTTCGCGTGGTTTTCAGGTTAGCTAATGGGTTGCTGGTAGCGCAGTAGCGGCCATTTCGTACTGCCTGAGCCGGCCAAGCACCTGGCTTTGGCCCCAGTTGGGCGCCAGGGCACTAGCCGGCTGAAAGGCCGCAAAGCGCGCTTTCGCCGCTTCGTAGAGTGGTCGGGCAGCTTCGGAGCCACCGCCAAACATAGCCGGCGTGTAATATACATTATTAGCCGCCACGAGGTAAGGGCGCGGGTTGGCGGGGTTCAGCTTTTCAGCCTGGCCCACGGTTTCGGCCACCATTGCCGAGTATTTCTGGGCGCGCTGCTGGGGCGCAATGCCCAGCCGCGCCTGGTACATATAGGCTTGCAGCGTCAGCAGCTCCGACTCGTCGCCGCCCAGCTTGCGGGCCTGGGCCAACGCCGCCTCGGCCTGGTCGAGGGTCTTGTCTTTGGCATCGGCAGCCTCTTTGCTTTGGAAAACATTAATAAGCAGCGCGTAGGCCTGGTAATAGCGCGGCAGCCAGTCGGCCGGGGCCGCCGCAGCGGCCCGCTCCAGCTTGCTGGCCAAGCCTTTGAGCGTGGCCGCATCGCCGGTGTTCATTACCTCGGTAATGGTTGCGCCGAGCAGGTCGGCATAGCCGGCGGGCATAGCCACCTGGGTCTTAGCGGCAGTAGTGGCAGGTATAGTCTGGGCCGAAGCACCGAAGCCCGCGGCAAGCAGGGCGAGCGTGAAGAGCGACTTTTTCATGGCAATGAGGAAGTAGGTGAAGGAGAAAGTAGATGAGCGGGTTGCTGTTTCAAAGGTGGCGGGAGAGGGAGCGCCGCAAAAATTCCCGGAGCCGAAGCCGCAAAAGCCGCTTCCGAAGCGAGGGCAAAGGCTGCCAAAGCGTGCCCCGGCTAGTCGGGCGCTACCGTGGTATCGCCGGGAGCCTTTTTATTAATCGAGATAAACACGGCGGCCACCAGCATTTGCGGCGCCAGCAGGCGGGTAGGCACGCCGGCGTAGTGGCCAGCGGCATCGGGCGCAGCGGCGTAGCGGTAGCCGAATATATTGTCGCGGTTCAATACATTGCTGACGCCCAGGTACACGATGGTATACTGCCCGGCCAGGTGCGTGAGGTAGCTCAGGCTGAGGTCGAGGGTCTGGAAGCTGGGCGTGCGGCCCTGGTTGTAGCCGGGCAGGTTGGGGTTGTAGTAGGCGCGGGGGCTACCGTAGCTGTAGGTAGCGCCCACTTGCGTGTGCAGTGTGGCCAGCCAGTACTTGCCCACCAGGCTGAGGTTGTGGGTGGCGGCGAAGGTGGGCACGGCCGGGGCCAGGTCGGCCCGAAACTGGCGGCGGGTATCGAGCAGGCCGTAGCTTACCCAAAAGTCTATCTTCTTAAAAGTCTGGTAGCGGTCGCGGTAAAAGAGGTCGAGCCCGCGGGCGTAGCCGCCGCCCGAGTTGGCATAAGCCGCCGCATTCAACGGATTAGCGCCATCGAAGCGCACCAGCTTCTGGTAATCCTTATAGTACAGCTCGGCGCGCAGGGTGCGGTCGTGGGCCATATATTGATAACTTACTATATAATGCGCCGCCTGCTCAAAGCGCAGGTCGGGGCGCACGCGCAGCAGGTCGTTGGTGGGGTTTTGGTAAAACAGCCCGCCGGCGGCCGAGAGCTGGCTGGCCGCCCGAGCTGCCAGGCCAGGGCCAGGCGCGGGGCCAGGTTGGCCCGGCCGAGCAGGGCCGAATACTCGCCGCGCAACCCCACCCGCGCCGTGATGCGCGGGGCCAGGCTCAGGTCGCTTTCCCCAAACAAGGCAGTGCGTTTTTCCAGAAAGCCCGGCGTATAGCTGGCCGAGTCGGGCGCGGCCTGATAGGTGAGGCCATAGCGCTGCAAAGTGGTTTCGGCCCCAAGCTTGAGGTTGAACCAGGTACTGGCCGAGTCGTTGGTGAGCACCAGGCGGCCGGTGGCGGTCTGTTCCAGCTCCTCGATGCGCTGGGGCTCGGGCTGCATGGTGTTGCGCTCGCGGCCCAGGGCCAGGCCGGTGTTCAGGCTCCAGCCCCGGCGCAGGGCCGTGCGGTAAGTGGTATTGAGGGCGAAATTGTCGTTGCGCAGGCCGGTAAGGCGGCCATTGGCCGCGTAAGCGGCTTCGGGGTCGGGCTGGCGCACGGCTACCTGCTGGCTGCTGAAAGTAGCGTAGGCTTTTAGCATGCCGGTTTCGCCGGTACGATGGGCCAGGCGCAGTGAGCCGCCGAGGCGCTCGGGGGCCCGCTCCCAGCGGTTATCGGGGCTGGTGAGGCCGTAGTAGGGTGCCAGGTTGTTATAGTCGATACTTGCCGAGGCGGAAGTACGGTCCCAGCGCTGGGTGCGCGAAAGGCTGCCGCCCACGCTCAGCAGCGAGATACCGGTCTGGGTTTCGGGGTCAAGGTCGATGGAGCTCAGCCCCACCACCGCACTCAGCGCCTGCCCGTACTCGGCCGAGTAGCCGCCGGTGCTGAACATGGTACCTTTAAATAAGGACGGCGAAAACCGGCCCCGCGCCGGTGCGCCGCTCACGGCCCCGCCGTAGGGGCTTTGCACAGGCAGGCCATCCAGGTAGGTGCGGGTTTCGGAGGCCGCGCCGCCGCGCACGAACAGCTTGCCTTCCTCCCCTACCCGCGTGGTGCCGGGCAGGGTATTGAGCGCCGTGGCGATGTCGGCCATCGCCCCGGCCGTGGTCAGAATATCGAGCGGCTTGAGGGCAGCCGAGCGCTTTTCGTCGCTGGCCTCGAAAGCCCCGGCCGTGATAACGACCGCGCCCAGCGAGGCCCGGCTTTCGCGCAGGCGACGGGCCGGCAGCACCAGCGGCCCGCCCCCGGCGGGCAGCGCCAGCGGCGTTTCCTGCAACTCGTAGCCGATGAGCGTGATAACCAGCGGCAAGGTGCCGGTAGCGTTGGTAGCAAAGCTAAACCGGCCCAGCGAGTCGGTAATGGCGCCGTCGAAGGTGGTTTTGAGAAAGACATTAGCCCCCGGCAGCGGGCGGCCCGCCGCATCGAGCACCAGGCCGCTGAGCCTGGTAGCGGCCGAAAAAGCAGTGGGGGCAGGCGCTTGGGCCAGCGCAGCCAGCGGAATGTTCAGGGTAAGCAGGGCGGCAAGGAGCGGGGTTTTCATGGGCCGGCAAGGGAGGCGATTGACTGGCTCAAAGGTGCCCGGCCCGGCCGGCGGCCTTCAAGTAAAAGTGCCCGAAACAGCAAAAGCCGAAGCTGAACCGTTGGCAGAAGAGGTTGGGCGAAAACCCGCAACACCCGGCTTGCACTCGCGTTTAGGGCCTATGTGCTTAACTTT
Source organism: Hymenobacter sp. BRD67 (assembly GCF_013256425.1). Classification (GTDB taxonomy): domain Bacteria; phylum Bacteroidota; class Bacteroidia; order Cytophagales; family Hymenobacteraceae; genus Hymenobacter. Next base: position 2,093,770 of record NZ_CP053904.1, read on the forward strand.
CGGCACGCTTACTTTTCTGCGCTATGCCCACCCCTGCTCTGCCCGTCGATTATCAACAGCTTTTTCGGGCGCTGCCCGAAAACTTCCTATTGATGGCTCCCGATTCGACTATTCTGGATAATACCAATAGCCACGAAGCCGTATCAATGAAACCCCGGGCAGCTGTGCTGGGGCGCACGCTGTTTGAGGCCTACCCATCGGTAGACAAAAACGAGGGTGATGTCATTTTTCAGTCGCACGAGCACGTGCGCAATTTCCTGGAGCCGCATGCCATGCCTGTTATCCGCTACGACCTGGAGCGGCCGGCCGAGCAGGGCGGCGGCTTTGAGGAATCGTACTGGCAGGCGACCCACTACCCGCTGCTGACCCCCGATGGCAAGCTGCAATATATTTTGCAGCGCACCCAGAACGTCACCCAGCAGCTGCGCAACGCCCAGGCGACTGCCGACGCGCAGCAAAAGCTGGCCGATGAGCAGGAGCGTACGCGCTTCGTGCTGGCCAACCTGCCGGTGCTTATCTGGACAGCTACGCCCGATGGCCAACGCGACTTTTTTAACTCCCGCTGGTTGAGCTTTACGGGCAAGGAGCTAGCCGACCAGCAAGGCTACCAGTGGCTGAACGACCTCCACCCCGACGACCAAGAGCGGGTGCGTACCCAGTGGCAGCAGGCCGTGAAAAATGGCACGCCCTACCAGGTAGAATACCGCCTGCGCCGCCACGATGGCCAGTACCGCTGGATATTGGCACGGGCCCAGGCCCGCCGCGACGCCAACGACCAGATTACCATGTGGGTGGGTGGGGCTACCGATATCCACGACCAGAAAATGCTGGTGCAGGAGATTCTGGAAGCCAACGAGCAGCAAGCGCTGCTCTCGGAGCAGGCGTATCAGAACTACCAGCGGGCGGAAAGCCAGCGGGCTACCTACCACGGGCTCTTTATGCAGGCCCCGGCGCTCATCTGCATTCTGCGCGGCCCCGAGCATCGGTTCGAGTTCGTAAACACCGCTTATCAGTCGCTCTTTCCCGACCGGCAGCTGGTTGGGCGCCCCCTGCAGGAGGCCCTGCCGGAAGTGAGCCGCCAAGGTATTTTAGAGTTGCTCAATGGCGTGTACCAAACCGGCAAAACCTATATTGGCAACGAGGTGCCGCTACAGCTGCAGCTGCACGAAGGCAGCCCTGAGATGCGCCAGGGGTACTTCAACTTTACCTATCAGCAATTCAAGGAATTGGGACAGGTTGCCGGCATTATGGTTTTTGCCTTTGAAGTAACCGAGCTGGTAGCCGCCCGTAAAGCACAGGAATAGCTGCAACCTTTGCCGTCAGAAATTGTTCTCTGACTTATTGCGCACCAATAGAGAACAGATTTTCTCCAGTTTGGCCGTTAATTTGCAGGGCAGCTGGTTGCCTCTACGGAGACAAAAACGCCTTTTACTTGTTTTTGGCTATCCCGCTGGCCGGTAGTTATAACCAGCAGACCGGCCCTGCCACTTCCTTTTCCACACCTTTTATGGAGCTTACCGCCCTCGACTTTCAGCAAGCCCGCGTCAAGCAGGTGCTGTTTAAGTCGCGCCTGCGCTCGGTGCTGTATGGGGTGCGGGAAGCAGAGCCCGGCTTATTTTCGATGAAAGAAAACCCACTGGGTCAGTGGCTTACTACTGTGCTGAAGCCTCAGTACGGCCATCGGCCCGAAGTGGCTACTATTGAGCGGCTGCTTCGCCAGACGCTCGATACCGGCCAGGGCCTGGTGCGCCAGTACCAGCGCGGCGAGCTGGAGCAGGCTCGCACCGGCCTGGAGCAGATTGAGCGCCTGGCCACGGAGATAGAGCAGCAGCTTACCTCCGTAGAGCACCATAAAAATTAGCCCCCACCCGCTAGCCCTGGCTAAAGCAGGCTAATAGCTGCCGATGGAAATCAAGGCCAGGTAGTCGTGCAGACCGCCAGCATGCTCAAACACGTGGATAAATAAAATAGCGTCCTCGCCGCGGCTGCGCCACACTTCAGCATAGAAGCTTCCGACTGCAAACAGGTGTAGGTCGAAGCTGTCTTCGGTGCGCTGAGCCAGCGGGTGGCCGTGGCGGGTCAGGTAATCGGCCTGCTGGCGCTGGTGCAGGTTTTTAAAAGTGGCAAACGTCATAGGAGTATCCCGAAGATACAACGGGCGGGCCCGATAGTGCCGTGCTTAGCGCCGGCTCCGCAACTTTGCGGCTATGAAATCGTTTCGCTTTCCGCACCCGCTGGTGCTGCTTACCCTGTTTATAATGCTGGCCGCTGCCCTGAGCTACGTGCTGCCCGCTGGTCAGTTCGACCGCCGTCTCAATGCCGCTACCGGCCGTGAGGTAGTAGTTCCGGGCTCGTACCAGCGGCTGCCGGCTACGCCCGTGGGGCCACTGGGGGTAGCACTGGCCGTCCCGAAAGGACTGCTGGAAGCCGGCGCGGTAGTATTCCTGATTTTTCTGGCCGGCGGGGCCTTCACGGTAGTAGACCAGACGGGTGCGCTGCGCTACGGCGTCGATTGGCTGCTGCGGCACGCCCAGGGGCGCGAGGTGCTGCTTATTCCGCTTGTTTGCCTGCTGTTTGCCACCATGGGCGCCCTGGAAAATATGGGCGAAGAGATTATTGCCCTCGTGCCGGTGCTGCTGGTTCTGATGCGGCGGCTCGGCTACCCGGTGCTTACCGCCGTAGCGGCCAGCCTGGGGGCGGCCGTGGTCGGGGCGGCGTTCAGCCCCATTAATCCCTTCCAGGTCGGCATTGCCCAGAAGCTGGCCCAGTTGCCGCTTTTGTCAGCCGCCAGCTACCGACTGGTATTTCTGGGCCTGGCCCTGCTTATCTGGATAGCCGGCACCGTGCGCTACGCCACCCGCTACCGCACGGCCCCCGACATCGGCGCGCCGGAGGCTGACGACCCCGCTGCTGGTGCCGGGCGGCACGGGCTGGTACTGCTGCTCATGCTCCTTGCTTTCAGCCTCTTTGCCTATGGCGTCGTGAGCCTGGGTTGGGATTTTGACCAGATGTCGGCCTTGTTTTTTGTGCTGGGCGTGGGAGCCGGGCTCTTGGGCGGCCTGGGCTTTACGGGTACGGCCGAGGGCTTTGTAACGGGCTTCCGCGACATTGCCTTCTCGGCTATTCTGATTGGGTTTGCGCGGGCCATCTTTGTCGTGCTGGAGCAGGGGCACATCGTCGATACCATTGTGCAGGGCCTGGCTACCCCGCTGGCCCACCTGCCCGTAGCGCTGGCCGCCCTGGGTATGATGGGCGTGCAAACCGCCCTGCACCTGCCCGTGCCCAGCGTAAGCGGACAGGCGGTGCTCACGATGCCGCTGCTGGTGCCGCTCTCCGACCTCATTGGCCTGCCCCGGCAGGTAACGGTGCTGGCTTACCAATACGGCGCGGGCATGACCGACCTCCTCACGCCTACCAATGGAGCGCTCATGGCAATGCTGGCCGCCTGCGGCGTACGCTACGACCAGTGGCTGCGCTTTGCCGGGCCACTCTATGGCTTGCTGCTGGCGCTGGGTGCCGCCAGTGTACTGCTGGGCATTTGGCTGAACATCGCTTAAATATTAAGCTTTTTATATGTTTTCTTTTCTTCTTCGCTTGTATGTCTGAACTCGACCCGTTACGCTACCCCATCGGCCGGCCCCAGCTGCCAGCCGCGCCTCTTACCCCGGCTGAACGCACACGCTACCTTCAGCAGCTGGCCGAATTACCTGCCCAGCTTACGGCCGCGGCCCGCCACGCGGGGGCGAGCGCCTGCAGCTGCCCTACCGCCCCGGCGGCTGGACCGGCCGGCAGGTTATCCACCACGTTGCCGACTCGCACCTGAACGCCTATTGCCGCTTCCGGCTGGCGCTCACCGAAGATACCCCTACTATTCGCCCCTATGATGAGCAGGCCTGGGCCGAGCTGCCCGACGTGGCCGCCACCCCCATCACCGTATCGCTGGCCCTGCTCGAACACCTGCACAGCCGCTGGGTAACCCTATTGCAACACCTCGATGAGGCGCAGTGGCAACGCACCTTCTACCACCCCGGCAATCAAAAGACTGCTTCCCTCGACCAGACCCTGGCGCTGTACGCCTGGCACGGTCAGCATCACCTGGCCCATCTTTCCTTACTTGGGTAAAGGGCAGTCAGTGTACGGCTGGCAAGTAGCGCGGACTAAAAGTCCGCGCTCCTGTTCTGCCAGTCCGAACCTGCCCTAATAAAAAGCTATAAGAACGTCATGCTGAGCTTGTCGAAGCATCTCTATCGCATGACCGACGTTTTTTCTTGATTTTCTTAATTTAGGAACAAGTCTAATGGGTGATGAGCAGTAGGCACTGGATAATAGTAAATTAATTTACTATTATCCAGTGCCTACTGCTCATCACTTCCTCACCATGCTACTGCCTTTCCCGTAGCGACGCAGGCTTTTTTCGGCTTCCGGATTCAGCTTGGCTGCTTTTTCCAGGTCTTTGCGGGCTTCAGCCATGCGGTCGTAGCTGGCGTAGCTGATGCCCCGGTATTCAATGGCATCGGCATAAAGCGAGTCGAGAGCAATGGCGCGGGTAAAGTCCGACACGGCCGCCTTGTATTGATACATCTGCATTTTGGCTACTCCGCGGCCAAAGAAAGCTTCTTTGTCGTCGGGCCGTAGCTTCACGGCCCCGCTAAAGTCGTTGGCCGCCGCCTTGTACTCCTTCAGCATCAGCTCGTTTACGGCCTTGTTGTAGTACAGGTCGGGGTTGCCGCGCATGGTGCGCAGGGCCGCCGCATAGTCGGGCTTGGCCTCCTTATAGTTTTTGAGGTTAGAATAGGCCTTGGCCCGCTCCAGCAGAGCACGGCTATCCTTAGGCTTGGTTTTGAGTACGAGGTTGGCCCTGGCCAGCTGGTAGCGGTAGTCGGCCACACTCAGCTTACGCTCGGCGGCGCGCTCGGCCGAGGCCGCCGCGGCCGACAGCGCATTGGGGTCGGCGGTAGCCGTAGCCGCTTCGGCCGAAGGCGCATCAAGGGTTTCAACCGGCACTGCCGGGGTCGTAGCTGCCGCGGCGGCCGGGTCGGGCATAGGCAGCTTGGTAGGGTCGGTAGCGGGCGGGGTTGTGGCGGCCGTAGTGGGCGCGCTGCGCGTCACCACGGCCGAGCCCGAGTTAGGGCGGTCGGCCTCCGTAGAGGTTGCGCAGCTGGTAGCCAGAGTAAGTAAAGCCAGCGTAGCGGGCAGGTAAGCAGTAGAAAACGACTTCATTAGACGGAAATTTGGATAAGCTGACCGGTCGGGATGCCGAAGCTGAGTGACTTCTACGGAAAAGTTTTACAATAGTAATGCCCAGGGATAAGCCGGACCGCAAAAACTTTACCGAACCGCCAGGCCGGCGGCGGGGTTATCTTTGCCGGCCCCGGCCCGGCCGGTCAGCTGTTTCCTATTTCATTCCGCACAACATAACCTTATGGCATTGCAATTTGACCTGGTAGTAATTGGCTCGGGGCCCGGTGGGTACGTGGCCGCCATCCGCGCCGCGCAGCTTGGGCTGAAGGTAGGCGTGGTCGAGCGCGAGTCGCTGGGCGGCATCTGTCTCAACTGGGGCTGCATTCCTACGAAAGCCCTGCTCAAAACCGCCCAGGTGTACGAATACCTCCAGCACGCCCAGGACTACGGCCTGACGGTGAAGGAAGCTGGCTTCGACTTTGAGGCCGTTATCAAGCGCAGCCGGGGCGTGGCCGACGGCATGAGCAAGGGCATCAACTTTCTGTTTAAGAAAAACAAAATCGAAACCGTCATGGGTACCGGCAAGCTGCTGGCCCCTGGCAAGGTGGAAGTAACCCGCGCCGACGGCACCAAGGAAACGGTGGAGGCCAAGAGCATTATTCTGGCTACCGGCGCCCGTGCCCGCCAGCTGCCCAACCTGCCGATTGATGACAAAAAGATAATCGGCTACCGCAAGGCCATGACCCCCGACAGCCTGCCCAAAAGCATGGTGGTGGTGGGCTCGGGCGCTATCGGCGTCGAGTTTGCGTACTTCTACCGCTCGCTCGGCACCGAGGTTACCATTGTTGAGTACCTGCCGCGCATTGTGCCGGTAGAAGACGAGGAAGTATCGCGCCAGATGGAGAAATCCTACAAAAAGCTGGGCATCAACATCCTGACCAATGCCGAAGTAACCAAAGTAGACACCAGCGGCGCGGGCTGCCAGGTGTTTATCAAAACGGCCAAGGGCGAGCAGCAGATTGCCTGCGACGTGGTGCTGAGCGCCGTGGGCGTGCAAACCAACCTCGAAAACATCGGCCTCGAAGAGCTGGGCATCAAAACCGAGCGCGGCCGTGTTCTGGTAGATAACTTCTATCAGACCAACGTGCCCGGTATATACGCAATTGGTGATATTATACCCGGCCCCGCGCTGGCGCATGTTGCCTCGGCCGAAGGCATTATCTGCGTTGAGAAAATCACGGGTCACAGCCCCGAGCCGCTCAATTACCAGAACATTCCCGGCTGTACCTACGCCCAGCCCGAGATTGCCTCGGTAGGCCTCACCGAGGCCGAAGCCAAGGCCAAGGGCTACGACATCCGGGTGGGGAAATTCCCGTTCTCGGCCTCGGGCAAAGCGGCCGCCGCCGGCGTAAAAGACGGCTTCGTGAAAGTGATTTTCGACAAGAAATACGGCGAGTGGCTGGGCGCCCACATGATTGGGGCCAACGTAACCGAGATGATTGCCGAGGTAGTAGTGGCGCGCAAGCTCGAAACTACCGGCCACGAAATCATCAAGGCGGTGCACCCCCACCCTACTATGAGCGAGGCAATTATGGAGGCCACGGCAGCCGCCTACGATGAGGTAATTCACCTGTAGCCAGCCAGGGCATTCGCCTTCGGCAAAAATAAAACCCCGGCAGTAGCTCTGCCGGGGTTTTATTTTGCGCCAAAACCACCCTTATGAAACTACAATATACCTTTTTACTACTGGGCCTGCTTTTTCTCGGCGGCTGCACCTCGGCAAGCGAAAAGCAGGCCCTGTACGAGATACAGGAGTTCTACGGCGGCAGCGTGCGCCTTACCAAAGGCAGCAATGCTTCTACCAGTACCCGCGAGCCGCAGGGGCACTACCTGGCCGTCAGGCTGGACCGCCCCGGCCTGCGCCGCTACTACGACAACCTGGAGCTTCCAGCTTCTGGCTGCGCTTACCTGGCATTCAGTAATTTAACCCCCGCTGAGCGTGAAAGCTACGATTACCTCAAGGTAACGCTTGAGGACTCCGGCAGTACGCATTCCTATACCTACAGGCGGCCGCAGCTTCAGCAGGCTTTGCAGGCCGTTACCAACCTGCGCACCCTCATCTTCAATATCCAAGGCAGCGACTACCTGGCGGCGGCCAATAACTTCAACGTGGCAGCCCTCGGGCAGGTACGTCGCGATAGCCTGCCCGCTATTATTCATCGCATCGCCAACCCGCTGCTGCCATTCACCACCTACCACCTGCATGGCTTCAGCTTTATCAGCTCCCCCCTGACCAGCAAACAGCCGCTGGTACGCCTCTACCTATCAGTGCCTCACCCGCCGCAAAAGGACAGGATTCTGCTGGCAGTCATCAACCCCGACTACGGGCCAACCAGCCTTTTCTCTATGGGCTGAATCTGATTAAGCAGTAAAAGCCCAGGCATGCAAAAGGCCGCTTCCCGGCTTGGGAAGCGGCCTTTTTCTTACGCGAATGCGCGGCAACTACTGCTTAGCTACCACGTTGAACGTCAGGTCGAACGTATCGTAGATGGCTTTGTCGCCAATGCTGTCGAAGAAGGTCTTCGAGCCGTACTTCAGGCCAAACTTGGTGCGGTCGATGGTCGCCTTACCAGTTACGGCGGCAATGTCGTTCTTCACGCCGGCTTTGGCCGGGAAGCTCACTTTCTGGGTCGTGCCCTTAATGGTCATGTCGCCGGTGATGGTGACGTTGTCGGCATCAGCCGCCGCGCCCTTGATGGGCGTAATGCTGGTAATTTTAAAGGTCGAGGTCGGAAATTTCTCCGCATTGAAGAAATCATCGCTGCTCATGTGCCCCACAAACTTGGCGTGGTTGGCGGCATCCGTAATATCGGTCGCCTTGATGGTCTTCATATCGACCACGGCCGAGCCGCCTACTATCTGGTTGCCCCGCACCTGCAAATCGCCGCCGGTAAACTGAATGGTACCGGTGTGGCCGTGCGTTACGGCCTTGCCTTCCCAGCCCAGGGTGCTGAGCTGCGGCTGGAGCTTGTAGGTAGCTACGGCGCTGGCAGCCGCTACTTTGGTTTTCACAGCTTTCTGCGCGAAAGCGCTCGGAGCGGCGAGCAAGGCAGCGCCAAGCAAGACGGGCATTAAAATCTTTTTCATGTACAAAAGCAAAAAAAGGTGATTAAAATAAAATGAGAATGAGTGCAGTAAGCGCAAGCAACGGCTGAGCACCGCAGCCAATTTTTATGCCCGGATTTTATCGAGCAGGTAATTCAGCTGCATCAATTCACTTTCTGTGAGGCCGCTGTCTTCGAAGGTGGTAAGGCCGCTGTCGTCAATCTGCCGCAGCAGGCGCAGGCCTGCCTCCGTAATGCAGATATCCACGGCCCGGCGATTGGCAGGGCAAACGGTGCGGGTCACGAGCTTCTTTTCTTCGAGCTTATCGACGATGCGCGAGGCATTGCTGGTTTTGTCGAGCATGCGCTCGATGAGCAGCGCCACGGTGGCCGGTTTGGGATATTGCCCGCGCAAGATGCGCAGCACGTTAAATTGCGGCAGCGTAACCCCATACGGCCGAAATGCCGCTGCTTGCCGCAACGACAGCCAGCCGGCGGTAAACAGGATATTTAAATAAGCTTTCTGGCCTTCATTCTGGAAGGTTGGCTGCTTGATTTCGTCTTCGAGGCGCACGGCTAAGCGGAATTACAGATGCAAATTTAGTGTACATACATTAAATGTAGCGACACCGTTCAGGATTTTTCACTAATTTTTTTTTCACACGTAAAAGGGCTGGCCTTCCCGGCTGGTCTTTTCCTCTTTTCGTCGCGCTCTTTCACACCATGCGTAGTACTCCGTTTTTCGCCGCGGCCCTGCTGGGGCGGCCTTATCGCTCACTTCCTACACGAGCCAGGCCCAATCGGGCGGCACGCCCATCCGGCCCAATCGCAACGCGCAATTTGTGTTTCGCAATGGCGAGGTAGTTCAGCGCCTGGGCACCCAGATTACGCCGCTGGAGCAGAATATCCGGCTGCCCAACGGCACAAAAATCAACGTAAAGAGTGGTATTGTGGAGTTTCCAGGCGGCAAAATTACCAGCCTGCACGAAAACGACTATATTAATGCGGAAGGCGGCATTGTATTTGGCTCGCCGGCCAGCGCCGCCGCTGCCCGTGGCGACAACTCGGTAGCCGCTGATGCCAAATTCGACAAATATGTGCAGGTGGGCACCGCTCCTACTACCATTCTGGGCGATGCCCCAACGAGCGCGAACAGCTGCTGATGCACAAGATTGAGCTGCTCAACCGCAAGGTGGCGCTGCTCCAGCAAACCCATCCCAACGCGCCGAATACAGATGTTGTAGATAAGCAGCTACAGGAAATTGACACGCAGCTAAAAACGGTAAAGTAAGCTTCAGATGTAGCTGCTTGCGGCTGCTTATCCTACCATCCGGGCGGGCTTAATATAGTATAAAACATATATTAAGCCCGCCCGGATGTTTCTCCTCAATCTTTAAAGCCATCCCGGGTTACGCGACTGGCACGAGCAGACCGTTTTGTTCCTGCACCAGCCCGAATGGCTCGTCGCGCACAACCAGGATGCCGTCGAGGTCGTGGACGTCGGCCAGGGCGCTGATTTGCAGCGCCGACCAGATGCCGAGTGAGGTTTCGACCATGCAGCCCAGCATGGGCAGCAGGCCGTGGGCGCGGGTCTGGCGCAGGAGCTCAATACCGCGCTGGTAGCCGCCGGCCTTCATCAGCTTCACGTTGACGCCGTGAAACTGCCGGGCAATCTCCTCAAAATCTGCCTCGTCGGTTACCGACTCGTCGGCCAGCAGCGGCACCACCACGCGGGGGCGCAGGTAGCGGTAGTCGGCGGCCAGGGCGGCCGGCAGGGGCTGCTCCAGTAAGCGCAGGTGCAGGCCGGGCACTGCGGCAGCACTTTCCAGAAAGCGCAGCAGGCTGTCGGCATCGGCCCAGGCTTCGTTGCCATCTACGAGTAGCGGCCGGCCAGGCAGCGCAGCCGCCACGGCCCGCAGCAGGTCGAGCGCCCCCTCCTGGTTTACTTTCACCTTCAGCAGGCTGAAGCGGGCTGCCTGCTGCGCAGCAATAAAGGCGGCCACCTCGCCCGGCTCCATAATCGGCAGGGTAAAGGCGGTGGCTACGCGCGGGCCGGGCGGCGGCACACCCAGCCACCGCCACACCGGCTGCCCGGCGCGGGCGGCCAGGCAGTGCGTAAGGGCCGACTCCAGGGCAAAGCGTAGGGCGTGCGCCACTGGTCGGGCCGCCAGCAGGGCCGTGAGGTCGGCCAGGGTATCGGTCTGGGCCAGCCCGTGGGCCAGCAGGTCGTCGAACTGCGCCCGGAGCAGCGCGGGGTTTTCGTCGTAGCGCACGTTGGGCGCGGCTTCGCCCCGGCCGCTGGTGCCGGCCTGGGTGGCTTGCAGCACCAGATTAGTTTTACTGGCCGAGGCATTCCGCGATATTTTCCAGAGAAAGCGCAGGGGCAGCTCGTAGGCAGTCAGGGTCCAGGTAGTCATGGGGCAGCGGCAAAATGGGCGGTGCAAAGGTGGGGAGCGCAGGGGTATCGGGCGGCTGGTATCGCCCCGGTTTCGGCGCTCCCTGCCGTTCTTTATACCCGATTTGCTTTTTCACCTTACCTACATGAAGTTTTCGCGTGTCTTCGGGCTGGCCGTACTGGTGGCGGCCCTGGCGGTTGTTTTAACCCTATTGGCTGCTTACGGCCTTCTTTCCCTGCCACCGGCCGTGCCCGTAGCGGCCCGTTGGCTGGCCCTGGCCGCGCTGGCCGCTGCGCTGGCGCCACGCCGCTCGCTCACCCTCTGGATTGTGCTGAGCATGCTGGTTGGTATTGAGCTGGGCCACGACGCCCCGGCGGCCGCTATTCATCTGAAGGTACTGAGCGATGCCTTTCTGCGGCTCGTCAAAACGATTATTGCCCCGCTGGTTTTTGCCACGCTGGTGGTGGGTATTGCCGGCCATGCCAACCTCAAACAGGTGGGCCGCATGGGGCTGAAGGCCCTGATTTACTTTGAGGTCGTCACCACGTTTGCGCTCTTTATCGGGCTTGCTGCTATCAACCTGACCAAGGCCGGAAAGTTGGCCCCGGCGGTATTGGCAGCCGCCCAGCGGGCCAATACGGCTTCGGAAGCAGCTACCCTGGCCACTGCCGCGCCCCAGACGGCCGCCGATATTATTCTGCACATCTTTCCCGAAAATATAGCCAAGTCGGTGGCTGAAGGGCAGGTGCTGCAAGTAGTTATTTTTGCCATCATATTTGCTATCGGCCTGGCCCTCACGCCCGAGCGCACGCGCCGCCCCATGCTCGACTTCTGCGAGAGTCTGTCGGAAGTCATGTTTAAGTTTACCAACGTGGTGATGTACTTTGCCCCGCTGGGCGTGGGGGGGCGCTGGCCTATACAGTAGGCAAAATGGGTTTTGGACCCCTGCTCAATGCGCTGCAGCTGTTGCTTACCCTATACGGCGCGCTCATTGCCTTTGTGCTGCTGGTGCTGCTGCCGGTGGCAGTGTTAATGCGCCTGCCCATCAAGCGCTTCGCCCGGGCCGTGGCCGAGCCGGTGAGCATCGCCTTCGCTACCACGAGTAGCGAGGCTGCGCTGCCCCGCGCCATGGAAGCGATGGAAGGCATTGGCGTGCCGCGCCGCATTGTGGCCTTCGTAATGCCCACGGGCTACTCGTTTAACCTCGATGGCACTACCCTTTACCTATCGCTGTCGGCGGTGTTCGTGGCGCAGGCGGCCGGCGTGCCCCTCACTTTCGGGCAGCAATTGCTTATGGTATTCACGCTGATGCTTACCAGCAAAGGCGTGGCCGGCGTGCCCCGTGCCTCCCTCGTGATTCTGCTGGCTACGGTGGCTTCGTTCAACCTGCCGGCCTGGCCGGTGTTTATTATTCTGGGCATCGACGCGCTGATGGACATGGCCCGCACGGCCGTAAACGTGCTCGGCAACTGCCTGGCCTCGGCCGTGGTGGCCCGCTGGGAGGGCGAGTTTATCGACAACTACGTAGCGCCGGCCGACCTGTTTACGGCCGAAGCACCGGCCGCTGTTACGGCCCGGTAAACCCCGACCGGAGCCGGCAAGCCGAGTTTTTTTAAGTGCTGCTAAACAAAACGATAGTAGTTGTTTTAGTAAAGGAGAAGGGAATAGTTGCGGAGGCATTACAGATTCTTCCCTAACTTTAGAGCAGATTTCACTCATATCTAAGTAGTTGCCTGCCTAACAGCTAACGCGTTCCCCGCATAATTCAATTGCGCTTCCATTTATCTCTACTATGAAGCTACTATCTGGCACTAGCCGCATTCTGGCGCTGAGCGTGTGCGGGCTGGCTGGCCTCGGGGCCTGCAAATCCGTAAAAGGCACTTTTACCGCTACCCCAACGGCTACCATCACCAAGCGCCTGCCCCCGCTGGAAATTACAGCCGACCCCGGCCCGCTCGCCATGAACGACGGGGCCCTGCCCGAAGACCCGCTCCGGATGTTTAAAGCTGAGCTGCAGCGAAATGTAGTAGAGCCTACCGACACCGCCACCTACGGCTACGCCCGCCTGGTGGTAACGAAAGTAAAAACCACCCGCACGGGCCGCAGCCTGCAAGCAGCTCAGGTAGTTACTTTTTTAATACCCAGTCTGTTTGGCGCGCCGCTCGAATGGTATAAGACCGATATTCAGGCCGAGGTGCAGATGATGAATGCCAACGGCGAGCTGCTGGGCACTTACACGGGCAGAGGCACCTCTAACGTGAAGGTGGCCATGTACCACGGCTACTCGCAGACCGACGCCCCGCGCCTGGCCGATGTGCTGGCCCTGCGCGAGGCCCTGGCCCAGATTCGGCCGCAGCTCGATACGGCGGCCACCCGCCTGCGCCCGCTATTGATGGCCGGCGGTCAGGTAAACAACCCTACCCTGCCCGGCAGTAGCAAGCAGTAACTTAATTGGGCGGTCCCAGCGCCCCCTGTCATCCCGGCTTCGGTTAGGTGCCACTCGCGGGTACTGCCGAGGCCGGTTTTTGCGTTATCCCGGCTATGAAATACCCGTTGCGTTTTTTTCTACTTTCTCCGTTACTGGCGCTGCTGGCCGGCTGCTGCGCTAATAACCCTTGCGACTCACGCGATGCGCTGGAGGATGCCTTGTATTTCCGCTTTGACCAGCGAGGAGGCGCGCATAGCTTTAGTGCCACCGATATTGATACGGTTTATCTGCTGCGCTACAGCCTGACCAACCAAACAGCAAGCCGGGCCCAGGATTCGATTGCCGTTTTAATGATACAGCCTCAGCGCCAAACTGCTCAGCGGCGGCAGCTGGTAGCCAAGCTCAATCAGGTCAGCCCCACCGATACCAGTTACGTGGTTATTAATAATGGCGCGCCTTTTAGTGCCAGTGGCACCACTGGCAAGCTTAGCAATTTTGCCTATGCCATTCTGGTTGCGCCCTATCGCCAGCCGCGCTATCGGTTTTTTATCAATAGCATTATAGTGCAGGGGCGCTACAATGCCGACGGCTGCTGCACATATTACCAGAATACCAACAAGCAGTTCAACCTTAATAATGGCGCTAAAGACAGCACGGCCGTTGTTACCGAAAGCGGCGGCATTCCCCGGCCCATTACGTTGCGCAAGCCCTAGGAGCGGCCTCGGCGGGCTGCTTTACGTACACTATCCGACCCGTACACGAGCCGGAGCCTTTGCCAGCGCTATCTATGACTGCTATCTCTGCCCCGACCGTCCCCGCAGCCGAAGAGCTATCTCTCCCCAGCCAACCAGAACCTATGTCAGCAGCCGAAGGGCAGGCGCGGTTCCCCTTTGCTTCGCGCCTGAGCCTGGAGCCGCTCATTGCCTACTGGCAGGCGCGCGCCCAGGCCGCCAACCCCGGCATTGCGCGGCTGGCTCAGGGTGTGCTCGCGCAGGTAGCCGATACGGCCGGCTGCCGGGGCAACCTCGGCGGCGTTCAGGCCCTCGATGAGTGCCCCGATGTGGTTGACACGCTGATGACGGCCGTGTTTCCGCCGGCCACCACGGCTACGACTATCAGCGGGGCCATCGCGCCGTTTCAGCGGCAGAGCTTTTACCATACGGCGCGCTTTGCGGAGGTGCTGCTGGGCAAGGACCGCACCATCAAGCAGCCCCTTAATGTAGACCTGGCGACGCTCGAAGCGCAGCTCACGCGCATGGCCTACCTGCTTATTCTGGTGCGCGAGTACGGCGCCGAGGCGCCTGAAACGGGCTCTTTCATTTTTACGGTGCCCGATTATCAGATTGGCCTTTACCGGCACTACGGCCTCAGCCTCGACTCGACCTTTGTGCAGGTGCGCCTGGTGGGCCAAAAACCGGTGCTGACGCCCGAGCAGGTGCAGTTGCTGCTCCACAACCGCCACCGGCTCGACCTGTGGCACGAGCTACTGCCGCCCGAACACTTTGCGCTCGAAGGGTTTAACCTGTTGCAGCTGGTAGATGTAACAACCCAGGAAATTTTGTCGGAGCTGAAATACGACCTGCTGGAGCGCGACGTACTACAGGCTTCTGACCGCCTGGAGCAGATTCAGGAAAAGCTGCGGGTGCTTTTTTCGCGGCCGGCGCTGCAAGTAGGTATTGCGGCCTACGACGAGCGCAAAAAGGCCTTTGTAGATTTTGGCCGCAAAATCAACCACAGCTTTCTGATTAAGCAGCTCCAGAGCCAGCAGTTGGAAGGCGAGTTTCGCCTGCTCTACGAGCGCCTGCTGATTGAGCGCCGCCCGCTGGTGCTCGAAAACGTGGCCACCGCGCCCAACCTGCCCGAAGGCCTGCGCCAGCAGATACTGGGCATGGGAATTCACTCGGCTATTCTGGCGCTGCTGCCCTACGGGCCCGACACGGTGGGCCTGCTGGAGCTGGGCTCGCCCAATCCTGATACGCTGGACGAGTTTGACTTAGAGCTGGTTAACCAGTTTGTGCCGCTGTTTGCGGTGGCCGTGAAGCGCAATGCCGAAGACCTGGAAACCCGCATTCAGGCAGTTATCAAGGAAAAATTTACCGCTATTCATCCCACTATGGAGTGGCGCTTCAACGATGCGGCCCGCCGCCTGCTGGCCCGGCAGGACGACGGCGACCGCACCGCCGAGATGGAGCCTATCGTGTTTGAGGATGTATACCCGCTGCACGGCTCCTGCGACATCCGGGGCAGCAGCATGGCCCGCAACGAGGCCGTGCAGGGCGACCTTATCGAACACCTTACCCTGGCCAACCGGGTGCTCAAAAAGGCTTCCGATTTTCAGCAGCTGCCCATCCTCGACGAGCTCAAGTTCTACGTTACCAAAAACCTGCGCCGCCTGCGCCAGGGCATCATCAGCGGCGATGAAGTGAGTATCTACGACTCGCTGCGCACCGAAGTAGAGCCGCTTTTTGAGTACCTGGCCCAGAACACGCCCGAGCTGCGCGCTACCATCGCCGCCTACTGGCAGCAGATTGACCCGCGCCTGGGTATCCTGTATCACCGCCGCCGCGAGTTTGAGGAAAGCGTTACGCGCCTCAACGATACCATCAGCGCTTACCTCGACGAGGAAGAAGTGAAGGCGCAGCAGATGTTTCCGCACTATTTCCAGCGCATGAAAACCGATGGCGTAGAGCACAATATCTACGTGGGCGGCAGCCTGGTGCAGGACAAGCCCTTCGACCTGGTTTTCCTCAAAAACCTGCGGCTGTGGCAGCTGCTGGTAATGGTGGAGATAACCCGCCGCACTAACGCGCTCAAAGCCGAGCTGCCCATGCCGCTCGACACAACCCAGCTTATTCTCATCCACTCGCAGCCGCTGAGTATCCGCTTCCGGCAAGACGAGCGGCAGTTTGACGTGGACGGTGCCTATAATATTCGCTATGAGATAATTAAGAAGCGAATTGACAAGGCTGTGGTGCTGGCTACCGGCGAGCGCCTTACTCAGCCCGGCAAGCTGGCTCTGGTGTACACGCAGCCCCGCGATGCCGCCGAATACATAGAGTATATTGATTATCTACAAGACCGTAAGCTCCTGGAGCCCGGCATGGAAGAGCTGGAGCTCGATGAGCTTCAGGGGGTGAAAGGCCTGCTGGCCCTGCGCGTGACCGTGAAGCTGTAGCGAAAAGCAAGGGGCTTATGACCGCAGTCATAAGCCCTTTTATGTCACACTAGCCCTAGAAACCTAACGGCTACCAAGGCCTGCAAGACCTGTTTGGCGGGCTTCTTAGTTCCAGCCCGGCATCACTGCACAACGATGCGCTGGCTGAATACGCCCTCGGCGGCCGTCAGGCGCAGCACGTACACGCCGCGCGGCAGGTCGGCCACGGATAGCGCCACCTGAGGCGCCGACAGCTCGCGGCGGCGTACCTCGCGACCCAGCGCATCGAGCAATACGGCGGTGAGCGGGCCGCCCGGCGTGGCCAGGCGCGTTATCGTTAGCTGGTCGGTGGCGGGGTTGGGGTACACCTCGATACCGGCCAGCTGCTGCGGGCGCGTAGCCAGCACACTCTGATTGAGATAGATGCGCACCGTGTTGTCGCCCGCGCAGGCTACTACCACGTCGGGGCGCTGGTCGCCGTTCATGTCCCGTACCTGCATTGTGGTGGGGTTATCGCCCGTGGCCAGTTGCATCGGTGTGCCGTAGCGCGTGACGTCGCGGGCCCCGGTATGCTGAAAAACCTGCAGCTTATTATCGGCCGTGAGCACCAGCATCTCCGGCTGATTATCCCCGTTAAGGTCGGTGAGCAATACTTGGCGTGGTGCAGCCGAGAGGGCATAAGACACTTGAGCGCCAAATTGCTGCGCCTTGAGATTCAGAAAGACTATAATATCGGAACTACCCTCCTGGGCCACGGCCAGGTCGGGCAGGTAGTCACTGTTCACGTCGCCGGTGGCCACCTGAATGGGGCGCGAACTAGTTGCTAAGCGAACGGTACTACTTTTATCCCAGAGTTGGTAAGGATTGTATTTTCGGGCAAAACAAACGTCTACTTCATTGCCGCCCGGATTGGTAAGCACAATGTCCGTTGTGCCATCGCGGTCAAAGTCATCTATGGCTACACTTGAGGGCCCATAGCCATAATGGAAAGAATCAATTATGTTCGGGTTTATTTGAGTGGAGGTCATCAGTTGCTGCCGGTAAACCCTCCTTGCTGGAAAGTAGTCGCATCATAGGAATAGACAAAATCCGGCAAGCCATCGAGGTCAATGTCCGCAGTAAGTAGCATAGGGTTCGTACTCATCGCCCCTGTTCCTCGGCCGAAGTAGTTGTCATTGGGCCTGTTTACAACTGGAGTGAAGGTGCCGCTGCCATCATTTTTATTCGTGAGCAGCGTGAACTTAGAATCAAGCGGACTAATGGCCACCAGGTCCAGGGGCGCCGTTTGGTACGAGTTGCTCAGTGGTACGGCAACCAGCCCCGTAGGCCCCACCCCGATGGGGTACGTGCCCACCGGTGTGGAGGTGAAGGAGCCACCCAGGCCCTGCTTATAGATGCCCACCGTGCCTAACCCACGCTGGCACACGGCAATGTCGGCACGGAAGTCCTGGGTGAAGTCGCCCAGGGCCAGCACGTTGGGATAGGCGCCGGCCGGCAGGGTAATAACGGCGCCCGGCTGCAGATTAACGGCGGGGGCAAACTGAGCCAGCACCATGTGGGTGGGGGCTAGCAGGGAGAGCAAGGGTAAGAGTTTTTTCATAGGATTAAGTAATGGGCCCAAGTACGGGTATAAGAATGATGACTACTAGCGGCGAAATATACGAATGGACAAGCGGAAGAATGGGACTGACTCTTCTATGGGTGCGTACTTATGTTAGGATGGTAACAAATCAACATGCTCGGGCTGGCTGCCATCGTTGAGCAGCTGCGCCTCTATGTAGCCTGGGGCAGCTTACGAGTCTAAAGGGCCAGGCCTTCAGACACATATCCGTAGATTGACCTCCGTAGTTAGCCACTGCCCGGTGGAGGACAATACACGAGCTACAAGCTTGCGCAAGTTTGCAGATACCAATTCCGGCGTATTTTATTTGTAAGCAAGGCGTATGGTGGTCATACGCATGATTTCACTATATTTAAAGAAATTTTTGCTGATTTTGACTTTTCTGCCTTTAGCGTTCACGTGGATTCAGTTTTTATTGGATTAGAAAAACACGTGATGTCAGCTTTTATATTTAGACCTTATAAAGCGGCTAAAAACAATCCTTTAACGGACTTTCAACGAGCTGTAAATGCCTGCTTGGCACGCTTTCGGGTATGGGCCGGGCATTCTATTGCAAAGACGAAGGCTTTCTTTAGTTGCGGATTGAAAACAGGATGCTTCAGAAAAATAAATTGGATGATGCCGTATCCATCTGTGTTGAACTAGTTAATTTCAAGTCAAAATTAGCGAAATGCTGACTATCAAATTTTAGTAAGCCTATTACACGATAATAGTTATTTATACTCCACTCGCCAATTTAACCTATCCAAGTCTTTGACCTTGTAAGCAAACTTCCTGGTGTAAAGCTGTTTCTTGACGAGGCTGTCAAATGACATGCTTTTTAGAAGTTTCTTGTCAAAAAGAAAAATGGTCAGTGTACTGTCTTCACATTTATTGTTAATGTAGTCTTCCCAGCCGCCTAAAGATGGCGGTATGTGGGCCGAACTATCTCTTGGTGAAGACCATCGCATTCTATCCCATAAGGTGTCCCCACTTATACTTTTAATAACAATAGGGGAGGTAAACCGATTTTTATTTGAAAGATTGATAAATACTGTTTCTGGCGTTTTATTCACTATATTCAATCTCATGTCAAAAGTATCTATTACACACGTGACCAAAAAGAATGGAAGTACAGATATCACGATGCACGAAATTATTTTTGTCATTGTAGTGTTTTTAAAATTATTTGCCAGCGTAGTTAGTGCCAAAGTAGATTGCTGCCCATTGATCTGCACGCTGTTCGGTATAAAAGTCATGATGTTCTGTAGAGTTAGAACCTCTTACTAAGTCAAAAACACTTGGTATGCCAATAATAAACATGTATTGCACAAAAGGAATTTGGGTAGGACTGTTAATATCGGGAGCAAAGCTGAAATCTAAAAAATGACCATACTCATGTTGTAATACTTGGACTCGAGCAAGTTTTTTAATGGATGGATGAATGAATATTCCTATGCCAGGAATCGTAACGGCTGTATTCTCCTTAACGACGGCAGATGATTCATATATTTTTATGCCTGGATATTGTTTCTCATCACTAATATCTTTGAGTCCGTTCCCTAAGTTTAAGGCGAATCTCGGAAATAGGCTAGCAATATCATTAAAGTCATTGGCATTCATTGGATTCGTGTAAACTTTAACTGTCGTATAGTAATACGGACTAACCCACTTCCCATTGACCTGGATATTAGCATAGGTGCCATTCCTCGGGTCGTATTCACGATAGCTACCCAGGTAGCCGCCACTCCCGTCCCCCGTCCTAACATCTGGACCACCCAATTGGTAAGCCGCGTAGTCTAGGGCTGAACCTGACCAGGTTTCTTGCCCTGTAGCAATATCGCGCGGATTCATCAATCGCCCATCCATGATGATTGGTTCGTCGCCATTTGGGTCATTAAAATTGACCGGGTCATTATTGCCGAATGCGTAGGGACTACTATCCGCGTACGTATCGGCCAGCGGGTCCACGCCTTGGAAGCGCCCCGTGGTGGGGTCATAGTTGCGGTAGAATGTGCTATAAACGCCGCCTTCACTGCCCAGCAGGGCATCCTCTAACGTCGAGCCGCCATTGAACTGGTCCTTGCTGACCTGGGGCTGGGCCAGGGTATTAACCGCTACCCCACTCAGGGGCAGGCCAAACGGGTAGTAGTGCTGCTCCTGGGTCACCAGCAGCCCCTGCTGGGGCTGGCGTATCGTCACGGAGTCAAAGTACACCGCCTGGCTCCCATCGTTAAGTAGCTGCACCTCTACGTAGCCCGCCTTTTCGGCACGCCCGACAGGTCGGGCGTGCCGAAAAGTCATATGATTTGTACTTTAATTATATAATAATTTAATATTTAAGGGTATTTTTCAATTCCTCAAAATTATCGAACCCGTTGGATAGGAAATAAATGTTTGTTATAATACCATTAGAGAAAACACTGGCCTCCCATATATTACCAGCGCCTTTAAAAGAACTACTTTCTAGTCTATTAAACTCTATAATCTTAGAGGCATTTATAATTAACTCCTTCTTAAAAAACCAGCGTGTAGTGATAAATGTCCATGAATTTTTATCGACACTACAGGCACTAACGACTTTATTTATATAGTTGCCACTAATAAATAAAGGGAAATAATATAGATAGACAAAAATACCAGAATAAAAGGCCGTTAGGTAAAGTGAAAAATAAGGTCGAAAGCCAATCATATGGTATAGCCAGTAAAATACAAGGATTAAGCCCAGTGGCCCTATGCGAAACATAAGTCTCTTGGGAGAGCGTTTTCGTGTTTCTATATATACCTTTTGAAAGGTATTGCAATGGAAATTTTCCATGTTTTCTATTTTCCAGAAAGATTTTTTGTTGAATTATAGGTATCGTATGCAGCACTTGCAGTAGAGAAGCCTCCTTCAACTATCCCAATGCTGGCACGAGTTTAGGCGAAGCCCTAACTTGTGCCTTTTATAACGTGGAGGTTTTACCTCCACTGCTGCGCCAGCGGCAAGGCGGGACCGCGCCGCCAGGGTATTCCGGCAGCTCGTTCTATGGGAGGCACAGCCTCCCCGAAAAATCAGGACGAGTTACGTTGCGCTAAACTCGCGCCAGTTGAGATAAACGAATTCTCAGTCGGAGAGGGATCCAGCTAAAACATCAATTTTTATTTTTTTAAATGTAAATAGAAGGGCGATTATAAGATGATACAGCAGCAGTTAAATCATCTTTAAGCGTTTTAGTATTAAAAGCCTTTATTTTATCAAGAAAGAGCAAATTATCCAAAAAATATCGTTTAGTTAACTGCACAATATCCTGCTCACCAATACTAGCGTAAGGAATTATGAACTCATAAGTAAATTGATAACTTACAACGTTACCACTTGCATCTTTAATCCGGCTGAGACGTGGACGGCGATATTTATAAAAGCCCTCAAATGGCGGCCCTTCACATATCAGTCCAACATAAATATCAAGATTAATCGAAAAATACTGCTTACTAGCGGCTACAGACTGTGCCAGCTGTCCAATTTCCCAGACAATGCTACTAAATGCTCTTGTCTTCTCGGTAATATGTGAAGTAAAGAAGAATATCATACTTAACGAAAGATTCTATTCCCTGGAGGCAGCTCACCATTCTTAAAATAGTAGCCGTAGATAGCAAATTTCTCTAAAATTAGACACTGCGCTTGCGTACCATAAAATATAGGGACTTGCTGCAAACCGGCACCGGGAGCTTCCCTATACAAATCTGGGTCGCTATACCTAGAGTTTGTAGTTGTTTGGCCATACTTCCACAAGCTTCCATCTTGCAACGTAACAGGTTTACCGCGAACATCAATGTAGGTTCCTGGTATAGGGTTTGTGGCTTCTAACCTATAAACTTGTCCTGGCTGTCCTAATGCAGCCGCTTTAGCATTAATCCTGTCAATCTCCCGATTCATCTTGCGAGCAAGTTTAGGGCCATAATATTTTGTCGCTTGATAAGTATCATAAGCGGCTACTGCAATAATTGCAGCTGATACTAAAACGTTAACACCAGGTACAGTTTCGAACTCGCCAACCGCGGGTACGACAATAGGTGATAAATAAGCTGGGCTATATGCACCTGTGAACTCAGCCTTTGTATTATTATAAACCTTAACTGTGCTGTAATAATAGGGGCTAACCCAATTGCCATTTACTTGAATATTTTCATACGTGCCATTGTTGGAATCATATTCACGATAGCTTCCCAAATATCCACCACTCCCGTCCCCCGCCCTAACATCTGGTCCACCCAACTGGTAGGCAGAATAGTCCAAGTCTGAACCTGACCAGGTTTCTTTTCCTGTTGCAATATCGCGCGGATTCATCAATCGTCCATCAACATAGATAGGCTCATCGCCAGCCGGGTCGTTGAAATTAACAGGGTCATTAGAACTGAAAGCATAGGGACTGCTATCGGCGTACGAATCGGCCAGGGGGTCCACGCCCTGGAAGCGCCCCGTAGTGGGGTCATAGTTGCGGTAGAACGTGCTGTAAACGCCGCCTTCACTGCCCAGCAGGGCATCCTCTAACGTCGAGCCGCCATTGAACTGGTCCTTGCTGACCTGGGGCTGGGCCAGGGTATTAACCGCTACCCCACTCAGGGGCAGGCCAAACGGGTAGTAGTGCTGCTCCTGCGTCACCAGCAGCCCCTGCTGGGGCTGGCGTATCGTCACGGAGTCAAAGTACACCGCCTGGCTCCCATCGTTAAGTAGCTGCACCTCTACGTAGCCCGCCTTTTCGGCACGCCCGACAGGTCGGGCGTGCCGAAAAGTCATATGATTTGTACTTTAATTATATAATAATTTAATATTTAAGGGTATTTTTCAATTCCTCAAAATTATCGAACCCGTTGGATAGGAAATAAATGTTTGTTATAATACCATTAGAGAAAACACTGGCCTCCCATATATTACCAGCGCCTTTAAAAGAACTACTTTCTAGTCTATTAAACTCTATAATCTTAGAGGCATTTATAATTAACTCCTTCTTAAAAAACCAGCGTGTAGTGATAAATGTCCATGAATTTTTATCGACACTACAGGCACTAACGACTTTATTTATATAGTTGCCACTAATAAATAAAGGGAAATAATATAGATAGACAAAAATACCAGAATAAAAGGCCGTTAGGTAAAGTGAAAAATAAGGTCGAAAGCCAATCATATGGTATAGCCAGTAAAATACAAGGATTAAGCCCAGTGGCCCTATGCGAAACATAAGTCTCTTGGGAGAGCGTTTTCGTGTTTCTATATATACCTTTTGAAAGGTATTGCAATGGAAATTTTCCATGTTTTCTATTTTCCAGAAAGATTTTTTGTTGAATTATAGGTATCGTATGCAGCACTTGCAGTAGAGAAGCCTCCTTCAACTATCCCAATGCTGGCACGAGTTTAGGCGAAGCCCTAACTTGTGCCTTTTATAACGTGGAGGTTTTACCTCCACTGCTGCGCCAGCGGCAAGGCGGGACCGCGCCGCCAGGGTATTCCGGCAGCTCGTTCTATGGGAGGCACAGCCTCCCCGAAAAATCAGGACGAGTTACGTTGCGCTAAACTCGCGCCAGTTGAGATAAACGAATTCTCAGTCGGAGAGGGATCCAGCTAAAACATCAATTTTTATTTTTTTAAATGTAAATAGAAGGGCGATTATAAGATGATACAGCAGCAGTTAAATCATCTTTAAGCGTTTTAGTATTAAAAGCCTTTATTTTATCAAGAAAGAGCAAATTATCCAAAAAATATCGTTTAGTTAACTGCACAATATCCTGCTCACCAATACTAGCGTAAGGAATTATGAACTCATAAGTAAATTGATAACTTACAACGTTACCACTTGCATCTTTAATCCGGCTGAGACGTGGACGGCGATATTTATAAAAGCCCTCAAATGGCGGCCCTTCACATATCAGTCCAACATAAATATCAAGATTAATCGAAAAATACTGCTTACTAGCGGCTACAGACTGTGCCAGCTGTCCAATTTCCCAGACAATGCTACTAAATGCTCTTGTCTTCTCGGTAATATGTGAAGTAAAGAAGAATATCATACTTAACGAAAGATTCTATTCCCTGGAGGCAGCTCACCATTCTTAAAATAGTAGCCGTAGATAGCAAATTTCTCTAAAATTAGACACTGCGCTTGCGTACCATAAAATATAGGGACTTGCTGCAAACCGGCACCGGGAGCTTCCCTATACAAATCTGGGTCGCTATACCTAGAGTTTGTAGTTGTTTGGCCATACTTCCACAAGCTTCCATCTTGCAACGTAACAGGTTTACCGCGAACATCAATGTAGGTTCCTGGTATAGGGTTTGTGGCTTCTAACCTATAAACTTGTCCTGGCTGTCCTAATGCAGCCGCTTTAGCATTAATCCTGTCAATCTCCCGATTCATCTTGCGAGCAAGTTTAGGGCCATAATATTTTGTCGCTTGATAAGTATCATAAGCGGCTACTGCAATAATTGCAGCTGATACTAAAACGTTAACACCAGGTACAGTTTCGAACTCGCCAACCGCGGGTACGACAATAGGTGATAAATAAGCTGGGCTATATGCACCTGTGAACTCAGCCTTTGTATTATTATAAACCTTAACTGTGCTGTAATAATAGGGGCTAACCCAATTGCCATTTACTTGAATATTTTCATACGTGCCATTGTTGGAATCATATTCACGATAGCTTCCCAAATATCCACCACTCCCGTCCCCGCCCTAACATCTGGTCCACCCAACTGGTAGGCAGAATAGTCCAAGTCTGAACCTGACCAGGTTTCTTTTCCTGTTGCAATATCGCGCGGATTCATCAATCGTCCATCAACATAGATAGGCTCATCGCCAGCCGGGTCGTTGAAATTAACAGGGTCATTAGAACTGAAAGCATAGGGACTGCTATCGGCGTACGAATCGGCCAGGGGGTCCACGCCCTGGAAGCGCCCCGTAGTGGGGTCATAGTTGCGGTAGAACGTGCTGTAAACGCCGCCTTCACTGCCCAGCAGGGCATCCTCTAACGTCGAGCCGCCATTGAACTGGTCCTTGCTGACCTGGGGCTGGGCCAGGGTATTAACCGCTACCCCACTCAGGGGCAGGCCAAACGGGTAGTAGTGCTGCTCCTGCGTCACCAGCAGCCCCTGCTGGGCTGGCGTATCGTCACGGAGTCAAAGTACACCGCCTGGCTCCCATCGTTAAGTAGCTGCACCTCTACGTAGCCCGCCTTTTCGGCCACCCCCGACAGGTCGGGCTGGACTTCAAAGCGCAGCTTGGCCCAGCCCAGGCTTCCCGTTGGGGCTGGTTGTTGCCATTGGGTAAGGAGTTGGTTCTGCGCATTGTATACCCGCACGGCCACATAGGCCGCGACATTTTCCATGACCGGATGAAAGGCCAGGGCTGACGTCGTGGCAGGCGGCGCCAGCGGTGGCGAAGCCGCTTTGCCAACCAGGCGAGCCAGCAGGCCCGTCACACTCAGCTGCACGCCTACCACGGGCCGGGAAGGCCCGGCCCGGCCTCGTGGCCCTAAAAGAGGGCCCTGTCGTGAGGGAAGGGGCCAGCAGCCAGACGGGTTTGGTTTGCAGGCCCGTCGGCAGGGGCGGCTCAGGCCCCGGGGTCGGGTCGGGGCTGGGGGCCGCCTGGACAGCGGTATTGTAGTACAGGCTCACCTGCAGCTTATCGCCCTGCACCATCGGAATGCGCGTCGAAGGCCCCGGCTGCCCTGCCGACACGGCGGCGGCATAGGCGCCCGCATCCTGGCCGGGGCCGTGATACGAGATGCCAGCGGGGCCCTGCGAAGACGCCACGTGCTGAAAGAGTGGGTAGTCGCCTTCCTCCCGGCTGGGGTCTTCCATGGCCAGGTGCAGCACCTCATCCTGCCGCGCCCGGAAGGCGACGCGCAGGTTACCCAGGTGGTCGCGCAGGTGGTACTCATACACCAAATGGGTGGGGGTAAGCTGTAAGGCCACGGCCCGGCCTTCGGGGTGGGCACCGAGCGCAGTCCAAAGCCATTCCAGGCGGTAGAGGACTCATATACGAAGCCATCCACGAAATACTCCGTCTTGACCGTTGTGGTAGTGGTAACCTTACGCACCACGGTACCGGCCGCGTCGTAGGTGTAGGCAATGGTGCCGCCGCCTACCGTCTGCTTACTTACCTTGTTGAGGGTATTGTACTGGAAGCTGGCGTTTTTGTGGCCATCCTGCGTCACGCTGCCATTGGCATCATACGCATAGGCGCTGGAGCTGCCGTTGCCAAAGCCCGGGGGTCCTGCTGGTTGTCGTAAGCGCTCAGTAATTGGTTGCCCTGTGTGGCCGCTGAACCGTAGTTGAGCGCCAGGTTATCAATCTGCTCCACTGCCGCGGTCGCCGAAGCCTGCGTAAAGCGCTGCACGGTCAGCAGGTTGCCGTTGGCATCGTAGGTCATGTTCTTCTCGTCGTAGGCGCCCGTTTCCAGCGCGTACGCATCCTGGGGCCGGCTGCGGGCCGCGTAGGTGGCATCGGTGAGGCGGCCCAGCCCATCGTAGCCGAAGCGGTAGCGGCGCTCGCGCTCGGGCTGGTTTTGCTGAGCGGCATTGTGAGCCGTCCAGCTCACGGCCGAGATGCCCCGTCGTAGCGGGGCGCATTGCCCGTGGCGTTGGCCTGCTCGCGCACCAGCTCCAGGCCGAACAGGTCATTTTCGGGATTGGTCGTCAGGTCGCTGTGATTGATGCTACTCAGCTGCCCATGCAGGTTGTAGGCAAAATCCTCGGTTTGCAGAAACGTCGCTCCCGCGTTCGTACTGTGCAGCCTCTTCTGAGTCAGTTCTCCCAGGCCGGTATACGTGCTGCTGCTGACCAGTACTTCGGGCTCCGGATTGCCCTGCGCCTGGTTTTGCTGCCAGGTTTGCAGCAAGTGGCCGGCCGCGTCATAGGTAAAGCGGTTGCGGATGACGACGGGCGTAGCGCCGCCATACTCCTGCTTTTTAATCGTTTTCAGCACCTGCGGTACGAAGCCCTGCTCGCGGTAAACCAGGGTGGTGACGTCGAGCAGGCTGGCACTGGGCTGCAACAGGTTATTGCCCTGCTTCTGAATGAGGTTACCGTACTGGTCGTAAAACAGGGCGGTGGTTAGCCAGTCGCCGTACTGGCCATCGGGGCCACGAGCCGGCGGCGCGTCACGGTAGCCAGGCCGCGCGTCTGGGTAGTAGCCGTAGGCTGCTCGGCCGTGCTCAGCTCCGGGGCCGGGCGAAAGGTATAGTCCGGCTGCCCGTCCGCGTTCAGGTCGTAGTCGTCGAAGAAGGAGAGCGCGAGCAGCGTACCCGACGTGCCGTCCTGCACCACCGGAAACGTGTTGCTGGTAGTGTAGCTGCCGCCACTGCGGGTCTCATAGTCCAGGGTCGGCGCAAACTGGTCGGCCGCGGTCTGCACATCCGAGCGCTGGCGGCTGTCGGACCAGAGGCCTTCCACCACGGCCCGGTTCTGGGCATCGAACTTGGTAAACAGCCACTGATTGCTGGCCCGATGCGTGCCATCTTGCACGAGAACAGGCCGGTCGAAGGAATCATACACCAGGTACACGGCCGCCGCGCCCGGAAACTTGCGCTCCACGACCCTGCCCCGGTCATCGTAGGTATACTGGTAGAGCCAGCGGTCTTTAAAGCCAGCATCCTGGATGTTCCACTGCCCCGAGCTGGTTAGTACCTGGACGGCCGCGGGCGGGATGACCAGCTGCACGTAGCCGGCATCGGCGTAGACAGTATAGGTATCGTAAGTACCCACCCCGCCCCGCTGGCCACAACTTTGCGCTGGAGCACTACCCGGCCCAGCTGGTCCTTGAAGACTTCCGTGCGGCGGTTGTCGGGGTCGAGCGAAATCTCTTTTGTTAGCTGCCCTTCCGGGTAGAACTGGGTGCCGTCGAAGCCCTGCCAGTGGCGCACCTCGGTAGCCGTATTACTGGCATAGCTCAGGCGAGTAGTGTGTCCCGTCCAGGCCTGGCCGCTTTGGGTTTGCTCCAGCGGCCGGCCCAGCGGCGAAGCCTCGGTCGTGGTCGTACTGAATGGCTGGCTGTCCTTCGGAGCATAATAGGCCGTTTGTTTAGCAGAAGCCGCGGGCTCATAATAACCGGGTGTCTTGGTGGCTGAGGGAACCGAAAAAGGCAGGAAGGATTGAGCTGCCGTGGGGCTGCCTTCATAGCAAACCCAAGTTGCGGGCTATTGAGGTCATAAAAAAGTCTGTTCGGCGTGAACAGGCTAGGTTTGGGTCTCTGACCTCCCAAATCCCTACTGACCATGCGCGAACAGACCGTTGCAATGTAGTGCGTACTCGATGATTTACTTCATTTTACCCGCCCTGCTGGCACGCTCCCCCGGCATCGGGCCGGCGCTTGACCGATGCCCAGGTGCTGACCACGGCCCTGGTGGCCGCCCGTTTTTTCGGCGGCAATCTGGTCGTAGCCAAGCACTACATGGCGCAGCACTGGGGTCAGAATCGGTTGGATAAGAGCGGCTTCACCCGCCGCCTGCATGCGCTCACCGATACGCTGCTCGCCCTTTTCGCCCTGGTGGGCGAGGTGCTCAAACACCTACACCCCGAAGCCCGTTACGTGCTGGACTCCTTTCCGGTGGCCGTGTGCCACAAAATGCGTGTTAAGCATTTGGGTCGCGCATTCCACGTTGTAAGCTACTGACGGGCAAGGCCTATCACGGCCGTTGTGCCAGCAAGCGCCGCTGGTTTTACGGCCTCAAGGTGCAGGTCGTGGCTACCAGCGACGGCCTGCCCGTCGAGTTCTATATTCACGCCGGGGCCGAGTCGGAGCAAACCGGCCGGCGCGGCCTGCTGCTGGACCTGCCCGCCGGCAGCGTGCTCTACACCGATGCCGGCTACACGGATTACCTGGCCGAAGACCTGTTCAACGAGGCCAGCGGGAGCCAGCAGCAAACCGCCCGTCGTAAGGATAGCAAACGGCCCCATCATCCGGCGCAACGCTTGCTGATACAGTATTTTCGCAAGAGCATCGAAACCTGTTTTAGTCAGCTCACCGCCCGCTTTCCCAAGCAGATTCACGCCGTGACGGCCGCTGGCTTTGCCTTAAAAATCGCGCTCTTCATCTTTGCCCACACGCTCGACCAAGTCGGCTTATAGTCCGCAACTTGAGTTTTAAATAGCTTATAAATTAGCTTTCATTTATCCTGAATTATAAGTAAATTGTGACATAGAGGACCCATAATCAACCTAAAAAAGGAGCTTTAACAATACTGCGGACCCATAGCGAGTAGCAAGCTCAAGTTGTGGTAGAGACAACATAAAAAGGTCTGTTCGGCGAGAAGCAGGCTGAGTTTGAAGTATTCGCCACTTCGGGCAGTTGGCTACCCGTTTTGCCAAGTTGATAGATACGGAAACAGCGTAGAGATTCGTCCTGGCAATGGCCTCGTTCATGTTTATGCCCGCAGTCAGACCGTGCACGAACTACTACGCAAGTCATATGGTATAAATCCAATTTATGCAAGGATATCCCCAATAGGGCACAACTATTGCAGAAACCCTTGAATTAGAGTTGAGGAAGATAATTTTGTGACTTTCTCAGTATTTAATCTAAAATAACAGCGCTAAGCCAAGTAGACTTTACCTTTGTAAGTACAATTATTTTTTTACTATTTACAGTAGAGTCAGCTTATCCTTCTAACGCTGCAATTAGTGTGGCTTTTATGTAAGGCAGCTGTGAGTACTGTACGCGCTACTCGATGCCTGAGCAATATACCCTTTCCACTATCTATGTGCTAGTTCTCTGCCAGTGGCCTGCTATCGGGCCGCTGGCAGATTTTTATTTTACTCCCTACGCGGCCGCCTGATGCAGTGGCTCCGCTTGTTGTTGCTGTTGGGCTGCTGGATGGCAGCCGGCAACTCCTGTGCCCAGGCCGGCAGCTGGTTGCCAGCCGGGGCCGACCTCTCGTACCCCCGCACGTTGCTTAAAGCCAGCGAGCTAGCATCGGTGCGGGCCAGCCTGGCTGCCGGCAGTGCCCAGGCGCTATACACGGGCCTGTACGGCGATGTGCAGGGCAGCCCCACGAGCGACAACACCTCGACGAGCGGGCGGCGCAGCCGGGCCACCTTTGCCAAAAATGCCGCCTTTGTGGTGCTGATGGGCCGCCAGCCCACCGGCGATACCCTGGCCCCGGCCCAGCGCACCGCCCTGGTTGCCGCCACGCAGAGCCTGCTCGAAAGTATCAATACCAACGTGGAGGTATTCGCTACCTGGTCGGGCACCACCCCTTATACGGAATGGCAGTGGCGCTCCAAGGAGCTGATTGACTACCTGATAGCTTATGACCTGCTGCGCGGGGCCGGCATAGCTGCCCAAACGCTGTCGGCAAGCCAAGCGCAGCTTCAGGCATTTGCCGGCAATCTGTACAAGCAGTCGACCACCCCGCTCGGGCCCTACAGCTTTTATGGGCAGGTAAAAAACAACCATACGCTCATGACTGCCGCGGCCCTGGGCATGGCGGCCATCGTGCTGAACCAGGCCAGCAGCTCCGACCCTACCCAGCAACCCGCCAATTGGGCAGGAGCCGGACTATATAACATTGACAATGTATTGTGGCGCGATGCGCAGCGGCAGTCCGACTCGACGCAGGTAGCCGGCTACGCCGAGGGGCCTTATTACTGCAAGTATGCGCTGCTCAACTGCCTGCCTCTATTCCGGGCAATGGGGCACTTTCTGCCCGATGGGCGGCAGCCGTACACGTTCGGCACGAGCACGCACGCCATCCGCAACCCCTATTTTGACCCCAAATATGCCCTGCTCTACGACTGGCTAACGGCCATTACGCTCCCCGACGGCCGCCTGCCGGCCCTCGAAGACTCATACGTAGATATGGCTATGCCCGAGCTGGCCCTTACCGGCCAGGCCCGATACGTGCAGCCCCTGGCACTTAGCAAGCTCACAGGCAGCCCGATGAACTCGCTTACCGCTCAGCTGCGCGATATAACGGTAGATATGCGAGCTGCTTACCTGGCCGCGGCGCTGGTGCCGATGCTACCTGCGCATTCTACCCTGACCGCCATGCCGGCCAGCGGCAACCTGCTGTTCCGCTCGGGCAACGACTCGCTGGCTTCCTACCTGCACCTGTACGGGCGCGGTGGCCTGGCCCAGGCCAACAGCGGTGGCCATAGCCAGGGCGATGCCAGCAGCTTTCTGCTGTATGCCTACGGCCAGGAGTTGGCCCTCGACCCCGGCTATCTGAGCTACGACCGCCGGGCTGAGGTTGGCCAGGCTGGTAATCACAACCTGGTGCTCGTAGATGGGGCCGGGCCGGCCATTGGCACGGCCGGGGCCGGTAGTCCTACCATGAGCACGGTGCAGCATCCGCTACAGACCGCGCAGCTGGCCTATGGCGAAGTGCAAACTACCTACCAGGGAGCAAGTATCGTGCGCAAGGCGCTGTTTGTGCGCAATTCGTACTATCTGCTGGCCGATGCCGTGAGCGCCACCGCCCCGCATACCTACACCTGGCAGCTGCATGGCGCCGGCCTGGCTGGGGGTTCGGCCGCCACCGGCACGTTTGCCGACAGCCTGGCTACCCACGAGGGCACGTGGCAAAAAAACGGCGTAAGTCTGCTGGCTCATGTTACCGCTACCGGGGCGCCAGTACGTACACCACGGCCACTAACATCCACGAAACCACGTACAACACCACCGAAAACCACACTACGCTACTGGTGCAGAAGAGCGGCAGTGCCCAAACCCAGTTTCTGGCGGCGCTCTACCCCTACACCAGCCGCGAGCTTCGCTTCACTACTACGAGTGGCGGGGCTACGGCCGCCCTGGCTGGCACCGGCGCGGCGTTTACTGATATTGCCTTTGCCCAGGCCGATACTGTGCTGCAAGCCGACAACAGTGGCCTGCTGCCCCAGGCCGTGCGGGCCGACGGGCAGTTTACTTTTTATTCGGCTACTCGCGCCGGCGATTTCGCCCAGCTCTTCCTGCAACAAGGCACGGCACTGTACGTCGGTAATTTACTAGTGGTGCAGGCCGCCAATCGGGCTACGCTGAGCTGGCAAAAGACGACCGGCACTCGCTACGATGGCAGCGTGAGCCGCGCTACGACGCTTACACTGCCGCTCACTAGCCCTCCCCTCAGCGTAACGGGCTCTGGCCTGGCCAGTTGGAGCTACGACGGCGCCCGCCAACAGCTCCAGCTCACGTTCGCGCAGGCCTCCGACTTTGCCGTGCAGCTTTTTCCTCAGCAGGTAACTAATGCTGCGCCGCTGCCGGTAGTGCTACGCAGCCTGACGGCCCAACGCCAGGGCCTTATCAGCGTGCGCCTGAGTTGGCAGACGGCTACTGAAACCAGCAACCAGGGCTTTGCAGTGCAGCGCCAGCTCCTACCAGCACAGGCGTTCGAGACGATAGCTTTTGTGCCCAGCCACGCCAACGCTACGCAGCCGGGCAGCTATGCCTACGTGGATGCTACGGCGCCGGGCACTAGCGTTTATTATCGCCTGCAGCAGTTAGCTATCGACGGAGCTGTTACCTATTCGCCCGTTATAGCCGTAGCCGGCAGACTGGCTACCGCTGCCCTCAGCGCCTGGCCGCTGCCAGCGCAGCACACGCTGCACGTCCAGTTTTCTGACCCGCAGGTAGAGGTATATCTGCGCCTGCTCGATGCTACGGGGCGGCCGGTTCGGCAGCTTCGCTTCCGGCAGTACACGCAGCTTGATATCGGCAGCCTGGCGCCGGGCCTGTACTTCCTCCAGGCGCAGGATGTGAATGGCCAGGCACTGGCAGCAAGCCAAAAAGTAGTGGTAAGCCTCTAGCGCAGTACCCAAGTAGGTGTACCGGGCGGGCAGCCCGCCCCAGCCAAGCTGTGCACCAGCCCGCGAACCGCTCTAAAATGTCGTTTGGGTCAGGCTACTAGCACAACAATTTGAATATAAGGTTAGTAGCGAAATGAGATGCTGGTAGCGCGGACTTTATAGTTCGCGTTTCGGCACCAGCCAGGTCAATATTCCAAATGCAGAATACTAAGTCCGCACTACCATTTACTGTTATATGCCGCCATAATATAATAAATTTATAATATATTAAAATTTATTATATATTAACCGCCGCCTCACCTGCCTGCTTGCTCGACAGCTTCTTATTTTCTTTCCAAAAAAGCCGGATACCCGTTCGCAGCAGCACCAGCCAGGCTACGCCTCCGGCGAAGCCGGCCACTACGTCGGTGGGGTAATGCACGTGTAAGTACACGCGGGTGAGGCCGATAAGCACGCTCCAGCCAATCAGCAGAGTAGCCCAGCCCCAGCGCCCGCCGTGCTGCACCGCCAGCCAGGCCAGGCAGCCGTAGTAGGCCATGCTCATCATGGCATGGCCGCTCGGAAAGCTGAGGCCATACTGGTAGATGAGGGCCGTAGTAGGCCGGTCGCGGTGAAACCAGGCCTTCAGCAATTCATTAAGCGCCAGCCCTCCCCCATCGACAGCAGCAGCTCGACGGCGTAGCGGCCGTAGCCGCGCCGGTACAGCACCAGTGGTACCAGCAGGCTGGCCGGCACAAAAAACAGCACCGAGCCAAAAAACGTCAGCTTAAACACCCACCACGTCAGCCCCGGCGCAGCGGCCCGCAGCGCATCCATTTGGGCAAACCCCCAGTTGTCGAATACCTGCGAATGCTCACGAAATACTACCCGCGTCAGGTAAAAAAACAACCCAAAGGCCAGCACAAACAACACCGCGCCAAAAACGGCCTCGGCGGTGAGCAGCCCGGCCCGCCGGGCAGGCGTTGCAGCAGCGGCAGAAACATTGGGTGGGCACCAGGAGCAGGCATGGCGGGCAATTAACAGAAAACTGTTTTGAACGAAATACAGTCTGAGCTGGCTGACGGTCCGGCGATAAGGGGCAGCACTACCAGGAAACAAAAAAGCCAGCCCATTGCGGGGGCTGGCTTTTCGCCGAAAAAATCGTGCGCTCGGAGAGACTCGAACTCTCACACCTTGCGGAACTGCCGCCTGAAGACAGCGCGTCTACCAATTTCGCCACAAGCGCATTTCGAAGCTCAAAAGCTGGCTCGCTCTAGCAGCGGGGCTTTTGATGGTGCAAAGATAGCCTGCTCGGCTGGTTTGGTGCAAGCCTAGCCCTATTTTTTTAGTGCTGGGCCAGCTTGGGAGCCAGTCCAAAAATTGTTTCTCAGCTACTTGCGCGCCTATTTTTTTTCTGCGAAACTGCTTTTGGCCGGCAACTGCAGAGATTCGTACCCACTTTGCTCACTTTTAACCCGCGCTCCGATGCCCGACTTGCCTTCCTCTCCCTTACCGGCCGACCACCCCGACCCCGACTTCGGGCCGGTAGCGGGCTTCTACGACTGGCTGGCGGGCCTGGTATTTGGCGGCGCGCAGCGCCGGGCGCAGCGGGCAGCGCTGGTAGCGGGCCTGCCGCCGGGGCCCGCCCCGCGCCTACTGGTATTGGGGGCGGCTCGGGCTGGGTACTGGGCGAAATATGGCAGCTCCGCCCGCAGGCGCAGGTGCTGTATCTGGAAGTGTCGGCGGCCATGCTGGCCCGCACCGAGGCTCGCCTGCGGCGGTGGCCGCCCCCTCCGGCGCAACCGTAGAGCTGCGCCAGGGTACGGAGGCAGCTTTGCTTCCCGGCGAGCAGTTTGATGGTATTCTGACTTTTTTTGTGCTCGACTGCTTTACCGAGGACGCACTCCCCGCCGCGCTGGCTCGCCTGCAAGCGGCCCGCCGGCCAAAAGCCCCTGGCTGGTTACTGATTTCCCGCCCGCCCGGCGCGGCTGGCATCATTGGCTTATTCAAGCCATGTACTGGTTTTTCAGATTGACTATCGGCCTGCAGGCCCGGCGCATGCCGCCCTGGCCCGCGGCCCTGGCTGCGCTGGGCCTGCGCCCGACCTGGGAAGAGCGCTTTTACGGGGGCGCAATAGCCAGCCTCGTTCTACAGGCTAGCCCTGGACCAGCCCAATAGGCTAACCCCGAAACCGATTGCTAGAGCTTGTTTCCTACTTACTTTGCATTGCCTTAAACTGTGTTTGAGGCATTAGGAATACACATTAGCATTATTCAACTGGTTTTTATGAAAAAACTTCTTCGCGGGGAGGTATTACCCGGTTTGGCATTGGCCTTACTGCCTGGGCTGGCTCTGGCGCAAGGGGCGGCTACCGGCCCGGCGGTGCGTTATGCCGTATCTTTTCCAAATGCGGTGCACCACGAGGCACGGGTGGCCGCTACGTTTGCAGGCCTCACGCCCGGCCAAAAGCTGCTGGTGCGCATGGCCCGCTCCTCGCCGGGCCGCTACGCGCTGCACGACTTTGTGAAGAACGTTTATTATACCGTGGCTACCGACGGCGCGGGCAAGCTATTAGCCATCAACCGCCCCGACCCTTACTCCTGGGAAGTGAAAGCCGGAGCCGACGGCACGGTACAGTTCAACTACACGCTCTACGGTGACCGCACCGATGGCACGTTTGCGGGCATCGACCAGCAGCACGCGCACCTGAATATGCCCGCGGTTTTCTGCTATGCGCAAGGGTTCGAAAACCGGCCGGCCGAAGTGAAGTTTGAGCTGCCTGCCAACTGGAAAGTGGCGACCCAGCTGCGGCCCGGCGGCGAGGACAAGGCAACCTTTACCGCGCCTAACCTCCAGTATTTTATGGACAGCCCCACGGTGTTGGGCTCGCCGCAGTTTCTGCACGCCTGGCAGGATGGCGGGCGCAACTTTGAGATGGCAACCTACTACAACGGCACCGCCACTGAAGTGGATGCCTTCGTAAAAAAAGCGCAGAAGGTGGTGCGTGAGGCCGCCGGCGTCTATGGCGGCGAGTATCCGCAGTTCGACTTCGGCCGCTACACCTTCCTGGCCGACTACCTGCCGCAGGCCAGCAGCGACGGCATGGAGCACCGCAATTCCACCTCGCTCACCTCGCCGCTGCCGCTGCGCGAAGAAGGGGCGCTGCATAATCTGGGTACCTTATCGCACGAGTTTTTTCACTCGTACAATACCGAGCGTATCCGCTCGCAGGGCCTGGAGCCTTTTGACTTTCAGCGCGTAAACATGAGCGACGCGCTGTGGTTTGGCGAGGGCTTTACCCAATACTACGGCGAGCTGGTACTGCGCCGGGCTGGTTTCTACGACGACGAGCAATTTTTTGACAAAGTCAGCTCCTGGGTAAATGCCCGCCTCAACTCGCCTGGCGCGCGCTACGCCTCGGCCGTGGAAATGAGCCGGCAGGCGGCTTTTACCGATGCGGCCGTGTCGCTCGACCCCACCAACCGCAACAATACTTACCTCTCGTACTACGTGCAGGGTGCGGGCCTGGCCCTGTGCCTCGACTTGCAGCTGCGCCAGCGCTACCATACTTCGCTCGACAAGTACATGCAGGCCATGTGGCAGGAGTTTGGCAAGCCCCAAACGCCCGCTCTGGCGCCGGTGAATGCCTATACGGTAGCCGATTTGCAGCGCGTGCTGGGCACTGTGGCCAAGGATACGGCCTTCGCGGGCTCGTTCTTCCGGCGCTACATCTACGGCCGCGAGGCCCCGCGCTTTGGCGAGAACCTGGCTACGATGGGCCTGGCCGTGGTGCCGGTGAAGGCGCTGGCCGCCGCCCTACCCCGCCAGGTCGAGTTTGATGAGGAAGGCCGCTGCATTCTGAGCCGCAATACCACTATCGGCTCGGGCCTCTACAAAGCAGGCATTGACCGTGGCGACCAGATTGTAATGCTCGACAACGAGAAAATCTCCGATATGGC
Source organism: Hymenobacter sp. BRD67 (assembly GCF_013256425.1). Taxonomy (GTDB): domain Bacteria; phylum Bacteroidota; class Bacteroidia; order Cytophagales; family Hymenobacteraceae; genus Hymenobacter. The sequence continues at coordinate 2,130,349 of NZ_CP053904.1, forward strand.
GACCCTCGAAGGCATTATGCGCCGCCATACACCCGCCGACCTGGTGCCAGTGCGGGTGCGCAACCGCGCCGGCGTGGAGCGCAATGTGCAGGTAGTGCTTACCGAGGACACCAACGTGCAGGTGCAGCCCATGGAAAGCGTCGATAAAATGACGGCTACTCCGACCCAAAAAGAGAGCCGGGCCGCCTGGCTGGCCAGCGCCGCCAAGTAGCCGGCGGGCAGCTTATGGACGCATAAAAAAGTCCTGGCTGAATATACAGCCAGGACTTTTTTGTTAACTCGCCTCGTAAGAGCTTAGCGACGACGACCGAAAAAGCGTAGCAGGAACAGAAACAGGTTCACAAAGTCGAGGTACAGCGTGAGCGCACCCAGGATGGACGCTTTATCATGCACTTCCTCGCCTTCGGTTACGCCCAGGAAGGCCAGCTGCTTCAGCTTTTGGGTATCGTAGGCGGCCAGGGCCGTGAAGAGGATAACGCCAATGAAAGAGGTAAGCAGATTAAGGGCCGAGTTATGCAGAAACATATTCACTACCAGCGCAATAACCAACCCGATAACAGCCATACTCAGCAGCTTGCCCCAGCCCGACAAATCAGCCTTGGTGAAGTAGCCGAAGGCACTCATCACCCCAAACATAAGGGCGGTGGTAAAGAACGTAGAAGCAATAGAGTCGGCCGTATAAGCCAAAAATATGACGCTCAGCGTGAGGCCATTGAGTAGCGCGTAACCGATAAAGGCGGCTTGCGCCTGGCTGCGGCTCCACTGGAAGATGCGGGCCGACAGGAAGCCTACCAGCACCAGCTCGGCGATGATGAGGCCAAAGAACACGAAGCGGGTACCAAAGATGATGTTCAGCAGCGCGGGCGAGCCCGCGGCAAACAGCGCCACCCCGCCCGTGAGGGCCAGGCCGGCAGCCATCCAGCCATACACCTGGGCAAAAAACTGCGCCTGAATGCGGGCCGCCTCTTCGGCCGAGAGCTGGTAAGAGGATGACCGGTTACGGTCCGGCAAAAACTGATTGTCGCTCATGAAAAAAGGTATTAGGCAACTGAAAGAACATTGCAGCGGCCAACTTACGAACTTTGGCCGATACTGACAGTACACTAACAACTTTGCGGCCGATTCGTGCCGCCCGCTTTCTCTGCCTTTATGTCTGCTCCCATCCAGTACCGCCGCAACGAGGCGCTGCGTACCATTCGCCCCGGCTACGCCGGCAATAAGCTCATCGGCCGGGAGTTTTGCAATGGCGAGGCCTTGTTTGAGCCTAAGCTCAGCACCGTGCTACGCTGGCAGCTAACGGCCAACCCGCAGAAGGAGGAGAAAATGCGCGACACCTGGGCTCCCAGCGTCGTGCCCTGCGCCGAGGCATTTTTCTCGACCGAGGATATGCTGGTGTGGCTGGGGCACGCCTGCTTTCTGCTGCGCATCGGGGCGTGAGCCTGCTCTTCGACCCGGTGCTGTTTTCGTCGCTGGGCCTGCGCCATCGCCACGCGCTGCCCTGCCGGCCCGAGGACGTACGCAATATAGATTATTTACTACTTTCGCACGGGCACCGCGACCACCTCGACGAGCAATCCGTTCGGCTGGTGGCCAGGCAAAACCCGCAGCTGAGCGTGCTCTCCTCGCTGGGCATGGCGAAGCTGGTGCATAGCATGGCCCCTGCGCTGCCGGTGCAGGAAGCCGGCTGGTGGCAGCAATACGACCTCGGCCCCGACGCGCCTTTCGAAATTTATTACCTGCCCGCCAGCCACTGGCACCGGCGGGGTCTGTTCGATTTGAACCAGGTGCTGTGGGGCAGCTTCCTGATTAAAACAGAAGACCAGCTCATCTACTTTGCGGGCGACACGAGCTATGCCGACCACTTCGAAGAGATTGAGAGAATATTCGGGCCGCTCGATATTGTGCTCATGCCCATCGGCGCCTACAAGCCGCCTTTTATGATGCACCAGAGCCACGTAAACCCGCACGAGGCGGCCAAGGCCACCAACGTGCTGCGCGCCGGCCACGTCGTGCCCATGCACTACGGCACCTTCGACCTGAGCGACGAGCCGGCCTCCGAGCCCCTGCGCCTGCTCTCGGAAGTGGCGGCCGGTGGTATGCTGCGCGCCGCGCTGCACGCGCCCGCCGTGGGCGAGGTGCTGCGCTGGCGCGAGTGGGAATAAAGCGTGTGCAGGTGAGCAGGTGAAGTACCTTTGCGGGGTATGTCGCCTACCCTTATTTTAAGCCTGATTGCCGGCTATTTCGCCGTGCTGATTATCATCGCGGTACTCACGTCACGCAAGGCTACCAGCGAAAGCTTTTTTATCGCTAATCGCAACGCGCCCTGGTACATGGTGGCCTTCGCCATGATTGGCACCTCGCTCTCGGGCGTCACGTTTATCTCGGTGCCGGGCAATGTGTATGGCAAAAGCTGGAGCTACCTGGCCGTGGCGCTGGGGTTTGTGGCGGGCTACGTGGTCATTGGCACTGTGCTGCTGCCGCTCTACTACCGCTTGCAGCTGGTGAGCATCTACTCGTACCTGGAGCAGCGCTTTGGCTACTGGAGCTACAAAACCGGCGCGCTGTTTTTCCTGATTTCGCGCTCGCTGGGCTCGGCGCTGCGGCTCTACCTAGTGGCGGGCGTGCTGCAGCTGGCCGTGTTCGATTCAATGGGCGTCCCGTTCAGCATTACGGTGGTAGTAAGTATATTATTTATCTATTTATATACTTTTAAAGGTGGGTTAAAAACCATTCTCTGGACCGACACCTTCCAGACGATGGCCATGCTGAGCTGCGTGGGGCTGAGCATCTACTTTATGTCGGATGCGCTGAATTACTCCTTCAAGCAGCTCATCCACTCGGTGCGCGAAAGCCCGATGTCGCAGGTCTATTTTTCCGATTTTCGGGACGACAAATTTTTCTGGAAACAGTTTGCCTCGGGCATGTTTATCACCATCGTGATGACCGGCCTCGACCAGGACCTGATGCAGAAAAACCTGAGCTGCCGCAGCCTCGGCGAGGCCCAGAAGAATCTGTTCTGGTTTACGCCGGTCATCGTCAGCGTCAACGTACTGTTTCTCACGCTGGGGGTGCTGCTCTACCAATACGCCGCCGCGCGCGGCCTCGACCTGGCCCACCTGCCGCAGCTGCTCAATGCCAAAGGCACGCTCGATACCGACAAGGTCTTCCCGTTTCTGGCCACCACGCAGTTTTCGCTGGCGGCGGGCATCATCTTTATTCTGGGCATCATCGCGGTTACCTACGCCTCGGCCGACTCGGCCCTGACGGCCCTGACGACCTCGTTCTGCGTCGATTTTCTGGATATTAAAAAGTACCCCGAGGCGCGGCAGACGCGGCTGCGGCAGCTCACCCACCTGGGCTGGTCGGGGGTGCTGATTGTCATCATCCTCATCTTTCGCGCCCTCAACGAGCAAAGCCTGATTGATGCGGTGTACAAGGCCGCTGGCTTCACCTACGGGCCGCTGCTGGGGCTGTTTGCGTTTGGCATCTTCACCAGCCGGCGGCTGCGCGACGGCCTGGTGCTGCCTACCTGCGTGGCCGGCGTGGGCCTCACGCTGCTCATCGTCACGCACTCGGTAGAGTGGCTGAATGGCTACAAGTTCGGCTTTGAAATCCTGCTGCTCAACGGGGCGCTTATTTACCTGGGTTTACTCCTGATTTCGCGGCCCGCCGACCGAACCGAAGCGGCAGCTAGTTTGTCCTGAGTTGGTCGGCGCCATATTGTCCTGTCATTGTCAGCCGCCGGCAGTAGTTGCACTTAAAAAATCTATGCGTCTTTCTCTTCCCGCTTTTTTAGTACTTGCCGCACCGCTGGCCGCACTGGCCCAAACCAAGCCCGCGCCAGCCAAGGCTCCTATTGTGCTCTCGCCGGGCAACATGCAGCTGCAAGCCGGTGGCGGGGCAGAAAATCGCCCCGACCACCCGCCTACTTTCCCCGGCGGCGAGGAGGCGATGGGCGAGTTCTTCACTCAGAATGTGCAGATTCCGAATAAGGCCAAAGCGGCCCACGTCACGGGCGACGTGCTTGTAACGGCCACCGTGGGTACCGACGGCAAGCTCAGCAACCCCAAGATTGCCAAGGGCCTAACGCCTGAGTGCAACGCCGAAGCTCTGCGCGTGGTGCAAACGCTACCCGCCTGGCAGCCCGCTACCCGCCGAGGCGTGCCGGTGCCGGTGCTAGTGCAGGTGCCCGTGCCGTTCGACAATTCGGGCGTGGTGAAGTTTGAGAATAACCGCAAAGTGCCCCACTCGGCCAAGGACGCGCCGGGCCTGAATTAACACACTGACCCCGTTAACCGATAAAAAAAGAACGTCATGCTTCACTGCGTTCAGCATGACGTTCTTTTAGTGAAAGTTTAAGCGAGTAACTCAAAGCAATTTTGACTTGTTTGCGTCTGAGTAAATACGCAAGCCGGCTCCCGCCGGCCCGATTGAATTATGGCCCGTAGTGGAATGAATACCAGCGGCAGCGACGTCACCGCCGACCTGCCCAAACCGAAAGTAAATAAAGAGTCGCTTAAGCGCAGCCTGCGGATTTTCAAGTTCGTGCTGCCCTACCGGGCCAAGTTTATGGTGGGACTGCTGATGCTGGTGCTCAGCAGCAGCACGTTTATGGCGTTTCCGTGGGTAGCGGGTAAGCTGGTAGATGCGGCCAACCACAAGGCCGTATCGCTGCCAGGCGGCTTCACGCTGGATATCAACCGTATTGCGCTGCTGCTATTTCTGGTTATTGTGTGCCAGGGCTTTTTCTCGTTCGGGCGCATCTGGTTTTTCACGCAGGTAAGCGAGTTTACGGTGCGCGACATCCGGCAGGCGCTCTACGCCAAGTTTGTGCAGCTGCCCATCCCCTTTTTCGAGCAAAACCGCGTGGGAGCCATTACGTCGCGGATTACCTCAGACGTGGCCCAGATTCAGGATACGTTTTCGCTGACGCTGGCGGAACTGTTCCGGCAAGTATTTACGCTGCTGGGCGGTATTACCTTCATTATGCTGGTGTCGGTAAAGCTATCGCTGTTTATGCTGGTTACGTTTCCGCCCATTGTGCTGGCGGCCGGGCTATTCGGGCGAAAAATCCGGACCTTAGCCAAGACGACTCAGCAGGAGCTGGCCCACACCAACACCATTGTAGAAGAGACCTTGCAGGCCATCAATTCGGTAAAGGCGTTTACCAACGAGCGGTTTGAGACTGCCCGCTACCAGGTGTCGCTGAACAAGGTGGTGCGGGCCGCCCTGCAAAGCAATCTGTACCGCGGCGGTTTCGTATCCTTCGTTATTATCGGCCTGTTTGGCGGTATCATTCTGGTGCTGTGGCGCGGCGCTACGCTGGTCTATACGGCCGGCCCCGGCCACCTCGAAATTGGCCAGCTCGTGTCGTTTATCATTTACACGGCCTTCATCGGTGCGTCGGTGGCGGGCCTGGGCGAGCTGTATGGCAAAGTGCAGAGCACGCTGGGCGCGAGCGAGCGCATCCTCGAAATTCTCGACGAAACGCCCGAGCCAACGCTGCACGAGCCGGCCACCGGCCTCGTGCCGACCCAGATTCAGGGCGACATCCGCTACGAGCACGTAGTTTTCCGCTACCCTACCCGGCCCGACATTGCGGTGCTGCAGGATATCGACTTTCACATTGCGGCAGGCGAGAAAATCGCGCTCGTCGGGCCCAGCGGCGCAGGCAAAAGCACCATTGCCGGCCTGCTGATGCAGTTTTACCCGCTCAGCGGCGGCCGTATCCTGGTCGATGGCCACGACGTGGCGGCCTATGACCTCACCAGCCTGCGCCGCCACATCGGCATTGTGCCGCAGGAAACGCTGCTTTTCGGCGGCTCCATCCGCGAGAATATTGCCTACGGCAAGCCCAACGCCAGCGACGAGGAGATTATCGAAGCCGCCCGCCGGGCCAACGCCTGGCAGTTTATCAGCGCTTTTCCCGAGACCCTCGATACGGTGGTCGGCGACCGGGGCATCAAGCTCTCTGGCGGGCAGCGCCAGCGCGTGGCCATCGCCCGCGCCATCCTCAAAAACCCGGCGGTCCTCATTCTGGACGAAGCTACCTCGTCGCTCGACAGCGAGAGCGAGAAGCTGGTGCAGGGTGCCCTCGATGAGCTGATGCAGAACCGCACCAGCCTCATCATCGCCCACCGGTTGTCTACGATTCGGAAAGTCGATAAAATCCTGGTTATCGACGGCGGCCGCATCGTGGAAGCCGGCACCCACGAAGAGTTGAGCGACCGTGAGGGCGGGCTCTATGCGAATTTGCTGCGGTTGCAGTTTGAGCTGGCGTAAGTAAACCTTTAGCGTACTGCTTAAACTACCCGCAACTCGTGTGCTACCTTAAGCTGCTATAGCACGAAAAATAACCTTTAACCTGGCGCGAGTATAGCGGAACTTGTGCCACGCTATTACCCCAGCGCTTAAGGTGCAACCGCTCTATCTCGCTTCCTCAAAAATATCCTTCCAGTCAACCGCTAGCTCTGGTAGCGTATGTGATTGCATAAGCCCCGGCTCAGCGTAGGTACCAAGAGGCTCATATTGGCCTTCGGCGGAGAGCGCATACGCCACAATGGTTTGCTCACCGGGAAAGGCAATCCAATATTCGCCCACCCCATTTTCGGCGTAGATGTCAAATTTGGTGCGCGTATCGAGTACCAGCGAGTTGGGCGACACGATTTCGATTATCCAGTCGGGAGCACATAGACAGCCGCGCTTATCGATTTTAGTGCGGTCGCAGATGACGCTGATATCCGGTTGCACCACCGTTTGAATCTGGGCATCGCCGTTACCAGTGCTGCGCAGCAGCCGCACATCGAAGGGCGCGGAAAATACCTGGCAGGGCCGGTGTTTCAAAAATCCATATAATTCTCCGTGAAGATTAGACGCGATTTGTTGATGCTCCGATGTGGGAGCAGACATTTTGCGGAGTATCTTACCCTTTATGAGTTCGACATACTCCGTGAATCGCCAGCTCAGGTAGTCGGCGTAGGTGTAGGACTGCGTAAGGTCGAGTTACGAAAGGTCAGTAATGGGAGGCATGATGCTGAAATATACGTCTGTCTTAGCCGTCAGGCTACAGCCTCGGGCACCGGGCCTGTAAGCTGGCGCGAGTTTAGCGCAGCGTAGCTCGTGCCTTTTTTACTGGTGGAGGTTGTATCTCCAATGCCGCTCTAGCGGCAAGGCGGAAACACCACATGCATCGCGCAAACGAGTGGTTCTATGGGAGGGAGTTGACGAAAGCGCAGTTACTGGACTGCGTTGAAAGTGCTATGGCACTTTCGCTGAAGCTAATCAGTCAGTCAACTCTCATTTATGTATCCATTGCTGCTGAAACTAAGGCATCAGTGGCCATGCGCCTGGTTAGGCTTTTTCAACAACGAAAGATTAAGCGACTGTATTTATTGACGCACTGCGCCTAAGTTAGTGCTGATGCTTATTTCGCCTAAACTCGCGCCAGTGAGTTAAGTCCTTGTGCACGCATCAGTCCCCAGTACACCCCACCGGCCACGAAGAAGCCCACGAACCAGGCGTAATTATATACTTCCAGCAGCCAGGGCCACACGGCCGCTTTGTCGAACACGCTAATGGCAGCCAGGAAGCCGGGTACACAAGGCAGAATACCAAGTACCAGCGCCACGAGGGCCACTGGATTGAAGCCGCGCTTATAGGTGTAGCGACCCTCCTGTTGGTATAAGTCGGACACTGATAATTCCTGGTGGCGCAGCAAATAATAATCGGTAATGAGGATGCCGCCAATGGGGCCTAGTAGCGCCGAGTAGCCGACCAGCCAGGTAAAGATGAAGCCGCTTGGGTCGGCGATGAGCTTCCAGGGAAAGATGAGCAGGCCCACGATGCCGGTGAAATAGCCGCCCATCCGGAAGCTGATGCGCTGCGGCGCGAGGTTGGCAAAGTCGTTGGCGGGGCTCACGATGTTAGCGGCGATGTTGGTGGCCAGGGTGGAGAGCGCCACAGCCAGCATAGCGCCTGTCACGAGCCAGCGGCCTTCGAAGCGGCCGGCCAGCACTACCGGGTCCCAGATGGTGGTGCCGTAGATGAGCAGCGTGGCCGAGGTAACGGCCACGCCCACAAACGAAAACAGCGTCATCGGCAGGGGTAGGCCCAGCGCCTGGCCCACCTGCTGCGCCCGCTGGCTGGTGGCGTAGCGCGTAAAATCAGGGATATTGAGCGAGAGCGTGGCCCAGAAGCCGACCATACCAGTAAGCGAGGGAAAGAAGAACTTCCAGAAGCCGCCTGGCGTGGTGAAGTGCGAGGGTTGCGCCAGAATCGGCCCCAGGCCGTGGCCGGCCGAGATGGCCCACAGCAGCAGCGCCAGCGCGGCGGCCGGCAGGAAAAATGCCTTAAATACCAAGAGTTTGCGAATGCTATCGACGCCCAGGTACACCACACCCATATTCAGCAGCCAGAATAGAAAGAACGTACTAGCTGGCCCCGTGGCCAGCCCCAGCTGGCTGGGAAAACGGCCGGCAGCGTGCCCAGCCCCGGCCACCAGCGCACGGCAGCCTGGTAGCAGGCGTAGCCGCCAATCCAAGTCTGAATGCCAAACCACCCGCAGGCGATAACCGCCCGCAGCAAGGCCGGCACATTAGCCCCCAGCACGCCGAAGCTGGCCCTCGCAAACACCGGAAACGGAATACCGTAGCGCGTACCCGCCCGGCCATTCAATAGCATGGGCACGAGCACGATGGCATTGCCCAGAAAGATAGTCAGCAGCGCCTGCCACCAGTTCATGCCGCCCTGAATGAGCGAGCTGGCCAGCATGTAGGTGGGGATGCACAGACTCATGCTAATCCAGAGCGCGGCGTAGTTCCAGGTGCCCCAGGTGCGGGCGGCGGCAGGCACCGGGGCCAGGTCTTTGCTGGTGAGGCTGGCGGCTGGCGCCGCAGTTTCAGTGACGGCGGAGTACGAAATTTCCATGCGCTAGGCAGCCGCCGGAAATTACTTGGACCTGGCCGCCACCGCAAGCTACTCGCCAAGCAACACTTACCAAAAAAGTGGCTGGCTCTGCCAGGGAGCAAACACTGCATAAAAAAGGCGATTACCACTGCTGGTAATCGCCTTTTCGGGGGCGCCTGGCCTCAAGGGCAACGCACGGGCTACATTTTGGTTTTCACTTTCGTTTTGCCGTCCGACATAGAGCCTTTGTCTTTGTGCATTTTACGGCTATGGGCGCTTTTTTGACCGCTCAGATTGGCGCTGTTGCCCATAGTGCCATCCACGGCGATGCTTTCGGGATTGTTAACGTTGGAGCCCGACTGATTCAGCGGCCGGGGGATGGTTACGGTTCCGTTTTCCATCACGGAGCCGGTAGAGGATGTTCCGGTTCTAGGCGTAGTTTGGGCAAACGCAACGATGCTCAGGCAAATGGCGCAGGCAGCAAGTAGCAGAGTTTGGGCAGCTTTCATACTAAATGGAATGTTTGACGTGGAAAAGAAAGTGCGGCAGTTGCACACTATCAACACGCTATACGGTTCGTTAGCCGGTGGTGTTGCCCTGCAAAAATATTTTGATTTTCATTATATTTTAAATATATTAATTATAATATATTACATCCGCAGCAGGCCTTCGGCCAGGGCCCGGTCGTTGCCCAGCCGGGGCACCTTATTCTGGCCACCCAGCTTACCCACGCTTTTCATATAGCGCTGAAATGCCCCGGCCGGCAGCGCGCGCAGCACCAGCGGCACCAGGATACTACCCTGGCGCAGGTCGTCGTAGTAGGCATTGCGCTGACGCAGATTGGCATCCAGGGCCGCCCAAAGCTGGCCAGGTCGTACGGGGCCTGCGCAAACTCGATAAGCCACTCGTGGCGCGAGGGCTGAGTCTTGTCCTCGCTCACGAGCGGGGCCACAGTAAACTCGGTTACCTCCGTTTCGGGATGCTGACGCACTGCTTCCCGCAAGGCCGCTTCAACTTCCTCACCGATGACATGCTCGCCGAAAGCCGAAAGAAAATGCTTGATGCGGCCCGTCACTACTACGCGGTGCGGGTGCAGGTCAACGAAGCGCACCGTATCGCCGAGCGAGTAGGCCCATAGCCCGGCATTAGAAGTAAGCACAACGGCGTACTGCTTATCCAACTCGACCTCGGCAATGGTAAGTCGGGGCGGGTTTTCTTCAAAAAAGCGCCCAGCGGGCACAAACTCGAAGAAAATGCCGCTGTCCAGGCGCAGCAGCAGGCCGGGGTTGCCGGGCTGGTCCTGAAACGCCAGAAAGCCCTCAGAGGCCGGAAACAGCTCGATGCCATCGACCGGCCGACCGATGCTTTCGAGCAGGCGGGCGCGGTAGGGCTCCATGCTCACGCCGCCCGAGACAAAGAGGTCGAACGCCGGAAAAATCTCGCCCACCAGCCGCCCGGTGCGGGCAGTGAGGCGGTCGAAATACATCTGTACCCAGGGCGGAATACCAGATATAAGCGTCATTTTTTGCCCCAGCGTTTCGCCCACAATCGCGTCGAGCTTGGTTTCCCAATCCTGGAGGCAGTTGGTAGCATAACTGGGCAGCTGATTGCGGCGCAAGTACGCCGGAACATGGTGATTGACGATACCCGAAAGCCGGCCGGTCGGAATACTGCCTACCCTTTCCAGCTCGGGCGAGCCGGAAAGAAAAATGAGCCGGCCATCGAGAAAGCGCGCTTTGCCGGTGGCGGCTACGTAGTGCAGCAGCGCATCTTTTGCCCCATTGATATGGTTGCCGATGCTGGCCCTGGTAATCGGGATATACTTGGCGCCGCTGGTAGTACCGCTGGTTTTGGCCAGGTACAGCGGCCGGCCGGGCCAAAGCGCGTTGGGCTCCCCGGCTTTTACCCGGTCGAAATACGGCTTAAGAGCCTCGTAGTCGCGAACGGGCACGCGGGCAGCAAAGTCGGCGGGCGTTTGGATTGCCCCAAAATCGTGCGCCCGGCCGAAGGCCGTACCGGCGGCGGTGCGCGTCAGCTCGCGCAGCAGGTGCAGTTGCGTGGCGGCCGGGTGGCGCTGCCACTGCCGGTAGCGGTGCACAGTGTAGGCCGCCAGCGGGCGGCTCAAGGCGGCTTTTAGTCCCATCAAAGGCAAAAATAGGTTGGCCACCCGCGGCAAGGTGGTTTTTGCGCCAAGGCAAGAGGCTGCGGGGTAAGCTTTAGCGGCACCAGCTGGATAAGCTGTGGGTCGGCTTGGTTATTTTGTCTAGCTTTACACTTGCAAAAGCTGCACAAATCTTTGTAGCCTTGCGCCCGTATCACTGCTGCCAGCTTGAGTGCCGGCAGTTATTTTTTTCCTCATTTTCTTACTCTCCTCATGATTAATCAATTTGGCAAAGCGCAATGGCAGGGCGATGGCAAAGGCCACGGCACTATCAGCACCAAAAGTGGCGTAGTCGAAGCCCCTTATTCGGTAGGCTCGCGCTTCGAAGGCCAGAAAGGCACCAACCCGGAAGAGCTTATCGGGGCGGCGCACGCGGGCTGCTACACCATGTTTCTGTCGATTGTGCTGGCGCAGCACGGCCACACGGTAGAAGACCTTACTACCACCTCGACCGTGACCCTGGACCCTTCCCAGAACCCGCCGGTTATCACCAAGATTCACGTGAGCACCGAGGGAAAAGTAACCGGCGGTAACATCACGCCTGAAGACTTTCAGAAGCACGCCGAGTTTGCCAAGGCCAACTGCCCGGTATCAAAAGTATTGAGCGCGGTGCCCGAAATGACCCTGGCAGCTAAATTGAGCTAAGAGTTAAAAGCTATGAGTTAAGAGTTGAGAGGTTGGCACTTAGCCAGACTGTTTGCCAGCTCTTAACTTATACCTTTTAACTCTTACCTACTTTTGCTCCATGCCCACTGGTACTACCCGCATTCGCTTACGCCCGGCCAACTCCTCCCGCCTCTCGTTTGGAGTGCAGGTTTCACTGGCCCTTTTTGCCATACTCTATGCCGTACTGATGCTGCGCAACTCGCCCAGCAGCCAGGATTTTTACTGGCTGAACTATGTTTTTCTGGCGGGGTGCGTGCTGTATCTGGGTTTTATTCTGGTACATAATGCCCCGGTGTTCGGTACGCAGAGCTACTTCGAGTTTGCGCCCGGCTACCTGGTGCACAAGGCGGGCCTGTTTCGCCCCAAGCAGGTATTTGCCGCCGAGAATATGAGCTTGCTTGAACTCATGCCCCGCCAGCTGCGGGTGCGCCTCAAAGACGGTGATATCCATGTGCTGAACATGCGCGAGGTGAAAGGCACCCGCCGCCGCGCCGTGCTCCGGGGCCAGCTCGAAAGCTTCGCCAAACGCTACGGCGTGGCCTTGCGCGAGGAAAACCCAGCGGCTGCGTAAGCGCTGAACTTCGCTGCCCCGGCCTCGTACCTAAAACAACCCCTTGTAAGGACGCCCAATGGCGTCTTTACTTTTGTGCGTCCCCGCTTCTTCAACTTTCTTTCCCATGCCCCTTTCCTCCGACGTTCAACAGCGCATTACTATTTGGCTTACGCCCGCTTACGATGCGGCTACTCAGGCCGAAATCAAACACCTCGTTGATACGCACCAGGACGACCAGCTCAACGATGCCTTTTACCGCACCTTGGAGTTTGGCACCGGCGGCCTACGCGGCATTATGGGCGCGGGCTCGAACCGCATGAACCGCTATACGCTGGGCATGGCGACCCAGGGTCTGTGCAATTATTTGAAGCAAAGCTTTCCCAACCAGGAAATTAAAGTAGCTATTGCCCACGATTCGCGCAACAACTCCCGGCTATTTGCCGAGACGGTAGCTGGCATTTTCTCAGGCAATGGCATTACGGCTTATCTGTTTGACAGCCTGCGGCCCACGCCCGAGCTGTCGTTTGCCATCCGGCACCTGGGCTGCCAAAGCGGCTGCGTCATCACGGCCTCGCACAACCCCAAGGAATATAATGGCTATAAAGTATATTGGAATGACGGTTCTCAGGTAGTTTCGCCGCACGACAAGAACATTATCATCGAGGTAAATAAAATTACCAGCCCCGAGGAAGTGAAGTTTACGGCCGACCCGAGCCGGATTCACCTCATCGGTCCGGAAGTGGATGCGGCCTATCTGGCTGAAGTCAAGAAGCTGAGCATCAACCCCGCTGCCATTCAGCAGCAGCACGATTTGGGCATTGTGTACACGCCGCTGCACGGCTCGGGCATTAAGCTGGTGCCGCCGGCCCTGGCCGAGTTTGGCTTTACCAACGTAAGCATTGTGCAGGCCCAGGCCACGCCCGACGGCAACTTCCCCACCGTGCAGTCGCCCAACCCCGAGGAAAAAGCGGCCATGCAGATGGCCCTTGACCAGGCTAAGGCGCAAAACGCCGATATCGTACTAGCCACCGACCCCGACGCCGACCGCGTGGGAGTAGGCGTGAAAAATGACAAGGGCGAGTGGGTGCTCCTCAATGGCAACCAAACGGCGGCCTTGCTTACGCACTATATACTATCGGCGCGCCAGCAGGCCGGCAAGGCCCAGCCCAACGATTTCATCGTGTACACCATCGTAACGAGCGAAATCCTGGGCGACATTGCCCGGCACTACCAGGTAAAATCATACCGCACGCTCACCGGCTTCAAGTACATCGCCGGCCTTATCCGCGAGCTGGCAGGCCAGGAAAACTATATCTGCGGCGGCGAGGAAAGCTATGGCTTTCTCATCGGTGACTTCGTGCGCGACAAAGATGCCGTAACGGCCTGCGCTCTGGTAGCCGAGATGGCGGCCGTGGCCAAAAGCCAGGGTCGTACGCTTTACCAGGAGATGCAGAAGATGTACGCCGAATACGGTCTCTATGTCGAAGACCTGATTTCACTGACCAAAAAGGGCCAGCGCGGAGCGGAGGAAATTCAGGAGATGATGGCTACGCTTCGCAAAACGCCTCCTACTACCCTGGCCGGCTCGCCGGTAGTAGAGATTCGCGATTATCAGACCGGCCAGATTCACCACCTGCAATCGGGTCAGCAGGAAAGCACCGGCGTGGAAAGCTCCAATGTGCTGCAATTCATCACCGAGGCCGGTGATAAAATCTCGGCCCGCCCCAGCGGCACCGAGCCGAAAATCAAGTTCTACTTCAGCGTGAAGGAGCCGCTGGCCTCAGTAGTAGACTATGAGCAGACGCACAAAAAGGCGGAGGATAAAATCCAGCGCATTATCCAGGAAATGCAGTTAAAATAGTTAAATCTATATCAAAACGCCTGTCGTGCTTCGCAAACTCAGCATGACAGGCGTTTTGATATAGATTTAACTATTACGCCCGTTGCAGTTGCAGCTGCTTCACCTGCTGCGTAAGGTCCATGACCATGCTGGCCAAGTGCTCCAGCGACACGCCGCCGATGGGGAAGGCGCTGCTGATGTAGCTCTTGGCTTCCCAGATTTCGAGCACGTCCTCGGCTTTTACGTCGTAGGGCGAGTACAGTGGGTTATCTGATTGCAGAGCAAACATCGCATTCTGCTTCAGCTTGTTGTAGACCCGCTTAAACACGATACCATCCTTCTGGCTCACCACAATGCAGGGCGTACCGTCCTTGATGTTGGTCCAGTCGTCGACGTAGCGGCCCACGATAGTGGTGCCGCTGGCCAGCGGCAGCATTGAGTCGCCGGCAATCTCAAAGGCGCGGTAGGTGCCGGTGCTGGCCAGCATGGGCAGCCGGAAGCGCGGCAACTCCTCGATAAACTCGCGGTCGGCGTAGCCGTTGAGGTAGCCGGCGGCAGCTTTCAGGGGTACCAACTCGATATTTTCCTTGTCGTCGGGACCAACGGTGAAGGCCAGTACCCGCAGCGGTTTTTCTTCGGGCAGGGTATCGACCAGCGGGCCAGCTTCGCGCAGGGCAGCGGCCGTTTTGGCGTTTTTGCGCTTGGTAAAGTCGGTAGTAGCCAGCGAGTCGAGCGGGATATTGAAGAGCCGGGCCATGTTGACGAGTGTAGCCAGGCGCGGCTCGGCGCGCCCCTCTTCGTAGGCGCCCACCAGCGAGCGCTTGATGCTCAGTTTATCAGCTAGTTGTGCTTGCGTAAGCCCCAGCTCGCGGCGCCAGAACTTGAGGTTGGTATTAATCATAACGGATAGGAAAGACGAGGGAGGAAAAACCCAACGCGGAGGGCACGCGACGCACAAAACCGGCAACACCGGCTGCAAGTTACTAATTCCATTAGACTTGCCAACGCTAATGAGATAGGAATTGTTGGCCGAAATATTTTTTTGACTAACCTGACACAAAAACAGCTGCTCCGGCGGGGCAGCTGCTACGGTTTGTGCGTTACCCAGGGCTTATAGATTCAGGCTAGGCTTGGGCGTTTCGGCCCACCATTCGTCATTTTTCCAGTAGTTATTCCAACCAAGTTTGGCGTACTTGGGGTTGATGGTCGCATCACGGTCACCTATTGAAAAGTTTTTCAATACATCTGGAGCGATGCTGAAAACACTACGCGCAAGTAGCAAGTCCTTCTTTTGGCCATTCTTATTACTAATCCAGCTACCTTTTATCAATAAGCCCTGTCCACGAGCAGGTGCGCCTTCGCCACCCATAATCTGGGCGTAGTTCACTTCGCCTTTAGAGGATATGTAGAAGTCGAGAATTGCTACGCCCTCAAAATTCCCTGCATTTGGACCAGCAGCATTTTCCTCAAAAGTAAAGCTTGCATTAGCTGTATAGCCTTGTGCGGAAGAATCTTCTGGTGCTAGGTCTAAGTAGTGGTGGTCTAAGTCAGCTAGCCTTTGCACTCTCAATAAGCCGGCAAATGGTAAAATCTGGCTTTTGTAGCGACTCTTCCCTGCTATATGAAAGACAGCTTTGTCAACAGTGTCCTGACGCACTTGCGTGAAAACGAAAGATATGCGGTAATGGTCAAGTCCAAAAAAGCCGTCTAGCACTGTAACACTATCTAGTGCCCCGAGTTCATGGCCACGCCATAGTGGCGACAAATCATACGCCTGTAGTAAGGCGAGCATGGGGGGCGTTAGAGTGTCCGCCGCCAAAAGTTGAGAAGGTAAATTCAGTTTTTGCGGGGCAACAGTGGCTGCCACCTCAGTTGGCAACAATGCTACAGCATGAGTTGGCGTCGCCTGCTGCTGGCAAGCAGTACCTGCCAGAACCAATGCCAATAAAGAATATAGCTTTTTCATAGCACCAAAGTACGGCGCAGCCGGCTCATCATCTCCCGCAAAAAATAACGACCCAGACCCAGCTCCAGTAGCACTTCGGCCACGAATAAATTACCTACCCACGAGAGCCAGGTCACGGTAAGATAGGTTTCGATGGGCTTAGTATGGAAGGCGTAAAACATAAGATAGCTCTCACCGCGCAACGCTAAAGCCGCCAGCGTGACGGCGTAGGAGCGCACCAGCCACTCAACGTGCCGGGGCCACTGCCGGCGGCGGGCTGCCCGGTAGGCTACCCAGGTTGTGAGCCACCACACCACGCATTGCAGCGTGAAGCCCACCTGCGCCGCCAGGCCGCCATTAGCGAAGTGCGCCAGCACGAGGCCCGACGGCGCGGCCAGCCCTAGAATGCCCCCTACGTAGCCGTAGCCCAACCAGCGGTGCAGGCGCCCGCCCCGGCCAGCCACGGCAGGCAGCCATTGCAGCAAACCCAGCACTAGCACGATGAGACTCGTGGTGATGTGTACGTAGAAGGCTAGCCGAAAGCATGGGTTGTTGTTGGTTTCGTCGCTTTTAGTCGTGAGAAAATGGATACCCTTCTCAAAGGTATAGTAGGGCAGCGTTTTGGTGAGCATCAGCGCGGCGAAGGCGGCGATGAGCAGGGCGGCGAAGGCGAAAATTAAGCGCCGCAACAACTGGCTGAATAGTTGCCTGGGTTTTTCTAAGCTACTCGGTTGTATTAGCTGCTGCCTATCGCAAAGGTGCCTCAATGTCAGCCATTTCTAGTTGTGTGTATATATCTGCGGCAAATAAGCAGTCGCCGCGCCTTCGGTCACATTACATCCATCATCTATGATTGAAAAACTCTTTATGAAGTGCTCGCAGACTGTGCATGTTAGCATTGTGACTATCCTCGTAGTATGGAATGTGCAGCATCAAGGCAGTCAAAGCGTTGGAAAGCTCAGTAGTGTTATCAACTCTGATGCTTTCAAGATAATGGCGAGTTGCTGCTACGCTAAGACCACGGGTATATAATTGCCCTGTCAGCATTTTAGGCAGAACACGGACGAAAGTGTTAGCAGTAGACCTATTAAGCCCATGACGTGAACTCAGATGTTGCACAGCTTCTGCAGGCGATAGCTCTCCATTATATGCTCTTCTCGCTGCTAAATAAGATTGGCGAATTTGTTCAGGAGTAATTGACATAAAGCAGGTCTTGTTAAAGTAGATAAGGGCTCGCCAATATAATGCCTATCGCCCCCGCTGCTGCTTTATCCCCGCCAGCCGCAGCTGAAAGTAATCGTACTTCTCGCGCAGGTGGTCGAACAAGTCGCGCAGGGCGGGCGCGCCGCCGAGCTGGGCGCGGGCGGTGGCAATTTCGGCGAGCTGCGAATCGGAGAGGAAATCCTGCATTCGCAGGTCGAGTCCTTTGATGTAGGCGCGTTCCAGGTGGCTTTTAATAGTGCTCACGGCCAGGCCGCGCTGCTCGGCAATCTGCTCGGGGCTGAGGCCCTGGCGATGGAGCTGGAAGGTTGTTTCCTCGGTGCCGTTCACATCGCGGTCGGCGGCTTTGGCAGCAGCTGAGCGGGGGGCGGGCGCGTAGTCATCCTCGCTGAAGGGCGGCACGTTCAGCGACGTATCAGTGGCATCGGGCACGGGGCGGGGCGGACTATGCTGCAAGATGGCTTCGATAAATACCTCGCCGTAGGTTTCAAACTTCTTCATGCCCACGCCCGATACCGAGAGCATGGCGATGCGGCTGGTAGGCTGCTCGCGGGCCATCTCCTGCAAGGTAGTATCGGTAAATACCACGTAGGGCGGCACGCCCTGCTCGTCGGCAATGCGCTTTCGCAGCTGGCGCAGGCGCTCAAACAAGCGCGCCTCGGGCGAGCCAGCCCCGGTGGCGGCAGCTTCGGCCGCAGCTTTTTTGGTGGCGCGGGTTTGCTTTTCGGCCTTCTCGGCCACCTGGAATTTCTTGAGCGAAACCGGCAGCTGGCCTTTCAGCACCTGCTGGCCGCGCTCGGTAATCTTGAGCGCGTAGCCTTCCTCGTAGGCGATGTAAAACAGGCCATCGTTCAGCATCTGGTGGATGTAGCTGTACCAGTCGAGATAAGGCAAGTCCTGGCCCGCGCCGTAGGTTTTGAGCTGGTCGTAGCCTCCCTGCAGCACTGCCTGATTACGCATTCCGCGCAATATATCAATCAACAGGTTAATGGCAACCCGCTGCTGGGCGCGGGCGCTGGCCGAGAGGGCCTTCTGGGCCAATAGCGTGCCGTCGAAAGTGGTGGGCGGGTTGCGGCAGATATCGCAGTTGCCGCAGTCGCGGCCTAGGTCTTCGGAGAAATAGTGCAGCAGGATGCGGCGGCGGCAGCTGGCCGCTTCGGCAAACTGCTGCATGCGCTCGAGCTTGGCGGTATTGAGCTGGGCCTGGCGGGCGGGCACGTCCTTGGTCACCATCTCGCGCATCGACAGCACGTCGGCGAAGCTGTAAAACAGGATGGCCGTGGCGGGCGAGCCGTCGCGGCCGGCGCGACCGATTTCCTGGTAGTAGCCCTCGATGTTTTTGGGCAGGTTGTAGTGCATTACCCAGCGCACGTTGCTTTTATCGATGCCCATGCCGAAGGCAATGGTAGCCACGATAACCTGTAGGTCGTCCTGCAAAAAAGCCTCCTGCACGCTGCCGCGCTGGTTGGGCGTCATGCCGGCGTGGTAGAAGCCCGCTTTAATGCCTTTTTGCTGAAGCTTCTGGGCAATGGTTTCGCAGCTTTTGCGCGAGAGACAGTAGATGATACCTGCGTCCTGGGGATGGCGGCCAATGAAGTCGAGTATCTGCCCGATGCGGTCCTGGCCGGGCCGCACCACGAGGTTAATATTGGGCCGGTCGAAGCTCGACAAAAACACCCGCGGCTCGTGCATGCTGAGCTGGGTGATAATGTCGCGCTTGGTAAGGCGGTCGGCCGTGGCCGTGAGGGCGATAATGGGCGTGCTTGGAAAATGCCGGCGCAGCGTTCCGAGCTGGGTGTATTCGGGCCGGAAATCGTGGCCCCAGCTCGAGATGCAGTGGGCCTCGTCGATAGCAAAAATACTGATGTTGACCCGCGTGAGAAACTGCATGAAGCCGTCGCTCAGCAGCTTCTCGGGGCTCACGTAGAGCAGCTTGAGGTGGCCGCTCACGGCGGCGCGGGCAATGTCGTTGGCCTCGCTCTGGCCCACGCTGCTGTTGATGAAGGCCGCCACGATGCCGTTGGCTTTCAGGGCTTCGACCTGGTCTTTCATCAGCGCGATAAGCGGCGACACCACCACGCATACGCCTTCCGACACCACGGCCGGAATCTGGAAGCAGACTGACTTGCCGCCGCCAGTGGGCATTAGCACCACGGTATCCTGGCCCGCGAGGATGCTCTGGATAATATCGCCCTGCATGGGGCGAAAATTATCGTAGCCGTAGTAGCGCTTGAGGGCCTGACGGGCGGCGGTGAGCGAGGGAGCGGGGCAATAACGGCGGACATAGAACACTGCGGTCGAAAGAATAAAATAACAATTGGCTAAGCGAAGTTCCAAAATTTTTAGCCAAGCCGGTCGGCACGCCAGCCAGCCACTGGTGGCCGCCGCGACCCCCGGTACAGCTCATACTTCAGCAGCCGGCAGTCAATTGGCCCATTAAACAGCGGGATGCGCCGCGACACCTTCAGCCCGATACTCTTGGCCGCCTCCAGATTTCCCGTAAAAACGAACGCCTCGTAGCCCTGAAAATTCGTTTTCAGCGCGTCGCCGATAGTTTTGTAGAGGGCAGACATCTGTGCCTCCTCCCCTATCCGCTCGCCGTAGGGCGGGTTGGTGATAATCAGCCCGGAAGCCTGCCCCTGGGGCGGCTGGGCGTCGCGCACATCGCGCACCGACAGGCGGATGCACTCGTCGAGGCCCGCCGCTTCGATATTAGCCGCTGCATCGCGGATAACCTTCGGGTCGAGGTCGGAGCCGGCCAGGTAGGCCTGCGGCTCCTCCAGGCGCTGGGCCGCGGCTTCTTCGCGCACCTGCTGCCAGAGGGCCGCGTCGAAATCAGGCCAGTTCTCGAAGCCGAACTTGCCCTGGTGAAACAGCCCCGGCGCGATGCGCTGGGCCAGCAGGCCCGCCTCGGTGAGAATGGTAGCCGAGCCGCACAACGGGTCGAGAAGCGGGCTTTTCCGGTCCCAGCCGCTGAGCAGCACCAGGCCGGCCGCCAGCACCTCGTTGAGCGGGGCCTCGTTGGTGCCCCGGCGGTAGCCACGGCGGTGCAGCGAGTCGCCGGCCGCGTCGAGGCTCAGGATAACGTCGTTTTCGAGCATGCGCAGGTGAATGCGGATGTCGGGATTTTTGGTGTCGATGCTGGGCCGCTCGCCGGTACGCTCCCGAAACTGGTCCACGATGGCGTCTTTGGTGAGCTGGGCCACGTACAGCGAGTGCTCGAAGCTTGACTTGTTGACCACGGCCGTGATGGCAAACGTTTGCCCGGCAGCTATATAGCGGCTCCAGTCTATTCGATACACCTCGTCGTAAAGGGCGCGCTCGTCGCGGGCGTAGAAGTCGGCAAAGGGGCGCAGCAGGCGCATGGCGGTGCGGCTCCAGAGAATGGTGTTGTAGAGCAGCTTTTTGTCGCCCGTGAACTCGACGGCGCGGCTGCCGACGTGGTCGATGGTAGCGCCGAGCTGGCTTAATTCTTCAGCCAAGACTTCTTCGAGGCCAAACTGGGTGGTGGCGGTAAGGTACATGGGGCAAAGGTCGGGCCTGGCGGGCGAAGCCGCTCCTGGTCATCCCAGTCTTACCTTGCGACCATGCCGGACAAGAACCTGTACATCATTGCGGGCTGCAACGGGGCGGGCAAAACCACGGCCTCCTTCACCATCCTGCCCGAAGTGCTGGACTGCCGCGAATTTGTCAATGCCGACGAGATAGCGCGCGGCCTCTCTCCTTTTCAGCCCGAAAAAGCAGCGTTAGAAGCGGGCCGCATCATGCTGCACCGCGTGGAAGAGCTACTAGCCCGTGGCGAAACCTTCGCCCTCGAAACTACCTTAGCCACGAAGATATATCAGCAGAAAATCCGCGCCGCTCAGCAACAAGGCTACACCGTCATTTTGCTGTATTTTTGGCTGAACAGCCCAGAATTGGCGCAGGAACGGGTAAAAACGCGAGTATTGGAAGGTGGGCATTCCATTGAACGAGGTAATTGACCGTCGGTATTGGCTGGGTATTCAGCGACTTTTTGCTATTTACCTGCCGCTCGCAGATGAGGCGTTAATCTACGATAATTCAGGTGGCGAGCCTATTTTACTGGCTCAAAAACTGGACGATGGTTTTCACGTGATAAATGAAACTTTATACAACCAGCTAAGAAATTACTATGAACATGGCAGAACAAATTGAACGTCAAGAAAAAATTGCCGCAGGTTTGAAAATCGCCTACGAGCGAATGCTGAAATTTAAGCGGCAGAAAAATAGTGAAGTCGTAATAATGCACGACGGGAAAATCGTGCGGATAAAACCATAAAATCGCGTACATAGCATTAGCAATTAAGATATATGACAACGGTACAGAAACTACAGGTCAAAGCAGATAATGAGGCGCTGATTAAACAGCAAGGATATCGGATTAACGACTGGCTCCCAATTCCCAACGGGTCAGCACAAAGAAAAATTCAGGAAATAAAAGGACGAATGGGTGTTATGACTGCCCTATTAAATATTGCATTTGGAGCACCTACTCACATCATCAGAAAATGGATAGACGCCAATGGATTGGGAAGCCATTTATCGAACAGTGAGAGCGCGCTACTGAGTAAAAAGAATAGCGAACTAACTGATTCGGAAGTCAATTCGCTCGAATGGTATTTAGAAGCCCTTTGGAGCTTCATGTGGCTGACCGGGGTGATTGAAAGCCTCAACCCAACGGAATACGTGGGTGATAATATGGCATCTCTACTACCCAGCTTAAAAAATGGTGAGAGCAACGAAAAGCTTGAGCGTTTAGAAGCTGCTCGCCCCGTTAGTACCGCTTACAAAATGCTTGACTATTACTACCGATTGCATTGGTTTTGCGTGGACGAAAGACTAAAAGGAGGGGAAGCAAAGCTGAACGAGGGTGTAGTATATCAGAGACGCAAGTCATTAGAATGGGCTTGCGACCCAACTGCTGATTGGGATGAAGTAGAAATGGGCACCTGATTTTTTGATAACGAAGCTGTTTCGGAAGTCCGGTCAACGAGCGGGCTTCCGGCCAAAAAGCCGGCAGCCCGCTCGTTGACCGGACGATTGTGGGCCCCACCTGGCGCGAGTTTAGCGCAGCGTAACTCGTGCCAATTTTTCGGGGGAGGCTGTGCCTCCCATAGAACGAGCTGCTGGAACGACCCTGGCGGCGCGGTCCCGCCTTGCCGCTGGCGCGGCAGTGGAGGTACAACTTCATCGTTATAAAAGGCACGAGGTACGGCTTCGCCTAAACTCGCGCCAGTGTTGACGCTTCTTCGGCCGGCCCTGGTGGCCGGCTTTTTTGTACCTTCCGGCCCGTATGGCTACTCCTGTTACTACTGCGCGCGGCGCTGCTACCGACACCATTACCCGCTCTTACGCCGGGCCGATGGTGCTCATGACCCTGTTGTTTCTGCTGTTTGGGGCCGTGACCAATTTCAACGACGTGCTCATGCCCTACCTCAAGGACGTGTGCCAGCTCACGGATTTGCAGTCATCGGCGGTGCAGTCGGCGTTTTTTGGGGCGTACTTTCTGATGTCGTTGCCCGCGGGCAAGCTGCTCGAAAAGCTGGGCTACCAGCGCGGCATCGTGGTGGGGCTGCTCGTGATGGCGGGCGGGGCGCTGCTGTTTGTACCAGCGGCCAATACGCGGGCATTTCCGCTGTTTCTGACGGCGCTGGCGGTGCTGGGGGCGGGCATTACGCTACTGCAGGTAGCGGCTAACCCCTACGTGAGCGTGCTGGGGCCGGCGCGGCGGGCGGCCTCGCGGGTGAGCATTGTGGGCGTAGCCAATAATTTTGGCGGGGCCATCTCGCCGCTGGTGGGTGGGCTGCTGCTCTTTGGCGGCTCGGTGGCGCTGAAGGCGCAGCTGGCGGCGCTGCCCACGGCGCAGCGCCTCAGCCAGGAAGCGCAGCTGGTAAAGGCGCCCTACCTAGGCCTGGCAGGCTTTCTGGCGGTGCTGGCGGGCATATTCTTTCTGCTGCGCCTGCCCGACATCGATGCCCTGCCCGAAGAAGAGCTACTGGAGCACCAATCGGTAGCCGCCGGCCGCCGCTCGGCGCTCGACTACCGCCACCTGGTGCTAGGCATCGGGGCCATTTTCGTATACGTAGGCGTGGAAGTGGGGCTAGGCTCGTTTCTCATTCGCTACGGCGAGAGCCAGGGCATTCGGGCGCTGTCGCCGTTCACCCAACACCTGGTGCAGGGCCTGAACGTGGTGACCAACTTCGCGGGCGAATTATTCGGGCAAAGCCCCTCGCCTATCGACACTACGGCCGGCTTTACCAAGGCCGTGGGTGCGGTGCTGGTGGCCTCGTACTGGTTTGGCTCGCTGGTGGGGCGTGTGGTGGGTATTCCGCTGCTGCTGCGCTTCCACAACCGGGTGCTGCTGGTGGCGGTGTGCGCAGCCGGCGTAGCGCTGGTGGGCGCCTCCGTCATGAGCCAGGGCGAAACAGCGCTGTGGCTCATCGTGCTCTGCGGGCTGATGAACTCGATTATGTGGCCGGTTATCTTCCCGCTAGCTATCACCGGACTGGGGCCATTCACCAAGCAAGGCTCGTCGTACCTGATAATGGCCATCGTGGGCGGGGCGCTCATTCCGCCGCTCATGGGCTTTATCTCGACGCACGGCGGTGGCCTGCGGGTAGCCTTTGCCATCCCCGCGCTTTGCTACGCCTATTTACTCTACTACGCCCTGAGCGGCTACCGGGTAAGGTAGCTTGATTAGGAATGTGGGAAATGCGGGAAATGTGAAAATGTGAAAAATGTGAAAATGTGGGAATGGGGAGTTAAGAATTTAGTCTCGGAATAATTCTCACATCTTCATATTTCCCACATTTTCACATTTTTCACATTTTCACATTTCCCGCATTTCCCACATTCTTACCTCTCATTCATCAACGTGAGTAATACGCCGTTAGTCCAGCCAAAGCCGTCCTGGAGTGGGTATTCGCCGCCGCCGGCCAGCGCCTGCGGGTTTTCCACGTTGTATTTTTCCAGCAGCTTGCCGGTTTGGGTGAAGACGCGCGCGTTGAGGCGCACCCAGCGGTGGGCCACGGTATCGGCCAGGGCCGTTTGCTGATAGCGCCGCAACCCTATAATAGCCAGGTATTCCAGCGGAGCCCAGGCGTTGGGGGCATCCCACTGCTGGCCGCTGTGCACGGTGGTAGTGAGCAGGCCGCCGGGGCGCAGAAACTCGCTTTGCAGGCGCTGGGCCGCCTGCCGGGCCTGCGGGGCAGTGGCCACGCCAAAGGCCAGCGGGAAAACGCCGGCCAGCGTGCGCGGGGCCGCCGGGCGGCGCGCCGTCAGGTCGTAATCGACGTAAAAGCCGGCCGTCGCATCCCAGCAGTAGCGCCGGATGGCCGCCGCGCGGGCCAGCGCGGCGCGGCGCAGCTTCGGCGCTTCGGCCGAATCGCCGGCCTGGGCATAGCTTTTGGCCAGGGTCTGCTCCAGGGTCAGCAACAGGCAGTTCAAATCGACGGGCACGAGGCTGGTAGTGCGAATACTGGCTAGCCCCTGGCCCGGCTCAAACCAGCGGGTGCTGAAATCCCAGCCCGAAGCAGCGGCGGCGCGCACGTTGCGGTAAAACTCCGGGGCAGACTGCTTGCTGAGTTTAGCGGCCTCCACGTCTTCGCGGTACGACTCTTCGCGGGGCTGGTCGCTGTCGTCCCAGTAGCGGCTCAGGGTTTCGCCGCCGGGCAGGCGCACCACCCGGCCGGCCGCTGCGCCGGGCTTTAGGGTGGTGGCCCCGGCCGTCCAGTAGGCGTACTCTTTGAGCAGTTGGGGCCGGAACTCGGGGTAGGCGTGGCTGCGGGGGCCTTCGGCCTGGGCCAATAGCTGCACCATCAGGGCAAAAAACGGCGGCTGCGAGCGCGTGAGGTAGTACGTGCGGGTCCCATTCGGAATGTGGCCGTAATGGTCGAGCAGGTAGGCAAAGTTGGCGACCATGTCGCGCAACAGCGTGGTGCGGCCGGCTTCCCGCAGGCCCAGCATGGTGAAGTACGAGTCCCAGTAATACATCTCGCGGAAGCGACCGCCCGGCACGACGTAGGGGCGTGGCAGCGGCAGCAGCGACGAGTAGGGCACGGCCGTAGGCTGGGCCGGGCGGCGCAGCACCGACCACAGCGTATCGAGGTGAGCCCGCAGGCCGGCGCTTACGTTGCTGCGATACGCCACAACTGGCTCGGCAGGTGGCAGAAAATAGTGTTTTATGAATATACTCAGGTCGAATCCCGGCTGGTGGCGCTGCTGTGCGTAGGCTGCCAGCACCTCGGCGGGCGGCACCGTGGGCAGCGCATCGACGAACGTCTTGCTATCGGCGTACACGCCGCTTAGCTGCACGGCCTCAAACAAACCAGGGTAAAGCTGGCGCGGCGTGGGCTGGGCCTTGCCGGCAAGCGCCAGCAGCAGGCAGCCGCTCAAAAACACGTTTTTCATAGGCTGGCTCCTACGTACGAAAAGTACCGGGCCGTAGCGACCGACGCCAGAACTAACTTTGTGTAGTGGGCGTACGTTTTGGCCCCTGCAGGGCGTTAGCCTCGCACCACCACTACTTTCCTCCTCACCTTTTGCCAATACTTAGCTGCTAATCAATCTTTCTTATGAAAAATTTAGCGCTCAAAAAAAGCTGGCTTTTAGCTCTTTTAGCCGTGCTGCTCATCGCTGGCGGGAGTTGCCAGAAAATTGCCGACCTGCTCAATTTCACTATCAGCGACTCGACCAACTTCACTATTCCGGCTACCGGTATCCTTATCGGCACGGCGCTCAATCTGCCCGGTATTCCGGTCAGCTCCAATTCGTCGAGTACCTACGCGGGCAATAATACCACCGCCAGCCTGGTGCAGAACGTGACCCTCAACAAGCTCTCACTGACTACCGTAGACCCGGCCAGCCAGAACTTCGACTTCCTGAAGAGCATCAGCCTCTATATTGCCTCCGACGCTTCGGGCAGCGACAAAGTGCTGCTGGCTTCGCTCGACCCCGTGCCCACGGGCCAGACAACTATCAACCTCACGCCCGGCGGCAACAAGCTGGATAAGTACCTGAGCACTGGCAACTACACCCTCTTTACCAGCGCTGTGCTGGCCAAGGCCCTCCCCCAGGATACCAAGGTGCGCGCCGACTCGCAGTTCAACGTGCAGGCCAACGTGAAGTAGCATAACATAATGGTTTTACTATGTATAAAGCCGGCGCCACGCCGGCTTTTTTGTGCGTCCGCAGCGGGGCGTTTGGCCCCGCGGGTGCGCAGAGTCTGCGCGGAGTTCCGACCTTTGCCGCTATGCAGCTTGAAGAAAACGTTTCGCTTCGCCCATATAATACTTTCGGCCTCGACGTGCAGGCCCGCTACTTCGCCCGCTTCTCGTCGGTAGACGAGCTGCGCCAGCTGCTGGCCCGGCCCGAGGTGCAGGCCGGCCCGCTGCTGATTCTGGGCGGCGGCTCCAACCTGCTGCTGACGCAGAATTTTGGCGGCGTAGTACTGAAAAACGAGATTAAGGGCCTCGAAATACTTGGCGAAGAGGCCGATACACATACCGCGCTGCTGCGCGCCGGCGCCGGCGAAAACTGGCACGGGCTGGTAAGCTACGCGCTCGACCAGGAGCTGAGCGGCATCGAAAACCTGTCGCTGATTCCGGGCACGGTAGGCGCGGCCCCGCTCCAGAATATCGGTGCCTACGGCGTGGAGCTGCAAGACACCTTCGAGCGGCTCGAAGCCGTGGCCATCGGCACCGGGCAGCTGCGCGTGTTTGGCAAAGAAGAATGCGGCTTCGGCTACCGCGAAAGCGTGTTTAAAGGGCCGCTGAAAGGCCAGTTTGTGGTTACGGCGGTGGTGCTGCGGCTGCACCGCGCCAGCGCCCGGCGGCCGGCCAACGTCAACTACGGCGCCATCCGCGAAACCCTGGCCGAGCTGGGTATCGAGGCCGAGCCCACCCCGCGCGACGTGAGCGAGGCCGTGGTGCACATTCGCCGCGCCAAGCTGCCCGACCCCGCCGAAATCGGCAACGCGGGCTCCTTCTTCAAAAACCCCGAAGTATCGCAGGCCCGGTTCGACGAGCTGCGGGCGCGCTACCCCACCCTGCCCGGCTACCCGGTGCCGGGCGGCGTAAAAGTGCCCGCCGGCTGGCTGATTGAGCAGGCCGGCTTCAAGGGCCTGCGGCGCGGGCCGGGCGCGGGCACCCACGGCGTGCACGACCGCCAGGCGCTGGTGCTCGTCAACCACGGCGGGGCTACCGGCCAGGAGCTGCGTGAGCTGGCCGAAGAGGTTATCCGGGCCGTGCGCACGCAGTTCGGCATCGAATTACACCCCGAAGTTAATATATTGTGAGCCAATGTGTTAATTATTTTTTGCCGACCTTTATGCAGGCTTAACCCAACGTTGAGGCAAGCCGACTGGTTTTGGTAGTTATTTTGGGGCGGCTACCGCCCCGCTCACTGCCGTTCCTGCCTATGCTCCTTTATACTACTCTGCTGGCCGCCAGCCTGGTGGGCCCCCTCCAGACCGGCCCCGGCCCGAAAACGAAGTCCAAGCCCGCAACGGCCCCAACGGCCGCGCCCGGCCCGGCGGCCCCAACTCCGGGCGTGCAGTCGGTGAAGGCCGCGAAGGCGCTGGGCGCGGGCGCCACCGTGACGGTGCGCGGCGTGGTGAGCAACGGCCCCGAGCTGGGCGCGCTGCGCTTTGTGCAAGACGGGGAAACCGGCCTGGCGCTGTACGCCCTGCCGACCCGCGTGCCGGGCTACGACGAGCTGAAGACCGGTGACAGCCTGCAAGTAACCGGGCAGCTTAAAAACTACAATGGGCTGCTGGAGATGGACCCCATCACGACGGTGCGCAAAATCAGCAGCGGCCGGCCGCTGCACCCGCTCAAGGTGCCGGTGAAGCAGGCCAGCAGCGCGTTTGTGGAAGCCAACGAAGGTCGCCTGCTGGAGATAACGGGCGTGACCAAAATAACTACTGCCGGTGGCGCGCCGGTTGAAACCCTGGCGGCCAACTCCAACTTTTTGCTCGATGGCGACAAGAGCGCGCCGTTGCGCGTCACCAACTCCAGCACCGGCCCCACCGGCGTTATCGACGCAGCCGTGCCCAAGGGCGAAACCTTCGACGTGCGCGGCGTGCTGAGCCAGTACTCGCCCTCCGGTACGGGCGGCTACCAGCTGCTGCCGCGCCTGGCGAGCGACTTCGTGCGGGGCGGCAACCTGCCGCGCATCACGGCCGAACCGGTGCCGATAGGCACTACCAACCAGGGCTTTACGCTCGAATACACTACACTTTACCCCGGCGATACCCGCGTGAAGTACGGCCCATCCGCCACGGAGCTTACCGAGCAGCTCGTGGAGGAAGGCTTCAGCACCCAGCATCGCATTACCGTCGATGGCCTGCAGCCGGGCACTACCTACTACGTGCAGGTAAGCTCGCGCAATGCCTCGGGCACGGCCACGGCGGCGCCCGTACCCATCATCACGGGGGGCCGTAAAAAGCGCTAGCCCAGGTGCCGCCACCCGCCCACCCGGTTGCCCCTGCTCATCGGCCGATGAGCAGGGCTTTTACTTTTTCGACTAGCCAGCACTCCGGCCGGGCTATTCCTACTCTGCCGTTTCTTAACTAATTTGCAGCTTCTGGCCTACCTTTTTTGTATTGGTTATTCCGTTAGCTCCCCCAACAATTCTGGCCCGCCTGCGCGCCGAAACCCGCCCCTACCACGACGCGATTGAGCAGAATGAGTTCAACCGGGCGCTGGCGGCCGGCTCGCCCAGCGTAGCGGCCACTGCCCGGTTTCTGGCCCGCATGTATGGCTTTCTGGTGCCCTACGAAGCCCGGCTGCGGCAGTATGCCGCCGAGCTGGGCCCCGCCTGGGAGATACCCGCGCGGCAGCGGGCCCAGCTTATTCTGGCTGACCTGCGCGTAGCCGCTGCTGAGCTGCCGCTGTGCCCGGCCATGCCGCCGCTGGCCACGCTGCCTCAATTGCTGGGAGTTATGTACGTGGTGGAAGGCTCGACGCTGGGCGGCCAGATGCTGGCCCGGCAGCTGACCAAGTCAAATATAGATTATACCGAATATTTTACCGGTTACGGCGCGCAAACCGGCCCGCGCTGGAAAGCGTTTTGCCAGCTGCTGGAGGCCGCCGCCACGCCGGCCACGGAGGCGGCCATCGTGCAGTCAGCCAGTGCTACCTTTCAATCTCTAGCCAGCTGGCTAGCCCGCCCGTGAGCCTACCCGACGAAAGCCTGCTCGACAGTGCGATTACGCTGACCAACTGCGACCGCGAGCCTATTCATATTCCGGGGGCCATTCAGCCCTACGGCTTTATGCTGTGCCTCGATGAGGTGACGCACCGCGTGGCCTACGCCAGCGAAAACACGCAAGTCCTGTTGGGTATTGCGCCCGAAGAGCTGCTGGGCGCGGGCCTGACCAGGCTGCTGGCCCCCGAGCCGCTCGCCGGGCTCACCCAGCGCTTCGGCACGCTGACCGAAACTAGGCAGCTGGTTGGCATTCGTCTTGAGGAGGTGGCCGGCCAGCCGTTTTTTAAGCTCATTCTGCACCGCTACGACCACCTGCTGTGGCTGGAATTTGAGCCCGTGGTGGAAACGTCTTCTGTTCCGCTCGACCTGGCATTTTTGAATACTGCCATGAGCCAGATGCTGGCGGCAGGCTCGGTAGCGGAGTTTTGCCAGCATACCGTGACGCAGGTGCGCGCCCTTACGGGCTTCGACCGGGTTGCCATCTACCGCTTTGAGCCCGATGAGAGCGGCCAGATAATTGCCGAAGACCGGCACCCCGACCTCGCCCCGTGGCTGGGGCTACACTACCCGGCTTCCGACATTCCGCAGCAGGCGCGGGCCATGTACCTCAAAAACTGGCTGCGCTTTATTCCGGATGCCGCGTATGTGCCCGCGCGGCTGGTACCGCTGCGCCCGCCCCGCACCAGCCGCCCGCCCGACATGACCTACGCCGTGCTGCGGAGCGTGTCGCCGATTCACCTCCAGTACCTTCACAACCTGGGCTCGGCGGCCACCATGACGATTTCGCTCATCCAGAACGGGCACCTCTGGGGCATGATAACCTGCCACCACCGCACCCCCTGGCTGGTGAGCTACGAGCTGCGCGACCTGTGTGAGTTTATTGCCAAAACGTTTTCGGCTTTGCTCAGTGCCAAGCAGCAGCAAGACGACTACGCCTACCAGCTACGCATTCGGGAGCGGCAGGTACGCTTGTTTGAGCACGTGTCGAACACGTCCAATTTCGTGGAAGGCCTTTATCGGCAAGCCACTACGCTGCTGGATGTGTTTGACTGCGGCGGGGCTGCCGTGTGCTTCGATGGCGAAATAGTTACCGTTGGCACTACCCCTACCCGGCCGCAGATTCAGGGATTACTGGCCTGGCTGCAAGCCAACGTGACGGACGATGTGTTTCAGACCAGCTCGTACCCGGCGCTTAACCCGGACGGGCGGGCGTTTCGGGCAACGGCCAGCGGCTTCATTGCGGCCTCGCTGGCCGAGGCGCCCGGCAACTACCTGCTCTGGTTTCGGCCCGAAGTAGTGCAGACGGTAAACTGGGCCGGCCAGCACGAAAAGCCCCAGACCCTGGCCGATGGCCAGATTTTTTTGTCGCCGCGCCAGTCGTTCGAAGCCTGGAAGCAGTTGGTCGAAAACACGGCTGCTCCCTGGCAGCCCATCGAAATTCAGGCGGCCCAGGAAATCCGGCTGCATATCTCCGACGTGCGCCTGAAGGTTTTCAACGAGCTGCACGACCGCGCCCTGGCCCTGAGCCAGCTCAATACCGAGCTCGAACGCAGCAACGACGAGCTCGATTCGTTTGCCTATGTGGCTTCCCACGACCTGAAGGAGCCCCTGCGCGGCATTCATAACTACTCGCTGTTCTTGCTCGAAGACTATGCCGATAAGCTCGACGCCGAGGGCACAGATAAGCTGCAGACGCTCGTGCGGCTTAGCCAGCGCATGGAAGGCCTGATTGAGGGCTTGCTGCAGCTTTCGCGGGCGGGCCGCCAGGAGCTGGTTATGACGGAGGTGAACATGAACGAGCTGGTGGCCGAGGTACTCGACCTGCTGCAGATTCGCTTCGAGCAGACCCATACCCACGTAACGGTAGAGGGTCCCTTACCCCGGTAATGGGCGATTGGGTGCGCTTACAGGAGCTGCTCAACAACTTACTCACCAATGCGATGAAGTATAGCGAACAGCCTATAAAGCCCATCATCATCGGGGTGGCGGCGGCTACTGCTATCGGGCCTGAGCGGCAGGTTGATTCAGCCAGCTTTCATGTCTTCTACGTACAAGACTTTGGCATTGGAATTGACCCCCGGCACCACGACAAAATATTTAAGCTATTCAAACGCCTGCATGCGCAGGACAAGTATGGCGGGGGCACCGGGGCGGGCCTGGCCATCGCCAAAAAGATGGTTGAGAAGCATGGGGGCAGCCTTTGGCTTGAATCCGCGCCCGGCCAGGGGTCTACCTTCTACTTCTCGCTTCCCAAGCTCATGTCTTAACTGCAACCAGCCGTGAAAACTACCCTCCTAAAGCCCGTTCTTGTAGTAGAAGACAGCGCCGAAGATTTTACGGCCCTCGGCCGCGCATTTCGTAAAAGCTCGCTGCGAAACCCGGTGCTACGCTGCGAAGACGGCGACCAGGCGCTGCAGTACCTGCTGGGCTATGGCAGCGCTACGGGCTGGCCCGCCACCCTGCCGGCCATTGTGCTGCTCGACCTGAACCTGCCGGGCACCGATGGCCGGGCCGTGCTGGCGGCGCTGAAGCGCGATTCGCGCCTGCAGTCGATTCCGGTTATCATCCTTAGCACGTCGTCCAGCACGCGTGATATTGAGGATTGCTACCTGCTCGGGGCCAACAGCTACCTGACCAAGCCCATTGAGTATACGGCGCTGGAAGAGAAAATTCGGTTGATGATTAACTACTGGCTGGGTACTTCCGAATTGCCCCGCTTAAATTAGGCATGCGGTTCGGTGAAGAAGATTCTCTTAATTGATGACAACGAGCACGACCGCCTGCTGTACAGGCGGTATCTGGGCAAGCAGCTGGGCACGAGCGGGTAGAAATCGGCGAAGCAGCTTCCGGGGAGGAAGCGGTGGCAGTGTTTAAGCAGCTGAATCCGGACTGCGTGCTGCTGGACTATAACCTGCCCGACACCGACGGCCTCGACTTATTGCGGGAGCTGCAAAAGCTAGCGGCTGCTAATACACTGTGCGTGGTGATGATAACGGGCGGCGGCAACGAGCAGCTGGCCGTAAGCGCCCTCATGGCCGGGGCGCTCGACTACCTGGTGAAGCAGCAGTTTGACGCCGAGCTGCTGGGTAAAACCGTGCGCCACGCCATCGAAAAAAATGAGTGGCGGCAGTACCAGAGTCGCTACCACCACGAGCTACAGGGAGTCAATCAGCAGCTGCGCGAGTCGCTAGATGCGCTGGAAGAAACGCGCCGCGAAATCAGCGCAAAAAATGCGCTGCTTACGGCTGCCAATCAGCAGCTGGCCCGCACCAACGCCGACCTCGACAACTTTGTGTACGCGGCCTCCCACGACCTCAAGCAACCAGTTAACAACCTGTACGGCTTGTTTGAGGAGCTGCGGCGCTCAGCCGATTTTCACGACCCGGCCGCCGCCAAGATGTGGCAGCTGGTCGACGATTCGCTCAGCGTGCTGGCTACTACTATTACCGACCTGGCTACCGTGGTGCAGGTAGAGCGCCAGCCGGCCGAGCTGCCCAAGGAGCCCGTGGCACTGGCCGACGTAGCGGCCGAAGTGCAGCAAACGCTGCACATTCAACTCCTGAACACTCACGCTGTTATCCAAACCGATTTTGCTGAGCTACCGCTAGTGGAGTACGTGCACAGCAACCTGCGCACGATACTGCTCAACCTGGTTGGCAATGCGTTAAAGTACCGCCACCCCGCGCGCGTGCCACTGGTGCAGATACGCACCCGCTCGCTGGCTGGCTGCCCGGTGCTGGAAGTGCAGGACAATGGCCTGGGCATCGACCTTGACAAGCATGGCGCGGAGCTGTTTCAGCTTTTCCGGCGCTTTCACCCCGAGGCAGCAGCGGGCACCGGCGTAGGGCTGTTTCTGGTAAACCGCCTGGTTGTCATCCACGGTGGCCACATCGAAGTAGCCAGCGAGCCCGGTTGCGGCACTACATTCAGCGTGTTTTTATAGTCAAGCTGCCGGGTTGCGGCAGCCACGCGCATCCTCATGCTTTCTGAACCTACTTATTTAGCGGCCCGCATAGTTGCTCCGGCCCTGGCAGTGCATTTTGCCCAGCACTGGGCCGAGGTTGCCCGCCTGGGTTCCGGCATTCAGCCGGCTCCGCCAACGGCAACCCTGCTCGAAGCCCTTATCGACGTGGCATTTTGGGCCAGCCTCCGGCGCGAGGAAGGGCGCCCGCCGCGCATTTCGCTGGCGCTGCTCGACCCTACTGCCGCCAGCCAGCCGCTACTGTTCAGCCACCGGCTGCGCCTTACCCCTCAGGTACTTAGCAAGCTGGCGCCGGCAGTAGAGCACCCCGGCATTCACCTGGGAGTCGGCTACGACGAGGAGGGGCTGTATATCTGGGGCACGGCCAGCCAGGTGCCGCCGGTGTGCTTTGTGCTGGAGGTAGTTGAGCCTGGGCTGCTGGTGGTAAAGCATCGCCGGGCCGACGGCTTCGGCAAGTTTAGCAATGTGGCCGTGTTGCGCGGCGACCAGATACGGATAGTTGACGAAGAAACCCAGGGGCTTGCCGATTATCCGACGCTGCAGGCCTCGCTGCCGGCCATACCATGCCGGGCCAGCGAGCCCGGCAGCGTTACAGTAGACGTGCTACTGGAGCTGGCCCGCGCCATGCGGGCGCACGGACGGGGCGGCCTGCTGCTTCTCGTGCCGCCTGGCTCCGCTGCCTGGCGCACCTCCATCGTGGCCCCGCTGGGCTACCCGCTAGCACCAGCCTATAATTCTATCGCGGCTCTGCTGGCCAGCCCCGACCGCACCCACCGCGACTGGCAGCAAAACCTGCTAGATGCCATTGAGATAGTGGGCGGCTTTACGGCCGTGGACGGGGCCACCGTACTCACCCGACACTACGAGCTGCTGGCTTTCGGCGCTAAAGTAACGCGCCGCGCCGAAAGCACGCCCGTTGAGCAGTTGGTAGTAACCGAGCCCGTAATAGGTCGTAGCGCAGCGCTTGTGCACCCGGCCAAAAACGGGGGCACCCGTCACCTGGCCGCCGCCCAGTTTGTGCACGACCAACACGAAGCCGTAGCGCTGGTAGCCTCGCAGGATGGCAATTTTACCGTTTTTTCGTGGTCAGAAAACATGCAGCTGGTCCATGCGCACCGCATCGACGTGCTCCTACTCTGATTCCTGCATTTTTACTCAAGCGCGAATGGCTCATTCGCCCTGCGTCGCCACCCGTCAGCTTTTTATAAGCGGCTAACAACCAGCTTACTTACTACGCAGCTACGCTAGCTCGACTGCATCAGCAGCCAGCTGATGGCCGTTTCCTCCCTGTCGAACGAGCGGTAGCGCAGGGGCAGCTCCGGCGTACTGGTCGTAATATAGGATGTAGCCAGTCGGGTCAGCAGGTTGCTGGCCACTACCACTGCGCCAAAGCGATAGTGACTCTCCTTCACGGCATAGGGTAGCCACACTGTGCTTATCCACTGCTGCTCCTGAGGCGTGAAAGGCCGCATAGACAACTGATTTACTAATATCCGCTCCCAGCCGTAACGCTGCAAAGCGGCGGCGGCGGTTGTAAACATTGCGCAGGTTTCGCCAAACGTCCGGGCATGCGTGCTCCAGTTAAGACGCAAAAAGCCAGCCGGGTCGGCAATAACCTGCCCGGCCATATTATGAAGCAGCAGCGCTGAAGTAGGAGTTGACACGCAAGACAGTAATATGCCAGAACAAAATAATCAATCTGTTAGCAAAGAATACAAGTAAAAGCTGTTGCTTTATAAAGAATCTTTTTAGCAGGCCGGCAAATGAGGACGACCTGCCGGAAACCTACCTCAGCTTTACTTCTTGATTAGCTGTACCGATAGCAAGTTAAAAAATATATTTTTTACTATATAATTACCTTGCAATGAACTCAAACCCCAGCTCTGCCTCCTTTCCAGCAGGAGCTACTACTTGAGCACGGCCAGCGTTACGCCGTCGCCGCCACGGTCGGCGTGCTCATCGCCCACGCTGGCCACGGCGCGGGTCTGGCGCAGGTAGTCGCGGGCCACCTGGCGCAGGACGCCGTTGCCACGCCCGTGCAGAATTTTTATTTCCGGAATGCCAAACATCACCGCATCATCCACAAACGACATGAGCTTGGTGAGCGCGTCTTCGGCCCGCTCGCCGCGCAGGTCGAGCGTGGGGCTGAAGCCGGCCATGCGGCCGGTGAGGTCGAGGCTTTGGCCGCTGTAGTTGGCGGCCGCCGTCTTGCGGGCGGCTGCTTCGCGCTCCCGCACTTCAGTACGGCTCAGCTTTTCGAGCTGCGCTACTTTCACCAGCGTTTTCAGGCCACCGAAGAGCACTTCGGCGGTTTTTCCCTTCACGCTTACGACCTCGCCGTGGCCGTCCTGCCCCAGAATGGCCACGCGGTCGCCGGCTTGCAGCCCGCTAGCCTCGGCCAGCTCGCGGGTGGGCCGGGCTTTGGGCGGCTCTATTTGCAGCTCCTTGCGCACGAAGGTGTCGAGCTTCTCGCGGGCCTGCTTGGTGGTTTCCTTGTCGGCCTGCGAGCGACGGATTTCGCCAATAGTAGCCTCAATCTGCTGATTGGTATCCTTGAGCAGCTTCTTGGCCTGCTGCTTGGCGTCGCGCAGGGTTTCGTTACGGGTTTCTTCGAGGTGCTGCTTGAGCTCCTGGTATTCCTGGGCGGCGCGCTTGAGGCGGCCTTGCTGCTTTTCGGTATCGCGCAGCTTGGTTTCGAGCTCGGTTTTATCTTTTTCGAGGCCTTCGAGCAGGCGGTCGTAGCGGATTTTGTCTTTCCCCACCAGCTGCGAGGCGCGCTCGACGAGCTGCCTGGGCAGGCCAATCTTACGGGCAATCTCGATGGCAAACGATGAGCCCGGCTTGCCGATTTCGAGGCGATAGAGCGGTTGCAGGCGCTCGGGGTCGTAGCGCATGGCCCCGTTTACTAGGCCTGGCGTGCGCTCGGCGAAGTTCTTGAGGTTAGTGTAGTGCGTCGTGATTACCCCAAAAGCGCGGGCCTGGTTGAGCTGCTCCAGCACGGCTTCGGCAATGGCGCCGCCCAGGCTGGGCTCGGTGCCGGTACCAAACTCGTCAATCAGCACCAGACTTTTTTTGTTAGCCACAGTCACGAACTGCTTCATGGCCAGCAGGTGCGACGAGTAAGTCGAAAGGTCATTTTCGAGGCTTTGCTCATCGCCGATATCCAGCAGAATATCCTCAAACATGCCGGCTTCGGAATAGTCATCGCACGGAATAAGCAACCCGCACTGCAGCATGTACTGCACCAGCCCCACCGTTTTGAGCGACACCGACTTGCCGCCCGCATTGGGGCCCGAGATAACGAGAATCCGCTTTTCGGGCGTCAGCTCAATGTCGAGCGGCACCACTTCGCGCTGCTCGGCGTCTTTGCCGGCCGCTTTGTTTTGCTCTTTAAAGGTGAGGGCCAGCACCGGGTGGCGCACGCCGCGCCAGCGCAGCAGCGGCCGGCTGCTCAGCTCGGGCAGCTGGGCGTCCAGCTCGCGGGCCAGCCGGGCTTTGGCCCGAATAAAATCGAGCAGCCCGAGGTAGCCATAGGCCTTGCGCAGGTCGGGCAGGTGGGGCCGCAGCTGGTCGGTGAGGCTGGTGAGAATGCGAATCAGCTCGCGCTGATAGGCATTTTCCAGGTCCTTGATATCGTTGTTCAGCTCAAATACTTCGGAAGGCTCAATAAACACGGTCTGCCCCGAGGCCGACTCGTCGTGAATCAGGCCGCGCACCCGGCGCTTGTGCTCGGCTATCACAGGCAGCACCAGCCGCCCACCCCGAATGGTAGGCTCCGCATCGCCCGGAATCCAGCCTTCGCTTTTGGCGTGGCGCAGCACGCTGGCAATCTGCTTGCGCAGCTGGCCTTGGCGCTGAATCAGCTCCTGGCGCACCTGACGCAGCAGCGGCGAGGCATCGTCGCGCACCTGGCCCTCGTCGTCTACTACTTTATCCATGGCGGCCAGCAGGTTGCGGTCGGCCTGAATGCCGATGCCCAGCAGGC
Source organism: Hymenobacter sp. BRD67 (assembly GCF_013256425.1). Classification (GTDB taxonomy): domain Bacteria; phylum Bacteroidota; class Bacteroidia; order Cytophagales; family Hymenobacteraceae; genus Hymenobacter. The sequence continues at coordinate 2,167,834 of NZ_CP053904.1, forward strand.
GCAGGTTGGGGTACAGGTTTTCGGGGGCGTGGGTGAAGAAAGTGAGCGCGGCCCGAATGGTGCGCAAGCTCATCTTCACCTCAAAAAACGCCGCTACGTCGAGGTAAGCGCCCGGCAGCGAGGCCCTCTTGAGGTGCACCGTCACGTCGTGGTAGTGCGCCCCCGGAAACTCTGAGCCGCCCGCCAGCAGCTGCCGAAACTCGTCGGTCTGGGCCAGCAGCTTGCTCAGCTGCTCGTGATTGGTAATAAACTGCATCTTGGCCACGTACTGCCGGCCCAGGGCCGAGAGGCAGAGCTGCTCCAGCAGCTCGCGCAGGGTGGCGAAGCCGATTTTGGCTTCAAAGTTCTGGGGTACTAACAAATCGACTACGGGCGGGGAATCTGACTAACTGGCCGCAAAGGTAAAACAGTAATGAGGGCGGGAAGATTCGCTAGAATTTTCCTTGTTACGTTACTTTTGACATTGTTTAAAAAACAAAAATGAGCAAATAAATATATTAATATATAATAAATTTACATTAAAACAGCTATCCCAGCGTTCTGGCCCAGCTCTACCCGTTGCAACTCCTCAGCGCTAACAGTAGCAGTAGAACGGCGATTCCTACTAAACCTACTTTGACGATAACTATTTCTAAAGAATTACTACGCTGGATAATGGGGGTTGGGTGTGATTCATTATAAGTAGTAACAGCCTGTGCAACAGCACGCACCAGCTTAAAATATTCTTCAATGCTTCCCTGCGTCGTGTTGACAGCCAGCACTATTTTTCGCCCTGAATAAAGCCATAACCGCAATTCGCGTCCGCCATTCAACATGGCATCTTTATACGAAACCACTTCGGCCCACTCTACTGAGAAGCTTTTGTTGGCAGCCACATATTGCACTCTTATACCGCCCTCAGTTAGGAATACCTGTGCCGCTCAACAAGTTAAACGCTCAAGACCGTATACGCAACCGAACAACACAGGCGCTCCCAGCAACATAGCTCCCCACTCACCACCAGCCTGATGCAACAGCAGGTCCCAGCCAGCCATAATGCCAGCTAACACAGCTAGCATCATCGGAACTACCAGCCAGCCGAACAGCCAACGATTCCAGAGGGTGATATCAAATTGCTCGTTCATATAAACTACTTCATTGCCTGTTGCCTTTCATTCATTACAGCGAGTCCAGGCGCAACACTGGCATACCCAGGCGGATAATTCAAGTCCTTTCCTGTTTTTGAGCACGAAGTGCTATGGAGTCACTGCCGGGCTGTGTAGCGCACTACTCCTACCCTACTCCCTCCCCAAACAGCGCAAAATCGTACTTCACCGGGTCGTTGGGGTCGAGCAGGCGCAGGTTAGCGGTCAGCTCCTCGGCGGCTTGCCAGTCTACTTTATCGCGCTTCAGCAAGCCCAGCATTCGCGCCTGGCGCTCGACGTGCACGTCGATGGGGCAGATTAGCTCGCTGGGCGAGATGCGCCTCCAGCGGCCGAAATCGACGCCCTTCTCGTCGTGGCGCACCAGCCAGCGCAGGTACATATTGAGGCGCTTGCAGGCCGAGTTGCGGGCGGGCGTGGCCACGTGCTTGCGGGTGCGGGCCGGCGCATCGGGCAGGCTAAAAAACAGGTCGTGGAAGTTTATCAGCCGCTCGCGCATGGTAGTGCCGTGCAAAAAGGCATCTTCCAGCGAAGTATGGCTTTCGTAAAACCAGCGCAGCCAGTGCACGAAGTAGAGCAGGTCGGTATCGCAGAAGGTACGGTGGCAGAAGCCGAGCAGCTTTTTCAGGTCTTCGTCGTGGTGCTGGGTAATGAACTGATAGGGCGCATTGTCCATGCGCTGTAACAGCTCGGCCGTTTTTTTGAGAATAGTCGGGCGTTGGCCCCAGGCCAGCAGCGCGGCGAAGAGGCCGCTGATTTCCACGTCCTGCAAGCGCGTGAAGCGATGCGGAATGCTAATAGGGTCTTTCAGCAGAAAGGCGGGCTGGTTGTAGCGGTCGGCCCGCTCGTCGAGCAAGGCGCGCAGCTCTTCCAGGTTTAGCGTAGGCATTTTTCGTGCGGAAGAATGAAATAAAACGTCCTGCGAAACTTGCAAAAGCTCCGCAGGACGTTCTACATAAAAGGAGATTCAGCCCTATGGCACGTAGCTGGTTTCGACCCGAAACTTCGCATCGGTGGTGCCGAGCTTTTGCACAGCGCGGGGCGAGAGGCGCACCAGGATATTCTCGTTTTCGCCGGTATCGGGCAGCGGGCCAATAACGCGCACGTACACCGACTGGCCGTTCATCTGGTTTTTTACCTGCATAATGGTGCCCACAGGAGCCGTTTTGTGCAGGGCCAGGTATTTGTCGGTGCCACTGTTGCCGATGACGGCGGCAATGCCGACGTCAGTTTTGCGGGCCACCAGCTCGCTGGCGTGCGTAGGACCTTTGGTTTCAGCAGCTTCCTCCTTTTTGTCGGCGGGCGTGGCGGGCGTCACGGTGGCAATCTGCGCCTCCTTAGCAGGGTTAATCTTGGGGCAGGAGCGGCGGCCTCGGGCGCGGCGGGACGGGCCGCTACCGGCGGGGCAGCTGGGGCCACCGCGCCATCTTCGGCAGCGCGCAGCTGCAGTTCTTGCCCCACACGCACCGGGGAGCCGGCGGGCAGGTGGTTGAGCTGCATCAGCTCGGTGGGCGACAGGCCAAAGCGGCGGGCAATGCCAAACAGCGTTTCGCCCTTGGCTACGGTATAGCGGGCCGGCACCACGGCCGGGGCAGCCGCTGGCTTAGCCGGAAGGGCAGCCGTTTTAGCAGCGGCCCCGCCCGGCCGCGGAATAAGCACTACCTCCCCAATACCCAGGCCCGCCTTGAGCTGGGGATTGGCGGCCGTAATCTGGTCGACCGTTACGTGGTAGCGGCGGCTTAGGGCAAACATGGTTTCGCCCTGGGCAATGCGGTGGCGCACGAAGCGCTGGCCACCGCGCACTTCCTGGCCAATAGAGTCGGCCGGCAGCGCGTGGCCCGGCGGCAGAGTGGCCAGCGGGCCGTGCAGCGAATTAAGTATCAGGAATGAAGCAAGCAGACTCATGCGCGGGAGCAAAGCTAAATGTATACCAAAACCGACCCGGGGCCAGCCCCGGCCCAAGGCCGGCGGTAGGCAAAGTAAACACCTAGCGGCCGGGCAGCACTAGTTTCGGGCACGAAATGCCCCGCGGCCGCTTGCCGGGCAGGCGGGCTCGCTTCGGCTGGCAGTTTCTTTCTCCCCTTCATCTCGCCTCACTTCATGTCCGACGTCCTCGCTATTATTCCTGCCCGCTACGCTTCTACGCGCCTGCCTGGCAAGCCCCTGGTCGACCTGGGCGGCCAAACCATGATTCAGCGGGTAGTGGCACAGGCGCGGCTGGCCGGACTGGCGCGGGTAGTGGTAGCCACCGACGATACCCGAATCCGGGACCATGTGCTGAGCTTTGGGGGCGAGGCCGTGCTCACGCGCTCCGACCATCCGAGCGGTACCGACCGCGTGTGGGAGGCTTTTGAGCAGCTGGGTAGTCCGGTCAATATATCTTGTATTTTGAATATTCAAGGTGATGAGCCGTTTATTCATCCGGCGCAGCTGAATGCGCTGGTCGAGCTGTTTGCGCACAACCCACCGCCGGCCATCGCTACGCTCATCAAGCCCGTGCTGACGGAGGAAGAATTATTCAGCCCCCATCTTCCCAAAGTAGTAACCGACCAGCGCGGCAACGCCTTGTATTTCAGCCGTCATCCGCTACCCTACCAGCGCCAGCAGCCTACTGCCGCCTGGCTGCATCACCACCGCTACTACCGCCATCTGGGCCTCTACGCCTACCGGCCCGACGTGCTGCGCCAGCTGACGCAGCTACCGCCCTCGCCCCTGGAGCTGGCCGAAAGCCTGGAGCAGCTGCGCTGGCTCGAAGCCGGCTTTCAGATTCAAACCGCCGTCACGGAGCTGGACGCCTTCGGGATTGATACGCCGGAAGACGTAGTGCGGGCCCGCCAGCGGCTGGGAGTAGCGTAGCTCTCCCATGGGAAGGGCTTATTTGCCCGCTGGGTCTGGCACTATGCCGCCGAAGCGAATACGCAGCGTGGCCGGCACCTTCACAGGCTTGCCGGCCACTAGGCCGGGCGTCCACCAGGGCATGAGGCGCACCAGGCGCAGGGCTTCTTCGTCGAGGCCGTAGCCGACGCCTTTCACGACCTCGGCATCGAGCAGGCGGCCGGCCTCGTCAACCATGAAGCTAACAAACACATCGCCGGAAATATTATTGGCTCTGGCGGCCTCGGGGTAGTGCACATTCTGCTGTAGATAAGCACGGTAGGCGGCCGCGCCCCCGGAAAGGTGGGCTGGTCATCGGCAACAACCAGCGGTTTGCTCACCACTTCGAGGCCGGCCGAAGAAGCCGCCAGCACGGTGCCTACCTCGTTCATGGTGACGGTAACCGGGCCGAGCGCTTTCAGCAGAAAAGTTTGGGTCTGGTAGCCGGCGCACTTAAAGGTGAGTACCGGCTTGGCCTGCTCGCTGGTCAGCAAAAAATTTCCGGAGGCGTTGGTAGTAGCCGTAGTGGCTGCATTCTGCATCACAATGAATACTCCCGCCAGCGGGGCGCCCTTCGTATTAACGACGCGGCCCGTGATAGTAACCGTCGCCGGCAGCGCTGACAGCGCCGGGAGCGTAGCCAGCGCCAGCGGCGCGGCCCAAAGCCACACTATCGAATACCGTAAAAATTGTATCATAACCAGAAGAGCAGTGGTGGGAAACGGGCACAAGTATAAGTACCTACCAGGCGTTTCACCAAGCACTTAGCCCACATTCCGGCTTAATTTTCCCTTGCCCGGGATTTAGGGCTGGGTGGAGCTGGCAACTACGGCCTGCTCATTGCCGCTTTGCTTACGCTCGTCCTCCATTTCCTTGGACAGAAAGAAGTTGAGCGCCGTACGGATAATGGCAATAGCGCCGAGCTTGCCAATCTGCTCCCAGCTCGGGGCAATGGCCGTGCTCAGAATATCGGCTCCGAGCTGAAATTCCAGCGCCAGCGCCAGGTAGCGCGCCAGCGTCAGGCGAATGGCCGTAAAATCGGCCGTTCGGCGCGCCAGCAGGGCCCGTACCAGCAACCTACCCGAGGTGATAATGCCGAGCGCAATTATCAGCGCTCCTACTACTTCTACGCCCAGCTTGAGCCACTGCACACCCGCTACTACTCCTTCTTCGGTATGGGAAAATAGGGTGGCCGGGTTTTCGACAGCGAGCAGCATAGAAGTGAAAGTAGAGAAAGCTAAGTTGCGATTGTAAACCGCCGTATCAAGTATGCTGAGCCCCGCTGCACGGCCAGCAGTATTACTACCAGCCCCACCGCCAGCCCAAACAACGCCAGACTACCCTCCCCCGCCCCGGCCCGAAACGCGAAGCTGAGGGCCGTGGATACAGCCGGCGGGTGCATAGTATCGGTGGCCAGCATTACCCCGATGCTGCTGACCAGGGCCAGCGCCGCGCCTACATAACCCGCGCCGAGCCAGGCATGAAACCCGTAGCCGAGTATCGCCGCCGCCAGCTGGCTGATAACCAGCGTTCGGGTGCTGTTCGCCGGATGGCTGGGGTCGAGGTAAATCAGGAAGCAGCTCGAAGCCAGCGAGGCAAACAATAGCTGTTGGTTGCTCAGCGCTTTCACCAGCCAGAGCAGCCCCAGCACCGTGAGGGTCGGTAGCAGCGCCAGCACTATTTCGCGCCGCCAGCGCAGGCGCGGGCGGCCCAGCGGCGCACCGGGGATAGACGAAACTGACGTAGCAACGGCTGGCATAGGCATGAGACGATACCCTGCATACGGCCTGGCACGGCAGATGGTGGCCGGGGCCCAGGCTTTTTTAAAACTATTGGCCGACTGCCTACGCTTGCGTCGGAGCCAGACCCAGCGCCGCGCCGCGCTTCAGCAGCAACTGGTAGGCGGGTTCCCACTCGTTGGGCACCTCGCCTTCCAGAATGGCTTCGAGCACGGCTTCTTTCAGCTCGCCCACCTGGCGCGAGGGCTTCAGGCCGAAGGTTTCCATGATAACCTCGCCGGTGATGACGGGCTTGAAATTGCGCAGGTGGTCTTTGGCCTCTATTTCGCGCAGCTTTTCCTCTACCGTATCGAAGTTCTGGAGGTAGCGGGCTTTGCGCTGGTGGTCTTTGCTGGTAATATCGGCCCGGCACAGTAGCATGAGGCGGTCGATATCGTCGCCGGCCTCAAACAGCAAGCGCCTTACGGCCGAATCGGTTACGATAGCCTTGCTTAGCACAATGGGCCGCAGGTGCAGGCGCACCAGCTTCTGCACCTGGCGCATCTCCTCGCCCAGCGGCAGCTTGAGGTCGGTAAAAATCTGCGGTACCCAGCGCGCGCCCTTGTCCTCATGGCCGTGAAAGGTCCAGCCAACCTTAGGGTCGTAGCGCTTGGTGGCGGGCTTGGCGATATCGTGCAGAATGGCCGCCCAGCGCAGCCACAGGTCGCCGCCCGCGGCGGCCACGTTGTCGAGCACTTGCAGGGTGTGGTAAAAATTATCCTTGTGCGCGTGCTGGCCCACTTTATCCACGCCGTGCAGCAGGGCCATCTTCGGGAAGATGAGCTGCAAAAGCCCGGTTTGAAACAGCAGCTTAAAGCCGTAGCTCGGCACCGGCGACTCCACTATTTTATTCAGCTCAATGGTGATGCGCTCCTGGGACACGATTTTAATGCGCTCCTTATTGCGGCCGATGGCGTCGTAGGTATCGGGCTCAATATCGAAGTTGAGCTGCGAGGCGAAGCGAATGGCCCGCAGCATCCGCAGCGGGTCGTCGCTGAACGTAATATCCGGCCCCAGCGGCGTACGGATGGTTTTGGCCGCCAGGTCTTTCAGGCCGTCGTAGCGGTCCACGAGCGCGCCAAAGTCCTCGGCGTTCAGGCTCAGGCCCAGCGCATTAATGGTAAAGTCGCGGCGGGCTAGGTCGTCTTCCAGCGTACCGGCTTCCACTTCGGGCTTGCGGCTTTCGGCGCGGTAGCTTTCCCTGCGGGCACCCACAAACTCGATTTCGCCGGCTTCCTCGGTGGGCAGCATGGCCGTGCCGAAGTTCTTAAACACCGTGACGCGCCCCCGGCCCGGTAGCCGGCGCCCCACGGCCTGCGCCAGCCGGATGCCGTCGCCCACCGTTACCACGTCAATATCCTTGCTGGTGCGCCGCAAAGCCAAATCGCGCACGTAGCCGCCAATAACGTAGGCGGGCTGGCCCAGCTCGTGGGCCGCGTCGGCAATGGTGCGGAAGATGGGCAGGTCGGGCAGCGTGGGCGTGGTCATGGGCGCAAAGTTCGGCCGCGGCAGCGGTTAGTGCCCCGGCGCCGCTGCTTAGTGCCGGGGCAACCCGCCCATTGGCAGCAGCCCGCTGATGCCGAAAATACTCAGAATCAGGCGCGAGCTTTTCGCCAGAAAAGCCAGGTGCTTCACCCCACGTCCTCAATAAAGCTGTTTGGGAGCGGCCCGTCCCGTGGCAGCTTCATGCAAAAGCCTTTTAGTGTCACTTAATTTCAGCTATGCATTCCTATTCTCCCCGTTTCCTTTACCTGCTGCTGGTTTTCGTGCTTGCCTTGGCGGGCTGCGCCAAAAAGGACGCGACGCCTTCGCCTTCGGTGCCGCCAGTCACTACGGTAACGCCGCCGGTTGACCCGCACCTTACGTATCTCAAGCTGCTGGCCGATGGCACAACCAATCAGGCGTTGCCTTTGCAAAAGGCCATCGACTCGTGCTCGGCGGCCGGCGGCGGCACGCTGGTACTGCGTAAGGGTACCTATATGATTGGACCGATTTACATGAAAAGCTCGGTCACGCTGCGGCTCGATACGCTGGCTACCCTGCTGGCCAGCCCCAACATGCCCGACTTTACGGTCAATGGCAAGGTAGTAAACCTCATCAATGGGCCGGGAGGGGCGATTCACGACGTGACGCTTACCGGCGCCGGCACTATCGATGGCAACGGCGCCCCCTGGTGGGCGGCTTTTCAGGCCAACAGCGCGCTGGTGCGGCCGCGGCTCATCTACATTACTTCCTGCCAGAACCTGACCGTTTCCGGCCTGACGCTGACCAACTCGCCCTCCTTTCACCTAGTGCCCAGCCAGTGCCAGAACGTGGTTATCAGCAAGCTGAAAATTATTGCCCCGTCGAATTCGCCCAATACCGACGGTATTGACCCGGCCAACTGCAACCAGGTCAGTATTACCAACTGTACCATCGACACCGGCGACGACTGCATCGCCATCAAGAGCGGCCGCGTAAACGGGGCACTGGTAGATGCCTGTCAGAACCTGACGGTTACGGGCTGCACTTTCCTGCACGGCCACGGCCTCTCGATTGGCAGCGAAACCTCGTCGGGGGTTAAAAACCTAACCGTTACCAACTGCACGTTTACGGGCACCACCAACGGCATCCGCATCAAGTCGGAGCCCGGCCTGGGCGGCCTGATACAAAACGTAAACTATAGCAATATTACCATGACGGGCGTTACGAATCCGCTCGTGATTAATATGGCTTACGCGCTAAACCCGAACAACAGCTACCCTGCTGATATCCCGAGCGTAAACGGCATGACCATCGACCACCTGACCGTAACCGGCGCCAAAAATGCCGGCAGCCTGGTCGGCCTCACTACCCTTCCTATTCTGAACCTGACGCTATCCAATCTCACTATTTCGGCCCAGACCGGCCTGGTCATGCAGAATGCTACCGGGGTGGTGATGAGTAATTGGGTTATCAACGTGACGAGTGGCAAGTCTATCATCACGCAGAACGTGCAGGGCACGGGCTTTTAGGTAGCCGCTAACGCGGAAGCGCTTTGCCTCGAAGGGCTTGGCTTTTCAGCGAACTACCCGCGCACCACTTCCAGCTGCCCGTCGGCGCCCAGGCGCACCACCCGCGAGGGCGCTACCCGGGTCTGGTCATCTTGCCGCCAGCTCACCACGTGGTCGACCCCGCGCACGATGGCCGGGTCTACCTCGCTGTAAACCGCCGGTGTCGGCTCGCCCGCTTTATTGGCCGAGGTCGATACCAGCCCGTGGCCCAGGCGGCGCACCACCTTGTGGCAAAACTCGTCCTGCACTACGCGCAGGCCCACGGTGCCGTCGGGCGCTACCAGCCCCGGAGCCAGGGCGCGGCTGGCGGGCAGGATGTACGTAGTAGGGCGGGTCTGGTCGGCCAATGCCGCTTCAAGTCCGGCGGGCACCTCCTTCACGTAGCGGCGCAGCATGGCCAGGTCGGCCACGAGCACGATGCTGGGCTTGCCGGCTTCGCGGCCTTTGAGCTTGTAGAGCTTTTCGACCGCGCGCGGCACCTCAGCGTCGCAGCCCAGGCCCCAGACCGTATCGGTCGGATACAGGATAACCTGCTGCGTGAGGAGTACATCAACGGCAGTGTCTACTTCCTGGCGAAAGAAATTGGTATTCATTATATAAAAAATAATATTTATTTTCTACTTTCCTGGCACAGCTCTACCAGCACGCCGCCCGCGCTTTTGGGGTGTACGAAGCACACCAGCTTGTTATCGGCTCCCTTCTTAGGCAATTCATTTAATAATACGAACCCTTCGGCCCGCAGCCGGGCCATCTCGGTCTCAATGTCATCGACCTCGAAGGCCACGTGGTGAATGCCTTCAGGCTTCTTTTCCAGGAATTTCGTGATGGCGCTGTCGGGGCTGGTACCGGCCAGCAGCTCAATCTTGGAGCCGCCGATTTGGAAGAAAACCGTGTCTACGGCCTCGCTGGCAACGTGCTCGGTTTTGTAAGGCGGCTGGCCCAGCAGGCGGGTGTAGAGGTCGGTGGCGGCGGCCAGGTCGCGCACGGCCAGGCCCAGGTGTTCGAGGTTGGTAAGCATAACGGGTAGGCGGGCAGCTGGCCCGGCGCACAAAGCTACCCGGTCGGCGCGGCCAGGCGGAGCAGTTCTGCGGTTTTTAGACTGATTCCAGCTATTTTTGTGGATTCAAAAAACTGTTTAGGCCAAAATTCTGTTTCAAACGCAGTCAACGCCTAACTTTAGCCTTTACTAGCAACATCCAGCCCAGCGCCATGCTTAAGCTACCTATCTATCTGGACAACAACGCCACTACGCCGCTCGACCCGCGCGTGCTGGAGGCCATGATGCCCTACCTGACCGACGTATTCGGCAATGCGGCTTCGCGCAACCATCCCTTTGGCTGGGCGGCGGAGGAAGGCGTGGATTACGCCCGCGAGCAAATCAGCCAGCTCATCAACTGCGACCCCAAGGAGATTATCTTCACCAGCGGCGCTACGGAGAGCGACAACCTGGGCATTAAGGGCGTATTTGAGATGTATGCCCAGCGGGGCAATCACATCATCACGACAACGACCGAGCACAAGGCCGTGCTCGATACCTGCAAGCACATCGAAAAGCTCGGCGGCAAGGTTACTTACTTGCCCGTAAACGAGCAGGGATTAATTAGCCTCGAAGAGTTGGAAGCTGCCATGACGCCCCAGACTATCCTGGTGACTATCATGTACGGCAACAATGAGACGGGCACGGTGCAGCCCATCCGCGAGATTGCCGCTATCGCCCACAAGCACGGCGCGCTCTTTATGAGCGACGGCACCCAGGCCGTGGGCAAAATTCCGGTCGATGTGCTGGCCGACGGCATCGACCTGATGGCTTTCACGGCCCACAAGATGTACGGTCCCAAAGGCGTGGGCGCGCTGTACGTGCGCCGCAAAAACCCGCGCGTGAAAGTGACTGCCCAGATGGACGGCGGCGGCCACGAGCGCGGCATGCGCTCGGGCACGCTCAACGTGCCCGGCATTGTGGGCTTTGGCAAAGCCTGTGAGCTGGCCCGCCTCGAAATGGCGGCCGACGCCGAGCGCCTGAGCAAGCTGCGCGACCAGCTCGAAAAGGAGCTACTGACCCTGGAAGAAAGCTACGTAAATGGCAGCCGCGAGCATCGCCTGCCGCACGTCACCAACATCAGCTTCAAGTACGTGGAAGGCGAAGGCCTGATGATGGGCGTAAAAGACCTGGCGGTATCGTCGGGCTCGGCCTGCACCAGCGCCTCCTTGGAGCCCAGCTACGTGCTGAAGGCCCTGGGCCTGAGCGACGACCTGGCCCACAGCAGCCTGCGCTTCGGCCTGAGCCGCTTTACCACCCAGGAGCAAATCGACTACGCCATCAACCACGTTAAAGAGGCCGTAACCAAGCTCCGCGACATGTCGCCGCTCTGGGAAATGCACAAGGAAGGCGTTGACCTCAGTACCATTGAGTGGGCAGAACATTAATTCAGTGAACAGTTAACAGTGAGCAATGAACCGTTTTCTTCTGCTAGCTCACCGACCAACTGCTCACTATTCACTGATAACTATTAACTGAAAAACCATGGCTTACTCTGATAAGGTAATCGACCACTACAGCAACCCGCGCAACGTGGGCACGCTGGACAAAAGCAAGAAATCGGTAGGTACCGGTCTGGTTGGGGCGCCCGAGTGCGGCGACGTAATGCGCCTGCAAATTGAGGTAGACGAAGCCACCAACACCATCACCGATGCCAAGTTCAAGACCTTCGGCTGCGGCTCGGCCATCGCCTCGTCGAGCCTGGCTACGGAGTGGCTGAAAGGCAAGACGGTTGACGAGGCCCTCGCCATCGACAACATGGAGATTGTGGAAGAGCTGGCGCTGCCGCCCGTTAAAATTCACTGCTCGGTACTGGCCGAAGATGCCATCAAGATGGCCATCAACGACTACCGCGTGAAAAACGGTATGCCGGCCCTGGAGCTGGAAAAAGCCCACCACTAAGCTGGGTTAAAGCCCTAAAAACAGAGGCAGCAAGACGGCTGAAAGCGTAAGAGCTTCCCTGTCCTGCTGCCTCCTTTTTTCGTGCTTTTACTTGTTATTTAGAATCTTTCCGGGTAGTATCTTTGTTAAAGAACCAGCACCAAGTAATCAGAACCGCCATGATAACCGTTTCGGATAAAGCCAAGGAAAAAGTAGAGCATCTGATGCGCGACTCGCAGCTCGATGCTACTTACCGCCTGCGGGCCTCGGTGGCCGGCGGGGGCTGCTCGGGCCTGAGCTATAAGCTTGATTTTGACAACGAAACCCGGCCAATGGACCAGGAGTTTGAAGACAAGGGCGTGCGCGTGGTAGTTGATATGAAGAGCTTTCTCTACCTGGCGGGCACCGAGCTGGACTTTTCGGATGGTCTGAACGGCAAGGGCTTTCAGTTTCATAACCCCAATGCCTCGCGCTCGTGTGGCTGCGGCGAAAGCTTCTCGGTTTAAGAAAACAACACGTGTTTTTTCAGTTTTCTAAAGCCTTTGCCCACTATGGGCAGAGGCTTTTTTAGTTTTAGTCCCGCCCAGGCTCTGTAACTAGCGTAAAGATTATCATCTTCGCGTGCAGCTTACGAGCTATGTGCCACAACCTGGCGGCACGAAGGCTGTTGCTGTTTCATCTGGCTTTGCTTCATCGCGGGGCACTTTCTTTTTATAGCTTTTTTGTGCCCGACGCTTTTCTCATCGACGGCCTGCTGCAAAGCGTACTGGAAGCATCGCTAACCGGCTTCCATCTGCTGCGGCCACTCTACAACCCAGCCGGTGAGATTAGCGATTTTGCCATAGTCTACCTCAACCCGGCCGGCCAGCTTATGCTGGGGCTGCCCGAGCGGCCGGAGCAGAGTATGCACACGCAGTTCCCGACGGTGGAAACTTCGGGAGTCTTTGCCTTTTACCGCAAGGTATTTGAAACCGGGGCGCCCGGCCGGTTTGACCTTAACTACCAGGCCGATGGCCTGGATAACTACTTCCGGCTTTCGGCCCGGCGCAACGGTGAGCTGCTGGTAGTGAGCTTTACTGATACGGCCGACCAGGACCGGAGCGTGGTCGAGGTAGCCCTGCGTGAAAGTCAGGCCCGCGAGCAGGCCGCCCGTGCCGAGGCGGAAGCCCAGCGCAGCACCCTGCAGCGGGTATTTGAGCAGGCCCCGGTTGCCATTGGTATCGTGCGGGGCCCGGAGCTTATCATTGAAGTAGCTAACCCCCTTATTATGAAGCTATGGGGGAAGACCCCGGAGCAGACGATGCACCATCCCCTGTTCGATGCCCTGCCGGAGGCCAGGGGCCAGGGCTTCGAAGCGCTGTTTGAACAGGTGCTGCAAACCGGAACCCCGGTAGTCGCGCACGAGAGCCCGGTTAGGCTTGAGCGATACGGCAAATTGGAAACACCCTATTTCAATTTTGCTTACCAACCACTGTGGGATGCTCATAACCAGCTCAACGGGGTCATTATCATTGCCACGGAGGTAACGCAACTGGTAGAGGCCCGTCAAAAAGTACAAACACTCAATGAGGAGCTGGCGGCCGCCAACAAGGAGCTGCAGGCTGCCAATGAGGAGTTTACAACTAAAAATGAGGAGCTGGCGCTAGCTCAACAGCAGTTGCAGCAGCTCAATCAGGAGCTGGAAGGGCGGGTAGAAGAGCGTACGCACGAGCTGCTGCTGGCCCAGGGTGAGGCCGTGCGCCAGCAGCAGCGTCTGGAGGGCTTTTTCAGTCAGGCCCCGGCGGCCATTTGCATCCTGGATGGCCCCGATATGGTATTTGAGCTGGTAAATGAGGCGTACCAGGCACTGTTTCCGGGCCGCCGGCTGCTGGGCCGGCCGCTGCTGCAAGCCCTGCCCGAGCTGGCTGGGCAGCCCGTGTGGCACACGCTGCGCCGCGTGTACGAAACGGGCGAAACCCACGAGGAGACCGGGATTCATATTCCGGTGGCCCGGCACGAGCAGGAGCAGCCACATGACTTTTACTTTCATTATATTCAACAAGCAAGATATAATGAGCAGGGGCAGATAGATGGTGTGCTGGTATTTGCGCTGGATATGACCAACCAGGTAATCGCGCAGCGCCAGACCGCTCAGCTTCAGGCCGATATGCTGGCCGTGGCCCAGCAGCGGGCCGCAGAGCGCGAGTCGTTTTTCCAGGTGTTTGAGCAAACGCCGGCCGTTGTATCTATTCTGCAAGGCCCGGAGCATCGCATCAGCTACCACAACCAGGCATACCAGCAGCTGTTTCCCGGCCGCCAGATGCGGGGCCTGACGGTGGCGCAGGCCCAGCCGGAAGCTGTAGACCAGGGCTTTGTAGCACTATTGGATGAAGTATACCGAACGGGGCAGACCTTCTTTGGGAATGAGCTACCTATTTTCATAGCGCAGGCCGATGGCCAGCCGGCCAGGGAAATCTTTTTCAACTTTACCTACCAGGCTTATCGGGAAAACGGCCAGATTGTGGGCGTCTCCGTGTTTGCCTACGATGTAACCGAGCAGGTGCTGGCACGGCAGCAGCGGGCCCAGACCCAGGCGCGCCTGCAAGCCATGTTCGAGCAGGCTCCGGTAGCCATTGCCATCCTGCAAGGGCCCGATTATGTTGTCGACGTCGCTAACCCTTTGGTCTGCACCCTCTGGGGCCGCTCGGCCGACGAGGTCATTGGTCGACCCTTGCTTGAGGCGCTGCCCGAGGTGCGCGGACAAGGCTTCAAAGAGATTCTGGATAATGTAGTGCAGAAAGGAGAAGCCTTTGTGGCCCAGGAAGTTACTGCAATGCTCGAACGACGCGGCCAACTAGAACAAGTATATTTAAACTTTGTGTATCAGCCGCTGCGCGATGAGTTTGGGCATATTACGAGCGTAGCAGCCGTGGCAACGGAGGTAAGTGAGCAGGTAGCTGGCCGCCAGCAGGTAGCGCAAGCCAATGAGCAGCTGCGCCAGGCCAATGCCGAATTGGATGCTACCAACCAGCAGCTGACGCGCACCAATGTCGATTTGGACAACTTTATCTACACGGCCTCGCACGACCTGAAGGCCCCCATTACCAATATCGAGGGCCTGCTGGCAGCCTTGCGGGAACAGCTGCCCAACGGAGCAGACCCGGCCGGTGACGTACAGGCACTGCTTACCATGATGGAGGGAGCCATTGAGCGCTTTCAAAAAACCATTGGCCACCTCACCGACATATCCAGGCTTCAACAAGTTAATAATCAGGCAGCCGAAGCTATCGACCTGGCGTCGCTGGTTGAAGACGTGCGCCTGGACCTGGCCCCCGAGCTGAACGCAGCCCGCGCCTGGCTGCACGTAGATGTCCAGGCCTGCCCCACCATCTCGTTTGCCCCTAAAAATCTGCGCAGCATCGTGTATAATCTGCTCAGCAATGCGCTCAAATACCGGGCGCCCGAGCGGCCGCCGGTTATCGGGCTGCGGGCTTATTGCGAAAACGGCCTGAATATCGTGGAAGTGCAGGATAACGGCCTGGGCCTGAGTGAGGGGCAACAGACCCAGCTCTTTACCATGTTTCAGCGGCTGCACAGCCACGTCGATGGCTCGGGCGTTGGGCTATATATGGTAAAGAAGATAGTTGAAAACGCCGGCGGCAGCATTGCCGTTCGGAGTCAGCTTGGCGTAGGCTCTACCTTCACGGTGTCGCTGCCTGGCTGAAACCCGGCTACTCCCACAGCGGATAATGCTCCAGCTGCACCTGCTGCCCGAAAAACAGCCGGGTGCTTTCCTCAAACGAGCGCGTGAAGTCGGACACGTAGAAATGATGCGCTGGCGCCGCCTCAACCGGCGCAGCGAGCAAGCCCCTGGATGCCAGCGCCTCAGCTACAGTGGCCGCTACTACGTCGGACGGGTCGAGCACGGCTACGCGGCCCTGGTAGTGGGCTTCCATCTGGGGCTTGATGAGGGGAAAATGCGTACAGGCCAGCAGCAGCGCATCAATGCCCAGTAGCGTAGGATGGTCGAGGTAGGCGCTGATGATTTCTTCCGAGACCCGGCCGTTGAAAAACCCCTCCTCAATCATAGGCACGAGCAGCGGCGTGGCCAGCGCGTGCAGGTCTACGGCCAGGTCGAGCTGGTCGATTTTCTTGCGGTAGATATTGGAGCCCACCGTTTGCTTGGTGCCGATAAGGCCCACCGGCCGGCCGGCATAGTGCTGGCCCACGTACTGCACCACGGGGTCTATCATCCCCACTACCAGCGCTTTGGAGCCCACGTACTCGCGCACCAGCTCGTAGGCGGCTGCCGAGGCCGAGTTGCAGGCGATAAGAATGAGCTTGCACTGCTGGCGCAGCAGCACATCGCAGATTTTGACGGCGTAGGCCTGAATAGCAGCGGTGCTTTTTTCGCCGTAGGGCAAATGGGCCGTATCGCCAAAGTAGATAAGACGCTCGTGGGGCAGGCGCAGGGCCACGGCACGGGCCACGGTGAGCCCACCGATACCAGAATCGAAAATACCAATGGGCCGGGCGGCCAGGGCGGGGGGAGTGGTCATAAGGAGCGGTAAAGGTCGGGACGGACGGCAATTAAGCGCGCTGCTGGCACCGGGTCAGTTTGCACATGTCTGGGTTTGTTCCTATTTTTCGCCCTCGCTAATCCCTCGTACGCACTATCTTATGAGCCATGTACTACTCGAAATAGACCAGGCGCTAGCCGGCTACCAGGCCCGGCACCACGTCCGCCCGGTGGCCGTGTACCTGGGCGAGCGCAAGTTTACCCAGCTCATTCTCGACGTAGCGCAGCTCGGCGCCCCCGCTGGCCTGAGTACTGTCGCCGGCCGGCCCCTCTCCTACCGCAACCTCGACCTGCTGCGCGATGAGGTGAATGTGGATGCGCTACGGGTAATATAATCTATTGCAACGCCTATTTAGCCGCAAACCGCTCCAGCAGCACGGCCGCCTGGCCTTTGTAGGGCGCGCGGCTGAACTCTTGGTAGCCGCATTTGGCCGCCAGCTGCAGCGAGGGCAGATTATCGATGGCGATAAGGCACACGGTGCGCGACTGCGGCAGGTGCGCATCGGCCCAGGCCAGGGCGGCCCGTGCGGCCTCGGTGGCGTAGCCCTGGCCGTGGGTATGCGGGGCCAGCACCCAGCCTATTTCCGGATAGCCTTTGAGCGAAGGCGTGATGACGCGCTGCCATTCTCCGAAGCCAACTGCGCCGATGAAATGCCCGGTGGCTCGCTCCTCCACGGCCCAGTAGCCGTAGCCTACCAGCGGCCAGAGGCCGCCGTGGCGCAGCATCCGAAACCATACTTCCTCTTTAGAAAGTGGCTGACCGCCCAGGTACTGGTAAAATGCCGGCTGCTGCCACATGGCCAGAAAAGGGTCCAGGTCGGTGGCGTAATGCCCCCGCAGGAGCAGCCGCTCGGTTTGAATAAGGGGAGTAGTCATTTATAAAAGCGGCTGCACGGTGCGCCACACGGTACGGGCTACCAAGCGGTGGCCTTCGGGCGTGGGATGAATGCCATCGCGCTGGTTGAGGCGGGCGATGCCGCCCACACCTTCGAGCAGGAAAGGTATCAGGATAAGGTGGTTTTTGGCGGCCGTTTCGGCGTAGAGCTTTTTAAAGTCGGCGGCGTAGGCGGGGCCCATGTTGGGCGGAATCTGCATGCCGGCCAGCACGATTTTAGCCTGTGGCGCCTGCTGGCGCACGGTATCGATAATGGCCTGTAGGTTGCGGCGGGTATCAGTGAGGGGCAGGCCGCGCAGGCCGTCGTTGCCGCCCAGCTCCAGCACAAACACGCTCACCGGCTGTCGGCTCAGCACCCAGTTGATGCGCGAGCGCCCGCCCGCGGTCGTTTCGCCGCTGAGGCCGGCATTTACCACGGCGTAGGGCAGGTGCAGCGAATCGACCTTGTTTTCAATCAGGGCCGGATACGCTTCTTCGGGGTCTACGCCCAGACCGGCCGTGATGCTGTCGCCAAAAAATAAAATAGTTTGTTGCGCTTTAGCGGCCGGCTTGGCGGCCGTTGCCGCTGCGGGGGCCGCCGCTGTGCTAGCAGTGGTGTCGGAATGGCAGCCGGCGGCCAGCAGGGCCAGCAGCAGTGCGCTTCCAGGCAGGTACTTCATAAGGATAAAATCAAAAACAGGTAAAAGTATAAGCCGTCGGCCTGCGTCGTACGTAGCCATAACCAATCGGGCGACGTTTTTCTTCCCAAAATGCGTTCTGCTTTGTTAGTGCTCCTAAAAGAATGCGCTGCCGCCGAAACATATTGTATTTACTATATAAATAACCGGCAGTAGTCGCCCTTCGCAAAAATTATTCTGCATGACCAGTCTTCAAGTCGAAAACCTCACCAAAACCTACACCAGCGGCGGCCGTCAGCTCACGGTGCTGCACGAAGTCAGCTTCAGCCTTCAGCCGGCCGACACCTTTGCCATCGTGGGGCCGTCGGGCAGCGGCAAAACGACGCTGCTGGGTTTGTGCGCGGGCCTCGACCGCGCCACCAGCGGCAGCGTGTGGCTGCAAGGCATTCAGCTCGATAAGCTGAGCGAAGACCAGCGGGCGGCGGTGCGCAACCAGCACGTCGGGTTTATTTTTCAGAACTTCCAGCTGCTGCCCACGCTCACGGCCCTCGAAAACGTGCAGGTGCCGCTGGAGCTGCGCGGCGAGCGCAACGTGGCCCGCCAGGCCCAGGCGCTGCTCGAGCGGGTGGGCCTGGGCGAGCGCGGCCACCACTATCCTACCCAGCTCTCGGGCGGCGAGCAGCAGCGCGTGAGCCTGGCGCGGGCCTTTGCCAACCGCCCGCAGATTTTGTTTGCCGACGAGCCTACCGGCAACCTCGACCCCGACACGAGCGCCAACGTGGTAGACCTGCTATTCGATTTGAACAAAGAAGCCGGCACCACGCTGGTGCTGGTGACCCACGACCTGGAGCTGGCGGCCAAAACCCAGCGCATCATGCGCATGCGCGGCGGCAAGGTGGTAGAGGCCGAGGCAGCGCGGACGCGGTAGTCCGCGGCCGGCGCCGTTTTTATGTTGTTCGATACGCGGGCTGCAACGTTCGCGCTACTTTTTCTATGAATTTCAGTTGGTTAGTTACTATGGCGTGGCGCGATTCGCGTCGCAGCCGCTCGCGCCTGGCGCTGTTTATGTCGAGCATTGTGCTGGGCATCGCGGCGCTGGTGGGCATCAATTCGTTTGGCGATAACCTGGCGCGCAGCATCCGCGAGCAGGCCCGCGAGCTGCTGGGGGCAGACCTGGTGCTGTCGTCGACCCAGCCGTTCGACCCCAAGCTGCTGCCTGCCCTGCAAAAGCTGGGACAAACCCGCAGCGACGAAGCATCTTTCGCCTCGCTGGTATCATTTCCTCGCACGCAGGGCGTGCGGCTGGCGCAGGTGCGGGCGTTGGGCCCGGGCTTTCCGTATTACGGGGACTGGGAAACCCAGCCAGCCGCCGCCGGCGCGCAGTTTAAAGCCGGCCAAAGTGTGGGCGCGCTGGTCGATGACGTGCTGCTGGCGCAGTTCGATGCCCGAGTGGGCGACTCGGTGAAGGTGGGCAGCCTGACCGTGCCCATTGTGGGGCGCGTGCTGAAAACACCGGGGCAAACCGGCTTCAGCGCCGCCGTTGCGCCGAAGGTCTTCATTCCAAAAAACCTACTGGCCGCAACCGGCCTCATTCGGCCCGGCAGCCGGGTGCAGTACCGCACCTACTACCGGTTTGCGCCCGGCACCGACGTGGCCGCTACTATTAAGCCGTTGGAAAGCAAGCTTGAAGCCAGCAACATCGACTCCGATACCGTGGCCAGCCGCCAGCAGCAAACTGGCCGCGCCTTCCAGGATTTGACGCGTTTTCTGAGCCTGGTAGCCTTCGTGGCGCTGCTGCTGGGCTGCGTGGGCGTAGCCAGCGCCGTAAACCTCTATGTGCAGGAGAAGCTGGCCTCGGTGGCCGTGCTACGCTGCCTGGGGGCCAGCGGGCGGCAAGCACTTTTGATATATTTAATCCAGACCTCGGGGCTGGGCCTGCTGGGCGCCATCATCGGGGCGGCGCTGGGGGCGGTGGTGCAACTGGTGCTGCCGCAGGTGCTGGGCAGCTTTTTGCCGGTTACGGTGAGCGTGGCAGTATCGCCGGCGGCCGTTGGGCTGGGGCTGCTCACGGGTTTGGCGATGGCCGTGCTATTTGCGCTGCTGCCGCTACTGGCTATCCGGCGGGTGTCGCCGCTGCGGGTGCTGCGCGCATCTTTTGAGGAAGACACCGCCACGCCCGACCCGCTGCGCGGGCTGGTACTGGCCGTGGTGGGGCTGTTCATCGTGGGCTTTGCCTACGCCCAGACGCGCGAGTGGAAGCAGGCGCTGGGCTTCGGGGCCGGGCTGCTGCTGGCGCTGGGCGCGCTGGCCGGCCTGGGCCTGGGGCTGCGCTACCAGCTACGGCGCTACTTCCCGGTGGGCTGGAGCTACGTGGCGCGGCAGGGCCTGGCCAATTTATTCCGGCCCCAGAACCAGACAGTTACGCTCATTATCTCGTTGGGGCTGGGCACGTTCCTGCTAGCCACGCTTTTCCTGACGCAGGGGCTGCTGCTAGGCCGGGTGCAGCTTTCAGCCAGCGGCCGGCAGCCTAATCTGGTGCTGTTTGATATTCAGACCGAGCAGGAGAAAGGCGTCGAGCAATTATTAGCTAAACAAGCTATTCCGGTGATGCAGCGGGTGCCCATCGTCACGATGCGGCTGGCGGCCATCAACCGCCGCACGGTGGGGCAGCTGCGCAAAGACACGGCCAGCGGCGTGCCGCTCTTCGCCCTCACCCGCGAGTACCGCGTCACGTACCGCGACACGCTGAGCGCCAGCGAGAAGCTGGTAGCCGGTACCCCGCCCCGGCCGGCGGCCACCCCGGCGGCCTGCCCCGCGTGTCGGTCGATGCCAACTACTTCCAGCGCGTCAAGCTCAAGCTGGGTGATACGCTGACCTTTAACGTGCAGGGCGCGCCGCTGGCGGTGGTAGTCGGCGGCACCCGCGAGGTCGATTGGGCGCGGGTACAAACCAATTTTCTGGTTGTGTTCCCCACCGGCGTGCTCGAACAGGCGCCGCAGTTTCACGTCATCCTTACCCACGTCAACAACAACCAGCAGCTGGCCTTGGCCCAGCGCGCACTGGTGCGCGAGTTTCCCAACGTGTCGGCCATCGACCTGGGTTTGATTCTGCAAACCGTAGACGAGATTCTGAGCAAGATTTCCTTCGTGATTCGCTTCATGGCGGGCTTCAGCATCCTTACCGGACTACTGGTACTGGCCAGCTCGGTGCTTATCAGCCGCTACCAGCGCACCCGCGAAAGCGTGCTGCTGCGCACGCTGGGCGCCAGCCGCAGTCAGATTCTGCGCATCACGGTGGTCGAGTATGCGCTGCTGGGGCTGCTGGGGGCGCTGGCCGGCGTGCTGCTGGCTACGCTGGCGGCCTGGGCGCTGGCCGTTTGGGTGTTCGAAACGCCCTTTGTAAGCAGCAGCCTCTTGTGGCTGCCTGCGCTGGTGGGCTTGGTGGCCGGCCTCACGGCGCTCATCGGCGGGCTCAATAGTCGCTCGGTGCTGAGCCAGCCCCCGCTGGCCGTGCTGCGCGCCGAGGGGTAGTAAGCAATTGACAGTGAGCAGTGAGTAGTGAGCAGTAAAGCTGTTCGCTGCTTTACTGCTCACTACTCACTGCTCACTGCTCATTGTTCACTGTACTTCCAGACTACTTTTGCCGCAATGTCTGCCCCTACCACCCTCACCCAGCTTTTTACTGATTTTACTAACCTCCACGTTCTCATCGTCGGCGATGTGATGGTCGATGCCTACGTGTGGGGCCGCGCCAGCCGGCTTTCGCCCGAAGCTCCGGTGCCCGTCGTAAATGTAGACCGCACCGAAAACCGCCTCGGCGGGGCTGCCAACGTGGCCCTCAACGTGCAGGCGCTCGGGGCCACGCCGCTGCTCTGCGCCGTGGTGGGCGACGACCAGGGTGGCGACCAGCTGCTCCAGCTGCTGCACACTCACCACCTGCCCGCCGATGGCATTATCCGCAGCGCGCACCGGCCTACCACTTTTAAGCAGCGCATTCTGGCCCACGGTCAGCAGCTCGTGCGCATCGACTCGGAAGTTGAAACCGACCTCAATGCCGAGGAAGCAGCGCAACTACTGGCCGCCTACGACGACCTGCTGCCCCGGGCCGACGTGGTGATTTTTGAGGACTACGACAAGGGCGTACTCAGTGAAAACATTATCAATCAGTGTATTACCCGCGCCCGTCAGCGCAATATTCCGACCGTAGTCGACCCTAAAAAGAAAAATTTCCTGGCCTATCGCCACTGCACCCTCTTCAAGCCAAACCTGAAAGAATTGCGCGAGGGCCTCAAGCTCGAATTTGGCTCGCCCGATACCGACCGCACTGGCTTCGAAGCCGCCGTTGCCCGGCTGCGCGAAGTTTTAGAACCCGAAATCGTGCTGGTTACGCTTTCCGAATACGGCATCTTTACCCAGCAAAACGACAAAAAGACGTACCTGCCAGCCCATCTACGCACTATTTCCGACGTGTCGGGCGCGGGCGATACAGTCATTAGCATTGCGGCCTGCTGCGTGGCCTTGCGCCAGCCGGCTGCCTTCACGGCCGCGCTGGCTAACCTCGGCGGTGGGCTGGTTTGCGAGCAGGTGGGCGTGGTGCCGATTGAGAAACGGCTGCTACTAGCCGAAGCCGAAGCGGCTGGACTGTAGCGCGGACTCTGCGAGCCCGCGCTACAAACCTACGTCTTTTTAAAAAGCGGTTTTTAGCGTTACCACCGGCGCGGCCCTCAATCTCGGTGAGTGAGTTGGTAAGACGGATATTTTTGACCAGCGTACCGCGCTTGATTGTTTGCGACGAGCCTTTTACTTTAAGTTCTTTGCTGAAGGTGACTGCTTCGCCTTCGGTGAGTAGGGTACCGTTGCTGTTTTTTTACGTCTATTAGAAATAAGGGGTTTAGGATTTGTAAACATTGCCCTCAGCATAGAGGTCAAAATCAATTTCAAGATTCAACGCGGCCATGCGCTGGATACATTCTTTATCCAGATTCAAACCACCAAGCATGGTGTTGCCGTTGTGAAAAACGGAAATAACACGCAGGTATCCTTCCGCTTGGTCGACAAGGGCACGTACCCCTGAGAATTCTTGCTCCAGAAAAGAGAGCAGGTACTTAAGCCGAACTTTGAAACCTCCAGGTTCGGGACAAGGCTCAAATTCGACGTAGCTGTAGTTAAAGGTTCCAAATTTTCGTCGGTCACCTTTGTTATATGTTTCCGTTGGCTTCAGCGTCGTTAGGGCCGCAAGCTGCTGAGCGTTTAAGGTTTCAGAGGTGACATGGAAGGAAATTCGATTCCATTCCTGAACATAGACGTTAGCTACGCTTAAGGTAGATGAAGCTGTCGAAATGGAAACCACCAGATAAAACCTCTCGCCTTCAATGGCGAAGAATATGGCAGTTAAGTTGTTGGAAGAGTTTGTGAAGCCTGCAATTTTAGGCCTTCCCTCTTCCAAAGCTACAGAGTGGATTTCCAGAAATTGCTTCGTTACGCCGAAAGTTGGGCTATTGATTTCGGCAATGGCAGCCGAAATTATTTGAGTGTTTTCCACCTGCTTAATTCGCTCCCTGCCAACCCTTCACCGTTTCCACGAAAACCTTCACGTTATCCGGATTAGTATCCGGGTACACACCGTGGCCGAGGTTGGCGATATGCGGGCCGCCGGCAAACTCGCGGAGCATGGCTTCGGTAGCGGCTTTCACCTGGGCGGGCGTGCCGTAGAGGGCGCAGGGGTCGAGGTTGCCTTGCAGGGTTTTGCCGGGCGCCTGCTGGCGCGCCTGGGCCGGCGACTGGTTCCAGTCGAGCCCGATGGTGCGGCAGGGCGACTTGGCGAAGTCTTCCACGGCCCACCACGCACCCTTGGCAAACACCGTAACGGGCACCAGCGGTGAGAGCGCCGCGCTGATGCGGTTGATGTAGGCCGTCGAAAACTCGGCGTAGTGCGCAGGCGGCAAAATACCGGCCCAGGAGTCGAATACCTGCACAATATCGGCCCCGGCCGCCACCTGCGCCTGCAGGTAGGCGATGGTCGTGACCGTGATTTTTTCCAGCAGCTGGTGGGCCAGCGCGGGCTCCTGATACAGCAGGCGGCGGGCCTTGCTGAAGGTTTTGGAGCCGTGGCCTTCTACCATATAGGCCAGAATGGTCCAGGGCGCGCCGGCAAAGCCGATGAGCGGCACCCGGCCGGCCAGCTCGCGCTTGGTGATGCGCATGGCTTCGAGCACGTAGCCCAGATGCTCTTCGGGGTCGGCCACACGCAGCCTGGCCACGTCGGCCGCACTTTTTACTACTTCGGGAAAGAGCGGGCCGCGGGCCTCAATCATTTCGTAGGTGAGGCCCATCGCCTCGGGCACTACCAGGATATCGGAAAAGATAATAGCCGCGTCGACGCCGAGCGCCTCGACGGGCTGAATGGTAACCTCGGCTGCCAGCGCGGGCGTCTCGACCAGCTCCTTGAAGCCGGAGAGCCGGCCGCGCAGCGCGCGATACTCGGGCAGAATACGGCCAGCCTGGCGCATAAGCCAGACGGGAGTGCGTTCGGTGGTTTCGCCCTTGGCGGCGCGCAGGAGGAGGTCGTTTTGGAGCATAGGGCACTAAAAAAGCCCCGGTACGCAGCCGGAAGCTTTACAGGGCCACAAAGGTAACAGCGCTAGCGGCCCTGCACGGCCCGCAGTAATTCCTGCTGCCGGCGGCGGGCGCGGTCCTCGTTTAGCGAAGCCACGCCCCAGATGGCCGCCGGAATCCAGCCGATAACTGTTAAATGCAGCAAAAAGCAAACTATTGCCTTGACAATATGCCCATTAAGCAACATCGAGAGGCTGGGAAAGAGGATGGCGAGCAGCATAAGCCGGCAAAGCAGGTGATAAGGAGGCCAAGCTACCAATCAAAAGCTTATTTTCAGCCGATTTGGCGCCCACGGGCTACGTAAGGGGCGGCTGGGTAGCCTTTGGCCGTGCGTAGGAGTCACGCGCGGGCAATGCTTGGTGAGCAGCCAGGTGCAAGCCGACGCCACATCAGGAAAGGCCTCCAGCTCCATATCTGTCTTGGCCAGTGCCAGGGTCATATTCACTGAGCGCCAGCTCTCATGAGTGGGTCCGTATACCCAGGCCAAATAGTGCAGGCCCGCCGCTTGCAGCCGGGGAAGCAGGTAGTCCATCACCCACACGCTGCCCTGCTCTATCCAGGGTACCGTCACGTTGGTATTGTCATTTAGAATTTTGCAGCTCCCCACGGCGCGCAAAAAAATGACCATCTGCTCGCAGCCCTGCTGCACTGTATCCTGGTTTTGCGGGCCGCGCCAATCGGTATATAGCCAGTTCCTTTCCGTATCGTAGCCGATGATGAGCGAAGGCCAGGATAGTAGTAACACGTAGGGCAGCATAGTACGGGGCTTATGCAGCATTAAATCAGCGGGCAGCAGAGTAAGTGTACTGAAACTAAAGTAAATAAGTTTTCGGGGTATGTATCCGTCACTACTCTGCCAGCATAGCGCAAGTGACGTGCGCTATGCTGGCAGGTTTTGATACGCTCCGGCAGCCTTATCTGGCTGTAGCTACGGCCAGTCGATTAGTGCCTGAGTAGCTATTTCAGACAAGGTGCGGCAGCAGAGCGATAGTTTATGTTCTTGGCGGCTTACTTATTTGCTATGCTGATTTTTATAATAAAGAGGCTTTCAATCATCGTTTAAACAGCTTCGATAATGAAAAAATGGGTTGCAAATTGAATTTTTACAAGCAAAAGCTCCCGGACAAGGTTTGCATTTTATATTTTTCCTGGTCACAACATTTGCACAAATGCGCCAGCCTCCTTTTCTTTGCTGCCGCACACTTACCTCTAACCGGCTATGAGCATCCAACCGGTTCCTTTTCCAAACCAGCTTGCTTAAGAGCCCCACCACCGTGGGGCTCTTTGCTTATCAACCCTGCCCGGCGGCTAGTCGTGGGGCGGCATTTTGCCGGCCCGGCCCCGGACAGGCAGCTGCCGCCAGTGACTCGCAAAAGAAAAGCCCCTTAGCGTGAGGCTAAGGGGCTGCTGCACATTGTGGCTCCGCTGGGATTCGAACCCAGGACCCGTACATTAAAAGTGTACTGCTCTACCAGCTGAGCTACAGAACCAATTATTTTTACGTAGTGCTTTTGTGATAAAAAATCCCTCTCAGCACTACCGAGAGGGACCTAGTGGCTCCGCTGGGATTCGAACCCAGGACCCGTACATTAAAAGTGTACTGCTCTACCAGCTGAGCTACAGAACCAATATCTTTGCGTTACAATGGCGGTGCATTACCGTTTTTGTGGGTGCAAAAGTACGGCGACATTTTGAATCTGACAACCCCAGCGCAAAAAGAAACTACTTCCGCGCCTTGGCTAAGGCGGCTGCTCCTGCTTAGTCAGTTGCCTTTCTGGACATTGGCAGCGGCACATGGGCAAATAAATTTTTCGGCCGGCCTGGGAACTAACCCTTCTCCCGCGCTTCGCAAAGCAGATTCTTTGTTTGCAGCCGGCCAGTACACGGCGGCTTTGCCGCACTACCGGGCCCAGATATGGCAGCAGCAGCAGGTATCGCCCCGCTTGTTGCTGCGAATGGCCTACGCCCAGCATCAGGCGGGTCACTACGCAGCGGAGATGCTGTACCTAAACCTGGCCCAGGCCCGGCAGCCCCGTATCGGCACCTGGCGGCAGCTGGTGGCGTTAGCGCAGCGGCTACGCCTGGTGGGCTACCCTGGTACCTGGCAGCAGGAGCTGCGGGTGCAGGCCCAGCGCTACTACTACCCTGGCCTGCAAGGACTGCTGAGCGGGGCAGTACTAGCGGCTATCATCCTGCTAGTGCGAGGGCAGCGCACGCGGCGCGGGGCCTGGCTGAGCTATGGCGCCTATCTGCTCGGTACGGGCGCCTACCTGGTGCTCCTGCGGCCCGAGCCCGTGGGGGTGGTTACGCATGCGGCCTCGGCCCTGATGGCCGGCCCCAGCGCGGGAACGGCCTGGCTAAGCACCG
Organism: Hymenobacter sp. BRD67; assembly: GCF_013256425.1. Taxonomy (GTDB): domain Bacteria; phylum Bacteroidota; class Bacteroidia; order Cytophagales; family Hymenobacteraceae; genus Hymenobacter. Next base: position 2,194,628 of record NZ_CP053904.1, read on the forward strand.
CAGCCCCCGGCGACCGCCTGCCCGTGCTGGGCCACGAAGACATCTGGCTGCGCGTGCGCTGGCAGGAACGCGTGGCCTACCTGCGGGCGGCCGACGTGCTGGTGATAGAATAGGTAATGGGTAATACTGCTCTGGCTTAGAGCAGTATTACCCATTACCTGCTAACCTGGTCTTTGAGCTGGTAAGAGAAGTAGACCTGATACTGCGGCTTGGGCGGCGTAAGCGCAAACGAGGCGTTGGGGCCGGGAGTAGTCACGTAGCCGACGGCCTTCTGATAAGTCATGGGGTCAGTCAGGGCCACGCGGTAGTCGAGCTTGCCGAGCTTACCCTTGAGGTACATACTCAGCTTGCGGCCAAACTGGTCGTTTACATCGTTGGTAGTTTCTTCAACGCCCGGCAGGTCGAGGCCCATGATGGCACCCGCCGACGAGGACGCGAAGCGCGTCAGGCCGTTCCAGGCCCCGAGGCCGGCGCCAAACGAGAGCCTGTTTTTCACGAGGGCGTATTCGGCCACGGCATCGTGCAGAAAAAAGCCGCCGGTGCCGCTGTGGTTTGGCCCCGGTGTGCCGCCGCTTTTGCGGTCCGAGTCGTAGGTGAAGTTATTTATCCCAATCTGCGAATAGATAAAGACGCGATCAGTCAGCTGGCCGTACATCTGAATGCGGAAGCGCCGGATGCCGATGTCGTAGGTGCTGGGCTTGTCGTAGCCGCCCACCTGGGTACCGGGGTTGCCCTGGTTGTAGCGCATCCACACCTGGTTGAGCAGCGTTATCTTAAAATAGTGACTGGCGTCGGCATTGAGCGGCAGCTGCCATCTTTCAGGTAAAAATTGGGCGCCGCCGGGGGCTGCGGCTGGTTAACTGCCTGGTTGGCATGCGTTTGGGCGGACTGCTGCATAGTAGTAGCCTGGGCTAAAGCCAACCCAGGAAGGGCTAGTACCGTGCCAAAAAAGACTGGTGCTAGAAATCGCTTCATGCGTAGTAAGGGAAAAGGGCAGGAATAAAAAACCCGACTTCCTGCACCCTCTCAGGCACAAAAAGTCGGCAGTAAACCAACCGGGGCCGTAAAAGTTGAAGGAGAGACCTTATCGGCCTGATTAAAAATCACCCTCCTCTTTACGAAAATTGGCCAGCACAAGCTTGTCGGTAAGGCCGGGGAGCCATTTATTTAAGAACACCGTGAGCTTGCCCTGGCCAGTGAGCACCAGGGTGCGGCGGCGCTGCGCTACAGCCAGGCGCAGGTGGCGGGCCACTTCCTCGCTGGTCATCATCTTGCCTTCGTCGCGCGGGGTGTCGTTCTGGGTTTGGCCATTGGCAAGCAGGGCCGTGTGGCGAATATTAGACGCCGTGAAGCCGGGCGCGGCCGTGAGCACGTTGACGCCCTGGGGCAGCAGCTCGGTGCGCAGGGCCTCGAGAAAGCCGTTCATGGCAAACTTGGAAGCCGAGTACCCGGTGCGGCCCGGTAGCCCCCGAAAACCGGCAATACTGCTGATACCCACGATGGTACCCTTACTGGCCAGCAAGTGCGGCAGCGCAGCCTTGGTGGTATAAACGGTGCCAAAAAAGTTGGTTTGCATGAGCTGCTCCAGCACTTTTACCTCCACATCCGCAAACTTGGCGCGCATGCTGAGGCCAGCGTTGTTGATGAGCACGTCGAGCCGACCAAAGGCGGCGACTGTTTCGGCCACGGCGTGGGTGGCGGCCGCCAGGTCGCCCACATCGGCCTGCACGGTCCGGTGCGCAATGCCGGCCGCCGTCAGCTCGGCCGCGGTAGCGGCCAACCGCGCCGCGTCGCGGCCCGTGATGACCACGCTGCTGCCGGCCCGGCCAAACTCCAGGGCGCAGGCCCGGCCAATGCCCGAGGTGCCGCCAGTGATGAGAACAACAGTATTTTTCATATATAGTAAATAATTTATTTAATAACTATCAAATTTGCGTTCGCGGGCCACAAACCTACGGCACCGGGCGGGGCGGGCAGCGGCCGCCGGATAAATTTCAGAGGTAGCGGCTTATTGCCCGATTTTTCCCACTTTAGCCCCTTAAACCACCGGCTTTGTCTTTACCTTTAGGCGCTATAATCCGGAAGTGGCTGCTTGGCTTGCTTTTACGCTTTTTCCCTGCCTGTTATCTCTACTACTGCATGTTTCAACCTCTACGTTTGTGGGCTCACTCTCTCGCAAGTCTGGGCCTGCTGCTGCCCGCGCTGAGCCTGGCGCAGTGCCCTACTGCCGCTACGTGCCTCCCCGGCAAGGCCAGCAGCTCGCTGGCTTCGGCCTACGGCATGGGTATTTATAACGTGACGCTGGGTAGCCTCAATAATACGACCGGCGGCTATGCCGATGGCTATAAAGATTACAGCTGTGGGCTGGGTACTACCCTGACGGTGAGTACGCCTACAGCCATCAGCGTCCGCAACGGTACGCTGGTGAGCGAGAACGTGCGGGTGTGGATTGACTACAATAACGATGGCTCATTTGGTACCGGTGAGCTGGCATTCAGCTCTGATAACAAGATGCTGCATACCGGCACTATTACGCCGCCCGCCACCGCTAAGCTCAATACCGGGCTACGCATGCGGGTAGCATCCGACTATTCAGATACTACCATACCTACTCCTTGCTCGACGCCTCAGTTTTCGCAGGATGAAGACTACACCGTGACGCTGGTGGCCAACACGAGTAAGCCCACGGCGGCCTTTACGCAGGACGCGACTACTACCTGCTCGGGCACGGTGCAGTTTACCGATTTATCGGCCAACGGCCCCACCAGCTGGGCCTGGGATTTTGGCGACGCCACCAGCAGCACCGCGCAGAACCCCCGGCATACGTACGCCGCGGCCGGCACCTACCAGGTAAAGCTAACGGCCACCAACGTAGCCGGCAGCAGCACGAGCGCCACTACCGCCATCACCTACAACACGAGCGTGCCGCTGCCAATAGCCAGCACCTGCGCCGGCCAGAACGCCACACTCAACTGCTGCAACTACGGCATTACGCGGGTGCAGCTTAATACCCTTGACAATACCTCGGCCGACGGCAGCGCCGGCTACCAGGACTTTACCTGCCCGCAGCGCACGACCCTGATGCTGGGTACGCGCTACACCATCAGCATCACGACCGGCGGCACCAACGCGCACGATACCCGCGCGTGGCTGGACCTCAATAACGACGGCACGTTCAGCGCCTCCGAAAAGGTGCTGGAAGCGCTGAACACGGCCAGCCCCCGCGTGACGTTTACGGTACCCGGCACGGCAACGCTCAACCAGCCGCTGCGCCTGCGGATTGTGGCCGATGGCGTGGGCACCAACCCGCAGCCCTGCGTGGCCCCGAGCCTGGGCCAGGTAGAAGATTATACCATCACGGTAGTACCCAACACGGCTCCGCCGGTGGCTGCTTTTACCTCCAACTACGTGGCCGGCACCTGCGTCGCGGCCAATACCTATACGTTTACGGACCAAAGCACCGGCACGCCTACCGCGTGGCGCTGGACGGTGAGCCCGGCCGCCGGGGCCTCGTTTGTGAACGGCACCAGCGCTACCTCGCCCAACCCTCAGATAGCGTTTAGCGCCACGGGCTACTACGCCGTTACGCTGATGGCTACCAATAGCAACGGCAGCAGCACTTCGGCCCCCAGCAGCCTGCTTATTCAGGTACCTTGCCTGAATTACTGCGCTTCCAGCGGCGGGTACAGCGGGGCCCCGGCCGCAAGCGCGCTCTGGATTACCAACGTGAGCGTGAGCCCGGCAGCAACGGGCGGCACGGCGTTTAGCAACACCACGGCCAACTCGGCTACGGGCTACACCTTCTTCAGCAACCAGAGCGTTCCGCTGCAGGCCGGCGCTACCCAGACTATTCTGGTGACTGCCAACCAGAGCTATGCGCACCGCACTACCATCTGGATTGACTATAATCACGATGGTATATTTTCGAATACCACCGGCGCTACGGGCGAGATGGTGTATAATAACCTGGTAAACCAGGCCCTCGCCACGGTATCGGTAGTGGTGCCGAGCACTATTGGCACTACGCGGATGCGGGTCGAAGTAGTAGGCAATGCTAATACGGCCAACCCATGCGCGGTGAGTATGGGCGATGCGGAAGTAGAAGATTATCCGGTAAATGTGGCAGTGCTGGCAACCCAGGAGGCCCAGGCACTGCCAGCGCTCAGCGTGAGCCCCAACCCAAGCCCCGATGGCCGCCTGCTGGTGCAGGTGAGCGACGCGGGCGCTACCGGCAGCTACGACCTGGAGGTAACCAATGTGCTGGGGACCCGGCTGCTGGCCCAGGCGCTACGCCTGAGCCCGGCCGCGCCCGCCAGCCTCGACCTCGGCGCCCTGCCGGCCGGCCTCTACCTGCTGCGCCTTACCAACGCCCAGGGCCAGACCGCGCTGCGCCGCGTGGTACGCCAATAAGGCCGCCCGTGCCCTTACTACTGCCTTTACCGGGCTCTATCTTTTTTCTGCCTTCTCACCGCTGCTTCTATGCGCTCACTTTTACTTCGCCGCTTGCGGCTGCTACCAGCCCTGGTACTGGCCCTGCTAGCGCTGGCGGCCGGCCCGGTCCAGGCCACTCACCTGCTGGGGGGCGAAATGACTTATCGCTACCTCGATAACAATGGGCCCGCCACGGCGCCCGTGCGCTATGAGATAACCGTTACGATATACAACAACTGCGGCACTACCGCCAACGGCCAGACCCCGGCCGCGCCCAATGCGTTTGCTAATGTGGGCATCTACGACCAAGCCACCGGGACGCGGGTAGTGCTAACGGCTCTCAACTCGGCGTTTGCCGCTACCAACTCCTCCCCTACGGATGCCGGGCAGACGGGAATGCTGAAAATCCCCTCGACTTCCCTGTCGGGCTGCCTGGCTCCCCACACGCCATCGGGCTGCCAGATTACGGGTGTGTCGCAGCCGTTCAAGCTGCAAAAGTTTATTGCGGTGGTGAGCCTGCCAGCCTCGATTAAGGGCTACTACGCCGTTTTTACGCGCAGCGCCCGCAACGACGACGTTACCAACCTGACCAATCCGGGCAGCCAGGCCCTGACGCTTTATGCGACGCTGTCGCCGCCGCTGCTGCCCAACCGGTCGCCGGTTTTTTCGGATACGGCGGTGGCCATTATCTGCGCCAACGATACGACCATGCTGCTCAACAACGCCGTGGATGCCGATGGCGACCGGCTGGTTTATTCCTTTGGCCAGCCCTATGGCAACGTAGCGGCCGTAAACGGGGAGCTGCCCACCACCAGCTTTACGCCGCCTCCGCCACCAGTACCCTACAAGGCCGGCTATACCGCAGGCACTCCCTTCGGCACCGGCACCGGCAATTTTGCCACCCTCAATGCCAGCACGGGTATTGCCAAATACGGGTCGACAAACGTTGGGGGCAAGTATGTAGTAGCGGTTGATGTAAACGAATACCGCACTATTAATGGCCGGGAAGTACTTGTGGGCACCACCCGGCGCGATTTGCAGCTGGTAGTAGCCAACTGCCCGCCCACAGTGGCCCCGCTATTGCCTTCCCTGGCCAGCACGCCCCGCAGCTATAGCATCGAAGAAGGGCAGGTCCTCAGCATTCCGCTTACCGTGACGCAGGCCAACAACCACCCGCTGGTGCTTACGCTCAACAGTGTCTTGCTCGACGGGGCCGGGGCTTCAATACCACGTTTAACGGCAGCACGGGCAGCGTGGCGTCGGGTGCCGCCACGGGCACGGCCACGGCTACGGGCACGGGCTCTGCCTCAGGCACTTTCGTGTATAACTCGGCCTGTGGCGAGGCCCGCGCTACGCCCTACGATATTGCCTTGAGCGTCAAAGACATCGGCTGCGCCGGCAAGACGGCGGTCGATGTTATCCGCATCACCGTTACGCGGCCATCGGGGCCAACTTCCATCAGCGGCGATGCGCTGGTCTGCAGCCTGAATACCGTGAGTACCTATACGGCTACCGGCGGCACTGCGCCTTCGGTACGCTGGCGGGCACTAGGTGGCACCATTGTGGGCAATAATACCGGCCGCACGGTGCAGGTAAAGTGGACCACGGTTGGCTCCGGCACAGTCGTGGCGAAAGGAATTTCATCTTACGGCTGCCCTACCGACTCGCTGTCTCAGACCGTAGCCGTGGCGCCGGCCGGCACACTTAGCGTGGGCGGGGGGCTTAGTATCTGCCAGGGTACCAGCACTACGCTTACCATAACGGGCGGCACCGCGCCCTATACCCTTTCGGGCGGCGGCATAACCCAGAGCGGCAGCGGTCCATTTACCGTAACTCCTTCCCAGACGACTACTTATACTATTACCGGTACTGCTACTACCAACGGCTGCGCGGGTACGGCTCAGGTAACCGTAGCGGTAGTGCCACTACCGGCCGCCAATGTGGGCGCAGCGGCGCGCAGTACCTGCTCGGGGTCAGCTATTGCACTGGGAAGCACCCCCGTAGCGGGTAACACCTACAGCTGGAGCCCGGCGACTGGCCTAAGCAGCTCCACCGTAGCAAACCCCACCCTGACCCTCACCAACACTACGGGCTCGCCCATTGTCGCTACCTACTCGCTGACAGAAACCAGCGCTACCGGTGGCTGCACCGCAACCAATACGGTAACCATAACGGTCAACCCGGCGGTAGTAGCAGTGCCGGGGGCGGGCGTAACGTTCTGCTCGGGCAGCTCGGCCCAGCTCGGCGCCCCGGCCGTGGCCGGCTTCACTTACAGCTGGAGCCCTACTACCGGTCTGAGCAGTCCCACCGCCGCCAACCCGACCGTGACGCTGACCAACACTACCAGCGCGCCCATTGTCACTACTTATACCCTCACCGTTACCAACACCGCTACCGGCTGCGTGGGCTCTGCTACCGTAGCCGTGACGGTCAACCCGCTGCCCATAGTAGCAGCCGGAGCGGCGGCTACCATCTGCTCGGGCAGCTCGGCCCAGCTCGGCGCCCCGGCCGTGGCCGGCTTTACCTACAGCTGGAGTCCTACTACCGGTCTGAGCAGCCCTACCGCTGCCAACCCGACCGTGACGCTGACCAACACTACCGGCGCGCCCATTGTCACTACTTATACCCTCACCGTTACCAACACCGCTACCGGCTGCGTGGGCTCTGCTACCGTAGCCGTGACGGTCAACCCGCTGCCGACGGCCGTACCGGGGGCTAGCGTTATAACGTGCTCGGGCGTGCCGGTAACCATCGGCGGGGCTCCGGTAGCTGGCTTAACGTATACCTGGAGCCCGGCTATCGGACTGAGCAGCCCTACCGCCGCCAACCCGACCGTCACGCTGACCAATACTACCGGCGCGCCCGTTACCCAGACCTACACCCTCACCGTCACCAACGCCGCTACCAGCTGCGTCAGCGTGGCCTCAGTTGTAGTTACGGTAAACCCGGCGGTAGTAGCAGTGCCGGGGGCGGGCGTAACGTTCTGCTCGGGCAGCTCGGCCCAGCTCGGCACCCCGGCCGTGGCCGGCTTCACTTACAGCTGGAGTCCTACTACGGGCCTGAGCAGTCCCACCGCCGCCAACCCGACCGTGACGCTGACCAACACTACCGGCGCGCCCATTGTCACTACTTATACCCTCACCGTTACCAACACCGCTACCGGCTGCGTGGGCTCTGCTACCGTAGCCGTGACGGTCAACCCGCTGCCCATAGTAGCAGCCGGAGCGGCGGCTACCATCTGCTCGGGCAACTCGGCCCAGCTCGGAGCCTCGGCTGTAACAGGTTTTACCTACAACTGGAGCCCGGCTACTGGCTTGAGTAATCCCACGGCGGCCAACCCGACCGTCACGCTGACCAACACCACCGGCGCGCCCGTTACCCAGACCTACACCCTCACCGTCACCAACACGGCCACCGGCTGCGTAAATACCGGCACAGTAGCTGTGACAGTCAACCCGGCCGCTACGGCGGCGGCTGGTCCGGCGCAGGCCGTGTGCGACAAATCAACCATCACCCTGGGCACGGCCGCCCTGCCCGGCTATACCTACCGCTGGACGCCGGCCGCCAACCTCAGCAGTGCCAGCGTGGCCCAGCCCGTACTTACGGGCGTAAATACGACCAATGCGCCCCTTGTGCAGAAATACGTGGTGCTGGCAACTACGGCTCTGGGCTGCTCCAGCAAAGATTCGGTGTTGATTACCATCAACCCCCGCCCGGTAGCCGATACTATTGTGGGCCCGAAATCAGTGTGCCCTACCATTACGGGTATCACGTATGCCATCGCTAACCCGCATAGCACCACGTATCAGTGGGTAGTAACGGGGGTAGAATCACCAGCCCCAACGGCGGCACTTCCATTACGGTAGACTGGGGCGCGGCGGGGACCGGCTCGGTGAAGGTGACCTCGACCAGCGCCCTGGGCTGCACCTCGGATGCGTTTACGCTGCCCGTTATTATCAACCAGCAGCTCCAGACGGTGAAGCCCAGCGGGCCCGGCAGCGTGTGCCAGGCCGACGGCCCCTTTGCCTACGCCACGCCGTCCATCAATGGCTCGTCGTATGCCTGGCAGCTGTTTGGCAGCGCCAAGGGCTCACTGGTCAATACGGGCAACACAACCAGCATCAGCTTTAGCCAGCCGGGCATCGCCAAGCTCGTTGTGACACAGACCAGCAATCCCGCCGGCGGCATCTGCCGGGGAGTGAGCGATACGCTCTACATCACCGTGAAGCCCTCGCCGTCGGCTGCGTTGGCTATTCAGGGGCCGGGCCGCTTCTGCGTGAGCAGCGGGGCCGTTACCTATTCGCTACCGGGCATGGCCGGGTCGAGCTACGTATTTCAGCTTAATGGCACTATCCTGCCCAACACGACTGGCACCGTGACCATCCCGGCTGGCACGGCCGTGGGCACGTACACCCTCACGGCCCGCGAAACCAGCGCCGGCAGCTGCGCCGGGCCATTATATAGCAAAACCATCATAATTGACCCGCTTCCCGGCGCGCTCGTCATCAACGGGCCGCGCTTTGTATGCCCGGCAGCCAGTACGCTCACGTATACTGTCCCGAATGCCAGCCCCGGCTCTACGTTCCAGTGGACGGCCACTGGGGGCACTATCACATCGGGCCAGGGCACGGCTACTATTGCTGTGAGCTTCCCGGCCGGCAGCACTACCAACAAGACGCTGAGCGTAACCGAAAGCTCGCAGTTTGGCTGCGCTGGCGCGCCGGTGGCTATTACCATAGTGCCCGACAATGCCCAGGCTCCGCAGCTCACGCTGGCCTCGGTAGTGTCGACCGACAATACCAGGGTAACGCTCACTTTCTCGGTAGCTAACCCCGCTACTACGCCCAACACCGTGCGCGTGCTACGCCGCGATGCCGGCAGCACCGGGGCCTTTACGCAGGTCGGAACCGTCGCCGCCACGGCTTCCACCTTTGTTGATGCCTCTGGCAACGCCGCCCAAACGGCCTACGAGTACAGCCTGGCGCTCACCAACGGCTGCGGCGATGAGCTGCCTGCGCCTGCCTCAGCTACTACGGTGCTGCTGAAAGCGACTGCCAGCCCCGGCACCGGCCGCAGCCAGGGCACCGCCGACCTTAGCTGGTCGGCCTACCAGGGCTTCGTAGTTGCGGGCTACCGCCTCTACCGCCAGGATGATGGCAAGGGCTATAACCTGGTTGCGACCCTGCCGGCGGCCACGCTGCAATACAGCGCCCCCAATACCGGGCAGGGCTTCAACCAGTGCTTCCGGGTAGTGGCCTTCTCGGGCGAGGCTACCCCGCGCGAGTCGAACTCAAATACGGCCTGCGTTGATTTTGCCAATAAAACGGCGTTCTACAATATCATCACTCCCAATGGGGACAATAAGAACGACGTGCTCCAAATTGACAACGTGCAGCTGTACCCCGGCAACACCATGACCATCTTTAACCGCTGGGGCCGCGAGGTTTTCTCGACTACCAACTACAACAACACCAGCAATGCCTGGGGCGCCGACCCAAGTATTAGCCCCGGGGTATATTACTACCTCTTCAAGCTGCCCGATGGCACCGCTACCAAAGGCTGGGTAGAGGTCGTAAAGTGATGTCTGAACTGCGGATTCAGTAGATTTTTCGGATTACTTCTGATTTTGTAACCGAAACTTTACGGATGAACACTTATAAAAAAGCCGCTCCACTGAGCGGCTTTTTTGCTTATCGACCCAGAAAAGGCAGAGCGAATCGCCCTCCAAATCTGAGTAATCTGAAAAATGCGCTGAAACGGCGGTTCAGACAACCCGGCCGGGGCCCGACCTTTGTGCTCTGTCCGACTAAAAGCCATGCCCAGCAAAGCCACCAAGCTCGCCAACTCCATCCCGCCCGAAGCCCTCCGCAACGTCAAAATCCAGGACATGGTAGCCGAAGGCAAATGCCTGGTGCGCATCGAAAACCTGGTAATATTCGTGGGCCAGGTGGCCCCCGGCGACGTGGTAGACCTGCGTATTACCAAAGCCCACAAGCGGTTTATGGAAGCCGCGCCGGTTCATTTTCATCAATATTCCGAGCTGCGCGCTACGCCCTTTTGCCAGCATTTCGGCACCTGCGGCGGCTGCAAGTGGCAGCACCTCAGCTACGATGCCCAGCTGCAATACAAGCAGCAGCAGGTCGAAGACCAGCTCACCCGCATCGGCAAGGTGGCGCTGCCCGAGGTGCGCCGGATACTGCCCTCGCCCGAGCGTCTCTACTACCGCAACAAGCTCGAATACACCTTCAGCGGCAACGGCTGGCTCACCGAAACCCAGATTAAGGATGAGAACGCGCACTACGACCGCCGCGTGCTGGGCTTTCACACGCCCGGCCGCTTCGACAAGATTCTGGACGTGGAGCACTGCTGGCTCCAGGCCGAGCCGAGCAACGAAATCCGGCTGTTTGTGCGCGACTACGCCCGCCAGCACCGCCTGCCCTTCGGCGACATGGTGAAGCAGACCGGCCTGCTGCGCAACCTCATTATCCGCACCGCCGAGAGTACCGGCGAAACGATGGTGATTTTGCAGTGCTACCACGATGATGAGGCGCTGCTGCCCCTGCTCGACGCGATATACGCCAGGTTTCCGCAGATAACCTCGCTCAACTACGTGCTCAACAACAAGGGCAACGAGACCTTCCACGACCTCGACGTGGTGTGCTATAAAGGCAAGCCGTACATCGAGGAAGACATGGAAGGCCTGCGCTTCCGCATCGGCCCCAAGTCGTTTTACCAGACCAACTCGGCCGGCGCCTACAACCTCTACAAAGTGGCCCGCGACTTCGCCGAAATCAAGCCCACCGACATCGTGTACGACCTCTACACCGGCGCCGGCACCATTGCCAATTTCGTGGCCCGCCAGGCCCGGCGCGTGGTCGGCGTCGAGTACGTGGAGCAGGCCGTGCTCGACGCCCGCGTCAACTCTGCCATCAACGGCGTGACCAACACCGAGTTTTTCGCCGGCGACATGAAGGACATGCTCACCGAGGCCTTCACCAGCCACCACGGCCACCCCGACGTCATCATCACCGACCCGCCCCGCGCCGGCATGCACGAAGACGTGGTAAAGCGCCTCGTGGAGCTGCGCACGCCCCGCGTCGTGTACATCAGCTGCAACCCCGCCACCCAGGCGCGGGACCTGGAGCTGCTGGACGAGGTGTATAAAGTGACCCGCGTGCAGCCGGTGGATATGTTTCCGCACACCCACCACGTGGAGAATGTGGTGCTGCTGGAGTTGAAATAACAAACCTCAATCCTATGACTATGATAACGATAGGCATTATCAACTACACCTTCTGCCTGCTATCATTTATTCCCAAATCCGAGACAGTCGAAAAAGAGGCATTTCCTATTTCTCTGGAAGAAAAAAGCGCACTCGCTTATATCCGTAAACACACCCCGGCTGACTTGTGTATCTCCTCATTTAAGACGAATGGAAGATTTATTACTTTTCAAAAAGAGTTAATTTCTTTTGATAAGAAATACAGCATATCCTACCTTGATTCAGTAGAACGGGCATCTGCTGATGAAAAGTTTTTTACTGCATTTAATAAGTCTTATAGTCAATGTAATCATGAAGTAGTGTTTTCAAAAAATACACTAGATAATTTTTTGTTTTGTGAGGTGTATCCGAAAACCGGCAGAGTGTTCACTAACACTGAGGCCTATCTTTTTAGAATAAAAAATCATAAAGCATACTTTATCGCCATGGAAACTATAAATTATAACTAGCTGCATATTAGCATATGGACTACTTCAACGACCCCGAGCTAAACGGCAAATACCTGGGCACGATTACCAAGGATTTTGCCACTGCTTCCGACACCATAAAGGAAGCCTCCTACCAAATCCGCAAGCGCGAGATTTCGCAGTATCCGGTATTCATCTTTGCCCGGCAGGCGGTGCAGCTCGGCAGCCTGCTCATCAATGCCGACGAGCAGGACTTGCAGTGGCACGTCTTCGCCAGCTACCTCGAAATACTGGCCCAGCAAGGCATCGTGGACCCCGAGAAAATCGAAGATTTTATTGGCACCTGGAAAAACCCGGATGAGTTTTGCTGCCTCTTCGTGGTCGATGAGGAGTTCACGAATTTCGTGTACATTCCCTACCCGGAAGACTGACCGCAGATTAAACGGATTGCGCAGATACGCCCGCTAAAGCGGGCTGGCTACTTGATGCGTTCAGTTGGCAATCAGTACAGTCAGCCCGCTTTAGCGGGCGTATCTGCGCAATCCGTTTAATCCGTTAAATCTGCGGTTAAAAATGCTCCCAGCCCTGCGCTTGCAACGGCACGGCCTGGCCCGATTTAGTAATCAGATTCACCGCGTCGTTTTTCTCGGTAAGGTGACCAATGACGGTAATGTCGGGGTGGTTTTTAATCTTGGCGTGGTCGGCAACCGGGATGGTAAACAGCAGCTCATAATCTTCGCCCCCGTTGAGCGCGCACATAATGGGGTCGAGGTTGAATTCGGCGGCGGCTTCGAGCGTAGGGTTGGCCAGGGGTAAGTACTCGCTGAACACCCGCGCCCCGGTGCCGCTGGCTGCGCACAAGTGCAGCACCTCGGAGGCCAGGCCGTCCGAAATGTCGAGCATGGCGGTGGGGTGCACACCCAGCTCGCGCAGCTCGTGCACGATGTCGAGCCGCGCCTCGGGTTTTAATTGTCTATTTACTATATATTCGTAATTTTCCAGCTCGGGCTGCGTCTCGGGGTCGGCCAGGAAAGCTTGCTTCTCGCGCTCCAGCACTTGCAGGCCCAGGTAAGCGCCGCCGAGGTCGCCCGATACGCACAGAATATCGGTGGGCTTGCCCCCGAGCGACGCACGGCCTGCCCGGCCGCTACCTGCCCCAAGGCGGTGATACTGATAACCAGTCCGCCTCGGCTGCTGGTAGTGTCGCCGCCCACCAAATCGACCCCGTAAGCCTCGCAGGCCAGGCGCATGCCGGCGTACAGCTCCTCCACGGCCTCCACGGTGAAGCGGCTGGGCAGGCTCAGGCCCACTACGAGCTGGGTGGGCGTAGCCAGCATGGCGGCCACGTCGGAAACATTAACAGCTACTGCCTTGTAGCCTAGGTGCTTGAGAGGCGAAAATGAGAGGTCGAAATGCACACCTTCGACCAGTAAGTCGGTGGTTACGACTACCTCCTGCCCGGCCGGCGGGCCAGAATAGCTGCATCGTCGCCGATACCAAGAATGGTAGACGCCTGGGTATGAATAATAGCGCGCTGCAAGCGGCGGATGAGGCCAAACTCGCCGAGCTGGGAAAGGGGCGTTAAATCAGCCATGAGAAATAAAGTAGCGTATCGGGAAAAGGAGCTGTCGCCGGCAGTAGCGGCCGGCCTTTACAAAAATTCAGAAGCGCAAAAGTACGCCGGACAGCAGGCTGGCGTTAAATAGCTTAATTTTGAGAGCTTGCGGAATAGATTTACCGCTGAATTTTCTTTTCTTTTCATGAAAGCTGTTCTTTTCGCCAGCCTGCTGGTGCTGGCCGTGTTGCCGATGTGCAAGCCCGACGCCACCAAAAACACTACTACGGCCGCCAGTCCGGCCTCGCCCGCCGCCGTGCGGGCACAGTTCGACATTCTGCGCGACTCGGCCGACGTGAACTGGCACCGCATGATGGCCAGCGACGACAAAAAGCTGACCGACCTGCGCGAGCTGCTGCAAGACCTCAGCAAAGCCCCCGGCGCCAACCAGGCCGAGCTGGCCAGCCTGCGCCAGGCGGCCGCTAGCCTCAAGCCGCAGCGCTACGACCGCCAGACCATGGCTTCCTCGCCGCGCATCGACCGCTACGATGCCGTGCAGGACTCTATCCTGAAGCTGGTATATCCTATCGCAGCGCCGGAAGGCAATGCGCCTTCGGCCCGCGTGCGCGACTACGTGGAGGCTATTCAGCTGGCCGACAATAATGTAGTGAGCTACCGCGCCCATTATGATGCCGCTGCCAAGGCCTACAACAACTACCTGCTGGTACACCACGACGAGCTCAATAAGCTGGGCGGCAAATACGCCGACCTGAAGCCGCTACCGCTTTTCGAGCTGGGTCAATAACCTGACTCTCTTGGATGTTGATAAAAAAGCAGTATCTTTTCGGAGCTTTGCAACCCGGCCCGCAGCGGCCGGCTCTTCCGAATAGCTTTTCTTTTTTTCACCCCAACCCAAGTTTTATGCCCCGTTTTTTTACGCACCTGAAACTTCCGCTGCTGGCCCTGCTCACGAGCTTCGCCCTCACCTCTTGCTTCGACGACCACGATAAAAAGTGCGACCCCAAGCCTCACGGCTGCTGCACCGGCAAAACCACCCCCGCTCCGCCCACCAGCGGCGGGGCCAATTAAGCGCGGTTTACTACTAAAAAGAGGGTCTTGCCGGTAGGAAACACAGTTCCCTACCGGCAAGACCCTCTTTTTAACATAGTTAATTCACTATATTAACTACTCTTTCTCACCTGGGTTTAATTCCCACACGTCGGGGTGCTGGTAATTGACGATGATAACCGAGAACGGGTGCGGCTCGCCCTCGCGCTTTTCAATGCGCACCGCCCCGGCCTCGCGGAGCTGGGTGAGCAGCTGGCGACGCTCCCAGTCGGGCAGTTCGGGGAGCACGTCGGTGAGGCGGCGCAGGAAGGGGCTGACCCATATTTCGGGCGTAGCCTGCTGATTACCAAATTTCTGAACCTGCTCCAGTAGAAACTCCAGGCAGCGACGCTCGTCGGGCCGCGTGACGCGGCGAATGGGCATAAACGCGGGCGCGGGCTCTTGCAGCAGCTGCTCCATCATGTTGAGCGGGCGGGCGGCGGTGGTAAGGCGCACGGGCGGCGGCGACACAGCCTGCCCGGCCGAAGCCTCAACCGCCGTATTGGCCGCATCCCGGGCGGCCTGCCGGGCCGCCGCCGATTGCACGCCTACGGTGCCCTGCTCACGCAGGCGGCGGGTTTCTTCGGCCTGCTGCTGGCGGGCGGCCCGGTGGTCTTCCAGCGCTTGCAGGCGGCCGGCGGGCAGCAACTCGCGGGCATCCAGAAAATGTTCCTGGCCCAGCATCAGCAGCAGGTCGCCCGATACGCTTTCGCGGAAGCCTACCACTTTCACCTGCCGCGCTTGGCGGCGCAGGTGCTGCAGCACCGGAATGTAGTCGCGGTCGCCGGCCACCAGCACGAAGGTGCCAATGTCGGGCCGGGTATACAGCACTTCGAGGGCATCGATGCAGAGCTGCATATCGGCCGCGTTCTTATGGTCGGTGCCCAGCACGTTGCGCGTATCGACGCCCATAAGGTACAGCGGCCCCTGCGGGCCGCTGGGCAAACGGTCGAAATCGGCGTACGCGTAGAGCACCAGCGAGTCGAGCCCCAGCTCACGCTTGAGCGTGTCGCGCAGGGCCCGCACCAGGTCGAGGGCGTAATCGTGGGGGTCCTGCGGGTCGAGGTAGTGATTTTTGAGAAAGTAGTAAACGTTCTCAAAGTCAATAAAAACCGCCGCATACGGCGAAGCCGCGGCCGCAGCGGCTACGGCCGGAAAAATGGAGGAGGTAGGCATTATAGGTAGATAAGAAGGCAGTCGCACAGCTGAATAACCCAGTGAGCGACAAAGAAAGAGTGTGGGGCAAAGGTCGCGGTTAAGAAGGACTGCCAGCTATGGCCAACCTAAAAATCAGCATGTCCGGTTTACCTTTTGTCCTGATTACCAGGGTGGCCCCACCTACTTGCCATCCACCCTACTCGAATAGCCCGGCTACGTGCTGAACTTTGGGGCCCGCACCTAGTAAATATGATTTCCAAGATATTTCACCAAGCCGGTTGGCTGCTCGCCGCCGTGCTGCTCGCCGCGCCCGCCCACGCCCAGCGCGCGGATGACCGGCCGCCCACCCAGGACCCGTTTGGCCACCCTGCGGTGGCAATGCGCGAGGTACCGGGAGGGCGGTATCTGTCGCACAAGGTTTATCACGAGCTCAAAGAGGGCGAATCGGTACGCTTGATGCTGGAAGTTCGAGCTACTGACGGCAGCCTGCGTCGCATTCAAACATGGGCGCCGGGAGTGGTTAAAATCAGTTATTTCGCGCCAGGTCGGGCGCCCGTGGCTGACTCATCGGTGAGCGTGGTGCAGCCGCCGCAGCCGGTCAGGTACGAGTCGTATTGTCAGCATGGCTGCGATGGCCCGCCCCCAGTGGAGATGATAAAAAAATATGGTCCTGACATTTGCTCAGGAGTGGAAGTGTATCCCGACAAGCTGACGTTTACTATCAATTGCCAGTCGGTAAGTATTAATAAAAAAACGCTGGCTATTTCCCTGTATGGCGACGGTCCCAACACTGCATCGCTCTTCAGCGAAGCCGCACCACCTTTCCGCCGCCAGCCCCTCGCCTCTCCTACCAACCCAAGCCCGAACTCGCAGAGTCCAGGCTACGGCGCTGGGGAGGTAGCTGGCACGGGCGTACGCTTCCAACTGGCACCCGGAGAGCGGCTGTATGGCACCGGCGCCCGCGCGCTGCCGCTGGATAGGCGCGGCTACCGGCTGGAGCTCTATAACCAGGCGCACTACGGCTACCAGAACGGCGAGCAGAACCTGAACGTAACGCTACCCGTGGTACTAAGCAGCCGGGGCTACCTGCTGCTGTTCGACCACTACGCGGCCGGGTACCTCGACCTAGGGAAAAAGCGGGCCGACGCCCTGGAATACGGCGTGCAGGGCCTGAACAGCCTGAGCTACTTCGTGGTAACGGGCCAAAATCAAGCGGAAATACTGGACCGCTACACGGCCCTTACCGGGCGGCAGCCGCTGCCGCCGCGCTGGGCGCTGGGCCTCATTCAGAGCCGCTTTGGCTACCGCAGCCAGGCCGAGATGCTGGCCGTGGCCGACCGCATGCACCGCGAGGACTTTCCGCTCGATGCGCTGGTGCTGGATTTGTACTGGTTTGGCGGCACTACCCGGCAGGGTGATTTCCGCTGGGACGCGGCCAATTTCCCCGACCCGGCGGGCATGATGCGCGACCTGAAGGCACAGGGCGTAAACACCATTCTGATTTCCGAGCCTTACGTCATGCGCACCTCCCTGAACGACAGCCTCGTGCGCACGCGAGGCCTGGTGGGTACCACGGCGGCCGGGCGGCCGTTTACCGTCGGCTCGTTCTGGGCCGGGCCGGCGAGCATACTTGATGTATTCAGGCCCGCAGCCCGCACCTGGCTGTGGGCGCAGTATAAGCGGCTGCACGACCAGGGCGCGGCCGGCTGGTGGAGCGACCTCGGCGAGCCTGAAAACCACCCGCTGGCCATGCAGCACCGCTTGGGCACCACGCCGCAAGTACATAATGCCTACGGCATTACCTGGGCCGGCATTTTTCAGGATAATTATGCCAAGGAATACCCCAACGAGCGGCTTTTCAACCTGGCGCGCTCGGGTTGGGCGGGCATGCAGCGCAACTCGGTGTTTCCGTGGAGCGGCGACATCAGCCGCACCTGGAGCGGCTTGCAGGCGCAGGTGCCCATCATGCTGGGCATGGGCCAGGCGGGCGTCGGCTATATGCACTCCGATGCGGGTGGCTTCGGGCCAATGCCATCCAGGACCCCGAGTTGTACACGCGCTGGCTCCAGCTGGCGGCGCTCTGCCCCATCATGCGCCCGCACTCCGACCAGGTAGTGGCCCCCGAGCCTTACACTTATCCCGAACCCTACAAGAGCATTGTGCGCCACTACGCGCATTTGCGGATGGAGCTGTTGCCCTACCTCTACACACTGGCGGCCGAAAACACGCTGACTGGCGCGCCGCTGACGCGGGCGATGGACTATTATGATAATAAAAGTGATGTTATGCAATCCCTTTCTGTTGGTATTGCTGCTGGAGCCAATTCGGATAGTGGTGGTGACTGGGGAGGTGCTAGTGGCACTCGTAATAACTGGGAAAGTATTCCTGACCACCAAAGCCCAGCAACTAAGGCTGTGGCTGAGGCAACTAAAGCATTGATTGAGAATGACTGGGACACTCACCGAAAAGCTCTTGCTGCCCAGGATGCCGTGCCGCCCGGCGACCAGTACCTGCTTGGCCCCAACCTGCTGGTGGCACCCGTAAACCAGCCCGGCCAGCGGCGGCGCAATGTGCAGCTACCCGCCACGCCCGGCGGCTGGATAGATTTTGAAACCGGCCAGACGCTGCCGGACGGCCAAACGGTAGGCCTGCCCGCGCCGCTGAGCCGCCTTCCCTTACTGGTTCGCGCCGGGGCCTTTGTACCTATGACGGCTTACCGGCCCAGCACGGCGCAGTTTCGCCCCGATACGCTGGTGGTGCGCTACTTCCCCGACTGGCAGGTTCCGGCCCCCGTCTTTACCAGCTATGAGGATGATGGGCACTCGGCTCAGGCGCTGGCCCGGCGTGAGTTTGCCACTCTGCGGCTCACGGGCAGGCTAACGGCAAATCAGGCTATTATAACTGCCACGGTAGCGGGCACTTACCCCGGCGCGCCAGTCCGGCGACTGGTGCGGCTACGAGTGGCGCGCGTAGCGGCTGCTCCCTCGGCGGTGCTTCTGGGTGGCCAGCCGCTGACGGCATCTGCCTGGCAGCTTGATGGGAGCCGGCACGAAATCAGCCTGGAATTCCCCCTTGAAAAGCAGGCTGTCGTTACCCTGGTCGGCCTGCGGCTGCTCACCGCCCCCGCTGCCCAGACCGACCCGGAAACCCTAACCCTTACCGCACCCGACAATCGCACCTTTACCGGGTCGGTCGGCCTGCACTATGAGCGCTACGTGCCGGCTGATTCGCCCGCGCCCCTGCGCATTCGCAATGCACGGGGCCAACTGGTGCGCGAGCTGCCGACCGAAACGTCGGCCGGCACCCATGCCCTGAGCTGGGATGGCCGCGATGCTGCCGGCCGGCCGGCAGCATCCGGCCTCTACGAGGTGGAGCTGGCTGGCCAGCACCAGCGGCTGGTGCGGCTGCCGAACTACTATTAGCGCGCTGAGGGCATTCCGATGCGCCATTTGCAAGCAAAAAAGTCCCCTTCCGCCAGTGGCAAAAGGGGACTTTTTATATATAAAATATACTATGAGTTGGTAGCCGGCCTGGCGGCTAAAGCGGCCAGCGCGATATCCTGATTAAGGTATTTCGACGTGTAGCCGGCATTCGACTTGCTTAGAAACAAGCAGCTGCCGCCTTTTACCTGGTCAATAATCTGGGCGTACTGGTCGAGCGGCAGGGCGGGGCAGCCGAGGCTACGGCCCAGGCGGCCATTCTGCTTAATGAAGTCTTCGCTCACGTAATCAGCGCCGTGCATGACGATGGAGCGAGCCGCCGCGTTGGTATTAAAGCCTTCGTCGAGGCCCTGCAAGCGCAGCGAGTGGCCGTGCTTGCCTTCGTACTCCTGGCCCGTTACGTAAAAGCCCAGGCTGCTCATGTTGCTTTGGTCGGTGTTCGAAAACTGACTGGCACCGTTTTCGCCCGAGTTATGGCCGTGCGCTACGAGCGTATGAAACAGAATCTTATCGCTGGCCAGGTCGAGCACCCACAGGCGCTTTTCAGTCGAGGGCAAGTCGAAATCGACTACCGTCAGGTGCTGCTGATGCTCGTTGAGCTTGCCGGTTTGACGCAGGTTGAGGTAGCCGGTCATAGCTTTCTGAAACACCTCGAAGCGCAGGCCCTGCTGCTCGGCCCCCAGGCGGGCGTAGGTCTCCCGCAGGGTAGCATCGAAGCGGGCCAGCGGATTGGCCGCTACCGCTTTAGGAGCAGCAGCTACCTTAGCCGGCGCGTGCGCCGACGATTTCAGCAAGGGGCCGGCCAGCGGCGTAGCCAGAAACAACGAAGCCACAAAAGGCAGCACGCGGCGCACCAGGCGCTGCGAACGGCGGCGACCATCCCGCTGCCGCTGCACTACACTGGAATGATGCTTTTTCATAACTATTTATCGTGAAGCGTAGGTAGAAAGCGTCCGCCGAGACGAACAAGCTGATTCAAAGCTACTATACGAAACTCTCCTTGCCCTGGGTACTTAAAACGGCGGGGCAGTTAAAATAATTCCGCCCTCAGCGCCAGCCGCGCCGGGCAAAGCGCCGCCCGGCGGCCGGCCCGTCGAGCCAGCGCGAGGCCAGCCCCGGCCCGCTCACCAGCAGCATACTGCCCGCCCGCACGGTGCTGATAATGGCCTTGTACTGGCCAGGCGGCAGGGCCGGGCAGCCCCGGCTGTAGCCCAGATGGCCGTGCTGCCGCACGTAGTCGGGGCTGGCATAGTCGGCGGCGTGCAGCACAATGTAGCGGTCAAACACGTTGGTATTCTCGCCCTTATCTAGTCCTTCGAGCCGGCGCGAGTAGCCGTGAATACCATCGTAGGTGCCCGCCGTGCGATAAAAACCCAGCGAGGTACAGGCCGAGCTTTCGAGGTTGGAGAAGCGCCGGGCGCGCAGGTGGCCCGAGCCTTCACCGTGGGCTACCAGGCTGCGGTGCAGCACTTTAGCGGCTTGCAGGTCGATTACCCACAGCCGCTCGGTGGTGTTGGGCAGGTCCATATCGGCTACGGCCAGCACCCCGGCCCGCTCGATGCGGCCGGTGGGGTGCAGCGTGAGGTAGCCCACGCAGGCCTGCTCCAGCACGGCGGGCCGCAGGTCGGCCGCGGCCGGGACCAGCGCCTGGTGCAGCCGCGCGATGGCCTGGCGCAAGGTATCGGGCACGCCGGCCACGGGCGGCACGGGCGTGAGTTGAAGCGAATCGAGCAGGGGCGGCTTAGCCACAAAAGCCGCGGCGTGCGAGCCGGCCGCGCTGGTATGCGTCGGCAGCTGGGAAGCCGCGCCGGAATCGCAGGCGGCCAACCCGAGACCGCCCAGCACCAGTATTCCCCCAAACCAAAAACGCAGTGACAGTACCCGACAAGCCATTGCCAAATTTAGGGCAGCGAGGCCGGATGCTACCGGCAATGGTCCAGATGGATGATGCCTTTCGCCATCCAATAGCTACAGCTCCCCAAAACCGGCACAACGCCTGCTACCCTGGCAGGCGCGGGCGTCGTAAGCTGGCGGACAGAAACTAGAAAAAAATGCTGGCATTGGCCCGCAGATTAAAGGGGGTGCCCGGCGTAAACGTTCGTTCGGTAACCGGGGCAGCCTCGCCGCGCAGCTGGGTTTCGGTGGCGTACTGGGCCTCGTTCCAGTCCACGTTCAGCAGGTTTTGTATCGTGAGGCCCAGCTGGTAGCGCGGCTGCGTGTACGCCAGCACGGCATCGACCACAAAGTAGGGCAAGGCCCGCACCGAGTTGTCTTCGGTGGCCGGGCGGCCACCCAGGTAGCGGTAGCGCAGGCTGCCGCTCAGGCCGTTGGGCTGCTTGTAGGTAATGCCGGCAATGCTGGTAAAAACAGGTCCCAGCGGCACAAAATTCTCGCCCTCCGGGGCATCAAGCAGGCGGGCGTGGCTGTAGTTACCATCAAAATCGAGAAACAGCCGGCTGCTCAGCTGGTAGCGGGCCGACAGGTCGAAGCCGAAGCGCTGGGTCGGGCCCACGCTCGTGGTGGTGCCCTCATCGCCATTATACACCAGCTCATCCTGCAGGCGCAGGTACCAGAAGGCCGCATTCACCACCAATTCCGGCACTGGCTTGAAAGTGCTGCCCATTTCGGCCCCGGTAGCGCGGGGCAGCGCCTGCACGGGGTTGGTGCCGCGCACAACTGCCCGCGCATCGTTGGAGTGAAAGCCCAGGCCCGAGCGCGCAAATAGCTGCACAGCCGGAGTAAGCTGGTAGTAAAAGTTGAGCTTGGGCGACACGCGAGCCGCGTTTACACGGCCCCGCAACGGCCCAAATACCTTGGCAGAGTCGGCAATCTGCCCCCGAAAGTCGAACACAAACAGGTCGGCCCGCACGGCGGCGTTCACGCTCAGGCGGTCGGTCAGTTCGAGCGTCTCGTCGAGGTAGGCGTTCAGGTTTTGCTCGTGCAGGCGGCCTATGTCCACGGTATCCCGAATAGCCCGTTTGGTGGCATGGCGCAGGGCCAAGTTCGAGTCATCGAGGCGGGTGCCCACGCCAAACGTAGTGTGCAGGTTGCGCACCCCCAGGCGGTTGTCGCGCTCGTACGTACCTGTGTAGCCGTAGAGGTTGCGGCCGGTATCGGTCTGGCTTATCTCGTCGCCATTTACCGGGTCAACCTTAAAAAAGGTAAAATCGGAAAACAGGCTGAAATTGTAGCGCGTGTAGTACACCTGCTGGCGCAGCACCGCGTCGTGGGGCAAGGCCGTGGTCAGTGTAGCATAGGCGTTGGCCCGGTTGGTAGCGCCGCCCTCGCTGGGGTCGATGCTGCCGAAGCGCGTAATCTGGCCATCGGCCACCGCCCGGCTGGGTATCTCCCCGCTGGCATTCCAGCTGGACGTAAAGTATGAGCCAAACAGCGTGAGCGACGTTTTATCGGTAAGCTGGCCGGTGTACTTGCCCATGCCATTGAAGCGCTTAAAGCACTGATTGTTCACAAACGGCGAGGCACTGAAATAATACTCGCTGGCCACGTAGGCACTCTCCGATTTTTTGGTCAACAAGTGGTGGGTTCCCAGCAAATCGAGCATGACCAATGCCCGGTACGTGCTGTACTGCCCGGCTTCTACCTTCACCTGGTTGTGGTCGAGGCTGGTTTTGGTGAGAAACTCACCCGCGCCGGCCGTGGCCAGGTCGCCGAAGCGGGCAGTATAGGGCCCTTTATATACTTTGAGCTGCTCCACCGTTTCGGGAATTACGAAGTGAAAGTCGGCGTAGCCCTGGCCGTGGGCCTGGCTCACCATGTTCACCGGCAGGCCATCCACGCTCACGGCAAAGTCGGTGCCGTGGTCGGCATCGAAGCCGCGCAAAAAAATCTGCTCGGCCTTGCCGCCGCCCGCGTGCTGGGCAATAAAAAGCCCCGGCACCAGCCGCAGCAGGTCCTGGGCCGAGTTGATGGGCCGCAGCGTCTGGTCAATGTGAGTGATGGCGGCCAGGTTCTGGTTAAGGTCGCGCGGCTGGCTCACCGTTACTTCTGTCAGGCTAAGGGCGGCCGGGGCCAGCGCCACAGCCAAGCCCTTTACTTCGCCGGCGACTAGCGTGACTGACTGGGTGGCAAGGCGATACCCTAGGGCGCCAAGCCGCAGCTTATACGTGCCGGGTGCCAGCCCAGTCAGGCGAAACTGACCCAGCGCATCGGTAGCCGTGCCGCCCGGCTGACCCATCAACCCCACACTCACGCCCGGCAGCGGCTGGCCCGACAGCGAGTCGGCTACGGTGCCGCGCAGGGCGGCCGGACGCTGGGCCAGCGCCCCCAAAGAAAGAAAAAGAGCCGCTATCAGCAGCCCCAGCGGCTGCCAGCGCCGCCGCGAGATACGTAACCCCCGAAAGTAAATAAAGTGCATACCCCTGCGTCAGCGACGCCGGCGCGCCCGCAGCGGGGCGCATTTCCAGCATCAGTATAAAAACATGAAACGACCCGCCGCGTCCGCCTGGCGGCATACGGAGGAAACTCCGGCCACCGGGCGGTGGCTGGAGGCTGGGCAGTTTCAGCCGTATTGGGGCGGGGGGTAGTCGTGCCCGCCAAAGCCGGCAGGAAGCAGCAACCGGCTTAGTGCCAAGCGCCAGGGGGCCACCGGCCAGCGCAGCGAAATGGCCCCAACCACGGGGCTGGCGGCCACGCAGTGCACATCGAGCCCCTTTAGCTGGGCCAGGTAATGCAGGCCGGTGCCGGTGGGCAGCCGGCGCTGCACTGCGTGCTGGTCGCCGTTGCACTGCTCAAAGCAGTCGAGGCGCAGGTAGTTGGCCTGCTGGCATTCTTTACTGTGCACGTACGGATGAGCGGCCGTGAACAGTGGCTCCGGGGGCCGGCTCACGAGCAGGCCCGCGCCTACTACCAGCAGGTAGTTGAGCAGCAAGAGCCAGGTAAGAAGCGGGCGAAGCATGAAAAAAGTAAAACAGTCCGAAGTTAATCAACTGGCACTGCGGCAACTACCTACGTCAGTAAGCGGTCAACCGTCCAGTAGGCGGCAACCAGGCCGATGATGATTGAAACCGGCACTACTACCCGCGCCCGGTACCAGGGCCGGCCGTAGGCCCAGCGCCCCACCAGCAGCCAGCACAGCAAAATAATGCTGACCTGGCCCAGCTCGACGCCCACGTTAAAGGAGATAAGCGAGCCAAAATAGTCCTTGCGCGGTAGCCCGAGGCCCGTGAGGGCGCTGGCGAAGCCCATGCCGTGAATCAGCCCAAAGCCGAATACGATGGCCAGCCGCCACGGACTGAGCTTGGTAGTAATAATATTCTCAATGGCTACGAAGAGGATGGAAAGCGCAATAATGGGCTCTACCACGCTGCCCGGCGGCTTAATGATGCCATACATAGCCAGCCCCAGCGTAATGGAGTGCGCCACCGTGAAGGCAGTGGCCTGCATCAGCACGGGCCGGAGGCGCGGCTCCAGAATGTAGAGGCTGATAATGAACAGAATATGGTCGAACCCCAGCGGAATAATATGGGTAAAGCCGAGCTGGATGTAGGTCCAGAAAACGGCAGTCCGGGAAAGCTTGCTGAGGTCAGCGTCGATAACGTGCGCGGCGGCGGGCAGCGTGAGCAGCCAGGCCAAGGCGAGCACCGCCAAGCCAACCCGCACGCGCCGATTGCCGGCCAGCGACGCGGGTAAGCAGTACCAAGAAGCTGTATTACATAGTATTTTCACTATATTAACGCGACTAGCGAGCGGCCAACAGGGTTTCGCCTTCGGCTGTCACTTCAGGGTTGAGGTAGGGCGCGGTCTTAACTGCTTTCTCGATGAGCGCCCGGCCTTCGGCGGGCTGGCCGTTTTTACTGAGGATGAGGCCGGCGCGGCAAAGCAGCACCGGGTTTTGCGAGTTGGTACGGCGGGCTACCTGCATGTATTTCTGAGCCTCCTTAAACTCGCCACGCTTGTAGTGCACCCAGGCCAGGGTCTCGTTCACGTCGATATTGTCGGGGCGGCGGGCATACTCGATTTTGGCGTGCTCCAGCGCTTTGTCCAGCTCATTGGTTTTGAGGTAGGCGTAGGCCAGCTCCCGGTCGGTGTAGTGGCCGAGCTGCTCGTCGTTATTGGCTTGCTTAGCAGCATCAGCCAGCATTTCTACCGATTCGCGGGCCATCTTATCGGCCTCGTCGGGTTGGTGGTTGAGCCGGTACACATCCACCAGCTCATCGGTAAAGGCATAGTCCTTCACGGTGGCGCGGGCCAGGTTCAGGTCTTTGATAGCGGTAGCATAATCCTGGTGCGCCGCAGCTACCCTGGCCAGCCCGGCCAGCGCGTAAGCGTAGTTGGGACGCAGCACCAGCGCCATCTGGTAGTAGCCCTGGGCTTTATCGAGCTGGCCGCTTACTTCATACAAATGGCCCAGCGCTACGCGGCTCCACTCGGTTTGCTCGAGGCCAGCATAACCAGCTTTCACGGCCAGGTCCATGGCCTCGATAGCACCGGGGATGTCGCCATGAATCTCGCGCAGGTAGCTGACGCGGGCATAAGCCGTGAGGTCGGGGCGCACCTGGTTCATCTTATCGGCCATCTTGATGGCTTCGTCGTAATGGCCCAGCTCCACGTTGGCATCAGTCAGCAGGCCATACACATAGCCGCTCTGCGGGTTCAGCTCCTGAGCTTGCTGGGCCAGCGCCAAGCCCTGCGAGAAGTGGTGCTGGGTAAGGCTCAGCGAGGCCTGACAGCACAGCGCCTCAAAGTTCTCCGGGTTGGCCTTCAGTACTTCCTGCAACAGCTGCATGGCCGCCGCGTCGTAATACGGGTGGTTGCCGGTGATGCGGCCTTCCTGCATGTAGGCCTCGGCCAGCAGCAGGCGGCTTTTCTGGTCGTTGGGGTCGGTGCGCAGCTTGGCCAGCAAGCCCTGCATCGACGCTTTGGTATTGACCCACTCGCCGCCAAGCGCCAGGCGGCCGATGCGGTCTTTGGGTTCGGGCAGGGCGGGCGGGCCCTGCTTTTTAAAGAACAGAATAGCGGCTATGGCCAAGCCAAAAGCCAGCAACAGGCCAGTATATAGTTTTTTTTGCATGGAAAAGGCAACTAGCAAGGATATACTAAACAAACGCTTTGGTAGCGAGCAGCTACCTAAAAGAGCCGCCGCCAGCTCTGTAAGCTAACCGGCGGCTCTTTTCCACCTGTAGCGAGGCCTTACGGAGCAGGCCTCACCAGCGGCGGCTTACAGGCGGGCAATGTGCAGCGACTGCATCAGTGTTTTGCCGGCGTAGAGCGAGGCAATATACTGGCCCGGCACTACGGAAGCAGCGGGTTGCCATTTGATATCGCTTACCCCAGCCGGGTAGTTGTGGGCAGGGATAGTGGCAATATGACGGCCCGTTACGTCCCGAATTTCCACCGACAGGTTAGTAGCTACTGCCAGCTCCAAGTGCAGGTTGGTAACGCCGGTCGAGGGGTTGGGGTAGGCGCTAGCCATTGTCAGGGTTGGGGCGAAGCCCAGGTTCTGGCTTGGGGCCAGCTGAGCCAGCGCTACGCGCTGCGCGTTAGTACCGCTCCAGGGTGTCTGCACGTAAGGGAAAGCAACCCGGAAGGTTGTGTCGTTTTTCTCGACGTTGGTGCTAAAAGTCAGCACGTTGCCCAGCTGCGGCGTCACGGGACTGGCGGCAGTGCCACCCGCATAGTCGTCGTACCAGAGGCCTACGGCAGCCAGTACTACGCCGCTTACGGCCTGCAATTCGATGCGCGTTACATCATCTTCCAGGCGGCGGCCATTGGGGAAGCCGTCCATGTTCGGGATAGCCTGCGCGGCATTACCCGAAGCAGTAAAGCGGGCGTCTGTCAGACCAAGCTTGGCAGCGGCCAGTAGACCTTCGGAGCTAAAGTCCGGGTTAGGCTGACCATTCACGACGCGCGGAGTAGGCGGCACGGCCATGTTTATACGCAGCATGTCGCCAAAAGTCGGCAGGAAGTTGTTGATGAAGGGCTTACCAGCCGAGAGGGGGTTAACAGTAGTGCCCGAAAGCACTGTTTTGCCGGTAGCCAGCTGATAGGGAGGAAGATTAGGTACCCCAGTGTGGAAGATGGGGAGCAAATCGACGGAGCGCGGCGAGCCAGTAGCACCGTTATTGAGCAGATACTCGCCGAAGCCACCCGAGGCGCTTGGAGCCAGGGCCGTACCATTTGTAAGCGCATTGCCATAGAGCGGGCTCAGGCCGGCAGCGCCATTGCGGAAGTCGAAGCCACCGTTGAGCGGCGCCGGCAGCACGCCAGCCAACGACTTGGTTTGGATACGCAGCGGAGCAAAGCCGGGAACGGCTTCGCCGTAATAGGTTTGCGGATTTCCATTTGGAGTAGGCTTGGGAGCAGCCCCGTTCTTTGGCGTGTTATCAGCCATGTATAAGCCGAGCTCCGGATTTTTGAGGTTAGCCTCAAACATTCCCTGGGCTGAAGTTGCGGCGGCATTGCCCACGCCATATGGCGAGGCATTGTTCCAGCTGTCCTTCATCCCAACGGGCTGAATAACCTCGTTGGTAAGTGGCATACCCAGGCGCGACACCTGCACATAGGTACCCGTCTGCGAGCGCGTGCCGTCGGCGTTGATGGTCCGGATAGACAAGCGGCTGGCCGAAGCCCACACGCCAATGGTATAAGGAGATACCGGCGAAGCAGCAGCAGTGCCCATTTGAGCGCCTGACAGAATATCGGTTGTAGCTGACAGCGCAGGGGTACCTGCCTTCGCGAGCGTCGATACCGGAATCTGCATCACGATGGAATGAACGTTTTTGCGGGCCAAGCCATCGCGGGCACTACCAGCAGCACGTACACCACCTAAGTCAAAGATGGCTCCTAAGTCAGTAAAGAACGCATCATCGGTCGGCCCACAGAATATCTTAAAGTTTCCGCCGTTAGCAGCAGGTACACTCCGAATGGTGCTCTCAGCATAAGCCTGATAGCTGGACTTGCCTAAACCAGCGGGATTGGTAATGGAAGTCGGCCCGATATTAGGAGCAGGTACAACACCATCTGAATAAATTGTCGTAAACGCCCCACCCGCTATGCTCTGCTGTAGCGTATAGGTAGTCTTCAGGTTTTCCTTACCTAACCGTACCCGAAAAAAAGTACTAGGGTCTTCGTTGGCTCTCGTAAATGTGAAGCGAAAGGTAATGTCGTCGCCGGTAGTGGCCGGATTGTTCTTAACGTGAATATCATAGTTGATATTCTCGCCAAAGGTATTGAAGTTAGGGCCGCCCTGGGGCAGCTCAAACGGAATGTAGTTGGCTACAATCGTGACCGTGGCGTTAGCGTCGTTGGCCGGGGCATCCGGCGAGCGGAATACGTAGAGGTCGGTGTTGTCGGCGAGCGGGTCGTCGGCGATGAGCGGCGCCTCCCGGTGCGAGGAAGCCTCCAGGTGGTTGGTATGCCCGCTCCAGGTTAGCAGGCCTCCGACGGCAGCAGCAGCTAACGCTACTTGGACGACGGGACGGGTAAGGTTTTTCTTCATGGAAAGAAAAAATGGGAAAAGGGTAAAAAGAAAATGAACTATTTATGAAATAAATTTCTGCGGGCTTACACCCTGATTTTATTACCGTTATGCACAGTAGCGAAAGTAGCTACGCTTCCTTTTGAATTCCGGTTTTAGGCAATTTTGCGAATGCCCGAATTTTGTATATTGTTTTTCTTGGGTTTTTCTCCGTACCGGCCATTCGGAGCCCTTGAGGCTACTTTTGCCGGGCCATGTTGCCGGCATTTTTGTTTGTTATTTTTCAGCTGCCTCGCGGCAGCCTCGCTCTTACCCTACCTCCAAATGGCTAAAGTCGCCATCAACCTCGCCACGGGCGCTATTCAGCAGGAAGAGCTCATCGTGGGTATCGACCTGGGCACCACCAACAGCCTCGTGGCCTATGTGCACCCCGAAACCCGCCAGCCGGCGGCCATCAACGACCTGGGCCGGGGCGCCATTGTGCCATCGGTCGTGCACTTTCCGCCCGATGGTAGCAGCCCGCTCGTGGGCAACGAAGCCAAGGACTTCCTCCTCTCCGACCCCGCCAACACCATTTATTCGGTAAAGCGCCTGCTGGGCAAAAGCTACCGCGACCTGGGCCAGCACGCCGGCCAGCTCGGCTACAAGGTGATTGACGACGACAGCGAGGGCCTGGTCAAGATTCGGGTGGGTGAGCGCTTTTACTCGCCCATCGAGCTATCGGCCGACATCCTGCGCGAACTGCGCCACCGCGCCGAGCACGCCCTCAAAACGCCGGTGCGCCGCGCCGTTATTACGGTGCCGGCTTACTTCAACGACTCGCAGCGCCAAGCCACCCGCGACGCCGGCCGCCTGGCGGGCCTCGAAGTGCTGCGCATTGTCAACGAGCCCACGGCTGCCGCCCTGGCCTACGGCATCGGCCTCGACCCCAGCGATGAAAAGACCGTGGCCGTGTACGACCTCGGCGGGGGTACCTTCGATATCAGCATTTTGCGCCTGCACCAGGGCATTTTTGAGGTAATGAGCACCCACGGCGACACCTGGCTGGGCGGCGACGATATGGACCGCGCCATAGGGGAACATTGGCAGTCAATATTCAACTTACCTAATACTTTCGGGCAGGTGCCGGCCCTGCAGCAGCAGCTGCGCCTGGCGGCCGAAATGGCCAAGCGCTACCTCAGCCAGCACGACGACTTCACGACCCAGCTCCTCGACGGCGACGAGCACGTGTACGTGGTGACCCTGACCAAAGCGGAGTTCAACGCGCTCATTGCCCCGCTGGTGGAACGCACGCTGGCCGCCTGCCGCCAGGCCCTGGGCGACGCCAAGCTGACGCCCGCCAGCATCGACGCCGTGCTGCTCGTGGGTGGCTCCACCCGTGTGCCGCTGGTGCAGCAGGAGGTCGCAAAATTCTTCGGCCAGCCGGCCAATAATTCGCTCAACCCCGACGAAGTAGTGGCGCTGGGCGCGGCTATTCAGGCTGATATTCTGGCCGGTAATCGCCGCGACGTGCTGCTGCTCGACGTGACGCCCCTCACGCTGGGCATCGAAACCCTGGGCGGACTAATGGACGCCATTATTCCGCGCAATTCCAAGATACCGACCAAGGCCGGCCGGCAGTACACCACCAGCATCGATGGTCAGGTGAACCTCAAAATCGGAGTATATCAGGGTGAGCGCGACCTGGTTAGCGAAAACCGCAAGCTCGGCGAGTTTGTGCTGAGTGGCATCCCGGCCATGCCCGCCGGCCTGCCCAAAATCGACGTCAACTTTTTCCTGAATGCCGACGGTATTCTGCGGGTTGAAGCCGTGGAGCTACGCTCCGGCACCCGCCAGCAGGTCGATATCAAGCCCCAGTATGGACTTACCGACGAGCAGGTGGAGCAAATGCTGATGGACTCGCTCACCAATGCCAAGCAGGACGTAGCCGCCCGCCTGCTCATTGAGGCGCGCACCGCCGCCGAGCAGTTGCTTTACCAGGTTGAGCGCTTTTTGAAGAAGAATGCCGAGCACCTCGAAGCCGTCGAAATAACGACCACTACCGCTCACACCGACCTGCTGCGCCAGGCCCTGGCCGGCAACGACCGCGACCTGATTCTCAGGCGCATGGATGAGCTCGACGAGTTCACCCGCCCGTTTGCCGAGCGCGTGATGAACATCTCCATTAAGCAGGCTATGAGCGGCAAGCAGATTGGGTAAGCAGCGGCTTGCTGCTGTTGCGGACACCCTTACGGACGCGTCGTAGGGGTCCGCCCTTTATTGAGGCGATGCGTTGGCTGCGAGCCGGTTAAATCAGCGTTGTCGCCGATGGGCTGGTCGGCCCGCCGGGTACCCGCGTCCACATCGCGGGTGGGCACCCCGGCCGGGTACAGCACACCCTCCGTGCCGGTGGGGGTGGTGGCGCTCGCTGGCACGGCCCCCGGCGGCACGGTCTTTAGCAGTGAAGTGTTGAAGTGACTACTTCCTGCACGGCTGGTTGTCGTGCTCTTTACGGGCGTCTGGGCAACCGCCGACAAGCCGGCGGCCAAGCTCAAATAAGCAAAGAAGAATAGTATAAAAGACTTTTTCATGGCCTTGGCTTACTGTGAAAGTGTTCAGGAAGTAGAGAAACTACTCTACTTCCTGAACAGCTGAAGTAGAAAAACTACCCGGTGCGCTACGCACCAGTAAAAACCTGTACGTAGGCGACGGCGATTTTGATTATTTCCAGGCTGAATAGTCCGACGCGGGCGGCCGTCTGCACCGGCTTATCTTTGGCTAGATTCTGATTTCTGACTTAATGCGCGTACTGCATACTGCTGACTGGCATCTGGGCCAGCATTTTTTGACCGGCCACGAGCGGCTGACCGAACAAAAGGCTTTTCTGGATTGGCTGCTGGCGACCGTGCAGGCCGAAGAGGTGGAGGCGCTGGTATTGGCCGGCGATGTCTTTGACACCACTACGCCCTCGCACGCGGCTCAGGAGCTTTATTACGATTTTCTGGTGCGGATGCAGGGCACTGGCTGCCGCGATATTGTAGTGGTAGGTGGCAACCACGACTCTCCTACCCTGCTCAATGCCAGCCGCCGGCTGCTGCGAGCGCTGCGTATCCACGTTATCGGCGGCGTGCCGGCTGACCCCACCGAGCAGATTATCAGTCTGGCCGGCAGCAGCGGCAAAACCGGGCTGGTGGTGTGCGCCGTGCCCTTTCTGCGCGACCGTGACCTGCGCTTATCCATTGCCGGCGAAACGCCCGACGAGCGCCAGCTGCGCATTCACGACAGCATTGCCGGGCATTATAAGACCCTGAGCGAGCACGACCTGGTGCGCAATCTGCGCGAGCAGGATGTGCCGGTGCTGGCTACCGGCCACCTCTACGCGGCCGGCGGCGAGGCCCGCGAGGGAGCCGAGCGCGACGTGCACATCGGGGGGCTGGGCGTTATTGCCGCCGAGCATTTTCCGGCCGCGTTCGACTACGTGGCGCTGGGCCACCTGCACCGCCCGCAGGTGGTGGGCGGGCGGGCGCACATTCGCTACTCGGGCTCGCCGGTGCCGCTCTCCTTTACCGAGGCCGATGACAAGCAGCAGGTATTATTATTGGAATTTAACGGTGCTGGGCCACCCACGATTACCAGCTTGGCCGTGCCCGTTTCGCGCCGCCTGCAGCGCTTTCACGGCGAGCTGGCGGAGGTAGAGACGGCCATTCTGGGTTTTGATAACGAAGCCTTTAGCCTGGTGGCCTGGGCCGATGTGCTGGTGCGCTCTGATGAAGCGCCGGCCGAAGTGCAGCGGCGCATCCAGGCCGCCCTGCAGGAGCGGCGTAACTATGTGCTGGCCCCGCGGGGCGTGCGCCAGAACCGCCTCACCGAGACGCCCGACGCCCTTGCCGAAGCTGCCGCACCCATCGAGCACCTGCACGAGCTTACGGTGGAGGAAGTGTTTCGCCGCCGCGTGGCCGGCCTGCCGCCCGAGCGCGCCGCCGCCCTCACCGCCACCTTTCAGGAGCTGCGCCAGCTGCTGGCCGAAGCCGACCCGCAGGCCTGGGGCGGCGAGGCGCCTGCCTAGGCGACCATCATTACCTGGAGCTAAGTACCTCGCACAAGAAGGTTTTTAAATAGCTTCTGCTATATCTTGCGCGGGCTTTCTTCACATAATTCAGTTCCTGCTTTCAATTTTACATATGAAAAAACTAATACTCTACCCCGTCTTTGTGCTGGGTCTATGTACGGAGCATGCGGCCCAGGCTCAGGCAGGGGCCCTGGTAAATCTTATTGGCTTGGGAGTGCGAGTGGGCGCGCAGGCTGCCCTAAAGCCAAAGCTGACTCCTGAACAGCGGGCAGCCCAGCAAGCCGCTGAGAAAGAAGCAGCTTCCAAGCAGGGAGTTGCTGAGCTCGACGCGGCCGGCCCGGCCGTTCCCAAAGAGCTGGTATTGCATCGAACGCCCGCCGACAAGCTGCCCAAAAAATCCGCTGAGCAGATAACGTCCCTCGAAACGCAGCTCGACGCCTGCCACGCCGCCATGCTGGCTACTCCCACCGGCGTAGTCTGCTCGCCCGAGCAGCGCACGGCCATTCAAAATGCGGCCGTGAGCGTGGCCCGCGCGCAGCCCGGCTGGGATTTACACCCTTATCAGCAGGAAATGGCTTTTTACCTAGCTGAAGACGCTCGCCGCCAGCAGGCTGCCAGCCCAGCTACGCCAGCCAAATAATCAGCAGCTACTGGACGAATGCTATTCAGCAACTGATTAACCGGGCAGGCTGCCAACTTTTAGTCGGCTGTCTGCTCCTGGCTGGCAAGAGGATGACCGGAACGCAGCCTTGGGGCAGTAATAAGAAGCAGCTGATTACTTCACTATTGCCGTGGCTAAGTCACCTCAACACCCACCGATTTTCTCATAATATATGAAGCGAAATTTATTTATGCTCACTCTTCTGGCCGGCGTTTTCCTGAGCTATACCACTCAGGCACAAGCCTCTATCCTATTCGGAGCTTTGGGA
This sequence comes from Hymenobacter sp. BRD67, assembly GCF_013256425.1. GTDB lineage: Bacteria > Bacteroidota > Bacteroidia > Cytophagales > Hymenobacteraceae > Hymenobacter. The sequence goes on from NZ_CP053904.1 coordinate 2,228,421, forward strand.
ATAGTAAAGCAGTCTAAAAATATTCCACCCATCATCGTTACGAACGCCACGTATCATGACCATAGCTTTCTGATGCAGCGCTCACCGAAGGAACAGATGAGCATACTGTGGGCGGCGAACAGATAGCCTATCTGGAAAAGCAGCTCGACAGATGCCACACTGCGCTATTAACAGACGAAACGGGACCTGTATGCTCTGCCAGCCAAGCAGCTCAGCTACAGGCTACTCAAGCAACTATCAACCAACTACAGCCCAAGGGGAATAGGCAGGCTTATGCCACTGAAATAACTTTTTATATAGCCGAGGATGCGCGCCGCCAGCAGGCGGCTCCGCTCGCGCCATCCGCTAAATAGCTTTTACAAAAAATCTGCTACCTGCACCCCAGTCCGCCATTGGTGCGGGCTGGGGTGTATTTTTATGCTGAAGCTGTTTAGGAAGTAGGCGAGCGACCAATTCTGCGCAGCAGTAGCACGGTAAAGGCCAGCCAGTGAAACGCCAGCCAGGTATGCAGGCAGGTTTCAAAGCGCACGAGTAGCGTTTTGAAGCCGTCGAGCCAGGCGTTGAGTTGCTCAATAACCTGTCGGCGGCGGTAGAGTTCGGGGTCAAACAGGGTATCATCGTCGATTTGCCAGTCGGCCGAACGCCGGTTGCGCGGGATGTTGACCTCAATATCGCGGTGGGCACAGGCCTGGCGTAAGCTGTTGACATCAAAGGCTTTGTCGGCGTTCAGAAACAAGCCTTGCAGGCACAGGTCCGCCTGCTCCAACGTTTGGCAAAGCTCGCCAAAGACGGCTTCCAGCTCAAACGTATCGTGGTGCTGCCCGGCCTGGGGCGTGGCCAGGGCCAGCGGCTGGCCCTGGTTGTCGGCCAGGAACAGGGCGTTGGTGGTGCGCGCCGCTTTGCGGCCCTGGTAGCCCACGGCCACCCCGCCGTTCTTGGCCGGTGTGTGGCTGCCGTCGAGTTGCACGCTGGAGAGGTCGAGCAAGCGGCGGTGTAGGCGCAAGAGCGTCAGCCACAGCTTTTTCCAGGCCCTTGTTTGCTCCAGGTGTGGAAATGATAGTACACCCCCTGCCAACTCAGGGGCTCGCCGCTGAATAGGGCGGCCACCGGTAGCCAGCGCCACTGACAGCCGGTTTTGAGTTTGTAGAGAATGGCGCCCACCACCTCGGCCGGAGCCACGCGCCGCCGCCGGCCCTGGCTGGGAAAGGGTAAATAGGGCAGTAGCCAGGTCACGATGATATCTTTGGAGAGGACTTCCACGGGCAGGCGTAAGAAACTTGGTTGGGTCGCACCCCAAATTTCTCTCTGCCGTGGGAGTCTTTTTTGTTTCCAGCCTACTTCCTAAACAGCTTCGCTATGAAGATTATCAGCCTGCGCTTTGCTAACCTCAACTCGCTGCCCGGCCCGCACCTTATCCGGTTCGATATGGCGCCGCTGGCTGATACGGGGCTGTTTGCCATTACGGGCCCTACCGGCGCCGGCAAAAGCACCTTGCTCGATGCCATCGCGGTGGGCCTCTACGGCCGGGTGCCGCGCCACGACCGCCAGGTGGGCGAAATGGTAAGCCGCCACGCGCCCTCGGCGTTTTCGGAGGTGGAGTTTGAAGTGCATGAAACCAATGCGGATACCGGCCTCACGCAGCGCGTGCGCTACCGCTCGCGCTGGGAAGTGAAGCGAAAAACCCGCGGCGAGGACAAGGGCGGCCTGGGTCAGGATGCCATGACGCTGGTCTTCAGCCCGTCGGGCCAGGCAGTTATCAGCGGCAAAGAGGCCGTGCCGGCCAAAGTCGGCGAATTGTCGGGGCTGGATTTCGGGCAGTTTGAGCAGGCCGTACTGCTGAGCCAGGGCAAGTTTGCGCGCTTCCTGCACGCCCCCGAAAAGGAGCGCAGCGCCCTGCTCGAAAAGATGACTAATGTGGGCATCTACTCGCGGCTGTCGGTGGCGGCGTTTGAGAAAGCCCGCGAGGAAGAGCAAAAAACCAGGCTGCTCGAAGCTACCCTCAATGCTACCCGCCTGCTGCCGGACGAAGAGCGCCAGCGCCTCGAACGCCTGCTCGACGAGTTGCACACCGAGGCCGTAATAACCTACGAGCACCAGCAGGAGCTAAGCACCTGCCTGGCCTGGCGCACCGTACTTGACCAATTTGACAAGCAGCTGGCCGATGCCGCCCGGCAGGCGGCCCGGCTGCAGGACGAAAACGCCGCTCTGCAGCCGACGTTTGCGCGCCTGGCCGACCACGAGCGTGCGACTGCGCCAGCTCTGGCTACAGCCCTGGTGCTGGCCGAGCAGGCCGGGCAGGAGCGGCGCCGCGATGCCGAAGCGCTCGCGCAGCTGGAGCAGCAGCTTCCTACGCTGCTCAGCGGGGCCGAAGCCGCCGAGGTTGCCCACGCCGCCGCTACTGCCAGCCAGGCCACGGCCCAGGCCGAGGCCGACCAGCTGCGCCCGGTGCTGCAGGAAGTGCTGGCTCAAGATATTACCATCCGGGCGGCGCAAGCGGAGTTGGCCCGGAAGCGGGCCGCGCACGAACGCGACCAGGCTAGCTACGAAACTGAGCTGGCTACCTGGCACCACACCCAGGCCCGCGAGCTGACGCAGCTGGAGCAGACCCAGGCCGGACTTCAGGAGTGGCTGCGAGCCCACGCCCACGAGCAGAATCTCCCAAAGGAACTAGATGTGCTAAATCGAGAAATCATCGATTTAGAAGCGGTGAACACCCGGCTGGCTACCCTCGAAGCGCAGCAGAAAGCGCAGCTCAAACAGCTGGCCGATGCAGTGGCCGACCTACAGCGCCACGAGCTGGCTGCGGCGGATGCCCAGCGGCAGCAGCGCGAATCGATAGAGCAGGGCCGGCCTTGTCGCGAAGAGCGCGACAGCTTATTGAATGGCATCGGTGCCGATGAGCTGGACCAGCGCGACGCCGACCTCACGGCGCGGCTACACCTGCTGCAGCGCCTGCTCCCGCTGGCCCAAGCGGCGCACGACCATTCGGCCCGTGCCCACGCCCTTACGCAGGAGCATGAGCAGGCCGGCCCGGCGCTGGCAGCTGCCGAAACCACTTTTGCTCACCTTGAGCTACGCTACGCCGATGGCCAGCGGCTGCTCGAAAGCTACCAGCGGGAGCTGCGGGCCCAGCAAACCCTGGCCGACCTGAATGCGCATCGCCAGCACCTGCGCCCCGGCCAGCCCTGCCCGCTGTGCGGCGCGGCTGAACACGCATTTGCCGCCACTTTCGCGGCCGATGCCAATGAGCAGGAGCAGCGCGTAGCGGCCCAGAAAGAAGCTCTAACGCAAGCAAACAACGAGGTTACACACACCGGGCAAGAGCTGGCCCGCCTGCGCTACGCCCAGCAGCAACGCCTGGCCCGCCGCGCCGAAGCCGCCGAAGCCGCTGCCCTGGCCCGCACGCAGGCCACGGCACTCGCTGCTTCCCTCCACCCACCCCTACCCGACCCGGCCGACCCAACTGCCATCAACCACCTGCTTGCTGAAACAGCTGAGCAGCAGCAGGCTACCGGTATCGCCCGCCGCCGCCTTGTCACGCTCACCGAGCAGCTGGCGCAGCTTAAGGCCGAGCACAAGGCCGCGGGTGCCCGGCTTACGCAAGCGCAGGAAGAAGCGCAGCGCGCCGAAGCGCGCCGGCAAAAAGCGCAGCAAGCCCTGGTGCCCATCGACGCGGAGCTGGCTGATGCCCGCGAGCAAGCCGCTAATTATCGAGCCGTTATTCAGGGTCTGCTGGCCCCCACCAGCTTACGCTGCCTGCGTCCGCGCAGCCCTACGCGGGCGTTCTGGCTACCCTTAGCGAGCGCGCCAGCACGTTCCAGGCCCGGATGGAAGCGCTGCAGAAGCGCGAGCACGAAGTTGCCAGCCTGAAAGACCGGCAAGCTATGCAGGCCAATACCTTAGCTAAGACGCAGGAGAAGCTGCAGGCAGATGCCGGCAACCTACGCGCTGACCAGCAGGCCATTGAAGCGCAGCAAGCCGCCCGGCTGGCCCGCTACGCTGGCCCCGACCCCGCCACCGAGGCTGAGCGACTGCACCAAGCCACTCAGCGGCTAAGTGAGGCCGCCCAGCTGGCCGAAGCCGAGCGCACGCGCCAGCAGCTGGCCCTGAAAGGCACGCGCGAGAAAATAACCCAGCGCCGGGAAGACCTGCGGCGCCACGAGGCTGATTTTCAGGCGCGGCAAGTCGAGCTGGCCAGTGCGCTAACTGCCGCCGGCCTTACAACCGCGGCCGAGGCGCAGGCCTTACGGCTACCCGCCGCCGAAGCGCAGCAGCTCGCGCAGCGCCGCCAGCAGCATCTTACCGACCAGCAGGCCAGCCAGCAATTGCAAGCCAAGCTCGGCGCCGACCTGGCGCGCCACCACGAGCTGGCCCTCACGCACTTAACGACCCAGGACCTTACTGCCGGGCTGGCGCAGCTAAATGCCGAAAATGAGCAGCTGCACCAACGCCTCGGGGCCGCCGCCAGCCAGCTGGTCCAGGATGACGAGGCCCGCCAGCAGCAGGCTGCTGGCCTGCGCCAGCTGGCTGCCCGCCAGCGCGAGCAGGAGCGCTGGCAAGACCTGGCCGAGCAAATCGGCTCGGCCAAGGGCGACAAGTTCAGCCAGTTTGCCCAAGGGCTGACGCTTAATCACCTGGCCCGGCTGGCTAATCTGCGCCTGCGCCAGCTCACGGGCCGCTACACTATTCTTAAAATGCCCAACCGCAACCTCGAGCTGCAAATAATCGACCACGACCAGGCCGATACCGTGCGGCCGATGGCGTCGCTTTCGGGCGGTGAAAGCTTTCTGGTGAGCCTAGCCCTGGCCCTGGGCCTGAGCGAGCTGGCGGGCTACAAGGCCCGCATCGAGTCGCTGTTTATCGACGAAGGCTTCGGCACCCTCGACCCCGATGCGCTCAACACCGCACTCGATGCCCTGGAACGCCTGCAGCACTCCGGCAAAATGATTGGCGTTATCTCGCACGTGGCCGACCTCAAAGACCGTATCGGCACCCAGATTCGGGTGCAGCCCGGCGCCGGCGGCAACAGCACCGTGCGCGTAGTCGATGTAGTCGGCACCGAAACCAGCTGCGCGGGGTGAGTCATGATGAGCAGTAAATATAACAAAATTATATATTATACATTGCTCACGGCCCGCACTTCGGCCCAGGTCCAGTATTTTTTGGGCTGAATAGCGGCGTAGCCTTTTTGCAAAAAATCAACTACCTCACGCTCTACCACACTGGCAGCCAGCGAGGAAGCATAGATAGGCCGCCCATCGGGGTCGGCATAGCGCTCGGCTTTGGTGAGGGGGCGGCCCGCTAAGCGCAGCAGCGGGCCGGTGTCGGTGAGGCCATCCGCCGCCCAACGGTAAGCACTGCCTTCCAGCTCATTGAGGCGAGCAGCAAGTGCTGCCAGCGGCAGGCGCGGCAGCGTGGGCCGGCTTTCGAGGTCAATCCAGGTAGTGTACTTACATTCCAGCTCGTAGCGCTGCCCATCGTAGAGGCTCAGCACCCAGTCGAAGCCCGCCGTGGGGCCAAACAGCGCGTAGTACGGTACCGGCGCGGGCGTGTGCATCACAACAAGGCGGATAGCCCCGTAGTCGGTGCGACGCGTCAGCGGCCCTTGCAGCGCGGCCACGGCCTGTTGCACGCGCTGGTATTCGGGCTCCCACACGGCGCGATAAATATTCGGATTTTCTATTATTTCAGCGAAGCGCGGCAGAAACCAGGCAAATTTCTCGGCCGAGGCCTCATCTTCCCGTCGGCGGCGGATAGGCGCCCCAAAAGGCTCATAAAAGCGCGCTTTTTCTTCCGCGTTCAGCCAGCAGGCCAGCTGCAAGGCCTGGTTGGCCAGCGGATGCTGCCAGTCTAGCTCCCGAAAATCGCCGAGCCTGGCCGTAAGGCGCAGCAGCTCTTCGTGAGCCAGCGCCAGCTCGGGGTGAAGCAACGCCCATACGCCGATGAAGCCATCAATATCGAAGTGATTGGCCGTAACGGCTTGCGCTTCCAGCCCAGGGGTAGCCGCCTGACGCAGTGCCCTCAGGCACGAGCCGGCGCTGGTGTCGTCGCGCAGAGCCTCGGGGGTAGCGGCCCCACGCCAATGCGCCAGCGTAAGGGCGGCGCCCAGGCCGGTGCTGTCAACGACGATGGTGGGCTGGCGGCGAAGCTGGGCAAAAGGAACAAAAAAACGCTTCACGAAGGGCAGATATTTAAAATAAATTTTTTATAATTTATACTATATACTTTTTATTTATCGCTGTCCACGGCGATTACGAATTTTCTCCACCTTGCTTTTTCGAATCCAGCTCAGGTAATCGTGCAGCTCGGTGGCGGCGCGCAGGGCTTCGACCGTCGGGTAGCGGCGGGCAAGCTCACGGTTGGTCAAAAACCGGTGCACGCTGCTGTGGCAAGGCTGGCAAAGCGCTACTGTAGCACCATAGCGCCCTCCTTCCTCGCGGGGCACTAAGTGGTGACGGGTTGTCTGCTGCACTTCCCGCTCACACAAGCCGCAGCAGGAGGTAGCACTAGGGCGGGCGCGGGCAGCGGCTTCGGCAGCCGCCTGTTGCATTTGCTGGCGACGGAGCATACTAACCAGGTATTGGGAAAGGCAAGGTTAACGTACGATAACCAGCTGCAGCGGTTGAGATAATTATTTTAACACGCCGGAAGTTGCGTGGTATGATTATGGCTACTATATTGACCCCCGTTTACCGTTCCTAAAGTTTTACGCACTTCTTTTTTTTCTCTTCTCTTTATTTTGTCTAATGGCTTCATTATTTACTCCATTTTCGAAGGCACCCAACCACTTACGCCTGCTGGTGAGCGGCGCAGCCTTGTTTGCTCTGACGCTGGCAGCGCCCGCAGCGCAGGCCCAAACCTGGATGGTTTCGACTACCCCTTATATTAAGCTGGGTATTCTCGATAAATACAACTCATTGGGAGGCTTCACGGCTACTTTCTTCGTAACAAGCGAGAAATCGGGCCAGGAGTTTATGCTTACCAAGCAGGTAGCGAAAGGACAGAACGGCGTAGACGTACTGTTTCCGACCGAGCCCAGCGACCCCGAGTATTTCAAGAATGCCCAGGGCTGGCCGCTCAGCCTACACCGGGCCGCTACCTCTGGGAGTGCCGCGTCAATGGTAAAAAAGCCGTTAGCGGCCACTTTATGTTCCCCGAAACGGGCAACGACATTACCGTAACCGGGCAGGCGCAGCGCTAGCCCCGCACGATGCGCATAAACGGCACCTCGTCGGGCAGCGGGCCGAGCAAATCGGCCAGCGCCTGCAGGAAGCGCCCCGTGGTGTCGGGCCGGCCGGCTGGTGGGCCGGCCCCATGGTGGCGATACTGCTCGCCGCGCAGCTCGCCGAGCATGGTGGGCGTGCCGGCTTCTTCGGGGCTGCGGCCCAGCGTGGCCTCAAGCAGAAAGTAGCGGGGCATTGCCTCATCGGAATCGGCGTCCTGGTCGTCGTCCTCATCCTCATGCGGAATGTGTGACTGGTTATCCGGGTTAGGCTCCAGGTCGTGGTACACGATAGCTACCAGATGGGCCTCGCCAATAGCCTGCGGGGCAGGCAGCTGCAGCAGCGCCGTGGCTCGCCCGGCTACCTTATGCCAGCTCAGGTGCAAACCGCGGGCCGGTACCCGCTCGCGGGGTGCCAGGCTTTCGGCAGCTTTATCCCAGATGTAAAGCAGCAGCTCGCGGGCCAGCAGCGGGTCGGCCAGCTCGCGGTGAACGGCTACCGGGCGGCGCCATACCAGCTGAGGCAGCATGGTGTAAGCAAAATGATGCGGATGCGGACGGGCCATTTCGGCAGGAAGAAAGCGAAGAATGAATTGGCTGACTGCTCTCCTTTAGCAGCTTGTTAAGCCAACGCCACAAGGCTGCCTGTCACTGCGGCGGGGAGTAATAGCAACTACCCGCCGCCGGACGAAGCCGACAAAGGTATAGGCTCATGCAGCGCAGCTGGGTAGTATCAGCCACTGGTTAAATTAAATAAGAATCATTATATTTTGCAACCTATACTGTCCTGGCAAATTTAATTGCTGACTTGCGGCGGGAGCCCCGGAAGCCGGCAATTGAAGCTTTTCAATGACTTCAGTCGCGCTTGCTTTGCACCAGCTTTAGCGCCTGGTGCAGCTCACGGAGCTTCACCAGACCGGTAAGGGCAGCAGGCCAGCGAAGAAGACGCCCATCAGGCCGGTTTCGAGCCACCAGACGAGTGTAAGCTGCGTGCGCACCAGATACCAGGCGCCGCACAGCAGCCCAAAGGCCAGCGCCAGCTGGGCTATGAGGTGCCAGGGCACGCGCACGCGCATACGCTGGCTTACCAGCCACACGTAGCCGCCCGAAACAAGCAGTACGCTCAACAAAGTATTGATAGCGGCGGCGATGGCCCCGTAGCGCGGCAGCAGCAGCAGATTGAGGGTAAGGTTGAGGCCAATGCTCAGGGCCACGAGCCAGCTTACGGCCTGCTGGTGCCGGGTACTGGTAAGCAGCGTGCTGTAAATAGCAAAGAAAGCATGCACCAATACATTGAGAAATAATATCTTCAGGCAGCGCACCATGCGCGCCAGCTCAGGACCCGTGCTGTGCCCGAACTGCCAGAACAATACTTCACCTCTGAATAGCACGAAGGCGACCAGCAGCAGCAGCGGGATGGCTACCACGCGCTGGCCCAGCCAAAGCAGCTGCCGTAGCTCGCGCGGGCGCGCGGCAGCATGGGCAAAGCGGGCAAAAAACAGCGGCAGTACCGTCCAGGCATACATCATAATGGCATCGAGCCAGCGGTAAGCGCCGGCATAGTAGCCGGCTTCGCGCGCCGAGGAAAGTCTTTCCAGCAGCACCATATCGACGCGCTCATTGACGCCGTAGAGCAGGGCGATAAAAGCAAATGGCATGCTGCCGCGCAGCAGCTGCCCCGCTGGCCGCCAGCGGGCCAGCGGTGAGGCAGGCGCCCGAACAACCGCCGCAGCAGGCCCATAAAGAGAACGGCCGTGAACGCCGCCGCTGCCAGCCGGGCACCTACGTAGGAACTCAGCCCCAGTTGGCCGCCCAGTAGCAGCCCCACTACCAGGCCCAGTGCCAGCAGCTTTTCGAGGACCGAAAGCACGGCGTCGGTATTGAAATGCTGGCGGGCCTGCACGGGAGCACGCAAAAACTGGCCGTATTGCGTGAGTAAAAGGCCTGCTCCGACTGCCGCCAGCAGGTAGAGCTGCGAGCCCCGGTAGCCCAGCCCCCACCCCACCCCCAGCAGGGCCAGCAGGGCCAGCAGCGTAAGCAGCCCCCGCATGGGCAGCAGGGTAGGAAACTGGCTGTCGGAAAAGCCGGGCTCGGCGGCCAGCCGCTGCACCGTAAACTGGGTGAGCCCCAGGTCGGCCACGGTGGCTACCACAACGGCCAGCGCCGAGCAGGCGGCAATCAGGCCAAAGGCAGTATGGCCAAGACGGTCCTGCACCACATTCTCGAGCAGCACCCAGCCGGGCTTGACCAGCAGATTGAGCGCAACGGCCAGGCTGATATTACCGAGAAAGCGTTTGATGCGAAATGGTGGTTGGAGCCGTGGTAGGTGAAAACGCAAAGGTAAAGCCGCTGGCAGAGGTATTAGAAGTTTATCTTTGTCGGCAGAAGCCTAAGGTGTGCTATTCACGCTGGCTTCTTTCCTCCTGTTTATGTTGCCCCATTCGTCCCCATCATTCTCGTTTAAAAGCCTGCGGGCTATTTTTCAGCGCTGGAAAACCCAGCTGGCCCTGGCTGGAGGCCTGGCGCTGCTGGTAAGCCTGCTGGTGGTTTTACGAATGCCCAACATATATAGCTCAACCGCTATTTTCTTACCCACCTCGCCCCAAAGCACGGACCCCGACCGCCTGGTGGAAGGCTCAAAGCTCGAAATCGGGGCTCGTTCGGAAGACCTGGACCGCGTGCTGACCATTGGGCAGTCGCTGCCGCTGGCTGAGCAGATAATCCATAAGTTTAACTTGTACCAGCACTACGACGCGGGGCAGCCCGGCACCGATGCCGCCGACACCCGCGTGTTGGCCGAGTTCAGCAGCAACCTGAGCATTGTGCACAACGAGCGCGACGCCATTGAGCTTACGTTTCAGGACCGCGACCGGAAGCTGGCCGCCACTATTGCCAATGCCATGGTGCAGGCTATCGACTCGGCAAACCAGCAGCTGACATTCGAAAACCGCCGCAATGTGCTGGAGATATACCGCCAGCGCTCAGCCCGCCTGGGCGCCAGCTACGAGCTTACCCGGCAGCAGCTACTACAGGCGCGCCGCCGCTACGGCGTGTTTGGCCTCGAGCAGCAGGGCCGCTACCTGGGCAAAGCCGTAATTGAAACCGAAAAGGAGCTGCACATTGCCGAGGGTGGCGGCCCCGGCAACGTAGCCGGGCTGCGCCTGGCGCTGCGCGGCCTCACGCAGGCCAGCGGCGGCAACGCCATCAACCTGGAAAGCTGGACGCAGGGCTCCGACTCGGTAAGCCTGCTCGCCTCGCGGCTCGCCGACCTTCAGGGGCGCTTTGTGGGGTCGCAGGCCGCATTTGAGCAGGCCGAAACCTCGTTGCGCAGCCGGGTGTCATCCTTGTACATGGTCCAAAAGGCGTATCCGGCTACCCGCAAGAGCCGGCCCTTCCGAACGGCTATCGTGCTGGGCTCGGTCGTCATCACGCTGGTGCTGTCGGCCTTCCTGATTTTGCTGCTGGAACTCTACCGCCGCCGGCCGGCCAGCAATGCGTAAGCGCTAAAAACCAGCCTGGGCCTGTTCTTTTTTTCAGTATTTCCTGCTCTGCCGGGCTTCCAATGCGCCAATTTCTGCTTCGCCTGCGGCCGGTTGAGGCTAGCCAGTGGGTATTTTCAGGCTTTCTAGGGTTACTACTACTTGGCGGCGCACTGGCTGCCCTGCTTGAGCAGCCGCTGCTGCTGCTGCCCGCCCTAGCCGTGCCAGTGGTGGTACTGATGCTTTCGCGCTGGACGTGGCTCTACTACCTGCTGTTTCTGACGCTGCCTTTTTCGCGCGAAATAAGCCTGCCGGGAGGCTTGAGTATGGATGTGCCCTCCGAGCCGTTCATGCTAACATTGCTGGTATGCGTGCCCCTGTCGCTGCTGCTCACCCCGCGCAGCGCGGGGCAGTTGGTCCGCCGCGAATGGTACCACCCGCTCATTGTGCTACTGGTTATGCTGCTGCTGTGGGCCTTGCTCGACAGCTTTTTCTCAGTTAATACCCTGAAATCTATCAAGTACCTGCTGGCCAAGTGCTGGTACCTGGTGCCATTTGTGCTGGGCACCCTCGTTATTGCCAAGCGTCCGGCCGACTTCTGGCGCATGGCGGCCTGCTACGTCGGGGCCGCGGTAGTCAGTCTGTTTTGGGTGCTGGCGCGCCACGCCGGCTACGGCTTCAGCTTTGCGAAGGTCAACAAGGCCATTCAGCCTTTCTACCTCAATCACGTAATCTATGCCACGGTGCTGGCGCTGCTGCTGCCGCTTGCCGTGGGGCTGGCGCTACAGGCGGCCACACCCGGCCGGCGGCGCCTGTGGCTTGCCGCCAGTGGGCTGCTCCTTTTTGGGCTGATTACCTCGTACACTAGGGCCTCCTGGCTTTCGCTGCCCGTAGCCGGCATTTTTTACGTCGTCATGCGCCTGCGCCTCACGCGGGTGCTGCTGGCCACGTTGGCCCTGAGCGTGGGGGCGGCTACCTGCTATTTTGTGAGCAGTGAGAATTTTATGCGCTTTCGGCCCGACTATGAGAAAACCATCTGGCACGGCGGCAACCTAGCGGCCCACCTGGCGTCGACCTATAAGTTTCAGGATGTGTCGGGCATGGAGCGGGTATACCGCTGGGTGGCCGCCGCCAATATGATAGCCGATAAGCCCCTGGTTGGCAGCGGCCCTCCACCTTTTACCCGGAGTACAAGCGCTACACTGTTTCCAGCTTTCGGACTTATGTGAGTGATAACCCCGAGCACTCCACGGCGCATAATTACTTTCTGCTCCAGCTGGCCGAGCAGGGTATTCCGGGATTTGTACTGTTCTGCATCCTGGTTGCCACGGCTTTGCTCACTGCCGAGCGCCTTTACCACGCCAGTGCGCACCGGCCCGACGTGCGCCGCATAGTACTGGCCGTGTCGCTCTCGCTGGTCATTATCATTTTCCACCTGTTTCTCAACGAGCTGGTCGAGGTCGATAAAATCGGCTCCATCTTTTACGTGGCGCTGGCTATGCTCGTGCGCAGCAACACCTGGCTGGAAGACGAAAGATTTGCCGGAGAGCAGGAAAGCTTCAAAAATATATAAAATAATATATATTAATTACTTAACCCGCAGGCTCAGCATCGTCACATCATCGGCAAAGCGCTCACCGTTGGCGTTGAACTGCTGAATGCGGTGGAGCATCTCGTGGTGCAGGCGCGGCAAGGGCAGGTAGCGGTTGCGCACCAGCGCAGTGAGCACGCCCTGCTCGCCAAACTCTTCCTGGTGCCTGTTAAATACTTCCGTGAGGCCGTCGGTGTAGGCAAACAGCAACGAGTGCGGCGGCATCGCCGTCAGCCCGACTTTGAAGGGTGGCAGCTCGTCCATGATGCCCAGCATAACGGTGCCGTCGTGCAACAGCTGGGGTGAGCCCGCATCGGGCAGCAGCAGCGGGTCGTTGTGGCCGGCATTGACGTACTCCAGCACCTGGGTACGGCGGTCGTAAATAGCCAGAAAAGCCGTGATAAACTTTTCGCCGCCCGCGTTGCGAAAAATCAGGTGGTTCAGCTCACTCACGGTAGTTACCAAGTCGGCATTCTGGCGGAGCAGCGTGCGCAGGCCGGCCTGAAAGTTCGACATCAACAGCGAGGCTGGCACGCCTTTGCCGCTCACATCGGCCACGCACACCAGCAGGCGGTGCGCATCTATCTCTATTACGTCGTAGTAGTCGCCCCCAATCTCGGTATGCGGCTGGTAGGTAGCGTGTAATACAACATACTTATTATTAGGCAGATGCTGCGGAAACAGCAACTGCTGCACCTGCTGCGCAATCTCGATTTCGCGGCGCACGGCGGCTTCCGCCATCAGCAGTGTTTCGCGCTGGCGGGCCAGGCGCAGGTTGGCCACCGCCCCGAGCAGGATATTACTGAGCGTTTCGAGGAAAGCCAGCGCTTCCTGGCTGGCGTAGTCGCCCTGCATGGTGCCCACAAACACCAGCGCCTGGGTTGCTTCGCGCTGGCGCACCGGCACCAGCAGCTCAAATGCCTGCCAGGCCGGTCCCAGGCCCAGTTCCTGCACCGGGCAGGGCGTGCCGGGGCACCAGCTAGCCACCTCGGCCGGGGTGAAGCGCGAATCGGTTGACAGGGTGGTGCCAAAATTCACTTTTAACCGAAAAGCACCTTCCTCAAGCACGTAGAGCGCCAGGCGGCGCACCCCGAGCTGCCCGATAAGCGTAAACTGGTATATTTTATATAAATCAGCCTCGCCCGAGTCGTGGGTGATGGCCTGGGTAATCTCCAGCAATGCGCCCAATTCGCGCTCTTTTAAAAAGAGGCGTTTTTCGAGGCCAACCAAGGCGGCGGTTTGGGGCATAGTCTAAAACGAACAACTAAAGCACGGGCTTTAGCAACCACTGAAATACGGTAAACTGTCACAATAATACGCCTAGCTGCCCAACTCCCCGCTACCCGACTCAGGTAAGGGGCGTTTTGGGGTCGAAGGCATCGCGCAGGCCATTGCCCAGCACATTAAAGCTAAGCACTAACAAGCTGATTGCCAAGCCCGGCAGCAGGGTCAGCCACAGGCCGGCTTCGGTACCCAGCAGGTCATAGCCTTCTTTCACCATCAGCCCCCAGCTGGGGCCGGCGGCTGCACGCCCAGGCCCAGAAAGCTCAGGCCGGCTTCGAGCAGAATTGCAGCCGCAAAATTGCTGGTGGCCAGCACGATGAGCGGCCCGCGCAGATTGGGCAGCAGGTGCACGAAAATGAGCCGGCTGGTAGGCAGCCCCAGCACCCGGCCCGCTTCAATAAAGGTGGCCGAGCGCAGGCCCAATACCTGCCCGCGCACCACCCGCGCCACATCGACCCACATCGTCAGGCCCACGGCTACGAAGCTGACCCACACGCCTTTGCTATCCAGGGCCAGCGAGATACCGATGACCAGCATAATGCCGGGAATGCTCCAGACCACGGTCATCAGGCCCAGCAGCAGGCTATCGACCCAGCCGCCGAAGTAGCCGGCTACGGCCCCCACGGCTACGCCCAGGGCCAGCGAGATGAGTACTGCTACCAGCCCGATACCCAGCGAGATGCGCGTACCCAGCAGCAGCCGGCTCAGCTCATCGCGACCGGCCTTGTCGGTGCCCAGCCAGTAACGGCGGGTTATTAACGGCTGATTACCAGCCCCCAGCTGCTTTTTTCCAGAAGCGGCTTGGTCTTTGAGCTGCGGCGGGCGGCCGTGCAGCCACACGTGCAGCACAGTGCCGGGAGCTGGCGCGATGGGGTCGGGCACCTGCCTGATGGTAGCCGTGAAGCCGGGCGGCTGCTTTTGCAGCTGCACCAGGCCATTGTTAGCATTGGGCGAGTTATCGGGCAATATCCAGTAGCCGAGCAGCGCCACAAGGGCGCACAGCGCGATAAACCCCAGCCCCACCACGGCCGGGCGATTGGCCCACAGGCGCTGGCGCACGTAGTAGCCGGGCGTGCGCACCGGGGGCGGCACTACCACCGCCGTATCGGGCGCGGCAGGCAGCGTTTCGGAGCTGGCAGGCGCGGTGGCCACGGCTAGCGGGTGTTGTGCTGCAGCAGCCCTTCCTTAGATGCCAGGTAGCTGGCATCCTGGCCCAGCGCGCCAAACGAAGTGGGCTCGTAGGCCAGCTCGGTATCGGGGTCGGGCCAGTAGTAGCGCACCAAGCCGCGCTCCAGCAGCTGCCCCAGCAGCGGAAGCAGCTCGGCGGCAGGCAAGCCGGTTTTTTCGAGCAGCACCCGGAAGGGCGTTACAAAATATAATTCGTCGAGCAGGTCAAATTCAGCGTCGGTCATGGCTGGCAAAAGTAGTAGCGCGGACCTTGTAGTCCGCATTTAGCTCGGTTTCCACGCGGACGGCAACGTCCGCGCTACTGTATTTTTCGCACGCGCAGGTAGTCGAGCATGGCCTGGTTCACGGCTCCATTCATGTTCGTGTTGGCTGGCTCATACGTGAGCGTAAGCATGTTTTTGCCCTTCGCCAGGCGCACCATTGCCGGGTTCGAGAAGCCCCAGTTCGACCATTCAGCCACCCCGCGCTGGGGCAGCACCACGGTGCCCAGCAGCTGGCCGCGGCCATCGCGCAGCGTGCGAATGGCGCACTGGTTGTTGGTATTGATGGGGCCGTTGCCGTTGGCATAGCGAAAATCGAGCGCGTAGAGCCCCGCCTCCGGCACTTCAACCGGAATACTGAGCCGGGTGTTTTTAGCAGTACTCACCTCTATAAAGCCGGTGCCACTAAAGCCTTTGTACGCGTAAGCTGCGGCCGGCGCCAGGGTTTCGAGCTGGATTTCAGCGGCGGGTACCCCTACCGGCAGCGGCTCGCTGGCAAACGACTCGTGGCCTTTGGCATTTATAGCCAAAACCTGATATTCGGCATACGAGCCGGGCGCTACCGCGTACGTAGTAGCGCCGCTGGCATCTACCGGCTGGCCGTTTTTGAGCACCCGGTAGGTTACTACGCCGGCCTGGGCGGGCCAGCTAAGCTGGCCGTTGGCATAGCTTAGCTGCGGGGTTTCGGGGCTGAACAAGTCAGGCACCCGATTCACGTTGGCCGCCGCCGGAGCCTGGCTTTTGAGCACGATGCGCAGTTTGTGCGCCCCGGTGAGCGTGGCGGGTACGGCGGCACCGGCCAGCGGCTGGCCATCCAAGGTGATTTCCTGGATTTCATTGCCAAAGCCCGTCATCTCGATAGTCAGCCGCGCGCGGCGATACGCAAAGTTGGTGAGCTGGCGGGTGCCCTGCAGCCCCCGCGGCACGAAGGGCTGAAACACCAGCCGGTCGGTTTCATAGTGCATGCCAAACAGCACTTTATACACCAGGGCCAGGCTGCCCGAGAGGCTCCAGAGCATATTGGAAGAGTTGACCTGGGTGCCGGCAAAGTCGCCGTTGCTGGCCACGAAGTTTTCCTTATTCGTCAAGAACAGCGCCGCCGGGCGGTAAACGGCGGCCATGCTTTCCATCACCGAAGCCTCGTTGCCGGCCTTGGCGGCGGCCAGCGCCCAGAAGCTCTGCACGAAGGGCCACACCGCGTCGTTGTGGTAGGGCGGAATGCCCGGAATCTGGGGATAGATGCAGGAAATGCCAAAGGGCGTAGTCGGAACATTCGCCACTACTGTTTTGGCCCGGCCCTCGTCGGCAACGCCAAAATACACGCTCAGCGCCTCACCCAGCGCCTCGGAGCGGGGCGACACCACCGGAAATATTCGACCGTACCTATATTGCCCGTAGTAGCCGGCTTTTTCGAGCCACAAGTGCTGATTAATGGCTTGCCTGATAACGCCCGCTGCCTGCTCGTGGCGCTCGGCCACGGCCGTTTCGCCCAGCTGCCGGGCCATGAGGGCCAGTACGGTATTAGCCTGAAAATGAACAGCGTTGGTGCCCAGGTTTTCGCTTTGATAGATATCCGCCGGCTGCATCCAGCGCGGGTAGGTCTGCTCGCGCCAGTCCAGAAACGATGACTCGCCGCGCACCAGGCCGCTGGTGGGGTCGTAGGCATTCTGGGCGTCTTCTTCCAGCGTCTTTTTGACGATGGGATACACCTTGCGCAGCCACGCGGCGTCACCGGTTACCTTGTATACCTCCCAGGCCGCCACGGCCCAGATTACGCGGTCGGTAGAGCACGGATACGCCCCGCCAGTGCCGGTGTCCTGAATGATGCGGCCCGCGGGCGATACCTTGCGCAGCAGGCTTTTCATCGCCGATTTGGGTTGCAGCGTAGCCTGGGCCAGGATGATGGAATAGCTCACGTCGCGCGTCCACACGCCCGCCCACTCTTTGCCGGTACGAAACGTACTGTCGGGCTCCACGGCGCGCCGCGCTTCTTCCAAAGCCAGGTTATAAAGCGCATCGGCGAGCGGGTAGCCCGACTTATACTGGGGGAAATCGTCGGTTTTAATAGATTTTTCCCAGCGGCTGGCGGTGGTTTTGGCGGCGGCCGGCGCGTTAAGCGTCAGGGTCACCTCGTAGATGCCGTCGCCATCGGCATCGTGCATTTCCAGCTCGGGCTTGTTTATCAGGTTGTCAAAATCCCAGCTCAGCGGCGCAGTACTGCCGGCTACGAAAACCTTCTTAAAGTCTTGCTTATAAATCTTTTCGCCTTTATAAGTAGTGAAATAGCCTTGCTTATCAAAAGCAGCCAGCACGGGCCGAAGGTCGAGCCTGATTTTTAGCGGCGTGTTAGGGGCCAGGTACTGGCCGGCCGGCACGGGCCGGGCCTCTGCATAGCGTTGGCCAAATAGGATAACCGGGGTTTCAAGGACCGCGCCGGGCGCGGCGGGCAGCGCCAGAAAGGTATTATCCTGGCCGGGCGGCAGCTCGTTATCCTTGCCGTTGAGGCTGAACTTGAAGGTCACCAGCGGGCTCTGCGTCTCGTTGGCCGGGCTGCGATAGTTGGAAGTCAGCGCCGTCGCTGAAACTACCCGGCCGTGGTTGTGGCCCTGCACGATACTATCTCGGTAAAGCGTGTAGGCCTCAGAATGCCAGATGGCCCCGGCCGGGCCGCCGGCCATTTCAGTGGTGCCGGGCTTCGACTGGCAGCTGCTTAGCAGCAGGCCGCCGGCCAGTAGCAGGGCGCTCAACTCGTAATACGTCATGGGAGTAACAGGCTGATTTAAGAGACGACAGGCCAGCCGGAACCAGCTGGATAAGAAGTTGAAAAGCTGTTCAGGAAAACGTCGGACGGTCATGCTGAGCTTGTTGAAGCATCTCGCTCGCTTCGTTGAACGAATCATACGGCGCGGTGGAGATGCTTCGACAAGCTCAGCATGACGTTCATTTTTCATTTTCAGTAATTCCTAAACAGCTTCGCTAAAAAGCGGAAAAGCTACTTGACGTAACGCTAGCTTGGTTTTCTTAAGTTAAAAGAATAAGCTCTACCGCTACGCCAGCTCCATTCCGACCGCCGCGAGCGCCCGCCAGAAGCTGGGGTACGACTTACGTACCACCTGCGGCTCGGCAATGGTAAGCGGCCCGCGCATAGCCAGCGGCGCAAAAGCCATCGCCATGCGGTGGTCATCGTAAGTTTCTACCGTCTGGCCATCTACCTGGAAGTTGGTCGATTGCACCTCAAATACACCCGGCGCTACCTCCGGCATGGCAGCGCCGAACTTGCGCAGCTCGGCTTGCAGGGCCGCGATGCGGTCGGTTTCTTTGATGCGCAGGCTATGCAGGCCGGTCAGGCGCAGCGGCACACCCTGCGCGGCAGCAACTACGGCCACGGTTTGGGCCAGGTCGGGACAGTCGGTGAAGTTGAGGGGCTGCCCCACCAAGCTTTCGGCCGCCAGCGGTACCTGCGAAAGCCGCACCGCACCGGCTTCCAGAAACTCGGTGGCCACGCCGAGCAGCTTCATACTATGCTGAATAACGTGGTCGCCCTGCCAGGAGGCCCGCCGCAAGCCCGGCAGTATAATCATTGAGCCAGACGGCCCCAACGCCACCAGTGCGTACCAGTAGCTGGCGGCCGACCAGTCGCTTTCCACCTCGTAATCGGCGGGCTGATAGCCGCCATGCTGCACCTCTATTAGTTCTTCGGGCAGCTCAGCCGCCTCCGCCCCGAAATGCCTCATCAAGCTCAGGGTCATGTGGATATAGGGCCGCGAGCCTACCTCGCCGGTTAGCCGCAGGCGCAGGCCGCCAGGCAGCGTAGGGCCCACCATCAACAGCGCCGAAATGTACTGGCTGCTGATGTCGCCGCGCACGCTTAGCTCGGCCATACCCTGCGCGGCGGCCAGCGGCCGGCCCCAAAAGCCAGCGGCGGATAATTTTCTTTCTCTATATAAGTAATATCGGCCCCAGGGTGCGCAGCGCCTCAACCAGAATGCCAATGGGCCGCTGCTTCATGCGGGTAGCCCCGGTAAGGGTGCCGCGCCAGCCGGTCACGGCCAGGTAAGCTGTCATAAAGCGCATTACGGTGCCGGCGTCTTCGGCGTCGAGCAGGTCGGTGGTAGCCGCCTGGGTTAGCAGGCGCTGCATCAGCACGGTGTCGTTGGCTTCGGAAAGGTTGCTCAGGGTGCCGCCACCGGCCAGGCGCTGCAGCAGCAGGGCGCGGTTGGCTTCGCTTTTAGAGGCGGGTAGCTGGGCGGTACCGCTAAGCGGGCCGCCCGGCCAGCGCAGGGTTTGGTTGGTCATAGAAAGAGGTAAAACGGAGGGGCACTCCATTTTGGGTCAATAGTTCGCGGCGAGGGTGAGCGATGGAAGCCCGACCTAAAAACGGGGCACCACTCATTTTACAAGGCCAGGTAAGCTTGCAGGGAAGCGTTTAGCTCGGCCACCGTCACCGCCTGGTCAAAAATGCCGTGGCCTATGCCGTGCAGCAGCGTACACTTAATAACGTCGCCCCGGTTTTTCTTGTCGTGAATGGCGTAGGCTACAATATCGCCTATTTCAGCTGCGGTAAAGCGCAGCGGCTCAAAAGTCAGCCCCACTACTTCGCGCACCTGCGCCAACTCTTGGGAACTCAGCAGCCCGCGCCGGGCCGAAAGCCAGCTCTCGCAGATAAGGCCGGCCGCGACGGCCTCGCCGTGGCGTACGGCCCGGCCGGGCTGGGCCAGCAGGTAGCTTTCCAGGGCATGGCCCACGGTATGGCCAAAATTGAGCAGCTTGCGCAGGCCGGTTTCGTGCGGGTCCTGCGTCACAATGCCTTCCTTAATGGCCACGGAATGGCGGATGAGGGGCGTCCAGTCGGGCAACGTGGTCACGGCTACCCGCGCAGCCCGGCAAAAGCCGCAGCATCCGCAATGAGAGCGTGCTTTATAACTTCGCCGTAGCCCGAGCGCAGCTCACCAGCCGGCAGCGTAGCCAGAAACGCGGGCTCCATAAAGACGCCTTCGGGCTCCTGAAAAACGCCGATATGATTTTTAAACCCTGAAAGTCAACGCCGGTCTTCCCCCTACTGCGGCATCTACCTGGGCCAGCAGCGTAGTAGGCACGCCCACGCACCGAATGCCGCGCTTGTAGGTGGCGGCGCAAAAGCCGCCGAGGTCGGTGACGACGCCGCCGCCCAGGCAGATGAGCAGCGCGTGGCGGTCGGCCTGGTAAGCCGTGAGCCAGCTCCAGACTATACCACAGGTTTCCAGAGTTTTATAAGCCTCACCGGCTTCAATGGTCAGTAGCTGGTGGGCCGGCAAGTGCAGTTGCAGCCGCGGATAGCAGTCGCGGGCGGTATTAGTATCGGCCAGCACGAAGAGGCGGCTCGGCGGCGACTGGTGCAGCAGCTCAGCTAGGGCGGGCAGGGCAGCGGGGCCGATGATGGGCGAGATACGCAAGGTGGTATACGGTGGAGGTAATGCGGGTGCAAATAAACGGCCCGGCAGCCCAAGCACTTTCTGGTTGCAGCATGTAACGCTTTTTCGGCGCTGCAACTCTTTAGTAGACACGAACCTCTTCCCAGCTATATGCAGAAAATAACATTCTTTGCACTGCTGCTTGCCTTCACCCAACAGGCTGCCAGCGTGATGCCGATATCCGGCCGGCCAACTACGATGAGCTGGCGATGGCAACCGGGCACTGGGAATGGGAAAGCACCTCGTACCAGGCTGGGGCACGCACGCCGGCCTCGGTGGGCTTTACCCGCCAGCTCGTGTTTGGGGCGGGCGGCCAGCTCACCGTGCATCGTAGCGGGCAGGCCGACTACCATACTACCTACCAGCTGTCGATGAGCTACGCTCCCCTCATCACCTTCGTAAATGAAACCGATTTACCTAACGACAACACCAAAACCTACACGCTGCGAAGCCCGCAATACGGCCAGCAAGTGCTCAGCCTGATGGGCGTAACCGTTCCGGTTGACGGCGGAGCCGTGGAGACGTACCACTGGGTAAGTGAGTAACGAAAAGAAAGCCATGCTTCGACAAGCTCAGCATCGCTTTCTTTATTAACAACTTACTGTTAAACAGACGATAGCGGCCTAGCGCAGCTTCGGAGCCGCCCTATTGCCGGCGCCGGCCCACTGATTGCGAAACCGCGCTAATTACGTGTTACTCACAGCCCCGGCCCCAGGTTCTGGGGCCCATCAACCGGCCGGCCGTTGAGCACCTGGGTTTGCTGGCGGATGCTTTCGATGTGAATGAGCTTATACAGCTCACCCACAAACCGCTCGTCGATATGGAGCTTACGGCCCCATTCGGGGCGGGTTTTAAAGATTTCCTGCCAGCGCTCCAGCTGAAGAATCTTGACGTTATTTTCCTTTTTGTACTCGGCCAGCTCCTGAATGAGCGCCATGCGGCGGGCCAGCACCTCCAGAATCTCGTGGTCGGCGGTATCCATTTTCTGGCGCAGCTCCTCGGCCTTGTTACGGTAGTCGGCGTTGTCGGAGCTGCGGTAGCGGTACTTCAGCTCGCTCAATAGCGCTTGCAGGCGGGCGGGCGTCACCTGCTGGGCGGCATCGCTGAGGGCATGGTCGGGGTCGGGATGGGTTTCGATGATAAGGCCATCGTAGTCGAGGTCCAGCGCCTTCTGGGCAATGGGCAGCAGCAGCTCGCGCGAGCCGCCGATATGGCTGGGGTCGTTGATGAGCGGCAGCTGCGGGTAGCGCGTTTTCAGCTCAATCGGAATGGCCCAGGTAGGCGCATTGCGGTAGCGCGAGGGCGCAAACGTGCTGAAACCCCGATGAATAGCTGCCAAATCGGTGATACCCGCGCGTTCCAGCCGCTCGAGCGCGCCAATCCACAAAGCAAGGTCGGGGTTTACCGGGTTTTTTACCATTACCGGCACGCCGGTGCCGGCCAGCGCATCGGCCAGCTCCTGCACGGCAAAGGGGTTTACGGTAGTGCGGGCGCCAATCCAGAGTACATCAATGCCGTGCTTCAGGGCATCCTCAACATGGCGCGGGGTGGCCACCTCAATTGCCATTGGCAGGCCGGTTTCCTGGCGGGCGGCCTGCAGCCAGGGCAGCGCAGCGGTGCCCATGCCCTCAAAGCCGCCGGGCTTGGTGCGGGGCTTCCAGATGCCGGCGCGGTACATATCGACCTGGCCGGCAGCTTTCAGGGCGCGGGCCACGGTCAGCACTTGTTCTTCCGATTCGGCCGAGCACGGGCCGGCAATGATAAGCGGTTGGCCTTTGGCGGCCAGCCGGCGCGTAAAATACGTGTCGGCAATAGCGGTACTATTTTCCATTACAAACTGCGGCGTGGAGTGGCACTCCGCGCCCGCGCCGCCGAAGCAGGCTTTCGGCGAAGTTGTTGAGTGAGTGGCCAAAGCGGAGTGCCACTCCGCTTTACAATCCTAAAAGTAACCCATTGGGGCGAACAGGGTTTAGCGAGGGCCGTACCTTCGCAGTACCCACCCCACCCGCTCACTTGTTCTGCCTGCTCTACCATGTCTGTTACCCCTGCCGTGCCCCTGCCGCCCGTAGCGCCTATCTCCTTTGAAGACACCCGTATTGCCTTCGAGGCCAAGTCGGATGCCGACCTGCGCAAGATGTACGCGCTGTTTGCGGCCATGAACAACGGCAGCCTGGTAAAACTAGGCGGCGGATTCATGCAGTCGGCCCTGAAATTTAATTTTCCGGGCACCAAGTTTCTGATAAAGCACTCCATCTTCAAGCAGTTTTGCGGTGGCGAAACCATTGAGGAATGCAAGCCGGTTATTGCCGAGCTGGGTCGCTACCACATTGGCACTATTCTCGACTATTCGGTAGAAGGCACCGGCAACGACCAGAGCTTCGACCGCACCCGCGACGAGATTCTGGCCACTATTGCCCTGGCGGCTACCACGCCGAATATACCCTTTTCTGTATTTAAGGTAACGGGCCTCATGCCTACTGCCCTGCTCGAAAAAACGCAGGCCGGCACCCCGCTTACCGAGCCCGAGCAGGCGGCTTTTGCGCGCGGCCGGCAGCGGCTCGACGCGCTCTGCGCCAGCGCGCACCAGCACGGCGTGCGCCTGTTTGTAGATGCCGAGGAAAGCTGGTTTCAGCAAACTATCGACGACCTGGCCGAGGAGATGATGCGCCGCTACAACGGGGAGCGGGCCATCGTCTGGAACACCTATCAGCTTTACCGACACGACCGCCTGGAGGCGCTGCAAGCTGCCCATGACCGGGCCGTGGCAGGTGGCTACTACCTGGGGTGAAGCTGGTGCGCGGAGCCTATATGGAAAAAGAGGCCCGCGTAGCCCAGCAGCGCGGCTACAAAAATCCGATTAACCCCACCAAGCAGGCCACCGACGACCTGTACAATGAGGCCCTGCGCTACACAGTGGCCCACGTAGACCGCATTAGCCTGTGCGCGGGCACCCATAATGAAGCCAGCTCGCTGCTGCTGACCCAGCTCATGGCCCAGGCCGGCCTGGCTCCCGGCGACGAGCGCGTGTGGTTTGCCCAGCTCTATGGCATGAGTGATAACCTAAGCTATAACCTGGCCCACGCCGGCTACCACACCGCCAAATACGTGCCCTATGGCCCCGTAGAAGCAGTAATGCCTTATCTACTGCGCCGGGCAAACGAAAACACGGCTATCGCGGGCCAGAGCAGCCGGGAATTTCTACTCATCCAGAATGAGTTGCGCCGGCGCCAGGGCAAAAAATAGGGCTTTGCCTGCCCGATGGCTGCCAAAAATAGTATAGGTTGGCAAGGCATTTGCTTGCAACGTAGGCGGTTTTTTTGAGCTCTTCTATAGCAGCAGCTGTTTTTGTTTGCTCCTTTACAGTTTATCGCCGCACGCATTGCCTGGCAAGCGCTGCAAAAATGTCCACCTTTTCTTGTTGTCCATGATTAACCGCCTCCGTCACTACCTCATCCGCTATGCCCGGCAGCAGGCGGGCACGGTCAGCTACCTTACCCTGGTACAGGAATCCGAGCTGGGCTTAAACCTGGACATCTCGCACGAAAAAGCGCGCCTCAATGAGATGCTGGCCGAAATCTCAACTGAGGAGCACGCGGCAGGCCGCCCCTTGCTTAGCAGTCTGGTGCGTGTGCAAGGCTCTAAAGGTCAAGGCGATAACTTCTACAAGCTCTGCGAGCGGCTGGGCATGGGCGAATGGCGCTCGCTGAAGCAGGATGAAAGCTTTCTGAAAAATCTTATCAGGGAATGCCGGGAGTACTGGCAGCAGGAAGCAAACTATGCGCAGCACGTATTAAATGAAGCGTAAGTGCTTACTACCTCATACTCTGCTTAGAAAGCCCTGGCTACTGCCGGGGCTTTTTTCATGAGCGGCCAGACGCGCCTGCCAGCGGCTTGCAGCCGGTTGTAACCCCTGTTCGGCTAGCTCCGTTAAGCTACCCGAAGCCGGACATTTAGCCCTGGCGACACTTCACTCAACCCACCCCTTTTCCAGATGAACACCAACGATGCAAACAACCCGATGAATTCCGGCACCGGCGCCGGCGCTAACTATGGCACCAGCAACACCGGCACCGGACTCGGCAATAGCGGCAATACCAGCAACGAAAGCACGAGCTACAACGCTGGCACCGACTACAGCAGCGCTACCGGCGGTGCCACTTCTTCCGATGCTTCTACGTTAAATGCTGGCGCTACAGGCTCGCCTCTTTCTACTACTTCGCCCACCACGCCTACCAACGCGGGTGACGGCACCTCGCGCCCCGGTGATGACTACAGCGCTACTGCCAAAGGCGCAGCCGTGGCCGGCACCGCTGGTGCAGCAGTAGGCCGCGGCATCGATGCAGTGGAGAACACCGCTTCACGGGCCGGCCACGCTGTCGAGGATGCTGCTACCGGCACCAACGCCAGCTACGACGGCGATTACTCGCACACCAGCGGCATTTTCCGCGACCGCAGCAGCGCCGAGAAAGCGTACCAGTCGCTGCATGAGCGCGGCTACGGCAAAGACGACGTGAACCTGCTGATGTCGGACGATACCCGCAAGAAGCACTTCGGCGACGATTCTACCCACACCGAGCTGGGTGATAAAGCAATGGAAGGTGCCGGCGTAGGCTCGGCCATCGGGGCACGGCCGGCGCTATCATCGGCGCTATCGCCGCCATCGGTACGTCGGTAGCGCTGCCGGGCCTGGGCCTCATCATTGCCGGTCCGCTGGCCGCTGCGCTGGCCGGTGCCGGTGCCGGTGGCCTCACGGGTGGCCTGGTAGGTGCCCTGGTAGGCTCGGGTATCCCCGAGGAGCACGCTGCTGAGTATGAGCAGGGCATCAAAAACGGTGGTATTGTAATGGGCGTGAAGCCCCGCAATGCCGAAGATGCCAAATATTTTGAAGAGCAGTTCAAGAACAACAACGCGGATAAAGTGTACCGCTACTAGGTACCGGCTTTAACCAGATACAAGAAGACCTCCCTGTTAAAGGGAGGTCTTTTTTTGCATTTTTTATCCCTGACTGGCAGCCCGTAATACGGCTTCACCACCCTGGTCTGCAACGCGGAGCCGCGAAGGCTTGTCAATAGCACTGGCTTCGCAGGAGCAGGCAAACCAGTTGCCCATAACATGAGCTTTATGTGAAATAGCTGACTGGCTGTTAATTACTCAGGGCCTGATTTGAAAAATTACCAAACTGCCGCTAACTATTACCCGCAAAAATCAGTTAAGCACAGATTCAGTACAGAACAACGGGCGGGAGAGCGGCAGCGGGGTTTATGGTTTAACGAGTGCCTGGATGAAAGTTCAGGATTGGACTAATGTGGATTGTACGATTGGCCCTGGCGCGGCCTTACACCTTCGTGGTGATGGCGCTGCTTATATTAATCGGGGGCGTGCTGACGATTCAGCGCATGGCGGTGGATATCTTCCCCGACATCCCGATTCCGGTAGTAGGCATTGTGTGGACCTACGCCGGCATTGCCCCCGAAGAGATGAACCAGCGCGTAGTGGTGCCGGTAGAGCGCGCCATTACCACTACCGTTAACAACGTGGAGCACCAGGAAAGCCAGAGCCTCAAGGGCATTGGCCTGATAAAGGTGTTCTTTCAGCCGGGCACCAACCCCGACGCGGGCGTGGCGCAGCTCACGGCCATCACCCAAACGCTGCTGCGGGTGCTGCCACCGGGCATTACGCCACCCCTCATTATTCGCTATTCGGCTTCCAACGTGCCGATTGCCCAAACCTCGCTCAGCTCCGAAACGCTCGGCGAGTCGGACCTCTACGACGCAGCCAACGCTTTCATCCGGCCGGGCCTGGCGGTGGTGCAGGGCGCCTCGGTGCTGCTGCCTAATGGCGGCAAGCCCAAGCAGATAATGGTGGACCTCGACCCGCAGAAGCTGGCCGGCAAGGGCCTGAGCGCCGATGACGTGGTCAATACGCTCACGTCGCAAAACATCATTATTCCGGCCGGCTCGGCCAAGATTGGCACCCGCGAGTACGACGTGAAGCTGAACTCCAGCCCCGAGGCGGTAGCCACGCTCAACGACCTGCCCATTCAGACCAAGGATGGCGTAACGACCTATATCCGCGACGTGGCTTTTGTGCACGAGGGCGCGGCCGTGCAAACCAACATTGTACGTCAGAACGGGCGGCGCACAGCTATTATTCCGCTGCTGAAAAGCGGCGCGGCCTCTACCCTGGCCGTTATTGACAAGATAAAGCAGGTGCTGCCCAACATTCAGGCGAATGCCCCGCCTGCTCTGAATATCAAGCTGCTGTTCGACCAGTCGTTTTTTGTGCGGGCCAGCATCAAGGGCGTAATCATCGAGGCCAGCATCGCGGCGGCGCTCACGGCGCTTATGATTCTGCTGTTTCTGGGCTCGTGGCGCTCTACGCTCATTATTGCCATTAGTATTCCGCTATCGATTCTGGTCAGCATTATCGTGATGAATATTCTGGGTCAGACCCTGAATATCATGACCCTGGGCGGCCTCTCGCTGGCCGTGGGTATTCTGGTAGACGATGCCACGGTGGAGATTGAGAACATCCACCGAAATATGGGCATGAAGAAGCTGCTCAAGCGCAGTATTCTGGACGGCGCCCAGCAGATTGCGACGCCGGCGCTGGTGGCTACGCTCTCCATTTGCATCGTGTTTGTGCCGGTGTTCTTCCTGGGGGCGTGGCTTCGGCCATCTTCGCGCCGCTGGCCACGGCCGTAATTTTTGCCATGCTGGCCTCGTATATACTAAGCCGGACGCTGGTGCCCACCATGGTGATGTACCTGCTGCGCAAGGAACTACCCATCTACCACGCGCAGGAGGAGGAAGAAGTGCCGAGCGCCTACTTCCGCAATGGCCGCGCCATCAGCCAGGGCGAGCGCGACCTGGCCCGCCTGCACCGCGAGCAGTTCGAGAAAGACCACCCCAGCGGCACGCCCGAGGAGGAAGCCGAGCAGGGCATTACCGATGCCGAGCGCGAGGCGGGCAAAGCCATTACCCAAACCTGGGTGTGGCGGATTCACACCGGCTTTGAGCACGGCTTTGAGAAATTCCGGCACGGCTACAAAGGGGCGCTGCAATGGGCGCTGGGCAACCGCCGCCTGGTAGTGAGCGCGTTTGCGGTGCTGTTTATCGGCTCGCTGGGCTTGTTTCCGCTCATCGGCCAGAACTTCTTCCCGACCGTGGATGCCGGCCAGCTGCGCCTGCACGTGCGCGTGCCCACTGGCACCCGCGTGGAGGAAACCGAAGAGCGCTTTAAGCAGGTAGAAAAAGTAATCCGGGAAGTGATTCCGGCTAAGGAGCTGGATTTGGTGCTTGATAACATTGGCTTGCCGGTCGTACCTATCAACCTGCTGCTGAGCGACAACCCGACCATTGGCGCCAGCGACGGCGAGATACTGGTGAGCATGAAGGAGGAGCACGGCCCCACCGGCGAGTACATCAATGATATCCGGCGCAAGCTGCATCAGGAATATCCTGATTTAACTGTATTCTTCCAACCGGCTGATATCGTCAATCAGACGCTGAACTTCGGCTTGCCGGCTCCCATCGACATTCAGGTAACGGGCCGCGATATGAAGGCCAACCAGCGCGTGGCCGGTGAGCTGAGCCGGAAAATCAAGAATGTGTCGGGGGTAGTTGATGCGTTTATTTACCAGGCGTTCGACCAGCCCCAGCTGCGGCTCGATATCGACCGGGTGCGGGCCCAGCAGGCTGGCCTGGCCCAGCGCGACATTGCCAACAACCTGCTCGTGAACCTGAGCAGCAGCACCCAGACCAACCCCAACCAGTGGTTGAATCCGCAGAACGGCGTAAACTACACCGTAGCCGTGCAAACACCACCTAGTCAGCTAGCTAACCTGAACGAAGTAGGTAATATTACCGTCACCGGCCCGGCCAGGCCACGCCGCAGCTACTAACCAACTTTGCGCAGGTGCGCCGCACGCAGACCTCGGCCGTGGCATCGGACTATAATATCCAGCGCACGGTAGACCTCTACGCCAGCGTGAGTGGGCGCGACCTGGGCGGGGTAAGCAAGGATATTCGCCGCATTATTGCCGACGCGGAGAAAAACCTGCCCAAGGGCACGACCATCGTGCTACGCGGGCAGGTCGAGTCGATGCGGACGTCGTTTATTGGTCTGGGCCTGGGGCTGGCGGGTGCTATCGTGCTGGTTTACCTGCTGATGGCCGTCAACTTTCAGAGCTGGCTCGACCCGCTCATTATCATCACGGCCTTGCCGGGCGCATTGGCCGGCATCCTGTGGATGCTGTTTGTGACCCAGACCACGCTGAGCGTGCCGGCCCTGATGGGCGCTATTATGTGCATCGGAGTGGCCACGGCCAACTCCATTCTGCTGGTAACGTTCGCCAACGAGCGCCGCGAGGAAGAGCCCGACCTTAGTCCGCTCGATGCGGCCCTCGATGCCGGCTTCACCCGTCTGCGCCCGGTGCTGATGACGGCCCTGGCCATGGTTATCGGCCTGCTGCCCATGTCGCTGGGCCTGGGCGAAGGCGGTGAGCAGAATGCCCCCTCGGCCGGGCCGTAATCGGCGGCCTGATGCTGGCCACGGTAACGACCCTGTTTTTTGTGCCTATTATGTTCTCCTATTTAAAGAAGCAAGAGGAAGAGCCGGCCGCCGTAGCAGCCGAGCCACAGGCTCAGGCGGCCTGATTTCTCTGACTTACCACTGAAAAAAGAACGTCGTGCTTTCCGGCGGGAAGCCTGACGTTCTTTTTTAAGATTTCTTTACATGTCAACCGAAACTACTTCTTCCGGCACCGGCCGCTTCTGGCTGGTTATACTCGTTTTGCTCATCGTATTCGGGATACTGTTTGCGGTGGGCCTGCTGCCCCGGCTCAAGCACAATAAAGCCCGCGATGAAGAGTCGCACGCGCTGGCCACGGCCAAGCCGGTGGTGACGATAATACCCGCCAAGGCGGCCCCCGACACCACCACCATTACCCTACCCGCCGACCTGCGCTCGAACCACGAAACCTTCGTGTTTGCCCGCGTGAATGGCTTTGTGCAAAGCTGGACCAGCGACATCGGCAAGCATGTGCGCAAGGGCCAGGTGCTGGCTACCATCGCCACGCCTGAGCTGGACCAGCAGATTGCCCAGGCCCAGGCCAACCTGGCGCTGGCGCGCAGCTCATTTAACCGCCTCACCAGCGTCACGCTGCCCGGAGCTGTATCGCAGCAGGAAGTAGACGCCGGCCGGGCGCAGTACGCGGCCCAGGGTGCGGCCGTGAAGCAGCTGCAGGCCCAGCGGGCCTTCCGACAGGTAATTGCCCCCTTCAGCGGTATTGTTACGCAGCGTAATGTAGATGTGGGCACGCTCGTAACGGGCGGCAACGCTACGGGCACGCAGCTCTTTAAAATCGAGCAAACCGACACGCTGCGCGCTTTTGTGGATGTGCCCCAGAACTACGTGCCCGGCATCCGGCGCGGCCAGCGGGCCGACGTGCTGGTACCCGAGTTTCCGACCCAGCCGTTTGAGGGCCACGTAGCCCGCGACGCCGGCGCGCTCGATGCCCAGACGCGTACGCTGCGCACCGAGGTGCTGCTCGTCAACCACGGTCAGAAGCGGCAGCTGCGGCCCGGCGTGTACGCCCAGGTGCGCTTCCGCCTGCCGCAGACCTCACCGAGCGTGCTCATTTCGGCCAATGCGCTGGTGCCGGGTATCGACTCGAAGGTAGCGATGGTACGAGATGGCAAGATTCATTACCAGCCGCTGGTGCTGGGCCGCGACTTCGGCTCGACCATCGAAGTAACCCAGGGCCTGAAAGGCGGCGAGCTGCTCGTCATCAACCCTACCGAAAACCTGACCGAAGGGCTCGCAGTAGCTACCAAGGCCGCTCCCAAACCCAAAGCCCCGGCCGGTCCGCCGCCCGCCAAGCCCCGGCCGAACGACCCCGACGCGCCTCGCGTATCGTCGCCTCTGTCCAATTAAAAATGATAAATTAAAAATCAGCTGGTAGCAGCCCAGGGCAGTTTCCAGGTCCGGGTACAGCTTGACTGATGCAAGCTGTCGGCCGGGTACTCGCATTTGGAAACGGTGCCAGGAATGAAGTAGCACGCCGAAGTGCAGGAGGCAATTCGACTCGCTACCAGTCAATTTTTAATTAACCTTCTCTCGAATGCGTATTTCTGTTGCTTTATTGGGCCTGGCACTGGGCAGCTGTGCCGTGAGCCACTATACTTACGACCCGCCCGCCGTGCCCGTGCCCACGGCGTTTAAAAACACGGCGGCCGTCGATTCGCTGGGCCGGGGCCGGGCTGAAGTGCCCGCGCCCATCGTTGCCGACACCTCCAAGGCGCGGCAGCTGGCTCAGATTCCGAGCCTGCCCACCTGGTGGGCGGTATTTAACGATACCACGCTCACCCGGCTCGAAACCCAGGCGTCGAGCCTGAACTTTACTACCCGCGCCGCCCTGGCGCGTATCGACCAGTCGCGGGCCCAGCTGCGTGTGGCCGAAGCACTGCGCTCGCCGGTGGTGGCACTGGCCCCGTCGGTGTACAACACCCAGCTTTCGGCATTGCGCCCCTTGCAGTCGGCAGCTATTCCGGCAGTGGCCATCCAGCAGAATCAGTATTACGTGCCGCTGAACGTCAGCTACGAAGTGGACCTGTGGGGCCGGCTGCGGCGCGGCGCCCAGGCCGCCCGCGCCACCGAGCAGGCCAGCGAAGCCGATGAGCAGGCCGTGCGCCTGAGCGTGTCGGCCGATGCGGCCAATGCCTACTTCAGCCTGCGCGGCCTCGATGCCGAGCTGCTGGTGCTGGACAGCGCCCGCCAGGCCCGCCGCTACAACGTGCAGCTGACCGCCGTCCGCTTCAAGGCCGGGGTGGATAACGAAATTGGCCTGCGCCGGGCCGAAACCGAGCTGGCCAATGTGGAGGCCAGCGCTATTGAGCTGCGCCGCCAGCGGGCCGGACTGGTGGCCTCGCTGGCAACGCTCACGGGCCGGCCGGCCAGCAGCTTTACCCTGCGCTCACTGGCGCCCGACTCGGTGAGCTACCAAAGCGCCCTGCCCACTACGGCTACTTCGAACGGCCCGGCGCCCTCCCCGGTGCCGCCGCTGCTGGTGCCGCTGCCCGTTATTCCGGCTACGCTGCCGGCCAGCCTGCTAACCCGCCGGCCCGACCTGCGCCGCCAGGAGCGCCTGCTGGCCGCCGCCGACCTGCGCGCCGACCAGGCTCGCCTCAACCGCCTGCCGACGCTGCTGCTCAACGGCTTCATCGGCCCCCAGACCAGCCACGTCGGCGACCTGCCCAAAGTGGCTAACGGCCTCACGTACTACGTGGGCGGCGGGTTTAATATCCCGCTCTTCGATGGCGGCCGCCTGCGCGGGGCCGAGCAGCTGGCCCGCGCCCAGGGCCGCGAGTCGGAAGCCGTGTACCAGAGCACCGCCCTCACAGCCTACCAGGAAGTTGAAACTGCCCTGGCCGATGTGCGCGCCGGCGAGGCCCAGCTGGCGGCGCAGCAGCGCGCCCTGCGCGCGGCCCGCCTGGCTGGCCGCCTTACCCTGGAGCGCTACCGCCGGGGCCTCACCGACTACTTCGCCGTGGTTGATGCCGACCGCCAGACCCTGGACGCGTCACGCCTGGTGGTGCAAACCCAGACCACCCAGCTGCGCGCCGCCGTGGCCCTGGTGCGGGCGCTCGGTGGGGGCTGGCAATAGGAAGTGACGGGCAGCGAGACGGAGCCGGTAGGTTTTTATAACTTTCTTGCGCTTCATCCTCTTACCTCATCACTAGCTTAGCTTTCGCCATGACTTCTTCTGCCGGCAATACCATCGCCTGGATTCTGCAAGCGCTGCTGGCGTTTGCCTTTACGACATCCGGCTTCCTGAAATTTCTGCACCTGTCCGACACCGTGCACATGTTCGGCAGTTTGGGAATGCCGGAGTGGTTTGCCTACTTCATTGCCGCGGCCGAAGTGCTGGGCGGCATCGGCCTGCTGGTGCTGCGCACCCTGCGGCCGGCCGCGCTGGGGCTCAGCTTTATTATGCTGGGGGCCATCTTTATGCACGCTACCCGCATTCCCGGCGGCGCGGCCAAGGGTATGCCGGCGCTTGTACTGCTCGTGCTGCTGTTTGTGCTGCTGGTGCTGCGCCGGCCCACTGCGCCAGCCGTCTGAAGGCCTTGACGCGGAGCCAGCCTGGTGGCTGGCTCTGTTTTTCTGGTTTCGCTTATCGCCGGGTCAGCAGTGACCCGGCGCTTATATTATGAAAATACTATACTCTTACCTGCGGCGCTACTGGCCTCTGCTGGTGCTGGCGCTGGTGCTGGCGGCCGTCAACCAGGTTTTCTCGCTGCTCGACCCGTATTTGTTCCGGCGGCTGGTCGACCATTTTGTGCCGCGCAACAGTACGGTGAGCGGGCTGCGCCTGGTGCCCTTCTGGCCGTTTTTCCGCGAAGCCATCCCCTACATCGGCATGATGCTGGGCGTGGCGATGATATCGCGCATTGCCAAAAACTTTCAGGACTACTACGTCAACGTCATTACGCAGCGGCTGGGGGCCACCATGTATTCCGACGGCCTGCGCCACTCACTCGATTTGCCCTACCAGGTATTTGAGGACCAGCGCTCGGGCGAAACGCTGGGCAAGCTCCAGAAGGTGCGCCTCGACGTAGAGAAGCTGATTCAAAGCTTTGTCAACGTGCTTTTTACGGCGCTCGTGGGCATTATCTTCGTGATGTGGTACGCCATTACGGTGTACTGGCCCATTGCGCTGGGCTACTTCCTCACCATTCCGCTGCTGGGTATTCTGAGCTTTGCACTCAGCAAGCGCATCAAGGTGATTCAGAAGACCATCGTGGCCGAAACCACGGCCCTGGCCGGCTCCACTACCGAGAGCCTGCGCAACATCGAGCTAATTAAAAGCCTGGGGCTGGCCCAGCAGGAAACCCAGCGCCTGAACGGCATTACCGACAAGATTCTGAAGCTGGAGCTGCGCAAGGTGCGCTACCTGCGCTCACTCTCGTTTGTGCAGGGCACGTTTGTAAATTTATTACGTAATGTAATAATTTTACTTCTTTTATATTTACGGGTTCAGAACCACATAAGCCTGGGCGAGTTTTTCTCGTTCTTTATCTA
Source organism: Hymenobacter sp. BRD67 (assembly GCF_013256425.1). Taxonomy (GTDB): domain Bacteria; phylum Bacteroidota; class Bacteroidia; order Cytophagales; family Hymenobacteraceae; genus Hymenobacter. The sequence continues at coordinate 2,261,978 of NZ_CP053904.1, forward strand.
CTCGTTTTCCATCTTCGGGCCCTTGCAGGAGCTGGGCAGCATCATTGGCACGTACCGCGAAACCGAGATTTCGCTGGGCAACTTTCAGAAGATTCTCGACACCCCGCGCGATGTGAAGCCGGCCCACCCGCAGGTGGTGGAGCGCATCGAAACATTAGGGTTTGACGATGTTACCTTCAAGCACCTCACGGCCCCGGCGCCCGCGCTGGCCGGCATCACGTTTGGCGCGCAGGTGGGCGAAACCATTGCCTTCGTAGGCCCCAGCGGCTCAGGCAAAACCACGCTGGTAAAGCTACTGGTGGGCCTCTACCCGCCCCTTTCGGGCCAGATTCTCTACAACGGCATCCCAAGTACCGAAGTAGACCTCGACCAGCTGCGCGAGCAGGTCGGCTTCGTGACCCAGGATACCCAGCTTTTTGCCGGCACCATCCGCGAAAACCTGCTATTTGTGGCCCCGCACGCCACCGATGCCGAGTGCCTGCACGCCCTGCACCAGGCGGCGGCCGATACCCTGCTGGCCCGCGCCCCCAAAGGCCTCGACACGGTGCTCGGCGAGGGCGGCGTGAAAGTGAGCGGGGGCGAAAAGCAGCGCCTCAGCATTGCCCGCGCCCTGCTGCGCCACCCCACCCTGCTGGTGTTCGACGAAGCCACCTCGGCCCTCGACTCGCTCACGGAAGAGGAAATCGGCCGCACGGTGCGCGAGCTCTCGGGCTCGCGCCAGCACATCACCGTGCTCATTGCCCACCGCCTCAGCACGGTGCTGCACGCCGACCGCATCTTCGTACTGGAGCGCGGCCGGGTGGCCGAAGCCGGCCGCCACGACGAGCTGCTGGCCCAGAAAGGCCTCTACTACGCCATGTGGCGCCAGCAGATTGGCGAGCGCAAGGAAGTAGCCGTGGCAGGCTAAGTAGCGTGAACGCTGCGAGTCCGCGCGTTGCACGATTAATAAAAGCCCACGCGCGGACTTGCAGAGTCCACGCTACAGCCAGCGCCAGGAAGTAGCGTGGACTCTGCGAGTCCGCGCGTTAGAACGTTGCTTAATGATACCACGCGCGGACTCACAGCGTCCACAAAGAGTCTCCCCATCCCGCCCGCCACGCCCGAGCAGCAGGCGGCGATAGCGGGGCTAGTAGAGCAGGTGCTGGCCGCCAAAGCCGCCGCGCCCGCCGCCGACACCCAGGCCCTGGAGCAGCAAATCGACGCCGCCGTGGCCGCCCTCTACGGCCTCACGGCGGCGGAGGTGGCGCTGCTGGGCTAGCCGGGGTTGTTCGAGCGGGGCACTCAATAATCGTCTGTCATTGCTTCGCTTTGCTCGCAATGACAGACGGCTAGGGGCGCCCGCTCCAACTAATTTACTACCCCCTACTTATCCCCAATGAGTACCTGCGCCCCGCTGCCCTTGCCCATAATAATCACCTTGGCATTGGGCGAGAGGGCGATGGCCTGCTGGGCCTTGATGCTCTCATACTGCAAGAGCTTGTCGCTCAGCTCGGTGTTTACGATGCGCTGGTAGTCGGCAATGCCTTGGGCCTCCACGCGCTTGCGCTCGGCTTCCTGCTTTTCCTTTTGCAGCACGAACTGCATTTTCTGAGCATCCTGCTCGGCCGAAATCTTGCTTTCGATGCTGGCCTTCACCGACTGCGGCAGCTGGATGTTGCGAATCAGCAGCTGGTCGAGGCGCAGGCCGTTAGCCCGAAAATCCTTCTCGATGGCCGCCAGAATGCGGGCCTGAAACTCCTCGCGCCGGGTCGAGTACAGCGCCACCGCGTCGTAGTACACGGCGTTGTCGCGGATGCGGGTGCGCGAGATGGCCCGCACGATTTTCTCCTGATAGTCCTCCCCGATGGTTTCGAGGATGCGCGGCGCCTGCTCGGGCACCACGTGGTAGAGCACGGTCAGGTCGATAACGACCTCCAGCCCATCGGCCGACAGCACCCGGATGGCGTCATCGCCGGCCTGCTGCCCCTCGTTCTTCACCGCCGACATGGTATAGTTCTGGGTGCGGGTATCGAAGCGCGTAACGTCAACCAGCGGGTTTACCACGCTCAGGCCGGGCGGCAGCACCCGGTGCTGCACCTGCCCAAACAGCGTTTGCACGCCCACCTGCCCCACGCCCACCTGCACTATTGTGCTGGAGGCCACGCCCAGCAGCAGTAGCCCGCCGCCCAGCAGCAGCAACATCCCGCGCCACCGCCCAAAGCTATCAGAATAGCGGCTGGCATTGAGGCCCACGATTAGCACGATAACACCCAGAAAGATAAGCAGCATAAGGCAGGAGGAAAGTAGGAAAAGAGTAGCGGGCCGGCGGGTTCCAGGCGCCTGCTCCTTAAAGGTACGCCCGCGCTACGCCGTTCAGCTTTTAATCGCGGCGGCCGGGCAGCTCATTACACCCAGGGCGGCGCGGGCGCAACTTTTCGGCCCCGCATCCCGAAAAAAGAAGCTATGCATTTTTCCGTTATCACCCCCACCCACCAGCGCCACAACCTGCTGCCCGAAACCGTAGCCAGTGTGCGCGCCAGCATCAGCGCCCCCTCGATTTCTCGTTTGAGCACCTGCTCTATGATAATGGCTCGCACGATGGCACCGCCGCCTACCTGCGCGAGGCAGCCGCGCAGCCCGGCCCGCCGCTGCGCCACTGGCACGATGCGGCCCGATGCCGGCCCGGCTTTGCCCGCAATCAGCTGAGCGCGCAGGCCCCGGCCCACGCCTGGCTTGTGCCTCTCGACGACGACGACCTGCTGCTGCAGCGCACTCTCTACCACTACGCCGCCCAGATTGCGGCTAATCCCGGCCGCCCCTGGCTGGTAGCCGATTTTTTGCGCGTGGATGAGCACCGCCGCTACCTGCCCGGCGAAGACTATTACGCCTGGCGCTTCGACTCGCCCACGGCCATGCTGCAGGCTATTTTTCGGGCCGAGCACTTCATTCAGGGCAACGTGTGCTACACCAGGGCGCTGCTCGATGAGGTGGGCGGCTACGATGCCGAGCTGGCCATGGCCGAAGACCTGGACCTCTACGTACGCTTTTTGCTGGCCGGGCACCTGCCCGTGGTGTGCCCGCACTACAGCCACCTGCACCGCTTTCATGCCCACAACACCAGCCAGGGCGTGGATGCCGCCAGGCACAATGCCGACCTGCGGGTTATTTATGAGAAATATGCCAAAGAGCTTAAGAAACTGGGTATTACTTTTTAGCTGGAGCGGCTCCTACCTCAACGTACACATTGCCCCTCAGGCTTTCCTTCTCCTTTTAAGAGAGGGGCCAGGGGTAAGGTAACCACCAGAACGAGCTATGGCCCTTGACTTGAAATCCGCTCTAAAGCGGTTTCGGACTCAGAGTAAGGCTGTCAGGTAGCGCGGATTTTTTGTCCGCGAATGCTCAGCACAGCAACTCGCGGACTAAAAGTCCGCGCTACTTGGCCAGCCACTCCGAAACCGCGCTAAACTGCTTCTTTGCTACCCCCCGTCGCCCTTTATCCTTTGCTGGTGCAAGGGTATAGTATCTGGCTGGCCTACTCACGGCTCGGGCACAACCCTATGCTTGACCGATACAAACCCGACTTTAATATAATTTGCGCGGTGATACGGAAAAGGCGTTGAACCTTTACCATCTCCAAGTGTCTTTTGCTTTGGCTAAGTGGACTTTTTCCATCAGCCCGGCAGCAGCTTGCGCACTATTACGGTGGTTTATATTTCTATATCCGGTCTTCTACTTAAATACCGCCGCTGGAGCTGGCTGTCGGCCCTATGCCTGGGTACCACCCTGGCCCATGCCCAGGCTACAAGTCCGCCCAGCCTGCACCCGGCCAGCGCGCCCGCCCCGCTCGACGTGGCAGATATAGGCCATAGACTATATTCGCGCATCCCTGCCCACGATTCGCTGGGCTTGCAGCGGGGCCGCCATATGCTGCTGCTGGTGCCGGTGGTGGGCTACTCGCAGCAAACCGGCGGCGTGGCCGAGCTGGCCGTTAACCTGGCTTACCAGCGGCCCCAGGCCAACGTTTCGACCGTAGTAGGCGCGGCTGAATATACCCTCAACGACCAGCTCATCTTCACCCTCACCTCTTCGCTGTGGGCCCCCGACAACGCATGGAACTTTGTGGGCGACTGGCGGGTAATGCACTACCCGCAAAGCACTTACGGCCTGGGTATGTTCACCTCTACCACCGGGGGCGTGGTGTCGATGGACTACGAGTACCTGCGGTTTTATCAAACTGCCTTCCGGCGCATCGTGCCCAACTGGTACATCGGCCTGGGCTATCAGCTCGACGACCACTGGGGCATCGTGAGCCGCAATACCCGGCGCGAGGTAACCACCATTTCGCGCTACAGCTACGGCGTATCGGGCCGCTCCATCTCCTCCGGCCCGGTCATCAGCGTGCTGCACGACGGCCGGGCCAATGCCATCAATCCGCAAAGCGGCTACTACCTCAATGCGCAGTTTCGGCCCAACTTTAAGGCCCTGGGCAGCGATACCAACTACCAGTCGGTACTGCTTGATGCGCGCCTCTACCTGCACCCTTCCCCCAGCTCACCCAATATCCTGGCGCTGTGGTCGTATAGCGCCTTTACCCTCACCGGCAACCCACCCTTTCTCGACCTTCCCGCTACCGGCTGGGATACGTACAGCAACCTGGGCCGCGGCTTTATTCAGGGCCGCTTTCGGGGCAAAAACCTGCTGTATAGTGAAGCTGAGTACCGATTTGGCATCACCCACAACAGCCTGCTGGGCGGCGTCGTCTTCGCCAATGCCCAGAGTGTGACGGAGCTAAGCGTGGTGAAAGGCCAGGTGCAGGATGGCAAATTTGAGAAGGTAGTGCCCGCCGTGGGCGCTGGCCTGCGGCTCAACCTCAACAAAGCCTCGCGTACTAATCTGGCTATCGACTACGGCTTTGGCTTCGATGGCTCGCACGGTATATCGCTGAACCTGGGGAAGTATTTTAATAAGCAACCGTAGTATATTTCATATTCTCTACGGGTTGGTTAGCTTTGCCGCTTCACCACTCGCACCGCCATGCTGCCCACCGCTACGCAGGACGTTCTGCTCTACCAAACGCCCGATGGGCAAATTAAGCTCGACGTATAGCTTGACCACGATACTGTGTGGCTGACGCAGGCGCAGCGAGTTGTTTGCCCGCGAGCGTAGCGTAGTTTCCAAGCACGTAAAGAATATTTTCCAAACCGGAGAATTAGACGAAGAAAGCAATGTGCAAAAAATGCACATTGCTTCTGCCGACCGACCAGTTACCCTTTATAATCTTGAAGTGATTATCAGCGTTGGCTATCGGGTTAACTCTGTTAAAGGCGTTCGCTTTCGCCAGTGGGCCACGCAGGTGCTGCGCCAGTACCTTGTGCAAGGCTACGTGCTGAACGAGAAGCGCCCGCCAGCTGGCCGACCTGAAGCGGCTGGTGCAGCTGCAAGCCGAAGTAGCTGCCAACCAGGAGCTAAGCGCCGACCAGTCGAATGCGCTGCTGCGCCGGGTCGGCGACTATGCCCGTGCGCTCGACGTGCTCGACCAGTATGACCACCAGCGCCTGCTGGTAGCCCGCGACCGCCCCGACGGGTCGCGGCGGCTGGCCGACAACGCGCTCGTTGCGCTCACGCTGCTCATTGCCGAAAGCCGGCCCGAAGACAAAGACGTGATGGCCACGCTGGTCGTGAACCTGATTAATGACGAAAACTAGCGCCCCGGCGCAAACCGGCCGCCTACCTTTGCACGATGGAGTATCAGCTAACCAAGCTCGCCGCCATCGATATTGGCTCCAATGCCGTACGCTGCCAGATTTCGGCCGTTTTGTTTTTTGAGGGTCGCTACCGCCTCAAGCGCGTCGAGTACGTGCGCTACCCGCTGCGGCTGGGCGAAGACGTATTTGCCACCGGCGAGATTCCGCCGGCCAAGGCCGATAAGTTCGTCAAGTTTCTGCACGCCCTTAAGCTGCTGATGGAGGTACACGAGGTACCGCACCACCTCATCTGCGCTACTTCGGCCATGCGCACGGCCCGCAACGGCGCGGCCGTGGCCGCCCGCGTAAAGCACGAGCTTGGGCTCGATATTCAGGTAATTGATGGCCAGGCCGAAGCCGCCTACATCAACCGCGTAATCGAGCACCTGCTCGAAGACAACCGCCACTACCTGCACATCGACGTGGGCGGCGGCAGCACCGAGTTTAATATCTACCACGCCCGCCGCAAGGTGGCCGCGCAGTCGTTCGAGATTGGCTCCATCCGCCGGATGCAGCAGGAAGAAAGCGGCCGCTCGGTAGACGAGATGAACGGCCTGTGGCAGCGCATGGAAGGCTGGGTGCGCGAAAACGCCCGCCGCTACCACGTCACGCGCGCCATCGGCACGGGCGGCAACATTAACAAGCTGTATAGCATGTCGCCGGCTTCGCCCAACCGGCCCATCACGCGCCGCAGCGTGCAGGCGCTGCTCGACCGCCTCGGCGGCCTGACCATGAACGAGCGCGTAAACGTGGCCATGCTCAACCCCGACCGCGCCGACGTGATTGTGCCCGCCGGCCACATCTACCTCGCGGCCATGGAATGGGCCGGCGTGAGCAGCATGCTGGTACCCGACATCGGCCTGAAAGACGGCATGATGCAAGCGCTGTTTGAGCAGTACTTTGATGAAATCAGCCCCAGCGTGCACCCCAGTATGCTGCCGGTGGCCGACGTCGAAAACAGTCCTATCCAGTAACTAAGCTTACTCCTCGTCCACCACCGTGGCCGTGATAGCAGCCTCATTCTCTACGGCCAGTTCCAGCAGTGCCGTTCCCTGGCCAAAGTCGTCGGCTTCCTCTTCCAGGGCTGGGGCAGCAGGAGCTTCGACCGCCGCAGCTTCGGCGGCCGCCAGCTGCAGGCGGCGGGCCGTTTGCTCGTGCAGCAGCGCCAGCAGGCCTTCGGGCGTAGCGTTAGTGAGTTGCGCCTCGTCGGGGCGGCGGTAAAAGTCGCGGTGAATATTGATGGCCGGCTCGCCGGGCGCCGGGCGCTGGCAGATGTATGCCCCGTCTTCGCGCATGGTGTAGCTGTTCTGGGTATCGAGCAGGTTGAGCTGCAGGATATTAATTGCCTCGCGGCGCAGCTGCGGGTTCACAATCAGAAACAGCGCCTCAATGCGGCGGTCGAAGGAGCGCACCATGGCATCGGCCGAGCCGGCGTAGAGCTTGGCTTCGCCGCCGTGGTGAAAATAGAACAGCCGGGCGTGCTCCAGATATTCGCCCACGATGCTTTTCACCTCAATATTCTCGCTCAGGCCCGGCCGGCCCGGCCGCAGGCAGCAAATGCCCCGCACGATAAACCGGATGGGCACGCCCGCCTTGCTGGCTTTGTAAAACTCGTCGATTAGCTCCCGGTCTTCCAAGGAGTTCATCTTCATTACGATACCGCTCGGCAAGCCTTTTTTGGCATTCTTAGCTTCTTCGCGCACCAGGTGAATAAGCTGCTGGCGCATGTCGCGCGGGGCCGTAATGAGGTACTCGTAGTCGTCGGGCTGCGAGTGGCCGGTGATTACATTAAAGAATTCAGATACATCGTGGCCGTACGTATCGTTGGTGGTGAGCATGCTCAGGTCGGTATAAAGGCGCGAGGTCTGCTCGTTGTAGTTGCCCGAGCCGATGTGCACGTAGCGCGTCACTTTTTCGCCTTCCTTACGAATAATCATCAGCATCTTGGTGTGGGTCTTGTACTTACCCACGCCGTAGATGACGAAGCAGCCGGCCTTTTCGAGCCGTGCGCCCTCCCGGATGTTGCGCTCCTCGTCGAAGCGGGCCTTCACCTCAAACAAAACCGAGACGTGCTTGCCGTTTTCGGCCGCTTTGAGCAGGGCAGCCGTTACGCGCGAATCTTCGGCCAGCCTATATATAGTTTGCTTAATACCTAGCACCTGGGGTCTTCGGCGGCCCGTTCCAGCAGCCGCACCACCGGCTCGATGGAGTTGTAGGGGTGGTGCAGCAGCACATCGTGGTGCTTGAGGTACTCAAACATGTTTTCCTCCGCCCCTTCGGGCAAGCTCAGCGGCAGTACCGGGGAAGGCAGCTTGGCACCCTTACCACGGAAGCTGGGATAGCGCAGAATCTGGTTTAACCCCTTCATATCCAGCAGCACCGGAATCACGAAGATGTTGCCGTTGTCGATATTCCAGCGCTCGCGCAGAATGTTCATCAGGTAGGGCGAGGCATCGGGCTCGACCTCCACGCGCACCACCCGGCCGCGCTTGCGCGTTTTCAGGCCAATCTGAATCTCCTTGATAAAGTCCGTATCAATATCTTCTGATTCTTCCAGCGTAAAATCGCCGTTGCGGGTAATGCGAAACAGGTCGGCCGAGAGAATATCGACGTTGCGGAAGAGCTTGGGCAGGTTGGCCCGCACAATTTCCTCAATGGGCACAAACACCACCCGGTCTTTGCGGGTAATCTCAAAAAACCGCGTCAGGTTTTGCGGAATCTGCACGAAAGTCAGGCGCTCCTGGCCCTTTTCCAGGTCCGGTGTCGTTACCAGGTTGGCCGCCTCGCTTAGCCCGCTTTCGCGGGTCACCACGCCAAAGGTCAGCACCTGGTTCATGATGAGCGGGAAGCCGTGGTACGAGTCGTACACCATGGGCGTGAGCAGCGGAAAGACGGTGTTTTTGAAGTAGCCTTCCACCTTTTTCAGCTCAATCTCCGTCAGCTCCTCCATCCGCCGGATGCTGAAGCCGTTCTTCTCGAACTGCGGCTTCAGCTCGTTTAAGTACGTCAGCGACTGGTCATTGACGAAGCGATGGGCAAAGTCGAGCAGCTTGCGCCGAAAAGGCAGTTCGCGCAGGCCCGAATAATCGACGCGCTCCTTGCCGTAGTCGAGGTAATTATAGAGCGAGCCGACACGAATCATAAAGAACTCGTCGAGGTTCGAGCTGGTAATGCTCAGAAACCGCAGCTTGTCGAACAGCGAGCGGCTGGGGTCCTTAGCCTGGTCGAGCACCCGGTAGTTGAAGCGCAGCCAGCTCAGGTCGCGGCTGATATACTTGCTTTTGCGGATAAGGTCGGCAGACTTGAAGAGCTTCATAAAATCACGGATTAGACGGATTTAAACGGATTTTACGGATTTAGGGGACGTAAAACCGGCGGACTGAGTGGGAATGGCAGTTCAGTTAAGCATACGACGTAAGGGGGCGCCCGGACGCCCCCTTACACGCCGGCAAAAACGTCGGCCCACTGCAAGGCCAGCTCCGGCAGCGTGTGGCTGGGCACGAGACCGGGCTCATAATATTCGCCTACGGCCTGGTACTCGCCGGCTTGCAGCACAAAAACGGCAATGCTCTGCTCACCGGGGTACACAATCCAGTATTCGGCCACGCCATTTTCGGCGTAGAGGTCAAACTTGGTGCGCGTGTCGTGGATAGCAGTGCCCGGCGACACGATTTCGATAATCCAGTCGGGCGCCCCCAGGCAGCCCCGTGCGTCGAGCTTGGCCGGCTCGCAGACCACGCACAGGTCGGGCTGCACGACGGTGCGTATCTGCTGGTTGCCGTTGGCCCCGCCCGTAGTCAGGCGCACGTCGAAGGGCGCCGCAAATACCTGGCAGGTTTTGCCCAGCAAAAACGTATCTACCAGGCGGCTAAAATTCATGGAGCACCGCTGATGGGCGCGGGCTGGGCCGGCCATCCTGCGCAGCACCCGGCCGCGAATGAGTTCTACCACATCCGTGAATTTCCAGCTCAGGTAGTCGGCGTAGGTGTAACGCTGGCTAGGGTCGAGCTGCGCAATATCGGTAATGAGGGGGACGGTCGGGGCCATACCTGCAAAATAACGGCATGGGCCGGGAGGAAGGGGCAAGGCGCAAAAAAGAAACCCCGGTGCCCGCCAAAAACGACACGGTTTGGCACGGTGGGTTGTCACTTTTGGGGTATTCTTTCTCCTACTATGCGCGTTGCTGCCTCAAACTGGCGTGGGTTCAATGCAGTGTAACTCGTAACAATCTTTCGGGGAGGCTGCGCCTCCTATAGAACGACCCAACTGAACAAGCTTGACGGCGCAGAGCCGACTTACCGCTGCCGCGGTAATGGAAGTGCAAGCTTCACGAATAAAAGCCACGAGTTAGGGCTGCGCCTAAGCTCGCGCCAGTGTTGGCGCTAGCTTACCCTCAAACACGTCGGCCCACTGCAGCTGCAGCTCGGGCAGGGTATGGCAGGGTACCAGACCGGGCTCGTAGTAGTCACCTTTCGGCTGATACTCATCGCCTTCGAGTACGAAGACGGAGATGGCTTGCTCGCCGGGATATACTATCCAGTACTCGCCCACGCCGTTCTCGGCATAGAGGTCAAACTTGGTTTTGGTATCGTGGGTGGCGGTGCTGGGCGACACGATTTCGATAATCCAGTCGGGAGCCCCCAGGCAGCCGCGCTTGTCCACTTTGCTGAGGTCGCAGATGATGCACAAATCGGGCTGCACCACGGTTTGCACCTGGGCGTCGCCGTTGCCGGTGCTGCGCAATAGGCGCACGTCGAATGGTGCGGGGGATACGCGGCCGGGCTTTCCTTTGAGGTAGTTCCAAATTACCCCATTAAAATTAGAGGAGACAATCTGATGGAATGTAGTCAGGGCCGACATCTTGCGATGTACGCGGCCGCGTATCAGCTCCATATATTCACTGAACTTCCAGCTCAGATAGTCGGCATACGAATAGGTTTGGCTCAGGTCGAGCTGCGAGATGTCGGTAATCGGGGCCGTTGTATCGCTAAGAGGAGCCATAGTAGCAGAAATTTACGCCCGGAAGCTTAAAGCCGTTCACTCGCGCCGGGCGCGCTGCGGCATGGTCAGCAGCAGCAGCAAGAACAGGCAGGTGCCCAGGCTGTACCACGTAATAACGGGCAGGCCCCGGAAATAAGGCATCTCAGGCGGGTAGTGGCCGAGCAGGCTCAGCCCGCAAACACGATGCTGCCCAGCGCCAGCAGCGCCAGAATGGTGCGGCTCACGAGCTGGTCGGCCTTGCGTAGCAGGCTGGTATAGCCGCTCAGCTCCACTTTCACCCGCAGCTCGCCTTTGCTGATTTTGCGCATTATCTGGCGCAGGTCGCTGGGCAGGGTTTGCAGCAGGGCCAGCAATTGGGTACCGGTATATTCGGCCTCGCTTAATATATTATCCGCTGAATATTGCTCCCGCATGATGCGGGTCCCGTAGGGGCGCACAAACTCGAAGGTATTGAAGCTGGGATGCAGCACTTTGCCGATACCTTCCAGGATAACCAGCGCCCGCAGAATGAGGAATACCGCGCCCGGCACCTGCAGCTTATAGCGGTAGATTATCCCCTGAAGCGAGTCGGCCAAATCGCTCATACTCATCTCTTTTACATCGAGCAGGGCAAAATCCTCAATCAGGCTGTTGAGGTCGGCCTCAAAGGCCCGCATATCCGGGATGTCGCTGCTGAGAGCGAGGCGGCGGAAGTTGAGGGCCATGCCGCGCGCATCCTGCCGGGCCATGCCAATAAACACCCCCGCAAAGGCATATTTCTGCTGCTTGGTGAGCTTGCCCACCATGCCGAAGTCGATGAGCACCAGCGTGCCATCGGGGCGCACGAGCACGTTGCCGGGGTGCGGGTCGGCGTGAAAAAACCCAAACTCGAAAATCTGGGTCAGGTAAATATCCATGCCCGTTTCGGCCACGGTGGCGGGGCTCAGGCCCCAGGCCAGCAGCTGCGGCTTATCGGTTATCTTACAGCCATTTATAAACTCGATTACCAGTATTTTAGCAGTACTCAGCTCGCGGTAGGGCTTGGGTATGTAGAAGCTCTCGTAGTGCTCATAGAGCTTGCGCATCTGCTCCATCGCGCGGGCCTCGGAGGTATAGTCCAGTTCCTTGGTCATGCTGCGCTCAAAGGCATCAACCACGTCCTGCGGATTAGCCAGGCCCTGGCTGCGCAGAAACCCCGCCGTGAGGCGCACCAGCTCGTGGAGCAGGCGCAGGTCGCCGGCTACTTTCTCGCGCACGCCGGGACGCTGAATTTTAATAACCACTTCCTCCCCGCTGTGCAGCCGCGCCCGGTGCACCTGCCCGATGCTGGCCGAGCCAACGGGCTCATTATCAAAATCCAGGAACACCTCTTCGAGTGGGCGACCCAGCTCGGCTTCGACAATCTGGCGGGCTTCCTCCACCGGGAAGGGCGGCACATTGCTTTGCAGCTTCTCAAACTCATCGATGAGGGCCTGGGGCAGCAGGTCGGCCCGGTTGCTCAGGGCCTGGGCCAGCTTGATAAACGTTGGCCCCAGCTCCTCGATAATCAACCGGATACGCTCCCAGCGGGTGGTTTGAAATACGGCGCGCTCGTCGTTTTCCAGCCAGCGCAGGCGGCGGCTCTGGCTCACGAGGCGGCGCAGGGGCGTGGTTGTTACCACGTCTTCGAAGCCGTAGCGCAGCAGCACCTCGGCCACCTGCCGAATGCGCGTCAGATTGGAAATAGTATTTTTAAACAACACGAAACAAGCAGCTTAAAGCGAGTGGCCAGCCGCGTAGCCAGCCTTTGCACGGATTTTGCAGCGCCGAGCCAGCCACCGGGCAGCGCAAAGGAAACTGCCCGCTGCTGATTGCCAGCCGGGTGCTTACCTTTTCGTCAAATCTACGCCCTGGCGTTCTCCTATTTCGCTCCTTCTGCTGCGCCATGACCAACCGCTTACACCTGCTGATTGAGCAGCTCGACCGCGCCACCGAAAATGCCCTGGCCACGGCCGAGGCGCTGGGGCCCCGCGCCTACGTGCATCCGGTGCCGGGCCAGTGGGCGGCGGCCCAGGTAATTCACCACTTGCTTACGGCCGAGAAAAGCATTGCCGGGGCGCTGCGCCACGCGCTGGCGGCCGACCACAGCGGCTGGCAGCTGGCAAGCATCAAACATCGTATTCGGGCTATGCTACTGCGCCTGGCATTGCGCCTGCCGGGCCTGCGCTTCAAGGTGCCCCTACTCTGCCGCCCCGCCCGCCCCTGCCACCATTGCCCCGCTGCCCGAGCTGCGCGCCGAGTGGGCCGGGGTGCGGCGCCAGTTGGAGCAGGTGCTGCACGAGTTTCCGGGCACCAAGCTCAACCATACCGTTTTTCGGCATCCGCGCGCCGGCTGGCTCACCATTGGCCAGACCGTAGCCTCGGTGCTCGACCATACCCTGCACCATCAGCAGCAGCTCAACCGGATTAGCAAGGTCCTGAAGAAGTAGCTTACTTTTCCTCCACGGCCATTGCCTGGGCCAGCTCGGCGGGCGGCACGGTGAGCTTGCGGCGGTCGAGGTCGAGCCAGGCGCCGTCGACGGTGACAGTGGCGGCAACGCGGCCATCGGCCTTATATATAGTATGCTCTATAGTCCAGCGCGAGCCGTCGGGCGTGCCGGCGGTTACGCGGCCTTCTACCCGAATCTGCTCGCCGCCGTGCAGCTCCTTGAGGTATTTGGTTTCTTCGCGGAAGAGAATGGGGCCGAGGCGCAGCTCGCCAAAGCGCTTGATGTCGAAGCCCAGGCTGGCCAGCCAGCCCACGCGCTGGTCGGCGGCAAAATCGGCATAGGCCGAGTGGCGCATGTGGCCGTTGGGGTCCAGCTCGGCCCAGCGCACGGTATAGCTCTGACTATGTGGCATTCTTGGTTAGTTAGTTAACGTATGGACGGGGCAGCTGAATGCTTGCGCTTACTCAATGCCCGCCTCGAAGCCGCCCACCAGGGTGAGGCGCACCAGATACTGGCCGCCTTCGTCTTCGCCCAGAAAATCTACTTCGTAGCCGGCCTGGCGGGCGGCACCTTCGAGCAGGGAAGCATCAATAAACAGCCACGAAAAAGGCTGCCCGCTCTGGCCTTTGTACTGAAAGGTGTACTCGACCTCGCCATAATACGGGCCGTTGAGATTGAACACCAGCGCCCCGTCCTCGTCTTCGTAGAGGTAGCTGATGTCGGACGAGGTAGCCAGAATCTGGCCGTCGGGCGCGAGCAGGGTGCGGGCGTGAGCCAGAAACTTGTCGAGGCCTTCGAGGGTACCGGCCAGCCCGAGGCCATTCATCAACATCAGGATAGTGTCGTAGGGCGCTTCCTGCGGCGCGCGGGGGCAAAGATGTCGTGCCGGGCCACCTGGCGCACGCCGCGGGCCTGCATCACCTGCACGGCCCCGGCCGAGTGGTCAATGGCCTTCACATCGGCAAAGCCCCGGCTTTGCAGCTCCAGCGAATGGCAGCCCGCGCCGGCCCCGAGGTCGAGCACGCGGCCCCGGCACTCGTCGAGGGCCTGGCGCTCCAGCTCGGGCATGGCGAGCAGGGTGCGAAAAAAGTAAGCGGCGGGCAGCGCCTCCTCGTCGGCGGCACTGCACTGCACGGTGAGGGCGGCCGCGTGGTGGCCGTGCTGATAATCGAGCAGGGCCTGGCCGATGAGGTCGGGAGCTTCGTGGGGCATAAGCAAAGTAAGGACGGGTGGGCATGGCCGGCCGGGCGCTTTTAAACGTAAATAGCCTCCGACCGGCCGGCAAAGGTCCGGCTGCTTTTCGCTTTCTCCCCTGTCCCATGGCTGCTTCGCTGAAAAAAGGCCAGCTCCCCACCAAAATATGCGCCACCTGCGGCCGGCCTTTTGAGTACCGCAAGAAATGGCGCAATAACTGGGAAGAGGTGAGGTATTGCGGGGAAAAATGTCAGCGAAACAAGAAAAATGCTGATTAATTTATCGATGAGTACTGGTTAATGAAGCGCTTTTTTTTCAGTAACTATTAGCCGTTTAAAGTTAAATTAATCAGTAACCGGTAAAAAATTAACCAGTAAAAGAATGGCCTCCAATCTCGATTACCTTGACCCTGCCCTGCTTCCGCTCGAAGCGAAAGTAGAAGCTTTACTCGCCGCCAAGGAAGACCTGCGCAAGCTGACCGTGGCCGAGCGCAATGAGCCTGCCCACGATGCCAACGTGGCGGCTTCGGCCGCCGGGTTTGACCAGCGCCCCCCACCGGCTCGTTCGACCAGCACGCCGATGAGCTGGCCTTGCAGCACCAGGATGCGCAGGATGCCATCGACCGCCTGCAGCAGGATATTCTGGCCCTGCTGCCCACCCGCGATGAGTGGGTAAAGGTGAATCTGGGCTACGGCCCCAGCCGCGTGGGCGCCTGGCGCGTGCCGAACCCCAACGGCTCGGGCGCTGACTACTACGAGGTGCGCGTGGTGATGTAAAAGAAGTAGCGCGGATGTTGTAGTCCGCGCTACCTCATCAATGCCCTGAGTCCCAGTCGTAGCCCTGCTCGGCCCAATAGTCGGCGGGACGGGTATCGGCAAAGGAAATGGTACCGATGCGCTTGAGGTGCTTGATGCCGTATTTCAGCGGCGTTACTAAGCGCAGGGGGGCGCCGTGCTCCAGGCTAAGGGGCTGACCGTTAATCTCGTAGCAGAGCAGGGTTTGTGGATGAATTGCGCTGTGCATATCCAGGCCCACGTAGTACTCCTCATCGGGCGTTACCAGGCTCACGTAGGGCGCCAGGTCGGCGGGCAGGTTGGATATGTCCTTGATAGGCTGGCCGCTGCGGGTAGCCAACGGATACTGGGCCAGGAAATCGACAAAGCGCGCCCCGGCCCAGTTTACGATAATGCTCCAGCCCTCGATGCACTTGAGCTGCGTGGTCATCTCGATGCGCGGCAGGGCTTTGATAGCAGCCAGGGTAAACTCGTGGGCGTTGCCGCCGCCGTAGGGCTGCACGGCCAGGCGCCAGGTGGCCAGGTCGAGGGGCGACTGCAGGCCGGCGTCGCCGTTGGTACGCACCTCGCGCACGGCCAGGCTTTTGGCAAACTCGGGGGCCAGCCGCGTTTCGCGGAAATACGCGGCCGTGAGGCGGCTGTTGGCATCCATGACGCGCCGGAAAGGCGCGGGCGTGCCGTCGGCATCGGGGCGGCCGAGCAGGTAGCGCCAGCCCAGCACGCCGCCCAGCCCGGCCAGCCCAAGGCCAATAAACGAGCGCCGGGTGCGGCGCGTAGCCTCCCGGTCGAGCGCCGCATCGGGCGAAGAGCTTGACGGAATGGGATTTTCGGGCAAGGGCGTTACTTCCTGAGTCATAAATGGGATAAACTAACCGCTGGATACTTAAACACTGGCATCGGGCTGACGCTGGGTGAGCACGGGGCCGCCGGCTCCAACCGCGGGCGCGGGTACCTCCTCCATCTCAAAACCTGCCACCATGGAGCGGAAATTATTCCAGCCGGCGCGGCCCACCTGCGCCACGTGCACGATAAAAAACAGCACGTAGCCCACCGTCAGCACAAAATGCTCGACGCGGGCGGCCTCATAGCCGCCCAGGCCCTGGGTAAGCCAGCCAAACTGCGTGGGCTTGTAGATAGACAAGCCGGTGAGCAGCGAGCCCAGCCCCATGACAATAACGGCAGTGTAGGCAATGCGCTGCGCCCCGTTGTATTTCTGCACCAGTGGAGCCGTTTTGCGCAGGCCCAGGTCGTGCAGCGTCACTTCGATAGCCTCGCGCACGGAATGCCGGTTGGGCAGCAGATAGCGCCACTCGCCCGAAAACAGGGTGTAAAGCACATAAAGCAACCCGTTTAGAAAGAACACCCACATCAGCAGAAAATGCCAGGCCATGCCCTGCGCCAGCTTGTGGTCGAGGTGGGTGGCATCGTAGAACGACTGCGGGAAAAACTTGTAGAGCGTGGTATCGCCCCAGCCCAGGCGGTATATATCATTTGCCCAATATATCCACAGGCCGCTCCATATCATGAGCGCCAGCACCGGGAAATTGACCCAGTGAAACCAGCGAATGGCCAGCGGATGCTTTTCGACGAGTTTTTTCATAAAAGTCAGCAGTGCAATGCACCTACGAATGTAGCTGTGCAGCGGGGTAGCGACAAGGTAACAGGGAGTTGTACCGACTAAGCGGGCTGCCGGGGTTGAGCCGGCTGTCCGCTCTTCGTTCGCGCCGCTCGTTCTTGCGGCGAGCGGACAGCCGGCTCAACCCCGGCAGCCCGCCCCGGCCAAGCTATACCCGAGCTTGGCAACCGCGCTAACTGCCTAAGGTTGCTTATAAAGTACGCCGCCCTTCATCACGAGCTGCACCTGGCGCAGAGCCTGCATCTGCTGGGTGGGGTCGCCGGCCACGGCCACGAGGTCGGCGAGCAGGCCGGCGGCAATGCGGCCCCGGTCGGCGAGGTGAAAAATTTGGGCGTTGCCGCTGGTGGCTTGGCGCAATACTTCCAGGGGCGTGAAGCCGTAGTCCTGCACCAGCAATTCCATTTCGCGGGCGTTGTCGCCGTGCGGAAATACGCCCACGTCGCCACCCATGGCAAACGTTACGCCGGCCTGGCGGGCGGCCTGCACGGCGCGGTGCTTCTCCGTAATGCGCTGCGGGTCGGGGCCCTGCCCTTTTTTCCAGCCCCGATACTGCGAGATGGCATCCGAAGCGGCTACCGTGGGGCACAGCGCCACGCCGTTCTTTTTCATCAGCGCAAAGACTTCGGGCGTGCCGCCATCGCCGTGCTCAATGGTTTCGACGCCGGCCAGCACGGCGCGGCGCATGCCTTCGGCGGTGCTGGAGTGGGCCACCACGCCGCGCCCGGCCGAGCGGGCGGTCTGCACTATCAGCGTCAGCTCTTCAAGCGAATACGTGGGCTGCGCCGCGCCGCCGGGCCCCCAGCGGTAGTCGGCATACACCTTTATCACGTCGGCCCCGTGGCTGATTTGCTCCCGCACGGCCCGCACGAGGTTATCAACCCCATCGGCCTCCTGCGCGCCCTGGGGCAGGTCTTCCACGGCGGCCAGGTGCGGGCCGTAGCTGCCGGTAGCTACCAGCGCCCGCGTGGCCACCAGCAGGCGCGGACCCGGAATAATACCTTCGTCAATGGCTTGCTTGAGGCCCACATCGGCGTAGCCGGCCCTTCGGTGCCGAGGTCGCGGGTGGTGGTGAAGCCAGCCAGCAAGGTTTTTTGGGCGTGCACCGTGGCGCGGGCTACGCGTAGCGCCAGCGGCTCGTTCATCACCTGCTCGTTCCAGCTGGTTTCGTTGTAGGGGTGCAGCAGCAGATGCGAGTGCCCTTCAATAAGGCCGGGCAGCAGCGTAAGGCCGGGCAGCTCCAGGGTGCGCGCGCCGGCCGGGGCGGTCACCTGCGCGGCCGGACCGGCGGCCGTTATTTTCTGGCCCTCTACCAGCACCACCCAGCCGGGGTGCAGCACCTGGCCGTCGAACACGGCGGCGGGGTGCAGCAGGGTTGTCGTCTGAGCCGGGCTGAGCAGGGGTAACAGGCAGCATAGTAGAATCAGCAAGCGCATTTTCTTGGGGTCAGTGAGAGACCGCAAAGTAAGCGCCGGGCGGGCTGCCCACTACCCCTACTCGCCCGGATGGTACTGCCGCTCCACGTGCTTGGCCACGTCTTCGGGGTAAAACCACACGTCCTTAAACTTCCCTTCGCAGTAGAGCGGGGCCTGGTCGGTGAAGTGCGGCGAGTCGGGCCGGCTGGCCTGGCCGCCGGTTACGACGGAGCGGGCCACCACGCGGGGGCCAAACTCGACTACCGCCACGAAGCTGTTGCCGACGTTGCCGTAGCGCTTTTTGGTGCCGGGGTAGGTATGCGCCCCGAAAGCCGCCAGCGAGCCCCAGGCCGACGACGTGAAGGCCACCGGCCGGCTGGGCTGCTGGTCATCAAAGGTTTCGTCAATCCTGCCGGTCAGGCGCTGGTAGCGGTTTACTTCGCCCCAGGCTACTTTCCAGCTGCCAAAATCGCGGGTGAGCTGGGCCTGGGTTTCGGCCAGGGCGGTGAGCTTTTCCTCGGGTGAGGTGTGGGCGATAACGAACGAGGTAAAGGCCAGGTAGCTGGGGCTCTGCCCGGCGGGCAGGCGGGTGCGCGCCAGCCGCTGGAGCCGTTCGGCCCAGTAGATAGCCAGCGTTTGGGCGGTAGAGGTGGCACTGTAGTTCAGGTTCCAGCGGCGCAGCAGGTCGATGGCCTCCCCTACTCCTTCGGGCGCCGTGCCGCCGGGCGCGTCGATGGTCAGCTGATAGTCATTAAACAGGGCCGGCAGCAGCTCCTCGAAGCCCGCCAGGTGCGGGTCGTCGGCCGCCGCGATGAGCGTATCGAGCGTGAAGGCTTTCTTACGGCTCAGCACCCGCACCGCGTTGATACCCCGGTAGTTTTCGGCATCGGGGGCCATGTAGGGTGGGTAGTTCAGCTTGTCGGGGCTGCTGCCGGGGCCCGACACGGTATAGGGCGTCGAGTTGCAGTTCTGGATAAAGCCACTGGCGGGGTTACGCACCTGCACCAGCTCTTCCACCTTGTGCAGGCCCTGCCACTCGGTGGCCTTGGTGCTGCCGTCTACGGGCTGGTTCCAGTCGTAGCCGGCCGGGCGGCGTGGCATAAAGTTGCCGTGCCAGTAGGCAATGGTGCCGGTATTATCAGCAAAAACGGTGTTGTTGGAGGCGTTGCCGTTCAGGCGCATTACCTCGCGAAAGCTGGTATAGTCGTGGGCCTTGGTGCGCAGATACGACTGCTCCAGCGCTTCGAGCGGCGTATCCATCATTTTCACCGTTACCCACTTATCGCCCTGCTTGCCTACTACCGGGCCGTGCGGCGTGCGGTACGTGGTGAAGTGCCGCCGCTGTCGTCGGCCATCCTTTATATAGTATAAAGACAATGTATCGGTGGGCATCGGCACCTGCTTGCCCTCGTACTGATAAAAATACTTGCCGCCCTGCTCGGTTACCGTTTCAAGGTATTCGTCCATCGAGTCGGCCTGGCTGGAGGTGTGCATCCAACCGCATTTCTCATTGAACCCCTGGTAAACAAAAAACTGCCCCACGTAACGGCCCCGTAGGTATTGAGGCCGGCGGCGCTGGTGAGCTGCACCTCGGAGCGGAAATAAAAGGAAGTGTGGGGGTTGATGAGCAGCAGTGGGTGGCCGCTGGCGCTTTTGGCCGGCGCAATGGCAAAGCCGTTGGAGCCCACCGGCTCGCGGTCGGCTTGCAGGGGTCGGGCAGGGGCGCTGCCACGACGTGCCCTTGGGCTGGCTATAAAACGCCTTAAGGCGCTCTACGGGCACCACGCTCACGTTGCCGCCAATGCTGCCCTCGCTAAAGAGCAGCGGCATCCAGGGCTGGAAGCGGTGCAGCAGCCGGGGCTTCACGGTGGGATGCGTGGCCAGGTAGTAGTTGGTGCCGTCGGCGAAGGCGTGCAGCAAGTCCTTCATCCAGCGCGGGCTGCGGTTGTAGATACCCACGGCCCGCGCCGAATCGAGAAACAGGCGCTGGCGCAGGTCTTCGTAAAGCGCGGCCTCACCCTGCACTTCGGCCTGCCGGCCCAGCGCCGTGATATAGTTGTCCTCGACTCGCGCAAAGTCGTCTTCGCATTGCCCATAAAGCAGCCCGAATACGGCATCCGCATCGGTCTTGCCCGTGATGTGGGGCACGCCCCAGGTATCGCGCACGATGGTAACGCGCTGGGCCTGCTGCTTCCAGCGGGCTACTTCGGCGGGCGTAAACACCTGGGCGCTGGCCTGGCCGGCCGCCAGCAGCAAGAGGAGGGTAGAAATTTTTTGCATGAGAGAGCGGGTCGTTTACCCAGATTTCGCCCAAGGGACAACCCGACCGCAAGTTAGGTTGCCCCGACACTTAACGCCTACCTGGTGCCGTTTCCAAATCCGAGCACCAGGCGGGCTGGACACGAACTTGGAATCCGCTCTATGTCAGGTACTGCACCTCTACCTCTGCTTACACCACCCGCATAATGACGCAGAGCGAGCCCACCGCAATAGCCACCCACAGCAGCAGGCCCAGCACGTAGGGCCGCACTCCTACCGAGCGCACTACCCTGGCCGACAGCCCCGCGCCGATAAAGAACAGCGTGAGCGTGAGGCCGATTTTGGCCAGGCTTACCAGCACCGGCCCCAGCGGCCGCACGGCCGGCACGAAGGTATTGAGCAGCATAGCCCCGATAAAGCCGAAGATAAAATACGGAATCTTCACCTTTACCTCCTGCTGCTTAAACAGCAGGGAAGTGCCGATAGACACCGGGATAATCCAGAGGGCGCGGGCCAGCTTGACGGTGGTGGCTACCTGCAGCGCCTGGTCGCCATACACTTTGGCGGCGCCTACCACCGACGAAGTATCGTGAATGGCGATGGCGCACCACAGGCCAAACTGGTTTTGCGTCAGGGCCAGGGCATGGCCAATGGGTGGAAAGGCAAACAAGGCAATGGCATTGAGCACGAATACCGTACCCAGCGCTACCGACATCTCTTCGTCTTTGGCCCGCAGCACCGGGCCGACAGCCGCAATGGCCGAGCCCCGCAGATGGCAGTGCCGCACGAGATAAGATGCACCACGCGCCGCCCCAGCCCCAGCCATTTACCGATAAAGTAGCCCAGGGTGAGCGTGCCGAAGATAGAAACCACCGTAAACAACAGCCCCTCGCGGCCGGCCTGCACTGCCGCCTGGGCGTTCATGCCAAAGCCCAGGCCGATAACTGAAAATTGCAGCAGATTCTTGGTCAGCGATTTGGTAAAGGCCGGGAACGGATTACCGAGCAGCTGGGCCAACCCTAGGCCCAGCGCCAGGGCAATGGGTGGCGAGGCCCAGGGCGTGAGGCAAAACGCCAGCAACCCGCCAAATACCACCTGCCGCAGGGTAATGCTGCGCCCCAGCAGACGGTGCGGCGCTTGAAAATAGTGCCCGAATCCGGACGACCCACCCGGCTCAGCAGGAGGGACGGAGGCCGCTTTATCGGCCGAAACAGCAGGCCGGGGCAGGTCGGCGGGACGGGTGGGTGGGGAAAGTAGCAGCGGCATGGGGGTAGAGAATAACTACCCCACAAAGGTACCAGGCTGCCTGTCAATACGTTTATCCAAAAAGGTTATCTGATATAACCTGTTGTTATGCACAGGTATTTGCTGACGGCTTTTCGCTGCTCGCCCACTGCTGCAGCTTTGGTTTGTGCCATCAGTCGAGCGACGAGCAGCCAAAACTAAAAAGCTCAGCACTGACTGTGGGCAAAGCTCAGAAAGCGTTGCGCGGCCCGTGAAAGGGGTTCTCCTTGTACCCAGACGGCCTCAAACTGCCGGGGTAAGTGCAGGCCCTCAATGGGCACAATTTCGAGCTGGCCCGCTGCCAATTCGCGGGTAAGTGCCCGCCGCGACACGAAGCCCAGGGCTTCGGGAGCGGCTTCCAGGTAGCCTTTGATGGCCTCCGTACTATTCAGGTAACAGGCTACGTGCAGGCTGCCCAGTCTCACTTTCAGTTCGCGCAGGGCAAATTCCAGCACTTCGAGGGTACCCGAGCCGCGCTCGCGCAGGATGAGCGGGTGCGCCAGCGCTTCGGCCAGCGGCAGGGGCATGGCGGGCGGCCCGGCCGGCGTGGCCCGGCGCACGGCCACCAGCTCATCGGGCAGCAGCAGCTCGTAGTGCAGGTCGCGCGAGCGCGAGCGGCCTTCCACGAAGCCCAGGTCGAGGTCGCCGCGCAGCAGGCCATCGGCAATCTGCTCGGAGTTGGCATTGTGCAGGGTCAGCACCACCTGCGGGTAGCGCTGCTGAAAAGCCGGCAGCCAGCCGGGCAGCACGTACTGGCTGAGCGTGGTGCTGGAGCCTAGGCGCAGCCGGCCGGCCGCGGCGCCGGGGTCGCGCAGGGCATCCAGCTGCTCTTCGAGCTGCCGCTGGGCGGCGGCGGCGCTTTCGGCGTGGGCCAGCAGCAGGCGGCCGGCCTCGGTGAGCGCTATCCGGTTGCCGAGGCGCTCCAGCAAGCGCTGGCGGTACTGCGCTTCCAGCTCATGGATGTGCCGCGTCACGGCCGGCTGGCTGATAAACAGCTCCTGCCCGGCCTTGGTAAAGCTCAGGTGCCGGGCCACGGCGGCAAACACGCGCAAGCGAAAATCGGACATATGCCAAAGTACGGCCCCCGGCTGCATTTGCCTGAAGTAGCTTGCACGCCCAATACCTTTTGTGAGCAGCGCGCCGTAAGAGGCCTGTTACCTTTATAAAGCTGCTCCTAAGAAGCGGCTATTGCTTATGACCCTGAACAAGACTTTCCTGGTGCTGGCGGCAATGGCCGCCCTGGCCTCTTGCCGCGAAGCCAATACCAGTGTACAAAGCCGGCCCACCACTACCGGCGGCAGCGAGGCCAGGGCACTGCGCTTCGACACGACCTTTATTAAAGCTACCGGGGTGCGCACCTACCCGCATACCTATACCGGCAGCATGCTGGTGGGCCAGACTAAAAAAATAGCCGTGCCGGTACAAATAAACTGGACTACGGTGCAGGAAAGCGGCTGTGCGCAGGTAGCCGCAGTGCAGGTGTATCAGCTCAATGCCGACGACCGCCGCACCCACCTCATGGCCAAAGCCATGCGCGATGCCGTGTGCCGGCCTGGCCAGCTGCCGGCGGGGGGCTCCTCCCCTGCCACCAGCAGCGCCCCCTACACCGGTGCCGCTTATCTTAAACTGACCTGCGAGGCCCGCGAGATTCACCGCACCACGTCTATCAACTTCACCGTCAATGGCCTGGGCTACCACGACACGTTGGATGGCGATGCGGCCACCCCGGCGCAATAGTCCCTTCTCACCAGTACATCAAAAAGCCCGGCCGCTTACTGGCCGGGCTTTTTGATGTACTGGTGAGCAAGCTATTAATTGAGGTAAATGCGGTGCGTGAGCTCGAAGCGGTGCGGTGCGAAGGCATTGTAGTAGGGCGCTGGCCCATCGAAGGTGAGCACGTGCACCAGCGGAATGCCTTCGAGGCGGCTATCGACGACGCGCACGGGGTACACTTCGCCTACCGTAGGCCAGTCGCCACCGTGGTTGGCGGGCCGGTTATCGGCGTCAATGCAGCGGGCATAATCCAGGTAAGGGGCGGCCGTAGTGGCTTCGGCCAGGGTGTAGCTAGCAACTTCCATAAGGCAAAGGTATTGATAAACAAATAACTACGCAGCCGGCAGCCGAATATTGGCGGGGGCCGCGACTAGTGAGCTTAACACCGCCGTGGGGCCGGAAGTTTGCGCCGCGCTCATTTTTACTAAATGGCCCGTCGGCTTGCCGCACGTAGCGATACTGGGGCAAGGTAAGCAACGCTCACCAAACCGGGCCGACTTTACCGGTGTGCTTACCTTCCGGCGTTTGCCGGGCATTGCCGCCTATGCCCGGCGGCTGCGCCGGAGCGGGCACGCTGCAATACATAGAAAATAATTAATATTCAGAATGCGCTTCCATCCTCTTTTCCTAATACTTACCTGGCTGGTAACCAGGGCCAGCTGGGCGCAGGCACCGGTCAAAGTCCAGGTAGTAGTGGCGCAAAATGGCTCGGGCGATTTTCAAACCATTCAGGCGGCTATCAACAGCCTGGCGACGGCGGGCGGGCCTTTGCCCGTGGTATTTGTTAAAAATGGCATTTACCACGAAAAAGTAACCGTTGAGGGCAAGCCCGGCCTGGTGCTGCGCGGCCAAAGTGAGCGGGGCGTGGTCATCACTATTTCGCAGTCGAATGCCGGCTTTCGCTGCGACCCGGCCAATGCCACCCGTTGGGACGTGGCCACCCTGAACCTGCGCAACAGCCCCGACGTGACCCTGGAAAAGCTGACCGTGGTGAACAGCTACGGGGCCGACCATCCGCAGGGTGAAACCATTGCCTGCCCCGGCGCCCCCAACGGCCAGAAAACGATTGCCAGCGCCGACCACCAGATGGCGCTCTACACGGCCGCCAACACCACGCGCTTACGCGTGCAGCACTGCACCTTTCGCACCCTGGGCAACGACACTGTCAGCCCCTGGGACAAGGAAACGGGCATGTATTACTTCAAGGACTGCACCCTCGAAGGCTCGGTGGATTTTTATTGCCCGCGCGGCTGGGCCTACGCCGAGAACTGCCGCTTTATCTGCCACAACCTCAATGCCGCCATCTGGCACGATGGCTCGGCGAACCGGGAGGCCAAAACGGTGCTCAAAAACTGCACTTTCAGCGGCGATGCGGGCTTTAAGCTGGGCCGCTACCACCACGAGGCGCAGTTTTATTTGCTCAACTGCCGCTTTGCCCGCACAATGGCCGATGCCGATATTTACCCGGCCCCTTCGGGCGACTCGGCCCCGCGCTGGGCCGGCGCGTGTATTACTACAATTGCCACCGCCAGGGCGGTGACTATAGCTGGCTGCATAATAACCTGCATACGGCCGAGCAGGCCCCCGCCCCGGAGCAGATTACCGCCAACTGGACTTTCGGCGGGCAGTGGAACGTAGACCCTAACGCGCCGCCATTGCCCGCGCCGCCACCTTCCAAGTGAGCAGGAGCGCTGCCAGGAAGAGCTCAAAACAT
Organism: Hymenobacter sp. BRD67; assembly: GCF_013256425.1. Lineage (GTDB taxonomy): Bacteria > Bacteroidota > Bacteroidia > Cytophagales > Hymenobacteraceae > Hymenobacter. Next base: position 2,287,215 of record NZ_CP053904.1, read on the forward strand.
ATAATTTATTATATATCACCTACTCAGCCACCACAGTACCCCGGCGGCCAGCGCCCCAATGGCCGTATTGAGAAAATTGACGGCGTTATTACCCAGATACTGGCGGCGCTCGAGGGTAGCCCCAGCAGCGAGTCGCTGAGGTTGCCGACGGTGCCGGCCAGCGGCAGCCACCACAGGGCGGGCCCCAGCCAACGCTCAGGCAGTAGGCCACGGCCAGTACCGCACTGCCGGCCAGGCCCAGCAGCGTGCCTTCCAGACTAATAACTCCATCGAGTCCGCGCTTATCGGGCCTGAAGGTGAGGATATTATAGAAGCGGTGGCCATACACGTTGCCCAGCTCCGACGCCAGCGTATCGGCGGTGGCAGCGGCAAAGCTGCCGGCCAGCAGCAGGCCGCCCAGCGGGGCCAGCGCCGGATACTGCCAGCTTAGCAGCCCCAGCAGTCCGGCTACGCCGGCATTGGCTAGCACCTGGCCCGCCGTGCGGCGGCCTTTATTGGCCTCAGCCAGGCCCAGGCGGCGCTTGTCGGCCACTTTCCAGGCCGAAGCGGCCGTACCAAGCCCGAAAAACAGCCCCAGCAGCGCCAGGCCGGTAAAGCCTGTGCCCAGGTAAATAAGCAGGCCCACCCCACCGCCAACTAAACTCGCCACCACCGTCAGCTTACGGGCGCGCACACTGTAGCCCATTCCCAGGCCCACTAATAAGAGTACAAAACCGAGGCGAATTACCATTAGCAGCAAAACAACGGGCGCAAAATTGCCAGCAGTTAACGTAAACCATAAAAGGCCAGCAAAGATATTTGCAAGGGCAACTACGTGCTTTACGAGGGCACCCAAGTGCTACAGCAATTGGACTCACCGCTAGTTTTAAGGGCTAATTATATTTCAGGAAAACGCTATTTTTCAGCAGTAAGTCGGCAAGCGGAAAAATACTTTCAAAAATTTCAAAGGCAGCCTCCATTGATAAATAGACTAACAGCTATTTTCACGTAACAAAAATGTTTTTGCTTGGTAGCCGATGCCTGGCAGGTAATCATAAAGGGCCCGTAAATACCTGTAGGTTTCTCCTCTTAAGCGCGCAGAAACAAGCGCTTGCCGGCTCCAGGGCAGTAAACAACAAGCTTATCAGTTGGTTCGCTAAAAACTACAGCGCTGGACTTAGGAAAACATATTTTTAATTTTCAGCTCCTGACTTTCTTCTAAAATCACCTACAGCAGTACGGTTTGCACAAGGCAAAATTCAAGCCCGCTTGCTTGCTACTGGCTGCATGGGCGCTTGTAATTGCTGCCATAGCATTATCGTTTTTACATTTGTTGCGTAACCCTCCTATTCACCTTATTTTTCTTTTAGCACATGGCGCTGAATTTTGATGAATTCCAGAAAGTAGTAGAAACTGCCCAGCAAGCCGAAGCAGTTAAAGTTGACCTGAAGCGCGTGCTTAAAAAGGTAACCTCGGCCCTCGAAGGGCTGCAAGCCGCGCTGGGCGAAATGGAAACGGTAATGGCCGACGACTATATGCCGGCCGGCCGCAAGCCTCGTAAACCCCGCGCCGCCAAAACCGAAACGGATGGTGCTCAGTCGGGAGCGCCGCGCAAGCCGGGCCGCCCCAAGAAATCGGCTGCCTAAGCGGCCGCTGGCCCTACCACCCAGGCCGGGGCCTGCCTTTACACGAAGGCAGGCCCCGGCTTTTCGTTAAAAAGCGCCTCATACTGCGCCAGCGGCCGTATTTTCACAGGCTAAACTATAGAAGCAACCCGGTATAATGCCTCATCTTCAAATTGATGACCTGCTGGTGGAGGTCGTCTACAAGCGGGTGCGCTACCTGCGCCTGACGGTGCGGCGACCCGACGGACGCATTGAGATTGGGGCACCGCCGCGCACTACGGAGGCTGCCATCCGCAGCATGGTGCTGCAGAAGCAGGCCTGGATTCGCAAGCACCAGGCGGCTTTTCGGGCGCAGGAAGTGCCGCCCGCGCTACAGTACCTAGCGGGCGAAACGCACTATTACCAGGGGCAGCCGTATCGGCTGTGCGTAGTGGAGCGGCCCGGCCGGGCGCAGGTAGCGCTGGTCGGCCCTGAGCTGCACCTGCTGGTACCGGCCGGCACGAGTGCCTTGCAGCGGCAGCGAGTAGTGGCCGGCTGGCACCGGGCGCAGCTCCAGGCGCTTATTCCGCAGCTGCTGGCCAAGTGGGAGCCGGTGGTAGGAGCCCAGGCCGCGGCCTGGGGCATCAAGCAGATGAAAACCCGCTGGGGCACGTGCAGCATCCGCGCCCGGCGCATCTGGCTTAGCCTGGAGCTGAGCAAATGGCCCCTGCCCTGCCTGGAGTACGTGGTAGTACACGAGCTGGTGCACCTGCACGAGCGCCTGCACAATGCCCGGTTTTGGGGATTGGTAAACCAGGCTATGCCCACGTGGCAGGCAGCTCACCAGGCCCTGAAGCAGGGCCGGCCCGACGCCGGGTCCCAACCGCAACCCAGGCGTACAGCGTAAGCCCAGTACCGGCCCGGCAGCCGGAGCGGCGCTACTTTAATGAATCGTAGAGCCGGGCCATTTCGATGACCGGGTTATGCCCCAGGTAATCGCGACAAGGCTGGTTATACTTGGAAGTCGGCTTTCTTTTCACATCTTCGGGCTTGCCGCCCAGCGGGTTATAAAATTCCCAAATGGTGCCGGTGCGCTCAAACTGCCGGGCCGAATCATCCAGGGCTTTTTCCAGAATAAGCCGGGCGGCCGCGCGGCGGCCGTAGCGCAGGCAGCCCCTGGCGGCCCAGTAGGCCATGCTGTTCCAGGCCGGCCCGCGCCACATGCGCAGCTCAAATTTTGGGTCGCGCCGCCCTACTGTGGCAATGGGGTGCTCGGTAAGAAAGACCTCCTTATTGAGCAGGTAGGTATCGATATAGCGGTCAGCCTGGGCCTGGGTGGCGGCCCCGGTTACCAGGGGCCACATGCTTTCGGAGGGCAGGTTGCGCAGCGCCGGGTTTTTTACGGCCCAGCTGTCGTAAAACATGCCATCGGCCGGCACATACAAGCTCGTTTGAATAAAGGCGCGCAGCTCGGCGGCCCGCTTTTCATAATAAGCCGCATCGAGGCCCAGCTGCCGGGCCCACTGCGCGGCTATGGTATAAAGCGCATACACGTGGCTGGTGGCGTCGACGCAGGCCAGGGCTCCGGGAGCCACTTCATCGAACCGGATGCCTTCGTCGACGCCGCTTTCCCATTTTTTCAGCAGAATATCGTTGTAGAAAAAGCCGCCGCTTTCGACCTTCCGGTTATTCTCAAACCAGGTTATCTGCCGTACCAGCGGGGTATAGAAGTGCTTAACTACGGCGCTGTCGCGGGTGACGTGCACATACTCCTGCACGGCCAGCGGCCACAGCGGCGGGTGGCCCTGGGTATCCTTGTTCCAGCGCACCGAGTCGCGCCCCGACAGCCCGCCGGGCATGTAGATAGAGCCCGGCACCAGCCCGTTGGGTTCCTGGTTTTTAACATCATTCAGCAGCTGGTGCAGCGCGTGCTCGGGGTAAGAGGGCAGCACATCCAGCGCCTCGTGCACCACGTCCCAGTGCCCAAACGCATTGCCGTAGACGTAGCCGGGCCCCAGGTCTTCCCACTCGTAGTCGAAGGGCCAGGCGGCGGGGTGGGTAGCTTTTTGGTGCAGAGCCGCTACGTAGCGCAGCATGGGTCGCCAGGCCGGCTTGCCCACCCGGCCCGCATCGCGGCTGAGCTGCGCCCAGCTGCCGGCGGCACCCGGTGGCACCTGAGCCGTCAGCCTGGTGAGGCTGGCAATAAAAAGAAGAGCCGACAAAGCAGTTTTTAAAGTCATTTTACATATCTTAAATAGTTAATATTAACACTCGAAAGCCTATTGAAGCTCGCCGCAAGCTAATGCTGACCGAGACTCGTCGTAGCGGAGACAGCCGGCGCAGTGGTCCAAATTACAGCCGCTCGCAAGTTGGGGTACAGCCCGCCCCTACACAATTGAGCAACCGGCCGGCAATGATGCCTAGAGCAGCTGCCGCCAAGTGCGTGGGCAGGCGTCGTCCCCGCTACCTTCGCTTACTCTTTACAGCAGTGCTTTTTACTTTTGGCCGATGCGACTTTTTCAGTACCTGCTTCTGGCCTTGTGCCTGGGCATTTTTCCCACGTACGCGCAGAATCTTACCATCGTGCATGCCAATGTGGTTGATGTGGCTACCGGCCAGATTCAGCCCGACCAGACGGTAGTTATTACCGGCAAGCGCATTGTTCGGGTTGGCCCTTCTGCCCATATCACTCCGCCAAAGGGCCGCCTGATTGACGCCCGCGGCAGTACCTCATGCCGGGGCTGTGGGATATGCACACCCACGTCTATTTCGACGGCACGGCCAGCGCCGGCACCAGCCTGATTTTGCCGCTGCTGGTCGCCAACGGCATCACCGGCATCCGGGACATGGGCAGCGAGCTGGACTCCATTCTACACGCGCGCGAGGCCGTGGCGGCCCATCGCCTGCTGGGCCCGCGCATGGTGGTGAGCGGCCCGATGCTCGACGGCCCCAAATCGCCCTACAAAGCCTCCATTGCCATTGCTACGGCCGAAGACGGCCGCCGGACGGTCGACCAGCTTAAGGCACGCGGGGTCGATTTTATCAAGGTTCAGTCGCTGGTACCACGGGCGGCGTACTTTGCTATTGCTGCCGAGGCTAAGGCTGTGGGTCTGCCCTTTGAGGGGCACGTGCCCGATGCCGTGCGAGCCAGCGAGGCCGTGGCCGCCGGCCAGCGCAGCTTCGAGCACCTGATTGGCATTTTTGAGGCCAGCTCAACGGCCGAAGACGCCTACGTGGCCGGCAGCCCCAAGTCGCCGGCCAGCCTGCTGGCCACCTTCGACCCGGCCCACGAGGCCACTATAATTGCACTGCTGGCCAAGCACCGGGAAATATGGCAGTGCCCCACGCTGTTCTGGGAGCGCGGCCAGTGGCTGGTTGATAGCATTGCGTGGCGGCAGGCCCCGACCTGGCGTACGCGGGCCACAGCTGGGTAGCGCAGCGCTGGCCCAGGGCCCAGCTCAGCATTGCCAAGAGCATGGATACCGACCCGCTGCCGGTGCGGGCGCGCTTCGTCGGCCACGAGCTCGACCTGGTGCGCAAGCTGCACGCAGCGCAGGTGGGCTTCCTGGCTGGTACGGATATGCCGGCCGGTGTCGACTTGGTGCCCGGCGTGAGCCTGCACCTGGAGCTTCAGCGCTTCGTGGCGGCGGGCTTTACTCCCCTGCAAGCCTTGCAAACGGCCACGCTCAATCCGGCCCGGTTTTATGGCCGCCTTCAGGACTTTGGCTCGGTGCAGGCTGGCCGCCTCGCCGACCTGGTGCTGCTGAGTGCCAACCCTTTGGCCGACATTGCCAACACCCAGCGCATTGTGGGCGTGCTGGCCGACGGGCAGTACCTCTCCCGCCCCGACCTGGATGAGCTGCAACGCCGCTTGCGGCAAGTAGCGGCCAGCAAGTAGCCGCGATGCTTTGTCCGCTCCGTTTTGTAATCCAGCTTTAAACTGCTTGCAGGCCTCCCAAACTACCCTCCCATCAACAATACATTTTATGAAAAACCCTTTACTGCTAGTGCTGCTCTTTTGCGCACAGCTGCTGCCGGTGGCTGGCTGGGCCCAGCGCAACTATCCTACGCCGGTAGAGGGCGATTTTGCCCTGCCGAAGTTTCGCTTTGAAAGCGGCGAAACCCTGCCCACGCTCACTATTCACTATACCACGATTGGGCAACCCCGCCGAGACAAAGCCGGGAAAATTGTAAACGCGGTGCTCATCATGCACGGCACCACGGGGCGGGCTCCAATTTTTTGAGCGAGCAGTTTGCCGGCCACCTGTTTGGGCCGGGACAGCTACTCGACGCGGCCAAGTACTACATCATTCTGCCCGATGCTATCGGCCACGGCCGGTCGAGTAAGCCCAGCAACGGGCTGCGCATGAAGTTCCCGAAATATAGCTACGACGATATGGTGGTCGCCAACTACCAGCTCCTGACCGGGAAGCTGGGCGTGGCGCACGCCCGCCTGGTGATGGGCACCTCGATGGGCGGCATGGAAACCTGGGTATGGGGCTATAAATACCCCGACTTTATGGACGCGCTGCTGCCCCTGGCCAGCCTGCCGGTAGAGATAGCCGGCCGCAACCGCATGCTGCGCAAGATGGCCATCGACCTGATAGAGCTGGACCCGGCCTGGCAGGGCGGCGCGTACACTACCGAGCCGAAAGTGGGGCTCACCGGGCCGTGTCATCGCTCTTTTTTATGACCAGCAGCCCCAAGCAGCTGCAAAAGCAGGCCCCTACCCGCGAGCTGGCCGAAGCGGCCCTGGCCAAAACGGAAGCCCGCTTTTACAGCTCGCTCGATGCTAACGACATGATTTATCAGTTCGATGCCTCGCGTGACTACAATCCCGCCCCGCATCTGGCGGCCATTAAAGCACCGCTGTTTGCCATCAACTCGGCCGACGACCAGGTGAACCCGCCGGAGCTGGGCATTCTGGAAACCGAAATCAAGCGGGTGGCGAAGGGCCGCTACATTCTGCTGCCCATCACCGACCTCACCACCGGGCATGGCACGCACTCCAACCCGGCTGTTTGGGGAAACTACTTGCAGGAATTGCTGACGTTGAGTGAAAAGCCGGCGCACTGAGCGACGGCTTGCCACAACAGGCAGCTACTTACCAGTGGCCGGCTGCACTGGCAGGGCCGGAAACCGGGCCGGAGCCTTGCGGTGGTGCGTGACCTGCTCGTAGGCGTAGGCGTAGGTAATGAGCGTAGGCTCATCAAATGAGCGACCCAGGAACTGGAGGCCGGCCGGCAGGTTATCGTAGGTGAAGCCCATGGGCACGGTGAAGGCAGGCTGGCCGGTGTGCGGAGCAATGAGCTGGCTGTTGTCGCCCTGGTAGCCCTTGAAGTCCCCGATTTTGGCGGGCGGGTTATTCCAGGTCGGGTACACGAGGGCACCGAGCTGGTAGCGGTCCATCACGGCCGTTACGGCGTTGCGGAAGGCAATGCGGCGCGGGTCAGTGTAGGCCTCGCCGCGGCCGGCCACGCTGGCGCTCGGCGCAACCCCGTGCGCTAGCTCATCTTGCAGATTATCTTTGATATAAGCCGAGTATTTGCCCGAAGCCAGCACCTCGTCGATGTTGTGCACGGGGCCTTGGGGCCAAGCGCGGCCAGGTATTGGTTGATGTCGTGCTTAAAAACCGAGGCCCACTGGCCGCTGCTTACCTGGGCAAAATTCGGGATTTCAACCTCTACTACCACGGCGCCCGCCTTGCGCAGGTCGGCCACCGCCTGCTCAAACAACGCTTTCACCTGCGGGTCGGGATGGCGCTCGCTGAGCGTGCGCAGCACGCCGATGCGCGCCCCTTTCAGGCCATCTTTTTTCAGAAACTGCTGGTAGCCACCAGCTGGAATCTTGCCGGCGCAGTAAGCGGTTAGCGGGTCGGCCGGGTCAGGGCCGGTGGCCATTACGTCGAGCAACCGGGTAGCGTCGGCGACGGAGCGGGCCATGGGGCCGCCGGTATCGTTGCGCAGGTACAGCGGCGCAATACCGGCCCGGCTCAGCAGCCCCAGCGTGGGCCGAAAGCCCACCAGCGCATTGTGCGACGAAGGCCCCCGGATAGAGTTGCCGGTGTCGGTGCCCAGGCCTGCCGTGCCGAAGCTGGCTGCCACCGCCGCTGCCGTGCCGCCGCTGGAGCCGGCCGGCACGTGCGCCAGGTTGTAGGGGTTGCGCGTTTCGCCCGCAATCGAGCTGATAGTGACCATCGGGCTAAAGGCCCACTCGGCCATATTAGACTTGGCCAGCACAATAGCCCCGGCCGCTTTCAGCTTTTTTACCAGGGTGGCGTCTTCCGTGGGCGCAAACCCTTTGAGGGCGAGCGAGCCGGCCGTGGTTTGCAGGCCAGCCGTGTTGTAATTGTCTTTTATAATGAGCGGAATGCAATGCAGCGGCCGCAGCTTGCCGGTACGGCGATATTCGGCATCGAGCAGCCGGGCCGTGGCCAGCGCCTGCGGATTGGTAACGATAATAGCGTTGAGCCTGGTGGGCTGGTCGTAGGCCGCAATGCGGGCCTGGTACGCCTGCACCAGCTGCTCGCAGTTGCAGTCTCCCCGCTTCAGGGCCTGCTGCACGTCGGCAACCGAGGCTTCGGTTACCTCAAAGTGCGGGCGGGCTGGCGGTTGTTTGCGGGGTGCCTGGTTGCAACTGGCCCCTAACAGCGCAGCGCACAACAGGAGGAATAAGTACAGGCTGTTTTTTTGGGTAAGGCTCATGCCACAGCAATAACGGGTTAAGCCGGGGAGACCACCTAGCACTTTGCCGAAAATAATTGTTTTTCTTCCGCCGCCCGCCCCGCCGCGCAACCGCCAGGCATTGCGCACGCGCAGGCAGGCAATGTTGTCTTTTTTAGTAATCGGCGGCACCACCCAGCCTACTTGCCACTCTATACTTGCTTGCGCCTGACCCAGAAAATCACAAAATTCAGGATAGTCGAAAGGCCAAATACGCCGGCGAGTATAAACCGATGGCGATGAGCAGCCATAAAACAGCAATAGCCTGCCAGCAGGGTAGTTATCAGATAGAGCCAATAGAGCTTCATGTTACCAAGCTAAGCACAAACCCTTGTTTCAGTTTTATCAGCACTCCCACAATACGTGAAAGCATTTTATATATCATATTATCTTAATATATCATCTTTAACTGGGAAGAACCTTCTTGCCTGCTCGTAGCCATTGCGGGTGGCAGGTTCGCGTAAGACCTTGCAGCCGCCCCCGTGTCAATGAAGCTGTTAAGGCAGTCTGCGAAATGACGTTCTTTTTTATTTTCGGGTGTTTACTAAACAGGTTCAATGACTAAAAGAGCCTTATTGTCAGGTTGTTTTACTGCCCTGAATACTTGGTTTTGAAATGAGTAGCGGGTAGAATACCGCGGCGATGAGCAGGGCAATAACTCCCTGGCCAAGCATGGCCAGTGGAGCGCCTGTTTTTTGAGAAATCGTACCGATGAGCAGGCTGCCGAGCGGCAGCATCCCGAATAAGGCCATGGCGACATAGCTCATGACCCGGCCGCGCATGTGGGCGGCGGCCTCGGTTTGGAGAATGGCAATGGCGGCGGCCATCGGGGTGAGAGACCCCAGGCCGATGAGCAGGGCAAACGGAAGGGCCAGCGGAAAGTAGCTCGTACGGGAAAACAGACTCAGCCCCCGCCCAGCACGACTACGCTCCCCAGCATAAACTTTCGCAGGTCGGCTCCCTTTTTAGCCGAAGCTAACACGAACGTACCAGCCAGCGCCCCTAGCCCAATGCAGCCGCTGAGATAGCCATATGTGGCGGCGTTGCCGCCAAAGACCACCTTGGCAAACACCGGCTCCAGTGTATCGTAGGGCAGCACCAGCAGGCTCATGGCAGCCATGAAGAGGAGTAGCCGGTTAAGTGCCGGCGTTTGCCGCAGGTACTGAAACCCCTCGGCCAGCTCGGCCGTCACTTTTTTCGGGACGACAGCCGGCCTGAACGGCGCAAACGTCATCAGCAGCAGAGAGGCCAGCACAGCCAGAAAACTGACTGCGTTCAACCCGAAACAGAAGCCGGCGCTAAACCGCTGTAAAACCAGGCCCGACAGGGCGGGGCCGATTAGTCGCGCCATATTGACCATGGCCGAATTGAGCGAAATGGCGTTGGGCAGGTCTTCTTTATGGTCTACCATCTCGTGAATCAGGGGCTGCCGGGCCGGCACATCGAAGGCGTTGATAATACCCAGGATTACACTCAGGACCAGTAGCTGCCAGATGACGTAGTGACCGGATAAAACCAGTGCCGCCAGCAGGATAGCCTGCCCCATCGAGGCCGTTTGGGTTACCAGCAGTATGCGGTAGCGCGGGTAGCGGTCGGCTACCACCCCGCCCAGCAGCGACAGCAGAAAAGAAGGAAACTGCTGCGCAAACATCGCCAGGCCAATCATTGCGGCCGAGTGCGTCAGCGAATAGATGACCCAGATGACGGCCGTACGCTGCATCCAGGTGCCGATTTGGGAAATGGATTGCCCGGCAAAAAACAGCGCATAGTTCCGGTTGCGGAAGGCGCGGAAAGTACCTCCGGTTGAGTCAGCTTTCATATACACTTAGACATTATGCGTCATTTTGTCGAATAAAAGGCAAAAAATTTAGCGCGCAAGTCCGTGGAGGGCCATGCGGATAAACATATCGGCGGCAGACGCCATTTTTGCCTCGTTAGCCTCCAGGTCCAGCTCGCGCCGTAAGCCGCGAATGCTGCTTAGCAGCACCAGCAGGAGTATCTCCAGCTCGGAGGCAGGCAGCTGGCGCAGCTCGCCCTGGCTCATCCCTTCCGTGAGCAAGTGCTCCAGCAAACGGCTTTCCTGCCGCATAATTAGCTGGTGGTGTACGGCTTTGGTTTTCTTTAAGTCTGCGAAAGCCGTTGCATCCATCCCGGCGTCGAGCATCTGAAAAAAGCCCCTTTTTTCACGTAGAACCTTTAGCTTGGTCAGAAAGAAAGCATGCAGCTTTTGTTCGGTACCGGTTGCCTGCTCCACGGCGCGGGTCATCGCCGCCAGCATTTCCCGAACTTCCAGCAGGAACACGGCCTCGAAAATCTCGTCCTTGCTTTTATAGTAGTAGTAAAGTGAGCTTCGGCCTTTGCCGATGGCTTTGGCTACATCATCCATCGTGACTTTCGCCAGGCCATGCACCTGAAACAGGTGTTTGGCCGCCGTCAGAATCTGCTGCTGGATAACCTCTTCTTTGGTAGCCATACGCGCCGATGTAGGGAACGACTTAGTAAGTGCACAAACGTACGCACTTTTAAACAATCAAACAAGAATTGTTGAAAAGCCGGAACAAGGCTGGCGGCGGGAACAGCGGCGTTGCGTGGCCGCTCGCGAAGAAGGCTTAGCCGAAGGCTGGTGAGCCATTGGCCGCCGGCACTTCCGCCGCCTGGCCGGGCGAAAATCCGGTTGCAAGCTGCGCCTATACTGGGCGGCCCAGGCAAGCCGGAGGCTATTTAGCAAGAAATAGTTGGCAGGGTGCTAAGGGTATAAGCAAGTGCCAGTTGTATTACCTCAAACGTTTGTGGCCTGGCCTTCGCCAAGAAAGTCTGGCGACCAAGGCATTGTCTACTACCTGGCTTACTTTCTTTTTTCTTCCTTTTTCCCACCCATCCATGAAGTTTTTACTATATACCCGATTGCCGCTGGTTGCAGCGGGGCTGGCCCTGCTGCCCAGCACGGCTTTTCGTCCTGCCAGCATTCAGGCGACCGAAGCGGTAAGCGTGTGGCTCACCACCGGCGACCAAACCAAGCTGCTGGCCCAGCAGCCCGACATCAGTTTTGCAGCCTCGTCGGCCTCGGCCAGCACCACCATTACCCTCGATGACCACACGACCTACCAGACCATAGATGGGTTTGGAGCGGCCATGACCGGCTCGGCGGCCTACATGCTCAATCAGAAAATGAGCGCCTCGCAGCGCGATGCCCTGCTGAGCGACCTGTTTACGAGTAGCGGCATCCGGCTCTCGTTTGTGCGGCACAGCATCGGAGCGTCGGATTTCTCGGCCTACGGTGACTACACCTACGACGATGTGGCCGAAGGCCAGACCGACACCGGGCTGAGCAAATTTGGGCTGGGCAATGACCTTACCGACGTGGTGCCGATGCTGAAGGCGGCGCTGGGCAAGAACAACACCCTCAAGGTGCTGGGTACGCCCTGGAGTGCTCCGGCCTGGATGAAAGAGGCCAAGAGCGACGGCACGCACAGCGTGCGGGGCGGCGGCTACCTCAACACCGCCTACTACCAGGCCTACGCCAACTATTTTGTGCAGTACGTGCGAGCCTACGCTGCCCAGGGAGTGCCTATTTATGCCATGACGCTGCAAAATGAGCCGGGCAACTCGGCCGCCTACATGTCGATGCGCATGGACCCCGGCAACGAGGCGGCATTTTTGAAAAACAATATCGGGCCGGCTTTCGCCAGCGCTTCGCCGGCCATCACTACCAAGCTCGTGGTTTACGACCACAACTGGGACGACAAAACGCCCACCATCAACAACTATGTCGAGTCGGTGCTCTCGGATGCAGCGGCGGCATCGTACGCGGCCGGCTCGGCCTGGCATGGCTACTCCGACCCGAGCGGCATCGCTAATATGACGACCGTGCACAACGCCTACCCCAGCAAGGACATCTGGTTTACGGAAATAACGGGCTCGGTCGGCTCCAGCTTTGCCGGCGATTTGAAGTGGCATATGTCCAACATCATCATTGGCAATACCCGCAACTGGGCCAAGAGTGCGCTGGAGTGGAACCTAGCGCTCGACCAGAACAGCGGCCCTACCAACGGCGGCACCAACAACTGCCGCGGCGTGGTTACTATTAACAACAGCACGGGGGCGGTAACGCGCAACGTAGAATACTACGCGCTGGGCCACGCCAGCAAGTTTGTGGACCCCGGTGCGGTGCGTATTGCCTCCAACTCGGTAGCGGGCGGCATCGAGGACGTAGCGTTCAAAAACCCCGACGGCTCGCGGGTGCTCATTGCCCTCAACAACAGCAGCGCTTCTAACACCTTCCAGGTGAGCTGGAACGGGCAGTCCTTTACCTATACACTGCCTGCTGGAGCCGTGGCCACCTACAAGTGGAACACGAGCGACGTACCCCTGGGCCGGGTGTTTGAGATTAGCGCCAAGTCGAACGGCAAGGCGCTGGAAATCACGGGGGCGTCGAGCAGCAACAACGCGCTGCTGCGCCAGGCTACCTGGGGCAGCGCCATCCAGCAGAAGTGGCACATGGTAGATGCCGGCAACGGCTACGTGCGCATCGTGAACCAGAACAGCAATAAGTCGCTGGAAATAGTAGGGGCCGGCACCACCAATGGCAACCAGGTAGAGCAGTACGACTGGCAGAGCATCGCCAACCAGTACTGGCTGGTGCAGCAGCAGAGCGACGGGACGTACCGCATTCTCAACAAAAACAGCGGCAAGGCGCTTGACACTCCCAGCGCGAGCGAAGGTGCCAACCTCCAGCAGTGGGACTGGACCGGGGCCGATAACCAGCGCTGGTGGCTTTCGGACCAGGGCGCGGCCCGCACGGGCTCTGCCCTGGCTACTAGCAGCGCCGCGCTTGCCGATACCCGCCTGCGCGTTTACCCGGTTCCGGTAGCGCAGGAGCTGGCCTTTGACTACGTGACCGATACCGCCGAAACGCTGCAAGTGCAGTTGCTCGACGCGCTGGGCCGCTCGGCCCTGGCCGCCCCGGCCGTAGCGGTGCAAGCAGGCACCACCAGCGTTCATCTTGGCGCTGCGGGCGTGGCCCCTGGTGCCTACGTATTGCGCGTGATAACCCGCACCGGCACGCTGACCCAGCGGGTGCTCGTGACGCAGTAAGGGCACCCGCGTACAAAAAAGCCCCCGTGCCATACCTGGCGCGGGGGCTTTTTTTGTATGCTTACAGCGGATTCCGGGTCAGTGTACAGGTTTTGTTCTGGCGTTCGCCTCACGAGCCCCTTTGGGCCCGGCCTCCGCTCCGAAAAAAAATGCGCATCAAGCATTTATCGGAGGAGCCAGTCTGGCAAAAATCGAATACTGACCACCACTCCGCGCTAAAGAAGAGCTCTGCTTACGGGCGGCTACGCCGGGGTGCGGCGCCACCCGGCTTCCTTTGTCCTATTAAAAAAACTATTCAGTAAGGCCCGCCCGCGCAATGGGTACAACGCAATGGCAACAAGTAGTATCTGGATTATTTCGGCACTTTCCATTGCGCTGGTTGTCAGCCGGCCCTTCAAAATACCGGAATTTGTGTGGGCGGTGGGCGGGGCCGCCTTGCTCCTTATTTTCCGGCTGCTGACGCTACCCGAAGGCTGGGCAGGGGTGGCCAAGGGCCTGGATGTGTACCTGTTTCTGACGGGCATGATGCTACTGGCCGAAACGGCCCGCGAGGAAAAGCTCTTCGACTGGCTGGCCGCCTACGCCACCCGCCTGGCCAGGGGCTCGGGCCAGCGGCTGTTTCTGCTTATTTACCTGGTGGGGGTGGTCGTCACCACCTTTCTTTCCAACGATGCCACGGCGGTGGTCCTTACCCCCGCCGTGGCCAGCGCCGTGCGGGCCGCCAAGGTAAGAAACCCGCTGCCTTACTTATTTAGCTGCGCCTTTATTGCCAATGCGGCCTCCTTCGTGCTGCCCATCTCCAACCCGGCCAACCTGGTTATTTGCGGCGCGCATATACCGCCCTTGTTTACCTGGCTGCCGCGCTACCTGCTGCCGGCAACGGTGGCCATCGTGGCTACCTTCTTCTTGTTGCGGCGCACACAAAAGGCCGCCCTAAGCCAGGATATTGAGCAAGATATTGAGCTGCCGAATCTTGGGCGCGGCGGGCAGGTAGCCCTGGCCGGCATCGGGCTTACGGCAGTAGCTCTGCTGGCAGCCTCGGCCCTAAACTCTTCGCTAGGGCTTGCTACGGCCCTCACCGGCACGCTGATAGCCAGCGTAGTCGTACTTATCGCCCGCAAAAGTCCGGTTGCCATTGTAAAGAATGTATCCTGGTCGGTGCTACTGCTGGTAGCTGGCTTGTTTGTGCTGGTAGAAGCGCTGAACAAAACGGGTATCACCGGCTGGCTTACTGCGCTACTCACCGCGAGTGCCGGGCAGTCGGCCACCAAAACAGCTTGGCTTAGCGGAGTAGGAGTAGCCCTGCTCTGCAACCTGCTGAACAACCTGCCCGCGGGCCTCATCGCCGGCAGTGTGCTGCAAGCAGCCCACTGCCCGGCAACTATTACGAGTGCCCTGCTAATCGGCATAGACCTGGGCCCCAACCTTTCTGTTACGGGCTCGCTGGCCACTATTCTGTGGCTGGCGGCGCTCCGGCGCGAAAAAGTGGAAGTAGGCGCCTGGCAGTTTTTAAAGCTCGGCGCACTCCTGATGACAGTGCCGCTGCTGCTGGCCATTGCGTCTTTATTTCTACTTCCCCATTAATCTGCTTTCTTTTTAGGGCCAGGGGTAAGCGTTGTGGGTAGCAGCGCTTTTGGAGTAAGGCGGGCCTGCGCGGGCGTGAGAGCCCGCGCAGGCCTGACCCGTAGGTCACACTACCTGCTCCGTTTCCCTGTGCGTTGATGGCGGGGCGGCAGGCAGCGCAAGCGGTAGTGGCCTGATAGCATAACTACCTATAGTAGAAAGCATAATGAGCGCAACAGCACTACCGGCCAAGTCATCATCAGTATTACTGTCCTGCCCGTAAACCTGCTTTCCTATGAGCGAACGGGGGTCATTTGCAAGTAATAAATTCATTAGTGCTTAATGTCAGAACATTTGGGTTATCTTTGCGTTACTTGGTAAGTAAGTACTTACCTACCTTTTTTCTCACCCACTTAACGCGCTAACCATGATACATTTGCAGCAAGCTCTTGCTCAACACTGGCACCTGAGCGCCTCGCACTATTTTCAAATGCGCCTAATCTGCTCCCTTCTACTGGGACCACTAATGGGGGTGCTATGTCTGATACTTTTCACCAAGCGCCGGGCAGCTAGCTCACACGGTACGCCACGGGTCAGGCTGCTTACCAGCATTTTTGACCTTCAGCCCGCAGCGCCCCGGCCCTTATAAGCTACAGTGACACGCTGGGTACTGCTGGCCAGCAATAAAGAAAGCCCCGCCTTTTAATCGGCGGGGCTTTCTTTAATCTCCCAAACCGGGGCCTAGGCCGGCCCGTGTGCGGCCTCAGCTTGCGCCTGCTGAGGCTGGCTCACCTTGCCATCGTTCACACCCACAAACACATAGCTACCGCTCATCATTGAGAAAATATAGTATGGCTCGTAGCTCCCGGGGTAGAGCGGGTGGCGCACGGTTACGGCGCCATAAGGGTCGGTGTAGCCTGCTTTCTTCAGCAACTCATCGGCCTGTACGATATCCATTTTAATAGGCCAAGGAATTACGACGTCTTCCAGCCAAGGATGCGCAATGAACTGGATAGGGCCAAACTCGCCCCATTGCGTCATGATGGCGAAGGCAGTGCCGCCCTTTACCTGAAACACGGCGCGCAAGCCTTTGAGCGGGCTGCCATGGCCTGGGTTACTGGCTTGGGTATTCACTTCGTAGAGCTTAGCACCGGGGTACTGCTTGGTCACCAGGTTCACGGCGATGTTTACGCAGCCTAGAAAGCTTAATGTGGCGCCAGGCGCATTTGTGTTCGCACTCATAAGTAGTAAAAAAATGTGACTGCCTGGCAATAGGCGAAGGCAGCCCAAAGGTGCTCACTTGACCGTAAGACAAAAAGGACAGTCAGGTTGATTTTGTGACACATACCTGACAACCAGACAGCCAGGTAGATGTACGCGCTTAGGCGCGTACATCTACTTGGCACCTTCTCTTGAAAATTGCATTATACAGCTGGCCATCCGAAAAAACATAGAACAAAAGCAAGTTGCTGCAAGGAGAAATTTTGTAGCAATAAGCTTATTCTGTGACATATTACCCAGCTAACTAAACAGCGCTTAGCTCAGCCGTGTAAGCTTGACGCATGAGCTTGGCAGCATCCGGGCCCTTGGGCGAGACGATGCGCAGGACCATCGGTTGAAAGTGGGCCGGCAGCTCACACCCATCGGCAGCTTCTCGCGCTGTTTCTGCCAGGTGACGTCGAGCTTACTATGGCCCTGGGCGTCGGGTCAGGATAGTGGCTGGCGAAAGATGAGTTCCACGCGGGGCGCCAGGCAGCACCCACTGCGAGTAGTGTCAGCAACAAAAAGCTCCCCTGCTAGCGGGCCCTGGCGGGCAGTAGTTCCTGCACAACGGCCCCTTTCCGGCCGGCACCAAGTCCTCCGACTTACAAAAGCCACAGCCCGAGCGGCCAACGAGCTACTGGTGCGGCTAGGCCAGGTACCTGACCAGCAGCCCAGCCAGGGCGGTGAGCGTGAAGAGCACCAGGGCAAACCGGTTGGTTTTGCGGCGCGTCGCCGGCGACTGGCGGCAGTCGGCGGGGGAGCGTAGAGAATGAACAACATCGGAGATAGGGAAGAAAGGAGACAATGCGGCATGCATCGCCAAGGCCGGGCAGCGCATTACAGCAGAAGGTTTCTCTCCTACTCGCGGGGCTTGCGGAGTGGGGTGGCGTGGGAGCCGGGACGCAGGCGCGAATAGCTTGACAATGAGGGAGGAGTAGATAGTTTTGCAGTATGACGAAACAGCTACCCCTACTTCTCCCCCTGCTCCTGGCCACGACCATGGCCTTTGCCCAGAACGTGGGCATCAACCAACCTACCCCGCAGGCCACGCTGCACGTGGGAGGCAGCACCAGCACCGTGCGCGTGGACGGCCTCACCGGCAGCGGCCAGCGGGTGCTAACCGCCGCGCCCGATGGCACGTTCGGCACCCAGGCCCAACCCACGCTGGGCGTGAGCGGCCAGACCCTGACGCTGACCAGCGGTGGCAGCAGCAGCAGCGTAACGCTGCCCACGAACACCGGCCCCACCGGGGCCACGGTCCGGCCGGCCCCCAGGGCCCAGCCGGACCCAGCGGGGCATCCGGCCGGTTTGGGGACGGCAGCGCCGGGGCGCTCACCGTCTCGGGAGTCACCGACTTTACGATGTCGCAGTCGAACTATAATTTTCAGTATACCACCATCACCGTTAACGCCGGGGCAACGCTGCTGGTGCCCAGCGGGATGATTCTGCGCGCCACTGGCAACGTCACCATCAACGGCACCATCTCGGTGCAGTTCGGCGCCCAGACGGGTGCCAGCGCATCGGCCGGCGTGGCGATGGCAGCCGCGGGCTTGCCCAATGGCGGAATCGGGCTCAACGGCACGCAGGCCACGATGCTGCCGCTGGGCGTGCTCGGGGCGGGTCCGGGGCGCGCAACACCGTCGTTACCAGCGGCGGCGCCGGGGGCGGGCTGGTGGCTATCCTGAGCGGGGGCACCTTCACGCTCGGCGCCACCGGCTTCATCAACGCCAACGGGCAGGCGGGCGTTGCCGCCACCTCCGGCGCCGTGGGCGGGAGTGGCGGGGGCGGGGGCGGCGTGGTGACCATTGCCGCCAAAACCAGCATCTCCGTGAACGGTACCATCCTGGCCAATGGCGGAAACGGGTCCAATGGGTTTGGCACGAGCAATACCTGCTGGGGCGGCGGCGGGGGTGGCGGCGGGGTCGTACATTTTCTCGCGCCGGGCAGCCCCATCATCGGGGCAGCGTGCAGGTGAACGGCGGAGCAGCCGGCGCCGCGAGCGGCTCCGGCTCGTATCTTGGGTCCAACGGCGGGGGTGCCAGCGGCGGCAACGGTGGCAGCGGCGGCACCGGGTCCCCGACTCCTCCTGGCACCGGCTCCAACGGCTACGTGCTGACTAGCGTGACGCCCACGCCCGAAAATCTCCTTAACTAGCGGAGGCAGGGCATCGGGCTGCAAAAGCCTCGTTGATACGGGCTTTCGCTCCTCCGCACGGGGCCTGCGGGTGTGGGGTTTGCGTGGGGACGTATTTGCTGCCTTTTGCACTTACTTTACCTTACAAATACAACTAGTTTTTCTTAATATTCTTATTTCAATATATTATATAAAACACATACAATTAGTCGACCGCAACGGCAGGGTTAAAAATTGACTTCAGGAGCGCTGTGATTTGAATAAGGCGAAGTGCCAGGAAGTAGCACTTTAATAGAGAAGCTGTTTAGGAAGTCGAGTTGGGCGGT
This sequence comes from Hymenobacter sp. BRD67, assembly GCF_013256425.1. Taxonomy (GTDB): domain Bacteria; phylum Bacteroidota; class Bacteroidia; order Cytophagales; family Hymenobacteraceae; genus Hymenobacter. The sequence continues at coordinate 2,305,899 of NZ_CP053904.1, forward strand.
ATCCCCGGCGGGCTGCCGGCTTGCTAGACAGCTTCAGGGCGAATGCCGGGTCAGTGTACAAGTGACCTGAGGCCGCCAATGCTCACCAAGGGGTATGCACTGCGCGAGACCGGCTTGCAGGAACGGACTATTACCCGTTAATCGGACGGACTGCGCTTCAGTAGTAACGAGTTGCATCCCAAAGGCCGGCCCTTCTGTGAGCAGTATCTGGAGGCGAGGCGGCGCACGCAACAACAGACACGACCGCCTTTGGCGCGTGCTGTTAACGACATTGGAATGTAAATCCACTAGTTCCGCCGCTTGCTACTCCCACCTGGTTAATGCGGCCGAACATGCTGGCAATCGCTCTAAACTACTAGGCACCTACTATTTCGGTACGCGCCAAATACCCAGCGACCGTTGAAGGTGCTACTTCATTCCGCACAGTTTTGGAAATAGCGCGCACCCAGTGAGAAACTAGCTTTTCTATTCTGATAACGCCCCGTTTCCGCTGTGTACCTGCCCTTTGACTAGGGCACAGCGGAAACGAGGCGTTTCTACTCTATAGCCAAGCGCAGGGCCTGCCCACCACGCACCACGTATACGCCCGCCGCCGTGCCGGCCGGCAGCACTAGCCGCGCCGTACCCTGAGAATCAGCCGTGGCCGTAGCCACCACGCGGCCCAGGGCGTCGAGCACCCGCACCACCATACCGGGCGTGGCACCGGCGAGGGTAATACTGCCGCTGGCCGGGTTGGGGTACAGGGCCAGGCTGCCGCCCAACACCACGCCGCGCACGGGCGAGTGGGTGGCGGTGCCTGCGGCATCCACTTACCGCAGGCGGTAGTAAAGTAAGCCGGCCGGAGCGATGGCATCAGTGAAGGTATGTAGGTGCAGTGAGGCGGCTACCGGCGGCTACTGCCTCTACCTTAATAATAGGAAAGTCCATCGACACCGTGTTCACTTCTACCCGACCACCCCAGCCAAATGGAGTAAGCTTTATGGGGCTTTCATCTATGCCCAAAAAGCCCCGCTTGAATCAAGTGGGGCTTTTTAGGCTATGAATAACAAACTTTACCTTGTGAGGAATTAGCCAGCTAATTTAGCTGGCTTGAATACGAAGACAAAAACCCGGCCATAAGGCCAGTTTTCTTAGCAGTGCCAGGCCCTACGTCAATGCTATCAGCGTTGCGCCTGACCGCTAGCAGCTTCCAGGCGTCGCAGCCGGGCCTCGAAGGTTTCCATCGTGGCCGCGGCCTGGGCTTTGTCAGTAGCTACCTGAGTTTTAAGGGCTGTGTTTTCGGCTTCTAGGGCCGCTACCTGGCGAGCCAGTTCTTGGGTGGCGCTCACGTTGAGCGTCGTCAGGGCGTCGTAATCTACCGAGCGGAAATCGTTCACGTACTTGCCGTAGACGAACAGGGCAGCAACGTGGACATCGGCACAGGCAAAACGCACCGTGTGGGCGTCTACTACCGTCACTTCGGGGTCGAGGCTCTCGTTGGTGGGGGTGTAAAAGCGCATGCGGCCGCCGCTGGCCGGCAGTTCGTGGGGCCTGGCCATAGTCACGGTGAGCTGGCCGTCGGCGTAGCTCAGCTTCGTCGCCTTTTCATAGACGTTGGGCAGGGCCTGGGTGCTGCGGCTCACGGCCGTGGGCAGGAGCTCTTCTACTTCCTGGGCAATGACTTTCTTGATGATGCCAGGCGGGTTATTGACTTGGTCGATATAGGTGTAGTCGGTGATGCGCAGGCGCTGGAGCAGGGCCAGGTCGGCCGCGCGGTCTGAGAGGCCAATAACGCGCTTGATACGCCGGTCAGAAGTCGTGTTTAGCGTGCCGGCTACGATGTAGCCGCTTACCCACACCTCGCCGCCCTCGAAGTAGGCCGTAGTGCTTTTATTGCCTGACATATTACCGATGGCATTGAAGCCGCTGCCTGGGCTGAAAAAGGAGGCGCTGCCATTCGCCACCGAATTAGTAGCGGCGCCCTTCACATGGAGCGGGGCAATGGGAGTGGTAGTGCCGTGACCTGTTCCCACAAAACTGGACCATGCTAAAGTAGAGAAATCAGGCACTTGTCGTACCTTAAAACCCCAGACACTTGCCATGAAAAAAACCAAGTTTACCGAGGCTCAAATCGTGTTCGCCCTGCGCCAGGCCGACACGGGTGTGGCCGTCGCCGAGGTGTGCCGGAAGATGGGCATCAGCGAGGCCACCTACTACAACTGGAAGAAAAAGTACGGCGGACTGGGCGTACCAGAGTTGCGTCGCCTCAAGCAGTTGGAGGAAGAAAATCAGCAGCTTAAGCAGCTGGTAGCCGACTTGAGTCTCGATAAGCAGATGCTGCAAGATGTACTCAAAAAAAAGCTCTGAAGCCCGTGCAGCGTCGGCATGCGGCTCAACACCTTATCGACGCCTACCGCATTTCCGCTCGACGAGCCTGCCAGGTAATCGGCTTGCCGCGTTCCAGCTGGTCCTATAAAGCGCATGGGCGGGACGATACCGTGCTACGTCATCGTTTACGCGAGTTGGCTCAAGTGCGGGTCCGCTACGGCTGTCGCCGGCTGCACACGCTACTGCGCCGCGAAGGCTGGGCGGATAACCATAAGCGGGTGCATCGACTCTACTGCCTGGAAGGCTTGAACTTACGCAGCAAACGTCCGCGCCGCAATCGGGCGGCCGCACACCGGTTGGAGCGCCTAGCGTTAACGCAGCCACATCAGAGCTGGAGCATGGATTTCGTGGCGGACAACTTGTTCGACGGTCGCAAAATCCGGGCCTTAACGATAGTCGACAACTTTAGTCGTCAGTGCCTGGCCATTCACGTTGGGCAGTCGCTCAAAGGCGAAGACGTCGTAGCCGTCATGACGCGTCTGCAGCAGGAGCTCGGCGTGGTGCCCGCCCGCATTCAGGTTGATAACGGCAGTGAATTCATTAGCAAAGCATTGGACCGTTGGGCCTACGACCAGCAGGTCACGCTCGACTTCTCCCGACCAGGCAAACCAACAGATAATCCGTACATTGAATCGTTTAACGGCAGCTTCCGCGACGAGTGCTTGAATACCCACTGGTTTCTATCGCTGCCCGACGCGCAGGAAAAAATCGAGCAGTGGCGACAAGAATATAATAGCTTTCGACCGCACAGTTCCTTACAGAATTTAACGCCCGACGAAGTGATGGCTACCGCCCTTACTGTCGAGCTTCAGAACGCCTGATGCTCCACTTTCAACCGGCTCAGTAATTGGGAGCAGGTCACAAGATGGACAGGCAACGACGCGCGTGGCGCAGGCGCTGGGCCTGAGTGAGGCCGTCTTGGGTAAGTGGGTGCGCGCCGCGCGGGCGCAAGCCACCCGCCCGCTGGCAGCGAGGCCCTGGAGCAGGAAAACAAGCAGTTGCGGGCCCAATTAGCCCGCGCCGAAATGGAGCGCGATATTTTAAAAAAGCGCTGACGATATTTCCACAACCGACGGGCCGATGAAACGCTTCACCTTCATTGCCTTACACGCCCACCGCTGGCCCGTGCGGCAGCAGTGTCAGGTGCTGGGCGTTAGCCCCAGCGGGTATTACGCCTGGCAGAAGCGCACGCCCAGCCCGGCGGCCGAGCCCGCACCGGTCGCCGGGCAAGTGGCGGCCCTACCGGGTACGACCCAGCGCGTGTTCACCACCCATGCCGGCCGCTATGGCCAGCGCCGCCTACGGGCCGAGTTGCGGCGCGAAGGCCATGCGGTGGGCCGGTAGCGTTTGCGCGGCTGGCTCAGTAGCAGCGGCTCACACGCCTTCTGCACGCGGGTTGGCACTCGGTCGCCGCGCACCACCCAGGCCGACCCGCAGGCCATTGCCGCTGCTAATGAGCTCGCCACCTGGCCCGCTGCTACGGCACCCAACCAAATTTGGGTGGGCGACATTACCTACCTGGCCCTGGCCACGGGGCAGTGGGCATATCTGGCCTGCTGGCGCGATGCCTTTTCCCGCCGCGTCGTGGGCTGGTACGTGAGCGAATCGCTGCATACAGACCTGATTCTGATCGCTTTTACCCGAGCTGTTACGGTCTGCCAGCCTCCGCCCGACCTGCTCGTGCATGCCGACCGCGGCAGCCAATACACCAGCGACGCTTTTACCTCGCTGCTGGACCGCACCCAGGCCATTGCCAGCCTGAGCCGGCCCGGCAACCCCTACGACAACGCCCTGGCCGAGAGTGGTTGGAACACGCTTAAAACCGAACTGCTGCCCCGTGGAGCCTGCTTTGCCGACCTGGAGGAAGCCCGCTTCGAGTTGGCCGAATACCTGGACCACTACTACAATACCCAGCGGATGCACTCGGCCCTAGGTTACTGCACCCCGCTCGAAATCGAACTCCACTACCTCTTCAACCTACCTTAGCTCCGTGTCCACTGGCACCCGACCACCTCATTTTCATCTTATTTTCATCTCATTTTCACGTGGGTCTTACCGGAACTTTGTAGCAAAAGATTTATACTCATTATATTCGCACAAAAAACAAACTGCCATGAAATTAGAAGAGTCGCTAAAAAGATTTGAAGAAGTTCTTTTTTCGAAGAATGAAGCCTTCGAACAGCTTTTATTTCCAGGAATAAACCAAGATGAAGTGACTTCGATTATCACTTCAGTAGGACTCAATTTGTCTGAAGAACTAAGTACATTATATCGTTGGAGAAATGGGATAAATTTCAAACATCTCAAAACCAACAAACTAATATTCGGCATATCGGGAGTTTTCCTTCCTCTTAAGGACGCAGTTTCAGCGTGGCTGAATGACTCGAAGAAAGGTTATTATACCAATGAATTATTTCCTATATTTTTTGACGAAACTCACCTAATAAACATTGAGGTTATAGGAGGCCCTATTTATATTTACAGCCCACCCCTCGATATTTTGGATCCCATTAGTATATATGACTCTTTGGATAAAATGTTCATCACGCTAACTCAGGCATTTGAAAAAGGATACTTTTATTACAATAATGCTGGTATTTTTGAATCAAAAGATAATGAGTATAGCACTTTAGCGAAAACGATTAACCCTAATTCAATATTTTGGCAATAAACTATTAAAGTATATCCCCTCTGTACACTTCCCCGTTCGATAAGCCAGTGGTAGGCAGAAGTTAAGCCGCTTTGACCTGCTCCCATTTACTGAGCCGGTTGCAAGTGGAGCATCAGGCGTTCTTGACCTCCTCCCAAATACTGAGCCGGCTGAAAGTAGAGCATCAGGCGTTCTGAAGCTCGACAGTAGTGGCGGCGGCCGCCACCTCATCGGGCGTTAAATTCTGTAACGAGCTGTGCGGTCGGAAGCCATTGTATTCTTGGCGCCACTGCTCAATCTTCTCCTGGGCATCGGTCAGCGACAGAAACTAGTGCCTATTCAAGCACTCATCGCGGAAGCTGCCATTAAACGATTCAATGTACGGATTATCCGTGGGTTTACCCGGTCGGGAAAAGTCCAGCGTGACGTGCTGGTCGTAAGCCCAGCGTTCAAGTGCCTTGCTGATAAGCTCGTTGCCATTATCGACCTGAATACGCTCAAGCACCAGGCCCAGTTCTTGGTGGAAGCGTTTCATGACGGCCACTCCTCTTCGCCTTTGAGCGACTGGCCTACGTGAATGGCCAGACACTGGCGACTACAACTTATCGACTATCGTTAAAGCTCGGATTTTGCGGCCATCGAAGAGGTTATCGGCCACAAAATCCATGCTCCAGCTCTCGTATGATTGCATGGCCTTAAGGTGAGGCCAGCCAGACAAGGAGACGGGGACATCATCCAACTCTAAGCGCGGGGCCCTGGTGGCTTTGACGCTGAGCACCAGAAACGGTGCCCCGTTTCCCGTTTTGCCTGAAGACTGCACAGGTTGGAGGGAGCTACCGAGTCGCAAGGCCAGGAGCATCCCGCATTTGCACGAGAAAAGTTGCGGTAAAACCTAGCCTGGCTACGTCTATTTCCCCTTTTTATTCCTGTTCGCGTATGGCTGCGCTCCCTTCCCCCACTGCCCCCTTAAATGCGTCGTCGGCATCGACATTGCCAAAAACAGCTTCGTGGCCTGTGTGGGCCACGCGACCCTTACCCAGCAGCTGCACTTCGGCAAAGAGACGACCTTCGCTAACTCGACAAACGGCTTCGTGGCCCTACTCAGCTGGGTAGGCAAACAGCACCTTAGCGGTAGCCCACTCTGGTTTGTAGTGGAAGCCACCGGCGTTTACTACGAAGAGTTGGCTTACTTTCTAGCCGATAACCAGCAGCTGCTGAGTGTACTACTGCCCAATAAGGTCAAGCATTTTGCCCGCAGCACCGAACTCAAGAGGTAGACCGACCAACTGGATGCGCGTTTGCTTTGCCGCCTGGGTCTAGAGCGGGCGCTGCCGGCCTGGCGGCCGCCCACGCCTGCCCTGCGCCAGCTGCGTGCCCTGGCCCGTGAACGGCAAGTGCTGGTGCGGCAAGCCGCCCAACTCAAGATTCGGGTCCACGCCTACCAGCATAGCTATCAACCGGATAGCCGGACCTTAGCACGGCTAGCAGCTCAGCAGCAACTACTGGTCAACCAACTCAAGTCGCTAGACCAGGATTTGGCTGACCTGCTGCAAGCGGAGCCCGAGCTGGCTCGCAAACTAGGCCACTTGACCAGTATTCCCGGTGTCGGGCTGACCACGGCCATCGTAGTGGTGGCCGAAACCAACAGCTTCATCCTGGTGGAAAACGAGCGACAACTGGCTTCCTATGCCGGCCTGGATGTGGTGCAGCGTCAAAGCGGGCTCTCGGCCCAGGCCACGCGCATCTCGCGCCGAGGTAATGTGCGTTTGCGCACAGCTCTGTATCTGCCGGCAGTCAGCAGCTTACGCTATAATCCGCAGCAGATGGCCTTTTACGCCCGACTGCGGGCACGCCAGCCTAGCGGCAAGCCGGGCGTAATTGCCGTCATGCGCAAACTGCTCGTGCTCCGCTACTCGCTCTGGAAGAATGATTGCGCCTATGACCTGCACTACCATCCGGCGCACCTAGCTGAAAAAGAAGTAGCTCCGACCGCGTGAACGGGCCGAGGCTACACAGGATGAACCCGGAGGCTCTCCTTTTGGAAGGCTAAAACTACAGAAATTTTACTCAACAGGCAACCCTTTTATCACAGTATCTGGGCGGCCGCCCTAGTGGGAGACGTTCTAGCCGGTGCGCCGCGGCCCGGTTACGCCTAGGTCGTTTACTACGTAAGTTCAAGCCCTCCAGACAGTAAAGTCGATGGACGCGCTTGTGATTGTCCGGCCAGCCTTCCCGGCGCAGCAGGATATAAAGGCGCTGACTGCCGTAGCGCAGCCGCACTTGCGCCAACTCGCGCAGGCGCTGGCGTAAAACGGTATCATCTCGACCACGTGCTTGGTAGGCGAAGCTAGCGCGCTGCAAGCCAATGCCCCGGCAGGCCCGGCGGGCCGAGCTGCGATAGGCGTCAATCAAGTGTTGAGCCGCGTGCCGACGCTGCACTGGCTTCAAAACTTTTTTTTGAGTACATCCTGTAGCATCTGCTTGTCGAGGCTCAGGTCGGCTACGAGCTGTTTGAGGTGCTGATTCTCCTCTTCTAACTGCTTAAGCCGCCGCAGTTAGGGTACGCCCAAGCCGCCATACTTCTTCCAGTTGTAGTACGTGGCCTCGCTGATGCCCATTTTTCGGCACACCTCGGCAACGGTCACGTCCGTGTCGGCTTGGCGCAGGGCAAACACGAGTTGGGCCTCGGTAAACTTGGTCTTTTTCATGGCAAATGTCTGGGGTTTTAAGGTACGACAAGTGCCTGATGGCTCTACTTTAGCTTGGCCTAGTTTAGTGGGAGGAGGTCACAGGAGCAGGTCACCTTGCTTCTGAGTACAGTTAATCATTTTTAAATTAAAAAAATTTCTGCAAATATCATTTATTTACAATATAAATATATTTTATATTTATATCGTAAACTGCATAAGCCAACTTTATTTTTAGCTTTTTTTGGTTACTATACTTTTTGTCGTATACTTGCCTCACTATTATTTAGCTGCCGGTTGAGACCGGGAGTTACGCGCTCTTCCTCCGCTCTAGTTATATACGTTACGGGTTGCATTAGAATATTTTAGTGTCCTACTGGGCACTTTCAATTTTGCTATGCCCTTCCTGGTCTGAGCGACCACGCGCTTTCCATCTTCATTTTCTCTGGTTAGTCCCTGGTATACCGCAACCCCTATTGGGTTGCTGGGACTCGTTATGCCTCGCTGCAGATTGCCTATCGACACATTCGCGAGCCAAACAGTACTACCCGCGACTGGGCTAATTACCACTTCTTTTTCCTTTTCCCATTTCGTGCCGCACCGCTATCTCCTTTTTCGTGCAGTTCTCGCTTTACGTCGGCTGGCGAGTCTGCTGCTGCTAGGACGCTGCTTCACCGCCGGGGCGCAGTGTCTGCCAGCCGCCAGCTGTCAGCCCGGTAGTGCGCCGCCTAACTCGCTGAACCTGGGCTTCGGGATTCTGCGGGTGCAACTGGCCAACGTAGATACCACTACCAACGGGGCCGGTGACGGCTACCGCGACTACAGCTGCCAGCGCGCTATCCGGCTCGACCGCGGCACGACCTATACACTGCGAGTAACGACGGGACAGCAGGCCGAGGAGCAGGTGCGCGCCTGGGCCGACTTCAACCAGGATGGCCGCTTTGATCCCGTCCGGGAATTAGTCTTCTCCTCGCCGGGGGCCAGCAGCATAGTGGCAGCCTGACGCTCCCCGCAACGCTGACGCCGGGCACGAGCCTGCGCCTACGAATTGCAGCCGACTACGTGGATTCCCCCTGCCCGGCCCCTGCACCACCCCGCAGTACTCTCAGACAGAAGATTATCGCCTCCTGGTTACGGCCGCCCCGCCCCCGCGCCCCGTAGCCCAGTTCGGGGCTGTGGATTCGCTCACGTGCTCGGGCAGCGTACAGCTGCACGATAACTCCCGCAATGCCCCACTAGGTGGCACTGGGACTTCGGGGATGGCACGAGCAGCACCCAGCAGTCCCCGAGTCACGTTTACGCCGCGGCGGGCACCTATCCGGTGCGGCTGCGGGTGTGTAATGCCAGCGGCTGCGACTCCCTGACCAAGCCCGCCTACGTGCGCGTGCTCAGTGACGGGCCCAAGCCCAGTACCTGCCAGCCCGCAACGCTGGCCTACTGCTGTGACTTTGGCATAAAACGCGTCCAACTCGCCGGTATTGACCACGCTCCCGGAGGCGGAGCAGCCGGCTACCAGGACGCCAGTTGCCGTCAACGCGCCACGCTCCTCGCTGATGGCACTGATACGTTGCGCCTGACCACCGGCGGGACCACCGCACACGACGTGCGCGTGTATGCTGACCTCAATAACGATGGCCAGCTGGACCCAGGAACCGAACTCCTCTACCAGGGACTGGGGGTACTCAATCCCGTAATCAGTCTGGCTGGGCTGGGCACCCGCACAGGTCTAGTGTACAATAGCCCCTTACGGCTTCGTATTTGGACAGATTACGCGGGCAGCCCGGCAAATGGCCCCTGCGCGGCCCCTGAAAAAGGACAAGTAGCCGATTATACCGTCACTTTCCTACCCAATACGAAACCGCCCGTTGCGCGTTTCAGGGTACAGTACCAGCAACTGTGCGGCCCCACGCAAGTTGGTGTCATCAACCTGTCCACGGGCGGGGCTACCAGCTACCAGTGGGCGTTTGGCGATGGCACCAGCAGCAACCTTTCCTCTCCCCCGCCCATACCTATGCCAAGCCGGGTGGCTACGAAGTGCGTTTGCTGGCGACGAATGCCTTTGGCACGGATACGCTCCGTTACCCGGTTGCTGTCGCCGCGGCGTGTCCCACCTATTGCACCTCGAGTGGCAATGGGGCAGTTCGGATGCGCGCGTCACGTTTACCCGCATTCAACTCAATACCCTCGATAACGTGGAGATCAGGCCCTACCGGGCGGGCTACGTCGATTATACCACCCGCTATACAGAGCTAACCCAGGGGCAGGCCTACACGCTACACGCCGAAGCCCCGGCTTGGACCTTTGCCGGCCCCGGTCCCTGGGTACGGGTAGCGGCCTGGCTGGATTACAACCAGGATGGTGTGTTCACGGCCAGCGAGCAGATTGGGGAAATCTCCACATACAGTCCCTTTGAGTTGCCTTTCCGCCTGCCGCTTAATGCCCCGCTCGGAGCAACGCGCTTGCGCATTACGATCCAAGACTTAACCCAGCCTTTTTACCGCCATAATACGTGTCTGCCCGATTACGTAACGGCCAGCACCGAGGACTACTCGGTCGTTATTCTGGCGGGGGCAGCAGCTCCACTAGCCGGTTTTACTATCGACCAGAACCCTAGCTGCTCGGCCACGGTGCAGTTGCGGGATACCAGCCTAGTGACCCCCAACTCCTGGCGGTGGGAGTTCGGGGATGGCGCGACTTCTTCCCAGCAGCATCCACAGCATACGTACGCGCAACCCGGCGTCTATACCGTTTCACTTCAGGTTGCTAACCGTTACGGGCAAAGTAGGGTAACACGCCCCAATTATGTCCAGATAACACAACTGGGGCAGGGACCCCGACCGACCAACTGCCGGCCCGTCGGCGGCGATATAGTCACCCATGGCTTCTGGGAAATCAGCCAGTTGCAAACGACAGCTTGGACCTATACCAATCCACACCGACTAGCCGGCTGGCAGGACGAAACGTGTACCGTCGCCGCGCTGCCCCTGACAGCGGGCACGACGACCGGCCTGAGTCTCACTGATCCTGTCACAAGCGTTCACGTGGCCTTTTGGGTGCAGGCCTGGCTTGACAGCAATGATGATGAGGTGCTCGATGCGGCTACGGAGCGCATCGGCTCGGCGGTATTACTGGGCCAGAGTCAAACCGGCACACTACCGCTGCTTGTGCCCGCAACCGTCGTGCGTAACCGCCCCCTACGCCTGCGCGTCAGTTGGCAGCCGACGACGTTTACCGATGGCTCGCCCTGCGCCCGGGATGAAGTGAATGGACAGGTGCGCGACTTCACGGCCGTAGTTACCGAACCCCTGGCCCAACTGGCTCCCTCGAGCGGGGCGAGTGAGTGGCAGGTATGGCCTACTCCTGCTGGCAGTGAGGTGCACGTAATGGTGCCACATGCGCCAGCTACTGCACAATTACAGGTGTATGACACCTTGGGTCGTTTAGTGCGTCAGCAACCGCTCGCTTCCGCTACTGGCGTACCCTACGTGCTGGACTGTCACACCTTAGCTGCCGGATTGTATATCCTGCGTCTAGCGGGCTATCCAGGTCAGGCTCGTATCCAAGTCCAAGCTAAATAACGTCTAGTTCTCAGTTAGGCTTTTCTCCTTACTTCCTTCTCTCTGCATGGTGTTCCTACTATCCCGCGTCTGGCTTGCTGGCTATACAATAGTCGTGAGTTCCGTTCTCTCTTTTGCTCAGACAACGCCCTCGAGCCTACCAGCTACTCCTTCTGTACCCATTCCTCCCCTCCATCAGCAGCCTCACTAGGAAAGTTTGGCGATATCCCAGTATCTCTTTATACAGGTACACCTAGTATAGATGTTCCGCTCTACACGATAAAAACTAAGCGCCATACCGTTCCGATCTCCCTATCCTATCACGCTTCCGGCATCCGCGTGGAAGAGGAAGCCTCCTATGTGGGTTTAGGCTGGGCGCTGAATGCGGGAGGTGTAATCACGCGTGCGGTACGAGATGGCGATGATTTACAGGAATACAGCAGCAGTAGCAAAGCAGGCTATGCCACGAGTGGGCACCGACCTTTACCAGGTTGGACTTCTGACAATAGCTATGATCCCACTGGGAAAACCAGCCAGCAACAAGTTACCGATGAAAGTTACTATTGCGACAAATCTCAGGATACGGAGCCCGACGTCTTTTATTACAATTTCCAGGGGCACAACGGCAAATTTTATATCGATATGCCCGCAGGACAATCAAGTATTGTGGTGCATGTGCAATCACAGGAAAGCAATTTACTTGTTAGTCAGGTTACGGTTAATAACCAATTAGGCTGGCAAATCACTACAGATGATGGGTACAAATACGTTTTCTGTGAACGCGAAACTACCGAGACACGCACGGAAGCTAATACTTCAGGCACTTCTAGTGGGGTACTTCCAGTCCTGTCTTCTCAGTCCCTTCAGATTTTACTTATACTAGTTCCTGGTTTCTAAGTACTATAACGGCTCCCGATGGGGAGACAGTAACATTTAACTACGATCGAACTTCCTCTTATAAGACATTTTCAATTTATGGCATTACTACTCGGGAAGTAATAGACCGCTATAGACAATGTGACTATATTGGGCTGAGTCAAACTATGTTTTATTCGACTATTACTCAAACTTGTCAGTACGTAACGACGGCCCCGATACTTTCCTCTATTCAATATCAGACTGGTATAGTAACCTTTAATTCTAGCTTACGGAATGATATGGTATCTGCCAGTTCATACAAGCCAGCTAAACGAATTACGGGCTTACTGGTAGCGAGTGGTACGGGCCCAATTACCCAGTTCGTCAAAGGTGTCAATTTTACCCAGTCGTACTTCAGCAATCCAAACATTGCGAAGGGTCCCCAGAGGCCTACCTGCGATTACGTCTGGATGGCGTTCAAATAACAGGTGGTGACCCCTAGCAACTCCTGCGTATAGCTTTGACTACGTATATGACGCTACGAGCACAGCTACCTGTCTACCGAGGAAAGACTCCTTTGCGAAGGACCACTACGGCTACTTTAATGGGGCATTGGATAACGATACCCGGGGTGTTTTACTTCCCCCCTGCTCCACAACTATTCAATTTCCGTACCCGGATAATGGTACAATCCATACCCTTACCTCAAATCCTAGTAAGGACGCAGACCGCAGTTATCATAGCGCTTACGTTACGACAGCCAGCTTAAAGAGTATTACTTACCCTACGCGGGGCTTCACTACGTTCGAATTTGAGGGCAATGACTATGCTGATTATACCAACGGGGCATCTGGTACTACCACAACAGGACCAGGCATCCGTATTAAGACTATTACCTCGCTTAGTGATGCTACGGCTAAACCCCAAATCAAACAGTATCACTATACAACGTCCGATGGTAAATCGAGTGGACTGTTGATGTCAAACCTCGACTATTCCAACGTTGAGTTGCATGCTTATGATAATAACTATTGCTATCCATATCCAAGCGTAATTTTATATGTACTTAATCGTTTCGCTACTAGTATCAGCCCGATGGGTACTGCAGCACAGGGACGACCATTAGGGTATGGTTTCGTAACGGAGTTGGATGGAGCCATAGATGCAAGTGGGAATCTAATTTTTGTGAATGGCAAAACTGAGTATTCATACAATAATATAGGCGAAATACTGCCTTCCCCCCTACGTACCTGGAACGCCCAATCATATACAGCCAGACAATGGGCTGCTTTATAGAAAAACTGTTTATAAAAATACAACTCCTAATCTTGGTGCTCAGACAACTAGCTACCAGAAGGTTAGCGAAATTTATAGTCAGTATTCAACCTCAGACCTCTATTCCGTCAAGGGAGTCGTTTTACGACCTCGCTCTTGCCTAGGAGATCCTGATGAGTTCGTTTTACAGGATAATAGATATGATCCGGTTTATCCTTACTATGCTCTTCAAGATATAGTTAAGTACTATGACAATGATTCTTACTGGCAGCGCAAAGTATCGGATACAGAAACTTTATACGACCAGTATGATGAAACGAACCATACGGTAGTCACCACTACCTACTCTTACAACAACGCTCAGCATCATCAGCCTACGCTTGTTACGAAAACATTAGCCGATGGGCAAATCCTGAAGAATTATGCTGCTTATCCTAGTGATTACAGTGCAACTGCTTCTTCTACTCTCGCCGCAATGGCGGGCCCATTACGGGTTCTTACTCAGCCGGTAGAAACTTTTTCCACGCTGACCAAGCCCAGTGGACCAGAAAATGTCGTGTCGGGCACCTATACCCATTATTCCCTAACCGGGCCTGGGAACCTAGTGGCTGTTCCAGTGCAAGTTGACAAGCTACGATTAGCTCTCCCACTAGCGTACACCAGTTTTCAGCAGTCAACATCCGGTACTAGCCCTGATCCTAATTACAATCCTGAGTATTATATCAACTATGAACCCACAACCGGCAATATTGCTAGTCAACAAAGATATAGAGACGTACTTACATCTTACCAGTGGGGGTATAGCGGGCAATTACCTGTAGCTACGTATCACAATGCTGATCGAACGCCGCCACTTTCTACTGATCTTAGCCGAGGTAATGAGGCTAGTAGTACGGGCTTTGAGAGCGGGGTAGGTGCGGGTGGTAACCCTAATGAAGATTACTGGAACATGACGTCCAGTGGACAAAACTTTATCTCTTCAACAGCTCATACTGGAAACTTCTCGTGGCATTTAGGCGCGGCCACCAATGGATTCAACTATGGTCCGGGCCGCCTTTTTAGTCCAGTGCGTCAGCAGCTTAAGTATCGTTTTTCCGCTTGGGTGAAGACAGACGCCGGTTTTGGCGCTAATAACGGCCGACTTGTTTTAGGGGTAAATCGGCAAGACGGTTCTCAGGTACAGGGGAATTCTTCCTGCTACCAAGCCACTTCCTTTAGCGATACCGCTGGACAATGGCAATATGTAGAAGTAATTCTTGACCTCAACGCTGCTCATACTAGCTTAGGAATTGCGCCAAGTGCGGAACAGTTTCAACTCAACGCTTACGTTTACAATGCTGATGGCCAGGCGTTTCTTGTTGATGACATGCGATTCCAGCCAGTGGATGCTGCCATCGTTACATACACCTATGATGCGCAGAGCCGACAGCCAACCAGCATTAGTGACGCACGCAGTTACCCTACCTACTATGAGTACGATGCACAGCAGCGCCTGCTCTTAGTCAAAGATCACCGCAAAGGAATTCGGCAAGCACTCGAATACCATTATCAACAGCATTAAGCTCGCTTTCTTTCAAAAATACATTTTTTCTTTTATGCGAGCTCTTTCCTATTCTGCTGCATATCGTAGCAACGATAATATTCAAGTACTCTGCTTAGTACGTTACTTCTTAAAATGGAGTAGAAGCGCCTATTCAGCTTTTCATCTTTCCCATATTTTTGGATGGTTATTACTGGCTTCCTGCTGCGGCGCCAGTATGGCGGCGCAAGGTCAGACTCCAAATAATTATAATATTCACGACGCCGCCAGTACGTATAGTCTTTCGGCCGTTGTCGGAGAAACCCATGCCTACAGTTACAGCGGATCGAATGCTAGTGCCTGGCAAAGCTGGTCTTGGGTAGTGGACGGGGAGGAAGTCTAGAACTAAATAACCCTGCCCCTTCCTCACAGCAGGCAACTATTCACTGGACGAAACCCGGTACCTGGCGCATCCATTACCAAATACCGGGCAGTTCTTACCCTTATAGCCCGGTGGATGATGGCAGTTTAACTATAACCGTTACCTGTCCTGCGACTCCTGGAAATACCCGTGCCAATCCGATCGATTTTGGCACCTTAAGTCAGTGTAGCTACAACGGGCAGCAGGGGAGCACACTAAGTCCATGCAACGACAATTATCATCAGAGTGGACAACCAGCATCTTATTATAGATTTACATTGTCTGAACCAAAACATATCACCCTAAGCACCTGCTACTCTTCTTACGATACATTTCTTTACTTAACAGACAATTCGGATGCAGTAATTGCTTCCAATGATAACTTGCCAAATTCAGGGTATCCTTGTAGCGCAACCTCTTCCTTTCTAAGTCAGGACTTACCGGTCGGAACGTATTATGCTGTTATAACCAGCCAAGTAGGAGCGTCCTCAGGGAGTGCCCTACTAAACCTGACGACTAGTCCGCTACCCCCAACTATTGCCGTTGCTAATGCTGGCTCTACCAATTACACGCGAGTGCTGGGGACGCCGGAGTGGCAATTGTGC
This sequence comes from Hymenobacter sp. BRD67, assembly GCF_013256425.1. GTDB lineage: Bacteria > Bacteroidota > Bacteroidia > Cytophagales > Hymenobacteraceae > Hymenobacter. The sequence goes on from NZ_CP053904.1 coordinate 2,321,838, forward strand.
TAACGGGAGCAGATACTTATACCTGGTCACCCACTACTGGTCTAACACTATCTACCGACGGCTCTACCGCCCAAGCGTCCCCTATTATAAACACGACCTATACTGTGATAGGTACGCACTGCGGGCTTACTTCCCCACCCTTACAGATTCGGGTGCGCGTTATCTTCAGCGACCGCAATTACATCACTACTCGCACGCCACGCATCCAAGATGTGACGCAGGAGCAGGGGATGGATAACCTCCCGCTTGACCAACTGCAAATCAGTACCACTTATTTCGATGGCCTGGGCCGTTCCTGGCAAACAGTCGCCCGTCAGGCCAGCCCGAGCAACTTAGATATCGTAACACCGATGGCTTACGACGAGTATAGCCGTCCTAAAGGGAACTTCCTGCCTTATACTCAGGGCAATTTCGGGGACTTCAAAATTGATGCGTTGCCAACGCAAACCTCTAATAGCAATCAACAAGCAGCTTTTTATCAGGTCAACGGGGACTTCGTCATGAACGATGTGGCCCCGCAGGCAGTCACGCTCTACGAGGCATCACCAGTAGGGAGGATAGAACAGCAAGGGGCGGTAGGTCTCGCTTGGCAGCCTCAGCAGTTTAGTCCGCATGCTGCTTCCAACCACAGCATGAAGCAGCAGGTGCGTACTAACACGGGTCCTGGGATTGGTCAGGATGACGTAATGCAATGGACATATACTACGGGTGCGACCTTGCCGCTGACCGTTAATACTACTGCCTATCCAGCGGGGCAATTAGCAGTTACGGAAACCTACAACGAGCATAATGACCGTACGCTGGAATACAAAGACAGTAAGGGGCGGCTAATTCTTAAGAAATCGCAGGCTACGACTTCGGGTGGAATCACCTGCTCAAGTATACTTGGTACGGGTACGCTCACGCTACAAGCTCCTGCCGGGATGATTTTAACCGGCATTCAATCTGCTACTTATGGCACCGGATCGGGCACCTGCGCTGATTTCGCATTTGCCAGTAGTACTGACGTAACAAGTCGCGTTCGAACCCTTGTCGCCCCTACTTTAACGGCCTCTAATCAAGCTGTTTCATTTACTGTAGACAACACCACCTTCCCGGTTGACCCAAGCCCTGGAAATTCCAAAACGCTTGTTGTAACAGCAACTTATGCCCCCACTAATGAACGTATAATAGAATACCTAGAGACATACTATGTCTATGATGATTTGGACTTACTTAAAGCAGTAGTGCAGCCCATGGGCGCTCAAGCAGTTCGGACCCAAGGTAGTAGCGTAGTCGATGCTACCTTTCTAAGTCAGTGGTGCTTTCTCTACAAGCATGATATTCGCCAGCGCATCATCGAGAAGCAGGTGCCGGGCGGGGGAGCACGTACTATGCCTACGACCACGCCGACAGAGTCGTAGCTACCCAGGACCAGCAGCAGGCCGCCAGTTCTGGCCAGCCCTGGTGGATAACCAAGTACGATGGACAAGGACGACCTATTTTAACGGCTTACGCACTACTTAATCAAGATCGCCAAACGTTGCAGAATGCCTTGGATGGCCAATCCGTGCTGACGGAAGGGCGCGTAAGCACCGGACTGGGATATAGTCTGAATCAGGCGTATCCACCATTGACGGATTCTCAGGTACAAACGCTGACATTCTACGATGATTATACCTATCCCCAGCTAAGCAGCCGCACCTTTGTCAATGAGAACGCAGCAGGTGGGATTTCCGCTTCGACCCTAGGGCAAGTGACGGGAAAGGCAGAGCGAGTACTGACCAGTGCCGCGCCGTGGCTGGTGACGGCCACTTTCTATGATGAATGGGCCCGGCCCATCCAGTCACAAGAAGATAATTACCAAGGGGATACGAATCCAACCGGATCCACGCGGATTACTACGCAGCTCAGCTTTACTGGTCTATCGCAAAGTACCCTACTCACTCAACTCCATAATAATACTACCCACAGCATTCGTAACCGGTACGTTTACGACCAGGTGGGCCGCTTAAGACAGGAATTTCAGCAAATGGACTACGGGGTTCCTAACACACTCCTGCATCCGGAAATTCTGGTCGGTGACAATACGTATAATGCAGTAGGCCAGCTCATCGACAAAAAACTCCATAGCGCAGATTGGGCGTCCACCAGCAATCCCTCTTTTTTGCAATCAGTAGACTATCGATATACCATCCGAGGATGGTTGGCTAATATCAACGACCGTAACCTATCCAATAATGGGTCCTCATTCAATGGAGCTGACCCCAATCAAGACGATCCGACTACGACACAGCCTGATCTTTTTGGAATGGAGATCATGTATAATGACTACCAGAATCTGCAATTAAGCACGCCTCAATACAATGGCAATATCTCGGAAGTGATGTGGCACACGCGGGGAAGAAGCGACTTGCAAAAGTTACGCGGCTACTCTTACAGCTATGATAAAACCAATCGCCTGCTAACGGCACCTTACCGCACGTACGAAGGAAGTGGGTGGCAGATTTATAGTACTGATTTTTCGGTGCCTAAGATTGCGTACGATGCCAATGGAAACATAACCCGGATGGAGCGGAAGGGGCAGCTCGATCCAGCTAATCCTACAGTATATGGGGATTTGGACAAATTAACATATTACTACAAGGCTAATAACTTGGTTGGTGTAGACCAGGACAATACGTCACCACTACCAGCTACCCACAATTTTAGGGATAACGGAAGTCGCTATTCGCCTAGTGCACCGGAGTACTTATACGATGCATCCGGTCGACTCACACGCGATAACAATAAGCAGGAAAGCTTCGCTTACACGAGCATTGGGCTACTGGACTATGCGGCGACAGCCTATAACAGAATTACTTATATCCATACAGCAACAGGACAAAAAATACGTAAGATAACTAGTGGATATGGCTCACCACTTATGACAACTGACTATGTCGATGGACTTGTATATATAAATGACGTGTTGAGCTTTGCTCCCTCGCCCGAAGGACGCGTCTTGTACATCCCCTCGTCCAACAATACGGACTATAGCTGGAAGTACGAATATCACCTGAAAGACCACCTAGGAAACTTGCGTTTTGCCTTCCGAGCAGATAAGGATAACGGCACAGTTACACAATTTCGAGCCGGGATGGAAGCAATTAATGCGCCTAAAGAGGAGCAACAGTTCCAACACCTGGCCGAAACCCGCTTGGCTGACCCTGATAACGCTCGTACAGGCTCTTATGTGGCGCGACTTAATGCCAAAACGGGCCGCCGTGATGGTCCCAGTGTCCGGTTGAAGGTAGCAGTTGGGGATAGCATTCGTGCTGAAGTATACGGGCGCTATGACCGAGGAGCGGTTGCTGGAACGGTTTTTCAAAAAGGTGCTCTGGTTATGGGAGGAATCGTGACTGGCGCACCTGGTCAGGCAGGAACTGACCAGACCCAGCCGGTAGCGAGTCGCCGTCACTGGTTGCCCTTTATTGGGACAAGCATTGCCATAATACCTGAGTTGTTACAAATCAAGCAGGCGCAACTGCCTAACGCATACTTACGCTACGAGCTATTTAATAAAGATAGCCAATTGATAGCGACCAAGATACAGGCTATTAAGCGCACGGCTAACGATGAATGGCAGCATCTACAGGTGAGCACTAAGGCCGACAGCGCAGGTTTCGTACATGTAAGCTTAGTGAACGAAAGTGGCGTTGCGGCTTACTTTGATGACATGTCGCTACAAGCCATTGCTTCAACTCCTTATCAGGAAAATCACTATGACCCTTTTGGACTAAACCTAGTCGGTATTGAACAGGATGGTGATCCTAACTCTCTGTTTCAGTTCAACGGAAAAGAAAAGCAGGCTGACTTTGGGTTGAATTGGATTGATTATGGGGCGCGAATGTATAACTCGCAAATTGGAAGGTGGAATGTAATCGATCCTCTTAGTGACAAATACTTTTCTTGGAGTCCTTATAATTTCAGTGAAAATAATGCTCTGTCCTATGTAGATGTTGACGGGAGAGAGATTCTAAACATTGAAGGGGGACTCAGATTTACAGAAAATGATGCTCGGACGCTTTTTTCTGGTTTGAGCCAGACTAATTTCACAGGAAATATACATTTCGTTGATGAAGACAAAACCCCTTATATATATTACTTTACTAAGGCTGCGTTCAATGTGGGTAAGCCTCAATTATTACATTATAAAAAATATGATTCTCTCAATGAGAAAAGCAAAGCGAGACGTGAATCCACAGGAGATTATGTCTCATTAAAATGGTTAGGTCTTGAGAGAGATGAATATCCCTATGTTTCTACATACGAAAGTATGAATGGAACAAATGCAGTTGTGCAATATGTTCCAGAGAGTGAAAATGCTGAGCAGGCGAAGGATTTGAATCAACTTTACAGAAGTTTTGGCTACACAGATGGAACACCATTTTTAGTTGTTCCTAGGCCTTCAAATAAACCACGGAAAGAAACTGCACCAGCGCCTAGCACCAACCCTGTAACTGTCCCGACTCCATTTGCGCCAGGTACTCCCATGCCTACAATGCCTGAGATACCAACATTCGAGCCAATGCCCGTATATGAACCAATACCTCTGCCTTTATTTATTCCATAATTTTAATTATCAATTTAGTGGTTTAACCGGTAGTGGGGTTGTAATTTGAGGTAGTCTAGTGCTCAGTCAGGCAAATTAGCTGCCCTAATTTTCTGATAGTGGCGGTCGAGTTTGACGCGCGCTTTTTCGAGGGTGAACTGCCATTTTACGGTGGCCCGCGCCGCATTGCGCTGGGCCACGCACGCGGCGACGTGGGCGGTGAGTTCAGTCAGGGTGGGGATGCGCTGGTGCAGGCACTGGCGGGCGATGGCCGAGAGTTCGAGTTCGACCATGTTGAGCCAGGAGGCGTTTTTGGGGGTGTAATGCACCTCGAAGCGCGCGGCTAGGGCGCGGGCCTGGGCGGCGGGCAGGTGTTGGTAAAAAACGGCATCCGTGTGGGTGTTGAGGTTGTCCTGCACGAGCACGATTTTCTCGGCGTGGGGGTAGTGGGCGGCCAGGTTCTGCATGAAGCGGCAGTAGTCGGCCCCGGTGCGGCGGGCCGAGACCTCGACCAGACGCTGGCCGGTACCCGGCTCGAAGGCCGCCAGCAGGCAGGCCGTGCCCTGGCGCACATACGTGCTACTCTCGCGGCGGGGCCGCCCGGCTTTGGCCGGCTGTTCACCCGCCGCAGGTCGGGCCGGGACCGGCGGCAGGGGCTCGACGGGTTGGCCGTGGAGCACGCAGGGGCGCTCATCGACGCAAACGACCGGAAAAAGTGGGTGGTAGGGCCGCTCGTACACGGCCAGCACGTCTTCCATCCGAGCTACAAACGCGGCGTTCACTGCCCCAGGCACCAGTGCTGCTGGCGGTGAGGCTGCACCTCGTTTTTTTGAGCACCTGCGCCACTGTTTCGTGGGAAATGGTGTCTACCAGCGCCAGTTCCACGGCTTTATCAGCCAGCAGGCGCAGGGTCCAGCGGCTGTGGCCCACCGGGGCCGGGGTGCAGGCCAGGGCCGTGAGCGCCGCCCGCTGGGGGCCGTCGAAGCGCGGGGGCGTGCCGCTGCGCGGGGCCTCGGTCAGGGCAAACTGCCAGCCGCCCGCTTCGTAGCGGCGGCGCAGCTCACTGACGGTCTGCCGGCTCAGGCCCACGGCTTTACCGGTCGCCTGTTGGCCGATACCCGTAGCTAAGGCCAATAGGGCCTGGGCGCGGCGCACGGCCCGCACCGGGCGGCAGCCTGTGCGAGTGAAGTTTTCCAGGGCAGCCTGGTCGGCGGTCGGTAGGGCAAAAGAAGTGAGTGGTCGGGCCATACTAGCCTAACCCCAAAGGCCTCCATTTTGTTAGTTAACTTCCCTGACTAAGCACTAGTTGCTTAGGACTGCTGCGCTTACCATTCATAACCCACGCTTGCAATTCTGCTTGGGTGAAGTAAAGCTTGTTCCCACGCTTTGCATGAGGAATTTGCCGAGCAGATACCAAAGCATAAAGGCGAGCCTTACTCAAGCGGGTTATTTGCTGCGCCAGTTCAATACCGCCAATTTTAGGTATACTAGTGCTGCTGCGTAAGTGCGTTAGTATTTCTACTAGCAATGCCTCAAGGTTGTCCAATCGGCGGGCAATCGCTTCAAAGGAATTATCCATAGCTCTTTTGTTTACCCTTCGCGATAAGTCAACCCGCATTTGTTTACCCCAGTGAGAAGGGCGCCTTCGCTGATGCTTGCTTCTTTTTTAGCCATGCGACAAATAAAAACTACCCAACTTTTACCTAGTTGAAGAAAAGTGTCCGATATAACGTCCGACATAAAAGAAAAAACCCTGTTTCCAGCCTGGAAACAGGGTTTTTCGTGGGCCCACTTGGAATCGAACCAAGGACCTGCTGATTATGAGTCAGCTGCTCTAACCGATTGAGCTATAGGCCCGGTGCCGGCACCCGCAGGTGGCAGACGCCTCAAAGTTACGCCAGGATGGGGAATTGCGTGTGCAGTTTTGGCCAGCGAGGCATCTTTTGAGCCCGACCTTTGCTGGCCGGTGGCTTTCGGCCCCTGCTCTCCACTATGCTTCCCAACCTGCTTTTTGATTTTGGCGGCGTCATCATCGACATCGACTATGCCCGCACCCCGGCGGCGCTGCGCCGCCTGAGCCGCGCCGGCAGCACCGTTGAGTTCAGCCAGGCCAGTCAGGCCGAACTGTTTGACCAGCTGGAAACGGGCCATATCTCGCCCGTCGAGTTTCGGGCCGGACTGCGCACGCATTACCAGCTCGAAGGCACCGACGAAGAAATCGATGCCGCCTGGGGAGCGCTGCTGCTCGAGGTGCCCGCCGAGCGGCTGGCCATAATCGGTGAGTTGCGCCGTCGGGGGCACCAAACGGCCTTGCTTTCTAATACCAACGTGCTGCATATTGAAGCGGTAAACCGTCGGCTGGCTCAGCAGTATGGCTTTCAGCACGGTATTGCCGACTGCCTCGACCGGGTGTTTTACTCCCAGGTGGTGGGCTTGCGCAAGCCGGGCGAGGAGATATTCCGACACGCGCTGCGCGAAATGAACTGGCAGGCTGCTGAGACGTTATTCATTGAAGACAGTCCGCAGCACATTGCCACGGCCCGCCGCCTGGGGCTGCATGTTTTGCACCTGGCCCCGCCCCTTACTCTTACCACCGCCCTGCCCGAAGCCCTGCGTGTCTTTCCCCGAGAATACCCCGAACCACCCGTTGCCTGAGCCGCTGGCCGGCTGGCCCGCCGACACCGCCGGTGAGGCGGCCCCAGCTCGCCGGGCCTGGGCCAGAGGCCTGTTTCGGCGCTACGAGCGGCCGCCCATGCGGCCGGGCTGGCGCTATGCCCTGCACCTGGGGCTGTTTCTGCTCACGCTGGCTACAACCGTTGTAGCCGGGGTGCAACTGCTGCGCAGCGGGCCCGATGGCATTGCTTTCGACGTGCTGGGCCTGCCGGCTGCCGAGCGCTGGGCCCAGCTAAGCTGGGGGCTGCTTTATGCGGGTCCATTTTTGGGGGTGCTGGCCATACATGAGTTTGGGCACTACTTTACGGCGCGGTTTAACAAGGTGCGCACTTCGCTTCCCTATTTTCTGCCCATGCCCTTTGGACTGGGCACCTTCGGGGCAGTTATCAGAATAAAGGACCGGATATTCTCGCGGCGCGAGTTTTTTGATATCGGGGCAGCTGGCCCCCTGGCCGGGCTGGTAGTGGCAATACTGCTGCTCATCTATGCCTTTACCCACCTGCCCGACCAGGCCGAGTACCTGCTCGTGACTACCCATAGCCTGGCCCGCTACCGTGCGCCCGACTTTACGCTGGCCCAGCCACTCCTCTACCGCTGGCTCGAACACACATTTGCCGACCCGCACCGCCTGCCACCGCCCAACCTGCTGCTGCGCTACCCGCTGCTGGTGGCGGGCGAGCTGAGCTTGTTTTTCACCGCCCTCAATCTGCTCCCCATCGGGCAGCTCGACGGGGGGCACCTTATGTATGGTCTGCTGGGCGCACGCCGCGCCGGCCGGCTGTCGGCAGTACTGTTTGTAGCCTTCATTTTCTATGCCGGCCTGGGCATCTTTTCCTTGCGCAGCGGCTGGGAAACCTGGCTGTACGGTGGGCTGCCCTATGCCTTGTATCTTGGGCTGGTATTCTGGCATATGCTACCCAAAGTGTGGTGGGGAATGGTAGTGGCCGCCGGAGTGTGGGCGGCCCAGCTAGGCGTGGCTACAGCCTGGCCGGGCACCCTTGGGCAGCCCGGCTGGCTGGTATTTGGGTTGCTGCTGGGGCGCCTTTCAGGGATTTATCATCCGGTAGCGCCCGACGACCGCCCGCTCAGCCGGGGCCGGCAGCTGTTGGGCTGGCTACTGGTCGGGCTATTTATTTTGTGCTTTTCCTCCTCCCCTTTAAGCTCGTAGCAGCGGGCAGCTAGTGCGGGGCTGCTTTCTTACCAATACTTTCCGGCATGCTGATTTTTAGCAATGGCTGGCCACAATAGCTATATGAAGTTTCAACAAAAGCAGCTTACCCGCTCTACCCAGCTTGCCCTCCGCGAAAACGGCCTCTTCGTGAGCCAGCGCGACGGCCGGGGCCGCATCGATATTGCCGTCGAGATTCCGTACGAAGAGCTGCTGCCCATTGAAGTGGAGTACCGTAACACAACGCCCCAAATTCAGTGGCGCTGGGCCATCGTGGGCATTTTCTGGCTGCTGAAACTCCTGCACGTCAACCTGGGGCTTCGTTGAGCAACGAGGAATGGAGCTGGCTCTTCGGCGGCATGGCAGCCCTGGGCGGGTTCGTGTTTTATGCGCACCGCAACTGGTGGCACCAGGCCATTGTGCACACAGCCCACCTCAAAGTTGTGCTGGCCGACCACCCCGCCGACCGTGGCCAGCTGCGCACTTTTGTCGAGCACCTCGAAAAGCACACCAAGACTTACCTGCGGCGCGAATATGCGCCCATCAATCCGCTGGGCCTCATTGAGCCGCAGCTGCGCCGCCTGGCCTGGCTGCACGAGCTGGCTGTGCTCGATATGCCCGAGGCCCAGGCCCTGGCCACGCGCCTCACCGGCCGCCTGCCCGGCCGCGGCTTCAAAAGCATGGGCCAGAAGCTGGAGCCGCCTTACGTGAATTAGCCATCTAGGCTTAAGAAGCTGTCTGCGCTAAGCCCGACTATAACCCCGTGCCCACGCCTGCTCGTATTGCGGAGGTACCATTTTCACCTCCTGCCATGAGCATTACCCTGAATAAAGCCGCTGTCACGTTTGCTAAAAGCCTGATAAAAGACGGCAAAATCAAGAATGATGAAGGCCACTGGGGCCAGCATAACCCTGGCTCGACCCAGGAAAACGCCTTTCTCAAAAAGCACGAGATTGAGGAGTACGCTAAGTGGCATCTTGGCGAAGACAAAAGCCAGGGCGAAGACACCAAGGGCCGCTACAAGTTTCCCTACGGCGACTTCAAAACCGTGCACCGCGATGGCCTGATTGCCGCCAAGGAGCGCGCCGCCCAGCAAGGCTACCACGATATTGAAAAAGCCGCCGATGAGCTGTTGGGGGCGCTGGAAAAAAAGGCCGCTTAGCTAGCCAACTCGATTTATAGGAAAGACCGTCATGCTAAGCTTGTCGAAGCATCTCTACCGCGCCGTATGATTCGTTCAACGAAGCGAGCGAGATGCTCCGACAAGCTCAGCATGACGGTCTGATTATTTTTCGGATAGCCTCTTAATTATCATAACGCTACCCTTACAACGCCTTGACGCCGGGCAGCTCTTTGCCTTCCATAAATTCGAGCAGCGCGCCGCCGCCGGTGCTGATATAGCTCACGCGGTCGGCAAAGCCGAGCTGCTGCACAGCCGCCGCCGAATCGCCGCCCCCGATGAGCGAGTAGGCACCCGCCTCAGTGGCTTCGGCAATGGCGCGGGCAACGTACTCGGTACCCAGCGAGAAATTGCTCATCTCAAATACACCCATCGGACCATTCCAAAGAATGGTTTTCGAGTCCTGAATGATGCCGGCAAACTGCTCGCGGGCGCCGGGGCCGAGGTCGAGGCCCATCCAGCCCACCGGAATGCTGCCATTGGGCGCCACGTCCACGTTGGCATCGTTGGCAAACTTATCAGCGATGAGGCTGTCGCCGGGCAGTACCAGGTTCACGCCTTTTTCTTTGGCCTTGGCAATGAGGCTTTTGGCCAGGTCTACTTTGTCGGCTTCGAGCAAGGAGCTGCCCACATGGCCGCCCTCGGCCACGGCAAACGTGTAGGCCATGCCGCCCCCGATAAGCAGGTTGTCCACCTTATCCAGCAGCCGCTCAATCAGCAATATCTTATCCGAAATCTTGGCCCCGCCCATAATGGCCGTGAAGGGCCGCTGCGGATTATCGAGCACTTTCTGGGCATTCTCCAGCTCGCCTTGCAGCAGTAAGCCGCCCACGCGGTTGGCCGGGGCAAAGTGGCTGGCCATCACGGCCGTAGAGGCGTGGCGGCGGTGCGCCGCCCCAAAAGCATCGTTCACGTACACATCGCCAAGGCGAGCCAAGTGCATGGCAAAGGCATCGTTGCCGGCTTCTTCTTCGGGGTGAAAGCGTACGTTATCGAGCAGCAGCACCTGGCCGGGCTGAAGCGCCTGCGCAGCGGCCAGTGCTTCGGCGGAGAGCACGTCGCCGCCCCAGAGCACGTCGCGGCCATACTCCTGGCGCAAGCGCGGCAAGAGGCTTTCGAGCGAATATTTTTTTTCGTAGCCGCCCTTGGGCCGGCCCAGGTGCGAGAGTAGCACTACCGAGCCGCCATCGTTGAGAATCTTGGTGATGGTGGGCGTGGCGGCCCGAATGCGGGTATCGTCGGTGATGTGCAGGTCTTTATCGAGCGGCACGTTGAAATCGACGCGCACCACGGCGCGGTGGCCGGCGAAGTTGTAGTTGGCGAGGGTGTTCACGGAGGGAGAGTGAAGAAATGAAGAAGATTTGTCTTGCGAGCGCAGCGAGGCAATCGCCCCCAAACGACCGGAGTAGAACGATACGGATGCGCCCGCCAGTCGTTCGGCTGCGATTGCTTCGCTGCGCTCACAAGGACAAACGTAAGCATTTACGGCCCCACCTTCCGCCCCGTACCTTTGCGCCCAGTATGATGAGAATCGGCATTTTCTTTGGTGGCACCTCGCGCGAGCGGGAGATTTCCTTCGCCGGCGGGCGCACCGTTTTTGACAATCTGGACAAGGGCCTGTTTCAGCCCGTCCCCATTTTTGTGGATAGCCTCGGGCACTTCATCCTGCTCGACTGGCAGTACCTCTACAAGGGCACTATACGCGATTTTTACCCCCCGTGGCTGCCTTGCCCGCCACGCGCCACCCCTGGCAAGTCTATATCGAAAGTCTGGGCGAGCTGAGCGACGAGGCGCTGACGGAGCTTATCAGCCACGTCGGCCGCCGGGTGGAGGCCAGCGAACTACCTAAGCTTATGGATTTTGTCTTCCTGACCCTGCACGGGCCGGGCGGCGAGGATGGTGCCATTCAGGGCTTGCTGGAATGGGTCGGGATTCCGTACTCGGGCTCGGGCATTTTGCCCTCGGCGCTGGGCATTGATAAAATTGCGCAGAAGCGGCTGATGCAGGCCGTGGGGCTGCCAACGCCGAAGTTTCGGGTGCTAAAAGACCTGGAAGTTAGCAAACGAGGCTCACTATCAGAACTAGTGCAGGACTTGGGCTTGCCGCTCGTCGTAAAAGCTCCGCATCAGGGCAGCAGCATTGGTGTGAGCATTGTGCGGGAGGAAAACGAAGAACTATTCCTTGATGCCGCGGACAGAGCGCTGTTTAAGCGCTATCTGTTCCGTAGTGATTGGGAAACTTTAAGCGAAGCTGAGCAACTGACTTGGGTACATCAATTGGCCGATATACGTGAAGGTATTGGTTTGCCAGTCGAAGGGCTGCTTGTTACGGGTGATTTTGAAGAAGGAGGAGAAGAAGTAATTGCTTCTCCTGAAGACTTACTGGACTATATCAATCGAAATTTTAGCAAAACCGCTGTTCATGAGTTTAAGCAAGAAGTAGATTTCATTCGCTTCACCAGCCTTACCGGCGAAACGCAGGTATTAGTCGAGCAATTCGTAGCCGGCCGCGAGTTCTCGTGCATCGTGGTGGAGGACGAAAACGGCGCCCCGCTAGCCCTACCGCCTACCGAAATCGTCAAAGGCACCGAAGTTTTCGACTACCGCGCCAAGTACCTGCCGGGCCTGGCCCGCAAGGTGACGCCCATCGACTTGCCGGAGGCTGATATCGAGCGCATTCGCCAGGAAGCACAGAAGATGTTCAGCACCTTCGGCTTTGAGGTGTATGCGCGGCTGGACGGCTTTATCCAGGAAGACGGCACCATCTTCCTAAACGACCCAAACACCACGAGTGGCATGCTGCCGGCGTCGTTCTTCTTCCACCAGGCGGCCGAGATTGGGCTGAATCCCAGCCAGTTTCTCACGTATATCATCCGCACGTCGCTGAACGCCCGGCGGCGCGGCGGCCTGAAGCCGGTGCAGTTGGGCGCGGCCCTGGCTAAGCTGGATGCCGATATCCAGTCGCGCCAGCAGGTACAGGACGACCGCATCCGGGTGGCCGTGATAATGGGCGGCTACTCCTCCGAGCGGCACATCTCCGTGGAGAGCGGGCGCAACATCTACGAGAAGCTCAGCTCATCCGTCAAATATCGCCCTTTTCCGATATTCCTGACTGGCAGTAGCGAGGAATTTCGTCTTTACGAGCTGCCCATCAACGTGATGCTCAAGGACAACGCGGATGATATCCGCGAAAAAATCGAGCACGCTGAGGCCGGCTCGGCCAGCCACCCCGTGCTGGCGCGCATCCGGCAGGAGGCCAGCGGCATCACGGGCACCTACGCCGGGCAGCCGGTGGCCGCACCGCGCCGCATTTCCTTTGAGGAGCTGGCCGAGAAGGTCGATGAGGTATTTATTGCCCTGCACGGCCGGCCCGGCGAAGACGGCGCCTTGCAGCAGGAGCTGGAGAAATTCGGCCTGCCCTACAACGGCTCGGGCGCGGCCAGCTCGGCCGTGACCATCAACAAGTTTGAAACCAACCGCCGCCTGCGCGAGGCCGGCCTGCGCGTAGCCAACCACCGCCTGGCCCAGCGCCTGGAGTGGAGTGCCGACCCCGAGGCCTTTTACCGCGGGCTGGAAAGTCAGTTTGGTTACCCTTTCATCGCCAAGCCGGCCGACGATGGCTGCTCGTCGGCGGTGAAGAAAATTAAGAGCCGCGCCGAGCTGGCCGCCTTCAGCGAGCAGATTTTCCGGCCGGGCGAGCCGCTGCTCACGGGTCCGGCCGAGGTGCTGCATCTGGGCTTCAAGGAAGAATTTCCCCAGAAGGATGCCTTTCTGGTGGAAACCCTCATCGGCCCCGACGGCGCGGCCAAGTTCCTGGAAGTGACGGGCGGGCTGCTGACTTCGTATGATGCGCAAGGCCAGCTGCAAATTGAGGTCTTCGAGGCCAGCGAAGCGCTTGCCACCGGGGAAGTCCTGAGTCTGGAAGAAAAATTCCTGGCCGGCGAGGGGCAGAATATCACGCCCGCCCGATATTCCACTGACCCGGCCGAGCGCCAGCGCATCTCCGACGAGGTGAAGCGCGTGCTGCGCCAGGTGGCCGAGATTTTGCACATCGAGGGCTACGCCCGCATCGATGCCTTTGTGCGGGTGCGGCAGTCGGGTGCGGTGGAGGTGCTTATTATTGAAGTCAACTCGCTGCCCGGCATGACCCCCGCGACCTGTATTTTTCACCAAACGGCGCTGGCTGGCTACACACCCTACCAGTTTATCGACCGGATTCTGGATTTTGGCAAAGCGCGGGCAGAACGGGCTTTACTTGCCAATAATTAACTCAAAGAACGTCATGCTTCGACAGGCTCAGCATGACAGACGCTTTTGCCGACGTTCCCCTACTCTATGTCCTTCTTTAAATCCGATACCTGGTTCGACGTTTTCAAGCATCTGGCGCTCATTCTGGCGCTCATGGCCGCACTGGTGCTGGGCTTTTTCTACGTGTACCTGCCCATTACCACGCACCACGGCCAAACCATTGTGGTGCCTAAGATAACGGGTATGAACCTGGCCGACCTGGAGAGCTACCTCGACGAGCGTAAGCTGGCTTACTTCGTGGATGACAGCAGCTACGCGCCCGGCATCCGGCCCCTGACGGTGCTCACCCAGGAGCCAGGCCCCGGCGAAAAGGTAAAGCAGGACCGCAAAATCTACATTTCGGTGGCTATGCGCAGGCCGCCGGTCATTAAAATGCCCAAGCTGACCGATGGCTCGGTAAAAAATGCGCAGCTCATTCTGAAAAGCTACGACCTCGAAATCGGCCAGATAAAGCTGGTGCCCAACGTGGCAAAAGATGCCGTGCTGAAGCAGGTAGTGGGCGGTAAGGAAATTGCAGCCGGCGCCCCGATAGCCAAGGGCACGCGGGTAGACCTGGAAGTGGGCGACGGCCTCGGCAACACCGAGTTTGAGGTTCCCAACCTCGTTACTATGCCCGAAGATGAGGCCCGCACCCTGCTTGCCGGCCAGCACCTGGAGGTGGGCGAAGTGTTTAAGCAGCCTGCTGAAACCGGCCAGATTCCCGGCACCGTGGTGCGCCAGCGGCCGGTTGCCGCGCCGGGCGCCACCATTCGCATGGGCCAGCTCGTGGATTTGTGGGTGGCCGAATAAGTACCCGTCGTTTGTTGCTGGCTGTTAATTCTGCGAGCCGGCCACCTGTTTTTGACTGAAAATACGTTCACTACCAGCCCAGACCGCCGCGGCAGCAAGTCAACAACGAAAACCAGTTAACTTCTCACACCTTATGCGCCAACTGCTTCGCTTACTTGGGCTGCCAACTTTGCTGCTGGCCGTGGTAGCCCAGGCGCAAACGCCCATCACCCTCACCCCGCAGCCCCTGCTGTCGGACCCCGGCCGGGCGGCTTCGGCAGCACAAGTGGCTTCCGCACAAGCGAGCCGGCAGCGCACGGCGGCGCTGGGGCTGCCTTTTTTCGACGATTTTACCCTGCCCCGCGACGGCCAGCCCAGTCCGCTCCGCTGGCAGCCGGCGGCGCTCGACTACCCCGACGGCGGCGGCCTCACCCAGCATTACGGCGGCGGCGGCGCCTATGTGAGCAACCGGCTGGCTATTGAGCCGCTCACGCGCGGCACCGCTACCCTCGATGGCCTGCGCGCCAATGGCCTGCCCTACAGCCCCGGCTCGGCTTCCTTTTACAGCAAAACCGATACTCTGACTTCGCTGCCTATCGACCTGTCGGGCGTATCGGTGGGGGCCAACGTGTACCTCAGCTACGCCTGGCAGGCCGGTACGCTGGCGGGCGCGCCGGTTGCCAGCGGCAGCAGCACCCCCGTGTACCTCATGCTGGAATTTCTGGATAATGCCGGGCGCTGGAATACTATCTGGACTTATAACGCGGAAGGAAAAACGACGAAGTTTCGGCAAAAGATTTTTCCGATAAACCAGGCGAGCTACTTTCACGCGGGGTTCCGGTTCCGGTTTCGCGCCTCCGGCAACCAGGCATCGAGCCGCGACGCATTTGGCTTAGACTATATTTACCTCAACCAGAACCGCACGGCGGCTGATACTATCTTTCAGGATATTGCCACCAGCCGGGCTCTCAACAGTCCGCTGCAAGGCTACACGGCCATGCCAGCCTGGCAGTACGCGGCCGCCGGCAGCAGCGTGCTGAACCCGGCCATGAACACGACGGTCAACAACCTGCTGCCCAGCGGTAACCCCACGCCAATTAGCGCGGTGGGCACCGTAAGCGAGCTGACTCCCGGCGGCTTTGGGCCAGCTACCTGGGTTACCAGCAACCAACAGCTGCTGGCCGGCGCCCGGCAACAGCTGGTGCAGGGCGATGCCCGCACGGCCCCGCTGCCCGCCACGGCCACTCCCCGGCGTTACCGCTACACCCTGGCTTTGCAAACCAATGAGAGCAACCCCCTTACGCTGCCGAACGACAGCACCTACCGCGACCTGGAGCTGGCTGACTATTATGCCTTCGACGACGGCACGGCCGAGTCTTTTCTGCCGCTGCCGGCCGTTAGCAACGGGCCTGTCACGTATTACGCTTATCCCATCACGGTGGCCAAAAGTGACCAGGTGAAGGCTATTCAGCTAGCTCCGATTTTCAATAACATTGCCCTGGCTCAGGGTGGGGAGAACTACCAGAACCGCTCAGTTATCGTGGCCGTGTGGGCCGATGCTAACGGCCAGCCGGCAAACGCTCCGCTGGCTACCAAAGCGTTCGTCTTGCCTAATCCGCTACCGGCCGGCCGGGTGTTTGCCGATGCCATCGCGTTTGATACGCCGGTGCACGTATCGGGCCGTTTCTATATAGGGTTTGGCCAGGCATCGGGCGGACAGTTTTTGCCCTATGGCTATGACCTGAACGATACTTCTACGACCCCTACGCTTTTTTATAACGTCCAGAATACCTGGAGTACGCCGACCGTCACTACCCCCGGCACCCTGATGATGCGGGCCGTGATGAACAACGGAGTGCTGGCTACCCGTCCGCAACAAACTGCCAATGTGCAGTTTACGCTTTACCCCAACCCCGCGCCTACCGGCACTACGGTTGTCGCAAGCGGACCGGCTTTTCGACAGGCCGTGGTACTCGATGTGCTGGGCCGCCCCGTGTGGCAGCAGGCCGCTGCCGAAGCCGGGCAGCCCACCCTGCACCTACCCGCCAGCCTGCCCGGCGGTATCTACCTGGTGCAGCTAACTTTACCTGATGGCCGCCTAGCCACCCGCCGCCTGGTAGTCGAATAAGCTCTTGCCAGGAATATGCTGCTTATCAAGTCACAGAATAAAGCGGAAATAGATGCCGCCCAGCGCCAGTACTGGTGGAGTAAAACGCCTGAGCAGCGCCTGGCTGCCGCCGCCCGCCTCATGGCTGAGGCCCGGCAGGTTTATGCGTCTAACCCGGCCAACTTACCCAGCACTTATGGAGAGCGAATACTTAAATCTGCTACGCCTGTTCCACGCCGAGCACGTTGATTATGTAGTAGTTGGCGGTTACGCCGTTATTGCGCACGGCTTTCCCCGCACTACCGGCGACATCGATATTCTTCTTCGCCCGACGCCCGAAAATGCCCAGCGGGTAGTACAGGCTTTGGTGCGCTACGGCTTCAAAAGCGGAGAGTTTGAGGAAGCTGACTTCACTACGACTCCTAACTTTCTGTCTTTTAGTCGTCAGGATTTATGGATTGACTTACTTACTCAGCTTCAGTAATTTACCTTCGATGAGTGCGCCACGGATGCGCTCATAACTGAAACTGCCGGTATTCCTGTCCGCTATATCAACCTCGCCGCTTTATGCAAGACCAAGGCGGCTACCCACCGCCCCAGGATTTACACGACCTGGATAACCTGCCTCTTTCTTACTAATCAGCAACTTAACTTAATGGCCGACATCACCGCTACTGAGCTTCGCCAACGCCTGAAAGCCGGCGAAAAGCTCCACATCATTGACGTTCGCGAACCCTGGGAAGTAGAGGAAAGCCGTATTGCCGGCAGCCAGAGCATCCCACTTGGCAACCTGCCTGCCGCCCTCGACGACCTGGAAGACTTGAAAAACCAGGAAGTTATCGTCCATTGCCGCAGCGGCGCCCGCTCGGCTTCGGCCAAAGCCTTTCTTACTCAGCAAGGCTTCGCCAACGTGCGCAACCTGGAAGGCGGCATGCTGGCCTATGGAGGATAATAAGGCTATAGCCAGCGCTTTATAGTTAGGAGCAAAGAGCCAATAGAATAGTAATTACGGACTCCGACTTCTAAGTTTTAAATCAATTTTTTACGCTTAGCCGGCCGTCGGGGGTGTAGGCTAGCTTTCCGTGCTCTACCAGGGCACGTAGCGCGGCAGTTACGGCCGGTGCCTCGGGGGCAGGATAATGTGCTACTACCTGGCGCGGCAGCAGTGGCGCAACGCGTAGCAGCTCGAGTAATCCGGCTTGCAGCTCGGCGGCGCTTTCGGGCTTTTGCCGGGCTTTTTTGCGGGCCAGGCATACGTCGCACACGCCGCAAGCGGGCGCGTCGGGCTCGGCAAAGTAGTCGAGCAGCTGCTGCTGGCGGCACTGCGTAGTACTCGCCGCGTAGTCAAGCACGGCCTTAGTCTGGTGCTCGGTGAGCTGGCGGGCTGCCTTCAGGCGGCGCTCGTCGAGGGGCAGCTGGGCCGCATCGTAGCGGGGCGTGGTAAAAAGCGCCTGCGGCAGCTCGCGTCGGGGCTGGTAGTGCAGCACACCGGTGCTGTGCAGGTAGCGCAGCTGGCGCACCACATCGGTAGTGCTCTGGCGCAGGTGCCGGGCCAGCGCACTTTCCGAAATACCCTGAAAGACCACGAACAGCTCGCCCCCATACAGCCGCAGCAGCGCTTTAATGAGCTGGTCGTGCTGAGCATTGGCCACCTGAAACTGATAGAGGTCGTGCTGATTACTAATGAGCTGCACCCGTGCCGGCTGGTTCACCGCTTCGGTGAGCTGCACAAAGCCCTGCTGCTCCAATGCTTTAAGGGCGTGGTGGGCGTCCACGGCCTTGAGCCGGTAGGTTTCGGCAAACAGCCCGAGGTCGAAGTCGAATGCCACCAGTTCGCCGCCGCCCACGGCCGTGCGCGAGTAGTTGGCCAGCGCCTGGTACACGCGGCGCACCACGTCGGGCGGCGGGTGAGCCAGCTGGGCCTGCCGGCGCAGACTGTCAGCATCGGCCGGGCCGCTGAGCAGCACGGCGAAGGCGTAGAGGCCGTCGCGCCCGGCGCGGCCAGCTTCCTGGTAATACGCTTCGAGCGTGGCCGGCGCGTCGAGGTGGGCTACCACCCGCACGTCGGGCTTGTCGATACCCATCCCGAAGGCATTGGTAGCCACCATTATCCGGGTTTTGTCAGTGAGCCAGGCCTGCTGGGTACGGGTGCGCTGCTCGGCGGGCAGGCCGGCGTGGTATGCGGCGGCGGCCAGGCCCTGCTGCACCAGCCAGGCCGCCGTGTCTTCGGCCTGCCGGCGCGTGCGGGCATACACAATACCGGTTTTCTGCGGACCGATACCGCGCAGCACTTCCAGCAGGCGGCGCTGCTTGTCCTCGGTTTGCAGCACCGAGTACGACAGCTTGGGCCGGGCAAAGCTCTGGGTGAAAATACCGTAGCCGGGTCTAAAACATAGTTTATTTACTATATCTTGCCGTACCTGGCTGGTGGCCGTAGCCGTGAGGGCAAGGCAGGGCACGGTGGCGGGTAGCAATGCCCGCAGCTCGGCAATGCGCAGGTAGGGCGGCCGAAAATCGTAGCCCCACTGCGAGAGGCAGTGCGCTTCGTCGATAGCCAGCAGCCCGACGTTCATGCGGGCTACCCGCGCCCGAAAAAGGTCGGTCAGCAGGCGCTCGGGGCTGACGTAGAGAAACTTTACCTCACGGCCGTACACGCAGTTATCCAGCGCCTGGTCTATTTCTTGGTGGCTCATGCCTGCGTACACCGCTTCGGCTTTGAGCCCGCGCTTGCGCAGGTTTTCTACCTGGTCGCGCATCAGGGCAATGAGCGGAGTTACCACTACGCAAAGCCCCGGCCGGACCAGCGCCGGCACCTGAAAGCACACGCTTTTGCCGCCGCCGGTGGGCAGCAGGGCCAGCGCGTCGTGGCCCTGAAGCACGGCCTCAATAATGTCGGCCTGCCCCGGCCGAAACTGCTGATGCCCCCAGTACTGACGCAGTAGGGCAAGCGGTTCGGCAGCAAGGGGGGCAGACATGCTGCAAAATTACTGCATCTGAAGCCAGCGGGTATGCCTGCCGGCCACAGCTTGCCGCGCTCACCCCATGCCGGCTGCGTACTTTTGCGCTTTCGCCCCAGCCCAAAAATGGGTCTGCCTCTGGCTGGGCTTCGCGGGCGGGCATGAAAAAAGGCGAATAGCAGAGCCATTCGCCTTTCCAACCAAAACACCTTAAAAAACTATTCTTTCACGCAGGTAGAACAAACAAGTCGGCAAAAGATTCCGGCTAATCGAAAATTTTCTTAGCTCCCTGAAGTAAAAAACTGATTTTCAACCCGTGAAAAATCCCGACAGCTCACCTAATACTCCGCAGGCCGATTTTATGCGCGAAGCCATCCGGCTCTCGCTGGAAAAAATGCAGGCCGGCTTTGGCGGCCCCTTTGGCGCGGTCGTGGTGAAAGATGGGCAGATTATCGCCCGTGGCTTCAACCAGGTTACGAGCACCAACGACCCTACCTGTCATGCTGAGGTCGATGCCATCCGCAAGGCCTGCCAGGCGCTGGGCACCTTTCAGCTCGCTGGCTGCGACCTGTACACCAGCTGCGAGCCCTGCCCCATGTGCCTCGGCGCTATCTACTGGGCGCGGCCGGCGCGGGTATTCTACGCCAACAC
The DNA here is from genome assembly GCF_013256425.1 of Hymenobacter sp. BRD67. GTDB lineage: Bacteria > Bacteroidota > Bacteroidia > Cytophagales > Hymenobacteraceae > Hymenobacter. The sequence goes on from NZ_CP053904.1 coordinate 2,342,222, forward strand.
CAAAGCCGACGCCGCGGCCATCGGCTTCGACGACCAGTTTATCTACGATGAGATTGATAAGCCGCTGGCCGAGCGCACCTTACCTATGCAGCAGCTTTTGCGCGAGGAGGCTGCCATATCGTTTCAAGCCTGGGCATCCCGGGAAGACCGTACCGAGTATTGAGGCTGAACCGCGAATTAGGCGGATTTTGAGTGTGGCGCAAGTCGGTGATAGCTAGCTTGCCGGCACGTCGATAATGGCCGTAGCCTCGATTTCAACCAGCAGGCGCGGGTCGATAAGGGCGGCTACCTGTACCATCGTCGTGACGGGCCGAATCTCGCCGAATACTTCGCCGTGGGCCCGCCCCACGGCTTCCCACTCGGCTATGTTGGTGACAAACATACGCGTGCGTACTACGTCGGCCAGCGTGGCACCGGCCTCCGCCAGCGCCACGGCTATTTTTTCCAGAATGCGCTTGGTTTGCGCATATTCATCACCGCCGCTGATAGTTTGGCCATCCTGGGCGGTAGTGCCCGCTACTTCTACTACCTGCCCTACGCGCACGGCGCGCGAGTAGCCCACGCTGGCCTCCCACGGGGCACCGGATGAAATAAGTTGTCGCATAAAGCAAAAGTAGCCCAGCCCCCACAAAAAAGGCCACCCGCATGGGTGGCCTTTTTACGTCTACAAAATTCGTGATATCCGCTAAGTTCCGGGCTAATCAGTGGTCTTAGACGTCCAGCTTGGCGTACTTGGCGTTCTGCTCGATGAAGTCGCGGCGCGGGGCCACCTCATCGCCCATCAGCATCGAGAAGAGGTGGTCGGCCTCGGCGGCCGAATCTACCGTTACCCGCTTCAGGGTTCGTGTAGAAGGCTGCATGGTGGTCGTCCAGAGCTGCTCGGCGTTCATTTCACCCAAGCCCTTATAGCGCTGCACGTTCACCGTTTCGGGGCGGCCGCGGCCCAGCTCATCGGTAGCGGCGGCGCGGTCTTCCTCGGTCCAGCAGTAGCGCTCCTCTTTGCCGCGCTTCACGAGGTAAAGCGGCGGCAGCGCGATGTAGATGTAGCCGTTGTCTACCAATTCGCGCATATACCGAAAGAAGAAGGTCAGGATGAGCGTACGGATGTGTGAGCCGTCGATATCAGCATCGGTCATGATAATAACCTTGTGGTAGCGCAGCTTGTCGAAGTTGAGCGGGCCGGTTTCGTTGCCATCGTCATCGGTGCCGAAAGCCAGCGACTTACGCTCGTTGAACGTGACGCCGAGGGCGGTAATCATATTCCGGATTTCCTCGTTTTCCAGAATCTTGTGCTCCTGGGCTTTTTCCACGTTCAGGATTTTACCGCGCAGCGGCATAATAGCCTGAAACGCCCGGTTGCGGCCCTGCTTGGCAGTTCCACCGGCCGAGTCACCTTCGACCAGATACAGCTCGCACACGGCCGGGTCCGAGTCGGAGCAGTCGGCCAGCTTGCCGGGCAAGGAGTTGGAGCCCAGCACGTTTTTGCGCTGCACCATATCCTTGGCCTTGCGGGCGGCGATGCGGGCCTTGGCGGCCAGAATCACCTTATCCATGATGCGGTTGGCCTGGTTGGGGTTTTCCTCCAGGTACTGCGCCAGGATTTCCCCCACCACGCTGTTCACGGCACCGCTCACTTCCGAGTTGCCCAGCTTGGTTTTGGTCTGTCCCTCGAACTGCGGCTCCTGCACTTTCACCGAGATAACGGCTGTGAGGCCCTCGCGGAAGTCGTCGCCGGTAATTTCTACCTTGGCTTTCTCAAACAGCTTGCTCTTATCGCCGTAGTTTTTCAGCACCCGCGTCACGGCCGAGCGAAAGCCCGCTACGTGCGTACCGCCTTCAATGGTATTGATGTTATTGACGTAGGAATAGACGTTTTCCTGGTACGAGGTATTGTACTGCAGGGCTACCTCGACCGGGGTACCGCCCTTCTCGCTTTCCACATAGATGGGCTCGGAGAGTAGCGAAGGCCGTTCGGTGCCGTCCAGGTACTGCACGAAGTCGCGCAGGCCGCCGGTCGAGTAAAACTCCTCGTAGCGGAAGCCTTCGGCGTTGCTGTGGCCCACGGCCACGTCGCCGGTCAGCTTATCGCGGCGGTCGGTGAGGGTAATGCGAATGCCTTTATTCAGAAACGATAAATCGCGCAGACGCCCGGCGATAGTGGCGTAGCGGTACTCGGTTTCGGAGAAGATAGTGGGGTCGGGCAAAAACTGCACCTCCGTGCCGTGCTCATCGGTATCACCGATTTCCTTTACGGGGTACAGCGGCTGACCAATGCTGTACTCCTGCTCGTAGAGGTGGCCTTTGCGGCGCACGTTTACTTTCAGGTCGATGCTGAGCGCATTTACGCAGCTCACACCCACCCCGTGCAGGCCGCCCGATACTTTGTACGAGTCTTTGTCGAACTTGCCACCGGCGTGCAGCACGGTCATCACTACTTCGAGAGCCGAGCGGCCTTCCTTGGCGTGCCAATCGACGGGAATACCCCGCCCGTTGTCGCGGACGGTAACTGAGTTATTTTCGTTAATGGTAACCTGAATCAGGTCGCAGTGGCCGGCCAGGGCCTCATCAATGGAGTTATCGACTACTTCCCACACCAGGTGGTGCAGGCCTTTGATACCCGTGTCGCCGATGTACATACTGGGGCGCTTGCGCACCGCCTCCAGCCCTTCCAGCACCTGAATGCTATCGGCCGAGTAGTCGGCGGGGGCTTTCTTTTCTACTACTTCACTCATGCGAGAGAGGGGGTTAAACCGACTGAAAAACCAGTCAGGAAGAGAACACTCAAAAGTACCGTTTTTATTCCATTTAGCCTAGCTTTTGCGCAGCTTTTTCCGGGTATTTTCAGGCGCAAAAAAAGCCTCTGCCGGGGCCGGCAGAGGCTTTTTTTCGGGTAAAGACCGGCTCCATTTCAGGACTTGAATAAAGTGGCCCCAATTGGATTCGAACCAATGACCGGCTACTTAGAAGGTAGCTGCTCTATCCAGCTGAGCTATGGGGTCTTAACGAAAAAATAGCATATTCAACAAAAACTATCTTTGTTGAATATGCTACCTTTTTACTATGTCGGGGTGGCAGGATTCGAACCTACGACCTCCTGGTCCCAAACCAGGCGCGATACCGGGCTACGCTACACCCCGAGGAAACGAATTAAGAATGAGGAAGTGTAAATGCTTACTTCCTCATTCTTAACTTAACTACTGCGGAGAAGGGGGGATTCGAACCCCCGGTAACCTTTAGAGCTACGGCAGTTTAGCAAACTACTGGTTTCAGCCACTCACCCACTTCTCCGTACAAGTGGCTTGCTAACGCCCTATTGGCCTTAGCGGCTGCAAATATACGGCGATGCCCCGAAAATCCGCAGCTTTTTTTGAACTTTCTAGCCGGCCGATTCGCAACTGCCTGCTGCGGAACCTGCTGGCCCCTAGCTGGCCGGGCATATTTTTGGTTTTGCGGCCCTTTACCCGTCCTTTGCGCCCATGTTTACCTGGGCGTACCCCGATTTTTGGCTGGCCGCCGCCGGGCTGGTCCTGCTTAGCCTGCTGCTGGTGCTTTACACCAGCCGCACCCGGCGGCTGAGCCGGCGCCTCGGCCTGGGAGCCGGCCGGCTGGCCTGGAAACTGCCGCTACGACTGGCTACCGGGGGCTGCTGCTGCTGGCCTGGCTGGGCCCGGCCCTGGGGGTGCGCCGGCAGGCCGTGCGCAACAGTGGCCAGGATGTGTGGCTGCTGGTAGACGTATCGCGCTCGATGGATGCCGCCGACGTAGCGCCTACGCGCCTGCTGCGGGCGCAGGCGGCGCTTAGCGAACTAGCAGCGGCGTTTCCGGCCGACCGCCTCGGGCTTATCGTTTTTGGGGCCGATGCCTATGTGCAATGCCCGCTTACCTACGACCAGTCGGCGCTGCAGCTGTTTCTGAGTACGCTGAGCACCCGCCTTACTGCTCCCGGCCCCACCACTCTGCGCGCGCCGCTAGACCTGCTGCTGAGCCGCCTGGCACCGGCCGCCCCGGCACCTGCAACGGGCGGAGCCGCAGCTAGCGCTTCGCCCCGCACAACGACGGCAGTAGTGGTAAGCGATGGCGAAGACTTTGGCGAGAACCTGGAGCCGGTTCTCCAGGCGCTGGGGCGCACCGGGGCGCGGGTATATACTGTGGGAGTAGGCACCACGGCCGGGGGTGCGGTGCCAGCACCGGGCGGTAAGGCTCCCTTGTACGATGCACGGGGGGCACAGTAATAAGCCGGCTGCGCGAGGCTCCTCTGCTGCAGATAGCTGCCCAGACCGGCGGCCAGTACGTGGCGCTCAATGACCGGGAAAACGGCTTGTCAACGCTGCTGGCCGGCCTGCGAACCCTGCCGGCACCCCTGGCCAGCACTGCGGCCAGCCGCACGGTGGCAGTGGCCGATAACCGCTATCGCTATCCCCTGGGGCTGGCACTAGTACTCCTGCTGCTCGACAGCCTTATTACCGTGCGCGTACTGCGCTTTCCACAATGAAAACTGGCCTTTTCGCGTTGCTACTTGCCTTATTAGGAACAAGCCTGCCGGGCTGGAACTGGCTTGTGCGCGTGCAGGAGCATAATTTGACACAGGCACAGGCCCTGCAGGCCAGCCGGCGCGGCCAGCCCGCTGAGGCTGCCAGCCTCTACGCACGGGCAGTAGCCCTGGCCAACCGCCGTGAGCCGGCCCCGGCCCTGCTGCTTAACCTGGCTCACGCGCAGGCGCAGGCCGGGCAGGCTGCCGCGGCCCGGGCGACGTATGGGCAACTGATAGCCCGGAACGTACCCGCTGCTATTGGCAGCACGGCCCGGCAACAGCTGGCCGGCTTATTGGCCGACGAGGGTCTGCTGCCGCAGGCTATCGGCTTGTTGCGGGAAGCGTTACGGCTCAATCCCAGCAATAGCACGGCCAGATATAACTATGAGCTATTGGTTCAATACGCAAGCGATATAAACCATTCGCAGCCCACTGCGCCCCAGCTGGCTAAGCAGCTGCCGCCCCACCTCCCACCGCCCGCCCCAGACTCGGTGGCCGCCCAGCAAGGCGCGGGCCATCGCCCCGAACCTACGCCGAAGCCGGGCAATGACAAGCCGGGTGAAGTGCCCGATGCGGCGCAGCCTCCACCGCCGGGCAGCGCCGCCGGAACGGCTCAGCCCGCCGCCACTGGGCAGCGCAGTCCCGAGGGCTCGGCGCCCGGTAGTGGCCGGCACGCCGGCAGCAGCTTCAAGCCGGGTACCAACGGGCCCGAACGTCCTGTACCTACCGGCGCGGGGCGGGGCACCCAGCGCGGCCTCGACCCTGGCGCTACGGCGCAAGGCCAGCCAGCCGCCGCTGGCACAAGCCACCGGCCTGGTACCGAAGCTGCCACCAGCACCGATCTACAGCTCCAGACGCAGCGCGAGCGCCTCAAAGCAATGGACCTCACCCCGGAGCAGGCCCGGCAGGTGCTGGAAGCCCTGCGGGCCAGTGAACAGCAGTATTTACAGCAGCGTCCCCGCGCCCGCCAGGGTACGGTCCCGCCGGCCGGCCAGCCAACCTGGTGAGCCGGCCCGACCGGGCGTCGTACTTTTGGGCCAACGAACGAAGGTTTGTTAGCTCTTGTGGGCGGCGAGCGCGGCGGGCTCGCTCACCCGCTTTCGCTCACTCGCTATTTCTCCGCCATTTCTTACCTCCCACCCCACCCCGTTATGCAAGTAAAAGAAGTAGTTATCGTAGCCGCCGTGCGCACGCCCATTGGCTCATTTGGCGGAGCCCTGGCCTCGCTTTCGGCCACCGAGCTGGGTGCTATTGCCCTGAAAGGAGCGCTGGACAAAGCCGGCGTAGCGCCTGAGCTGGTTGAGCAAGTGATTATGGGAAACGTGATTTCGGCTAACCTGGGCCAGGCGCCCGCCCGCCAGGCAGCCAAAAAAGCCGGCTTGCCCGACACCGTGGAATGCACCACGGTAAACAAGGTGTGTGCCTCGGGCTCCAAGGCAATTATGTTTGCTGCCCAGGCCATTATGTTGGGGCAGGCCGAGGTTATTCTGGCTGGTGGCATGGAAAGCATGAGCAACGTGCCTTACTACCTCGATAAGGCGCGCTTCGGCGCTAAATATGGTAATGGCCAGATGATTGACGGCCTGGTGCGCGACGGCCTCTGGGACCCCTACCACGACTACGCCATGGGCAACGCGGCCGATGCCACGGCCAAGCACTACGGCATCACGCGCGAGGAGCAGGATGCCTTTGCCCGCCAGAGCTACGAGCGTAGCGCCGCGGCCGCCCAGGCTGGCAAAAAGAAGGAAGAGATTGTGCCCGTGACTATTACCGTGCGCGGCAAGGAAACCGTGGTTAGCGATGATGAGGAGTACACCAAGGTACAGTTCGATAAATTTGCCGCCCTCAAGCCCGCCTTTACCAAGGAAGGCACCGTGACGGCGGCCAACGCCTCTACCCTCAACGACGGGGCCGCCGCCGTGCTGCTGATGAGCCGCGAAAAAGCCGATGCGCTGGGTATCAAGCCCCTGGCCCGCATTCGCGGCTTTGCCGATGCTGAGCAGGCGCCCGAATGGTTCACAACCACGCCTTCACTGGCCATTCCGAAGGCGCTGAAAAACGCCGGTCTGGATGCTGCTGACGTAGATTTCTACGAAATCAACGAGGCGTTCTCGGTGGTTTCGCTGGCCAACAACAAGCTCCTCAACCTGGAAGGCAGCAAGGTAAACGTGTATGGCGGGGCCGTGAGTTTGGGCCATCCGCTGGGCGCTTCGGGCGCGCGCATCGTGACCACGCTACTGAGCGTGCTGGAGCAGGAAGGCGGCAAAATCGGCGTTACCGGCATCTGCAACGGCGGTGGCGGGGCCAGCTCCATTGTGCTCGAAAAGCTGTAAGCGCAAAGTTTCGCAAAGTTGGCAGAGTTCCGCAGAGCATTGGCTTTGCGGAACTCTTTTTTTGCCGGTGGATGGCTGGGTATCAATTCAGCCAGCCTTAGCGAAACTCTGCCAACTTTGCGAAACTTTGCGCTAAAAAATACCTGCGCCGCGTTACCTCTGCTATGCGATACCTGTTGCTTTTTTTGCTGCTGCCTTTTGCTGCCCAGGCCCAACGCTCGCAGCGCATTGTCATTTATTTCGATTCAACCAAGATTCACCCCCACGAGATTTTTCGGGCGCTCGTTGCCCACGATACCGTGATGCAGGGGCCGTACAAGCGGTTTTATCCCAACGGCCGCCTCGAAGCCCAAACGCGCTACACCGACGGCAAGCGCGACTCGCTGTACGTTGAGTTTCATGCCAACGGCCGGCGGCGGCTGGAGGCAACGTACGTAGCGGGAATACGCCAGGGGGCATTCAAAACGTATTATCCCGGCGGTAAGGTGGCCCAGGAAGGCACTTTTCTGGATGATGAGCCCAACGGGCCGCTCACCACTTACCACCCCACCGGCGAGATAAAGCTGCAAACCACGCTCACCAAAGGCCAGCCCAACGGGGCAGTGCGCGAGCTATACGCCAACGGCCAGCCCGCCGCCGAGGTTATGTATGCCAATGGCCAGCCCAACGGCGCAGTGAAGTTTTATTACCCCAGCGGCAAGCTACAAAGCGAAGGCATGCTACGCAATGGCCTGCTGGCCAGCTCCTACAAAACTTATTTTGAAAGCGGCCAGCTGGAGAGCGAAACGGTGATGGACGAGAAAACCGGCAAGGGGCGCTACCGCTCTTATTACCCCAGCGGGCAGCTCCAGACTGAGGGCACCTACTCGCCCGCCGCCGTGCGCGAGCGCCAGGTGCGCAACCCGCTCGGCGACGACCTTACCAAGCGCGTAGCGCCACGCACCGGCACGTCGGCCCTCGATGGGCCCGCTACTTCATACTACGAAAGCGGGAAAGTGAAAGGTAAAACTACCTACCGCCTGGGCGTGCCTACCGGCAGGGGCATCACCTATTACGAAGATGGCCAGGTGAAGGAAGAAACCGACTACGCCGCCCAGGGCCGCGACCGCAAGGTGGTGCGCTACTACGACACGGCCGGCCAGCCCCGCCAGGCCGAGGAGCAGTACAAGAGCAACCGCCCGGCTGGCACCTGGCGCGAGTTTTACCCCGATGGCAAAACGCCCCGCCAGGTCGAAACCTACGCGGCCAATGGCAAGCTCACCGGCGAACGGCTGACTTATTTCGACAGCGGGAAAGTGCAAACCCGCCAGCAGTTTGATGTGAATGGGCTGCAAACCGGGCCGGGCCAGGAATTTTACGCCAGCGGCCAGGTACGTAAGGAGGCCAACTACCTCAAAGGATTGCCGTCGGGCGCATTTGAAGAGTTTCACGAAGATGGTAGTCCGGCCGTGACCGGCCAGTATAAAAATGGCAAGCAAAGCGGCGACTGGGTATACTACAAAGCGAATGGTCATGGCATCGAGCGCCAGGTAACCTACCGCGACGGCCGGCCCCAGGGCTCAGGCAGCCGCGCTAAGCTCAACGGCAAGCCCTTTGTGCCGAAGAAAAAGAAGTAGCCGGCTCTCAGCGTTGCTATTTATAAAGTCAGATTATCAAGGTATCAACTTCTTGATAATCTAGTTTTTATGCAACATAATAGCTTGTTTCAAGCGTCCTTTTTCAGCAAACTAAATACTACCACCCTGGTAGGCCCCCGCGTAGCTTCGCCGCCACCGCTGCTACTCTGGCAGCGCGTCAGCTACTACTTGCATGGCCCTACTTTATACCCTGCCCGCTCTTGCTGAGCACCCTTATTACGACACTGCTCAGCTGGCCGCGTTTGTGGTGTTTGTGGCCGGGCTGCTGGCCCAGGGCTACCAGCGCGGCTACCCCTGGCGCCACTGGCTGCCGCTGGTAGCCGCTGCTACCCTGGCTCTGATAGTGGGCTGCCAGGTGGTGTTTTTGCCACCGGGCAACTGGTGGCCCTGGCTGCGGGGCGATGTCGACATAGCGCGGGCGCTGGGCGAAGGGCCGCGCTCCGTGGTGGGTGGCGCCGCGGCCAGCCTGCTGGCAGTAGTGGCACTGCGACGGCTATTGGGCTTTCGAGGCTGGGCCGTGCTCGACGCGTTTGCCGCGCCGCTGTGCTGGGCGCTGGCGGTGCAGTGCGTAGGCTGCCTGCTGGCCGGCTGTTGCTGGGGCGAGGTAGCAGCACCAGGTATGTGGGGCCTGCGCTACGGACCAGGTACGCTGCCTTACCTGGCGCAGCAGGCGCAGGGCCTGCTATCAGTGGGAGCCGCGCACTCGCTGCCGGTAGTCCCGACGCAGCTTTACCATTTACTGCTGTGCGCAGGCACTGGCTTGACACTAATCCGCCTGCGCCGCCGGGCCGCAGCCTGGCCTGGCGGCAGCCAATACCTGCTGGGGATGGGGCTGCTTTGCCTGGGCCGTTTTGTTATCGAGTTTTGGCGCGACCCGCTTGGCGAGCCTTTGCTGGCTTCGCCAGTGCTAGTGGCTGGCTTTACGCTGCTGCGGCTGCAAGCCCTGCTTTTGCTCGAAGCTAGTGCTCTGCTGGGCAGTTGGGGGTGGCTGGTGTGGCGCGGGCAGCAGGCGGAGTTACGGGAGCCGATAGCAGCGCGCGCGGTTGCCGCGCCGGTCGGCTACCCGGCGTTGGTGGGGCTGGCGCTGCTTGCTGCCACGAGCAAGCTCGGGCCGGGCGTGCTTAGCCGGCCGGAAGTACTTATCATGCAAGCGCTGCTGCTGCTCGTACTGCTTGCTGAAGGCTACACTGCACTATGGTTTCTAAGCCACCTCGTGCCGCGCTTGGTTACCCTGCCGCTGGGGCAGGGCTGTCCGGCGTATTGCTCCTGACCATGGCCCAGGCCCCAGCTCCGCAACAGGCTGCTCCACCAGAAAGCGCTGACGAATTCCACCAGACACTTGTTTTCAGTGGTGGTGTGCTCGGCAGCTACCACGAAGCACAGGAAGACATACTGACAAATACTTCGGGCTGCGGCAGCAGCCAGCTACTGGCACTGCACCAGCGGGTGCGCGCTGGGGGAGGCGAAGTAGCGCTGGTAACAACAACGCCGACTGGCACGGGCACCTGGGGCGGCGGCCTATGGGTAGGTCAGCAGCGGGTGGGCATTCAGGTAGTACCTACCAGCGGGCAAGCTCCTACATACCAGGATACTACGCTGCGCTACCAGCTGGCCGATATTCACCTTTACCGGGAAGTGCAAACCGACCGCGGCTGGCTATCCGTAGGCGTTCGCACCGGCTTGCACATCGGCAGCCTGGGCTACTACAGCTATTTCGATAATGACCACTCGCGGGGCTCCACCTGGCTCATGCCCGAGCTGATGCTCAGCCTGGGCAACCCGCGGGTGCTCTACAGCCAGGCCGATTTATGCTACGGAGCCGAAAATGCCATGGGAGCTTACACTACCCGGCTAGCGTTGGGGTCGGGCCTGGGCCAGCTGGGCGGCAGCAACCTACTGGCCGGCTTCGCGCACTCGCCCCATCAGCCTACGCCCAGCATGGCTTTTGTCAGCGCCAGGCTACGGCTGCCCGGCGGCACGGGCCTGAGTGCGCTCGGCCTGGAACCTTACTTTGCCACCGACTTCGCCCGCCATCAGATTTTCAGCCTGAAAATGAGCTACCGCTTAGCACGCTAGCTTATTTACTGAAATACCGGCACCACCCGCCCTTCCTCCACTTTAAGCGCAGCGTCGTACTTCTTGCCGGTTTTGGCCGAGAGAAAGCCTTTGATGACGCCGGTTTCGCCGCGGCGCAGCAGCTGGCGCAATTGGGCGTCGGTCAGCTTTTTGCCGCCCCACTCAAAGGGCACCCGAAACTGGCAGTCTTCGCGAAAGCGCGAGCAGCCAAAAGCGCTGCTGCCTTTGAGCATGGTCCCGAGCTTACATACGGGGCACGGAATCTGGCCGGGGTCGGTGGCGGTGGTGGGCTTGCTTTCGGCGGCGGGCAGCAGCTCGGGCTGGTGGCGGGCATCGAGAGTGAGCGCACCGTCAATTTTCTCGCCCGCGCCCGTCACAAAGCCCTTGATGAGCTGCGTGCGGCCTTTGGCCAGCAGGCTTTTTACCTGAGAGTCGCTCAGCTTTTTACCCAGAATCTCGGCGGGCAGCCGAAACTGGCAGCCCTCGCGGAAGCGGGCGCAGCCAAAAGCGGTTTTACCGCGCAGCACATGGCCCACTTTGCACATGGGGCACGCTCCCAAGCCGTTAGCCGGCCCGGCCCCTGCCGGCTTTTGCCCCGCAACCGCACTGGCCGGCGGGCTGGCCACCTTTTGCGGACTGCCCGGCGTGGCTGCCGCCTGGCTGCTCGTGGCCGAAGTAGCCGTAACCGCCCGCCCGCTTCTATCCAGCTTCACTTCCTGCACCATCTCCCGAACCAGGCCCTTCAGCTCTTCTAAAAACTGGTCGGAAGGCAGCTCGTTGCGCTCAATCTGGCGCAGCTTTTTCTCCCACTGGCCGGTCAGCTCCGCCGATTTCAGGGTCGGGTTGCGAATGAGGCCGATAAGCTCGACGCCGGTGGGCGTAGGCAGCAGCCGCTTTTTCTCGCGCCGAATATAGTTCCTTTTGAATAATGTCTCGATGATGGCGGCGCGGGTGCTGGGGCGGCCGATGCCGCTTTCCTTCATTGCCTGGCGCAGTTCCTCGTCGTCGATGTTGCGGCCGGCCGTTTCCATGCCGCGCAGCAGGCTGGCCTCGGTGTAGTCTTTAGGCGGCTGGGTCATCTTGCTTTCGAGGCGCGGCTCGTGGGGCCACTTTCGCCTTTGGCGAAGCTGGGCAGCACGGTGCTTACCAGGTCGTCCTCGTCGTTGCCGGTAGCTTTTTCGCCGGCCGGGGCGGCGGGCTTGGGCGCGGCCTGCTGGGTGGGGTCGCCGTACACCACGCGCCAGCCGGGGCTCAGAATCTGCCGGCCGCGCACCCGAAACAGGAACCCGGCTGCTTCGGCCAGCACGGTGGTGTTGCTCACCTCACAGTCGGGGTAAAAGGCCGCGATAAAGCGCCGCACAATGATGTCGTACACGCTGCTTTCCATGCCCCCGCCCGGCCCGCCGCTACCCGTCGGAATAATGGCATGGTGGTCGGTTACCTTGTTGTTATTGAATACCTTGGGCGACTTCGGAATCTTCTTTTCCAGCAGCGGGCCCGTCAGGTTGCCGTACCCAATGCCGCGCAGAATACCGGGAATTTTCGGGTAGATATCATCGGGCAGAAAAGTGGTATCGACGCGCGGGTAGCTAACCGCCTTTTTCTCATATAGTGTTTGTACTATCTTTAGCGTATCCTCGGCCGATAAACCCAGCTGGTTGTTGCACTGCACTTGCAGCGCGGTGAGGTCGAAGAGGCGGGGCGGCGACTCGCGGCCTTTCTTAATCTCAACATTGGTGATAGTGAGCGGGCAGGCTTCACCGTTTCAAGGGCCTTACTGGCTTCGTCTTCCTTCACAAAGTAGCCCAGCGCCCGCAGGCGCGACTGCTCATCGGGAGCATCCTGTGCTTCCTTTTGCTCAGCCTCGGTGTTGATGCGCGTGAAGGTGGTATTGCGGTACTCCGTCTTCAATACCCAATACGGCTCGGGCTTGAAGTTGCGGATTTCGTGGTAGCGGTCCACGAGCAGCGCCAGCGTGGGCGTTTGCACCCGCCCGATGCTCAGCAGCTGCTTGTCCTGGTAGCTGGTGTATTTGAGCGTAAATAGCCGCGTGGCATTCAGGCCCAGCAGCCAGTCGCCCACCGCCCGGCTGCGCCCCGCCTGGTAGAGCGAGTCGAACTCCCTGCCATCGCGCAGATTGTTGAATCCCTGACGGATAGCCTCTTCGGTGAGCGACGAAATCCAGAGCCGCTTTACCGGCTTGCGGCACTTGGCCTCGTGAATAACCCAGCGCTGAATGACCTCGCCCTCCTGCCCGGCGTCGCCGCAGTTGATAACTTCGGTGGCTGCATCGAGCAGTCTTTTTATGGTATTGAACTGCTTCACTACGCCCTCGTCGCGGCGCATGAGCTTGATACCGAACGAGTCGGGTATCATGGGCAGGTCGTGCAGGTTCCAGCGCTTCCACTCGGGGCGGTAGTCGTCGGGCTCCTTAAGCTGGCAGAAGTGGCCAAACGTCCAGGTGACCTGGTAGCCGTTGCCCTCGTAGTAGCCATCCATGCGCCGGTCGGCCCCGATAACCTGGGCAATCTCGCGGGCCACGCTGGGCTTTTCGGCAAGGCAAACTTTCATGCTGAATGGCAGATTTGTGCTGAGTAGACACCCGCCAATTAGCGTGGCGCGTACGTCAATCAACAAAAATACGGCGCAAAAAGGTCGGAGCCAGCCTTAGCAGAAAGCCTGACTACTCCCGCCATTGAATTGTCTCAGCACAGTATAACTAGCTTAAACTACCTAGCTCATAGCTGACACGCAAAAGCGCCCGCTGGCCAGAAGCCAGCGGGCGCTTTTGCCTAACTCGGAACGGCAGCCTACAGCGAATTCAGGAAGGCCACCAGCTGGTCGCGTTGGGTTTTAGACATTTGCTCTACCTGCTGGCGCGAGTAGCCCGCTTCGCCATCGTGCCACATAATGGCTTCCATGGCATTGCGGGCCCGGCCATCGTGCAGCAGGTTGGTGTGGCCGCTGGTAATCTGGCTCAGGCCCATTCCCCAGAGCGGCGGCGTACGCCACTCCGAGCCGGAGGCCAGGAAATCGGGACGGTTATCGGCCAGGCCGGGGCCCATATCGTGCAGCAGCAGGTCGGTGAAGGGCGTAATAACCTGGTTGGAAAGCTGCGGCACGCCCGCTACGTCGCCAGTACGCAGCACCGGCGTGTGGCAGACGGCACAGCGGGCATTCATAAACAGCAGACGGCCGGCCTGCACGAGTGGGTCGTTGGTATTGCGCAGGGCGGGCACGCCCTGCGTGCGGGCATACATCATCAGGCTGGTACGCTCATTATCCGACACATCAACCCCGCCGCCCACGGTAGCCGAGCCATCGGGCTCTATCGGAAACAGGGTAGTGGTAATGCCCAGGTCGCCATTATAAGCGCCCGCAATCTGAGCCACCAGCGAAGGCTGGTTAGCCTTCCAGCCGAAGCGGCCCAGCTTGGTAGTTTGCGACACCGGGTCCCACACGTAGTTGGGCTTGCCGGTGATGCCAAACGAAAGTGCATTAGTCTGCATCTGTGCTATTTGCAAAATAGTTTGCTCGGGCACAGCCTCCAATAGGCTCAGGCCCGCCATTTGCGAGCCCGTGCGCGGCGAGAACAGGGCGCCGGCCGGCAGGGGCACGCTAAAGGTGTAGGTGGGCTGCCGCAGGCTCACGGTCGTGCCATCGGCCAAGGCCTTTAGCTGCTCCACGTAAGTAGTCGTCACTTTCCCCTTGAAGCTTACTACCCGCGTGCTATCGGGGCCCAGCGCTACTGGCTGAATCTGTAGCCCGAACACGGGTAGCGGGGCGGGGCCCCCGGTGCTGGTCTGGCCTGGCTGGCTTACCCGAAACAGGAGCTGCGGCGTTACGCCGTCTTTCGATACGTCGGCCCGGCCGCCACCCACGTGGCAGGACTGGCAGCTTTGATTAACCCAGATGGGGGCCAGCTTAGCCAGCGAAAATACCCGGTTGAATGCTGCGTCGCCGGTCTGGTGTGCAGCCTGGGCTTGCGCATCGAAGCCGGGCGCTACTTGGTCGAACGCGCTGGCCGTAAAGTCTTTGGTGGTAGAGCTCCCCCCGGCCCGACCGTTTTGCACTACCGGCAGCCAAGTGTCTACCAGTTTCTGGTACTGCTGCTGGTCATTAGCGTTGGGGGCGCTGTCGTTGCTGCTGACCGCACTGGGCGTGGGAGCTACCTCATCGTTTAGATTTTTGGAGCAGCTGGCCAGCAGCAAAGTTCCGGCCAGCAGCAAGAAAGCCGGCGAGAAATAGTGGTTTACCGTGCGGGAGGTAAGTCTTTTTAGCATACAAGCATTGAAACGGAAGGTAAATAGCAGACAATGGCAGCCTAGACCTGCTACATTCCTTCGCTATTCCTATCAACAATTTTCGCAAGCAGCTCCAGGCAGCTGGCTACGGTACGTAACAGCACCCCCAAAAAGATACGCGTCAAGCGGCTAGTGCCACCTTCCCTACCAGTATAATCATCTCACAAACGTGCTCATTTGATAAAAATCCCCGACGATACAATATTTTTTCCCGTTGACTATCAATTATTTCCCAAAAAGGAAAAATAGCGCACTGTTTTTTGGGGAAAAGTTCAAAATCATGAGATTATTTTTCAACTAATCACTATTTCCGGAACCACCGCACCTGATATTAGCTAATAATATAAATTATAATATATTAAATATAAATACCTTTACCTAATACCACCAAATAATAGGGAAGGGGGCTTGCTCCCGCCCCTACTACTTTTTTGCAAGTATTTCGGTACCGTTAGCAAGTATATAAAAAAATTGTTATTTTAATTTATTTTTCTGCTGCGTAGTTATCAGCACCACCGAGCCTACAATGACGGCCGCACCTGCCAGCATCTGGCCCGTCAGCTTTTCGCCCAGCATGGCCCAGCCCAGCAGCACGGCCACCACGGGGTTGACGTAGGCATAGGTGGCCACCCGCGCCGGCGGGGCGTGCCTGAGCAGCCAGCTGTAGGCCGTAAACGCCACCAGTGAGCCAAACACCACCAGGTAGCCCCATCCCAGCCAGGCCGCCAGCCCGAAGCTGGCCGGCCGTAGGCCATGCCACTCGCCGGTAGCCGTGCTCAACAGTACCAGCAGCGCACCACCGGCCAGCATCTGCATCCCCGAGGCCAGCACCGCCGACCGGGGTACCGGCGCGCGGAGGCCGTAAATGGAGCCCGCGGCCCAGCTAAAGGCGGCTAGCAGCACCAGCGCTACGCCTATGAGCTGCGCACGACTGGTGCCCGCAGTAAGCTGCTGCCCTACCAGCAGGTATACGCCCACGAAGCCCAGCAGCAGGCCCAGCGTTACTTGCCAGCCGGGCCGCTCGCCACGCAGCCATAGCCAGCCCAGGATGACAATCCAGAATGGCTCGGTGGCGATGAGCAGCGCGGCCAGGCTGCTAGGCAACGTGCGCTCGGCCAGCACCACCATCCCGTTGCCGCCCAGCAGCAGCAGGCCGCCCACGATAAAGCTGGTTTTCCACTGCGCCGGCGTGGGCGTTTCGTAGTCGGCCGAGGCCCGGCCGGCCAGCGCCAGGATGCTGCCGGCCAGCAAAAACCGGCTGCCCGCCAGCAGCAGAGGCGGCATAGTCGCCACCGCATACTTAATGGCCAGGTACGTGGAGCCCCACAGAAGGTACACGGCGGCAAAGGCCACAAGTAGAAGGATTCGGGCAGGCTTCAAAGGGGAATTATGAATTGACAAAATAATCTTCTATACTATTTTTTTTCATTATGATGAAGAGACAATTATTAATTTATACTTTTCAATACTATCCAGAAAGTCAGCTAAAAGTCTGTTTAAACAATAAACTCCCTACTTGCGCAGCGCGATGCGCACGCCGGCCATCAGCCAGCGCGTGGGCATGGGAGCCCCCAGCAGGTCGGAGTAGTGCGCGTTGAACAGGTTTTGCGCCTGCCCCACGACCCACACCCGCTCGGGCAACAGCGCCAGGTCGAGGCGAGCGTTGAAAACGGCGTAGCTGGGCGTAAGCTCGGCCGCGTTGTTGCTGGCGCTGGCCGCAATTTGCTGCTCGGCGCGCTGCTTGTAAAGGCCGCCAAAGCTGGCTGTGAAGCGCCGGTGCGTCAGGCTCACGTTACCGGAAACCAGTTGCCGGGCCACATTGGAAAGGTACTGCGACTGCACATCGCCTTCCACGTTGAGGTGCACCCAGGTGTAGCCAACGCTGCCATCGAGGCGCAGGCCGGGCGTAAGCTGAGCACGGGTAGTTACTTCGGTTTCAATGCCCTGGGTGGTAACGGCAAACAGGTTTTCGGCCAAGCGGTAGGTAACGCCGGAGTTGAGGTTGGTGAAGCCCGTCGTCTCAGCGGCCTGACTGCCTGACACAGTTACGTAGTCAATCAGGTTGCGGCCGTAGCGATTGAAGTAGGTGCTGCGCAGGGTCAGGGCCCGCGTGGGCTGGTAGTCGAAGCCGGCCTCGTAATTGACGGTGCGCTCGGCGCTCAGGTTTGGGTTGCCTACGTTGAAGCCACTGGGGACAATGCCCGGCCGGATAGCCGAATTATACTGCTCGGTAAAATTGGGGGCCCGAATAGCCTTGCCCACGGCGGCACGCAGGGTCAGTCGTTCGCCTACCTGCTGGCTGGCATTAAGCTGGGGCACCAGGTCGGTGCCATACGCCTGGTCGTGGTCGAGGCGCAGGGCGGCCGTGACGTTGAGGTTGGCCAGGGGCGCAATACCGGCCACGGCAAAGGCCCCGGTGTGCCAGGCAGTATGGTCGCCACGGTCGTTGCTAAGCACGGCGCGGCGGTCTGCCTGACCACCCAGCGTAAGGCGCAGCTTGGTAGAGACCTGTACTTGATGCTGCCCCTGCACGTTGAGGTAGTGCATGAGGTGGTCGCTGGGCGCAGTAGTTGGCGTGTACACGTAGTAGTCGGTGCTGGACGTGCCAACCAGCTGCAATTCGGTCCGGCTGCGCTCGCTCCACTCGTAGCGCAGCTGGCCCTGATACCAGTCGCGGCCGGTAGTTTCGCGGGCGCGGTCACCGGGAGAATTGGTATAAAAATTCTGGGCGTTGTAATCGCGCCTGTCGAAGCTAGCGCGGGCGGCGGCGCTAAGCTTAGGTGTAAGCTCATACGCGCCCGACAGCGAGTACGTATTCAGTTTAAAGTCGTTCCGGCCACCGCCGGGCAGGTCGAGCAGCTGCCCGCTGGCCGTATTGTTGAGCAGGCCGCCCGCCAGGCGCAGGCCCTTATCCTGGCCATAGAAGCCGGCATTGGTGCTTTTGAGGCCATACTCGCCGGCCAGGAAAGTACCGGCCAGCTCGGTACCATCGGGCCGGTGGGTGGCGGCAAACGTCTTGGTTACGATATTGATAAAGCCGCCTACGGCATCGGGGCCGTAAAGCGCCGCACCAGGTCCGCGCACCACTTCAATCTGCTCAATCTCGGCCGGCGAAATGGGGAAGTAGCCGGCAAAGTGGCCGGTAAGCGGGTCGTTGAGGCGCATACCATCGAGCAGAATCAGGACCTGGTTAAAGGTCGAGCCGCGCAGCGTAATATCAGCCTGTGTGCCAAAGTTGCCCCGGCTTTGCACCTCAATGGCCGGCAGCAGGCGCAGCAGGTCATCGAGCGAGGTAACGGGGTAGTGGCTCAGCGTGCTGCCCGGCACCACCGTTACGTAGCGGCCCGTCTGGCCGGAGAGCTGGCCCAGGCGGGTGGCATAAACGGTTACTTCGCCGAGGCGGCGCGAGCTATCGGCAACCGTGGTAATTCGCTGAGCCTGGCCCAGCAGCGGGAAAACAAGTAAGCAAGCGAGGGTAGAGGACGGGGCATAAAAGGCAGAATGACGCCGCAAAGCTACAGTAGCCCCTTCCTACCGCCGAGCTATTTGGCGTTGGCGGGGTGCTCGCGGCTGAGCAAAATGCCCAGCGCCAGGTTCTGGCTGTATTGCACGGCGGCGTCCTGGCTGTAATCGTAAATCACAATGGTGCCGAAGCTTACGCTCAATAACCTATTTACCTTGGCAGTAATGGTGAGGTCCAACCGGTGGCTGATTTTGTCGAACGACAGCGTCTCATAATTGGCAAACAGCACGTAGCGGGCTTTGAGGTTGGCATTGGGGCCCAGGGGCTGGTCCAGCTCGGCTAAAATCTGAGCGGCCAGCACCTCCCATCGCGTATTATGGCCGGGGTTTACGCCGTAAACGACATCGGTAGGCAGGGTGCGGAAGCGGTCGGCATCGCGCACTACCGTCAGGCGCGGGGCAAAGGGCGAAAGGCGCAGCTTAAACCGGGCATTGGGGTGAAACTCGGCCCCGTAGGCGTTCGTGATATAAGCCGGGGCCAGAAAGCTGGAAATAAGCCGGGTAGGGTCGCCGGAATAATCAAAGCCAGGGGCAAACTGCGAAAGCGCATTCAGGGCCACAAACAGCCCCCAGTGCGGCGTCAGGTCGTGGCCATACTTGGTATCGAGCCAGAGGCGGTCAGTGGTTTTGCGGTAGCCCAGACCTTTGGCATACTGCCCGGCATAGAGAAAATCGGCTTCGTTGTCCCAACTGTGGCGGCCCCGATGGTAATTGGCTTTGCGGTTGAAAAGCAAGCTAACTCCCACCGAGCTGGTTCCGCCCCCTTTCCAATTGTCGGAGAGCAGCGCCTCGTTGGCATTAACGCCCGCTTTGAGGCTGGTGGCCCAGTAGCGTAAGGTATCGGCCGGGACAGTAAGTACGGGCAGTGCCTGGGCCATAGCCCCGGCCGGCCCCAGGGCGAGCAGCAGCGTAAACAGTTTTTTCATGCCGGCAAGGTATTATAAACCCGCCTTACTCCAGCTTGATTCTACTCGACGGGCAGCCGGCAAAGCCGGGCAAGGGCAGGGCAACTAGCGCAGCGTAGTATTTTGCAAGCGATGTCCCCTACCCTACCTGCCGCTCGCCCGGCGGCCCGGCCCTACTACCCCGCCCTCACGGGCTTACGGGCTGTAACGTGCCTCATGGTTTTTTCCAAGCATTTTCGGCCGCTTTACACCCCCGAATGGCTAAACCTGATAATTGAGCAGTTTCACATGACCATGAGCATGTTTTTCCTGCTCAGCGGCTTTGTGATGGCCACGCGCTACCAGTCCGATGTGGAGTTTACCCGCCCCTGGTGGCGGCGCTACCTCTGGCGGCGGCTGGCCCGCGTTTATCCCATCTATCTGCTGCTCAATACCTCTGTGCTGCTTTACGTGTACTTGCCGGTGCCGCCCGGGCAGGCCGGACATACCGCCCTGCTGGTGTTTCTGAGCGAAACCCTGCTCCGCGGGTTTTCCAGCACCCTCAAGTACGTGGGCCTGCCCCAGGCCTGGTCGCTCACGGCCGAAGAATGCTTTTACTTTTCGCTGCCAGTGCTGCTGGTACTGTGGCGGCGCTACGGCTACCGCGGGGCGGCAGCATTTGCGGGGGCAATATTAGCTATCGGACTGGGGCTCACGGCTATCTGCCGGGGGCACGAGGCGCTGCACGGCTTCTTTGGCTCGTTTCACCACCTGTTTAACTTTACTTTTTTTGGGCGGGTGCTGGAGTTTACGATGGGCGTCGGGCTGGCTCGCTGGTGGGGCGGGCGGCCTACCGCCAGCATTCCGGGCTGGCCCTGGCGCACCACCCTTAGCCTGGCGCTGATGCTGGCGGGCGGCGTGGTACTGGTATGGCTCAATTCGCCGTTCGACTGGTACGACGGCAACCTGAAGCCGGCGACCATCCTGCTCAACGTCGTGTTTTATCCGGTTTGCATGACGCTGCTGCTGGCGGGCCTGCTCACCGAGCGCAGCTGGCTGCGGGCGGCCCTGGGCACCCGGCTACTCGACGCCATGGGCAAGCGCTCGTATTCTTTCTACCTGATGCAGATTGGCCTGCTCAGCATCTGGTGGCGCAATGAGTTTGGCTGGCGGCAGCACGTGGGCTGGCAGCTGCTCGTAACGATGGTTTTTAGCGAGCTGCTATACCGGCTGGTAGAGGAGCCCGCCCGGCGCTGGATACTGGCCCGCACGCTGCCGCGCGGCGAATGGTCGTAGCCCAGGGCTTACTCGCCGGCTTCTGGCGCGGCTTCTATGCCGTAAATGTGGTCCATATCGGCCATCAAATCCTGGTTATCTACTTTGAGGTCTTTGAGGCGGCCGTCGGCAATGTCGTAGACGAGGCCGTGGAGGCGGGGCGGGTTGTCGCTCTTCATGGCATTCTGGATGATGTTGGTTTTGGCCAGGTTGCGCACCTGCTCCATCACGTTCAGCTCGACGAGGCGGCGCAGGCGCTGGGTTTCGTCGGGAATGCGCAGCAGCTGGGTTTCGTGCAGGCGCACCACGTCGCGGATGCTCACCAGCCAGTTGTCGATGAGGCCGTACTGCTTGTTGCTGGCCGCCGCAGCCACGCCCCCGCAGCCGTAGTGGCCCACAATCATAATATCGCGCACGCCTAATACTTCCACCGCATATTGCAGCACACTCAGCAGGTTCAGGTCGGCATGAACCACCAGGTTGGCGATGTTGCGGTGCACAAACATCTCGCCCGGACCCGTGCCCGTGATGCCTGAGGCCGGCACCCGCGAGTCGGAACAGCCAATGAACAGGTAGCGCGGCTGCTGGCCGTTGGCCAGGCGCTGAAAAAACGCGGGGTCTTCGGCGTTTTTGCTGGCCACCCACTGACGGTTATTGGCCAGAATATCCTGTATACCAGGCATAAAATTGCTAAAAAAGAAGTGAGAGGAAAATGCTACGCCCAATACGCGACTAGGAAAAGATAGTAATTTTACTATGTTACAAAGTCGGGACTATCAGGGTACGCTGCCGCCGCGAGTGGGCGCTAAAATAGCCCTGCGCTCCGCCCGAGAAGTTGGTACGTGGGTTGGCGGGCGTGGTGCTCAGCAGCGGGTTGTTCTGGAGCAGCAGGTTCAGGGTGCGGAAGTAGCCGTAGGCGGTCGAGTCTATGTTCTGCATCTCCACGCGCACGCTGTCGCCGGTGGCCAGCTTGTTGACGTCGGTGCCGCTGCCGCCGCCGCTGTTGCCCCGGCCCCCGCCGCCCAGGGCGCGAATGTTAGCCTTGCCATCGGTAAACTCGTCATCCTGCAAAAAGATGGCTGGGTTGAGCAGTCCGTTGCGGTACTGCCGGAACAGGTAGAAATTGGGCACTCCGGCCGGGTCCTGGTATTCGGGTACCAGCTGAATGTTGTTGCCCGAGTTGCTTTTCTGGGCATGCAGCCCCGTAAGGGGCACAACCGGGGCGGGCAGCGTGGAGGCGGCCACGTAGCTCTGGCCGCCGGCCTGCACGCGCAGCGTGTAGCGCCGGCCGGGCTGGCCCAGCACGGTGCGGCCCTGGTACTGGCCGGCCACGCTGGTTTCGGACAGCGTTTCGGAGTGGCCCGCGTCGTCGCTGAGGGTAATGACGGCTCCACTCACCGCCGGAAAAATATTAGTCTGGGTGAAGTCAACGCTCTGCGAGAGCTTCACCGTGCAGGGGTGCCCGTCGTCGGCCAGGTTGGCTTCGATGACGAGCTGCGGGCCGAGTCTTTCAGGTTAAGCGTCACTACCTTCTGGCAGGAGGCTGCCAGAAGCAGCGCGCTCGCGGCCAGCAGGCGGGGCAGGAAATTGTTTTTCATGGTACGAAGCCCGCTTAGAAGCTGAAGTTATAGGTGGCCGAGGGCACCATCCGAAACAGCGCGGTTTGCAGCGCCTGGGTCTTGGTGGGGTCGTTGGGGTCTTGCTGAAACGTGATGCTGTAGGCGTTTTCGCGGGCCAGCAGGTTGTAGATGGAGAAGTTCCAGCTGCTGTGAAAGCGGTGCCCTTCCTGGTGGGGCTTTTCGTAGGTGGCGCCCACGTCGATGCGCTCGTAGGGCGGCAGGCGGTCGGCGTTGCGCAGGCCGTAGAGATTTACTACCTGGCCGGCCACCATATACTTGCCGATGGGATAGGTCACGGCCTGGCCCGAGCTCCCCACGATGGTGCCCGACAGGCTCCACTTGGGCGAGAGCTGGTAGATGGCCACGATGGAGAGGTCCACCGGCCGGTCTTGCCGGTAGTTGAACCAGGCCCCGGAGTTGATATCGGTATATTGCCGCTGCGACTTGCTCAGCGTGTAGCCAATCCAGCCGGTGAGGCGGCCGGTTTCCTTGCGCAGTAGCAGCTCGGCGCCGTAGGCCCGGCCTTTGCCATAGAGCAGGCTGGCTTCTACGTCCTGGTTGGCTTGCAATTGAGTGCCGTCGCGGTAGTCAATCTGGTGCTGTAGCCACTTATAGTACACTTCGGCCGAAAACGAGTAGGTATGATTAGCCCCCAGGCGCCGGTAGTACCCGGCCGAGAGCTGGTCGGCCAGCTCGGGCCGCACGTTGAGCGAGGTAGGTACGTACAAATCAGTGGGCAGGGTCGTGGCCGAATTGCTGAGCAGGTGCAGGTTCTGCACGTTGCGGGCGTAGCCGGCCTCAAACGACGTATTATCCGTGAGCTGGTAGCTGGCGGCCAGCCGGGGCTCCAGGTTCAGGTAGTTTTTGATAAACTGACCGGCATTGTAGTGCGTGGTGGTCAGCACGTTGCCCTCCGTATCGTAGGTCGAGTAGTCGCCCGCGCCCAGCAGGCTGAACTCTGACAGGCGCAGGCCGGTGGTAAAGTCGAGCTTGTCGGTGGCGCTCCACTCGTGCGAGACGTAGGCTGCGGTTTCGAGCGAGTGGTTAGTACGGTCGGGGGTAGCGTTGACAGGTGCGGCGGCTGAGGCCGTGACGTGGCCCGGCGTGATGGTGTGAGAGATGGCATCGACGCCGAAGCGCAGCGTCTGGCGGGTGCTGGGCGAGAACTCGAAGTCCTGCTTGAGGTGAAAATCCTGGATTTTGGAGTCGATACTGAAGTCCTGGTCGTTCGACTGAATCGTAATCTGGTAGCTGTACTTATTAAAAATCAGCGAAGTATTGCTAAACAGGCGGTCCGAGAACAAGTGATTGAAGCGCAGCGTGGCCGTCTGGTTGCCGTAGTTGGTGCCAAAATTGTTGACACCGAACACATCGCGCCCCAGATAGCCCGAAAAATACAGGCGGTTGCGGTCGTTGAAGGTGTAGTTGGCCTTGGCGTTGAGGTCGTAGAAGTACAGGCTCGCGCTGCGGGTCGTGGCATCACGCGAGAGCTTCAGAAACAGGTCGGCGTAGGTGCGGCGGCCGGTTACCAGAAACGAGCCTTTATTTTTCACCAGCGGGCCTTCCAGGGCCAGGCGCGAGGCTATCAGCCCGATACCGCCGCTGCCATGAAAGGCCTGGTCGTTGCCGTCCTTCATGCGGATATCGACCACCGACGAGAGCCGGCCGCCGTACTGCGCGGGCATCCCGCCCTTAAACACGGTCAGGTCCTTGATGGCATCGGAGTTGAAGGTCGAGAAGAAGCCCAGCAGGTGGGAGGCATTATAGACGGTGGCCTCGTCGAGCAGAATCAGGTTCTGGTCGACGCTGCCGCCGCGCACCGAGAAGCCGCTGCTGCCTTCGCCGGCCGACTTGATTCCCGGCAGCAGGGTCAGGGTTTTGAGCACGTCCTTCTCGCCAAATAGCACCGGCACCTTGGCAATCTGCTTGATGTCGAGAGTTTCGACCCCCGACTGCGCCCGGCTGACGTTGACCTGGCCGGCGCGGCCGGTCACGACCACCTCGTTCAGCTCCTGGCCGCCGGCGCTGAGGCGGAAGTCCAGCCGCTGGCTTTTGGTGAGCGTCAGGTGGCGCGGCTGGGCCTGGTAGCCCACGAAGCTGGCTTCTACGGTATAGGTACCGGCCGGCACAGTAAGCGTGTAAAAGCCGTAGGCGTTGGCCGCCGCCCCACCCCCGGCAGCTCGGCTAGGTGCACCGATGCCCCGGTGAGGTCTTCGCCGGTGGTGGCGTCCTTCACGGTGCCGCTAATCGTGATGCGGGCCTGGCCGTGGGCTACCTGGGCGCTCAGGCCCAGCAAAAGCCCCCACCGCACCAGCCGGCCACCACCCCTGGCGAGCGCGCTCAAAGAAGCATAAAGCAGCTGTACACACGCTCCGGTTGAAGTAAGCAGTAAGTTCATCCTACAAACTTACTGGGTAAGCAGAGCCTTTCGCGCTTTATTCTGCCACTGGAGCCAAAAGCCCGCCGAGTTGGCCGGCCTAGCCACCCGCCAGCTCGGCCGTGGCGTGCAGTACCGGGCTGCCAGGCTCCCGGTCCGGGCCAAACGTTACGCGCAGCGTGTGCCGCGCCCCGGCCGGCGTAAACTCATAGGCCAGCCCGAAGCCGTAGTAAGTGCATATATGCTGCACGATGCTCAGGCCCAGGCCCGGCGACTCGGAGGCGGCATTGTGCTTGCGGAAGCGCTCAAAAAACCGGGCCGGGTCGCCGCTTACTGCCGGGCCAGGGTTACTTACCTCCAACGCGGTGGCACTCAGGCGCACGGTTACGTCGCCGCCCGGCAGGTTGTGGCGAATAGCGTTGTGCAGCAGATTGTGCAGCAGCGAGTCGGCCAGGCCGGGATGTAGCCAGCGCGGCGGCGCTGGGGCCAGCTGCAGGTGCGGTGCCAGCCCACGAGCTTCCAGCAAGGGCGCGAGCTGCTCGGCTTTTTCCTCAATAAGTGCGGCCAGGTCGAGCGGCACAGCTTCGGTGTACTGCCCGTTTTCGATGCGGCTGAGCAGGCCCAGCGCCTGGTGCAGGCGCGAGAGGCGGCGCGTGGCCCCGTAGAGGTTGGCTACCAGCGGGGCAGCGGCGGCATCGTCGGCCAGGGCCGGCACTTGCAGCAGCTGCTCCAGCTGGGCCTGCATAATGGCCAGCGGCGTCTGGGTTTCGTGGGCGGCATTGGCAGTAAACTCACGCAGGCTTTCGTAGTCGGCCACGAGGCGTCGGCTCAAATGCGTCAGGGCCTGGTTAAGCTCGGCAAATTCCTCAATGGCCGATGCCGGCAGGCTCAGGGGCTGGTGCTGCTGCAAGTCGTAGGCGCGCAGCTGGGCCAGGGTGTGGCGAAAAGGCGCCCACAGCCGGGCCGACAAGTAGCGGTGCAGCAGTACAATACCCAGCAGCAGCAGCGCCATCACGGCCAGCATGCTGCCCACGGTAGCCGCCAGCAGCTCATCGGTTTCTACCAGCGACTTGCG
Source organism: Hymenobacter sp. BRD67 (assembly GCF_013256425.1). Lineage (GTDB taxonomy): Bacteria > Bacteroidota > Bacteroidia > Cytophagales > Hymenobacteraceae > Hymenobacter. The sequence continues at coordinate 2,367,854 of NZ_CP053904.1, forward strand.
CAGCGTTACCCACACGGGCAGCTGGCCGGCCCGCGCCACCCGAAAGGTGAGCTGCCGGTGCGGCACCAACTCGCCCTCAGTAGGGTCGAGCAGCACCGTATCGGAATAGCCAAGGGGCCGGGGCCGCGTACTCACCACATACTGCTGCCGAAATACCGGCTCGGGCAAAGGCTGGCCCGCCGCCACGCGCGCCACCAGCTCCTGGCGATGGTTTTGCAGCTGCTCGCCCACCTCATTGCGCACGGCCCGGTTGATGCCCACGTAGAGCACGCCGCTGCCCACCGCAAAAAGCCCCGCGCTCAGCAGCACGTAGTAGCGGGTGGTTGCCGGCAGTAGCCTCATTAGGTAGTGGTTAAGCGCTTGGTTAGCAATCAGTGCCTGGCCTTGCCCAGTGCTTTTACTCCGCGCTCAGCTTGTAGCCTACTCCGTACATGGTACGAATATAATTCTCCGCTCCTTTTTCCTGAAGCTTCTTGCGCAGGTTTTTAAGGTGCGTATAGATAAAGTCGAACGAATCGGCGGCATCGACCGAATCGCCGCATAGGTGCTCGGCAATAGCTTCCTTGGTAAGCACCCGGCCAGGGTTGGCCAGCAGGTAAAGCAGCAGGTCATACTCCTTGCGCGTGAGCGTCAGGGCTTCGCCGTTTACCTGCACTTCGGCCTGCTCGGGCCACACTACCAGGTCGCGAAAAACCAGGTGATTTTGACCCTGAAAACGCCGCCGCCGAATAATAGCCCGCAGGCGGGCATTGAGCTCGGAAAGATGAAAAGGCTTGGCCAGGTAATCATCGGCGCCCAGGTCGAGGCCCGCCACGCGGTCGTCGAGGCCATTACGGGCCGAAATAACGAGTACGCCCGTAGTCGAGCTTTCGGCCTTCAGCGCCCGCAGCAGGTCGAGGCCATTGCCATCGGGCAGGGTCAGGTCGAGCAATACGCAGTCGTAGCGATAAAGCTTGACTTTCTCATACGCCTGCTCAAAATCGGCTGCTACCTCTACTACATAGCCTCCCTGTCGCAGCGCCTCTATCAGCGTAGAGCGTAAAGCCGGCTCATCCTCAACTAAAAGTATTTTCATCGATAAGCTGCGTTATTAACAGCTTACGAAAAAACGAGCCAAATCTGTGGGAAATCAGGAGAGCAAGACAATAGCGAGGCTGGCCTTTTTTAAATATATCATATGTTCAATTAATAACCAGCGTCATTTAAGCTGAAGTTAAAGCGGTTTCGGAATCGGGATAAGGCTGCTCAAGCAGCGACTCCGAAACCGCGCTAAGGACAGCAAAAAAGGTGGTCAGCCGGACAAAAACTCCGGCCGACCACCTTTGATAAGCTACCTCCCGGCGCTGGGCTGGCTACTTGGGCCGCCAGGTAAAGCACAGGCCCGGCGTATTGCCATAGTAGGTGGGCATAATGCCGATATCGCGGCCAATAGATTTGCGGCCCCAGCGGTTGCGGTGCGTGAGGTAAGCCAGGTGAGCCGACAAGATGCCGAAACCAGCGCCGGCTACCACGTCGCTTTGCCAGTGCTTGTTTACAATCATGCGCAGGCCGGCCACGCTGGTAGCCACGGCGTAGGCTCCCACGCCGTACCACTGGCTTTTATCGCGAAACTCAGTGTGCACAATGCTGGCAGCCAGAAACGCCTGGGCCGTGTGCCCCGAGGGAAAGGAGAGATTGTCGGAGCCATCGGGCCGCTCCTCGTGACTCAGCGACTTCACCAGGAAGGTGCTACCCAGCATAATGGCTTCGCTCTTGGCAATAATGAGCAGGGTATTAATGCGGTCGTTGCGCGACTCTACCCCAAACAGCTCGACGGCGCCCAGCTCCAGATACGGCACGAAGATGAGGACATCGGCAATGCGGGTGGTGGAGCTGGGAAACAGGCGGTGAATATCGCGCTGGGCATCCTGGTTGGTATAAAAGCCGCCCCCATTAAACGTATAAGCCCCGTAGCCGATAAGCACCGCCGGAATAGCTACCGCTTTAAAAACCTTGCTTTTTAAAAAAGGCTTTTTAAGCCCTACGGGTGCGCCCTGAGGGTTTTCGTATTTGTGGGTAGTATCGGCCGGAGCAGTGGTGGCTGGGTTGAGGGGTACCTGCGCCAGCACGGGCGTAGCACTGCTCAACAGCAGGCCAAGCAGGAGGACACGGGGTGAAGAGAAAAGGGAGCGCATAGGATAAGATAAAATACTGAATTCCGCTCTACGCAAACAAGGCCGTTTTCGCTGCTTTGAGCTAATTCTGACGAGATTCTGCCCGGCTTTGTCGGGCAATGACTACAGCCTGTCTACGGCGACTCTTTGGCTGAAGTGTCAACCTCCCACCCGGAAATACGGGGGCGGTAACGTTGCCGGGAACGATAGCGCAAATAAATCGCTCCCCTTGCTTGCAGATGCCGGCAAATGGCCCTAGTATTCCGCTGCCAAAGCCCGTTTTATATGGGATTTTCACTATATTAACTGCTTTATCGCCTGGTTGCGGCCGCCGGGCTGCACCTTCCTCCCACCCGCTTTTATATGATTCGCTTTTCGCTGCTTCCCGGCGCCTTGCTGGCCCTGGCCACTTGGCACGCTGCCCCTACCCTAGCCCAGGCCAACCGCGTGGCCGTAGCGCAGCCGGCTCCGCCCATTCTGCCCGCCGTGCGGCAGGTAAAATTCAAGGCCGACACGTTTAATATTCAGAAATATGGCGGCGTGGCCGATGGCCAGACGCTTAACACGCAGGCGTTTCAGCAAGCCATTGTAGCCTGCGCCCAAAGTGGCGGGGCACGGTGTTGGTGCCAGCGGGCCTTTGGCTCACGGGCCCCATTGTGCTCCAGAACAACGTAAACCTGCACCTGGCCACCGGTGCGCTCGTGCAGTTTACTACCGACCACCAGCAGTATCCGCTCATCAAAACCACCTGGGAAGGTGAGGAAGCCATTCGCAGCCAGGCCCCGATTTCGGGCACGGGCCTGAAAAATATCGCTATCACCGGCAATGGCACGTTTGACGGGGCCGGCGACAGCTGGCGGCCGGTAAAGAAAAGCAAGCTGAACGAGGGCGAGTGGAAAAAGCTGCTGGCCACCGGCGGCGTGCTCAACGATAAAAAGGACTCGTGGTACCCCTCGGCCAGCTCGCTCAAGGGCAATCTGCTGGCAGCTGCCAACACGCCCCGCAAAAGTCTCGACCCCAAGGATTTTGATGATATTCGCGATTTCCTGCGGCCCAACATGCTGAGTCTCACCGATTGTCAGCAGATTTTGCTCGAAGGCTTTACCATTCAGAACTCGCCGGCCTGGACGATTCACCCCTTGCTATGCCAGGACCTGACTGTGCGCCGCGTAACGGCCCGCAACCCTTGGTATGGCCAGAACACCGACGCCATCGACGTGGAGTCGTGCCGCAATGGCGTACTCGACGACTGCGTGTTCAGCGTGGGCGACGACGGCCTGTGCATCAAATCGGGCCGCGACGCCGAGGGGCGGAAGCGCGGCGTGCCCACCGAAAACTTTCTTATTCAGAACTGCAAGGTGTACAGCGCCCACGGGGCTTCGTGATTGGCTCCGAAATGTCGGGCGGCGTGCGCAACATGATAGTGCGCAACTGCACCTTCCAGGGCACCGATGTAGGGCTGCGCTTCAAAACGGCGCGGGGCCGCGGCGGCATGGTCGAAAACATCTGGGTTGATGGCATTACCATGACCGATATTGCCGGGCAGGCCATTTTATTCGATATGTACTATATGGCTAAGGACCCGGTGCCGCAGACCGGCGAGTCGGTGGCGCCGCCCGTTATCGCGGCCCAGCCCTGAACGAAGGCACGCCGCAGTTCCAGCACTTCTACATCAAAAACGTGACCTGCAAGGGGCCGAAACCGCCATTCTGGTACGCGGCCTGCCCGAGATGGCTATCAAGGATATCAACCTCGAAAATATTGTGATTGAGGCTACTAAAGGCCTGGTGTGTCAGGAAGCCGAAAACATCCGCCTCAAAAACGTGACGCTGCTCACGGCCAATACCCAGCCGGTAATGGAAGTACAGAACAGCAAAAATATCAGCCTCGATGGCATTAAGTACCCCAGCGGGGCCAACCTGCTGCTGCGCGTGAGCGGCGACCGCAGCCAGGACATCCGTCTTACCAACACCAACACCAGGCTCGCTAAGAAAGACCTGGAGCTGGGTGATAAGGTAGGTAAAAAGGTGGTGCAGGTAGCCGCTAAATAAGCAAACGATAACTAGAAAAGCACCTTATGCTGCGCTCTGCGCGAGGTGCTGTCTGCTTTAAGCAAGAGCAGACCAACTTCTCCCTATGACTTCTCCCACTCGCCTTTTGCTTCTTGCCGCTGCGCTGGCCCTGCCGCTGCTGGCTCCGGCCCAGAACGCCCCGGCCGCCATGTCGCAGCGCATGGCCGACGCCTTCATTGCCCAGCATCCCGACTCCATTGTAATTGGCAACCGCAAAACGGCGCGCTGGGACTACGAGCAGGGCCTGATGCTGCGGGCGCTGGAGCGCGTGTGGGAGCGCACCGGCGACGCCCGGTATTTTACCTATATTCAGAAAGACCTCGACCAGTTTGTGCAGAAGGATGGCAGCATCCGTACCTACAAAGCTGATGAATACCAGCTCGATAACCTTGCCACTGGCACGGCGCTGCTGCTGCTGAGCCAGCTGTCGGTGCCGGCAATGAGAAGTACCGGGTGGCGGCCGCCACCCTGCGCAAGCAGCTGGCCAGCCAGCCGCGCACCAAAGAGGGGGGCTTCTGGCACAAAAAAACCTATCCCAACCAGATGTGGCTCGATGGCCTGTACATGGCCGAGCCGTTCTACGCCGAGTACAGCGCGCTAACCGGCGACGCGGCTGGCCTCGACGACGTGGCCAAGCAGTTTGCGCTCATCGAAAAGCACCTTGTGGACCCCAAAACTGGCCTGCTCTACCACGGCTACGATGAAAGCCGCGAGCAGCAATGGGCCAATAAAGCCACCGGCCAGTCGCCCAATGCCTGGGACCGCGCCATTGGCTGGTACGCCATGGCGCTGGTCGAAACCCTCGACTATCTGCCGGCCGGCAACGCCAACCGCGCGGCGCTCATTAAAGATTTGCAGCGCCTGGCCCCGGTACTGGCCAAGTACCAGGATGCCAAAACCGGCACCTGGAGCCTGGTAATGGGCCACGAAAGCGAGAAAGGCAACTACGCCGAAGCCTCGGGCAGCAGCATGTTTGTGTACGCGCTGGCAAAAGGTGTGCGCCTGGGCTACCTCGATAAAAAATACGCCGCCGTGGCCCGCAAAGGCTACGAGGGCATTCTGAAGACCTTCGTGGCCACCGAAAACGGCGCGCTGGCCCTCAACGGCACGGTGAGCGTGGGCGGCTTGGGCGGCAAGCCCTACCGCGACGGCTCTTTCCAGTACTACCTGAGCGAGCCGCTGCGCAAAAACGATTTGAAGGGCGTGGGGCCATTTATTCTGGCCAGCACGGAGATGGAGATTGCGCAGGAAAATGCCGTGGGCCAGGGCAAAACTGTGGGCCTCGACTACTACTTCAACCACGAGCTACGCAAAAATGCCTTCACCGGCCAGCCCGAGCAGTGGCACTATACCTGGGAAGAGCGCACCCACGGCGGCTTCTGGCTGTGGGGCAACCAGCTGCGCGAGCTGGGCGCCAAAACGATAGCCGTGCCCGCCGCACCTACCCCCGCCAGCCTCAAAGCGCTGAACGTGTACGTGATAGTGGACCCCGACACGAAGAATGAAACCCCGCAGCCCCACTATATCTCGGCCGCCGACAGCAAAGCCGTAACCGACTGGGTGCGCGCCGGGGGCACGCTGGTGCTGCTAGCCAACGACACGGCCAACTGCGAAATCAGGCACTTTAATGAGCTGGCCCGCAACTTCGGCGTGCAGTTCACTGACCAGAGTGTGAACATGGTGCAGGGCAGCCAGTTTGAACAGGGCCGGGTGGACTTGACGAGCGGCGCGGCAGTTTTCAAGCAGGCTAAATCTGCCTATATCAAGGAGTTGGCAGTACTGGCGCTGCAAGCGCCGGCCCAGCCGCTGGTCACCAACAACGGCAAGGTTATCATGGCCACGGCGCAGCTGGGCAAAGGCCGCGTATTTGCGCTCGGCGACCCGTGGCTGTACAACGAATACACCGACGGCCGCAAGATTCCGGCTACGTTCGAAAATTTTCAGGCCGGCAAAGACCTGGGGCGCTGGCTGCTGAAGTAGTGAGCAGTTAATAGTGAACAGTTAATAGTGAACAGTTAATATAATGACTCGTGATAACATCCTACTGAGCAGCAACGGACAGCTTGTGAGAGGTAGTAGCTCACCAGTTAGGTGAGCAAGGCAGTTGACCTTCGCTTAGTCTGACGTTCTTTTGCCAGCTGTTCACTACTAACTGTTCACTGTTAACTGCTCACTGCCTTTCTTATGCTTCTTATTCGCCACGGCCAGCCTGGGCACGAAAAACCTGGCGTCGTTCTCGACGGCCATCACTATGACGTTAGCGACTTCGCAGAAGACTATGATGAGCGGTTTTTTGCTACCGATGGCTTGCGGCGCCTGGCTGCTTTCGTTGATGTGCAGCGCGAGCTGCTGCTGCCCGTACCGGCAACCCAGCGGCTGGGCCCGCCGGTAGCGCGGCCATCCAAGATTGTGTGCGCCGGCCTCAACTACACCGACCACGCCCAGGAAATGGGCCTGCCGCTGCCTACCGAGCCCGTTCTCTTTCTAAAAGCCCCTTCGGCGCTGACCGGCCCCAACGATGCGATAATACTGCCAAAAAACTCGGTTAAAACCGACTGGGAAGTTGAGCTGGCAGTCGTTATCCGCAAGCGGGCGGCCTACGTAGATGAGGCCGATGCGCTAAACTACGTGGCGGGCTACGTGCTGCTCAACGATGTATCGGAGCGCGCCTATCAGCTGGAGCGCGGCGGCACCTGGGACAAAGGCAAGGGCTGCGATACCTTCGCGCCGCTGGGCCCCTGGCTGGTTACCCCCGACGAGCTGGCCGACCCCGCCAACCTGCGCCTCTGGCTGAAGGTAAACGGCGAAACCTACCAGAGCGGCAGCACGGCCAACCTTATTTTCGGGGTGGCCTACCTCATCAGCTACATCAGCCAGTTTATGACGCTGCTGCCCGGCGATATTATTTCGACAGGCACGCCCGCCGGGGTGGGCAGCGGCCTCAAGCCACCCCGCTTTCTGGCACCCGGTGATGTCGTGGAGCTGGGAATTACGGGCCTGGGCGTAGCTCGTCAAACGGTCCGCTCTTTCTGACTTGTCTGTTACCGCGCTGGGTTTACCTTGCGTGGCCTTTGCCTATTCTTTATTCTACTTGCTATGATTACACCTATCACACTACTTCAGCGCCCGGCGCTACCCCTCGTCCAGCATTCCATTTCCCACCTATTTTCTTTTTCCCATGAGGTTACTTATACTTCTGTGGCTGTTCGCAGCCAGCTCGGCTACGGCCCTGGCCCAATCGCGGCAGGTGGTGGTATCGTCTGATGGCACCGGTAACTACCGCACCATTCAGGCGGCCCTCGATGCCGTGCCCAAGGGCAACCGTACGCCCTTTACTATTTTTGTGCGGCGCGGCACTTACCACGAAAAGCTGACACTCAACAAGAAGCAGGACTTTGTGAAACTGCTCGGCGAGGGGTCGGACCCTACCGCCGTCGTGCTCACATTTGACGACTTTAAGGGCCGCCTCGTCAACGGCGACACGCTGAGCACTTCCAATTCGGCCACGCTGCGCGTGTACGCTACTGATTTTGCGGCCGAGAATCTGACTATTCAAAATACGGCCGGCGCAAGCTCGCAGGCGGTAGCGGCCTGGATTTACGGCGACCGGGCACAGTTTAAGAACTGCCGCTTCCTGGGTTTCCGCGATACGCTGTACCCGTATGGCTACGGCAGCCGGCAATTATACAAAAATTGCTATATTGAGGGCAGTACCGATGCTATCCTGGGTTCGGCGACGGCCTTGTTTGAAGACTGCACCGTGTTTTGCAAGCCCGGCGGTATTTGCCTGATGGCACCCTCTACCCCCGATACCGTGCGCTACGGGTTTGTGCTGCAGCGCTGCCGTATTACGGGCGATGCGGCGGCCAGCGCTTATTTCCTGGCCCGCCCCTGGAAGCCTTTTGCCAAAACTGTGCTGCTCAACTGCGTGCTCGACGCGGTAGTAAACCCCCGCGGCTGGGACCATTGGGGCAAGGAAAGCAACAAGCAAGATACTTTTTTTGCCGAGTTTAAGTCAACCGGCCCTGGCGCAACGCCAAAGCTGCGGGCGCCCTGGGGCCGCCAGCTCACCCCGAACAGGCCAACTTCTACACCCGCGAGCGGGTGCTGCGCGGCTGGCAGCCCGAGCAGGCCGTTAACTAGCCATGCCAGCAGGTGCCCAAGTCAGCTGCGTAATAGCCTTCTTTTTATAATATACCCCCGGCCCGGCGGTTGTTTCAGCTCTGCTGCGCTTAGCCATTTTTGCGTTTTATGTTCTCTTTCCGCCCTTTGCTGACGTGTGGCCTGCTGGCCAGCGCTACCTGCCTGCACGCCCAAAGCCGCCGCGTAGTGGTAGCGGCCGATGGCAGCGGCGATTACCGGACCGTACAGGCCGCCTTCGACGCCGTGCCCGATGCCAACCCAACGTGGCTTACCATCGTGGTAAAGCCAGGCACCTATAAGGAAAAGTTGACGCTGGCCAAGGGCAAAAACCACGTGCGCCTGGTGGGCGAAGACGCCGCCCGCACCATCCTTACCTTCGACGACTACAACCAGCGCATCGACCCGGCCACTGGCAAAAATATCGGCACGTCGGGCTCCGGCAGCATTCACCTCTACGGCGACGACTTTTCGGCCGAGAATATTACGTTTGAAAACTCGGCTGGTCCGGTGGGCCAGGCCGTGGCGGTGTGGGTGAGCGGCGACCGTAGCAGCTTCCGCCACTGCCGCTTTCTGGGCTTTCAGGATACGCTCTATACCTACGGCTATGGCAGCCGCCAGCTCTATGAGGACTGCTACATTGAAGGCACCGTCGATTTTATCTTCGGCTCCAGCACGGCCTGGTTTGAGAATTGCCAGCTGGTAGGTAAAAAAGGCGGCTTCTTTACCGCCGCTTCCACCCCTGATACCACCCGCTACGGCTACGTTTTTAACCACTGCAAGCTTAGCGGCGATGCCCCCGCCGGCTCGTATGCCCTGGGCCGGCCCTGGCGGCCCTACGCCAAAACCGTGTACCTGGAGTGCAACATGAGCGCCATCGTGCGCCCCGGCGGCTGGGACGAATGGGGCAAAGACAGCAACAAGCAAACTGCTTATTACGCCGAGTACAAATCGACGGGCCCGGGTGCCAACCCCAGCGCCCGCGTGCCGTGGTCGCACCAGCTCACCAAAGACGAGGCCAAAGCCTACACGCGCACCGCCGTGCTGCGTGGCTGGGAACCCAAGTGGCCTAAGTAATTCACCAGCTAGAGTGTAGCCAGCTTTTGGCAAGAACCGCTACCCGGCGCCAGCGGTGACCAACCTGATAGCAGCTGCAACTTACGGAGGTTTATTTTTTACCTGATTGCTCGTTTTACGCCCTTACCCATGCTCCGTCGCCTGCTTTGGGCCAGCTGCCTGCTGCCGCTGACGCCAGCCTTTGCCCAACCTACTACGCCTGCCGCCAGTAGCCTGGGGATGCCGCCCGCACGCCCGGCACCACCCCAGGTGCTGCTCATGCGCGTAGCACAGGATGGCAGCGGCGACTACCGCACTATTCAGGAGGCCGTTAATGCCGTGCGCGACTTATCGCAGGTGATGGTTACTGTTCAGATTAAGCCCGGTATATACCGCGAAAAACTACTGATTCCTTCCCATAAGACGCACATACGGCTGGTAGGCGAAAGCGCGGCAAATACGATTATTACCGGAGCCGACCACACCGGCGACGCGGCCGGCCACAATACCTACTCGTCGCAGACGGTGCTGGTGCAGGCCAACGACTTCACCGCCGAAAACATCACGTTTGAAAACGCGGCCGGCCCCGTGGGCCAGGCAGTAGCTTTGCACGTCGATGGTGACCGCGCCATTTTCCGCCACTGCCGCATGCTGGGCAACCAGGACACGCTGTTTCCGGCGGTGGAAAACAGCCGCCAATATTATCAGGACTGCTATATCGAGGGCACTACCGATTTTATTTTTGGCTCCGCTACCGCTGTGTTTGACCATTGCGAGATTCGCAGCAAGCGCAACTCCTACATTGCGGCGGCCGCCACTACCGAGCGGCAGGCCTACGGCTTCGTGTTTATGGACTGCCGCCTCACCGCCGATACGGCCGCGCACAAAGTATTTCTGGGCCGGCCCTGGCGGCCCCACGCGCGCACCGTGTACCTGTGCTGCGAGCTGGGCGCGCACATTCTGCCCGGCGGCTGGGATAATTGGCGCGACCCGGCCAACGAGCAGACGGCCTACTACGCCGAGTACCAGTCTACCGGCGCCGGCGCCAATCCTGGCGCCCGCGTTAAGTGGACCCATCAGCTCACGGCCAAGGAAGCCAAATTATATTCATTAAGCAATATATTTAACGCTCCTTCCCCTGGCTCCCGGCCGGGCACTAGGCGCCGGGCCTTATTTCAGCGCTGGTATCTAACCAAAAAGCGTCCCCGGCTAGTAGCCGGGGACGCTTTTGCTGCTTCCGCTTACGAGCGTAGGCGGGCTAAGAAGTTAGTCTTTCACGATGCGGGCCGTGCTGCGCTGGCCGCCATCGGCATATTCAACCAGGTAAAGACCTTTGGCGAGCGCGTTGAGGCTTACCGTTGTTTCGAGCGAGCCGGGCTGCACCGCCTGGCTGAAGATGCGGGCACCGGTGGTGTTATACACCAGCACCTGCGCGTCGCGGCTGGCAGCCGTGTGCGGCACCGTCAGCTGGCTCTGGGCAGGGTTAGGGTACACCCCGAGGTTGGTGTTGGCTACGGCGCGGGTAGCCAGAGCTACCTGGGTGCTTTTCAGCATAACATTGCGCAGCGTGGCGTAGCGGCTGGTAGCACCACTGCTCGAGCAGCTGAAATAGATGCGTACGGTGAGGGTTTGCCCCGCCGCAATGGTAACGCCGGTAGTACCATTGAGCGCAATGCGATAAGTATTGGTTTTATTAGGCAGAGTAGTAATCTGAGCCAGCGTAATAGGAGTAGCAAATCCGCCCGTAGTAGCGACAAAAGCCCCGGGGCCCTTGTTACCCGTTACATCAGCCGAATCGCTGGCAAAACCGCTTTTCGAGTATACTACGCCCATCGTTGTACTGCTGGAAGTACTGATAAAGCCTGACGTAACAATGAGTGAATCGGCCCGCAGCCCAGTGCCGCCAGCAGGGGCGCTTACACTAAATTGGGCTGAAAAAGGACGCTTGAGGGCGCCGCCCGGGCCGCCGGCCGACGTGCCCCAGCCCCCACCAGCCGCCAACGGGGCAAAGGCTTCGCCAAAAGCCGACGAATAGGGCTTGATGGTGGTCGCGGTAGTTGCGCCCGATAACGTTACTGTGTTGGCACCATCGGCCACTACGAAGTGGCGAAGCGTATGCGCATTGACGGTAGTATTAGCCGAGCGCAAAGCAGCGCTGTCGGCGCTGTTAACGGTAAGGGGCCAGTACGCGAATACGGGCGTTTGAGCCGCGGCGGTGTTGATAGTACCGGCCGCGAGGCTGCCAGTAAGCAATAGGGCAGAAAGTAATTGCTTTTTCATTAATGAAAAATTAGTAAGGGTGAATAAATTAAAGTTACTGCCAGGCAGCAACTAATACGAATAATGCCCGCAATTTGCTACCAGGATGTGCTTACCCACTCACAAAAGGGCATTTTTTTTTATGCAAACGTTGCCGGCAACGTTTGCTAAACCCACCTATTTCCTGCTTCGATTAGTGGTTTCTAGACTACTACGGCCGGCCTCGACGACGACTCGCGCACCACCATTGTAGTTGGAATAGTAAGCGTGGCGGGCGGCGCGGCGCGGTGCTTTTGCTCAATCAGGTCGAGCAGTCGACCCACGGCTTCCTGCCCGATTTCTTTGGCCGGCTGCTCTACTGTGCTCATTGAAGGTGAGAGCATATCGGCCACGGTAAGGTTGGTGAAGCCGATAAGTGATATGTCATCAGGAATGCCGATGCGGCGCTGGCGCAGCGCGGCCAGGCAACCCACGGCCAGGCGGTCGCTGGCCGTAAAGAAGGCATCGGGCCGGGGTTGCAGGGCCAGCAGCTCATCTACGAGCGGGCCTACCTCATCGGGCCAAAAGTACCGAAGCGCACCAGGGTTTCGTCGTAGGGTACCCCGTATTTTTCCAGCGCGGCCCGGTAGCCCGCCAGGCGCTCTTGGGTGATATTGAGCCAGGGCTGAATGGTGAGGTGGGCAATGCGCCGACGCCCCGACTGCAGCAGGTGCTCGGTAGCGGCAAAGGCCCCGCCAAAGTTGTCGGCCACTACGCGGGGCGTATCCAGCGCCGCCGACACGCGGTCGAACTGCACGATGGGTGTACCCTGCTGCTGCAATTCCTGCAGGTGCGATACGTCGTTGGTTTCGCTGCTCAGCGAAATCAGCAGGCCATCGACCCGGCGGGCCAGCGCTTGTCGCAAATTGGCCACTTCCCGGTCGTAGGCCTCGTGCGTCTGGAAGATGAGCACGTCGTATCCCCGCTGGTTTGCTACCTCTTCAATCCCATTAATAGCCTGCGAAAAGTAATAATTCGCAATCTGGGGCACTATCACGCCGATGGCCTTGCTGCTGCTGCCTTTCAGGCTCAGGGCAATGGGATTGGGACGATAATGCAGGCGAGCAGCGCACTCCATCACGAGCCGCTTGGTTTCGGGATTGATTTCGTAGCTGTCGCGCAACGCCCGCGACACCGTCGATACAGAGATGTTGAGTTCCCGGGCAATATCTTTGAGAGTAGCGGCTTCCAAACTGATTCTAATTAAAATGCAATTACCAGCGCCTGAAAAGCAGGTGGTTTTCGCGGCTAAAGATAAAGGTTAAATGAAGGTTTTCGAGCAATTGGGCTTGTGAACCGGGCGGGCAGCAGCAGCGTGGAAACGTTGCCGATAACGATTGCGCAAATAAAAACGGTCCCCAGTGGCTAGTCCGTTCGCTTTAGGCGCTAAACTTCGACACTGCAAACTGCCCTGTGGTTGCAGCAGCAGGCATTTTCTTCTTCTTAAAATTAAACCCGCTCGCTTTATTATGAGCCTTTCTTCCCGTTTCAGCCTGTCTGGCAAGCGTGCCCTCGTAACGGGTTCCGACCGGGGCATTGGCCAGGCAATTGCCGTTGGCCTGGCCGAGGCTGGGGCCGACATCATCGCCGTTTCCATGCACATGCCCGAAGGCGGCGAAACCGAGCAGGCGGTACGGGCCCTGGGCCGCGAGTTTAAGGGCTACCAGGCCGACTTTGGTCACCTTGACCAGCTGCAGGGGTTTATCCGGCAGGTACAGGCCGATTTTCCGGTCATTGATATCCTGTTTAATAACGCCGGCATTATCCGCCGCGCTCCGGCCGCCGAGCACTCCGACGAAGACTGGGACGCCGTGCTCAGCATCAACCTCGACGCGCCTTTCCGCCTGGCCCGCGCCATTGGCGGCCAGATGGTGAAGCAGGGCTCGGGCAAGATTGTCTTTACGGCCTCGCTCCTCACTTTTCAGGGCGGCATTAATGTACCGGGCTACGCTGCCAGCAAAGGCGGCGTGGGCAGCCTGGTGAAGGCCCTGGCCAACGAGTGGGCAGGCAAAGGCGTGAATGTGAACGCCATTGCTCCCGGCTACGTGGCCACCGACAATACGGCCGCCCTGCGCCAGGATGCTGAGCGCTCGGCCGCCATTCTGGAGCGGATTCCGGCCGGCCGCTGGGCCGTTCCCGCCGACTATCAGGGCCCAGCCGTGTTTCTGGCCTCGGCCGCCAGCGATTACGTGCACGGCACTATCCTCACCGTTGATGGCGGCTGGATGGGACGCTAGATTTTAATGGTTAATTTTTTACTGGTCAATGTCGTCTGGTCTGCATGCGCCACAACTGACTAACAAGTAAAAATTAACCAGTAACCAGTAAAAAATTAACCATTAAAAATGAATTCCCGCTTTGCTATTGGCCCGCGCGAAACGGCCAGCCTGAATACGGCCGGCCTGCGTGAGCACTTTTTGATTGAAACCATCTTCACCCCTGGCGAAGTAGTGCTGACGTACACGCACTACGACCGCATGATTGTGGGCGGCGCGCAGCCCACGGCTGATGCCCCGCTGCCCCTGCCCTGCCCGGCCAGCCTCAAGGCCCAGTACTTTCTGGAGCGCCGCGAGCTGGGGCCCTCAACGTGGGCGGCGCGGGCCGCATCATCGTGGATGGCACCGCCTACGACCTAAATAATCAGGATTGCCTATATGTGGGCAAAGGCAGCCAGTCGGTCGTCTTCCATAGTGTAGACGCGGCCAACCCGGCCAAGTTTTACCTGCTGTCGGCCCCGGCGCACCAGGTGTATCCAACCACCCGCCGCACCCAGGCCGAGGCTACGCCGTGGAGATGGGCGCCCGCGAAACGGCCAACGAGCGCACCATCTACAAATACATCTACACCGAAGGCATCGCCAGCTGCCAGCTCGTGATGGGCCTGACCCAGCTCAGGCCCGGCTCGGTGTGGAACACCATGCCCAGCCACGTGCACGACCGGCGCATGGAAGCCTACCTCTACTTCAACCTGCCCCAGGGCCAGCGGGTGCTGCACCTGCTGGGTGAGCCCCAGGAAACCCGCCCGCTGTGGGTAAGCAACGAGCAGGCTATTCTGTCGCCCCCGTGGTCTATCCATACGGGTTGCGGCAGCACGGCCTATGCGTTTATCTGGGGCATGGCCGGCGAAAATCTCGAATACACCGACATGGACCCTGTAGCCCTGCAGGACCTCCGCTAAATTTTTATTTTTTCAATTTCCCACCCCTGTTTTTGGCTGCTTCTTTTATGAAAAAACATCTTCTAATGCTTTGGCTGGTGCTTTGCGGCAGTATTGGCCTGGCCTTCGCCCAATCGCGCCAGGTAAGTGGCGTTGTCAAGGGCTCGGACGGCGAGACGCTGCCGGGCGTAACCGTAGTGCTGAAGGGCACTACGGTTGGCGCTTCGACCGGCGCCGACGGTAGCTTTTCGTTGAGCGTACCGACCGATAGCAAATCGGCTACGCTACGCTTCAGCTTCATTGGCTACGTGAGCCAGGAAGTAGCCATTGGCGATAAAACAACTTTTAACGTTACCCTGACTTCCGATACGCAATCGCTCGACGATGTAGTGGTAATCGGCTACCAGGCGGTGCAGCGCCGCGATGTAACCGGAGCTGTATCATCGGTTAATGCCCAGCAGATAAAGGATATACCGGTAAACTCGGCAGCTGAAGCCCTCCAGGGCCGCCTGGCTGGGGTACAGCTGAATGCCTCGGACGGCACACCCGGCAACCAGAGCTTCCAGGTGCGGGTGCGGGGGGTAACTCCATCACCCAGGATAACACGCCGCTTTACGTGGTAGATGGTATTCAGGTAGAGAATGCGCTGGGCGTTATTGCCCCGCAGGACATTGCCTCGGTAGACGTGCTGAAGGATGCTGCGGCCACGGCTATCTATGGCGCCCGCGGCGCCAACGGCGTGGTTATCATCACCACTAAAGGCGGCAAGGAAGGCCGTACCACGGTAACCTACAGCGGCTTCACCGGTATTCGTAAGATTACCAAGATGCTGCCGGTGCTTAACCCGACCGACTACGTCAACTACCAGTATGAGCGTGCCAGCCAGATTGGTACCTCAACCGGGGGCCTCTCCACGTTTAAGAGCTATTTCGGTACTACCGACTACAACAGCGCCCGCCTCGACAGCGCCCGCAACGCACCATTCCTGGATTGGCAGAAGCAGGTATTTGGCCGCAATGCCATGCAGCAGACGCACAACGTGTCGATTTCGGGCGGCAATAAAGGCACGACTTATTCGCTGAGCCTCACCAAAAACAACGAGGACGGCATTCAGCTGGGCAGCAGCTATAACCGCTACCTGATGAACTTCCGGATGGATAACAAGGTGAGCGATAAGTTCCGCTTCGGCTTCAACACGCGCTTCAACAGCCAAGAGGCGTTGGGGGCGGGCACCGGCGCGGCCGTGGGCACTGCTACCAACGGCCAGGCCGTACCAACCGGCTCGAATACTACCTCGCGCCTGCGCAATACCATTCAGTACGTGCCGCTGGCGGTGCCGGCTACCAGCCACAGCACGGCCCTGGACCCCAACGTTTTTGACTCCGACTTCTTCAACAACTCCAGCCTGGTGAACCCGGTACTGGCCATCAATGACGAATACCGCTCGGATAAGCGCCGCACGCTCAACCTGGCCGCCAATGCCAGCTTCAATATCACGAAGGACCTGGTTTTTCGCTCGACGGCAGGAGCCGACATCTCGGACTTCAACACCAGCACATTCAACGGCCGCAACTCGCCCACCATCCGCCAGGTATCGGGGGGGTATAACAACCTGCCGTTTGCTACCATCACCACAACTACTCAAAACAGCCTCAACAACTCGAACGTGCTCGACTATACCTTCCGGCACGAGAAGCACTCGCTGAACGTACTGGCAGGTGAGGAAATTTATCAGCAGCAGACGAACCAGCAATACATCCAGACCAACTACCTGCCGCTCGACATTACGGCCGCCCGGGCGCTAGCCAACATAAACCAGGGCGTATTGCCAGCCGGCGTTACCTCGCAGCCGCAGCCCCCTACTACGGGCATTCCGGTTAACTATACGCTGCTCTCGTTCTTCGGCCGCGCCAACTACTCGTACGACGACAAGTACCTGTTTACGGCAACGGCCCGCCGCGACGGCTCGTCCAAGTTTAAGGACTACATGGGCACTGACAACCAGCACCGTTACTTCCCGGCGGCCTCGGCCGCCTGGCGCATCTCGAAAGAGAGCTTTATGGAGAATGTAAAGCCCGTCTCGGACCTTAAGCTGCGCCTCAGCTACGGCCAGGCTGGTAACAACCGCATCAACGACTTCTTGGGCGACCAGCTCTTTCAGGGCGGCAGCGCGGTTTACTACCTCAACCATCAGCAGGTGCTGGGCTCCGCCGCAACGGGCCTTTCCAACCCCAACCTGCGCTGGGAAATTACGACCTCGCGCGATGCCGGTGTCGACCTGGCAATGTTCAACAACCGGGTGCAGTTTACGGCTGATGTCTACTACAATACCACCAACGACCTGCTGGTAAACCGCCCGGTACCAGCCTTCCTCGGCTATACGAGCCAGCTCCAGAATATTGGGCGCACCTCCAACCGGGGCCTTGAGTTTCAGGTGAGCGGCACGGTAATCCAGACCCAAAACTTTACCTGGTCGGCCACGGCCAATGCCTCGCTTAACCGGAACCGCATCGACGACCTGGGCCCCAACCTGAACGAGTTTTACCTGTCGTCGGGCTGGGCCGGCACCGCCTCTACCATCCCAACCGACTACGTAGTGCGGGTAGGGCAGCCAGTAGGCCTGATGTATGGCTTCGTGAGTGACGGCTTCTATACCACCGACGACTTCAGCGGCTACGACGCCGTAAACAAAGTGTGGAAGCTGCGCACCGACAAGCCCGTAGCCAACGACCTGAGCGTAACCGGCCTCACCTCCCTGGCCCCCGGCGTGGTCAAGCTGAAAGACCTCAATGGCGACGGCGTAGTTGACGTCAACAACGACCGCACCGTTATCGGCAATGCCAACCCCAAGGTAACCGGCGGCCTGAACCAGCAGTTCACCTATAAGAGCTTCGATGCCAGCATTTTCGTGAACTTTGTGTACGGCAACGACATTTACAACGCCAACAAGATTGAGTTTACTACCGCCGCTTACCCCCTCACCAACCTACTGGGTGAGGAAGCCGGCCGATACCGCAGCTACGACAACAATGGCGTACTGGTAACCGACCCTGCTGCCCTCAGTGCCCTGAACCAGAATGCGACGGTAGCGGCTCCCAGCCGCCAGTTCTTCCTGCAGTCGTCGGACATCGAAAAAGGGTCGTTCCTGCGCCTCAACAACATCACCCTGGGTTACTCCCTGTCGAAAGCTCTGATTCAGCGGGCTAAGGTGAACCAGCTGCGCTTCTACGTAACCATGAACAACCTGGCGACCCTGACGGGCTACTCGGGCTACGACCCGGAGGTGAACACCCGCCGCGCCACGCCCCTGACGCCGGGCGTCGATTACGCTGCTTATCCGCGTAGCAAGGCCTTCCTGTTCGGTGTTAACCTCTCGCTTTAATTCCCCACCCATCATGTCTATATTTTCTTCTAAACCTGGCAAGTACGGCCGACTGGCAGCTTCGGCGCTGGTAGTAGCCGGCGCGGCTGGCCTACTGGGCTCGTGCAAGAACTACCTCGACGTCGAGCCGATTGCGCTTAACACTACCGACGCCACCTTTAGCACCGCCGCCGGGGCTACTACGGCCCTCATCGGCACCTACAACATGCTGGCCGGCGATGCGGGCTATGGCAACCGTATTTCCCAGTACTATCCCTACGATACCGATGAGCTGATTGGCTCAGCGGGTCCCATCGACGGAGGCCGCCGCAGCATTGCACGCTACAAAACGTTTTCGACCAACACGGAGATTACCAACCCCTGGAACCGTCTGTACCAGGGCGTGGAGCGGGCCAATATCTGCATCGCCAATCTGCCCCTCTCGCCCGCTTACAATGGTGGCGTCGCCGCCGACACGGCCACCATGCACCGCCTCTACGGCGAAGCACTGGCCCTGCGCGCGCAGTTTTACCTGGAGCTGGTGCGCAACTGGGGCGACGTGCCCGCTCAGTTTTCGCCGACCGTGACGGGCCAGGATGTGAACCTACCCAACTCAGACCGCAACGCTACCCTTAAGCGCCTGATAGACGACCTGGCCATTGCCGAAAAGATGGTGCCCTGGCGCTCGGCGGCCGGCGTTACCAATGAGCGCTTCACCAAAGGGGCTATCAAGGCCCTGCGGGCTCGTATTGCGATGCAGCGCGGCGGCTATGCCCTACACGGCCTGGCCATGTCGCGCCCCACCGACTACCTCGACTACTACAAGATAGCCCGGCAGGAATGCCTCGATATAATGAACCACCGCTCGGAGCACACGCTTAACAGCAGCTTCCTGGAAACCTTCAAGAGCATCAACGAGCTGCGCACCGAGGCGGCCAACGAGCTGATGATGACCGTAGGCATGGGCGGCTCGGGCTCGGCCAGCGACAGCAAGCTGGGGTATTACGACGGGCCCCGCCTGAGCGCGTCTCCCACCTTTGGCTCTTCGAGCGGCGCTATTACCATTGCGCCGCCCTACTTCTACGCCTTCGACTCGACCGATGTGCGCCGCGACGTTACCATCACACTCTACACCATCAGCAATACCAACGCCTACGCCGCTACCACCCTGGCCAACGGCACCGATGGGAAGTTTCGGCGCGAATGGCGCGTGCCAGCGCTGCCCGGCACGAGCAACTACCTGGGCTACAGCTGGCCGCTGATTCGCTTCGCCGATGTGGAGCTGCTGTTTGCGGAAGCCGAAAATGAGTTGAACGGCCCCACCGCCGACGCTCAGAAGGCGCTGCTCGAAGTACGCACCCGTGCCTTTGCTGGCAATGCGACCAAGGCTGCCGCGGGCCTCAACCTCACCAGCAAGGATGCCTTCTTTAATGCGCTGGTAAATGAGCGCTACCTCGAGTTTGGAGGCGAAGGCATTCGCAAGTATGACCTGCTACGCTGGAATTTGCTGGCCAGTAAGCTGGCCGACGTGAAAGCTAAGATTGCCCAGATGCAGGCCGCCGGTACTGTGCCCTACGGCCCCAGCCAGATTACGGTAACCGTGCCCGCTACAGTGTACTTCAAACCTATAACGGGCGGGCTGCAATTCGCGCGCTCCTTCTACACGGCTGCCCCGGCTACTGCCCCGGCCGGTACCACTAGCGCCAGCTGGGCGGCTTCTATCACGACTTCCTACGTGGCCAACACGCAACCCAGCGGCAGCAGCTACATGGGCTCGCCGAGCACCGGCACCGGCCTGGCGGCTGAGTACGTTCCCAACGCTGGCAAAGAGCTGCTGCCCATTCCACAATCGACTATCGATGTGGACCCGGCGCTCACTCAAAACTCGGGCTACTAACCACCTCCTACCGGGCAGTGAGCATAGGCTCGCTGCCCGGCAAGTGCTTTTTCACCATGAAGGCCGTCGCTCTTTTCCTGGGTATAAGTATGGGGTGGGCAACTACCGCGCTGGCCGGCAACCGGCTAGCCGGGCCGGCTCTTAGTGAGCCGACCGATACTACCGCCGAAAAGATGCTGGCTTTCCAGCGAAGCGTGGGTGGGTGGCCCAAAGTCGTGGATAATGCCAAAGTAGACTACCGCCACCGCATGAGCACGGCCGAGCTCCAGGCGGCCCGCCGCGATGACGGCCGCGACGATGCAACCATCGACAATAATGCCACCACCCGCGAAATCAATTACCTCGTCGGGGCTTTTCAGCAAACCGGGAATCCGGCCTATCGGGCAGCGGCCGAACGAGGTATTCGCTACCTGCTGCAGATGCAGCAGCCCAGCGGGGGCTTCCCGCAGTATTTTCCCGACAACAGGCTTTACCGCGCCCAGATTACCTACAACGACAATGCGATGGTAAATGCGCTGCGGGTGTTGCAGGCAGTAGCGGAGAAGAAAGGTGGCTTTGCGCTGGTTGACCCGGCCCTGGTGGCTCCGGCCCGGCGGGCAGTGAGCCTGGGCGTGCAATGCATCCTAAAAACCCAATATGTGCGCCGGGGCCAGCCCACGGTGTGGTGCGCTCAGCACGACCGCCTCACGCTGCTGCCCTGCCAGGCCCGGGCCTTCGAGCTGGCTTCGCTCAGCGGCTCCGAGTCGGTGGGCATTACCGAGTTTCTGATGAGCCTCGACCAGCCTACGCCCGAAGTGCGACGCGCTGTAACCGCAGCTATTGCCTGGTTTGAGGCTTCGAAGCTGGAGAATATGACGATAAAGGACGTAGCCGATTCCCGGCAGCCCAAAGGCCGCGACCGGGTAATGGTTTCCGAGCCTGGTAGCACCGTCTGGGCCCGCTTTTATGACTTGGATACCAACCAGCCTATTTACGTGGGCCGCGACAGCAGGAAGCATGCGCAGCTGGCCGATATCGAAGTGGAGCGCCGCACCGGCTACGGCTATGCCGGCACCTGGCCCGAAAAGCTGCTCACCCGCGAATACCCCAAGTGGCAGCAGAAATGGGGACATGCTGCTTCTGCTGCCACCAACTGATTTGACTAATAATCTACTTACCTATATGTTATCTCTTTCGCAAGAGCTAGTGCGGGCCGGAGCCGCCAGCCCGGCCGTGGCGCTGCCCGCTGCTGCTTTATTTAACCTGCCCGAAAAAGTGTTGCAGTTCGGCACGGGGGTGTTGCTGCGGGCCTGCCCGACTTTCTGATTGACCAGGCCAACCGTCAAGGGGTCTTTAATGGCCGGGTGGTAGTGGTGAAAAGCACGGATGGCGGCGATGCTACCGCTTTTGCCCGCCAGGATGGCCTGTATACGGTGTGCGTACGTGGCGTGGAAGATGGCCAACCCGTAAGCCAGGACGTGGTGTGCGCCAGCATCAGCCGGGTGCTCTCAGCTAAAAGCCAGTGGGCAGAGGTGCTGGAGGTTGCTGCCAGCCCCGCCTTGCAGATTGTGCTCTCCAATACGACGGAAGTAGGCATCGTGCTCGACGAAACGGATGATGTGCGCGCTACACCGCCGCTCTCGTTTCCGGGCAAGCTATTGGCCGTGCTGCTGGCCCGCTACGAGGCTTTTGCCGGCGCCGCCGATAAGGGGCTGGTAATTGTGCCCACCGAGCTGATTCCTGAAAACGGCACCAGGCTGCATGACATCCTGCGCGAGCTGGCCGAGCAGCAGGTGCCCGACAGCGGCTTCCTGCACTGGCTCGAAACGGCCAATACTGTTTGCAACTCGCTGGTCGACCGTATTGTACCGGGTCAGCCCGATGCTGCGGCCCACGCTACGCTCACGCAGGAGCTGGGCTACGAGGACGAGCTACTTATTATGTCGGAAGCCTACCGCCTGTGGGCTATAGAAGGCGGTGAGCGCGTAAAGAGCGTGCTGAGCTTTCAGCAAGCGGATGCCGGCATTATTGTGCAGCCCGACATCAATCAGTTTAAGGAGCTGAAGCTGCGCCTGCTCAACGGCACGCATTCGCTGGCTTGCGGGCTGGCGCTGCTGGCAGGTGTGCCCACCGTGCGCGAGGCGATGGAGGACGACTGCCTGCTCACGTACATCCGCAATCTGATGCTGGCCGATTTGCTGCCCGGCATCCCCTACCCTATCGATGAGAAAACAGGTCAGCGCTTTGGTATGCAGGTGCTCGACCGCTTCCGCAACCCGGCCGTGGAGCACCGCTGGCTGGCTATTACGCTCAACTACTCGGCCAAGCTACGGATGCGCGTTGTCCCCGATTTGCTGCACTACTACGAGCGGCTTAAGGCCGTGCCGCAGTACGTGGCGCTGGGCTTTGCGGCCTACCTGCTCTTTATGCGCAGCACCCGCCAGGATGGCAAGGCCTGGTATGGCGAAACGCAGGGCCAGGAATACCCGATTCAGGATGAGCAGGCCAGCTATTTTGCCGGCCTCTGGCAGCGCCTACCGGCAGCCGAAGTAGCACAGACGGTCCTAAGCAACGCGGACTTGTGGGACAGCGACCTGACTCTGTTGCCCGGCTTCGCACCAGCCGTAACCGAGTATCTGCTCCAGTTGCAGCAGCAAGGCGCGGCGGCTACCCTGGCCGCTAAATTGAATAAATCGCAGCGCGCAGCTGTTTAAAGATGGCTGGCTGAGAGCTTTTCGGCCCCTGAGGCGGCCGGAATGACCACCTAACAGATAGTAAGCAGATAGTTATGAAACATTTAGTTGCGAAGATTCACCCCGCCGACAACGTGCTCGTCGCCCTCACCGACCTGCCCATCGGCACGCCCGTAACCTGGGACGGGGCAACCGTGACCACTACTGAGAGGATACCGGCCAAGCATAAGCTGGCGCTGCAAAACCTGGCCGCCGGCGACCCCGTGCATATGTACGGCGTGCTGGTAGGCAAAATGGCCTCGCCCGTGGGCCGGGGCGGCCTGCTTACTACGGCCAACATCAGGCACGCTACCGGCTCGTTTCAGGAAGGCCAGCACCGCCAGAGCTGGGCGCAGCCCGACGTAAGTAAGTTTGAGGAGCGCACCTTCCTGGGCTACCACCGGCCTGATGGGCGCGTGGGCACGGCCAACTACTGGCTGGTTATCCCGCTGGTTTTTTGCGAAAACAGAAATATTCAGGTGCTCGAAGAAGCGCTGGTAAACGACCTCGGCTACGCCCGCCGCAAGAGCTACCAGCCCCAGACCCAGGCGCTGCTCGAGCTGATGCAGGCTGGTAAGTCGGTAGAAGAGATTCTGGCCACCGACCTGCACTCGGCCGAAGTGAATCAGCAGAAAGTGAAACCCTTCCCCAACGTGGACGGCATCCGCTTTCTGAGCCACGAGGGTGGCTGCGGCGGCATTCGCCAGGATGCCCAGACGCTTTGCGGCCTGCTGGCCGGCTACATCACCCACCCCAACGTGGCGGGGGCTACAGTGCTCAGCCTGGGCTGCCAGAATGCGCAGGTGAGTATGCTACAGGACGAAATCAACAAGCGCGACCCGCACTTTGCCAAGCCGCTGTTTATTCTGGAGCAGCAGAAAATCGGCACGGAGGAAGCGCTGGTGAGCACGGCCCTGCGGCAGACCTTCGCCGGCCTTATGCAGGCCAACCAGCAGCAGCGCCAGCCCGCGCCGCTCAGCAAGCTGACTATCGGCCTGGAGTGCGGCGGCTCGGACGGCTTCTCGGGCATCTCGGCCAACCCGGCCGTGGGCCACGTTTCTGACCTGCTGGTGGCCCTTGGCGGCTCGGTTATTCTGGCCGAGTTTCCGGAGCTGTGCGGCGTAGAGCAGGAAATCGTGAACCGCTCGGTTGACCACGACACGGCCCAGCGCTTTACCTCGCTGATGAAAGCCTACGGCGAAAGCGCGGTAGCCGTAGGCTCGGGCTTCGATATGAACCCCTCGCCCGGCAACATCCGCGACGGCCTGATTACCGACGCCATGAAATCGGCCGGCGCGGCCCGCAAGGGCGGCTCGTCGCCGGTAGTGGCCGTGCTCGACTATCCCGAGCCGGTAACCAAGCCCGGCCTGAATTTGCTCTGCACGCCCGGCAACGACGTGGAAAGCACCACGGCCGAAGTCGGCTCGGGCGCCAACGTGGTGCTTTTCACCACCGGCCTGGGCACACCCACCGGCAACCCCATTGCGCCGGTCGTCAAAATCAGCTCCAATACCAAGCTGGCCGAGCGCATGCCCGACATCATCGACCTGAACACCGGCACTGTTATCGACGGCGAAGAAACCATTGAGCAAGCCGGCGAGCGCATTCTCGACTACGTGATTCAGGTAGCCAGTGGCCTGGAAGTGAGCGCCGTGCGCCACGGCCAGACCGACTTTATTCCGTGGAAGCGCGGGGTGTCTTTGTAGGTGACAGGTGCAGCCACTCTCTTGAAGAACGTCATGCAGAGCGCAGCGAAGCATGGCATTCTTCAATATGAATTTTTATTGATAATTGCTCACTACTAATTGATAGCTGAATTATGAAGCCCTTCCTTTCCGACGACTTTCTGCTCCAGACCGAGACGGCCCGCACGCTCTACCACGAGCACGCCGCGCCGCAGCCTATTATTGACTACCACTGCCACCTGCCGCCCGACCAGATTGCCCAAAACCGGCAGTTTGAGAATATCACCCAAATCTGGCTCTATGGTGACCACTACAAGTGGCGGGCCATGCGCGCCAACGGCGTGAACGAGCGCTACGTGACGGGCGACGCCTCGGACTGGGAGAAATTTGAGAAATGGGCCGAAACGGTGCCTTATACCGTGCGCAACCCCTTGTATCACTGGACGCACCTGGAGCTGCGCCGCTATTTCGGCATTACGGAGCTGCTGAACAAGGATAGCGCCCGGCGCATATATGACCAGTGCAATGCCTTACTTCAGACGCCCGAGTACTCGGTGCAGGGCCTGTTGCGCAAAATGAAAGTCGAAACGGTGTGCACCACCGATGACCCGGCCGATTCGCTGGAGTTTCACCAGGCGCTGGCCGGCCAGGGCTTTGGCACGCGCATGCTGCCGACCTTCCGCCCCGACAAGGCCATGACGCCCGAGGCGGCCGACTACCGCCAGTACCTCGCCAAGCTGGGCGCAGCGGCCGGTGTAGCAATCAATACCTACGCCGACCTGCAAGCTGCCCTGCGCCAGCGCCACGATTTCTTCGCTACCCTGGGCGGCCGGCTGTCCGACCACGGCCTGGAGCAGATATATGCCGCCGACCATACCGCAGAAGAAGTAGCCGCCATCTTCACCAAAGCCCGCGCCGGGCAGCCGCTCAGCGCTCCGGAGATTGAGCAGTTTAAATCGGCCATGCTGATTTTCCTGGCCGAGCTGGACTGGGAGAAAGGCTGGACGCAGCAGTTTCACCTTGGCGCGCTGCGCAACAACAACACGCGGGCGCTGCGCCAGCTCGGCCCCGACACGGGCTGGGACTCGATTGGGGACTTTTCGCAGGGCCGCGCCCTGTCGCGCTTCCTCGACCGGCTCGATAACCAGGATAAGCTCACCAAGACGATTATCTACAACCTGAACCCGGCCGATAACGACCTGATGGCCACCATGATTGGTAACTTTCAGGATGGCTCCGTGGCTGGTAAGATTCAGTTTGGCTCGGGCTGGTGGTTTCTCGACCAGAAGGATGGCATGGAAAAGCAGCTCAACGCGCTCAGCAACATGGGCCTGCTCAGCCAGTTTGTGGGTATGCTCACCGACTCGCGCAGCTTCCTGTCGTTTCCGCGCCACGAGTACTTCCGCCGCATTCTGTGCAACCTCATCGGCCGCGATGTAGAGAACGGCGAATTGCCGGCCGACGAGCTGCCCTGGCTGGGCCAGCTGGTCGAAAATATCAGCTACCACAATGCCAGCAAGTATTTCGGCTTTGAAAAAACGGCGCAGCCCACCGGCGCAAGGGAGCTGGTAGCAAGCTAAGCACAGCTGTTACTTAGAGACCGGCTTCTTTGTCACTGGCAACGCTACCGGAAACGTTTGCATGAATAAAGATGGCGCCAGCACGCTCAGACGGCTTTCTGGTGGCTTACCTTTCCAATCGTACTCCCGCTTTTCACCCGCAATCTGGCCGCACTAGCACCGGTTAAAGGCGCTTTGCCTCTTCTACATGAAACAAGTCGTAACCTTCGGCGAAGTAATGATGCGGCTCTCGCCGCCGCTGAACTACCGGCTCTCCCAGGCGGCATCCCTCGACGTAACCTACGGGGGTGGCGACGCCAATGTGGCCGCCGCCCTGGCCCAGATGGGCGTACCGGCGGCCCACGTTTCGGCTTTTCCGGCCAATGAGCTGGGCTACGCGGCGGCCAGCCACCTGCGCCGCTACGGCGTCGATACCACCCATTGCCTCTTCACCGAAGGCCACCGCCTCGGCTTGTACTTTCTGGAAGTAGGCGCGTCGCTGCGGCCCAGCCGCATTGTGTATGACCGGGCCGAATCGGCCTTCGCGCACCTCGACCCGGCTGCTTTCAACTGGGATGAGATTCTGAAAAACGCCGGCTGGCTGCACTGGACCGGCATCACGCCCGCCATCTCGGCCGCCGCGGCTCAGGCTATTGCCGACGCCATTGCCGCTGCCCGGCGCCTGGGGCTCACTGTGTCGGCCGACGTCAACTACCGCCGCAACCTATGGCAATACGGCCAGAAGGCGCAGGACGTAATGCCCGCCCTCGTGGCCGGCTGCGATATAGTCGTCTGCACCGAGGGCGACGCCGACGACCTGTTTGGCCTCCAGCCCGCTGCCGCCGCCCCCAACAGCTTTAGCTCGATGAGTGAGCAGCTGGCGCAGCGCTTTCCGCAAATCAAGCGCGTGATTGCTACCCGCCGCCAAACCCAAAGTGCCTCACACGAGCGCATTTGCGGCCTGCTTTGGGACCAGGGCGAGTTCTTCGAAACACCCTTTTACGATATCTCGCCCGTGGTAGACCGAATCGGTGGCGGTGACTCGTTTATTTCAGGCTTTATCTATGGCTCTCATGCTTATGAAGACCGTGCCCAGGCGCTATCCTTCGCTACCATCGCTTCGGCGCTGAAGCACACCATTCACGGCGACATCAACCTGGTGACGCCCGCCGAAGTCGAGCACCTCATGCAGGGCAACCTGACGGGGCGCCTGCTCCGGTAACCTCATTCCCGGCCCCGGCCCAACAGGGAGGGAAGCCAGCCGATTTTTCTGCGTTTTTTTCTTGCTTCTAATCCTTTGCCTTCCGGCACCCCTGCCTTTTGGGGAGGGGTCGGGGGCGGGGTTTCCCCTATGCTTTCTTCCCAAGAAGTTATCGCCCGCACACTGCAAGCGCCACTGGTGCCGGTCTTTTTTCACGCCGATGCCGCATATGCCCAGTCCATTGTGCGGGGCTGCTACGCCGGGGGCGTGCGGGTATTTGAGTTTACCAACCGCGGGGCCAATGCTTTTGAGGTTTTTCAGGAGCTTGTCAAGCTGGTGGCTGATGACTGCCCCGACCTCGTGCTGGGTATTGGCACCATCTACACCGCCGCCGATGCCGAGCGCTTCATTGCGGCCGGCGCGGCCTTCATCGTGCAGCCCGTTACCACGGCCGAGGTAGCCGCCGTCTGCCAGCGCCACGACGTAGCCTGGCTGCCCGGTGCCCTGACGCCGAATGAGATTTATGCCGCCACGCAGCTCGGCGCGCAGCTCGTCAAAATTTTCCCCGGCAACCTCGTCGGCCCTGATTATGTGAAGGCCCTGCGCGGCCCCATGCCCACCGTCAAGCTCATGGTTACGGGCGGCGTCGAGCCTACCGAGGCCAGCCTCACCGAGTGGTTTGGGGCCGGGGTAAATGTGGTGGGCGTGGGCTCGCAGCTCTTCAAAGGGGCCAGCGACGCGGCTACGATTACGGCGCGCGTGGCGCCACTGATGCACTTTTTACAGAAGCAAGTAGCGGCTGGTTGATAACCACTAATCAGCTGTCATTGCGAGCCTGCGAAGCAATCGCACCTGCACTACACCCGGACGATTACGTTCTGATGCGATTGCTTCGCAGGCTCGCGATGACAACCGAATTTTAAGTATTCAATACGAAAGCTCTATTCTATGAATCCCACCCTTAGCAGCTCGCCGCCCGGCACCGACTCGACGGTCGTGGGCAAATACCGCTGGACTATCTGTTCGCTGGTATTTTTTGCTACCACCATCAACTACCTCGACCGGGCGGTTATCTCGCTGCTGAAGCCCTACCTCGAAAAGGCTTTTCACTGGAACTCGGGCGACTACGCCAACATCGAGATTGCCTTTAAGCTGGCGTATGCCGTGGGCATGATTGGCGTGGGCCGCATCATCGACAAGCTGGGCACCAAGCTGGGCTACGCGCTTTCGACGGCGCTGTGGAGCGTGGCGGCCATGGGCCACGCGCTGGTGAGCAGCACGCTGGGCTTTGGCGTGGCGCGGGGTTTTTGGGTATTACGGAGGCCGGCAACTTCCCGGCCGCTATCAAGACGACCGCCGAATGGTTTCCGCAGCGCGAGCGGGCGCTGGCCACGGGCATCTTCAATTCGGGCTCCAACGTCGGGGCTATCGTGGCCCCGCTCTCGGTGCCCTGGATTGCCGAGCACATTGGCTGGCAGTGGGCCTTTATTATTACCGGCGCGCTGGGCTTTATCTGGCTGGTGCTCTGGATGCTAATCTACGAAACGCCGGCCGAGAGCAAGCGCCTGAGCAAGGCCGAGTTTGACTACATCAACGCCGATATTCCGGTGGGCCTGCCGGCCGAGGGTGTAGTAGAAGAAAAGCCCAAAGTGGGCTGGCTGCCCCTGCTGGGCTTCCGCCAAACCTGGGCCTTCGTTATCGGCAAGTTTATTACCGACCCCATCTGGTGGTTTTACTTGTTTTGGCTACCCGATTTTCTGGGCAAGCAGTACCACCTCACGGGCACGGCCATTGCCCTGCCGGTAGCGGCGGTGTACATCTTGTCGAGCATTGGCAGCGTGGGCGGCGGCTACCTGCCGCTGGGCTTTATCAAGCGCGGCATGCCGGCTTTTCAGGCCCGCAAAACGGCTATGCTGGCTATCGCCTTCTGCGTGTTTCCGATTGTGTTTGCGCAGTGGTTGGGAAGCATTGATATGTGGCTGGCGGTCTTGGTTATCGGCATTGCGGCGGCGGCCCACCAGGCCTGGAGCGCCAACATCTTCACCACCGTATCGGATATGTTTCCCAAGCGGGCCGTGGCCTCGGTCACGGGCATCGGCGGCATGGCCGGCGGCCTGGGCGGCATCGCGCTCACGGCCCTGGTGCAGAAGCGCATGTTTGTGCACTACGAGTCTATCGGCCAGCTCGATAAGGCGTACTATATCATGTTCTTTATCTGCGGGGCGGCCTATTTATTGGCCTGGGTACTGATGTTTACGCTGGTGCCGCGCATAGAGCCCATCAAGCTCGACGAGACGGATTAAAGGTGGTAAGAGAAGTCTACTACTCCGCGTTCTCTCTGACAAAGCAGCCCGTCTCATCACAAAATATACCCTTTTCACTATATGAAAAAGATTTCGCTCCTGCTGGCCTTCCTGCTGGCCTTGCCTTTCCTCACGTTTGCCCAGGCTCCGAACAAGAAAAACGTGGCCGCCGCTCAGGAAGTCGAGAAGCTGGAGCGCCAGCGCTTCGCGGCCCAGGTGAGCAAGGATTTCGCTTTCCTCGAAAAAGCATTCGCCGACGACCTTATCTATACCCACGCCAGCGGCAAGCAAAACGGCAAAACCGATTACCTGCAAAGCATCCGCGACGGCAAGAGCGTGTATGATAAGATTGAGGTAGAGGCTATTAACGTGCGGGCCTACAACGATGGGCAGACCGCCGTCGTCAACGGCCAAATCGTTATCTACCAACCAAACAAGCCCGATGGCTCACCCAATGTGGCCCATCTCAAGTACGTGACCACCCAGATAAAAGACCCTAAAAAAGGGTGGCAGGTAGTGCTGTGGCAGTCGCAGAAGCAACCCGAGAAATAAGGTGCCTGAACGAGTTAAGCCTAGTTATTTTTTTCTTCTTCACCCTTTTCCTCTTTGCTTTGAGCACTTTTACTTCCGTTTCGCGCCTTGCCCTCCTGGCCCTGGCCCTGGCCCTGCCGCTGGCGGCTGCCGCTCAGAAGGCCAGCTCCTACACGATGGTAGCCAGCGGCAGCAACGCCGGCGCTTACACCGTACTGGAGCCCACCACCCTTGCCGTGCGCACCGCCGGCACCGAAGACGAAGGCTACTACAACAACCTGCCGCTGGGCTTCACCTTTAAGTTCGCGGGCACGTCGTACACGACCGTATCGGCCTCAACCAATGGCTTCCTGACGCTGGGCCAGGCGCTGACCAGCGCAACGCCGGTCAATAACCTGGCTACGAGCACACTACGCCCCATCATTGCGCCGCTCTGGGATGATATCTCGTTTGGCACGGCCGCCTCGCCGCCCGACCCCACCATGGATGGCAACCTGTACTACCAGACCACGGGCACGGCCGGCAGCCGCGTCTTTAC
Source organism: Hymenobacter sp. BRD67 (assembly GCF_013256425.1). GTDB lineage: Bacteria > Bacteroidota > Bacteroidia > Cytophagales > Hymenobacteraceae > Hymenobacter. The sequence continues at coordinate 2,398,515 of NZ_CP053904.1, forward strand.
CATTGAATGGCGCAACGTTCGCTGGGCACCCGGCGCAACCGGGCCGGTATGCTCGTTCTTCGTGCAGCTATTTGAAGGCACCAACGTAGTAGTATTCGATTACCTGCAGGGCAGTGGCAGCGCGTATGGCTCGACGCGCAGTGCTTCGGTGGGCCTGGCGGGGCCAACCAGCGGCGACTTTATCTCGCTGTCGGACCTGCAGCTTACTGCTACCACCAGTACCACGGCCGAAACCTCCACCATCACCAGCCGGGCCACGAGCGGACGCATTTTCACCTTCACGCCGAGCGTAGTAACGGCTATGGCCCCTGGGGTGGCCGCGGCTGCTTTTCAGCTGGCGCCCAACCCCGCCCACGGCCGCGTGGGGCTCGTGAGCTACGATGCCCAGCAGCCCGTGACCCTGCACGACAGCCAGGGCCGGCTGGTGCGTACGCTGGCGCCGGCTGCCGGGGCTTCGCTTGACCTGAGCAGCCTGTCGCCGGGCCTCTACATTGTGCGCAACGGCCAGCAGAGCCGCCGGCTGGCCATCGATTAAGTACTTCCGCTTTTTGTGTTACTGCCCTGGCCGGCCACGGCCGGGGCGTTTTTTACCGGTATGTCTCCGTCTACTATCCCGCCCTCGCACGACGACATCGCGACCCCCGTCGGCACCACGCTCGAGCGCTACATTATGCGCAAGCAGGCCGAGTTCCCGTTTGCTACCGGCGAGCTTTCGCAGCTGCTGCGCGACATCGCCCTGGCCAGCAAAATCATGGCGCGCGAGGTGAGCCGCGCCGGTCTCAACGACCTGGCCGAAGTGGTGGGCGCCGAGGGTGAGCAGCAGCCCCCCCGCCACCGGCTGGGCGAGGAGGCGCATATTCGCTTTGTGCGGGCCCTCACCAATGGCCGCGAGTGCTGCGCCGTGCTCAGCGAAGCCCGCCCCGATATCATCGACACCGGCAACCACGAGGGCAAGTACGTGGTGGCCCTCAACCCGCTGAACGGGTCGGTGAGCCTTGACTTTAACGTAAATACCGGCACCATCTTCAGCATTTACCGGCGCGTGAGCCGCTACGGCGGGCCGGCGCGGGCCGAAGACTTTTTGCAGGGCGGCCGGGCGCAGGTGGCAGCGGGCTACATTCTCTATGGCTCCAGCACCATGCTGGTATATACCACCGGCCACGGCGTGAAAGGCTTTACCTACGAGCCCAGCCTGGGCGAGTTTTTTCTCTCGCACCCGCACCTGACTATGCCTAAGCGCGGCGAGGTATTTTCGTGCAACGAGGGCAACTGGTTTGACTTTCCGGAGTTTGCCCGCACCTTTCTTACCACTTGCAAGGAGCGCCGCATGGCCGCCCGCTACGTGGGTTCGCTGGCGGCCGATTACCACCGCAATCTGTTTACGGGCGGCATCTACCTTTACCCGCCCACCGGGCAGTGGCCCAGCGGCAAGCTGCGCCTGCTCTACGAATGCTATCCCATTGCCTTCGTGAGCGAACAAGCCGGTGGCGTGGCGGTTACCGGAGCCACCGAGGTACTCGACGTGCCCCCTACTGCCGACCTGCACCAGCGGGTGCCGCTGTTTGTGGGCTCTTCGGAGCTGGTGCGCGAGCTGCAAGCTGTAGCGAGCAAGTAGCGCCTCCTTCACTGCGAAAAGACGTCATATTGAGGGTAGCAAAGCATCTTGCCTGAGCTAAGGGAGTACTACCTCCCCAATTCGGCCGGGTTGTTTCGCTACCCTTGGTATGACGTTCTTGCGCCAGGCCTCGTACCTGTTCTTATTCTTTTCACCGATTCGCGCAGCTACCGGCCGCGCGCTACTCTCATGGCTAAAATCATTTCGCCCGAAGTCGAGTTCAGTAAGCTGCTGGCCGATATCAAGCAGGTCACGCCCGAAATCTTCGCCCCCAGCGGCGGCTACCTCAACCTGCTCGAAGGCCGCTGGCAGGAGGCCGGTGAGCCCCGCCCCTTCCACTCGCCGGTTGATGGCTCCGAGATTGGCTCGCTGCCCATGCTCAAGCACGATGCCGCGCTGCGCGCCGTGCGCTTTGCCAAGGGCGAAGCCGCTGCCTGGGCTGCTACCGACCTCGACGAGCGCAAGCGCCGCGTGCAGGACTGCCTCAACCAGCTGCGCCCGCAGGTAGAGCTGGTGGGTAAGCTGCTCATCTGGGAAATCGGTAAGACGTATAAATTGGGTTTTACCGATATTGACCGGGCTATCGAGGGCGTGCAGTGGTACGTCGACAATATTGAGGGCTTGCTAGGTAGCCGCCAGCCCCTGGGCCTGGTGAGCAACATTGCCTCCTGGAACTACCCCATGTCGGTGCTGCTACACGCCGTACTCACACAGGTGCTGTGCGGCAACTCGGTTATTGCCAAAACACCCACCGACGGCGGTTTTATCTCCCTGAGCCTCACTTTTGCTATTGCCCGGCGCTGCGGCCTGCCAGTGACCCTGGTAAGCGGCCCCGGCGGCGAGCTGAGCGATGTACTGGTGAAAGACCCCGCCGTGGACTGTCTTTCCTTCGTGGGCGGCCGCTACAACGGCCGCAACATCGCCGATGCGCTGTCGCAAAACCACAAGCGGTATATGCTGGAGATGGAAGGCGTGAACACCTACGGAATCTGGGACTACTCGCAGTGGGATAAGCTGGCCGACCAGCTGGTAAAAGGCTACGACTACGGCAAGCAGCGCTGCACCGCCTATGTACGCTGGGTGGTGGAGCGCCGCCTGTTTCCGCAGTTTCTCGAAACGTATACAACGGCTATTGGTAGCCTTAAAGTGGGCAACCCAACGCTGGTTGATGCCGCTGGCGACAAGCTGCCGGACCTGGCCTTTGGCCCCGTTATCAACGCCCGCCAGGCCGAAGACCTGGACCGCCTGTACGCCGACGGCCTCAAAACCGGCGCGATTCCCTTCTACGAAGGCAAGCTCGACGACTCGCTTTTCCTGCCCGGCCAGGACCGCTCGGCCTACCGCGCGCCCCGCGCCCTGGTGGGCCTGCCGCGCCAGAGCGAGTTGTATTTTAAAGAGCCTTTCGGCCCCATCGACACGGTAGTGCTCGTAGACCGCGTAGAAGAGCTGGTAGGCGAGATGAACATCTCGAACGGCGCGCTCGTGACCGCCCTGGGCTCGGACGACGAGAAGTGGGCCACCCGCACCGGCAAGGAGCTGCGCGCCTTCAAGGTGGGTATCAACAAGCTGCGCAGCCGCGGCGACCGCGAGGAAGTATTCGGCGGCCTGGGCGAGAGCTGGAAGGGCGCCTTCGTAGGCGGCAAGCTCTTGGTAGAGGCCGTTACCCAGGGTGCCCCGAGCCAGCCCGTGCTCGGCAACTACCCCGACGCCGTGCTACTGCCGGAGAAGGCGTAGCACCTCCCCGACCACCTTTCATGCAAAGAGGCCGCTTCCTGGCAGGAAGCGGCCTCTTTTCGTATACATATGTATACATAGCTGACTAGCCAACCGCTTACTCCACCGTGAGGCGCAGGGCCTGCGCGCCGGCGCGCACCACGTACACGCCCGCCGCCAGCCCCTGCGGCAGCACCAGGGCCGCCGTGCCCGTGGCATCGGCCGGTGAGTTGGTCACCGGGCGGCCCAGCGCATCGTACACCTGCACCAGGGTGCCGGGGCCGAGCCCACCAGCCTGACCTGGCCACCGGGGGCGGGGTTGGGGTACAGGCTCAGGCCGGCGCTGGCACCCGCCAGGGCCACCGTGCGCACGGGTGAGTAGCTGTAGGTGCCGTCTACGTCCAGCTGCTTCAGGCGATAATAGAGGACAGACTGCCGGGCAAGCGGATTGGTATCCAGCAACTCATACCGGCGTGAAGTACTGCTACTGCCGGCCGCGGCCACTGTGCTAACGTGGGCAAAGGTCTTCCCGTCCTGGCTGCGCTCTACTTCAAAGGCCAGGGTGTTCTGCTCTGAGGCAGTGGCCCAGGCCAGGGCCACCGCCGTATTGCCCTCGGCCGTAGCCGTGAAGGCGGTAAGCTCGACGGGCAGGGGCGTCGGCGCGGCCCCGTAGTAAGCGACATTATTGGCCACCAGCCCGCCGGCCGTAGCGAAGCTCCCACCTACATACAGGTCGGTGCCCTTCAGCGCCAGTGAGTAGACGCTGCCATTACCGACTCCGTTGTCAGCGCCGGTGCCCAGGCTGGTCCAGCTGCTGCCGTCCCACATGGCTACCCGGTTGGCAGCACTGCCGCCGGCCGTGGTAAAGCTGCCGCCCGCGTACAGGTTGGTGCCATCCAAGAGCAGGGCAGAAACCGAATTACTGAGGCCGCTGCCCAGCGCACTCCAGGCGCTGCCATTCCACAGGGCGATGTAGTTGGCCGGCGCGCCGCCGGCAGCAGTGAAAGAGCCACCGGCATACAAGGTAGTACCCCCAACTACCAGCGCATTGACCGTGCCGCTCACGCCGCTGCCCAGGGCACTCCAGGTAGTGCCGTCCCATTGGGCCACTCGTTGAATGGCACTATTGCCGCCGGCCGCCGAAAAGTCGCCCCCCACGTAAACAGTCGTCCCGTTCACGGCCAGGGCCAACACGCCCGAGGTATATGAACCCACGGTAACCCCGCTGCCCAGCGCACTCCAGGCGTTGCCATCCCACTTGGCGACATTGTTAACCGTGATGCCTCCAGCCAAATTGAATATACCAGCTACGTACAGCAGGCCGTTGCTCATCGTCATCGCCGACGGGCCAATGCTATACCCACTCCCCCCACTTAGCCCGCTGCCGAGCGCGCTCCAGGCGCTGCCATCCCACTTCGCTACCCGGTTGGCAGGTACCCCGCCAGCGGTGCTGAAGTAGCCGCCTACATAGAGGTCAGTGCCATTTGCGCCCAGGGCCAGGGCCGTCGCGCTGCTACTGAGCCCAGTGCCGAGTGCGCTCCAGGTACTGCCGTCCCACTTGGCTACCCCATTGGCCGGTACCCCACCAGCACTGTTAAACGAGCCGGCCACGTACACGGTCGAGCCGTTTATCAGCACGCAATGAACCGAAGCACTCGAAGAGGAGTTGCTGACGCCGCTTGCGCCGCCTGTGCCCAGGGGCGCCCAGGTGGAGCCATCCCACCGGGCCATATGGTTGGCGGTGCTGCCGCCGGCGTTGGCAAAGTTGCCGCCCACATACAAGGTAGTGCCGCTCACTCCCAGCCCGAAAACGCTGTTATCGGTGCCATTGGCCGCGCCCATTACCAACGGGCTCCAGGCCGAGCCGTTCCACTGGGCGACGCGATTGGCGGTAGTGCCATCGGCAGTTGTGTACTGGCCGCCTGCGTACACCGTAGTGCCAATCACGGCCAGTGACTGCACTACGTTGTTCATGCCGGTGCCCAGCGCACTCCAGGCGGTGCCGTCCCACTGGGCCACGTAGCGGGTGCTCACGCTGCCAGAGTTCAGGAAAAAACCAGCCGCGTACAGGGTCGTGCCACTCACGGCCAGCGCCTCTACGCTACTATCGAAGCCGGCCCCAGCGCACTCCAGGCGGTGCCGTCCCACTGGGCGATGCGGTTGGCCGGGGTACCCCCGGCCGTGGTGAAATAGCCGCCCGCATACAACGTCGAGCCGCTCACAGCCAGCGTATACACGCTGCTGCCCATGCCGCTGCCCAGCGCACTCCAGGTAGTGCCGTCCCACTGGGCCACGTTGTTGGCGGTACTACCGCCTGCGGTGACGAAGCTGCCGCCAGCATACACATTCACGCCGTTGGGGTCCAGAGCCAGGGCCAGCACATTGCCAGGGTAATTACCCGTAGTCACGCCTGTTCCCATCGCGTTCCAGGTAGTGCCATCCCACATGGCCACTGCGTTGGCCGGCAGGCCGCCGGCCGTAGAGAAGCTGCCACCCACGTACACGTTCGTGCCGCGCACTGCCAGCGCCGATACGCTACTCCCTACCCCGTTGGCCGAGCCCGTACCCAGGCTGCTCCAGGTGCTGCCGTTCCACTTGGCCACGTAGTTGGCGGCGGTGCCGCCGGCCGTGGTAAAGTTGCCGCCCACGTATACGTCGGTGCCGCTCACGGCCACTACCTGTACGTTTCCATTAGTGCCGTTTTGGGTGCCGGCCGGGCTACCGCCCAGCGCGTTCCAGCTTTGGCCGGCCGCCGCTTGCAGCACGGGCTGGCCGCCCTTGCCGTAGCTAAGCTGGTAGCCGGTAGCATTAAAGGAACCCTTGGCACCGGGCCGCAGCGTGCCGTCGGGGTTGAGGATGCTGCTTACAGTTGGGGCCTGAGCCCGCGCTGCCCAGGGCAGCAAGGCCTGTATCCCGACCAGCAGGAGCAAAAAATGAGCTGCGGGCAGCAGGCGTAGCGAAAACTTCATAAAAAGGAGAACGGCGAAAAGCAGCTATTAAAAGGCAGTTTGCCCTTAATTAGCCAGCAGCGCACTACTTGGCTAACCAGGGGCAAAGGTCCGGCTTGATTCAATGCGACGGTATCGCATAAAGATGCTAGTGCGCCAAGGCGCCTGGTGAGTGTAGACCGAAGCAGGGTTTATTGAGAAAACTAACCCCAGCACCCCAAAACCGGCTGTTTTCCCTCGGCGCGTATTCGTTACGGCAATTATTCAAGGGCCAGCTTCAGGCGCTAAGGCTGTCAGGTTTGGGAATGCGCCTATTGAAAGGAAGCCTAGCGTGCCATTATCCACCCTTTCATATTATTTATTTTAAATATATTCACCAATCAGGCAACAGCTCAATACTGGCGCGCACGGGGCCAGCTTTTGAGGTAGCGAAGCCGCGAATCAGACCAAAAGCCGTTAGTTTGTGCGTTATGCTGCATAAGTTGCTACTGCCCCTACTGGCTCTGCTGGCCCTGCGCGCCGCCCAGACGCCCATCCCTGCCGTTATCGATTGGAAAGCGCCCGCCACGCTGCCCACCTACCTCTTGCAGCAGCTGCACCAGCAGTACGCGCCGCGCCGGGCGGCGCTCGACCAGGCGCTGACTTCAGCGGCGGGCACGCAGGCCTACCGCGACTCAGCGCGGGCGCGGTTTCGACGAGTGCTGGGGCCGCTGCCGGCGCGCACGCCGCTGCGGGCGCGGGTTGTGGGCACGATAGCGCAGCGGGGATTTAATATAGAAAAAATACTATACGAAAGCACGCCACATCACCACGTCACGGCCAACCTCTACCTGCCCGCCGGCCAAGGCCGCAAGCCGGCGGTGCTGCTGTTTTGCGGGCACGAGAATACCAGCAAGGCCACGCCTTCGTACCAGCAAACGGCGCGGCTCTTTGCCCGCAACGGCTTTGTGGTGCTCGTCATTGACCCCGTTTCGCAGGGCGAAAGAATGCAATTGACTGATGCGAACGGCAAGTCGCTCACGCGCGGCGGCACCACCGAGCACACCCTACTCAATGCGGAGGCCAACCTGCTGGGCCGCACCCTGCCCGCCGCCGAGCTCTGGGACAACGTGCGCGGCCTCGACTACCTGCTGACCCGGCCCGAGGTCGACGCCGCCCGCGTGGGCTGCCTCGGCAACTCGGGCGGGGCCACCCAAACGGCTTATTTCATGGGCTACGACGAACGGGTGCAGGTAGCAGCGCTGTGCAGCTACGTAGCTGCCGGCGAGCGCAATCTCACCGCCACTGGCCCGGCCGACGGCTGCGTAATGCTGCCCGGCGCCGGCGCGGCCGGCCTCGACGTGGCCGACTGGCCCATTATGTTTGCGCCCAAGCCGGTGCTGCTGCTCACGGGCCGCTACGACTTCGTGGACCAGACCGAGATGGAAGCAGCTTTTGCCGACATGCGCCGCACTTATACGGCTTTGGGTGCCGCTGAAAAAACCGACCTGTTTACCTACGACGATGGCCACGGCATCTCGGCCCCGAAGCGGGCAGCGGCGGTGGCCTGGTTTCGGCAGTGGCTGCACGCAAGCGGGCCGCTGGTGCCCGAAGACGACGCACCGGCCTTGCCCGAAGCAACGTTGCGCTACACCGCTACCGGGCAGGTTAACACCAGCTTTAAAGACGAAGAAACCCTGGCGGCCAGCTACCTGGCCGAAGCACGGGCCCTGGCGGCGGCCCGCCCGGCCTACTCACCCGAAGCGCTTCTCAAAGTGGTCGGTCACGAGCTTGGCATTGGTAGCCAGGGCCGCGTCACTGCGGCCACCGACCAGCGCGATACCCTGCGCCTGACCGGCGGCCAGAACTGGCAAAACCTGCTGCTGCGCCGCACCGGCGAGCCGCCGCTGCCGGCCCGGCTCCTGCTGCCCGCCGGCCCGGCTTCTCCGACCCGCCTCGTCATCTGGCTGCCCGACCGGGGCATGGCCGCTACCCTGCGCGACAGCGCCGCCCGCCTGGCCACCTACCAGCGCCAGGGCACGGCCGTGCTGCTGGCCGACCTGCGCGGCCTGGGCGAAACCACCGACCCGGCCGCCTTCAACGACCCCAAGTTTTACAACCAGGAATACCGCGATGCGCTGCTGGCGCTGCACACCGGCCGGCCGCTGCTAACCCAGCGCGTAGTAGATGTGAGCAGTCTTCTCTCCTTTATTCGCAACGACAGCCGGCTGGGGCAGCTGCCCATTCTGCTGCGGGCCGATGGCCGGGCGGCGCTGGTGGCGCTGCACGCGGCGCTGTTAAGCTCTCGCGTGGCGAAGGGGCCGGCTACGTTAGCCACTGACCAGCCGGGCACCAGCCCGGCCAGCACATTCGGGCCCCAAATCGAGCAGGTGCAGGTGAGCGGTGGGCCACCTTCGTTCCGGTATTTTCTCGAAAACCCCACCGCCAAGGACGCTTATTCGGAGGTACTGCCCGGCGTGCTGCGCTACTACGATGTACCCGACCTGCGCCAGGCACTGGGCAGCCGATTACTGCCTTAGGTAATCTACCTGGAAAAAAAAGTATTTAACGAGGATTTTAGACGCTTCACAGGGTAAAACGGGTGATTGGGAGATTTGTAGCGGCCACTGGGCTAGTTGGGTTGGTGGCAGGGTAGCCAGCACACAATCTTTGGTGAGTCAAACGCTTTGCTGGTCGCGTCCAGACCATTATAGCCTGACGGCTGCTCCCTCACCCTATCTGTTTTTATTTATGAAAGCACTCTTTACCACCACCTTCCTCATTGGGCTGAGCCTGAGCCTGCATCCGGCACTGGCTTCCTCCCACGACCCCGAGCGCCCTACTCCCAGCGTGGGCATGCTGGAAGGCGGCGGCATTGGCGCCCGCCCCCTGGTGCGCTACCTGGCAGCCACCCTGCAGCTCTCCAGGGCGCAGACCGCCGCCGTACAGCACGCGGTGCAGAGTCATCAGCTCCAGACCCGCTCGCTACAGCAGCTGGCCCTGTGCCTGGAACAAGTGCTAACGCCGGCCGAGTACGAGCAGTATCTGCAATTGCAGGACGATGCGGCCACCTACAAAAGCCTGCGCGTTCTGGCCCTGCGCTAGCAGCAGGCCCGCTGGCTTCTTTACCTGGCTCACGCAGCTATTTCGCGCCGCTCAAAGCGCAGGGGCAATTTGCCGCTGGGCCGCAGCGTAATGAGCGGAGCCAGGCCCGGCACCTCGGGTCCGGCTGGCACCACGCGGTAGCGCCGCAGCGTTTGGATGAGGACGAGCTGCAGCTCGGTGAGGGCAAACTGATTGCCCACGCATAGGCGCGGCCCGCCACCGAAAGGCAGGTAGCCGTAGGGCGGCAGCGGCGCGCCCGCCGCAAAGCGCTCGGGCCGGAATGCCTCGGCCTCGGGCCACAGCGCCGGGTGGTGGTGTAGTCCGTAGAGGTAAAGGGAAAATAACGTCCCCTTGGCAATGTGCTGGCCCTGAAACTCGTCGTCTTCGGCCGCCTCGCGCGACATTATCCAGGCCGGCGGGTAGAGGCGCATGGCTTCCTGCACCACTTGCAGGGCGTAGGGCAGGCGCATCAGGTCCGCAAACTCCGGGCTTTGCCCGGCCGGCAGCGCCGCCTCAATCTCCGCCACCAGCCGGGCCTGGGTTTCGGGGTGGCGGGCCAGCAGGTAAAACGCCCAGGCCAGAGCATTGGCCGAGGTTTCGTGGCCGGCCACCAGCAGAATATTCAGCTCATCGAGCAGCTGGTTTTCGGCCATGCCCACGCCGGTGTCTTCGTAGCGGGCCTCCAGCAGCATTTGCAGCAGGTCGTCGGGCGGGGGCGTGCCGGCGGGCGCGGCAGCCTGCGCCGCCTGGTGCTGCCGAATGGCCCCGCGCACCAGCTCACGCAGGTGCGTAGCCAGCTGGTCGTGGCGCTTATAATTGCCGCGCAGCCGATGCCAGGGCCGCAGGTACGGCTGCCGCAGGGTATTCACATAAAAAGCCTGAATGGCGGTGAGCCAGTCGTTGAGCTTTGCCAGCTGGCTTTCGTCGAGGCTACTGCCAAATACCGAGCGGGCAATAATGCGAAAAGCCACCCGCGTAGTAGCGGCGTGCGTGTCCAGCTCCACCGCCGTTTCAGTTGCCGTTTGCGCGTCCAGCTCGGCCACCCACTCATCGGCCACCGTGCGCATAAGGCGCGTGAGGCCGGCCAGCCGCTGCCGGTGAAAGCCGGGCTGCACCAGCCGCCGCTGCCGCAGCCAGTCGGCGCCCTCGTTGGTGAGCAGGCCCCGGCCCAGGTAGCGCACCAGCCCGTGCGTGAGGTCGGACTTGTGATAGCGGCGGTGGTTTTTCTGCACAATATGCTGAATGAGGGCCGGGTCGCGGGTCACGACGGTGGGCCGCACGCCGCCCATGTACAGGCGCACCGTGTCGCCGTAGCGCGCCAGCAGCTGTGAGAGCGCCCCAATTGGGTTACGGGCCGCTTTCAGCGAGTTGCGCAGCGTGAGCAGGCGCGGCACCTGCGGCCACGTTACGGCAGGCGGTTTTTTAATATTCATTATTTAATATATTTTAAAACAAATCAGGTTCGCTAACTTTGCTAGGCAGGCAATACCAGCTCCCTGGGCAGCTCAAACTTCAGCTCGCGGCTCTTGCTGCGGCCATGCAGCTGCGCGAGAAAATCATCCAGCTCGCCCTTATATTCCAGCCACAAATCTTCGTGCAGGTGCTTCAGCACCAGTTGCGTGAGCCGGGCTGCCAGCCGCGCCGTGCCCACAAAAAAGCCCTGGTACACGCTGTCGAACTGCCCGGTGTAGTTATCAAATATCAGCTTCAACGCATATACGCTCAGGTCGATTTCGAGCTGCTTGCTTTTGGTAACGCGTCGGGCGCGGGCCGCCTCCTGTACGGCCCCGCGCAGCGCTTTCACCAGGCTGCGGTTGAGCAGCCGGCCCGTCACGGCCACATTGAACAGCTCGTGGATGCGGTCGGCACTGGTTTCGTACACGCTTTCGAGCGTTACATCGGGCAGCAGCTCGTAGCTGAAGGTATCGTACAGCTCGGTGTCGCGGCGCACGGCCCGCAAAATGAGCGCCTCCTTTTCCTTTTCGGAAAGGCGGGCGACGGCTTTTTTAAAATCGGCGGAAGGAACGGGCATAGGGCTAAGCAGGCACGGCGCGCACGGGCCGCCGGTTTCTGCGCTAAAAGTAGCGGCCAAGCGCTGGTATGAGCCTGTTATTCCGAACGAAATGGCGGGCTACGGAGTTATCAGGCGGCCCCTTGCTTCGCCGGGGCTGCCGTATTTTTGTGCCATGGCTTTCCCCGCTACCCGCCCGCAGATTGATTACGAAGACGATGTGCTGCTGCTCGAAGAAGAGCAGGAGCTGCGCACGCTCGTGGTGTACAACGACGACGTGAACACGTTCGACCACGTTATCCAGACGCTTATCGACGTGTGCGGCCACGAGCCCGAGCAGGCCGAGCAATGCACCCTGCTCATTCATTATAAGGGCAAGTGCGCGGTCAAAAACGGCACCTTCGACGAGCTGGCCCCGCGCTGCTCGGCCATCCACGACCGAGGCATCTCGGCCGATATTGTTTAGAATGTGGAAATATGTTGAATATGGAAATGTAGAAATGGGAAGGGTCGCTTCATGCCTTTCCTTTCCGCTCATTCATTTTCACATCTTTCGCATTCATACATTCCGCACATTTAAAAAATGGATTTTCCTTCCAAACTTATTGAAAATGCGGTAGTAGAGCTGTCGCGCCTGCCCGGCATCGGCAAAAAAACGGCCCTGCGCCTGGCTTTGCACCTGCTCAAGGCCGAAAGCGACACCACGGCCAACCTGGCCGAGGCGCTGGCCAAGATGCGCTTCGATATCACGTACTGCCGCACCTGCCACAGTATTTCGGATAGCGAGGAATGCACCATTTGCGCCAATAAGCTGCGCGACCATGCCCAGGTGTGCGTGGTGGCCGACGTGCGCGACGTTATCGCCATCGAAAACACGGGCCAGTATAAGGGCGTGTACCATGTGCTGGGCGGCGTTATCTCGCCCATTGAGGGTATCGGCCCGGCCGACTTACAGGTCGACTCGCTGGTGGCCCGCGCGGCGGCCGGAGACTCGGAAATCCGGGAGATTATCTTGGCCATCTCGCCCACCATGGAGGGCGACACTACGGCTTTTTACCTTTCGCGCCGCCTGCGCGACTTCGAGAATATCCACCTCAGTACCATTGCCCGCGGCATTCCGATGGGCGGCGAGCTGGAATACGCCGATGAAATTACCCTGGGCCGCTCGATAGTAGAGCGCCAGCGCCAGGCCCGGTAGCCCGCCGAAAAGAAAGCTGCTCTTCTTGGCTGCCGGCCGGCGTAGCGGAAGCTCCGCGTTACTTTAACTTCGCCCTCCCGTGGTGAAGCTATCCGTCGTCATTGTTAACTACAATGTCTGCTACTTTCTGGAGCAGACGCTGCTTTCGGTGCGCACCGCCGTGGCGGCGCTGGGCCAGCTAACCGAGGTATTTGTGGTCGATAATAATTCGGCTGATAACTCGGTGGCAATGGTGCGTGCGCGCTTTCCCGAAGTCATTTTGCTTGCCAACCAGGATAATCCGGGGTTTTCCAAAGCCAACAACCAGGCCCTGCGGCGGGCTACCGGCCAGTACCAGCTGCTGCTCAACCCCGACACGCTGGTGGAGGAAAGCACCTTCCGGCGCTGCTGCGACTTTATGGATGCCCACCCGCGCTGCGGCGGCCTGGGCGTGCAGATGCTCGACGGCCAGGGCCGGTTTTTGCCCGAAAGCAAGCGCGGACTGCCCACGCCGGCCGTGGCGTTTTATAAGATTTTCGGGCTGGCGAGTCTTTTTCCGAAGTCGCGCACGTTTGGGCGCTACCACCTGGGCTTTCTGGCTAAAGACCAGGCCCACGAGATTGAGGTGCTGAGCGGGGCATTTATGCTGCTGCGCAAAACCGCGCTCGACCAGGTAGGGCTGCTCGACGAAGACTATTTTATGTACGGCGAGGACATTGACCTCTCGTATCGCCTCACGCGGGCGGCTGGCAAAACTGGTATTTTCCGGGCGCCCGCATTCTGCACTACAAGGGCGAGAGCACCAAGCGCACGAGCGTTAACTACGTGTTTGTGTTTTACCGGGCCATGGTCATTTTTGCCCAAAAGCACTTTGCCCCGAACCGGGCCGGCCTGTTTTCGGCGCTGATTAACAGCGCCATCTGGCTGCGAGCAGGCGCGGCCGTGGCGCAGCGCCTGGCCACGGCCGCCGCCCCGGTACTGCTCGACACAGGCTTGCTCTACGCGGGCATGTACGCCCTCAAAGTATACTGGGAAACCAACCAGAAGTACGTGCGCATGCCCTACCCGCCGCAGTACATGCTAGTGGCGGTGCCGCTCTACATTGCCGTGTGGCTGACTACTACCTGGCTAAGCGGGGGCTACGACCAGCCGGCCCGCACCAGCCGCGTGGTGCGGGGCCTGGCCGTAGGCACCGTGTTGATTTCAGCGGCCACCAATTTTTTTGATAACTGGCGCTTTTCCAAGGCGCTTATCGTGCTGGGCGGCGTGTGGGCGGCGGCGGCTCTCATTGCCCGGCGGCTGTTTAGCCACTGGCTGCGCCACGGCAACCTGCGCCTGAGCGAAGGCCGGGCAAAAACCGTGGCTATTGTTGGCTCAGCTCCCGAAAGCCAGCGCGTGCGCCAGCTGCTCGGCGCCGCGCAGGTACCTGCCAAAATTATCGGCTACCTCACGCCCGTGCCGCTACCCGCCGCACTGCCTGTGCCCGCCGACCACCTGGGTACGGTGGCCGAGCTGCCGGCCCTGCTGCGGCTCTATGGCCTTACGGAGCTTATTTTTTGCGGGCAGGACCTGCCAGCCAGCCAGATTATCGACCTCATGGCCCGCCTGCCGGCCGAGCCGGTTGTGACGTATAAGATTCTGCCGGCCGGCAGCCAGTATATTATCGGCAGCAGCGATAAGGATGCGCCCGGCGATTACTACGCCCTCGACCGCTCGTGGCAGCTGAGCCAGCCCGCCCAGCGCCGCAACAAGCGCCTGCTCGACCTGGTTGCCTCCCTCACGATACTAGCTGCCAGCCCTTTACTGGCCTGGGGGCAGCTACGGCCGGGCGGCCTGCTGCGCAATGTCTGGCTAGTGCTGCGGGCCGGCGTAGCTGGGTGGGACTGCGCTACCTGCCCGAAGCCGACTCTCACCCCGCCGTGCTCTCGCCCGCCGACACCGCCTCTGCCGAGATACTGCTTTCTGAGGCTACCCGCCGCCGCCTGGAGCTGCTTTATGCGCAGGATTATGAGCCCAGCCTCGACCTGGGCATATTGGCCCGGGGCTGGCGCCGACTCGGCGGCTCGTCATAACAAACAAATGGTAGCCGGGCAGAGCGATTCTGGCTTTTTTGCGACAAAAGACCCGGCAAGACGAGGCTTACCCCACATTTTCAATACTTTTGCGACTCGCTCCTTTAACTTATCGAATAAGTTTATGACCCCTAGTGCTTCTGCGGCTACTGCCCCGGCCGACCCAAGTGCCTATTTCGCCGACCGCATTCTTCAGATTCAGGAGTCGGCTACCATCGCCATGGCTAAGAAAAGCCGCGAGCTGGCCGCGCAGGGCGTCGATGTGATTAACCTGAGCTTCGGCGAGCCCGATTTTCAGACGCCGCAGTATATAAAGGATGCGGCCAAGAAGGCGATTGACGACGGCTACACGTTTTATACGCCGGTGCCGGGCTACCTCGACCTGCGCCAGACTATTTGCGATAAGCTCTTGCGTGACAATGAACTGACTTATCAGCCCAGCCAGATTGTAGTGAGCACCGGTGCCAAGCAGGCGCTCAGCAATATCATCATGACGCTGATAAACCCTGGCGATGAGGTCATTATTTTTTCGCCCTACTGGGTAAGCTACGCCGCCCAGGTCGAACTGGCCGAGGGCGTGGCCGTGCCCATTATGGGTAGTCTGGAAAACGACTACAAAGTGACGGCTGCTGAGTTTGCCGCGGCCATCACGCCGCGCACCAAGGCTGTCATGTACTCCTCGCCCTGCAACCCCACCGGGGCCGTGTTTAGCCGCCAGGAATTAGGAGCCATTGCCGACGTGCTGGCCCAGCACCCCGGCATCTTTGCCATTGCAGATGAGATTTATGAATATATAAATTTCACCAGCGAACACGTGAGCCTGGCCCAGTTTGCGCAGGTGAAAGACCAGGTAATCACCATCAATGGCTTCTCGAAGGGCTACGCCATGACGGGCTGGCGCCTGGGCTACCTGGCTGCGCACCCGGTCGTGGCCGCCGCCTGCGAAAAGCTCCAAAGCCAGGTTACTTCCGGTACCTGCTCCATTGCGCAGCGCGCCGGCCTGGCGGCCCTGCAAGGCGGCCGCGCCTCGGCCGATGAAATGGTGCAGGCGTATCGCCGCCGCCGTGACCTGGTGCTGGGACTGGTAAAAGATATTCCGGGCCTCGTCACGCCCACGCCGGATGGCGCTTTTTATATCTTCCCCGATGTGACGGCTTTCTTCGGACGCACCGCGCCCGATGGCACTGTTATTACTAATTCGTCGGACCTGACGCTTTACCTGCTGCGCGATGCGCACGTAGCAGCCGTGAGCGGCGACGCATTTGGCGCGCCCAACTGCATTCGCTTCAGTACCGCTGCCGCCGACGCTAAGCTAACCGAGGCCTTCGCACGGATTAAAAAGATCCTGGGCGCGTTAAAATAATTTCCCCGCCGACCTATAAAGGAGGATGGCGCGGGGCTCTGCCCCGCGCCATCCTCCTTTTGGTGTTTCTTGGTGTGAGCCGCAGCCCATCGTTGGCTGCCCGCCGTACCTTTACGGTACTTATGAATTTGCTTTCTGCTGAGAATATCTCGAAAAATTACGCCGACCGCTGGCTGTTTCAAAACCTGAACTTTGGCCTGCAACAAGGGCAGCGCATCGCCTTTGTGGGCATCAACGGCACGGGCAAAACCACCCTTATGCGCGTGCTGGCGGGCCTCGAAAACCCCGATACCGGCCTGGTAACGCGCCGCCAGGGCATCCGGGTCACCTACCTGGGCCAGCAGCCGGTATTCGATGAGAGCCTGAGCGTGGAGGAAACCATCTTCGCCAGCCAGAACGATACGCTGCGGGCGGTGAAGGACTACGAGCACGTCGTCAACGACCCCAACCACGACCCCGACGACCTCCAGCGCGTGATGGAGCGCATGGATAACCTCAACGCCTGGGACTATGAGTCGCAGGTGCAGCAGATTTTGGGCAAGCTGGGCATCCTGGGCGAGCTGCTGACGCGCAACGTGAGCAAGCTTTCGGGCGGGCAGCGCAAGCGCGTGGCGCTGGCCCGCGTGCTTATCGAAGAGCCCGACGTGCTGCTGCTCGACGAGCCCACCAACCACCTCGACCTGGCTACTATCGAATGGCTCGAAAATCGCCTCAACTCGCCTAGTCTTACGCTGTTGATGGTGACCCACGACCGCTACTTCCTGGATAAAGTAGCCAACGAGATTGTGGAGCTCGACAAGGGCACCATGTACCGCTACCAGGGCAACTACGCCTACTTCGTGGAGAAAAAAGCCGAGCGCGAGCTGCGCGAGGCTACTGAGGTAGAAAAGGCCCGCAACCTCTTCCGCAAAGAGCTGGAGTGGATGCGCCGCATGCCCCAGGCACGCGGCACCAAGCAGAAGGCCCGCATCGATGCTTTCTACATTACCAAGGAAAAAGCCAGCACCAATCTCAGCAAGCAGCAGCTGGAGCTGAGCGTGAAAACCACCCGCCAGGGCGGAAAAATCATTGAGGCCGAACATCTTAACAAGAAATTCGGCGATAAGGTGGTGCTGGACGATTTCAGCTACGTGTTTAAGAAAAAGGACCGCATTGGCCTGGTGGGGCCGAACGGGGCCGGAAAATCTACTTTATTGAATATGCTGACGGGCAAGCTTCAGCCCGACAGCGGCACCGTGGACGTGGGCCAGACCACCGTATTTGGCTACTACACCCAGACCGAGCTGGAATTTGACCCCTCACAGCGCGTGATTGACATCGTGAAGGAGGTGGCCGAAGTAGTGGAGCTGGCCAACGGCGACGTACTCACGGCCAGCCAGTTTCTGACGCTGTTTCTCTTTCCGCCGGCCCAGCAGTACACGCTGGTAAGCAAGCTGAGCGGCGGGGAAAAGCGACGCCTGCAGCTGCTGCGCGTGCTGGTGAAAAACCCCAACTTCCTTATTCTTGACGAGCCCACCAACGACCTCGACCTGGGCACGCTCAATATCCTGGAAGACTTTCTGCTCAACTTCTCGGGCTGCCTGCTCATCGTGAGCCACGACCGTTACTTCCTCGATAACCTGGCCGAGCACCTGTTTGTGCTGGAGCCGGGCGGGGCCGTGCTCAACTTTCCTGGCAACTACACCGACTACCGCGACTACCTGGCCGAGCGCGAAACCGAGGCTGCCCTCGAAGCGGAGGAAAAAGCGGCCAAAGCTGCCCGCGCTGCCGCTAAAATCGCGCCCGCTGCTCCTGCCCCGGCACCGGCTGCCGTGCCCGCTAAGCGCCGCGCCTCCTTCGCCGAGAAAAAGGAGTTTGAGCAACTGGAAAAGGATATTGCCTCGTTGGAGAAAGAAAAAGAGCAGCTGGTAGCTAACCTGGCCACTGGCCAAGGCTCGCGCCAGGAGCTAGTTGACTGGCCGGCCCGCTTACAGGCGGTTGATAAAGAGCTGGATAAAAAGGGGGAGCGCTGGCTGGAGCTGAGCGACTTTATGTAAAACCATGAATTAAGCAAAAAAGAACGTCATGCCGAGCCCCGCGAAGCAGCTTGCTTACGTCATTGGTGAGTTATCCAACGATTTGGGCGAGCTGCTTCGCGGGGCTCGGCATGACGTTCTTTAGCATTGCTAAATTTTCACAGACAGGCAGCTACGCTTTCCACAGCTCGTGCTCCTGGCCTTTGCTGGTGGTGAGGATGAAGCGGGCGGGTTGGCGCGCAGCACCAGGCGCACGCGGCCGGGGTACTTTTCGGAGTCTATCCACACGCCATCTTCTTTCTGGGGCTTGTCGGTGGCGGGCAGATAAGCGGTAGGCAGCAGCACGTCGGTATCCGACTTCAGGTCGAGGTGGACTTTTTCGAGCGCGGCTTCGAGGTCGGGGCCAAAGTCATCGTTAAAATCGTCTTCGAGGTCGTGCAGCGACTCTTCCACGTCGTCGTAGCGGGCGTCGTCGTAGGTGAGCGTGTGAAGCTCGGCTTTCTTCTCAATCAGGGCCATCAGGGCGGCGTTCAGGTCGGCGGCGTTCATCGGGGCAGGCAGGGGAAAGACACGTAAGAAGAAGATAGGGTACAAATTTGCGCATGAAACGGCAATCGGCCGCCCCAACCGCCGGGGCGGCTGCGCCGTTAAGCGGCGCATGTCTTTTTCTTACGTACTGGCCGCTGCGGTATTGCTGGGCCCGCTGCTGCTTTTTTACCGCTACCTCACGGCCGACCGCCGCCGCCGGGCAGCTGCCCTGGCTCTTCCCTTTCCTGATACCTGGCGCACGCTGCTGGCTACGCACGTCGCCTTTTACAACGGCCTGGAGCCCGCCGAGCGGGTTCGCTTTGAGCAGGGCATGCAGCTGTTTCTGGCCCGCACGCGGCTTACGGGTATTCAAACGCAGGTCGATGACCTGACGCGGGTACTCACGGCTGCCGCGGCGGTTATCCCCGTCTTCGGGTTTCCCGGCTGGGAATACCCGACGCTGCACGAGGTACTGATAGTACCCGACGGCTGGCAGCTCGAAACCCGGGCCGACCAGGAGGTACTACCCTTGCAAGGCACTCTGCTGGGCTCGGTGCAGCGCTTTCAGACCTCACAGTACATGCGCCTGTCGCGGGCCGCGCTGGTACAGGGCTTCGCCGATGCCGAAGACCGCCGCAACGTGGGGTGCACGAGTTTGCCCACCTCGTAGACGAGGCCGATGGCCAGATAGACGGCATACCTGCCACGGGCCTGCCCCCGGCCCTGCGCCGCCCCTGGGCCGAGGTAATGCAGCGCGAGCTGGCTGCCATCCGGGCCGGGCACTCCGACATCGATTCCTACGGCGGCACCAGCGAAGCCGAGTTTTTTGCGGTAGTTAATGAGTATTTTTTCGAGCGACCCGAAAAGCTCCGGGAAAACCATCCCGAGCTGTTCGACCTGCTCAGCCAGGCCCTGCACCAGCACCCCGAGCAAACCCTCACGGCCCACGGCAATCACCTTGACCCGCGCCAGTGGCTACGCCAGCTGCGCGCGAAAAATAAAGTACTGGGCCGCAACTCGCCCTGCCCCTGCGGCAGCGGCAAGAAATATAAGGAATGCCATATGTCTGCGGCGGCATAGCGCTACATAAGCAGGAGAGTTTGCATCTTTGAGTGCTACTTCACGGCACTTTCTCCTCAAATGATGTTACGCTTATCGATTTTCGGCTACTTTTTTTTGCTGCTACTGGGCCGGGCTGTGCCGGCCTGTGCCCAGGTTGAGTACCTGAGCCTCGACCAGCAAACGCTTGACCTGCCCCAGCGCACCTTTTATATTGAACAGGTTTTAGATGGGCGCACCGACCGCGCCGGTATTGGCCGGATACGCCCCCAGGCAGCGTTGGTATTGACCGGCTCATTGCGCCCAGCCGACTTGTATCCCAACCTGGTTCAGGGATTGACCAGTTTTTTGCAGACGCAACTGCCGGCCCGTCCTACTGACCGCCCGGCCCTATTGCTAGTGCGCGAGCTGCGAGTAGGCGAGCTGTTTACGAACGGCACAGCAGTAAGCGGCCCAACTGGATTGTTAACCGGCACGGGCGGGGGTATTATCCGGCAGGCCAGAGCGGTCCTCGACTTGTACCTACACGCGGCCGATGGCTATCATTTTGTACAAACCGCTACCGACACCGTGCGCCCCACTGGTATGCTAGGCATAACGCCCAGCCACGAGCGAAACCTCAAAAAAACGCTGGAGCGCTGCTTGCAACAGCTATCGACCCCTGATTGGAAAACCGCGCAAGCTCGGCCGGCGCAGTCGCTGGAGGCCCTCACCAAGGTGGGGCACGTGGCGAGCCCAACGCTGCTTTACGCCATCCTGACCACGCCAGTCGTGCCGGGCTACTTTCCTACGTTTCTCAGCTTTCGCAACAACCAGCCAGTGCCAGTACCCGGCTTGCAGGCAAAAGCAACTCCTCGGACTGCTGCCGGCTGGGAAAACCTGCCCGAGCTGACCCCAGTGGCCGCGGCCGGCCATGCCAGCGGAGTGGTACCCGCCGGTAGCTGGGGCTTCTCCGATGGTCAGCAGCTCTACATTTACCATCAGGGGCGCTATGCCATCCTGCAGCGGCAGGAAAACAGCTTTGGGTTTATGGGAATGCCAGACAACGCCAGTCAGGAGTTGAAGGCTGGCAACCTACTGGGTGCCGCGCTGGCCAACCGCCGGCCTCAACCTTATACCCTCGATATGGTAACCGGGCGCACCACCCAGTTTGCCGATGCCGGCCGGCCGGCATCGGCAAACTGGGTGGTGCGCATCTACGTG
The DNA here is from genome assembly GCF_013256425.1 of Hymenobacter sp. BRD67. Lineage (GTDB taxonomy): Bacteria > Bacteroidota > Bacteroidia > Cytophagales > Hymenobacteraceae > Hymenobacter. Next base: position 2,419,303 of record NZ_CP053904.1, read on the forward strand.
TACCGCAACCTGGGTGCCGGGCCTGCCCTGCCCGTTTTTTTAAATGACCAGGCAGTAGGTGAGCTAACCGAAAATCAGGTTCTGACCCTCACCTGGACCGACCCCGTGCATGAGCCACACCTGCGCCTGGGTAGCGCAACGGCGCCGGAACTGACGTTTTTACCTAATTTTCGGCAGCCTGTTTACGTGCGGGGCGCTCGTAAGCTTGACCCCGCCAAACAACCGCTTGAGATAGTGCCGACCAGAGTTGGAGAATTTGATTTGAAGGCTATCCGACTCCGCACTCGTAAGTAACCCCGACCTCCGCGCCTACTCCAGTTCCGCGGCGGGGTTCCAGTACAGCTTTTTAAAATCGACTACCACGTCATCTACCACCCGTACGCCTTCGGCTTCGAGCCGCTCCTGCATGGCGGTAGGCGTAGGAAAGTGGTGGCGGCCGGTGAGTTGCCCCAGGCGGTTTACCACACGGTGGGCGGGCACCTGCTCGTCTTTTTGGAACGTGGCCGCGTCGAGGTTAGCTGCCATGAGGGCATAGCCCACGGCCCGCGAGCCGTGTTTTGCCCCCAGGTAGTGAGCAATAGCCCCGTAGCTGGTAACACGACCCGGCGGCACCAGCCGCACTACCTCGTGCACATCGGCAAAGTAGTTGCGCTCGGGAGCCGGGGTGGCGGGCGGGGTGGGCAAAGCGGCGGCTGGCTTCTTCATGCAGCGAAAATACGGGAGAGTGCCGCCGGTAGCGCAACCCTGACCATGGGGCCACGTCCTTGCCCGCGCACTGAACCCGAACTTGGTGCGTGCTGTTGACCGAGCTTCGGCCGGCGGCTGTGCGTAATTTTGCACAAGCTGCTGCTATTCACCTTATTTCCCGTATGCGCTTTTTCACTTCGGCCCAGCTCGTGCTGGCCGGCGGCGCGCTGGCCCTGCTGGCCGGCTGCCATTCCAAAACCGACGACTCGAAAGGCGGTAAAGATTCTAAAAAGAATAATGGCCCGGCCCTGGTCGATGTGCTGGTGGCCCATCCCTCGTCCGTAACCGATTCTATCGAGGCCAACGGCACGGTGGTCGCCAACGATTTTGTTGAGCTGCACCCCGAGGTAAATGGCCGCCTTATTGCCCTCAATGTCAATGAGGGCCGCCACGTAAGCCAGGGTAGCATTATTGCCCGCATCAACGACGCCGACCTGCGGGCTCAGCTGCAAAAAACCAACGCGCTGCTGCAAGTGGCACGCCTCTCGCAAGACCGCCTCGAAAAGCTGCTGAAGGTGCAGGGGGTAAACCAGGCCGACTATGACCTGGCCGTAAGCCAGGTGCGCAGCAACGAGGCCGATGCGGCCTACACCCAGGCCATGCTGGCCAAAACGGTTATCCGGGCGCCCTTTGCCGGCGTGCTGGGCCTGCGCCAGGTAAGCCCCGGCGCCTACGTAACGCCCGCTACCATCATCGCCACCCTACAGGCCGATACCAAGCTTAAAGTCGACTTTACGCTGCCCGAAGCCAGCGGCAACATCGTGCAGCCGGGCTCCGTCGTGACGGTGCGCTTTGCCGGCAACCCGCCGCGCCGCTACAACGCCACCATTCAGGCGCAGGAAAGCCAGGTAAACCAGACTACCCGTAACCTCACGGTGCGTGCCCTGCTGCCCGCCGGCGCTCAGGTGAGCCCCGGCACCTTTGCCCGCGTGAGCGTGAGCACCGGCGCGGCGCGGCGCAGCGTGCTGCTGCCCACCAACGCCATCATGCCCGGTGATAAATCGGACCAGGTAGTGCTGGTCAAGCATGGCAAAGCGGTAATGCAGGATGTAAAAACCGGCGACCGCCAGAATGAGCAGATTGCCGTGGTCAGCGGCATCGCCGCCGGCGACTCAGTCGTGACAAATGGCGTGCTGTTCACCCAGCCCGGCAAGCCGGTGAAAGTGCGCAAGGCCAAGAATAATCAACAGGGTCAGTAATGAAATGCTAAAATAGCAGGCCTATCCAGCGGCCGCTTGCCGAAACATCCTCGCCCCTGTCGTTAGGCTACTAGCCAGCGACGCGAGTGAAATGCTTGGGTAAGTGTGTGCCCGCTAAGCCTGACGGTCAATTTTAGGTTATTGTATAATAAGAATAATATGAATATTTCAGAATTATCTCTAAAACGACCCGTGTTGGCGACGGTGTTCAACCTGCTGCTGATACTATTTGGCGGGGTGGGCTTCTCGTTTCTGGCGCTGCGCGACTATCCGGCCATTGACCCGCCGATTATCAGCGTGAGCACGGCCTACACCGGCGCCAACGCCGATGTGATTGAGAACCAGATAACGGAGCCGCTCGAAAAGCAGATTAACGGCATTCCGGGCATCCGCTCCATTACCAGCAGCTCGTCGTTGGGGTCGAGCAATATTACGGTCGAGTTTAACCTCGACGTGGATTTGGAGGCCGCCGCCTCCGACGTGCGCGACAAGGTAGGCCAGGGCGTGCGCTCGCTGCCGCAGGATATCGACGCCCCGCCGGTGGTGGCCAAGTCGGACGCCAACTCCGACAACATCCTCATCCTGGCCGTGACGAGCCGCACCAAGAGCCTACTCGACCTCAGCGACTATGCCGAGAACAACCTGCAGCAGCGCTTCCAGACCATTAACGGCGTATCGGCCGTCAACATCTTCGGCCAAAAGCGCTTTGCCATGCGCCTCTGGCTCGACCCCAGTAAGATGGATGCGTACAACGTCTCCTTCACCGACGTGCAGAACGCCCTCAACGCCGAAAATGTGGAGGTACCGGCCGGTAAAATCTACGGCGGCAAAACGGAGCTGACCATTCGCACGATGGCACGCTTCACGACCGAACAGCAGTTTCGCGACCTGATTTTGCGGGAGGATAAAACGGGTATCGTGCGCCTCGGCGACGTGGCCCGGGTGGTGCTTGGGCCCGAGAGCTACGAGCAAAGCTGGAAGGTAAACGGGGCTTACGCCGTGGGCCTGGCCATTGTGCCCCAGCCGGGCTCCAACTACGTGCAGATTGCCGAAGAATTTTACAAGCGCCTGGCCGAGGTGCAGAAGGAAAATAAGGCGGACATCCAAATGCGGGTGCTCACCGACAACACCAAGATTGTTCGCAACTCGATTGATGAGGTAATCGAGACGCTGCTCATCTCCTTTGGGCTGGTCGTACTGGTTATCTTTTTCTTCTTTCGCAACTGGCTCATCGCCCTGCGCCCGCTTATCGATATTCCCATCTCGCTGATTGCTACATTCTTCGTGATGTACCTGGCAGGATTTACTATTAATATATTAACGCTACTAGGTATTGTACTCGCCACCGGCCTGGTGGTGGACGACGGCATTGTGGTGACGGAGAATATCTTCCGTAAGCTAGAAGAAGGTATGGATATTCGCAAGGCGGCGCTGGAGGGCAGTAAGGAGATTTTCTTCGCCGTTATCTCAACTTCGCTCACACTGGCGGTGGTGTTTTTGCCGGTTATTTTTCTGCAAGGCTTTACCGGACGCTTGTTCCGCGAGTTTGGGGTGGTAGTGGCTGGCGCAGTGCTGATTTCAGCCTTCGTGTCGCTGACTATTACGCCGGTTCTGAACGTGGCGCTGCACCGTGAGGGGCGGGCCACGGCAAGTTTTACGACCGCACCGAGCCCTTCTTTACGGGCATGGAAAACGCCTACGGGCGGCTGGTCGGCAGCTTTCTGCGCGTGCGCAGCCTGGCGTGGGTAGTGGTAGCGGTATGCGCCGGCCTCATCTACTTTGTGGGTAAAAATATCCCAACCGAGTTGGCTCCGCTCGAAGACCGCAGCAGCCTGCGCCTAACCCTGACCGGCCCCGAGGGCACGAGCTTTGGGGCAATGCAGAAAATCAGCGACCAAGTAGCACAGTTTGCTACCGACTCGGTACCGGAAAATGACTTTGTATTCAGTATCACGCCGGGCTTCGGCGGTGGGGCGGCGTCAACAATGGGCAGGTGCGCATTGGCCTTGTGCCCCCGGATGAGCGCAAGCGCTCGCAGGAAGCAATCGGCAAATACCTGACTAAGAATACCAAGCGCTTCAATGATGCGCGCATTTTTGTGGTGCAGGAGCAGACTATTGCCGTGGGTTCGGGGTCGAAAAGCAGCTTGCCAGTACAGTTCGTGCTGCAAAACGTGGACCTAGACCGCATCCGCGGGCGCTGCCTAAATTTTTGGCCGCGGCCCGCCAGGACCCTACTTTCCAAAACGTTGATGCCAACCTCAAATTCAACAAGCCGGAGGTACAGTTAACATTCGACCGCCTGAAAATCAGGGACCTTGGCCTGACTACTCAGAACGTAGTAGCGGCCGTACAGGGCGCATTTGGTGGCCGCCGCATGGCTTACTTCCTTATCAACGGGCGGCAGTACCAGGTAATCGGGCAGGTGGAGCAGGGCAATCGCAGCGCCCCTACCGACATCAGCCGGCTCTACGTTACCAATAGCCGGGGCGAAAGCATTCCGCTCTCGGCCGTCGTGCATCAGATTGAGGACTCTAATCCCAGCACGCTCTACCACTTCAACCGCCTGAAATCGGCCACCGTGTCGGCGCAGCTGGCCGAGGGCAAAACAGTGGGCGACGGCGTGCGGGCCATGCAGGCCATTGCCGACAAAACGCTCGACCCGACATTCCAAACGGCCCTCTCGGGCTCGTCGCGCGACTTTGCCGAAAGCTCCTCTAACACGGCTTTCGCCTTCGGGCTGGCCCTAATGCTGATTTACCTGCTGCTGGCGGCTCAGTTCGAGAGCTTCCGCGACCCACTTACCATTTTGCTCACGGTGCCGCTGGCTTTGGCCGGGGCGCTGCTCAGTCTGTGGCTTTTTGGCCAGACTATCAACATCTTCTCCCAAATCGGGATGATTATGCTGATTGGCCTGGTAACGAAGAACGGCATTCTCATTGTGGAGTTTGCCAACCACCAGCGCGACGCCGGCGTGCCCCTGCGCCAGGCCGTGCAGCTGGCCGCCCAGCAGCGCCTGCGCCCCATTCTGATGACTTCGCTGGCCACGGCGCTCGGTGCGTTGCCCATTGCTCTTAGCCTGGGCGCGGCCTCTACCAGCCGCCGGCCACTGGGTATTGTAATTGTGGGCGGCATCCTGTTCTCGCTCATTCTCACGCTGTTTGTTATCCCGGCCATCTACACGTTTATCGCCAAGGACCGCAAACCGCTGGAGCTGGGAGAAGAAGCAGTAGTGCAGGAGGAGCCCGTAACTGCCTGAATGTAAAAGCGGGGCCGGCAACCACTTAGACTGCACCGGCTCTGCTCGCCCGACTTGTTTAATGACAAACGAAGTATTCCTTCGTTTTAACGTATAATGAAACTAACTTTCTGCCTGTTAGCCTGCCTGTTACCTGCTTCTTTGCTGGCTCAGACTGCGCCCCCTACCACGGCGCAGTCGCCGGCCGGGCCCGGCGCTGGCCCGGTGCTTACCCTGCACGACGCCCTGCAAACGGCCCTCAAAAACAGCCTCGATATTCAAATTAGTCAGAATAACGTGGATGTGCAGGGCCTGCGCAACAATGCTGGCTTTGCGGGCGCGCTGCCCGCGGTGGGTATTACTGCCAGCAACAACGCGGTGGTCAACAACACGCAGCAGGAATTCAATACCGGGAGCAGCGTCTCCCGCACCGGGGCGGTATTCAGCCAGTACAACGTGGGGCTGGCCGGGACCTTGCTGCTTTACAACGGCGGCCACGTAGTAGCCACCCGCAAGCGGCTGGATGAGCTGGCCCAAATAAGCCAGCTGCAGCTCAACTCGACCGTGCAGAATGTGCTGGCCGATGTGAGCCTGAAGTACTACGCCGTGGTGCAGCAGCAGCGCTACATCCGCACCCTCGAAGCTTCGGTGGAGGTATCGCGCCAGAAGCTGCGCCTTATCGAAACCCGCCAAAGTGTGGGCCTGGCCAACAACGCCGACCGCTTTCAGGCGCAGCTCGACCTGAATGCCCAGCTCGAAACCCAGCAGCAGCAGCAACTGGCCGCCCAGCAGGCTACTGCCGATTTGCTTCGCGCCCTGACCATGGATTTAAACACGCCGGTAGCCGTCGAAGACACTATTCCGGTAAACCGCTCGCTGAGCTGGGCCGAGCTGGAAGGCTCGCTCGCCAAGAACCCCGACTTGCTGGCGGCCGAGCGCCAAATACGCGTCAACGAGTTAATTGAGCGCGAAACCAGGGCCGCTCGCTACCCATCTATTGGCATAAATACCGGCACCAACTTCGCCCGTAGCCAAAACTCGGTGGGTACCACGCTCTTCAACCAAAGCTATGGTCCCTACGCCGGGCTGGGATTATCGGTGCCCCTCTACGCGGGCGGCGTAAACCGGCGGCAGGTTGATATTGCCAGAATTAACACGCGCACCACCGAACTGCAAAGCAATGCGCTGCAGCGCAACTACCGCCTCAACGCCCTCAAGGCCTGGGAAGCGTACCAAAAGCAGCTAAGCCTCGTTACTACCGCCGAGCAGAGCTACACCACCGCCCGCCAGCTCCTGAAGCTGGTGCAGCTGCGCCTCGATGCCGGCCTCTCTACCCTGGTCGATGTAAAGCTGGCCCAGCAGAGCTTCGAAGATGCCGGCTACCGGCTCGTAAACTACCGCTACGCCGCCAAGTCGGCGGAGATAACGTTGCGCCAGCTGGCAGCTTTGCTGGCACCCTAAGGCAGACATCAAGCCGCCAGCAGCAAGGGCCGGCCGAGCTATGCTCAGTCGGCCCTTGCTGCTGGCGGCATTACAAGCGTCAGTCCTTCACAAAGCGCTTGGTTTCGGTGCCGGCTTTGGTCGTGATTTTGTAATAATAAGTTCCGTGGGGCAGGTCACTCAAATCGAGCTGCTGGGTGTAGGAGCCCTGCTCCTGCTGCACCGGCGCCAATAAAGTACGTAGCTCAGCACCCTTGCCATCCAGTAGCTCAACGCTGACGGAGCCGGCCTTTTTCACGTCGTACTGCAGCTGCGTGGTGGCTGCGGCGGGGTTCGGGTAAAGGCTGGTGCCCGTAAGACTAGCGTCAGCCGGCGCAGTGGGGTCGAGCAGCAGAAAGGCCGCCGGGCGGAACAGCTTCCGCAGGCCACTGCGCCGGGCGGCCAGGCCCGCCCACTTTGCCAGCTTTTCCTGCTGCTCGGGCGTAGTATTCTTTGCCACAATCGCTTTTATGTCGGTGGCCCACTGCGCTTTTTGCGGCGCTATTTCCTGAGTCAGCTTCTGAATGTTGGCGTCGTACTTCAGCGCCAGCTGGGCCACACTCAGCATAATGCCTTTCGCCTGCAAGCGCAGGGCGTGCACCTGTTGCTGCTGGTCGGCAGTGAGGGTGGGGCGGGTTCCGGCTGGCGCTTCGGCTGGCATAATGCGCTGGCGCAATGCCTGGCCCTGGGCACGCAGGGCCTTCAGCTGGGCGCGGTAAGTCACTACTTGCGCCTGGTCGGCCGGGGCAAGCTGGGCTTCCAGCTTCTGGCGCTGCTGGCGCAGCACGGGCAGGACGGTCGCCGTGAGGTAAGCTTTTATTTCCTGGCGAAGGGGCTGGTTGGGGCCGGCCTGATGGCCAGCACCCGGTTGGGCAATAGTCACTACGCTAGTAGCCAGCAGAAGCAGCACTACCAGGGGCAAGCGGGTGAGAAAAGGGTATTTCATGTTTTTTAACGGCAGCATGGGGTCATAGCTCAGTCGGCTTTTATATAGACTTGCTGTAAGCCAGGCGGTTTAATTCGGCTGCTGAAAAATACGTTAGTCCGCGCTTTTCCGCTAACGCAAGAATGGCCCGGTAGCAGCCCAGGCCATTCTTGCAATTATATTATTAATTTATTATATAGTAAAAATTATTCATTATTGCGCACCGCCTCTTCGCGGTTGAGCGCCGTGAGGAACGAGCGGGTAAGCGGCGTTTCGCTTTCGGCGCCGGGGCGGCGCTCGTAGCCGGCCGGGCTTTCGCCGGTGGCGGGCAAGGCGCGGTTGAGCCAGGCCAGGGCGTCGGTGGTAGTGCCGGGCATAAGGCCGTGCAAAGCAGCCAGCAACTTGGCCGGCAAGGTCAGAATGAGCTCGCCATCGCCGCGGCGGCAGGCGTTCCAGATGCTGCGGGCGGCCTCTTCGGCACTCATGGTGAAGCCCGGCAGGGCATCGGCGATGCTAAACCAGGCGTATTCTTTTTCGTGCTGGCCCTTTAGCTCGGCGTGGCCGGCGCTGCCGGTGCGCAGCAGGCCAGGACACACGGTCGTAACGAAAATACCGTATTGGTTGAGCTCGGCCCGGAAGCCTTCGGACAGGCCTACCAGCGCAAACTTGCTGGCGCTGTAGGCCGTGAGGTGCGGAATGGCCACCTTGCCACCCAGCGACGAGATATTGACAATGCGGCCCTCGCCGCGCAGCCGCATGCCCGGCAGCACGGCCTGCATGGCGTAGAGCGGCGCCCAGAAGTGTGTGTTCATAGAATCCTCGAAGTCGCGGACGTCCATGTTTTCGAGCGGCCCACCCAGAATAATCCCGGCGTTGTTGATGAGCACATCAATCGGCCCCAGGCGGTTTTCGACCTCCGCTACCAGCGTGCGCACCTCGGTAGCGTCGGTCAGGTTGCGGGCCAGGGCCAGCACGCTAGTTTCGGGCGCGCCGTAGCGCAGCAAATCCTGGCGGGCGCGGGCCAGCTCCTGCTCGTCGCGGGCGCAGATAGCCACGCGGGCGCCTTCGGCCACGGCCCGGCGGGCCAGCACCAGGCCCAGCCCCCGCGAGCCGCCGGTAATAAGCACGGTACGCCCCGCCAGCTCATACGAGCCGCGCCGGTTGCGCCAAACAGTAGTGGCCAGGGCAGCAACGCCGAATCCGGCGGCCCAGAGCCAGGAAGTAGTACGAGAAGTTGGCTTCATGCTACCCTGTATGGGTTTGGGCGGCGAAAGGTTGCATCGGCTACTTTACCTTATAAACAGAAGCGCGGGCCTGACAAGGTCAATAACCTTATCAAGCCCGCGCTATTCATTCACTGGCAGTTATTTACCCATTTTTTCCTTAAAGAAAGCCAGCGTCAGGGCCCAGGCTTCGGCAGCGGCGTCCTTGTTATAGCTGGGGCGCGCATCGCAGTTAAAGCCGTGGTCGGCATAAGAGATAACTGTGTTGATGTAGGGCTTGCCGGCCGCCGCCACGGCGTCGGTCACCTGCTTTATCTGGTCCTGGCTGATGTGCTGGTCGAGGCCGCCCCAGAAAAACAGATGCGGCGCGTGCAAGTCTTTGGCATGGTCGGCCAGCAGGTGGGTTCCGCCACCATAGTACGACACTGCTGCTGCCAGCGGCAGCACGGCATTGGCCAAAAACGCTACCCGCCCGCCCAGGCAAAAGCCAATGGCGGCAATTTTATTTTTTTGCACGTTGGGCTGAGCTTGCAGCCAGTCGTAGGCTGCCTGCATATCCTGGGTCAGGCCTTCGTTGGTAATAGCCTGATAGTGCGGCATGGCACTGGCAAAGTTGTCGTACGGAATCTCCAGCCCCGGCGCCGCCGTGCGGTGAAACAATTCGGGGCCACTACCACGTAGCCCGCCTGGGCCAGGCGGTCGGCCACGCTGCGAATATGTTGATTTACACCAAACGCCTCCTGGCAGAGGATAATACCGGGGCGGTAGTGGCGCCCTGGGGCTGAGCTACGTAGGCGTGCACCTCGGTGCCATCGGCTACGGGCAGCACCAGCGAGTTGGGGGTACTCATAAAGAAGAGGAAAAGGAGTGGTAAAGTCGGAGCCGGAACAAGGCGGTAAGGGTGGTTGTTTTACGAGCGTACAGCTTGTTTTACTATTTATTCTATTACTGTTACTATGCCTGCCTCTCCCTCTTTGCGCCTGAGCGTGCTCGACCAGTCGCCCGTGCGCCCCGGCGCTACCTCCCGGCAGGCTTTGCTCGAAACTACCGAGCTGGCGCGCCTCGCCGACCGCCTCGGCTACACCCGGTTTTGGGTGAGCGAGCACCACAACACTACCTCCCTGGCCGGCCCCGCCCCGAAGTGCTGCTGGCGCACCTGGGAGCGCACACCAGGCATATCCGGCTGGGCTCGGGCGGCGTCATGCTGCCCCATTATTCGGCCCTGAAAGTAGCCGAAAGCTTTAAGCTGCTCGAAGCGCTGCACCCCGGCCGCATCGACCTGGGCCTGGGTCGGGCCCCGGGTGCCGACCGCCTCACGGCCTACGCGCTCAACCCGAATAATCAGTTCAACGAGCAGGACTTTATTGAGCAATTGCTTGACCTACAGGCTTACCTGCGCGACGATGCTACGCCCGAAACCATTCACGAGCGGGTGCAGGCTATTCCTAAAATTGCTACTCAGCCCCACCTGTGGCTGCTCAGCTCAAGCGGGCAAAGCGGGCAGTTTGCCGCCCAGCTTGGTATGGGGTTTTCGTTTGCGCAATTTATTGGGCCCCACGGTGGGCCGGCGGCCGTGCAGCGCTACCGGGCGCAGTTTCGGCCTTCGCCCGAGCTGGCGCACCCCCAAGCCAATGTAGCGCTGTTTGTGCTCTGCGCCGATACCGAAGAGAAAGCCAATGCGCTGGTTAAAGCATTATTTATCCAGCTATTACGCTTCGATCAGGGCCGGCGGGGCCCCTACCCCACCGCCAGCGAAACAGCCGCCTACGCTTTCAGTCCTGAAGAGCAGGCGCGCCTGCGCTACCACCAGGGCCGCGTAGTGAGCGGCACGCCCGGGCAGGTGCGCGAGCAGCTGACCCAACTAGCCACTGCGTACAACATCGATGAGGTGACGGCAGTAAGCATCACCGCCGATTTTAACGACCGCCTACGTTCTTACGAGCTGCTGGCCCAGGCCTTCGAGTTGGTGCCGACAACCCAAAAAGTAGCTGAAGAAGCCTTGACTTTATGAGTGGATACTATCCTATTCAGTATTGTTCTAAATAAAAAGTCTCCCATTAGGGAGACTTTTTTAGTATCAACCATCTCATAGACAGTTTTTTATTTCAACTACCAGCTTAAAGAGCCGGTAGCTGGATACAAGCTAATCAGTAAATTATTTGGAATCATTCTAAATTCAGGCAGACCTTTGCGCTGCGTTGAATGATTCTAAATAAGCTTATGTCTCAGCTTTTCTTTCCGATTTCGCTCCTGGCTTTGGCCTTGCCGCTGGGCTGCCTAGGGCAGGCCTCTACTACTCCCGGCCCGGCGCACCACGCGTCGCACCAGCACCGGCGGCTGGGCACCCTTGCAGGGAGGGTAGCGCTGGCCGACGGGCAGAGCGCTGACCATGTGTCGGTGCTGGTGCGTGGCACGGGCTACGGGGCGGCACCTGATGCGAGCGGTAATTTTCGACTGACCGCGCCGGCGGGCTGGCAGGTAGTCACGTTTACGGGCCTGGGCTACGCGGCGCAGGAAATCACGGTGCAGGTAGCGCCTCATCAAGTTCTTACCTTACCAAGCGTGACCTTGGTACGCGGCACGCGGCAGCTCGACGAAGTAGTGGTGACGGGCAGCAGCGCAGCCACTCGCCCCACTACGGCCAGCAAATCCGGTATCGCACCCCTCGACCTGCCCCAGAGCGTGGGCGTGGTGTCAAATACCGTGCTTACCGACCAGCAGGTAAACCGCCTCGGCGATGCGTTGCGCAACGTGAGCGGCGTAGCTCTCACGCAGCAGCGCCAGGGCATTGCCGAAACCTTCTCGGCGCGGGGCTTCAGCATCGGCATTAGCGGCGCGGGCGGCAGCATATTCAAAAATGGAGTTATTTCCAACACCCAGGGCTTTCCCGATGCCAGCACGCTTGAGTCGATTGAAGTGCTGAAAGGCAGCTCGGCCCTGCTCTACGGCAACGTGTCGGGCGGCCTTATAATCAATATGATAACCAAAAAGCCTCGCTTCGACTGGGGTGGCTCGGTAGAGATGCGGGCGGGCAGCTACCGTTTCTACAAGCCGATTGTGGACATTTACGGGCCCATCAGCAAGAATCTGGCGTTCCGGGTAGTGGGCACTTACGAAAATGCCAAAAGCTACCGCGACGTAGTGACGTCGAAGCGCGCGTACGTCAATCCTTCGCTACTATATAAGCTAGGCGAAAAAACGGACCTTTTGCTGCAGGGCGACTACCTGCAATCGAACGTGACCCCCGACGCCGGCGTGGGCGTAGTCAACAACGGAATTACGGCTGAGATTCCGGCTAATACGCCGCGCTCACGCTTTATCAACGCGGTATGGGCGTATAATATTACCACGCAATACTCGGGCTCTCTGGTTGTCAATCATCGCTTTAACGAATTGTGGAAGCTGAATGCCATTGCTGGCTGGCAGGACACGCGCGTGCAGGGCTTCGGGGTGGGTGTGCCGTCGGCTATTGCGACCAACGGCGACTTCAGCCGGACGCTCAGCGCCGTGAAAACGAGCGAGCGCGACTTCACCGGGCAGCTAAACCTGACGGGCAGGTTTGACACCGGCTTTCTGGGGCACCAGGTGCTGGCCGGCAGCGACGTGGTACAGATTCAGACCCAGAGCAATACGTTTCGCTACACCGATGCGGCGGGCAATGTGGGCCCGGCCTATGATATAATCAATATCCTGGACCGTAGTAAATACGCGGAACGCACTGATATTCCGACCTTTACTGATACTGCCCGCACGCGCACGCCGTCGTACCGGGCCGGCGTTTATGCCCAGGACCTGATTACGCTCTCGCCTAAATTCAAAGTGCTGGCTGGGCTGCGGTGGTCGTATCAAAAAGCCCAGCCAGTTAGCGTTTTCAACCAGCTTACCCAGCGCGAGCGGGCCACCAGCGTTGAGAAGGTTGATAAAGCCTTTTCGCCCAAGGCCGCCCTGCTTTACCAGCCGCTGGCCACGCTGTCATTTTACGGCAGCTACACCAACAATTTTACCATCAATACCGGCTACGACATAAACAAACAAGCGCTGGCCCCGTCTATCGTGGACCAATACGAGGCGGGCGCCAAGCAGGAGTTGTTTAGCGGCCGGGTTTTTACCAGCCTGAGCGTGTATCGCTACCGCAATAGCAATCTGGCCCAGTTTATCGCCTTTTTGCCCAATGGCCAAGCCAATACCGACACGAATGTGAAGGAGCTGACCGGCCAGACAACCAGCGATGGCCTGGATGTGGACGTCAACGCCAGCCTTTCCCCAAGCCTCTACTTCAACGTGGGCTACGGCTACAACTACAATCGCTACACCAATACCTCCGGCCTGAAGGGGTCGCAGATTGAAGGCGAGCGCCTCACCAACAACCCCGCAAATACGGCTAACGCGTCTGTATTTTACACGTTTAGCCAGTCGGCCCTGCGCGGCATCAAAGTAGGTGCTTCGGCTTTTTATACCGGCCAGCGGTACGGGGGCAACAACAATACCGTGGGGCAGGACCCCGTAGGCAAAGAATACAGCCGGCTTATTTCACTAACCGGCTTCACTACCATCGACTTATCGGCCGGCTACACGTATCAGTGCTTCTCCCTGCTGGCCAAGCTCTCCAACATCACCAACGAGCTGAACTACCTGGTGCACGACCGATATAGCATAAATCCTATACCTCCGCGCCAGTTCCTGACCACCCTAGGGTACACGTTTTAAAGCAGGGCGCTTCGGCCCCGGCTTCCTAAATACCTTCATAAAGTGCTTTAGGCGCTATGCAGCACCTCGTAGCCTAGCTTGAGAATAAACGCGCTTACCACGCCCAAAAACAGCACCCGCACGAAGCCCGTGCCACGCCGCAGTGCCAGCCGCGCTCCCAGCGTGGAACCCAAGACGTTGCAGGCCGCCATCGGCAAGGCGTAGTAGTAGAGCACCTGCCCGGTCGAGATAAAATAAGCCAGCCCGGTAATGTTGGTGGCAATATTCACCACCTTGGCCGAGGCCGAAGCCGCCAGAAAGTCATAGCCAAACAGCCCCACGAACGCAAACAGCAGCAAGCTGCCCGTGCCCGGCCCAAAGAAGCCGTCGTAAAACCCGATGCTGGCACCCAACGACACGCCCGTCCACAGCTCGCGGCTGCCGCGCAGGCGCGGGGCGTGCAGGCTGCCGAAATCCTTGCGCCAGAACGTATAAGCAGCCATCAGCACCAGCAGCGCCAGCACCAGCGGCTTCACCAGCTCTTTGTTGAGGCCGCTCACGGCCCGCGCGCCCAGCAGCGCAAAGCAGCCTGCCACCACCGCTGCTACCGCCACCGTGCGCCAGTTAATAGCTACCCCACTGAGCCCGCGCAAATACCGAAATGCCGACGCCGACGTGCCGGCCAGACTAGCAACTTTGCCGGTGCCCAGCACCGTGGGCACCGGCACTTTGGGTAATAAAAGCAGTAGCGCCGGCAGTTGAATAAGGCCGCCGCCGCCCACCATGCCGTCGATGAGGCCGGCCAGCAGCGAAGCCAGGCATAGGAGGGGGAGGACTAAGCTGTTACCCACTCAAGCTCCTTGATTTAGCATAGCCCATACAAAAAAAGCACTTATCACCAGCCAGATAAGCAAAGGCTTCACCCAACTCTTGCGAGGAAAGTCGGCTTCGTCAGGCAGGTATTTCTTGAAGTAATACCTGTCGAGTACGTAACTCCAGCCTAAGTTTAAGCCGAGAGCTAACCCCCGGTTTTTGTTGAAATCAGGTTCACTAACAGTACCGTTAAAGCTGTATAGCCAATACTGGCCCACAATGCCTGCCGGGCGGCAGCTGGCTGGCCGGCATCTCTTAGTGAATGAAATGCCAGAATACCACCAGCCAGCCCACTAAACAGGACTGAGAAAACCCGTACCACCCGAGGCGAATAAATGGCAGGCTTTGCTTGGTCAAGGGTATATACTGGCTCCATTGTAGTTAAGAAAAAGGTAGAGCAAAGCTACTTGTCCGGCTACCTCAAACCTAGCGAAAGTCAGTTCGTTTTTCTTTCTTTATAGAAGTATAGCGCAAAAATGCCCTTCACTCTAATCCACCTTGTTCCTCCCTGTCACCACCTGGAATGTAAGCCCGAGGCAAACATAGGATAGGATAGCTCTAAGCGGAATCCTCACTAAAAAGGCGGCTCCTCGCCAAAGCTATTGCTTTTGGGGAACGGCACCGGCGAGGGCGGCGCGTCGTTCATGCGCGAGCCCAGGCGAATGGTATTCGGCGCGAAGCCGCCACCCGGCGCGGGGCCACCGGCCGGCTCCGAGTCGAAATTACTGGTTGGGAAGGAGTTGGACGAAAAAGCCGGCGCGCCGCCGAAACCGCCCGCATCGCCACCGCCGTCGAAGCCGTCGAGGTCGGCAAACTTGGTGAAGCGGCCGATAAACTTGAGCTGCACCGTTTCGAGCGAGCCGTTGCGGTGCTTGGCAATGATAACCTCGCCCATACCCTGGGTAGGGTTGCCCATCTCGTCTTCGGTAATCTTATAGTATTCAGGCCGGTACAGGAAGATAACCATGTCGGCATCCTGCTCGATAGAGCCCGATTCGCGCAGGTCGCTGAGCTGGGGCTTCTTGTCGCCGCCGCGCGTTTCAACCGAGCGCGAGAGCTGCGACAGGGCAATAACAGGAATATTCAGCTCTTTTGCTATTCCCTTGAGCGCCCGCGAGATACTGGCAATCTCCTGCTCGCGGTTGCCGCCCGGCCGGCCGGCTTCGCCGCCGCTCATCAGCTGGAGGTAGTCAATGATAATGAGCTGAATATCGTGCTGCGACTTGAGGCGGCGGCACTTGGCGCGCAGCTCGCGGATGCTGAGCGCGGGCGTATCGTCGATAAAAATCGGGGCCGACGAGAGCGACGAAATCTTGTGGTTGAGCTGTGCCCACTCATAGTCGGCCAGGTTGCCTTTCTTAATTTTTTCCGAATCCAGCTCCGCCTCGGCCGAAATCAGACGATTGACCAGCTGCAGCGACGACATTTCAAGCGAGAAAATGGCGACCGGCTTCTTGAAATCGACCGCCGCGTTGCGCATGGCCGATACCACAAACGCTGTATTGTGCGTCACGGTGCAGTCGGCCAGCAAAAACAGGTGATTACCGTCAATCTCGAAGCCGTAGTAATCGTCCTCTTTATCAAACTCGACCGAGATTCCGGTCATGCGCCAATCGACGCCGGAAGCCCAGGGATTCGCTTTTTTGCGCGCCACGCGCACCGGAATCTTATCTACATCGCCGTAGAAGCGCACACGCCATACCTCGCTCTCGTAGCCGATTTTGCTGATGACGGCACGCTTTTTCGTCAGCGACGCGCGGAAGCCCAGCGAATCGCACAGGAATTTAATCTGGCAAGCTAATTCCTTGTTTTTCTGGGTAATCTCGTAGCCATTGCTCACCACGTTGAGGTGGCCGTCGGAGTCGATAAGGCCCGCCAGCAGGCGCAGACGGTATTCGGTCGAGTTGACCAGGTAAGCCTGCGGAATGTGCTTGTTATTGAGCACGCCCAGCTGGCACAGCTCGTTCTGCACCGAGTACTCAGCCAGGCTCCCACCCTGCCGGCCGCGCGTAATGCCGTAGCTGTTGCAGCGGTCGGCCACTACGCCGGTGGTTACCTGCATGCCCAGCTCATCGGCGTACTGGTGGAGGTAGTCAATGATTTCGGCATCCTGGCCGGTGATGCGGCAATTGCCGGCAGCCCCGTCACCCAGCCACACACCCAGAAAATAAGGGTCGAGCGGCACCGTCTGTTCGGCAAACTCCACGGCCACTTTGTAGCCTTTGTAGCTCGACTGAAACTTGGGGCCTTTTTTCAACCATTCACGAACCTCTATATTCAGCACGTCGCCGTGGCGGTGCGGCCCTTCGTTACGGCTGCGCTTGAGCGAGAGAATGTGGCTCTCATTTACGCGGTAGTCGTCGCCTTTATTCTGGCGCACCCAGTACATATTTTCGCGGCCACGGGCCAGGCTCAGCACCCGGCGCGGCGTCGAGTCGTCGCCCATCAGCAGGTCGCCTTCGCGCACGTCTTCCACGCGGCGTAGCGTACCATCATACATCACCACCTTGGTACCCAGCGCCAAGCATTTGCCCATGCCGGGGCGCGCCGCAATAATTACCAGGTCAGACGGTTGCCAGCCGCTCGTAACGCGGTCGAGCGCCGAGAAGCCAGTGGGTACACCCGTTAAGCCGTCTTTCTGGTGCTTCTTTTCTTCGAGCTCTTTAATGGCCTTCACCATCAAATCCTGCATCGAGTCAACGCCCTTGCGCATATTGTCTTCCGACACCTGGAAGATGTTCTTCTCCGTCGCGTCGAGCAGCTCAAATACGTCGGTGGTTTCCTCGTAGGCGTCGCGCAGAATGTCGGTGGCGGTGCGAATCAGCTCGCGCTTGATGGCCGCTTCCAGAATCACGCGGGCGTGGGCCTCAATGTTAGCGGCCGAGTTGATGTGCATGGTGAGGCCGGCCACGTAGCCGACCCCGCCGGCGGCTTCCAGCTCGCCCATCTCGCGCAGCTCCTGCACCACGGTGAGCTGGTCGATGGGCTCCGACTTATCAAATAAGTTGCTGATAGCCTTATAAATGCGTTGATGGCCGTCTTTGTAAAAGCTGTGCGCTTTCAGGATATCGACTACCGTAGTAAGGGCATCTTTCTCCAGCATGAGGGCTCCGAGCACGGCCGCCTCCATTTCGAGGCGCTGGGGCGGCAGCTTGCCGGTGGGCGACATGGGCACGGGCTGCCGGCCTCCGCGTACGCCCTGAAAGGCGGCCGCGGCGCGGGCGGCAGATTGCTTGAGGCGGTCGTCCATACGGTCGTTCATGTAGGGCAGGCTGGGGCAAAAGGCAGATAACAGCGCGAGGGTCAGCTTTAGGAAAGCTGACCGGGTAATTGGGTACCCGAACTAACAAAGCTAACCTAAAAGTACCCGAAAAAAACGCATGGGATACGCAATTGTTTTTAAGCACCGCCCCGCCCCGACCGCAGGCGCGGCCGTACTTTCGCTCCCCCCAACGGGCTGGCAGCGCGCCGCTTACCCGCGGCTTTAGCAGCGTTTAAGCTGCTTTACAGGGAGTCTGGCCTCTATTATTTTTTGCAGTAAGTAATTAAGAACAAGTCACTTGGAAAATATTCACCTCATTGCCGTCGGCGGCAGTATTATGCACAACCTGGCGCTGGCTTTGCACCAGCGCGGCGCGCACATCACGGGTTCCGACGACGAGATTTTTGAGCCGGCCCGCACCCGGCTGGCCCAGGCCGGCCTGCTGCCCGCAGCCGACGGCTGGCACCCCGAAAAGATTCACGCGGGCCTGTCGGCCGTGATTGTGGGCATGCACGCCCGGCCCGACAACCCCGAGCTGGCCCGGGCCCAGGAGCTGGGCATCAAAATATACTCATTTCCTGAATATATCTACGAGGCCAGCAAGGATAAGCAGCGGGTGGTAATTGGCGGCTCGCACGGCAAAACGAGCATTACGGCCTTGATTCTGCACGTTTTGCGCTTTCACGGACGCAAATTCGACTATGCGGTGGGCGCGCAGCTGGCGGGCTTCGACTTGATGGTGCAGCTGACCGACGACGCGCCGGTTATCATCATCGAGGGCGATGAATACTTATCGTCGCCCATCGACCGGCGGCCCAAGTTTCACCTCTATCAGCACCACATCGGCGTTATTTCGGGCATTAGCTGGGACCACATCAACGTGTTTCCGACCGAGGAAATCTACCGCGAGCAGTTCGAGGTTTTTGCCCGCCAGACGCCCAAGGCCGGCGTGCTCATCTACGACCGCGACGACGAGCAAACTCAACTGGTAGCCGTGCCTGCCAGCCCCGATGTAACCTACGTGGGCTATGGCCCGCACGAGCACGTTATCCGCGACGGCCGCACGTTTTTGCTGACCAAAAAGGACGAGGAGGTACCTATTCAGGTGTTTGGCGAGCACAACCTGCGCAACATCTCGGCGGCCAAGGAAGTCTGTAAGCAGCTGGGTATCAAAGGCAAGGATTTTTATAAGGCCGTAGCCACCTTCAAGGGCGCGGCGCGGCGGCTCGAGCTGGTCAAGCAAAGTGCTACGTCGGTGGTATACAAGGACTTTGCCCACGCGCCCAGCAAGCTGCGCGCCACGGCGGCTGCCCTTAAGCAGCAGTTTCCGCAGCGGCGGCTGGTGGCCTGCCTGGAGCTGCATACCTTCAGCTCGCTCAATCCGGCCTTTTTGCCGCAGTACGCGCACTGCTTCGATGCGCCCGACGTGGCCGTGGTGTACTTTAACCCCCACGTGCTCGAGCACAAGCGCCTGCCGCCCCTGCCGCCCGAAGCCGTAGCGGCCGCCTTCGCCCGGCCCGATTTGCGCGTATTCACCAACAGCGCCGAGCTGGCAGCCTTCCTGCAGGCCCAGACCTGGGCCAATACCAACCTGCTGCTGATGACTTCCGGCACCTTCGACGGGCTGGACATTGCCGCCCTGGCGGCCGAAGTAGCCGGCTAGCCCGCCGGGGTATAATATATTATTTATTGAATATTATACCCCGGCGGGTATTAGCTACTCGACTTGCCCTATCGTGCATGGCTCCTACCTCTCCTACCACCTCGCAGCTCGTAACGGCGGTGCTGATACTGCTGCCCATTTTTGGCGCGGCCATCATTGCCGGCCAGCGGTATCGCCAGTTGCCGGGCAACCTGCGCTGCCTGGCCTGGCTGGCCTGGTTTGAGCTACCGCTCGACCTGGGCGGAGAAATCATGGGGCTGCTGCAACGCAATAACTTGTTTATCATGCCACTGTACACGGTGGGTGAATTCTGGCTACTGGCCCTGATGTACCGGCGCACGCTGCAGTCGGCGGCTTTCAACAAAGTAGTACCGTGGCTGGTCGGCGGCTTTGCTGCTTATGCCTTGCTCGATAGCTTACTGGCGGCCGACCTCACCCGATTCAGACCCGGCCAGCAGGTTATCCAGGGCCTGCTGATACTGGCAATGGTCGGGCTTTATTTTCGCAAGCTGCTCCACGAGCTGCAAACCCGGAGCCTGACACGGGAGCCAATGTTCTGGGTATCAATCGGCTTGTTCCTCTATTTTGTAGGGTACCTGCAAATAGCGCTTTTCAGCAACTATATGATGCAGCACTATTCGATGGCGTTTAACCGCAACATCTGGACGATTCACACCGGGCTGATTATTCTGTTGCACTGCTGCTATTGCCGGGCGCTGGTAATCAGGCCCCGGCCCGCGCAGGCCTAGCGCTATCTTGCTGTCAGGCTGTTGCTGTAGCAAGAAAGCCGGCTAAACGGCGGGCTTTTAGGGGCGGGGTGGCTGGCCGCTGTCATTAGCCAGCAGGATAGCCAGGGCGGCCAGGCTCAGGCGCAGGGCCCATTTGGCGGCGCGGCTCATTTAGCAGCGCCGGGCTTGATGGCCGGGTCGGGCCGGGTGGTCGCAAAAACCTCGTTTTCGGGCAGCACTTTGAGGGTGCAGCTGCTGCCCCCGGAATTGTCGTCGCAGGTGGTGCCGATAATGTGACCGTCCTCGAAATCGAAGTAGCAGCTTGGGCAGCCTATCCCGAGATAACGTAGCGGCTGGCGCTGGGCGTGAGGTAAAAGGTACTGTCGTCGGTGCCGTGCAGAGGCAGGGCCACCGCCCGGTAGCTACCGTTGTTGTGCCCCATACCAATAAGGTAGTAGACGGGCCGCGCGGCATCGCTGCCGGGCGCCTTACGCACCATAATGCGGTCGATAACCGT
Organism: Hymenobacter sp. BRD67; assembly: GCF_013256425.1. Taxonomy (GTDB): domain Bacteria; phylum Bacteroidota; class Bacteroidia; order Cytophagales; family Hymenobacteraceae; genus Hymenobacter. The sequence goes on from NZ_CP053904.1 coordinate 2,439,842, forward strand.
GCCATCGTGAAACTGCCGGATAAGGGCGGCCGCCATCACCGACTGCGCCAGCTTATACTTTACCCCGCCTTTACTATCGAGCCGCATAATCTGGTGGCTGCTGGCTGCGCCCGACAGCGAAGCCCCCGCTGCATCGCTCACGCGCTGCGCTTCACGGGCCGGGTTGCTGGCTTCGCGGGTGCGGGAGGTCTCGCACGAGCAAAGCAGCAGCAGACTACTGAGCACACCCAGTAAAAGCAGGCCAAATAAGCGGGGTAACGTACGGGTCATATACGGGCAGGAGGTGGGTAAGTAAGCGGTCAGAGAAAGTTAACTCTTTATGAAAGAGTTAACTTTCTCTGACCGCTTACTTAGCGTGGCTTGTAATATTTCATGGCCTCGGGCAACAGGCTCTTCAGGTCGGCAATGCGGGTGGCATCGCTGGGGTGGTCGGAGAGAAACGCGGGCGTACTGTTTTGGCTTTGAGCGGCCATCCGCTCCCAGAACGGAATTGCGCCTTCCGGGTTGTAGCCGGCCATCGCCATAAAAATCAGGCCCAGGTGGTCGGCCTCGCTTTCCTGACGCCGGCTGAACTTGAGCAGCATACCCTGCGTGCCCACACCCACCGCCTGCTGAAACAGGCTGTTAGTTACGGTGGGGTTTTGCGAGAGCGCCGTAGAAAGCGCCGTGCCCCCGAGCTGGGCGACCAGCTGGTCGCTCATGCGCTCGGCCCCGTGCTTGGCTACCGCGTGTGATATTTCGTGGCCCAGCACCACGGCCAGGCCATTCTCGTCCCTGGTTAGGGGCAATATGCCGGAGTACACGGCTACTTTACCGCCGGGCATGCACCAGGCATTCACCGTTTTAGGGTCATCAATCAAGTTAAACTCCCACTGGTAGCCTTCGAGCTGGCTCGACTGGCCCTGCTGCTTAAAATACTGCTCCACGGCGGCGGCTACCCGCTGGCCCACGCGGCGCACCATAGCAGTTTGCTCAGCATTGGTTGAGAGCTTGGCCGTGCCCAGAGTTTGCTTGTATTGCGTAATGGCCAGCGTATTCATCTCGCTGTCCGACACCAGGCTAAGCTGGCGCCGGCCCGTAATCGGCACGGTCGTGCAGCCGGCGGCAAGCAGCAGGCTGCTGGCTAGTATAATGTTCTTTAACATGAAAAAAGTGGAGGTGAGAGAAGAGTAAGGCGGCCTGCCAGATGGGGATTTTTTAAGCCAGCCAGCGTTGCCTATACGCAACCGGACGGGGAAAATGTTTACTTTGTAGCAGAAAGGATGCCGAAAAACGAATGCAAAGCCCAGGAATGTACTGTCCTGTGTTTTCTCCGTATCGCTTCTGGCTACCCGGTAGCTCTTTCTTTTCTGCTCTCCTCTTCCCTCCTTGCTTCCCCATGAAAATTATCTGTATCGGCCGCAACTACGCCGACCATATTGCTGAGCTGCAAAACGAAACGCCCGCTGCGCCGGTCATCTTCCTCAAGCCCGAAACTGCGCTGGTGCAGCGGGGCCAGCCATTTTTTGTGCCGGCTTTCTCGCACGACGTCCACCACGAGCTGGAGCTGGTACTACGCATCAGCAAAAACGGCCGGCATATCGAGGAGAAGTTTGCCCACACGTATTTCGATGCCATTGGCCTGGGAATTGACTTCACCGCCCGCGACCTGCAAAGCGAATTGAAGAAAAAAGGCCTGCCTTGGGAGCTGGCCAAGGCTTTCGACGGCTCGGCCCCCATCTCGCCGGTATTTAAGCCGGTGGCTGACTTCCCCGACTTTGCCAATATCAACTTTCGGCTCGAAGTAAACGGCGAAGTGCGCCAGCAGGGCAACTCGGGGCTCATGCTGCACCCGTTTGCCAAAATCCTCAGCTTTGTATCGCAATATATTACCCTCAAGCAGGGCGACCTCATTTTTACGGGCACGCCCGCCGGGGTAGGCCCGGTGAAAGCGGGCGACGAGCTGATAGGCTACCTGGAAGACGAAAAAATACTGGACGTACCCGTGCGCTAAGCGCTGGCTGCTTATTGTCGCGACGCATTCCTGCGTACCGCCGCTGTATAAACCGCCCGTTTAGCCTCGTGCAACGAGGAGACGTACAGCTGCGTCGCGGCACCCGTTGCCAGTATTTTTGGTTATCAAGACAAATTATTTTGCTTACTATCAGATTATTAGGTCGAATCTCTTTGCCAGTCGCGGTCGGCTTACTAGCCGTAGCTACCATCGGCCACGGCCAGGATGATGGCCAGGACGACACCACTACCCATACCCGCCGCGTAAGCGGCCCCATCAGGCCGGCCGCGGCGGCCGGTAAAGTAGAGGTACCGCCCGGTTACTTCCTGTTTCCGATTGCGCCGGGGCAGCCGGGCTTGCTGGCGGCCAGCATGGGCGAGCTGCGGCCCAATCACTTCCACGGCGGCCTCGATATCAAAACGGGCGGGGTGGTCAACCGACCGGTGTATGCGGCGGCCGATGGCTACATCTCGCGGCTCAAGCAGTCGTCGTTTGGCTACGGCAACGTGCTGTATATCACGCATCCCAATGGCTTGACGACAGTATACGGCCACCTCAACAAGTTTGAGGGCGCGGCCGGCGTCGAGCTGCTGCACCGCCAGTACGAGAAGCAGACCTACGAATTGGAGCTGTTTTTTCCGAAAGACAAATATCCGGTGAAGCGTGGCGAGGAAGTGGCGCTATCGGGCAATACGGGGGGCTCGGCCGGCCCGCACGTGCACTGGGAAGTGCGCGACGCCCAGGACCGCCAGCTCAACCCTCTGCAATGGGGCGGCTTTGCCGAAATCCAGGACCATACCGGGCCTACGCTACAGGCGCTGGCCGTGGAGCCCCTGGCCATTACGGCGCGGGTGCGTGGGCGCTTCGAGCGCGCGCTGCTGGTGCCCAGGGTGCAGCCTGTTTCGGGCGCGGCCACTGCGTGGCCCGACACCATCCGCTGCTTTGGGCAAATCGGCCTGCTTCTACAGGGCTTCGACCGGTTTGATAACGCCTGGAATAAGAATGGCATTCAGCGCGTGACGATGCGGGTAAACGGCCAGCCGCACTACCAGCATGTTATCGACGCGGTACCATTTCCGAACGGTACGCGGCAGGTCAACAACTTTGTGGACTTCGCTTACGCCCGCACCAACGGCCGCACCCTGCAAAAGCTGTGGGTGGAGGAAGGCAACGACCTGCCCTTCTACACCCCGCCGGGTCTGGGCCAGGGCAAGCTCAATGTGGAGGATGGTAAGGTCTATAGCATTGATTTGGAGCTGGCCGACTCGTACAACAACAAGGCTACCGCTCACCTGGTACTGCGCGGCGAAAAGCCCACCGACTATGCCCGTCTGCCCGGCGCGGCGGCTTCGGCCGGCCGGGCCAAGCTCAGCTACGACATCGCCCGCAATCTGCTGCGGGCCACCGTACTCCACGCCCCAACCGACTCGGCCGGGCAGCCGCAGTATTTGCTGCTGCGCCGGGGCGGCCGGCAGCTGGCCCTGCGCCCCAGCTATACCGTGAGCGCCACCACTACCTACCTCTACGACCTGCGCGCCGGCCTGCCCGACTCGCTGCTGCTGGGCGATATTCACCAGGCCTTCGACCGCCAAGCCATTATTGCGGGCGGCCAGGAAACCAACTACGCGACGCCTTTCCTGAATGTAGTTTTCGGCTCCCAAACGCTGTTTTCGACCTTTTACCTCAGCACGCTGCACCGGGCCGATGCCGGCCCGCCGCACCCGAAAGCTGGACGGTCGGCACGCCGCTCGTACCGCTTTACCTGCCCCTGCGCCTCACGCTGAAGCCGGTGGCCCCACCCACCGACCATATGCACACGGCCGTATATAGTGTATCGGCCAATGGTGGCCGGGCCTACGTGGGCGGCACCTGGAACGAAGACGGCACCCAGATTTCGGCAAATATCAAGCAGTTTGGGCAATTCCGGCTCTATACCGATACCAAGCCGCCCACGGCCCAGCTGCTGGGCCGCGCGGGCGGGCAGCTCACCTTTCGCGTAGGCGATGAGTTGTCGGGCCTGGCGTCGTATAAGCTGCTTATCGGCGGACGCTTCCGGCTGTTGCGCTACGAGTACAAGAACGCGACGCTTTTCACCGTGGCCGGCGATTCGCTGGGGCCACACCTGCGCGGCCCCGCCGAGCTGCACCTTGCCGACCAGGCTGGTAATGAGAAGGTTATTTCCTTGAACTTGTAATTCTTGTCTCCTTCGCTGAAAAATGCCCTGACAGGTGGCTCTTACCCTTTCAAAAACTAATCCTTCACAACATGCTCCTTGAACCCGGCACCCTGGCTCCCGATTTTACGGCCCCCGACCAGCACGGCAACCCCTTCACGCTGAGCAGCCTGCGCGGCCGGCGGGTGGCCCTCTACTTCTACCCCAAAGACGATACGCCCGGCTGCACGGCCCAGGCCTGCAACCTGCGCGACAACGAAAGCCAGCTGGCGGCCCAGGGCATCAGCGTAGTGGGCGTGAGCACCGACGACACCGCATCGCACGCCAGGTTTGCGGCCAAATACGACCTTAACTTTCCGCTCATTGCCGACCCCGATAAGACCATCGTGAATGCCTACGGGGTGTGGCAGGAAAAGAAAAACTACGGTAAAATCTACTGGGGCACCGTGCGCACCACATTTTTGCTTGATGCCAACGGCCTGATTGAGAAGGTTATCAAACGGCCTGATACCAAGGAGCACGCCGCCCAGGTGCTGAAGTAGCCCATGCTGCCAAGCACTCCTGAGCTGCTATAGCTCGTTCACCAGCAGTATTTTGCCAATGTGCTCGCTGCTGGCCATGAGCTGTTGGGCCAGGGCGGCTTCGGCTAACGGAAAAGTCTGGTAGATAACCGGCCGAAGCTGGCCGCTGGCGGCCAGCGGCCATACGTGCTTTTCTACCTCGGCCGCCAGGGCGGCTTTAAACTCTGCGGAGCGTGGGCGCAGCATACTGCCGCTCATTCTCAACCGCTTGGTCATAACGTCGAGCAGGTTAAGCTCAACTTTAGCGCCCTGCATGGCATTGATGTATTGCAGGCGGCCATCGGGCTCGAGCAGGCGCAGGTTTTTGGCAGTGTAGTCGCCACCCACCATGTCGAGGATAACGTTGATTTTTTCGGCTTTAAACGCCTGCTCGAAGTCCTGGGCGCGGTAGTTTACGCACATAGCCGCGCCAAACTCTTCGCAGGCGCGGCACTTGGCGTCTGAGCCGGCGGTGGCCAGCGCCCGGCTGCCCAGCGCGTGCGCCACTTGAATGAGCGTGAGCCCGATACCGCTGCTGCCACCATGTACCAGCACCGTTTCGCCGGGTTGCAAAGCGGCCGCCTGAAAGACGTTGGCCCAGACCGTAAACGTGGTTTCGGGCAGGCTAGCGGCTTCGACCATCGACCAACCAAGCGGCACCGGCAGACAGTGCCGGGCGTCTACGGCCGCGTATTCGGCGTAAGCTCCTTCGCTCACAAGCGCGCACACGGCATCGCCGGTTTGCCAGCGGGGGCGTTAGCGCCTACCTCGACTATCTCGCCAGCTATTTCCAGGCCGGGCACTACGCCAGCCACGGGCGAGCCGCCGTATTTGCCCTCTCGCAAGGCAATGTCGGAGCGATTGAGGCCGGCCGCCTTCACCCTGATGAGTACTTCGTGGGCGGCCGGCACCGGGCGCGGGCGCTCCTGTAAGGCGAGAACTTCGGGCCGCCGGGGCGGGTGATGACGATGGCTTTCATGCCGATAAAGACGAGCCAAAGCAGCCGGGCGTTGTGTCATACCGGCAAAGCAATGATTTATTATATATTAAATTTACTATATAAAAGATACCCCTGCGCTGCCTCGGCACCCAACTTCCAGGCGCTTAGTCCGGTTATGGCCTGACTATTTTCCTCACATTCATTCTTTCATTCCATGGAAAAACTAACCGGAAAAGTCGCCCTTGTCACGGGCGCGGGCAAGGGAATCGGCAAAGCGATTGCGGTGGCGCTGGCCCACGAGGGCGTGCATGTGGGCCTGCTGGCCCGCTCGCTCGACCAACTGCAGGCCGTAGCCGCTGAGCTACAGGTACTGGGCGTAAAAACCAGCGTAGCCACCGCCGATGTAGCCGACGAAGCCGCCGTAAATGCCGCCGTAGCTCACCTTACGGGTGAGCTGGGGCCGGCGGATATCCTGATAAATAACGCCGGCATCGGCACATTTGCCAAGTTCATGGATATGGCACCGGCCGACTGGGAGCAGATTATCCGCGTCAACTTGTTAGGGGTATATTACGTGACCCGCGCTGTGCTGCCGGCCATGCTGGTGCGGCGGAGCGGCGACATTATCAATATTTCTTCAACTTCGGGGCTGCGGGCAGCAGCTGGCAGCAGCGCCTACAGCGCCTCCAAGTTTGCCGTGATGGGTTTGAGCGAAGCCCTGATGCAGGAAGTGCGCAAAAGTAATATTCGCGTCAGCGCCCTGGCGCCGAGCACCGTAGCTACGGAGCTGGCTATCAATAACAACCTCACCGACGGCAACCCCGAGAAGGTGATGCAGCCCGAAGATATTGCCGAATTTGTCGTTTCGCAGCTGAAGCTGAACCGCCGCATCTTCGTGAAGGAAGCGGGACTGTGGTCCACCAATCCGTAGCAAAAAGCCGCTTCTGCTGACGGGTAGCTTGCTCGTCAGCAGAAGCGGCAACGCTAACAACAACCTACTCGACGTGAAAAAGCACCTTCACGGCCGTTACGAAGAAGTTGACGCCGATAGCCAGCGTTAGAAAACCCATGATGCGGGCCAGCGCCGCCATGCCCGGCCGCCCCATGAGGCGGGTGAGGCGAAGCGACGATACCAGAATCAGAAACGATGCCGCTGCTACCAGCGCAAAGCCCAGCACTGTAAACGCCTTGTCGGCATAGGTGGGCCGGATGAGGCCGATGCAAAGCGCCATCGAGCCCGGCCCGAGAGCATGGGCATGGCCAGCGGCGTAAAGCTGATGTCGTCCTTTTGCTTGCTTTCCTCCAGGGCATCGGGGCCCACGCGGTCGCGGTTTGCCCCTGGCGTCAGCAGGTCGAAAGCCGAGCGCATGAGCAGAATGCCGCCCGCAATGCGCAGGTGCTGAATGTTGATTCCAAAGAAGTTAAGAATATACTGCCCCCCGAAAAAGGCCACCGATAAAATTGCCATCATGTACACGCACGAGCGCAGGGCCGTGGCCGTACGCTCCGAGTTGGTATCATCGCTGGTCAGGGTCAGAAACATGGGCATGGCGCCAAACGGGTTGACAACCGAGAACAGGGTGGTGACAGTGGCGAGCAATATTTCCATACCCCAAAGGTATTGGGAACACAACAGCTAAGCAGTAAGCAGGGCAAACGCACCTAATCGTCCTTGTTGCCCAACTTTAGCGGGTTGTTACCATCTTTACCTGCTCATCGGCCCACGGCCTATTTTCTGCTTGCGTGCCCATTCTTTATTTACTGCTGCACGGCCTGGGGCTGGTGCTGGGTGGCGCGGGCCTGCTGGCTACGCTGCTGCCGCTTCTTCGCCAAACGGCGTGGTGGATTCGGATATGCGATTTTCCCAGGCTACAAATAATAGCCGGACTGCTGCTGAGCCTGCTGCTGCTGGCTTTTACCGGCAGCTCCGCCTGGTCATCTTATATACTGGCGGCTGTAGGAGCCGCCGTGCTTTACCAGCTTACCCGCGTGTGGCCCTACACGCCCTGGCACCGCAAGCAGGTTAAAGACAGTCAGCGCCGTCCATCCGACAATGCCAATCATCTCAGCCTGCTGGTAACCAACGTGCTGATGTACAACCGCGATGCCTCCCGCTGCCTCGGCGTCATTCGGGAGTACCAGCCCGATGTCGTGCTGGCCGTTGAGACTGATGCGTGGTGGCTGAGTCAGTTGGAAAGCATTACCAGCGAGTATGCGCACACCTGCCACGCGCCGCTGGCAAACACCTATGGCATGCTCGTATTTTCGCGCTTACCACTGCTACATAAAGAGATACAATTCATTCTGGACCCCGGTATTCCTTCATTTCACGGCCGGGTGCAACTGCCCAGCGGCATTGAGGCCAACCTGCACTTTGTGCATCCCAAACCACCTGCCCGCAGGAGTCCAAGACCAGTACCCGCCGCGACGCCGAGCTATTGCTGGTGGGCCGGGCCATTCAGGCGCACGACGGGCCGACCATCGTGGCCGGCGACCTCAACGACGTGGCGTGGTCGCATACTTCCGAGCTATTCCGGCGGTTGGCCCGATTGCTCGACCCGCGCGTGGGCCGGGGCCTGCTCCCCACTTTTCACGCCGATTACAAGCTCTTGCGCTGGCCGCTCGACCACGTTTTTCACTCGGCGCACTTTCGCTTGCAGCGCATTCAGCGGCTGCCGCACATCGGCTCCGACCACTTTCCCATCTTTATCCGCCTCAGCTACGAGCCCCAGGGCTGGCAGGAGCAGGAAGCCGAGCTGGAAATGCCCGACGCCGCCGACCGGCTCGAATCGCGCGAGAAAATTCAGGAAGCCGCTACGGAGGAAGCTTAAAATTGCAGAACACAACTGTGCGCTGCGCATATTTTGGCGCGCCGCATCAGCTTCGCCCTGTATTATCGGGCCACCAGCCGGCTGTACGCAGCCTGTTCAGACATAAAGCGGCCCGCCTACCTGCCCTTAGTTATTGGGACAGGCAGGCGGGCCAGATACGCCACGCACAATAAAACAACTATATAATATAAATTCTATAACGTTTGCGGAGCCGGCCGGCTGGGCTTCACCCGCGAGTCGGCAGCGGCGCTGGCCGCAGCCGGGCGAGGCTTCACGGGAGCAGCCATTTTGCCCTTGCTGCTGGCAATCGGCAGCGGCAGGCGCTTAATCAAGGTGCTGAGACGCCCCCGGCCGTTACGCAAAATGGGATGCAGGCGCAGGGTTATGCGCTGGCGATGCAAATCGCCAAACCCAAGGGCAAAGTTGCGAAGTGCGGGCAAAGCGTCGTTGCCGAGCAGTTTATAGGTGTTCATCTCAAAGTCAAACGGCACGCGCACCGAGTCGCGCGGGGCAGCTCCAGCATCAGGGGCATCCGGCCCGAGCCCAGCTCCCGGCCATCTACGAGCACGGTATAGTCGAGGCCGGTAATAGCGGTTTCTTCCAGGTTAGGATTATACGCGTTCAGCTTAAGCCGCATTTTCAGGGGCAGAGTCTTGTTTACATAGCCCTCAATAAGCTGGTTGCGGCGCGGCAGGTCCACGTCGGCAGGCGTGTGCAGGTTCAGCACATCGAGCGTACCCAGGCTGGCCTGCTCAATACCGCGCAGCTTAATCTGCGGCTCTACGCTGGGTGCTCCTTCCTGGCGGGTTTCGCGCAGGGTGCAGCTGGTAGCGAGCAGCAGACCGAAGGCAGGCAGCAGAAGCAAAAAGCGGCGGAGAAATAACATAGTAGTAGAAATGCTCATGGCCTGACCTACGTAGTGACTTGGCTAATCGGTTGGCAAAACAATGAAATAAAAACCATGCCGAAGGCAATTTTCGCCAGACTACTAGTTTGACCGGTTGCACCCACCTACTTAGCCGCCAAAAATTTCGGCAACTGGCAGATTTTCCCTCTCTACGGCTATCCTAAAGCTATGGCCATGCGTTACCGCCCGGCGTTTGCTTAGTGCAACCTGAAGAGATTACTCAAATTAGAAGTTGACTCAAATAATCTTGTTTTGATAATTATGATGCAAGTTACGCCACAATAGAAAACCAGACAAGCTACTAACCCTGAATTATGCAAAGTCAAAGCTTACGCTACTTTATTAACTTCTTGTTTTACAGTTTTTTATATTTTTTACTGCATCATGCATAATTAGATAAGTTATACGAATTCTTGCTTTGAAAATAGTAAAGATTTTTCACTCGCTGCAAGTACACCTCGTACTGACGTAGTACTCCCGCTCGGCCTCGGCGCAAAAATAAAATATTGAAAAAGTCCTACTCGCTCCCAAGCAGCATCCTGGTGCGTTTCGGGGCTGTAGCTAGCACGCAGCTACTTCCAGCGCCTGCCTATGCGGAGGCTAGCACCTTGTGTCCTCCGGCAGCCCAGCAGGCGGGCAGGGCGTGTAGCCAAACGACAAAAGGCCGGCAGCTTGCGCTGCCGGCCTTTTCGAAGCACCGATTGACTTAACTCAGTCGGTGCTCCTCTGCCAGTTATTTGCCTTCTACTTCCTCGTAATCTACGTCGGTTACGTGGTCGCCAGCGGGTTGGCCCTGGCCGCTCTGACCCTGGCCGTCGGCACCGGGGAAACCCTGGGCGCCCGGCTGGCCGCCCTGCGCTCCGGCGGCAGCATACATCTCCTGCGAAGCTGCTTCCCAGGCCTTGTTCAACGCGGCTACGCCAGCATCAATTGCGCCGAGGTCTTTGCTTTCGTGAGCTTTCTTGAGGTCGGCGAGGGCACCTTCTACGGCAGTTTTGTTGCCACCGCTCAGCTTATCGCCAAACTCCTTCAGCTGCTTCTCGGTCTGGAAAATGAGCGAGTCGGCATCGTTTACTTTCTTGATGCGCTCGGCTTCAGCTTTATCGGCGTCGGCATTAGCGGCAGCTTCGGTACGCATGCGCTCGATATCTGCGTCGGTGAGGCCCGAGCTGGCTTCGATGCGGATTTTCTGCTCTTTGCCGGTGCCTTTGTCCTTGGCCGTTACGTTCAGGATGCCGTTGGCATCGATGTCGAACGTTACTTCAATCTGCGGCACGCCGCGGGGTGCGGGCGGAATGCTGTCGAGGTGAAACTTACCAATAGTGCGGTTCTGGCTGGCCAGCGGGCGCTCGCCTTGCAGCACATGAATTTCGACCGAAGGCTGCGAATCGGAAGCCGTCGAGAAGGTTTCCGATTTCTTGGTCGGAATGGTGGTGTTGCTCTCGATGAGCTTGGTCATCACGCCGCCCATCGTCTCAATGCCCAGCGACAGCGGGGTTACGTCGAGCAGCAGCACGTCTTTCACCTCGCCGGTGAGCACGCCGCCCTGGATGGCGGCGCCGATGGCTACTACCTCGTCAGGGTTCACGCCCTTTGAAGGCTTCTTGCCGAAGAACTTCTCTACTTCTTCCTGAATGCGGGGAATACGAGTAGAGCCGCCGACCAGGATAACCTCATCAACCTGCGAAGCCGAGAGGCCGGCATCTTGCAGCGCCTTTTTGCAAGGCTCCATCGAGCGGCGCACGAGGTCGTCGCTCAGTTGCTCAAATTTGGCGCGGCTCAGCTTCACTACCAGGTGCTTGGGGCCGCTGGCCGTGGCCGTAATATAGGGCAGGTTGATTTCAGTTTCGTTGGACGACGACAGCTCAATCTTGGCTTTTTCGGCCGCTTCCTTGAGGCGCTGGAGGGCCATGGGGTCGTTGCGCAGGTCGAGACCTTCGTTTTCGCTCTTGAACTGGTCGGCGAGAAAGTTGATAATAACCTGGTCGAAGTCGTCGCCGCCGAGGTGGGTATCGCCGTTGGTGCTCAGCACTTCAAACACGCCGTCGCCCAACTCCAGAATGGAGATATCGAACGTGCCGCCGCCGAGGTCATACACGGCTATTTTCTGGTCTTTGTGCTTTTTATCGAGGCCGTAGGCCAGCGCGGCAGCCGTCGGCTCGTTGATGATACGCTTTACGTCGAGGCCCGCGATGGCGCCCGCCTCTTTAGTAGCCTGGCGCTGGGCATCGTTGAAGTAAGCCGGCACCGTAATAACGGCTTCGGTTACGGGCTGGCCCAGGTAGTCTTCGGCCGTCTGCTTCATCTTTTGCAGAATCATGGCCGAGATTTCCTGGGGCGTATAGTTGCGGTCGCCGATTTTTACGGCTACCGTATTATTAGAGCCGGGCGTCAGGTCATACGCCACGTACTTGCTCTCGGATGATACTTCCGAGAAGTTGCGGCCCATAAAGCGCTTGATGCTGGCAATCGTATTTTTGGGGTTGGTAACGGCCTGGCGCTTGGCCGGGTCGCCTACTTTGCGCTCACCCTTGCCATTGTCCAGAAAGGCGACAATCGACGGCGTGGTGCGGCGCCCTTCGGAGTTGGGGATTACAACCGGCTCGTTGCCTTCCATTACGGCGACGCACGAGTTGGTGGTGCCTAAGTCAATACCGATGATTTTGCCCATGATAGTGCGGGTGCTGAAGTTTAAAAGTGACAGGTGTCTGGGTTGGGAGTAACGGCTACGGAGCCGCTGGAGGCCTTGTTACAAGCCGCGTACCAAGCGCTGTTTTCTGCCACTTTGGCCGGGCCGCGCCGCTCGCTGACGCAGCGGCTGCCAGCGCGGCGCACAAACACCTACCCCCGCCCGGCCACCCTGCCGAAGTTGCCGGCGCTGCGGCGAAAGCAGCTGGGCGTCTACTTTAAGCAGTTGAGCCAAAAAATTAGTTTTCTTTTTGCAATCCGGGTACCTTGGCAAAACCGTTTATGACGTTATACGTTGAACGCCCAACATTTCAATCTCCACCTCTTTTCAGCTTACATGAAAAATCTTTTCCTTACCGCTCTGGCTGGCCTGGCTTTAACTACAGCCTGCAAAAAAAGTGATAACAGCACTACTCCCGCGCCCATGCAGGTAACGGGTACGCTGAGTGCCGCCAATGAGACGCCCGCCACCTCGGCTACATCGGCAACGGGCAGCTTTACCGGAACCTACGACCCTAATACCAAGGTACTGTCTTACACAATCACCTTCTCGGGCTAACGGGTAATCCCACTTCCGCGCACCTGCACTATGGCGACGCGAAGCATAAAGGCAACGTATGGCTGCCTTTTGCAAACTTACCTGCAGCTACCAGCGGTACCATCACGGGTACTACCACGCTCACGACTATTACTTCTAGCACCGCTCCGCTGATTACTTCGCAGCCCGACTCGCTGACAATGGGCCACGTGTATGCTAACATTCATACGGCAGCTAACCCGGCGGTGAGATTCGTGCCAATCTGGTAGCCAAATAATATTATTACTGACTCTCCGCTACTATGAGCCGGCCGCTGAAACAGCGGCCGGCTTTCGTGTTTATAGCGGCCCGGAAGGCAACTTTGCCGGGTGGCCTGCATCTTTGGCCTTCCATAGTCTGCTACCTTCTCTTCTTCCATGAAACCCACCCTTTTTGCCGCACTGCTGCCAAGCTGTTTGCTGCTGGCCGTTGCGGCTCAGGCCCAGGCCCCTTCTACCCCCTAGCCGCGCCAAACGCTCCTTACCAGCCTTCGTCGACCAAAACCAATGACCTGGTGCACACCAGGCTGGCCGTGCGCTTCGACTATGCCAAGCGCTACCTCTACGGGCAGGAGTGGGTGACGCTCAAGCCCCACGCCTATGCTACCGATACCCTGCGCCTCGATGCCCAGGGCATGGATATCAAAACGGTGGCGATGATGAGCGGTAGCGCCCAGCAGCCGCTCAAATATGACTACTCCGACAAAAACAACCTGCGTATCAACCTGGGCCGGGTGTTTAAGCCGGGCGAGGAATACATAGTTTATATTGAATATACTGCCAAGCCCGACGAGCTGTCGGTGAAGGGCTCAGCGGCCATCACCGATGCCAAGGGCCTGTACTTTATCAACCCTGACAGCACGGTAAAGGGTAAGCCTGTGCAAATCTGGACCCAGGGCGAGACGCAAAGCTCCTCGGCCTGGTTTCCGACCATCGACCGGCCCAACCAGAAAACGACCGAGGAAATCGCCATGACGGTGCCGGCCAAATACACCACGCTCAGCAATGGCCGGCTGGTAAGCCAGGTGGCCGCCGGCCCGGCCTGCGCACCGACACCTGGAAGATGGACCTGCCCCACTCGCCCTACCTGTTTATGATGGCGGTGGGCGACTTTAAAATCTACAAGGACACCTGGCGCAATAAGGAGGTTAACTATTACCTGGAGCCCAAGTACGCGCCCTACGCCAAGCAGATTTTCGGCAACACGCCCGACATGCTGGAGTTTTTCAGCCAGCGCCTGGGTGTAGAGTTTCCGTGGAATAAATACGCGCAGATTGTGGCGCGCGACTACGTGAGCGGCGCCATGGAAAACACTACTGCCACGCTCCACGGCGAGCAGGTGCAGATGGACGCCCGCGAATTGCTCGACCGCGAGTACCAGAGCGAATCAGTAATTGCGCACGAGCTGTTTCACCAGTGGTTTGGCGACTACGTCACGGCCGAGTCGTGGTCGAACATCACGGTAAACGAGTCGATGGCCGACTTCTCAGAGGCCTTATACGCCCAGCACAAATACGGGCAGGAGGCGTCGGATGCCCACAACTACCGCTACCTGAAATCGTACCTGGCCAGCCAGCGTGATGCGGGTAAAAACCTGGTGCGCTTTCATTATAATGAGCGTGAGGATGTATTCGACCTCGTGAGCTACCAGAAAGGCGGGGCCATTGTGCAGATGCTGCGCACTTACCTGGGCGACGACGTATTCTTTGCCGGCCTGCACAAGTACCTTACCGACAATAAATTCGGCAATGGCGAGGCGCACCAGATGCGCCTGGCTATGGAAGCGGTATCGGGTCAGGACCTGAACTGGTTTTACAACCAATGGTACTTCGGCAGCGGCCAGCCGGTAGTGACGATTGACTACGGCTGGGACGCGGGCACCAAGACCCAGACTGTCACAATTAAGCAAACCCAGCCCGACAAGGTATTTCAGCTGCCGCTGGCAATTGATTACTACGTAAATGGCAAAGCGCAGCGCCAGCGCGTGATGATGACCCAGGCCACCCAGACGTTCAGTATGCCGCTGGCGGCCCAGCCCCAGCTGGTGAACGTGGACGCCGAGAAGTTTACGCTCTGGCAGAAAACCGACAACAAGCCGCTCAGCGAGTACGTGTACCAATATAGCCACGCGCCGCTATTTGTAGACCGCCGCGAGGCTCTTGATGCCGCGCTGGAAAAACAAACGACCGATGCGGCAGCCCGCGCCCTGGTGCTGGCCGCCCTCAAAGACAAGTTTTACCAGCTGCGCATTACCGCTATTCAGGGCCTGAAGCTGGATAATAGGGAAGTGGCTAAGGCTGCCGCACCTATCCTCCGCCAGCTGGCCGCCACCGAAACCGAAAACCATGTACGGGCCACCGCCCTAATAGCCCTGAGCCAGCTGAAAGACAAGAAGGATGAGAAAATCCTGACTGCTGCCCTCGGTAGCCAGTCGTATCTGGTGCAGGGAGCCGGCCTCGAAGCCCTGGGCGAAATTAATCCCACGGCCGCGCTGGCTCGGGCCAAAGCGTTTGAGAATGACGCCCACCTGGGCCAGGCCGTGACGACCGTCTACGCCCAGCAGGGCGGGCCGGAGCAGTGGAATTATATCCGCACAACGTACGATGCTGCCTCGGGACGTAACAAGTACGGTCTCATCGGGGCGCTGACCCAAATGCTGGGCCGCCTCAACGACCCCACGGCCTTTGCCGAGGATGTGGACCGACTACAAAAACTAGCTGTGTCGCCGCAATTCAAAGCGCGGGGCTACGATAAAATGATGATAAATGTGTTGCAGAAAGGTGCCGAAGCCCAGGCCGGCAAGCCCAACGCCGCGCAAAATCAGGCTACCGTGGCCGCCGCCGTGCAGGCCATTCAGCAAAGCAAGTAAATTATTTACAATAAGCTAGTTACCAGGCACACGACCCCGTTAGAAACTACAGGTTTCTAACGGGGTCGTATTGGTTTTCTCCAAAAGCCGGCCTTTTACGTTGAACTATCCTATTGGGTTTCGCGTCGGGTAGTCATGCGCAAGACCACTCCGCTGGTGTTGGCTGCCCTGCTTGCAGGCCGCCTCACTCCCGCCCTGGCCCAGAATACGCCGGATGAAAACAATGAAAATGCTGACACGCCCTTCGCGCAGCATATCCGCCCCGACCGCCCCGGCCAGACTATCACGGCTGGTGTGCTACGGCCGGGCCAGTTTCAGCTCGAAACGGGTATCCAACGCTTTTCGCCGCGAACAGGCGTCGGCGTGAGCAGCAACGTAAATACGCTGCGCATCGGCTTCTTCAATAGTATGGAACTGCGCATCACGCAGCCCTACGTGTTTGGAAATTCGACAGCTACGCCGGGCTTCGTGGGCGACAAGCCGGTACTCCGGCCCGACTCGGCCGGGTGGGCACCCATAACGGTAGGCACCAAGCTGATGCTGACGCCCGACCGGGCCAGCCGCTTCCAGGTAGCGCTGCTGGCTGAAGTAGCCATACCTAACACCGGCCAGAATGGCCTGCGCCGCACTACCTGGGCCCCCGCCGGCCGCCTGCTGGTGAGCCAGCAGCTGGGCCGCCGCGCCGCGCTCGAAGGCAACCTTGGCTTTGTCCAGTCGGGCCTCACGCTGGCCGACGTTTTCAATGGCGAGATAGCCGGCCAGTATATCGGCTCACTGGCACTCACCGCGCCCATCAGCAATAAAGCCGGCTACTTTGTCGAAGCCTATGGCCGGGGGCGCGATAACCTGACTACCGGAGCCAATGCCGGCCTGTATTACCGGCCCTGGACTGGCCTGCGCTTCGACGCCACCCTGGGTCGTATCATGGGTGGGGTAGCTGCCGGGGCTACCACTGTAGGCGTGGGCATGAGCTTCCGGGTTGGGGGCAATTAAGCCAAAATAACCGGCGCAGTGCTTTACGCCGCTGCTTCGGCCGCCAAGCTCAAGAATAGCTGCTATCTGCAACACACCAGGGCAGCGAATCAGGCTAAGCAGCTGATTCGCTGCCCTTTTTGCGCGAGAATAAGCTACCGTAACTGTAGTGGCCAGTACCCACAAATCCCGGTCAGCTGCCGGAAAACATCACCCTTTATTACTTTGGAGCCATTCTCACCGTATAAGCTCGAGCTTGCTTATTATAGCTGGCTTTATTTTATGCGTCGCTTCGCCTTTCTTCTGCCTTGCCTGATACTGGTTGGCACTGCCTGCCAGCGCGTTACTGACCGCGCCAACACTACGCCGATGGTCAGTGCTATTACTACTCCGGATGCGCCCCTGCGCGAAACCCGCTGGACGGTTTTCGCAATGGGTGGCCAGCCGCTCGCGCCTGCTGCCTCGCCGGACCAGGTGCCTTATTTACTTATCAGCAATGCGGGCACGGCTGAGGGCATGAGCGGCTGCAACCGCTTCCGGGGCGGGTTGAAGCCCGCCGAAACCGATGGCCAGCTGCAATTTGCCAACCTGGGCAGCACCCGGATGGCCTGCCCGCTTATGGATACCGAGCATAAGTTCACGCAGGCCCTCGACGCTACGCGCTACTACCACATCAGCGGCGACACGCTGCGGCTCTATACCAGTGCCGAGCGCACGGGCACGCCGCTTGTGCAGCTGGTAGCGGCCAAAATGCCTTAGTAGTTGCCCAAATTAGTTCATTAGCTTATCTGCAGCGGAGTCAGCGTCAATGCCTTTTCCTAGGCTGACTTCACTGTCGCGCCTGACTTCCGCAAAATTGCTTGCTATTAAAACTACAAGGAGCAGGGAGCTATGGGTTACTTTTCAGGAGCTACCCGGGTCGGGGTCTGCTGGCCGGTTACCATGCCGTGGGCACTTAGCGCAATGGCCGAGATGACGGCCGTCATGTTCTTCACGTCCAGGCTGCTTACTTCATCATCGACGCTGTGGTAGAGCTTATCGGTCGGAATCTGGTCGGTGCTGATGGTGTGGGACGGCACCCCCACGCGGGCCAGCATGGCGTTGTCGGAGCGGTAAAACAGGTTTTGCTCGGGGTACGGGTCGGGCTCAAACTTAAATCTGGTGCCTTGCAGGTTGGCTTGCAGCAGCTGGCCGAAATTTGATTTGTCGTAGCCCGTGATGAAAGCGGTATTCGGGCCAAACTTGGCGACTTTGCCAATCATCTCAATATTAAACATCGCTATTATTTCCTCGGGCTTGAGCTGCTTTGAGAAATACTGCGAGCCAAACTCGCCGATTTCCTCGGCCGTGAACGCCGCGAATACCAGCGAGCGCGCGTTGTCGTGGCGCTTGCTGAAATACTGGGCCAGCGCCACTACGGCGGTGGTACCGCTGGCGTCGTCGTCGGCTCCGTTGGCAATCGAATCGCCATTCACGGCGGGCTTGATGATGCCCAGGTGGTCGTAGTGGCCCGAGAAGATAACTTTTTCGGTGCTGCGGGCCGCTTCGCGGCCCGGCAGGTAGCCTACCACATTGCGCAGCGCCAGCGGCTTGGTGGTGGTTCTGGCAGTCACCTGGTACGCGGCCGGACTGACGGACGCGGTGGCCAGCGCCACCACGCACGAATATGGGCTGGCGGCCTGCTCGGCCCGCACACGGGGCCTGGTCATTTGCGCTGCCAGCGAGGTAAATAGCTCTTTCTGGGCCGGGTCGAGCAGTACCAGCAGATTTTTACCGGGCCGGAAAATATCGCGGTAGTGTGGCTGGATTTTTTCGGTTGGCCCCAGCACCAGCACTTCTACGCCGTCTTTTTCGCTCCAGTTCAACGCGGGCTGAGTCGTGATGGCAAACGCCTGTCCGACCGGCAGCGGCTGGCCGTTGAGCGTTACGGCCAGGCTGGCCACGGCCGTTTCGTAGGCCGAAAACTCCTGCATAAAGCTCATTTGCCCCGGCAGCGGCTGCAAGCCGAAACGGGTAAACTCGGCAGCTAGAAAGTCGGCCGCCCGCTGGTTGCCGGGCTGGCCGCTGGCGCGGCCCTGCATATCGTCGGCTGCCAGGGTGTTGAGCACGCGCCTCACGGTTTTAGCCGATACACCGTGTTGAGTTTGAGCGGTGGCTGACACCAGGCACCCGGCAAGGCAACTCATCAGCAAAATTATACGCATAGCTTGACAATCATTTTTCAAGTAGTTTTTCAACACCAAGTACCATTAACCAACTCCTTAATAATGGTGCTGGTCAATGACTAGGAGCACTCAATAGCGGCTCGAGTTCGGTCACGGCATGAATTAAATCAGCTTCCGAACTAAGTCTACCTTTCCGGGCCTTGAGGGCAGCCAGCGCGGCCGGATAAGCTGTTAGTACCTGCTCTAAGCTAGCCTGTTTCAGGCGTAGCGGCGAAAACTTATCGTTACTCACCCAACGCAGGTAATAGTTGGATTGCTCTACCAACGTATTTACGGTCGTGGTGGCGGCATACGTGCTGCCGGGAGCTTGCTGCGCGACCAGTGATTTGTGCCAAAACTTAACCAGCTGGGCATTCGGGCCTTCTACTAGCACTTCAGCACATGTACCAGGACTATCAGGCGGTGCCGACAAATAATTAACAAAGTGCCGAGTTGGTGCCGGATTCAATACTCTAAACTCCTGCACCTTTCCCATTGGTACAGCCACCGAATCGCCTTGAGGGAGTCGTGCCCGTAGTTCTTGCCGGTACTCATCGTACTTGAGCGGCACGGCAATGGGGCGTTGATTGCCCCGGAGCAGCACCTCACCCAGCCGCCAGTCGGAAAATAACAGGGGCGAGCCCAGCGCTACTTCGTCGCGGTTAGCCAAACCAGTCATTTTATTGCTCCCGCCCAATAGGCTAGACAGGCTTTGGGTCGTTTCCGGAAGGCGCTCGGTAGCTGGGGCACCTTGTGCAAAAATGCTTAGTGGCAGTAGCACCAGTAACGGTAGAAATATTATTTTCATATATAAAATTTATACTTTAATATTAAAGCATACTTTTGAGAATTTCTTACCGACCACTACTCCATCGTTAGCACTAAGTCGTCGGCCTGTACGCGGGTGCCCGCGCCGAGCGAAACCGTACTCACGGTGAGGTCAGCGGGGGCGGTGATGGTGGTTTCCATCTTCATGGCCTCAATCACGAACAGCGGCGTGTTTTTGGCTACCTGCTGGCCGGGCTGCACCAGCACCTTGCTCAACATGCCTTGCAGGGGCGCGGCAATCTGCCGGGGGTTGGCGCGGTCGGCCTTGGCGTTGTGCACAGTTTTAACCTCTACGTGCTGGTCGCGCACTTCCAGGTTGCGGGTCTGGCCATTGAGAGCGAAGAACACGGTGCGCATGCCTTCGGCGTTGACCGGGCCGATGGATTGCAGGCGAATGATAATCGACTTGCCCCGCGCAATCTCAATAATGGTTTCCTCGCCTTCTTTCAGCCCGAAAAAGAATACCGGCGTCTGGATGCGGCTCACGTCGCCGTATTGCTGCCGGAACTCCCAGTATTCAGCAAATACTTTGGGGTAGAGCAGGCTCGATAACAGGTCAGTGAACTGCGCATTGGGGTGCGTTTTCTCAAACTCGGCCCACTCCTTGTCGAAGTCGATGGGCGCCAGGTGCTCGTTGGGGCGGTCGGTGAATGGCTGTTCGTCCTTGAGCACGGCTTTTTGCACGTCGGCGGGCCAGCCGCCCAGCGGCTGGCCGATGTCGCCGCGCAGTAGCTCGCGCACCGACTCCGGGAAGCTCAGGCTCGGGCCGCGGCTGATGACGTCTTCGGGCGTGAGCTTGTTGGAAACCATGAACAAGGCCAGGTCGCCCACCACTTTCGACGAGGGCGTAACCTTCGGAATGTCGCCCAGCAGCTGGTTGGCGTCGGCAAAGCGCTGCTTCACTTCCTCGAATTTGTCGAGCAAGCCCAGCGCGGCCGCCTGGGGCCGCAGGTTGGAGTACTGCCCGCCCGGAATCTCGTGCTCGTACACCTCGGCGGTGCTGGCCAGCAGGCCGCTCTCGAAGGGGTAATACTGCTCGCGCAGGGCTTCCCAATAATCGCTGAACTCGTTGAGACTGTGCTGGTCGAACTCGCGGTGGCGCGGCGAGTGGCGCAGCATCTCGACCGCCGAGTTGAAGTTGGGCTGCGAGGTGAGGCCCGAGAGGCCGCCCAGCGCCACGTCAATCACGTTGACGCCCGCCTCCACGGCCTTGAGGTAGGTGGCGGCTTGCAGGCCGCTGGTGTCGTGGGTGTGCAGGTGAATGGGCAGCTTCACAGTTGCGCGCAGCGCCGGAATCAGCTCCTGGGCCGCGTAAGGCTTGAGCAGGCCCGCCATGTCCTTGATGCACAGGATGTGCGCGCCGGCATCTTCGAGCTGCTTGGCCAGGGTCAGGTAATACTGAAGGTTGTACTTGGGCCGGCTGGGGTCCAGAATATCACCGGTGTAGCAGATACTGCCTTCGGCCAGGCCGGTGGTTTGCTTACGCACGAAACCGATGCAGGCTTCCATGCCCTTCATCCAGTTCAGCGAGTCGAAAATGCGGAAGATTTCGACGCCTTTCGCGCCGGCCTCGGCCACAAAGCGCTCGGTCAGGTTGTCCGGATAGGCCTTGTAGCCCACCCCGTTGGCCCCCCGAATCAGCATCTGGAGCAGGATATTCGGCACGGCCTCGCGCAGGCGGGTCAGGCGGGCCCAGGGGTCTTCGTGCAGAAAGCGCAGCGCCACGTCGAATGTTGCGCCGCCCCACACCTCCAGCGAGAACGTCTGCGGGTGCCGGCGGGCGTAGCGGTCGGCCACCTTCAGCATATCGATGGTGCGCATGCGCGTGGCCAGCAGGCTCTGGTGCGCGTCGCGCAGGGTCGTATCGGTGTAGTGGATGAGCGGCTCCTGGCGCAGCCACTCGCCGAATTTCTCGGGCCCCAGCTCCTGCAATTTCTGACGGGTGCCAGGCGCGGGCGCCTGGTGCAGGTCGGCCTGGGGCAGCGGCACCTTGCGCACCTGGCGGCGCTCATCCACGCGGCCGGCCACGTCGGGGTTGCCATTTACCACTACCTCGCCGATGTAGTGCAGCAGGCGCGTAGCGCGGTCGAGGCGGGTCTTGAATTGCAGCAGCTCGGGGTGGTCCTTGATAAAATCGACGGTCGCGTGCCCAGCCTGAAACTCGGGGTTACGCACGATATTCTGCAAAAACTGCATATTTGTCTTCACCCCGCGCACCCGAAACTCATCGAGTGTACGCAGCATCTTTTGGGCCGCGCCGGCCAGGGTGGGCGCGTGGGCCGACACCTTTACCAGCAGCGAGTCGAAAAACGGCGAGATGATAGCTCCCTGATAAACAGACCCCTGGTCGAGCCGGATGCCGAAGCCGCCCGCCGAGCGGTAGGCCAGGATGGTGCCGTAGTCGGGCTTGAAGTCGTTGGTAGCATCCTCGGTCGTGATGCGGCACTGCACCGCCACGCCCACGCGCGGCACTGCCACATCGGGTCCCAGGCCAATTTCGGGCGCTTGGAGCGGGTAGCCCGAGGCGATGTAAAGCTGAGTTTTCACGATGTCCACGCCCGTTATCATCTCGGTCACGGTGTGCTCGACCTGAATGCGGGGGTTGACTTCGATAAAATAGATGCGGTCCAGCTCGGGGTTCACCAGAAACTCCACGGTGCCCACGTTGTCGTAGCCCACGGCCTTGCCGATTTTCAGCGCATATTCGTAGAGCCGACTGCGCAGCGACTCGGTTAAATCGACGGCCGGCGCCACCTCCACTACCTTCTGGAAGCGCCGCTGCACCGAGCAGTCGCGCTCGTAGAGGTGCGTGAGGTGCCCGTGCTGGTCGCCCACCAGCTGCACTTCAATGTGCTTGGGCCGCTCCACGAATTTCTCCAGGAAAACCGTATCGTCGCCAAAGGCATTCTGGGCCTCGTTGCGGGCCTCGAAAAAGCCCTTGCGCATCTGCTCATCGTCGCGAATGACGCGCATGCCGCGCCCGCCGCCGCCGCTGGCCGCCTTCAGCATCACCGGGTAGCCGATGCGGTGCGCCTCGGCCAGCGCCACGTCCGCGTCAACCAGGTCAGCCTCGCTGCTTTCGATGAGCGGCACCTCGCACTTGAGGGCAACCTCCTTGGCGGCTACCTTGTCGCCGAGCGCCTCCATCACCTCGGGGCGCGGGCCCACGAACGTAATGCCTTCCTCGCGGCAACGCCGGGCCAGGTCGGCGTTCTCACTCAGAAAGCCGTAGCCGGGGTGAATGGCGTTGACGCCGTTCTCCTTAGCCAGGGTGATAATGCCTTCAATGTCCAGGTACGGGCGCAGCGGCTCGTCGTCGCGACCAATCTGGTAGGCTTCGTCGGCCTTGTAGCGGTGCAGCGAGTTGCGGTCCTCGTACGTATAGAGGGCCACGGTGGCAATGCCCAGCTCAGAGGCAGCGCGGAACACGCGGATGGCTATTTCGCCGCGGTTGGCAACGAGCAGCTTCGTGATTTTCATACGGGTTTTGTAGAGATGGCAGCAGTGTAGCGGCTAAGCTACGCTCCGGGTTACAGCCATCCTACCTGGCCCCTACTCCGCTGCCGCGCCGCTGGCCCAGGGCAGCCGCGCGCGCGCTTGTTGCAGCCGCGCTCCCAGCTCTGGTAAGCCGGGCTGGTGCACGCTGCCTAAATGACTGGTTGCAAATTCCTTATGTGGCACATAGGTGCCCGCATCCACCGCCTGCCCCACCTGCTTGTAGGCATCCCGAAACGGCACGCCGCGCTGAATAAGCTGGTTAATGTTCTCAACCGAAAAGATGGCGTCGTACTTCGGCTGATTTATTACGCCCGGCACCACCTCCAGCACCGGCACGGCAAATAATAAAATATCCAGAATATCGGCAAACTGCGTCATGGGCCGGAACAGGATTTCCTTTACTAGCTGGAAATCGCGGTGGTAGCCGCTGGGCAGGTTATTAATGGTGAGAATGATATCGTTCGGCAGCGCTTGCAGGCGGTTGCAGTGCGCCCGCACCAGCTCAAACACGTCGGGGTTTTTCTTGTGCGGCATAATGCTGGAGCCCGTCGTGAATTCCTTGGGCAGCTTCACGAAGCCCAAATCCTGGCTGTTATACAGCACCAGGTCGTAGGCCAGCTTGCTGAGCGTACCGGCCACGCCCGCGATGGCGAAAGCAAGCGTTTTTTCGGTTTTGCCGCGCAGCATCTGCGCGCCCACCGCGCTGATGGCCAGGTTGCTAAATCCCATTTCGCGCGTCGTCTGCTCGCGGTCGATGCCGAAGCTGCTGCCGAAGCCCGCGCCCGAGCCCAGCGGGTTGTGGTCGGCCACGGTATGCGCGGCCTCCAACAAGCTCATATCGAGCAGCAAATGCTCGGCATAAGCGCCAAACCAGAGCCCGAAGCTGCTGGGCATGGCCGCCTGAAAATGCGTGTAGCCGGGCAGCAGGTCGTGCTGGTATTTTTCGCCTTGCCGAATTAGTAAATCGACTAATTCCAGAATTTTTGCGCCGATTTTTTCGGTATAATCCTTAATAAATAATTGAATGGCCGTCAGCACCTGGTCGTTGCGCGAGCGGGCCGTGTGAATTTTCTTGCCCGCATCGCCAAATTTATCGGTCAAATAATATTCAATTTTCGAATGCACGTCCTCGAATTCTGGCTCGATAACGAACGTACCCGCTTCGACCTGCGCCCGCAGCTCGGCCAGCCCGGCAAGCAGCTGGGTTTCTTCCGCTTTGGAAATCAAGCCGATGCTGGCCAGCATTTTCGCCTGCGCCTGGGAGGCCAGCAGGTCGAAGGGCGCCAGGTACATGTCCAGTTCGCGGTCCTGCCCCACCGTGAAGCGCTCAATTTTGTCGTTTACCGAAAAGCCTTTTTCCCAGATTTTCATAGCGCGAAGTCTCGCAAGGTTAAATGAGGTTACGCAGGGTTTGGAACACAGTCAAACAAGGGTTAAAATCAGGCTTGGCGCAGCGCGACCTATTTTAACCTTGCGAAACCTTGCGCTTAAAATGTGAAGTCAGTCAGCAATTTAATATACTCCGCAATCCCATCGCGAATTTCGCTGAGTAAAATATACTCGTCCGGCGCGTGTGAGCGGGCGCTATCGCCCGGTCCCATTTTCAGGGTATCGAATCGCATCATTGCCTGGTCGGAAAGCGTGGGCGAGCCATACGTGGTTTTGCCCATCGCCACGGCTTTGCGCACAATCGGGTGCGTCAGCAGGATTCCCGACGACTGCAAGTGGGTAGAGCGCGGCGTGATTTCAGCCCGCACGTGGGCCCGCACGGTATCCAGAATTTCTTCGTTCGAATAATATTCAATAGTTCTAATGTCTACCACGTAGCGGCATTCGTCGGGCACTACATTGTGCTGCGTACCGGCCGAAATTTGGGTCACGGTCATTTTCACCGGCCCCAGTAGTTCCGACACTTTTGGGAACTGGTAATTGCACAGCCAGTTAATATCATCCAGCGCCTTATACAGCGCGTTTTCGCCCTCGTTGCGGGCGGCGTGGCCGGTGCGGCCCCGCGCCACGCCATCGAGCACGAGCAGGCCCTTTTCGGCCACGGCGGCGTTCATGCCGGTAGGCTCGCCCACGATGCCGAAGTCAATTTTTCCTAATTCCGGCAAAATACTTTTAATGCCGTTGGCGCCCGAAATTTCCTCTTCGGCCGTAATGGCGCAGATTAAATTAAACGCCGTGGGCCGGTTGTAGAAATAGCGAAAGGTAGCCAGCAGGCTGACGACCGACGCCCCGGCATCATTGCTGCCAAGGCCAATTAATTTATCGCCTTCCCGCGTCGCGCCGAAGGGCGGGTACGTCCAGCCCGCGCCCGGCTTCACCGTGTCGTGGTGCGAGTTGAGTAAAATAGTGGGTTTCTGCGGGTCGAAATTCGGCTGCGCGGCCCACACGTTATTGCCCCGTCGCTGCGTTGGAATATCGTATCGGGTCAGGAATTCCTCCAGAATAGCGGCCGTACCCGATTCCTCGCGCGAAAACGACTGCGTTTTAATTAATTGAATTAACAGCGCAATCGCGTCGTCGCCAAGCTGCTCAATTACTTCAGACACAGCACCGTATGTAGTGAATTTCCAATATTAAGCGCGTGACCGACAATTACTCGGCTTACCCCCTGGTGCAGCGCCGCGAAGGAATTTTCCAGTTTCGGCAGCATCCCGTCGGCAATAATGCCCTGCTTTTTCAGCTCGTCGTATTTCACCAAATTAATTTCCAAAATTACTGATTGGTCATCGTTTACGTCATGTAGTACGCCGTTTTTCTCGAAGCAATAGTGCAGCGTTACCGAATAAAATTCGGCCAGCGCTACGGCTACAGCCGAAGCAATGGTATCGGCGTTAGTATTTAATAGTTGCCCCTGGCCGTCGTGAATAATCGGACACAGTACCGGCGTAATACCAGCAGCAATTACTTGCTGCAACAGCCCGGCATTGACGCTGGCCGGCGTCAAGTCGCCTACAAAGCCGTAGTCGATATCCTTAACTGGCCGCTTAACACCTTGAATAATATTGCCGTCGGCGCCGCTCAAACCCAGCGCGTTCACGCCCAGGTGCTGCAATTCGGCTACCACCTGCTTGTTGGTTTTGCCGGCATAAAACATGACCACGATATCGAGCGTGGCGGCATCCGTGACGCGGCGGCCGTTGATGAGCTGCGGCGTGAGGCCCAGCTCGCGTAGCATGGTGCTGGCTCCTTTGCCGCCACCGTGCACCAGAATTTTAGGGCCGCCACCCTGGGCCAGCAAGCCCAGGAATTTAGCCAGGGCGTCGGCATCATCAATAATACCTCCGCCAATTTTATAAATAGTTATCTCTGTTTTGTTCATAATTACTTAATCGCCGCCCCGGCCCCGCCAACAAAAAAAACTACCCAGCCTATTGCGGACAAAAGTAGGAACTTTTACCTTTGCGGCTCCATTATGGCCCCTGGTTTGCTGGCTCACTCGCTAGCCCACGGCTGCTTTCCTGCAATGACTTCCTTGGCTCGCACCAATTCTCTGCTTTCTAACGCGGCCCACCCGGGCTCGGGAAGCGTGCGTACGCTAGTTTGCGCGTTGCTGCGACGACCCTAGCCGGCTTCAACTGCCGGGTGCTGGCTGCGAGCCAGCTTTGCTGAGCCACCGATAACGAGCTCGGCCACTTACCGATAGATTTCGGGTTTTCTGCCGCACAACTCGCGAGGGCGAGGGCCGGTAAACTACGTTTCTTTCCTAAGTCTTTCCTTCTAAATAAATGACAATACGGGTTGCGACGGCAGCAGACACGCAGTATGCGGAGTTGCTGTGTCAATGGTACATCGAATCGGCCAAGCTGCGGGGCACGGGCATCGCGAAGCGCGACCCGGAGTACGTGAAAGCTAAAATGGTGCAGGGCAACGCCGTTATCGCGTTTGTCGAGGACGAGCTAGCCGGCTTCTGCTACATCGAAACCTTCGAGAGCGGCAAGTTCGTGGCCAACTCGGGCCTCGTAGTGAACACCGAGCTGCGCAAGCACGGCCTGGGCCGCGCCATCAAGCGCGAGGTATTCCGGCTATCGCGCAGCAAATATCCGGATGCCAAGATATTCGGCATCACGACCAGCCTGGCCGTGATGAAAATCAACAGCGACCTGGGCTATAAGCCGGTGACGTTCTCGGAGCTGACGACCAGCGAGGATTTCTGGAAAGGCTGCAAGAGCTGCAAAAACTTCGGTATCCTGACCGAGAACGAGCGCAAAATGTGCCTCTGCACGGGCATGGTCTTCGACGATGTCACGGCCCCGCTGCCCGCTTCGGAAACCGAGACGGAAACCCCTTCTTCGACTTCTACTCTTTCTGAATAATGAAAAAAAAGGCAATTGTAGCGTACAGCGGCGGCCTCGATACGTCGTACTGCGTGGTGAACCTCTCGCGGGAGCACGACCTGGAAATCCATACCGTTATCGTGAACTCGGGCGGCTTTTCGGCCGAAGAATTGGCATCCATTGAGAAGCGTGCCTACGAGCTGGGCTCGGTGAAGCATGAGGTGATTGATATTACCGAGCGCTACTACCACGACTGCCTGCGCTACCTGTTGTTTGGCAACGTGCTGAAGAACGACACGTACCCGCTGAGCGTAAGCGCCGAGCGCATGTTTCAGGCGCTGGCCATTGCCGAATATGCCAAGCGCGAAAACGCTGAATATATCGTGCACGGCAGCACCGGCGCCGGCAACGACCAGGTGCGCTTCGACGTGGCCTTCGCGGTGATTGCGCCGGACGTGGAAATTATTACGCCCATCCGCGACCAGAAGCTTTCGCGCCAGCAGGAAATCCAGTACCTACAGGACCAGGGCTTCGAGATGAGCTGGGAAAAGGCCAAATACTCCATCAACCGGGGCATCTGGGGCACCAGCGTGGGCGGCGTCGAAACGCTGACCTCGCGCCAGGCCCTGCCCGAGAGCGCCTACCCTACCCAGCTTTCCCAGACCAAGCCCAGCCAGCTGGAAATCACTTTCGAAAAAGGCGAGCCGGTGGCGCTGAACGGCCAGCGCATGGATGCCGTGTCGCTCATTCAGCAGGTAAACGACATCGCCGGCGCCTACGCCA
Source organism: Hymenobacter sp. BRD67 (assembly GCF_013256425.1). Taxonomy (GTDB): domain Bacteria; phylum Bacteroidota; class Bacteroidia; order Cytophagales; family Hymenobacteraceae; genus Hymenobacter. Next base: position 2,467,947 of record NZ_CP053904.1, read on the forward strand.
TCGGCCGCGATACACACGTGGGCGATACTATCCTGGGTATCAAGGGCCGCGTGGGCTTCGAGGCGCCGGCGGCGCTGCTACTCATCAAGGCGCACCACCTGCTGGAAAAGCACACGCTCTCGCGCTGGCAGCAATTGCACAAGGAGCCAGTGGCGACCTGGTACGGCACGCTGCTGCACGAGGCGCAGTATCTCGACCCGGTGATGCGGGACTTTGAGGCCTTCTTATTATCGTCGCAGGAGCGGGTAACGGGCACGGTATTCGTGGAGCTGCGACCTTACCACTTTGAGCTGCTGGGCATTGAGTCGAAGTATGATATGATGCAGTCGAAGGTAGCGACTTATGGCGAGGAGAACAATGCCTGGGATTCGCGCGACGCGCGCGGGTTCATTAAGATTTTCGGGAATCAGCTGAAGATTCACGCTTCGCTGCAGGACTAGCCTGACGTGGCGCCTCACCCCTAGCCCCTCTCCGAAAAGGAGAGGGGGACTAGTTTTAGTCTTAGTTTTTAGCTTTAGTTTTTGCGTTTGCGCTACCTCGGCTCCCCCTCTCCTTTTCGGAGATGGGGCCGGGGGTGAGGCGCCACAGCAGCTCAATGAATAAATCTATCACTGCCGGCATCGTGGGCGGCGCGGGCTACACAGCCGGCGAGCTGCTGCGCCTGCTACTGCACCACCCGCACGCCGAAATCGGCGCGGTCGTCAGCTCGACGCAGGCCGGGCAGCCGCTGCACTCGGTGCACGACGACCTGCTGGGTGATACCGACCTCACCTTCGCCAGCGAGCTGCGCGGCGATGAAGACGTGGTTTTCCTATGCCTCGGCCACGGCCACTCGCGCAAGTGGCTGCTCGAAGCCAACCTACCCGCTAGCACCAAAGTCATTGACCTGAGCAATGATTTTCGCCTGGCGGCCGACAGTGACGTAGCCGGCCGGCACTTTGTGTACGGCCTGCCGGAACTGAACCGGGAGCAAATCCGCACGGCCGACAGCATTGCCAATCCGGGCTGCTTCGCCTCGGCCATTCAGTTGGCGCTGCTGCCGCTGGCGGCGGCCGGGCAACTGCACGATGCGGTGCATATTTCGGCCATTACGGGCAGCACCGGCGCGGGCCGGGGCCTCGTCGAAACGACGGGCTACACCTGGCGCACCGGCAACATTTCGACCTATAAAACATTCACGCACCAGCACTTGGGCGAAATTGGCGAAACGCTGGTGGACTTGCAGCCGAGCTTTGACAAGCCGGTGCGATTTATCCCCTACCGGGGCAATTTCACGCGGGGCATATTCGCGTCGGTTTATACTACCTGCGAACTTTTAATACCAGAGGTACAAGAGTTGTACGCCGACTACTACCGCGATGCGCCATTCACGATAGTATCAGAGAAGGAAATTCACCTCAAGCAAGTGGTGAACACCAACAAATGCCTGTTGCACGTGACCAAGCACGACGACCAGGTGCTCATTACCTCCGCGCTGGACAATCTGCTGAAAGGCGCGTCGGGGCAGGCTATTCAGAACATGAATCTGCTGTTTGGCCTGAAGGAAACGGCGGGGTTGAAAAGTAAGGCTTCGTTTTTTTAACCTACCGTGTGAAGAAGTAGCAACCTTAGCATCATATTAATTGAGGTGGTTTTGCCTCAGTCGATAATACAAGACGATGAAAACCTATGTCGCTGCTGCTTTACTGCTTCTCTGCTTTTTCACAAGGGCTTATTCACAGCCGAAGCAGTGTTATTCTTACGATTACTTAAAAGCCGAAAAAGCAATATGGACTTACCTGCTGCGAAAAGACAATTTCGAAATTTTTTCAGATGATTTGTCTGGTCGCGAGGTATTCAATGACAAGCAAGAGCTATATCGCAAAGGCACAGTTATTCCAATTCCCGTTCTACGCTTCGAACCCAGCAGCATAGCAAATGGCGAAAACTTGCAGCTCAACAGTCTTTTTACAACTGACCATTCGCATTTCATTGCCTTTTTAATGAATCGAAAAGAGTTGGCAAATATTATCGTATCCTCTCCACAGTACCCTAACTCTAAGCGCATCGAGAGTATGGGAGCAACTGACCCAGAGACAGCAACTATAGTCTACGACCTTTTTAAAAACAAGAAAATTTGCTTTTTCTATGATGCCCTGCGTTTCCGTTACGCATACTTTGAGAATAATAATTACATCTACTACGATATAGAAAAAAGGGCGATGATTACACTAAGTGCGAGCGACTACGTAGCCGATTATAAAAGATATTTTAACCTCAAATAATCTAGCTAACAAACCATGAACCTCTTCGACGTTTATCCGCTCGTAAACATCACGCCGGTGCGGGCGCTCGGCGCGACGCTTTGGGACGAGAACGGCCAGCAGTATCTGGATTTTTACGGCGGCCACGCCGTGATTTCCATCGGCCATAGCCACCCGCACTACGTACAGCGCGTGCAGGAGCAGGTGGCCAAAATCGGCTTCTACTCCAACTCGGTGAAAATCCCAATTCAGCAGGAGCTGGCCGCGAAGCTGGGCAACTTGTCGGGCTACCCCGACTACACGCTGTTTTTGTGCAACTCGGGGCCGAGGCCAATGAGAATGCGCTGAAACTGGCGTCGTTTCACACCGGCAAAAACCACGTCATTGCGTTCAAAGGCGCGTTTCACGGCCGCACCTCGGGCGCGGTAGCCGCCACCGACAACCCCAAAATCGTGGCGCCCTTCAACGCGGGCCACGGCGTGAGCTTCGTACCCTACGACCTCGCGGCCGTGGCGCAGGTGATGCAGGCGCAGCCAGTGTGCGCCTGCATTATCGAGCCGATTCAGGGCGTGGGCGGCGTGGTGCTGCCGACCGACGAGTTTTTGCAGGGACTGTCGGCGCTGTGCGCACAGCACGGCGTGGTGCTGATTGCCGACGAGGTGCAGAGCGGCTACGGCCGCAGCGGCGAGTTTTTTGCGCACCAGCATGCGGGCATTCAGCCGGGCATCATCACCACGGCTAAGGGCATGGGCAACGGCTTCCCCATTGGCGGCGTGCTGATTTCGCCGGAGTTTAAGGCGTCGTATGGCTTGCTGGGCACCACGTTTGGCGGCAACCATCTGGCTTGCGCGGCGGGCCTGGCGGTGCTCGAAGTATTAGAGCAGGAAAACCTGGTGGCGCACGCGGCCGAGCTGGGCGCATACATCATGCAGGAGCTGCGCACCCACAGCCAGGCCACGGTAGTGCGCGGGCGCGGGCTGATGATAGGCGTGAAGTACGACTTCCCCATCAAAGAAATCCGCGATAAGCTGCTATTCGAGCATCACATCTTCGTAGGCAACGCCAGCGACCCGAACGTGCTGCGCTTATTGCCGCCGCTGAACATCACCAAGGCCGAAGCTGACCTATTTTTGCAGGCGCTTTACGCACTGGAATCGGCTAAGGTGCCGGTTGATACCACAGTAGTAGAGCAGGATTAAGACCCATCTATCATGCTGAGCTTGCGAAGCATCTTACTGCGCCAGAACAAGTTGTTCGAGCCTTAGGTAAGATATTTCGCAAGCTCAACGTGTGCAAAAGCCTTTGTGAATTAATCAATTAGCGACCAACGGAGCACTCCTCCACTTTACACATAACTCAACAAGCGTGGAAAATACGAAGCCGGTAAAACTGGTATTAGCCGATGGCACTGAGCTGGAGGGCAAGTCGTTTGGGGCCTACACGGCGTCGGCAGGCGAGGTTGTGTTCAGCACGGCCATGACGGGCTACCCCGAAAACTTAACAGACCCCTCCTTCCGGGCCAGATTCTGGTGCTGACCTACCCGATGGTGGGCAACTACGGCGTGCCGATGGAGCAGATTGAGCAGGATATTTCGAGCGCCCTCGAATCGAGCCAGGTGCATATTTCGGGCCTCGTAGTATCCTATTATTCGGAAGAATACAACCACTGGAACGCCTCGCAAAGCCTGAGCGCGTGGCTGGCCGCCCACAATATTCCCGGCATCTACGATGTGGATACCCGGATGCTCACCAAGAAGCTGCGCGAAGAAGGCGCTATGCTCGGCAAAATCGTGACACCCGACCACGACGTGCCGCTGCACGACCCCAACGAGGACAACCTCGTGGCCCAGGTGAGCGTGGATGGCGTGAAGCGCTACGGCAGCGGTAAGCACAAAATCGTGCTGGTCGATTGCGGCGTGAAAAACAACATCATCCGCTGCCTGCTGGAGCGCGACGTGGAGCTAACCCGCGTGCCCTGGGACTACGATTTTAACCAGCTAGACTACGATGGCCTGTTCCTGAGCAATGGCCCCGGCGACCCCACGATGTGCGAGAAAACCATAGCCCACCTGCGCACCGCGCTGGCCGGCGACAAGCCAATTTTCGGCATCTGCCTGGGCATTCAGCTCATGGGCCTGGCCTGCGGCGGCAGCACCTACAAGCTGAAATACGGCCACCGCAGCCACAACCAGCCCGTGCGCCAGCTCGGCACCAACAAGTGCTACGTAACCTCGCAAAACCACGGTTTTGCGGTGGATATGAAGAACTTGCCCGCCGACTGGGAAGGCTTGTTTGAGAACCTGAACGACGGCACCTGCGAGGGTATCCGCCACAAAACCAAGCCGTTCTTCGCGGTGCAGTTTCACCCCGAAGCCGCCGGCGGGCCGGTAGATACGGAGTATCTGTTTGACGACTTTTTGGCTTCGGTTGAGAAGTACAAGGAGGCTCAGCCAGCAGAATAGACAGAAGCAAAAATCAACGTCATTCTGAGCGCAACGAAGTATCTCTAACGCATTGTCGAAAAGCGTAATGACAGCACATGAGAATCCTGCAATTAGCCGCATAATCGACTACGAGGTAGTTGAGCAGCATTTCGGTTATTGGCCAGATTTTCATGACGCAGAAATAACTAAGGTAACTTTTGAATCTCACCCTACTGGGCGTTACTCAGTTACCTTAGTTATTGCTGCTTTCGAAATGACGAATAAGCTTGATAAACAAGGCTATTACAAGTTAATCAAGCACTGCAACGTCGAGCTTCAATTCATCGGTATTCAAGAGCTAAAGTTCAACGGCTTCGACCACCAAAATGTCATTTTTGATTTAGCGTTTAAAGAGAGCGATAGCTATATCAAATGCACCTTAGACTCGTCCAATGGATTAGAATCTTTTGTGGTAGTTGCTGAAGAGGTGTTTGTTTTGAGCTTAGTGCCAACCGAACCCATTCCTAGGGAGCCCCTTATTGACACTAGTTCAGTGGACATGTTGGATGCCAAAAACATATTCATCGCAAGCGAGCACTTGCTACGCAATTTCGATTGGTCTGATTGGATTTATGTCGGCTTGAATCATGAACAAGCTAGTGAATACAAAGCAGATATGGTAGCAGAATACGCTAACAGTCTCTTTGATGAAACAGAGGTTTATCTTGTCATAGGTCGCCACGATTCACACTTAACGACATTGAGCGAAGCACTAGGACAAGTGAGCACTCTTCTGAAAAGCATGGAAGTGCTTATATGCAACAAAGAATTTTCTAAGGCCATGCGCTTTAGAATGGTTGGTGTCATGTCTTATGGACAGAAACGCAATTAATTTTCACATTCGCTTCCTTCTCACTTAGAAGGCTTTAAGCAACCAATGAAAGACATCAAGAAAGTACTGGTTCTCGGCTCGGGCGCTCTGAAAATCGGCGAGGCGGGCGAATTTGATTATTCCGGTTCGCAGGCGCTGAAGGCGCTGAAGGAAGAAGGCATTACGACCATCCTGATTAATCCCAATATTGCCACCGTGCAGACGTCGGACAATATTGCCGACGATGTATACTTTCTGCCCGTCACGCCGTATTTCGTCGAGGAGGTAATTAAGAAGGAAAAACCCGACGGCATTCTGGTGGCGTTTGGGGGCAAACGGCGCTGAACTGCGCGGTGCAGCTCTACCGGAATAATATTTTCGAGAAGTACAACGTGCGCGTGCTCGGCACGCCGGTGCAGTCGATTATCGACACCGAGGATCGGGATATTTTCATTGACAAGCTCAATGAAATCGACGTCAAAACGGCCCGTAGTCGGGCCGTTACCACGATGGACGACGCCATCGCGGCGGGCCTGGAAATCGGCTTTCCGCTGATTATTCGGGCGGCGTTTGCGCTGGGTGGCCTGGGCAGCGGCTTTGCCGATAACGAGGACGAGCTGCGGGCACTGGCCGAGCGGGCGTTTGCGACTTCGAGCCAGATTCTGGTGGAAGAATCGCTGAAGGGCTGGAAGGAAGTGGAGTACGAAGTGGTGCGCGACTGCTATGATAACTGCATCACAGTCTGCAACATGGAGAACTTCGACCCCATCGGCATCCACACCGGGGAGAGCATCGTGGTGGCCCCGTCGCAGACGCTCAGCAACCGCGAGTACCACAAGCTGCGCCAGATTGGCATCAAGACTATTCGGCACCTGGGCATCGTGGGCGAGTGCAACATTCAGTACGCGCTCGACCCGGTTTCGGAAGATTACCGCGTGATTGAGGTGAACGCGCGTTTATCGCGCTCGTCGGCGCTGGCCTCAAAAGCCACGGGCTACCCGCTGGCTTTTGTGGCGGCTAAGCTGGCGCTGGGCTACGGGCTGTTTGAGGTGAAAAACAGCGTGACGCAGACGACTTCGGCGCTGTTTGAGCCGGCGCTCGACTACGTGGTGGTGAAGCTGCCGCGCTGGGACCTGGGCAAGTTTGACGGCGTGACCCGGCAGATTGGTTCCAGCATGAAGAGCGTGGGTGAAGTGATGGCCATCGGCCGCTCGTTTGAGGAAGCCATTCAGAAGGGCCTGCGGATGCTGGACACCGGCCGCCGCGGCTTCGTGGCCAACCGGCCCGAGGCGCCCGTGACCAATGCTCAGGTAGACAAGCTGCTGAGCGACCCGAATGAGGAGCGTATTTTCGCTATCAACCAGGCGTTTGAGCTAGGCTACACGGTGCAGCAAATCCATGATTTGACAAAAATCGACCTGTGGTTTTTGCAGCGCCTGAGCACCATTTTTGAAATGGGCCAGCGCCTCCTACCCCTCGGCGATGGCACCGCGCCCGAGAAGGCGCTACTGGCCGAAGCCAAGAAGCTGGGCTTCTCGGACATGCAGCTGGCCGCCAAATTCTACGGCGAAAATAACTTGCGCACCAGTGAGCTGCGCGTACGCAAGCGCCGCAAGGAACTGGGTATTTTGCCGGTGGTGAAGCAGATTGACACCCTGGCGGCGGAGTTTCCGGCCAAGACCAACTACCTCTACCTCACCTACCACGGCACCGAAAACGATTTGGCACCCGAAACTGAGAAGTCGGTAGCTGTGCTGGGCTCGGGCGTGTACCGCATCGGCAGCAGCGTGGAGTTTGACTGGTGCGGCGTGAACGCCATCCAGACCGCCGCCGCCGAGGGCTACAAGACCATCGTTATCAACTACAACCCCGAAACCGTTTCGACCGACTACGACGTGAGCGACCGGTTGTATTTCGAGGAACTGTCGTTTGAGCGGGTGATGGATATCCTGGATTTTGAGCAGCCGGGCGGGGTCATTCTCTCCACGGGCGGCCAGATTCCGAACAACCTCGCCATGCGCCTGCACCAGGAAAACGTGCCGGTGCTGGGCACCTCGCCCGAGCGCATCGACGAGGCCGAAAACCGCCACAAGTTCTCGTCGATTATGGACGAGCTGGGCATTTCGCAGCCGCGCTGGAGCGAGCTTTCGACGCTGGAAGGCGTGTTTGACTTCGTGGGTAAGGTCGGTTTCCCGGTGCTCATCCGGCCGAGCTACGTGCTGTCGGGCGCGGCCATGAACGTGGTTTCCAACAACTACGAGCTGGAAACTTTCCTGAAGCTTGCCAAGGAAGTGAGCACCGAATACCCGTAGTGGTGTCGGAGTTCATCGAGGAAGCCAAGGAAATCGAGCTGGACGCGGTAGCCGACCACGGCGAAATCGTGAGCTACGCCATCTCGGAGCACGTCGAGTTTGCAGGCGTGCACTCGGGCGACGCCACCATGTACTACCCGCCCAGAAGGTGTACGTGGAGACGGTGCGTCGCCTCAAGGCCATTGCCGAGAAAATCGCCAAGCGCTACGAAATCAGCGGGCCATTCAACATCCAGTTTCTGGGTAAAAACAACGACCTGAAGGTAATTGAGTGTAATATCCGCGCCTCGCGCAGCTTCCCTTTCGTGTCGAAAGTATCAGGCAATAACCTGATTACCAAGGCTACGAAAATACTACTTGGCGTGCCCGTAGACCGCGACGCCAGCGAGCTGGTCTACGATGCCAACTTTGTGGGCGTCAAGGCTTCGCAGTTCTCCTTCACCCGCCTGGCCGGCGCCGACCCGGTGCTGACCGTGGATATGTCCTCGACCGGCGAGGTCGGCTGCCTGGGCGATACCGCCGACGAGGCCCTGCTCAAGTCGATGCTGTCGGTAGGCTACCGCATCCCGCAAAAGTCGGTGCTGATTTCGGGCGGTCCCATCAATTCGAAAGTGACGCTGCTACCCGTGGCGCAGTTGCTGGCCGAGCGCGGCTTCACGCTCTACGCCACGGAGGGCACGCATAAATTCTTCGCCGACATGGGGCTAGCCTCCACCCTCGTTCACTGGCCCGACAGCCAGCAGCAGCCCAACGTGCTCGACTACCTGCGGAACAAGGAAATCGAAATGGTCATCAACATCCCCAAAAACCTCACGAAAGGCGAGTTGGATAATGACTACAAGATTCGCCGCACGGCCGTCGATTTCAGCATTCCGCTGCTGACGAATGCACGGCTGGCGAGCGCGTTTATCACCGCGTTCTGCGAGCTGGAAATGAGCGACTTGAAGATTAAGAGCTGGAACGAGTATAAGGGTCAGTAGTAGTAGACAATGAATTGACTACCGGCAAGCCCGGAATTCGCAAAATGCGAACTCCGGGCTTATCTTTGGTGTATCCGCTATGAAAGTTCACCTTATAAAACACCAGACAGTGGAAGATTACGCGGCTCACCACGCTCGCATTCGCTCCTTTGCCTTGTGGCTAACGGCAGTAAAATATGCAGAGTGGAACACGTCAGCAGACATCCAGCAAACCTTTGGCTCGGCCGACTTACTGGGCAACGGCAGCAGCCGCGTCGTGTTCGACATCGGCGGCAACCACCACCGGCTTATTGCCCGCTACGTATTTGGCAAGCAGCAAGTCCACCTGTTTGTATGCTGGGTAGGTACCCACGCCGAGTACGATAAGCTTTGCGCCAAAGGTGAGCAGTACACCGTCAATCTATACTAAGCTCCGCCATGAAAATCCTGCCCTACACCCTTATCAAAACCGAGCAACAGTACCAACACTACTGCCGCGAACTGGAGGCCCTGCTCACCGAAGCCCCCACGGCCGCCGCGCAAGATGAGATAGACTTGCTCACGCTTCTCATCGAAACATGGGACGAAGCGCATTCCCACGTGCCGGCCGCCGACCCCATCGACCTGCTCCGTTCGCTCATGGCCGGGCAGCAATTGCAGGCTAAGGACCTGGCCAGCATCCTGGAAATCGGGCGGGGCACAGTTTCCGACCTGCTGAACCGCCGTCGGGTATGTCGAAAGCAGTTATTCGGCGCTTAGCCAGTTACTTCCATGTATCGCAGGAAGCCTTCAATCGGCCCTACGAATTAGCGGTAACTGCCAAGCCGCTGCCTCGCAACGCAAAAGTTGTGCATCAGCGGCAGCAACCAGAAGCTATAGCTGCCTAGCTACCTAGCTGTTAAACTCGCCGCACGGCCGTCGATTTCAGCATCCCGCTGCTGACGAATGCGCGGCTGGCAAGCGCGTTTATCACCGCGTTCTGCGAGCTGGAAATGAGCGACTTGAAGATTGAGAGCTGGAACGAGTATAAGGGTCAGTAGTTTTTAGCTACTTTATTTCTAACTGAGTGGAACTATTACCTATTCAGCAAGAAAGTATTTTTCGGATAGACTTTAATTACCTAAAGAATCGGCTGGCTCCCCCTCTCGGTTGAGGAGAGGGGGCCGGCCCCAAAGGGGTCTCGTGAGGCGCCCACCAGAACGATTAGGTAAGGAACTTGCCTGACGCAGCACTAGGCTAGCGGGTGGCAAGGTGCGGGGCTGGTTGGCTTCGCACTCTGTTTTTTAGCGGGTTACACTAGGCGGCGCAATGGCCGCAAATCCAGCGAGAAGCCGGGCAAGGCGGGCTCGGCGCTGAGCGACTGTTCGAAGCTGCTGATTTCTTCGGGCTCCTGGCCGGCGCGGTAGAGGGTGGCGGTTTCGGTGCTGGGGTCGAGTAGGAAGCCGACTTGCACGCCGTTGGCCAGGTAGATTTCCATTTTGTGGCGCAGGGGGCTAGCCCATCGGAGGGCGAGCGGACTTCGACCACGAAGGTGGGGCACACGGGCGGAAAGCGCAGACGCTGAGCTTCGGGCAGAGCGTCGTAGGTGGCGCGGGGTACCCACGAGGCATCGGGCGAGCGCACCGAGCCATCGGGCATAGTGAAGCCGGCCGATGACTCAAAAGCGTAGCCGAGTTGGTGCTGGCGGTTCCAGAACCACAATTGGCCATATACTTCACCTGATTTGTGGCTGGATTCGGAACCGGCGGGGGGCATAAAGATGATTTCGTGGTCGGCGTTGCGCTCCAGGCGCAGGGTGGGGTTGTGCTGGCAGAGGTCGAAGAATTCTTCGTCCGTGAGCCGGGTTAGCTGCGGGCCGTGGATTGTTACCACATTATCGAGGTCGGCAAACGTCATGGCTAAAGAATTGGCAAGCGGGTTAGCCAAATATACGGTCGGGGGCTTGGGTACGGCCTTATCTTCGCCGCTCCTTAAAAGTATGCGAGGGCCTTTGGCGGATAGTGCCGCTTTGGCGCTTTGCTTCGCGGACTATAAAGTCCGCGCTACTTCTCATGAAAAACTTCCTCTCCTTCGCCGATGCGGGCGACTATAAAGCGCTGCTTAATCAAGCCCTCGAAATAAAGATAAATCCCTTTGGCTACCAGCACGTTGGCAAGAACAAGACCGTAGGCTTGATATTCTTCAACCCCAGCCTGCGCACTCGCCTCAGCAGCCTGAAGGCCGCCTACAACCTGGGCGCGCAAGCCTGGGTGCTGAACGCCGGGGCCGACTCCTGGACGCTGGAGATGGCCGACGGCGCCGTAATGAACGGCTCGACGCAGGAGCATATCAAGGATGCTATTGCCGTGATGAGCCAGTATTGCGACGTGCTGGGCGTGCGCACTTTCCCGACGCTGAAGGATAAGGAAGCCGACTACAGCGAGGAGGTGATGAGCAGGATTCTGCAGTACGCCACGGTGCCGGTTATCAGTCTGGAAAGCGCCACGCTGCACCCCTTGCAGTCGTTTGCCGACTTAATTACCGTGGCCGAGACCAAGAAAAAAGAGCGGGTGAAAGTGGTGCTGACCTGGGCCCCACACGTGCGGGCCCTGCCCCAGTGCGTGCCCAACTCGTTCTGCGACTGGTTTTCGGAAATCGACTGGGTGGATTTTGTGATTACTCACCCGCACGGCTACGAGCTGGACCCGAAGTTCACGAAGGGCGCCACAATCGAGTACGACCAGCGCAAGGCCCTGGCGGGCGCCGACTACGTGCAGGCCAAAAACTGGAGCAGCTACCACGACTACGGGCAGGTGCTCAGCAACGACCCGAGTTGGATGCTCACGCCGGAGCACATGGGCCTGACCACCGACGCGAAATTCCTGCACTGCCTACCCGTGCGCCGCAACGTGGAAGTTTCGGATGCCGTGCTCGACGCGCCGGGCTCGCTCATCATCCAGGAAGCGGGCAACCGGACATTCTCCATGCAGACGGTGCTGCACGAGCTGCTGAAGTAAGGTTGCAGAGCGGCGTGGCACTCCGGCTTCATACATAAAATATATATTTAAAATACTATATTTAAAACAGATTAGCTCTCCGCTTTCCCTTCGTTTTGGACGCTACTATCACCATTCGCCCCATTGCGCCGGGCGACGACGCGGCGCTGGCCCGCATTATTCGGGATACGCTCACGGAATTTGGCGCCGCTAAGCCGGGCTCCGTATTTTATGACCCTTCTACCGACCACTTGCACGCGCTCTTTCAGCACGCGCAGAGCGCCTATTTCGTGGCTGAGGCGGACGGCGTGGTGCTGGGCGGCGCAGGCATCTACCCTACCGACAACCTGCCCGCCGACACCACCGAGCTGGTTAAATTATACCTGCTGCCCCAGGCGCGCGGCCGGGGCTGGGCAGGCAGCTGCTGGAAAAATGCCTGGCCGAAGCCCGCGCCCGCGGCTACGGCCGGGTGTACCTGGAATCGTTCGAGGAGATGACCCAGGCCCTGCCGCTATACGAAAAGCTGGGCTTTCACTATCTGCCGCAGCCAATGGGCAACAGCGGCCACTTCAGCTGCCAGATTTGGATGATTCGGGAATTGTAGCAACTACTCTATGAAGCAGTTTTAGGAAGTGGAGTTGGGCGGCATCGCTGGCGGGCTGCCGGCTTCAGCCCCGACTTTCTAAACAGCTTCTATAAATAGTCATGCCGCAGGCAGCGACGCATGGCTGCTTTCTTTGCGTTAAGTCTACCTCCTGCCAGCTCCATGCCCTCCCTCCTGCCCTTCCTATTCGCGGTGGTGATGGGCATGGGCCACGCTTTCGAGCCCGACCACCTGCTGGCGGTCAGCACCCTCGTGGCGCGCCACGACCAGCTGCGGGGAGCCCTCAAAAACGGCTTGTTCTGGGGACTGGGGCACACCACCATGCTCGCCATTTTCGGCGGACTGCTGATTTTTGGGCGGGCTACGTTTTTGCAGTCGGGCTACTTCGAAGCCATGGTGGGCCTGATGCTGATTGGCCTGGGCATCAGCCGGCTGGTGGATAAAAACTCGTATCAGCCGGGGCCGGTGCTGCGGCAGCGGCCGGGCTTTGCCTACTCCGTGGGGCTGGTGCATGGGCTGGCCGGGAGCGGGGCGCTGGTGCTGCTGGCCCTGAACGCCATCCCTGGGCCGGCCGGGGCCATTGCCTATATCCTGCTGTTTGGGCTGGGCTCGGTGCTGGGAATGCTGGTGGCCGTCAGCCTGATGCGCATTCCGTTCACGCCCCGCATGCGGCTGGGCCGGCGGCTGCGGGCGGGCGCGGTGGTGCTGTCGTCGGTGCTCAGTGTAGGGTACGGCGGCTGGATGGTCTGGACGCACGTGTGACGGCTGTAGCGTGGACTCTGCGAGTCCGCGCGTTGGCGGGCAAATCCACGTAGGCCTGCCCGCCCGTGCTGTAGCGTGGACTCTGCGAGTCCGCGCGTTGCGCCGTTCGCACATCACCTCACGCGCGGACTCGCAGAGTCCACGCTACATCCTACATTCGCAACTAAACCTCTCTGCCTATGCACCTCGCTCCCAAAGACCTTGATAAGCTGGTACTGCACCAGGCCGGGGTAGTGGCCCAGAAGCGCTACGCCCGCGGCCTGCGCCTCAACTACCCCGAGGCCGCCGCCCTGCTCGCCACTCAGCTGCTGGAGTTTATCCGCGACGGCGAATCGGTGGCGACGCTCATGGACAAGGGCAAGCAGCTGCTCGGCTTCAACGATGTGCTGGAGGGCGTAGCCGACCTGCTGCCCGAGGTGCAGGTAGAAGGCACCTTCCCCGATGGCACCAAACTCGTGACCGTGCACCAGCCCATTTGCCGCGAGCACGGCGCGCCCGAGCTGGCGCTCTACGGCAGTGGCCTCCGCCGCACGGTTCCGGCCGCCGCGCAGGTACCCGCCGCCGTGCCGGGCGAGTATCTGCTGGCCGAGGGCGACATACTCCTGAACGAAAACCGCCCCGTTATCGAGCTGGAGGTGCTGAACCGGGGCGACCGGCCGGTGCAGGTGGGCTCGCACTACCCCTTCTTCGAAACCAACGCGGGGCTGGACTTCGACCGGGCGGCGGCATTTGGCTTCCGGCTCAATATCCCGGCTGGCACGGCGGTGCGCTTCGAGCCGGGCGAGCGCAAGCGCGTGCAGCTGGTAGCGCTGGCCGGCGAGCGCCGCGTGTACGGCGGCAATGGCTGGATTGATGGCCCGCTCGATGAGGCCGGCAAGCAGCAGGCGCTAGGGAAGCTGGGGTAATTGAAGCTTCTGTTTTCAATTTATTCCTTATGAAAGTTCTTGCATCAACAATCGCACTTTGTATCGCTACTACAGCTGCATTTGGCCAAAGAGTCTTGTCTACTAATCCTTTGTCAGTAGAAGATTATAAAACTATCGAAAAACTCACCTTAGAAATCACGCGCCTTAATTTGGAGAATGAGCCGCATGGGTTCAGTAAGAAAATTCAGAAGCTAGGTGGGGATGAGCGCTTTGTAATATTTACTCTCTCTGACAACATAATCAAATATTACAAAACAGGTAATCCCAAAATAGGTGGGAAGCAGTTTATCTACAGCTGTAAGTTTAATAATCCTTCTGCCATTGCAGGTTTAATTCCTTTTTTGGCAAAAAAGAAAAGTGCATTTATCACGAAAAAATATTGGAACTCCAATAAGGTAAGGATAGAGGATACAGCAGGTTTCTACGAGCTGGACATCTTATTTTATGACAACAAAATCAAGCAGATAACTTACACAACGCACCCTGACTAATATAGAAGCTGTTTAGGAAGTAGGCGAGCGACCAATTCTGCGCAGCAGTAGCACGGTAAAGGCCAGCCAGTGAAACGCCAGCCAGGTATGCAGGCAGGTTTCAAAGCGCACGAGTAGCGTTTTGAAGCCGTCGAGCCAGGCGTTGAGTTGCTCAATAACCTGTCGGCGGCGGTAGAGTTCGGGGTCAAACAGGGTATCATCGTCGATTTGCCAGTCGGCCGAACGCCGGTTGCGCGGGATGTTGACCTCAATATCGCGGTGGGCACAGGCCTGGCGTAAGCTGTTGACATCAAAGGCTTTGTCGGCGTTCAGAAACAAGCCTTGCAGGCACAGGTCCGCCTGCTCCAACGTTTGGCAAAGCTCGCCAAAGACGGCTTCCAGCTCAAACGTATCGTGGTGCTGCCCGGCCTGAGGCGTGGCCAGGGCCAGCGGCTGGCCCTGGTTGTCGGCCAGGAACAGGGCGTTGGTGGTGCGCGCCGCTTTGCGGCCCTGGTAGCCCACGGCCACCCCGCCGTTCTTGGCCGGTGTGTGGCTGCCGTCGAGTTGCACGCTGGAGAGGTCGAGCAAGCGGCGGTGTAGGCGCAAGAGCGTCAGCCACAGCTTTTTCCAGGCCCCTTGTTTGCTCCAGGTGTGGAAATGATAGTACACCCCCTGCCAACTCAGGGGCTCGCCGCTGAACAGGGCGGCCACCGGCAGCCAGCGCCATTGACAACCGGTTTTGAGTTTGTAGAGAATGGCGCCCACCACCTCGGCCGCAGCCACGCGCCGCCGCCGGCCCTGGCTGGGAAAGGGTAAATAGGGCAGTAGCCAGGTCACGATGATATCTTTGGAGAGGACTTCCACGGGCAGGCGTAAGAAACTTGGTTGGGTCGCACCCCAAATTTCTCTCTGCCGTGGGAGTCTTTTTTGTTTCCAGCCTACTTCCTAAACAGCTTCATAAGAACTATATGCCCCTACCCCTCTCTCGGCAGGCGTATGCCGCTATGTATGGCCCGACCGTGGGCGACCGGGTACGCCTCGGTGATACCGAGTTGCTGATTGAGGTCGAGCGCGACTACTGCGTGTACGGCGAGGAATGCAAGTTTGGCGGCGGCAAAACCCTGCGCGACGGCATGGGACAGGCGGCCGGCATCGGGCAGGCCGACGCGCTCGACCTGCTGATTACCAACGCGCTGGTGCTCGACTACACCGGCGTGTACAAGGCCGATATTGGCATCAAGGGCGGGCGCATCGTAGGCATTGGCAAGGCGGGCAATCCGCACATCATGCCCGGCGTGGACCCACGTCTGGTGGTGGGCGTGACCACCGAAGTGGTGGCCGGCGAGGGGCACATCCTCACGGCGGGCGGCATCGACTGCCACATCCACTTCATTTGCCCGCAGCAGCTGACCGAGGCACTGGCTTCGGGCGTTACCACGATGGTGGGCGGCGGCACTGGTCCGGCCGCCGGCACCACAGCCACCACCTGCACGCCGGGCGCATTTTATATCGAGCTGATGCTCAAGGCCACCGACGCCTTCCCCATGAATTTCGGGTTTTTGGGCAAGGGCAACACCTCGAAGCCGGAGGGGCTGGCCGAGCAGGTGGAAGCCGGGGCGCTGGGCTTTAAGCTGCACGAGGACTGGGGCACCACCCCCGCCACGATTGATAACTGCCTGACTATCGCCGAGAAGTACGACGTGCAGGTGTGCATTCACACCGATACGCTCAACGAGAGCGGCTTCGTGGAAAACTCGGTGGCGGCCTTCAAGGGGCGCACCATTCACTCGTACCACACCGAGGGCGCGGGCGGCGGGCACGCGCCCGACATCATCAAGATTTGCGGCGAGCCCAACGTAATCCCGTCGAGCACCAACCCCACGCGGCCGTTTACGGTGAACACCATCGACGAGCACCTCGACATGCTGCTCGTGTGCCACCACCTCGACAAGAATATCCCCGAAGACGTGGCCTTTGCCGAGAGCCGCATTCGCCCCGAAACCATTGCCGCCGAAGACATTCTGCACGACCTGGGCGCGCTGAGCATCATTAGTTCCGACTCGCAGGCCATGGGCCGGGTGGGCGAGGTCATCACCCGCACCTGGCAAACGGCCCACAAAATGCGCCAGCAGCGTGGCCCTCTCCCCGAAGACGCCGGCGCCCAGCGCCCGAACGATAACTTTCGCGCCCGCCGATATATAGCAAAATATACCATCAACCCGCCCGCGCCCACGGCATGGCCCATGAAATCGGCTCGGTCGAAATCGGTAAGCTGGCCGATTTGGTACTCTGGAAGCCGACTCTGTTCGGCTCACGGCCGGAGGTGATTCTGAAAGGCGGCGTCATCGTGCAGGCCCAGATGGGCGACCCCAACGCTTCCATTCCCACCCCGCAGCCCTCATTTTCACGGCCCATGTTCGGGGCGTATGGCGGGGGCGTAGGCTATTGCTCGGTGGCGTTCGTGTCAAGCGCTTCGCTGGAAACGGTAGCCGGCTACGGGCTGAGCAAGCGCGTGGTGGCGGTGAAAGGCTGCCGCACGGTGGCCAAAAAAGACATGGCGCTGAACGACTATTTACCCAATATCTCGGTAGACCCGGAAACGTACCGGGTGCTGGTGGATGGCGTGCATTTGACATGCGAGCCGGCGCAGACGCTGCCGCTGGCGCAGCTGTATAATCTATTTTAATAAATACCCACAGCAAAGAAGAACGTCATGCTGAGCCTGCCGAAGCATCTCTACCGC
Source organism: Hymenobacter sp. BRD67 (assembly GCF_013256425.1). GTDB lineage: Bacteria > Bacteroidota > Bacteroidia > Cytophagales > Hymenobacteraceae > Hymenobacter. The sequence continues at coordinate 2,485,234 of NZ_CP053904.1, forward strand.
ATCGTTGAATGAAGCGAGTAAGATGCTTCGGCAAGCTTAGCGCGGTTTCAGAATCAGGGTAAGGCTGGTCAAGTAGCGTGGACTTTTAGTCCGCGAGTGCTCAGTACAGAAACTCGCAGACTAAAAGTCCACGCTACAGTACAACGACTCCGAAACCGCGCTAGCATGACGTTCTTGCGTAAATATCATGGACAACCGTGCGCGGCGGCGAAACCCTATTTATGTTTGTGTTGTATGTTTGTACAACAAATAAGGGCACCAGCCTATCCGGCCGATGCCCTTACCGAAACTACCTGAGCCAATGAGCGAGCAACAACAGGCCTGCGCCTTTTGCTAGCCCTTTCAGAAGCTCAAAAACAAGCGGGACAAGCCACTTATCTAGCAGTTTCTTCGCGTTTTTCCATTCCATCTCCTCAGAAGTTGAAGGGTTACGCAACAACCCCCACACTTCTCGAAGCCCCGAACTGGTCCAACAGTCGGGGCTTCTCTTTTTACAGAGTAGCCGTAGGCTGGGGGACTTACCAAACGCGAGGGTGACAAAGGTAAGCTACTATAGTTGTAGCTTGCCCGCTTCAACTGCTCCCCGTGCCGCACCTCGCCCGCCTGCTCCACCTCGCCGACTCAGCCTTGCCCACTGGCTCCTTCGCCTATTCCTATGGGCTGGAAAGCAGTATTACGTTTGGCCTTATCCAGACCGAAACCGAGTTGCGGGCCTACCTCTATTCATTTTTGCAGCAGGCAGTTGGGTTTGAGCTGCCGTTCGTCACGTCGGCGGCCACGGCTGCGGCTGGCGAGCTGGCAGCTTTACTCGGCGAATACGACGCGCAGCTCCTCACACCGCCCCTGCACCGGGCCAGCCTTATGCAGGGCAAAAACTGGCTCCGGCTGCTGACGACCTTTTACCCCGAAGCCGGGCTAGCCGAGCTGGGCCGCGAGCTGGCGCGGCAAGAGCTGCCCGCGCATTTCGTGCCGCTGTTTGGGCTGAGCCTGGGCAGAATTGGCTTTGCGACAGCTGCTATTCAGGCTACTTACCTGCACCTGGCGCTGCGCGACCAGCTCAGCGCGTCCATTCGGCTGGGCTTTATCGGGCCGATGGCGGGGCACTTGCTGCAGCACGATTTTTACGGAGTTTTTGAGAATTTACTAGCCAGCACCGATATTCGGCCTTATACCGAGGCTACGCGCTGTACCCTGCTGCTCGACGTGGCCCAGATTTTTCACGACGACATTTACTCGCGACTCTTTCAGAATTAAGCTGTAGCGTGGACTCTGCGAGTCCGCGCGTGGTATCCATTGAACGACACTCTCACGCGCGGACTCGCCGAGTCCACGCTACTTCAACATGGCTTTCGTCGATAAACTCGCCCTGCTGCTCCACGGTCACAGCCACGAGGTGCTCGACTCGCCCGGCAGCTTTGCCGAGCGCGAAACCCGGCGGCTGCCGCCGTACCGCAACTTCCGCCAGCGGGCGTTTACGGTGGGAATCGGTGGGCCGGTGGGCACGGGTAAAACGGCGCTGCTCAAGGCGTTGTGCGAAAGCCTGCGCGACGACTACCGGCTAGGGGTCGTCACCAACGACATCTTCACCCGCGAGGATGCTGAGTTTCTGATTCGCCACAGCGCCCTCACCGCCGACCGTATCGTGGGCGTCGAAACCGGCGGCTGCCCGCACGCCGCCATCAGAGAGGATATATCCTTGAACATGAATGCCCTGGAAGGGCTCATGGAGCGTTTCGACAATCAGCTTGATTACCTGTTTGTGGAAAGCGGCGGCGACAACCTGGCTGCCCACTTTAGCCGCGAGCTGGTCGACTATTCTATTTACGTGATTGATGTGTCGGGCGGCGATAAGATTCCGCGCAAGGGCGGGCCGGGCATTACCCAATCAGACTTGCTGATAATCAACAAGATTGACCTGGCTCCGCTGGTCAAGGCTGACCTGGAGGTGATGGACCGCGACTCGCGCCGGATGCGCGGCGACGGGCCGTTTGTTTTTGCGCGTGCCGCCGATGGCCATAACTTAGGGCCCATTATCGACCACATTCACCTGGCTAAGGCGCAGGCTTTGGCGGCAGTGCGCGAAGACCGCCGCTAGCCCCGGCGACGCGGACTGAGCCTCAGCGTTGTATCTTACTCTCCGGTTCGCGTCCCCACTGCGCGCTACTACCCCGGTAACGGCTGACTCTGTTGGCCCTGCCTCGCCCCTACCCTTCCCCTTCCCACCCACTACGGATGCCGATTTTCGGCACTAGCCTCGCTGTTTTCAAAAAGCAGCTTGGGGCCAGCGCTGCGAAGCCGTGCCCGGCCGCCTGCCTGTAGCGTGGACTCTGGGAGTCCGCGCGCAGGTGGCAGCCGGACGATAGCACGCGCGGACTCCCAGAGTCCACGCTACAGGCAGGCGGCCGCTTTACTACTTGATAATTCTTACCTGACATGACTACGCCCACCCTCTACCGGCCCGAGTTTGAGCACGATGCCTGCGGCACCGGGTTTCTGACGTATATCGACGGGCGCAAGAGCCACCAGATTGTGGCCGACTCGCTGACCATGCTCGCCAATATGGAGCACCGGGGGCCTGCGGCTGCGACTCCGACTCGGGCGACGGCGCGGGTATTCAGATTCAGCTGCCGCACTGGTTTTTGCTCGAAGAGTGCGTGGCCCACGGCATCCGGCTGCCCGAGCCGGGCAGCTACGGCGTGGGCATGGTCTTCTTTCCCAAAAAAGAGAAGCTGCGCGCCGCCAGCAAGCAGGTAATTGCGGAGGCCGCCCAGCGGCTGGGCATTCCCATACTCGGCTACCGGCCGGTGCCGGTGCGCACGGCGGGCATCGGCGTCACGGCGCTGTCGGCCGAGCCGACCATCGAGCAGCTGCTGCTGGGGCGGCCGCTGGGCCTGGCTACCGAGGCCGACTTCGAGCGCAAGCTCTACGTGTTGCGCCGGCTGGTTATCAAGCTTTTGAACGAAAAGCTGCCCGCCGCGCTCGACGACTTCTATTTCGCCTCGCTTTCGTGCCGCACCATTGTGTACAAGGGCCAGCTGACGACTTTCCAGGTCGGCATGTACTTCCCCGACCTCAGCGACGAGCGCGTGACCTCGGCGTTCGGGCTGGTGCACTCGCGCTTCTCCACCAACACCATGCCCTCGTGGCGACTGGCCCAGCCGTTTCGCTACCTGGCGCACAACGGCGAGATAAACACGCTGCGTGGTAACCTGAACTGGTTTTTTGCGGGCCTGCCCAACTACACATCGCCCTACTTCTCGGCCGAAGAGATGGAGATGCTGCTGCCCGTTATCGACCCCTGGCAGTCGGACTCCGCCTGCCTGGATAACATAGTGGAGTTACTATATCATTGCGGCCGGTCGCTGCCGCACGTGATGATGATGCTGGTGCCCGAAGCCTGGGATGGCAACGAGCAGATGGACCCGCTCAAAAAGGCATTTTACGAGTTTCACGCCACCTTTATGGCCCCCTGGGATGGCCCGGCAGCGCTCAATTTCACGGACGGCACCCTGGTAGGCGCGATGCTCGACCGCAATGGGTTGCGGCCGTTGCGCTACGCCATCACCAACGACGGGCGCGTGCTGGTAGCCTCCGAGGCTGGCGTGCTGCCGCTGCCGCCCGCAAGCATTATCAAGAAAGGCCGCCTGCAGCCGGGTAAGATGTTTGTGGTCGACACCAGGGCCGGACGGATTCTGACCGACCGCGAAATCAAGGCCCAGGCCGCTGGCCAGCAGCCTTATGGCACCTGGCTCGAAAATTACCAGATTCGGCTCGAAGACCTGGCCGAGCCGCGCCAGGTATTTACCGACCTGGGCGCGGAGGCCGTCAGGAAATACCAGCAGGTATTCGGCTACACCCGTGAGGATGTGGAAACCGTGCTCACCCCGATGGCGCTAGAGGGCAAGGAGCCTATCGGTTCGATGGGTGTGGACGTGCCCCTGGCCGTGCTATCCGACCAGCCGCAGCACCTGAGCAGCTACTTCAAGCAGTTTTTTGCCCAGGTTACCAATCCGCCCATCGACCCCATTCGCGAGCGGCTGGTGATGAGCCTGGCTACCTTCATCGGCAACAACGGCAATATCCTGGACGAAGACCAGCTGCACTGCCACTGCGTGGCAGCCAGGCAGCCGGTGCTCACCAATCTGGAGCTGGAGAAGCTGCGCAGCATCGACACCGGCTCGTTTCACGCCAAAACGCTGCAGACCTACTTCCAGGCCGATGGCAAGCCGGGGGCGCTGCAACGCGGCCTCGAACGCCTGTGTCGCTACGCGGAAGACGCGGTGAACGACGGCTTTGAGGTATTGATTCTCTCCGACCGGGCCATGGATTCGGAACACGCGGCGATGCCGGCGCTGCTGGCAGTTTCGGCGGTCCATCATCACCTTATCCGGCGCGGAATGCGCGGCTCGGTGGGCCTGGTAGTGGAGGCCGGCGACGTGTGGGAGGTCCACCATTTTGCCTGCCTACTGGCATTTGGAGCCACGGCAATTAACCCCTATCTGGCCCTGGCCACGATTCAGACGCGCCACGCGGCGGGGCAGCTGGGCCCCAATCTGGCCCTCGATAAATTAGCCTACAACTATATTAAGGCCGTGTGCGATGGCCTGCTGAAGATTTTCTCGAAGATGGGCATCTCGACCCTGCAATCGTACCACGGCGCGCAGGTGTTTGAGATTCTGGGGCTTAATCAGCACGTAGTCGACCAGTATTTTACCGGCGCCGTAACGCGCATCGAAGGGCTGGGGCTGGATGAGATTGCCAAAGAAACCTTATACAAGCACTTCCACGGCTTCCGGCAGGAAAGCACCGTCGGCCCCGAGCTGCTGGCCACGGGCGGCGTGTACCAGTGGCGGCGCACCGGCGAGGCCCACATGTTTGACCCCGAAACGGTGCATCTGCTCCAGCACGCCACCCGTACCGGCAACTACCAGACCTACCAAAAGTATGCGCAGCTGCTCAACGAGCATCCCAACCAGCTGTTCACCATCCGGGGGCTGCTGGGCTTTGCCCGGCACCGGCCCAGCATCGCGCTGGCAGAAGTGGAGCCAGCTGAGGCCATTATCAAGCGCTTTGCCACGGGCGCGATGTCGTTCGGCTCCATCTCGCACGAGGCGCACAGCACGCTGGCCATTGCCATGAACCGCATCGGCGGCAAGAGCAATACCGGCGAGGGTGGCGAAGACCCGCTGCGCTACGAGCAGCTGCCCAACGGCGACTCCATGCGCTCGGCCATCAAGCAGATTGCTTCGGCGCGCTTCGGCGTCACGGCGCACTACCTGACCAATGCCGACGAGCTGCAAATTAAGATGGCCCAGGGCGCCAAGCCCGGCGAGGGCGGCCAGCTGCCGGGCCATAAAGTAGACGCCTGGATTGCCAAAGTGCGCCACGCCACGCCCGGCGTGGGCCTGATTTCGCCGCCCCCGCACCACGATATCTACTCTATCGAAGACCTGGCCCAGTTGATTTTCGACCTGAAAAATGCCAACCGCGCCGCCCGCATCAACGTGAAGCTGGTGAGCAAGGCGGGCGTGGGCACCATCGCAGCGGGCGTGGCCAAGGCCCACGCCGACGTCATTCTCATCTCGGGCTACGACGGCGGCACGGGGGCCTCGCCGCTCAGCAGCATCCGCCACGCCGGCCTGCCCTGGGAGCTGGGCCTGGCCGAAGCGCAGCAGACGCTGCTGCGCAGCCAGCTCCGCAGCCGGGTGGTGCTGCAAGCCGACGGCCAGCTGAAAACCGGGCGCGACCTGGCCGTGGCCGCCCTGCTGGGCGCTGAGGAATGGGGCGTGGCCACGGCCGCCCTGGTGGCCGGTGGCTGCGTGATGATGCGCAAGTGCCACCTCAACACCTGCCCGGTGGGCGTGGCCACCCAGGACCCCGAGCTGCGTAAGCTGTTCAGCGGCAAGCCCGAGCACATCGTCAACCTCTTCCACTTCCTAGCCGAAGAGCTCCGCGAAATCATGGCCGGGCTGGGTTTCCGCACCGTGAACGAGATGGTAGGCCGCAGTGAGTTCCTGAAAGTAAACCCCGAGGCCGGCCATTGGAAAGCCCGGCTCATCGACCTCGACGCGGTGCTGACGCCCGCCCCGAACATCTCGGGCGGCACTTTATATAATAGCGAAAGCCAGGACCACGGCATCGCCGAGGTGCTCGACTGGCAGCTGCTCGAACACGCCCGGCCCGCGCTGGAGCGCCAGGAAGTGGTAACAGCCGAGTTTGCGGTCAGGAACACCGACCGCACCATTGGCACACTACTCTCCAACGAGGTCTCCAAGCGCTACCACGCGGTCGGCCTGCCGACCGATACGATTCGCTACAAGTTCACCGGCTCGGCCGGGCAGAGCTTCGGGGCTTTTTCGGCCAGCGGCCTTACCTTCCGGCTCGAAGGCGAAGCCAACGACTACGTGGGCAAGGGCCTGAGCGGGGCGCGGCTGGCAATTTTTCCGCCGGCGGCCAGCACGTTTACGCCCGAGAATAACATCCTCATCGGCAACGTGGCGCTCTACGGTGCCACCTCGGGCGAGCTTTACGTGCGCGGCAAGGCGGGCGAGCGCTTCGCCGTGCGCAACTCGGGCGCTACGGCCGTAGTCGAGGGCGTGGGCGACCACGGCTGCGAGTACATGACGGGAGGACGGGTGCTGGTGCTGGGCCGCACAGGCCGGAACTTCGCCGCCGGCATGAGCGGCGGCCTGGCCTGGGTGTATGACCCCGCCGGCCAGTTCTCCGTGAACTGCAACCCCGAAATGGTGGCGCTCGAAGGCCTTACGGAAGCTGACGAGGTGGAGATTCAAACGCTGCTCAAACACCACGCGGAGCTTACAGGGAGCCACCTGGCTAATTTCTTGTTGGGCAACTGGGAAGAGGAAGCCGGGCGCTTCGTGAAGGTGTTCCCGCTGGAGTATAAGCGGGTGTTGGAGAAGGTGGTGAAAGCTGCTTAAAGGTTGTGCGCTAATGGAATTTTCGTTATGAATAATGCAAAAAAATGTGCTGTAATGCTCATTGTGTTACCCTATCTACTTCTATTACAAAGCTGCGATGGTCCTAATAAAGCTTTGCACGACAAAATAATAAGTAAGCTAAATTATTATGCCGATAGTCTTAAATCGCAAAAGTCTGCTTACGCGATTGTGAATATGGATAAGTTGACGGGTTGTGATTGGGAACATATTTATTTTTTCAGTGAAGACTCCGGTTATCCAACGGATGAGGAAATGAGTAGGGTTGTTGGTATTAAGGTTATGAGTGGTGGAATAATCAGCAACGGTACACGTTTAATCTTTACTAAAGGTGATGTAATAATAGCAGTTGTTGACTTTAGCCAAGAAGACTTCTTATGTCTTTATGCAGAAAAAGGCTACAATAGAAGTCAAGGAAATAAATTTGCCTTCTACCCTAATTGTGATTATCGAAAATCATATAACATAAAGCCATTGCAGAACTTTGATGAGCACACAGATTTAAGCGGTGAGTTTTACAAAAGATGTTATTAATCGTTACAAATAAATTCTAGGTTTGCTTCCCAATGGGCAACATCACCGGCTTCAAGGAATACCCGCGCACCGCGCCGCCCAAAGCGGCTCCGACCGAGCGCTTGGCGCACTACCAGGAATTCATCGGCCTCTACCCCGAGCCGGAGCTGCACCAGCAGGCGGCGCGCTGCATGAACTGCGGCGTACCCTTCTGTCACTCGGGCTGCCCGCTGGGCAACATCATCCCCGAGTTCAACGAGGCGGTGTACCGGCAGGACTGGCGCGAGGCCTACGACATTCTCACGGCCACCAACAACTTCCCCGAGTTCACCGGTCGCATCTGCCCTGCGCCCTGCGAGTCGGCCTGCGTGCTGAGCATCCACAGCGCGCCGGTGGCCATTGAGGAAATCGAGAAGCACATCATCGAAATAGCCTTCCGGCAGGGCTACGTGCAGCCTACCGCGCTGGTGCTCAAAACCGGCAAAACGGTAGCCGTGGTGGGCTCCGGTCCGGCCGGGCTGGCCGTGGCGGCGCAGCTCACTGAGGCCGGCCATAGCGTCACGGTCTTCGAGCGCGACCCCCACCCTGGCGGCCTGCTGCGCTACGGCGTGCCCGATTTCAAGCTCGAAAAATGGGTGATTGAGCGCCGCATCAAGCTGCTCGAAGCGGCCGGCGTGACCTTCCGCTGCCAGGTCGAAATTGGCCGCGACCTCTCGGCCGACGAGCTGCGGCAGGGCTTCGACGCGGTGGTGCTGGCGGGCGGTGCCTCGGCTCCGCGCGAGCTGAATTTGCCCGGCCGCGAGCTAAAAGGTATCCACTACGCCATGGAGTACCTGACGCAGCAGAACCGCCGCGTGAGCGACACGCCCGTAGATAGCGAGCACATTCTGGCCGATGGCCTCGACGTGGTGGTTATCGGCAGCGGCGACACGGGCTCCGACTGCGTGGGCACCGCCAACCGCCAGCAGGCCAGGTCGGTAGCGCAGTTTGCCATGATGCACCAGCCCGGCGAGGAGCGCCCGGCGCACACGCCCTGGCCGCTCTACCCTACCATTTTTCGCACCAGCAGCTCGCACGAGGAAGGCTGCCAGCGCTACTGGGGCGTGAATACCAAAGCTTACCTGGGCGACTCAACCGGCTCTGTGCGCGCCCTGCTCGTGAGCGACGTAACCTGGGAAACCGACGACTTGGGCCGCCGCGTGCGCTTCGAGGAAGTGCCTGGCTCCGACCGCGAAATCCCGTGCCAGTTGGTGCTGCTGGCCCTGGGTTTTACCGGCCCGGCCAACGCCAGCCTACTCAACCAGCTCGGGGTGACACTCGATGAGCGCGGCAACGTGCACGCCCCGAAACCACCTACCACACCAACCGGCCCGGCGTATTCGTGGCCGGCGACATGCGCCGCGGCCAGTCGCTCGTCGTCTGGGCCATCTCGGAAGGCCGCGAAGCGGCACGGCAGGTTGATATATACTTGATGGGCAAGACCAGCTTGCCGAGCAAGAACGCGGTGGGGATGTTTGGGTAGAATTTCAAGAATTAGCATAAGAGAGAAGCCCTGGAAGCAATTGCTTCCAGGGCTTCTCTCTTATGCCTGTTATCTACATTCCATGCCTCTTATACTAGCCAAGAATGTAATCGAATTTCTCGAAGTCAAACTTTACCTTGTTTGTTCTCTCGAAAAGAGCCGCACTACTCTCATCAATTCCGTAGTTCCAATGATAATAATAGTCATCCTCTACATAGTTGATGACTTTCTTAAGCTGGCTAATTGTTATCTGGGTTGGAAGTGATATTTCTTCTACCAAAGCCTCCGCACGAGTTGTCATGATTCCATTAACATGGTACTTTGCACTTGATATTTTGTCATATCCTTTTTCGTAAACGTCTATTGACCTGGAAAATAATTGAACGCCACCTCCATAACGATTACAAATATACCCTTCTTGATACAGCGTGTTCCTTGCTTTTCTTAATGACGCACATGTTCTATTAAGTAGGGATGCAATATCTTCCCAGCTGGTTCCGTCAATAGCCTTTATAAGTTTTACAATCTTTTTCTCTAGCTTCTTCATTTTGCGGCTGTATCGCTAGGGTTGTTGGTGTTGCTAAAGTAGCGCATGTCAATTAACTACTCCCCCATCACATCTCCACTAAACTGAGGTGGTCTAGTTAGGCAGGAGAGAATTGGGTGATGTTAGCAAGTAGCTGCTGGTGAAAGTGATAAGGCTTTGAATAGCCGATACTGGAATGCCGGCGTTTATGATTGTAGTAGTCAAAATAATCGGCCACGCTGGTCTGCGCGTCGGCCAAATCGGTAAAGACGGGCCAGTCCCGGAGTTCAAGCACTTCCGTTTTGAGGCGCGACCATAGGCGCCCAAAACCTTTTGACGGTTTTCAGCCTGGGCGTTGTCGTAGCAGTCGCCGGCTCGGCTGTGCGAAAGGTGGGCTTTGGCGTCGCGCAGCAGCGCCTTGTAGACGTTGCCCACATACTGGCCGCCCCGGTCGGAGTGCACAATCAGGCCAGGAGCGGGCCGCTGGGCGAGCAGGGCCCGTTGCAAAGCGGTGGTAACCAGCGCCTCCGGCATATCAGCCCGCACTTGCGAAGTGCCGCCGTGGCGGCACCGTGCCCACCACCTGCTTGGTGCATACGTCCTGAAAAGCACAGCAATAAACCCAATTGCCGTTGGCCAGGGGCAGGTAGGTAATGTCGCTGACCCACACCCGATTGGCCTGGGTAGGCTTTGGCTGGTCGAGCAGCAAGTTCGGCGCGCAGCGTTTGCCATGGGTCGAATCGGTGGTGCGCGGGACAAACGCTTTGGGCTGCAAGGCCTTGCGCGCCTGGCGGCGCAGCGCCGTGCGAATGGCCTGCCGCCCCACTTGGTACCCCAACTCGCGCAGCTCAACGCGTAGGCGGCGGGTGCCGTAGCGGCGCTGGTGGTCGTCAAACACGTCGACCAGGGCCGTTTCCCAGGCCGGTTCCGCGGGGCTCTTACGCCCGCCACCACCCCTTTTCGCCACGCGTAGTAGCGGCTGGGCACCACCCCGAGGGCTTGGCAAAGCAGCTGCACCGGATAGTGAACGTGCTGCTGGTCCATAAATTGTAAGTGACTCACAGCGTCGGGGTGGTCGAGAAGATAGCGATGGCTTTTTTTAAAATTTCCAGCTCCTGCGCCAGGCGTTTGTTGGCCTGACGCAGGGCGCGCACCTCGGCGGCCTCGGCCGGGTCAGCTGGTAAGGGTTGTTGGGCCGACTTCTGCCACGCATAGAGGCGCTTGGGGTCAATGTTCAAGGCACGCGCGGCGGCCAGCGTGGAGCGGCTTTCGCTGGCTAAGCGCAGGGCTTCGGCGCGGAAGGTCGCATCATACCGCGGCCGTTTCGTAGGAGGAGCTTTTTCCATGAGGTTGGGAATTTAGCACCCAATTCTCTCCTATTGCACCCGACCACCTCAAACAACCCCACCAAATGCGCTAGCCCATCCGGCGCGTGCACAGCCGCTGTTTTCTCCATCGTATCCTGCGCTACGGCGGCGGCACGCTGACACATGTACTGCTCGTAGTGGGCAATGACAGTGTTTTGAAGTAGCCGATGCGGGTAAGGCTGGGCTAGGCCCTTGCCATATTAATTGCGTGGCTAGGAGGTTATAACTGCTTGCTCAGCAGCACGCCACTGTAAGAATACCCATTCACGTTCACGCCTTGCAGGGGCGCCAGCGAGAGGCCCTGGCGGCCAGCTACCTTATGCAGCTGCGGCACTACCACGCCCATCGTGGCGCCCACGGCGTAGCCCACAATGTTATCGGAGAGGAAATGCTTGCCCGCCTCGATGCGGAAATACGCCACGGCGGCGGGCACCACAGCCGCCGCGCCCCACACGTAGGGTTGGGCCGGCGAGTCGGGGTTAAAATCATGAAAAACCTTGGCCACGAAGAAGGTAGCCGTGGCTGTATGCCCCGCATGGCCCGAAAAAAACGAATTGGTGGCAATGTGGCCGTTGCGCAGGTCGCCGCCCTCCGGGCCGTAGAGGTAAGGGCGGTAGCGCGTGACATTACCGATAGCCGTGGCAAAGATGGCATCCGTGGCTAGCACCGTTTGCACGTATAAGGCCAGCACCTGGCCGTAGTGACTACGAACAGCCGGATTCAGGGCCAGCAGGCCGGGGGCGATAGCCAGCGTAGGATAGCAGATTAAATCGCTGGTAGTCTGGGCACTTTGGCTGTAATAGCCAGCCGAAAAGCGGTCGAATCTTGGAATATCGTTTTTATTGAGCGCAGCTATCTGCGTGTTGGTGAGGCCACTGCGCTGCTGCGACCGGTACAGGCCAAAGGCGCTCACGGCCGCTTCGCCCAAAATAATGGAGCCATCGACGGCAAAGCGGGTATGGTAGGGCGAGGGCGTTTCCTGCGCAGTAGCCGGCGTACCGGCGGTCAGGCTCAACATCCCTACAAAAAGAAAAGTAGCGTGCTGCTTCATCTGTTGGCGCTTAAAAAAGAGTACTAAACGCGCAAGTATTTATCAAGGTTGGGCCACTCAGTATTTACGGTCCAGCCAGTTGAACCCCAGCAGCCTTTCGTCGGCCAATGCCGCCGCTACTGCCTGGCACACCGGCTCCAGGTCGGGGCGCGAAAGGCCCAGCGCACGCACCAATACCACATTTTCGCGCGCCTGAGTTACGGCCACTACATAAGGCCGGCCGGCCAGTTGGGCGTGCAGGGCCGTTTGGCCGGCCGGTGGCAGCTGGTGCAGCCGGGCGGCCAGCCGCTGAAAACGCACGCCGCCCGGCGGCCCCACCAAATAGATAGAGAATACACTATTATACTCCCCAAACGTAGCCTGCGAAGTAGCCAGATGCTCAGTGGGGCGCAGGGCGAAGCGGTCGAGCAGTGCCAGGCGGCCGGCCACACTCACGCGCAGCTCGGTAGCAAAGGAGGTAAAGGCGAATTTTTCGCCGGCATCGGTGCGGCCGGCGTGCCACCAGTCGGCCAGGAGCAATGTAGCATCAGCAGTAAGGTGCCAGTGCTGGGTTTGGTGGTAGCGGCTGGCGGCCTGGGGCACCAGTGGGTCGGGCAGCACCACGGCCAACGCATGTTCGGCCAGGTAGCCTTCGGTATGCTGCTCGGCCTGGGCTCCATCTATCGACTTGAACAGGCGCGTGTTGGCTTGGGTGTTAAGCAGCAGCCGGGCATTTTCTTCGCAGCGCACCCGCAGCCGAATATTATCGCCGGCCACCAGGCCGCCGCCGTAGCTGGCCAGCACCACTTGGCAGCTGCCGCCGGGAGCGTGGGGGTTGATAATTTTGAGCGGCTGGATGCTGCGGCTGGCCACCAGCCGCGACTGCTGCCGCACCTGGGCCACCGTCAGCTCGCTCCACAGGTGGTCGTCGGGCATTGCCGGGAAATTGAGGTCGGCAAGATAGCCGCGGAGCCCGCAGTTTTTTCGTGGCGCAGCTACCGGTGCACTTTGCGCAGCTCTTCGGGCTCAAAGATGCGGGCCAGCTTGCGCTTGCGCTCTACCAGCTGAAAAGAGGCGCGGTCCTGGCTTTCGCTCCAGAAGATATCCGAAATCAAGCCTTGGTGCGGAGGCAGGCCGCCCTTCGGCTGCACTTCCTCTACCAGGTCGCCAAAGCCGAAAGGTGGCTTATTGTAGAGCTCCTTAAACAGCTCGCCGCGCACCAGAAACTGCTGCTCATCATAGCGCAGGGTTATCCAGTCGCTGTCGGCGTCGAGGTCGCTCACTTTCTCAAATACTTTACCCACTGGCTCCAATAGCTCAAAGGAGCGCCGATTGGCGGGGTGCAGGTAGCTGTAGCCATAGTCGGGCGACCAGGCATATAAGCCAAAAACAACGGGACGAGGACGGGGCATAGCAACAGAACAGCTTGGAGGTAGCGCAAACTTCCGGTCCGAGCACAGAATGGCTGGGACGGGCTGCCGGCTCTGTACACGAATTTGGAAACTACCCTAGCTAACCCAAAACGCCCCTGCAAGTTGCTACGGCCGATACTAATGAGGCCTTAGGGCACTGAGTTTTTATAAAATATTTAACGTTCATCTTTTGTTCATAAATAATAACTCTTACATTTGCTTTTTAATACATAAAATGGACAATAAATTTTATACATAAATTTTTAAGCTTTTCATGCTAAACTTTTCCTCTCTTACCATTTATCGAAGCCTGCTTGCCTCACTTATTGGCTTGCTGAGCGCTTCTGCAGCAGCTGCCCAGGCTGCCAGGCCTTTCACCCCCGGCAACTTTGTAATTGTGCGCGTGGGCGATGGCAAAGCGGCGCTCACCAGCGCCGCAACCGCGGCCTTTTTGCTGGAGTACTCCCCTACCGGCACCCTGGTACAAACTATTGCGCTGCCTACGGCCGATGCCAGCCCTAATCTGGCTTTCACCGAAACCGGTACCGCCACGTCCGACGCTAATCTGACACGCTCGGCCGACGGGCATTACCTGCTGCTGCCCGGCTATAATGCCCCATGGGTACCCCACGGTAGCCAATACTGCGGCAGCTGTCACCAACCGGCTCATTTGCCGCATTGCTGCCGATGGGACGCTTCATACAACCACCCGCATCAAGGATGCCTTTAGCGGCAGTGCCAGCACGGCGGGCAATATTCGCAGTATTGCTTCAGCTACTGGCTCAGCTTTTTACGCAGTAGGCAGCAGCAACGGCGTCGTATATGTGCCGCTGGGTAACAGCGGAAATTCGACGTCGCTGACCGCTGGCGCGCCTACCAATCTACGAGCCGTAGCCATCGCGGCCGACAACCTGTACGTTAGCTCCGGCTCGGCCGCCGCTACTGGCATCAGCCAGGTTGGCAAAGGCTTGCCTACTGCTAGCCCACAAGCAGTTACCTTACTTTCTGGCTTCGCCAATCCGGCGGGTACTACGCAGGCATTGCTGAGTTCGGCCAGCTTTTTCTTTACCGACCAAAGCCCGGCCGTACCCGGCCCCGACGTACTCTACGTGGCCGACGATGGCAGCGCCTCCGGCTCGAACGGAGCGAATGGCGGTATCCAGAAGTGGAGCCTCGTCAACAACAGCTGGGTACTGAACGGCCTGATTACCGGGGCGACCAATCCAGGCGTGCGGGGACTGGCGGGCACCACTAATGGCACAGCTATCACCCTGATAGCCAGCAGCTCGGGCAGCCTTTATGCCGTAACCGACCAGGCGGGCTATAACGCGCCGCCGAGTACGTCGGTCTTGCCCGCTGCCATTGCTACTGCGGGCACCAGTATGGCATTTCGGGGCGTGGCACCAGCCCCGCTGGCTACGGCGCTGACGGCCCGGCCAGAAGCTACTTTAACCCAGCTGGCGCTGTATCCCAGCCCGGCGCAGCAGGTAGTGACTATTCGGCTGGCCGATGGCCGGGCGGGCGGGCACACTGCCGAAGTGCGCGACCTGCGCGGCCGCCTGCTCCGCACGGCCACGCTCCCCGCCTCGGGGCAGCTAAGCCTGGATGGCCTGGCGGCGGGCACCTACCTGCTTACAGTTGACGGCAGCCTGACGCGCCGCATCAGCAAAGTAGACTGAAATATCTATTTTTTTATTTAGTTAAAATATTTTAAAATATGACGCTTATTTACTCAAGCTTTCCCCGACGAACACGATGGCTGCTTGGCGCGTGGCTGTTGCCGCTGCTGAGCTGGGGGCAGGTTGCAACCTATCCAATCGCAGGTTTAAGCAGCGCGGCTAGTGGCGCGACGAGCCTGGCGGCCAGTAGCAGCAATGCAAATGTGACGACAGTCGCGCTCACTAAAAATGGTCTTTCCAGCAGCACGGGTGCCGGCACATTTAAGGGCAGCAGCTGGTCGCAGGCCACGAGCCCGGACGCCGGTAAGTACATCGGGTTTTCTGTAACTCCAAATACCGGCTACGCGCTTACTCTTAGCAGCTTAAGCTACGGGCTTGTCAGCAGTGGCTCGGGGCCGGCCACCTACCAATGGTATTCCAGCCTCGATAACTTTACGACGCCCCTGGCTACCGTGGCCTCAACGGCTGCCCCGGCCAATACCACGCTCACGCTGCCGGCCGCCAGCTTCGGCAACCTTACCAGTACCATCTCATTTCGGTTGTATGGATACGGGGCTACCGCCAGCACGGGGACGGGTGGCCTGCTCGGCGACCTGGTGGTAAATGGCTCGGTAGCCGCAACCTCGGCCGCGGTGCTTACGGCTACTCCTACCACCCTTACAGGATTCAGCGCCCCTCTGGGTACTGCTTCGGCAGCGCAGGCGTACAAGCTGGCGGGCAATAACTTACCTCCCGATGGCAGCCTGCGCGTATCGCTGCCCGTCAACTCGGGCTTCGAGGTTTCGGGCGATAACACCAGCTTTGGCCAAAGCCTGACACTGGCTTACGCCGGCACCAGCCTGCCGGCCGATGCGGCCGCTCCGCTGGTGTACGTGCGCCTGGCCGCTACTGCCGCCGCGGGCCCGTACAGTGGGGTTAGTATTACCACTACGGTGTTTGATAAAACAGCCAGCGCTACCGGCACTGCGGCTACGGTAAGTGCCTCAGGCACAGTATCGGCACCCAAAGCGGCCAAGCCGACAACGCAGCCTACCATTACGGCGGCCAACAGCACGGCCAATACGGTTGATATTACCCTGACGGGCGGCAATGGTCAAAAGCGACTCGTGGTGCTGCGAGCAACCTCGGCCACGGCCGCCGTGCCGGCCGATAATGTTACCTACCCGGCCAGCCTTACGCTGGGAGCGGGTGGCCAGCCCGGCCCCGGCAACTTCGTCATGGTCGCCGATGGCACGACGGTGGCGGCGACCCTCACCGGCCTAAGCGCCTCGGTGAGCTATACCCTGGCAGTTTATGCTTATAATGATGACGGGGTAGCCGGCCAGGAAAGCTACCTGACTGCTTCGCCCGGCACTGCTACCTTCAGCACAACGGCTGGCACTGCTTTTTACTACTCGAAGCCTACCGGCGACCTGAACAATCTGGCCACTTTTGGCACGGCCACCGATGGTACCGGTACTGCTCCCGGCAATTTTACGACGGCGAACCGCACGTACATCGTCAATGGCATACACTCCCTATCGGGCAACCTGGTAGTATCAGGAACCAGCTCGAAGGTGGTGCTGGCGGCGGGGTCGGCTTTTACCATACCAGCCGCCTTCAGCTATGGGGGCCGGGTAGACATGCAGGATGGCGCATATCTCACCGTACTATCTCCATCGCCTGCGCTAAACCTCGGCGACCTTGCGCCGGGCAGCACCGTTGAGTTTGCGCAGGCAGCCAACTACGTCGTGCCAAGCCCCAGCCCCGGCTATGGCCACCTGAAGCTAACCAATGCTACCAAGCAGCTGGCTCCGGGCAGCACGAACATATATGGTAACCTGACGCTGGAGAACGTGAGTAGTTTCGGAGGCTCCAACACCACTACTTTCTCGGATATTGCCCTGAATGGCAACCTGAACCTGCTGGGCGCTACCACCTTCGACCCGGCTTCCAGCGGCCGGATTACCCTGGGGCTGTATGGCAACACCCCGCAAGTGCTAAGCGGCAATGGCAATACCCTGCGCCTGCACCTGCTGAGAACCTACGTGAGCGGCGCAGGCGCGGTATTGGCCGATGCCAACGGCGGCACGCCCCTCGAAGTTGGCACCACTCGGGGTGGTGGCCTGGGCCTTCTGGCCGGCAGCACGCTGACTCTCAACGCTAACACGCTTTCCTTCACGCCGGGCGGCCGGGCCTCGCTTGTCAACTCAGGTGGCACGGGCACCATTACCCTATCGCCGGCCTCGTCGCTCAACCTGGAATCGCTGAATACTTCTATCGGCTCCCTTTACCTGACGCCCGGTGCCAACACGCTCAATAATCTACGCCTGGCTAATGCCTCGAACGACTACCTCGACGTTAGCTCATCGCTGACGATAGCCGGGGCGCTGACCCTCGACGGCACCGGCCGGCTGGACATTGGCCCTAACCAGACGCTGACTCTTACTGGTACGCTTACCGGCACCGGCAGCTTGCAGGGCTCTGCTACCAGCGACCTGGTAATCGGGGGAAGCGGCGCATTGGGCACGCTTCGCCTGGCAGCCGGCACTCAGCAGCTACGTAACCTTAGCATAGGGCGGGCCAGCGGCTCGGTACTCCTCGGCTCCCCTGTTCAGGTAGGCGGAGTACTCACGATGAGCGAGGGCACCGTAACTACCACGAGCACCAACTTACTGACCATGAGCAGCACGGCTACGCTCACCCCCGGCAATGGCTTCGTGAGCGGCCCTTTGGCCCGCGTAACCGCCCCAGGAGCCCGTACCACGATTTTTCCGGTGGGTAGCGGCACGGCCTATCGCCCTGTTACCCTTACTGCCACCACCCAAACCAGCACCACTACCTATATGGCCGAGCAAAAGGAATCGCCGCCTACCCAAAGCCTGACCGTAAACGACCCGCGCGGGGCCGACTTACGGCGGGTATCATTTCGGCGCTACTTCACGGTTACGCCCACTGTGCAGCCTACGGGTTTCAATGGCACTATTACCCTGAGCTTTGGGCCCGACGACTACGTAAATGTGCCCAACGATGCCGGCCTAGTCATCGCTAAACGCGCCTCCCCAGCCGCCGCCTGGGCGAATCTTGGGCACAGCGCCGAAACGGGCAGCAGCGGTACCGGCCCCGGTGGCCCGCCTGTTAGCGGCACCATTACCTCGGCTTCGTTTACCAGCTTTTCCGATTTTACCCTGGGCGCGACCAATACCAATAACCTCACTGCCACCCAGGTAAACCCCTTGCCGGTAATGCTAACGAGCTTTACGGCGGCCCGCACCGCTGCCGACGTGCACCTTCGCTGGGCTACGGCTTCGGAAACCAATAGTACGCACTTTATAGTCGAGCGCAGCCTCGCCGGGCAGCAGTTTGAGCCGGTGAGCAGGGCAGCAGCTGCCGGCACTACCCCCACGCGCATACCTATACGGTGCTTGATGCAATGGCTCCGGTGGCTACTCTTTACTATCGGCTGCGGCAGCTCGACCACGACGGCACGGCCCATTTTTCGCCGGTTGTCACCGTAGCGGCTCACCCCGGCAGCAGCTTGGAGCTGCACCTCAGCCCCAACCCTGCGCTTGCCACCCTGACCATGTTTACCAGCCAGCCGGCAGCTTACGTCGTGCGCTCGGCGCTGGGCCAGGCCTTATTGCAAGGGTTAGCCGAAGCTGGGCACACCAGCATTACCGTGGCCGGACTACCGGCGGGGTTATATTTTGTAGAGGCTCATACCGATGCCGGCCTGGTCATACGCCGGTTCGTCAAAGAATAGCAGTTTTTTAGCTATAATATAATTTTTTATATATACTAAATATATCATTAATGCGACAGTCAGGCACAGACCCTGGCGCAGCTTTGAAGGTGCGTACAACTGTACAGCGCCTCCCAAGCTGCGCTAAACCGCTAAACAGGGCGAATAGCTTTCTGCTTTCTGCCAGCCGCAAAGGCCCGGCCCATATCCTAATCGGCTTAGGCGCGTAAGGGAAACCTGAACTGTTGGTCGCGCCGGACGGCTCCGTATAGTAGAGCCCGCGCGCCAGCCATTTATTTATGCCCTCTTCTACCTTACCCAAGCTCCCAAAGGCGTCTTCCGCCAAGCCAGCATCCGCTACCAGTCCTTCTTCTAAAGCCGCTGCCAACTCACCCGTGCGCGCTGGCTTTGGCGCGCTGCCCCATGCCAAGGGAGTCACTTTTCGGGTGTGGGCCCCGGCGGCCACAGCCGTGTCGGTTGTCGGCACTTTCAACAACTGGGATAAGAACGCCAATCCCTTACAGGCCGAGCCCGATGGCAACTGGGCAGCCGACCTGCCCCTGGCTAAGCCTGGCGACGGCTACAAGTATGTGCTTCAAACAGCGAAGGGCGAGCTGACCCGCAATGACCCCTACGCCCGGGCCGTTACGAACTCCAGCGGCCACTCGCTGGTATTTGACCCGCTGGACTTTGATTGGGAAGGCGACAATTTTCAGATGCCGGCCTGGAACGACCTTATCATCTACGAGCTGCACATTGGCACTTTTAATGTAAAAGAGCCCGGCAAGCCCGGCACCTTTCTGGATGTGATAGAGCGGCTCGATTATTTGCAGGGCCTCGGCATCAACTGCATCGAGATTATGCCGGCCACCGAGTTTCCGGGGGCTTACTCGTGGGGCTACAACCCTTCAAACCCATTTGCGCTGGAAAGCGATTACGGTGGGGCCGAAGCCTTTCGCCAGCTGGTGAAGGCGGCGCATCAGCATGGCATTGCGGTACTGTTAGACGTGGTTTATAACCACTTCGGCCCGGCGACCTCGATTTGTGGCAGTTCGACGGCTGGAGCGAGAACGAGGGGGGTGGCATTTATTTTTATAACGACTGGCGCGCCAAAACGCCCTGGGGCGAAAACCGCCCCGACTACGGCCGCCCCGAAGTGCGCCGCTACATCCGCGATAATGCCCTGATGTGGCTCGAAGACTACCACTGCGACGGCCTGCGCATGGATGCTATTGCCTTCATTCGCAACGTGAACGGGGAGGAAGACCCCGGTGCCGACCTGCCCGACGGCTGGACCCTCATGCGCTGGGTAAACGAGGAAATACGCCAGCGCCAGCCCTGGAAAATCACAATTGCCGAAGACCTGCGCTCCAATCCGGGGATTACGGGCAGCGTGGAGGCCGGCGGACAGGGCTTTTCGGCCCAGTGGGATGCTTCCTTTATCTACCCCGTCCACGACGTTCTCACGGCCGCCGAAGATGCCGACCGCAATATCGAAGCGTTGGCCGGAGCCATCAACACCTCTTATAATAATGATGTATTCCAGCGGGTTATCTACACCGAAAGCCACGATGAGGTAGCCAATGGCAAGAGCCGCCTGCCCGAGGAAATTGTGCCCGGTGATGTTGAAAACTATTTTGCCAAGAAGCGCATGGTGCTCGGGGCCAGCCTGGTATTTACCGCGCCGGGTATTCCGATGCTGTTTCAGGGGCAGGAGTTTCTGGCCCCCGGCTCCTTTAACGACACCGAGCCCCTGCAATGGGACTGGGCCGAAGCCCACAGCGGCCTCACGCAGCTCTACCGCGACCTTATTGCTCTGCGGCGCAACCTGCACGGCACCACGCCCGGCCTGCATGGCCAGGGCTGCCAGGTATTTCACGTCAACAACACGGACAAAGTGCTGGCTTTTGCCCGTTGGGAAGATGCGCTGGAAAACGCAACCATTATCATCGCCAACTTTGCCAACCAGGCTCACCAGGGGTACGCCATCGGCCTGCCGGCCCCGGTAGCTGGACGGTACGCTTCAACTCCGACTGGCAGGGCTACGACAGCGACTTTCAGGACTTCCCCAGCTTTGGCACCGAGGCTGAGGCTGGCGACTACGACGGTTTCCCCCAGCACGGCCGCTTCGACCTGGGCCCTTACGCCGTACTGGTGCTGTCGCGGGTATAATTAAGGAATGAGCGTAGTGGGCGTAATCTGAGCACTATCGTTTTAGATACGTTAAACGAGGTTAGTCAAATTACGCCCATTACGCTCATCACTCACTGCCTTATACTGGTGCCTGGTCGTAGCGCTCGTCCTGCACCTGAGGCCAGCCGCCTTCAAACATAAATTCGGCCAGCGGCTTGCGGCTGCGGGGGGCCAGCTCGCGCTCGCGCAGGGATTCGGGCACCGTAGCAGCGGCGCTGGGGTAGCCGATGGTAAATACCGCCACCGCGTCGTAGCCGGCCGGAATGCTGAACGCCGTGCGGGCGGCCTCGGGCGAGAAGCCGGCCATCTGGTGAATCTGCAAGCCCAGCTCCACGGCCTGGATAGCCAGGGTAGCTACCGCCTGGCCTACGTCGTGCCTGGCCCAGGCATTGGGGTTATTGTCGTGCGAAAAGGTTGCTTTGGCAATGCTGATGGCCAGCACCGGGGCGTCTTTCACCCACACCTGGTTGAATTCACCCAAGGTGGCCAGGATTTTCCCGAACGCCTCGGGGCTCGTGGCTTTGCTGCCTACGATAAAGCGCCAGGGCTGCTCGCCAAAGCAGGAGGCCGCCGAGCCGGCCGCCGTAAAGAGCTGCTGCAGGGCCTCGGCCGCGACGGGCTGGCTCGTATAGGCGCGCGGACTGCGACGCTGGGCCAGCTGGGGCAGAATAGGATGCTCCGACGTGAGCACGTTTGTTAAATCAGACATGAGAAGTGGTGTAAAATTCGGGGGTATAAAGCCGCTGCACGGGCTTTATGTTTTGGCAACCCTACCGCGGTTCGTTCCTTTTTCGCGTAGGAAGTACTGGTGCCCCGGCTTACCTTTCGCTCCTATTCCTGCCCATTGTTCACCTCGCTATGCAGCCGCAGCCCCTCGCGCCCGAAGCCCTGTTTCCCGATTCCTTACTGATTGAAGTGGCCTGGGAAGTATGTAACCAGGTGGGCGGCATATATACTGTTATTCGCTCGAAGGTACCAGCTACCATGCCGGCCTGGGGCGGGCGCTACTGCTTGCTGGGGCCTTACTTCCCGCAGCAGGCCCAGGGTGAGTTTGAGGCCTATGACGACGACCAGCTGGCAGGCATGACCGACCCCTACGCGGCTGCCGTGCGCACGCTGCGCGCCCAGGGTATGGATATCTGCCTAGGCGTGTGGCTCGTAACGGGCCGGCCGCGGGTAGTGCTCATCAACCCGTTTCAGCAGTACAGCCGGCTGGCCGAGCTGAAAAGCGACCTCTGGCGCGACCATAAGATTACGGCCCCGGACAACGACGATTTGCTGCATCAGGTCATTGCCTTTGGGAATCTGGCCACGCAGTTTATCGAAGCCGTAGCCAGGCAGACAGTCGGCCAGTGGAAGGTTATCGGCCACTTTCACGAGTGGATGACGGGCGTAGCCATTCCGGAGCTACGCCGCCGCCAGGTGCCCGTGCACCTCGTGTTTACTACGCACGCTACCCTGCTGGGCCGCTACCTGGCCATGAACGACCCCGACTTTTACGACCACCTCATGCTGGTAGACTGGCGCAGCCAGGCCCGCCACTTCAACATCGAGCCGGCCGTGAGCATGGAGCGGGCCGCCGCTCATGGCAGCCACGTGTTTACCACGGTGAGCGAGCTGACCGTGCGGGAATGCATCTATCTGCTCGACCGGATACCCGATGCCGTATTGCCCAACGGCCTCAACATCGAGCGCTTTGTGGCCCTGCACGAGTTTCAGAATCTGCACAAGCTTTATAAGGATAAAATCCATGAGTTTGTGATGGCGCACTTCTTCCAGAGCTACTCCTTTGACCTCGACCAGACGCTGTACCTTTTTACTTCTGGAAGATATGAATATCATAATAAGGGCTTTGACCTAACGCTCGAAGCCCTGGCCCGTCTCAACCACCGCCTGCAAGCCAGTGGCCTTGAAGGGCAGGTAGTGATGTTTTTTATTACCAAGCGTCCCTACACCAGCATCAACCCACTGGTGCTGCAAAGCCGCGCCCAGCTGGAAGAAGTGCGCCAGACCTGCCGCGCCATTGAGGAGCAGGTGGGTGAGCGGCTGTTTTACGCCGCCGCCGCCAGCCAGGACCACCGCCTGCCCGACCTCGACAGCATGGTGGACGACTACTGGAAGCTGCGCTACCGCCGCGGCCTGCAAAGTTGGAAAACCGCGGCCCTGCCCTCGGTTATCACCCACAACCTGGTGAACGACCAGGACGACGACATCCTGAACTTCGTGCGCCGGGCCAATCTGGTGAATAACAAGCACGACCGGGTAAAGATAGTCTATCACCCTGATTTTGTGAGCACTACCTCGCCCCTGTTTGGCATGGACTACGGGCAGTTTGTGCGCGGCTGCCACCTGGGCGTGTTTCCGAGCTACTACGAGCCCTGGGGCTACACCCCGCTTGAGTGCGTGGCGCGCGGCGTGCCGGCCATCACGAGCGACCTCTCCGGCTTTGGCGACTACGTAGAGAAGAACGTATCCGAACATGAGGAAAAGGGTATATTTGTGGTGCGCCGCCAGGAGCGCAGCTTCGACCAGGCCGCCGAGGAGCTTACCGACATGCTCTGGAATTTTGTGCTGCTGAGCCGCCGCGAGCGCATCAGCCAGCGCAACCGGGTGGAGAGCTCGGCCGATATTTTTGACTGGAAAAACCTGCGCGTGTACTACGACCGGGCTTATGCGCTGGCGCTGGAGCGGCAGTAGGTTATGTTCGCACAGAGGTGCCTTCCGCTCCTGCTTTTTATAGCCACTACTACCCTTGCCCACGAGTTTTGGCTTCAGCCGGCCAGTTTTCGGGTAGCGGCCGGGGCCACTCTGCCGCTGCGCCTGCTGGTGGGCGATGGCTTCGTGGGCACTCCCTGGCCCCGGCCCACGCGCCGCGTGCGGCGCTTCCTGCGCTTTGGCCCGGCGGCTCTACCGACTCTACCGACCTGCGCCCGGCGCTGCTGGCCGATTCGCTGGCCCCGGCCATAGGCTGCTCTGCGCCCGGTACGCACCTGCTGGCCCTTACGAGTCAGCCAGCTTTCCTAGAACTACCTGCCAGCGAGTTCACGGCCTACCTGCGCGCCGAAGCCCTGGGCTACGCCCTGCGCCAGCGCGAGGAAGCCGGCCAGACTACTTCTAAGCCAGGCCGCGAGGCATACCAGCGCTGTGCCAAGGCGCTGGTTTTTGCTACTGCGGGTGCCACGGGGCGCAGGCTGCCGGCCAGTGCCGACACGGCATACCGGCGGGTGCTGGGCCTGCCGCTGGAGCTGGTGCCCGAGCAAAACCCTTACCGCCTGCGGCCCGGCGCGGCCCTCACGGTTCGGGTATTGCGGCAGGGCCAGCCCGTGCCGGGCGCACCAGTGCAGGTGTGGCAGGCTGGTATAGCGCCGGGGCCAGCCGCTGCACCGGCTATACGTCACTTCACCACGTATACCAATGCTCAGGGGCGGGCGCTGCTGCGGCTGCCCGGCCCGGGGCCCTACCTGCTGGCTACCGTGCGCATGGAAGCCGCCCCGCCGGCGCTGGCCGGGCAGGCCGATTGGCTTAGCACCTGGGCCTCCCTCACCTTCGGCGGGCCCGAAACGGCGGGTAAAACCGTCTACTCCCAACCTGCCAATTAGTTAGCGCCTCACCTTCGGCCTTGCTCCGTTTCGCATTTTCCTTTTTATCGCTACCTTCGCCACCCAGCACCAAAATCTCCATCTCCCGCCACGGTTTTATGAAGTACTCAATCGATAAAAAAGAGAGCTATACCGTCATCACCATCGATGAAAAAAAGCTCGATACCACCGTTGCGCCAGACCTGAAATCGGAGTTTGTTAAGCTCAACGCTGAAGGCAGTAACAACCTGATACTCGACCTTCAAAACGTAAAATACACCGACTCCTCCGGCCTGAGCAGCATCCTTATCGCCAACCGCCTGTGCAACTCGACGGGCGGCCTGCTGGTGCTCACCGGCCTGCAAGACCACGTACTGAAACTCATTACCATCAGCAAGCTCGAGTCGGTGCTGCACATCCTGCCCACGGTAGAGGAAGGCATCGACCGCATCTTTTTGCACGCCATCGAGCGCGACCTGACGGATAAAGAATAGCCTGGATGTCAGTTTTTGGTTGTCAGTTGTCAGTTTTTTAATTGATAGCTGGCAACCTCTATTTTTTAGGCTTATCCGCTGCACTTGTTCGGACTAACAATTACCTGGCCCGAACGACCAGCACCTGACAATCACTCCAGTGACTTTTGAGCTTCAGATATTGGGCAGTGGCTCGGCAACGCCGATGGTAGGCCGCCACCCTACGGCGCAGCTGCTGGCCGTGGGCGAGGGCCGCTACCTGCTCGACTGCGGCGAGGGCACCCAGCTACGGCTGCTTGAACAGCGCCGCCGCTTAAGCTCGCTTCGGGTTATTTTTATCTCGCACCTGCACGGCGACCACTACTTCGGGCTGTTTGGACTATTGAGTACCCTGAGCCTGCAAGGTCGCCAGGAACCGCTCACGGTAGTTGGTCCGCCCGGCCTGGAGCTGGTACTCACCACCCAGGCGCTGCACTCGCAGATGCAGCCGGGCTACCCCATCACCTTCGTGCCCGTCGATACGGAAGCGCACGCCGTGGTGTATGAAGATGCGCTGGTGCGGGTATCGTCGCTGCCGATGCGCCACCGCATTCCGTGCTGCGGCTATTTGTTTGAGGAGCAGCCCCGGCGCAACAAGCTGGTGAAGGAGCGCCTGCCCGCCAGCCTCTCTCCCACCGAGCTGAGCCAGTTGGCGCAGGGCCACGACCTGCCCGCCGACCCGGCCACCGGTCGCCCGGCCCTGCGCCACGCCGACGTATCGGTGCCTGCCCCCGCGCCGCGCCGCTACGCTTTCTGCTCCGATACGGTGTACACACCCAGCCTGGCTGAGCTGGTACGCGGGGTTGACCTGCTGTACCATGAGGCCACATTTCTCAACGACCTGCGCGAACGGGCGGCCGTGACGTTCCACAGCACCGCGCGGCAGGCCGCCGAGCTGGCGCAGGCGGCAGATGCCCAGCGCCTGCTCATCGGGCACTTTTCTTCGCGCTATAAGCAGCTCGAAGGCCATTTACAGGAAGCTCAGGCGGTGTTTGCCTGGACGGCGCTGGCCACCGAAGGCCTGGTAGTAAGCGTGTAAACATTTTCCTGGCTTACGCTGTCATGGCAACCGCAGCCAGGTGGCTGCCCTCACGCGAATTATCCGCAGCTGGGCCGGCACCCTTGCCGCGTTCCGCGCTACGCTTGCTCTGACCACCCAACTCTATGCCTGCCACCTACGCCCACAAAAAACAGCAGCTTTACCTCGTACTCAGCGGCATATTCCTGGTGAATGCCCTTCTGGCCGAGATTATCGGCGTGAAGATTTTTTCGGTCGAGAAAACCTTCGGCCTCACCGGCAACCTGACGGCCGGCGTGCTGGTGTGGCCGGTGGTATTCCTCACCACCGATATTATCAACGAGTACTTCGGCCACAAGGGCGTACTGCGGGTGAGCTTTTTAACGGCCGGCCTTATCCTGTATTCCTTCCTGGTGATTCTGGGCACCACGCACCTGGTACCGGCCGATTTCTGGCTGGACCTGAACAAGACGGACACCCTCGGCCGACCCTTCAACATCGAATTTGCCTACCAGAGTATCTTCCGGCAAGGCCTGGGCATTATCATTGGCTCGCTGGTGGCTTTTTTGATTGGCCAGGCCCTCGATGCCAGCGTGTTTCAGCTGTTTCGGCGCATCACGGGCAGCCGCTTTATCTGGCTGCGGGCCACTGGCTCCACGCTCATCTCGCAGCTCGTGGACAGCTTCGTGGTATTATATGTGGCTTTTTATATATTTGGTAACTGGACGCTGGCCCAGGTGCAAAGCGTGGGTTGGTTTAATTACTGGTATAAATTTGCCGCCGCTGTTTTGCTCACGCCGCTGCTGTATCTGGCGCACTACCTTATCGACCGCTACCTGGGGCCGGAGGAAACGGTGGAGCTGCAGGAAGAGGCGCTGGCGGATAAGGGTGTCTGATTATTTTGTCCAAATCTCTCTTTTATGCGTTTTTTTTATTTGTTTATCGTTTGCTGGACATTAGCACACACGACTGTAGCACAGCCCATTAAACATAAATCAGATTGCTACGTGCTAGCTGACAGCATTACGCGGCATCCAGCCATAATTAATTTAGTAGAAAGTGATAAGATAGCTATTAAAGAACTGTCAGGTAAGAAACATTTCCTGCATGCGGGCAGCATTGCGTGGTTTCAGAGCAAAGGGCATCGTTATTACACCCTCAATAATTTTGAGGTGAAACCGGGCAACGCAGATAGTCGCGTACGATATGGCTTCGCAGAACTGGTGGACAGCGGGCAAGTTACGCTTCTCCGCTACGACTATAGCAAAGCGAAATTTATGGTAATCGGCGGTTCAGGTATGTTACTGCCTGGCGTAGGTCCTGGCATGGCTTCGCTCTACTTATTACGATTAGCTGCGTCGCCACAACAGGTAACCGTTGTGCCATCCGATGGACTGCTCGGAAATGGCCCACGCTTTCGAGCTGCCTTGCAGCCTTACTTAGCAAACAGACCCGACCTACTTACTTTATTATCAGATAAAAAATTCAATATACAAGACTTGCCAGATATCGTCCGCGCTATTAATACAAATCAGGCGTACACAAAATCCTTTCTTCCAGTTGGCGGCTATTAATTCCTTCTAATGTCCCGTATCCTTACCGGCATCCAGAGCACCGGCCGCCCACACCTGGGCAACCTGCTCGGCGCCATCCTTCCGGCCATCGAGCTGTCGAAAAACCCGGCCAACGACTCGCTGTATTTCATTGCCGATTTGCACTCGCTCACCACCGTGCGCGACCCGGCGCTGCTGCGCGCCAATACCTACGCCGTGGCGGCGGCCTGGCTGGCCTGCGGCTTCGATACCGAAAAAAACCTGTTTTACCGGCAGTCCGACGTGCCGCAAGTAACGGAGCTGACGTGGTACCTGTCGTGCTTTACACCTTATCCGATGCTGGCTAATGCGCACAGCTTCAAGGATAAGAGTGATAAGTTATCGGATGTAAATGCCGGTCTTTTTACTTACCCGGTCTTGATGGCGGCTGATATTCTGCTCTACGATGCGGAGATAGTACCCGTGGGCAAAGACCAGATTCAGCACCTGGAAATAGCCCGCGACATCGCCCAAACATTCAATAATCGTTATGGTGAAACCCTGGTGCCGCCCCAGGCCCGCGTCGATGCCGAGCTAATGACCATTCCGGGCATCGACGGGCAGAAGATGAGCAAGAGCTACGGCAATATCATCGACATTTTTGCCCCGGAGAAGGAGCTGCTTAAAACCGTGCGCAGCATCATCTCGGACAGCACGCCGCTCGAAGCGCCCAAAAACCCCGACTCCGATACTACTTTTAAGCTCTACTCGCTGCTGGCCACGCCGTCTGAAACGGCCGAACTGCGCCAGCGCTACGAGGCGGGTGGCTACGGCTACGGCCACGCCAAACAGGCGCTGTACGAGCTGATTCTGCGGCGCTTCGCCACCGAGCGCGAGCAGTTCAACTTCTACATGAGCAACCTGCCCGAGATTGATGCACAGCTGGCCATCGGGGCCCGGCGGGCGCAGGAATACGGAGCAAGCGTACTGGCTAAGGTGCGACAAAAGGTGGGATATGGTGCCTGAACCGCGGATGTATCGGATTCGTCGGATTAATCTGATTTTGAGGCCGATTATTCTTGTCACAGGCAATTTTATTCAGACAGGCCGCCTACCAGGCGGCCTTTTTTAACGTCTTCAAAATCCGACGACTCCGATACATCCGCGGTTCAGACAATCTGCTGGTGCGAAAAGCTGAAGCCTACCTTGCTACCCCGGCTAACCTGCTGGTTTTCGAGCTTTTGCTTGACGCTGATACGCTGAATCTCGGGCAGCGGCGGTGCAATGAGGTCGTTATTGACGGCCGCAATCATAGCGCTTTCCACAAACAAGCGCATGGCTTCGGGTGTAATAACACTGCCGCTCATGTCGTGGTCGGGTAGCTCGAGCTGCTGCACGCCCTCCAGGAAATAGTGACTGTCGATATTGATGAGCAGGCGGCCGAGCAGGTAGCCGGGGTCATTGAGGCGCTGGTAGCGAATGCTGTCGGCCATGAAGTTGTAGGCCATAATGTGGCCGAAGAAGCGCCGCCGGAAGTCGGCCTCCACGTAGGGCGTGTTGAGTAGCGCGAAATCGTCGGGGAAGGTGACAATGTTGGAGTGCATCACGAACACCAGCAAATCGCCCGAGAAGCGGATGTGAAACTCCATCTCATTGACGGGCAGGCACTCGATGCGCACGCTGGCGTCGGCATCGGTGGTCACTTTCTGCGTCAGCTCCAGGCAGAGCTGCTGCGACACCTGGCGCAGCAAGATAAACGCCGCCTGCGTGGCCCGAAAAATAGCCTGCTTGGCACTCGACTTTTCGCGCAGGCCCTCGGCAATGAGGTTGAGGCGGTCGGGGGGTAAGGCAGGGGCAACTTCGGCTACCTTCGCCGGGGCAACGGTCTTTTTAGAAGGCCGGGGAGCTTTTTTGGGGGCAGGGGGCAGACTGACAAGGGCGGGAGTTGCGGTGGCAGCAGCAGATTTAGCCATATAAACCGGGTAAGTGGCGGCAGAAGATAAAAAGGAGCCGCACCGCATAGGTACGCAAAGAGACCGGGCAGTGGTTGTGAAAACACCGCCCCGACGCTCCGGCAACAACCAGGAAAGCCGGCTCCGGAAGAAGTAGCCGCTGGCCAGGCCGCCCTCGGGCAACTTTGTGCGTCTTTGAAGCCCGGCAGCCAAAGGCTATGCCACAGCTGCTGTAATTTCAACGCTTCAACCTTTACCCTTTACGCATGATACAGCACACAGTCCGCCAGGCGGGCGTGACAGTAGCCCTGCTCCTGGCCGGCACCGCCGCCACCCAGGCGCAAGTAGGCCCCGGCACCCAGTGGACCAAAGATGGCTACGGCTACCTGAAAGTGCAGCAAGACGAGCTGGTGCAGCTCGATGCCCGCAAAACCGGTCAGGCGCTCACTATCCTCAGCAAGCAGCAACTTACACCGCAGGGCGCCACGGCACCGCTGAAAGTGCGCCGCTTTTCGCTCTCCGATGACGGCAAGCAGGTGCTGCTCAACACCAATACCAAGAAAGTATGGCGCTACGATACCCGTGGCGACTACTGGGTGTATGACCTGGCCACCAAGCAATTAACGCAGCTTGGCAAGGGCCGGCCAGAGTCGTCGCTGATGTTTGCCAAGTTTTCGCCCGATGGCAAAAAAGTGGCTTACGTGAGCGAGCACAATCTGTACGTAGAGAACCTGGCTGACCACCGCATCACCCAGCTTACCACCGATGGCACCGACCGACTTATCAACGGCACCTTCGACTGGGTGTATGAGGAGGAGCTGGACTGCCGCGATGGCTTCCGCTGGGCCCCCGATGGCCAGAGCCTCGCCTACTGGCAGCTAGACGCTACCAAAACGCGCAACTACCTGATGCTGAACACTACCGACGCCCTTTACCCCTACACGGTGCCGGTGGAATACCCCGTAGTAGGCCAGGACCCCAGCCGCGCCCGCATTGGCGTGGTGCCGGTGGGCGGCGGGGCTACCCGGTGGATGGATATTCCCGGCGATGCCGTGCAGCATTACCTGCCGCGCATGGAGTGGTCGGGCAAAAACGAGCTGATAGTACAGCAGCTCAACCGCCGCCAGAACGAGAGTAGTATTATTCTCTGCAACACGACCACCGGCACGGCTAAGTCGATTTTCAGCGAAACCGACAAGGCCTGGGTTGATGCCAAGGACGAAGCTATTGGCTGGAACTGGATTGAGGGCGGCAAGCGCTTTGTGTGGAGCAGCGAAAAGGACGGTTGGCGCCACCTCTACGCCGTGGACCGCACCGGCAAGGAGCAGTTGCTCACGCCCGGCAACTACGACGTTATCAGCTTAGCAACCATCAGCGAGCCGGCGGGCACCATTTACTTCATGGCCTCGCCCTCCAATGCCACCCAGACCTACCTTTACAAAGTGCCGCTGAAGGGCGGCAAGGCCGAGCGCGTAACCCCCGCCGCCCTCATCGGCTCGAACAGCTACGACGTGTCGCCCAACGGCAAAATTGCGCTGCATACCTTCTCCAACACCGGTACCTTCCCGGTGGCCGACGTGGTGAGTCTGCCCTCTCACGCGCGGCTGAGCGGCGGCGAAGTGCCCGAGCAGGCCAGGAATATGAAGCTGCCCAAAACCGAGTTTTTCCAGGTAAAAACCGTGGATGGCGTGACCCTCGACGGCTGGATGGTGAAGCCTACCAACTTCGACTCCAGCAAGAAATATCCTATCGTGTTCTACGTGTATGGCGAGCCAGCCAGCCAGACCGTAACCGACCACTTCGGGACGGGCCTCAACCGGCTCTACCAGGGCAATATGGCTGATGATGGGTACATCTATGCCTCGCTCGAAAACCGGGGAGCCCCCGCCCGCGCGGCCGCGAGTTTCGCAAGGCTATTTACCACAACATCGGTAATCTGAACATCCGCGACCAGGCAATGGGTGCGCAGGAAGTATTAAAAAACAGCTATATTGATACCAGCCGCGTAGCTGTGTGGGGTTGGAGCGGCGGCGGCTCCAGTACGCTCAACCTGCTGTACCAGTACCCGAATATTTATAAAACGGGTATTTCCATCGCGGCCGTGGACAACCAGCTCAACTACGACAATATATACCAGGAGCGCTACATGGGCCTACTGCCGGAAGACCGGCACTTTTTCGTGGATAACTCGCCCCTGGCGCACGTCAAAGGCCTGCGCGGCAATCTGCTGCTCGTGCACGGTACCGGCGACGACAATGTGCACTACAACAACGCCGAGCAGATGATTAATGAGCTGGTGAAGAATAATAAAACCTTCCAGCTGATGAGCTATCCCAACCGCACGCACAGCATTTCGGAAGGCGAAGGCACCAGCCGCCACCTGGCCAGCACCTACACTAAGTTTTTAAAGGAAAACTGCCCGCCCGGTGGCCGGTAACGACCGTTTCAACCGACACTTAACTAAAAAGCCCCACCTCCGATGCGGAGGTGGGGCTTTTTGCGCCTACGCTAAGCAGCAGCCCGCGAGGCAACGGCCGCCCGACGGACTAACCGGCCAGTGGCAGCTCAATAAGGAAAGTAGTACCCTTGCCCTCAGCACTTTGAAACGTAATACTTCCCTCGTGCAGCTCAATAATGGTCTTGATGATGGACATACCCAGCCCGGTGCTGCGCTCGCCGCGCAGGCCCGGCCGGCGGGCTCTGGTAAATTTTTCAAACAAGCCCGCCTGCAACGCTACCGGAATACCAATACCGGTATCGGCCACGGTTATCAGCGCGTGGCTGGCAGTTGCTACCACCCGCAGCGTAATGGTGCCGCCATCGGGCGTAAACTTAATAGCGTTGGACATCAGGTTGTTAATGGCCTGCATAAACTTGTTCTGGTCCATCTCCACAAAAATCGGCACTCCTTCCGCCTCAAACCCGAAATGCTTATCTGTGTAGCGGCTGCCAGTTTGGTACTGCGTAATGAGCAGGCGCAGCTTTTCGACCAGCTCTATCCGCTCGCGCCGCAGCACCACGTTCACAGAATCGAGAAACTCATGGTCAACGAAATCACGAATCAACCCTATGCTGTCGCGGCATAAGTCGCGCATGTGGTCAATCATGGTTGTCAGCGCTACATCTTGCAGCGGCGCCACTGCTTCGTGAAAGTAGTCGCTCATTTGCTGAAGCACGCTGAACGGACCAGCCAGCTCGTGCGACAGAATCTCCAGCGTCGTATTTTTTTTCGTGTTGTACTTATCGGCATGCCAAAGCGCAGTCTTGGTGGCCGAAACATCTTCCAGCAAGCCGCCCACCTGGTCGCCATCGGGGCCGGCAAGCCAATGCGGCGTGATACTCAGATACTGCACCACTCCTTCGGGGGTGCGCAGCCGCAGCTCAAACGGCTCCCGGAGCTGGCCCCCGCGCCAGCGGTGCCAGCAATCCAGCGCATGCTCGTAGTCATCGGGATGGATACGCGCCAATAGCCCCGGCAGCTCCTCGTTTACCCGCTCGCAGTGGCCCTGCAGCAGTTCCTCATAGGCAGCACTCACATAGCTAACGCGCTGCGGCTGCACCTCATAAACAAAAAAAACCTGCGGCGACTGCTGCAGGAAGCTGGTAATAAAAGCGGTAGGGAAAGACATAGTTGCTGAAAGCTTAGCCGTATAATAAGTAACGTAGCAGCAAAGAGAGCGCAAAGTGGCGCAAAGAGAAAAAAGGCCTACGCTGGCACACCCGGCTCCAAAGCTGGCAGCCTGCTAGCCGGTGCCCCAAGAGCCGTTTCCACTTCCTGCGGCCGGGCCGACCTTCAGCACCTTCCCTGCCGGCCCGCATAAGCTTACGCAGGCTTTAGCTACCAAAGCTACTCATGAGTAGCGCAGGTAGGCAATCTGCCCTTGCAAGCTCTTTGCTAAGCGCGCCAACCAGCCAGTCCCATGGTCGGGCCGGCTCCCTGGCTGCAAGCAACTTAAGAGTCGCCTGCTGCCAGCCTGCGCGTCACATACAGCTACCGGCGCAGACCACTGGCCGAAAGTACTAAAAATCAGGATTCCTTGCGAGCGGGGTTTGAGCACGGCCCCGCCTCCCCTTTCAGAAACATCTGCGGCGGCGCCGCAGATGTTTCTGGGCAGGCAGTACGTTTGCAGCAGCGGATGGCTGCGAGGCCGCTTTGCTGCGGTACCGCCTCCTGCTCACCGGCCGGTCCGACCGGCTTCCGCTGCGTATATCGACGATTATACTATGAAAAAATATTTGTTGCTGTGGCTGCTGCCAGCTTTTCAGGCGGCGGCCCAGTCTTCTCCCGCCGCCCCGCCCCTAACGGCCAGCCTGGGCGGCGTAAAGCTGACGTTTTCGCTCACGGCCGGCCGGCCGGGCTACGCTGTAACATATGACCAGAAGCCAGTAGTAACGACCTCGCGGCTGGGTATTGCCCTGGAAGACGGCCAGGGATTTGCCGGGCCGCTGGTGCTGACGGGCAGCGAGCTGAAAGACGTGGACGAAACCTGGCAGCCGGTGTGGGGCGAGGTCAAGAGCATTCGAAATCATTATCAGCAGCTCACAGTGCACCTGCGCCAGCCCGCCGCGCCGGGCCGGCGGCTCGACGTAGTATTCCGGGTATTTGCCGACGGCGTGGGGTTCCGGTATGAGTTTCCGCGCCAGCTGGCCCTGGGCAATTTCGTGGTCAGCGACGAGCTGACGGAGTTTGCCCTGCCCGCCGACCACCAGGCTTTCTGGATACCCGGCGACTACGATACCAACGAGTACCTCTACACGCACTCGCGGCTGAGTGCCGTCGACAACTCGGCGCAGGTGCGGTCATCGGGCGAGATTGCCGTGCGCGTGGCTCCCGACCCGCAGGCCGTGGCTACGCCGCTCATGCTCAAGGCCGACAATGGCTTATACCTCAACATTCATGAGGCCGCGCAGGTAAATTACCCGGCCATGCAGCTGCACGTCGACCGCGCCAGCCACGTGCTCACGGCTCGCCTCGTGCCCAGCGCCGTGGGAGGCAAAGCCTTTTTGCACGCGCCCAGCTGCACGCCGTGGCGCACGCTTATCGTCAGCGACAAAGCGCCCGACATTCTGGCCTCGAAGCTGATACTCAACCTGAACGAACCGAACAAGCTACCCACTACCGACTGGATAAAACCTATGAAGTTTGTGGGCGTGTGGTGGGAGATGCAGACCGGCCGCTCTGATTGGAAATACGCCGCCAGCGCCGACACGCTCGACCCGCAGGGCCGGCTCATTCCGACCGGCCGCCACGGTGCCAATACTGCCAACGTGAAGCGCTACATCGACTTTGCCGCGCAGCATGGCATGGCGGGCGTGCTGGTGGAGGGCTGGAACGTGGGATGGGAAGACTGGTTTGGCAACTGGAAGGAAAACGTGTTTGATTTCGTGACACCCTACCCGGATTTTAACGTGTCGGAAATCCATCGGTATGCCGTCAGCAAGGGCGTAAAAATGATAATGCACAACGAAACCTCGGGCGCAGCTACTAACTATGAGCAGCACCTCGACACGGCTTACCAGTTTATGAACAAGTATGGCTACCCAGCCGTGAAAACCGGCTACGTAGGCCGCATTATCCCGCGCGGCGAGCACCACGACGGGCAGTGGATGAGCAATCATTTTGTGCGGGTGGCCGAGATGGCAGCCCGGCACCACGTAATGGTCGACATGCACGAGTCGGTGCGCCCGACTGGCCTGAGCCGCACCTACCCCAACTGGATGGCCAGCGAGGCCGGGCGCGGCAACGAATACAATGCCTTCAGCACGGGCAGCCCGCCCGAACACGAGACGATTATGCCCTTCACCCGCTTTATGGGTGGCCCAATGGACTATACGCCGGGCATTTTCAAACTCAAAAACTTCGAACCGACCGGCAAGCGCCAGGTGCATACTACGCTGGCCAAACAGCTGGCATTATACGTAGTACTATATAGCCCTTTACAAATGGCGGCCGACCTTCCCGAGAACTACGAGCAGCACCTCGATGCTTTCCAGTTTATTCAGGATGTGCCCGTAGACTGGGATGATACCCGCGTGCTGGCCGCCGAGCCCGGCGACTACATTACCACGGCCCGCAAAGCCAAGGGGAAAGATGAGTGGTACCTGGGCAGCATCAC
This sequence comes from Hymenobacter sp. BRD67, assembly GCF_013256425.1. Classification (GTDB taxonomy): domain Bacteria; phylum Bacteroidota; class Bacteroidia; order Cytophagales; family Hymenobacteraceae; genus Hymenobacter. The sequence goes on from NZ_CP053904.1 coordinate 2,520,861, forward strand.
GGATGAGCAGGCCCGTACGCAACCCGTGAAGCTGGACTTTCTCACGCCCGGGCAGCGCTACGAGGCCACAATCTATGCCGACGGCAAAGGAGCCGATTGGCAGCAGAACCCGACGGCTTACCAGATTACCCGGCAGGTCGTAACCAGCAAGTCGGCTCTGACGCTGAAGCTGGCCCCCAGCGGCGGCGCGGCAGTAAGCTTTAAGCCACTGGCCGGCAAGTAATTTCGGCACTGCGCTAAGGGCAGCAAGAATTTAAAAAAGCAAAAGCCCCGTTTCCAGGTCGGAAACGGGGCTTTTTGCAGAGAAGGAGGGATTCGAACCCCCGGACCTGTTACAGTCAGCGGTTTTCAAGACCGCCGCAATCGACCACTCTGCCACTTCTCTAGTAAATAAAATGGTAAAACGGCAACCTGGCAAAGCGTGGAAGCTACTTTGCCAAGGCACTATTTCACCATTTCGCAGAGAGGGGGGGATTCGAACCCCCGATACCGTTGCCGGTATAACGGATTTCGAATCCGTCGCATTCGACCACTCTGCCACCTCTCTAAAGGTCCCAATTGAGTGGTTGGGGCTGCAAAAGTAGGTAGCTAATGACTAATGACCAATGACTAGCGACTAATTTTTTTCTACTTTATTTTAACTAATTAGTCTCTAATCACTTGTCATTGGCTATCAAATTCAGCCGGCCCGTTACGGCGTCGATGCTTACGTTCACCTCAAAGCCAATGATGAGCGTCATACACACAAACTCCAGCCAGACCATAAAGCCCACCAGCGCGCCAATAGAGCCGTAAAAGTGGTTGTAGGAGTTGAAGATGCGCACGTAGAGCGTGAATAGAAACGAGACAAGAAAGATGAGCAGCGTAGCCACCACCGCGCCCGTCGAGATAAAAGGCCATTTATCGTGCACCGGCGGCACGAAGTAATAGATAACGCAGGTAGTGGTGAGAAACAGCCCGATAAGTGAGCCGTAGCGCAGCACCATAATCATAAACTCGGTAGAGCTTTCGGGCACAATTTCATAAAAGACCAGCGCGTCGATGATGAAAGTGCCAAAAAAGATACCCGCGATGGCGATTACCAGAATCAAAGCCAACGCAAAAGTCAGCACGGTAGCAATGGCGCGCTTATGAAAATACCCCCGGTGCTTAAACCACGGGTACTTCTTCTCGAAAGCGTCGAGCAGGGCCATAATGCCGTTGCTCGACAGCACCAGCGCCGACACGAACCCGAACGAGAGCAGGCCGCCGTGCGGGATGCGCACAATGTCCTCGATGGTGCCCGCCGTGGCCGCGTACAACTCGTGGGGCATGATGTCGGCCAGAAACTGCAGAATATCCACATCCAGGTTGGGCACCGGGATGTAGGGGATGAGCGTAAACAGAAAAATAATGGTCGGAAACAGCGCCAGCGTTAGGTTGAAGGCCATATAGGCCGCGCGCTTTTCAAGCGAGTCGAGGCGCAGCTCGTGCAGCACGCGGTCGCCCACGTCGTAGAGCGAGACGCGGCCCCACGCATCCGTTGACGCTTGCCCCAGGCCATCACCGTGCGGTAGGCGCGGTGACGGCGCACATCGGGCAGCATATCGCGACGGCGGGCGGGTGGAGCGTGCATGTTGGTGATGTGAGAATGTGTTGAATGTGGAAATATGAAAGATAGACGAGAAATCCGAGCAGGTTTGCTCATTTTCACATTTCCATATCCAACGCATTTTCACGTTAAAAAAACTTACTTACCAAACGCTGCCGGGGCCGGCGCGTCGGCCGGCGTGGCGCGCACCGGGCCGACGGGGCTGTCGGGCTCGTCGTTGGCAAAGTACGGCGCCAGCTTTTCGCGCACGCTGGTCGGGATAGCCACCGGCCGGCCGGTAGCCGTGCTCACGAAAACCATCAGGGTATAGCCTTCGGTAAGCAACTCGCCGGTTTCGTTGCGAATCTCATACTCGAATTTCACCCGTGAGCCTTCGGCCAGCTCGCGCAGCAGCACCCGGATAGTCAGCAGGTCGTCGTAGCGGGCGGGGCGGCGAAAGCGGGTGTGCAGCTCGCCCACCGGCATGCCTACCCCCTGCCCTTCCAAATCCTTGTAGCGAATGCCCAGCTGCCGGAACGACTCGGTACGGGCCACCTCAAAGTATGCCGCGTAGTTGCCGTGATAGACGTAGCCCATCTGGTCGGTTTCGGCGTAGCGCACGCGGATTTGGATGTCGGACTGGTACATAGCAACCTGAAAATTACTTATAAAACGGCTGTCATGCTGAGCTTGCGAAGCATATTGTCAGGTTTGCATTATGGCTGTTCTGTCCTGATAAGATGCTTCCTTCGTCAGCATGACAGGTGTGAGGGAAAATGCTGGCTAGAGCTACCGAATGCCCACCCGCGTCAGCGCGGCCTGGTAGCGGCGGGCGTTCACGAGGTGCTGGGCCTGGGTGGTAGCGAAGGCGTGGTAGCCGCTGAAGTCGTCCTTGGCGCAGAAGTAGAGGTAGTCGTTCTGCTCGGGGTGCAGCACGGCGTTGAGGCTGGCGATGCTGGGCAGGTCGATGGGACCGGGCGGCAGGCCGGCATACTTATAGGTGTTGTAGGGCGAGTCTTTTTGCAGGTGCACATTGAGCACGCGCTTGATGCCGAAATCGCCGTTGGCGTATACCACAGTGGGGTCGGCCTGGAGCTTCATGCCACGCTTGAGGCGGTTGAGATACACCCCGGCGATGCGGGGGCGCTCGTCGGCGTGCTGCTGCTGCTCGGCTTCCACGATGCTGGCCAGGGTGCTCACCTGCACGCGGGTGAGGCCCAGCTTATGGCGGGCTTCGTCGCGCTCGGGCGTCCAGAACTTCTCGTACTCGCTTTTCATGCGCTGCATGAGGTTCTGGGCCGAAGTATTCCAGTACAGCTCGTAGGTATTCGGAATAAACATGGAGAGCACCGTAGTGGTGTCGAAACCCAGGCTGCGGGTGTAGCTGGGGCTGCTCAGCAGTGAGTCAATCTGCTTGGGCTTGGCGTCAATCTGCTTGCTGAGCTTGCTGGCCAGCTCGCGGCGCAGGCGCACGTTGGTGAAGGTGAGCTTGAGCGGCGTCTGGCGGCCCGACTTCAGCAGGTTGATTACCTGGCGGTTGGTCATGCCGGTTTTCAGCTCGTAGCGGCCGGGCTTTACGGCGCCGGGCTTGTTGTAGCCCATCAATTTGCCCACAAAGTGCAGGGAGAGCTTGTCGATAACCGCGCCGGTATTCTCGGCCGCTACCAGGGCCTTTTGCCAGTTATCGCCCCGGTGAATATAGACGAAGGCCGGCAAATCTTTAGTATCAATATTCGTTGTATAGAATATTTGAAAAAAGTAATAGGAGAAGCACACCAGTATCAGGCTCAGAATCACGCTTACGGTGGCAAAGCGGTTGCGGCGCTTGATGGAGTCGGCCCGGTACTGAATAGCGGACTTTTTGACAGGTTCGGTCATAGAACAGAGAATAATCGCCCAAAAATAACCCCAGCCAGCGCTGTCGGCGCGGGCAACACAAACAACCAGGGGTGCTTTCACTTATACCCAGTCCTTTTATGGTCAGTTGACCTGCAAAACCGCTCGCCGTAGTACCTTTCGCGCCCCAACGGGCCACTACTGCTGGCTTACTTTGTAATTATTATCCTTTTTTCTGCCCTATGGCCGCTACCCTGCTCCGCATCCACCCCGATAACCCGCCCAGAACCGTATTCTGCAAGTAGTTGACGTGCTGCGTAAAGGTGGGCTTATTATTTACCCTACCGATACGGTTTATGGCATTGGCTGCGATATCAATAACGCAAAAGCCGTTGAAAAGCTCTGCCGTATCAAAGGCTTGAAGCCGGAGAAGGCCAACCTGAGCTTTATCTGCCACGATTTGTCGCACATCAGCGATTATGCGCACGGCATTACTACGCCGGTGTTCAAGGTAATTAAGAAGGCGCTGCCCGGGCCGTTTACCTTTATCTTCGAAGCCAGCCCCAACGCTCCGCGCTACGGCGGCGTGAAGCGCAGCACGGTTGGCATTCGGGTGCCCGACAACCAGATTGTGCGCCAGATTGTGAAGGAGTTCGGCACGCCCATCGTGAGCACCTCGGTGCGTGAGAGCGAGGAGACGCTGGAGGAGTACGTGACCGACCCCGACCTGATTTTTGAAAAGTACCGCTCACTCGTGGACCTCGTCATCGACGGCGGCTTTGGCGGCAACGAGCCCAGCACCATCGTCGACTGTACCAACGACGACTTCGAGCTGGTGCGCCAGGGCCTGGGCGATATCGAGCAGTTTTTGTAAGGCTAGCGCAAGAAGAAAAGGGAACGCCATGCTTAGACAAGCTCAGCATGGCGTTCCCTTTTCTTATGCCTATGACTTTACTGGCTGGCCGGCCGCCTGTGCTTCCAGCGGCGGTGCGTCCAGAGGTATTGCTCGGGCGTGGCCCGGATATCGGCCTCCAGCTGCCGGATAAAGGCTTCGGTAACCGGATAGCGCCGGGCTTCATCTGGTGAGCCGGCTCCGGCGGCCACAGCCCGCCCGTCGGGTAACTCCGTGAATCTCACTTCGTAGTAGCCGCGCCGCACACGCCGGATACCCACGTACAGCACTGCGCAGTCGAGCTGCTGAGCCAGTCGGTCGGCGCTGGTATAAAAGCCCGCGTCCTGGTGCAGAAAGGTAGTCCAGTACGGGCGGTCGTCTTTGCCGGCGGCCTGGTCGCTGAGCAGGCTCAGGGTGCGGCCCTCGCCGCGGTGCTGCACCAGATACCGCAGCGTAGCCAGCATGGGCACGGCGTCGGCTCCCAGGCGGGTGCGCAGGCGGCGTATGAAATATTCAAAAAACTCGTTTTTCAGCGGCTTATAAACGCCCGCTGCCCGGCCCGGAAATTCGAGGGCGGCGCCCGAGAGTATCCACTCCCAGTTGCCACGGTGCGAGCCCAGCGAAAGCACCGTGCGGCTTTCGGCAAAGTGCCTAGTCATTAATTCGGGGTTGACGAAGCGCATCCGCCGCCGCAGCTCGGCTGGGGATATGGCGCCGAGCTTTAGAATCTCGACGATAACCTGGGCAAAATGCCAGTAAAACTGCCGGCCGATACGGCGAACCTCGGCTTCATTCTTCTCGGGGAAAGAATTGCGCAGATTTGCCAGCATCACGCCCCAGCGGTAGCGCACCACATAGCTGAGCAGCAAATAGATAAAGCCAGCTATTCCGTAAAGCACAAACAGCGGCAGGTAAGCCAGGGCCAGCAGCGGCCAGCTAAGCGGGCGGTAATACCACGGCACAGCCGGGCGCGCACTCATCGGGGCACGGCCGCGCCGGCCGGCGCGTAGTCGGTGAGGCTGCGCTGGCCGCTTTGGCTTTGGGTAGCCAGTACTTTTTTGGTGGCGGCGTCGCGGGCTTCAATGGTCAGCGTAAAAGGCCCGGCCGGAATAGGACCCAGCGGCAGCTGCCCCACTACGGCCGTGGACCGGCCCGCCTGGGCCGTAACGAGCGGCGCGTCGGCATCGGCGGCAGTGCCGTCGGGTGCGGCCAGGTGGTAGTGCAGGCGCACTGAGCGGCCGGCCGGCACCTGGTTCAGCTCAGTGTAAAAGAAGACATTGTCGGCGCCCCGGCCGTAGTAGCCGCCGGCGGCCCGCGTCAGCAGGTAGCCGCCGCGGTTGAAGACACTCTCGGCGCTGGCTTTGGCGGCGGGCCGCGCCAGGAAAACCAAGTCGCTGAACGCCGGCGTTTTCGACTCGGCCACCACCAGCGGCAGCTCCACGGTAGTTTCGCCGTTGGCGCTGCGGTACTGGTCGCGGATGCGCCCGCGCAGCGTGTAGGTACCGTCGGGCAGGGTTACGCGCTTCAAAAAGCTGAGCGGATTTTTAATGGCAATCGTGGTGTCGCTGAGCACGGGCGGCTTCAGCGTCACGCTTTCCTGCCAGGCGGCGGTGCCATCGGCTTTGAGAATAGTCAGCTCGACCACGGCCGATGACTGAAACGATTTGGGCGCCCGCTGCCGGTAGGTGAGCGGCTGGGTGGGCACCGTCACGGAAATCTCCACTTCGCCACCCCTCTGCACCTGGTCGAGGTTACGGAACCTGGCTACCTGCAGGATAAGCTGCGGGGGCCCAGCTTGGACGTTGCTAACAGCGGCCAACGCTATCGACAGAGAAAGGGAGAGAACGCGCATAAAAGCAAAAATAAGGCACAAGCTCACGTCAGGGCCATTACCGCGCCGGTCGGCTACCTTGCGGCCATGTCCGTTGTCCTCACCGAGCTGCACTACCTGCCGTCCATTACCTATTTCCAGCAATTGCTAAGCGCCGAAACGCTGCTGCTCGATGCCCATGAGCACTACCACAAGCAGACCTATCGTAACCGCACCCTTATCCTTACGGCGCAGGGCCCGCAGGCCCTTACGGTGCCGGTACTGGACGGTGCCCGCTCGGAGAAAATCCGCACCAGCGAAATTGAAATCGACTACCGCCAGAACTGGATGCACCGGCACTTTCGGACGCTGCAAACCGCTTACGGCGCTTCGCCGTATTTTGGGTACTACGCCGATTACTTGCAGGATATTTATACCCGGAAGCCCGGCCGGCTCTGGGACCTGAACCTGGCTTTTTTGCACCTATTACTGCGCTGCCTGCGCTGGCCGCTGCCTATCGAGCTTACCACTGAATACCGGGCGCCGGGCACCACGCCTACTCTGCTCGACCGACGCGACTTCCTGACACCTAAAAATACCCCGGCCGGGCCGGCACCTGACAGTCCGTCGCACCGGCCGTATCCGCAGGTATTTGGTACCGCATTTGTACCAGGCCTTAGCGTGTTGGATTTATTGTTTATGCAAGGGCCAGCCGCCGGACAGTTTTTATAGAACAGGCGGTTAGCGAATTTTAATCTGGCCGAACCTTCGTCCGCAGGCGCTTGTTTTTCACATATTCCGCTTTCCTTTACGTATCGGTGTAGCGCAACTATTCAGGCCGGTTTCGGTACAGCTACTATCTGCGTCTTATTTCTATCTTGCTTGCATGGAAGCTAAATTTTCAAACCGCGTCAAGGAGGTTATTTCCTTGAGCCGGGAGGAGGCCATCCGGCTCGGCCACGACTATATCGGCACCGAGCACCTGCTGCTGGGCATGATTCGCGAGGGCGAAGGCACTGCCCTCGGCTTGCTCAAAAAGCTGGGCGTGGCCACCGACGAGCTGAAGTTTGCCCTCGAGCAAGCCACGCGCAACACGGCCTCCACCCAGGGCACCAGCATCACGGGCTCGATTCCGCTCACGAAGCAAACCGAGAAGGTGCTGAAAATCACCTACCTCGAAGCCAAGATTTTCAAGTCGGAAATCATTGGTACCGAGCACCTGCTCCTCTCGATTTTACGCGATGAGGACAATATTTCTTCTCAAATCCTTTCCAAGTTCAACGTGAATTACGAAACCGTGCGCGACTCGCTCGACTACCACGGCGCAGCTCCGAACCCGACTGGCCCCAAAGCCGGCCCGGAGGCTGACGACGATGATGACCGCCTCTTTGGCCAGGGCCAGGGAGGAGCCGGCCGCGGCCAGGGGGCCCAGGGCGGTGCCGCTGGTGCCGGGGCTAAGCGGGCCGGGGAAAAATCGCGCACTCCCGTGCTCGATAACTTCGGCCGCGACCTTACCAAGCTGGCCGAGGAAGACAAGCTCGACCCCATCGTGGGCCGTGAAAAAGAGATTGAGCGCGTGGCTCAGGTATTGAGCCGCCGCAAAAAGAACAACCCGATTCTCATCGGTGAGCCGGGCGTGGGCAAAACGGCCATCGCCGAGGGCCTGGCCCTACGCATCATCCAGAAAAAAGTAAGCCGCGTGCTGTTCAATAAGCGCGTGGTAACCCTGGACCTGGCTTCGCTGGTGGCCGGCACCAAGTACCGGGGCCAGTTTGAGGAGCGCATGAAAGCCGTGATGAACGAGCTGGAGAAGTCGCCCGACGTGATTCTTTTTATCGATGAGCTGCACACGATTGTGGGTGCCGGCGGCGCTTCGGGCTCGCTCGATGCGTCGAACATGTTCAAGCCGGCGCTGGCCCGTGGGGAGATTCAGTGCATCGGCGCTACTACGCTTGATGAGTATCGCCAGTACATCGAGAAGGATGGCGCGCTGGCTCGTCGCTTCCAGATGGTAATGGTAGACCCTACTACGCCCGAGGAAACCATTGAGATTCTGCACAATATCAAGGACAAGTATCAGGACCACCACCATGTGGTGTACACCGATAAGGCCATTGAGCAGTGCGTGAAGCTGAGCGACCGCTACATGAGCGACCGTTTTCTGCCCGACAAAGCCATCGACATTCTCGACGAGGCGGGTGCTCGGGTGCACATTAACAATATAGTGGTTCCTGAAGATATTCTCAAGCTCGAAGAGCAGATTGAGAACATCAAGACGGAGAAAAACCGCGTCGTTAAGTCTCAGAAGTACGAGGAAGCTGCCAAGCTGCGCGACACCGAAAAGAAACTCCTGGAGCAGCTCGAATCGGCCAAAAAGAACTGGGAAGACGAAACCAAGAAGAAGCGCTACACGGTAAAAGAGGAAAACGTAGCCGAGGTAATCGCCATGATGACCGGCATTCCGGTGAACCGCGTGGCCCAGAACGAAAGCCAGAAGCTGCTCAACATGGGTGAGGAGCTGCAAGGCAAAGTAATTGGCCAGGATAAGGCTATCAAGCAGTTGGTAAAGGCTATTCAGCGCACCCGCGTGGGCTTGAAAGACCCGAAGAAACCGATTGGCTCATTCGTATTCCTCGGCCCGACCGGCGTGGGTAAAACGGAGCTGGCTAAAGTACTGGCTACCTACCTCTTCGACAAGGAAGACGCCCTGGTGCGGGTGGATATGTCGGAGTATATGGAGAAATTCAGCGTATCACGCCTGGTGGGCGCGCCTCCCGGCTACGTGGGCTACGAAGAGGGCGGCCAGCTGACGGAGAAAATCCGCCGCAAGCCGTACTCGGTTATCCTGCTCGACGAGATTGAGAAGGCGCATCCCGATGTGTACAACCTGCTGCTGCAAGTGCTGGACGATGGTATTCTGACCGACGGCCTGGGCCGCAAGGTGGACTTCCGCAACACCATCATTATCATGACCTCGAACATCGGGGCGCGTGACTTAGCCGACTTCGGCGCGGGCATCGGCTTCGGCACGAAGGCGCGCAACGAGAACATGGACGAGCTGACCAAGGGCACCATTACCAATGCCCTTAAGAAGACCTTCTCGCCCGAGTTTCTCAACCGCCTGGACGATGTGATTGTCTTCAACTCGCTGGAGAAGAAAGATATCCATAAGATTATCGATATCAGCCTGGCCAAGCTGCTGAGCCGCGTGCTGGCGCTCGGCTATAAGGTGGAGCTGACGGAGAAAGCCAAGGACTTTGTGGCCGACAAAGGCTATGACCCCAAGTATGGCGCCCGTCCGCTCAACCGAGCCATCCAGAAGTACATCGAAGACCCGATTGCTGAGGAAATCCTGAAGGCTCAGCTGCTTCACGGCGATATTATTACCGCCGACTTCGAAGAAGGCAAGGAGGAGCTAACCTTCAGCATCGCCAAAAGCGACGAAGCGCCCAACCTGGCCAGCGACGAGCGGCCGGCGGAAGCGCCCTCGGAGCCCGAAGCGGGCGAGTCGAAGTAGAGTTATCAGGTTATGAAAAGGCCGGTTCCGCAGTGCGGAACCGGCCTTTTTACTTTTTGAGGGATTCTCGTGGGTAAAAAGCTGCTAATTGGCATCTGCTCCTAAACGCTGCCCTCTCGCTGCGAGGCAGCTAAGTATTTAGTATTTTTTCTTAATATCTGCTTTTGACATATGAACAAGCTGCTTATACTCACTATCCTTTTAGGGCTGCCTGACGCAATGCTTGCGCAGCAGCTGCCTTTCGACCTTACCCTCACTGAGCCCGACCAGGAATTGGATGACTTCACTTATCAATTTGTGGGAATTCATAAGATTTCGCCGCAGCTACGAGGGGTGCGTGGCGCCGATGATACTGTGTATTGGGTAAGTGCTAACAGCCAGCAATTAACCGCCTACCAGCAAGGGAAACAGCTTTGGCAAGTTGCTATTGGGCAAACATTTCAGCAAATACTGCCCAGAGCTATCGTAACGCAGCTCATTTTTTGTTCAACTGTGGTTTTTGTTTCTGTAGGCTCACATGGTCACGCCGAAATAGACCGGAAGACAGGCGCTATTATCTCAGCGGGTACAGACTAAGCAGAGCAGCAAAGATTATACGTACTGCCACCGCACCCATACAACCTCATACGCTAATCCAGTAATCGTTCTGGAATACCTTACTTTTACCATTGACTACACTTCTATAGATAGTATGAATGGTCGGGTTGTAGTAGCTGCGTTGCTTACGGCTTTGCTAGCGCTTTTGCCGGTGGTCTACTTATATTTTATCTGGCCTACTGTGCTGGCTTTCGTGCCCATGCATTATGGAGCTAGTGGCGTGCCCGACCATTTTGTAGACCGGATATGGCTCTGGAATATCGTCTGGTATCCGGCTCTCGGGTTCGCGGTATTCACCTTTCTCCCTCAGGTCCACGATGGGCAAAGCCTTTTTTGGAGCAGCAGTAAGCAACGGCAGACGCGGCTAGTAGTGGTTTTTGCATTGGCACTCCCCCTCACAGCGCTCATCCATAGAAGCAGCCAGAACAGTCGGCCGGGCTTGTTGGCACCCGCTTCCAGCCGCTAGCCGCCCTGCTTGCTGGCGCCACTCTTGGTATCGTCGTTGTTGATGCTCTTGCGCTGCTTGGTTTGGCCATTGGCCTGCCCGAAGCGGTAGCTGAAGTTCAGCCGAAATGAGCGCTGGTAGGCGCGGTACTCGCTGAGCTCGCTAAACGTGGTGGTGGTAGTGGTGCTACGGTAGGGCCAGTAGCTATTAAACGGGCTGCCGACGTTCAGGGTCAGGTCGGCTTTGTCTTTGAGTAGACTTTTCTTCACGCCCATCTGATAGTAGAGATTGGCCGGGCCGGTGCCCTGAATTTCGGGCGTATGCGTATTGGCATACACAAAACCTTGTACAGTAAGGCCGTTGTCGAATTTGTAGGAAGTATTCACATTTATGCCTGCGGTGAAACCGCTGCGACTAATGCCCAGCACCGAGCTGCGGCGCGTGATGTACTGCACATCGGGGCCGGCACTAAGGTCCCATTTGGGCAGTGGCTTGGCCGCCAGGTACACATTGAACTGATAAAACGTATTGGTGGCCGCGTTGGCGAAGGTCTGAGCCGTAATGCTGGGGTCGATGAGCACTCCTTCGGGCAGCGGCACCAAAGGATTGGTAGTGATAAAGCGAATCTGCTCGATGGCATTGCCGGTGTGCCGGGCCGAGAGCGACGCGTTGAGAGTGGTCGTTTTCAGGGTAGTGCTGTAAGCCAGCTCGTAGGAATCGGTTAGCTCGGGGTCGAGGGCCGGATTGCCATAGGAGATATTCTTGGGGTCGGAGCGGTCCACAAACGGGTTGAGGTAGTCGATAAACGGCCGGGTGATGCGGCGGCTGTAGGCAAAGCGCAGACTGGTAGCGTCGCTGAAAGCGTAGCGGGCGCTGCCGTTGGGCAGCGCCGTAACGTAGCTGCGGCTGAAGGAAGACGCATTACTGGCCCGAAAATCAGCCGATAAAGCGGTGCGCTCCACGCGGCCGCCGAGGCTGCTGGTCAGCTTTTTGCCCACGCCAAATGAATAGGTAGCATAGGCCGCCTGCACATCCTGGGCGTAGCTGAAGTCGGTAGCACGGCTAAGATTAGGCGCCAGCGCAGTGCCATAGAGCGTGCGCAGGGTATCGACGGTAGCCACCGAGCCGGTGCGCCGGAAGATGGCTTTCAGGCCCACCTCGAGGGTTCTCTTATCCCCGAAGGGCTGGGTAAAGTCGGTTTGGGCCGTGAACTCGTGGCCGGGCGTACGGCCCCGGCTGTGCTCGCGCTGGGTAGCCTGGCTGCTTTCGAGCGGGATGGACGAATTGGCATACTGGTCGAAGTCGTAGCCAAATGTGCCATTGTTGAGCGCGTACTGGCCCAGCACGCTCCATTCTTTGCGGGCCTGGGCGAAGGTGCGGGTGTACGTACCCGTGGTTTCTACATTCAGTCCGCTGAATATATTAGTGGTGCTACGAGTAAAAAGCTGGTTGTCGGCAGCCACCGGCGACACGTAGCGGTTAAATAAATCCTGGCTCGTATTGCCGCCGTAGCCATTTACCGAGCTGGCCAGTGAAAAGCTGTGATGCTCGGCAGGGTCGAAGTCTAGTCCTACGGTGCCGTAGTACCAGTGGCCATTGTTTTGCACCTGGCCCAGCTGGTGCAGCGTATCGGTGCCTGCCGCCAGGTTGCCCACCCGGTCGCGGCTGGTCTGGCCGGGGTTGTACCACAGCCCGGCATTGGCCGACGACGTGAAGCCGATTTTACCTTTCTTAAAGTTCAGGGCCGAGTTGAAGTTGGAGTTGCGGTTGCCGCTGCTGGCACCCACGCGGCCGTTTACGCCCTGGTCCACACCTTTTTTCATGATAATATTGATGATGCCAGCCGTGCCCTCGCCGTCGTACTTGGCCGGCGGCGTAGTTATCACCTCCACACTCTTAATCTGGTCGGCCGGAATGCTTTTCAGCGCTTCGGCCAAGTTGCTGGCCAGCGTGGGCGAAGGCTTGCCGTTGACCAATACTTTGAAGTTGCCGGAGCCGCGCATTTTCACGTTGCCATCGCCGTCTACGGCCAGCAGCGGGCCTTGCGCAACACGTCCTGGGCAGTGCCGCCGGCGTTGCCTACGTCCTGGTCGGCGTTGTACACCAGGCGGTCGGGCCGCACTTCTACTACGGGCTTCTGGCCGGTCACTACTACCTCGCCTACCGACTGCGCCGCGGTCGGCAGCAGGAGATTGCCGACAGCAGTAGCGCCCGGCCCCACCGCTATGGTACGGGTGCGGGTGCCGTAGCCCACGTAGCTGGCCCGCAACCGAAAGGTGCCGGCCGCTAGTCTGGTCAGCACAAAATGGCCCTGGTCGTCGGCCGCTACGCCGGTCAGGGGCTTATCGTTGGGGGCAGGCGGCAGCAGCACCACCGTAGCGTAAGCCACCGGCTGGCGGCCCAGCGAGTCGAGCACCGTGCCGGTGAGCGAGCCGGTACCAGGGCTGGTTGAAGCCGGGGCCTGCGCAGCCGCCCGGCCAGCGGCTAACAATGCGGCTAGTATAAATAACAGCAGGTAAGCATTTTTTTTCATATATAAAGCCGACATAAATACTGGCTTGACCCTATTGATGCCTGTCTGGTGAAATAGGTTGCTTGCCCGGCCAGCAGTAGTATCAATCGTTGGCTTGGCTACCAGCTTGCGCAGCCTAACGTTACATCGCGCTTCGGCGCGGGGCATTACCAATGTATTATCCATGGTGGCGTAGTAGTTGAGTAGGCGACAAAGGTCCCCTCCTGCCCCGGCGCCGGCGCTCCAGGTCATAGTATGGCCCGTCCCAACTTATGATTTGGGCCGCACAACCTCGCTGGGCGCCTGGCCCAGCAGTTTCTTAAACACCCGGTTAAAGGTTGATTTTGAGTTAAAGCCGCTTTCCAGCGCCACGCCTACCAGCGAGTAGTGCGCAAAGCGTGGGTCGGCCAGCTTACGACTCGCTTCCTGCACGCGGTAGGTGTTGACGAAGTCATTGAAATTCTGCCCGCAACCCGCGTTGATAACTTTGGAAAGTACATTGGGAGTAGTGCGCAGGCGCTGGGCCAGCTCTGTCAGGGTCAGCTCAGGCTCCAGCCAGGGCTGCTCATCGGCCATGAGAGCCAGCAGCTTGTCGCGCCAGGGCAGCAGCTCGGGCGGCAGGGCGGCCGGGTCGGGCGCGGCGGCGCCGGCTTGCGGCTGGGCTACAGTAATTTCGGCCGGCCCTTCTTCGGCCGCCAGCGCTTCGGCAGGAGCAGCGCCGGGCTCAAAGCGGAGCGGACTGGTAGCGGCGGCGTAGTTGGCCTGCACGCCCACCGCGATAAGCGCGTAGATGAGCACTCCGCGCAGCGCAAAATAATTCCAGGCCTCTGTATAGCCAAAGCTGAATGCTACATCCAGCACTTCAAACAGCAGGCTTAGCCCCAGGCTTAGCGCTTGCAGCAGCAGCAGCTGGCGCAAGCCGGCGAAGCGCAGGCGCTCGGCATCCGAGAAGTTGTCGTTGAGGTAGCGGCAGTAGCGGCGGTAGTCGGCCAGTACCAGCCAGCCATAGGCCGGCAGCATCACGTAAACTACGTAAGCCACGGGTTGGGCCAACCCATCGAGCAGCGCAGCTGCCGGCCCCTTGGTGCCGAAATGATAGGGCAACGCCTGCCCGCGCACCCCATGCAGCCAGAGCAGGTCGTAGGCCGCGGCCGCAGCAAACAAGCTTATTTTTACCAGTCCCGGCAAAAAATGCCACCAGGCACGGGGCCGAAGCCGGAAATCCTGATTGGTGAGGCTGCGAAAATACAGGTAGTAGGCCGGCCCGAGCAGCAGGTTGAGCTGCCAGGGCACGTAAAACATAGCCGTGGAGTAGCCATCGTGGCTGTCGTACCAGCCCGCAAAGCCCAGCATCCATTGCATAATGGTGAGCGTGGGCAAGCCAATGAGCAACGCCAGCAACCCATCGGGCGGCGTGCCCCGCCGCCCGGCCCGCAGCAGCAGCCAGCCCGCCGCCACCAGGCCCGGCACCACAAAAGGCAATAGCAACGAGCTGCGCGGGCTGAAGGCAAACAACATGGGTGCGAAATTACGGCGGGGCAACCAAGGCATTATCTGGATTTCACTTAGCTTTGGGAAATCCGCCCGGCTTTCTTAGCTACTTATGAATATTCTGCGCCACGTGGAGCTGACCCGCGTTTTTTTCGTCGATATCGAAACTGTTCCCGGCCACGCCACCCACGCCGAGCTGCCCGCAACCCACCAGCCGCTGTGGGCGAAGTTTTGCGAGAAGCGCCACGCCAAAGAGCTGGCCGCCGGCCAGACGCCCGCCGAGCTGTTCAGCAACGGGGGCCTCTACGCCGAATTCGGGAAGGTCGTGTGCATCTCGGTGGGCTACTTCCGGCCCTTAAAAGACGAAACGCTGGAGTTTCGCACCAAGTCGTTTGCCGATGACGATGAGTGCGAGGTACTACGTGGCTTCGGCCAGTTTTTACAGCGCTACGCGCCTTACGGCGGCCGCTACCCCAAGCTCGACACTGCCGGCCCCGAAGGCCATTTTCTCTGCGCCCACAACGGCCGCGAGTTCGACTATGGCTATCTGGGCCGGCGCATGCTGATTTGCGGGCAGGATATCCCGCCCATGCTCGACGTGGCCGGCCACCGGCCCTGGGACCTGCCGCACCTGCTCGATACCATGGAGCTGTGGAAATTTGGCGACAACAAGGGCCATATCTCGCTGCCCCTGCTGGCGGGCTTGTTCGGCATCCCGTCGCCCAAAGATGATATCGATGGCTCGCAGGTAGGCCACACGTATTGGGTAGAGAAAGACCTGGGCCGTATCGTTACCTATTGCGAAAAGGATATCATTACCACGGCTCGCATTTTTTTGCACTACACGGGTAAAAAAGATTTGTGGCCCGAAGTGCAGCTAACGCAAATGCCCTGGCCCGCCCCAGCCGTTACGGCCTAGCTTTTCTGGGCCAGCGGGGCCAAAAGGCCTGTTTTTTTCAAGCTGTCCGGGTAGTCAATCGGCAAGCCGGCAAGCCCGGCTGGTTAGCTCAGCTGATAGCCTAGCCCTGAATAACTTGGATTATAAGCAGTAGTGTAGTTGCTTTGTCGCTGTATCGCCCATTTACAGGTTGGTGGCTGCATGAAAACTCCTCTTTTTCGCTGGCTACCGCTACTTGGACTGCTACTGGTGGCCGCACTGGCGGTATTTCTTGTTCGGCCGCCACGCCCGGTACCGGCCAGCGCGCCCGCCAATGAGTTTTCGGCGTACCGCGCCCAGCGCGATGTGGCAGTGCTGGCCGGCCGGCCCCACTCCCTGGGCTCGCCGGCCAACGCTGAGGTGCGCGACTACCTGCTGAGCCGCTGCCGCGAGCTGGGTCTGTCGGCCAGCATTCAGGATATAAGCGTATTATTTGCCGAAAAAGGCCAGGCTACGGCGGCGCACGTGCAAAACGTAATTACACGCTTACCGGGCCGGCAGCCGGGCGGCAAAGCGGTACTGGTACTGGCCCACTACGACTCGCAGCCCCACACGCCGGGCGCGGGCGACGACGGTGCCGGCGTGGCTGCTATGCTCGAAGCTATCCGCGCGCTCCGCGCCGGGCCGCCTTTGACCAACGACGTCATCTGGCTCTTTACGGATGGAGAAGAAGCAGGCCTGCTTGGGGCCCGCGCCTATGCCGCCGACACCGCCCGCCTGCGCCGGGAGGTGGGCGTGGCCCTCAATTTTGAAGGGCGCGGCAACGCCGGCCCCAGCCTCACCTTCGAAGTAAGCCCCCAAAATGGCTGGGTAATCGGTGAGTATGCTAGGGCGGTGCCTTACCCGATGGCCTCATCGCTGTTTTACGAAGCTTACCGGCATTTGCCTAATAACACGGACTTTACGCCCCTGCGCCAGGCCGGTATCACGGGCCTGAACTTTGCTTTCGTCAACGGCTACCCTTATTACCATAGTCCGGCCGATACACCTGCGCACCTCGACCTAGGCTCGCTGCAACACCACGGCTCCTACCTGCTAAGCCTGGTCCGACACTTCGGCAATATATCTCTGGCTCATACGAAGGGACCCGACGAAACCTTCTTTAACCCCTTGGGCAGCTGGCTGATACATTACCCGGCTGGCTGGAATATGCCCCTCACCCAGCTCACTATCAGCCTGCTGGTGCTGGCCCTGGCGCTGGCTCATCAGCGTGGGCGCCTGAGCTGGGGCAGCCTGCTGGGCGGGTTGCTGGCCTGGGTAGGGGGGTGGCCCTGATGCTGGCGGCGGGCTGGGGGCTACTGGCGCTCGTAGCCGCGCTCTACCCGCAGTACGGCGTTTTTTACGACAGTGCCTCCTACAACAGCCTGGCTTACCAGCTAGCCGTGCTGGCGCTAGCGCTCAGCCTGTTTACCGGCTACTACGGCTGGCTGAGTCGCTACCTGCGGCCGGGCTCATTGGTAGGCGGCGCGCTGCTGGGGCTGGCCGTGCTCCTGGGCCTACTGCAATGGCGGGCCCCTTCATCGGCATTTCTACTTTCCTGGCCGCTGCTGGCGGCTATCCTGGCCTGGGGCCTGCGGGTGCTGCAGGCTACCAGCCCCACCCGGCAGCCGGCTATTGGCGTGGTAGACTGGCTATTGGCGCTACCGGCCATATTGCTCTTGAGCCAGGTTATCTACTTGCTCCTGATAATTTTCGGGCTTGGCATGCTCTTACTGATTGCGGTGCTTTTGCTGGCTATTTTGCTGGCGCTGCTGCTGCCCGTTTTGCTGCCCGTGCTCAGCTCGCCCGCCATGCCCGGCCGGCGGCCGGCTACCAGCTGGCTGCTGCCAGGGCTGGCCCTGGCCGAAGTGCTGGTAGCCCTCGCATTGGGCCACGCTACCCGCCAGCCTACTGCCGACCAGCCTCAGCAAACGCACCTCTTTTATGCCCTCGATGCCGCCAAAGGCCAGGCCTACTGGCTTTCGGCAGCCAGGCAGCCCGATGCCTGGACCCGCCACGTACTAACGCACCCGCAATACGGGCCGCTGCCGGCATTATTTCCCCAGCAGCGGCCGGTGCTGCAACAGGCTGCCCCGCCGCTGGCACTGGCCCCGGCCGGACTTACCCTCCTGGCCGATAGCCAGCTGACTGGCGGACGGGTAGTGCGCTTCCTGCTAAAGCCCGGCCGGCCGGCTATCAGTAGCTTGCTTTTACATATCGAGAAGGGCTCGCGGCTGCGCGCTATGCGGGTGGCGGGGCAAGCGGTACCTGCCACCGAGCTGTCATCGGCTGAGCAGGCAACCGAGCTTACTTTTTTGGCCCCGCACCCCGAAGGCGAGCAGCTGGAGCTGGAGCTAACCGGGCCGGAGCCGCTGCAGCTGGCTATTACAACGCGCAGCCTGGGCCTGCCGCCCGTGCCCGACCTGCCGCCGCTTCCCTCCACGCTCGTGCCGGCGCCTGGCTACAATAGCTTTACGACCCAGGTACGCCAGCTCTATCAGCTCTGAGGAGAATACTGGTGCCAGCGGCGCTTGCCTTTACCAGTTATCATCGGCCGCTTTGCCGCTTACGCGCTGGCGGCATCGGCCTGCTCCAGCACGGGCTTTACGGCCCCCGGAACCGTGGCAAACCATTCTCGCGCATACAGGGCGGCCTGGGTGGCCCCCGGTGCCGGCACCACTGCCTTAAATGATATTTTCCCGGTGGCCGAGTCCATGGCAGGGGTTGGCCCAGCGGCCGGGCAGCCTGAGAGCCGTTACCTGGGGTTGAGGTCTGGGCGGCGCTTAGCGCGCCCAGTAGGGCTAGGGTAGCAAAAAGGCAGTGCATAGCAAAGGCTTACGCAAAGCTGCCGGGCCGGTTGGTGCGCGGCGCATCCGCCCAACCAAGCAGATGCCCGTAGCTTCGCGACAGTATTTAGCAGCTTATACAAATGTCTTTCCCATTCAAGAGCCTGGCCGGCGCGCTGATACTGCTGGCCGAAACATTCACCTTTCACGATATAAAGGCCCAGCCAGGCAACCCTTCCGCCGGCCGACGCTTTATCCAGGATAGCCTGCGGGCTTACGTGGAGCGGGGCCGGCGGCTCTGGAACATTCCCGGCCTCGCCGTGGCAGTAGTCAAAGATGGCCAGGTGGTAGTCAGCCAGGGCTTTGGCACCCGTGCCGCTGACGGGCAGGGCGGGCCGGTCGATGGCAATACGCTGTTTATGATGGCTTCCAACTCCAAGCTATTTACCGGCACGGCGCTGGCCCAGCTGGAGCAGGAAGGCAAGCTCAAGCTCGACGACCGGGTGCGCAAGTACCTGCCGGGCTACCGGCTCTACGACTCGGCCAGCAGCCAGCTGGTGAGCATCCGCGATGTGCTGGGCCACAAGCTGGGCCTGAAGACCTTTCAGGGTGATTTTACGTTCTGGAACTCGACCCTGAGCCGCGCCGAGATAGTGGAGAAGATGCGCCTGCTGAAGCCGGCCTACCCTTTTCGACAGGACTATGGCTACTGCAACTCGGGCTTCGTGACGGCCGGGCAGATTATTGCGGCCGTGAGCGGCGGCCAGCCCTGGGAAAGCTGGGTGCAGGCCCGCCTGCTCACGCCGCTGGGCATGACCAATACCTTCCCGCTCCCCGATGGCATTGCCCAGCGCCCCAACGTGGCCCTGCCCTACTCCGATGCCTTCGGCCCGCTGAGCCGGCTGCCTTTCGATGAGCTGCACAACATGGGGCCGGCCGCCGGCCTCGTGTCGTGCACCAACGACCTGACGCACTGGCTTCAGTTTCAGCTCGACAGCGGCAAGTATAACAAAAATAGAATATTACCCTGGGCTACCCTGCATCGCACCCGCGAGGCCAATACGCTGATTTCGGCCGATAAAAGCCCGCTCTTCCCCATACACTTCCGCACCTATGGCCTGGGCATATTCAGCGCCGACTATAATGGCCGGCAGGTATATTGGCACACTGGCGGGGCCGATGGCTTCGTTACCAACGTGTGCTTTGTGCCCGAAGAAAACCTGGGCCTTACCGTACTCACCAACCAAGATAACCAGAGCTTTTTCGAAGCCCTGCGCTACCAGATTCTCGACGCTTACCTCGGCGTGCCGTATGTGGACCGCAGCCGCCAGCTGTGGCTGAGCGCCCAGGCCGGCCGCGCTGACGAACGCCGGCGCCTGGCCGCGCTGGCGGCCCGCGCCGCCCGCAAAGCCAAGCCCGCCCGGCCCCTCACGGCCTACGCCGGCACCTACCAAAACCCAGTGTATGGCACCATTACAGTGGCACCGCAGGGCCGGCAGCTGCTAGTGCACTTCGGCCACCATCCCAACCTAACGGCTACGCTCGACTACCTCGACGGCGACACGTTCCGACTCACGTACTCCAATGCGGCGTACGGCATTTTTGCCGCGCCTTTCACTGTGGAGAAGGGCCAGGTAAAAACTCTGGAAGTGCGCGTGAGCGAGGGCATAGAGCAGGACCCGTATCTTTTCAGCAAGGAATAATATACTGCGCTATATACTATGCCGCTACCTACCCGTATCTGGGCACCAACGCTGGCCAGCTGCCTGCTTGCCTTCAGCAGCTGCCACAAAGACTGTGCGCCGGCTATAACCGCGCCGCAGCCTTTTAGTATTGCGTTCAGCACCGACACGCTCAGCACGGGGCGGGGCTTCCACAAAGCGGAGGCCTTGTCGGCCTACCTGGTGCGCTATGCAGATACTGAGCTGAGCCAGCCGCTCGATACCGTGCGCACCAGCCAGAAGCCCGGCAATTTTTTCTATGTTGACCGAACGCTTTTTTGCAATTTTCCGGCCAGCGCCGGGGCCGCCGACCCGCATAGCTACCGGCTGGAAGTACCCGCCACCAAAAGCCGCTACGATATTCAGGCTGTTGTTTTGCAGTATGGGGGCACCACCGCTTGCACGCGCAGTATCGACCGGCTCGATGCGCTGGTGAATGGCCAGCGCGTAGATGCCCGCCGGGGCTACGTCGTAGGCAAGTAGCTTGCTCCAAAACGCTAAAAAGGCCGCAGCTGATTAGCTGCGGCCTTTTTAGCGTTTTACTATGCTGGCGAATGCCAGCGCAGGTGGCTTGTCTAGTTCAGCGAAGCCACGTCAATCACAAAGCGATACTTTACGTCGCCTTTCAGCATGCGCTCGTAAGCCTCGTTGATGTGCTGAATATCAATGAGCTCGATATCCGACATGATGTTGTGCTCGGCGCAGAAGTCGAGCATCTCCTGCGTTTCGGCGATGCCGCCGATGAGCGAGCCCGCCACGCGGCGGCGCTTGGCAATGAGGTTGAAGGCGTGCAGGTGCGGAGCCTCGGAGGGCACACCCAGCAGAATCATGGTGCCGTCGAGGCGCAGCAGGTTGACGTAGCTGCCAAGGTCAATCTGAGCCGAGATGGTGTTGATGATGAAGTCGAAGTAGTTGCCCACCGACTTGAACTGGGCCTTGTCGCTGGTCACCACAAACTTGTGGGCGCCCAGAGCCTTAGCATCGGCTTCTTTGCCGGCCGAGGTGCTGAGCACGGTTACTTCGGCTCCCAGGGCCACGGCAAACTTCACGGCCATGTGGCCCAGGCCGCCGAGGCCCATTACGGCTACGCGGTGGCCGGGGCCTACTTTCCACTGGCGCAGGGCGAGTAGGTGGTGATGCCAGCGCACAGCAGCGGGGCCACGCGAGCCAGGTCGAGCTTCTCGCTCACCTTGAGCGTGTATTTCTCATCCACCACAATCTGCTGCGAGTAGCCGCCGTAGGTGGGCTGGCCGGTGCCGATTTCGCGGCTGTTGTAGGTGCCTACCATCCCGGTGGTTTCGCAGTACTGCTCCAGACCCTCTTTGCACGACGAGCACTCGCGGCACGAATCGACCATGCAGCCTACCCCGGCCAGGTCGCCTACTTTGAAGCCTTTAACGTGGCTGCCCACGGCCGATACGCGGCCCACGATTTCGTGGCCGGGTACCATGGGGAAGATTGAGCCGCCCCATTCGTCGCGAATCTGGTGCAGGTCGGAGTGGCACACGCCGCAGAACAGAATGTCAATCTGCACATCGTGCGCACCCGGCGCGCGGCGCTCCAGGGTAAAGGGTTCGAGCGGAATGTTAGCGGCGGGAGCCGCGTAGGCTTTGGTAGCAGACATGGTAGCAAAGAATAAATACTGAATAGACAGCTGCCATGGGCAGCTTGTTCGGCTCAACTACCAGCGGCAGCCTTTGTTTGCGGCCGGGCCAGGGCTTCGGTCACGAGGCGGCGCATGCGCAGCAGCGACTCGTGGGCAAAGCGGCGCTGTAGCATCCGGCCAAACAGCTTGAAGCCCAGCCAGTAAAAGGGGTTCCGAATCTGACCCGGCTGCGACATGGCATGTATGCGAAATTTTACTGCGCCGGATGCCAGGTTTTTGTGAATGGAAAAGTTAATCTGACCTTTCTCAAAGTGCCCTTCGAGGGTGCGGTAGCCGTAGCCCCACACCCGCTCCGGGCCATCGGGACTAGGCTGCGCGGGCTGGTCGAGCACATCGACAATGCGCACCCCGAAGTAAAAGTTAAAAACCAGAAAGTGCGCGCGCAGCACCATAATACGCTTTTCGAGCGGCTGACTGGGGTCGAAATAGCCGGTGATGAGGTTGGGCGGCGGGAAGGTGTAGCGCCGCAGCACCTCCTGGGCCGCGGCAAACGAGCCCGCGGCCAGGGGCGGCCCCGGCGGCTCGGCCGGCAGGTCGGTCACGTAGTCGTCGAGCCGCCAGCCGGTGGCCGAGGTGTACTCGTACTGGCTTTCGTAGTCGTAGTTGACCCGCGCTTTGGCGTAGGCTTCGAGTTGGGCGCGGTACTGCTCCCAGGCGGGCGGATTGACAGAATTCAAGGCTTGAATAAGTTTTTACAGTACAGCAAATGGGCTTTGACCGGTAGGGTTAGGCCAGTCTATAAAGGCGTGCGCCGGACTACGAGGCGGCTTGTTGCTCCGTCGTGCCATCTTTCGCGTGGCGGGTAGTTTCGACTACTACCGGGCCGAGTGCCTGGCCGCCGCTGGCGGCGGCTACCCGCTCGCAAAACTCAACCCAGGTAGCCTCCTGCACCAGTTTGCCGCCCCCAATCGTATCGTAGGCAAAGGCGACCAGCCCATCGCGCGAGCGGGCCAGCGAATGAATCTCGAAGCGCAGCGCGTCGGCCCGCCCGTCCAGCTGGTGCACCTCAAACCGGATACGACCGGCCTCGGGGTGGCCTTCGAGGGTAATAAACTCGAAGAAAGTAGGCCCGGTAGCGGTTACGCGGACGCTGCCATTCCAGGGGCCCAGAATTTTGATATGAAACTCATCGCCCACGCTGAGTGAGCCTTCGGTGCCGCGCGTGCGCTTGAAATCGGCCAGCAGGCCGGGCGAAAACCGGGGCAAATGGGTCTGCACCTCGGCCATGAGCTGCACGGGCGTGAGGTGCGGCCGCACCACATCGACGTAGTAGCGGCGCTCCAGCTGGGGCCGGAGCCCTGGGCGGCAGGCTGTTCGGAAGAAGGCTGATTGGCCATACTGGGCAGAATTTCGTTTAACTAGGTTTACTCGCCGTGTTACGCAAGGCACCGCGCAGTGTTCGCAGGCGCAAGCAGGCGGGCCTGCTTCCCGGTCGTAACGCCTAACCTTACTTAAGAAGTGGCCTATTTTCGCCGCCCCGGCCCCCCGCCAGACCCCGCCCTGGTGCGCACCCTCACCGAGCAGCAGCACGCGCTGCGCCAGCGCGTACGCGCCGAGCCGCTGGCCCACGAGCCAAGCCTGATTGCCGGCTGCGACTCGTCGTTTCCCACGCCCGATACCATTTTGTCGGTATTTGTGGTGCTGCGATTTCCGTCGCTGGAGCTGGTGGAGAAAGTGTACAGCTATGGCCCGGTAGATATGCCCTACGTGCCGGGCTTTCTGTCGTTCCGCGAAGCGCCCAACGTTATCCAGGCCTTTGCCAAGCTTACGCACAAGCCCGACGTTATCATGGTCGATGGCCACGGGATTGCCCACCCGCGCCGGGTAGGCATTGCCGCGCACCTCGGCGTGCTACTCGATATGCCCACCTTTGGCGTAGCCAAGCAGAAGCTTACGGGCACTTTCCAGGAGCCCGGCCCGGAGAAAGGCAGCATCACACCCCTTACCGATGCCAAAACGGGGGAGCTGATTGGCCAGGTTATTCGCAGCAAAGACAAGATTCTGCCACTGTTTGTGAGCCCCGGCCACCGCTGCGACCAGGCCACCGCCACGCGCCTCACGCTGGCCTGCCTGCGCGGCTACAAGCTGCCCGAACCCACCCGCCTGGCCGACCACTGGGCCGAGGAGTTTAAGCGGGAAGTACGCTGAGTGCCCGAGCCCGGCCCCGGCCAGGGGTGGCGAAAACCAATCAGCCCGTAGCTTTACTATAAGCCGGGGCAGTTGGCGCAACGGTGCAAAATATAGTACTTACCATATGTTTAACCGCAGTGCGCTTGCCCTGGCACTCAGCCTGTGGCTGCTGGTGCTCGGCGCGGAGCCGGCGGCCGGGCAAACCATCCCCTACCCTGGACCGCGCACCTGTGCTACTCAGCCGGCCGACGACTGGCAGCAGGCTCAGCTGCAGCGGCACTTGCCGGGCTACCGCACGGCCAAGCTGGCGACCCCGGCCCGGCTACCCCAGCGCACCACCGCTATCACTTATACGCTGCCCGTGGTAGTGCACATCATTCATAATGGTGAGGCGGTAGGCACGGGCAGCAACATCAGCCAGGCGCAGGTGCAGTCGCAGCTCGATGTGCTGAACGAGGACTACCGCAACCGCAATGCCAACGGGCCCTGGTGCCGGCCCCCTTTCAGCCGCTGCGCGCCGATGCGCAGTTTCAGTTTGTGCTGGCCCCGCGCGACCCCAACGGCAACCCGCTGCCCGAGCCGGGTATCGACCGCATCGACCGCTCGGCCTGGGGCTTCGACGCGCCGCCCTACGAGCAGGGCTACATCGACAGCATAATAAAGCCGGGCACCGACTGGAACCCCGACCAGTACGTGAATATCTGGGTGTTGCAGCTGGGTGGCAATGTGCTGGGCTATGCCCAATACCCGGACAACACGGCCGGCCTGGGCGGCCTGAGCCCGCTGGGCGGGGCACCGGCGACCGACGGGGTAGTTATTCTGTACTCGGCTTTCGGGCGGGTGGGCACCTTGCTTACTAACTACGACCAGGGCCGCACGCTCACCCACGAGCTGGGCCACTGGCTGGGTTTGCGCCACATCTGGGGCGATGCCGTTTGCGGCGACGACTACTGCGCCGATACGCCCCCGCAGGATGGGCCTAACCTGGGATGCCCCGCCTTTCCGCACCTGAGCGTAAACTGCCCGAACGGGCCTTCGGGCGACATGTTCATGAACTTTCTGGACTATTCGCCCGATGCCTGCATGGAGCTTTTTTCGGCCGACCAGAAAAGCCGGATGCAGGCTGTGATGGCTGCGAGCACCCCGCGCCGGGCCGTGCTGCTGACCTCGCCCGCCCTTTGCACCGGCACCCCCGTGGCTGCTACTGCCAGCAGCGGCCCGGTATGCGCGGGTAGCAGCGCCCAGCTTACTGCTACCGGCCCGGCGGGGGCCAGCTACGACTGGACGGGCCCCAATGGCTTCAGCAGCACCCTGCAAAACCCGGTGCTGCCGGCCGTAACGGCCGCGCAGGCGGGCATTTATACCGTGCACGTAGCCGTAACGACCGGGGCTTGTCCCACCACCGCCAGCACCACGCTCGTAGTCAACCCGAGCCCACCCACCCCGCTGCTAGCGACTTCTACCACTGCTTTTTGCCCCAGCGCCAGCGCTAGTGTTACGCTCAGCGTTACCAACCCGTTGCCGGGCGGCGAGTATAGCTGGAGCGTAGTTAGCGGCGACGGCCTGCCCGCCGGCGCCACCACGCCCTCAATCGGGGTAACTCCTACTCAATCTTCCACTTACCTGCTTACGGTGGCCTTGCCCGGCTCGGGCTGCGCGGCCTCGGCCACGGTAAGTGTTCAGGTGCTGACGCCCATCTGGAGCGGCGCGGCCGGTACCGGCAGCTGGTTCGACGCCGCCAACTGGACGGGCTGCGTGCCCAGCCGCAGCACCGATGCCCTTATTCCGGCCGGCCTCAGCACGCCCTACCCGACCATTAGCGGCGGCACGGCCGAGGTGCGGACGCTCACCCAGCAGGGGCCTCTTACGCTAACTGGCGGCGAGCTGGATTTATATGGAGATTACACCGGCACCGGTCCGCTAAGCCAGACCGGCGGCACTGTGGCCACGCGCGGCGACGGCCCGCAAAGCCTGCGCAGCCTCACCTATCAAACCCTGGCCATCGGCGGTACCGGCACTAAAACTATCGGCGCGGCAACAATTACCCAGGCCCTGGCCATGAGCGGGGCGCTCCTGAACACCGGAACGGCGGTGCTGACTATGGCCCCGACCGCCATTCTCAGCGAAACCGATGCCAGCTACGTGCTGGGCCAGGTGCAAACCACGCACGTGGTAGGTACCACGCCCGATAGCTTTGGTAATCTGGGCCTGACCCTGACGGCGGCCGTGGCCCCCGGCAGCACCACCCTGCGGCGCACTACCGGCCAGCCGCTGAGCGTTGGCCGTGGCCAAAGCATCAGCCGCTACTACGACGTGGCGGCCGCCGTAAGCCGCGGCCTGCAAGGAGCCACCCTCACGCACTACTACCTGCCCCACGAGCTGAATAATCTGGCTGAAAGTCAGCTGGTATTGGTTAAGTCACCGGATGCGGGCAGTACCTGGAGCAGCGAGGGCGCCACCCAACGCGACGCCACGGCCCGGGCTGTAAGCCGCCGCTACGTGGCCGACCTGAACGGCCGCTGGACGCTGGCGGCCGGCCCCGACGCTTCGCCAGCCGCCACTGCCTACGCCATCAACGCCTTTCCAGTACCATTTTCGGCCGATGGGCTATCGTTTCAGGTGACCACGCCCACGGCCGGCCCGCTGGCCGTGCAGCTCTACGACGTGCTGGGCCGCGTTATCTATTCGCACGACGTGGCCACGGTTGAGGTTGGCACGAGCATCGTAAATCTGCCCGGCTCGGGCTCGCTGCGCCCCGGCAAGTATATCCTGGTAGTGCGCCAGGCCGGTCAGCAAGTCCGCCTGAATGTGGAGCGGGAATAAGCAGCCAGCTTTTCTTTTCAGCTCATCACCCCCAGGCTTGCTTCAAGGTAGTCAGCGACTCGCTGGCGGCGGGGGGCAAACCCAACAGCCGCGCCACGGCCCGGTATACCACGGCCGGACCGGCCGCACTGCTCAGCCAGGCCGCATCGGGCGCGGCCTGGGTCGATTTGCTGAGCTTCTGGCCTATTGGGTCGGTGAGCAGTGCATGGTGGCAAAAACGCAGGCGCGGCGCGCTGAAAGCCCTGGTTTCGGGGAGCTGCGCGGCCAGCCAGAGCTGCGCCGCCGTGCTGGGCAGCAGGTCGAGTCCGCGCACGATAACCGTGGTTCCGAGTCGTAAGTCATCGACCACCGAGGCCAGCTGGTAGGCCGCCACGCCATCTTTTTTCCGGATGATAAAATCGGGCATCTCGGCCCACAGCGGCACCTGCACCGCCCCGCGGCTGCCATCGGCAAAGCAGATGGTAGTGCCCGCGGGCACCCTGGCCCGCCAGGCCGCGCCAGGCGTGGCCAGCGGCACTACCTCAGCTGCCGCGCCGCTGGTGCGCGAGCGCGAGCTGCCATAAACAAGACCGGGCCGCAGGGCCAGCCGCCGCAACACCTGGTTGTAGGCGGGCAACTGCAGCAGCTGCGAGTGGTGCCGCAAAAAATCGTCGGGCCACTGGGGCCGTGGTCGTAATCGAGCCCCAGCCACTCTATTGTTTTGAATATATTATCCAGATAAGCCCGCCGCAGCCGGGCCCGGTCCAGGTCATCGATGCGCAGGTGCAGCGTGCCGCCGGCCCGGCGCACCAGCAGCCAGGTAAGCACGAAGTTCACCGCGTTGCCCAGGTGCAGGTAGCCGCTGGGCGTAGGCGCCAGCCGGCCCACTACCGCGCTTTTCGTTGGTTGCTGTTCGTTCTTCGCTTGTTCAAACATGGTCAGGCAAGAAAAACTGCCTACGAAAAATAAGCGGCGCCAAACGCGCTACGCTACCACAATCCACGGCGCACCCGCGGCGTGTGGGCGTAGCTCGCCGAAGCTTTCGAGCGCCAGCCCGTGCCGGGCAAATATAGCTTTAGCTGCATCTTCGGCTGCGCCGGGCTCTACGCACACCAGCAGGCCGCCCGACGTCTGGGGGTCGCAGAGGTAGAATTTTTGCTCATCGGTGAGCGCGCCACCATTGTGCGCCACTTTGTGGCCGTAGCTCTCAAAGTTGCGAATGGTGCCGCCCGGCACCGCGCCCTGCAGCAGGTAGCGCTCGGCCTGGGCCAGGCGCGGCACATGGAAGTAGTTGATGGCAGCCTGCACGCCGCTGCCTTCGCACACCTCGACCAGGTGGCCCAGCAGGCCAAAGCCGGTGATATCCGTCATGGCCCGCACGCCGGCAAGCTCACCCAGCTCGGCCCCGATTTTATTGAGCTGCCGCATCTGGGCTGGGGCCACGTCGGCATCTTCGAGGCTGAGAATACCGCGCTTCTGGGCTGTGGTAAGAATGCCCACGCCCAGCGGCTTGGTTAGGTAGAGGCGGCAGCCCACGGTGGCCGTGTCGTTGCGCTTGAGGTTCTTTTCCTCGACCAGGCCGGTCACCGCCAACCCGAAAATCGGCTCCGGCGAGTCGATGCTGTGGCCGCCGGCCAGCGGAATGCCCGCCTCGGCACAGATGGCACGGGCACCTTCCGTTACGCGGGCCGCCACTTCGGGCGGCAGCTTATCGATGGGCCAGCCCAGCACCGCGATGGCCAGCAGCGGCCGCCCGCCCATGGCATACACATCGGAGATGGCGTTGGCCGAGGCGATGCGCCCAAAGTCGAAGGCGTCATCGACGATGGGCATAAAAAAATCGGTGGTGCTGATGACGCACTGCCCCGCCTGGCCCGGCAGGCGGTACACGGCCGCATCGTCGCGGCTGCCATTGCCCACCAACAGGTTGTCGTAGTTGGGCTGCGGCAGGCTGCTGTGCAGGATTTTATCGAGCACGCTGGGCGCTATTTTGCAGCCGCAGCCCGCGCCGTGGCTGTACTGGGTCAGGCGAATTTGGTCGAGGTCGGGGGTCATATTCACTAGCTAAACTGGCGGTATCTTAATTGAAAAGCTTTGGCCTGATGGTTTATTCAAAGATTCCAGTCTGCTTGCTGAAATACTACTCGGTAACCATCAGGGTCTTCAAAAGTCAGGCCCTGGCGGTCCCAATACGCATTGTAGGCAGGCATTGGCTGGTAACCTTGTGCCTGCATGCGGGCAACTGCGGCAGCCCAGGCTGCGTGTTCAGGGAAGTAAAAAACCAGCAGGTTCTCGGGTGTGGGAGCTGGCGGAACGAAGTGGCCATTCTGCCGGGTAAACTCCAGGTGATAGGGAGCCAGTGGCTGCCCGACCATCAGGCCGTCAAAACCTTCGTGGTCTCGGAAGCTATACAGTTCCATCAGACCTAATCCATCCACATAAAAGCGACGCAACGCCGCTAAGTTGTTGGTGGGCCGCGCTACCCGGAGCTTGGGAATCATACGGTGCGGGGGTTAGCGGCCGCCCGCACCAGCGCCGCATTAACCGCCACATCGGCACTATCTGCGGGCACAGTCGTAGCTGGCCGGTCGGTCAGCCCGTAGCCGTAAGTTTTATCATAATACGCCAGCACCAGCTCCACCATGCGGGGCATATCGCCATCGGCAATGGCGCCGAGGGCCTCCTTGGTTACGAGGCCGCCCAGGCGCTTACGCAGGCGCAGCACGGCCGAGGCCAGCTCGCCGGCATCGTGGCGGCCGTAGTCGGCGGCGAGGTACTGCACGCGGGCGGCCTGGGGCACGTCGAGCACCACGAGCGGCGCGGCGCGCATCTGCTCAAAAAATGGGGCCGGAATACCCAGCCCGCCGATGCTGCGGCTTTCATCCTCGACCCAGATGGGCCGGTCGTCGGGCAACTTGGCTAGCGCGGCGGCCAGGTCGTTCTCAAACTGCTCCTGGGTGGGCTGCGGTGGCTGGCCCAGCGCCCCAAACGAGGAGCCCAGGTGGTTGGCCAGCTTTTCTAAATCCAGTACCGGCTCGCCCTGGGCGGCCAGCGCGTGCAGCACGGCGGTTTTACCGCTGCCGGTGTAGCCGCCCAGTACCCGCAATTGGCGCGGGCGGGCAAACTCGGCCAGCGCCCAGTGCCGGAAGTCTTTATAGCCTTTATCTAATAGATTGACCTGAAAGCCGGCCAGCTCCAGCAGCCACAGCACGGCCCCGCTGCGCATGCCGCCGCGCCAGCAGTGCAGGCGCACTTCCTGGCCGGGGGCCAGTTTTTTGGCCTGCTCCACCAGCGCCCGCATTTTGGGACCGAAGAAGTCGAGGCCCTCCAGCACGGCCTTTTCGGGGCTCACCTGCTTATAGGTGGTGCCGATGCGGGCGCGCTCCTCATCGGTGAAAAGCGGCAGGCTAAGCGCCCCCGGAATATGCCCCTGCGCATACTCGGCCGGAGCCCGCACATCGAGAATGGGGCCGGCGGCAGTAGTCAGAAAATCGGTGATGGGGTAGCGGGGCATGATGGGCAGTTGGGGACACGAAAGTACCGGCTGTGCCTCCGAAAGTTCGTCATTCGGCCCAACTTCGGGCGGCCGGGTATCGCAGGCTTGCGCGCCTTGCCGTAAGTTTGCAGCTAATTCGCGTTAATCCCGCCGGGCTTCCGGCCGGCTTACCGTGCGCTTTCGCTAATGCTGACAGCTTTTCTCGTCTTCTTCCCGCTTGCCGCCGCCCTGCTCCTTCACTTTGCCAAAGGCGGCGCGGCCCGGGCCCTGGCCTTGGGAGCCTCTTTACTGGAGTTTGCCGTTGCCGTGTTCGCGGCCTTCTCCTACGTTCACAACGGGCCCGCCGGCTTCGACCTCAACCTCAGCTGGATACCGTCGGCCGGCATCAGCTTTCACCTTGGCATTGACGGGCTGAGCCTGTGCCTGGTGCTGCTGACTACGGTGCTGGTGCCGATTATCCTGCTCACCGCTTTCCGGCACGAGGAATATGACAACCCCGGCGCGTTCTACGCCCTGGTGCTGTTTATGCAAACCGGCCTGCTGGGCGTGTTCACGGCCCTCGATGCGTTCGTGTTTTATTTCTTCTGGGAAGTGGCGCTGATTCCGATTTATTTCCTGGCCGGCGCCTGGAGCCGCTCCGACCGCCGCATCCAGATTACATTTAAGTTCTTCCTGTACACTATTATCGGCTCGCTGTTTATGCTGGCCGGCTTCGTGTACCTGTACCTGCAAACCGGCCCGGCTGCCGGCTCGCTGGCCGCGCACTCCTCCGATATTCAGGCGTTCTACGCCGCGGGTAAGCAGCTGGCCGCTTCGCAGCAGGGTTGGCTGTTCTGGCTCATCTTCGCGGCCTTCGCCGTGAAGATGCCCATTTTCCCATTTCACACCTGGCAGCCCGATACGTACACCGAGTCGCCGGCCCCGGCCACGATGCTGCTTTCGGGCATCATGCTGAAAATGGGCATCTACGGCTGCCTGCGCTGGCTGCTGCCGGTAGTACCGCTGGGCGTGAGCCAGTGGCAGCACCTGGTGATAGTACTGGCTATTATCGGCATCGTCTACGGGGCTATTATCGCTATCCGTCAGCGCGATATGAAGCGCCTTATCGCCTATTCGTCGCTCTCGCACGTGGGCCTGATGATTGCCGGCGTATTCTCGCTCAAGGCCATCGGCCTGCAGGGCGCAGTGGTGCAGATGCTGGCTCACGGCGTGAACGTGGTGGGTATGTTTCTGGTGGCCGACGCCATTGAGCGCCGCACCGGCACCCGCTACCTGCCCGACCTCGGCGGCCTCACCCGCCGCACGCCGCTGCTCTCGGTCTGCTTTCTGGTAATGCTGCTCAGCACGGTGGCCCTGCCCCTCACGGGCGGTTTTGTGGGCGAGTTTCTGCTGCTGGCGGGCGTGTACGAGTTCAATATGTGGGCCGGCGCGGTAGCGGGCCTCACCATCATCTTCTCGGCCGTGTACCTGCTGCGCATGTACCAGCGCGCCATGCTCGGGCCCGATTCAGCTTACTCCGAAACCATCACCGACCTCAGCGGCGCCGAGCTGGCCATGTTTGCGCCGCTCATCGTGCTGGTGTTCTGGCTGGGCTTGTTCCCCGGCACTTTCCTGCATTTGTCTGAGCCGACCATCAGCGGAATCCTGACCTTAGTCGGCCGGTAAACATCTTATTGTCATGCTGACGAAGGAAGCATCTTATCACGGCTGCTTTTGTCAGAATTCATATTTTCAGCTTGCGCGGACGTGATAAGATGCTTCGCAAGCTCAGCATGACAGGCGTACTTCTATGCTCCCCATCGTTCTCCTCTCCGTCTTCGGCATTGCCAACCTGTTCTTAGGCTTTCTGCGCTCCAACCGGGCGCTGCTGCCGTTTGCGCTGGTGGTGCTGGCTCTCATTTTTGGCGTCAACCTGCTCGACTGGAACCACGCCGGCAGCATGACGGGCCTGTTCGACTCGCCCTACGTGACCCAGATGCTCAGCGTAAACAACTACTCGGTGGCCTTCTCTGGCATCGTGTTGTTTACGGCGCTGGTGCTGCTGCCCTTTTCGCGCTCCTACGTAGCCGCCCACGAGCCCAACCTGGCCGAATACTACTCGCTGCTGCTGTTTTCGCTGGTCGGGGCCATTATGATGGTGAGCTATAATCACCTCATCATGCTGTTTGTGGGCATTGAGATTCTGAGCATCAGCATGTACGTGCTGGCCGGCTCCGACAAGCGCAACGTGCGCTCCAACGAAGCGGCGCTCAAATATTTCCTGCAAGGTTCCTTCGCTACGGGCATTCTGCTTTTTGGCATTGCGCTGGTGTATGGCGCTACCGGCACTTTCCAGCTTAACGAGCTGGCTACCAATATCGCGGCGCCGGCCAATGCCAGCCTGCAGCCCATGCTGTATGTGGGTGTGCTGCTAATGGTTATCGGTATCGGCTTTAAAATATCGGCCGCACCCTTCCACTTCTGGACGCCCGACGTGTACGAAGGTACCCCGA
Source organism: Hymenobacter sp. BRD67 (assembly GCF_013256425.1). Lineage (GTDB taxonomy): Bacteria > Bacteroidota > Bacteroidia > Cytophagales > Hymenobacteraceae > Hymenobacter. The sequence continues at coordinate 2,553,540 of NZ_CP053904.1, forward strand.
CGTTCTTCACCGCCTTCATGAGCACGGTGGTGAAAACGGTTGGCTTCGCCGCTTTCCTCAAGCTGCTGGTAGTAGCGCTGCCCGGCACCAGCGCCGTGTGGCTGCCCACCATCACGGCCATGTGCGTGCTTACGCTGCTGCTCGGCAACGTGGGCGCCGCCGTGCAAACCAGCGCCAAGCGCATGCTGGCTTATTCGAGCGTGAGCCACGCCGGCTACCTGCTGCTGGGCCTCGTGGCCGGCCGCGGCCAGCTGAGCGGCCCGGCGGCACAAAGCATTTTCTTTTATAGCCTGGCGTATTCCATCGCTACGGTAGCGGCCTTTGGCGTGCTCAAGCTGGTGGCCGACCAGCGCGGACGCGAAGACTACGCCGGCCTGGCGGGCCTGGCACGGACCAACCCCCTGCTGGCTTTCGTGATGACAGTGGCCATGCTGTCGCTGGGTGGCATACCGCTCACGGGAGGCTTCTTCGGCAAATTTTTCATCTTCACGGCCGTGGCTTCGCAGGGCTACATCTGGCTGGTTGTATTCGCGGTGCTCATGAGCATGGTGGGTATTTACTACTACCTCAAGCCTGCTATTGCCATGTACATGCGCCCCGCCGAGCCGGGTGCCGACGCCCCGATTGTGGTTGACGGCTTCCAGTCGGCCACGTTGGTGCTGCTGGCAATTCTGACGCTGGTGCTGGGCATCCTGCCCGGCTTCCTGACCGGGCTGTTTTAAATATAGTATAAATACTATATCATCTCAACGATAAAAACCCTCGGCATCATTGCCGAGGGTTTTTTGTGCTGTTTCGAAACTAAGGCACGAGGCGGGCTGCCAGCTCTTGGCCGGCCGCTCGTCGGGCGTGCCAGCCGTTCTTACCCAGAGCGGACAGCCGGCCAAAAGCCGGCAGCCCGACCGCGTGACCATTACTTTTACGAGGCCGGTAGCGGCGCTGGCTGCGCTACTTCCTCCTGAATGGCGGGCGGCGTGGGGTTGTACTGCGCGGTAGCCGTGGCGAGCTCGGCGGCCCGCTTGCCCTTGTCGTCTTTCATATCGCGGCGCGAAAAAGGCCGGATAATCAGGCGCAGCGCCTGGTCGGAGCTGAAATAGCTGAAGGCCCAGTCTACAAAAGCCACCACCTTGTTGCGGAAGCCCACCAGCGTCATCAGGTGGACAAACAGCCAGGTGAGCCAGCCCAGGAAGCCCCGGAAGTGGACGTTTTTGGGCAGGTCTACCACGGCCTTGTTGCGGCTCACAATGGCCATCACCCCTTTATTGGTGTACTTGAAATCCTTGGGCACTTCGCCCGAATGAGGCGCTGCAGGTTATCGGCCAGCAGCTCGGCCTGTTGCTGGGCTACGGGGGCCAGCATGGGCAGGCCCTTGGGCATCTCCGGGGTTACCATATCGGCCACGTCGCCGATGGCAAACACATGGGGCACGCCCTGCACCTGGTTCCACAGGTTCACGGTGAGGCGCTTGTTGCGGGTTACAACCTCGTCGGGCAGCCCCGGAATGACAGCCCCGTTAACGCCGGCCGCCCACACCATATTTTCAGTCAGGATATACTCCGTATCGGAATAATACGCCCGGCCATCCTCAAAGCGCTTGATAGCTGTGTTGAGGTGCACCAGCACGCCCAGCTCGTCCATGTAGCGCTTGGCATCTTCCTGCGAGGCCTTCGACATGGGCCCTAGCAGCGCCGGACCAGCCTCGACCAGGAAAATCTGCATCTGGCGCAGGTCCAGTTCGGGGTAGTCTTTGGGCAATACGTGCCGGCGCATCTCGGCCAGCGAGCCGCTGATTTCGACGCCCGTGGGGCCGCCGCCCACTACCACGATATTGAGCAGCGCCTGCCGCTTCTCGGGGTCGGTTTCGAGCAGTGCCTGCTCAAAGTTCTGGAAGATGAAGCTGCGCAGGTTCAGCGCGTTCGGGATACTTTTTATCTGCATCGCGTTTTTTTCGATGCTTTCTATCCCAAAAAAATTGGTGAGCGAGCCCGTGGCCAGCACCAGGTAGTCGTAGCGAATATCGCCCACGCTCGTTTGCAGAGTCTTGGCAGCCGGCACCACCCCCTTCACGTCGGCCATGCGATAGAAGAAGTTTTGCTGGCCCGCAAAAATCTTACGCAGCGGATAGGCGATGCTATCGGCCTCCAGGGCGCCGGTGGCCACCTGGTAGAGCAGCGGCTGGAAATTGTGGTAGTTGTTACGGTCTACTATCACCACCTGCACGGGCGCATCGGCCAGCGACTGCGCCAGCCGAAGGCCCCCAAAGCCGCCGCCCACTATTACCACGCGCGGCTGCGTCGAAACCGGAAGATTTGTATCCATAGAAAAAGCAAAAGGTGGCAATCGACTGCCACCTTCGCTTTACCTGCAAAATCGCCCTGGGGTTCTAAAATTTTAGCGTCTGGTCGAGCTAATAGTCAGTCCCTTCTTTCTTCTTAAACTCGCCATCCTTCACCTGCTTCACCAATTGCAGCCAGCTAAAGGGGTTCAGCAACGGATTGTTGCTGTGCGGGTTGGGGGCCGTGCCCATGCGGCGGTCGTAGTTATACTGCTGCTGCGACATGGTTTGCCGGTAGTTGGCGGTGGCCCCCATAGGCTGCGAGTTAAATATCTTGCGCATCAGCTCTTCGTTGAGGTTGTCGGCGGCTGCCGAGCCTTTTTCGGTGGGCATGCGTAGCGCCAGGAAGGCCCGCTTAAAGGCCTGCTCGGTGGCATACGGGAAGATGCGCACTTCGGGCAGCACGGTAGCATCTTCCTTCAGGGAGATAATAACCGAGAAGCTTTGGCGCTGATAGTCAGCCGGAATGATGATAGTTTGGTTGCGGTAGCCCAGCGAGCGAATGACTACGCTATCGCCGGCCAGCACAGCCATTGAGAAGTAGCCGTAGGCGTTGGTGGTGGTGCCGCGGCCGGCCTTGGGCACGTACACCGAGGCGCCGGGCACGCCCAATAAGCTGTCGCCGCTCGCCACAATACCCGTGAACTGCACTATCCGGCGCTTGCCCTGTGCCCAGGCGTGAGGAGCGGCCAGCAGCCCAGTGAGGAGTACCAGGCTAAGCATCAAAAGGAAACGGCGACTATTCACGGCGGGACAGGTTATCGGGGTTGTGCTGTAACAAATATACGAACCTACCCGCCGGTCGTACTTTTGAAGGGCCCGGCCTGGCCGGCTCAGCCATTCTTAACCATAGATGCGCGTAAAACATTTCCCGGTTGCATTCGGGCAGCAGCTTTTTAAAGCACTCGGCGACGAAAGCCGCGTGCGCATCCTGCATTTGCTGTGGCGCAATCAGGAACTGGTGGTCGGTGACCTGGAGCAGGTGCTGGACTTTACCCAAACCAAAACGTCGCGGCAGCTGGCTTATCTGAAGAACGCGGGCCTGGTGGGCGTGCGGCGGCTCGATAACTGGATGTTTTATTTTCTGCGCGATGAAACCCTTGAGCTGCTCCAGCAATTGCTAGGGCTGATGGAGCGCGACCCCCAGCTGATGCGCGACCAGCAGGTGTACCAAACGCTCTGGAATAACCGTGAGCTGGCCGCTTACAAAATCCAGAATCGCCGCTGGCTGCCGCCGGCGCAATAGAAAACATATAAAATTACCTATATTAAACCCCGACTTCATGCCTGAGCGCCGCCTGTTTGTTTGCACTAATCAGAAATCGGGGATTGGCGAAGCAGTTGCCAAAGCACTGAAAAAGGAGCTGAAAGCCCAGGGAGTGAAAACGATGCTTGCCGACGGGCGAAAGCTGCACACCCGCATCCAGACCTGCAGTTGCCTCGACCGCTGCGAGCACTGCAAAAAAGGCCCTGGGGCGGCATTGGTGGTATATCCCGATGAAATTTACTACAACGACGTGCAGCCTAAAGATGCCGCTTGCGTCGTAGCGTCGCTGGCGGCCAGCGCCAAAAAATAAGCTCTTTTCTTCCGTATGAAAGCCTACCGACACCTCTTTTTCGACCTCGACCACACGCTCTGGGACTTCGAAACCAATGCCAACGAAACGCTCCGGCAGCTGTTTGCCGACTACGAACTGGCCCGCCACGGCTTGTCGTTTGAGCAGTTTAGCCAGCGCTACAGCGAAGTAAACCATGCCCTGTGGCGGCTTTACCAAAGCAATAAAGTGACGCAGAAGCAGCTGCGCGAAGTGCGCTTTACCCGCACGCTTACCCGGCTCGGCGTGGCCGAAGCCGACATTCCGGCCGATATCTCGCAGCGGTTTACCAGCATTTTGCCGCTTAAGGCGGCCGTATTTCCGCACACCCACGAAGTGCTGGGCTATCTAAAGCAAAAAGGCTATATTCTGCATCTTATCACCAATGGCTTCGAGGACGTGCAGCACATCAAGCTGGCCTCGTCGAGCCTCACGCCTTATTTCGACGAGATTATCACCTCCGAGGCCAGCGGCCACCTCAAGCCCGACCCGCGCATGTTTGCCCATGCGCTGGAGCGCACCGGGGCCACGGCGGCCGAAAGCCTGATGATAGGCGACAACCTGGAGTGCGACGTGCTGGGCGCCTACAACGCGGGCATCGACCAGGTGTACTTCAACCCGGAGAAGCGACGGCACTTTGCCCAGACAACCTACGAAATCAGCAGCCTCGATGAGCTGCGCGCTTTTCTGTAGCCGCAACGCCCACATTGCAAAAAGACGCCAGCCTGCCAGGAGCGCTTTTTAGCGTAGAAATACGGTACCCAAAGACCAAGTATTTCTACGCTAAAAAGCGCTCCTGGCAGGCTATTACTTTGTGGTATTAAAAATAACACTTAGCACGCTAAAATACCTGTCTGCTAGTGTGCTAATCACAACGGTTTTTCTTTAGCTTTGCTGGCAGCTACCTGCTTAGGTACCACGGCTTTCCTTTTTCCTGCTTGCCCAGCCTTTATGCTGCTTTAGCGCACCTCTGCTGCCCGGCAAGCCCCTGGCAGAATCATCGAGAATCGGTGACTCTGCCTCCGTCAGGTTCTTATATCCGCAACTGGCCCTCTGCCAGGGCTGCTTCGCCTGTTTCTAAAGTGCCCGGTGCTACCGGCCTGGGTGCTCAGTATCCTACGCTTCTTCTATCCTTCCTTCTACCCCTCTTCAACGCATGAAAAAACTTACTACTCAAGTCAATGGGTATGGAGTTGACACCCCAGCCCTACCCAGCTCGGCTTCGAGGCGAAACTGGCTGAAAGGCCTGAGCGCCTTGCTTGGCACGGGCTTGCTGGCCGCGCCTGCGGCCTTGCTGGCCAGCCCGGCCGCCGCCGGCACCCTGCTGCTTCCGGCGGCAGCGCTCGCCGGGGGCGATGAATACATTGGCATGGTGAAGCTGTTGGCAGGCGCGGCCGTGCCAGCGGGCTGGACGCCCTGCGATGGCCGGCTGCTGCCGGTGGCCGAGCACCCTGCCTTGTTTGCGCTGCTGAGATATACCTACGGCGGCGACGGCCGCACCACTTTCGCCTTGCCCAGGCTGGGCGGGGTCACGCCGGCAGGCACGTTCTGCGCCATTAAAACGGCCAACGGCCCGGCTACTACCACGGCCCTGACTGAGCTGCGGCTGCTGCACCAGCGCCAGACTCCGGCCAGGGTAGCCTAGCCCGTGCCCTGGGCGGGCTGCCGGGGCTTCCCCTAAATTTTACCTTCTGTCCTGTTACCTTATTTCCTTTCACCCTTTACTTTTTTTAGTATGGACCCTTTTGTGGGAGAAATCCGCCTGATGCCCTACACCTTCGCGCCGCAGGGCTGGTTCTCGTGCAGCGGCCAGCTGCTGGCCATTCAGCAGTACACCGCGCTGTTTTCGCTGCTCGGCACTCAGTATGGTGGCAATGGCACCACTACGTTTGGCCTGCCCGACCTGCGCGGGCGGGCCGGTATAGGCGCGGGCCAGGGCCCAGGGCTACAAAGCTACCCCCAAGGCACCATGACAGGCACCGAAACCGTAACGCTGCTAGCTGCTGAGATGCCAGTGCACACCCATAGCGTGAGCGCCCCGGTGCCGGTAAATACCGGCCGGGGCACCGCCGCTTCGCCACTGAACGGCTACTTCGCCAAGACGGCGTCGGAGGAATATGGCTCGACGGCCGACAACGGCAGCATGGCCGCCGGCGTGGTGACCGGCACCGCCAGCATGGTGGGAGGCAACCAGCCCCACGGCAACCTGATGCCTTACCTACCGCTCAACTACTGCATCGCGTGGCAGGGAGTTTTCCCGCAGCGGCAATAAAGTACCGGTTTCCTCTCATCTCTCCTTATTAAGCTAGTTTACTATGTCAACTCCGTACCTCGGCGAGATTCGCGCCGTCGGCTTCACGTTTGCCCCGGTGGGCTGGGTGGCCTGCAATGGGCAGACGCTGCCCATCTCCCAATATGATGCCCTTTATACCCTGCTCGGCACCACCTACGGGGCGACGGGCAGACCACCTTTAACGTGCCCGATATGCGCAGCCGGCTAGGATTAGGTGCCCAAGGGGGGCAGCCGGCCCCGGCCTCTCGCCCTACCAGCTGGGCCAGCAAGTGGGGGTCGAAAACGTGACGCTGACTACCAACCAGCTGCCCGCTCACCAGCACCCGTTTGCGGCGGCGCCTGGGGCACAGCTACCGGCACGGCGGCCGACCCTAAGCTGAATTTTCCGGGCAACAGCACGACCAATCCCTATGCCAGCTCGGCTACTACCGGCAAGACGCTGAATACTGCGGCACTGGTAGCCACCGCGCAGGCGGCCGGTGGCAGCCAACCGCACACCAACCTGCAGCCCGTGCTGGCGCTGAATTACATCATCTGCACGGAAGGGACTTATCCATCCCAATCGTAGGCGTTGCGCCGCTCATTTTTTCACTTGTTTTTCTATCCTTGCTTTTCTTATGGACGAACCATACATCGGCGAGATTCGCCCCGTCGGCATCAACTTTGCTCCCAAAAACTGGGCTTTCTGCAACGGCCAGCTGCTATCCATCAACCAGAACCAGGCCCTGTTTTCGCTGCTGGGCACCACGTTTGGCGGTAATGGCACCACCACCTTCGGCCTGCCCGACCTGCGCAGCCGGGTGCCGGTGGGCGCGGGCCAGGGGCCAGGGCTACAAAACTACCTCCAGGGCCAAGCAGGCGGGACCGAGACGGTAACGCTGCTCACTACCCAGCTACCGGCCCACCAGCACTCCATCACGGGTACCCTGCAAGCCTCGTCCGACCAGGAAGACCAAGAGCCCACGGGCAACTTTCTTTCCGTTGGGGATGCCCGGCAGTACAGCGCCGGCCCGGCTACCGTCGCAATGGCCCCCGTAACGGGTACTACCGCCAACACCGGCAGCAACCAGCCTCACGAAAACCGCTCCCCGGCGCTGGGCCTGAACTACGTCATCGCGCTGAATGGCGTTTATCCTTCGCGCAGCTAACCAACACTGCCTAGCCGCAGCTACCCGGAAGCACGCAACGCGCGGCGGGCAACCAGTCTGATTTCTCCTTTCCCCTACCACCTTATGCGCCTGGCCGTTATCATCAGCAGCCTCCTGGGCTGGCCCCTGCTGCAAGACCTGCTGAGCCAGGGCGTGGTAGCCGGCGTGGCCGTGCCCGCCAGCGGCCGTGAAGAGGCCACCCGGCTGAGCGAGCTGCTGACGCAGGCCGGCACTCCGCCGCGCCAGCTGGCGCGGCGGGGCCTGGGCCCGGCGCTGGCCGGGTGGGTGGCAGAGGTGCAGCCCACGGCCGTGCTGGTGCTCACGTTTCCGTGGCGTATTCCGGCGGCCGTGCTGACGCTGCCGCCACAGGGGTTTATTAATGTACACTTTGCGGCGCTGCCCAGCTACCGGGGGCCTGAGCCGACGTTCTGGCAGCTGCGCAACGGCGAGCCGGCCGGAGCCGTTACGGCCCACCGCATGGCTGCCGACTTCGACACCGGCCCGGTACTGGTAGCGACACCCGTACCCATTGGCCCCCATGACACCCACGGCCTACACCGCGCCCACCTGGCGCTGGCGGCCGTGGGCACCGGCCGCCAGCTGCTGGCCGCCCTGCACGCCGGCGAGCCCGGCCAGCCGCAGGACGAAAGCGCCGCCCGCTACTGGCCCCGCCCCGGCCTGCCCGACCTCTGCCTCGACTGGCAGGAGCCGGCCGAAAGTGTGGGCCGCCTGGTGCGGGCCGCCAACCCCTGGAACCGCGGCGCTCTGGCCGACCTGCGCGGGCAGCCGCTGCGGGTGCTGAGCGCAACTGTGCGGCCCGAAACCGTAGCGGCCGCGCCCGGTACCGTAGTGCTGGCCGCCCCCGGCCAGGCGCTGCTGGTGGCCTGCGGCGCGGGCCAGGTACTGCAGCTCGACATCGTGGCCCTCGACGAAGGCTACTTCACGGGCGGGCAGCTGGCCGGCATGGGCGTGCAGGTGGGCGAGGTACTGGGCACCCTGCTTCAGCCGGCACCAGCCTAAGCCGGGCAAGCCTTACCTGCGCTACGCCGATTTCTCTTTTAGTTTATCACTTCTCTTCCTTACTTAACATGAAACAAAAGCTACTTCTGCCCGTGCTGCTGCTACTGGCGCTGCTGCGGCCGCTGGCTGGCCGCGCCCAGGCACCCGCCTGGCAAAGCGCCGTCAGTACCTCGGGGGCTGCCGTGAATGCGGTGGCCGTAAATGCCGCCGGCGACACCTTCATCACCGGCTCCTACTCGGGTTCGGCCACCTTCGGGGCACCACGCTTACCAGCGCGGGCGGCACCGATATATTCGTGGCTAAGTACAGCGCCAGCACCAACTCCTTTGCCTGGGCCACGAGCGGCGGCGGCACCGGCGACGACCAGGGCAACGGCATTGCCGTGAGCGGTAGTACAGTCTACGTAACGGGCCAGTTTACCTCCGGCGCCTCGGCCAACATCAGCGGCACGTCGCTGGCGGGGGCGGGCAACTTAGACATATTTGTGGCCAAGTACGTGGATAGTGGCACTACCTTCACCGCCCGCGGGGCTATCAGCGAGGGTGGTAATGCCGGCATTGACAAAGGTATTGCCATTGCCGTGAGCGGCAGTACAGTATACGTGACCGGCCAGATGTATGCCGCCGCTGGCGGCACCGTTAGCATTAGTGGAACGACACTCACAGATAATGGCATCGCGGATTTCTTTCTAGCCCGCTACACCGACCCCGGCTCAACGACAAATGGCTTCACCAACGGCGGGGCCGTGAGCGGCGGCGGCTCGATTGCCGACGCGGGCAACGCCATTGCGGTAAACGGCACGAAAGTGTACGTAGCAGGCAAGTATAATTCTAACAGCACAACTCCGGTCGTCATCGCTGGCACCACGCTTCCATCCGGCTCCGGCACCAATGGCCAGGATTTCTTCGTAGCTAAGTATACTGACAACGGCTCGGGCTTTACGGGCGGTGGGCCGTGCGCGGCGGCAGTACAATGTCGGACAATGCCTACGGTATTGCCGTAAACGGCACTAACGTGTATGTGACGGGTGTTTTTGCTTCCGGCTCTTCGGCCAGCATCAGCGGTACGTCGCTGGCAGGAGCGGGTGGCGTAGATATGTTTGTGGCTAAATATATCGATAATGGTTCGGGACTAACTAATGGTGGCGCACTGAGTGGTGGCGGCAGCGGCGACGACTTTGATGGTCAGGGAGGTATTGCCGTGAACAACGGGACTGTAGTAGCAACGGGCAGTTTCGTTGCCGGCACCTCGGCTGTTATCAGTGGTACCACGCTGTCGGGCTCGGGTTCGGGTAACAATGACGTGTTTGTGGCCAAGTATACCGATAGCGGTTCGGGGCTGGCGAATAGCGGGGCAGTGAGTGGCGGTGGCAGTGACCTCGATAGCGGCTTTGGCATTGCCATTAGCGGCGGCCAGGCTATGGTAGGGGGCGTGATGGTTGCACCGGCCACCTTTGGCAGCACAACGCTGAGCAACGGAGTCGGGTTTATCGGCCAGGTGAGCGTACTTCCTCCGACTCTCACCAGCCTCAACCCTACCTCCGGGCCGATTGGCACGTCGGTGACTTTGACCGGTACCAATTTTACCGGGGCTACCGGCGTAAGCTTTAACGGCACGGCGGCCACGACCTTCAGCGTGACGAACGTGACGACGGCCACGGCTACGGTGCCTGCGGGCGCTACCACCGGCAACGTCACCATCACGACGGGCGGGGGCACCAGCAACGGCGTCACCTTCACCGTGAATACCCCGGCTACCGTGACGACGGCCGCAGCCACCAGCATCACCACCACCAGCGCCGTGCTCGGCGGCAACGTGACTTCCGACGGCGGCGCAGCCGTGACCGACCGGGGCGTGGTGTACAGCACCACCAACACTACGCCTACCACGAGCGACACGAAAGTGGCCAATGGCTCGGGTACGGGTACGTTCTCGGCCACCATCTCGGGCCTGACGCCGGGCACCACTTACTACGTACGGGCCTACGCCATCAACACAGTAGGCACGAGCTACGGCACCACAAGCAGCTTCACGACTACGCCTAACGCCCCGGTAGTTACCGCGCCAGCCAACGGCGGCTTCTCCACTACCACTACGCCCACATACTCGGGCACTTCACAAGTTAACTCGACGGTAACGGTGTATGTGGACGGCTCCAGCATCGGCACCACCACGGCCTCGGCCGGCGGCAACTTCAGCCTCACCCAGCCCACGGCCCTGGCCCAAGGCGGGCACACGGTGCGGGCTACCGCCACAGTAAACGGCTCGACGAGTGTCAACTCCAACACCAACACCTTCACCGTCGACTCGGTGCCCCCGACCGTGGCCATCAGCTCCTCGGCCGGCGCTAGCGGCAGCAGCACCACGACTTCGCCCATTCCCTTCACCGTCACCTTCTCCGAGAACGTAACCGGCTTCGTGGCCGGCGACGTGACGGTGAGCAACGGCTCGGTTGGCACCGTTAGCGGCTCGGGCACTACGTACACCTTTAACGTGACGCCCACCACGGCCGGCCTGGTAACGGTGAACGTGCCCGCCAACGTAGCACAGGACGCGGCCGGCAACGGCAACACCGCCGCTCCCTCCACCTACTCCATCACCTACGTTGTGCCAACGGCCACTGTGGTATCGGTGACGCGCCTGACGCCCTCACCTACTGCCACAACGACGGTGAACTACCGGGTTGTTTTTTCGGCCAGCGTGACGGGCGTGACGACCAGTAATTTTTCGCTAACAACGACCGGCGCAGTTAGCGGGGCTTCGGTAAGCAGCGTAATCGGCTCGGGCACTACTTACACAGTGGCGGTAAATACAGGTAGCGGCGACGGCACCTTACGCCTGAATGTAGCTAACAGCGTTGGCCTCTCGCCCACGGTAACGAACGTGCCGTACACGGCGGGCGATGTATACACGATTACCAAGAGCTTCGCGGCTGCTCCTCAGCTGACCATTCAGGGCACAGGCGGCACAGGGTCCGACGTAACGGCCTTCGTGGACGTGGTGCAGGTACTCAGCAGCGGCTCGCCGTTTGCCAATGCCCTGCAAAACACCAGCTTCGAAACCCATGCCCCACTAGCCAATGGCGACTTCGGCTACAACCCGACCGGCGCCAGCTGGACGTTTAATGCGCAGTCGGGTATTGCTAATGCGGGCAGCGCCTTTACTCCGACTACTCCCATACCGAATGGCATTGCCGTGGCTTTTGTGCAAAGCAACGGCGGCAGCAACGGCCAGCTCCAGCAAAACCTGGCCCTACCCACGGGCAGCAGCTACCAGGTGAGCTTTCAGACTGCCCAGCGCGTGTGCTGCACCACGCTCGACCAGGCACTGAACGTATTCCTGAACGGCGTGTTCATCGGTACCATTCAGCCGAGCAGCAACGGCTATTCTACCTTCACCTCGGCTACCTTCTCCGTAACGGCCCCGGCCCTGACAGCCAGCATCAGCAGCACGGCCGGCGCCAGTGGCAGCACCACGGGTACTTCGCCCATTCCCTTCACCGTCACCTTCTCGCAGAGCGTAACCGGCTTCTCGGCCGCGGGCGTGACGGTGAGCAACGGCTCGGTTTCAGGCTTTGCGGGCTCGGGCACCACCTACACGTTTAACGTAACACCTTCGGCCAACGGCCTGGTAACGGTGAACGTGCCGGCCGGAGCAGCCACCGATGCCAACAATACCCCTAACACGGCGGCTTCGCAGTTCAGCATTACGTACACGCAGCCCGTAACGGCAGCGCCGGTGGTGAGCAGCCCGGCTAATGGCAGCTACGCCACCACTACTACCCCCACCTATGGCGGCACGGCCGTAGCTAACTCGACGGTAACGGTGTACGTGGATGGTACCAGCATCGGCACCACAACGGCCTCGGCCGGCGGCAACTTCAGCCTCACCCAGCCCTCGGCCCTGGCTCAGGGCGGGCACACGGTGCGGGCCACGGCTCAGTCCAGCGGCTCGGCCGTGAGTGCCAACTCCAACACCAACACCTTCACCGTTGACTCGGTGCCCCGACCGTGGCCATCAGCTCCTCGGCCGGCGCCAGCGGCGGCAGCACCACGACTTCGCCCATTCCCTTCACCGTCACCTTTTCGGAGAACGTAACCGGCTTCTCGGCCGCGGGCGTGACGGTGAGCAACGGCTCGGTTGGCACCGTTAGCGGCTCGGGCACCACCTATACCTTTAACGTGACGCCCACCGCGGCCGGCCTGGTAACGGTGAACGTGCCCGCCAACGTGGCCCAGGACCAGGCCGGCAACGGCAACACCGCCGCTTCCCAGTTCAGCATTACGTATGCACCCATTACGTTCACTACCTGGACGGGTAACGTTAGTTCCGACTGGTTTACGGCGGGCAACTGGACGGCGGGCGTACCAACGTCTACGCTCGATGCCATCATCCCGACCGGAGCCCCCCGGTATCCACTGATTGCAGCGGGCACGGCTTCGGCTAAAAACCTGACCATTAATAGCGGGACCAGCCTCACCCAGACCGGCGGCACGCTTGACCTTCGCGGCGACCTGACCAACAACAGCACCTTCACCGCCACGGGCGGCACGGTAGCGCTGGGCTCAACTGCCCTGGCTAACATCCTGGGCAGCAGCAACACCCGCTTCTACAACCTGACCATCGGTGTTAGCGGGGCACAATCGAGCACCTCGGCCAGCACCTCGGTGCAGCGCCTGCTCACGCTCAATGGCAACCTCGCTACCAATGGCAACCCGCTCACGCTGCTTTCCTCGGCTAGCGGCGATGCGCTGGTCTACAACAACGGGGGCGTGGTAACGGGCGCGGCTACCGTGCAGCGCTACATCGACCCCAGCCTGAACCCAGGCCTGGGCTACCGTCACTATTCAGCGCCGGTAAGCAATACCACGGTGGCTGACCTGACGACCAGCGGCTTCACGCCCGTCGTAAACCCGACCTACAACACGTCGCCTACGCCTACGCTGGAACGGCCTTTCCCCACCGTATATGGCTACGACCAGAGCCGACTCTCGCTCACCAACAGCTCGGCGCTCTTCGACAAGGGCTTCTTCTCGCCCAATGCCCTGAGCGACCCGCTCGTGGTGGGGCAGGGCTACACCGTCAATATTGGCGCCTCGGAGCTGGTAGATTTTATGGGTACGCTCAACAACGGCAGTCTGACGCTGAACCTGGCCAGCAACCGCAGCACCTACAACAACGATGGCGGTTGGCAGCTGCTGGGTAACCCCTACCCCTCGCCGCTCGACTACAGCCTGGTAGCTACTACTGACCGCCAGGGCCTCGATGCCGCTATCTACGTATTTGGCAGTACTGCCCAGTACCAGGGTCAGTACCGCAGCTACGTTAATGGCATCGGCGGCAACCCTGTGCTGCCCTCGGGGCAGGGCTTCTTTACGCGGGTAAGCAGTGGCCAGGCCAGCGGCTCGCTCACTTTCCGTAACAGTCAGCGGCTGACTTCGCCCAATGGCACTACGTTCCAGCGCACTACCGAAACCCGGCCCCTGGTAAAGCTCACGCTGAAAGGCACCAGCGGTACTGCCACCGACGATGCCTACGTGTACTTCCAGAATGGGGCTACCGATGGCTTCGACGCCCAGTATGATGCCGTGAAGCTGCCCAATACCTCCGGGCTGAACCTCTCGACCAGCATCACTGGCCAGCAGCTGGCTATTGATGGCCGCGCCGAGCTGGGTACCAGCCAGCGCGTAGTACCCCTGGCCGTGGGCGTGCCCGCCTCAGGCACCTACACGTTCACGGCCGCCCAGCTGCTGAACCTGACCAACGTGCCGGTGTACCTGCGCGACCTGCAAAGCGGGGCCGTTATCGACCTCGCCCAGCAGTCTACTTACCAGTTTACGGTCACCAACGCCACTACCCTGATTACCGGCCGCTTCGAGCTGGTGTTCTCCCCGCAACAGGCACTGGCGACCGTATCGGCCGCCCTGGCCCAGCAAGTTGCCCTCTACCCGAACCCCGCCACAAAGCAGGCGTTCGTGGAGCTGCCCGTCAGCCTCGGCCGCCAGGCCGTAACGGCTACGCTGCTCGATGCGGTAGGCCGTGAGGCGCGCACGGTAGTGCTTCCGGCCCAAGGTGCTGCTCCCCATCAGCTCGACCTGACGGAGCTGCCTACCGGCATCTATATGCTGCGCCTTAGCACCAGTGCCGGCGTAGTGGTGAAGAAACTCGTGGTAGAATAACTCCACGGCTTGGCGGGCGGCCGGCAAGCGTCGGCCGCCCGCCAAGGTTCTTTGGTTTAATGCATTCAGCTTTTCACTTTCTCCTTATGCGCTACTACCTGGCTTCAGCCTTTATTCTGGTCACGCTTCTCGCTAAGGCCCAGGCCCCCGGCTCGGGTGGCCCGGCCCCTCAGGACCCCACCGCCGTGCCCTCGATGGTGGCGCTTCGCTGCTACTGGCATCGGGCGTGGCCTATGGCCTCAAGCGCCTGCGCAGCCGCCGCGCCCGCTAAAGCAGGCCGGCATCTATTACATAGTATTTTTTTAATATAAAAGCCATTCGGCTGCTGTCAAAGCAGTTGGGTGGCTTTTATAGTGCGGCCCAGGTGGCCTGCCGCATGGCTCCGGCAGTAGCTCTTACCTTTGCGGCCTGCTTCTCACCAGCCTCACCCCCGCCCCTACTGCTTATGTCCAACGCCTTTTTCCGAGTTCCCACCCCCATCAACGAGCCTGTTAAAGGCTACGCCCCTGGCTCGCCCGAGCGCATCGAGCTGGTCAAAGAGCTAAAGCGCATCAAGCAGGTCGAGCGCGATATTCCGATGCACATCGGCGGCCAGGAAGTGCGCACGGGTCGTACCCTGCCGCTGGCGCCGCCCCACGACCACCAGCACGTGCTGGCCCACTTTCATGAAGGCGATGCCAGCCACGTAACCCAGGCTATCGACGCGGCCCTGGCCGCCCGCCCTGCCTGGGCCAGCCTGCCCTGGGAAGAGCGCGCCGCCGTTTTCTTGAAGGCCGCCGAGCTGCTGGCCGGCCCCTACCGGGCCCGTATCAACGCGGCTACTATGCTGGGCCAGAGTAAAAACGCCTTCCAGGCTGAAATCGACGCGGCCTGCGAGCTGATTGACTTCCTGCGCTTTAACGTTTATTTTGCCCAGGAAATATACCGCCAGCAGCCCGAGTCGTCGCCTGGCATGTGGAACCGCCTCGAGCACCGCCCACTCGAAGGCTTCGTGTTTGCCCTCACCCCGTTCAACTTCACCTCCATTGCCGCCAACCTGCCCGCCTCGGCGGCCCTGATGGGCAACGTGGTGGTGTGGAAGCCCGCTTACCCACAAATCTACTCGGCCCAGGTGCTGATGGAGTTGTTTCAGGAAGCCGGCGTGCCGGCGGGCGTCATCAACCTGATTTACGTGGATGGCCCGGTGGCCGGCGACGTTATTTTCAAGCACCGCGACTTTGCCGGCATTCACTTCACGGGCTCGACCAAGGTATTCCAGACTATCTGGCAGGAAATCGGGCAGAATATTCACCTGTATAAATCTTATCCCCGCATCGTGGGGGAAACCGGCGGCAAGGACTTTATCCTGGCCCACCCCTCGGCCCATGCCAAGGCCGTGGCCACGGCCATCACGCGCGGCGCGTTTGAGTACCAGGGCCAGAAGTGCTCGGCCGCATCGCGGGTATACCTGCCCTCCAACCTCGCCGACGAGATTCTGGGCTACGTGAAGCAGGATTTGGCTTCGGTGAAAATGGGTGATGTCGAGGACTTTACCAACTTCATCAACGCCGTTATCACCGAAGCCAGCTTCGACAAGCTGGCTAAGTATATCGACCGCGCGAAAGCCAGCACCGAGGCTGAGATAATTGCCGGCGGCGGCTACGACAAGTCGAAAGGCTACTTCGTGGAGCCGACCGTTATCCTGGCCAAAGACCCCAAGTACGTGACGATGTGCGACGAGCTGTTTGGCCCCGTTGTGACGGTGCACGTGTACGACGCGGAGCAGTTTGAGCAAACCCTCGACGTAGTAGACAGCACCTCGCCCTACGCGCTTACCGGGGCCGTCTTCTCGCAAGACCGCTATGCTATTGACCTGGCTACCAAAAAGCTGGTGAACGCAGCCGGCAACTTCTACATCAACGACAAGCCGACCGGCGCCGTGGTAGGTCAGCAGCCATTCGGCGGGGCCCGCGCCTCGGGTACCAACGACAAAGCCGGCTCGCTGCTCAACCTGCAGCGCTGGGTGTCGCCGCGGGCTATCAAAGAAACATTCAACCCGCCCACGGAATATCCTTATCCGTTTATGGGGGCCGCGCCCAAAGAAGACCTGAACCTCGACAAGGGCGGGTTTTAGCAGCGCGAACCTGGTAGCACGCGCTACTGTCGCTAAACCAATCGGCCAGCTTCCTACTTATAGCGCTTGATACTCAACGGGCGGCTTCTCTCATGAGGGGCCGCCCGCTGATTGTCAAGCGCTTAGCTATTTATTTTTGTTCGTTTGGAATTTTCAAAATTCCTATTATACCTTTGCGCCATCAATTCCTCTTGCCAGAAGGATTGTTTTTATACAGAGGCGTGGAGAGATAGGCTCGACGAACCGCCGGCAACCATTGGGCATTCCCAAACGGTGCCAACCGAAGGTCAGCGCAGCTAAGCGCTGACGATATAAAAACAAGTTGCCGTGTGCTGCTCTAACAACTTCCGCTCTACGACCACCTCGCTTGCTTCCTTACAGCATGGGTGTTGTTGTATGTGCCGCCCCGCCGGAATGCCGATGCGGGTTATGCGGAGCTGTTAACGCCACTTAGCACGGCCCCCACCGGCCGGCTGCCCCATCATTCGGGTTAGTAAAACGCCGCCGGGCCTTGCTATGCCCGGCCGGAGCGCCCCGTTGTGCCGGCATCGTTTTTTCTGCGATTTCCATCGCGAAATCCCCTCCCCTTCTACTTTATGGATGCTATTATTCAGGCCCGGGTCGATGACCTGCGCCGGTACCTGCCCGAGCACTCGGTACCTGAAACGCTGGCCCTGCTGGCCGACCATTTTCCCGGCCGGGTGTCGTTTTCAACGTCTTTTGGCCTGGAAGACCAGCTAATCAGTCATTTTATTTTCGAGCACGAATTACCCATTCGGGTATTTACCCTCGATACCGGCCGCAACTTTCAGGAAACCTACTCTACCTGGAACAAGACCCTGCAGCGCTACGGCCAGCCCATTGAAGTAGTTGCGCCACAGGCCGCTAGCCTCGAAAAGATGCTGACCCGAAAAGGGCCTAACAGCTTCTACGAAAGCATCGCAAACCGTCAGGAATGCTGCCACATCCGCAAGGTGGAGCCGCTGGCCCGCGCCCTGGCTGGCCAGCAGGTGTGGGTAACGGGTATCCGCGCCGAGCAGTCGGCCAACCGCCAGCATATGCACCGCGCCGAGTGGGACGCCGGCCACCAGCTCCTGAAAGTACACCCGCTGTTCGACTGGACCTGGGAGCAGGCCTGGGCCTTTGCGCAAGCCCACGGCATTCCGGTTAATCCGCTGCACCAGCAGGGCTTTGTGAGCATTGGCTGCGCGCCCTGCACCCGCGCCATTGCGCCGGGCGAGGACTTCCGGGCCGGCCGCTGGTGGTGGGAAAACGCCGACGCCAAGGAGTGCGGCCTGCACCATACGCTCGGGCACCAGGGCCTCGACCCGGTAGTGGAGCGCCTACCGGGCTAGCGCCTCTTTAGCACGCCAACCAGCTGTCATTACAGCCCTACGCTTGCCATAACGGCAAAGTCAAACGGCAAATAAAATATTATTTATCAATGGATTACCTAGACAGGCTCGAAGCCGAAGCTATTCATATTCTGCGCGAGGTAGCCGGCCAGTTTGAGCGGCCCGCACTGCTTTTTTCGGGGGGTAAAGACTCGATTGCCCTCACGCGGCTGGCCGAGAAGGCTTTTCGCCCCGGCAAGTTCCCCTTTCCGCTGGTGCACATCGATACGGGCCACAACTTTCAGGAAATCCTCGATTTTCGGGATGAGCTGGCCGCCGAACTCGGCGAAAAGCTGCTGGTGCGCAAGGTAGAAGATACCATTCGGGAGCGTGGCTTGCGGGAGCCGGGTGGCAAATACCCCAGCCGCAATCCCTTGCAAACATATACTTTATTAGATGTTATCGAAGAGTTCGGGTTTGATGCCTGCATCGGCGGGGCCCGGCGCGACGAGGAAAAGGCCCGCGCCAAGGAGCGGATTTTCTCGGTGCGCGACGAGTTTGGGCAGTGGGACCCGCGCCGCCAGCGCCCCGAGCTGTGGAACATCTACAACGGGCGCATCCAGAAGGGCGAAAATGTGCGCGTATTCCCTATTTCCAACTGGACCGAGCTGGACGTGTGGAACTACATCCAGCGCGAAAATATCAGTCTGCCAGCCATTTACTTCTCGCACGAGCGCGAGTGCGTAGTGCTGCCCAGCGGCCAGCTGCTCGGCCTGAGCGAGCACCTCAACCTCGACGATACGGACGAGATAGTGAGCCGCCGCGTGCGCTTCCGCACCGTTGGCGACTCGACCTGCACCGCCGCCGTGGAAAGCGACGCGGCCACCATCGACGACATTATCCAGGACCTGCTGCTGGCCAAAGTGAGTGAGCGCGGCGCCACGCGCCTCGATGACAACTTCTCGGAAACGGGCATGGAAGACCGCAAGCGCAACGGATATTTTTAAAATTAAATGTAAGGAATGTGAAAGATATGACCAAGTAAGACATGGGCCTCTCCCCGGCACCAGCTTCGTTTTTCAACTTTCTCAAATACCCATTTTCACACTTCCACATCTTTCACATTCAGCGCATTATCAATATGGATTTATTGCGGTTTATCACCTGCGGCAGCGTCGATGATGGCAAGAGCACGCTCATCGGGCGCCTGCTCTACGACAGCGACTCGGTATCGCTCGACGTGCTGGCGATGCTCGAAAAGCGCCGCGCCGGCGGCGACGTTGACCTGGCCCTGCTCACCGACGGCCTCAAGGCCGAGCGCGAGCAAGGCATCACGATTGACGTGGCGCACAAGTACTTCACCACGCCGCGCCGCAAGTTTATCATCACCGACGCGCCGGGCCACGTGCAGTACACCCGCAACATGGTGACCGGGGCCAGCAACGCCGACCTGGCCATTGTGCTGGTAGATGCCCGCCAGGGCATTATTGAGCAAACGCGCCGCCACACACTGCTGGCTTCGCTGGTAGGCATCCGGCACTTTGTACTGGCCGTGAACAAGATGGACCTGGTCGGCTACGAGGAAAGTATTTTCCGGCAGATTGTGGCTGACTACCAGCTCATTGCTGGGCGCCTGCATTTGCCCGAAGTGGTGGCCATTCCGCTCAGCGCCTTACAGGGCGACAATGTAGTGCGGCCATCCCGACACCTGCCCTGGTACACCGGCCCGAGCCTGCTCGACCACCTGGAGCGCGTGCCGGCCGAAGCCGATGCCAACCCCCATGAGCCGCGCTTTCAGGTGCAGTACGTCATTCGGCCCCAGACCGAGGAACTGCCCGACTACCGCGCGTACGCCGGCCGCATTCAGAGCGGCCGCTACCGGGCCGGTGAGCGCGTGCGCATTTTGCCGTCGGGCCTCGAAACGGTGCTCGAAGCCATTGAGGTTAACCAGCAGGAAGTGGCCACGGCCGAAGCCCCGCAATCGGTGGTGCTACGCCTGCGCGATGACGTGGATGTAAGCCGGGGCGATTCCATTGTGCCGCTTAGTGCGCCGCCCGCGCTCACCCGCGAGCTGGAAGCTACGCTGTGCTGGATGGATGAGCGCCCGCTCAAAGCCGGCCGCAAGCTGCTGATTCAGCACCACGCCGCCGTGGTAAAAGCGGCCGTAACCACCCTTGTTGACCGCACCAACGTGGCCACTTTCGAGCGCGTAGCCGCCGATGAGGCCCAACTCAACGACATCGTGCGGGTGCGCCTCAAAACAGCCCGCCCGCTGGTGGCCGACACCTACCGCGACAACCGGGCCACCGGCGCTTTTATCCTGGTTGAGGAGCAAACCGGCGCGACGCTGGCCGCTGGCCTCATTACGGCTACCGACCCCGAAGCTTTCGCGGCGCCCGCCGAAAATGCGCTGGCGTTCAGTATTTAATCGATTTTATCTCGCCTTTTCTTATGGCTGATTACTCGTCCTTTATCCCGCGCCTTACCGTAGTTGGTGCCGGCCCCGGCGACCCTGAGCTGCTTACCCTCAAGGGCGCGCGGGTGCTGGCGGAAGCCGACGTAGTGCTCTACGATGCCCTGGCCAACGCCGAACTGCTAACCCACGCCCGGCCCACCGCCCGGCGCATCTTCGTGGGTAAGCGCCGGGGCTTCAAAGCCCTGGAGCAGGAGGAGATTAACGCCCTCATTGTGAGCGAGGCCCGCCGCTACGGCCACGTAGTACGGCTCAAGGGTGGCGACCCGTTTGTATTCGGCCGGGGCCGCGAGGAGATGCTGTATGCCGCCGCCCACGGCCTGGCTACGGCCTACGTGCCCGGCATCAGCAGCGCCGTGGCCGCCGCCGGCCACGCGGGTATTCCGGTTACGCACCGTGGCTTAAGCGAAGGATTTCAGGTAATTACTGCCACTACGGCTACCGGTAGCCTGGCCCCGGCCCTGGTCGAAGCAGCGCGGGGCCGCCTCACTACCATCATCCTGATGGGCCTGCACCGCCTGGCCGATATCATGGCCCTCTACAGCCAGCATGGCCAGGCCGATACGCCGGCGGCCGTGGTGCAAAACGGCACACTACCTACCGCGCAGGTAATTACGGGCACCGTGGCCACGCTGGCAGCCCGCGTGGCGGAGGCCGGCCTGGGCTCGCCCGCGGTTATCGTGATTGGCGCGGTGGCCGGTCTTGCCCACGGCCAGGCCGCGCCCGCGGCCTCGGCCGCCCTGCATCCGCTGCTGGCCTATGCCGAAGTTGCATAAAATGATTATATAAAAAACGTAATAAAGTATCCATGTCTTCGCTTCCTACGCCGCTCCCCCCCGGCTTTGATGATTCTACCCTGGCGCAGCTGGCCGATGGCCTGAATGGCTCGCAGCTGCTGTGGCTTAGCGGCTATTTCTACGGCCGGGCTACCGGCACCCCGGCCGGAGCTGGTACTACGGCAGCTACCGCCGCCCCTCCGGCTCCGGCCGCTGTGGCCCCACGCTCACCATTCTCTACGGCTCGCACACCGGCAATGGCGCCAAGGTGGCCCGCCAGGCCGCCGAAGCCGCCAGTAAGCGCGGCCTCCCGGCCACGGTGCAGGACATGAACGAGTACGCGCCCCGCAACCTGGCCCGCGAGCAGGTGCTGCTGCTCATTGTGAGTACCCACGGCGAGGGCGACCCGCCCGTAGCCGCCGAAGAGCTGCACCAGTTTCTGGGTAGCCCGCGCGCGCCCAAGCTGCCCGACCTGCGCTACGCCGTGCTGGCGCTGGGCGACAGCAGCTACCTGCACTTTTGCCAGACCGGCCGTGATTTTGACGAGCGCCTGGCCACGCTGGGTGCCCGGCGCCTGCTCGACCGCGTGGAGTGCGATGTGGATTATCAGGCCCGCGCTGCCACCTGGATTGCCGATGCGCTGGATAAAATTTCGACGGAATTAACCCCGGTGGCCAGCCCGACTACTGCCAGCCCGGCCGCCGTTATCCATGCGCCTGAAAATCTGGCCTACACCCGCGAGCACCCGTGGTCGGCGCCGGTGCTGGCCAGCATTCAGCTTAATGGCCGCGGCTCGACCAAGGAAACCTACCATATGGAGCTCGACCTGGCCAGCTCGGGCCTGACCTACGAGCCCGGCGATGCCCTGGCCGTGCTGGCTACCAACGAAGACCCGCTGGTAGAGGAAGTGCTCCGCGCGGCCCGCCTCAGCGATACCGAGCTGGTGGCTCTCAGCGGCGAAGAGCTGCCGCTGGCCGCCGCGCTGGCCAGCCGCCGCGAGCTGAGCGTACTCACCCGCGACGTGATTGAGCGCTATGCGCTACTCGCCCCGCAGCACGCCGCCCTGCGCGAGCTGGCTACCGATGCCCAACGGCTCCAGCCTTACCTCTACGGCCGCGATGTGGCCGACCTGCTGAGTGAGTTCCCGGTTGATAACCTTACCGCGCAGGTACTGATTGAAACCCTGCGCCCGCTGCCCAGCCGGGCCTACTCCATCGCCAGCAGCCTGCTCGCCCATCCCGACGAGGTGCATCTGACCGTGGGAGCCGTGCGCTACGAGGCCCACGGCCGCCGCAAGCACGGCGTTTGCTCATCGTATCTGGCCGACCGTATTGCCGTGGGCGAAACCGCCAGGGTATTTGTGGAGCACAACGAGTACTTCAAGCTGCCCGCCGACCCGGCTACCGATATTATCATGCTGGGGGCCGGCACCGGCATTGCGCCTTTCCGGGGCTTTGTGGAAGAACGGGTGGAGCTGGGTGCTACCGGCCGCAACTGGCTGCTATTCGGTAACCCGCACTTTACCACCGACTTCCTCTACCAGACCGAGTGGCTGCAACACCTCAAGCGGGGCGGGCTGGCCCGGCTCGATGTAGCCTTCTCGCGCGACCAGGCGGCTAAAGTGTACGTGCAGGACCGCCTGCTCGAAAATAGCCGCGAAGTTTTTAGCTGGCTCGAAGGCGGGGCCAAGCTCTATGTCTGTGGCGACAAGGTGCGCCTGGGCAGTGCCGTGCAGGATGCCCTCACCGAAGTAGTACGCCGCGAGGCTGACCTACCTCAGGATGAAGCCATTGCCTATGTTCGCAACCTCCGCAAGCAGCGCCGCTATCTCGAAGATGTGTATTAGCAGCTGCCCTGCTCGCAAAGAGCGTCGGGCCGGACTGCACTCGGCCTGACAACCTTTTTCTTACTCATCACCACCTCCTGTCGCCTTTCTCCATGCGTCACCTTTCCATTTTCACCACTATGCAGCTGGCTGATTCCAGTATGCGGGCCCGATGTCGGCATAATGACGGCTTGTACGCCGCCCACCCGCCTCCGGACTGCTTACATTCAAGAAGTTGCATATTACATGAAAGCTTACTACCCCACAATTTTCCTGTTTTTCCTACTGCTACTGGCTAGTATCAGCGCTGTATTTGCCCAAACTGAAGTTATTGCCATCAGCGGTGTGGTGCAGGAAAAAGGCAGCGGCGAATTGCTTCCCGGCGTGAGTGTCAGTATCAAAGGCACCAGTGCTGGCACCCAGAGCGATGCCACCGGCCGGTTTGCCCTCAAAGCCAAGCTTAACTATCCCTTTGTGCTCGTTTTCAACGCTATCGGGCACGAACCCATCGAGCTGGCTATCGTCAGCAGCCGCCAGCCGCTCAGCGTAGCCCTCGAATCCAAGGACATTCTGACCAGCGAGGTGGTTGTATCGGCCTCACGGGTCGAGGAGAGCCGGCTCAAGTCGCCGGTCGCCATTGAGAAGCTGGATATCCGCGCCATCAAGGAAACACCCGCCCCAAGCTTCTACGACGCGCTCGAAAACGTGAAGGGCGTGCAGATGCTCACCAGCAGCCTCACCTTTAAGGTGCCGAATACCAGGGGCTTCAACGTTCCGAACAACTTCCGCTTTATGCAGCTCGTCGATGGTGTTGATATGCAGGCCGCTACCCTGGGCGTGCCGCTGGGCAACGCCATCGGGCCTACCGAGCTCGACATTGCCACCGTCGAGATAACGCCCGGTGCCGCCTCGGCCCTCTACGGCATGAATGCCATCAACGGCCTGGCCAACCTCACTACCAAAAGCCCTTACACGTACCAGGGCCTGAGCGTGTACCAGAAAATAGGCGTCAACCACGTCGATGGCATCGACCGCAACCCAAGCGTGCTCACCGAAACGGCCGTGCGCTGGGCGCAGGCTCTCGGCCCCGGCAGCCGCTGGGCTTACAAGGTAAACCTCGACTTTTTGCGCGGTACCGACTGGCTTGCCAACAACCAGACCGACCAGAACCCGCAGCCGCTCGCTACCGCCAACCCCGCCTTCCCCGAGCTGTCGGGCGCCTTTAACCCGGCCGCCGACCTCTGGAACCGCTACGGCGACGACAGCAACTCCTCGCTAACTATCACCGTGCCGTATAATGGTAAAAATCAGAAGTTTGTCGTAACCCGTACGGGCTACTACGAGAAGGACTTGGTGAACCCCATCGTGCGCAACATCAAGGCCGATGCCAGCCTCCACTACAAGCTCACCGACAAGCTGGAGCTGAGCTACGGCTATCGCTTCGGCCTGATGGACGGGGTGTTTCAACGCGGCAACAAGATTCAGCTCGATGGCGTGACGGTGCAAAACCACAAGCTGGAGCTGCAAGGCAGCGACTTTACGGTACGCGCCTACACGTTGCTGGAAAATACCGGTAACTCTTACAATCTTAACCCATTATCGCTCAATCTCGACCTGCAGAACGGCTCCAATGCCGTATGGGGCGCCCGCTTTACCGATGCGCTGAAAAGCCAGCTGGCCTCGGGCGTGGGCCTGGCTCCGGCAATGGTGGCCGCCCGCACTGCCGCCGACGCTGGCCGCGCCGAGCCCGGCACCCAGGCGTTTAACGACCTCAAAAACCAGATTATTCATATCAACAACTGGGATAGCGGCGTCAATGTGAAGGGGGCGCCTATTCCGGGCGGGGCGGCGCTCAGCCAGCACAGCCGCACGTATCACACGGAAGGGCTCTGGAACTTGGGCCCACGCATCAGGTTTGCCGATGTGCTGCTTGGGGCCGATGCCCGCGTGTACCAGATTATTCCCGATGGCAACAACTTCGTGGATTTCAACCGGCCGCTGAGCGACCGCACCCAGCCCGGCGGCAGCTACGTGTATTACCAGAAATACGGCGCTTTTGCCCAGGCCAGCAAGCTGTTGCTGGATGATAAGCTCAAGCTGACCGCCTCGCTGCGCGTCGATTATAACCCCGAGTTTACGGCTAAAGCTAATCCGCGCTTGGCGGCCGTGTATACGCTGGCCAAGAACCACAACTTCCGCGCCTCGTACCAGAACGGCTGGCGCTTCCCGTCCCTGTTTGAGGCGCTTTCCTTCGTCAATAACGGCAATGTGCGCCGCGTGGGTGGCCTGGCCCGCGTTAATGAGGGCCTCAACTACCTGCAAAACTCTTATACCAAGGCGTCCATCGACCAGTTCAACGCGGCCGTAAATGCCTACGTGGCGGCCAACCAGGGTGCCGCCACCAGCCAGGCCGCCCTGCGGCCCGAGCTGCGCAGTCTGCTGCAAGTAGCCAATCTGCGCGTTGAGCAGCCCGAGCAAATCAACGCCTTCGAAGTAGGCTACCGTAGTGTGCTGTTCGACAACAGACTATCTATCGACGCCGATGCGTATTACAACGTTTACGCTGGCTTTCTGGGGCAGGTAGAAGTGAGCGTGCCCAAAAATGCCGCCAATGCTCAGGTAGCAGTCGGCACCGACGACGCGGCCCTGGCAGCCCTGCGCGAAAACCGCGACGCCCGCCAGGACCGGTACCGTGTGTATACCAACTCGCGCCAGAACTACCATAGCTATGGCTCTACGCTGGGCCTGACGTACAATTTCTTCCAGAAATACACCGCCGGCGGCAATATTAACTACAACGCCTTATCGGCCAATACCGAACCCGATGTGTTCGTCACCGGTTTTAATACGCCCAGATGGGCCGGCAGCGCCTCCTTCGGCAACCGCGAAATCGTGCGCAACCTCGGCTTCAACGTTGTTTATCACTGGCAAACGTCTTTTTACTGGGAAAGCCCGCTCGCCAACGGCACCGTGCCCGCCTATGCCAACCTCGACGCCCAGGCAAACCTGCGCGTGCCTACGCTGAAATCGACCATTAAGCTTGGCGGCACCAATATATTGGACCACCGCTATTTTCAATACGCCGCCGGCCCTACCATCGGCGCCCTGTACTACGTGAGCGTCACCTTCGATGCCACTGTGCTGCACTAGCATTTCTGAAGTTAAAAGAGAAGAGCCAATACCACATTTCTATCTCTTTTTAACTCTTCCCTTTTAACTTTTAACTAAGCAACTCCATGTCCGCTACCATCGCCCCCAAGCTTTCCGAAGTCGAGCACGTCAAGATTGCCAGCCGCTACCTGCGTGGTACCCTGGTCGATAGCCTCGCCAACCGCCTCACCGGCGCCCTCAACCCCGACGATACCCACCTTATCAAGTTTCACGGCTCGTACCAGCAAACCGACCGCGACCTCGACAGCGAGCGCAAGCAGCAAAAGCTTGAGCCACTGTTTTCCTTTATGATTCGGGTGCGCGTGCCCGGTGGCGTGGCCTCGGCCAGCCAGTGGCAGCGCATGGATGCGCTGGCCGATGCCTACGGCAACGGTACCCTTAAGCTCACCACCCGCCAGACCTTCCAGCTCCACGGCGTGCTCAAGCGCAACCTGCCGGCGGCCATCCAGGGCTTTAACGCAGTCCAGATGGACAGTATCGCCGGCTGCGGCGATGTCAACCGCAACGTAATGTGCAACACCAACCCGCACGAGTCGGCGGTGCATCACGAAGTATACGAGCTGGCCAAAACCATCAGCGCCCACCTCACGCCGCGCACTACCGCCTACCGCGAGATATGGCTCGACGGCAGCCTACAGGAATCCACCGAAGCCGTGGATGATGAGCCTATTTATGGCCATACCTACCTGCCGCGCAAGTTTAAAATTGCGCTGGCTCTGCCGCCCTACAACGACTCGGACATTTTCTCCAACGATATTGGCCTCATTGCCATTGAGGAAAATGGCCAGCTGCTGGGCTTCAACGTGGCCGTGGGCGGCGGCCTGGGCATGACCTTCGGCCTGCCCGAAACCTACCCGCGCCTGGCCGATGTTATTGGCTTCGTGCCTACCGCCCAAGTGGTGGAAGTCTGCGAGAAGATCGTGACCATTCAGCGTGACTGGGGCAACCGCGAAAACCGCAAGCTCTCGCGCCTCAAATACACTATTGACCGCGCCGGCCTGCCGGCTTTCGTGGCCGAGTTGCACCAGCGCCTGGGCTACGAGCTGGCAGCAGCTCGCCCCTACCAGTTTCACAGTTCCAGCGACGCCTTTGGCTGGACGGGCGACCCTACCGGCCTCTCGCAGCTCGTACTGTTTGTGGAAGGAGGCCGTGTGCTCGACCGGCCCGGCTATCGCATCAAGTCAGCCCTGCGCGAAATAAGCAGCTTCCACACCGGCGATTTCCGCCTCACCGGCAACCAGAATCTCATTTTGGGTAATATCGAAGCCCGGCACCGCGCCCGTATTCAGGCTATTCTGGAAGAAAACGGGGCCGCGCCCAAAGCCGAGCAGCTTACCCGGCTGCGCCGCGATGCCCTGGCCTGCGTGGCGCTCAATACCTGCTCGCAGGCCTTCGCCGAGGCCGAGCGCTACCTGCCCCAGCTGCTCGATAAGCTCGACGCTGTTATTCGCACGCACAACCTGGCCGACGCGGGTATTCTCATCCGCATGACTGGCTGCCCTAATGGCTGCGCCCGCCCCTACCTCGGCGAGATTGGCCTGGTAGGCCGCGCCCCCGGCCGCTACAACCTCTACCTTGGGGCCGACCACGCCGGCGAGCGCCTCAACAAGCTTTACCGCGAAATGCTGGACGAGGAAGGCATTATTCGGGAGCTAACTCCCCTTTTCGCTGCCTACGCCGCGCAGCGTCAGCCCCAGGAAGGCTTTGGTGACTTTGTAGTGCGCCAGGGCTACGTAAAGGCGACCACGCACGGCCTGAATTTTCACGAGTAACTTACCGCCTACCCAGCAAGTTATGCTGCCTTCCGCCATGGCTGACCTTCCGCTGCCCCGCCAGCCGATACCGTAGTTTCCCCCGGCCCGCCGCCTGCTACCGGTAACAACTTGTTTCCGGTCTTTCTTCAGCTGGCGCAGTTTCGGGTGTTGGTTATCGGCGGGGGCCGCTTAGCTACGGAGCGCCTGAATGCCATTTTGCGCAATAGCCCTGCCACCTGCGTAACGGTAATCGGCCCAGTCCTAACGCCGGCGTTGCATGAGTTGGCCGGGCCTTATCCCCAGGTACAGCTCTGTGAGCGCCCGTGGGATGCTACCGATTTTGCCCAGCACGAGGTGCTCTTCATCGCTACAGATGAGATTCCCTCAATCAGCAAATACAGGCTGAATCTGCTCGGTTCCGGCTGCTTACCAACGTAGCCGGCGCTGTTGAAGGTACTGATTTCTTCCTGGCATCGGTCGTCCGAAAGGGCGACCTCAAAATTGCTATTTCCACTAACGGCCAATCGCCTACCGTCGGCAAGCGCTTGCGGGAAGTGCTTGAAGAAGCCCTGCCCGGCGAGCTGGCCGCTGTGCTCCAGCAGATGAACCTCATCCGCAGTCGTCTGCAAGGCGATTTCACGCAGAAGGTTAAATCCTTACATGCCGTCACGGCCGAGCTGGCCCATGGTCCGGCCTATGAAACGCCCGCTACCATCTACTGGCGGCGGGTAGCCACGGGCGCCCTCATGACTTTCGCCCTATTTATCTTACTTAATATTCTCTCCTATTATGTTACCTGGCCGCAGCTATTGACGTTGGCGCGGTCTTCCACCACCTTTTATACGTTCGTAGCGGTCGGGTTCGGGGCACAGCTTATCGATGGCCTGCTCGGGATGGGCTACGGCGTAGTATCAGCCATTAGCCTGATGAGTATGGGGCTGCACCCGGCCGCCGTCAGCGCCAGCATTCATACCGCCGAGATGTTTGCCAGCGGAGCATCCGGCTACCATCACTACCGCTTCGGCAACGTTAATAAGCGCCTGTTTCGGGTATTGCTCCTGCCCGGCGTAGCCGGCTCCATCAGTGGCGCGCTGCTGCTCACGCATTTTGGCGAGCGCTACGGCACCTGGATTAAGCCTGCACTCGCCTTTTACCTGCTGCTGCTCGGCGTGCGCATCATCAGCAAGGCCGTGCGGCGCCCGCAGCAGGGCCGTCGCAAGGTCAAAAATGCCGGTTGGCTAGCCGGAGCCGGCGGCTTCCTCGACTCTTTCGGCGGCGGCGGCTGGGGGCCGCTCGTCACCAGCACACTTATCGCCAACGGCCGCACCCCGCAGTACGTCATCGGCACCGTGAGCCTGGTCGAGTTTTTCGTCACGCTTGCCAGCGCGCTTACTTTCTTTTCGCTAATGGGACTCTCGCACTGGCAGATTATCCTGGGGCTCATCGTAGGAGGCGTAGCAGCCGCGCCCATCGCCGCCCGCCTGGCCGGCCGTGTTCCGACCCGCTTCATGTTTATTGGGGTAGGTCTTATGGTTATTTTGTGGAGCTTGTGGTCGTTGAGAAAACTATTTATTTAAATAATAATAAACAGACATTTTCAAAAACCTACTCAGCAGCAGTCAGCTGCTTGGAGTTGCAGACAGCTATTCCCACGGGAGCATAGCCTTTCGTTAATACGCCACTGCACAATTCAGCAGCGGGCAAGCAGTTGTTAGCCAATGAGAAAATAGGTAGGAGGCTTACGGCTGAATCAGGAAGGCCTTTTTAAGATGTTTTGGAAGGCCTTTTTAAGGTGTTTTGTTTAATAAACCGTTGGAGTATGCGTTTATAATTGATTAATAGGCGGTTTTAATACAAGCAGTACTACTGTTGCCTTAAACGCAATATTCAGTCATCACCAGACCCTGCCTAACCTATTTAAAAGCAATAGCGGTTTCCTCCGCTCGATACTGAGCTGGCTCTATAACCTTGCAAACCAACGAACCTGCCGCAACATACAGACTTTGGGCACGGAAATTAGGGCCGATAACAGGTATCACAGCAGGCCGGGACGCACAAAAGCCCTGCTCCGGTCGCTGATGAAAGCGCAAGGAGCAGGGCTTTTGTTGTAAAGTTGGCGGCGACCGACTCTCCCACCGGTGAAGGCAGTACCATAGGCGCACCGGGGCTTAACGACTCTGTTCGGAATGGGAAGAGGTGAACACCCGGGCTAAAGCCACCATTGCTGGCGTGGCTGTCGTGTTCAGGACAGCTACAAAACCGTTGACATAAGGGAAAAGAGAAAGAAGTAGAAAGACTGTGTGGGACAAGCGTAAGTCCTCGGTTCCTTAGTACCGCTCAGCTGTGTCATTTCTGACTTTACACCTGCGGCCTATTTACGTGGTCGTCTACCACGAACCTTTCTTTGGGATGACTCATCTGGAGGTGAGTTTCGCACTTAGATGCTTTCAGCGCTTATCTGCTCCCAGCGTAGCTACCCGGCGCTGCCCCTGGCGGGACAACCGGCGCACCAGCGGCTGGTCCAACTCGGTCCTCTCGTACTAAAGTCAGGTCCTCTCAATCATCCAACGCCCACCACAGATAGGGACCGAACTGTCTCACGACGTTCTGAACCCAGCTCGCGTGCCACTTTAATCGGCGAACAGCCGAACCCTTGGGACCTTCTCCAGCCCCAGGACGTGACGAGCCGACATCGAGGTGCCAAACCTCCCCGTCGATATGAGCTCTTGGGGAGATCAGCCTGTTATCCCCGGCGTACCTTTTATCCTTTGAGCGATGGCCCTTCCATGCGGAACCACCGGATCACTATATCCGTCTTTCGACCCTGCTCGACTAGTCAGTCTCACAGTCAAGCCCGCTTCTACTATTGCGCTCTACGTACGGTTACCAAGCGTACTGAGCGGACCTTTGAAAGCCTCCGATACTCTTTTGGAGGCGACCACCCCAGTCAAACTACCCAGCAGCCACTGTTCTCTGAAGACTCAGAGTTAGGCAACAGGCACAGTAAGGGCGGTATTTCAACGTTGGCTCCACAAGACCTAGCGGCCCTGCTTCGACGCCTCCCGCCTATGCTACACATACTGAACCCATCACCAATGGCAACCTATAGTAAAGGTGCACGGGGTCTTTCCGTCCCGTGGCGGGTACTCGGCATCTTCACCGAGACTACAATTTCACCGAGCTCACGGCTGAGACAGCACCCAAATCGTTACACCATTCGTGCAGGTCGGAACTTACCCGACAAGGAATTTCGCTACCTTAGGACCGTTATAGTTACGGCCGCCGTTTACTGGGGCTTCGATTCAAGCCTTCGCCTTGCGACTAAGCTCCCCTCTTAACCTTCCAGCACCGGGCAGGTGTCAGGCCTTATACGTCCGCTTACGCGTTAGCAAAGCCATGTGTTTTTGTTAAACAGTCGCTTGGGTCTTTTCACTGCGGCTTCTCTATCACTAGAGGAAGCGTCCCTTCTCCCGAAGTTACAGGACCATTTTGCCGAGTTCCTTGGCCGTGATTCACTCGAGCGCCTCAGGATACTCTCCTTGACTACCTGTGTCGGTTTGCGGTACGGGCCGAAACAGAATACAACGTTTAGCAGCTTTTCTTGGCAGTCCTTAGGTACACTATCCACGTGGCCCGAAGGCCGTGTGGTACTATCACCTTTCCCCTAGGTTGGCGTACTTAACTACCATCCTACTAGGTACGGGCTTTAACGAGCACTTCCGTCCGCTCGCGGTACGTTCATTCCTGCGTCCCTGCATCACTTTCTGTTCCGGGGCCAGAATATCAACTGGCTTGCCATCGGGTACACCTCTCGGCTCTCCCTTAGGTCCCGCCTAACCCAATTCCGATTAGCGTTGAATTGGAAACCTTAGTCTATCGGCGAATAGGTTTCGCACCTATTTTATCGTTACTCATGCCTACATGTGCTTTTCTGGACGCTCCACCATGCCCTGACAGGACGGCTTCTCCGCAACCAGAATGCTCCCCTACCACTTGACACATACATGTCAAATCCCGCGCTTCGGTGCCTAGCTTGATGCCCGCGTATTATCGATGCCCGGTCGCTCGACCAGTGAGCTGTTACGCACTCTTTAAAGGAATGGCTGCTTCCAAGCCAACCTCCTGGCTGTCAAAGCAACTGGACCTCCTTTGTTCAACTTAGCTAGAACTTAGGGACCTTAGCGGCGGGTCTGGGTTCTTTCCCTCTCGGCCGGGGACCTTAGCACCCCAGGCCTCACTGCCGTGTATGAATTACAGGCCATTCGGAGTTCATCAGGATTCGGTAGGCTCTGACACCCCCTAGTCCTATTGGTAGCTCTACCTGCCTGTAACCTAACCACGACGCTGTACCTCAATACATTTCGGGGAGTACGAGCTATTTCCTAGTTTGATTGGCCTTTCACCCCTACCCTCAAGTCATCCAAATCCTTTTCAACGGAAACTGGTTCGGACCTCCACAGCGTGTTACCGCTCCTTCATCCTGCTCAAGGGTAGCTCACTAGGTTTCGCGTCTACCCCCCTGACTACGCGCCCTATTCAGACTCGCTTTCGCTGCGGCTGCGCGCCTTTAAGCGCTTAACCTTGCCAGGGAGGAGTAACTCGTAGGCTCATTATGCAAAAGGCACGCTATCAGACTACAAAAGTCCTCTAACTGCTTGTAAGCACACGGTTTCAGGTTCTTTTCACTCCGCTATCCGCGGTTCTTTTCACCTTTCCCTCACGGTACTGGTTCACTATCGGTGTCTCAGGAGTATGTAGCCTTAGCGGATGGTGCCGCTGGATTCAGACGGGGTTTCTCCGGCCCCGCCCTACTCAGGATCCTGCTACCGTGAATCAGAATTGTCGCTTACCGGGCTCTCACCGTCTCTGGCGTGTTTTCCCACACACTTCAGCTAACTCGATTCAATCAGATCTTGCAGTCCTACAACCCCAGAGCGGCCGTAACCGCCCTAGTTTGGGCTCCTCCCCGTTCGCTCGCCACTACTTGGGGAATCATTGTTATTTTCTGTTCCTGTCGGTACTGAGATGTTTCAGTTCCCAACGTTTGCCCTCTTCTCCTAAAAGAAGAGTCACTGGTCTTCAACCAGTGGGGTTGCCCCATTCGGACATCCGGGGATATAACGGGTATGTGCCCCTCCCCCGGCTTATCGCAGCTTATCGCGTCCTTCTTCGCCTCTGAGACCCTAGGCATCCCCCGTGTGCTCTTGCTTACTTCTCGCTTGCGACTTGCTCAATCGCTTGAGCCAAGTTGAGTAGGTATCCTAAAATACCTACCCCCGCTTTTTACTTCTCTCTCTTGTTTTCCCTTACGTCAAAGAACGTTTATCATCCACTTGATGATAAAGATGGAATAGCTGAATTACTTCATGCTAAACCTGAATCTTAATGCACTTTCTCAATTAAAAAGTGTAGTTAGTGGAGGATAACGGAGTCGAACCGTTGACCCCCTGCGTGCAAGGCAGGTGCTCTAGCCAGCTGAGCTAATCCCCAGAAGTTGGCCTGCAAGCAGAATCCCGCTGCTGCCAGTGGGCCTGCCTGGACTCGAACCAGGGACCTCTACATTATCAGTGTAGCGCTCTAACCACCTGAGCTACAAGCCCGGGTTCGCCCTGTCCTCTTACGAGGTCAATGCAGAATCCGATAAAATCGTTGAATGAAAGAAATAGACAAAATGTGGGGCCAATTGACCCGAAGTATATTAAGCCAAAGAGCAAGGCAGCTCCAGAAAGGAGGTGATCCAGCCGCACCTTCCGGTACGGCTACCTTGTTACGACTTAGCCCTAATTACCTGTTCTACCCTAACTGGCTTCGTTGCGGAGCACCAGCTTCAGGTCTACCAGACTTTCATGGCTTGACGGGCGGTGTGTACAAGGCCCGGGAACGTATTCACCGCGCCATGGCTGATGCGCGATTACTAGTGATTCCAGCTTCACGGAGTCGAGTTGCAGACTCCGATCCGAACTGAGAACGGCTTTTCGAGATTGGCATCTGGTCGCCCAGTAGCTACCCGCTGTACCGTCCATTGTAGCACGTGTGTCGCCCTAGGCGTAAGGGCCATGATGACCTGACGTCGTCCCCGCCTTCCTCACTGCTTGCGCAGGCAGTCTGGCTAGAGTCCCCACCATTACGTGCTGGCAACTAACCATAGGGGTTGCGCTCGTTGCGGGACTTAACCCAACAC
The DNA here is from genome assembly GCF_013256425.1 of Hymenobacter sp. BRD67. Lineage (GTDB taxonomy): Bacteria > Bacteroidota > Bacteroidia > Cytophagales > Hymenobacteraceae > Hymenobacter. Next base: position 2,587,737 of record NZ_CP053904.1, read on the forward strand.
CTCACGGCACGAGCTGACGACGGCCATGCAGCACCTTGCTTTGTGTCCCGAAGGAAAGGCTCATCTCTGAGCCGGTCACGCGCATTCTAGCCTAGGTAAGGTTCCTCGCGTATCATCGAATTAAACCACATGCTCCACCACTTGTGCGGGCCCCCGTCAATTCCTTTGAGTTTCACCGTTGCCGGCGTACTCCCCAGGTGGGATACTTATCGGTTTCCCTAAGCCACGGACAATCTTTAGCCCGCAGCGAGTATCCATCGTTTACGGCGTGGACTACCAGGGTATCTAATCCTGTTCGCTCCCCACGCTGTCGTGCCTCAGCGTCAGTAACAGCCTAGTCAGCTGCCTTCGCAATCGGGGTTCTGGACCGTATCTATGCATTTCACCGCTACTCGGTCCATTCCGCCAACCTCGTCTGTACTCAAGCTCTCCAGTATCCAGGGCAGTTCCGTTGTTAAGCAACGGGCTTTCACCCCGGACTTAAAGAGCCGCCTACGCACCCTTTAAACCCAATAAATCCGGACAACGCTCGCACCCTCCGTATTACCGCGGCTGCTGGCACGGAGTTAGCCGGTGCTTATTCTGCAGGTACCGTCATCACACTACACGTAGTGCTTATTCTTCCCTGTCAAAAGCAGTTTACGACTCAGAAAGCCTTCGTCCTGCACGCGGCATGGCTGGGTCAGGCTCTCGCCCATTGCCCAATATTCCCTACTGCTGCCTCCCGTAGGAGTCGGGCCCGTATCTCAGTGCCCGTGTGGGGGACCAGCCTCTCAGCTCCCCTAGTCATCGTCGCCTTGGTCAGCCGTTACCCAACCAACTAGCTAATGACCCGCAACCCCATCCAACACCAATAAATCTTTAATAACTGCCCGATGCCGGACTATTATCTTATGCGGTATTAATCCGCCTTTCGGCGGGCTATCCCCCAGTGCTGGGTAGGTTAGTTACGTGTTACGCACCCGTGCGCCACTAGATGTATTGCTACACCCCGTTCGACTTGCATGTATTAGGCCTGCCGCTAGCGTTCATCCTGAGCCAGGATCAAACTCTCCATTGTAAAATATTCCAAATTCACTACCGTAGTAGGAACGATGTCGAGATGCTTGCCTCGCTCTTTTTGTTTGACGTTTTTAATTCGTGTCGTTTGGTTTCGTCATGTTAGTAGGCTTAGAGCTTACTAGCGTGACTCCTCACGTTTTGTCTATTTCCAACATTCAAAGAACGATTGTTGCTTCCATTTGAGGCAACATGGTGGGCTATTTACTAGCCCGTTTTGGCTGTTTGCAGCGCCCTGTTTGTGATTGGGAGTGCAAAGGTAGCTAAATTTTTCGACTTTCCAAATTCGGAGCGAAAAATTTTTAAGTTTTTCTTTTCTTCTTTTTTCGTCTAAATTGCTTCCGGTTGAAGCGGGGTGCAAAGGTACGGTGAGCTTTTCCGGCTTTGCAAGAGGTTTGAAAAATTTCTTTTTCCAAATCTTGTGGTGGGGCACGGCGAGTAAGACACGCCAGCCAGCCGGGGAGTTCCGTGGGCTTTGCCTTTTTGGCTTTGCCTTTTCTGGGGACTTGCGTTTTTCCAGATTTTCCAGTGGGCCTTTTGCCGTTTGGGACTGCAAAGGTAGGAGGACTTTTTGGGTGGGCAAGCGGTGGTTTACGAAATAAGGTGAGCGAGGGTTGTAAGTGGCTGGGTTTGGGGGAGAAAAATTCACTTGTTATTTGGTGTCATATTTTTACTCAGTTTTACTACTCAGCAGTATTCTATGCGCCTCCCGTTGCTCTGCTTAAGCTTATGCTTCTTTACCTTAGGCTCTTATGCGCAAACAATATTTGGCATGGATGCTATGCCAGCGTCAGCTTTCACAAAATGGATTACTTCGACGCCCAAAGCTTATGAAGGTGTTTACCATTTTGGGGAATCCGAATGGGAATCGGACTTTGCGCTGGTAGTTAATAATGGGATGGTGACTGCACAAATTCGTTCGGGAGGATGGGCAAAGAATCCAGAAAGATGGGAAAAGTCTTATCGAATACTTACTTACGTTAAAATCGTCGGGAACACGTTTTACTCAAAAGAAACAGAGGGGGAGTTTGTAACCTTCCTAGACGAAGGGAAAAAGGCTTACGGCCTTAGGGTTAAGAAGTCGTGGAGTGGTTCGGCGGTTAAACGACAAGCAGAATTAGGTGAGCGTTACGGACAGATTACTGATTATTATTCTGGCAAATACCCGCAGACTTCTTATCAGGTGTTAAAGCCGACGGAGCTTAGTCAGTATAGCAAGGAGGAGCTTGCGCTTATGCGGAATGAGGTGTTTGCCCGATATGGGTACGCATTTTCAAAGAATGAAAAACTGCGACTGTATTTCAAGAAACAGGAGTGGTACCAAGTAGAGAAGGTTTCTCTTGACTTGGTACTCACTCCTATCGAGAAGAAAAATATGGTGACGCTACAGGTGGCAGAAGCTCAGGCAGCGCTACCGAAATAGCGTGCTCACTCTATCCGGCCCCACGCTGACGATGCGGATGGGCACTTGCAACTCCTTTTCGAGGAAGGCCAAGTAATCCTGGAGGGGCTGGGGGAACTGGGCAGCGTCGGTAACCTGGGTGAGGTCGGTGTGCCAGCCGGGGATGGTGATGTACTCGGGGGTTATGGTTTCGAGCTGGCCGGGGTCCGGGAGGTTAGGCGTGCTCTCCCCGGTGGGGGTGCGGTAGTGGGTGCAGGCCTGGATTTCGGCGAAGCCGTCGAGGACGTCGGCTTTCATGAGGTGCAGCTCGGTGACGCCGTTGAGCATGATGGCGTAGCGGAGGGCGGGCAGGTCTATCCAGCCGGTGCGGCGGGGGCGGCCGGTGGTGGAGCCGAACTCGCGGCCGGCCTGGCGGATTTGCTCGCCGACTTCATCAGTTAGCTCGGTGGGGAAGGGACCGCTCCCGACGCGGGTGCAGTAGGCTTTGGTGATGCCATATACCTTATCTATGTGGCGCGGGGCAATGCCGAGGCCGGTACAGGCCCCAGCGGCGATGGTGCTGCTGCTGGTGACATAAGGATAGGTGCCGAAGTCGATATCCAGCAAGGAGCCCTGGGCACCTTCGGCCAGGATGCGCTTGCCTTGGTTGAGCAGGTCGTTTAGAAGAAACTCGGTGTCGATGAGCTGGAGCTTGCGCAGGAACTCGACTGCAGAGAAGAACTCGGCTTCGAACTCACCGATTTCCAACTCCTTGTTATAGTGCGCAGCAATGCTGGCGTGGTGGGCCACGGCTTCGTGGTAGCGCTCCTGAAAATCGGGGAGCAGAATGTGGCTGACGCGCAGGCCCACGCGGCCGATTTTGTCGGAGTAGGTGGGGCCGATGCCTTTAAGGGTGCTGCCGATTTTGGTGTTGCCGCGGGCTTCTTCGCTGATGCGGTCGAGGGCGCGGTGCGAGGGCAAAATGAGCTGCGCTTTTTTGGAGATGTAGAGGTTTTGGCTATAGTCTACTCCCCTATCCGTCAGCTTTTGCAGTTCGGCCCGAAATACGACGGGGTCGAGCACGACGCCATTGCCGACGATATTGAGAATGTGGGGGTGAAAGATTCCGCTCGGCACCTGGTGCAGGACGTGCTTGATACCGTCGAAGGTGAGGGTATGGCCGGCATTGGGGCCGCCCTGGAAACGGGCTACGGCGTCGTAAGTGGGCGCTAGCACGTCCACTATTTTTCCTTTTCCTTCGTCGCCCCACTGGAGGCCTACTAACACGTCTACTGGCATCTTGATTTTGGTTTATCGCGCTCCTAATACAGCTCTACTCCAGCTCCGTACCTTACAAGTGAGGGAAGAGCCGGGCTATTTGCAGCGCATGGTATAGCATTTTGAAATTTATGGCAAAAAAACAGCCGCCTAAGAGGCGGCTGGGGCTAGTTGCTGGCGGGCAGCGGCCTGGTCGGCAGTCACGGTGAAGATGTTGTTGAGCTTGGTAAGCGCCAGCATCTTCTTAGGATGGTCGGCCGGATTGATAAGGACCAGTTCGCCGCCGCGACTCCGGAACTTGGTAAGCAGTGAAACAAGGACTCCGATGCCCGTACTGTTAATATAGCGAATTGCCGATAAATCGACCGCGCAATTGGTTACAGCGTCGCCGAGGTGCTCATTGACACTGTGCAGGAGTTGCTGGGTATCGGGGCTGCCAATGAGGTCGCCGGTAAGCGTGATATACAGAATACCGTCGGTTAGGGTGCTGGTGGTGGTCATTCGGTTAGCGCTGCGTCGGCTTCTCTCCTACTTCAGACAGGCAAAACAGCTGGTGAAGGCAGGTAAGAAGCTTAACTGGGTTGTGTGGCGGCGGCTTTGGCGCGGCAATCGCCGCAGATGCCGTACAAATTTAGGGAGTGATGCAGAATATGAAAGTTGAGCAGGTCGCCAACCATCGTTTGAATGCCGTGAATACGCGGGTCGCAGAACTCTACCACCTTGTGGCACTCGGTGCAAATAACGTGGTCGTGCTGCCGGTAGCCATAGCTTTTTTCGTATTGCGCCAGGTTGCGGCCAAACTGGTGCTTGCTCACCAGGCCCTGCTCTACGAGCAAATCGAGGGTATTATACACCGTAGCGCGGCTTACTTGCAGGTTGCGCTCCTTCATACCGGCATAAAGCTCTTCGACATCGAAGTGCCCTGAGCGTACATATATTTCTTCTAATATAGCATAGCGTTCCGCCGTTTTACGCAGGCCTTTATTTTCGAGGTGCGCGGTAAATATTTTTTTAACTTCCTCCAGGCGGCTGGTATTGAGGACTGCCTCGCTGGCGGCGCTGGGCGTGTGGCGGGCCGCATATCCCGCATCGGACGAGCCGCCAACCTCCTGCTCCAGTGCGGCACTGGCCGGAGAGTGGCTGGCAAAAGAAGAACCTTTAGAAGAATTCACGGGATAAGAACAGCTGAATGGTAAGTTGATAAGCTAAATAGGGTAGCGTCTGGTTTTCAGACTTCAAAATAAAGCGGGTAATGATTGGCGCAGCCTGGGTTGAAGGCCGCCTGGCAGGCTGGACAGGTGTTGTTGCAGGCCAGATAATCGGCGATGGACAGCGTAATGCCGCAGTTGCCGCATAAAACAGCGGGAGTCTGGCGCTCATCTTTGCCCCACACCGCCGGCGCGTGGCCAGCCAGCTCATTGTGGCAGCTGATGCAGGCGTAGAAGGTATCGCAGCACTTATGCTTTATGGCGATGATATCGCGCTCCGAGTGATAGTGGGCGCATTGGGTGCGCTCATTGACCCCCACGCCCAGGTATAATATATTATTTTTACTATGTTTCATCACGACTCGAATCGTTCGACCTGCAACACGCCATTTACTTTGGAAAGCCGGTGAATGAGCTTGTTGAGATGGTCGGTATCGTTGACGAATACCATAATCTGGCCTTCAAAGAAGCCATCGTCAGAATCGACAGTAATTGAGCGCATATTCACCTTGAGGCTGGTAGAAATGATACGCGTGACATCGTTGACGAGGCCCACCCGGTCGGAACCCTTGATGCGGATACCGGCCAGAAACGCCAGTTCCAGCTGGTCGGTCCACTTGGCGCGCACGATACGGTTGCCGTAGTTCGACATCAAATCGACGGCACGGGGGCAGGTAGTGCGATGGATGATAAGGCCGGTTTCGGTTTCGAAGCCAAATACATCATCGCCGGGGATAGGATTGCAGCAGCGCGCCAGGCTGTGGTTAAACTTATCGGTACGCTCGCCCACTACCAGCATATCGGCGCGCACGCCCCTTATTTTCTGCACCTCGTGGTCAAAGGTCTTGCGCTCCAGCACCGACCCGACCCGGGCGGCAGTAGTGGTCTTGAATAAAGAGTCGCGGATTTCGCGGCCATCGAGCTGCCCTACGGCCAGGCGATAATAAAAGTCCTGCGCATTGGCGACGTTGAAATAAACCAGTAGGCGCTGAAAGTTTTCGGGGGTGTTTTCAACGCCAATGAGCTCCAGCCGCTTTTCCAGAATAAACTTCCCATCGTCGGCTTTGGCGCGCTTATCGTCGCGCAGGAACTCCTTTATCTTCGACTTTGCCTTACTGGTAATAACGTAGTTGAGCCATTCGGGCGTGGGGCGCTGCTTGTGCGAGGTCAGGATTTCGACCTGGTCGCCGTTGCGCAGCTGGTAGCTGAAAGGCTCCAGCTTCTGGTTGACTTTAGCCCCGAGGCAATGCAGCCCGATATGCGTATGAATATCGAACGCAAAGTCGAGGGCCGTAGCCTTATCGGGTAAAATAACCAGCTTGCCTTTGGGCGTGAAGGTATAGACTTCCTTCACGAACAGATTCTGGCGAAACTCGTCCATGAACTCCAGGGCGCTGGAGTTATTGGTTTCCAGCATTTCGCGCACGCGGTTTACCCACGCTTCGAGCGTCGATTCGGGTTGCAGGCTGCCGGTGTCCTTGTATTTCCAGTGGGCGGCGTAGCCTTTTTCGGCGATGTCGTCCATGCGCCGCGAGCGTATCTGTACCTCTACCCACTGGCCGGGGTGCGACATGACGGTGGTGTGCAGGCTCTCGTAGCCGTTGGCCTTGGGCGTGCTCACCCAGTCGCGGAGGCGGTCGGGGTTGGGCTGATAGAAATCTGTTACGATAGAGTAAACCTGCCAGCAGGCGGCCTTTTCCTGCTCGGGCGGCACATCGAGAATGACGCGAATGGCAAACAGGTCGTACACCTCCTCAAAGGTGACGTTTTGCTTGCGCATCTTCTTAAGAATGGAGTAGATACTCTTGGGGCGGCCCTTTATCTCGTAGTGAAAGCCCTGCGCCTTAAGCTCTTCATCAATGGGCTGCACAAACTCCTTGATAAAGCGATTACGAGCGCTTTGGCTTTGCTTTACCTTGCCCTTCAGCTCGTTATACACCTCCGTATCGGTGTATTTGAGGTGCAGGTCTTCCAGCTCCGTTTTAATGGCATAGAGGCCCAGCCGGTGCGCCAGCGGCGCGTAGAGGTAGATGGTTTCGCTGGCTATTTTGAGCTGCTTGTGGCGCGGCATCGAGTCGAGCGTGCGCATGTTGTGCAGGCGGTCGGCGAGCTTAATGAGAATCACGCGCACATCTTCGCTGAGCGTGAGCAGCATCTTGCGAAAATTTTCGGCCTGCTCGCTGGTGCCGTACTCAAAGACACCCGAAATTTTGGTCAGGCCATCGATAATACGCGCCGTTTTGTGGCCGAAGTCGCGCTCGATATCCGAAATTTCGGTAGGCGTATCCTCTACCACATCGTGCAGCAGCGCCGCCACGATGCTGGTAGTACCGAGGCCGATTTCTTCCACGGCAATTTGGGCCACGGCCAGCGGGTGCAGAATATAGGGCTCGCCCGATTTACGGCGCATATCCTTATGCGCCTCCAGGCTTTGGTTGAACGCCTTCTTAATCAGCTTAGTATCACCATCGTGCAGATACGGCTTGGCCGTGCGCAGCAGGCGGCGATAATGGCGCAGGATTTCCTGGCGTTCGGCTTCGAGGTCAATTACGGGTGGCATGGTACCACAAATAACAAGCGTAGGAAGGGAAAGGTGACAGCTGCGTACTTATTCTAGCCGGACTTTTGCGAAGCTACCGAATAAGTAGTACCTTTGCGGCCCCGCTACGAACGGCAGCGGGAAGCCCAACTGCGGATGTGGCGAAATTGGTAGACGCGCCAGATTTAGGCTCTGGTTCCGTAAGGTGTGTGGGTTCGAGTCCCTCCATCCGCACGACGAAAATGTGGTAGATATGCTGAAAGTGGAAAATGCGAAAATGAATTGTTAACATTTTCACATTCAGCCCATTCATCATGTTTATCACATTTATTTTTTAACCTTTCCGACTGGCAAGCACCAGCTTGCTCCTACTGTTTTGAATATTACGCTTGACCGCAATGAGGAGCAGCTAACCGGGCTGCTGAACGTTCATCTCGACGAGGCTGACTACAGCGACGCCGTCGAAAAGCAGATTAAGGAGACCACTAAGAAGGCACAGTTCAAGGGCTTCCGCCCCGGCAAGGTGCCCGCCGGCCTGGTTCGTAAGATGTACGGCAAAGGCATTCTGGCCGATGAAATCAACCGCTTGCTGGGCCGTAGCGTTGATAATTACCTCAAAGAGAACAACGTAAAAATTCTGGGCGAGCCGCTGCCGCTGCCCACCGATGTTGATTTTGACACGGCTACCTCGTTCGACTTCCAGTTTGAGCTGGGCCTGCTGCCCGACTTCGAGCTGCCCGCCGAAAACAAGGTAGAGCTGAAGCGCCCAGCTATCAGCCTCGACGACGCGACGCTGGCCGAGACCCACGAGCAGATTAGCCGCCAGTTTGGCGAAACCACCAATCCCGAGACGTCGGAGGCAGATGACTACCTGTTTGGCAAGCTGAAAAAAGCCGGCGCGGAGGGCGAAGGCCAGTCGGTGCTATTGCCTATCAACAAGGTAAAAAATGGCCAGGAGCGCTTTATAGGCGTCAAGGCTGGGGATACACTCACCTTTGACCTGAGCGACGCCTTTGGTGGCGACGCGGGGCTATCCGCAGCTTCTCGGGCCTGAGCCGCGAGGAAGCGGCCGGCGCAACAGGCGACTACGAGCTGGCCGTGGAGAAAATCAACCGCACGGCAACGCCCGAGGTAAATCAGGAGCTGTTTGACAAAGTATTTGGCCCGGAGGCCGTTTCCTCGCAAGAAGAGTACGAGGCGAAAATCCGCGAAACCATCCAAGAGAACTACAACCGCGAGTCGGACAACCTGGTGAATCGCCGGCTTATCGACGCGATGATTGACAATACTACCATTCAGATTCCTACCGAGTTCTTTAAGAAATGGCTGGTGCGGGCCAACGAAGGCAAGCTCGACGCGGCTACCGTGGAGCAGCACTTCAGCGACTACGAGCGGGAGCTGAAGTGGAGCCTCATCCGCAATAAAGTAGTGGAGGATATGGGCCTGAAAGTAGGCACCGATGAAATTCGTAACCGCGTGCTCGACAAGATTCTGGGGCAGTTTGGCGGCGGCATGCCGCTGACCGACGAGATGCGTCAGGGCATGGTAGGCTTTGCTGATAACTACCTCAAGCAGGAGAACGGCAAAAACTACGTGCAGGAGTACGAGGCCATTCTGGCAGAGAAAGTAGTAGAAGCCCTGCGTGGCAAAGTTGTTGTTACGGATGAGCCCGTAACGGCCGAAGAATTCCGCAACCAGAACGAGGGCTAGCCCTTCGGACTGCTTGCAAATAAAAAAGCCTTTACGCCCCGCGTAAGGGCTTTTTTGTTGTGTATCGTGTACGTTTACAACATTTGGAGTCCCTGCCCGTCTTTTGATTTTGCATATGGGCAAGCGGTAGCTTACCCCCTACTTAACCACTCATGCTGAATAAACAAGAGTTTCGCAAATTTGCCGTGAAGGGCCAGGGGCTCAACGGCCTGACCGTAGACCAGTATATCAACAACGTAGAAGGCCAGGTGCGCGGCGGGCTGGTACTGCCCAGCAACATGACCCGCTCGGTGATTGAAGAGCGCCCCCAGAACTTCCGGGAAATCGACGTGTTTTCGCGCCTTATCATGGACCGTATCGTGTTTTTGGGCACGGCCGTAGATGATTATATCGCCAATATTCTGACCGCGCAGATGCTGTTTCTGGAGTCGGCCGACTCGAAGAAAGACATCCTGCTGTATATCAACTCGCCCGGCGGCTCGGTATATGCAGGTTTGGGCATATATGATACCATGCAGTACGTAAACCCCGACGTGGCTACTATTTGCACGGGCCTCGCGGCTTCGATGGGCGCGGTGCTTCTGGCCGGTGGCGCCAAGGATAAGCGCTCGGCCCTGCCGCACTCGCGGGTGATGATTCACCAGCCCAGCGGCGGCGCGCAAGGCCAGTCGTCGGACATTGAGATTACGGCCCGCGAGATTCTGAAGCTCAAGAAGGAGCTGTATGACATTCTGGCAAAACACACCGGCAAGACCTATCAGGAGATTCACGACAACTCGGACCGTGACTACTGGATGCGCGCCGACGAGGCAAAGGAATACGGCCTGATTGACGAGGTGCTGGAAAAAAAGCCCGCCTAGACCACTGATTAGCGCGAATTTTAACGGATTTCGCGGATTTTGTGGATGACATTCAGGTCTTAACAAAAAGCTCCGGCTGGCTAGCCGGGGCTTTTTGATTTTATAGAGACTGGGCAAAGCGCTGATACTGGGGCGAAACTTTCGCCTGGCCTTCGCGCTTTGCAACTGCTACGCCCGGCTGGTTTCCTTGGGTCGGCCGGGCGCAATGCTGAGCGGCCAACTTATCTTTGTAGCCGTTTTCTGCTGAAAACTTTTTTTATTTGAACGCTCCCGATGCCGGAAATAGCCTGCTCCTTTTGTAACAAGCCCAAGCGCGATGTCGCGGTGATGATTTCGGGTATTAATGCCCACATCTGCGAGAAGTGCGTGGCGCAGGCCCAGCACATTCTGAGCGAAGAAACCAAGCTGCAGGCCGAAGCACGCCAGCCGAAGTTTAATCTCATTAAGCCCCGTGAGATTAAAACCCACCTCGACCAGTACGTGGTGGGCCAGGACGAGGCCAAGCGCGTGATGAGCGTGGCAGTGTACAACCACTACAAGCGCCTGATGCAGAAGCCGCAGCACGACGAAGTAGTAATCGAGAAATCGAATATTATTATGGTGGGCGAAACCGGCACGGGCAAAACTTTTCTGGCCCGCATGCTGGCCAAGATTCTGCAAGTACCCTTCTGCATTGCCGATGCCACGGTGCTGACCGAGGCCGGCTACGTGGGCGAAGATGTGGAAAGCATCCTGACGCGCCTGCTGCAAGCGGCCGACTACAACCTCGAAGCCGCTGAGCGCGGCATCGTGTACATCGACGAGATTGACAAGATTGCCCGCAAGAGCGACAACCCCAGCATCACGCGCGACGTGAGCGGCGAGGGCGTACAGCAAGCCCTGCTCAAGCTGCTCGAAGGCACGCACATCAACGTGCCGCCGCAGGGCGGGCGCAAGCATCCCGACCAGAAGATGATTTCGGTGAATACCGAAAATATTCTGTTTATGTGCGGCGGCGCGTTCTCGGGCATCGACCGCATTATTAAGAGCCGCCTGAATACCAAGCCGATGGGCTTCTCGAAGACCAACCTCGACGAGAAAGTGGATACCCAGAACTTTCTGCGCTACGTGTCGGCCCAGGATATCAAGAGCTTTGGTCTCATTCCAGAATTGATTGGTCGCCTGCCGGTGCTCACGCACCTCAACCCGCTGGACAAGGCTACGCTACGCCTGATTCTGACCGAGCCCAAGAACTCGCTCGTGCGCCAGTACAAGCGCTTATTCAACATGGAGAATATTCAGCTCGACTTTACCGAGGAGGCCCTCGAATACATTGTGGAGAAGGCCGATGAGTACCGCCTGGGCGCGCGCGGTTTGCGCTCCATCTGCGAGAGCATCATGACGGACGCCATGTTTGAGATGCCTTCGCAGACGGAAGTAGGCGAGTTTACCATTACCGAGAGCTACGCCCGCAGCAAGTTTGAGAAGTCGCCGCTGCAGCTGATGCGCGCAGCCTAAGCGCCGGCAATAGCTTGAGAGAGAACGTCATGCCGGGCGCTGCCCGGCATGACGTTTTTAGTAGGGCTTCTTCAAAAAGCCGCGGGCGGGCTAACTTGCGCTCCATGACGGTAATCGAACGTGGGCGGCAGCTGCTGGGCGTGCGCCCCGAGGAAGGGCCCACGGTACGGCTATTTTTCCTGCATAATTTCCTGCTGGGTATCGGCACCATCCTGGTGTATGTGGCGGCCAACGTGCTGCTGCTCGAAAACAACCCCGAACGCAACCTGCCGCTTGCCTACGGCATAGCCGCACTGGCAATGCTGGCAGCCGGCAAAGTGTACGGGCATTTTGAGCACCACTGGCTGCTGCAAAAGCTGGCGGTGCGGGTGCTGCTGGCCGCAGTAGTCCTCACGGGTCTGCTGGGAGTGCTGGTAGTTACCGGCCATTCGGTGGCAGCCGCCGTGGCTATTATGGCGGGCTACCGGGTTATCTACCTGTTGACCAATCTGGAATTCTGGGGCGTCTCGGCCGTGGTATTTGATGTGCGGCAGAGCAAGCGTCTGTTTGGCATTATCAGCGCCGGCGATATGCCGGCCAAGGCCCTGGGGGCCGTGCTGGCCATTTTTATTCATACCAACGCCGAGTTGCCGTGGCTACTGGGTACTGCTTTCGGGGCCTATTTGCTGGCCCTGCTGGCTTTGCGGGCTACGTTGCGCTCGCACGTGGTAGAGGCCGCGCCGGCCCCGCGCCGGGCGCGCGGGCAAGCCGTAGCGCCGGGGCTGCGCCGCTGGTTTGGCGATAGCCGCCTGGTGCTCACCATGTGCCTGAGTCTGCTGGGCCTGGCCGCCGTGACGACGGGCATCGAATACCTGTTTTTTGTAAATGTCAAGCACCGCTTTCACGATGAGGCAGCCATCATGCGCTACGTGGGCACGGTGCTGGTGAGCACCTACCTGGTGGCGATGCTGTTTAAGCTGCTGCTTTCGCAGCATACCGTAGACCGGCTGGGTGTGCGGCGAGTGCTGCTGGCGCTGCCGGTGCTGCTGCTGGCGGGCCTGCTGGCCTATACCGGCGTAAACCGGGGCGACGTGGGCGAGTCGCTGCTTTATTTCTGCGGGTTGTATCTGGGGCTGGAAGTATTGAGGCGGGCAGTATTTGACCCCGTATTTCTGCTGCTGTTTCAGCCGCTGTCGCCGCCCGAGCGGCTGCAGGCCCACACGCTGGCGAAAGGAATGTATGAGCCGCTGGGCATGGCGCTGGGTGGCGGGCTGCTGTTTGCGCTGCACGCGCTGCCAGGTGGCCAAACCTGGGGTCCGTTTGTGTGGATGGGCCTGCTGATGCTGGCCGTTTTGCTGCTGCTGGCCCGTACTTACCACCAATACGTGGCCGAGCTACAGCACGCGCTCAGTCGCCGCTTTACCGAGGAGGAAGGCGAAGCAGCGCCTGTGGCTAACCTGCCCGCCGGGGTCTCCTCGCCCACCCCGACCGACCCAGCCGAAATCCGCCGCCTTATCCGCTCCCTGGGGACCAAAGCCGGCCGGGCCGCTGCCACGCAGCACCTGCTGCGCCTGGGCGAAGCCGTGCTGCCTGCCCTGGCCGAAGTACTCAGTACCGACCTTGACCAGACCCTGGTGCGGCGCGTGGCCCAGGTGTGTGCCCGCCTGCGCACGGCTGCCAGCCGGCAGCTGCTGGTGGGGCTGGCCCGGCAGCCTAACCTGTTTCGGCGTGAGGCTGCGCTGCGGGGGTTGCGCCATTTTGGCGTAGTGCCATCCGAGGTACCCCTGTTTCAGGCGCTGGTGCACGACGAGCTGCAGCTGGCCCAACACCTAGTACACGGCCAGGCCACGGCCAGCCCCGAGCTGGCAAGCTGCCTCGACTACGAGCTGCTACGCACCCAACAACGCGTTTTTGCCCTGCTGGGTCATATTTATGCTCCCCAGCTCATTGCCGATGCCCAGCGCGGCGTGGCCCACGCTACCCGTGAGCGCCAGGCCAACGCCCTCGAAATACTGGACAATAGTATTGCCCGGCCTACCTACCAGGGCCTGCAGGCGCTGCTGGCCATTGCGCCGCCCGCCGAGAAGGAGCGTACGTTTGACCGCCTGCTGGGGCCGCTGCTGGCACCCGAGCCCATCGTCGAAACCATTGTAGCGCGGGGCGAAACGGCCTTCACTGACTGGACGGTGCGGGCGGCGCTCGACCAGTGGAAGCCCACGGCAGCCACCGTACAAGCCATTGGGCCGCATCTGCGCAGCAGCAGTCCGCTGGTGCGCGAAAGCGCGTTCCGCCTGCTGGCGCAGCTGGCAGTGGCCCACCCTACCCTTTATCAGCTGGTAAACGCTGCCCACCAAACCCTCAACAGCCTGCTTATGAGCCATGCCGCCACGACCTCGCACATTGCCGCTGCCGAGCGGGTGCAGGTGCTTCAGCAAACCGCCCTGTTTGCCGAAACGCCCGAAAACGTGCTCAGCAGCATCGTGCCCATCATGAAAGAAGTAAGCTTCGCCGATGGCCAGCAGATTTTTGCCAAGGGCGACCTGGGAGCCTCTCTCTTCATTATTTACGAAGGCCAGGTAGGCATTTTCAACGGCCCGCAGCTACTGGTAACCTTCGGTAAGGGCGACTTTTTTGGCGAGCTGGCCCTGCTCGATGCGGAGCCCCGCTCGGCAGCGGCCGTGGCAGAAGGCGCGGTTACGGCCTTCCGGCTCGACCAGGAAGATTTTTATGATGTAATGGAAGAGCGCCCCGAGGTACTGCGCAATATCATGAAAGTGCTATGTCAGCGCCTGCGCCGGCAGAATGAGGTGGCGCAGGCCCGTTAATCCTTCACTTAGCGCGGTTTCGGAGTCGCTGAACGGAGCGGGCTTTTTGTAAGAGCGACTGGCGCATACGACGAGCGGCCAGCCGGCCAAAAGCCGGCAGCCCGCCCCATACGCTTCCAGTATATCAGGCTAAAAAACGCTGTATTATGGTGAGCGGAGCCAGCAGATAACTTAAGCCACTACTTCGTAGGTCATGATTGGCTGGGCCTTGTTTTTCAGTTTCAGCTCGCCGATGGGCTGGCACTGAAAGCTTTCCCTGATGCGCTCGTAGATGGCCTCCGTAATAACAATCTGGTTGGGATGGCCAGCGGACTGCAGGCGTTGGCTTACGTTTACGGTATCGCCTATTACGGTGTAGTCCAGGCGCTTGAGCGAAGCCGAGCCAATATTACCCGACACCATCTCGCCGGTATTGATACCTATGCTTACGGCAGGATGGTAGTCGGTACCGTCGGGCAGCGGGTTATGGGTGGCCTGCAGCTGGGTACGCACCAGCAGGGCCGCGTCGATGGCGCGGTCGAGGTGATACTCACCCCGAAAAACGGCCATTACGGCATCGCCCATAAATTTATCGATGTAGCCTCCGTGCGCGATTACCTCCTTCACAATCTGGTCGAAGTAGGTGTTGAGTAGCGACACGACCGTGGCGGCCGGCTGGGTTTCGGAGAGCGAAGTGAAGCCGCAGATATCTACGAACATAACGGTGGCCTCTACTACTTCGCTGGCCAGCAGCTTGTTCTCGAAGCCGGGCCGGGCCATGAACTTGATAACCGTTTCATCGACGTACATCCGCAGGATATTATTTTCCTGAATGGCTTTGAGCGTATCGCGCAGCTGCTGCACATGGACGGCAGTTTTTTCGATTGTTAGCTCCAGGTCATTGAAATCCACGGGCTTACAGACAAAATCGAACGCCCCGTGGTTCATGGCGGCACGGATATTTTCCATGTCGCCGTAGGCCGACACCATCACGGTTTTGGTCATGGGGCTGGCTTCGGGCAGGCGGCCGAGCAGGGTAAGGCCATCCATCACGGGCATGTTGATATCGGACAGTACGATGTCGGTATCGGGGTGGTCGTGCAGGCGGTCGAGGGCCTCCTGCCCGTTGCCGGCAAAGAGAAACTCGTAGGCGTTTTCCCGGATTTTACGCCGAAACTTTTGCTTGATGAGTAGCTCTAAATCCGCTTCGTCATCAACCACCAATATCTTAGTTTTCATATGTTTTGGATAGCGTGAAGCTTTCCCTTCAGCGCGGCGAAATCGACGGGCTTGGTCAGGAAATCATTGGCACCGAGGCGCATGGCCTGGTCGTGCGTTTCGGTATCGCCGTAGGCAGTGAGCATCATCACCAGGGGCGGCGGGGGCGGCAGCGGGTCTTGCTTGACGTGGCGCAGCAGCTCCAGCCCGCTCATGCCGGGCATGTTGATATCGGAGAGAATGAGCACCACCTCCGACGGGTGGTCGCGCAGGAAGCCCAGCGCTTCCTCGCCCGAGTAGGCAAAAGAGAACGCAAACTCGCCACTGCGGATTTCGCGTCGGAAGCGCTGCTCAAACAGCACCCGCACGTCGGTTTCGTCGTCAACTACCAGTATTTTCATGCTTTGTAAAGATAGGAACAGCGGCAGGCCTCACGCCGTAGGCAAACGCACCGTAAACGTAGTACCCCGGCCTTCCTCGCTCTGCACGGTGAGGGTGCCGCCGTGGCCCTGCACAATGATATCGTGGCTCAGCGACAAGCCCAGGCCAGTGCCTTCGCCGGCGGGCTTGGTGGTGAAAAAGGGCTGGAAAATCCTGGCTTTCACTCCTTCCGGAATGCCCATGCCGTTGTCATGCACCTGCACTTCAACCTCGTGGGCCACGAGCCGGGTGCGCACCCCCACGGTAGGTTTGTAGCCCGGCTCGCCGAGCTGCTGGCGCTGCTGCACCGCGTAGAACGCATTGGTAAACAGGTTGAGCAGCACCCGACCTACATCGCCGGCAACCATTTCAACCAGGGGGAGGCCGGCGGCCAGCTCGGGCTGCAAGGTGGCGTTGAAA
Organism: Hymenobacter sp. BRD67; assembly: GCF_013256425.1. Taxonomy (GTDB): domain Bacteria; phylum Bacteroidota; class Bacteroidia; order Cytophagales; family Hymenobacteraceae; genus Hymenobacter. The sequence goes on from NZ_CP053904.1 coordinate 2,604,110, forward strand.
GACTTGTCTTTGGCCCGCAGGCCGTGGTAGGCCAGGCGCAAATATTCATCGGCCAGCATGTTGAGGTCGGTAGGCTGGCGCTCGCCGCTGCTGGCGCGGCTATGCTCCAGCATCCCCCGCACGATGCCCGCCGCCCGGCCACCGTGCTGGGTAATGCGCTGGAGATTCTGCTTCAGGTCGGCCAGCAGCTCGGCTTCGAGGGCCGGGTCGCGGGTAGGCCGGTTGCGCTCTTCTTCGAGCTCGGTAATAAGCTCGGCCGATACATCAGCGAAATTATTGACGAAGTTGAGCGGGTTCTGAATCTCGTGCGCTATGCCCGCCGTGAGCTCTCCCAGGCTGGCCATCTTTTCGCGCTGGATTAGCTGCGCCTGGGTTTCTTTTAGCTCGTTGAGCGTAGTGCGTAGCGCGGCTGTTTGCTCGGCCAGCGTAGCAGTGCGCTGGTGCACCTGGTGTTCGAGCTCCTGGTTTTTGGTTTCGATGCGCAGCTGCTCCTGCTCGGCTTGCAGGCGTAGCTGGTGCTCAGCTACCAGGCTTTTCTGCTGGCTGCGGGCCATAAACCAGAAAACACCTTGCCAGCAGAAGGTCAGCAGGCCCGCCAGGTCAAACCAGTCTTCATACGTTTTGAGCAGCCGGGGTAGCAGCAGGCCCACAAGCAGGTTTATCACCGACAGCAGCCCGTAGGGCACCAGCCCCAGGCAAAGCAGCCAGGCGGGCCGGTAGGTGCGTAGCTGCCAGGTTACTGCCAGCCCGATGCCAATAATGCCCAACATAAAAGCATCGGCCAGCAGGTCGGCTTTGCTACCGAAGCTAACGCAGATAATAAATAGTACTGCCGTGGGCTGCCACAGCCGGACCAGCCACTTATCCCAGGCTGGCAGCCGCGTGGGCGTGTCGAGAAACCGGCGGCCCAGCCACACCAGGCCCACGGCAATGGGCCCTTCCAGTATCATATTTGAGTCTGCCATCGGGCTGGTTGTTGTCAGTTGGTGAGTTATCTGTTTTTAATTGCCAGCTTCCCTGTCCGGCTTTCGTAGCCGCTGAGAGGTAGCAGCTTAAAAAGGCAGCCGCACGCTAAACTCCGTAAATTTTCCTTCCTCGCTCTGCACGGTGAGGGTACCGCCGTGGCCCTGCACAATGATGTCGTGGCTTAGCGACAAGCCCAGGCCAGTGCCTTCGCCAGCGGGCTTGGTGGTGAAAAAGGGCTGGAAAATCCTGGCTTTCACTCCTTCCGGAATGCCCATGCCGTTGTCGCGGACGCACACTTCTACGCTGTTGCCTACGCGGCGCGTGGCCACCCCCACGGTAGGCTTGTAGCCCGGCTCGCCGAGCTGCTGGCGCTGCTGCACCGCGTAAAACGCATTGGTAAACAGGTTGAGCAGTACCCGACCTACATCGCCGCTCACGGCCGGCACCAGCGGCAGAATAGCCGCCAGCTCGGGCTGCAAGGTGGCGTTGAAAGACTTGTCTTTGGCCCGCAAGCCGTGGTAGGCCAGGCGCATATATTCATCGGCCAGCATATTGAGGTCGGTAGGCTGGCGCTCACCGCTGCTGGCGCGGCTGTGCTCCAGCATCCCCGCACGATGCCCGCCGCCCGCTGGCCATGCTGATTAATTCGGAGCAGGTTTTGTTTCAGGTCTTCGAGCAGCTCGGCCTCCAGGCCGGGGTCGCGGCTGGGGCGCTCCTGCTCTTCTTCAAGCTCCACTACCAGCTCGGCCGATACATCGGCGAAATTATTGACGAAGTTGAGCGGGTTCTGAATCTCGTGCGCTATGCCCGCCGTGAGCTCTCCCAGGCTGGCCATCTTTTCGCGCTGGATTAGCTGCGCCTGCGTAGCGCGCAGGTCAGTAAGCGCCGTTTGCAGCTCCTCGGCCTGCCGGGTGAGCAGGGCCGTTCGCTCGGCCACCAGCCGCTCCAGCTCCATGTTTTTGGCAGCGATAAACTGCCGCGCTTTTTCTTCTTCGGCCCGCTCCTGCTCCTGCTTCAGGAGCCCTTTCTTCTGGCTGTTGGCCAGGAAAACCATCGCAAAAAACCAAAACGCATCTAGCTCGCCCCACAGCTTGAAACCCAGGCTGTACGGCGACAGCAGCTGCCAGCTGCCGATGGCCAGGCCGGTGGCAATAAAGCGGTGCAGCACCGAGGGTGCCAGGCCCAGCAGCAGCGTGCGGGCCGGGCGGTAGCTACGCAGCTGCACCAGCAGCAGCACTAGCACGCCTACCGCGAAGAACAGGTAAATATCGCCCAGGTACTGGTTGCGGTAGTGCAGCGCCGCGCTTAGCACAAAGGCCGCCATAGCCGGCGCCCAGAGCTTGCCCAGCAGTCTGTGCCAGCGGGGCAGACGGCGGGGCGTATCCAGCAGCCGACGCATAATGAACACCAGCGTCATCACCCCCCGATGGCCAGCAGCAGCTCTTTATTGGTAAATTTCTCCATTAGCGGCCAAAATAAAGCGCCGCAAGTTAGCCACTCACGGCGCTTTAACTTAGCCGAATATCTATTGATTTAGCCAGCCAGGGCCCGCTGGGCCGCCTCGCGCTCGGCCGGCGTATTCACATTTTGCAATACTTCGGCGCCAGGCGTAGGCAACACTGCCACATCGCTGTTGATGAGCATTTTGCGCGGGCATGAATAGCCCATGCTCAAAAACCGTAGCAGCTCGGGATAAGCGCGCGGCTCAAAAATGGTAAGGAGCGGCTCGGGAAACTCGCTGCCGGGGCTTTGGAATGCCGTGGCCAGGCGGCCGGGCTGGCGGCCAGCCACTAGCTGGCGCAGGGTGTCGGCCGTCAGGAAAGGCAGGTCGCAGGCCAGCACCAGCCACGCCGCGTTGGGGTCAAATTGCAGGGCCGACAGAATGCCGCCCAGGGGCCCCAGCCCCAGAAACCGGTCGGGCAGCGCCTGTAAGCCCTGGGGCAGCTCGGCCACCTGCTCGGCCCGGCACGACACCAATACGTCGTGGCAGACTGGGGCCAATAAGCCCGCGGCTACTTCGCGCTGCTCAAGGCCGGTGGGGCCGTAGCGCAGGCGGCCTTTATCGGTTTGCATGCGCTGGCTGAGGCCACCGGCCAGCACCAGGCCGCGCAGCGGGGCCTGGCGAGCGGCCCGCCACTGCGCTACCCAGGCAGCCAGGCCCGCCGTATCGGCCCAGGCAAACCGCGACAGCCGGGCATAGTGCGGCAGGTGCGCCCGCAGGTAATCAGGAATTTCCGCTACGCCTTCGGCCAGTACAAACGCCTGCACGTCGGTGAGCTTGTCGAGCTTGTGAGCCAGCGACTTACGGGGGTCAATGAGTACAAGCTGCTGACGGGCGGTAAAATGATTGCCGTTTACCAGCACCAGGTCGGCCCCGGCCAGCAGCTCGGGCTGCGAGAAGCGGTCGAGTGCGCGCCGCTCATCGCCACGGCGAAAATGAATCTTATCGGTAACCTCCACATAAGCGCCGGCTTGCAGCAGCGGGCTCAGGCTTTGAGCAGGGTCAGCGTCGCCGCTGGTGTGGTCGGCATCGACGTAGCCGATGCGGTGCGCCGGGGTCAGCGCGGCCGTTATGCCAGCCGCCAGCCGCTGAATATCGCCACAGGGTGCCCCCAGCAAGGCCAGCTCGTGGCGGGCAAATTCGCCGATGGCCGGACGGACCAGGTCGGCGTGCTTGGTACGGGGAACAAGTTTTTCAGTCATAGCTTTCACAACAATTCAGCCGGAAAATAGCTTGAAATTATCTTACCTTCTTCTTTTTTATCCTTCCCTGCTTCGTGCTCTCCGTCGAAAACGCTTATTGCCAGGTACTGGCTACCGCTAGCCTGCTGCCTACCGAAACTGTGCCGCTAGCTGAGGCTGTTGGCCGCGTGCTACGGCAGACTATCACGGCCGACCGTGACTTTCCGCCCTACGACCGCGTGACAATGGATGGTATTGCGGTGCGCCACGCGGCCCTGGCGGCGGGCCAGCGGGTATTTCCCATCGAGCGCACCCAGCTGGCCGGGGCAGTGCCGGAGCCGCTTCTCAACCCGCGGGCGGCCGTAGAAATTATGACCGGCGCCGCGCTGCCGCCCGGCACCGATACCGTTATCCGCTACGAAGACCTGGACTTTGGCGATGAGCCTACCCGCCAGGCCACGCTGCGGGCGGCACTGCCCAGCCAGGGCCACAACGTACACCGGCAGGGCAGCGACCAGGTAGCCGGCACGCTTCTGCTGGCCCCCGGCACAGTACTAAGCCCGGCCGAGCTGGCAGTAGCGGCCACCGTGGGCGCAGGCAGGCTGACCGTAACGCGCCGCCCCCGCCTGGCGGTAGTGAGTACCGGCGATGAGCTGGTGGCCCTCGGCCAAACGCCCCTCCCCCACCAGATTCGGCGCTCCAATGCCCCTATGCTGCAAGCGGCGCTGGGGCCGAAGGCTGCATAAGCGAGGCTTTTCATTTTGACGACGATTTGGAAACGCTCAAGGCCGGGCTGCCGCCGCTGCTGGCCGGGTTCGACGCCGTGCTGCTGAGTGGTGGCGTATCGAAGGGCAAGGCCGATTTTTTGCCCCAGGCGCTGCGCGAGCTGGGCGTGCGGGAGGTATTTCATCGGGTGGCCCAACGGCCGGGGCAGCCGCTCTGGTTCGGGCAGCAGCCTGGCGCAGCCACCGTATTTGCGCTGCCCGGCAACCCTGTGGCTACGTTTGCGGGCTACTATCGCTACGTGCGCGGCTGGCTACACCAGTGTCAGGGCCGGGCCGTTGAGCAGCCGACCTTTGCGGAACTGACCAGCCCGGTCGATTTCAAGCCGGCTCTTACGTATTTCCTGGCCGTGCGCCTCGAAAATGCGCCCGATGGCCGTCTGCTGGCTCACCCCGCTCCCACCGCTGGCTCGGGCGACCTAGCCGGCCTGCTGGCCACCGATGGCCTGCTGGAACTGGCCGCCACCGACCAAACTCATTTTGCGGCGGGCACCGCCTGGCCACTGTGGCGATTTCGAAGCTAGCAAACGCTAAAAGCCGCTCAACTCTCGGGGAATTGAGCGGCTTTTTCAGTAAAACAGCTTACCTTACTTAAACAGGGTCAGCGCTTTGATAAACGTTTGTGAGATGCCCCACACCAGCGGCACGCCAACGAAGAGCCAGGCCAGGATGACCGAGCCGCCCGCAGACTCTTCAGTTACGACCGGGGGGCAGCATTGGGTTTCGGGTTCATATACTAGAAAGTTAGAGGGTGAGGAATGGGCACCTAGTGGCCGCCCGCTTCAATGGTTACCGGGCCTTTTTCCTGGTATTTCTCGTTTACGGCCGTCACGGCCAGGTCGGCCAGCAAGCCTACTGCGAGCAAGCCAGCCATGGTATAAAATACATTTTGGTAGGCGGCGGCCCCGGTTAGGCCTTTTGCCTTGGCGTGGTCATGCAACTGGTGCACAATCAGCGGCCCCAGCACGCCGGCGGTGCTCCAGGCAGTGAGCAGGCGGCCGTGAATGGCCCCTACCTGGTATTTGCCAAATAAGTCAGACAGAAAAGCCGGGGCAGTGGCAAAGCCCCCGCCGTACATGCTCACAATTACGCAGGCAGCTACTACATAAAGAGTTAGCTGCAAGTTATGGCCCAGCGTCGGGATACTGGCGTAAAGCAGAATGCCCAGGCCAAAGTAAATAGCGTACGTAGTTTTGCGGCCCAGCTTATCCGAAGCCGACGACCAGAAGAAGCGCCCCAGCAGGTTGAACAAGCTGAGCAGGCCCACGAAGCCGGCGGCGGCAGCAGCCGTTACGCCATTGCCCGCCCCATTGCCTTGTCGGAGAACGTGTCCTGAATAAGCGGCGAAGCCGTTTCGAGCACCCCGATGCCGGCCGTTACGTTGGTAACCAACACCACCCACAGCAGCCAGAACTGCGGCGTTTTAATGGCATTGTCGGCCGATACGTTGCCGGCCGTAATCAGGGCACTGTGCTCTGCATTGGGCACGTAGCCGGCGGGAGCCCAGTTGTCGGCGGGCACCCGGATGGTCCATACCCCAAACTGCATAAACAGGAAGTAGATGATACCCAGCACGATAAACGTCGGGGCTACGCCCTGCGGAGCCGACCCTTTGAAGTGGTTCATCAGGGCTACCGACAGCGGCGAGGCAATCATAGCACCGCCCCCAAAGCCCATGATGGCCATGCCAGTGGCCACGCCCTTACGGTCGGGAAACCACTTGATGAGCGTGCTGACCGGCGATATATAGCCAATACCTAATCCAATGCCACCCACGAACCCATAGCCGAAATACAGCAGCCAGATATTGTGCATGCTGATGCCGAGCGAGCCAATGAGAAAGCCGCCGCCGAAGCATAGTGCGGCAGACAGCATCGCTTTGCGCGGCCCTACGCGCTCCAGCCACTTGCCAAACAGCGCGGCCGACAAGCCCAGCAACACAATGGCAATGGAGAAGGTGATGCCAATCTGGGTAGGCGTCCAGTCGGTCGGGGCCGGGTTAGCAGGGTCGCCGCTGATGAGCGAGCCCAGCGGCTTATTAAACACGCTAAATGCGTAGGCCTGCCCGATAGCGAGGTGAATAGCCAGCGCGGCGGGCGGCACCAGCCAGCGATTATAGCCAGGCGGCGCAATGGTACGGCTACGGTCAAGCAGCGAAGCAGAGGAACTATCAGCCATGGTGGGAAGTAAAGGGTGAAAGAAAAGAGAAGAAAAACAGGTATAACGTCTTAGCCTTTTGCAAAGTAGGGAATTTCTTTCGCCTGACGCAAAAAACCTGACGAGGGAGCCTGCTTTGGCGTTGCAGCAGCACTTATCACTAATAAAATAAGAAAAAGCCTCTGGTATTTCCAGAGGCTTTTTACAATTACTGGCGGCTAGGCCGGCACCGCCTGCTGGCGCTGCTTCTGGGCCTGCGGGGCCTGACCTACCTTAGCGGGGACTACCGTTACAACCACATACTTGGAGGTCGGTGTATTGCTGACTTTGGCCACACTACTAATGGGAACCAGCGGGTTGGCCTCCGGGAAATAGGCGGCTACGTTGCCCTTTGGGATTTCGTAGGGCACAGCAATAAATTTTTCGACCGTGCGCTGCTCGCCCTCAAAATGGCTGGTGATGTCAAGCAAGTCTTTGGCTTTGATGCCCCGGGCCGCCATGTCGCTTTCATTCATGAACAGCACGCGGCGCTCGCCGTGGATACCCCGGTAGCGGTCGTTATATTCATAAATCGTAGTATTAAACTGGTCGTGACTCCGAACCGTCATCAGAATGAGCTGGTCGGGCTCCAGGCTATACTTCTCCAGCTGGGTAGTGGTGAAATTAGCCATCCCATTCTTGGTCGTGAATTTGCGCTCACGCGGGCCGTTGGGCAGGTAAAAGCCCCCGGCTTGCGCAGGTTTTCGTTGAACTTCTCGAAGCCCGGAATAACGCGGGAGATATGGTCGCGGATAACGTCGTAGTTCTCCGTCATGGCTACCCAGTCGGCTACGTTGGTACGGTCGGGGCCTAGGGTCGCAATGGCTACGCCCGCCAGGATGGCTACTTCGCTCATCATCTGGCCCGGCAGCGGCACCAGCACGCCCTTGTTCTGGCTTACTACGCCCATCGAGTTTTCGCAGCTCGTCATCTGGTGGCCCGACTTCTGCATATCGATATCGGCATGCGTGAAGCAGGGCAGCAGCAGGCTGGTTTCGCCGGTTACGAGGTGCCCGCGGTTGAGCTTGGTACCTACAAATACGGTTAGCTTCTGCTTGCGCATCCCGTCGGCAATCAGTTCAGTATCGGGGCCGGCCGCCAGCAGGTTACCGCCCAGGCTAAAGTAAACTTTAGTTTCGCCCTTGTGCATCTTCTTGATACTCTCCACGGTATCGAAGCCGTGTTCGTAGGGCGGCGTGAAGTTAAATTCCTTCGCCAGCGCATCCTGAAACTCCTTGGTCGGCTGCTCCCACACGCCCATAGTGCGGTCGCCCTGCACATTGGAGTGGCCCCGCACCGGGCAGGTGCCCGCGCCGGGCTTGCCAATGGCGCCCTTCATCAGGTGCAGGTTCACGATTTCCTGAATGGTTTGCACGCCCTGCCGCTGCTGCGTTACGCCCATTGCCCAGCAGGTAACTATTTTTTGCTTATGGGCAATAAGATTGGCAGCTTCGAGCAAGCGCGCCCGGCTGATACCGCTCAGCTCCTCAATGTCTTCCCAGCTCGTGTTGCGGATATTTTGCTCAAACGACTCGAAGCCCGTGGTGTACTCAGCAATAAAGGGCCGGTCTACCACCTGCCCGGGGTTCAGGTCTTCGGCCTCAAACAAGTGCTTCATGATGCCGCGCAGCAGGGCCATGTCGCCATCCACCCGCACTTGCAGAAACACGTCGGTAATGGGTGTGCCATCGCCGAGCAATGCTCCCAGCGCCCGCAGCGGGTTCATAAAATCCTGCGGGTTCCGGAAGTGGTTCAGGCCCGCCTCAATCAGCGGGTTAACGCTGATAATCTTTGCCCCATTGCGCTTGGCCTTTTGCAGGGCAGAAAGCATACGCGGGTGGTTGGTGCCCGGGTTCTGGCCAATAATAAGAATTACCTCCGCATCGTGAATATCATTGAGCGTCACCGAGCCCTTGCCCAGGCCCAGCGTTGGGCTCAGAGCGGCGCCGCTGCTCTCGTGGCACATATTCGAGCAATCGGGCAGGTTATTGGTCCCAAACTGCTTGGCAAAGAGCTGAAACAGGAAGGCCGGCTCATTGGGCACCTTGCCCGAAGTATAGAATACTGCTTCGTGGGGCGAAGCTAGCGCATTCAGCTCTTTGGCTACCAGCTTAAAAGCGTCGGTCCACTCAATGGGCGAGTAATGCGTGTCGCCGGGCCGCTTCACCAGCGGATGCGTCAGGCGGCCCAGGTTGTTGAGGTCACGGTCGCTCAGGCGCGAGAGGTCGGCCAGGCTGTTTTTGGCAAATACTTCGGGGCCGGCAGCGCGGTCGTCGGCATCCGAAGCCGTGGCTTTGGCGCCGTTTTCGCAGAACTCGGCAATGGAGCGATGGTCATCAGGGTCGGGCCAGGCGCAGCTCGAGCAGTCGAAGCCGTCCTTCTGGTTCATTTTCAGCAGCCCGTGGGTGCCCCGCGTCAGTCCCGCTTCGCCCCAGTTAAATTCCATCGACTTGATAACCGCCGTCAGGCCGGCCGCAATTTTCATGCGGGGCTCCAGCTTGAGGCCGGTAAGAGCCTCGGGCGGCTGGGCCAGTACCGGAAACAGGTACTTGGCCTCGGCCGTGGGCGGCGCCGGAATGTGCTCCTGGTCGCGCTCGCCCTGCGGGTCGGGCCGGTAATGGTCGTTGGTAGGAGCCACTCCCTGTTCGGGGCGCTCCCCACTTTTGGGGGCATTATCCTCAGCACCCTGCTGATGTGCTTTGCCGGCTTTGCCAGGGTCGTTAGTGGGCGAATCTTCCATTTGGGAGGTGTGAAGTAGACGGTAGAAGGTATGAGGCAACAGGACTAATGCAGTATAAGCCATTCCGAGAAGGCAAGTTAACCAGCAAGCCCGCCAAGCAGCGTTTTCGCTCAATACTCACCCCTGACTTCTACATCTTAGCCCATACTTACAAGCTAGTGGCGACAATCAAGGTCTTTTTCAACCATGATACGTAGCTCACGGTTTTCAGCCACCCTCACCTGGGCCGAAAAACCATTTTTTTCGGTGCTTGTCCAGGCCAGCGCTTCAGCGGCGGGTACTTCTACCACCAGGTTTCCAGCCTCATAGCGCACCCCCACGGCTTTGGCCTCGGCCGAGGCAGGCAGTGCTTCCAGGGCATATACCAGCGCCTGGCCAGGGCCGGCCCCAAATACGATGGTGTAGGCCACGCGCCCGGCCTGGGCAAACTCCTGCACCTCGGCATCGGACAGACGCAGGCGCAACGAATTTTCTTCAAGTCTTAGCTTCATTACCCGGTACGCGAATTTTAGTGGATACTATGGCCTGTTCGGCACCTGCCTTCCGCGTCGAATAGCAGATTTTTACTATATTAAAGTCGGTTTTCGTTGTTGATAAGGCCGCTCGACTCACGCTAAACGAAGGGCAGCTAAATGGGTTAAGCACCTGGTTAACTCACGATTCGTTGGGCGTGGGTATAAATATTAAACCGCTCGTTGCGCACAAAGCCCAGCAACGTCAGGCCAAACTCTTCGGCCGCCTCCACGGCCAGACTGCTGGGTGCTCCCACCGCCGCCAGAATGGCCACGCCCGCCACCGCGGCTTTCTGCACCAGCTCGAAGCTGGCCCGGCCACTTACCAGCATAATACACTGGTGTAAAGGCACCTGATTAGCAAGTAAAGCAGCGCCCACCACTTTATCAAAGGCATTGTGGCGGCCTACGTCCTCGCGTACGAGCAGCAGCTCGCCCGCCGCCGCGAAAAGCGCCGTGGCATGCAGGCCGCCGGTTTGCTCAAATACCCGTTGGGCCGCCCGCTGCCGCTCGGGCAGCGCATGAATAATTGCGGCCGAAACTCGTGGGCTATCGGCGGGGGCCGGCACCGGGCAGCTTTCGGCCCGCACGGCTTCGATGCTTGTTTTGCCGCACACGCCGCAGCTGGAAGTAGTATAAAAGTGTCGCTCCAGGCGGTTGAGCTCCACTACCACGCCGGGTGCCAGCTCGGCCCGTATAACGTTGCCGCGCTCTTTGGGGCGGCGCGGGTCGGCCTGATGCTCAATGCCCGTCAGGTCGGCGGCCCGCTGCACAACCCCCTCGCTCAGCAGGAAGCCGGCCACCAACTCCGCATCGTGGCCGGGAGTGCGCATAGTCACGGCCAGCGTATGTTGCTGACGTTGCCCCAATGGGCCGTAACCCAAGCTTATTTCGAGCGGCGCCTCTACAGCCAGCAGGTCAGTAGCAGCCGCAATGGCAGCACCAACCACGCGCTGTACGGTGGTGCGCTCGGCACTGGCGGTTGATGGCGGCTGAATACGTAGCATGAGCAGAGCGGTGCAAGTAACTACACCATCTGCTTGACCATGCAACCGGCTCTATTGTTCGGCTGCCGGCCCCGAAATACCGCGCCGAACTTATGACGAGCAGTTTATTTTTCCTGCAAATACTTTACCATCAGCACTGCGGCTTGCATGGCCGCGCTGTGCTGACCGAGCTTCTGGCGCAGCTCGGCATAGCCACTTCTCTGCCGGGCAATGTACGCCTCATCCGTTAGCAGGCGCTTAAGCTCATCGAGCAGGTTGCGGGCGGTAAAATTGCCTTGGATAAACTCTGCCACCACTGCGCGGCCCACAATAAGATTAACCAGTGAGATATAAGGGACCTTGATAAGTGCCTTACTCACCAGGTACGTGAGGCCGCTGGTGCGGTAGCACACTACCTGCGGCACGCCAAACAGTGCCGTTTCGAGGGTGGCCGTGCCGCTGGTAACAAGGGCGGCGCTGGCGCGACTCAACAAATCGAAGGCCTGGTCGAATACCAACTTAATGCCATTGCGCTCAAAGTGTTGGTAATAAACCCGGTCGAGGTTGCTTACGCCGGCAACCACAAACTGATATTCCTGAAAGGCGGGCAGCACGGCCAGCATCTCGTGCAGCATCTCCTCTATTTCCTGCTTGCGCGAGCCGGGCAGCACGGCAATAATCCTGCGCTTGGGGTCGAGGCCATGCTGCGCTATAAAGCCGGGGTCGGGCCGAAAGGCGGCTACCTGGTCGGCCGTCGGGTTGCCGATATAGTCTACCTTATACTCGAAGCGCTGATAAAACTCCTCCTCGAAAGGCAGGATGACAAACATGCGGTCAACGTAGGCTTTTATCTTTTCGCCCCGGCTCTGATTCCAGGCCCATATCTTAGGCGATATATAGTAAAAAACATTTATTCCTTGCCCTTTGGCAAATTGCGCCATCCGCAGATTAAATCCGCCGTAATCTACCAAAACGAGTACATCGGGCTGGTACGCCAGGATATCACGTTGGCAATCTTTGAGATACCTCCTAAATTTGAGCAGGCTGGTGGCCGCTTCCACAAAGCCCATCACGGCCAGGTCGCGGTAATGGCGCACCAGCTGCCCGCCTTCGGCCTGCATGAGGTCGCCGCCCCAGTACCGAAAATCGGCAGCCGGGTCCTGGGCCTTTAGCTCGTGCAGCAAGTGGGCAGCATGGGTATCGCCGGAGCGCTCGCCCGCAATGAGGTAGTATTTCATTAGGTAATTTATGAGCTAAGAAGAGAGAACCACGAACTGCTGCATACGCTCCGGCGCCATTGGTGGGCTCAATTCGTGCTTCTCTTACGCGTCATTTCGGCATTAGCCGAAGTATTCCACCGAATTGCGGGGCGTTTCGTAGATTTTGATGCAGTGCAGCTGCGCCGGCGTAATAGCGGGCAGCTCGCGCGCCAGAATCTGCCAAAAGGCGACGGCCAGGTTTTCGGTGCTGGCAAGCTGGCCGTGCAGAAAAGGCACGTCGAGGTTGAGGTTTTTGTGGTCTACCTGCTCGGTAATATGCTGGCGGATAAGGTCGCTGAGGGCCTTAAGGTCTACTACAAAACCGGTGTCGGGATCGGGCTGGCCTTTCACGGTCACAATCATCTCGTAGTTGTGGCCGTGCCAGTTTTCGTTGGCGCAGGGGCCAAATACCTCCGCATTGCGCTCCGGGCTCCAGGTGGGGTTGTAGAGCTTGTGGGCAGCATTAAAGTGCTCGCGGCGGCTAACGTATAGCATGGTCTTGGGTGTCAGTGGGCAGTTGTTAGTTGCCCGTATCGTTTTGCGCAGCCTGACAACTGACAACCACTCACTGACAACTAAAAACTCTTTTTTCTTAGCAAAGATACAAAAAAAGGCACCCCTAGCAGGGCTGTCACCAAGCCCACGGGCAAGCCGGCGGGCGGGTAAAGCAGCCGAGCCAGCAGGTCGCAGGCCAGTAGGAAGCCCCCGCCCAGCACCGCACAAAATGCCAGATTGAGCCGCCCCGTAGTGCCCAGCAGGCCGCGCGTGAGGTGTGGCACCACCAGCCCCACGAAGCCCACCGGGCCACACAGCGCCACTACGCCGCCCGTGAGGGCCGCTACGAGCGCTAGCACTATCCAGCGCAGGCGCGCCACCGGCAAGCCCAGCGCATGGGCGCGCTCCTCACCCAGCAAGAGCAGGTTGAGGTCTTTCTGCAAAAAAACCAGCAAGCCCAGGCTACCCGCCAGCACGGCCGCCGGGTAGCCCAGCACCGGCCAGCCTGCCCGCTCAAAAGACCCAAACGCCCAAAAAACCACGGCCTGCAGGTTGCCCTGGTCGGCTTTCAGAAACGTGATGAGCGAGCCCACCGCAGCGGCCAGCGCGCCCACGGCCACGCCGCCCAGCAGCAGCGGCGCGGGCAGCACCCGCCCGCGCCGCGAGCCAATGGCCACTACCAGTAGTGTGGCCAGCAGGCCGCCCGCCAGCGCAGCCAGCGGCGGCAGATACAGCCCGCCCAGGGTGAGGGCTGGAAAAAACAGGTAGGTCACAATGGCCCCCAGCGAGGCCCCAGAGGCTGTACCCAGCAGGTAGGGGTCGGCCAGCGGGTTGGTGACCAGGGTTTGCAGCAGGTACCCACTGAGCGCCAGGCTGGCCCCCGCCAGCCAGGCCAGTAACAGCCGCGGCAACCGCAGCTGCACCAGCACCAGCTGGGCCGGGTCGGTGGGGTCATATTGGCGTAGCGCCTTGATGATAAAAGCGTAGCTGGTGGCATAGGAGCCTACGCGCAGCCCCAGCAGCAGCAGCAGCAGCGTAAGCAGGCTACCCGCCAGCAGCCAGCGGCCAGGGTGAGTGCGCGGCATGGCTAGCGGCTTAGGAGGGTTTGTAGCTCGCGCACGGCTTCTACTATGCGGGGACTGGGGCGTTGCAACAGGTTGGGAGTGGTAGCATACACGCGCCGGGCCTGGCAGGCGCGGGTTTGGCGCAGCTCGGGGTAGTTTTTGAAAAATGTGCTGTCCATTTTGCCCAGGCTGCCGCCCAGCATTACCTCGGGGTTTAGCCGCAGGATATACTCCCGCGTGAGGGCCGGAAACGGCTGGGCAAAGGTGTCGCGCACCGCATTTTGCCCGCCGGCCAGCCGCACCATATCCGTAAATAGCGTATTCCGGCCATATACGTAAATCGGGTCGCTCGAAACCAGCGCCAGCACCGTAGGGCGGTGGGCCGGCGCGGGTGCCGTGGCCAGCTGGTTTAGCTGCGCTTGCAGCGAATCGGTGAGCTGGCGGGCCTGGGCAGGGCGGCCCAGCAACCGGCCCAGGTCGTTGATACCGCGCAGCACGTCGGCTACGGTACGGTATTTCTGATAATAAACCGGAATGCCCAGCTGCTGTAGGCGAGCAGCGGCATCGGGAGGCGTCATGCCTTCCAGCGTAAACACTACGTCGGGGCGCAGGGCTACCAGCCGCTCCAGGTCGAGCGGATAAGAATTTACCAGCGGCTTGTGACGCACCGCGGCCGGGTAGTCATCGGCCTGCGTGCGGGCGATGATAGTGGCCGTATCGGCCACGGCGTACAGCATCTCGGTGAGACTGGGCACCAGGGCCAGCACGCGGCGCGGGCGCACGGGCAGCGTCAGGGGCCGGCCCAGGTCATCATGCACGGCTACAGTGCCAGCGGCCGCACTCAGGGGCTTATTTTCGGGCTGGCAGGCTAGCAGCCCGGCCAGTAGTCCACTTAGAAGAAGCGAAACGCGCATGGCGGCAAAGGTAGCCAGCGGTTGCAAGGCCCTACCTTTAAGGCCAGATTTCGTTTGCCTTGCAGCTGATAGCCAACCGCCGTCAGCCATCAGCCACAACCCCTATGATAGTCGTAACCGGAGCCGCCGGCTTCATCGCCAGCTGCCTTGTCTCCCGCCTCAACGCCGCCAATTTCAATGATATCGTGGTGGTCGATAATTTCGCCGTCGAAAAAAAGCTCCCCAATATCCGGGGCAAAAAGCTGCGCGAGTACGTCGACCGCGAAGAGTTTTTTCCGTGGCTCGACGCCCACCACGAGCAGGTGGAGTTCGTTTTTCACCTTGGCGCCCGCACCGATACCACCGAGCAGGACCCCGCCATCTTCGATTTGCTCAACCTCAACTACAGCAAGCAGATGTGGGAGGCCTGCGTGCGCTACAACCTGCCGCTGGTGTATGCCAGCAGCGGGGCCACCTACGGCGACGGCCGCCTCGGCTACTCCGACCAGGACGATGCCCTGCCCCAGCAGCTGCGCCCACTCAACCCCTACGGCGACTCCAAAAACGACTTCGATAAGTGGGCCCTGGCCCAGGAGCAGAAGCCTTACTTCTGGGCGGGGCTGAAGTTCTTCAACGTGTACGGCCCCAATGAGTACCACAAGGGCCGCATGGCCTCGGTTATCCTACACGCCTTCCGCCAGATAAAGGAAAACGGCAGCATGCAGCTTTTCCGCTCGCACAACCCCGCGTACGTGGACGGCGGCCAGATGCGCGACTTTGTGTACGTGAAAGACGTGGTGGAAGTATGCTACTTCCTGCTGCACCACCGCACCCACTCGGGCCTCTACAACCTCGGCACCGGCCAGGCGCGCACGTTTATGGACTTGGCCCTCAACACGTTTTCGGCAATGGGGCTGCCCGCCGATATTCGCTTTCGCGATACGCCCGAGGATATCCGCGACACCTACCAGTACTTCACCGAGGCCGATATGCGCAAGCTGCGCAGCATCGGCTACGACCGGCCTTTTGCATCGCTGGAGGAAGGCATCCGCGACTACGTGCAGGGGTATCTGGCAGCAGGCTCTTATTATTAATACTCGTGAGTATCTGCTGGCAGCATGTATGATTTGGAGTTACTCAAGCTTCATTTAGAGGCTCGTTGGGGGAAATGTACTGACCAGCTTCGTATTCCGGACCCGCATAAGAAGATACCTCTATCTTTTCAGGTACTGGAATTTCCTCCAAGCGACGGGCATAATTTCTGGATTTATTCTACATTGGGTATGTCCATCGATATGGACGCCCATTTTATAGAGCTACACGTATTTTCTCAAAAGCAGGATAGTAGCTTAGTTGAATTACTGACAGTTACAGCATCATTCCACCGCAATGACAGCCCGCTTGGGTTACATCATAGCGTTTTCATTGGCCGACCCTGGCAGGATAATTCCTTATGTGACCACGCATTTCTCTCCTTGCCCTACCTAGACGGAGTCGAACTTGAGACTTTTGATTTTGGCGAGAATCATCTCCACAACCTTTGGCTCTTACCCATCACTGAAAAAGAGCGGGATTATAAAATGCAGCAAGGCTGGAATGCATTAGAGGAACTATTCGAAGCCAAAGGACTCTATTACTTAGACCCCAATAGAGTTTCCTGTGCATAAAAAAGGCAGACCAACTGGTCTGCCTTTTCCTTTTTACTTCATGCCCGCCGACTTCGTCGCACTGGCCGCCCGCCCGCCCGGCTTCAGCAGCGCGGCATAGCGGTTGGGGTCGTTGAGTACCGCAATGGCAGCCTGAATATTGGGGTCATCATCGAAGCCGGCTTCGGTACGGCCTTTCTCGTAGTAGTAGCGCGAGGCAATCTCCTCTTCCAGCAGCTCCCGGATTTCGGGCTTGAAGCGTTGCAGGTCGTTGGTTTTGTTGGCGGCCACTTTACGCTTAATAGCGTCCAGCTCCAGCTTCACGTCGTCGTAGTGCTTTTCTTCCTTCACCTTTTTGGTAAGGTCGGTCAGCGAGCGCTCAGCATCGGTGCTATAGGCCATATTCTTACCTTGCAGATACGCCACAAACTTCTGGTAGTCAGTATCTGAAAGCTTGAAATCGCGGGCCGGCGGAATCGTCGCGTGCTCGGCGTGGTAGCGGGTTGCAAAGTCAAAAAGGTAGCTTTTCTGGATGAGCACCCGCGTAATATCCGCAATCTGCCGGTCCTGAATATCAATATCGGGTGCTACGCCGCCACCGTCGTAAACCGTGCGGCCGGCCGCCGTCTTAAACGCGGTGCGCAGCGAGTCGGGAAACTTGCTCAGCGCCCCATCATCGGCCCGGTGCGAGTAGTCGATTTCCTGAATGCATCGCCCGCTTGGTATATAGTATTTTGCAGTTGTTACCTTCAGCTGCGAGTTGTAACTCAGCGGCCGGGTGGCCTGCACCAATCCTTTCCCGAAAGTGCGCTCGCCTACCAGCACGGCGCGGTCGTAGTCCTGCAACACCCCCGATACAATCTCCGAGGCCGACGCCGAGCGGTTGCTCGTGATAATGGCAATCGGAATCTGTGTATCGAGGGGCACGTCGAGCGCTTTATACGTCTTGTTCCACTCCGTCACCTTACCCTTGGTGCTTACCACATCCAGGCCTTTGTCAACGAATAGGTTAGAGATATTTACGGCCTCATTCAGCAGGCCGCCGGGGTTATCCCGGATATCAAATACAATCTTCTTCGCGCCCTTTTCCTTGAGCTTTACCACGGCATTGCGCACCTCGCGGCCCGCATCCACGGTAAAGCCCGCCAGCTGAAAATAGCCGATATCGTTGGTCAGCATACCGTAGTAGGGCACGTTATCAACCTGAATCTTATCGCGGGTAATATCAACCGTCACCGGCTTGTCCTGGCCATAGCGGGTTACAATGAGCTTTACCAGCGAATTGGCCTGCCCTTTAAGCAGCTTGCTGATGTCGGCGTTGGTTTTTTTATCAACGTTAATGTTGTTGATAGTCAGAATCTCATCGCCGGGCAGCAGCCCAGCTTTCTGGGCCGGGTAGCCTTCGTAGGCGCTCTGGACCACGGTTTTACCGTTACGCTTCACCACTACCGCCCCAATGCCGCCGTACTGGCCGGTGGTGAGGGTGCGAAAATCCTCAATGTCGTCCTCCGGAATGTAGTTCGTGTACGGGTCGAGCGACTTGAGCATCCCGTCGATGCCCGTTTTCACGAGCTTGCCGGGCGTAATCTCGTCCACGTAATACGTATTGACTTCCTTGAAAAGCGTCGCGAAAATATCCAGATTTTTGGCTATCTCGAAGTACCGCTCGTTATCGGAAGCAGCGCGAAAGCCTGCGAGACCCAGCGTACTGAGCGCCAGCGTTGTGAGAACTTTTTTGCGGGTAGTCATCGGGCTAAAGAATAGCTAATCAAGAATAAATCTCTGCCCTGGCTGCTAGTAGCGTGCCGCAAGGGCTCGCGGCGCTAAACTGCCGGAAAGGCCGTGCCATCCTACCGCCTTGGCAAGAAGATGGCGCTTTTTTCTTCTTTTACTAGCGTGAAGATAGCGAACCTACGGCGCGGGTTGCACCGAAGATTCTGCCAGCAAACGTTTAAGCCCGGAAATTAATTTTTTTTCTAGCAGCGGCAGCTCACTTTTTTCCTTGCCGGTGTACAGAATACCCAGCAGCGCCACCGGGTGGCCGCCTTCAGCTTCCGTGAGGCGGTGCTTATTAAGGCGATACGCCTCCCGCAGCAGGCGCTTCAGGCGGTTGCGGTCGACGGCGCGCTTAAAGGTGCGCTTGGGCACGCTCACCAGCACCTGCGGGGCAGCAGCGGTGAGGGCGGGAGCCGGAAGCCAGGTGAGGCGGAGCGGATAAACGCCAAAAGAGGAACCCTGCTTGCTAAAAAGCTGCTCGATGAGCTTTTTGCGGCACAGGTGTTCCTCTTTCGGAAAGGTGTAAACCCTTTTCGGCGCGGTAGCGCTTGCCTCAGCCCCCGGCTCCCTCTCTGGTGCAGAAGGGGAGCCGAGCGATTGAGATTGTTCCATAAACTGAGTAGCCAACAGCCATCAGCTTTGGGCTAATAGCTTAGCAGCCTAGCGCTTGTGACGGCCTTCGTCGGATACGGTGAGGCGCTTGCGGCCTTTGGCACGACGGCGGGCCAGCACATTGCGGCCGTTAGCGGTTTCCATACGGTTGCGGAAACCGTGCTTGTTGCGGCGCTTGCGCTGCGAGGGCTGATAGGTACGTTTCATGACAAGTCAAATTGCGAGTTGGGCCGGCAAAGGTACGAATTTAGGTTTACAATAGCAAGGGCTGGCTCCAACAGCGTAGCCCTTCATGTAGGGGCGGGCAACTTGCCCGGCGCCAAACGGCGTATCACTCCGCCTTCCCTCTTCTAGCTTTACCTCCTGTTTCAACGCCGGCCATGACCTACTACCACGTTTCTTTCGAGAATCCGCTCACGTTTTACCTCCAGGTTCAGCTCATGGTAGAGGTGCCGGCCGAGGCCACCGGCCCGCTGGCCCTGCAGCTGCCGGCGTGGCGGCCCGGCCGCTACGAAATCCAGAACTTCGGCCAGAAGATTCAGCACATGGAGTTTAGCGATGCCGAAACCGACGAGCTCCTGCCCTACCGCAAAGTCACGAAAGACCGCTGGGAAGTGAGCGGCGCAGCTGGCCGCAGCGTGCGGGCGCGCTACAATTTTTATGCCCACCAGATGGACGCCGGCGGCTCGTGGCTCGATGCTACCCAGCTGTACCTCAACCCGGTGCAGGCGCTGCTTTACGCCGAGGGCCACCAGGAGCTACCCTGCCAGCTTACCCTGGATTTGCCGGCCGACTGGCGCCTCGCTTGCGGGCTGCCCCAAACGCTGCCCAATACCCTGCAAGCCGCCAACTTCGACCAGCTGGCCGATGCGCCGCTCATTGCCAGCCCTACCATTCAGCACGAGCAGTACGAGGCGGGCGGCCTGCCCTTCCACGTGTGGGCGCAGGGCGACGAGGCGGTAGTCAACTGGCCCCGGCTGCTGGCCGACTTCAAGGCCTTTTCGGAAGAGCAGCTGACGCTCTTCGGCGGCTTTCCGGTGACCGAATACCACTTCCTGAACCAGTTTTTGCCCTATAAGCACTACCACGGCGTGGAGCACCACAACTCGACCGTGATTGTGCTGGGGCCGGCCGAGCAGCTTATGCAGGAAAGCCTATATAAGGAGCTGCTGGGCGTGAGCTGCCACGAGCTGTTTCATACCTGGAACATCAAAGCCATCCGGCCCGCCGAGATGCAGCCCTACGATTACAGCCGCGAGAATTATTTCCGCACCTGCTACATAGCCGAAGGTATTACTACCTACTATGGCGAATACCTGCTGGCGCGCAGCCACGTGCGTACGCCGGCGCAGTATTTTGAGGAGCTGAACACCGTGCTGCACAAGCACTACGCCGATGCCGGCGGCCATAACCTTTCGCTGGCTGATGCCAGCATGGACCTCTGGCTCGACGGCTACAAGCCCGGCGTGCCCGACCGCAAAGTGAGCGTGTATCACAAAGGCGCGCTGGCGGCGCTGCTGCTCGACCTGACCCTGCGGCAGCTGCACGGCCACGCCCGCAGCCTCGACGACGTAATGCGCCGCCTCTATGAAGAATTCGGCAAAACCGGCAAGGGCTACACTGACGAGGACTACGTGCGCGTGGTAACCGAAGTAGCCGGCCGCAAGATGCAGGTGTATTTCGACAAGTTTATCAACGGCACCGCGCCCCTGCAAGAGCCACTCGACAAGGCCCTGCACACCGTAGGCTGCCAGCTGGTGGCTTACGAAAACGCCTCGGCCGCCGAAGGAAAATTTGGCTTCCGCACGGTGGTAAAAAACGAGCGTACCGAAGTGACGTACATCTGGCCCGGCTCGCCGGCCGCCGCAGCCCTTACTGTTGATGATGAGCTGGTAGCCATCAACGGCCGCCGGGTTGAGTCAAACTTACAAAGCCTGCTCAGCACCGACGCACCGCACTACGAAGTCGCGGTATTCCGTCAGAACCGCTTATTGCTGGTGGAGCTGGCCGCGCAGCCGGGCATTTCGTTCGGCCCCCGCTACGCGGTAGAAAAGCTAGCCGAAGCTGATGAGGCGCAGAAGGCCGGCTTTCGAAATTGGCTAGGGTGGGATTTTTAAATCGCGGATTTTGCCAATTCAATTGTTATTCCTACAACAGCTCTTGAAGCTGTTTAGGAAGTAGGCGAGCGACCAATTCTGCGCAGCAGTAGCACGGTAAAGGCCAGCCAGTGAAACGCCAGCCAGGTATGCAGGCAGGTTTCAAAGCGCACGAGTAGCGTTTTGAAGCCGTCGAGCCAGGCGTTGAGTTGCTCAATAACCTGTCGGCGGCGGTAGAGTTCGGGGTCAAACAGGGTATCATCGTCGATTTGCCAGTCGGCCGAACGCCGGTTGCGCGGGATGTTGACCTCAATATCGCGGTGGGCACAGGCCTGGCGTAAGCTGTTGACATCAAAGGCTTTGTCGGCGTTCAGAAACAAGCCTTGCAGGCACAGGTCCGCCTGCTCCAACGTTTGGCAAAGCTCGCCAAAGACGGCTTCCAGCTCAAACGTATCGTGGTGCTGCCCGGCCTGGGGCGTGGCCAGGGCCAGCGGCTGGCCCTGGTTGTCGGCCAGGAACAGGGCGTTGGTGGTGCGCGCCGCTTTGCGGCCCTGGTAGCCCACGGCCACCCCGCCGTTCTTGGCCGGTGTGTGGCTGCCGTCGAGTTGCACGCTGGAGAGGTCGAGCAAGCGGCGGTGTAGGCGCAAGAGCGTCAGCCACAGCTTTTTCCAGGCCCTTGTTTGCTCCAGGTGTGGAAATGATAGTACACCCCCTGCCAACTCAGGGGCTCGCCGCTGAATAGGGCGGCCACCGGTAGCCAGCGCCACTGACAGCCGGTTTTGAGTTTGTAGAGAATGGCGCCCACCACCTCGGCCGGAGCCACGCGCCGCCGCCGGCCCTGGCTGGGAAAGGGTAAATAGGGCAGTAGCCAGGTCACGATGATATCTTTGGAGAGGACTTCCACGGGCAGGCGTAAGAAACTTGGTTGGGTCGCACCCCAAATTTCTCTCCGCCGTGGGAGTCTTTTTTGTTTCCAGCCTACTTCCTAAACAGCTTCCTTATCAGTAGTCTGGCAGTAATGAAGTATAAAGCCCCGCTGATATCCTCAGCGGGGCTTTATACTTCATTCTTCGAAATCTAGTCAGCGTGGCTACCAGGGCCCTTTTTGGGACTATTGGTATCTATCGACATGGGGCTGTTGCCCTGCGGGTTGCTACGGGGCTTGTTGGCCTGCGTGTGGCGGGTTTCGTTAGCGTTGCCGCCGGGCGTGTTGCCGCGGGTCTGGTTGCCCTGCTGCGTTAGCTCACTCTGGTTGAGGTTCTGATTGGTAGTGCTGTCAACGTGCTCACCGGCAGCGTGGTCGCCTTTGTGATGGTGGGCATTGTCAAATGGGTTTACCGAAGGCTTATCAGCAGCGAGGTTATCTTGTTTCTTTGACATGGCTAGGGCACGATTAAGGTGGGATTACTCTTCGCCTCCTTGTACCGCGATGCCCGCGCTGGGGTTGCTATTCTGCCCGCTTCTCGTTTAAATACCCCACTATTTTCGGTGGGCTCAGTTAGCTAATTTCTCCAGCGCTGTCCGAAACTCCGGGGTATCATAATCGGCCATGCCGTCGTGGCGGTCGGCCAGCTGGCCGCTGGGCGTGAGCACGATAGTAGACGGAATCGAGGGCGAGTCGAAGGGCGCAGGCAGCGGCGCAGCTGGAAAATAAACCGGCATAGTATACCCTCTGCGCTTCAGCAAGGCCCGCGCCTTGTTGGGGTTGGCATCGAGCGAAATCAGCACGAAGGCCACTTTAGCGGTATCCGTTTTTTGGTAGAGGCCTTGCAGACCGGGCATTTCGGCCAGGCAGGGCGGGCACCAGCTGGCCCATAGATTGACGAGCACGACCTTGCCCGCAAACCGGCGCAGGTTGGTGGGGCGGCCATCGAGCGTGTAGAGCGGCAGCGGGTGTGGGTAGTCGCGGCGCTCGCTGGCAAACTGCACCGGCACTGCTGCCGGGCGCGTGGGCGGTGTGGCCCGCCACAGCCCCGTAGCCAGCAGCCCACGCTGAAGCGTACTCAACACGGGCTGACGCAGGCCGGTCGTCATTACCACCGCAAAGGCTGCGAAGAAAAAGATTTCGCCTCTGTTTTGGCGCAGCCAGGTTGGCATAAGCTAAAAACCATTTAAATTATTTCCGAATAAAAAAGAACGTCAGGCTGAGCTTGTCGAAGCATTCTGGTCGCTTCAGTGGACTACTACTCCAACTGCGCGGGCAAGATGCTTCGATTAGCTCGGCCTGACGTTCCGGATAATTTCTTGATGCCGTTGTTAGGCTACTACGCTGGCGGGCTGCACTTTCACCAGCTCCTCGAACTGCGCCTCGCGGGCTTCGATTTCCTCCTGCGTAAGGTTGAGCAGCCGCTCGGTGCCAAACTTCTCTACGCAGAACGAGGCCATGGCCGAGCCGTGGATAACGGCACGCTTTACGTTCTCAAACGAGCAGTCGTCGGTGGCCGAGATGTGGCCGATAAAGCCGCCCGCAAAGGTGTCGCCGGCGCCAGTGGGGTCAAATACCTCTTCCAGCGGCAGGGCCGGCGCGTAGAATACCTTATTCTTGTGGAAAAGCAGCGCGCCGTGCTCGCCTTTCTTGATAATCAAAAACTTAGGGCCAAAAGCCAGAATCTTACGGGCCGCCTTCACCAGCGAGTACTCGCCCGAGAGCTGCCGTGCTTCCTCGTCGTTGATGCTGAGCACGTCGACCATCTCGATGGTAGCCAGCAGCTCATCAGGGGCCACATCCATCCAGAAGTTCATGGTGTCGAGCACGATGAGCTTGGGGCGGTTTACGAGGCGCTGCACCACCAGGCGTTGCACCTGCGGGGCCAGGTTGCCGAGCATCAGGTATTTGCAATCCTGGTAAGCGTCGGGAATAATCGGGTCAAACGAGCCGAGCACGTTCAGCTCCGTAGTAATCGTTTCGCGCGAGTTGAGGTCTTTGTTATACTTACCCGACCAGAAAAACGACTTCTCATCGGCCTTGATTTGCAGGCCCTCGGTATTCACCCCGTGCTCTTCCAGCGTCAGAATATCAGACTGCGGGAAGTCGCCGCCCACTACCGCTACCAGGTTTACCGGCTTGGTCGAGTACGAAGCCGAGAGGCTGATGTAAGTAGCTGCGCCACCGATGATTTTGTCGGTTTTGCCAAAGGGAGTTTCCAGGGCGTCGAAGGCCACGGAGCCGATAACGAGCAGACTCATTGCGAGTAATTAGAGGAGTAGAAAATGGATGCTTGGCTAAGCAACTATGCAAATAACAAAAAAAGTCCCCGGATTCGCATCCAGGGACTTTTGCGAGGGTAAATAATGGGGCTCGAACCCACGACCTTCGGAATCACAATCCGACGCTCTAACCAGCTGAGCTATATCTACCGTGTGGTGGTTTGTGGGGCAAAGATACGGCTGGGAATGTTTTTTGCAAGGTTTTCAACCAAAAAACATCACCCTTGGCGTGCGTAGCGCCCCAGAATGAGGCAATCGCGCCCGAATAATACCCGCGCCCGGCATTCGGTCGGGGTTCGGGAGCAACAGCCGGGCCAGCTCACCTTACCAAATGTTGTTTAGCCTCCCGCGCAGCAAAATAGCCCGACCTTTGCCAAATGGATACCCCCGCCGCGTTCGCCGATTTTAAGCTCAATAAGCAATTACTCAATGCCGTAGCCGAGGCTGGCTTTACCGAGCCTACGCCGGTGCAGCTCCAGACTATTCCGCTGCTGCTGGCCGGGCACGACGTGCTGGGCATCGCCCAGACCGGCACTGGCAAAACGGCCGCTTTTGGCTTGCCGCTGCTCATGAAAGTAAAATACGCGCAGGGCGAGCACCCCCGCGCCCTGATACTCGCCCCTACCCGCGAGCTGGCCATTCAGCTGGAAAAGCACCTGAAGGCGCTGGCAACATATACAGATTTGCGAATATTTGCTATCTACGGCGGGCTGGGGCCCAAGACGCAGATTGAGACGATAAAGGCGGGCCTTGACATCCTGATTGCCACCCCCGGCCGCCTGATGGAGATTTACCTGA
This sequence comes from Hymenobacter sp. BRD67, assembly GCF_013256425.1. GTDB lineage: Bacteria > Bacteroidota > Bacteroidia > Cytophagales > Hymenobacteraceae > Hymenobacter. The sequence goes on from NZ_CP053904.1 coordinate 2,628,820, forward strand.
AGGGCGACCTCGTGCTCAAGAACCTGACTACGCTGGTGCTCGATGAGGCCGATAAGATGATGGACATGGGCTTTATGCCCCAGATTCGGCGCATCCTGGAGATTATTCCGCGCAAGCGTCAGAATGTGCTGTTTTCGGCCACTATGCCCGAGCGCGTGACGGTGCTGAGTGAGGAATTTCTGGAGTTTCCGGTGCGGGTGGAAGTAACGCCGCCCGCCCAAACAGCCCAGACCATTACCCAGAGCCTGTACGAAGTGCCCAACCTGGCCACCAAGATAAATCTGCTCGAATACCTGCTGCACCGCGACGCGGCCGAGATGACGCGGGTAATGCTGTTTGCCCGCACCAAGGAAAACGCCGACGAGGTAGCCCGCTTTTTGCAGCGCAAAGCGCCCGTGGGCGAGGTGCGCGTGATTCACGGCAACAAGGGCCAGAACGCCCGCCTCAACAGCATGGATGCTTTTAAGGAGGGTAGTATTCGCTACCTGGTGGCTACCGATGTGGCGGCGCGCGGCATCGACGTGCCGCAGGTAAGCCACGTCATCAATTTCGACGTGCCGCTGATTTATGACGACTACGTGCACCGCATTGGGCGCACGGGGCGGGCGCGGCACACGGGCGCGGCCATCACCTTCGCCAACCCGGCCGAGCGCCAGCACATCGAGCGCATTGAGGAGATGATTCGGCAGGAGATTCCGCTGCTGCCCATTCCGGAGGAAGTGGAGATTACGAATACGCCTTTTGTCGAAGGCCAGCAGCACGCCCGCGTGCTCGACGAGCAGCGCCGCCGCCAGGACCCCGAGTTTAAAGGGTCATTTCACGAAAAGAAGGAGTGGATAAAGCCCGGCGTGACCATCGACAAGCGCACCGGCAAGCCTTTTGAGGAAGGCAAGCACCACAAGAAAAGCCAGAAAGGCAACAAGAAGAACCCCGGCAAGAAGGGCGCTTCGGCACCCGCTATGAAGGCTATCAACGCCCGGCCCCGGCGGCGCAGCAGCTGATGGAGGTAAAAGCTATAACTCTTACCCCCTAATGGTGCAGCATGTGCCCGATGCGGGTGCTGGCCAGCGTGAGTACGCCGCCCCAGAGCACGGCGCTCCAGAGCATGTGCAGCAGGATGCGCTGGCGCGGTACGCCCAGCAGCGTGGCAATGACGGTGCCGCCGATGGGCGAAAGCAAAACAGGCGTGAGAAAAGCAATACCGCCCATCCCGAAGCGCTTAAATACTTTTATAATATTGCGCGAGCGCTTGGAAAACACCGGCACCCGGCGCAGGCGGCGCTGCTGCTGCCGGTGCAGCACCCAGGTGCGGCCCACCCCCGAGATAATAAATACGCTCGTCATCATGCCCGCCACCGTGAGGCCCAGCGTGGGCCAAAATCCCAGGCCCATCTTGCTGCCCGCCAGCGGGCCGCCCAGAAACTTTATCGTGCTAAGCAGGAAAACGGTGGCAAGTTTCATAGCAAAGTGTAACACCGGCGCAGAATAATGAAAATCGACGGCTAATACAGTAAAAATGCGGCGAGCAGACTTGCAAACATACCTTGTTTCGTCCAAGCTGGTTTCTTTGTCGTTAAAAGCCGACCCACCCACTGTTAATGAAAATGCAACTTCCGGGCCGCTTTTAGCAGGGCTAAATCTTGCTGCCGAAGGCCAGGTCGCCGGCATCGCCGAGGCCGGGAACAATGTAGGCCTGCTCATTGAGCTTCTCATCGACGGCGGCTACCCAGAGCGTTGCCTCGGGTATTTCGCGCATTACGTAGGCGACGCCTTCGGGCGAGGCAATAACGGCCGCGATGTGCACCTGACGCGGCGTGCCGAAGCGCAGCATGGCCCGGTAGGTTTGCACCAGGCTTTTGCCGGTGGCCAGCATGGGGTCGGCCAGGATGAGCACGCGCTCGTCGAGGCGCGGGGCGGTGAGGTAGTCGAGCTGCACCTGCACCTGGGCCGTGCCCTCGATGCGGTAGGCCGCCGCAAACGCGCTTGGCGACTGGTCAAAGTAATTCAGGAAGCCCTGGTGAAAGGGCAGGCCGGCCCGCAGCACAGTCGCCAACACGGGAAAATCGCGCAGCAATTGACTGGCAGCTTCGCCGAGCGGCGTTTTTATGGCCTGCGGCGTGTAGCTGAGCTGGGCGCTGATGCGGGTAGCAATAATTTCGCCCAGCCGCTGAAGGTTACGCCGAAAGCGCAAACTGTCTTTTTGAATATCCACGTCGCGCAGCTCGGCCAAAAAATGATTGGCAATGCTGGGCTCGGCGCATACTACCCGCAGGCGTTCGGGGACCGTGGCAGCGGCCGGAACCAAGGCATCGAAAGAGGTTAGAGACGCATCCATGTTGGAAACCAGGTTTTTTGGGTAAAAGTCAGGGCAGGATATGATACGGGCCGTGCCCCGAAGTTGGCAAAGAAACGGGCGACACCCGGCAAAGTACCGCCTTCAAAATCGAAGACCTGCCCGGCCCGGCCCGCGTGCCGGCGCAGGGCATCGTCGAGCAGCAGCATAGGCGCCTTGGCGGCCCGCCCGGCCGGCGATACCGCCGCAAACAGGTAAATAACGCCCGCCGCGTGCCGAATAAACAGCGCCCCGGCTAGTAGCTCATTGGTGTCGGGGGCGCGAACCTGCCGCACTTCGGCTGCCCCGCGCGCCTGCGCCGCCTGCACCAGGCGGCGCAGGTGCACGTAGTGCCGCGGGTGCAGGCCCGTGTCGGCGGGACCGCGATACGACAAGAACAAATATATTATTTCTTCTATATTATAGCTTTCTGTTACGTACAGTGGCTGGGGCAGCTGCTGATTTTTGCGTAGTCGGCGGCGATACTCTGCCGTGTAGCCTTGCAGCAGCTCGGGGTAGCTGGCCTCCAGGCTCAGGTGATACGTGAGGCGCTCGGCGGCGGTAAAGCCCGGTGGCAGCGCCGGCAGCCTGGTAGCAGGGGCCAGCTGCTGGTAGAAGGAAAAGCAGGTTTGCCGAATAAAAGGCAGGTAATCGGCCAGCTCGCGGTACTGGCTGGCGGGCGTCAGCACCAGGCCCAGCTGCTGCGTAAACAGCGGCTGGTACCCCACCCGGCCCCACGGCCGCCACTTGGTGGGCAGCGGCAGCAGCGAGCGGTAGTCGCCGGCCGGCCCCAGCTCTACTACGGCGGCCCAGCGGCCGGCCGTGGCACGCAGCCACCACGCCTGAACATAGGCCGGCGCGCCGGGGCTGGCCGCCACGCAGGCATCCCAGCGCACAAGGTCGAGGTCAGAAAACTGGAGCAGACGCAGCACGGTAGCGGGGCGGCCGGGTACAAGCCGCGGCCAAAGGTCGGGGCCAAAAGCCGGGGCGGCCGCGGCCGACGTAAATTTGTGCAGCCTGCCCCCTTTCGGGTAGTTTTCTGGTTGATGAAATCCTACCTGTATCTGCTCTTACTTGCTCTGGCTGGCCCGCTCGCGGCCCAGACCACTCAGCCGGCCGCCACGCCCCAGCCAGGCTCGGCCAACTGGTACATTTTCAATCAGCCCATCCCGGAAAATGCAAAGGGCGACAAGCCGGTTACGAAAGAGCCGAAAGCCGACCGGCCGGTACGCGAAGCGCGCCCAACCCAACCGTTGGTGCTGGACGAGCCGGCCCGCCGGGTGCCGCCCCGTGCCGCCCGGGCCAGCGAAGCCACTACGCCCGAGCTTTACCAAGGCCCGCTTTACGTGCCGCTCGACCCAAATACCTACCGGCTGCTCGACCGCTACGCTATTAAGTACGGGCCCGACTCGCTGCAAGACCCGCACACCAGCGTGCGGCCCTACACCCGCTCGGCGGCGGGGCACCTCGGCGAGCGCCTGCTGAACGACGGGGCCGGCCTCTCGGCCGCCGACCGGTTCAATGCGCAGTACCTGACCCAGGACAACTGGATGTTTTCGGCCCCTGGTGATAGCCTGAACCATAGCCAGCGGCCTTTTCTGACGTATTTCTACCGCGACCAGACTGACCTCTACCACGTTCAGACCAAAGACTTTGCCTTGCGCATCAATCCCGTCCTGCTGCTGCAAGCTGGGAAAGATGGCGGCGAAAACAGCCTCAGTGGCCTGCGCTACGTGAACACGCGGGGCGCGTCCTTTGAAGGCCTGATTGACCAGCGGCTGGGCTTTTACGGCTTTCTGACCGACAACCAGGAGGCCGTACCGGGCTGGGTGCAGGCCCAGATTCGGCGCGACAACATTGTGCCCCACGAAGGCTACTGGAAGGATTATAAGACGCCGGGTGGCAGTGCCTACGACTTCTTTACGGCCCGTGGCGGCATCACCTACGCGGCTACCCCGCACATCAGCGTGCAGCTGGCCCACGACCGCAATTTTATCGGTAATGGCTACCGCTCACTCATTCTGAGCGATTACAGCTCGCCCTATTTTTTCCTGAAGCTCAATACGCGCATCTGGAAATTCAACTACCAGAATATTTTTGCGGAGCTGACGGCCCGCCGCAGCATCAGCGGGGCCGACTCGCTCTACCCGAAGAAATACCTGGCGCTGCACCACCTCAGCCTCGATGTGACCAATAACTTTAACATCGGCGTATTTGAGTCGGAGGTATCGGGCGGGGCGGGCCGCGGGCTGGAGCTGCAATACCTGAACCCGGTCATATTTTACCGCGCCATTGAGCAGCAGGTCGGCTCGACCGACAATGCGCTGCTGGGCCTCGACTTCAAGTGGAATATCAAGCACCGCGCCCAGCTCTACGGCCAGCTGGTGCTCGACGAGTTTAAGCTAAGCGAAATACGCGCCGGCGACGGCTGGTGGAGCAATAAGCAGGCCGTGCAGCTCGGCGGCAAGCTGCTCGACCTGGGCGGCATCCGCAACCTCGACCTGCAGGTCGAATTCAACTATATCCGGCCCTACACCTACCAGCACGAGAGCGTGTACACGGCCTACGAGCAATACCAGCAGCCGCTGGCCCACCCTATGGGTGCCAACCTGGCCGAAATACTGGCCGTGCTCAGCTATCAGCCCCTGCCCCGCCTCAACCTGGTGGCCAAGGCCTTCTATACCAAGCAAGGCCTTGACTTCACCTACAGCCCGGTGGGCCAGCCCGTGCCGCACAGCGATTACGGCTCCAACCCTCTACAGCCCTACAACAACCGGCCGGTAGATGCGGCCGGCAAGCTTATCGACTACGGCTACCGGGTGGGCGACGGCAATACCAGCCACCTGCTGCACACCGACCTCACGGCTACCTACCAGCCGCGCCTCAACCTGTTTATTGATGCCACGCTCATCGTGCGGCACCAATCTATAGTTCAGCCCATTAGCTATCCCAGCGGCGGCGGTATTGGCAATGGCACCGAGGTATATCCATCGGTGGCACTGCGCTGGAACATCGCCCAGCGCCTGAATGAGTTTTAACTAGTAAATAATATATATTATTTACTAGTTAAACGAGGCAGCTTTTACCTACCATTTTTCTGTGAAAACCTACCTCCGCCTGCTGAGCTTCTCGCGGCCCTACGCCGACTTCGTGCCGCTGTATGCGCTGTATGCCACGCTGGGTATCGTGTTCGGCATTGCCAACTTCACCCTGGTTATTCCGCTGCTCAATGTGCTGTTTGGCACCACGGCGGCGCACGTGGCCGGGGCCCCGGCGGCCATGCCGGCCTTTGCGCTCTCGCTTACGTTTATCAAGCAGCTATTCGATTTCTTTTTCAGCCGCATGCTGCTGCTGCACGGCAAGCAGGGCACGCTGGCATTTGTATGCGGCCTGATTATCGTATCGGTATTCCTAAGCAACGTATTTCGCTACCTCGGCGGGCGGCTGCTGGCGCGGGTGCGGGCGCGGGTGGTGCGCAACGTGCGCGGCGCGCTCTTCGGGCGCATCACGGAGCTGGAGCTGGGCTATTTCTCGAATGAGCGCAAGGGTGACCTCATCTCGCACCTCACCAATGACGTGCAGGAGGTGGAAATATCGGTGGTAAACACACTCACGGCCGTGTTTAAGGAACCGCTCAACATCGTGGGCATTTTTGTGCTGCTGTTTTCGATGTCGGCCCGGCTCACCTTGTTTTCGCTGGTGCTGCTGCCTGTCTCGGGGGCATTATTGCCAGCGTATCGAAGCGCCTGCGCCGCCACGCCACCATCAGCCAGACCACCCTGGGCGCCATGCTCTCGGTGATTGAGGAAACCCTGGGCGGCATGCGCGTGGTAAAAGCCTTCAATGCCCGGGCGTATGTATTCGGCAAGTTTCAGTTTCAGAACGACTTGTATGCCCGCACCACGCAGGCCATCGACAACACGCGCGACCTGGCTTCGCCGTTCTCCGAGTTTGCGGGCGTAACGGTGGTGGCGGGCCTGCTTTACTACGGCGGCTCGCTGGTGCTGAGCGGCCAGGCCGAGCTGTCAGCAGCATCGTTTATTACCTATATTATATTATTTTCCCAGATTCTGACGCCGGCCAAGTCGTTGTCGGGGCATTCAGCAACATTCAGCGGGGGCTGGTGGCGGGCGGGCGGGTGCTGAGCATTATTGATACTGAGCCCAGCATCCGCGACCGGCCCAATGCCATCGCACTGCCGCCCTTTCACGAGCAGGTGGAGCTGCGCAACGTGAGCTTTCACTACGGCGACGTGCCGGTGCTCTACGACCTCAACCTGACCGTGAAAAAAGGCCAGACCATTGCCCTCGTTGGCCCCAGCGGCGGCGGCAAAAGCACGCTGGCCGACCTGCTGCCGCGCTTTTACGACCCCAGCGCCGGGCAGGTGCTCATCGATGGCCACGACGTGCGCGACTGCACGCTGTACTCGGTGCGCGCCCAGATGGGCATTGTGACGCAGGAAAGCATTCTATTTAACGACACCATTTATAACAACATCAAGTTCAACACCGAAGCCTCTGAGGAGGAGATAATTGCAGCTGCCAAAACGGCCAATGCCCACGACTTTATTATGGCTTCGCCCGATGGCTACCAGACTACCATCGGGGACCGGGGCGGGCGGCTTTCGGGTGGGCAGCGGCAGCGCCTGAGCATTGCGCGGGCCATTCTGCGCAACCCGCCCATTCTTATTCTCGATGAAGCCACGTCGGCCCTCGATACCGAAAGCGAAAAGCTGGTGCAGGAAGCCCTCACGCGCCTCATGGCCTCGCGCACCTCGCTCGTGATTGCCCATCGCCTCAGCACCGTGCGCCACGCCGACGAGATTATCGTGCTCCAGCACGGCCGCATTGTGGAGCGGGGCACCCACGACGACCTGCTGCTGCGCGAAGGCGGCCTTTACCAGCGCCTCAGTCAGCTGCAAACCAACGCGGCGCTCGTATAACGGCCCGCGCCCGGCACCCGATTGGGTCGCTATCTTTCGGCACTCACCTTCTTTCCCTCTTTCGCCATGCTTTTTCTCAAACGCATTGTCACCGTGCTGGCCCTGGTTTATTTGCTGCTGGCACTCCTGATTCTGTTCTTTCCCTTCGTGCGCACCTCGACGGTCAATATCTTCAGCATCTACAGCCAGACGATGGAGATTAACTTACTGCTGGGCTTTGCCTGGGCTAGCGTAGTGGTCGTGACGCTGCTGCTCATTTTTGAGAATATTGATAGTAGCCTGTTGCGCCGGAGCGTGACCCAGCAAGACCATAAAATTAATGAGCTGAAAGCGCAGCTCTACGACGTAAAGAAGCCGCTTGCGCCGCCGACTAACGGCCCGGCCGCCCCTTACCCTACGGCCTACGACGCACCGCCCACTATCCCACCTACCACCTACTAGCTTAGTTTCCCCGCTTGCACCTCCCCGACCTCATCCGCGCCGAGCTAACCGAAGCCCGCAGCGTTCTCGACCGCTTTCTGGCCGATGATGCCAACCTGGCCCGCATCGCCGAGGCCGCCGAGCTAATTGCCACCAGCCTCCGGAATGGCGGTAAAGTACTCACCTGTGGCAACGGCGGCAGCCTCTGCGATGCTCAGCACTTTGCCGAAGAGCTGACCGGCCGCTACCGCCAGGACCGCCCCGCCCTAGCCGCCATCGCTCTCACCGAAGCCTCGCACATGAGCTGCGTGGCCAACGATTTTGGGTTCGATTTTGTGTTCAGCCGCTTTGTGCAGGCGCTGGGCCGGCCCGGCGACGTGCTGCTGGCCATCAGCACCAGCGGCAACTCGCCCAATATTCTCAACGCCGCCGAGGCTGCCCGCGCTGCTGGAATGAGCGTAGTAAGCCTCACCGGCAAAGACGGCGGGCAGCTCGCTGGCCTGAGCGACGTGGAGATACGCGTGCCGCACTTTGGCTTCGCCGACCGTATTCAGGAAGTGCATATCAAGGCAATCCACATCATGATTATGCTGATTGAGAAGCTCGTGGCCTGACTATAGCCCGAAACTTATAATTCATCTTGTGTTCACTTTGTCTGGTATCACGTTCTTTTGCAGGCAACAATTGTTATACTGCAACCTATGCTAACCAAAACCTACGGCTCGGCCGTGCAGGGTGTCAATGCTTATACCATTACCATTGAGGTAGTTGTCACGGCCGGCACGCTATTCTACGTAGTGGGCCTGCCCGATAATGCCATTAAGGAGAGTCAGCAGCGCATCGAGTCGGCCCTAAAGCTGCGGGGCTACCGCATGCCCCGCACCAAAGTAGTGGTGAATATGGCCCCGGCCGATATCCGCAAGGAAGGGGCAGCCTACGACCTGCCCATCGCGCTGGGTATTCTGCACGCCTCGCAGCAGCTGAATACCGAAACTCTGGGCCACTATATCATTATGGGCGAGTTGTCGCTTGATGGCGCTCTACGTCCCATCAAGGGCGTGCTGCCGATTGCCATTCAGGCCCGCAAGGAAGGCTTCAAAGGCATTATCCTGCCCAAAGAAAATGCGCAGGAGGCGGCCATCGTCAATAACCTCGATGTGATTCCGGTTGAGACGATGCAGCAGGCTATCGACTTCTTCGAAGGGCGCCAGGTAATTGAGCCCGTGCGGATTGATACCCGCGACATATTTCAGCACAGCGCCAACCAGTACGCCGCCGATTTTGCCGATGTGCAGGGCCAGGAAAACATCAAGCGGGCCCTGGAAATCGCGGCGGCCGGCGGCCACAATGTGATTATGATAGGCCCGCCCGGCGCGGGCAAAACGATGCTGGCCAAGCGCTTACCTACTATATTACCGCCGCTGAATATGCAGGAAGCACTCGAAACCACCAAGATTCATTCGGTGGCCGGCAAGCTGGGCACGGGTCAGGGCCTACTGAATCAGCGGCCGTTTCGGGCTCCGCACCACACTATTTCGGACGTGGCGCTGGTGGGCGGCGGCAGCAACCCGCAGCCGGGCGAAATCTCCCTTTCGCATAACGGCGTGCTGTTTCTTGATGAGCTGCCCGAGTTTAAGCGCACCGTATTGGAGGTGATGCGCCAGCCGCTGGAAGAGCGCCGCGTCACGATTTCGCGGGCCAAGGTCAGTATCGACTTTCCGGCCAATTTTATGCTCATTGCCAGCATGAATCCGTGCCCGTGCGGCTATTACAACCACCCCGACAAAGAATGCGTGTGCGGGCCCGGCGTGGTACAGAAATACCTCAACAAGGTATCGGGCCCGCTGCTCGACCGCATCGACCTGCACGTGGAGGTGACGCCCGTCACGTTTGACCAGATGACGGAGACGCGCAAGGCCGAAACCAGCCACGACATTCAGCAGCGCGTAGAGCAGGCGCGGGCCGTACAAACCAAGCGCTTCGCCGAACAAGCTGATATTCATTCCAATGCCATGATGCCTTCGCAGATGGTAAAGGACATTTGCCAGATAAGCCAGGCCGGACGTACCCTACTCAAGACGGCGATGGAGCGCCTCGGCCTAAGTGCCCGTGCCTACGACCGCATCCTGAAAGTAGCCCGCACTATCGCCGATTTGGCTGGCACTGAGGAGATTCAGATTCAGCACCTGGCCGAGGCTATTCAATACCGGAGCCTGGACCGGGAAGGCTGGGCCGGGTAGCGGGTATGATGGCTATCGGCGTACTTTGTAGCATGGCTCAGCTTTTGCACCCTGATTGCAGACGAATATTCCCGGATTGATTAGGCATCTATTATATATAGGAGTTACGCAGTTAGTTGCGCGAATTAAATTTGGACATGAACAAGCCGAAGGTTGCAGCCGAGGAATACATTCAGTTTTTGGTTGCCAGCCCGGCAGCGGTGAGCGGTACGGAAGCCGCCCGCGTCCATGCCGGGCCGCTGGTAGCCCATGACGCCTACACGCGCCTGCTGCACCGGCTCGAACCCGACGCGGCCGCCTTGTGGCAGGAAGCACAGGGCCTGGTTACCCCGGCCACGGGCGTGTTGGTGCTCGACGACACGACACTCGACAAGCCCTATGCCCACCATATGGGCTTGGTTACGCGCCACTGGTCGGGCAAGCATCACGCCGTCGTGCAGGGCATTAACCTGCTCACCCTCTTGTGGAGCGACGGGCAGGCGTTGGTGCCAGTGGACTACCGCCTCTACGACAAAGCGACGGACGAGCTGACCAAAAATGACCATTTCCAGCTCCTGCTGCACGCGGCCCGACAGCGGGGCATTGCGCCACGCTGCGTACTCTTTGACAGTTGGTACGCGAGTCTGGCCAACCTCAAGCAAGTGCGGGCCCTGGGCTGGTCTTGGCTGACGCGCCTCAAGCGCAACCGGCGCGTCAATCCCGACGGGCAAGGCTTGCGCCCGCTCCACGACTGTGCCCTGGCCGCAGGCGGGCAGCGCGTTTGGCTCCAGGGCTACGGCTTTGTGCGCGTCTTCCGGTTCGCGGCCCCAGACGGCGGCACGGAAGACGCGGAGTACTGGGCCAGCAGCGACCCGGACCTGCCCGAGGAGCAACGGGCGCCGCTGGCGGCCTTGGCTTGGGGCATTGAGCACTACCACCGAGGCCTGAAGCAGTGCTGTGGCGTAGAGAAAGCGCAGGTGCGTGCTGCCCGCGCCCAGCGCAATCACATCGGGTGCGCGCTGCGGGCCTTTTTGCGTTTGGAAGCCCAGCGCTTGCGCACCGGCCGAAGCTGGTACGAAGCCAAAAAGCAACTCCTGCGCGAGGCTATCCGAACCTACTTGGCGAACCCTGTTTACATTTTGCAGCAGGCAACTGCGTAAGTCCTAATATAAATAAACTAATCATATAACCAAATAATCAATTTTTATTTCCAGTTGACCTGCCTGCCGACCTCGACCAGCAGTTTGGCCCCGATGCCCGTGTATAAATCCCTTGTTAAGCCGCTGCTTTTTAAGCTCGATGCCGAGCAGGCGCATCATCTGGTTTTTGATAACCTGAAGCGGGTGGCCCGCCTGCCCGGCACGGCCGCCTTGCTACGGGGCCTCTACCACTACCACCACCCTTCTCTGGAGCGCGAGGTGTTCGGCCTCAAATTTCCAAACCCAGTGGGCCTGGCGGCGGGCTTTGATAAGAATGCGCTGCTGACCGATGAGCTGGCGACGCTGGGCTTTGGCTTTGTAGAGATTGGCACCGTGACGCCCCGGCCCCAGCCCGGCAACCCGCGCCCGCGCCTATTTCGGCTGCCCCAGGACGAAGCACTCATCAACCGCATGGGCTTCAATAACGATGGGGCCGCTGCCGTGGCGGCGCGCTTGCGGCAGCGCACCAACCCTCAGCTTATCATCGGCGGCAACATCGGCAAGAATAAAGACACACCCAATGAGCGGGCGGGCGACGACTACGCAGCCGCGTTTGAGATGCTGGCTGAGGTGGTCGATTACTTTGTGGTCAACGTGAGCTCGCCAAATACGCCGGGCCTGCGCGAGCTGCAGGATAAAAAGCCGCTTATCCGCCTGTTGCAGCAGGTGCAGGAGCAAAACATGCGCCGGGCCGTACCGCGCCCGCTGCTGCTCAAAATCGCACCCGACCTCACCGATGCGCAGCTCGACGACATCCTGGAAATCGCGCGCGAAACCATGCTGAGTGGCCTGGTAGCAACGAATACCACCATTTCCCGCACCGGTCTGGCTACCCCGGCCACGCAGGTGGAGACTCTTGGGGCAGGTGGCCTCAGCGGCCGGCCCCTGCGCCAACGGGCTACCGAAGTTATTGCCTACCTGCACCGCCGCAGCCAAGGCGCATTGCCCATTATCGGCGCGGGCGGCATTCACTCGGCTGCCGATGCGCTCGAAAAGCTGGCTGCCGGCGCCACGCTGGTGCAGCTCTATACCGGCTTTATTTACGAAGGCCCCGCCCTGGTAAGCCGTATCAACCAACAGCTGGCGCGGCCTGCATAATATGTTTATAAATCAATGTATTACGCAGGCCGAGCCAGCTGCCGCCGGTGCTGGCTCCATCCGGACCCGCTACTACTTCGGCGGGGCGCTGGCCGTGAACAAAATCGGGGCTTGTAACGCCGGCTTACCCATTAGAGTGGCGGCACCAACACGAGGGAGCCCGCGAAAATTCCAGGCCAAGGCTCAGGGGCAGCTGGGGCCAAACTAAGCACTATTTTCGGTGCCCAGGGCGCCCCGGCTTAGAGCTTCACGCCTAGTTTCAGCTCAATGACATCGGCCGTAGCGCGGTGCGCTTTAAGGTCGACATCAACAAACAACAAATTAGTTAGCTGATACTTAAGCCCGATACGCTCGTAGTAGAAGGGGTTTGATTTGTAGGGATTGTACACGTAAAAGCCCAGGTGCGTCACCATTGCTAACCGCCCGAACAACAATTCGTGGCCCACGAAAGCGCTGGCTTTTTTGACGTCGGGCAGGTGGTCCTGGCTGCGGGCAGTATCGCGCAGCACGGCCGCCAGCGACCGGTCGTCGAAGCCTTCTATACCTAGCAGCAAATTGCTTTTACGGTTTACGCGCCGGCCCACGGCCAGCGTTACCGAGCTTACAGGGTAGTGCCTGGGGTCGCCCCCCGTGCGCTGCTTATAGCCCAGGCTGGCGCTGATATTAAAAAAAGTGCGCCCGATATCGGTGGGGTCGGGTGCCATGGTGGTGGGCGTAGGCACGGGGCGCTGCTGGTAGTAATTGAGGCCCAGCAGCAGCGTGGGCAGGTTGATGCCAAAGTTGGGCTTGGCCGAGCCCCCATTGGAGTAATGATTGAGTCCCAGGCCCATAAGCAACCCCAGGTGCTGGCTTAGGGCTACATCGTACTCCAGCCGCATTTGCAGCGTGGCGTTGAGGGCCGAGCTGACGAAGGTATTCTTGCGGTTGGTATAGAGGTCGTAGTGCTGCGGAAAATACGCCAGCCCGGTACCCAGCCGAAAGCTCAGGTCGTGGCGAGCCGTGCGCCTGATAGCCTTGCTCAGGTAAACCGAGGCCGCGTAACTCTGCCCCAGTATCGGGTTATGGTAGTCGTAGTACACCAGCGCCAGCCCCACTTTGGGGTACTTGTACCAGCTATGCCAGGGCGCGGCCCCGGTAGTCTGGCGCTGCACGTTCAGCTCAAAGCCGGTTGGGTGGGAGGCCACCAGGTGGCTAACGGGCCGCGTATGGTTGATAATTATAGCCCCCTGCGCGTAGGCCCCCAAAATAAATTTCTCGGGCAAAGCCTGCTTTACCGAATCAGCTACCGGAAGCTTCTGCGCCAGGCCAGGCAGGGCCGATGTAAGGCTGCTGAACAGCAATACCCCACTAACTACATAATACTTAACGAGCTGCAAAGCCCGACGAAACCAGCGCATAGGAAAGCAAGCTAATCAGCGCCAAAGCTACGCCGGCCCAGGGTGCCCTCCGACCTCCACAAAAAGAAATCAAAATTTCCTCAACATGTAACCCTCGCCCCGCCAGGCTAAGTATAAGGCGCATTCCCGGCCACCTCACTCCTATTTATTCTATTCTTAGCCGGCCAGGGTCTATTAATCAATCTTTCAGACATGAAAAAAGTACTTCTTTCCCTCGCACTTCTAGCTGGCTTTGCCGGCACGGCCAATGCGCAGAGCGGCGTTCTCAAGTATGGTGTTAAAGGTGGCTTCAGCCTCAGCTCCTATTCTGGCTCCGAGGCAGGTGACGTCACCTTCAAGCCCGGATTTACGGCTGGTGCGCTCATTAACTACGGGTTTTCGGACCTGATATCACTTCAGGTGGAAGCCCTTTATTCTCAAAAGGGTGCGCTGGTACAGAACTATAGTACAGCAGCCACAACCAATAATACCCAGTTCCGCTCTACTGTTCAATACATTGACGTACCTGTCCTGGCTAAATTCACGACGGGCGAAAACGGCAAAGGCTTGTTCTTTGAAGTAGGCCCACAAGCCAGCTTTCTAGTAGCTACCCGCGATTTTACCCGCCCTAAAGATGCTGGTGCAGGCAGCTCACAGGAAGTAGAAATCAACACGGATACAAACCACCTCAACAAAGTGGCTATTGGCTACGTTGGCGGTATCGGCTACCAGCTTACCAGCGGCCTTGGCCTTGGCATTCGCTACACCGGTGACTTCTCCAATGTCTATAAGGATGGTATCAACCCGCTTCCGGGCGTGACCACCACCAACAATTTCCGTAATTCAGTATTCCAGTTCCAGGTACACTACCTGTTTGGTGGCAAAAGCTAGGCTTTAGCCAGTACAGCACTGCTTACAGCACAAAAAACCGGCTCCTTAAAGGGAGTCGGTTTTTTTGTGCTGCTTTAAAAGCCGGGGCTACCTTTGCAGCCTATCTTAATTTCCTCTTCACCTCCCGCCTGATGAAAAAAGCTTTTCTCTCCCTTGGCCTACTGGCCGGAATTTCAGTTGCCGCTCAAGCGCAGACTGCCAGATTTGGTATAAAGGCCGGTGCCTCGCTCAGCAGCTGGACGGGCAGCGATGCCGGTGCCACAGCTACCAAACTGGGATTTCATGCTGGCCTAGTCGCCAACTTTGGGTTGAATGAGATGATTTCTATTCAGCCGGAGCTGCTGTACTCCATGAAAGGTGGCCAGGACGATACCAACAGTAACAACCGCGTCAATCTAAATTACGTGGATATTCCGATATTAGCGAAGGTGGCAACTGGCGCAACTGGCTTATTTTTTGAGCTTGGCCCCCAGGTAGGCTTTCTGGCTTCCGCTACCAACAAGACCAGTAGCAGCTCAACCGATGTAAAAGACTCATTTAAAGGGGTGGATTTTGGCTATGCTGCCGGCGTCGGCTTTCAGGTTGCCAGCGGCCCAATGGTAGGGTTACGCTATAATGGTGGATTTACCAATATAGTTAAGGATATAACTATTGCAAATACGACCATTCAGACGAACCTTAAAAACAGCGCGTTTCAGCTCTATATGGGCTATATATTTGGTGGCAAATAATACTTTCAACCACCACCTAAAAAGCCGGCTCTCCTGGGAGAGCCGGCTTTTTAGCGGCCGTAGCTTTGCCCCGGAACCATTCCTCTTTACTTATCGAATGAAAAAATCCATTATCATGCTGCTAGCGCTGGTATTGGGCCTGAGCACCGCTGCTCAGGCGCAGTATCGCGGGCGTGGCGGCAATGTATCGCTGGGTATCAAGGCCGGCGCAGCGCTCACCAGCTTTGTGGGCAAAGACACCCAAACCCCTAGTGGGAACAGTGGATATGACTATCGTCTTGGCTTTCAGGCAGGTGTATTCGCTAATATTGGCTTTTCCAAGCTGTTTGCCTTTCAGCCCGAGCTGCTATACTCACAAAAGGGAGCGAGCGTACGCGACGTTGTTGATACGCGTACCCGTTTGAATTACCTTGACGTGCCGCTGGCCTTCCATGTCAATACCGATGGCTTCTTCTTCGAAGCAGGCCCCCAGGTTGGCTTCCTGCTAGCTGCCAAGAATGAGTCAGGCAGTACGTCGGTCGATGTAAAAGACGCTTATAAGCAGGTTGATTTTGGCTACCTGGCCGGCCTCGGCTACCAGCTCAAGCACGGCTTGGGCATCGGCCTGCGCTACAATGGTGCCTTCACAAACTTTCCGGTTTCAAATACCATTGGCAACGTTACGGTGCAGCCTCGGGCACGCAACAGCACGTTTCAACTGTACGCAACGTACTCCTTTAATTAACAGCGCCTGAACCGGCGCTTCCTTTATAAAGGCCCGGCTTCCCAGACAGGAGGCCGGGCCTTTGGTGATTATTAATGAATTTATAATGAAGAAACCTCGTGGTAATGAACAGAGTATAACGCCAGCCGGGCCAAACGTTACGATGCTGTCCGGAAATTAACTATTTTTTACTATATAATGAAAAAATCATTCTTCACGCTGGCTCTGCTTGTCGCTACGGCTAGTGCGGCCTATGCTCAAACGCCCGCCAATACGGTAGGCATTACCCTGGGCTACGGCCGCACCAATCTTCGGGACAGCGGTCCCTACTCCTCGGTAAACCACTCGGCTTACCAGGCCGGCCTGAATGCCGATGTTTATTTTAGCGAGTCGTTCTCTTTTCACCCCGAAGCACTATACACGCTGCAGTACTTCGACTCCAATAATACCGACCTGAGCCGCGACATCTCTTACATCAACGTGCCGCTGCTGGCCCGTGTGCACGCCAAAGGGCTGTTTTTTGAGGCTGGACCGGAAGTAAATTTCGCACTGACCGCTAAAAACGAAGCCGGCAATGACGTAAAAAGCGACGTTAACCCCGTAGTGCTCGATTATATACTGGGCCTGGGCTATCAGTTGGGCACCGGTCTTTCCATTGGCCTCCGCTATGACGGCGGAGCGACCAACGTCTTTAAAAACAATACCGTTAATAACGTAACGTTTGGCACCAACAGCCTGAAGTCGAATACGTTCTGGGTGAACCTAGCTTATTCGTTCGGGAAATAACTCCCTTGGCGCCCACAAAAAAGGTGCGTTGCCCAGCCGGGCGACGCACCTTTTTTGTGGGCGTGGAATGGTAGCCGCCTATTTCAGCAGCGCCGCGTACTCGCGGTAAAACTCGGGAATGGTTTCGATGCCTTTCAGGAAATTGAAGACCCCGAAGTGCTCGTTGGGCGAGTGGATGGCGTCGCTGTCCAGCCCAAAGCCCAGTAGTACCGAGTCGAGCCCAAGCTCGCTCTTGAACATAGCCACGATGGGGATGGAGCCGCCGCCGCGCGTGGGCACCGGCTTTTTACCAAACGTAGTTTCGAGCGCCTTGGCGGCGGCGCGGTAAGCGGCCGAGTCGGTGGGTGTCACCACGGGCTCGCCGCCGTGGTGGGGCGTTACTTTCACCGTAATGCCGGCCGGTGCAATGCTTGTAAAGTGCATCTGAAACAGGGCGGTAATCTCGTCGCTGGTTTGGTGCGGCACCAGGCGCATCGAGATTTTGGCGTAGGCCTTACTGGCGATTACCGTTTTGGCGCCCTCGCCCGTGTAGCCGCCCCAGATGCCGTTTACGTCGAGCGTGGGCCGGATGCTGGTGCGCTCGGGCGTGCTGTAGCCAGCCTCACCCACGGCGGCGGGCAGCCCGATGCTCTGCTTAAATTCTTCTTCCGAAAACGGCGCCTGGGCCATTTCGGCGCGCTCAGCGGCGCTCAGCTCATCCACATTGTCGTAAAAGCCGGGGATAGTGATGTGGCGGTTTTTATCGTGCAGGCTGCTAATCATGTCGCAGAGCGCGTTGATGGGGTTCATCACGGCGCCGCCGTAGAGGCCCGAGTGCAGGTCGCGGTTGGGGCCGGTTACCTCCACCTCGTGGTAGCTGAGGCCACGCAGGCCCACTTCGATGCTCGGTACGTCGTTGGCCAGGATGCCGGTATCGGAGATGAGAATGACGTCGGCCTGCAGCTTCTCCTTATTAGCTTTCACGAAGATGCCCAAGTTGTTGGAGCCAACTTCCTCTTCGCCTTCAAACATGAATTTGATGTTGCAGGGCGCGCCCGCTCCGCCGTCGCGCAGCATCATTTCCAGCGCCTTGACGTGCATGTATACCTGGCCTTTATCGTCGCAGGCACCACGGGCGTAAATTTTCTCGTCCTTAATCACCGGCTCAAACGGTGGCGAAGTCCATAGCTCGTAGGGGTCGGCCGGCTGCACATCGTAGTGGCCATATACCAGCACGGTAGGCTTGTCGGGGCCCGAAAAATACTCGGCATATACGATAGGATTGCCGGCCGTGGGGCACAGCTCGACGTTTTGCGCGCCGGCTTCTTCGAGCCTGGCTTTCAGGAAGTCGGCGGCTTTAAGTACATCGCCGTGAAACTTGGGGTCGGCCGAGACGGACGGGATGCGCAGCCAGTCCATTAGCTCTTCGAGAAAGCGATTTTGATGCTGGGTTAGGTAAGCAGGGGCGGGCATAGGCGGGAAAGAATAAAGGGGAGCACAAAAGTAGGCCGCTGGCAATAAGCAGTTGCACACACCTAAGAAAAGAAGTGCCGCCTGGTCCGCTACTGCTCGCTTTCGCGGCAGTCGCTAATAGCAACCTTATAGTATGCCCAGTGCCCGTGCCTTACCAGGCAGTGTTTTATGGCGCTCCTTGCCGAGCGCGGCGGCTGGCTCGGGCACCCAATGGTGACGGCCGCCGGCTTTCTCATCGTTGAATTCGGTAGGAATGGTATTGGCGGTGGTGCGCTCTTTCCAGGTCAGGTGCTGCGTGCCGTCGTCGTGGCGGTCCATCGTGATGCAGTCGTCGACGGGGCACACGAGCGAGCAGAGATTACAGCCCACGCAGTTTTCTTCGATAATAGCCGGCGTGCGCGTGCCGGCTTGCAGCCGGATAGCCTGATGCGCGCCGTCCTCGCAGGCAGTGTAGCAGAGCTGGCAGCCAATGCACTTCTCTTCGTGAATGTGGGCCTTCACCTGGTACTTCATGTTGAGGTCCTCCCAGTGCCGCACGTTGGGCAGGGCCTTGCCCACGAAGTCGTAGATGGTGTTAAAATTTTTCTCTACCATATACTGCTCCAGCCCGCTCACCAGCTCGCGAATGATGCCAAAGCCAAAGTGCATAGCCGCCGTGCACACCTGCACCGAGCTGGCGCCCAGCAGGATATGCTCCACGGCGTCGCGCCAGTTCTCGATGCCGCCGATGCCCGAGATAGGCAGGCGCACGTCGGGGTGCTGGGCGCAGTTCTTCACCATGTTCAGGGCAATGGGTTTCACGGCCGGGCCGCAGTAGCCGCCGTTGGTGCCCTGGCCATCCACAATCGGGTAGGGCGCGAAGCGGTCAAGGTCCACGCCCACAATACTTTGAATGGTGTTTATCAAGGAGATGGCATCGGCCCCGCCGCGCCGCGCCGCCTGGGCCGGCTCTGTGATGTCGGAGATATTGGGCGTGAGCTTCACGATAACGGGCTTTTGGGCCACTTCCATCACCCATTCCACTATCATTTGCAACACGTTGGGCTCCTGCCCTACCGCCGAGCCCATGCCACGCTCGCACATGCCGTGCGGGCAGCCGAAGTTCAGCTCGAAGCCGTCGGCGCCGGCATCCTGGCTCTGGCGCACGATGTCGTGCCACTCCTGCCGGCTCTGCACCATGAGCGAGGCAATGACGGCGTGGTCGGGAAAGCGCTTTTTGACTTCCGAAATCTCGCGCAGGTTGTCGGTCAGCGGGCGGTCCGATATCAGCTCGATGTTGTTGAAGCCCACCAGCCGCTTGTCGCGGTAGCTGACGCCGCCGTAGCGGCTCGACACGTTGATGACGGGCACGCCGAGCGTTTTCCACACCGCGCCGCCCCAGCCCGCGTCGAAGGCTTTCATCACCTGGTAGCCGGAGTTGGTGGGCGGCGCCGAGGCCAGCCAGAACGGGTTGGGCGAGGTGATGCCGGCGAAGTTTATGGAAAGGTCGGGCATAATGTAGCGCGGACTCTGTGAGTCCGCAAGTAAAGTGTTGGTGACTTGCCAAGCGGGCGCTTGGCTCCCTACGCGCGGACTCGCAGAGTCCACGCCACAGCGCTACTTACTCAAAAAGGCGTGGATGCCCCGCGCGGCCACCTTGGCTTCGGCGGCGGCGTTCACTACTTCGGCGCCGCCGTTGCGGGCATCGCCGGAGGTGAAATACTGCGGGTTGGTGGTCTGGCCCGCGGCATCGGCCACGATGCGGCCCCGGCCGTCCAGCTCCAGGCCCGGAATGTGGTGCAGAAAATGGGTCTGCTTGGCCTGGCCAGTGGCTTTAATCACCATGTCGCAGGCTTGCACAAACTCGGAGCCGGGTACTTCGCGCACGCGACCGTCTTCGATTACCGTGCGAATGAAGCGCACCCCTGCCACATAGTCATCGCCCACTATTTCGAGCGGCGCTACATTAAACAACCCCTTCATGCCCACGGCTTTAGCAAGTTCGTATTCAAAGTCATAGGCGCCCATCTCTTCCTTGCCGCGCCGGTAGGCCAGTACCACGCTCTCGGCCCCCAGCCGGGCGGCTTCGGAGGCGGCATCCATGGCGGTGTTGCCGCCGCCGAACACGATGACCGTGCGGCCCACCTGCATCTGCTGCTGACGCTGACGCAGCTCTTCAATAAATTCGACCGCGCCCACGCAATTGATTTTTTCCTCGCCGGGCAGCCCCAGCTGGGTAGTTTTACCCAGGCCGATACCCAGGAAAATGGCGTCGTATTCGGCTTCGAGCGCGGCCAGGTCGGCGCGGCCGGTAATCGGCGCGTGGTAGCGCACCTCGTAGCCGAACTGCCCTTGCAGGTAGGTCATTTCGGCCAGCGCCTCCTCGTTGGTGATTTTGTAGGGCGCCACGCCGTACACCGTGAGGCCCGAAGGCTGGGCTTTGGCTTCAAAAACCGTGACTTCGTAGCCCAGCGCCCGCAGCTCACAGGCGGCCGAGATGCCCGCGGGGCCGGCCCCTATTACGGCCACGCGCTTGCCGTTGGCCGGACCGGGCGTGAAGAGCTTTTTGTTTTCCGTTATGGCCTGGGTAGTGGCGTAGCTTTGCAGGCGGCCTATCTCTATCGGCTTCACGTCCTGCAGGTTGTACACGCAGGAACCTTCGCACAGCACCTCCGTGGGGCACACCTTGCCGCAGGCGTTGCCGAAGTAGTTGGCCTCGTAGATGGTGCGCGCCGAGCCGGTCACGTTGCCCGAGTTTATCTGCCGGATAAACTGCGGAATGTCGATGCCCGACGGGCAGGCCGTGATGCACGGCGCATCGAAGCAAAACAGACAGCGTGAGCTTTCATACAGCGCCTCGGTACGGCTCATATTCGGCTTGAGCTGCGCGAAGTTTTGGGCAAATTCCTGGGCGGTAGTCGGGGTAGAAAATTCGGCCATTAGATTTTTCCTTATTGAAAATCAACTCGTTTGTCATTACGAGTCGGCGAAGCAATCGCACCAGAACGACTCACTCGCCTGGTTATTAGCGCGAATTCTGGGTCAGTGTACGGGTTCTGTTCTTGCGTTCGCCTCACCCCCAGCCCCTCTCCGAAAAGGAGAGGGGAGCCAGGTTGGCAAAAAACGTACACTCACCCAGAATCCGCGCTAGTTTGTCTTCGTGCGTTTGATTCGCAGACTCGCAACGACAGACTATTTTTAACTTAGTCTTACATAGGTGAAGGCCAGTGCTAGTAACCCAAAAAGCAAGACAATGACGCCCAGCACCAAATTAGCGTAGCCCACGTCTTTTTTTTCCCGGTCACCATTTTTGGCAGCGAGCGTTAAGCCACGTTTAGTAAAGAATAAGCCTGCTAATCCAAGCGGCAGCAAGGTAAATAGTCCCACTGCTCCCACAAACGGTATTAGAAAACTCAGTACTAATAAGCCAAAAGGGGCAGCGTAGCAGTAAGTTGCCTTCTTATAATAGTTTACTATCTCGGCTCTGCTGGCCGTAGCAGGACCTAGCGGTTTCATCTGCAAGTAGCAGCCTACAATTCCACCAGCTTCTCGTACGTCTCGGGCCGGCGGTCGCGGAAAAACTGCCAGGTGGCGCGCACCTCGTCAATTATGTCGAGGTCGAACTCGGCGATGAGCAGCTCGTCTTTGTACTCGTCGGCCTGAGCGATAATCTGGCCGCGCGGGTCCACGAAGTAGCTGGTGCCGTAGAAGCGGCCCAGGTTCCAGGGCTTCTCCTCCCCTACCCGGTTGATGCAGCCCATGAAGTAGCCATTGGCGGCCGCGTGGGCGGGCTGCTCCAGCTTCCAGAGGTACTGCGAAAGGCCCGCTACCGTGGCCGAAGGATTGTACACGATTTCGGCGCCGTTGAGGCCCAGCACCCGCGCCCCGTCGGGGAAGTGCCGGTCGTAGCAGATGTACACGCCCACCTTGGCGTACTTGGTCTGGAACACCGGATAGCCCAGGTTGCCCGGCTTGAAGAAGTATTTCTCCCAAAAGCCCGACGTGTGAGGTATATGATTTTTACGATATTTACCCAGGTACGTGCCGTCGGCATCAATAACGGCGGCCGTGTTGTAGAGAAAGCCGGCCGACTCGCGCTCGTACACGGGCACAATCATCACCATGTTGTATTTCCTGGCGTATTCTGCCATGCGCTCGGTGGTGGGGCCGGGCACTGCCTCAGCTGAGGCGTACCACTTATTATCCTGGCCGGGGCAGAAGTAGGGCGTATTGAATATTTCCTGCAAGCACAGAATCTGCACGCCCTGGCGGCCGGCTTCTTCAATCAGCGGGATATGCTTCTGCACCATCGCTTCTTTTATTTCTGCGATAGAGCCTTCACCCTCCGTCATCGGCAGGCTCATCTGGATGAGGCCGGATTTAATAATTCTGGGCATTGTAAGGAGAATTAGGTTTGGAGAAATTAATAGGGAGCGCAGAGTTTCGCGAAGTGAGCAGAGTCTCGCGAAGTCACGAAGTCAAATTAACTCTGCGAGACTCTGCTCACTTCGCGAAACTCTGCGCTTAAAAAGCCGTTTTACCGCGCCGGATAAACTGCCCGTAGCCGCGCCCTACTTTGGCCTCGCCGCGGTCGATGGCTACTTTGCCGCGCAGTAAAACCGTGTCGACTTTGCCAGTCAGCTCCCAGCCTTCGTAGGCCGAATAATCGCAGTTCATGTGGTGCGTGGCGGCCGAAATGGTATGCTTTTTCTCCGGGTCGAGAATCACCAAATCGGCGTCAGCCCCAATGCTGATGGTGCCTTTGCGCGGAAACATGCCGAAGATTTTGGCCGCATTGGTCGAAGTCACTTCCACAAACTTCTGCGGGGTGATGCGGCCCTTGCTTACACCCTCAGAAAACAGCAGCTCCAAGCGGTGCTCCACGGCTGGATGGCCATTGGGAATCTTCGAAAAGTCGTCTTTGCCCAGCAGCTTCTGCTCCCAGAGAAACGGGCAATGGTCGGTGCCCACCACCTGCACCAGGCCTTGGTTGAGTCCGGCCCACAGTGTAGCCTGGTCCTTCTTCTGGCGCAGCGGCGGCGACATCACCCACTTGGCGCCTTCGGCCTCATTCTCATAGAGCGAGGCATCGAGCAACAGGTACTGAATGCAGGTTTCGACCAGCACGCGCTGGTTGCGCTCGGTGGCACGGCGCACTTGGTTGAGCGCGCCCTGGCAGGTGAGGTGCACGATGTAGGCGTTCACGCCCGTGTAGTTGGCAATGTCGGAGAAGCGGCCCGAGGCTTCGGCCTCCGTCACTTCGGGCTGCGAGAGGTAGTGGTAGAGCGGCGAGAGCTTGCCCGCCGCCCGGTGCTGGGCAATGAGGGTATCAATCATGTCGCCGTTGGTGGCGTGGGCCGTTACGAGGCCGCCGTGCTTTTTCACTTCCTGCATCAGGCCCACCATCTGCGCGTCGTCAATCATGAGCGCGCCCTTGTAGGCCATGAAGGTTTTGAAGGACGTAATGCCTTCGGCAATCATTTCCTCAATTTCCAGCTGCGTGTTCGGATTAAAATCCGTCACGGCCATGTGGAAGGAGTAGTCGCCCACGGCATTGCCAGTAGCCCTACCCTGCCATTCGTCCAGCGCCGCCCGCAACGAGCTGCCTTGCTTTTGCAGGATGAAGTCGATAACCGTGGTGGTGCCGCCGTGCAGCGCAGCTCGGGTGCCGGTCTCGTAGGTATCGCTGCTAAACGTGCCCATAAACGGCATCTCCAGGTGCACGTGCGGGTCGATGCCGCCGGGCATCACCATTTTGCCAGTGCAGTCGTTAACCGCCACACCCTCAGGCGCGGGCAGACCCCGGCCGATAGCCGCAATGGCTTCGCCTTCGACCAGAATATCGCAAATACTGTCCGAATCGGCCGTGACAACACGGCCGTTTTTTAGCAGAATCGACATGGGGATTTTACTTAATCAGGAACGTTATGCGGAGCTGGCCGAAGCATCCCGCTCACGGTAGCAATTCAATCGTTCAACAATGCGAGCGAGATGCTTCGGCCAGCTCCGCATAACATTCTGTTTAACTAACTGACTAGTGGCAAGCAGCATCCGTGATTTTAAGCGCCTCCGAGATAATTGCCAGGCCCTCGTCCAGCTCCGTCTTATTGATGCACAGCGGCGGGGCAATGAAAATATAATTCCAGCGCACGAAGGTGTACATACCCAGCTCCTTGATTTTGGCGGCCACCTCGTTCATGATGGTCATCTGGTCGGGCGAGGCGTTCCAGGGGGCCATCGGCTCTTTGGTCTGGCGGTTTTTCACCAGCTCCAGGCAGCCGAAGAGGCCAGTGTTGCGCCAGTCGCCGATGCTGGGGTGCTGCTGCATCAGCTCGGCCACGCGCTCGTCGAGGTAGTAGCCCATCTCGACGGTGTTTTCGAGCAGGTGGTCTTCCTCATAAATGTCGAGCACGGCCACGGCGGCGGCACAGCTCACGGGGTGCGCCGAGTACGTGAGGCCGAGCGGCAACGGCTTGTTATCAAATGACTTAGCAATGGCTTCATCGACCATCACGGCCCCCAGCGGCACGTAGCCGGCGGTGATGCCCTTAGCCATGCACATAATGTCAACCTTCACGCCGTGGTGGTCGGAGCCGAACCACTTGCCGGTGCGGCCAAAACCCGACATTACCTCGTCGGCCACCAGCAGAATATCGTATTTATCACATACTTCACGCACGCGCTTCCAGTAGCCGGGCGGGTACTTGATGCAGCCCGAGGTCCCCGATTCCCCTTCCAGGAAAATGGCGGCCACGCTGCCGGGGTTTTCGTAGCCGATAATTCGCTCCAGAGCGTCGGCGGCACGCTCGGCGCACTGTTCGGGCGTGGTGCTGTACCAGGGGCAGCGGTAGAAATAGGGGTTTTCGACGTGCACCGTTCCCGGCATGGCCTGGCTATCGACGGCAAACTTGCGCGGGTCGCCGCCCACACTCATGGCCCCGTAGCTCGCGCCGTGAAACGACTGGTAGAGCGACACAATCTTGTGCCGGCCGGTGTAGATGCGCGCCAGCTTAATCGCGTTTTCAATAGCTTCGGCCCCGCCCAGCGTGAAAAACGCCTTGGTGAGGTTGGCTGGCGTTATCTCGGCCAGCTTGCGGCCCAGGTCGCCCCGCGCCTTGGTTATCATGCCGGGGTACACATAGCTCAGCTCGCGCATCTGGGCAGCCACGGCCTCGGTCACGCGCTGGTCGCCGTGGCCGATGTTCACATTCATCAGCTGCGACGAGAAGTCGATGTAGCGCTTGCCGTCGCGGTCGTAGAGGTACACGCCCGCCGCGCGCTCGGCACTGATGGGGTTCAGGCCCGCCTGTTTCGACCACGAAAACAGTGTGTGGTCGAGGTTGTCGTGCAGGATTTGCTGCTGGTCGAGGTCGAGAGTTGGGTGCATAATTGTCAGTACGTATCGTTCAAAATACTGCTGGCCAACGTTTAGCGCAGCGCGTAACAGTAGGCCGATGGGTGTGACGAGTCTCCGCACTCGCGGCAGGTATACAAAAGCGAGTTTAGCAACTCGCCCCACTTTGCGGCCTGCCATTACGCGCTGCGCTAAACGGCGGCCAGCGTTGTTTGCGCTAGCTCATCCAGTTCACCCGCGACTCAGGGTTCCACTTGGTAGTCGTTTTCTTCAATTGGGTCCAGAACTCAATCGAGCTTTTTCCGGTGATGTCGCAGGCGCCGAATTTCGACTCGTTCCAGCCACCGAAGGAGAAGGGTTCGCGGGGCACGGGCACACCGATGTTCACGCCAATCATGCCGGCGCTGGCGTGGTCCATTACGTAGCGGGCGTGGCTGCCGCTTTGGGTGAAAACGGCGGCAGCGTTGCCGTAGGGATTGGCATTTTCGATGGCCAGGGCCTCATCCAGCGTTTTGGTGCGCAGGATGGCCAGCACCGGGCCGAACACTTCTTCCTGGGCAATGGCCATGTCGGGTGTCACGTAATCAATTACTGTGGGGCCGACGTAATAGCCGTCTTCGTGGCCAGGCACCACGGCGCCACGACCATCAAGCAGCACCTTGGCCCCGGCTGCTTCGGCCTCAGTGATGTAGCGCTCGATGCGCGCTTTGGCCTCGCGGCTGATAACCGAGCCGAGGTTTTTGCCGGGCATAATTTTGCGGGCTTCTTCTACTAGTTTACTTACAATGTGGTCTACGTTGCCCACGCCCACCATAGTAGAGCCGGCCATGCAGCGCTGACCCGCGCAGCCCGACATACTGGCAGCCACGTTGGAAGCGGTCATTTCGGGATGGGCGTCGGGCAATACCAGCAGGTGATTTTTGGCGCCGCCCAGCGCCACGCAGCGCTTCAGGTTGGAGGTGGCGCGGATGTAGACGACCTTGGCAATGGGAGTAGAACCGACAAACGATACGGCCTTAATATCGGGGTGGTCGCATATTGCTTCCACGATGGTTTTATCACCATTCACCACGTTGAGCACGCCGTCGGGCAGGCCGGCTTCTTTCAGCAGTTCGGCGATTTTGACGGCGCTCAACGGCACTTTTTCGGATGGCTTCAGAATCAGGCAGTTGCCGAGCACCAGCGCGTTGGGAATAGTCCAGTGCGGCACCATGTTGGGGAAGTTGAACGGGGCGATGCTGGCCACCACGCCCAGCGGCTTGCGCTCGGCGCGGGCTTCCACGCCCTTGCTCACTTCCAGAAACTCGCCCTGCACAAGCTGCGGCAGCGAGCAGGCAAACTCGGTCAGCTCCACGGCCTTTTCGACTTCGGCGCGGGCTTCGTCGAAGGTCTTGCCGTTTTCCTCGCGCACCAGCTCGGCCAGGGCCTGCATATCGCGCTCGAGCAGCGTTTTGTAGCGATAAAATATCTGCACCCGCTCCTTTATTGGCGTGGCCGACCAGGCCGGGAAGGCAGCCTGCGCGGCTTTAACTGCCGCATCAAGGTCGGCGGCCGTGCTCAGTGGCATAGCCGAGATAACGGCTCCGCTCAACGGGCTGAATACATCGAGCAGGGCGGCGGCCGGCGTATCGATGGGCTGGCCCGCGACGTAGTTGCGAATGGCAGGATACTTCAAAGCTTGCGTCTCCATGAATTACCAGAAGGTTTAGGGGGCGCAAGCTACCGTTTTTTTTGGAAATGCAAACTAAATGCGGACATTTTTTAGCTAAATTCCAAAAAAGCTGCGGCATTTTTTCAACATCAGCAGTTTCTCTCCTTCATGCCTGCGGTATACCCAGGGTTTGCTGCGCGTATTCATCCTTGGTTATACGGTATTGCCAGAGGTCATGGTACTGGCCGTCGCGCCTGGTATGCTGCACCAGCTCGCCTTCCTTTACCATACCATTTTTCAGCATCACCCGGCCCGAAGCGGGGTTGCTGACGATATGAGTAGCATATAGTTTATTCAGCTGTAGCTCTTTGAAGCCAAAGCCTAGTAGCGCCGCCAGCGCCTCGCTGGCCAGCCCCTGGCCCCAATAGGCCTGGCCCAGCCAGTAGCCCACCTCAGCGCGGTCGAAGCGCCGCTCGACGGTGAGGCCGATGCCGCCAATGAGCTCGCCGGTAGCCAGTAGCTCGATGGCAAAGGCGTAGCCGGTTTGCTGCACGTAGTTTTCCTCGGTGAGTTGTACCCAGCGGCGGCCATCTTCCTCCAGGTAAGGATGCGGGATATTGAGGGTATTTTTTGCTACCTCGTAATTACCAGCCAGGACTACGAGGCGCGGCACATCGGCCAGTGTGAAGGCGCGGAGCCGCAAGCGGGGGGTGACAAGCTGAGGAGAAGGCATTACTGTCCTGCTATTTAGTCCATTCACTACTTATTATTTCACCTGTCTCAGGGTCAAGGATGCAGCA
Source organism: Hymenobacter sp. BRD67 (assembly GCF_013256425.1). Lineage (GTDB taxonomy): Bacteria > Bacteroidota > Bacteroidia > Cytophagales > Hymenobacteraceae > Hymenobacter. The sequence goes on from NZ_CP053904.1 coordinate 2,656,753, forward strand.
AAAGCAGTCCCAGGTAGCAACTTTTATTAGACGGCCATCCCCGACAAAGCCGGTGTAAAAATCGCCTAGCCGCCTGGCTTCGGCTATCCAAAGTCGGTCGCCTTCCGCACTGTAAGCGTAGAGATTACGAATAGGGCCGGCAAAGGGAAATTTCATCCAGTCGTAAATAACCAGCAGTTTATCTTCAAATTGCTGCGTTTTGAGGACGGTGAATTCCATAGGGTGTTACCGCTTCCCCCACAGCGGCACGCGGCTCTCAGTGCCGGCGCGCAGGCGGCCGATGTTGGCGCGGTGGGTGTAGATAAGCATAAGGGCCAGCAGGAAGCCAAACCAGATTTGCAGGGAGGGAATGGGGCCGTCGAGGTGTAGAAACTGCAAAAAGGCAAAGGCAACGCCGGCCGTCATGCTGCTCAGCGACACGTAGCGCGTAGTACTTAGTACGGTCAGAAATACGAGCAGTGCCACGCCCACCGTGGCCGGGGCAATAGCCAGCATCATCCCCAGGATAGTGGCTACGCCCTTGCCGCCCCGGAAGCCCGCCAGCACCGGATAAATGTGGCCTACTACCGCCAGCACACCGCAGGCCAGCCGATAATAAAAAAGGTTTTCGGGCGTAATAAGCCCTTGGCTCAGCAGAAAGTTGGGCAGGAAGTATGCGGCCGCAAAGCCCTTAAACGCGTCAACGAGCAGCACAAACGTGCCTGCTTTCTTACCTAGTACCCGAAAGGTATTGGTGGCGCCGGCATTGCCGGAGCCGTGTTCGCGGATGTCGGCGAGGTTAAAGAATGCCCGTCCTACCCATAAAGCCGTTGGGATGGAACCAAGCAGATAGGCTGCCAGCAGCGCCGGAATAATGTAGAGCATGCCGCAAAAGTAAGCTGCCCCGGAGCTCGGCTCCGGGGCAGCTTACTTATGAGTCGCCGAAGGGGTCTTCCTCACCCTTCTTCTTCTTTTTCTTGGATTTCCTATCGGGCTCAATGCCAGGCTCGCCCGTGGGGTCAGGCATATCAGCCTTCTGCTTTTTCACCGGGGCTTCTACAGGAGCAGCGGCTGGCGCTTCTACGGAGGTAGCTGGTGCAGTTGCTTTTAGCGAGTCGGCCGCAGGCTTTGCCCCGGCAGCCGGCGCTGGCTTTGCCACTGCCGGGGCCGGGGCTACTGGTGCTGGGGCAGACTTCTTAGGAGCTGGAGCCACCGGCGGCACGTCGCTCTCAGCGAAGGGGTCATTATCCTTCTTTTTCTTCGGCTTTTTGGCGGGCTCGGCCGCAGCTGGCGTAATAACGCCGTCGCCATAGGGGTCGTTATCCTTCTTTTTCTTCTTTTTACTGGCTGCCTCCATAGGGGGCTCGCCGAAGGCATTGGTGTCGTCAGAAGCAGCCTCGTCGGGCTTACGCTTCTTGTTTTTCTTGGCTTCGGCAGCAGCGGCTGCCGCCTCTTCCTGAGCGGCTTTTTCCTGGGCAAGCCTTTCCTCGGCAGCGGCCGTGGCTTTGCGGCGGGCCATCGTTTCGGATGCTGACTCGTTGAAATACGTGCGACGGAAGCGGGTCCGGAAGGTTTCTACCTCATCCAGCGCTCCCAGAAAAGCTCCGTATTCTAGAGCTGTGCTGTAATCGTACTTAGCCTTCGAGCTAATGGCGTAATTATATTGCTCATCGAGCGACTGCGTTACGAACACGCCTTTCTCGTAGCGAAAATAGTAGAAATAACCCGGCGAAGGCTCCAAGTAGAGCTCTACATAGTCCTGGCCTTCCACCCGCTTTATTTCCAGCATGCCATTCATCAGGGCATTAAAGGGCTGCTTCCCGACCCCTCCGAGCCCAATGCGTCCCACCGAATACCAGGCCCGCTCATGGGCGTTCCAGCGTAGGTCTACGTGGTTGATGACCAACGTGCGCAAGAATTTGGGCGAGAGCTTCTGGAGGGCATCCGGGGCGGCTCCCATCTTGTGGTCGGCAAAGCTCTTGGCCGCCTGATTGCCGCCCAACTGGCCAATATTGAAGAGGTCGTTAGGGTTACCACCAATGGCTTCGCCCGCAGACTTAGTCAGCTTCACGATATTGGCTGCCATCGTTTCGACACCTTTTAGCGGCATTACGATATCAAAGCCTAGCATAGCCTGCATACGGTAGGCTGCGGAGTCGGGCGCGCCTGTGCCCACCGCTGCGCCGGTTATTGTAAAGTTCTTTTCGGACGAAATCGGGTTGAATGGCCCGCGCCAGCCGAGCCGGCGGCTGGCTTCGTCGAAAGTCAGTGCCGCACCTTCGTACTGGTTAGGGTCGGCTAAGTCGGCGCGCGAGAGTGAGTAGCGTCCGGCCTTGGCATCGTAGCGCAAGGTGCCATCGACCTTAAAGATGGGATAATCGGTGGTATTGACCGGCGAGCCAAAATATAGTGGATAAACACCCGGCGCCTCATCGCTCATCAGGAGGCCCGCCGTGAGCGGGGCTCCATCTTCGCCCTTCGGGTTTTCAAATTGAATAGCAATACTCTTGGGGTTTATCGTGTCGAGCATGGGTACCCATTCGGCTCCCGACTTATTCTTGTTGAAATTGAGCTTTACCTCGCCCTGAAAGGCCAGCCCACGCCGCTGCGAGTTCAGCGTTACCTCACCTTGGTAGCCGATGCGCGGGGCCAAATTAAAATTATCATTAGCCTGCACTTTGGCGGCACCCGTCAGGGAAATATTACCGCTTGTAGGCACATCGCCGGTTTTGCGACTCTTAAGAAAACCGCCTTTCTTTTTGCCGCCCGCGTCGGCTAGGAGCCGGCCCCCGGCCGAGTCGGGGCGGAAATCGCTAAAAGTCAGCGCGACCGAATCGCCATTGGCATACTTGAACGTGTATTTTGCCTGGCCCTCAAACTCGTAGCGCGACTTGAGCACCAGGTCGCCGAGGTAGAGCTTGTGAAACTTGGTCACCGAGTCCATAACCACCCGCGCATTCTTCATCTGTTGAAACCTGCCGCCCGGCAGCACCACCACCCGGCCCGAATCGGGTAATACCCACGAGTCGGCAATAGCAATGTGATGTACGTTGTTGGCCTGCAGCTTATACTTAGCCAGGTCGTAGATAGCTGACCCGGCGCGGAACTTGAGTCCTTTCTGCTCGGGCAGCGTGGAGGCAAAGTATGATTTGACCGAGTCGGAACGGGAGGCCCGCAGTATTACCTGCTTCTTTTTGAAATCCCAGCGCCCTTCGCTCAACGAGCTGCGGAAATCGGTATAAGGCAGGTCAATGGTCGATTTGCTTCCCTCTTCGCGCTTAAATTCAGCAAAGCCGCGCTTGAGGTCATAGGAAATGTCCACCTCATTCGCCATCAAGGCAGGCTTGCCAGCTTGGGCCGATTTCACGCTCAGCAACGCCTTTTTACCTGAGTAGGAGTCGTTGGTAAAGACTAAGCTTTCTGAGCGCACATAGCTCTGCGGACCGTCCAAGCGGCCCGCCCCGCCCACCACCTTGGGCGTGAGCAACAGTGAGCCCTTAAATGTGTGGTCGGCGTAGACCTTGGCCGAGGCACCGCCCGGCGGGGTACGCAGGTGCAGCGAGTCGCTACGAGCCCCCAGTTGATAAGGTAGCCAGGCGGCAGCGTCACTTTAGGTGTGGTAGCACTGGCGGCAATGCCGCCGGCCTTCCCTTCACCAGTGAGCGAGTCGCCGTACATCACAAACCGGTCGCTTTGCAACGTGGCGGCCTGGTACGTCACCGTGCCGTTTGATTGCAGACCGTCTTTATTTAGCCGCACCTTCGCGCCGGCCGACAGGCGTCCCTTGCCGCCGTACATAGGATAGCCGCCGGTCGGCACGGTGTGTACGAAGCCCATCGAGCCATCTTCCTGGGTAGTAAGCGCCGTTTTGATGGGGGGTAGGGCCTTACTGTGAAATACCCCCACAAAGTTGCCCCGCGATTTGCCGGTGCCCATCGAGTCGAAGCTAAACGGAGGCACGTCGAAGTAGGTAGTAGAATCGTAGGCTCCACCCAGCACGTCGGGCTTATTGAAGTAGACATAGGCTCCCGAAGTTGAGCTAAACGACGGGTACTTGGGCATCTTCTTGCGCCCGAGCGGTTTTTGGGGTCGTTGAGGTACAGCCGGCCACTCTGGTAGTTGCCTTTGTTGGTGAGAACAAAGTCGCTGGGCGGCGCCTCTTCGGCCGCGGTGTTTTTGCCGGTTGCCTTTTTGCGCTTGTTGCGGATAGTCAGCGAGTCGATGCGGGGCATATCGATGTAATAGCCGTCGTAATCGAATTGATAATCGCGCCCTTTAAAGCCATAAACCGAGGTTTTTACCCGGCCGCCAAATTTCATGTTGCGGTTGCGCTCCATGCGTACCGTGCCGCTATCGGGCTGCACAAACACGGCCGCTGAGTCGTCGGAGAAGCTAAACTGCTTTACACCCCGCAACACCAGCTGGTTGGAGTTCATGTTGAGCGTAGCACTCCGCCCCGAGCCACTCAATGACTTTATATTAATATGGTCATAATCTTTCTTTTCGCGGGCAGCCCCCACGTAGTGCCGGGCTTTGCGCAGCAGCACTACCTCGCCGGTCTGAGGCCGCACATCTACGTAGCCATCGCGGGCGAGGCCGCCGATTGCTGAGCGCAGGTTGGCTTCGGAGGTATTGGTGGCTACCGCTACATCGTGCACATTAAGCACGTCGCCGTGGCCGTGGGTGATGCTGTAGCCCAGCAGCATTTGCAGGGGGTGCAGGTGGTTGATACTCTTGAGCTGCTGGTAGCGGGTATTGGAAAAGAAATCCTTGCTCTCAAAATCGGCCGAAACCTGGGTGGGAGAAGTCACGATGCTGAAGTCCATCTTCGGCTCGCGCAGGTTCCAGGTCAGCATCTGCGCCCGGATATCGACCTGGTGGTACGAGTCGGAATACGGCGCATTGCGGTAAAGGCCCTGGCCGTAGAGCAGCTTCAGCTGCTCCTTGTTTTTCAAATATTTCAGCTCCACTCCCGGATGGGTGATGGAGTCGCCGGTGCTTTGGTAAAGGGACACTGCGGCCTGGCCGGCCGTGATGACCGAGTCGCCGAGCACAAAGTTGCGCGAGTTGGAGCGGAAGCGCAGCTTGTTGTCCTGGCGCACCAGCAGGTGCGAAACCGAGCCGTCGAGCGAGGCCGACAGCATACTACTGCCCGCCAGCGACAGCCCGCCCTGGTAGGTAATGCCGGGCCCGATATCCTTCACCCGAACGTCGTTGGTAAGCGAGATAAAGCGCGGGTAGCTGCTCTCGGTAGCGCCGGGCTTACGGCGCACGCTTTTGTAGCTGAGGGCACCTTTTACAGGGGCTTCGAGCCGGGCGGCGTAGGTAAGCGTAACGGGCTGCGCCGTAAACTCGGGCTTGCTCAGGTCGAAGTCGAAGCCAGTCAGGTCGGCCGTTACGGGGTTGCCTTTTATCGTCCAGGCTACCTGCCCGCCGGTTCCTACAAAGTGGCTGCCCAGCGTGGCCGCCGTACCGCTCACCTTGTGCATAACGATAGAGTCGCTGGCGGTACGCATTACCAGGTCAGCGTCTTTCAGCTCCAGTACCGGCCCACTAATGGCGGGCGGGTAATACGCATCGTAGGCCGCGCTGGCCGATGGCACAAACGGCTGGCTGGCCTGCTCGAAGTCGGCCGCGCTGGGGGCAGGCGTGCTGGTTTTGGCTACGGGCTTGGCAGCCGGTTTGGCAGCCGTCTTGGCCGTCGCCTTGACGGGCGCTTTTTTCCTGGGCGTGCCCCAGCCGTCGTCGGCAGGTGCGCCCCAGCCATCGTTGGCTGCTTTCTTTTTGGAACTGACAATGGGCGCCCCCCAGCCGTCGTTGGCGCTGCTCCAGCCGTCATTTTTGCTGGCCTTGCTGCTGGAGGTATTCCACATATCGGCAGTGTCCCAGCCGTCGCTGGCCCGCTTTTTCTTTACTGCCGGCTTGGGTTTCGCCTTAGGCTTGGCCACGGCAGCCGGCTTGGCAGCGGGCAGCTCGGCAGGCTTCGGGGCCGGAGCGCTGCCAAACGAGGCATTGGGGTCAACGGCAGCGGGCGCTTTGTAGGCAAACGACAGCTGGCCGCCCACGGCCCGCAGCGCGTTAAAACCCGAGCGGTAGAGGTAGCCGCCGTTTAGCACGCGGGTCGTCATCATCAGGTATTTTTCCGCTTCGGGAACCGGGTCTTTTTCTACCGACTGGCTTACCGCGTCGATATATTGGTCGAGCTGCGTATCGTTGAGGCCGGCTTTGGTTTTGCCGCCGATAATAGCGCTGTAAAAGGCCGTCAGGTGCGGAATAGGCCGCATCTTCTTATCGAGTATCTTCTGCGACAGGGCCGCGATGGCCGACTGCTGGCTGGCCGTAAGCGTGTTGCTGCCCCAAAGCTGGCGCAGCTGGTCGCCCAGCGCCCGGGCTCCCGCATTGTTGGTAGCCAGCATCATCGTGCGCACATCGATGATAAACTGGGCCGGGTCGGCGGAGAGGTGGCCCGTGTAGCGCTGCACTGCCACCTGGCCGGGGCGCACTTCGCCGGCCACGCGGCCATCGGTGGGCGGCGTAGCCGGCGGCGCGGCTGGCTTGGCCGCGGGCGGGGCGGCGGGCGGGGCGGCGGGCTTGGCAGTCTGCGCCCGGGCGGGCAGCAGCGGAAAAGCGAGGCAGAAAAAGGCGGCGAGCAGTCGCTTCATAAGGTCAGGCAAAGGCCGCGGGCGGCCGGCAGGTCGTCCCCGGCAAGTACCGGAGCAGCTTACAATTTCGTGAAAATAGCCGATACCCAGCTACGTAGCGTACGGTGCCGCTCATAGCGCAGCCCCTGGCGGGTAGCCTCGGCCGTTATTTTAGGTAAATCTTCCTCGTAAAACCCGCTGAACAAAATTGGTTTCCCAACGGGCAGTAAGCGGGCATACTCGTGCATATCTTCCAGCAATACGTTGCGGTTGATATTGGCCAGAATGAGGTCGAAGGGAGCTTCTTCGGCCAGGGTTTCGACGCCACCCAGGCGGCACTCAATGGTGTGGCAGTGGTTTTCGGCGGCGTTGTCGCGGGCGTTTTCCACGGTCCAGGGCTCTACATCTACGGCCAGCACCTGGCGCGCGCCCAGCTTCTCGGCCATTATGGCCAGAATGCCGGTGCCGCAGCCCATATCCAGCACGCGCTTGCCCTGGTGGTCTATATCGAGCTGATTCTCAATCATCAGCGCCGTTGTTTCGTGGTGGCCGGTGCCAAACGACATGCGCGGCATTATCTCAATATCGTAGGCCAGCCCCTCGGGCTGCGGGTGAAACGGCGCCCGCACCGACACCCGCCCGGCAATGATGAGCGGCTGAAAGTTCTTTTCCCACTCGGCATTCCAGTTCTGGCGGGTAATCACGCGGTCAGCATAAGCCAGCTCGCCAATGCCTTCGTAGCGGCTCATAATCTCGGCTACGGCGTCGCGGTCAAATGCGTCTTCGGTAGTGTAGGCGCAAAAGCCGGCGTCGTTATCCTCAAACGTGTCGAAACCTACTTCGCCCAGCTCGGCTACCAGCATGTCGGCCAGCTCGCGGGAGCCTGCACGGTCAGTTCAATAAAATCCATTTTTAGCAATCGGTATAAATAGTACCGGCTGCAAAGTTCGCAGAAAATGTGCGGTTAGACTTCACCTAGCTTTTTGAGCTACCGACCCAACCTGCGAAAGCCGCCGGCAGCTACCGGCGGCTTTTATATTAATTATTCCCTATACTTATTCTTTACAACCTGCAAACGAGCGCACTTTGGTGTAGTGAATGGCAAAGTCGGCGCGGCTGCGGTCAGCCGTCACAAACAAGGTGTAATCGGCAAACTCGCGGTTTTCGGATGGGCACCACAGGCCAGCTTTGTCAGCAAAAAGCTTGTTTGTCTCGTTGAAAACCAGCAGGTCGGCAAAAGCCTGCTCGGGCTCGATGTACACCACGGCAAAACAGTTGTTGGCACGGTTCGGGTCGGTTTCGAGGTAAACCGAGCCGTAGATTTTACAGGGTCAACCGAGCCAAGCGGGTGCGGCGCAACCCGGCCGGCCGGCAGTACCCACAGCAGAAAAGAAAGGAGCAGCGACAACACAGCGGCAAGAAGTTAGGGAAAAGTGAGGCGGCCGGCCCGGCCCGGCCCAAGGCCGGCTACCAGGCAAAGATTCGGCCTAAAATACAATTCATTCTTCGCGCCGTGGCAGGCTAGAATGATTTAATAATCTCCACAAAGTCGCGCGACTTCAGCGAGGCACCGCCGATGAGGCCACCATCGACGTCGGGCTGACTGAAGAGCTCGCGGGCGTTCTGAGCGTTGCACGAGCCCCCATATAAAATAGTGGTATCAGCTGCCACCTGAGCATCGTAGGCGGCCGCCACCTGCCCCGGATGAAAGCATGCACCTCCTGGGCCTGCTGGCTGCTGGCCGTGCGGCCCGTGCCAATGGCCCAGATGGGCTCGTAGGCAATTACTACCTGGCCCAGCTCCTCTTTGCTGCTATGAAACAGGCCGGCCGCCAGCTGCTGGCCGATAAAGTCGAAAGTTTCGTTGGCCTCACGGGTTTCGAGGCTTTCGCCCACGCAAAAAATGGGCTTAAGGCCGGCCGCCAGGGCAGTTTTCAGCTTCTGGGCCAGCAGAGCATCGTCTTCGCGAAAGTGCTGCCGACGCTCTGAGTGACCCAGGATAACGTACTGGCAGCCCACCGAGTGCAGCTGCCGCGCCGACACCTCTCCGGTGTAAGCGCCGCTTTCCTTCTCGTGAAAGTTCTGGGCACCCAGCGCGGGGTTGCCGCTTTCGCCCAACAGGCGGCCCACGGCCAGCAGCAGCGGAAACGGCGGGCAGAGCACCACCTGCGGAGCTGGCACGCTGGTCGGCTCATCGTGCAGCATTTGTACGATTTCGGAAGTCAGGGCCTGCGCTTCGGGCAGGGTGAGGTTCATTTTCCAGTTGCCGGCAACGAAGTTCTGGCGCATTAGAAGAAAGCTAAGTAGATGCTAAATAGATAGGGAGCAGCCCACGCTGGGCCGCCACAAAAGTAACGGAGTGGCGGCGGCCCGGCCAGCGCTACGCCGGCCGCGATTGCCAGGCTACCACAGCAGCACCTGCCAGCAGCACTGCGGCCGCGGCCAAAGATGCCGTAGCCAGGCCCGCTTCAGCGATGTGCTGTGCCTGCCAGGTACCTATCAGGCCCCAGGCAACGGGCAGCGGCAGCAGCGCATCACGGTGGCGCCAGGCCAGCGCTACTCCCAGGCCGGCCGCTACCACCAGCAGCACGTAGCAACCCACCCGGCTCGCCTCGGCCGACCACTGCCACCCAAATCCGTCGCGCAGGGCGAAGATGACGTTGAGCACCGTAGCCAGTAGTATCCAGCCCAGGTAAAAGCTCAGGAACCACACCGGCCAGGCCGGGGCCTGGCCGGCCAGCACCAATGCCCTGGCGCGGCCATACGCCTGCGCCAGCAGCAGCAGAATGAGCAGCATCAGGGTAAGGCTGGCGCTGATAAGCTCATAGCTGAATACCAGCGTCCAGCCCGTAGTAGCCAGCACCGCCCACGTCAGCAGCGCATTGATTCTCAGCGGCAGCAGCGCCTCTCGCTGCCGGGGCAGCAGTTGCCAGACCGTATACCCCACCAGCCCGAGAAAATAATACCCCAGATACTAAACGCATAGCCGGCCGGCGTCAGCAGCGTAGGATGCCGCGCTGACATAGCGCCGTTGCTGAGCGCCCCGGCCGGCGGGTGGGCATTATATAAGTAGTTGACGTAGAGGCAAGCTACTACGGCAGCCGGCAACAGCCAGCGCCACAGGCGGCTGGCCCCGACTTGCGGAACATCGCTATTCATGCCGTGAAATACGCTAAAAACAGCAAGAGCGCCGGGCCACGGCAAACCGGACCCGACGCTCTTTATAATATAGTATTTTTACTATGATTATTACACAAACAGCCCTTCGACCGACAGGTACCGCTCGCCGGTGTCGTAGCAGAAGGTAAGCACCTTGCCGCCCTGGGGCACTTCGCTCAGCTTTTTGGCTACTGCCGCCAGCGACGCCCCCGACGAGATGCCGCACAGAATGCCTTCCTCCTTGGCGGCCCGGCGCGTCATCTCAAACGCTTCGTCGCGGCTTATCTGAATGGTACCGTCGAGAATGGCCGTGTGCAGGTTTTCGGGAATAAAGCCCGCTGCCAGGCCCTGAATGGGGTGCGGCCCCGGCGCGCCCCCACTGATAACGGCCGACAGCTCGGGCTCAACCGCAAATGTTTTCATGTGGGGAAACAGCGGCTTGAGCACCTCGGTTACGCCCGTGATGTGGCCGCCAGTACCCACGCCGGTAATGTGGAAGTCGAAGCCGCCGGGCATGTCGCGCAAAATTTCCTGGGCCGTGGTTTCGGCATGAATCCGGATGTTGGCCGGGTTCGAGAACTGCATCGGCATCCAGGCGCCGGGCGTGCTGGCTACTATTTCCTGGGCCTTGGCAATGGCGGCCTTCATGCCGCCTTCGCGCGGAGTCAGCTCCAGCTGTGCGCCGTAGGCCGACATCAGGCGGCGGCGCTCTATGCTCATGCTTTCGGGCATTACCAGGGTAAGCTTGTAGCCTTTCACGGCTGCTACCATCGCCAGACCCACGCCCGTATTGCCGGAGGTGGGCTCCACAATGAGGCTGTCTTTGGTGAGGATACCGTCTTTTTCGGCCTGCTCAATCATGCTCAGCGCGATGCGGTCTTTGATGGAGCCGCCGGGGTTCTGGCGTTCCAGTTTCACCCACACCTCCACATCGGGGCGCTCGGCGGCAAATAGCTTGTTGAGTTTGACCAGCGGCGTGTTGCCGATGACGTCGAGGATGGAAGTGGCTTTCATTTTTGATTGGTTTGGTTGTCAGTTGTTTATTGACAATTGTCAGGTTTTTAAAGAGCTTGCGAACAGTTTTGGATGAAACCAACTCGTAAGCAGCCTGACAACTGGCAACGAGTAACTGATAGTAAGCTTAAATCGAAAATATCAGCTCGCCGGCCGGGTCGTCTTGCCGGGCCATGTGGAGCTGCGCCCGGTGGTATACCCGCGAGTGCGAGGGCACACTCTCGGTCAGCCACACGTTGCCGCCAATAATACTGTGCGGACCAATAACGGTATTGCCCCCTAATATCGTGGCGTTTGCATATACCACCACGTGGTCTTCAATGGTTGGGTGCCGCTTGAGGCCCTGCAGGGTCTTGGCTACGCTGAGTGCTCCCAGCGTAACGCCCTGATAAATCTGCACGTGTGCGCCAATCTCGGCCGTTTCACCAATTACGATGCCCGTACCGTGGTCGATGCAAAATGCCACCCCAATGCGCGCCCCCGGGTGGATGTCGATGCCCGTGCGCTGGTGCGCATACTCGCTCAGCAGGCGTGGCAGGCGCGGCACGCCGCGCTGGTGCAGGGCATGCGCCAGCCGGTGCAGCGCCGTAGCATAAAAGCCAGGGTAAGTAGTCAGAATCTCGGCAATACTCTGGGCGGCAGGGTCGGCGGCCAACGTGGCTTCGGCATCGCGCAGCAGGGCTTCCCGCAGGGCCGGCAACCCCTCAAAGCAGGCACTGGCAAGCGTACCGGGCGCGCCGGGCAGGCCGGGCACCTGCGCCAGCAGCTCGGCCAGCTCGGCCTGCAAGTGGTAGAGCGTAGCCGCAACGGCATCGGTGCCGGCCAGGGCCGGGCGGCGCGCTCCGGAAAAAGCACTGCCAGCACCTGCTCGGCTAGTGCACAAAAGGCCGGCCCTGGCAGGGCCGTGGGCACGGCCGCGTGCGCCCGCGCCAATTGCTCAGCAAACGTTTCGAGGGCAGCGGCAGACACGGGAGTAGTATGGGTAAAGTCCAAAAACAGCCGACAAGCCTGAATATCGGCCGGGCCTGGGCTTCTTAACCGGGCGCCCACGCCGAAGGTTTTAAGCTGGCCGCGGCACAACCACCCGGCCGCAGTGGCCGTTAGCAGCTACCAACGGGCATCTTCCTCATTTTCCAGCTTTTCCTTATGTCTACTACCAACCACCCGACTTCCTCAACAACCGCTCCCGACGGATCCCAGCACCTGGCCGCCGGTCAGCACGTAGCTCTGCGCCTGTGGGAAAACGAAGAGCCCGGTGCGCCCAAACCGCTCAGCAGCAAGCCCTACGAAACGGTCGGGTACGTGCTGAAAGGCCGCGCCGAGCTGCACCTCGAAGGCCAGGTAACTGCTCTGGAAGCCGGCTCCTCCTACCTCGTGCCCCAGGGCGTGTCGCACACCTATAAAATTCTGGAAACATTTTCGGCGCTGGAAGCTACTTCGCCTCCAGCCAGGTAAGCAGGCTGGCTCCGGGTGGAGCGTAGTACCCACCCGGAGCCTGATTGGCGGCAAACGAGCAGCGAGTGCCAGGGGCGGGGCAGGCCAGCCGCTACCTTTACACTTTCTTTTGGTTTGCTTATGCAATTAGAGCCGCTTGCTGAAACTACCGGCCTTTTGGTGGCTTATGACCACGCCAACCACTGGCTTTATGCCGATTGGCACGGTGACCATACCCAGGAAACCTCCCGCGCCGCCTGCCTGGTACTGCTCGATGCGCTTCGCCAGCATCCGACGACCAAAATTCTCAACGATAACTCCCGTATTCTGAGCACTAGCGTGGAGCTTAGCGAGTGGGGTGCCTGGTGGTTAAGTGAGATGCGCGCCGCCGGCCTCGCCTATCTGGCCTGGGTGTACCCGCGCAATTTTACTTCCCGGGAGGCCACCGACGCTATTTTAAGCCGTATTCAGCAGCCCGTGCTGGCCGCTTTTGATGACGTGGCCTCTGCCTATTTCTGGCTTAAGGCTCAGTAACATTAAATAAACGCTATACTATCCGGGCTCAGCTCGGGTAAAAAAATCTACCGCCCGGCGCTCCGAATAATAAGTGCCGGCCGGGCCGCCTTCGTTGAAGCCCACGTGTCCGCCCACGGTCGGCGTTTCGAGGTATAGAAACTGGCTGGCGGCAGCCGCCTCCCGCGGAAAGCAGCTGGAGGGTAAAAATGGGTCATTCAGCGCATTAACCAAAAGGGTAGGCACGCGAATGCCACTCAAATAGCGCCCCGAAGCGGCTTGCTCGTAGTAGTCATCGGCCGAGGCAAAGCCGTGCAGCGGCGCTGTAAAGCGCTCGTCGAACTGCGGAAAATCGCGCAGCTTATTTAGTTCCGACAGGTCGAGCTGGCCCGGAAGCCGGGCATCCTTTACCCGAATCTTCTCACGCAGCGAGTTCATAAATCGCCGTAGGTACACCTGGTTTTGCCAGCGGCTGATATGCACCGAGCTGGCCTTCAGGTCGGTAGGCACTGAGAATACGGCCGCCCGGCGCACCTGAGCCGGCACTCGCGCGGCGTTCTCGCCCAGGTACTTAAGGGTGACGTTGCCACCAGCCGAAAACCCGGTCAGAAATATCTCAGCGTAATGCTTTTGTTCACTTGCATGCCGGATAACCTCGGCCAGGTCGTCGGTATCGCCCAGGTGGTAGGCCCGCAGCAGACGGTTGGTTTCGCCGCCGCAGCCGCGGTAGTTCCAGGCCAGCGCATCAAAGCCCGCCTGGTTAAGGGCGCGGGCCATGCCGCGCACGTAGGGCCGGTTGCTATCGCCTTCCAGCCCGTGCGAGATGATACCCACCCGGCCGGCCGGCGTGGTGCCCGCCAGCGACCAGTCGAGGTCCACAAAATCGCCGTCGGGCAGTTCCAGCCGCTCGCGCTGATAGCGCACCTCCGGCACCCGGCGCAGGGTGCTGGCCGCAATAGTTTGCAGGTGCCCATTGGCCAGAAACATAGCCGGGCGATAGTCGGAAGTAGTAAGCAACGGCATAAAACGAGCCGGCGGCAGCCGGCGAAACAGCTGCTTTCGCAGCAAAAGCAACGCCAATCTGCTGGTTTTTGGCCGTTGGCAGCGTATTTTTGGGCAAATGTGGGCACAAATGGCAGCAGAAGCTCAAGCAGCTGGCGGTTTGCTGCCCGCTAATTTTCTTACGCTGGCGCTGGGATTTATCGGTTTTAATTTCTACCTTTGCCCTCCCAAACGCGAAAACCGCAGCCCCGGCTGTTTTTTATAGAATTCCTTTTTTGTCATGGCAAACCACAAGTCGGCTATTAAGCGCATCCGCAGCAACGAGGCGAAGCGTGTACTAAACCGCTACCAGCACAAGTCTACTCGTACGGCTATCAAGAAGCTGCGCGACCTCACCGATAAGTCGGCCGCTCAGGAGCTGCTGAAGAAAGTATCGTCGATGCTGGACCGCCTGGCCAAGAAGAACATCATTCACAAGAATAAAGCTGCTAACAACAAGAGCAAGCTGACAAAGCTCGTTAACGCGCTTTAGCGCGAGACGAGTTTAGCGGGACCGAACTCTGCCGCCCCACCGTTCGGTCCCGCGCTTCATACCAAAAAGCCCTGCCTTTGCCGGCAGGGCTTTTTGTGCTGTTAATGAGAAAGCTGCTATACTTGTAAGTACTTATTCATTGCTTCCTCACTTAGCAGCATCTGGCCATGCGCAACAGCTACCTTATATTCCTTCTTTTGTGGGGGCTGGCCAGGCAGTCGGCGCAAGCGCAAGCGCCGGTATGGCGGCCGTTTCGGCCGGGATTCGTGTACAGCTACACGGAAACAGCTAGCGTAGGCACCACGGGCCAACAGGTGCATACGCTGCGCGTAGATTCGGCATACAGCATAGGCGGCGACTCAGTGTACACCTTCAACCGGTTGATGCGGCCACTTAACTCAGCCGGTTACACGTACGCTAAAAGCCGTAATAACCTCTTTGGGGCGCGCCTGCGCTGGGCCCCGGCACCCGCAGCTACTATATCGAAGCCACTGCCGAGCCGGGTGGGGCCGGGCCGGCCACGCCCGTTAGCCTGCTGCTACGCCCTACCGTGGCCGTGGGCAGCACCTGGGCAGCTAGCAGTCAACCCGCGCTCACGGCTACGCTGGTAAGCCGCACCTACGGCGTGGTGGCCGGCACGGTAGCCGATTCGCTGGTTACCATCGGCCTCAGCAATGGGCAGCTGTTCGTACTAGGCCGCCAGTCAGGCCTTGTGCGGGGGCCGCAGTGGCTCACGCTCGATGGCAGTGGCAACGCCTGGCAGCAATGGGCTCCTCCTCGCCCCGGCCTGGGCGACTACGCTCCCCGGACCCTGTTTGCGCTGGGCACAGGCGATGAATTGGGCTATGAGCAAACCAGGTATTCGTTTGGCAGTGGGTTCGTTTGTACACAAGGCTACCAGTTGCGCCACATAGTGGGCCGCCAGCTAACCGCCGATAGCCTAGTGCTAACCTACCGCGAGCAGACCCAGACGACTACCTCTGCTTTTCCGGGTTGCGGCACGCCCGGCACATATACGACATCAGTACAGGCCGGCCGTTGGGCTATTTCGCTCCGCACCGGGCGGTCGCCGCAATTTGCGTTTCTGCCTTTGCTGGCGGACGAATACTTACCTCAACCTAACACCAGCTCACTGTTTATGGGCCGGGCAGTAGCCATGCAGGCGGCGAGTAGTGCTTGCCTGGCCAGCACCCAAACGCTGACATTCATTCCCTTATACGCCATTCAAAATCAGCCCGGTCATTATTCCGTCGGCATCGACGACGCAGCCTATGTCTATCAATTTTCGCCTACCTTGGGTCTGGGTCCAATAACGCTGGGAAGCGGGCCCAACTATTCCTACTCCCTCACCTATTACAGCCGCAACGGCGTGGCGTGCGGCCTGCGCACCAATTTCGCCGGCCTGCTACCTACCCGCGCCGCGCTGGCCGCTGCGGCCGCCACGCTGGCACCTAACCCAGCTGCCACAACAACTACGCTCTTGCTGGCCGCGCCCGCCCAGGCTGGCACTATGCTGGCCCTGACCGATGCGCTGGGCCGCCGCGTGTGGAGCACACCGGTAGCCACCGGCCAAACAGACTGGAGCATTCCGCTGGCTACCCAGCCGGCGGGCCTTTACTTCGTGCAGCTGCTGCTGCCCAGTGGCCCGCCGCTGACGTGGAAGCTGGTCAAGACCGCGGATTAGTACGGGTGCAGGTTCGCGGCCCTTCAACTCACAACGTAGAGCGGTTCCCAGGCCATGTTACGCGGGCTGCCGGCCCAACGCCGGCAACCCACCCCAGTCAATAGGTGTCCAGCTTTTGAGAACCGCGCTACGCGACGCTCACCTTCACCATGTTGGCGCGGCCCCGCTCGGTAATAGGCATGGTGCCAGTATTGATGAACACGTCGCCGGCCTTTAAGTGGCCGGTAGTGGTAAGCACGTAGCGGATATCGGCGATGGTGCTGTCGGTGCTATTGAAGCGGTCGTAGTAGAAGCAGCGCACGCCCCATACCAGGCTTAGGGCCGTAAGCAGCGGCCGGTTGTCGGTAAAGATGAAGATATCGGCCTTGGGGCGGTACTTGGCCAGCTGGAAGGCTGTGTAGCCCTGGTGCGTCATACCAGTAATGGCTTTAGCACTGGTATTCTTCGCCAGGTGGCAGGAAGCCGACAGAATACTATCAACCATGAAAGTGGAAGCGGCCGAATCGACGGGCCACCACTTATGGAAGAGCTTGGGGCTACGCGTTTCCACGCTCAGAATAGTAGCCACCATTGAGCGGATAACCTCGGCGGGGTATGCTCCCACGGCCGTTTCGGCCGAGAGCATCACGGCATCAGCGCCGTCCATCACCGCGTTGGCGACGTCGCTGGTTTCGGCGCGGGTGGGGCGCGGGGCAGTTATCATGCTCTCCATCATCTGGGTGGCCACGATAACGGGCTTGCCGGCCCTGTTACACTTCTCGATAATCATCTTCTGAGCCATCGGCACCTCCTCCATCTTCACCTCTACCCAAGGTCGCCGCGGGCTACCATCACGGCATCGGTCAGGGCAATAATCTCATCGATGTTGCGCAGGCCGTCGGGCGTTTCGATTTTGGCAACTACGCGGGTTGTTTTACCGGCTTCGGCAATCAGCTTTTTAATAAAGCGAATATCATCGGCCTTACGGGCGAAGCTCAGGGCAATCCAGTCCACATCGTTATCGAGGCCGAACTTCAGGTCCTCAATATCTTTCTCCGTCATGCTCGGGGCCGAAACTTCCGAGTCGGGCAGGTTGATGCCCTTGCGGGGCTTTACCAGGCCGCCGTACACCACTTCCACGTCTACCTCGTGGTCGCGGTCGGTAGCGAGCACCTTCAGCTCAATCTTGCCATCATCGATAAGAATCATATCGCCCGGCTTCACGTCGCGGGCCAGGCCCAGGTAAATCGTGCTCAGGCGCGTGGCCGTGCTGATTTCTTTTTCGCCGCACACCAGCTTTATCTTATCGCCGCGCTTGATTTCCACCCCCCTCCTTCTACCTCACCCAGCCGGATTTTCGGTCCCTGCAGGTCTTGCAGCAGGCCCACGTTGGTACGCAGGTCTTTGTTGAGGCGCCGCACGGTATTGATAACCGACAGGTGCTCTTCGTGGGCACCGTGCGAGAAGTTGAGTCGAAATACATCAACGCCCTCGCGGATGAGCATACCCAGGCGCTCGTAGGTATTGGATGCCGGGCCCACGGTGGCCACAATCTTGGTTTTATTAAAGGAAACGGTGGAAGGTTCCATGTATTTTTTGCGGGTCGTGCTGCGTCGGCAAAGCGCATTCGTACGTTCGCGCCACAGCGGGTAGAAAAAGGTAGAGAGTAAGTGAATGCCTACCTGGCAAGAAGCTTTGTTCCGAACAGGTGGGCAAGTAGTTAAAAAATCAGATTTTCTTTGTACTTCAATTCAGCAGGTGCAAACTCGCTGGCATACTGTACCGCGGGCACGGCCGTTAACCGGTCGAGCAGCTCACTGCCGGCCCACTCATCAACCCCACCCTGCACCTGCAGCAGGTAATCATACTCCCGGATATCGGGGCCAGAAAGGGCTTTTGCAGCGTTGACGGCTGGGCGGCGCGGTTGCGCAACAGCCGCAAGGTAAGCACCTCCGTAGCGTACAGATAGTAGCTGAATGCCAAAGCGCCCTGCTGTACCAGATTAAGAATGAAATCGGGCTGCCGCACTAGGCGCAGGCGCAGCTGCCGGTTCAGGCTCCAGGCCAGCGTGTAGTCACGGGTGCTGGAAACCAGGCCAAACAGCGCGAAGTCACAGTCGTACTCAGCCTCCAGGGTTAGCATTTTCATCAGTCAGCGGCGAAGTGCAAAGCTACAGCTTTCGCGGGGCCATAGGACGCCCTTTTTAGGGGGTAAGCCAAAATATTGTACGTACTCTACAGGGGGGAGCGCGGGGTAGTTGCGAAAAGTAGCGTTACTTTGCAGACAAGTTTCCCCCTTAACCACGACTGCAATGTCTGAAATCGCCGAAAAAGTAAAAGCCATCATTATCGACAAGCTGGGCGTTGAAGCCTCGGAAGTAACTCCGGAAGCCAGCTTCACCAACGACCTGGGTGCCGACTCGCTCGACACCGTGGAGCTGATTATGGAATTCGAGAAAGAATTCAACGTGAGCATTCCCGATGACCAGGCTGAGAACATCCAGACCGTGGGCCAGGCAGTAAGCTACCTCGAAGAGCACGCCAAGTAGTTATTGAAGAGCCAGCTAGCTTAATTGCACAGCTGGCCCAACAATCAAAAATTGCCTATACCGGCCGGCTCGCCGCCGGCCGGTTTTGCTGTTTCTACCTAATGAGCCTTTTTAATTGATGCCGGGCTACTAGTCTTGCCGGCTGCTACCCCATCGATTCAGGAGTACGTTACGCACTCAGCATATTAGCACATCTAAAAAATCACGCCGCCTGACCGGCGTCCGCTCTATGTCGTCAATTCGCCGCGTTGTCGTAACCGGTATCGGGGCCATCACACCCCTGGGCAGCACTGCTCCCGCTTACTGGGAGGGGCTCAAGAATGGGGTGAGCGGGGCCGCTGCCATTACCCGCTTCGATGCCTCTAAATTTAAAACCCGCTTTGCCTGCGAGGTAAAAGACTACAATCCTGATGCTTACTTCGACCGCAAGGAAGGCCGTAAGATGGACCTGTTCACGCAGTTTGCCGTTATCGCCTCCGACGAAGCCATTGCCGACGCGGGCCTGCTGACGGGTGGCGTCGATAAGGACCGCGTGGGCGTAATCTGGGGCTCGGGCATCGGCGGCCTCAAGTCGCTGCAGGAGGAATGCTTTCAGTTTGAGCGCGGCGACGGCACCCCCCGGTATTCGCCGTTCTTTATTCCGCGCATGATTGCGGACTCCTCATCGGGCAATATTTCCATTAAGAATGGCTTTCGCGGCCCCAACTTCGTTACGACCTCGGCCTGCGCCTCGTCGAACGATGCGCTGATTGCAGCCTTCAACAATATCCGCCTCGGCCTGGCCGATGCCGTAGTGACCGGCGGCTCTGAAGCCGCCATTACCGAGTCGGGCGTGGGAGGATTCAATGCGCTCAAGGCCATGAGCGAGCGCAACGACGACCCGGCTTCGGCTTCGCGGCCCTATGATAAAGACCGCGACGGCTTTGTACTGGGCGAAGGCGCGGGTGCGCTGGTGCTCGAAGAGTATGAGCACGCCCGGGCGCGCGGGGCCAAAATCTACTGCGAGATTATCGGCGGCGGTATGTCGTCGGATGCCTACCACATTACGGCTCCCGACCCCAGTGGCTCGGGCGTGGTGCTGGTAATGCGCAACGCCCTGCGCGATGCGGGCATCGACGCCAGCGAGGTTGACTATATCAACACGCACGGCACGAGCACGCCGCTCGGCGACGGGGCGGAAATCAAGGCCATCGAAACCGTATTCGGCGAGCACGCGGCCAAGCTCAACATCTCTTCGACCAAGAGCATGACCGGCCACCTGCTGGGCGGGGCAGGCGGCATTGAGGCAGTGGCTTCCATCCTGGCTATTCAGCACGGCATGATACCGCCCACCATCAACCTGCATACGCCCGACCCGGAAATCAACCAGGCGCTCAACTTCACGCCCAATGTGGCGCAGAAGCGCGAGGTAAACGTGGCCCTCAGCAATACGTTTGGCTTCGGCGGCCATAATACCAGCGTGGTTTTCCGCAAGCTGGCCGAGTAGCCAGCCGGCGACACTTACTTCGCTTAAGAAAGAACGTCATGCTGAGCTTGTCGAAGCATCTTGCTCGCGCCGCCAGGGGTACTACTCCAACGACGCGAGCAAGATGCTTCGGCAAGCTCAGCATGACGTTCTACTTTGTTTTTTAGTATCAAAAAGCTACCAGCTAGTAGCAAACAGCCAACCAAAATGTCCCTCCCTCTCTTTGGTCTGTTTCGGCGGCTGCTGGGCAGCGATAAGCAGTTTCGGCAGGCCGTCGCCACCGTTATCGGCCAGGACCCGGATAATGCGCAGCTCTACCGGCTGGCCTTCACGCACTCGTCGGTGGTGAAGCAGGACCCCGGCGCGGGCCGCCACCAGAGCAACGAGCGACTGGAGTTTCTGGGCGACGCGGTGCTGGGCACGGTGGTGGCCGAGTACCTGTTTCGCAAGTTTCCGTACGAGCAGGAAGGGTTCCTGACCGAAACCCGCTCGCGCATCGTCAACCGCGAAAGCCTCAATGCTATCGCCCTCAAAATGGGCCTCGACAAGCTGGTGCAGCTCGACTCGACCCAGAGCCGGGTCGCCCGCTCGCGCTCGGTAAACGGCAATGCCCTGGAAGCGCTGGTCGGGGCGGTGTACCTGGATTTGGGCTACAAGTCGGCCCGCAAGTTTGTGCTCAAAGGCTTAATAAAGCCGTTTGTCGACGTCAACAAGCTGACTACCACTACTTCCAACTATAAGAGCAAGCTCATCGAATGGGCCCAGCGCCACGGCAAAGACGTGCGCTACGAGCTGAGCGGCGAGCCCCGGCCGGGCGGCGTAATGGAATTCACAGCTACCGTGCTGCTCAGCGACGAGGTAATAGCCACCGGCATGGGCCTCAATAAGAAGCAGGCCGAGCAGCTGGCCGCCGAGCGGGCGCTGGCGGCACTGGGGGTGTAAGCAGGGACTAATCTATATAATTAACTCGGTACTTTACTTCCACCAGTACGCCTTTTTCGAACCTAAAAGTAATATCGTAGCCACCTTCTGGGTTTTCTATTATTTTATACAAGTCATAACTGGTGCTTAAGCCGAATGCTTTGCAGAAAGCGATTTTGGTTGCCCCTATCCGGATATCGTGGCCAAAGGCTAACCGATGAGAGGTAAAGTCAGCGGTTAGTAGAAAAGAATGGTAGCTATTCTGATAAATCTCAACCTTGTCGCTTCCTGAACTAACAGCTAGCTTGTCTTTGGTTACTTTATGTAACTCCTTACCATAGACCTGCTGTAAGTGTTTCACAGTCAGCTCACCAGTCATAAATTCCAGTAGATTGTTATTATAAACTGTTTTGGTAATCAATTGGCTCTTTGCCGACTGAGCTAGGGATATAAAAACAGCAAGAGTGCTGAAAACTAGAAGCATAACGGTTCGCATAAGAAAATCCAGTTGTTAGTTACAACAATTATAACACTATTTGCCCCATGCGCATTGCCGGAGCCGCCCTCAACCAGATTCCTTTCGACTGGGCTCATAATATTCAGAATATCAGCACCGCCATTGCCCAGGCCAAAGCTGAGGGCGTAGAGCTACTGTGCCTGCCCGAGCTGTGCCTGACGGGCTACAACTGCGAAGACCTGTTTTTGAGCGATTGGCTGCCGGCGGCGGCGCTGGCGCACCTGCAAAAAATCAGGCCGCTTACGGAGGGTATTTGCGTGGTGGTGGGCTTGCCGGTGCGGCTGCACCACCGCACCTACAACACGGCCGCCGTGCTGCGCGACGGCCATATTCTGGGCTTCGCGGCCAAGCAGTTTCTGGCCAATGACGGGGTGCATTACGAAACGCGCTTTTTTGTGCCGTGGCTGGCTGGCGAAACGACGACCGTGGAGCATGAAGGCGAAAGCTGGCCGCTGGGCGACCTTACGTTTGAGCACCAGAGCGTGCGCTTTGGCTTTGAGATATGCGAAGACGCCTGGCGGCCCGACGACGTGCGGCCCGCCTGCCGGCTCATGGGTAAGGTTGAGTTGATTATCAATCCTTCGGCCAGTCACTTCGCCATGAGTAAGACCGATGTCCGCTACAAGCTGGTGCTCAATGCCTCGCGCAAGTTTCGGTGCACGTATCTGTATGCCAACCTGCTGGGCAACGAAGCTGGAAGAACTATCTATGATGGCGAGATATTGATTGCCCAAAACGGCCACCTGCTCAAGCGCAACCAGCTGCTGAGCTTTA
Source organism: Hymenobacter sp. BRD67 (assembly GCF_013256425.1). Taxonomy (GTDB): domain Bacteria; phylum Bacteroidota; class Bacteroidia; order Cytophagales; family Hymenobacteraceae; genus Hymenobacter. Next base: position 2,678,914 of record NZ_CP053904.1, read on the forward strand.
AGGAAGTGGATTTGGAGTGGGTGGAGGTCGATTTCGCGGAGCCGCTCGCAGTGGCCGACACCATTGTGCCGCTGCCCGAGCCCGACGAGTACCGCGAGCTCAACCAGGCTATGAGTCTGGCGCTGTTCGACTACCTGCGCAAGGCCCGCAGCAAGGGGTTTGTGCTGAGCCTCAGCGGTGGGGCCGACTCGTGCTTTTGCGCCGTGGGCGTGGCCGAGATGGTGCGGCTAGGGGTCGAGGACCTGGGCGTGGAAGAGTTTAAGCGGCGCAGCGGCGCTTTCGATGCCGCCAAAAATGAGGTGAAGCAGGCAGGCGCGGGCGGCAAGGCAACGCAGCAGGCCGTCGACGTGGACAACGAAGCCGCCGCGCAAAACCAAAAACCAGCCGCGACTAATCAGCAGCTCGTCAACCACCTGCTCACCTGCGCGTATCAGGGCACGGTTAATTCTTCGGACGATACCCTGAACTCGGCCCGCGAGCTGGCTGACAGTATCGGGGCCCGCTTTTTTGACTGGACCATCGACGACGAGGTGACCGGCTACGTGGGCAAGATTGAGCACGCGCTGGGCCGCGAGCTGACCTGGCAAACCGACGACCTGGCCCTGCAAAATATTCAGGCGCGGGTGCGGGCTCCCGGCATCTGGCTGCTGGCTAATGTGCAGAACTGTCTGCTTATCACAACTTCTAATCGCTCGGAGGCCAGTGTGGGCTACTGCACCATGGACGGCGACACGGCCGGCAGCATCTCCCCCATTGCGGGCGTCGATAAGGATTTTGTAAAAAAATGGCTGCGCTGGGCCCAAACCGCGCTCGGCTACGAGGCGCTGCATCACGTCAACGCCCTGCAACCCACCGCCGAGCTGCGCCCGTTGGCCGACAAGCAGACCGACGAGCGCGACCTGATGCCCTACGTGCTGCTCAACCGCATCGAGCGGCTGGCCTTCTACGACCGGCTGGCGCCGGCCGCCGTACTGGCCCAGCTTGTGGCGGAAGAGCCCAGCTACGAGCCCGAGCAATTGCGCACCTATGTGAAGCGCTTCTATCAGCTCTGGAGTCGCAACCAGTGGAAGCGCGAGCGCTACGCGCCCAGCTTTCACCTCGACGACTACAACGTAGACCCGCGCTCCTGGCTGCGCTTCCCGATTCTCAGCGGCGGCTTTGGCGAAGAGCTGGCAGGGCTGTAGCCTGGACTCGGCGTGTCCGGGCGTGAGCATGTTGGTTAATGCTACCACGCGCGGACTCGCCGAGTCCACGCTACTTCGCACCCTACCTTTGCGCCCATGACTAGCTTGCTCGCCTACATTACCTGGAACGCCGACCCGATTATTGCCCACTTAGGCCCGCTGCTGCTGCGCTGGTACGGGGTGCTGTTTGCCACTGGCTTCATTATTGGCTCGTTTGTGCTTACGCACATCTACAAAGAAGAGGGCGTCCGGCCGTACTGGGTCGATGTCATCACGTTTTACATGGTGGTGGGCACCGTGTTAGGCGCGCGACTGGGCCACGTTTTCTTCTACGACTGGCCTTCTTACCGCGAGCATCCGTGGGAGATTCTCAAAATCTGGCATGGCGGGCTGGCTTCGCACGGCGCCACCATTGGCATTCTGCTGGCCGTCTTTATATTCAGTATTCGCAATAAGTTTGATTACCTCTGGGTGCTCGACCGCATCGTGATTGTGGTAGCAATCGGCGGGGCGTGCATCCGCCTGGGCAACCTCATGAACTCGGAGATTGTGGGTAAGCCCACTGATGCGCCCTGGGCCTTTGTATTCCCACGCGATACCGAGCACCTGCAGGCGCCCGTGACCCCGCTGCCCGCCGGAGCCGTGCTGGTACAGCGCAGCCGACAGCCCGATGGCGAGGAACACACCGAGATGCTGCCGGCCGGCACCACCCCTACCGCGACGATGGAAATGGCCGTGCCGCGCCACCCTACCCAGATATACGAGTCGCTTTTTTGCATCGTGCTGCTGGTGCTGCTTTATGGGCTGTGGAACAAGTATAAAGAGCGCACGCCGCGTGGCTTGCTCTTTGGGCTGTTTGTGGTGCTTCTCTTCACGTTCCGCCTGCTGGTCGAATACCTGAAGGAAAACCAGGTAGCACAGGAAGGCGATATTATAGCGCACTACCACCTCAACATTGGGCAGCTGCTAAGTATTCCGTTTATCCTGATTGGCTTATGGGTGCTGCTTCGGGCCGGCAAAGACCCGAAAAACCCCTACGGCTACGCCCCCGCGACCTGGCCGCGGAAGAAGCTGCCGCCCAGGCTACTGCCGCCAAGCTATAAGCGCGCAACCGTATTTTTAGTCAGTAAAAAGGGCGCTGCACACTTGTGCAGCGCCCTTTTTACGCGGTTGTGCCCGCTTACTCGCCTAATAACCGAAAACTTAAAAGCTTCCTACTTTATCAAATATTAATTATTTACTATATTATAAGCCTAGCTCATACACGTCGCCCTGCTCAGTGGTGATAAGCAGGGTACTCGCATCCTTAAAGGCAGCTCCTTCGGTTTGGCCGGCCCCTTGCAGGCTGATGTGCCGGGGAGTAGCTTTCAGGATTTCGTCCCAGGAATTGCCATCCAGGATAAACAGCTCCTGGCGGGCCAGCAGCACTAGCCGGTGGCCGTTGGGGCTGAGCGTGGCGTCGGTAACTTCGCCCGGAATGGCGAGCTTGGTGATAAGCTTGGCGGTATAGGTACCGGGTGTTTCGGGCACGGTATACACTTTGCAGGTGCTTTGCTGGCCCCGGTCTTTGGTAAATAAATACACCTGGCCATCGTGCCAGAGGCTGGCTTCGCAGTCGAAGTTGCGCTCCGGCTTGCTGGGGGGAAAAGCCGTCTGGTCGGGGTACCTGAAGTTGATTTTACCGACCTGACTGGGGCTATTGGGCCGAAAGCGCAGAATAACCAGGTTCTGCCGGTCAGAATTATTATTGCCGCAGTCGCCGATGTAGTAGTTACCGCTGGGGTCACGGGTCAGGCTTTCCCAGTCGTTGTTGGGGGCGGCAATCGTGAGCTTATCCAGCTGCTGGCCCTGGGCATCGACCCGAAACAAAACGGGCGGCTCCCCGTCGTCGCCGAACGTGTAATACGTGCCGGCCTGCGGTGCCGGGCACAGGCCCGAGCTTTCCAGGATACCGTCGGTGAGGCGGCCCACGTGGCGCAGGCCAGCTGGCAGCGGCTGGTCGGCCTTATATTTTTTGTGCGAGCCCTTTTTGCCTTTTTTACCCTGCGGGGTAGCCTGGGCAATGGTCTGCGGCTGGCCGCTGGCTGGCTGGTCGGTCGTAGCCCCCGAGCAGGCTGAGGTCAGCAGGACAACCCCCAGCAGCGGGCGAATAAGTAATGGGATATACAGCATATGGCCCGCTTGTACGGAAAACCTGTCCGCAAGGCTGAGCCCTCACTACCTCTTCATACTAGGGCACCGGGTCATAGCCCGCCCCGCCCCACGGATGGCAGCGGCCAATGCGACGCAGCGCCAAACGCCCGCCCCGCCAGGCCCCGTACCGGCCAATGGCCTCCGCCGCATAGGCCGAGCAGGTAGGCGTGTAGCGGCAGCTCGGTGGCGTAAGCGGCGAGATAAACAGCTGGTAAAAGCGCACAAGCAGCAGCAACACACGGCGAAGCATAGTCAGTAGAAGCCCAGATAGCCGTGCAAAGTTCGGCAGCTATCAGTTAGCTGACCCGAAAACACCGGGGCGCATACGGAAATTCATTTATATTTCATAAATTTGACTCCCCCATAACTGATATGCTTATATTTTACAGCTAATTCTTTGAAACACGCTTTATCTACGCTGCTGCTGAGCTTTTTTTTGCTTCCTTCTGTGCTATTCGGCCAGGGCAATGGCCCGGCTGGCCACGGGGCCCGTGCGCAGGGGCTGGGCAATGCGTCCTCCGCGCTTAGCGGCGAGGTATGGGCGGCGGCCAACAACGCGGCTGGCCTGGCTGGCCTTTCCACGCCTTTAGTGGGCGTGTACCTGGAAAACCTCTACCTTCTGCCGAGTCTTAACGCCACAGCCGTGGCGCTGGCCCTGCCGCTGGGCGAAGTTGAGCCTGCCACCGCCGCACTGCCCGCCCGCGCGGGAAACGGCGTACTGGGCTTCGAGGCGCAACGCTTTGGTGGAATTCTATATAATGAAATCAAAGTAGGCATAGCGTATGGCTACCGGCTGGGCGCGGTGAGCGTGGGTGGGCGGCTCGACGCGCTGCAAGTGAGCTTTCAGGACCTGGGCAGCCGTCGCACGCTGGCTGCCTCGCTGGGCGGGCAGGCCGAGCTACTGCCCCGGCGCCTCACGCTGGGCGTTTATCTGTATAATCTGACGCAGGCCCGGCTGGCCGACTACCAGGACGAGCGCGTGCCGACCGTGCTGCGGGCTGGCTTGGCCTACCTCCCCGGCAAGCAGGTGCTGCTACTGGCCGAGGCCGAAAAAGATGTGGAACGCCCGGCCGGCATGAAAGCCGGCCTCGAATACCTGCCCGCTGAAGCCGTAGCCGTGCGCCTGGGCTACGCCAGCGGCAGCCAGCAAACCACGGCCGGCGTGGGCATCCGGGCCGGCAGCTTCCGGTTTGATTACGCGGCGGGCTGGCAGGCGGCCCTGGGCCTGAGCCACTACTTCAGCCTGAGCTGGCACCTGGGGCCGGGTGAGCCCGGAAATGAAAAACCGTAAGCCGATGATGCGTAGCGAAGCGTCGTTTTCCCGATTTCTGATTTATGCTTTTTCAAGCTTGCTTTTTGCCGGGCTGCTGCCCGAACGGGCTGCTGCGCAGGATTTTCCGCGCCGCGCCCCCGACTTCGACCGACTTGCCCAGGAGCTTTTTGCGGAAATTCAATCGGACCAGATTCCGTACGAAGACCTGTACGGCACGCTGCTGCTCTACTACCAGTCGCCGCTCAACCTCAACACCGCCAGCCCCGAAGAGCTGCGGGCACTGCCCTTACTGAGCGAAAAGCAGGTGGCGGCACTCTTAAAACACCGCCAGCTTACCGGCCCGCTACTAAGCGTATACGAGCTGCAGGCCGTGCCGGAATGGGACCTGGCTAGCATTGAGCGCGTTGCGCCCTTCGTGACCGTGCAGGGCGCCAGCGCCACAATGGCCCGCGGGCCATTGTGGCAACGCATTAAAAATGAAGAGAATAATGCCGCGCTGCTGCGCTACGAGCGCGTGCTGCAGCAGCGTAAAGGCTACTCGCCGGCCGACAGCTTTCAGGGGCGGCCGACCCAGCGCTACCTTGGCTCGCCCGATGCGCTGGTGCTGCGCTACCGCGTGAGCCATGCGCATGATTTCAGCCTGGGCTTTGCCGCTAAGAAAGATGCGGGCGAGCGCCTGACCTGGCAGCCAGCCCAACGCCAGTACGGGCCCGATTTTCTATCGGCCCACTTTGTACTCTACGACCAGGGCCGGCTCAAAACGCTGGCGCTGGGCGATTATCAGCTCCAATTTGGGCAGGGACTACTGCTGTCGTCGGGGCTGGCGGCGGGCAAAGGAGCCGAAACGATAACGTCGCTGCGCCGGCCCTCACTAGGGGTGCGGCCCTACGCGGCGCTGCTCGAAAACACGTTTTTCCGGGGAGTCGCGGCTACCTACCAGCTGGCCCCACGCTGGGAGGCGACAGCTTTTGCCTCCCACAAAAATATTGATGCTACGGCCGGACAGAGCACCGATTCGCTGGCGCAATTCGATGAGTTTAGCAGTAGTTTGCTCTTAACGGGCCTGCACCGCACGGCTACCGAGCTGGCCAACCGCCAGCGGCAGCGTGAAACTATAGCCGGCGGGCACCTCGGCTACCTGAGTACCGATGGTAACCTGGCGCTGGGCTTTACTGCCGTTGGCACCTACTACGGCACAGCGCTGTTAAAGCGCCCGCAGCCGTACAACCGCTACGAGTTCAGCGGCCGGCAAAATATAGTGTTTGGGCTACATTACAGCTACGGCTGGCGCAACCTGCTACTGTTTGGCGAAAGCGGATGCAGCGCCGGGAGCGGGCTCGGCTCGGTAAACGGCTTGCTCGCCAGCCTTGGTCCGGCCGTGGATGCAGCGGTGCTAATTCGGCAGTACACGGTCGATTTTCACACTTTTTATGGCAACGCCCTGAGCGAAAACACCCGCAACAGCAACGAAACCGGACTATATGTGGGGCTGAAGGTGCGGCCCTGGGCGCGTTGGGAAATCTCAGCTTATTTCGACCAGTTTCGGTTTCCGTGGCTGCGCTATCGGGTAGCTGCACCCAGCCAGGGCCAGGATGCGCTGCTGCAGGTAGCCTTCACCCCTTCCAAAACCAGCCTGCTTTATGCCCAGTACCGCGTCCGGCTAAAGCCGCTCGACCTGCCGGCAAGCCTCACGGGACGGCCGGTGCCACTGCCCGGCGAGCAGCTGCGCCACGCGCTGCTGCTGTATTGCGAGGTGCAGCCCACGGCCCGACTGGGCCTGCGCACCCGCCTGCAAGCCAGCTACCTGCAAGCCGATGCGGGCCTGCCCTGGCGGCGCGGCTACGTACTAAGCCAGGATGCCTCGCTGCAACTGGCGCGCCGGGTATCGCTGGCCGCCCGCTACGCCGTGTTTGACACCGACGACTACGATACGCGGCAGTACGCGTTTGAGCAGGATGTGCTGTACGCCGTATCGGTGCCGGCGCTCTACGGGCAGGGTACGCGCGCCTATCTACTCGGCCAGGTTGCCTTCAACAAGCATGTTAGCTTATGGCTGCGGTATGCCGAAACCCGCTACCGCCACCAAGCTACCATCGGCTCGGGGCTGGAAGAAATAAAGGGGACCGTTCGCTCGGAGGTAACGGGCCAGCTACGTTACCGCTTTTAAGTGGAAGCTGCTCGGCATAAGACCCATTTCGAATTTGCTATAGGCTAGCTGTCAGGCATCGGTCTTGACCAAGACTACCTGGGCCTTATCGGCTTGGCTGATTTTACGGCGAAAATCCTGATAGTCAGAATATTTGCCTGGTGGCAGCGTAGCACCGCTGGGCCGACGGGTTTCAAACTGCCGCACGTATTGCAGAGTGCCATCGGGCAGAGCTGTGCACGAGCTTGAATACGTGCCGTAGGCAGAAGATAGCTGCGTAGGCACGGGCAGATTCTCAGCCCGGAAACCCGTCGGCAGGTGTAGCCGCACGGTATCCTGGTGAAGGCTGGCGAGCGGCAAGGCCAGTGGCGACTGCCGCGGCCCCACCTGCGGGGGCAGCGCCGCCAGCCGGCCTAGCAGATTGGGCGCCAGCAGCAGGCGGCGGCCGGCGGCGGTGCCCACACCAGGCAGGTCGAGGCCAAGTGTTTCTACCACGCTGGGTAATGCCTGGGGCGTGGCCAGCGGGGCTGCTGCCAGCCGCAGACTGGTGATGGTAAAATGGCTTAAATTCAACCTACCTGACACGTATTTCTTTTGCTCATCGGGGTCAGCCTCGTGCAGCAGCTGAGCGTACAAATCCTGCGCCAGCCCAACCCGGCGGGTATGCACAGTTGCCTTAGCATCACCGTTGGCATCAAGCCAGAGGTCGGTACGGCGCTGCTGGCGGTTGGCCTGGGCACCGTAGCGCGGCGTAGCCACCACCCGGCCACCCTCGGGTGTAAGCAGGAGTGCGTGCCGGTTGCCGGTAAAAGAGCCCATGTACCCAAACGCCTCAGTCTGGCTAGTGCACTCCATCCAGACCGTATCGGCGGGCGTAGTGCCACGGGCCGGCAGCGGCATACATAAAATCATGTGGTTGAACTGACTACTAGGGAAGCTGGCCCGCATATCGGCGTGATTGCTGCCGGCCCCCACCAGCGCTACGTAAGCAGGCAGGCCCGCCGCCTTGAGCAAGGCACAGGTATAGTTGCTCAGCGCTTTGCAGTCGCCATAGCCTCCCGAGGCTACGCTGCTGGCCGGGGCAGTTTGCCAGCCACCCAGCCCCAGCTGCACGGAGATATAGCGGGTAGAACCCTGCAAAAACTCATAAACCTTGCGGGCCCGCTCGCGCGGGTCGGGCTGGGTAACCAGCAGCTGCGCCATCTTGGCGGCCAGGGCCGGCGGCAGCACATCGCGGCCCTGGCCCAGCTGATAGGTCCATAAGCCCAGGCTTTGCCAGGAGGCCAGCGAGCCGGCGTGGCCCTGCACCTCGAAGGTAGCCGGGGCCAGGCGTACGGCCGGTAGCTGCTCGGAAAGGGCCGGCGAAAGGGGTTCGGCTTCCATTGCGGGGGCAGCAGGCAGCTGCCAGCGGTAGGTAGTCTGGGCCCCCGTCACTACGGGGCCGTAGCGGCACCGGCGGGCAGTAGCTGCTCCTCAAAGCGTAGCGGTAGCGCGGTAGGCGTGGTTACTTGCAGGGTGGCTCCTTCCAAGGCCACGTTTTCACCGTCCTGCGGCTGCCAGTTGGGATAAAACAGTGTATTTTCCGAAACAACCTCATAGTCAAACTCCACCGTATAGGGCGTAACCGGCTGGCGCAGGTCGGCGTAGCGCACGCGCCAGTCGGTCATGAAGCTGCCACCGGCACTGCCCTCCCCCTGGTCGTGTACTTCGGACGAACGCAGTTGATGCAGTAATACTCCCTGGGCATCATATACTGCTCCGCGCAGATACCCAATGTGGTTGAGGGCGTCGTAATTCACCACCAGCCGGCCGTAATCGTCGCTACCGGCCTCGGTTAGTACCGTGACCACTTTATGCACCGTTTCTACGAGCTGACTAGCCGACTTTACAACCACTACTTTATCGTAGGACCGGACCACGGCGTGCGCATTCTCGCGCAGGGACGGCGCAATAGCCGCTACCGGGTACTTAGGTATCGGGCTGCTGAGCAGTACCAAGGAGGCAAATAGAGGTATAAGCATAAATATTTCTATAAATTACTAAAGGTTCTGTTAAAGAAGGCCTACCCCTGCGTCTTTTTTATTATCAGTGCTTCGGCCTGCTTGGCTAGCATCTGGCGATACAGCTCGCGCAGGGCCTGATACTCACGGGCTCCGTAAACGGGCTTGTCGAGGGTAAGACGGCTTACCAGCTCTACCGTGTTTGGGGTAGGGCTACTGGCAGCGTACACGTAGCGCCCGCCATTATCGGGCAGAGCCAAGACGGCTGACTTGGGCAACTCGGCCGTGTAGCCCGCCGGCAGCTTCAGGGTCACGATTATGATTTCCTGCTGGCGCATGCCGATATCGACAGGAAACGTGCGGTCGGCGTGACGAAACGGGTTCTGGCGTTCACCAAACTCCTGCAACGGACTGATATACAGCTCGCGTGCCTCACCAGCAGTAGCAGCTGGCTGCTTAAACTCATAGCGCAGGCTCAACGGCTGCGCCGGCGCTTGCTGCCCACCAAAGGCGTAGCTGGCTACTTCCCAGCTGGGATGGGCGCCGGCCAGCTCGCTGACGCACTTTTTTTCGCCCTGCGCCAGGAGCTTCTCCCGGGCGGCGAAACCCGCGTAGCCGCCTTGCTCTTCGCTTACCTGCCCGCTCAGATTGCCCTGCGTGTCGAGCGTCAGCTGCACGGCCTGGTAGCGGTTGTGCAGTTGGGCAGGCACCAGGTTCACCCACCGGCCTTCGCCCGTGGCGGGCACCGTGTGGCCCAGCATGCTGAGGCAGCGAGTAGGCAGCATCCCGGCCGGCAGCAGCGGCTCGGTAGCATCGAGCAAAAGCTCCTTCTGGTCCGGCAGCTCCACGAGGGCTATTACATAGTTAAACTGCTCCAGCAGTGGATATTCCTGACTAACCTGGCCATGCGTGCGGGTGCTCAGCAGCAAGGGCTGCGTAGTAAGGCCAGCTGCTCGCAGGGCGGCAATCAGCAGCAGGTTTACATCGGCCGACGTACCCCGGTGCAGCTCGTAGCTGTGCTTAAGCGGGCCACTGGCCGAATAGCGGTTGGTACCATCGTACTTCACGCTTTTCAGCACCCACTCGCGTACGGCCGCCGCACGGGCAGCCGGGTCGGGGTATTGCAGCACTATAGGATTCAGGGCCGCGCTTAAGAAGCCGGTGTGCTCCAGCGCCTGGCCAAAGTCTTCGCTGCTCAGAAGCAGCGTGTTCTTTTTAACCCAGCTATCGGCCAGGTCCCGATAGGCTTGGTTGGGCATCTGTATTCCCACCAGCTCAAACGTCATGCGGGGCAGGTAGTCGTTGGCCGTCGTCATATAGGCTTCCTCGCGGAAAGCCGGCAGGTCGCGCATCACCCAGCGGTGCTGGTCGGTATTTACCCCCACGCCTACCATGCCAACGGTCATGCCGGCTCCCACCCCCGCACCCTCAGCCACCCGGTCGTTGAGCAGCAGCTGCGCCGAGCCCGTATTCATCTCATTTATGGCCAGGGGCGCGTAGCCCCGATACAGGGTTTTATAATTGTAAATGAGCGGAATACTGGTCCGGTACTCGCTCCAGCGAGTCGGTATTTCGTGCTGAAATGTCCAGTCCTGAAAATTATTGAAAAAGGTCGATGTGACCGTGTAGGCGTACTCTACTATGGCTCCTTCCTGTACGTTGGGCAGCGTAAACTTAAGCACCTTCACATTGTTGGTACGCTTCTCTTCGAAGCACGTACTAACGTCAAGCTTGGTCTTGATAACTTGTCCCTCGGCCCCACGAAGGTAGGTAAATCCGCGTAAGCCAGACAGCTTTTCGGCATTGGTATCTTTATGATAAAGCGGCACTTCCACGGTCGCGTAGTCGTAGCCGGCTTTTTTAAGAATCTTCAGCCGCGTGGTGCGCTCGTGAATAATACTTAGCTCGCCGGCAACACTGCCAAAGCGCGCCGTTCCGTAGTCGCACAGCACTACCGCTACGGCACCGCTATCGGCTACGAAGCTTTTGGCTTCAAAATCGGCCGCTTCAGGCTGGCCAAACTGCATGGGTAGCGGAGCCGCCTTCTTACCAGCCACCGTCTGGGCAGTAGCGTGCTGGGGCTGAGCCACCAACAACAGTACACCCACGACCCACCCGGGCGCAGCCAATTCTAGCAGGAATCTCATTTGTATGGGCTACTAACCGACGAAAACCTAGCTGCCTTTTTTAATAACCAGTGCTTCGGCCTGCTTGGCCAGCGCCAGCCGGTAGAACTCGCGTAGCGAAGCGTATTCCCCGGCCCCGTAAATAGGCTTATCGAGCGTGAGCCGGCTGGTCAGCTGCACTGTGCCCGGCGTGGGGCTGCTGGCCATGTACACATAACGGCCTCCCTGGTCGGGCAGGGCAATAGTAGCGGGCTTGGGCAGCTCGGCCGTGTAGCCTGGCGGCAGGGTCAGGGTCAGGGTAATAACATCAAGGCTGGAAGCCCCAAAATCAACCGGGTAGGTGCGCTCGGCGTGGCTGAACGGGTTGCGGCCTTCCCCAAACGAAGCCAGCGGACTGATGTAAAGCTCGCTGGTCTTGCCAGTGGTGCTGGCGGGCTGGCGCAGCTCGTAATTGAGTGCCAACGGCTTGTTTACTTCTCCTACCTCACCGAAAGTGTAGGCTGGAAATTCCCAGCTGGGATGCTGGCTGGCCAGCTCGCTCACGTATTTTTTCTCCCCAGCTGCTGAAGCTTTTCGCGGGCGGCGGCTCCTGAGTAGCCCCCGTGCTCTTCGTGCACCTTGCCGGTGAGGTTGCCCTGCTCGTCGAGCGTAAGCTTAATATCCTGATAATGACTGTGGCGCTGCGCCGGAGCCAGGTTTACCCAGCGCCCAGCTACGTCTTTGGTCACCAGCCGGCCCGTCTGGTTGAGGCAGCGCGTGGGTAGCACGCCGCAGGGCAGCAGCGGCTCTGTAGCGTCCAATAGTAGCTCCTGATTATCAGCCAGCGGCAACAGGCCCACTACGTAGTTGAATTGCTCGAGCAAGGGGAAGTTCTGATTAACCCGGCCATGTCCGCGGGTGCTTAGGATGACAGGCTCGACGGCCAGCCCCGCCTGCCGCAGCGCGGCAATCAGCAGCAGGTTCACATCGGCGGCGGTTCCGCGGTGCAGGTCATAGCTGCGCTTGAGCGGGCCACTGGCCGAGTAGCCGTTGGTGCCATCATACTTCACGCTTTTGAGCACCAGCTCACGCACGGCTGCGGCGCGGGCAGCCGGGTCGGGGTACTGGGCCACGAGGGGTTTCAGCGCCGCTTCCAGGAAGCCCACATGCCCGAGCTGTCCGCCAAACTCGTCGCTGTTGAGCAGGTCCATATTGATTTTTTCCCAGTTGCCGGCCACGTTATGATACCCCTGGCCCGGCATGCGCTCGCCGGCCAGCTCGAAGTTGATACGGGCCACGTAATCGCGCATGGTAGTCATATAAGGCTCATCGCGTAGGGCCGGCACGTTCTGCATGGCCCAATGGTACGAAGTGCCTTTGGCAACAATCAGCTCATTGTCCGATGCAACGCGCCCGCCCGCCGCACTTGGGTCAAGGCTCGCCTCGGTGTGTAGGTTGTATTGCATCTGCGAATCTTCCCGCGTTTGCAGCACCAGGGGCTCGTAGCCCTGCATAAGCATCTTATAGTCGAAATACTCCGGAATTACGGCCTGAAACTCGCTCCAGCGGGTAGGTATCTCGCGCTGAAAAGACCAGTCCTGAAAGTTGAACAAGAAATCTGAAGTTACAGTATAAGCATATTCAATAATAGCCCCTTCGCGCACATTGGGGAGCGTAAACTTGCGTACCCGAATGTTTTTGGTGCGCTCCTCGGTAAAGGCTTTAGCTATTTCAAGCTTCACCTTTTCCACCTTGCCGCCGACCTCGTTGTAAGTAAACCCGCGCAGGCCCACTAATTTTTCTTCGGAGCGGTCGCGGTGGTACAAGGGCACCTCTACCGTGGCTACGTTGTAGCCCGACTTCTTCAAAATCTTGATGCGGGTAACCCGGTCCGACTCCAGCTGAAAGCTGCTGCCATTAAGCCGGAACCGGGTAGCCCCGTAGTCGTAGAGCACCACGGCCGGCGCGGCGCTATCGGCCACAAAGCTTTTGGCATCGAAATCGGCCGGCTCGGGTTTGCCGAATTTTATCTCCACTACCTTCATGGGCGCTTTTTGTGCCTGCGCACTGGTAGCAGTTAGTAGTGCCAAAGCGCTGACTGCTAGTGGAAATGAGGCAAGTAGTCTTTTTATCATAGAAGGAAGTAATGCAGCTAGCTGGCAAGAATAGGATATACATTGCCTCTACTGGGTAAAAATAGGTGCCTACCTCCTATTTACCAACTCTTCCTCACGAAAATTACACTACCTCTTCGGGGCCGGCTACGGCCATGGCTTCATCGGCCAATGCCTGGTGGCTGGCCGGGCCGGCCGGTGTAGCCCGTATGCCCAACAGCAGGTAGGCAATGGCGGCGAGCACGCACGCCAGGCTCAGGCCATGCACCCAGGGCAGGCGGGCGGGCTGATTGTCGAAAATCCAGCCGGCGGCCAGGGCCCCGAGGCCAATGCCGACTTCGAGGGCAATGTACATGGTCGCCACGCCCCGGCCGCGCCGCTCGGGGTGGCTCAGGTCTATCGTCCAAGCGTAGAGCGTGGGCGAGTTCAGGCCCGTGCCCACCCCAAATATGACAGCTCCGAGAAGGAATATCGGCACCGACGGCGACCACACCAACACCGCCAGCCCCAACGCCAGTATAGCAGCCGACCAGCGCAGTACCGGCACGCGCCCGTGGGTATCGCTGGCCTTGCCTGCCACCAGGCGCACGGCCAGTGAAGCAATGGTATAGCATATATAGAACAAACCCTTTGTTGGCCCCTGCAAGCCCAGCAGCCGGCTTTGGTCGGGTATTACGGTGAGCACCGCGCCGTACGGAAACAAGCACAGCAGCGTAGTGAGCGCCGGCGCCAGCACGCGGGGCTCCAGGATTTCATCGAGCTTCAGCTTTAATAAGGAAAAGCTGAATTTTTGCCGCTGCCCCTTCGGTAGCGTCTCGGTAAGGGTGCCCTGCACCAGCACCGAAAGCAGGGCCGCCGCGCTGGAGCAGTAAAACATGGCATTGAGCGAGAACGTCTCGGCCACCCACGAGCCGAAGGCCGGCCCGGCAGCCATGCCCAGGCTGCCCGTTACGCCGAGCAGGCCCATGGCCTCGCCCCGCTTTTCGGTAGGCACAATGTCGGCCACGAACGCGGCGGTGCCCGTAGGCTTGAAGCCGGTGCTGAAGCCGTGCAGCAGCCGCAGCAGCAGAAAGCTGCTCACCATGAGCGCCCACGGGTAGGCAAAGCCGCACAGAAAGCATACCAGCGAGCCGAATACCATCACCGGAATGCGCCCCACCGTATCGGCCAGCTTGCCCGAAAAAGGGCGCGAGATGGCCGCCGTAAGCGTAAACAGGGCGATAATAAACCCTTTGTACTCGCCGCCGCCCAGCTGGCTGAGGTGCTCGGGAAGCTCGGGCAACAGCAGGTTGAAAGACAGAAAAAACAGAAACGACGACAGGCACATCAGCCAGAAGCCCCGCGAATACGAACCAAGCATAAGTGCGACAAAGGTCGGGAACGATGGAGTAATGGGTAGCGACCGGCTGGCATTAAACAGTACTCCCTACCCCGCTCATTATTCCCTCCACTACCCCTGTTCTGCCAAAACGGCCACTCGTACGGCCCGGCCCCAAATGTGTCAGTACCCCAGTCTATGAGTTGGCTATCATCCTTTTTCAAGACTATTTCTGCTAAAAACCCCGGCTCCGGGCGCGGCCCCGAAAAGCCCACGGTGAGCGTGCGCCAGCGGGTATCGGCGCTGCGCCACCTGCCGGCTTTTCTCCGGCTCATCTGGCAAACCTCGGCGGGCCTGACCCTGGGGAACATAGCGTTAAGGCTATGTAGAGCTGCCTTGCCGCTGGCCATGCTGTATATCGGCCGCCTCATTCTCGACGACATCGTGCAGTTGACCAAGCTGCCGGCTGCCAGCCGCGTGGTAGCGCCCGTGTTTGGGCTGGTAGCGCTGGAATTCGGCCTGGTGCTACTCACCGATGCGCTGGGCCGCGCCGTGGCGCTGCTCGACTCGCTGCTCGGCGACTTGTTTGCCAATGCCAGCTCGGTGCGCCTTATGCGCCACGCCGCCGAGCTGGACCTTGACCAGTTCGAAGACAGCAATTTTTACGACAAACTGGAGCGGGCCCGTCGCCAGACGCTCTCGCGCTCGGTGCTCATGAGCCAGGTGCTGGCCCAGGGCCAGGATGCTGTGACCCTGGTGCTGCTGGCCGGCGGCCTCGTGGCGTTTCAGCCCTGGCTGCTGGGCCTGCTGCTGCTGGCCGTGGTGCCCGCCTTTTTGGGCGAAAGCCACTTCAACGAGCGCAGCTACTCGCTCTCGCATTCCTGGACGCCCGAGCGCCGCGAGCTCGACTACCTGCGCCAGACCGGCGCCAGCGACGAAACGGCCAAGGAAGTGAAGATATTCGGCTTGTCTGATTTCCTGATTGCCCGCTTCGAAACGCTGTCTGACCAGTTTTACCGCGAAAATAAACTTCTGGCCCTGCGCCGCGCCGGTTGGGGTACGGTGTTCGCGGCCATCGGGGCAGCCGGCTATTATGGCGCTTACCTCTACATTATTAAGCAAACCGTGAGCGGCGCGATTTCCATCGGCCAGCTTACGTTTCTGGCGGGCTCGTTTGCCCGGCTGCGCAGCCTGCTCGAAGGCATTCTGAGCCGCTTTAGCCAGGTGGCCGACGGCGCCCTGTACTTACAGGACTTCTTCGACTTCTTTCAAATCGAGCCGCGCATTGTGCGGCCCCGGCTGGGGCAGGCGGTGCGGGCCTTTCCGCGCCCCATCCGGCAGGGCTTCACGTTTGAGGATGTCGGCTTTACGTATAAAAACGCCGAGAAATGGGCCCTGCGCCATCTTAGCTTCGAGTTGCGGGCCGGCGAAAAGCTGGCGCTCGTGGGCGAAAACGGTGCCGGCAAAACTACGCTCGTCAAGTTGCTGGCCCGCCTCTACGACCCCAGCGAAGGTCGCATCCTGCTCGATGGCCACGACCTGCGCGAGTATGACCCTGCCGAGCTGCGCCAGGAAATCGGCGTCATTTTCCAGGATTTTGTGCGCTTCCAGCTGCCCGCCGGCCAGAACCTGGCCGTGGGCCGTATCGACGAGCGCCAGAACCAGCCGCGCATTGAGCAAGCGGCCCAGCAGAGCCTGGCCGACACGGTTATTGCCAAGCTGCCGCAGGGCTACGACCAGATGATTGGCCGTCGCTTCAACGGCGGCGTGGACCTGAGCGGCGGCGAGTGGCAAAAAATCGCCCTCGGCCGCGCCTACATGCGCGACGCTCAGCTGCTTATCCTCGACGAGCCTACCGCCGCCCTCGACGCCCGCGCCGAGCACGAGGTATTTCTACGCTTTGCTGAGTTGACTAAGGGCAAAACTGCCGTGCTTATCTCCCACCGCTTCAGCACCGTGCGCATGGCCGACCGCATTCTGGTAGTAGAGCACGGCCGCGCCCAGGAAATCGGCTCACACGACGAGCTGCTGGCCCAAAACGGCCGCTATGCTGAGCTGTTTGCGTTGCAGGCGGCAGGATATCGGTAAAGGTGGATTGCCGAAATTAGAGAAGACTGTTAACTTGCGACAATCATACCACTGGTGATATGATTGTCGCTACTGCACGCCGAGGTAGCAACGGCAATATAAATATTAGCACAAGTTTATCGAGCACCCTCCTCTTAACAAAATGGACATTTTGAATTACTTAGAAATTTTAAGTAACAAAAAACAAGGTTGTCTTTTTCCAAAAGACAACCTTGAAGAAAGACTTATTGCCTTGACTAAAATTTTAGAAAATGGATACCCAAGAATAATTTATAGCTTAATCCCATATTTAAAGGACAAAAAACAAGAAATCCAAAACGCAACTTGCAACACAATTATCGGACTTTTTACCAAAATTGAGACAAAAAGGGAATATTATGACACACTTAAACATTGTGAAATTTCAAAGTCTGATATTGATATTTACGAAAACACGTTTACTCAAGAGCAGTTAGTACAACTTTTATCTATTGCATCTTTAAACAGCAATGGTTATGTCAGAGAGAAAGCCGTTAAAAAGTTATCTGTTTCTAACAACGAAAAAGCCATTCAATTTATCATCTATCGTTTAGCTGATTGGGTGCAAGGTGTTAGACAGATTGCGTTGCAAGGTATTGAGAATTTTAAAAAGCCACAGTTTATTAATGCATTTATTGACAATCTTTCAATTTTCGAGTGGCTACAAAAAATAGAGCGGACAGATTTAAGCGCTACTCATAATGAAATAATCAATTTCATTATGACAGAAAACAAAGAATATATTTTCAAAAATTTCTATTCGTTTTCAGATAAAATTCGCTTACTTTTAGCCAAATACATTTCAAATTCCACAAATTTGACTGCAAGTGACATAACCCTTCTGCTAAATGACAAGCAGTTTTTAATTCGCAATTTTGCTCTTCAACATTTTGAAAAATTATCACAAGAGCAAATCAATAACCTTTTAAAAGACAAATCTGCAAGAGTTAGAATTCAAGTACTTTACAAGCTTAAAAGTCGAAATAATTTTACTCAATTAATTCATTATTTTTTGACAGACAAGTCCGCATCAATTAGAGAATTTGCAAGGTTTTCTTTACAAGATGAGATTACAGATTTTGCAACAATCTATAATAATAATCTTGAAGAAAACACAGATATATTTGCTTCTATTTGTGGGCTTGCAGAAACCAACGGCAAACTATTTTCAGAAAATATAGAACCTTTTTTAGAAGACAAACAAATAAATATTAAAAAGGTAGCTTTTTTAGCTTTGATAAAATTAAATGAGCAAAAAGCCTACGCTTTTGCAATTAAAGAATTGAGCAGTGAGATTATTGGTATTAGAAACATTACTATTGGGTTTTTGCAAAAAAGACCGAATACTGAAGTATTAGAAAGGGCAAGACAAATTTATAAAAAAGGGAATGTTGACCTTAAAAAAGCAATGTTGAAAATGTTTAACAATATTGGAGGCTGGACGACAATTGCAGATATCATAATTGGAACAATTGACGAAGATGAAAATATTAGAAATTTAAGTTTTAATTATTTGAAAATGTGGAAAGTAAAAGCTATAAGACTTTTTACACAGCCAAAAGCAGACGAATTTGAAAGAGCAAAGAAAATTTTTAGCTTTGCTTTTGAGTTGCACGAAGAAAAAAAGTATTTTGAGAACAACCCCTTGACAGGGTTTGACTTTTATTTGAGATGACGTGAAAGAAACCTGCCACTAATAAAAGGTATGCTGCAAGACTGGCGGATGGAACAACAATCGATAATTGTACTACTATCAGTTAGCATGGGGCTTGACCGAATATTATTTAGCTTCAGTTGTTAATTTTATCATCAGCTTTCTTATTTGCTTCAGTTGCCAGGCAGATAGTTATAAGCTGTTCAGCCTCATCGGCGCAACTTCAGCCTCTTGGTATATCTTGGCCAGCGTCATCTTCAGCCCTAGAGAGGATTCCAAGTCCGGGTACAGCTTGGCTGGGGCGGGCTGCCGGCTTTTCGCCGGCTGTCCGCTCTTGGTCCACGCCGCTCGTTCTTTTGATAAGCGCACAGCCGGCAGCCCGCCCGGTACCCGAATTTGGGGATTACCCCAGCTCCGCAATAACTAAGGTGTACCTTCAGCGTCGTCCAACGCAGCGTAAGCCCAGACACCATGCGCAGTCAACTGATACTGCTCCTGCAGTCGGGTAGTTTGCGATACCAGCAGGTAGTGACGCCTGCTAAGCAACTTTTAGACAGCTTAATAAGCTGAACACTAGCCAGAAAGTAAATTTCCCTACGTAGCTTAGAGAATTCAACGAATTCCCTACCCTGTTTCCATGAAATTTACCGCTACTCTTCAGCTTATCTGCCTGTTAAGCCTAGGCTTGCTTTCCAGCTGCCTTACCTCCCGCGATGCCCGCATTGAATCGAGCTACAGCTACCGGGGGCGCTTTCGGCACTACCGCACCTACGGCTTTTTGAGCGGCAATGGCCTCGCCGCCGACAGCACCCGCCTCAGTGAGTCGCTACGCGATGCCATTCGGCAGCGCATGCGTCTACAGGGCTACCGCTTTTCGAAGCGCAGCCCCGATTTGATGGTGAGCTACAAATTATTTGAGGGCGATATGCACTTTCCCGGCTTTGTGCAGGAAGACATTACGCGCTGGGTAAAAAACAACGATGCGGAAGACGAGCAAACTCCCGAAGAGCAGCGCCACGGCTACCAGCGCACCCGTTTGCTCATGCTCGATGGTACGCTAATGGTAACCCTCATTGATACCAAGACGGACAACGCCATCTGGAATGGCTACGCCTCGGGCGTGACCGTGCCCGAAGGCCTGCGGGGTGAATACGTGCTGGTGCGCTCGGTGCGCTCCATCTTCGACCGGTATCGCATTTTTACTGAGAATTACTTCAACGGCGGCAACCTCGACGGGGCTATGAATGGCCAGCCATTCGACGGGCCGGGGGCCGCCCCTGCCCCTCCTCAGTCCACCGAAACCCCACGCTAAGTAGTAGCGGGCCACTTTTCGCTTTCGCCCAACCCGGCGCAAGTGTACCTTTGCTTGTCCGCACCAGTGCGCCCGCTACCTAACTAGCTGACCTGTATGCTTCTTGCCATAAATTCTTCTTATCAGCCCAGCGACTACCTGCCCATACTCGTGCAGTTTGGGCTGGCCGTAGCTTTCGTAACCTTCGCCATGGTTGTGTCGCACCTCGTGGGGCCCAATCGCCACAGCCGCGTGAAGGATGCTTCCTTTGAGTGCGGTATCGAGAGCGTGGGCAACGCCCGCACGCCCATCTCGGTCAAATATTTTCTTACCGCTATATTGTTCGTCCTGTTCGACGTCGAAGTGATTTTCATGTACCCCTGGGCCGTGAATTTCCGTCAGCTCGGCACGGCCGGCTTTGTGGAGATGATTATCTTCATGACGCTGCTCATGGCCGGCTTCGGCTACGTTATCAAAAAGGGCATTCTGCGCTGGAACGAGGCCGTTCCGAGCCAAACTTTCGTTGCAAAACCGGTGTTGGTAAAACAGCCCGCCGAAGCTGCGCAGGCTGCCTAACCCGACCTTTCTATCATGGATACCCGCGTTCCTGAAATCAAAACCGTGCCGGCCCCCGAGGGTATTGAAGGCGCTGGTTTCTTTGCTACCTCCCTCGAAAAAGTAGTGGGCATTGCCCGCGCTAACTCCCTCTGGCCCCTGCCGTTTGCCACTTCATGCTGCGGCATCGAGTTTATGGCTACCATGGGCGCGCACTACGATATCTCGCGCTTCGGCTCCGAGCGCCCCAGCTTCTCGCCCCGGCAGGCCGACCTGCTGATGGTGATGGGCACCATCGCCAAGAAGATGGCGCCCATTGTCAAGCAGGTGTACGAGCAAATGGCCGAGCCCCGCTGGGTGCTGGCCATGGGCGCCTGCGCCTGCTCGGGCGGCATTTTTGACAGCTACTCGGTGCTGCAGGGCATCGACCGCATTATCCCGGTCGATGTATATATTCCGGGCTGCCCGCCCCGCCCCGAGCAGGTGCTCGATGGCCTGATGCGCGTGCAGGACTTGGCTAAAAACGAAAGCCTGCGCCGCCGCAACTCGCCCGAATACCAGGCCCTGCTCGCTTCTTATAATATTAAATAATTCAAAGCAGGGGAGCATGCTCCCCTGCTTGCTGAACGATTCACAAACGGCATAGTGGAGCTGCTTCGGCAAACTCAGCATGGCGTTCTTATATAAGGTCCAGAAATGGCTGACCCGACCAAAGAAGAATCTACTGCCGCGCAGGATACCGCCGTTGCCCAGGACCCTGCCGCAAAGCAAAATGCGCAGGTGCTGGCGCTGCTGCACAGCCTGTTTGGCGAAGCCACCTTTACCGATGTGCACGAGCCCTACGGCCTGCTCACGGTGACGACCAAGCGCGAGCATATTCACCACATTGTGGCGGGCTTGCAGCAGGATGAAACGCTGAAGTTTCACTTTCTCACCACGATGTGCGGCATCAATTATCCCGAAAACCTGAACCAGGAGCTCGGCATGATTTACCACCTGCACAGCCTGGTGCATAATATTCGGCTGCGCATCAAGATTTTCTTCCCGCTGGCCGACCCCGTGGTACCCACGCTTACCGACCTCTACGCCACCGCCAACTGGATGGAGCGCGAGGCCTACGACTTTTTCGGCATCATCTTCACCGGCCACCCCAACCTGCGCCGCATCCTGAATGTGGAGGACATGGACTACCATCCCATGCGCCGGCAGTATCCGCTCGAAGATGGTACCCGCGAAGATAAAACGGACCTCTTTTTTGGTCGCTAACCCCCTCTACCTGTCATGCTGACGAAGGAAGCATCTTATCACGTTCTCCCTCGGCAGAGTTAGTAACCCCAGCGGCGTGGACGTGATAAGGTCCTTCGCTGCGCTCAGGATGACATAAAATCGAAATGGCAGTAAACGACGCCCTGGCAGGCACCCACAAGATAATCGAGGAAGCGAAGGAGCAGCAGGGCGGCCAGCTCGTGCCCACCCTGAACGACTTTTCCCAGGAGCTGACGACCCTCAACCTGGGGCCGACGCACCCGGCTACGCACGGGATTTTTCAGAACATCCTGCAAATGGATGGTGAGCGCATCATCTCGGGCGTGCCGACTATCGGCTACATCCACCGCGCATTTGAGAAAATCGCCGAGCGGCGGCCATTCTACCAGATTACGCCGCTCACCGACCGCATGAACTACTGCTCGTCGCCCATCAACAACATGGGCTGGCACATGACGGTAGAGAAGCTGCTCGGCATCACGGTGCCCAAGCGCGCACAGTACATGCGCGTGATTATGATGGAGCTGGCGCGCATTGCCGACCACCTCATCTGCAACTCCATTCTGGGCGTGGATACGGGGCTTTCACCGGCTTCCTCTACGTATTTCAGGAGCGTGAGAAGATTTACGAGATTTACGAGGAAGTCTGCGGCTCGCGCCTGACGACCAATATGGGCCGCGTAGGCGGCATGGAGCGCGACTTTTCGCCGGTAGCCCTCGACAAGCTGCGTAAGTGGCTGAAGGAGTTTCCGGCCGTGATGAAGGAGTTTGAGGCGATGTTTAATCGCAACCGCATCTTCATGGACCGCGTGGTGAACGTGGGGCCGATTACGGCAGAGAAAGCCTTGAACTACGGCTTCACCGGCCCCAACCTGCGGGCTGCCGGCGTCGATTACGACGTGCGGGTGATGAACCCCTACTCCTCGTACGAAGACTTTGAGTTTGAAATTCCGGTCGGGACCAACGGCGACACCTACGACCGCTTTCTGGTGCGCAACGAGGAAATCTGGCAAAGCCTGCGCATTATCAACCAGGCGCTTGACAAGCTGCCCGATGGCCCGTTCCACGCCGATGCGCCGCACTACTACCTGCCCCCAAGGAGGCGGTGTACAAGAACATGGAGGCCCTGATTTATCACTTCAAAATCATCATGGGCGAAATTGATGCCCCGGTGGGTGAAGTGTATCACTCCGTGGAAGGCGGCAACGGCGAGCTGGGCTTCTACCTGATTTCGGACGGCGGCCGCACCCCCTACCGCCTGCACTTCCGCCGGCCGTGCTTTATCTACTACCAGGCCTATTCCGAAATGGTAGTAGGCACCAGCCTCTCCGATGCCATCGTGATTTTATCGTCGATGAACGTGATTGCCGGCGAGCTGGACGCTTAATATAGTAAGTTGACAATACCTGATATGGAGCCGACTACCGCCGCTGCCAAACCCCAGTTTTCTCCCGCCGCGCAGGCGGAAATCAAGCGCTTGCTCACGCATTACCCTGACGACCGCAAGAAATCGACCTTGCTGCCGGTGCTGCACATTGCGCAAGCCGAGTTTGGTGGCTGGGTGAGCCCCGAAGTGCAGGACCTGGTAGCCGAAACTTTGGGTTTGCGGTCGATTGAGGTGTACGAGGTGAGCACGTTTTATACCATGTTCAACCTTAAGCCGGTTGGCAAGCACGTGTTGGAAATCTGCCGCACGGGTCCCTGCATGCTGCGCGGCTCTGATGAGCTAACGGCTCAGTTGGAGCGTATTACCGGCGCTAAAGTCGGCGAAACCTCGCCCGACGGCCATTTTACCCTGAAGGAAGTGGAGTGTCTGGCGGCCTGTGGCTTTGCCCCCGTGGTGCAGGTGCGCGAGAAATACTACGAGTCGCTCGACACGGAAGAAAACGTGGACGCTATGCTAAGCGAGCTGAAAAGCCTGGTGCACCGGCCTATTCTGCCCTGGGAAGAAAACGGCTTACCTACTTCACTGCAAAACAAGTAATATGGGACGCAAGCTATTAACCGAACATGTCAACGTTGAAGGCATCGAAACCTTCGCCGTGTACCGCAAGCACGGCGGCTACCGCGCCGTGGAAAAGGCGCTGAAAATGACGCCCGAAGAAGTGGTGGAAGAAGTGAAGAAGTCGGGCCTGCGCGGGCGCGGCGGCGCGGGCTTCCCCACGGGCCTCAAGTGGAGCTTCCTGGCCAAGCCCGAGGGCGTGCCCCGCTACCTGGTTTGCAACGCCGACGAGTCGGAGCCCGGTACGTTCAAGGACCGTTACCTGATGTCGAAGCTGCCTCACCTGCTCATCGAGGGCATGATTGCGGGCAGCTACGCGCTGGGCGCGCGCACTAGCTATATCTACATCCGCGGCGAATTATTGTACGTGCTGCGCATTCTGGAGAAAGCTATTGCCGAGGCGTACGCGGCCGGCTTTTTGGGCGAGAATATTCAGGGCTCGGGCTATTCGCTTGACTTGCATGTGCATCCGGGCGGCGGCGCGTATATCTGCGGCGAGGAAACGGCCTTGCTCGAATCATTGGAAGGCAAGCGCGGCAACCCGCGCAACAAGCCGCCATTCCCGGCCGTGCAGGGCTTATATGCCCGCCCTACCGTGGTCAACAATGTAGAGAGCATTGCGGCCGTGGTGCCTATTCTGAACATGGGCGGCGACGAGTACGCCAAAATCGGGGTTGGCAAGAGCACGGGCACCAAGCTATTCTCGGCCTGCGGCCACCTTAACAAGCCGGGTATCTACGAATTGGAGCTGGGTGTGCCGGTCGAGGAGTTTATTTATTCGGATGAATACTGCGGTGGCATTTGGAAGGGCCGGGAGCTGAAAGCGGTGGTAGCCGGCGGCTCCTCGGTACCGATTCTGCCTAAAGAATTGATTCTCAAGACGGCGGCCGGTGAAAACCGCCTCATGACGTATGAGTCGCTCAGCGATGGCGGCTTCGTGACGGGCACTATGCTCGGCTCGGGCGGCTTCATCGCTATGGACGAAACAACGTGCATCGTGAAGAACACCTGGAATTTCTCGCGCTTCTATCACCATGAAAGCTGCGGGCAGTGCTCGCCCTGCCGCGAAGGCACCGGCTGGCTCGAAAAAGTACTGCACCGCTTGGAGCACGGCCATGGCTCTATGCACGACATCGACCTGGTTGTGAGCGTAGCCAAGCAGATTGAGGGCAACACTATCTGCCCGCTGGGCGAGGCGGCCGCGTGGCCGGTGGCAGCCGCCGTGCGGCACTTCCGCGACGAGTTTGAGTGGCACGTGACGCACCCGAAGGAGGCAACTCAGCCCGGTGCTGTGTACCGGGGCAACTTGGTGATGGCGTAATTTTGAATTCGAAATAAATTGTCATGCCTAACAACGTGAAGCAGCTTGCCCGCATCGTTCGGGTCTCGTTCCAGGAGGCGAATGAGATGCTTCCCGGTGCTCAGTCTGACGGCAGTATCTGTACCCGAGAAATATAATGGCTAAAATAACCTTCGACGGAATTGAGGTGGAAGTGCCCGATGGCACCACTATTCTCAACGCAGCCCGCAAAATCGGGGGTAGCGTGGTGCCGCCCGCCATGTGCTACTACACGCCCCTCAAAGGCAGCGGCGGCAAGTGCCGCGCCTGCCTGGTGCGCGTAGCGGCCGGCTCGGCCAAAGACCCGCGCCCCATGCCCAAGCTGGTGGCTTCGTGCATCACGACCGTGCAGGATGGCATGGTGGTGGAAAACACGACCAGCCAGCAGGTAATGGACGTGCGCAAGGGCATTGTGGAAATGCTGCTCATCAACCACCCGCTCGATTGCCCGGTGTGCGACCAGGCTGGCGAGTGCGACCTGCAAAACTTTGCCTACGAGCACGGCGTGAGCACTACCCGCTACGAAGAGGAGCGCCGCACCTTCGAAAAAATCGATATTGGCCCGTACGTGCAGCTGCACATGACGCGCTGCATCCTGTGCTACCGCTGCGTGTACACCGCCGACCAGCTCACCGATGGCCGCGTGCACGGCGTGCTGGGCCGGGGCGATGCTTCCGAAATCGGTACATATATAGAAAATACTATATCAAACGACTTCAGCGGCAACGTTATCGATGTGTGCCCGGTAGGCGCGCTTACCGACAAAACCTTCCGCTTCAAGCAGCGCGTGTGGTTTACCAAGCCGGTAAATGCACACCGCGACTGCGGCCATGAGAAATGCACCGGCCACGTAACGCTTTGGTACAAAGGCAAAGACGTGCTACGCGTTACCGCCCGCAAGGACGAGTACGGCGAGGTAAAAGAGTGGATTTGCAACGAGTGTCGCTTCGAGAAGAAGGAAACGTCGGACTGGACGATTGAAGGCCCGGCGCACATCGACCGCTCTTCGGTCATATCGGCTAATCACTATGAATTGCCGGTTATCAATCCGCAGGTTATCGCTGACCTGCCTGAGAGCACCGTACGCGAGCTGGAGCGCAACCCGCCGCTGAAATTAGGCGGCCCCAGCGGCAATTCTTTTTAATCGCCCTATCTAGCCGGCGGCCTGAACGACGCCTCTTAATTACGACGGCTTTCCTCAGAAATCCATTCGCTACGCGTCCCGCAAACCTGACAAGATGCTTCACAAGCAGCCGCCAGCTACGGCATGATAACCCTTTGATACTATGCTTCTTGAAACCTTAGGCTGGCAAAGCCTCGTTATTCTGGTAGTTTTCGGCGTTTCATTGCTAATTGCTACGTACTGTACCTATGCTGAGCGGGTTATTGCCGCTTTCCTGCAAGACCGGGTTGGCCCGGACCGCGCTGGTCCCTTTGGCCTGGCGCAGCCGCTAGCCGACGCCGTCAAGTTGTTTACCAAGGAGGAGTTTTTTCCCAGCGGAGCCAATAAGGCGCTGTTTATTTTCGGTCCTTGCCTGGCGATGGTTACGGCGCTGATGTCGTCGGCCGTTATTCCGTTTGGCAGCTTCCTGAAATTTGGTACGACCATCGTGCACTTGCAGGGCATCGAAATCAACGTGGGCATGCTTTACGTGTTCGGCATCGTGTCGCTGGGCGTGTACGGCGTCATGATTGGCGGCTGGGCTTCCAACAACAAGTTCTCGCTGCTCGGCGCTATTCGCGCGGCTTCCCAAAACATTAGCTACGAGTTGGCCATGGGCCTGGCCCTAATTGCGGTGCTGATGATGTCGGGCTCGCTCTCGCTACGCGACATTACCCTACAACAGTCGGTACCCGGCGAGTGGCACTTCTGGAATATCGTGAAGCAGCCGCTGGGCTTCATCATCTTCATTGTCTGTGCCTTTGCCGAAACCAACCGCACGCCCTTTGACTTGCCCGAGTGCGAAACGGAGCTGGTAGCCGGCTACCACACCGAGTATAGCTCCATGAAGATGGGCCTCTACCTTTTCGCCGAGTATGTGAACGTGTTCGTAGCCTCAGCCGTGATGAGCGTTATATACTTCGGAGGCTTCAACTTCCCGTTTCAGTATGAGCTGCGCGAGTGGCTGCACTCGTCGCGGGGCCTGTCGCTCGATGCGGCGCAGAATATCGTGGCTATCCTGGGCGTAGTAAGCGTGTTCGCAAAGATTTTCTTGTTCATCTTCTTCTTCATGTGGGTGCGCTGGACGCTGCCCCGCTTCCGCTACGACCAGCTGATGCGCCTGGGCTGGACTATCCTCATCCCGCTGGCTATCTTCAACATTCTGCTGACGGGCGGCCTCATTACTACCGGCATTATCCCCGAAATCAAGCAGTGGTGGTAGGCGGCTCACTCCGTCTGTCTGCTGTCCTATTCAACTGAGCTTATGCAATCGCTAAGTAACCGCGCCAAGAAACTGGAAAAGAAGCCGATGACGCTCGCTGAGCGGGCCTATCTGCCGGCAATTTTTCAGGGCTTAGGCATTACGTTTCGACACTTCTACCGTGCGCTCGCCAAGAAGCAGATTACCATTCGCTACCCCGAGGAAACGCGGCCGTTCTCGCCCGTTTTCCGGGGCCTGCACGTGCTCAAGCGCGATGAACAGGGTCGAGAGCGCTGCACTGCCTGCGGGCTGTGCGCCGTGGCCTGCCCTGCTGAGGCCATTACGATGGTAGCCGGGGAGCGAAAGAAGGGCGAGCAAAACCTCTACCGCGAGGAAAAGTACGCCGTCAGCTACGAAATCAACATGCTGCGCTGCATCTTCTGCGGCCTCTGCGAAGAGGCTTGCCCGAAGGCCGCTATTTACCTGCAAGCCGATAAGATGGCGCCCCCGCGCTACGAGCGCGACGAGTTCATCTACGGCAAGGACCGCTTGGTAGAGCCCGTATCGCCGGACAATCGCTCGAAACGCGGCATCCAGCTCACCCCCGAGCAGGCGGAGAAGCTGCGCGGGCAAACGCAGCCGGCGTAATCACCGAAAATCGTCCGTCATGCTGAGCTTGCCGAAGCATCTCGCGTGCAGCAGTACCTAATCGTTCAACGACGCGAGCGAGATGCTTCGGCAAGCTCAGCATGACGTTCTTTTTGCTATTGATTCCATGTCCCTATTTCTCTTCCTGTCTTTTGTGGCCCTGCTGAGTGCGCTGGGCGTGGTACTGGCCAAAAACCCGGTTCACAGCGTGCTGTTCCTCATTCTCACCTTCTTCACGCTGTCGGCCCACTACCTGCTGCTGAACGCGCAGTTCCTGGCCGTTGTGAACATCATCGTGTATGCCGGCGCCATAATGGTGCTGTTTCTGTTCGTGATTATGTTCCTGAATCTGAATGAGGATACCGAGCCGCACAAGCCCGCGCTGGCCAAAATAGCGGCTACTATCGCTGGCGGCTCACTGCTGCTGATAATGGTAGCTGCGCTGCGCAACGTGCATCCCGCTGGCTACGACCCGGCTACCTTCGACTCGCAGATTGGTATGGTCGACCGGCTGGGCATGGTCCTGTTCAAGCAGTATTCGCTGCCGTTTGAGCTGGCTTCTATTCTTTTGCTGGCCGCGATGGTGGGCTCGGTGATGCTGGGCAAACGCGAAACGGGCGAGCGGAATTTTTAACCAAGGATTTCTTTCTTCAAAAAATGAAGGCGGCTACTGAGAGTTCAGTAGCCGCTTTTTTGTGGGCCTCCGTAACTTGCCACCAGCACTCCAGCCCTAATCCGGATTCAGCTACCTATGAAATCAGAACTTATGCACGTCAGCTCCGCAGAAACCGGGCAGCTCGGGGTGCAGCATCTGAAGCGCTTTTGGGCACAGTCGCTGGCCAGGCGCGAGGGGATAGGTAGTGCGCTAACCGAGCAGGAGTGGCGCTTCGACAACCTGCTGCTGAATGGGCTGGACCTGGCGCTGCAAGAAACCAAGCGGTATCTGATGCATATTCAGCCGACTTTTACGGAGTTTGAGCAGTGGGTATTGGCAAAAAACGGGGGTGACCTTGCGCCCCTGCGCATCGAGCGCCTCAACAGCGTTTTTGCCAATCAGCCTTACGGAGAAAATGTGTTGGCTCACCTACGTGAGCTGGAGGCATACGACGATGTGCTAAGCGCCGACGACCTGCAATTTTGGGAGGAGAATGGGTACGTCATAGTGCGCGAAGCCATCTCACGCGAGCAGGCCCAGGCCACCGAAGACGCCGTGTGGGAGGCCCTTGACATGCGCCCCGACACCCCCGCCTCGTGGTATGAGAAACCCATTGGCCAGGGCATTATGATGGATTTTTACCACCATCCAACGCTACGCGCCAACCGCGAGTCGCGGCGCATCCGCAAGGCATTTGCCCAACTCTGGGGCACCCCGACCTGTGGGCCACCACCGACCGCACCAGCCTCAACCCGCCCGAAACGGCCACTTATTGCCACCAGGGCACGCCGTTGCACTGGGACGTGAGCCTGGCCCCACCGTTTCACTTCGGCACTCAGGGACTGATTTATCTGTGCGACACACCGGCCGAGCAGGGCGCGTTTCGCTGCGTGCCCGGTTTTCACCGCCAACTCGAAAGCTGGCTGGCCGGCCTGCCCGCTGGTACCGACCCGCGCCAGGTAGACCTCTCGGCGCTAACCCGGCCCATTGCCGCCAAGGCCGGCGATATGGTTATCTGGCACCACTTCCTGCCCCACGGCAGCAGCCCCAATCGCGGCAGCTACCCGCGCATTGTGCAGTACCTGAACATGTACCCTGTGGAGTTCAAGGAGAACGTGGAGTGGCTGTAAAACAAGAGCGGCGACTAAAATTTTAGTCGCCGCTCTTTACTTATTGCGGAAGTGCCACCGACCAGAACTGACCTTGAAAATCTTTGAACAAAAGATTAGCGCCACCTGGGGAAAACCTTACGGCCGCAGCGCTTTGGTTACCAACCAGCTTTATTTTCTTAACATGAATCAGGGCGTTATCCTTTATTTGCCAGAAGTCAATTGTTCCCTGCAAATCCGTTGTTTGTGACTCATTAAAATTGATAAGCAACGTTTTCAGCAAATAAGGCCTGCCATTGAGCAGATACGTCTTGCAACCTAATCTACGGTCTACTACCACGTACTGTCTACCATTGAGAAGCTGTTTTTCAACAACCTGAATTTTACGGTTAACGGGCAGGTCGCCAATGTAGGTGTATTCCACGGAATAGTCTCCGTGTTCAAAAATGTCCCGGAGTTGGGGGCAGCCGCCCTCGAAAGCTAGCGTACCATTATGCTTTTTAACAGTCCGATTTTTGTAAAACTCAACTGGTAAGATACCTTGCTCAAAAGCCCCCTTAGTGATTTTCACGAGCACAGCAGGTGGTTTTGGCTGAGTGGCCGCACTCGTACTGCTCCAAAGGGCCACACTAATGACGCAGATTATCCAGGCAATGTGTTTCATTTCCCCGCAACAGCCGTCTTGATGCTCAGCTCCGTCAGCTGCTTATCCGAAATCGGCGAAGGCGAGTCAATCATTACGTCGCGGCCCGAGTTGTTTTTGGGGAAGGCGATGAAGTCGCGGATGCTGTCGGCACCGCCGAAGAGTGAGCACAAGCGGTCGAAGCCGAAGGCGATGCCGCCGTGGGGCGGCGCGCCATACTCAAAGGCATCGAGCAGGAAGCCGAACTGGGCCTGCGCCTCCTCAGGCGAGAAGCCGAGCAGCGCAAACATGCGCGCCTGCACCGCCCGGTCGTGGATGCGAATGGAGCCGCCGCCCACTTCTACCCCATTAATAACCAGGTCATAGGCATTCGCACGGGCCTGGCCGATGGTGTCGGGGTTATCAAGTAGGTGCAGGTCGTCAGGCTTGGGCGAGGTGAAGGGGTGGTGCATAGCGAAGTACCGACCTTCCTCCTCAATATATTCCAACAGCGGGAAGTTGACGACCCAGAGCGGGGCAAACGTGTCTTTGTCGCGCAGACCGAGGCGCTGGCCCATTTCGAGACGCAGCTCACTCAGGGCCTTGCGGGTTTTGTCGGCGGGACCGGCCAGCAGCAGCAGCAGGTCGCCTTCGTTGGCGTTGAAAGCGGTTTTCCACTTCTGCAGCTCTTCCTGCGAGTAGAATTTATCGACCGACGATTTTACCACGCCGCCGGCCTCCACGCGGGCGTAAACCAAGCCGGTGGCCCCGAGCTGTGGACGCTTCACGAAGGCAGTCAGCTCGTCGAGCTGCTTGCGGGTGTAGGCGGCGCAGGTGGCAGCGTTGATGCCCACCACCAGCTCGGCACTGTCGAAAACCGGGAAACCCTGGCCTTTTACCACATCGTTGAGCTCCACGAATTTCATTTCGAAGCGCGTATCGGGCTTGTCGTTGCCGTACCAGCGCATGGCGTCGGCGTACTCCATGCGGGCACGGTGGGAAAATCGAGGCTTTTGATTTCCTTGAACAGGTAGCGCACCAGGCCCTCGAAGGTGTTGAGAATGTCCTCCTGCTCCACGAAAGCCATTTCGCAGTCAATCTGCGTGAACTCGGGCTGGCGGTCGGCGCGCAGGTCTTCGTCGCGGAAGCACTTCACAATCTGGAAGTATCGGTCGAACCCCGACACCATGAGCAGCTGCTTAAAGGTCTGGGGCGACTGTGGCAGGGCGTAAAACTCGCCGGGGTTCATACGCGAGGGCACCACGAAGTCGCGGGCGCCTTCGGGCGTGCTTTTGATGAGCACGGGGGTTTCAACTTCGATAAAATCCTGGCCATCGAGGTAGCGGCGCACGGCCTGGGCCATGCGGTGGCGCAGCATCAGGTTGTTGCGCACCGGCGAGCGGCGCAGGTCGAGGTAGCGGTACTTCATGCGCAGC
The DNA here is from genome assembly GCF_013256425.1 of Hymenobacter sp. BRD67. Taxonomy (GTDB): domain Bacteria; phylum Bacteroidota; class Bacteroidia; order Cytophagales; family Hymenobacteraceae; genus Hymenobacter. The sequence goes on from NZ_CP053904.1 coordinate 2,710,292, forward strand.
TCGTCGCCGCCATCGGTGTCGTCTTCGATGAGGAAGGGCGGCAGCTTGGCCGGGTTCAGCACTTCCAGCTTCTCCACCCGAATCTCAACGTCGCCGGTGGCAATATGGGCGTTTTTGGAGTAGCGCTCGGCCACCTTGCCGGTGACGCTAATCACGAATTCGCGGCCCAGCGTGCGGGCAGTTTCGCGCACGCTGTCGCTTTCCACGCCTTCTTCGAGGGCAAGCTGGGTAATGCCGTAGCGGTCGCGCAGGTCAATCCAGAGAATGCCGCCTTTGTCGCGGGTGCGCTGTACCCAGCCAACGAGCGTAACGGTTTGGCCGACGTGTTCTTGGCGAAGCTCGCCGTTGGTGTGCGTTCTTAACATTTAACAAATAGCAGTTAACATTTAACAGTATTTCAGTTTATATTAAAACATTCAAATTTTAACAAGGGCGCTACGCTGCCTTTTGTTTAATTCAGAGCTGTTAAGCAATACCTACTAGCTGTTAAATGAAGTAGTTTCCGGGGGCGAAAATAACTCCTTTTAAGGGCGGGGCGGCGAAAGCGGCCAAAATAGTACCCGTGCAGTTTGGTACGGAGTATGTATTAAGAGGAAATGAGGCTGCTTTTCGTCTTTCCCACTTCTACTTCTGACCATGAAACTTCTTCCCTCGCTGGCCCTGGCGGCCGCTTTGCTCGCGGCCGGTACGGCTCAGGCTCAAACGAAAGTTAAGACCAAGGATAAGTACGCCGGCGGCACTGAGATTAAAACCAAAGACGAAGTGCCGCCCGTGACGCTCGACGGCCCTATTAAGCGCGTGGAAACGCTCTCGGGCATTGACATCTTTCCCAAGCCTAACTCCAACAGCGTGCTGCTCAGCTTCACGCAGCAGTTTACCAAGCCCGGCACGCTGGTGATGACTGACTATAAGAACAAGGTGGTGTATCAGCAGGAGCTGGACCCGCAGCATAATACCGGTGCGCCGGTCGACCTGGGTCACATTCAGGCCGGAACCTACCTGGTGGAGGCCAAAACGGGTAATTATGTGTATTGGAAAAAAGTACGCATCAAGTACCCGACGGTAGTGCAACGCTAAGGCGGCCGCATTTTTTACTATAGAACGTCATGCAGCGCTTGCCGAAGCAGCTCCGCATGACGTTCTGGCTTTTCAAAAACCCCAACTGCGTATCCCCTACTTTTGTCCTACCTATGAAAATCCTTCCGCTGCTCGTCGCGCTCCTGCCGCTCACCAGCTTTGCCCCCAAACCCAGGCTGACGACGGTGAAGGTGGCGCCTGGCTTGTCGGTGGCGGTGCCGGTAGGCTTTACGCCCCTGCCCGACCAGGGCATTGCCCTCAAGTATCCGTCGCCGCGTAAGCCGCTGGCCGTGTACAGCAACCCCAGCGGGCGCGTTGACTACAGCGTGTCGGTGCGGCCCACTACGTTTGGACCCGACTATAACGTATTGCTGGCCATGTACAAAGCCAGCGTGCAGCGCCTCTATACCAAGGTCGATTTTCTAACTCAGGAAGTGCGTAAAGTAAATGGCCGCGACGTAGTAGCGCTGGAGTTTGTGTCCATGCTCAGCGACAGCCGCCGCTCGGCCGCCGCGCTGGCTCCTATTAAAAAGTACGAATATATTGAATACGCTGTGCAGGGCCAGCAATTGTACATTTTCTCCTTCTCGGCCCCGGCCGAGGAGCAGGCCCAGTGGCGCCCGGTGGCCCAGGCCGTGATGGGTGATATCAGCCTGAAATAGGTAATGTCTCCGGCCCTGCTGACCGACGACTATTTCATGCGCCAGGCGCTGGCCGAGGCGCACCTGGCACTGGCTGAGGGTGAAATCCCGATTGGGGCAGTGGTCGTGCTCAACCAAACGATAATCGGGCGGGGCCATAACCAGACCGAACGCCTGCGCGACGTAACGGCCCACGCCGAAATGCTGGCCCTGACGGCCGCCGCCAATTACCTGGGTAATAAGTATCTGACAAACTGCCTACTCTACGTTACCGTAGAGCCCTGCGTGATGTGCGCCGGGGCCAGCGCCTGGGCGCAGCTCGGCACGGTCGTATTTGGGACCGAGGAGCCCAAAACCGGCTACCGTCGGCATACGCTGGGCCTGCTGCACCCGCGCACTCAGGTGCGGGCGGGCGTGTGCGCCGCCGAATGCACGGCCCTCATGCAGGCTTTTTTCGGGGGCAAGCGCAGCTAGCTTACTTTTGGGCTCGCCTGCCAGTTGCCGCAACCCCAGCGGCCCCTTGGGGGTTATACCGTCACGCTTCCCATCTTTTCACTTTAAAACATTCGCATCATGGCTTTTGAACTGCCCAAGCTGCCGTATTCCTACGACGCCCTCGAACCTACGTTTGACGCCCAAACGATGGAAATTCACCATACCAAGCACCACCAGGCGTACGTAACCAACCTCAATGCCGCTATTGCCGGCACGGCAATGGAAAACCAGAGCCTGGAGGAAATCCTGCACAACATTGCGACCGCGGCACCAGCCGTGCGCAACAACGGCGGCGGCCACTGGAACCACTCGCTGTGGTGGACTATCCTGTCGGCCAACGGCGGCGGGCAGCCCACCGGCGCGGTAGCCGACGCTATCACGAAGGCTTTTGGTAGCTACGATAACTTCAAGACCGAATTTACCAAGGCCGCCACCACGCGCTTTGGCTCGGGCTGGGCCTGGCTGTGCAAGCAGGCCGATGGCTCGCTGCAAATCTGCTCAACTCCCAACCAGGACAACCCCCTGATGCCCGATGCCGGCTGCAAAGGCTTCCCCATCCTGGGCCTCGACGTGTGGGAGCACGCCTACTACCTGAAATACCAGAACCGCCGGCCCGACTACATCGCGGCCTTCTTCAACCTCATCAACTGGGAAGAAGTAAACAAGCGCTACGCCGCAGCTAAGTAGGGCGCCCGTCGCCCGGCTTACAAAAAAGCTCTTCTGCTTCGTGCAGAAGAGCTTTTTTGATTTTTAGCTCCGTCCGGACGGCGGGCCGCCCGTGTTACCCCGGCACTACGCCAATTTCACGGTACAGACAGAAATTAGTGTAACTTTCGGCACAAAAGCCTTTTCCCAAACTTTAAAGCTGCGACTGCATGAGCATCAAGCTGCGACTTACAATTCTGAGCTTCCTCCAGTTCTTTATCTGGGGCGCGTGGCTGATTACGATTGGTGCGTACTGGTTTCAGACCAAGCACTGGTCGGGGGCGCAGTTTGGGGCCATTTTCTCCACCATGGGCATCGCTTCCATTTTTATGCCCTCGCTCATGGGCATCGTGGCCGATAAGTGGGTGAATGCCGAGAAGCTTTACGGCGTACTGCACCTGCTGGGCGGCGCGGTGCTCTGCACCATTCCTTTGGTTACGGACCCCGGCGTATTCTTCTGGGTAATATTGCTGAATATGGTTTTTTACATGCCGACCCTGGCACTTTCGATTGCCGTGTCGTATTCGGCCCTCAAAAGCCAGGGGCTGGATGTGGTGAAGGACTACCCACCCATCCGGGTGTGGGGCACCATCGGCTTCATCGTAGCCATGTGGACGGTGAGCCTGCTGCACATCGAGAAGTCGGCCAGCCAGTTTTACGTAGCGGCCGGCGCGGCTTTCGTGCTAGGCGTATACTCCTTCACGCTGCCCAAGTGTCCGCCGCAGTCGGCCAACACCTCCAGCCAAAGCCTGGTGGAAATCCTGGGCCTGAAGTCGTTTGCCATTCTGCGCGACCGCAAGATGCTCACCTTCTTCCTGTTTGCGCTGCTGCTCGGCGGCGCGCTCCAGCTTACCAATGCCTACGGCGATACCTTCCTGCACGATTTCGACCAGAACCCGGCCTACCAGGGCACGCTCACGGTGCGCTACCCGGCCATCATCATGTCGATTTCGCAGATTTCCGAAACACTGTTTATCCTGGCCATTCCGTTCTTTCTGCGGCGCTTCGGCATCAAGCAGGTAATGCTGTTTAGCATGCTGGCCTGGGTCTTGCGCTTCGGGCTGTTTGCCTTCGGCAACCCCGGCGGCGGCCTCTGGATGATTATCCTCTCGTGCATCGTCTACGGCATGGCATTTGACTTTTTTAATATATCAGGTTCTCTATTTGTTGAAACCCAGACCCAGCCCAGCATCCGGGCCAGCGCCCAGGGCCTGTTTATGATGATGACCAACGGTTTCGGGGCGGTGCTGGGCAGCTCGGTGAGCGGCCTGGTTATCCAGCACTACTTCACCGATGCCGGCGGCAACAAGGACTGGCACGGCATCTGGCTCACGTTTGCCGCCTACGCCCTGGTGATTGCCGTGCTGTTCGTGTTCATCTTCAAGCACAAGCACGAGCCGCAGCAGATGGAGAGTACGTATTCGGAGCCGGCGCTGGCGGCGTAGCGGCAGATTCAGGCGTTTTTCAACATGAGCGAAAGCAGAGAAATACTGGCCACTGCACTGCGCCGGGGGCTGGCCGAGTATGGGCAGTTTGTACCAATGCGCTGGTTCCTGGAAGAATTTGGTGAACTAGCGCACCGCGAGGCGTATCAGCTTGAGAATGCGCAAGCTCGCGCCGAATTAGTGGAGGCGCTGGCTACCCTGCGCCCGCTGGCTGAAAGCACTCTGGTGCGGCACGAGCGCTTTGCCGAGGTTGGCCGGCCCGCCGAACTCGACTTGCTAGTGCTCGTTCCCGGCTCCCACATCCTAGTGTGCTTTGAGGATGATGGGCCGTTTGACGAAGAGGGGGTGCAGCTTTATTTTTCACCCGCCGCGGAGGCCGGCTTGCTGGGCCAGGTGCGGGCTTTGCTGACGGCGCGGCTCAAGAGCAGCACGGCCGAGCAGACGCGCATCTGGGCTTTGCGCCTGCGTGGCAACGAACTGCATTTCTCACCTTTGAATATTAATGTACCGGCGCTCGACCTTGCCGCCAACTACAACGACGACCTGCTGCCGGTGCACGAGGCCATCGTGAAGCGCCTGCAAAAGCCCAACGACAAGGGCCTGGTTATCCTGCACGGCCCGCCCGGCACCGGCAAAACCAGCTACATTCGCCACCTGTGCAGCCTTACTGATAAGCCCAAGCTGTTTATTCCGCCCAACCTAGCGCTGCGCATCGCCGACCCAGAATTTATCAACCTGCTGCACGACCATACCAACTCCATCCTGCTAATCGAGGATGCCGAGGAGCTGCTCACCAAGCGCGACGCTACCGGCAGCAACGCCGTCAGCAACCTGCTCAACCTCAGCGACGGGCTGCTATCTGACGGCTTTCACATTCAGATTATTTGTACCTTCAACGCCGACCTGGCTCGCATCGACAAAGCGCTGCTGCGTAAGGGGCGGCTCATTGCCTCCTATGCCTTTGAGGCCTTGGCCCAGGCAAAGGCGCAAGCTTTAGCTACGACACTCGGCCAAACGGCGCCGGTTACGGAAGCAATGACGCTGGCCGACCTCTACAACCGGGAAGATACTACCTTCGTGAGCGAGCCTAAAGGGCCGGGCCGCATCGGCTTTGGGCGGCCAGCCTAAGCTCGTCGATATAAGATTGGCACAAAAAAAGTCCACTCTGAGTATAAATAAAAAGCCGCTCTGCATGACGCAGAGCGGCTTTTTTGGCTTTTTTTTCAGCTGCTATACCAGCGCTGGGAGCAGGCCGCTTATTTGCCGAAGAAGAACTGGCCTTCAATTTGGGCATTCTCATCCGAGTCGGAACCGTGCACGGCGTTGGCCTCGATGCTCTTGGCGTACTTCTTCCGGATGGTGCCTTCGGCGGCCTGGGCCGGGTTGGTAGCCCCGATGAGGGTGCGGAAGTCGGCTACGGCGTTATCTTTTTCGAGGATAGCCGCTACGATGGGGCCGCTCGACATGTATTTCACGAGGTCGTTGTAGAAAGGACGCTCCGAATGCACGGCGTAGAACTGGCCGGCGCGCTCGGCGGTAAGGGTTACTTTCTGAAGCTCCACGATGCGGAAGCCGCCCTGCTCTATCATGCTCAGGATGCCGCCAATGTGGTTTTCGGCCACGGCGTCGGGCTTTATCATCGTGAAGGTGCGGTTGGTTGCCATTCTTTGGGAAATAAAAAAGAGTTGATTGGTGCCGTAAAGGTAGGGCCACCAATCGGCAAGCACCCGAACCTTCCGGAGCAGTTTGGTTGTTGAAACCCAATTCATGCCGACCTTTGCCGGCCTGTTTGCTCAGCCTGAGCTATCCGCTACTTTTTTCGCATCCGTAGGCTATTTACGTCGTCGATGTTTCCTTCCGTATCCGAGTTGCAAGCTCTGCTGGCCCAGCCCGGCAGATATTTATTACTACCCACCACAAGCCCGACGCTGACGCCCTGGGCTCGTCGCTGGCCTGGGCCACTTATTTAAAGAAAAAAGGTCATTCGGTGACCGTTGTCACGCCTTCCGACTACCCGGGCTTCCTCAACTGGATGCAGGGCAACGACGAGGTTGTGATATACGAGCCCCGCCAGAACGACCGCCAGGTACGCGACCTGGTAAACCGCGCCGAAGTTATTTTTTGCCTTGACTTCAACTGTCTGGGCCGCATTAATGAGCTGGGCGAGTACGTGCGCCGGGCGCCGGGCACCAAAGTGCTCATCGACCACCACCAGCGCCCCGAGGCTTTTGCCGACCTTAGCTTTTCGGACGCCACAGCCGCGGCTACGGCCGAGCTGGTGTTTGAGATTATCCGGGCGCTGGGCGACCAGGCCCTTATCGACCAGGGCATGGGTGAGGCGCTATACGCGGGCATTATGACCGATACAGGCTCGTTTCGGCACCCCAGCACCTCGCGCAACGTGCACCTCATCATCGCCGAGCTGCTGAACACGGGCATTGACCTGGCTTCGGTACACCGCCGCATCTACGACTCGCACTCCGAAATCCGCCTACGCTTTCTGGGCTACATCCTGAAAGACAAGCTCGTAGTACGCCGCGAATTCAATACGGCTTATATAGCAGTTACCAAAGATGAGCTGCGCGAGTACGACAGCAAAACCGGCGACACCGAGGGCTTGGTAAACTATGCGCTCAGCATTGAGGGCATCGTGTTCGCGGCGGTATTTATCGACCGGGGCTCGGCGGTAAAAATTTCCTTCCGCTCGGTGGGCGACTTCTCGGTGAGCGACTTTTCGCGCAATCATTTTGAGGGTGGCGGGCACCACAACGCCTCGGGTGGCGTGAGCACCGACTCGCTCGATGCTACCGTGGAGCGCTTTCTGGGGCTGTTGCCGCAGTATCAGGCGCAGCTGGTGAGCACCCCGGCCGCGCCGGTAGCAGTTGCGCCGCCCGTAGACTAACTTTGGGGCGCATTCGTCTCTACTCCAATTTTTCTGTTTTCATGCAGTTTTCTCTCCGGCCCGGCGTGGCCCGGCAACTGGCCCTGGCGGCTGGTGTGCTCAGCGTAGCTTCCTTCCTGTCTTCGTGTACTAAAGGTGGAGGCGACTTTGCCAAAACGAAGTCGGGCATCGAGTACAAGATTTTCAAAAATGTCGGCGGCAAGTATGAGTCGCGCGAGGTAGCGGGTGGCGAAGACGCCAGCTACAAAGACCGCGTGGGCAAGGTAATGTCGGCCCACATCGAGTACCTCACTTCGGGCGACTCGGTCATGATGAAATCGCGTGAGCGCCAGTTCGGTATTCCGGTGCGTATTCCGCTCGAAACCCTGACTGCCAAGCAAATGGGTGCTGAGCCCGAGGCTTTCTCGCTGCTCCAGCCCGGTGATAGCGGGGTGTTCCGCTTCAATGCCGATACGCTGTACAAGCGCAATGCTCATCAGCTGGCCCCGGCTAACCTGAAGAAGAAAGGCAACTTTATTATCCTCACGGTGAAGGCCGTAGCCCTACAAACCCGCGACGCGGCAATGGCCGAAGCTATGGCCGACCAGCAGAAGATGATGGCCGAGCAGCAGCGCCAGATGCGCGCCTACGCCGCCACCCAGGACAAGGCCGATGACGCCGTGCTCCAGGACTACATCAAGAAAAACAACCTGACCAACGCCAAGAAAGACCCCAGCGGCAGCGGCGTTTATATTATCACCACGCAGCCCGGCACTGGCCCCAACGCCAAAGCCGGCCAGATTGTGACGGTGCAGTACCGCGGGCTGCTGCTCGACGGCAAGGAGTTTGATGCCTCGGCCAAGCACGGCGGGCAGCCGTTCTCCTTCCCGCTGGGCCGGGGCCAGGTTATCCCGGGCTGGGATGCTGCGCTGACGCAGCTCAACAAAGGCAGCAAGGCTACTATCCTCATCCCGTCGTCGCTGGCTTATGGCAAGCAGGGCTCGCCGCCCGCCATTCCGGCCAACTCGCCCCTGCGCTTTGATATCGAGCTCACCGACGTAAAGGATGCTCCGGCGCAGGCCCAGGCCCCGGCAATGGCCCCGCCGGCCGGCCGCTAGTCTTTAGTACTGTTCGCTTTAGTTTGTATACCGCCACGCCGTTCTGGCGTGGCGGTTTTATTTTATCCTTTGTCAATGCAACGCTTCCTGCTTTTATTGCTGCTGGCTACCGGCCTGGCCCTGGGGCCGGCTTCTGCCCAAACCACCCCGACCACCGGCTTCGAGCGCACGGCCAGCGGCACCGAGTATCAGCTGTTTCGGCGCGATGCGGCCGGGCATTACGCCCCCGGCCGCTGGCTCCGGCCGGCGATGCGCCCTATGCCAGCCGGGTAGGCCAGATACTGCTCATTTATATTCAGTACCGGACCGACCGCGATTCCCTGCTGATGGACTCGCGGCAGATGCGGCCCGAGCCGCTGCCCGTGCCGCTGGGCCCCACGGTGCCGCGCGGCAGCATTGAAGAAGCCATGAGCCTGCTGCTGCCCGGCGACAGCGCCGTGTTTCGCTTCAATGCCGATACGGTGTTTACCAAGTCGTTGCGGCAGCCGGTGCCGCCGTTTATCAAGCGCTCGGGCAATGCCCTGCGCCTGACGGTGGCCGCCAAACAGCTCCTCACGCCCGCACAGATGGAGGCTCGCCAAAAAGCTATGCTCGACGAGCAGCAGCGCCAGCTCAAGGCCCGCGCGGCCAAGCAGCTGGTGAAGGACGACGCGCTTATTCTGGCGTATATCAAAAAGAACAAGCTGACTACTAAAGCTAAAAAGACCCTGGGCGGCACCTGGTACGTGATTACGCTGCGCGGCAAGGGCGCACTTCCCAAAACCGGGCAAACGGTGAGCGTAAAGTACCGGGGCACGCTGCTGGCTACCGGCAAAGAGTTTGACTCGACTGCCAAGCACGGCAATACGCCCTTCGACTTCGTGCTGGGCCAGGGCCAGGTAATCAAGGGCTGGGACCAGGGCATTGCCGTACTGCCAAAGGGCAGCAAGGCCGTGCTGCTTATTCCCTCCCCGCTCGGCTACGGCGAGCGCGGCGCGGGCGGCGATATTCCTGCCAACTCTGTTTTGCGCTTCGAAGTAGAGCTGGTGGGGGTGAAGTAATGGTTGATGACTAATGGTTAATATATTATTAATTAACCATTAGTCATTAACCATTGACTCTATCCGCCCAGCACGTCGCTCAGGATTTCGAGCGACTTGATATCGCCCAGGTTTTCGACGTGGAGCTGGTAGTAGCGGATGAGCACGGCCAGCAGCTCGCGGCGGACCTGGCCATTGGGAATGGAGGCGGCGGCCGGCGTACGGAGCAGTTCATCAAAATAATGCTCAAACTCGCGCAGGCGCAGCGTAGCCGGGCCGCTGCTAAAGCCGCTACCGGCCGGGGCCGCGCCGGCCATGGCTACCTGGTCGGTTATTTCGGCCCCGGTTTCGGCCCCAAAACCCAGATAGCCGGCCAGGTGCAGCAGAAACAGCAGGGCAAAGTTTTCGACGCCCGCGTCCTGCTCATCGAATGTCAGAATAGAATCGTGCAAAAAGCGGAACAGCGCCGGGTTTTCCTCTTCCTCCCGCACCGACTTGCTCAGCACTTCCGACAGAAACAGCGCCACGCTGCTTTTGCGCATCTCGTAGGGCAGCGACCGAAACGGCTCGGCACACCGAAACTCGGCCAGGCGCGTGAGGCCGCCACCCTGGCGGGGCACGTAGGCCACCAGCTCGAGCAGCGTGAGCGGCTGAAACAGGGCAATGCGCCCCGGCGGCTTGGCCCGGCGCACCCCGTTTACGAGGTAGCTCTGCACCCCCGCTGCTCGGTGTAAACGCGGGCAATTATACTACTTTCACGATATTTAAGGTAGCTCAGAACAATACCGCGGGTTTTGATTAGCATTTGGTTGAGTTAAAAGTTGTGAGTTGTGAGTTATGAGTTGAGATTATGGGTAGCCCGCTGGCCAACCCATAACTCATAACTTTTAACTCACAACTAATTACTGAGTACGGCGACCTTGCTGACGCAGGTATTTTTACCGTCGGCATCAGACGTGAGGACTAGGTACACGCCCGAGCGCACCCGGCGGCCGGCCGTATCGGCCAGGTTCCAGGTAACGGTGCCGCCGGCCGCGTGGGTGCTGTATACGAGATGGCCGGCCACGTCGGTGATGCGCACCTGCGCATTATTGGCTACTCCGCTGATACCTACCGTGCCCGCAAACTGGGGCTGGACGGGGTTGGGCCACACCTGGGCGCAGCTCGGCGCGCCATCCGTTACGCTGGCCGAGCCCTGGTAGCTGACTACGCCCGCATCGGTAGCCACGAATACCTCGCCGGTTTTGTCGTTCACGGCCACATCTACGATACTATTGCTAGGCAGCGGGCTGTTTGCCGTGGTGAAGTGCAGGAGCGCCTCCGAAGCCTTGTCGTTGAATAGCCACAGGCCATTGGGAGTGCCAAACCACTTGCGGTTGGCGCCATCGATGGCGATGCAGCGTACCGTTTCGTTATAGAGCGTTGGAAATAAGCCATTGCCGCTCTGCGCATTGGGCACGTTAAAGCTGGGCTGAGCCGTGTTCTGCGCGGCGGCGCTTACCACGGCACTGGCGTCGATGGAGGCTACTCCGGTAGCCGTACCAACCCAGATGCTCCCGGCACGGTCGCACACGACGGCATATACCAGGTTATTGGGCAGCTTATCGGCGGTGTTGAAGAAAAAGGCCCGCTGCGTAGTCGTATCGTACGCAACCAGGCCATTACCGCCCTTGCGCGATTGCGTAGCCCAGGGATTGCCGTAGGTATCGACCGTTACCCGGTCGAGGTTTTCGAAGCCGTTGGCCGGGCCCGCCTTCCAGGTAGCATTGGCAGGCTGAAAGCGGAACAGGCCCGGCACGTTGGCCCGCTGGTGCCGGTTTACTACCCACACGTACGGCCCGTTGGGGTCGGCCGCCACGTCCGTAACGCGCACGTAGTTCAGGTTGCTCAGGTCGGGGTCGAGGCTGCTGCGCAGGGGTGAGCCGGGGGTGCCGGCCGTAAACTGCCGGTAGTTGCCCGGCCCTTTCCATTCGAGCAGGCCATTGCCGTAGCTGGCCAGGTAGAGCGTGCCATCGGCCGTGCGGGTACCATGCGAGATATCGAGCAGATTGGGAAAATCAGTGGCGGAGGGAAAAGCGGTGGCCGTGTAGTTCGTCCAGTGCCCGCCCTGGTACTCATAAAACCCATTACGACTGCCAAACTGCACCCCGCTATCGCCCGAGTAGCCGCCGCTGAATACGTCAACGGTGTTGGTGGCCGCATTGGCCAGCAGGCCGTAGGCCGCGGCCGTTTCGGGGGCATTGGGCAAAATAATTTCGGGCGCGCTGGTAGTGCCGGGCGCATAGCGCTGCATAGCATTGTAGTAGCTGGCCACGTAGTAGGTACCGTCGGCTTCGCGCAGCACGTCGTTTATCTGGCGGCCGGTAGCCGCCAGCGGCAATACATCTACCACCATGCCAGTAGCGGCGTCGAAGCGCCGCAAGGGGCTGCCGTTGAAGGCCAGCAGCAGCTGGCCGCCGCTTGCCCGCAGCCGCAGTACCTCATTGCCGTAGCTGTTGGGCGAAAAGCGCCAGCGGCGGGCCGCCCCTACTCCGGCCAGGTAATCGACACCCCGAAAGTTGCTGCCAGCCAGCACATGGCCCCGGTAGGCCGCCAGCTGCGTGTACGTCTGGCCGGGCTGCGCCGGATTGGGCAGCTCCTGCGTCCAGCTGCCATAGTCGAGCAGGTTTACCCCGGCGGCAATCCGGCCGCGCAGCACGCCCGCCGAGGTAGCCGCGTAAATAGTGTCGTGCAGCACAACAGTGGCGTAGGAAGTTATGACCTGGCCACCCGCGCCAATGGCGCTGTACGTGTCGCGCACCTCCTGCCTGGCCAGGTCGAGCACCACCACGCCCAGGCTGGTACCGATGTAAGCCAAGCCGTTATAAATCTGAACCTGGTTAATAACCTTGGCCGTCTGGCTTTCTTTCCGCAGCAGGTCGGTTATGTTGCGCACGGTGCCGTTGGGGCCCAGCAGGTCAATATTTCCGCTGCGGTACACAATTATCAGCTGGGCCGAAGCCGAGTCGAAGGCAACAGCTGCCACGCCCACATCACTCAGTCCATCGCGCCGCGACAGCAGCTGCGTAGCATGTAATTCTTTATTATATACATAGAAAGATGATTCATCAGCTACGTACAGCTGATTACCGGCCTCGGCCAGGTTGAGCGGGTGCCGGGCGGGCAGGTGCAGCTGCCAATCGCCGTAGGCAGCCCCTGGCCCCAGGCCCGGGCAGTACTCAGGAGGGCCAATAGCATCCAGGCGAAAAAACGAGGCATAGGCGGTAGTAATGGCAGGTAAAAACGTATTTGGGAGCAGGATACTACAGGTTGTTTTTGCAGCTACCGGCCCGGCTTGCTGGCGCAACTGCTACCTGGTAACTGCTAAGCGACCCAAGTTAGTGCGTGGCGCGGGCCGTATCAGGTCGGTGCGACTGCGCCGCCTCACCTGCCAGAAAGCAGGGGCGGCAGCGGGCCTCGTAGCTATCGGTTTCGCCCAGCAAAATCTGGTTGGCACTGGCGGCAATGCGATATGAGTAGGCCGCCAGCTCGCCGCAGCACACGCATACGGCGTGCACTTTGGTGACAAACTCGGCCGTAGCCAGCAGTGCCGGCATGGGTCCGAATGGCCGGCCGAGGTAGTCCATATCGAGGCCGGCCACGATAACGCGGGTGCCACCGTCGGCCAGCTGCCGGCACACTTCCACCAGCGACTCGTCGAAGAACTGCGCTTCGTCGATGCCGATAACGTCGCTACTGCCGCCGGCCAGCAGCAGTATCTCGGCCGGCGACTGCACCGGCGAAGAGCGAATACTGGTCTGGTTGTGGCTCACCACATCCTGGGCGTGGTAGCGGGTATCGAGGGCGGGCTTGAAAATCTCGACCCGCTGCCGCGCAATGCGGGCCCGGGTGAGGCGGCGAATCAGCTCTTCGGTCTTACCCGAAAACATGGAGCCGCAGATAACTTCCAGCCAGCCGCGGCGGCGCGGGAAATCGGACAGGCGGCGGGGCTCGGTAAACAAGATGGAGTTAAAAGTTAGGAGTTAAAAGTCAGGAGTTGGGAAGAGACACCTAACTACTCGGCCAGCAAAAAGACGCTGACAAAGTACGGCACCGCCCGCTAATGCGCGGTAGCAAACGCCTCTGACCGCGCTCCTGCTTAAAAGCTTTCCGATTGGTAGCCTGCTGCCTCGCCCACCCTGCTTTTCTAGCCAACTCCTGACTTTTCACTCCTAATCCTGGCCTGGCAGGCCAGCCGCTCGGTTTCGTGCAGGCGGCCGGCGGCCCGGTAGCGCAGCTCAGGCTCGGTGAGCGGCGCGAGCAGCTCGGCGCCGCTCAGCACGCGTACCCGGCAGGTAGTGCAGCGGCCTTTGGCCCCGCAGGCGTGCCACCAATCGTGGCCCGCCGCATGGATGGCCGCCAGTACCGTAGTACCCACGGGCACGTTGAGAGGCGGGCCGGGCAGGCCCGCAATGGTCAGCAGGGGCATTTTGTGGCTAACTTGGCGCACGAATCCGGCCCGCGGCCGGCACATGCTATGCAGGACAAATATAGCCTCGCCAAGTGCGAGCAGTACGGCCGCCGGCTGGCTACCCGGCTCAGCCAACAGTTTTTTGGTACCCAGCCCGATGCCACACTCGATGGCCCGGCGCTGCTCAAGTTTACGCCGGTGCGGCAGGTCAACCTGCTGTTGCTGCGCCAGCTACTGGGCCGCTGGCAGCAGGAAGCCAATGCCTTACGCAGCCCTTATTTCAACTTTGAGGCTGAGGCAGTGCGGGCAGCGCTGGGACAGTTCATGAACGTGCTCTCGCGGCATATCCGCCTCGACCGGGCAGCCCTGGAGCCGCTGCTGGCGCAGGCCATCAGCGATACGCTGGTGCTGGCTACCGCTCCGGCAGAGGCCTTCGAGCGCCTGGTACTGCCCCCGGCCGGCCCCGACGCGGAGGAGGCTATTCCCCTGGCTTACCTGCGCGACCACCTGCGCTACCTGGACCGCACCAAAGAATTTTTCGAGGGCTTTGTGAACAGTCTACCCCCGAGCAATGCACCTCTCAGCCGCGAGTTCTTACGCCAGCGCTTCGACTTATACCTCACGGCTAATGCTAAAATGCTGCCTCCGCTCTCGCAACTCGTGCCGGAGCTCAGCACCCTGCTGCCGCTTACCGAGGCCGACCTCTGGGACGATGGTCCGGCCAAGCCGGCGGCCCCGGTAACCGTAGCACCGCCAGCCCCGGCACCCGAAAAACCGGCCCCAGCTATTTCTACCCCAGCAGCAGTACCTGAGATTAGCCCAGCGCTGCTACCTACATCGCCGGCCGCGGCCCCGGCTGCTACCGACCCCGTAATCCCCATCCAGCCGCTGGCTGGCGGAGTTTCCGCTGAGACTCCGCTTTATGCCAAGCTCAAGGCAACCCAGCCGAGCACGCCGCACCTGGCCGATACGCTGCGCGAGGCAGCCCACGCCGGCGCCGCCCCGCTGGCCGAGCGGGGGCGCCCAAGGTAGTAAGCCTGCGGGAGGCTATTTCCATCAACCAGCGCTTCAGCTTTATCAATGAGTTGTTTAACGGTGAGAATATGGAGTACCACGCGGCCATTCAGCACCTCGATACGCTGCCTGATGCCGATACGGCCCTCGCCTATGTGCGCCAGGAGCTGGCCACGCGCCACGACTGGAGCCGCAAGGAAGAGCACGTGGGCAAGCTGCTGAAGCTGATTGAGCGCAAGTTTGCCGGAGCTTAAATGCCGCTGCTGACCGCAACCTGGGTACGGCGCTGGCTGCTGCCGTGGGCGCTGGCGCTGGGGGTGCTGCTTAATGCAGCCTATCCGATGTACCGGCACTACGACTTTTCGCACTCGCTCGACACGCGCAGCTACCTGCGCTTGGCTAGCGGGCGCTTCGATAGCGTGAACGTGACGCGGCGCTACCGGGTACTGGTGCCAGTGGCGGCAGGCCTGCTGGCCCGCCCCCTGGCACTACTCGGCGACCCACCCAGCTCGCCCCGGCCAGCCGGCGAATGGCCCCTGCGACTGGCTTTCTACTTGCTCAATTCTCTGCTGGTGGGAGCGGCGGGGCCTGCTTCTTCCGGAGCGCCCGCCAGGTGGGTGTCTCGTCGGGCGCAACGGCCCTGGCCCTGGTGCTGGTGCTGAGTAGCCGCTGGACTGCCTACATGGCCGGCCTGCCGCTTACCGACAGCCTGTACTTACTGGTTTTTGGCCTGAGCTACTATGCTTACCGCCGGGGCCGGAGGCAGGCTGGGCGGTGGCCCTGGCGCTGCTGGTGGGGCCGCTGGCCAAGGAATCGTTCGTTTTTCTACTGCCGTGGCTACTATGGTTCGGGCGCCGGGCGCTGGGCTGGCAGGGGCAGGCGGCAGCCCTGGCGCTGGGGCTGCTGGCGCTGGCCGCCGTACACTGGTGGGTAGATAAAGCGGCGGCCGCGCCGGCAGCAGCGTCTGTCAGCAATGCCTTTTCGCACGTCGAAAACCTCTGGTATTCGCTGCGAAAAGTAGCCTCGCTGAAAGGCATAGCCGAGGTTTTCAGTATTTGGGGGTTGTTTTGGCTGCCGGTAGCGGCGGCCCTGCTGCGGCCCAACGGTCGGCGGGCGCTTGCCCCGCTACTCGGCTGGCCCGAGGCCGGCCTGGCGCTCATCGTATTGCTACACATGGCCCTCTCGGGCGACCTCGGGCGGATGGGCTACCTGTTTTCGCCGGTTTTTACGGCGGCGCTGGCGTTGGCCGTTAGCTGGCTGGGGCGCATTTGGGGGCGGCCGGGCCGAGCCGCGTGAGGTAGTACGGGCCGAAGAATGTCGCCATAGAATCGACGCGCCGGGCAGCAAAACCGTTCAGCGCCCGGGTTGCTCCGTCGCCCAGAGTTAGCTGTGCGCGGTCGAGCGGCCAGTAGCCGCCCAGCGCATCGGTGTATACTACCTCGCCCGCGGCCAGCCGCGCCACCAGCCAGTGCCGGAAAGCCGCATCGGGCCGCACGGGCAGCCCGATAATGCGCGGGGCGCTGTCGGCCCGCCCGGTATAATACTGCAGCTGGTTGCGCAGCAGATTGGGGTCGCGCAGCAAAAACCACGCGGCCGGCTGGGTCAGCACGCGCAGGCGCAGCGCGGGCCCGGCGCCCGTGTAAACGAGGCTATGCGCCGGAAGTAAGGCGAAAGCCAGATTCCAGCTCAACAGCGCAGTGCCCACGGCTGCCACCCGACGCGGGGCCCAGGCTCGCAGTTTCCCGCCGGCCAGCGCTATTGCCGCCAGGGCCGGCAGCATGACCATAAACTCGGCATTGCCGGCCGCCTGGGCCGCAAAGCCCAGGTGCAGCGCCCCAATCAGGGCGTGCGTGCGCCGGATGCCACGGGCGGGGCTTGGGCCTGCTGGGTGGGCAGCGGCCGGACCCGGTACCAGCCCAGAACACCATATGCAATTAATACTATACTTATCAAACCAATCAGCCCCAGCCCTACCGGCCAGTGGGCCAGCAGCGGCCCCATATTGCCGTGTACCTGCCCCACCGTGCGTATCACGCTAATACCTGTAAGCAGCAGGCTGCGCCCGCCCAGCTCCACGCGGGCGCTACCGGTCAGGTAGTCGTGCAGGGCAAAGCGCACTACGCCGGCCACGCCGCTGGCCGGAGCCGCCAGCACATACGCAACAGGCACTAAAAGGGCCGGCAGCCCATACACCAGCCCCAGGCGCACACCAGCACGCCCCCGCCAGGGCCGCAGCCCCAGCAGCAAGCCTAGCCACCACCACACCATCAGCTGGTGCACAAGGCAGGCCAGCGCCGCCAGCAGCCCGGCCAGCACCAGCCAGCGCCAACGCGCCCCCAGGGTATGGCAGGCCTGCGCCCAGGCCAGACTGGCCAGCAGCGCCAGTAGCAGTGGGAGTATGTACGTCTCGTTTTCGGTAGCGAAGCGCAGCATTCCGAAACAGCTGCCTACCAGTAGTAGCCAGGCCGGTATGGCCGCACCGGGCGCGCCCGCCCGCGCCAGCAGCCGGGCCAGCACCAGCAGGCAGGCGCCGGCCGTCAGCGCGTTCAGCGTTTGTAGCCAGGTGATGGCCGGCAGGCCGGCAGGCGCGGCTCCGCTAGCTCCTACCAGTTGCAGCCACAGCCAGCCGATGGCATTGTAGAGTAGGTGGTGGGGCTGCAACAGCTCCTGGCCCCAGCGCGAGCAGGCCGCGTAGTACCACGCGTCGCCGGTGGGGTTGCGGGTGGGTAGCGCCAGGCAGACAGCCGTAAGCAGGCCAGCTACGGCTATGCTGGGCCACGTGCGGCCGGTACGTAAGCGAAAAGCGGTTGGGCGATGCTGCATGAAGCCCGCAAGCTACGTGCTGGACGCTAATGGGCAGGCGCTGCGCCGGGCTTCGGTGGCACTTACCCAACTGGCAAATTATTGCGTCCTAGCGCTCCAAATCCTGCTTGCGGTGGGCATCGAGCGCCAGCAGGGCAAAGAGCAGGATGGTAAACGACCACAGCGACGAGCCGCCGTAGCTGAAAAACGGCAGCGGAATACCTACCACCGGCATCAGGCCCATCGTCATGCCCAGGTTCACGGTAAAGTGCACAAACAGGATGCTGGCCGCGCAGTAGCCGTAGGTGCGCCCAAACACCGACTTCTGGCGCTCGGCCACCCACAGAATTCGCCAGAGCAGGGTAAGGTAGAGGGCAATAACGACCAGGCAGCCGGTCCAGCCCCACTCCTCTCCCACGGTACAGAAAATGAAATCGGTGCTTTGCTCGGGCACGAAATCAAACTTGGTTTGGGTGCCTTTTAGGAACCCTTTACCAAACCAGCCACCCGAGCCGAGCGCAATTTTGCTTTGCGTCACGTTCCAGCCTTTGCCCAGGGGGTCTTTGCCGGGGTCGATAAGCATCTCGATGCGCTGGCGCTGGTGGGGCTGCAATACGTGGTTGAAGAAAAAATCGACGCCGAATACCATGCCGATAACCAGCGCCCAGGCCCCCAGACTCAGCGGCAGATGGTGGCGCCACAGCCGCGAATTCAGCAAAAACGCTATACCCAGCACCAGGGTAAAGCCGCCCACCAGCCACAGCTTGGGCACCAGCAGCGCCAGCAGCAGTATAATGCCGCCCGCCGCCAGCAGCAGCAGAATAAGCGGCGACATGCCTTCCCGGAAATAAGCCAGCAGCAGGGCCGCAAACACCAGCGACTGCCCGGTTTCGTTGGAAGCCAGGATGAGCGCCACTGGTAGCAGCGTGAGGCCGGCCAGCACGGCCTGGTCGCGCCAGTTCTGGTTGCGCAGGTTAATACCGGCCATAAAGCGCGAGGCCGCCAGCGCGGTCGTAAACTTGGCAAACTCGGCCGGCTGCAGGCGCACCGGCCCAAACTCCAGCCACGAGCGCGAGCCCGCAATGGGCCGTGCCACCACCAGCGTCACCAGCAGTAGCACTATCATGCCGCCGTAGAGCACGTAGGCCAGCGTGTCATAGGCCTTGTAGTCGACCACCAGCAAAATCACGATGAGCACGACCGCCGTACCTATCCAGATAAGCTGCTTAAACCAGTTGAAGGCCATCAGCTCCGAAAAGCTGAGCGAGGAGAGCGGATTGGCCGGCGCATCGGGCGAGTAGCTGGCCGCGTACACGGCCCCCCAGCCCAGGCCCACCAGCAGCAGGTAAATGAGCAGCAGCGGCCAGTCGATACTGCGTGAAGAACGGGTGGTAACGGGAGACATGTAAGAAACTTTCGGCAAAGGTCGGGCTTCGGTGGTGGATACAGCGAAGCCGATTTGTAACGCCTAGTTTAATCTTGCCAAGATATTTCTTAATCTGCTTCAGATATGTCCCTTACTGCTAAAATTTTGCTGTCGTGTGCCATTGTCTTCAGTCTATCACTTGGGCTTTACCTCTACCCGATTCTTACAAATCCATTCTATTCCAACTTATTTTCCAGTTCCAGTGAGCAAGAGCTTAGAGAGAACTACCAATCGCATAAAAAAGAGTTAGATGAATTGAAGGCCTACTTTAACTCGATTACTCCTAGCAATTTAGTGGTTGATATTGAGTTTAACGACCTTGATAATGCTTCTATGAAAATAAGCTATCCACCGGATAAAATAAGTCAGGGCAAATCGTATTTTGCCGAATGGGAATTCAATCCTTACCACTATAAAGAGCTCCCAGCCCACTCAACTCCACACGCAGACTATGACCCGGAAGTAACCTCATTATCTGTCGTTAAGGAACGTTTGCACTGGACAGATGATACTTTCCGCGCTATAGCAGCACACCTAGCGAAAGCTAACTGTATTGGCGTACAAAACGGCGAGCCGACAAAAATTTCTTTTCGCATGAGTGGTATGGGTCGCTATTCTTACAATATTTTCAGCCAACCGATATCCGATAGTCTACGGCCACATTATAACAATACTTGTACATATCGCCTTTTCACGTCTACCGTGGCATTCGAATACGGCGGGGTGCCATAGGGGCCCAATGCTTTCCCGACCCACTGCCGCGCTAATGCCGGTGAGTAGGCGCCACGCCGTACATCACCCAGTCTTCCCAGCGCTTGCGATTGGGAGCTACTTTGCCCCGCAGGTAGCGCTCCATCATCAGGCCGGCGGCGGGCGCGGCGAAGGTGCCGCCAAAGCCAGCGTTCTCGATGAAAACGGCAATAGCGATTTTGGGGTCGTTGGCGGGGGCAAACGCGGCAAACGTCGAGTGGTCTTCCCCGTGCGCGTTCTGCACGGTGCCGGTTTTGCCGGCCACCGAAATGCCGTACTGCGCTAGGCTGGCAAACGAGCCGGTGCCGCCGCGCCCGTCTACCACTTCCTGCATCCCCGGAATAACATATTTAAAAAGCGTGGTATCGACGGCCGTGTAGTGGCGCTGCCGAAACTCGGGCAGCGGCTGGCCGCTGCTGCCCACGGCCCGCACAAAGTGCGGGGCGTAATAGTAGCCCCGGTTGGCAATAGTGGCCAGCACATTGGCCATTTGCAGGCCCGTAATACCAATTTCACCCTGCCCGATGCTGAGCGAGTACACCGTTTTGAAATTCCAGTGGTGAAAGCCGCGCAGCTTGTCGTAAAAATCGGGCGACGGAATAAGCCCGCGCTTCTCGTGGCCCATATCTACGCCCAGCTTTTCGCCCAGGCCGAAGGTTTTGACCATTTTCTGCCACTGGCCCAGGCCCAGGCGGGCATCCTCAAACTTGTTGGGCGATTGCCCACGCACCACCGCGGCCCGCATCACCTGGTAGAAATAGGGGTTGCAGCTGTTTTTTATGGCAATGTTGACGTTGGCCGGGTACTCGTGGCGGTGGGTGCAGCGCACCAGGCGCTGGTCGCAGGGAAAGCCGGTACCGGGCGTGACGACGCCCATTTGCAGGGCCACCAGCTCGTTTACCAGCTTAAATACCGAGCCGGGCGGGAAGGTAGCCATCAGCGGGCGGTCGAAAAGCGGGCGGTCGGGGTTGCGCAGCAGGTCCATGTAGCGGTTGCCCATGCCCTTGCCGGTCAGCATCTGCGGCTCGTAGTGCGGGGCCGACACAAAGCTGAGAATCTCGCCGGTTTTGGGGTCGATGGCCACTATCCAGCCGCGGCGGCCGGCCAGCAGCTTTTCACCGTAGGCCTGTAGGCCGGCATCAATACTCAGGTGCAAATCCTGCCCGGCCTGCGAGAGCGTGTCGAACTCGCCCCCCCGAAACGACCCTTTGTCGATGCCACGCACGTTTACCAGCCGGTACTGCACACCGCGCCGGCCCATCAGAATAGGCTCGTAATACGATTCCAAGCCCGAGATACCCACGTTTTCGCCCGGCGAATAGTGCGCGTATTTGGGTGTTTCGAGCAGCTTGGGCGTAATGGAGCCCACGTAGCCCAGCGCGTGGGCCAGGTTTTGGGTGCGGTAGGCGCGGGCCATGCGGGCCTGCACCCGAAAGCCCGGAAAGTCAATCAGATTATCCTGAATGGCGGCCAGCTCGGGCGTGCTCAGGTTTTGAATCAGGGGCGAAGGGCGCACCCGTGAGTAGGCCCGGGCCGCCTGCAAGCCCAGACGCAGGTCTTCCAGGGGCAGCTGCATTACCTGGCAAAACTTGGCCGAGTCGAGGTGCTTTACCTCGCGGGGCACTACCATCAGGTCGTAAACGGGCGTGTTGGTAACCAGCAGCGAGTCGTGCCGGTCGTAGATGAGGCCCCGGTAGGGCACCTGCACCTGCCGCTGAAGCGTATTGCGGTCGGCCGCCGTTTTGTACGAGTCGTCGAGCACTTGCAGGTAAAACAGCCGGCTCACGAACAGCAGACCCACCAGGGTAAATATTGCCAGCACCACGTAGCGCCGGCCTTCCAGGTATTGCATACAGTAAAGTTACGCCGGGAAGTAGCGCGGATTTTGTAGTTCGCGCCTGGCTAACGCAAACGCGGGCTATAAAGTCCGCGCTACCGCACGAGTACCTTTGTGGTTTCAACTTCTGCCCATGCCGCCGCTCGTAACGCCCACTGCCAATACTGCTTTTACCGGCCTCATCTCGGTAGTAGCTCCCTTGTATAACGAGGCTGATACGGTGGCGCAGCTGGTAAGCCGCGTGGCGGCCGTGATGCAGCAGCATGGCTACGACTACGAGCTGATACTGGTGAACGACGGCAGCACCGACCGCAGCTGGACCGTGATGCAGGAGCTGGCTGCCTACGACAAGCACCTGGTAGCCATCGACCTAGCCGGCAACTACGGCCAGACCCTGAGCCTGCGCGCCGGCTTTGCCCAGGCGCGGGGCGAGGTCATTATTGCCATGGATGGCGACCTGCAACATGACCCGGCCTACATTCCGCAGTTTATCAGCCTCATCAACGAGGGCTACGACATGGTAGGCGGGGCCAAGGCCAAGCGGCCCGAAGGCCCCATTGCCACGGCCCTGGCCACCACGGCGCACGGCATTATCCGCCGCCTGTCAGGGGTGCAGCTGCGCTATTTTGGCGCCACCTATAAGGCGTATCGCAGCTACCTGGTAAAGAACGTGGAGATGCTCGGCGATGCGCACCGCTTTCTGGGCGCGCTGGTGGCGCGCAAAAACCTGCGCTACTGCGAGTTTCCCATTGAGATTCACGAGCGACAGTTCGGGCAGAGCAACTACAAGATTAGCAAGCTCTTCTACGTTATTCTCGACCTGTTTATCCTGCGTTTTTTTATCGTCCACTCGCGCAAGCCGTTCCGCCTGTTCGGGCTGGCCGGGCTGCTGAGCTTGTTTACCGGTGGCATACTGGCAGGCCAGTTTCTTATCCGCTCAATATTCTTTAAACTGAATATTGAGGCTACTTACCCGCTTGAGTTCATTTTCAGCCTGTTTCTGATAATGGCTGGTATTTTCCTGCTCTGCTTCGGCGTGCTGGCCGAGATTGGGATGTACAACTACTACGCCCGCCGCACGCGCACGCCCTACGTGGTCCGGCAGCTGGCGTCATCAGGTACCATTTAACACTTCCTGTTTATTCAGCTAGCATCTTCTGGGATAGCTGTCTACCCTGCACACAGTTGCCTGGCAAATGAAAAAGCTTATCATCAACTGCGATGACTATGGCTGGGACGCGCCCGCTACCCAGGCCATTCTGGAGCTGGGCGCCGCCGGGCAGGTAAGCAGCACCACGGTGATGGCCAACTTTGCCACCGACGCCGAGCTACGGGCGCTGCAACAGCTGGCCTCACCTACCCTTTCGGTGGGCCTGCACCTCACCCTCAATGCCGGCCAGCCGCTGAGCGCCGCTTCGCAAGTATCGTCTTTAATAGATATTGACGGGCAGTTTTATTCGTCCAGCCAGCTGTGGCAGCGTTTTTTGCGCGGCAAGGTGCGGCCTCAGGAGCTTAAAACCGAAGTAGCTGCCCAGCTCCGCCGGCTGGCGGCCGCCGGACTAGCACCCACCCACGCCGATAGCCACCAGCACCTGCACCAATATCCGCTGCTGGGGCCGGCCCTGCTTAGGATTTTGCGCGAACTGGGCGTGCGCCGGGTACGCCAGCTCACGGCGGCGGGCCGCTTCGATGCGCGCGGACTGGTACTGCAAGGCTTTGCGCTCAGCAGCCGGCCTGCCCTGCGGGGCTTTGCCACGCCGGGCGCTTTGGTGAGTACGTTTTCAACCGAGCCGGCCAGTGCCGCCGGCTTTCGGCGAGGCGTGGCGGCGGCTTTCCAGCACGCCGACGTAGTGGAGTTCATGAGTCACCCAGGCCTGAGCGAGCGCCCCGGCTCGCCGCTGATGCGGGTGCCGGAATATGAGTTCTGGCGCGGGAGCCAGCTGCGCGAACTACTGCGCGAGCTAGGCGGTGAGCTGGTGAGTTACGCCGCGGTGTAAAGCCAACCCGCTGGCCTACGCTCCCTGACGCTCAACCCGCACCAGCGCTCCCACCAGCGATACTACCGCCGTAATTACGTAGAACAGCACACTTACGCTTACGGCCACCGGCACGCTCAGGGCAAACAGCTTGGCGCCGTACAAAAAAGTTAGCTCGCGCGCCCCCAGGCCGCCCACCGTAAGGGGCAGCACCGCCGCGATGCTCGATGCCAGAAACACCAGCAGATACGGCAGCACCGGCCCGCCGGCCGCGCTCAGCGCCGCCAGCAGCGCCCAGGCGCACAGCACCTGCGCGCCCTGCACGCCCAGCGCCTGCCACGAGGTGCGCCCAAAAGCCGAGCGAAACTCGCCAAATCCCCAGCGGCCCAGTCCGTAGCTGACGGCCACGCCCAGCGGTACCAGTGCCAGCGCGCCGGCCCGCCACCAGCCGGGGTAATCGGTGGCCGCAAACAGCCCCAACAGCAGCACCAGCAGCGCCACCATGCCGCTTAGCCGGTCGAGCAGCAGGGCGCGGAAGATAAGCCCCGCCGCCCCGGAAACTCCTTGCCCAGCAGGTACACCTTATAGCCATCGCCGCCGATGCCGCCGGGTAGAAACAGGTTATAAAACATGCCCAGCCAATAGAGGCGCAGGTTGTAGCGCTCGGTAAGCTGAATACCAACGGCCCGGAAAAAGGTATTGAGCCGAACCGAAGAAATCAGCTTCGAGAGCGTGAACAGCCCCGCGGCCAGCCCCAGCCAGCCCGGCCGGGCGTAGCGCAGGGTGCGGCCCAGCGTGGGCAGGTCGAGGTGACGGGCCACCAGCCAGAGCGCCCCGGCCATGAAGGCCAGCTTCACGGCCAGCAGCGCGTAGCGGCGCCAGGCCGATATCGGCGCCTTCGGGGTTTCGTCGGTAGCCCTCATGGCTGCTGAAATTCCACCAGCACGAACAGGATGCCGTCGTCAATCCGGAACCTGTCGAGGGTGCGATAGCGCATTCCGCGCAACTGGCGCTCATCGGCCAGGTACAGGGTATGCGGGCGCAGCGGCAGCGGAGCAATCGTCAGGGTTTCGCCCCGCTCCCGCGCTATGTAAAAGGCCTCCACATTGTCGAGCGGCCAGCCGCTGGGGTACAGTACCAGGGGCCGGCCTTTGGTTTCACGCCCTACCCGAATGGCAGCCGTGCGGTACGGTACCTCGGAGGAAGTCTGCATACGGGCCGGAAAAATAAAAATATCGAAGGCCAGGCGCAGCACCAGCAGGTAATACGCCAGTACGAGCAGGCGGTAGTCGGCCAGCCGCCAGAACAGGTAGGCCCCTACCCCCAGCGCCGCGCACATCGCTACGGCCCAGGCCCATACGCCCGGCACTACCCGCGTAAGCGACACGAAAGGCGTCACCAACGGAGCCAGGGCACTCACAGTGAGCAATCCCAGCAATAGCCCATCGAGCCAGCGCGTGGGGAGCGTTCTCACCGGCTGATACTGCGCATACAGCGCAATTACTACGGTGAGGCCCAGCGGCACCAGCATAAACAGGTAGCGCGGAATGGTAGCCGGCGATAGCCAGTACACCGGCAAGATGGCCAGAAACAGCAGCGCGTTGTAGCGCAAAAACGGCTGGGCCATTACCAGCCGGCGCGCCCCCGGCACCAGCAGGCACCCCACCAGCAGCGACCAGGGCAGAAAGTGCTTGATGAAGTCGAACGGAAACAGCAGCACGTACTGAACAGACTCGGCCAGCGGCTGGGCCGCTACAGTGCGCTGGCTCGACTGCGACCAGAGCGTGGCCAGCGCCACTTCGAGCGAGTTGTGTTTACTATATATAAAAAAATATGAACCCAGAATAAGCAGCATCACCAGCACGCCCAGCACGTGCTGCCAGCCAAACAAGCGCCGCCACTGGCGGGTATCCAGAAAATAAACCAGCAGGGCCAGGCCCTGGAACACGACTGAAGGCAGCCCTTTCAGTAGAAAGCCGACTGCGGTAAGCGCGTAGGTAAGCACAAAGAGGCTCACCCACTGTTTGCGTTGCCCCAGATACCACACGGCCATGAAGCCCAGCCACGTCAGGCAGGCGTGCCAGAGGTCGATAAGCCCCAGAAAGGAATCGTAGAACAGAACCCGACCCGTGGTAGCAAAAGCCAGCGCTACCGTAAAGGCCAGCCGGCTGCCCAGCTGCGGGCGCAATACCCGCCACAGGGCGGTAGTATATAGCAGCAGCGCCGCAATGGTAGGCAGGCGCAGTATCCACTCATCCTGCCGGCCCGTGAGGCGAAACAGGGCCACCAGCAGCCAGTTGAACAGCGGCGGCTTGTTATAATAAGGCAGCCCTTGCAGCGTGGGCGCAAAAAACCTGCCCGAGTAATGCATTTCGAGCGCTACCAGTGCCCGGATGGGCTCATCGACGAGCAGCGGCTGCCAGCCCAGGTGCACCAGCAGCGCCGGCAAAGCCAGTAGCAACGTAAAGACTGCCACCCACCCCGGATGCTGGCTGAGGAAGGTAATTAGACGGCGAGCTAACGATTCTACCACAAGTTTGGTTAGGTTGGTCGGGAGCAGCCCACCAAGGGCCGCCACCCGGTAGGCCGGCCCTTGGCGGCGCAGGCCCGGCAAAGGTACGGCTGCCTCCGGCGCGGGGCAGTTTGCGTTAGCCAAGGCTCCCATCTTTTCGTAAGTTTGGCTTATGTCGTCTCCCACACCTGCTACCATCCCCGACCGCCTTACCCAGACGCTGCTACGCCACGGCCTGCGCCAGACCCCCGTGCGCCGCGCCGTGCTGGCCGCCCTCACCGGCAAAGGCTATGCGCTTACCGGGGCCGAGATTGAGCAGGAAATAGGGGCCGATACCGACCGCATCACGCTCTACCGCACCCTCAAAAGCTTCGAGCAGCAGGGGCTCATTCACCGCGTTATCGACGATACCGACGTGCTGCGCTACGCTGCCTGCTCCATTGAATGCTCAGCCGACGCGCACTTCGATAATCATGTGCATTTTAAGTGCGGGGTGTGCAGCCACACGTATTGCCTGAGCCAGGTAGCCATTCCGGCCGTGCAGCTGCCCGGCGGGTTTCAGGCCCAGCGGCGCGACTTTCTGCTTTCCGGTACCTGCCAGTTTTGCCAGAGCTGATTGGGCAGCCACACTGAGTAGCCAGTTCTTGCCAGCCGGAGACCTGCGATGTACTTATGTTAAAAATGTACTTTCCGGCGGCGCCTACGTAGAGAGTAGCCCGCAGAAAGTGGGGCAGCCAGCCGCGCCGAAAACTGCTCACTGTTAACTGTTAACTGCCAATGTGGTGGACCTACGCCCTGCTATCTGCCGTATTTGCGGCCCTCACTGCTGTACTGGCCAAGGTTGGCATTAAAGGGGTCAGCTCCGATTTAGCCACCGCTATTCGCACCGTGGTTATCCTGGTAGTGGCCTGGGGCATCGTATTTTTCAAAGATAACCCTTCTGATATATTCACGCTTCAGCCCCGTACCTGGCTGTTTTTGGTGCTCTCAGGTATTGCCACGGGGCTGTCGTGGCTGTGCTACTTTCGGGCCTTGCAGCTGGGCAAAGTATCGCAGGTAGCCCCGGTCGATAAGCTGAGCGTGGCGCTGGCCATTGCGCTTTCCGTGGTCTTTTTGGGCGAAACCCTGACGCTGAAAGCCGCGCTGGGCGCGGGCCTCATCATTGGGGGCACTTTGGTGCTCATCCTCTGAGGAAGCCCGCCCCGGCGCGGCCTGTACGCAAGCTCGAGCTACTGATTTGTAGCCGGAGCGGCTGGAGCTGATTTATCAGCCCGGTGCTTACCCCCGTGCGATGCGTATTGCGCAAACTGCGCAGGCGTCAGAATGCCCTGCAGCGCGGCCTTGAACTCCTGCGCATTGGCTTGCAGGGCCGTATTCTTTTCCTTATTGCTGGTGGTACCATTCTGAATTGCATCTATTTTCTGGTCGCGCGTCAGGGCCGCAGCCCGAACTTTGGCCGTAGTAGCGGCGTCGAGGCTCAATTGCCGGGCCAGCTCCTGGCTCATTTTATCGGCGCGCTGCTCGGGCGCTGCGGCGTGGTAAGCAGTAGCGTGGCTGGCGGTGGCAGGGGCCGAGGCTGAAGCGGCTGGTGCCTGCTGTGCCTGCGCACTGGTAGAGAGAGTCAACCCGGCTAGCAACAACGATAAAGCGCCGATACGAAAGGAAGTAGTCATGAGTGAAAGAAGTTGGTAGAAGCCGTAAAACTGCCACTGCCAGCTGAACGCCTAATGAAGTATATCCTTGGCAGGATGCCGCTTCGAAACTGCTACAACGAAAAAAGGCACCTGCCAGCAATGCTCGCAGGTGCCTTTCAGCAAACGGGTGTGGAGAATATCGGAGTCGAACCGATGACCTCTTGCATGCCATGCAAGCGCTCTAGCCAGCTGAGCTAATCCCCCGTTTTAGGGCTTTACCACCGCGCCGGTTGCGCTTTGGTTGTGCAAAAGTACGCTGGCTTTTCGCTTGTGCAAGTCCCTGAGCCAATATTCTTCACAACTAACGCAAAATCAGGCGCAAAAAAAAGGGCGGGAGAATCTCCCGCCCTTTTTCAGCACCTTTCACAATTACCCGAGTACTTAGTTGAAGCTGTAGCGTATGCCCAGCTGCCCCTGCCAGCGCGAGCCAAACGACGCGAAATCGTAGGAGCGGCCGCTGTTGCCATAGGCCGATGGCAGCGAGAAGGTGGGTTGCGCATTCACGTTGGTCGACTCTACTTTCAGCAGTTCTACGGCATTGTTAGACACCACATACTGGCGGCCCCAGTTGTTGTTAAGCAGATTGCCCAGGTTAAAGATATCGAACGTGATTTGCAGGCTGTTGCGCTTGCCGCCGGCCGTAAAGAAAATTTCCTGGGCTACGCGCAGGTCAACTTCATGCGTCCAGGGCAGGCGGGCGCCGAAGCGCTCCACTACCTGCCCGCGGTGGCTGCTCAGGTAAGGGTCGTTCTGGATAAATGCCTCGAGTTGGTTCTGAACCGTAGCCAGGTCGCGGTTTTCGGTGGCCACGAGGCGGATTTGGTTAGGGTCGCGCACGTCGGTTGGCACGTACAGCAGGTCGTTGCCCGTGTTGCCGTCACGGTTGAGGTCCGTGCTCTGGCCGTAGATGTACGTCAGCGGCTGGCCCGACAGGCCTTCGTAGAACATTGTAATAGTGGTACCGAGCTTGTTGTTAGCATAGCGGAAGGTATAGCCCGTACTCGCGATAACGCGATGACGCTGGTCGTTGCGCGAGTAGCCCAGCTCGGGGCTATTCGGGTCATACGCCACCTGGTTGAATGCGTAGTTCGACGAGGCCGTGCTGCTGGTACCGCTGTTCACCTCTTTCGATACGCCGTAGGTGTAGGCAGCTGTAGTGTTCAGACCATTCAGGAAGCGCTTCTGCAGCTGGAAAGTGGCGTTGTAGCGATAGCCCTGGTTGGTATTGTCGAGCAGGTAAACGTTGGTATAGTTTGGGTTAACCCGGCGCAGGGCCGTAGTAGCCGCATATATCGGACGCTGGTCGGGGCCGGCCAGGCGACCTACCGGAGCCGTCAGGTTGATATCCTTATAATAGATATCGTTAATGGTCTTGGAGTAGATTCCTTCCACGGTGGCGACAACATCACCCGGCAGGCGGAAGTCGGCTGCCAGGTTTGAGCGCCATACCTGGGGAGCTTAAAGTTATCGCTTACTAAGTTTATCTGGCTGGTAAGCACCTGGGTATAAGAAGTCGCAATCTTGGCAGGGTCAATCTGCACCGGCAGCGTAGTGCCAGTGGCTGCCGTCTGGTTTACCGAGCCCTGCACCAGGCCGCTGTTGGTATAGCTGTTAGAAATCCACACGAAGGGCACGCGGCCCGAGAAAATACCCGTACCGCCGCGCAGCTGAATTTTGGTATCATTGTTTACGTCCCAGTTAAAGCCCAGGCGGGGCGAGTAGAGTACCTGGCCGTTAGGCGTATTGCTGGTTTTGTACTGGCTGCCGAAGCCGGCATTGAAGGTGCCGTTGGCGGCTTTCGAGCCCTCGGTTACGCCGGCGTTGTAACCCGGCTTGTCTACAAATACGGGTACGTCGATACGCATACCTAGGGTCAGGCGCAGGTTTTCGACGGGGGTGTACTCGTCCTGCGCATAGAAGCCCAACTGCGCCGCCTTGAAGCTTGCCTCTCCATTGTTGGCGGTAGGGTAGCTCGACTGTACTTGCGTAGCCTTACCAGCCTGAAAGTTGGCCAGCGAAGAGAACGTGTAGTAGCCGGCCCCGTTATTAAGAAACAGGTTGCGGAACTTGAAGCCCTCGTTGTGGGTACCCACCGTAAACGTGTGCTTGCCAATGGCTTTGGTGAGGTTATCGGTAATCTCAATGATATCCTGGTCGAGCTGGTTTGCTACGGAGCTGCGCTCCTGCCCCAGGCTATAGGTAACGCCACCTTCCGAAATCTGATAAGCGGGGCCGGGGGCACCTACTACATCGCGCGAATCACGGATGGCACTGTAGCTTAAAATCAGCTTGTTGGAGAAGCCACCCGCGAAGCGACTATTGAGCTCGGCAACCGTGCTGTTTTGCAGGTTACTGAAGCGATATGCGTTGTTGCTGAAGCGGACGTTGGTACCCGTGCGGGTAATGTTGTCGTCAAACGCCTTCACGAAGTTATGACGCAGGGTCAGGGTGTTATTCTCCGAGAGGTTGAAGTCGAGGCGGGCAAAAATCTTATTGCTTTCGGTGAGGCGCGTGATATCGCCTACCGTGCCGGGGTCGTAGCCACCATAGAAGCCGCCGCTGGCAGTAGGCAGCAGGGCCGCCGTCCGAATGGCGTTGATAACACTAACGCTGGCGCGTGAGTCGGCTCCCCCGGCAGGTAGCCCAGGGGCGTATTAACGCGCTGTATCTCCGCATTCAGAAAGAAGAAGACTTTATCTTTTACCAAAGCTCCTCCCACGCGGAAGCCCGTCTGGTAGTTGTAAAACTTATCTGCCTTGGAGCCGTCGGTTACGCTTTTGCCCACCGTATTCTGGTTGCGCCCAAAGCCGTAGATGGAGGCCGACAAATCGTTGGAGCCCGAGCGGGTAACAGCATTTACCCCGGCCCCGGTAAAGTTGCCCATTGTAACGTCATAGGGGGCCAGCACCACCTGAATCTGGTCGATGGCATCGAGGGCGATAGGGTTGGTGCCAGCCTGCCCGCCGGGCGTGCCGGAAGAAGCCAGCCCGAATACGTCGTTGTTCACGGCGCCATCAATGGTAATGTTGTTGTAGCGGTTGTTGGCACCGCCAAATGATGAGCTGCCGCCCCGCCAGCCTGCGGGGTAAGGCGCGTGAAGTCGGTGAGCGAGCGGCTCAACGTGGGTAGCTGGCTTATCTGCTCACGGCTTACGTTGGTTTCGGCCCCGGTACGGCCGGCATTGATGACCGGGTCGCGGCGGGTGGTGATAGTTACTTCGCCGAGCTCCGTAGTTGAGGTGCTCATCGGCGCATCAATACGCTTGTTTTCGCCCAGCGACAGAATAATGCCCGTTTTCACCACATCCTGATAGCCTACGAATGTTACTTTAACCGTGTACGGCCCGCCAACGCGCATACCCTGAATGTTGTAGCGGCCATCAGCATTGGTACCCACGCCGTACTGCGTGTTGGTCGGCGTATGGACGGCCAGCACGGTGGCTCCTGGCAGCGGCTCGCCTTTCGCATCAGTTACCGCCCCGCTAAGGGAGGCCGTAGTGGCTCCCTGCCCCAGCTCAAACGGGCCGTAAGCAGCAAAAACAGGAGCAGCGTGAAGTGGCGTAGAGGTAGATTTCTCATAGAATGAAAAAAGGTAAAAGGCGCACAGGTGCCAGTGTGCGGCAAAGTTAAGCTGCACAAACGCCTATTTTTCATCTTACCTACATCTAAACCCATCAAAATATGAAGAAAAAATGAGTATTGCTCATGTCAAATTCATTAGTAGTGCTCGTAAAATCTGATGGTTAGATGACTCAAATTTTTTTATGATTTTATGCTTTTGCCAAGTACATTTTGTGGGAGCCCATGAGCTTTTTATGAAGGCAGTGGCTGGCTTACAAAAAAGCGGGGCAGGAATTGCTTCCTGCCCCGCTTTCGGGTAGACAAACTGGCTAGTGGCCAGCGGCCCGGTTAGTTGAATAGGTAGCGCAGGCCAATCTGCATCTGCCAGCGCGAGACCAGCGTTGTCACATCGGTGCGGAAAGGCGTTGTGAGTACTTGCGGAGGCGTGATAGTAGTGGTACCACCACTTACTGCACGGGTCGCCCCGGCTACAGTTTGCAGGTAAAAGGTCGGCTGCCCCTGTGCGTTGTAGCCAGCAAAGGCGAGCGGCGAGCTATTGTATGGAAACTGATACGAGCCCCAATTCCGGTTAATCAGATTGCCTACGTTGAAGATATCTAGGCTAAACTGTAGCGCGTTGCGGTTTTCGCCGATATTAGTGAACACATCTTGTAACAGACGGAAGTCTATTTCGTGCTGCCAGGGCTGAACGGCGCCGTTGCGCTCGGCATACTGGCCACGGTGGGCCCGCAGGTAGGGGTCTGAGTTGATATAGTTTTCGAGGTCAATCGCCTGCTGGGCGGCTGTGTACACAAATTTGTCCGTGCTGCCGCTAAAATTCGTGGTACGGTCTACCAATACTATCTCGCTGGCATTGCGTGGAATGTACATCAGGTCGTTGCCGTTCACACCGTCTCCATTCATGTCGCCGCTGTAGGTGTAGGAATAGCGACCGCCGGGCGCACCCGTGTAGAACAGCGAGATGGTGGTACCCAGGTGGCCCAGGTAGTTGAAGCGGTAAGAAAGCGAGCCAATTACCCGGTGCGATACCAGGTAGGCCGAGTAGCCCAACTCTTGGGAGTTAGGGTCACCCGATACGGGACGACCAGCCCAACTGGACTGAGCAATCGAGCCTCCATCGTTTACCGAGCGCGCGTCGGAGTAGGTATAGGCAGCCATAGCGTAGAGCCCATTGCTGAATGTTTTCTGCAACTGACCCGTGAAGCTGTACGAATAGCCTGCGCTGGTATTGTTGAGCAGAATAGCGTCAGTAATAGCCGGATTGCCTACCGAAGGTGTAATCGCCTTACCATCCGGAGTTTGTCCGTAGATACGGTTATAGGGCGACGCATTCAGGCCAACCCCGGTAGCGCTCGGCGTATAAAAAATCGGGCGGTTATCAGCTCCTACTGCCCGGTTGGTCGAATTAGGAAGGTTGATATTCTGGAAATATACCGCGTTCAGGTCTTTGGTATACAGGCCCTCAATGGTGCCCACTATCCCGCCTATAATCTCGTGGTCAAGAGCTAGATTTGAGCGCCACACCTGCGGAAACTTAAAGTCGCGGGCGGTTACGGCGAGGTTATACGAGGTGTTAGCACCTCCAGCGGTCAACTGCGTACGGTACTGGTCAACGTTAGGGCTGAAAGCGTAGCCAGCTGCAGATGCACCCTGAAAGTCAATCGAGCCAAATTGTACCCCGTTGTTGCTGGCTTGGTTTGAAATCCAAACGTAGGGTACGCGGCCAGTGAAGATACCCGTACCGCCGCGCAGCTGCGTTTTGCGGTCGTCGTTCACGTCCCAGTTAAACCCTATACGGGGCGAAAACAGTACCGTACGGTTGGGCAGCTGGCTGGTATTAATCTGGATGTTATCGCGGAAGTTATTCAGGCCGGCATAAGATTTACCAGTAGCCGGGTCTGTACCGCCGCTCACCGGATAGTTCTGCTGAATGCTGGAATAGATGATTGGCAGGTCACCGCGAATACCGTAGGTCAGCTTTAGATTACTGGCCGGCGACCATTCATCCTGGATGTAAACCCCAATCTGGGCGGCATTAGTCACGGCATATGGGAACGAGCCATCGGGCAGTGCCGAGTAGCGCAGTTGATAACGCTGGGCCGAGCGCAGACCATCAGAGGCGAGGCGGGGGTAAGTGCGCCGTTGGTGTAGTTGTAACCATAGGGCGCGTCAGCGGTAGCAGCCGAGGCATAGAAGTCTTGCAGCGAGTTATACACAAACGCACCGTAGTACTGAGGGGCGAAGCCGTTGGTATACTTATATAGCTCGTTGTAGGTACCCACCGTCACATTGTGCTTGCCTAGGAAGGCCGTAAAGTTGTCGCCAAACTGATACGTATTGGTATTCAGTATGTTGAAGGCAGAGAAAGGCTCATAACCAAATGAGGTAAGCGTCTGCGGAGCCGTTACGCGGGTGCCGGGGGCACTCAGAGTAGTCGCGTTGCCAATGTCCACCAGTGGAAATAGCGGAATAGCGCCGCCACCTCCACTCTCACGGTAGTCGCGGTTGGATAGGAAACCGGCCGTCATGTTGTTGGCAAACTTGGCCCAAAGGTGCTGTTCAACTCGGCGATAAATGAGTTGATGTTGTTGTTGATGCGGTAATAGGAGCCGTAGAAAGGAAGGCCAAATACCGTCTGTGAGCGGTTGCTGATGGAACCCGAGCCACTGGGTGGCACATCGCGGTACGACTTCAGGTAGTTGTACTTAATGTTGAAGCGGTGGTTCTGGCTGATGTTCCAGTCTATCTTAGCCGTAAACTTATCGCTGTTCGACGCCAGCGAGTAGCCTTGGTAAGGACCAGGGTTATAGTTATACTTCGACATCAGAAAGCTGCTGAGCGTGTTCAGGTCAGATGCTGACGCCTGCGACACCGACTGGCCGTTGGCGGGGTTAGCCTGGGTAGCGGCCGAGTAGTTGCCTGTGGGCGGGTCGGTACGCAGTTCTCGCTCGGCATTAATGAAGAAGAACAGCTTGTCTTTAATGATGGGCCCACCAACGCGGAAGCCAAAGTTCTTCAAATTAAAATTGGCAATTGTGTTATCTACGTTGCCGATATGAGTACCTACGTAGTTCTGGTCACGATAAAAACCATAAACCGAAGCCGACACTTTATTACTGCCTGAACGGGTTACAGCGTTGATACCAGCTCCAGTAAAAGAGCCCTGCCGCACGTCATAAGGCGCAATGCTCACCTGTATCTGGTCGATGGCATCGAGCGAGATAGGTTGAGCATTAGCCTGGCCCCAATGGTACCCGACAAGCCGAAGGAGTTATTAAATAGGGCTCCGTCGATAGTGATGTTGTTATAGAGGTTGTTACGACTACCGAAGCCACCTTGGCCGTTGGCCTGGGGTGTGAGACGGGTATAATCGGAAAATGAGCGGTTGATAGTTGGCAGCTGCTCAATTACCTGACGCTGAATAGTCGTAGCAGCACCGGTACGGTCGGCGTTGATAACTGGGTTTTGACGACCAGTTACGGTAACCTCCGTCAACTGGGTTGAGCTTTCACCCAGTTTGGCATCGAGGCGGAAGTTTTCGGCCAGCGTCAGGTTGATACCAGTGCGGGTAAAATCCTGAAAGCCTACGAACGTAACCTTTACGGTATAGGGACCGCCTACCCGCATGTTCTGGATGTTGAAACGACCATCAGCGTTGGTAGGTGCTACGTACTGCGTGTTAGTAGGTGTGTGCACGGCAATTACCGTAGCACCGGGCAAAAACTGCCCTTTGGCATCGGTAATGGTGCCGCTCATAGCGGCCGTAGTAGCACCCTGGCTCCAGCCAAGCTGAGCTGTCAACAGCAACAATGCCAACAGCAGTGTCTGTCGTAAGTAGTGAAGCTTCATAAGAAGAATTAAAAATGGAAGAAAGGCTAGCTGGTCTGCCGGCAAAATTACTTCCTATCCTTCAGACTTACACATTATGCTCATGTTAAAAATCTGAAGATAAATTGATTAGTTCATCTAATCTTCATTTTTCACTTCATCAAAAGGTCATAGCTTCGGTCGTACAGCCCGAATGAAGCGGCTCAGGTAATAATCGGCCTCGAAGCTGTTTTCTATAACGCCCAGCGAGGTAGAGGCGTGAATGAACTCGACGCCTTCCTCATCGACTACCGTCACCATGCCAACGTGCGTAATTACCTGCGAGCCGGGGAGGCGCCAAAAAATAAAAAGTCGCCGGGCCGCAGCTCGGTGGGTTTCACCGGGTCGCCCCAGGCAGCTTGCTCATTCGATGAGCGCGGGATGGTGATGCCTGCCTCAGCAAATGACAGCTGGAGCAGGGCCGAGCAGTCCATTCCCATGCGGGTGGTGCCGCCAAACAGGTAGGGCGTACCCTGGTAGGCGCGGGCATTGTCGATGACGCTGGCCAGCACCCCGGTAGCATTGCCGGTGCGCAAAGGCCGCTTTATCACTACTTTAGTAGTGGTTGCCACGCCGCCACTACCGGCTGTAGTAGTCTTGGTTTTCGTTTTGGTCGCGCTCGGGCCAGCTACCCGCTGGCCGTGCTTCATACGGGCCATGTCGCGGGCCGAGTAGTAGCGCCCGTTATGCTGGTTGAGCTTGCGCTGGCAGCTGCTGGCCAGCAGCAACAACACCAGCGCCAGGCCATAGTAGCGCTGCCAGGTTGGGTTGGTAACCGGGCGGCAAGCCGCAATTCGTGCTTTCGCTATTGGCCTTACCTTCGTTTTCTCACTCTGCATTACTGGCAAATATAGCCCGGCGGCTGCCAGCCGTTCTTTTACACGCATGTCATTCAACGCCCTTACTCCCGCGCTAGTATCTGCTTTTGAACAGGTCGTAGGCACGGCGCACGTACTCACGGCCGCCACTACCGAGGCACAGCAGTACGAAAGCTACGGCCGCGACCACACCGAGGATTTCCACTTTGCCCCCGATGTGGTGCTGCGCCCCGGCACCGTGGAAGAGGTAAGCGCCATCCTGAAGCTCTGCCACGAGCACCGCGTGCCGGTTACGGCACGCGGTGCCGGCACCGGCCTCAGCGGCGGGGCGCTGCCTGTTCACAACGGGGTAGTGCTGAGCATGGAGCGCTTCAATAAAATTCTGAAGATTGATGAGCGCAACCTGCAAGCCACCGTGGAGCCGGGTGTGGTAACCGAGGCGTTTCAGAACGCGGTGCAGGATGTGGGCCTGTTTTACCCGCCCGACCCGGCCAGCAAGGGCTCGTGCTTTTTGGGCGGCAACCTAAGCCAGAGCAGCGGCGGCCCCAAGGCCGTGAAGTACGGCACCACCCGCGACTACGTCCTGAACCTACAGGTAGTATTGCCCACCGGCGATATTATCTGGACCGGTGCCAATACCCTGAAGTACGCCACCGGCTACAACCTCACCCAGCTGATGGTGGGCTCGGAAGGCACGCTGGGCATTATCACCAAGGCGGTATTCCGGCTCCTGCCCTACCCCAAGCACACTATTCTGATGCTGGTGCCTTTCCGGCAGGAGGCGCAGGCGGCCGAGGCGGTGTCGGCCGTGTTCCGGGCCGGGGTTATTCCGTCGGGCATGGAGTTTATGGAGCGCGAGGCCATTGCCTGGTCGTCCGACTACCTGAAAATTCCGCTCACCCTGCCCGAAGACATCACCGCCCACCTGCTCATTGAGCTCGATGGCCAGGACCTTGACGAATTGTATAAGGAGGCCGAGCAGGTGTACGGAGTGCTGGAAGGCTACGATGTGGGCGAAATTCTGCTGGCCGACACGGCCGGGCAGAAGGACGACCTCTGGAAAATCAGGCGCAACATCGGCAATTCGGTGCGCTACAACTCGGTGTATAAGGAGGAAGACACGGTAGTGCCCCGCGCCGAGCTGCCTACCCTGCTCAAAGGCGTGAAGGAAATCGGCCGGCGCTACGGCTTCAAAAGCGTGTGCTACGGCCACGCCGGCGACGGCAACCTGCACGTCAACATCATTCGCGGCGCGCTCACCGACGAGCAGTGGAACGTGGGCCTGCGCCAACCCATCTCCGAGATATTCCAGCTCTGCGTGCAGCTCGGCGGCACTATCTCGGGCGAGCACGGCATTGGCCTGGTGCAGAAGCCCTACATGCACATTGCCCTGGCCGAGGCCAACCTGAACCTCATGCGCGGCATCAAGCAGGTGTTTGACCCGCATGGCATTCTGAATCCGGGAAAGATATTTTAGCCAGTTAGCAGTTAACAATTGCTAACTGCTAACTGCTAACTGCTAATTGCTAACTGACATTACCCAATCACTGCCTTAAACTCCGGTGCTTTCCGGTGCTTGGTAGCCTGCTCGTAAGCATAGCCTAAACCTAATATTTCAGCTTCCTTGTAGGGGCCACCCACGATGGAAAGCCCGATGGGCAGACCGTGCACGTAGCCCATGGGCAGCGTCAGGTGTGGGTAGCCGGCCATGGCGGCCGCGCCCGAGTAGCCGGGGCCGGTGTTGTACTCGCCGTTTACGAGGTCGATGCAGGCGGCCGGGCCAGTGGTGATGGCCACGATGCCCGCCAGCCCGCCGTCGGTTTTCAGGGCTGCATCCAGGGCCTGGCGCGAGATATCGACCACCTTGCGCAAAGCCGTCGTGTATTTCTCGGCCGTCAGGCCATCCGTTTTTTCGGCCAGCTCCAGCGTTTCCTGCTGGAAGAAGGGCATCGCCTTGGCCGCGTTGGCTTTGTTGAAGGCAATGACGTCGGCCAGCGTTTTAACCGGGGCTTTGGTATTGGCCAAGTACTTATTTACGCCATCCTTAAACTCGTAGAGCAGCACGTCGAACTCAGCTTCGCCGATGGGCTGGGTGGCGGTGCGCACATCCACTTCGACCATGGTGGCGCCCTGGGCTTTGAGCACGGCCACGGCTTGGCGCAGCAGCTCGCCGCCGGCGGTCTGGCTGGTCAGGTGGCCTTTCTCCACGCCCAGCTTCTGCCCTTTGAGCGCGTCGGGGCGCAGCAGGCGGGTGTAGTCGGCCGCTTTCGCGGGGTTGCTGGCCGATACAGTCACGGCGTCGGCCGGGTCGGGGCCGGCTAGGGCGCCCAGCAGCAGGGCCGCGTCGCGCACGCAGCGCGCCATGGGGCCGGCGGTATCCTGCGTGGCCGAAATGGGAATAATCCCCGTGCGGCTCACCAGCCCCACGGTAGGCTTGAGCCCCACCAGGCCATTCACCGACGAAGGCGACACAATAGAGCCATTGGTTTCGGTGCCCACGGCTACCGCACACAAGCTGGCCGACGCGGCCGAGCCCGAGCCGGCGCTGCTGCCGCTGGGCGTGCGGTCGATGACGTACGGGTTGTGCGTTTGGCCACCCCGGCTGCTCCAGCCGCTGGCCGAGTGCGTCGAGCGGAAATTGGCCCACTCGCTCAGGTTGGTTTTTCCCAGAATGATGGCCCCGGCCGCCCGCAGCTGCTTGGCCACAAACGAGTCGTGGGCGGCGTGGTGGCCCGCCAGCGCCAGCGCCCCGGCCGTGGTCTGCATCTTATCGCCGGTATCAATATTGTCTTTTATCAATACCGGGATGCCGTGCAGCGGGCCGCGCAGCTTGCCGGCCTTACGCTCTTTATCGAGGCCATCGGCGATGCCCAGCGCATCAGGATTCAGTTCAATGATAGCGTTCAGACCAGGCCCGGCTTTGTCGATAGCCGCGATGCGGGCCAGGTACTGCTGGCACAGGCTGCGGCTGGTGGCCTTGCCACTGCTTAGCTGCGCCTGCAGGTCGGCGATGGTTAGCTCACTGAGCGCAAAAGGAGCAGCAGCAACGGCTGGCTTACTGTCGGCAGTAGCCGGAGCTGAAGAAACGGGCGCAGCGGCAGCGGCGAGCGGAAGCAGAGTCGAGGCCAGCGCGGCCTGCGTGCCATGCTGAAGAAATTGACGGCGTTGCATGAAGTAAAAAGCAGCTGATAGGCAAGAGAAGTAAGGAGTCAAAAGTAAGGACACCGATGCCGCCCGCAAGGCTGCGGTCCTGCTATTTTCCGGGGCCTTGCAGCCGGGCCGAACACCAGCCGCGCCGGGGCGTATAGGTAAGCAGTATTGCGCTACGCGCTACTAGCTCTTCTCCACCCTCTTCTGTCTTTTCTTATGCCCAGCCTCAACGACCAACCCAACGAAATAGCCGGCAACAAACCTGCCCAATCGGCCGACAAGCCCGCTAAAGTGGGAGCTGATACGCAGGATGCGCTAGCCAACAGCTCCTTACAACGACCTACCCCGGCGATGCAGCCGGGTACCGATAACACCCAGCCCCTTCGACGAAAGAGCTGTTTGCTAGTGAGATGGAAGCAGGCAAGGGCGCTGTAGAGCCGGGCGGCGAACAAGAAAACCGCGAGGCCCATCCTTCCGACCTCACTGCCGGGCCAGCGCCGGCCTTGTCTTCGCAGCAGCCCAACATTTATGGCGGCAACTTCGGCAATGATGTGCAGGGCAGCTTTCAGGACCACGACCGGGCCAGCAACCAGCGTGCCGATGCCAACCGGGGCGAATTTGGCGAGCAGGGCACGCAGGGCGCTACCCACGGAGGCTTTGGCAACCAGTACCGCGAGTTTGAGACGGCGGCCGAGCGCCCGGCTGCCGAGGCCAACGAGGAAAAATACTACGGCCAGGGCGCGGCTGCGCCCGGCCCGCAGCACAATGCCTACCGCGACTACGACGGCCGCGACGCCCGGCCCGAGCAGCAGGGCCACGCCGTGCGTGATACCCCAGCGCCGACGAGCCTTCATTTTGGTGATACCAGCGCCCCCCGCCAGCCGCCTACCGATGGCCGCGGCAACACCCAGGACAACCGCAACCTGCCCGACAAAACCGGGGAAGTGGCGGCTTTTCAGAATGATAATGGGGCGCCTACCGTGGGCGGTGCCTACGCGGCCGACTACGGCCATACCTCGGGCGTGGGCCTGCCGGCCGGCACTACCGATAACCACGTAGAGGCGGGCGTAGCCGGCCGCAATCAGCACGAAGACCAGCGCTCTTCGCGCGGGGGCTACGACAACCAGGGTAGCCAGGGCGATGCACCCGCCGGCCAGGGAGCCGCTGCCCCCGTCAACTCGCCCGATGCGCCGCAAAACTCCGGCTATGGCTACGGCCACGCCCGCAGCGAAGAGGCCCGGCCCGGCAATCCTCAGACCGGCGACTCGCGCAACGGCTTCGGCCCCGCCGGCTCGAAGGAAGGCAATACCAGCCAGGGGTTTGGCTCCAAGGGCGGCTCCTACGACGACCACAACCCCGGCGCTCGCCCTGCCGAGCAGGATGGGGTTACTACGCAGGATAAAGCTGGAAATTATGGGCAGGAAAACCGGGCCGACTTCCGCCCCGAAGAAAATGACCAGCCCAAGGATGGCGACTATGGCCCCACACCCCGCCGCAACGGTGGACGGGACGAAGTCTGAGTAAACAAGCCAAGTCCCCAAACTGGCTTCTATCGATGCACCTTAATATCTATATCGTACTTATACTTCGGTGGGCCACCCAGCGGCACGGCGAAGAAGGGTAGCGCGGTATCGTACTGGTCAGTGACGTAGAATACGACATCGTTGAACGTGGTGGCCTTGCTTACCAGGCGAAAATCAAGGGATAAGCCAAACTCTTTGGGGTCGATGGGGAGCACGCTGCTCGCCCACTGGCCATCGCCGCTTACCGGGGCAGAATGGCCATTTTTGGCAATGCTGAAGACAGTCAGCGTAGCAGAGTTGTCGACATCAAAGTTGCTTTGCTTGATGCTGACAACGTGCTCGCTGGCAAACGGATAGAGATGCACCGTAACCGGCCGGCCCGTGGGTGGGGCGGCCGGAATGCGGAAGCAATACTCATAGGTAAAGGCGTTGCCGCCCGGAATGGGCACGTTCAGATTGGGGCTGCTACTCAGAAAAAAGCGATAGAGATTGCCATCGTTGCCGCTTACGCCCCGCACCACTACCTTATACACATAGCCCTGAAACTGCTCTACCAGCTCGCCTTCCAGCGGGTTGAGCGGGCCGAAGGTGAAGTAGCCGCCATCGTAGGCCGGCTCCACGCCAAAGGTCTGCTGCTTGATTAGCCGGCCGCTGGGCGGTCCGGCCGGGCTGGCCGGGCGCGGGTCGGTAGCGCCTTTGGCTGAGTGCGTGCCCGGCCCGCCATATAGGCTGAACTCGGTACGGGTATTAAACTCGCCCACTTTGGCATCGAGCTGGCCGCCGCAATCGGGGTCAAATACCCGGATGTAGATGGGCCGCCGCTCGGCAGCGGGCACCAGAAAGAAGAATGTCTGGGTAAAGTCGTCGTCGCCGCTCGTGATGGGAGCCTGCGGGCCAAAGGTGACCAGGCTCTCAATTTTCTCCCCCGGATTTGGTACGGCCTGGGCGGCGGCCCCGGCAGCGGCAGCGAGTAATAATCCCAGTAACCCCAGCACGCGATTCAGGCAGAAAGTATAAGAGCGCATAATCGGAAGCAAAAAGCCAGTGCAGAACTAGGGTATTATCCCAGGCTTCGCCGTAATATTACAACTCAAACGTTCCGTTCTGATTGCTATTCTTTCGCTATGAGTGCTTCCGCACGCGACACTAACGAGTTTTTCGACCAGCTTACCAACCAGGTGCTGGCCCTGCGCGTGCTCTCCCACCAACGCCTGCGTCCGCTCACCTCCGAGCAGCTCAACCGCCGCCCGGCCTTCGATAAATGGAGCGCGGCCCAATGCCTGGAGCATTTAAATATAGTAAATGGCTATTATTTGCCCAGCTTAAAAGCCCGGCTGCGGCTGGCCCAGGCCAGTGGCTCGGTAGCCGGTGCTCAGGTGCGTAGCGGCTGGCTGGGACGCTACTTTACGGCTACTGCCCAACGCAACAATGGCCTGGGCGACAACCTTTTGCGTCGCCCCAAGCAGTTTGCGCCCACTGGGGTACGCCTTACCGGTACCGTAGTAGAAGCTTTTAACCGCCAGCTCGACGAGCTGCTGCGCCTGCTGCTGCTGGCTCGCCAGGTAGATGCCGGCACGGTGCGCATCCCCAACCCGCTGTATCCGTGGCTGCGCCTGCGGCTCACCGATGTGTTTGAGGCCCTGGTTACCCACATGCACCGCTACGTAAAGCAGGCCGAGCAGGCAGCTATCGCTGCCAGAAAATGAGAAATGGGAGAAATGTCGTTCTGTGTTCTTGAACGACATTTCTCCCATTACGCTACTTACTCATCATAAAGCACCTGTAGCACCGTCTGCCCCACCGCTTTCATCGTCTTGCGGTCGATGATGCTCATATTGTCGGCCGTGGTGTGGTGGTAGGCCGGGAAGTAGTCACCGCCGTAGGGTGGGTGGTCGTAGATATCGACCGTCGGGATGCCCGCCTGGCTGGTATACACGTGGTCGTCGA
The DNA here is from genome assembly GCF_013256425.1 of Hymenobacter sp. BRD67. GTDB lineage: Bacteria > Bacteroidota > Bacteroidia > Cytophagales > Hymenobacteraceae > Hymenobacter. The sequence continues at coordinate 2,753,020 of NZ_CP053904.1, forward strand.
GGATTTCGCCGGTATCGGAGAAAAGGAAATAATCGGAATAGCCGATTTTAGCGGCCGTATTCCAGATTTTATCCACCGCCGAGCGGGCATTTTTCAGCGAGGCCCTTCGCGGGTAAACCGCCCCCTTTGGCCCCCACCATATCGAACAGAATACCGTACTCGGCTTTGTAGCCGGCCGGCACGAGGTGCTTGGCCCAGTACTGCGAGCCGAGGCACCACGAGTCGGTACCACTACCGGCGAGCTGGTTTTTCACATCAGCCTGCGTCGTATCATCGTGGCCCCAGTCTTCGGCATCAACCAGAATAATATCCACGCCGACGTTAGGCGCCAGGTTGGCCGGCTGCTGGCTGAGCACGCGGGCTATTTCGAGGGCCGTAGCCACGGCGCTGGCCCCGTCGCTGGCCCCGTCCATGGGGGCATTTTTGTGCTGCTTGTCGGCATCGGCAAAGGGGCGGGTATCCCAGTGGGCAAAGAGCGCAATGCGCCGGGCGGCCGTGGGCTGGTATTGGGCAATGATGTTGAGGCCGCTAATCTGTACCCCATCAAACGTCATAGCCTGAAAAGGCTGCTCATGCACTGCCAGGCCAAAGCTTTTCAGCTTAGCCACCAAGTACTTGCCGCAGGCCGTATGGGCCGGCTTGTTGGGCACGCGCGGGCCAAATGCCACCTGCTTGGCGGTATAAGCGTAGGCCGAGTCGGCGTTGAAGGCGGGCACCTTAGGGGCCTTGGTGGCAGCTGGGGGCTGGCCGCCGTGCCTTCAGCCGGCTTTTCGGAGGGGCAGGCCGTGAGCAGGGCTAAGCCAGCCACGGCGAGCAAAGAGTAGCGAAGGGGTTGGAAACGCATAAAATTACGACTGTCATCCTGAGCTGGCGAAGGACCTTATCACGCCCGCGCCGCATTGAGTGGTATGCTGATGAAAGCCGCCGTGATAAGATGCTTCCTTCATCAGCAGACAAAGTTCTGCTAGTAGGCCCTACTCCTCACTATAGGCCCACTCGACGCCGGTTTTGGTGTCCTTAATTACAATGCCCTGCCCCTTAAGCGCAGTGCGAATCTGGTCAACCTTATCGTAAGCTTTCTCCGACTTGGCTTCCTGGTAAAAACCCAGGGCCAGGGCCAGCAGGTCTTCGGCGCTGGCGCGGGGCTCGTCGCGCAGGCCCAGAATGTCGCTGACCACGGTGCGGTAGGCAGCGGCGGCTTCGGCTACAGCTTCGGGGCTTACTTCGGCCAGCGCGGCGGGGCTGGCCGCCAAGGTATTGAAGCGCTTGAGCAGGTCAAACACGGCGGCCACGGCGCGGGGCGTATTAAGGTCGTCGTTGAGAAACTCGAACGGCTTGGCGGCCAGCGCAGTCAGCTGCTGGCTATTGGCAGCCAGCTTTTGCTCATTGAGGGCAGCCACCTCTTCCCTGTTACTTGTCAGTTTCCCACTGTCCAGCAGCCGCAGGCCGTTCATGAGCTTGCGGAAACCTTTGCGGGCCGCTTGCAGGGCCTCGTCGGAGAGGTCGATGGGCGAGCGGTACTGCGCCTGCAAGAAGAAGAAGCGCAGCGTCATGGGCGAATACGCCTGCGAGAGCACGGCGCTCTGGCCCTGAAACATCTCATTCAGGGTCACGAAGTTTCCCAGCGACTTGCTCATCTTCTGGCCGTTCACGGTCAGCATGTTGTTGTGCAGCCAGAAGCGGGCGCCGGTGCCGGGGGTGTTAGAGGCCTCGTTCTGAGCAATTTCGCACTCGTGGTGCGGAAACATCAAATCGAGGCCCCGCCGTGAATGTCAAAGTCGGCCCCGAGGTACTTCCGGCTCATGGCCGAGCATTCGAGGTGCCAGCCGGGAAAGCCTTCGCCCCAGGGCGAGGGCCAGCGCATCAGGTGCTCGGGGCCGCATTTTTCCAGAGCGCAAAGTCGGTAGGCGAGCGTTTTTCGTCTTGCCCGGCCAGCTCGGCGCGCGTGTTGGCCAGCAGCTCTTCCACCACGCGGCCCGAAAGGCGGCCGTAGCTCAGGCCCTCGGCGTTGTACTTGGGCACGTCGAAATACACCGAGCCATTGACCTCGTAGGCCAGGCCCCGGCCGATAATTTCGGTAATGAGGCCGATTTGCTCGGTAATGTGGCCGCTGGCCTGGGGCTCGATATCGGGCGGCAGGCAGCCGAGCGCGGCCATGGCCTGACGGTAGCGCACGGTGTAGTGCTGGGCTACCTGCATGGGTTCCAGCTTCTGGGCGCGGGCCGTTTTGGCGAGCTTATCCTCTCCCTCATCGCTATCGCCTACCAGGTGGCCGACGTCGGTGATATTGCGCACGTAGCGCACCTGGTAGCCCAGGTAGCGCAGGTAGCGGGTAAGCACATCGAACACAATAGGCCCGCGCGCGTTGCCCAGGTGCGCATCGTTGTAAACCGTGGGGCCGCACAGATACAGGCCCACCAGCGGCGGGTGCAGGGGCTCAAAATTTTCCTTCTTGCGGGACAGCGTGTTATAGAGCGTCAGCGACATGGACAGTAGTAAACAATAAGCAGCAAGCCGCTTTCAGGGGCGGCTCCCGGCACGGGGCGGCGTAGATAACCGAACGGCGAAGGTCCGGCAAAGTTCAGTAGGAATGGCTAAGCATCTGTCAGGAGTTATTTCACCACTCAATTTCTCAACTCATATACCGCCTCCACCGGAAAATGGTCGGAATACGGAATTTCGGTGTGGATACGACAGCCCAGCACCTGCCACGGCGAGCCGGCAAACTGCTGGTCGATGCGTAGTAGCGGCGGCAGGCTGCCGTGGTACGTATTGCCGGGCCCGAAGCCGGTAGTGGCCCAGGCATTCTGCAGCTGCCCGGCCAACACCGTATAGGCATAAGAATAGGGCACATCGTTGAAATCGCCGGCCAGCAGCACCGGGTAGGGCGCGCGCCGGATGTGCGCCAGCAGGGTATCGGCCTGCCAGGCCCGGGCGGCGGCACCGCGTATAAAGCGACCAAGCAAGCCCCGCCCCTTGCTCTCGAAGCCGGCTTTGGAAGAGCTGGCTTTTACCAGGTCGCTCTCGTCAATGCTCATACTTTGGAGGTGGGCGTTGAAAATCCGGACGGTGTCGAGCGGGCCGGGGCCGGCTACATCCACCCACATGGCGTGGTTCTGACTGAGGCGACCGAAGGCGATTTCGCCGCGCCCCACAATGGGGAAGCGCGAAAAAATAGCCAACCCAAACTGCGCGCCACTGCTGTTCGTCAGGCTTTTGGAAACGAATACCTGTCGGCCGCTCTCGGCCCCGACGCGCTCCCCTACCCGAAACAGACTGCCATCGGCCGAGCGGGTGCCGGGCGGCTCCTGATAAAACTCCTGCAGGCACAGCACATCGGCCCGGCTGGCGGCCAGCCAGCTGATAAAGTTGGCCGGGGCGGCCGGGTCAGGCTTACGCAGCTGCGCATACACGTTGAAAATGCGCACGTTGGCCGAAAGCAGCCGCAGGGTGGCCCCAGGCCGGGCTTGCTGCGCAAGGGAGTCGCTTACGTAGCCCGATGCCAGGGCCCGCAAGCCGGCTGCGTGTAGCGGCAGCCCGCGCTGCACCTGCGGCCAGGCCAGCACCAGCACGGCCAGCGGCAGCAGCGTGATGCGCCGCCGACGCAACGCCCAGTATAGCGCCATCAAGCCGGTAAGCACCAGCCACAGCGGCACCGTGAGCGCCAGCAGCGGAGCCAGTGAAAGCTGTCGGCCCGGCACCCGCTCGGCCGCTACGCTCAGCAGCAGGCCAAGCAGCACCAGCAGGGTAAATCGATAGGAAAGCAGACGGCTCACAGCAAGCCAGCAGCGCATCAGCACGCCTTGGGCACGGCAAAAATACGGCGACGGCGCGAGCGGGCCGCGCCAATAGTCAGGGCTTGGCCACCGCGGCTTAGCTTTACGCATGCGCCTTATATAGTATTTGCTATGTCGAAAAAAATCTACGCCATTTTATGCCTCCTGGTGGCGCTTAGCGGCCCGGCCCGGGGGCAGCGGGCCACTGCGCCGGCCATTATGCCCACCCTACCACCCGAAACCCCGGCAAGCCTGGAGTTTGTACCGAACAAAGGGCAGTGGCCGGCCGCCGTGCGCTATGCGGCCGCCGTGCCCGGCGGGCACCTTTGCCTGGAGCCAGGCGGCCTCCACTATATATTACTACAGCACGTTGAGCACCCCCAGCCCTGGAAGGGCGGCACCGCAGGCCCGGCGGCCACCTCGGCGGGCGGCATTGCAGCGGCAGTTGCCGGGCCTGCGGGAGCCATCCGGGGCCACCAGCTTCGGGTGCGCTTTGTAGGAGCTGATACTACTACCAGCCTTACCCCGGCTGAGGCTACCGGCGAGGTGCGCAACTACCTGCACGGCAGCGATGCCACCCAGTGGGCGAGCGCCGTGCCCAGCTATCGGCAGGTGCGCTACCAGGCTCCCTGGCCCGGTATAGCCACCCGCTTTTACGAGAATGCGACCCAGCACCTCGAATACGACTTTGAGGTGGCCGCCGGGGCCGATGCCGGCCGGGTACAGCTGCGTTATGAGGGAGCCACCCGGCTTACCCTCAGCGCTGATGGCCAGCTGCACGTGGGCACCACGGTGGGCAGCCTCACCGAGCTGGCGCCGCACGCCTATCAGCTTGACCCGGCTACCGGCAGCCGCCGCGCGGTGGCCTGCCGCTACCGCCTGAACACCGCCGAAGCGCGGGTATCGTTCGAGCTCGGGGCCTACGACCACAGCCGGCCCCTGGTCATCGACCCTACCGTCGTGTTTTCTACCTATTCGGGGGCCAAGGGCAGCAACTGGGGCTTCACGGCTACCTACGATGCAGCCGGCAACCTGTATTCGGGCGGCATTGTGCTCGATGATATGCTTGCCCTCCCCAGCTATCCGACCACCCCGGGCGCGTTTCAGACCTCGTTCAGCGGCGTGATAGACATAGCGCTTATCAAATATAACCCCGCCGTTAACGGGCCCGCGGCGCGGGTGTGGGCCACTTACCTGGGCGGCAACCGCGACGACTTCCCGAGCAGCCTGGTCGTAAATGCCCGAAATGAGCTGCTGCTGCTGGGCAGCACTTCCTCAACCAATTTTCCCACTACCGATGGCGCTGTGCAGCGCGGGTTTGCGGGGGGCAGTCGGTAGACCCGTTTGGCTATGCCCCGGCCGCTATCTACCGGGTGGCCAGCGGCACCGATATGGTGATAGCCCGCCTGAGTGCCGACGGCGGGTCGCTGCTGGCTGCTACATACCTGGGCGGCAGCGGCAACGATGGCATTGCTGCTTACAACCCCATTTCGACGGTGCGGCAACTACCTCAAAACTACGGCGATGCGCTGCGCGGCGACATTCTGACCGATGCTCAGGGCAATGTGTACGTGGCCTCCGTTAGCAGCTCCGTCAACTTTCCGACCTCGGCGGGCAGCTTTGGGCGCACCTACCAGGGCGGCTCCTGCGATGCAGTAGTGTGCAAGCTCTCGCCCAACCTCAACACCCTACTATGGAGCGGCTTTTTGGGCGGCACGGCCGCTGATGCTGCTTACTCGGTGCAGCTCGACGCGAATGGCAACGTATACGTGGGCGGCGGCACGCTCAGCGCCAGCCTGCCGGGCACGGCAACCGGCTGGCAGCCCCACAATGCGGGCAGCGTCGACGGCTTCGTGGCTCGTATCGCGGCCGATGGCAGCGCGGTACAGCGGGCTACCTTCTTGGGTACCAGCAGCTACGACCAGGTGTTTTTTGTGCAGCTGGGCAGCGATGGCGGGGTGTATCTGCTGGGCCAGACGCTGGGCAGCTGGCCGGTAAGCCCCGGTGTGTACAGCAACGCGGGAAGCCGGCAGTTTATCCAAAAGCTCAGCCCCGACCTGGATAAGTCGCTGCTGAGTACGGTGTTTGGCAGCGGGCGCGCTACTATCGATATTTCGCCCACGGCCTTTTTGGTTGACCAGTGCGACCGGGTATATGCCTGCGGCTGGGGCGGCATGGTAAACCAACAGGCGTATAGCTACTATGGCAATGGCTCGCCCAATGCCTCTAATGGCTTCACTGATGGCCTGCCTACGACCCCCAATGCCGTACGCACCGTACCCGACACGCCGGGCAACGGCTCCGATTTTTACCTGGCGCAGTTTGCTCCCGGCCTTGCCCAGCTGAGCTACGCCACGTACTACGGCGACCCCACTCCTTTTTCGGAAGGCGACCACGTCGACGGAGGCTCTTCGCGCTTTGACCCGCGCGGCGTGGTATACGCGGCGGCCTGCTCGTGCAGCAACCTGAACGGCTTTCCGGTACCTCCAGGGGCTTATTCGTACTCGCCCACTAATGGGCGGGCTGATTTTAACTTCTGTAACAACGCCGCTTTCAAGTTGAATTTTGAGCCGACGGTAGCAATGGTCGGTCCGGGCCAAACAGTATGCGACACTTCCCCTCCGATACGGTTAAGCGGCACGCCTACGGGTGGCACCTGGACGGGCCCGGGCGTATCGGGCTCGGTAGCTACGGGCTTTATTTTTACGCCCAGCCTGGCGCTGGCCGGCAATCAGCAGCTCACCTACAGCGTGCCGGGCGTTACGAGCGCCTGCAGCGCCTCCGCTACGCTTACCATAGTGGTGGGCACGCGCGTACCCGCCAGCGCGGCGGCCCTGCCCACGCTCTGTGCCAATGCCAGCCCCCTGCCCCTCACCACCGGCAGCCCCGGCGGGGGCACTTGGGCCGGGCCGGGCGTGAGCAGCCCTAGCCCCGGCACCTATGTATTTACGCCCAGTACTGCCCTGGTAGGTACCCAGACGCTTACGTACTCGCTGGCGGCTTCCAGCAGCTGCGGTAGCCAGGCGAGCCAGGCTACGGCTACCGTGCAGGTACTGCCCATTGCCAACGTGGTAGTGCCGCCCGATACCATCCTGTGCCCCGGCAGCACCCAGGCGTTTCGCCTGCGCGCTACGCCGGCAGGCGGCACCTGGAGCGGGCCGGGCCTGTCGGCCAACGGCGCTGTTTTTACGCCTCCCGGTATCGGCACTTTTGCCCTGACCTATACCGTTAACGCCAGCTCGGCCTGCCCGGTAGCACTGACGCGCCGCATTACGTTGCTGCCCGAGCCAGTGCTGGCGCCCGTGCTGGTACCGGCCGCCTGCGTGCCCTCCAACGTAGCGCCGCTGGTGGTGCATTTCAGCCAACCGGCGGCGGGGCTGCCGGCAGATGCTGTGCTGAGCTGGAATTTTGGCGACGACAGCACGACCGTGACTACCGGCCCCGACGTTACGCATACCTATCTCAGGGCCGGCACTTTTCAGCCCCGCGTTAAGGTAGCATTTAACCAGAATCGCTGCGGGCGCACCCTGAGCCTGCCTCCCATAAAGGTGCAGGATATGTTCATTCCGAATATATTTACGCCCAACGGCGACAACCGCAACGACTTGTTTGTCACGCGCCTGGGTGGGTGCCCGCCGCGCCTCCAGGTATTTTCCCGCTGGGGCCAGCAAGTGTACGAAAATGCGGCTTACCAGAACACCTGGGACGGCACCGGGCTGGCTCCCGGCCTGTATTATTACCTGTTTACCCCACCCGACGGCGGCACGCCAATCAAGGGCTGGGTAGAGCTAATCAGGTAAGCAGGCCAGCAATTATCAGGCAATGGAGCAAGTGCGGGAAGTCGTCGGTAAGCTCAGGATGCCGTTCTTTACTCACTGTTCACTAGAAAAGGCACCTAAAAATGGATATTTTCATGCAGGCCGCTATCGACGAGGCGCGCCAGGGCCGCCGCGAGGGTGGCATCCCGATTGGCTCCGTACTGGTGCGTGGCCAGGAAATAATAGGGCGCGGCCACAACAAGCGCGTGCAGAACCTCGACCCCATTGCCCACGGCGAAATGGATGCCCTGCGCAATGCCGGCCGCCAGCGCACCTACCGCGACACGGTGCTCTACACCACACTCATGCCCTGCTACATGTGCGCCGGCACTATCGTGCAGTTTAAAATCCCGAAGGTGATAGTTGGTGAAGCCCAGACCTTCGGCGAATCGCTCGATTTCCTGCACTCACACGGCGTAAAGGTCGAAATCCTCAACTCGCCCGAGTGCGTGGAGCTGATGCGCGAGTTTATCGCCGCCGAGCCCACACTCTGGAACGAGGATATTATGGAGCTGTAAGCCGGGGCTATTTACACAACTGCCAGTTCGGCAGCTGCTTTTTTAAGGAGCTGTGGCTGGGCTGGCAGCTTGCACGCGAACATACTCTGAATTTATGGCACAGCCCGTACCGGTGGTCAGGTATAGTTTGTTGGGCGTCAGTTCCGTCACATACTGCACCCGATAGTAGGCCTGGCCAGAGGGAGAATTATAGCTTTTGGTAAGCAATACCGTCATAGCTGGGACACCCTGGTAGGCTGGCCGGGTAGCGAGGCGAAACGTGCTGGTGAGTGTAAGCTTGCCGTTGAGATACTCTGCGTATGTACTGTCAGGTCCAAATACGCTGCGAATATCCTGGCTGGCTGGCACCGGGTCCATCTTCCCCGTAATGCCCCCTCCGGAAACCGCCAGCCGCCATTCGCCGCGCACGGTAACTGGGCCGTTCTCAAAATCATTTTCACTACCTGCCGTTTTTTGGCAAGATGTAAGGCTGGCACAAGTAGCCGCCAATAGCAGAGATATACGTAGTGTTTTCAGCATATTACAGTGGGACCCGACTACTAGTGACGACTACAAGGAGAGTATAACTACTGCCTATATAGTTGCAAGGTTGTCGTAAGATTATTGCACCTATTCAGGAATAGGCCGGACAGCTATAACGAGCGGGGGTATAGGCCACTTGAGCAAGCTCGACAGGGTGTGCTGGTAGCACTTCCGGAACCGCGCTAAGCTACTTATCGCTATTTCCGCCCCAGCCAACTTTCCGGGTTGAGGTTGGCTGAGTTGCGCCACACCTGAAACTGCACCTGGGTGGTGCCGTCGGCATCGGTAGCGGCCGTGCCGATGGCCTGGCGGGCATCTACCTGCTCGCCTTCGTGCACGTTTACCGAGCGCAGCTTGGCATACACCGTAAAGTATTCGCCGTGCTGAATCATGACAATGGTGTTCATGCCCGGCACCTGAGCCACCGTGAGCACCCGGCCCGCAAATACCGAGCGCACGGCCTCGCCCTCATTGGTTTGAATATCGACGCCCCGGTTATCGACGGTAACGTGCTTGAGCACGGGGTGCGGGTGCCGGCCAAAGTGCTGGGCCAGGAAGCCCCGCGCCACCGGCCAGGGCAGCCGCCCCCGGTTGCCGGCAAAATTCGAGGACAGGACCGACGTTTCGGGGGTGAGAGCTACGCGGCTGGCCCGGCGGTCGGCCACGGTTTCTTCGGGCGCGTCGCTTTCGGGGTTGGCGCTGGAGTCGTCTTCTTTCGTCGTTAGCTCCTGGCCAGTAGCAGCGGCGGGCTCGTCGGCATGGGTCACGGCTGCGCCGGAGGCACCGCGCCGCCGGGTAGCTGCTGTGTGGGCCGCCCGGCGGCGGGCAGCCACGGCGGCCAGGCGGGCGGCGTGGGCAGCGCGGGCTATTTCCTCGCGCACGCGCTGGGCAATGAGGTCGTCGAGGCGAGCCACGGCCTGCTGGCGCTCGGCCAGCTCCTGGCGCAGGCCCTGCTCCTGCTGGCTGAGCTGCTGCACTACCTCATCCTGCTCGGTTTTAAGACCCAGCAGGTTACGGTTTTCAACCAATTGATTGGTGAGCAGGCTTTTCTGGCGCTGGCGCTGCTGCGTGAGGCCATCGAGCTGGTGACTGAGCTGCTGCTGCGCCCCCAGAATGCGCAGGGCCTGCTTCTGGCGCTCCTCGGTGTACTGGCGCACGTAGCGCAGGCGCAGCACAAACTGGTTGAACGAATCCGAGGCAAACAAAAACATGAGCTGGTTGAAGCCGCTACTGGTTTTGGAGGCCGCATACATCAGCTTGGCATACTCGACCTTGAGGTTGGCCAGCTGCTCCTGGGTGGTCAGCACCTGCTTCACCGTCTGGTGCACGTTGGTTTCGATGCCTTGCAGCTGCGTCGAGATATGTTGAATCTGCCCCTGCTTCTCGGTCAGCTTTTCCTTGATAACGTTGAGCTGGCCCAGCGTCGCCTGCTTTTTTTGGGTAGTCTGAGTCAGCACCTTCCCGGCTTCCTGGATGCGGGCCAGGTTGGCCTGGCGCTCACGCTCCAGTTGGGCCTTGCTTCTGGTGCGCGGATGGCGGCTGGCCGTGCGGCCCGGCCGCGTCGATTTTTTGGCCGGGCGATGGCGCTGCGCCACGGCCGGCCCCGCCAGCAGCAATAGCAGCCAGACCGCCAGAAAACGCAGCGTAGAAAAAGGCAAAGGAACCGGCACGAAGAAAGTAAGGTGGCAGTGGGCAAGCTACCGCCCCACAAAATAACGCACGAACACCGAGCCGGCCACCGCAGTGGCCGCGCCAATCGGTCAGCTGCTGCCTGAAAGAGGGGTGAGCGGGGTTCGGACAACTCGCTTCTAAAGCAGTTTCCACATCCGGGTACCGGCCAAGCTGTACCCGAACCTGGAAACCGCTCTAAAGTCCCGCAGTGCACACTGGCTTCTGTGGCTTTCCAAAATCCCGGGGCACTTTTTCACAACCCAATAGCTGGCAAATTACCCTAATTAAAAGTCTGATGCCGCAACATTCTCTGTTGGGGCGGCCATTGCGTTGCGCTACGTTTACCTGACCTGTTTTCACGCTGCCTCTCACCACCCATCATTTTCGCATGATACGTTACCGTCTTCAGCTAAGCCTGCTGACCGCCCTGCTGGGCCTGACTCAATGTCAGAAAAGCGACCCCAGCCTCGCCAAGCCCGAAGACCAGCTGCCGCCCGCTACCCAGACCGGTGCCGGCACCTTCGGGTGTTTGTTTAATGGGCAGCCCTGGACGCCGCAGGGCTATGATGGGTATCCCAATTTCATCACTACCTAGAGCGGATTCGGAGTCAGTGTACATGATAGCCGCAATGGTCAAACCAGTTTTGCGCATCGTCGGCCGTTATCCAGGCCAGGGCCGCATCCAAGGCGGCCTTCAGCGCCTCACAGGTACGGGCGGCAGCGGTACGCAAGTGCGTTTTGAGCTTGCTGAACGCCAGTTCAATGGGCGTGAAATCCGGCGAGTAAGGCGGCAAATACAGCAGGCGTGCCCCACGCGCTTCTACCAGCTCGGCCAGGCCGTCGGCCTTGTGCACCGGCCAGTTATCCAAGACCACCACGTCCCCGGCTGCAAGCCGGGTCCAAGCACCTGCTCCAGGTACACGGCGAAGCTAGCTGTGTTCAGCGCCCCGTCTAACTCCATGACCGCTTCCACGCCCTGGGCCGAGAGGGCGGCCACTAGCGTCACATTGGGGCCGTTACGCAACGGCACGGCCGCGTCCACGCGTTGCCCGCCCGGCGCGCGGCCGTAGCGGCGGGTATACCTCAGGTTGACACTGGGCCCAAATGCTTAATGCGCATTTCATCCACGAACTTGAAGCGGGTAACATCTTCGTGTTAAATAGCTTCCAAAAACGCTCGCCGCAGCCCCCTCACCCGGTCCGTGTCGCGCTCGGCGGCGTGCAGACTCTTTTTTTGCGCCGTAAATCGAGTAGTTGCAGCGTCTGCCACAACACGGTCTGCCCCACGGCGGGACTGCCGGCAGCCACCAACTGCTGGCCCAACTCGGCCAGGGTGGCGTCGGGCTGGGCGGCGACACAGGCTGCCAGGCGCTGGCGGTCCGTTTCTTGCAGGCGAGGTGCCGGGCCACCGCGCGGGGCAGGGCCGCCACTGAACCGCTGGTGCGCTGGCGCTTGAGCAGCTTGTCGACAAACGAAATGGAGACGGCAAAGCGGCTGGCTACCTGGCTAATGGTGCACTGACCAGTCGCATAGGCAGCCACTACGCGCTCGCGCAAATCATCGGAATAGGCTTGCATACTACCAAGCTACGCTAAAAATCTGTATAATGACTCCGAAACCGCTCTATGATGCCGGTTATTTAGAGCGGATTTCAAGTTAGTGTACGTGGTAGCCACAATGGTCAAACCAGTTTTCAGCATCCTGCTCGCTTATGCACTCCGTGGCAGCTTGAATGACGCATTCCAGCGCCTCTCGGGTGCGGGCCTGGGCCGTGCGCAGCCAGGTTTTGAGCTTGCTAAAGGCCAACTCACTGGGGTTTAAGGCGGGCGAGTAAGGCGGCAGGTACAGCAGACGAGCCCCGCGGGCTTCGACGAGTTCGCGCAGCCCGGCCACCTTGTGGGTGGGCAGGTTGTCGAGCACGACCACGTCGCCCGGCACCAGGGTGGGCCCGAGCACCTGGTCGAGGTAGGCCGCAAACACGTCCCCGGGACGGCCCCGCTCAGGGTCATGGCCGCTTGCAAGCCGGTCGGGGTCAGGGCGGCCACCAGCGTCACGTTCGGTCCGCCGTGCAGCGGCGTGGCCTGCTGGGCGCGTTGCCCGCCCTCGGCGCGGGCGTAGCGCCGGCAATAGGTCAGATTCGTCCTGGTCCCAAATGCTTCATCCGCATTTCGTCCACGAACTTGAAGCAGGTGAAATCTTCGGTTTGCAGGGCCTCCACAAACGCCCGCCGCAGGTCTACGACCCGCCGGGTGTCGCGTTCGGCGGCGTGGACGCTCTTTTTTTTCGCCGCCAGCCCAGCGCCTGCACCGCCCGCCACAGGGTCGTGGAGCTCACGGCCGGGCCGCCGAGCGCGGCCAGCCAGGTGCACAATTCCGCCAACGTGGCATCGGGCTCCTGGCGCAAACAGGCCCGCAATTCGTCTCGGGCGCGGGCCTCCAGTTCCGGGGCGGGGCCGGGGTGCGGGGCCGGGCTGCCACCGCGCCCGTGGTGCGCTGGCGGTGCAGCAGCTTTTCCACAAACGAAACCGACACGCTGAACTGCGCCGCGACCGCGCCAATCGTGCGGCCGGGCTGCGCACAAGCTGCCGCCACCCGCTCGCGCAAATCAAGAGAATATGCTTTCATCCCCAGAAGCTACGTCCAAACCCGTAAACTATCCTGAAAACCGCTCTAAATGCCGTCTTTGCCAACGTCGATAAGAGTCAGGTGCCTCTACTGACGCGCTAGCGGCACAGCCTCCCCACGCCGCCTCGCCTTATAGCGCACCCAGACACACGTTATACTATATTAATAACAAATAGTTTATTAGCAATAAATTTACACATATTACAAACACGATGTTATTTCTTCACTTTTGCCTGCCGGGCGTATCCTTTCGGGATACTAAACGGGAAGTCCAGGTGCCCGGAGCCAACTTCCACTTTCTGGTAACTGAGCGTAGCTGAGGTGCTTTCGGTGCCACCCTGCTGGCCCACTACGTTGGTAGTAAAGGCAAAAGGCAAGTCCGCCCCGGTAGGCTTCTGAAAATCGGTGTACCCTACGGTGAGGCTGCGCTGGGCGGCCGTTTCACTTACTTTCAGCTGCTGCAAGCGGCCGGTACTGCCGCTCAGCAGCTGCTCGAGTATCAACGAGGCCTGGGGATAGGTGATGACTTGATTATCACCTTCTTTTTTCACCACAGGCAGCGCTCCTTTGGGCGCGGCCTGGTAGTCGCCGAGCAGAATAGCCTGCATCTGCTGGTAGCTCACGGGCACGTTCAGCAGCTGGCTCAGGTAGGCGTAATCGCCGGCGAAGTAGGTCTTTTGCAGACGATTGACCACCCGCACCGAGTCGGGTGTAAGCAGGGCGCGCACCCCCTCGATGCCCAGCAGCGAGCCCGAAAGCCAGATGGCCGAATCGCGCCGCATCCGCAGTGAGAAGTTGGCCGATTGGTCGGTATCCTTATGCTTGAAGTGAATTTTGCCCCGGCCGTTCAGGTACTGAAAGCTGGTGTTAGCGGCCTTCACCCCGGCTGGCGTGGCCACGGCAACGGGCGTGGAGGTGCCGGCCGTCAGCGAGCCCGATTTGGTCGATACCGCCCGGTGGCAGCTGGCCAGACCCAATGCGGCCAGCAGGAACAGTGATTTATTCATAGAGCTTTTGTTCTTTCACTTTGCGGTCGAGCAGCGGCGAGGCACCTGCCCCGGCCTTGTGAGCCCGCTGCCAGGCCGCGACGGCCCCGGCGTGGTCGCCGAGCTGCCATAGTACGTCGCCGTAGTGCTCCAGGATGCTGGCATCCTTGGTTGTTTTCAGCGCTTTTTCCAGGCTTTGCTTAGCGCCGGCGTAGTCTTTCTGCTTGTAAAGCACCCAGGCATAGGTATCGAGGTAGGTATCATTGTCGGGAAACTGCTTTACGGTACGCCCCGACATTTCATTGGCTTTGTCGAGCTTTTCGCCCCGCAGGCTCAGAAAATAGCTGTAATTATTCAACACGCCGTAGTTGTTGGGGTCGGCCGCGAGCACCGCTTCGTAGGCGGCGTCCGACTTGGCGTAGTCTTTCAGCTCTTGGTAGGCATCGCCCAGCTGGGCATCGAACTGGCTTTGCTGCTCGGCGTTGCTCACGGCCAGGCGACGGCCGTGCTCCAGCGCCGCTACGGCCTGCTGGGGCTGCTTCTTCAGCAGGTGCCCCACGCCGTTGTAAAACCACAGCGGGGCCTGGTTCGGAAACAGCTCCAACGCCGCGTCGCTGTGCACGAGCAGCGAGTCGGTCTGGCTCAGCTCGGCATCGAGCAGCACTACCTGCTGCCAAAGCTGGTATTTCGATTTATCGTATCTCAGGGCCTGCAAGTAGGTGTTGCGGGCCTCGCGCTTGTGGCCGGTCTGCATCTGCACATCGCCGGCTATGCTGTAGGCCTTGGCCTCACGCGGGTGGCTGCGCACGGTAGCGGCGGCCAGGTCGAGAGCCAGCGGAGCCACCTTGGGGTCGGGCAATTGCTTGAGGTAGCCCACCAGAATACGCACGGCCTGGTCGATTTCCAGCGCCGGGCTTTCAAAGGCAAGGCGCAGTTGCTTCTCTACCTCGGCCGGCTGGTTTTGCTGGCGGTACGCGTCGGCCAGAATCAAACGGGCCTGGGGGTTGCCGGGGTCGAGGTGCAGGGCCTGCTCAGCTACCCGGATAGCATCGGGCAGGCGGTTATTAGCCGCGTACATCTCGGCCTGGGCCAGCACGTAGCGCGGCTCGGATGGGTTGGCGGCAATCAGGTTTTCACCTTCCTTCAGCGCCAGCGGCAGGTTGTTCTGGCGCAGGTATATCTGCTGCTTTTTAAAGGCAATCTCGTCGAGGCTGCCAAACTGCGCCTGCGCCTTATCGAGCGTGGCCAGCGCTTCGGGCAGCTTGTTCTGGGCCAGGTAGAGGTCGGCGAGCTGAAACAGGTAGCTGCCCGAGTTGGGCACTTCTTTCACCAGGCTGGCGTAGGTAGCGGTGGCCGCTTCATACTGCTTCTGGCTGGCCTGGGCCTGGGCCAGCAGCAGGTAATAGTACGGGTTTTTGACGTCGAGCTTCACGGCGGCCTCGGCGTAGCCGGTAGCATCGCGTAGGTTGCCGCTCAGCAGGTTAGCTTCGGCCAGCTTGTAGTTGATGGCCGCATTCTCGGGCATCAGGGTATAGGCTTTCAGCAGCCGCTCCAGCGCCTTGGGGTAGTCTTCCAAAATAACGTACTTCACCCCGTCCGTATACAGCGCCTCGCTCAGCTCGCGCTCCTTCGCCGACAGCGGCGGGTGGGCAGCAGCCTTTTTAGCCTCTATTTCGAGGCGCTGCGCCAGCTCCTTGCGCTCCTTGCGGCTGAGCTTCACAGGCGGGCGCGTGGCCGCCGAGTCGGGCCGGGCCACCGCACCCGGAGATTGCCCCCGGCTCTGGCTCAAGCCGACCAGCGACAAAGCACTCATTACCAATAGACTAGACGCAAACGAACGCATACGCATAAAAAGCAAGCCGGAAACCTTTCCGGCGAATGTACGGGGCCCAACTACGAACGGCGCAGCCCCAGCAGGGGCCACGCCGTTTGGTAACGCCTGCCGCGCCTGAAATATCACACTTGCAGGACATTAAAATCGCCCACACTCAGGTCGTTGGGGCGGCCGGTGAGGCTGGCGTTGTTGCCAATCATTGAGTTGGTCACGTTGGCATGGCGCACGGTGGCCGCGCTCTGCACAAT
Organism: Hymenobacter sp. BRD67; assembly: GCF_013256425.1. GTDB lineage: Bacteria > Bacteroidota > Bacteroidia > Cytophagales > Hymenobacteraceae > Hymenobacter. The sequence continues at coordinate 2,769,016 of NZ_CP053904.1, forward strand.
GGAGTTCGACAGGCGAGAGTCTTCCACCACCGCGCCCGCGCTAAGCGAGACGTGAGGGCCAACCACCGAATTGGTAATTACTACGTTCTCGCCCAGGTACACCGGCTCGATGAGTACCGAGTTGGTCACTTTGGCCGAGTCGGCCACGAGCTTTTCGCCCCGCTCCTTCAGGTATTCGAGGTAGCGCTGGTTGGTGAAGACAGTCGCATCCTTGTTGCCGCAGTCGAGCCACTCGGTTACCTGGCCGGGCACAAACACAGTGCCCTTGTTCTTCATATTTTCGAGGGCATTGGTGAGCTGATACTCGCCTTTGTCCTTGATGTCGTTATCGAGCAGGTATTGCAGCTCATCGCGCAGGTACTCGCCATCCTGGAAGTAATATATTCCAATAATAGCGAGGTCGGAAACAAATTCCTGAGGCTTCTCGACAAACTCCGTAATCTGACCCTGCTCGTTGAGCTTCACCACGCCAAAGGGCCGGGGGTCGGCCACTTTCTGCACCCAGATGGTGCCGGGCACCGAGCTGTCAAGCGTAAAATCGGCCTTGAACAGCGTATCGGCAAAGGCTACCACCAGCGGGCCACTCAACGAAGGCCGGGCGCACAAGATGGCGTGGGCGGTGCCCAGCGGCTCATCCTGGTAATAAATCGTGCCCTTGGCGCCTACCGACTCGGCAATGGCCACTAGGCTTTTCTCCACGGTGGCCCCGAAGCGACCAATAATGAAGGCCACCTCCTCTACGGGCTCGCCGCACACGCGGGCAATATCTTCCACGAGGCGCTGCACAATCGGCTTACCAGCTATGGGAATGAGGGGCTTCGGTACAGTGAGCGTGTGCGGGCGCATGCGCTTGCCCATGCCGGCCATTGGGACGATAATTTTCATTGGTGTAATTGGGTGGAAGATGTTTTCAGAATTACTAAGTAGCCATACTGGGTTTTACCCAAATCGGTTGGCCAGGCGCATTGGCGCAAAGATGCAGCCCAAGCCGGGGCCTAGCTTACTGTCGAATGAATTTTATCCGCCCAGCAGCTCAATCAGCGTGGCCGGGTCGGCGTTGCCGCCGCTTAGCACCAACACGGTATGCTGGCTGGGCGGCAGGCTGGCGCGGTGGCGCAGCAGGGCCGCCAGGGCAGTGCGGCGGTGGGCTCCACTACCAGCCGGGCTTCGAGCAGCAGGCGGCGGGCGGCGGCCCGCAGCTCGGCTTCGGTCACGGTCACGATATCATCGGCATACTGCCGGAGGTGGGCAAAAGTTAAGTCGCTCACCGCCAGCGTGCGTACCCCGTCGGCCAGCGTGCGGTTGGTATCGGCAGCGGTCCACTCCACTACCTTGCCGGCCCGCATCGAGGCCTGCGCATCGGCAGCCAGCTCGGGCTCCACACCAATTACCTTAATGCTGGGCTTCAGGAGCTTGAGCACCGCGGCCATACCCCCCAGCAGGCCGCCCCCGCCCACCGGCGCCAGCACCAGCTCCACGGCTGGCAGGTCCTGAAAAATTTCCAGCCCTACCGTAGCTTGCCCGGCAATTACGTAAGCGTCGTCGAAGGGTGGCACAAGCACCGGGGGCTCGGCCGCACCGGCCAGCAGCCGGGCGGCCACGGCCTCGCGCTTTTCATGAGCGGGGTCGTACAGCACTACTTCGGCGCCTAGCGCCCGGGTAGCAGCAATTTTTACCTGCGGGGCATTGGTAGGCATGATAATAGTGGCCCGCAAGCCCAGTTGCCGCGCCGCGTAGGCTACACCCTGGGCGTGGTTGCCGCTGCTGTATGCCAGCACGCCCCGCGCCCGCTCGGCCTGGGTAAGAGCCATAATGCGATTGCCCGCCCCCCGAATCTTAAAAGAGCCAATGGGCTGCAGGCTTTCGGGCTTGAGGTAAACTTGCTCGGCGCCCAGCTCGGGCAGGGCCATCGGCAATAAGGGCGTGTGCCGCGCCAGACCTTGCAGGCGCAGTTGCGCCTGCCGGGCATCGGCCAGTGTAATCAGTTGCATAAGAAAACGAAATCAGCGTGGGAGCGCAAAGGTGGTGCGGCGGTGCCCAATGCCCCAAGCAGCGGGCACCGGCCGAATAACTGCCCAACCCGCTTCTGCGTTAGGGCAATGGGCCCTTACTTTTGCGCTATGAACTTCATCTCCGAAATCGAATCCAGCATTCAGGTGCTGTTTGCCACTATCAACAACGGCTTTGAGCAAGATGCCAGCACTGGTCAGCAGCAGGTAAGCCACTGGTACCAAATGCTGAGCAGCAGCGATAACCCGGCCGTGCGCCTCGTGGTGCAGGAGCTGGATACGCTCAATGGCCATATGCAGCGCAACGACGTTGCCGCGATGGGCGCTTCCTTTCAAAAGCTGGCCGACCTCACGGCCAAGGCTGCGCTGCCCATTCACAGCTTTGAGGGCATGGGCGACAAAATTCGGGAGCTCAGCCAGAAGCTTAATGCCGCTGGCGGCAACCTGCAGATTATTGCCCGGCAGCGCGCGGCTGGTACTGCTCCCGCTCGCTAAGGAAGTAATCTGCGTAATGAGCGCACGGGGAATACTGTCGTTCGAATAGCAGAACGACAGTATTCCCCGTGCGCTCATTACGCAAATAACTTACTTGCCGGTGCTGCCGTAGCCCCCCGCGCCGCGAGCGGTCTGGCTCAGGCTTTCGGTGGGCTGCCACGCTATTGTTTCGTGGCGGGCCACTACCAGCTGGGCAATGCGCTCGCCATCGTGCACGGCAAATGGCTCGTTGGACAAGTTTACCAGCAGCACTTTTATCTCGCCCCGGTAGTCGGCGTCGATGGTGCCGGGGCTGTTGACAATGCCGATACCGTGCTTGTAGGCCAGGCCGCTGCGCGGCCGCACCTGCGCCTCGTAGCCGGCGGGCAGCGCCAGGCTCAGGCCAGTCGGCACCAGTGCCCGCTCCAGCGGGCCCAGCGTGAGGGAGCCATTGGGCAGGTCGGCGCGCAGGTCGAGGCCGGCGGCGTGCGCCGTTTGGTATTCCGGCAGCGGATGCCGGGAAGAATTGATGACGGGAATGAGCAGCATGTACTCGTAAACTGTTTCTTTTCTAAGAAAAAAGACCGTCATGCTTCGCGCGGGCCAGCATGGCGGTCTTATTATACTGAATTATTTACCCAAGTTATAAGGCTGCCATTTCCTCACGCACGAAATCAGCCAGCTGGCGCAGGTAGCTGGTGCTGAAATCGAAGCGAATGCCGGCGGCGGCATATACCTCGCCAATGGGCACGGTGTAGCCCAGAGCCAGAGCCCGCTGGTAGCCGGCCAGCGCGGCAGCAGGGTCTTGCCGGAAATTGCGCCACATGGCAATAGCTCCGAGTTGGGCCATCGCATACTCTATATAGTAAAAAGGCACTTCGTAGAGGTGGAGCTGCTTCTGCCACAGGTAGGGCCGAAAGTGCTCCAGGCCGCTCCAGCTCACGGTACGCTGGTTGAAATTCTGAAAAATCTCGGTCCAGCGCTGGTGGCGCTGCGCCTCGGTATGCTTGGGGTTTTCGTACACCCAATGCTGAAACTTGTCGATAGTAGCTACCCACGGAAAAGTTTCGAGCACACTTTCGAGATGGGTTTTCTTAGCCCGGCGCAGCTCGGCGGGGTCCTGAAAAAACACGTCCCAGTGGTCCATGCTCATCAGCTCCATGCTCATGGAGGCCAGCTCAGCCACTTCACTCGGCGGGTGCTTATCGGCCGAGAGGGGCAGGCGGCGCGTAAGAAACGAATGCACCGCGTGCCCGCCTTCGTGCAGCATCGTTACCACGTCGCGCAGCGAAGAAGTGGCGTTCATAAAAATGAACGGCACGCCGGTTTCGTCGAGCGGGTAGTTGTAGCCGCCGGGCGCCTTACCCTTGCGGCTTTCGAGGTCGAGGTGCCCCATCTGGCGCATGGTACGCAGGCAGTCTCCCAGAAAGGGGTCGAGGCGCTGAAAAACCGTGATGGTCTTGTCCAGCAGCTCGGCACCGGTCCGGAACGGATGCAGCGGCGGCTTGCCGCTGGGGTCCACATCAAGGTCCCAGGGGCGCAGGGCTGGGAGCTTAAGCTCCTGCCGCCGCGCCTCGTCAAACTCGTTGATGAGCGGCACTACCGTAGCCCCGATGGCCGAGTGGAAGTCAAAGCAATCCTCCGCCGTGTAGTCGAAGCGCCCCAGGGCCGCAAACATATAGTCGCGGAAGTTGCTGAAGCCGGCGTTGAGCGCCACCTGGTGCCGCAAGGTCACCAGCTCGGTAAAGAGCTGGTCAAGCGGCTTGCTATCCTGCATACGGCGGGCCTGAATGGCGCGCCAGGCCTGCTCGCGCACCGGGCGGCTGAGGCTTTTGAGGCGGTCGGCGGCGCGGGGCAGGGTTAGCTCCTCGCCGTCGAGGGTTACGGTCATGGCCCCTACCGTGGCGGCGTACTGCTGCTGCTTGGTCGAAATCTCGGTTTTAAGAACAATATTATCTTCTCTGTATATTTCCGACGCCCGGCGCACCGAGCGCAGAAATACTCCGTAGCGAGCCTGGTCGAGTTCGGGCAGATAAGGACTGGCGAGCAGCTTTTCATTGAGCGCGTGGTCGTACGGGGCAGTCTGGGGCTCGACTTCCTGCACAAAAAACTGAAAGGCCTCAGCGCTGGCTTCGTCCTGGGTGTCGCAGGTCATGCGGATGTAGCGCCAGGCCAGGTCCTCGCTCAGCACCGACTCCAGCTCGGAGCGGTCGAGCAGCCAGCGCTCCAGGGCGGCGGCATCAGCTAGGGCACGGTGCTGCAGTTCCTGAAAAAACGGCTCCAGCGCAGCCCAGTCAGTTACGCGAAAATCTTCGGGCAAGTAATGGCGCGGGGGGCGGGCAGTATCAGTGGCCAGCGAAGTAGCCGGGGTATCAAGCTCAGAAAACACCATAGAACACAAGTTACGCAAATAATTACCAGTCGTCCGAATATGTTTTACCCTTTGCCTAATAAGCTAATGCGTAGCATATGGTGCTTACTGACTATCAGCCAATTTCGATTACTACATCGGCCGTTAACGGATGAGCTACGCAGGTGAGAACATAGCCTTTAGCTAACTCTGAGTCGGAGAGGCCTTCGCGCTCGTCGAGATGCACCTTGCCGCTGAGGCACTTGCCCCGGCAGGCCGTGCATACGCCGGCCTGGCACGAGTACGGCAGGTCGATATCCTGGTCGAGGGCCGCATCCAGAATAGTCTGCCTGGCGGGCACCTCAAACACGTAGTCGCTGCCCTCGTACTGCACCGTTACGGTGCGGCTCACCACCTGGCCGTCGTTGGTGCCGGCGAGGGAGTCGCCGTGCGCATCGCCGGTTTCGGCCGCGTCGGCAGCGGCCAGAAAGCTCTCGCGGCGCACGCGGCTGGCCGGCACGCCCAGCAGCTCCAGGGCAGCCTGGGCTTCGGTCATCAGGCCTTCGGGGCCGCAGATGTAGTACTCGGCCTGCGGGGCCGGAAACTGGTGCCGCTGCTCCAGCACCCGCAAAATAGTGGTGCGGTTGAGGCGGCCGGTGTGCTGGTGCGCGGCGGGCGGCCCCAGCGGCTGGCTGTACACGTGCTCGACTTGCAGCCGGCCCCGGCTGCCGGCCTCAAGCTCAGCGAGCTGCTTTTTAAAGATAACCGTTTCCTCGTTGCGATTGCCATAAATGAGCAGCACGTGGCTCTGCGGCTCTGTGGCCAGAATGGCCTTGAGCATGCTCATCAGCGGCGTAATGCCTGAGCCGGCCCCGATGAGCACCAGCGAGCGGGCGGCTTTAGGACTGGGCTGCACCACGAAGCTGCCGAGGGGCGGCATTACCTCGTACTGCTGGCCTACTTTCACATTATCAAGCAGGAAGTTGCTTACCAGGCCGCCCACTACCCGCTTCACCGTGACGGACAGGCGCGGGGCTTCGGCCGGGGTGCTACTGAGCGAGTAGGCGCGGCGCTCGGGCCGGCTGCCGGCCGGGCCGCAGGGCACGAGCAGCGTCAGGAACTGGCCGGGCTTGCTGGGTACGGCCTGGCCATCGGGCCGCTGCAAATGAATGGTAACGGTATCAGGGGTTTCCTGGGTGAGGGCGACGACGGTGAGCGTCAGGTACAACGACATGGGCTAAAGCTGGATAAGGCCGCAAATTTACGATAACCTCAGCCGGTGACGGAGTGGTTATCATTTTTCAAGGCTACATGTGTTTAACTAACCAGCGCTAGTTTCGTTGCATGATGCCCGACTTTACCCAGCTGCTGGCCCGCCACCGCGCAGCGTTTGCGCCGCTGTTTCCGTTTTCGCTGCGCGGCCCTCAGGTAGCGCTGCTCGATTTTACGGCGGCCAACCCGCTCCTCTCCCACCCCGAGCGCCTGCGCGACACCACAGTCTTTGACGAGCTGGTGCGCGAGATGCTGGCCGAGCAGCACGCCACCGTGGGCATCGGAGGTTACCTCGAAAACCGGGTTATCTACCGTCGCAGCCCGCACTTCGACGCTGCTACCGAGCCGCGCTCGCTGCACCTAGGCATTGATGTGTGGGTGCCGGCCGGCACGCCCGTGGCCGCACCGCTGCCCGCCGTGGTGCACAGCCTGGCCGACAACAACAACTTCGGCGATTATGGCCCGACTATCATCTTGCAGCACGAGCTGGAAGGCATCGCATTTTTCAGCCTCTACGGCCACCTCACGCGCACCGATTTGGCCGGGCTGCGCATCGGGCAGGCACTAGCAGCCGGAGCAGTGTTTTGCCACGTGGGCCCGCACCCCGAAAACGGCGACTGGCCGCCGCACCTGCACTTTCAGCTGATGCGCGACATGCAGGGCCGCTGGGGTGACTTTCCGGGCGTGGCCCCGCCCAGCGAGCGGGAATACTGGGCCGCGCTGTGCCCCGACCCCAACGTTTTTATTTAACAAGTCTGAGACGTTCGAATGGCGCCTATCGCGCAACCAGAGCAGTTTCGGACTGGCAAGTAGCGCGGACTTTTAGTCCGTGAGTGCTGACGCGTGGTACTCGCGGACTAAAAGTCCGCGCTACTTGCCAGCCGTACACTGACTGCGAAACTGGTGTAAAACGACTGTTAAATTAAATCACTTCTCCCGCTCTATCGTGTAGTTAATCAGCGTTTCGAGCGAGTTGCGCGCTTCTGATTCCGGGAACTCGCGCAGGATGGCCAGCGCCTCGTCGCGGTAGCGCTCCATGGTGCGGATGGCGTAATCCAGGCCGCCCGACTGCTTCACGAAGTCGATTACCTGCTGCACGCGGTCGCGGTGGCCGGCGTTGTTTTTCACGTTGTAGATAACGCGGCGCTTGTCGAGCCAGCTGGCCTGCTGCAAGGCGTAGATAAGCGGCAACGTCATCTTTTTCTCCTTGATGTCAATGCCCACCGGCTTGCCGATTTCGGCCGTGCCGTAGTCGAACAGGTCGTCCTTTATCTGGAAGGCCATGCCCACTTTCTCGCCAAAGAGCCGGGCTTTTTCGATGGTGGCCTTGTCGGCGCCGGCCGCCGCCGCGCCCACGGCCGTGCAGGAGGCGATGAGCGAGGCCGTTTTCTGGCGGATGATGTCGAAATATACCTCTTCCGTAATATCTAGCCGGCGGGCTTTTTCAATTTGCAGCAGCTCGCCTTCGCTCAGCTCGCGCACGGCGTTGCTCACAATCTTGAGCAGGTCGAAGTCGTCGTTTTCGAGCGAGAGCAGCAGACCCCTACTCAGCAGGTAATCGCCCACGAGCACGGCTATCTTATTCTTCCACAGAGCGTTGATGGAGAAAAAGCCGCGCCGGTAGTTGCTCTCGTCCACTACGTCGTCGTGCACCAGCGTAGCCGTGTGCAGCAGCTCAATGAGCGCCGCGCCCCGAAACACGGCCTCGGGCAGCGGGCCGGCCGGGTTGGCGCTGCTGGCGCGGGCCGTCAGAAACACGAACATGGGCCGCACCTGCTTGCCTTTGCGGCGCACGATGTAGCCCATAATCTTATCGAGCAGCAGCACCCTGGTTTGCATCGACTGCCGGAATTTTACTTCAAACTCGGCCATTTCGGCCGCGATAGGAGCTTGAATTCGGTCGAGCGGATTTGCCATGCGGGCGCAATGATACGGCCAGTAGCGCGGACTTTACCGTCTGCCGGCCCCTTCGCAAACGCGGACTACCGAGTCGGCACTACCTTAGCCGCATGCTCCGTACTGTCGAGTTCCTGCTCACCGGCCGCGCCCACGGCCGCCCGTTTGCCGCCGATGCCACCTGGCAGCCCACCGGCCACCCCCAGCCAGTAGTAGTGTTCGTGCACGGGTTCAAGGGGTTTAAGGATTGGGGGCACTTCGGCCTGCTGGCGCGCTTCTTCGCTGAAAAAGGCTTCGTATTCGTCAAGCTCAACCTCTCGCACAACGGCGTGGTAGTGGGTGGCACCGGCGATTTGGAAGACCTGGAAGCGTTCGGCCGCAATAATTTCAGCCTGGAGCTCGACGACCTGGGCCAGCTGCTCGATGCGCTGCACACGCCCGGCGCCACGCCCCTACCCGCCGAGTCCCTCGACCTAAGCCGGCTTTTCCTGGTGGGCCACAGCCGGGGCGGCGCCCTGGTGCTGCTCAAAGCGGCCGAAGACCCACGCGTGGCGGCCGTGGCTACCTGGGCCGCCGTGGCCGACCTGCACCCCCGCTGGCCCGCCGAAGTACTGGCCCAATGGCAGCGCGACGGCGTGCTCTACGTGCCCAACACCCGCACCGGCCAGCAGCTACCCATGTACTACCAGATTGCCGAGGATTTTTATAAAAACCGCGTCCGCCTCGACCTGCCGGCGCTCATGCCGGGCCTGCGCCAGCCAGTGCTGCTCATCCACGGCGACCAGGACGAAACCGTGCCCCTGGCGGCCGTGCACCAGCTACACGCCGCCCAGCCCCGCGCCGAGGTATTCGTGGTGCCCGGCGCCGGGCACATGTTCGGCGGGGCGCACCCCTGGGCGGGCCCGGAGCTGCCCGCCCCAGCCCGGCTTATTGCGGAGCAAACGGCAAGGTTTTTTGAATTGAAAATTAAAAGTGACGAATTAAAAACTGGGGATGTACCGCCGGAGCATGCCGAAGCTGCTTAGGAAGTTGTCGAAAATAAAAAAGAACGTCATGCTGAGCTTGTCGAAGCATAACGTTCTCGCACATCCCAAACAGCCTCTCTACCAAAACAACCTGGTTTTTATCTCATCATTTTACTTGCCAACGCTAGCCTATCTGCTGCTGGGCAGCAACCTCGGCGACCGGGCCGCCCGCCTGGCGCAGGCCCGCCACGACCTGACGGCCACCGCTGGCCGCCTCGTGGCCGCCTCGGCGCTCTACGAAACGGCCGCCTGGGGCCTGACCGACCAGCCGGCCTTTCTCAACCAGGTGCTGGCCATCGAAACCGACCTGGCGGCCCCTGCCCTGCTGGCCGCCTGCCTCGCCGCCGAGCAGCAGCAGGGCCGCGAGCGGCAGGTACGCTGGGCCGCCCGCACCCTGGACGTGGATATTCTGCTCTTCGGGCAGGAAATACTGGCAACGCCGACCCTCACCGTGCCGCACCCGGCGCTGCCGGCCCGCCGCTTTGCCCTGGTGCCCTGGCCGAGCTGGCCCCGCAGCTCCGGCACCCGCAGCTGCACCAAACCATCAGCGAGCTGCTATCCGCGTGTACTGACCCGTTGCCCGTACAACGAATTACTGCATAGGCGCTTACTCCACCTTAGCAGCCGCTGCACCAACGGCTGCGCGAGGAAATCCACCGCTTGGCGGGCCTGGGCCGTGGGAGTTGTGTGGGGCGCATGTGTCGCGCCAAAGGCCGGCATTTTTGCTGCCCTTTACGATAGACTGTTAGCACGAATCTTCACGATTTGTGCAAGGCGGCGGGAGGATGTGAAAATGAGTAATGAGCATTAGAGCAAGTTAAGATTTACTCTAGCAGCATAATAATCAATATGCCGTTGACAAATCATAACAACCCTATTTTTTAATTACAATCAGTATCGATAATTGACCAAATTCTTACGTGTGGCAATGCTTTCTTTAATCTGCACAATTCATCTACTGTATAACCAAAAATCGGTCCGCCTAAGCCAAGCAATTTAATATTCGGCGGCAAATTCTCTAAAGGGAAGTAAGTTATTTTGGTATCTGCCAATGACAAATATTTCACTTTATCTAATAAGCTTAACTCTTTAGGAATAGAATCCAATTCACAGTTTTCAACTCTTAGCTCTTTCAGATTACGTAAACGCCCGATAAATCTTGGTATTTCAGTTAGCTCACAACCTCTAATACTTAGGTGCTCTAGCTCAACTAAATTTTGTATCCAGGTTGGAAACTCTTTAAATGGCACATTTAAGATGCTTAATTTCCTCAGCTTCTTAAGCTCCCCTATCTGGCTCGGCAGAAATGACGGATGATTTAAACCCGTTTGTATATTTAATTCTTTTAAGTTTTTAAATCTGATAAAATCGTCTGCATAGCTATTAGTATCTCCCTCCCAAAATTGAATAGATAAGCGCTGTACCTTTTGAGGTTTGTGTAATGCCAAATTAATATCAGTATAATTTGTTGCAAAATACAAGGATACCTTTTCGAAAAAAGACATTTCGCTTTTAATCTTCATAGTTACAGAAAGCTTGCTGGTTCTTATCTGATTACAGAAGATATTTTGCCCTCCGACTGAGCTCCCCCATTCACCAACACCTTTTTTTTCAACCATTCCCGCACCGGCTCATCGTAAAATTTCAAGCAACCATAAGCCAGAATCACGGCGGCCACAAACACCAGCGCCGCCACGGGCCAGCCGGTGCGCAAGGGAATTTTGTGCGCCGCGACCCAGGCCGTGTAGGTGTAGATGAGCGGATAATGCGTGATGTAAATCGGGTACGAAATATCGCCCAGGAAGCGGCATAGCCGCTTGGCCGGGGCCGAGCGCACCGCCCCGCTGGCTCCCATGAAGATAATACCGGGGAAAACGAGCAGGATGCTGAGCGCATCGTAGAGCCCATTTTGCCACGGGTGCGCGGGGCTGCCGATGCGGGGCATGGCCAGCACCCCTACCACCAAGAGGCTGCTCCATCCAAAGGCATTGGCAATGCGACGCAGCCGGGCCAGCCGAAACAGCAGCAGCCCCGCAAAAAACGGGTACAGCAGGCGGGCGAAGCCGATGTGCAGCTGCTCCGGCTCCAGCGACCAGCCGCCCACAACGTCGCCCTCGGGGCTGGTGAGCGCCAGGTGCAGCAGCAGTCCCGCCGCCAGCGCCACCAGCCCGGCCAGGGCCGCGTTAGAGAAGCGGCGCACGAGCGTGGCGTACAACACGTTGGCTATATACTCAAAGAACAGCGACCAGCCCGGCCCGTTGAGCGGATAGGTTTCGTGCCAGCCCCGAATGTCGAGGGCAGGCGGCACCGGCACCAGCAAGCAGCCCAGCAGCAGCACGAGTAGCACCAGCCACCCCGGCGTCGGGCCGATGGCGGGCCACAGGCTGCCCGCCTGGAAGTAATAAAACCCTGCCCCGATTACCATCCCCATTACTACCATCGGCTGCAGGCGCACCAGCCGCCGCTTGAAGAAGCCGCCCACCCGGAGGCGGCCCCACCGGTCGTCGTAGGCGTAGCCAATCACGAAGCCCGACAGCAGAAAGAAGAAATCCACCGCCAGGTAGCCGTGGTTGATAAGCTGGTCGAGGTGACTGGTGGCGTGGGCCTCGCACAGGTGAAAGGCCACGACCACCAGGGCCGCCACGCCCCGCAGGCCGTCGAGGATGGGGTAATGGGGCTTGGTTGATAGCGAGACAGCCTGCATAGGGAGCTAAATATAGCTTGCCCTTGCAAAGCACCGCGAGTCAGTCGTGCAAATGCCGGGTTGGTGCACGAAGTGTAGCGACGCGACCCTTCGCGTCGCTACACCTAGAAGCTGTCTAGGAAATATGAGAACGTCATGCTGAGCCTGTCGAAGCGATGGAGATGCTTCGACAGGCTCAGCATGACGTTCAAAAAGATTTTTGGCTGACTTCCTAAACAGCTTCCCAGCACCCGCCGGCCGCCGTAAAAGCCGGAGTGCTACGCGGCCGAGCCGGCCGTGGCGGCAGGCTCGATTTTCTTGACCAGGCCCTGCAACACCTTGCCGGGGCCGCATTCCACGAAGTGCGTGGCGCCGTCGCGGAACATGGCCTGCACGCTCTGCGTCCAACGAACGGGGGCAGTGAGCTGGGCCAGCAGGTTGGTCTTGATTGCGGCCGGGTCACGGTGCGGAGCCGCGTCCACGTTCTGGTACACGGGGCAGCGGGCCGCCTGGAAGCTGGTGCGCTCGATAGCCTCGGCCAGCGCGGCCTGGGCCGACTGCATCAGCGGCGAGTGGAAGGCCCCACCCACCGGCAGCAGCAGGGCGCGCTTGGCGCCGGCGGCTTTCAGCACCTCGCAGGCTTTGGTAACGCCCGCCACCGAGCCCGAGATAACGAGCTGGCCGGGGCAGTTGTAGTTGGCGGCTACCACGACGTCGCCGCCGGCCGCTACGTCCTGGCAGCCCCGCTCCACGGCCTCATCGGCCAGGCCCAGGATGGCGGCCATCGTGCCGGGCTGCTCTTCGCAGGCGGCCTGCATGGCCTGGGCGCGGCGCGCCACCAGCGGCAGCGCATCGGCGAAGGTGAGCACCCCGGCTGCCACCAGCGCCGAAAACTCGCCCAGCGAGTGGCCGGCCACCATCGCGGGCTGCCAGTCGGGCCGGGCCACGAACTGCGCCACCGAATGCACAAACACGGCCGGCTGCGTCACATCCGTGCGGCGCAAATCTTCTTCGCTGCCCTCAAATAGAAGCTTGGTGAGGTTGAAGCCCAGGATATCGTTGGCCTGCGTGAGCAGGGCGCGGGCGGCCTCGCTCTGCTCGAACAGCTCGCGGGCCATGCCCGGAAACTGCGAGCCCTGACCGGGAAACAGCACGGCCGTCGGGGCGGCTTCGGAAGGGTGGGAAGGATTCAAGATAGTAAAAATTTAATATTCCACAAAAGCCGGCAGTTAGTGCCGGCCCGGCAAAATAAAGCCAAAAAAGCCGCCCCGGCGAGGGCGGCTTTTCTAATATAGTAAATTCCCTATTTATCGAACCAGCTCTACCCACCCTTTGTAGGTGCGCTTGGTTTGGGCTGCATCGGCAAACTCCACTTCGGCCAGGTAATAGTAAATGCCCCCGAAGCCAGGCCGCCGGGCGCGCTTTCGCTCGTGGCACCGCCGCCGGTCCAGTTAATGTAAGGGTCCTGGTCGCTCTCGTACACCTTGCGCCCCCAGCGGTTAAATATCTGGATGTGCGTGTGCAGCAGCGGACTGGTTGTTTTGGGCCGGAATACCTGATTGGCTTTCGAGCTGCTGCCGGGAATAAAGATATTGGGCAGAATAAAGTATACGCAATCGCTCTGGCAGGCCGAGTTACTCAAGCCGCTGCGCAGGCCATTTGCGGCTACTGCCTGCACCTTGTAGCAGTAGGTGGGGCGGGGCCGATTGCGGTCGCTATACGTGAGCTGCTGGGTCGAGTCAATCAGTATATACGTACCCGTTTCCGTGTCGCTACGGAAAATACGGTAGCGCACCGCATTGGTCAGGCAGCCGGTGGGCGCACTGCCCGTCGTCCAGCGCAGGTTATTTTGATAAAGCTGATTAGCAGACGGGTCGTAGGTAATCTTCGACAGGCTGTCGCAGTTCGTCACCTGTAGCGTGAGCACCGGCGTGCAGGGCACCGATTGCAGCGTGGTACAGGTTTGCTGGCTGTTGTTGAGCAGGCTGCTCAGGAAGCTGTAGTTGGGGTACTGGCCGGTGGTCTGCACGTAGTAACAGTACTGCTGGCCCACTTGCAGCTTGCTGTCGTTATCTACATAGGTACCGCTGGTAGGGCCGGGCGTCACGGTCGCAATCTGGTTGAAAGCCCCGTGCCCAGGTCCTGGCGATAGATGCGACTAGGCTGCTTGCTGTTATCCCAGGGCACCTTGTAAGCCCAGGTGACGGTAATGGTTTTGGCCAGGCCGTCGGGAACCAGGCTGGTACGCACGCTGGTAGCCGTGGGCGAGACTTCAGTTTTTTCAACCGGCGTCGCCCCCGACTGGTCAGTGTTGAAGAAAGTAAGCGAATACGTGTACTGGTTAGCCACAGTATTCAGCCCCTGGTCAACGTAGGTCGTATCGGTCAGATTGGTGATAGCAGGGAGCAGCACGGCGGGCCCGGTGCCCGTGCTTCGGCTGAGGCGGTAGCCATACGGTGCGCTATACGTACCGCTGTTTGGCCGGGGCTGCGTCCACTTCACGGTTATCTGCCCGAAGTTGGCGTCGGTTTTATTCACATCCACATTCGTAATCATCGCCGAGCGGCCACTCAGGGTGACGCAGCTTTCTGCCGACGCGATGCTGGCCCCTCCGGCCGGCAGCGGGAAGGTGGCGTAGATGCGGTAGCAGTACGTTACGCCCCTGGTCAGGCCTTTGCCGGCGTTATCGTCGGTGAACGTAGTAGCAGTTGCCGCCACGGTTCCCACCTGCGTGTAGCCCGCGTTGGCTGGTATTCCTGTCTGGCAATCGCCGGGCACAAAGCTCGACGGGTTTTCTTTACGATAAATCAGCATCTGGCTGGCATTGCCACACGCATAGTTGTCCCAGCTTACCTGCACAGCAGGATTAGGATTGCCAATGGCCGGCACAGTCTTAAGGTTTTGGGGCGGCGGCCCGATTACCGTTATCCGCACCGGCTTCTCATCAATGAGGATGGGGTCAACCGCCGGGTTAGCGGGTTTGTCCTGCGCCTTGAACACCACGATATAGGGCTCGCTGGCTACGTTGGCACAGGTGGGCGTCCAGGTGTAGGTGCCGGTTACGGAAGTCCCTACGTTATTCTGGGTAAACGTAGCCGGCGGAATAGTGCCGCTGTAAGCATAGAGCGTTACATTGGTTGGCGCCTGGGCATTGGGAGCCGACCCGTCGGCGGCCGAGATATTGAGCGTCACGCGCTGGTTGGCTACCACGCACACGTCGGGCGGGGCCGTCAGGTTGGGCCGCAGGTTGCTGGTTGCGACTACCAGAATCTGCATATCGCGGATAACCTGCCCGATAAGCCGATGCCCCGCCGCCGAGCGCCGCCATTCTTCTACGGTGAAGGCTACGTTGTAATACCCGGCTTTGGCCGGGGCATTCCAGGTAATCTGGCCCGTATGCACATCCTGCACAAAAATGGCCGGCCCCCCCGTGCTGGCCGGCACCCCCGAGTAGGGCACCTGCAAAGCCCCCGGCGCAATAGCCGGATCATCCGGAAACACGAAGCCGTCACATACTTTGTTAATCGGCGTATTATTATTATTGATAGCCGCCTGGATGGCGTCTCCTGCTACTCCGACTGCGGCCTGCTGGCTGGGCCGCAGCTTGAAGGCGAGCGAATCGCCGTCGGCATCATAAGCGGCCGGATTGTGCAAAAACACCTGCCCCAGCCCGGCTCGGTCGATAGCCGGGGCGCGCAGCACCGGCGAGTGGTTGCGGCCCAGCGAGGGGTCAATTACAATGCGCGAATTGATATAAAAAGTCTGGTTTATCGAGCTGGCCATATTCACAACGCCACCTACCCGGTTCTCGCCCACAAAGCTTACCAGGTAGCCATTAGAATTAGGACCTGGATATATATGGTCAAACAGATACGTACTAACCTCAACTCCGGGGTTAGAAGCCAGAATAACATCGGTAGCTCGCGGAATGCCATCTACGCCGCTGAAGGTGCCATCGCCAAAGAAAATGGTAGCAGCCGGCTGCTTACCCGGTGCGCTGGGGTCGAGGTAAAGCGTGAGCCTGAAGTAGATGTGATTAGGGTTGCCCGTAATCGTATCAACTTTGGCCTGGATATCGCCCGCCCGGATGTGGGTGGCCTGCGCTGCCTGCGGGCAAAGCCAGCCCAGTACCAGCAACAGCGCAGCCAGCAGCCCGGCACCCCGACCCCCATTCTTCCCGAATGATAAAAAAATTCGCATAAACTACCAGTGTTGAAAGACCGCCTACTGCCGCAAAAATCGGACCTTAGCGCAATTACTTTGGTTTCTCAACCATTCGCAAACGAGCTTGGTTATCCTAAAGTAAGCAGCAAATTGCCTAACGGTATTCGGGCGAGATTGATTCAGCCCCGGCTACCCAGGGCGGAGCTGCTGGATTTAACCTTTCTAAATAACGCTAATGTTACCTTGCTACCTTGGGCTGAGGGCGCGGCCGGCCCTACCTTTGGGCGTTACAAACGGTCAATTTCTCGGCTGAAATCTCTATGAACTGGTTTACAAAAACCTTCACCAGCAGCATCGGGCGCAAGATAATCATGTCCCTTACGGGCCTGTTTCTCTGTTCCTTTCTGGTAGTCCACCTGGTTGGCAACCTCCAGCTTTTCAAAAACGATGATGGCGTTGCCTTCAACGTTTACTCGCATTTTATGGGGCACAACCCCATTATCCGCACCCTGGAGTGGGGCCTGGTGCTGGGCTTCGGCTTCCACATCTACGAAGCCCTCATGCTCACTAACCGTAACAAAGGCGCCCGCTCGCACCAGTACGACCAGTGGCAGGCCAAGCAAAACTCGGAGTGGACATCCCGCAACATGGGCATTCTGGGCTCCATCATCCTGGTGTTTTTGATTGTGCACCTGTACAATTTCTTCTGGCGCGCCCGCTTCGGCACCCTTGATACCGATATTAACCACAACGATAACCTGTATCAGGTAGTGGTATCGTCGTTTCATCAGTGGTGGTACGTGGTGCTCTACGTGGCGGCGCAGGCCAGCCTCGGCTACCACCTCTGGCACGGCTTCCGCTCGGGCTTCCAGACGCTGGGCCTCAACCACCGCAAATACATGCCGCTTATTAAAAACTTTGGCTATGCGTTCGCTGTCATTGTATCGGCTGGCTTTGCTTCGATGCCGCTTTACTTTCTCTTGTTTACCAACGAGAAAGGAGCCCTGGTAAGCAACGCGCCGGCCGTGCTGCACCAGCTTGTGCTGGCGTTCAACTAACCTCAGTTTCTTAGCTACCCTATATGATTCTGAATTCCAAAGCGCCCGAAGGCCCCTGGCCGAGAAATGGGACAAACACAAGTTTAACGTCAAGCTCGTTAACCCCGCCAACAAGCGGAAATACGATGTGATTGTGGTGGGTACCGGCCTGGCCGGCGCCTCGGCGGCCGCCTCGCTGGCCGAGCTGGGCTACAACGTAAAAGCGTTTACTTACCACGACTCGCCGCGCCGGGCGCACTCCATCGCGGCGCAGGGCGGTATCAACGCTGCCAAAAACTACCAGAACGACGGCGACTCGGTTTTCCGCTTGTTCTACGACACCATCAAGGGCGGCGACTACCGCGCCCGTGAGGCCAATGTGTACCGCCTGGCTCAGGTATCGGTGAATATTATCGACCAGTGCGTGGCGCAGGGTGTGCCCTTTGCCCGCGAGTACGGCGGGCTGCTGGCCAACCGCTCGTTTGGGGGCGCGCAGGTAAGCCGCACGTTCTACGCCCGCGGCCAGACCGGCCAGCAGCTACTGCTGGGGCCTATTCGGCGCTGAGCCGGCAGATTGCCTACGGCAAGGTGAAGATGTACACCCGCTCAGAGCTGCTCGATATCGTTGTAATCGATGGCCAGGCGCGCGGTATCGTGACGCGTAATCTCATCACCGGCGAAACCCAGACCCACGCGGCCCACGCGGTGGTGCTGGCTACCGGCGGCTACGGCAACGTGTTCTACCTGAGCACCAACGCCAAATACTGCAACGTGACGGCCGCCTGGCGGGCGCACAAGAAAGGGGCTTATTTTGCCAACCCCTGCTTTACCCAGATTCACCCCACCTGCATTCCGGTATCGGGCGACTATCAGTCGAAGCTGACGCTGATGTCGGAGTCGCTGCGCAACGATGGCCGCGTGTGGGTGCCTAAAACGGTGGAAATGGCCGAGCGCGTGCGCAAAGGCGAAGTGAAGCCGCAGGATATCAAAGAGGACGACCGCGACTACTTCCTGGAGCGCAAGTACCCGGCCTTCGGCAACCTGGTGCCCCGCGACGTAGCCTCGCGCAACGCCAAGCAGATGTGCGACGAGGGCCGGGGCGTAGGCTCGACGGGCCTGGCCGTGTACCTCGACTTTGCCGACGTTATCAAGCGCACCAGCGCCGAAGCGGTAAGCCAGAAATATGGTAACCTTTTCGAGATGTACGAGAAGATTACCGACGAGAACCCCTATGAGATGCCCATGCGCATCTACCCGGCGGTACACTACACCATGGGCGGCCTGTGGGTTGACTACAACCTTCAGACGACCATTCCTGGCCTCTATGCCGCGGGCGAGTGCAACTTCTCCGACCACGGGGCCAACCGCCTCGGCGCTTCGGCCCTGATGCAGGGCCTGGCCGATGGCTACTTCGTAATTCCTTACACTATTGGCGATTACCTGGCTTCTACGCCGCCCAAGCCGGTAACGACCGACCACCCGGCCTTCGCTGAGGCGAAAGCCGGTGTGCAGGCCCGCGTCGAGCAGCTGCTCAGCATTAATGGCAACCGGACGCCCGACCAGTTTCATAAGGCGCTGGGCCACATCATGTGGGAGTACTGCGGCATGGCCCGCAATGCCGAAGGCCTGAAACATGCCAAAGCCGCCATTCAGCAGCTGCGGCGCGAGTTCTGGCAGGATGTAAAGGTGGTAGGCTCTAATGAGGACATGAACCAGGCGCTGGAAAAAGCCGGCCGCGTGGCCGACTTCCTGGAGCTGGGCGAGCTGATGGTAGACGACGCCCTCGACCGCAACGAAAGCTGCGGCGGTCACTTCCGCGAGGAATACCAGACGCCCGAAGGCGAAGCCCTGCGCGACGACGACCACTATGCCTATGTGGCAGCCTGGGAGTACATGGGTGACAACCAGCCCGAGCGTCTCAATAAGGAGGAGCTGGTGTTTGAGAACGTCAAACTCACGCAGCGCAGCTATAAGTAATTACTGAGGAACAGCGCATGAGAATTGCCGAGCAGCCCTGGGCTCTCTTTTCAATTTCTCCTTCTTTGTTCTTAATTCCCAATTAGAAGTAAGATGGCCGGCTCCAACCCCAACGCTAAACCAATGAACCTGACGCTGCGCGTGTGGCGGCAGCCCAACCGCCAGACCGAAGGCCAGATTGTAGAATATAAGGTAAATGAGATATCTCCGGATATGTCGTTTCTTGAAATGCTGGATGTGCTCAACGAGGACCTGCTGCACAAAGGCCAGGACCCGGTAGCTTTCGACCATGACTGCCGCGAGGGCATCTGCGGCTCGTGCGACTTGTTTATCAACGGCCGCTCGCACGGTCCCGAAAAGGGTACCACTACCTGCCAGCTGCACATGCGTAAGTTCTCCGATGGTGATACTATCACCGTGGAGCCCTGGCGTGCCAATGCCTTCCCCGTGAACAAAGACCTGAGCGTAGACCGCTCGGCCTTCGACCGCATCATTCAGGCGGGTGGCTACGTGAGTGTGAACACCGGCGGCACGCCCGACGGCAACGAGATTCCGATTCCGAAGGAGATTTCGGACCGGGCGTTTGAGGCCGCTACCTGCATTGGCTGTGGCGCCTGCGTGGCGGCCTGCAAAAACGCGTCGGCCATGCTCTTCGTGAGCGCCAAGGTGTCGCAGCTGGCGCTGCTTCCCCAGGGCCAGGTGGAAGCCAAAACCCGCGTGGAGAATATGGTAGCCCAGATGGACATCGAGGGCTTCGGCGCCTGCTCCAACATCGGCTCGTGCGCTGCCGAGTGCCCGGTGGGCATCTCGCTGGAAAATATCGCCATCCTGAACCGCGAGTTCCTCACGGCCAAGGTATCGTCGAACAATCTGGCGTAGCCACCAGCTACCTGCAACGTAAAAAGGGCGCGTCAGATAAACTGACGCGCCCTTTTTACGTTGCAAGGCCAAAATATTAAATATATACTATTTAATATTATTAAGCTACTGAGCTTCCATAATCTGTTTGCTTACTGGCGGCTACGGGCTGAATAAAGAGGTGCTTGACGTCGGGATGCGCCTGCTGAACGGCAGTGCGCAGGCGCTCAATAATTTCGACTACCTGCGCAGCTGGCAAGCTGGGCTCGAAGCTGACGGTTAGGACAACCAGAATTTCGTGTGGGCTGAGATAAGATGACAGCGGCGCAGCCGTGCGGGCTACGGCCTTTTCAGCATCTACCAGTTCGGCAATGCGCTGGAGGACGGCCTCTTCGGCAGGCTCGCCCAGCAGCAGACTTTTGGTTTCGCGCAGCAGCAGGCCGGCCACTACCAGCAGCAGCAGCCCGATAAGCAGCGAGGCCACGCCATCGAGCGCCGGCCTATTCAGCCAGTGGCTGAGAAACACGCCCAGAAACGCAATTAGCAGCCCCAGCAAATCGGACGCATCCTCAAAAAGAACCACGAAAATGGCCGGGTCCTTACTGTCGCGAAACGCCTTCCAGAAAGGCTGCCCGCCCCGCTGGGCGTTAAACGTGCGCCGCGCGACCAGAAAGGAGCCCCCATCGAAGCAAAATGCTAGGCTCAGCACCACGTAGTTCCAGGTAAGGTTACTAAGCGGCGTGGGGTGGCGCAGGTGCTCGTAGCCTTCATAAAGCGACAGGCCACCGCCAATCAGGAAGATAAATACCGCCACCATAAAGGCCCAGAAGTACAGCTCGCGCCCGTAGCCGAAGGGCCGGTGCGCGGTAGCCGGCTGCTGGCTGGCGCGCAGCCCCAGCAGCAGCAGCCACTCGTTGGCCGTATCTACCAGCGAGTGAATGGCCTCGGAAAGCATGGCCGACGAGCCCGTAAACCACGCCGCAGCAAACTTGATGGCCGCAATGCCCAGGTTGGCCGCCAGCGCGGCCACAATGGCAGTTTTAGATTGAGGCGCGTCGGTTTTGGGAGAAGCAGCCAAAGTGAGGAAGGTAAGAAATAACAGTTGGCGGGCCACACCGCCCGCCGCTGGTTGGCGCAGCTAATACGGGCCGGCTCTGGTTTAGGCTAAAGCTTTCGAGCAAGTAGCTGACCACTCTTACTCAAGCGCCAAAGTCCGCTGGGGCGGCACTTACTGGTTTTGCACACGTCCTGCACAGCAGGCAGGAAAGGCGAGTTGCCGCTGTACGCTCGTAGCCAGCCCGAGCGGCGAAGCCGACGAGCGGACAGCCTGCCCAAAGCCGGCAGCCCGCACCAGTCAAGCTCTATACAGACCTGAAGCTTGCGCTCCTAAGCCGGGCCACTGCCGGCAGGCTGACTTTACGAACAGGCTTTGGGCCGGATGCAAAAATCCCCGACCAATGGCCGGGGATTTTTGTACTTACCCTGTGAGGGCAACTTAGTATACCAGGGCTATCGGCTATTCGATTACCAGTTGCTGGGCCTGAGTGCCGGCACGCACCACGTATATGCCACTGGCTAAGCCGTCCGGCAGCACGAGCGCGGCCGTGCCAGCGGCATCAACCGTGGCCGTAAGCACGGTGCGACCCAATGCATCAAGCACCAGGACCCGCGTACCGGGTAGTGCTCCGGCAAGGGTGGCCGCCCGGGTGGCTGGGTTAGGAAACACCGTGAGGCCAGCCGGAGGTGAGGCGATGGCCACGCTGCGGACGGGCGAGTAGGCAGCCTGGCCATCCAGGTCGAGCTGGTGCAGGCGGTAGTAAAGCAGCGTTACACCACTGAGCAGCTGACTGTCGGTGTAGGCATACGCCTGGGCATTCGGGCTGCTGCCAGCGGCGGCCACGGTGGCAATGCGCTCAAAATCGGACCCATTGGCGCTACGCTCTACCTCAAAGCGGGAGCTGTTTTTTTCCGAAGCTGTGCGCCAGGTCAGGGCCACTACCCTGCCCTGAGCTTGCGCCGTGAAGCTTACCAGCTCCACGGGGAGCGGGTTCACGTTGGCATCGCCGCCGGCGGTGAAGTCGGAGAAGCCCGTCACGCCGGTTCGGCTGAGTACGGGAGCCGCGTTGGAGCCGGTGGTGGGCACATGCGTGCCCACCAGGGCCCAGTTGGAGGCCGCGTCGGGGCGCTTGAGCAGCACCAGCTGGGTGTAGTCGCGCACGCCGCTCAGGCCGGTGAAGGTGAAACTGGGCGTGTAGGTACCACCAGCCAGGTTATCGCCCGCCGCCACGTGCCAGTAGCCGCTGGTTGCAGCCTGGTTGACGTTGATGCTGCCCTCGGTAAGGGCAGGCCCTGGTTGCCGGAAGGCTGGGCGATAAATTCGGCCGTGAGCGAGCCGGCCGCGGTGGGTGCCGTAGTGAAGTTGATGGTGGCCGGGCGCAGCAGCGTGGGCGTGCCCACCGGGAAGGTATACGAGCCCGCAGTGGCCGGAATCCAGCACTTAAAGGGGCCCACCACACTGCCCGAGTTGCTGGCCGTGGCATCGAGGGTGCCCGCCACGGTGGGGCCGGTGCCCAGCGTGAGCAGGTTGGTGGCGGTGGTCGTCACCACACCCTGCTTGAGCTGGAGGGTGCCGGGCACGGAAGTCGCCTGCGAAAGGGTGACGCCGGCCGGGTTGTTGAAGGCGAGCGTGCTGGTAGCCGCCAGCGTAGCCGGCAAGCCGGTGCCCGTCATCTGCGCCACCGGCCCGTAATACTCAAAGCTGCCGTTGAAGGTGCGGGTGCCGGTGCTCTGCACGTTGCCGGTAGCCGTGCCGCTGGCGCTGATACCATCGGGGCTGCCCAGGCGTAGCGTCGAGCCGCTCTGCGTAGTGAAGTAGCCTGTGCCGGTGAAGGCGCTGGTGCCCAGGTCGAGAATAGTGCCGCTGTTCACCTGGGCGTTTACCAGGCCCGATATCGTGCCGGTATTACTAAAGGTCTGGGTACCGGCTTTGCCAAAGAGCAGCTTCTGGGTAGTGCTGGCCGTGTTGCCGGTGCTCACAGTACCGGCGTTGCTGAAGTTGCCGTTCAGCGCCACCGTGCCGCCCGCATAGTTGGCGGTTGCGCCCTGCGCCGCCGATAGCAGGTTGAACGTAGCCCCGCTGGCCACCGCGAAGTCGCCGTTTACCGTAAGCGGAGTGGCACGGAGCGTGGAGGTACCCGTATTAAGGGCCTGCGCCGCCGCAAACGTGCCGCCGTTGAGCTGAAAGCTGCCCTGCACGGTGAGGGGAGTGCCCGTGGTGCCGCTGTTGCCGCCGAAGCTGCCCACCACGCTGGTGCCGGCTTGCTGCACATAGCCGCCGGTGCGGTTGCCGCTGCCGTCTACGCTGCCCAGCGTGAGCGAGCCGGTAGTGGGTCCGTTAAACAGGCGCAGGGTGCCCGCCACGGTTCCCGCCCCGGTGCTGCGCACGGTGAGGGTGCCCGCCACGGTGACATTGGCGGAGGTCGAGAACAGATAGGGCTGGGCCAATGTAGCGGAGCCGCTGGGCAGGCCCGCGAGGTTCACATCCAGGTTTTGCAGCGTCTGGCTGACAATAGCATAGGTCTGGCTGGCGATGCCCCCGGCCAGCTCCAGCGTCGAGCCGGCGCTCCAGGTGGGAGCCGGCATGGAAATATTAGCATACGTAGCATACTGCACCAGCCGGCCGCCGTTTCCAATGGTCGTAGTCGTGGCGAAGATGCCCTGGCTGACCGGCGTGGTCGTGCCCGTGTTCAGCACCAGTGTACCGTTCACCGTGAGGGCATTGGTACCGGTCACGCTCAGCGTGCCCAGGTTGGTGCTGGTGCCCGTCACGCCGTCGGTCCCGCTCAGCTTGCCGATGGACAGCACGCCGCCCGCGTTCACGGTCATGGTGGCACCGCTCGGGATGGTCAGCGGCTGGCCAGCCAGCGTGTTCAGGATACCGCCGCTTTCGATAGTAGTGGTTTTGGTGCTGGTGGTGACGGCTACTGTCACCACGTGGCTGTTGCGCACATTCACCGTGCCTACATAGCTGCCGGTGGGGGCCACGGGCGCCGCCGCCCAGCCGGTACTGCCGTCGTACGAGGCCTCCCAGGTAGCAGGGTCGCCCCAGTTGCCGGTGGCCACGCTGCGGAAGTAACCGGGCGCCACCATGGCCTGCACGGTGTAGGTAGCAGTGGTGTTGCCGTCTTCCGACGTCAGCACGATAGTGGCGGTACTGCCCACGTTCAGGGTCGCTGAGGCCGAGCCGCTGGCCACGGCGGTGCCGTTCACCAGAATGCTGGTGTAGCTGTTGCTAGCCGTGGGCGTCAGGGTGTAGGTGCTGGTACCGGCTCCCACATACAGGATGTACGCCAGCGTAGCAGTAGCAAAGGCAGGAGTCAGCACACCCGCCGAGGCTACCAGGTTGGAGAGCTTGGCATCGGTGCCTACGGTGTGGGTGAGTACGATGGGCGAGTACGCGCCCTGGCCGGTTACAGTGCTCTTTTCGGCCCGCACACCTACGTAGTAGTTGGTGCCGTTGGCGAGCCCTGTGGCCGCTACACTGGTAGTGCCGGCCCCTGCCACGGGAAAGGACGTGACGCCGGAAGCAAACGTGGCCGACGTAGATACGTCAAGCACATAGCCCTCTACTTCGCCGGCCGCCGGGGGCGCGCCGTTGAGGAGCGGAGCCACCCAGCTGGCGGTGAAGCCGGTGCCGGTGCGGGCCGATACAGCCAGGCCGGTGGGTTGCAGCAGGGCGTAGCTTTCCACCCAGTTCGAGGTCGTGCCGGTCAGGCTGAAGTTATTCAGGATGCCGTGGGCGGCATCGGCGGCCTGGTTAGCCACGGTGGTATATCCCGCGTTGGAGCCGCTGGCCGTGCCCTGGTCAAAGTTGTAGTAGAGCAGCTGGCTGGCCGGCAGGGCGGCGCTGGTGCTGGTCATATCGGCCTGCACCTGGGCGGCCGTCAGGGCCGCGTTGTAGATGCGCACTTCGTCGAGGCGGCCGTTAAAGGCCTGGTTATACGCAGCTGAGCGGCCTATCTGTAAAGGTTCAGCTGTCGCGATGGCTAACGAGCCTGGCGTGGCTGCCACTGCTACGCCGTTCACGTATAGCTTAAGGGTCGTGCCATCCCAGGTGGCGCCCACGTGCGTCCAGTGGTTTTGCGTAATGGCCGCGGTCGCCGTAGCGTACGAGCGGGTCGGGTTGCTCATGCCCCCAGACCAGACTTCCGCATACAGCAGCCCGCCCGACAGCAGCACCAGGTTATAGTCGCCGCTCTTGCGGATAATGGAGTTGACCGCCGACAGATTAGTACCATACACCCACGCCTCCAGCGTAAACGAGCCCAGGCCCAGATTGTCGAGGGCGGGCTGGGTGGCTACTGCCACGTAGTCGTCGTTGCCGTCGAAGGCCAGCGCGTTGCCGGGCGGCACTATCGGGGTAGGGGCCCGGCGCAGGCCCGTAGCACTGGAAGCGCCCTGGCCGGTGACCGAGGCTTTGTCGGCTCGCACGCGGTAGTAGTAGGTCTGGGTCGGGTCGAGGCCGGTCACGACCTGGCTGGTGCCAGCTGCAGCGAAAGGCGAGCCCGCTACCAGCGATGCCGCCGTAAACGTATTGGAAGTGGCCACATCGAGGCGGTAGCCGTTGTCCACAGTGCCGATGGCTGGGGCTGTCCAGTTGGCCGTGAAGCCGGTGGCGGTGCTGGCCGTAGCGGCTCCCAGCGCGGGCACCACCAGCGCGTAGCTTTCTACCCAGTTGGAGGTAGTGCTGGTCAGGCTGAAGTTATTCAGGGTACCATCGTGCAGGTTACCCGTCTGGTCGGTTAGGGAAGTGACAGTGGTATTGGAGCCGCCGGCCGTGCCCTGGTCAAAGTTATAGGCGGCCACCAGCCCGGTCTGGGGCAAGGCCGGCTGGTTGAGGTAGGCCGCCTGAATCTGGGCCGCCGTGCGGGCCAGGCTCCATATCCGGACCTCGTCAAGGCGCTCGTTGGCAAAATAGCTGGCAGTATTTACCGCAATGGCCCCCAGCAGCAGGTCGCGCCCCGCTTTGTTAACCGCCGCCGTAGCCGGAATGACCGTTGTCGCCTGGAGCACGCCATTCACGTAAAGCAGCAGCTGATTTCCCTGACGCACCCCGGCCAGGTGGTACCAGCGGTTCAATGCCAGGGGCACCAGGCCATTGCAGCTGTAGGTGGTCGTGCCGCTTTCCAACAGAAAGGAGGGCAGGTTGTCGCTGCCGCTCACCGTGGTTTGCAGCAGCCACTCGTTGGTACCGGGCGAACCGCCCGTGTTCCATTTGCCTCCCGGGCCAACGGCATTTGAGTAGCTCGAGGAGTTGGCCTCCTTCAGCACCCAGCCCTCTACCGTGAAATCGCCCGCCCCAAAGTCGAGGGCGCTATTGTCAGGGATGCGCACATAATCATCTACTCCGTCCAAATCCAGCGCATTGCCGGGCGGTGCCTGGGCCGTGGCAGTGCGCCCCGTGCCGATGGCAGCGTAAGCACCCTGGCCGGTTACGCTGGCTTTATCGGCCCGCAGGCGCAGGTAGTACGTCGTATTGGGCATCAGTCCGCTAAGTGCCCGGCTGGTAGTACCGGCCGCCGGGCTCACCGTAGCCACGCCCGCTGTAAAGCCGGGCGAGGTGGAATAGTCAAGCACGTAGTTGGTGACGGTGCCGATGGCCGGGGCCGTCCAGCTGGCCGTGAAGCCGGTGCTGCTGATACCGGAAGAGGGTGCGAGCGCGGGCACCACCAGCGCGTAGCTTTCTACCCAGTTCGAAGTGGTGCCGGTGAGGGCAAAGCCAGTCAGCGTTCCGTTTTGCGCGTTGCTGCTGCGGTCGGTCAGGGTCGTCAGCCCGGTGTTGTTGCCGCCGGCCGTACCCGTATCAAAATCGTAGTACGCCACCAGGCTGCCCGGCACGGCCACGCTGGTATGGGTCATGTCGGCTTGCAGTTGGGCCGGGGTCAGCGCCGTGCTGTACACGCGCATCTCGTCGATATGGCCCGTAAACAGCTCGTTCGACGTGAGCGGCGGAATACGCTTGCCCAGGTTCCAACTGGTGCCGGTGGTGCTGAAGGCTCCCGGATTGCTGGAAACATCCAGTACCCCATCTACATATAGCTTCAGGCTAGTGCCGTCGTAGGTAGCCGCTACGTGGTGCCAATGGCCGTCGGTTATGGTTTTGCTACCTTCCAGGTCGTTGAACTCGCCCACGTAATAGAGGTGGCCGCCACTGCTGACGAGGATGCCCGAGCGCTGGTTGGTGCTAGCCGTGCCATAGTTGAATATAACCCCGCCGGTGGTCGTGGTCAATACCCAGGCTTCCAGGGTACGGGGGAGTTATTCTGAGGCAGCAGTGAGTTAGTGCCGGTTACGTACTCGCCTGTGCCATCAAAGGCCAGCGCATTGCCGGGCGGCACCTGGGCGAAAGTGGTAAGGGTGTTTAGTAGCAGCAGCCCGGTCAGTAGGCCAGCCAAGCGAACCCGTAACAAAGTAAAAATTACCATACAGAAAAAAGAAGGTGTAGACCGACTGCTTTTTACTTAATGGCAGTAATTAGCAGCCAGTAATTTCCCACAAAGATTAGCCTAAAATAGGCGCGGCCGTATCGCATTATCATGCGATACGGCCGCGCCTAGCTGAAAGAATAGTTCTGCTTAGCGAATGCCAAGCTAATTTCTTCATTATTCGAATTACTAAAAAAATATTTATATTTTTTGTTTAAATTTTTATATTATGTAAATTAAGAGCAAAAGCCCGTGCCGCAACACATATGGCTTTGCATTGATAGTAAATAAAAATTTATATATTTTATATTTTAAAAATCTGAGCTAAAAGCTCCCCTTAAAGACTCTTAAAAGCTACTCGGCAAGCAGCAAAACATGTCCACAATGGAAGCGCAGGAGCTTTTTGTCATTTGCAGCTCTTTACGCTTTGGGAGAAGCCGCCGGCTCTTTAGGGAACGGAGCCGCCAGCTCCAGCCGCACCTCCTCAAACCCTACGGCCACCACCACGGCCGGGGCAGCCACGGTGGTATCGGTGGCCGGATACTCGCTCAAGGCCACGGGCTGGCCATCGGCGGCTACGTTCGCCAGTGCGGCAGGCAGGCCGTGCAGCACCACGCGATAGGTAGTGTAGGGTGTCAGGTAGTTTCCCTCCGTGGCCTGCGTCAGCGTGAGCGATGCGGCATCGCCCGTCACGGTGAAGCGGCGGGTGGTTTGCTGGCCTTCGTGGTAGGCATAGCCCTCGCCGCCATCGTCGTAGAGCACGCTCGCGGCGGTGCCATTTTTATAGTACACGTGCAGCGTCAACTGCTCCACCGCTTTTTCACCCACGTACTGCATCACCGGCTGCATAGGCACTACTGCGCCGGCTTTTACGAAGAGCGGAATACGGGTGAGGTCGGCCGACGCCCAGACTTCCTGCCCACCGGCTTTCAGCTCGTCGGTCCAGTAATAGTACCAGTCGCCTTTGGGCAGGTACATCCAGCGGCCGTCGGCCCCGGCCTGGGTGATGGGGCATACTAGCAGGTGGTCGCCGAGCGAAAACTCGGCCATGCGCAGGTAGGTTTCGGGGTCGTCCTGGTCGAGGAAGGTGAGCGGGCGCAGCATGGGTGTGCCGCGGGTAGTATACTGCCAGAAGGCGGTGTACACGTAGGGCAGCAGCTGGTAGCGCAGCTCAATAAAGTGGCGCGCCAGGCTGGTGTAGGGCTCGCCAAAGCTCCAGGGCTCCTGGTCGCCGTGGTCGCCGGAGCTGTGGGTGCGGAAAAACGGGTGAAACGCCCCAAGCGCAATCCAGCGGGCGTACAGCTCGCCGTCGGGCGTGTCGATGAAGCCACCGATGTCGGAACCGATGAAGCTGAAGCCACTGATACTCAGGCGCTGGCACTGAATATTAGCCAGCCACAGGTGGTCCCAGCTGGCAATGTTGTCGCCGGTCCAGCCCGAGGAATAGCGCTGGCCGCCTGCATACGTGCTGCGCGTAATGGTAAACGGCCGGTTGGGGTAGCTAAACTGCTTCACGCCATTGTTGGTAGCGCGGGCCATCTGCATACCATAGATATTGTGGGCCTTGCGATGCGAGGCCGGCTGGCCGTCGTAGCCAAAGCGCACGTCGTCAGGAAAAGTGCCTTTTTCAAATACGGCGGGCTCGTTCATGTCATTCCACACGCCTTTTACGCCCACATCCTGAATGAGGCCCTTAAACAGGCCAGCCCACCATTCGCGTACCTCGGGCCGCGTGTAGTCGGGAAAGTTGCACTGGCCGGGCCATACCGAGCCTTTCATCAGCGGGCCATCGGCGCGGCGGCAGAAAAAGTCGTGTTGAAGCCCCTCCTGATACACCGGGTAAGCCGGGTCAATCTTAATGCCGGGGTCGATGATAACGACCAGCTTAAAGCCGTCGGCCGCCAGCTCCTGCACCAGGCGCTTGGGCTCGGGAAAATGCTGCGGGCTCCAGGTAAAGCACCGGTACCCATCCATGTAGTCGATGTCGAGGTAAATCGCATCGCACGGAATACGGCGCTCGCGCAAGCTCCTCGTAATCTCCTTCACATTGCTTTCCGGAAAGTAGCTCCACTTGCACTGGTGGTAGCCCAGCGTCCAGAGCGGCGGCAGCTCGGGCGGGCAGGTCAGGCAGGTATATTCCTCGGTTACTTCGAGCAGGGTGGGGCCGTAGATGAAGTAGTAGTTCATCTCGCCGCCCTCGGCCCAGAAGCTGGTCACGTCGGCGCGCTCGGCCGCAAAGTCAAAGAAGGCCTTGAAGGTATTATCGAAGAAAATACCGTGGGCGATGCGCTGGTGCAGCACCTGAAAAAACGGGATATTCTTATACAGGGGGTCCGACCCTTTTACGTAGCCGTAGGTATCGGAGCCCCAGTTGCAAAACCGCTGGCCGCGCAGGTTCATATTGGCGGGCTTATCGCCAAGGCCGTAGTAGCATACGCCGCTGGGCACCTGCTGGCTCATCTTCACGATGTCGTTGCCGGTGTCGTCGTCGTGGTGCCAGTGAAAGCCTTTTTCATCAGCCGAAAGAATATTGCCGGAGCGGTCGAGCACGCGGGTGCGCAGCGAATCCTTCCAGACGATGCAAATCAGGCGGGCCGTGGTAAGGCGGTAGTGGTCGCTCTTTTCCTTAAACTCCAGAAAGCCCGGTACGCTGGGGCGCATGGTATGCTCCACGGCCGGGTCGGGCACGGCGTAGCTGAAATCGGGTTCGGCCGGGCTTTCGGGCGTCAGGTAGCGAAAGCGCAGAATCTTATCGGAGAGCACCTGCAGCAGCAGGCGTGTCCCGTTATCGGTCGTAAATGTGAAGAGGTGGTCGTTGGTTTGCTCCACGAGCTGCACCGGGCCGGGCAGGTGCTCCTGACGCGCTTGGGCGGCCAGGTCGTTGAGCATATAGTTATTTTCCTGAACGGAATTGGTAGGCATACTGGGGAAGGGCTGGAAGAGCAGAGGGGCCTGCGCACCTAACGATAAAAAGCCGGCCGAAGCCGATAGCTGCGCAGCTTTCAGCTCGCAAGTTACTTTTTAGCGCTGGCATAAAGCTGGGGACCGGAACTGGAAATGCTACTGCGCCGGCCAGTAGCGCAATTATATTTTTTAGCTTATCCATTATCCTGCCTTCCGCAGTGCCGTTATTCGCAGGGTTAATCTCTGCCGATGCTTTTGCCTGCTGCCGCTACACCCGCCCCTATCGCCGTTCTGGTACTGGCCTGGGATGAGGCGGCGCCAGCCGTGCGGGCCCTGCTGGCCGCCACGCAGGCCCACGAGCCGGTTGTCGATTCTATTGTCGTGCTGGTGCCCCAGGCCGACGCCCCCGGCCGGCTCAGCCCCGAAGAATACCTGCCACTGCCCTTGGCCGATGCGGACCTGGCGCCGGCCCCGGCTCCAGGTCCGGCGCCCGCTCAGGCTGCGCCCCTGTCCGAAGCTGCCCTGGCAAGCCCCGCGCCGCCTACCGTAGCCTACCCGCTTCCGCCGGCAGCTACGCCGGCCGTTGCACCGCTGCCCGCCTGGTCGCTGGTGCGGGTAGTGCGCCTGGCGAGTCTGAGCTTACCCGAGCTGGCCCAAAAAGCCGGGCAACCCCTGCCCTCCCCTATCTGGACCGGGGCCGCCGGGCGGCCGGCGGCCCGTATCTGGGAGCGACCGAAGTACTTGCTGCCTCTACAGAGGCTGCCAGCCCACCCATACCTGCTCCGGCAATCAACGAACGCCCTTCTGCCGCGGCGCCCCTGGCGCTGGCAACTGAGCTAACGCCCGATGCACGAGTAGACACTACTGATTATCCGAGCTACACCCCAGGCCCAGCCCAGGAGTTTGTTCCGCCGGCTGAGCTAGGTGAAGAGCTGACTCAGACCACAGAGCTGGAAGCCGATTTGCGGCCGCAGGCTGCTGTAGAGCCGAGCGAGGAGGCTATTCTTAATATAGAAAATTTTGAATATTTAACCAGCCAGCAGCTGGCTCACGCGGGCTGGCCGCAGGCCCTGGCGGCTTTAAGGCAGCCGGTAGCTGTGCCGGAAACGCCAGCAACCGCCGCGCTGGCCCTGGCTACCGACGAGCCCGCTCTGCCGGTGTACCCGGCCCTGCTGCCGGCGGCGCAAAGCTTTTCGGACCCCGATTTAAATTTTCAGGTTATTCAGTACGCGCGCTTTGCCGTGCCGGTGGCGCGGGCTGAGCTGGGCTTTGACGCTATTTATGCGCCCGCCTGGCCTACGTGGCTGGCGGCCCAGGAGCTGCGGCAGCGCACCGGCCAGCCGCTGGTGCTGCACGTAGCCAGCCTCGCGGCGCGCCCCGAGGAATCTCTGGATACGGCAACCGGCTGGATAGCCGAGCTGCAACGCCAAGCGCTGCGCCGGGCCAACCTTATTCTAACCGAAACACCGGCCTTGGCAGAGCGGGTTCGCCGCGAGCTACACCTGCCGCCGGCGCGGTGCTCCCCATCCCGGCCAGCGATACTGCAGCCATTGCCCAGGCGCTGCACCAGGTCCAGGCGCGTCTGGTGGCCAGCGCGAGTTAATTTTGCCGACAATGACGGAATTTGAACAGGAATTTGAAGCGGTGCTCGAAGCCGACCCGCGCACGGGCGATGTATTTGTGGTAGCGCCTTTTTCGGTGGCCGAGCTTTACGGCACCCAGGAGGAGCTGCTGGTGCAAACGGCCATAGACGGCTTTCCGTACCAGGGCGAGTTGCTGCCGCTCGGCGATGGCTACCACGCCCTGGTGATTCCGCGTGAGGTGCGGCGCGCCGTGGGCAAAACGGTGGGCGACGTGCTGCGCGTGGCCCTGCGCCAAGACCTGAGCGAGCGCGTGGTGACCATGCCCGACGACCTGGCGGCCGGCCTGGCCGAAAACGCTGCTGCCCTGAAGTTTTTCAAAAGCCTCACCAAGCCCGAGCAACGGGCCTACGTGCGCTACCTGAAGGGCGCGAAAACCGCCGAAACCCGCGCCAAGCGCCTCACCGAAACGGTGTATCGCCTCAGCATTGGCCGCAAGCGCGAGTAGCGGCCGCTTATTCGCCTGGGTAGCGCAAGCCAATTTGCCGGCGCACCTCATCGGCCAGCTCCATCAGCTGCAAGCTGAAAGCCCAGGGCAACAGCGGGCTTTCCAGCAAGCCTTGCGCCAGGCACTGCTGCACGTGGGCGGCTTCGTAGTGGTAGCCATACCCCGTTGTTGGGGAAGCAACTACCTGCGCCTCCTGGCCAAATACCTGTATGCGCAGGCCGCTGGGCGCATGAAACCGCCCGGTAAGGTGCAGCTGGCCGGCCGTGCCATACAGCACGCAGCGGTTATCGGTCGTAGCGGCCAGCGTAGAAACCAGGCTGGCAGTGGCCCCGGTGGCATAAGCCAAGGCCATCACGCAATTGAGGTCAACTCCCGTGGCTGTGAAGGTCGATACCGCCCGCACGGCTACGGGTGCGCCTAAAAAAAGCTGGCTGATAAAAAGCGGATAGACGCCGATATCCAGCAAGGAGCCCCGGCCAATGCCGGGTTAAACAGCCGGCCAGTGGGATTATACTCGCTGGCAAAGCCAAAGTCGGCCACCAGGTGCTTTACCTCCCCGATAGCCCCGGCCCGCACCACCTCCAAGGCCTGGCCGATAGCCGGGAAGAAGCGCGTCCAGAACGCTTCCATCAGGAAAACCCCGCGCCGCTGCGCGGCCTCTATCATTTCCTGCGCCTGGCTGGCACTGCGGGCAAATGCTTTTTCGCAGAGAACGGGCAAGCCGGCGCGCAGGCACAGCAGGGCGTGGGCGTGGTGCTCCGAGTGAGGAGTGGCAATGTAGACCACGTCGAGGTCGGGCAGGGCCAGCAGCGCTTCGTAGCTGCCTACCGCGTGCGGCACCCCGTAGGTGGCGGCAAACGCCTGCGCCTTAGCCAGGCTACGGGAAGCCACGGCATGCAGGCGGGCCTGGGGCACCAGCGCCAAATCCTGGGCAAATTTATGGGCGATGGTTCCCAGGCCCAGAATGGCCCAGTTGAAGGTGCGCATGGTATAAATCGGGACTAAAAGCCAGCCTGCCCTTGGTACGCACCACTTACCGCTTCCGCCTACGCAGCGGGAGCAGTAATGTAGTATTGCAGGTTTTCTTTCGTGATAATATCGAGTGGCAGGTACTTGAGCGGCAACACCTCTTTCTTAAAAACCAGCAAATCGGCCAACGTGAAAATACCCCAGTAGCCTTGCTCCCGGGGTTCTGGTTTATTAAAAAGTCGATGATATTCTCATTCAGAAAATGAATATTCTTTTCGAGCAGGTCGTACCCCACCAGTCGGATATTCTCACGCTGGTAGGCTTGCAGATAAGGAGCTATCTCATAAGCTTTTGAAGTACTCACAAAAATCCCTTTCAGCTGAATTGCCTCATCATCGAGCAAGCGGTTGAGCTGCCGGGCAAAAGAGGGCTCGGTCGGCTGCGGCAGGTCGATGCTGATGATGGTGTACGGGCTTTTGGCCTCGGTTGCAGTAGCGGCAAGCTGCGCAAAGTAATCGCGAAAGCCCCGCTCCTTTTGGGTTACGTGCACGGAGTTGGCTACGTCTTCCGCAATATGCACTATTAAAAAAGTACCGGGCTGCGCCTGCCCAAACTGCACCAGCTTGCCCGCCAGAAAGCCGCTTTGGTAAGAATCCTGCCCAACGTAGCTGAGCGATTCCAGCTCAGCAATGTAGGTATTAAACAGTACGTAAGGAATGCTTTGCGCCTGCCACCGCGCAAAGAAGGTCAGCGACTCACGGTAAAACAGCGGCGCAATCAAAATACCGTCGGGCTGCGAGGCTGTCGCGGCTTCAGCCTGCTCTATAAAAGACGAAACCTCTGTAAGGCTATACGGGTATATAATAACGTTTATACCATACTGTTTGAGGTCCCTGCCGGCTTTCTCAATACCATCCCAGGGAGCTTGCCAGTAAGGGTCGAGCAGGTGGTCGGGCTGCAGCACCGCCAGCCGATAGCTGCGGTTGGAGCCCAGCGTACGCGCTATCATATTGGGCTCGTACTCCAGCTCTTTCATCATCAGCAGTACCTTCTGCCGCACTTCCTCCGAAACCCGGCCCCGATTGTGCAAAACCCGGTCTACGGTTCCGACCGAAACGTTTGCTTTGGCTGCTATATCCTTGAGGCGCACCGCAGTTTTACTCATGTGTATGCTAAGCGCTTACTTGAAAAATTTAACAAAGTTATCACTTAGAGCGGCTTCGGAACAGGTAAATAGTAGTGCAAATTTTGTCGTTCGCATTCCCGCGCCACCGCAACGGGTGTGCATCGCGGACGCGAGCTGAACTATAAAGCCAGCGCTACCTACGCTGGCCATACTCTCCAAAAGTAGCAGCACGCCCGATAGCAATGCCAGAGCGGTTTGCAAGTGAGTGTACAGGTTGAAAGGGGCGGGCTACGAAACTGCTCTAGCTGGCAACAGGGAGTGAGCCGAGCATTGGCAACCACTCCATCAGTGTTCCTTGGCCATACCCGGCTGCCGGTTGCCTGCTTCCTTTTTTTCAGTTGCTACCAGCCAACTGCCGGAGCATAAAAATAGTCTGGGCTACCAGCATACGTCGGAAAGGCTCTTGCATTAGTTATACACTATCCTTTTTTCGAAATCCGGGAGAGCGCAAAAATATTTATTCGCGTGTGCGGGCACTCATAGCAAATATTTTTGCGTGTGCGCGCACATTTTTTATTCCAGGGTTTGCATTGCTTATGCCAGTTGCTTAAGTTTGGGCAGAATTAGTTGTATCTGCTACGAAAAATCCTATTATCAGTCTCTGCTGCAAGATTCTTATGCCAGCCCTGCGGCCGTTGTAAGCGGCTTGCGTCGGCCGCCTCACTCTGCTTACCCCAACTCTCATTTTTTACATTTTAAAATTTGACATGGAAGTTCTTAACTATCCCGAGACTACGTTTGAGAAGCTTCCGGTAGTCATTTTCGAGCACGCGGCGCAGGGAGCTATCCGTATTGCCCAGGAGATTGCGGGCATTATCCGTCACAAGCAGCAGAAAGGCAAAAAAGCCGTGCTGGGCCTGGCCACCGGCTCGTCGCCCATTGGGGTGTACCAGGAGCTGATTCGCCTGCACCAGCAGGAAAGCCTCAGCTTTGCGAACGTCGTCACGTTTAACCTCGACGAGTACTATCCCATGCAGCCCGACGAGCTGCAGAGCTATGTCTATTTCATGCACGAGCAGCTGTTCGACCATATCGACATTTTGCCCGAAAACATTCACATTCCCGATGGCACGCTGGCCATAGAGCAGGTAAAAGAATACTGCCAGGCATACGAGCAGCAGATTAAGGACTGCGGAGGGCTGGATTTGCAGCTGCTTGGCATAGGCCGCACCGGGCACATTGGCTTCAACGAACCGGGCTCGGCCAGTACCTCGGTTACGCGCCTGGTAAAGCTCGACCCGCTGACGATTACGGACGCGGCAAAAGACTTTATTAAGGAGGAGTTTGTGCCGCTCCGGGCCCTGACCATGGGCGTGGGCACTATTATGAAGGCCCGCCGGATTATCCTGATGGCGTGGGGCGAAAGCAAGGCCCGCATTCTGCAGCAAACTGTGGAGGGACGGATTTCGGATGAGGTGCCGGCTTCCTTTCTACAAAGTCATCCGAATGTGAACGTGGTAGTGGACCAGTGGGCGGCCCTGGAGCTGACTCGCATTAAAACGCCGTGGCTGGTGGGCATGTGCTCGTGGGACGACAACCTGATTCGGCGGGCCGTCATCTGGCTGAGCTTAAAAATGCAGAAACCCATTCTGAAGCTTACCGATGAAGACTACAAAGACGGTAGCCTGAGCGACTTGCTGGTGGAGGCCGGCAATGCGTATAATCTTAACATAAAGGTATTTAACGCCATTCAGCATACAATTACGGGTTGGCCGGGCGGCAAGCCCAACTCAAACGATGCGCAGCGCCCGAGCGGGCAGTGCCCGCGAGTAAGCGCTCGCTCGTTTTCAGCCCGCACCCCGACGACGACGTGATTTCCATGGGCGGCACGCTGCTGCGCCTGGTAGACCAGGGGCACGAGGTGCACGTGGCTTACCAGACCTCGGGCAACCTGGCGGTATTTGACGACGACGCGCGGCGCTTTGCCGACTTCGCCCTTGACTTTGCCGAAAAGCAGCAGCTAGGCGTAGCGCAAATGCGCGAGGAGCATGCAGCGGTAGTGGAGTTTCTGAAGCACAAAAAGCTCGGCGAAGAAGACAGCCTGCTGGTACAGGATATTAAGGCGCTTATTCGTAAAGGCGAGGCTATGGCGGCCTGCCGCTTTTGCGGAGTGCAGGAGCAGCATATCCATTTTATGAATATGCCCTTTTACGAAACCGGCCAGGTAAAAAAGAAGCCGCTTGGCGAAGCCGATATCGAGGAAACCATTGCTATTCTACAGCAAATCAGGCCGCACCAGATTTTTGCGGCCGGCGACCTGCGCGACCCGCACGGTACGCACCGCATTTGCCTGGATGCCATTTTTGCGGCACTTGCTCGCCTCAAAGGTCAGGAAGAATGGGTGGAGGACTGCTACCTGTGGCTGTACCGCGGCGCCTGGCAGGAGTGGGACGTGCAGGAGATTGAGATGGCAGTGCCCATCAGCCCCGAAGAGCTGCTGCGGAAGCGAAAAGCTATTTTCAAGCATCAGTCGCAGAAAGACAGCGCCGTATTTCCGGGCAACGACAAGCGCGAGTTCTGGCAGCGCTCCGAAGACCGCAACCACGCAACAGCAAAGCTTTACGATAAGCTAGGACTAGCTGAATACGAGGCTATTGAAGCCTTTGTGAGGTATCGCTTTTAACTACTATCCTCCGCTGTACGGGTGTACGAGCAGCCCAGCGCCCGGCTCCTACCTCTGACTGCTTTTTCCGGATACTATACCTCACTTATCTGCTCAATGGAAAGCTCCCGCCGGCACGTCGTTCCCCTTTGGTTATTATTGGAGCGCTGTTTTTCATTTTCGGGTTTATCACTTGGCTCAACGGAACACTGATTCCCTTTTTAAAGATAGCTTGTGAGCTAACGTATTCGCAGGCGCTGCTGGTGACGTTTGCCTTTTACATTGCCTACGTTTTCTTTGCGCTTCCTGCTTCGCTGCTGCTGAAAAGAACCGGGTTTAAAAATGGCATGGCCCTGGGCCTGGTCGTTATGGCAGTGGGAACGGCCGTATTTGTGCCCGCGGCGCAGGCCCGCTCCTTTAGCCTGTTTCTGGCCGGGTTGTTTGTACAAGGCGCGGGCCTGGCCCTGCTGCAAACGGCCTCCAACCCCTACGCCAGTATTTTGGGGCCGCTGGAGAGTGCGGCCCGTCGTATCAGCATTATGGGTATCTGCAGCAAAATAGCTGGTGCCCTGAGTCCGGTTATTATTGGCGCGGTAGTGCTGAAAGGCACGGCCCAGCTGGAAAGCCAGCTGGCCGGCCCCCTGGCAGCCGCCCAGAAACAAGCCCTGCTGCTACAGCTGGCGCACCGGGTTATCGGGCCTTACCTGGTGATGACGGGCGGGCTGCTCGTTCTGGCCGTGCTTATCAAGCTGTCGGGCCTGCCCGAAATAGGCTCTAGCCCGCCGGCTGCGAGCGCTATGCCACACCAGTCGGCTAAAAGCATCTGGCAGTTCCCTCATTTATGGCTGGGGGTGCTGGCCCTGTTTTGCTACGTGGGGGTCGAGGTAATTGCCGGCGACACCATCATTCAGTATGGCCGGTCGCAGGGAATCAGCCTGGATATTGCCCGCAACTTCACGTCTTTTACGCTGGTGGCCATGCTGGTAGGGTACCTTATTGGGGTAGCCACCATCCCCAGGCGGCTGAGCCAGCAGGCGGCGCTCCGCATCTGCGCGGTGGTCGGCATCTGCTTCACTGCCGGCGCAATATTCACCCAAGGATATATGTCCGTTTTTTGCATCGCCATGCTGGGGCTCGCCAACTCGCTGATGTGGCCGGCCATATTCCCGCTCAGTATCCGCGGGCTGGGCAGCTTTACGGAGCAGGGCTCGGCCTTGCTGATAATGGGCATTGGAGGCGGCGCGGTGCTGCCCTACTTATATGGCAAAACCAGCGAGGTACTGGGCCTGCAGCATGCCTATTTAGTATTACTTCCGTGCTACTTCTACATCCTGTTTTTTGCGCTTAAAGGCCATACCAGGCAGGGCAAGGCCGGGGCCACGTATGCTATTCCTGCCATTTAGCCTCCCCTACTGCATATGAGAGCCCGTCAGTTAGCTCAGGTAATTTTGGTGGCG
Source organism: Hymenobacter sp. BRD67 (assembly GCF_013256425.1). Classification (GTDB taxonomy): domain Bacteria; phylum Bacteroidota; class Bacteroidia; order Cytophagales; family Hymenobacteraceae; genus Hymenobacter. The sequence goes on from NZ_CP053904.1 coordinate 2,807,451, forward strand.
CTGCTGCTTGCCCCGGCGGCGGGCTGGGCCCAGTTTCGGGTGGTAGGCTACGTGCCGTCGTGGCACGGCAGCGTAACCAACGCTCAGCTTGCCCAGCTCACCCACGTTAACTATGCCTTTTTGCAGCCCACTGCGACCGGCGGCCTGCACCCCATTGATAATCCTGCAAAGCTGCGGCAACTGGTAGCGGCCGCCCATGCTGCCCATGTGCGGGCCCTGGTATCGGTGGGCGGCTGGCACGACGGCGACCACAGCGCCTTCGACGCAATCGGGTCTAATGCCCAGTACACCCGCGCGTTCGTCACCAACCTGCTGCATTTTGCTGACGACTATCAGCTCGACGGGATAGATATTGATTGGGAATATCCGGATACCTGCACGGCTGCCGGCTACGCGGCCCTTTTACAGCAGCTGGCCACCCGGCTGCACAGCCAGGGCAAACTCCTGACTGCCGCAGTAGCCGGTGGGGCCTGGGGTGGGCCGGGAATTCAGCGTGGCGTATTCGAAAGCGTTGATTTTCTGAATATAATGGCCTACGATGGCCCGCACCCGATGCACGCCACTTACGCCTCGGCGGTTCAAACGCTGGCCTACTGGAAGCTGCGCGGCTTACCAGCCAGCAAAGCCGTGCTGGGAGTGCCGTTCTACGCCCAGCCTGGTGGAGTACCCTATGCCAGCCTCCTGGCGCAGGGGGCTGACCCGAATACTGATAGCTTTAAGAACCTGGGCTACAACGGCCTGGCCACGATAGCGAGTAAAACTACCCTTGCGCTCGACCAGGCCAGCGGTGTTATGATTTGGGAATTGACGCAGGATGCTGCCGGGGCCAGCTCGCTGCTGGCAGCTATCAGCCGGGTAGTAGGGCAGCACACCCAGGCACTTCCTGCGGGGCGCTGATGGTCCGCGCGCAGCTACAGCACGCCCGCTCGTAAAACATGCAGACAGCTATATGCCTGCTGCTATCGCCCCAGCATAATTACAAATTGCGCTGCTCCCGGTCCTATCGGGCAGAGGTAAATAAGGCAACGAAGAAATATTTATGCGTGGGCGGGCACTCTAAACAAATATTTTTGCGTGTGCGCACACATTTTTTCCTCATCTCCTTGTTTTGCTTAAGTTAAGCAGTTATGTTTGAGGCAGATTATTTAGTAATAGTTCAAAAATTCTCCTTTGACAGGCAATAAATTGCCTGCTGGGATAAGACTGGTAAGGCAACCCACAGCCGGCAGACGTGCTGCTCTCACGCAGGCTCTCCGACCACTACTAGTGAAAGTGCGCCCTTAGGCGAACGCATAGCTACGGGGCAACCACTGCCAAGCAATTCCTACTCAATACCAGCCAATTATATTCTTTTGCTGGTATATTTTAAATTCCAGCCTGGCTATCACTCCGGGCTTTTGTCTCCCTGGTTTTGGCCAAGTCTTACAGGGCCTTTTTCGGCCGGCTTCATACTACCTGGCTGCTGGCCCTGGCATAAGTCTTTCCCACATTCTGCTTTTGAAGTTGCTGCGCCATCTTTTCCCATCACCAAACAACCCCCGGACCCTATGAAAAAGATTACTTGGCTTACTTTTTTACTGCTATTGGGCCTGCAAGGCTTGGTTCAGGCTCAAACAAGGACAGTATCCGGCAAAGTGACCGATGTTAAGGGCGCAGGCATACCGGGGGTTACTATTATTGTGCGCGGCACCCACCAGGGCATTAGCACCAATAGGGAGGGCAGCTTTTCTATTGCCGTGCCCGATACGGCGACACTAGTTTTCTCGTCGGTCGGCTACGACGCCCAGACTGTCCACGTTCTGGCCCAGAACGTACTTAATATAACGCTGAAAGATAACGCCCAGGCGCTGAATGAAGTCGTCGTAACCGCACTGAACGTAACGCGCGAACGAAAAACCCTGGGCTATTCGGTAACCGAAATAAAAGGCGAGTCGCTGACCCAGGCGCGGGAAACGAACATAACCAACTCGCTGGTAGGCAAGGTAGCCGGCCTCAACGTCAACTCCACGGCGGGCGGGCCGGGCTCGTCGAGCAACGTTATCATCCGGGGGTGTCGAGTCTTAACCAGACCAACCAGCCGCTGTATGTTATCAACGGCGTGCCCGTGGAAAGTCAGCCCAGCACGGCGAATAGCGGCTCGCAATACGACAACTCGCCGGACCTGGGCGACCCCATTTCCAACATCAATCCGGACGACATCGAAACCATCTCGGTGCTGAAAGGGGCCGCGGCCTCGGCCCTGTACGGCTACCGGGCCAAGGCGGGCGTTATTCTGATAACGACCAAAAGTGCCCGGGGCAACGACGGTATTGAGTTCAACAGCAACTTTGTAGCTGAAAAAATATACAACCTTACCGACTGGCAGTATGAGTACGGCCAGGGTGCCAACAACACGAAGCCCACTACGGCCGTCGGGGCCGCGCAGGTTGGCAACTCCAGCTGGGGCGGTAAGCTCGACGGCTCCAGCGTGGTGCAGTTTGACGGCACTTCGCGGCCCTACGTGGCTCAGAAAGACAACCTCCAAAACTTCTACCGCACGGGCAGCAGCCTTACCAATACTCTGGCCTTCAATAAGAGCTTTGACGGGGGCTCGATACGTTTTTCGGCCAGCGACCTCTCAAACAGAGCCGTAGTGCCCAACTCGGGCCTCGACCGGCAGACCTTCAACTTTACGGGCACTTTCAACCCGTACAAGCACCTGAGCCTTGATGCGCGGGCCAACTACATTCTGGAGCAGGCCCATAACCGCCCCATCCTGGCCGACGGGGCCGGCAACGCCAACTTCAACGTAATATTTCTACCTACCAGCCTGGACGTGAGGACCCTGGCTCCGGGCACGAACCCCGATGGCACCGAGCTGGTGTACAACACGGGCAACCCCTACAATACCAATCCTTACTTCGCAGCCCATAACTTCGTCAACAACACCACGCGCGAGCGCCTGCTTTCGAACGTAACCGCCCGTTATACCCTGGACAACGGCTTGTTTTTGCAGGGCCGGGTGGGCCGCGACAGCTACACCGACCGCTACACCAGCGTTACGCCGTCGGGTACGGGGTACCTGCCGGGGGCAGAATCATCGAGCTTTCGACCGATTTTACCGACCTGAACGTGGACGGGCTGGTTGGCAAGTCGTTCAAGGTTGGCGATAGCTTCACCTTTACGCCCAACCTGGGGGCCAGCTACCGCCGCACCAAGTCGGAAACCCTCCAGAACATCGGCAACAACCTGGCCATCTTCGGGGTAAACTCGCTTAATAACGCGAATGATAAATCGTCGCAGGTTTTCCCCAGCGACCAGGAAATCCAATCCGTTTACGGCTCCCTGGACCTGTCTTACCGCGAATACTTGTTCGTGACGGCCACCACCCGCCGCGACTGGTTCTCGACGCTGGCCACGCCGGGCCGGGACAACAACCTGGGTATCACGTACCCCGGGGTGAGCGCCTCGTTTGTATTCTCCGAGCTTTGGAAGCCGGATTTCCTGTCTTTTGGCAAAATCAGGGCGGGCTACTCGCGGGTCGGCCAGGCTACTATTCCTTACCAGACGCAGCTGAGCTACGCGCTGCTGCCCGTTACGCTTAATGGGCGCCCATTGGGCACCCCTAGCAACGCCAATATCCCGAACAGCAACCTACTACCCTCCAGCGCTACCGAGCTGGAAGTTGGCACCGAGCTGGCTTTCGTGCAGAACCGGGTGCGCCTGGACCTGACAGCTTACAAGAAAAAATCGTCGAACGAGATTGTATTTGCTCCGGCTTCTATCAGCTCGGGCTATCAGGGCGCAGTGCTGAACGCAGGCGAGATGGAAAACAAAGGCGTAGAAATGCTGCTGACCGTGCTGCCGGTGAAAACGGCGGCCTTCACCTGGACCTCGTCGCTCAATGGCGCTTACAATAAAAACACCGTGCTCTCGCTGGCCGCCGGCCAAACGCAATCAGTGTATGCTACGTCGCGCTCGGGCGTGGGCTACGTGGCGCAGATTGTGGGCAAGCCCTTTGGGCAGGTAATGGCCTACGACAACAAGTACAACACCGACGGCAGCATTGCCACTACCACCAACGGCGTACCCGCCCGCGGCGACCTGACTGCCTACGGCACCGCGTTTCACCCCCTTACCGGCGGCTGGAGCAACGACTTTACCATGGGCCACTTCAACCTGGGTGTGCTGATTGACGGAAAATTCGGGGGCAAGATTTTTTCGGCTACCGACTACTACGCCACTGTTTTTGGCCTGCGCAAAGAAACGCTGGTGAACCGCGAAGGCACCTTCGGTACCGACAAGATTGACGCAGCTACTTATTACGGCACGCTGGCCAACAACGTCTCCAAAGACTTTGTGCAGGATGCCAGCTTTATCAAGCTGCGGCAGGTAACCTTGGGCTACTCCTTTCCCACCGCCATGTTTAACAACCACATTCAGCGCCTGACGCTGAGCCTGGTGGCCCGCAACTTGGCCTTTTTGATGCGCAAGACCGACAACATTGACCCTGAAGGCAGCTACAACGCCTTTTCGCAGGGCCTGGAGCTGGGTGGGGTGCCGCCGTCGAAAACGTACGGTCTTAACCTGAGCGCCAAATTCTAGTGTTTTCAATCCGGCTATTCTTAACCAGCTCTCTTATGAAACGCATTTTCCCCACCTATACCCTGCTGTCGGCCGCAATCCTGGCAGTAGCCAGTGGCTGCACCAAGAGCTTCGACGATATTAACACCAACCCCTCGACGTACAGTCAGGCAAACTTCGACGCCAACTACCTGCTGACTACGGCACAGCTGGGGTATACCGGCAGCGCCGACTTTGCCTACGAAACCTGGCGGGCCAACCTGATTTACAGCTCCACCATGATTCAGGGGCTCTCGACCGTGGTCAGCTACTGGGCGGGCGATAAGTATCTGCTCAACGAGTCATACACGGCAGCTTACTGGGGCATTAATACCGACGGGGCCTACGCCGAGCAGGTAAAGCCGATTACCGATTTGGTACAATCTACCGACGGCAAGGTCAAGTACAAAAACCTGCACCAGGTAGGCCGCATTATGCGGGCCCTGATTATGGAGCGCATTACGGACCTCTACGGCGATGTACCGTACTCGCAGGCCGGCATGGGCTACTACACGGGCGTTATTACCCCCAAATACGACAAGCAGCAGGACATTTACACCGACCTGCTGAAGGAGGTGTCGGAGGCCACGGCGGCCCTCGACCCCACGGCTGACATTCCTTCGGGCGATGTATTTTACAAAGGCAATATTCAGCAATGGCAGCGCTTTGGCAACTCGCTGCTGCTGCGTATTGCCATGCGCCTGACCAAGGTAGACCCCGCCACGGCCCAGAAGTATGCTACCCAGGTGCAGGGCAAAACCATGCAGAGCGATGCCGACAACGCGTTTGTGCTGCACGACGTGTCGGGGGCCAGGGTCACGCAGAACCGCAACAGCCAAATACTGCTCGGCGATGGCGGCCAGGAAAACTACTACGTGAAATGGTCGAAGACCTTTATTGACTTCCTGAAATCGACCAACGACCCGCGCTTGTCGAAAATCGCCGTCACGCAGCTCTACCTCAAGGACGTAAGCAAAGACCAGAATCCGGGGGCTATCGCTACGGCAGCCGTGCAGAAAGGCATGCCCAATGGCAAAGACCTGAGCGGCCGGGCCGGCTTCGACATCTCAACCGACCCCACCTACACCTCGTTTCCCGATTATTCGTCGCCTAGCCCTGGCATGATAAAGCGCAACGGCCCCACGTTTATCTTCACCTACGGCGAGTCGGAGCTGCTGCTGGCTGAGGCGGCCCAACGCTGGGGACTGGGCAGTGCCGCGCAGCACTATGCCGCCGGCGTTACCTCGGCCTGCAGCTACCTGAGCCAGTATGACCCCACCCTGACCGTAGCCGCCGCCGACATCAGCACCTACCTCACCGCTAACCCGTACAACGCGAGCCAGGGACTTCAGCAAATCAACTCGCAGTACTGGGCCCTGACCAACACCATGCTCGATTTTTACGAGTCGTGGTCGAACTGGCGCCGCAGCGGCTACCCTACCCTCACGCCCGTGGTGTACCCCAACAATGCGACCAACGGCCAGATTCCGCGCCGATTCCCCTACCCCATCTCCGAAACCACGACTAACCCCGACAACTACAAAGCGGCCAGTGCCGCCGTGCCGGGCGGTGATAACCTGACGGGCCGCGTGTACTGGGATAAATAACCACGCCTGTTACGCCAGTTACTATACCTCACAGTAGCACGTCATGCGCAGCCCTGCTATGCATGACGTGCTATTCGTTTTCTTTGTCCGACTTACTTACGAAAGCCTTTTTCGTCCTTAGCAGCTTATGGTTTTCAGCCTTTCATTTATCACCCGGCTCGCTGGTTTACTGGCAGTAAGCTTATTGACAGCTGCGCCCGCGCGGGCGCAGCCGGCCGAGGTGCCCGCGCAAAGCCTGGGCTTGGTGCCGCTGCCCCGCCAGGTGAAAGCGTACGCTGCCACCTACGCGCTGCCTCAAAAAATCAGCCTCTACGCAGTGAGTAAGGATGAGCTGAACGTGGCCGGGCTGCTGAAAGAAATGCTGGCTCCCCTAGGCAAAATCGTGACGCTGACCACCAACCGCCAGCAGGCGCAGATTACGCTACTCACGGCCCCTACCTCCCACCCTGAGGGCTATCAGCTGGTAGTAGATAAAGCCGGCGTGCGGATAACGGCGGCGGGCGGCGCGGGGCTTTTTTACGGCAGCCAAACCCTTCTTCAGCTGCTGCCGTCCCGGCCGACAGCCACTACGCGCGTGCCCTATGTACGCATTACTGATGAGCCAGCTTTTCGGTGGCGGGGCGGCATGCTCGATGTGTGCCGGCACTTCTTTTCGGTGGGGTTTGTGAAAAAGTATATCGACTTCCTGGCGGCCTACAAGCTCAATACCTTTCATTGGCACCTGACCGACGACCAGGGCTGGCGTATCGAGATTAAAAAATATCCCAAGCTGACTCAAATCAGCGCTTTTCGCAAGGAAACCCTGCTCGGTGCCCAACAATTATTTAAATCGCCGGCCGATTTTAAATACGACGGCCAGCCCTACGGCGGCTTCTACACGCAAGCCCAAATCAGGGAAGTGGTAGCCTATGCCGCGCGACGCTACATCACCATTGTGCCCGAAATTGAGATGCCGGGCCACTCGGTGGCCGTACTGGCTGCCTACCCCGAGCTGGCGTGCAGGCCCGGACCCTACGAAACCTGGACCAAATGGGGCGTGAACGAGGATATCGTATGCCCAACTGAGCCCACAATTCACTTTTTTGAAGATGTACTAACGGAAGTAACCACTTTATTCCCGGGCAAATACGTGCACATTGGGGGCGACGAAGCCCCTAAAACCCGCTGGCAGGAAAGCGCCGCCGTGCAGGAGCTTATGAAGCGCGAAGGGCTTGCCGACGTGGAAAAAGTGCAGGGCTGGTTCAACCGGCGCATCGAAGCGTTTTTGGAGAGTAAGGGCAAAAAGCTCATTGGCTGGGATGAGATTCTGGAAGGCGGCATCACGCCGGGCGCTACTATCATGAGTTGGCGCGGCCAGAAAGCCGGCATAGAAGCCGCCCGGCACGGCAACGACGTAGTCATGGCGCCAAGTGGCTACCTCTACCTCGACGCTGGCCAGAACCCGGTACCGCACAGCCCCAACGAGCCGCTGATGATTGGCGGCTATCTGCCGCTGGCCAAAATCTACAGCTATAACCCACTGCCCGCCGAGCTGACGCCCGAGCAGCAAAAGCATATTCTGGGGCCTCAGGCTAACCTATGGACCGAATACATCACGACGCCCGAAAAAGCCGAATACATGCTGTTTCCCAGGCTGCTGGCCGTGGCGGAGGTGGCCTGGACGCCGGCAGCCGGTAAAAGCTACGCTGATTTTTTGCCGCGCATGAGTCAGCAGTTTGCCCGGCTCGACGCTAAAAAAATCAACTATCGTGTGCCCGAGCCGCTGGGCCTCGACAGCACCAGCCTGGTGAGGCAGGGCGGCAAAGCAGTAGTTACGCTCCGCTCGCTGGTGCCAGGCAGTCAGATTCGCTATACGCTGGATGGCAAACTACCCGATGAGACTACCGAGCTGTATAGCAAGCCATTGGCCGTGCCTCTCAACCGCCAGCTCACCCTTCGGGCCGTAACCATTGCGCCGAATGGCCGCAAAAGCCCGCCGGCGGAAATATTAATAAAATGATATGTATTAAATACTTTTATTACAGCCTGCTGCCCCAGTGCTCGGACCAAGCCTGCTACCAACTATTTGCCGCAGGCTTGGCCCGCTGCGGCAAGCAGCCGGTAGGCCCAAAGCCAGCTGCCTATAGGCCAGCCAGTACCTGAACGCCCACTCTGGGCTATTTATCCCGGCTCAGCACCAGAGCCGTGCGGCTGGGTACGTATAGCCGCAGGCGCGGCGCTTCGGCCGTGCCGCCCCCTCCCAGCGTGTCGTACACCACCGACTCGTCGAGGCGGTCGAAGCCCCCAAACTCCGGCTTGTCGGAAGTAAATACCAGGCGGTAGCGCCCGGCCGCCGGCACGGGAACAGCGTAGTCGAAAAAGCTTTCGCTTACCTGAAAGCTGAATACGAATACCAATCCGGCCCGCTCAAACGCAATGATGCTATTGCCGTGGTCGAGGTTGAGCAGCTGAGCCGGCCCGTGCACCAGCAGCCGCCGTTCGCGGGCCAGCGCCAGCATGCCCTTATCGAAGGCCAGGAGCTGGGCGTAGCGCAGGTCGGGGTTGTCGGCCAGGCTCCACTGGCGGCGGGCGTAGTGGTAGCTCCAGTCGTTGCCAGCGCGGGGGAAGTCAATCCATTCGGGGTGGCCAAACTCGTTGCCCATGAAGTTGAGGTAGGCCTCGCCGCCCGCGCTCAGCGTAATGAGCCGGATGAGCTTGTGCAGCGCCGTGGCCCGCGCCGCGCCGCCGTCGCCGTCCTGCACGTGCATGTGCTGGTAAATAGCATCGCCGTAGAGCCACTGGGCCAGCGTCTTATCGCCTACCAACGCCTGGTCGTGGCTCTCGGCGTAAGCTACGGTTTTCTCGCCCTGGCGGCGGTTCACGAGCTGGTGCCACAGCTCGCCGAGGTCCCAGTCTTCGTCGCGCTTATGCTTGAGCGTTTTAATCCAGAAATCGGGCAGGCCCATACCCAGCCGGTAGTCGAAACCCACCCCGCCGTCGGCAATGGGCCGGCACAGGCCGGGCAGGCCGCTCATATCCTCGGCAATGAGCAGGGCCGGCTTCTTGAATTCGCGCACCAGCGTGCTGGCCAGCATGAGGTAAAGAATAGCATCGTCGTCGGCCTGCGGGCCGAAGTAGCTGTCGTAGCCGCCAAAGGCGTGGCCCTCACCGTGGTGGTGGTAGAGCATCGACGTAACGCCGTCGAAGCGAAAGCCGTCGAAGTGAAACTCCTCCAGCCAGTAGCGCAGGTTGCTAAGCAGGAACTGTTGTACCTCGGGCCGGCCGTAGTCAAACAGCTTGCTGTCCCAGCCCGGATGGTTGCCGCGCTCGCCCTTGTGAAAATAGAGGTTGCCCGAGCCGTCGAAATCAGCGAGTCCTTCGGCCTCGTTCTTGACGGCGTGCGAATGCACCAAATCAAGCAAAACCGCTATATTACGCCGGTGCGCTTCGTTTACTAAGTATTTCAGGTCTTCGGGCGTACCGAAGCGCGAGCTGGGCGCGAAGAAATTAGCCACATGGTAGCCGAACGAGCCATAATAGGGATGTTCTAATACGGCCATCAGCTGCACCGTATTGTAGCCGTCGGCCTGGATGCGCGGCAGCACGTAATCCGCAAACTCGCGGTAGCTGCCCACGCGGCTTTCCTCCTGCGCCATGCCGGGGTGCGCCTCGTAAATAAGTGGCTGGCCCTGAGTAGCCGTGGCAACCCGGAAGGCTTTATCCGTCCACGCAAACGGCGCTTCCGGCACCCAGACCTGAGCCGAGTAATCCTTGGTCTGCTCGTCCTGCACCGCACGCCGCAAATAAGCCGGCAACCGGTCTTTACCCTGGCCGTGGGCCACCACGTGCAGCTTGTAGCGCGAGCCGGCGGCCGGGCGGCGGCCGTTCGCGTCGTCCGCAATAAAGCCCTCCCAGATGCCGCTCGCTTCGTTTTTTTGCAGTGGGTCGGCCTGCCGGTTCCAGAAATTAAAGTCGCCGACCAGGCTCACTGCCTCGGCGCCGGGGGCCCACTCCCGCACCACGTAGCCCCCCGACGGGCATCGTAGTGCAGCCCCAGCTGCTCGTGTGCGGTGGCAAACTTGCTGAGCGAGCCATAGGCCTGCTTGATAGCAGCCAGGCGAGCGGCCAGCCGCTGCTGGCGGGCCAGCAGCACCGGCTCGTAGGGCTGCAGCCAGACGTCTTCCTGGGTAAGTGTCAGCACGGGAACAGAAGCAGCGGCCGGAACCTGGGTTTTGGCAGACATAAGGCAAGAGAAATTAGCTTTTCAAAGGTAGGTAGCTGGCCAGTTGCGACGCGGCGATGCCTACTTTGCAGCATGCATACGTTTTCGCGTTTTTCTTCGGCTGCTTTGCTGCTGGCCGCGTTGGCCGGGCCAGCGCTGGGCCAGCACACTGCCACCCGCCCCCCCAAGCCAGCCATTGCCGACCAGCTGCCCCCGGCCGCCGCGCCCGTGGTGGCTCGCCACGCACTGGTGGTGTCGGCCCACCCGGTGGCCTCTAAGGTTGGCCGCGACATTATGCAGCAGGGCGGCAATGCGTATGATGCGGCCGTGGCGGTGCAGTTTGCGCTGGCGGTGGTGCTGCCGGTGGCTGGCAACGTGGGCGGCGGTGGCTTTATCGTGTACCGCGATAAGAGCGGTACCGACGGCACCCTCGACTTCCGCGAAACGGCCCCCGCTGCCGCCCGCCGCGACATGTATCTCGACGCCGGCGGCAATGTGGTGCCCGACCTGAGCACCGCCGGGGTGCTTTCGACCGGCACGCCCGGCACTGTGGCCGGCATGGTGGCCCTGCACCAGAAGCTGGGTAAGCTGCCCTGGCCCAGCCTGGTAGCGCCCGCCGTGCGCCTGGCCCGGCAGGGCGTGGCCCTCACTACCAAGGAAGCCGCCGGCCTCAACCGCACGCAGGCCGATTTTACGAAGTATAACCCCGGCGCGCCGCCCGTTTTCGTGCGGGCCACCGCCTGGCAGCCGGGCGATACGCTGAAGCAGCCCGCCCTGGCCGCCGTGCTCCAGCGCATTCAGGACCAGGGCCGGGCCGGCTTCTACCAGGGGCGCACCGCCGAGCTGCTGCTGGCCCAGATGAAGCAGGGCGGCGGCCTGATTACTCAGGCCGACCTCAATGCCTACCAGCCCAAGTGGCGCGCCGCGCTGCACGGCACCTACCGGGGCTACGACGTGCTTACAATGCCGCCCCCTAGCAGCGGCGGCGTGGCGCTGCTGCAAATTCTGCAAACGCTGGAGCCGCATAATCTGGCCCGGCTCGGCTATCACACGCCGGCTGCGGTAGCGCTCATTACGGAGGCCGAGCGCCGGGCCTATGCCGACCGCGCCACCTACCTCGGCGACCCCGACTTTGGCCAGGTGCCGGTGGCGCAGCTGCTGGACAAAAGCTATAACCGGCAGCGCGCCGGCACCATTCCGGCCGACGGCTCGGCCACGCCCAGCGCCCGCATTACGGCCGGTCCTGGCCTGCCGCGCTACGAGAGCGACCAGACTACCCACTACAGCATAGTCGATGCCCAGGGAAACGCCGTGAGCTGCACCACTACCCTCAACGGCGCCTACGGCAGCAAAGTGGTGGTGGCCGGCGCGGGCTTCCTGCTGAACAACGAGATGGACGACTTCAGCGCCAAGGCCGGCGTGCCTAACTCGTACGGCCTGGTGGGCGGCGTCGCCAACGCCATCGCGCCCGGCAAGCGCATGCTCAGCAGCATGACGCCCGCCATCCTTACCAAAAACGGCCGGCTGGCGCTCGTTACGGGCACGCCGGGCGGCAGCACCATCATTACCAGCGTACTGCAAAGCATTCTAGCGGTGGTCGATTATGGCGCCGATGCCGAGCAGGCGGTGGCAGCCCCGCGCCTGCACCACCAGTGGCTGCCCGACCAGCTCGACGTAGAAGCCGGCGCCCTCACGCCCGCGGCAGAGAAAGTCTTGCAGGAAAAAGGCTTCAACCCCCAGCCCCGCCCCGCCTGGGGCCGCCTCGATATTATCCGGGTGCGCCCCGACGGGCAGCTGGAAGGCGGCGCCGACCCGCGGGGTGATGATAAAGCCGTGGGCTATTAGGGCATAAGTACTGCTTCAAGCGCCGGGGTGGCTACATTGCACCAAGCCAAAAAAAGCCGTATCTTTGCCCCAGAAATTGGTATTCAATCTGAAAAGAGGGACGCGCAGTCCCCTCTTTTTTTGCCTTATCCCCCGCCTGTCATGGCTCAATTTGACCGCCACCGCATTCAGCAATTGCTCGCCGACGCCCTCGGCGACAGTGGCTTATATGTGGTCGACCTCACCGTATCTGACTCGGTGATGCCTAAAATCACCGCGACCCTCGACGGCCCCAATGGGCTCGGCATTCAGGAGTGCGCCCAGGTAACGCGGCGCCTCAACCGGGGCCTCGAAGAAGCCTACGGCGAGGAGGCCGCGTACTCGCTCGAAGTGACCTCGCCGGGGGCCGACCAGCCGCTCACCGACCCGCGTCAGTACACGCGCCACATCGGGCGCAGCCTCGCGCTGAAAATGCAGGACGGCATTGAGAAAACCGGCCCGCTGACTGCCGTTACGTCCGAAGGCATTGAGCTGGAAGAAGTTATTAAAGTACGAACCAAGAAAACCACCCTGCCCGCCGTCTTTATACCTTTCGGGGACATTAAAGAAGCCACAGTTGTTATCTCCTTTAAATAAACAGTTGTCGTGCTGACGAAGCAGGCATCTTATCACCGCCGCTTTCGTCAGAGTTTCTACTTAATGCCGCGCGGAGGCGATAAGGTCCTTCGCCAGCTCAGGATGACCAAAAAACATGAACGCTAACATCCTAATCGAAAACTTCCAGGACTTCGCCAAGAGCCGTAATATCGACCGGCCCACGATGATGTCCATCCTCGACGACGTGTTTCGGACGATGATTCGGAAGAAGTTTGAGGACGACTCCAACTTCGACGTTATCATTAACCCCGATAACGGCGACCTGGAAATATGGCGCAACCGTGAAATCGTGGACGACGACTCGGAGGATATCTGGGACCTCGACAAGATTCCGTTGTCGGACGCGCAGAAGATTGAGCCCGATTTCGAGATTGGCGAATCGGTTGCCGAGCCGATTAAGATTGAGGACTTCGGCCGCCGGGCCGTGCTGCTGGCCCGCCAGACGCTCATTCAGCGCGTCAAGGATATGGAGCGCGACAACCTGTATCAGAAATACAAAGACCTGGTGGGTGAAATCATCACCGGCGAAGTATATCAGGTATGGAGCCGTGAAGCCCTCATTCTCGACAAGGATGAGAACGAGCTGGTGCTGCCCAAGAGCGAGCAGATTCCTAAGGACCGCTACCGCAAAGGCGATACCGTGCGGGCCGTGGTGCACCGCGTCGACGTGGTGAACGGCTCGCCGAAAGTAATTCTGAGCCGCGCCGCCCCGGCCTTTCTGGAGCGCTTGTTTGAGCAGGAGGTGCCCGAGATTTACGATGGCCTCATCAGCATCAAGAACGTGGTGCGCGAGCCCGGCGAGCGCGCCAAAGTAGCCGTCGAGAGCTACGACGAGCGCATCGACCCGGTAGGTGCCTGCGTGGGCATGAAAGGCTCACGCATTCACCCGGTAGTGCGCGAGCTGATGAACGAGAATATCGACATTATCAACTATACCGACAACCTGGAGCTGTTCATTTCACGGGCCTTGTCGCCAGCCAAGGTTGGCTCGATGAAAATCAGTGAACAAACCGGCCGGGTTTCGGTGTTTATGAAGCCCGACCAGGTGAGCCTGGCCATTGGCCGGGGCGGGGCCAACATCAAGCTGGCCTCGCGGCTGGTAGGCATGGAAATCGACGTATTCCGCGAAGCCACTGACTACGAAGAAGATATTTCCCTCGACGAATTCAGCGACGAGATTGAGCCCTGGATTATTGCTGAGCTGAAGAAAATCGGCCTCGACACCGGCCGGGCAGTGCTCGCCGTGAAGAAAGACGATATCGTACGCCGCACCGAGCTGGAAGAAGAAACCGTGGACGACCTGTACCGCGTCATCCGGCAGGAGTTTGCCGATGATGACAATCTGCCGACCGACGACGCCGCTGTGGCGGCGACTTCCAACGCAGAAGCAGCTGCCGGCCCAGACACTGACACCGAAAGCGCCCCGGCCGCCCAATGAGGGCCGGGGCCGACCGCCAGCGGGTAGCATATTAAATCAAGCCAGTAGGCTTGACTTATAGCCTGCTGGCCAGATTTAATCTTTACCTTTGCACCCTGAACGTAATCGTTCGCGACATATTAGAATGGCGGAAGCAACCCCGAAACGGCTACTACAGGCGGCCAAAGACCTGAATATTGGCATCGACCGGGCCGTCGAGGCCCTTTCCCGCAAAGGGATTGCGGTAGAGAATAAGCCTACTACCAAGCTCACCAGTGAGCAGGTAGGGCTACTGGAAAAAGAATTTGCCGCTTCCGCACAGGATAAACAGGAAGCCCAGCGCCACACGCAGGCCCGTCGCCAAAGCGAGCTGAACGCGCAGGCCCAGGCCGTCGTACCTAAGCCCGCGCCGGTAGCCCCGCCGGCACCCAAGCCCGCACCGGTAGCGGCGCCCGTTGCTGCCCCCGTGCCCGTGGCAGCTCCCATTTTGCCAGTACCAGCAGCAGCTCCGGCCCCAACACCAGCCCCCGCAGCAGAAGCACCGGCGCCGGCAGTAGCACCGGCGCAACCCGAGTCGGTAGCGCCCGAGGCTCCTAAAACGCCCGGCCTCAAAGTAATGGGTAAGATTGAGCTGGATAAGAAAGGCCGGGTTATCCCGGTCCGCCCGCCGGCTCCCGCTCCGGTTGCCGCACCAGCTCCGGCTCCGGTTGCCGAGGTAAAACCAGCGCCAGCCCCGCAACCTGCTCCCGCTCCGGTAGCAGCACCGGTTGCCGCTGCTCCGGCACCAGCCGCCGCTCCGGTGGCTGCCGCAGCGCCAGCGCCAGCACCGGCTGTTGCCAGCGCACCGGCACCCGTAGCAGCAGCTCCGGCACCTGCGCCAGAAGCACCAGCTACCCCCGATGCCCCCGCTGGCGAAGAAGGCACTATTGTAGCCAAGGCCGACCAGCTGAAAGGCCTGACGGTACTCGGCAAGATTCAGCTCCCGCTCGATTCGAGTCGGCGCGGACCGGGCGGCCGTGGCCCCCGGCCCGTGGCTTCGTCCGACGTCCGCAAGAGTGGCGTGGGCACCAACAACCAGAAAAAGCGCCAGCGCCTGCCGGCCCCCGGCCAGCCGGGTGGCAATACGGCGGGTACCGGCCAGCAGGGTGGCGGCTACCAAGGGAATCGTCCCAGTGGTGGACCGGGCCAGGGTGGTAATCGCCCCGGCGGTCCCGGGCAGGGCAACCGGCCCGGTGGGCCAGGCCAGGGTAATCGCCCCGGTGGGCCCGGCCAGGGCAACAATCGCCCCAGCACCCCGCAGCCCGCGCTTACGCCTGAGCAGAACGACAAGCAGATTCAGGAGCAAATCAAGGCTACGCTGGCGAAGCTGAGCGGTGGCAAAAACAACGCCGCCGCTAACCGCGCCAAGTATCGCCGCGATAAGCGGGGTATGGCAGCCGAAGAGCGCGAAGCCCTGCGTGCGCAGAATGAGCTTGATGCTAAAACCCTGAAGCTCACCGAGTTTATTTCCGCCAACGACCTTGCGTCGTTGATGGACGTGAACGTGAACGAGGTTATCAAAGTGTGCCTGGGTATGGGGATGTTCGTCTCCATCAACCAGCGCCTCGATGCCGAAGCCATCACGGTGATTGCCGACGAGTTTGGCTACGACGTCGAGTTCCTGTCGGCCGAAGAGGACGAGGAGCCCATCGACATGACCGATGCGCCGGAAGACCTGCAGCCCCGTGCGCCTATCGTGACCATCATGGGCCACGTCGACCACGGCAAAACATCGCTTTTGGACTATATTCGCGAAGCAAGCGTGGCCAAAGGTGAAGCCGGCGGTATTACGCAGCACATCGGGGCCTACGAGGTACGCACCAAGTCGGGCAACCCGATTACGTTCCTTGATACGCCGGGTCACGAGGCCTTTACCGCCATGCGGGCCCGTGGGGCCAAGGTCACGGATATTGCCATTATCGTTATCGCGGCCGACGACTCGGTGATGCCCCAGACCAAGGAGGCCATCAACCACGCGCAGGCAGCCGGCGTACCGATTATCATTGCCATCAACAAGATTGATAAGCCCGCCGCTAACTCGGAGAAAATCCGCGAAGAGCTTTCGCAGATGAATATTCTGGTGGAAGAGTGGGGCGGCAAGTACCAGAGCCAGGAAGTATCGGCCAAGTCGGGTATCGGCGTAGACGATTTGCTGGAAAAAGTATTGCTCGAAGCCGAGCTACTCGACCTCAAAGCCAACCCCGACCGCAACGCGGTAGGAACGGTTATCGAAGCCGAGCTGGACAAAGGCCGGGGCTATGTTACCACTGTGCTGGTGCAGACCGGCACGCTCAACGTAGGCGATATCGTACTGGCCGGCCCGCACTACGGCCGCGTAAAAGCGATGACCGACTACCGCGGGAAGAAGAAGAAAGTAGCCGGCCCGGCCACTCCGGTGCAGGTGCTTGGTCTAACCGGCGCCCCGCAGGCCGGTGACCGTATTCAGGTGATGGAAACGGAGCGCGAAGCCCGTGAGCTGGCTACCCAGCGCCAGCAGCTGGCCCGCGAACAGAGCATCCGTACCAAAAAGCACATTACGCTGGATGAGATTGGGCGCCGCCTGGCTATTGGCTCGTTTAAAGAGCTCAATATCCTGGTAAAAGGCGACGTAGACGGTTCGGTAGAAGCCCTCTCCGACTCGCTGCTGAAGCTGAGCACGCCCGAAGTGAAGGTGAACATCCTGAGCAAAGGCGTAGGTGCCATCTCCGAAAGCGACGTGCTGCTAGCTTCGGCCTCCGATGCCATCATTATCGGCTTCCAGGTGCGGCCCTCGCAAAGCGCGCGGCGCCTTGCCGAGCAGGAGCAGATTGACGTACGCCTGTATTCCATCATCTACAACGCCATTAATGAGGTGAAGGACGCGATGGAAGGCATGCTGGCGCCTACCGTGCAGGAGATGGTGGTGGCCAATGCCGAAGTGCGGCAGGTATTCAACATCACCAAAGTCGGCGTCATTGCCGGCTGCATGGTTACGGACGGCACGTTTACCCGCAAAACCCGCGTGCGGGTGGTGCGCAACGGTATCGTACAGTACACGGGAGAGATTCAGGACCTTAAGCGCTTCAAGGACGATGTTTCGGAAGTACGCCAGGGTTACGAATGCGGTATCTCGGTGAAAAACTTCCACGACTTGCAGGAAGGCGACAACATCGAAGGTTTCGAAGAGCAGGAAATCAAGCGCAAGCTGTAATTCAGAATTACAGCCCGCCCTTTCGGGCCGCTTCTATCCCACAAAAAAGGCCACTCGCATGAGTGGCCTTTTTTGTGGGATAAGGTTTGGAAACACACTTACAGAAAGCGGCCACTGTTGGCTGAAGCCGCTAAATACCCGGTTGAAATGCTAGAAAAAAAGAAACTTCTTTTTGCGCCCGTGGTCGTGCACCAATGGCTTGCCGGTGGTGTGAGCGCCCATTACCACGCGGCGCGAAACGCCTTTCTGCTGCTCCTGGCCTGGTAGCGCCTTAAACTTGCGCACGGTAAACGACCCGTTATTTTTATCGAGTTGGCGATATGGGCCGCCTTTTTCAACCCCAAAGCTGGTGTTGCCGGTACGGGCCTCCAGCACTTGCAGCTGCTGGTCGCGGGCAGCATCTTCGGGGCTCATCTGCTGCTGGCGGCGCGTACGGGCGGCATCGGGGCTGCTGGCCGAGGCTGGCCGCGCCGGTGTGCCCGGAGCCGGAAAGTTGGGCGCGGCCGATTGTGCCTGTACGGGGGCCGAAAGCAGCAACGCCATCATAGCCAGTGGCGCGGAAACAACTAGTTTTTTCACTGATTAGAATAGAATAGGCAAAGAAGCGGGTAGCAATAGTATAGGAATGTCGGACCGGAAATGGAAGTTCCGGCCCGGCTTAGCCAAGCAGTTAGCGCGTGCGGAGCGCGTCCAGAATTTCGGTCAGCAATTCCTGGTCACGGGTAACAACCGGGGCCGCTACAACTACCGGAACGGGCTTTTTGAAGCGGTTGGCCATCTTCACTACCCAAAAAATGACGAAGGCAATAATAAGAAAGTAGATGACGGCATTGATAAAGTTGCCGTAGCTTACTACGGCGGCTTTCGCATCCTGGGCGGCTTTGAGCGTGTCGTAATGGTGGCCGTTGATAGCAAAGAACTTCTCTTTGAAGTCGACCCCACTCGTGAATACGCTTAAGATAGGCATGATAATATCGTCGGTCAGCGAGGTGACGATTTTGCCGAAGGCGCCACCGATGATAACGCCAACGGCGAGGTCGAGTACATTTCCCTTGGAAATAAACTGTTTGAACTCAGAGACAAAGCTCATGGGATTAGTGAAAAAAGGTGAAAAGAATAGTGTAGCGCCGGCTGATAAGCCTTACTTAAGCGAGCCAATATAGCTGGCTGCCACAAAGTTTGGCGCAATATGCCAGCGATTAGCCAGTATTTCGCCCTATGCGTGCTTTTAGCCCACGAACCCGGGCTGCGAGGAGATAAGCCTGATGGGCTGGCTACCTGCCGTACCTTTGGCGGCTACGCTTTTTGCCCACCAACTGCTACTTTATGGCGACTTCGTTTGAAAACCTGCTGTATGAACTGGATGCTGATTCCGGCATCCTAACTATCACGCTTAACCGCCCGGCCAAGCTAAACGCCCTGAACGCGGCCACTATCGGCGAGCTGGGGGTGGCAATTGAGCAGGCCCGGGCCGATGCGGCGGTGCGCGGCATCCTGCTTACGGGCAGCGGCGAGAAGGCTTTTGTAGCGGGGGCCGATATTGCCGAGCTGGCGGCCCTTAGCGGCCCGGACGCACAAGCGGCCGCTAGCCGGGGCCAGGCCGTGTTTCGTCGCTTCGAAACCAGCCCCAAGCCCGTGGTAGCCGCCGTAAATGGCTTTGCGCTGGGCGGCGGCTGCGAACTGGCCATGGCCTGCCACATTCGGGTAGCTTCCGAAAATGCCCGCTTCGGCCAGCCCGAGGTAAACCTGGGCTTGCTGCCCGGCTACGGCGGCACCCAGCGTCTGGTGCAACTGGTAGGCAAGGGCAAGGCCCTGGAGCTGCTGCTCACGGCCGACCAGCTAAAAGCTGAGGAAGCCCTGCGCCTGGGCCTGGCCAACCACGTTGTGCCACTGCCCGAGCTGCTGGCGTTCAGCAAAAACCTGCTGCGCAAGATTCTGAGCAAAGCACCCTTGGCAGTTGGCCTGACAATCGACTGCGTCAATACATTTTTTGAGGAGGGAGGCCAGGCTGGCTACGCAGCCGAAGCCAGCGCCTTTGGCCAGGCATTTGGCACGGCCGACTTTAAGGAAGGCACGGCAGCCTTCCTGGAAAAGCGCCCGGCAGTGTTCAAGGGGAAGTAGCAATTGTGGTAAAAATTAAAAATTACCTTCTGGTATTTCAAGGCAACTGCCTCCTTGGCAATTTTTAATTTACAGGCTTTCATTTGTAATCCGACCTGGATGAGTATTGCGAAAAAGCTGGCCTCCCAAACGGCCATCTACGGCGTCAGCAGCATTGTGGGACGGGTACTTAGCTACCTGCTGGTGCCCATTTATACCGGGCACTTTTCAGCGGCCGAATACGGCATCGTGACGGGGCTTTACGCCTACGTTTCGTTTCTGAACGTGGTATTCACGTACGGCCTCGAAACCACGTTTTTTCGCTTTGCCAACCGGCCGGGCGAAGACCGACGCGCCCTGTATAACCGAACCCTCAGCCTGCTGCTGCTCAGCAGCATAGCGCTCACCCTGCTGCTGGCGCTGCTGGCCCGGCCCCTGCTGGCGCTGCTGCACCTGCCGCCCGGCCACGAGGAGTACGCGGTTTGGATAGCTCTTATCCTGGGCATGGATGCGGTTGCAGCGCTGCCCTTCGCTCGCCTACGCCTCGAAAACAAAGCCCGTAAGTTTGCTACCATCCGCCTCACCAACATCTTGCTGTATGTCGGGCTCAACCTGTTTTTCATAGTGCTGTGCCCGGCGGTAGTGAAAAGCGCGCCCGGCAGTATGCTAGGGTCGCTACGGCCTTTGGTAGCAGCGGTTTACAACCCGAATCTGGGAGTTGGCTACGTATTTTTATCCAACCTGGCGGCCTCGGCGCTTACCCTGCTGCTGCTGGGCTACGAGCTGCTCGATTTCCGCTTCCAGTGGCCCCGGCTCGCTTTTCTACAACCCTTGCTAGCCTATGCGCTGCCCCTTATGCTGATGGGCCTCGCCGGAATGGTCAACGAAACCCTCGACCGCATTCTGCTGCCGGCCTGGCTACCCGAAGGGTTTTACCCCGGCCAGAGCCGGCTGGCCGCCGTGGGTGTGTACGGTGCCTGTTACAAGCTCAGCATATTCATGTCTCTTATTATTCAAGCTTTTAGATACGCAGCCGAACCTTTTTTCTTTGCTCAAAGCACGGAGAAGAACTCACCGGCCACCTTCGCGCTGGTGCTGAAATGGTTTACCCTTTGCTGCACCTTCATTTTTATAGGCATCAGTTTGAATCTCAGCTGGATTGGCCCCTTGTTTCTGCGGCGCCCGGAGTACCTGGCCGGCCTGGGAGTTGTGCCTGTTCTGTTACTGGCCAACCTGTTTCTGGGCGTGTACTACAACCTATCGGTCTGGTTTAAGCTAACCGATAAAACTTATTTTGGCACCTACATCGGGGCGGCCGGGGCAGTGCTCACCATCGTGCTCAATTTCATTCTGATACCTGTACTTGGCTATACAGGCAGTGCCTGGGCTACGCTGGCGTGCTATTTTATGATGGCCGGCATTTGCTGGTGGCTGGGCGAGCGGCACTTCCCGGTGCCCTACCCGGTGGGGCGGCTCCTGCTGTGGCTGCTGGGCGCGGTGGCCCTGGTAGTGGCGGGCCAGCCGCTCGTGCGGGCGCTGCCCGGCAGTGGCGGCTACGCGCTGGGCCTGGGGCTACCGCTCCTTTTTGCAGCGCTGGTATATGCGCTGGAGGCACGGCGCAGCTTACGGGTGTGAGCAGGCAAAAAAAAGCATCGAACAATGTCCGATGCCTTTCTGAGCTATGAAAACAAACTTAGCCAACTTCCTCTGCCTCGGCAGGCTGTTAAAACAGCGCTGCTCCGGTTAAGGCTGCTAACCACTACAAAGGTGCATCAGCTTTGAGTAATACCCCAGATTTCTCGATGAAAATGGCTGGCGGCCGGCTTAACGCTACCATAATCTGGCTGGCAGTTGGTCAGAGTCCAACTTTCCAAAAATAAACGCAGGTAGCTGCCGGCTCTCCACGTAGAGAGGCCGCTTGGCTTAAAGGCGTTAGGCCGCCAGCCGGTACCTTTGCCCGTCCAAAGCCTTCGTTTTTACGTATCTTCGTTTTCAACCATTTCTACGGCTTTGCAGCCGGCCCGCCCATGCTCCTTTCCTTGCCCTTATTGTTTCTGAGTAATCCCCGAACCATTATATTCATCATCTTTATTCTGGTGCTGTTTTTTGGGGCCAAGCGCATTCCGGAATTGTTTCGGGGCGTAGGCCAGGGGGTGCGTGAGTTCAAGGATGCCAGCAACCCTGAGCCGCAGCGGCCTGCTAACCCGAATTACAACCAGCAGCCCGGCTACAACCAGGGTGGCTATCCGCAGCAGCCGCAGCAAGGCTACGCGCAGCAGCCGGGCTACAACCAGAACGGCTATCCACAGCAGCCGCAGCAGTATGGCCCCCCGCGCAGGGCCAGATGCCCCAAGCCCCTTATAACCCCAACACGCCGGCCAGCTAGGTAGCCAGCCTTATCCGTCTCCGCTTTTACTTTTTGTACTTATGAACTCCCCCCTGCTTTTCTTAGGCGACATCGGCGGCTCCGAGCTGATTCTGATAATGGTCGTCATTCTCATTTTTTTTGGCGCAAATAAAATTCCGGAGCTGGCCCGGGGCCTGGGCAAGGGCATCCGCGAGTTTAAGGATGCCAGCAGCGAAATCCGGAACGAGTTTGAGCGGGCCGGTCAGCAGAGCCCGAATCAGCCGTATAACAATCAGGGCTACAACCCCAACCAGCCCTATCAGCAGCAAAACCCGGCTTATGGCCAGCA
The DNA here is from genome assembly GCF_013256425.1 of Hymenobacter sp. BRD67. GTDB lineage: Bacteria > Bacteroidota > Bacteroidia > Cytophagales > Hymenobacteraceae > Hymenobacter. Next base: position 2,829,784 of record NZ_CP053904.1, read on the forward strand.
GCCTGCGCCCTACCAGCCGGCACCCGGAGCGCCTACTCCGCTGGCCGGCGACTACGTAGCGCCGGTAGCGGGCTATACCGCGCCGGGTGCCGTAGATTTGCCGACGGCGGGCCAGCCAACTTTTCACCAGAGCACTCCCATTCCGCCTACGGCGGATGCGGTGCATGGTACGCAGCCCCGCCTCGACCAGCCATCAACCGACGTTTAAGATTTGAAACCTCTGTTTTCTTCCCTTTCGGAAATTCAGCGCGAGCTGGCGGCGGGCACTACGTCCTGCCGCCAGCTCGTTGAGTATTACCTCGATAACATCAGCCAGCGCAACGCCGAGCTGAACGTGTTTCTGGAGGTATGGGCCGATGAGGCCCGTCAGCAGGCTGTTGCCGTAGATGAAAAGCTGGCCCAGGGCACGGCGGGTAAGCTCGCCGGTATGGTTATCGGGCTGAAAGACGTACTGGCCTATCAGGGCCATTCGCTGCAAAGCAGCAGCCGCATTCTCAACGGATTTAAGTCGCTCTTCACCGGTACTGCTGTGCAGCGACTACTGGCCGAGGACGCCATTTTTATTGGTCGCCAGAACTGCGACGAGTTTGCGATGGGCGGCTCGAACGAAAACTCTGCTTTCGGCCCCGTACGCAATGCGCAGGACCCCAGCCGGGTACCGGGCGGCTCGTCGGGCGGCTCGGCCGTAGCCGTCCAGGCCGATATGTGCCTGGCCTCCATCGGCTCCGATACGGGCGGCTCGGTGCGTCAGCCGGCCGCGTTCTGCGGTGTTATTGGGCTCAAGCCTACCTACTCGCGCATTTCGCGCTACGGGCTGGTAGCATTTGCGTCGTCTTTCGACCAGATTGGGCCCATTACGCACTCGGTAGAAGACGCCGCCCGCCTGCTCGAGGTAATGGCCGGGGCCGATGGCTACGATAGTACTGCCAGCCAGGAGCCGGTGCCAGCCTACAGCGAGCTGCTTAATCCAGCTGCTCAGTACCGTATCGGCTATATAGCAAATGCTATAGAACGTTCGGGTTTGCAGGCCGAAGTACATGAGGCCCTGCAGCAAACGCTCGATACGCTACGTAGCCACGGCCACACGGTAGAGGCAGTGGAGTTTCCGCTGCTGGAGGAAATGATTCCGACCTACTACATTCTTACCACGGCCGAGGCCAGCTCCAACCTCTCGCGCTTCGATGGCGTGAAGTACGGTTTCCGGGCACCCGACGTCACGGACCTGGAATCGCTCTATAAAAAGACCCGCGCGCAGGGTTTCGGCCCCGAAGTACAGCGGCGTATTATGCTGGGCACCTTTGTATTGAGCGCCAGCTATTACGACGCATACTATACCAAGGCCCAGCGCGTGCGGCGGCTTATTAAAGAAAAAACTGACGAGCTGCTGCGGCAGTTCGACTTTCTGGTGCTGCCTACTACGCCTACTACGGCTTTCAGGCTTGGTGAAAAGCAAGACCCGGTTTCGATGTACCTGGCCGATATTTTTACGGTGCAGGCTTCGCTGGCCGGAGTGCCTGCCATTTCGATACCCGCTGGCCAGGACCATGCGGGCATGCCCATTGGCTTACAGATACTAAGCGGGGCATTTCGGGAAGCTGATTTACTGGCTTTTGCCAATACGCTGACCACGGTAGAAGCAGCCAACTAGGTTAGCCAGCGGCTTTAGCATTGAGCGAGGCGCGCAACAGTACCGGCAACCCCGCCGTATTGTTGCGCGCCTCGCTTCGGTTAGGTAGTTCAGTAATTGTCATTTACCTTAGCCTTATGAAAGCTTTACAGCAACCGTCCGCGCCCTTTACCGGCCCGCGTAGGCCGCACCTGGCGCGGCGACTGTTGCTGCTAGCCCTTACGCTGGGGGCGGTTCCGGCCTTGGCGCAGCGAGTACCGCGCAGCCACGAAGCCCCCCGCCCACCCCAATCCAGCCTTATTCCGGGCGATACCATCCGGCAGGTAGTAGAGCTTCCGGCCGCTACGCTCGACTCGCTGGCGGCCGAGCCGCTGACTGATCCGGCCGTTGACTCGGCCCGCCTGGTGTGGCTCCAAACGCCGCCTACGCTCTACGAGCTGGTAAACGACCGCATGAATTGCATCGAAACCGATGCGCCCCATCAATTTAACGCGGCGGTTCTGGCTTATGTGCGGCTGTTTACCGAGCGCCAGCGCGGCTACACGCAGCGGGTGCTGGAGCGCGAGCAGTTCTACTTTCCGACGTTTGAAAAATACCTTGCTCAGTATAACCTGCCCACCGACCTGAAGTATCTGTCGGTAGTAGAGTCGGCGCTGATACCCACGGCGAAGTCGCCGGTAGGCGCGGTAGGATTGTGGCAGTTTATGCCGCCTACGGCCAGCGACCTGCGCCTGAAGCGCGACGAATGGGTAGATGAGCGCATGCACCCCGAAAAAGCCACCGAAGCTGCTTGCAAGCATCTGCGCTATTTGTACGGAGTATTCCACGATTGGGAGCTGGTGCTGGCGGCCTACAACTGGGGCGCGGGCAATATGCAGCGGGTTATTCGCAAAACCGGCAAGCATACGTTTTGGGAGCTCTATCCGCATCTACCAGCCGAAACGCGCAATTATGTACCCACCTTCACGGCTATTATGTATGCCATGAAGTATGCCAGCGAGCATGGCCTGAACGACCCGGCGCTGCGCTACCAGCGCTATGAGCCCCTCGATACCTTGGGCTTGCGCGGCCAGGCCTTCGACCTGCGCCGCCTGAGTCGGGCGCTGGGCTATGCCGACTCGCTGACGCTGGGCCGCTACAATCCCGAAGTGCGTCATGGCGGCCTGCCCGCCGGCTACCGGCCCTACGTGTTGCGCTTCCCCAGCGCTGCCCGCGAGCACCTTGGCGAGGTAGACCGTGCTACGCTGCTGGCTTATTGCCAGCCGCTTACCGACCTGCCGCAGCTGCTACCTCCCCGCCTGGTGCGGCTGGCGGGCGTTGCGCCCTGGCCAACCCGCGATGAGCTGGCCGCCAGCACCGGCCCCCGAACCGAAACCAGCGAAGCTACGCCGCGCTACCGCCGCCTGCACTACACCGTGCGCCGGGGCCAGACGGTAGCGACCGTGGCCGAAAAATTTGAGGTGAGCCCGGCGCAGTTACGCCGCTGGAACGAGCTGCCCAGGCATGCCACCCTGAAGCCCGGCCGCGAACTGGTCGTGTTTGTGCCCATGCCAGCCACCCCGGCACCTGCTCCCGTAGCAAGCACGCTACCTGCTACGCTGGTACCGCACCAGATTGCTCAGGCTGATAGTGGGATGCAGGCCCTGGCGGCCGCCAATGCGCGCTACGCCCGCGAGGCCCAGGTACTGGCGCAACGCGAGGCTGCTCAGGCACAGGAGCTGCTGCGTATTCAGAAACAGCAGGCGGCCCGCGTGGCGGCGCAGCAGCGCCAGGCTATTTTCCGAGCGGCTGCCCTGGCAAAAGCAGCGGCGGCCGAAGAAAAGGCCCAGCAGCTGGCTACTGCTAAGGCCCAGGCCGCCGCCCCCGACGACCTCGTGGCCAGCGCCGATAGCAGCGCGGCTCCAGCTCACCCCCGCCGCAGCCGCCCGAAGACACTGGCTGTTGCGCTGGCGCAGCCCCGCGAAGCAGCCGAGCCTTCACTGGCTTTAAAGGCTGGTAGCACGCCAGCCCACAAAGCAGACACGTATATCGTGCGGCCCGGCGACAACCTGACTAAGCTGGCCCAGGAGCATGGCGTGACGGTAGCGCAGGTGCGGGAATGGAATGAGCTGCCGGGTGAAAGTGTGCTGGTAGGCCAGCGGCTGCGCTTTGGCGCCGCTCCCGATGCCCTGGCCACCCGCGCCGACGGCCGCCGCAAGCCTGAGCGTGCCGAGCCCCGTCTGAGTACGCATACGGTGCAGGCCGGCGATACGCTCTATAATATCTCGCGCCGCTTTGGCGTAAGCGTGGAGGAGCTGCGCCGCCTCAATCACCTTACTACCGATGCCGTGAAGCTTGGGCAAAAGCTGGTAGTGCAGGCTGGCTGAATTTACAGCAAGCTATCCGCTCTTATTCCTGACCAAGCAGCGCGCAAGACGGGCGCTTCCTCCTGCACTTGCCAGCTCTGGCCGACAACCTTTCTTGCCCCACCGGCGCCCGGCGTAGTGTTCGCCGGGCGCTGTTTTTTTAGATAAGCCCGGCCGGTATAGCCAAATGTACCCGAACTTGCGGCCTGGAATTCCGCCCTGCCCAGTAACCTATACGATTGCGATGCTTAAGATAAACCGCGAAGATGCCCTGGCCTACCACGAGCAAAGCCCGCAGGGGAAGATTGAAGTTGTTCCCACTAAGCCCGTCAGCACCCAGCTCGACCTGGCGCTGGCTTACTCGCCGGGCGTGGCCGAGCCGTGCAAGGAAATCGCCAAAAACCCCGACGACGTGTATAAATACACGGCAAAAGGCAACCTGGTAGCCGTTATCTCAAACGGCACGGCCGTGCTGGGCCTAGGCAATATCGGGCCCGCCGCCAGCAAACCCGTGATGGAAGGCAAAGGCGTGCTATTCAAGAAGTTTGCAGGTATCGACTGCTTTGATATTGAGATTGATGCCAATGACCCCGACGAGTTTATCCGCATCGTGAAGGCGCTAGAGCCCACGTTTGGCGGCATCAACCTGGAGGATATTAAAGCTCCTGAATGTTTCCGAATTGAGACAGAATTGAAGGCGCTGATGAAGATTCCGGTGATGCACGACGACCAGCACGGCACGGCCATTATCTCATCGGCCGCGCTGCTGAATGCGCTCGAAGTAGTGGGCAAAAAGATTGAGAATATCCGCCTGGTAGTGAGTGGCGCTGGCGCGGCCGCCATTTCCTGCCTGCGGCTGTACGTGGCGCTGGGCCTGAAGATTGAGAACGTGGTTGTCTTTGATAAAGACGGAGTTATCAATACCCAGCGGACCAACCTTGCTCCGATTCAGATGCAGTTTGCCACCAAGCGGCCGATTTCGACGCTCGACGAGGCCATGGAGGACGCCGATGTATTTCTGGGTCTTTCGGCCGCCAAGGTGCTGCCGGCCGGCCTGCTGCTGCGCATGGCCAACGACCCCATCGTGTTTGCGCTGGCCAACCCGGAGCCTGAAATCAGCTACGAGCTGGCCACCAGCACCCGGCCCGACCTGATTATGGCTACCGGCCGCTCGGACCATCCGAACCAGGTAAACAATGTATTAGGTTTTCCCTATATATTTCGCGGCGCGCTTGACGTGCGGGCGACCGAAATAAACGAGGCCATGAAGCTGGCGGCCGTGCGCGCCCTGGCCGAGCTAAGCAAGGAGCCGGTGCCCGATATGGTGAACAACGCTTATGGCGACAACACGCTGGCGTTTGGGCGTACGTATCTCATTCCCAAGCCCCTGGACCCGAGGTTGATTACCAGTCTGTCGCCGGCCGTGGCGCGGGCCGCCATGGAAAGCGGCGTGGCCCGCCGGCCCATCACCGACTGGCAGGCCTACGAAGACGAGCTACGGGCACGCCTGGGCCTCGACCGCAAGCTGATGAACCGCATCACGTCGGCGGCCCGAGCTAACCCCAAGCGCGTGGTATTTGCGGAGGCCGACAATTACAAGATTCTCAAAGCGGCGCAGCTCGTGCGCGACGAAGGCATTGCCCACCCCATTTTGCTGGGGCCGCACGCCAAAATTCAGGCCATCGCCCAAGCCAACAACATCGACCTAGAGGGCTGCGAAATCCTTGATATTCTGCAGGATGAAGCCACGCGCACCGAGTATGCCGAGCTGCTGTACGAGAAGCGGCAGCGCCGGGGCATTACCCTGTACGAGGGCAAGCGCCTGTTGCGCGAGCGCAACTATTACGCGGCCATGATGGTGGAAACCGGGGCTGCCGACGCCTGCATTACGGGGCTTACCAAGGATTATGGCAAGAGTCTCATCCCGTCGCTGCAGGTTATTGGGCCGGCCGACGGCATCAAGCGGGTATCGTCGATGTACATTATCCAGAACAAGAAAGGTCCGTATTTCTTCGCCGATACCACGGTGAACATTAATCCGACGGCGGAGGAAATGGTGGAGATTATCGGCCTGACGGCCCGGGCCGTGCGCTTCTTCGACTCGGAGCCGCGCGTGGCGGTTATCAGCTATTCCAACTTTGGCTCGAATGCCGGCCCGCTGCCCGAAAAAACCCGCCGGGCCACTGAGCTGGCCAAGCAGCGCTACCCCGACCTGCTCATCGACGGCGAAATGCAGGCCAACGTGGCCCTGAACCTCCAGCTGCTACAGGAAAACTACGGTTTTTCGCCTTTGGCTGCAAAAGGAGCTAACACGTTGATTTTCCCGAATGTAGAGTCCGGCAACATTGCCTACAAAGTGCTTCAGGAAATTGGCGGCTCCGAGGTAATCGGGCCGGTGCTGATGGGTATGCGCAAGCCGGTGCATATTCTACAGCTCGGCGCTAGCGTGCGCGACATCGTGAACATGACCGCCATTGCGGTAGTGGATGCGCAGCGCGACGGCAAAGCGCTGTAGCGTAGAGCTTGAGGGATGAAGATTCAATGTTATTTTTGATAGATTGAATGTGCTTGGTGGGCGGCCGGGAATTGTTTTTCGGCCGCTCTCTACCACTTATTCAACCAAACGGCCTTGCACTGGCTGGGGCAATCGGCCCGCCTTTGGTTACTGGCTGACTTCACCCCACCCCACCCCTATGATTGCCTACCTCGACGGTAAACTCGCCTATAAAGACCCTACCCAAGCCATTATTGATACTGGTGGCGTGGGCTATGAGGTAAAGATTTCACTGGCAACTTACTCCAAGCTGCCCGTCGAGCTGGAGAAAGTGAAGGTGTACACCTACCAGCACGTGAAGGAAGACGGGCAAACGCTCTATGGCTTCCTGGACCCGAACGAAAAAGCGCTGTTTCTGCACCTGATATCGGTATCGGGCATTGGGCCGGGCACGGGCATCAACATGGTGAGCAGCATGGGCGTGGGCGAGATTCGCCAGGCCATTGTAAACGAAGACGTGCGGGCCATCCAGAGTATCAAAGGTGTGGGACCCAAAACGGCTCAACGCGTGATTCTGGAGCTGAAAGACAAGCTACGCAAAGACGAGCTGCTGGCCAAAGCGGGGGTTGACACCGTGCCGCTGGCCCGCCAGCACAATACGCAGCGTCAGGAAGCGTTGCAGGCATTAGTCATGCTGGGCTTTGCCCGTGCTGCCGCTGAAAAAAATCTTGACCAGATTCAGCACAAGCACGGCAACGACCTGAGCGTGGAAGAGCTCATTAAGTTTGCCCTGAAATCACATTAGGGTTTTAAGCCAACATCTTCTGCTTCCTGTAAGCACCATGCGCTAGCGCACGGCCTCCGGCGAGCTGCCGGGGACCGCCCCGCTGCCAGCGCCTGGCAAAGCCTACCAGGTTGCTAGCAAGGTTTTGGCCAGCTACTCAACATTGTCTAAATCCGGTCCCGCTTTGCCGCGGCGGCCGCACCTGCCATCTGCTTGAAGTCTCTACTGTCTGTCGGTTCTAAATTCGCTACTTCGGGTACGCTATTGGCGGTAGCCGTGGTATCGTCGGTGTTGGTGGCTGTGTGGGCAGCTCCGGCAGGGGCGGCCGGGCGCCGCTACCCGACTACCTGGAATACGTGGGTAAGCCGGTTAGGGTTGCCGCTCCAGGGCCTGCCGGCCCAGACTACGCCGGCCGATACCAGCCGCTACCGGCCCAGCCGCCGCCCGCGCCTGCGCACCGTGCGCGACCGCCCGGGCAGCCACTTCTCGCCACGGGGCCGCCGCTCGCCGCTGATTTTGCCGCTGCCCAAGACTGTGAAGCTGGTGGTAACGCCCGACGACAGCCTGAAGAACTACAACGTGCGCGAAACGGTGGGCTCGCAGATAGACTACCGCGACCCCACCACCATCTCGCAGCAAGACCTGCTGAAGTACCAGGAGCGGCAGGCCATCAACGACTACTACCGGCAGAAGGCCATGGGCGGCATTGCCGGGGCGCCCGCCGCGCCGGGCAGCCCGCAGGCCCAGCGCCTGATTCCGAAAATATACCTCGGGCCGGTGGCCGACCGCATTTTTGGGGGTTCCTACATTGATATCCGGCCCGCCGGCTCGCTCACCTTTAAGGCGGGCGCGAAGTTTAACGTAAACCGCAACCCGGCCCTGACCCTGCGCCAGCAGAGCGTAGGCGACTTCATATTTGAGCAAAACATGAATCTGAGCCTGAGCGGGCAGGTCGGTACCAAGCTCAAGCTGACGTTTAACTACGACACCAAGGCGGCATTCGACTTCGACAACCAGATGAAGTTTGACTACGCCGGGCAGCCCACCGACATTCTGCGCAAGCTGGACCTGGGCAACGTGAGCATGCCCCTGAACAACTCGCTGATTACGGGCGGCTCCAACCTGTTCGGCATCAAGACGCAGCTGCAGTTTGGCCGGCTGGGCGTTACGGCGGTGGCCGCCACGCTCCGCGGCTCGCAAGACGAGGTGCGGGTGCAGAACGGGGCGCAAAGCCGCACGTTTGAGCTGAAAGCCAGCCAGTATGAGAAAGACCGACACTACTTTCTGTCGCAGTATTTCCGTGACAACTACGACCAAGCGCTACGCGGACTGCCTACAGTGCAGAGCGGCTTCGAGATTCGCCGCCTGGAAGTGTGGGTGACCAACGACAACCGCACCACCGACAACCTGCGCAACGTAGTAGCCCTGATGGACCTGGGCGAGCCCCGGCAGGAGCGCCTCTACCGGCAGCAGTTTTTCAACCAGGGCAGTACCCCATCGATAAAGACGCCACCGAAGAACCAGGCCAACTACCTCTACCAGTCGCTGCCCAAAGCCACCGATGCCAACCGCAACAACCTCAGTATAGAAACCTATCTGAACAGCCTCTCAACGCCGGGAGGTAGTGTATCGATGGTCAAAAACCTGGACTACGAGCGCCTGCGTGCCCGTAAGCTCATGCCCAGCGAGTACACTTTCAACGCCCAGCTTGGCTATGTAAACCTGAATACGGCCCTGCTGCCCGACCAGGTACTGGGCGTGAGCTACGAGCTGCTCTACAATGGCAAGTCTTACACCGTGGGGGAGACGCAGACGGAGTACACCAACGTGGGGGCCGACCAGGTTATCTTCCTCAAGATGCTGAAGGCTACCAACCCAGGCGTTGGCATTGCCGACCCAGCGTAAACCCGGCCAACCCCAACCTGCTGACGCACAACACGCCGACCTGGGATTTGATGATGAAAAACATCTATTCCCTGAATACCTCCCAGGTGAACCGCGATAATTTTCAGCTTCAGCTTATCTACAAGGACGACATCACGGGCGTTGACCTGATTTCCTTGAAAGAGGGGGCTAAGATTCAGAACATTCCGCTGATACAGGTCATGGGCCTCGACCGCGTAAATGCCAACAACGACCGCAACCCGGATGGCAACTTCGACTTCTTCCCCGGTATCACCATCGATACGGAGCTGGGCAAGATAATATTTCCCAGTGTGCAGCCATTCGGCTCGTACCTGAAGGCGCAGTTCGATACTACGGGCACCACGCCCGGCTCTAACCAGGCCAATGAACGGCTGCTGGCCCAGAAATACGTGTACCAGGCGCTGTATAACCAGACGCAGAGCGATGCGCAGCAGCAGCAGACCAAGGACAAGTTTGTGCTGCGGGGGCGCTTTCAGGGCACGAGCACCGATGAGATAAACCTGCCGGGCATCGGGGTGGCGCAGGGCTCGGTAAAGGTGTACTCGGGCAGCACGCTACTTACCGAAGGGGTTGACTACCAGGTTTTCTATGACCAGGCCAAGGTTAAGATTCTCAATCCCTCATACCTGAACTCAGCCAACGAGCTGCGGGTCGACTTTGAGAAGAGCGCCCTAGTGCAGGTGCAGCCGCGCAAGCTGCTGGGGGCCCGCTTCGACTACGCGCTAAACAAGGATATTACGCTGGGGGCCACGGCGATGCACATTCTGGAAAACCAGGCGCCCGGCATCAACCGCGTGAACGTAGGCGACGAGCCGGCCAACAACACTATTCTGGGAGCCGATATCAGCCTGCGCAAAGACAGCCGGGTGCTCACCAAGCTGGTGGATTACCTGCCCTTTGTGTCGACCAAAGAAGTATCGACGGTGGCCTTTACCGGCGAGGTAGCCAAGCTCATTGCCGGGCAGTCGCAGCTGGGCAACGGAGAAAACGGCGTGAGCTACCTCGACGACTTCGAGAATGCCCGTACGCCCTACACGCTGGGCGGCCTGGCGGCCATTCCGTCCTGGCGCCTGGCGGCTACTCCCGCGCCCATTGCGGGCAGCAACATTGATGGCCTGGTCAATGGCTACCACCGCGCCAAGCTGGCCTGGTACACCATCGACCAGACGTACTACACCGGTGGCCCCAGCGTGCCGGCCGGCATCACCACCCAAACATTAAATAACCACTATACTCGCGGCGTTCCGCGCAACGAGATTTTCCCGAATAAAGACCTCGGGGCAACCGGCAATGGCTACGAGTATACGTTTGACATGGCCTACTACCCCGAGGAGCGCGGCCCCTACAACTATACGCCCAATATTCAGGGCAGCGCAGGCCGGTTGTTCTCGCCGGCCGCCGGCCTGCCCGACAATAAGTTTGGCGGCATTGCGCGCGGCATCACCTTCGATACCGACTTCGACAACGCCAACGTCGAGTACCTCGAATTCTGGCTGCTCGACCCTTTCATCAAGGGTAAGAATGGCCTGGTAGCGGCGCTCAACAGCGACCCGACCAGCCCACGGCAATACGTGGACGATACCAGGGGCGGCGACCTGTTTATCAACCTGGGCAACATCAGTGAGGACGTGCTGCGCGACCAGGGCCAGCACGAGTTTGAGAACGGCCTGCCCGTGCCGGGCGACGACCCAGCCACCACTACCCAGCCCACTCCCTACGGCCGCGTCACGACCCAGCAATTTCTGCTCGATGCCTTTAATGCTACGCCCGGCGCCCGCGCCAGCCAGGACGTAGGCCTGGATGGCCTGAATGATACCGACGAGCAGGCCTTCTTCAAATCGACGCTGGCTGACCCCTCGGCCGACGACTTCCACCACCACCTCGACCCGATTTACGACGCCAACAACACCCAGCTTCTGGGCCGCTACAAAGACTACGACAACTACGAAGGCAACTCGCCCGAAAACTCGCAGCTCAGCTCCACGGCTTACCCCGACAAGGAAGACCTGAACCGCGATAACGTTATCCAGACCACCGAGCAGTACTACGAATACCCCATTCACCTGGTACCCGGCCAGCTCACGGTGGGCCAGAACTACATCACCGACAAAGTAATAGCCACGGCCCCCAGCGCCACGGGCGGCAGCGGCGAAAACGTAACGTGGTACCAGTTCCGGGTGCCGATACGCCAGTACCAGCGCGTAGAAGGCAATGGCGGCCAGCCATTTGGCTTTAAAAACATTCGCTTTGTGCGCATGTACATGACCGGCTGGCAGCAGCCGGTGGTGCTGCGCATGGTGCAGCCGCAGTTTGTGGCCAACCAGTGGCGCGAATACCTGAGCCGTATCTCGGACCCCAAGGCCGGGCCCATTGCCGGCATTGCCACCGATGCCGACGCGTTTACGATTTCGACGGTGAGCGTAGAGGAAAATGGCTTAACGCAGGGCAGCACCGGCTCTAATGCGGCTATTCCGTACGTGGTGCCGCCCAATATTACCCGCGACGTGGAGTATGGCTCCACGGCCGTATCGCGGCAGCAAAACGAGCAAAGCCTGCGCCTGTGCGTGGATAACCTGCGCGACGGCTACGCCAAGGCTTCTTACAAAAACCTCACGACTAACCTGCTGCGCTACAAGCGCCTGCGCATGTACCTGCACGCCGAGTCCAGCAACGCCGGCGTTACGGTTGCTGATAGCAGCGTGCGGGCATTCATTCGCATCGGCACCGATTACAGCCAGAACTACTATGAATACTCCCTGCCGCTGGTTATCACCAAACCCGGCTCGACTGCCCAAACCGACGTGTGGCCTGTTGCCAACAACGTAGACCTAGCCTTGCAGGACTTTATCGACGCCAAGGCTGCCCGCAATGCCCAAGCAGTAGTAAGCTATACCATTCCCTTTACGTATCGGCGGCCCAACGGAGTTATCATCACGGTAATCGGCAACCCCGACCTGTCGGCGGTGCAGGGCTGCATGATTGGCATTCTGAACCCGGTGGCTACTGCTACCAACTCCGATGCCAGTGAAAAGAGCGTGTGCTTGTGGGCCGATGAGTTTCGGGTATTTGACTTTGACAGCCAGGGCGGCTGGGCCGCCAACGCCCGCCTGAACGTGAAGCTGGCCGACCTGGCCAACATCACGGCCACCGGCTCGTTTATTGGGGTGGGCTTCGGGGGCTTGCAGGACAAAGCCCAGCAGCGCTCGACCAGCGACGTGCTGCGTGGCGACCTCAACGCCACGGTGGCGGCCGAGAAGTTCTTGCCGGCTCAGCTGCACCTGAAAGTACCGGTGCTGGTGCAGGCCGGCCGCCAGACCATCACGCCGCAGTACGACCCGCTCGACCCCGATACCAAGCTCGACCAAAGCCTGCTGAAGTTTAAGGATGCGGCTGCCGCGACCGAATATAGAAATCTGGTAGTAGACCGCACAACCACGCGCAGCATCTCGGTGCTGAACGTGCGCAAGGAGCGGGCGCCCACCAAAACCAAGCAACATCCCTGGGACATCGAGAACGTGGCCGTCAGCTACGCCATCACCGAGCGCCTGCACACCGACATTAATACCCAGCGCGACTATACGCAGTCGTACACCGCTGCGCTAGCCTACGTGTACCAGACCCAGCCGCGCAACTTTACGCCCCTGGCAAAGCTCAAAGCACTTGATAATCCATATTTAAAGATATTTCAGCAAATCAACTTTACGCCGCTGCCCTCGCGCTTCTCGTTCCGCACCGACCTCGACCGGCGCTACAACGAGCGCTTTTTGCAACGTGTAACCGAGCCCGGCACCCTGCCCAGCACGGCCGGCATCGACGGCGTCTTTTATAAATCTTTCTACATCAGCCGGATATATGACCTGAAGTGGGACCTGACCAAGGCGCTTATTTTCGATTACACGGCCAACAACCGGGGCGTGATTGACGAAGGCGCGGGCCAGAGCATTGGCAATAGCGCCGATGCTATTACTAACCGCGCGCTGCTCTGGGACCATCTTAAAACTGGCGGCCGTACTACCAATTTCACTCAGACGGCCGCTCTCACTTATCGCCTGCCCCTCGACAAGTTTCCGCTCACCGACTGGCTCTCAGCCGATGCGCGCTACTCGGCCCACTATAGCTGGCAGGCGGCCTCCACGGCGTTGCGGGCGGGCATCTTTAATCCGGCCCGGCGGAGCGATGGCAGCCTCGACACTACCTCGACCGTACTCAACCTCGGCAATACCATTCAGAACAATGCCGAAATGAGCGCCAATGGCAAGATTGACCTGGTGAAGCTCTACAACAAGGTTAAATTCCTGAATATTATCAACAACGCCCCGCCGCCGGCCCGGCCCCCGGTCGTGGCCATTGACCCCAACAACCTCACTCGGCCTAAGCCGGCCGCGCCCGACACGGCCCGCAAAGACCCTTTGCGCCTCGTAAAAGCAGTGCTGAGGGCTGTGATGACGGCGCGTAATCTCAACTTCACTTATACCCGCTCCACTGGCACGCTGCTGCCGGGCTATCTGCCCAATACCAACTTTTTGGGCTTGCAGCGCAGTACGCTCGCGCCGGGCATTCCCTTCATCCTGGGCAAGCAGTATGACCCCGGCGAGCTGTATGGCTACGCCAACGCGCGGGGCTGGTACACCGACCAAAGCCAGTACCTGAACACGCCGCTGTCGAATATTCTGACCGAAAACCTCACCGCCCGCACCGCGCTGGAACCCTTCCGGGGCTTTAATATTCAGCTCGACCTGCGGCGGCAGAAGGTGCGCAACAACGAGGCCTACTACCGCCGCGCCATCGATACCACCAGCGCCGCTTACCAGGAGCTGGGCACGCTGGTTCCCGTGCAGGGCCAGCCTGGTCAGCCTTACATAATGGCCCCGACCCAGGCGCTGGGCACCGGCACGTACAGCGCGACTACCATCACCATCCAGACCTTATTTAACGACCTGGGGGCCAATGGCGAAACCAGCAAGGCCTTCGACCGCTTTGTCCAGAACCGGGGCATCGTGCAGCAGCGCTTGCAGGCGGCCAACCCGAACACGACCATCACGACCACTACGGGGGGCATCACGACTACACAGGTGGTGCCTGGATACTACAGCTACAACTCGCAGGATGTGCTGCTCCAGAGTTTCCTCGATGCCTACCACGGCAAGTCGTCGGATGGCTACCAGGCCAAGGAGTTTGACCCTTTCGGGGTGATTCCGCTGCCCAACTGGCGCATCGACTACAACGGCTTATCCGACCTGCCGGCCATTCGCAACGTCTTCCGCTCGTTTACCCTGAACCACGCCTACTCGTCGGTATACAACATGGGCGGCTACACCACCTCCACCAACTACGCCTCGGAGCCCGGCTTTTTTAACAGCAGCGCCGGCGATATTCTGCCCTACGTACTGAACTCGACCGGCCAGTACGTGCCCTACTACGTTATCGGGCAGGTGAGCATTGTGGAAAGCCTGACCCCATTTATCGGTGTCAATTTCCAGACCGTGAACAACGTAACCGGCCGCGTGCAGTACAATACCAGCCGCGCCGTGGCCCTGAACGTAACCAACGCCCAGATAACCGAGCTGCACACTACCGAGCTGGTTATCGGCCTGGGCTACGCCGCCACCGGCTTTAAGCTGCCCTTCCGGGTGGGGGGCGAGCAGCGCACCCTTAAAAACAACCTCACTGCCCGCCTCGACCTCAGCATCCGCGACAACGCAACCATTCAGCGCAGCATTATCAACTCGGTAGACCCGCAGGAGGCGACCACTACTACGCCCAGCTTTGTGGGCACTTCCAGCAGCCAGATTACCAACGGCTCGCTGCAAGTTCAGCTGCGCCCCACCATCGACTACCTGCTCAACGCCCGACTCAACTTGCAGTTCTACTTTACTCAGACCATCACCCAGCCCCGCGTGAGCAATGCCTTCCGCAATGCCACCACCGAAGGCGGCATTCAGCTGCGCTACAGCCTCCAGTAGCGGGGCCGGTACCGGGCTTCGGGTTTCTCTGGCCTTCGGCGGGCTGCCCTTACTTTTGCCGCAGGTTTGTCTCTTACTTCTCCCCTTTCAGTATGAATATCCCCGCCACCCTGCACTACACCAAAGACCACGAATGGATTAGCGTGGACGGTGACACGGCCACCATCGGCATTACCGACCATGCGCAGCATGAGCTGGGCGACATTGTGTATGTTGATATCGACACGGTCGATAAAGACGTTGCGCAGCACGACGTATTCGGTACGGTAGAGGCCGTAAAAACGGTTTCCGACTTATTCAGCCCCATCAGCGGCACCGTGCTCGAAGTAAACCCCAAGCTGGCCGACGCGCCCGAAACCGTAAACTCGGACCCTTACGGCGACGGTTGGATTATTAAGATGAAGATAGCCAACCCCGGCGAGGTAGCGGCCTTGCTGTCGGCCCAGGCCTACGGCGAGCTGATTGGCGCGTAGCGCGGCCCGTCGGCCTTACCTTACCACACGTCATGCGGAGCGGCTTCGGCCCGCTGCGCATGACGTTCTTTTTTTGCTTACCCCGCCATGAAAACGCTTACCCGACGCTTCTACGGCCGTCTGGCCCTCGCCTGGGTCGCCGTGATGCTGGTCCTGACCCTGACCCCGGCGCAGGACATGCCCCGCACGCCCGAGTGGAAGCTGCTTTCGTTCGACACGGCCGCCCACGCCGGGGTATTTGCCGTGCTGGCCGGCCTGGGCTGGCTGTGGGCACGGTGCGTGCCCCGGCTGGCGCGCTACGCCGGCGGCTGGGTGCTGCTGGGATGCGTGCTATTTGGCAGCTTAATTGAGCTACTTCAATATTTAATGAACATGGGCCGCCACGCCGAGTGGACCGACCTGCTGGGCGATACCATTGGGGCAGCACTGGTTCTGGCCGGGGCGGGCCTGGCCGGCCGCGGCGGGCGCCGGTCGGCGCTACCCCTGGCCTTCTTGCTAGTGCTACCCGACTACGCCCACGCCCAGGCTACCGAGCCCGATTTGGCCCGCGCCCGCCGCACCATCGAAGAGTTAGCTTCCCCCAAAATGCACGGGCGGGGCTACGTGCAGCAGGGCGAGCACCTGGCCGCCGCTTACCTGCGCGGCCGACTGCGCCAGCTGGGCCTGCAGCCACTGGCGCCCGATTACACCCAATCTTTTACGTTGGATGTGAATACGTTTCCGGGTGAGCTGCAGGCCCAACTGACCGGGCGCAACCCTCACAACCTGCGGCCCGGGCGAGACTTCATCGCCGCGCCCGAGTCGGGGTCTGATAAAATTGCCCGCGAGTTTCGCGCCTGGCCCTTAGACACCCTGATTTTTACGGATACGGCAGCCGTCCGGCGCTATACTACGGGTTTGGCAGGAATGGTACCGGGCGTGAAAGCTACGCCCTGGGTAACCGGCTACCTACCCAACGCGACCGTCATGCGCGCCCGCGACGAGGCCCGCTTGCCCACGCTGCCCCCGAATTGCAAAAACGCCTGGCGGCCGGCGGCCCCCGCCTCGTTCTGGTCCCCAAGCTGACGGCCTCGCTGGCCGGTACGCAGGCCCCCAACTCCGCTTCGACATTCTGGCCAGCCAGTGGCCTACCGACCCGGCCGGCGGCTTAACTCCCCAAACCATCCGGCTACAAGCCGACGCCCAACTCCTGCGCCACTACCAAACCCAGAACCTCGCTGCCATCGTGCGCGGACGTACCCAGCCCGACAGCTTCCTCGTAGTCTCGGCCCACTACGACCACCTCGGCATGATGGGCCGTAAAACCTACTTTCCCGGTGCCAACGACAACGCCAGCGGCGTGGCGCTGCTGCTGGAGCTGGCTGCCTACTATGCCCGGCCCGAAAACCGCCCCGCCTGCTCGGTTGTGTTTCTGCTTTTTGGGGCCGAAGAAGCGGGACTGCTGGGCTCTACCTATTTCGTGCAGCACCCGCTGGTGCCGCTGGCCCGCATCAAATTCCTGCTCAACCTCGACCTGCTGGGCACCGGGGAGGAAGGCGCCACCGTAGTAAATGGCCGGGTGCACGAAGCGGCTTTTCGCCGGCTCACGTTCTTCAATGAGGCCCACCACTACCTGCCGCGCCTCACCGCCCGGGGCCCGGCCGCCAACTCCGACCACTTCCCGTTTTCGCAAGCCGGGGTGCCGGCATTTTTCCTGTACACGCGCGGCGGCAGCCTGGCTTACCACGACGTAAACGACCAGCCGGCCGCGCTTTCGCTGGCGGGCTTTGCGGGTGCCTTCGGGCTGGCCCGCGACTTTCTGAATGAGCTAGCCAGCAATTGATTATTTATTATATTAAGCTTTTTAAATATATAAAATATTCATCCACCCGCTGCCCCATATTATAAAGACTGTATAAACGCAAAAAACCCCAGCCTAGTGGCCGGGGAGTTCTGCGTCTGGCGCTGCAAGTACAGCTTAAACTGGTGGCCCTAGCTGTTGGCTTTGAGTGAGTTCAGGATACGCTTGGCCAGGGGCTCCCATTCGGGCTTCTGGCGGTCGGCGCAGTTAAATGTGCAGATGAGCAACTTACCCTGCACGTCGGTGAAGAATACAAGCGTGTACACTTCGTGGCCCATCTCGGGCTTCATGAATTCGAGGTAGCCTACCTTACGGTTGCCTACTTCCTTCACACCTTCGCCAAACCAGGTAGTTTGCTTATACTGCTTATGGTAAGCCTTGGCAAAGTTATCCTGGTACACCTGCACCATGTCCTGGTCGGCGTCGTTGTCAGAATAGTTGAAGGCCAGCGATACCAGGTTGTTATTGGTGAATACTACGCTGGGGCGGCTGCTGGCGTGGGCATAGGCAAAATCCATCTGCTGCTCGGTCATAACCTCGAAGCCTTTGGGAATCAGCACCTCCACGCGCTCGCTTAGCACGCGCTTCTTTACCAGTTCAATCTCAGAAGCGGGGCGCGCTGCCATGAGTAGGCTTGCGCAGGAAGTGAGCAGCAAGAGTACTATTTTTTTCATGGGAGTAGAGTGGTAAAAGGTAGTAGTAGAAGTAAAATAAAATTTATCCGGTTTTGATTGGCTTTCGATTCGGAATCTAAGTTACACACAAAATGCAACTTCTGTTCCAAAAACACCTCAACGGCTAGCAGGTGCGAAAATAGTTTTTGCAACCCCTGCGCCACTTGGCTTAACTTACTGATTATGTGAGCAAAAACAAGTTCCTTTAAAAGAGAAGGTTTCGTGAAAATTCGTTAAACCGCGCCTGTAGCCGCTTCATTTTTCTTCTATAAATCCAAAAAAGGACTGGAAAGATACAGAGGTTTTTTTCAATTTCAGTAGGTGGAACCTTTTTTACTCTACGTGAAACCCAGGACTTTGGATTTAGCTACAGGATATTATTAAGCTGTTCTTTGATTTTTTCCAGTTCTTCTTTCATACCTACCACCAGATGCTGAACGGTGGCATCATTTGCTTTTGAGCCTATCGTATTGATTTCCCGGCCTATTTCCTGAGCCAGGAAGCCGAGCTTTTTACCCACCGCCTCGTCGGGCTGCCGGGTAGCCAGCTCAAAGTAGTCGAGGTGGGCTGACAGGCGAACTTTTTCTTCGGCAATATCCAGCTTCTCGATGTAGTACAATACTTCCTGCTCGAAGCGGGTAGCATTGAACTGCTCGTGCTGGGTTAGCTCGGCCAGGTGCGTTGCCAGGCGCTGCCGAACGTGCGCCACGCGCTGCGGGTCGTGCAAGTCAACGGCCGCCAGCTGCTGCCGAATAGTAGCTAGGTAGCCCAGAATTTCCTGCTGCAGCGTCTGGCCTTCGTCTTGTCGAAACTGCTGCATGGCTGCCAGCGCCTCGGTAAGCAGCGGTTGTAGCTCGGCCCAGGTTGGCTCTTCGGCTCCGGTTTCGGCTTGGCTGGTCTGGGCTGCTTCGGCTGCCGTGGGCACAACGCCGGGCAGGCGCAGGGCGGCCAGCAGGGTTTCTTCGGTAGCGGCCAGGCCCAGGCTTTGGGCCACGGCTTGCAGCTCGTGAAAGGCCGCCAACAGGGCCGGCCGGTTGAGCGCCGGGGCGGCCGCCGCGCTGGCCGGTCGATTAAAATCAATATTGAAGTTGACTTTGCCGCGCAGCAGGGCCTTGGTGATTTGCTGACGAATTTCGTGCTCGTGCGCTTGCAGAAAGCGTGGCAGGCGCAGGGTGAGATCGAGGGTTTTGGAATTGAGCGAGCGCAGCTCGGCCGTCGCGGTATAGCGGTCCGTATCGCGGTGAGCCTGGCCAAAGCCCGTCATGGAAAGCAACATAAACGAAGAGGTAAGCGCGGGGCATCGGCTGGTTGAGTATACAATATTACGGGGTAGGCCAGCCTTTAAGCTACCCCATACTACCCCTGCCGGCTTCTGGGGCGACTATCACCCTCAATTACTCGCTGACCGCCCGGTATTACTCGTTGAATAAGGCAGGGGTAGCTTTTGGGAATTGTGCGGAAACGGCCCGGCCAGCGCAGCACGGCCGGGCTGTGTTACGGCAGTATTACGGGTAGTGCTGATTGCCAATGATTTGATAACCGATTGACTCGCCTATCGCCGACAATGCCGGGGGACCTTTGCGTTCGCATTGGCCTAACCCCCTTTTTATGCGCACTCTTACCTTTGGTCGGACCGCCACGCGGCTGACAATTCTCCTTCTGCTACTGCTGCTGGCCAAGATGGCTTCGGCGCAGGTCACCACTTCGGCCATTAGCGGCAAGATTAGCTCCGACAAAAACGAGGACCTGATTGGCGTAACCGTAGTGGCTACCAACGTGCCTACCGGTACCAAGCGCGGCACGGCTACCGAAACCGACGGCCGCTTTACCATCCCCAACCTGTCTCCCGGCGGACCTTATACCATTACGGTAACGTACGTCGGCTACAAAGAGCAGACTATCAACAACGTATTTCTGACGCTGGGTAATACGACCCGCCTCAACTTCACGCTGGCGGCCGAGGCCCAGGCCCTGAATGAGGTAGTGGTAGTGGGCAACACTCAGGCTACCAAAACCGGGGCCGGCACCAACGTAGGCCGCGAGCAGTTGCAGCAGCTGCCGACCATCTCGCGCAGCATTCAGGACTTTACGCGCCTCGACCCGCGCAACTCGAACAACTCGTTTGCAGGTAGCTCGTTCCGCTACAACAACATTACCCTCGATGGTGCCATCAACAACGACGCGATTGGCTTTTCGCCCTCGCTGGGTGGCCAGGGCGGCACCAGCGGCCTGCCCGGAGGCTCGGCCCGCGCCAACCCGATTTCGCTCGACGCCATCCAGGAGATTCAGGCCCAGGTAGCTCCCTACGACGTAAAGCTGGGTAACTTCACCGGCGGCTCAATTAATGCCGTGACGCGCTCGGGCACCAATGACTTTCACGGCTCGGTGTATGGCTATGGCCGTAACCAGGACATCACCGGCAAGAGCGTCGACGGCACCAACTCGAAAATCGGACCGTCATACCACGACTACCAGACTGGCTTCCGCCTGGGTGGCCCGATTATTAAAAATAAGCTATTCTTCTTCACCAATGCCGAGCTGGCGCGCCGCACCGAGCCCCAGTTCTACGCCGCCGGCGCCCCCGGCTCGCCGGTGACGGTAGACCTGGCCCAGCAGATTGCGGCCAAGCTCAACAACTACACCACCCGCAACGCCGATGGGACGCTGGGCACGGCCAGCTACAACGTAGGTGACTACGGCGACTATAACATCTACTCGAACAGCAACAAGATTTTCGGCCGCCTGGACTTCAACGTGAACGACAAGACGAGCATCGCCTTGCGTCACAATTATATCAGCGCGGTAGCTACCAACCTGGAGCGCTCGGGCAGCCTGTTCAAGTTTGGCTCGCAGGACTTTACGCAGAATAACGTGCAGAACTCGACGGTACTGGAAGTAAAGTCGAACTTCTCGAACACCCTGGCTAACAACCTGATTCTGGGCTATACCAACATCCACGACTACCGCAACCTGATTGGCGGCCAGGCCAACGTGTTTCCGGCCGTTCAGATTAACAACGTAGGCACGACGGTAGGCACTCCCGGTACCAGCAGCTACTACAGCGGGTCGAACCAGATTCTGCTGGGCTCGGACCGCGAGGCCAGCATCTTCAACCAGCGCCAGAAGACGTTTGAGTTGACCGATAACGTGACGTTCTACACCGGCTCGCACGCCATCACGGTAGGCACGCACAACGAGTTCTACCACATCGACTACGGCTTTATCAACTCCTGGAACGGCCGTATCGAGTACAACAGCGTGAACGACTTCCTCAGCGATTTGCCGAGCCGCATCCGGGGCACCTACAACAACGGCATGGTGGGCGACAACTCGTACGACTACAACTATAATAACCCTTCGGCGGCATTCAACATCAACTTCTACAGCGGCTACGTGCAGGACGAATGGACGATAAACGACCGCCTGAAGATTACGCCCGGCATTCGCTTCGACATCGCCTCGCTGCCTACCAAGCCGGCTCTGAACTCGACCCTGGTAAATAACCCGGCCAACGACACGCGGACCCTGAACCAGACGTACACGCACACTCCCTGGCAGCAGCTCAGCAACGGCTATCTCGGCCAGGTACAGATTTCCCCTCGTCTGGGCTTCAACTACGATGTAAACGGCGACGGCTCGTTTATAGTGCGCGGTGGCTCGGGCGTCTTCACCGGCCGGGTACCGTTTGCCTGGTTTGGCTACGCCTACTACAACAACGGCGTGAATTTCAACTCGGTGGATTTGAACAATATTCAAACCACGCCCGCTACGGCTGGCAAGTACTACCTCAGCCAGAACCCGAACAACATCTACAAGCAGCTGCCCGCCTCGGCCCAGAGCACGACGGAGGTGAACCTGATTGACAACAACTTCAAGATGCCGCAGGTGTGGCGCTCGAACCTGGCCTTCGACTTCAAGATGGCTTCGGGCACCCGCTTCTCGGTGGAGGGCCTGTACACCAAGACCCTCCAGGACGTGCAGTTTGAGAATATCAACCTGGCCGACAACGTAACCTACCTGGCCCAGGGCCCGACTCAGAGCCCGAAGTATATCGCGGCCCCCTACGGCGGCACCAAGGTGAACAGTGGCTTCTCGAACGCCTTCTTCCTAACCAATACCCAGCAGGGCTACCGCTACCAGCTGACTGGCTCTGTAGGCCAGACGCTCAACACGCTGCTTGACGTTAATGCTGCTTACACCTACGGCGTGAGCAAGGATATCAGCAACGGTATCCGTAACTCGCCGCAGTCGAACTGGGAGTTGAACCCGGCTTTGAACGTTAACAACCCCGGCCTGGCCTATTCCAACTTCGACCTGCGCCACCGCGTAGTTGCCAGCATCAACATGCACAAGTCTACCAATGATGGCCGCTTCACCGGCTACCTCACTTCGGTACTGACTTACCAGAGCGGTGCGCCCTACACCTGGGTGTATAACAACAACTTCCTGGGCAATGGTCAGCAGAACGTTGAGCTGGCTTATATCCCTGGCTCGGCCTCAGACATCGTACTGGTTAACAAAGTGGGAACGGCCTATGTGCAGGACGGCAGCGGTGCCCAGTACACTGCCCTCAACAGCTTCATCAGCAACGACCCCTACCTGAGCACCCGCCGCGGCCAGTATGCCGAGCGCAACGCGGCCCGTACGCCCTGGAACAACCAGGCCGACGTTCGCCTGATGGTGGAAGCCAAGCTCGGCAAGCTCACGCCCAACGAAGCCGGGGTGGTATCGCAGGGCCATTCCATCCAGATTTCGTTCGACATCATCAACTTTGGCAACTTCCTGAACAACAGCTGGGGCCGCCAGTATTTCGTGCCAAACACGTTTAACTCGACGCTCAGCACCGGCCTCAACCAGGTGGCTTACGCCGATGCCAGCGGCAACATCTCGACTACTTACAACGCCACGACGTTTAACCGCCCGGCCTTCACTTTTAGCAACCCCGCTACTTACTCTATCGACCAGCTGGCCTCGCGCTGGCAGGGACAGCTGGGCGTGCGCTACCTGTTTTAGTATACTGCGCGCAAACATCCGGCTACGTAAAGCCCGCCCTCACCAAGGGCGGGCTTTACTTTTGAATAGTACTCCCGGCATCAGCTCAGCTGGCCGTTATCGCTTCTGCTTAGTCTACATTCACCCTTGAGAATCCTGCACCTGCCCAAATGGTACCCGCACCGCTACGACGACCAGGATGGCGACTTCGTGGCCCGGCACGTGGCGGCCATCGCGGCCCAACCGGGCATCGAGTCGGCGGTGGTGTTTGCGGCCGTGGCGCGCGGGCCACTGCCCCGGCTCATCGACGCGGATATTGACCTGGCCGGCCCGGTGCCCACCTGGAGCTACTACTACCGCGCCCGGCCCACTGGCCTGGCCCCGCTCGACAAGCTGCTGAAGCTGCTGCTGTGGCTGCTATGCCAGCGGCGCGGGCTGCGGGCCGTGCGCCGCCACTGGGCCGGCCGGCGGCCCGATGTGGTGCACGCCCACGTACTGCTGCGGCCGGCCGCGCTGGCATGGTGGCTGCGCGCCCGGCACGGCATTCCCTACGTGCTCACTGAGCACCAAACGGCGCTGCTGCCCGCCAACGCCGGCCGCCTGGGCCAGGCGCGGCGCTGGATGGTGGGCCACCTGGTGCGGCGGGCAGCAGCCAGCCTGCCCGTGTCGCACGACCTGGCGCGGGCGCTGGCGGCGCTGGGCGGGGCCAATCCGCGCACGGTCGTGATTCCCAACGTGGTCGACACCGAGCTTTTTTACCCGCCTGCCGATGACCAGGCGCGGCGGCAGGGCCTGCTGCACGTAGCGGCTTTCAATGAAAAAGCCAAAAACCTGAGCGGCTTGCTGCGCACCGTGGCCCGGCTGCGCGCCACGGCCCCGCCCCTGCCGGGCCTGCACCTGCGCATTGCGGGCTATGGCCCCGATGAGGTGCAGGTGCACCAGCTGGCCGCCACGCTCGGCCTGCTGGCTACCGGCACCGTTGAGTTTCTGGGCAAGCTCACCCCGGCCCAGGTAGCCACCGAAATGCGCCGGGCGGCGGCCCTGGTCCTTTTTTCCAATTACGAGAACCTGCCCTGCGTGCTCATCGAGGCGCAGGCCAGCGGGTTGCCCGCCGTGGCTACCCGCGTGGGCGGTGTGCCCGAGCTATTATCCTCCGACCGCCTGGGCCTGCTGGTGCCGCCCACCGACGAGGCGGCCCTGGCCGAGGCCCTGCGCACGGTACTTACAGCCCCGGCCGGGCGCTTCGATGCGGCCGCGCTACGGGCGCGGGCGGTGGCCGAGTTCAGCTACCCGGCGGTGGGCCGGGCCTTTGCGGCGGTGTATGCCCGTATTTTGGGGCTATGAACCTTACCCGCTCGCTGCTCGAAGCCACCGTAAGCCTGGTTGTGCTGATGGGCCTGTCCCGTTGGGTATTAGGGATTTTTGGCAAAAAAGCGACTGTCTTTCATGCCACCGCGACCCGGCAGCTGGTGCTGCTTACCTGGCCGCTGCTGGCCGTGGGCACAGGCTTTGCCGCCGCCGGGCCGGGCCTGCTGGCTCCCACCGCCGCCGAGCGCGGGCTGGCCTGGGCACTGCTGGCGGCTATTCTGGCGCTGGCCGTGCCGGCGCTGGTGCTGCACCTGCGCTACTATACGCTCAATGCCGCTACTACGCTGGTATTTGACCCGCTCGGGGGCGGCTACAGGTGGCTTTAGACGACGTATTAGCCTACGACCCGGCCCGCCAGGGCTGGCCAGGGCCCGGCCCCGTAGAGTGGAGCCGCTGCCGCTGGTCGGGCGTTTTCTGGCGGCGCTACGAGTACCTGCGGCTGCCACTGCCTCAGGGTGACATTATTCTGACTACCTTGATGCTATCAGACATTCAGCCCCTGGTGCGCTACCTGCGTCATTTCGGCATAGAGGTGCAGGAGCGTCGCCGCGCCTGGGCGTGGGTGTAAAGAGAGCCGGGAAAATAAACCTGCTTGCTTCGGCCTCGCCCATCTCCCAGCTGGCCCCGACCTTTGTGGTATGGCTGATTTTTCTGCTTCAACCCCTCCGCTGCTGCATTATCTTGACCAGGGCAACCCGGCAGCTACCCCGCTGGTGATTCTCCACGGCTTGTTTGGCACCCTCGACAACTGGCATACGCTGGCCCGGCGCTGGGCCGATGAGGCCGGCCTGCGAGTGGTGTCGGTTGATTTACGCAACCACGGGCGCTCGTTTCACTCGCCCGAGCACAGCTACGCCCTCATGGCGCAGGATGTGCTCGCCCTGCTCGACCACCTCCACCTTGACCCGGCCCGCCTTACCGTATTGGGCCACAGCATGGGCGGCAAGGTGGCCATGTGCCTGGCGCTGGGCTACCCCGCCCGGCTGGCCCAGCTGCTGGTGCTCGACATTGCGCCGCGCTTTTCCAACATGGAGCATCAGGATGCCATTATTGCCGGCTTGCAGGCAGTGGACCTAGCCGCCCTTCAAACCCGGCAGCAGGCCGAGGCTGCGCTGGCCGCACGCATTCCGCAGGTAGGCGTGCGGCAGTTCCTGCTCAAGAACCTGTATCGTCGTGAAGACAATTCGTTTGCCTGGCGCATCAACTTACCAGTGCTGGTAAGCCAGCTGGCCGCTATCGGTGAAGAAATCGGGGCCGCGCAGCCGTTCCTGAAGCCCACGCTGTTTGTGCGCGGTGGCAAGTCCGACTACATCACGCCCGACGATAAGCTGCACGGCATCCCGGCCCTGTTCCCCAACTCGCAGGTGGTGACCGTACCCGACGCCGGCCACTGGCTGCACGCCGAAAAGCCGGAGGAGGTGTTTGCGCTGGTGAAAAATTTCGTAGGGCACCTATAGCTGTCATGCCAAACTCTCACCCATCCTGGTATGACACTCTGCCTCGACGGGGGCGTACCCTTCTGTTGCCTTATCTGCAAGCTTTAGCCATTTTCTTACTGGTTTTCGGAGGGGCTACTGCTCTACTCCGACCATGGTCATGGGGATACAGGTGGTCATTGTGGGGGCCGCTAGGAATAGGTTTTGCTATGTGCTGGTGGCTGTGGCGCCCTTGGGCGCTGTTAGCTTCAAATACAAAGGGCGAAAGCAGGGAAGTACCTCTGCTATTTGTATGGGCGCTTTTCGTAGCTCTGGGATGGAACTTGCGCAACTACCTACGCTACCGTGTGGGCGAAGTGCGCGACCTGCGTAGCGTGCGCGAACTAGCACAGCCGGGCGAAGCAGTATTTTTCAGGTTGCATAGCTCCTATTATGCCGATAGACCTCACCTGGGGCGCTACGCAGCTCCGCACATCTACATATTGAAAGGCGGCAGCAAGCGCTTCGAAGCTTCCGTAGCCTACGCCTGCCCTTGCTAGCCGCCGAAGCCGATACTGCCACAGCCCGGTTAGTCCCGCAAGCCCGGCTGCTACCGCCCGCTTGGCTAGTTTATTCGTACCAAAAGACGCTGGGCGACAACCTCTCGCCCGGTGAAGCTAATTGGCACTTCGTCAACTTCGCTGCTCGCACCGATGCTCATTTCGATTCGCTGAATTTAGCCGATTTCACTTACCTAATGCGGCTTGAGGGTCCTGCATACGACCAATACCGGGCTGTGCGCGCCAGCGCACTAGCCCCTTACTGGGGCTCACCGCTGCTTCTACAGCCTATTCGGAGGCCATTCGCCGAACGCGGCACCAGTACGGGGCGTTTGCTGCTTTGGCTTATGCTGGCAGGTAGCTCTTTTATTTGTTTTCTGCTTCTGGTTATGCCGCTTCGCCCCGATGAGCTGGCCGCTGACCAACCCTAGCTGCTACCTCGCTATTCTTCCTTCTCCTTTGCTTTATCTCCTTCCTACTCCGCTGGCCGAGGGCACGGCCCCGCAGGTACTGCCGCCGCAGGTGGTGGCCGCCGTGACCCGGCTGCCCTACTTCCTGGTCGAAAACCTGCGCACCGCCCGCCGCTTCGTGAAGGAGGTAGCCCCGCACCGCATAATCGAGGATATTCGGTTTGTGCTTATCGATAAGGATAGCACAGCCGCTCAGGTAAAGGCGGCCCTCGAACCATTGCTAAAAGAGGATATAGCGGGTGGGGTATTATCAGAAGCGGGCTGCCCTGGCATTGCCGACCCCGGCGCGGCGCTGGCCCAGGAGGCGCACCGGCTGGGGCTGGCCGTGCGCCCGCTGGTAGGGCCGTCGTCGATTTTATTAACCCTCATGGGCTCGGGGCTCAATGGGCAGCGGTTTGCCTTTCATGGCTACTTGCCCATCGAGAAGGCCGCTCGCATCACGGCTATCAAAGCCCTCGACAAAGAGGCGGCCCAGCGCGACCAAAGCCAGCTGTGCATCGAAACGCCCTACCGCAACGACCAGCTCCTCAGCGACTTGCTGGCTCACCTTTCGCCCGGCACCCGCCTCTGCGTGGCCGCCGACCTCACCGCTCCTACCGAGTACCTGCGCACGCTGCCCGTAGCCGAGTGGCGCCGCCTGCCTGTGCTGCCGCCGCTGCACAAGCGCCCGGCAGTATTTGCCTGGGGCAAATAGCAGGCGGGTGCTCCGCAACGCCGGCGCTGACGCTTGCTTACAGCAGAAAGCCGCGGCCCGTAGGGGCAGCGGCTTCCAGACTAGCTGCGGCCTGACACTGGCGCAGGCGACGCAGCTTACAGCAAGCTGTTTTATTTACCGCTGACGCTGCCGCCACCACTCACGTTTTTGGTGAGCTTGGGCGAGCCCAGGTAACGGATGCTGGCCCCGCCGCTGGCCTCGGCCAGCAGCACTTCGCGCACGGCCAGCGTGGCGCTGCTGCCGCTGCCGGCCTCTATCTGGCTGCGGTTGGTTTGCAGCTCTTTGCCATCAAACGTAGCCCCGCTGTTGATATTGAGGTCGAAGCGCGGCGCCTGTCCGCTGACGGACACAACACTACCGCTATTTTGGCGCACAATGAGCACCGCCACGTTGAGCGCGGCCTTGAAGCTGGCTCCCGACGAGATATCGAGCTGAAAATCGGGCGTGGCGAAGCTGCCGGTGCCCGTTACCTTGGCCCCGCTGCCGGCCGTGATGGCCGTGAGCTGGTCGGCCGTAACGGCCACGTGCAGCTTTTTATTGATGCGCGAGAGCTTACGGTTGTCGCGCTCATCGGGGTTGTCGTAATGAATATTGAGCACACCGCTGGTAACGGTGGTCAGAATATGCTCGCGAAACTCGGCCGAGATGGCGCTCACTTCCACCCGTTGCGGGTGTCCGGCCGTCAGTTCCAGCTCGATACCCGTGCCAATATTGATGGCATGAAAGGCTTCCAAGGGTCGCACCTGGGTCGATAGCTCAGTTTGGGCCAGGGCCGGTACCAGGGCCAGCACCCACAGCAGGGCAGGCAGAAAATATTTTTTCATATATACTATTAGTCAACTACTTTTACCGGGCAGGCCACGCTTGGCAATGCGCAGCAAGCGACTGCAACTTAAAGAAAGGACAAAGAAAGGCAGTTTGAGCTTGCTACTAGCGCTTACTCACGCCTGAGTATGCTACCGGCCACTCACGCTGCCGCCGCTGCTGGTGTGCTTCGATACCTGAGGCGCCCCGCCGTAGGTGACGCTGCCGCCGCTGCTGGCCCGCGCCGAGAGGGTTTTCTGCACCTCCACGGCCACGCTGCCGCCGCTGCTGGCTTCGGCCTCACAATCGCTGGTACGCAGGTTTTTGCCGCTAAAGCTACCGCCGCTGCTGGTGCGCACGCCCAGGCGCTGGGTGGTGCCGCTCACCACGGCCTCGGCGCCGCTGCTAAGCTCGGCCTGAATGGAAGCTGCCGCAAAGTCGCCTTTGAGCGAAGCCCCCGACGACACGGACAGCCGCAGGTCGGCGGTGGCGTAGGCAGTGCTTTTCACATGTAGCTCGGAGCCGCTGCTGGCCGACAGCCCGGTAAGCTGGGCAGCGGTAACGTTCACGCGCAGCTTGTTGTGGTGGTTGTTGCGCCACAGGTCCGACGCCTGCATATCGAATTTTACCCGCAACACCCCATCCTCCACGGTGGTTTTGATGCGGGCGCGGTTTTCGGGCGTGTCGGCCGTCACCTCCACGCGCTGGGGCGTGCCCGCCGTTACGAACAGCTCGATGCCGCTACTTACCTCCACCGCGTGGAAGGTAGACACGGCCCGAACTTCGGAAGAGGTCTGAGCCAGGGCGGGCACCAGGGCCAGCAACCAGAGTAAAACCGGGAAGAACAGATTTTTCATGAGTGAAAGGGAAAAAGGAGGGAAAATTGGGATGCTGGCCTGGTTACCAGGCCAGCTGGTAGTTCGTTACATGCCTTGGGCTAAAAAAGCTGGGCTGCTGGTTGCCTGGCTGGCGAGATGCGGCAAAGATGACGGCCGTTGCCCGGCTCTTCAAGATTATTATCCCAATTACCCTAAACCCTACCCCAACTACCCTATTCTTCGCGCCGGGTGCTAGCAAGCTCATTAGCAGCCGCTCCTGCATCAGGCAGCGGCCTGTCGGCTACTCGGGCATTGCCTTTAAAGGCCGACATAGTGGCTTCGCCCTGGGCCGCGATGCCGCGCCGGCCCAGCACCCGCCCTACTGTGCGCCACAAAATGCTTACATCGAGCCAAAAGCTTTGATGCTCCACGTACCACACATCAAAATCAAATTTTTCTTCCCACGAGATAGCGTTTCGCCCGTTTACCTGCGCCCAGCCCGTGAGGCCGGGGCGCACGAGGTGGCGCCGTGCCTGCCTGGGCGAGTATAGCGGCAAATACGCGGGCAGCAGCGGTCGCGGGCCTACCAGGCTCATATCACCGCGCACAATATTCCAAAGCTGCGGCAGCTCATCGAGCGAAGTAGCTCGCAGCCAGCGCCCGATGGCCGGCAGGCGCTGGGCATCGGGCAGCAGCTGGCCAGTGCCGGGGTCGCGGGCGCTGGTCATGGTTTGCAGCTTATACAAGGTAAAAAGCTGCCCGCCCAGCCCCGGCCGCCGCTGCCGAAACAGCCAGGCACCGCCGTTCTGGCCGGCCGCCAGCGCGGCTCCTAGGGCCAGCAGCGGCAGCGTGAGCACCACCAGCGGCAGGGCCACGGCCAGGTCGAGCAGGCGCTTACCAGGGTACATGGGTAATGGGTAACGAGTAACGGGTAGTAAAGAACGTCATACTTCATTGCGTTTAGTATGACGTTCTTTACTACCCGTTACCCACTATCCCGTTCCCTTTGCTTTCCTTTCCCAACGCCAAGCTCAATCTGGGCCTTTACGTAACGGCCAGGCGGCCCGATGGCTACCACGAGCTGGAAACTGTATTCTTGCCCCTTCCCTGGAACGACGCGCTCGAAGTACTGCCCGCGCCCAAAGGCCAGGTCGCCGCCAACCTTACCCTCACGGGCCGGCCCATTCCGGGCGAGGCCGCTACCAACCTGTGCCTGAGGGCTTACGAGCTACTAAAGGCCGATTTCGCGGCGCTGCCGGCCATGCAGCTGCATCTGCACAAAATCGTGCCCATCGGCGCGGGGCTGGGGGGCGGCTCGGCCGATGCCGCATTTGCCTTACGAGCCATAGCCGAAGTAGGTGGGCTGCCGCTGACGACGGCGCAGCTCGAAAGCTACGCGCGCAGGCTCGGCGCCGATTGTGCGTTTTTTATGGAGAATACGCCTCGGCTGGCGCGCGGCAAAGGCGATATTTTCGAGCCCATCGACCTGAATATGCGCGGCACCGCCTGCGTAGTGGTGTACCCCAACCTGCACATCAGCACGGCGCAGGCCTTTGCGGGCATTGTGCCGCAAGCACCGGCATACCCGCTGCGCGAGGCCCTGGCCCAACCCATGAGCAGCTGGCGCACCACGGTCAGCAACGATTTTGAAGCCGCGCTGGCCCCGACATTTCCGGTACTGAATAATATTAAGAATTTACTATATAATGCCGGCGCGGGCTACGCCAGTCTCTCCGGCTCGGGCTCCGCGGTATACGCCTTATTTCCCGACAGGCCGGAGGCCCCCGCCTTGCCCTGGCCCGCTGAGTACCTGGTGTGGCGGGGCCTCTTATAAACGGTTTTAACCAGCGGTTAAGCCACCACTGCGCGCAGGTGCTGGTGGCTAAAGTATTGCTTCGATGGGCTCCTGCTTTTGTAAGCGGCGCTGGTTCCACTGGTCGAGTACCGGATGCACCAGCACGCTGGCCAGAATAAGGAGAGTACCGATATAAAAGCCGCCCGACATTTTTTCCTGCCCGAAGCCCGGTACACGCAGCACAAAAAGTGCCTGCGCCAGCACGATGCCATACACCGGCTCCAGGTTGATGGTCAGGTTCACCACGAAGGCCGAAATCCGCTTCATCAGCTCGACCGAGGACGAGAAGGCGTACACGGTGCACACGCCGGCCAGCAGCAGCAGCCACAGCCAGTCGTAGCCGTGCCAGGCTAGCTGCAGCCCCGCTCCCTGCGTGAAATAGCGGCTATAGACTGGAAAAAACAGCACGATGCTCAGGCAAGCGCCCAGCATCTCGTAAAAAGTAAGTCGCACTGGCGCGTGGCGCTTCACCAACTGCGAGTTGAGCACACTGAACAGCGCCGAGAGCCCCGCCGAGGCCACTGCCACCAGCAGGCCGGTAAGCTGCGTAAACTCGGCCTGCGAAATCAGGTAGAGGCCCACCATTGCCAGCAACCCCAGGCCCACTTCGTAGGGCCGCACCCGCCGCCACAGCAGCAGCGGCTCCAGCAGGGAAGTCCACAACGCCAGCGTGGCCATGCCCGCCAGGCACACACTTACCGAGGAAAGGCGGGCCGCCAGAAAAAACGTTATCCAGTGCGCCGCCACCAGCGCGCCCACGCCCAGCAGCCGCAGTGCTTCGGCCGGGGCCAGGCGCCAGCCCGTGCGCCGTGCCACCAGCAGGCCCACTAGCCCGGTGCTGGCCAGCAGCGTGCGCCAGAACACCAGCTCGACCGGCGGCACGGTAATCAGCTTGCCCAAAATGGCCGTGAAGCCCCACAGCAGGACGATAAAATGTAGCTTGAGGTAATCTTTTAGCATAGTGGGTGCCTCGTGCCTCGTGCCTGAGGGAGTTCGTTAAACAACTCAGGCACCAGGCCCCGAATTATTTGGGTACTACCCGGTAGAGAAAAAAGCCGATAACTGAGAATACCATCCCCGGCACCCAGGCCGCCAGCATGGGCGGCAGGCTGCCCACCGAGGCCAGGTTGCGCGAGAGCATCACGAAGATGATAAAGACAAACGCCAGCACGAAGCCCAGCGCAATTTGCCCGCCCACGCCGGCGCGGCTCTTGCGGGCACTCAGCACCACGCCAATCATGGTGAGGATAATCGTATCGAAGGGGTAGGCATAGCGCTCGTACTTCACGCTCAGGTACTGGGCCGTGTCGTTGGCGCCCCGCATGATTTTAGTGGCAATCAGGTCGTTGAGCTCGGGCGAAGTCAGCGTTTCGGCCAGGCGATAGGTGCTGGCAAAGTCCTTGGGGTACAGGTTGAGCGTGGTATCGCGGGCCGGAATAGTTTGCAGGGTTTCCCCGGTTTGGCCGTGAAAGGTTCGCACCGTCTGGGGCGTCATTTTCCAGGCCTGCTTGGTCGAGTCCCACGTCAGGGCATCGGCCGTAAGGCGGCGGCGCAGAATGGTGCTGTCGATGGTTTCGAGCGCAAAGCGGTAGCCGATGTTGTGCTCAGCGTCGTAGCTCTCGAGGTAGGCGTAGCTGCGCGGCCCGATTTTGACGTGAATATTACGCCCCTCAAATTTCCAGGGCTCCTGCACGTGCAGGTTTTCAAACTTCACTATCTCCTTGGTACCCTTCGGGATAACCCAGCTGATGAGTCCAAACGTGAGTACCGCAATCACACCCGCCCCCAGGGCATAGGGCACCAGCAGTCGCTCAAAGCTCATGCCGCTGGCCAGCATGGCCACCAGTTCGGTGCGCGCGGCCAGCCGCGACGTCACAAACACCACCGCGATGAAGATGGTGATGGGCGCCAGCAGATTGGCAAAATACGGAAAAAGGTAGATATAATAATGCGTAAAAACGTGCCAGAACGTGAGGCTGTGGTGCAGAAAGTCGTCGTTCTTCTCCGTGTAGTCAATCACGCAAATCACCGACACGAGCATCAGCACCGTGAAAAAAAACGCGGTGAGAAACTTGCCGATGATGTATTTGTCGAGGATTTTCATGTGGTTGATTTCTACCAAAGTCGCCTGTCTCGCAATGACAGCCGATTATATAGCTTGTAGCTACAACCTACGCATTAGCTTCTCCACCATACCCTTTTTCCACTCGCCAAACGTGCCGGCCACGATTTGCTTGCGTGCTTCCTTCACCAGCCACAGATAAAAGGTGAGGTTGTGCTGCGAGGCAATCTGCGCACCCAGCATTTCTTTGGCCTGAAAGAGGTGGCGCAGGTACGCTTTAGTGTAAAACGTGCTGGCGTGGCCGCCAAGCTCCTCGTCGATGGGCGAAAAATCCAGCTCCCACTTCTTATTGGTGACGTTGATAATGCCCTGGGTGGTAAAGAGCATGCCGTTGCGGGCATTGCGGGTGGGCATTACACAGTCGAACATATCTATCCCTAACGCTATGTTCTCCAGAATATTGGCCGGGGTGCCCACGCCCATGAGGTAGCGCGGCTTGTCGGGGGCAGTATATCGCAGACCAGCTCGGTCATCTCGTACATCAGCTCGGCGGGCTCGCCCACGCTGAGGCCGCCGATGGCGTTGCCAGCGCGGCCCTGCTCGGCCACAAACTCGGCTGACTGCCGGCGCAAATCCTTGAAGGTGCTGCCCTGCACGATGGGAAAGAGCGTCTGCTCGTAGCCGTATAGCGGCTCGGTGGTGTCGAGGCGCTGGATGCAGCGGGTAAGCCAACGGTGCGTCATATCAAGCGAGCGGCGGGCGTAGTCGTACTCGCAGGGCCAGGGCGTGCACTCATCGAAGGCCATGATGATGTCGGCCCCGATGCGGCGCTGAATATCCATCACGCCTTCGGGCGAAAACAAGTGCTTCGAGCCGTCGATGTGCGAGCGAAACGTGACGCCCTCCTCCTTAATCTTGCGGGTGCCGCTGAGCGAAAACACCTGGTAGCCGCCGCTGTCGGTGAGAATGGGCCGGTCCCAGCCGTTGAATTTATGCAAGCCGCCGGCGGCTTGCAGCACGTCGAGGCCGGGGCGCAGGTACAAATGATAGGTATTGCCCAGAATAATCTGCGCCTGCACATCCTGCTTCAGCTCGCGCTGGCCCACGGCCTTTACGGTGCCGGCCGTGCCGACGGGCATAAAAATGGGCGTCTCGATGGGGCCGTGCGCAGTGGTAAGGCGGCCGGCGCGGGCCTTGGTGCCCGGGTCGTGGGCTTGTAAGTCAAACGTCATTCTGACAAAATTACCGCCGACTTACCTTTGCCGGCTAGTCCTGTGTTGTTACCCTCGCTCCCCCACTTGCCTCCCGCCTTGCTGCTGCTGCCCTTGCTACTGGTGCAGGGGTGGTTTTGGGGCCGCTATTTCCGGCCGTTTACGCGCCGGCCGGCCGAGGCGGCAGCCACCGAGCCGGGCCCCGATACCCGGCCGGTATCTATTATTCTCTGCGCACACAACGAGCTGGAAAACCTGCGCGAGCTGGTGCCGCTGCTGCTGCGCCAGGACTATGCGGCCGGCTTCGAGCTGGTGCTCATCGACGACCGCAGCCAGGACGATACGTACCTGTATGCCCAGCAGCTGAGTCAGTATTACCCGGGCCGCTTCCGGCTTGTGACGGTGACGCACACGCCAGCCGGCTTTTCGCCCAAAAAATATGCGCTTACCCTGGGCATAAAAGCGGCCCGCTACGAGCACCTGCTGTTTACCGACGCCGACTGCCGGCCTGTCAGCCCCGACTGGCTGCGATTGATGCAGCGCGGCTTTAGCCAAAAAAGCGGGGCCGATATTGTGCTGGGCTTTTCGGCCTATGCCGAAGCACCGGGCTTGCTCAATCAGCTCATCCGCTACGAAACCCTCCTTACCGGCGCCCAATACCTGAGCCTGGCCTGGGCCGGCAAGCCTTACATGGGCGTGGGCCGCAACCTGGCGTACACCAAAGCTACCTTCAACAGCACCAAGGGCTTTGCCAGTCATATCCGCCGCCTCAGCGGCGACGACGACCTGCTGGTGCAGGATGCAGTAGCGGCCGGGGCCCGCGTGGCCGTGGTGGCCGACCCTGCGGCCCAAACCCTGAGCCAACCCGCCACAACCTGGCGTGCGTGGTGGCGCCAGAAGCGGCGGCACCTCTCGGCCGGCAGCCGCTACCGGGCTGCCGACCGCCGCCGCCTGGCCTTTTTTATGGGTAGCAACGCCCTTTTTTACCTGCTGACACCCGCCATTCTGGCATTTGGACTGTCCCGAGAAAACTTGGTATCTTTGGGAATAATCTGGTTGGCCCGAACATTGTTGCTCGGCTTTACTTATACTGCACTGGCTCGCCGCCAGCGCACCGTACTACCCGCGCTGGCTTTGCCCGTGCTCGATTTTCTTTACTTTGTTCTTTACTGCGCCTGGGCCTTTCCCTGCTTAAGCGCCGCCCGCTCCAATGGAAGTAAACTCCGCTGACATTCAGAAACAGTTCTCGTCCAAGGCTAAGCATGACTTCAAGCTTATCCGGGCCGCCGTAGACCACGGCGATGAGAAGGCCTATGCTGAGCTGATGCACATCTATAAAAAGCCGGTGTTTCACGTCGTGCTCAAGATGGTGCGCAACCCCGACGATGCCGAGGACCTCACCATTGAGGCCTTCGCCAAGGCTTTTAAGAACCTGCACAAGTTCAACCCCGAGTTTGCGTTCAGCACCTGGCTGTTTCGCATCGCCACCAATAATTGCATCGATTTTATTCGCAAGAATAAAATCAAGACCATGAGTATCGACTCGGCCGTGAAAATGGGCGATGGCGACGAGATTCAGCTTGAGTTTCGCGACAACGACCTCAACCCGGCCGACACGACGATTAAAAATCAGAAAATTGAAATCATGCGCCACGTGGTGTCGCGCCTGCCGGATAAATATCAGCGCCTGGTGAGCCTGCGCTACTTCGACGAGCTGAGCTACGAAGAAATCGCCACTGAGCTGAAAGCCCCGCTCGGCACCGTGAAAGCCCAGCTGCACCGCGCCCGCGAGTTGCTCTTTGACATGGTGAAGGACAAGAAAGAGTTTATTTAATTTTGCCGTCGGCATGACCAACAGAACGTCATGCTGAGCTTGCCAAAACAGCTCTACCGATTCATCCAACGATGCGGTAGAGCTGTTTCGACAAGCTCAGCATGACGTTCTACTATTTTTTAGCCCTTTCCCGTGCCTAGCCGCTTCTGCATGTCCCTTCTCACTACCTACTTCCCCAACCTCACTAAGCAGCAGCTGGCCCAGTTTGCGCGCCTCGAAACCGAGTTTAAAGCCTGGAACGCGCAAATAAACCTGGTGGCCCGCACCGACACCGACAACCTGCTGGAGCGCCACATTCTGCATTCGCTGGGCATTGCCAAGGTGGTGCAGTTTCCGGCTGGCAGCTCGGTACTCGATGTAGGCACGGGCGGCGGCCTGCCGGGCCTGCCGCTGGCGATACTATTTCCGGAAGTGCAGTTTCACCTCGTCGATAGTATCGGCAAAAAAATCAGGGCGGTGCAGTTTATGGCCGCCGACCTGGGCCTGACCAACGTGACGGCCGAGCAAATCCGCGCCGAGCAGGTACACGCCAAATTCGACTTTGTGGTGAGCCGCGCCGTGGCCCGGCTGGCCACGTTTCATCCCTGGATAGCGCACCGCTTCAAGGCCAAGCCTGCCCGCGGTGCCGGCCTTTACTACCTCAAGGGCGGCGACCTGACCGAAGAGATTGCCGAGAGCGGCCTCGTAGCGCGCGAGGTGCATTTGGCGGATTTTTTTGAGGGCGAGTTTTTCGAGACGAAAAAAGTAGTGGTAGTGCCGGTGTAAGTCGTATCGACGTAAAAAGCACTGCCTGGCTCACTTCATGAAGTGAGCCAGGCAGTGCTTTTTAGCTTCTTATTCGGCGGGCTTCTGCGCGGCAAATAGCTGCTGTAGACTTTCTATCAGCTCGTTGCGCACGACTTCTTCCTGCCCAGGCGCGGTATGCACGCGGAAGGCAACGGTCATAGTTGCGCCGGGCTTGAGGGCAATGATGCTGACCTGCGGGGTTGGGTCGGCCAGGGCCTGGCTGGTGCGCTGCATCAGCGGCAGGGCTTGCTGACGCAGGGTATCGAGGTTGGTGGCACTGTCCATTTCCAGCGGCACTTCAACCAGCGCCTGTTTGGGATGGGCTTTATTTACAATAACACCGTTGGACGTAGCGCCATTGGGCAAAATCACGGTATCGCCCTGCGAGGTGAGCAGGATGGTATTGAAAATCTGGATGGCTTGTACAGTACCACTTTTACCCTGGCTCTCAATGACATCCCCGATGGTAAAAGGCTTAAAAACCAGAATAAGCACCCCACCCGCAAAGTTAGCCAGCGTGCCTTGCAGTGCCAGGCCCACGGCCAGGCCGGCAGCTCCCAGAATGGCTACAAACGAGGTAGTTTCGAAGCCCGCCATGCCCGCCGCCGAGATGAGCAGCAGCACTTTTAGGGCGATGCTGAACATGCTCGTCAGAAACGAGCTGAGCGACACATCGAGGCGCTCGGTTGCCACCGCTACCAGCCGGCTAAGCCAGCCGATAACCCACCAGCCTACGGCCAGCAATACCACGGCCGCTACCAGCCGAGGCAGATACAAGACGGTGAGACTCGTCAGGCGTTCGAGGTAAACATCTACCTTGGCAAGCGAAAAAGCGGGTGCTACAGGCATAGAAACAGACAGCGAATATAGAATTTAACAGGTATTACCAATGGCTCGTCGGCCGCAGTATTACTCCAAATTTAAGCCGTAGCTCAAAAATGGCACGACCACTTGCCGGCAGGCAACTTAGTGATAATACTGCTTAGTACCCTGCGTGATACCCCACTGCTCCAGCATGGCCGCATTGGTTGCTGAGGTAGCCGGGTCGGTAATCAGATTCCAGGAAAGTACCGTACAATTTTGGTCAAGATGCACAACCGGCTGATTAGCCGGTGCCCAGGCCAGCTGCGTAAGGGCAGCGCGCTCGCAGTCGTTGCCATCGGCTACCTGTAGCTTGCGGTCGGCATTGGCATAAATAAAGAATACTGCCGCCACGCCCACTACGTAGGCAATACGGGCCCGGCCGACCAGATTTTGCAGCAAGTAGCCGGCCGAGAGGGCATAGAAGAAAATCAGCCCCAGCGTAATGGGCGAAATGGAGTCGAAGCGCAGCAGATAGGGCCGGTAAGTGCGGTAGCCACCCAGCGGCAGCAATAGCACGTAGGCCAGCGCAAACCAGCCCACCCAGCGTAGCACCAGCCGGATGCGGCGGTTTTCGGGCGTGGGCGCGGCCCAGCGGCGCAACAGGTAGGCATTGCCCATGCACACCACCAGCAGCAGTGGCATTCCCAGCTTGCCCGTTAATTGCTTAAATACGCCCATTGGCAGCAGCTGATAGCGCTCCCAGAGCGTGCGCGTATGCTCAAGGTTTTCCGCATTATTGCGGCCTATGTAGAGCGAGTAGGCGCACAACAGCCCCAGCAGGACCAGCAGTAGCGCGGGCTGCCAGTGCAGGACCAGCGGAGCGGGGCCGCTGGCGCGCTCCGACAGCCGGCGCACTCCGATGCCCAACAGCAACACTGCTACCACACCCGGAATAATGGGACCGTTGAAAGCCAGCACCAACAGCAGGCCCAGGCTTGCCACCATTCCCCAGGCCGACAGCCGCCACGGCTGTCCCTGGGCCAGCCGGTAGAAAGGCAGCAGCCACACCAGCAGCAACAGCAGCGGCCACGGATAAAAGAAGGTATAGGAGATAGCCTGCGGAATAATTGCCATCTCGCCCGCGTAGCCCTGCGCCTGAAAAAAAGGGGCGAGCAAGGCCATCACGAGCCAGAGCCGCCAGCTGCTGAGCTGGCCGGTGCCGGTAGCATACACAGCCAGCACGTACAGCAGCAAGGCCTGCACCAGCACCGAGAATATAGCTGCTGACGCATATAAGCTGGCGATGGGCGTAAGAAAAGCGTGCAGCCAACCCGGCACCAACCGGAAGTAAGCGGCCATGGTAGCGTGCGCAAAAAACCGATTGGGCGCCGCATATACCTCATTCTTGGCCAGCACTGCCCAGCCAAACGGGTCGTGCAGCACGGCGGCATAGTGCGGCGCAGGCAGTACGATGGCCGTCAAATCACCATCAAGCACCATACGATTGTACTGCACGAAGGTGCAGGCGAGGTCGGCAAGCACAAACAGCACACACCCCAAAAGTAAAAAACGGGTTTTCATCAGCACCTGGCAGGCTTATATTTAGGATGGAGGCAATAACGCGGGTAGCCGCGCGGTTAGTTACTGAGCTTAGCGGTCAGGATTTTATCGCCAATTTCGAGCTGCTGCACTACGCTCATTCCCTGCACCACCTGGGCAAAGATGGTGTAGCGCCCGTCGAGGTGCGGGGTGGGCTGGTGCGTGAAGAAAAACTGGCAGCTCTCGGTATCCTTGCCGGCCGATGCCAGGCCCACCGCCCCGGCGCCGTAGGTGAGCTGCGCAAACTCGGAGCGCAGATTGTAGGGCGTGCTGCCCGAGCCATCGCCCCGCGGGTCGCCGCCCTGCGCCACAAAATCGGGCACCACGCGGTGAAAATACAGCCCATCGTAGAAATGCTTTTTCACTAAGCTCACAAAGCTGGCGACCGAACCGGGAGCTTCGGCCACTTTCAGCTCAAGCACAATAATCCCTTTGGTAGTCGTCAAGCGCACTTTCTGGCCTACCGGAATAGTCTGCACCAGCGCCCAGTCGATGGGATGCTGGCTGGCGGGGCCGACCGGCGCGGGTGTTGGCTTTGGAGCTTTGGTGAGCTTATCCAACGCCTGCTGCAAGCCCAGCCAGGCCTCAATTTCGCGGGGCAGGGCCAGCTTGCCCTGAGCCTGGCGCAAGGCAGCCAGGTCTTCGGGCTGCGGCGCGGGCACCAGCGTGGGGTTGGCAAAGGCCTCGGCTGCCGTGGCCAGCTGGGCTACGTCGCCGCCGGCCAGCGCCCGACGTAGCGCGGCCGTGAAGTCGGCCTGCCGGGCCGCCGGGAATTTCTTATTCCCCCGCAGGCTCACCAGCGCCGCCAAGGCGGCGCCGGGCACCACCGGCGGGCCGGTGGTCAGGCTGGCTTCTTTCGCTAGAAAATCGAGCTGCGCCGGGTCTTCGCTGAGCGCGGTGAGCAGAGCTGCTTTCTCGTATTGA
Source organism: Hymenobacter sp. BRD67 (assembly GCF_013256425.1). Lineage (GTDB taxonomy): Bacteria > Bacteroidota > Bacteroidia > Cytophagales > Hymenobacteraceae > Hymenobacter. The sequence goes on from NZ_CP053904.1 coordinate 2,870,127, forward strand.
TTGGGCGTGTGCTGGTAGCGGCGGCGGATGGTGTCGGCCAGCGCCGGGCGGTGCGCAGGTCGGGCGTGGTGCAATGCGGCCTGTAAGAGTGTGGCGCGGGTGCGCCAGTGCGTAGCGCGCTGAACATAAGGCAGAAAATCGGCCTTTGCCCAGAGGCTATCGGTAGGCGTCTTGAGCAGCCATTCGGCCGCCACCAGCGACTCCTGCGCCAGCGGCCTGGTTAGTCCCTGGTCTACGCTAGCTACTACGCCAATGAAAGAATGCAGCGGCAGCGCCCGCAAGGCGGCGATGCGCACCCGATGATCGGCGTCGGTGCTGGCCGCTTTCACCAGCGCCTCCCACGCCGCCGGCCGACTTACCCGGCCCAGGGCCGACGCGCAATTCTCCCGCACGAAATAATCGGGGTCGCTGGCCACCGTTTTCAGCAAAATCGGCAGTGCTACCCTAGCCAGCGTTGAATCCTGGCCCCGCATGCGGGTGAGGGCGGCCGATGCGCCGGCCCGCGCCGGAGCCAGCTTCAGGCCGGGCTGGCCCAACAATAGTACGGCCTGGCGCACCACCTCGGGCGTAGCCAACCCGCGCAGGCTGGCGCGGTACAGCGCCCAGGCCCGGCCAGGCGCGGCAGACGAGTCGGGGCCGGGTATTTTCAGCATATAAAGCTGACTGACCGAATTTTTGGTGACGCAGCGGCCCAGCGCCTCGTAGGCAGCGCGGCGAGCCAGCGAATTTGTCTCGGGCTGAGCGAGGCGCTGGGCCAGGGCTGGCACGGCGGTGCTGTCGCCGGTCTGGCCCAGGGCGTAGGCAGCGGCGCGGCGCACGGCAGGGTTGGCATCCTGCAATAAGGGCAATAACGCGGGCACGGCTTTTTTATCCTGCACCGAGGCCAGGGCTTCGGTCGACGCCGCCCGATAGGTGGCGTTTTTATCCTGTAGAAAAGGTAGAAGTGCGGCCGTGTTGCGTTCGTCCTGGGCCGTGGCAATGCGGCGGCGCGTGGCATCGGCATAAGGATGAACCGGTGGTGCGCCAGCCGCCAGCAGCGGCAGCGCTAGAAAAAGAATGGGCAGAAGGCGCATATAAGCACGGGGTTGAAGCCGCAAGTAACGGGCGGCCCGACCTTTGTAGCTTCAAGCTGCCTATTATGCCTACCCCAATCGACCCGCACCAGCTCCGCATCCAGGATTTTCACTACGACCTGCCCGCCGACCGTATCGCACCCGAGCCCCTGCCCGACCGGGCCGCCAGCCGGCTGCTGGTAAGTCGCCAGGGGGTTATCAGCGATACGGTTTTCCGTGGGCTGCCCGGCGAGCTGCCCGCTGATACCCTGCTGATTTTTAACGACACCCGCGTGGTGCGGGCCCGGCTGCTGGCCCAGCGGCCGAGCGGGGGCCGGGTCGAGCTTTTTTGCCTCGAGCCGGTGGCCCCGCACCGCGCCATTGAGCCGGCCTTGCAGCAAACCGGTGCCTGCACCTGGCGGTGCCTGGTGGGCAATGGCCGGCGCTGGAAAAGCGGTCCGGTAAGCTTAAAATTTACAGTTGATAACCAGCCGGCTACGCTATGGGCCGAGCGCCAGGCTACCGAGGCCGGCGGCGAAAGCCTGGTTGACTTCCGCTGGGAGCCCGCCACACTGCCGTTTGCCGAGGTGCTGCGGGCGGCTGGCCACCTGCCCCTGCCGCCCTACCTGCACCGCCCCGACACTGCCACCGATGCCGTGCGCTACCAAACGGTGTACGCTGCTCACGAAGGCGCCGTGGCTGCCCCCACGGCCGGCCTGCACTTCACGCCCGAGCTACTGGCCGAACTGGCCGGGCGCGGCATTGCCACCGGCCACGTAACGCTGCACGTGGGGCGGGCACCTTTCAGCCAGTGAAGGCCGAAACAATGGCCGACCACCCCATGCACGCCGAGCCGATTATTGTGCAGGCCAGCTTGCTGCGGCAGCTGCTGGCCCACCGGCCGCACCCGGTTATCGCGGTAGGTACTACCAGCCTGCGCACCCTCGAAAGCCTGTACTGGCTCGGGGCAGCGCTGGTCCGCCAGCCCAGTGCCGCAGCCGAGCTGCGCGTGGCGCAGTGGCAGCCCTACGCGCCCCTGGCGCCCGGCGAAGCCGACGTAGCGCCTGAAGCCGCGTTGCAGGCGCTCCTCCATCACCTCAATGCGACCGGCTCGGCGGCTATTGAAGCCAGCACACAGCTGCTTATTGCGCCCGGCTACCGGTTTCGGCTGGCACAGGGGCTGATTACTAATTTTCACCAACCTGAAAGCACGTTATTGCTGTTAGTGTCGGCGCTGCTCGGGCCGGAGTGGCGCAGGGTATACAGCCATGCGCTTAACCACGGCTACCGATTCTTAAGCTACGGCGATTCCTCGCTGCTTTTGCCCTAAGCATCGGGTTATTAGCAGCCTATAGCAAATCTGGCACGGGCTTTGAAAAGAGTCTGCTATACGACGGACAACCCAGCTTAAGCTGCCCCGTACAAAGAGCCGAAAACACCTTTTCCCCACACTTTCAGTCATGAAAAAAGTAATTCTGCTGCTCGCTACCTGCGCGTTTGCTACCGCTGCTATTGCCCAAACTACCCCCACTACCGAAGTGAAGGTTCGTGATAACGGTACTGTTAAAGCTACCACCAAAACCGGCAAGACCAATGTTGGCCAGGCCATCGAAAATACGGGTGAAGCTACCAAGAACGTAGCCACGAAAGCCGGCCACAAAATCAAGCACGGCACTCAGAAAGCCGGCGCTAAACTGAAGCACGGCACCAAGAAAATGGAAGCCAAGACTGAGTAGTCTGTCTTTGCAGCGCTTATCTAAAAAGCCCTGGCTTCGGCCAGGGCTTTTTTTGTGGGTTTCGCTTACTTACCGGGCTGATTTTCGCGTAGCTCGTACAGCACTTTTTCAACTACTCCGCGCCCGAAAAGACTTACTCCGGCATTAAGCACTAGTAGGGCGCCGGTGCCGGCCAGTACCCACGTAGCAGCAGGCTTGCCCTGGGTTTTAAGCGAACCCGCCCAGTCAACCATACTGGCGCCGGCCCCAATAGCCATCAGGCCGGCCGGCGCAAAAAGCAGCCATTTCTTTTTATGAGTCATATACGCAGCCGGACGGCTGGGAAAAGCAGCCTCCTCACGGCTAATACCATTCTGGTTGCGCGAGGGTTACCAGCAGCCTGGATTTTGTAAGCTGCCAACGATAAAACATGCACCCTATGACAAAAGGGTCATTACCTCATTTAGTATACCTTAATCTGCAAATACCCCTTAAATTTTTATAGACTTTAGCTGGAACTACCCAATAATTGACAAAATTGCCTATCTTCGCACAGGTCATTCTGCTATTTCAGGTATTTTATGTCTCGCAAACAACTGCTTGCCCGCCCATCGCTGGCTGTGCTCGTGATTCTGGCGCTGCTAGCTGCTTTTGTTCCGCATCATCACCCCGAGGCCACTCCCAACAGTATGCAAACCGGAGATATAGCCTGGATGCTATTCTCGACCGCATTGGTGCTGCTCATGACGCCGGGCCTGGCCTTTTTCTACGGTGGCATGGTAAACCGGGGCAGCATCATCTCTACCATGCTGCAGAGCTTTATCTCACTGGGAGTCATTTCTTTGCTATGGTACGTAGTGGGCTTTTCACTGGCTTTCGGCAACGATATCGGGGGCGTAATCGGCGACCCGCGCACGTTCTTTATGTTCGATAACGTGGGTACGGCCCCGCACCCGCGCCTGGGCATGGGGCTGCCGCTCGTGCTGTTTGCCGCCTTTCAGCTCAAGTTTGCCATCATTACGCCGGCCCTCATCAGCGGCGGCTTTGCTGAGCGCATCCGGTTCTGGGGCTACCTGATTTTTATCTGCCTGTTTAGCATTTTTATTTACTGCCCGCTGGCGCACTGGGCCTGGCACCCCGACGGCTTTTTGGCCAAATGGGGCGTGCTCGACTTTGCGGGGGTACGGTTGTGCATATTTCGGCTGGTTTCGCGGCGCTGGCCGGTGCGCTGGCCATTGGCCGCCGCCGCTCGCACCTCGACGGCCACGCGCATACGCCGGTTAATATTCCGTTCGTTATCCTGGGCACGGGCCTGTTGTGGTTTGGCTGGTTTGGCTTCAATGCGGGCTCCGCATTAGGGGCCAATGCCCAGGCCGTGCAGGCCTTCGTAACCACGCACTTTGCTTCGGCCGCCGCCATGCTTACCTGGATGGTGCTGGAAGCAGCCCGTGGGCAGCGCCCCTCCGCCATGGGAGCTGCCGTGGGCGCGGTGGTCGGGCTGGTGGCTATCACGCCAGCGGCGGGGTACGTGGCCTACGGGCCAGCCATTGCCATCGGTATTCTGGCGTCGGGGGTGAGTTTTGGGGCCGTTATCCTAAAAAACCGCACTACGCTCGACGATACCCTCGACGTGTTTCCGTGCCACGGAGTAGGCGGCATTGTGGGTATGCTGGCCACGGCGCTTTTCGCCCAGAAGGGTGGGCTGTTTACCGGGGGCGGCGCGGCGCTGCTGGGGTATCACCTGCTGACACTGCTGGTTGTAGGTACCTTCACGTTTGGGGGCTCCTGGATTTTATACCGGGTCACTAACTTTATCGTGCCCATCCGGGTAAATGCCGAGAACGAAACCCACGGGCTCGATACCAGCCAGCACGGCGAAGCCCTGCTGGCTGCCTGATACGCGCCAGGCACGGAGCCTGTCGCTCCGCTGCCTATGACCCAACTGCTTTCTACTGCCTACGAGGCTGATGCGCTACCACCTGTCACGCCCATTGCACTTGTCGGGGCGGGAGGGCTGGGCCGTGAGATAGCCCTGCTGATTGCCCAGCTCAACGCTGCCGGGGCCAGCTGGCAGCTGCTGGGCTTCTACGACGACCAACCGCCGGCCACCCCTGCCGTGGCGGGCCTCCCCTACCTGGGCACCGTGGCCGACCTCAATGCCCAACCTACCCCGCTGGCCGTGGCCGTGGCGGTAGGCAGCAGCGCCGCGCGGGCCGCCGTGGTGCAGCGCCTGCACTCGCCGCTGCTTTCATTCCCGCCCCTGGTTCACCCCGATGTAGCCCTGCGGGCCGAGCAGCGCGTGGCTTTGCAGGAAGGCTGCCTTATCCAGCGCGGCTGCATCCTGACCTGTGATATCCGTTTGGGCCGCTTCGTATTACTGAACCTGGGCTGCACGCTGGGCCACGACAGCGTACTCGACGATTTCTGCTCCCTGATGCCTCACGCCAACGTGGGCGGCGGGGCGCACCTCGCCACGGGCGTATACCTGGGCACCAATGCCACGGTTATCCACCAGGTACATATTGGGGCGCATACCACCGTGGGCGCGGGGGCCGTAGTGGTGCATCATCTGCCCGCCGGCTGCACTGCCGTAGGAGTGCCGGCGAGAAAAATCAAGCCTTTGGACTGAGGCGTTGCGCCAGCGGCAACTCTTCCTCTCTCGTTCCCAGTTAATCATATGGACCGCATCTACCTCTCGCCTCCCCACCTGGGCCGCCACGAATTAAACTACCTGCATAAAGCAGTAGAAGACAATTGGGTAGCTCCGGTCGGGCCTAATCTCAATGGTTTTGAGGCCGATATCTGCGCCGCGGTGGGCGTGCCTTATTGCGTGGCCCTTACCTCGGGCACAGCGGCATTGCACCTGGGTCTGCTACTGCTGGGCGTAGGAGCGGGCGACGAAGTGTTGTGCCCCTCGTTTACCTTCGTGGCCTCGGCCAATGCTATTTTGTACTGCGGTGCTACGCCGGTATTCATTGACAGCGAGAATACTACCTGGAATATCTGCCCGCAGCGCCTGCGCGAAGCGATTGCAGACCGTATCAGCCAAGGTAAAAAACCTAAAGCCTTGCTGCTAGTGCATCTCTACGGCATGCCCGCCCGGCTCCCCGAAATCCTGGCGCTGGCCGCTGAGTTTGAGCTGCCGGTGCTGGAAGACGCGGCCGAAGCCCTCGGCTCGCTCTGGCAGCACCAGCCGCTGGGCGGCTTTGGCCGGGTTGGCGTTTTTTCGTTTAATGGCAATAAGATTCTGACCACCAGCGGGGGCGGTGCCCTCGTTACCTACGACCGCACGCTGGCCGAGAAAGCCCGTTTCCTGGCTACCCAGGCGAAAGACCCGGCCCCGCACTACCAGCATTCGCAGGTTGGCTTCAACTACCGCCTCAGCAATCTGCTGGCCGGCATTGGCCGCGGGCAAATGGAGCTGTTGCCCGACCGTGTGAAGCGCCGCCGCGAGATTTTCAGCTGGTACCGCGAGCATCTCGCCGGCCTGCTGGGCCTGGCCGTGGCCCCCGCTACCGAGCCGGCCGGCAGCCTCTCCAACCGCTGGCTTACCACCCTACTGCTCGATAATGAGGCTACCGCAGCAACGCCCGAAACCATTCGCCAGCACCTCGAAACGCGTAATATCGAGAGCCGGCCGCTCTGGAAGCCCTTGCACTTACAGCCGCTCTTTGCCGGTGCGCCCATGTACGGTGGCGAGGTTTGCGCCGACCTTTTTGCCAGGGGCCTGTGCCTGCCCAGCGGCACCGCTATGGGCGAAGAGGAGCTGAGACGGGTAGCCAAAGCCCTGCGCGAGGCACTCACTGCCTGATTCTTAACTTAAAGCACTTCTGTAAGCGGCCTTAAGTTGGCAGCTCACTTACTGGTTGCACCTGATGACGGGGCGCAGATGCCGCTCGGAGCAAGCTCCATGTCTTACCGTACCCCATCCAGCAGGCGAACAATGTCGGCAAACAACGGCCGGCTGGCCGCTACCGGCTGCATGCAATGCTGCTGCAAAGCCAGCATTTGGGGCATGTTACCAACTATGGCGGCCGGGCAGCGGGCCAGCAGCTCTTCGAGCAGGCAGCCAAAGGCGCGCACTTCCAGGCGCTGTAAGGCAGTAGCTTCGGGAGCAGCCGGGTCAAAGAAGCTCGCGGCACCAAAATCACTCAGCAGCGCGTTGCCGGCCGGCGTAGCCAGAATATTATGCGCGTAGAGGTCACCGTGCATAATGCCGCGCTCGTGCAGGTGAGCCGCCGCCGAAGCCACCCCATGCGCCAGCCGCACAGTTACTTCCGGACTAAAAATAGAGTTTTCTGAATATACATCTCGCGTGCAGGTAGCCAGGCTGGGCGGACCGGCTAGGTTGCTGAATTCCGGGTCAATCAGCCCAAGCACCAAGCCTTCGACGCCTGCCGGATGCTGACTAATTTTACCTTCAACCTCAACCAGATTAGGCTGAGTGCCCGCGCTGATGCAGGCCGACATCTCACTGTGCGGCAGGCCGTCGCTCGTGACTGCTCCTTTAAAAAGCTTCACGGCCACCGCCGTTGGCGCCAAACCAGCGGGCTGCCACTGCGCCCGGTAGATAACGCCCGAGGCTCCCTCTCCTAGTCGCTGCGCCAGGGCCAGCTCTTGCCAGGCGATAGCGCGAATGGGATGCGTTGCCACGGCAGCTGTTTCCAGTTCATCACAAAAGGGGTTGCCCGCGTAGGCTAGCCACGTGAGCTGCGGCATGGCTAGTAGCCAGGCGGGCAGCTCAGTAAGCTGATTGGCCGCAACACGCAGCAGCTCCAAATGGATGCAGTTAGCCAAAGCTTGAGGCAGTTGGCGTAGCCGGTTGCCAGCCAGCAGCAGCTTCTGCAACTGCGTACAATGGCCGATTTCATCCGGCAGGGCTTCGAGCTGATTATCCGTAAGAATCAGCCAACGCAGCGCAGGTGGCAGCGAGGCCGCTGGCAAGGTGCGGATTTTATTGGCCTTAAAGCCCACCATGCTGAGCTTTGGGCACCGGCCCAGCACCTCGGGCACGGTAGTAAACTGGTTATCGGAGCAAAAAAGAATTTGTAGCCGGTGCAAGCGACTTAGGTCAGGGGGTAGCGCCGAAAGCCGGTTGCCCGACAGATTCAGGATTTCCAGCGTATCCGCCAGGCTGAATATCTCTTCGGGAAACTCCGTCAGATTAGCCGATAAATCAAGCCGGGTACTACCAGCCAGCTTACCCGACCGCAACTCTTCAAGCGTATGCATGCGGCAAAGGTCGGCAGCCTGGGCGTATGGGCTGGTAGTGATGCGTTTTCTCGAGTTGGGCGGATAGCCGCGGCTTGGTAAAGCCCGCTGGGCCAGTCTGGCAGTGGGCTGGCCCAGCGCGCTTTCGACGCTACCCCAGCGCCTGCTTCAAATCAACCAATAAATCGGCGGGCTCTTCGATTCCTACGCTCAGGCGTATCACGCCCGGCGTAATGCCTAGCGCAAGCCGCTGCTCGGCCGTGAGGCCCCGGTGCGAGGTTGCGGCCGGGTACGAGCACGACGACTGCACGCCCGCCAGCGAGGGGGCCAGCGGGAACAGCTTACTTTTCTGCACAAAGGCATCGACAGCCGCCGCTGAGTCGTCGGCTAGTCGTATTGAGAGCATACCCCCAAATAAGCCGCCCAGCAGCTCGTGCGCCGCCAGCACATGGCCGGGATGCGTTGCGAGGCCGGGGTAAAATACCTGCGCTACGGCCGGGCTTTCGGCCAAAAAGCGGGCTACCAGCAGCGCATTCTCGGAGTGCTGCCGCATGCGCAGGCGCAGGGTTTTGAGGCCACGCACGGCCAGCCAGCTATCGAGCGGGGCCAACATCAGGCCCAGGCTACCCGCTACCTGGCGCAGGCGCTTGCCCAAGACAGGGTCGCGGGCCACTACCACGCCCGCCGTGGTGTCGGAGTGTCCGGCCAGGTATTTGGTAGCCGAATGCCACACCAAGTCGGCTCCCCAGCTCAGGGGCTGCGTCAGAATGGGTGAGGTAAAAGAGCTGTCAATCAGCAATAATATCCCCTGCTGCTGGCAGGCACGAGCCAGGCGCGGGCCATCAAGCACCGTTAGCAGCGGGTTGCTGAGCACCTCGGCCAGCACCAGCCTGGTAGTAGGCCGGCGGTGGCGGGCCACGTCGTAGAGCTCGGTCAGCGGCACGTAAGTTGTTTCGATGCCCAGGCGGGCCAGCTCTTGGGAAAGCAGTACTACCGAGCCACCATATAGCTCAGCGGGGCACAATACATGGTCGCCGGCCTGGCAGGTGGCCAGCACGGCCGCCAGCAAGCCCGCCAGTCCGGCGCCGGTAGCTACCCCACCCCCGGTAGCTCCTTCGAGCCGCGCCACCTCGGTCACCAGCTCGTCAGAATTAGGATGCTCGGAGCGCGAATAGCCGTACATGCCGCCGTGGTCGGGGGTCGTGTAGTAGGTTTCCAGCTCGGCCAACGAGGCAAACTTGAAGACCGAGGTCTGGTAAATCGGGGTAACTTTCGGGTGAATCGGGGTCAGGTTCATAGGAGCACGAAGGTAGGGCGGCCCTTCTTAACCCACACGGTCTGGCCAGTGTAACTAGCAATTTTCGCTATCGGCCGGCTATAGCTTTGTCTTATTGCTGAGGCCAGGCGCGACCGTATTTAATATATATATTACTTTTACTATTTTTTTGTTATTCTACCAAATAAAAAAGGGCGCTCGCACCGGCCGTAGCCAGCGCGAGCGCCCTTTTTTATCCTACTAAACAATTTACTAGGCCGAAGCCGACTCAGCCAGCACAATCACGCTATTCCGTAGTACCTCCACGATGCCGCCGCTGATGTGAAATGTGCCGCCGCCCGCGCCCGTCACCGTTACGTCGCCCGCCTTTAGCGCCGCAATCAGGGGAGCGTGGTTATTAAGCACTTCAAACGAGCCATCGGTGCCCGGAAACCGCACCGCGCTTGCCTCGCCCTCAAATACTTTCCGGTCGGGAGTGATGATTTCTAAGTGCATAGTTTTTAAATGTGGGAAGGTGATAGATGTGAAAATGTGGGAATGTGGTCGATAGAAAATCAATTTTCACATCTACCACCTTCCCACATTTTCCACATTTAAAAAATTTATTTGGCTTCCGCCATCAGGCGCTCGCCCTTAGCTACGGCATCTTCGATGTTGCCGACCAGGTTGAAGGCCGACTCGGGCAGGTGGTCGTACTTGCCGTCGATGATTTCGTTGAAACCCTTGATGGTGTCCTTGATGTCAACCAATACGCCCTGCAGGCCGGTGAACTGCTCGGCCACGAAGAAGGGCTGCGACAGGAAGCGCTGCACGCGGCGGGCGCGGTTTACCGTCTGCTTGTCTTCCTCGCTCAGCTCGTCCATCCCCAAGATGGCGATGATGTCCTGCAACTCCTTGTAGCGCTGCAAAATCTCCTTCACGCGCTGAGCAGTGTTGTAGTGCTCATCGCCCAGAATGGTAGCGTCGAGGATGCGCGAGGTCGAGTCGAGCGGGTCAACGGCCGGGTAGATGCCCAACTCGGCGATTTTGCGGCTCAGTACCGTCGTGGCATCCAGGTGAGCAAAGGTGTTGGCCGGGGCCGGGTCGGTCAAGTCATCGGCGGGCACATACACGGCCTGCACCGAGGTAATCGAGCCGCGCTTGGTCGAGGTGATGCGCTCCTGCATGGCCCCCATCTCGGTAGCCAGCGTGGGCTGATAGCCCACAGCCGACGGCATCCGGCCCAAGAGCGCCGATACTTCCGAGCCTGCCTGCGTGAAGCGGAAGATGTTGTCGATAAAGAACAGGATGTCGCGGCCAGCGCCGGTGCCGTCGCCATCGCGGAAGCTTTCGGCAATGGTCAGTCCCGACAACGCCACGCGGGCGCGGGCTCCAGGAGGCTCGTTCATCTGGCCGAACACCAGCGTAGCCTGCGATTTTTCCATCTCCACCATGTCTACTTTCGACAGGTCCCAGCCGCCTTCTTCCATCGAGTGCTTGAAGGCGTCGCCGTAGCGGATGATATTGGCTTCGATAAATTCACGCAGCAGGTCATTACCCTCACGGGTGCGCTCACCCACGCCGGCAAATACCGACAGGCCCGAGTAGGCCTTGGCCACGTTGTTGATAAGCTCCTGAATTAGTACGGTCTTGCCTACGCCGGCCCCCCGAACAATCCAATCTTACCGCCCTTTACATACGGAGCGAGCAGGTCGATTACTTTGATACCGGTGAAGAATACTTCCGAAGAGGTTGCCAAGTCCTCGAACGCGGGAGCGTTGCGGTGAATGGGCAGACCGCCGGTGCTCACCGGCTGCGGAATGCCATCAATTGCCTGGCCAATAACGTTAAACAAGCGGCCCTTCACCCCGTCGCCGGTCGGCATCGTGATGGCATGGCCCAGGCTGCGCACGGCGGCGCCACGGGTCAGGCCCTCGGTCGAGTCCATGGCAATGGTGCGCACCCGGTCTTCGCCCAGGTGCTGCTGGCATTCCAGCATCACGACCTGGCCGTTGTCTTTGGTTACTTCCAGGGCGTCGAAGATGTTGGGGAGGTCGCCTTCGCCCGCGAAGCTCACGTCTACCACGGGGCCGATAACCTGGGTGATTTTGCCCGAATTCGCCATTTGCTTGGGTTTTACTAGGTTTTACTAAATTAATACGCTTTTGAGGGTGCAAAAGTACGATTCAAACCCGTCTTTTCAAAGCTGTAGCTTACATGAACCGGGCCTGTGCCTTAACCTGGCGCAAAGTGCCCCCACTCGCTGCCGGAGCACTTTTTAAATTTTTTTTTACCTATCTCTTGCCTCGTATTATTCTCGTAGTACCTTTGCAGCCCCGAACGGCACACCGCCACAAGGGAAATTGTCCGATGGTGTAACTGGCAACACGCTTGATTTTGATTCAAGAAAGTCCAGGTTCGAGCCCTGGTCGGACAACTTCGACAACGCTCGACAATTTTAGTAAAGGCGCTGGCTTCTCCCTCCCGGGAGTAAGTCAGCGCCTTCCGCTTTTTACTTCTCTCCCATCGCCGCCTGTCATCTCTGCCATATGCGCAGAATGACAGGCTTTTTTGTTTTTATCTTCCCGTTATTATGGACCCGCACGTTAAACTATTTGCTGGTAGCGCCTCTCTGGAACTGGCTCAGAAGATTGCCGAATCCTATGGCCAGCCGCTGGGCGACCTCACCTTGCAGCGTTTTGCCGACAACGAGCTGAGCCCGAGCTTCGACGAGAGCGTGCGCGGCTGCGAGGTGTTTCTTATACAAAGCACCTTCCCGCCCTCCGAAAACCTGATGGAGCTGATGCTGATGGTGGATGCCTGCAAGCGCGCCTCGGCTCACAAAGTCAATATTGTGATGCCTTACATGGGCTACGCCCGCCAGGACCGCAAGGATAAGCCCCGCGTGAGCATCGGGGCCAAAGTGGTAGCCAATATTATCCAAAGCGTGGGTACCGACCGGCTTATGACCTGCGACCTGCACGCGGGCCAGATACAGGGTTTTTTCGATATTCCGGTCGACCACCTCGACGGAGCCACCGTTACCGCGCCTTACATCAAGTCGCTTAATCTGGAAAATCTGATATTTGCCTCGCCCGACGTGGGCGGCGTGGTACGTACCCGCGCCTTTGCCAAGAAATTCGGGGCGGAGATTGTGGTCTGCGACAAGATGCGCCTGCGGGCCAACGAGATTGCCTCCATGCAGGTAATCGGCGATGTAAAAGGCATGGACGTCGTATTTGTGGATGACATGGTAGACACCGCCGGCACCATCTGCAAAGCCGCCGACCTCGTGATGGAGCGCGGTGCCAACTCGGTACGCGCCGTGATTACGCACCCGCTGCTCAGCGGCCCGGCCCACGCCCGCATTCGCGCCTCCCAACTCACCGAGCTGATTACCACCGATACCATTCCGCAGCGCGAGGAAAACGAGAAGGTGCGCGTGATTTCGCTAGCCCCGCTGTTTGCCGCCGCTATTCGCAACGTGGTGACGCACGAGAGCATCAGCTCGCTGTTTAGCTAGCGGACAGGAATACTCACTATACCTGAATTTTCAATGTAATAGGTTTTGCTTTTCAACCAAATACTTATTGCTGTGTTACTTGTGCTGATGATTGGCTTGCTGACCTGGGGTTTACACTGAGTCTTCGCAGCAAATACGTTCGCCCGTGGAGTCCTACGATTAACTGCATTTATTACTTTTTCAGTAGCAGTACTATGGGATCTCTTTTGCCTTGCTATCATAGCTTGGTCACGGTAAATCCTCAAACTAAGGTTGCTATTCCCGCCCTAAGCCCGTACCTTTGCGGCCCGTTTGGTAAGGGTTGCCCGGCGGATAATTCATTCCAAATCAACTTCTTTTATGAAAAGCCTGGAGATTGTAGGGTTTAAAAGAGCGAATCTCGGCAAGACGGACGCGAAGGCGCTGCGCCTCGATGCGCAGGTGCCGTGCGTACTGTACGGTGGCAAAGACACGGTGCACTTCTCGGTGCCCGCTATTCTGTTCCGCGAATTGCTGTATACCCCGGAGGCTCACATCGTGGACCTGAACGTGGAAGGCACGCACTACCGCGCCATTGTGCAGGATGCCCAGTTCCATCCCGTGAACGAGATGCTGCTGCACGTTGACTTCCTGGAGATTGAGGACGGCAAAGAAGTGAAGATGGATATCCCGTGAAGTACGTTGGCGTTTCGCCGGGCGTACTGGCCGGTGGTAAGCTGGCCAGCAAGCTGCGCAAGCTGAAGGTGAAGGCGGCGGCCGAAAACCTGCCCGACTACGTTGAAGTTGATATCAGCACCCTCGAGCTGGGCAAATCGGTGAAAGTAGGTGCGGTTAAGCCCACCAACTACACCATCCTGACCAGTGCCCAGGCGCCGATTGCTACCGTAACCGTACCGCGCGCGCTTAAAGGCGAAATGGCCGCCGGCAAATAAGTCCGCTGATTAGCACGAATTTTAACGGATTTCACGGATTTTGTTAGCGCCGTTATTCCGTAAGTAAAAAGCCACCTCTCGGGGTGGCTTTTTTCGTTAAATAGAGGCTGCTGGCCTGGGCTTATGGCAGCGCCCCGGACGGTGACAATCGTCCACAAAATTCTCGAAATTCGTTAAAATCCGTACTAATCAGTGGTCTTCTTAATTCTTTGCCTTGGCAACATCGGCCCCGAATATGCCAGTACGCGCCACAATATCGGGTTTATGGTGGCCGATTACCTGGCGGCTAAATTCGAAGCTCCGCGCTTTGGGCTGGGGCGACATGCATTTACCACTGAGTTTAAAAGCAAGGGCCACACTTACGTGCTGGTGAAGCCTACCACCTTTATGAACCTGAGTGGCAAAGCCGCCGCGCACTGGCTGAGCACGCTGAAAATACCCGTCGAGAATATGCTGGTTGTGACCGACGACCTGGCGCTGCCCTTTGGCAAATTGCGCCTGAAAGGCCAGGGCTCGGCGGGCGGACACAATGGCCTGAAGGATATTCAGGCCACGCTCGGCACCGACGTATATGCGCGGCTGCGCTTCGGCGTCGATGCGAATTTTCCGAAAGGGCGGCAGGTAGATTACGTACTCAACCCGTTTTCGGTAGATGAGCAGCTTGACTTACCGCTACGCATCGAAAAAGCCGGCGAAGCCGTGCTGGCCTTTGGGGCGCTTGGCCTGGAGCGGGCCATGAATAGCGTAAATGTGAAATAGCTACTATCCTCAAAAAAAGAACGTCATGCTGCGATAAGCTCCGCATGACGTTCTTTTTTCGATAATTGCCGAGACTACAAAATCGGGCTGCCGTTGCGCACTGCGCTGCCGGGCTGCATCAGGGCCAGCGTACCGTCGGCATTTTCAGCTAGCAGCAACATGCCCTGACTTTGAATTCCTTTAATTTCACGGGGCGCCAGGTTTATTAATACCATGGCCTGCTGGCCAATCAGCGCCTCCGGAATAAACGATTCGGCAATGCCGCTGACGATGGTGCGCTGGTCGAGGCCGGTGTCGATAGTCAGCTTCAGCAGCTTCTTGGTTTTGGCCACTTTTTCGGCCGCGACAATCGTACCGATGCGCAAGTCCATTTTACCGAATTCGTCGAAGCTGACGTTCTCCTTGGTGGGCACAACTGGCGTAGCAGCCAGGGCGTTGGCCTGCTTGGTATCGAGCAGCTTCTGCACCTGCGCGTGCACCACGCTGTCGTCGATTTTGGCAAATAGCAGCGCGGGCTCCCGCAGCTGATGCCCGGCGGGCAATTGCGTAGCTCTGGCCGCGCTCTGCCAGTCGCCGGGCTCGAAGTTGAGCATGGCAGCCAGCTTACCCGCCGATTCGGGCAGGAAGGGGGTGAGCAGTGGCACCAGCGCGGCCGCTACCTGCAAGGCGACGTGCAGCACCGTACCCGTGCGGGCCGCATCGGTTTTAATAAGGTGCCAGGGTTGGGTATCGGCCAGGTATTTATTACCGAGCCGGGCCAGGTTTAGTACTTCAGCCAGGGCGTCGCGGAAGCGGTAGTTTTCAATAAGGTCGCCGACCCGCGCCGGAAATTCGGCCAGCTGCCGGAATACCTCTTCATCGATTTCCGTCAATTCGCCGCGCTCGGGCACTTTGCCCTCAAAAAACTTTTGCGTGAGCACCGCCGCCCGGTTTATAAAATTACCAAGCGTAGCCACCAGCTCGTTATTGTTCCGGGCCTGAAAATCCTTCCAGGTAAAATCGTTGTCCTTGGTTTCGGGCGCATTGGCGCACAGCACATAGCGCAATATATCGGCTTGCCCCGGAAAATCAGCGAGGTATTCGTGCAGCCACACCGCCCAGTTGCGCGAGGTGCTGATTTTATCGCCTTCCAGATTTAAAAACTCGTTGGCCGGCACATTATCCGGCAAAATATACTCGCCGTGCGCTTTCAGCATTACCGGAAAAATAATACAGTGAAATACTATATTATCCTTGCCAATAAAATGCACCAGTTTGGTTTCGGGGTCTTTCCAGTATTTCTCCCACTCATCGGGGAAGCCTTCCTTGGTAGCGGAAATGTAGCCAATAGGGGCATCAAACCACACGT
Organism: Hymenobacter sp. BRD67; assembly: GCF_013256425.1. GTDB lineage: Bacteria > Bacteroidota > Bacteroidia > Cytophagales > Hymenobacteraceae > Hymenobacter. The sequence goes on from NZ_CP053904.1 coordinate 2,885,901, forward strand.
ACAATACTTTACCTTCAGCACCGGGTACCGGCACGGGCACGCCCCAGTCGAGGTCGCGCGTTACGGCTCGGGGATGCAGGCCCTGGTCAATCCAGGATTTGCACTGACCATACACGTTGGTTTTCCAGTCATTTTTATGGCCCTCAATTATCCATTCACGCAGCCAGGGCTCGTATTGGTCGAGGGGCAAAAACCAGTGCCGGGTATCGCGCAGCACCGGCGTATTGCCGCTGAGCATAGAGCGCGGATTAATTAACTCCGTCGGACTAAGCGACGTGCCGCAACGCTCACACTGGTCGCCGTAGGCATTTTCGTTGCCACAATTAGGGCAGGTGCCCACCACGTAGCGGTCGGCCAGAAACTGGGCGGCCTGCTCATCATAAAGCTGCTGCGTGGTTTGCTCAATAAATTTATTCTCGCTGTATAATTTCTTGAAAAAATCGCTGGAAACTTCGGCGTGAGTTTTTGATGAAGTGCGCGAATACACGTCGAACGACACGTTGAACTCCTTAAATGAGTCGCGGATAATGGCGTGGTATTTATCCACTACCTGCTGGGGCGTAACCCCCTCTTTCTGGGCCCTGATGGTAATGGGTACGCCGTGCTCATCGGAGCCGCAAATAAATTTTACGTCTCGGTTCTGAGCGCGCAGGTAGCGCACGTAAATATCGGCGGGCAGATATACGCCGGCCAGGTGACCAATGTGCACCGGCCCATTGGCATAAGGCAGGGCAGCAGTTACGGTATAACGCTTTGGGAGAGAGCTCATTGTGAATTAATAATCAATGCAGATGCTATTTACTGCATCGCAAGGGCCGAAATACTCATTGCGCGCATGTGCACACAACTTGGCCTGATTTAAAAGTAACGCTTGATTAACGAAGAAAATGCGGCAAAAAACAACAGGGTTTTCTAACAAATAAACACCCCTTAGCGTTTGCCAGTTAAATTAAATTTATATTTGGCACGCCGCAGCTAATTCACCTCCTCTACTCCTTTCCAAAACCCTTTTTTACTCATGGCCAAAAAAAACAGTACGGAAGCTACGGCAACTGCCGCCAGCGCCAAACGCACTCCGGAGGAAAAAGCGCAACGCAAGGCTGATAAAGCCGGTCGCCGCGCCAGTAAACACTTAACCGACGACCGCGCTGAAAAGAAAGCCAGCCAGAAGCAGAGCCTTAAGTCGGCGGCCAAGCAGCTGCAACGCGAGCTCGACGTGCGCATGAGCGAAGTAGTGGCCCGCATCCGCAAAGAAACGAAGGACAAGCTGAAAGAGGTGGTGAAGGAAGCTACCCGCCGCCTCGATGTGGATACCGAGCGCATGTTTGAGCAGGCCCTGCACACCATTGTGCGGCACTACGATTCTATCGCCCCCGGCCGCACCACCGATATTAACCTGCCGGCCCCAGCCGCCACGGACGCCGCCGATGCCAGCAGCCGGAGCAGCAAAAGCAGCTCCTCGCGCAAGGCCGCTTCGAAAGCAGCTGATACGGCTGCCGCGCGCAAAGCCGCGAGCAGCAAGGCGGGGGCCGCCGGCCGCGGGCCGGGCCGCCCCGGCGCCAGCCAGCGGCAGTTGGAGCAGCCAGTCTAAGCACTCCGGATGCTACCAGCAATGATAGCGTCGCTGTTGACAACGCCTGATTCTCTTATTCTTCCAAAACACCTTTTAAAAAGGCCGTTACCAGCAATGGTAACGGCCTTTTTACTGGGGCACGAAAAATAAGGTGGCTTTTCGCCGCGCCGGGTATGTAAGGTGCCAGCTGGCCGCCGGACGCGGCGGCTCCTGTTCAGGGACGGCGTAGGGTATCGGGAATGGACTGGTCGATGCGCTGCAGGCGGGTTTCGCTGGTAGAAGTGTTGGGGTCGTTGGTATTCAGCGACTCGGGCCGTTTGAGGCGGTTGATGTCGGACGCCTGCTCGCCCAGGCGCAGCGTATTAGGCGTGGCGTCGGGTATTGTCTGGGTCGGGGAAGAGCCCCGCGGGGCGTTGGCATTGTAGATGGCGCGGCGGTCGGCGTCGGTGGTTACCTCGGTGGGCACGGCGCGCGGGGCGGCACTTTCGGCAGTTTGCTCCGAAGCGGTACAGCCGGCCAGGAGCAGTGGCAAGGCCGCCAGGGCCCGCTGGAGAGAAAATCGTAAAAGCATTGAGTAGCAGCAAAAAGGCAGCCCCCGGCGGGCCGCCTTGCTTAAACGATGGAAGCGCCAGGTAGTTGGCCCCTATTTTTTCTCAAACAGCATCCCGTCCGAATCCATGCAGTAGCGCTGGCCCGTGGGGGCCGGGCCATCGTCGAATACGTGGCCCAGATGGCCGCCGCACTTGGCGCACACAATCTCGTCGCGGCTCATGCCGAAGCTTTTATCAGACTTTACTTTGAGGCTCGTGGGCAGCGCCGGCGCGTAGAAGCTGGGCCAGCCGGTGCCCGACTCAAATTTGGTATCGGAGGAGAACAACAGGTTGTGGTCGGCCGCGCAGTAATAATTACCCGCCGCGTGGTTGTCGAAATACTTATTGTGGAATGGCGGCTCGGTGCCTTCTTCGCGCAGAATGTAGTATTGGGCAGGCGTAAGCTGTTTTTTCCACTCCGCATCGGTTTTTACGACGGCAAACTCGCCGGCCTTCCCCGTTGCGGGTTGGGGCTGCGGATATTTGGCAGTCGTAACTGCGGCCCCGTGAGGACCAGCCGGCACGGCAGCTACCGCCCGGGACTGGTCGGCGTGGGTTTGGGAGCAGGCGGGCGTGAGGGCCGCCACGCTCAGCAGAACGGAAAGCAGGGAAAAGCGCATGGCTGAAGGCGAAAGCAGAAAGAAATTAAGTAGCTGCCTAACAAACGTAACTGCCAGGGCGTTCGGATGCCGGAAGCTGGCCCGGAACCCCGCCGGCCCACCAACCCAGCGCTAAAATGCGGCTACTCAGTTCGGAACAATTGGGCGCCCGGCGGGCGTTAGGGAGCGGACACTAATAAGGTAACTCGGTTTTCTAGTTAAATACCCGTACCTTTGCGGCCGCAAAAACATACGTATGACCCAGAACATTCGGAATATCGCCATCATTGCCCACGTTGACCACGGCAAGACGACTTTGGTGGATAAGATTATCCACGCCTCCAAGATTTTCGACGCGCATCAGCACTTCGACGACCTTATCCTCGACAACAACGACCTGGAGCGCGAGCGTGGCATCACCATCGTATCCAAGAACGTGTCGGTGCGCTATAATGGCGTGAAAATCAACATCATCGACACGCCTGGTCACGCCGACTTCGGCGGTGAGGTAGAGCGCGTGCTGAAGATGGCCGATGGTGTGCTGCTGCTCGTGGATGCCTTCGAAGGCGCCATGCCGCAGACCCGCTTCGTGCTGGGCAAAGCGCTCGACCTGGGCCTGAAACCCATCGTGGTAGTGAACAAAGTGGACAAGGAAAACTGCCGTCCCGACGAGGTACATGAGCAGGTTTTCGACCTTATGTTCAACCTGGGTGCTACCGAAGACCAGCTTGATTTCGTGACCTTGTATGGTTCGAGCAAGCAGGGCTGGATGAGCACTGACTGGAAAGTAAAAACCGACAATATTATTCCGCTGCTCGACGCAGTAGTAGCCTCAATTCCGCCGGCGCCCGTGCTGGATGGCACGCCGCAGATGCAGATTACCTCGCTCGACTACTCGTCGTTCGTGGGTCGTATTGCCATCGGCCGGGTACACCGCGGCACCTTGAACGAGGGTGCCAACCTGAGTCTGATGAAGGCCGACGGCAGCATCAAAAAAGTAAAAGTGCGTGAGCTGCACATATTTGAAGGCCTCGGCCGGGTAAAAGTAGACGCGGTGAGCAGCGGCGAAATCTGCGCCGTATCGGGCATCGAAGGCTTCGACATCGGTGATACGCTGGCCGATGCCGAAAACCCGGAGGCTCTTGAGCGCATCAGCATCGACGAGCCGACGATGAACATGCTGTTCACCATCAACAACTCGCCGTTTTTTGGTAAGGAAGGTAAGTTCGTGACTTCGCGTCACTTGCGCGACCGCCTGTTTAAGGAAACCGAGAAAAACCTGGCGCTGCGCGTGCAGGCCACCGATAAGGAAGACACCTTCCTGGTATTTGGCCGCGGTATTCTGCACTTGTCGGTACTGATTGAAACCATGCGCCGCGAAGGCTACGAGCTGCAGGTGGGCCAGCCCCAGGTGCTGTTTAAGGAAGATGAGGAAGGCAACCGCCTGGAGCCGGTTGAGCTGCTGGTAGTAGACGTGCCGGAGGAAACTGCCGGCAAGGTTATCGAGCTGGTAAGCATGCGTAAAGGCGAAATGACCATCATGGAGCCGAAAGGCGACCTGCAGCACCTGGAGTTCAGCATTCCGAGTCGGGGCCTCATTGGCCTGCGCAACAACGTGCTGACTGCCACTGCAGGAGAGGCCATCATGAACCACCGCTTCGCCAGCTACGAGCCGCACAAAGGCCCGATTCCGGGCCGTATCGCGGGCTCGCTGATTTCGCTCGAAACCGGCCCTGGCACTGCCTATACCATCGACAAGATGCAGGACCGCGGCTCCTTTTTCGTGGACCCAGGTGAGGAAGTATACGCCGGCCAGGTTATCGGCGAGCATACCCGCCCCAACGACTTGACTATCAACATCCAGAAGGGCAAGAAGCTGACCAACATGCGGGCTTCGGGCTCGGATGAGAACGCCAAGATTGTGCCGAAGCGCCAGTTTTCGCTGGAAGAAGCAATGGAGTATATACAGAAAGATGAATATTTGGAAGTAACGCCTAAGTCGGTCCGGATGCGCAAGATTCTGCTCGATGAGAACGAGCGCCTGCGCTACGCCAAAACGGCCGAGTAACTTGGTAGAGCCGCGCCGATTTTCGTGCTTTCGCAGATTCAGGCGCGGGTTATTTTAGGAAAGGGCGCGGCGTTGGTCGTGCCCTTTTTCTTTTTCCTTTGCGCATTGCCCGACTTTTAACTTATGAATCAGGATACCCTAAACCAGTTTATTCAGCTTTTCACCCTGGCCGATGCCGAGGCGTGCCAGCGCATCGGCCAGCGGCTGGCCCTGGCACTGCGCGACCCCGCTGCTTACCAGACCGCATTTGCGGAGGAGCTGGCTGAGCGCGGCATGGAGGCCGCGCTGCCGGTCCAGGAGCTACGCGATGTAGCTCTAATCGACGCGCTGCTTGCCGAAGACCTGCTGTGGGAAAGCGACTACCACGACCCCGCCGCCGACACTGCCGAGGGCCTCAACGATATCCTGGAGCACCAGGGGCGGCCCGCCCGGCTGCGGCTTGCAGCAACGGGAAAAGGACCGGAGGCCCTTGATGCCTTACAGGAAGCGCTGGAGGCGCTGGGGCTGGCCCTAGTGCTGCTGACGCTGGACAGCGATGCCTACCCCCTGAGCGTGGTGGCCGAGGCCCAGGCCGAGGAAGCGCGGGGCTTGGCGCGGGAGCTGGGCTTTGGCGTGACAATTTACTAAGCTGAATACAGCGCGCTACCCGCGCTGGCGCACCGCCTCGAAAGTGAGCACGGCGGCGGCCACGCTCACATTAAGCGAGTCCAGCACACCACGCATGGGGATGATAACGGTTTCGTCGCAGGCGGCGCGGGTGGCGGGCGTGAGCCCATCAGCTTCGGTGCCGAGCACCAGGGCAGTGGGGCCGGTAAAGCTGGCATCGGTATACGCCTTCGCCCCATCGGCCAGCGCGGCGGCAAAGGTGCGGATGCCTTTTTCCTTGAGAAAAGCCAGCACCTCGGCCATGGGCGCGGCCACGGTAGGCACCGTGAAGATGCCGCCCAGGCTGGCCCGGATAACATTGGGGTTGTAGAGGTCGGTACGCGGGTCGCCCACCAGCACGGCGTGGGCCGGCGCCGCATCGGCAGTACGTAGAATAGCCCCGAGGTTGCCCGGCTTTTCTACGGCTTCGAGCACCAGCACCAAAGGATTTGGGGGCAGGGAGAGGCTGGCCAGGGTATACTGAGGCGTGCGCAGGACGGCCAGCACGCCATCGGAGCGCTCGCGCACGGCCAGCTTGGCAAAGACGGCCGCGCTCACGGGCAGAAACTCGTAGGAGCGCGGCACGAGCTGGGCCGGAGCCAGCAGCTCCTGGTTAAGTTCGTCGCCCGCCAGCTCGGCGCACACGAAGAGCGTCGCCACGGCCCAGCCCGCCTGGCGGGCATTGGTCAGCTCGCGGTAGCCCTCCACCAGCGTAAGCCCCTGCCGCCGGCGCTCGGCCGATTTTTCCTGCAAGCGCAACACGTCTTTGATGCGGGGATTATGCAGGCTGGTAATACGGTCGGGCGAAGAAGGGCGAGCGGCATACATAGCGCGAAGGTACTAGCCAGCCGGGCCGGCACCGGGCACTGCCGTTACTTTGAGCGCACACACCCGTTTTCTCCTCATCCAACGCTTTTGAACCTTCGTCTTAACGCCAAGATTTCGCTCGGCTTTGCCATTGCGCTGTCGGTGCTGATGGCTACCTCTATCACGGCCTACGTGGCTATTCAGCAGCTCAGCGTTTATACCCAGCTGGTCGAGCACTCGTACCAGGTGCTTCAGCAAACCAGCGACCTGCGCCTCAACATCCGGGATGCACAAAGTGGCGTTCGCAACTACCTGCTGCTCGCCGACACCGCCTACTTAGGCACTTATCACCACAACGCTACGCTCATGCAAGCGGAGGTACAAAAGCTCGCAAAGCTGGTAGCCGATGATGCCCCCCAACGGGCCCGCGCCGACTCGCTGCGCCGCTTTGTGGACGTGCAGCTTCAGGAGCTGGCTACGTTTCGCACCTTCTCGCCTACCACGCCGGCGGCACAGTCACTGCTGCTAAGGGAGCAGCCTCCGTTGCACACGCTTCAAGGCCTCATGCGGCGCATCCGCTTGTACGAAGACGACCTGCTGCGCAAGCGCGACCGCCAGCAGAGCCTTTTTCAGAAGCTGGCCCCCTCGGCCATCATAGCCTCGGCCATTCTGGCCGCTATTATCGTGCTGGGGCTGTTTCGTAAGATTGTGAGCGAGCTGCAAGCCAACGACGACCTGCGCCTGGCGCTCACGCGCACCAACCTCGACACTGCCCAGCGCATCCGGGCCATGGAGCACCTGGCGCGGCAGGTGGTGCAGGGCGACTACAAGGCCAAGCTGACCAATGCTGGCCAGCAGCAGGACCGCCTGGCCTCGCTGGCCACCCTGCTCAACCAGATGACGCAGGCCCTCGACACCGCCTTTGCGGCCCTGGAAAACCGCAATAAGGAGCTCGACCAGTTTGCCTACGTAGCCTCGCACGACCTGAAGGCCCCGCTGCGCGGGCTCAGCACCATCGTGAAATGGATTGAGCAGGAGCTGGCCGCCGAGCTATCACCGCAGCTACGCGGCTATCTGGACCAGATGAAGGGCCGCCTGAGCCGGCTCGACGACCTCATCAATGGCCTGCTGGCTTATGCCCGCGCCAGCCGCGCCGAGCGCCAGCTGGAACCCGTAGACGTGGCCGAGCTGGTGCGCGAGGTGGCCGAGCTGGTAGTGCCGCCCAGCTTCGAGCTGGTACTGGCCCCCGGCCTGCCTACCTTTGTAACCGACCGCCTGAGCTTACAGCAGGTTTTCACCAACCTGCTCAGCAATGCCGTAAAGCACTACAACGGTCCCGACCCTGGCCGGGTCGAGGTAGCCAGCCAGGACCTGGGTACTCAGTATGAGTTTCGGGTTCAGGATAATGGCCCGGGTATTGCGCCCGAGCATCATCAAAAAATATTTTTGCTTTTCCAGACCCTGCGCGACCGGCACACGGCCGAAAGCACGGGCATTGGCCTGAGTATCGTTAAAAAGCTGCTCGACGACCAGCAGGGCAGCATTCGGGTTGAGTCGGCCGTGGGGCAAGGCGCGGCGTTTAGCTTCACCTGGCCAAAAAACGAGCGCTGAGCAGTCAGCGCTGGTAAATTATGACCAGCCAACCGACGAAATTAGCTTACTCAAGTATATACTAAACCTATTTTCTTATGCGCTCCATCCTACTGATTGAAGATGATGTTTTTGACACGATGACGGCGCAAAAGTCCTTTGCGCACTTCAGCGTGCCCCACGAGCTGCATATGGCTTTCAACGGCGAGGAGGCGCTGGATATGCTGCTGGGCCGCAACAATGTGCCAGCGCTGGAGCCGTTGCCCGAGGTGATTCTGCTCGACCTGAATATGCCGCGCATGAACGGAATCGAGTTTCTGGAAGTGCTGCGGGCCACGCCCGCACTTCAGCACCTGCCGGTGTTTATCACCACCACCTCGGCCCTCGACCTCGACCGCACCGAGGCCGAGCGGCTGGGCGTGAGCGGCTACATAACCAAGCCCCTCGACTTCGCCACCGGCGACGACCTGGTCGACAGCCTGAGCCTATTGGAAGAGCTGCTTAAGTGATTAATATTAAATATTAAATATTAAATATTTTTAATATTTACCTGGCTAAAATCCTGCCCACCTGCCGGACACTTTGGTGCGGGGTGGCCGCGTTAGGAGCACTCTAGCCAGAGTTGGCCCAGATAGTGTTTATTTGCCTCCATGAAATCTTTGTTTGTTGCGGTGCTGGGCCTGGGGCTGAGCGCCGCCTGGCTACCTGCCCTGGCGCAGGATGCTCCCCGGCAGCTTGGCGGTGCGCCCGTGGTGCCCACACCGGCCCCGCGCCAAGCGGCACCCGCTCCCCGGCAGCTTGATACTGTACCAGCAGCCACTACTACGCCCGCCCCCGACTCGGCGCGCCGGGCCCCGGTAGCGACCTCGCCCGAGGCCGCCCCGGCCCCGGCCAATCGCCCCTACATTATGGGGGGCTCGACGCGCCCCACGCGCTATCAGGTGGGCCTCAAAAACGGGGCTATCTACAATGTGTACGATGTAGAGGTGAAGCAGCCGCTGTTTGGCCGCAACTTTCTGCTACTCGATGGCCAGCGCCGCGTGGAGATGAGCGAAGTCGGCTTTTATGAGAACGAAACCGGCCACTTTGTGCGCACCACGCTGCCGGGCTCGTCGCGCGAGGCCACGCTGCGCCGCGAAAAAACCGGCCGCATCAGCCTCTATGCTACTTATAACACCAGCTATGCGCCGGGCGGCTACGGCATGCCGGGCTACGGAGGCTTTGGCTACGGGGGTTTGGGGGCTATCCCTACGGCAGCGGCTATCGCACCACCAAAACCGAGTATTTTTCGAAAGACAACGGCCCGGTGCAAAACCTGACTGCCCGCAACCTGGCCCTGGCAACCGCCGACAATGCCGGCGCCCAGGAGCTGCTGAGTCAGGCCCGGCGCTATCAGCGCAGCTCTACTATTGCCTACGTAGCTGGCGCCGGCCTGCTCATCTACGGGGCGCTGCAGTCGCTGCAGAATAACGGCAACGGGATTTCGCCGGCGCTGTACGTGGCCATTCCGGTACTTATCGTTCCGCTGGTGCTGCAAGGCAAGCAGGCCTCGGCCCAGCGGCAGGCCATTGCGCTCTATAATAGTACCGGCCAGCGCTAGGGTACGAGCTGGTCTGCTATTGGCGATAGCGCAAACCATGTGCAACAAATAATACGGGTACTGCAAACCACCAGCCCCGGTTTGCAGTACCTTTTTTCATGGCATCTTCCCACGCGGCGGCTCCCGCCCAATCTGTCGGTTTTGAGGCTCAGCAGGCGCTGGCGCTGCTAGCTCACCAGCGCCTGTGCGCCGAGTACGGGGCGCCGTTTTTATTTTTCAGCGACAAAGACCCCTTAAGCGAGCTTATCAGCGCCCTGCTGTCGCATCGCACCAAGAATGCCGATTCGCACCGCGCCTACCAGCAGTTGCGGGCCACCTTTCCAAGCTGGGAAGCAGTACGCGACGCGCCGGTGCTGGACGTGCAGCGCGCCCTGAGCGCCTGCACCTGGCCCGAGCAAAAGGCTCCGCGCATTCAGGCGGTGCTGCAGGAGATAAGCCGTCGCTGCGGCGACGAAAATCTGCCGCCGTGCTCACTCGATTTTCTGGCCGACCGACCCATCCCCGAAGCCCGCGCCTGGCTGGAGAGTATCAGTGGCGTAGGCCCCAAGACCAGCGCGGCCACACTATTGTTCAGCACGTTGCGCCGGCCAGCTATGCCGGTCGATAGCCACCACCACCGGGTAGCGCAGCGCCTGGGGCTGATTGGGCCCAAGGTGGGCGAAGGGCCGGCCCACGCACTGCTAGCGGCACTGCTGCCGCCCAACTGGACTGCCCAGCAAGTGTACGACCACCACGAGGCGCTCATGTTTCATGGCCAGAAATGCTGTTATTATCGCCAGCCCGCCTGCCAGCGCTGCATTATGCTGGATGTGTGCCCCTACGGACGGGCTATAGCCGGCAATGAGTAACGGGTAAATATTCAAAATAATTAATATTACCACGTTACCCGTTGCTTATTTTTTGCGCTTCCAGCGGTAGTACTTCCGGTACCATTTGGCCGTTTTTTTAAAAAGACTGGCCGGCGTTTCGTGCGGGAACATATTGATGCGAAAAATCTGCATCCGGTCGTCTTCCAGGTGCAGGCCACCCGAGTCGGTAGCCACAGCGTAGGTAAAGCCGGCCTGCTGCACCAGGGCCTTGGTTTCGGGGCTCAGGTCGCCATACGGATAGGCAAACGACAGGACCTCGACGCCCAGGCGGCGCTCCAGCTCGGCCTTGCTTTGGGCGATTTCGTGGGCCGCCGCCGCCGGTGCCAGCGTAGTAAGGCGCGGGTGCGACTGCGTATGCGCTCCGATTTCCCAGCCTGCTGCCACAAAGGCCCGCTTCTGCGCTTCGCTCATGATATCGGCGCGGGGTTCGGTAGGGTCGGCGGCGAGGTCCCACTGGTTGTGGCGCACCTCAAAGTCGCCCAACAGATATAGTACGCCACGATAGCCCGCCTGCTGCATCAGCGGCAGCAGGTTGGTGTAGTTGTCGGTGTAGCCGTCGTCGAAGGTCAGGATAATGGGCCGGGCCGGAAACTCGGCCAGCTTGCGCCGCCCACTGGCAAAATCCTGGTAGTCGCGAAAAGTAATAGGGCTGATTTTGTGGCGTTTGAAATAAGCCAGATGTCCGGCAAAATTCTCCTTCGTAACAAAAATCTGGTGCTTGGTGGCAATAGGTGCTTCCGGGATTTTATGATACATAAGCACCGGAATAAAATCGGGCGCAGCCAGGCGCATGCGGGCCGACTCATACACCGCCAGTACCTGCCCGGCCACCCGCGCCAGACTGTACTCGCTGCGCACCCGCTGCTGCAGGGCCGGCGCTATCCGGTGCGGCTGGCGCAGGAAAGCGCGCGCATCGAGCGCTACCTGCGCGGCATTTACCAGAAAGTGTGGCTGCTGGCGGGCTGAGACGTCGCCGAAGTTGGAAGCAGCCGCCTCGGCATAGGTAGCGGGCGTCACCAGGCCCACGTAGGCTGCCTCGCCCAGCGCCAGCACGGCCCGGCCCGCGCCCAGGGCCTCCATTGCCACCCGCCCGGCCCCGATGACGAGGTCGGTTTTCAGCAGCCAGCCGGCCACGTCATCGGTAAAGCCCACGACTTCGACCCGCTCGCCAAACTGGCTTTGCAACTGCTTAAGGGCCACCTTACCCGGCGCCGAAAGCTGCGCCAGCTCGCCGCCAATAAGAGCCACCCGCAGATGAGGAAACTCCTGCATCAGACCAGGAACAGCCTGCTGAAGCAGCACCGCCACCTGCTCGCCCTTGGGGCCATTGAAGCGGCCAATAAATGCCAGGCGGAGGGACGTAGAAGGCGAATCCGGCGAGCCCGTCACGAATTCGCCGGGTTCAGTTTTTAGTTCTTCGCCAAAGGCTATGCCGTTGGGCACAACCACGATTTTAGCGGCGGCCATCTTCACTTCTTCCCGTAGATGCTCGGCCAGATTTTCACAAATGGCAATAGCCTTTTCGCCATATATATCAAAAGCCGAAGTAGAGACATGCAGGTGCTGCCGGCCGTGCACGGTGCTCACCAGCGGCACTTTCAGGCCTCGTAAAGCGAAGTAGCTTACCCAGCTGGCGGCCCGCGAGTGGGCATGCACTACGTCAATTTGATGCTGGCGCACGAGCTGGCGCAACACCCGGATATTGCGCAGGCGCTGCACGTAGCTGCGCTCACTTACCGGCAGTTGCACCTGCCCGGCCACGGTGGGCAGCGTGGCCGCATCGGAGGCCAGCCATACCTGGTGGCCTTCGCGATGGTGCGCCTCGGCCAGGGCCACGGCGTAGGCTACGGAGCCAGCAAAGAAATTAGCAGACAGTACGTGCAGAATGCGCATGGCGCAAAGGTCGGGCAGCAGCGCAGACTTTGCGGCCAGGCCCGTTTTCGTTGTTTGCCATTCGTTATTGATTACACCAAACAGGGAATGGCAAACAACGAACAACAAATTACGCCCAGGCGCGGCCGGCCACGTTGCTCATGTATTTTTGGCCACTGCCGGTGTTCAGGAGCAGGATGCGCTCATCGGCGCGCAGCCAGCCCTCGGCCAGCAGGCGGCGGGTAGCCATCCAGACGGCCGCACCCTCGGGAGCCACAAACAGGCCCTCGTGCTGGCCCAGCTCGCGCATCCCTTCCAGCATGCCTTCCTCGCTAATAGCGACCACCGTACCATTCGACTCGCGCAACACTTGCAGCATCAGCGCCTCGCCCAGCGGGCGCGGCACGGCCAGGCCATTGGCCAGCGTGGGGCGGCCGTTGTAGTTGTGGCAGTTGGGCTGGTGGCCGAGGTAGGTTTCGAGCAGCGGGCAGCAGTTTTCGGCCTGCACGGCTACCATGCGGGGCAGCGCCACATCGGGCGCCAGCCAGCCGAGCGCTTTCATTTCCTGAAACGCTTTCCAGATGCCGATAAGCCCGGTGCCACCGCCGGCGGGGTACAGCAGCACATCGGGCAGCTGCCAGTTGAGCTGCTCGGCAATTTCGTAGCCCATCGTTTTCTTGCCTTCGAGGCGGTAGGGCTCCTTAAGGGTAGAGATATCGAGCAGCTCGCCGCCGGCATTGAGCTGACGTACGCGGGCCGCGCAATCATTTATAAGACCATCCACCAGCTCTACCTGGGCACCATACCAATAGCACTCTTCCTTGAAGGCCTCGGGCGTGTGGCGCGGCATCACGACGGTAGCCGAGAGGCCGCCGCGGGCGCAATAGGCCGCCATAGCCACGCCCGCATTACCGGCGGTGGGAATAATACAGCCCTTGATACCCAATTCTTTCGCTTTGGACACGGCCATGCTCAGGCCCCGCGCCTTAAACGAGCCGGTGGGATTCTGCCCCTCGTCTTTTAAAACGAGCGAACTCAGGCTGTAGCGGGCAGCCAGGCGCGGCAGGTTTAGTAAGGGCGTCAGGCCTTCGCCCAGCGTCACTTTGTTGGCTTCATCGAGCAGGGGCAACAAGGCCCCATATCGCCACATCGAGCTGTCAGCCAGGTTGATACCTTCGGCCCGACTGAGCGGCTCGTGCAGGTCGTAGTCGGCCACCAGCGGCTGCTGGCAGCAGGCCGACACACCCTGCAGCTCGAATGGCGAATAGGTGGTGCCGCAATTGGCACAGTGCAGAGAGTGCACCCGCGAAAGGGGCAGCGTGGCTACTTGGTTCATAGGACAAAGTTGTAGCTGCTCTATACGGGATACTATGCCGTAGCGAAATGGAGTTTTGGCATAGCCTATTCCTTTACGGAATAGTAACGCTGCGTGAAGCGCAGGAAGTCGCGGTAGGGCCCGCTGTTTTCGGTGCCCTTACGCTGGATAAAGTTGAATTTTCGCTCCAAGAAAAGGCCCTTAATTTTCACCTCCACCAGCTCGCCGCTGGCCAGCTCTTTGAGTACTGCCTGCCGGGGCAAAAAAGCCAGACAGGTTGCTTCTACCCGCACAAAATTCTTTAGCGCCTCGGTGCCGCCCAGGCGCACGCGCACCGGCAGCGCGGCCAGCTTCAGCTGTTGCTGCTCCAGGGCTTCTTCAAGTACGGCCAACGTGCCGGAACCCACCTCGCGCAGCGCCAGCGGAATACTAAGCAAGTCGCTAACGACCAGCTCGCGGCCAGCCAAGGGGTTGCTGGCGGCGCACACAGCCACTACCTCGTCGGTGAGCAGCGGCGTGTAAGTAACGTTGCTGACTTTATGAATGCCTTCGATGATACCCAGCTCAATCTCGTGCTCCAATAGCGCTTTCAATATATTATCGCTGTTGCGATTTTTGAGGCTGAGCTGGTGGTGCGGATGCTGGCGCAGGTAGGCGGCCACCACTACCGGCAGCACGTAGAGCGAGATAGTAGTACTGGCCCCGATAAGCAGGTGCACGGCCGGTGCAAAGGCAGGGCTCAGCTCGCCCATCTCCTGCTGCAGCTCTTGCTGCAACTGCTTGGCTTGCAACAGTTTTTGGTAAAGCTTCTGGCCAGCTGGCGTTAGCTGCACGCTGCCGCCCAGCCGCTCAAAAAGGCCGGCCTTATAATACTCTTCCAGCGCTTTTACCTGCTTGCTCACCGCCGACTGGCTGATAAACAGTGCCTGCCCGGCTTTAGTAAAGCTCAGGCGCTGGGCTACTTCGAGAAATACTTCGTGGGCGTGGGAAAGCATGAGGAGAATGCCGTAAGCTAAAGCCAGCTACCCAGCCTCATGCGGCGGGGTGACCCATGCGGGCGGGCCAGTAACCTTCACAGTTACCGGATGAGTCGCAACAAGTTTTTTCCTAGCTGTAAAAAGGTTCAAGCTGCTACTTAAGAGTGTTCTGCAACAATTTATTAAAAGATTTGTCCAATTTAAGAGAATCAATTGCTTCACCGGGTCTTTAACTTTAGTTGATGAAGGAGGAGTTGTTTAGGTGAGCCCATAGTTATACTCCGTACAAGTTGATGGTTACGTTTTTAAGGCAGGCATTTAACCACTCCGGATTTGGGCCGGTTAAACACGGCATTCGCTATATTCAGACGTTAGGAAACTATCCCGAATTTCAGCGTATCAGGCAGTTCATGGTTGCGCCTGCTCTGAACCAACTGCGGGAGCGGCAGCCACGCTTTTTGTACAAATACCTGTCGAGGTATATAGCATCGAGCTTTTCACGCACTACCCGCCTGGCGGTCCTTCTCAATCATTACGACTTTCTGACAGACTTCGTAGGGCCCGGTTTTTTCAACCTGGTGGCCAGCCAGACGGTCATTTGGCAAGAGCAGCGGGGCGCCGACGTTTTTACCATCTCCTTATCTTACCCATCAGTTGTGGGGTTTGAGGGGGAGTTGTCGCTCAATCTTATCAGCAACGGGGTTTTATTGCAGGTTGTGTCCTTTGTCATTGTACCGGGCCGACTGGTAGGCGCTACCAGCCGCCAGGCAATACTTATCAGCCAGGTTCAGGGCACTGCTCATCAGGGTCGCTACCGGCACGCCACCAGGGCACTGCTCGACATCACCCCCGCTACTTTGCTTGTGCAAGCCGCTTACGGCTTGGCTGCCGCGCTGCACATCGACCAGGCCGTGGGCATCAGCACCGAAGAACAGCTGAGCTTCGGTACGGGCAGCCACTTCAATTACAACGCTTTCTGGGAACAGCAGGAAGGAATCCGCACGGCGGCCAACCTGTTTCTATTGCCAATAATCCCGTTCCAAAAGCCCCTTGACAGCATCAAGTCCAAGCACCGGGCCCGCACCTTGCGCAAGCGGCACTATAAGCAGGCGCTGCGCCAGGCCGTTGAGCAAAACTGCCTGACTATTTTTCAGCAGATACGCGCTGAGCAGGATGTTAGCAATACCCGTTAGGACCGACGCCGGCTTCTATCAGGCTCCTGTCAGCTTACCCGCCCCTAGCGGCTGCAAAGCCAGGTAGTAGTATAGTTATAGTAATCAGGATACTTGTCACGACTGGCGCAGCGAAGAGCCGGGCATGTGCTGTAGCAGCAGGTATAGCCAGCGGCTGAACCTCGACGGAGGTACCCATCAGCCCAAGAGCTGTGCGGCAGTAAAGCAGCTTGCGGCTAGCCCGTTGGAAGAGCCTATGGTTGCCCTATCTTCCGGCCGGCTTTTCTTCTTCTTCGCTATGCTGGCCCGTGCTCGCCTCCTGTTGCTTCTCGCGCTGCTAACTGCTTTTTCGTGCACTAAAAAGACCGACCAGCTCACGGCTGATGGGGCAACGGCCCAGGCGGCCGGCGAGGAAATAGACCCGACCCAGAACCTGGTTTTCGGCTTCGATGAGCCGGTGGTGCCGGCCGGCCAGAGCGGCCGCTGGGATACCACACGCTACGTGCAGTTTGAACCGGCCATCAGGGGCAAGTTTAAGTGGACCAACGACGGGCGTGAGCTGGTATTTTCGCCGCTGGAGCCGTTTCGGCCCAGCACCACCTTTTCGGCCCGGCTACGGCCGTCCGCGCTGCCCTCGGGCAAGCAAAAGCTAACGCTGCCCCGCTCGAAGTTCCATACCCCTTTTCTTGCGCTGAGTGGGGCGCAGGTATTTTATGGGCGCAGCAGCCGGGCGGCGAACACGGCCGAGCTGCGGGCCAACGTGCTGTTTAACTACGCCGTGCGGCCCGCCGACCTGCGAGCCCACCTGCATCTGAGCCAGGGCGGCCGGCCGGTGGCCTTCACCCTCACCACCGCCGAGCCCGACCGCACGCTGAGCCTTACCCTCAACCAGGAAGTGACGGCCAGCCAGCCGCTGCACTTCGAGGTAGCGAGCGGCCTGCAAGCTGTGGCCGGCAGCCAGCCCACGGCCGGCCCGCTGCAGGCCGATGCGGACATACCTGACCAGCAACTTCTGCAAGTGCGCGAGCTGACCGGCCAGGTGCTCAACGGCCAGGCCGTGGTGACGCTACTCACCAACCAGCCCGTATCGGTGGCCGACATTCAGCCGCTGTTGAAGGTGGAGCCGGCCGTGCCCTATGAGATTGAGGCACTGGAAAGCGGCCTGCTGCTGCGCGGCGGCTTTGAGGTGGGCAAGGACTACCAAATAAGTATTACACCGGGCCTGCGCGGCGCGCTGGGCGGGCAGCTGACGGAGGCGTTTCATCAGGGGGTGAGCTTCGGCACCAGCGAGCCAAGTATCAGCTTTGCCAGCTCGGAGAAGGCTATGTACCTCAACGCCAATGGCAGCCGCAACCTGGGCTTGCGCCTCAATCAGGTAGAGAAAGTGCAGGTGACGGTGGCCAAGATTTATGCCAGCAATATTCAGGAAACCCTACGTTCTGACAAGCAATACGGCTACGACACCAACGCGGAGGCCGACAGTGAAGGCGAAGGCGGCGAGTATGGCGAGCACAGCTACCAGTATTACGAGCTCGAAAACCGGGGAGACGTACTTTTTACCCGCACCTACGCCACGGCCGGGCTGGCCAGAGAAAACGGCCTGCACCTGCTCAAGCTGAATTTGAAAGACCTAGAATTCAGCGCCCCGCTCAAAGGGCTGTACGTGGTGCGCGTGCAGGACACCGAACACCTGTGGCTGCGCGAAGAAAAGCTGATAGCCTTCACCGACCTAGGCGTCATTGCCAGGCAAAACGCCGATGGCAACGCGGTGGTTTTTCTTAACTCGCTGCGCGCGGCGCGGCCGGTAAGCGGGGCTACGGTGCGCTTCATCAGTACCAGCAACCAGCTGATGGGCACGGCCATTACCAACGGCCAGGGCGTGGCCCGCTACGATAGCGTGGCCGGCTCGCGCCTGAAGCTGGGCATGGTTACGGCCACGCAGGGCAGCGACTTTACTTTTCTGAGCTTGCCGAAGAGCCGGGTTGAAACTTCGCGCTTCGAGGTGGGCGGGCTCACCAGCAACGCGGCGCATTACCAGGCCTTTTTGTACGGCGACCGCGACCTGTACCGGCCCGGCGATACCATCCATACCAACGTGGTAGTGCGCACCGAGGCGTGGGCAACCCCGCCCGCCGGCCTGCCCGTGAAGGTGCGCCTGCTATTGCCCACCGGTAAGGAATACGCCAGCCTCGGCGAAAAGCTGAGCGCCACCGGCGCCGTGGAGTCGCGCTTTATTTTGCCCGCCACGGTGATGACGGGCACGTATTCGCTCGAAGTGCTGACCGGCAACGACGTGCTGCTGACTTCCCGGCCGGTGAGCGTGGAGGAGTTTATCCCCGACCGGCTGAAGGTGACCGTGGCGGCCGAGCCCACCGTGCTGCGCGCCGGCCAGACCGTGACGGCCGCTATCCAGGCCCAGAACTTATTTGGTCCGCCCGCGGCCGGGCGCAAGTTTGAAGTCGAGTTCTCCCTGAAGGAAAAAGCCTTTTCGGCGCCCAAATACCCGAATTACTCCTTTCAGCTGCGCACGGGTACGGGCCGCAGCGCCGCCACGGTGGCGGGCATTGCCGAGCGCTTTCAGAAGGAAGTGCGCGAGGGCGAAACCGACGCCGCCGGGCACGGCACCGCCGCCTACCAGCTACCCGATGTGCGCGACCTGGGCACACTGGAGGGAGTGGCCTTCGCTACTATATTCGATGAAACCGGGCGGCCGGTAAACCGGCTCGCCACCTTTGAGGTACAGACCCAGGCCGTGATGTTCGGCATTCAGCAGCCGGCCGAGCTGGTAGGCACGCGGCAGGAATTACCCATCAAGCTTATCGCCCTCACGCCGGCCGGGCGGCCCACGCAGGCCCCGGCGCAGGTACAGATTGTGCGCCTGCTCTGGGAAACCGTGCTGGAGCGCCAGGGCGGGCGCTACGTGTACAATTCGCAGAAGCGTGAGCAGGTGCTGCAAAACCAGGCGATAGCGGTAGACGCCAACAGCACTATTTTCTTTACGCCCACCTACTCGGGCGAGTACGAGGTGCGCCTGTTTCGGCCGGGCGCGGCGAGCTACGTGGCCAGCCACTTTTACGCCTACGGCAGCGGCGACACGGCCGGCAACTCCTTCGAGGTCAATACCGAAGGCGAGGTGACCATTGAGCCCAACAAGCCGAAGTACGCGCCCGGCGAAACGGCGCAGCTACTGCTCAAAACGCCCTTCGCCGGCCGGGTGCTCGTGACGGTGGAGCGCAACCGCGTTCTGGAGCATTTCTACGTCGATACCGACCAGAAATCGGCCCAGGTGCGCGTGCCCATCCGCGCTGGTTATGCGCCCAATATCTACGTCACGGCCACCGCCATCCGGCCCATTACCGATAACTCACTACCGCTTACCGTGGCCCGCGGTTTCGTGCCGCTCACCGTCGAAAAGCCCGGCACGCACCTGCCCGTGACCCTGAAAGCAGCGAAGATGAGCCGCTCGCAAACCTTCCAGACCATTGAGGTGCATACGGCTCCGAAAGCGCAGGTAACGCTGGCAGTGGTTGATGAAGGCATTTTGCAGCGCAAAGACTACCGCACGCCCGACCCCTACGGCTACTTCTACCAGAAGCGGGCGCTCGAAGTGAGCGCGTTTGATATATATCCTTTCCTGCTGCCCGAGCTGGGCACCAGCAGCAGCGGTGGCGACGCGGCCGACCTGGCCCGCCGCACCTCGCCCGTGCCCAGCCGCCGCGTGCAGCTGGTGGCCAAATGGAGCGGGATTTTAACGGCCGATGCCAACGGCCTCGTGCGCTACAAAGTGCGGGTGCCGCAGTTCAGCGGGGCGCTGCGCGTGATGGCCGTGGCCTACAAAGACGACGCCTTCGGCAACGCCGAGCAAACGATGAAGGTGGCCGACCCGGTGGTGATTAGTACGGCGCTGCCGCGCTTCGCTAGCCCCGGCGATACGCTTGATGTGCCGGTGACGCTGACGAATACGACCGGCAAAACTATCAACGGTGATGTTGGACTACTCATTGGGGAACCCAATAGTCCGCTAAAAGGCATTTTATCTGTTGTACACAGTCAAGAAGACTTTCATAAAAACTCTTTACTATCATCAGCTTCTTCAGGCCATAAGCTAAGCATACGCGCTAATTCGGAACAGCGAGCATTATTTCGTATTGTCGCAAAAGGTGTAGGTAGTGAGACTATTACAATTGTAATGAAAGCTGACAACTTTCCAACTGAGGGCAATGGCTTTCGAGAGGTAATCGAACTGCCCATCCGCCCGGCCGCGCCGCTGGAGAAGCGCACCGGCAGCGGCGAGGTCACGGCCGGCGCGCCCGTCGCGCTCAACCTGCGCACCGACTTCCTGCCCACCGGCCAGCGCTCGCGGCTGCTGCTGAGCCGCTCGCCGCTCACGCAGTTTTCCAAAGACCTGAGCTACCTGCTCGAATACCCCTACGGCTGCCTGGAGCAAACCGTATCGGCCGCGTTTCCGCAGCTGTATTTCGGCGATTTGGCGGCCACGCTGCGTCAGAAAACGGGGGCTGGCGCGAAGGCCCAGCGCTACAACCCCAACTACAACGTGCAGGAGGCCATCCGCAAAATAGAGGCCATGCAGCTCTACAACGGCAGCCTGAGCTATTGGCCGGGCGGCGACTACGACAACTGGTGGGCCACCACCTACGCGGCCCATTTCCTGCTTGAAGCCAAGCAGGCCGGCTTCGCCGTGAACCAGAGTACCCTCGATAAGGTGCTGCGCTACTTGCAGTTCCGCCTCAGGAAGCGCGAAACTGAGCTTTACCAGTATTTCGATGCCGGTAATATCGCCCACCAGCGCATCATTGCCAAGCGCGAAATATCGTATTCGCTCTATGTATTAGCCCTGGCCGGCCGCCAGGATGCCGTGGCCCTTAACTACTACAAGGCCAACCGGCCCCTGCTCACGCCCGATGCCCGCTTCCTACTGGCCTGCACCTACGCGCTGGGCGGGCAGCAGCGGGCTTTTCAGGAGGTGCTGCCCACGCAGTTTACGCCCGAAAAGTCGGGCCGCGAGCTGGGCGACTCGTTCTCCTCGCCCATCCGCGATGAGGCGCTGGCGCTCAATGCCCTACTCGAAGCCGACCCGACTAACCCTCAGGTAAATAGTATCGCCCGGCAGCTGAGACGGCAACTGCACACTGCCCCTTACCTCAACACCCAGGAACGGGCCTTCGCGCTGCTGGCGCTGGGCAAAATTGCCCGCAAAAGCCAGGCCAGCACCGCCACCGCTACCATTTCGGCGGGCGGCAAAGTGCTGGGCCAGTTCGACGGCAAAGACCTCTCGGTGAACAATGTGGTCAACTATAAGCTGCTGCTGAAGGCCACCGGCGCGGGCGCGCTCTACTACTTCTGGGAGGCCGAGGGCATCTCGGCCGGCGGGCAGGTGCGCGAGGAAGACAGCTACCTGCGGGTGCGCCGCCAGTTTCTGACGCGCACCGGGCAGCCGGTGGGCTCGGCCAGCTTCCGCCAGAATGACCTGGTAGTGGTAAAGCTCACCATTCAGGCCGCCGATGCGGCCGGTGAGGTCAAAAACGTGGCCATCACCGACCTGCTGCCCGCCGGCCTCGAAATCGAGAACCCGCGCCTGGGTGTGACCCGCGAAATAGCTTTCGTGCGCGACGCCGCCCAACCCGACTACCTCGACGTGCGCGATGACCGTATCAACCTCTTCACCACTGCCACGCCCAAACCCAAAACCTTCTACTACCTGGCCCGCGCCGTGAGCAAGGGCACGTTCAGGCTGGGCCGGTGAGCGCCGATGCGATGTACAACGCCGAGTACCACTCCTATAATGGCGCCGGCACCGTACGCGTACGGTAAAGCCGCACTATTTTCACCTTGTTGTTGAGCAACTTGCGTTCTACTGACTGGTGCTGAGCCAACCAAAGCTACCTAAACTGCATCCTTAACAAGGGAGACTGAATTTTTGGGTCTCCCGCACCTGTTTCAGCTACAAAACTGCCGCTTTGGCAGACTTTTGCCGTATCTTGGAAACTTCCAATCCGGCACGGAGCTTGTATTCACAAGTACCTCACCCACGCGGCTCTTACTTGCCTGACAATTAAGCTCTGTGTCCTATTCTGCTTCACTCATGCGCTTTGCTACTCCTGTTGTTTCTCTGCTTTTAGCGGTACTGGCTTTGCTGCCAGCCGCGGCCGGAGCTACCGTTTACGGGTCGCGCACAGCGGCGGGCGCGGTTCAGGTGGTGCAGGGTGCTGCGCCCTTCCAGTCGGCGGCACCGTCGTTGAGCTTTTTCCCGAACCCCGCCCGCGGGCAGCTAACGGTGCAGCTGTCGGCTCAGCACGGGCCCGAGTACAAGCTGCGCCTCAGCAACGTACTGGGCCGTGAGGTGCGCCTGCTGCCGCTGCCGCTCGCTACAGCTTCGATTGGCCTGCCGCTCGATGTGGCCGGCCTGCCGGCAGGTTTGTATTTTTGCTCGCTGCTCGTAAATGACAAAGCTGTGAGCACCAATCGGCTAACCCTGCTGTAAGGGCCGCAAAATTTTTGCAGCAGAAAATAACTAAGGGGTGGGAGAGCGTATGCACCGGCTGGTGAGACACGCTCTCCCACCCCTTGTTATTTTCTGCTGCAAAAATTTTAATTCCCCCTGGCACAAGCAACCCCTAACTCGTTAATGCCTACTTTTGGGGACTTGTTGCCAATTGGCAACGGATTAGCTATACCGGAATTTTCCTCTGGACCGGAAACTGTTGCTTCTGGCGGCGGCGACCGGCCATTTTTGCCCCGTATGAGTTCATTTAACCGGTTAAACAACCTGGTCGGCTGGGTGGTATTTGCCATCGCCGCCGTCGTCTTTCTGCTCACGCTGGAGCCCACTGCCCCTTTCTGGGACTGCGGCGAGTTTACGGCCTGCGCCTACAAGTTACTGGTGCCTCACCCGCCGGGTGCCCCCACTTTCCTCATTCTGGGCCGGCTGATATCCTTGTTCAGCTTCGGCGACCCCACCAGGGTGCCGGTGCTGGTAAATGCCCTGTCGGCGCTGAGCAGCGCCTTTACGGTGCTGTTTCTGTTCTGGATAATCACCCGCATGGGCCGCAAGCTGCTGGTAGCCCGCAGCGAGTTCGAAACCGAAACGCCCGAGCCTACCAGCTACCAGACCCTGCTCATTCTGGGCGCGGGCATTGTGGGAGCCCTCTCGTTTGCCTTTTCCGATTCGTTCTGGTTCAACGCCGAGGAAAGCGAGGTGTATGCTATGTCGAGCCTTTGCACCGCCGCCGTGGTCTGGATAATGATGAAGTGGGAAGAGCACGCCCGCGACGCCGACTCGGATAAGTGGCTCATTCTCATTGCCTACGTTATCGGTCTCAGCATTGGTGTCCACTTGCTCAACCTGCTGGCCCTGCCGGCACTGGCCTTCATCTATTATTACCGCCGCTCGAAAAACCCCAATCTAGTAGGCGGCCTCGTTACGCTGGCCGTCAGCCTGGTTATCGTAGGCTCGGTGCTGGTGGGCATTATTCCGGGCCTGCCCACGCTGGCCGGGGCTTCGAGGTATTCTTTGTCAATACCATCGGCCTGCCCTTCGATTCGGGTCTAATTATTTTCCTGCTGCTGTTTGTAGGCCTGATTTGGTTTGGGTTCCGTCTCTCCTACCAGCGGCGCAGCCAGTTGCTGAACACGGCCATGCTGTGCTTCGTGTTCATCCTCATCGGGTACTCGACTTACCTCATTGTGCCCATCCGCTCGTCGTTTCACCCCACCATCAACGAAAATGACCCCGAGGATGTGCTGAGCTTCGTGAGCTACCTCAAGCGCGAGCAGTACGGCTCGCGCCCCCTGCTCTACGGCCCGCAGTTCAATGCCCAGCCCGACCACTACGAGGAAGGCGCCCCGCGCTACAAGCGGGAGAACGGCAAGTACGTCGAGATTCTGCCCCGCGCCCAGGAGCCCGGCTACGCCGATGCCGACAAGATGCTGCTGCCGCGCCTCTACAGCTACGACCCCGCTCATATTCAGGAGTATAAGAAATGGGTGCCCGACCTGCAGGAAGGCACCAAGCCGACCATGGGCCAGAACCTGGGCTTCCTGTTCCGGTACCAGATTGGGCACATGTTCTGGCGCTATTTCTTCTGGAACTACGTGGGCCGCGAGTCCGACATTCAGCAGGCGGGCGTGGTATGGCCCGGCAGCCCGAGCCCCAGCACCCTGCCGCCGCGCATTGGTGGCAGCTTTGCCCACAATAATTTCTTCGCCATTCCGCTCATCTTGGGCTTGATAGGCTTGTTTGTGCAGCTGCGCCGGCGCGGGCACGATGCCCTGGTTGTGGGACTGCTGTTCCTCTTTACAGGCATAGCGATTGTAGTATATTTGAACCAGCCGCCCATCGAGCCGCGCGAGCGTGACTATACCTTCTGTGGTGCCACGTTTGCCTACGCCATCTGGATTGGCCTGGGCGTCATTGGCCTGGGCCAGCTGCTGGCGGCCGCTCTCAAGGCCGATAATGCCCGCGCCGGAGTGGCTATTGTACTGGGCTTGCTTTCGCCTACCATCCTCTTAGCCCAGGGCTGGAACGACCACAACCGCACGGGCCGCTACAATTCGGTCGATTCGGCCCGCAACCTGCTCAACAGCTGCGCCCCCAATGCCATCCTGTTCACCAATGGCGACAACGACACCTTCCCGCTCTGGTATGCGCAGGAGGTCGAAGGCATTCGTACCGACGTGCGGGTGGCCGTGCTTTCGTACCTGAACACCGACTGGTACATTCAGCAGATGAAGCGCCGCGCATATCTCTCGCAGGGCCTGCCCATCTCGATGAACGACAATACCTATGCGCAGGGCAACAACGACATGCTGCCCTTCTCGCCCAACCCGGCCGTCGATAGCCTCGACCTCAAGCAGTTTATCAGCCTGGTGGGCCAGGGCAGCCCGCTGCTCAAGTATTCCGACGGCAACTACTCGACCATGACCTTCCCCACGCCCAAGTTCTTCCTGAACGTGGATACGGCGGCCGTGAAGGCGCTGGGTATCATTCCGAAAGACCGCGAGAAGCAGCTCGTAAGCCGCCTCGACTGGAGTATGGGCAAGAAGGCCATCGAAAAGAAAAACCTGGTGATTCTGGACATGATTGCCACTAACAACTGGAAGCGGCCCATCTACTTCAGCTCCACGGTAGCCCCGAGCGACTACATGAATTTGCAGCCCTACTTCCAGCTCGAAGGCATGGCCTACCGCCTGCTGCCGCTGCGCGACCCCAACTACGACCGCCGCGGCGACGAGGGCTACGTGGAGAAGTCTATCTGCTACGACGAGCTGATGCACAAGTTCCAGTACCGGGGCCTGAACAACGCCAGCGTATTCTACGACGAGAACAACCTGCGCTTCCCGGCCAACTACCGCGATAAGTTTGCCCGCCTCGCCAACTCCTACCTTGCTGCCGGCGATATGGCCAAGGCCAAGGAAGTGGCCAACAAGTGCCTGGACGTGATGCCCGACAATGCTGTACCCTTCGACTACTACACGCCGCAGCTGGTGCCGGTGCTCGTAGCAGTGGGCGAAAAAGACAAGGCCAACGCCATTCTCGACAAGCTCACCGAGCGTAGTATCAACATCCTGAGCTATTACCAGACCCACGACGGCGCGCTCTTCGACGACGCCCAGCGCGGCTACCTGCTCACTTTGCAGAGCGTGTACCAGGCGGCTGCTCAGGTGCACGATGAGGCCCGCGCCAAAAAAGCCTACGAAGTACTGGCGCCCTACCTGCAGGAGCGGAGCCAATAATCCTCCCAAGTGCGACGCGCAAAAGCTCAAAGCCCGCTGGCATCGTGCCAGCGGGGCTTTGAGCTTTTGGAGTTTAGCAACGTGCCGGAGCGGTAGTGAAGCCAGGCGACAGTAGCGCAAACTTTACGCGTAGAAGCTGCTTAGGATGTCGAGTTCGGCGGTATCGCTGGCAGCCCGCTTCGGCCCCGACTTCCTAAACCGCTTCGTAGTCAGCCGAAATCAGGCTGGTGGGTATTACGTAAGGAGAAACATGAAAATCACTATCTTCTGGCATCGGCGCGACTTACGCTTCGACGACAACGCGGGGCTGGCAGCGGCGCTGCAACGCGATGAGCCGGTGCTGCCCTCTTTATCTATGACAGCACCATTCTGGAGAAGCTACCCCGGAACGACGCCCGCCTCACCTTCATCTTCGACCAGGTAGAGCGCCTGGCCCACGAGGCCCATGAGGCCGGGGCGAGCTGCTGGTTCGGCACGGCGCGGTACTGGAAGTGTTCGGGCAGCTACTGCACGACTACGACCTGGCCGCCGTTTACACCAATGAAGACTACGAGCCCTATGCCACGGAGCGCGATAATGCGGTGGCCCGGCTGCTCGAAAAGCACGGCGTGGCTTTTCAGCAGTTCAAAGACCAGGTGATTTTTGCCAAGGAAGAAGTACTAACCAAGAATGGCAAGCCACATAAAGTATTTGGGGCCTATTCTAAAACCTGGCAGGCTCAGCTCAAGCCCGAGCACGATTTCAAGCCTCACCCCTCGGCGGGGCTTTTTAAAAAAGAAAACCTGGCCCGCCCCAGGCGCGACGCCGGCCGCCCTACCCTCCGGAACCTGGGCTTTGAGCGGCACGAGCAGTACACCGTGCCCGCCAGCCTGCCCCCTGCCGAAGTGGTGCGGCACTACGACAAAACCCGCGACACGCCGGCCCTCGACCACGGTACTACCCGGCTATCGGTGCATCTGCGCTTCGGTACGGTCAGCGTCCGGGCGCTCATGCAGGAAGCCAACCACCTGAACAAGAAGCTACTGAACGAGCTAATCTGGCGCGACTTCTTCATGATGCTGCTCTGGCACTTCCCCCACACCGCCACGCAGGCCTACGACCCCAAAATGCGGCACCTCCCCTATCGGCACGCCCCGGTCGAGTACCAGGCCTGGTGCGAGGGCCGCACCGGTGTGCCCCTGGTCGATGCCGGTATGCGCCAGCTTAATCAGACGGGCTACCTCCACAACCGGGCCCGCATTGTGGCGGCGGGCTTCCTGGTTAAGCACCTTTTTATGGACTGGCGCCTGGGAGAGCACTACTTCTCGGAAAAGCTGCTCGACTACGACATGAGCAACAACGTGGGCAACTGGCAGTGGATGGCCGGCACCGGCGCCATAGCCGCGCCGTGGTTTCGGGTATATAGCCCGAGAGCCAGCAGAAGCAGTATGACCCCGACTTTGCCTACATAAAAAAATGGGTGCCCGAATACGGCACCGATAATTAC
Organism: Hymenobacter sp. BRD67; assembly: GCF_013256425.1. Lineage (GTDB taxonomy): Bacteria > Bacteroidota > Bacteroidia > Cytophagales > Hymenobacteraceae > Hymenobacter. Next base: position 2,912,817 of record NZ_CP053904.1, read on the forward strand.
CCCGCCCCATCGTGGACTTGAAAGAAGGCCGTAGCCGGGCCCTTGATGCCATCCGCAAGGGCCGCACCTGACCTGGCCTACTTACCCGGTAACCGAGGTGTTTAGCAGACAAAAATGCCGTCTTGTTTCAACAGAGAGCAGCCAGCCGAGCAAACGCGCCGACCCGGCCAGAAAATGAGACTGCGCGACCAGGCAAAGCGGCCCCCGGCCGGCTGTTTTTGCTAGGTGGGCGCAACGGCTAAGCAGCCAAGCCGGCAGTGACGGCAACTGGTGGAAACTCCGTATTTGTGCCTGACAATCTACAGGAAAATGCGGACAATAAAGTAGTTATCGGCGCGGAGCTTTGTATATCCCCTTCTCCTAAACCCATCGCCGCTATGATTATTTTCCACGAGCTGTTTCCAGCGAGCTACCTGCTGGCGCTGGCCCCTGCCCCTACCACCACGGGTGAAGCGGAGCTGGCAGCGCACCTGGCCCGTGCCTGCCGCAGCGGCAAACCAGCCGTCTGGGTCGATTGCCGCCTGCTCGACAGCTTATCGGTGACGGCGGCCTGGCTGCTGTGGTCGTGCCAGCAGCGCCTGCACCGGCGCAAGGCACGCCTGATACTCTGCCAGGTGCCTACTGCCGTAGAGCGCACCTTGCAGCACACCCTGGCCGGCACGGGTACCCATCTGCTTATCGTGCCTACTCTCGATGACGCGGCCGCGCTGCTATAGGCACAAAAAACCGCGGCGGCCAGCATATACGCAGGTACTCCCAACGGGCTACGTAGTCGGCACGCAAGCTTACGTATTTTCCTCTGCCCGGCTAAAAAAACCACATTGCAGCATCCGTTGAAACTACTAAATTTCTTAAAATCAACGCATTATACTCAACAAGCAATGACCACGAGCACTGGTTTAGCCGTTGAAGTGGGCAGCAGTGGCCGTTGACGCGACCACCTTTTCTCACCCAACTCTTACTTCTTTAAGTCATGGCTAACAATCAAGAAAACCAGCGTGGTGGCTCTTCGGAGCAGCATGCCCAGGCCGGCCGCAAAGGCGGCGAAGCCAAAGCTCAGAACAACCAGGGCGGCAACCAAAACCAAGGTAATGGAGAGCGCGGCTTCGCCGCTATGGACGAAGAAGAGCAGCGTCGTATTGCCAGTGAGGGTGGCAAAGCAGCCCACGCCAGCGGCCACGCTCACGAATGGAATTCGGAAGAAGCCCGCGAAGCCGGTCGTAAAGGCGGCGAAGCCAGCCACGGCGGCGGTAACCAGGGTGGCAACCAGGGCGGTGGTGGCCAGCGCGGCGGCTCCTCGGAGCAGCATGCCGAAGCCGGCCGCAAAGGTGGCGAAGCGAAAGCCCGCAACAACGAAGGCGGCAATAACCGCTAGCCTGCACCCGCAGCCAGCAGTCGGCCGGAGCGATGACACCTTCCGGCGCTAGCTAGCTGTGCTTCAGGGGCCCCACCAGCAATAGTCCATTCCGGGCCGCTGCTAGTGGGGCCTTTTGCCAGCCCAATACCTTATTGTTCAACTATTAAGCAACAACGACTCTCCCATTCCAGAATTCTGGCACCAGCCATACCTTTACGGACTTACCTACCTGCTCAACTCGCATGGAATCCACGCCCAACGCGTTGCTACCTCCGCCTTTGCCAGGAAACTCACTCGCGGCCGAGGCGCTGCTTGATGCGCTGCCCTGGGGGTGCTGGTAGTAGATGAGCAGCACATTATCAGGCAGGTAAACCAGCAGGCGGCCCGCTGGTGCGGTACCCAGCCAGCGGCGCTGCTGGGCCAGCCGCTAAGCGAGGCCAGCTTACCACCCGCCGTGAGCGCAACCCTGCTGCAGCTGCTGGAGCCAGACGAAGCACCACCCCGCGAGGTATTTTTACCGGAGAAGGAACAGTGGATTACCCTTTCGGCCGCCCGCCAGCCCGGCGGCTGGGCACTGTATTGGCAGGATATTACTCCCCAAAAGCAGCGTGAGCAGCAATACCAGGCCCTGGCCGACAACATGCCCGATGTACTTACGCGCTGGACGCCCGACCTGCGCCTGCGCTACGCCAATGCTGGCTTTGCCAGTAAGGCCGGGCAGCCAGTAAGCACCTTGCTAGGCCGCACGTTTAACGAAATGGACGCCCCGGCCGACATCGCGGGCCCCTACATGGCAGCCCTACAGCGCGTATTTGACACCGGCCAGCCGCAGGAGCACTATAATTCGTATTCCGGGCCGCAGGGCACGGCTTATTTCTACTCGCGCCTGGTACCCGAGCTGCGCGACGGCAAAATTGAAACCGTGCTCGGCATTGCCCGCGACATCACGGAGCTCAAAAATACCCAGGCCGAAGCGCTGCGCCTGCGCGATAGCCTGATGCAACACGCCACCGACAAGTACCACGCCCTGTTCTACACGATGGACCAGGGCTTTTGCTTGCTGGAAGTACTGTTTGAGGAAACGGGGCAGCACGCCGTTGACTACCGCTACCTGGAGTCGAACCCGGTATTTGCGCAGCAGTCAGGCATGCCGGCTGACGTGCAGGGCAAAACTATACGGGAGCTGATACCTGATCTGGAACCGTTCTGGTTCGACACTTTTGGGCAGGTAGCCCGCACTGGCTCAACGGTGCGCGTAGAGCGCAGCGTGCCGCAGCTAGGCCGCTGGTTCGACATGCACGCCTTTCGGGTGGGTGCCCCGAAGCCCGGCAGGTGGCGGTGCTCTTCAACGACATCACCGGGCGCAAGGAGCGCGAGCAGCAGGTACGCCACGCCTTCGAAGCCAACACGTTCCGGCTGCGGCTGGCCGATGCCCTGGGCCCGCTGGCCGACCCCAGGGCCATTCAGCAAACCGTAACGCGCCTGGCCCGGCAGCACTTCGCGGCCGACCGCTGCTTTTACTGCGAAGTTGAAGGCAGCCGGGTCGTTATTCGGCGCGACGCGGCTAGCGACGGGCTGCCTTCGGTGGCCGGCACTTACTTATTAACCAATTTTGCCCCGATGCAGGCAGCTATCGAAGCCGGGCAGCCGTTTAGCGTGCGCGACGTGCGCCAGGACGAGTCGGTGGATGAAAGCCTGCGCCGGCTCTGCGTGCAGCTGCAAATTATCTCTTACCTCAATGTGCCCGTCATCAAAAACGGGCAGCCCGTGGGGGTGCTGTGCCTGGTGCAAAGTACGCCCACGAATGGGCTGCGCTCGATGTGGCCCTGGCCACCGAAGTAGCCGAGCGCACCTGGGCCGCGGTGGAGCAGGGCCGCGCCCAAGAAGCCCTGCGCCTGAGTGAGGCACGCCTGTCGCTGGCCCTGCAGGCTGGCCGCATGGGCAGCTTCGAGTGGACCTCTGAGAGCAACCGCATCAGCTTGTCGGCCATGTCGGAAGAAGTGTTGGGCTTGCGGCCCGACACACCCATCGCCACCAGTGAGGCTTTTTTTGAGCTGGTGCATCCCGAAGACCGGGACCGCCACCAGGCTGTGTTTAACCAGGCGGGCCGCACAGGCGAGGACTTTCACAGCATTTTCCGCATTGTGCGCCCGCACGACGGGGAAGTACGCTGGATAGAGGAGCGCGGGCAGGGCAACCCCGAGCCCAGCCTGGGCGGTATTTGCCTGCGGGGCGTGCACTGGGATGTGACCGAGGCCATACTGACTCAGCAGCAGCTGGCTGGGTTCAACAAGGAGCTGGAGCAGCACGTGGCCCGTCGTACCCACGAGCTACAAGCCAGCCACGACCTGCTCCAGTCGGTTTTCGATACTAACCTGATTGCCATGTCGGTGCAGGAAGCGGTGCGCGACGACAACGGGGCCGTGCTGGACTTTCGCCTGCGGCTGGTGAGCCGGGAGCTGGCGCGCGCAACCGGCCGCACCGACCTGGTAGGCAAGCTCTACGCGCAGGAATATCCGGGTATTCGCGAAGTCGGTATCTTCGACCTGGCCATGCGAACCCTGGAAACGGGCGAGCCCCAGGGTATGGAATATTACTATCCTTATGAAGGCTTTGACAAGTGGTTTGCCTGCCAGTTTGTGAAGCTGGGCGACGGCGTGGTAGCCACCAACCTCGACATTACCGAGCGTAAAACGGCCGAGCAGGAGCGCATGAAAAACCTGCGCCTGCTGGAGCAGGCCGAGGCCGTAGCGGGCCTGGGCAGCTGGGATTACGAGCTGGCCACGAGCACCATGCGCTGGTCCGATGGCATGTACCAGCTCTTTGGCTGGCCCCTGGGCCAGGCCGTAGCGCCCGCTTCTTACCTGGAAGTGGTGCTGGCCGAAGACCAGGCCCGGGCCCGGCAGCTGGTGCACCGCCTGGCCTCCGGCACGGGCGACTTCGAAGAAATCCTGCGCCTGCAAGTAGGAGGGACCGTTAAAACGGTGCGCATGAAAGCCGTCGTATTTTACGACGAGCAGGGCCTTGCCGTGCGCGTGCTGGGCGTAGACCTGGACATCAGCGAGTTGCAGCGCCTGGAGCTGGATAACCTGCACCTGCGTCTGCGGCAGCAGCGGGCCTTGTTTGAGGCCGTGCAGGCCGCCCAGGAGGCTGAGCGCAAGCGCATGGCCGAGAGCCTGCACAACGGCGTTGGCCAGATTCTGTACGCCACCAAGCTGCACCTCGACCGGCTCTACGCCCCGCTGCTGGGCACCGACCCCACCCTGGTAGCGGCTCACCGCGAGGCCGACCGGCTATTGGGCGAGGCAATTCGCCAAACCCGCGCCCTCTCGCACGAGCTGGTGCCTATGGTGCTGGAAGAGTTTGGCCTGGCCGCCGCCCTGCACGACATCAGCACTAAGCTGAGCACGCCCCAGCTGCGCCTGCACTTCCTGGTCGAGCTCGATGACACCCCTCCCCGCTCGCCCCATCGCTGCAAATGGCTATTTACCGCATGGCCCAGGAGCTGGCCCAAAACATCATCAGGCACGCCCACGGGGCCACCGAGGCCAGCCTGGAGCTGGAAACCATGCCCGGCTGGGTGCTCTTGCGGGCCGAAGACAACGGCCCTGGCTTCGCGCCGGCGCCGGCCGTGCACCACGGCCTGGGCCTACGCAGCATTCGTGACCAGGTGATTCTGCTCGGGGGACAAGTAGAAACCGGCTCCGTCACCACTGGCGGAGCCTACGTACGCATTCGTATTCCCTTCCCCATTCCTGAACCGCTATGATACGCCTCTTTCTCGTTGATGACCACACCGTGCTGCGCCACGGCCTGCGCGCACTCTTTCAGCAAGCCGGCGAGCTGGAGATTGTGGGCGAGGCCGAAGACGGCGAGCAGCTGCTTGCCCAGCTGCCCACTACCCCTGCGATGTGGTGCTGCTCGACCTGCATATGCCCGTGCTCGACGGCCTGGCCACCACCCATCGCCTGCGTGCCGAATTCCCCGACGTGCGGATACTGGTACTGTCGATGGTTGACAATGAGCGCGCTATCGGGCAGGTGCTGGCGGCCGGGGCCCACGGCTACGTGCTAAAAAACGCCGGCCACGATGAAATAACCGGGGCCGTGCGCGCCGTGGCCGCCGGCCGCCGCTTTCTATGCTCGGAGCTGGGCTTGTCGATGCTGGAAAAATTGCTGGTCGGAATTCCTGAGCCCGCCGCCAGGCCTACGGGTGGCCTCACGGCCCGCGAGCAGGAGATTCTGCAGCTGGTGGCCGACGGCATGACTACCGCCCAAATAGCAGAGAAGCTATATACAAGCCCGCGTACGGTGGAAACGCACCGCCAGAATATCATGGAAAAAACCGGGGCCAAGAATACTGCCACGCTAATAAAAATCGCTGCCAACCAGGGTTTGCTGAAATAAGGCTGGCGGGGAGCCTATGCCTTATTTCAGCAAGTATCGCGCTCGTGGCAACCTCTCCTGTTGGCCCAAAACGGGTATAAGTACGGAGCTTACCGATTTATACGGAACAAAAAACCCGTATAAAACTACCAGCTGGTGCTTGATAGTCAGCCGTAAAACCGGGCAGACGCCTGTTTTTATCCGCTTGCTGATAGCAGCAAAACTTGCCGCGCAGCTAGCCACCGGCCTTGGTATTCCTGGCCCTGGAAGGTGCTTCGACAAGCGGACACCACTTAAACAGAAGAGTCAATCCTGAATTTTCAGGCTTCCTGCACGGCTTCTGTACCTACCCACTCCAAAGCTATTTTCACTATGCCTCTGCATCCTGAATTAGACAAAAAGCTAAGCAAAATCTACGAGCCCAAAACCACCATCGACGACGTGTTTAAAGGCTACGATATCACCTTCGTTACCAATGAGCACGGTGAGCCGGTACTGTTGTTTTTTGGCAAGCGCCGCCCCGATGGCCTCATTGCCGGTGAGCGTTACACGCGCACCATCAAACGCCAGCCGGGCAGCCTGGAAGTTAAATCGAGCCATTGGGATAACCAGGGCAAGATACTGCGCTAGTAGCCGGCTAAGCCCGGCGCAGCAGGCACCACGCCGGGCTTACGGCCAGCCAACCAGGCACTACTCCGGCTTTTCCAGCGGCGGCTTGCTGGACGCAAAGCCGGGTAGGGTAAAGCGCTGCCCCTTGGCCAGCAGGTGCAGGCGCAGGTCGCGGATGGAAAAGACCTCGCCGGGCTGCACCTGGTATATAGTATTTTCCCTACATTCGTGGCCATCGAGCAGCACCACAATGCCATTGCCGATAACTTCCAGCTCGTTGCCTTTGCTGACGAGCACGGCCGTATCCTCTTCCAGGCCCAGGCCGATGCAGCCGGGATTGGTGGCAATAATCTGCGCCATGCGTACGATACGGCCCCGGGCAATAAAGTGGGTGTCGATAGCCACGTCGCGCAGCAGCTGCAGGCCGGTAGTAATGTGGATTTCGTCTTTTACAAAGCCGGAATCGTTGCGGCCCTGGTAAATCATGGGCGTGCTCATGGCGGTGGCCCCGGCGCTGGTGCCCGCTATCACGAGCGGCTCGCGCAGGTAGCGCTCGGTGAGGCGCTTAAGCAGCAGTGTGCCGCCGATTAAAGCCGTGAGCCGCAGCTGGTCGCCCCCCGTAAACATGACGCCATCGGCCCGGTCCAGCATGTCGAGCGCCTCCACGCTATTGGCCTGCTCGCGGCTTTGCACGTTGAGCACTTCGACGTGCTTGACCCCGAAGCCCGTAAACACCTCCACATAGTCCTGCGCCGACTCTTCGGGTATCTCCGAAGCGGTGGGGATGACGACGACGGTATTTTTCTGGTGCAGTTCGTCAACAAAGCGCTCCAAAATAGATTCGGAGGATTGTTCGCGGTCGGGGCCGTCTTTCCCGCGTTGCTCATGGCCACCGATAACGAGCAGCTTGCCTTTGGGAGTAGGAAACATAGTAGCCATGACAAAAAACAGAATTTAAAAAGGTCGCTGGAGCGTAAAATTTAGAGAAGGCCAGCGGGCCGTACCCGCGCCGCTACTCATCCTTCCACATGGCTACTACTGGCTCGCCATCGCCCACGCGGTAGGCACGGCGCATCAGGTTGGAGTTAAATTCTAAGGCAATATTACCTTGCTTGTCGATGGCAATCAGGCCTTTGTCGCCCTTCAGCTCATCGTCGCGCAGGCTAATGGCGGCCCGGCAGGCTTCGGCCAGCGGCAGGCCTTTGTACTTAACCAAGGCATAAACTTCGTGGGCCAGCGCGCCGCGCATAATCACCTCGCCGTCGCCGGTGCACGATACCGCGCAGGCCTCGTTGCTGGCGAAGGTGCCGCCGCCCAGGATGGGGCTGTCGCCCACACGCCCCTTTAGCTTGCCCTCAATGCCGCCAGTGCTTGTGGCTACGGCCAGGTTGCCGGCCTGGTCGAGCGCTACGGCGCCCACAGTATCGTGCCCGGCCCGGGTCCCCTCCTGCTGCACGATTTCCAGCCACTGCCGGCGGTTTTTTTCGGTCATAAAATAGCTAGGACCCTTCACCGGCAGGTCTTTTTCGAGGGCCAGCTCTAGGGCACCGAGCCCAGACACACACACATGCGGACTGTGTTCCATCACGGCGCGGGCCAGGCTAATGGGATTTTGCACGTAGGGTACGGCGCTTACGGCGCCGGCCTTCAGGGTGCGGCCATCCATAATGGCGGCATCCATATTGGCCTCGCCCTGCTGGTTGAGGGCGCTGCCACGCCCGGCGTTGAAGTGCGGGTTATCTTCGAAGCAGCGCACCACGGCCTCAACAGCGTCGAGGGCAGAGCCGCCGCAGTGCAGGATTTCCCAACCGGCTTGCAGCGCCTGGGCTAGGCCCTCGCGCTGGGCAGTTTCTTCCTCCGGGCTCAGCTCGCCGGGCTTCAGCGTAACAGCCCCGCCATGGATGACTAATGCATAGGTGCTCGTACTCATACGTGACCGATAGGGGTTAGCTGCCAAAGCTGCCCGCAGCCCGTGGGCAGGCACTGCAAGCGGTAATAGCCACGCAGAAGCTGGCCCTCAAACTTGAGGCGGAGTACGCCCTGCGCCAGCTCGGCGCGCAGCGTGGTGGCGGCACCGAGCCGGGTCGAAGCCAGCTGCATGGGGCCGGTTTCGACGCAGGCCAGCGAGTCCAGCAAGGGCGAGGCCGACAGCAGCCACAGCAGTACCGGGCGCTTGGCCAGTTGCTTCAGCGGCAACGGAATCACCCAGTGGGCAAGGTCTCCTTGGTCATCTTCGAGCGCCAGCTCGTAGTAGGCAGGCATTTCGGGCGAGTGGCGCACAGCAAATGAGTGAGCGGCCGGGGCAGCCGTCACTGGCTCGTCGGCAAAAGTGAGGGTGGGATTCATAGAAATCAGGAGAGAACAGACCTGCTTATAACGTACCGCGGGCGATGTGCAGCGATGAGAAAAAGACGTATTTTAACCGGATAAGTCCGTGTTTTACCCTCCGTGTTTCTAACCAGCGGCGGCCTCACTGCCGGCACCGGGCCGATGGGCACAGCGCCATACGCCGTTTTGCAGCCAGCAATCGGCGGCAGTGCTACCTTCGCGCAGTACCCAGTTGCCGGGGCGGCCCTGCCAGTGCAGGTAGCCATCGGGCCCGGCGCAATGGGCAATGTCGAGTGAGCGCACGTCGAGTACGTCGGTATCGGGCGACACCTGGTGTACGCGCAGGTGCTCTACGTAATCGAGTGTCAGCTTGCCCGCATCGAGGCAGTTGGGGTGCAGGGCCAGGTTATGGGCCGGCGAGGCCATAGCTGCCGACGGGTACAGCAGGCCATCAAAGGACTGGCCCAATTGGCAGGCTTCGGCCACGGCAATAGACAGGCGGTAGTGGTGGCGGTTGTCGTCGGCCACCGTCTTGGTGAAGGTGCTGGTCAGGAACGTGGCCAGGTCGCGGGTTTCGGCCGGTAATTGAGCCAGCGCCTGGCGCAGCGCCTTTTCGCGGTCCGAGTGCGGGTCGTCGGCACAGGTATCGGCGTAGCCAAAGCTCAGAATACGCAGCGGCTGGCGCGTTTGCCAGCGGCTGATAACAATGCCGTCGCCTGGCTGCACGCGGGCCTCAAAAAACGGCGGGTGCCAGGTAGCGCTGCAATAGAACATAGGCTCCCCGGCCCGGTTGGCCCGCTGGTCGTGGCGCACCGCGGCAGCCGGCGGATACGAGACGTCAGCCAGCCGCTCGGGCAGCGCCTCGCCCAGAATGCCGCGGTACAGCAGCCGGCCGGTGGCCAGCGTGAGGCAGCGTAAGGACTGGCCTTCGAGCAACTCGCGCACGCGCGCCACCAGCTCGTCGATGGAGTATCGTCGCAAATCAAGATGCTGGAGCGAGGCTATTCGGTGCTTAACCAAGGCCGTAGCGGAAGCAGAAGAGCTGGTTGACATAGTAAACGGAAGGGCCGGCACAAGCCGGATTTAACCAAAAATGCCCGCTGGCAGCGGGCATTTTTATAGTTGACAAAAAGGCTGTTCAGAAAAACTGCAAGCTCATGCTTACCCCTCAGCCGAGCTTGGCGAAGCCGGAGGCAGTTACTATTCCTAAACAGCTTCAGTGCCGTATGCGTAGACTACAAAGCTTTCTGATTGAGGTAGTTCTTGGCCATGTTGTTGAGCTTGGTGTCGGTGAGCTGCTCCTCGTCCAGGGTTTGGCGCAGCAAGCCGGCAGCCTGAGTATTACCGAGGCGTTCGGCAAAGTGGGCAGCGGTGCCGTAGCCCGAAATCTCATAGTGCTCAATGCGCTGGGCAGCAGCAATGAGGGCGGCGTCCATCACCTCATCGGTAGCGCGCTCCGACATGGTTTCCTGCCCTTCGGCAATCAGGCCGGCCATCGCCTTGCAGGTGTGGCCATCGAGGTCGAGGTCCAGGGACTGACCGATTTTTTCAAGGCGCTCAATCTGCTTTTCCGTTTCGTGCAGGTGCTTGGTAAAGCCGGCTTTCAGGCGGCTATCCCGGGCTTTTTCGGCCATCAGGGGCAAGGCCTTCACCAGCTGGTTTTCGGCGCTGTACAAGTCTTTCAGCTGCATCTCGAACAAGTCGTCGAGGGTTTCAAGTTTGTCGAACATAAGAAGGAGGATAAGGTAGAAACTGGCGGGTAGCGTCCTCCTGAGCATACGCCCACCCCAGATGGCATCCTATGTTCAGGCACGGCCTGTAACTTGGTTGAACAAGAAGGAAAGGGACGGAATAAGATTCCACTGTTATGGGGCACTAGAGCCCGTTTAACATGACAATCCCCGTCCTTTTCTAGGGCTACTTTGAACAGTTCCATGAGGCCCGAGAGCCTGTATCAGGATAGCAAAAGATTCCCTGGAAGTCCTTTTTACGCGTTTTCTTCTTCTTCACCCCACCTCGTTATGGATATGAACCACCTGCCGGTTGTCGGCATCGACGTGAGCAAGGCCACGCTGGCCGTCTGTTACCAGGTTAACGACCAGGCCCAGCACCTGGAAGTCAGCAATAGCAAAGCCGGCTTTCAGCAGCTAGTGAAGGCTTGCGGCGCTCATTGCCAGTTTGTGATGGAAGCCACGGGTACCTACAATTTGGCCTTAGCCTATTACTTGCATGAGCAGGGTGGCCAGGTAGCGGTCCTGAATCCGCTCGTCATCAAGCGCTTCATTCAGATGCACTTGAGTAAAGGCAAAAGTGACCGCAAAGATGCGCAGTGGCTGCTGCGCTATGGCCAGCAGCAGCCGCTCAAAGTTTGGCAGCCGGACGAAACAGTACTAGTTGAGTGTCGGCAACTCGAACAAGTGAACGAGCAGCTACTGAAACAAAAAGTCATGGTGGGCAACGCATTGGAAGCCCTTCAGCAACAACCAATCATTAGCAAGCTGGCGCTGAAACGCTTGCAACAGACGTTCAAGGCCCTAACCCAACAAGTAGCGGCGGTCGAGGCCGAACTGCTGGCCCTGCTAGAACAACGCTTTGCCGCCGAAATGGCGTTACTCTGCTCCATTCCCGGCATTGGGCGCAAGACAGCGGGCATGCTGCTGCTCTTTGCCGGAGGCTTTACCCGCCTGGATAACTATCGACAGCTCATTGCGATGGCCGGTTTGTCGCCCCGCGAGCACACTTCTGGCACCAGCATTCGCGGCAGGATGCGCATCACGAAAATGGGCGGCGGCTTGATTCGAGGTAAACTGTTTATGTGCAGCTTCTCAGCCAAAAAAACGAACGCAGCCTGCGCGGCCCTCTTTGACCGACTCGTGGCCAAGGGCAAGAACAAGAAATTAGCGCTGATTGCCGTGTGCAACAAGCTTTTGAAGCAAGCTTTCGCCATCATCAAATCAGGCGTGCCTTACCAAGCTGATTTTAGTAGCTCTCTCGCTTAAAGCTCGGCTGTTCAACACAGTTCATGTTAACTGCTTTCAAGGCCGGCCGCAAGGCCCCACCTTTTCCTTACGCATGTATTAAGTAGCTGTTTAAGAGTGAAAAGCATGCTCTGCAAAACCTCTATATGCAGAAAGTACGTAGTGCACAAATACGCGTTAGCACTTCCACAAATCAGCAGTTTTCGCGGGCTAAACGCGTGGGCCAGCCGAGCTACTTCCATGTACCAGCCTGCCGCCTATCCGCACTAGCCTCAGAAGCGGCTACTAAACCCGGGCGGCATTTTCTGCATCGGCGGCCTGCCAGCTGCCGGCTCAGGGTAGCTCTACAAAGAAGCAGCTGCCTACCCCTTCCTGGCTTTCTACCCAGAGCTTGCCGTGGTGCTGCTGCACTATTTGCCGGGTAATGAAGAGCCCCAGACCGGTACCGGCCTCCCCGCCCACCCCGGCGCGAGCCGAGGGACTGAACTTCTCAAATAAATCGGGCTGCAATGCCTCGGGAATGCCAATGCCGGTGTCGCTCACCGTGAGCTGCACGCGCTCGCCCGTATGCTGCACGGCTACCCGCACCTGGCCTCCGGCCGGGGTAAACTTGAGGGCGTTGCTAACCAGGTTATCAACTACCCGCCCAAAGGACTCGGCATTGAGGTTGGCTTGTACAGGCTGCTCCGGCACGTCCAGCGTCAGGGCCAGGCCTTTTTTGTGCGCCACCAGCTGATGAGGCGCCAGCCGCTGCGTCAGCCAGGGCCCCAGGTTGTGGGGGCGCTTGGCCAGGCGGGTGCCGTCAAGCGCTCCCAGCACCAGCACGTTGTGCAGCAGGTGAGTGGCGTCGGCGCAGGCCTGGCGGATAAGGGCCAGGTAGCGCGCCGTGTCTGCCGCCGGCTCGTCTGTGGGCAGCTGGTCCTGCAGCAGGTCGGCCAGCAGCTGAATGTGGCCGATGGGTGCCTTTAAGTCGTGTGCCACCAAGTGCAGAATAGTTTCCTGCGCATCGTAGAGGCGCTTGAGGCGCAGCTCCATCGCTTTGCGGTCGCTGATATCCTCCAGCTGGGTATACCCCAGCTCCTGGTCCCCATCAAAGAAGCGAAAGGAAGTAACCTGGCACCAGAACCCGGTCCCGTCGGGGCGCACCAGGCAGGTTTCGTGCGTGAAGCTCGGCAGCTTGTGCTTCCAGAGCCGCTCCTGCCAAAAGCGCCAGTCGTCGCGGTGGTCGGGATGGGCAAACTCCATAATTTGGTGGCCCACCACGTCGTGCAGGCTCACACAGCCGAGCATCTCCAGCACCGCCCGGTTGGCCTGCCGAATAATCAGGTCCGAGGTAATAATTTTCTGCCCAAACGGCGAGTTGTCGAATATCGTTTGAAACCGGGCCTGCCGAAGCTCTTCCTCACCCGAACTGGCCTGCTGCGCTACCAGCTGGCCAGCGCGCAGCTGCCGGATTTCTTCCCGCAGCGCTGCGTTTTGTTGTTCGAGAGAAAGAGGGCTCAGGGGCATAGCGATGGTCAGCACGAAACTGAGGAAGAAAGGGCAAGGTACAGTTGCCTTACCGGTTCTGGCCTGCTCCTGCCTGGCAAGTCGGCCGCTCCGTAGGCCAGCCCTCACCGCGCCCCCAACTTACCTGCCGCCCGCGATACCGCTGGCGAAACCCTGGCCCTCATTTCGCTCAGCGTTTACCGTAGCCTGCCTCCGCACTTCTGACAGGACGGTTGCTGCAAGTACTTAAAATTGAGTTGAAGAGCCGCCTTTGCTTATCTCAGCTTTAACCAACGGTATTAAAAAGCTCCCGCTGCTCCCAGACTGGCAACACTTTTTTGCCTTACCGGCCCCTGTAAGCAGCCACGTTCGGGCAAGCCGCCCAATCAATTACTTACCCAATTTAATATTTAATATATTTAAGAATGGACACAACTCCCCAGGCCTGCTGGCCGGCTCAAATCACGGCCACCGACGCGGCGGTGACCAGCTAGTCGGCCACTACCAGCGTTTGTGGGGCAGCCTGCTTGATGCGGCCCAGCAGCCAGTCGGCCTGGCGCTTGCTGCGGGGCCGCATCAAGATTGTGGCCCACCAGCAGCACCGCATCGGTAGTGTCGAGGTCGGCGTAGGAGTCGGCCTGCCCATCGGTGCCGAAAGATATTTTGAGCGCAGCTCCCGCCGTGGCAGTACACCGGCGGGTGTTGCCGTCCATGTGCGGAGTACTCAGGCTGGCCTTGCCCAGCACGCCCAGAGTGTAGTATTCCTCTATAAAGAGCTGGCCCGAGATATAAAAGGCAATCGCACTACTGGTATGCTTATTAAGCTGTTCTTTCGACTTTTCTACTAGCAGGCTCATGGCCTCGTCCCAGGTGGCGGGCTCCAGCTTTCCCTTGCGCCGGATGAGCAGCGTGGTGAGGGGGTAGGGGCTGTTATTCGCTTCCCAGCCGTGCAGGCCCTTGGGGCCCAGGCGGCCGTGGTTTACGCGGTCCACGGCCCGGCCTCGCACGCCCACAATGCGGCCGTTCTTAACGCCAATGTCGCAGCCACAGCCGTTGGAGCACAGCACGCAGGCCGACTGCACCCAGTGGTCGGGCTCCTCAGTTGTGCGCTCATCTATGCGAACCGGCCACTCCCCATTATATGGAGTACGGGCTCCCCAAATGTCCTGGATACTGTCGCGGGTTTCGGTCATTGTCGGAAAGATTGCTACCAGGGCTGCGTGATGCTCGCAGCCCATTTGCACTACTCTACGCGGGTGACCCAAAAAAAGTCGCTACAGGCGGCTACTTATAGCGATAAATTTATTTATCTAACTGAATTGCCGTTCAATGAGAAGGCGAATGGTTCTGCTTTTCCTTTAGCGTCGCTGCCACCGCTTGCTCAAGCAGCGGTTCCATGATGCGGTAGCCGGCCAGGGTTGGATGCACCTCGTCTTTGGAGAGGGCGGGCGGCAGGCCCTGCCGGCTGTCGGCCATAGACGCGTGGTAATCCAGATAGCTTACGCGCTGTTGCGCGGCATATGCTTTAATCAGTCCGTTAAGGGCCAGCACTTTGGACGCGGGCGCTAATCCTTTGCGCCATGGAAAATCGTAGGCCGGCAGTACTGAGCATAGAATAACCCGAATGCCATGGGCCTGGGCAAGCTCGGTCATCGACTTAATATTATTGAGGGTAGCTGCCGGGTCGTATGGCCCGGTATTTTCCGCTATATCATTGATACCAGCCAGAATAACTACCACTTGCGGATGAAGGCCGAGTACGTCCTGCCGGAAGCGAACGAGCATTTGGGGTGAAGTCTGCCCGCTTATACCGCGGCCGATATACTCGTTGCGGCTCCCGGCAAAAAAAGCTGAATCGGCTTTCGGCCAGCTATCCGTAATGGAGTTTCCGAGTAGTACCACGCGCGGCTTACCGGGCCTGGAAGTCCCCAGCAAGTTATTAGCCGCAGCGTAGCGTGTGAGTCCATCTCGGTCTACTACCGCCTGCGCGGCAGCCGGCAGCGCATAGCTGCACAGCACCAGCAGCATAAAAAAGAGAGTTTTCACAGTCAAGCTCCTGATTGAATTACGCCTTCAGCTCATAGCCCGCGAAGTCTTTCCGGAGTTGGGTTTTCAACAGCTTCCCCGTGGCAGTATGCGGCAGCTGTGCTACAAACTCCACAGCGTCGGGCCGCCACCAGGGGGCAATTTTGCCATCCAGAAAGGCCAGCAGCTCTTCGCCGCTGATGTCGTGGCCGGGTTTGAGCACGGCTATCAGCAGCGGGCGCTCGCTCCATTTGGGGTGCGGCACGCCAATAACGGCGGCTTCGGCAATGGCGGGGTGCGCCACGGCCAGGTTTTCGAGGTCGATGCTGGAAATCCACTCGCCGCCCGACTTTATCACGTCCTTCGAGCGGTCGGTGATATTCATGAAGCCATCGGGGTCGATGGTAGCTACGTCGCCGGTACGGAACCAGCCGCTGGCCGTAAGCTGGCCGGGGCTTGCCGCGCCGAAGTAGTCACTGGCAATGAACGGCCCGCGTACCAGCAGGTCGCCAAAGGCTACGCCATCGTGCGGCAGCGGCTGGCCTTCGCCGTCCACAATTTCCATATCGACGCCAAAAATAACGCGCCCCTGCTTGATTTTCAGGAAGAACTGTGCTTCTTCAGGTAAGTCGAGCTGCTTGCCTTTTAGGGTGCTCACGGTACCCAGCGGCGAGGTTTCACTCATGCCCCAGGCGTGGCGGATTTCAACGCCCAGTTCTTCATCAAAAGCCCGCAGCAGGGCCGGTGGGCACGAGGCCCCGCCCACTATCATCTTGCGCAGCGTGGAAAATTTGCGGTGCCCCTCGCGCATGTACGTCAGCAGCCCAAACCAGATGGTGGGCACGCCAGCCGAGAAGGTCACTTTCTCACTTTCAAACAGGTCATATAAGCTGGCGGCATCGAGCGCCGGGCCGGGCAGCACCAGCTTGCAGCCATTGAGCGCCGCCAGGTAGGGCGAGCCCCAGGCATTGACGTGAAACATGGGCACGACGGGCAAAATGACGTCGCGCGCGCCGCAGTTGAAGCAGTCGGGCAGCGAGGCCGCGTACGAGTGCAGCAGCGTGGAGCGGTGCGAGTAAAGCACGCCCTTGGGCTCGTCGGTAGTGCCGGAGGTGTAGCAGAGCGACGAGGCCGTATTCTCGTCAAAAAATGGCCACTCAAAGTCAGCGCTTTCGGCAGCCAGCAGGCTTTCATAGCTGGTCAGGCCCGGCAGCGCCGACTCGGCGGGCAGGTGCTCGTCGCCGGTCATGAGTATCCATTTCTCGACCGTGGGGCAGTGCGGCGCCAGCTTATTGACCAGCGGCAAAAATGTGAGGTCGAAGAAAAGCAGCCGGTCCTTGGCGTGGTTGATGATGTACACCAGCTGCTCGAAAAAGAGCCGGGGGTTGATGGTATGGCATACCGCCGCAATCCCCGAGATGCCATAGTACAGCTCGAAATGCCGGTGGGTATTCCAGGCCAGCGTGCCCACGCGGTCACCATTTTGGATGCCCAGGCGCGTCAGGGCATTGGCCAGCTGCCGGGCGCGCTCGTGGGCGGCGGCGTAGGTGTAGCGGTGCAAGGGACCACCTTCGGGCAGGCGCGACACGATTTCGGTATCGCCGTGCCATTTGGCGGCGTGTTCGATGAGCCCCGCGATGCGCAGGGGCATTTGCATCATGAGTCCGAGCATATTCGGGGCAGAGTGGGAAGTTGGTGGGCGGAAGATAGCAGCCGGCCGCCAACAAGCAACTCCCGGTCTTCTCCTACAGCACGGCCTGGATGGCCGCCTGCTGAATCCGGGCCGGGATATTCAGCTCCTCCAGCTTCTTGTTGTGGCGCGCGGGATGGCTGCGGTTGGTAAGCACCACCACCACCAACTCTTTTTCCGGGTCAACCCAATAATACGTGCCCGTGGAGCCCGTCTGCCCAAAGCTGCCCGCCGGAAGGTAATCGGCCAGCAGCTCTTTTTTGAGAAGCTGCTGGCCGCCGTAGCGCCCGCCCCAGGCGTAGGCCTGCACCAGCTGCGCTACATCATTGCCCGAGCCAAAAAGGCCCGCGTGGCCCGACACGCCGCCCAGCAGCGCTGCCCCTGCATCTTCTACGTAGCCGCGTAGCAGCTGGCGCCGAAACAACGAGTCGTAGGCAGTTGGCGCTATGCGGCTCGCCACCGCGTGGTGCAGCGGCTGGTAATGCAAGCCGGAGCCCAGCTGTTTATATAAGGAATTTTCTATGTATTTTTCCAGAGTCGTGCCCGTTCGCCGGCGCACCAGTTCGGGATAGAGGTAAAAAGGTAAATCTGACGCTACCTCGCTCGCCCTGGCCGTGAGCCGCGCAGCCCCGATTTGCTGCTGTATATAGGCTGGCAGCTGCCGGCTGCCCCACAGCCCACGGGCCACCGGCAGCGGAAACCGTGCCGACGAATCGGGCCGGAACCAACGCTGCGATAAGGTGCCATCGGGCTTGACCAGAGCGGGCCACAACGGCAGCGTAGCGGGCAGCCCGACGCGCTGGCTTAGCACGTCGCGCATTTTCAGGCCGGCCTTATCAGTCCTGCGCAGTCCCGGAAAAAAATGACCTAACGTACTATCGGGGCTGAACTTGCCCTGCTCCTGGAGCAGCACCAGGGCGGGCGTGGCCGCCAGGGTTTTGGTAAGCTCGGCCAGGTCGTAATAATCGCTGTTCTGCACGGCCCGGGGGCCGGCGGGCCGGGCCGGCGGCCGGCTGGCCGGGCCTTCGCCCACCCCTGGCACGGCAGGCTCGCTGCCAACACTGCTACCCAAAGCGGCAGCGTGGCGCGGGCTTGGCGGCGTAGCACCGTGGCCTTCAGCATATGTCTGATAACCATAGCTTTTTTGCAGCACTACTATCCCGCGCCGGGCTATCAGCACCTGGCCGCCCGGCGTGGCGCGGGCCGCCAGGGCCTGGGCCATAATACTATCGACCCGTGCTTCCAGGGTCTTGTCCATGTTAGCATCTTCGGGGTTGGCATAAGCCAGGCGCAGCCCGGCTTTGGTACGCAGGCCAAAGCCGGCGGGCAGGCTGTTGGTTACCGATACCGGCAGCTTGCCCCGCGCGCCAATGCCGCCAAAAATAAGCTGGGCCGCGAGCTCCTGTGCCTCGGGGCTTTCCTGGTAAGCCATCAGCACGGCGCTGGCCCGGTCAAAGTCGCGCACCCTGGCCGCCGCGTAGGCCGAGCCGAAGATGGTGATTATCAGGCGCTGGCCAGGCTTACTCAACTCGCGCAGCAGGAGGTTGGTCTCGGGGGCGATGCCAAAATTGGTGGCCGGCAGCCGGCCCAGGCCTTGCAGCGCCACCAGCACGACATCGTACGTAAAAAGCCGGGCCCGAATGTCCATCAGCTCGTCCATTGTGGGGGTAGCGGGCAGGTGGAAGTGAGCCGTGGCCGCATCGTAGCTGGCGACGACTCGCTGAAAATCAGTAGTATCGGCGGGGCTGCCGCCCAGCACGAGCGTAGCTATGCGCAGGGTATCGAGGCGCTGCAAGGGCAGCACGCTACCCTGGTTGCGCAGCAGCGTGAGGCTGTGCTCGGTGAGGCGGTGGGTGAGGTAGCGGGCATGCGGCGGGTTGAGGTCGGCAAACAGCTGCTGCTCGGCAACGGGATGGTACTTGCGCAGGCCCGCCCACTGCTTGAGGGCCAGCACGCGGCGGCAGCTTTCGTCGATGCGCGCCTGCGAGATGCGCCCGCTATCTACAGCGGCCAGCACGGCTTTCAGGGCCACGGGCACGTTCTTACTGAACTCCAGCACGTCGTTTCCGGCCTGCAGCGCCCGCACCTCCGCCTCGCCGGTGGGCGTTTTTTTGATGACGCCCTGCATATTCATCGCATCCGTAAAAATCACGCCCCGGAAGCCCATCTGCTCGCGCAGCAGGCCCGTTACAATGCGCTTGGATAAGGTGCTGGGGCCGCGCACGGTATCGAGGGCCGGCACGTCGAGGTGGGCCACCATCATGCCCCCGATACCGTTGGCAATCATGCTTCTGAAGGGTGGCAGCTCGAGCGAGTCGAGTCGGCCCCGGTCTACGCGCACGAGCGGCAGGGCCAGGTGCGAGTCGGCATCCACGTCGCCGTGGCCGGGAAAGTGCTTGGCTACGGCCAGTACGCCAGCATCCTGCATGCCTCTCATATACAGGCGACTAAGCCGGGCTACCGCGGCCGGGTTTTCGCCCCACGAGCGGAAGCCGATAACGGGGTTGTTCGGGTTGTTATTGACGTCAACCACGGGCGCAAAATTCACCTGCATACCCAGGCGCTTAAACTGGCGTGCCACCTCGCGGCCCATGTCATAGATGAGCATCGAGTCGGCCTGCGGCACCGCGCCCAGGCTCATCTGATACGGGAACTTCAGCACGCTATCCAGGCGCATGCCCGCGCCCCATTCGCCATCCATGGCCACCAGCAGCGGTACCTGGCTCTGGCTCTGGAAGCGGTTGAGCAGGCGCGTCTGCCGCACGGGGCCGCCCTGAAAATATATAAGGCCGCCAATACCGTACTGCTTTATCAGCATCGAAATCGAATCCTGGTAAATGGCGGGCTTATTGGAATACGCTGCCACCATAAACAGCTGCGCCACTCGCTGCCGGGGCGTCAGCGCACGCATCAGGCTATCGACCCAGACCGAGTGCAGGTAGCGCAAAAATGCGGGCTGCTTGCCACTGAAAGCAACTTTGGGAGAGGCGGCCGCTGCTTTTCTGGGATGAGGCCGGGCCGCCGGGCGGTGCTGGGCCAACACCGTCAGCGGGCCGGCCAGCAACAGCAAAAACAGGAGGTATTTTTTGAAAGACAAGCGAATAGCAGCAAGGAATGAAGCTGCAAAAGTCGGAATGAATTACAGGGCAAGCTCCAGCTGGCCACGCGTTGTTTTTTACCGACAAGCCAAAGCTTACCCTGCGGTTTCCGCCGGCAGCAGGTCGCAGTACCAGAAACCCGTGGCAAAGGGGTCATCGGGCCCGCGCTCCGCCGTGCCAGCTACCGGCGCGTAGGTGCGGCGCACCAGCACTCCTTTCTCAAAAAGCACCGGCGAGCTGAAATACGGGGCCTCGAATACAAAGCTGTGGTACTCGCCATTCTCCCCGCAGGGGTCTACCCCAGGCGGCAGGTCGAGCAGAAAATCGCGGTCGAGCAGCCGCCCGCAAAAGCTGGCATCGAGCCAGCGCTCGTTCACACAAACGATTATGGCTCGAAATCCCTGGTCAATAAACTCGCGCAGCAAGTCGGCCCCGGCCCGCTGCCACAGCGGAAACTCGCCCCGCAGCGGCACCCGCGCCAACTGCTGCTCGCGGTAGGCCCGCAGGTCTTCCAAAAAGATATCGCCGTAAATCGCCGCCGCCACGCCCTGCGCCCGCAAGCCGCCGAGCGTGGCCAGCAGCGCGTGGTCGTACTCTTCCATCGAGGGCATTTCGGGCAGCCGCAGCTGCGTAAGCGGCAGGCCAATGCGCCGAGCCTGGGCCTCGAGCAAGGCTACCCGCACGCCGTGCATCGAAATGCGCTCGTAGTGGGCATTAACGCTCGTGAGCAGGTGCTGCACGGTATACGCTGGATTCTGAAGCGCGTAATACAGCGCAAGCGCCGAATCCTTACCGCCGCTCCAGCTCATCAGGGCTTTTTTGGGCATGAGCAGCTGCTTTTTAGAAGTATCTGAAAAGAGCACATCAGGCTGCTGCGCGCAGCCTGATGTGCTCTTTAAGCGCTTGGCACGCAGCTATTCAGGGCTATTTCAGCGTAAACGTCGTCTTGCCCATGAGGGCACCACCTTCGTACAGCTCTACGGTGTGCTGGCCGATTTTGTAGTCACCTCCCTTGGCGTACACAAAGTTCAGCGCCTGCTTCGAGTTGTCGAATACCACGTCCTGCTTCATGGTGTAGAACGCCTCCTGGCCATCTACCGTGAAAGTGCCGCCGCCGGTGCTCAAGTTGTACAAGGCCGCGCCATCGGGCTCCAGAATACGCAGGTAGATGGTTTTCGTCTCCTTCGGCGACACATCGTTGCGGGCCAACGAGAAGGCCACTTTTACACGGTCTACGCGCTTGGCCTTAAACTCCTCCTTATCGTCGTCTTTCTCCTTATCCTTCTTATTCAGCACACTTACGTGAATATTATCAGCTTGCAGGCGCGAGGCTACCGTCACTTTCTCGCTCAGGTCGCGGTTGGTTTTCGCAATGGTGCTGATGGTATCGGTCAGCTTATTTTGCCGCTCTTTAAGGGTAGTAGTTTCGGTATACAGGTTTTCGTTGGACTTGCGCAGGTCGGCAATCTGGTCGTCTTTTTTCTTAAGCTGGCTTTCCAGGTTGAGCGCCCGCTGCTTAAAGCGCTGCTGCTCAGCCAATGAAAACGACCCGGCCTTAAACGAGCGCAGCCTCAGCAGGTCGGCATTAATGCCAGAGATACGGGCTTCGAGCGAGTCGTTGCTGAGGCCCAGCTTTTGCAGGTCCTGGCTCTGGCGCTCGTAGCTGGCTTTCAGGTCTTCGTATTCTTTTATTTGGGCTTGCAGCTTGGTGTCTTTGGCTTGCACCTGGGTAGTAAGCTGCTCATTCTCTGTTTTTTTCTGCGAATTCAGGTAAAACAATACCCCATTGATACCTAGCAGCACGAGGACGAGCGCTACCCACAGGAGGGCACGGCTGTTGTTCTGGCGGGGTTCGGGATATTCCTGTTGTGGCTCCATAAAGGGGGGCTGGGGATAAAGTGGCAGAAAAAAGGTTGGCAGACGATGCCCGCCGGGCCGCTACCTACCTTTGTGGCGGGTAAAAATAGGCGAAATTTCCAGTTGGCTCCGGCCTTCTTTATACTAGGCTCTCATGCAAACGGTTTTCCCAGCCTTCGACGCGGCCTATTGGCAGGCCCGCTACACTACTTCTGGCCGCGATAGCTGGGATGCCCGCCGAGCTACGCCGCCCCTGCGGGCCTACTTCGACCAACTCGTTGTAAATCAGCAGCCGCGCATCCTTATCCCCGGGGCGGGCCGCGCATACGAGGCCGAATACCTACACCACCTGGGCTTTCGCCACGTTATCGTGGCCGATTTTGCACCCGAGCCGCTGGCCGCGCTGGCCGCCCGCGTACCCGATTTTCCGAAAGAAAACCTCTGGCAAGCCGATTTCTTCGCCCTCGACCCCGCCGACAAATTCGACCTTATTATCGAGCAAACGTTTTTCTGCGCTCTGAACCCAACCCTGCGGCCAGCCTATGCGCGGCAGTGCGCCGCCCTGCTGCGGCCGGGCGGTAAGCTGGCCGGGCTCTTATTCGACACTGATTTTCCGAATGCCGCCGAGCCGCCGTTTGGGGGTAGCCGCGCCGAATACACCGCCTATTTCGAGCCGTATTTCGAGTTTATTCACTTCGAGACGGCGTATAATTCGCTGCCCGCCCGCGCCGGCCGCGAGCTGTTTATTTGCCTGCGGAAAATGTGGCAGATGTGAGAGATGTGCTAAATTATTAAATTCTTATATCCGTCTCGCCCTCAAATTTCTCCTATTTTCAAATTTCCCACATTCCCCACATTTCCCACATTATATTAAAAGATGCTCACTTCCCTTGCCCGCGCCCTCCCCCATTTCCGCAACACCAACTCGGGTCAATTTTTCCTGATGGCTGGTCCCTGCGTCATCGAAGGCGAGGATATGGCCCTGCGCATTGCCGAGCGCGTCAAGCACATCACTGATAAATTACAAATACCATATATATTCAAAGGCTCATATCGAAAGGCCAACCGCTCGCGGCTCGATTCCTTTACCGGCATCGGCGATGAGACGGCGTTGCGTATTCTGCAAAAAGTGGGGCGCGAAATCGGCGTGCCCACCGTGACCGATATCCATGAGTCGGATGAGGCTGCGCTGGCCGCTGAGTACGTGGATGTGCTGCAAATTCCGGCTTTCCTCTGCCGCCAAACCGACCTGCTCGTGGCCGCCGCCAACACCGGCAAGGTGGTGAATATCAAGAAGGGGCAATTCCTCAACGGCGAAGCCATGCGCTGGGCCATGGACAAAGTGCAGGGTGCCGGCAACCCCCACGTCATCCTTACCGACCGGGGCAACTCTTTCGGCTACAGCGACCTGGTTGTTGATTTTCGCAACCTGCCCACCATGCGCAGCTTCGGCGTGCCCGTGGTGATGGATGTAACGCACTCCTTGCAGCAGCCCAACCAGGCCAGCGGTGTTGCGGGCGGCCAGCCCGCGCTCATCGAAACCATTGCCAAGGCGGCCATCGCCGTGGGGGCCGACGGCCTCTTTATCGAAACGCACCCCACGCCTGCCACCGCTCTCTCCGACGGCGCCAACATGCTGCCGCTCGACCAGCTCGAAGCGCTGTTGCAACGCCTCACGCGCGTGCGCGAAGCCGTGCGGTCCAGCGGCGACCTCGACCCACAGGGGTTGAATGCGTAGGCAAACCTTTATTTCAGCTTTTCTTTGATATAATCGAAAAGCTGGTCGAAGCTTAGTTCGAACTTATCGAAACGCTGTTCGAACTTATCAAAATGCTGCTCGACCTGGTTAAAGCGTTGTTCGACCTGGTTGAAGCGTTGTTCAACTTGGTTAAAGCGTTGTTCAACTTCCCCAAAGCGCTGGTTCATTTCCTGGCGTAACTCGCCTTGGTCCTGCTCTAGCTTGGTAGTTTTATTGAGTAGATATTCAATCGTATTGCTCTGTGCAGTAAGGGCATTAGTGACGGTAAACGTGAGTTGGCGCACCTGGGCCGACACACGCTCCACTTTAGCGGCCGTTTCATCCTGGCGGGCGAGCATTTCGCTAATAACCGGCTCTAGTTGGTCAAGGCGCTGGTCAGCAGTTGGCATGGCAAATGGGTCGTTAAGAGATATGACGAAGTTAACGGGCAACAGCAGCTAATACCGCAGCCAGAAATCTTGCCGGGGCTGCTTCTTGCGAAAGAACACCAGCCCTACGTAAAATAAATCAATGGTCACGGTTATGCTGGGATGCGCTTTGATGGCTTCCCAGGCCCGCTCCATCTCGGCCGACCAGTGGATATCGTCGAGCACGAATACACTGTTTTCGTGCGCTTTAGCCAGGCACTGCTCGAAATAGCGCAGCGTGGGCTCGTAGCGGTGGTTGCCATCGAAGAATACGAAATCGAGCGGCTGAGGCAGCGTGGCCAAGGTGGCAGGCAGCGTCTGGTCGAGGTTACCTTCAACCAGACGCACATTCTTAATATTCAATTTATTGAATGTTTCGCGCGCAACGGCCGCGGTGTTGGGGCAGCCCTCAAAGGTGATAACCTGACTGCGCGAGTCGGCCAGTGCCAGGTAGGCCGTGGTGAGGCCCAGCGAGGTACCCAGCTCCAGGATGGTAGCCGGGCGAAAGTGATTGACCAGCCGAAACAGCAGCTGCGCCAGGCGCCGGGGCTTGGCCGCGTGGCGGGCTATGTCGCGCACCGGTCGCCTGCGGCCGCCTGCCCCGGCCACCTGCGAGCCCGCGCCAAAGTCGGTTACCTCCAGCACCTGCTCGCTGGCCAGCAGCTCGTGCCGGCGCTTTTCGATGCGCGGAAAGGCGGCAAACTCACCCGTGTGGCGAATAACCGTGGTGTAGAGCCCGAACACAAACGGCGAATGCAGCCCGTGGGCACTGCCCGAGCGCAGCAGCCAGTGGCGGAGAAAGGAGAAGAGTTGGTGCAAATTGTAGCTCTATAGCAAAAAGTCAGTTCATCCGAAAGGGCACAATCAGCATAAATTCCGGGATATTGACCTGGAAATGCTCTCCGCTGCCCACGCGCTCCATGAGATAGGTGCCGCGCATTTTGCCCATGCCCGATTTCAGGTTGCAGCCGCTTACGTACTGGTGAGCCTCACCGGGCTCCAGCACCGGCGTGCGGCCCACCACGCCCTCGCCCTCTACCTCGCGCACGCTGGTTCCCACATCAGAAATGTACCAGTGGCGGCGCAACAGCTTTACGGTAAACTCACTATTATTCCGAATATCAATACGATAAGCAAATACATAGTGCTCCTGCGCGGGGCTGGAGTAATCGGGCAGGTAGTTGGTCGTAACCGTAACGGTTACGCCCTGCGTAGTGGTAGTTGGCATAGCGGCGACCGGCGAAATTACGCTGCTTAGGGTAACAGTATCTCCGAAAGGTAGGTTTAGGGGCTCAACGCCCAAGCCGATAGTTTAATTTCGCCTCTATACGCCTTCTTTTTCTTTCTCGTTTATGGTCAAGATTGCCGAAAGCTGGCAGCCGGTGCTGGCAGCCGAATTTGAGAAGCCTTATTTTCAGAAGCTCACTGCCTGGGTGCGCGGCGAGTATGCTACCACCACGGTATATCCGCTGGGCTCGCAGATTTTTCATGCCTTCGACGCCTGCCCGTTTGAGGAAGTAAAGGTCGTTATACTGGGTCAGGACCCGTACCACGGAAAAAATCAGGCGCACGGGCTGGCTTTTTCGGTAAATGAAGGCATTCGTACGCCCCCTCGCTGCAAAATATATTTAAGGAGCTACAGGACGATATTCCCGGCACGCCGGCCCCCGCTAACGGCAACCTCGACCGCTGGGCGCAGCAGGGCGTGCTGCTGCTCAATGCCACCCTTACGGTGCGGGCTGCCACGCCGGGCTCGCACCAGAAAAAAGGCTGGGAAGAATTTACCGATGCCGTTATCCGCCAGGTTTCGGCGGGCCGGCCGCACGTAGTGTTTATCCTGTGGGGCGCGTATGCGCAGAAAAAGGAAGAGCTGATTGATGCGCGCAAGCACCTCATTCTGAAGGCCGCGCACCCCTCACCCTACTCGGCTGACCGCGGCTTTTTCGGCTCCAAGCCCTTCAGCCAGGCTAATGCGTGGCTGACAAAGCACAACGAGACGCCAATAGCGTGGTAGGGGCGCGTGCGACGCACCCCTACAGGAGACGCTTGATTAGGCGCAGGTTGTGGCTGTAACGCTTGCGGTCGCGGTTGAAAATACCGTTGTGGTCGAGGGGGTCGAGGCGCACCTCACCGTGGGCGTGTAGGATGAGGCCATCGTCGAACACTAAGCCGACGTGCACGATGTTGCCGTCGGCATTATCGAAAAAAGCCAAATCACCGGGCCGGGCCTGGGTTACGAAATCGACGGGCACTCCGAGGGCAATCTGCTGGCGGGCATCGCGGGGCAGCTGCACGCCAATCAGCCCAAACAGCGTTTGCATAAGACCCGAGCAGTCGAGGCCGAAGACCTGCTTGCCGCCCCACACGTAGGGAGCCCGCAGAAAGTGCTGGCTCATTTTACGCAGCAGCGCCAGCTGGCGCTCGGGCGTGGCAGGCTGCGCCGGGTTGGTAGCCGGTCCGTTATAAAACAGGGAGTTATCATCGCCGACCCGGAGCGTCATGCCGTCGAAGAAGGGTAAGCGGCAGCCCAGCGTAATGGGCTGCCGCATAGTGGCATTAGATACCACCTGCACTACATCGAGCACGCGGGGGTGGTCTTGGGCCTGCCAGGCGGCAAAGTATGCCTCGCTCACGGGGCGGTGCTGCTTGTAATCCATCCAGCCCAGGTAGCTGTCGGCGGCCGACTCGATGCGCAGCCAGTGGCCCTGCGCGAGCAGCACCGTGTAGCATTCGCCAAACAGCAGCTCGGTGACCAGCTCGGCGCGGTCGGTTGGCTCGGCTCGGACAGGAACGGCGCTCAGGGCGCAAATACCGTGGTTCAAGTTATTAAATGTGGCAATGTGCGGGATGTGAAAAATGTGAAAATGAATTGAGGGAAAAGCAGACTACCATGTGCTGGGTAGCGCAGCTATCTTCCACATTTCCATATTCCGCACGTTTTCACATACAAAATAAAGCTAGCGGTAGCGCTCCATTTCGCGCTTTTGGTCTTTGGCCTTGAGGTCGTCGCGCTTATCGAAGAGCTTTTTGCCCTGAGCCAGCGCAATTTCAAGCTTGGCAAAGCCGCGGTCGGTCACGAACAGCCGCAGCGGAATAATGGTGAGGCCGGTGTCCATCTTGCCGGCCAGCTGCTTCAGCTCGCGCTTGTTGAGCAGCAGCTTCCGGGCGCGCATGGCATCGTGGTTGTTGTAAGTACCCAGCGTATAGGGCGCAATGCGCACGCTGTGCACCCACAGGTCGCCCTTGTGGTCGAAGGTGCAGTAGCCATCCTGAAGGTTGGCTTCGCCCGCGCGAATGCTTTTTATTTCGGTGCCTTGCAGCATCATGCCCGCGTCGTACTTGGCCAGGAACGTGTATTCGTGACTGGCGCGGCGGTTTTTGATATTGATGTTGGCGGGAGTCTTGTCTTTCATAAATCGCAGATTCTTACCAATTACGCGAATACCGCAGATTCAGGTGGAGCGAGTAAAATTACTTTCCTATTTCAACCTCTGTTACAGCCCCGTTTTTCTTGTCAATTCTCATCTGAAAATAGCCGCCAAAAACTGGAGCGCCATCGTCTCCAAGGGGCAGAGCACCCCACACCATCCAACTATTACCACCTTCCAGCTTAGCATTAAGGCGCTTATACTCGAGAACTTCTTCCCCGATTTGTTCAAACATAATTGCTTGCGCTATTTTGATAGCAGTGGCGCTATCAGCAACATAGCCGTCGGCTGGATGCCAATTTCGGGTAAGATATTTTGGCCGCTCATAATGATTGCAGCTGACCAATAAAAACGGTAGAGTCCCAAAAATCCATTTTTTATTCATAGCCCAAACTTATCGCGTTATATCACGCCAGCTTCAAACGCGGGTCGGGGCTGGTGAGCTGGCTGGCAAAGTCGCCGGCCTCGTACTGGAAGATGGCCGCCTGGCCCACCATTGCCGCGTTGTCGGTGCAAAACTGGAAGTCGGGAATAAACACCTCCCAACCCTCCACCTCGGCCAGGGCCTGCAAGCCTTGCCGCAAGCCCGAGTTGGCCGCTACGCCGCCGGCCAGCGCCACCTGGCGCAGGCCCGTAGCCAGCGCCGCTTTTTTAAGCTGGCGCAGCAGCGTTTGCACAATGGTGTATTGGATACTGGCGCAGAGGTCGGCCAGGTTTTGCTGAATGAAGTCGGGATTGGCGACTGTTTCCTTTTTAAGAAAGTACAGCACCGAGGTTTTGAGGCCGCTGAACGAGAAGCTGTAGCCATTCATTGCCCCAATCGGAAACTCGAAGCGGCGCGGGTTGCCGGTCTGGGCCAGCTTGTCGAGGCGGGGGCCGCCGGGGTAGGGCAAGCCCAGCAGCTTAGCCGTTTTATCGAACGCCTCCCCGGCCGCGTCGTCGATAGTCTGACCCAGAATCTCCATATGCAGGGCACTGTGCACCACTACCAGCTGCGTATGGCCGCCGCTCACGGTAAGGCACAGAAACGGAAACAGCGGCTTGGGCTCCCGGATAAAGTGCGCCAGAATGTGCGCCCGCATGTGATTGACAGCCAGCAGCGGCTTGCCCAGCGCCAGCGCCAGGCTTTTGGCAAACAGGTTACCTACTAATAGGGAGCCCAGCAGGCCGGGGCCCTGCGTTACGGCCACGGCATCGAGGTCGCTTTTACTGAGGCCGGCCTGGCGCAGCGCGGCCGTCACCACGGGCAGCAGGTGCTGCTGGTGTGCCCGCGAGGCCAGCTCGGGCACCACGCCGCCGTACTGCTCGTGCACGGCCTGGCCGGCCACCACGTTGCTCAGCAGCTGGCCATTCTGAAACACGGCCGCGCCGGTATCGTCGCAGCTGGATTCGATAGCGAGAAGATTCATCTGTAGGTATCTGCTTAAAAGTCCGGTGTTCTTGCGGGCCTGCGCTTGCGGGAACAAACGCGGGGCTGCCCTTGAAGTAACAAAGCGAAACCGCAAAGTTCGGGCGAACCTGGCTGCTCCCTCCTACGTTGGCGCGGGTAGTGCGCGCTAAAAGCCGCACCTTTGCGTTAGTAACTGCTCGCCCAGGGGTTTCACTAAACCAGCCTTTTCTGTCTTTCGTGCGTCGCTTTCTTCATATTCTGCTTAAAATTCTGCTTGGGCTGGCCGTGGTGCTGGTGCTGGCGGTGGGCGGAATACTGCTGGCGCTGCGCGTGCCGAGCGTGCAAACACGGGTAGCGCACCAGGTAGCCGAGGTACTAACCCGGAAGCTGGGGCAGGAAGTAGAGATTGGCAGCGTCGATGTGCGGCCGTTTTCGCATGTGCTGCTGGAGGGCGTGCGGGTGCTGGACCGGCGCGGCGGCGAGCTCTTTGGCGTGGGCCAGGCCGATGCCGATATCAAGCTGTTTTCGGTGTTTGACCCGCGCCACCTGCACGTGGGTACGCTCACGCTTACCGAGCCGCGCTTTGTGCTGCGCGACGTGGCCGGCCGGCCCGACTCTACTACGCTCGACCAGTTCCTGGCCGCCATTAAGCGCCTGAGCGGGGCACCCGACACGAGTACGACCTCCAAGCCATTCGATTTTCAGCTGCACGAGGTAGCCATT
The DNA here is from genome assembly GCF_013256425.1 of Hymenobacter sp. BRD67. GTDB lineage: Bacteria > Bacteroidota > Bacteroidia > Cytophagales > Hymenobacteraceae > Hymenobacter. Next base: position 2,942,339 of record NZ_CP053904.1, read on the forward strand.
CGCAACGGGCACTTTGCCATTGAGCGGCCCGACCGGCCCCGCGAGGCCTTCTACGGCCGGGCTATTGACTACGACCACTTAGTGGCCGACAGCATCTATGCCACTATCTCGCAGCTTAACTGGAAAAGCGACACCCTGCGCGCCCGCATTGCCGGCCTGCGCACCGTAGAAACGCCCTCACAAACCCACCTGCGCGAGCTAACGGCCGACATTCAGTACAACAGGCACTTCTGGGAGTTCAACAACCTGACTCTGCGGGTGGGCCGCAGCGAGCTGCGCAAGTACGTGCGCTTCGAGTACAAGCGCTTCGGCAACTTTTCGGACTTCAACGACTCGATGCGGGTGGTGACGCAGCTGCGCGGGACCAAAATCTACACGGATGACATTGCCAAGTTTGCGCCCGACCTGGCTTCGCTGAAAGATTCCATCTTTATCTCGGGCGATGCCAAAGGCTACGTGCGCGACTTCCAGATAAAGAACCTGGATGTGCGCTATGGCCGCCGCACGCACATTGTGGCCAGCCGCGCCCACGCCGATAACCTGCCCCACTGGCGCGAAAGCCTCATCGACCTGCGCCTCCAACCCTCGCAGATTGACGCAGCCGACCTGCGGCGCTTCCTGCCGGCCTCGGCCAATAAGCTGGTGCAGCGCCTGGGTTTGGTAAAGCTCGACGGGCAATTTGTTGGTTTCTACAACGACTTTGTAGGCAAGGCCAGCTTCGATACGGCGCTGGGCGCGGTATCGACCGACGTTAACCTGAAGACCAAGAGCGACTTCGACCACGCGGTGTACGAGGGCACCGTCCACAGCACGGCCTTTAATGTGGGTAAGTTTATTGGCGACGAGTCGATTATTCGGGATGTATCGGTAGATGGACGCGTGACGGGCACGGGCTTCGTGCCGCCTATTGCCAAGGGCCATGCCGTGGTAACGGTGCCGGCCATCTGGCTGGCGGGCTACCGCTACCACAACCTGAGCCTCGACGGCGACTTTGCGGGCCAGGGCTTTAAAGGCAAGGTGACGGCCAACGACCCGGCCGCCCGCCTCACTGCCAGCGGCGATTTCAACCTCGACCCCCGGCACCAGCACATTGATGTGCTAGCCAACGTGGCCCACGCCAACCTGGGCGCGCTGGGGCTGCTGGCGGTGCCGCTCACCGTAAGCACCACGGCGCGGGTAAACCTGCGCGGCACGCAGCTAGACTCGCTGCTGGGCTCGGCGCAGCTGCGCGGCTCACACTTTACGCTGCGCAACAAAAGCCTCGACCTCGATACGCTGGATGTGCGCAGCACCCGCAACAGCCGGGGCCAGCGCCAGGTAAAGCTGAACTCGGAGCTGGTAGACCTCACCGTCAACGGGGCGTTTGAGTTTGGAGCCGTGGTGCAGGACCTTACTACGCTCTGGCATGAGTACCGCCTCAATTTTGAGAGCAATGCGGCGGCTACCGCGGCCTACTACCAACGCAAGCGCCAGCGCCGGCTGCCAACCTACGCCATTGAGCTGGACCTCGACCTCAAGCACATAAACCCGGTACTGAACCTGTTTGTGCCGGAGCTGCAGATTGCCGACAATAGCAGCATCGATGGCTCGTTCCGGCAGGGCGAAACGTCGATTTTGCAGTTGGGCGGCAAGTTCGACAGCATCTGGTATGGGCCGGTGCACACCATTGCCACGGAGTTCGACTTTACCACTTCCAAGCTGCCCTACCAGCCCGAAGTACTGGCCCAGACCAGCTTTACCTCCGGGCACCAGGTGCTGCCGACGCTGGGCCGCACGGAGAAGTTTGTGCTGGAAGGCGTGTGGGACCAGCAGCGCATCAGCTTTTCGACCTCGCTGGCCCAAAGCGGCACCACCAACCGCGCCAATATTAATGGGTCGCTGGAGTTTCTGCCCAGGGCTGTGCAGGTGGTGTTTCGACGTAGCGGCCTGCACCTGCTCGACCAGGACTACAGCATTGCGGCCGACAATGCCATCAGAATCAGCGACTATGGCAAGGTGATGGATATTCAGAACTTTGTGCTCAGCCACGGCAAGGAGCGCCTGAGCGCCCAGGGTGTTATCTCGCCCGACCCGCACCAGCCACCCCTGAAGCTCGACATTGCCAATTTTGATTTATCGTCGCTCAGCTCGGTCATCAACCAGCACCTGGGCGGCCGGCTGAACATGCAGGCCGCGGTGAGCGGAATATATAATCAGCTCGATATTAACAGCACCTTGGCCGTCGACTCGCTCGTGTATGAGGGTACACTCATTGGGCAGGTGGCGGGGCGCGGCGACTGGGACAACCCCAGCGGCCAGCTGCGGCTGAACCTCGACGTAGCCCGCCAGCAGCAGCGCGTGCTCACGGTGAGCGGCTACCTGGCCCCGGGCTCATCGACCCAGCAGTTTAACCTGACCGCTGAGCTGAACGATGCGCCGGTAGTGCTCGCCCAGCCTTTTTTAGGCGGCCTGCTCACCAACCTGGGCGGTACCGGCCGCGGGCAGCTGCTGCTGGGCGGCATGTTTGGGGCACCTACCCTGGCCGGCATCGTTGATGTGACCGATGGGCGCTTCACGTTTGGCTACCTGGGCACCACCTACCATTTTGCCGACCGCATCAGCTTCACAACTACTTCTATCGGGTTTAACAAAGTGCAGCTGCGCGACCAGCAGGGCAACGTGGGCACGGTGGATGGCGTTATCCGCCACCAGGGCTTCCAGAATATGTCGCTGGAGATGAGTGCCAGCTTCCGCAAGTTTCAGGTGCTGCACACCACCCGGCGCGACAACGACCTGTACTTCGGGACGGCGTACGCTACCGGCACGGCCACCGTGCGCGGCCCGGTCGACGACCTCGTGGTAGATGTCCGGGCTACTTCCGAAGCCGGCACGCGCCTGGCCCTGCCCCTCGACAATGCCGCCAAAGCCGAGCAGGCCAGCTACATCAAGTTTGTGAGCCGCAACCTGCCCGACTCGGTGCGCCGCCGCCAGGCCCGACAGGCGGCACTCCTGGCCGAACAGAATAAAGTCGACCTCTCGGGTATTCAGCTGAATATGAACCTGACGGTGACGCCCGACGCCTACCTGGAGATTTTGCTCGATGAAAGCACAGGCGATGTAATTCGCGGGGCAGCCACCGGCCAGCTGCGCCTGAACATCGACACGCGCGGCGATTTTAACATGTACGGCCAGGTCGAGATTGTGCGCGGCGCCTACAACTTCACGCTGCAAGGCCTTGTTAATAAAGAGTTTGTGGTGCAGCCGGGCGGCGTCATTACCTGGAACGGCGACCCGCTCGATGGCCAGATGAACGTGACGGCCACCTACACCCAGCGCACTTCCCTGGCCCCGATTCTGCAAAGCACCGGGGCGGGCACGGGCGCTGCGGTGGTGCCCGTTACGGCCGTCATGAACCTCACCGGGCCGCTGCTGCTGCCGGTAATCAAGCTGGCGCTGGAGTTTGACGATGCGCCCAGCTCGCTGCAAAATGACCTGGCCTCGTTTATTGCCCTGCTGCGCAACGACGAGCAGGAGTTAAATCGCCAGGTATTCAGCCTGCTGGTGTTCAGAACGTTATCTCCACAAAACAGCAATAGCTTCAGCGGCATTTCGCTCACGGGCCAGAACAACGCGGTGCAGAACAGCCTGGGCCAGATTATTTCCTCGCAGCTCGGCCTGCTCACGTCGCAGATTGACCAGAACCTGGAAATTGACTTCAACATCAGCGGCCTCACCGCCGACCAGCTCCAGGCGCTGCAGGTGCGCCTAAGCTACTCGTTTCTGGGCGGCCGCCTGCGCCTCACCCGCGAGGGTGGCATCAGCAACTCCAACAGCGCTAACATTAACCCCGCCACCGGCCTGCCCTATACCCAGACTTCGCTGATTGGCGATTTCAGCCTGGAGTATTTTCTGCGGCCCGACGGAAAGTTTCGGGCCAAGCTGCGCTACGAAACCACCCCGCGCGACAACCTCGTGACGACCGTAAACCAGCCCCGCGCCGGGGTTTCGCTGCTGCATACCAAGGAGTTTAACAACGTCAGCGAGCTGTTTAGCCGCGAAGCGCCCAGCCGCCGCGAGCGCGCCACCCGCCGCGCCCGCGAAGTATTGACGGTGGAGGAAGACAAGCGCACGAATCTGTAAATTAGTATCAATTAACAGGTTGCCCCAGCGAGCCCACCAAAGCAGGGCGCCGCAAGCACAGCTGACTATTTTCAATGACAGGCGATTAAACGCCGGGCGTACCTTTGCGACTCTATGGCCAAGCCCCGCAAAAAGAAACTCGGCTCCTACCCTACCCTGCTGGTGGTGTTCAGCATTACGCTGGCGCTTACGGTCATCGGGTTATTTGGCCTGCTGCTGCTGCACGCGCATAAGCTGGGCGAAGTAGTGCGCGAAAACCTGGAAGTGCAGGTGTACCTCGAGCGCAACCTGCCCGAAACCGAGCTGCTGCGCCTGCAGCAGGACCTGGAGCACCAGCCCTACGTGGCCGAGCTGGATGGCCGCCCGCAGGTTCACTTCGTGAGCAAGGAGGAAGGTGCCCGCCAGCTGCTGGAAACCACCGGCGAGGATTTTCACAATTTTCTGGATGACAACCCGCTGCGCGATGCGTACGTGCTCAAGATTCGGCCCGAGTATACCGATACTACCCACCTGCGCCTGCTGGGCCGCAGCCTGAGCCAGCAGCGCGGCGTGTTTGAGGTGCAATACCCCAAGACCTTGTTTGCCAGCATCAATCAAAACCTGGAGCGCGTGAGCCTGCTGCTGCTGGGCTTTGCGGCCGTACTGGTGCTCGTCGTGGTTATTCTGATTAACAATACCATTAAGCTGGCCATGTTTTCGCAGCGCCTGCTTATTCGCTCTATGCAACTCGTGGGCGCCACGCGGTTCTTTATTCAGCAGCCATTTCTGCGGCGGGCTACCTGGCAGGGGCTGGCCAGCGGGGTGCTGGCCGTGCTGGTACTGCTGAGCCTGCTGCAATACGCCTACCTCGAAATTGCCCAGCTGCGCCTGCTGCGCGACGACCACCTTATCGGGCTGCTCCTGCTGGGGGTACTGGCGCTAGGCACGGCCATCGGCTTTTTCAGCTCTTATTGGGCAGTAAATAAATATTTGAATGTTTCGCTAGACGAGCTTTACTAACTCCTCACCCGCTTATGCAACCTACCACTCCTGCCCCACGCTTCGCTTTCGGCCCCCGCAACTACCGCCTGATGTGGGTAGGTCTGGCCGTACTGGCCGTCGGCTTCATCACCATGATGCTCGACAAAGCCGATTATGGCGAGGGCTTCCTGGGCCTTACGCTGGGTCCGATTTTGCTGTTTATAGGCTTCGTGATTGAGTTTGCAGCCATTATGGTGCGTAGCAACCCCGGCGAGCTGGCCCCAGTGGCGCCGGCTGCGCCGGTAGTGGCGGCTCCCCTCGCAGCCGACTTAAAGCCGGCTGTGGCCCCGACGCCAACGCCCACTCCTACCAAGCCCGCCTACAAGCGCCCCGGCTAATCTGCCAATAAATTACCTCTACCCAATGACTTACTGGCACGCGCTGCTGCTGGCTATCGTGGAAGGACTCACCGAGTTTTTACCCGTATCGAGTACCGGCCACATGATTATTGCCTCGCGGCTGCTGGGCATGGAGATGACTCCGTTTGCCAAGCTATTTCTGGTCGTTATTCAGCTCGGGGCTATCCTGTCGGTGCTGGTGGTGTACTGGAAGCGCTTTTTCCAGAGCTTCGACTTTTACCTGAAGCTGCTGGTAGCTTTTCTGCCGATTGTGGTAGTGGGCCTGCTGCTCAAAAAGCACATCGACGCCCTACTCGAATCGGTGACGACGGTGGGCATTATGCTGCTGCTGGGCGGCATCGTGCTGCTATTCGTTGACAAATGGTTTCCGCAGGAAGACCCCCAGAAAGGCGGTCACCCGGTTACCAACCCCAGCTTTAAGGAAGCGCTGATTATCGGCCTGTTTCAGTGCCTGGCCGTGGTGCCGGGCGTCAGCCGGTCGGCGGCCACCATTATCGGCGGCCTCACCCAGCGGCTGACGCGGCGGGCGGCGGCCGAGTTTGCCTTCTTTCTGGCCATGCCCACAATGGCCGCCGCAGCCGCGAAGGATATCTACGACTACTATAAAGAAGCTCATAGCCACGGCACCAGCCTGAGCCACCTGTTTTCGGGCGACGAAGTAAAGCTGCTGCTGCTCGGCAACGTAGTCGCTTTTGTGGTGGCGCTGCTGGCCATTCGGTTCTTCGTCGGCTTTGTGGCGAAATACGGCTTTCGGGCCTTCGGCATCTACCGCATTATCGTGGGGGGCCTGCTGCTACTGATGCTAGGCCTGGGCGTTAACCTGGAGCTGGTATGAGGGAGAAAAAGCGCCTGGCCGATTTCGACTTTGAGGCGGGCGAAGTACTGCTGCTCGATAAGCCCCTGACCTGGAGCTCGTTTGACGTGGTGCGCAAGGTGAAGAACACGTTGCGCCCGCGCAAAATCGGTCATGCCGGCACCCTCGACCCCCTGGCAAGCGGGCTGCTTATTCTGTGCACCGGCAAAAAAACCAAGGAGATAGACCTGATTCAGGCGCAGGAGAAGGAATACGAAGGCACTTTTCGCCTGGGTCAGACCACGCCCAGCTTCGACCTCGAAACACCCGTGGATGCTGAGCGGCCCTACGAGCACCTGACGCCCGAAGCAATTGAGGCCGCCGTGGGTACCTTTTTGGGTAAAATCGAGCAGACGCCCCCGCTTTTTTCGGCGGTGAAGGTAGACGGGCAGCGGGCCTACGAGCTGGCCCGCAAGGGCGAGGAAGCCGTTATCAAGCCGAAAACCATTGAGATTAAAGCGTTTGAGCTCACGCGCATTGCCCTGCCCCTAATCGACTTTCGGGTGGTGTGCTCCAAGGGGACTTATATCCGCAGCCTGGCCCGCGACCTGGGCGCAGCCCTGGGCTGCGGCGCGCACCTCACGCGCCTGGTGCGCACCCGCATCGGCAGCTACCAGCTCGCCGATGCCTGGACGATAGCGGAGGTCCAGGCCCTGCGCCCGCCCCACCCTGAGGCCGCAGGAGCGGCCCCCCAAGTCGAGCGCCCGCGCCGCGAGCGCAGGCCGGTGGCCCGGACCGGCCTCGACTACTACGCGGCCCAGCAGGCAGCAGCCACGGCCGCGCAGGTGCCGGATGCACCGCCCCCATCCGAATCTGCGTAATTGGCCTACGCTGCTCAACACTGCTTTCTATGGTTGTTATTACCGACCCAGCCTCCTTTCCTTATCTCCCCAATGCCGTGGTTACGAGCGGCACCTTTGATGGGGTACACCGGGGGCATCAGCGCATTCTGGGGCGGCTGCGGCAGGTAGCCGACGCGGTGGGCGGCGTGGCCGTAGTTATCACTTATTGGCCTCACCCGCGTCTGGTGCTGGGCCCACCCCCTTCGCACCCCGAGCTGCTGGAGCTGCAGCTGCTCAATACGCTGGAAGAGCGCACAGCACGGCTGGCCGAGTTCGGCGTCGATTACCTGCTGATAATGCCTTTCACCCGCGAGTTTGCCGAGTGGACGTCGGAGGAGTATATTCAGAAATTACTATTAAACACCGTTCATGCCCGGCACCTGGTCATCGGCTACGACCACCGCTTTGGCAAAAACCGGGAGGGCAGCTTCGAGTACCTGAGCCAGCACGCCAGCCGCTACGGCTTCACGGTAGAAGAGATTCCGCGCCAGGATGTGGACGCGGTGGGCGTGAGCAGCACCCGCACCCGGCGGGCGCTGCGGGCCGGCGACGTAGCCACGGCCACGGCCTACCTCGGCTATCAGTACCCGCTTACGGGCCTGGTCGTTACGGGCCAGCAGCTGGGCCGCACCATCGGCTACCCTACCGCCAACCTCAGCGTGCCCGAGAAGCTGAAGCTGGTGCCGGCCCAGGGCATTTATGCGGTGTGGGCCACTACGGCGGCCGGCACCCGGCACCCGGCCATGCTCAGCATCGGCGTGCGGCCTACCATCGGCGAGGGGCTGGCGCAAACTATTGAGGTAAACCTGCTTGATTTTAGCGGCGACCTGTACGGGCAATACCTGACGCTCGAATTCGTTGCCTGGCTGCGGGGCGAGGAGAAATACGACGGGCTCGACGCCCTCAAAGCCCAGCTCTCGCTAGATGCCCGGGCCACCCGCGCCGCGCTGGCTTGCTAATTGCTGACTGTTGCTTATGATTAAATTGCGCATCGTACTGCTGTGGGTTTTCGGGCTGGGAATGCTAGGCACGGCCCGGGCGCAGGGCCGCGTCAGCGGCGTAGTGCTCGACTCGGCTACCCAAAAGCCGCTTTCCTTTGCCAGCGTGTTTCTGGCCAATACCACGCTGGGCGCCACTACCACCGAGCAGGGGCAGTTTGAGTTTCCGCGGGTGCCGGCCGGCACCTACGACCTCGTCGGCTCGTACGTGGGCTACCGCCTGGGCAAGCAGAGCATCACCGTGGGCGTGGGCGCGGCCAAGCAGGAAGTGACCCTGCGGCTGGGCTCTAGTGGGGCCACGCTGGGCGAGGTAGTGGTGAGCGCCAATCCGCACCGGGAGGAAGACTACAAGAAGTTTACCGACTTTTTTCTGGGGGAAAGCACGTTTTCGCGGCAGTGCCACATCACCAACCCCAAAGACGTGGTGGTGTACACCAACGACTCGACCCACGAGCTGACGGCCTCAGCCCGAAACTTCGTGCAGGTGGAGAACCAGGCGCTGGGCTATCGGCTAAAGTACTTCGGCATGTTCTTCACCTATAATACGGATGACGAGTCGATTACCTTTAATGGCCTGCCGGTATTTGAAGAGATGACGCCCCGCGACGAGGCGCAGCGCCAGCAGTGGGATGCTAACCGCGTAACGGCCTATATCGGCTCGTTTCCGCATTTTTTACGCAGCGTTTACACCAATACCCTGCGCGCCAACAACTTCCTGACCCAGCAGGTGCGCCTCACGCCCAACCCGCGCTTTGTACGCCTCAGCCAGTTGCGAAAGCGGCCGGCCGGTTCGCTCACGGCAGCCGAGCAGGACTCGCTGGCCCGGCTCGGCAGCGTAGCCCCGGCCTTCGCCACGCTCTTTCCGGCCGCCCGGCCCATCGATAGCCTGCGCCGCGTATCGGACGATGGCCGGGTGTTTCTACGCTTTACCGGTGAGCTACAGGTGGCTCACTTTGGCGAAGCTCCCGACCCGCAGTACGACGCTCCCATGGCCACGCTCGGCCCCGAGCCCCGCCGGCAGCCCTACCCGGCCCAGCGCGAGGTGTCGCGCCTGCGCCTGCAGGCGCACGAAGCTGAGATTCGCCCCAACGGCTCGCTACGCGACCCACTGGCCGTATCGACCGGCGAATACTGGGGCTTTGAGAAAATCGGCGAGTTTTTACCGCTTGATTATCAACCTCCCGCGACGGCTGATAAAGCAGGCCCAGGTAAATAGCGTGCTGCTTTTGCGGAGCTTGTTTAATATATAAATTTTATTATATTTATCCTAAATTTGGCTACTATCTTAGCTTAGCTCTATCAACTACTACTTGCCCTAGTAATTTCGCTCGCTGCTAACCGAGTAAAACACCCTGGCATGTACCGACTACTTGTTGCCCTGCTGCTTCTACTTCCCCGGCTGGCGACAGCGCAGGCGGTGCTAAGCGGCACCGTGCTCGACTCGCTAACGCACCAGCCCCTGCCATTCGCCAGCGTATTTCTGGCTAATACCACGCTGGGCGCCATTACCACCGAGCAGGGCCGATTTACTTTTTCAAATGTACCACCGGGCACCTACGACGTAGTGGCCTCTTACGTAGGCTACCGACTGGCCCGGCAAACCATTAAGGTAGGAACGATAGCTCAGCAGCTTACGCTGCGGCTGGCGCCGGCAACCAGTCAGCTCGGCGAAGTAGTAGTGCGCCCCAATCCTAACCGGGCCAGCGACTACCAGAAATTTAAGGACTTATTTCTGGGCCGCTCCACCTTTTCGCTTCAGTGCCACATCCGTAATCCTGACGACGTGCTGCTTGATTTCGATCCAGTCGCCAATGAGCTGACGGCTTCGGCCTACAAGTTTATACAGGTGGATAACGACGCCTTGGGCTACCGCATTAAGTACTACGGGCTGCGCTTCAACACCAATTTTACGCGGCAGATTGTCACATTCTACGGCCAGCCGGTATTTGAGGAAATGACAACCCGCTCCAAACGCCAACAGCGGCGCTGGGAAGCTAATCGGGTGCGCGCCTACCAGGGCTCGCTCACCCATTTTTTGAAAAGCGTGCACGACAACCGCGTGGCGGCTGAAGGCTTCGTAGCCCGGCGGCTGCGTATAGTAGACAATCCGGGCTTTGCTCGCGTCGACAGCTTGCGCAAAGCCTTGCTGCGCCGCCGAAGCGGGTACTCGGCCGCCGAGCACGATTCACTGGCCCGATGGGCAAAGGTGCCGCCCAGCCTTGCCATGCTTTACACGGCTGCCCGGCCTATCGACAGCCTGCGCTGTGTCTCGGACGACGGGAAGCACATTTTTCTGCGCTTCCGCGACCGGCTGCAGGTAAGCTACTTAAATGCCGGCCCCGACCCTTTTTATCAGCTTCAGGCTTCGCCGTGGGCAAGAGTATCACCCACACCAGTCACCAATCGGCAGGTATCGCAGTTGCTGCTGATACAGCCCGAAGTTGAGCTTCTCTACAACGGCCGGCTTGCTAACCCGCTGGCCGTATTTACCGACGAATACTGGGGTTTCGAAAAAATGGGTGAATTTTTGCCCTTGAATTACCTGCCTATCTCTCCTGTTTCCCACCCATGATAACCAAAACTGTGGCCGATGCCCAGGCTGCCCTCGCGGGCCTGGCCGACGGTATGACCCTGATGCTCGGCGGCTTCGGCCTCTGCGGCATCCCCGAAAACGCCATCCAGGAGCTGCTGCGCCTGGGCGTGAAAGACCTCACCTGCATCAGCAACAACGCGGGGGTCGATGACTTCGGCATAGGCCTGCTGCTGCAAAAGCGGCAGGTAAAGAAAATGATTTCGAGCTACGTGGGCGAAAATGCCGAGTTTGAGCGTCAACTGCTGGCCGGTGAGCTTGAAGTAGAGCTCATTCCGCAGGGCACGCTGGCCGAGCGCTGCCGGGCCGGCGGGGCGGGCATTCCGGCCTTCTACACGCCGGCTGGCTACGGCACCGAGGTGGGCGAAGGCAAGGAAAGCCGCGAGTTTAATGGCAAGATGTATCTGCTCGAAACCGGCCTCACCGCCGATTTTGCCTTCGTAAAGGCCTGGAAAGGCGACACGGCCGGCAACCTTATCTACAAGGGCACGGCCCGCAACTTTAACCCCATGATGGCCACGGCCGGCAAAATCACCGTGGCCGAGGTCGAAGAGCTGGTGCCAGCCGGCGAGCTGGACCCCAATCAGATTCACACGCCGGGTATTTTCGTACAGCGCATCTTTCAGGGCGCTCATTACGAAAAGCGCATTGAGCAGCGCACAGTACGCGTCTGAACCGCGGATTTATCGGATTCAGCGGATTGGTCGGATTTTGGTGACGCTTCCGACTAGCCCAGTTTTTTAGTTCTTCTCCCCTGATGTGCCTGCTGGCCTGACTCGAGCGCAGCTCGAAAGGTAAAGCGTTCGAGCACCCTAAAAGTCGTCACCAAAATCCGACTATTCCGCTGAATCCGATAAATCCGCGGTTCAGACAATCTTATGTTAGACAAGCACGGCATCGCCCGGCGCATTGCGCAAGAAGTACAAAATAACTCCTACGTGAACCTCGGCATCGGCATTCCGACGCTGGTGGCCAACTATATTCCGGCCGGCATTAGCGTAGAGCTACAGTCGGAGAACGGCCTGCTCGGCATGGGCCCCTTTCCCACCGAAAGAGAGGTTGACCCCGACCTCATCAACGCCGGCAAGCAAACCGTTACCACGCTGCCCGGCTCCAGCATTTTTTCCTCAGCCGACTCGTTTGGCATGATTCGCGGTGAGCACGTGGACCTTACCATCCTCGGGGCGATGGAAGTATCGGAGCGCGGCGATATTGCCAACTGGAAGATTCCGGGCAAGATGGTGAAGGGCATGGGCGGCGCGATGGACCTCGTAGCGTCGGCCAAAAACATCATCGTGGCCATGCAGCACGTAGCCCGCGACGGCTCTTCCAAGCTGCTCCCTACCTGCACCTTGCCCATTACCGGCCTGCGCTGCGTGAAGAAAATCGTGACCGAGCTGGCGGTGCTCGATGTAACGCCCGATGGCTTTGTACTGCGCGAGCGGGCCCCCGGCGTGAGCGTGGCCCAGATTCGGGCGGCCACGGCCGGCCGTCTGGTAGTGCCCATGCCCGATGAGGACGTGCCCGAAATGAGCGGCGTGTAGCCAGGACGGCAGCGCCGGCTCCTACGCGACCCGCTTCATACGGCCGATGCGGACGAGGTGGTAGCTTTAAGCTGAAAATCAACTTACCAACTACTTATGCTTCGCTACTCGTTACTTCTGCCAGTTGCGCTGCTGGCCGGCGCGGCCCGGGCCCAGACGTCGCCTGGCATCACGGCCGCCGATATGCCGGCCGTGGGCGATACGCTGCGTCTAAGCCAGGCCACCGGGCTGCCCGCCAGCGCCCCGCCCCTCAGCCGCAACGGGGCTAACCAAACCTGGGATTACTCGGGCCTCGTAGCCAGCTCCCAAACCGTCGACCGCTATGCCAACGTGAATACTACCGCGGCGACCCTGCAGTTCACGTTTAATAACCCGCTCCTGAACCCTGCCTCGCGCGCTACGCTGGTGGTGCCGCGGGCGCTGCCGCTCCCCGCCACTGCCCTGGGGCTGCCCATTACCGACCCGCTGGAGTTTTCCAACGTATCGCCGGCCGACTTTCGACTGGTAGGCTACGGCGGCACCCTCAATGGCTTAGCGGTGCCCGTAACGTATGCCTCGCAGGCGCAGCAGGACGTTATTTATCGCTTTCCCATCAGCTACGGCAGCGGGGCCAGCGTTAGCAACTCACTGCTGACTACGCCAGCCGTGCTGGCCGGCACGGGTTATTTTAGTCAGAAGCGCCAGCGCACCAGCCAGCCCGACGCCTGGGGCACGATTACGACGCCCTTTGGCACCTTTCAGGCAGTGCGCCTCGTGGCAACCCTGCTCGACCACGACAGCCTCGCGGTTGGCGGCGCCCCGGCCAGGGCCTGACGCTGCCCCTCACCCACGAGTACCGTTGGCTGGCCAAGGGCGTGCACGTACCGGTGCTGACTATCACCACCACCACCGTGGCGGGCGCGGAAGTAGTATCGGGGGTTGAGTACCGCGATGTGTACCGGCGCATTGTGCGGCTGGCTGCCCGCAACGCGGCGGCCAATACTTTAGTCAGCGTTTACCCTAATCCTTCAGTAGCCGGCACCGCTCTGCGCCTGGCCGTACCGGCCGGCAGCGGGCCGCTCACGGTAACGGCCACCGACCTGCTGGGTCGGCAGCTGTTCAGCCGGCGCTTTGCCGGCAGCCCCGACGGGGCCCTCACGCTGGAGGCGGCCGCACTAGGCAGCTTCCGTGGGGTGCTGCTGCTCACAGTGCAAACCAGCCAGGGCCAGGCCACGCGCCGGGTAGTACGCGAATAAACTTACGCGTCCAGGCATGCGTTTAGCGGGAGCGATGCTCGCCGGCCGCCCGGCCCCGGTCGGCCCGACAGCTACTTTTGCCTGGCCACCCGCTTATTCAACCCGATTTTTTACCTGAGCTATAATGGCTATTTCATCTACTGGAAAGGGCGCGCCCGGCGGCGCGCACCACCACAAAAAAAGCAGTAAGCTGGGGCCTGCCCTCACGGCCCTCGACGAGCGCCTGACGCCCACCGCCGTGCCGGCCCACAAGCTGGTGCTGCGCCAGCTGCGGCGCAACGACTTTAAGGCCATCAAGGCCATCATGGAGAAAGTATACTCCAACATGGAGGGCGCCTGGACGGCCGACGAGTTTGCAGCGCTGCTGCGCAAGTTTCCCGAAGGCCAGATTTGCATCGAGGACAATGGCCAGGTAGTGGCGGCTGCGCTGGCTATCATCGTGGATTACAGCAAGTTTGGCGACAAGCACACCTACGCCAAAATCACGGGCAATGGCAAGTTTGACACCCACGATGCCGAAGGTGATACCCTTTACGGCGTCGATGTGTTTGTAGACCCCGAGTACCGCAGCCTGCGCCTGGGGCGCCGGCTTTACGATGCTCGTAAAGAGCTGTGCGAGAGCCTGAACCTACGCGCTATGGTGGCCGGCGGGCGCATTCCCGGCTATGCCCAGTACGCGGGCGAGATGACCCCCGCCAAGTACGTGGAGATGGTGCGCAACAAGGAGCTCGTCGACCCCATCCTTACTTTCCAACTCTCGAACGAGTTCTACGTGCGGAAAATCATTCGCGGCTACCTGCCCTACGACTCGGAGTCAAAGGCTTATGCTACGCTGCTGGAATGGATTAATGTGTATTACGACGAGGAGTTCGACAAGCTCATCGGCAACCAGAAGTCGAACGTGCGCATTGGCATTGTGCAGTGGCAGATGCGCGCTACCAAGAGCCTGGAAGATTTTTTTCAGCAAATTGAGTTCTTTGTCGATACCGTGAGCGGCTATAAGGCTGACTTAGTGCTGTTTCCGGAGTTTTTTAATGCCCCCATGATGGCCCTTACCAACGAGGAGTCGGCTTCGGCGGCTATTCGGGGCATGGCGGCCTTTACCGAGCCCATTAAGGTGCGCATGATGGAGCTGGCCGTGAGCTACAACATCAACGTAATTGCGGGCTCCATGCCAGTGTATGAAGATGGCAAGCTCTACAATGTGAGCTACTTATGCCGGCGCGACGGGACCGTGGACGAGCAATACAAGCTGCACGTAACCCCCGACGAAGCCAGCTACTGGGGTATGCGCGGCGGTGATAAACTACAGTGTTTCGACACTGATTTTGGCAAAATCGGCATCCTGGTGTGCTACGACGTAGAGTTTCCGGAGCTGTCGCGCCTGCTCAGCGATGAGGGCATGAAAATTCTCTTCGTCCCCTTCTGGACCGACACCAAGAACTCTTACCAGCGGGTGCGCATCTGCGCCCAGGCCCGTGCCATTGAGAACGAGTGCTACGTGGCCATCACGGGCTCGGTGGGCAACCTGCCCAGGGTAGAGAATATGGACATACAATATTCGCAGTCGGCCGTATTCAGCCCTTCCGACTTTGCTTTCCCGCACGATGCCATCGTGGCCGAAGCCACGCCCAATACCGAGATGACGCTTATCGCCGACCTCGACCTCGACTTGCTTAAAGACCTGAACAGCAGCGGGGCCGTGCGCAACCTGCGCGACCGCCGCAAGGACCTCTACAGCGTAAGCTGGCTGAAGAAAGCTGACCAGCAGCGCGACGAAGAGCTGCTGACGCAGGGCGAGGAGCGTCAGCCCGCCGTGAAGCCCGGCCGCCGCAAAGCCATTGCGGCCGGATAATAAACATATAAATTTAATTATATTTAAAAAAGGCAGGCCGTACGCCAACGGCCTGCCTTTTTGCATGCTTGCTACCAGAGTTGGGCTTAGTGCTCAGCAGCAACTATATAAGCGTGGTCGCGCAGGATGGTGTGGAGGAAGGCCTCGTCGGACAGGTCGCTGTGCAGGTGCAGTAGCGACTTTATTTTATTGGCCGTCTCATTGAGCAGCAGATAGTTGTCTTGTTTAATACTACGACCCAGCAGCTGGCGCAGCAGGGCTACGTCGTGGTCGGTGAGGTCGGCCGCCTGCGCAAATACGGGCTGGTAGCCGGGCGGTACCTGCACGCTCGTCAGCATTGGCAGCTGCTCGGGCCGGGCCTTGAGGCTGATGACCGTAGTGCCGGCAGCCAGGTCGCCGAGGCGCTGGCCTTTGCCATTAATAGCGATAGTAATAACGGCCACCAGCCCACTACCAACCCCGAAATCAATAATGCGCAGCAGCCAGCGCAAAAAGTAGTCGCCGAGACGCGGTGACGTACCATCGAGGCGCATTACCCGCAGGTCGCGCGCTTTTTTACCTAGGCTCTGGCCATTGAGCCATATCTCGCAGACCAGGTTATAAAAGACGTAGGGGATACCTACCAGTATCCCAATTATCCACGCGCTGATGGTACTACTACGGCCGGCTATGGTTGTTACGGATAAGACAGCGGCAATGGCCCACGCAGCCAGCACCAGGTTGTCGAGAATAGTGGCCACGATGCGGTCGCCGATACTGGCTACCTCATATTCAAGGGTAACGTTTTGAGTGGTGTGAACGCGAATGGTGGCCATAAAGCAATAAAAAGTAAACCGGCCCGAAAAATACACCGGCCAGGCCAAGTACCTATCTGGCCGCTGCCTACCTTTAAGGCCCTAACCTATTCTATCTATGCGTGAAGCTGCTTTTCTGCGTCAAAATCAGTCCCGCTGGCAGCAGTACGAAGCCCAGCCGTCGACTAATCCCGATGAGCTGGCCGCCCGCTTTATCAGCCTCACCGACGACCTGGCCTACGCCCAGACCTTCTATCCGACTTCGCCTACTACCGTCTATCTCAACACGCTGGCCAGCACCCTGCACCAGTCCATCTATAAAAATAAAGCCGAAGAGCAAGGCCGCTTCGGCCGGTTTTGGGCCGTGGAAGTCCCCCTGGTAGTAGCCCGGCACCACGGCACGTTGGCCTGGGCAATGGGATTGTTTGTGTTGTTTACCGCTATTGGGATGCTCTCCGCGGCCTACGATGAGAATTTTCTGCGCGTGGTGCTCGGCGACGACTACGTAAACCAGACCCTGGCCAATATCCGCAGTGGCGACCCGATGGCCATTTATAAGTCGGGCAGCTCGTCGGTGATGTTTCTCGGCATCGCGGCCAAGAACTTGTATGTGGCCCTGCGCACCTTTGTGCTGGGCGTTACGCTGGGCGTGGGCACAGTGTACTCCCTCTTCTACAATGGCGTCATGCTCGGGGCTTTTCAGTATTTTTTCTACCAGCAGCACGTGCTTTTGCCCTCGCTGCTCACCATCTGGATTCATGGCACGCTCGAAATCCCCAGCATCGTGCTGGCCGGCGGAGCCGGGTTTATTTTGGGCGGCGGCGTGCTGTTTCCGGGCACCTACTCGCGGCGCGAGTCGCTGACCCGCGCCGCCCGCGATGCCGTGAAGCTGGCCCTGGGCCTGACGCCGGTTATCGTAGCGGCGGCTTTCCTCGAAAGCTTCGTCACGCGCCACACCGAGATGCCCGTGGCCCTGAGCCTGCTCATCATTGGCGGGTCGGCGGCGTTTATTATCTGGTACTTTGGCGTTTATCCGCGCCTGGTGCAGCGGCGGATGCTGCGTAACTTATCCTTGCTTTCTCCGCCGCAGCCCGGCAGCCCAACTTTGTGAATATATGAAAAACACTTTTACCAGTCCGGCCGATTTCTGGCAGGAGCGTGACTTTGGAGCCAAGATTTCGGCCTCGTTCGAGTTTATCGGCGAGCACTGGCGCAGCCTCGGCAAATGCCTGGTATACTTCGTACTACCGTTTACGCTGCTGATGGGTGTCGGGCTGGGCCTTTTCAATAACGGCATCTATAATATGTCGGGGCGCACGCTGGCCGCCCAGCGGGCACACGTGCCCCTGCCGCACCCCGCCTCGCCCTACGACATGTTCAATTTCAGCGGTCTGGGATTGGCCTTTGTGGGAGGCATCCTGGCCTTTATGCTGCTCAGTGGCAGCCTGTATGCCTACCTGCGGGTGCGCCTGCGGCTCCCCGCTACCGAGCCCGTAACAACTGCCCAGGTGTGGGCCGAGCTACGCGCCCGCCTGGGCCGCATTGTCTTGGGCTTCTTGCTATTGCTGGTAATAGGCCTGGTGGGGTGGGGTATTTTACTAAGCGGAGTAGTCGGTGGCATGTCCTCGATAGCATCCGGGCCTGGAATGACTTCCCTGGTCTTTTTGCTGCTTATGCTGGCGAGTATCTATGTTTACATTGTATTTGCTTTATACTTCCCGGTGCTGTGGTTTGAAGACCGGTCGGTAGTGGCTTCCGTGGGCCGGTGCTTCCAGCTGATTCGCGGGCAGTGGTGGTCCACGTTTGGCCTGCTGCTCGTAGCGCTGTTTCTCCAGTCCATGCTCACTATCGTCTTCGCCATTCCGCAGTACGCGGTGATGTTTGGCAAAATGCTGCAGCTGCCGGGGCTCAACTCGGATATCCTGGGGCTGGTAGCTACCTGCTTCTACGCCCTCGGCATTATGTTTACCTACGTGCTGCCCCTGCTGGTGCTGGCGTTTCAATACTTCCACCTGGCCGAGCAGAAAGAAGGAGTTGGACTGCGCCTGCTGGTCGATAAGCTAGGCCATCCCCAGGCCATCCCGGTTGCGCATTCCAGCCAGTACCGGCCCGACGATGAAGGTGAATACTAAATATATTGAAAGTAATATATTAAGGCCGTGGTTGCCGTGCCTGGTCCTGGGGCTACTGGTGCTGGCGAGCGGCTCGCTGCGGGCGGCCCGCAACCGGTGCCCCACCGGTGGGTGGCACTGATGAAAGCCCGTGCTGACACGACCACGGCACCACCGCTACCAGCCGACACGGCGCCGCAGCCAGTGCGCCGCCCGGCGGCGGCGCGCCTGCATGAGTTGCGCAGCCAGCGCGACTTCCAATACACCACCGCCTTAGGTGAGCCCGAGCAAGCAGGATGGCTGGCCCGGCTCATGGCCTGGCTTTGGAGCTGGCTAGGCCCTTTGCTGACAACGCGCGGCGGCAAAGTTGCCTGGAACACTATCTTCTATGGACTGCTGGGGGCTACGCTGGTATTTGCAGTGCTCAAGCTGCTGCAAGTCGACCTTACCAAAGCCTTTGGCCGCGCGCCGCGCGCCGTGCCACTCAGCTACGAAACCGGGCAGGAAAATATCCACGAGCTGAACTTTGCCGACGCGATAACCCAGGCCGAAGCCGCCGGCAACCTGCGCCTGGCCGTGCGCCTGGGTTATCTGCAACTGCTAAAGCAGCTTACCGACGGCAACCTCATTGCCTGGCAACCCGACAAAACCAACCAGGCTTACCTGCGTGAGCTGAAAGCCAGTCGCGGGGCCCTGCACCCGGCCTTTAGCAAGCTAACGCAGCAGTTTGAGTACATCTGGTACGGCGAAGTACCGCTGCCCGCCCCCCTCTACCAGCAAGTGCGCGCCGACCAGTACCAGCTAGGAGCGCAGCTTAATACCAATACAACGAGTAGGCGCTTCGCTTAATTGCCCTTTTACCCATGTCGCTGCCTCGTATTATCTTTGATTGTGAGCCGCTTAAAAACCGAAATAGCGGTTTTAGTCATTTTGTGGTGCCGCTGGCCCACGAGCTCATCCGCCAGAACCACCGCTACCAGCTCTACTGCTACGTGCCGCCGGCCGAAGTGGGCAGCCTCGGCCACGCCGGCGTACGCTACCTCACGCAGCGCAGCTTTCACAAGTATCTCAACCCAGCCAGCTACGGCTTCCGCCTCTGGCATGCCACCTCACAGCTAAGCTGGTACGTGCCCACTAGTCCGCTCACGAAGGTAGTGCTCACGGTGCATGACCTCAATTTTCTGCACGAGAAGGCCGATGAGCGCACCTACGTCCGGCAGCTGGCGATGGTGCAGCGCAACATCCGGCGGGCCGATTACCTGGTAACCATCTCCGACTACGTACGTCAGGACATCCTGCATCATGCCGACCTGTTGGGCTACTCAGCGGCCACGCCGCTGCGCTACGTGCGGCGCGGCGTGGAGGCGCTGGCGCCCACGCCGGCCGGCCACGCGCCCGCCTATGTGCCGCGCCCGGCCTTCCTGTTTGCGCTGGGTACTATCAATGCAAAGAAGAACTTTCACGTACTGCCCGCTTTATTGCAAGGCAATGACTGTGAGCTGGTTGTTGCTGGCAGCTTTGCGGAGCCCACTTACGTAGCCACCATTCGGGCGGCCGCTGCCCAAGCCGGCGTGGCCGACCGGGTAACGATACTTACCAGCATCAGCGAAGCCGATAAAACCTGGTACTATCAGCACTGCCAGGCTTACCTACAACCCTCACTGGCTGAGGGATTTGGCTTGCCGGTAGTAGAGGCTATGCAGCTTGGCAAGCCGGTATTTCTGAGCCGCCTCACGTCGCTGCCCGAGGTAGGCGGCCCGGCGGCATATTATTTCGATGACTTTTCGCCCGAAAGCATGCGCCAGGTGCTGGCTGCGGGCCTTGCCCGGCACTCGCCCGAGCGGGCGGCGACAGCGCAGGCGCAGGCCCGGCATTTTAGCTGGCAACAGGCGGCGGCCGATTATCTGGCAGTCTACCATGAAGTACTGGGGCAATGAGGTAATTAAGCTCCCAACCGCGGTCATTCTGCGCCAGCAACTACCTGTTACTCTTATCTATCAGCTCGTTACATCTTGACTACTTTTCGTTGGTATCTGCTGGGGATGCTGCTCTTGTTTGGGGGCTACGTGACGCTGGAATATTATCGGCCCAAGCCGCTAAACTGGAGCCCTACGCTCAGTAATAAGGATAAAATTCCGTACGGCACCTACGTGCTCTACGATGCGCTGCCGCAGCTAATGGGCTCCGACTCGGTGACAGCTGTGCGCCAGCCTATTTATAATCAATTGCTTGGCAACGAAGAGCCGCAGCTCAAAGGCGGCCGGCCTTCCAATGTGGAGTTTGCCCCCGACTCGGCGAGCGCGGCCCGGCCCGACTCGCTCGCGGACGAGGCCCGCCAGGCGGCCACCAACGACCTGGCGGCCGCCCAGACCGAAATGGCTACGCTACCGCTGACGAAAACGCGGGCTAGCTATATATTTATTAATCAAGAGTTTACTGCTACCCCTCTCGAAACTGCCGCCCTCCTGCGCTTTGTGGCCGAAGGGCATGATGTCTTTATCGCCGCCGAAGATTTTGGCGCGCCGGGCCGGGGCTTGCTGGCTGATACGCTGGGCATTCGCACTTATGCAGCCGATACGCTCCATCGGCATTCGCTGGTGCCTGAGGTGGGCCCGGCTACCGCCCGCGACTCGGTAGCCCTGCACCTGCTTCAGCCTCGGCCGGGCCAGGCGGCGGCTACGTTTCGCTTTGGCGGTGCAGTGGCTGGCTACCGGCTGGCCCTCACGGCGCGGCGGCCCCACCACGGAGCCACCCTCGCCGCCGATGCGCAGGGCCGGCCGGTGCTACTGCGCCTCGACCACGGACGCGGGCACTTTTACCTATGCTCGGTACCGCTGGCACTGGGCAACTACTGGGTACTGCGACCGCGCACCGCCGACTTTGCGTTTGCGGCGCTTTCCTACCTGCCCGCCGGCCGGCCAAGCTGGTGGGATGAGTACCAGAAGCAGGGCCGCGCCGGCGAGCAGTCCATTCTGCGGGTTATTATGGCGCACCCCGCCCTGCGCACCGCCTATTACCTGGCCTTACTGGCCACGCTGCTCTTTGTGCTGGTAGAGGCGCGGCGACGGCAGCGGGTTATTCCCATTCTCAAGCCCTTGCCCAATACAACCCTGCTTTTTACGCGCACCGTGGCTAGCCTCTACCAGCAGGGCCGCAGCCACAACCGCATTGCGGAAAAAAAAGTGAGTCTCTTTCTGGACTACCTGCGCAGCCGATTTCACGAGCCGGCGCCCGACCTTGGCGACGACGCTTTCCGCGAGCGCCTGAGCCAGAAGGCGGGCCTGCCGCGCCTGCGCATCGATGAGCTGCTGCGGCTCATCAACTTTGCCCGCACCGCGCCCGTCGTCACCGACCGCGAGCTGCTTACCTTGAGCCGGGCCATCCGTGATTTTAAGCGGGAATCTACCTGATTGCACTCACAGCCTTTATTGCACTGAGCAAATAAATTGCATTTTATCTATTTATAACTTTTCCAATAAAAGCCCACTGAATTGCCTAAACAGCTTTTACTACCTCATAGTACTCAATAAAGCTGAAGACATAATAGCACTTTCTGCTATTCACTTTCCACCAGCCTTTCTTTCAAAAGCGAAGCTACGCGCCCGCTACCAGCCTGCCAACTCATGGAAACTCAGTCTTTCGACGACCCCACCCTTGCTTCTTCAGCGCCGGTAGCCGCCGGCAGCTTTGCCCGCGCACCGACCTCTCGCAGCTCACGGCGCACGTCGAGGCCGTGCGCCAGCAAATCGGGCAGGTTATTGTGGGCCAGCACGACTTGCTGGAGCTGCTGCTCACGGCCCTGCTCGCCGATGGCCACGTCCTGCTTGAGGGCGTGCCGGGCGTGGCCAAAACCCTCACCGCCAAGCTGCTGGCCCGCACCCTGGATGTGCCGTTCAGCCGCATTCAGTTTACGCCCGACCTGATGCCGGCCGATGTGCTGGGCACCAGCGTGTTTCGGCCGGCGCAGGGCGATTTCGAGTTTCGGCCCGGCCCCATCTTCGCCAGCGTGGTGCTGATTGACGAAATCAACCGCGCCCCCGCCAAGACGCAGTCGGCCCTGTTTGAGGTGATGGAGGAGCGCACCGTGACTCAGGACGGCACGGCGCACCGCATGGACTCGCCCTTCGTGGTGCTGGCTACTCAAAACCCGATTGAGCAGGAAGGCACTTACCGCCTGCCCGAAGCGCAGCTCGACCGCTTCCTCTTTAAGCTGAACGTGGGCTACCCCACGCTGGCCGAGGAAATCCAGATTTTGCAGGGCCACCACAGCGGCTTCGGCGGCACGCCGCTGGAACTTATAAAGCCGGTGCTCTCAGCGGCCGACCTGGCCGCGTTGCGCCGGCAGGTGGGCCAGCAGCGCGTGGAAGCCAACGTGCTCGAATACATTGCCAAAATAGTGGGCCAGACCCGCGCCCATAAGGCGCTGTACCTGGGCGCATCGCCCCGCGCCAGCATTGCGCTGCTCAACGGGGCCAAGGCGCTGGCAGCCCTGCGCGGCCGCGACTTTGTGACGCCCGAAGACGTGCAGTTTCTGGCCGCGCCGGTGCTGCGCCACCGCATCATGCTCACGCCCGAGCGCGAGATGGAAGGCGGCACGGCCGATGAAGTAGTAAAGCAGATTGTGCAGAGCGTGGAAGTGCCGCGGTAGGTTTTACCAGCTAACATGCGTTTGCCCTCGCGCTTGCACGCACAAGTTGTATTTATGAGCCTGTTTCTAACCAAACGCTTCTTTTACCTCTGCATGGCGCTCATTGCGGGCTTTGTAGTGGCCTTTTTTCTGCCGTGGCTGCTGGGGCCGATGCAGGTATTGTTGGGCGCGGCCGGGTTGCTCACGCTGCTCGATGCGCTGCTGCTCTTTGCACCGGGCAAGCATAATGTTTTACCTATATTTGGCCGACGCGTGCTGGGCGACAAGCTATCCAACGGCGACGACAACGAGGTGAAGCTGTACCTGGAAAGCCGCTACCGCTTCGGGGTGCAGGTAGAAGTGATTGACGAGATTCCGCACCAGTTTCAGCGGCGCGACGTGCTGTTTGAAACTATTATTCAGCCAGGGCAGACGCAGGTAATTACCTACCAGCTGCGCCCTACCAAGCGCGGCGAGTACGAGTTTGGGGCCCTGAACGTGTACGCGGCCTCGCCGCTGCGGCTGGTGCGGCGGCGCTTTCGCTTCGACCAGGCCAAGGTGGTGCCGGTGTACCCGTCGTTTTTACAGATGCGGCAGTACGAGCTGCTGGCCATTCACAATCGCCTCACGGAAGTGGGCGTGAAGCGCATCCGGCGCGTGGGCCAGAGCATGGAGTTTGAGCAGCTTAGGCCCTACGCCAGCGGCGACGACCCGCGCACCATCAACTGGAAAGCCAGCGCCCGGCGCAGCAGCGGCCCGGCCGACACGCTGGTTGTCAATCACTTTCAGGATGAGCGCGCCCAGCAGGTATTCTGCCTCATCGACAAGGGCCGGGTGATGCGGATGCCGTTTGAGGGCCTGAGTCTGCTCGACTATGCCATCAACGCCACGCTGGTAATGAGTAATATTGCTCTGCTCAAGCACGATAAAGCGGGGCTGATTACGTTCTCCAGCAAGCCCGGCGCGGTGGTGCCCGCCGAGCGCCGGCCGGGCCACCTGCGCACTATTCTGGAAGTACTCTATCGCCAAAAAACCCAGTACCTCGAAACCGACTACGAGCGGCTCTACGCCACGGTGCGGGCCCGCGTAAAGCAGCGCAGCTTATTGATTTTATTCACCAATTTTGAAACCTTACAGGGCATGCAGCGTCAGTTGCCCTACCTGCGGGGTCTTAGCAAGCAGCATTTGCTGCTGGTAGTTTTTTTCGAAAATACCGAGTTGCGCACTTATCTCGACGCACCGGCCGAAACGACGGCCGACGTGTACAACCAGACTATTGCCGAAAAATTTCAGCAGGAGAAGCGCCAGATTGTGCGCGAGCTGCAGCGCTACGGTATTCAGGCGCTGCTCACGCCGCCGCAGTTGCTGACGGCCAATACGATAAATAAATACCTGGAATTCAAGGCCAGGGGATTGATATGATAACGCAGCGTTTCGCAAAGTTGGCAGCGTTTCGCAAAGTAGTTTACCATTCGCCCCTGCGAAACGCTGCCAACTTTGCGAAACGCTGCGCTGGGATTGCACTGGTCTTTGCTGGTTTAACTGCCCACGCCCAGCGCCCCCTGCTGCCGGTGCCCGCGCAGGCCAGCTGGCAGGCGGGCCACTACACCTTCAAAGCCGCGCCGCTACTGGCCCTGCACCGCGAAATAACAGGTGCGGCTACCTCTACCGATGAAAGCTACCGCCTGCGCATCAATGCCACCGGCGCACTGCTCACGGCAGCTTCGCCGCTGGGTATTCAGCGGGGGCTGGCCACCTTTCGGCAGGTAATCGAGGCCACGCCGCATGGCTGGCGGGCGCAGTTCTGCGATATTCAGGACCAGCCGCGCTTTCGGTGGCGGGGGCTATTGGTCGACCCAGCCCGGCACTTCCTGCCGGTGGCCGTGGTCAAGCGCACTATTGATGGCATGGCCGCCGTGAAGCTCAACGTGCTGCACTGGCACCTGTGCGACGACCAGGGCTGGCGCGTCGAGAGCAAGCTGTTTCCGCGCCTGCACACGGTGGGCGGCGCCACCGGCTACTACACCCAGGCCGAGGTGCGCGAGGTGGTGCGCTACGCCGCCCAGCGCGGCATCCGGGTGGTACCTGAGTTTGACTTGCCCGGCCACGCCGGCGCGCTGCTGGCGGCTTACCCACGCCTGGCCTGCAACGACTCGCTCAGGGCGGTGCCCACCCGCTGGGGCGTGCTCAACATTGCCCTCGACCCTACCCGCGAAAGCACCTACACCATGCTCGACTCGGTGCTGACCGAGATGAGCGGGCTGTTTCCGGACCCGTACTTCCACATTGGCGGTGATGAGAACGATGGCCGGCAGTGGCGGCACAACCCGCGCATAGTGGCCTTTATGCAGGATAAATGCTTTCTCAACGCGAAAGGCTACGTCGATAAGCATCAATTGCAAAATTATTTCAACCGCCGGATGCTCAGCCTGCTGCAAAAGCTGGGCAAGACGATGGTGGGCTGGGATGAGATTCTGGGACCCGACCTGCCCGCGCCGGTGGTAATTGAAAGCTGGCGCGGCCCCAAGGGCGTGGCCGATGCCGTGCGCCTGGGTCACCCCGCCCTGCGCGCCCACGGCTACTACCTCGACCTGAATTTTTCGGCCGCTGCGCACTACGCCGCCGACCCGCTGCAAGGTATCCCCGACTCGCTGCAAGCCCGCGTGCTGGGCGGCGAGGCCGAAATGTGGAGCGAGTTTGCCGACAGCGTCATCTACGAGAGCCGGGTGTGGCCCCGCGCGGCCGCCGTGGCTGAGCGCCTGTGGAGCCCCGCCGGCCTCACGCAAGACGTACCCGACCTGTATCGCCGCCTGGCTTTCGTGTCGGAAGAGCTGGACGCGATGGGCGTGCGGCACCGGCGTGCCCCGGCCGCGCTGCTGCGCCAACTGGCGGCACCATACCCAGCCGCGCTGCCCGCCCTGCAAACCTTCGCGGCCCTTTTAGAGCCGGTGAAGGAATACAAGCGGCACTTCCAGGGTTTTAAATACTCCACCGAAACGCCCCTGACCCGCCTCGTGGATGCCGCCCCCGCCGAGGCGGAAGTGGCCCGGCGCTTTGGGGCCACGGTAGACAGCCTGCTAGCCAGCCTTAGTATCGCAGTACCCCGGTTTCCGGCCACTGGTCCGCCCACACTGTCTCCGGTCGCCAGCCGTCAGCTCGCCGCCCTGCGCCAGCAAGTAGCCGATTGGCAGCACGCTACCGAGGCCCTGCCGCCGCTGTTCGTGCTCAGCCCCAGCCTGGCCGAATATGCCCCGCTGGCGGCCCAGCTCGGCCTTGTAGCCGCGTTGCTCGACCAGCGCCTCGCGCAGCTGGCGCAAGGCCAGCCGCCGCTACCAGCCTGGCAAACCACCGCCAAAGCTCAGCTTGATGCCGCCCAAAAACCCGTCGGCCAGGCCGAGCTGGCCATTATCGGCGCAGCGCGGCGGCTAGTGGGTTCACAGAGTTGACAAGCACCATAACCTAAGGCTAGCAGTCCTACGTAGGTGGGCTATGCAAACAAATTCATCGCCTTCTGCCAGCGAGCAGCCCGCCGACGACCACCTGCTGGAAGATTTGGCGGCCTTAACCAGCTTGTTCAACCCGGTGGAAATCTGGCACGAAGAGGAAAAGCTCGACGACCTGGACGACCAGGAAAAGGCCGCGCTCAATGCCCCGCAGCCACCAACCGCACCGGCCGACTAATTGCGGGGGCCTGTTCGGTCACTCCATTGGCTGCCGGCTACGCCGCCACCTGCGCCGCTTCCCATGCCAGCAGGGCCTGCTTGCGGGCATTGCCCCAGCGATAGCCACCCGGCCCACCGTGCTGCTGAATAACCCGGTGACACGGAATCAGATAGCCAATGTTGTTGGCCCCTACTGCACCACCCACCGCCTGGCTGGCTCCTGGCTGCCCGATAGCCGCTGCCACATCGCGGTACGAGACCACGGCCCCGGCCGGAATACGTAGCAGCGCCTCCCACACTTTTATCTGGAAATTGGTACCCTTCAGCACAAGCGGCAGGCGCTGGCCGGCCGGGGTAGCGTTGATGGCAAAAAGCCGGGCGGCCACGCTCTCCGTTCGGGCGGCATCAGGCTGGAGCGTCGCGCCGGGCCAGGTGGCCCGAAGCTGCGCCAACGCAGCGGCCCGCTCTGCTTCGGCCTGAAACGTGAGGCCGCAGATGCCCCGGTCGGTCAGGCTCAGCAGGCTTTCGCCAAAAGGTGTGGCGTGAAAGCCATAGGCGATGGTGAGGCCGGCGGCCTGCGCCCGGTACTCGGCCGGAGTCATGGCCTCGTAGGCTACGAACAAGTCGTGCAGCCGACTCGGGCCCGACAGCCCGGCCTGATACGTAGCGGCGAGCACACTGCCCGATTCGGCCAGCACCTGCCGGGCGTACTCCTTGGTAAGAAAACGTAAAAACCGCTGCGGACTGGTGCCTGCCCAGCGCGTAAACAGCCGATTGAAATGAAAGGGGCTGAGGTGTACCTGCGCCGCAATTGCCTCCAGCGAAGGCTGCTCGCTAACATGACCGGCAATAAAGCTGATGGCCTGCTCAACGCGGGTGTAGTCGAGGCTAGCCTGTGCGCCAGCGGCGGGCGCCGGGCCGGGACCGGCCGGCAACAGCTCAGGCGGGCAGGTAGTCGGAAAGGGTAACTGGCTCATAAAGTAGCAACATTGTTAGGCCCCAAAATTACCTTTCGGCTAAGCCCGCGTCTATCCGAATCTTGCGCACTTTCGGCAATGCTGCCTTGGTGAGTGGCCCGCCTCAGTGGCGCCCCTGGTTGCGCACCGCAATCAGCTCGGCCGCCACACTCACCGCGATTTCTTCTGGGGTACGGCTGGCAATCGGCACCCCAATCGGCCCCCGGAGCCGGGCTATGGCCGCGTCGGCAAAACCGGCCTCGCTTAAGACGCGGCGCAGCTCGGCAGCTTTGGCAGCGCTGCCCATTACGCCCAGGTAAGCATAGGGTTTTCCTATTAGTTGCCGCAAGGCAACTTCGTCAGTCCGGTAGCCCACGGTCATTACCACTACGTAGAGGTGCGGGCCGGGCGGCACGGCGTCGGCCAGGGTATCGTAGCTTAGCACGAGGCGATGGTGGGCGTCGTCGTTGGAGGCCAGCGTGGGCAGGTCGGGCCGGTCGTCGAGCACAGTTATTTCAAACTCCAGGTTGGCGGCCACGCGGGCGAGTGCCCGGCTCACGTGCCCGCCGCCCACAATAGTGAGCTGGTCGCGGTAGCCCAGCCGCTCCGTATACTGCCAGACTGGGCCAGACAGATAGCTATAAAAATGGCTTGACAGTGTGGTAACAAACTGCAAGCCTGCTGCTTCACTCACCTGCCACGCACCAGCCTGAAGGGTTTGCAAAGCCGTCACAATGGCCTGTATTACCGGCAAATCGGTAGGCTGCAAGGGCCACAGCAGCACCTCCTGCTCGCCCGAGCACATCATGCCCGAGCGGTCGGCCGGGGCCTCGCGCCGGTGAATCTGAGGGCGCAGCAGCGGCGTAGCAACGCCTTCGCGCAGGCGCTGGCGGGCCAGCTCCGCCCACTTGTGCTCCATAATGCCGCCGCCGATGGAGCCGGCCGCAGCTTCGGCCGTGACTACCAGCTTGAAACCCTGGCGGCCGGGACTGCTGCCCTCGCTGCGCACCACGCACAGCAGCACGGCCGCTTGGCCAGCCCCAAGGGCGGCGGCGGCAAGCGTCCAAACGGGCAGGTCGCGGGGGGCAGCAGGCAAGTTTTACTCAGTGATAACTTTTACTTATTCAAGGCGCCCTGATTAATCCAGCAGCCGATGAGGTCACGCTCCTGCTGGGTTATCTGGGTTTTGTTGTTTTGGGGCATCGTTCTGGTGATGACCACGCGCTGCATTATCTTGTCTTTCAGCCGGATAATATCTTCCGGCGTATCGTACACCACCCCGTTGGGCGGCGCCTTAAATACGTCGTCGGTCGGGTGTGCCGAGTGGCACTGAATGCAGCGTTTCTGCACAATAGCGTTTACCTGAACCATGCTTACCTGCTGGGTGCAGCGGCCGGCGGCCGTGCCCGGCTCCACTTTGGGAGCCGTTACGAATACCACGCCCAGCAGAATTGCCGCCGACAGGGGCAGCACCCAGGCGTTGGACTGGTGCTTCTCGCGCAGGTTGAGCCAGTGCTTCACGCCCGCCGTGCCCAGCGTAATGGCCGCCAGAATAGCCCACGGATACGCGTGCCCAAAAGTACTGGGAAAGTGGTTGCTCACCATCACAAACAGCACGGGCAGTGTAAAATAGTTGTTGTGCAGCGAGCGGACCAGCGAGTTTTTGCCCAGCGCAGGGTCGAGCGGTGTGCCGTTGGTGGCAGCTTTCACCATCGCTTTCTGCGATGGTATGATGATAAAAAACACGTTGGCCACCATCAGCGTGCCCAGCATAGCCCCGAAGTGGATGTAGGCGGCCCGCGCGCTGAACACCTGGGCGTAGAAAAACGCGAAACCCACGGCCAACGCAAAGCCCACCACCATAAACCAGCGGCTGCGCACCAGTGCCGTGCGGCACAGGCCATCGTAGAGCAGCCATGCCACCCCAAACGACCCCACCCCGATACTCACGCCCGCCAGCGGCGAAATAGCCAGCACCCGCGGGTCAATCAGCATGGAGCTGGCGTTGAAGTAATAGACTACAAACAGCAGGCTGAAGCCCGAAAGCCAGGTAAAGTAGGCTTCATACTTAAACCAGTGTAGGTTTTTAGGTATTTGCGAGGGCGCGAGCTTGTATTTTTCGAGGTAGTAAAAGCCGCCGCCATGCACGGCCCACAGGTTGCCGGCTAGCTCATCGCGCACGTTATCGGTCCGGTTGAGGGCATTTTCGAGAAATACGAAGTAGAACGAGGCGCCAATCCAGGCAATGCCGAAGGTGATATGCATGAGCCGCACGACAATATTCAGCCACTCTAATATATGCCCTCCCCAGGGCGTGTCGCGCACCAGCACGTAGCACACGCCCACCGCTGTTACGGCCGCCAGCAGCATAAAAGCATACGAAAAGCCTTCGAGCGTAAAGCCTTTGTCGCCCACGGGGCCGCCGTGGGGCCGGCTTTTGGCCAGGTGCTGAAGCACTACAATAGCTCCCAGCAGCAGCCCAAAGGTTAGTAAAAGCGCAAGTAAGGTAACGTATTGAAGCATAGAAAATATAAAAACTACAGCCGCTCAGGACCAGCCCACTCTACAAAACGACCTGCAAGAATAGCCGCAGTTGGGGAAAAGTCCTCAATTTAGCGTCAAATTTTTCCTTTATGTCCAATTTTGTCCTCCGCAGCCGCTATGTAGTGCTGCCCGATGGCGAGCGCCCGGCGACGCTTATACTGCAAGCGGGGCGCATTGCGGCCGTGCTGCCCTACGATTATGCTGCCCGGGACGCCGGCCCGGCGCTCGACCTCGGCGACGCGGCCATTCTGCCCGGCGTCATCGACCCGCACGTACACCTCAACGAGCCCGGCCGCACCGAGTGGGAGGGCTTCGACACCGGCACCCGCGCCGCGCTGGCGGGCGGGCTTACCACGCTGGTAGACATGCCGTTGAACTCGGCACCGGTCACGACTTCGGTAGAGAATCTACGTATTAAGCAAGCTGCTACCCAGGGCCAGCTGCATACCAACGTGGGCTTCTGGGGCGGCATCGTGCCCGGCAACGCCGACCAAATCGAGCCGCTTATTGCGGCCGGCGTGCTGGGCTTTAAGGCATTTCTGACCCACTCGGGCATCGACGAATTTCCGAATGCCACGGAGGCCGATTTGCGCCGCGCAATGCCCATTCTGGCCCGCCACGGCCGGCCGCTGCTGGTGCACTGCGAACTATCGGAGGAGAATGAGGCGTGGAAGAAGGGCGACACCCGCTCCTACGCCAACTACCTGGCCTCACGCCCCAAAAGCTGGGAAGAAGAGGCCATTAAGCTAATAATTCGGCTCTGCGCCGAGTACCGCTGCCCGGTGCACATCGTGCATTTGTCGGCGGCCAGCTCGCTGGCTGCCATTGCCGAGGCCAAGGCCCAGGGCCTGCCGCTGACCGTGGAAACCGGTCAGCACTACCTGTTTTTTAACGCTGAAGACATTGCCGACGGCCAGACGCAGTTTAAGTGCGCGCCGCCCATCCGGGAGCGGGCCAACAACGAGCAGCTGTGGCAGGCGCTGCAAAGCGGCCTCATCGATTTCGTGGCCACCGACCACTCGCCCGCCCCGCCCGGCCTCAAGCAGCTGGCCAGCGGCGATTTTGCTACGGCCTGGGGCGGCATCGCCTCGCTGCAGCTGGCCCTGCCGGTGCTCTGGACCGCTGCCCGCCCGCGCGGCGCCACGCTACCCGATTTGGCCCGCTGGCTCAGTGCCAACCCCGCCCGGCTCATCGGCCAAAGCCACCGCAAAGGCCAGATCGCCAAAGGCTACGACGCCGACCTGCTGGTACTGGCTCCCGAGGCCACCTTCACCGTGACCGAAGCCCTGCTACACCATCGCCACAAGGTATCGCCTTACTTGGGCCACGAATTGCGAGGCGTAGTGACGCATACATTCCTGGCCGGCGAGGAAGTTTTTAGGCATCCCGATTTCTTACATCTGAACCGGGGGCAGTTTGTGACGCGCTAGGCATGTATGTTTGCGGTTTCGCTCAACGGCACCTCACCTCCTTCCATGCCCGACCATCTCGCCCGTACCACCCTCATTCTCAGCCGCATCGACGAACTGGCCGCCATCAGTGAAGACGCCACGGGCGCTACCGTCACGCGCCGCTTTGGCACGCCGGCCTTCGTGCGCGGCCGCGACCTGGTGCAAGGCTGGTTTGAGGCCGCGGGCCTTGAAACCCGGCTCGATGGCATCGGCAACCTGCGCGGGCGGCTGGCCAGCCGGCGGCCGGGCGCCAAAACTTTCGTGCTGGCCTCGCACATCGACACGGTAGTGAACGCCGGTAAATACGACGGCCCCCTGGGCGTATTGATGGGGCTGGATTTGGTGGAAAATATTATTCAGCAAGGCGTTGAGTTGCCATTCAACCTGGAGCTAATTGCCTTCAGCGATGAAGAAGGGGTGCGTTTTCACACCACCTATTTAGGTAGTAAGGTCGTAACCGGTGCTTTTGAGCCTACCCTTTTACAACGAGCTGATGCCGATGGCATTACCTTGGCCCAAGCCATTGCCGAGATGGGCGGCAATGCGGCCAGCATCGCCACCGATGCCCTGCCCGCCGAGGAATGGCTGGGCTACTTCGAGCTGCACATCGAGCAGGGGCCGGTGCTCTGGGAAAGCACAGTACCCATTGCGCTGGTCACGGCCATTGCCGGGCAGCAGCGCGTAGAGCTGACCTGGCAGGGCATGGCCGGCCACGCCGGCACGGTGCCCATGCCCATGCGCCAGGATGCGCTGGCTGCCGCGGCCGAGTTTGTGCTGGCGGCCGAAAGCTTCGCCCTGGCCCACCGCCAGGGCCTGGTGGCTACCGTGGGCCAGCTGCGCATTCCGTACTCGGCCAGCAATGTTATTCCCGGCCAAGTCATTCACAGCCTCGACCTGCGCAGCCCCGCCGCCGGCCAGCTAGCCGCCGCCTACGCCGACTTACAAACCCAGGCCGAGGCCATTGCCGCCCGGCGCGGCGTGGCGCTGCACTGGCAATTGGTGCAGGCCACGGCGCCCGTAGCCTGCGACCGCGAGCTGAACCGCCTGCTCGGCCAGGCCATCGCGGCCAGCGGCTACGAGGTCGAAGGCCTGGTGAGCGGCGCCGGCCACGACGCCGTGCCCGCCTCGGCCGTAGCACCGGCCACAATGGCCTTCATACGCTGCTACAAAGGCATTAGCCACAACCCGTTGGAGAACGTGGAGGCGGCTGATGTGGCTGCCGCGCTGGCAGTGGCCGAGCGGTTTCTTTTGGAATTAAAAAACAAGTACAACTGAGCCGTTTGTCATTGCGAGCGCAGCGCGGCAATCGCACTCGAACGATACCCGTGTGACTCGCGTCAGGGTCGTTCGGGTGCGATTGCTTCGCAGGCTCGCAATGACAAACGACTTTGATTACTTTCTTGACTTTACCCTTTCCCACCTTATGCAGCTAGGCTCTACCACCCGTTCCGTCACCCGGCGCAACCACGCCATCATCGCGCCCGACGGCTACATCAACAGCAACGTGCCCGGCTGGACGGGCGGCACCGTTAACGTCATCATCAATGAGCAGATGGGCGCGCGCCTCTGCCAGACGCTCGTCACGCTCACCGACGCCGGCCAGCTGACGGGCGAAACCCAGGCGTCGCAGATTTTTTTCTACGTGGTGCAGGGCCAGGTGCAGGCCACCATCGGCGACGACAGCCGGATTCTGACCGTGGGCAAGTTTGTATACGTGCCTATCGGCCAACGCTATACCTTCAAAAACCCGACGGCTAACACCCAGATTCTTACCTTCCACAAAGTATATGAGCCGCTGGCGGGCCACGCCACCCCTGGCGTGTACTGGGGCGAAAAAGACGACAGCAAGGCCCCCGTGTACATGAACGATGAGGCGCTGCGCATTCAGGAGCTGCTGCCCAATGAGTTGGGCTTCGACATGGCCGTCAACATCTTCACCTACCAGCCCGGCGGCAACCTGCCGATGGTAGAGACGCACATTATGGAGCACGGCCTGCTCTACTTGCAGGGCCAGGCAATCTACATGCTTGACCAGCAGTGGTACCCGGTGCAGAAAGGTGATTCTATCTGGATGGCGCCTTTCTGCCAGCAGTGGGCCGCCTCGATTGGCAAGGAGCCGTCGGTGTACATCTACTATAAGAACGTGAACCGGTTTCCGACGGTGGTGTAGCGTGGACTCTGCGAGTCCGCGCATTGCCCAGCCTGAACGCCAGCTTTTCATTACGCTCCACGCGCGGACTCGCAGATTCCACGCTACTGCTTATGACCCTTTCCGACCTCAACGCTCTGCCCCTACCGCCCGCGCCGAGGCGCTGACTACCTGCTGCGGTGCCACGGCCTGGGTAAATACACTAAATGCCCAATTCCCTTTCGACTCAATTCCAGCGCTCTATGAGGCGGCCGACCGCATTTGGTACAGCTTGAGCGAAGCCGACTGGCGTGAGGCCTTTACGCACCACCCCAAAATTGGCGACGTGAAGGCGCTGAAGGAGAAGTTTGCTAGTACCGCCACCTGGGCGGCTGGCGAGCAAGGCGCTGTAAAACAGGCTTCACCAGATACCCTGGAAGCGCTGGCGGCCGGCAACGAGGCGTATGAGCGCAAGTTCGGCTACATCTTCATTGTGTGCGCCACGGGCAAGTCGGCGGATGAAATGCTGGCGCTGCTGCAAGCCCGGCTGCCGCACGAGCCTGGCCAGGAAATCCGCGTTGCCATGGGCGAGCAGGCCAAAATCACGCGCCTGCGCCTCGAAAAACTACTTGCATGAGCCAGATAACTACCCATATACTTGACACAACCAAAGGCCGGCCGGCAGCCGGCGTCACCATCACCCTGCACGAGCCGGCTGGCGAGGGCTGGCGCGAAATAGCCCGCGGCGTGACCAACGCCGACGGCCGCATACCCGACCTGCTGCCCCCGCCACGCTGTTGGCGCGGGCATGTATAAGCTCCGTTTTTTCACGCAGGATTATTTTGGGCGCGACGAATCAGCTCATTTCTACCCGTTTGTAGAAATCTGCTTTACGGTGGCCGATGAGTCGCACTACCACGTACCGCTGCTACTCAACCCGTTCGGCTACAGCACCTATCGCGGCTCGTGAGCCATATTTCCTATCCATTCCCTCCCATGAACCTCAGCCTCCCGGACTCCGACAAAACCGCCCTGCTCAACCAGCTTGGCGTGGCCAATCTGCGCTTTCAGCACACCTACCCCGGCGACCGGCCCGACCGCCAGCCCGTGCACACCGTGTACGGCGGCGCCAACCTTTTCAAGGCCGACACCTGCGTGCGAATGGGCGAAATCGCCCTGCGAAACCTCCAGACCTACGCCCCCAACTTCGTGGAATTGGCTCGCGTGCTCCAGCTGGCCGGCCACGAGCGCCTGCCCACCCTCGAAAAAGACATCCACGACCTCACCGACTACCTCGACAAGCTGCCCGCCGACCAACGCCGCCAGGAGCCCGCCTGGCTGGCCTACACCGTCTACAACAAGATGGTGCAGAAGCTCAAAACCGAGGCCGTCGAAGATTTTCGCATTGATTTTGAGGATGGCTTCGGCAACCGGCCCGACGCCGAGGAAGACGCCACCGCCGTGCAGGCCGCCCACGAGGTAGCCAAAGGCATGGCGCAGGGCACGCTCTCGCCCTTCATCGGCATCCGCATCAAGCCTTTCACCGAAGACCTGAAGGCGCGTGGCGTGCGCACCCTGGATATCTTCCTGACCACCCTGCTCGAAGCTACTGGCGGCAAGCTGCCCAACAACTTCGTGGTGATGCTGCCCAAAGTCACCATCCCCGAACAGATGACCACCATGGTGCGCTTTTTCGAGCTGCTGGAAAAAGCCAACCACCTGGCGCCCGGCACCTTGAAGATGGAAACGATGGTGGAAGCCACCCAGATTGTGATGGACGACGAGGGCCGCAACCCCCTGATGCGCATCATCCGCGCCAGCGAGGGGCGCTGCATCGCGGCGCACTTCGGCACCTACGACTACACGGCCTCGGCCGGCATCACGGCCAAGTACCAGACCATGGCGCACCCCGTCTGCGACTTTGCCCACCACATGACCAAGGTGGCGCTGGGCGGCACCGGCATCTTCCTTAGCGACGGCGCTACCAACGTGATGCCTATCGGTCCGCACCGGGGTGATAACCTGACGTTTGCGCAGCTGCGCGAAAACCAGGAAGCCGTGCACAGCGGCTGGCGCCAAGCCTACCACCACACCATGCACTCGCTCATCAACGGCCTCTACCAGGGCTGGGACCTCAACCCCGCGCAGCTGCCCATGCGCTACGCAGCCACCTACAATTTCTTCCTCAGCTCCTACGAAGGCGCGGTGCACCGCCTCAAAACCTTCGTGGACCGGGCGGCCATCTCCACCCTCACCGGCGATATCTTCGACGACGCCGCCACCGGCCAGGGCCTGCTCAACTTCTTCCTCAAAGCCCTGAACTGCGGCGCTCTCACCGAAGAAGACATCGTGCCCACCGGCCTCACAATTGAGGAAATCGAAACCCGCTCGTTTTACCGGATTTTGGCCGGGCGCCGCCGCAAGGCATAATTAGCCAGTCAGATAGCAGAAATCAAAAAGAACGTCATGCTGAGGTTGTCGAAGCATGACGTTCCTGTTGGTGCAGTTTTAGCCTGCTACTGTCTGCTTTTCCATAATAACTTCCAGGTACAACCCACCCAACACCCGCTCGGGCGTCATGGGGGCCACCAGCGGCAGGGCCACGCGCGGCTGAAAGGCCCGCACCGCGTCGCGCAGGGCGAAGTAGGCGCCGATGCCGTACATCAGCGGCGGCTCGCCCACGGCCTTAGAGCGCAGGATGGCATTGGGGTGGCCGGGCGTGTCGAGGAAGTGCACGTCGAGCACGGCGGGCACCGAGTAGAGGTCGGGTATCTTGTAGCTGTTCAGCGAGTTGCTAAGCAGGCGGCCTTCGTCGTTGTACCTCACTTCCTCCAGCGTCATCCAGCCGATGCCCTGCACGACGCCGCCCTCAATCTGGCCGCGGTCGATGGCGGGGCTGAAGCTCTGGCCGAAATCGTGGGCAATCTGCATGCTGTCAATGGTGTAAGTGCCGCGCAGGCAATCGACGGTGGCGATGGTGAGAGCCGTGCCGTACACGTGGTAGGCAAACGGGTGGCCCTGCTCCACGCTGGCGTCGAAATGCACGCCGGGCGTGGCGTAGTGGGCGTTTTCGGTGAGCGATACGCGGCGCACTAAGGCGCTGCTCACCAGCTTTTCCCAAGTGGTTTCGGCCGGGATACCGGCGGCCAGCACCTGCTCGTTCTCGATGATAATGCCTTCGTAATCGACCGCAAACTCGGTGCTGGCGTGGCGCAGCAGGCGCTCGCGCAGCGCCAGGCAGGCCAGCTCAGTGGCCTTGCCGTTGAGGTCGGCGGTGGCGCTGGCGGCGCTGGGCGAGGTGTTAGCGACGCGGGTAGTATTGGTGGTTTCGATTTTAATTCGGTTAATCGAAATGCCCAGCGTGCGGGCCGCCACCTGCGCGATTTTGGTGTTCACGCCCTGCCCCATCTCTACCGCGCCGGTACTGATGCCCACCGAGCCATCGGTGTAGATGTGCACCAGCGCCCGCGTCTGGTTCATAAACGTCTTGGTAAAGGAGATGCCGAAGCAGATGGGCATCACCGCCAGGCCCTTTTTAAATATAGTATTTTTTGAATTAAATTCCCCGATTTCCTCCCGCTGCTTTGCCAGGTCAAACAACTCGGCGGCCGTGTCCCAGGCCTGCTCGGCGTGGCACAGCTCGGCCGGCTGGCGGTACGGGAACAAGTCACCCTCGCGAAGCAGATTCCGCCGCTGGATGTCGCTGGGCAGCACGCCCAACGCCTCGGCCGCTTTAGTGATGGCCGACTCGATAACGAACATTCCCTGCGGCCCGCCGAAGCCCCGGAAGGCCGTGTTAGGCGGCAGATTGGTGCGGCACGAATTGGCAGTGGCCGTCACGTTGGGCATAAAATAGGCGTTGGTAGTATGAAAGAGCGTGCGCTCCAGCACGGCCGGCGAGAGGTCGGCCGCCGCGCCGGCATTCTGGTAGTAGGTCACCTCGTAGGCCAGGATTTTTAGGTCCTTGCTCAGACCGATTTTGAAGTCCGACGAGTACGGATGGCGCTTGCCGGTCATGCGCATATCGGCCATGCGGTCAAGCACCAGCTTCACCGGCTTTTTCACCAGAAACGCCCCCAGCGCGGCCAGGCAGCCCCAGGGTGTGGCCTGGTCTTCCTTGCCGCCAAAGCCGCCGCCCAGGCGCGTCACGTCCACTTCTACCTGGTACATGCCCACGCCCAGCACCACGGCGCAGTGGCGCTGCACGGCCGTTGGCCCCTGGGTCGAGGAAATAATTTTCACGCCACCCATTTCGGTTGGGAAGGCGTAGGCGCCCTGCGTTTCGATGTACAGATGCTCCTGCCCGCCGCTCTCGGCCACGCCTTCAAACACGTGCACACATCCGGCAAAGGCGCCGGCCGAGTCGCCGATGCGAAACGTGCGCGGCGGCACAATTAATTCGCCCTGCGCGGCGGCCTGGCGCGGGTCGGTAACGATGGGCAGCGGCGAAATATCGGCTTTTATGAATTTAAGCGCGGCGTGGGCCTGCGCCTCGGTGCGGGCCAGCACCAGCGCCACCGGCTGCCCCGAAAATGCACGTGGCCCTCGGCCAGCAGCGGCTCATCGGGCACGATGCCCCGATTTGGTTGCGGCCGGGAATATCCTGCGCCGTGAGAATACGCACCACGCCGGGCGCATTTTGCGCGACGCTCAGGTCGAGGCTTTTGAGCACCCCGTGGGCGAGCGGCGACTCATACACCGCCGCGTAAAGCGTGCCCTGCTGCACGGGCACATCGTCGAGGTATTGCGATTCGCCGCGCACGTGGCGCTGAGGGTCGAGGTGGTTCATGGCTAGCCTTTGTATTAACTCGTATGTCATGCTGAGCTTGTCGAAGCATCTCTACCGTGCCGACAGGGTATCGTTCGGTAGAGATGCTTCGACAAGCTCAGCATGACGGTCTTTATTATTCACCGACCTAAATCAACTCCGCCAGCCTCATTTCCGGCGCGAAGCGCAGGAAATGCGCAAACAGCAGCTGCCGCAGCAGCAGGCGCTTATAAGCCGCCGTGCCGCGCACGTCGCTAATCGGGCTGATTTCTTCCTGCATCACCGCATTGGCACCGGCCACCGTGTCGGCCGATAATTCGCGGCCCTGCAGGTAGTCGCCGGTGCGGGCCAGCAGCAGCGGCACCGGCCCTACCCACCGGCCGAGATGCGGGCAGCCGTGATTATGTTGTTTTCGACCCGCAGCCAGGCGGCGGTGTTCACGCTGGCAATGTCGAGGTGCGTACGCTTGGATACCTTCTCAAAATTGAAAAAATCGCTGGCCTGCGGGCCGGGAAGCTGATTTCGGTCACCTGCTCATCGGCGGCTTTCGCCAGCTTTTTATATCCGAGATACAGCCCGGCCAGCGGCAGAGAGCGGCTGGCGCCGGCCGCGTCGGCCAGCGTAATTTCAGCGCCCAGCGCCAGAAACAATATGGTCAAATCGCCAATGGGCGAAGCATTTACGAAGTTGCCAGCCACCGTGCCCATGTTGCGGATGGGCGTGCTCGACACCAGCTTGAGGTAGTCGGGCAGACGTGACAGCAGGCCGCGCATCACCTCCGACTCCAGTAGCTGGCTGGCCGTGGTGGCGGCGCCCAGCACTACGCGGCCTTCATGCTGGCGCACGCCGCGCCGGCCGCTTTGGTCGAAGAGCAGGCGCACGGGCTGCTGGCGCAGCTCATCGAGGCGCTGCACCAGCAGGTCGGTGCCACCCGACAAGAGTGGATGGGGGACTGGCTGACTGGCTGAATGCTGGCCGTTCTGGCTTTGCGCGTGGCCGTTGGGCGAAGTCGAAATGTGCGCGCCGTCGGCGTCATGGCCATTGCTGCCCGCTACGGCCGGGGCTTCCGCCGGGGCCGTAGCGGCGCGCAGGGCGGACAGGCGGGCGGGTATTTCGGTAAAGTAGACGGGCACGAACTGCTTTTCGCTCAGCCACTTGATGCTATTCGTGGCGGGCCGCCCGGCTAGCTCGGCGGTGAGGCGCGCGGCAGCACGCTCCAGGCTCTTGTAGCCCGTGCAGCGGCAGATGTTGCCGTCGATAGCGGCGCGGGTGCTGCTCGCGGTAGCCGGCTTATCGCTGAGACTGTGGCCAGTGAGCGACAGCACGAAGCCTACCGTGCAGAAGCCGCACTGCGCGCCGTTTTGGTCCACGATGGCCTGCTGCACCGGCGTGAGCTGCCCGCCGGCCGGGTTGATGCCCTCCACCGTGACGACGTGCTTGCCGTGCACGTTGCCGAGCGGCGTAAGGCAGCTCGTCATGCTCTGGTAGGCAAGGCGTTGGCCATCTTCGACCAGTTCGCCCACCAGCACGGTGCAAGCGCCGCAGTCGCCCTCGCGGCAGCCGATTTTGGTGCCCGTCAGGTGCTCGTGATAGCGCACAAAGTCGAGCAGCGCGCTGGCAGCTGGCTCGGCGGTGTGGATGGGCTGGTCGTTGAGGTAGAAAGAAATCATGTCCTGGTTTGCTTATCCAAGGCGGACAAACGAACGGGTAAGATAGTGCAGATAGTAATTTTAGCCAAAGTCCTGCGCTTTACAAATACCTTTATAGCACTCCAACCGCCGTGTAAACTTCTATTTCTAGCACCGCGTTTGAGTAGTATTAATTTTATCTGGGTCAGCACTATGAGCTTTGTTGCCAATCCACTTCAACAGTTGCTAAGGCAGGGTCGCACTGCGTTACGCCCAGAGGATATTAAAGCGTATGGCGTTCAGCGTTTTACGGAAGAGTATGCAGCTCGTGGGCCGCTACCAATTCCTAATCTGCACTTTACACAAGAAGATAATCAGCGTATGGACCAACTTCTAGCTGACGAGCGCCAAAAGGACAGCGATGTTTCTTGATACCTGAGGTGGTCGGGTCCAAATGGACAGGGAGCTAAGGTAGGTTAAAGCGATAGTGGAGTTCGATTTCGAGCGGGGTGCAGTAGCCCAAGGCCGAGTGCAGGCGCTGGGTGTTGTAGTAGAGGTCGAGATATTCGGCCAGTTCCAGGCGAGCTTCTTCCAAGTCGGCAAAGCAAGCCCCACGAGGCAGTAGCTCGGTTTTAAGTAGTCAAGCAAAAGTAATCCAGTAGTCAGTGGTGCCAATATCAAGGATGAGTTGGCAGACAGCTTGCCGCAACGTTTCGGGGGTTTGATAAGCGGCGGGCGTGAGCCAGTAATGCTTGCAGAAGCGCCACAGGATTTCAATGCGGTTCAATTCGGGCGAATAAGGCGGCAGAAACAAGAGCGTTAGCCCGGCGGCGGCCCAGTCGGCCTGGTGCTGCTGCACCAGGTGGGCCTTGTGAATCGAGGCGTTGTCGAGCACGAGTACAGTAGGCTGCCGCAGGTCCGCCACCCACTCGTTCACTGCCGCCACGAAGACCTCTGCGGTGAAGGCCGTGTGGGAGAGCCAGCCGGTAAAGGCCTGCCGCCCCGTGCCTTGCGGGTCGCCCGGCTGCCAGAAACCCAGCACGGAGTAGCCGCCGGTGGCCCGCGCTCGGCGGGTAGTTCCACCGGGGGTTGGCCGCTGCGCTGCCAGGCGTAGGGCACGGGGGCCAGGCGGGAGAACCGCACCTCATCGGCGTAAAAGACGGCCACTTCCCCGCGCTGCTCGGCCTGGTGCAGGGCCGCCAGGCGCTGCTGGCAAGCGGCGAAGGCGACGGGGGCACTTGCGCCTTCAAGGAACGCCGGGTGCGCTTCCAGCTGTAGCCCGCGCGGTGCAGCACCCGGCGTAAGGTGCTCAGGTGCAGGCGCACGCTCAACTCGTGCAGGCAGCGGGGCACCAGGCGCCGCAGCTGTTGGCAGCAGGCACCCACCCAGGCGACTACTTTTTTTGGGCGGGCGCATCGAGTTTGCTCGGACGCCCACTCCGGGCGCCCTCGGCCAGGGCGGCTACGCCTCCCTGCTCAAAACGGGTGAGCCAGAGCCGGACTGTATCCCGGCCAACGGCGTACGCGGCCGCTAGCTGCTGCAAGCTCAGGCCCCGATGCTGGCTGAGCACGGCCTGTGCCCGCCGCCGCTCTCGGGAATGCTTGCCGTGCGCAGCGGCCTGCTCCAACTGCTCGATTTGCGCAGCGTCCAGCGCAATAGAAGCTAATTTCATCCCCTAAGCTACTACTGGATTATTTTTGGTAGACTACTTAAGCGTACTCCAGCCGCTCTCAGCCAGGGCGTTGTCGTAAGGATTGCCGGGTCGGCTCAGGCTGGCAATGGCCTGGGTCCGGTCAAGTAAGGTGGTAAAAGCGTCGCTAGTGTACTGGCTGCCCGGTCGGCGTGCACGAGCAGGCCCGGTGGGGGCTGGCAGACCGCGACAGCCCGGTTGAAAGCGGTCAGAATCAAGTCCGTGTGCAGCGACTCGCTCACGTGCCAGCCCACCACGCGCCGGGAAAAGGCATCGCGCCAGCAGGCCAGGTACGCCCACTGCCCCGTGGCCAGGGCCAGGTAGGTGATATCGCCCACCCAAATTTGGTTGGGGGCCGTGGCCGCCGGCCAGCTAGCGAGTTTGTTAGCAGCGGCAATGGCCTGCGGGTCAGCCTGGGTGGTGCGCGGGGACGGGTACTGAGGCGGGTGCAAAGCGCGCGTAAGCCACTGGCGCTGAGCCAGCCGCGCAGCCGCTGCCGGCCTACCGCATAGCCTTCTCGCCGCAGTTGGGCCCGTAATCGGCGCTGGCCATAGCGGCCGGCGTGGGTGGTGAACACGCGCTGGGCCGCCACTTGCCAAGCAGGAAGCGCTTGCCCGGCCGCCGACGCGGGTGCCCGCTTGCACCACGCGTAGTACCCGCTGGGACTAACGCCTAGCAGCTGGCACTGCTGCCGTACGGACCAGCAATGGACATGTAACGCAA
The DNA here is from genome assembly GCF_013256425.1 of Hymenobacter sp. BRD67. Taxonomy (GTDB): domain Bacteria; phylum Bacteroidota; class Bacteroidia; order Cytophagales; family Hymenobacteraceae; genus Hymenobacter. The sequence continues at coordinate 2,984,836 of NZ_CP053904.1, forward strand.
TGAAGGTGAAGCGTTTCATCGGCCCGTCGGTTGCGAAAATATGGTCAGCGCTTTTTTTAAAATGTCGCGCTCCATTTCGGCGCGCGCCAGTTGGGCTCGCAACTGCTTATTTTCTTGCTCCAGCGCTTCGCTACCCACTGAACGAGCGGCTTGCGCGCGGGCCGCCCGCACCCACTTGCCCAACACGGCCTCGCTCATGCCTAACGCCTGGGCGACCCGCGCCGCCATCTGCCCATCCTGGTTCACGCGGCGGACCGCCTCGCTCCGAAACGCTGCATCATACTTGGTTCGTTGCCGTTTACCGGCGGATTTTTCTGCTTCCATGACAGGGGAAAGTTACTTTCTCCGTGTCCATTCCTACCCGACCACCTCAACCAATCTGATTATCCAACATATTCGCCGAGAGGAAACGCTTCCTGCCCGCACTTTACTATCGGTTATCGTAGCTGGTGAACTAGAAGCTTTTGCCTTAAAGGCAGCTTGGGGCCCGCAAAAGACAAACTTTCTGCAACAAATCCGACAGCAGTTTCCCCTATTGAAGTGTCGGACCAACTGCTTCAGCCCTACGCTTACCTGGATGCTTATAGCCAGGGCAAATTGACGCAACAGCCGTTACCAGCTGGTATCTCCTCCCGAAATATGGGAAAGAATGACCTGTGGATTGCAGCGACAGCCTTGTATTTCGGCGTGGAATTGCATACCACTAACCATGACTTTGACCACCTGTGGGCCGTTGGCTTACAGGTCATTAAACCCTAAAACAGCACCGCCACCTGCATCCGGCCGGTATGCACTACGCTGGAGCCGCTGGCCTTGCGGCCATCATACGCTACGTTGATATTCAGGCCATTAGCCAGGCGCTGTTCGAGGTTAAGGTTCCAGGTGTAGTTGGTGCCGGGCGCAGAGCCTGCAATATTTCGAGGCCCACTACGGAATTCTGGGCGTTGGCATCGCCCGTAAAGGCTACCCGCGTGACGTGCGTAGCCACCGTAAGCGTGCGCTTGCTAACCTGGCTGAGGCGGGTTTCGAGGCCCAGGTCATCAAACCTGCCCTGGGTGTTGTTGGGCACGTCGGCCTGACCGGTGTGGTCGAGTACATCGTGCTTATTGGTGTGCAGCAGTGAACCGGTGAGGCGTAGCATGGGGCTGGGCTGGTAGCTGATTTCGGGCTGCACGGTGTAGATAAGCAGCCGGAAATTGCGCGCCGCCGAGTACGAGGCCTGGGCCTCGCGCACGTCGCGGGCGGTGGTGAGCCGGCCTGTAAACGACTGCGCCAGCGTGCGGCGCAGCAGCAGGCTTTGAGTGGTAAGGTTGCGCAGGTCGAAGCCTTCGGTAAGCAGGGTTTTTTGCTGGGTTTGCTGCACGGTCAGCTCGGCCCGAATATAGGGTTTGCCCTATTAAAGTACAGCGTATTCCGCAACAGCTGATTGAAGGCCAAGAGCTTGTCATCTTCCTTATTGAAGCTAAACGGGTTGAGGCGCGAGCCCAGGTCGGGGCTGGTGGTGCGGCGGTCTACCGTGGCGCTGCTGATGCTGCTGAGCCGGGCCAGCCCGGCGCGCCAGCTGCCGGCCTCGCGCCAGCCGCGGGGCGCGTTCACGGTGAGGCGATAGCTGAGGCGGTTCTGGTAGGCGGTGAGGTAATCGTTGGTGGGCAGGTACACCTTGATGTACGTACGGTACTGGGCATCAGGGGTTTGAGCCTCCAGAAACTCATCCTTATCCTGCACGCCGTTGTGGTTGAGGTCGCCGGCGTAGTAGTGGGTGCCCTGCCCGGCCGGCACGGCCAGAAACGAAAAGTCGCGCCGTAGCTCGCGGCCGGTTTGCACGCTGTAGCTCAGCTCGGAGCGAATCTGGTTTTGCAGAAAGCTGACGTTGTGGTCTATTTTGCCCAGAATGTTACGCTGGCGGGCGCTGTCGGGGGTACTCACCAGGTTCACGTCGCGGTAGGTAGCAACAAAACGCAGGTCCTGCGTTTTGCTGATGCGGGTGGTCAGGTTGCCCTGCACCGTCTGCGACTGGTTGTGAATAGCGAGGTTATCCTGCTCGGCGGTGGGCGTGCGGTCGCGCCGAAAGCTGTAGTTGAGGCTGTAGCGGGTGCGGCCGGTGTCGGGGGTTTGCAGAAAGAAGGTGTGCTCGTCGAAATAATTAGCCGAGCGAATGGTATCGCCCGCGGGGAGATAACCTTGTTTTTATCAAACCGATAGGTGTAGCCCGGAATAAGCCGCCCGCCACCGTAGCGCACGCTGGCCTCGCCCCGTGCCCAGTCGGAATGGTAGCGCCCGGCCTGCGAGTTGAGTAAGAACAAGGAGCCGCGCATTTCGAGCCGGCCCACCTGCTGGGCTACGTCGACCCACTGCTGCACACCGCTCACCTCGCCGGGCCGGTAGCGGCGGCTCACACGGTAGTTCACGGCGTGGTTGGCGTCGCGGCTCAGCCCAATGGCAAAGTTGAATATATTATCCTCACGGGCATCGGTCGTGGTGGCGTTGGCGGTGCTGGGGGCGCTCCAGTTGCGGTCGAACTCAATATCGCGGTAGCGGTCGATGGGCGCAAATTTGGGGGCCGTGTACTCGTAGTCGAGGGCCGAGCGGAGGCGGTATTTCTGCAGCGCGGCCGGCACCCAGGCCGGCAGAGCCCGGTCTTGCACGGTATAGCCCACGCGCATGGCCCCGCCTTTGTCTTCAGTGCCTACCGCAAAGCGGTTGCGCTGCAGCTGAGAGCTGGCCAGGTCTACAAACACCGCGGCCGACCGGTCGAGCTGGTAGGTAGCCCCGGCAGTTACCATCTGCTTGAGCAGCGGCGTGGGCAAAATCCGCACGGCCTTGTAATCGCCCAGGTTAGTGCCGACGTACTTATAGACCCGGCCGTTCGCGTTTACGTCAGTGGTACTCAGCGCATAATCACCCGCATTGGCCGCTACTTGCGTAAAGCGTACCGTGTACACCCCGCGGAGCGAGTCAGTGGCATACACAAACGCATAGGTTCGCAGCCCCGTGCCGGCATCGACCTGGGCCACGCGGTGGTATTGCACCAGGGTGTGGTTGAAGGCTGCCGAATCGGCCCCTGGTGCCTGCACCGTCGACACGTTGCCGGCACTGCGCAGCAGCTGCTGGTCTTGGGCCGAGAGCGTGAGGTTGGCCAGGTTATCGGGGCTGTCGGCCTCCTGGTAATAGTTGCCGCGCACATTCAGCTTCCCCACCTGCTGGTAGTGGCTGATGGTGTAGAGGGAGCGCGAATAGTTGAGGTCGGAGTATTCAAAATCGACTTTCAGGCGCGTATTAGCCGTGATGAGGTGGCGCGGCGAAAACGTAATTTCCGCCAGGTTGTAGTCGATAACATAGTCGAAGTCGAAACCTCGCGTCTGCAGCCGTCCATCGAGGTACACGCGCTCCGAGCCAGCCAGCACAATGATAAACTGCTCGCCGTTGGGGCCGGTGAGGCGGTACGGCCCTGAACGTTGTCGAGGGGCTTCACATCGAGGCTGGCAAACTTGCCCTTGGCCACCCCGCCCGCTACCAGCGTCGAGGAGCGAATCTGGCCCTGCTTGTCGCGCACAACCACGCTGGCAGCCCCGGCCGGCGGGGCTGTGGGCAGCACCTGGCCGGGCGGTACGGCAGCCGTGGGCGGCGTAAGCGGCGCGCCGACCGCGCCCTGAGGCGCGGCGCTGTTGTTGGTCACGCCGTTGGTGTAGGTTGTAAAGGACGAGGGCGGCGCGTTGCTGACGCTGTTGTTGGTGGAGCCAGCCTGCAGCGGCTGCGGGCCGGGCGCCCCAGATTGGCCTCAATGGCGGCACCTTGAATATTTTTATAGTAGCGCAAAAAATAATCGGGCTTGTTGCGCAGCACCACGTCGCCGGCCGTCAGGTTCCACTGCGGGCCGGTAAGGGTAATATAGATTTTATCGAACTGCTGCAGCGTCTGGGTGTTGCCTTCGGGCTGAAAAGGCACGTTCTGGTCGGAGATAGCGGCCGTGAGATGAATATTCTCGGTCAGTTGCCCCTCCAGCTGTAAGTTCAGCGCCGAGTTCACAAACACGTTCTGGGTATTGCCAAAAGAAATCCCCTGGACAGATTGCCCGTTTTGCTAATGCCCGGCGTGCTCAGTATCTGCTCTTTCTGCGAAAAGTCCTGCGCGCCCAGCATGGGCCGGTCGCGAAAGTCGATGCTGTCCATGAGCCGGCGCGGGCGGCGGTAGCGGGCCCGCAGCAGCGGCAGTGGCAGCACCCGGTAGCAAAGCAGCACCGAGTCGGGCCGGCCCACGCCACTGCTATCGCGCGGGGCCGGGCGCACCAGCTGGTAGCGGTCGGTGCGCGGGTCGTAGCCGACCGCCTGGCCATTGGCCGTTACCGAAGCCGGCACAATAGTAAGCGTATCGCGCAGCGTGAAGCTCGTAGTATCACGGCCGATGGCCAGGCGCTGATAGCGACAGCGCCGGGTATTGGGCGGGGCGGGCTCGGCGGCCGGGCGGGCCGCTTTAGGGCCGGCGCGGCTGGCGGCGGGCCGGGCTGCTGGGCCCGGGCGGGTGTCGCCAAACCCAACACCGCTACCAGCAGAGCCACGAGGGCGAAGCAGAAGCGGTAGCGTTGGGTCATAGAGTAAAGTTCGGCAGCAGTAGGCGCACAACGCTACGCCGCCCCCTTTGGTACGCCCCATAACCCCGATTGCTGAGTAGCCTGGCCCGACTACTCGCTACTACTCACCGATTGCCCGTACTTGCCTGCTTACAGACTTGCGCCCCCGAAAAAAGAAAGCGTTAGCACCAGCGGCTAATTACCGATGCTGCGTCCAAAAAATAAGCGGACGAAGCTGCGCAGCTTCATCCGCTTATTCCGGGTTAACAGCCTCCGAAAGTTGGCAAAGACTATGGGTTGCTGGTTGCCAGCGCGGCATCACTGGCAGCGGCCTTTTCATCGAGCTGCAGCAGCAAATGAAACTGGCTAGGCGTAAGCACCTTGCCCACAACAGCATAGTAGCGGTAATCAACCGCTTCATAAGCTGCCGCAGCGGCGGTGCCCGACACAAAGAGCAAGTGGCTCAACACGTCGTTGGCATCGAGGCGAGCCAGCAGCGCGGCTTGTACCGCGTGTACCTGGCGCCCCTTCAGCTGCAGGGCATCGGCCAGAAACTCGGCCTGGCGCTGCGCCTGCTGCGAAACCGTTGCGGCTGACGACTCGGCCGGCACTACCTCTTGTGCTTGCGCTCCCAGGCCGCTTAGCAGCAAGAAGCCCATTAGGAGGAAACCAGAAAGGAGGCGTAAGTAAGTTGACATGGCGAAGCGGAGAGGCGAATAAGTAACTGAACCAAAACTACCCTGCTTGCTCTCAGCTCACTTTATGCTCTTAGCAGATGGCAGTATTTACTAGCCCAATAAACTATACGGCTCGGTGAGCCTGTGAGTTTTCTCGTCCAACTGCGCTATCCGGCCAGTGGCAGCTCAATAAAGAACGTGGTACCCACACCCACTTCGGTCTCAAACCACAGGCGCCCACCCGCGCCTTCAATACCCCGCTTGGCTACTGCCAGCCCGATACCCGAGCCGGTGAGCTTGGTAGTAAAATTGGGCCGGAATATCTTTTCACGCACTTCCTCGGCAATACCAGCTCCGTTGTCGGTAATCGTGATGAGGATTTTGCCGGTGCCCTCCGCCCGCAGGCTTACCTGCTGGCGCGGCGAGCGGTCGCTGGGTACCGCCTGGCGGGCATTCAGCAGCAGGTTGTTGAAGGTGCGCACCAGCAGGCTTTCATCGGCAAAAACCGTGTACGTGCCATCGGGCGGCAGCTGCAGGTGCAGCTCGCCTTTCTCATCGCCATCATTTTGCCGAAACAGGTCGGCGCAGTGGCGGAGCACCGCCACCACATCGAGGCGGGTGGGGCGCATGGCGGGCAGGTTGGTAAAAGTGCTGAAAGAGGTGGCGATATCGGAAAGCACATCAATCTGCGTAATGAGCGTTTGGGAAATGCGCCCAATCAGCTCTTCCGCATTGGGCCGGCGCTCCGATATAGCCTTTTGCAGATATTGCAGACTCAGCTTCATGGGCGTGAGTGGGTTCTTGATTTCGTGGGCTACCTGCCGGGCCATCTCGCGCCAGGCCGCCTCTTTTTCCTGGGCCGCCAGCTCGCGCTTACTGGCTTCCAGCTTGCGTAGCATCGAGTTATACTCGCTCACCAGCAAGCCAATTTCGTCGTCGCTCGAATGGTAGTCGAGCAGCTCGTTCTGGCCGGTGAGCGTGGTGCGCGTCAGGCGCTGGGTCAGCAGCTTGAGTGGTGCCGTAAGCTGGCGCGTGGCTACAAAAGCCAGCCCCAGAAACACCAGAAACATAAGTGTAAAGATGTTCAGGATGGTCGTAAACAGCTCCGTCAGCTTGCTGTCCAGCTCTTTCTGCGAGTCGAAAAACGGAATGCCTACGTAGCCCAGCACCGGCCCTGATGGGCCATCGACACTGGCGGCCCGCACGGGCAGATACAGCGAGTTGAATGAAAGCGAGCCCGCTCGCTCGGTAAGCAGCGTCCGGCTCAGCCCGCGCTCACGCAGCTCTACCAGGGCCTGCGGGTTGAGCAGCGGCCCCAACAGCCCGGCCTCAAAAATGAGGGGCTGCGAGCTCACCAGCAGCTGCCCGCGCGAGTCGTACAGGTTAAGGTCGGTTTCGGTGAGGGCCGCCACGTTGTGGGCCAGCGCCTGAAGCACCGGCCGGGCCGTCGTATCGGTAAGCTGGTCGCGGCGGCGGAGCAGGCTTTCAAGCGCAATGCGCCCGCGGCGCTCGTAGGTGCGGTGCAAATCGCGGCGGTAGCCCGATATTACCTGGCTGGCCGTAGCCACGCTCACCACCAGCAGCGGAAGAAGAATACCCAGATTGAGCAGCAGCTGAATGCGGGCGCTGAAATTGAACTGCACGCCCCAGCCTTCGCGGCGCAGCAGCAGGTAGGCCCCACCCGCCAGCAGCCACACCAATACGTTGAGCAGCAGCTGAAAAGAGAAGTTGGAAAACCAGTCGGCCACCGAGTAGGTACTGGTGGTTACGACGACCACCCGCCGGCCACTGGCGTCGCGCATCGCCAGGTGGTGAAAATCGCTGACTATCAAGCCATTTTGATACAGCCGCTGGTCGCGCAGCAAAGCGACTGGTAAGCGGTTGGCATAGTCGAAGTCGCCTTCGCTGTACACCAGCCGCCCCTTGGCATAGCCGGCATAGCTGAGGTCAGTCGCCAGGCCCGGCTGAAAAAACTTCTGGTCGACCAGCAGCTCGGGCAGCACGCTGTAGCTGGCCAGCTGCTTCAGGCTCAGCGTGAGCAGAATGGTGCCAACCGGCGCGGGAGGCCCTATGCCGCCCGGCGCGGGCTGCGTCACGGGTACTACCGCTACGTAGCGGCGCGAGCTAAACGAGTTATCCGATTTGAGCAGGTATACTCCTTCCTGGTCGGTAGGCGTAGCTGTGCGCGAGAGCAGCAAGCGCGTCTGATTGAAGGTCAGGGTATCATCGGCTTCACCGCCCACAGGCTGCCCGCTGGGGTCAAACAGGTCTACCGACTCTTCGTATTTATCAAAATAGCTGCGTAGGTACTGCCGCTCGATGCGCCGCCGGATGGCCTCGGTGCGCACCGGCATTGTGGTAAACAGGCGGGCAACCAGCGGGTCGCTGGCCAGCCGGCGCAACCGCTGCCCCAGCAGGAACTCTCCCTGCAAATCATTATCAACTAAGAGATTGGTAGCCAGCCGCTGCTTATCCAGCAAGAGCTGGTGCTCAAACTGCCCGTATAACGCCGCTGCGCCGGTAGCCGAGGCCAGCCCCAGCAGCAGAAACAGCAAATAGGCGGGGCCACGCTGCGCCGGCCGCCCGGCCAGCTGCCCGAGCCGCGCCAGCACCAAGTACAGGCAAGCCATGCCCGTCAGCAGCAGGTAGCCCCGATGCAGCCCGCCACCCAGGCCCAGCAACAGCACCGCCAGGCTGCCCCACCCCACAGCAGCAGGCGGCGCGGCAGGCGGCGCAGGTCGGGCAGCAACAGCTCCGTACAGAGGTAAAAGCCGGTTACGAAAGCCGCCGTGTGCAGCAGTACCGCCAGCAACAGTACCAGTCGGAACCCACTCACCTGCATGCTCTGCGTAATATCAAGGCTAAGCTGATTATTACTGAACGCACTACAGTAATAGCTATACAATGACCCTAGTGAAACTATAAACCCTGCCAGGGCAGGCAGCCCCAGCGCCCGCCCGGCGCCCGCCCGGCCCGTGCTGGCAGCTCGTAGTGATGGCTCATCAGCACCAGGCTACCTGCCAGCAGCACGGCCAGCAGGCCATTGAGCAGCAAGTCGCCCAGCGAAGGAGCCCAGCCCGACACGGCATACACCCGCGGGTCGAACAGGGGCAGCTCCAGCCAGGCGTAAGGCAGCCCGAGATACAGCAGCACGAGCCGCAGCACCAGCGGCGTGCCCGCCAGCACTACCAGGGCCAACGCCACCTGCCCCTGCTGCCACCAGCGGCGCACCAGCCCCAGCCAGCCCACCGTATAAAAAGCAATACCCAGCACAAGCAGTGCCAGCGGCAGCAAGCGCCCGGCTAAGGCATTACCCGGCAGCTGCACTACCGAAAACAGGTATTGCCCCTGCGTATCGACCAGGGCAGCCACCAGCCCGTTGGCGGCGTTGGGCTGCACCGGGGCGGCCCGTACCTGCACCTCCATTCCTTGCAGCAGGGCCGGCGTGGCCCCCTCACGCAAGTAGCGGTTGCTAATGCCGTAGTGCCGGGCCAGGGGCACGTAAACCAGCACCACCACCGGCCCAAGGGCCCGGCGCACCACTAAAAACTCACCCAGCGTCGTTTCAGTAAGCCGCTCGGCCCGGGGGTCGGCCAGCTCCGCGCTGGTGGGCTCGGGGCCCGAGGCCGACCAGCCGGCTATCTGCCCATTCACGGCCACAAAGGTCGGATAAGAGCACTCCGTCAGCAGGCGGCTGAAATCAGGGGCTGCCGGAGGCTGGCACTCTACTGCTACGCGCCCGGCCTCGCGCCCGGCCGTAGCGGCGGCCTGGTTTACCAGGTTTTGCAGGTGGGCTGCGTTGGGCGAAAGCAGGCTGTTATCCGAAAACTGCCCGTAGTTATTTGCCAGCCAGCTGCCCACAAAGCTTAGCAGTGCCAGCAGCAGCAGCACCAGCGGCCAGGAGCGAGCAAACGAAAAGCGGACGGGCAACAAAGACAAAGCTGGAAAGTAAAGGCTAACGTGGGCCGCCCGCCGAAAATCAGGCCGGCCAACTACTGCAAGCTACTGCCGGATACTGGCTTCAGCCCATGCCAAGAGCATAAAAAAACCGTTGGCCCAGCTATAAGGCAGGGCCAACGGTTGCTACACCCAATTTCGGCTTAAAACTTGGCAGGCCGCTTCGGATGCGTGCGGCGGTACCAGAAGAAGCCTACGGCTCCCATCAAAATGTAGGGCACCGTCATCATATACACAATGCCTTTGTTGAGGCCCGCTACGTCATAGTCGTCTTTCTCAGCCCGAGCGGCTTCTACCTGGCTTTTGCACATTACGCATTGGGCGGCGGCAGGCAGTACGGTTGTCAGGGCCATGAAGCTCAGCACCAGCCCTAAAATCATTTTTTTCATATATATTATTAAATTAATTAATTATCCTTAGACCACCGGATAGTACGGCGCAATCATGAAATATACGATAACACCCGTTACCGAGACGTAAAGCCAGATGGGAAAGGTCCACCGGGCAATGCGCTTATGCTTGGTGTACTGTCCGGTCAGCGCGAAGTATAAGGTAAAGAGAACCAAGGCTACCGTGACGGCGGCCAGGCTGATGTGCGTGAGCAGCAACAGAAAATAAAGGGCTTTCACTGCCCCAACACCGCCAAAATGCGTGCTCTCGACCTGCGAGTGGTAGGCGACGTAAGAAATCAAAAACAAGCCGCCCAGCGCGAAAGCCGTACCCATGGCCGTGCGGTGTGCCAGCACGTTTTTCTGCCTGATAAAGTAAAAGCCGGTCAGTAACGCTACGGCCGTTAGCGAGTTGAGGGCGGCATTGACGGCGGGCAGCGCGTGCAGATACACATCGGCCCCCTGTATGCGAAAGATGTTTTTGAAATAAAACAGCACGGCTACCAGCAGCGGTACTACCACGCCCAGCGTCCCAGAATAACTTTATACTTGGTATAGTCGCCGGGCTCCAGCACCGGCGGATGTAGCTGCTCAGTCGCGGTTGTCATAGCTGTAAAGCAAAACGTTGAGTTCGGTAATCAGGCGCTCGACCTCGTACTTGTCGGTGGCGTCGTAGTAGCCCCGCACATGCTGGGCTTTATCTATCAACAACAGCCGACCGGGCAGCAGGTTCGCGGGTTCGGTAGCGGGCCGAAAGGGAAAGTGCCCGGGCCGCAGGGCCGTTTGGCCAAACTCGTACTGCGCCAGTTGCCGCAGCGTGTCGGCCGGGGCTGCTGCAATCAGCCATTTACCGCTTATGGTGCCGTACTGTTCGCTTAGCTTTTCAAGCTGCGCATCGGTAGCGGCAGTGCTGGCGGCAGTGGGCACCAGCGTTACCATTCGTACCCGGGGTTCGGGCCGGAACCGCTCCTGAATGCGGGCCAGCACGCGGGCAGCCGGCGCACCTGCTTCGCCGGGCGCGTAAAACTGCACTACATACATGCCCTGGACCAGTTCCGCACTCGTCAGCGTGCGCCCTCCTACTGTGCGCAGGCGAAACGGCCGTACCCGGTGAAAAACAGTATCGCGCTGCCACCCTCCTGCCGAGGTGCGGACCGAGTCCGCCCGCTCGGGCAAGTAGGTTGGCAGCGCGTAATGATTGCGGCCAAAGCCATAGAGGAATAAGAACGCCAGCACCGGCACCAGCAACAGCAGGCCCAGCAAGATAGTCTGGCGTGGTCGCATGCTGCTTTAGCTGCTAAACATGTGCGAAAGTACTTCGCCTACATACGAGCCTTCCGTTACGAGGGCCACTACCAGCCACACCAGCAGCGCCGTCGGTATCAGAATCGTCCAGATAAGACTCTTTACTTCGTGCTTCAGGTGCATGAACTCTCCGACAATAAAGAAAGCCTTGAGCAGCGTCATCACGATGAAGATACTGTTGCGGAACGTCCGCAGGCCCGGCGAGGTCATCGAGAAGGCAATGGCAAACTCGATTGCCGTGATAACAACCAGAATCCAGAAGGTTTTCCAAATCCAGGCGGTGTTGGGCTTGGGAATTTCGCCGGTAAAGGCGCTTTGTTCGGTAGCAGCGTGAGCAGACATTGCTTTGAGTTATGAATTGTGAATTGTGACTTATGAATTGTGATGCCATCCGCTAAGACAGCCTTCATAATTCCTAATTTTCAACCCATAATGAAGTTAAACGAGGTAGAAGAACGTGAACACAAATACCCATACCAGGTCTACGAAGTGCCAGTAGAGGCCGATTTTCTCAATCATCTCGTAATGACCACGCTTTTCAAAGGTGCCGTTGGTAGTGGCAATAAAGCACCACACCAGTAGGCAAACACCCGAAAATACGTGGGTACCGTGGAAGCCCGTAATAAAGAAGAACAGGTCGCCAAACAGCGGTGGGCCGTACTGATTCATCACCAGGTTAGCGCCGTGAAAGATAGTACCATCGGCCATGCGCGTGCCCTCTTCGTGGCCACCGATAAAGTGCGTCCACTCAATGGCCTGGCTGCAGAGAAACATGCTGCCAAACAGAATGGTCCACAACAGCCACTTCTGCACATCAGCTTTGTCCATCCGGTGGCCCGCTTCTACGGCCAGCACCATCGTTACGGAGCTGAAAATAAGAATCATGGTCATCAGCGCCACGAACGCCAGCGGCAGGTCTACGCCGTGCATCCCGGGAAAGGCATTAAATACCTTTTCTGGAATCGGCCAATGCGCGGTGCTAAAGAAAAAGTCTTTTGCCTGCCCCGTGAATACCCCGTGCTTGTGACGAATGAGGCCGTAGGCCGTCAGAAATGCGCCGAAAGTGAAGGTATCCGAGAGCAGGAAAATCCACATCATCAGCTTGCCGTAGCTTGCCTTGAAGGGTTCATTGCCGCCGTCCCAGGTGCCGGTGCGGGGAGCATCGACGTAGGCGGCAGAGGCAGCGGTGGGCTGCAAAGTAGTGGAGTGGGCCATAACGGACAACAGATGGACAGGCGGGCTTTACGCCAAATTCCCGTTTAGTGGTTCAAAAGTAGGAACAAATACAGGTACAGCCAAAGCCCGCCCAGGAAGTGCCAGTATAAGGTAGCGTTACCAATCGAAAGCATTGCGCGCGAATGCACCTGATAATTAAGGCTTCGCTTCAAAACTACGGCCACAAAAATGAGGCCCGTGATAAGGTGGAAAGCGTGTACGCCCATCAATACATACACGAAAGAACCCGACGGATTGGCATCCGCCCCGCCAAAGAAGGTGTGGCCGGCCACGAGGTCGCCCCACGAGTGAACCTGCCCAAACAGAAATACTATACCCAGCACCATCGTCAGCAGCAGCCCCAGGTGCGTGCGCTTCACTTCATCGTGCTTGGCCGAATAGTAAGCCCACTGCATCGCCGCGCTACTGAGCGCAATGACGATGGAGTTGAAGAGCAAGCTTGCGGGCAGGTCAAACTCGCGCCAGTTGCCTTCATCGCGCCGCACTATATAGCCGCTGGTAAAAGCGGCAAACATCATTACAATGCTGAAAATAAGCAGAACCAGGAGTACCCGCTTCGGGTGCCAGCCCAGGCCCATCTCCTTATCAGCATAAATTGCCTCGGAAGTCTTCATGGTATAATGAGTAAATAAGTTGTTGTCGTTGGTTGCTAACAGGGCTGTTGTCCGTTGGCTTACTAACAACTGACAACAAAAAACTGGCAACTATAAATCAAACTTTATCTAAAAGCAGCGCAATCTGCACGATGGGCAGGTAGAGGAACGAGGCAAACATGATACTTAGCGCGGCCTTGCGGTCCTGGGTGCGCATCAGGCGCACCGTAAGCAGCGTAAACAGTACCCCGCAGACCAGCGCCACCCCGGCCGACGTACGGCCCGAAATACCCAGCACGAGCGGCAGCAGCGACACCGGAATCAGTAGCACCGTGTAGGTCATTATCTGAAAAGCCGTGCGCAGGTCGCGCTCGCCCGGTGTTGGCAGCATCTTGAAGCCGGCCCGCTTGTAGTCGTCATCAGCTACCCAGGCAATGGCCCAGAAGTGCGGAAACTGCCACATAAACTGAATACCAAATAGTACCCAGGCGGCTTCTCCTATATAGCCGGTGGCTGCTACCCAGCCGATAAGCGGCGGCAAGCCTCCCGGAATCGCCCCCACGGCCACGCACACCGGCGATACCGTTTTGAGGGGCGTGTAGATAAACCCATAAAGAATAAGCGATAGTAGTGAGAGAGCCGCCGAGAGCGGGTTGAAATAATACGCCAGCATGCCTAGCCCCACCAGAGCCAGCAGGGCGCAGAATACCCAGGCTTCGGTGGGCGAAAGGCGGCCGGTGGGCAGGGGCCGGTTCTCGGTACGGCGCATCAGCTTATCGAGGTCCTTCTCAAATATCTGGTTGATGATATTGGCTGCGCCCGTTACGAGCAGGCCACCCAGCAGTACCAGCAGCGCCCGCCCCAGTTTGGTGTAGCCGACCCCAGCAGGTAACCCAGCGCGCTGGAAAACGCCACCGTGAAGGACAGCCGAAACTTGAGGAGCTGAAAATAGGCGCGGGCCTTCGTCATTAACCAGATAAAATTGCTGCTGCAAAGGTACGCCCTACCGGGGCTAGGGCGGGTACTTAGTTCGCTTCTTGTAGGGGCTGAGCTCCGGCAAATGTCCCTACCCGTGCCAGTCGCCGCAGGGCCAGCAGCGTCAAAAACTGAGTACCAAAAAGCAGGGTTGCCAGGGTCAGGTGTACGGGCTGCACAAAAGCGGGCAGCGCGAAATAAGCCAGCGTAATACCTGCCACGAGTTCCAGCCCTAACAGGACCCCGGTAGCCGCTACCAGTTGCCGCAGCCCCGCAGCCTCCAGCTGCCAGAGCTGGAAGCCGATATACACGTTGGCCAGCACCAGGATGGCCGAGAGTGTGCGGTGCGCCTCAAAAACGCTACCCAGCGCCTCAATCCAGGTACTACGATGCCCGTAGCCAGCCGCCGATGCAATCCGGTCTATCTCCTCGCGCACTTGCGTACCTAGTATTATCTGCACGAAGGTGAGTAGCAGCGCACCCCACATCAGCCAGCGCAGGCCAGTGGCAGTGGCTAGCGCTTCGTCTGCTTCGCCCCTAGGGTTTCCAGCTCCAGCTGACGGTCAAGCTCGGCTTCGGCCCGGCCCAGCGGGCCCGGTGTGCCGCATACAGGAGCATAGCTACAATAAACAGCGCTAGCCCCATATGAATCGTCACCATCACGGGCAGCAGATTGGTCGACACTACCAGCGACCCCAGCCACCCTGAAAGCCGGTAAGCACCCACGCTCCTACCGCCAGCCATACTACCGGCCGGTCACGGCGCCAGTACGGTAGCGCGACCACGGCAGTCACAAATACAAAAATGCCAATGAGTGCCCCCAGCAGGCGATTCAAATACTCAATCCACGTTTTAACAGCGTTAAATTCTGTTTCTATATATTGAGTAGGATGAGCAAATATTTCGCCGGCTACCTGCCGGAATCCCAGGCTGGCCAGCGTCCGGGCCAGCTTTTGGTTTTTGGCTACCCGTTGGGCAGTGTACACCTGCTTGTAATTGGCGGGCAACTGGCTGGCTTCCGTAGGCGGCACCCACTGGCCAAAGCACTTGGGCCAATCAGGGCAGCCCATACCCGAGCCGGTTGCCCGCACTACGCCTCCTACCAGAATGAGCAGGTAGATACTTATCACCGTCAGGACGCTCCAAAAACGGAAGCGCCGCACAAATCCCGGCTCGTTCATAATACAAATTGCTAATACTCCTCTCAGCCCCAGGCACACGAACTGCTTGCGGCTACAAAATCCGTGAAATCCGCTAAAATCCACGCCAATCCGTGGTCAAAAAGAAACGGGCCGCCGGGATGCGGCGGCCCGTTCAGGCAAAGGCATGCTGGCAGGCTAATCCGCCAACTCGCGCTCGTAAGGCAGGTTTGACGAAGGCGTTTGCGAGTAGGGTACGTTCTGCGGAATAAAGTCCGCTTCTGCCCCAGGCTTGCTGTAGTCGTAGGGCCAACGATAAACAGCCGGAATCTCACCGGGCCAGTTGCCGTGACCGGGCTCGATGGGCGTCGTCCACTCCAGCGTCGTCGAGTTCCACGGGTTCTCAGTGGCACGGCGGCCACGGAAAATGCTGTAGAAGAAGTTGAAGATGAAAATAAACTGGGCGAAGAAAGCCAGAATAGCAGCCGCCGAGATAAACTTATTCAGGTCGGCAAACTGCGAGAAGGCATCAAAGCCGGTCCAGGCGTAGTAGCGACGGGGGAAGCCGGCAATACCCACGTAGTGCATCGGCATAAATACCAGATATACGCCCAGGAAGGTCAGCCAGAAGTGGATATACCCTAGCTTCTCATCCATCATGCGGCCAAACATCTTGGGAAACCAGTGATAAACCCCGGCAAACAGGCCGAAGAAAGCCGACGAACCCATTACCAGGTGGAAGTGAGCCACCACGAAGTAGGTGTTGTGCATCTGGATGTCGAGCGTAGCGTTGCCAAGGATAATACCCGTGAGACCACCCGAGATAAACAACGACACAAACCCAATGGCAAATAGCATCGCGGACGTGAAGCGGATGTTGCCGCGCCACAGTGTAGCTAGCCAGTTAAACACTTTTACCCCCGATGGTACGGCGATAATCAAGGTCAGGAACATGAAAACCGAACCCAGGAAGGGGTTCATACCCGTCACAAACATGTGGTGAGCCCACACGACGAATGACAGCAGCGAGATACCAATCAGCGAGCCAATCATGGCGCGGTAGCCAAAAATCGGCTTGCGGGCATTGGTAGCCAGCACTTCCGACACCATACCCATCGCGGGCATAATCACGATGTATACTTCGGGGTGACCCAGGAACCAGAACAAGTGCTGAAACAGTACCGGCGAACCGCCCTGGTTGTGCAATGCCTGACCAGCGATGTAGATATCGGACAGGAAGAAAGAAGTACCAAACGAGCGGTCAAATACCAGCAGCAGGGCCGCTGAAAACAGAACCGGGAACGACAGGATACCCAGAATAGCAGTCAGGAAGAAAGCCCAGATAGTAAGTGGCAGCTTGCTCATGCTCATGCCACGGGTACGCAGGTTGATAACCGTCGTAACGTAGTTGACGCCACCCAGCAGCTGCGACACGATAAAGAACACCATGCTTACGAGCCACATCGTCATGCCCGTGCCCGAGCCGGAAATAGCCTGGGGCAAAGCGCTCAGCGGCGGATAGATTGTCCAGCCAGCCGAAGCAGGACCGGTTTCCAGAAACAGCGAGCAGAACATGATAAGGCTCGACAGGAAGAAAAACCAGTACGAGAGCATATTCATGAAGCCCGAAGCCATATCACGGGCACCTACCTGCAACGGAATCAGGAAGTTAGAGAACGTACCCGATAGACCGGCCGTCAGCACAAAGAATACCATAATGGTACCGTGCATCGTCACCAGCGCCAGGTAGAACTCGGGGTCCAGCTTGCCGCCCGAAATCCACTTGCCAAGTAATGGCTGAAGCCAGTCGAGCGTAGCCTCGGGCCAGCCCAGTTGCAGGCGAAACAGGCTCGAAAGCACGCCGCCAATAATAGCCCACATCATACCAGTAATCAGAAACTGGCGGGCAATCATTTTATGGTCCTGGCTGAAAACGTATTTCCATAGCCAGTGCTGGTCGTGGTGCTCGTGGTCGTGCAGATGGTCGTCGTGCTCAGTGTGAGGCACTGGCGCAGTACCTATTCCACCCTGCGACTGCGAGGAAACCGGAAGATTAGTAGCCATAAATCAGAATAAAACTGCTAAAAAGTAAGTCTTTAGAGCGACGCCTGAGCCGCCAATGGAGCAGGCGATTCGCCGGTTTCCTCGATGGCGCTAGCCTTAGCACCTTGGCTACCACCTTTACCTAAGCCGGTCTGCTGGCTCATCTGCTTGTAGGAAGCCATGAGGTCCGCATTCTTCGAAATCGGGCTTTGGGCAGCAAACCAGGCTACGTAGTCATCGGGCTCGTCCACTACGATGTTGAGCTTCATAGCAAAGTGGCCTTTCCCGCAAATCTGGTTGCAAGCCAGCTCGTAGTTGAACTTCGGGTTACCCAGCTTCGCCCGCATCTCGTCGGTAGTAGTGGTAGGCGTGAACCAGAAGCGGGTAGGCATACCAGGCACGGCATACATCTGCACGCGGAACTGCGGCATATACACTGCGTGCAGCACATCGCGCGAGCGAATCTTTATAAGTACCGGGTGGCCCTTCGGTACGTGAATTTCCGAGGCGACAAAGTCATCAGCGGCAGCCTTGTCACTCAGGTCAAACCCGAAATCGTTAGCCGCGTCGATCAAGCGATAGTTTACTACGCCCAGCTTCATGTCGCGGCCGGGATAACGTACCAGCCAGTTAAACTGCTTACCCATTACTTCCAGCACGATGGCATCTTTAGGAGCTGGACCCGTGATACGGGTCCAGGCTTTCCAGCCGGCGAAAATCAGCGAAGCCATTACAATGGCCGGAATAATCGTCCAGATAACCTCAATCTTGTTGTTGTGCGAGAAGAAGTAGGCGCGGCGGCCGTCCTGATGCTGATACTTATAAGAGTAGATGAAGAGCAGAGCCTGCGTAATGACAAAGGCAATACCAATAACTATCATCGTCGTCCAAAACATGCGTTCCATAGCATGGCCGTGAACGGAAGCAATAGGCGGATTCATTTTGCCGAAGTTTTCGGCGAACGACCAGAAGAAAGCAGCCCCTCCTACTACCATGAATACTAACATCAGCAAGGCATTGACGCGGTTGCTGGTGCCAATCTGGCGCACATAAGAGCCGGAGAAGATAGCAGTTAGTATTTGAATGCGAAACAGCAAGCCGAACACGACCAGCAGCAGCCCCAAGACTAGCAGAATAGTTAAAGTACTCATTTGGATAGAAGGGAGAAACCAGAACCCGTGCCTAGATACTGACTAGTAACCAAGCACCGGGTGGTAAGTTCTAAAAGTCTAGGCTCTTAAATTAGGTGGTGTGGTGAACGCTTTCTTCCACGAAGGGGTGGTTTACCGGAATCAGCGACGCTTCGGCCAGACGGCGAGTAAGCAGAATCAGGAAGGCTCCGAGCAAAATCATGGCGATACCAATCTCAATGAGGAACCCATTGTTGCCTTTTAAAGTGCCGGGCATTATCATCAAATAGAAGTCTGACCAGTGACCAACCAGAATGGCAATACAAACTATTTTCATGATAATCATTTGGCGCTTGGCATCCCGGGTCATCAGTACCAGGAAAGGAAAGGCAAAATTGATTACCAGATTAAAATAGAAAATCCAGGTATAGCTGCCGTTGAAGCCGCCCAGGCGCTGATTGTAATATACCGCTTCCTCCGGAAGGTTGGCATACCAGATGAGCATAAACTGCGCAAACCATACGTAAGTCCAGAAAATGCTGAAGCCGAACATCAGCTTGCCCAAGTCATGGAAGTGGTTGGCATTCATGAAGCGCAGGTAGCCTGCCTGCTTCAGGAAGATGGCAATCAAGGTAGTAGCCGCGATGCCCGATACCCACCAGGAAGCAAATACATACCAGCCAAACATAGTGCTAAACCAATGCACATCGACTGACATAACCCAGTCCCAGGCTGCCATGGAAGACGTAACAGCATACAGCACCAAAAACAAGGCGGCGGCATTTATGCTGGTGTGGAAATAGCGGGTTCCCCCGTTAAGGTCTTCCTGAAGGGAGAGCTGACGTAAACGCCAGGTAAAATAAATCCATATTCCTAAATATATTATCATTCTAATCAGATAGAATGAGAAGGTCAGGAAGCCGGATTTGCCTGCTATAATCTTATCGTAAGTAGCGGAGCCTTTTGTCATGACTCCATCCTCCGTCCAGTGGAAAATGTCATGACGCCCTACTACAAAGAGCAGTACCATGAGGATGCCACCCGGAATCAGCCAGGCACCAAGGGCTTCGTTAATGCGCTTTACTACTACCGACCAGCCTGCGTAGGCCACGTACTGGATAGCCATAAATACGGTACCAATGCCTGATACCCCAACCAGAAACAGGTTGCTATGCCACAGGCTTACTACAATGCGACGGATTAGTACCGAGTGCCCTTCTTCAGTGGCAGAAGCATCGTGGGCCGCATTCAGGTGACCGGCTGCCTCGCCGGCAGCTTCGTGGTGCTCGCCCCAGTGCATGAGCGCGGCCACAATACCAATTAGCAATACCAGTATCCCGGCACCGATAATGGTCATGAATGTCCGCTGAGCCTTGGGGCTATGTGCTAGCTGCTCGACGGCGGCGGGTTCGTGATGATGAGTCAGAGTTGCCATAGGGTCAGTTAGTTCATCGAGCCATTACGGCCTTTAGTGCCCTGGCCGGGCGTTTCAGAGTGGCTATTGGCGTTGGCCTTACCCTCGGGCTTTTGATTGCTAGGGTCAGTCATGGCCGAAGCTTCCCCCGTAGAGGCGCTCGTAACATCAACTGGTGCCGCTACTTTCACTACTTTCGGCAAGTCGGCGGGGTCGTTATTAATTTGCAGTACGTGCACGTACATCGCAATTTTCCAACGCTCCTCCGGGTTTACCTGCGAGCCGTGGGGCATCATCCGGTTGCGCCCCCATTCGATGACGTGATAGATGTGCCCATCGTTCATCGTTTTGTAAGTGCCCGCCGAATAGTTGGGAACACCTTTAAACTTCATCCCCACGGGGCCCTGACCATCACCTTTTTCACCGTGGCAGTGCTGGCAATAGCGGGTAAAGAGAGCCTGGCCTTCCAGAACGTTCTCCTTAGTGTAAGCATAAGGATTATGAAGCGTACGCTCAGCAATTCCTACACTGTCTTTTGGGATGTGGTCGAAGTAAGCAAGCTTACCACGAGGAACCGTGCCAGCAGCAGGCGTGCGCTCGTTGATTCCAAACGAGTTAATCGTATTGAACCTGATTTGGCGCAACGGCTCGTACGGAATCGACTCGTACATTTCCGGGGCGTATTCTACGCCAGGGCTGTTTGGGTCCGGCGTGCAGGAAGCTACACCCAGGCTTAGTACCAGCGAGGCCGCGGACAGCCCGTATTTGAGGGAAGGCGACATCATTAGAATTTGGTCATTTCCTTTTGATTGACTTCGCTGGCACCGTTTTCACGCAGCAGCTGGGTCAATTTCGGCATTTGCGAGCTGTTTTCATCCAGCTCGATGGCCACTACAAACTTGTCATCTGTTGAGCGTACATCCAGTACCGGCGTTTTAAAGCGCGGGTAAAGTCTTGAGATTGTGTAGAAGGTGATTACCATGCCATGACAGGTAAAAAACACCGTCAGCTCGAAAGCCACCGGAATAAAGGCAGGCAGCGAAATCGCAGGCTTACCCCCAATAATCATTGGCCAGTCAAAACCCAGCGTATAAATCTGAAGCCATAGTGCGAACGCCAGGCCGCACATGCCATAGAAAAACGCGGCAATGGGCAAGCGAGAGCGCTCGATACCTAGCGCATCATCGATTCCGTGAACCGGATAAGGCGAGAAGACATCGTAGATTTTCACACCTGCTCCGCGCAGATTATCAACCGCGTGGAGCAGTACATCTTCGTCATCAAAAATACCCAGTACGAAACGCTTGGTCGAACTGGTAGTGGCCGGGGCCGGGGCAATAGCGGCCGGCGCGGCAGCGGTGACGGCAGGACTAGTCATTTTGCTTATCGTAGTTTACGGGTGCCGATGCCGGAACGCCGGGCGTAGAATAAGGAGCAGGCGCAGCATGATGGCCGGCGGGCGAGCGGCTACCGTCGTTGGAGCCTCCATAAGTAGGCCCGTCGTTAACCGTATACTTCAGAATGGTTTTTACTTCTGCCATATTGATTACCGGGAAGAACTTGGCAAACAACAGGAACAAGGTAAAGAACAGGCCGATGGTACCAACGTAAATGCCAACGTCGATGCGGGTAGGCGAGAACATTGCCCATGAGGAAGGCAGGTAATCGCGGTGCAGCGAAGACACAATGATTACGAAGCGCTCGAACCACATGCCGATATTCACAATTATTGACAGGATGAATGTCATCACAATGCTGTAGCGAACGCGACGAATCCACACAAACTGGGGCGAGAGTACGTTGCAGCTCATCATGCATGCGTATGCCCACCAGTAGGGACCGGTAGCCCGGTTGATAAAGCAATACTGCTCATACTCAACCTGCGAATACCACGCGATGAAAAACTCGGTGATGTAGGCTACCCCAACGATTGAGCCCGTTACCATCATGATTTTATTCATGAGGGCAATGTGCTCCAACGTGATATAGTCTTCCAGCTTGAATACAACGCGGGTAATGAGCATCAGCGTCAGCACCATTGCGAAGCCGGAGAAGATGGCACCCGAAACGAAGTATGGCGGGAAGATGGTCGTGTGCCAGCCCGGCACCACGGAGGTAGCAAAGTCCATCGATACAATAGTGTGTACCGAAAGTACCAGCGGCGTCGACACACCAGCCAGAATCAACGATACCGTCTCGTAGCGTGACCAGTGCTTGGCTGAGCCGGTCCAGCCCATACTCAGAATGGAGTAGCTGAACCGAGCAATCTTACCTTTTGCGCGGTCACGAATGGTGGCGAAATCGGGAACCAGACCGGTGTACCAGAATACCAGCGATACGGTGAAGTACGTGGAGATGGCAAACACGTCCCACAGCAGCGGCGAGTTGAAGTTAGCCCACAGCGACCCCAGCGTGTTTTGCAGTGGGAATACATAGAATGCCAACCAGGGACGGCCCATGTGCAACACCGGAAACATGGCGGCGCAGATTACGGCGAAAATCGTCATTGCTTCGGCCGCCCGGTTGATGGACGAGCGCCACTTCTGACGGAACAGCAGTAGTACGGCCGAAATCAGCGTACCGGCGTGGCCGATACCTACCCACCATACGAAGTTGGTAATATCCCAAGCCCAGCCGATGGTTTTGTTGAGACCCCACTCGCCGATGCCGTACCAAAGCGTCCGGTACACCGAATAGAAGAAAATGCCCAGCAGAATCAAGGCTACACCCAGGGCTCCCATCCAGCGGATGTTCGGAGCTGCTTCTACCTGGTAGCAGATATCCTGAGTGACGTCGTGGTACGTTTTGCCGCTCGTTACGAGTGGTTCGCGCACTGGTGATACGTACTGCATAGTGATGAATATTAATGTCTTAACTCGTTCTTATCAAGCAATTAACAGCTTAGGCTTTTTCTTCCTGGGGGAAGAATTCGGCGGCACCGTTACGGATTTTGGTCAGGTAGGTCACGTTCGGCTGCACGTTGATGGAATCGAGCACGTGGAAAGCCCGTTCACCATCTTCGCGGCGCAATAGCTGGCTGAGGCGGCTATTGGGGTCGCGCATATCGCCAAACAGAATAGCTTCGGTGGGGCACGACTGAGCGCAAGCGGTTATGATTTCGCCATCTTTCGGGCGACGCTTCTGCTTTTTAGCCTCCAGCTTACCGAGTTGGATGCGCTGGATGCACATCGAGCACTTTTCCATTACCCCACGAGCACGAACTGTCACGTCGGGGTTCAGCACCATGCGGCCAAGGTCGGTGAACATATGGCCGTTTACGTCCTCAAACTTCTCATTCGAGTAGTACGAGAACCAGTTAAAGCGGCGCACTTTATACGGGCAGTTGTTGGCGCAGTAGCGAGTACCTACGCAACGGTTGTAGGTCATCTGATTCAGACCTTCCGAGCTGTGCGTGGTAGCCAGTACCGGGCAGACTGTTTCGCAGGGTGCGTGGTTGCAGTGCTGGCACATCATAGGCTGGAAAATTACCTGCGGATTATCCGAAGGGTCTTCCATGGCTGCGTAAGTCTTCAGCTTGCCGTTTTTCTCGAACTCATCCTCGTGGTGGTCCGAGCTATAGTAGCGGTCAATGCGCATCCAGTGCATCTCGCGGCGGTTAAGAACCTGCTGCTTGCCCACTACGGCAATGTTGTTTTCGGTCTGGCACCCAATCACGCACGAGCCACAGCCGATGCAGGAGTTGAGGTCAACCGCCATACCCCAGTGGTGGTCATTGTACTGATAGTCCTGCCACAACGAAACCTTGTTGGGCTTTTCCAGGCCGTCAGGCGTTGCAACGCGCTCGTACTCCGATACTTCTTTAGGATTCTCGCGGTATTTAGCCAGCGTGTTCTCCTGCACTACCTCATGGCGGTCCATGATGGTGTGGTGCGTCTGCGTCTGCGCAATAGGGTTGGTAGCGCCCGTTTTTTCCAGCGTAACTGTATTGTAATACTGTACGCCAGCGGGAGTAGCCTGCGCCAATACGAAAGCATTGGCCCCGACTGCGTCGCCTACTTTACCAACCTTCGTGCGACCGTAACCAACGGCAATGCTTACCGTGCCTTCGGCCTGCCCTGGCTGCACCAGCACGGGCAGCTCAATGCTT
This sequence comes from Hymenobacter sp. BRD67, assembly GCF_013256425.1. Lineage (GTDB taxonomy): Bacteria > Bacteroidota > Bacteroidia > Cytophagales > Hymenobacteraceae > Hymenobacter. The sequence continues at coordinate 3,008,369 of NZ_CP053904.1, forward strand.
TTGCCACCGGCTGTTACTTTCAGCACGTCGTTTTGCTGCCACTTGTTTTCTTCGGCCATTTTACGCGGCACAGCCACATAGTTGCCCCAGGTAGCTTTCGAGATGGGGTCAGGCAGCTCGTGCAGGAAAGGGTTGTTGCCCTCTATCCCACCCTCGCCAATACCAACTTTCTCATAAAGTACGGCTTCGATACCTGACTTAGACGCCCCACCTAAGCGGCTGGTTGCTTCCGCCAAGCTCAGGGGCTGGGTAGTGAAAGTGGGTGTAGGCAGAGCTGAGCCAGTAGCTACCCCATCGTGCACTACTTTATCCCAGGCAGCCTGGAAGCCGTTATTGGTGCCCAGCACTGTGCGCCAGCCATCCTTCAGGAAATCGTAATACGTTTCGTTAGAGCCGGCCCAGCGCAGGAAAGTTTCCTGGGCCTGACGGGTCTTAAACAAGGGTGTAATGGTTGGCTGAGCCAGGCTCAGCTCGCCACGCTTGGGCTCGTAGTCGTTCCACGACTCCAGCCAGTGATGGTCGGGAGCCTGGTACTGGCAGAGCGAGCCGGTTTCGTCCAGTCGGTCGTTGAGCGAGATGGTCAGTGCCGCCTTGTTGCCTTTCAGCGCCTCTTCGATTTCGGCACCGCGCGGGTGGTTGAAAACGGGGTTGGCGTGGTAGAAGATTACGGCGCCGACAGCGCCACTTTTCAGGTCGCTGATAAACTGGCTCATGCGGCCGTCCTCCCCCTGGCGCACAAACGAAGGAGTGGTGAGGCTCAGCGTAGTACCTACATTGCCTAGTGCCTGATTGATAGCCGCCACTACTGTTTGCACTGCCGGGTCGTTGGAGCCCGACACAACCAGCGAGGCACCGCGATTAGCCTGAAGCTCTTTAGCCGCCTGGGCAACCTGCTTCTGCGCAGCGGCCGAGAGGCCAGCTGAAGAACCACCACCAGCAACAGCATTATATAGTGCCAGCGCTATTGGTCCAATTTCCGAAGGCTTAACCGCCACTCGCACGTCAGCGTTGGAGCCAGTCAGCGAGAGCGCCGTTTCAAACTGGAAGTGGCGCGACATGGTCCGCTTGTCGGTGCTTACCTTCCGGTTCGTCACGTACTGCCGTGAGTACTCGACTGGTGAAATCCACGTACCGAGGAAGTCCGCCCCGAGGCTTACAATAACGTTGACCCGGCTGAAGTCATAGGAGGGCAGTACGCCACCATTAGCCTGCAGCAAAGCAGAAGCCGAGTTCACGTCATACATAACGTGCTCGAAGCTGCGATAGCGGCCCGCCAGCTCCGCAATGGCACGCTTGGTGCCGGGGCTGATGATAGTGGGCGATACCAGCACAATCTTGCCGCTGGCGCTCCCAAGGCCGGTCCGAACAGCCTGGTCGAGCTGCGCGAACTCTACCCTTTTGCCTTTGGCCATGAAGTGCTGCAAGCGGGCGCCATCATAGAGGTTGAGCACTGCCGCCTGCGCACGAGCCGAGAGGCCGCCACGCGTCACGGGCGACTCGGGGTTGCCCTCTAGCTTAATAGGACGGCCATCGCGGTTTTTAACCAGTACGGCATTGTAGTCCGAGCCGGTAAAGTAAGTCGAGGCGTAGAAGTTGGAGATGCTCGGGTCAATCTCCTCAGGCTTGTTCAGGTAAGGAATGGCCTTATGAACCGGTGCTTCACACGCTGCCAGTGTAGCGGCCGCCACGCTAAAGCCCATGAGTTTCAGAAAGTCGCGGCGCGGCGCTACCGATGAATCATCGGCGCTGCCTGCACGGCCTTCCTTCACCGGCAGAAAGTCGGGAAACTCGGCAAAGGCGTTTTTTACGAACTCCGGCGAGTTGTCGAGCTCTTCAATTCCCTTCCAGTATTTCATCTTATCAGGTATGAGACATTCGCAGTGAGCAAAGACCGGGGCGTTAACAGCTGGTGTTAGCCGCACCCGGCACTCAACTCATGTCTTTTATAAAAGCTTAGCTAGGAAAAAATTAGTAGTGGCACTTCGAGCACTCGGTACCACCGTTCGACGACACAGTGAAGGGCACAGCGTTGTTGGACTTATCGTGCAGTTTCACGAGGTTGTCGTAGTAGCCATTGCCTTTTGTGTTGAGGGGCGTCTCGCGGTGGCAGTTGATGCACCAGCCCATGGTCAGCGCCGAATACTGGTACACGACATCCATATTCTGGATAGGGCCGTGGCAGGTCTGGCACTGAATGCCACCCACCTGCGTGTGCTGCGAGTGGTTGAAATACGCCAGGTCAGGCAGGTTGTGGATACGCACCCACTGAATTGGCTGCTTGCGCTCGATGGCACGGTAGATTTTCTTGATTTCCGGCGACTCGGTCTTAATCTGCGAGTGGCAGTTCATGCAGATGTTAGCCGAAGGAATGTTGGCCGATTTGCTTTTGTAGACCGACGTATGGCAGTAGGCGCAGTTAATCTGGTTTTCGCCAGCGTGGATTTTGTGCGAAAAGGCAATCGGCTGGGTGGGCTGATAGCCCTGCGTCAGACCCACAGCCATAACACTCTGGACGCCTTCATAGAGCAGCACCAGCGCGAACACTGTGCCCACAATCCCGCGCAGCACCGTTGAATGATACAGCTTGGTCCAGTCGAAGCGCTGGTTTAGCACCTCTACATCGCGGCCATCGAGGTCTTTGCGGCCTTGCAGCACGTCCTTCATCAGATTGGCGATGATGGCGAGGGTTACGACCAGTACTATGAGTACTACCACAAGTACGATGAGTAGTACATCGGTGTACTTGCTCGCTCCGGCCGCATCCTGGCCATCCGCCCCGCCTGCATTTTCAGCAGTAGTACCACCAGTAGCAGCTGTTGGGCTGGCAGCAGTTTCCTGCGAAGTTACCCAGGCTACAATGCTCGTGATTTCCTTATCCGAGAGCTGGGGGAAGGCGGGCATCTGCTGCTTGCCGTTGTCGTTGTACAGCTTCACCGCATACTCGTCGCCGCTGGCAATGACCTTGCTGGAATTATGTACCCACGGAATAATCCAGGAAATGGAGCGGCGCTTGGTAATGCCGCCCAGCGCCGGGCCAACTACTTTATCCTTAACTGCGTGACACTGAGCGCAGTTATTTTTAAACAAGGCATCGCCGGCCGCAATAGCAGCGGCATCGCCGCCACCTGCACCAGGCGCACCGGCGGGTGCAGCAGCGGCAGCAGGCGTGGCAGCGGCTGCTCCGCCGGGAGCCACGCCGTTTTTAGTGACAGAGGCGGTATTCTGAGCCAGGGCCGGGGCCGCTACGGCTAGAAATAGTGCGAGCACCCACGAACTGGTGCGTGATAGAAAGCTATTCATCATCCAAACGAACCGGTAAAACGGATTGCGGGCGTACCCTTTCCGGGGTGCAAATGTAGGCTACGAATTGTGGGCTGCAAAGATGGCAAAGCCATTTTCAGAATGGCCAAGCTTATTTAGAATCAAACTAACTTCTCTTTTTGCTTTGGCTTTATCGCCTCTCTTATTACTCAATGTATTGGCTGCTTGATTAACCCGCCCCGGATAGCTTGGGTTTTTATCCAGCCTAAAAAGTGTCGAAAACTTTATACTATACATACACGGAAGACGAATCAAAGCAGCGACCAATTAAGCGCCCTCTCAGCTGAGCCGGAGAATAGTTGGCAGTATCTATTGGTAATACCCCGAAAAATCAGTACCTTTGCCCCCAATTCATTTTTTCACTTTACAAAATCAACCCCGTCAATGGACGTAAGAAATTACGAGACGGTCTTCATCCTCACCCCCGTGTTAAACGAGGGCCAGGTGCAAGAGACGGTCGAGAAGTTCTCGCAGGTGCTTAAGGAAAATAGCGCCGACCTCATTTCAACTGAAGCCTGGGGCTTGCGCAAGCTGGCTTACCCTATTCAGAAGAAATCCACTGGTTACTACTTCACGCTGACTTACAATCACAGCGGCGAAGGAAATATTGTGGACGTACTGGAGCTGGCATTCCGCCGCGACGAGCGGGTAATCCGCTTCCTCACGACGGTGCTGGACAAGCACTCCGTAACGTACAACGAACGCCGCCGCAACGGCGAGATGAACCAGCACAAGGCTCCGCAAGCAGCCGAAGCCGTAGCGCAGTAACCTTCTATTAAACAAAACGATGGCTACGCAAAATAACCGCAACAACAACCGTGACAACGGCAACAAGCCGGTTGACACGCGCAACAAGTACTGCCGCTTCAAGAAAAACGGCATCAAGTACGTTGACTACAAAGACCCGAACTTTCTGCTCAAGTTTGTGAACGAGCAGGGCCGCTTGCTGCCCCGCCGCATCACGGGCACCAGCCTGAAATTTCAGCGCAAAGTGGCGCAGGCCGTGGCAAAAGCCCGTCACCTGGCCCTGATGCCCTACGTAACCGACGCCCTTAAATAGACCTGAAGATATGGAAATCATTCTGAAAGACGACGTTAAGGGCCTGGGCTACAAGAACGACCTCGTAACGGTAAAGTCGGGCTACGGCCGCAACTATCTGTTGCCGCAGGGCTTGGCTATTCTGGCTGATAAATCGGCTAAGAAAATCGTAGCTGAGAACGTGCGCCAGGCCGCTCACAAAGCGGAGAAAGTGAAAGCTGACGCGCAGGCGGTAGCCGACCAGGTAGGCAGCCAGGTATTTGACCTGCCCGCTAAAGTGGGTGAAACCGGCAAAATCTTTGGCCGCGTAACCACGCTGCAACTGGCCGAAGCGCTGAAGAACAAGGGCATTGACGTAGACCGCAAGCGCCTGAGCTTTGACCAGGAGCCGGCTACTGCTGGCGACTACACCGCTACCCTGAACCTGCACAAAGAAGTGAAGCACACGGTTAACTTCCGCGTGGTTGCTGCCTAAGCACTTGGTATCAGTATGTTGTAAAGACGCTCTGCCGTAAGGTGGGGCGTCTTTTTTTGGGCCTACCTTTGCAATTCATGTTTCGGACTGAACTAACGATTGCGCCGCAGGAGCGGCTATTAGCGCGCACGGCGCGGGTACTCACGGTAGGCTCGTGCTTTGCCGACAGTATTGGTGAGCGACTACGGCTTAATAAGGTAACTACGCTGGTCAATCCCTTCGGGACAGTATTTCAGCCGCTGGCGCTGGCGCAGCTATTGCGAGCTGCTGCCGGCGAGGCGCAGGATTGGCAACAGCACGTAGTAGAAGCGCGGGGCCGCTGGCAGAGCTACGATTTTCACAGCACTATCGGGGCAGAGTCGCCGGTTGAGCTGTTGCAAACCATCCAGGAAACCGTGCGCCGGGTAGGCGACTTTGTGCAGACCGCCGACACGGTGCTACTTACCCTGGGTACCGCCTGGGCCTACCGGCTGCGCGAAACCGGTGAGCTGGTGAGCAACCTGCATAAGCTACCAGCCGCGCTGTTTGAAAAGGAGCTGCTGACCGCCGACGAGATTGTAAACGGGCTGGCCGAAGTGCATTCGCTGCTGCGGCGAATTAACCCGGATATTCGTATCGTTCTGACCGTGAGCCCAGTCAGGCATATCAAAGATACGCTGCCGCTGAATGCAGTGAGCAAGTCGGTGCTACGGGTGGCCTGTCACTACCTAAGTGAGCTGCTGCTGGGCGTAAGCTATTTTCCGGCGTATGAGCTGCTGAACGATGAGCTGCGGGACTATCGCTTCTATGGAGCCGACATGCTGCACCCCTCCGAAGTAGCGGAAGACTATATCTGGGACAAATTTGCGCGGGCTTATTTCGACGCTGACTTCGGGCGCTTCCGTAAAGAATGGGCGGCCGTGCGGCAATCGCTGGGCCATCGGCCCCTGCACCTCGGTGCGCCCGAGCACCGTACCTTCCTCGACCAAACGCGCGAGCGGCTGGAGCGGCTTAGCGGCCAGGGCGTGGATGTGCGCCAGGAGCTGCGCGACGTGCAGCGTCAGCTCGCGGCCCTGCCGCCACCCAAGGCGGTGCGCGTACCGGAAGCGGAGACGGATGACGAAGAGCGCATTGATATTGGTGACGACACAGTGGCTACAGCCAGGCTGCACCGGCCGGAAGAGGCTGCTTCCCTGCGGCCCGAGCGCCAGCGCCAGGACGGCAGCCGACGCGATAACCGACGCAACGGCCGCAACGGTCAGGACCGCCGCGAAAGCCGGCACCAGCCCGCTAGTGTTCAGCCTGCTGAGCCAGCGCAGCTTTTACCCGACTTGGTGCCAGAAGAAAGCGTGGCGGCTATAGAAATGCCGGTTGCTGAAACGCAGACGAGCCCGGTGCCCACGGAAGAGAACGAAACTACTTATCCGGCTAAGAAGAAAAAGCGCCGCTCGCGGGCGGGGCCAAGCGCACCGCTCGCAAGCATGCGGCACGGCTGGCGGAGGAGCAAGGTACTGGCCTGGCCGAAACCGAGCTACTGGAGGAGCTGGCTCAGGAAGCTACGGGTGTAGCGCTGGAAGCTGATGACATAGTTAATTCTGAATATTCAGAAAACAAGGTAATCCCTGCAAGCTTAAGTGAGCAGCAGCCGGACGAGCCGCGGCCTGCAGTAGCCACGGCAGAGCCATCGACTCGCAAGCGCGGGGCTGGCCCTACTCCTAAAAAGTCGAAAGTCATCACGAAATCGGGCATAGTGAAGCGCGGCCGGCGCGAGGGCTTGTACCGGGTAGCCGAGCCAAGCGCGGCCCTACCGACCTCTGGTGAGCCCACTTTTACGGAAGCGCTACCGGCAACGGCTCCGATTATCTCGCCGCCTATTATTCCGGTGGCCTTGCTGGAGCGGCCGGCCATTGCTGAAGCAATGGAGACTACCCCTGCCGAGCTGCCAGCCGCTGCAGCTGAAATACCTGAGCCGATTGCGGCCGCCGCGCCGCCGCGACCCCGGCGGGGCCGGCCAAAGGCAACCGCTTCGCAACCTCCAGCCGTTGACGAAACGCCGACGCCAGTACCAGCAATATCGCCGGAAATACCGGCCAGGAAGGCGGCCAGCCGCCCCGGCAAACCTGCCCGCACAACTAAGCCTGCGGCAGCGAAGAAGCCGGCCACGACTAAAAAGGCAGTGCCTAAGAAAGCAGCCGCCCGAACGGCGGCCCCGCCCCGGAGGCGTGCCACCGGCACTACACCGCCACCCGATGAGGCGGCCAGCTAACTTTTCAAAACCCAGCCCGGCCGGCTGGGTTTTGTTTTACCCAGCTTTCTTAGCGCATGTCTACCGCCTCCCCTACCCGACCCGCCAACCGCCTGGCCCACGAAACCAGCCCCTACCTGCTGCAACATGCCCACAACCCGGTTGACTGGTATCCGTGGGGACCAGCGGCGCTGGCGCGGGCCCAGACCGAGCAGAAGCCGATTGTCGTGAGTATTGGCTACGCGGCCTGCCACTGGTGCCACGTAATGGAACGTGAATCATTTGAAAACGAGCAGGTAGCGCAGGTAATGAATGCACATTTTGTGTGCATCAAGGTTGATAGAGAGGAGCGCCCCGATGTAGACCAGGTGTACATGGAGGCGGTGCAGGCAATGGGCATTCAGGGGGGCTGGCCACTGAATGTTATTCTCACGCCCGAAGCCAAGCCTTTTTATGGCGGCACGTATTTTCCGCCGGGCAGCTGGGTGAAGCTGCTCGAAAACATTGCCCAAGCCTACGCCGGAGAGCACCGCGCCGAGCTGGATAACTCGGCCGAGCGCTTTGCGCAAGTACTGCAAATCAGCGAGCTGGAGAAATACACTGCTGGCGATGCCCCTGGCCCGACGGTAAGCGTCGCAGAGTTTCAGCTGCTGGTTTACAACCTGGGCCTGCGCTTCGATGGCGAGCGTGGCGGCACCAACCGCGCCCCAAAGTTTCCCATGCCCGGCATCTGGCGCTTTTTGCTACGGGCGCACCATCTATCGGGCAGCCCGAATATTTTAGCTCAGCTTAACCTTACGCTGCGCGAGATGGCCTGGGGTGGCATTTACGACCAGGTGGGCGGGGGCTTTGCCCGCTACTCGGTCGATGCCGAGTGGCTGGTGCCGCACTTCGAAAAAATGCTCTATGATAACGGGCAGCTACTCAGCCTCTATAGCGAAGCTTTCCAGGTGACGCGCGACCCGTTGTACCGCGAGGTGGTGTTTCAGACTGTAAACTGGGTGCGGCGCGAGTTGACCAACCCGGAGGGTGGCTTCTATTCATCGCTCGACGCCGACAGCGAAGGAGAGGAAGGCAAGTTCTACGTCTGGACCCGCGAGGAATTGCAGCTGCTGCTTGGCGATGAGGAGCCGATGGCCGCCGCTTACTATCACTGCACGGGGGTAGGCAACTGGGAGCATGGACGCAATATTCTGCACCGCAGGCAACGGGACGAAGAATTTGCCCAGGCGCACAACCTGGAGCCTCACCTGCTGGCCAAGCTCATTCACGGCTGGCAGAAAACGTTGCTGGCTGCTCGCGCCAAACGCGTTCGCCCTGGCCTCGACGACAAGGTGCTGACTGGCTGGAACGCACTCATGCTCAGCGGGCTGGTAGCCGCTTACCGGGCATTCGGCGAAGCCGAGTTTTTGACCTTGGCGCTGCATAATGCCAATTTTTTGCAGCAAAACCTCCGCGAAGGCCCGCGCCTGTACCGCACCTGGAAAAACGGCCGTGCCACCATCAATGGCTTTCTGGAAGACTATGCCCTCGTGATAGAAGCCTACGTGAGCCTCTATGAGGCTACGTTCACGGAAAGCTGGCTGCGCGAGGCCGAAACGCTGACCCGCTACGTGCTCGACAATTTTTTTGACGCCGCCGAGCAGCTGTTCTATTACACTGATGCCAGCGCGGAGCCACTCATCGCTCGCAAAAAAGAGCTGTTCGACAACGTTATTCCCGGCTCCAACTCGGTGATGGCGCACAACCTGCTGCGCCTGGGCCGCCACCTCGAAAATACTGAGTACCAGACCCTGGCCGCGGCTATGCTAAGCCAGGTACAAGCCCTGGCCGCCAAAGAGCCGCAGCACTTAGCCAATTGGGCCAGCCTCTACGCGGCGCTGCTGCGGCCGGGCGCCGAGGTAGCCATTACCGGGCCACAAGCTGAGGCCCGGCGCACCGAGCTAAGCCGGCACTTTCTGCCCCATGATATCCTTGCTGGCAGCCTGACAACCAGTGAGCTACCGCTTCTAGCCGGGCGCTCGGTCGCTGACAAAACCATTATTTATGTGTGCCGTGACCGCACCTGCCAGCTGCCGGTGTATTCTGTAGCTGAAGCACTGGCGAAACTCGCATTGGGCAAGCACTAGCTGGCCGGGCCGGCATCAACCTACCCCCTACCGGGGTTATCTTTACTATTCGCCTGCTGCTAGCTGTTATCCGTGTCGCTTACGTTCGAATTTGCTTCGCCTACCCCCGCGCCCGCCGTCCTGCCCGACCGCGTGACGCTGTTCGTAGACGTGATTTTGCCCCTGCCCCTGCCCAAGCTCTACACCTACCGGGTGCCTTATGAGCTGAACGATAATGTAGTAATCGGCGGTCGGGTTATTGTGCAGTTCGGGGCCAAGCGCACGCTAAGCTGCATTGTGGCCGCCGTGCACGAAACGCCGCCCAAGGAATATCAGGCCAAATACATTCTGGAATTTATCGACGACGCGCCCGTCGTGTCCCAGCCGCAGCTCAAGCTCTTCCGCTGGATTGCCGACTATTACATGTGTACGCTGGGTGAGGTAATAAACGCCGCGCTGCCAGCCGCGCTCAAGCTCAGCTCCGAGTCGCGCATTCAGCTGCACCCGGCGTATGTGGCCGATGGCAGCCCCTACCCGCTCGACGACAAAGAGCAGCGCATCGTGGACAACCTGCGCACCGAAGACGGCAAGGCCCTGACGTTTACTGAAGTGGGTGAGGTGCTGGGCATTGCGTCGTTTCATAAGGTTATCAAGTCGCTGATTCAGAAAGACGTTATCTTTCTTTTTGAGCAGCTTGCTGATAAATATTCGCCCAAAGTGGTGAAGAAAGTGCGCCTGGCGCACCATTTTGTGAGTACGGCCGCCGTAGAGCGGCTATTTGAAGACCTGGCTGCCAAGCCCAAGCAGGTAGATGTGCTGCTCAAATACTTGCAGCGCGTGCCGGTGCACCACAATGAGCACCTCAACCACCAGGGCCTTGAGAAGGCCGCCCTAACCAGCTCGCCGCACCTCTCGCCCTCGGCGGTGAATACGTTGATAAAGAACGGGATACTGGAGCAGTTTGACCAGATTGTGTCGCGGTTTCCGCTCGATGAGAACCCGCTGGCGCAAATGCCTTTTCAGCTCAGCGAGGCGCAGACCGTGGCCCACGACGAGGTGATGAATCTGTTTGGGCAGAAAGACATCGTGCTGCTGCACGGCGTCACGGGTTCGGGCAAAACGGAGATTTACATCGACCTCATTCGCAAGGCGCTCGATGGGGGCGGCCAGGTGCTGTACCTGCTGCCCGAAATCGCGCTGACGGCCCAGATTGTAACCCGGCTGATGCGCGTATTTGGCACGCGGCTGGGCGTGTACCACTCCAAGTTCTCGGACAATGAGCGGGTCGAGGTGTGGAATGGCGTGCTCTCGGGCCGCTTTCAGGTGGTAGTAGGCGTGCGCTCGGCCGTATTTCTGCCGTTCGACAGCCTCGCGCTCATTATCGTCGATGAGGAGCACGAGTCGAGCTACAAGCAGTACGACCCCGCCCCGCGCTACAACGCCCGCGAAGTGGCCCTGATGATGGGCAACTTTCAGGGCGCCAAGGTGCTGCTGGGCTCGGCCACGCCGGCCGTCGAAACCTACTACCAGGCCCGCCAGGGCCGCTACGGGCTCGTGACGCTGAGCAAGCGCTTCGGCGAAGCCGGCATGCCGGAGATTGAGCTGATTGACACCCGCAAGCTGCGCGAGGCCAAGAAGATGCACAATCACTTCTCGGCTGATTTGCTGAACGCGATGGAAAGCAAAATCGCGCAGAATGAGCAGGTTATTCTCTTTCAGAACCGGCGGGGCTACGCGCCGGTGGTGGCCTGCCAGGACTGTGGCTACATTCCGAAGTGCCAGAGTTGCGCCGTCAGCCTAAGCTACCACAAGCACGCCCACGAGCTGCGCTGCCACTACTGCGGCTACCACGAAGGCATGCCCACCCAGTGTCCGGCCTGCGGGTCGCGGGCGTTGCGCACCCAGGGCTTTGGCACCGAGAAGCTGGAAGATGACCTCAAAATAATGCTGCCGCAGGCCAATGTGCAGCGGATGGACCTGGACACGACCCGCGCCAAAAATGCCTATCAGCAGATTATCGGCGACTTCGAGCAGCAGAAAACCAACGTACTCGTGGGTACCCAGATGGTAACCAAGGGCCTCGACTTTGAAAACGTGAGCTTGGTGGGCATTGTCAATGCCGACAGTATCATTCATTATCCCGACTACCGGGCGCACGAGCGGGCCTACCAGATGTTTGTGCAGGTGAGCGGCCGGGCCGGCCGCAAGGGAAAGAAAGGCAAGGTGCTGATTCAAACCGCCGACCCGACCCAGGTGATTTTCGATAAGGTCATTCGCAATGATTACATAGAGTTTTATGAATATGAGGTTCAGCAGCGGCGCGAGCACGAATACCCGCCGTTTGCCCGCATGATAAAGCTGACGGTGAAGCACATGGACCAGGAGCTGGCTCAAAAAGCCGCCATCCTGCTTACGCAGGAGCTGGCCGACCGCCTCGGGCGTGGCCCCGTGCTGGGGCCGGAGGCGCCGTATATATTCAGAATTCGCAATTTTTTCCTGCAGGAAATCGTCATCAAGCTCAGCCGGGAGCATACCGTGCTGAAGGCCGCCAAGCTGGCCATTTGCGCAGCTATGGACGTGGTGCGCGACCAGAAAGAATTCCGGCAGGCTCGCCTCGTGGCCGACGTGGACCCGATGTAACCGGGCTGGGAAGTGACATGAGCCAGGAGCAGGTCGCCTTCTGCCTGCCAGTAGTAACTAAAAAAGCCCCGGCTGCACAAGGCAGCCGGGGCTTTTTTAGCTTATATCATTTTTTTATTATACTTGGTCAAGCAACCAGAGTACGATGAAAATCAGACCGATAATAGCTACAATAGTACCAATCAGCCCGTTGATTAAGCTGAGCAGCAAACCAATAAGCAGCAGCACAAGACCGATTTTCAGATTCCCGTTGATAGCGCCGCGGGTGGTCGAAGCCGTGTTATTGCCCTGGCGAGCCGTGATTTTCTGCGTTTGCTTATCCAGCTTACGCATCACTTTATTCAGGGCCAGGCGCTGTACCAGGTTGAGTTTGGGAGCGGCTTTGGTAGCTACGGCCTCCGGGGCAGTGGCTACGGCAGCTGCTTCAGCAACATGTGCTTTTGCTTTGGCCACCGGAACCGAGGCTACCGGCGGCGTAGAAGCCGGAGCAGGCTTTACTGCCGCGATATCTTCCTGATTGGGGGTCGCAACGGTAGTAGCGGCTTCGGCAGCGGGGGCCGCCGCAGGCGTCTCGATAGACGAGGCAACTGCCAGGCGAGCCTTAGGCGGAGCCGTAGTAGTGCCCAGGTAAGAAGGGGCGTGCGACTGAAATGAGTATTCGGCGCGGCTGCACGAGCCCAAAGCCAGGGCGCTGGTCAGGACCACAGCTAGGCGGCCCAGGGTAGAAGTCAGGTTTTGCATAAGGTGAAAAGCAAAATTTGATGAAAGAATTGTGTCGGGAGTACGTTATAAAAAAGGTTTTGGCTGAATGCCGCGCATACTTTTTTTGAGATGAATCGCCGGCAAGTACGCGTAGCTTCGCTCGTGCTACTGAACGACAGGCCTTTCTTGGTTGTTGTACCGGGCAGCACGCTGCTGCTTTTGGACTGAATTTGTTGCTTATGAAGAATGCCGTTGTGCTGTGGATGGGGTTGGGAGCCGGAGCCGCTGCCTGCACGCAGCTGCCACTAGAATCGAATGTGGCAAACCGCGCCAGCTTACGGGCGGCGACTATTACCACCCGCCCACCCGATTCGGCGGGCTACGAAAACCGCCCGCCCCGCGACCCCAATGGCATTGCCCGCTACTACCAGGGCCGTCAGATTGCTCACGTAATGGGCCACGAAGGGGCCGGTTGGCTGGAGCGCGACGACCGTAGCCAGGAGGAAGGTACAGAAACACTGCTCCACGAGCTGCACCTCAAACCCACGGACGTAGTAGCCGATATTGGCGCGGGCACGGGCTTTTTCTCGTTTCGGCTGGCCCCGCTGGTGCCGCGCGGCAAGGTGCTGGCCGTTGATATTCAGCCCGAAATGATAGCTGAGCTAAAAGCGCGCCAGCTCAAGAACGGCTTGCGAAATGTAGAGCCGATACTCGGCACCACTACCGACCCGCACCTGCCGGCCGGCAAGGTCGATATGGTGCTCCTGGTGGATGCCTACCACGAGTTTGACCGGCCCCGCGAGATGGGCCTGGCCATTCGGGGAGCGCTGCGGCCGGGTACCGGCCGGCTGGCGCTGGTTGAGTACCGGGCCGAAGACCCTGCGGTGCCCATCAAGCCTATTCACAAGATGACCGTGGCCCAGGCCCGCAAGGAAATGGAAGCTATCGGACTGGAATTCGTGGAAGTACGCGAAACCCTACCCCAGCAGCATTTGCTGCTGTTTCGACGGGCGGTTAAGTAAACTATGCGGAAAGTAGCCGGCAAGCAAAAAAGAACCTCATGCTTCGGCAAGCTCAGCATGAGGTTCTTTTTTGCTTGCTGAATTCAGCTTAGCGCTTCATCAGGCGCTCGATATCGGCGATTTCCAGCGGAATGTGCGCCATTAAGTCCTCATTGCCGTGCGTTGTGAGGAGAATATCGTTTTCCAGGCGAATACCCAGCTTTTCTTCGCGGATGTAGATGCCGGGCTCGCAGGTGTAGACCATACCTGCTTCAAACTTGCGGTACTTGTAGCCGACATCGTGCACGTCGAGGCCCAGGTAATGGCTGGTGCCGTGCGGAAAATACTTCTTGTAGAGCGGCGCGTCGGGGTCCTGGTTTTTAACGTCGCTGGCATTTAGCAGGTCGAGGTGGATGAGCTCCTGCTCCATCGCCTCCCCTACCTGCTTGTGATACTCCTCAATGCTGTTGCCAACCACGAGGCAGGCACTGGCAAACCGGAAAACCCGCAGCACGGCTTCGTACACCTGGCGCTGGCGCGGCGTGAAGGTGCCATTGACCGGAATACTGCGCGAGAGGTCAGCGGCGTAATTAGCATATTCGGCCCCGAAGTCGAGCAGCAGCACGTCGCCATCCTGGCACTGGCGGTCGTTGCTTACGTAGTGCAGAATGGTCGCGCTTTCGCCGCTGCCGATAATGCTGCCGTAGGCTGGCCCGCGCGAGCCGGAGCGCACAAACTCGTGCAGAATCTCGGCCTCAATCTCATATTCCCACACGCCGGGCTTTACAAAGCCCAGCAGGCGCTGAAACGCATTGCCAGTAATCTCGCAGGCGCGACGCATCAGGCGGATTTCCTCGGGGCTCTTGATAGCGCGCAGCTGGTGCAGCAGCCGGGAGGCGCGGCGGTACTGGTGCAGCGGGTAGCGGCGCTGCAAGTCTTTGATAAAGCGGGCATCGCGGGTTTCGACCTCCACTACGGCCCGAATGTGCTCGTTGGAGTTGAGGTACACGTACTCGGCCTCGTTCATGAGGGCGGCCAGCACGGCCGGAAACGCATCGAGCCACATAATGGTGGGCACGCCCGACACCTGCCGGGCTTCTTCCTTGGTCAGCTTATAGCCTTCCCACACCAGAATATGCTCGGAGGTTTCCTTTAGAAATAGAATCTCGCGGTGCTTGGGCAGCGCCGCATCGGGGCAAATAACCAGAATGCTTTCTTCCTGGTCGACGCCCGACAGATAAAACAGGTCGGTGTTCTGCTTGAGTGCCAGCGTACCATCGGCATTAGTCGGCAGTATATCGTTAGAATTTAATATTGCCAGCGACTGTGCGGGCAGCAGCTCGCGGAAGCGGCGGCGATTTTCGATAAACAGCTCGGGGGCGATGGGACCGTAGCGCATGGGAGAGACGAAAAGACAGGTTAGACACGCAAGTTACATCCTGCTCCAACCGTGGGCCGAGCCGCCGGGCGGTAGTTTTGCAGGCGGTAAGCGCAGCAGCTGCGTGGGAACAGCTGCAAGACCCTTGAGCCTGACTAAAGCTTGCCACAAAAGTCCTTCCTTATGCTGCACCTGCTTCGGCAAACCCGTACTTTCCTCATTCCCTACGGCCTGGTGCTGCTGGGCGTGGGAGCTATCCTGCTGACTACTCCTAAGCACACGGCCTTTTTCTTCGTAAATGGCCACTCTACGCCCTTTTTTGACCAGTTTTTCCGGCCCTTTACCAACGTGGGCGATGGCCTTTTTTACGTACTCGTTACGCTGGCACTGCTGTTTATCCGCTTTCGCTGGGCGCTGCTCAGTTTCGCTTGCTTTGCGGTGACTTCGCTGGCCGCCCAGATTGGCAAGCAGCTCATTTTTACGGGCCACCCCCGGCCTTTCCGGTATTTTCAGGAAAACCCCGGCTTCCCGCCTTTGCACGTAGTGGAAGGCGTGGTAATGGGCACGCTCAAAAGCTTTCCCTCGGGGCATTCCACGTCGGCTTTCTCGGTTTTTTTAGTCCTTACTTACCTGGTGCGGCAAAAAAGCTGGGGTGTAGCCTTTCTGCTGCTGGCCGTGCTCACCGCCTACTCGCGGGTGTACCTGGCCCAGCACTTCGTGGAAGACGTGTATGCCGGCTCGGTACTGGGCACCGTGCTTACCCTGGCGCTGCTCGCCTGGCTGGAGCCCTGGCTCGACCGGCACCCCCGACCCTGGTATCAGTGGCGGCTGCGGCGGCCGGGCAGTAAGCCGAGCATCAAGAATTACTGATTCTATCGCGCTTGCTGCTCAGTTTTCTTGCTTACCTATAGCAACTGGGGCACCAGCACCTCGCGCCCGATACGCTGCGTGCGACTTCGCAACAGGTCTATTACTTCGGTTTCCGTGCGGGCAGTGCCATCGAGCAGCACAAAGTGACGGGCCAGCAAATCGTAGCGCTTGCCCATGAGGTAAAAGAAAATATGCAGAAAGTGAATGCCGTCGAAGACGATGGCGTCGTTGCTGGCGTACAAGCCTAGGTTTTGGCGAAAGTGCTGCGGGTGCTCGGTCCAGTGCATGGCCGGCTTCAGGTGGTGGCTGATGTGGTAGCCATCGTTCCAGCACTTATGGTTATAGGTAGTATTAATGCAGGTAACGCTGTTGCGGTAGCAGTTTTCGGGGCTATCGGCGGCTATAAACGCGTGCTGCGCCCAGTTACCCAGCATCATTATAACCCGCGAAAGCACGAGCGGCACCACAAATACCGCCAGCGTTGCCGGCAGATTAACGCAGGCCATTAATATAGAAAAAATTATATAAATAAGCTCGCCACGCAGCAGCCTAAACCGGAGCACCGGCCTGTGGCGGCGATTAAAGTAGCCTACCAGCCGCGGAATGCCCAGCACCAGAAAGTCGGTGAGATAGTGCAGAAAGCCGCGCAATGAGTCGCGCTGATAAAACATGGTTGAGCTTTCGTCATCCGGCAGATTGTTTTCCGGATGGTGCATGCCCATGTGGTGCGTGAAGTACGTTTCGGGCGTTTGCCCAAACAGTGGCCCGATAACCCACGGAATGTACTTATTCAGCACGCTGTATTTTTTCTTAAACAGCACGCGGTGACTGGTACAATGCAGCATCAACCCGAAAGGGCCTTTAAAAACGGCATTACTCAAAAAGAAAAACACCCCAAATACTGCCCACCACGCAGCGCCCCGCAGAGCGGGCACGAAGAGCAGCACGGCCAGTGGCAGCATAGTTGCCGATATTTTCAGGCTGAGATAGACAAAAGGCAGGTCGCGCTCGTCTTGCAGGTAGTGGCCAAGAAAACTATCGAGGTGGGTGGGCGCCTCCGGCCGGCTATTCACCGGGTCGGTGGAGGCTGCTAATACTTTCATTAAGGGAATGGGGTAAGGCCGCTATTGAGCAGTCCGCTGGGCACAGGAAGCAAAGCCTGCCAGCTAAAAACTGAGTCTTACGCGACCCCGACGGCGGGCCGGTGCGGCCCTTGGCAACCTACTCTACATCGGCTAAGCGCCGGCTCTGCTGCATGCAGGGAAACTGATATTATTTTATACGCAGAAAAGCGAGGTAAAGGTAGCTTTTATTTTACAATGATTCCTTTTCCAGCTTATTTCTGAGGCACGTAAAAAGCCCTGACCGTATCCGACCAGAGCTTTTTGCTTTTGCTATTTTCCGAATCTAATGACTGACTATTAATCGCTTATCGACCACTGTGGCATCAGTAATCAGCTTAACCAGGTAAACGCCACTGGCAAGCTGGCTGGTCGAAACGGCCAATGTTACCTCCTTGTTTCCGATAGCATTACCTGTGCCGATGGTGGCCACCTTGGCGCCTCTCAGGTCATAGAGCCCCGCATCATAATGGGCACTCTGCGGCAAGGTGAACGTCAGGACGGTGCGTTGCTGACCAGTAGGATTGGGATACAGGCTGAATGAGCCGGCAGCGGCCGCCGCTACGCTGCTGGTAACTACTGCGCCGCAGCTGGTTCCAACGGTGTAGCTATGGGGGGCGGCGGCCGTGTTATTTTCGGGGCCGCCAGCGCCCACCTGGTAAGTAAAGTACACACTCGTTACTGTGCCATTGGCAATGGCCCTGGTAAAGGTGAAATCACCGGCTGCGTTCTTCACCATCGTGTAGCCGGGATAAGCCCCCGTCGCACCCTCCTGGATGTAAACAATAGCCAAGCTGCCCCTACGGTGGCCCCGAGCGGGTGAAAAGTAAACGTGACGTTAGCCCCGGTCGTTATAGCCACGAAGCTATAATCGGCCGTGGTAGCACAGTAGCCATCGGCGCTGCGGACCAGCACCGTTACGGGGGCCGAGGTAGTACTGGCCCGTTGTTGTCGGTAGCGGTAGCCGTGAGCACATAGGAACCAGCCATTACATTGGTCCAGCTGTAAGCATACGGCGCGGTGGTAGCTTCGCCGAGCTTGGTTGAGCCTTGGTAAAACTCCACTTTCGTTACTGTACCATCGGTATCGGCGGCGGTGGCGGCCAGGCTGATAGTGGCGGGGGCAGTAAACGTAGCCGTGGCCAGCGGCGCGGTCAGGCTAACGGTAGGCGGAATATTAGTAGTGCTGCTGCCGGTGCAAACGGTACCCACGGTGTAGCTGTGCGGAGCATCGGCGGTATTGTGCTCTGCACCACCAGCGCCTACCTGGTAGGTAAAATAGAAGCTCGCTACTGTTCCAGCAGCGATGGTTTTGGTGAAGGTAAAGTCGCCGGCCGCGTTCTTCACCATCGTATAGCCAGGGTAGGCCCCGGTGCTCCCTTCACGAATAAAGATAATGGCCAGGCTGCCGCCAGCCGTAGCGCCAAGCGGGTGAAAAGTAAACGATACATCCGTACCGCTGGTGTAGACCTCGTAGCGGTACTCCCCGTTTGAGGCAGTACTGGCGCAGGGTATTGCTTTCACTTCCAACGCAATCGCGGTCGAGGTGGTAGCATAGCCGTCGTTGGCGGTGGCCTTGGCCGTGAGCGAGTACGAGCCGGGGCCAACATTGGCCCAGTCATAGGTATACGGGGCGGTAAGGTCTTCTCCCAGCTTGGTAGTGCCCTGGTAAAATTCTACTTTGGCAATCGGGCTGTTGGTATCAGTAGCCGTGGCGGCAATGGTGAGCGTGGCAGGCGCCAGTAGACTGGTACCCGCAGCCGGAGCCGTAATGCTGACAGTTGGCACAATGGGGTCGGCCACGGTGATGTTAACCACGGCCGACGTAGTCACGAGTCCGCCCGTATCAGTAGCCTTGGCGCTAAGCGCGTAGCTACCGGCCGGCGCCCCGGCCCAAGTGTAGCTGTAGGGACTGGTATAACTGGTAGCCAGCAGGGTAGTACCCTGGTAAAAATCAACCTTATAGATACCGCCCCCGGCATCGGTAGCGCTGGCGCTGAGAGTAATACTGGCCGGCGTGAGAAAGCGGGCTCCGTCGCTGGGAGAGGTCAGGCTCACCGTGGGGGCCGTGTTACCGGCGGCCGCCACAAATACTGTCACGGGGCTGGAAGTTGTGGTGGCGCCGCCGTCGTCAGTCGCCTTGGCCGTGAGCACATACACGCCGGCCGGTGCCCCGGCCCAGGTATAGCTATAGGGGCTGGTTGTGCTGGTGCCGAGCAGCGTTGCCCCCTGGTAAAAGTCTACTTTCGTCACCGTGCCGTTGGCGTCAGCGGCCGTGGCGGTCAGGGTTAGGCTGGCCGGTAGCGTCACAATCGCATTGTTGGCCGGGGCAGTGAGGGTCACTGTGGGCGGTGGGTTAGCCGCCACGCCACCCGTGAAGCGGATGTCGTCGATGTAAAAATCGCCGTCGCTGATTGCCGGGTCGCCCGCAAACATAAACAGGCTGGTCATCGACACCAGGTCGATGTGCATGCCCAGATTGGGCTGGTCGAAGGCGCTCAGCGGAATCGCTACTTCGTGCCAGCTGCCATCGCGCACCATCCCGTATTGCGACGCGCCACCCGCCGGAAAATTAATCCAGGTTTCGCCGTGCCCACTTTTCACCCCTACCTTAAACTGGCCAGCGTAAGTGGTTTTAAACTGAAACTTTAGCGCGCCATTGGCAAAGTTTCCCATATTCTTGGCCACATTATCCACTCCCAGGCCAAACCAGCTGCCGCTGTTGGCGTGCACGGCCAGCACCTGCTGCCCTCGAAGGGCACCGGTACGGGCGTCGTAATATTGGTCAGGTTGTTCCAGTAGTACAGGTTGGCGTCCTGCCCGTCGTAAACGAGCTTATCGACAATGGCGGGCCGCTCCGAATATACCCCGTAGTCGCCAGCAAAAGCATGGTCCTTACCCAGATATAGCTCATCGCCCGGATTCTGGTACAGACGCAGGTAATCGACCAGCATGGCTGCCGGCAGGGTAGCCGTGATATCACCAGGATTCATCTTACCGGTGTAGTTGCCGCCCACGGCCAGGTTGAGCAGCACGTACTGCGGCTTGTGAAACTCTTCCATGTCGCTCACGGCCACATTCGAGATACCGACGCTGAAAAACTGTACGTTGTCGATAAACACCTTAATGAGGTTGGCATCCCACTGCAGCTTGTACACGTGGTAATCGTCGGTGAGCGCGGCCGCACTCTTATATACCTGCTCGTAGTCGGCCTGTGAGCCTTTGTAGTCCCAGTGTACGGCGGCCCCGGCCCAGTTATTCACATTGTCGGGATAAGAGGTCTTCGCACCCATTTCCATCATATCAATTTCGCCGCTGGCCGGCCAGGTGCCGGTGGTGCCCAGCATCCAAAACGCCGGCCAGAGGCCATTTTGCAGGTTGGGCACTTTGATACGCGCTTCCAGTGTACCGTATTTGAAGTGTACCCGGCCGTAGGTCTTCAACCTTGCCGAGGTAAAAGGCTTACCCTGAAAATCTTCGCGCCGGGCTTCGATGCGCAGGTTGCCATTTTCGATACGCGCGTTTTCGGGGCGGCTGGTATAGTATTCCAGCTCTTGATTTCCCCAGCCGCAGTTGCCCCGCTCGCAGCCATCGCCAAAGTCAAAGGTCCAGTTGTCGGGATTAATGGTCGGGCCATCGAAGTTTTCTTCCCAAACCAGCGTTTGAGCCGAAGCCGACAGTTGGCCGCCGCAAAGCAGCCCGCCCAGCAAGAGCATGAGCCTGCCGGCAGACCGCAGCAAGTTGAGCGAGTAAGTGATTGTTTTCATCAAGAACGACCGGTTAGAAATGGATGGGAGAAAAAGAAACCGAAGGATACATGCAGCTGAAAAATGATTGACTTCCCGACCCATGCCACGCCTGCCCCGACAGCAGACCAAGCCGGCGCCTTGTGTAGCAGTGTTGTATTTTATTGCCAGCATAGCGTATAGTCTGGCAGTAGCCAGATGAAAAACTCACCCTCTAAACCTGCTTCCAGCTTACTTTAGAATAGCTGGAGAGATTTTTTCAGGATGTGCAGTAAGCGTATAGCACGCGTGTCATTTTGCACTTTAGCAAGTGCCATGTCATTAACAATATAGTTCAGTCGGCTTAATCAGGCCATATTTCAGGTCCTTGGGCAGCTTTTCGGGCCGGCGGCACCTGGCTGGCACGGCAGGCTGCTACCGGTTTGGGCCTGCCGGCCTGCACCCTATTTCCGGCCCTGGCTCTTTCACTTGTTGCCTGATTGGCGCAAGGCGACCACCGCTTCATTTTTGCGCCTCTGACTCTCAGGCCCCTACCCTGCCGCTGCTTGCCCCGGCCCTGCGGCCGGCGTAACTTTAGGCAACGAACACCTGGCTGCTGCTTTTTCGCCGCTATCGGCTACTGCTTATCCATTCGCCTGCCCCATGCCTACTTTCTCGCACCTGCATTCGCATACTCAGTATTCATTGCTCGATGGCCAGGCCAGCATCGGGGCGCTGATGAAGAAAGCGCAGGCTGATGGCATGCCCGCCGTAGCGCTCACCGACCACGGCAATATGTTTGGCGCGTTCAACTTCGTGGCAGAGGCCAATAAGTACAACGTCAAGCCAATAGTGGGCTCCGAGTTTTATATGGTGGCCGACCGCCACAAAAAGACGTTTTTGCGCGAGAAAGGCGAGAAAGACAACCGCTACCACCAGCTGCTGCTGGCTAAAGACCAGGCCGGCTACCACAACCTGGCCAAGCTCAGCTCGATGAGCTTTATTGAAGGGGTGTACTCGAAGTTTCCGCGCATTGATAAAGAGCTGCTGCTCCTGCACCACGAAGGGCTGATTGCGACCAGCTGCTGCATCGGGGCCGAGATTCCGCAGGCTATTCTGTTTGAGGGCGAAGACAAGGCCGAGGAATTGCTGAAATGGTGGCTCAATGTTTTTGGCGAAGACTTCTACATCGAGATTCAGCGGCATGGTCTGCAGAACTTCGATGGCACCGGCAAAAGCCAGGAAGATGTAAACCAGGTGCTGCTACGCTTTGCCAAAAAGTACAACGTCAAGGTTATCTGTACTAACGACTCGCACTACGTTGACCAGACCGACTACGCCGCCCACGACCTGCTGCTGTGCGTGAACACGGCCGAGGAGCGCAGTATCCCGGTCGGCGACTTCGAAACGAACTACTACACCATCCTCACCGCCGACCAGCGGGTGCACTACGACCTGCTCGACAACCTGAAGAGCCAGCACGGCTACGACGAAAATGCCCGGCGCATGCTCGCCCGCATCGATGAAGAGCTGCAAAAGCCGCCAAAGCAGCGTAAACGCCGCTTCGGCTTTGCCAACGACCAGTTTTACTTCAAGACGCAGGCCCAGATGAACGAATTGTTCAGTGATGTGCCTGAGAGTGTGGATAACACCAACGAGATTGTGGATAAAGTGACGCCGCCCAAGCTGGCCCGCGATATCCTGCTCCCCAACTTCCCGCTGCCGGCCGGCTTTGCCAACGCCGACGAGTTCCTGCGCGACCTCACCTTTAAAGGCGCCTTTGAAGGCGAGCGGCCCCGCTACTCCGAGCGCACGCCCGAGGTTGAGGAGCGGCTCAACTACGAGCTGCGCATTATCCAGACGATGGGTTTTGCGGGCTATTTTCTTATTACGCAGGATTTTATTAATAAGGGCCGCAGCATGGGCGTGGCCGTAGGCCCCGGCCGGGGCTCGGCAGCCGGCTCGGCGGTGGCGTATTGCGTGGGCATCACCAATATAGACCCAATCAAATATTCACTGCTTTTTGAGCGCTTCCTGAACCCCGAGCGCGTGTCGATGCCCGATATCGACATCGACTTTGACGACGTCAATCGGCAGAAAGTCATTGACTATGTGGTGGGCAAGTACGGCAAAACGCAGGTAGCCCAGATTATCACCTTCGGCACGATGGCCGCCAAATCCAGCATCAAGGACGTGGCCCGCGCCATGGAGCTGCCGCTGCCCGCCGCCAACGAGATTGCCAAGCTCGTGCCCGAAAAGCCCGGTACCACCCTGGCCGGCGCCTTCCGTGATGTACCTGAGCTGCAAGCCATTCGCAATGACCAGGGCGACCTGAAAGGCCAGATTCTGGCCCTGGCCGAGCGCCTCGAAGGCTCGGTACGCAATACCGGTATTCACGCGGCAGGCGTCATCATTGCCCCCGACGACATTACCAAGTACATCCCTGTTTCGACCTCCAAAGACTCGGACCTGCTTATTACGCAGTTCGATGGCAAGGTGATTGAGAGCGCCGGCATGCTCAAGATGGACTTTCTGGGCCTTAAAACCCTGACCATCATTGTGGACGCGCTGAACCTGATTGAGCGCAACCACGGCGTTAAAATCAATATCGACGATATTCCGCTCGACGACCCCAAGACCTACGCCCTCTACCAGCGCGGCGATACGATTGGCACGTTCCAGTTTGAGTCGGAAGGAATGCGCATGTACCTCAAGGACTTGAAGCCCACCAACATTGAGGACCTGATTGCCATGAATGCCCTGTACCGGCCCGGCCCGATGCAGTTCATTCCTGACTTCATCAACCGCAAGCACGGCCGCGAAGAAGTAGTATATCCGCACGAGCTATTAAAGCCAATTCTGGAATATAGCCAGGGAATTATGGTGTACCAGGAGCAGATTATGCAAACGGCCCAGATTCTGGCTGGCTACTCGCTCGGCGGGGCCGACCTGCTGCGCCGCGCCATGGGTAAGAAGGACATGAAAAAGATGGCCCTGGAGCGCGAGAAATTTGTGGAGGGCGCCGGTAAGCTGCACAAGATACCGGCCAAGAAAGCCTCCGAGGTGTTCGACGTGATGGAAAAATTTGCCGAGTACGGCTTCAACCGCTCGCACTCGGCCGCCTACTCGGTGGTGGCGTATCAAACTGGCTATCTGAAGGCTAACTACCCGGCCGAGTACATGGCCGCCGTGCTCACCAACAACATGGGCGACATTAAGAAGGTAACCTTCTTTATCGAGGAAGCCCGCAAGCAGGGTGTGGCCGTACTGGGGCCCGACGTAAACGAGTCGGAGCAAAAATTTAACGTGCCCCGCGAAAACCAGATTCGCTTTGGCCTGGCCGCCGTGAAGGGCGCGGGCGAAGCCGCCGTACTCGAGCTGGTAGAAGAGCGGCAGAAAAGCGGGCCGTTCAGCGACGTTTTCGACTTTGCCAAGCGCGTAAACCTACGCGCTGTGAACAAAAAAACCTGGGAAAGCCTGGCCCAGGCTGGCGCCTTCGACAGCTTCGAGAAATACAACCGACGGCAGTTTCTGGATGCCCCGGCCGGTGACCAGAACCTCATCGAAAAAGCCATGAAGCTGGGCCAGCAGCACCAGGCGGCTAAAGAATCGGCGCAGCACAGCTTGTTTGGCGCCAGTGCATTCGGAGCCGTGGCCGCGCCCCTGCCCAAGGTAGCGGAGCTGGAAGAGTGGAGCGCCCCCGAAAAGCTGCGCCGCGAAAAGGAAGTGGTAGGTTTTTACCTCTCGGGCCACCCGCTCGACACGTACCGCATGGAAATCGACGCTTACTGCACTTGCCCGCTCGATAAACTGGATGCACAGAAGGGCAAAGACGTGAACATTGCCGGCTTGGTGTCGGGGGTAGTATTTCGCACTACCAAGAGT
Source organism: Hymenobacter sp. BRD67 (assembly GCF_013256425.1). GTDB lineage: Bacteria > Bacteroidota > Bacteroidia > Cytophagales > Hymenobacteraceae > Hymenobacter. The sequence continues at coordinate 3,032,857 of NZ_CP053904.1, forward strand.
GGCCAACCCATGGCCTCGTTCAACATCGAAGACTACGATTCGAGCCTCAATCTGGCGCTGTTTCGCGATGATTACAGCAAATACGGCCCACTTATCAACCCTAAGAATTATCACAACGACCAAGTGCCACCCATGTTTGTGCGCGGCAAGATGGAGCTGCGCTACGGCACCCAGGACCAGTGGGAATTGAAAATAAAAACCATGGAGCCGCTGGCCCAGGTAGCCGATAAGCTTAGCAAAGGCGTGCGCGTGAAGCTCGACCTGCGCACCGTAACCGGCCCCATGATTGACCGCTTGCAGGAAGCCATTGAGCACGCCAAAGGCTCGAAGCGTCTGGAAATCCAGTTTGTAGAGCCCCACGAGCGCCTGGCGGTGGATATGTTTTCGCGGCGCTTTCAGATTGAGCCAAAGACCTTTATCGAGAAAATGCGCGAGTTTGAGCTGGATGTGTGCTCGCTGATATAAGCCATCGCAACTATTTGCGAGGATAGTAGCTTTGTGCATCGCCTATATTCCGAATTTTAATGCGACACGGTGCTCTTACCCGCTGTTTTTTAGCATTTTGGCTGACTATGGGCTGGCTGGGCGGGTTGGCCCAACCGGCGGGACCCTGCCCGGCTACGGGCATCAGCACCGACCCGACCCAGCCGATTAATTCCGTACGGCCCGACCGCCGCAATACATTTTTTAATTGGTGGAATCCGGCAACGCCCCCGCCGTATGACAATCGGGTTTATCAGCTCTATAGTGTGAGTCCGCGCACGGGTCAGGGACGCGCCTACTTTGAGTACACGCCTTACCAGCAGCCTGATAACCTCGAAACCGTGTTCCTATCAGGCTCGGCCGACCTGCCGGCCAATGGCTGGGAACTGCTGGCTTACAACCTAGGCTATACCGAGCAGGGTCAGCCCCGGCCGGCCGGAGCACCCCTACCCTACGTGGTACTTTACCATCGCTTTACGGGCCTGCTGCGCGTGTTCGCCACGGTGGCCGAGCCGCAGCAGGCCTACACCTACCACTACCTGACGCTGCGTTTTGCCGCCGGCCAGGGGCTGACTACCAAATCTGGCTTGCTGAACCGGGTGGCAGCCCCGGCCACGGCACTGCTCGACGCGCCTGCTGGCCTGGGGGCTGTGCTTACGGGCGTGGGCCGCCACCTGAACCAGGCGGGTAAGTGGTTCGTGGCCGATTTTCCGCTCGAGTATGACCCCTGCACCTGCCTGTTTCGCTCGGAGCTGGAAATAGATGTGATGGCCATGAACCCAACGATGCTCAACCTGCCCAGGGTGACGGCCACCGGGCCGATAGCCGGGCTGCTGCTTTCGCCCTACGGCGCCGAAAACGTGCAGGATAGCGGCTCGATGCGGGGCTTCCCTATGCTGGGCTACCAGGGCCAGACGCCCGGCTCGCTGCTCACTACTGGCTATTACGACGTGGCGGCGGCCAGCCAGCAGCGCCAGCGCCTGAACTGGCTGCAAGCCACTACTCACGACCCAGCCCTGGCCATGAGCCTCGATTCGGCAGCTTGGTTTTGGCTCAGGGCCAGTAGCGCAGACCAGCGCACTGGTAGCCGAAACTTTTTGAGCCCGGCTTTTTTGCAAGACCCTCGTACCGAGCGCTTCCTCAACGGCTTGGATTATCTGACCGTTGGGGGCCTGTCGACCAACCTGCCGGGGACAGGGGTTGTCCCTGCGCAACAACCTAATGCGTACGCCCAAACAGGTAGCCGGGTAAAGGGGTTTTCGCAGCCTACCGACACGCTGGGCATCATCCGGCTAGCTACGCCTGGCGCGGTTACGGCACCCGCAGTAAGCCGCTACCCCTATTACAACGAGGTGCTAGGCGTACTTAGCCTGCTGCGCCGCCCTACGGTGCAGCGCCAGGTAACGACTGTGCGCGACGCAGACGGGCATTCGCGCCTGCGCTACCGCTTTCGCCTGCCCGCCGACTTGGCTTATGCATTGAACCCGGCGGCGGGCCTGGTAGTCACCGATTTTCGAGCGGCGCTGGTAGTGGCGGGCAGTAGCTACCCCGCTACGCTACCGCCCGGCGATTTTGCTACCTACGAAGCACCATTACCCCTTAGCGACGACCCGGCCGGCCCGGTACAACACCTGGTGCGCACCGCGTATGTCTCGGCTGGCTGCCTGCCCGACCAAGTATTTACCCTTGATGGGCCGACCGACTGCGATGGCTTCCTGCCCGCGGGGCCGGTGAGTGTGAAAGTGTGGGTGCAGCTACGGCGGCCCGATGCGCCCGATGCCCAGCCCGTGCTGCTCGTAGCCAGCTACCCCACCACTGTCGAGGACACCAACGACCCGTTACCGGCTGCTCCCTCTCTGCCGACAGCCTGCACGCGGCTGCTGCCGCCCCAGCCAGCGGCAGCCATTACGACTTTGTGTGCCAGCCCAGCCTACCGGGAGGCGATGCGGTCCGACCGGGCGGTCGTAGCTGAAGCTGCGGCCACTATTGCCGTACTGGCCTCGGCCGTGCTAGCTTACCCTAACCCCACGACCGGCCCCTCACCGTCCAACTGGCGCTACCCACCGCTCGCTGCGTGCGGCTCCGACTATTCGACGCGGTAGGCCGGCTGGTAGCCGCACCTCTGCCGCCTACCCCCTTCCCCAGCGGCCTTACTCAGCTGCCGCTGTCTGGCTTGTCTCAGTTGGCTGCTGGCACGTATTTTCTGGTGCTCGATGCCGACAACCAGCGCCTTAGCACGGCGCGTCTCATAGTAACTCCTTGAATCAGGGCTAGCTAAACGCATTCATCGCCCCAGTATTGAACAGGCAGTTCTGCACCGGCCTAGCAAGCATTAGCTTCAGTCCGCTCAAGGACATTGCGTGCGCTTGCCATTCTTCAGGCGGCCGCGCTACCGGCTGAACTTTCCCCTACCTCGTTTGTTTTACCTCAACTCCGCTACCTTGCAGCCGCGTTGGCTGTACACGCCGGACGTAATTTCACTAACCTATTCCTTAGCGTCATGGCGCATAAAGCAATTGAAATAACCGACGCCAACTTCGAGGAGATTATCAACTCGGACAAACCGGTACTTGTGGACTTCTGGGCCGAATGGTGCGGCCCCTGCCGCATGGTAGGCCCGGTAGTAGAAGAGCTGGCCGGAGAATACGAAGGCAAGGTCATCGTTGGCAAGGTAGATGTAGACGCTAACCCCCAGACTTCCATGAAGTTCGGAATCCGCAGCATTCCGACGCTGCTGGTATTCAAGAACGGTCAGATTGTAGATAAGCAAGTGGGTGCCGTGCCCAAGCACGTACTCGCTCAGAAGCTCGAAGCCCAGGTAACCGCCTAGTACCTGGTGCTACTCAGCTTAAGTAACCCTAGAAAGCCCCGCATTATAGCAATGCGGGGCTTTTTGGGCTTTTAGCTTTAGCAGTAAAAGAGGCTAGCCGCTAGTAGCGGCGTACCTGCCGGTCGTGCTTCTGGTTGTAGATAGCGCGGCTGGTGCGCTGCTCGTCGTGGCGAATTTCCTGGCGCTCACCACGCGTCACGACACCATCGGCGCGGGCAGCGCGCTTATCGGCGCCTATTCTGGCTTCACGGCCGCGCAGGCGGGCAGCTTCGGGCCGGGTCAGCTCACCCGAGCGCACTCCCTGCCTGATGCGATTACGCTCCTGTGCCTGCCGGGCATTTATGGCCGGAGTACGGTCTTGAGCCTGCGCTAATGGGGCTGAGACTGCAAGTAGCCCACAAAAGGCAGCTACTGAGCAAAATAAATTTTTCATGGTGGAAAAGGAAAAAATGACTTCCAAAGCTGGAATGACTTTTGAACAGGCAAAACGTGCACCAGTTTTATTGCTGCTAAATCAGATTCTTTTTTGATTTACTTGAAACTACTTATATTACTGGCCAATTGCAGTCGTTTACGGCGGCGCTTTCCCCTTCCCACCTTTTTTTACTTCTTTACCATGAAACGCATTCTCGGTTTCCTCTCTGCGCTACTCGTGCTGGGCGGCCTTTCGGCACAGGCCCAAACGGCCCCGGCTGCCAGCACCATGAGCAGCAGCTCGACCAAAATGACATCGTCTAAAACGATGCCGGCCCCTGCCACGCACAAGACTACTACGACTACCAAAACGGGCATGATGGCCCCGGCCGCTTCGTCTTCGACCACCACGACCAAAATGAAGGCCGATGGCACGCCCGACATGCGCTACAAGGCCAACAAAACTACCTCCACCTCGACGATGCACGCGGCCGGCCCGATGAAGAAGGACGGAACGCCCGATATGCGCTACAAGGCCAACAAAACGACGACCACGACCAAAACCAAGATGTAAGCTAGCGCAATAGCATACGCTAAAAACCTTCCGGCTAGGCCGGAAGGTTTTTTTATGGGCGCGGCTCAGGTAAGCCCAACGGGTCGGAGCTGTTATCTTTCGGCGTTGCTATTCCTCTTTAAATCAATTTTATGCTTGCAGCCCTTACTGTTCCCTTCTTTTATACCCTGCTTGCTATTCTGGGCGGGCTACTGATCCTGCTGCTGGTAGCCCGGTCGCTGCTGGGAATTGTCGTTATCGGCGAGCTAGAAGTAGGCATCGTGGCCAAGAAGTTTGCCAACTCCAGCCTGGCTGCCGGCCGCCTGATTGCCCTGGAAGGCGAGGCGGGCCTCCAAGCGGATACCCTAGCGCCGGGCTGGCACTTTTTTCTGTGGCCCTGGCAGTTTGCCGTTACCAAAGAGCCCGTAACCGTGGTGCCGCAGGGCGAAATCGGACTGGTAGTTGCGAATGGCGGCAGCCCCATTCCGCCCAGCCACATGCTGGGCCGCGTAGTTGCCTGCGACGACTACCAGGATGCCCGCGCGTTTCTGACCAGCGGCGGCGAGAAGGGCCGGCAGCTCGGAATATTAACGGCGGGCACTTACCGTATTAATACGGCCCTGTTTACCATCATCACCCGGCGCAATGCCGATTCGATGGGCATGAACCCCAACGAGCTGGCCGTGTACAGAGTAGCCCCCGACGCGGTGGGTATTGTTACCACGCTCGACGGCATTCCGATTGAGCCCGGCGAAATAGCCGGCCCGGTTATTCCGGAGCACGACAACTTTCAGGATGCCCAGCGCTTTTTGAGTGCAGGCGGCCGGCGCGGCCTGCAGGAGCAGGTGCTGCTGAGCGGCGCCTGGAACCTGAACCCGTGGTTTTGCCGCGTCGAGCAGGTGCCCATGACCGAGATTCCGATTGGCCATGTGGGCGTGGTCATCTCGTTTGTGGGGCGCCCGGCTCAGGATGTAAGCGGGGCCGATTTCACCCACGGCAACCTTGTGGAAGTAGGCCACAAAGGCATTTGGGTAACGCCGCTGTACCCTGGCCGCCAGCCCCTTAACACGCGGATTATGCGCGTCGAGCTGGTGCCCACTACTAACATCGTGCTCAACTGGGCCGTGCGTACCGAAGCCCACGGCTACGACAATTCCCTGAGCAGCATTACTGTGCGCTCGCGCGACGGTTTCTCCTTTAACCTTGATGTGGCCCAGATTATTCACGTAGCGGCCCTGGATGCGCCGCGGGTTATTTCGCGGGTGGGCTCTATGCAAAACCTGGTAGACCATGTACTGGAGCCAATTGTAGGCAATTATTTCCGCAACAGCTCGCAGGAATACACGGTGCTCGACTACCTCACCAACCGCGCCGAGCGGCAGCGTGATGCCGCTACCTTTATTCGTAATGCGCTGGCTACTTACAATGTGCAGGCCGTGGACACGCTCATTGGCGACATCGTGCCGCCGGCCCAGCTAATGACCACCCAAACCGACCGCAAGCTGGCCGAGGAGCAGCGCAAAACCTACGAGGTGCAGCAGGCCGCCCAAACCCAGCGCCAGGCGCTGGTGCGCGAAACCAGCATCGCCGACATTCAAAGTGAGCTGGTAAAGAGTGAGCAGGGCGTAAATATTGCCGAGCTAAATGCTAACTCACAGGTAAAAAAAGTACGCGGCGAGGCTGAAGCTGCTAAACTGCGCGCCGGCGGCGAAGCCGAAAGCACCCGCCTGCGCGCCATTGCCGATTCCGAAGCCACCCGCCTGCGCGGCGTGGGCGAAGCCGAAGCCATCCGGGCCATCGGCCAGGCCAAGGCGGAGGCGTACCAGGTAGGCGTGGCCAGCCTTGGCACCCGCGAGTTTACTGCCCTGCAGCTAATGCAGATAATCGGCGACCGCCAGGTGAAAATCACGCCCGATGTGCAAGCCAATGGCAGCTCGGGCGCCGGCAGCGGCGGCCTGGTCGAAGCGCTGGTGGGCCTGCTGGTACAAAATCAAAAAGCCGGGCCAGCCAGCCAGACTGGTAAACCCGAAGCAGCTGCGCCAGAAACGCCGACAGTGTAGCCCAACTCACCCACTTACCACTACTAAGGGCGGCAAACCGGTCAGGTTGCCGCCCTTCTGCTTAATAGCTACCCGATGCTACTCAGCTACCGGAGCAGTAGCGTCTTCCAGCTGCACGGCGCGGCTGAATACTTCTTCCAGCGAAATCAGGGTTTCGGTGCGCTCTACGCCTTCTATCTGCTGCACCAGGTCGTGCAGCACATTGCGCAGGTGCTGGGTATCGCGGCAGGCCAGCCGGGCAAACAGGTTGTAGCTACCCGTAGTAAAGTGCACGCTGATAACCTCCGGAATAGTGCGTAGCTGCGCAATAACCGTATCGCAATAAGAGCTTTTAAGCAAAAAGATGCCTAAAAAAGCCTGAATGCCGAAGCCTACCTTTTGCAGGTCGAGGTCGAGGGTGGCCCCGCGCACTATACCCAGTTCCTCGAGGCGCGTCATCCGGCTATGAATGGTGCCTCCCGAAACGTGGAGCTGCCGGGCAATTTCGGAATACGGCAGCTTGGCATCCTGCACCAGTAGGCTCAGAATGCGGCGGTCAATGTCATCTAGTTCGTAAGTACGGGGCATTTGGGATTGCTAATGGAAAGCCAAAATTACAACAATTTATCACAAATTCGGCTTCTATATTGAAGATTAAATAATTTTTGGGCATTTTTTAAATGAAATTTGCAAAAACCAAAATCTGCGCCTTATCTTTGACCCATCAAAACGCAACCGGCGTGGCGATGCCAACCTTGTAGTGTGGTGAAACTGGCAGACACGCCCTCCTCTCTCGGGGTGAAGAGCATGGGAAAAAGCCGCTGCTTTTCGGAGTAGCTGCCTAACTACTTCGTGGAGGTTCAAGTCCTTCCGCTACAGCATAGCCCTGGGCTATAAAGAGCCGCTTTCCGAGCCTGGAAAGCGGCTCTTTGCCAGTATACCCCAGCCAAATCCTTGAATTATAGTATCCGCAGCAAACCCGCCCTGCCAGCGTGCGTACTTTTGTGCAACTGAGGCTACCCCGGCGGTTCGTATCGGTGGTAAGCCAGGCTCATGGGCATAAAAATACTTTTTACACTTTTCCTGATTTTAATAAACGCGTTCTTTGTTGCGGCAGAGTTCTCCCTTATCCGGGTGCGTCTTTCGCAGCTGGAAATTAAAGCCAAGGAAGGGAGTCGCCTGGCGGGCCAGGCCGTGAGCGTGCTGCGCCGGCTCTACGACTACCTTTCGGCAACGCAGCTGGGGGTTACACTGGCTTCGCTGCTGCTGGGCGCCGTGGGCGAAGAGCTGTTTTCGGGTATCGTACTCGATTTTCTGCCGCGCCTTGGCCTGGCTATCAGCCCCATAACGGCCCACAGCATTGCCGTTACGCTGGGCGTTATCATCCTGACGTTTTTGCACGTGCTCTTCGGCGAGCTGTTTCCGAAAGCACTGGCTATTCAGCGGCCCGAAGCCATTAGCCTGGCGCTGGTGCTGCCGCTGCGCGCATTTTACCTGGCCACCCTGCCTTTAACCTGGTTTTTGTCGAAAGCGGCCAACCTGCTGCTCGGTGCGGTGGGCATCAGCAATGTGCACGGTACCGAGGCCCACACCTCCGACGAGCTGCGCCTGCTTATCGACCAAAGCAAGGAAAGCGGGGAAATCCAGGATTCGGAGCACGAGCTGATTGAGAACGTGTTTCAGTTCAACGACCGCATGGTGAAGCAGATTATGGTGCCCCGCACCAAGCTCGCTGCCCTCAACGTGAACGCCCCCGAAGAGAAAATCCTCGAAACCGTCTTTAGCGAAGGCTACTCACGCCTGCCCGTATTCGAGGGCAATATTGATAATATAGTAGGAATACTATATGTAAAAGACCTGCTACCCATCATCCGCAACGGCGAGCCGCTGGAGCTGGCCCGGATTATGCGCCCGGCTTACTTCGTGCCTGAAACTAAGAAAATCAATAGACTGCTGCGCCAGTTTCAGCGCAAGCACATTGTGATGGCCGTGGTGAGCGACGAGTTTGGCGGCGTATCAGGCATCGTTACCATCGAGGATATTATGGAAGAGCTGGTGGGAGAAATCCAGGACGAGTACGATAACGAGGTGCCGGTAGTGGAGAAAATGTCGGAAAGCGAATACCGGGTGAATACCTCCACCGCCATCTCCGACGCCAACGAATACCTGCCCTTCCCGCTGCCCGAAGGCGACGACTACGAAACCGTGGGTGGCCTGCTGAATGTGCTTTACGGCAACATCCCGGAGGTCGGCGACGTGGCCGTATTCGAGCCCTACGAGTTCCGGGTGCTGAGCCGCACCGGCCGCGTAGTCGAGATGGTACAGCTGCGGGTGATAGCTGCCTCAACCCCAGAGGTCGACCCGTTGGCCGCATAAATTGCTTGAATTAAATGCGTAGCTTTGCTAGCCGCCTATATTCCTGCGGCTAGTTTTATGGAAGCCTCGAAAATACGTCGCCTACTTACTTGGGTAGTAGATATCGGCTGTATTCTATTTTTATTTCTGGGCCTGTTGCGGCTTCTGCCAACCGGCTTACTCAAGCCTGAAGGCTATCGCTTTGTAGTGCTGGCAATTATGTTCGCCTACTACGCGGGGATGGAAATATTTTTCAAGCGTACTATAGGCAAGCTTTTAACTGGCACCCAGCTGGTAACAAATAATGACGCGGCGCCTCATACTGGCCAGCTTTTGCTGCGTACTGCATGCCGATTCCTTCCTTTAGAGCCACTTAGCCTACTGTTCAGTTCGAATAAGCTTGCTTGGCACGACCGTGTATCCAAAACAAAAGTTATTCATTTGGATTACTAGACTGATAGTAATAGCTTGCGAGCCGTCTATAGAAGTAATATTGTTTACATAAACGACTCGCTAGATATTATTGCATTGCCATAGGAAATAAGTATAGATTCCCCATATAAACGCTTATTTTGCGCACATAGTAAGCGTACTGTAGCCATCTCTTTCCTTGCCAAAAACTATTGCATAGCAACTAGCGATTGGTTTTTACCTCTTTTTTCTGCCTGTATGTTTAGACTTCGACAAATTATAGCCTTCGGGTTAATTGCTAGCTCACTCTCTAGCTGTGCCACTATTCTTGGTGGAGGTATTACCGACTACCAGCGGACCAGACCCCTACCTGGACAGCCACAGCGCGAAATCCGGGTAGGTGCATTAGTTGCTGACGTCCTGCTGGTTGGCTTACTTGGTGTGGGTATTGACTTTGCAACTGGGGCCATTTACAAGCCACACCCTACCCGCATGGTTAATGCTGTTAACATGCCAGCTACAAACTCAGCGCCAAGCTCAACAGTTAAATAGCAATACCAGCTCCATACTAAAGAGGCGGCTATTCTTTGATAGAATAGCCGCCTCTTTAGTATGGAGCTGGTATTATTGCCTGCTCATAGCTACGCCCCTATAGTTTCTTTGCATAATCACCATCCTTTGGCTTCTCAGTGCCAAGAAGGATACGGATAAAGTCAATGATAACTAGGATAAAGCCGACCAACAGGATTGAGAGAATAATTTGCAAAATCCCTTTTCCTACGCGGCCGAGGTAGAAGTCATGAATGCCCAAACCACCCAAAAAGAAGCAGAGGACAGCCGCTACAATCTGGCTTTTGCCTTCAACTGTTGTTGACTTAGGAGCTGCTGCCAATTGGTGCTTTACCTCTTTTTTGAAAGCCTTACGGTCAAATTTAGTTAATTCAGCCTTTTCAGTAGTTGCAGCTTTTACGATAGCCTTCGCGGTTACTGGCGCTGTAGCATGATGCGCTAAAGGACGAACAGCCCGGTGCATAGGCACAGTTTCCGTAACAACAGTGGCAGCTTCGGGGTTACAACTGTCGCGACAGTCTTGTTAGCCGACGGAGCCTCTGCTACAATAGAGCGCACAGGTTCTGAGCCTAAATAAGCGGGCGTACTGCTGTTAAAAGCATAGTTGGAGCGGCTGCACGAAGACAGGGAGGCAGCCATAGCCCCGAGGGCCAATAGCAGGTGGTAAGTCTTTCTCATCTGGTAACAGTAAAAAAAGGTGAAGGGTGAAAGGGTAAAACTTACTGGCAAAACTATCAGGCCGGCAATTGATTTCCTATTCACTCATAAAACATTCTTCCACTATTTACGTCGATGAGCATTTTTATTCTTTTTTTTCATACGGGTTTGCTGAAAACCAGCTGGCATACAGCTGATAATTGGCGGCCGTGCGACGCAGGCCTTCGGCCTGCGTCGCGCTCACAGGCTTGATTTTGCGGGCTGGCACCCCTGCATAGAGGTAGCCGGGCTCGCACACCATGTTTTCCAGCACCACCGCCCGGCCGCAATGAGGCAGCCGGCTCCGACCACGGCGTGGTCCATCACGATGGCACCCATGCCGATGAGCACATCGTCGTGCACGGTGCAGCCGTGCACCAGGGCACGGTGGCCGATACTCACCCGCGAGCCGATGGTGAGGGCCGCTTTTTCGTAGGTGCAGTGCAGCACAGCTCCATCCTGAATATTGGTTTCGTTGCCGATGCGGATGCTGTTTACGTCGCCCCGAATCACGGCCGTAAACCACACGGTGCAGCCGCGCCCCAGCACTACATCGCCCACAATGGTCGCGTTGTCGGCCAGAAAACAGTCGGGCCCAATGGTAGGTAACACGCCGTGAACGGGCAAAATAAGAGCGGGCATAGCTGCGGTGGCAAATGAATTTCCAAATGTATGCCCGGCGGCTACCTTTGACTAATGCCTATGCCCGCCGCGTCCTCTCCCCCGCTTTTCGCCGAGTGCCAGCCGATGCTGCGGCACTGGTGGGGCTGGCGCTGCTAGCGCCGGCCATTGTTTTAGGAGTGGTCATCGGAGTAGATAGCCGGCACAGCGCGCTGGAAATGGCCGGCATGACAGCGTTCGTTACCCTGCTATCCTTCTTGCTGCTAGGTTTTGCGAAGCTGCACACGCAATTGTCAACCGACGGCGTGCGCGTGCGCTTTGTCCCACTGCAAAGCGAGTGGCGTTTCACACCCTGGGCGCAAGTACGGCGGGCTTACATACGCACCTATGCGCCCATGAGCGAGTACGGCGGCTGGGGCATTCGTACGTTTGGAGGTGAAAGCGGGGCATATAATGCCTGGGGCAACCAGGGGCTGCAACTCATTCTGACTAGCGGCGAGCGCCTGCTTATTGGCACCCAGCAGCCAGCAGCCATCCAACAGATAATGAGCCAGCTGCGTATCCGCGGCGCGCAGCCGGAAGTGGCAGATTAAGCCCGCAGCAGCCGCTTCCAGGTTCCTTTCTCCCAATTATACTTCAGCGTGCTGGGTAGCGCCTGCCAGAAATACTTACTGGTTTCGACCGCAAAGCTGGGCTGCATGTAGCAGTTGATGGTGCAGCCTTCGCAGGCGGGCAGGCGGCCCTCGAGCGCGGCCAGACGCTGGGTTTCGGGGCCTGGTAGAGGTCGAACAGCCGGCCGTTGATGGGAAACCTCTGGTCGCCGAGGTGGTAGCAGGGCAGCACCAGCTCATTGTGGGGCGAAATGACGAGCGTAGTGCTGGCCGCCCGGCACACGGGCGCGGCTACGTGGTTGCCACCATCGCGGCGCAAGGCGATAAAACCCTCATTCAAATACACGCCCTTGCGCTTGCCGAAAGCCGACAGAAAATCCAGCTCCTCTTCGCTCAGCTGCTCGCCGGTATCGACGTCACCGTACTCAAAAGCCGGGTTCAGAATGAGTATCAGCCCATTGGGTTGCGTAATCTCGCGGTACACGCGCTCCAGGTCGGCCAGGTTGTGCCGGAAGACGGTGAACAGAATATCGGGCCGCTCGCCCAGCTCTTTGGCTACGCGCATGCTTTCGAGCACAAAATCGTAGCAGGCCACGCCCCGGCCCCGGTCGTGGGTGTCGCGGTCGATGCTATCGAGCGAAAAATGCAGCATATCGACCAGCCCACGCAGCTTTTCGGCATTTTTAGGGTAGAGCAGTGCATTGGTCGTTACGGTCGTGATAAAGCCCAGCTGCCGGGCCAGCGCCAGAAACTCGGGCAGCTGGCGGTGCAGCAGCGGCTCACCGCCCGTAAAGTCAATTACCTTAACGCCAAGTCGCTTGAGGTCGCGCAGGTTGGCCTCCACATCGGCCAGGGTGATGTAGGGCGAGGGCTTTTCCCAGATATCGCAAAACGCGCACTTCGCATTGCAGCGGTACGTAACATAGTAATTGCACAATACTGGATGCTTGACGAGGCGCATAAGCGGTAGCGTGGACGCTGAGAGCCCGCGCGTGAGAACGTTGTTCAACGAAGCAACGCGCGGACTCGCAGCGTCTACGCTACGAAGTTAATGCGGCAGCTGGCCCCAGGCGGCTGCATCCCAGTGCGTGGGCGTGGCGGCCAGGGCCTCGGGTGTGGCTGGGCCGTAATGCTCCTGGTAATAGCTGCAAAAGCCCTTGAGCGGGCAGCGCGGGCAATTAGGCTTCTGAAAAAAGCAGATTTGCTGCCCGTGCCAGTAGTTGTGCTTGTGAAAGTTGAACAGGCCTTCGGGGTCGAGGTGCGGCTTGAGCAGGGCAAGCAGCACGTCATGCGCCTTCTCTACCGATACTTTTGGCCCCAGCACGCCGAGGCGCTGCATCACGCGGTGCACATGGGCATCGACGGGCAGCACGGGCTTGCGGAAGTTGAAGAGCAGCACCAGAGAGGCCGTTTTCAAGCCAATGCCCGGCATATCGGTAAGCCACTGCATCGCCTTTTCGGTGGGCCAGTCGGCCAGGAAATCGAGCGTGAAGCTGCCGCCCGTTTCGGCCTTTATGCGGCCCAGAATATCCTGAATGCGCGGGGCCTGGGTGGCCGGCCAGCGCGTGGTGCGAATGGCGTGAATGAGGTCATCAAGGGGGCGCGTAGCACACCTTCCCAGTCGCCGAAAGCTTCGAGCATGCGGTCGTAGGCCAACTCTTCGTCGGCGTGGGTGGTACGGTGCGAGAGCAGGGTGGAGATAAGCTCACGCATGGGCGTGCGACGAGCCGCCGTGGGCACCCGCCCAAAAAACCCGTCCAGGATACTATGGTCAGCCAGGGCTTTATCGAGCGGCGAAGAAGTTACTTGAACCACGGAGTAAACAGATTTTGTCGGCGTGCCTAGCTTTACAGCCAGTTTCTTAAGAAGAGTTTGCTTAAACGGAAAAAGCCGCCCGATGGGCGGCTTTTTCGTTACTTACTACGTCATCAGCCGCAAGGCAGCCGTCCACAAAATCCGTGAAATCGGCTAAAATCCGCGCTACTCAGTGGTCCTTAGAGCTGGCCTTTCTTAGCGGCTTTCTGCATCTTTTCGTTGGCGAAGATGGCCACTTCCACGCGGCGGTTGGCTGCTTTGCCCGCCGCCGTCGAGTTGTCGCCTACCGGCTGGGTCGAGCCATAGCCTTTAGCCGTGATGCGGCTGGTATCCACCCCTTTAGTCGTTAGCTCATTGGCTACCGCCTGGGCGCGACGCTGGCTCAGGGGCTGGTTGATGGCATCGGAGCCCGAAGCATCGGTGTGGCCTTCAATAACGATATTAGTATCGGCATACTTCTGAAGCGTGGTAGCCAGCTCGTCGATATTGCCGGTAGCCCCGGCGTCAGCGTAGCCGAGTTGCTGCCAAACAGGATACCCGAAGCAAACGTGATTTTGATACCTTCGCCCACGCGCTCCACGGTAGCTCCGTCGAGGTCGCGGCGCAGCTCAGCCGCTTGCTTATCCATCTTGCGGCCAATCAGTGCCCCACCGGCTCCGCCTACGGCGGCCCGAGGATAGCTCCTTTGGCCGTGCCCGACTTGCCACCAATAACGCGGCCCAGAATGGCCCCGCCGGCGGCGCCGCCCAAGCCACCCAGAATGCCACCCTTGAGGGTTTTGCTCATACCGGCGGGCTTGTCGGTGGTAACGGTAGTGGTTTGTGCCTGTGCAAAGTGGCCCAGCAGCATTACGAAGGCAAGCAGATAGGCAAAAGAGTGTTTAAAAATTTTCATGAAGAAAAAGAGGAAATAAAAATACGGCTGCCTGTTAGTATAGCAGCTACGCGGCTGCAAGTTCGGCAATTACAACCACCTTGCCAAACCCTTGACTTCGCTTTAAAAGAAACGAGCCCGGCAGTAGGCCGGGCTCGTTGTAAGGTAAGTAGCGCCAGGAGGTAGTGCCGCAGCCCTAGCGATGCACATAGTGGTGCACGGGCACAGGCACCCGCTTATTGGGGTTGTTTACATAGTGATTGTAGCGGGTCGGGTGATACTTCTTATCGCGGTTGCGGCCGACCAGCCCCCGGCTACTACCCCGGCCCGGCCCCTATCAGGGCACCTTTGCCGCCACCCAGCAGCCCACCTACTATGGCCCCGCCGCCGCCGCCAATAGCGGCACCTTTGGCCTTATCACTCCAGCCTTTTGGATGGTCCTGGGCCTGAGCAGCTGAGCTTACGAGCACAAAGAATAACAAGAGTGTGGCGAAGAATCCCGAACAGAATTTCATAATGCAGCAGAACGTTGAATGGAAGAAGAAGGAAAAAACGCAGCGGCTCGCCGGCCGTGCCAGACTTTAACGCGACAGTAAGGCAGGTAGTTGCTGTACGGCCCTGAAAAAGCCCGGTGCCTGACAGACACCGGGCTTATCAAACCAATAGCTTGAATTACAGCTTATAGCGTACCGGCCTCGGCGGCTTTTTTCATCTTTTCGTTGGCGAAGATGGCTACTTCTACGCGGCGGTTGGCTTGCTTGCCTTCGGCCGTCGTGTTATCGCCCACGGGCTGCGACGAGCCGTAGCCTTTGGTGGTAATGCGGCTGGCGGCCACGCCCTGCGCCGTAATGCCATTGGCTACGGCCTGCGCCCGGTTCTCGCTCAGGGGCTGGTTGATGGCATCGGAGCCCGACGAGTCGGTGTGCCCTTCTACCAGCACGTTGGTGTCGGGATACTTCTGGAGCGTAGCGGCCAGCTTGCTGATATCGGCCTGCGAAGCGGGGCGCAGGGCACTGCTATTAGTATCGAACAGAATACCCGAGTCGAAGGTGATTTTGATGCCCTCGCCTACGCGCTCCACCTTGGCATTCGCCATATCGCGCTGGAGCTCCTGAGCTTGCTTGTCCATTTTGCGGCCGATGAGTGCGCCCGCGCCGCCGCCCACGGCGGCCCCCAGAATAGCCCCGGCAGCGGTGCCGCGGCCGCCACCGATTACGCGGCCCAGAATAGCCCCGGCCACTGCGCCACCACCGGCACCGATAAGGCCACCTTTGGTAGTTTTGTTCATGCCATCTTTGCGCACTCCCGTGCCATTATTGCTGGATAAGTCGGGCTGCGTGGTAGTTTGGCGCGACGAAGCGCAGGAGCTTAGCAGCAGCACAAAGGCCATCAGCATGGCCAGAACAGACTTGGAAGTAATCATTTTATGAGTTTTTGGTGAAAAAAATCAACGTCAGTTGGGCTTATACGAAAAAGCCCGCTCTGGTTACCAGAGCGGGCTTTTCCAAAGTCGTGCCAGTGAGTACTGACTGTCGCTGGGCATGGTGAGCACGGCATTACGCCCTACACGCCGATTACGCTTATTATTTTGCCAGCATAGCCAGCACGTCGGTGAGGCGCTGCTTCAGCTCACGGCGGTCCACAATAAAGTCGAGGAAGCCGTGCTCCAGCACAAACTCGGCGCTTTGGAAGCCCTTCGGCAGGTCCTTGCCAATCGTTTCTTTGATAACGCGCGGGCCGGCGAAGCCAATAAGCGCCCCCGGCTCCGCAATGTTGAAGTCGCCGAGCATGGCAAACGAAGCCGTCACGCCGCCCGTCGTGGGGTCAGTCAGCAGGCTGATATAAGGCACTCCGGCCTCGGAGAGCAGCGCCAGCTTGGCCGATGTTTTGGCCATTTGCATGAGCGAGTAGCCGGCTTCCATCATGCGGGCCCCGCCCGAGCGCGAAATCATGAGAAAAGGCATACGCTGCTGGCGGGCGTAGTCGATAGCGCGGGCAATTTTCTCGCCTACTACCGAGCCCATCGAGCCGCCGATAAAGCGAAAGTCCATGGCGGCAATTAGCAGCGGCTGGCCAGTGCACTGGCCGTGGGCCGTGCGCACGGCATCTTTCAGGCCGGTACTTTTTTCGGTGGCCTGCACGCGTTGCGGGTAGGCCTTGGTATCCACGAAGTGGAGCGGGTCGCCGGAAGTCAGGTTGGCATCCAGCTCTTCAAACTGGCCGCCATCAAACAAAATCTCGAAATATGCCGCCGCGTCGATGCGGTCGTGGTGGCCACAGTTGGCGCACACGTAGTGCAGGCGCTTGTGCTCGGCCATCGTAGCCACGGTTTTGCACTCGGGGCACTTATACCACAGGCCGTCGGGCGTTTCCTTTTTCTGCTCGGTGGGGGTGATAATGCCCTTTTCCTGGCGCTTGAACCAAGCCATACTGGTGGGGAACTGGAGAAATGACGAATGAGAGGTGAAGAGGGACTGGCCCAGCCAATATAGGACAAGGGGTATTTTCCCAATCTTCAGAGGGGCAAAATTACGCGATAGTTACCATCAGAACGGAACCAGTGAGATGAACGCCACATGAGGAATCCGTAAGCTACCCACGAGCCTGCCCAGCCTGGCAGCACGCACGCATGCCCGGTGCGGCTGTAACTTGCCCCAACCATCACTTAGCCGGCCGCGTACGGCCTTTTTCTGCTTGAAAAAGTTTTTGTTTTTTTATCGCCCTTTCCTGGGCCTGAGCTTGCTGGCGGTCAGTGCGTCAGGGCTTAGCAGTTGCGTTACGGCCAAGCGCTACGAAGACCTCCAGGCCCGCCAGCAAAGTGAGCAGGAAGCCCGCACCAGCGCCGAAAGCCAGCTGCGCCAAGCCAAGGCCGACCTGCAAAAAACCACCGATGCGCTGGCCGAGCTGCGCCTCGACCAGAAGCGCCTTGTAGCCGACTCGACCCAGACCGGCAATGCCCTGCGCCGCACCCGTACGCTTTATACCCAGCTCACCGATAGCTACGATAAGCTGCTCAAGAACAGCGACCGCGCCCTGGCCGACCGCAATGCCGACTATGGCAAGCTGGCCAAAGACCTGGCTACCCGCGAAAGCGAGCTGGGGGCGCTCGACATCAGCCTGCAAAAAGCCAAATCGGACCTTTCTACCCGCGAAGCCAAGCTGGCCGAGCTGACTCAGGCGCTGGCTGATAAGGACAAGGCGGTGAACGACCTCAAGGCCCGCGTAAGCAATGCGCTGCTCAGCTTCAACTCCAAAGACCTGCAAGTGAAGCTCAAGGATGGCAAAGTATACGTGTCGCTCTCCGAGCAGCTACTCTTCAAATCGGGCTCAACCAAGGTAGACCCCAAAGGGCAGGAAGCCCTGAAAAAGCTGGCCACGGTATTGCAGGAGCAGAAAGACGTGAACGTGGTAGTGGAAGGCCATACCGACAACGTGCCCATGCGCCCCACCGGCAGCATTACCGACAACTGGGACCTGAGCGCGCTGCGCGCCACCGACATTGCGCGCCTGCTCACGGCCAGCGGCGTAGAGCCAAGCCGCATTACGGCCTCGGGCCGCTCGCAGTACGTGCCGGTGGCTCCCAACGACACGCCCCAGGACAAGGCCTTGAACCGCCGCACCGAGATTATTCTTACCCCTAAGCTCGACGAGCTGTTTCAGATACTCGACAGCAACAGCGGCGCGCCAAAACCTTAGAATATAATATATATATACTAAAGTCCGACCTCAGGCAGAGGCGGCCCTTAGTAGGGACTGTGCTTGTGCTGCACTACTGCAACTACTTCCACCACTGCGAGTTGATTGGCCCGGCGGCTACGTCCAGGCGCTGGCCGGGGCGGGCAGCAGCAAGGTCACCTTAGGGCCGGCTGCCTCGATGAGGCGCTGCACGGGCTGCCGCCAGGCATGAAAGGCCAGATTGAAGGTTCCCCAGTGCAGCGGCAGCAGCGGGCCGCCGCCCAGCAGGCGGTGAGCGGCCAGCGCGTTGTCGGGGCCGAGGTGAATAGCAGCCCACTCGGGGTCGGAAGCGCCGATTTCGAGCATCACCAAGTCAAACGGGCCATACGCCGCGCCAATCTGCTCGAAAGCCTCGTCAAACGGCCCCGAGTCGCCACCGAAAAACACGCGGTGCTGCGGCCCTTTCAGTACCCACGAGGCCCAGAGTGTACTGTCGCGATTGAGTAGCCCCCGACCCGAAAAATGCCGTGCCGGGGTAGCGATAAGCTCAAAATCGGGCGCCAGCGCGATATTATCCCACCACGTAACTTCCGTAATGCAATCAGTCGCCACGCCCCAGCGGCGCAGGTGCGCCCCCACGCCCAGCGGGCAAAAAAACTGCTCGCCACGCGGGGCCAGCGCCCGGATAGCCGCCTCGTCGAGGTGGTCGTAGTGATCGTGCGAAAGCAGGATGCCATCGAGCGGCGGCACCTGCGCCAGCGGCAGCGGCGGCGCAAAAAAGCGCTTGGGGCCTAGCAGCTGCGAGGGGAGGCCCGCTCGCTCCACACGGGGTCGGTAAGAAAGCGACGGCCATCAACTTCGAGCAGCATAGTGCTGTGACCGAGCCAGGTAGCATGCAGCGACGTGGGCGGCACGGGCGCGGCCAGCGCCCCTGCATCTGCCCGAAAAGGGCCGAGCGGCTCACGCGGCTCACGCTCAGCTTTTTCAAAGAGGTAGCGGCTCAGCAGCCTGGCGTAGCCCGAGGGCGGGCTCACGCTGGTAGGCAGCACATTGTAATACTTGTTGCCGGCACGGCGGGGCTGAAGCAGCATGAGCGAAGCAGAGAATAGGGTATTGCCTGCCTATGACGCAACGGCGGCCCGGATGTTTTGTGGGCGGCTACTTCAGCAGCGCCTGCACCACGGGCAGCGCTCGGGCGGCCCATTGCTGCATCTGCTGGCCAGTGTAGTGCAGGCCATCGCTGGTAAACTGGTGGGCATGGCCGGCCGCGGCGCGGGTGAGGTCGGTAATAGCTATGTAGGCCACCCCGGCGCGTTGGCATTCGGCCTGCGCTGCTGCATTGAACTGGTCGATTTCGCGGCTAATCTGGTCCGGGTCGCGGTCGTGGGCAAAGGGCGTCTGGCCCCAGTCAGGAATGCTGAGCACTACTACGTGGTGCACGCTGCCGCCCGCGAAGCCTATTGCCGTAGCCAGCAGCTGCCGAAATTCGGTGCGGTATAGCTCCAGGCTTTGCCCCCGATACTGGTTATTAACACCGATGAGCAGCGATACTAGGCCATAGTTGGTGCGGTGGTTACCACTGGCCACAATGGCTTGCTGCAGCTCGGCGGTAGTCCAGCCGGTGCGGGCAATGATATCGGGGTCGGCCAGCTTCAGCCCCTGCGCCCGGGCCAGGCCAGCCAGCTGCACCGGCCAGCGGTCGGCATGAGCAGCGCCTTCGCCGATGGTGTAGGAATCGCCCAGGGCGAGGTACGGAATAGCCGGAGCGGCAGACGCAGCAGAAGACACAGGGATAGGCAACAACTGCGCCCAGGCGCACGCAGTCAGCAAAAAGGTTAAGAATAGAAAAAATCGCATATAAAGCATAAAGGGCAGCGCATCAGCGCCGCCCTTCTACTTACGAGCCGGTAGGGCAGCTTGGCCGGCAGCGCGGCCCCTAGCCGATTGCCTGGGCCAGGTCGTCAATCAAATCTTCAGCATCCTCGATGCCTACGCTCAGGCGAATAAGCGAATCGCTGAGGCCGGCCTTGCGGCGCTGCTCGGCCGGGATGCTGGCGTGCGTCATGGTAGCCGGGTGGCCGCTCAGGCTTTCGACGCCGCCCAGGCTTTCAGCCAGGGTAAAGAGCTGGAATTTTTCGAGCACCGCAATAGCATCCTCCTTCTTGTCACCTTTGAGCACGAAGGAAATCATGCCCCGAAATCGCGCATCTGCCGGGCGGCAATGGCGTGGTTGGGGTGGCTTTCGAAGCCCGGCCAATACACTTTATCTACTTTGGGGTGCTGGCGCAGGTATTCGGCAATGGCGCGGCCGTTTTCGCAATGGCGCTGCATGCGCAGGTGTAGGGTCTTGAGGCCGCGCAGCACCAGAAAGCAGTCCTGCGGGCCGGGCGTGCCGCCGCAGGCGTTCTGATAAAAGCTCAGGCGCTCAAGCAGGTGCTCATCGTTGAAAACCAGCGCCCCCATCACCGTATCGGAGTGGCCGGCCATGTACTTGGTAAGTGAATACACCACGATATCGGCCCCCAGCGCCAGCGGTTCCTGCAGGTAGGGCGTCGAAAAAGTGTTGTCGACGGCCAGCAGCGCGCCGGCTTCCCTGGCCAGCGCCGCCGCCGCTGCTATATCGATAATGTTGAGCAGCGGATTGGTAGGCGTTTCGACCCAGATGAGCTTGGTGTTGGCCGTCACTTTGGCGCGTACGGCTTCCATATCGCCCATTGGCACGAAGTGAAAGTTGATGCCCAGCGGCTCATACACCTTGGTCATGATACGGTAGCTGCCGCCGTAGAGGTCGTCGGTCGAAATCACCTCGTCGCCGGGCTTGAGCAGGTGCAGCACGCAGTCGATAGCGGCCATACCCGAGGCAAAAGCCAGGCCGTGCCGGCCATTATCGAGGGCTGCCAGGGCATCCTGCAGCTGGGTACGCGTGGGATTATGGGTGCGCGAGTACTCATAGCCCCGGTTGTCGCCGGGCGAGCGCTGCGCGTAGGTCGAGGTCTGGTAAATAGGCGTCATGATGGCCCCGGTTTCGGGGTCGGGATGTACGCCGGCGTGAATGGCTTTGGTCGCGAATTTCATAGGGCGCAAAGGTACCTACCCGGCTGCTTGCGCGCCGGCTGGCACTGTCTATCTTTAGCGCTGAATATTCGTTTATTACTTAGCTCAAGCACATGAAAAAACTAGTACTCCTGGTGGGCGGCGTTGTTGCGCTCACTTTTACGGCTGCCGCCGCGCCCCCGAAAAAAGTACGGCCACCGGTGGTAGTCGATTCGGCAGCGGCTTATCAGGCCGCGGTCGATTCTATCAACGGCACCTTTCGCTACCAGCAGGGCCACATTATGCTACCCGGTGGGGTGGGCGAGCTAACGGTGCCGCGCGGCTTCCGCTACCTCGACTCGGCCCAAAGCGCCCGGGTGATGCATACGCTTTGGCACAACCCGCCGCAGGAAAGCCTGGGAATGCTTTTTCCGGCCGACCGCGGCCCCATGAGCGATGGCAGTTGGGGCTATCTTATTCAGTTCGACCCCATGGGCTACGTGAAGGACAACGATGCCGACGACATCAAGTACGACGAGCTGCTGGAAGAAATGCAGAAGGACGTCGATGAAGAAAATCAGGAGCGCGTGAAAAGCGGCTACGATGCCGTGCATCTCATAGGCTGGGGCGCCCCGCCATACTACGACAAAACCCAGCACACCTTGCACTGGGCCAAGCTCTTACGCTTTGGCGATGGCCTGGACGAGACGCTTAATTACAACGTGCGCATTCTGGGCCGCAAGGGCGTGCTGGTTTTCAATGCCATTGCTACGCCCAAGCAGCTGCCCGAAATCAAGGCCAGCATTCCCGACCTGCTCACCAATGTTTCCTTCGTGAAGGGGCAGCAATACAACGACTACAGCGCTGGTATAGATGAGGTAGCCGCCTACGGCATCGGCGGCCTCATTGCCGGCAAGGTACTAGCGAAGGTGGGGTTCTTTGCTATCATTCTGAAATTCTGGAAATTAGGCTTACTGGCGCTAGGCGGCGCCTGGACGGCCATCAAGCGCTTTTTTGGCTTCGGCACCAAAACGGAAGAGTAGTGCCGGCAGCCGCAGCACCGGGGCTGGCCTTTGCGTAGGTACTTTCGCCTACCCTATGGCCGGCCCCGGCTTTTTTCAGAATGGCTTTTCTGCGCGAGCTTTTCCAAAAGAACTTCTCCACCTTGCTCACGATGGGCCTGCTGCTGGCCGTGCCGCTGCTGGGCTCGACCTCGGCGCTGGGCCTGCTCTACGAGCGCCCTACGCTGCTGCACGAACTTTCGCCTAGCCAAAGCCTGCTGTACTTTCTGGTAGTGGGCCTCACAATGGCGCTGGCGCTCACGCCTACTACGTTCGTGGCCATCATCACGGGCTATTACTTTGGCTGGAGCGGCCTGGCGGGCATGGTGGTTGCCTACGCGCTGGCCTCTGCCCTGGGCTATGAGCTGGCCCGCCGCCTCGACCACGGCAAGCTGCGCAGCTTTCTGCACCATTTCCCCAAAGCCGACGCCGTACTCGGCGAGCTGCAAAGTCAAAGCTGGTCGCTCATTATCCTCACGCGCTTGTCGCCGGTGCTGCCCTTTGCGCTGATGACCTTCGTACTGGCTATTGTGGGCGTGGCGCGCCGCCGCTTTCTGGTAGCTTCGGTGGTAGGTATGCTCCCACGCAGCCTTTTTTTCTACTGGCTTGGCACCAAGGCTCAGGATGTCTTAATGCTGCTGCGCGACCCCGACGAGGGTACACTCAGCAAACTGGTACTGCTGGGCCTGGTAGCCGCCTCCCTGTTTGGCCTGTTTATAGTATTCAACCAGGCCTTGCAGCGGGTGTTGCGGCGCAGCACCCCGGCCAGCTAATATTTTCGCCCTGATTATTACCCAATTGCTGCGCTGCAAGCTGTTTTTTAGCCAAAAATATCGCGGCGAATTTGGGCAGGCGAAAAATTTCTTCCTACCTTTGCAGTCCCAACACGGGAAATTGGTTGTATAGCTCAATTGGATAGAGCATCTGACTACGAATCAGAAGGTTTAAGGTTCGACTCCTTATACGACCACGAAAAAGGCCCTCCGCATATGCGGAGGGCCTTTTTTATTAGTTATTTTGAGGTTTTTAGTGACTAGATTGTCGGCTTCACATCCATACGCTCAACCTGCCTGAGTCAAAAAATACTTGTGCAAGAACCAGCCTCGCTATCATACTTTTATAGAGACTCTTCACGCTCGGGTATGAACCTTTCCCTACTCTGTACCGCGCCCTGCGCTTATGTCTACTACGACACCTGGAATGACTGGCTGTTCGTGGATTGGTACGGCGAGCTAACCTTACATACTGTGCAGGCGACTTGCCTGGAGCTCGCTAAGTGCTTTCTGTTAAACTCTTACCCCGCGTTCTCAACAGCAACCTGCAAATTACGAATGTCGACCGGGAGGTAGCCGCCTGGATGGCCAGCAATTTTATGCCCTATATAGACTTGGCCGGTATCCGACAAATGGCCTGGGTGTATGCGCCCTCCGTGCGTGGCCAAGCTATGGCCCATGAAATCATGGCCAGGCTGCCCAACGCGACTATTTCGCTGTTCAACGAGATGAGTGAGGCGGTGGCCTGGCTTGAGCAAACCAAGCCGGCTCCTGGCACGGCCAGTAAGACAACCGGGCGGCTGGCTGCACACTTACAGATAGCCGACTTAATAAGGGCCTTTCGCCTCAGATTCAACTTGTAGCCAGCGCAGAAATTACTACTGGCTTCATCCAACATCAGCTCTCCGGTTCTTTACTCAAATCCGCCGCCGGCATCCTCCTGGTCGTTCTTATTCTTCGTGGGCTTGACGGCCTGATTCTGGCCAAAGCGGTAGGCAAAGCCCAGGAAGGCAATGCGCGACTCGCGCTTGAAACGCTGGTCGGTGGCGAAGGCATCGCCATAGGCCGTAGAGTTAAAATGGAGCGTATTGAAGATATCGGCCACGCGCAGCGTAATCGTCCCGCGGTCGCCGAGCACGTTGTAGCGGGCGGCAAAGTCGACGTTGAAGTTTGCGCTGCGGGTACCCTGCGCCGTATTGATGGGCGAGCGGTAGTTGAGCGCCAGCTGCGCGCCGAGCTGCTTGGTGAGAGTGAACGTGTTGTTGAGGCGCGTGGTATACACCTGGCTGGCTGTGTTGATAGGCACCACGCCCGAGGAGCCCCGAATGAGGCGGCGGAAGGTGGAGGCCGTGACGTTCACCTTCCAGAACTCGGTAAGCGGGCTGGCTCCCACCAGCTCCAGGCCGTAGGAGGTTTCCTGGCCCAGGTTCTGGCGGGTGGTGCTCGTAACCTGGCGGCGGGAAAGCGAGTCGTAGATAACCTGGCGAAACCCCTGGGCGGTGTTAGTTTCGAGCCGATAGAAAGCGGTGGCGCTCAGGCTACGCCCACCCGCAAAAGTCAGCTGGTTGCCCAGTTCTACCGAATGCACGTACTCGGGCAGCAGGTTGGGGTTGCCCGTTACGAGGTTAAACTGGTCGGAGCGGTCGGTGAACGGGTTCAGCTCGCCCGCGTCGGGCCGCTGAATGCGCTTGGAGTAGCTCAGCTGCACCCGCTGGTCGTGCGGCAGCTCGTAGGCCAGTACGGCGCTCGGAAAAAGGTCGAAATAATGGTGCGGAATCGGCTTGGCGTCGGTAGCCAGCTGCTGGCCGCTCAGGTTGGTTTGCTCGCCGCGCAGGCCCAGCTGGTAGTTGAGCTTGCCCAGCGCATTGGCGTAAATACCGTAGGCCGCCTGCACGTACTGCTTGTAAATGAAGCGGTTGGACGGATCGTAGGGCAGCGCCGGCGTACTACTGAAGCGATAGTCGAGGTCGTACTGCCGCAGCGAGCTGCGCGCCCCCAGCTCGAAGCGGCTTTTCTCAGTTAGCGGGTGTACATAATCAAGCTGAGCCGTGCCCTGCGTGGTATGGTTGATAGTACGCTGCTGCTGAAGCTGCACCGCGTTATCCACCGCAACGATAGTAGAGCCCACCTGATTATCAGCTAGCAGGGGCGTGTACACGGCGTTGGCCGTAAGCTCGCGGCCCTCGTGCCGGGCCCAGGTGCGGCGGTAGTCGAGCGTTACATCAGCCGACCGGAAGATGCCATTGGTAGCATTGCTGCGGTGACTGGTGCCGGCCGGTACCACCTGGCTGCCTGCTGTGAGGTTTAGCTGGCGCGAGTCGAGCGTTTCGTCGTTATAAAGCTGGTTGAAGCGCGGCTGCACGGCCAGCGTCAGGGTCTGCTCGGGGTAAGCCCATAGTCCAGGCCCAGGCGTACCGCGTGCGAGGTCTGGTAATTGACCCCGCTACGGTCCTGGTGCAGCAGCAGCGTCGTATCGTTGGCCGTGGTACTCTGGTCGAGCGTACCGTTGATGCGTCGGCGGTCGCGCCGAAAATCATACGAGCCAAAGGCATTCAGCTTGCCTTTGCGGTAGTTAAGGCTAAGGGAGGTATTGTACTTTTCGCCGGTGCCCGCCGTGGCGCTGGCCTGGCCGTTGAGCCCGTCGCGGCGCTCTTTCTTGAGCACGATGTTGAGAATGCCGCCCGCCCCGACGCATCGTAGCGCGACGAGGGATTGGTAATCACCTCAATACTCTGAATGCTGCTGGCCGGAATCTGGTCCAGCGTCGTCGTTGTGGGCTTGCCATCGATAAAGATGGTTACGCCGCCCGAGCCCCGGATGCTGACGGCCCCGGTCTGGTCCACCGTCACGGAGGGCACGTTTTGCAGCGCGTCGATGGCCGTGCCGCCGGTTATGGTCAGGTCCTTGGTTACGTCTACCACTTTTTTATCGAGGCCGTCGCTCACTACCGGGCGCTCAGCCGTTACGACCACATCGGTGAGTTGGGTAGCAGCCAGCCGTAGCCGCAGCGTACCCAACGCTAAGGTGGGCGCAGCTGCCGTGAGTGATACTACCCGGCGGCCGGTGCGGTAACCAACGGCAGTGGCGCGCAGCACATACTGCCCCAGCGGCACCTTGGCCAGCACAAAGGCCCCGGTTTCGCTGGCCTGGGTGCCGGCCACGAAAGTCGAGTCGCGGCTCCGTAGCAACACTACGCTGGCAAATGAGATGGGCTGCCCACTGCCTACTTCCTGCAGCGTACCCTGCACGGTGCCATTCTGCGCGCGCGCCGCATTCAACCCACACAGTAACAACAAACTAAAAATCCCCAAACGAGACACCGCCCAAACACTCTGTTTCATTGTTTATTTGTTATATATTAAATATATAATATTATAATCCCTTTTTTTCCTCTCCATCCTGCCGGTGTCGTAACCAGTAGCTTGGCTGGACGTTAGCAGGCGAAGCCAGTAAGTTCAACTGTCAAAGCTCCGGCTCAATTCTGAGTTCATTTGGTCGGGGCCGGTAGCCCGGCCGGCTGGCGCTTGCGGTAGGCCGGGTTGTAAACCCACGCTACACCGGCATAGGCGCTTCAGAATTACCCCCAAATTGTCGACTAGCTTGCTTCTTATTTGCACGCAAGGCCAGCTTCGCATTCCCGTGTTTATGCGCATAGTAGCACTAGTTTATCTGTTATGCCTGGGCCTGACGCGGGTGGGGCTGGGGCAGCCAGGGGCACCCGCCGGCCCGGTGCGTGACCTGGCGTTTTATTTAACCCAGGCTCAGCAAAACAGCCCGCTGAGCCGCGATGTGCAAAACCAGGGCCGGGCCATTCAGCTCGAAACCGAGCGGCTGCGTGCTTTTTATACCAAGGCGCAAGGCACCCTGGTTGCTAATTACACGGCGGTGCCCGTATTGTCGCTCGATAATGGCCACCCGGCGCTTCGCTACTCGGTCGATGCGAATAGCACGAAATATGTTGGCTACGACGTGGCGCTCAGCAACGGGGCGCTTTACCAAGGCTACGCTCAACTTACCCAGCCGCTCTTCAATCAAAAGCGGTTTGAGGCTTTTGCCCAGCAGGCCCAGGGCCTGACACTGAGCCAGCAGAACCTCTCGCGCCTCTCCCTACACGACCTGGAGAAGCTGGTGGGCGACCAGTACATTCTGTGCCGGCAGGACCTGGACCAGCTCACCTATATCCGTGAGCTGCTCGATATTCTGGACCGGCAGCGCCTGCTGGTGCGCAAGCTCGTGGAAGCCAGCCTGCTAAAGCAGTCGGACTATGCCCTGCTTAGCATTGAGGTAGAAACCCAGCAGCTGTTTCTCAACACCTACCGAACGGCTTATCACCGCGACCTGCTCGACCTGAACGTGCTCTGCGGACTGGGCGACACCACCGAAGTGCAGCTGGCCCCGCCCAACCTGCCCCTGCGGCAGCGGGGGCCGGCCGGCTTGTCGAACTTTGTGCAGCGCTACCGCCTCGACAGCCTGACGCTGGCCGCCAACCAGCAGGTGTTTGAGCTGCGCTACCGGCCGGTAGTCAATGCCTTCGCCAACGGCGGCCTCGAGGCGGTGTCATTTGCCGACATACCGCAGCGGTTTGGCGTGAGCGCAGGCCTGAGCTTCAGCATGTTTCTGTTTGATGGACACCAGCGCCAGCTGAGCCGCGACCGCACCAATGTGCTGCTCGAAACCACCCGCGCGTATCGTCAGAACTTTGCCATCGTTAACCCCGTGCGGCAAGAGCGCCTGCTTTATGAGCTGCGGGCCCTGGAGCAGCGCCAGCGGCTGGCCCGTGAGCAGATTGCCAGCTACCGGCAGGTGCTCGACTCGTACAAGCGGGAAGTTATTGCCGGGCAGCTTTCGGTGGTAAACTACGTGCAGGTACTTAAAAATTACGCGGTGGCTACCCGCGACCTGGTACTGCTGGAAAACAACCGCCTGCTGCTCATAAACGCTTACAACTACTGGACGTGGTAGCTTTTTCGGGGGCCATGAGCTGCGCGCTATGGCGCGCGTGCTCAGGCTGCCGAAACCTGCCGGTCAGCCCTCTGCCTATGTTATCCCGACTTCGTTTTTGTGTGCTTTGCGGACTTTCGGCGGTGCTTCTCGGCGCCTGCCACGGCGGGGCGGCCCCCGATGATGAAGCGGCCGGCCCCCCACCCCGCGCCCAGGTGCAGGCAGTGCAGGTCAGCACCCAAAACCTGACGCAGTACCGCACCTTCCCGGCTACTTCGACCTACCCGCGCAAAAGCACCGTTACGGCCCCCGTGGCGGCCTACGTTACGGGCGTAAAGGTGCGACTGGGCGACCGCGTAACGGCGGGCCAGGTGCTGTTCACCCTCGAAACCAAGGAGCGCCGGGCCCTCGGCGGCTCGGTGCAGCGCATCGACCCTTCGCTCAAGGGCTTCGGTCTGGTAGCGGTAACGGCCCCGGCCAGCGGCATCGTAAGCCTGCTCAACATTCAGCAATCGGGCGATTACTTACTCGAAGGTACTCCTTTGTGTACCGTAGCCGAAAGCAGCCAGCTTGTGTTTCAGCTGAACCTGCCCTACGAGTACCACTCGCTGGCCGTGGGTCAGCCCACCTGCACCATCATCCTGCCCGACAGCACGCACCTCACGGGCACGGTGCAGGCCCCGCTGGCCAGCGTCAGCCCCGGCCAGTCAGAAGTATTCCTGGTACGGCCCAGCAACCCGCCGGGCGTTATCCCGAAAACCTGATTGTGCAGGTGCGCCTCACCCAGACCAAGCGGCCCAATGCCCAAACCCTGCCCACGGCCTGCGTGCTGGCCGATGAAACACTGCATAATTTCTGGGTGATGAAGCTGGTCAACGACTCGACTGCGGTAAAAGTCCCGGTGGTGCTGGGGGTGCAGCAGCCCGGTCAGCTTGAAATCAAGAGCCCGACGTTTAACCCGAATGACCGCATTCTGAGCGTGGGCAACTACGGCCTGGCCGACACGGCTAAAGTGAAGCTGGTACGATGAGCGAGCCCGTCACTGCTACCCCAGCGCCACCCGCGCCGGCTGCGGCCGGCCCCGCCGACGCTACCTATTTCCAGACCTACCGCAAGCCCATTCTGCTGGTAGGCCTGCTCTTGCTGGCCGTGGGCCTGTTTGCGTATTCGCGAATGCAAACGGCGCTGTTTCCGGAAGTTACCTTCCCAAAGATTACACTCATCGCCGATGCCGGCCAGCAGCCCATCGACCGCATGATGATAACCGTGACCAAGCCGCTGGAAGCCGCTGTGAAGCGGGTAAAAGGCGTAACGGTGGTGAAGAGCAGCACCAGCCGGGGCTCGTGCGTGATTCAGGTGTTTCTGAACTGGAACGTGGATGTGTACAGCACCAAATCGCAGCTCGAAAGCCGGGTAAATGAGATAAAAGGCCTGCTGCCGGCGGGCGTCACCATCGCCACCGAGGCCATGAACCAGTCGCTTTTCCCGGTGCTGGGCTACTCCCTGGAAAGCAGCTCACGTTCGCCCATTGCCCTGCGCGACGCGGCTAACCTGCTGGCCCGACCCTTATTTTCGCAGGTATCCGGGGCTTCTAACGTGGTGGTGCGCGGTGGCAAGGCCAAGCAGTTTGTGGTCATTCCGGACCCTGCCCGGCTGGCCGGGCAGCGCGTCACTTCGGCCCAGCTGCAAGCTGCCTTTGTGGCGACCAACTTTGTGCAGTCGGCCGGCAACCTGGCCAGCTTCCGCCGCCTCTACCTCACCCTGGCCGACACCCGCCTGGGCTCGGTCGATGACCTGAAGCACGTGGTTATCCGCGCCGACTCGGGCCGGGTGGTGCGGGTGCAGGACGTGGCGACCGTGGATATTCAGGAGCAGCAGGAATTCGTCATCATCAATGCCAACGGCCACGATGCGGTGCTCATCGACCTGGTGAAGCAGCAGGGCGTTGACCTCACCACCTTTGCCCGCGATGCCCACGCCAAGGCGGCTGAGCTGCGCCGGCTGCTGCCGCCGGGCATGACCCTGAAGCCCTACTACGACCAGTCGGTATTCGTGAGCGACAGCATTGGCAGCGTTATCCACAGCATTGTTGAAGGACTGGCCCTGGCTATTCTGGTCATGATAGTGTTTCTGCGCTCGTGGCGGGCCAGCCTGGCAGTGCTGCTCACCATTCCGGTTACGGTCTGCTTCACGCTGCTGGTGCTCTACCTGTTTGGCATTACCCTGGATATTATGTCGCTGGGCGCCATCGCAGCGTCGGTGGGGCTGATTATCGACGATGCCATCGTCATCATTGAGCAGATATACCGGGGCCATGAGGAAAACCCGGACTATAGCAACTCGCGCGTGGTGCGGGAGGCCATTCACGGGCTGTTTCCGGCGATGGTGGCGTCGTCGCTGAGCACCATCGTCATCCACTTTCCGTTCCGGCTGATGAGCGGCCTGGCCGGCAGCTTCTTCAAGGAACTATCAGACACCATGCAGATTACCATGGTCTGCTCGTTTCTGGTAACCTGGCTGCTGCTGCCGGTGCTGCACCTGTTTATCGGCTACCGGGCGGGCAAAAACGCCCACGCCCACAACGCGGCCCAGGAGCAGGCCGATAAGCTCAGCTGGCTCACCAATCTGTTTGCCCGGCCGCTGCTGGCGTTGCTGCTACTGCTGGGGCTGGGGGCAGGCGCCTACCTGGCAGCCGGCCGCCTCGAAACCGGCTTCCTGCCCGACCTCGACGAGGGTACCATTGTGCTCGACTACCATGCCCCGCCCGGCACCAGCCAGGCCGAAACCGACCGCATGCTGCGCCAGGTAGAGCGCGATATTATTACCAAGCACCCCGAAATTGAAAGCTATTCGCGGCGCACCGGCATCGGGCTGGCCTTCGATACCCGGCCGCCCGAGTACGGCGACTACTCCATTCAGCTGAAACGCGACCACAAGCTGAGCACGCCCGAGGTTATTGCCCAGCTGCGCCAGCGTATTGAGGCTACCCAGCCGGCGCTGACGGTAGACTTCGGCCAGCGCATCTCCGACCTGCTCGGCGATTTGATGAGCTCGTCCAAGCCTATTGAAATCAAGCTCTTCGGCGACGACCAGGCTACCCTCGAAAAGCTCTCGGAGCAAACGGGCAAAGTGCTGGCGAAAGTGCCCGGCGTGGCCGACATCAACGACGGCCTGGTGCCCTCGGGGCCCAGCATCGTCTTCCGGCCCGATGTGGCCAAGCTCGCGCTCTACGGCCTCACCCCGCTCGACTTTCAGGCCCAGCTCAGCAACCTGG
This sequence comes from Hymenobacter sp. BRD67, assembly GCF_013256425.1. Lineage (GTDB taxonomy): Bacteria > Bacteroidota > Bacteroidia > Cytophagales > Hymenobacteraceae > Hymenobacter. The sequence goes on from NZ_CP053904.1 coordinate 3,063,885, forward strand.
TGGGCGGCCAGATACTGGGCAACGGCACAACCCAGGCCAGCATTTCACCGGCCCAGGCGGGCTCGCTGGGTGGCATACAGGTGGGCCAGGTGCAGGATGGAGAGCAGATGCGCCAGGTGCTGCTGCGCTTCGTTGACTTCAATCAGAACAGCCTGGCCCAGCTGCAAAAGCAGGTTATCTTCCTGCCCAGCGGCAGCCCCCGGCCCCTCCCCTTCTTCGCAACTATCGACGTGGAGCCCGGCAACGTGGAGCTGCGGCGCGAAGACCTGAAGTCGGTGGCTGTGCTCACCGCCCGCCTCGATGGGCGCGACCTGGGCTCGGCCGTGCAGGCCATCCGGCAGCAGGTGAGCCGGCAGATAACCCTGCCGCCGGGCTATACCATCGTATACGGCGGGGCCTATGCCGAGCAGCAGTCGTCGTTTCGTGAGCTGGAGCTGATTTTGCTCACGGCCAGCCTGCTGGTGTTCGCGGTGCTGCTCTTTCTGTTTCGCGAGTGGCTGATAGCCGTGCTTGTGCTCTTTATCTCGGTGATGGGTATCACGGGCTGCCTGCTGGGCTTGTTTTTTGCCGGTATTCCGCTCAACGTGAGCAGCTACACGGGCATCATCATGATAGTGGGCATAATCGCAGAAAACGCTATATTTACGGTGCATCAGTTCTACGACTCGCTGCGCGAAACCGGCGACGTGGACACGGCCATTCGCTACGCCATTGCCCTGCGCATCCGGCCCAAGCTGATGACGGCTATCGGGGCTATTCTGGCGCTCTCGCCGCTAGCGCTGGGTATCGGGCTGGGGGCCCAGATGCAACAGCCGCTGGCCGTAGCCGTTATCGGCGGCTTTCTGGTGGCGCTGCCCATGCTGCTGTTTGTGCTGCCCACGGGCATGCGCCTGATTTATCATCGTCGCAACGCCGCCCAAGAGCTGGCGGAGCGCGGCTAGCGCGCCCGCCTGCCGCTCCGGTGCAAAGCACGGTGGGAAGCTTTTCCGGTCTTCGCGAAATGACTAACCCAGCAGTCAGTTTCTACAGAAGAACCTCAGCATCAGCACATAGCTTAGCGTATACTTTCATTTAAAATCCTGCTTATGCTTACGAATCAGGTTCTGCTGGCGGCCGCTTTAATAATGGCGGCCCCCGCGTTTGCTCATGCCCAGGTGCTGAAGCCCGCTCAGGTTCCGGCCGCGGCCAAAGCCACCTTCAAGGCCAAGTTCTCTACCGTAAAATCGAACACCTGGGAAAAAGAAGGCGACAAATACGAAGCCGGCTTCAAGCTCAATGGTAAAACGATGTCGGCCGTGATTACCCCCGGCGGCGAGCTGGTGGAAACCGAAACGGACATGTTGCCGAGCCAGCTTCCGGCCCCTGTGCGCGCCCGGCTGGCCCGCGAGTATAAAGCCTACAAAATCAACGAAGCGGCCACCATCGTGGCAGCAAGCGGCACCACTACCTACGAGGCCGAGGTCAGCAAAGGTGGTAAAAAGCAGGATGTAGTATTCAACGCCGACGGCACGATGGCCAAGAAGTAGCCTCCACCGGCAGCAATGAACAAAGCCCTTCGGTGTTGTACACCGAAGGGCTTTGTTCAAAATCACTATCGTTTATTTGCCATACTCCAGCACCCGGAACGTGCCGGGCACGATGCTGGGCCGTGGGTGCGGGTTTTCGGTAGTGGCGGCCGGCGCAGGACCGTAATCGGCCGTGCAGGTGAAGATGTGGTGCGAAACGGGGTCAAGGGCAATGGTGCGAGCCCCGCGGGCAGTGGGCATATTGGCTACCACGGTGTATTTGGTGGGCGAGTCCTGGTGAATGACGGTGAACGTGCCCGAACCGTTGGAGGTCACAATATTTTGGGTGGATGGGTCGAATACGGCCCCGTCAACACCGGCACCGATGGGCAGCACAGCGATTTGCTTGCCGGTTTTGCTGTCGGTGACAATGAGTTTCTCGTTGTGGCAGGCGCTGAACAGCCGGTTGTTTTTGGGGTCGAAGCCCAGGCCGGTGGGCTCTTCGCCGGGGGCCAGCTTGTGGCGCAGGCGCACCGCCAGGGTTTTGGCGTCGAACTCAATCACCTCGCTCTTATTCTCGACGTTGGCGAAGATGTGGCCTTTGCCATCGGTGGCCGGGGCTTCGATATCACCCTCCAGCTCGGCGGTACCTTCTACTGCGCCGGTGGTGCCGTTGAGCACGGTGGTTTTGCCGCCCGCATTGCTAAACAGGAACACCCGCTTGGAAAAGGCGTCGTAGAGCAAGGCATCGGGCTTGGGCCCGGTCGGAATGGGCTCGCCGATGGTCTTGAAGGTAGTGAGGTCAAATACCACGCAGGTATTATTGCGGCCGCAGGTGATGTAGCCACGGTTCGCGCTTGGCACCACATCAATGCCGTGTACGCCGGGCGTATTGGCGATAGTGCCAATAACCTTGCGCGTGGCCAGGTCTACCACGTCCACCTGGGTGCCGTGCGAGAGGTACAGGCGCTTGCCGGCGGGGTCCACGTTCAGGTAATCCCAGCCGCCCTCACCACCAATAGTAATGGTATTGAGCAGACGATACGGGGCATGGCCAGCGGCGGCCGGGGCAGTTTGGCCCAGGGCAGCGCCACTGGCAAGGCTGAGCGCCAGCGGAGCGGCGAGCAGGAGATATTTCATGCGTTCAGAATAGGAAAGGAAATTTTAGACTAAGGTGAGCCTCAACTCTGTAGAGAAGCTGAAGAACGGTTATAAGAAAGCCCATACAGGATGCATGGGCCTTCTTAGCTTAAAGATAAGCTGATGAATTAGTGCTTGTTGCCTTTGTCGTCGCTGGTATAGGCGCCGATGTCGTTGTTGTAGGTCGGGTTACCCTTGCCTTTAGCCGGCGAGCCGGCTTGCAGGTGATAGTCGTTGGGATCTACGCCCTGGCTGGGGTCCGTCGTAGCCGATAGCTTCACGAACATGGGGTCTTTATCCGTCTTGCTCGTCGAGATGATATCCGTAGGCTGCGGCTTGCCAATGGAGCCAGCCGGATAGAAATTCTTGCGGGTCGAGTCAACCGCCGTATAGAAGTAGTTATAGCCGTAGATGACGTTCTTTACATCGGCCACCGGATTGATGTCGAGACCGTAGTAATCATTAACAATCAGGTTGTTAAAAATAGCACCCTGGGCAAATTTATCAGCTGAGATGGCCCGGCCAGGCTCGCCGGCGCCGCGGCGGTAGCCACTCGCAACGATGGTGTTGTTGTTTACCGTCACGTTGGTCTGCGGATACAGAACTGTGGGGCTGGTTTCGAGCTTGATGGCCGTACCAGCGCCATTCCACAGCACGTTGTAAGCCACCACGCCGGTTGCGCCACTCTTCAGGTTGATGGCATCCCCGTCGGTAGTACCCTCGTCGCCAATCGTGTTGCGCTGAATGTCTACAACAACCCCACCGCCGAAGAGCGATATACCATCATCTGTGCCTGACAAAAGCCAGGAGTCCTGAATGGTAACCTTAATGTGCTGCTTGGGCGATTTGGGCGCGATACGAATAGTACCACGGGGCGAGCCCGTGGCGTTCGGACCACCCGCGTAGTTGATGTGCGCCCACTTGATGCTGACCGACTGCGCGCTGTCGCACTGAAAGCCACCCCAAGAGCCTTTTTTGTTCAAAGGCGACGTGAACGTGACCGGGCTGGCGGCCGTGCCTTCCACAATCAGGTTGCCGTCAACGAAGAATGCCGAGTTGTTCGTAACGTTAATCGTAACGCCCTTCTGCACATAGAGGGTATCTTTTAGTGCTACGTGTACGTCGCCCGACATTGTGTAGGTACCTACCGATGAGAGCAGGGTGCCCTTCAGGTTACCCGAAAGCGTAGTGGAGGTAATCGGGTGAGACGAAGGCTGGGGTGCAGCCGTAATGCTTAAGCTCTCCGTTTTTTTACAGGAGGTCAAGGCCAGCAGGCCTAACGCCAGGCCACCAAGAGCACGGGTGAAGGAGTTTGACATTCGAAAAATGTGGTAAGAAAAATGTGGAAGTTAGAAGTAGGCTGGACTTAGAGGGCGTATCGTACGCCCAGCAGGTAGGTGGCTTTGTAGGCGTCCTGCTGCAGAATCAGGTCGGACTGGTTTACCGTGTAGGTCGTCTTGGTATTCAGCAGGTTATTGAGCTTGGCAAAGGCAGTAAAGTGACGGGTAATGTCTTTATCTACCGACAGGGCCAGCGAGGAGAGCGGCTGCTGGTAGTAATCGAAGTTGTAATCCACGAGCTGTAGAATGCGGCCCGTATACTGGTAGGAAAGCTGGGTGTAAAAGCCCGTGGCCTTGTCGCGGAACAGCAGCGAGAGGTTGACAATGTGGTCGGCCTGGCTCTGGAGCGGCCGGGTCTGGGCTACCAGGTAGGAAGTACCCGTAGTTGGGTCGTTAAATACCTTACTATCAGTCAGCACTGAGTGGGTGTAGGTATAGTTACCCGACAAGCCGAAGTGTTGAACATACTTGGTGAAAGTCGCCTCAAAGCCCGCGTTGGTAACAGGCGAAGCATTGTTCTGTGGCTTCCGGAACAGCTGCCCGCCGCCGAAGCCGGCGTACTTCAGCTCGATAGCATCGACAATGCGCTTGTAGAAAACCCCGACGGTAAAGAAGTCTTCGGCAGTAGGATAGATTTCGTAGCGCAGGTCCAGGTTGTCGGCGGTAGCGCGTCGCAACAGCGGATTGCCGACGGTACCCGTGCGGGGGTCGTTGAAGGGAACCAGCTCGTAGTAGTTGGGCCGGTTGATAGAGCTGAAGTACGAGAAGCGCAGATTCTGCCGCTCGCTCAGCCCATACTTTAGATTGACGCTGGGCAGCAGGTCCTGGTAGCTGACCGCAACGTCGGTAGGCAGCGTGGAAACGGTCGAAATCTGTCGGGTATGAAACCCTTGCTGCGTATTCTCTATGCGCACCCCCGTCAACACCTGCAGCGGCCCCAGCTCCCATTTGGCCTGCACGTAACCGGCCGCTATTTTTTCGAAGGCGGTATAGTTCGCAGCATCCGCCGCCGCCGTACCGAGGGGGGTGTAGACGACAAAGTGTGAGTTGTCGATTCCCGTAAATACCTGCTTGGTACCGTCGGCATTCTGCGCCCCTTTCAGGTCGTATTCGTCCAGCATGTTATACCGGTCTTTCGAGCGGTATAAGCCCCCGGCTTTCAGCTCTAACGCATGGTCGAGCAGCGTGGTCTGGTACGCCAAGTTGGCGAGCCCGCTATAGTCCCGGTCACGGTTGTGCTGCCAGTAGCGGGTTATCGAGTTGACGTAATCGGGGGTCCGGACAATCCTGTGGTCGGCCGTGGGCGAAAGCAGGAAATCGGTGTCCAGGTTTGCATCATCCGGGGTGCTGCTGGTAGCTACCGATACTACCCCCGCCCAATCGAACAACAGGCGGCTGGCAAGCTCGTGGCGGCCCGAGAGCTTGGCATTTTCCAGGATTTGCTGCGTTGCAAACGTGCGGGTAATCGTGTTTATGGTGCCGGTGCCCGGCCCTCTACGCTGGTCCGTCAGGCTGGTATCGATAGCAGTCTGCGTCTGCGTATACGTGGAGCGCAGCAGCAGATTATCGAAAGACAGCTTGTTGCGCTCATTGACAGTGAAATCAAGGTGCGTCACCAGCCCGCTGTTTACCTGGTGAATCGAGAAGTGGCGGGGAGCCTCCGTAACGACCAGGTACGGTTTATTCTGAGGGTCTGTGGCTACGGTATTAAACTGGCCGTCTGAGCCATAGTACTGGTTCTGGGTATTCAGCGCCACCAGCAGCCCCAACCGGTTATGGAGGTAGCGGTGGCCGAAAGTCAGTCCGGCCAAGTAGGTCGGCGGGGCCTGCTTGGGCACCACCTTCAGGTTGCTTCTGGAAAAGTCGGCCTCAGTGGCTACGTACTGGTCGCCGTTGCGCCCACTGGGGCTTTGGGCCTGAATATCGGCCTGCGAAAACGACTCAAACTTTCGGTCGAGGAAAACCTGGCTGTACCCAATGGAGGCCGTGGCCCGGAACAGGGTGGTATCCGGCGCATCCTTCATTACCAGGTTTACGGTGCCCCGGTGGCATCACCCTCCATGCTGGGTACCAGCGACTTGGTGACCTCAATTCGCTTAAGCAGGTCGGATGGAACGATATCCAGCGGTACGAAGCGGTTTTTGCTATCCGGGCTGGGTATTTTGATGCCGTTAACCAGCGTGTTGTTATAGCGCGGCTCCATGCCCCGGATAACGGCGTAGGCCCCATCGTTGCCCGCACTGCGCTGAATAGTAATGCCCGAAACCCGCGTGAGCACATTAGCCGCGTTGATGTCTGGCGAACGCTCAATTGCCTTGGATGAAATGACATTAATAATATTATCGGCCGTTCTTTCAGATAAGCGGGAAGCGTTTTCTTCCTCCTGGTTCATCTTACCCGATACCAACACGTTGCCCAAGCTCTGCGACTGCTCTTGCAGGGCGAAATCAATTGTAATCGTCTGCTTGTCATTCGTTAGAACAACTGCTTTACTCTCCTCACGATAGCCTACAAAAGATGCCCGCACTGTGTAACTACCGGTTGGCACATTGCGAATCTCATACTGCCCGCTTGCGTCTACCGGAGCATTAAAGCTGGTACCCTGTACCATTACGGTAGCTCCAATCAGCGCGTCGTTTCCTTTCCCGCCCGTTACCCGACCATTAATCGTAGCAGCTTGACTACTAAAGGCTAGCCAAACAAACCCCAGTAACATTATCCACTTCATAATTTTTGCACTGAATCCAGCACAAAGGTCACCTCACGAACAGGCGTTAGTGATTACCTTATTATGAACATCTGATTACTTTGTTTAACAACTTATGAACATGCTATGAATCTAATTAACAATAGGTTATACACAAAATTAAATCAATTTTTACTCAAAATATAAAAAATATTTATTTAACTATTTTAATATTAATTAAAGCCTTTACACAATTATATTATACTCAACGTATAATCACTAAATTCGCTATTTAAATGATAATTTTTTATATGAGTATAATAATAAGCCCTGGCGGGTTCCTCACCTCTGCGCTAAATAAGAATTGGGGACCAGGGGCAGCCCACTAGCCCGGAGTCTGCTCCCGTCACCCTCTGCAGCCAAATGCCAGGCAATTTGCATAGCGCTTATTCTCGCTGTCCGGGTTGGCTTTCGTTATACTACTGGCTGCCAGCGGGCTAGCCGAGCCCAAGCAGCACCTGCTCCGTCAGGGCGCACTGCTGCTGATGCGAGTAGCCGGCCAGCACGTGGGCTTTTGCCTGGCGGCCCAGCCGGGCCGCCAGGTCCGGGGATAGTAGCAGGCGCTCGATAGCCGCGTTCAACGCTTCCGCATTATGCAGCGGGAAAAGCAAGCCGGTTTGGCCGTCCTCTACCAGCTCGAGGGTGCCGCCGGTGGCGCAGGCTACCACCGGCAGGCCGGTAGCCATTGCCTCCAGGGTCACCATGCCGTAGGTTTCGTTGGTAGAAGCTACCAGGGCAATATCAAGCGCGCGGTAAGCTACTTCGGGCTGCGGGGTAAAGGGCCGCACGTGTACCACCTGGCTCAGACGCAGGCGCCTGATGCGGGCAAGCACGCGGTTTTTATAGCTGTTGCCCTCGTTCAACGTCGATTCGCCCACCAGTAGCAGCTGCAGCTGCGGATACTGCTGGCGCAGGCGGGCCAACGCCTTTACCACAAATTTCTGGCCCTTGCCCCGGTCGAAGCGCCCAATCAGCCCGAGCAGCACGGTGCCCGGCGCGAGCGATAAACCCAGCTGGGCGCGGGCTTCGGCCTGCGTGAGTGACGAATAGGCAAACTTTTTCAGCTCGATGCCCAGCGGCACTACGTGCAGCCGGGTGGCCGGCAGCCGGGTTTTGGTGAGCACCTGCCGCGCCAGCCCTGGCAAGGGCGCCAGCCACGCATCCAGGGCCCGGTAGCGCAGCGTATGGATGAGGCCGCGCTTGGTTATTCCCAGCTGCATGTGCTGCTGATAAACCAGGCGCAGAGAGGGGACCCAGCATTTTTTGCAGAGCACCGCCAGGCCCAGGTCGCCGTTGCGCGTCACCATCAGCGACTGGGTGCCAAAGTGGCGCAGCACCTCGGCCAATTGCCGCGCGGCCACTATATCTACTGCTTTCAGGCGGTTGCGCAGCAGCACCACCGGCAAATTTAGCTCCTGGGCCCGCGCCGCCAAGGGCGAATCGGGCAGGGTAATGAGCTGCACAGACCAACCCCGCTGCTGCATCCACCCGGCAAAGCGCACCGTATTCAGCTCCAGGCCGCCCCAGCTTCTCGACAGGCACAGCAGCGACAGCGCAAACCCGCCGGTGGAAACAGCGGCACGCTCGACAGTAGCAGCAACAGCGTTCATAGCAACCTTTTTCACTAGCCAACCAACCATCTAAGGCAACCGAAAACAGGCTGGCACTCTGTTTTACAAGCTGTATTTCCTCTGTAGCCCGTGCCCTCAGCCTTTGCTCGCGTCTTAAATCATCAGCAAATTAGCCTGCCTTATGCCCGTTTCTGATTAACCAGACGGGTTTCATCGACTAACATCGGTATTGTATCGACCACCGGCGTTACGACCTGCTTAATGTTCAGACCGGCCAGTTGGATGCTTCATTTTGCCTTCAGCCGGCCGCTGTGCAGACTCCCGCAATGCTGGTTTGTCAGCGACTGCCCGCTGTGGTATGGACGCCGGCCAGGGCCACTGGTTTAACTCATCGCCCCGCTGCTACCTTAAAAATACCCGGCGCCGCAGCTCCCTGCTGCCGGGCCAAAGGCAGCGGCGCCTGCTACCAAAAAGGAGAAAAGCCATGCCCGGTTTAAAACAACTTGGGAGTAAAGCGCTTTTGCCTCAGAATCTTACCCGACACCCCACTGTTACGTTTTTTAAGCTATTTAGTGGCGGCTAGCCCTGGCGACGGCCCCGGGGTTTTATCCCGCGCCGGACCGGCCGTATCTTTGTACTCATTCTAAATATTAATGTTTTTTTGCCTGAATGTCTGCTGTAATTTCCACTGATATCTGCATCATCGGGGCGGGCCCCGTGGGGCTGTTTGCCGTATTCGAAGCCGGCTTGCTGAAGCTGCGCTGCCACGTAGTAGATGCGCTGCCCCAGCCGGGCGGGCAGCTTTCGGAGATATATCCAAAAAAACCTATATACGACATTCCAGGCTTTCCTGAGATTCTGGCCGGCGATTTAGTCGATAATCTGCTGAAGCAGATTGCGCCCTTCCACCCCACTTTCACGCTGGGCGAGCGGGTTGAGCGCTTCGCCAAGCTCGACGACGGCTCGTTTCAGCTTTACACCACCGACGGCACCGAGATTCAGTGCAAGGCCGTGGCCATTGCGGGCGGGCTGGGTTCATTTGAGCCGCGCAAGCCGGCCGTCGAAAACCTTGAGCGCTTTGAGGGCGGGAAGGGCGTGCACTATATGGTGCGCGACCCCGAGCACTTCCGGGATAAGAAAATCGTGATTGCGGGCGGCGGCGACTCGGCCCTCGACTGGACCAACTTCCTGGCCAACGTGGCTGCCGATGTGACGCTCGTGCATCGCGGCACCACTTTTCGCGGTGCGGCCGACTCGGCCGAAAAGGTCAAAAACCTGCACGAAGCTGGCAAAATCAAGCTCGTGCTCAGCTCCAACGTAACGCACCTGCACGGCAACGGCCACCTGGAGCAGGTTACTATCACCGGCAACGATGGCCGCACCGAAACAGTGCCGCTCGATGCCTTCGTGCCGCTCTTTGGCCTCACGCCCAAGCTCGGGCCCATCGGCGACTGGGGACTGGCCCTCGACAACGACGCCGTAGTGGTTAATACCGTGGATTATAGCACCTCCCTGCCCGGAGTATATGCCATTGGCGATATTAACACCTATCCCGGCAAGCTCAAGCTCATTCTGTGCGGCTTCCACGAGGCAGCGCTCATGTGCCAGGGCGCGTTCAAGTACATCTACCCCGATAAGAAATACACGCTCAAGTACACCACCGTCAACGGGGCACCATCCCTTTAAAGGAAGTTAAAAGTTAGGAGTTGGGAGTTAAAAGCTGGGGCACCGTCCTCATTTTAACTTTTAGGTTTTAGCTTTTGACTCATAACCTCTTTATGAGTGACATCCGCATTTACGTGGAGGAAGCGCCCGGCCAGCGGCGCGAGCTGCCTGCGCCCACCGATATGGGCCTGAGCCTGATGGAATTGCTCAAAGCCAGCGATTATCCTATTCAGGCTACCTGCGGCGGCATGGCGCTGTGCGCCACCTGCCACGTCGAGATTCTGGCTGGTCCGCCCCTGCCCGAGCCCAGCGACGACGAGTGGGCCATGCTCGATACCCTGCCCCTGCTGCACGAAACCAGCCGCCTGAGCTGCCAGATTCGCCTGGCCCCCAACCTCGACGGGCTGGTAGTGCGCGTGGCCGAGCCGGCCTGACGGCCGCTTTACAACCAGGCACCCAGCATTAGTTACGCATGCGCCGCGTCGCATTTCGTCAGGCATCCGGACTTGGGTGCCTGACGAAATGCGGCGCGGCGCGTCTTGCAATCGTTGCCATAAGGCTGGCGTGGCTATTGCTGTATTGCCCTACCGCTGACATTCTTACCTCCGCTCTCTTTATGAAACTCTTTTCGCTGCTCTGGCTGGCCGCCTTACCTGCCTTGGCCCAAACGCCGGCTCACGACGTAGCCTGGTACACCCAGCACGCGCCTTTTACCATGCCGGCCGTGCCCGACCCGGTTATTCCGGCCCACACAGTTTCTATTAAGGAATTTGGTGGGGTAGCCGATGGTAAAACCCTGAATACTGAGGCATTTGCCAAAGCCATTGCGGCGTGTGCCCAGGCGGGCGGCGGCCACGTAGTGGTGCCGGCCGGCACGTGGCTCACCGGCCCCATTGAACTGCGGAGCAACATTGACCTGCATACCGAAGCCGGCACAATGGTCTTATTTACGCCCGACCGCACGCACTACCCGCTGCAAGCGGCCGGCCGGGGCCAGTATGAGGTGACGCCGCCCATCTGGGGCACCAGGCTGGAAAACGTGGCCATCACCGGGCCGGGCGTGTTCGACGGCTCGGGCGAGGCGTGGCGGCCCTTGAAGAAAGGCAAGGTTTCGGCCGGCGAGTGGGACCGCGTGGTGCGCTCGGGGGCGTGCTCAGCGCCGATGGCAAAATCTGGTGGCCCAGCCGCGAGGCCATGGGCGGCGAGGCATTGCTCAAAAAGCTCAAAAACAAGCCCGATGCCACCGAAGCCGACTACCTGCCGGCCCGCGACTTTCTGCGGCCCAAAATGGTGGCTATTACCAATACCAAAAACCTGCTGCTCGACGGGCCGACGTTTCGCAACTCGCCCATGTTCGTAATTAACCCGAAGGGTATCACTAACCTTATCATTCGCAACGTACAGGTGCACAACGACTACTGGGCTCAGAACGGCGATGGCATCGACATCAGCGCCAGCCACAACGTAGTTATCTACCACTGCACCGTGAGTGCCGGCGACGACGGCATCTGCATGAAGTCGAGCGGTAATAACGCACCCGACGACCCGGCGTTAACTAATGTCCTCATTGCCGACTGCACCGTGCTGCAAGGCCACGGCGGCTTCGTGGTGGGCAGCAACACCGACGGCGGCATGCGCAATATCTGGGTGACGGACTGCCACTTTATGGGGACCGACATTGGCGTGCGCGTGAAGAGCAATGCTGGCCGTGGCGGACTGGTGCGCGATATCTACGTCGATAACATTGCCATGACGAACATTCTGCACGAGGCTGTGCTGTTCGATACGTATTACGAAGACGTGCCCGCCGGCAAGGCAAAGGGCAGCGGCATGCCTGCGGAGGCAACCAAGGTTCCTGATTTTCAGAACTTCTTCCTGCGCGACATCACCTGTAAAGGCGCCGAAACGGCCCTGTTTTTCCGGGGGCTGCCCCAGCAGCCGGTCCACGATATCCACTTCGACAACGTGAGTATCGAAGCTACCAAAGGGGTAGTAGCCGACGATATTCGCAACATCGAGTTCAAGAATGTGCGCCTGACGACCGTCGACCAGCCCGCCATCCCGGCCTCAGCTGCCAAAAATATCACTATAGCGCAGTAGCGTATTCGTCGTTCGTTACTCGTTATTCATTTTTCGTCGTCAGCATAACGAAGAATGAGTAACGAACGACGAATCAAGAAATTAAAAAAGGCCCGGCAGATTGCCGGGCCTTTTTTAATATAGCTTTTATATATGAATTAGCGGCGGTGCTTATGCTTAGCCGACGACTTATGCTTACTTGCTGACGACTTGTGCTTGGCTTTCGTCTTGGTCTTTTTCTCGCTGGTATGGTGGTGAGCTGACTTTCTGGTAGACTCCTTTTTGCTCTTGCTTTTACTCTTATGAGAAGCAGATTTTTTGCTGCTGTGATGCGAGCTGGACTTTTCGGCACTGTGATGCTTGCTCTTGCTATTGTGGCTACTATGGCTGCTATGGCGGGCAGCCCGGCGGGCTTCGGCACGGCGCTCGGCGCGAGCTTCGGCGGCGCGCTCCTCGCGGCGGGCCGCCAGCCAGGCGGCGTGGCGGGAAGCCCGCGACCGGGAGTGGCTGGCCGACTCGTGAGCAGGCGAAGCGACTTCCTCGGTGCGCGGGTCGGTAGGGGCTTCGTTGTAGTGAGCAGTAGCGTCCGACTCGGGAGCGGCGGTGCTCAGCTGCTCGGCCGAGGCCGTGGGCTTGGAGAGCGCTTCGGCCTTTTTACGGCGCACCGGCATCAGGAAATCGCGCTCGGCCCGCTCGCGGGTGCTGAGGTTTTCTTCGCCGGGCAGCTTGGTTACAACGGTCGCCTTTTCAGCTTGCGCCCAGGCCGCTGACGTGGTCAGCGATAAGGCAATTAAAACAACTAGCTTCCTCATCAATAACTTACTGAATAATTTAGAAGAACAAAAATACGTTTGATACCCCACCCGTGCAACAGGCTTGCCGGGCACAACCGCTAGGTTTGGCGCCGTTATGCCTGTTTGCGGAAGGGGCACGAGCCTGCAATCGTTATCATTTTTTTACACAAACGCCCACCTGCCCACCCTAAAGCGGAGCAATAGTGAGCCGCTGCCCGGCCGAGTTAGCGCCAAATTCCGGCGCGTACATACACTGCACCTGACTGAGGCCACCCGAAAAGTCGCCAGCCTGACTGGCCCGCAGTCGATATTCAAAGACGTGGGTGCCGCGCGGTACCAGGCTCAGAAAAAAGCTGGTAGCTGCGTCACGGGGGCTTTCATAATACCCCAGACCATTTTGGTACTGGTAGCCGCTGAGCTGATTAATTGGCTCGAGGCCGGCGGCGCGCTGGTCCTTTAAGTGCACGTATTCGAGCTCGCGGTCGGTACGCAGCACCAGGCGCACCACCAGGGCATCGCCCACTTTGAGCGGTGTAGTGGCCATGATTTTTTCGAGCTGCGGACCAGCGGCCGTGCGCGTTTCGCGGTAAAGCTGGCGCTCGAGGCTGAGCGGGGTAGCAGCGGGCGTTACCTTATCAATATCCTCAAAATACTGCCAGTAGAGCGCGCCCCAGGCCACGCCCGCGTCGGGCTTGGTGACGGTTACTTTCCCCTGGTTGGGCTGCACCTCGGCGGCCGCCCAGCTGGTTTTGAAGTAGCCCGTACCGGCCTGGCTGGCTTCGGGCCGAATGATTTCGCCCCCCATGCTTATTTTCAACGGCTGCGGGGCAGCCAGCCAGTCGGAGCCGCGCAGCAGCAAAGCATAGCAGGCGTCGGCGGTGGCGCGGGTGCTGGGCCAATTGTGGGTCTGCTTTTGCGTGAGCAGCCACAGCTTGAGCTCATCGACCGCTTGCTGGTCGTTTTTGATTTCGTCGAAGGCTTCGATAAGCGTTGCCTGGGTTTCGGTGGGCGACTCCTGCCAGTACGTACTGGCAATCACGTCTTTCCAGTACATACCCAGTGCGGGCGAGTGCAGGGCGTTTTCGGCAAGGGCCCGCATAATATCCTGGCTGGTATGGTTGGCCGCATCGTGCCGGTACAGGGCCAGCGCCAGCTGCCCTTGCAGCAGCGGGGCTTGGCGCGGCCAGTAGCGGGCCGCCTGCTGCCGATAAAAGGTATAAGCAGCTCCCGCACCCGCTGGCAGTGACCCGGCCGGCCAGAAGCTGCGGGCATACAGCCCCTGAATTTCGAGCAGGCTCAGCTCATCGCGCTCGGGCTTAAAGTCTTTGGCGCGGCGCAGCTCGACGTATTCGGCGGCAGTGGCGCGGTCCTGGTAGGCCAGGGCATTTTGCAGTATGGTGCGCGCTATTTCGTTCTGGCTGGCATCGAACGCATTCAGCTTTTTTAATTTACCGAACCCGGCCACAATCAGCTGGGTGATGTAGCGGTCAGCGGGCATGTTATCGAACCACGGAAACGCGCCGTCGGGCAGTTGCATAGCTTGTAGCCTGGCCAGGGCGCGGGCGGTTTCGCCATGCAGCCGGGCTTCGTCAAAGAGCGTGCTGAGGCGGGCCAGGCGCTCGGCTTCGCCCTGCGCATCGCGCACCCAGGGCGTTTCCTGCAAGAGCAGGCTTTTCAGCTCCTGGTTTTGGGCCAGCTTACTGGCCAGGGCATTTTGCTGGGCGGCAGTGCCGCTACGAGCCTGGCGCGTCCACTCGGCCAGCACAGCCTTGAAGCGCGGGTTGGACTTCAGAATCTGAGCCGCCAGCAGGTTAGCATAGAGCCGGCTGAATACTTGCTCGGAACACTCGTACGGGTATTCCATGAGGTAGGGCAGGCTCTGCATGGCATACCAGGCGGGGTTGGCAGTCATTTCCAGCGTGAGCGAGTAGTTGCGCCGGGTAGGCGAGCTGGTGCTGGTCAGCTTCTTCAGCTCAAACTCGCGGGTGGCTGGCCCTACGATTGGCAGCGGCAGGCTTTCGGTGATGAGAATCTTATTGGGCAGTACCGGCAGGGTGTTTTCCTCCCATCGGAGAACCTCACCCCGGCCTCTCTCCAAAAGAGAGGGGACCCTTATGCTTGGTTTTGCGGCTCTTTTTACCTGCTAACTGCTCACTGTTCACTGCTAACTGGCTTTCGGCCACTACCCGATAGGTCACGGCCACCGGCGCAAAGTCGGCGGGCAGGCTTAGCTCCCAGCCCAGCGCGACGCTCTGGTGCGCGCCCGCTGCTACGGTCTGCTGGGCCGGGCTTTTCACTAACTGACCGGTAATATCCTGGCCCGTAGCGGCATCGAGCAGAAAGAGCTGGGCCGTGCCGCTGGTGGCGTAGTCAGTGAGGTTCGAGAATTTGGCGGCGAAAGTGAAAGTGTCGCCCGGCCGCAGAAAACGCGGCGCGTTGGGCGTAAGCTGGATTTCTTTCTGGGTAACGAGCTGCCGGGCCAGCTGGCCGGTATGCAGGCCTTTGTCGTGGGCCAGGGCCAGCAGCTGCCAGCGCGTCACGGCCTCGGGCATCTGAAATTCGAGCACTACTTCGCCGTTTTTATCGGTGCGCAGGGCAGGCTGCCAGAAGGCCGTTTCGCGAAAATCGCTGCGGGTGGGGATGGCAGTTAGGTCGGGGGAGGCAGGTTTTTGTTGAACGCCATAAGCTACCGTTACGACCTCGCTCAACGAATTACTACCTGCCATTTTAGACATCGGAGCCGCCGCTCCAGAACTAAGTCCCCGAATCACTATTCGGGGGCCACCGCTAGGCACCGCGCGTTGTATCTGCACTCCAGCTACTTTCCCCTGCAAAGCTCTCTCAACTTTGCTACTACTACCGTTCTTCTGCCTCAGTTCTTCTTGGTCAGGCACTTCATTTAAGTGTTGCTGCCAATTATTTAATTCAGGGTAATCGACTGCTTTCAGCTCCACACCATCATTTGCTGTAGCGAAAAAATCAGAACTCATTTGCCCAAAAACGCCCTGCCGGCCAAACCGCGCCGGGAAGTAATTACCCCCAAACTCCAGCCCCTGAAAGCTATGCGACCGAAATACATCCAGGCTCTGGTCATAGAGCGTAGCCAGCAGCTCGGCATCGGCGGCTTTGCCGTTGGCCTGGCGAATGGTAACGCGCCAGGTTTCGCGCTGGCCCGGCTGCAGCCGGTCGCGGAAGGTACTGATGGCCAGTTGTAGTGACTGAGGTTTTTCAGCTACCTGCACCACGGCATCGTGGCGATAGAGGTGGTTGTCGCGCACCTGCGTAGTATGGAAATAGAGCGGGCCACGCGCATCAGCGAAACCACTTCCGAGGGCCAGGCGGCGCTGCTCACCGGCTTTCAGGGTTAGCCACTCGTGGTGTAGCAGTTCGCCGCCGCGCTCTACTTCGAGAAGTATATGGGCATCGGCCTCGCTGCTCCCCAGTAAGATGCTGGCCGGTTGTCCGGGCAATACAGTGTCTTGCAGCGACACAAACCAATCGGGCGTGGCAAAGGGCACGGCAGCGGCCTGCGAGTTATAGAGCGTAAAATCAAGCAGCGCCCGCGCCGAATCAGCGCCAGCTGCCTGGGCTTCGAGGCGGTAGCGGCCGGTGGGCAGCGCCGTCAGCGCAGCTTTCAGGTCGAGCTCCGGGCTGTTTTTAGTGTCGAAAGCCAGGGTCTTAACCAGCTCCGACGCGGCCTCGTTGTCGGCTGTTTCGGGCACCGGGCCGGGCATGCCGGGTGGGTTGGGGCGGTAGCGGCGGGCCAGCAGGCGCAACGTGCCCGCCGCAGGCAGCGGCTCGCCGGTAGCATTGGTGCTCAACAGCGTGAAAGCCGGCAACCGCTGTTTATCGGCCGCGTCGGGGCCGGTAAGGCGCAGGCTGAGCGGATTGTGGCCGATGGGCACATTGCGCGTACCGGTGCGGGTTTCGCCAGCCGCGTCGGTTACGTCGGCCGTTATTTCAAATACGTAGCCCGGCTCCCAGTCCTGCCAGATACGACTGGGGTGACCCGCCGCTACAGGCACCAGCGGCGGCGTAAAGGTGATAGCGAAGCGGCCCTCACCATCGGTCGAAGTAGTGCCGTGGGCCACCTCCTGGTTACCGCCGCGTGGGCCGGGCTGAGACATACTTCGCCCGCCGAAGCCATACTCAAACAGCGGCCATAGCTCGCGGCGCGTTACTCGGTAGCTCACCTGTGCGCCGTCAGTGGCCTGCCCGGCGTAGGCGCGGGCACGGCCGGTCACGTTCAGCGGCTGGCCCAGCTGCGGCCGGCCGGGCACCGAGTCGAGCGCCACCAAAAAGGTCGGCCGCTTATAATCTTCCACGGCGAAGCGTAGCTCGCCGTCGTCAGCGCTCAGCGTAAATTCCCCGTTTAGCAAGCCGGCCGGCAGCACAAATGACCCGCTGAACGAGCCAAAATCGTTGGTAACGAAGCTTTGTTTTTGCAGCGTTTGGCCGTTCACATCTTCCAGCTCTACCTCCTGCGGCTCTTTAGCTAACAGCTGTGCTTTACCCGCCTGACTCTCAGTCAGAATCCCCTTGAAATACACTATTTGTCCTGGCCGGTAGATAGCACGGTCAGTAAATAGGAAGGTGTGGCGTTGCGGCGGCTTGGGCTCGTTTTCAGTACCAGAGAAGTAATAGGAATTTAGGGCGGTCAGCAGTGTATCACGGCCCAGCCAGGAGCGCACGCTGCTCAGCTGCTCACGGCCCAGCGCGTCAGTAGATTTATTCGGGGCCGGAATTTCTACCTCGCCCGTCGGGCCGGTGGGCAGCACGTCGCCCAGGCGACGGTCGTCGCGCTGCTTGGCGCGATTATACACGTTGAAGGTGGCCTGATTTTTAACGCCCGCCAGCGGAACTCCGCTGGCCCGGTCTACCAGCAGCAGCGCCGTAGCGCCGCTGGCTGGGTTTGTGCGGTATACCAAACTGAGCTGACTGGCTCCCAGCAGGGCATAGGCCGTTACGGTACCAGCCGGTGCTGAAGTCGCAGCCTGGTCGGTTAGAAGCTGAGCCTTATTGCTAAGCAGGATGAGGTAATAGCCAGCCGGCAGCGCCGCACCGGCCGCCGCCAGCTTCTGCTCTTTGTAGTCGAAGGAGTGCGCGGGCAGCGGCACGGCCCAGGTGGCGGCCGGAGCGGCTTCTAAAGCATGGGCGAAGCGCTTGGCGAGCGGACGGTTCTGGGGGTCGTAGTGGCCTTGCTGCCATTCTTTAGCGCTGATGCGATACGCCCAGGCGTGCAGCTCCGTCACGTTGCGTACCGTCACATCCAGCCGCCAGGGCTGGCCGGGCACCACCACATCGGCCGCCGAAAAGGCTAGCTCGGGCTGCTCGATAGCGGCGCGTAGCTGCCGGGCCCGCGCCGCGCCGCGCGACTTCGGAAACCGGGCTTCGGCCGTGTGCGTGAGGGTAAGAGCAGCTACCTCATCGCCGGCTTCATGGCGCGCCTGGGCGCGCCGCGCCATAAACTCCGTACTGGCAGGCAGGGCTTTATACATTTCGGCCAAACGCTGTAGAGCTGGCTCATACTGGTCGGCCAAAGGAGTGTTTTGGGTAAAGCCGTGCAGGTAATGGAGGCGCTGCAAGTCCACGTCGGCCAGCGCGGCCGGATTATTGGCAGCGAGGCGGGCGGCCGTGAGGGCCTGCAACAGCTGCAACGCGTGCAGCGGCCCATTGAGCGAGTCGGCCGCCGGGGCCGTCAGCCGCAGGGCCGCAAACTCCGGCGCGCTGCCAAGCAGCTGCGGGTCGGTGGGCTGCCACTGCTGCTCGGGTTTGGTGATGTACCATTCCTGATTTTGCAGCCCCGCAATGGCCCGCTGGGCCAGCAGGTCGTAGAGCGTGGGGCGCAGAGCGCGGCCCTCGGCATCGCCGCCCGTGACCAGGTTGCCCAGGCTGGCCAGGGAGGTTTTTAGCTGGCGCTGGGGCTCGTCTTCTACTGACTGCTGGTAGTGCCGCACAATGGCCGAGCCCAGCCGGCCGGCATCCCAGGTGGCGAGGGTGGTGCCACCGTTAGCCGCGCCGGGGGTGCTTTGGTCGGTGGTGGGCGCGGCCCCGGCCGTACGCCCGTACAGCTGGTAGCGGTGCTGAGTATAGTAATCGGCATACAAGCCCGCCAGCAGCGAATGCAAGATGGGACGGGCGGGAAACCGGGCCATTTTTACATCTTGTTCCAGTAGCGCAATGGCCTTCTCGTCGGCATCCTGCTCCCTGGCTTCGAGCAGCCGGATTTTATATAGTAAAGCTCTAATATAAGCAGCGGCATCGTCTTGCTTTTTGGCTTGCTGATAGATTTTTTCTACCAGCGGCGCGGCCGTGGCCGTTTGCTCCTTGCTGAGTAAGGCGTCAATTTTTTTCCACTGCGCGGCAAATGGCGAGGGCGGCCCCGGTGCGGCCGAATCGGCAAGGAGCACAGTCATCAGTAGAATACAGCAAAGCAAGAAGATACGCATAAGGGCAGGCTTACGGCCGAGGTTGATGCCCTAAAGATGCCGGAACCATGCCAACTGCACACGCCGCCGCCTTACTCCCCGAAGCTAGCTGCGCCCGCGCCGCACCGGGAAAAACAGCAGCTGCACTATCAGCAGCGCCACACTCGTAAACAGAATGCTGACCCCCACCCGGCCCAGGGCCAGCAGCGGATGCCGGAACGAGCCCAGCTCGAGAAAGAAATAAACCACATGGTGCATACTCACGAGTAGCAGCAGGTACACCATAAACCACTGCCAGCCCATCTGGTGCACATTCACCGTATCCTGGGCATCGTAGCCGTCGCGCGGGGTAAGCAGGCGCAGCACCCAGGGGCGCAGGTAAGCCAGCAGCACGGCCGCCGCCGCGTGCAGCCCGCCCGTGTCGTAGCTGATGTCCATGGTCAGGCCTATCGCAAACCCCAGTAGCAGCTGCAACGCAATGGGCGTGCGCAGGGGCAAAAACAGGATATAGCCCAGGTAAAGAAAGCACCAGCCCAGCCCGAACAGCGACAGCTGCCCGATAATCAGGACCTGCACGCCGGCATACAGCCCAAAGCGCAGCAGCTGCCGCAACACAACGCCTAGCATACTCATGGGCGCGGTATTTTCGGCTTAACGACGGGCTTCACGGGGGCCGGCTCGGGGGCGGTAGCCGCGGCTTCGAGCGAGTCGCGCTCGGTGCGGGGGCGGTTGTGCACCACGTACACGTAGGTAAGGCGGCTGAAATCGACGCCCAGCCGCACCCGCACCGTCCAGAAATTCTTGTCCGGCTCCTTCACAAACGACTCTACGGTACCGATAAACACGCCTTCGGGAAACACGGCATTGTAGCCCGACGTCACCACCGAGTCGCCGCGCACCAGGCGGTTCTGGCGCGGAATGTAGTCGAGCAGCGCGTAAGTAAAGTCATCGCCGGGCCATTTCACACTGCCAAAGGTACCGTCGCGCTTTATTTTGGCGGCGATGGCCATTTTGGAGTGCAGCAGCGAAAACACGGTGGCGTAGTGTGCGCTCACCGCTTTTACCTGGCCCACCACGCCGCTGCTACTCATCACGCCCAGGCCGGGCTGCACCCCATCAGCCGCGCCTACGTTCAGCGTCAGGTAGTTGTCTACGGCCCGCAACGAATTGTTGATAACCCGGGCCGCCACCAGCGGATACGCGGCATCATGGGTCGGCACCTGGGCGGCGCCCAGTAATAAGGTATCAGGATAATTACTTATTCTTGGCTTTAACCCCTTGGCCTCCTTGCTTTTGCCGGCGAGCGCGGGCACGGCGGCCTCGCTGAGCGCGGGCCGCAGGTGCCGGTAGATAATATGGCCCAGGGTATCGCGCCGCACCGGCAGCGAGTCGGCCTCGCGGCGCGCAAAATCGGGCGGATAAAGCTGCTGGCGCAGCCGGGCATTGTCGGTCAGCAGCTGACGGTTCAGCTCATCGAGCCGGAAATAATCGGCCACCTGCGTGCGGCGCGCCAGCACGACGCCCGCGTACGCATTGGCCGAGTTGAAAAAAGCGGCCCGATGATACGAGCTATTGGTAACAAACAGAAAAAGACTCATCACCTCCAGCAGCACAAAGAGCATCACTCCCTGGAAGCGCAGCAGAAACGCGATAAGATTACGCATGGTGAAAATGAGGAACGAAGAATGAGGAATGAAGAATTACCCCGGCGGCAATTCTTCATTCCTCATTCTTTGCTCTCAGTTGAGTTTACGTTAAGAGTACGCCCCGGTAAGCCTGAATATCCTTGATTGCCTTGCCGGTGCCGCGCACCACGGCCCGCAGCGGGTCTTCGGCAATGTGGATGGGCAGCTTGGTTTTGGCAGCCAGGCGCTTGTCGAGGCCGCGCAGCAGCGCGCCGCCGCCGGTGAGGTGAATACCGTTCTCGTAGATATCGGCCGACAGCTCGGGAGGACTGATTTCCAGGGCCTTGAGCACAGCTTCTTCGATTTTGGCTACCGACTTGTCGAGGGCAATAGCGATTTCCGACGACGTTACCTTAATCACCTTCGGAATGCCCGTCATCAGGTCGCGGCCGCGCACCTCATAGTCGGGCGGCGTCACGTCGAGCTCGGTCAGGGCCGCTCCTACCTCAATCTTGATGCGCTCGGCCGAGCGCTCGCCAATCAGCAGGTTGTGCTGCCGGCGCATATAGTCCAGAATGTCTTGGTTGAACACGTCGCCGGCCGTTTTAATCGACTGGTCGCACACGATACCCGAGAGGGCGATAACCGCAATCTCGGTGGTACCGCCCCCAATGTCGATTATCATCGAGCCCACGGGCTGCTCCACATCAATGCCGATGCCGATGGCGGCGGCCATCGGTTCCTGAATCATCCACACCTCCTTGGCTCCGGCGTGCTCGGCCGAGTCGCGCACGGCGCGCTTCTCCACTTCCGTAATGCCGCTCGGAATGCAGATAACCATGCGGTGCGAAGGCTGAAACAGCCGGTTGCGCGTATCAATGAGCCGGATGAGGCCCTTTATCATTTCCTCAGCGGCGTGGAAGTCGGCAATTACGCCGTCCTTGAGCGGGCGGATGGTCTTAATATTATCGTGTGTTTTCTCGTGCATCTGCTGCGCCTTACTGCCCACCGCAATCACCTTGTTGGTGGTGCGGTCTTTGGCAATAATGCTCGGCTCATCCACCACAATCTTATCATTGTGAATGATTAACGTATTGGCAGTGCCCAGGTCAATGGCAATGTCGCTGGTCAGGAAATTGAAGAACCCCATTTAGATAGCTCAGCGCGGAATAAGAAACTGGTAGTAATAAGCAAAGGTAGTATAGAACGCCGTGGCAACGATTGCACCGCCGGCAACCACAGCGGCCGGCGGGCCAGCGCCCCGGCGAATTAAAAATTTTTACTATATATTAAAAATATCTCAAACTCCCGTGCCACAGCAGGGCAACAGTGTCCTTTTGGCAGCACGGCGTTTTCGCCACTACGTAGCAATAGCCACGCGCCTTTCATTATACAACTTTTCTTTATGCTGCACTATCTGGGCTATCTCGCGGCCGTTTTTATTGGGCTGGCGCTGGGTATCATGGGGGGCGGCGGCTCTATCCTGACGGTGCCGGCGCTGGTGTACCTGCTGGGGGTAAGCCCGGTGCAGAGCACGGCGTACTCGCTCTTCATTGTGGGCAGCACCTCGCTGGTAGGCGCGGCCGGCTATTTTCGCAAGGGGCTGGTAGCATTGCCCACGGCCCTGGTCCTTCTGCTACCCTCGCTCGTGGTGGTGTTTCTGACGCGCAGGGTGCTGCTGCCCGCTATTCCGCACGAGCTGTTTACCGTGGGCAGCCTGGTTTTTACCAAAGACCTGCTGGTGCTGCTGGCGTTTGCCGGGCTAATGGTAGCGGCGGCCACTTCCATGATTCGCCATTCGGCGCCGGAAGCCGCCCTGCCGCGGCTCCCGGCGCCCAACTACGCACTGGTGCTGGGCATCGGGGCCGTGGTGGGCTTCCTTACCGGTTTTGTGGGCGCGGGCGGCGGTTTTCTCATTATTCCGGCGCTGGTGCTGGGCGCACGGCTGCCCATGAAGATGGCCGTGGGCACCTCCCTGACTATTATCGCCTTGAACTCGCTCATTGGCTTCAGCGGCGACCTGAGCGCGGGCCGGGCTATCGACTGGGGCTTTCTGCTGGGCTTTCTGGCTTTTGCGCTCGGGGGCATTGTGCTGGGTACCCGCCTGGCCCCGCTCATTCCAGGCGCCCGGCTCAAGCCTGCTTTCGGCTGGTTTACCCTGGCAATGGGCACGTTTATTCTGGCTAAAGAGCTTTTATTTCCTCATCACTAACCCGAAAACAGGGAAACAAGCCAGTTAGGAAGCCTAATGTATTTTAGCGCAGTCCACCAGCTGGTAGACGGGGCCGGCTGCCCACAAGCTGATGGGAAACCTGGAAGCTCTACAAAATACATTAGAAATTCACTATATTTATAATAATTACCAAACTCAGCCTATTACTACGTAGCTACTTACCTGGAATTCGTGCTAAGCAGTAACTTGCTCCCGCACGATGGCTTACGCATCCAACCCCGGCCCCGGCTAGTCCGGCTAGCGCGCGCGCTGCTGCTCGTAGCGGCGGGCATGGGGCTGCTCGTAGCCTGGCTGCTGGGCGAGTTGGTGTGGCCAGCGCGGCAAGCCGGGTCGCTCCGCCTGCCAGAAGCCGCTGAAGGCCCTCCCCTCCGGGCAGCTACCACCGGCCGGCTTTTGCGGCCCCCGACCCGGCCACGATTCCGGCTACGGCAGCCGGGCAGACTATCCGCTACGGGCGTGAGCTGGTGGCTCATACTGCGCGCTACCTCGGGCCCACCGGCTCCGTGGGGCACTTCACCAACGGCATGAACTGCCAGAACTGCCACCTCGACGCCGGCACCCGGGGCTTTGCCAACAATTACCTGGCCGTAGCCGCTACCTACCCCAAGCTGCGGGCCCGCTCGGGTACCGTCGAAGGCATCGATAAGCGCGTGACGGACTGCGTAGAGCGCAGCCTCAACGGCCGCGCCCTGCCGGCCGGCAGCCGCGAGCAGCGGGCTTTGGTGGCGTACCTCACCTGGCTGGGTCAGGGCATTGCCAAGGGCCGGAAGGTGTACGGCACGGGCCTCATACCCCTGCCCTACCTCGACCGGGCAGCCGACCCGGTAATCGGCCGGGCGGTGTTTGGCGCCAAGTGCCAGTCGTGCCACGGCCCGGCCGGCCAGGGCCAGCTGCTGCCCGATGGGCACGGCTATCAGTACCCACCCCTGTGGGGGCCGGCCAGCTACTCCGATGCGGCGGGCCTCTACCGCCTCAGCAGCCTGGCCCGGTATGTGAAGGCGGCTATGCCCTACGGAGCTACGTTTGACCGCCCGCAGCTAACCGATGCCCAGGCCTGGGACGTGGCCGCGTTTATCAACTCGCAGCCTCGCCCCCACCGGCCCACTCCGCACGACTGGCCCGACCTGCGTCAGAAGCCCATCGACCATCCATTTGGCCCGTATACCGATGGCTTTTCAGCGCTTCAGCATAAGTATGGCCCTTTTCAGCCTATTGCCAGAGCACATCCTCTTCCTGCCTCTTAGCTCTTTCCTGCATGACTCTTTTTGCCCGTTTCCTGCTAGCCGGCCTGCTGGTGAGCGTAGCCGCTCACGCCCAAACTACCCCGGCAGCTACGCCCGCCCCACTCCTGACGCCCCCCAATGCAGCGGTGGCGGCCAAGGCTGCCCAGTTTACGGGCGCGCCGGCCTCCAAAGCACACTACCGGGCAGTGTATCAGCTCGACAACGATGACCCAAAGCTTATCAGCAAGACGCTGCACAACATGCTGAATGCCCTCAACGACCCGCGCCTCAAAGGCAAGCTGGAGCTGGAGCTGGTAGCATTCAGTGGCGGCACGGTGGTGTTTAAGAAAGACCAACCCTACGAGGCCGACGTGCTGGCGTTGCAGCAGGCCGGCGTCGTGTTGGCGCAGTGCCAGAACTCGATGAACGCCTACAAGCTTACCAGGGCGGATATGCTGCCTTACATCTCGGTAGTGCCCACTGGCAACGGCGAGCTCATTATCCGCCAGGCCGAAGGCTGGGCGCTGGTACACCCTTAAATTAATTAAAAATGTGAAAAATGTGAAGATGTGGAAATGTGAAAATGTGAAAATGTGAAAATGTGAAAATTTAGAAAGTAGGAATCTTCTAATTAACAGTTTTTAATTTCTACATCTTCACATTTCCACATTTTTCACATCTTCACATTTTTCACATCTTCACATTTCTAATTAACTCAATGCTTGAAGTGCCGGACGCCGGTTAGTACCATCGCCAGGCCGAGGCGGTCGCAGGCGTCGATACTATCCTGGTCTTTGATGGAGCCGCCGGGCTGTACCACGGCGCGTACGCCAGCGGCCGCCGCAATCTCGACGCAGTCGGGGAAGGGAAAAAACGCATCGGAGGCCATTACGGCCCCGTGCAGGTCGAAGCCAAAGCTACCGGCCTTTTCGATGGCCTGGCGCAGGGCATCAACCCGCGAGGTCTGCCCCACACCAGAGGCCAGCAGCTGGCCGGGGCGGGCCAGCACAATGGTATTGCTCTTGGTGTGCTTGCAGATTTTGAGGGCAAATTCCAGCGCGGCCGTTTCATCGGCCGTCGGGGCCGACCTGGTGACGGTGCGGAAATCGGCCGCCGTTTCGGTTTGCAGGTCGGCATCCTGCTCAATTATGCCGTTGAGCAGGGTCTTGACCAGCTTACTGGGAAACGCTACCGGCTTCTGACGCAGTAGAATACGGTTTTTCTTGCTTTGCAGCACCGGCAGCGCCTCGGCAGCAAAGCCGGGCGCGATAAGCACCTCGAAAAACAGCTTGTTCAGCTCCTGAGCAGTGGCCAGGTCAACTTCTTGATTAACAATGATGACGCCACCGAAGGCCGAAACCGGGTCGCAGGCCAGGGCATTAATATAGGCTTTTTCTAATGTAGCGGCCTGCGCCACGCCGCAGGCATTGGTGTGCTTGAGGATAGCCACGGCGGGCGGCCCGCCCGCAAACTCGCGCATAAGCTGCACGGCGGCATCTACATCCACGAGGTTGTTGTAGCTCAGCTGCTTGCCGTGCAGCTGGTCAAACAGCGCCGTAAGGTCGCCGTGGAAAGTGCCGGCCTGATGCGGGTTTTCACCGTAGCGCAGGCTGGTCGTGGGTACCTGGGCTTCCAGTGTGGTACCCTGGCTCACGTACTTAAAAATCTCGGTGTCGTAGTGGCTGGTAGCCTGGAAAGCGGCAGCCGCGTAGTGGCGGCGGTCATCGATGCTGGGGCTGCCGTTGGTTTTATCGAGCAGCTGGGTCACAGCCTCGTACTGCTCGCGCGAGCTGATTACGAGCACATCGCGGTAATTTTTGGCGGCGGCACGAAGCAGGGCAATGCCGCCGATGTCAATTTTCTCAATCACGTCCTGCTCCGCCGCGCCGCTGGCCACGGTTTCCTCAAACGGATACAGGTCAACCACAACCAAATCGATGGGTGGAATGCCGTGCTGCTCGGCCTGGGCGAGGTCGCCGGCTTCGTGGCGACGGTGCAGAATACCCCCGAATACCTTAGGATGCAGGGTTTTGACGCGGCCGCCGAATACTTCGGGAAAGCCGGTGAGGTCTTCGACGGCAATTACCTCAGCGCCTTGCTCTTCGAGAAATTTCTGGGTACCGCCCGTGGAGTAGAGCGTAACGCCCAGGCGGCGCAAAGTAGCTACCAGCGGGGCCAGCCGGTCTTTGTGATACACGGAAAGCAGGGCGGCGCGAATAGGGCGAGCGTCAGACATCGAACGGGAAAGTTTAGGGGGTAAAATGCTGTGCGGAGTGCAAAAGCTGCCTCGCCCCTACCCGGCCAACCGTGGTAAGGGCTTGGCGCCCCAAAGGTAGGCGCACCGGCCGGCCCTGGTAGCTTCTGCTAAAAAACAACCGGGACGGCTGCTCCTTCTTTCTGTGCAACTCCCACTACCTGTTTGAGGTTATACAAGCTCAAGCATAGGCTCATCCTTATGCCAGATTGTTTTTGCCTGATTATTAAATGACTGACTTCACCACGGCCGATTTGCTTATCTCTTCTCCAGCGGCCGAGGACGCTACGCCCGCGCAGCCTATCCCGCGCAGGCCGTGCTGGCCGCCGCGCAGCTGGCCCGCGCCTGCTGGCCCAGGCGGCGCTTACCGACGAAACCGGGGGCTTCCCGACCCAGGAAATGCACTGGCTGCACGAGGCCGGCCTGCTGACGGCCGTGCTGCCAACCAGCCTGGGAGGGATGGGACTGAGCGAGCCTGCCGCTACGCTGCCGCTGCTGCAAGCACTTTATCACATCGGGCGCGGCAACCTGGTAGTAGGACGGCTGTGGGAAGGCCACGTTAATGCGCTGCTGCTGCTACGGCGCTTTGGCAGCCCGGCGCAGGTAGCGCGGGCCGCTGCCGACGCCCGCGCCGGCCACCTATTTGGAGTTTGGAATACGGAAAACCCGGCCGAAGGCGTGCACCTCGAGGCCGTACTCAATACCGCGGGCCGCTACCGCCTGCGCGGGGCAAAAACGTTTGCCTCGGGCGCGGGACACATCAGCCGGCCGGTGCTGACCGGGGCTTTGCCGAAGCAGGAAGGCTGGCAGCTGGTGCTGCTGCGCGCCGACCAGCAGCCGCCGGTGCTGGACCGCAGCTTCTGGCGGCCGCTGGGTATGCGGGCCACGGCCAGCTTCCGGGCCGACCTGACGGGCCTGGAGGTCGGACCCGAAGACCTGGTGGGCCAACCTAATGACTATTACCTGGCGCCGTGGTTTGGGGGCGGGGCAGCGCGGTTTGCGGCTGTGCAGCTGGGCGGGGCCGCGGCCGTGCTCGACGAAACCCGCCGCTTCCTACGCCGCCTCGGCCGCACCGACGACCCCTACCAGCGCCAGCGCCTGGGCGAGCTGCTGGCCTTGCACGAAACCGGCCAGCTCTGGCTACGGGGCGCAGCCGAGCACGCCGCACTACCCGCTACTGCCCCGCTGGAGGCGTGGCCAGCGGCGCGCCAGGCTGCTACAGCGGCCTATGGTAACGGCTTACGCGGTGTCACAGAAGATATTTGCCTGCAAACCCTGCGGCTGGCCGAGCGTTGTGTGGGTGCCCGCGGGCTACTTCAGCCCGAACCCTTTGAGCGCCTGCACCGCGACCTGACGCACTACCTGCGCCAGCCGGCCCCCGATGCGGCTCTGGCCGAAAGCGGCCGCTTCGCGCTGGCTTCGGACAAGCCCGCCTACCAGCTCTGGCAAGGGTAACGGTGCCCGTACTTAGTGCGTAAAGTCGGCTTATGTCCGATACGCTTTTTGCTACTTACCCACTGCGGCCCGCCAGCTACGCGGCCACGCTGGGTAGCACTGTTATTGTCATTCCGCACCCCGACGACGAGGCCCTGGGCTGCGGCGGCCTGCTGGCTTTGCTGGGGCAGGCAGGCCAGCCCACAGCGGCCGTGCTGGTAAGCGATGGCTCAATGTCGCACCCACACTCGCGGGATTTTTCGGTCGTGGCCCGCCGCGAGCTGCGCTACGCCGAGCTGCGCCACGCGCTGGCCGTGCTGGGGCTCGATGAAAACAATGTTCTTTACCTCGGCCTGCCCGATGGCCAGGTGCCCAGCCACGGGCCGGCGTTTGAGCAGGCGGCCCAGAAGCTGGCCGACTTTCTGGCCCGGCAGCAGGCTCAAACGGTGCTGGTGCCCTGGCGGCGTGACCCCCACCCCGACCACCGCGCCAGCAGCCTGCTGGCCACCGCCGCGCTGAGCCAGCTGCCAGCGTCCCCACGCCGCCTCGAATACCTGGTGTGGGCCTGGGAGCGTGCCGTGCCCGCCGACCTTCCCCAGCCCGCCGAAGGCCAAGGCTTTCGACTCAACATCAGCGGGGTGCTGGGTCAGAAGCAGCGGGCCATTGCGGCCCATCGCTCGCAGCTGGCCCCCGGTATTATTACGGATGACCCGAGCGGCTTTTTATTGAGTGACAGTATGCTGGCCCACTTTGCCCAGCCAAGCGAAGTATTCATCGAAAGCGCTATTTGCTTATGAATACCAATCAGCCAAATACGCTTGACCCCGGCTACTTTGACGATGTGTACCGGGCCAATAACGACCCCTGGGCCTTCGCCAGCAGCCCCTACGAGCGCGCCAAATACGCGGATACGCTGGCGGCGCTCAACCGCCCGCGCTACGAGCGGGCTTTCGAGATTGGCTGCTCTATCGGCGTGCTTACCGCGCAGCTGGCCGGGCGCTGCGGCGAGCTGCTAAGCGTTGATGTGAGCGAGGCGGCGCTGGCTCAGGCCCGGCAGCGCTGCGCCCAATTGCCGCAGGTAACTCTACAGCATATGCAGGTGCCCGCAGAGTTTCCCCAGGGGCAGTTCGACCTGATTTTGCTTTCCGAAGTTGGCTATTACTGGTCGCCCGCCGACCTGGCACGTGCTTCGGAGCAGATGCTAGCCGCCCTGCGCCCCGGCGCGCAGCTACTACTGGTGCACTGGACGCCACCCGTGCCCGACTACCCACAGACCGGCGATGAGGTACACGATTTTTTTATGGCTCAAACTGGCCCACAAGGCTCACTTAAACACCTGCATGGGCACCGTGCTGCTAAATACCGTCTCGACTTAGTTGAGCGGCAATAAGTGATTAGCGCAAGTTTCAGGCCCAAGAGTAGCTTGGCCGGGGCGGGCTGCCGGCTTTTTCGCCGGCTGTCCGCTCTTCGCCTGCACGAGCGGCGCCAAGTCTTATTCCGCCGCTTGGCGCAAAGGCCGGGCAGACTGCCCCGGAGCCGGGGCGAAGCACCCACTCACTCCTTCGCGCAGGTAGGTCCGCAGGTCGCGGAGTGCTCCGTTGAGCGGCACCGGCAGTATTGCCCCCCGCGTGGCTTCTACCCATTGCCAGAGCTGGCCGAAGGCCGCCGTTCCCCGCGCCTGCTTAAGTAAGTCTGGCACGGGTATTTCGAGGGCACGGGCCAGGCGGGCCAGTTCGGGACCAACCGCCACGGCTCCTTGCTGCCACCAGGCGCGGAGGCTGCGGCGGGTGCGCCACACGCGCACCAGCTCGTGCGGGCAGGGCACCAGCGGCTCGCGCTGCTGCTCAGTGAGCGTTTCCCATTCGCGCAGCTGCCACGACAGGCCCACTTCTACGCGCCCGCAGCGGCGGGCCGAAGTATATACCTGAACCCTTGGACTATGCCGCACGGGCAGGTCGTGCTGCAACAAGAGCTGCCATAGCGACTCATCTTCCAGAAAAGGCACGGCGGGCAGGCCACCCACCTGCCGATATGCCCGCACCGTAAGGGCCAGGCTAGCCCCAAAGTGCTGGTGATGGCTGGGCCAGGGGTCAACAGCGCAGGGGTCTACCAGGTCTTCGAGCTGGCGCAGCAGCACCCGGTAAGCCGCATCGCGCAATTGAATACGCCGAACGGGACAAGGCGCCACGGCGGCCGGCGTCTGGGTAAGAATACGCCCTCCCACGGCTTCGGCACCCTCTTCTATCTCGCGCAGGGTGGCGGCCAGCCAGGTAGAGGCAACCAGCGTATCGGCATCGGTGCTGAGCAGCACGCCCGTTGGCCCGATAGTATCCTCCAGGCGCTGAGCAGCCTCGTCGAGCAGCAGCCGGCGCGCCCGGCCCACATGGGCGTGCGAGCGTGGCAGCTGCACCTCGGCCACGTGCACAACTAGGCTAGGATGCCGGCGAGCGGCCTGGCGCACAGCCGCGGCCGTACGGTCGATACAATTGTTAGCCAGCACAATAACTTCCAGCATACCAGCAGGTAACGTCTGCCCGGCAAGGGTAGTTTGGGCAGCCAACGCGGCCAGGGTAGCCGGCAGCGTAGTCGCCTCGTCTTTGGCCGGAATAATGACGCATGCCTGCAAAGCGGCGGCCGGCGGCGGCAATTGCCGGTGCAGGGCGCGCTCGGCCTGGCGCAGCAGCTGCTCTTCGGTAGGCGGCTGGGAAAGTAGGGCCGGTGGGGCGGTAGCCGTGGCTTCGCGGGTGGCGTGGAAGCGAGCCGGCTGGGCTAATTGGTCCATATGGTACCCTTTGTACGCCCTTGCTTCACGAAGGATAGGCGTTTGCCGCGTAATTTTTGCGCCCTTAAGCAGCCCTCACTATAAGCTCATTTCACCTTATAAACTAACATATTAATTATAAGCGTTTTAACTTAAACAACAAGTCTGTCAGCTTGCTTGGTTATCCGCCTAAAAAAGCCGCGCTACCCTTGCGGATGCGCGGCTTTCCGGCGTGGTGACTGCTGGTTTAAAACGCCTCACCGATAGCAAAATAAAAGCCTGGCGCGCTGCCCCAGGCGTAATCGAAGCGCAGGTTTACCCGGTCGCGGCGAATAAAGTTGAAGCGGGCGCCAAGGCCGCCAGCCGGCTTTATGCCATCAACCGTAAAGTCAGTTATATTATACCCTACCTGGCCCACCGAGCCGAAGGCGGCCCCGTCGATGCGCCAGAACAGGTGCTGCCGCAGCTCGGCCTGAAAAGTCATCATCTGCCGGTCGCGGAAGCGCTGCTCGTAGATACCCCGGTCGAGGTTGGCGTTGTTATAGAGCGTCCCGCCCAGGTTGGCGCCCAGGCCGGCCAGCTCCCGGAAGGGCACATCGCCGGAGTGAAACTGCCCCAGAAACTGCAGCGCCAGAATGGTTTTACTGGAGAAAATGGGCTGAAAGTGCCGCGCATCAACTTGATAGCGCACAAAGTTATAATCTGACCCGATGCCTTTGCCGTTGAACATAATGCTCATATCAAGCAGGTTGCCTTTAAAAGCAGCCAGCGCCACGTCGCGGTCATCAAACGTGATAACCGGCCCCACCCCCGAGATACTGGTATTCTGGCGCTGACGCTGGTCGAGGCGGCCATTATCGCTGCTCAAAAAATAGTTGGGCGAGTGGCCATCGGTGGCGTACTGCTCGGGCGTATTGTCGGTGGTGCGCGTGAAACGGTACATCAGGCCGGCAAACAGCTTGGGCGCAATGCTCTTTTGCACGCGCTGGTTGATAATGAGCAGGTTATTGGACAAGCCCGACTCATTTTCCTTCTTCGTATCGTTGCCGATGCCGTAGTAGTAGAGCAGATTTTTATAATAGCTGATTTCGCCGTTCAGGTAATACTGCTCGCCGGGCGAGTAAATAGTATGCACAAACTGAAACAGTGACTGATGCTTCTGGGTGAACCAGGCCTGAGCGCGGGCGTTGGAGGCGCGGGTGAGGGTATCCTGACCAAACCGGCCGCTCAGCAGGCCGCCCAGGCCGTAGCCGGCCCCGGTTTCCTGCTGATAAAATATCACCGGCACCGGCAGAATGGTAATTTTTTTGGGAGGCTTGGAAGACTCGGTCTGGCCAGCCGGCAGGCCCTGCCCCTGGCTTACGAGGGCAGTGCCCACCAACCCGGCCAGCAGCAGCGGAAAAAAGCGCATATAAAACGGTAAAATGAAAATGTATTGAAGACCTCAACGGAAAAGCGGCCTCAGCGGTTGACTCACCCCGGCATTATACGCAAACTAGTGCTGCATACTCAGGCACTTAGCCAGTTGGCTGCGCTCTTTTGCTGGCTGGCGGCACGGCGCAGCGCGGCTTCCGCACCCCTGGCTACACCAGCAGCATACTCAGCACCCCAGCCAGCATGATGCCCTTGCACCAGGCGCTAAGCTGCCGAAAGTGACGGCGGCGGTCGGCACGTAGCAGCAGGCGAGCCAGCCAAGCCAGCGGCACCAGCACCAGCCCCAGCAGCCACGCGGCCAGGGCCCAGCGGCCCCACACCAGCAGCTGGCCGGCCGCTGCCAGCACCAGCAGCGCCAGACAGCCCAGAAACACCCCCGCCACCCACTTGCTGCGGACCAGCCCCCACACCAAGGGCAGCGTATGGCAGCCGTGCTGGGCATCGCCGCGCATGTCTTCCATATCCTTCACTATCTCGCGCACCACCGTTAGCAGGAAAGCTGCCAGGGCGTAGAGCCACACGGCTTCGCGGCCCGTAAGCAGCTGAAGCTCGGGCAGAAGCACCAGCGCGGCCGTAAGTGCCCCAATGCTGAGGTTACCCACCAGCGGCAGGCGCTTAAACCGGGCCGAGTAGCCCCAGAGCAGAGCCACGGCCGCCAGCGTTACCAGCCCCAGCGGCCACGAGAGCGCCGCCGCCAACACCACCCCCACCCCACTCAGCAGAATATGCGCCAGCATGGCGTGGCGCCGCCGCAGCAGCCGGCCCACCACCAGCCGGTCGGGCCGGTTAATGGCGTCAATCTTCACATCATAATAGTCATTGATGATATAGCCTGCCGCGGCCACCAGTAACGAGGTTAGTACCAGCAGCCCAAAGCCGGGGGCCAGGAGCACGGTCCGCAGGGGTTGCCCCGGCAACAGCATTACCCGCACAAGCACCAGGCTAAGCAGCATAATGGCCAGGTTGGGCCAGCGTACCAGGCCCGGCAATGCCCTGGCCAGCCGGCCGGCCTGGCCGGGGCCACCCAGGGGCAGCTCATCGGCTCCGCCTGCGGTGGGCGCGGGGTCGGCAGCAGAGGCAGGGAGCAGGGAGGCAGACATAAAGGCAGGACAAGCGCCCCGAAGGTACGGCACCCCTGGCCGGCCATTGCCGACACCGGCCTAAAACAGAAAGTCCCCACCGGCGACCGGCGGGGACTTTACTGCCTACCGGCCCGGCCGGCAGACGGACGACAAAACTCAGACGCGCCGCACGTTGACGGCGTTCACGCCTTTACGGCCTTCCTGCGTTTCAAACTCCACGCGGTCGTTTTGCTGAATCTGGCCGCCGTTGAGCCCCGTTACGTGCACAAAGAAATCCTCCTTCGTTACATCGTCGGTGATAAAGCCGAAGCCTTTGGCCTCGTTAAAAAATTTTACAGTGCCCGTTTTCATGGTGATTGGCAAAAAATCGAAAGAGGCGGCCACTCGCGTGGTCATTAAACTGGTGCCTTACTGCCAGTGGCCCCTGCATACGGGGCCGGCGCCCGGCAGGTTGAGGCAGGCTACTGGTGGTCGCGCCACTCGTATACCCACTTGGCCTGAATCTGCTCCAGGTGGCCTTCGTTGGCCTGCTCGCGGGTGCCCTCAAAATTGGGCAGGCTCAGCACCCAGTCCAGCAGCTCGGTAAACCGGATGCGGTAGATTTTGGCTTCCGTAAAGTCGTCGCCAAACTTCTCGTAGAGCGCAATGGCGACATCTTCGTGGTCGGCCCAATGAATGGGCGGCTCGTAGTGGTTCATCTTGTGTGAGTTAAAATGTATCAATCAAAAATTAAAAAGCATTTGCAACCGGACTGTTGCTTGGCCAGCCCCGGTTTTGAGCGCGTGCTTTTTAATTTTCAACTATAGGCTAGTGCCCCAGAAAGTGCTGGGGCGGTACTGTTACCACCAGTTCGAGGCGTTCGTTTGGCACTACGCACTGGCAGGCCAGGCGGGAGTTGAGGCGCGGGTTGATGGCGCGGTCGATGAAGTCTTCTTCCTTGTCCGAAATCTCGGGCAAGGCATCGCCCCCTTTGTCAATATACACGTGGCAGGTGCTGCACCCGCACACGCCCCCGCAGTTGTGCTGAAGCTGTATGCCGTTATTGAGCGCCACATCGAGCACCGACTCGCCGCTAACCGCAATGTGCGTTTGGGCGGGCTGGCCGTCCTGAAACTGAAAAATAATGGTGGAGGGTGTCAAAATAAAAGGGCCCGGTGGGCGTAATTGCAAAGCGCAAAGTTAAGGTAGCCGGCCGGAGCTTAGCTGCCCGCCGCTGCCGCCTGAATACTTACCGAGAGCCGCGCATAAAGTTCTTGCCAGGCGGGCTCCGCGGCCAGCGCTGCCTCGTGGGCCGCGAGGGTGGCCGCATCGTGGCGCACGGCCGGCCCGGTTTGCACCTCAAAAGGCGAGGATTGCGCCGCCAACGCCTTGCTTATGGTTTCCTGCACCAAAGGATGCAGTAGCTCAAACGACAGGCCCGCCCCGGCAAGCAGCGCCTGCGCCACCCCCAGCAGGTGGTTAGTAAAGTTGCTGGCAAATACCGCTCCCAGGTGCAACCGCAGCCGCCGCCCCGAATCGAGCAGGGCCACGCGCCGGCTGAGGCTGCGGGCCAGGGTTAGCAGCCGGTCCTCAGCCTCTGCGGTGGCTGCCTCCACAAACAGGGGCACGGCCGACCAGTCGATAGCCCGGCCGGGGCTGAAGGTTTGCAACGGGTACAGCACGCCGCCGCGCACCTGCGGCACGGTCTCGAACACGGCCAGCGGCAGGGCGCCTGCCGTGTGCGCCACTACCGCGCCTGCCGGCCATGATACCGTGGTGAGCAGGCTCGCCACCGCTGCGTCGGGCACGGCCAGCAGGTACACCTCGGCAGCCGGCAGGGCCGCCGCAGTTTCTTCCATCGATAGCACCAGGCAGCCGGGCAGCGCCGCAGCCAAGAGCGCGGCCGGGCCGGGGGAGCGGCTTGCAATAAATACTATATAGTGACCCGCTGCCTTTAGCGCCGACACCAGGGCCGACGCTACCCGCCCGGCTCCAAACACCCCGATTGTTAGGGGCGGGCTGGTCTTAGTTATTGTATTCACTGGGCAAAGTTCGCTCGCTGAATGAGAGCAGCGGCCCTACTTTACGTGGCCAAGATTAAAATAATCTGAAGGTACTTTGCTGAATAAGTAGCATATTGTGGCCGCAAATCACTGTTAACGCCCTTCTTAAATGTAAGGCAGTAAATCAGTTGGTTAGTTGTCAACGACTTCCTTCATTTTTTCTCCACTTTTCTTTTTTCACATGATGAACCCTTACACTCGGGTAAGCCCCTGGAGCCGCCGGCTGCGGCAGTTGTGCCTAACGGCGCTGCTCGCGGGCGGCGCTATAATAGCGGCACAGGCCCAGAATTTCAACTACGGCGCGGCAGGCACAACCAACGTGGTTGAAACATTTAACAGCCTCGGGACTACCGCCACACCAATAGCCACTACCAATACGGACGATGATAATTCGCAGCCGCAGAATATTGGTTTCACATTTAACTACAACGGCACAGCATTTACCCAGTTTGTACTGAATACCAATGGCTTGCTGCGTCTGGGAGCCAATGCGCCGTCGAAGGCCGCCGCACACTCCATCTATGCGCAAACCCCTGAGTTGGGGCCAGCCAATAGCACTGACCCGGCTGATGTTAACCTCATCATGCCGTTTAACATCGACCTCGAGTCAGGTACGGCCGGGGCCAGCTACCAGATGGCGGTAACGGGCACGGCACCAAACCGCGTGTGCACGATACAGTGGACTAATGTGGCAGACAAGGCAACAGCGGCGTCGGCAACGGTGACCACTATCATCACGCGTCAGTACGACAACTTTTCCTTCCAGGTAAAGCTGTATGAAACCACCAACCAGGTTGACTTTGTGTATAATAAGCCCACCGCGGGTACTGGTGCGCCCAACGCCAAATACGTAGCTGTAGGCCTGAAGGGCTCAAGCAGCGCGGTAGGTCAGGATGTGCTGGCTACCAAAAGCTCTTCTGCTGCCTGGGGCACTACTACTTTCTTTTCGGGGCCGTATCAGCCTGCTTCGGCCGCTAACGCACACAACGTGCGGCAAACATACCTGGCTGATGCGGGCCGGACTTACCGCTTTGTGTCGGTACCGGCGCTTGATGCCGCAGTAAGTGCTATTTATACGCTTGGCAAAATTGCCACGCCCACTGCATTGCCGCAAGCCATTCAGGCAGTAATATCCAACAAAGGGGCTCAGCCGCTGACCAACGTTACCGTGGCGCTGAACGTGACGGGGGCCAATACTTTAACCGACACCCAGACAATTGCTTCGCTGGCGCCCAACGCTTCTAGTGTAGTAACATTTGCGGCGTATCCCAGCACGCTAACAGTAGGCACCAACAATATTGTGGTAACGGCCACTGCTACGGGCGATGGCAACCCAGCTAATAATACCTCGACGTACACGCAGTTGGTCACTCCCAACCGACTGTCGTATATCGACCAGGGTAATGGTAACCCATCCTTCGACTACTATTTCGATGTCGATAATACTACCAACGGTGGAGTAATCACCACCAAGCAAACGGTAACGAAGGACATCAGCCTGACTGATGCCGTTATTACGTTCAACCCCACTACACAGACGGGCATCACCTATAAAGTGCTCGTTTACGATGCTACGGGCGCAAGTGGCGCTCCGGGCAACATTCTGTTTACCTCACCTGTTCAGACCCGCACCACCACGGGTGGCCCCGTTTCGGTTAGCCTTGGCAACCTGCAGGTCGCAGCCGGTTCTTTTTACGTAGGAGTTCAGGAGAACAGTGCTGGTGGCGCTGGGGTGCTAGCGCAGAAGGAAGACCCGTTGCGGCCTGGAACGTTTCTTATCTCTTTCAGCGGCGCGGCGCCCTGGTACGACCTCAGCCAGTACAACCTGCCACTTCGCTTCGCTATTGAAGTTGGGCTGGGTGCCGCGCCCACTTGCGCCCCGCCCACTGCCCTTACTGCTACCAACGTCACAGCTACTACGGCCGCTATAAACTTGACCGCTGCCACTAATAATACTGGCTATCAACTAGTATATGGCCCTACCGGCTTTAACCCTTATAGCGCGGGCACTACGGTTACGGCTACTATTCTTCCTTTTACCCTGACGGGCCTCACGTCGGCTACCACCTACCAGGTATATGCCCGAAGCAACTGCACAGCGGGCGGTACCAGTTTGTTTAGTGCGCCGGTAGCATTCACTACATCTTGCGACCCCAACCCTGTTGTCTCGACTTTCCCATATAACCAGAATTTCGATACAATTCTTTCGGGCCAGTCCCTACCCTGCGGTATCACTACCCTCGACGCCAACAACGACGGCACGACCTGGCGCATCTCGACCGAGAACCCTTACTCGGGCACCAATGATATGCGCTACAATGGTATTCCGCTCAATAACGTAGCGGCCGACGACTGGTTCTTCACGCCGGCGCTGGCCCTGGCTCCGGCCAGCAGCAGCACCCGCTACCAGGTGGCGTTCCGCTACCGCACTTCGGGCGTGGGTACCACGCCGACGGGCACCGAAAGCCTGGAGGTTAAATCGGGCACGGCCGCAACAGTTGCCGGCCAGACCAACCTGCTCTTTACCAATAATGCCATCACCAACACGACGTACGCGCTGGCTAACGGCTCCTCAACTCCGGTAGTGGCCTTACTGCCCGCTGGCACCAGCACGCAGTACGTGGGCTTCCACATCAAGAGCGCGGCCAACCAGGGCAACCTCTACATCGACGACGTGAGCGTAACGGCCGTAACCGTAACTGCTACTACCTCGGAAGCGCTGCTCAAAGCCACAACGGTATTCCCCAACCCTTCCAATGGCGTGTTTGCGCTCGACATTCACGGCGCCAACGCCAAGGGTAGCCTCGGTGTGCAGGTAAGCAACACGCTCGGCCAGGTAGTATATACGGGCTCGGCCCGCGACAACTACAGCAACAAGCTCGACCTGAGCAACCTGGCTCCCGGCCTCTATAACCTGCAGCTCCGCAACGGCGACGATACGCTGACCCGGCAGATTGCTATCGTGAAATAAGCTCGCACCTCTGCGATTCCTAACAAAAAGGCCACCCCGCTGGGGTGGCCTTTTTTGCGAGCCCGGCCGGACCCTTGTACGCAGCTCTATTTGCTGTTAGTCAAGCGGTTTAGGAAGTCGAGTTGGGCGGTATCCCCGGCGGGCAGCCTGCTTTAGTCGTGACTTCCTAAACTGCTTTAATATTGTAAATTAATATATTTATAATTCGCATTTTGAGACACATGCAGAACCGAGTGGCACTCCACTCTACAGTTGGCTTGGTGGCTGGGCGGGCCTGCCAGGAAGCATGGCCCCATACCCGGAATTTATTAGCTTATACAGGTCGGCAACCCTGCGGAACGCCAGCCAGTAAAGCTCACTTAGAGCGGAGTACGAACTGCGGTACAGGACAGTATAGAGACGCCTCTTTGCGTCTCGTCGTTGTTTAAACCGCGCAGCTATAGTCGTTCAATGCCGAGACGCAAAGAGGCGTCTCTACCTCGTATACCCTGACTTAGAAACTGCGCTAAAAGCACCGCTATTTGCACGTATCTCACAAAAAAGGCGCTCTGGTTAGAACGCCTTTTTTGTGAGATATAAACCAAAGCTGGCTAGCTGGCCAGCACCTGCGGCCGGGCTGCGCCGGGCCGGCCGGCGGGCTCAGCGGCGGGCACGGCGCGAGCACTCCGGCGCTGACGCATACTCAACACTAGGCCGAAGCCCATGAGCAGCGTACCGCCCCAAAGCAGGTTGATAAAGGGCTTTTCGGTGGCCTTCAGAATAATATAGTCTTTGCCGGTAGTGCTGATGGCAAAGGTAAATTTGCCCTTAACGGGGTCAATCTGGTCGAGGGTGAGGCGCAGGCCCAGGTCTTCGATAATCTCGGGCACGCGGCCCACCTGGCGGTCGCGCAGCAAGAATATAGGGTGCGCATGATATTGCCGTCCCTTTTCACCCGTGATAATCATGTCGGCCTGCAAGGCAATGTCGCCGGTTTGCAGCTTAATGCCGGGCACCTCATGCGCCTGCTCGATGGCGCGGAACACGGCGAAGTAGTCGTTCAAGAACAGTGTATCGCCCACGCTGAGCTCGTGCGGAATGGCCGGGCTCCACGGAATCTCCTTGCGCGGGTCGGGCACGGAGGAAATGTGCGAGTAGATATCGTGGTCCCAGAAGCGCTGCAGGGCGGGCGAGGCGAGCAGGCCACCCATCTCCTCGTTTACCTGGGCGCGGGGATAGAGCGTAAATTTCTGCCCGGTCTTCTTGTCGTTGTAATCGACGCGGTAGTAAGTATTTTCGGGGCGAATCGTGAGCGTATCACCCGTGTGGTAAAACGTTTTGTCGCCCTGCTTTATTTCGCCCCGCGCCACGGCCTTATACTCGTCGTCGGTGCGGTACAGCAGCTGGGTGTTTACGTAGTCGGGCACGCCGGGCACGTCGAGGTACTGGCCGGTGTAGGTCACATCGTAGCCATTCATCAGGCCGGTTTCGTTGCGCCACAGCAGCACGTTGTTTTCGTTGTCCTGGTCGTTCATCTCACGCGAGATGAGCTTGCCACTCATGTTGCGCGAAATCACGTTGGAGTAACCCGCTGAAGCCAGAATACCAAGCAGCATCAGGGCAATGCCCAGGTGGGCAACGGCCCCGCCCGAAAGCGTAACCCCACGGCGCCACAGCCCGAAGAGCGTGCCGGCATTGGTCATGATGCCAAACAGGCCCGCCAGCAGCAGCACCACGTACGGCGCCGACATGGTATGACCGAAATAGCGCGTCAGCAGCACCACCAGCGCCGTGGTGAGCAGCGCCAGCATGGTCGGCGTAGCCAGGGCATTGATAACCGACTCCTTGGTGTTGCGCCACCACAGCACCTGCGCCACGCCCGAGAGCAGGCCAATCAGCACGCCGGCCCACAGCTGAATGCGGGTGTAGTGCTGAATCTGGTCGGCGGGCAAAGCCAGGTTTGACTTAATGCCGATAAAGCCCAGAAAGGCATTATAAACCGGGATGCTGGTAGTAGCCACCACCTGGAAGGCAGCCAGGCAGAGGACCGTAGCTCCCAGAAACACCCACAGCTCGGGGCTATAGGCCGTCAGCTCTTTCTCCGAAACCGGGATGCTCTTCCAGCGGGCGGCCAGCAAAGCAATGGCCCCACCGTAAAGAATGCCAAGTAGATAATAAGCTGACCCGACAGGCCCAGGTCGGTAAAGGAGTGTACCGAGGCATTGCCCAGCACGCCGCTGCGCGTCAGGAACGTAGCGTAGAGAATGAGTACGAACGTGGCTATTACCAGCGTATAAGCGGTGCGCAGGCCAATGCGCCGCCGCTGCCACAGCACCATTCCGTGCAAAGCGGCGATAAGCACGAGCCACGGAATATAGACGGCATTTTCCACGGGGTCCCAGTTCCAGAAGCCGCCGAAGTTTAGGGTTTCGTAGGCCCAGTAGGCACCCATCATGATACCGATACCCAGCACCGCGCCGCCGAAGGCCGTCCAGGGCAGAGCGGGCTTTACCCAGCCTGTCAACTCCTTTTTCCAGAGGCCGGCAATAGCAAAGGCAAATGGCACCAGCGTGAGCGCAAAGCCCAGAAACAGCGTGGGCGGGTGAATCACCATCCAGTAGTTCTGGAGCAAGGGGTTGAGGCCCGAGCCGTCTTTAGGCACGAAGTTGGGGTTGATTTTCCAGACCGGCAGGTCTACCATAAAGTCGCGCAGCAGGATAAACGGCGACGAGCCGATTTTTACGCCCCCCACCACTACGCCCAGAATCATGCTTACCAGGAAGGCCTGCACCGTGGCGAACACAGCCAGCACCGGTGCTTCCCACTGACGGTTGAATTTCATAATACCCAGGCCCAGTACTACATGCCAGAATATCCAGAGCAGAAAGCTTCCCTCCTGCCCTTCCCAGAAGCAGGAAATCATGAAGTGTACCGGCAGGTGGTTGCTGGAGTGCGACCAGGCGTAGTAGTACTCGTAGCGGTGCGTGTAGATGATGGTAAAAAGGCAGGCAACCACCGCCAGCACGGCCGCGCCGTGCACAAAAAAAGCACCGCGCGCCAGCCGCAGCCAGCTGCCCTCGGGCTGGCCCAGGGCCCGGCCCCGCGCCGCCTGAAAGTAGCCATAAGCGGCTACTGCCGCTGCCACGAACGCCAGAATTACACTGGCCTGACCAAGATTTCCAAGTACTAAATTCACGGGCAAGCTGTTTTTTCTACAAAGGTACCGCCCAAAGGGCGGGGCGGGCCGCGGCGACCAGTGTGGCAACGACCAACCGACCAGCTTTTTTGTTTACCTTCAACACTGGTTGATTGCTACACCTTCTATCTGCTCCTGGTTCCTTGACCTCTCCTACGCCCACCCTGCCACCCGCTGCGCCTCATGACTTTGCTGACCTGGAGCTGGAATTGCGCCAGGCCCGCGCCGAGGCGGCTACCGCCCGCCAACAGCTTGCAGCCCTTACCGACTCGCTGAGCGAGGGGCTTCTGCTAATTGGAGCCGATGGGTACGTACTGCTTATTAATGACCAGTTTTGCCGCCTCATCGGCTTGCAGCTGCCGGCGGCGCAGTGGCTGGGAATAAAAGCCTTAAAGCTGGCAGGTCAGGTACGCGAGTGCGTGGCCGACCCCGTGGCCTATGACGAAGAAATAACGCAGGAACTAAGTGAAACCCGGCGTAGCGGCCCGCTACTGCTGCGCGATGGCCGTACCCTGGAGCGCGAGTCGCACCGCGTGAACCTAGGCGATACGAGCGGCTGGCTGCTGAGCTACCGTGATGTGACCCAGCACCGCCAGATGGAAGGCGAGCGCGATGCGCAGCGCCGATTCTACGAAACCATTCTGGATGAGGTGCCGGTCGAGATTGCTGTGCTCGACGAGCAGCGCCGCTATGTGTATGTCAATCCGCAGGCCGTGCCCGATGCTGAGCACCGCGCCTGGCTGCCCGGCCGCACGCTTCGGGAATACTGCGCCCGCTATGGGTTTCCGATGGCCCTGGCCGAATACCGCGACCGCATGTTTGAGCAGGCCGAGGCCAGCACGGAGCCGGTCGACTGGGATGACTGCACCCCGGTACCCGGCGGCGAAGTGCACCACCAGCGGCAGTTTAAGCTGCTGTCGGGGCCGGGAAGGGCCTGCCCTACATGCTGGGAAGCGGCCTCGATGTAACGGCCCGCGTGCAGGCCGAGGAGCGCAGCCAGCGCAGCGAGGCGGCCCGCCGTGAGCAGCAGGAATTTATTCAGCAGGTGCTCGACACCAGCCC
The DNA here is from genome assembly GCF_013256425.1 of Hymenobacter sp. BRD67. Taxonomy (GTDB): domain Bacteria; phylum Bacteroidota; class Bacteroidia; order Cytophagales; family Hymenobacteraceae; genus Hymenobacter. Next base: position 3,106,449 of record NZ_CP053904.1, read on the forward strand.
TAACCCGATATATGTGCGCGATTCGGCTGGCCAGGTAGTATTTGGCAACCGGGCATTGTTTAAGCTTGATGAGCACCATCCTCAGCTGCCTAATGAGGAGCTACGCAACATAAAAGCGCAGGAAGCTGCGCAGTATGCCGCCGTGGATGCTCAGGTGCTGGCTACTGGCCGCGAAGTGAGCGCCGAAGAGCCATCAACCTCCCCAACTGGCGAGCTGCGCTGGTTTTATTCTATCAAGCGCCCGCTGGTGCGCCCCGATGGCACGGTGCAGGTGCTGGGCGTGAGCACCGATATCACGGCGCTGAAAGCTGCTCAGCTGGCCGCCGAAGAATCGGCTAAGGCTCGTGAAAACTTTCTGGCCAATATGAGCCACGAGATTCGCACCCCCATGAACGGCGTGCTGGGCATGGCCGCCCTGCTGGCTAAAACCCGCCTTAGCCCGCAGCAGCAGGAGTTTGTCCGCACTATTCGCAGCTCGGGCGCCCATTTGCTGGGAGTGCTCAACGACGTGCTCGATGTATCTAAAATCCACTCGGGCAAGCTGGAGATGGAGCACGTGGCGTTTCATCTGCACGAGTCGATGCAGCAGGCCGTGGCCACGCTCACCCTCCAGGCCCAGGAAAAAGGGCTGACGTTCGGCTTCAAGCCCTTTGCCAGCGACGAAGTGCCCTGGGTACTAAGCGACCCGTTTCGCCTCAATCAGATTCTGCTCAACCTGCTTTCCAACGCCATCAAGTTCACTACCAGCGGCAGCGTGTGGCTACGCAGCTTTCTGGTGGGCGAAACCGACGAAGAGCTGCTGGTGCGGTTTACGGTGCAGGACTCCGGCATCGGCATCAGCGAGGAAGCGCTGGAGCGCATTTTTGAGAGCTTTACGCAGGCCTATGCCGATACCACCCGGCGCTATGGCGGCACGGGCCTGGGGCTTACCATCAGTCGGGCGCTGGTAACGCAGCTGGGGGGCGAGCTCCAGGTAACCAGCAAGCTGGGCCAGGGCAGCACCTTTTCGTTTACCCTGCCGCTACGCAAAACCGAAGAGCCGGCCCCGGTTATCGTAGGAGCCTTCGATACCGGGCAACTGCGCGGCATTCGGGTGCTGCTGGCCGAAGACAACCCCATCAACCGTACCGTAGCCCGCCTGCACCTGGTGCAGTGGGGCGTGGAGGTAGACGAAGCCGAAGATGGACTGATTGCCCTGCAAAAGCTCCAGGACCAGCTGTACGATGTGGTGCTGATGGATATCCAAATGCCTGGCATGAGCGGTATAGAGGTAACGCAACGCCTGCGCCTGCTGCCCGACCAAGCCCGGGCCGCCCTGCCCGTGCTGGCACTTACGGCCAACGTGTTTCGGAGCGATAACGAAAAATACCTGGCCGCCGGGATGGACGACTACCTGGCCAAGCCCTTTACCGAAGAAGACTTGTATGCCAAGCTGGTAGCCTTGCTGAGCCGGCCGCAATCTGAGCCGGTGCCGGACGGGCTGCCTGCCTACAGCCTTGCCCGCCTGCGCGAAGAGGTAAAAGGCAATGCCACCTTCGTAGCGGCGATGGTCAACTCTTTTCTGACGCACATGCCCTCCAGCCTGCAAAAGGTGCGGGCGGCGGCCGAAGCCCACGACTGGTTACAGGTAGCGGAGCTGGTGCACCACATCAAACCTAATATTCTTACCCTCGATATCGAAGGTGCCCGGGCGGTGCTACCCATCCTGGAACCCGCGCCGGCGCTGTTTCCAACCCCCGACGCGCCCGCCCGCCAGGTGGCCGTGGCGCAGCTGCTGGCCGCTATCGAAGCCGTATTGCTGGAGCTGCCGGGCGAGCTTACCCAGCCGGCCGGGCAACAAGCGGCGCGACGCTAGATGCCGCGCAGCCGCTTGAAAAAGCCCTCCTGGTAAGCTTTAGCCACGGGTACCTCATGGCCGCCGGGCAGCTGCAGCTGATTGTCTTCTACTGCTTCGATGAGCTCGGTGTTTACCATGTAGGAGCGGTGCACGCGCACGAAGTGCGCGAACGGCAGACGCTCTTCAAAGGTCTTGAGTGTAGCATACACAATGTGCTTATGCTTGAGCGTTACGAGCACCGAATACATCGACATGGCTTCGATGTACAGCACATCATCAAAATTGACGCGGGTGAGGCGGTTATTTATCTTTAAAAACAAGGCATTGCCATCGGCTCCGAACATGGCCTCGCCCAGCTCTTCGGGGCGTGGGCTGTGCGCTCACTCCGGATACGGTCTACCGTCCGGATAAAGCGGGCATAGTCGAGCGGCTTTACCAGGTAATCGGACACGCGCAGCTCGAAGGCATCAACAGCGTAGTCGCGGTGGGAGGTTACGAGGACCACCGCCGGGGTAGGCTCGGGCAGAATGCGTACCAGGTCGAGGCCGGTAAGCTCGGGCATACTAATATCAAGCAGCAGTATATCGGCAGTTCCCCCATTGCGGAAATAATTCAGACAGGTTACGCCGTCGGCAAAAGAGCCAGCGAGCACAAGCCCATCGGTAATACTTACGTAATGCTCCAGCATAAGCCGGTTCATTTCATTGTCATCAACTACAACGCAGGCCAGCTGGGGTAAAGCAGCCGCAGTAGAAGTGCCGATAGAGTTCATCAGAGGAGCAAAAGAAGTAGGCACAGTAAGAGCAGCGCAGAAGCTAGGTCAGCAAGTTAAGCCAGAAGCGGGTAGTCGCCCGCCAACCGGCCTGCTGGCTACCCTTTAGCAGCCAGCAGGTCAAGGTACTAGCGCTACCTATCTTCGAGCCTAAAGCTAATAACCTTACTGGCTGCTTTCTGTTGGCCGCTTCGCTACGCTTATCGTGCTTTGACAGATAGGCCATGTAAAATATATTATATTATTTCATGTACTGATTCGTAAAAAAATAGCGCTTGGGGCCCACGCCAAAACGACAGCCTTGGGCTGCACTGGCCGGGCCGGCCTGCTGCCAAGCAGGCTATTAGCTCCGCTTAATTATTCATGGCCGTGGCGGGCGGACCAGTTTTGCCCAGGTCTTTCTCCACATATTTGCTGGGGCACTTGGTCAGAATCTGGTCGGCCTCAAAAACGCCGTCTTTCATGGCTCCTACAATTACCACCTGCTCCGACTTGTCGAGGTCCTGCGGCTTCGGATTACGGTACACCACGCGCTGCGCTACATGCAGCGTATCTACCATAGTGAAGGCGAAGTAGTTTGGGTTAGCTACGGGGTCATATTCCAGGCCTATCGGGCGCTTATCGGCATCGCGGGGCAGGGTGCCCACTACGTGCACCTTCGCCGAGTTGCCAGCGGCCGCCTGCTGGCGGGCGATAGTAAACGTCGAATACGTACTGGCATCCGACATAGTACTGATGATAATACCTACCGCGGCCGCGATAACCACTAAAACGAAAATGTGCGACTTCTTCATGCGGGTAAATGTGAAAATGTGCAGAATAGAAAAATAAGCGTAATATAGAAAGGTGCTCCTTAAAAGCTTGCTACGTGGTTAATGAGTAACATTTCCCACATTTTCAAATTCCATATATCCCCCATTTTATCAGCGGCCCTCTACCTCGCGCTCCAGGCGAGTCACTTTGCGGTCGAGGCGCACCAGATACAGCAGCAGGCCGCTTAAAATGATGACAATAACCAGCACGACCACGTAGATTTTGCCGCTCTGGCGCAGGGCATCGGCCATCTCGGGCTGGTCGGCCGCCACGGCGCCGGCTTGAGCCAGGACCGGGCCAGCGAGCAGCAGCAAGGGCAGCAGCCAGGCCAGCGACCGGCTAAGCAAGTTGTTTTTCATATATTTTCTCTTTTATAAAAGCCAGGCGGCAAGCTACTTCGGTAATCCAGACGCCGAGGAGCGTCCAGCCGATAACGGCCGGATAAAACACCATGCGCATCGCGCTATCAAGGTCGTACTTCGAGAAGCCGGGATTGCCACCCATGCCGGGGTGCAGCGACGCCGACGCCAGCCGGGGCATGATAAACAGCAGCGGAATGGCCGCCGCAAACGCAAAAATATTATAGATGGCCGAAAGCCGCGCCCGCTGCTGCTCGTCGGGCACGGCCCCGCGCAGCACCAGGTAAGCCGCGTAAATGAGCATGGTAACGGCCGCCCCGTTGAGCTTTACGTCGGTTGTCCACCAGGTGCCCCAGGTGTAGCGGGCCCATATGCTGCCGGTCATCAGCCCCAGGCAGCCCAGCAAAATGCCGGTTTTGGCCGACTCGTGGGCCAGAATATCGAGGTGCGTGCTGGGGCTGCGCAGGTAGCGAATAGAATTCACCACCGAAGCGAGCAGGATAATGGTCATACCAAACCACATTGGCACGTGGAAGTACAGATTACGCTCCGTTTCGTTGAGAATGGCCAGGCGGGGCACATGGCCCAGCAAGCCCATTACAGCCGTGTAGAGCAGCAGCACAATGGCCAGGTATTTCCACCACTTCATTTTGTAAATGCTTAGCTGGCAGTAGGTAGCCGACAGCTTCTTTAAGAAGTAAAAGCACATTAAGCTTAGGCTTCAAAGGCTAACGGCCGTTAGTATTTGAAGCCCGTTACTCAGCTGCGCCATAGAAAGGGAAACAACAGATAAGACACCGCGCCCACAATAAAGTTCAGCGCCACCAGCGTAATGACCGAGCTCTGGCTGGCCTCCCAGGGTAGGCCATCGAGCGCATTTTTACTTACTTTAACCAATAGCAAAAGCACGGGTACCAGCACCGGCAAGCCCAGCACGGCCAGCAGCGTACCGCCCCCTGCCCGGCCCGCGCCGCAATGCCCGATACCAGCGTCAGCGACGAAGCCAGGCTCAGGGCACCCAGCGCAATACTGCTAGTGTAAAGCGGCCAGTCCTGCACCGGGTTGCCGAGCAGCAAGGTATACAGCAGCAGCCCCGGAATAGCCAGCGCCAACAGCAGCAGCGCGTTGTAAAAAATCTTGGCTAGTACTACGGCCTCGGGCCGGGCCACGGTGTAATAGTAGAGCCGCAGGCCGGCCGACTCCTGGGCCAGCCCCGCCCCGCTGCCCCGAGGGCCGCAAAGAGCAAAATAACCCAGAACAGCGCATTCCAGGCGGGCGGGGGCGGAGCCCCCCGCGAAAGCTAAAGCTGAGGTAACTAACGTACACTGTGCCACCCACATAAAGCAGCAGACCGCCCAGAGCGCTGCGCTGCCGCCACTCCAGGCGCAGGTCTTTCAGCAGCAACAACCAGATTTCAGCAAGCAGCGACACGGCTGCAAAAGTAATGCGTAATGGGGAGTAGGTAATGTTGCGCCACCTACCGGCCCACGTTACCAACTCCCCATTACGCATTACTTGATTAGAAGTCGTGGCCCAGCGTCAGATAGGGCTTGGGCTTGGAGGTAACGTAATTTTCGCGGGCCCAGGCCATGTCGAACTTCACGTAGAAGCCCAGCAGACTGCTGCGCACGCCGGCCCCGTAGCCCATCAGGATGGGGTTGCTGAAGTTGGTGACGGTACCGAAGAAGGGGCTGCCCGAGTTGACGTTGGCGATGGGAACGGTATTGTTGGAGTTGTCTTCGCCAAAGGGGTTGGTGCCGTTGTAGGCAGTACCCGCATCGAAGAAGCCTACAAACTGCAGATTGCGCAGAAAGCCGGAATAGATGGGCCGGTTGGCGAAATACTGCACAATGGGGATGCGCAGCTCACTATTAAACAGCACGTAGCGCGTACCGGTGCGCTTGCTCAGGTCAAAGCCCCGCAGGTTGGTTACGAACTGCTGGTAGAACATGGTAGTGGGGTCGGGCAGGGCCTGGTTGCTGCCTGCAGGCACCAGCAGGCGGTCGCCGGTATAGCTTTGGTTTATCCAGTTGTCCATGCCGCCCAGGCGAAACACCTGCGGATTGCTACCCGACTCGGCCAACCCAAAAAACTGGCCATAGCTGGCCCGGTTGGCCCACACTATCTGGCGATGAATCTTTTGGTAGTGACGCAGGTCGATGTAGAACTTGCCAAAGTTGTTGGCCTTGGTCTGAATATCGTTCATTTGCAATATACCCACTTTCATGCGGGTACCTACCAGCATATTGACCCCGGTGGCACGCGAATTATCGAACACCAGCTCCGCGTTGTAGCCCAGATAGTTACGGGCAATGTCGCCGTCGGTCGTGCTGTTGCCGGTAAGCGCCCGGCTAATATTGTCGTAGCGGGGCCCGCCCGCAAGCTCAGGCTATGCGTGAGCGGGTAGGCCAGCGTGGGAGCTACCTCGTGGCGGCCAAAGCGCAACAGCTGCCCCGAGCCCGTGCCATCATCGAAGAAATAGGCCTGCTTCTGATAAGCCAACGTCCAGTCGAAGCGCCGGGTCACATTCGTGTACGAAACATTGATGTTGCTCGTACGAAAATCGAGCTGCCCAAAGATGCTGGCCTGAAAGCGGTTATTCTCAAACGCATCGGATAGGTTGGCCTGCAGCGACAACCCGAAGCCCAGCAAGGGGTCGATGGCCACGCCTGTCATCAGGTTATCGGCCATGAAGCGGGTGTCGTAGCGGTAAGGGCCGGCAATGGCCGGATTGCTACCGGGCCGGCTGGCCGTGGTAGCCGTGCGGGCCGGCGCACGGCGAGGGCGCACCGGCGCAACATCCTCATCCTCCTCAAACTGATAGTTGTTGGGGTTGAGCGGCGCGGTGCTGCCGCGATGCTTGCCCGGCGTGGCAGTGGCTGCCGGGGTAGCCGCCGCAGGCGTGGTGGCGGGGGCCGCCTGTGGCGCGGCAGCCTGCGGCCGTACCGGCGCCGGCTGTGAGCGGTTTTCCAGAATGCGCTGGCGGGAGGTTTTGCCAACTACCAGGCTGGCAGGCAGGTCGTAGTGCGGATACAGGAAGAGCAGGTCGCGGGCCTGCACCTGCGGAATAAAGGCCAGCGCGCCCGAAGGCATGCTGAGGTCAAAGTCCTGAATATTCGCCGCAAAATTGCTTATCGGCTGGTGCTGGCCGGTTTTGCGCGAGTACCGGAACAACCCTCTAACGCCGCTTTCTTCGCCCAGGTACACAATCTCGTCGTCGGATAGCGGGCGGGGGCGGGTTTCGTTAGAGATAGTGCTTACCAGCGGCTCAATGGGCGTAGCACGGCCATCGAGGTGGCAGATAAACAGGTCGTAGTTGTTGACTACGTTCGGAAAAGTAGCCGGCCGGGCATGGCCAGTCGAGTCGAGGTAGCGGTTGGAGCTGAACACCACTTCCTGGCCGTTGGGCATAAATACCGCCTGCTGGTCGTCAAACAAGTCATTGGTCAGCCTTTCGGGCTGCCGGCTGCCGGCCCGCAGCAAATAGATATCGTTCTGCCCGTTTTGCACGGCCGTAAATACCAGCGCTTTGCCATCGGCCGAGTAGTTCATATCAAGCACCTCGTCGTAGGGCGCGAAAATGGTGGCCGGGTGGCGCAGGCGCAACGCCCCCGCAAACGGCCAATGAGTACAGTACGCGTGGCGTCGTGCACGTGCAGGGTCATGCGGCCTTGCTGCATCTCGGCCACGGCAAGCTGGGCATTGCCGCGCCAGGCCAGCACGGGCAGCCGGGTTTCTACCTGCTGGTCGGGCGTACGGTAGCCGCCCTGGAGCAGCGTATGGCGGTGGGAGCCGTCGCGATTAGCTATTACCACATGGTAGCGGCCCTGCTCATTTACGGCGTAGGCCAGATGCTGGCCGTCGGGGCTGAAAACGGGCTGCGAAAACACGTCGAGCCCGCGCTTGTTGCGGCTGCTGAGGCGGTTAGCCTCGGCTGGCACCACCAGGGTAGCCAGCGCGCCGCCCGTGTTGATATCGCGGTAGTAGCTCACCCAATTACGCAAGAACACCTTGTAGGGCACATTGAGCGACGATGAGATGCCTACTTCCACGTCGCGGGTGATGCGCGTGAGATTCAGCACGTTCTGCACCGTGCCATAGCCGTAGCGCTCAGCAATATAATTCCAGATGCTGTGGCCGGCCAGCCGCGGGTTGCGGGTAAAGAACTGGGCCGTTCGGTTGCCGCTTGGGTACTGGCGCACCATGTCGCGCATGTAAGCATCCATGTCGATGCTCCAGCCCTCGGCCGCGTACGCCGAGGCCCCACTGACAAACCAGTCGGGCAGCTGCAACATATAGTTGCTTTGCAATACTTCCCGCAGCGAGCCGCCGTACAGCATATCGTTGAGCAGCACCTGCGTTATTTGGAAGCTCAGCTCGCGCTTGAAGTCGGTTTGGCGGCCCGTAAAGGCCACTTGAACTTTAGTTTGCTTCGCCAGCTGCGCCTCGCCCCCGTTCACGGCATTGGCCACGGGCAGCCCGATGTTGCTCTGCCGCAGGTCGCCGACCGAGTTGTAGAGCATGAGCGTGGTCTTGCTGTAGGGGAAGTACCCTACCAGGGCCGTAATGCGTTGCAGTTCCTGCTCAGCATACTCGGCCGTGCGACGGGCGCTCGCTTCCCCACCCGCATAAAAATAGACGTTGAAATTCTGGGTTGAAAACTCCTCCCAATTGAATTTCTTGTACTGAATGCGCACCCGGCCAAAGGGCTCCTGGGCAGTTTGGGCGCGGGCGGGCAGCACCGCGGCGCCGGCCAGCAACAGCAGCAGTACCCAATAGCCTGCTTCCCGCAGTGGGCCGGCGGCAAGCCGGCGGAGTGATTGGAAAAAATTCACAGCAAATCGAGTCAGAATAATGGCAGAAGAAATGTAGACCGGCCGCAACAAAAGCCTCTCCCGGAACCAGCATCAGCGTTTCCTGTTCTTAACGCACAACAGGCCGGTCTGGTGTGCGAGTATCGGCAACTTAGGAAGGACAATGCGCATAGTAACGAGCTAAGGTAACATCGGGCCACAGCTCGGCACCACTGGCAAGGTGCTCGGCCAGCAGGGCGGCCAGGCGCGGAGCCAGGCTCACCCCCTTGGAGCCAAAGCCGCCAAAAAGGGTCAGCCACGGCAGGGTGGGGTGCCGGCCCAGCAGCGGACGGCGGTCGCGCACAGCGGGCCGCACGGCGCGGCGCTCGCCCCGCACTTCAAACGGCAGGTCCGTAAGCCCGGCCAGCCGCCCGGCCAGCTCACGCCGGTCGCTGTCGTCGGGCTCGGTAGCAAAAGGCGGCCAGCGGTAGGTGGCGCCCACCCGAAACTGGCCTTCGGGCCCGGCCGGCACTACGTAGGCACCCCGATTGAGTACCTGATTTGGGCTAAGACCGGGCACTACCACATCGAGCACCGCGCCCTGATTTGGGGTAAGCGGCAGCCAGCTGAAGTGCGGGCAAGCCAGCGCCGCTACGCCCTGGCAGCACACCACCTGCCGTGCCCGTAGTTGCCCCGGTGCATAGGCCACGCCCGTGCCGCTGCTAACGAGGTGCTGCCAGCTAAAAGTTTCTTCGCGCAGCCAGCCCTCCGCCCGGCCTTGCCGCGCCAGCAAGTTCAAAAGCCACTCTACGCGCAGGTGGCCGCCCCCGCGCAGCCAGGCGCCGCCAAAGGGAGCCAGCAGACCCGCCCGCTCAATGGGCGCAGACTCGATTTTCTCGACGAAGCCTTCCCAGGGGTTGGCTGAGGCCCGCGCCAGCATCTGCTGCTGCTCCTGCTCGGAGCCGAATACTTTCAGAATAGGGCTGGCCTGAAAAAAATCTTCGCCAAGTTCGGCAGCGAGGGCTTCGTAGTAGGCAACAGCGTAAGGCAGCGTTTCCTGCGCCCGCCAGGTAAGGGCAAAGCGCTTGCCGGCCACGGGGTTCATAAGGCCAGCCGCCACCCGGGATGCCGTATCGGGCCGGGGGTCGTCGTACACCAGCACGCGGTAGCCGCGCCCGCGCAGCTCGCGCGCCAGCACCGCCCCGGCAATGCCGTGCCCTACCAGCAGGTAATCGTAGTCGGAGAAATCAGTCATTAGCAGCGGCAAAGTACGGTGGGAGGAAGTGAGGGCGGCAGCAGCGCAGAAAGGCAGCGCGCCCCTGGGGTTCGGCGGCCCTCACTTCCTCCCAATTACCTTTGCCACATGCTCCGAATAGTCAGCTTCACCTTCAACGCTTTCAGCGAGAACACTTACCTGCTTATCGACGAGGCGAGCCGGGCCACGGCCATTGTGGACCCCGGCGCCTACTCGGCCGATGAGCAGCGTACCCTGCACCACTACCTCGAAAGCGAAAAGCTGGTCGTGCAGTACCTGCTCAACACCCACGCCCACATCGACCACGTGCTGGGCAATGCCTTTGTGCTGCAGCACTACCCAAATATACCCTTTTTGCTACATTCGCTCGACCTGCCCACCCTGCGGGCTGTGCCAACTTACGCCGGCCCCTACGGCTTTGCGGCCTACGAGCCGGCCGAGCCCACGGGTGAGCTAACGGCCGGGCAGGTTATCGAGCTGGGCGAGAGCCGGCTGGAGGTGCGCTTTGCCCCTGGTCACGCGCCGGGCCATGTGGTGCTTTATGATGCAGCCGGCGGGCAGCTGGTAGGCGGCGATGTGCTGTTTAAGGGCAGTGTGGGCCGCACCGACCTGCCGGGCGGCGACCACGCCACGCTGCTGGCCAGTATCAGAAAAGAGTTGCTTTCGCTGCCCGACGCCACGGTTGTGTACCCTGGCCACGGCCCGGCCACAACTATCGGCGAGGAGCGGCGGAGCAATCCGTTTTTGAAGTAAGCGCTGAATTCGGACTTTTATCAGGGTAAAGGGGAAGCAGCTACTCACGGCTTCGCTTGTCAGAATTACTACTCACAACAGTGGCGTAAGGCATGAGAAAGCCGGCGCTGTGCTCAGGCAGTCAACTCCTTGAAACGACATATTCCCAACGCTGTTACCTGCCTCAACCTGCTGTGCGGGTGCCTGGCGCTCACGTTTATTTTTCGGGGCGAGCTGGTAATGGGAGCCTACCTGGTGGGCATCGCCGCCGTGGCCGACTTCTTCGACGGGCTGCTGGCGCGGGCGCTGCGGGTGTCGTCGCCCATCGGTAAAGACCTGGACTCGCTGGCCGATATGGTGTCGTTTGGGGTAGTGCCGGGGGCCATTTTGTACATGCTGCTGACCAGCCACGAGGTATGGGCAGCGAGCGGCTGGCACTGGCTGGCGCGCCTGGGTTTCGTCGTGAGTATTTTTTCGGCCCTGCGCCTGGCCAAGTTCAATAACGATACGCGCCAAACAACCTCGTTTATTGGCCTGCCTACGCCGGCCTGCACGCTGGTGGTGGCCTCGCTGCCGCTCATTCTGGCCCACGACCGGTTTGGTCTGAGTGGTATCATCCTCAATCCGTGGCTGCTGCTGGGTCTTACTGCGCTGCTCTCGGGCCTGCTGGTGGCCGAGCTGCCGCTCTTCGCCCTGAAATTTAAAAACCTGCGCTGGCTGGGAAACCGGCGGCGGTTTATTTTTGTAGGGGTGGCATTGGTGCTGGTTGCTACGTTGCGGTCGGCCGGCATACCGGTGGCGGTGCTGCTCTACGTGCTCATGTCGGTGCCCGGCCGGGTGCGCAGCCGCGACGGCCTCGAACCCAGCCCCGGCAGCCCGCAATAAGTTGGGCGCTATCACTGTTAGGTTACCAGAAATTGAGTAGCCGCCTTTCAGCTACGCATCTCTGACCCACGAGCGGTGAACAGCCTGTTTATATTTGAGTAGTGCCTTAGCAGGTAGTATATATGCGAAACCTTTTCTCGATGCTGCTGCTGGGAATACTGGTGGGCTTTACCGTGCCAGCGTACGCCCAGGCGGGCGGCCCGGCGCAGGTAGTGCCCGTTAGCCTCAGCTGGACCACCTACGCCAGCCTGCCCAACCCGCGGGCCAACGCCGACGATGCGCCGCGCCGCGTACCCAGCTTTAAGGGCGCTTATCATGGGCCCGGTGCCGTGGTGGGCACCTACACGCTACGCCTGGCCGGCACCATCGGCAGCGGCGAGCTGCGTGATGCCGTGTACGAAGCCTTTCCGGCCGCTGATGTCAAGCTATTGGGTAACATTACCTTGCCCGCCGCGCCGGCCGTGCAGCTGCGCTACGGCACCGAGGCCCGCCGCCCGTACACCTACGTGCTGATTCAGCCCGTGCGCCGCAACCCGCAAACCGGCCAGGCCGAGCGCCTGCTGTCGTTTTCCTACGCCGGCCAGGCTACCGGCAGCAACGCGGCCGCCCGCTACACGGCGGGCCGGACGCACGTCGGCACGTCGGTGCTGAGTAAGGGCGACTGGTTTAAAATCGGCGTGCCGCACAATGGCGTTTATAAGCTCGATAAGGCGACGCTCAAAAGCCTGGGCCTGCCCGTAGCCACCCTGGACCCGCGCCGTATCCAGCTCTTTGGCAACGCCATCGGCCTGCTGCCCCAGGCCAACTCCGCGCCCCGCCCCGATGACCTGGCCGAAAACAACCTGCTGTTTGTAGGCAATGGAGATGGCGTATTCGATGATAACGAATACTTTCTGTTCTATGCCAGAGGGCCGCATACCTGGCGGGCCAGCCAGCCGGGAGCCAGTGCGCTTACCGCGGCTCCCACCCAGCCCGGCTTGTTCGGGCTGCTGGGCGAAGGCGGGCGCTTCAAGCACATCAACAACTTTTACTGCGACACGGCCTACTACTTTGTGACGGTAGGTAACAACAACGGGCGGCGCATTCCAACGGTAGCTGCCCCCGGCAGAGCGCCGCAGGGGGCGCCCATCACGACGTTTCTGGACCGCCGCTTCTACGAGCATGACCTCGTCAACCTTCTGCACTCGGGCCGCCGCTGGCTGGGCGAAGCTTTTACGAGCAGCAACCCCCAGCGCGACTTCGTTTTCAGTGGCGATGGCAACCAGCCGCTGGCCGACCTGGTAGCCGGCGATACCCTGCGCCTGACCGTAGCTACTGCCAATACGGCTTTGCAAAACAGCAGCTTCGATGTAGCGCTTAACGGTGCCAAGCTGGGTAGTCAGTCGCTGCCCGGCATCCCCAACGGCTCGTTTACGGCCGTGGCTACCAACGATTTTCACACCTTTACTACCCTCACCCCGGCCGGCCTCACCGACCCTAAGGTAACGCTGACTTTTTCCTCGTACGATGCGGCTGGCACCGGCTACCTCGACTACCTGGAGCTGGTGGTGAAGCGCCAGCTGCGCCTCAACGGCTCCTACCTGGAGTTTAACTCGCTCAACTACAAGCGGGGGCCGGCACCGTAGGCACCTTCACGGTAGCTAACACCAGCCCCGGCACTCAGGTGTGGGAAGTAACCAACCCGCGCCAGCCGCAGGCGCAGACCCTAGACGCCAGCAGCAGCTTTCTGGCCTACACCGATTCGCTGCGCGAGTTTGTAGCCGTGCAGCCCAGCGGCACCTTCGATGCGCCCCGGCTGTTTGGCAAAATTCCGAATCAGAACCTGCACGCCCTCAACAGCGATGGCAAGCTGAATTTGGTGATTGTAACCTACCCGCCGTTCCAGGCGCAGGCCGAGCGGCTGGCCCAGCACCGCCGCGACTATAACGGTCTCAATGTGGCCGTGGTAACCACTAAGCAGGTGTACAACGAATACAGCTCGGGCGGGCAGGATGCCACCGCCATCCGCGACCTGATGAAGCAGGTGTACGACCGCAACCCCGACCCGGTAGGCAATCGCGGCTACCTGCTGCTGTTTGGCGATGCTTCGTTCGACTATAAGTCGTCGCCCTACAACGATGCCAGCCAGCAGCCCGCCTGGTGGGTGACCCGCGCACCCTTCAAAACCACCTCCAACTTCAACGCGGCTAACCAGGACTTCGTGCCTACCTACGAGTCGCGCGAGTCGTTTCAGCCGGTGGACAACTTCAGTAGTAGCCGTGACAATATTGAGGGACTAAACAGCTATTCATCAGAAGACTACTATGGCTTGCTCGACGATAGCGAGGGCGAGTGGATAGAGGCTAACGTGGGCAATTTCGAAGCCACCGACATCGGCATCGGGCGCCTGCCCGTGCGTACGCCTATCAACGACCGGGCTAATGCGGCTCAGGCCCAGCAGGTGGTAGATAAGCTTATTGCCTACGACTCGCCGGCCAGCTTTGGCAAGTGGCGCAACCGTATCACCCTCACGGCCGACGACACGGACGCGGAAAAAACCAACGAGTTTGCCACCGAGTCGGAAACCATTTTCGCCGTCAACATCACTTCCCGTGAGCCGGCCTACAACCTGCGGAAGGATTATCTCGACCTGTTTCCGCAGGTAAGCGTAGCGGCCGGCCAGCGCTCACCGGCCGCCGTGGCCGCCATAGATGAAGCGCTGGAGCAGGGCTCGCTGATGATTGGCTATACCGGCCACGGGGGCCGCGAGGCCTGGCCGATGAGCAGATTATCACGATTCCTTCGCTGCTGGCGCTCAATAACCAAAACCGCCTCACCTTTTTCGTAACCGGCACCTGCGACCTGAGCACCTACGACAACCCCGACTTTACCTCCGCCGGCGAGCAGGTACTTACCGACAATGTCACGGGGGGTGCCGTCGGGCTATTTACTACCACCCGTGTAGTTTATTCAAATTTTAATACAGAGGTTGTTAATAATTTCTACACTCAGGTATTAACCCGCAACGCAGCGGGCACGCTGCCCTACCTGGGCCTGGCGGCCAGCACCGCTAAAAATAATTCGCCCAGCGGCGACCTTAACAACCGCAACTATACCCTGCTCGCTGACCCCACTACCCGCCTGGCCTACCCAAGCCAGCGGGTAGTACTCGATTCTATCAATGGCCACCACGTACAATCAATTACGACCAGCCTTGACACACTACAGGCCCTCGGCCAGATGCGCTTGAGCGGTCACATCGAAAACAATGGCGTGCTGAACCCCGGCTTCGGCGGCACGGCCGACATCACTATTTTCGACAAGCCCATAACGGTGCAGACGCTGGGCGATGCGGGTTCTGTTAAAATTGACGTGCAGACGCAGGAGAACGTAATCTATGGCGGGCAGGCCACCGTTCGGGCGGGCCGCTTCTCGGTTAAGTTTGTGGTGCCCAAAGACATTGCCTATAACGTGGGTAAAGGTAAAATCAGCCTGTACGCCGCCGACCTGGTCAACAAAGTAGATGCCCAGGGGTATCAGCTGGCTCTGGTGGGCGGGGCCGCGCACGGGGCCACCAGCGATACCCGGCCGCCGCTGGTACACTTGTTTATTTCTACTGCGGCCCTGCCCAACGATACGTCCTTTGTATCGGGTGCCACTGCTACTCCAAACCCGCTGCTCATTGCCCGGCTCAAGGACGCATCAGGTATCAACACGTCGAGCGCGGGCATCGGGCACGATATCACCCTCACGCTCGACAACGACCCGACCAAGCTGGTAGTGGTAAACGATGCCTACACCACTGACGTCGACAACTTCCGCACCGGCCTGGTGCGCTACCTCTACAAAGACCTGGCGCCCGGCCCTCATACTATTCGCCTCAAGGCCTGGGATACGCACAATAATTCGGCCGAAGGCACAGTTGACTTCCTCGTTGCGCAATCGGCGCAGCTGGCTCTCGACCACGTCTTAAACTATCCCAACCCTTTCAGCAACATCACAACCTTCCACTTCGACCAGACCCGCGCGGGCTCCGAGCTGGATGTGCAGGTGCAGATATTTACCATAGCCGGCCGCCTCGTCAAAACCCTGCACGCCAGCTTTCCATCCAGCACGGCCCACATCCCCAGCACTCACCAGGACCCCAGCCTGAGCTGGGACGGCCGTGACGACTACCACGACCAGCTGGCGCGGGGCGTGTACGTGTACCGGGTTAGCGTCCGCTCGGGCGACCAGGTAGCCACGAAGTTTGAAAAGCTGGTCCTATTAAATTAATCAATTTATATATAATAAAAATCTAATTTAATGGCCGCTCCGTATTGAGCAAGAATAACCTTCTTTCTTTGCAACGTTTTCGGGGACGCTTGTATTCTTACATTTAGAGCAGCACTTTACTAAATCCTATGACTTTTTTTCGTACGCTGGGCTTTACGCCGGCGCTCTTGCTGCTGGCCGCCCCGCGGCGCTGGCGCAAGTAGCCACTGCCGACCTGCACACCATCACCACGGCAGTACCCATCCTGACGCTGAGCCCCGATGCGCGCGGCGCGGCGCTGGGCGATGCCGGCGTGGCTACCTCGCCCGATGCTAACGCAGCCTACTACAACCCCGGCAAGCTGGGCTTTGTAAATTACAAATATGCCTTTTCGCCGTCGTACTCGCCCTGGCTGCGCCAGATTACCGACGACATGAGCCTGAGCTACCTGTCGGGCTACGGCAAGGTGGGCGACCGCGGCGCTATATCGGCCTCGCTGCTTTACTTCAACCTCGGCAACATCGACTACCGCGACTTTCAGAACCTGCCCAACGGTAATTTCAACCCCAAGGAGTATGCCTTTACGGTATCGTATGGCCAGAAGCTGGGAGAAAACTTCGGCGTAGGCGTGTCGGCACGCTACGTGCGCTCCAACATTATCGGCTCATTTCCGGGTGGGGGCGATGCCCAGCCGGGCAGCTCGTTTGCGGCCGACCTGGGAGCTTATTACAGCAAGGATGCTACCATTGGCGCGGGTGTGTACAACCTCGCCTTTGGCTTGGCGGTCAGCAACATCGGCAACAAGATGGTGTATCGGGATGCCACTAATCCGAGCTTTCTGCCCACGCAGCTGCGCCTGGGCACGGCCATTACCCGCGAAATAGACTCGTACAATAAGATAACGCTGGCCTTCGACGCAACCAAGCTCCTGGTGCCCTCGCCCTATTACGAAACCCCAATAGCAAAGACACTGCCCAGACAGCCCGGGTGCAGCGCATAGACCGCGAACGCCAGCAGCAGGGCATTGTTTCGGGTATCTTCAGCTCGTTTAACGACGCGCCGGGCGGCTTTAAAGGAGAGCTTCAGGAAATTAACCTGCACGGCGGCATGGAATACTGGTACGACAATAAGATTGCGGCCCGCGTCGGCTACTTTTACGAAAACCCGCATACCGGCGCTCGCCAGTACCTGAGCTTTGGCCTGGGCGCGCAGTTGTCGGTGTTCGGCGTCGATGGCACGTACCTGGTGCCCAACTCGCAGGCCAACCCCCTGGCGCAGACTATCCGCGTATCGCTGCACTTCAACCTCAACAAGCTGGCCGATGCCTTTGATGAGAAAGGCGCGGGCGGTACGCAGGGCACGCTGCCTAACTAATGGGGCAGTAAGCGGTACGACGTACAAAAGGGCTGGGGAGCAGGACTGAAGCAGTCGCCGCTCCCCAGCCTCACTTTTTAGTACCGGCGGCTGCGGGCAAACAGCCTTTTACTGCGTTATTTTTAAGCTTTAATTCTAAAACGCTGTGCTCAATCGCCTTCAGCCCCTCCTACCCAGCCGCTTACCCAGATTGTATTACCCAGCCCACAGGTGAGCACCCTGCCCAATAGTGCGCGCCTGCACCTGCTGGCCAACGATGCCCAGCCCGTGCTGCGCTTGCAGGTAGTGCTGCCCGCCGGCAAGCGCCAGGAGCCGCAGCCGGGTATCTCGCAGCTCACGGCCCGCATGCTGACCGAAGGTACGGCCACGCGCTCGGCCCGCGAGATTGCCGATATGGTAGCTTTTTACGGGGCCTCGCTCGACTGTGAGGCTGGCCCCGACCGCACTACGCTCACGCTCTACTGCCTGGCCCGCTACCTGCCCGACCTGCTGCCGCTGGTGACCGATGTATTAGCCGCTCCCAGCTTTCCCGAAACCGAGCTGCGCCAGCTGCAAACCCGCATCAGCCAGAATATGCGGGTAGAGCGCCAGAAAACCAGCTACCGCGCCAGCGAAGAGTTCAACCGCCAGCTATTTGGGGCCGAGTCGGCCTACGGCCGGCCGTTTGACGAAGCCTCTTTTACTGCCTTTACGGCGGCCGAGCTGCGCGCCTTCCACGCGGCGGCCTACGCACCGGCCGGAGCCGAGCTATTTCTGAGCGGCGACGTGGCCGCCGCGGCCGCCGCCGTGGCGAGGCAGCTGGGCCAGTGGCAGCCCGCTACCGGCGCGGTGCCGGCCGCGCTGCCTACCCAGCCGCCACTGGTGCCCGAGCCCTCTCCTACCGGGATAGTCAGCGTGCCGGTTGAGGGAAGTATTCAGGCTTCGCTGCGAGTAGGGCGGCGCTGGCCGGCTCCTACCGAAGCACAAACGCCCGAGCTGCTACTGCTGGTCAAGATTCTGGGCGGCTACTTTGGCTCGCGGCTCATGAAGAATATCCGGGAAGACAAGGGCTTTACCTACGGCATTCATGCCAGCGTAGTAGCCCGCGAGCAGGCTACCGCCCTGGTTATCGGCACCGACGTAAACGGCGAAAGTGCCGGCGCTACCCGCTTCGAGATTGCCGCCGAGCTAACCCGCCTGCAGCAAGAGCCGCTGGATGACGATGAGCTCGAAACCGTCAAGAACTATACCCTGGGCAAGCTGCTGGGCGAAACGGCCACTGTGTTTGAGCAGGCCGACCGCTACCGCTACGTGGTGCTGCAAGGCCTGCGGCCCGACTACTATGCCAACCTGGTGCAGCGCACCCAGGCCGTAACGGCCGCCGAGCTGCAGGCCCTGGCCCGCACCTACCTCAGCCCCGCCGACATGCTGACGGTAGTAGCCGGGGGCGAAGTGCCGGAGCTGGTTTGTTAATTCTCCGTTTTTAGTACGCGCTGCTCTACCGGCTCAGGTTAGGAATGCGGAACTGAAGGCCCAGCGAAGGAATAAACGTGACCCCACTGAGCGAGGTAGTGCTGCCGTCGAGCAGGGTAAAGTCGCCATAATTCTGATAGTAGAGACTGACGGCCGGCACTACGTACACGTATTTGTAGCCGAGCTTGAGGTTGAGAAACAAGCCATAGGACGAGAAATTACGGCTCTGCCGGGGCAGCGCAGGCAGCCTGGAACCACCGGTGGCGTTGTATAAATTGCTGGGCGTGAAGCCATAGCTCACCCATGAGTGCGCGTACACCGCGCCGTAGCTGATAGCGCCAATGCTTTCCTCAGGCCCAAACGACTGGCTCACGGTGAGCGGAATCAGCACATCGTGGCGCGAAGCCGAGATGCCCAGCAGGTTATTAACATCCGTCAGGAATGACAGATTGGGCAGGGCCGCCCGCTGAATGGCATACTGCAAGCCAATGCTGGCATACGTGGTGCCGCCGGCCGCATCCCGGTCGGGGTTTTCGACCGAGCCCGTGGGGCCGAGCAGCTGATACTGGGTATCGAAGACGTGGGAGCCAAAGGCGTACTTATAGCCCACATCGAGGCGCGGCACCACCCCATAGCGAATGCTGAGGTCGGCCGTAGGCTGCAAAGGGTCGAGCAGGTAGGCCAGCGCCGCCGTCTGCAGGTTGCTTACGGCCCCCGAGTAGCGCACAGTGTCGCCCCGCGCAGCCTGGCTACCCAACTGGCTGGCAGCCGTTTTCACCGCCGAGCCGGCCTTGCTGAGCGGGGCTGAGCCCACGTTAAACCCTTGGTTGTAGGCCAGCCGAAACTCACCCTGGGGCGTTACCTTTCCCGAAGTAGTGATACCACGCGGCGCAGTACACGCCGTAGCCGCCAGGGCCAGCAAAGCGGCGGCCCGGCCCAGTGGAAAAGAAGCAGCAGAAATACGCATAAGTAGCAAGAGTGTGGAAGCAATGTGTACGGCCTAATACGAAAACCGCGCCAACCCGGAACCCCGGTCCGCTGGCTGGTGTCTGGGCTAGCACCACCTACTCTGACGGGCCATCGGCCATTATCCGCGATGAGGCTACTTTTTCCTGGCAAACTACTCGTGCTGGCCGGGCTGGGGCTGGTGGGCAGCGCCAGCCGCCCCGCCGCGCCCCGCCTACCCGTCACGGTCTATGTTTTTCTGGCCGAAAGCTGCCCCATCAGCCAGCAGGCGACGCTGCCGCTGCGGGCGCTGTATGCCCGCTATGCCCCTTGGGGCGCAGTTTGTGGGCGTATTTCCGGGGCGGAGGCTACCCCGGCCAGCGTAGCAGCTTTTGCCCGCACCTATACGGTGCCATTTACTACCCAGTCCGACCCCGGCCAGGTGCTGGCGCAACGCCTGGGCGCCCGTATTACACCGGAAGTAGTGCTAGTCGCTGCCGACCACCATACCATTCTATATCAGGGCCGGCTCGACGACCAGTATGCCGCGCTGGGCCAGCGCCGCACTGTGAGCCAGCATCATGAGCTGGCCGATGCCCTGGCCGACCTGGCGGCGGGCCGCGCCGTGGCCGTGCCGCGCACGCAGGCAGTGGGCTGCTACATCGAAAAAGCCGGGCTGGGCCAGTAAAGCAAAGGTTCGATTGCCACGAGCAAGCCGGCCATTAGCTCTTATCTTTAAGATACTCAGACTTTATCGCAGTATTATGACAAGATTTTTCTTACTATTCCTCCTTTTAGCTGACTTTATACGGCCTGGCCGCACGCAGGCCCAGGCCACCCAGCTGAACTTCAGCGAGCACATAGCCCTATTATCTATTCGCACTGTGCCCGCTGCCACCGGCCGGGCGAAGTGGCGCCGTTTTCGCTGTTGAGCTACCAGGACGTGGTTAGCCACGGCACTACCGTTATGGCCGTTACGGGCTCGGGCTATATGCCGCCCTGGAAGCCCGACCCTACCTATCGCCACTACCTCGACGAAAATACCCTCTCTACCGCAGAGATAGCCAGCATCCGGAGCTGGGTAACCAGCGGCATGCCCCAGGGCAACCCGGCGCTGGCACCCGCCGTGCCAACCTTCCCGGGCGGCTCGCAGCTCGGCACCCCCGACCTGGTAGTGCCGATGCGGCAAACTTTTACGGTACCGGGCACCAACCAAGACCTGTACCGGGTGTTTGTGCTGCCGGTTACTATATCTGCCGACCACGATATTGCCGCCGTGGAGTTTCGGCCTGGCAACAAGCGCCTGGTGCACCACGCCATCATCGGCCTCGACACCACCAGCCAGGGCGAGCAGCGCGACGCCCAGGACCCCGGCTACGGTTACACCAGCTTTGGCGGCTTCGGGTTTACGACTGTGGAAGACAACTTTGCCGGCTGGGTGCCGGGCAATCAGGCGCGCTTTTATCCGGCGGGCATGGGCAAAAAGCTTTATCGCCATGCCCGCCTGCTGGTGCAGGTACACTACGGCCCCACGAGCGTGGCCCAAACCGACTCGTCGGTTATCAACATCTTTTACAGCCGCCAGCCGGTGCAGCGCTACGTAGCCACGCAGCCCGTTATTACGCCCTTCTGGGGCCTTACCAACGGCCCGTTTGTCATTCCAGCCGGCCAGGTCAAGACGTTTCACTACACCTTTGGCGTGTCGCAGGATGTAAGCCTGCTTTCCGTGCTGCCCCATTCGCACCTGCTGGGTAAAAGCTGGAAGGTATGGGCCATCAAGCCCAGCGGCGATACCATCAAGCTCTTGAAAATCGACGACTGGAATTTCCGCTGGCAGGGTAACTATCGCTTTCCGACCATGCAGTACATTCCGGCCGGCTCGCGCCTGGAGGCCGATGTTACTTACGACAACACGACCAGTAACCCCAGCCAACCCAACTCGCCTCCGAAAACCGTGACCTGGGGAGAAAACACCAGCGACGAGATGCTGGTCGGCTTCTTCGACCTGGTGCCCTACCAGGCCGGCGACGAAGCCGTAGCCCTGGCCACCCGCTCGGCCGTGCCCGTGGGCAATGCTGCCGGGGCCGAAAGCGACTTTTTGCTCCATCCCAACCCGGCCGAGCTGGGAGCGGCCACTGCCAGCTTCACGTTGAATCAGGCTGGCCCCGTCAGCCTGCGCATCCTCGATGAGAAAGGTCGCCTGGTTCGCAGCGTGCTTACGCAGCAGGCACAGCCCGCCGGCCCGCGCCAGGTGCCGCTACCGCTGCAAAATCTCCCCGCTGGCCTTTACCTGGTGCAGCTCGAAGCCAGTGGCAGCACCCGCACCGGCAAGCTGCTTATTCAGTAGGTAATAAGTGGCCGGTAATGGGTGGTGACTAATGAGTAGTAAGGGGTAAAGTGACGTTCTTTACTGCGCATTATTCACTACCCATTACGCTAAATGACCATTCTTTACGGCGTGCCGGGCGAGGGCCTGGGCCACGCTACCCGCAGCAAAGTCATTATTGCCTGGCTGCTGGAGCAGGGGCACGAAGTGCGCGTGGTCAGCAGCTCGCGGGCTTTTACGCTGCTCGACAAGACTTTTCCGGGGCGGGTGCTGGAGATAAAGGGCTTTCACCTGGCGTATAAGCAGCTGACGGTGTCGAAGTCGCGCACCCTGGGCCTGACGCTGCGCACTGCGCCCGAGGCGCTGCAAGTCAACTTCCGGCAGTATCGGCAGCTGCTGCGCGGCTTCCGGCCCGAGGTAGTGATTTCAGATTTCGAGTCGTTCAGCTATTTCTTTGCCAAGCTGCTGCGGGTACCGATTATCAGCATTGATAATATGCAGATTATCAGCCGCGCCCGCCTCGATGTAGCAGTACCTGACACCCAGCGCGAAGACTATGACGTGGCCCGCTACCTGGTGCGGGCCAAGCTGCCGCGCGCCCGGCACTACCTCATCACCACCTTTTTTGAGCTGCCGCTGCGCCCGCGCTATGCCGAGCGCACCACGCTGGTGCCCAGCATTATTCGCCCCGAGATACAGGCGGCCCACCCAACCCGCGGCGACTATATACTGGTTTATCAATCGGCCACTACGCAGGGCGACCTGATTCCCATCTTGCAGCAGCTGCCGGAGCAGGAGTTTCGGGTGTATGGCTTCAATAAAGACGAGGCGCATGGCAACGTGCTGCTACGGCCATTCTCCGAAGCGGGCTTTATTGCCGAGCTGGCAGGCAGCCGGGCGGTGCTCACCAACGGCGGCTTTTCGCTGATTTCGGAGGCAGTGTACCTGCATAAGCCGGTGTGCGCGGTACCCATTCCGGCGCAGTTTGAGCAGTGGCTGAACGCGGCCGAGATTGAGCAGCGCGGCTATGGGCGGCATTTTGAGGCCATTACGCCGGCGAATGTGCAGGCTTTTCTGGCTGAGTTGCCGCAGTTTGAAACGGCGCTGGCCAGCTACCGGCAAGCCGGCAATGAGGTGCTTTTTGCCCGGCTGGCCGAAGTACTGGCTGAGGTGTAGCCCCGCAGCGGCTGCCGGCAACGTTTGCAGAGCCCCGCGAAATTGTACGCCGTTCTCCAAAACAGTAGGCTACATTTGCATCTCTCATCTTCCTTTACCACCACATGAGCTACATCGCAGCTATTCATGCCCGCCAGATTTTGGATTCACGCGGCAATCCGACCGTAGAAGTTGACGTCACCACCGATTCGGGCACCGTGGGCCGCGCCGCCGTGCCTAGCGGGGCCAGCACCGGCGTACACGAAGCCGTAGAGCTGCGCGACGGCGACAAGGGTATTTATCAGGGCAAGGGCGTGCTGAAAGCCGTTGAAAACGTGAATTCCAAGATTGCCGAAGAGCTGGTAGGCTTCTCGGTGTACGAGCAGGCGCTGCTTGACAAAATCATGCGCGAGCTCGACGGCACCGCTAATAAGGGCAACCTTGGCGCCAATGCCATTCTGGGCGTGAGCCTGGCGGCGGCCCGCGCCGCCGCCCAGGAGCTGGGTCAGCCGCTGTACCGCTACGTAGGCGGCGTGGGTGCCAACACGCTGCCCGTGCCGATGATGAACATCCTGAACGGCGGCTCGCACGCCGACAACAAGATTGACTTCCAGGAATTTATGGTAATGCCGGTGGGCGCCAGCTCCTTCTCGGAGGCGCTGCGCTGGGGCACGGATATCTTCCACACCCTGAAGTCGGTGCTGAAGAAGAAGGGCCTGAGCACCAACGTGGGCGACGAAGGCGGCTTCGCCCCGATATTCAGAGTAACGAAGAAGCCATTCAGCTGGTGCTGCAAGCTATTGAACAGGCGGGCTACAAGCCCGGCGAGCAGGTGATGATTGCGCTGGACCCGGCCGCGTCGGAGTTTTACGAAGACGGCCATTACCACTTCAAGAAGAGCACCGGCGACAAGCTCACCAGCGAGCAGATGGTGAGCTACTGGGTGGAGTGGACCAAGAAATACCCGATTGTAAGCATCGAAGACGGTCTGGCCGAGGACGACTGGGCCGGCTGGAAGAGCTTCACCGACCAGGTAGGCAAGAAAATTCAGCTTGTCGGCGACGACCTGTTCGTCACCAACGTGGAGCGCCTGCAGCGCGGCATTGACGAGCACGTGGCCAACGCCATTCTCATCAAAGTCAACCAGATTGGCTCGCTCACCGAAACCATCGACGCCGTGAACCTGGGCCGCCGCAACGGCTACAAGTCCATCATGAGCCACCGCTCGGGCGAGACCGAAGACTCGACCATTGCCGACCTGGCCGTGGCCCTGAACACCGGCCAGATTAAAACCGGCTCGGCCTCGCGCTCCGACCGCATGGCCAAGTACAACCAGCTGCTCCGCATCGAGGAAGAGCTGGGCGAAACGGCGTACTTCCCCGGCAAGAAAATGTAGATTTTAATGGTTAGTTGCTAATGCTTAATACTGCTTCGGCATTCCATTGACAATTAATCATTAACAACTAACCATTAACCATTAAGAATGCAGCTCCCCGCCTTTCTCTCGCCTACTCTGCGCGTGCTGCGCAACTTCTATTTCCTCACGGCCGCCGGCTTTGTGGTGTGGATGACCGTGTTCGACTCCAACGACCTTGGTAAGCAGTACGACATGTACCACAAGTGGCGCGAGCTGCGGGCCGAGAAAGAATATTACGAGGCTAATATTGAAGTAGTGAAAAAAGACCGCGCCGAGTTGCTCAGCTCACCGGCTTTACTGGAGAAGTTTGCCCGTGAGAAATACCTCATGAAGCGCCCCGGCGAAGACGTATTTGTGCTGGTGCCCAAGCCCACTGAGTAAGGCGCTTGCGCTGCTTGAATTAAAAACGCCCGCTAGCATAGAAATAGCGGGCGTTTTTAATATAAATTATTTAATATATCTCCGGACTCACTGTCAGAAGGCCTCGCAGCCTATTGTATGAGAATCTTTACCCGGTACTGGCATTTGTTTTTCTGTTTGGCGGGCTTTGCAGTCCGGGCCGTTGCGCGCCAGACGTACTCACCTCACTCGCCCGCAACGGCACAACCAGCTACACCACTTGCTCAGGCACACTCTACGACAATGGCGGGGCAACAGGTCCTTACTCGCTGAATGCCACCGGAGCCATGACGCTGCCGCCGGCCACTGCGGGCAATAAAATCAGGGTGGACTTCACATAGCTCAATCTGTTTGCCGGTTACGATACGACAAGCTCGTGGTGTATGCTGGTACTCCGACCCTGGCACCAATTATTATGGTTTTCGGACGCTGGGCACGCTGTACGCCACTACCAGCACAGGCGTGCTTACCGAGCAGTTGGGGCCGGGGCAACAGTGCGGGCAGCGGCTTTGCGGCTACCATCAGCTGCTGGCCAGCGTGCCCGTCTTGAACGTGCGTAACAACCAGGTCACGGCGGTTAAGTACGGGCCACCCAACACCTAAGATGTCAGTGCCCAGGCCGTGAACCTGGGTGGCGGCGTAGCGGGCAGCGCCCTGCTAAAGCTCTGCTTTTCGAACGATGCCTCCCTGAGCGCCGGCGATATGCTACTCGACTACCGGGCGAGCATACGGCTAACCCGGCGGCGCCGCTTTTTCGACGGTAACGCTGCCCACTCATCCTCTGGCTCAGTACTGACTGCGCCTACCCAACCGCAGGTAGCGCGGCGCTAGCTGCCCGAAATTCTGCGCGCTGAGTGAGCGGCGGCTTACTATCGGCTGTCCGGGCCGGCAGCACGGGCGGGCCAGCAAGGGGCCCGGCTGGGCCAACTCGGGCGCGTGGTCGTCGCACCGGCCAGGAGCCACAGCGGCACAGCTCCCCCAGCGAACCGGCAGCAGTAGCAGGTGGAGGCGGCGAACCCTACCTCATAAGTTTGACCGGGTGCCGGGAAACGCCAGGATGGGGGCGTTTCGTGCGAGCGGCGGAGCCACGGACGAAGCCAAAAAGCAGAAATTTGTATTTTCTATTGGCTTCGCTAAACGGCGGCCATACTACCTTTGCTTGCTGTGTTCTCTATTTTTTAGTTATGAAAGCCAACTATTTACCTTTTGTAGGCGCTGCGACTGGCTACCCCACCGCACGGTGGCCTTACCTGCTTTTGCTACTGGTAATGCTGAGCGCTGTCGGCGCCCAGGCGCAAACCACGAAAACGCTGCCGGGCAACTACAGTAGCTTCACGCAAGCCATCAACGACATTAATACCAACTTTCCCAACGGGGGCGTGACGGTGAACGTGGCGGCCGGCTACGTCGAAACGGCCCCGGCCGGCGGGCTGCCGCTGCTCACGGCCCAGGGCACGGCTGGGGTCGGCCAGATTATTTTCCAGAAATCGGGCACCGGGGCCAACCCGCTGATTACGGCAGCGGCGGGCACCCTGAACCCGGGCAGCACCACCGCCGCGGCTGACGCCCTCGTGCGCCTGAGCGGAACCGACTATGTCACCTTCGATGGCATTGACCTGATAGACCCAGCCAGCAACAACACGCCGACGACGGCGATGGAGTACGGCTTCGCCTTCTTCCGCACCAGCGCTACCAATGGCTGCCAGAACAATACCATCCGGAACTGCACCGTGACACTTAACCGCTCGGGCGGCAACTCAACTACGGGGCTGGTTTACGGTATTTACCTGGCCACTACCGATGCTACCGGTGCGGGCGTGACGCCCACGACGGCGGCCGGCAGCAACTCGGGCAACCGCTTCTACACCAACACCATTCTCAATACCCAGCTGGGCATCTTTGCCAACGGCTTCACTGCGGCTTCGCCCTACACGCTGGCCGACCAGAACAACGACTTCGGGGGCGCTTCGGCCGCAACGGGCAACATCATCCGCAACTTTGGCGGCGTGGGCAGCCTGACTGGCTACGGTATCCAGCTGACGGCGCAAAGCGCGGTGAATGCCAGCTACAACACCGTGGACAATGCGGGCGGCGGCGGTGTGGCGGCCCCCAACGGCGTGGCGGGCGTGTATGCCAGCCTGGGCCAGAGCGGCGACTGCAACCTGAACAACAACCAGGTGACGCTGACGCAGGCCGCCAACGCCAGCACCGGCACGGCCACGGGGGTCTACGCGGGCCACATCGGCACGGGTACCGCCAACCTGCTCAACAACGTGGTAGGCTATACCACCACGGCCGCCGCCACGACCGGCGCCAACACCCGCATGCTGGTGCAGTCGGTCAGCGGCTCCGGCATCGGGGTGCTGAACGTGAGCGGCAACCAGCTCACGTATAACCTGAATAATACGGGGGCAGGCGGCCTTGATAAAGCGGCGCAGGGAGTGAGTTGCGGAGGCACGGTGACGAGCGCGGCTACCATCAGCAACAACGTGGTCACCTTCAACGTGAGCAACTCCGGCCCCGGCACCATCGCGGCCAGCTCCAACGCCCACATAGGTATCGCCACCAGCGTGACTACCGCCAACCTGACGATAAGCACGAATACCGTGACCTATACGCTAACCAATACCGACAGCGGCGGCACGATTACGGCCTCACCCCAGGCCATTGTCAACGGCGGTGCGGTGAGTGGGGTGCTGTCGATAAGCGGCAACACCATCCGCTACACGGTGCCGGCCGCCCCGGCCACGGTCGGCGTTCTTTCCGGCAACGTGCAGGGCGTTACCAACACAACAGCCTTACCGGGCAGCCTGGTCGTCAGCAACAACAACTATACGGTAGACATCACTAACAGCGGGGCCACTATCAGCCCGGCGATGACGGGAGTAGTAAACCAAGGCGCCGGGATAAGCGGTACAACCAGCTTCAACGGCAACACCTTCACTTTTGGGCTGGCTACCTCGGCCGGCGCTACTACGTCGGGGCTTACCGGGATTATCAACCTGGCCCCGCTGACGGGCGCGGCCGCGATGAGCAACAATACCCTTACCTACACCGGCACCCACACGGGCGGCACGTTTACTTCCAGTTTTACGGGTGTCGCTAACAGCAGCACCACGGCCTCGACGCTCACCTTCGATAACAACACCCTGCTGAACAGCAGCACGACCAGCACCGGGACCGTGACCATTATCCAGGCGACGGGCACCAGCGCGGGGCTACTCACCATTAGCAACAACCGCTACCAGAACAGCAGCACCGCCTCGAGCGGCGGGGTTACCTTCCTCAACGCCAGCAGCACCAGCAGCAACATACTGGTGCAGGGCAACCAGTTCACGGGCTTCACCAAGAATGCTACTTCCGGTAACGTGGTATATGGCTACGTCAATACGGGCACGCCCGCCGGCGCCGGCACGCACACGCTCACCAGCAACACCTTTACCGGCCTCAACCTGCGGGGCACGGCGGGCACCTTTACCTCGCCCTTCGTGGGCCTGCTGGCTCCGACCGGCCCGAGCACCACGCTGGTAGTCAGCAACAACACTATCGGCTCGCTGGCTACCGGTGGGGGCATCAGCACGGGCAGCTCAACGCTGACGGGCCTGTGGGCGGCCGGCAATGCGGCGGCCGGCGCCAGCCTCACGGGCAATACCATTCAGAACCTGAGCGGGGCCGGCGCGGTGGTGGGCATCAGCACCAGCAGCAGCACCAGCAACCCGCTCACGGCTACCAGCAACCTGCCGGGCGGCAGCCTCTCGGGCAATACCGTCGGCAGCCTGAGCAGCAGCGGGGTGGCCGGCGTATACGGGATGTTTCTGGCGAGCAGCGCCAGCGCCACCGCGCCGCTGCTCACCAGCGGCAACAAAATCAGCGACCTGAGCGCCACCGGCGCGGGCACCGCCACGGTGTATGGCCTGTACACGGCCCTCGGCAGCACGCATACGCTGGCCAACAACGTAGTGGGCAACCTGACGGCCCCGGCCAGCACCAGCAGCCCGGCCGTGGCGGGGCTCTACCTGAGTGCCGGCACCACCCTGAATGTCTACTACAACACAGTGTACCTGAGTGGTAGCGGCGGCACCAACTTCGGGGCGGCGGGCATCGCCTTCACGGGCACGCCCACTACCATCACCCTCAACAATAACCTGGTGCAGAATAGCGCCACCGCCAGCGGCACCGGTAAGAGCGTAGCCTTGGGCCGCGTGGCAGCC
Organism: Hymenobacter sp. BRD67; assembly: GCF_013256425.1. Classification (GTDB taxonomy): domain Bacteria; phylum Bacteroidota; class Bacteroidia; order Cytophagales; family Hymenobacteraceae; genus Hymenobacter. Next base: position 3,135,407 of record NZ_CP053904.1, read on the forward strand.
GGCACGGCCGGCACCCCGCCGGTCAACCTGGCCGGCAGCAGCACCAGCAACCTGCTCTACGCCGCCAGCGGCCTGCTCTACGCCGAGGGCCTGGCCACGGCCACCCCCACCAACGCCAAAACCACGCTCTTTACCTACCGCAGCTTTATGTACACTGCGCCGGGCGCGGGCAATAGCAGTCTGAGCCGTGAGCAGCGCACTATCAGCCAGCCGGTGAGCTTCGTGAGCACCACTGGCACCGACGCCAGTTTTCTGCAGCCCACGGCGGCGGCCCCCATCGAGGGCGGAGCGCTCCCCCTTGCTGACATTACGACGGACTACACCGGCACCACGCGCAGCACCACCACGCCCGACATCGGGGCCTACGAGGGCAGCTACACCTACCTCGACCTGGTGGCGCCGGGCATCACCTACACGCCCTTCAGCAGCCGAGCCTTTACCAACGTGCTGGTGCAGGATGTGACGCCCGGCAGCGGCGTGAATGGCGCCAGCGGCGCCCGGCCCCGGGTATACTACAAGCTTTCGACCGACCCCAACGCCTACACCGATAACACCAGCGCCACTCCCGGCTGGAAGTGGGTGGAGGCCAGCGGCAGCACCTCGCCCTTCAGCTTTACCCTCGACTATAGCCTGCTGCCCACCGTGCCGGGGCAGGCACTACCATTCAGTACTTTGTGGTGGCCCAGGACGGGGCAGCCACGCCCAACGTGGGCCTCGACGCGGGTACCTTCGCGGCCGCGCCGGCCAGCGTGGCGCTCGGCAGCGCGGCCTTCCCCATCGGAGCCCCGCTTAGCCCCGCCGGCAGCACCCTCAACCAGTACACACTCTCGGGGCTGCCCACGGCCCTGACGGTGGGTACGGGCCAGCCCTATACCTCGCTCACCAACGCGGGCGGCGTATTCGACGCCCTCAACAACGGTGCGCTGGCGGGCAACACCACCGTCACCATTACCTCGGACCTGACGGGCGAAACGGGCGCGGTGGCACTGACAGCGCTGGCCGACGGCGGCAACGGCTACTCGCTCACCGTGCAGTCGGACGGTACCCTGCGCAACATCACGGCCACAGCCACCACTACTGCGGGCCTGATACGCCTGGTGGGGGCCAGCCGCGTCAGCTTTAACGGGCAGCAGCCGACGGGCGCGCAAAACCTGCGCTTCAGCAACACCACGGCCAGCGCGCCCACCTTCAGCCTGACCGGCGACGCCAGCAACAATACGCTAAGCTACCTGCTGGTAGAAAGCGCCAACACCAACGCCGGCAGCGGCACCATCGTGCTGGGCAGCGGCAGCAGCACCGGCAACAACAACAACACCTTCACCGGGCTCGACGTGCGCAGCCCCGGCAATGCCACTACCGCCAGCTACGCCAACGGCATCTACTCGGCGGGCCTGAGCGGTACGGTACCCAACTCGAACAACGCCGTTTCGAACAGCCAGCTGCATAATTTCTCGGCAGGTGCGGTGTACCTGGCCGGCAGCAACAACTCTGCCTGGTCAATAGTGGGCAACTCTCTCTACCAGGAGGCGGCCCGCTCGACAACCCTGATTTTTGTGCAGGTGGCCGGCGGCAACGGCCACACAGTTAGCAACAACAGTATTTACCAGACGGCGGGCACCAACAGCGCGGCCTTCACGGGTATCTATTTCAGCGGCGGCGCCGGCCACACGGTGAGCGGCAACTACATCGGCGGGACGAGCAGCGGAGCCAGCGGCGGCACTATGACCGTGGGCTCCACCTCGGGCAACCTGAACGGCATTGCCCTGGTGGTCGGCAACGCGCCGGCTACCAGCGTGCAGGGCAACGTCATCCGGGCCCTTACCAACGCGGGCACCTCTTCCTTCAGCAACGGCATCAATGTAGGGGGCGGCGCGGTAAACATCGGTGATGTCAGTGGCAACATCATCGGCGACGCCTCGCCCACGCAAGGCCTGAAGGTGGGCTACGGCTACGGCATTTACGTAAGTAGCACCGCCGCTGCTACCATCGCCAACAACCAGGTGCTGAACCTGCAAACCAACGCCGGCCTGATGGGGGGGTGTTCCTGTTCGGCATCTACGCCACCGGCACCGGGGCCGCGCCCATAGTGCGCGACAACATCGTCAGCGGCCTCGTCAACAGCTCGACGCCTAATGCTACGCGCAACGCCCAGACCGTCGGTATCTTCACGGCGGCCACCGGGCTGGTGACCGTGACGGGCAACCAGCTGAGCAACATCGGCAACTCGTCGACCACCGCCCCGACTTCTACTTTTTACCACTACGTGAGCGGCATTTACGTGACCGGGGCGGCGACTGGCAGCCTGGTAGCCCGCAACCGCGTGGCCGGCCTCTTCTCCTCCAGCACCGGCACCGGCTCGCTGGCCGACCGCATTCTCTTGCTCTACAACGACGGCACGGGCGTAACGGTGGCCAACAACCAGCTGTCGAGCACCGGGGCCACGGCCGCCGCGCCCAACCTGTACGGCCTCTACGAAAATGGCACCGGCAATACCTACGCCTACAACGCGGTGTACCTGGCCGGGACGGGCAGCAGTAGCACCTACGCGCTATACCGCAACAGCACCACTGCGGGCCTCGTGCTGCGCAACAACATTCTCTACAACGAACGAAGCGGGAGCGGCCTCAACCTGGCGCTGACTACGCCCTCGACTACCAATTTCGTGGGTTCTCCCGCAAACCCGGGCACTAACACGGCCGACTACAACCTGTACATCAACGCTAACAGCAGCAGCTACGTCAATCAGTACGGCGGCAGCGTCTACACCTTCGCTGCCTACAAAGCGGCCACCGGCGGCGACGGCAGCAGCCTGAGCGAGCAGGCATCGGTGCTGCCTTCGGCCAGCCTCTTCACCAATACTAGTACCGGCGACCTGTCGGTGAACCCGGCCAGCCCGGCCGCCTGGTACGCCAACGGCACCGGCACCCAGGTGGCCAGCGTTGGCACCGACTACGCTGGCACAACCCGCTCTACCACCGTGGCCGCCGGTGCCCCGACATCGGCTCGGTGGAAGTGACGCCCATCAGCACCCCGCCGGCACTGGCCGTGTCGGCCGTGCCCGCGCCGGGCAGCACGCAGGCATTTTCGCTGGGCGGGCGCACCCTGGCCCAGCTCACCTACAGCAGCACCGGCACAGTGCCCACCAGCGTGACGGCCCGCTACTATTCGGGTACCAATCCGCCCGCGCCCTTTGCTGCCGGTGCCCGCTACGCCAACGCCTACTTTACCTTCAGCAACGACAATGCCGACGGCAGCGGCTACACCTACCAGCCCACGCTTACCTACGACCCGGCCTCGCTGGGTACCATCGCCAGCGAGGGCGCTCAGCAAATCAGCCAGCGCAGCGCCGACAACAGCGGCTACGACACCTACGCCACCACCGTCAACCCCGCCCCGGTTCGTACGCTGGTCGGTCCCAGCCAGTTTACCCGCCTGGGCCTGCTGGCCATCAGCGACCAGGCCGCCCCGCTGCCCGTAGAGCTGGTACGCTTCGAAGCCGTGCGCCAGGGCTCCGACGTCGTGCTGAGCTGGACCACGGCCACGGAGCTGGCTAACAAGGAGTTTGAGGTGCAGGTGAGCCTGGACGGGCAAAGCTTCCGGGCGCTGGGCCTGGTGGCCGGGGCGGGTAATAGCGCCACCCCCCGTAGCTACAGCTTCACCGACCGCGAAGCCGGCAAGAGCGGCCTGCGCTACTACCGCCTGCGCCAGCTAGACCAGCAGGGCACGGCCACTTTCTCGCCCGTGCGCACGGTGTTGTTCGATGCCCCGGCCGGCCTGCTAGTAGCCTGGCCCAATCCCTATCAGCAAACCGTACAACTGCGCCTGGTGCTGCCGCAGGCTACTGCCGCAGCCACCCTCACGCTCCTCGATGCGGTTGGCCGCCAAGTGCTGAACCAGGAATTGGGGCCGCTGCCCGCAGGCGCCAGTCAACCCGCGCTCGAACCAACCTTCTTTAGCAGCTTGCCAACAGGGGTATACCTGCTCCGATTAGCAACCGCTGCGGGAGTTCAAACGTTGAGACTGATAAAGGAGTAAGCGAAAATAAAAAGACCTCAGCTGCCACTGAGGTCTTTTTAGGCTATTTCCACTGCGCTGTTGGGCCAGCCATGTCGCCGCTGATGCTAGTTAGCGCGGATTCTGAGTCAGTGTACACATTTTGCCAGACTGGCTCCCCCTCTCCTTTTCGGAGAGGGGGCCGGGGGTGAGGCGAACGCAAGAACAGAACCCGTACATTGACCCAGAATTTGCTCTAGGAAGTCAAATTGGGGCATGGCTGGCTGTGCACTTATCGTGCGCCCAAAATTGTTCGGCCAATGAGCGGACAGCCGGCAGCCCGCGTCAGACTCAAACGATTATATCCGACAAGTACCTCACTACTAGCCGGGCAGCGAGATTTTACCCAGGCGCAGGCCCGACTGGCCGGCCAGCGCCTCGTTGGCCAGCACCGCAAACAATACGGCTTCTTTGGCATCGGGCGGCACACCGGCCTCAGCGGTACTGCGCCACTCGGTGGCCGGCAGCTGCCGGGCCAGGGCGGCCAGCAGGGCCTTATTGTGGGCGCCGCCACCGCTCACCAGCACCTCGGCCACCGGCTGCGGGCCAAGGTAATGGCGGGCAGCCTGGGCTACGGCCCCGGCCGTCAGCTCCACGAGGGTGGCCAGCAGGTCGGGCACGGGCAGGTTTTCGGTGGCGGTAGCGCACTGATTTCCAGCTAAATATTCCGATGAAAACAGCTCCGGGCCGGTAGTTTTGGGAAAAGGCGCGGCAAAAAACGGCTGCGCCAGCAGCGCCGCCAGCAGCCCGGCGTGGGGCCGCCCCTGTGCCGCCAGCTGTCCACCCGCGTCGTACGCCCGGCCGGGGTAGTGTTGGCGCACCACGTAGTCGAGCAGCGTGTTGGCCGGGCCGGTGTCGGTGGCCTGGGCGGGGCCACCGTCGGCGGGCAAAAGGGTAAAGTTGGCGATACCACCCAGGTTGAGCAGTAGCCGGTTGGTGCCCGGCCGCCGAAACAGCAGCTCATCGGCCAACGGAGCCAGCGGCGCGCCCTCGCCCCCGGCCGCCACGTGCTTCTGCCGGAAATCGGAGAGCGTAATAATACCCGTGAGCACCGCCAGATGGTCGCCGTCGCCGATTTGCAGCGTGGCATGGTGCGCAAAACCTTCCTGCCCGTGCTGGTGGCGCGGCGCGTGCCAGATAGTCTGCCCGTGGCTGGCCAGCACATCCACGGCCGCTGGCGGCACCCGCCAGCGCGCCAGGCAGTCGAGCACCAGCTGCGCGTGGTAGCGGGCCAGCCCCGCGTGCAGCAGCACCAGCTCTTCCAGCTGCACCACCGGCTGGCTGATGGCCCGCAGGCGCTGCTGCCAATCAGCCGGGTACGGCACGGTCGCAAACTCTTCCAGCACAACCCGCAGCGAGGGGCCGGCGCCGGTGCAACGGCACAGCGCCACGTCGAGCCCATCGAGCGAGGTGCCCGACATCAGCCCCACGATGCGGCGGTTGGGCTGCTGCGCCACGGCCAGCAAACGGCTCAGGTGCGGATTCATTTGAGAAGGATAGTTGAGGAAAGGAAGAATAAAGGGCAGCCATTCTTCATTCCTTCCCCCTGCCTGCTTGCTGACTCAGCTTGGGATTTTCGTGGTGCCGGGTGGCGTCGCGCTGGGTTTTCTTGGCCAGGTTGCGGGCGAGGGCTTCGGTGAGGTCGATGCCGGTCTGATTGGCCAGGCAGATGACGACAAACAGCACATCGGCCAGCTCATCGCCCAGCTCGCGGCCCTTGTCCGACTCCTTGAACGACTGCTCGCCGTACTGCCGCGCAATGAGGCGCGCCACCTCCCCCACCTCCTCGGTCAGGATAGCCATATTGGTTAGTTCGCTGAAGTAGCGCACGCCGGTGGTGTTTATCCACTCGTCTACCGTAGCCTGGGCCTGCTGAATAGTCATTATATTAATTATTTACTATATTTAAAATTCTAAACCGGTGAATCAAGCACGATGGTTACCGGCCCGTCGTTGAGCAGGCGCACCTGCATATCGGCCCCGAAAATGCCGGTGGGCACGGCCTGACCTAGCTCCTGCGCCACCAGCGCTACGAAGCGCTCGTAGAGCGGCTCGGCCACGGCGGGCGGCGCCGCCCCGATGTAGCTGGGCCGGTTGCCCTTGCGCGCATCGGCCAGCAGCGTAAACTGGCTCACTACCAGCACCTGGCCGCCCACGTCGCGCACGCTGCGGTTCATCTGGCCCTGCTCATCGTTAAAAATTCGCAGGCCTACCAGCTTGCGGGCCAGCCAAGTCAGGGCCGCCTCGTCGTCGGTGGGCGCGCAGCCGGCCAGCACCAGCAGGCCGGGACCAATCTGGCCGGTAATCGTAGTAGCTACCGTAACGGAGGCTTCGCGAACGCGCTGGATAACAAGGCGCATATTTTACTACTGCTTAATGGGTAACTCCCTGCGCTCGCAAGGATAAACGGCTAGCTTAAACGCCCCTATACTACCGCTTGATTTTCAGACTATCCAAGTGGTGCTGGTAGCGGCGGGCGTTCTGCTTGTGCTGGGCAAAGGTGGCGGCAAAATCGGAAAAGCCGCTACCATCGGGCCGGGCGCAGAAAAAGACGTAGTGGTGGTGCGCGGGGCGCAGCACCGCCTCCAGCGCCTGCGGATAAGGCGTGGTGATGGGGCCGGGCGGCAAGCCTTTGTGCCGGTAGGTATTGTAGGGCGAATCGACGTTTTTATCGACGTTGAGCACGCGCTTGCGGGTGCCCAGGCCGTGCAGCGGCCACAGCAGAGTGGGGTCGGCCTGCAAGGGCTGGCCCCGGCGCAGGCGGTTGAGGTAGACACCCGCGATAATAGGCTTATCAGTAGGCTGGGCCGTTTCGCGCTGCACAATGCTGGCGAGTACCGCTACCTGCACCGGGGTCATTTTCAGCGAGTCGGCTTCGGCCAGCCGCTTAGCATTCCAGAAGCGCCGGTGGCGGGCGGCCACCGAGTCGAGGAAGGCAGCGGCCGGGGTAGGCCAGCACAGCCGCAGCTGGCCCGGAATAAAAAGCGTCCGCACGGTAGCGGTATCAAGGCCGTAGCGCCCGACCAGGTACGCGTTATCGGCCAGCAGCTTATGCAGCCGGGCAGTATCGGTGTCGAGCTGGCGGCCGGCCTGGCGCGGCAGCTGCGGCAGGTAGTGAAAGGGCTGGATGGTGAATACCACCGTATCCTGCCGGCCGCTTTCGAGCAGGCGCAGCAGGTCGAGGTTGCCGGTTCCGGCTGGCAGCGTGTAGCGGCCGGGGCGCACGGGCCGGGCCGGGGTGCCGTAGCCACGCCAGCGGGCCACGCGCGCAAAATCGGAGGGCCGGGCCAGCAGGCCCGGTCGCGTCAGCGAGTCGAGCACCGCCTTCAGGCCCGCGCCGCGCCGGATGTAGAGATAAGCCGGGCCTTCCACGGCCGTCGGCACGTTGGAGCGGTACAGCAGCTGATAAGTCAGGCCTGCTACCAGGGCGGCCAAAGTTAGCACCAGGACGACCAGCCAGCCGCGCCGGCTCTGCCGGGTGGGCCGGGCAGAGTCGGCAACGAGCACAGGCACAACAGGTTCGGTCATAAGGTAGCCCGCGGAGTAGCCGCCCGGCAGCAAATTGCCAAAAGTAGTGCCAGCCGGGTAAGCCACGCACTGGCCAGCTGCGCCGCGCCACGCATATAATTTTCTACATATTTACTACTTCCACCGGCACACCACGAATACACTCACTGGCATAATACATATGCTAACATTCTGACTTACAAATTCGTAGTAAGGCTTCAGTCAGGAAATCACAGGCATGAACTGTGGCATGTACCAGACGTCCGCGCAATAGCCATGTCTTCTGGCCTAATAAATATTTATAAATACAAATATTATTTAATTTTTCTCATTTGACAGTCTGTATAGGTTTGCCGGGCTTACCAGCCTACAATATGCCTGGGAAGTGTAGCAGCACGCTTAATGCTACCTCGCTAGCCCTGCAATGGCTCTTCTAGCTCGCTGATTACCAACCCATGACGGGCAGCAGTTTCGCCTAGCAGCTGGCGCTGCCACGGGCGCAGCGCGGCCAGGCTACCTTGCTCCACCACATCACCAATCAACCGGTTGCTGAGCACGGTATTGGCCAGCACGGGGCTATAATCGGCAGCCAGATGATTTTTGATACTCGTAAGCAGCGCCTCGCGGGCTTCGGCGCGCGCGGCCATAGGGCCACCAAAGCGGCGGCGGAAGGGCTGCGGCCGACGCTGGTCGGCGGGCAGCGGGCCATCGGACGCAAGGTCGGCGGTAGCCAGGGCCACCAGCTCGTCGGCGTAGGGCGCGCGCTTCAGCTCGGGGTGTAGACCTCCGGCATTGCGCAGAGCCCCGTGCGAGGTGATGGGCTGATGCGCCAGCTCGGCCAGCCGGTCGTTGCTGAGCACCATATAGCTGGGCCGGTCGAGCTGCCGCGCCACGCGGTCGCGCAGGGCATACAGCTCGCGAAACAGCGGCAACTCGGCCGGACCGATGCGAAACTTGCCGGCCAGGCGCAGGTGGGGCGCAGCTCGTCGCGGCCGTAGCGCACGGCTTCGAGCGCCAGGTTTTCCTCGGCCGCCCACTGAGCCCGGCCCTGCTCCTGCAAGCGCACCGCCAGGCGGTCGGTCAGCTCAAAAAGATAGAGCACATCATTGGCCGCGTACTCTTTCTGGGCCTCGGTAAGCGGGCGCTTCAGCCAGTTCGATTTTTGCTCGCCCTTATCTACCTCAAAGCCTAACTCGCTCTGAATGAGGCGACCCAACGAGATATTGTTATCCTCGAGCGCCAGCAGTGTAAACTGCACGCTGGTATCGATAATGCTGCGGCAATGCACATCAAACAGCTCGTCGAGCAGCAGGATGTCGGATTTACAGGAGTGAAAAACCTTGGCCACGGCCGGGTCGCGCAGCACCGAAAACAGCGGCTCCAGCCCGGCGGCCATCTCGGGCTCCAGCGGAAGAGGGTCAATTAAGTAAACACTTTCCCCATCAAATACCTGAATAAGGGCTACGTGGCGGCCGTACCGATAACGGTTGTCGTCAAACTCCAGGTCGATGCCAATGCGCGGCAGGGTGGCGAAGTGAGCGGCGGCCTCGGCCACCTGGGCCGCCGTAGTGAGGTAGTGGATAGTAGGCTTCATGCGTGGCAGCAAAGGTACGGGGCTGCTGCGGGCGAATTCTCCTCACGCTATTTTAAGCAAATTAGTTTATTGATTCTTTTCCTGATGTTCCACTATGGATAACCAACTAACTCAATAGAAGTAATCTGCTTTTCAAAACGCCCCTTAAAAAATTAGGGGTATTTTGAGATTTCATACTAATTTAATGTTGTAACAGCCCTTAATTTGCATAAGTCATCTACATGAAGTCTTCAGCAAACTGTGCCTTCCTCATTACTTATCACTTTTCAACCCAAAGCCCCTTTATGAGAAGAATCTTTACTCCTTTGTTAGTGGTAGCTACGCTTCCGGCACTAGCCCAGACCCAGGTAGTCAGTGGCCGTGTCTTAGGCTCCGATGGCAGCGCCGTGCCAGGGGCGACTATCGTAGAGCGTGGCAGTACCAATGGCGTGAGCAGCGGGGCCGATGGCTCCTTCAGCTTATCGGTGAAACCTGGTGCTACGCTTGTTATCAGTTCGGTGGGCTATGTTTCCCAGACGATTGCGGTAGCGGGTCGTGGTTCTTTGAACATAACCCTGGCAACGTCCACTACCGATTTGGCAGAGGCTGTGGTAGTTGGCTACGGTACCCAGACCAAGGCCGACCTCACGGGCGCAGTAACCCAATTGGCGAGCAAGGATGTTGGCAACCAGCCGGTTCAATCGTTCGAGCAGTCGATTCAGGGCAAAGCAGCCGGGGTATTTATCGAAAACAGCAGCGGCAAGCTAGGGCAGGGCATCCGGGTGCGCGTCCGAGGAGTTTCCTCCATCAGCGGCGATGCACAGCCGCTATACGTGGTAGATGGGGTACCGGTAGTTTCGGACAACCTGTCGTCTACGGTAGCTGCTACAAACCCCATTGCCGATATTAACCCCAACGACATTGAAAGCATCAGCGTGCTCAAAGATGCGGCGTCGTCAGCCATCTACGGGTCGCGGGCTACAAACGGGGTAGTGCTCATCACCACCAAGCGCGGCAAAGCCGGCGTGACGCGCTTTAACTTCAATGTGCAGGGTGGATACAGCGAAGCCACGCACAAGCGCGAATTCCTCAACAATCAGGAATACGTAACACTGATTACGGAAGCACTGGTTAACTCGGGTCGCTCGGCTGCCTCTAATGCCAGCCGGTTGCAGCGCTACGCGGGTGGTGCCGCTGACCCCCTGACCTATAATACCAACTGGCAGGACCAGGTTTTTCAAAAAGCCCCATTTCAGCAGTACGATTTAAATGCCAGCGGCGGCAACGAGAAAACCCGCTTCTACTTTTCAGGGCAGTTCAGCGACCAGAAGGGCATTCTTATAAATAACGAGTACAAGCGTATCGCGGCGCGCTTCAACCTTGACCACCAGGCTACCGACCGGCTGTCGTTTGGCATCAACCTGACAGCTACGCGCTCAGTCAACTACCGGGTGCCCAACGATGATGCCTTCAGCACGCCCATGCAGATTGTGGCACTTTCGCCGATTACTCCGCTTATCGACCCGGCCACGGGCCTGGTGAGCGGCGCGCTCGACCCCACTACCGGTCTGCCCAATGCTACGTTCCCCTTTTACTACAATCCGCTGCTGAGTCTTCAGGGAAGCACTTACACCACTACCGTGTACCGGCTGCTGGGTAACGTTTACGGACAGCTGAAGCTTACCAATGACCTGCTCTTCCGCTCGGAACTAGGTACCGACGTACTGAACCAGGGCGAAGAGCAATACTCTGGTCGGATTACGGCTCGCAACAGCGGACCCACCAATGGCTTTGGCTTCAACTCGGCCGTAACCAGCGCGAAAGTCGTAGTGAACAACTACTTTTCTTACAAGAAAACGCTGGCTGAGCAGCACGCGGTGGAGTTAACCGTCGGCACCAGCTACGAGGAAGCCCGCCTAAATGGCAACAGCGTAACGGGCACCCAGTTTGCTTCGGATGCCTACCGCACCATTGATAACGCGTCACAAATCACGGCCGGCACTTCTTATACTACGGGCTACGCACTGGTATCTTACTTTGCCCGGGGCTCCTACGCCTTTGCCGGCAAGTACCTGGTAGGCGCCAGCGCCCGTATCGACGGCTCGTCGCGCTTTGGTATCAACCGGCGCTATGGAGTGTTCCCGGCCGCCTCAGTAGGCTGGCTGTTGTCGGAGGAGAGTTTTTTGAAGAACAATCCAACCCTGAGCCTGCTTAAGCTGCGCGCCAGCATTGGCAAGACAGGTAACCAGAACTTTGGCAACTTCGCCTCGCGCAACCTGTTTTCGGGCGTTGGAGCGGGCTACGTAGGTGTTCCTGGCCAACGGCCCGCGCAGGTAGGCAACGAAAACCTGAGCTGGGAATCGACGGTGCAGTACGATGCCGGGCTGGAGTACGGCTTCTTCGGCGGGCGCATCAGCGGTGAGATTGATGTGTACCGGAAAAACACGACCGGGCTGCTCCTGGCTCAGCCAGTACCCGCAACCACCGGCTTCACTTCTGAAAATAAGAACGTAGGCAGCCTGCGCAACCAAGGTATTGAATTTTCGCTGACCACCCACAACATCGTGGGGGACTTTACCTGGACGACCAGCGCTAATGCCGCCATCAACCGAAATAAGATTCTGGACCTTGCTGGTCCCGACATCCTGGGCAGCTTCCTGAACCGGGCCCAGGCAGGCCAGCCGCTAGGTGAATTTATCGGGCCGGAGTACGCCGGAGTCAATCCGGCCAATGGCGATGCCCTTTACTACCTGAATACGACGAAGGCCGACGGCACCATTGACCGCAGCACTACCAACGATATCAACCTGGCCGCAAACGTGCCCATCGGCAATCCTAACCCAACCTGGACCGGCGGCATTACCAACACCTTTACTTACAAAGGCTTTGACCTGGGAGTAACGCTCGTTGGCGTGTTCGGCAATCAGATTTTTGACGGAGCCGCGCAGTACTATTCGGTAGGCTTCAATAACGGCCCCGACAACCAGACCCGCGACCAGCTTAACCGCTGGCAGAAGCCGGGCGATATCACCAACGTACCCAAAGCCGTTTACCTGGGCGGCAACGGCATTGGCAACTCGTCGCGCTTTGTCAGCAATGGCGACTATGGCCGCCTGCGCTCGGTAGTGTTAGGCTACAACCTGCCCAGCAGCGTAGCCCAGCGGGGCCACTTCCAGACGGCCCGCGTCTTTGTACAAGGATTTAACCTACTGACCTTTACGAAGTACGCTGGCTGGGACCCGGAAGTTAGCTATGACGCCGCCACCGGTACCAGCAATACGACCCAGAACAACATCAACCAGGGCATCAGCTTCTATACTGCGCCTCAGCCCCGGACCTACACGGTCGGCATTAACCTAGGCTTCTAAGCGCCGCTGGCTTTACTCATTTCAACGCTCGAATTTTATATGAACAAGATATTCATGGGGCTGCTAGCGGCCGCTCTGCTCACGGGTGGACTCGTGGGCTGCAATAATAAGCTAAACGTACAGCCAGTCAGTAGCATCGACTCGGCTAATGCCTTTAATACCTCCAACGACGTCCAGGCCGGGCTGATAGGCAGCTACGCGGGCCTGCAAAACTTCCGTATTTACGGTGGCGACTGGCAATTGATGACTGACGTGCTGGCTGATAACGGTGACGAGGTATTTGTCGGCACGTACCAAGAACCTCAACAGGCTCAGCGCAAAACGTTACTTTACACGAATGGCTTCGTAAACAATATCTGGGTTAGCGCATACGACGTTATCAACCGCACCAATAATGTGCTGGCTAACTTGGGCAAGCTCAACACGCCGGCCTTGCAAAGCAGCGTGGAGGGGAGGCTAAATTTCTGCGCTCGCTGGTCTATTTCGACCTCGTGCGCACCTACGGCCGTGCCTGGAACGACGGTAATCCGGCTACCAACCCTGGCGTGCCACTGGTGCTCACCCCTACCACTACCATCTCAGACGCCAATAATGTTAGTCGCAACACGGTAGCTGAGGTATACACGCAGGTTATCACCGACCTGACTACAGCCGAAGCCAAGCTACCGGCTTCGAACGGTATCTTCGCCAATAAGTATGCGGCTGCCGCGCTACTGGCGCGGGTTTATCTGCAGCAGGGCAATTATCCCGCGGCCGCGGCGGCAGCCAGCCGGGTTATTAGCTCCAACCGCTTTAGCCTGAACCCCAATTACGGCGACAACTTCCTCTCCAGCACCAGCCTGCTGGCCAACACGCAGGAAGACATCTTCGCGCTGCAATTTTCAGCTCAGAGCGGTACCAACGACCTGAACACCTTCTACTCGCAGAATCGGCGGGCCGATGTGGAGATTCAGCAGCAGTTTATCAGCCTTTTCGAGCCGGGCGACGACCGCAGCACTCTTTATCAGAAAGTTAACGGGGTATACTATACGAATAAGTATGATGTGCTGTATGGCAACATTAAGCTGATTCGGCTAGATGAAATGTACCTGATTCGGGCAGAGGCCAATTTCCGCGCCGGTACGCAGGTAGGGGCTGCACCACTTGGCGATATCAATACCATCCGCCAGCGGGCGCACCTGCCAGCGCTAGCGGCTGTTACGCTGCCAGCTATTTTAAAGGAGCGTCGCCTCGAGCTGGCCTTTGAAGGCTTCCGCCTCGGCGATGTAAAGCGCAACATGGAGTCGGCCTTTGACCCGCTGACCAACACTACTTTGCCCTGGAATTCGCCCAAGCTGGTATTCCCCATTCCGCTGCCCCAAATCAACGCCAACCCGAACCTAGTGCAGAACGCCGGGTATTAACCTACCAAAGCGATTGCCAATAAAAAGGCCCGAACCAAGCTGGTTCGGGCCTTTTTATTGGCAATCGCATTTCATCTTCAGTAAGTCTATCCGACAGAATGAAGGGTCATGGTTTGTTAACAGAAAAACATTTTATACTTCATCATCTTTTCTTCAAGAAACAGAAGTTACTTGCGCCACAAACAGAGGCTTCATGTTAACATAACTAGGTTTTCCTTCACATTCAAGGGTATTTTATGAAAAAAAATCCATTTACTTCTCCACGATACATACTGCTGCTACTAGGCTGGCTTACAGCATTCGCCGCGTTTGCTCAGACGCGGCAACTAAGCGGGCGCGTAACTGACCGGGTGACTGGCCAGGGCCTGCCGGGCGTTACGGTATTGGTAACCGGCACTACGGTAGGCGCATCGACCAATGCGGATGGCAGCTTTTCACTGGCGGCTCCGGCCTCTGCCACTACACTGACTTTCAGCTCGATTGGCTATACTACTGCATCCCTGCCCATCGGCACTAACCCTACTTTCGCCATCGCCCTGGCCCCTGACCAGAAAGTGCTGTCGGAAGCCGTCGTAGTAGGCTACGGCTCGCAGGCCAAAGCAGATATAACCGGCTCAGTAACCCAGCTCTCGGGCAACGTGGTGCAAAACCAGCCGGTGCAGTCGTTTGAGCAGGCTATCCAGGGCCGCACGCCAGGCGTGGTTATCAACCAGGGCAGCGGCAAGCTGGGCCAGGGCATCAACATTCAGGTACGCGGCACTTCGTCGGTAACTGCCTCCAACCAGCCGCTGTACGTTATTGACGGCATTCCCATTACGTCGGCCGACCAGTCGTCGGGGGCCACTACCACCGAGCCGCTCAACCCCTTGGCCGACCTCAACCCCAACGATATCGAGAGCATCAGCATTCTGAAAGATGCCTCGGCCTCCGCTATCTATGGTTCCCGGGCTTCCAATGGGGTCGTTATTATCACGACCAAGAAAGGTCGCCAGGGCGAAACGAAAGTTACGGCCGGCTACTACTACGGCGTGAGCGCCCCTACTCGTGAGCGTCAGTTTCTCAACGCGTCGCAATACAATCAGCTGCTGGGCGAGTCGCTCATAAACGCGGGGTACTCGACTACAAAAACCTTGCCTGGCGACTTTAGCAACTACTTTGGGCTCGACTACAACTCGCCCTACGATACCAACTGGAGCAATCAGGCCTTCCGCAACCAAGGCCATTACCGGCCGTTCGGTGATGCGGCCAACGTGTCGCAGTACGATTTCAGCGCCAGCGGCGGCGATGCTAAAACGCGCTTCTACCTGAGCGGCACGTTCAACGACCAGAAGGGTATTATCGTCGGCAACCGCTTCCGTCGCGGCAGCCTGCGCCTGAACCTGGACCACAGCATCCGGGATAATTTGAAAGTAGGCATCAACACCTCGCTGGCCCGCACCGTAAACGACCGTGTAGCCGGCGACAACGACTTTTCCAACCCCCTGCAGCTCAACGCGCTGGCCCCGACCCAGCCGGTGATTGACCCAGCTACGGGCTTGTTCAACGCTCAGACTATCTACTACAACGCCCTGATTGACCAGGAGCTGGGCAGCAACCGGGCCGGCATCTACCGCTCGTTCAGCTCAGCTTACCTCAACTTTGTGCCGATTAAGGGCCTGACGCTGCGCACCGAGGTGGGCGGCGACTTCCTGGACCTGAACGAAGACCTGGTGCGGGGCGCCGGCACGCAAACGGGTGGGGCCACCGGCTATGCTATCAGCGCCCAGACCCAGGCCGTTAACTACACCAATAACAACACGGCCACCTACGTGCTGGACCTGGGTACCGACCACCACCTGGATGTGCTGGCCGGCGAGTCGTATCAGCGCTCCGACACGAAACTTACGTCGGCAGAAGGCCGGGGCTTCCCTACCAATGACTTTACGCGCGTAGCCAGCGCGGCGGTTAAAACATCCGGCTCGCAGTCGACGGGCACCGGGTATGGCATCCTCTCCTACTTTGCGCGCGTTAACTACAACTTTCAGGGCAAATACCTGATAGGCGGCAGTGTTCGCCGCGACGGCTCGTCGCGCTTTGGCCTGAATACTCGGTATGGTAACTTCGGAGCTGCTTCCGTAGGCTACCTGCTTTCCGAAGAAAGCTTTTTGAAAGGCAATGCGGTCGTCAACTTTCTGAAGCTACGCGCCAGCTACGGCCTTACCGGCAATTCCGAGGTAGGCAACTTCGCCGCCCGCAGCCTGGTAGGGGCTCAGCCCTATGCCGACCAGTCGGGTACGTTTATCAGCAGCGCGCTTGGTGACAACAACCTGACCTGGGAGAATACCAAGCAGACCGACTTTGGTGTAGAGTTCGGCTTCCTCCAAAACCGCATTACGGGCGAGGTAGACGTGTACCAGAAGCAGACCGACAAGCTGCTGCTCAACCGCCAGCTGCAGCTGACCAGCGGCTTCAGCAACGTTACCCAGAACGTGGGCGCCCTGCGCAACCGCGGCCTGGAAATTGCCCTGAACGGCCGCATCCTGGATGGCGACTTTAAGTGGAACCTGGGCGCCAACATGTCGTTCAACCGCAACCTTATCACTTCGCTGACCACGCCTATCATTCCGGGTGGGGCCATTATCAGCCGGGTTCAGCAGGGCGAGCCGCTTGGCGTATTCTACACCAAGCGCTATGCCGGCGTAGACCCCGCCAACGGGGATGCACTCTACTACCAGGCCGATGGCTCAAAAAGCAACGATTACGGCGCCGCTCCCGACCAGAAGGTGGGCAACCCCAATCCTAAGTTTACGGGCGGGGTAAATACCAACTTCTCGTTTAAAGGCTTCGACCTGAGCGCTCTGGGGCAGTTTTCGTACGGCAATGACATTTATAACGCGGCCGGGGTATATCAGTCTACGGGCTTCAACAACTACCTCGACAACCAGACTGTGGACCAGCTCAACCGCTGGCAGAAGCCCGGCGACATTACCGACGTTCCCAAATCGAGCTTTGGCTCGGGCAACGGCATCGGCAACTCGTCGCGCTTTATCCAGGATGGCTCGTTCTTCCGCATTAAAAACGTGACGCTGGGCTACTCGCTGCCGGCCGACATCGCCAATCGCGGCTACATGAAGAGCGTACGTATTTATGTGACGGCCCAGAACCTGGCCACGTTTACCAAGTACACGGGCTACGACCCCGAGGTGAACACCTTCGGCCTGGGCGATGGCTCGTCGCTGTACCGCAACATTGCGCTCGGCCACGATTTTTACACGCCGCCGCTGGCCAAGACGTTCCTGGCAGGTGTGAATGTGGGCTTCTAATAGCTAGTTAATTTACTATATATGAAAAAAATATTTTCCTGGCCGGTCGTGGCCCTTGGACTTAGCCTGGGCTTATCGGCATGTAAGGATGCGCTTGACATTCAGCCGCAGCAGGCCATTGACCTTTCGACAGCTTTCAATACTACCCAGAAAGTGGGGGCGGCCGTAGTTGGCTGCTACTCGCAGCTCGATAATTCGAGCCTCTATGGTACCGACCTGATTTTGGTACCCGAGCTGATAGCCGGCGATGGCTATATCTCGTGGGAGGGGTCTTTTCAGAACTATGCGCAGCTGGCCAACCATATCCAGAACGCGCAGATTAGCAATGCGCTGGAAATATGGCGGGCGGCCTACGCCAATATCAACCAAACCAATGTGGTGCTGGCTAACCTGGGCGTAGTCACCGACAGTACCCAAAAGCAGCAGTTCCGGGGCGAGATGCGCTTTATCCGGGCGGCAATGTACTTCGAGCTGGTACGCCTTTACGCGCAGCAATACAAGGCTGGGACAAACAATACCCAGCTGGGTGTGCCGCTGGCCCTGACCGCCAACACCACTATTGCCCAGGGCGACACCAAGCTGCCCCGGGCAACGGTTGAGCAGGTGTATGCGCAGGTTATCAGCGATTTGCAGGCGGCTATGAAGAATCTGCCAGCCCAGAACGTAACCCGGGCCTCTTCGTTCTCGGCCGAGGCCCTGCTGGCACGAGTGTATTTGCAGCAAGGCAACTACCCGGCGGCCCGTGCGGCGGCCGACGACGTGATTACCAACAGCGGAGCATCGCTGGCAGGTACCCTGGCGGCCGTTTTTCAGAATCGCAACAGCTCCGAGAGCCTGTTCGAGATTCAGCAGAATGACCAGAACAACGCTGGCACTGCCAACAGCGGCCTGGCTACCTTCTTTGCGGGTTACAGCCCGACCGGCGACCAGGGTATTAGCTATGGCCGGGGCGATGTGCGGGTTAACGGCGATTTTGCCAATCTGTATGGCAGCTCCGACGTGCGCGGCACCGACTCGCTCACCATTCTGCGAACCAAAAAGCTTATTTACCTGAGCGACGGCAACACTAAGCCCAACCACCTGCGCACAATAAAGTGGCGCACGTATGGTCAGGATATTCCGCTGATTCGCCTGGCCGAGATGTACCTCATCCGGGCCGAGTGCGACATTCGGGCCGGCAAATCGGGTGATGCTGATATTAATAAAGTGCGGCTGCGCTCCGGGGCTACCCCCGTTATCGGAGCCATGCTGCCCGATGTGCTGCTGGAGCGGCAGTTGGAACTGGCCTTTGAGGGCTTCCGTCTCTACGACCTCAAGCGCACGAATGGCGTGATTCGGCCTTTTCAACCTGCTATTCCCCCTACCGCAACCGACCCTGGCTCGCCCGCCGTACCAGCCTTTAACGCAAACGACCCCAAAGCGATTCTGCCCATTCCTTACCAGGAAATCAACAACAATTCGCTGCTGGTGCAAAACCCCGGCTACTAAGCTCACGAGACAGTACAGAAAGAGGCCCGCGACGTTTGTCGCGGGCCTCTTTTAGTTGTGGCTGGGCTTTACTTATCGGCAGATAGCGGGGGCGCTATTCCTGGTCGTCGTCTTCCTCATCGAAATTCAGCTCCCGCGCCAGGTCCACCGCCTCGGCCTGCACCTGGGCCAGCAGGTCGGGCGCGTCGGCGTCGAGCGTGCGGGCGAAGAGGTCAAGCAGGGCTTCGCCTTCGTCGTTGACGTAGAGATTGGTATAAATCTGCTCAAACAACTTGTTTTCCTTGCCAATCTGCTTGTCGATTTCCTGCGGCGAGTGGGCCGTGTTCAAGGCGCGGTGCAGTACTTCGGCAGCGCGGCGGGCCTCATCGTGGTCGCCCAGGTCGCCGAGCAGGCGCAGCAGGCTCATGGCCACACCCAGGCGCCACTGCTCGAAGCGGAAAGGCTGGTCGCGGCCGGTAGCCTGCTCGAAGCCGGCTTCGGTACCCAGCGCAGCGGGCGTAAGATAGTGAGCTGCCTCAGCGGGCTCACGGAAGGCAAGGCGAAGCAGGGTTTCGTAGGTCGTCATCTGTTTGGTATTGTTTAGCTCCCCCATACCTGCCATACAAACAGCGAGGCCACGTAGGCCAGGCCGGTCATGTACACGAGCTGGCCCAGGGGCCAGCGCCAGCTTTTGGTTTCGCGGTACGTAACGGCCAGTGTGCTCATGCACTGCATGGCAAACACGTAAAACACCAGCAGCGACAAGGCCCGCACCGGCGTAAAGAACGGCCGGCCCTGCGCATCTTTTTCGCCGGCCAGCTTTTGCTGCACCGTGCCCAGGTCGGCATCCTGGCCCACGCTGTAAATGGTGCTCATAGTGCCCACAAATACCTCGCGGGCCGCGAAGGACGTGAGCAGCGCAATCCCGACTTTCCAGTCGAAGCCCAGCGGCTGGATGGCGGGCTCCAGCACATGCCCGAAAGAGCCTGCGTAGGAGTTTTCGAGGCGGGCCGAAGCCACGCGCCGCTCGGTTTCGGCAGCCGACCAGTGCCCGGCGCTGGCCGTTTGCTGCATCTGAAGGGCGGCCTGCTCCTGCCGCCGGCCCGGACCATAGCTGGCCAATACCCACAGCAGTATTGAGATGGCAATGATTACCTTGCCAGCCTGCGTTACGAAGGCTTTTACTTTCTCCACAATCGTCAGGCCCACGTTTTTCCAGCGCGGCCAGCGATACACTGGAAACTCCATGATGAAGTAGCTGCGCTCGCGGGCTTTGAGCACGGCTTTCAGCAGCAGCGCCGACAGCAGCGCAGACGTGAGCCCCAGCAGGTAGAGGCCCATCAGCACGAGCCCGCGCAGGTTGAATAGGCCGAGCCACGCCTCGTCGGGCACTACCAGCGCCACCAGCACCGTGTATACCGGAATGCGCGCCGAGCACGACATCAGGGGCGTGACGAATATCGTCAACATCCTATCTTTCCAGCTCTCAATGGTGCGGGCGCCCATAATGGCCGGCACCGCGCAGGCAAGCCCCGAAATAAGCGGCACCACGCTCTTGCCGCTGAGCCCAAACGGACGCATCAGCTTGTCCATGAGAAAAGTGACCCTGGCCATGTAGCCGGTTTCTTCCAGCACCGCCAGGAAGGCAAAGAGCAGGGCAATCTGCGGAATAAAAATCAGCACCCCGCCCAGGCCGGCTATCACGCCCTCCGTAAGCAGCCGCACCAGCGGCCCGTGAAAACGCGCCTGAATAGCCGCGCTCAGGGCCGAAATGCCCTGGTCTATCCATTGCATCGGATACTGGGCCCAGGCAAAGATGGCCTGAAACAGCAAAAACAGAATTGCCAAGAAAATAAGGTAGCCAAATATGCGGTGCGTCAGCACCTTGTCGATGCGATTGGAGGCTGGCTCGCGGCGCTCGGTGCGCGTCACGGTCACTACCTCCAGCAGCAGCTCATTTATGTGAGCGTAGCGCGCTACCGTTTCGGCCGCCTGCTGGGCGGTAGAGTTGAAAGCAGCTTTTTCGGTAAGCGTGGCCAGGTACTGGCGGTCGTCTTCGCTCAGGAAGTGCAGCTGCCGGAACTGGTGGGCATAGTGCAGCGCCAGGTAGTCGTTGGGCAGCTTAAAGTGCTGGCGAATCTCGGCCAGCAGCGGCCGCAGCTCGGGCGCCGGCTGCCAGAAGCGGCCGGCCGGCGGCCGGGCGGCCAGGCGGTCGGCCATGACGATGCGCAGCGCGGCCAGGCCCACTCCCCTGCGCGCATTCATCGGCACCACGGGCACGCCCAGCTCCCGCTCCAGCGTCGCTACATCGAGCTGAATACCGCGCTCAGCAGCTACATCGGTCATGTTGAGCGCCAGGATGGCCGGCAGGCCCAGGTCGGCGAGCTGCGAAAACAGCAGCAGGCTGCGGCGCAGGTTGCTGGCATCCACGGTCACTACCACAAAGTCGGGGTAGTCGGGCGAGCGCGGATTATAAAGCAAATCGGCAATAACGCGCTCATCGAGGCTCTTGGGATAGAGCGAGTACGTGCCGGGCAAATCCACTACTTCGGCCCGGCGCTGCCCGCCGAGCTGGGCAATGCCCGTTTTGCGGTCGACGGTAACACCGGGAAAATTCCCCACCTTCTGGTTGAGGCCCGTCAGCTGATTAAACAGCGAGGTTTTGCCCGAGTTGGGATTGCCGATGAGGGCCAGGCGGGGCAGGCGCTCCGGGGCCGCCTCCCGCGGGCCGGGGAGCGGCGACGCCTGCCGCACATCCTTACTAGCGCCCACCATTACGTTTGGGTTAGTCTTTTAGCTGTATTGTGAGGGCCTCGCTTACGCGCAGCGACAGCGTATATTCTTCATCCCCGAGCACCAGCATGAGCGGGTCGCCGAGGGGAGCGCGGCCCGCCAGCCGCACCTGCGTACCCGGAATGCACCCCATATCGAGCAGCTTGAGGGCCATCTGCGGGTCTTTCAGGCAGCATACAGTGGCCGATTCGCCGGGCCGCAGGTCGTTGGCGGTGCGGCGGCCGGAAGCCGGCTGCTGAGCAGCCACAGCGGTGGAGCGACGAAAAAGAGCCACGATAGCAGAGTGTTTGGTTATTTAGATTTAATTCAAACAAAGATACGGCACTTTAGTTGCCCGACCCAGCCAATAGGATTTTTTATCCACTATAAGGCCGTTCGTCTACAATCCGGCGGGGTTCGCCGCAACGTACTAAAGTCTTGACTAAAAGGCCAGCCTATCTATGCAAAACCTAAGCTTTTCAAGCTTATTTTTGCATTAGCCAGTCCTCTTTCTACTTACAAATGTTTCAACGTTTATTTTATTTTGCACTATTCGTATGCGTTGCCAGCGGCACCGTACGAGCGCAGTCTACTTCGCCCGCTCCTTCGCTCTTAGCCGGCAAAATTATTGACAAGGCCACGAAGGAGCCTCTGCCGTTTACCTCTCTTAGCCTGAAGTCGGAACAGACCGGGGCACTCAGCAATGAGTTTGGGGTTTTTCAGCTGCCTGGGCCGGTGAAAAACGATACCGACTCGCTCATTGTGATGGCGCTGGGCTACGAGCATCTGGCCATTGCAGTAGAAAAGGGTAAACCCATGGCCAACCTCGTGCTGGAAGTGAGCCGCCGCGCCATTGCCCTGAAAGAAGTAACGGTGAAAGGGGGCAAAGTGAAAAACCTGGAGCTGGGCACCAGCTCCAACCGGCCGGGCGATGGCCTGCTGCAAGGCCAGCCCGGTGGGCAGTATGCCTTTTTTGTCAAGAATGACAAAAACAAGCGGTTGGGCAACATCCGCTCGGTGTCGTTCTACATCGGCGAAAACGGCTTCCCCGCGAGCCGTTCCGGGTGCGCCTCTACAAGCCCGACGGCAACTACAACTCGCCCAATACGGATATCCTGACCGATAACGTGGTAGTATCGGCCCCGAAAGGCGGCCAGTGGTACACCGTTGACCTGACACCTTACAATGTGGTAGCGCCCGAAGAAGGCTTCTTTGTGGCGATGGAATGGATTGTGAGCGGCGACAAGTTCTTCAATACCAACTTTATGGACGACAGCTATACGCCCTACGGCCAGATTATGCGCCCGACCTTCGAGTTCAAGGAAAGCCGTACCTGGACGTACTCCATCGCTAAAGGCTGGACGCTGCTGACGATGGCCACCGCCGCCGGCCAGCACTACAATGCCATGATTAAGGCAGAAGTGGACATGATTAAGTAAGCACTATATAGTTAATACAAACTAAAGGGTTGCCGCCGCTCCATAACCCCGGAGCAGCGGCAACCCTTTTAGTTTGGCTGGAATACTTAGAGCCTATCCGAAAAATAAGAAAGTTGTAGCCAGACGCGAGAATTTTGGGGTTACCACACCTTGCAAGATTCCCGTTGCGTCCGACTACAACCGACTACGAAGCTACGATTCATGCCGATTTTTTGCCCTCGCCGGCCTTGTGGGCCGCCGTCGAGCCGCTGCTGCCGGCCGTGCCCAGCGGCCTTGGCCAGCGGGGCCGGCCACGTGCCTGTGACCGCCAGATGTTCTTCGCCATGTACTACATTTTGTGTACGGGATGCAGTGGAAAGCCCTGCCGCGGTGCCTGGGGGCGGCCTCCACGGTCCATGACCGGTTCCAGGAGTGGACCCGTGCTGGGGTGTTCAAGCAACTCTGGACCAGCGGGTTGGTCCAGCTGCAGGCCGAAGGCCGCCTGGACTGGGACTGGCAGTGCCTCGACGCCTGCCAGACCAAGGCCCCGCTTGGCGGCGAGGCCGTTGGCCCCAACCCCACCGACCGGGGCAAGGGCGGCGTCAAGCGCCACGTGCTGACCGAAGCCCAGGGCCTACCCATTGGCGTGGCCGTCACCGGGGCCAACGTACACGAAGTCACTCAGGTGCAGGCCGTGCTCGGCTCGATGCCCGTGCTGCCCCCACCGGCCGAAGGCGATTTTGCGCCCGGTTTCTGCGCCGATAAGGGCTACGATGCCGAGGCCATTCGCCGCCTGCTGGCCCGCTGGGGCTACCGCGTCCACATCCTGGGCCGGGGCGAAGAAGCTGACAAGTGCCGGACCCCGCATTACCGTGCCCGCCGCTGGGTCGTCGAGCGCACCCATGCCTGGTTCCACCGCTTTCGCCGCTTGCTCATCCGCTGGGAAAAGAAAGTGGCCAATTATGAAGCGTTCTTGCACTTGGACTGCGCCAACACCATCTGGCGACACTCCCTCTTATTTTTCGGATAGACTTTTAGTTACCCGCGTGCCCAACCACCCACCGCCGGATAAACTCCTGCACGCCGGGGTCAAACGTAGGCTTGGGCTCACCGCCCAGCATATTCCACTGGTATAGTGGCGGTTGCATGAGGTGGTTAATTCCCTTGGGCCGATACATGGTCAGCAGGCGGTTGCCACTGGCCTTAAAGGCCTGCTTCAGGGCCGGCAGGTGCCGGGCGGGCGGGGCCTGCTCATCGGCCTGGCCCGTTATCAGCAATACCGGGCACTGCACGGCGTAGATATTCTCGGTCGGGTCGAACGATAAAAAGGAACGATGCCAGGGCGTAAGCAGCGCCGCCGTCTGGCGCTGGCCCTCGGCAGCCGACAGGGCTGGGTCACTCTGGTGCAGCATATTAGCCACGATGGTCTGAGTTTGGGCCAGGTTGGCCGGGTTGCGGATAATGTCGTACAGTTCCTGCTGCCGACGCACCCGCAGGCTAAACTGCACGGGCGGGAGCTTCTGCGCCCGCCACACTTGCTCTTGCTGCAGCAACAGGGTTTCGTGGCCGGGCAGCCCGTAGGTGCCCAGGCCCACTACAAAAGCCGGCGGCAGCGGCGAGGCGGCCACCAGCAGCGCCACGTTGGCTCCTTCGCCGTGGCCGATTACCCCTAGGTGCATCAGGTCTATCTCGGGGCGGGTACGCAGGTAGTTGAGCGCTGCCTGCAGGTCGCCGGCCCGCTGAATAGGCGTAGCGGAGTCGCCGCTGCCGCCCGATTGCCCCGTGCCCCGGTCGTCGAGGCGCAGCACGGCAATACCGCGGCGGGTGAGGTAATCGGCCAGGGTGCCCAGCATGCGGTAGCTCAACATTGTAACCGGCGCGCCCGGCGTAAGCCCGTCGCGGTCCTGCTGGCCGAAGTCGGATACCAGTACCACGGCCGGAAACGGGCCGGTGCCCGGCGGCAGCGTGAGAGAGCCGGCCAGCCGCAGCCGCGCGGTATAGCTTGTCACTATTACCTCTTCGACCTGGTAAGGAGGCGTAAACCTGGCCACCGCATCGGTGGGGGTGCTGCTGTCGAAGGCCTCGTGGTGCAGGGTTATGGGGGTGCGCTGGCCCTGCCGGCACCACAGGCCGCTCAGTTCCTGGCCATCGGGCGAGCGGCGGCCCAAGAACCGGCTGCTGGTTTCCGACACTAGCAGCACCACCGAGTCGGTGCCGGTAGGCTGCCGCACGTCAATGGGTATCCGATTGAGTTTCTGCACGGGCACGTCGAGCGCCGCAAAATAGCTGCCGCCCGTCAGGCGCACCATGCTTACGCTTAAATCAAGGGCGCCTCCGGGGGCCAGCAGCTTCCCTCGCCATAGTCCATCGAGGGTTGCGGCCGTGCGGGCATGGCTGGCGAAAGAGCTACCAGGCTGTGCCCGTACGCCCTGCGCCAGCCACACCAGCACCATCGCCAAGCCAATTAGCCTACTTGTTTTCATAGATAGCAGTGAGGGAGCCAAGCTATTGTGCATCCGACAATTAAAAACCTGGCTCAATAGCCATTACTCGGGCGAAGTTAGGGGCCAGACGCAACGAAACCAGCGGCGCAATGCTCTTGCAGCCACCCGGGTTTTGTAAGTGACCGGCAGCGGGCTGACGCTGCCCAGCCGGGTGGCGCCAGCAGCCTGGAGCAGGGTTCCGCACGGGTCCCGACTTTTTTTATTTGCCAAGTAGGAATTTTTCTAGAAATTTCCCGGCTACCCTACTTTAGATGCGAAGCCTTGTAATTAAATTTGTGGGCCGGAGCCCTATCCATTTCTTTTTTACTGTATGATTAAGCGTTTACTATTCCTTTTGATTATTGGCAGCCTGCTGCCCACGCTGAGCTGGGCCCAGCAGGAAGGCCGCATTACGGGCCGCGTGGTGGATGAAAAGACGCAGGACCCTATTCCGTTTGCCTCCATCAACCTGCGCGAGGAGCAAACCGGCGCGCTTACCAATGAATACGGCTACTTTCAGCTGGCTATGCCCACCAAGGTAACCGAAGACTCGGTTGTCGTGATGGCGCTGGGCTATAAGCGAACCGCCCTCTACGTGAAGCGCGGGGCCAATATGGAAGAGATTATTATTCAGCTTCCGAAGCAGGCCGTTGCGCTTGCCGAAGTAAAAGTGGAAACCAAGGGGGTAAAACCCACGCTGTTGGGTGCGCACTCCAACTCGCCGGGCGCCGGTATGATTCAGGGCCTGCCGGGCCAGCAGTATGCCTTCATGTGCAAAAACGATAAAGCTAAAAAGCTCGGTCTCATCCGCACAGTATCGTTTTTTATCGGGGAAAACGGCTTCCCGCGTGAGCCGTTCCGGGTACGCATCTACAAAGCGAACGGCAACTACAACGCGCCCAATGAAGACATGCTGACCGAGAGCGTTATCGTTTCGGCGGCCCGTGGGGGCGAGTGGTTTACGGTCGATTTGTCGCCCTACAACCTGGTAGCACCTGAAGAAGGCTTCTACGTGGCAATGGAGTGGATTGTGAGCGGTGACAAGTTCTACACCACTAATTTCATGGACAACTACACGCCTTACGGCCAGATTCTGCGGCCCACTTTCGAGTTCAAGGATAGTCGCACCTGGAGCTATGCCATTGGCCGCGGCTGGAACCTGGTAACGCTGGCCAACGGCGGCTCGCACTTCAACGCTATGATGCGCGCCGAGGTAGACGCCTATAAATAAGGCGCGCTCCCCTACTGCTGCTAGCCATCCGATAAGACACTACCCGGCAACCCTATAAAGGCGAATTACTAAAAATGCCTCCGTCGCTAAGCGACGGAGGCATTTTGCATTTTAACAAGGCTGGCTATTGCGCAGCCAATAACTTTACCTGCTGCCGACCGGGCGGGGCTACTTCACCCGCACGGCAATTTCTACGCGGCGATTTTGCTGGCGGCCGGCGGCCGTTGCATTGGAGGCAACCGGCGCACTGGCGCCAAAAGCCTCGGTGCTTACGTGGTCGGCCGCGAGCTTATCAGTGGTAGTAAGATAATTTTTAACCGCCTGGGCGCGCTTCTCGCTCAGCTCGCGGTTGTAGCTTTTGTCGCCACGGGCATCAGCAAAGCCGAGTACCCGCACCTCTTTACCGGCGTAGCGCTGGTTGATAGACGCGCCAATTTGCTTGAGCGCAGCGGCGGCGCTGGGCTTGATATCTGACTTGTTGGTATCGAAGAGGATTTTCTCGTCTACCCCGTACACCTGGTAATCGTCATTGCCGCGCACGGTGACGCCGGGCGTGTTAATCTCCGAAAGCTTCACATCGGAGAGCTTGGCCTTGGTGAGGTCGAAGGCGTTGCTGATGGCGCTGCCGGTTTTGCTGGCGGCGCTATCGACGCCATTCGCGGCTCCTGTAGCAACATCGCTCACCGTTTTGCCGGTGCGCGCCACTACTGCGGTATCCTTGGTCGCTTCGCCAAGGGTATTTTTCTCATCCGATTTTTTGAGGTCGCTGCAGCTGGTAAAAACGAGCGTGGCCGCTGCCAACAGCGGAAACAATGATTTGGTCATGGTGAAAGAAGGGTTAGAACGAATGCAAAAAGCTAGGCCACATACGGAAACCCGGCCGTAGTGTTAGCACATTCACATCATTCGCTCACAAACACCCGCTTCACCCGCTCACTTACGTTGGTCAGCAGCTCGTAGGCAATAGTACCAATGCGAGCCGCCAACTCGCTTATGCCCAGCGCTTCGCCAAACACTATCGCCACGTCGCCAGGCCGGGCATCGGCGATATCCGTTACGTCTACCATCACCATATCCATGCACACCGAGCCCACCACCGGGGCGCGGCGGCCGTGCAGCAGCACCACGCCCCGGCCGTTGCTGAAGCGCCGGTCGTAGCCATCGGCGTAGCCAATGGCCAGCGTGGCTACGCGGCGCTCGTGGTCGGTGGCGGCCCCGCGCCGCCCGTAGCCGACGGTAGTGCCGGCCGGCAGCGTTTTTATCTGGGAGATAGTTGTTTTCAAGGTGCTTACCGGTAGCAGATTAGCAGCATCCTCCGCCCCCGCCTCTACGCCATACAGGCCTACGCCCAGGCGCACCATATCGAGCTGCGCCTCGGGAAAGCGCCGAATGCCGGCCGAATTGAGCGCATGCTTGAGCGCCGGGTAGCCCAGCACCGCTTCTATGGCCGCCGCCATACGCCGGAAAGTGCTCAGCTGCTGCCTGGTAAAATCGTCGTGGGCCGGGTCGTCGGCCGCCGCCAGGTGGGTCATGATGCCCGCCACTGGCAAGGCAGCGCGGTGGGCGGCCAGCAGCGCCAGCAAGTCGGGCAATTCTTCTTCGGCAAAGCCCAGGCGGCGCATACCCGTATCGAGCTTGATATGCAGCGGCGGCAAGGGCCCAGCCCCATCGGCAGTTGCTTCGCGGGCGGCTTGCAGGTAGTCGCGCAGGCGCTCCAGCGAGTAGATTTCGGGCTCCAGCCTATAGCGCCGCAGCTGGCTGAAGGAATCGGGCCCTGGGTTCAGCACCATAACGGGCAGGCTAATACCACTATCGCGCAGCTGCTGGCCTTCGTCGGCATAAGCCACGGCCAGGTAGTCGGCCCGCTGAAACTCCAGCAGGCTGGCCACCTCGTAGGAGCCGCTGCCGTAGGCGAAAGCCTTTACCATCACCATGAGCTTCGTAGCAGGGTTCAGGCGCTGGCGGTAGTATTGGAGATTGTGCGTGAGCGCATCCAGGTTTACTTCGAGCACCGTGCCGTGCTGGGGCTGCTGCAAAGCCGCTACCACGCGCTCGAAGCCAAAGCGCCGCGCGCCTTTTACCAGGATGGTTTCATTTTGAAAATCAGCGGGCCGCAGCTCCGCCAGCAGTGCTTCGGTGGAAGCATAAAATTGAGTTAGGAGCTGGCTATTTTGAATTCCTTCTGCTAACTCATCACTCCTACCTCCTAACTCATAGCTCAACTCCTCACCTACCCCAATGAGGCGCGTTACGCCGTGGGCCTGCACCAGCGCTGCCACGCGGGCGTAGAGCTCGGCACCGCTGAGACCCGATTCGAGCACATCGCTGAGAATGAGCGTACGCCCACCGGGCCGGGCCTGCCGGCTCAGCGCATCGAGCGCCAGCGAGAGGCCGGCGAGGTCGTTATTATAGGTATCATCGAGCAGGTAGCAGCCGTGGCGGCCGGCTTTCATTTCGAGGCGCATGGCCACCGGGTGCAGCCGCAGCAGGCGGCGCTGAATCTCGGCCGAAGCCAGCGCCTTGGCGGGGTCGAGCTGCCGCCACAGCAGCACGGCCAGGCAGTGCAGCGCGTTCTCGACCGACGGCTCATCGGCAAAGGGCAGCGTGAAGCGCGAAGCGGCCCGCAGCGCCAGCCGCTCGTTGGTGAAATGCGCCGCGGCTTCGGCTTCGCCCAACCGCACGCGCACGCTGGTAGTGCCGGCCGAGTTGGCTGTCAGCCGAAAGCGCAGCGCCGCGCCGGGAGCATCGCGGCGCGTCCAGGCCAGGGCCGGCAGGCCGCGCACCCGCACGGCGGCGTGTACCACGGGCTGATCGGCGCAGTATACCAGCAGCTCGAAGCCGGGCAGTTCGAACAGGCCGAGCTTTTCTCCCAGCTTTTCTTCTTCGGAAGAAAAGCCAGCGTCGTGGGCCGTACCCAATGTGGTAAAAATGCCGTGCGTGGGCCGGATAATCGCGGCCAGTTTCTGCATCTCGCCGCGCTCCGAGATGCCAGCCTCAAAAATACCCAGCGTGTGGCGGCCGGGTGCCAGCTCCCACACGCTCAGCGGCACGCCCACCTGCGAGTTGTAGCTTTTGGGCGAGCGGCAGATGTCTTCATCGGAGGCCAGCAGCTGAGCCAGCCACTCCTTCACAATGGTTTTGCCGTTGGAGCCCGTGATGGCCCACACCGGCCCGGTGAAAGCCGCCCGGTGCCGCGCCGCCAGCGCTTGCAGCGCGGCCAGCGTATCGGCCACCTGCACGAAGCCTGCGCCCGCAAACGGGGCCAGGCTGGCCGGCGGCTGGCTCACCACAAACAGCCGCACGCCGCGCGCGTAAAGCGCCACCAGGTGCTGGTGGCCGTCGTGATTGGGCCCGCGCAGGGCGAAGAACACGGCGCCGGTCACGAGGCCCACGCGGCGGCTGTCGAGCAGCAGCGTGGCGAGGGCAGCATTGGTGGCGGGCGCTTGCAGCAGGGTGCCGCCGAGCAGGGCCGGCAGGTCAGAAAAACGAATGGACATGGCCCGGCAAAGGTCGGGAAGTAGCGTGGACTCTGCGAGTCCGCGCGTGGTAGTATTGAACAACGTTCCCACGCACGGACTCGCAGAGTCCACGCTACTCCGGCCTAGAAATCAGTCGGCTCGCCGAGGTAGGCAAAGTCGTCGATTTCTTTTAATAACCCCTGCAATTTGTCGCGCACCATCTTGTAAGCGAAGCCGCCGAGCAATAGGTGCACGGGCGGGTTAGGCAGGCGCACGAGCTGGTACATAGCTTCGGCGGCCTTCACGGGGTCGCCGGCCTGGTTGCCGTCGCGGCCCAGCGAGGCCTTGAGACCCGCGCCCACGGTGCTGGCGTAGTCGGCGATTTTATTTTCCGTGTAGGTCGCCGACTCGCCCGCCCACTTGGTGCGAAACGGCCCCGGCTCGACGTTGGTGACGTGGATGCCCAGCGGCTTCACCTGCGCAGCCAGCGACTCGCCGAGGCCTTCAAGCGCAAACTTCGAGGCGTTGTAGATGCCTGCGTGCGCCATGCCGATAAAGCCGCCCACCGAAGTTACGTTGAGAATGTGGCCGGCCCGGCGCTCGCGCAGGGCCGGCAGCACCGCCCGAATCACGCGTAGCGGCCCCATCATATTCACGTCGAACTGCCGGATAGTTTCGGCTTCGGTAATCTCTTCAATGCTGCCCAGCGAGCCGTAGCCGGCATTATTTACGACCACGTCGAGGTGGCCGGAAGCGGCAATGACGTGCGCCACGGCCCCCTTTATCTGGTCGGCGTCGGTCACGTCTACCAGCACGCCCAGGCTGTGGCCGGGCTTGCGCTTCGTAAATTCAGCAACTTGCTCCGGCTTGCGGAAGGTGGCGGCCACACGCTCGCCCTTGTCGAGCAACAGCGTTGCCAGGGCTTCGCCGAGGCCGGTGGAGGCGCCGGTAATAAACCAGGTTTTTTGGGTATCAGGCATGAGATACGTCTTGTGGAATGAGGGAGCAAGACACGCAGCGGAGGCTGATTGTTTGGTGATTTATTATTTATGTACAAGTTTTAATATACAATAAAGTACTTATTTTTGATAAGCAAAAAAAATTATGCGATTGACCTGGCAAACCAAGGGCAGCCTCTCTCCTGAGCCTTTAAAGCTGTTTGGGTCAGCGCCGATGGCGCGGGACAGAGCCCCGTGCCATCGGGTGAAGCTATAGTCGGACAAGTCACTTTTCACCCCCTGGGCATACAGCGTATATTTGATAATGCAAAATAGCCTTTTACAACTCTTTTGAGCGTAGTTACTTATATGACAAGCATTAAGCTACTTCGGTTAGCGCATATACTTACCGCTGGTTAGGATTTCTTCGCATGAAATACAGTTTCCTTTTGTCCCTCCTGCTACTAGGCGCAGGGCAGCGCAGTAGCGCGCAAACAGGGGCCGAGCGGCTGCGCACCTATCGCACCACTATTGCCGCGCTCAACGCGGTGGACTACCAGGTAGAACGAAATGACACCTTCGGCGAGGGCGACGTCTGGCACCATACTGGCCAGGTGATGCTCCAACGCAACCCCAAAAGCAGATTGCTCGGCGTGAGCTTTTTTGCGCATCGCCCGGATATAGGTGCGTCCTATTATTACAATGGCAATGTAGGCTTCGACCTTGACGATAAGGTCAAGACCTTCCAAATTGTGAAGGAGCCTTATGCTCCGTCAGTGCTAGGTAGTCCGGCCGGGCAAATGCTAGTAGAAGAACTTCTCGCTATTGACACTACCTACCAAAGCGTTACGTACAGCACTAGCCCACAGGGTGGGGTGCTACATTTACGTTATCCTGACCAACCAACTGTTGACGTCCTGAACCGTTCTACCGACTTGTTTCTCGATGGTACAACCGGTCTGGTCCGCATCGTGCGCACGTCAATGGTACGCGGAGGTCGCCCCTGGATTACGCGCAAACTGCTCACAAAAGTCCAGCTTAACGCGGCCGCTCAAACGCAAGTGCTGCAAGCCCCAGCTTTTCTAACCGAGTACAGTCCTGTTGTACCGGCTCCCGCACCCGTAGCAGCCCCTTCGCTGCTCGGGCGGGCGGCCCCGCCCTTTCAGCTGGTGAGTTTTACGAAGGCCCCCATTAAGCTGCAGGCCTACCGAGGGAAAGTGGTGGTACTAGACTTTTGGGAAACGTTCTGCGCGCCTTGTATCGCCTCCATGCCCAAATTGCAGCATATGCAGGACACTTACCCCAGCCAGGTAGTCGTTATGGGGGTGCTACTAGACTCCTCTAAGGAGGCTATCCTGCGAGCAGCAGGCATTTTGCATCGCCAGCGGGCAACGTATCTGCAAGTGATGGGGACCCCTGCGCAGCAGACAGCGTATCACGTCACTGGTTTTCCCCACTATGTGGTGATTGGCAAGGATGGGAAAGTGGTATTGGATAAAGAGGGCGGCAGCAACATGCAAGCAGTAGCCGCCGCTATTAAACGTGCAGTAGCAAACTAATTATTGCTAGTAGGTGAAATCTAATACCTTGTCAGGTGAAATAATCTATCACTACCGATGGCAAAATGCTATATTATCACGTTGACCTAGCAGGAGCGGGCTTCGTTAAGGGAGGTGGTGCAGCACAAGCGGGTCGCCAGCACGCGGTTGGTACGGGCGCAGTGCCTGCTGGCTGTGACCACCAATGGGTTAGGCTGGACGGACGCGCAAACTAGCTAGGCCTACGCCGTGAGCACGCGCACCTTGGAGCGCCTGCGCCAGCGTGCCCCTGAAGCGGGGGTCGAGGCCGCCCTGCTCGGGCAGCCGCCGGGTGCAGGTCGAAGACCGGCTCACCTTCGCCCGCGTGGAGACCCGCCTGCTTGACGAGGACTGCGCTCAGGCCGAGCGCGTGACGGTCGTACTCGACAACTTGTCGGCCCACCAGCCGGCGGCTTTTTACGAGCGTTTTTGACCCGGCCCGCGCCCACGCCCTCTTGCAGCGGGTCGAGTTTGTGTTCACCCTTAAGCACGGCTTATGGCTGAAGATGGCTGAAATCGAGTTTGCCGCCGTGCTCACCCACGGCCTGCCCGAACGCGTGCCAGACCGACTGGCGTTGGAAGCCTAGTGCCAGGCCTGGCAGAGGGCCCACAACCAGCGCGGAAAGCTTACCAGCTGGCAGTTCACCACCGCCGAGGCCCGCCTTAAACTCAAACTATTGTACCCGACAACCAACTAGATTTAATCTACTAGCGCATACCTACTATCAGCAAGCGGTGCCCATCTACCTTGCAAAAGTTGGCCCTACTCACTGGAAAACGAGGCTAGCACAAAGAAAGGCTGGTCAGCCTTCGATTAGGCTTACGCCATCCCTTCCCCGCCCCGGCGCTACCTTCGGGCTTCAATTGCCCAACCGTATTTAAACCGCCCGATGGCCGTTTCTGCTTCGCTTACCCCCCGCCCGCGCCGCTGTGGCAGCGGGCCTGGCCACACGTGCTGGCCGTGTTGTTCTTCGTGGTGCTGGCCGTGGCCTACTTCGCGCCCATCGTCTTCAACCACCAAACATTAGCGCAGCACGATATTACCCAGTTTCAGGGCGGCGCGCACGAAACGCAGCAGTGGGCCGCCGAGCACGGCCACGAGCCGCTGTGGACCAACTCCATGTTCTCGGGGATGCCGACCTACCTCATCTCGGTGCACTTTCCCGGCGACTTGTTCGTGTTCGTGCAGAAGGCCGTGGCGCTGGGCCTGCCCGGCGTGGTGAGCAACCTGTTTGTGGCCTTGCTCTGCGGCTACGTGCTGCTGGTGGCGCTAGGCGTGCGCCCGCTGGTGGCGGTGGCCGGCGCGGTGGCGCTGGGCTTTTCGAGCTACAACCTCGCCATTCTGGCGGCCGGGCACAATACCAAGTCGTGGGCGCTGGCCTACGCGCCGCTGGTACTGGGCGGCCTGCTGCTGGCTTTTCGGCAGAACAAGTGGCTGGGCGCAGCGCTCTTCACGCTGGGCCTGACCATGAACGTGCGGGCCAACCACCCGCAGATTACCTATTACCTGGGCTTGCTGGTGGCTATTTATGGCCTCATGGAGCTGGTGGCCGCCATTCGGGCCGGGCGCTTGCCCGATTTTCTTAGCCGCGTAGCCTTGCTGGGCGTGGGTGCGCTGCTGGCTATTGGCGTGAGCTTCGGCCGCCTCTATACCACCTACGAATACAGTAAATACAGCAACCGCTCGCCCTCTGAGCTAAAAGCCTTGCCGCCCCAGCCCGGCCAGCCAGCCGCGCCCAGTGCCCGGCAGCAGGACCGCGACTACGCT
The DNA here is from genome assembly GCF_013256425.1 of Hymenobacter sp. BRD67. Taxonomy (GTDB): domain Bacteria; phylum Bacteroidota; class Bacteroidia; order Cytophagales; family Hymenobacteraceae; genus Hymenobacter. Next base: position 3,169,725 of record NZ_CP053904.1, read on the forward strand.
TTTGCCTACAGCTACGGCGTGGGCGAGACGATGACGCTGCTGGTGCCCAACTTCTACGGCGGCAGCAGCGCCATGCCGCTGGGTAAAGACTCGCACCTGGCTGCCGCCGGCCTACCCGAAGAATACCTGGGCAGTATGCCCACCTACTGGGGCGACCAGGCCTACGTGGCCGGCCCGGTGTACGTGGGCGTTACGGTGTGCTTTCTGTTTGTGCTTGGGCTGTTTGTGGTCGATAAGCGCACGCGCTACTGGCTGCTGGCGGGCACGCTGCTCTCGTTTGTGCTGGCCTGGGGTAAGAACTTTGAAACCATTAACAACCTGATATTCGATTACCTGCCGGGCTACCGCAGCTTCCGCGCCGTGAGCATGGGCCTGGTAATAGCCCAGCTGGCTATGCCGCTGCTAGCCGCGCTGGCGCTCTCGCGCATACTGCGGCCACGCCCGGTAGCGGGGCCTCCAGGCGCAGGACCCGCTACCGAGCCGATGCATCCGGCGCTGGCCAAAGCTGCTCGTGCAGCCGCTGGCACACCGGCCGTGGTGGTCGAGTCGGCCGATTACCAGCTACGCACCCGGCAATTGCTATATGCCGGAGCCATTACGGCGGGCTTCCTGCTGCTGAGCTGGATTGCCAGCCTGAGCTTCGATTATGCCTCCCGCAGGATGCCGGGCTCTCACAAAGCGGCTTTACGCCCCAGTTGATGACAGCGCTGCGCGCCGACCGTGCCGATTTGCTGCACAACGATATCTGGCGCGGACTGCTGTTTGTGGGCCTCACGCTGGCGGCGCTGTTCTTTTACCTGCGGGGCAAGATTGACGCCCGCCTTGCCGCGCTGGCGGTGGCAGCACTGGTCTTGCTCGACCTCTGGACGGTGGACAAGCGCTACCTGGGCGAGAAGAATTTCCAGAACGAAACCATTGTCGAGAGCTTCCAGCCTTCGCCCGCCGACCAGCAGATACTCCAGGACAAGGACCTGAGCTACCGCGTGCTCAACCTCGGCAACCCGTTCAATGAGGCGCGCACCTCGTACTTTCATAAGAGCATCGGCGGCTACCACGGCGCCAAGCTGCGCCGCTACCAGGACCTCATCGAGCGCCAGATATCGCAGAATAATACCGGCGTGCTCAACATGCTGAACACACGCTACGTGATAGTGCCACCTCAAAAGCAGGGCGAAGCCGAGCAGGTGCAGCGCAACCCCGGCGCGCTGGGCAATGCTTGGTTTGTGCGTGAGCTACGCGCCGTAGACAGCCCTGACGCCGAGATGAATGCCCTCACTACTCTCAATGCCAGGCAGGTAGCAGTAGTTGACACGCACAAGTTTCCCGACGTGAAGCCGGCGGCGTATCCTGACTCGTCGGCTACCATCGCCCTCACCAGCTACGCGCCCGACGCCCTCACCTACCGCTACTCGGCCGCCCGGCCGGCCACGGCGGTCTTCTCCGAAATCTATTACGCCGATGGCTGGCAGGCTTTCCTCGATGGCAAGCCGGTGCCCCATTTCCGGGCCGACTTTGTGCTGCGCGCCATGCAGGTGCCGGCCGGCGCCCACGAAATCAAGTTTGTGTTCGAGCCCAAAGAATATAAGATTGGTAATACGGTGTCGCTGCTAGCCAGCATCGGCGTACTGCTGGCGGTAGCGGCGGCAGGCGTATTCGGCTTCCGGCAGCGCCGGGTTGATGAGAACGGTGACACTGCCAGGGCCGCCTAACCTCGCCGGTCATTGCGCTCGAAATGACAAACGATTTTTTACTTCCTATACCCCACCCCATCGCCGAGCGCCACGGCGTGCGCCTGCTGCTCTGGCGCGACGACCTACTCAACTCCGACCTGCCGGGAAATAAGGCCCGTAAGCTCAAATACAATATACAAGAAGCCATTTGGGAAGGATTTACGAACCTGCTTACTTTCGGCGGGGCGTACTCCAACCACCTGGCGGCGGTGGCAGCCGCAGGACGGCTCTATGGGTTTAACACTATTGGCCTGGTGCGTGGCGAAGAGCACCAGCCCCTCAACCCGACCCTGGCGCAGTGCGTGGCCGATGGCATGGCTCTGCACTATCTCGACCGCGCTACTTACCGCCGCCGCAATGAGCCGGAATTTTTAACCGATATCCAGCAGCAGTTCGGCCACCCCTATCTGCTGCCCGAGGGCGGCACCAATGCGCTGGCCCTGCGCGGCGTGGCCGAGCTTATCGGCGAGCTGCGCCGGCACACCGACTTCGATGCCGTGGCCGTGGCGGCAGGCACCGGCGGCACCCTGGCCGGCCTGGCGCTGGGCCTGGCCGAAGCCCCCTACCCGGCCCGCGCGATAGGCGTAGCGGCCCTGAAAGGCGCTGATTTTTTGCGCGGCGAGATTGACGCGCTGACGCAGGCCGCCGCTAACCGCCCGCTCACCAACTACGAGCTGCACACCGGCTATCACTTCGGCGGCTACGCCAGGCTGCCGCCCGAATTAAGGGCATTCATTCAGCAGTTTCAGGCCGATTATGGTGTGCTGCTCGACCCTATCTATACCGGCAAGCTACTTTTTGGCGTGCTTGACCTTCTTAAAAAAGGGCACTTTACGCCCGGCAGCACCGTCGTAGCCGTGCATACGGGAGGCCTGCAAGCATGGGCGGGGTTCCTGTAGGCAGTAAAAAACCCGTGGCCGGGAAAGCGCTTGCTCACCGCTTGCTGTTGGCCGTGAGCTGCAAAGCAGCCAGCCCAAACACAAACGGCAGCACCGGGGCCAGAAAGCGCACGTCGTAGTCATCAACGGTGAGCATAACCACCGCGGCTTGCAGCAGCGGCACGCCGGCCAGAAACGCCCGCGCCGGCAGCCACACGTCGGCGCGGCGGATGGCGCGGACTGCCAGCCAGTACAACGGCCACAGCACTAGCACACTCAGCAGGCGATGACCAAGTGAATAGTAGGGCTTCACGCTGCTGAAAAACACGAGGAGCTTACCCAGCATGAGCCGGGCCAGGAAGCCGGGATTGTGGGCGGCAAAGTACAGCACCCGCGACATCTGGCCAATGCCAGCGGGCGGCATATCGAGGGGCGCGCCTGGATGAATAGCCCATACTGGCGTAGCAAACATTAGCTCGCCGCGCTGGTAAGTTTCTACAATAAAAAAGCTGATTAGCTGATAGTTGAGCCACCACACCACCAGCGGCACTGCCAGCACGCCCAGTCCGATGGCGCCCCAGAAAAGCCGGCGCTGCCGGGTGTAAAGCACGGCCAGCCCCGCGACCCCAGCGGCCCCAGCTACAACGAAGCCATTGGGCCGCACCAGCGCCGTGAGCAGCAGCAGGCTCACCAGCAGTACCCAGGCCCCCCAGCCGCCGGCGCGCACCCGCACCAGCGCCCAAAACGAGAGTACCGACAAGCTGATGAACAGCGACTCGGTGAGCAGGTAGCAGTTGAACTGCTGCACATCGGGCCACGCGATAAACAAGGCGGTAGCCACCGCAGCGGCGCGCCCGCCCGGCGCCAGCCGCCTCACTGCCGCGTACAGCGCCCGTGCCGCCACCCCGGAAACAGCCAGCTGGGCCAGCACAATGCCCCACCAGCCGGCGTGCAGCCGCAGCCACACGCTCTGAAACCAGGGGTACAAGATGTAGCGCTGATTGTGCTCGTACTGAAACGTATCGACCCCGTTGTTGGCAATGGTAGCCGAGGCGGCCCCCGGCTCCAGCTGGTAGTAGCCGTGGGTGGCCAGGTTGGCAGCGTAGTTAAGGTAGCGAGCGCTGTCGTTGGCGTAGTGCGGGCCGTGAAACTTGAGCAGAAATCCAGCCTGCACCAGCAGCCATAGCCCCAGCAGCAGCCAGGGGTGCACCCGCCAGCAGCGTCGGCCAAGTATAGCAACGAAGTGTGAAAGCGAGCGCATAGCGGGCCAAAGCTACACCCGCGGCCAGCTCACGCGTACGGGCCGCCGTAGCTTGCGCGGCGCTTGCCCGTATAAGCTACGGCTTAGCTTACTGCTGCCCTTATGCTGCCCCGCCTCATTCGCCGCCTGTTTCCGTTGCTTGCTCTCGTTGCCCTGGGGGTGTTTTTGTGGCGAAAAATCGGTTCCACGCTGGCAGCGCGTGAGCCGCAGGTGACGGTGACGCACAACACGGTGCTTACCCAGGTAGAAGCCCTGGGCAAGCTGGAGCTGGTACGCTACCGCTTTAAGGACGTGGTAGAGTACAAGCGCTCGGCCAAGTACCCGTTTTTGCCCGATGCCAAGGCCGCGCTCATCGTGGGCGGCGAAGCCGTGGGCTGCCTCGACCTGCGCCAGCTAAGGCCCCAGGATGTGACGTTTGAAGGCGACTCGGTAGTGCGCATCATCCTGCCGGCCCCGGAGCTGTGCGCTTTTCAGGTCGACCACAGCCAGAGCCGGGTATTCAGCACCGAGAATGGTTTTTTTCAGGATGCCGAGCTCGTTGATGAGGCCTATCGCTATGCCGAGGCGCAGGTACGCCGCTCAGCCCTGCAATCGGGCATTCTGGCCGAAACCCAGCGCAACGCCCAGCAGATTCTGGTGCCCATGCTGCACACGCTTACGGGCGGCGCGTGGTTATTGGCGGGCGGCTCGTGGCCCCGGTGCCGCCGCGCAAGCTGTAAGGCCCTACCTATATTTCCTTGACAAAAAAACTGTTAGCTTTTGCCGCGCCCTGTGTCCCAGCCAAACGCCTGGCCCCCTAAAACATCTTTACGAACCCTGCTGCAAGAAAGCATTAATCATTTCTTATATTAAGCTCACCTAACGCTTCCTGAATCAGGTCCGACTCGTAGCCTTTTTGCGTGAGGTAAGCCATGAGCTTCATCTTGCGTTTCAGGGGGTGGGCTTCTTTTTCGCGGGCATCGCGCTGGCCAAGCAGCTGCTTGAGCTTGTCGAAATACTCATCGCCATCGAGCTCTTTGAGGCCGCTTTTGATGCAGTAGTCACTCAGGCCTTTCGCCTTCATCTCCAGCCTGATGCGGCGACGGCCCCAGCCGTTGGTGCGATGCTTGCCGCGGGCATACGCCTGGGCATAGCGCTCCTCGTCGAGCAGCTTCTCGCGGCCAAGGCGGATAATAATCTCGCCGGCTTCGTCTTCGTCGAGGCCGTAGCTTTTCAGCTTGTCGGCAACCTCCTTCTGCGTACGCTCCTGGTAGGCACAATAAGCCGCGATTTTGGGTAGCGCCTCACCGGGCGTATAGGTCTTAGAAGCCTTATCGGGGTTTTTAAACATAAAAAATGCAGTGAGCCGCCGTAAAGTACGGAAACGAAGTAGCGGCGGGGCCGTTGTAGCAGGCGAGCCGCCGGCCTAAGCCAACGATTGGCGAAGCCCAAACGTGCCGGCGTGCCGGGGCTACTTGCCTTTGCCTCTATGCGCGTTTCGCCCGGAATCCTCTATATGCTGGCCTCGACGGCCATGCTGGCCGTCGTCAACGTAGCCGTAAAGAAGCTGGCCGACGTGCCCACGGCCGAAATTATTTTTGCCCGCTGCCTTATCTCACTTCTGCTTACCAGCTGGCAATTGCACCGCACCGGGGTGCCCGTGTGGGGCCCGCCCGAAGCGCGGCCCAACCTGCTGGGGCGGGGCATTTTTGGGGCCGGCTCACTTATTCTGGGCTTTCTGGCGCTGAAGGTGCTACCGCTGGCCGGGGCCATTACGCTCAGCTACCTGGCCCCGGCCGTAACGGCGATAGCCGCCATCTGGCTGGTGAATGAGCCGCTACGGCCCTGGCAGGGCGTGTTTTACGCCGTAGCCATCGCTGGCGTAGTGCTGGCCAAGGGCACGGCCGGGCTACTTTCGGCAGGGGTGCTGCTGGGGGTAGGGTCGGCAGTATCGTCGGGGCTGAGCAGTGCCTTTTTGCGACGGGTAGGCGCTAAAGTTGCGCCACTGGTACCGGTATTCTACTTCAACATCGTGCCCCTGGCTATTGCTTCCGTCTGGATGCTTTTTGGCTGGAAATGGCCGCAGGGCAGCGATTGGCTATGGCTGGCGCTGGCCGGCGTACTCACCCACGTAGCGCTGTGGTGCATCACGCTGGCTTTTCAGGAACAGCAGGCCGGCTTCCTGGCCGCCCTCGACTACCTGGGCCTTATCTACGCCACGGCGCTGGGCTATTTTGTATTTGGCGATACCGTAAAGGCTACCGTCTATCCGGGCATTGCGCTGGTGCTGCTGGGGGTGGGCCTGAACGCCTGGTACTCGGCGCGGCACCAGCAACACTCTGCCTAAAGCCAGTGGGCTGCCAATCGCTGCCCTGCTGGCAGGCCTCTACCTGAGCGGAGGCCCTATCTTGCCGACTGCTTTAGAAGGGTATTTGCTTATGGTTATCACTACTCGGGTGCGGTTTTACTTGGCGCTTAGCTGTTGGCTATTGCTGGCCGGCGCGGCGCAGGCCGGCATCATCAAGGGCAAGGTTAGCGGCCCCGACGGCGCGGGCCTGCCTTTTGCCAATGTGGCCGTGCGCGGCTCGGCCACCAGCACGGGCTCCAATGAGCAGGGCCAGTACCAGCTACGGCTTAGCGCAGGTACCTACCAGCTTGTTTTTCAGTATGTAGGCTACCGCCCGCGCACCGAAACCGTGCGCGTGCCCGCCAACGACTCTACCGTGACTTTTAATATAACGCTGGTTCCGGAGTCGTACAGCCTCACGGAAGTTACGGTGCGCGGCTCCGACCGCGACCCAGCTTACGCCATTATTCAGCACGCGCAGCAGTGGCGGGCCTACCACCAGCGCGAGGTAGCCGCTTTCCGGGCCCGCATCTACATCAAAAGTCTGGGCCGCCTCAGCGAAACGCCCAGCAAGATTTTCGGCCTTATAAAAGTCGGCCCCGACGTTAAGCCCGGCATTTTTTATTTATCCGAAAGCTTGTCCGACATTGCCTTTACGCAGCCCGATGTGGTGAAAGAGCACATGCTGTCGAGCCGGGTCAGCGGCGACTCGCACGGCATCAGCTTCAACCGGGCCAGCGCCGGGCGCGGCCTCAGCTTTTATAATAACCTGGTAAAATCGGGCTTTTCGGAGCGCGGCTTCGTATCGCCGATTGCCGCCAATGCGCTGCTTTTTTACCAGTACGAGCTGGTAGGCAGCACCCAGCAAAACGGCGAGCTGGTGCATAAAATCCGGGTTATTCCGCGCCGCCACTCCGACCCGGTTTTTGCGGGTTTTATCTATATAGTAGATGGCTCATGGAGGATACATTCCGTAGACCTGCGCCTTACCAAAGATGCCCAGCTCGATTACGTCGACGACCTGCACATCGAGCAGCTGTTTGCCCCCGCGTCGGGTGCGCCACACGCCTGGGTTATTCAATCGCAGAAGCTGGCCGTCGATTTTTCGGCCTTCGGCTTTAAAGGCACGGGCTACGTCACGGCCGTTTTTTCCAACTACGACCACGTAGTGCCCACTTACCCCGCACCGCCCGAGGCAAGGCCCCTGGTGCCGGCGCCCGGCAGCCCGCCCAGTACGCCGCCAGCCATAGCGCCCGTTACCACCAAGGAGCTGACGCGCCAGATTCGGCGCGAAAAGCCCAACCTGGCGGGCCTCAACCGGCAGGTGCGCCGCCAGGTGCAGCAGGCCCGGCACGACTCGCTGCGCCACGACCCCATTGCCCGTATGAGAAAAGGCGAGGTGCAGCTCATCGAAAAAGGGGTGAACGAGCGCGATACCACCTACTGGAGCCAGGTGCGCCCGGTGCCCCTCACGGAAGAAGAAAAGATTGACTATCATAAAAAAGACAGCAGCGAGGTGGTACGCAAGTCGCGCCCCTACCAGGACTCCCTCGACCGCAAGCGCAACGCCCTTAGCCCCGGCAAGCTGCTGCTCACGGGCTACACCTACAGCAATAGCTTCGCCAAGCGCAGCTTCGTAGTAGCCCCCATCTTCAACGAGCTGCAATACAACACGGTAGAAGGGTACGTGCTGAATGCCCAGGCCACCTACACCCAGCGCACCGACGACCGCCGCTTCGTGAACCTGACGCCTACTTTGCGCTACGGCTTCAGCAACAAGCAATTGCAGCCCAGCCTGACCGCAAACTGGCAGCTCGACGCGGTGAAACTGCGGCAGCTTGGCCTGGTGGCGGGTCGCACTATTGAGAACTTCGACCGCAACTCGCAGCTCACGCCGTTTATCAACACCACGTATTCGCTTTATGCCAACCGCAACTACGCCAAGCTCTACCGCCGCGATGGGGCCGAGCTAAGCTACTTCTGGGAGCCGGTGAATGGGCTCACGGTGCGCGGCTCGGCCAGCTACTTCAACCGGGTGGAGCTGGTAAATACGGCCGACTATCTCTGGCACGACGTGCCGGGCCGGGCCTTCACCCCCAACCAGCCCGTGGCCGAGGAAGCACCGCAGGGCACCGGCTTTGGCAGCAGCCAGGCCGCCACCCTGGGCCTGAGCCTCAGCTACAAGCCCGGCCAGCGCTACATCACCCGGCCCGATGGCAAGTTCAACCTGGGCTCGAAGTGGCCGACCTTCAACGTGCAGGGCCGGCTGGCCGTGCCGCACCTGCTGGGAGCCGACGTGCGCTACCTGCTGCTGCAAGCCTCAGTGCGCCATACTATGCAGTTCGGGCTGCTGGGCACCTCCACGGTGCAAGCCGTAGTGGGCGGCTTTGTGGGCAAGCAGGAAGGAATGACGTTTGCCGACTACCGCCATTTCTCGGGCAACCGCACCCTGCTGGCGGCTAACTTCAATGAGTTTCAGCTGCTCGACTACTACCAGTACAGCACCCGCGCCAGCTACTTCGAAGGGCATTTCAACCACCATTTTAATGGCTTTATCTTCAATAAAATTCCGCTGCTACGAGCGCTGAAATGGCAGGAAGTCATGTCTCTCAATTACCTGCATACCGCTCAGATTGGACATTATGTAGAGCTGGGGGCGGGCGTGGAGCACATTTTTAAAGTAGTACGCGTCGACTTCTATACCGGGCTGCAAAGTGGGCAGCGCGTGGGTACGGGCATACGCCTGGGGCTGGGTTTCTAGACCACAGATTGGCGCGGATTTTACCGGATTTCACGGATTTTGTGGACGGAGCGCGGGTATTTCCGGTGGGGTTTTGTTTGTATAAAGTGCCTCGATGACATCGGCTGCGCTGCTGCCGACGAAGCATAGAAATTCGTCTGGGCCGCCGTAGACATTATCGCCATCATTCCTCAATACAGCAATGTCTAAAAAATGCTGTCAGGCTCCTCCCTTCTTTTTCGGAGAGGAGCGGGGGAAAGTGCTTAGCGAGGTGTGCAGCAGCGCGCCTCTTACTTTACCTCTTCATAATCCACATACTCGCCGCCGCGAAATTCGTGCTTATGCTCACCAGGCGCGGTGGGCGGCACATAGTCGACGCGCACCTGGCCGGGCCTGGTAGTGGGCTCTTGCGGCGGTGCCTGTTGGCCGCCCATCGGGCCAGCGCCGGGCGGCGCATAAAATCCGCCTTGCTGCGCCTTATGCACCTGCTGCCGCACAAAGCTGCCCAGCACTGCCCGCAGCACCTGAGGCAGCACAAACCGTACAAGTAAAAAAAACAGCAGTAGCGAAAGCGTGAAAGCCATGAGCAGTTTGAAAAGAAAGGCAATTTACGACGGGACCGGGCCTGGGTTCTGGGCGGCGCTGCTGCTGGCGGGCCTCACTAGCCTGGCCGCCAGTCCTCATTGGCTGGCTACGCCCGACTTTGCCGGGCTATACCGCCCGGTACCCGACCGGCTGCGGCCCATAGTGCGCCGCGAGGGCGATAGTCTGCGTATTTTTCTAAACCGCCCAGCCCCCGCTCCGGGTTCCGCGGCCACCATGCTGCGCCTCACCGGCTGGGCTACCTACGAAGCCAAGCAGCCGCTGTGGCAGGAAGTACGCGCCGCCCGCCCCTACCCCGGCAGCAACCCGGCCGCCCCGGTGCAGGTGCTGACGGCAGCTGTGAGCGCGGCCCGCCTCACGGCGGGCGCAGTGCTGCAAGTGAGCCTCGACAAGCCCTCGCTTACCAACCAGCCGCCCAGCCCTGACCAGGACGCGGCCACTACCGCCTGGCTACGCCTCACACCCGAGCTGCTGAGCCGCCCCTTCGTACTGCTCGACTCGACCGGGCTGGTGCTCGACCGGCCTTATCTGAATGCCGGCGAAGGGGTGGCAGTAGCCACGTATGGGCCGGTGCAGCCCGTACGCTGGCGGCGCTACCCCACCGGCACGCCGGCCCTGCCACCCTTTACCGACCCGCGTAGCCAGGCCGCCGCCCCGCGCACGCTGGGCATTATCGATTCGTCGGCGGCGCCAGTGCCGGCGGGTAGTCTGCTGCGCCTTCCTTCGCAAGGCTTATATGCGCTGAAAGTTGGCGGCGCGGGCGGCGAGCCCAGGCATACGGTGCCGCTGCTGGTAGTGCCAGCCAGCTTTCCCGGCCAAAGCACCGCCCCCGAGGTTATTGAGCCCCTGCTTTATCTTACCACAGCCGCCGAGCGCCAGGCCTTGCTGAAAGCGGCTGACCCCAAGCGGGCAATTGACCGCTTTTGGCTCGACGCAGCGGGCGGTGACCAGGTGCGGGGCCGGGAGATGATACGGCGCTACTACAGCCGCGTAACCACTGCCAATGAAGTATTTACCGGCCACAAAGCTGGCTGGCTTACCGACCGGGGCCTGCTTTACGTGGTGCTGGGGCCGCCCCAAAGCGTGCGCCGCCTGCCCAGCGGCGAAGAGCGCTGGCACTATGACCAGGCCGGCCGCCAGGGCGAGGCCGTGGCCTTCACCTTCCGGCCCCGCCCTAGTACCTTAGCGCCTGATAACTACGAACTGGTGCGCCGACCCGAGTACGAAATGCTCTGGTATGCCGCCGTAGAACAATGGAGAACAAGGACGACCGCCCGCTAAACGACGGGTTCAGCGACGACTACGTGCCCCGCCGCTTTCGCGAAGGTGCTGCTAACAACGAGCGCCGGGCCGGCCGGCCGGCCAGCGGCGACGACCGCCGCCGTACCGGCAGCAACGACGGAGCCAGCAGAGCCCGCCCCAGCGCCCGTTTTATGATGAGCGCGGCCGGCAGGTCACGCCCAACCGACCGGCCGAAGGTCGGGGCCAGGAGCGCGGCAGCAGTCCCGTTTATAAAGAGCACACTACCCGCCCCGCTGCCGACCGTAGCATCGACATGCTTTTTGGGCTGCGCCCCATTCTGGAAGCGCTGAATGCGGGCCGGACGCTAGACAAGATTTTCCTGCTGCGGGGCACCAAAAACTCGCTCACGCAAGATATCTCGGCCCTGGCCCGCGAAGCCAACGTACCTGTGTCGCTGGTGCCGCTGGAAAAGCTCGAAGGCCTCACCCGCAAAAACCACCAGGGCGCGGTGGCATTTGTATCGCCTATCGACTTCGCTCCGCTCGACTCGCTGCTGGCCGGTTTGTTTGAGGATGGAAAAGTGCCCTTTCTGCTGCTGCTCGACCGGGTGACCGACGTGCGCAACTTTGGCGCCATTGCCCGCACCGCCGAGTGTATGGGGGTGCAGGCGCTGGTAGTGCCCGCGCACGGCGCGGCCCAAATCAACGGCGATGCCGTAAAAACCTCGGCCGGCGCGCTCAACATCCTGCCAGTATGCCGCGAGGCCGACCTGCGCCAGACCATCAACTTTCTGAAGGAGAGCGGCCTTACCGTTATCGCCTGCACCGAAAAGGCCGATGCCGACCTCGGCCACACCGAGCCCGCCAGCCTTAGCGGCCCCATCGCCGTGGTCATGGGCTCGGAGGAAGACGGCATCTCGCCCGAATTGCTGCGCCTCTGCGACCAGCGCCTGCGCATCCCGATGAGCGGCCAGATTCAAAGCCTGAACGTGGGCGTCGCCGCCGGCATCATGCTGTTTGAAGTGGCGAAAAGCCGGGGGTAGCTATTCTGACAACGATGAGCCAGCTAGTATCATCCAGGTCTTGGGATTCTATTGAAAGCCATTTTGTTGACTTAAATAGCCAAGGGTGGCATCAGGAAGAATTGCTAGCGCTGGTGCAGCATATTAAAGGCACCTCATTGGCTCAACGGGTTTTTGCTGTTACGTCTTTAGATGAGTTGGTCATTAGCAAGTACACGCCCTTTGCCATACACCACGAAGTAGTACGGGTCAGATATGACCGCAGCCAGCAAGCTTTTCTTTTTAATTATCTTCTTGAACAGCTGCCGGAGCCAGAGGTGCAGCGGAAATATCCAGCGGAACTTGGGATAGAAAAATTCAACCTATTTATGCGTTGGCTAAATTGGTAACATCCGCCAAGTAAGAGTGGCCCGGCCCCGTAAAAACAAGCCGGCTCCCGCAGTCAGTGGCAGGAGTGAAAGTAAAATAACCAGGACTCCTGCCATGTGCGGGAGCCCTGGTTATTTTTATATGGCAGGCGCTAATTATACCCTACCCCCTTCTTGGCTTTCACGTCGGCCACAAACTCTTTCACGCGCTGCTCTTCTGAGCGCTGGCAGATGAGCAGCACGTTGTCGTGCTCGGCCACAATGTAGCCTTCGAGGCCCTGCACCACCACCAGGCGCTCGTGGGGTGTTTTAATGAGGCAGTCGCGGGTATCATAGAGCAGCACCTCGCCATCAACTACGTTGCCCTGGGCATCGTGGGGGCTCACCTGGTGCAGCGAGTCCCAGGTGCCGAGGTCGCTCCAGCCGATATCGGCGGGCAGCACGTATACGTTATCGGCTTTTTCCATCACCCCGAAATCGATGCTGATGTTGCGGCAGCGCGAGTAAGCCTCGTCGATAAAAGCGGCTTCCTGCGGCGTGCCAAGCTGGGTTTTCCCCTCGTCAAATACCTCAGCTATATCGCTCAGGCACTGGTGAAAAGCCTCGATAATGACATCGGCCCGCCACACAAAAAGGCCGGCATTCCATAGAAAGTCGCCGCTATCGATAAACATGCGGGCCAGGTCAGCATTCGGCTTTTCAGTGAATGTTTTCACCTTATAAAGATTGCTGTCGGGCAGGCGATGAACAGCATCATCCATATATTGAATGTAGCCATACCCAGTATCCGGCCGGGAGGGCTGAATACCCAGCGTAATGAGCACCGCGTGCTGGCGGGCCGCCACCACCGCTTCGCGAATCAGTCGCCGAAACTCTTCCTCGCGCAGCACGGCATGGTCGGCGGGGAGATGATTAGCGTAGCCTGCGGGTCGCGCTGGGCAATGCAGTAGCTGGCGTAGGCAATGCAGGGACCCGTATTTCGGCCAATGGGCTCACCCAGAATCTGACTGGGTGGCAGCTCGGGCAAATGCTCGTGTACCAGCCCGATATAGTCGCGATTGGTAACTACAAATACGTTTTCGGGTGGGCAGATGCCCCGAAAGCGGTCCACGGTAAGCTGTAGCATGGAACGCCCTACCCCCAGCACATCATGAAACTGCTTGGGGTACTGAGTGCGGCTGAACGGCCAGAAGCGACTGCCGATACCGCCCGCCATCACGACGAGATAAGTATGATTCATGGGGCGATAGGTGGGAGGGCGAAAGAGTAAAGTGCAAAAGGATGGCAGCGGCGCGGCTTACCCTCCGGCCGGTTGGCTGGATAAGGCCAGTGGCGCCGCATTGGCGGCGGCTATTCGCGTGAGGCGCAGCGCCCCGTCGTAGTAGCCCCGGGCAGCCCGGCGGCGCAGCTGCCGCAGCTCGCTAAAGCCGCCGAGGCCGCTTAGAAAGCTTACTTTGCTGCCGGCCGCGTCATTCCAGCGCACAGGCTGCTCAAGCAGGCGCAGGCCGGCGCGGTAGGCCAGGTACAGCAGCTCCACATCAAACCCGAAGCGGTCGAGCACGGCGGCCTCCACCACGGGGCGGCACACGGCCAGCCGAAAAGCTTTGAAGCCACATTGCGTGTCCCAGTAAGGCAGGCCGGTAGCCAGCCGCATTACCAGGTTGAAGACCCGGCCGCTTTGCTCGCGCAGCCAGGGCTGATGCACCCCGATAAGGCTGCGGTCGAGCGCCCGCGAACCAAAAACGACATCATAGGTGCCCGCCAGCAGGGGATTCAGCAGCTTGGGCAATTCTTCAATGGGCGTCGAGAGGTCGGCATCCGAAAACACGGCCACCTGCCCCTGCGCCGCCAGCAAGCCCTGGCGCACGGCATAGCCCTTACCCCGATTGGGCTGGTAGCTAAGCACGCGGGTACTTACCCGGCCGGCGTGGTCAGCAAAAAAAGCTTCCGCTACCTGGGCCGTATCGTCGGCCGAGCCGTCATCTACTACCAGCACCTCGCTGGCATACGGCTGGGCATCAAGATACTTTAGTACCTGCCTGAGCGTGTGGCCTAAGCGCGCGCTTTCATTGTAGGCTGGGATAAGGAAAGAAACCAGGGAGGCTGCACTCGGAAACACAAGTAGTGTGAAAAGAACAGGAAATATAAAGGAAAAGGCCGCTATCAACGTTAAAATTCAGCTTAATAAATATTTTTTAAATCATATATTATAAATATTAAACTTATGACTTCTTATACCAAACCTTCTCGCAGCAAGTCGTGCAAGTGAATGAACCCGGCAAACTGTCCGTTCTCCGTTACTATCAGCTGCGTGATATTGCGGGCCTGCATCCGGGCCAGGGCTTCGGCGGCAAACTCGGTGAGTTCAATGGTAGCCGGGTGAGGCGTCAGAATATCGCGGGCGGCAACTGTTTCCAACTCGGCCAGGTGGCCGCGGCCCAGCATCCGGCGCAGGTCGCCGTCGGTGATGATGCCCGCCAGGCGGCCGGCTTCGTCGAGCACTGCGGTGGCACCCAGGCGCTTACCCGAAATTTCGAGCAGCACATCGCGTAGCGGCGCGGCCAGGCTCACCTGCGGGCGCTGGTTCTGGCGGCTGAGGTCACCCACCGTCAGATACAGCTTTTTACCCAGGGTGCCGCCAGGGTGGAGGCGCGCAAAATCTTGGGCCGAAAACTGGCGGCTTTCGAGCAGGCACACGGCCAGGGCATCACCCAGGGCCAGGGCGGCTGTGGTGCTGGTAGTAGGGGCCAGGTCGTGGGGGCAGGCCTCGCGGCGCACCGGCGCGTGCAGCACAAAATCGGCCTGCTTGGCTAAATACGAATCGGCATTGCTTACGAGTGCGGCCAGGGGCACGCCTTTGCGGCGTAGCAGCGGCACCAACACCTTTATTTCGGGCGTGTCGCCGCTTTTGCTGATGGCAATGACGAAATCTTCGCCCTGAATCATGCCCAGGTCGCCATGAATGGCATCGGCGGCGTGCATAAACAAGGCGGGCGTGCCCGTCCCGTTGAGCGTAGCCACCAGCTTGCCGGCAATGTGGGCGCTTTTGCCCACGCCCGTCACAACCACGCGGCCCCGAAGAGCCAGTAGCGCCACCACGCAGGCAGCAAAATCGGGCGTAGCGCCCACGGCCTGCGCGACGTCGCGCAGGGCATCGGCTTCGGTAAGCAGCACCTGACGGGCCACGGCCAGCACATCAACGGGGGCCGTCGCAGCGGCAGGAGGAGTGGAAGTCGGTTGCACGGCCAAAAATACGCTGCATAAGTGTGACATGGGTCACAACAGCGCGCAAAGGAATGCACACGAACCGCCCCGCGGTTTAGGACTTTGGCAGCCTTGGTTCGGAACTTTTCTGAAATGTTACGTGTCGATGGCCGATTTTAAAAGAAAAGTTCACTTCCTGCTTATCTTCGCTAATAACCTACGCGCTCCGCCTCGCCTTATTTTGCTAGTCTATGTCACTGACCGCCGTTGAAGAACCAGTTATTGCGACTGCTGAATTAAAAACCAAGCTTAAGGAAGTATTCGGTTTTGGTCAGTTCAGAGGAACGCAAGAAGCTGTTATTCAGAATATATTAGCTGGCAACAATACATTCGTCATCATGCCTACCGGGGCAGGCAAGAGCCTGTGTTACCAGCTGCCGGCGCTGGTGCTGCCGGGGACGGCCATCGTTATCTCGCCGCTTATTGCCCTGATGAAAAATCAGGTTGACCAGCTCTCGGCATTTGGGGTAAACGCGCAGGTGTACAATTCTACGCTGACCAAGACGGAGATGAACCGCGTCAGAAAAGACGTGATTTCGGGCGAAGTACGGCTGCTATACGTGGCGCCCGAGAGCCTGACCAAAGAAGACACTATTGCTTTTCTCCAAAAAGCCAGCATCTCCTTCGTGGCCATCGACGAGGCGCACTGCATCTCGGAATGGGGCCACGATTTCCGGCCCGAGTACCGCAAGATTCGGGGTATTATTGACAACCTGGGCGGGCGCATTCCGCTGATTGCCCTCACGGCCACGGCCACGCCCAAGGTGCAGCTCGATATCCAGAAAAACCTGCACATGGACGACGCGAGCGTGTTTAAAACGTCGTTTAACCGCACCAACCTCTACTATGAGGTGCGGGCCAAGCGCAATACCAAGAAGCAGCTGATTCAGTACGTGCAGTCGCACAAAGGCAAGGCCGGCATTATTTACTGCCTGAGCCGCAAGAAGGTAGAAGAAGTGGCCGAGCTGCTGCGCGTCAACGACGTGCGGGCCCTGCCCTACCACGCCGGGCTCGACCCGCACACGCGCATGAACAATCAGGACGCGTTTCTGAATGAGGACTGCGACGTGATTGTGGCAACTATTGCCTTCGGCATGGGCATCGATAAGCCCGACGTGCGCTTTGTTATTCACTACGACGCGCCGAAAAGCATTGAGGGCTACTACCAGGAAACCGGCCGCGGCGGCCGCGATGGCCTGGAAGGCAACTGCCTGATGTTTTACAGCTACGATGATATTCTGAAGCTCGAAAAATTCAGCAAGGACAAGCCCGTAACCGAGCGCGACAATGCCCGGCAGCTGCTGCTGGAAATGACGAACTACTCGGAGAGCGCCGTGTGCCGCCGCCGCCAGCTGCTGCATTATTTTGGCGAACACCTCGACAAAGACTGCGGCTTTTGCGACAACTGCCGCCATCCGAAAGAGAAGTTTGACGGCACCCGGCACGTAGGCCTGGCGTTGCGGGCCGTGGTCCAGACCGAAGCGCGCTTTGGGCTGGACCACGTGGCGCAGGTGTTGCTGGGGCTCAATAACCCGCACATCGAAAGCTACGGCCACAGCGGCCTGCCGGTGTACGGCCAGGGCAAGGAGCTGAGCGGCGATATGCAGCACTGGCAATCGGTGTTGCGCCAGTGCCTGCTCAACGGCCTGCTGGAGAAGGATATCGACTCTATCGGCCTGGTTCGCATCACCGAAAAAGGCATTGATTTTATCGAAAATCCGCATCCGTTCACGCTGACCAAAGACCACGATTTTGAGGCCGAGAAGCAGGAGGAAGAAGATGAGGAAAAGGTGCAGCAGGCTGCCGGCCACGACGAGGCGCTGTTTACCCTGCTGAAGGAGCTGCGCAAGCAAGTAGCCAAGCAGAAAAACCTGCCGCCCTATGTACTCTTTCAGGACCCCAGCCTGAAAGAAATGGCTACTACCTACCCGCAAAGCCTGCACGAGCTGACCCATATTTCGGGCGTAGGCCAGGGCAAAGCGCAGAAGTTTGGCGCGCCCTTCGTGGCGGCCGTCAAGAAGTATGTGGAAGACAACGACATCGAAACGGCGGCCGATGTCATTATTAAGTCTACCGTCAACCGCTCAAAGCTGAAAATATATATTATTCAGCAGATAGATAAGAAAATGGATTTGGCGGGTATTGCCCGCAGCCAGGGCATTTCGATGGCCGACCTGGTAGAGGAAATTGAGCATATATGCTACTCGGGCACTCGCCTCAACCTGGACTATTACATTCAGGATGTGGTAGACGAGGATAAGCAGGACGAGATTTTCGACTACTTTATGTCGGCCAGCTCCGACAATATTGCCCTGGCAATGACTGAGCTCGGGCCCGATGACTTTACTGAGGAAGAGGTAAGGTTAATGCGCATCAAGTTTCTGAGCGAAGTGGCTAATTAGACCACGGCTTAGCGCGGATAATAGCGGATTTCACGGATTTTGTGGACGGCTTCAACGGTGTTGAGGCCGTCTTTTTTTATATTTTGCTTTATTTGTATTTATGCTACTTGATACCCGTTTCCACGACCTTACCAGAAGAGTTATCGGCTGTGCGATGCGGGTACATAGTGAGCTTGGCAGCGGCTTTCCTGAGTTGATTTATCAACGCGGACTAGCGGTGGAGCTAAAGCAGGAAGGGGTTAGTTTGCAAGGGGAGATTCAGTTACCCGTTTTTTATAAAGACCCCGCTATCGGTGCCCGGCGCGCCGATTTTCTAATTGAGGGTCAGGTACTGGTTGAATTAAAAGCCGTGAGCGTATTGTCTGATGCACACTATGCACAAACGATAAACTACCTGAAAGCTTATCGGCTGGAAGTAGCTCTACTCCTAAATTTTGGTGAAGCCAGCCTTAGGTTACGACGTCTGCTCCATAATCCTACCCGCCAGCCCAGGGTATAAAAAAGACGGCCTCAACACCGTTGAAGCCGTCCACAAAATCCGTGAAATCCGCTATTATCCGCGCTAAGCCGTGGTCTAGCAATACTCCTCAAAAGCGCCTTGCAGGTTGTTCACAATGCGCATGAGGTCAGAGCCTTCAATGTGGTAGCGCTCAATCATATGCACCAGCTCACCATCTTTGAAAAGGCCGATGCAGGGCGACGAGGGCGGGTAAGGCAGCAAGTGCTCGCGCATTTTGGCCACGGCATCGGTTTCCATGCCGGCAAAAACGGTGACCAGCTTAGCCGGCTTTTTATCGGCACTGGCCAGGGCCAGCTTCAGGGCGGGGCGGGCCTTCGCGGCGGCACAGCCACACACCGAATTAACGGCAACCAGCACGGTGCCTTCTTTCTCGGCCAGCGCCGCATCGACTTCCTGGGGCGACATCAGTTGCTCAAAGCCTGCCTCTACCAGGTCCTGGCGGATGGGGCGACCATGTATTCGGGGTAAACAGCCATTTTATACAGCAGAAAAGTTACTAGGAAGGCGCAGAGAAGCAGAACTGCTTCCTGCACCACTACAAAAATACGGCCTGGCCGCATTAATGCAGTACAAGCCCCGTAGCTAGCAAAAGGTTCGGAAGCGCCAAGCCCGGCTGCCGCCCCAACAGCCCGATTGCCTGCTTGCTATTATCTTGCTTCACGGCGGCTAGTAGCCTCATTATGAAGCCGTAAATTCGATTTTTTTTCATTATTAGTTCATCTATTATTTCCTGAATGATTCCAAACTTTCTTCCACGGATGCCACGGGCAGTTATCTGCGCGCTGGCTGTTTGCGCTGGCTTTAGCTACTCTGCTCAAGCCCAGAAGCCCGTCCCGCTGCCCGGCTCGCTGCGTCAGGCAGCGACGCAGCCGCAGGTAGCGGCGCTGGCTATCACCGCCCAGCGCACCGACGCTGGCTCGCGCCTGAGCGGCGATTTGCAGCGCCTCTATCAAGTCGGACTGGCCAATCGCAGTCTGGCCGCCAGCGCGGCAAGCCAGACCTTTCCGCAGCTGCGCTTTGGAAAGAGCGGCACCTCGGTACTGGTGCGCATCATGGCCCAGAATGTAACGGCGCTGCTGCCAAGCCTGCTCAGCAAGGGGTTTGTAACGCTAGCCTCTTTTCCCAATCTGCACTTTGTGGAAGGCCTGCTGCCCGTGAGCCAGCTGGCACCCGGCAGCCAGGGCATCGCGGCGCTTTCGGCCCAGGGGCTGCTGGGTGTAATTCCCAGCTACCGACCCCTGCTGCGCGTAGGGGCCACTACCAGCCAGGGTGATGTTACGATGGAAGCAGCCCGCACCCGTGCGCTGCAGCCGCGCAACCTCGACGGCAAGGGCGTGCGGGTAGGAGTTATCAGCGACTCGTTTAATTCGCTCAACGGGGCCGCTACTGACATTGCCACCGGCGACCTGCCCGCCACCGGCGTGCAGGTGCTGCTCGACGACGGCACCACCGACGAAGGCCGCGCCATGTGCCAGATTGTGCACGACCTGGCCCCGGCTCGCCGCTGGCGTTCAGTACGGCTAATGTGAGTGAAGGAGACTTTGCCAACCAGATTATCCGGCTGGCCGACCCGGCCCTGGGCAACTGCCAGGTGATAGTAGATGATGTAGGCTACTTCAACGAGCCGTTTTTTCAGGATGGCGTTATCGCGCAGGCTATTACGCAGGTAGTAAGTCAGCGGAGCGTCAGCTACTTCTCGTCGGCGGGCAACAATGCCAACAACAGCTATGAGAATACGGCCCCTGTTTTCATCAACGATGCCAAAGGAGTAGGCAAGCTGAATTTCTCCACTACCAGCACTCCCGATACCACCCAGCGCTTCGTAGTGATGAACGGCAACGACCTGCAGCTGCCGCTGCAATGGTCGGACCCGTTTTATACCGCTAACGGCGTTAAAACCGACCTGGATGTTTTCCTGATTTCGGCTAAAGGCGTTGTAGTGGCCAGCTCGACCGACAACAATATCCAGCTGGAATATCCGGCCGAATATATTGGTTTTCATAACGACACCACCCAAACTCATACCACGGCGTTTGACCTCGTAATTCGTCGTCGGGCAGGCACGGCCAATCCGACGCGCATCAAATATGTAAACGAGCTGAACGGCCTCTCCCCACCGTGGTAGGTCCCACCGAATGGCAAACCAACAGCGGCACCATTGTCGGGCACACGGCGGCGGCGGCGGCCATATCGGTAGCGGCTGTGCGCTACGACAACCCCCGCGCGCCCGAAAGCTTTACGTCGAAAGGAACACCAACCTTCCTGTTTGCGCCCGACGGCACACCCCTTATTACCCCCGAAGTGCGCCAAAAGCCCAACCTGGCGGCTATTGATGGCGTCAACACCTCCTCGTTTGGGACCAGTGCCAACGACTACGAAGGCGATGGCTTCCCCAATTTTTTCGGCACTTCGGCGGCAGCCCCGCACGCGGCAGCCGTGGCCGCGCTGCTGCGGCAGTCGGAGCCCACGCTAACGCCGGCCCAGGTGTACACCCGGATGGCCACAACGGCCCGCCTGATTGGCGCCACGACCACCGACCCGCTCACGGGGCCAGGCCTGGTTGATGCCTTTACGGCGATTTATGGGCCCGTTGCGGCTACTACGCCGCCGGCGGTAGAAGACATGGAAAAAGGCGCACTGCCTACCAGCTGGACTGTGAACAGCACGCGGGCGGGCCGGGTGCAGGTAGTCACGACCCTCAACCCGGCCTCCGGCGTTCACCATTTGCTGCTCGATTCGTACCCCGGCATTAGCAACCGCGCCCTGAATGAGGCAGTATGGTATTTCAACGGTGTAACGGCCAGCAATGCGCTGCTGACTTTTAGAGAGCGTAAGCTGGCTGCCGAAACCGACGAGCTAATGCCGACGCAGTTTACCGGCTCCAGCAGTTCCGACGGCGTGGCGCTGAGCGTAGATGGCGGCACTACCTGGTACCGGGTATTTGACCTCACCGGCACCAACGCAACTACCACTTACCAGACCAAATCGGTAAACCTGACGCAGCTGGCCACTACACTGGGCGTTACGCTGGGCAATGATGTGCGCCTGAAGTTTCAGCAGTACGGAGCGGGCGCCGCCACGGGCAGCAACACCACTTCCCAGGCCGGGCGGGTATTCGACGACATCGCCGTTACGGGCCTGAGCCCCGCGCCGGTGGCGCTTTATCATTCCAGCCAGCCTACTATCGGCTGCCCGGGCCTGACGGTGCAGTATGCTGACTCTTCGCTGTTTAAGCCCACTACCTACGCCTGGACTTTTGCCGGTGGCACGCCGGCCGCTTCCACCTTGCCCAACCCAGCAGTAGTTTACAACACGCCCGGCCACTACCCGGTGGTGCTGAGCGTAAGCAATGCCAACGGGACGGTAGCCCGCACCGACACGGGCTATGTGTTTATCTACGGCCGCGCCCCGCAGGCCACCGTCACGACCACCAATGCCAGCATTTGTGCCGGCGGCAGCGTTACGTTCAGCAGCACGGCCGCCTACTGTCCCGGTACCTATAGCTGGAGCTTTCCGGGCGGCACGCCCGCCACTTCGACTGCTGCCAGCCCCGGCACAGTAGCCTACGCCACGGCGGGCAACTACACGGCTACGCTCACCGTGAGCAATGCGTATGGCAGCACTACCACCACTATTCTGGTGGCGGTGGGTGGCCGCCTCCTGCCGCTGGCCGAAACGTTCGACAATACGCCCAATACCCAGACGCTACCGCCGGGCTGGTCCATCGTTAACCCCGACCACGGCGTGACCTGGACGCTGGCCGACAATATTATCGGGCGCAACAACCAGCCGACCCGCGCCCTGCGGGCGCCGTTCTGGTTCGACTCGAATGTGGGTGAGCACGATGCCGTGTACTCGCCGGCCCTGAGCCTGACTGGCGCCAGCCCTACCCTGCTCTTCGATGTGGCTTACGGCAAAGTGAGCAACCAGCAGCTCGACTCGCTGAGCGTGCAGATTGCGGATGCCTGCTCCGGAGCCATTCTGGGTAAGCCATACGCCAAAGGCGCGGCGGGGACACTGCCTACTACGTCGCCCAAAGACCAGACTATCTTCCTGCCCGCTTCGGGGGCCGACTGGCGGCAGGAGCGCGTCGACCTGACTCCCTACGCTGGTAAGTCGGTGGTTATCCGCTTTGTGGGGCGCAACGGCTACGGCCAGTACCTCTACCTCGATAATGTACTGGTTGGCAATAATCTACTCAGCCTGACTTCGGCGGCCAGCGTCGTAGGCCTCGAAGCCTGGCCCAACCCCACGCCCCAGGGCGGTACGCTTACCGTACGCCTGCCCGCCTTTACCGGCAGCGTAGGCCTGCGCCTGGTCGATGACCTGGGCCGCGTAGTGTGGCAGGAGCAGGTGCAGCAAAGCGGAGCCGTACTCGAGCGCACCCTGCGCCCTGGCCTAGCACCGGGCCTTTACAACCTGCTGTACACTCCGGCTGGCGGCACCCCGGCCGCGCGGCGCCTCGTGTTTGAGTAGCAGGCTGGCTCAACCGCTTTTGGCAAGGGCCGGGCAGTAGCCCGGCCCTTTGCTTTTGGCCCCGGCCGCACGTCGGCGGGCAAAATCACCGTGCTGACCGAGTAACTTCCCCTAGCCGGCCAGAAGCCCGCCCGAAAGCTGGCAGGGGCTGGTAACTTGCGGAGAATAACCGACCTGTCTTTTGTAGCACTTCTTATTTTTCAGACTTCACATTGATTTTATATTATATAAGAAAAATAATATGTTTCGCCTTACTGCTGGCGGGCCTGCTGCCAGGACTGAGCTATGCGGCCCCGGCACCGCGGGCATTCGTGCGGCATTTTGGTCCCGCAGAAGGCTTGAGCCAGCCATTTATCTACTGCCTGCTGCAAGACCGGCAAGGCTACCTCTGGCTGGGCACCGCAGAGGGCCTGGTGCGCTACGATGGCAGCCGCTTTGTTACGCTCACCACCCGCGATGGCCTGGCCGAGAACTTCGTAACGGGCCTTTGGGAAGACCCGGCCAGTGGCGCCCTCTGGGTGCTGCACCACGAGGGCAGCCGGTCGGTGCGGCTGGCGGGCGACGCTTTTCGCGCTGCGCCTACCACCACGCGGGGCGGCCCGGCGGGCCGCGTGGGGTCGCCTGCTCCCGATACTGCCCGCCTGGGGCGTATCGACGCCGCTTCCACCTGCCCCTTCCTGCCGATGTGGTACCCACCTGCCTGCTCGAAGACCGTGAAGGCAATGCCTGGCTGGGCACCGCCGGCCAAGGCCTATGGCAGCACGCCGACCGCTTTTTGAGCCTATGGCCTAAGCCAGCCGGCGCACCGGGCCACGACCTGCTGCTCAGCAGCCTGCCTGATGCAGACCGGCAACAGCAGGTATGGGGCACCAGCAATGGCACTTTGTACTATCAGCTACCCGCTTTAGGTAAAGCTACTCATCCGCTGGCTCCGGCGCGCCCCCCTACTGGCGAAGCGGCTACCGTGCTGCTGGCGCGCCCCGCCGCCTTGGGGGGGGCTTTTGGGTAGGTACTGCTACGGCGGGGGTTTATGTCGAGGCGGCGCCCGGCCGGCCGTGGCAGCCGGTGCGCGGCCTTTCCCAAGGTCTGGGCTCGGCCATAACGGCGCTGGCTTACACTCCCGGTACGGGGCTGTGGGTGGGCACGGCCGCCGACGGAGTATATAATTTGCCCACTATTTCAAGCCCCAACGCAACTTCGGCAGCTCAGCATTTTACCACAGCCAATGGCTTGCTGCACAACAGCATTTACGCGCTGTTGGCCGACCATACCGGCCGCGTATGGGTGGCCACGCACAATACCGGCCTGGCTGTGTGGGAACCGGCACAACGACACTTTTTGTATCATAAGCTGAACAGTGTGGGCCTGGATGCCAGTGCTCTGGCCGAAGACGCCAACGGGACTGTCTGGGTCGGCACCGAAGGCCAGGGGCTGTTCTTTAAACCCACCAGTGGCTCGTGGCAACAGCTAACGGCCGCCACCAAAGCCCTACCCAGCGATTACCTCACGGCTCTGCTGCCGCTGCCGGCACCGCTGGCGGGCTCGCTGCTGCTGGTGCACCCGCAGGGCCTGAGCCTGCTCGGCCCTGGGCATACGGCCGCCATTACGCTGGCCGCAGCCGATAATGAGCTCGTTCGGGCTATGCTGCCGAGCACTGCGCTCACCGCCGGCCCGGCCCCGGTGGCCTGGCTCGCTACCCAGGCCGGCATCCTGCGCCTCGACCTCGACCAGCTGGCAGGCTCAACGCCGGGTCGCCTCTCCACGCCACCGGTAGTACTAACCGGGGCCGAGGTAGATGGCGAAGCACACGCGCCAACCACACTTGGCCAGCTGGCGGCGGGGCAGCACCGCGTCAGCTTCGTGTTTCAGGGGCTCAGTTTGGCCCCCGGTGGCGCGGCGGCACTCCGCTATCGCTACCGCCTGCGCGGCCTGTCCGACGAATGGAGCCGCACGAGCGGGGCCGGCGAGGCCCAGTTTGTCGGGCTCGGCCCCGGCCGCTACGAATTGCAGGCGCAGGTGCGCCGGGCCATACCCGGCAGCTCCTGGAGCCCGGCCGCCCGCAGCGTGTTCACTGTTGCCACCCCCTGGTGGCAGCGGGCTACCACACTGGCTTTGGGCGCGTTGGCTCTGCTGGCAGTGCTCATTGCCGTGGTACGCACCCGCGAAGGCGTGCTGCGTCGCCAGAAGCTTCAGCTCGAAAAAACCGTGCAGCACCGCACCAGTGAGCTACGCCAGAAGAACCACGATATCGAGCACATAAATGGCGAGCTACTCGTAGCCCGTGACGCGGCTGAAGCATCGCGCCGGGCCAAGGCGCAGTTTCTGGCCAACATGAGCCACGAAATCCGCACCCCGATGAACGCAGTCATCGGCCTCACCAACTTATTGCAGCAAACGTCGCTCAATCCTGAGCAAGGCGAATACCTGACGGCCATTCACTCGTCGTCGCAGAATCTGCTGGTTATTCTCAACGACATCCTCGATTCGTCGAAGATGGAGGCCGGTAAGCTTACGCTGGAGCAGATAGCGTTCCGGCTCCCCGAGGCGGTACGCGGACTTAGCACGCTCTTTCGCTACGCGGCCGACAGCAAGGGGCTGGATTTTAATACATTCGTTTCAGAAGATATACCTGCTGCCGTGGTTGGCGACCCCGTGCGCTTGCAGCAGGTACTCGTCAACCTGGTGAGCAACGCGTTGAAATTTACCCGGCGCGGGGCGTGACCGTACGGGTAACACTGGCGCCCGGCCCGGCCCCCGACCTGGCCCACGCAGCCCTAAGGTTTGAAGTGGAAGACACTGGCATCGGCATTGCAGCCAATAAGCTGACGGCCATTTTTGATGATTTTTCGCAGGCGAATGCCAGCACTACCCGCGAGTTTGGCGGCACGGGCCTGGGGCTCAGCATTGCCCGCAACCTGGTACAGCTGCACGGCGGCGAGTTGGGCGTGCGTAGCCAGGAAGGAAGCGGCTCAGTGTTTTATTTTGAGTTGACTTACCCCATCGCTGACCCCGCCCAAACCCGGCCGGGCGCGGTAGCAGGGCCGCTGCCCGCCTTCGAGCCCGCGCTGCGCGTGCTAGTGGCCGAAGACAACCAGCTCAACCAGCTGGTAGCACGCAAAACACTGGAAAACTGG
Organism: Hymenobacter sp. BRD67; assembly: GCF_013256425.1. Classification (GTDB taxonomy): domain Bacteria; phylum Bacteroidota; class Bacteroidia; order Cytophagales; family Hymenobacteraceae; genus Hymenobacter. The sequence goes on from NZ_CP053904.1 coordinate 3,195,690, forward strand.
AATGTACAGGTAGTTATCGCCGAAAATGGCCGCCTGGCCGTGGAGCGCGTGCTAACGGCTACCGAGCCCTTCGACGCCGTGTTTATGGATATTCAGATGCCGGAGCTCGATGGCTACGCCGCCGCCCGGGCCCTGCGTCAGCATTGCCCCGACGCCACCAGGCTGCCCATTATTGGCCTCACGGCCTCGGTACTGCCCGAAGACCGTAGCCTGGCATTGGCGGCCGGCATGAACGACCTGCTGGCCAAGCCTTTTGAGCCGGCCGTGCTCTACGCCCGGCTGGCACATTTTACGGGGCGGCTGGCCGGAGTTTCTTCGCCCGAGGCAGCGCCAGCGGCCACTCTGCCGCCCAGCGCGCCCCCTGCCCTGCACCCCAACTGGCAGCAGCTGGAGGAGCTGGCAGGCGGTAATGCCAGCTTTATCAGTCAGATTGTGAATACTTTCTTGACCGAGGCACCGGCCCTTGAGCAGCTACTGGCTGCTGCCTGCCCCACGACCCCACCGCCGTGGCCACCCTGGCGCACAAGCTTAAAGGCCAGGTGGCTTACTTTGGCGTGCCCGGCCTGCACGCGCAGCTCGATGAGCTGGAGCGCAGCGCCCGGACTCCCGGCTATCCTTTCTGCGAGCCCTTGCTGCAAACTGTGCGGCAGCAGCTCGGCCAATTATACCCCCAGCTTCAGCAAAGAGCCTAATTTGCGGAATGACAGCCAAATAATAAAGTAAACCAGAGCTCTTTACGCTCATTATCGCCCGGACCCCGGAGCCAGTCCCTACTTTTGCCCGACCTATCTACCTGCTTTCCCGCTGCCCTATGTCCTTTTCTTCTCCCGAAGTTGATGGCCTCACCCCGGCTCCGCTGCGTTGTCTCATTGTTGACGATGACCCTTTGTCAGTCCAGATAGTGCAGAACTGCATTGCCAATACGCCTTTCTTAGAAGCGTCCGGAGCGTGCAGCAGTGCCATTGAAGCCGCCGAGATTCTTCGTACGCAGGCTTTCGACGTATTATTTCTGGACATTGAGATGCCTCTGATGTCGGGCCTCGACCTACTCCGCTCGCTGCCGGAGGCCCCGCAGGTGGTACTCATTACCAGTAGCCAGTCGTATGCCGTGCAGGCCTTCGAATTTGCCGTAGCCGATTATCTGCTTAAGCCGTTGAGCTATCCGCGCTTTCTGCAGGCAGCCCAAAAGGTACTCGAAACCATTACTGCCCAGCGAACAGCGGCCGACCCCGATACGCAGGCGCAGCCCATAGGCTCCAACCCCGAATTCACTTTTGTAAAGGTTGATAATAAGCTCGTTCGGGTCGATTTCGCCGACATTTACTATGTTGAAGCCCTAGGTGACTACGTGCACCTGGTTACTACCCGTAGCAAGCTTATTGTCTATAGTACCATGCGGGCCATTGAAGAGAAGTTTCCGCCCCAGCACTTTGTGCGGGTGCATCGCTCCTTCATCATCAATATCGACTATGTGCAGGCGCTGGAAGACAACTCCCTGCTGATTAAAGAGAAATATATTCCGGTGGGCCAAACGTACATGCGCGGCCTGCTTCAACGCCTCAACAAGCTGTAGGGCTGCGCAGCCCGCCGGCGCTATTTTTCACGCTAACTCCCACTTTTCAGTGCCTTTTACTGCTTCCTTTTCGCCTGTTTTTGTTTGGCTGCGGGGTACCCTGGCAGCAGTGGCGCTGGCGGGTACGCCAGCTGTGGTGGCCGCTCAGGCTACCGGTGCCGACTCCACTGCCACCCAGGCGGCCAGCTGCGGCCCGCTGCAGCCCGTCGAGCTATGCGTCGATTTCGACGCCAGCCGCTCGGTAGACCCCGGCGCCGGCCCCTTGAGTACCGATGGAACATGGGCGATGGTACTACACTCACGGGCCTGACCATCACGCACTGCTATGCCACTCGGGCCCGCTACCGGGTGGTGCTCGATGTAGTGGTGCCGGCCACCGGCGAAGTACGCCGCGCCGAAAAAACCTTCGACGTGGACTTGCTGCGTAAGCCGGTACTCAATTTTAGCGTGGGCCCCACGCTTCGGGTACGAGCCGGGCAGCCGGTAGCATTCGATGCGCTGGACTCGGTATTGCCCGACTGCCAATCGGTAGTAGTCATCTGGGATTTTCGCGATGGCTTTACCCAGCAGGGGCGGCGCGTCGAGCACAGCTTCCGCAAGCCCGGGCGCTTTCCGGTGCGCATGAGCCTGCGCGGCTACGGCCCCGGAGCCTGCGCCGCCAGCAACTGCGTCAGCCAGGAAGTTATCGTGGAGCCTTAGGCAGCAGCGCAAAGGCTACTGCGGGGTGCCCTGGCTCAGAATGCCCAATACCAGCTGCCACAAATCCTCGTACGGAACAATCTCGATTTCGGCATCGGCCTCGCCTACCAGGGGGCTTTTTTCAGAGCTGCCAGCAAGGGCTTACTGCGCTGCCCCAGCACTTCGGGGTCGAAGTCGGCTTCGGGCAGCAGCAGCAGCAGCCGCAGAAAGGTGCGGCTCCGCAGCGTAGCCGCATCACGCAGGTGCCGCTGCTGGTACTTGCGCAGGCGCTCAAGCCGTGAGAGCACTGGCTCCAGGAGGCGCTGCCGCAGGAAGTGTAGCAGCTGAAATACCAGAATGGCCACGTTGTGGCCGCGCTTATCGCGGCTGTACTCGGGCACGGTCAGGGCCGCAAACACGGCCAGCTGGTTGCGGCGACGCACCGGCAGCTTTTCAAGTGGCTGGATAAACTCGGTGTAAGCCTCCAGCAACTCCCAGCGCTGCAAAGCCGCGGGCCGCAGCTTGGTAAAAGAAGGATTTTTGTGCGCCAGATGCAGCAGTTGCAGCGCCTGCTCATACTCGCCCGCATGCAGGGCCAGCAGCAGATAATGCTCGTAGAAATAAAACCAGTTGCTGGAAGTAGGGTGCATCTCCTGGGCAAAGGCCTCCGCCAGCTTCAGGCCAGCCGCCGCCTGCCGGGTGCGCAGGTAGGCATACACCATCATAAACTGATTGAAGCGCTGGTCGAAGCGCCGGGCATTGAGCTTACCCTGCTGCAGGAGCCGGGTAGCCATTGTGGTATACTGCACAATGTCCTCGTAGCGCCCGGTCAGCTCTGCGTTGCCTATACGTATCCGATACAGCGCCAAAAACGTAATAAAGGTTTTGCCCTGCTTGTGCAGCTCTTCGGCCCTGGCCAGGTATGCCGGCATCTTCAGCAAAATTGCCCGTCGCTTGGCTACGGCCCGCGCCATGCCCAGCCGAACAGACAACGAAAGCTCCTCTGCTTCCTGCTCGTAGCGAATGACTTCCCGCAGCTTGGCCAGGGTTTTACTTAGGGCATCGTACTTATAGGGAAGGTTTTGCTCGGCATATATAGTCAGGAGCCGCTGGCCGGCCTGCTCGGCATAGCCCATAAACTCGCCTTGCAGGGCCATTCGCATGCAACGACGTAACAGCCGCTCACTCAGGCTATACTCTCCTTCTAAACATAAAATCGTTACCTTGTGTAACAAGTCCAGGCATTCTACCTCGTAGCGGCGCGATACCACAAAGCGCGGGTCGGAATGGTCCAGAAAGTATAGGTGATTGAGTAGCTTGTCCTGCACCCGCGCCCGCAGCTGGCGCATAGCAGCCTGATTATTAATCGAGTTTGCCCCATAAAGCGATTTGGTTAGCTGTATGGTGGTCATTTCCGGATTGGCTATTACTTCCTGCATCAGCCGCTCTTCTTTACCCATGCGGGAGGCATCCAGGTCAAGTAGAGGCCGCTGATTTGACCGGCGCAATGTCACAATTCGCGCCAAATTCGCAATCTCTTTCATCGAAAAACTTATTCCAAATTAATTAAAAGCACTTTTGCCTCCTGCCTGCCCGGCTAAAAGGGGTTTAAAAAACTCAGCAAACTGTCCTTTTAAATACCGCGTCTTTTTTCAAGCTTTGTATCTTGGAATAGCATGCGCAATTTACACGATAAGATGTCACAACTTCGTTTTTTTTCGCAAGCACCGATTCCATAAATTCTCCGCCCCCAAACCAGCTAACCCATAAAAGAAGCGGTACCTATAAATAAAATTCAATAAATTATAAGAATAATCATTGTCACAGCAGAAAGGCTAATGTCCTTTTAAGTGCCTGCCAAGGAAAGGAGCTTTGTATCAACAATTCACCGCAAATCTTTCCTAGCCATGTTGGAGCTCATTACTTTCGCCCTGTTGCAACTCGCTACCTTGTCTAGCCCGCCCGCCACCAACAACATTGGCAGCAGCGGCTGGGGCGGTAGCGACATCGTAGCTCCTACTCAGACTACAACTAGCGTCGGCGGCAACTAAGGCAGCAGCGTTGTCTGGTAGCAGTAGAAGTTAATTTAAGGTCTAGCCTGCTAACTTGCCAATGGCATTTGTAATGCCATTGCAAAATGAAATACTTCTGGCTTGGTGGATTTCTGCTATTTCTGACCTGGGCTTGCTCGTCACCTACTACCCGGCAAGAGTCCGCTTCTACTCCGATTCGCATTCGCTGGGCCTACGACGCGGAAACGCTGGACCCTATGGCGCTTCCCAATCAGAACGCCATCGATGTTGCCACTCTGTTGCATGCGAGCCTGCTGCAAATAGATTATAAATACAATAGATACGCGCCAGCCCTGGCCCAGTCGCTGCCGCAGATAACGCTTGTTGGAGATTCGCTTACCTCCTTGGATTATTATTTGCGGCCGGCCGCTACCTGGGACAACGGGCAACCCGTGCTAGCTACCGATGTTGACTTTACGCTTAAATTAATGCAATGCCCAGGGCTGCCCAACGAGGGAGCCCGCTCGCAATTCAGCTTTATTCGAAAAATTCAGCTTGACCCTGCCGATGCGCGCCACTTTACGGTAGTGTGTCGCGGCCAGGCTACCGAGCTGGCCACTACTTCCGGCGACTACCCTATCTTGCCCGAAGCAGTACTTGATCCGGCGCATACCTTACGAGCCATTTCACTGGCCGCGCTGCAAGACTGGCCCGAGTCGCGCCCTCCGGCGCCGGCGGTGGCCGCCCTCGTACAACGGTATCAGCAAGCCGACCTGGCTCGCCATCCCGAGCGGCTGCCTGGCTGCGGAGCGTATAAGCTGGCGGCGTGGGAAACCGGGCGGCACCTGTTGCTGCAACGCAAGGCCCACTGGTGGGCCGATGCACTACGCCCGGCCTCGCCGGTACTTCAGGCTCGCCCCCAACAGCTGGATTTTGTTGTTATTCCCGATGATGCCGTCGCTACGCTGGCGCTACGTCGCCACGAGCTGGAAGTATATTCGCCGGTACCGGCCCGCTTTTTTCAGCGCTTACAGGCTTCCGCAGCGGCCCAGCGCGAATTATTTTTTTACAGCAGCCCATCCTACGATATGGTAACGGCTGGGTTTAACACGCGGCGCGCTCCCCTGTCCGATAAGCGCACTCGCCAGGCCCTCAGCCGGTTGTTTGACCCTGTTGCGCTGCTCAAGGCCACCCAGCTGGGGCAAGGCCTTACTACGGTAGGCTTGCTGCCACCCACCAGCCCTTACTATAACGACAGCCTGCCGCCCCTGACCTATGCCCCGCCCGGGCCGTGGCACTGCTGCAGCAGGCGGGCTGGCGGCGGCAGCCCGATGGCACCTGGCGGCACCCGTCTTTAGCCAGTCCGCTCACCTTGCGGCTACGCTATCGCACCGACGAAACGACGTTTGCGACGGCCGCTTTGCAGTTTCAGGCGGCGGCCGCGCAGCTCGGCATTCCTATCGTGCTGGTTCCTACCGAAACCTCAGTACTTGTGAGCGCGTTGCGCACCGGCGATTTTGATATGTATATCCGCCTGGTAAGGGCAGTCCGCTTGGCTTCAACTTTATGCCCGTTCTGCATACCAATGCTATCGGCAACGGCAATTTTACCGGTTTCGGCACCCCCGCTACCGACGGGCTGCTCGCGGGTATTGCTGTCGAAGGGAATGAGCGGCGCAAACGCCTGATGCTCCGCAAGCTGCAAGCCGTAGTTCGGGAAGAGATGCCGCTGGTACCGTTGTTTTTCTTGCCTATCCGCCTGGTTACCAGCCGTCGCCTGCTGCCAGTAGCCACGTCGGGGCTTAAGCCGGGCTATGTGCCTGCCGCGCTGGCCTGGGCCACCACCGACAGCCTGCGGGCACCCACTAACTAACGATGGGCTGGTGGCTGCTCACCCGCCTCGGACGCGCTGCGCTGGCTGCCTGGGGCATTGCTTCTTTAGTGTTTGTACTAAGCCGCCAGCTGCCAACCGGCCCCGAGCTGGCGACCCTGGAAGAGGCTGGTAACTTAAGCCGCCCGGCCGCAGCCATGAGCGCCGCGGCAGCTCCGGCAGCCGCCCGGCAGCTGCGCCACCGCCTCGGGCTCGACGAGCCGGCTTTTTATATTACCCGCTCGGCTGCGAGGCCCGGCGGCTGGCACTGGCACGGGGCCCATAACCAATACCACCAGTGGGTAATGCTGCTGCTGCACGGCAACCTGGGCCAGTCGTACCGCGATGGGCAGCCCGTAGCCAGCCTGTTACGCCAGGCCCTGGGGTATAGTCTGCCACTGGCGGCCGGCGCAGCTACCCTGGCCACCGCCCTGGCGCTAGGGCTGGCGCTCTATCTGGCCCGCGCTTCGGGAGGAAAGGTGCGCGCCCTCATCCGGGCTGGGCTGGCTGGCTTACAGGTGATGCCGCTGTTTCTGCTGGCGCTGGCGCTGCTACTGCTGCTGGCCAACCCGGATGTGCTGGACTTGTTTCCGGCTACCGGTCGCATTTCGGATACGACTGCGGGTAGTGCCGGGCAGCTCATAGGCTATTGGGCAGCCCGCTCAGCACTCCCGCTGCTGAGCCTGATACTGGCCGTAGTGCCCAGCCTGACGCTACCGCTGGAAGCCGCGCTGCGCCACGAGGCGCGGATGGCCTACGCTACGACGGCCCGCGCCAAGGGCCTGGGTGTCGGGCAGGTATTACGGCGTCATGCCCTGCCCAATGCCGTGCTGCCACTGCTCACCACGCTCACCGACCTGCTGCCAGCCCTGGTAGCCGGCACGGTAGTAGTCGAGGTCGTGTTTTCCCTGCCGGGCAGCGGCCGCCTGCTGGCAGAAGCAGCGGCCGCCCACGACTATCCGGTGGTAGTGGCAGGCGTGCTGCTTACGGCAGCAGCCCGCCTGCTTGGGCTAATACTAGCAGATATTCTCTATTTTACCATAGACCCACGCCTCCGGCCCACTGCATGACGCCCGCTGGTTTACTGAAGCGCCCTGGCTATTGGCTCGCCCTGTGCTGGCTGGGAATAGTAGCTGCTACCGGGCTGCTTAGCTCCTGGCTGCGCCTGCCCTATCTCAGCACGGCTCCCGACCTGCTGCACATGGCAGCACCTCCCAGCCCGCTTCACTACTTCGGCACCGATGTGCTGGGGCGCGATGTGCTCGCGGGCCTGGTAGCGGGGCCCAGCGGCTCGTGAAACTCAGTCTGCCGGCCGTAGCGCTGGCTACTGCCTTCGGCGCGGTAGCGGGGGGGCAGCCGGCTTCTGGGGCAATACCCGCCTGCGCCTGCCACTGGGTGCGCTTGGGCTGCCGGCGGCGCTGGCCTGGTGGCTGCTGCAACTGCCCGGCTGCGGGTATTTTACCGTTTCTATACTGTCTATCAGTGGCCTATATGAGACTATCATATTCCGCCGGCAGCAGGCGTTGCAAATCAGGCCGCTCACCTTTGCCCTGCCGCTCGACAGCCTGCTGCTAGGAATAGCTACTATGCTGGGAGCCTTGCCCCGACTGGTGCTGCTTATAGCCCTGGCGGCCGGGCCGCCCCTCAGGCCGGTACAGCTGCTTGCGCTGCTGGTGCTTATTGCGTGGCCCGAGCCCGCTCGCGTGGTGCGGGCCGAAATGCTGCGCGTGCGCGTGCAGCCCTTTATCGAAGCGGCCTGGGCCAGCGGGCTGGGACCGGGCCGCATCTGGTGGCACCACGCCCTTCCGGCAGCCTGCCAGCCCCTGCGCACCCTGGCTCCCCTGAGCCTGGCTGGCCTGATAAGGCTGGAAACTGCCTTAGCTTTTCTGGGTATTGGGCAGGCCTCCAATGCAGTTGGCTGGGGCACCCTGCTGGCTACCGTGCGCCAAGACCCCAGCGCCTGGTGGGTAGCGCTGGCGCCTGGCGTTGCCCTGCTGGCCACTTTGCTGGCCCTACAAAAGGTAGCGGCCAGCAAATAACCCCCGATTCTACCCTCGGCTGGCTGGCTAATCGACTCATCGGGTGGGTCTCAATTGTCACAAAAGCGAGTGTTTTCAGCAAGCGAGTAATTGCATACGCAGGGCCAATACGACAATCAGCAGGGGCAATTACAGAAAAATACATTAAAAATGTAATTTTTTTATATTTTTAATGTATTTTTTTACTAAAAAACACTGATTTTATATGTCACAAAATTTACGACTATGTCCTTTCGAGAGCAGTAAGCCGCCCTTAATCTTGTACCCTATTTACTTCCCAAAGCTACGCTACGTCTTTTATAGTGGACTTATTCAGTGGTCATTACATGAAATCTCCTTCTTCATCGCGGCAAGATTCTGCTTATACCGGCTCATCACCTGCTACTTACTCTGCCCTGGCCGCCGGCCGCGATTTCACGACGCTGGATGGTCGGCTTGTGCCCCGCGTTTTGGGCGAGGCAGCCCTACGCCAACACACTGCTATGCTCATTGGAGGCTTACTTATCGGGGAGTGGCCGGAGCACCTTTAGGCCTAATCACCTAACCGTCAAGCCATCATCTCATTTTTTTAGCATCTGCTTTGTATGAGCTGCCCAATGACCCTCGCTGGTACGGGAAGCTCGAGTTAGTCCACTATCCAGGTCCTTTTATTCAAATCCACTTATTTTAGAAGCGGAAGGCTTATAGCTGAAAAGCCCGTCGGCAATGCTGGCGGGCTTTTTATTTGCCTGACGTTGGGGTTTAGCAGTCAGCCCAGCTTATTCCGCTGCACGGTCCAGCTGGCGGGCTACCAGAGCCAATCCTTCAGCAAAAGAGTGAGGGTGGTAGCCCAGCTCACGCACTGCCTTATCGATGCGGAAGCCCGTACGGGCCGGCCGCCGGCCGGGCTGCGTAAAAGTACTGGCGTCCACCTTTTCCAGCAAATTCTTATCAAGCTTATAGAAATCGGCTATTTGCGTGGCCATTTCAAACGGCGTCAGCAGCTCGTAGCCACTTAAATGGTAGATACCTTGTGCCGATTGCCGGGCCAGCAGCCAGCAACCCTGAGCGAGGTCCTCGGCTAGCGTAGGCGTGCGCCACTGGTCGCTTACAACCTTAATAGCCTGGCCTTTACGCAAAGAGTCGCGTACCCAGAGCACAATATTGCTGCGGCTACCAGCCGTGAGGGTACCATATACCAGCACGGTGCGCGCAATGGCCCAGCGCAGCCCGGCCGTAGCCTGCACCAACTGCTCGGCAGCCAGCTTACTCGCTCCATAGTGGCTGAGCGGCCCGGGCACGGCACTCTCGTCCAGCATGCTTTGCTGGCCGTTGAATATAAAGTCGGTGCTGAGGTGAGTGAAGTGAATATTAAGCTTGGCGCAGATAGCAGCCAGGTGGACCACGGCCGTCACATTCTGCGTCCAGCAGGCTTGCTGGTTTAGCTCACAGTCATCGACCTGCGTCATGGCGGCAGTATGAATAACGTGCGTGGGACGCTCCTCCGTCATAACCTGCTTCACCTGAGCAGCATCAATCACATCGAGCGTGCGAAAGCGCAAGGCCGGGTAATGCGCGGCCAGGCGGTTGGCACCGCGCGCGGTAGCCAGCAGCTCTATGGTTGGCTCCTGGTGAAGGAGCGCCACGAGCTTCTGGCCGAGCAAGCCATTAGAGCCAGTGAGTAGCAGCTTCATGAGCGGGTAGGCAAAGGATAGTATGCAGGTGGGTGTTCAAATAGCCGTTGCGCCACGCTTACCCCAAGAGGCGCAGTTCAAAAAAGCTAATAGCTGTACCCGTACAGCTCCGTAATTTTCTTTTTCTTCAGCTTTTCTACCTTCATCGTCATCTTCAGGTCGGTAAGCGGGCGGTCGCGGGCATCTTTGGGCAGGGCCGCGATTTTATCAATTACTTCCTGACCTTTGATGACCTGGCCAAATACCGTGTATTGGCCATCAAGAAAATGGGTGCCTTCATGCTTTTCGACCAAGTAAAACTGACTTGAGCTGCTAGCGCGCTGCGGGTTGGCAAAGTCGCCCTGGCGGGCGGCGGCTACGGCACCATAGTCGTGCTTGTGGCCGGCAGCCAGCTCAGCCGGAATAGTCGGCTCGTTGGGCGGCCCCAGGCCATCATTGGTGGGGTCGGCATCTTTCGAGTTGGGGTCGCCGCCCTGCACCATAAAATTGGGAATGACGCGGTGAAAGGTGGTGCCGTTATAAAAGCCATCGCTGGCTTTTTTCAGAAAATTAGCCCGGTGCAAAGGCGTATCATTGAATAAGATAAGACGGATATCGCCCAGGCTGGTGGTGATGGTTACCACTTCATCCTTCTTGCTGAGCCGGGGCCGCTTGGCAGCCAGCACCGGCAGCTCCAGCAGCAGGAGCCCCAACACAATAGCTCTGGGCCAACAGTGAGTAGCTTCATAGGGATGAAAAACGCTGTAAAATATATGAAAAAATCTATTTAACAACCCCTACTGCTCGCCCCGGTGCTCGCGGATGCTGGCCAGGATGGCGGTGCCACCGTGAGCCAGCACGTAGTCGGCCACGGCCATGCCCAGGCCTTCGGCCTGCGCGGCGGGGCCGTTTGCACTACGTCGATATACTCCTCGCCACTGAGGCTGATGAGGCCGCCGTGCAGGCGCACGTCGCCGGCCGGCGTGAGCGTAGCCAGCGCAAACGATGGAATGCTGCAGCCGCCTTCCATGGTGCGCAAAAAGGCCCGCTCGGCCAGCAGGCAGCGGTGGGTAGCCGGGTGGTCGAGCGCCTGCCGGATACGGTTTTTAAGCGCTTCGTCCAGAAAGCGGGAGCTTTCGACTGCGATGCTGCCCTGGCCTACGGGCGGCACAAACGTATCGGTAGGCAGGTAGTGCCGGATGAGATGGTCGTAGCCCATGCGGTGCACGCCGGCATAGGCCAGCACCAAGGCATCGTACTGGCCTTCTTCGAGCTTGCGAATGCGCGTCTGGAGATTACCACGCGCCTCGGCGGTGTTGGCCAGGGGTAGAAGCGCCGCAGCAGCGCCTTGCGGCGGGTGCTGCTGGTGCCCAGCAAGATGCCGGACCGGCTGATATCAAAATCTTCCTGAAAGCTGATAATCACGTCGTTCACTTGCTCACGCTCCAGAAAAGCCAGCAGCTCCAGGTCGGGCGGCAGCGTACTCTGCACATCTTTGGCCGAATGGATGGCCAGGTGCGTATCGCCACGCCGCAGGCTTTCTTCGAGCTCTTCGGTAAAGACGCCTTTCGACCCGATTTTAGCCAGCGACCGGTCGAGCACCTGGTCGCCGGTGGTTTGCATGGGCACAATCTCGGTATTCAGACCAGCCTGCTTGAGCAAAGCCGCGACGTGCTCGGTTTGCCAGAGGGCCAGGCGGGAGGCGCGGGTAGCCAGACGAATAATAGGTTCAGACATAGCGTTTTTGCGGGCTGTTTAACAGCGCGAAAAATAAAAATCAATCTTTGGGTAATACTAGTGGGTGCAGGCGCAAACCGCTTAAGTGGTTGTATTCGAGCGAGGGAGCCGGAATCTTAAAGAACTGCCCGGCACTGACCAGCGCCTGCGCGCCGCTACCGCTGATACCCGGCAAATGGGCCAGACTTACATCGGGCGACACATAAAACTGCCGGTAGCGGGTAAATTTCACTTCCTTACCGTCGGCGTCGACATACGGCGGGTTGGCGTGGCCGCCGGTCATACCGCTGCCGCTATACCCGAGGTCAAGATTGAGCCAGCGCGGAAACGACGGGCCCACCGGCAGCACCGAAGCAATATTGAGCGACAGCCAGTACTGCTGGCCGTTGTAATCCTTCAGCATCTGCGTACCAATGCTTTTCCCGAGTAGATTGGGCCGGTACGGTGGGTAGATGCTTTGCCGCCAGCCGTAGCGCAGGCTCACCTTCTGCTCGCCAAAGCCATACTGCTGGCCCATAAATAAGCCAATCCCACTGAGGTTAGCCACCATATCGCCTTTTGAAAATCCCCAGCCCTCCGAGCGGCCGTCAAACAGCTCAATAGTAGTTTGATACAGCAGCGCCACTAGGCCACCGGTCAGGGCCGATGCCCGCTCATTGACGCCACTCCACCGAAACAGCTCATACTCGCCCCGGCTAATGGCATAGGCCGTGGTGGCGTGGCCAAACTTGTCCATTTGCAGCCACTCGCCGTTGTCGTTGAAGGAATGAAAGGGCACGCGCTTGGTGTACCAGGTTTTGCCTAATAGGTAAGAAGTCAGGGTGTATACTACGGCAGTGCCTATCATTACGCCAATAAAGCGGCCCTGGTTGATACCCGCCGGCACCGGCTCGGGGCCGGCGGGCCCACTACCTGCGCCTGGGCCGGGTAGCAAAAGCTGGCCGCGAGTAAAACCGGGAGCAAACGATGACGCATAAAGCAAAGGTAGGGGCGCGTAGCACGCCCCCGGCCGAATGCGATGGACAGGAGGCAAGCGAGCCGACTACCAGTTACTGGGTTGTGCGGGCGGGCGGGGCGGCACGCGCCTACCCTCGCCGCAATTGCTGACCCATCCGCAGCGAGGCATCGACAAACACCATGCGCGGGTTAGCATTGCGCTCGATGTGGTAGTGCGCAGTGTTTAGCTCCTCGCTAAGCTGGTCGGCGTTGCGAGCCGTCACAAACTTGCTGAAACCCTGCACGAACTGCTGCTCGCCGGTGGGCAGGTGCGGCACCATCTGGGGGTCGATGCCGTAGAGCAGCACCTTGCGCAACAGCCCCAGCGAGAAGCTGAGCTGCTCCTTCTGGTTTTCGCGGCCCATCTTCTGGAACTCATCGGCCAGGGCTATTACCTCCGTCATTTTCAGGCTGTAGCATTTACGCATCCAGTTGATGAAGAATTCGGCGTAGTTATGGTCGGCGCTGTGCTCGCGGCTGGCGATGGCCGCGCCCAGGTTGCCCTCGGCCAATTGCGCTACCTGCCGGGCTTTTACCTCGGGCACTTGGTAATGGGCAGTCAGGTAGCGCGTTATATCGTCTTCAGAAAACGGCCGCACCACCACCGGCTGCACCCGGCTGATGATGGTAGGCAGCAGCCGCTCGGGCTCATTGCTGACGAGCAAAAACACCGTAGCCGGCGGCGGCTCCTCCAGCAGCTTGAGCACGGCATTGGCGGCGGCCGGGTGCATGAGCTCGGGCAACCAGATGATGACGAGCTTAAACCGGGCCTCAAATGCCTTGAGGCTGACGAGCTTGAGCAGCTGTCCCGCTTCTTCCTTCGAGATGCTGCCCTGCTTGTTTTCGGCCCCGATGTGCTGCATCCAGTCGTTGAAGCCCTGGTAGGAGCTTTCGGCCAGAAAGGTGCGCCACTCGGCCATAAACCGGCCGCTGGTGGCGCCCTTGGGCACCGCCTTGGTCGTAGTGGTGGGCAGAATAAAGTTGAGGTCGGGATGCGCCAGCTTACTGATTTTCAGGCACGCCGGGCAGTGGCCGCAGCTATCTTCGGCAGCATCGGCACGGCCCTCGCAGTTGAGGTACTGCGCGTAGGCCAGCGCTAAGGCCAGCGCCGCCGAGCCCTCGGCCCGCGAAACAGCTGGGCGTGCGCCACGTGCCCGCGCTGTACCGACTGGCGCAGCACTTCCTTGAGGGCTAGCTGGTTGGGGATGTCGGCGAATTTCATCTGAACCGCGGATTTATCGGATTCTTCGGATTATGCGGATTTTGAGGCCGATTCATTTTTCACACCTTGTTTCGTTGCTCGCTTTTGATGAATCGAAGCGGTTTAGGAAGTCGAATTGGGCGGTATCCCCGGCGGGCAGCTCACTTCGGCCCCGACTTCCCAAATAGCTTCATCACTTCCTGAAAGCCGGTTCCTAACCTGCGGTGCCTCCATCGCGCAGCCGATACTAGTTTCCGTCAGCTTACTATACCGACTATCAAGAAGCATAAAGCCAAAAGCACTCTTCTAAAGCCGTCACCATAATCCGATTAATCCGAAGAATCCGATAAATCTGCGGTTCTGACCTTGTCCCAGATTCTATCCTCCATCGTCTGCTTGAAAACCTCCGCGATAATCCCTTGCTCCACCGCATCGTAGGCTAGCCCGCGCCGGCCCATCACGCGTTCGGCCACCTCGGCAAACTTATTGAGCTTAAACGTTTCAAAGCCCGCCGCGCCGCCCCAGCTGAAGCTCGGTATGAACTGGCGCGGGAAGCCTGCGCCGAAAATATTGGCGCCCACGCCTACCACCGTGCCGGTGTTAAACATAGTATTGATGCCGCACTTGCTGTGGTCGCCCATGAGTAGGCCGCAGAAGGTTTGGCCGGTGTCGACGAAGCGCTTGGCGGCGTGGCTCCACACCTTCACCGGGGCGTAGTTGTTTTTGAGGTTGCTGGTGTTGGTATCGGCCCCCAGGTTGCACCACTCGCCGATAACCGAGTTGCCGAGGTAGCCGTCGTGACCTTTATTGCTGTAGCCCAGCAAGATGCTATTGCCTACTTCGCCACCTACTTTCGAGAATGGCCCGATAGTATTGTCGCCGCGCAGCTTGGCGCCGGCGTTTACGTGGCTGCCCTCGCACAAGGCCAGCGGGCCTTTGAGAATGGCGCCTTCGTGCACCTGCGAGTTTTTACCTAAGTAGATGGGGCCGTCCTCGGCGTTCAGAATGGCCGCGCGGATTTTCACACCTTCCTCGATAAATATATTATTTTCATTATATACAATCGTATGGGCGTCGCCCAGCGGCTGCGAGGTGCGCCCGGCCGTGAGCAAGGCAAAATCGCGGCGAATCTCTGCCCCGTTTTGCAGAAACAGCTGCCAGGGGCGCTCGATAATGACTACCTCTTCGGCTACCGGACGCTGCTCGCGCAGGCCATCTTGTACCAGCTCGGCCACCTGGCTGGCATCGGCGAGGTGGGCGGCCACCAGCGTATCACCAAAGTAGAGGCCCTGGCCGGGCGCGAGTGCCAGCACCTGTCGGGCCAGCAGGTCGTCGGGACAGACGGCGCCATTCACGACCAGCGCGGGGCCGGCGACGTTGCCAGCCGGAAACCTGGCCTGCAAATACGGCTGGGTGAGGTAGCCCATCGTTGCCGTACCCAGCCGGTGCTGCCACTTTTCGGCGATGGTGAGAATGCCGCAACGCAGCGCCGCCACCGGCCGGGTAAAGGTGAGCGGCAGCAAATGCGGCCGGATGGCCGGGTCATCGAAAAAAAGAAGATGCATAGGATTAGCTAATAGCGGCCAGCGGCTACCGGCCGGCAGCTTTTCGGGAAAGACAAAATTACGCCCGGCAGCCCCGGCAGCAGGCAATAAAAAACTCCTTCCGGCGCTGCCGAAAGGAGTTTTTCAAAAATTGAAAGCCGGTAGCCAACCGCCAAAAGCCCCAAATACTACTGCTTGCCAGCTGTATTCTGCTCTTTCTTGGCGTAGCGGCTGCGGAATTTCTCCACGCGACCAGCCGTATCGATGAACATATTTTTACCCGTGTAAAAGGGGTGCGAAGCGCTGCTTACTTCGATTTTAATCACCGGGTAGGTGTTGCCGTCTTCCCACTGAATCGTCTCGGCCGACGTCATTGTGGAGCGGGTGATAAACTTGAAGTCCGAAGAGGTGTCTTGGAAAACTACCTGGCGGTACTCGGGGTGCGTGTCCTTTTTCATTATCGGGAGGGCCTATTTACCTATTAAACCCTGCCGGTTTTGCGGAAGGGACTGCAAAAGTACGCATTAGCTCCGACAAAATCAATTGCCGGGCGCCTGCTTCTTCGTAGCCAGGCTCGCCTCACTGGCCCAGCTACTTATTTAAAACGGGAGTATGCCGGACAAAAGCCGCTGCGCCCTATATTTGGTTGGCTTGCTGCCCTGTGTGCAGCAGTTGTCAGCTATGCTTCAGCGCTACTCTTCGCATTTTTTTTTCAGCCGCGGCTGGGGGTTGGGGTTGGGTAGCGCGGGGTTGGTACTGGCTATAACCGTACTGCTGGCTATCGCCGCGCACGATGGCAATGCCGTGCAGATAGGATGGGGCGCCGCTACTGAAACCGATTTTCAGCCTATGCCAGGCGGGACTCCTGCCAGCGAGCCCAGCTATAGCAGCGACTCTCCCCTGCTGCCTGGCAGCCCGGACGTGCGGCAGACGCCCGTGGAGTATCGCTTTGCCTTGGACAGCCCCGTGCCCAGTCAAGCCTATCCAACTACGGAAGCCAGCACGGTTGGCGTGGTTCAGCGTTCGTGGGGCACTATCAAGCTGATGTTTCGCTAGGCCCCAGGGTGCCGGCGGCGCCGTAGCTTTGACTGCGCGGCTCCCTTGTTCCAGCCCTTTCTTAGAACTGCTATGCGTCTTTGCTTTGCCTCCAACAATGCCCATAAGCTTGATGAAATTCGCCCGCTGCTGCCGGCCGGCATCGAGCTGCTAAGCCTGGCCGAAATTGGCTGCCACGAAGAGCTACCCGAAACCCAGCCCACCCTGGAGGGCAATGCCCGCCAGAAGGCGCAGTATGTCTTCGACCAGTATGGCGTGCCCTGCTTTGCCGACGATACCGGGCTGGAAGTAGAGGCCCTGCACGGCGAGCCCGGCGTGTACTCGGCGCGCTACGCCGGCCCCCAGCGCGAGGCCGCCGACAACGTAGCTAAGCTGCTGCACGAGCTTGGCACTCAGTCCAATCGCCGGGCGCGCTTTCGCACCGTAGTGGCGCTGGTGCGCGGCCTGCACGAGGTGCGCGAGTTCAGCGGTGAGGTAGCCGGCACCATTGCGGCGGCCCCCATCGGCCGCGGCGGCTTTGGCTACGACCCCGTATTTGTACCCGACGAGGGCGACGGCCGCACTTTCGCCGAAATGACGCTTGCCGAAAAAAATCAGCTTAGCCACCGGGCGCGGGCCGTGGCCGGGCTGGTCGCGTTTTTGAATGGATAACAGACAGTTGGACACTGCATAATACCGATGGCTGTTGAGCAGGATTACCCGGTGCCCGGCTGCCTATTACCCATTACCTGTACCTTTGCTCCCCGTTATGCAGCATCCCTACCTCGTTGGTATCACGGGCGGCAGCGCATCGGGCAAAACCACGTTTTTGCGCCGCCTGCTGGCCGCCTTTCCTGAACGCGACATCTGTTTGATTTCGCAGGATAATTACTACCATCCCCGCGAGCAGCAGTTTCGCGACGACCAGGGCGTAGAAAACTTCGACCTGCCATCGAGCATCGACTCGGTTGCTTACGCGGCCGATGTGCGCCGGCTGCGCGAAGGCCACGAAGTGCGCCGCCAGGAATACACGTTTAATAACCAGAATGTGGTGCCCGCCGAGCTGGTCTTCCGGCCTGCGCCCATCGTGGTGGTCGAGGGCATCTTCGTCTTTTATTTTGAGGAGATTGCCAATCTTCTTGATTTAAAAGTATATATAGATGCTCAGGAGCATGTAAAGCTGCACCGCCGCATCGTACGCGACCGCGACGAGCGGGGCTACGACTTGCAGGACGTGCTTTATCGCTACACGCACCACGTAGCGCCGACCTACGAAAAGTATATCCAGCCCTTCAAGGCCGACGCGGATATAATTATTCCCAACAACCGGCACTTTGAGAATGGGCTGGCCGTGCTCACGGGCTATCTGAAAGCGAAAGTAGCCGAGGCCATCTAAGCTGCTGGTTTAGTATAGCTTAACTCATCTTTTTTGCCGTGTATAGCAAAGCCGAAGCCTCTCAGCTACGCCAGGCTTTTTGGACCACCCTGGGCAGTATATGGCCCCGGTGCTCTCGGCCGACGGCCTGGCGGTAAACTGGATAAACTACAAAACGGGCCTGAAAGGCGTGCAGTTTAAGCTCGATGCCGATAACCGCCGCGCCCGCATCGGCATTGAGCTGACACAGCCCGATGCCGGCATACGCGAGCTGTTTTACGAGCAGTTTGGGGAGTTGAAAAGCCTGCTGCACGAAGCGCTGGGCGAAGAATGGACCTGGGAAGCGGCCGCCACCAATGAGCACGGCCAGCCCCTTAGCCGCATCTATAAGGAGTTGGCGCCCGTCAACCTGTTCAGCCGCGACGACTGGCCGGCGCTAATTTCCTTCTTCAAGCCCCGCCTCATTGCCTTGGATGAGTTCTGGAGCGGCGCGCAGTACGCCTTCGAGGAGCTGCGGGAAGGGTAGCAGCTACCTCTTTTTGCCTGCGCGAGTATTTTGACTGCATCAGTATAATGGCATAGCTTTGCGAAGTTTCTCTTTTCTTATGGCTGTGCATGAAGCATTTTTTACTTACTAGTCTTTTTCTATTTCTTGGGCCGTACTACGTGCCCAGCCTACTGTTAGCCTATTAGCTGGCGGTGCGCCATTTGCTGATGGCAGTACAGGTACAGGACATTTTCAGCGGGCCAGCGGATTGTATTTAGATGCGGGTGGAAACCTGCTTTTCACCGATACTTATCAGGTACGGAAGCTATCGCCAGCAGGCGTACTCTCGACCGTAGCCGGGCTACCCAGAAGTGGCGGCTTGCCTGGCAGTACCAGTACTGCCAGCCTCGGATTTCCCGATAAGCTCGTGGGCGATGGGGCTGGCAACTTATATGTAAGCACTCTTAAGTCTCTTTTAAAGATAACGCCAACAGGACAGATAACGCAGTTGGTAGGTGCACCGCTGCAAGCCGCTGCTTGCTTTGCGCGCGATGCGGCAGGCAATTTTTATGTAGCGGAAGATTTTCCGGTTCGGCTTATTCGCAAGATTTCAGCCAATGGCACGGTCACTACCCTGGCTGGCAACGGCTTGGCTGGTTTTCGCGATGGGCCGGCTGGCGTGGGCCGCATTAGCGCCCCCCACAGTATGGTGCTGGCTAGTGATGGCTATCTATACCTGGCCGATAGGAGTACTATCCGCCAGATTGACCCGCAGTCGGGCTACATTCGGACAATAGCAGGTGATACTGCTACCGACGGCTACCTCGACGGGCAGGGCCGACAAACACGCTTCAATGGTATGTGCTCGCTAAGCTTAGCGCCTGGCGGCAATTTGTATGTATCTGACTACCAGAATCACTGCCTACGCACTGTAACTCCCGCTGGTGCGGTCACGACACTGGCGGGCAGCCCCACCGCCGCTGGCTATGCTGATGGTGTTGGCGCTGCGGTCCGGTTTGGCTTGCTAGGAGCGGTCACAAGCACTCCTAACGGCGATGCCTTAGTAGTAGAGGCAGGACCCAACCGCATCCGACGCATTACGCCGGCTGGGGTAGTCAGCACTTACTTGGATTCTGCTTCCACTTTTGGCCAAGTCGACGGGCCGGCCGCCCAGGCCCGCTTCACCCGGCCGGTGCTTATGACGAATGGCACTGGGGGAAACATCCTACTTTATGAGTCTAATCAAAGTAGGAATTTTGTCACAAACGGCATAACCGGGGGTAAAATACGGCAAGTTTCGTCGACGGGCACCGTTACTACTCTATTCACTATCAGTAACCAACTTGGCTACCGCGATGGACCAGTAGCCAGCGCTAAATTCGGTCAGGATATCCAGGGAATGGTACAGGATGCTAACGGCAACGTTTACTTAACCGATTCATTCAACAAGGCCATTCGCAAAATATCTACAGCTGGTATTGTTTCTACGGTAGCGGGCGGTGACACTACCCAGCTACCCTATCAGATGACCTATCAAGATGGAGTAGGTAGGCAGGCCTACTTTGGCGAACCCGGTAGACTAGCGATTGATGCGACCGGAAACCTTTATATGTATGACTACTACTTTTATAATATCCGCAAAATAACTCCGGCTGGCGTTGTTTCAACTGTAGCCGGTTATGCGGGAGGCAGCTCCGGTCCCTCCCGCGGTATTATTGACGGCCAGGGAGCAGCTGCTGGCTTCGGACTTGTGGCCTCTATGGCAGCTACAGCCGATGGCACCCTTTATTTAGCTGATTATAATACAGTGCGCAAAGTCAGTCCGGCTGGCCTAGTGACGACTGTTGCCGGTGACCCGACTGACTTACATGGCGGAGAAGTGGATGGAAGCGGGTCGGCAGCGCGCTTTAACTTTGGTGGCGGTCTAGTTGCACTGGCAGTATCACCGAACGGCGTAGCTTTCGTATCAGAGTGGAATACCGGATTCAATACGCTTATTTCGCAACAGACACGCATCCGCCAAGTGACCCCTGACGGCCGTGTTAGCACGGTAGTAGGTAGCAACGAAACAGGGTTTGTCAATGGCCCGGCATTGACTGCCGTATTTGGCAACATTACGGGCTTGGCATTTACCCCAGCTGGCAACTTGGTTATAGCTGATGGCGAAAACTTCTGCCTGCGCCAATTGAGTGGCGTTTCTTTGTTAGCAACGCATTCGCCAGCTACAGCTTCAGCCGGCCAGTTACTTGTATACCCTAATCCGGCAGTTGGTGGCTACTGCACTGCTATATTACCTGCTACTATAGTGGGCCAGCCTGTCACACTGACCTTGGTTGACATGCTGGGACGACCTGTTTGGCAGCATATTTATACCAGTGCACCAGCAGCAGTTGACTTACAGCCGGTAACTAACCTGCCTGCAGGCCTATACTACCTGCGGTGCATTTCTGCCACTGCCATCAACAGTAGCGCAATACTGGTTCCGTAGCCGTAAACTATTGATTCAATGTGAGCGGGCCAAGCTATATTTGTAGCCCTGTTCCTACGATGCGCTATTCCATTTCTCAGTTTCAGCACTTTCTGCGCGTGGCCCTGCTGGCCCTGCCGGTGCTGCTGTTGCTGGGCCTGAACGGCCGGACAGTAAGCCTGCTACGTCCTGGCCGCCCCACGCCAGCCCAGCTGAGCGCCGCGCCCAGGGCTACTGTAGTCAAGCAAAAAGTACTGCTGGAAGCGGCCTCGCCGCTGGGTAGCTACGTGGCCCCGGCCTTTGCGCTGGCCTGGCTACCCGGTATACTGCCTGCCAGCTGGCTCCCGCGCCTGGTGCGCCGGGTAGTAGCGCGGCTTTATGCAGGCAACTCAGGCGCTAGCGTGGCGCTGGTGTGCCGCCTGCGCCTGCTGGCCACTACCCTGGCACCCCAGGCACCCTAGCCTTCAATGAGGAATTGGGAATGAGAAATAAAGAGCTAGCTTCTGGTAGCTCTGCCCGCCTCATTTCTGCTTACCCTTTCGATTCTTCATTTCTACATTCTACATTTTTATCTGATGCGTTACAAAGGACTCATTATTACGCTCACCCTCATCGTTTCGGTGCTGTGCGCGTACTTTCTCTTCTTCACCTACGTTTCGCGGGGCGTGCAGCAGAAGGCGGTTAACTACGCCACGCACAACGGCCAGCTCGACGAAACCAAGCGTCAGCACTACCTCGACTCGGTATGGCGCGCGCCGGTGTTTGGCTCTTATACCTACCGCGATGTGAAGCAGAGCGAGCTGGGCCTGGGCCTCGACCTGAAGGGCGGCATGCACGTAACCCTGGAGGTTTCGCCCGTGGAAATTGTGCGGGCGATGGCCGGCAACTCGAAAGACCCGGCTTTCAATAAAGCCCTGGAGCTGGCTCAAGAGCGCCAGAAAACCAACTCCGGCACGGCCTTCACCACGCTGTTTTACCAAGCCTACCAGGAAACGGCGCCCGGCGTACCGCTGAACCGCATTTTCGCCAACTCGGTCAATAAAGACCGCAAAATTGACCTCAACAGCTCGGATAGCAAGGTGCTGTCGGCCATTAATAAGGAAGAAGAAGACGCCATTGGCCGCTCGTTCGATATCCTGCGCAAGCGCGTGGATAAGTTTGGGGTAAACCAGCCCAACATCCAGCGTGTAAAGGGCACCGGCCGCATTCAGGTCGAGCTGCCCGGCGTAGATAACCCCGACCGCGTGCGTAAGCTGCTGCAAGGCCAGGCCAAGCTCGAATTCTACGAGGTATGGCCCCAGAATGAGGTGACACCCTACCTTGCACAGCTCGACCAGGTGTTGACGGCCAAGGAAAAAGCCGCTACCAGCGCCCCGGCCAAAGCCGTGAGCAAAGCTGACTCGACCATTGCCGCTGCTGGCGGCGCCAAAGGAGCTCAAAAAGATACTACTTCGCTGGCGGCCCAGCTGGCCAAGAAAGCACCGGCCGGCAAGGCCAAAACCGACTCTACGGCCGCCGCCCAGAAAGGCGGTGTGCTGGCCCGCCTGCTCACCATGCCCGGCACGCTTGGCGTAAACCTGCGCGATACGGCCCAGATGAACCGCGTACTGCGCTCGGAAGAAGCCCGTAGCATTCTGCCGCCTAACATGGCGCTGCTTTACCTCAATAAGCCGATTGATGCCAATGGCCAGCAGTTTCTGCGCCTGGTGGCCGTGAAGAAAGACCGGACCGGAGTTATTGCCGCGCCCATTGGCGGCGAGGTAGTGAGCGATGCGCGCCAGGACTATGACCAGACCGGCCGCCCCGAGGTAAGCATGAGCATGAACCCCACTGGCGCGCGCAAGTGGCAGAAAATGACCGGTGCCAACATCGGCAAGCAGGTAGCCGTGGTGCTCGACGACGTGGTGTATTCGGACCCCGTTGTGCAGAGTGAAATCTCGGGCGGTAATACCAGCATCTCGGGCAACTTCAGCATCGACGAAGCCCAGGACCTGGCCCAGGTACTGAAAGCCGGTAAGCTGCCCGCTCCGACCCGCATCGTGGAAGAAGCCGTAGTAGGCCCCTCGCTCGGCAAGGAGGCCATCAACCAGGGTTTGTACTCGTCGCTGGCTGGTCTGCTGATTATTATGGTCTTTATGGCCATGTACTACGGCCGCGCCGGCCTCGTGGCCGATGCCGCCCTGCTCTTCAACATGTTCCTGATTTTAGGCGTGCTGGCGCAGTTCAGCACGGCGCTCACGCTGCCCGGCATTGCCGGCCTGATTCTGGTAATTGCCTCGTCGGTAGATGCCAACGTACTGATTTTCGAGCGTATTCGCGAAGAGCTGGACCACGGCCACTCGCTGCATGATGCCGTGAACGCCGGCTACAGCCGCGCTTTCTCGGCCATCTTCGACTCGAACGTGACCACCATGCTTATCGCCATCATCCTGGGCTTCTTTGGCACGGGGCCGGTGCAGAGCTTTGCTGTCACGCTGGGCATTGGTGTGCTCACCTCGTTCCTGTCGGCCGTGTACGTATCGCGCCTCATTATCGAGTTCCTGATAAAGGGCAAAACGACGAGCGCCATTACGTTCTCGACCTTCCTCTCGCGCAACCTGTTCAAGAACCTGAACTTCGACATCGTGGGCAAGCGCAAGATTGCCTATGCTTTCTCGAGCATCGTTATCATCACGGGCTTCGTGCTGATGTATCTGCAAGGTGGCCCCAACCTGGGCGTTGACTTTGAAGGTGGCCGCGCTTACGTCGTCGATTTCAACAAGCCGATGGTGGCTTCGGATGTCCGTACCGCGCTGGAGCCGGCTTTCAAGAACACCGGCCTCGAAGTAAAGCAGTACGGCAACCCCGACCGCCTGCGCATCACGACCAGCTACCTGGCCGAAGATGAAAGCCAGACGGCCGACAAAGCTGTGGCCGACGCCCTGAATCAGGGCCTAAGCAAATACGCGGCCGACGCGCCGGCTATCAAATCGACTTCCAAAGTAGGCGCCACCATTGCCGACGACATCAAGCGCACCTCGTTCCTGAGCCTGGCGCTGACCCTGCTCGGCATCTTCGTGTATGTGCTTTTCCGCTTCGAGAAGTGGCAGTATTCGATGGCCGCCGTTATCGCGCTTTTCCACGATGCGCTGCTGGTTATTGCCTCCTACCCCATCGCCCGCGCCTTCGGGGCCAACTACGAGATGGACCAGATTTTCGTGGCGGCAGTACTCTCCATTATCGGCTTCTCGATGAACGACACGGTGGTTATCTACGACCGGGTGCGGGAATACCTGCGCGAAAACCCCAAGCTGACCTTCGCCCAGGTAGTGAACCCGGCCCTGAACTCGACGTTCTCGCGCACCATGATTACGTTTACCACCGTGTTTCTGGTCGTGCTGGTGCTCTACATCTTCGGGGGCGAAACGCTGCGCTCGTTCTCGTTTGCCATGATTATCGGTATCATCTTCGGCACCTACTCGTCGCTGTTCATCGCCACACCTATTATTCTCGATACGTATGGCCGCCAGGAAGAGCGCGAGCGCAAAGCCGCTGGCGAAGACGTTACCAGCCTGCCCGGCGATGCGCCCAAGCTGAGCACCGCTACTACCATCTAATTGAAATAGTATTTTTTGAATATTCAAAAAGGCCCGGCTGCACAGCTTGTCCTTACCCAAATCTCGTAGAGAAAGCGCCGGCCGGTAGGCCGGCGCTTTTTTAGTGCCCTACGCGTTGGCGTGGGATGCGCATTTCTCAGCAATTTTGTGATGCCCAGCAATGGGCCAGCACGCATTTTGGGACCGTACAGCTCGGTGATGTGCGCCGCCAGCGGCGCGTCTGTACGCTAGTAGCTGGCTGGGCCCGCCAGCCTGGGGCCAGTATCCCGCAGTTGGGGCCGGGTCGGCCTACGCTAGCAAGGCCGCCTACCAGTTGCTGGGCGGGGCAGCCGTCACACCCGACATCCTGCAAGAGCCACACCGCCAATTAGTTCAGCAGCAGTTGCAGCAGGCCGGCACCTATTTGCTGGTCGAGGACACGACCCAGTTGCGCTGGGCCCCCGCCACGGCCCGCCGGGCGGGCCTGGGACCAGTGGGGGCGGGGGCCAGCGGGGAGCAGGGCGTACTGCTGCACTCGTTGGTGGCCGCCAGTTGGCCAGCCAGCGACCTACCGGCGGGGCGGTGCGCCCACCGCTGCCCTTGCTGGGGCTGCTCGACCAGCAGTTTTACGTGCGCCAGGCCCGGCCAGCGGCCGAGAAGGCGCACCCCCACGGCGGCAGCCGGCCCCGGCAGGGGCGGGTGCGCGAGTCCGCGCTGTGGGCGCGCAGCCTGCGCGCGGTTGGCTCACCGCCGGCGGCTGGGCGCTGGGTCGTGGTGGCGGACCGCGGCGCGGATATTTACGAGCATCTGCGCCAATGCCGACAGCAGGGGCTGGGCTTTGTAGTCCGGGCCGCCCAAGACCGGGGCTTGGTCGCCCCATCTGAGGCGCCACCGCCGACGCTCTTTGCCGTGGCCCGGGCGCAGCCTAGTGCCGGGCAACTGGAACTGGCCTTGCGTGCTCGTCCGGGCCAAGCGGCCCGGCAGGTGCGCCTGCAGGTGAGTTACAGTGCCGTGTTGGCGCTACGCGCTCCCCAACGGCCGGGCGCTAGTACGGGCAAAGGGGAACCGGTGGCTGCCAGCGTAGTACGGGTGTGGGAGCCGGGCGGTAAGCTGGAGTGGCTCCTACTGTGTGACGACGTGATAAGCAGCTTCCCCCAAGCACAGGAGCGGGCTCGACAGTACGCCAGCCGCTGGCTCATCGAGGACTTTCATAAAGCCCTGAAAACGGGCCTGGGTGCCGAGCGCTTGCAACTGCACACCGCCCCACGCCTGTTTGCGGCGGTGGCCTTGCTGAGCGTGGTGGCGCTGGCGCTAGTGGACCTGCGCGAGCATAGCCGCCAGCAACCCGATGCACCAGCTGAGTCGTCAGGTCTATCAGCCAGCTATTTACGGGTCTTGCGCAGCCAGCGCACGCGGCCCATTCGAACCGTGCGGGAGGTATTCTACGCCCTGGCTGGACTGGGTGGGCACCTGGGCCGAACCGGCGATGGACCGCCAGGCTGGCAGACGCTCTGGCTCGGGCTGGTGAGCCTGCGCTACTTAGCCGAAGGCGTACGGCTGGCCGCCCTGTTGCCCCCGGAAGAGCACTAAAAAAGCGCCGGCCTACCGGCCGGCGCTTTCTCTACAAGATTTGGGTAAAGACAAGCTGCACAGCCGGGCCTTTTTGTTATTTTAAGCATAAAGCCACAGTCCGCACGGCTGGCAACTATAAAGTCGCATGGGGCACGAACATTATTCGAAAACGGTGGTTGAGATTATCAGTCAGTTTACACAGCTAAAAGCAGTGATGGGCGAAAACAAAAAGTTTTCGAAGAGCTCAATCCTAGTTTTGTTGGCAAGCGTAGGTTGGCAGCAGCCTAAACGGCTTAGCTAATTTCTATATAAAGCTATTTTTTAACGCGATTACCTCCGTTAAAGACCAGTTTTTTCGCTAAAGAACTGCCTGGCTAAGGCGAGTACCCAGCTCCCGGGTTGCTACCAATTGCTACTAGCAAAGACTTGATTTACTAGTAGTTTACGGCGTATCTTTCCAAAGCCATTTCGCTTAACTATTACCTTGTTCCTACTAAATTTTTACTTTTTGTGAAATTATTTACTTTGCGGGCCAATACCCTCCGCCTGTTTGGCGTGGTAGCCGCTTTTGCCGGGCTCCTCTCAGCCTGCTCCTACACGCGCATAGCGCCCGAAGGTTGTACGACAACCTACAGTAATGTAAGCTATGCAAAAGACGTAGTGCCCATTTTCAAGTCGAACTGCTATCGGTGCCACGATGCGGCCCACTACCAGATTCCGTTTCCCAACGGCGCATCGAGCGCTATGAACATGGAATCGTTTTCATCGGTAAGCGCCTGGACTTCCCCAGCTACCGGCATCGGTGGGGTAAGCTACATGGTAGGCTGCATCCGGCACGACTCGGGCTTTAACCCCATGCCTTACGATGGCAATGGGCAGCTGGACGCCTGCCAGGTGGCACTCATTAAAACGTGGGTTGATGAGGGAGCTAAAAACAACTAGCCTCCGCTGATGCTCTCCTCCTTTTCTTTTCTTACCCTATTCACTTGGATATGACAAAACTAATACCAAGTGTGGGGCGTCTGGGCATCCTGTTGGCCTGGCTACTGCTGGGGCTGGGAAGCCCGGGGCAGGCCTGGGCACAGGGCAAATTTATGACCAGGGGCGGCCACATCTCCTTTTTTTCTGCCTCTATCATGGAGGATATTGAAGCCCGCAACGATAAGGTTGCGGCCGTATTTGACCTTGCCACCGGGCAAATAGCCTTTTCGGTGCCCATTCACGAGTTTCAGTTTAAGCGCACCCTCATGCAGGAGCACTTCAACGAGAACTACATGGAATCGGAAAAATTTCCGAAGGCCACTTTTACCGGCCAGATTAACAATGCTGCCCAGGTGCTGAAGCAGCTGCCGACGGCCACGCAGACGGTAGAGGCCGAAGGTAACCTTACGATGCACGGGGTGACGCACAAAGTATTGGTTACGGGCACCCTGCAAGTGCGTGATGGCCAGCTGGTAGTATTTGCCTACTTCAACGTGGCCCCGGCCGACTTTTCCATCGACATCCCCCTGCTTGTGCGCGAGCACATTGCCAAGTCGGTGAGCGTACGCATCAACCTCACCTGCGACGCGGTTTCGCCCGCACTGGTATCTCAACCTTAACTTTTAACTGATTTAATATTTTATGAAGCAACTCCTTACACTTTTCAGCCGCGTTTCCCTGCTGAGTCTGCTGCTCGCAGTATGGGCCGCGCCGGCGGCTCATGCGCAGGGCGACCTGCTGGGACAGCTCGATGCCGAAAGTAAAAAAGATGCCCCAAACGAGCTGGTAGATGCTACGTTTAAAAGCACCCGGCTCATCAATGGCCACACCGTTCAAACGCCCGGCGAAGGCACCCTTGTATTCCTGATTGAGCACCGCATCGGGCCGTTAAACAGCGGAGCCTATAATTTTTACGGCCTCGACCAGGCCAAAATGCGCCTGGCCCTGGAGTATGCTATCAACGACCGCCTGGAAATTGGCTTGGGGCGTTCGACCCTCGATAAAACCGTCGATGGGTTCGTAAAGCTCCGCGCTTTGCGGCAAAGCACCGGGGCCCATGCAATGCCATTTTCGGTAACGCTGTTTGCCTCTTCGGCTATTACTACCCTGCACTACGACGATAATATCGACCACACTGTCAGCCTGCGCTCGACTTACAGCTACCAGGCTCTGATTGCCCGTAAGTTCAGCACCGATTTTTCGCTGCAGTTTATGCCAACGCTCATTCACCGCAACCTGGTGATGAATGAAGGCCCGAAAAATGATATCTACGCGCTGGGAGTTGGTGGGCGCTACAAGCTTACCAAGCGCTTCTCGCTCAACGCCGAATACTACTACAACTTTGACCAATACACCAGAGACCACTTCCAGAACTCGCTGGCAGTGGGCGTGGATATTGAAACCGGCGGCCACATCTTTCAGCTGATGCTGACCAACGCGCAGGGCATGATTGAAAAGCAGTTTATCGGCGAAACGAACGACAACTTCTTCAAGGGAGGCATTTATTTTGGCTTCAACATCAACCGCAACTTTACAGTGAAGCAGCGGCGCCATAAGATATAACCGTTGGGGCAGTGGCTTATAAAAGGGGCGTCCGGCTATTAAATAAGCCGAACGCCCCTTTTTTATTATATTCAGCAAATACTATACCAGCACTCCTTCGGCTACTACCTCGCGCACTTCGGGCACCATGCGCTTGAGCAGGTTTTCGATGCCCGACTTGAGGGTAACCGTAGCCGAAGGGCAGCCCGAGCAGGAGCCCTGCAGGTTTACGGTCACGATGCCGTCGTGGTAGCTTTTGAAGGTGATGTTGCCGCCATCCTGCTCCACGGCGGGGCGCACGTAGTTATCGAGCAGGTCGATGATTTTCTGGCTTGTGAAGCCGTCCTGTTGCGTGGGGTCGCCGGCGGAGGCAGCCTGCGCGGCTTTTTGCTCAGCCGCAGGGTCTACTATAAAGAGCTGCCCACCGGCCTCCACATAGCTCTTGATAAACTGGCGCAGCTCCGGGATGATGCTGGTCCAGCCCAGCGCGGGCTGCGTTTTGGTGATGGTTACGAAGTTTTGGGCAATAAATACGCGGCCTACATAATCGAAGCCAAACAGCTCCTGGGCGATGGGCGAGTTGGCCGCCGCTTCCAGGTTGGGATAGTCTACACTCACGCCATCGGGCAGCAAGGTAGAGTTGAGCACGAATTTCATGCTCTCAGGATTGGGTGACGCCTCGGCGTAGATAGAAACAGCAGACATGACGGGAAGACTAAGGTGGCAGATAAGGGTGATTTCTGACGGCAGGGCGGACTAACAGCAGGCCGGCGGCCCCGCGGCCATAGTCGTCAGGGCCTTTCGGCGCTTACAACAGCGTAGGCCCCGCGGAGGTTGCAAAGGTAGGGCCAGCAGTGAGGTGGCGGGGCTGGCGGCCAGGCCGCCGGAAAAAAACCGCATTACCCTATTTTATCACATCATTATGCGATAAGACTGAGAAGAATAGCCGCGTACCTTGCAGCGCATTTATTCCTCACCTCCAATCCCTATTTACCTCGTATGGCGTTTATTCCCGAACCTGGCAAACCCTACAACCTCTTTGTGCAGCACAGCGGCAAAGTACTGGGCATCAGCAGGATTATCCGTGGCGCTAAGCTACAGCAGCAAACTTTTGACCCTGCCATGCCCCAGAGTCAGCAGTTTGTCTTTCACCAGGTAGGCTTTCGCGAGTACATGATTCAGGTACATGGGCACAATCTGGTGCTGGATGTGTCGGATAGTGCCCAGCATAGCGGCGACGTGCTATGCCTCTGGACCCGCAACGGAGATGACAGCAACGGCAACCAGCGCTTCAAGTTCATTTATGGTGGGCCGGGCTACTACTACATCCGCTGCTCGGTGAGTGGCAAAATGCTGGATGTGATGATGGCCTCGCAAGACGACAAGGCCGTGGTTATTCAGTACGAGCAGGCGCCGAATGCTAACGCCGGCAACCAGCACTTTCGGCCGGTACTTTCGGGGGCAGACTACAGCCACGCCGAAACGATGCCCTTTGTGCCGGAGGTGAACTCGGAGCGCCTGCGCGACACGGTCATCAGTATGGCCGGGGCCGTGCCCGAAGTGGGCTCGGGGCTGAAGGGGCTCATTGGCTTTCTGTGGCCCAAGGGCCAGAGCACGGTATTTGACCAGATGCGCAACTACGTGGAGACGCTGGTAAAGGAGCTTATCGAGGAAAACAACCTGTTGCAGATTCAAAACAAGCTCAACGGCTTTCACGACAATGCGGTAGTTTACGAAAAAACTTCTGCCACTACCAAGCAGAAAAGCGAGTATTTCACGGGCATGCTACGGGAGGTAAACAATCTTAAGCACGACGTCATCAACGCCCAGCATCCCGAAAAGCGCCTTACCTACCTGGTATCGGTGGGGAGCTTGGCCCTGGGCACCCTGCGCGAGCAATGCGTGCGCTACCAATATATCTACGGCATACCCGACCCCGACGCGGCCGACCACCTGGCGCAGTTCGATACTGCCTTTGCCGACTACACGGCAGCCTGCATTCTGAGCCGGCAGCGGGCCCTGGAGTGGCGGCTGAAAAAGATAGGCTGGCGCGAGGAGGACAAAACTATTGGCCTGGGCAATAGCAAATACACTTATTTTGCCTCCGACAGCTACGACGGCTGGAGTGCTAGCATGTACCGCACTACCAGCGGCGACGGCACGCCCAATGCCCGGCAGCGCATGCAGGTGGTGCTGCAAAACCGCATCGAGCAGGTAACGGCGCAGTTTGGGGCCGAGCTGGATGTGCTGCTGGCGCCTTCGCGCACCTGGAAATACCTCCACCCCAACCGCACTCAGCAGCCTACCACCCAGCGTAAGACCCTGGCTATGGGCACTTACGGCAGCAAAGAGGGCGTCGCGTTCAGCGACGAAAGCGCGGCGGCCGGCAAGCGCATCACGGCCATCGTTATCCACGCGGGCCTGTGGATAGATGGCATGCACCTGTGCTACGACGGCGCGCCCACGGCCATGCACGGCGGGGGGGCGGCCACCGCGCGGTGTTTGACCTGCAGCCCGACGAAGAGATTGTGTCGGTCTACGGCCGGTCGTCGTACCGCATGAACGCACTCTGGTTTGAAACCAACCAGGGCCGCGTGTACGGCCTTGCAGGAGGCCGCGACGAGGGCAATTTCTGGAGCGCCGACCCGCCCACCGCGCTCAATGCCCACCTGGGCTACATTTCGGGCTACCAGGGGGCCAGCAACCTCAACGGCCTCACGCTGCACTGGCAGTATACCGAGCTGGCGTAGGGTAGCCGGTTTGCCCACACCTTAAGGCCTGCAAGCCCCGCCCGGACGTTCCGGACGGGGCTTGTTTTTGGCTATAATCTGCTGAATTTACGCCTGCTTCCCTTTCGTCTACAGCCGGTTGGCGCGGGCGCGCAGTAGCAGGTCGGCTAGCACAAGCTGGGTCATGGCCTCCACGATGGGCACGGCCCGGGGCAGCACGCAGGCATCGTGGCGGCCCCGGCCGGCCAGCTCCACCGTTTGGCCCTGCTGGTTGATAGTTTGCTGGGTTTGCAGGATGGTAGCTACCGGCTTGAAAGCTACCCTAAAATGTACGTCCTGACCGTTGCTTATACCGCCCTGGCTGCCGCCGCTGTGGTTGGTGCGCGTGCGCACACGGCCGGTCTCATCGGTATAAAACTGGTCGTTATGGGCCGAGCCGGGCAGCCTGGTGCCTGCAAAGCCAGAGCCAAACTCGAAGCCCTTTACGGCATTGATGCTGAGCAGCGCGTGACCCAGCACGGCGGGCAGCTTATCGAATACGGGCTCGCCCAGGCCGGGCGGCAGGCCCGTAGCAATGCCCGTGACGACCCCCCTACCGTATCGCGGGCCGCCTGGGCCGCCCGGATGCGCGCTTCCATCAGCGCCGCCGTGGCGGGGTCGGGGCAGCGCACGGGGTTGCTTTCGGTCAGGCTCAGGTCCAGCTCTTTGTAACCTTTGGGTACTTCTACCTCGCCCACCGCCGAAACATAGGCCTGCACCGCTATGCCAAAAGCAGCCAGCAGCTGGGCGGCCACGGCCCCGGCGGCTACGCGGGCGGCCGTTTCGCGGGCCGAGCTGCGGCCGCCGCCCCGGTGGTCGCGCCGGCCATACTTAGCATCGTAGGTGTAGTCGGCGTGGCTGGGGCGGTAGGTCCCGGCAATGTGCGAGTAGTCGTCGGAGCGCTGGTCGGCATTAGCAATAAACAGGCTGATGGGCGTACCGGTAGTAACGCCCTCAAACACTCCCGACTGCACCTGCACGCGGTCGGCCTCCTGGCGCGGCGTTGTAAGGGCCGACTGCCCCGGCCGGCGGCGGTCCAGCGCCCGTTGAATAGTGGCCGGGTCGAGCGCCAGTCCGGCCGGGCAGCCGTCGATAATAACCCCAATACCCACTCCATGTGACTCGCCGAAGGTGGTGATGCGAAAAAGCGTTCCGAAAGTGTTTGACATGAAGCGTGAGCTGCGAAGTTGTTAGGTCATAATCGTCAGCTGCTAACAAAAAGAGGTAGCTCATTTGCCTGACAACTGATGGCGGATAGCGGATAAGCTGGCTGGCAAAGTTACCCCGCCCGCCACCACCCTACCACTGCCACTGCCAGCAGCAGTACTACCAAGAGGGCCGCGTACCGGCCCACTTGCTTGTATACCCCCAGGGGCTGCAGTTGGGTATCAGCTCGCAGCATTGCCGGACCATAAAAGGGGTCGTCAACGGGGCGGGCAGTGGCCGGCAAGCGTTCACCGCCACCTATTACTAGCTTTAGCTGCGGGCGTAAGGTGTCGTAGCGAGCCGTGCGCGGATTGAAAAACGGCAGCTGGAGCAGGCTATCGAGGGCCAGGGCACCCGGCCGCTGCGTCACCAACCGATAGCGAAAGCTTTTCTGGATTCGCCCATCCGGCAGCGTATTATCCCGAATATCGGGGCCATATACTTCCAGGCCGCTACGCGGGTGCAGCGTAGGGGGCACCAGGGCCGCCGCATTGCCGCTCCCTTCCACGCCAAAGGTGTACGTGAAGGCTTCCCCGGTGCGAAAACGCGTACTGCTGATACCCTCGTGCAGCACGTAGTCGCCGACTATTGCGCCACCCGGGGCGGGCAGCGGGCGCACAGCCACGCGCAGCGCCGGTGCCACGTAGGTCTTATACATAGCCAACCGCTCATTTTCGCCGGGCTGCGGCTTTTTCAGTAATTTAAACTTCGTGAGCGTGAGGCTCAGCGCCGGAAACAGCAGGCTCTGTGGGGTAAGCGGGTAGTAAGTGCCGGCCGCCAGCCGGAAGCGCAGGTACACCTGCCCATTGGCGCGGCGCACGCTATCAGGCAACACGGAGGGGTCGGCCACGGGCACCTCCCAGGTAGTAGGCTGGCGCAGCTGCCGCAGTAGCTCGGTAAGCTGGTTGTTGAAATCGTAGAAATTAAGCAGCGCCTGGTCGGCCGGCCGAAGATAAAAATACAGACTCACCCGCACGCCCTGCCCCACAAATACACGGTCGCGGTCGGCCTCCAGCACCAGGGACGCATCATCGGGAGGCTCGTAGAAGTACTTCGGCTTGGGCTTGCCCAGCAGCTGGTCGAGCGAGCCCACGCCCGTACCGGGCGGGGCCGCCCCGACATCGGGCGCCGGCAGTGCGGGGCCCACCCGTACCCGGCCGCCGGGGCTGGGCAGTACCTGGCCATTCACGGTCAGGGAAAAAGGCGGCACCACATAGTCGCCTTCGGTATAGGGCAGGTAGCGCTGCTCCACGGTAAGCTCGGTGCGGTGGCCCCGCCGGGCAGCAGTTGTGTAGCCGTAGTGGTAGCCTGCCCGCCCTTGCGAAATCCTTCGATTTCGGGAAACTCCGAATGGCTGACCAAGGGAGTACCCCGCAGCCGGAAGGCCAGCTTTAGTGGCCCGGCCAGCGAAATCGCAGCGGGCACCGGCAGAAGCACAGCTTCGCCAGGGGGCCGGGCTGCCGGCTGGGCCTGCAAAGCCAGGCTGCTCAGCAGCCACCAGGCCAGCCACAGCCACCAGGCAGCTCCAACCAGTATTGCTCGCCGCGCTATCAATTTAATAGAATGAAAATCCAGGCCATCTGCAAAGCTCGTACGTGTCCATGCTTCTTTCCTCCGGGCGAGTCAGCTTTTTTCGCTATGCTATTTCTACTGAAGCAATAAATTTACGCTATTCTAACAGCCTACTCAGGCAGGAAACGTTAAATATCAATTAATTTATATATTATCAAAAAGGCCAGTCTGCAAAGACTGGCCTTTTTGCTGCTGTGGGCTGGCCGCCCCCGACCTGCCCACAGCCTGGGCAGGTTAGGGGCGGCTTTCCGTACTAATAAATCACTACATAATTGACCGGTGCGGGAATCCTTCTGGCGGAGGCGCTCACTCCTGCGCTTAGCGCAACCACGCGGCATTCAACGCGCTGTAAAATTGCACATTATCACGATACAGCTAATGGCAAAACCTCTTTGTACCGACGCGGAACTCCTGGTAAAGACCCAAGCCAAGTAAGCCGCTTTACGTGCAGCTACCTGTTTTTTCGGTCCTCTAAATTGCCTTTTAGGAATCCGCTCCCGGCTACCTCAACGTAGATTGATTTGGAAGCCAAGCTTGGGCGATGCGCATAAGTGGCCGGTGCTCCAGTAAAACGGCTACAATGACTTATTATAGTTAAAACAAACATTCAAAAAATCTTATTATTCTGGCATTAAGACAAAACTGCTATGTGGCTTTATTTTTAGATTTTTTTATCCAACTTGTTTTTAATAACGTAACTGTCGGTAAAGCACTTACCGCCGAATTACTACCTAGCCCAGCGCAACAACAATCTACCTCCCCCATATCCTTAACCAGTCAGGGCCGTAAAGGACTACCAGCAAGCCCAAAAACGGGGTTGGACTATTGCTATACATAGTTTGGCCAGGCAGTTTGAGTAATCACTTTAGTTTCTCTTTTTTCCTTTTCCTTTTTTATGTCCAACATCATTTCCTCCGGTCCAGCGCTACAAGGGCCCGACCTTGATAAGCCGCTGTACACGCCCATCAAGCGGCGCTCTTTCTTTATGTATGCCGGCGCTACCGCCGGCGCCACCGCCCTGGTCTTGGCCGGCTGCAGCAAGAGCGACTCATCGCCGGGCACAGTAAGTGTAGGGAGTGGCGACGTGGGCGTACTTAACTACGCCTACGCCCTCGAGCAGCTTGAGGCGGCCTTCTACACTCAGGTTCGCACCGGCTCGTACTACACGGGTGCCAACGCTGCTGAAAAGCAGATTCTGGACGACCTCTACTACCACGAGGTAATTCACCGTGATTTCTTCAAGGCCGCCATTACCGGGGCCGGTGCTACGCCTATCAAGGCCCTGACGCCCGACTTCTCGAAGATTGACTTCACGTCGAAAAGCTCGGTACTAGGTGCGGCGCAGGCTTTTGAGGACCTGGGCGTGGCAGCCTACAATGGGGCGGGCAAGTTTATCACTACGCCGGCGTACCTGGTTATTGCCGGTAAGATTGTTTCGGTTGAAGCTCGTCACGCAGCCCTTATCCGCGACCTTGTGCAGGAAGGCAACTTCGTCGGAGGCGACGTTATCAACCTGAGTGGTACCAACAATAACAACGGTTTGAGCCCATTGAGCACGGAGTATTCCAAACTGCCTTCGGTAGTAGTAGCTACGGCCAATACCTACCTGGCCGATGGCTCTAAGCTCGATGTTTCCGGCCTCGGCTAATCGGCAGCTCCGTCCTAATTCCTCATCTTCCTATCCACTATTGCCATGAATTTTTTTCATATCCTTTCCGAAATCGAGAAAGTTGACCCGGAAGTTTACGAGCGTCTAGATTCTCGCCGTTCGGTATTCAAAAACATGGGCGGCCTGGGCCGCACCCTAACGGCGGCGGCGCTGCCGCTGGCGCTGGGTGCTATCTTCAACAAAGCCTACGCTCAGACTTCCACGGCAGCTACCGTGCTGCAGGTGCTAAACTACGCCCTGAAGCTGGAGTATCTGGAAACCACCTTCTACAACCTGGGTATAGGTACCACTAGCTCCAACACCGGCACCAGCACTACCCAGTCGGCGCTGCGCGGCCAGTATAGCGCTACCAACCTTTCCTCGCTCGACCTTATCCGGGTCGATGAGAATAACCACGTCAACGACCTGATTGCTACGATTAAAGCACTGGGTGGCATTCCTATCAACGCTCCCAGCTCCACACTCGTACTGCCGGGTGTAACGGCCGACTTTGACTTTACCGGTGGTAAAGGCACGGGTGCAGGTCCTTTCAGCGGCGCTAGCTTCGTATTCAGCAACCCGGCCGTTTTCCTGGGAGTAGCTCAATCGCTCGAAGACACAGGCGTACGGGCCTATAAAGGCGGCGCTACTGCCCTGATGAGCAACCAGAACGTATTGACGACGGCGCTCAACATTCACTCGGTAGAGGCTCGTCATGCTTCCCGCCTGCGCACTATGCGTCGCGGTGGCGTTACGAATAATGCCGCTTCCAGCGTTGCACCTACCAACCCCAACTCCGAAGCCGACCGTTCGGCTTCGCCCAAGAGCTGGGTATCGGGCAAAGACGGTGGTGGAGCGGTTCCTTCCGTAACGGCTCCTATCTATGGCCCCGGCGCCGACCCAACCAACTACCCCGGTGAGGATAATATCACGCAGGGCGGTGTTGCCTTATCGTCGTCTACGCTAACAGCTACCTCGGGCTTCCCGGCGCTGTCTTACTCAGAGGCTTTTGACGAGCCCCTGGATATGGCTACCGTAGTAACTATCGCCAAAACGTTTGCTACTACTACCAGCAAGTTCTTCGACCAATAGCCGGTTGGGTGTACTTACCTAAAAAGAGGGCTTGCCAGCGATGGCAAGCCCTCTTTTTAGGTAGAGCGGCTCCTAGGCAGCCCGCCCGGTACACGCATTTGAAAACGGCGCCAAGCTGCACCCCAACTTGGGAGTTACTCCAGGGGCCCAGCGAAACTGAGTGGTGGGGTGTCAGCTGCGCTGGCGTATACTCTTCCCGAAGCTGCGCCAACTTTTTCTGCAATCGGATTTAAGCTGCCTGGCAAGCAGCCATTTGCCCGGATAATTGTTATTCGATAACCGGGAATCTGGGCAGGCTGCGTTAAAGAAAAATCAATAAAAACTTAGTAACTTTCTATCAGTATCCGGAAAGACAGCCACTTTAACAGTGGATAAAGCGCTTTTGAAGCATTATCGGCCGTTTTTCCGTATAGGACGCACCTACCTACTTACCTCTCTTATTCCCACCCGCTATGTTAGATTACGTAAAAACGATTTTGCTTAAAGTCAGCTTCAGCAAAATCCTTTTTGAGAAAGAGCTGCGCAAGGCGCTGCGGCAAATTTTGCCTGATGAGCTGCCGGCCTTCAAAACGTGGTGCTACGAGAAGTTTGCCCGCCTCTACCGCCGGGTGTTAAAGCGGGTTTTTACCCAGTACAGCACACTGCCCAAGCTGGCAGCTTAGCTCTGCGGCTGGCCATGGCCAGTAACGAACTGAATGTTGCGCTTCAACCCCTCATAGCCCGTGCGCTTGAGCGGCGACTGGCGAAACAGCTCCTGAAAAACTTCGTGGGTAATTTCCTGCCAGTCACTGACTGACAGCTGATTCAGCTCAGGCCGGGGCTGGAACTGAGGCTCCTGCGTGGCCTTTGAAAAGCGGTTCCAGGGGCACACGTCCTGACAGATATCGCACCCGAATACCCAGCTGCCGAATTGCCCGGCCACGCTCTGCGGAATAAGCTGGTCCTTCAGCTCGATGGTAAAGTAGCTGATGCACTTGCTGCCATCGACCACGTAGGGCTCGGTGATGGCCTGCGTGGGGCAGGCATCGAGGCACTTGGTGCAAGTGCCGCAGTAGTCGCGGATGGCGCCGTCGTAGTCCAGCTCCAAGTCCACAATCAGCTCGGCGATAAAGTAGAAGGAGCCCGTGCCCGGCGTGATAAGGTTAGCATTTTTGCCCACCCAGCCCAGACCGCTCTTTTTGGCCCAGGCCTTGTCGAGCACCGGCGCCGAATCGACGAAGCAGCGGCCGCCTAGCTCCCCGATATTGGCCTGCATGTCGGCCAGTAGGACTTTCAGCTTGTCTTTAATAACAAAGTGGTAGTCGCGCCCATAAGCATACTTACTGATTTGCAGCGTGTCGGGGGCTGTTGCGCTTCGGCCGGCGGGTAATAGTTGAGCAGTAAGGAAATCACCGATTTAGCGCCATCCACGAGCAGGCGCGGGTCGAGGCGCTTGTCGAAGTGGTTTTCCATGTAGCTCATTTTTCCCTGCATGCCCTTTTTAAGCCAGTTTTCGAGGCGCGGGGCTTCTTCTTCCAGAAACTCAGCCCTGGAAATTCCGCAGGCCATAAATCCCAACTCCGCCGCCCGGCGCTTGATGTAGGGTGTCCATTCGGCGTGCAGTAACATAGCTTTTGGGCAAGTGGGCCGTAGCGTGGACTCTGAGAGTCCGCGCGTGAGAACATTGTTTAATGATACCACGCGCGGACTCTCAGAGTCTAAGCTACACCTTTTACGACGTAATCTCGGCGAATAAGTCGCCCGAATTGCCGCGCAGATGCTGGGGCAATAGGCGCCCCAGGTGCTGGTAGGCAGCTTCAGTCGCCTCCCGGCCCCGCGCCGTGCGCTTGATGTAGCCTTCCTGAATGAGAAAGGGCTCGTACACTTCCTCAATGGTTTCGCCCTCTTCGCCGCAGGCCGTGGCGATGGTGCTGATACCCACCGGGCCACCTTTGAACTTGTCGATGATGGTGGTAAGAATACGCTTGTCCATGTCGTCGAGACCGCGGGCGTCCACGTCGAGCGCATTGAGGGCAAACTGGGCAATATCGACCGTAATGATGCCAGTGCCTTTTATTTGGGCAAAGTCGCGGGTGCGGCGCAGCAGGTTGTTGGCAATGCGGGGCGTACCGCGCGAGCGGCGGGCAATTTCGAAGGCTGCATCTTCGTGGATAGGCGTACCCAGAATCTCAGCCGAGCGCTTCACAATGGTAGTCAGCAGCTTAGAATCATAATACTCCAAGCGGGCCGAGATACCAAAGCGGGCCCGCAGCGGGGCCGTGAGCATACCCGAGCGCGTGGTAGCGCCGATGAGCGTGAAGGGCGACAGCGAAATCTGCACCGAGCGGGCATTGGGGCCCGAGTCGAGCATGATGTCGATGCGGTAGTCTTCCATCGCCGAATACAAGTATTCTTCCACCACCGGATTGAGGCGGTGAATCTCGTCAATGAAGAGCACGTCATGCGGCTCCAGGTTGGTGAGCAGGCCGGCGAGGTCGCTGGGCTTGTCGAGCACCGGGCCGCTGGTCATCTTGATGCCGGCACCCAACTCATTGGCAATGATGTGCGAGAGCGTGGTTTTGCCCAGGCCGGGCGGGCCGTGCAGCAGCACATGGTCGAGGGCATCGCCGCGCTGCTTGGCCGCAGCTACGAAGACTTTCAGGTTTTCCAGAATTTTATCCTGGCCCGTAAAGTCATCGAAGCTAAGCGGGCGCAGGGCTTTGTCGATGTCCTTATCGGTAGTATCGAAATGGTCGGTGCCGCCAGTTAGAAAGGCTTCGCGCATGGGATAAGCTATAATTTGCGTGTCGAAAGATAACACATTGCGCCAGGTCATAGTGCCGGACTTTAGCAAAAAATACTAGCAACCGGGCTAACTTACTAATTAAATTAGTCTCTACTGAGTAGCTCGCTCCTCCGGCCAGGCAGTGGCCCAGGAGTGCAGTTCCTGCTCGGCCGGGCCAAACTCACGCTCGTAACGCTGCAGGCCGAAATGGCGACATACCTGCCCAACGCCCCGCCAGTGCGGCCGCTACTGTGCCACATAGGCTAGCAGCAAGGGCCATCCCTGCCCCACCACCCGCACCCGAAACGACAGATGGTCCTCTGGGGCCACGAGTTGGTTGGCCGGCCAGCAGGCTGCAGGCTGATGGATGGCGGAAGCGGGTGCAACGCCAAGCAGGCATGGGCCAGCCAGGCAAACGTGTTATGCATGAAAAGCCAAGAAAAACAGGTGAGAGAATACGTGAGAATGAGCGGTTCCGGAGCCGTTTCTAGTCACTTGGTTTCTCCTCACAGTGTTTTCTTACAGCTTCACACAAAAAAAGTATCCGCACTGCAATGATACCTCTCTGGCCTGCTGCCCAATAAGGCAGAAGCAAATTCCAATACCTAGAACAACGTTCTGTCTTACTTCACCTTATCGGCCCACAGCACTTCAATTTCCAGGTGGAGCCAGTCATCTTCCCAGGCTTTGTGGGCCAAGCGCGCGGTGAGCGGGTAGCCGGCATCGAGCAGGCGGGCCACCGTTTCGTTGCGGGTTTCGGGCAGGTAGCCGAGCCAGTAGCTGGTCTTGTCATCGGCTGCACCCGAGTGCACCTGCACGGCCCAGTCGTCATATTTGCTATCGGCTTCGCGCACAAGGCGCAGGGCCTGACCCACCTGGAGCTTTTTTTCCTGCTTGGGTAGTTCGGGGCGATGGGAAGTGCCGGCAACCAGGCATTCCAGCAAAACGAGGGGCGTAGCGGGCTTCATGCGGGCAAATTACGGCCCGAGCAGGTAAAGCCGCCAAAACCCGGCCTTAAAAAGCCCGGCGCGCTGAGCGCGCCGGGCTTTTTATGCTAACATATAGCAAATTCCTAATCTTTCAAATCGCCGCCTTCCACGTTGCGCTGGTCGAGGCGGTCGGGGGCTTTGTTGCTGTTTTGCTCGGTATCATGGCCGCGCCGGCTGGCACCCTGGCCGCTGCTGCCGATGTGAGCCGCTATGCCGTTGCTGGTGCCATCTTCGGCCGGCACGTTGGGGTCAAAGTTGCCGTCGCCCGAGCGGGTGCGCAGGCGGTGAGCCAGGTCGGGGTCGGGGCCACCCTGGC
Source organism: Hymenobacter sp. BRD67 (assembly GCF_013256425.1). Classification (GTDB taxonomy): domain Bacteria; phylum Bacteroidota; class Bacteroidia; order Cytophagales; family Hymenobacteraceae; genus Hymenobacter. The sequence continues at coordinate 3,236,380 of NZ_CP053904.1, forward strand.
GCATGTCGTCGCCTTGTTCGCGGTAGGCTTCTTTGTCGTGCTCGCGGCGCTCGGCGCGGCGGCTGGCGGCGTTTTCGTGGTGCTGGTCTTCGGGTTCAGTAGTCATAGCAAAGGAAATAAATGAGTGAGGTACGCTTGGCTATACGCGCAGACGGGCCAGCTAGTTGGCTTTCTGCTATTAGGTTAGCTCGATACTGCTACTACCTGCTGCGAATACTTGAGCTATCTCACCAATTTTTTATTCATCTTTACTTCATGAAAAAACACCTCACCTTTGCGGCCATAGGGCTGGCTGCGGCCGCCTCCTGGGCTTCTTATCCCGGCAGCGTCGCGCCGACCGGCTACCTGATGGTAATAGGCAGTGGCCGGCCAGGCACCGAGTCGTACGTACCGGAGATTACCACCATCCAGCCCGACGGCCAGGAGCAGGTGCAGCGCCTTACCTCCATTAAGGTGGGCACCGAGCGCAACAGCACGGCGGCCGGCGTGGCGCTGCATCGGGCCGAGCTCTTGAAAGTCAATGAGCTAGCTACGCACGGGTGGCGCGTGGTGAGTGTGGCCCAAAGTACCGTAGGCGTGGGGGCCACCACCGAAACGGTGTATCTGCTGGAGCGGCGTTAAGGGCAGTGCCCTGGCCGCCCGGTGCGCTAATCCATACCCAGGTCGTTGACGAAGCTACTTTCCAAGCGTATTTCCTCAACCGGCACCCCTGAGGAATAGCTTGTAATGCCGATAACGGCCTGCTCCACCTCATAGTAGCTACCTAGCGGCGGCACTAGCAGCTTCTCGTAGTTGGCCGCTATTGTCCAGTCGATTAGCTCGGTCAGGGTTTGGGTGTGCCAATAGGGCGTCTTGGGAAGCTGCCGGCCAGTCAGCACTTCCCACAACGATGGTGAAGCGGAGAAAGCAGGCGGGGCTGCCAGCGGCGGCAGCACCAGCCCGTAGCGATTGCGCAGCGCGTACCGATACAATTTAAGCGCTTGAGCATCGGGCAGCGCCTCTCGAAGTGGCATGGCTTCGGTGGCGGCGGCCGGTAGCTCGGCCAGCAGCTGCGCAGCTACGTCGGCCCGCACCGCCGAGTATCGCTGCCCCGTTACCCCTAGTTGTTGGCTGAACCACGTGGCTACTTCGCCTACCGTGTAGAGCTTTTCGGATACTGCGTCTGGTATTTCGACTCCGAAATAGCGTTCGAGGCTATATACTAACTCTACTGTATCAAGGCCCATATTAGCGTCGCATTAATGCCAATTGTTCCCGCAATAGCGACATTGCTCAGCTTGAGCGGTGCGGGCCAGGCGGTGGCAGCGAGGGCACTTATTGAGTAGTGCATCACCGCCATGCTCGTCGTATATTTTTTGCGCAATGTGCTCGCGAACAGCCGACATTCCATCTTCACATAGAGCCAATGCTTCTACGAGCCAATGCTTCTACCGCACCGCTCGACAACCAACCAGCACGTATCATATCGGCACGCATCCGCTCCCGAGCAGACTTATCCGGTATAGCTGCCAGCTTCTCAAAGTCCAGAAAGGACCGAATCGTTGACATATTCGGCCAGACTATCTTATCCGAATGTTCTTGAATAAGATAGTCAACCAATTCCAACTCCATAACACAAACTACTTAAACGCCTGAATACCTGTAATATCAGCCCCCGTAATGAGTAAGTGAATATCGTGCGTGCCCTCATAAGTCACCACCGATTCCAGGTTCATCATGTGGCGCATGATGGGGTACTCGCCCGTGATGCCCATGCCGCCGTGAATCTGGCGGGCTTCGCGGGCTACGTGCAGGGCCATTTCGACCGAGTTCCGCTTGGCCATCGAGATTTGGGCGCTGGTGGCGCGGCCTTCATTTTTGAGCACGCCCAGGCGCCAGGCCAGGAGCTGCGCCTTGGTGATTTCGGTAATCATTTCGGCCAGCTTCTTTTGCTGAAGCTGAAAGCTGGCGATAGGCTTGCCGAACTGCTCGCGCTGAAGCGAGTACTTTAGGGCCGACTCGTAGCAGTCGATGGCCGCGCCGATGGCACCCCAGGCAATGCCGAAGCGGGCCGAGTCGAGGCAGCTCAGCGGGCCTTTCAGGCCCTCCACGTTGGGCAGGATATTCTCTTTGGGAATCTTAACGTTGTCAAACACCAGCTCGCCGGTGATACTGGCGCGCAGGCTCCACTTGTTGTGAATTTCGGGGGTGGTAAAGCCTTCCATACCGCGCTCCACGAGCACGCCCTTGATGCGGCCCTGCTCGTTTTTGGCCCACACTACGGCCACCTGGCACTCGGGCGAGTTTGATATCCAGAGCTTGGCCCCGTTCAAAATATAGTGGTCGCCTTCCTCCCGAATGTTGGTAGTCATGCCGCCGGGGTTCGAGCCGTGGTCGGGCTCGGTGAGCCCGAAGCAGCCCAGCCACTCGCCGCTGGCCAGCCTGGGCAGGAATTTGTGGCGCTGCTCCTCAGACCCGTAAGCGTAGATGGGAAACATCACCAGCGAGCCCTGCACCGAAGCCGTAGAGCGCATGCCCGAGTCGCCGCGCTCAATCTCCTGCATAATGAGCCCGTAGCTAATGTAGTCGAGCCCGCCGCCCCCGTATTCCTGCGGAATAGTGGGGCCGAAGGCACCCACCTCGCCAAACTTGCGCACGATTTCCGACGGGAAATGTGCCTGCTGCGCCCAGCGCTCGATGTTGGGCGAAATCTCCTTTTTTACGAAGTCGCGGATGCTCTGCCGCACGAGGATATTTTCCTCAGTGAGCAGGCCGTCGAGGTCGAAATAGTCGGTGAAGCCGTTGGCATTGGTGCTGCCCTTTTGGGCAGTGTGGGCTTTAGCTTCGGGCGAGAGAACGTCGGCGATGGAAGACATGGGCGGGTGGGCTGAGAGGTTTCAGACAAAGATAGCCAGGCGGCGAATCGCGCCGGGTAGTTCTAACAAGCCAGCTGCGGCACCGATACTACGGCCAGCATCAGCGCCAGCTCATCGCCGGGCACCGGGGTAGAGCCCACGGGTGCGGGCACCTCGACCAGCGCCGTGCTGCCGGCCAGGCGCACGCGCAGCAAGCCACCCGGCAGCACAGCCTCTACCCTACCCTGCACCAGCGCCCCGGCCGGCGGCTCAGGGGCACCCACGCGCCGCACCCGGCCCAGGTCGAGCTCCACCACGCGGTGGGCCAGCCGGGCAATCTCGGCAGGGTCGTGGCTGATAAGCAGCGTAGTGAGGTTGAACTCGCGGTGTATGTCGGCCAGGGCCTGTTGCAGGCGCTGGCGGCTGGGCCCATCCAGCGCCGCCAGGGGCTCGTCGAGCAGCAACAGGCGCGGCCGGCGGGCCAGAGCGCGGGCCAGCGCCACGCGCTGCTGCTGGCCGCCCGACAAAGCAACCGGCCGGCGCTCGGCCAGTTCGGTCAGCTCCAGCAAACTGAGCAGCCCGGCCTCAAGCTGGCGCGGGTTGGGCTGGCCGGCAGCAGCGAAGGCCAGGTTTTCGCGCACCGTCATATTCGGAAACAGCGCATAATCCTGAAATACAAAGCCCAGGGGCCGGCGCTGCGGCGGCAGCCAGTGCTTGCGCTCGTGGCTGTACCACTCCTGGCCATCGACTTGCAGAAAGCCGCTATCGGGCCGGCTGAGGCCCGCCAGCAGGCGAAGCAGCGTCGTTTTACCCGCCCCCGAGGGCCCACTGATGGCCAGCAGCTCGCCCGGAGCCAGGGTCAGGCGCACATCGAGCTTACGCGGGCCGGCAGCCGTATGCAAGGCTTTGGTGAGATGAAAGTCAATCACGGGCAATCAGGCGAGGCGGCGGGCCGCATCTTTTTTGGTAAACCAGTACAACGCCACCAGAATAACGAAAGCTACCGCCAGCAGCGTAAAGGCGTAGGCATTGGCCTGGGCATAGTGCAGGCTCTGCACCTCGTCGTAGATGGCAATGGAAGCCACGCGCGTGCGGCCGGGCAGGCTCCCGCCTATCATCAGCACCACCCCAAACTCGCCCAGCGTGTGGGCAAAGGTGAGCACGATGCCGTTGAGCAGGGCGGGCTTCATATTGGGCAGCAGCACGCGCCACAGCGTAGTAAGCCGCGACTTGCCGAGTGTATAGGCCGCCTCAGTAAGCGAGCGCGGCAGCTGCTGAAACCCCGCCTGCAAAGGCTGAACCATAAAGGGCAGGCTATATACTAAAGACCCTATCAATATGCCGCCGAAGGTAAAATTTAAGCTCATGCCCAGCCGCCCAATCAAAAAGCGACCCAGGGCCGTGCTGTCGCTGAACGCCAGCAGCAGGTAAAACCCGATAACGGTGGGAGGCAGCACCAGCGGCAAACTCACCACCGCCTCTATCAGCGGCCGCAGCCGGCTGCGCGAGCGGGCCAGCGCGTAGGCCAGCGGCAAGCCCACTACCAGCAGCAGCAGCGTGGTACACGCCGCCAGCGCCAGGGTTAGCCGCAGGGTTTGCCAGTAATCGGGGGCATTTTAACTAGTGATAGTTAGCTTATTAACAAAAGCTCAGGCGCTGTTATGAACCTGGCGGCAGCTGGTAGCCTGATATTAGTTACAGAATAAACCCGTACTTGTGCAATGCCTGCCGAGCTATGGGCGTAGCCATGAAGGCCGCAAAAGCGGTGGCCGTGGTATTGGTCCTGGCGCGCTTCAGCACCACATAGCGCTGCTGCAAGGGCGCATGAGCCACCGTTGGAATAAGGTAAAACCGACCCGCCCGGCGCAGCTCAGGACTGAGCGCAAGTGAGTAGGCCAGCAGGCCCACTTCGGCCGCGTCGGTGGTGGCGTACTGGGCCGTCTGGGCAATGTTTTCGCCCATTACCAGGCGCGATTTTACCTGGTTGTAGAGCTTGTAGTAACGTAGGGCTTCTTCGGCGCGCTGGCCATAGGGCGCGTGGGCGGGGTTGGCAATTGCAATGTGCCGCACCTGCGGGTCGAGCAGGGTATTCATGCCTTTTAGACTGGGGTTCAGCTTCTTGCTCCACAGCACCAGGCGGCCCTGCGCATAGAGCTGCGGTGCCCCCGCCGTAAGGCCCTGCTGCTGGAGGCGTAAGGGTAGTCGCCATCGGCTGAGAAAAAAATATCGAAGGGTGCACCGTGACTAAGCTGCTCGAAGAACTTCCCCGATGAGCCATAGACCACCGTTACCGGACTGGCCGGATGCTGGCGGTTGAAAATCGTGATCAGCGAGTCGAGTACGTACTTGAGGTCGGCGGCAGCGGCGATGGTAATGGGCGCGGGGCCGGCCGGGCCCAACGGGGCCGCCCGCGTAGGGAGCCAGCTGCTCAGCAGCAGAAACGCAAGCAGGATTCGGAACATAATAAGCAAGCAGAGCAACGGAATGCCACCGTTATATATGCAAAGATACAACCCTGCCTAACCCAAGGTTTTGAGCATGAAAAAGCCTGGCAGCGGGGCCGCCAGGCTTTTCTGCTGGTGAGCCAGCAAAATGTTACCAGCGCAGATTCAGCGAAGCCAGGAAGTTTTGCCGGGCCTGCGGATAGAAATAGCTTTGGTAATACGCCTGCCCACCGTAGAGGTAGCCGTAGGTGTAGCCGTTGTTGACGTAGGTAGCGCCCAGCACATTGTTTACCACCGCCGCCAGCTCAATTTCGCGAAAACCCAGCGTTGAGGGATGCCAGAGGTAGCGCAGACGCACATCCTGCACGTAGTACTGCGGAATGCTGCGGCTGTCGGTGGCCGTGTTGTCGAGATACTGGCGGCTGGCGTAGCGGGCCAGCGTAGCCAGGCGCAGACCGGGCACCAACTCATATTCCAGCGTGTAGGCAAAGGTGAGGCTGGGCGAGAAGGATATATCAGTTTGCTTATATTGCGTGCCGTGCTCCACGGAATTCTCGTCGGTCAGGTAGTCGGTATAATTGTTGATTTTATTACGACTGACAGTAGCCGTGGGGCTGAAGGTGAGCCCTTTGGCCAGGCGGGCGGCGGCTTGCAGCTCAATACCGGTGCGATACGAGTCGCGCACGTTGGTATGGATGGGGTTGCCCACGTCATCGAGCCGGCCCGAGAGCACGAGCTGGTCGCGGTACAGCATCAGGTAATAGTTTGCCGACCATTGAAAAGCGCCCGTGGTGTGCCGCAGGCCCACCTCCAGGTTGTGCAGCTTTTCGGCGGTGGGGCGGCGCTCGGCGGGGGTATCGGTATAGTCGGTGCGGGTGGGCTCGCGCTGCGCCAGGGCATACGAGGCATACGCGGCCACTCCCTCCTTCACCTGATACGTAAGGCCCGCCTTAGGATTTAGAAAGTCGAAGTTGATGGTTTGCTGGCTTTTGCCGCCGTTGGGGCTGCCGTCGGGTGCAAACAGCTCGTAGCTGACGTGGCGGTACTGCACATCGCCGAAGGCCGACAGGTTGTCGCTGAGCGCCACCGTGGCACGGGCGTAGGTATTCACATCCAGCTTGTGGGCGTTGGGCTCGGAGTAATAAGGCGTGCCGGTTTCGGGAATATTGTTGCCGCGCTGCGCCCAGGTCAGCTCATCAAAGTGCTGGCCCGGTAGCCTACCACTGCGCCGCCCAGCGTAGCTTCGGAAAGGAAGCCGCCGGCAGCGGGCCGCAGCTGCAAGGCGTAAGTAGCGCCGTAAAGGTCGGTTTTGAGCCAGCGGCGGCGGATAACGTCGGTAGTAGTGAGCGTATCGAACCCGCCGGCCGCGCGCGGCTGGTACACCGGTCCCGAAATGCCGTACATGGCAAAGTTCTGGTTGGCCTTGTACTCTTCGTAGTACCCGCCGCCACGCGTCCAGAAGGGCGTCACGCTCAGGTTGAGCTTCGAGGTTAATTGCCTTGAAATCAGGAATTGATAATAATCCTGCTGGTAGTTATCGGTCTGATTCTTATAGGCCGGCTGGTGCTGGCCGGCGTCGGTACCCGCCTCGTTGTAGCGGCGGTTTTTAGTCAGCAGCGAATCGGCCAGGCCATACCAGGCCTGGTAAGTCGTTTCGTATCCGGTGATAACGAGGGCGCGCAGCAGCGTTTTTTCATCCGAATATGTACCGGCCAGGTACAGCGACTTGAGCCGCGACCAGCCCCGGTCGATGTAGCCGTCGCTTTGCACCCGCGAAGCCCGCGCATCGAGGGTAAAGTGGCCGTTGAGAAGGCCGGTGCCGGCGGCCACCGTCGTTTTCCAGGTGCCAAACGAGCCGGCCGAGTTGTTGATTTCGGCGTAGGCTTTGGGCCGCAGGCCCAGGGTTTCCACGTTCAGGCTGGCCCCGAAGGCCCCGCGCCGTTGGTGCTGGGGCCGGCTCCGCGCTGCACCTGGATGCTCTGAATAGACGAAGCCAAATCGGGCAAGTCGACGAAGAATACTCCGTGACTTTCCGCCTCGTTTACCGGCACTCCGTTGAGCGTCACGTTGATGCGGGTGCCGTCCGTGCCCCGGATGCGCAGCGCCGTGTACCCCACGCCGGTGCCGGCGTCGGAAGTCGTCACTACGGAGGGCGTCTGGTCGAGCAGGTAAGGCAGGTCCTGGCCGAAGTTGCGGGCTTGCAGCTGCTCGCGGCTCACGTTCTGGTAAGTGGTAGCCGTGCGCTCATTAGCGCGGGTGGCCGTGACCACCGCCTCGGGGGTGAGGTTGCGGGCCGTACGCAAGGCCAGAGGAGCCAGCTGCTGCGGCCCAGCCTGCCCTTGCAGGGGCTGGCTGATGGTTTCGAAGCCTACGAAGCGTATTTGCAGCGTGTGCGCCCCGCCCGGCACGGCTGGCAGCGTAAACGCGCCGCTGGCATCGGTAGTGGTGCCTAGGCTAGGCTGGTCAAGGAGTAGCACGGTGGCGCCGGGCAGGGCAGTACCCGTTTGGGCATTGGTAAGGGTGCCGGACACGGGGCCTTGTGCCCACGCCGGCGCGGCCGCCAGCGCCAGTAGCGCCGCTCCCGCAGAGAGTATCGTTTTCAAACGTTAAATAAGGAATAAGTAGAACGCGCCCGGGCCCCAGGGGTCGGTGCACAGGCGGAAACGCTCGTGGATTGTTTTTTCCCGACGCCGGCATTACCCGGTTCCGGTTCAATGGGTGTAATCTCAGCCAGCCAGGATTTTCCTGGTCAGCACCCCTAAACATGCCGCAAAGATAGCGCCCTGCCGACGTTAAATGGGCATAGTACCGGCATGTGCGACTGATTTGCTGGCTATCAGCTATCTTAGCATAGTGCGGCAGCCAGCAACGGAAGACGGCCTCTTTGCGTTGAGGCTAGGCAGCAATCGAACGGTTTTTCATGTCCTCGCTATCGGCCCTTTGTTATGCACCAGCTTTTGTGCGCCCTGTTTTTGCTGGCCGTTTTCACCATGTTTGTGGTGATGCCCAAGCGGCGTAGCGTTCCCCCACCGCCTCCGCCTTCTTCCGATGGCGACGACGGGGCGGCGAGCCCCACGACCCCGGCCTGCCCGATATCGACCTGCCGCCCGGCATCTCGCGGCCCATCAACGACTGGGAGCCCGACTACAACCGGCGCCGGCCGGTGGAGGTGTAATGGCATTGGCTCCATAGCCAGCTAAATATTAGCCAACCTCTATACTATAGCGGGCGACAAACGTCTGGCCGGGCGTTACGGTCAGAATGCCTTCTTTGTCGCGTAGCTCCTGCGCGGGGCCGGCCAGACTAGCTACGCCCTGCCAGGGCTCAATGCAGACGAAGCCGGCTCCGGGGCCTTTGGTCCAGAGGCCGAGGTACGGAAAGCCGTCGAACTGCATGCGCACGAAGGGGCCGGTTTTATCGGCCTTCTGCAAGGTAAGGCGCGTGAAATCGAAGTGGCTGAATACCAGCGCATCGTCGGCAAATAATTCGTAGCTGAGCGGCAACAGCGCTTGTTGGGTGGCCACCGGAGCTGTTTCGCCGGTGCGCAGGCCGCCGCGCAGCAGCTGGCGGCGCAGCCCGACCGGGTGGTCGAAATGAAAAGCGTAATCGCTGAATTGCTCGCCGGCCGCGGGCTGCATGGGGCAGCGAAACGCCGGGTGCGCCCCAATGCTGAACAGCAGCTCGTGCGGGGCCGCGGCGGGGTTGCGCACGCGCCACTCCACGGTAAGGAGGGTATCACGCAGCTCATACTGAACCCGTAGGTCAAATTCGAAGGGGAAAACGGCCCGGCTGCTTTCGCTGGCCATGAGCTGAAACGTGAGGCTGCTCGCCTCGTGCCTGATAAGCTGAAACTCCTGGTCGCGGGCAAAGCCATGCTGCGGCAGCTTATACAACTGCCCTCATACAGATAAGAATCATCGGGCAGCTTGCCTACGATGGGAAACAGCAGCGGCGCGTGCCGCGCCCACTGCGCCGGGTCGGCGGGCCAGATGTAGTCGTGGCCCGTAGCCAGGTGCACAAAGCTGGTGAGCTCGGCACCGTGGGCGGAAACTTCGACGCGGGCAGTGGCAGAGGTGAGGGTAGGCATGGGTAGAAAAATTAAGCTGAAGCTTACCGGAAAGCAGCTGCTTACTATACGTGAGTCGGCCGGCTAGCGCTTTGCCAGCAGCGCAGCTATGGCCGTGGTGGCCTGCGCCAGGCGCTCGGCGGGTGGCCCACTGATTTCGGCAAAGGGCCAGCCCCGGCTTTGCAGCTCGGCCAGGTACAGCCGGTAAAAGTGCCAGCGCTGGGCCGGGTCGGGGTGCTCGCGCAGCGGGTCGGGCGTCCAGGGCAGGTCGGGGCCAGCAGCAGCGTCAGGGCATAGCGCGGCCGGGCCAGCGCGGCTAGTATCCAGGCTGGGCAAGCTCCAAAAGCATTTTCAGCCCATATTTTCAGCACCAGCAAATCGGTATCGCAAAAGAGCAGGCCGGTGGCGTGGGCCGCGGCCACGTCTTCGGCAGCCAGCTGGCCGTGGGCAATGGCTTCGAGGTCGGGCAGCGCGTAGCGCGCACCATTTTTTTCGAGGTACTCGCGGGCGTATTCCGGCACGAACACGCTGCCGTAGTGCGCCGCCAGCTGCGCCGCCAGCGTGCTCTTGCCCGCCGATTCGGGCCCGGTGAGGGAGATTTTTTTCAAGGAAGTAGATGAAGCCAGGAATGAAACATGCTCCTTTTTCACCTCCTCGCCCCAGCCTGTCTGGGTCAGCTTTTCCTGCTTCATTCTACGCGCGCTCTTTTGGCATCCTTTTTCCACTCCCAGTAGCCATAAATAGCCAGCGCCAGATACAGCGCATACAGCAAGCTGGTCGGATACAAGTGCTTGGCCCACAGAATAGGCACGTACACCATATCGACCAGTATCCAGAGCCACCAGTTTTCGAGGCGCTTGCGCATGAGCAGAAACTGCGCTACAATGCTCACGCCCGTGGTGAAGCTATCCAGGTACGGAAAAGCGGAGTCGGTGTGGTGGCGCAGGTAGTAGCCGAAGCCTGCCGTGTAGGCCACGGCAAAGGCGGCCGACAGTAGCCACTCGGCCGACGTAGTGTGCGTGACGGCGAGCGGGGTTTTGTTGCGCCCACCATACAGCCACTCGTACCAGCCGTAGGCGCTGAGCGCAATAAACAAGCCCTGCAGGTTGCGGTCGGAATACAGCGCCGCGTGGTGGTAGATAGCCACGTAGAGCAGGCAGCTAATAATGGCAATCGGAAAATTCCAGAGCGACTCGCGGGCCGCCAGCCACACGCAGGCAAATCCCGTGAGCACGGCCGCCCATTCGAGGCCGGTAGTGGCGCGCACGGCGGCCAGAATATCGGCAGGCAGGCTCGCAAAAGCAAAAAGCAGCATATAGTAAGGCAGAAAAGCCGCGCAAGGTAGCCGTGGCCCAGGTACTTTTGCCCCATGCTACCCGACCTGACGCCCGCCGACCTGCACGCCCGCCTTGCCGCCGGCGAGGATATTCAGCTTATCGACGTGCGCGAGCAGCGGGAGTTTGACTACTGCCGCATCCAAGGCAGCGCGCTTATTCCGCTGGGCGAGATACCGCGCCGGGCGGCGGAAATCCGCCCACGGGGCCGGTGGTGCTCATCTGCCACCATGGCGTGCGCTCGGCCCAGGCGCTGGGCTACTTGCAGCACCGCCTGGGCCGCGAAAATCTGCTTAACTTAAGAGGCGGTATCGACGCCTGGAGCCGCGAGGTGGATGCCGACGTACCGGTTTATTAAGTCTGAATATTCATAAAACTACATATTATCAATGCCAGCCCCTACCCTACCCGACCGCCTGGCTCTGCGCGAGCGCCCCGGCGGCCGGCCGCTGATGCACCAGGACTGGGGCGACCTGCTGTTTATGCACTGGCCCGTGCCGGTCGAAGTTATTCAGCCTCACCTGCCTGAGCGCCTGCTGGTTGATACCTACGATGGGCACGCCTGGCTGGGCGTGGTACCTTTTCGCATGTGGAACGTGCGCAGCCGCGTAACGCCGCCCGTGCCCGGCGTGCGGGAGTTTCTGGAGCTGAACGTGCGCACTTATGTACACCTCGATGGCGTGCCGGGCGTGTGGTTTTTCTCGCTCGATGCCACCAATGCGCTGGCCGTGTGGGCGGCGCGCACCTTTTTTCACCTGCCCTACTTCCGGGCGCGGCTCACGCTGGAGCGACCCGCAACCGAGCGCCTGCACTACACCGGCCACCGTGTGCACAACGGCGCCGCGCCGGCCCACTTCACCGCTACCTGGCAGCTGGGCGAGGCCTTGCCGCCGAGCGAACCCGGCTCGCTGGCCTTTTTCCTGACCGAGCGCTACTGCCTGTACGCGGCCGGCGGGCACGCCCCAACGCATGGCGACCGGCTCTACCGGGGCCGCATTGCGCATCAGCCCTGGCCGCTGCGGGCTGCCGAGCTGCTGCACTACGACTCGTCATTGGTCGAAAGCCACGCGCTGCCCACCCCGGCAGGCGTGCCCGTGCTGCACGCGGGCGGCCCGCTCAGCGTGGATTTGTGGCGCTTACAGCGAGTATAAGGTTAAATTTGGAATGCAGCAAGGGGACTTACCAGGTAGTCGGCCTCCATGCTGCATCCCTCTTTTCATTTTAGCTTTAAAGTTGATTTATCCCAACCTGCCCGTTGTAGCCGCCCTGCCCGAGCTGCTGGCGGCGCTCGAAACCAGCTCCCGCGCCGTGCTCGAAGCGCCGCCCGGCGCCGGCAAAACAACGGTAGTACCCTTGGCGCTGCTGGCCGCGAGCTGGCGCCAGCCAGCCCAAAAGATTCTGGTGCTGGAGCCGCGCCAGCTGGCTACCCGCGCCGCCGCGGCCCGCCTGGCGCAGCTGCTGGGCGAGCCGGTGGGCCGCACCGTGGGCTACCGCGTGCGCCTCGACAGCAAAGTGAGCGCCGATACGCGCATTGAGGTTATTACCGAAGGTATCCTGACGCGCATGCTGCAGGACGACCCGGCGCTGGAAGACGTGACCTGTATCGTGTTTGATGAATACCACGAGCGCAGCCTGAACGCGGATTTGGGCCTGGCGCTGGCCCTCGATGCGCAGACCGTGCTGCGGCCTGAGCTGCGCATCTTGCTCATGTCGGCCACGCTGGAGGCCCAGCGGCTGGGCCAGTGGCTGCCCGCGCCGGTGGTATCGTCGGCGGGTTTTTTATTTCCCATCGAGACCCGGTACCTCGACCCGCGCCGCGCGGCCGCTTTACCCCATAAGCCCGGCGAGCGCTTGGCCGAGCTGGTGCCCAACCAAGTGCGGGCCGCCCTGGCGGCGCACGAGGGCGACGTGCTGGTATTTCTGCCCGGCGTGGCCGACTTGCAGCGTATAGAGGAAAGGCTATATGACAGCCTCGGGGCTGACACCTCGCTGCACCTGCTGCACGGCGAGTTGCCGCTCGAAGCTCAGGATGCGGCTCTGCGGCCGGCTCCGGCCGGCCAGCGCAAGGTTATTCTGGCCACCAGCATCGCCGAAACCAGCCTTACCATTGAGGGTGTGCGGGTAGTGATTGACGGTGGCTATGCGCGGGTGCCGCGCTTTGCGCCGCGCACGGGCTTCACCTCGCTCGAAACCGTGCCCGTGGCCCGCGCCAGCGCCGACCAGCGCCGGGGCCGCGCCGGCCGCCTGGCGCCTGGCACCTGCTACCGCCTCTGGACCGAGGCCGAGCAGCACCTGCTACCGGCGCACCGCCCGCCCGAAATTCATAGTGCTGACCTTAGCGGCCTGGTATTGGAGCTGGCCCTGTGGGGCACGCATGACCCGGCCAGCCTGCGCTGGCTCGATGTGCCGCCAGCGGCAGCCGCAGCCCAGGCCCGCGAGCTGCTGCTGCGACTAGGGGCTTTGGAGAGCGTAGCTAAAGAAATTAAAAGTGACGTATTAAAAGTTAACACCTCGGTCAAGACTCCGGCTGAATCCTCGTCTTTTACCTCTTCAAAGCCCACGGCCCACGGTCGCCAGCTGGCCAGGCTGGGGCTGCCGCCGCGCCTCGGCCACCTCGTGGTGCGGGGCACTGAGCTGGGCTACGGCCCGGCGGCCGCCGCGCTGGCTGCCCTGCTGGCCGAGCGCGACCTGCTGCGCTGGGCCACGCCCAACGACCCGCGCCCGCTGCCCCCCGACCTGCGCCTGCGCCTCGAAGCATTTGCCAGCGGCCGGCCGCCGCTGCCCGGCCTGGCGCTGCACCATGCCACCTTGCAGCGCGTGCGCGATGTAGCCCGCCACCTGCAAAGCCGGCTGGGTATTAAAACCACCTCGGCGCCAGCCTCTTTTGCTTCGGCACCCCTCGGGCTGCTTACTGCCCTGGCTTACCCCGACCGGCTGGCGCAGCGCGAAGGGGCCGACCGCCTGCGTCTCGTAACGGGCCAGCGCGTAAGTCTGCGCACCGAGGAGGTAGACCCGCAAGCCGAATTTTTTGCCGTGGCTTTCCTGGCGGGCACCGCTACTGCCCCCGCGCTACGCTGGCCGCGCCACTCGATAAGGAAGAGCTGGAAACCGCTTTTGGCGAGCAAATTATCACCACGGAGGACGTGCGCTTCGACCCCGCCGGCCAGCGCGTGACGGGCCGGCGCGTGCGCCGGCTGGGCGCGCTGCTGCTGGCCGAAAGTATCATTGGCCAGCCCAACGCCGCACTGGTAGCGCAAGCCTTGCTGAGCTATTTGCAGGAAGCAGGCCTCGAAAAGCTGAGCTGGACGCCCGCCGCGCGCCAGCTGCAGCAGCGACTGGAGTTTTTGCGCTGGCATTTCCCGGCGGCCACGCCCGATGCCTGGCCGGCATTCGACGAGGAAGCGCTGCGGGCCGATTTGCCCGCCTGGCTGGGCCCTCACCTCAACGGCCTCAAGAGCCTCGACCAGGTACAGCGCCTCGACCTTACTGAGCCGCTGCTGGCGCGGCTGCCCGGCGGCTGGGCCCAGCGCCAGCAGCTGGACCGCCTCGCGCCCGCCACCCTGGAAGTACCCAGCGGCTCGCATATTACCCTCGACTATGCCGACCCCGCCGCGCCGGTGCTGGCCGTGAAGCTGCAGGAGCTGTTTGGCCTCACCGAAACGCCTGCTGTGGCGGCCGGCAAGGTACCGCTGCTACTGCACCTGCTATCGCCGGGCGGGCGCCCGGCACAGGTAACCCGCGATTTGCGCAGCTTCTGGGAGAAAGGCTATTTTGAGGTACGTAAAGACCTGAAAGGCCGCTATCCCCGGCACCCGTGGCCCGATGAGCCCATGAAGCACATTCCCACTAGGCTTACCAAAAAGCGCCTGGGAACGTCCTAGATTCTGCGGAGCTGGTACAAGAAGTTCAAGCGGCAGCACAAAAAAAGTTGCGTCGGCACAAATAAACTGACTTTGTAAGTCAAGCCACCCGTCAATTTCTGAGCTTGTGGAGCGGGTTAGGTAGTCAAAAAACGTTTGTCAGGGCAGGTCCGCCAAACAAACGTCCCCCTTTGCGCGTCTTTATCGCCTTCCTTTACAAGTTTTTTACTTTTGCATTCCATGACCAAGCATTGGTTTATTACCGGTGTCAGCACCGGCTTTGGCAAGCACCTGGCCGAGCTTGCGCTCGCCAAAGGTGATAAGGTAGCGGCCACCTTCCGCCAACAGGCGCAGGCCGACGAGTTTACCCGCAAAGCTGGCCCCAACGGCATTGGCCTGGTAGCCGATGTGGCCGACGAGGCGGCCGTGAAGCAGGCCGTAGCTGCTGCCATTGAGGCGCTCGGGCATCTCGATGTAGTCGTTAACAACGCCGGCTATGGCTCGATGGGGCCCATTGAAGAAGTGCCTGATGCCGAAGTGCAGCGGCAGTTCGACATCAATGTATTTGGCCCCTTGCGGGTGCTGCGGGCGGTATTGCCCCACCTGCGCCAGCGCAAAAGCGGCCATATCCTCAACATCACCAGTATTGGCGGGCTGCGGGCTTTTCCGGGCGTAGGCATTTATAACGGCTCCAAGTTTGCGCTCGAAGGCATTGGGGAGAGCCTCGCGGCTCAGGTGGGGCCGCTGGGCATCCATGTCACCAATGTGGAGCCCAGCGGCTTCCGCACCGACTGGGCCGGCCGCTCGGCCACTTATACCGAGCCGGCCATTGCCGATTACCGGGCCACGGCCGGCCAGAACATGGCCAATATTCAGGGTTACAGCGGCCAGCAGCCCGGCGACCCGGAGCGCGCCGCCCAGGCCATGTTCGACCTCGTGCGCCTGGAAAACCCACCGCTGCATCTGCCCCTTGGCAAAGCCGCCGTAAAGGGTGCCCTGGATAAGTTTACGACCATTAAGGCAGAAATTGAGCAGTACGCCCACATTGGCAACGGGGCCGACTTCCCGAGCTAGCCAAGGTTTTCGTGGCTAACTAAAAGCGTCGTGCCGAGCTTGCCGAAGCATCTCTACCTCATCGGTGCACGGTGTGGCAGCGATACTTCGGCAAGCTCGGCACGACGTGCTTTTGGGATTTCCTGCTCCTACTCAGCCTTATCTTCACCCCATGCCCAGTTCGCCTCCGCCCACTGCCAACGACTTCGAAGCCCAGAGCTGGCAGCACCTGCAAGACCTACTGTTTCACGAAACCTGGGATGCCCGCCTGGGGCGCTACCGCTCGCCTTTTGTGTATCGGGGTATGCGTAGCTTTGGCTATACGCTCAGCACCAGTCTGCAGCGCCTGGGCGGCAACTATCACCTGCTGGAGCATCACCTGCTGCGCAACTTTCGCAAGTATGCCCGCGACACCACTACCCCCCCAGCGCCACGGTCTGGGACTGGCTGGCCCTGGCTCAGCACCACGGCCTGCCCACGCGGCTGCTCGACTGGACCTACTCGCCCTACGTAGCCCTGCACTTCGCCACCGACGACCTGAATGCCTACCACCAGGATGGCATACTATGGGCCCTGAACTACGTAAAAGCGGCCGAGCACCTGCCCCCAGCCCTGCGCGACGCGCTGGCCAGCGAGGGCTCTAATGTATTTACCTCTGAGCTGCTGGCCCCGTCGTGCCCGACCTGCACGCGCTGGCCAGCCTGAAGGCCAAGCCCTTTGTGCTGTTTCTGGAGCCACCCTCCCTCGATGCCCGCATCGTACATCAGTACGCCCTGTTTGCCCTCATGAATACGCCCGAAGCCGCTCTGCATGAGTGGCTGGCGCAACGCCCCGAGCTGTATTTCCGCATCCGCATCCCGGCCCGCCTGAAATGGGAAATACGCGACAAATTAGACCAGGCTAATATTACTGAGCGGGTATTGATGCCCGGCCTGGGCGGCCTGAGCCGTTGGCTGCATCGTCATTACTCAGCAGCGCAGGGCCGCCCGGCCACTGCCGATGGAGCCGACCTGCCCGGCTAGCAGCGCGGTTCGATAGCTATAGCGTGCAATTCAGCGAGAATTTTCGCTTACTCAGCGACTTTACTAGGTAATATCTAGCAAGTAAGTAGTAATTTTGTATTGTAAACAAGGGAGAAACGTGATTCTTACGTACGTATCTCCAAAGTTTTATTCCCTTAACAGTCTCTGCGGCGGCACCCCGTTCCGCGCTCCGGCTGCTCTCATCGCTCCGGCTATGCCGAAGCAACAGATTGGTTTTCTTGTGGAAAAGGAACCTGTTGGAAAGGCTCGTCCCAATTGGGGCGAGTCTTTTTTGTTTTTGCGCAGCTACTTCCTAGTTTGAGCTACTAATAGCCCCGCCGCCCATCGTGGTAGTAGCCCCGGTCGTGGTCGTGGTAGCCACGCCGGCCTCTTTCCTGTACTATGCAGGAACTCAGTGCCATACTGCAAAGCACAGCCAGCGGCAAAGCGTAGCGAACAAAGAAGGTTGCCATAGCAGAACTGTCTTTAACGATGCCTGGTAGTAGGGTTTTCTTACATAAACGGCCATCTCCCTGGCAGGGTTGGGTTGGCAAAGTGCAACCGACCATATGCCGGGCCCGCATCTGCGCCGTATATTTGTCTGGCAATACGGTTTTCTGCCCAAACCCCCTGTTGCTATGGCCGACCACGCCACCCCCAAAATCGCCTTCGAGGCCCTGACCTACGACGACGTACTGCTCCTGCCCGCTTACTCGGAGGTACTACCCCGAGACTGCGACCCCGGCACCCAGCTTACCCCGCGCATCCGGCTGCACCTGCCCCTCATCTCGGCCGCGATGGATACCGTGACGGAAGCCGACATGGCGATTGCGCTGGCGCAGGCCGGCGGCCTCGGTATTATTCACAAGAATATGAGCATCGGCAAGCAAGCCGAGCAGGTACGGCGCGTGAAGCGCAGCGAGTCGGCCCTTATCCAGGACCCGTTTACGCTGCCGCCCACCGCCTCGCTGGCTGATGCCCGCAAGCTGATGCGCCAGCACAACATCGGGGCATTCCGGTGGTGGAGGCCGACCGCCGCTTGGTGGGCATTCTTACCAGCCGCGACCTACGCTTTGAAAAGGATTTTAGCGCCCCCGTTACGACCGTAATGGTGCCGCTCGACCGCCTTGTAACGGCCCCGCCGGCATCGACCAGGCCGCCGCCGAGGATATGCTGCAGGACCGGAAGGTAGATAAGCTGCCTTTGGTAGATGCTGAAGGCCGCCTCACGGGCCTTATGACCTACAAGGATATTCGGAAGCGCCGCCGCTCGCCGCAGGCCAGCAAAGATGGCCTGGGCCGCCTGCGCGTGGGCGCCGCCGTGGGCGTCACGGCCGACCTCTTGCAGCGCACGGCCGCGCTGGTCGAAGCCGGGGTTGACCTCATCAGCATAGACACGGCCCACGGCCACAGCAAAGGCGTGCTCGACGCCGTGCGCCTTCTTAAGCAAACATACCCAAATCTCGATATAATGGCCGGCAACGTGGCTACCGCTGCCGGCGCCCGTGCCCTAGCCGAGGCTGGCGCCGAGGTAGTTAAAGTTGGTGTCGGCCCTGGCTCTATCTGCACCACGCGCATCATCGCCGGTATCGGCGTACCCCAGCTTTCGGCAGTGCTCGAAGCCGCCCGGGGGTGGAGGGCACCGGAGCTACCATCGTCGCCGACGGCGGCATCAAGTTTTCGGGTGATATCGTGAAGGCGCTGGCTGGCGGGGCGGCCGCCGTTATGGTAGGCTCGCTGCTGGCCGGCACCGAAGAGTCGCCGGGCGAGCTCATTATCTACGAAGGCCGCAAATACAAAAGCTACCGCGGCATGGGCTCGGTCGAGGCAATGGAAGATGGCTCTAAGGACCGCTACTTTCAGGATGCTGAAGACGATGTAAAGAAACTCGTGCCGGAAGGCATTGTGGGGCGGGTTCCCTTCAAAGGCAGTGTAAGCGAAGTGCTGTACCAGCTGGCCGGGGGCCTGCGTGCCGGCATGGGCTACGTGGGCGCCCCCGACCTGCCCACGCTGCAAGCAGCGCAGTTTGTGCGTATCACCGGGGCGGGCCTGCGCGAAAGCCATCCGCACGATGTGCAGATTACCCGCGAGGCTCCCAACTACTCGAGTCGCTAAGGCTACTGTCCCTGGCTGTTGGTTTTTAGTGGTTCTTTGCCAGCTTTGTAGAGAAATGGTCTGGCTACGAAAAATCAACAGCTAGGAACTAGTCCCCTCATTCGTAGTTTTGCGCCTTGTCTTTTTTCGGCCGGGTAGTAGAGCGTTGTATGTAGGAGGCGGCCGCGCTCTGTTTTTGCCCTCTCTTCTATGCCCAAGTTTCGCAGTTCGGTCTGGCTCATAGTAGTAGCGGCCCTATGCTGGCTGCTATTGCTGCTCGGTACGCTCAGCCAGGGCCACACGTTATTGGGGCTGCCGCCAGACTGGCCGCGCTGGCTGCTTTTACTGGCGCAGGGCGGCTTTGCGGCCAGCGTGTTTCTTTACACCCGCCTCCAGCCCGACCCGCTGAGCGGACACGGCTTCCTGGCGCTGCTGCTCCGCCTGTTTTGGCGTGGCCTCATACTTACCGCGCTGCTTGTTGGCGTACAAGCGTTTGTGCGGCTGGCGGCTGATAAAGCCTTGCCGCTTCGCGGCGATATTACGGCCAGTGTCGGCTATACCATCAGCCTGGCACTGTTTATTATTCTGCTGGCGCGCACGCTCTACATCTGGCGCTCGCTGGTCAACTTTCGCGGCAGCCCCCGGCTACAGCGCGAATGGACGGCTTTTGAGGTTATCCTGGGCGTTGCGCTGCTATTTCAGCTCTTCGAGTGGCATACTCCCGACTATATCCGGGTGGCAGTTATCACGGGCCTGGGCCTCTTTGGGGTGTACCTGAGTGGGCACCAGCGCTGGGTTGCCTACCTCAGCCAGGGCCAGAAGCTACAGGCTATTATGCTGCAGCTGGGCGTGTTGGGCTTTCTTACGCTCTTTCTGCTCTACCTGCGCAACGCCCAGGCCGACCCTGCTCTGCTAACTCCGCCCACCCAGCAGGCCTTCCTGATTCTTGCTTCTTTCTTCGCCGTTTTTTATGCTGTGGCCGGCCTGCTGGTCACGCTTTTCAACCTGCCTATTGCCGATGTCTATGAGCAGCGACGGGCCGAAATCCTGAGCTTGCAGCAGCTGAGCCAGATTATCCAGCGCGGCCAGACGGCCGCCGAAATATACCAGGCTCTCTTTACCTCGGCGGTGCAAACCATTCGGGCCGACGCCGCCTGGCTCGATACGCCGGCTCAACCCATCGAAACAACCGGCCCCGCCCCAGCTGCGCCTACGCATGAGCTGCTCCCGGCCGACCTGGTAGCGCTACGCCCTCAGTTGGCCGCACTGCTGGCGGCCGGGCAAACCGAGATTATCGACAACGACCTGCTACGCTCGCAGCGCCTCGTGGGCCTGAGCCAGCAATATGGGTCTATCGCTATATTGCCTCTGCGTAGCAGCACGCACGACTACGGCCACCTGCTGCTGCTGAAAAAAAACCAGGCTGGCTTCGAGCCCGAAGACCTAAGTATTCTGCACACGTTTACGACCCAGACCGTCCTGAGCCTCGAAAACTTGCAGCTGGCGCAGGAAGCCCGCATCAGCCAGCGGGCTCAGGATGAGCTGCGCATTGCCGCGCTGGTACAGGAGCGCCTCATCCCTAAGCACCTTCCCACCGACAACTGGTTTGAAATCAGCACCTATGCGCAGGCAGCAAAGGAAGTAGGCGGCGATTTTTACGACTTTCTGCACTTGCCGGGCCAGCGCCTAGCGGTGCTCATCGGCGATGTATCGGGCAAGGGCGTCACGGCGGCCTTCCACACGGCCCAGATGAAGGGTATCTTCCACGCCCTCATGCAGCCTAATCCGCTGGCTAAGAAAGACCGGGAGCGCTACCCCGACCCGCATCGCTTTATGGTGCTGGCTAATGAGGCGCTCACGCACTGCCTGGAGCGCTCGTCATTTATCACGGCCTCGTTTTACCTCATCGACTACGAGGCCGGCGGCTTTAGCTTTGCCCGCGCCGGGCACTGCCACACGCTTTACTATCACTCTATTAAGGAGGAAGTAAGCTACTTCCGTAGCGAAGGCCTGGGCCTGGGTATTTTGCGTGATGCCAGCTATGGCCGCCACGTCAAAAATCAGTTCTGGGACTACAACCCGGGTGATGTCATGGTGATTTATACCGATGGGATTCCCGAAGCCCGCAATGCCGATGGCGACGAGTATGGCGAAGAGCGTCTGGCTCAGATGCTGGGCCAGTGCTTTTATCAGTCGGCCGAAGAAATAAACCAGTACATTCGCGAAGATGTGCAGGAGTTCAGCAAAGGCCTGCCCCTGCACGACGACCAGACGCTGCTCGTTATTAAGTTCAAGTCAGCCCAACCTCAACCCTAGCCCCGCGTATGGGGCCTATTATGAAAGTAACTGCTCAACCCGCTGACACTACCCTTACGCTTATCCTCGACGGGGAGCTGGACGCTTCCTCCGCCGTGATACTCGACACTGAGCTCAACAAGCCTGAGCTACTTAATTACAAAAAAGTACTGATTGACTGCCAGCGCCTTAGCTACATATCGTCGGCTGGACTTGGCGTATTTATCTCCCATTTGCAGCGCCTGCAGGATTCCAACGTCAAGCTGGTATTCTACAATATGCAGGAAAAGGTATTTAACGTATTCGAAATCCTGGGCCTCGATTCCCTGATGACCATCGTACCCACCGAAAAAGAGGCGCAGGCTGCTTAATCAGTAGCTCACCAGCAGCTGACCAACACTGAACAAACATCTTGCCCTTGTAGCTTCTCTGTTCTTCTGCTGCTCCGTTTTCCGCCTTCGCCATGCAAGACCGCATCCGCATTAGTTGTTCGCGCCAGAACCTGCAGCAGGTGCGTGACTTCGTGCGCAGCTTTTTGCTGAGCGCTCATCGTAAAGAGATTACCGTCAACCAGGTAGTACTGGCAGTAGATGAGGTGATGGCCAACTTTATTATCCATGCCAATGGCGAAGATGCCAGTCAATTTCTGGACTTGCTGCTGGTTCTTACTGACCGGCAGCTTGATATAGAGATTGAAGACCACGGCAGCACGCTGTTTCTGCCTTCGGGCAAGGTGGCTACGCCCGATTTGCGTGCCTACATTCAGCAGGGTCGCAAGGGCGGCATGGGCATGGCCCTGGTATCGCGCATTATGGACCGGGTAGAGTTTTTTGAGCGCAACTCGCATACTGTTTGCCACTTAAGCAAAGAGCTTATGTGAATCACGAGCTTTTCCAGCCGCAATCCCCGCAACGGGTAAGTCGCCTTAAAAGGGTGGCTTACCCGTTGGTCTTTTCAGGCAAAACCAGACCCGCGGCTATCATTTCAGACGCGCTTGGCTATCAGCACCATGAGGGCGGCAACCGGCGCCCGCGCATAAGCCGGCAATTTCTTCGTAAAATTGCACCAGTATTGTGCCCGGCCCGTTGCCATTTGCCTTTTAAGGTGCGTTCAGGTCGGTTCTCTTCATTTTATCTATGCATTCACGCCTTCCGTTGGCCGGTGCCGCTGCCGCCACGCTGCTTCAGCTGGCTGCCTGCCAAGCCAGCAAGCCTACTACCGCCACCAACCCGGCCAGCCAAGCCGTGAGCCAGCCAGTAGCTACCACCGGCCCCGCTATCGAAACGCTGGGCACTTACCCGGTGCCCAGCCGTGAGTTTGCTTACGTTTATAAGAAAAACAACAGCACCGCTGCCGACTACGGCACTCGTGCGAGCGTAACCGACTATCTCACGCTTTATACCAACTTTCGGCTTAAAGTGCTGGATGCTGAAAAGCAGGGCCTCGACACCACGCAGGCATTTCGGCGCGAGCTCGACGGCTACAAGCAGCAGCTGGCGCTGCCCTACCTCACCGAGAAGGGTGTGACCGACCAGCTGGTGCGCGAAGCCTACGACCGCATGGGCCAGGAAGTAAATGCCTCGCACATTCTGGTGCGGGTAGCGCCCGATGCGTCGCCAGCCGATACGCTGGCCGCTTATCAAAAAATACAGGCCCTGCGTCAGCGCGTTACGAGCGGCGAAGACTTTGGTCTCGTGGCCAGCGCCAGCAGCGAAGACCCCTCGGCCAAGGAGAATGCCGGCAAACTCGGCTACTTCACGGCCATGCAGATGGTGTACCCGTTTGAGTCGGCCGCTTATCGCACGCCGGTGGGGCAGGTAAGCCAGCCCATCCGCACGCGCTTCGGCTACCATATTATCAAGGTAAACGATAAGCGCACTGCGCAGGGCGAAATCAAGGTAGCCCACCTGATGGTGCGCGTGACGCCCCAGGCCCCCAAGGCCGACTCGGCGGCCGCTCACAAAAAAATCAATGAGCTGTATGCTCGTCTGCGCAAGGGCGAGAACTGGAACAAGCTCGTGGCGCAGTTTTCGGAAGATGCCGGCTCGGCTCCCAATGGTGGCGAGTTGCCGGCCTTCGGCACCGGCCGCATGATTCCGTCGTTTGAGGAAGTGGCGTTTAAGCTGCAAAAGCCCGGCGACATCTCGGCTCCGGTTCAAACGCCCTACGGTTGGCACATTATCAAGCTCATCGAAAAGCAGCCGCTGGCTGCCTTCGCCACTATGGAGCCGACGCTGAAAAGCAAGGTGGCTAAAGACTCGCGCTCGGAGCTCAACCACGCGGCTTTTCTTAAGCGTATTCGCCAGGAAGACCAGTTTGTGGAGATTCCGGCAGCCAAGACGCTGGCTTTTGCGCAGGCCGATACTGCGCTGGTGCATGGCCGCTACAAGTTCAACGCTGCTACCATGACGGCCAGCGGGGCCAAGGCTTCCAAGCAGACGACCAAATCCGGCGGCGATAAGCTGCCGCTCTTTACTATCAAAGGCCAGCCTTACACCGTAGCCAGCTTTCTGGCTTACGTGCAGCAGAACCAGCGCCCGCGCCCCACGGCCGAGCCGGCCTTTGTGATGCAGCAGCTCTACGACCAGTACGTAGACCAGAGTCTGACCGAGTTTGAGAAAAACAGCCTGCCCGCCAAGTATGAGGACTACCGCATGCTCGTGCAGGAATACCGCGACGGCATTCTGCTCTTCCAACTGATGGACACCAAAGTCTGGAGCAAGGCTATTGAGGACACGGCTGGCTTGAAGAAATTCTTTTTGGCCAACCAAGCCAACTATCAGTTTGGGCAGCGCGTGCAGGGCAGCGTTATTTCGGCTGCCACGCCGCAGCTGCTGGCCAGGGCGCAGCGCGAGCTGCCAGCCGGCCGCTACGCCATCGCGGGCAAAGCCGGCTCGGCGCTGGTGCATTTTAAGGCCGGCACGGCCACGCCCGCGGGCAGTGGCGGCTCGGCCGTGCTCGAGGACGTGGCCCGGCGCATGAGCCAGGATACGGCTCTTTTTGTGACAGTAGCCGGCCACATCCGCAAGGGCGAGAGCCCGGCGCTGGCTCACCAGCGCGCTTCTGCCGCTATCGACTACCTGGCCAAGACTGGCAAGATTGCCCGCCATCGGCTGGGGGCCGCCCCTACTCGCACGGCGGTCACTGCCGATGGAGATACCCGCCTGGCTTTCTTCAGCACTGCTACCAGCGCCCTCGAGGCCAACCTCAACCAGCAGAACCCGCTGGCCGTGCAGATTCAGCAGCGTATCTTTCAGAAGGGCGAAAACAAGGTGATGGATGAGTACCTGACCCGCCCGGCTGGCACTTACACTACCCAGCGCGACGGCCGCTACTACGCCATAGTGGTAAAAAAGAGCCTGCCCGCCGGCCCCAAAGCCCTAAGCGATGCGCGGGGCCAGGCCACCAGCGATTACCAGAACTACCTGGAGAAGCAGTGGATTGAGCAGCTGCGCCAGCAGTATCCCGTAAAAGTTAACGAGCAGGAAGTAAATAAGCTGGTCACTAAATAGCGTCCGGCGCTGAAGCATCGCGCCAGGCGGCCTGGCTCCGGGCGGCGAGTAAATCCCATTTACGCAGCTTGCAGGAACCAGAAACGCTAAAAACCTTTTATGTTATCGCGGCATGGGCGGCAACCTCTGGCCCGCCTCGCGACTCCCTATCTTATGCAACGTATCCTTCGGCGCCTATCCGCCTACTCCTTATTCGCACTTGCGGCAGTGCTGGCCCTGCCGCATACCAGCTACGCGCAGCTGGGTATCAGCCGCCCCGGGGCCAGCAGATACTCGATGGCATTGTGGTAAAGGTTGATAACCAGATTATTCTTCGCTCCGAAGTAGAAGGCATTGTGGCCCAGGAGCAGGCGCGCGCCCAGGGCAAGCCCCTGCCGCCCGACCTGCGCTGCAAAATTCTGCAGAGCCTGGTGCTGAGCAAGCTGATGCTGGCCCGGGCCGATATCGACTCCGTAACCGTGACCGATGCGCGGGTCAACAGTGAGCTCGACCGCCGCATGAACTACTTCGTGCAGCAGGTAGGCTCCGAAAAGAAGCTGGAGGAGATGTACAACAAGCCGGTGCGAGTTCTCAAGGAAGACCTGCGCCCCAGGTGCGCGACCAGCTGGTGCAGCAGGAGATGCAGGACAAGATTTCGGGTAAAGTAGCCATCACCCCCGCGAAGTGAAAGAGTACTTCGATAAGGTGCCCAAAGACAGCGTTCCCTATTTCTCAACCGAAGTAGAAGTCGGGCAGATTGTGATTCCGGCGCAGGTAAACGACAAGGCCAAGCAGGAAGCCATTGCCCAGCTCAACGACCTGCGCGGTCGCGTGCTGGCGGGCGAGAGCTTCGAGGAATTAGCGAAAAAGTATTCGCAGGACCCTGGCTCGGCCGCTCAGGGCGGTTACCTGGGGTTCTTTAAAAAAGGAGAGCTGGTACCCGAGTACGAGGCCGCATCGCGCAAGCTGGAGCCCGGTCAGCTATCGCCGGTGGTAGAGTCGCAGTTCGGCTTTCACCTCATCCAGTTTATCGAGCGCAAGGGCGACTCCTATTCAACTCGCCATATATTGCTGAAGCCCGCTGCCGGCGCCGCCGATGCCAGCGTGGCCGCGACCAAGCTGACCCGTATTCGCAATCAGATTCTGAAGGATAGTATTTCTTTTGCCAAAGCAGCGAAGGATTTCAGCACCGATAAGATAACCGCTGCCAACGGCGGGCTGCTGGCCAACCGGGCCGATGGCGGCTCGAAGCTGCCGCTCGATAAGCTCGACCCAGCCGTCTTCTTTATTATCGATACCATGAAGGTGGGCCACATTACGCCCCCGCTGCCCTACCGTACTGATGACGGCAAGGAAGCCATGCGCATTCTTTACCTGAAGAGCAACACGCCCCCTCACCAGGCCAACCTGCTCGACGACTACCAGAAAATTTCGCAGGCGGCCCTCACCCAGAAGAAAAACAAAGCGCTGGATGAGTGGTACGAAAAGAACCGCAGCACCGTGTACTTGGAAGTTGCTCCCGAATACGCCGAGTGCAAGGTACTGACTGCCAGCACCGACCAGTAAGAGCCGCTAAAACAGCGTTGAATAAAAAGAGATGTCCAGCGCATCCGGTATCGGCCGGCCAAAGCAGCTTGCCCGCACTGCCCGAGT
Source organism: Hymenobacter sp. BRD67 (assembly GCF_013256425.1). Classification (GTDB taxonomy): domain Bacteria; phylum Bacteroidota; class Bacteroidia; order Cytophagales; family Hymenobacteraceae; genus Hymenobacter. The sequence goes on from NZ_CP053904.1 coordinate 3,262,525, forward strand.
CATTGCGCCACCGATGCCAGCCGGGTGCTTCGCTAAGCGCTGAGCAGGACGTTCTTTTAGTATATTATTAGCTTGATAATGGCTCAATTTCAAAACGATAAAGAAGCGGCCGACTCTCTGAAGCAGGCGTACCAGCAGCTGCGGCAGGAAATCGGTAAAGTCATTGTGGGTCAGGACGACGTGGTACGGCTCGTGCTCACGGCTGTGTTTGCCCAGGGCCATTGCCTGCTGGTGGGCGTGCCGGGGCTGGCCAAAACGCTGCTTATCCAGACTATTGCCGACTCGCTCGACCTCTCCTTCAACCGCATCCAGTTTACGCCCGATTTGATGCCCTCCGACATCGTGGGCTCGGAAACCCTGACGCAGCAGCGTGAGTTTCAGTTTGTGAAGGGGCCGATTTTTGCTAACATCATCTTGGCCGACGAGATAAACCGGACGCCGCCCAAAACCCAGGCGGCCCTGCTCGAAAGCATGCAGGAGTACGCCGTTACGGTGGCCGGGCAGCGCTACCCGCTGGCGCGGCCATTCTTCGTGCTGGCCACCCAGAACCCGATTGAGCAGGAAGGCACGTATCCCCTTCCCGAAGCGCAGCTCGACCGCTTTATGTTCAACATCGAGCTGGGCTACCCGAGCTACGAGGAGGAGCTGAACATTGTCAAGAACACTACCTCCGACCGCAAGCCGACGGTGAGCAGAATATTGCATTCCGACGATATTCAGGCTTACCAGGCGCTGGTGCGCCGCGTGCCGGTGGCCGATAACGTAGTAGAATACGCCGTCGGGCTGGTGCACAAAACGCGACCCAATATGCCGCGCACTGCCCCGCGCGCCCAGCAGCTGTTGGAATGGGGTGCCGGCCCGCGGGCCAGCCAGTACCTTATTGTGGCTGCCAAGTGCAACGCGCTGCTCACCGGCAAGTACTCGCCCGATATTGAAGACGTGCGCGCCGTAGCTTTGCCTATCCTGCGTCACCGCCTCGTGCGCAACTTCAAAGCCGAAGCCGAAGGCACCACGGTAGAGCAGATTATCAAAGAACTACTTTAAATCATTTAACACTTATCATTTAACATTTAACACCTTGGCACTCACTGGATTTTATCCTTTGCGTATTGAATGTTGAATGGCAAATGGTAAATGAAATCATGGAAGCCCAAGCGTACTATCAGCAATTTGAGCGCAACGTGCGCATTATTCTCGATGCGCTGGCCGCCGGCCTCGACCTGCGCACCACCGCCCTCGAAACCAGCCTGCCTCTGGAGGTATATGTGCTGTGCGAAGTGCTGAACCAGGGGGCCGGCGAGCATTTTACCCTCACGGCCACCGGAGTGGCGCGGCTGGCCGAGTTTCAGCAGCAGTTTATGCGCCACGAAGACCAGACGCTGGCCGCCATGCAGCGCGTGCTCGCCGATAAGCAGTCGGTCATGCGTACGCCTGAAGGCCGCGTATTTACGAAAGAAATGCTGATTCGCCGCCTGGAGTTCTTCAACGAAGCGGCCCGGCAGGTAAACGTGATGCGTACCCAGCAAGCGCTGGGCAGCCCCGGCAGTATACGGTCTGAGTAGTGGCTTCGCCCGCTTTATAGCCCAACGAAAAAGGCCGCCTGAGCAGGCGGCCTTTTTCGTTGGGCTATAAAGCGGGCATTACAGTGCGGTAGTACCCAGTTTATAAAATCGGTTTTCAAACAATAGCTAAAAAAGCAGCTTGTTTTTGCTAGTGAGGTTGCAGCGTCAGGCAGGGTTATTGTTTGTTCTGCGGGCTGCTCTTCTTACCCAATACAGTGCTCGAAACTGCCCGCCTTTTGTTACGCCCCTATGAGCCCGCCGACGCGCCGGCTTTTTACACGGTGCTCGACCAGAGCCGGGGGCGCCTGCGGGCTTCGTTTCCCGACCGCTTGCGTGCGGTACCTACCTTGGCCGCCGCCCGCATTCAGCTCGCCACCTTTGCCCACGACTGGCGCACCGGCCGCTTTTACGTAATGGGCATCTGGCACCGCGAAACCCACGAGTACCTGGGCGATATCTGCCTGATGCCCCAGCGAAACGAGCAGGCCGAAATCGGCTATTACCTGGCCGTTGAGGCCGAAGGCCACGGCTATGCCCGTGAGGCGCTGGCTGCGGTCTGCACCTTTGGGTTCGCGTCGCCGGTAGCTGCGCAGCGGCTGCTTATTCGCTGCTTTGCCGACAACCTGCGGGCGCAGGCCGTAGCCCGCGACCTGGGCTTTAGCTTGCAGAACCCTGAGCAGCCCGAAGCGCCCCGGTGGCTCCGACTCAGCTTCTGGGACAGCCATCTGCCTCAGGCCGAAATTCTGCACTTCGTCCGCACGCGCGATGCCGGCAGCTAAACCCCGGCTGTCGCCCTTTTTAGCCAGGTTTCAAACATATTAAATATACTATATTTACTGCCCGACGCGCACTCGCCTGCCCACATTGCCCAGCAGCCATTCCTGCCGAAAGTTGAGGTAAACGCCGAAAGAAAAATCGAGCAGGCTGCGGTTGAAGTCGTACACCGGCTCGACGCGCACCGTCAGGGCCGCCGCGTCGGAGATGCGGAAGTCGCGCAGCAGGCGCACGAGCAGCAGGCGGCGGTCGGCCTCGCTATAGCCGGGGGTACCGTAGCGCGAGGCCACCGACTGGTAGTACGTGCCACCGAAGGGTGCGTAAAATTGATGCCCCTGCCAGTAGCTCAGCATGAGGTCAACGTAGCGGGTTTCGAGCGTGCCGTTGAGATACAGCGCGTGGCCGTTGTTGAAAGGCAGCAGAAATACGCTGGAATGGTCGCCGTAGAGCAAGCCATAGGCATTTACCCGCACGGCCTGAACTACCGACCCATGCAGCGGCAGGCGCGCCATCAGGCCACTGGCATAGTTAAAAATCGTCTGGATAGGAATGTGCAGCGTATCAATCTGCCCGCCGTGGTGCCGGGCCGTAAACTGAAACGGCACCGATAGCTGCACCCGGCTATTGTCGCCGGTCAGGCCGAAGCTGCTGCTCAGTCCGCCGGCAATCTGCTCCTGGTAGCTCACCCCCGGGTACTCCTGCCGCAGCCAGTCGACCCAGGTATCCAGAAACACGTGCCTGGTATTCAGCCGGTACTGCACGCCCTCCTCCAACGGCTTTAGCATCACGCGCTCAAAGTCCATGAGCGGCTCGATGTACTCGTGGTTGAGATTGGCCTTGATGTTGCCGAAAATAAACTGGCTGTTCTTGTGTGTCCAGGTGGCGCGGTAGGTGGGGCGAACCTGTTTTAATATAGGGTTTCCAAAATCCTTCCAGATAAAAACGCCGGCTTCCAGGCGCAGCTCTTTGGTCGGATAATAAACGAGCTGCGGGTTCAGCTGCGTGCCAAACAGCGTGTAGCCTTCGACAATGGGGTTGAAATACTCGTTGTCCTTGAAGAAGATGAAGGCGTTGAGGGAAAGACGCAGGTCGCCCGCATTAAATGAATAACGCAAACTGCGTGATTCACTAATACGGTTATTTGCTGCTTCTACAGAATCTGCTTGCTGCTTTGACGACGCAGCTACATCCGCAACCAAAATGTGGCGTACTTCACCCGGCGTGGGCGACGTAAACGCCCGGTTATCCAGCTGCGCCCACGCCGGCCCAGCCGTAACCAGCACAGCCCCAAGGCTAACTAAAATTTTTAGAAATTTCCCCATAAATTTGGGCGTTTCCGGCACAAAACCGGGGGCCGATGCGTTAGAAATAGCCGTCGAAAAACAGAACGGTAGCCAGGCTTAGCCTCCTGTTGTGCTGCCTTGCTGCGGTAAACCAAAATACCGTATTTTTACAAACCTAAGTTTCTTTACACCCCAACCCCTTCATGGCCTTAGCAACCAAAAAAGCCGACAAACCTGAAACGGTCGAGAAAGCTGACAAGAATGCCCCCTCCAACCCAGCTGCCGAGAAAGCCAAGGCACTTGCACTGACGATGGAGAAGCTCGACAAAGCCTTCGGCAAAGGTACCGTGATGAAGCTCTCGGACCAGAAGGTAAACGATATTCCGGCCATCAGCACCGGCTCGCTGTCGCTGGATATTGCCCTCGGCATCGGCGGGTTACCCCGTGGGCGCGTGGTCGAAATCTACGGCCCGAATCGAGCGGTAAGACTACGCTGACGATGCATGCCATTGCCGAAGCCCAAAAGGCCGGTGGCACTGCCGCCTTCATCGACGCCGAGCACGCCTTCGACCCTACCTACGCCAAAAAGCTGGGCATTGATGTGGACAACCTCCTCATCGCGCAGCCCGACAACGGCGAGCAAGCCCTGGAAATTGCCGACCAGCTCATCAGCTCGGGCGCTATCGACATCATCGTAATCGACTCCGTGGCGGCCCTCGTGCCGAAAGGCGAGCTCGAAGGCGATATGGGCGACTCGAAAGTGGGTCTGCACGCCCGCCTCATGAGCCAGGCCCTGCGCAAGCTCACCGGCACCATTAACAAGACCAACTGCCTGTGTATCTTCATCAACCAGCTGCGTGAGAAAATCGGCGTGATGTTTGGCTCGCCCGAAACCACGACCGGCGGTAACGCCCTGAAATTCTACGCTTCGGTGCGCCTCGACATCCGGCGCATCGGCCAGATTAAGGAAGACAAGGACAACGTAACCGGCAACCGCACCAAGGTGAAAGTGGTGAAAAACAAAGTTGCGCCGCCCTTCAAGGTGGTCGAGTTTGATATCATCTACGGGCAGGGCATCTCGAAAGTCGGCGAAATTGTGGACCTGGGCGTCGACATGGGCATCATTGGGAAGTCGGGCTCGTGGTTCAGCTACGATGGCAACAAGATTGGCCAGGGCCGCGAAGCCGTAAAAACCCTGCTGCTCGACAACCCCGAGCTGGCCGACCAGATTGAGGCTAAAATCCGCACCATGGCTAAGGGCGATGAGGATATCATCCCAGTGGACATGAGCGGCCCCGAAGACGGCGACGACACGCTGTAAGCGACCTGCTTAGCTTACTTTTTCCGTAAAGCCCCGCTGCCAGCTGGCAGCGGGGCTTTTTGCGCCTGGCTAAGGCAACCCTACGCGGTACTCGCTGCGTAGTTTTGTGGCTGGCATCTGGTTTGTACCGCTTGCTCTGCTTTCGCTTTCTACTGCTCTTATGCCGCGCTGCTGGCTAGTTATTCCCCTGCTTTGGCTATGCGCCGCCGCGACGCAGCCCCCCGGCACCGCCGAGCCCGTACGCCTGTGGCCTAATACCAGCTTTAAAACCGGCGAAACCATTCGCTACAAGGTTCATTATGGGGTGATTAACGCAGCCGAAGCAGTTGTAGAAACCTCCGGCAGCCTCGAGCGAGTGGCCGACCGGCCCTGCTACAAGGCCACCGTGAGCGGCCGTACTACTGGCTCTTTCGATTTCTTTCTGCACGTAAAGGACCAGTGGCGTGCTTACATCGACACGGCCAGCATCCTGCCGCTGCGCTCCACCCGCGATATTGAAGAAAGCGCCTATCGCAAAAAGGAAGTAGTCGATTTCGACCAGGCCCACGCTATCGTAAACGTGCTGCAGACCCACCGCAAAGACCCCATCCGCTACACATTTAAGGTGCCTAACAATGTTCAGGAGCTGGTAAGTGGCTTTTACTACCTCCGCACCCTCAACTACGACCACATGAAGCCGGGCGAGGTTATCCATATGGGCGGCTATTTCGACGAATCTACTTTTAATCTGGAAGTCGTCTTCAAAGGCCGCGAGATAGTCGAGACCAAAGCTGGCCCCGTGCACGTGCTTAAGCTAGTGCCCAGGCTGCCCACCAACCGCATTTTCCGAGGCGAAGACGCCATCAAAGTGTATCTCTCCGACGACCGCAACAAGATTCCGGTACTGTTTCAGGCCGAGATGTTCGTGGGCGCCGTGAAAGTAGATATGTATAAGTACGAAGGCCTAAAAAGCCGGCTTAATATGGTCAGACAAAATCCATATTCCGCAAAAGACTAATGATGAGCAGGCAGACTATTATTTGCCTGTTTCCTGGCTTTTGCTGTCCCTACTATCGGCGTCACACAAACGTAACACGGCTGCCGCGCCGGAGCAGGTAATTTTGTGACGCGAAAGTCCTTACCCCTTTCGCCTTCCCGCCGTGGCCACGCCCGCCCCCAACGGTTAACGCAAACAAAGTCTGCTGCCTACCGGATTCTGGTTGTCGACGATGACCCAGACATCGTCGAGTTGCTGGAATTCAACCTTAAAAAGGAAGGGTATCTCACGGCTTCGGCCGGCGACGGCCGCCAGGCCCTGGCCATAGCGCAGGAGTTTAACCCCGATATCATTCTACTCGATGTCATGATGCCGCACCTCGATGGCATCGCCGCCTGCCGGATGCTGCGCGAGCAAAAAAAGTTCAAAGATATATATATTCTATTTTTAACCGCCCGGGCGGAGGAATTTTCCGAAGTTGCGGCCTTTGAGGCCGGTGCCGACGACTTTCTGGCGAAGCCCATCAAACCGCGAGCGCTGCTCAGCCGGCTGGCGGCCATTGTGCGCCGCGACCAGGACCCCCATGCCGGGGTGGAGGCCATCGACATCAACGGCCTGCGCATCGACCGCACAGCCTTTGCGGTGTATCAGGACGGGCGTAAAATCACGCTGCCCAAAAAGGAGTTTGAGCTGCTGGCCTTCCTGGCGGCCTCGCCGCACAAGGTATTCAGCCGCGATGAGCTGCTGCAGAATATCTGGGGCAACGACGTATTTGTGCTGGCCCGCACCGTGGATGTGCACGTGCGCAAAGTGCGTGAAAAAGTGGGCGACCACCACATCCAGACCATTAAGGGCGTGGGCTATAAGTTCAATGCAGACTAATTTTCATTTAACAAGTAACCGTGACCATATACCCGTTGGACGCTATCTTCCAACTGGAAAACTATCTGGGATACCCTGTTAAATGAACCTTTCTTCCCGCACCATCGCCGTTCTGATTGCGCTGCTGGTAGCGGGGGTACTTACTACGTTTGCTTACCTGGCACCTGCTCTGCCTACGCATCAGGCATTTCTGGCGGCGGGCATCACAGTGGCAGCTTGCTTCTTATTGATTTACCTATCTTTTGAGGCCCTGATTTTTCAGGAAATTAACGGCATCTACTCCCGGCTGGAGCACATCAAGCGGAAAGAGTTTAAGCGCCTCAGCAACAAGTTTTTATTTCGCCCCGAGCCTCTGCGGCGCATTGGCGACGAAATAGTGGAGATGGCCGAGCGCCGCCAGCAGGAGCTCGATGAGCTGATGCGCCTGCAAGCCCTGCGCCGGGAGTTTCTGGCCGATGTATCGCACGAGCTGAAAACCCCGCTTTTTGCGGCGCAGGGCTTTGTGCATACCATCCTGGATGAGGAAGAAGAAAACCCGGACCAGGGCATGGACCCAGCCACGCGGCGCAAGTTTTTGCAGCGGGCCGCCGCCAGCCTCGACGCGCTCGATGCCTTGGTGCAGGACCTGGTCACGATTTCGCAGCTGGAAAAAGGCGTCATTCGCATGCGGCGGCAGCGTTTCGACCTCGTTGGGCTGGTGCAGGAGCTGTTTGAGCTGCTGGAGCAGCAGGCCCAGCGGCGCGGTACCACGCTGGAGCTGTTTCCGCCGCACCTGGCGGCCGAGGAACTTCCCGTTGTGGCTGACCGCAACCGCATCCGCCAGGTACTTATCAACTTGATTGACAATGCCATAAAATATGGCCGGGAAGGTAATGGCCACGTAGTAGTAGCGCTCACGCCTGGCCGCAACGGCGTACGCATTGCGGTGCGTGACGACGGGGCCGGTATTGCCCCCGAACACCAGGCCCGCATCTTCGAGCGCTTTTACCGGATAGACAAAAGTCGTTCGCGCTCGGCGGGCGGCTCGGGCCTGGGCCTGGCCATCAGCAAGCATATAGTGGAGGCGCACAAGTCTACCATTCACATTAAAAGCGTGCTGAATGAAGGCACCACGATGGAATTCAAGCTGGCGCGGCCCAAAGCGCTGAAGTAGCTTAACCCAGACGCGGCGAGCCGGACTTACTGGCAGACGTACCTTTGCGCTTCGCATGAAGCCACCCAAGTTCAAAGACCTGATTCTGTTTGAGAACGACGATTATATCGTCGTCAACAAGCCCCTTTTCTCTCTACCCTTGACGAGCGCATTGGTGTGGCGGCCAGTCTGCTTCGCCTCGCCCGCGAGTATGCTGCCGATGCCCAGGTAGGCCATCGCCTCGACCGCGATACCAGCGGGGCGCTGGTGCTGGCCAAAAACCCGGAGGCCTATCGCCATATCTCGATGCAGTTTGAAAACCGCGAGGTAAGCAAGATTTACCATGCCGTAACCTGGGGCGCGCCGCCTTTGGAAAAGTTTGTGGTAGAGCGTAATATCGAAACCACCAAGAGCGGCAAGGCCCGCCTGGCCTTCAAGGGCAAGCCCGCTGAAACGCGGTTTACCACCCTCGAAACGTATGCCCGCCACGCCCTGGTGCAGTGCGAGCCCGTGACGGGCCGCATGCACCAGATTCGGCTGCACCTGGCGTATGTGCAGACGCCTATCGTGGGCGACCACCTCTACGGCGGCGAAGACTTTTTCCTTTCCACGCTCAAGAAGAAGTTTAATCTTAAAGAGGGCGAAACGGAGCAGCCCTTTATCAAGCGCTTTGCGCTCCACGCCAAAGAACTCGGCTTTACCGGGCTGGATGGCGAGACCATCCGGATTGAGGCGCCCTATCCGAAGGATTTCCGGGTGCTGGTCGAAACCTTGCAGCAGTACCGCTAATTCAGGCTTTTACCTGACTGGCATTTGGTAGTGTACCAAAAAAATGGTACCTTTGTGTCCGTTTTTCCCCAGCCCCGAACGGGTTGGGGTTTATTGTCAATTGTTTAGCCGGTAATTTTTTACCATCCCCATGGACCACCTGAGCTTCAAGACGACCCACGTCAACAAGGCCAACGCCCAGAAAAACTGGGTTATCGTAGACGCCAGCGTGGCCCCGCTGGGCCGCGTGTGCAGCCAAATTGCCAACATCCTGCGTGGCAAGCACAAGCCTTCGTTCACCCCCAACTCCGACTGCGGCGATAACGTAATTGTTATCAACTCGGACAAGCTGCGCGTAACGGGCAAGAAACTGACTGAGAAAGTCTATATTTCGCACTCGGGCTACCCCGGCGGCCAGAAGCAGCGCACCCTGCGCGAGCAGATGAACCGCGATTCGCGCAAAGCCATCGAGCACGCCGTTAAAGGCATGCTGCAAGGCAACCGCCTCGGTGCCGAGCAATTCCGCAACCTCTACGTATACGCTGGCACCGAGCATCCGCACGAGGCGCAACAGCCGCAAGTATACGAGCTGAAGAATCTGTAAATCTTTTTAAATGTGAGAAATGTGCCTGATGTGAAAATGTGAGAATGCGTTAGTTAGTCAATACACTAATTATCTATTCTTCACATCTGCCACATTTTCACATCTCCACATTCTTTTATTTCTCACATTAATTTAATGGCAGCTACTAACACCTCTGGTAGAAGAAAAACCTCGGTGGCCCGCATCTACATGCAGGCCGGGCAAGGGAATATCACTATCAATAACCGGGACATGAAGTCCTACTTCGCCAACGAGCTGTTGGAGAACATAGTGAACCAGCCGCTGGCTACCCTCGAGCAGGTGGGCCAGTACGACATCAAGGTGAACGTGAGCGGCGGCGGTATCGCCGGCCAGGCTGAGGCTATCCGCCTCGCCATCACGAAAGCCCTGGTAAGCGACAACGAGGAAGTTCGGCCGGCTTTGAAAAAAGAAGGCTTTATGACCCGCGACCCCCGCATGGTCGAGCGGAAGAAGTTCGGCAAGCGCAAAGCGCGCCGCTCGTTCCAGTTCTCTAAACGCTAATATTCGAAGCAGACTATCATGGCTCAGTCCACCACCTATAAAGAGCTGCTTGACGCGGGTGCCCACTTTGGCCACCTTACGCGCAAGTGGGACCCGAAAATGGCGCCGTACATCTTCATGGAGAAGAACGGCATCCATATTATCGACCTCAACAAGACCCTGGCTTCGCTCGATTACGCCGCCAATGCTATTCGCAACATCGCGAAAAGCGGCCGTAAAATCATGTTCGTAGCCACCAAAAAGCAGGCCCAGGAGATTGTGCAGACGGAGGCTACCCGCCTCAAGATGCCTTTCGTGACGGACCGCTGGCTGGGCGGGATGCTGACGAACTTCGCCACCATCCGCAAGTCGCTGAAGAAAATGAGCACCATCGACAAGATGGTGAAAGAGAATACTGCCTACGCGGCCCTTGCCAAGCGCGAGAAGCTCATGATGACGCGTGAGCGCGAGAAGCTGGAGCGCGTAATGGGTGGTATCTCGGAGCTAAGCCGCCTGCCCGCTGCCCTTTTTGTGGTAGACGTGAAGCGCGAGCACATTGCCGTGAAAGAAGCCCAGAAATTGGGTATCCCGGTTTTTGCTATCTGCGATACCAACTCCAACCCCGACCTCGTTCAGTTCCCGATTCCGGCCAACGACGATGCATCGAAGTCAATTCAATTGATTATCAATGTAATCGGCAAAGCTATCGAAGATGGCCTGTCGGAGCGCAAAGTTGACAAAGAAGATGCTGACCGCAAAGAAGCCGATGAGGCTGCCATTGCGGAGAAAACCGAAGCTGACAACGAAGCCTAAGCCGCTTTTCTAAGCTTGACGAAAGAGGGAACGGTCGAGGCAAGTGCTTGGCAGTTCCCTTTTTCTATGTAGCGCGGACTTTCAGTCCGCGAACAGCTGAATTAACCTCCCTACTTCACCACCATTCGCGGACTAAAAGTCCGCGCTACAACTATGGCCGCTATCACCGCCGCAGACGTAAACAAGCTTCGCACCATGACCGGTGCGGGCATGATGGATTGCAAAAAAGCCCTGACCGAAGCCGACGGCGACTTTGAAGCCGCCCGCGACATCCTGCGTAAGCAGGGTCAGAAAATCGCCGACAAGCGCGCCGACAACGCCACTTCGGAAGGCTTGGTACTGGTAAACGTGAGCGCCGACGGCACTACCGGCAAGCTGGTAGCCCTGGCTTGCGAAACCGAATCGGTAGCCAAAGTAGCCGATTTCCGTGCCCTGGTGCAGCAAATCCTGGACACGGCCGTGAAAACGAACGTGGGCACTAAGGAAGACCTGCTCGCTGCTAAAGAAGCCGATGGCCGCACCGTGCAGGAGCACATTACGGAGCTGACCGGCAAAATCGGCGAGAAGCTCGACCTCACCTATACTACCCTTACTGCCGAGAAAGTGGCTTCGTACATCCACTCGGATAACAAGAAGGGTGTACTTGTGGGCCTGAAAAATGTAGGCAGCGCCGACGTGGCCGCCATCGGCCGCGACGTAGCCATGCAAATCGTAGCCATGAAGCCCGTGGCCGTTGACAAAGACGGTGTGGACTCGGCTACGGTAGAGCGCGAAATCGAAATCGGCAAAGAGCAGGCGCGTGCTGAAGGCAAGCCCGAGGCTATGCTGGAGAAAATCGCCCAGGGCAAGCTCAACAAGTTCTACAAGGAGAACACCCTGCTGAATCAGGAATTTGTAAAAGACAACTCGCTGACCATCGCCCAGCTGCTTGATAAGCAGTCGAAAGGCATGACGGTATCGGACTTCAAGCGCGTAGCCATCGGCGCGTAGCTTTTAGCCTGATTTGTGTTAGCAAAAGAAAGCCCGCTGGCAATGCGCCAGCGGGCTTTCTTTTGTACTTATGGATGAGAAACGCAAAATTGCTTATCGGAAAATTTTATACAATTTTCTGATACAAATCAAGCAGATGGAAATACCTCATGATATTTCGGCCATTAATATTGGTCGTTATGCAGCCCCGGTTGCCTATGCGCTCCACAATTTTGCGCTGGCCTCAGCGAACGACTTTGTCAATTTTGATGAAGTGGCCTTTTGGAGAATGCTGGATGCCTGGGATGCTCGCTTTCCCGAATTAGGGTTTAGCGGATTCCGGAAGATGTTTGAGTGGGACTTAGCGCAGGATTGAAAGGGCTAATGCTTCTGCCGTACCCACGCCCGCACCCTGGCCCGCGCGTTCTCCCGCACGTTGAGGTAGAAGAGATTATAATCGACAATATGGTAGGAGGCGGCTAAATCCTTCTCGCCGGGAATGTGCAGGTGGCGATAGCCAGGCGGGTGCGTGGGGTCGGCCCAGAGTAGGCCGTGGTGAATCTGAGCGCCGGTAACGTGCGGGTCGATGCGCTTGAAGGTGAGCGGCACACCGCCCCGGTTGATGCTGGCTGGAGCAGCGGCTGAGTCGAGCGTCCAGGTGAGCGGATTGGTGACGAGCAGGCCGCGATAGGGCGCAAACTCGGTGCCGCGCGAGGCAGTGTTCCAGGCAATGATGCCGCCGGTCTGGAGCGAGTCGCGCAGGGGCGGCAGGTGCTGGTACTCGTGTGGCTTAACTTTTCTTCCTACCAGGTAGGCGGCAATCAGCTGCTTACGCAGCTGAGGGTTATCATCAATCAGCTCGTGTAGCAGGCGCTGGGCGTGCATAGTGCCCTGGCTGTGACTGGCGATAATGAACGGACGGCCGTGATTATAGTGCTTGAGATAGTATTGAAAGGCCGCCTTCACGTCGGCATACGCCAGGTCGAGTGCGAGCGGGCTGGACGGGTTCTTTGTAGCAAAAAAGCTATATAAGGTGGCCTGCCGGTAGCGCGGCGCGTAGAGCCGACCAACATCGTAGAATAAGCTGGCCTGATTGCGCAGGCAGGTACGGTCAGTGAAGCGGCGCAGGCGATGCAGCCGCAGCGGGGCATTCCAGTAGCCCAGCCGCCAGAAATAGGTGGTCGGGTGCACGTAGAAGACATCGGCTACCGTGTCGGCTGGCGTAAAGGCAGGACGCGGCAGGCCTGGCAAACGCTGCTGCGCGGCCGTGCGGTGGCAGGGCAGGGCGGCCCAGTGTGTGGTATCGGCATAGTTGGGCGCCGGCCCAGCGGCCTCGACCGAAAATTTATGAACAGGTCGCAGAATGTTCAGGCAGCTGCTTAGCACCCCGCAGGCACCAAGGCTGGCGACCGCCACTACCCGCCGACTACTAGCCTGATACACCGCTAAGGGTTTTTAGTAGCCGCTGAATCGATAGGCACGGGCTGGCTAGGTACAGCTGCTGCTTTAACCGGTGCTGTAACAGGCTTTGCCGAATCGGCCCGGAGCTGGCTGGTGGCCGGCGCGGCTACCGGGCGGGCGGCGGGTGCTACCCGGATGGTTTCGGGCGCGGCGGCGGGCGGCAGAGTCAGCTGTTCGGCTTGAGGACCAACTTCGGGAGCTGTCACGGTAGAGTCGGCGGCCGTTTGGCTGGTGCTGGTTAGGTGCTCGTCGGGGTTGGAGGGGCGGTCGATAAACAAGTACAGCACGATGCCCAGCAGCACCAGCACCCCACCCACAATAAAGACCAGGTTGAGCGGATTGCGCCGCTCTTCGGCCGGCGGAAGCGGCCGCTCTTCAAACGAGAGCAGGCTGGGCGCGGCCGAAGCCAGCCAATCGGGCGCAGCTACCGGCGGCACCGCTGGTACGGCCTCTGTCGAAATGGCAGCGGGCAGGGGGGCGGGCGGCGCAACGGTCTCATACTCACGAATGGATGCTTCGGACACCGCTGGGGTGGGCGGCCCATCGGTACCGAGCGGCGTAGCCATTGGCAGCGCCGGTTCGATGCCGAAAATAATCTGCCGCTTCAGCGTTTCGAACTCCGCCGCGGTAATGGTACCGGCATCGAGCATTTCCTTGAGCTGCCGCAGGGCGGCAAGAGACGAGTTGGCATCGGACGGGCTCATAGCGAGTACAAAAATGCAGAAAATTTATTTGTGGTCGATAGCCGACAGCCGGGAGCGCCGACGCTCCAAAACCTGACTACTAGCTTCGCGCAGCTGGCCATTACTGATGAGCTGCACACTATCCTGGCGCAGCAGCAGGGCGTTGGACTTATTCTGGCGCAGCAGCTCGTCGATGCGCTTGAGATTGGCGGCGGTGTTGCTACGCGTCGATTCGATAGCGCGGTTCAGCTTGTCCTTTTCCTTGTCTACGGCCGCTACTTTCGCCTCGGCCGCTGCCACCTGCTGGCGGTAGGCATTGGTGCGGGCGGCGGGCGCGTATTTTTCGAGCATATCCTGCAGATGCGTAAACTCGACAGCAGTCAGGTCGGGCGAGAAAAATGTTTTTTCGCCAAAGCCCCCAAAAAGCGCCACTTCGGTAGTTGAGTCGGTAAGGGCCGTGAGGGCTGCGTACAAATCGACGGGCCGGCTCGAAATGGCCGTGCCGGCTACCTGCTTGGCCGCGATAGCCGTTTTCTTGCCCAGCAAACCCGCCAGGCCGCTTTTAAATGAGATGCGGTACGCGTCTTTCATAAAATACTGAAAGAAATCGCGGGTTTCGTCTACCGAGCCATCTACTACTACATTGATACTGGACTGCGAGCGGCCGGCGTAGGGCAGCTGGCCCTGCCGCACTTCGTAGAGCTGGGCCCAGGCCGGGGCAGTGCCCAGTAAGCAAGCCATTAGCAGCAGGAAGCGGAAATTATACATAAATAAATTTTAATATTAAGAAAAGCCCTAGCGCTCGTCGTGGCGGGCAAAGGCGGCGCGCATATCCTGCTGCATGTGCTGAAACCGGGCTACGGCGGCGGCCAGAAACTCATCGTCGAGCAGCTGCCGGATTTCTACGTCGGGGGGGCAATGCCGGTGAGGTCGAGCTCGCTCACTTTGTAGGTTTGCTCCAGGGGGCCTTGCTCCAGCTTGAGCAGGTATTTGCCGTTCCAGGCCAGCAGCGTGATTTTAACCTGGGGAAACGGAATATCGGCAACGTGACGCATGAGCTAAGAACAAGAGAATCGGCCGAAGATAGTACGACTACCCGGCCCGGCCGGTTAAACTCGACTTTAACGCGGCCGGTCAGCCCGGCGTATAAAAGGCACGTCGGCCCCACGCGGCCAGGCTTTTCCATCACCTTTTACATTCTACGACCATGCCCCAGGGAGATAAGTCGAAATACACCGACAAGCAAAAGCGCCAGGCCGAGCACATCGAGGAAGGCTACGAAAAAAGAGGCGTTGACGACAAGGAAGCCGAAGCCCGCGCCTGGGCCACGGTAAACAAGCACGACGGCGGCGGCAAAAAAGCCGGCGGCTCGGGCAGCAAATAGTCCGCTTTGATTTTTTACGCAAACCGTCTGGCCCACGCTACCTGAGCCAGACGGTTTTTTGTTGGCAGACAGACACTTCAAGCCACCAGGGCTTCGGTGACGCGGCTCAGGTCACTGCTTACCTTTTGCAAAAAAGCCAGCTGCTCGGCCAGAGTGCGGTCGGGCTGGGCGGCTTCGGCACTGGCATCGGCACGCACGTCATTTTGCAGCGCCACTGTCGGCACGGCCGTAGACTCGGGCGCAATGGCAGCAGGGCCGGCCAGGCTTTTCAGGCTTTTGCTAAGGGCGGCCTGGGCGCTGGTAAGCACCCGGCGGCTTTCGGGCGGCACGGGCGGGTTGGGGGTGCTGGCATCTTGCCAGGTGGTGGTAAGGGCTGAGATATTGGCCGACAAAATATGGTTAAGCACCACAAACTCGTGCACTTCGGTAGGGTGGCGGCGCGTACGGCGCGGCTCGGAAAGCATGCGCTGGAAGGCGGCCGCCAGGTTGGCAGAGGCCACGTACACGTCTTTGCGCAGCAAACGATAAGTAGTAGGCGGCACCTCGCGGCCGGCCAGGCGGTCGGCCAGCTGGCGCAGGTAGGCCAGGTTGGCGCGCAGCGTAGCGGCAAGCAGGTCGGGCAGCTGGTCGGCCTCCCAGCGCGGAAACAGCAGGTAACCCACAGCCAGCGCAATGGCGCAGCCCATAGCAGTATCGGTCAGGCGCTCCGCAATCACGCCCAAATAGCCCAGCCCCAGAAAGCTGAACATGATAAGCAGATAAGCCGTCAGAAATATTACAGTTACCAGATATTTAGTGCGCTGAAAAGAGTACGCGATAACCATAAACACGAGCAGCAGCCCAAAGCGTACGTCCCCATTGGGCACTGCCCACATAATGAGTACGCCCAGCGCCCCGCCCCCAGCGTGCCGGTGATACGCTGGATATTACGCTCGCGGGTGAGGCTGAAGGCTGGCTTGAGCATAAACGTTACCGTCATCAGAATCCAGTAGTTGTGCTGGCCGTGCCACAGAAACTCGGCCACGGTATAAGCCACGGCGCAGGCCACCGTCATGCGGACGGCGTGCCGGAACACCGATGAGCTCATGGTCAGGTTTTCCGGAAAGGCGCTCCACTCCAGCTCCTGCCGGGCCACAAACTGCCCGTGGCTGGCCACGCGCCGCGGGTCGGGAGCGGTGATAGCCGCCTGGGCTTCGTCGAAGTAGCGCCGGATGCTGCTCACGCGCTGGCTTAGGTCGCGCAGGTTTACCAGTATCTTTTTCAGCGCCAGCGTCCGCTGGCCCGGCGCGGCTTCGGCACCAGGCAGGGCATTGATGCGGGCTTGCAGGCGCGTGAGCTCGGGCAGGCGGTCGGGGCCGGGCTGCCATAGGCGCGATTTACCAGAATGGCACTACCCAGGTAGTCGAGGTCGGTGGCCAGGCGGCCGATTACTCCCTGGATATCGGCCAGCACGCCCGTGCTGCCGAAGGCCGTGCGCAGGGCAGCATAGTCGTAGTAGCCCGCCGTAATGTGCTCATATAAGTCAACCGTCTCGGTAAAGGTGAGCACCAGGCGACGGCCGGCGCTGGTGCTTTCGCTCACAATCTGGCGCGAGCGAAAAATGAGGTCGCGAACGGCCTCCTGCTTTTCATTCACTACCACCTGCTGGGCGACGAGGCGGCGATACGCCTCGTCGAGGTCGGTAGCGGCCCCGTAAAACGACGCTTTAATCGAGAGGAAATCGGCCACGGCGTGCAGGCACTCCCCCAGCGCCTGCTGCGCCGCCCGGTAGGGCTGCACCCGGCCTTGCAGCAGCGCCAGCAGCAGGTACCAGCCGCCACCCAGGGCCAGCAGCACCGAGTGGAAAACAATGGCGCGCCACCCCACCGGTGCGTGCGCCAGCGTGAGCACCATGCCCAGCAGCGTAGCCGAGCCTACCGAGCCCGCCCGGGCGCCCCACACCAGCAGCATAGTCAGCCCAAAGCTCAGCCCACAGATGGCCAGGCCCAGCCAGAAGCGGTGCGGTGCCAGCCAGCTCGTAAGTAAGGTACCCAAAAATACCAGTACCAGCGTAGCCAGCAGGCCATTGCGGCGGTGCAGCAGCGGGCCCGGTGTGTCGGTTACGCTCAAGCACACGGCCCCGGTCGAGATGGTAATACCGGCCGCAAACTGCCCCCACTGCGCCCCAGCACTGCCGGCAGCAAAATAGCCAGCGTCGTGCGTAGCCCATCGGAGAAGTGCTGGCTGAAGAAGAAATACGAAAGGTCGCGGCGCGACACGCGGGGCAGGGCAAACGGCATGGCTGCCCGAAAGTACGACGGGGAAGGAACGTGGTTAAGCCGGCGTGCCATGAGCAGCCGCTCCTGCACCAACGGCTGCTCGTGCCACGCCAGCCTTTATTGAGCTTCTGAGCTACTGACCGATAGCCGTGAATAGTACACCTGTCTTTCCAACACCTGAAACAGCTACTACACGACTTTGCCGCGACACTTGCCCGGAAACCACGGTTTCCGGGCAAGTGTCGCGGCAAAGCAGAAGATACAGCTATTGCTTGAGCAAATGGCTCGTGCGTAGATTTCCTTCTTCGTCTCGAATCAGAATCAAATACACGCCTGGCTTAACGCCTTTCAGACTAAAAGGCTGGTTGGTAATGCCGGTTTTCAGCAGGCTGCCCGTGATGGTATATAGCGAAAACTCTCGCTTGCTCTTCCAGCCCACCAGCACTTCATCTGCCGCCGGATTTGGGTAAACACTAAGCACTTGTAGTTCTTCCGCGCCTAGCGTTGCCAGCGGGCCTGCCCCGGTATAGACAGTGCTCATGTAGTACAGGTTTGCGGTGGAGCCCTTGGTGATTTGATGAGGCCCAACCGAGAGCGTCATGGTTAGTCTACCGGCGCTTACCGTCTGGCTGGTGCCGTCTACCTTAATAGTTCCGCTGAATGTATCATTGAATACCAGCGTAAATGTGGCGACATCCGTTGTCGTAAAGGAGATAGTCGTTGCCGACTCCAGCTTCAGCGACTGCGTCAAGGTCAGGCCGTTATAAGTTACCGTTCCTCCCGAAGTTGACAGATTGCCGGTGATGGTGTAAAACGAGCTGGTAGTGCCGGCCAGGGTAAAATTGTGCACCATACCGGCAGCGGTAGAGCCCGTACCCGTGCCGGTACCACCTCCCCCGGTTGTCGAGGTTCCGTCGCCCTGAACCGAAACCAGACCGGTCTTGTAGTTTGTAAGCGCGGTTTTCAGCGGGCCATTTACTGCCGAGGAGGCATCATCGACCGCGTTGTTGAAAGTCCACTGGAAATCGCCGCCATTGATGCGCCCTGCGTTCTGCATCACCTTTGCCTTGGCCGCATCGGGGCTGTCGGGCGTGTAGGCATACATAATGGAGGCGTTTGTATCAAAGTTGTTGTAGGTGTTTTTGCCATACACCGATACAATGGAGCTTGGAACCGTTTCTGCTCGGGTAGCTACCACGTACGCATCAAAGTCAACCGTAGAGTTGGGATAGCCAGCGGCGCCATAAGGCACAAAGCGCTGCTGCCCCACCATGTAGTTGTTGAATGCCTTGATGGTACCGCCATCTTCGTTGGAGAAGATTGGCATATTTTTATAGTCATTTACTTGCGTAAGGGGATTGTACACATCCGTGCCCTGCATGGAGGTCAGCATTGGATAGTGGCAATTGCGGAAGTAATTGTTTTCCATAAATACAGAAGAGCCCATTGTCGAGCCGGCCCCGTATTTCGCATTGCCATCGTAATAGTTATTGTAAACGTGAGCCGAATAAAAACGAACCCGGGGATGGCGGGAGTCCGAATGGTCATACCAGTTGTGGTGATAGGTAATGTATAGCCCTTGCGTGGTTCCTTCGCTCAGACCCAGCAGGTTAGACTTACCCGTGTCCCAGAAATGGTTATAGGAAAACGTGATGTAGGTCGACTTTTTGGTATCCAGCGCGCCATCGCCCTTAATCTGGTCGGGGTCGCTGCCCGCATCGCCGTAAAAGAAATCGA
Organism: Hymenobacter sp. BRD67; assembly: GCF_013256425.1. GTDB lineage: Bacteria > Bacteroidota > Bacteroidia > Cytophagales > Hymenobacteraceae > Hymenobacter. The sequence continues at coordinate 3,281,633 of NZ_CP053904.1, forward strand.
CATTATGCACCCAGATATGGTCGTTATCCTGCTGAAGGCCAATACTATCTCCCTCGTCACTGTTGCAGTTCATCACGCCGATGTTGCGTATCTCGATATTGGACGCGCCTTTCATCCGAATTCCCCAGCCATCGGCCGTTGCATCGTTGCCAACTCCTTCTAGGGTAATATACCCGGAGGCAAAATTGTTGTTCTCGATAACGATATCGCCGGCCTGCAGGTAGCTGGGGTCGGTAATCTGCCCCACCATACGCACTATCAGCGGGCGCGTGTCCTTGCCTTTCTTGAAGCCCTCCAGAATTGTCTGCAACCCCACGCACGGGTTAATAGTCGCCCCTGCCACATTGAGGGAAATGGTATTCTTGGTGTTTTGCGTGATGTAGAGTATCACCGCATTGCTTTTGACGGTGCCGTCGGCATTGTAGGCGCCCGGCACCCCGCCCCCGCTGAAGGCAAACCCGGTACGGTCATGGGCCTGCACCGATAGCGAGCTGGTCACTGTGGCGGTCCCTTCGGCCCCGAGGTTACGGGCACAACTTTGAGCGTATACGTTCCGGCCTTCAGGCCCAGCGCATCAGCGCGGTAAAAGGAGCCATAGTTTCGGATGAGCTGGTTGTCCAGCTTCTGGTTTACAACGCCTTCGCCGCTGTAGTACACGTTGTAGCTCTGCGCATTCGCAACTGGCTGCCACTTCACATACGCCGACTCGAGCCAGCCCGCTGATTCCAGGATAGTTAACGCCTGAGCACGCAGGGCAACAGGAGCTAGTAGTAAGAGCAGGTAAAGCAGGTTTTTCATAACCTGAAGCTTTTTTGGTGGGCTTCGGCAAGCCCCGGCAGTGGGACCGGCTTACACAAACCTAGCCGCTAAGCCTCAGGAAATGAGCGTTTGATGAGGAAAAGGTGCGCCTTAATCTACGCAAACGTTATCGGCAACATTACCAACTAAAAAAAGCGCGAACCTGCTGCTTATCCATTCCGCATCCTGTAATAGTACTGCGGCAGCTACGCACTCAGCCTATTGCTGACTACGATACTCGTACCTGGCAGGCGCTAAAGCAGGATAGAGGCCAGCGCGTAATCAGCCAGCAAAATGGAAATAATGGAGTTGGTCACGGCCGCCGTACTGGCTTTGCCTACTTCGAGCGCGCCGCCCTTGAGCGTGTAGCCCTTGTATGACGAGATGGCCGACACGAGGAAGGCAAACACAACTGACTTGATGAGCGCAAACAGGACAGTGTAGGGCTTGAACGCGTAGCGCAGGCCCTCGATATAATCGGCTCCGGGCATGGTGCCCGATACCTGAGTAGCCACGTAGCCGCCCAGAATACTCAGGTTCATGGCTAGAATAACAAGCAGCGGAAACACGAAAAGCGAGGCCAGAATGCGCGGTAGCACCAGGTAGGAGGCCGAGTTGATGCCCATCGCGTCGATGGCCGAAATCTGCTCGGTAATGCGCATGGTGCCCAGCCCGCCCGCAATGGCCGACCCGACCTTACCGGCCAGCACCACCGAGATAATGGTAGGAGCCAGCTCCAGAATAGTCATCTCGCGCACCATAAAGCCCACTGTGCTCATGGGAATAAGCGGATTGACCATGTTATAGGCAATCTGCACGCAGGTAACCGCTCCGATAAAGGTTGATACCAGCCCTACAATAAACACGGAATCGGTGCCAATATCCACGGCTTCGTCCAGGGTTCGCTGCCACAGCACCTGGCGGCGCTCGGGCCGGGTTAGCATCATTTGCATCAACAGCACGAAGCGGCCAAACGCAGAAATCGGCCGGGGTATCTATACATCACCTAAGGATAAGTACGAGCCGCAAAGGTACGGGATAGCAGGAGGCAAAGTGCGCCTGCTTAGCCTGACGCAGAGGCAGCGCTTTTATTTTCCGTCCTGCTCAGGTTTTCTAATAAAGCACGCCCTCCACGGGCTGCACTGGCGGGGCAGCTCGGTTTCGCCCAGCAGCTCGCGCAGGTCTATTTCGATGCTGCGGCAGATGGCCGACATCGGCACGTCGTTTACCTTATTATCAAAGGGATTTTCGCTGTTGTGGCCGACCAGCTCAATCGTATTGAATACCCAGCTGACGGCCGCCGCAAAGGGCACCATCAGCCAGACGTGAAACGGGCCCAGCGCCACGCGGCTATCAAACTCTTCGACCAGGCCCAGGGCAGCAGCAGGCCAAAAATCCAGACAAAGACGTAGCTGAAGAAGGCGTACTGGCGCGGGAAAGGCGTATTCTTGATACGCTCGCAGGCTCCCTGCGCGTTCAGCAACTCCTGAATAGTACCCATCAGGGCTACGTGGCGGAACTCGGTGAGCAGGCCCCGCTGCTGCAGCTCCAGCACCTCTTTGCTCTGGTGGCGCAGCAGGTGCGTGGGCGGGTTGGCGGTGGTGGCGAGGGCGCGGTCGGCGGGGTCAGACAAAAAAGGGGCTACTTCGGCGTCCCAGCGCTCGGCCGTTTGGCGGCGCAGGTGCAGGCGCAGGGCATTGCACCAGGCCAGCTGCCGGTACAGCAGCCGGCGGTGCAGCTCGGCCAGCTCGGCGGCGGGCAGCGCATCGCCGCCCGGCACTTGCTGCACAAAGTCGAACACCCGCAGCGCCCACGCGCGGGAGGTGTTTACAATAGCACCCCACATCTGCCGGCCTTCCCAAAAGCGCGCATACGAGCCGTTGCTTTTAAAGCCGATGTAAAAGGCTACGGCCGTACCCAGCAGCGCTACCGGCTGCCACGGTATATCGAGCCAATGAACGTCTAGCGGCCCATAGAGCAGGCAGATAAATGCGTCGTAGCTGGCAAAGATGAGCAGCGGCTGCCAGCCATACTGCCGCCACACAAAAAGCGGGTGAAGATTTTGCCGAATGTACATGTAGAAGAACTGAAGCTTGATTAGCCGTAATTTCAACAAAAAACACTGCCGCCACCGTGGCAGTACGTTCTTTGTCGGAGCAACTCCCCGGCCCAAAAATGCTGTCGGGGAGGCGGGCTGCCCTCTTTACCTGCCAGCCCTGGTTATTGTTGGCCGATTACTTCATTTTTAATCCATGTTTAATCTCCGCTTCTACCCTCTGCTGCTGGCCCTGGCCGCTGTTACGCCGGCCTTGGCTCAAAAACCTGCCAAGCTTACGTACACGCAGGACGACCCCAAACGCATTTACGAGGCTGTGGAGCAGCCGGCCGTGCCCAAGGGCGGCCCCGCTGCCTATGCTGAGTACCTGCAGAGCCACCAGAAATACCCAACGGCGGCCTTGCAGGCCAAGCAGGAAGGCACCGTGCAGGTGAGCTTCGTGGTAGAGCGAAACGGTACCGTAGACGAGGTAAAAGTGGTGCAGCCCGTGGCCCCGCTGCTCGATGCCGAAGCCATCCGGGTTATTAAAGCTGCTCCTAAGTGGACGCCGGCCCACAACCACGGCCAGACAGTGCGCCAGCATGTTACGGTACCGGTGAGCTTTGTGCTGGCACCCGGCTCGGGCGAGGCCGTCGAAATTCCGGCCGCCGGCAGCCCCGCGCCGGGGCGTCCGCTGCCGCCCGGCGCAGTAGCGGCCGCGCCCGGTACCAGCTCGGTAGTGGGTACGGCCGCCAATGGCGCGGCCATCATCCGGCCCGAGAAGTCGGCCCAGCCGGTGGGTGGCAACGCGGCGTTCTTCTCCTGGATTGCGGCCAACCAGAAATACCCCGACCTGGCCCGTAAGCGGCACATTCAGGCCAAAGTGCCCGTCGAGTTTACCGTGCAGCCCGACGGCTCGCTCACCGACGTGCGCGTGATTCAGAAGCACGGCTCGGGCCTCGATGAAGAAGCCGTGCGCCTCATCAAAGCCGCGCCGAAGTGGGAGCCGGCTACTTACCAGGGCAAGCCGATAAAGCAAAAGATGACCTTGCCGGTTATTTTCCAGCTATAGGCCCCTTCTACTCATGCTCCCCACCCTCGCTCTTCCTGTTTCAAGCGGCTGCATCTGGCCGCATCAGCAACGCTACCGCCAGGTGGCCCAGGCCACTGCCCAGGCGCTGTTTGATGCCCTCGACGACGACCTGCACCCCTACGTTATCGTGCTGGGGCTACCCCACGATGCGGCGGGCCACCTGCCCATCTGCCAGGAGCCAGCCGAAGCGGGCCTGCCCACCGAGGCCTTTGCCGGAGCCGTAGCACAGGGCCTGGCCAGGCACGCTGCCGGCCGGGTGCACATTGCCATGCCCACCGAGGAAACCATGAGCCCGGCCATGCTGCGCATGCGCTACGAAAACCGCAGCATCCGGGCCGTAGTGCAGCAGATTCTGGATGAACTCAACGACCAGGCCACCTACCAGCACTTTACCGGCTGGCCGGTACGACTCGATGAATATTACGTTTTTACTATATTAAGAGTTAAGCGCAAACCGCTGCGCTCGTATCCTTCGCTGCAACCCGACCGCTATTACACCGACGGCCGGCCCTTGGCCAACTCGCTGTTGGTGGGGGCCATGTTTCGCTTCAACGAGGAATGTGTGAAGTGGCTGAATGAGCCTGAACCAGGGGCGGGCTTTCTGTTTCGGCCCCGCGAAAGCGAGGAGTTACTGCGCGCCGCCGGCAAAAGCCTGCTCGATACGCCGGCCCATGCCATGGGCGCCGACCCCGGCGTGGCCCGGCTGTTCTATACCCTTAATACTATATCCAGCCTGCGCTATGAAGGTGGCGAAGGCGTAGGCCGCCTGCTGCTGGCGCGGCGCGGCCATCCCAACGTGGAGGAGGTTTTTGCCCTCACCTGCCCTACCGAGCTGAGCGATTACCGGGCCGTACGCAAGCTGCTCGAAATGGCCAGCCACGATGTGCACCTGCTGGCCGATGGCGAAAAAGTATATGCCCTGGGCCGCCAGGTGGGCCACTACGACCCCAGCCGCGAAGACTTGTTCGAGATTCACTTCGTCACGCACTACGCCTGGGAGTTTGCCCACGCCGGGCAGATACTGCTGCGCTCGCGCTACGGCCTGCCTACCCTGCCCCGGCCCCGCCTCAACCTCAACCGCTTTCGGCGCGACCTCAAGCGCACCTTCAGCATTACGCGGCCCGATAAGGTAGAGCACCTCTGGCAGGTAGTGCTCGAAGCCAGCCGCCAGCCAAAGGGTACGCTGCTCGTCATCACTACCGAAGCGCTGGCCGAGGCCGACCGCCTTAAGCTGCAATGCACGCTTATCGAGCCGGTACCGCTTACGCCGCTCATCACCCAGCTCATTACGGCTATCGACGGGGCCGTACTACTCGACCCCGAAGGCTATTGCTATTCTATCGGCGTTATTCTCGACGGGAAAGCCAGCGGCCACGGTACCAGCACACGCGGGGCGCGCTACAATTCGGCCGTGCGCTACGTCGATAGCTCGCCCTACCCCTGCCTCGTGGTAGTAGTGAGCGAAGACGGCATGGTGGATGTGCTTACCAAAGAGAACCTGGCGGAAGCCCGGCAGTAAGCCAGCAAAAAAATTAGTAGCTTTTGCCAGGGCTGCCCTTCTTTGCCCGAAACGACCAGGTGACGCGAAAGACCGCTACCACGTCGCCGGCTTCGTCGCGGCCGGTGCTGGTGGCGACAACGCTGCGACCCTCGCCGGTGGCGCGGCTTTCGGCCACCGCCTGCGCAATAGCCGCGCCGTCGGCACAGGTGAAAGCAATGGTACCCACGGCTTTTTTGCTGAACTCGGCCGTGAGGCCTACCACCAGCATCGATACCGGCCCGCCGCTCTGCACCTGCATCATAGCCTGAATACCCGAAGCCAGCTCGGCCGCCATTGCCAGGCAGGCAAAGTAGATGCTCCGAAAAGGATTTTGGGTGAGGTACTTATACCGAATAGAAACAGTAGCCGCCTCCGGCGTAAGGGCCAGCAGCCGCAGGCCGGCTAGCCAGGCCATCGGCAGCTTGCGCAGCATAAACAGCCGCAGCCGGGCGGGGCTAAGCACCTGGCGGCGAAACGCCGCCGCAGGGTCGGCCACTGAAATGGGAGAAGAAGTCATAACCACAAGGCACCGGCCGAAACAGACGCAGCCAGCGCCGCGAAGCTAGGGCTTTTTGACGCGCCGGGGCGGGGCTTTCTTAACCACCAGCTCCTTGTAGCCAAACGTGGGGTCAGTTTCGCGCCCAAACTGTAGCTCCGGGAGCGCGCCCAGCACGATTTCGGCGGTGGTATAAATGCGGCAGCCATCAAGCAAATGGCCACCCAGCGTACGGCCCGTGCTATCGGCAACGGCCAGGTGCAGGTGCCCGCCCGCTGCGGCCGACAGCGTACCTACCAACGAGACAATCTCAAAATGCCCGCGGTAGTGCGTGGCATTTTCCTGGTTGGCCAGGCGCAGGCTCACTTCGGCAAGGCTGCCGACGCAGGTAAGTACGGCAACGGCCTCAAGGTGATGAGCAGCTACAAAAGCCGTAAGCTGCTGGCGCAGGTCGGCGCCGGGCTTCAGGCGTAGTGCGTAGGCTTTGAGCGTAGAGGAAGGGACCACGGCAGCGGTTGTTTGCGCCCGCACCGTGCCGGCGACCAGCCCGAGCAGTAGCAACGAAAGAAGTTTCAGTACCTCACAAAGCTAAGCGGGAAGCGGCCCGACAGCCCGGCGCTTTCCTTCTACCTGGCTTTTATTTGCTAAATCGCACCGTGCCGTAGCGCACCTTGATATTCACATTGCCGGCACCGGGTGCCGGCACCCGGCCGCCGTACACCCCCAGCACATCGGCAATGCCCTGGCTCGTCTCGCCCGAGGAAAGCACGCGCACCTGCTTTTTATCGACCAGCAGCTGGCCCTGCTCGGTGCTCACGTCGAAGCGAAAGCTGGGGGTAGCCTCGGCAAACCCCAGCCGGATGGTGCTATAGCCGCCATCGAGAGTTATCTGGCGAAAGTTGGCTCCCATGTCGCGCACTTCAAAATCGGGGCAGTAGCGCACGGCCATATCGAGGCCTTCGCTGAGCTTCCCTACGCTAAAGTGTGAATAGCCCGATGAGCCCCGCAAAGTGCGCACGGTACCCAACGCCACATCGCCGTACTTGCTGTGCACCGTCAGGTCGTGCACCGTGCCCATATCTACGTCTGAATAATTAGTGCGCAGCTCAATCTGCTCACCGGCTTCCAGGCGCAGGCGGGCGTAGTCGGCTTCAAAGCTGGCCTGGCGGGCATAGGGCAACGTTGCGTCGCCGTTGGCAATATGCACCACGGTGCCGGTGCCGGCCAAGCGGCCGGTGCGCAGCGTGCCGTAGTTTACGGAGAGCTTCGCCGGGCCCTGCCAATCGCTGGCTACTGCCACATCGGCAAAGCTGGTGGTTACGCACAGAGCGGTAGTGCCAGGCAGCCACACAGTATAGTTTACCTCATAGCGGCAGCCGCCCCCGCTGCATTTACCCTTCAGGGCCGGGCCAAACTGCGAGCTGACGGCTACCCCACCCGTGCGGGCATCGTACTCGAGCCACTGCACACTCAGGCCATCGAGCAGCTGGTCGGCCGCCACAGCTGTTTCGGCGCGAGCTACCAGCTCGGCTTCAACCTTCATTTCCGGCTTGTCCCAGCTACTTATGCGCACGTGTCCGTACCGGGTATCGAGCGAAAAAGCCTGCCCCGCCTTCACTACCCGAAAGCTGCGGCTGATACGCCGCCGCTGCTCAATAGGAGGCGTTTTTTCTTCCTGCACCGGGCTGAGCTGCGCGGCCGGGGCCTCCTGCCCTCCGCCGGCAGCGGGTGCTATATAGTACGTTATCTGTGTCCGGTCAGCAGGCCGCTCGGGGACAGTCTGGCCCAGCACGGGCCTGCATAGCCCAACCACTAGCAGCCCCAGTCCGGCCAGCTGAAAATTACGCTTAGTGGTCATTCCGGCGCATTACATTGTCGGCTATTCCCCGGCTATCGGCCAGCACATACTCGCCATTGGCGGAAGCACTGCCGCCAGCCAGGTCGGCCTGGTCGCTGCCGTGCAGCTGCAGCTGCCGGTCCAGAATATCGAGCCTGATTTGCAGATTGCGATTCATTGCCGTCAGCACTACTTCGGGCTGCGGATGACGGGGCAGCTCACGCTTCAGCTGCTGATAGCTCGAATCGAGGCCAATAAGCTCGCGCGTCCACTCGGCCGTCGCAGACGGCGCAAGCTGGCTAAGCTGCGTTTGGCGGTCGGTAAGCTGCGCAATGTAGTAGCGCTCCATGCCATGCACAGCCGTGTCAAGGCGGGCATCTACGTCGGCGCCACCCTGGCTGGCGGCCAGCACACTGGCATCGGGGCCCAGGTATAGGGCGGCATCGGTAGCACTGCTGGTAGCTTCGGTGTGCTGGCTGGCTACCGCCGGGCTATGCTTGGTTTTCCAGGCTTCACCAGCGCCTGCCGCAATTATGAGCGCCGCCAGGGCCGCCGCAAGGCCATAGCGCTGCCAACGCTCGGCCTTAAAGGATGGCAATGCGGGCACCGGCGCCGGCTGTTGCGCCAGCTGCGGCTCGACGACCTGGTTTACAAATACACTCATGCGCGGCGACACCGCCTCAGCGCTGGCTTCGCCGTGCAGCTGCTTTTCGAGAGCAGCCCACAGCTCGGGCCGGGGCTCGTGCAGGTCGAAGTCGGCCCGGTGCCGCTCCGCGTAATTTTCTAGTGACTGACGACTAATAGGTTCCATAATGAATAGGGTTCCGCCTCAACGCGGAGTAGAACAATTGCGCGGGGCTAATACGAGTGCCACGCCGCAACGGCTGGTAACTTGGGGTGGGTAGGAGAAGAATTTGCTAAAGCGTAATGCTGGTCTGCTAACTCAGGCCGCGCTGCATCGCCAGCTCGCGCAGGCGCTGCCGCGCCCGACTGTACTGCGACTTCGAGGTCGATTCGGTAATGCCCAGAATGCCGGCTATTTCAAGGTGGTCGTAGCCTTCCAGCAGGTAAAGCGAGAGCACCACCCGGTAGCCATCGGGCAGCTCCTGAATGCAGCGCCGCAGTACGTCGGCCCGGTACTGCTGCTCATCGGCATCGTCGGCGGCGTGCGGCGACACCTGCTCGGCGGGGGCCGCGTCGTGGTGAAAGTCTTCGAGCGGCACCAGCTGCAAGCGCCGCTGCCGTAGGCAATTAATACTCTTATTTACTACAATGCGCTTGAGCCAGGCTCCGAACGACGAGTCGCCCTTATACCCACTCAGCTCCCGAAACGCGCTCAGGAAAGACTCCTGCAATACATCCTCCGCCTCGGCATAGTCGCCCGTGATACGCAGCGCCGCGTTAAACATGGCCTTCGAGTAGCGGCGGTACAGCTCGGCCTGCGCCTGCCGGTCGTTTACGCGGCACCGCTCTACCAGCGGGGCATTAATATCGATATAGGCAACGGCTTCCATAGGCAAACTCGGCTAACAGTAAAGCGCAAAGGTCGGTGGCTTTCCGAAATTGTACCCTAACAGACAAAGCGCACGTGCGTCGGGTTGCACTGCGTGACGATAATGATTACCAGCGCCCGAAGTACATATTAAATTTAATATATTACAAATCAACCTCCCTACTCCTGCGTCCGCTGCTGAAGCAGGCGCACTACCAGGCCCGTCCAGCCGGTTTGGTGGCTGGCCCCTAGGCCGTGGCCATCATCACCATGAAAAAACTCGTGAAACAGCAGGTAGTTTTTAAAATGCGGGTCGTGCTGCAATAGCACCGAGTTGCCGAAAGCCGGGCGCTTGCCATCGGCATCCTTCAGCAGCAGCCGGGCCAGGCGCGCGGCCAGGGCATCGGCTATTTCCTTGAGGTTGTGCTGCTGACCCGAGCCCGTCGGGTACTCTACCGTGAAGGTGTCGCCATAGTAGGCATAAAACCGCTGCAACGACTCGATAATGAGGTAGTTGACTGGGAACCAGACCGGCCCGCGCCAGTTGGAGTTGCCCCCAAACATATCCGATTCGGCTTCGCCCGGCACATACGTCACCGTGAAGCTCGATTCTTCGGCCTGGTACTCATACGGGTGCTCAAGGTGGTAGCGCGACAACGACCGGATGCCGTGGTCAGACAGAAATTCGGTCTCATCCAGCATCCGTGCCAACACGCTTTTGAGGCGGCTGCGCCGCATCAGGCTCAGCAGATGGCGGTGCGTGCCCTTACCCAATTCCTGCCAGCGGCTTACCTGGCCCACGAGGTGCGGCCGGTTTTCTATCAGCCACTGAGCCCGGGCCGTAAACTGCGGCATGGCATTGAGCAGCTCATCCTCAATCACCTCTACCGCAAACAGCGGAATCAGGCCTACCATGGAGCGAATGCGCAGGCGCGACCGCGAGTCGTCGGGGGTGTGCAGCACGTCGTAGTAAAACTGGTCTTCCTCGTCCCAGAGGTTAAAATCGCCCCCGCCCCGCGCGTCATCGCATAGGCAATGTGCAGAAAGTGCTCGAAGAACTTACTGGCCATTTCCTGATACACGGGGTTAGTTTTGGCCAGCTCCAGCGCCATGCGCATCAGGTTGAGGGCAAACATGGCCATCCAGCTCGTGCCGTCACTCTGCTCAATCTTCCCGCCGGTGGGCAGCGGGGCCGAGCGGTCAAACACGCCGATGTTGTCCATCCCCAGAAAGCCCCCCTCGAAGATGTTGCGCTCGTCGTGGTCCTTGCGGTTTACCCACCACGTAAACGTCATCACCAGCTTTTGAAACACGGCTTCCAGAAACGGGGTATCGCCGTTGCCGCCGTTAAGCTTACGGTCCATCTGGTACACGCGCCACGTAGCCCAAGCGTGTACCGGCGCATTCACATCCTCAAACTTCCACTCGTAGGCCGGCATCTGGCCGTTGGGATGCAGGTAGCCGTCCTGCGTCAGCAGCCGCAGCTGCTGCTTGGCAAAGCTGGCATCAACCATCGCCAGCGGCAGGCAATGAAAAGCCAGGTCCCAGGCCGCATACCACGGATACTCCCACTTATCGGGCATTGAGATGATGTCGGCATTGTGCAAGTGGCGCCAGCTTGAGTTGCGGCCTTTCTGCCGCTCCTTCGGCGCGGGCCAGGCCGGGTCGCCGTCGAGCCACTGGCTCACATCGTAGCAATAAAACTGCTTGCTCCAAAGCATACCGGCAAAAGCCTGCCGCTGCACATTGCGGGCATCCGGGTCAGCCACGCCCTCCTGCACACACTCGTAAAACACTTCGGCTTCCTGCTGCCGGGTGGCAAAAAGCTCGTCAAAATTCGCAAACGGCGTATCATGTACCGGCTGGCTCAAGCGCAGACGTACCACCTGCGCTTCGCCCGGTGCAATTGTAAACACGTAATGCGCCGCCGCTTTCGTACCCGTTCGGGCCAGGTTCACCGCTTTCTGCCGGCCGCCTACCAGATAGTCGTTAATACCATCCTTAAAGTAGGATTCGCCGGCTGGCTGGCGGCCCAGCAGGCTCGTATTAGTTTCATTCTCACAGAACAGCAGCTCGGGCTCCTGGTCACTATATAACTGGTACTGGCCCAGCTCCGAATGTGTAGCCTGCACTACCCCGGCTGCCACTTGGCGCAGTTCGGGGCGCCGGTCGTCGTTGCCCCAGGCCCAGGTATTACGAAACCATAGCTGCGGCAGCACGTGCAAAGTAGCAGCTTCCGGCCCGCGGTTGTGCGCTGTAATGCGTACCAGCACATCGTCGGGCGCGGCCTTGGCATATTCTATAAATACATCGAAGTAGCGGCTCTCGTCAAAAATACCGGTATCCAGCAGCTCGTACTCCGGCTCCAGCCGGGTGCGCCGGCCATTCTCCGCTAGCAGCTTTTCGTACGGAAAAGCATGCTGCGGATACTTATAAAGCATTTTCATGTACGAGTGCGTGGGCGTACTATCCAGGTAATAGTACTGCTCCTTCACATCCTCCCATGGTTGCCCTGGCCGTTTGTCAAGCCAAAAAGCCGCTCCTTCAGCTGCTCATCGACTCCGTTCCACAGGCCCACGCCAAAACATAGCCGCTGCTTATCGTCGCTAAGCCCTGCAATGCCTTCTTCTCCCCAGCGATAGGCATACGAGCGCGCCATCTCGTGCGTGATAAAGTCCCAGGCATTGCCATCGGCGCTATAGTCTTCGCGCACCGTGCCCCACTGCCGCTCGGTAAGGTAAGGGCCGAATTTTCGCCAGCTCGCTGTATGGTTATTGGCTTCCGCCAGACGTCGCTGCTCTTCCATTAATATAATAAATTATTAATATTACTCCTAGCCACTGACACCCTGACGCTAGGCCGGCTGTCGCCGCTCCTGTATTCTTTATTTCGTAATACTGGTTCGCACGCTCACAGTTGCCTTTGGGTACGCTTTACTACAAACCCGGCGTTCTATCCAGAATAGCGCACAAAAAAAGGGACGTGCCGTGAAGCACGTCCCTTTTTCTATAGTTAGCAGCTAACTACTCAGCGGCAGCTTGCTCGCGGGTTTCCCCGTTGGTCAGCGTGTCGGTAGCTGTGTCTGCCGGAGCCGACTCGGTAGTAGTGGCAGCCGGAGCATCAGCCACCACAGCGGCCGACGTACCAGCTTCATTACCAGCCTCCGACTTGCCACCCCGACGACGCGAACGACGGGTAGTAGTAGTTTTGGCTTCAGCAGCATTCTTGGCTTCGAGCAGCGTCTCGTTGAAGTCAACCAGCTCGATGATGCACATATCGGCGTTGTCACCGGCGCGGGTAGCGCTCAGCTTCAGAATGCGGGTATAGCCACCCGGACGGTTGGCAATCCGACCGGCAATCTCTCCGTACAGCTCCTTAATACTTTCCTTGCTTTGCAGGGTAGCGAAAACAGTACGGCGCGAGTGCGTCGTATCGTCTTTAGCCTTAGTCAGCAATGGCTCCACAAACTGGCGCAAAGCTTTGGCTTTGGCAACCGTCGTGGTTACGCGCTTGTGGAGAATGAGCGACGAAGCCATGTTCGACAGCATCGCGTTGCGGTGGGAGGCTGTGCGCCCCAGGTGGTTGATTTTTTTACCGTGTCTCATCGGACAGATTGGTTAAATGCTACGCTTGCGGACCAGGACCACGGCGGGTCAACGGACCTCATTAGAACCCTAATCCCGAGGGCGTAGCGGATTGAAAATAAGGCAGAAATATAAAATGTGGCAGATGTGAAAATTGCTTTTCTGGTCACCCCGCCTCATTCGTAACCTAAAAAATGTGGGAGTTGGAAGTGTGAGTCGGGGCATTGGCCACATTTCCTCATTCTTCCACCTCCCACATTCAATAATTCTAGTCTTCGTCGAGGCGATACTTGCTCAGGTCCATGCCGAAATGGAGACCCTTCTCCTCAACCAGGTTTTCCAGCTCAGTGAGGCTCTTCTTACCGAAGTTGCGGAACTTCATCATGTCGGCCATGTCGAGCTGTACCAGCTCGCCCAGGGTTTTGATGTCGGCCGCTTTCAGGCAGTTATAAGCCCGTACCGAAAGGTCCATCTCGCCGAGCGAAGTTTTCAGCACCTTGCGCATAGCGAGGGTTTCCTCATCAATCGGCTCGGCAGCCGCCGGGCGGTTACCGCTCAGCTGCATCGTGCTGTCTGAGAACAGCATAAAGTGCTGAATCAGGATATTGGCGGCACCTTTCAGCGCCTCCTCCGGATGAATCGAGCCGTCGGTCTGGATTTCAATCAGCAACCGCTCGTAGTCAGTCTTCTGCTCTACGCGCGTGTTCTCGATGCTGTACTTCACGTTCTTGATAGGCGTGTAGATAGCATCAATGGCAATCTGACCAAAAACCTGGTCGGTGGGCTTGTTCTCGTCGGCGGGTACGTAGCCCCGGCCCCGCGCAATCGTCAGCTCAAACTCCAGCTCCTTGGCTGGGTCGAGGTTGCAGATAACCAGCTTCGGATTCAGAATTTGAAAACCTACGGCAAACTTGCCAATGTCGCCAGCCGTAAAGCTGTCCTGACCGCTTACGCGCACCGTAATCTTGTCCTCAATGGCGTCGCTGATTTTCTTGAAGCGCACTTGCTTGAGGTTCAGGATGATTTCGGACATATCCTCAATCACTCCTTCAATCGTCGAGAACTCGTGCAGCACCGAAGTCGTGCGCACCGACGTAATGGCGAAGCCCTCCAGCGACGACAGCAGAATGCGCCGCAGCGCGTTCCCAATCGTGACGCCGTAGCCCTTCTCCAGAGGCTTGAATTCAAACGTTCCGGTGAAGTCGTCGGATTTCTCCATCACCACCTTCTCCGGCATCTGAAAAGCTAAGATTGACATATGTGGGGCGTTTAGTTATTTAAAAGTAAAGCAAGCCGAAGCTTGCTAAGTTCCCCAAAACCAACCTGTTGCCTAAAACAGGTTCCCCGCCCCACCGGGGACGAGCCGGGGATGGGGTCAGCATAAGTGCGGCCCGAGCCAAGCCCGGGCCGCACCAAGTGCCTTTATTACTTCGAATACAGTTCGACGATGAGCTGCTCCGTAATTTTTTCCGGAATCAGCTCACGCGACGGCATGTTGGTGAACGTGCCCACCATGTCCTTGCCGTCCCACTCCAGCCACGAGAACTGACGCGCATTGCGAACCGTCAGGCTGGTAGTGATAGCTTCGAGCGACTTCGACTTCTCACGCACCCCAACCTGGTCGCCGGCGCGGAGCTTGTACGAAGGAATGTTTACCACTTCACCGTTCACGGTGATGTGCTTGTGCGACACCAGCTGACGAGCAGCACGACGGGTGCTGGCGATACCAAGGCGGTACACCACATTGTCCAGCCGCGACTCAAGCAGGCCAAGCAGGTTTTCACCCGTAATGCCGGGCAGTACCGCCGCTTTGTGAAACAGGTTCTCGAAGTATTTCTCCAGCACACCGTACAGGTACTTTACTTTCTGCTTCTCCATTAGCTGGACAGCATATTCCGACTGCTTCTTGCGGCGGCCACGGCCGTGCTGGCCGGGCGGATAGTTTTTCTTATTGAGCGCTTTGCTCGGGCCAAAAATCGGCTCCGAAAAGCGGCGGGCGATTTTGGCGGTAGGGCCAGTATAACGTGCCATGTGGGTTTACTAACAGAAATGAAAAATCAAACGCGGCGACGCTTGGGCGGGCGGCAGCCGTTGTGCGGCAGCGGCGTCACGTCGCGAATGGTCGTCACTTCAATGCCCACGTTACCCAGGGCGCGAATAGCCGACTCACGGCCAGCGCCCGGGCCTTTCACGAAGATTTCGGCTTTGCGCATGCCGAGGTCATGAGCTACTTTGCCGCAATCCGTAGCTGCCATTTGGGCTGCATAAGGAGTGTTTTTCTTCGAGCCCCGGAAACCCATCTTACCTGCCGAAGCCCAGGAAATTACCTGACCATTGGAGTTGGTGACCGAGATAATGATGTTGTTAAAGGAGGCGCGAATGTGGACCTGGCCCACCTGCTCCACCACGACAAGCCGCTTTTTGGCTTTGTCTTTTCTTTTTTGTGCCATTTGGTTATCGCTGAAACACGGCAGGTGTTGAAATTTCAGTTATCAATTAGCAATGAACAGTTAGCAGTTGAAGTCATCTAGGCTGATAACTGTTCACTGCTAATTGATAACTGAAATCCCGATTGCCGCTATGAATTATTTCGTTGCTTTCTTCTTACCAGCAACAGTTTTGCGCTTGCCCTTACGGGTACGCGAGTTGTTTTTGGTATGCTGGCCGCGCACCGGCAGGCCTTTGCGGTGACGCAGGCCACGATAGCAGCCAATGTCCATCAAACGTTTGATGTTGAGCTGAATCTCCGAACGCAGTACGCCTTCGGTTTTGTGCCCGGCCGCGATGATGTTACGCACCTCGCTAGCTTCAGCTTCAGTCCAATCCTTCACTTTTTTGTTGACATCAATGCCAGCCTGAGTGAGGATTTTAACCGAATTGCTCCGGCCAATGCCGAAAATGTAAGTCAGGGCGATTTCGCCGCGCTTGTTGTCCGGGATGTCTACCCCTGCGATACGAGCCATAGTGGTTGTTAGGTGTTTGCGGACCAGAAAGCCCGGCAGCGGCTTGGAAGGCGACTGGCTGAATAAAAGTTCAAACCAGTCAGTACCCAAGGCTCCGGGTTTCTGAAAAATGATTTAGCCCTGACGCTGCTTGAAGCGGGGGTTCTTCTTGTTGATAACGTAGAGCTTGCCGTTGCGACGGATGATTTTGCAATCAACGCTACGTTTCTTCACCGAGGTTTTTACTTTCATGACCTTGAAAAGAACGAAAAAAATTACTTGTAACGATACTTTATACGGCCCTTCGACAAGTCGTAAGGCGACATCTCCAGTTTCACCTTGTCGCCGGGCAGAATTTTAATATAGTGCATCCGCATCTTGCCCGAAATGTGGGCAATCAGTTGGTGGCCATTTTCCAATTCCACGCGAAACATGGCGTTAGAAAGGGCTTCGAGGATGGTACCGTCCTGCTCGATGGAGGCTTGTTTTGCCATAAGGGCTACTGCAGTGCTTTTTCTATATATTCAAACGAAGTCAGAATCTCTGCCTTGTCTTTTCTAACAACAACCGTGTGCTCAAAGTGCGCAGCGGCTTTTTTATCACGGGTCCGGATAGTCCAGCCATCCTTTTCCTGTACTACATCCTTCTTGCCCAGCGTTACCATCGGCTCAATCGCCAGGGTCATTCCGGTTTGCAGCAGAGGTCCGGAACCACGTTTACCGTAGTTAGGGACCTCAGGCTTCTCATGCAGGCTGGCACCTACCCCATGCCCTACCAATTCGCGCACCACGCCGTACCCTTTCGGAGCAACATGGTTTTGAATGGCAAAGCTGATATCGCCAACACGGTTACCAGCTACGGCCTGCTCAATGCCTTTGTACAGCGAAGCTTCCGTTTCCTTAAGCAGTTGCCGCACTTCCGGCGATACTTCCCCGATTGGGTAAGTATAGGCACTATCTGCGTGGTAGCCGTTGAGCAGCACTCCGCAATCTACTGACAGAATATCACCACTCTTCAATGGCTCATCGGTAGCAAACCCGTGCACCACTACCGCGTTTGGACTAAGGCAGAGGCTATGCGGAAAACCATATAATCCTTTGAACGAAGGAGTAGCCCCGTGGTCCCGAATGAACTCTTCGGCGCGACGGTCCAACTCCCGCGTCGTAACTCCTTCCCGAACCAGCGCAGCTACCTCCCCGTGCGCGCGTGCCAGTAGCTGCCCGGCGGCGCGCATCAAGTCAATCTCTTCTTCTGTTTTATACTGAATAGTGCCGGTAGCCATGGTTTCTGTTTACGAAGCCAACGCTACTGGTTCAGTAGCACGGCCACGCAGTTTGCCCGACTTCATCATTCCATCGTAATGCCGCATGAGCAGATAGCTTTCTATCTGGTTCAGCGTATCAAGTACTACCCCCACCATAATGATAAGGGAAGTACCACCGTAGAACAGCGACAAGGGACGAGTTACGCCCAGCAACAGCGCCATGGTCGGGAAGATGGCAATCAACGCCAGGGCTACTGCTCCGGGCAACGTCACACGCGTCAGGATATCATCAATGAATTCGGAGGTATCGCGCCCCGGCTTCACACCCGGCACAAAGCCGCCACTCCGCTTCAGGTCATCCGCAATCTGGTTGGGGTTGACACTGATAGCAGTGTAGAAATAGGTGAATACGATAATCAATAAAGCGAATACGGTATTGTATACCCAGTGCTCGGGAGAAAAATAGGCAGCTATAGTAGCCGCCAAATCACTATTCTTATCCCATGCGGAAGCAGCAATGCTAGGCACAAACATCAGCGACTGGGCAAAGATGATGGGCATTACACCTGCTGCATTGACTTTCAGCGGAATAAACTGTCGCTGCGCATCAAGCTGCGTAGTACCGCCTACCTGCTTTGCGTACTGCACCGGAATACGGCGAACAGCCTGCGTAAGCACGATAACGGCCATTACTACCAGGAACAGCACCACCAGCTCCAGCAGGAAAATCAGTGACTTGTTAATGCCTTTAGCAGCTGCTTCGCCAATAAGGGCACCGGGTAGGCGCGAGACAATTCCAATCATGATAATCATGGAAATGCCATTGCCGATTCCTTTATCGGTAATTTTCTCACCCAGCCACATGCAAAACAGCGTTCCGGCTGTGATGATGAGCATCGTAGAAACAGTAAAGAAGGTGCCCGGATTAGTTATCGCCTCCGCATTGATAGTAGCCAGGAAACCCACAGACTGAGCCATCACAATCGGGATAGTCAGTAAGCGGGTATACTGGTTAATTTTCTTCCGGCCTGATTCGCCTTCCTTCTGAAGCTTCTGAAAGTAAGGTACCGCAATCGTAAGCAGCTGCAGCACAATAGAAGCCGAGATGTAGGGCATAATGCCCAGCGCGAAGATGGAGGCGTGGCTAAACGCCCCACCCAGCAGCGTATCCAGAATGCCGAATACCCCGCCGCTACCCGCCTTCAGACGGGTTGGGTCAACGCCAGGCAATACGACGTAGCAGCCGAGCCGATAGATAGCAATGAAAAATAGCGTATTGAGGATTCGCGTACGCAAATCCTCAATCGCAAAAATGTTTTTTATCGTGTTGATAAACTTATTCATTGCTACTTCCTAACAATATAAGTTACAGCGTAACTACTTTGCCACCAGCCTTCTCGATAGCCTCTTGGGCAGTCTTTGAAAAAGCATGAGCGTGTACTTCCAAAGCAGCAGTCAGCTCACCGCGGCCCAGAATTTTAATTTTAGCATTCTTCGATACCAGACCAGCCTCTACGAAGTAGGCCTGGTCCATCGAAGCAACAGTCCCCTTTTCGAGCAGGCTCTGCAGCACGTCCAGGTTAATGCCTTTGTACTCAACACGGTTGATGTTCGTGAAACCGAATTTCGGCACACGACGCTGCAGAGGCATTTGACCGCCTTCGAAGCCCGACTTGCGCGAGTAGCCCGAGCGTGACTTAGCACCTTTGTGACCACGGGTAGCGGTACCACCACCACCTGAGCCTTCACCACGGCCAAGACGCTTGTTGTTGCGCGTCGAGCCAGCGGCGGGTTTTAGATTGGAAAGATTCATGACTGGGATAAACGCTTACAGTTCGGTTACTTCCAGCAGGTGCTTTACCGAAGCTACCATACCCAGGATACTGGGATTGGCTTCGTGAGTAGCAGTGCTGTTCATTTTATTCAGGCCGAGGGCCTGCACGGTGCGCTTCTGACGCTCGGGCGGTCGATGGCGCTGCGCACGAGCTTTACTTGAATCTGTGGCATGGTCAACTTAACCGTTAAATACGCGAGCGAGAGAAATGCCGCGCGCCTGAGCTATTTGCATCGGGTCGCGCATCTTGGCTAGGGCAGCAAAGGTAGCCTTTACTACGTTGTGGGGGTTCGACGAGCCTTTCGACTTAGCGAGTACGTCTTTGATACCAGCCGATTCGAACACGGCACGCATAGCGCCGCCAGCGATTACGCCCGTACCAGCCGCAGCGGGCTGAACAAGTACGAAACCTCCACCGTAGCGGCCTTCCATTACGTGGGGAACAGTGTGCTTGTACAGCGGCACTTTCACTACATTCTTGCGAGCGTCGTCAATGCCTTTGGCAATGGCATCGGTCACCTCGTTGGCTTTGCCCAGGCCGTAGCCCACGTTGCCTTTGCCATCGCCTACCACTACGATAGCCGAGAAGCTGAAGCGACGACCACCTTTCACCACTTTGGCTACCCGGTTGATGGCTACTACTTTTTCTTTGAAGTCTGAGTCGCCCTGAACCGAGCTATCGTTGCCGCGGCCACCGCGGTCGTTGCCGCGACGGTCGTTGCCGCCCCGGTTGTTGCCACCGCGGTCGTTTCCCCCAGGAGCGCCACCACGGTTGTTGTTGTTATACTCTGCCATGATGCCTTAGAAATTGAGGCCGCCTTCGCGGGCTCCTTCTGCCAATGATTTAATACGACCGTGATAGAGGTAACCTGAGCGGTCGAACACCACTTTCGTGATGCCAGCCTCCTGCGCCTTAGCGGCGATTTCGCGGCCTACGGCAGCGGCCAGCGCCACCCCGTTACCACCTTCGGCGGTTACCTTCTTCGACGAAGCGGCAGCCAGCGTGCGGCCGGCCGTGTCGTCGATAATCTGGGCGTAGATGCCCGTGTTAGAGCGGAACACCGACAGGCGCGGGCGCTCCGATGTGCCGGACACTTTCGTGCGGATGATGCGCTGAATGCGCTTCCGGCGAGTTGCTTTATCGAAAGCCATGATACTAGATTACTTTTTAGCGGCAGTCTTGCCGGCTTTACGACGAACGATTTCACCCACGAAGCGCACACCCTTGCCTTTGTAAGGCTCGACTTTCCGCAACGAGCGGATTTTGGCGGCTACCTGACCGATAAGCTGCTTATCGATGCTGGTCAAGGTTACAATGGGGTTTTTACCTTTTTCGGTAACGGCCGTGGCCGACACTTCTTTGGGCAGCGCCAGGTACACGTTGTGCGAGTAGCCAAGCGACAGTTCCAGCGACTGGCCAGCCAGGGCGGCCTTGTAGCCTACACCTACTAGTTCGAGCTTATGCTCGAAGCCAGTGTTTACACCCGTAATCATGTTATTGATAAGTGAGCGGTACAGGCCGTGCATGGCCTTGTGGCGCTTCTGCTCGGTCGGACGGGTCACTACTACCTGGCCGTCTTCCATAGCTACCGCGATGTCGCGGTCTACAACCTGGGTCAGGGTGCCTTTGGGGCCTTTAACCGTTACGGTATTTTCGTTGTCGACCGATACCTGCACGCCGGCGGGCAGTGCAATCGGTAGTTTGCCAATGCGGGACATATAGATACTAGGGCTTAGCAGGTTAGTACACGTAGCACAGCACCTCGCCGCCCACGTTCTCATTTTTAGCCTCCTTTTCGGTCATTACCCCTTTCGAGGTCGACAGGATGGCCACACCCAAACCGCTCAGTACGCGGGCAGGTTCTCGACGTGCCGATACTGGCGCAGACCGGGAGTGCTCACGCGCTCCAGCTTGGTGATAGCCGGGGCTTTCGTAGTGGGGTTATACTTCAAGGCGATTTTAATCACACCTTGGGCCGAAGTATCATCAAAACGGTAGCTCTGAATGTAGCCCTTGTGGTAGAGCACCTTCGTGATTTCCTTTTTGATGTTGCTGGCCGGGATTTCCACTACCCGGTGGTTCGCCTTAATGGCGTTGCGCAACCGGGTAAGGTAATCGGCAATCGGGTCAGTATTCATTTAGTTAAAATAGGCCCTGGTTTTGGGACCGCAAAGATAAGAAAATTTCGACGCACTAGCTACTGCCGTACAACGAAATTTCAGTTAAGACTACTGGGCTCGGCTGTCGGGGCCGGCCCATGGTTTCTTTCGGCAACCTGCCAAATGAGTGGGCGAACCCACAACGTACGTAAGCTTTTTCGGGGTGCAAAGGTAGCAGGAAGTGTGGCACTTATGCAAACTCTCAGCTAACTTTTATTCGTCACTACTCCTTATAAGCCCAAAAGAAATTCCCAAGCTAAGGTCCGAAAACATTAACTTGGGAATCAGTTTTGGCCGTTTTGTATACTACCAGCTCGACTTCGTCACGCCGGGAATCTTACCAGCCAACGCCATTTCGCGGAAGCGAACGCGGCTGATGCCAAACTTACGCATGTAGCCACGGGGGCGGCCGTCAATCATATCGCGGTTGTGCAGGCGCACGGGCGACGCGTTGCGGGGCAACTTATCGAGGCCAGCGTAGTCACCGGCAGCTTTCAGGGCCTTGCGCTTCTCAGCGTAGCGGGCTACCAGGGCAACGCGCTTGCGGGCCCGGGCTTTGATGGATTCTTTAGCCATTATTCAGCTTCCTTTTTAGCGTTGGCGAAGGGCATACCGAAAGCGCGGAGCAACTCGTAGCTCTGCTCATCGTTTTCGGCCGTCGTTACGAAGGTGATATCCATACCGGAGATGCCTTTGATTTTATCAATCGAAATCTCGGGGAAGATAATCTGCTCCTTCACACCGAGGGTGTAGTTACCCCGGCCGTCGAAGCCCTTGTCATTGATGCCTTTGAAATCCCGTACGCGGGCAGTGCTACGGTCAGCAAACGGTCGAGGAATTCGTACATCCGCTCGCCACGCAGCGTCACGCGCGCACCGATGGGCATACCCTCACGGAGTTTGAAGTTAGAAACCGAACGCTTGGCGATGGTTGCAACAGCCTTCTGACCAGTGATGGTCGTCAGCTCCTCTACCCCGTTATCAACCAATTTCTTGTCAGCAACAGCGGCACCGATGCCCCGGTTGATGCAGATTTTGGTGATGCGCGGTACCTGCATGATGCTCTTGAACTGGAATTTCTCCTGGAGCGCGGGTACTACTTCTTTCTGATATTTATCTTTCAGTCGAGCCATTATCGTAACGAATTAAGCGTTGGCCGAATCAACCTTCTTCACGTTCGACACGTGCATGGGGCTCTCGATTTTAGTGATGCCACCCTGGGGATTCTTGGCACTCGGCTTGTTGTGCTTCGTTACCAGGTTCAGGCCTTCTACGATAACCCGCTGTGTAGAGCGATTTACCGATTTGATGGTGCCGGTTTTGCCGCGCTCGTCGCCGGCAATAACCTTCACGAGGTCGCCGGATTTCACGTGCAGGTGCACGACCGGGGCTTTTGCTTTGGTTGCCATTGGTTAGATTACTTCGGGGCCAGCGATACGATTTTCATAAACTGCTTCTCGCGCAGCTCGCGGGCTACTGGCCCGAAGATGCGCGTGCCGCGGGGCTCGTCGTTGTTGTTGAGCAGTACGGCCGCGTTGTCGTCGAAGCGGATATAAGAGCCGTCCTTACGACGGATTTCTTTCTTCACGCGTACGATAACAGCCTTGCTAACAGTACCTTTCTTGGCATTGCCCGAAGGGATAGCCGACTTGATAGCTACCACGATTTTATCACCAACCGTAGCATACTTCTTGCCCGTGCCACCCAGTACGCGGATGCAGAGCACTTCCTTGGCGCCGCTATTGTCGGCTACCGTGAGGCGGGATTCTTGCTGTATCATCGTTCAGGATTATTTAGCACGTTCAACAATTTCAACCAGGCGCCAGCGCTTGGTCTTGCTCAGGGGACGGGTGCTCATGATGCGCACCAAGTCACCTTCGCCACACTCGTTTTTCTCGTCGTGGGCGTGGAACTTAGTAGTCTTGCTCACGAACTTACCGTAAATCGGGTGCTGGTGCTTGGCTACTACCGCCACCGTGATGGACTTATCCATCTTGTTGCTGGTCACCTTGCCCACGATTTCTTTCCGCATGTTGCGGTCCGAAGCATTGTCGTGAGCCGGCAACAGGTTTTCTTGAGTCGGTTCCATTACTAAGCTTGGTTAGAAGCCTGCTCATTGTTCCGACGCGAAAGCTCCGTTTGCAGGCGAGCAACGGTTTTGCGGTTGGCCTTCAGGCGGCCGGGGTTTTCGAGCGGGCTGATAGCGTGCGCAAAGCGCATCTGCTGGCCGTTGGTTTGCTCGGTTTTGATTTGCGTGCGCAGGTCGTCGAGCGACAGGGCGCGGATTGCTTCGTTTTTCATCGGATTAAGCAGCGTTCTCTACGTAGTCGCGACGAACTACAAATGAGGTACGAACCGGCAGCTTCTGAGCCGCCAGACGCAGCGACTCCTTCGCGGTTTCGAGGCTCACGCCATCCGATTCAAACATGATTTGGCCAGGCTTCACGCAGGCTACCCAATACTCGGGCGAACCTTTACCCTTACCCATCCGCACTTCAGCAGGCTTCTTGGTAATTGGCTTATCTGGGAAAATGCGAATCCATACTTGCCCTTCGCGTTTCATGGCACGGGTCATGGCAATACGGGCAGCCTCAATCTGGCGAGCCGTAATCCAAGAGATTTCCAGTGACTTAAGCGCGAACGAACCGAAGTCTATGGAGCTGCCGCGGTAGGCCAGGCCTGTTACGCGACCCTTTTGCATCTTGCGATACTTGGTCCTTTTCGGTTGTAACATTTGAGTAAAAAAAGAAAACTTGAAAAATATTAGCAGTGAACCGTACCCTGAACAAAATGATTCAGGATACGGCTCAGACTAGTTTAAGTAACCCTAGCGACGGGGGCCGCCACCCTGGCCGCCGCGGTTGCCACCGCCAGCGGGGCCACCGCCTTGACCACCACGGTTGCCACCGCCTTGGCCGCCCTGGCCACCACGGGGCCACCGGCGGCGCCGTCACGACGCGGGCCACGGTCGCCATCGCGACGCGGACCACGGTCGTTGCGGTCACCATCGCGGCGCGGACCACGGTCGCCACCACGGCCGCCACGGTCATCACCACCCTGCTGACCAGCAGGCACTTGGTTTGGCGAGAGGTCGGGCTTGCCGAATACCTCACCGCGCATTACCCACACCTTGATGCCGATTTTGCCATACACCGTTTGGGCTTCCGACAGAGCATAGTCGATGTCGGCGCGCAGCGTGTGCAGCGGGGTACGACCTTCTTTGTACTGCTCCGAGCGAGCAATCTCGGCACCACCTAGGCGGCCACCGCACTGAATTTTGATGCCTTCAGCACCAGCCCGCATAGCAGCCTGGATAGACATCTTCATGGCGCGACGGAACGAGATACGAGCAGCCAGCTGCTGTGCGATGCTCTCCCCTACCAGGCGAGCGTCCAGCTCAGGACGCTTAATCTCAAAGATGTTGATTTGAACGTCCTTCTTGGTGATTTCCTTGAGCTCGTCCTTGATCTTATCAACCTCCTGGCCACCTTTACCGATTACCACCCCCGGACGAGCCGTGTTGATGGTGATGGTAATCCGCTTCAGGGTGCGCTCGATAACGATGCGCGAGATACCGCCCTTTTGGATACGGGCGTTGATGTACTTGCGGATTTTCTCGTCCTCAACGAGTTTGTCGGCAAAATCCTTGCCGCCGTACCAGTTTGAGTCCCAGCCTTTAATAACGCCGAGTCGGAAACCGACGGGATTTACTTTCTGTCCCATGATAGATTAAGCGTTGGCAGGGGTTTCGTTGGCAGGCTTGTTTTTGTCGGGCGCAGCTACTGGCTGGTTATTGCTACGATTCAGCTTGTTGCGCTCTTTACGAGTCAGCTGCGATTCGAGAGGCGGACCAACTACCAAGGTAACATGGTTGCTACGCTTGCGGATACGATGGCCGCGACCCTGGGGGCAGGGCGCAGACGCTTCAGTTGGCGTCCTTCGTCCACCATGATTTCGGTCACGTAGAGGTCAGCATCTTCGATACGCTCGTCAGCATTCTTAGCCTGCCAGTTGGCTAGCGCCGACAAGAGGAGCTTTTCGATGCGCTCAGCGCCCGAATTGGCTTCGAAGCGGAGCAGGCCGAGGGCCTGGGTAACGCGCTTGCCGCGTACCAGATTGGCTACCAAGCGCATTTTGCGCGGCGAGGTAGGTACGTTGCGGAGTTTGGCTACTGCTTCCATCTTAACGCTTGCCTTTATCTTTTTTGGCGACGTGACCGCGGAAGTTGCGCGTGGGCGCAAACTCGCCGAGCTTGTGGCCCACCATGTTTTCAGTTACATAGACCGGGATGAACTTGTTCCCGTTGTGGACTGCGAAGGTGTGGCCTACGAAGTCGGGCGAAATCATCGAGCGCCGCGACCAGGTTTTAACCACCGACTTCTTGCCAGCGCTTTCGAGCGCTTCTACCTTTTTCTCGAGCCGGAAGTCAATGTACGGCCCTTTTTTGAGTGAACGTGCCATATATTACTTCTTGCCTTTGCGGCTGACAATCAGGTTCTCAGAATACTTGTTCTTGTTGCGGGTCTTCTGACCCTTCGCGAAGATACCGTTACGGCTACGTGGGTGACCACCCGACGATTTACCTTCACCACCACCCATTGGGTGGTCAACAGGGTTCATGGCTACACCACGAACGCGGGGGCGACGACCAGCCCAACGGTTGCGACCGGCTTTGCCCATCACCACGTTCATATGGTCGCCGTTAGATACTGTACCAACCGTGGCCGTGCAGGTAACGAGTACCATGCGCATCTCACCGGAGGGCAGCTTGAGGGTAGCGTACCGCTCTTCGCGGGCGACGAGCTGGGCATACGTGCCAGCTGAGCGAGCGATAGCAGCACCTTGACCGGGCTGCAGCTCAATGTTATGCACGATAGTACCGAGGGGCATCTCGCGAAGCGGCAACGCGTTGCCAAGGTCGGGAGCTACGCCAGGACCCGATACGATGGTCGCGTCTACGTTCAGGCCAGCGGGGGCGATGATGTAGCGCTTCTCGCCGTCGGCGTAATGTAGCAAGGCGATGCGCGCCGTGCGGTTGGGGTCGTACTCAATAGTCTTCACCGTGGCCGGAACACCGTTCTTGTCACGCTTGAAGTCTACGATACGATACTGGGTCTTGTGTCCACCGCCAATATAGCGGTTAGACATTTTACCCGAAGAGTTGCGGCCACCGCTCTTTTTGAGCGAGGTCAGCAACGACTTCTCCGGCGTCGACGTCGTTAGCTCGTCGAAGGCCGGGGCCACGCGGAAGCGTTGGCCTGGCGTGGTTGGTCTGAGTTTTTTAAGTGCCATTACTAGCTAGTTGGGCTTTTGCGGCGAAGGCAATTAGATATTGCCGTAGAAATCGATGATGTCACCGTCCTTCAGGGTCACAACGGCTTTTTTGCCGTGAGCGCGACGACCCGAAACCTGGCCACCTTTGGTAGCCTTCGACTTGATTTTGCCAATCGTGCGCATCGTGTTGATGCCAGTCACGGTGACGCCATAAAGCTGCTCGATGTCTTTCTTAATCTGCACCTTGTTAGCCGTGCGTTCCACTTCGAATACGTAGCGGCCGGTTTCGGTGAGGCTGGTAGCCTTCTCGGTGATAATGGGGCGTTTCAGCGTGCTCATTATTCGGCGGAGTTGTTAGCGGTGTACAATTGCTCCAGTGAACGCAAACCATCTTCGCTAATCAGCAAGGTGTCCGTGTTCAGCAAGTCGTGGGTGTTGAGCGCTACTGGGGTAGCAATTTTCACCTTCTGCACGTTGCGGGCGCTCAGCAGCAGATTCTTGTCAGCCTCAGCAGCTACATACAAGGTCTTGCGGCCGTTGTTGAGCTTCATGCCATTGAGGATGGCAACAAAGTCTTTCGTACGGGGCGTGCTCAGCACCAGGTTTTCAACTAGGGTCACTTTGCCTTCGCGAGCCAGCACCGAAAGGGCCGACAGGCGCGCAACGCGCTTGGTTTTCTTATTCAGCTTAAAGCTGTAATCGCGCGGACGAGGGCCGAACATCCGGCCACCACCTACGAACACACCCGACTTCATCGAACCAGCGCGGGCACCGCCGGTGCCTTTCTGCTTCTTCAGCTTCTTGGTGGTGCGAGCGATTTCAGCGCGCTCCTTCGATTTGTGCGTACCCTGGCGCTGGTTGGCCAGGTACTGCTTCACGTCGAGGTACATGACGTGCTCGTTCGGCTCGTGGCCGAACACGGCGTCGGACAGCGTAACCTTGCGGCCGGTGTCTTCGCCTTTGCTATTGAATACGGACAGTTCCATCTCTAGTAAGCTTAGCAGGTTATTTCTCCAGAACCACGTAGCCGTTCTTGGCGCCGGGCACCGAGCCACTCACCAGAATCAGGTTCTTATCAGCCACAATACGCATCACTTTCAGGTTCTGAATCTTGACGCGGTCGGTGCCCATGCGGCCACCCATGCGCATTCCTTTGAATACGCGCGAAGGCCACGAGCACGCACCGATAGAACCGGGGTGACGCAGACGGTTGTGCTGACCGTGGGTTTGACCACCCACGCCCTGGAAGTTGTAGCGCTTTACAACCCCTTGAAAGCCTTTACCTTTTGAGGTACCTACTACGTCAACGAACTCACCTTCTTCGAACAGCGAGGTTTCAACCGTGCTGCCCAGGGTATACGTTGCGATGTCTTCCGTGCGGAACTCGACAAGGCGCTTTTTGGGGGTGGTACCGGCTTTCGCGAAGTGACCAGCCAGCGCCTTGGTAGTACGCTTGGCTTTCTTCTCGCCGTAGCCGAGCTGAACAGCATTATAGCCGTCAGTTTCGACAGTTTTAACCTGCGTCACTACGCACGGACCCGCTTCGATGAGCGTGCAGGGAATGTTCTTCCCGTCCGGAGTGAAGAGGCTTGTCATACCGATTTTTTTACCGATGATGCCAGGCATTCTGTGTGGATATTAAATGACACAAAAAGAAAAGGCCCGAGTGGCCTTTTCGCTAAGGGAGTGCAAAGGTAGTGGTTTTTGCTGAGAAAAACCAAGTTGGCGCATAAAATAATTTTCACTCAGGCTGTTAGCTACAGAAAAGCCAGGCGATGAGCAACCTATATAATATAATTTATATATTATATAGGTTGCCTCGGTGCTGCCTCGCTCACCGGGGCTAAGGCAATCAGCATAAACAGCACCCCGACAATGACGCCAATATTGGTTTCCAAGGTGTACTCACTCAGGAAGGATAGTGATATTATACAATATATTGCCACTGCCTGAATATTATGCTCCCTGAGCGCCTGCCAGAACGGATAGTAGAACCCGAGCAAAAAGAGCAGCAGGCCCAGCAATCCATAGGAAACTGCATTGTACAGAAACTGATTATGAGGCAGCGCATAGTTCTCAGCGCTTATTTCGGGGTAACGGTAGCTATACTGCTGTGCCATTGCATGGGGCAAGGCCACTTTTCCTATGCCCAGTAGCGGATGCTGCCACAAGAGGGACTCTGCTACTTCGTAGGAATAGATACGGGAAGTAACCGAAAAATTATTGGCGGCGCTGGCAATATGGCGATGCTGCGTATCAAACACCGTGTTCCTAATCCGAATCTGGAGCGTCGGAAACAGCAAGAGGCAGGAGCCGCCAATAGCGCCAATGGCCAGCAGTCCCAGCACAGAGGGCTTCCAACGCCCCTGGTAGAAAAGCAGGCCGCCCAGATAGGTAAAAATGGCGGCATATACAGTAAGCAGCCCACTGCGCACTGCAAGTAGATGTTGAAACAGAAAGAGTAGCGTGATGCTGACAGCTACCAGAACTTTCAGGCTACGGGCAACTCCTTTGGTAAGCAGCATATCTACTCCGGCAACAATCGAGATGCTTATCAGTAGACTAAACCGGATATGGTCTGGCTCAGTGGGCATTACCTGTGAGCGGGAATAAAGCGCGTCTATCTCTTTAGAGTGGTGCAGATAGTGGATGGTAGCTCCCAGTGCAGAGAGTAAGCAGCAGCTAATAAGTATTAGCCATACCTGCTGCTTTTGCGCGGTGCCCCAGCTTGGCAGCAATACGAAAGCGAGCGGCAGAAGCAATAATGGCAGTTGCAGGAGCAGGTCTTTCTGGAAATCCTGGTTGGTAATGCTGCTGTGTAGCAGCCCGGCCAGCATATGTACCCCATAAACTACCACAAAGCTTAGCAGCTGAGGTGCATATCTGCGCTGCGCTACCACTTTATGCTGCAAGGCGTATGCTAACGCAGTAAGCGTAAATCCAGCTATTCCAATGCTAGGTAACACCAGCACCCAGCGCGTCAGAAACAAGCCGGCAATAATTACTCCTACCCAGTATACACTCAGTTGCCGTACCCGGAACTCCGAAAAAAAACGCCACATTTGATAAACAGTACATACTAATTGTGCGGTGACTGCCAGCGCTCAGGCGAAACTGGCCAAGTCTTGGCAGCAATCATAGTAGACAAAGATAAGCGGCTTAAAAAAGTATTAGGCGCTTTTCCGTAAGGACCGTCGGGCCGGCAACGCACATTGGGCAAACCCGGCATCAAGTGCCTTACTTATCCATCGTAGCGGCGCTGAACGCTATTTTTACTTATGACTCCTACTAAAGCATCTGTTATTATTTCCGTTTATAACCGGTTCGACTTTCTGCAGCTGGTACTGGCCGGACTCGAAACCCAAACAGAAAAAGACTTTGAGGTCATCATTTCCGACGATGGCTCCAGCGAAGCCTTTGTTGCCCAGCTCACGGCCCTACGTCAAGGCTCTTCATTAAGAATCACTCACAATTGGCACCCCGACGCGGGGTTTCTAAAAAACCGGATTCTCAACGCTTCCATTCGGCTAGCTCAAGGCCAGCAGCTTATCTTTTTGGATGGCGACTGCATTCCTCATCCTGCTTTTGTGGCCGAGCACCTAGCCCACGGGGGCCTGGGCCGCTGCCTGGCTGGCCGGCGCATCGATATATCTGCGCGGCTCACTGCTCAGCTTACGCCTGAGCTAGTCCGGCAAGGTATTCTGCAAAGTCCGGCTATTATGCTGGGTCAACTGGCAGATTTTTTGAGGCGGCGTACGTTCCACTTTATGAATGGCTTTTACGTAACGAATACTTGGTTACGACGATATTTCAACCGCAAAGAGCGCGGCCTGCTCGGAGCCAACTTTTCGGTGATGAAGGCCGATTTTGAAGCCATTAATGGTTTCGACGAACGCTATACCGCTCCCACCTTCGGAGAGGATTCAGATATTGATTTTCGACTGCGCTTAAACGGAATAAAAATAGTCCCCGTCCTCAATATAGCTGTCGCTTACCACTGTCATCACAAGCTCCTTCCGCGACCCGCAATAAGCAAGGCGCTATACGACCAAGTAGTACGCGACCGCGTTGCCTTTACGCCTTATGGCTTGATACAAAAATCGTCTTTTTAAGATATACCAGAAACAAAAAAGCCCCATCAGTAACTACTGATGGGGCTTTTTTGATACCTAAGCTCAGGCTCAGACTTTGATTTCAACGTCCACGCCGCTGGGCAATTCCAGCTTCATAAGTGCATCTACCGTTTTGCTGCTGGTCGAGAAAATATCAACCAGCCGCTTGTAGGTGCAAAGCTGGAATTGCTCCCGGCTCTTCTTGTTTACGTGGGGCGAGCGAAGTACGGTGTACTTCTCCTTTTCCGTCGGCAACGGAATCGGGCCGCTTACGATAGCGCCGGTCGCTTTAACCGCTTTCACGATTTTCTCGGCCGACTTATCGACCAACGTGTGGTCGTAGCTTTTCAGCTTGATTCTGATTTTTTGGTTCATGGTTGGGAGAGGCCGATTGCCTCAGTGTTAACAAGCTGAAGGAAAACTATTTACCGCCTTTTATTTTAGCAATGATGGCATCGGCCATGTTTTGCGGTACGGTCTCGTAGTGCGAGAAAGTAAGCGAAGCCGAGGCACGGCCCGACGACAGCGTGCGCAGGTCGGTAACGTAGCCAAACAGCTCCGACAGCGGCACGTCGGCTTTGATAACCTGGGCACCACCTTTGGTATCCATACCCTTCATCAGGCCACGGCGGCGGTTCAGGTCACCCGTTACCGGGCCAGTGTATTCGTCGGGGCAAACTACTTCTACGGCCATGATAGGCTCAAGCAGTTTCGGACCAGCTTTGCGTGCGGCCTCGCGGAAGCCACCACGGGCGGCGAGTTCAAACGACAGCGCGTCCGAGTCAACGTCGTGGAAGGAACCGTGGTACAGACGCACCTTCATGCCCTCAATCGGGAAGCCGGCCAACGGGCCCTGCTTCATGGCCTCTTCGAAGCCCTTCTGGATAGGCGCAATGAATTCACGAGGAATCACACCGCCGACGATACCATTCTCGAATTCGAAGCCCGGCTTTTCGGGCTCCGTCTCTTTCGGACCAAGCTCAAACACGATGTCGCCGAACTTACCGCGGCCACCGGTTTGCTTCTTGTAGGTTTCGCGGTGGTCAACTTTCTTGGTCAGGATTTCTTTGTAAGCAACCTGGGGAGCACCCTGGTTAATTTCTACTTTGAACTCCCGACGCATCCGGTCGATAATGATTTCGAGGTGCAACTCGCCCATACCGCGCAGTACAGTCTGGCCAGTCTCCTCATCCGTGTTCACGCGCAGGGTCGGGTCTTCTTCAATGAGTTTGGCGATAGCCATACCCATCTTGTCAACGTCGGCCTGCGTCTTCGGCTCGATAGCATAGCCAATTACCGGCTCCGGGAACGACATCGACTCCAGTACCAGCGGGTTCTTCTCGTCGGTCAGCGTATCGCCGGTTTTGATGTCTTTGAAGCCAACACCAGCCGCGATATCACCCGCCTGAATCTTATCAATCGGGTTCTGCTTGTTGGAGTGCATCTGCATGAGGCGCGAGATACGCTCCTTTTTGCCGGTGCGGTTGTTGAGCACGTACGAACCCCCATCGAGCACGCCCGAATAGCAGCGGAAGAAGCAGAGACGTCCAACGTAAGGGTCGGTGGCAATTTTGAACGCCAGAGCGGTGAAAGGCTCCGAGTTGTCGGGGTGGCGCTCTACCTCAGCCCCGGTGTCGGGGTTGGTGCCCATGATAGCAGGCATGTCGAGCGGCGACGGCAGGTAAGCCATTACGGCATCCAGCATCGTCTGCACACCTTTGTTCTTGAAGGCCGAGCCGCACAGTACGGGCGAGAACTTCATGTCGATAACCGCTTTGCGGATAACAACCATCATCTCTTCGCGGGTAATGCTCTCCGGGTCCTCGAAGAATTTCTCCATCAAGGTATCATCGTAGTCGGCTACGCTCTCGATGAGCTTCTCGCGCCACTCGGCTACCGTTTCCACGAGGTCTTCGGGAACCGGAACCTCGTTGTACGATTTGCCTTCGGTCGCGTCGTCCCACACAATGGCTTTGCCAGTCAGCAGGTCAACTACGCCTTTAAACGTGTCTTCAGCGCCAATTGGGATTTGCAGCGGCACCGGGTTAGCGCCGAGCTTATCTTTGATTTCGCTTACCGCCTTGAAGAAGTCGGCACCAGCGCGGTCCATCTTGTTGACAAAGCATATGCGCGGAACGCTATATTTGTCAGCCTGACGCCATACCGTTTCCGACTGCGGCTCCACGCCCGATACGGCGCAGAACAGGGCCACAGCACCGTCCAGCACGCGCAACGAGCGCTCCACCTCTACGGTAAAGTCAACGTGACCAGGGGTGTCGATGAGGTTGATTTTGTATTGGTGCGTCTCAGGAACCGCGTTGCCCTGCGCATCAGTCGGATAGTTCCAGAAGGTAGTAGTAGCCGCCGAAGTAATGGTGATACCACGCTCCTGCTCCTGCTCCATCCAGTCCATCGTAGCGGCTCCGTCGTGCACCTCCCCAATCTTGTGGGTTTTGCCGGTGTAGTACAGAATCCGCTCCGAGGTAGTCGTTTTGCCGGCGTCGATATGGGCCATGATGCCAATATTGCGCAGGTATTGTAGCTCTTTGTTGACTGCCATTACGGTAGGTTAATTAGCGCGTTAGCGGATTGATGAGTTCAGGAAAGAAGACAACCAAAGCTGGTTAAACATTCAATCTAAGCTCATCAACCCGCTAAACATTCGCGTATATTAGAAACGGAAGTGCGAGAAGGCTTTGTTGGCTTCGGCCATGCGGTGGGTGTCGTCTTTTTTCTTAACGGCAGCACCTTCGCCCTTAGCAGCAGCAATGATTTCGCCCGCCAGCTTGTCTTTCATGGTTTTTTCCCCACGGCGACGAGCGTACTGAATCAGCCACTTCGAGCCAACCGCAATGCGGCGGTCGGCGCGCACTTCAATCGGCACCTGGAACGTAGCACCACCCACGCGGCGGCTCTTTACCTCTACGGTCGGCATCACGTTGTTCAACGCTTTGCGCCACATTTCGAGGCCGTTCTCTTTGGTACGGGTCTCTACCTGCTCTACGGCATCGTAGAAAATGGTATAGGCCAGGTTCTTCTTCCCGTCATACATCATGTAATTGACGAAGCGGGTTACGAGCGTCTCCTTGAACTTGGGGTCCGGCAGGAGGATGCGCTTTTTCGGTTTAGACTTACGCATGGTTTAACTAGTTGTCAGTTGTAAGCTGCCAGCTGTCAGTTGCGAACACCGAAATCCGGCCTGACAACTGACAACTAGCAACTGACAACTATTAAATTACTTCTTCTTAGCAGGAGCGCCTTTGCCACCTTTACCTGCGGCTGCGGCGGGCTGGCCCGGCTTCGGGCGCTTGGCGCCGTACTTCGAGCGGCGTTGCAAGCGGCCACTTACGCCAGCGGTGTCGAGGGCACCACGGATGATGTGGTAGCGAACACCTGGCAGGTCTTTTACCCGGCCTCCGCGAATGAGCACGATGCTGTGCTCCTGGAGGTTGTGGCCTTCACCGGGAATGTATGCGTTTACTTCCTTACCGTTGGTAAGGCGCACACGGGCCACTTTGCGCATAGCCGAGTTCGGCTTCTTAGGCGTGGTGGTATACACGCGAGTGCATACGCCCCGACGCTGCGGGCACGAATCAAGAGCGGGCGACTTCGACTTGGTAGTCAAAGCTTCCCGGCCTTTCCGTACTAGTTGGTTGATGGTTGGCATTTAGCGATTGGTTGAACGAGAGCCGTTTGCTCCCAAATTTTCAGGCCTGCAAAGGTAAGAAAATAGTTTGGCAATAGCAAACTCGCTGAAAAAGTTAATTTTCCGTTTAACGGCGGTTAGGTAAGCTGCACTCTACGCCTCCCTACCGCGCCGCCGAAGTTCATCGGATAGCTGGGCGCTTCCTGATGCACTTTGATAGGACCGAAGCTTTGCTCGAAGCGCTGGATATTCTCCTCCAAAGCTGATAGCAAGCGCTTGGCGTGCTCAGGCGTGAGAATGACGCGGGCTTTCACCTTGGCCTTGGGCGCGCCTGGCATCATGCGAATAAAGTCTACTACAAACTCGCTGCTGCTGTGCGCAATCAGGGCCAGGTTGGCGTATTCGCCTTCGGCAATGACTTCGCTTAGCTCAATGTTGAGCGCGTTAGGGTCGGGGTTTTGGGGTTGGTTGGGCTGCATCTAGTCGATATCGTTTGATTTAGTAATGTTCCCTTTGTCGGTAAAAACAAGCTTATCGTACTGCGTCCAATGCTTTTTGTCTTCTGTTGGAATGTAAAAAATCACTTTGTAGAGTAATTTTTCTCTGACATTAAATGACGTAATGTCTAAATCAATCCTCTGAAAATCGGCTTCTAGCTTTTTAACTACCTTATTGATTGCGCTTTGCACCTCCTTGGGCGTCTGTGTTAAGTTTATTTTTAGCTTAAATGCTATGGGTTGAGCACTTTCGTTAAACGTTATGCTAGCTTGGTCATTCCCTTGGTAAAACTCAGTTTGGTAGTAACTGTAATTTCCGTCTTTTGGACACTTAGTACAGAACAAATGGCCCCAAGAAACATCCTTCGCATTTGGTGCAATCCATCGTAATGATATGACAAGCTGTGCAGGAATTGCTGTAGAATCTACTTACTCATTATAAGCTTTTCCCACTTTAAATGGGACGTCTTGTGCTTTAGATGCTATACTACTTACTATAAAGTAAGTTATGTATTGGAATTTCATAAAGGCTTGCTAATATGTGCTACCAAATTAAGAACCCCCGACTAGCCAAGGCTAGCCGGGGGTTCTATTACAAACCTACATCATTCGTTATTCCTGCACGGTCGTCTCACGCTTGGCGCGCGAGGGACGCTTGGCGGGAACGGCAGCCTGCTCGGCAGCCTGGGTAGCCAGCTTGGTCGCGTGGTCGTCTTTCGACGACACCTCGATGCCTTGGTACTCGCGCAAGCCAGTACCGGCGGGGATGAGGTGACCAACGATTACGTTCTCTTTCAAGCCCAGCAGTTCGTCGGCTTTGCCACGGATGGCAGCCTCGCTTAGCACCTTGGTCGTTTCCTGGAAGGAGGCAGCCGAGATAAACGAAGCCGTACCCAGCGAAGCCTGCGTGATGCCTTGCAGCGTGGGCCGCGAAACGGCCGGCTGCGCATCGCGCACTTGCGCCAGCTTGAGGTCGCGACGGCGGAGCGACGAGTTTTCGTCGCGCAGCTTGCGGCTGGTTACAATCTGACCAGGGCGCAGCTCGGTCGAATCGCCCGAATCGGTCACGACTTTCATGTCGATAACGATGTCGTTCTCTTCCATGAGCAGCACTTTGTCAACGAGCTGATTTTCGAGGAAGCTCGTATCGCCGGCGTCCATTACCAGCACTTTCTGCATCATCTGGCGGACGATAACTTCAATGTGCTTGTCGTTGATTTTCACACCCTGCAAGCGGTATACTTCCTGAATCTCGTTCACGAGGTACTCCTGCACCGAGCCGGGGCCCTGAATATTCAGGATATCGCTCGGAGTGATGGCACCATCCGAGAGCGGCGCACCGGCCCGCACGAAGTCGTTGTCCTGCACCAGGATAAACTTCGACAGCGGCACCATGTACTTCCGCTTCACGCCGTCTTTCGACTCCACGAAGATTTCGCGGTTGCCACGCTTCACCGAGCCGTAGGTTACTACACCATCGATTTCCGACACTACAGCCGGGTTCGAGGGGTTACGCGCCTCAAACAACTCCACTACGCGGGGCAGACCACCGGTAATGTCGCGGGTTTTGCCTACGGCACGCGGAATCTTAGCCAGGATGTGACCAGCCTTCACTTTCACGCCGTTTTCGACGTTCAGGTGAGCGCCTACCGGCATGCTATACGCTTTGGTAGCATCCGCATCGGCCCCCTTGGCAGGGTTCAGCAATACCGACGGGTTTTGCGCTTTGTCTTTCGATTCGATGATTACTTTCTCGCGGAAGCCCGTCTGTTCGTCGGTTTCCTCGCGGTAAGTAATGCCTTCCGTGAGGGCATCGTACTGGATAGTACCGTCGAACTCGGCCAGAATAACGGCGTTGTAAGGGTCCCAGTTAACCAGCTCTTTGCCTTTCTCTACCTCTTCGCCCTCTTTAACAAGCAGGAAAGAGCCATAAGGAACGTGGTTGGAGATGAATACCTTGCCGGTGCCTTTCTCTACAATCCGAACCTCGCCCGAGCGACCCATTACCACGTTGGTTTCAGTTCCTTCGGAATTGACCCCAGCTACGGTACGGATATCCTCGAACTCGACGATACCGGCAAACTTGGCGCGGATGTTAGCTTCTACCGTGATGTTGGAAGCCGTACCACCTACGTGGAACGTACGTAGCGTGAGCTGGGTACCCGGCTCGCCAATCGACTGCGCAGCGATAACCCCAACAGCTTCGCCTTTCTGCACCATGCGGCCAGTAGCCAGGTTGCGGCCATAGCATTTAGCGCAGATACCGCGCTTGCTTTCGCAGGTCAGTACCGAGCGAATCTCCACGGACTCAATGCTGGTCGCGTCGATACGGCGGGTAGTCTCCTCGATGATTTGCTCACCGGCGGCCAAGATTAGCTCGTTGGTCAGCGGGTCGATGATATCGTGCACGGCCGTACGGCCGAGGATACGCTCCGAAAGCGGCTCCACGATGTCTTCGTTATCTTTCAGCGCGAAGGTTTCGGTGCCCCGGAGGGTACCGCAGTCGGGCTCGTTTACGATAACGTCCTGCGATACGTCTACCAGACGGCGGGTCAGGTATCCAGCGTCGGCCGTTTTCATAGCCGTGTCGGCCAGACCTTTACGGGCACCGTGCGTCGAGATGAAGTACTCGATTACGTCGAGGCCTTCTTTGAAGTTCGACAGAATCGGGTTCTCGATAATCTCGCCTACCGAGCCTTGCAGCGACTTCTGAGGCTTGGCCATCAGACCACGCATACCGCCGAGCTGACGAATCTGCTCCCGCGAGCCGCGGGCGCCCGAGTGCATCATCATGTAGATGGAGTTGAAGCCTTGGTTCTCCTTTTCGAGGCGACCCATGAGCGTCTCCGTAATCTGCGAGTTGATGCGCGTCCAGACGTCGATGACCTGGTTGTAGCGTTCGTTGTTCGTAATCAGACCCATCTGGTAGTTCTGCATTACGGCAGCTACGTCGGCCTGGGCCTGCTTGATAAGAATATCCTTCTCTTTCGGAATCTGAATGTCACCCAGCCCCATGCTCAGGCCGCCTTTGTAGGCCGACTGGAAGCCCAGCGTCTTGATGTCGTCCAGGAACTGCGCGGTGCGGGCCATGCCCGTGCGCTTAAACACCATCGAGATGATTTGCTGAAGCTTTTTCTTGGTTAGCAGCTCATCTACGAAGCCTACTTCCTGGGGCACAAGCTGGTTGAAGAGCACGCGGCCGGCAACAGTTTCGATAGTCTTCTGAACGAGGTCATCGTTCTCATCCCGAACCATCGTGCGCACCTTGATGTAGGCGTGCTTCGACAGCTGCTTTTCGTTGAGAGCAATAACTACTTCTTCGTCAGAGTAGAAGGCTCGGCCTTCGCCCTGGATTTGCTCTTCCGGCGTCGAGCGCTTTCCTTTGGTAACGTAGTACAAGCCCAGAACCATGTCCTGCGACGGTACCGCGATAGGCGCGCCGTTGGCGGGGTTCAGGATGTTGTGCGATGCCAGCATGAGCATCGAAGCTTCCAGGATGGCAGCCGGCCCTAGCGGAACGTGCACAGCCATCTGGTCACCGTCAAAGTCAGCGTTGAAGGCCGTACAAACGAGTGGGTGCAACTGGATAGCCTTGCCTTCAATGAGGCGCGGCTGGAACGCTTGGATGCCCAAGCGGTGTAGCGTAGGTGCCCGGTTGAGGAGCACTGGGTGGCCTTTGAGCACGTTCTCCAGGATGTCCCACACTACGGCGTCCTTACGGTCGACGATTTTCTTAGCCGACTTCACCGTTTTCACGATACCGCGCTCAATGAGCTTGCGGATGATGAACGGCTTAAACAGCTCAGCCGCCATGTTCTTGGGCAGGCCGCACTCGTGCAGCTTCAGCTCCGGACCCACGACGATTACCGAACGGCCCGAGTAGTCAACACGCTTACCGAGCAGGTTTTGACGGAAGCGGCCCTGCTTGCCTTTCAGCATATCGGACAGCGACTTCAGGGCGCGGTTGCCTTCGGCACGTACAGCGTTCACCTTACGCGAGTTGTCGAAGAGCGAATCGACCGCCTCTTGCAGCATACGCTTCTCGTTCCGCAGAATCACTTCCGGCGCTTTGATTTCAATCAGGCGCTTGAGGCGGTTGTTGCGGATGATAACGCGACGGTACAGGTCGTTCAGGTCGGAGGTAGCGAAACGGCCACCATCCAACGGCACCAGCGGGCGCAGCTCGGGCGGAATAACCGGCACCATGCGGATTACCATCCACTCGGGGCGGTTCTCTACGCGGGTAGCAGCATCCCGGAACGCTTCTACTACGCGCAAACGCTTCAGCGCCTCAGCCTTACGCTGCTGCGAAGTTTCGTGCGCCGCCGAATCGCGGAGCGAGTAGCTCAGCTCGTCGAGGTTAATGCGTTCGAGCAGCATTTGCAGCGCGTCGGCACCCATCTTGGCGATGAACTTCTGCGGGTCTTCGTTCGGCAGCAGCTGGTTTTCGCGGGGCAGCTTGTCGATGATGTCCAGGTACTCATCCTCCGTGAGGAAGTCGAGCTGCTGCACACCTTCTTCGGCCTGTACGCCGGGCTGGACCACTACATAGCGTTCGTAATATATAATCTGGTCGAGCTTCTTGGTGGGCAGGCCCAGCAGGTAGCCGATTTTATTCGGCAGGCTCTTAAAGTACCAGATGTGCGCTACGGGCACCACCAGCTCGATGTGGCCCATACGCTCGCGGCGTACCTTCTTCTCGGTCACCTCCACGCCGCAACGGTCGCAGATGATGCCCTTATAGCGGATACGCTTGTATTTGCCGCAGTGGCATTCCCAGTCCTTTACCGGACCAAAAATCCGCTCGCAGAACAGGCCACCCATTTCGGGCTTGTAGGTGCGGTAGTTAATCGTTTCCGGCTTCACCACTTCACCGGTGCTGCGCTCCAGAATTGCTTCGGGCGAGGCCAGCGAGATGGTAACCTTGGAGAAGTCCTGAACTAACTTCTTATTTTTTGCGAAAGCCATTAGGTATGTGTTAAGCTTTTAGCTGTTTGGCTTTGAACTGCCAGAGTCTTCTCTAACAGTTTGACGCTACGAAAAGTGCTCTACGGGTCAGACAGGTACGCCTCGTAGTAGATTCTCGTCAGGTCTTGTATTCCTCTATAAACAATAAGCGGCCGGTTCCTTCACTGCCCTGACCTGTCTCGGGACAGCTGTTTCGTACCAGACGCTTTTCAACTAAACTTCCAAAAACTCACGAAGAGTTGGTCACTGTCCGTAACCAACTCCTTAGTAAGCATATTTTACTACTCTAGCGTGATTTCCAGCGCCAGACCGCGTAGCTCGTGAATCAACACGTTGAACGACTCAGGAATATTCGGCTTGGGCAATACGTCACCTTTCACAATGGCTTCGTACGCTTTGGCCCGGCCAACCACGTCGTCCGACTTCACCGTCAGGATTTCCTGAAGCACGTTGGAAGCACCGAAGGCCTCCAGCGCCCATACTTCCATCTCGCCGAAGCGCTGGCCACCGAACTGTGCCTTACCACCCAGCGGCTGCTGCGTAATGAGCGAGTACGGCCCAATGGAACGGGCGTGCATCTTGTCGTCAACCAGGTGACCAAGCTTGAGCATGTAAATCACGCCCACGGTCACCGGCTGGTCGAAGCGGTCGCCGGTCAGGCCGTCGTGCAGATAGGCACGGCCCCAATCGGGCAAGCCGGCGGCGGTCAGCTCCTTAGCTACTTCGTCTTCGGTAGCGCCGTCGAAAATTGGGGTTGCGTAGGTGCGCCCCATTTTCAGACCAGCCCAGCCGAGTACGGTTTCGTAAATCTGACCGATGTTCATCCGGCTCGGTACGCCGAGCGGGTTGAGCACAATGTCCATCGGGGTGCCGTCGGGCAGGAAGGGCATATCCTCATCGCGCACGATGCGGGCTACTACCCCTTTGTTGCCGTGGCGACCAGCCATCTTATCACCTACTTTCAGCTTGCGCTTCTTGGCAATATAGACTTTCGCTAATTGAACAATGCCGGCTGGAAGCTCGTCGCCAACCTCTAGCGTGAAGCGCTCCCGCTTAAAGCGAGCCGTGATGGTGTTGCGGCGCTTGGCGTAGTTTTTCACCAGGCGGAGCAGCAGCTCATTCACGCGGGCATCCGCGGTCCAGCCTTCCAGCTGCAGGTCCTTGAAGAGGTTCACTTCTTCCGGCACCGCGTAGTTGCTCTCGTCGCGATAAGCATTCTTATCGGGGAACAGCGCCTCGCTGATATTTTTCCGGTTGAATTTCACGCCTTTTGTCAGCACGTCGTCGCCAAAGCGGTGCTTGATGCCCTGGCTCGTCTTGCCTTCCAGCAAGCCTACCAGCTTATCAATCATTATCGCCTTCACGCCGCGCAATTCGCGGGCATAGCCTTCCTTCAGGTCCTCCACCTCTTTCTTCGACTTGGCGCGAAGGTTTTTATCCTTCTTGGGCCGCGAGAAGAGCTTGGTGCCGATAACCACCCCGTTCAGGGAGGGCGGCGCCTTAAGCGAAGCATCCTTCACGTCACCAGCCTTGTCGCCGAAAATGGCGCGGAGCAGCTTCTCTTCCGGAGTCGGGTCGGTTTCGCCCTTCGGCGTAATCTTGCCGATGAGGATATCGCCTTCCTTCACCTCCGCCCCAAGGCGGATAATGCCGTTGTCGTCGAGGTTGCGAACGGCTTCCTCGCTCACGTTCGGAATTTCCGAAGTCAGCTCTTCTTCGCCGCGCTTGGTCTCGCGCACTTCCAGCTCAAACTCTTCGATGTGAATCGAAGTAAAGATATCGTCGCGAACTACGCGCTCCGAGATAACGATGGCATCCTCGAAGTTGTAGCCCTGCCACGGCATGAAGGCAACCTGCATGTTGCGGCCCAGCGCCAGCTCCCCGCGGTTGGTGCCATAGCCTTCGCAAAGCACCTGGCCCTTGGTTACGCGCTCGCCGTTTTTCACCAGCGGCGTGAGATTGAGGCAGGTATCCTGGTTGGTACGACGGAACTTAATGAGGCTGTACGTCTTACGCTCAGCATCAAAGCTTACGGCCACATCGTCGTCCGACAGGTCGTACTTAATAATAATGCGGTTAGCATCAACCGAGTCAACCACGCCTTCGCCTTCGGCGATGATGAGCGCCCGCGAGTCGATAGCCGTACGGCCTTCCAGACCCGTGCCCACAATCGGAGCCTCGGGGCGGAGCAGTGGCACTGCCTGGCGCTGCATGTTCGAGCCCATGAGCGCCCGGTTGGCGTCATCGTGCTCCAAGAACGGAATCAGCGAAGCAGCAACCGATACAATCTGGTTTGGGGCTACGTCCATGTAGGTGTACTCGTCGGGTGCTACCACCGGGAAGTCACCTTCAAAACGACCTTTCACCAACTGCTGCGTCATTTTACCTTCCTCGCTCAGCAGCGAGTTGGCCTGGGCAATGTGGTGCGTGTCTTCTTCTTCGGCAGTCAGGAACTTCACATTAGAAGTCATGTCTACCGTACCAGCTGTTACGTGGCGGTAAGGCGTCTCGATGAAGCCCATCGAGTTTACCCGGGCGTGCACGCAGAGTGACGAAATCAGACCGATGTTCGGGCCTTCCGGCGTTTCAATGGTGCACAGACGGCCGTAGTGCGTGTAGTGAACGTCACGTACCTCGAAACCCGCACGCTCGCGGCTCAAACCTCCCGGCCCGAGCGCCGAAACGCGACGCTTATGCGTCACTTCAGCCAGCGGGTTGGTCTGGTCCATGAACTGCGACAGCTGGTTGGTACCGAAGAACGAGTTAATCACGCTCGAAAGCGTGCGGGCGTTAATCAGGTCAACCGGCTTGAAGTCCTCGTTGTCGCGCACGTTCATGCGCTCCTTGATGGTACGCGCCATCCGGGCCAGCCCTACGCCGAACTGAGCGTACAACTGCTCGCCCACCGTGCGTACGCGGCGATTGCTCAGGTGGTCAATGTCATCGACAATGGCCTTCGAGTTAATCAAGCCAATCAGGTACTTCACAATCAGTACAATATCCTGATTAGTCAATACCCGCGACTCCTGACTCATGTCAATCTGGAGCTTCTTGTTAATCCGGTAGCGGCCTACTTCTCCAAGGTCGTAGCGCTTGTCCGAGAAGAACAACTTCTGGATAATATCACGAGCGGTTTCTTCATCGGGGCCTCGGTGTTCCGGAGCTGACGGTAAATCTGCTCAACAGCTTCCTTTTCCGAGTTGGAGTTGTCTTTCTGCAGGGTATTGTAAATAATCGCAAAATCTGCAATATTCACATTTTCCTTATGCAGAATAACCGATTTAGCACCGGCCTCCACAATGGTGTCAATATCTTCCTCGTTGATGGTCGAGTCGCGCTCCAGCAGCACTTCGTTCCGGTCGATAGAAACTACCTCCCCGGTATCCTCGTCCACGAAATCTTCCGTCCAGGTGCGGAGCACCCGAGCGGCCAGCTTGCGACCAACCGCTTTCTTGAGGTTTTTCTTATCAGCCTTTACTTCCTCGCTTAGGCCGAACAAGTCCAGAATGTCCTTATCCGTACCGTAACCAATAGCGCGCAGCAGCGTCGTTACCGGGAATTTCTTCTTGCGGTCGATGTAGGCGTACATCACGTTGTTTACGTCCGTGGCGAATTCAATCCACGAGCCCTTGAACGGGATAATGCGGGCCGAATATAGCTTGGTGCCATTCGTGTGCTTGCTCTGGGCAAAGAACACGCCCGGCGAGCGATGCAGCTGCGATACAATAACGCGCTCGGCACCGTTGATAACGAACGAGCCTTTTTCCGTCATGTACGGAATATTGCCCAAGAAAACTTCCTGCTCAATAGTTTGGAAGTCCTCGTTATCCTTGTCGTTGCAAATGAGCTGCAGCTTCGCTTTCAGGGGCACTGCGTAGGTAAGGCCGCGGTCGATGCACTCATCCACCGTGTATTTCGGTGGGTCAACGTGATAGTCGATAAAGTTCAGCACGAAGTTTTCGCGCGAGTCCGAAATCGGGAAGTTCTCGGCAAATACCTTGAACAAGCCTTCATTCGTGCGGCTGGCGGCGGCTGTTTCGAGCTGAAAGAACTCCTGGAACGACTGCACCTGCACGTCCAGAAAGTCCGGGTACTCGATAACTTTCTTAATCTTGGCGAAATTGATTCGCTCACTGGCCCCAGTCAGGTGTTTGACTTCGGCGGCCTCAGTTGCTTGCGGTGTAGCCAATTGGAAAGGTTTTAAAAATGTACACGTAAGCTATTGCAGCTACGCGAGTTAGCTCTACTATCAACCTATGTTCGGAAGGTTGCCTTTACACCTGCACCTACGGTAAAAGCCTTCAGACGAACTCAGGGGTTATGAGCGCAGCAAAGGACCTTACCACGCTGTTTGTCAGATGAGT
This sequence comes from Hymenobacter sp. BRD67, assembly GCF_013256425.1. Lineage (GTDB taxonomy): Bacteria > Bacteroidota > Bacteroidia > Cytophagales > Hymenobacteraceae > Hymenobacter. The sequence goes on from NZ_CP053904.1 coordinate 3,325,568, forward strand.
CCGAAACTCCTGCGACGTGTAACGTGATAAGGTCCTTGTATTTTGCTTCGCTCCATGCTAGATGATAGAAGAAGAAAACTGCCAGCGTAAGACAACCAAAAGCAGCCGCTTTCAGTTGCAAAAAGTAACTTATTCTCTACAAACAGGAAAAGACCTGGCTAAGTGCCAGGCCTAATCCGATTCGGGAGCAAGCCCGTAGGCAAACCTACTTAACTTCTACTTCAGCACCAGCTTCTTCAAGCTGCTTCTTCAGGCCTTCGGCCTCATCTTTGGTAACACCTTCTTTCAGGGGCTTGGGAGCACCGTCAACCAGTTCCTTGGCTTCTTTCAGGCCCAGGCCGGTCAGGTCTTTTACCAGCTTAACTACTTGCAGCTTAGCGCCACCGGCAGCTTTCAGGATTACGTCAAACGTGGTCTTTTCCTCAGGAGCCTCGGCAGCAGCAGCGCCACCACCACCAGCTACCATTACGGGAGCAGCAGCAGCAGGCTCGATGCCATACTCGTCTTTCAGGATACCAGCGAGTTCGTTTACTTCTTTAACGGTGAGGCTAACAAGCTGCTCAGCGAAGGCTTTCAAATCGGCCATTTCGGTAGGGTATTAGGGGTTGTAAGTTGAAAATTGAAAGTTGAAAAAGGTGAGCAGCGGTTAGCCAGCAGCTTCTTCTTTTTCGGAAAGCGTTTTGAGGATACCAGCCAGCTTGTTGCCGCCGCTCGACAGAGCAGAGATAACGTTTTTGGCGGGCGATTGCAGCAGGCCGATGAGTTCACCGAGCAGTTCCTGTTTGCCTTTGATAGTGGTAAGGCCTTCGAGCTGGTCAGCACCGATGAAGATGCTGGCGTCGATAAAGGCACCCTTCAGCGCGGGCTTAGGGGTTACGCCGCGACCATAAGCCTGGGCTTTGTAAAAGTCCTTCAGCAGCTTGGCCGGGGCGTTGCCGCTCTCTTTCGAGAACAATACACCAGATTGGCCTTTCAGCGCTGCGTCCATCTCGCTGGTGTCGCCGCCGAGGGTGTCGAGCGCCTTGCGGATGAACGAGTTCTTATACACCTTGAATTCCATGCCGCGGTTGAAGCAGAGGCGACGGAAGTCATTGATTTTCGCTACCGACATGCCCGAGGCATCGGCAATATAGAATGCGTTGTGCGACTGAAACTTCTCGCTCAACTCATCCACGAGGGCTTGTTTTTCTTCCCGATTCATGGTTGGTTGATATTATTAGTTAGCGGAAGAAACCGTGCTGTCGACCGGCACTGCCGGCGACATGGTGCTGCTGAGCGTGATGCTGCGGATATAGGTGCCTTTCGAAGAAGACGGCTTCAGACGACCCAGCGTCTGAATCACTTCCAGCGCGTTCTCAGCCAGCTTGCTGGGGTCGAACGATACTTTCCCTACTGAGCAATGAATGATACCGGTTTTGTCAACTTTGAAGTCGATTTTACCAGCCTTCACTTCCTGCACCGCCTTAGCTACGTCGGTCGTTACCGTGCCCGACTTCGGGTTTGGCATCAGACCACGCGGGCCAAGTACGCGACCAAGGCGACCAACTTTCGCCATTACCGAAGGCATGGTGATAATTACGTCGATGTCGGTCCAGCCTTTCTCGATTTTAGCGATGTAGTCGTCCAGACCTACAAAGTCGGCACCAGCGGCGGTAGCTTCGGCTTCTTTATCGGCAGGCACCAAGGCCAGTACGCGAACGGTTTTGCCAGTGCCGTGGGGCAGGGTGGCTACACCACGCACCATCTGGTCGGCTTTGCGGGGGTCTACACCGAGGCGAACGTCGATATCAACCGAGGCGTCGAACTTGGTGTACGTAATATCCTTCACCACTTGCGCGGCTTCGAGCAGGCTGCGTACCTGCGTCAGGTCATGCTTGGCAAGGGCTTCCTTGCGCTTTTTGCTGATTGCTGCCATTGTGTATGTCCTCCGGTTAGTTATTCAGCAAAAGGCGAATCGCCCTTTACGGTGATACCCATGCTGCGGGCAGTGCCAGCAACTTGCTTCATGGCCGACTCCACTTTGAAAGCGTTCAGGTCGGGCATTTTGGTTTCGGCGATGGTCCGAACCTGGTCCCACGTTACCGAACCCACTTTGTTACGGTTTGGCTCTTTCGAGCCGTTCTGCAACTTGGCGGCATCCATCAGGAGAACCGGTACCGGAGGAGTCTTAATGACGAAGTCAAAAGACTTATCGGTGTACATCGTAATCAGGACGGGGCAGATTTGGCCAGCTTTATCCTGGGTGCGCGCATTAAACTGCTTGCAAAACTCCATGATATTCAAGCCTTTACTACCAAGCGCAGGTCCAATCGGCGGCGCGGGATTCGCGGAGCCTCCCTTTACCTGAAGTTTCAGGTAACCTCTAATTTCTTTGGCCATTTGGTTGATAAAGCTGCGGCGGGCACGACGTAACTCGTACTAGCCTCAGTTCAGATAATACTCCTAGTGGAAGCACCGCCTGACCGGAGTGGATATCAGGCGACGTATAAGGTTTGTTACTCTTTCTCGACCTGCGTGTAGCTCAACTCTACCGGCTGAGCGCGGCCGAAAATTTTCACGATAACATTTAGTTTCTTACGTTCCTCAAATACTTCGTTGACGTTGCCGCTGAAGCCATTGAACGGGCCATCGATAACTTTTACCAGCTCGCCCACCGTGAAAGGGGTTTCGAGCTCGGCGGACTTTTCTTCGGCCTCGTCAACTACGCCCAGCAGACGGTTTACCTCGTTCAGCGACAAAGGCACTGGCTTGGCATTAGTAGTCTTGGTTTCCTTATCGCCCAGAAAACCAATTACGCCGGGCGTGGAGGTGATGATGTTCTGCACCTCACCGTGCGTCAGGTCCGAATGAATAATAATATAGCCGGGATACAGGTTGCGCTCGCGCACGCGCTTCTTGCCGTTGCGCATCTCAAACACCTTCTCAACCGGAATCAGCACCTGCGGAAGCAGCTCCTGCAAGTTGTGGCGACCGATTTCGGTCTCCATATACGTTTTGGCTTTTTTCTCCTGGCCGCTCACCGAGCGAACCACATACCATTTCAATTCACCCATCTTCTTAAAACCTAGCGGGCGAAAGTTTGATAAAATGCGGTGAGCGCCGTGTTGAAGCTCACATCCATCAGGCCTACCACGGCGGCAAATACCAGGGAGCCAATCAACACCAGACCCGCGCTCTTTTGCAGTTCGGTAGTCGAGGGCCACGTTACGTTGTAACGCATCTCCTCGATGGTGTCGCGGAAGTAGTTGTTCAGCTTAGCCATGGTTGCAAAAAGCCGGTGAGGGCAGATAAAACAGCCGCAACAGCGGCTAAAAGTGGCACGAGTGGAGAGATTCGAACTCCCATCAAAGGTTTTGGAGACCTCTATTCTACCCTTGAACTACACTCGTAGGTAACAGCCCCGTAAGCGCTATTTGCTTATGGGAGTGCAAAGGTACAAAGCATTTTATACAAAACAAATCCGCCCCCGAAAAATCGAGGCGGATTGTCTTAATTTTTAGCTAGAAAGCTAAAACTAGTCGAGGATTTCGGTCACCTGACCAGCGCCTACCGTACGGCCACCCTCACGGATAGCGAAGCGGAGGCCTTTCTCCATAGCCACTTTGCTGATAAGCTCCACCGTGATGGTGATGTTATCGCCGGGCATTACCATTTCAACGCCCTCGGGGAGGGTGATGATGCCGGTAACGTCGGTGGTACGCAGGTAGAACTGCGGACGGTAGTTGTTGAAGAACGGGGTGTGGCGGCCGCCTTCCTCTTTCGAGAGCACGTACACCTCAGCCTTAAACTTCTGGTGGGGCTTAACCGAGCCGGGCTTGCAGATAACCATGCCGCGACGGATGGCTTCTTTCTCAATGCCACGGAGCAGCAGACCTACGTTGTCACCAGCTTCGCCACGGTCCAGGATTTTGCGGAACATTTCCACACCCGTAACCGTCGACTTCAGGCCTTCAGCAGCACCCATACCCAGGATGTCAACCTGCTCGCCCGAGTTGATGATACCGCGCTCGATACGACCGGTAGCAACCGTGCCACGACCCGTAATCGAGAACACGTCCTCTACTGGCATCAGGAAAGGCAGGTCGGTCAGACGGGCAGGAATCGGAATAAACGAATCCACTGCAGCCATCAGCTCGTTGATTTTGGGAACCCAGTTGGCATCGCCGTTCAGGCCGCCCAGGGCCGAGCCCTGGATAACCGGAATGTTGTCGCCGTCGAAGTTGTAGAACGAGAGGAGTTCGCGGATTTCCATTTCCACGAGCTCAAGCAGCTCGGGGTCATCCACCATGTCAACTTTGTTCATGAACACTACCAGCTGAGGAACACCTACCTGACGGGCGAGCAGGATGTGCTCACGGGTCTGGGGCATCGGGCCGTCGGTAGCAGCTACCACGAGGATAGCACCGTCCATCTGGGCAGCACCCGTTACCATGTTCTTCACATAGTCGGCGTGACCGGGGCAGTCAACGTGCGCATAGTGACGGTTGGCGGTAGAGTACTCTACGTGTGCCGTGTTGATGGTGATACCACGCTCTTTTTCCTCGGGGGCGTTGTCAATCGAGGAGAAGTCGCGCTTTTCAGCCAGACCCTGGTTAGCCAGCACCGTGGTGATAGCTGCGGTCAGGGTCGTCTTGCCGTGGTCAACGTGACCGATGGTGCCGATGTTTACGTGCGGCTTCGACCGGTCGAAATTTTCTTTAGCCATTGTAAAGAGTTGAGAAAAAAGAGGGGAATTAAAGTAAAAGCAAGTAGTCTATATGGCAAGAAAGCGAAACCCAGCTTGGGCCAATTCAGGCTTAGGTGCTGCGCATCGCTTCTCTTGCTGACCCGGCCCTAACCCGCCTAAAGGGTGGGTAGTTCCGTAACTGCTGAGCCATTTATGGGATTTGAACCCATGACCTCTTCCTTACCAAGGAAGTGCTCTACCACTGAGCTAAAACGGCTTATTCTATAAACTGGTAAAATGAGCGGGAGACGAGGTTCGAACCCGCGACCTGCAGCTTGGAAGGCTGCCGCTCTACCAACTGAGCTACTCCCGCAGATGGTACTCATTTTATTAAAGTGGGGGTAACAGGACTCGAACCTATGAACCCGAAGGAGGTGAGTTACAGTCACCCGCAATTGCCGCTATGCGATACCCCCATTTGTTTACAAATCCGGCCGCTTGCTGGAATTGAGACGCAAAAGTACAGGTTTTTCGGGAAGATGCAAGTGCTGCTCAAGAAAAAGTTGTGTGCCGGGATGCTCATTTCCGGTAACTACACGCTTTATACGGCTTCTCAAGCAGCACTCAGGCCAGCCTTTGGGTTGGTTCACATTAAGTTATAAAATGCTTTGAGCCGCTCATCAGTTTCTTTACTTTTTATGTCAAGTAGTACTGCTTTAAGGTCGGGCTGGCTGGGTGTGAGCGCCATGAGGCCTTTGTATGCCCCCAGCCGCACGAAGTATTGGGGATGGGTGCGGGCAATAGTCTCCAGGGTTTGTACGCCTTTATCGCGCTCAATGACGGGCATCTGCACCATGAAGGCGCCAAATGCCTGCAGGTAGGTATAGAGGTCGGTGTCGGTGAGGTCGGGCAGACGGCGCATAAACCAAGCGTACTGGTCGATGCTGCCGCGCTGGGCATAATAACCGGCCAGCGACACGAGCAGGGTAGAGTTGGGGGTATTGTCGAGGGCTGCCAGCTGGGTGCGGGCAGGTGAAGTAGGCAGCTTGGCCAGGGCATCGATAGCACCGGCCTCCACCAGGTAAGAGCTGTCGCGCAGCGCCGTGAGGTAAGTGGAGGCATAGTTTTCGCTGGGGAAGGAAGCCAGCGTGATAAGCGCCTGCGCCCGCACGGCGCTGTTCGGGTCGGTGGTAGCCAGATGCTGAATTTCGGCCCGCACGGCGTTGGCCGAAGGCCCGCGGTAGCCGCGCAGGTGGTCGAGCGCCGTACGGCGCACGGCGAAGAAGTTATCGGTCAGGGCATTGCGAAACAAGCCGCTGACGCCAAAGTCGGTGGTCTTGTTTTGCAGCAGGTCCATTGCCTCATATTTCTGCAAGTAGTTGCGGGCGTGGTAAAACTGAAATACCAGCTCCTCCATACTGCGCTCTTCGTCGATTTGAGCCAGCAGTTGGCCTTCGCTATCGAATTTTACCATTGTCGGCTTATCGGCCGCAAGGAAAGAGAAGGTCTGGTCGGCTTTCGTGATAGTGATGTGGTGCTCGGTAGGCTTTTCCTTTTGCCACACCGTGACAGCTACCGGCAGGCGAAACACCGGCTGAAAGAGGGTATCCTGCGTTTGCTGCACGTGCAGCAGCACCTGGCCGTTGCTGTAGGAGTGCGTAATCTTCAGCTCGGGGTGGCCGCGCTGCATAAACCACTGGTCGAAGAACCAGTGTAAGTCTTCCCCGTCGTTTCTTCGAAAGCCGTGCGCAGCTTGCTGATTTCAACAGCAGTTAGCTTGTTTTTGGTGAGGTAATGATTGAGACCGGCAAAAAATGCATCATCCCCTATATACTTGCGTAGCATATGCAGTACCCGGCCGCCCTTCTCGTAGGAATGGCGGTCGAACATATCCTCCCGGTTGGCATAGTGGTAGCGGATAAGCGGCTCGCGCTTCGACTCGGCTTCTTCGAGGTAATGGGTCAGGTCCTGCTGCTGCACCAGTGCAGCGGCATCGGCTCCGTATTTGTACTCGGCCCAGAGATACTGCGAGTAGTTGGCAAAGCTCTCATTGAGCGGCAGGTTGCTCCACGACTCGCAGGTGACGTAATCGCCAAACCAGTGGTGAAACAGTTCGTGCGCAATAATGGACTCAGAGGTTTCGTAGGTGGCATCGAGCAGCTCGCGGCGAGTAGCCTGGATGGCCGCACCGTGTACCGTGGCCGTAGCATTTTCCATAGCGCCACTCACATAGTCGCGCACAGATATCTGCGAATATTTCTCCCACGGATAGTCAATACCGAGCTTTTTGGAAAAGAAGTCCATCATTTCGGGTGTGCGCCCAAAAACGGCTTTGGCTGTGCTCTTGTACTTGGGCTCGACATAGTAGTCGACAGCTTTGCCGTGCCAGGTATCGGATACCACGGCAAAGTCGCCAACGGCCATCATGGTGAGATAAGGGGCGGCGGGCAGGGTTTGGCGCCAGGTATCGGTGCGCGAGCCGTCGGCATTCTTTTTGGAGGCTATCAGCAGCCCATTGGAAAGCGTTTTGAACTGGTCCTCGACCGTCATCGCAATCTCCTGGGTCATGCGCTGGTTGGGCTGGTCGATGGTCGGAAACCAGCAGGAGCTGCTTTGCGTCTCGCCCTGCGTCCAGATTTGCCGGGGCTTGTTGGCCTCCTTGCCCAATGGATTAATAAAATACAGGCCCTTGGCCGCCGTAATAGCTTCGCTGCCACCGGCCGGCAGCTCATTGGGCTTGGCTACGTAGGCAATGCGTACCTGATAGGGCTGCTCCCGTGAGTAGGCGTGGTCGAGGGCAATGGTAAGCTGGCGTCCATCATATTTATAGGTCAAGACCTTAGGTCCCTTACCACTCAGCAGCTGCACGCTTTTTATATCAAAGCCTTTGGCATCAAGCTTCAAATCACTTTGGGCATAGAAATGCGGGCGTAGCGTAAGCACCGCCGTACCAAGCAGATACTGGTGCGCATAATCAAAACGCACGTCGAGCTTGGTATCCAGTACATCCGTGATTTGGGTAGCGGCCGGCTGCAGGGGTGCAGTGGGCGGCAGCCACGACGGCACGGTGATACTAGCCGAAGCAGGCGCGACGGGAGCCTCAACCGCTTTCTTATGATTATCCTTGCTTGAGCCACCGGTCGACTGGCCCCGGGAAGGCAGGGCAATCGCTACACAAACAATAAAACTAGCGGGAATTATAAATCGCATATTACTATCGGACCCTGGAAAAGGCTGGCAAGTTCCGACGAAATTAAGATTCACCGTACCTTTAACCCAGTTTCGGCCAGCAGGGCCGACTTCTCTATGCTCAGTATCAGCACTGGCTCAGCGCATAGCTGGGAGGTGGATTTTCAGGCCACCGACTCCCTTACCCTCAATGGCCAGCCCTTTGCCTGGGATGTGGCCCCGCTCGGAAACGGGCGATATCACGTGCTTTACAAGGGGCAGTCATATACTGCCGAGCTGGTAGAGGCCGATTATGCGGCCAAAACCTTCACGCTGAAAATCAATGGCCAGCGGGTAGACTTGCACGCCAAAGACCGGTTTGACTTACTCCTCGACCGGCTGGGCCTGAGCGATGCCAATGTTGCCCGGATAAACGAGCTGAAGGCCCCATGCCGGGTCTCATTATTGACATTCGGGTGCAGCCCGGCCAGGCCGTGCTGAAGGGCGACCCGCTGCTGGTACTGGAAGCTATGAAGATGGAAAATATTTTAAAAGCACCGGCTGACGGGACTATCGGCAGCATCAAAGTAGACCTGCGGGCCAATGTTACCAAAGGCCAGGTACTGGTACAGTTTGCCTGATTCTACCCCTCTCCCCTGCTCACCCTTACTCACCCACTATTTTGACTTATCACCGAATTCTTCTTAAGCTCAGCGGCGAAGCGCTTATGGGCCAGCAGCAATACGGCATTGATGCTGACCGGCTAATGCAGTACGCTACCGAAATAAAGACGGTAGCAGCGCAGGGTGTGCAGGTAGCCGTGGTAATTGGCGGCGGCAATATTTTCCGGGGTGTGCAGGCCGAGCACTTTGGCCTCGACCGTGTGCAGGGCGACTATATGGGCATGCTGGCTACGGTTATCAACTCGATGGCCCTGCAAAGCGCCCTGGAAAAAATGGACGTGCCCACCCGCCTGCTTTCGGGCCTTACTATTCAGCGGGTGTGCGAGCCCTACATCCGACGCCGGGCCATGCGCCATCTGGAGAAAGGGCGCGTGGTAATTTTTGGCGCGGGCATTGGCTCGCCTTACTTTACTACCGACTCGGCCGCCTCGCTGCGCGCTATCGAGATTGAAGCCGACGTGGTGCTGAAGGGCACCCGGGTAGATGGCATTTATTCAGCTGACCCCGAGAAGAATCCCAATGCCGTGCGCTACTCACGCATTTCGTTTGATGAGGTAATGGAGAAAAACCTGAGCGTGATGGATATGACGGCCTTCACGCTTTGCAAAGAGAACAACCTGCCTATCATCGTATTCGATATGAATACGGCGGGCAATCTGGAGCGCCTTCTCGCTGGCGAAGACCTTGGTACGCTGGTAACAATGGCTGGTGGCCTTGCGCGCGCTGCCAATGCGCTGCCCGAGCTAAGCGGCCTGCCGCCGCAGGTAGGCAACCTGCCCGAACAAGCCTGATTTTAGTAGTTGTCCGGCGCCTTTATAAACTTTGCTAACAAGAACCGGCAGCTGCCAACAAAAAACGCTAATTTTTAACATGGACGAGGAAATTCAATTTTACCTTAGCGATGCTGAGGAGTCGATGGGCAAGGCCATTGCCCACGTGGGCGTAGAAATGGGTCGTATCCGGGCCGGCAAGGCCTCGCCGGCGATGCTCGATGGCCTGCGCGTAGATTATTACGGTACGCCCACCCCGGTAGCGCAAATTGCGAATATCTCAGCTCCCGACCCTCGTTCGCTGCTAATTAAGCCCTGGGAGAAAAACATGGTAAATGAGGTATCCAAAGCCATCAAGAACAGCGACCTGGGCTTAAATCCCGTTGCTGATGCCGATGGCGTGCGCCTCAACATCCCACCTATGACCGAAGAGCGCCGCCGCGACCTGGTAAAGCAGGCCAAAAACGAAGCGGAAGCCGGTAAAGTACGGGTACGCGGCATCCGCAAGGATGTAAACGAGGCTTTGCGCAAGCTCCAGAAAGATGGTGCGCCGGAAGACGCCATCAAGGACGCTGAAGCGAAGGTGCAGAAATATACCGACTCTCACATCAATGAAGTAGATAAGCTCTTCTCCAAAAAAGAGTCGGAGATTATGACCATCTGAGGTCTTTTCACAACAAAAAAGCCCGGCGAGCTATCGCCGGACTTTTTTCTATATCCACAAGACCTTATATAGTATAAATCCTCTATTCAGCCACCTTGCGTTACTAGCTCGGCTTCTACGGAAGCAGGTACCAGATAGCGGATAGAGCGGCCGAGGCGCAGGCTTTCGCGAATATAGGTAGCCGAAATATCGAGTAAGGGCGCCTGCATTACCCGTACGCGCGGAAAAAGTGCCAGCTCGGGCAAGACGGTGCCGGGGCGCGGGTAGACGTATATATCGACCTCAGCCAGCAGGCGAGCTGCTTGCTGCCAGCGCGGCAGGCCGGGCAGGTTATCGGCGCCCATTAGCAAAACAAACTCCGTGTCGGGATGACGCTTACGTAACGCGTCGAGGGTAGCGATGGTATAGCTGGGCCGCGGCAGACCAAACTCTATAGCTTCGGCGCGCAGGCGCAGATTGCCGGCAATGGCCAGCTCTACCAGGCCCAGGCGCTGGGCTTCGGGCAGCAGCTCGGCTCCCGCTTTAAACGGGTTTTGGGGCGATACGACCAGCCATACTTCCGCCAAGTCGGTGCGGGTGGCAAAGTGCTCGGCCAGAATAAGGTGGCCGGTATGCACGGGGTTAAACGAGCCGAATAGCAAGCCGATGCGGCGCGTGGGGCCGGAAACACTCGGCATCATACCACCTCAGTGAGCGTATCGGATTGAATGAAGTCGCGCACCAGCTTTTCGGCGTGGGCGACTGCCTCCTCCAGCTTATCGTTCACAACCGTGACGTCAAACTTGTCCTCAAAGGCCAGCTCGAAAGTGGCTTTATATACCCGCGAAGAGATACTGGAAGTAGAGTCGGTGGCCCGCGCCGTGAGCCGCTCAGCCAGCGCTTCGATGGAAGGAGGCCGTACAAAAACGGCGAGCGCCCGCTCTTTATAAAACGCTTTGATGCTAAGGCCGCCCTTCACATCTACATCGAGAATAGCGTGCTTCCCAGTGGCCCAGATACGCTCAATCTCCGATTTGAGGGTGCCATAAAAGGCCCCTTCGTATACCTCTTCCCACTCCACAAATTCGTTGTGACGAATCTTATCCTGAAAATCGGCTACCGTAATGAAGTGATAGTCTTTGCCGTTGACCTCGGCGCGGCCGCGGCGGTCGCGGGTACAGGCCGAGATGGAGAAGTTCAACTCCGGGATTAACTCCATGAGCCGATGTACGATAGTCGTCTTGCCCGCCCCTGACGGAGCCGAGAATACAATGATTTTGCCCTGCATAGGGCTACAAAGCTAGGCTATTTCGGCGTGCAAACGCGCCATGATAGCGTGTGGCAGTGCCGAAGGGGCCGGCCGGCGGCCAACTTTCTGATTCAGAAAGCCGATAAACACTTGTTGCTTCTTAATATCATCGAAGCAGGGCGAGCAATCGTCGCCGTGGTGGATGAGGTAATCCTCATCTTCTTCGGTCAGGCTCCGGCCTTCGAGAAGTTGGTCAAGTACAATGTTCACGCGGTCGCAGTCGGGGCACTAGCCAAGGGCGAGGCAAGGGGGCCGACAGATTGGTTGTAGTAGCAGTAGCTTCCATGAGCGAATCGGGAACAGGGTCTTAGCCTGGGGTTAAATGGTGAAGAAAAAATTAACTGTTTTCGTCGTCGGGTTCGGCGGCATTAACGGCATCATCAGAGGCATCGTTCCCATAGCCCATGGATGAGGCATATTTTTCAAGCTTGTCCTTGAGGAAATTACGAGCCCGGTGCAGGCGTGAGCGTACCGTACCAATCGGAATATCGAGCACCTTGGCCATTTCCTCGTAGGTAAAGCCCTCAAGGTCGCACAGGATGATAACCGTCCGAAAATCAACTGGTAGCGAGTTTAAGGCGCTAGCTACTTCGTCGCCGATAAGGTCGCGCGAGGACTGCTGCCGCAGGTCAGACGACGAAGCCCCGGTATCGGCATCGCCCTCTACTTCATCCGGATTATAATATCCTTCAACTTCGCTGTAATCGACTTTCGCCGGCTGCTTGCTTTTCTTCCGAAAATCGTTGATAAACGAGTTTTTCAGGATGCGAAAAAGCCAGGCCTTAGCATTGGTGCCGGGCTCGAAGTACTCGAAAAAGCGGTACGCCTTGAGGTAGGTTTCCTGCACCAGGTCGTTGGCATCGTCTTCGTCGAGCGTGAGGCGATAGGCGAAGTTGTAGAGCGGGTCGAGCACCGGCATCAGCTCGGCCTGAAAGCGCCGGTCTTTTTCCTCTTTGCTCAGCTTCACCCGTTCGGGAGAGTCACTCATAATGGGTAGATAGGGCAGGTAATAAAACCAGGAACTGGGCAAAAGTAAGACCAGACAGCATCGATTTGACTAGTGCGTGAGCCGCATGGCCTTGCTAGCGGCAACAATATAGAGCCTGATGCGCCGACAGTAAATGCTACGTACGGTAGGAAGTGGCTGCTAGGTTGCCTGCAAAGGCTGCCAGCGAGCAATTTGGGCTGCTACAGTAGCTGCCGCAATTGCCTTGATGCAGGTACATTCGGTTGGCTGTGCCTCACAATCCTGGCAGTTGGGCCGGTCAACTACCAGGTATTCGGCATGCGGCCCAAGCGGCGCCCAGCGGCCGGGGTGCATGGGCCGAATGGGCGGGTACAACCCCAGTGCCTGGCGACCAAGCGCGGCAGCCAGGTGCAAAGGCCCGGTACTGCCCGCTACCAGCCCATCAGCGGCAGCAATAAAGGCGATGAACTCGGGTAGTGCCAGCTGGCCGGTGAGGTCGGCGGTGATGAAACGGGCGTTTTCGCGCAGCCAGCCGGCCAGCTCCTCGCCTTCGGCCGCCGTGCCACTAACGAAAACGCGGTGCCCGGCCTCGTGTAGCAGCCGGGCTAGCTCGCCAAAATGCGGCAAACCCCACTCACGGGCGCTGCCCCGGCTGCGCGGGTGCAGAATAATTTGGAGCTGGCCCGGCTGCCGGGCAGCCAGCAACTGCTGATACTCAGTAGGCAGCGGCGTAGCTGCCCGCAGGCCCGTCAATGCGGTGATGGCAGCCAGGCTGAGCACCTGGCTATAACCAAGCGGCTGCAAAAGCTGCAGGTTCAACTGGGCCTCGTGCAGCGGCGAGTGGCGGCGGCTGAGCGCTACCAGCCGGTTGCAGGTGAGCCAGTGAAACAAGCGGTTGCGCGTGCCGATACGTACCGGAATATTAGCTTGCTGAGCCAGCTTCGCGAGAAATTTATTCGGAAAAACGTGGATAATAGCCGCCGCCCCGTAGCTGCGTAGCTGCGCCAGCTGCTCGGCCGCAGGCAGCTTTTGTAAGGTATCGATAGCCAAAAAATCATCTAGCTGGGGGCAAGCGGAAGCTACGGCAGCGGTGTAGCTACGCCCAATAAGCACCACCCGGCAGCCGGGATACTGCTGCTTGAGCCAGCCAGCTACGGGCAGCGTCAAAACCACATCGCCGATGGCATCGGTACGTGAAATGAGGAAAGTCGGACTCATGACGTGGGCGCGTTTTGGGTGCCGGTTTTCAGCTTCGCGAACTTCAGAAATACCCCCAGGCCGAAATGACCGCGATACTTAGGCCTGCGAAGCCATCCAGAAAGCCCAGCTGGAACACATAGCCATGCACAAATTTCCAGAGCGGCTTCAGTAAGAGATGAAAGAACGTTACGCGGGTCTGGCCCTTCAGCGCCCGCTCCTGCGCCGTGATACTCGTGAATTTATTCAGCTGGCTGACGTGCTGCGCAATTGAAATATATGAAAAATGTAATATATCACCCATAAGCTGGCCGGTAGACTGCCCAGCGTTCACTTCGTAGTGCTCGTGCAGTAGCAGGCCCTGCCAGCGGCCCAGGCGGCGGTCGTAGAGGCGCAGCTTGCGGTCGGGGTACCAGCCGCCGTGGCGCACCCAGGTGCCGCAGTAGTTGGTGAGGCGCGCCAGCGAGTAAGCCGCATGCTGCCAGTTATTTTTTACAGCCTGAATGCTCTGGCGCAGCTCATCGGTGAGCACTTCGTCGGCATCGAGCTGCAAAATGTAGTCGGACTTAGCCTGGTCGGTAGCGAAGTTTTTTTGCTCGACGTAGCCGGCGAAGGCATTTTGAATAACGCGGGCGCCGTGCTGGCGGCAGATTTCCACCGTGCCGTCGGAGGAGAACGAATCGACTACCAGTACTTCGTCGGCTACCGTGCCCAGCGCCTGCAGGCAGCGGGCAATGTTGGCTTCCTCATTGAAGGTAATAACGACGACAGAGAGCGAGACTGGCATGGGCACTGCAAAGCTAGCAGCCCGGCTGCGGGTAGAACCGCTGCTGTTGATAGCTTTGGAAATGAAAACAACGCTACTCACGGGGCTCGTGCTGGCTTTGGTGCTGCTTCCGGGTATTGGCCGGGCCCAAACATATCAGACTACAGACGATTGCGCCTTCATCAAAACCAAGCACAACTTTCATTATGTGGGCGACGACCAGCCGCTACGCGACGAAGACTTTGAGGGCGTACCTGCCTTGCTTCCCAAGCAAGCGCCCATAGTACCAGCCACGCCTCACCCCATCGAAGTAGCGGAGTCGGACCGTGCTTATACCGATGGCAGGTATGATGAGGCAGCGGCCCTCGTGGCAGACGCAGCCAACCTTACCCCGGCCGACCCATCGGTGCTGAACTGCTATGCCAGGGCCCTGTACCGAGGCGCCAATACTCGTGAGTTGAGCTATCCGGTTTACCAGCGTTTGATTGCGTTGCTGGATATATACGGCCGCGAAAGCCCACAGGCCGTTACGGTCTACATGCCTTTCGTGGAGGCTTATTTCAAGCTGGCTACTTTGCAGCTCGACGACCAGCAGTGGGCAGCGGCCTCGTACAACCTCTCACGCGCGGCAGCGGCTTTACGAAGTATGCCTGATGCTGCCGCTGAGAATTCCTCCTTGCGTGAGCAAATTTTGCAGTATCAAACGGAATGTTTTGCTAACCTGCATCAGCTTGAGCTGTGCCGTTATTTTGGGCAGCGAACGCTGAAGTTTTTTCCCGGTAATCGCTACGTCAAACCTTACCTGGCGGCGCTGCCAAAGCCAAAGCCAGCACCACGCCGATAGCCGGGGCGCCACCTTTATGGCGGCCGTTGCGTATAGGGCAGTCTATTACGCTAAAACTCTATGGCTGACGTACAGAATAAACTCATTCTTGTCACCGGCGCTACTTCCGGCATTGGCGAAGTAACGGCCCGTGAGCTCGCCCGCCAGGGCGCGCACGTCGTTATCCTGGCCCGCAACCGGGCCAAGGCCGAGCGCACGCAGCGCGACATTATCGATACTACTGGCAACAAGCACGTTGACATCGTGCTGGCCGACCTTTCGGTGCTTCAGCAGGTGCGCGACGTAGCCGCGCAAATTCATGACAAATACCCGCGCCTCGATGTGCTGATAAACAATGCGGGCCTCATGTTTGGGGCCGAGCGCCAGGTATCGGCCGATGGCAATGAGCTGACACTGGCTACCAATCACCTCGGGCCGTTTCTGCTTACCAGCCTGCTCTTCGACTTACTGCAAAAAAGCCCGGCGGCCCGCATCGTAAACGTGGCCTCGATGGCCTACCGCTTTTCCAAGCCCACGCTCGACGACCTGCAATCGGAGCGCTCATACAGCCCCGTGTGGGAATATGGCAACACCAAGCTCTGGAACATCATGTTTACCCAGGAGCTGGCGCGGCGCCTGCGCGAGCACGGCATCACCAACGTCACCACCAACTCGCTGCACCCCGGCGCGGTGGCCACCGGCTACGGGCAGCAGTCGGGCGGCTGGCTGACTGCTGTACTTACCCTGGGCCGGCCCTTTATGCTATCGCCCGAGAAAGGAGCCGAAACCAGCATTTTTCTGGCTACCGATGCCCAGGCCGGCACCGTTAGCGGAGGCTTCTATAATAAGAAAAAGCCCGAGCCGGTAAAAAGCAGCTTTAATACCCCGAAAACAACCGGCGTCTCTGGGAGCTGACTGAGCAGCTCACCGGCACAAAGTTTCTCGATTAGGGTTTTGGCTATTTTCCCGCAGTATCCTTCCGCACAACTTACAAGAAAGCCCCGCCAGCAGCTGCTGGCGGGGCTTTAAACATATGTTATTTACTATGTATTAGTAGCGGTACAGGTCCGATTTGAACGGGCCTTCCACTGGTACTTTGATGTAGTCGGCCTGCTTAGGCGTCAACTCGTCCAGCTCTACGCCTATTTTGGCGAGATGCAGGCGGGCTACTTTCTCATCCAGGTGCTTGGGCAGGGTATATACCTGGTTTTCGTAGTGGCTGGCGTTCTTCCACAGCTCCAGCTGAGCCAGAGTCTGGTTGGTGAACGAGTTCGACATCACGAACGATGGGTGCCCCGTGGCGCAGCCCAGGTTTACCAGGCGGCCTTCGGCCAGAATGATAACCTCTTTGCCGTCGATGTTATAAATATCCACCTGGGGCTTTACAGTGTCTTTGGTGTGGCCATAGTTTTTGTTCAGCCACGCCATGTCGATTTCATCGTCGAAGTGACCGATGTTGCAGACGATAGCCTTGTCCTTGAGGGCGCGGAAGTGCTCCTCCCGGATAATATCACAGTTGCCCGTAGTAGTAATGACGATATCAGCCCGCGGAATAGCGTTCTCCATCTTCTTTACCTCGTAGCTATCCATGGCGGCTTGCAGCGCGCAGATGGGGTCTATCTCGGTGACGATAACGCGGGCACCGGCACCACGCAGCGAGGCCGCAGTGCCTTTTCCTACATCGCCGTAGCCGGCAACTACGGCCACTTTGCCCGCCATCATCACGTCGGTAGCCCGGCGAATGGCATCTACGGCCGACTCTTTGCAGCCGTACTTGTTATCAAACTTCGACTTCGTTACCGAGTCGTTCACGTTAAAGGCCGGGAAAGGCAGCGAGCCATTTTTTACGCGCTCGATGAGACGCAGCACGCCGGTCGTGGTTTCTTCGCTCACCCCTCTGATACCGGCAGCCAGCTCCGGGAACTGGTTGAGCACCATGTTGGTGAGGTCGCCGCCATCGTCGAGAATCATATTAAGCGGCTGACGCTCTTCTCCGAAAAACAGTGTCTGCTCGATGCACCAGTTAAATTCTTCCTCGCTCATGCCCTTCCAGGCATACACCGGAATGCCGGCCGCCGCGACAGCCGCCGCCGCATGGTCCTGCGTCGAAAATATATTGCACGACGACCAGGTAACGTCAGCCCCAGGGCCATGAGCGTCTCGATGAGCACAGCGGTTTGGATGGTCATGTGCAGGCAGCCCGCAATGCGAGCACCTTTCAGCGGCTGGCTGGGGCCAAACTCCGCGCGCAACGACATCAGGCCGGGCATCTCGGCTTCGGCCAAGCGAATCTCCTTGCGCCCCCATTCGGCCAGGCTCAGGTCTTTTACTTTATACGGAACGTAGGTTGTAGGCTTGGTCTCTACCATGATAGTCAGTAAATGAAAGGTCGTGGATTCCAACCGCAAAGATACGCTTTTGTTAGGATGCGCTGGCCGTAAGTATCTGCCATATCTTTGCTGGCTATGACCACTTCTATTCGTTATTCGGGCAGCGTAGCACGCTGGCTCACAGTTTCGTGCCTGGCCGTAGGCCTTAGCCTGGCGGGCCGGGCCGCACTGGCGCAGCAAGCCAACCCTGCTACCATCCGGCTTTTACCCGAAGATGAGGAGCGCGGGCAGTACGGACATCAGCAGAAATTTTATTTTCTGGCTCCTGGCAAAACCGGGGAAGACTACCAGAGTGCCGGTTTTTTTGGTCAACGGCTACGCCCCTATCTGGCCGGCAATACCCAGGCCCTGCGCGAGTTGGACAAGTATAAGCGCCAGAAAACCCTTTACCTGGTTGACAAGGCCGTGCTGGTTGGCAGCCTGGGTTTGTATGGCTCACAGGTGTTCAGCCACGGCGACCCGGTTTATTTCAATAGTACGCAGCAGGCAGCAGCCGGCGTGGCGGTAGTAAGCCTGCTGGCCACAATATTCATCAATCACCATACTAACGAGTATATCAAACAATCAATAGACGACTACAATTCTGACTTATCCGGTAAGCATGGCACCGTGTGGCCTCGCCTGCGGCCAGCCAGCATCGGCGTACTGACAGCTCCGGCTGGCCAACCGCTGCTGGCGCTACGCTGGCAGATGTAACGGTCAGAATAACCGTCTTTTACTTACTTGTTGACTCCTGAACCAAGCAAACCGGCCGATGGGCATTGCACCTGTTGGCCGGTTTTTGCGTTAGTGGCTGCACAATGACGTTTCCTTTGCCCGAGGCAGCTCGCAAGTATGTGGCTGCTCACCTTTACGACGACCCGGCCCACCTTGCTCTCCAGGCCCGTCGCTACCCCCATCTGCCCGTGCCTGATTTGGTACGTCAGATTCAGGCCCGTCAGAAGGCTCGCGTGAAACTGCCCGCCTGGGCTGATAACCAAGAATTGATTTTCCCCCCGGCGCTGTCGGTAGAGCAGGCTTCGTCGGAACGGACGGCTACTTACAAAGCCAGCCTGGTAGCAGGAGCCAGCCGGCTCGCTGACCTCACGGGCGGCTTCGGGGCCGATTCGGCACACTTCGCGGAGGTAGTTGACCAGGTAGACTATGTGGAGCGCGACCCCCGGCTGGCGGAGATAGTAGCCTACAACCTCGCGCAGCTACGCATCGGCAACGTAACGACGCATGCGGCGGATGCCGCCAGCTTTCTGAAGGCTGCCAACCAGCAATTCGACTGGCTGTATCTCGACCCGGCCCGGCGCGACCAGCGCGGCGGCAAACTGTTTCGGCTGGCCGACTGTGAGCCCGATGTGCCGCGCTTGTTGCCGCTGTTGCTGCGGCACGCGCCGCGTATTCTGCTTAAGACTTCGCCCATGCTTGATATTGAGCTGGCGATTGAGGAGCTGCGCCACGTGCGTCGCCTGTGGGTGCTGGCCGTGGAAAACGAAGTAAAGGAGGTGCTCTACGAGCTGGGTGCCGAGCCGGCCATCGACCCGAGCGCCTGGCTGTGAACCTACGGCGTGATGGCTGCCAGCAGGAATTTCGCGTTAACCGGGCACGCGAAGCACGCGCCGTACCGCGCTATGCCGAGGCCCAGCAGTATCTGTACGAGCCCAATGCTGCCATTCTGAAAGCCGGAGCCTTCAAAAGTATCGGCACTGCGTTTGAGCTACTCAAGCTCCATCAACACAGCCACTTGTATACCAGCCAGGAACTGCGGGCCGATTTTCCGGGGCGAACGTTCCGCATTCTGGCTATGGAGAAAGCTGATGGTCCCACCCTGAAAGCGCACCTTGGTCCCGAAGGCCGGGCACACGTTACAACCCGCAATTTTCCGGAGTCGGTAGCCGATTTTCGGCGGCGCACGGGTATTCGGGAGGGCGGCGACCAGTACCTGTTTGCTACTACCGACCTGCGTGGCCGGCTGGTCGTGCTCATCTGCGCTAAGCTATAAGTATCCGGCCGGGCTGCCGACTAGCCGCAACGTGAGTTCAGCCAAGAATTTAGTGAGTAGTTTTGCAGCCTGCTGCCCCAGGCGATACGCGCTGCCACAGGCAGCATTTTTGTTTGATTAATCCTTTGCCATGCCCTATCTGTTCACTTCCGAATCGGTTTCGGAAGGCCACCCCGATAAAGTTGCCGACCAAATTTCGGATGCCATCCTGGACGACTTCCTGCGCCAGGACCCGGCCGCTAAAGTTGCCTGCGAAACGATGGTAACTACCGGCCTGGTCGTTATTGCCGGCGAAGTAAAATCATCGGCCTACGTAGATGTTCAGAGCATTGCCCGTAACGTCATCCGTCGCATCGGCTATACCAAGGCTGAGTATAAGTTTGAAGCCGAGAGCTGCGGCATCCTGTCGGCGCTGCACGAGCAGTCGCCCGATATCAACCAGGGAGTGGTGCGTCAGGCTCCGGAAGAGCAGGGTGCCGGCGACCAGGGCATGATGTTTGGCTACGCTACGAACGAAACGGCCAACTATATGCCCCTGGCCCTGGACCTTTCGCACGCCCTGCTCGAAGAGCTGGCCGCTATCCGCAAGGCCGGCCAGGAAATGACTTACCTGCGCCCCGACGCCAAAAGCCAGGTGACTATCCGGTATTCTGATGACCACCGCCCGGTAGCCATCGATACTATTGTTATCAGTACCCAGCACGACGACTTCGATGCCTCAGAAGAGAAGATGCTGGCCCGCATTAAGCAGGATATTATCGCTATTCTCATTCCGCGCGTGAAAGCCAAGCTAAGCGCCGAAGTGCAGGCACTGTTCACTGCTGATATAAAGCACCACATCAACCCTACCGGCAAGTTCGTTATCGGTGGGCCGCATGGCGACTCGGGCCTCACGGGCCGCAAGATTATTGTCGATACCTACGGCGGCAAGGGCGCGCACGGCGGAGGCGCCTTCTCCGGCAAAGACTCGAGCAAGGTAGACCGCTCGGCCGCCTACGCTGCCCGCCACATTGCCAAAAATCTCGTAGCTGCTGGGGTGGCCGACCAGGCGTTGGTGCAGGTTGCCTACGCCATTGGCGTAGCCAAGCCAGTGGGCTTGTACGTCACTACCTCGGGCACTACCAAGGCAACCAACGCTGCTGGCCACAAACTCACCGATGGGGAGATTTCGGATAAGGTAAACGAACTGTTTGACCTACGGCCTTACGCCATTGTGGAACGGCTGGGGCTGCGGAATCCTATTTTCGGCGCTACAGCCGCCTACGGCCATATGGGTCGCCAACCCGGTACCATCACCGTTAAAATGAAGGACGGCGAGGAAAAAACCTTCGAAACCTTTACCTGGGAAAAGCTGGACTACGTGGACCGTATCAAGACCGCGTTTAGTCTCTAGCTGACTATCCTTCTAGCAAAAATCCCCTGCGGCCGTTGACCACAGGGGATTTTTGCTATATATAAAAAAAACTAATGGCTTAGCGATTTTTCTTTATACCGGGTAATCTGCCGCTTCAGAGCTTCCACCGCAGCATCGGTAGCCGCTTCGAAGGATGCTGCATCCTCCTGGCTGAACAGAGTACTACCGGGTACCATCAGCTTGATTTCAACGGTTTTGTTGGCCACTCCATCCTTGTTGTTGAGGCGCAGAATAACTTCGCCATCCGTTACACGGTCGTAAAAATGTTCCAGCTTGTTGAGGCGCTGCTGAATGAAGTCGAGCAGGGTTTTGTCGGCATCGAAATGCACCGATTGCATTTGCACTTTCATGGGCAAAGGGGAATTGGGTGGATAGGAAATCGAGAACAAAGCCTAATACCAAAGGACTAAGAGCCGCCTGCTATCCAGCCGTAAGCTGAGCAGCAACTACTTATAATCATTTGTTTCTCCTGCTTCATTCCAAACTGAACTCAGGCCCTTGGGTGGGCTTGTTCAAATACGGATTTTAGGCGGTCTACGGACAAGTGGGTGTACACTTGCGTAGCCGCCAGGCTTGCATGTCCCAGCAATTCTTTGATAGAATTGAGGTCGGCTCCCTTACCCAGCAGGTGCGTGGCAAACGCATGGCGCAATGCGTGCGGATGCTGGTGGGCTGCCGAGGTAGAGGCCTGACTAAGGTATTTTTTCACCGTGCGGTACACCAGCTTCTCGTACAGCGGCTCGCCCTTATCAGTGCGCAGAAAAGCGCTGCCCGGCGCGATAGCGCCAAATTCAGTACTCCGGTATGTACGGTACTTTTCCAGCACCAGCAGCAGCGATGGGTTTAGAGGCACTACCCGCTGCTTGTTGCCCTTGCCGGTTACGCGCACAGTGCGCGCACTGATATCCAAGTCGTTATCGGTAATTCCCAACAGCTCTGAAAGGCGAATACCCGTTCCGTACAGCGTTTCCAGCACCAGCTGGTCGCGGGCGCCGGCAAAGCTCTCCTCAAACTCAAAGGAATTGAGCAGCCGGTTGAGCGATTCTTCGGGCACGAATTCGGGCAGCTTATTGGCCATTTTAGGGGCCTTGATACGCAGCATAGGGTTGGCTTCGATGCGGTGCCCGCGCAATAAAAACTTGTAGAATGAGCGCAGGCAAGCCACTTTTCGGTTTACAGTACGCGGGTCGAGGTCCTGGTCCATCAGGCTTACTACCCAGCCCCGGATAAGCGGATGAGTAGCCTGAGCAGGGTCGGCTAGCTCATACTCAGCCTGTATATACGCGCTAAACTGCGTCAGGTCAGTTTGGTATGAAGTAATGGTATGCGTGCTGAAGCGCTTCTCGTACCGCAAAAAATCCAGAAATTCATCCATCTTTAAATCAGACCAAAGCTTTGGCCAACGGCCGGGGCTGCAAAGTAGTGCCCGGCTGTGTTTTTCCCAAACCCGCAACGCTAAAAGCCCGCCCAATTACCAAGGGTAATTGGGCGGGCTTTTACAGCCGCCAGAGCGCAATAAAACGATTACTCGTTTTCGCCGCCGTAGGTAGCCAGCTTGTATACTGCTTTCTGCTTCAGCTTGCGCTTGGTGATGCTCGGCTTCTGGAAGAACGTGCGGCGACGCAGCTCTTTCAACACGCCAGTGCGCTCGAATTTCTTCTTGAAGCGCTTCAGGGCGCGGTCAACGGTTTCGTTGTCTTTGATTTGAACGATAATCATATCGGGGAGTGAGAATGCTTTCGCTACGGGAAGCCGAGTAAATCGGGCCGCAAAGATACTCAGGGATTACGCGGATTCAAACCCGTTTGCCGGATTTTGCGGATGATTCGCCCTCAATCCGTTACCAGCATGACGGGCGACTACCCATAAAAGCTGCGAAACCGGTTTGAATCCGCATAATTCCTGACATTTATTTCAGCAAAGCACGGGCAATGACGAGCTTTTGTATTTCGCTCGTACCCTCCCCTATTGTGCAGAGCTTAGCGTCGCGGTAATACTTTTCGGCCGGATAGTCTTTAGTGTATCCATAGCCGCCAAAGATTTGAACGCCCTCGTTGGCAACCCGCACGCTTACCTCCGAGGCGTAGAGCTTAGCCATTGCCGATTCGAGGTTCACGTTTTCGCCACGGTCTTTCATAGCGGCGGCACGGTAGGTTAGCAGGCTGGCTGCTTCAATCTCGGTCGCCATATCAGCCAGCTTAAAGGCAATACCCTGGAAGTTGCTAATGGGCTGGTTGAACTGCTGGCGTTCCTTGCTGTATTGCAGAGCAGCTTCGTAAGCCCCCTGCGCAATTCCCAGGCTTAGCGCCGCGATGCTGATGCGCCCACCGTCGAGCACCTTGAGGCTTTGGACAAAACCATCCCCTACCTTACCGATGACGTTTTCTACGGGCACCCGGCAATCGGTAAAAATCATTTCCGTGGTTTCGGAAGCCCTCATTCCCAGCTTATCTTCTTTGCGGCCACCCTCAAACCCCGGCGTGCCGCGCTCCACGATAAAAGCCGTCATGCCATGCGAGTCGCCGACCTCGCCGGTACGGGCAATAACCACGGCCACGTCGCCGCTTTTGCCGTGGGTAATAAAGTTTTTGGCGCCGTTCAGTACATAATACTCCCCGCTGGCATCGAGCGTGGCGGTGGTGCGCATATTGCCTGCATCAGAGCCGGTGTTAGGCTCGGTCAGGCCCCAGGCACCCAGCCACTCACCCGAAGCTAGTCGCGGCAGGTACTTCTGCTTCTGCTCTTCAGAAGCGTGCTGCAAAATGTGCCCGGTACAGAGCGAGTTATGAGCCGCCATACTCAGACCAATGCTACCATCAATTTTGGAAAGCTCGGCAATAGCTGTCACATATTCCTGGTAGCCAAAGCCGGAGCCGCCATATTGGTGGGGCACCAGCACACCCATCAGCCCGAGCTCACCAAGCTGGCGAAACAGGTCGCGGGGAAATTCCTGCGTATTATCCCAGCGCATCATGTTGGGCTTGATGTGTTGGAGACCAAAATCACGCACCATCTGTGCAATCATGGCCTGGTTTTCGGTCGCTACGGTAGCTTCCATAAGGATACGTTAAAGTGGGGTGGGTGAGGGGGGAGAAGTGTGTAGAACCCCGCCTAGGGGTTCGTGCCTACAAAAATACGATTCTGAGGCTGTTGCCTGCCAGGGGCTATTATGAGACGGCAAGACCGGATTTTTGAAAGCCCAGCGTAAATAGGTTACTTTTGGGACATTTTTTACTTGTAGAAGCCTGCGGTCAGCATCTTTCGCTAGCCTGGCTTTGTTGAATCGGCTCTCTTTTGGCTTTCATATCCTCGCTTTCGTCTGGGCCGCTTCGTCGGCTGCTGCTCTTAGCACTACCGATATTCGGCATGCTTTCTTCGTGCGTAACAACCCGCTACTACAACCAGCGCACCATGTTTCAGCTTACGAGAGGAAGCGATGGGGTTGTTGATACGGCGAAGCTACGGCGAGCCGTTAACCGAACCGACCGTAATTACCGTATTCATAGCAACGATATTCTCAACGTTCAGGTTTACACCAACAAAGGAGAGAAACTAATTGACCCGAACGGGGAGTTACGTTTTGGAGCGCCTAGTATTGGTACTACTCCAACTCCAAGTACGTCATTTACCAGCCCTGGCCAGCGCAGTACAGGCCAAGGAGCGAGTAGTATTCCTGGAGCTACTCAGTTTACCGTCCAAGCCGATGGCACCGTCCGACTTCCGCTCGTAGACCGGGTACAGGTACGCGGGCTGAGTTTAATACAAGCAGACAGCTTACTTAAAGTACGTTATAGCGAATACTATAAGGAGCCTTTCGTCAAAACTGCCGTTACGAATAATCGTGTTATTATACTGGGCTCGCCCGGTGGACTGGTTATTCCTCTCACTAATGATAATATGAATCTACTGGAAGTGTTAGCTCTAGCTGGTGGCGCAGACGGAAGCAATAATGCTAGCAGTTCAGGTATTACTAGTAGCAGCTTCAACCGTAATGGAGGGCGCATAAACAATATTCGCATCATTAGAGGAGACTTGAAAAACCCACAAGTGCAGTTTGTTGACCTTAGCACCCTAGAAGGTATGCGCCGGGGCAACTTACAGATTGAGCCTAACGATATTATTTATATTCAGCCGTTGCGCCGCCCCTTTACGGATGCCATAATTGATGCTGGCCCGGCGTTGGGCCTGCTTGGAACAGTCTTTTCAACTATAAGCTTTATTTTCACTTTTGCCGTTTTAGCGAAAAAATAGTTTAATAAACTATTTTTTAAATTAATAATCTCAAATTATGGCATTAAGCGAAAACGCAGAGTTGGAAGAGCTAATCCGACGAGCTTCATCGGGGCCAGAAGCAGGGCTGCCTACTATCCTTTCTTCGCCTGATGAGGATATTGACGGAGCAGGCAGCTTTGACCTGAATACGCTGGTTTTAGTAGCCCGCCGAAGCTTGCCATGGGTAATTATACTACTTATTTTAGGTTTCACGGGTTCCTGGCTTTATTTACGCTATACCAAGCCTATTTATAAAGCAACCTCTATATTAAAAATAGACGAGCGTAGTGATGCTAACGCCTTAGGCTTGGGCCTAGCAATGAATGCTGCTGGAGTTGATAACAAGCAGGCCGCGCAGCTTGCGGGCGAGGTCGAGCTTATTAAATCGGGGCTTACTTATAAGCGGCTTAAGCAAACTGTTCCGCTCGATATTAATTATTACACTCAAGGCACAGTTCTCGAAACGGAGCTATTCGGAACCAGCCCTTTTCAGGTAGAATATAGCATCAGCGACCCGGTTTATTATAACCATAAGTTCAGTGTCGAGTACCTGGATGCCAAGCACTATCACCTGCAGGTTTCTCTGAAAAGCAATGAAACCCTGGCCGGAAATTATGAATTGGGGCAGTACGTGCAACTACCAGGCATGCGCCTGCGCTTACTTCCATCAGGCAGTGCCACTGGCACATCTACTGAGGCCAATTACCACTTTACTATTCTTGATGATAATACCATTAATGCCTATTTGGACCAGAATCTGACAGCTGAAATTCTGAATGCAAACGCGAATACAATTCAGATTTCCTTTTTAGATAATAACCGCGTTAAAGCCCAACGGCTGGTAAACGCGCTTGACACAGTTTATCGCGACGCCAAGCTGGCACGCAAGCAGGAATCTACCGAAAAGGCTCTTGCCTATTTGGATCAGCAGCTTGAAGAGAACGGCAGAAACTTGGCCAAGGCCGAGGATAATCTTAAGAATTTTGTCCAGCGCAACGGCACGTATGATGCCAAAAGCGAATTGGGAGATATCACCTCCAAGCTTGAGGATATTCAGACTACTCGTCTGAAGCTGCAACAAAAGATTACCGTACTGACGGAAGTTGCTCAGCTGGCCACTCAGGAACGCTTAACGCCTAGCGATGATATACCCGTAACGCAGTCTATTCCTGAGCTGGAGGTACTTGATAACCCCTCGCTCGCCCAACAGCTTACTGAACTTAATTCACTTCAGCAAAACCTGCGGCGCGTTGAGCGTTCGTACACCGATAAAACGGAGGCCCTGGCTCAGATACGGGCCCAGGTGAAGTTTGCCACCAATACCCTAAACCGGCAGCTTGCTCAGGCCCGCAAGCAGCTGCAAACAGAAATGGCGCTGCTGGATAAGCAGCAGTCACAACTTGGGGGTGCCTTGCAATCGCTGCCCGGCAAAGAAACAGAGCTGGAAAGACTCAAGCGCCCCCTGGAGCTGTATGGCAATAGCTACCAGATGCTGCTGGAAAAGAAGGTGGAGTACAATATTAAAAATGCCGGTACGACAGCAGATTTTCAAATTCTTTCTCCAGCTTCGGCACCCGACATCCCGATTTCGCCGGTACGCCTTCTTATCTATGTTATTGGTCTCGTAGGTGGGCTGGTGCTGGGCCTAGGCCTGATTGCCGTCCGCTACCTGATGCACAACACTGTTACGAGCGTGAGTGAGCTAGAGCATAGTACCAAAGCCTCGGTGTTAGGCGTAATTCCTACTTATGAGAAAGAGCGACTGGATGTATCGCGGTTAGTAGTAGATAAGAACCCCAAATCCTCGGTATCGGAAGCCATTCGCTCTATTCGAACTAACCTGGATTTTATCAGCCCCTCTACCAAGAAACGGTTGATTTCGGTAACTTCGACAATTTCGGGCGAAGGCAAAACGTTCGTAACAGTCAACCTTGCGGGCATTATTGCCCAGTCGGGGCAGCGGGTAATAGTGCTCGACCTTGATATGCGCAAACCCAAGGTAAACCTGGCGTTTGGAGCCGAAAACGTACGCGGCATCAGCACTATTCTTATCGACCGCCACACGGTTGCTGAGTGTATTCAGCACACCGACATCTCAGCGCTAGATTTCATCTCGGCGGGGCCCACGCCGCCCAATCCATCGGAGCTCATTCTGAATCCGCGCTTCGACCAGATGCTGGAAGAGTTGTACCTGACGTACGATGTTATCATGATTGATACGCCGCCCGTAGGCCTGGTGACAGATGGCATCCTCATCATGCGCAAGGCCGACGTACCTATCTACATCGTTCGGGCCAACTATTCACGCAAGTCATTTCTCAAAAACCTCAACCGGTTGATGCGCAACAATCAGTTTACGCGCATGTGCACGATTCTTAACGACGCCAAAGCACAGGGCAGCTATGGCTATGGGTACGGCTACGGGTATGGCTACGGCTACGGCTACGGTACCTACGGCATGGGCTACTACGAAGAGCCCACACAGAGAAAAACCTGGCGCCAGCGTCTTAAAGGCCTTTTCAGCTAGATTAGACAGGTAACTATGGCAGGTTTCTGGCAGCGGCTTTTTGGAGGCGAAGCACCAATAGTGCCGGCCGGCGCCTATCCTCGGGGCTGCCACTGGCGGCGCTCAGGGTTGATATGCATTCGCACCTCCTGCCCGGACTCGATGACGGGGCTGAAACGCTGGCCCATAGCCTGGAACTGCTGCGCGAATTGCGGACGCTAGGCTTTCGCAAGTTGGTAATGACGCCTCACATCATGGGCGACTTCTATAAGAACACCCCTACTGAGATTCGGGCGGCACTGACAACGCTGCAAGCCGCCGCCGCTGAGGCCGACCTGGGTGATGTGGAGCTGGAATGCGCAGCCGAGTATTATCTCGATGAATGGCTGGGCCGTAAGCTGGCCGATGGCACGGAGTTATTAAGCTTTGGAAATGAATACAAATATATATTAATAGAAACATCTTATCTTAACGAGCCATTTAACCTTCAGTCCGTCATCTTTGAGCTTAAGGCGGCTGGCTACCGGCCGGTACTGGCGCACCCTGAACGCTACGTATATTTTTATGGCCGCTTTGACGACCTCAAAAAATTGCGGCAGGAATACGGCGTCTTATTTCAGCTCAATCTCAACTCATTGGCCGGCTACTACTCGCCGGCCGCCCGGCAGGTAGCGGAAAAGCTAATTGACGAGGGCCTGGTAGATTTCGTGGGTACTGACACGCACCACCTGCGCCATACGGCCGCCCTGGCTACCAAAACGGTAAAATCAGCTTACTTTAGAAAGTTGATGGCGTTGCCGTTACTTAACAATACCTTATGAGGCAGCGGGCAAAGGCTCTCCTATCTTCGGCGCAATGATTTTTGTAACGGGTGGCACGGGTCTTATTGGCACGTTTGTGTTGCGGGAGTTGCGGCAGCGTGGGCTGGCCGTTAGAGCGTTGTATCGCGGCGCCAAACCCCGGATGATATAGCGGCCGGCATCGACTGGCTACAGGGCGACCTTCTTGATACTACTCTACTGGCGGAGGCACTAACGCCCGAGGTGACGCACGTACTGCACTGCGCTGGCCTGGTTTCGTATGCGCCTCAGGATGAAGATGAGCTGCTGCGAGTAAACGTGGAAGGCACGGCCGCTATCGTGGATGCTTGTCTACGGCGGCAATCGATTCGCCTGGGCTACGTGTCGTCGGTAGCGGCGCTGGGCCAGGCGCCGGCCGGGGCCGCCACCGGCGCGCCCTTGCTGCTCGATGAAACGGCAACCTGGGACCTGGGCGCCAGCCACTCGGCCTATGCCACCAGCAAGTACCTGGCTGAGCTGGAAGTATGGCGCGGCATTGCGGAAGGACTATCGGCCGTTATCGTTAATCCATCAGTGGTACTGGGTCCGGGCGACTGGCATCGTAGCAGTACCCGCTTATTGCGCTACGCCTACGATGAGCACCGCTTTTATACGCAAAGCCAGCTCAACTTTGTAGATGTGCGCGATGTGGTTGCTCATCTGCTACGCCTTACCCTGGAGTTACCCACGCTCCCACCTGCCCGCTACATCCTGAGCGGAGGGGCATGCGCACTGGGCAGCTTCCTAACCCAGACGGCCCTGGCATTTGGCCGGCGGCCCCCACTCACTGCAGTGCCCGACTGGGCGGCGGAGATTATCTGGAGGCTGGAGCATGCGCGGTCTGTACTGACCAACGCCCGCCCGCTCATTACCCGTGATACAGCCCGGGCTGGCCGCCAGCCGCTTGTGTATGAAGCACGTAAGGCCCAGCTTGCTACGGGTCTCGCTTTTCGGCCGCTGGCCGAAACCATTGCGTGGCTAACGCAGACCCTTAAAACGAACCGGACAGCCCGGCCAACGGTTGTAACTTAGCGAAAAGGCTGGCACAGTTTTTTGGAAGATAAGAGTAGCAGGGCGGCTGATTTGCGTCGTAATGACTATAGACTATCGCTACTGCCTGCTGGTAGCAAAGGGCCCGGCCAGCCTGTATAAGTTGTGATTATTATGCGCATGAACGAATCATTTGACGACCCACGAGCTGCTCAGGAAACCGTGCGCCGCTACGAGCGAATGCTGGCTCACGATGAGGCAGTATTCTTTGACCTGGAAGAATTTGAAGTAATTATCGACCACTATGTCACCTCCGCTGCTTTCGACAAGGCGCAGCAGGCTTGCGAAGCTGCCCTTAGCCAATATCCGTTTTCTATTGAACTGCTGATTGACCGTGCTCAGATTGCGGCTATGCGCGGCGACTATGCTGAAGCCGAGCGCCAGATTGCCAGCGTGGCTACCCGCGACCCCGACAATGCCGATGTGGCCGTAACGCGCGGCATTATTGCCACGCAGCGGGGCGACTTTGAAGAAGCTATCCGCTATTTCCAGGCGGCTCTTGAGCGCCACAGCGACCGCGAGGATATTCACTTCAACCTGGGGCTGGCTTACCAGAGCTGGCACAAGTTCAAGAGCGCAGCCCGTCATTATAAGCACAGCCTGCGCTTGCAGCCCGACAACGAAACCACCGTTCAGGAATTACTTAACTGCCTGGAAACCAGTAATCGGCTGTCTGAGCATGAGGAGTTTTTTCAGCGCTTCACTGACGATGACCCGTATTCGGCGGTAGCGTGGTACAACCTGGGCCAGTATTATTACCGGCTGGAGAAGTACGAGCAGGCAGCGGCGGCTTTTGACTATGCCATTGTTATCGAAGCCGATTTTCATGATGCGCACCACTGGCTGGCCGACACCTTTGTGTGCCAACAGCAGTACGAGCGCGCTATTGCGGAGTTTGAGCTTAGCTACCCGCCCGGTGCGCCTACCGATGAAGCCCTTTGCAACATAGGGGAATGCTACGAAAAGATGCGTAGCTGGGACCTGGCCCGTCAGTATTACCGCAAGGCACTGGAGATTAATCCGGAGATGGACGAAGCCTGGTTTGGCCAGGGTGTGTTACTGCAGGAGCAGGAGCGCCCCTACGAAGCGTTACACTTCTTCCGCAGGGCGGTAGAGCTATACGGCGAAAGTGGCGAATACTGGTCGGCGCTTGGGGCCGCCGAGAATCAGGTTGGCAATATTGTCAGCGCTCTTGAGGCGTATGAAAAGGCTACGGAAGTGGCTCCCGAAGACGCTACCGGCTGGGTAAGCTGGAGCGCTATTCTGTACGAGCAAGGTCATTTTGAAGAAGCCACCGACCTGCTTCAGCGCGCGGTAGAGCTGCATCCGCACGAAGCGCATTTCCACTATATGATTTGTGCTTATCTGCTCGCGGCCGGCCGCCTGCGCGAAGCTTACCAGGAATTGGAAACGGCGCTTACGCTCAATTATGAGCAGCATACTCTGCTGTTCGACTATTTCCCGGAGCTGGAAAAGCAGCCCGCTCTGCAGCGGCTTATCGACCAGTTTCGCAAGTAGCCCACCCCTATCGGGTAGTTGGCGCAGCTTGTCAACTACATTATGAGTTAATTTTGTACCTGCCTGCCCTTGTGGCAGGCAGGTTTTTTTGTTCCTATTCTCTCTTATCGGCCGGCCAGCGCCTGCTTTGCAC
This sequence comes from Hymenobacter sp. BRD67, assembly GCF_013256425.1. Classification (GTDB taxonomy): domain Bacteria; phylum Bacteroidota; class Bacteroidia; order Cytophagales; family Hymenobacteraceae; genus Hymenobacter. The sequence continues at coordinate 3,356,672 of NZ_CP053904.1, forward strand.
AGTATGAACTATTCGCTTTCTCAACTTCCCGAACGCACCCAAAAGCCTCGCGAGCAGGGCTTTACTATGATGATGGATAAGGGGCTGAGTATGCGGGAGGTAGAAGACTTTTTGGAGGTAGGCGGAGCATATACCGACATTGTTAAGCTCGGCTGGGCTACCTCCTATGTAGTGCCCAACCTAAAGCGCAAACTTGCTATATACCGCGAATCCGGTATTCCGGTCTATTTAGGTGGCACTCTGTTTGAGGCTTTTATTATCCGCAATCAGTTTGACGACTATCGCCGCCTGCTTGACAGCTTTGGCTTGGAGTACGCTGAGGTATCGGACGGGAGCATCGACCTCGACCACGACCGCAAGTGTGGGTTTATTCGGGAGCTAAGCAAGTCGGTGAATGTGCTCAGCGAAGTAGGCTCTAAAGACGCGGAAAAGATAATTCCGCCCTACAAATGGATTTCGCAGATGCAGGCCGAGCTGGAGGCTGGTGCCGTGAAAGTAATCGGTGAGGCGCGCGAAGGGGGCAACGTAGGCCTTTTTCGCAGTACCGGCGAGGTTCGCTCGGGTCTGGTCGAAGAGATTCTAACCAAAATTCCTTCGGAGCGCATTATTTGGGAGGCACCCCAGAAAGCGCAGCAGGTATGGTTTATAAAGCTACTCGGAGCCAACGTAAACCTGGGCAACATTGCGCCCAACGAGATAGTGAGCCTCGAAACCATCCGGCTGGGGCTGCGGGGCGACACTTTTTCGCATTTTCTCGATATGGACAGTGTAGACCAGATGTTTCAACCGGCAGCCAAAACGGGTAAGCCGGGCACATCTATGCCGCGCGGGTAATATAGGATTACTAGATAGTTGTCTGTTTTTTTGCGACAAAAAAGCCGGTCTCCAATGCTGGAGGCCGGCTTTTTTAGTGAGCGCGTTCAGGCGAAGCGCTATTTTTTCTCAACCTTCAGCTGCTGCATTTTACCGTCGGGCAGTGTCACCCGCACCACGTATAAGCCGGCTGGCAGATTCTGCGGCTGGGGTACTGTGATGGTCGCCGAGCCCGCGGCCATCGTGGTAACCTTATTTGCTACCTCACGGCCCAGCAAGTCGGTCATATGTACCTGGACGCCGCCGGCCTGGGCAAGCTGCACAGCCACTTGGAGCTGGTCGCCATCGCGGAAAGGATTAGGGAAGATGGAAGCCGCCACTGCCGAAGCCTGGTTGGTGCCGCTGAAGGTGAGAACGCGCACCGGCGTGAAAGACTCCACACCATCGAGGTCCACTTGGCGCAGGCGGTAGTACCGGGTGCCGCTTTGTGCTTCCTTATCCGTGTAGCTATAATTCAGGGAGCATCACTGGTTGCAGCAGCGGGCTTTATGGTAGCAAGTGTGCTGAAGCTGACGCCATCTGTGCTCACTTGTACATCAAAGCCGGCATTGTTCAGCTCGCTGGCCGTACCCCAGTTCAGCAACGCGCCATCGGCGGCGTGAATTGCCGTGAAGTAGAGCATGTGCACCGGCAGGGTTCCGTCGTCTTCGCCGAGCGTAGTAGTGGCAAACTGGGTCAGGTTAGCAAGCGTTACCTCGGTTGCGCCATCGGTGCTGGTGCGGCCTTTATTGATGAAGCCTGCTCCTCCATTGCCAGACACATAAAAAGTAAGCTTGCTCTTGTCAAGCTGCGCCGCCGACAGGCCGCCGGCCGTCACGTTCATGGTTTCGTGGTTGAGGTAGTGGAATACCGCCGTCGCGCTCAGACCAGTCGGATAGTCGGGCTGCAAGCCAAAGGTACGGCTGATGCTCGGCTTACCAGCCGTCACTACCGACTGGCCCGTGGTGCGCACGACCCGCACGTTACCGGGGTCGTTACCAGTAAAAGTGAGTGTGATACCAATATTATTAAAATTTTGCGCAGTGCCAGGGGCAGCCCGCTCATAGGTTTGCACGATGCCCAGTATGTAGTTGGTATCATTTTCCCCCGTGATGGTAGCGCCCGAATTATCGGCTAGCGAAAGCGTCTGGGGCCCCGTGCTGATAATCCCATTTAACAGCGTCAGGCTCTTTTCAATGACAGTAGGAATTTGAACATTTTCCCCGTTGTTGTTCACCGTTTTTATTCCTCCGCCGTCTACGCGCAATACCTGGTAGGGCTCCCTGGCGAATACCTGGTTGCCACCAGCAAGCGTGAAAACTGAGGTTTCCCGTTGAATAAACCCGTTGGCATGGTCTACAAAGTCACCGTATACCCTCAACTCACCGGTTACCAGGCGGGCCAGGCCCCGGTCAACAGTAGAGTTACCCTCAATAGTCAGGTTATGAGCCAGTGCCGGGCCAGTAGCCGCCGTAGAGTTGATATTAGGATAAACGGTGCAGGGGTCACTATAATTTGGGATTTCCACATCCGTCGTGGCGGTGGGTACCCCGTTGCTCCAGTTAAGCGGCTCGAACCAATCACCAGAATTGGCGGGCTGCGGGTTAGCACACTGCGGGTTGGGGCCACCAATCCAGGTTGTGGCGCTTGGGCAGTACCGGTTACCGTAAACGTCGTTTTGTAGTTGGCCCCATTGCGCGAATCGTAGATGGCAAAGGAATTACCATTATTGCTGCCATTCGCTTGAATATATAATTCCAACGTGTAGCTTCCAGGACCGCTGGTGAAATTCAGAATGTTGCCCGACGCATTGGCTCCGGTAGCATTATCCGGAGTCTGAAAGCGACGGTTGGTATCGCCGTCACTACCAGTCTGATAGGCTTGGGGATGCTTATCGGGTTGAACCGATACGTAGCAGAAGGCCCGGTAGAGCCATCCGCATTGGTAGTAGGATACACCCGATAAAATAACTGAGCCGGACTAGCCACGACGTTGCCGTTGTGCTCGTACGTGTTGAGCTGAGCGCCCAGCGTTAAAGTACCACTCGTGCGGTCAAACGAGCCTAGTGAGCTTGGAAAAGAAGCGTTTGTACCATCACTGGCATTAGCAACATCTGTTTTGTAGTAAGTACCATTTATGATAACATAGTTGTTAAAAAAGCCCAAGTCATTAGAGTATTGCGCATGGGCACCAGTGGCGCATAATACACCAGCTAATAAAAACAACAGTTGCCGCAGCTTACCCCAAGAATAGCCAACACCTGGAACTGAAAAAGTAGAGAGTGACATGGATGATAAAAAATTTATTCTCGAAAGAGCCTTCGGGGCGATATACTCACGGGCTTAAAAAAAGTTGAGCCCGCGCTGGAATTTTCTCATAATTCAGCACTAACAATATACTTGCTTTACTACTTGGCCAGCAGTGGTATCAGACAACAATCTTTATTGCTGACGAACAAAAAAGGACTGACTCCTACGAGTCAGTCCTTTTTTGTTCGTCAGCAGGCTGGTAAGCCTAGCGCTTCTGCAGGCGAATTGTTTTCACTTCGCCGGTAGCGAAGGTAACTTTCACCATGTAGATGCCCGAACTGAGTGAGTTGGCTTGCGGTACAGCCACCTCTGTAATACCAGCAACCGTAGTAATAGGAGTAGTAGAGATGCTACGACCCGTCATGTCGAGTAGTTGCATAGTACCAGCACCCGCTACTGACGATTGCACTACTACTGTAGCTTGGTCGCCACCCGTAGAAGGGTTCGGATAGATGCTGAGGGCGGCCACTCCTTCAGCAACAGCAGAAGAGAAGCTTACTACCCGTACCGGAGAGAACGACTCCGTACCATCCAAGTCTACCTGACGCAGGCGATAGTAGCGTACGCCCGATTTGTTGGCTTCGGTATCGGTATAGCTGTAAGCCTGATACTGACCGCTGTTGGCCGAGAAGCTGGCTACAAAGCCAATTTTGCGGTAAGTCTTGCCATCGGTTGCTACCTGTACTTCAAAGCCCGAGCTATTTGTTTCCGTAGCAGTAGCCCATGTGATGAGCGCATTGCTGTTGATACGCTTGGCATCGAAAGCAACCAGACGAACAGGCAGCGGGTGAGTTTGGTCACCTAGCGTGAAGGTAGCAAAAGACGTTACCCCGTTCTTAGTGAGCTTGTTATTAATCGTATCATTGGCGGTACGGCCCAGGTTCGTAAAAGTATTACCGCTGTTTTTCGAGATGAACAGCACTAAGTTGGCCTTGTTGATATTGATGTTACCACCCGAGCCCAAGTTCTTGGTCTCGCTGGTAAGATACTGGAATACTATATCGCCATTCAGACCACCAGTAGTAGCGTTAGGGTTACCTGGGCGCACCCCGAAAATACGGCGGATACCAGCTGTATTCTGAACCGGATTATAAGCCTCAGCCGTGTTGCGGGTTACCTGTACGCTACCAGGGTTACCGCCCGAGTTTGACGTTCCATCCGAAGCAGTGTATGATACGGCATGCCAGGTAATATACATTCCCATGAAGCCATATTCATACTGCTCTTCCAAAGTAGTAGAAGCACGAGTAGTTTGAGCAAATCCACGCAGATAAGAACCTTCACGCTCTCCTACCAATGTTGCGCCGTTGTTATTATTAACAACGCTACGGTCAGCCAGGTTAACTACGGAGCTGCCGGGGTTTGTAATATCCGTTACCAATAATCCATTGTTGAATGTCAGCGTAACAGCGACGTTCATAGTGCCAGTCAACGACTTGGTACCCGAACCGTCGATAACCACCTGCTGAAAATCGCCACCAGTAATAGACTGGTTGGCACCAACGAAACCAATAATGGTAGTTTCACGCTGAATGAAGCTGGAGAACCGGTTGTCAAAATCACCATATACGTTCAGGCGCCCAACTTGTAGACGAAGAATAGAGCGGTCTGACTGCGTGTTACCCGACATAATCAAGTTTCGAGCTTCCGCTGGCCCCGAATTACTATTATCTACCGTTGCGCCCCCATACTGATAAGTAGTATTGGAGTAGATGTTCGGATATGGGTTAGGGTTATTCGTTCCCAGGTTAGCAATCGTGGCGTTTGTTCCGCTGTTTGGAACACCATTGGTCCAGTTTCTCGCGTCAAACCAGTTGTCGTTGATACCGCCCGTCCAGATGGTTGAGGGAGTTGGCGTACCGTTTACCGTAAAGTGCGCGGTGTAGTAGCTGCCGTTATTGTTATCCGTTAGCTGGAAGGTGGTGGGCGTTGGGGTAGAAGTATTGTTACCGCTTGCCAGGTAATATACATCCAGGTTATACGTCCCCGCAGCGGGCAAATTGTTGATGAGGTTGATATTCGCCGAAGCTGTGGAGAACGTCCGGGTATTCACCGTGTAGCCGTTCTGAACACTCGTGCTCGTTGAGGTCAGCGGCAGGTTAATATAGTTAAATTGAGATGTTGGCGTAGTGCCCTGCTGATATACCCGATAGTACAGCGTAACGTTTTGAACCGTGCTACCTCCGGCATCCGTGGTAGTAGCTACGCCACCATTCAGGATGAGGATACCATTGTTTACATTAAACTGCTGCGGAGTACCACCACCGGCCGGAGTGCCTAGGTCAGCGCCCTGAAAAGCCGGAGGAGTAGGAGGCGTAACGTGGTAGACGATATTACCACTGTTGTTGGGCGATATATAAACCGACGTACCAGTAAGTGTAGGAGCCGGAGGCGCAACCAGGGTAAAATTAGCTTGATAGGAAGAGCTTGGGTCGCTTGTAGTAATAGTACTACCGTTAGCAAGCTTAGTATCTACGTCAAAAACAAAGTCAACCACGTAGGTACCACCTACTGTCAGGCCGCTAAGCAGGTTGACATTAGTAGTATTACCGAACTGTTCGCCACCTGCTGAAAATGCACCCTGGTCCGTTAGGGTCAGCGTAGAGTAAGCAGGCTCTGAACCGGAAGCAGTGGCAGACGGGTAAACGCGGTAGCGGATGCGAGCACCGGTTAGCGTACCAAGTGCTTTGCCCCTATTCGTTGGTGGGTCAGCGACCAATGAGCCACTACCAAATACCAACTGGCTGGTACCTGTCAAATCGTAAGTACCGAGATTAGGATTGGGGCGGTTAGTAGAAGATGTGGTTCCCAGCGGGATATAGTTAACATAGGGAGCATCAAATGCTGTACCGCTATAACTGACCGCATTAGTCGAATTGCTACTAGCTTGCTGCTGATAGAGGGTTACACCATCATCATAAAAAGAGGCGGTCTGCGCCTGGGCATTACGAGCAAAGCCAAGACCGATAAAAATAGCCAACAGAGGTAATACAGTCTGCCAGGATAGCCAACCGAAGTTCGGGCAGCTAGGAGGGGTAAGTGTTCGCATGACAAAAGCAGTTAATTGTGAGTCTAAAGTCTAAAGTGGTTGAAGTCGAAACCACAAGTGTGGCCTTGTACGCAAAGGGTTACATTCTGTTTAAAGCTTTTTCAAAAAAAGAGGCTTCTATTGATAAGTTATATTTTAACTTGGAATAAGCCCATGAAATCGTGCATACACACGTGAAACAAGAAAAGTGCCACCCTTCTAAAATTCAAGAAATAATTTCTTAAGTGCCAGCTAATTTAATGCACCACGCTGTATGGCACGGCAGCCAGCGCCTTCTTCTGCTCCGAAAGCTCTACCCGCAGCACATCATGGACGGCTACCCGAATCTTGTTGGAGAGCTGCGTGAGCGGCAGGTCGTTGGAATCAAGTCCGAAAGGGTTTTCTATCTCTTCGCCAATCATTTCCAGGCCCAGCAGCGCATACGCCCCAAACATGGTAATCGGAATCATGAAATAGCCCGAAGTCGAGAGCAGCACAAATGGCATAACTCCAATAAAAATCAGAATATAAGCCTTAATAAAAAACGTATAGGAAAACGGAATAGGTGTCGCCTTGATACGCTCACACACCCCGTTTACCGACATCATGCCCAGAAAGTGGGGCTTGAAGTTGAGCAGGTGAATATCCCGGACAATCTCTACCTGCCGCAGCTGCTCCAGGCTCTCCTGCAATACCGATATGAGCGTAACTGCCACATTCTCGGCCGAACGCAGCCGCTCCATTATATCGGGCGTAGCTTCCATCTGCTCAAACTTCATATCGTTGCGCAGCGAGCCCTTGAGCGCAAAGGGAAAGTTGGAGATGAGGGCCGCAAAGTAGCGCCGGCTGGCAATAGCATCGCGCGGGAGCACCGCATTAAACTCTATGGCCAGGCCCCGGCACTGCGACACGAGCTGCCCCCACACCTTGCGCCCTTCGTAATACCGGTCGTAGGCTGTATTGGTGCGAAACACCAGCAGCAGGCTTAATAAAATTCCCAGAAAAGAGAAATATTCCCGGCTTATATTAAGCATATGGTGGTGAAACTCTAACCCCCATATAGCAATTACCGCATTGTATAACCCCACCAGCGTTACTCGCTTTAAGAGATGGCGGATAACGGCGGAGGTATGAAAGTGACGAAGTGCCTGCCACCAGTCACCTCCCTTGTACACTATCATGACAGTAGAATTAACGGAAAGGCTTTAACGCAATCCGTAAGGTCCGCGTTGAGGCTGGGCACGACAATCTTCGTACCAGTCTGCTTTCTTTGTAGGCTCAAGCCTTTTATAATGGAGCTCCTCAAGCATTTTCTCGACCTGGTTTTACATCTCGACAAAACGTTGGTTAACGTGGTACACGACTATGGTAACCTCACGTATCTCATTCTGTTTCTAATCATTTTCACCGAGACAGGCGTTATCGTATTTCCTTTTCTGCCTGGTGATTCGCTGCTTTTCGTAGCGGGCACCCTAGCGGCCCAGGCCAGCCCCGAAACTGGCCACCCGCTGCTCAATATTCTGTACCTGATACCACTGCTGATATCAGCGGCTTTCATCGGCGACAACCTCAACTATGCAATTGGCGATTACCTGGGTCCCAAGGTATTTCAGGAAGACTTTCGCTTTTTAAAGCGAAAGTACCTAGAGCAAACCCAAGCTTTTTATGCCAAACACGGCGGCAAGACAATCATCATGGCGCGATTCGTGCCCATCGTGCGCACGTTTGCGCCGTTTGTAGCTGGTGTGGGCACTATGACATACAAGCACTTTGCCTCTTACAGTATTGTGGGTGCGGTACTCTGGGTAATGTTACTCACACTGGCGGGCTACTTTTTGGGCTCCATCCCGTGGGTGAAGAACAACTTCACATTAGTGATATATGGAATTATCCTCTTTTCGGTCATCCCACCACTGTGGCAGTTTTTACAAAGTAAGCTTCGCAGCAAGGCGGTGCAGCAGGGATAAACTGCCAGCTGCGTTGCTCTCCTCATTATGCGCACATTTGGGCTAATCGGACGCTCGCTCGTTCATTCGTTTTCGCAGAGATATTTCACGCAAAAGTTCGCCCGGCTTCACCTGGAAGACTGTCACTACGAGCTGTTTGAGCTGCAAGCGGCCAGCGAATTGCCTCAGCTGCTGGCTCAGCACCCGCACCTGGCCGGGCTAAACGTAACCATTCCTTATAAAGAGCAAATCTGGCCCTACCTCACGCGGGTAGCCTCATCGGCCGCAATAGTTGGGGCAGTCAACGTAGTCGAATTCAGTCCTGATGGCAGCCTCATCGGGCACAACACGGATTACGTTGGCTTTATGCGCTCCCTGCAATCCTTTTATCCGGTAACGCCGGCTAGCCGCGCTTTGGTATTGGGCAGCGGCGGGGCAGCAAAGGCCGTTGGCGTTGCGCTCCGCGAGCTGCATATTCCGTACTGGCTGGTATCGCGCAACCCGCCCGGCGCCAACCTTACGTACGAAGCGCTAACCCCGGAAGTGATAGCGGCGCACCCACTTATTATAAATACAACGCCGGTGGGCACCTTTCCAGCCAGCAATGAGTGCCTTCCGCTGCCCTACAGTGCCCTGGGCACGACGCACTATTTATTCGATTTGATTTATAATCCTGGTGAAACGCTGTTTTTGCGGCGCGGCCGGGAAGCCGGAGCGCAGACCAAGAACGGCTACGAAATGCTGGAGCTTCAGGCAGAAGCTGCCTGGGCAATCTGGAACGGCTAAAGGCTGGGCAGGTGCGGCAGGAAAGAGCCTGAGGCGAAAAGCCTGCAGCCGGCTTGCTATACTAACCAGCCAATGAAGCTGTTTAGGAAGTATGCACAATCACGATTACCAATCATGCTGAGCATGACGTTCTTTTTTATTCCTTCCTACTAAATCAGGTTCAATAGCTGCGGCTTCATTGGATGTAGCTACATCATTACGCAACCTGGGCCTAATTATTGCTAGTTACCTAATAGCCAGATAATTATTGTAGCAATAAAAAAATACATGGCGCGTTTGCAACGATTAGCCAGCTTCGGGATTCTTCAGGCTTGACAACCAGGCAAGGGAGCAAAGCCCGGTAAGGGAACATATCTTTCGTTGGCAGTTCGCACCGCGTATGTTGAAAGCACTTTACCCCGGCGCAACCCGGCTTCAGCCATGAGTGCCCTGGCCTGGCCCGCTCTGGCCAATGAGGAAGAAAGGCCAGTGGCCGGCACCCTGACGGTAAGCCGCTCGGGACCAGTAGCAGCCCCGAGCGAAGCTGAGCTAATTGACGGCTGCCTGCAGGGCCGGCAACTGGTGCAGAAGCTGCTGTACGAGCGTTATGCCGCCCGCATGATGGCCGTGTGCCTGCGCTATGCCCAAACAACCTTTGAGGCCGAAGATGTGCTACAGGAAGGGTTTTTAACCGTTTTTCGAACCCTGGCTAGTTTCCGGCGCGAGTGTCCGCTAGAGTTCTGGATTCGGCGCATCATGATAAACGCGGCCCTGCGGCAGCACCGCCGCAACGCCCCACTGGTAGCCATGAGCGATGGTGACTACCCCGAAACGCTGGCCAGCGAGGAGTTTACCTTCAGCAACTACGCGTATGAGGAGCTGCTAGCCATCGTGCAGGAGCTGGCCCCGCGCTACCGACTGGTCTTTAATCTGTACGCCATCGAAGGGTATACGCACAAGGAAATCGGCGAAATGCTCGATATTTCGGAAGGCACCAGCAAGTCGCAATACTCCCGGGCGCGCGTGGTGCTACAAAACAAGCTAGCCCGCCTGCAATCTCCAATCAATTAATTATCCTTCACGCTATTATGAACCCATCCACCCCTCCCAAGGGTAGTCTTGAAGAGCTGTTTCGCCACCATTTGCTGGAAAGTGAAGCGGCAGCGGTACCACCGCGCCCCCAGCTATGGGAGCAGCTCGACAACAGCTTGCTGCTCGCCCAGAACGAGCAGTATCGCCGCCGCCTGCGCGCACATCGCTGGGCAATTGCGGCTAGTTTGCTGGTGGCTTCGCTGGCTAGCGGTGGCTGGTGGCATACCCGGCAGCAGGCTCCTGGCCTGGCAGAAACTACTGGGCCCGCCACGGCCACTAGTGCACACCCAGCGGCAGTGCAGCCGGCGGCTTTAGGGGTGGGTACTAATAAAATAGATTTTACCAGCTTTGCAGCTTCTACTGTTTCCACTTTTACTTCGCCCGCTATCGACCCAAGCACTACTCTTTCGGCTTCAGCAATTGCTGACGCCCGCACTACCCTTGCTGGGCTGACTAGCCTGCAGACTGGAAGCCGGCGGCTAACGACCCAGAACGGGTCCTCAAGTCTGTTAGTGGCCCGCCCTTCGGGCAGCTACCCGGCAGCTACGCCAATTGGTGGTCGCAACTATGAAGCCACTTATCCTGCTACAGTGGCATACAGCAAGGACGAGGCTGCTTCTTTAGCGCCGGCGGCGAGCGCTGGCCTTGGCATGCCACTCAGCGATGGCGCCCTAATTAGTGCCTTTGATGAGACGGGGAGCAAAAGCGCAGCAAGTAGCCAGGTAGCCGTGCTGGTAGCCCGCACGGCGGCTTTAGTAGTCCCGACCAGCAGCTTGCCAAGCATGCTCAACCAGGTTCCGGTGAATGAGCCGGCACCGACCAAGCCCACCCGAAACTGGCAATATGGGCTTTCCTACGCGGCCGGGGCCTTTCAGCCAAATGTTGACTTTACCAAGCCTACGACCAGCTACAATGTGGCATTTGGGACCAGCTCGGCCCTCACTACCCAGGCTGCGGCTGCCGAATACCGCAGCAATCTACGGGCCGGCCTGGGGCAGCGCCTGAGCCTCTGGGCCACCCGCCGCCTGGGGGCCAGCCGCTGGGGCTTGCGCACGGGCCTGGAGCTGACCCAAACTACTGCTACGTCGGCCAGCTCGGTTGCGTTTACGGGCGAGCAGGTAGCCGACCTGGTATACACCCAGGCTATGCAGCCGCACCTGCAACGCACTTCTTATCACTATCGCTCGGCCAGTGTGCCGGTCGAGGTGCGCTACACTAATCCCATTAAGAGTGGCTTTTCGCTGTATGGCCGGGTGGGGGCGCTGTTTACGGCCCTACTAAACGCGCGTAGTGAGGTAGATGGCAGCCCCGAGGCGGCGCACTCATATTCGCTGCTATCGACCGGCTCACCCTATCGGCATTTGTCGGGCAGCATGCGGGCGGGGGCCGGCATGCAATTTCGCCCGGTGGGCCATCAATGGACCCTTAACCTGGGGCCCGTGGCCGAAATGGGCATTTTGAGCCTGAATGCAGACCCCGCGCAGGATTTTATGCACCAGCAGCGCCCTATAGCATTGGGCTGGAAGCCGGCCTGGAGCTGGGCCGCACCCAGCTGCTTAAGTAAGTACTATATTCACTCTGCTACCCGCTATGTTTGCCACCCTTACCCAGCAAGCCTATGCCAGTCTTTTTACGCTTACTATTGGCCGGCCTGGCCAGTGTGTGTATTTTGGGCGCACGCTTCGCCACGCGGCACCAAGCTGTTCGCCAAACACTTACTAAGCAAACAGCTGGCCAACTGCCCGCTACTACCCTACCACGTCTTCCAACCCGACGCCCTACAGCCAGCCCTCCCCGCTATGTGGCATCGGGTAGCACAGCAGCGCTGCCCCCTTTCCTCAACGGCTCTCAGCAGCTGGCGGGCAGCCAGCCTTCCGGTTTCCTAGCGGCTCCGACCGCTAACTATACTGGTGACCAGGGCAGTGCGCCTACCCACCCGAGCGGCGCAACGGCTTTGTAACCCGCCATCTGTAGCAACTGCCTTGCCAGCAGCAATTTAATGCAAGAAAAGCCTCAGCTAATAGCTAGCTGCGAGTACGGTGCATGAGGTGAGTAAAGGGTTTTGTTGAAAAGGCAGAAACCCCGGCCGCTGGTTCGGGGTTAAGGGGTTGGCCTGTTTCCGGCTTTTTGCGCATGTCAACCTACCAGCTTACCTCCGAATTTAAACCAACCGGTGACCAGCCCCGCGCCATAGCGCAGCTCGTGCAGGGCGTAAACAACGGCGAGCCGGCCCAGGTGCTACTCGGAGCGACCGGCACGGGCAAAACCTTCACCATGGCCAACGTGATTGCCGAAACCGGCAAGCCGGCGCTGGTGCTGTGCCACAATAAGACGCTGGCGGCTCAGCTCTACGGTGAGTTCAAGGCATTTTTCCCGCAAAATGCCGTCGAATACTATATCAGCTACTACGATTATTACCAGCCGGAGGCCTACATTGCCAGCTCCGACGTCTTCATTGAGAAGGACTTAGCTATTAACGAGGAGATTGAGAAGCTGCGGCTGCACTGCACCTCTACCCTGCTCAGCGGGCGGCGCGATGTGGTGGTGGTGGCCTCCGTGTCGTGCATCTACGGCATCGGCAACCCCGAGGAATTCAGCAAAAATGTAATATTTCTGGCGCCCGGCCACCGCTACTCGCGCAACAACCTGCTGTATCAGTTCGTCCAGATTCTGTATTCGCGCACCGAAGTAGAGTTTACGCGTGGCTCGTTTCGGGTGAAGGGCGACACCGTTGACGTATTTCCGGCCTATGCCGACTATGCCTACCGCATTTATTTCTTTGGCGATGAGATTGAAGCCATTCAGAAGATAGACCCCGCCAGCGGCAAGAAGCTCAGCGATGAGAAAAATATGACGCTGTATCCGGCCAACCTGTTTGTGACGGGCAAGGAGACGCTGCAAACTGCCATCCACGAAATTCAGGATGACATGGTGCAGCAGCACAAGTATTTCGAGAAAGAAGGGCGCGACGTGGAAGCCCGCCGCATTCAGGAGCGCACGGAGTTTGACCTCGAAATGATACGCGAGTTGGGCTACTGCTCGGGCATCGAGAACTATTCGCGCTATTTTGACCGGCGCGAGCCGGGCTCGCGCCCATTCTGCCTGCTCGACTATTTCCCTGATGACTACCTGCTGGTGGTCGACGAGAGCCACGCCACGATTCCCCAAATCCGGGCTATGTGGGGCGGTGACCGCTCGCGCAAAACCGCGCTTATTGAGTACGGCTTCCGGCTGCCGTCGGCGTTTGATAACCGCCCACTGACTTTCAATGAGTTTGAGAGCATGTACCGCCAAGCGGTGTACGTAAGCGCGACCCCGGCCGATTACGAGCTAACCCAGGCCAATGGGGTGGTAGTGGAGCAGATTATCCGCCCCACCGGTCTGCTTGACCCCGAAATTGACCTGCGCCCGAGCATCAACCAGATTGATGACCTGCTCGACGAGGTAGATAACCGCGTGAAAGCCGGCGACCGCGTGCTCGTGACGACCCTTACCAAGCGCATGGCCGAAGAGCTGAGCAAGTACATGGAGCGCCTGGGCATCAAGGTCGAATACATTCACTCCGATGTGAAAACCCTAGACCGCGTGGAGATTCTGCGTCGCTTGCGGCTGGGCGAAGTGGATGTGCTTATTGGCGTAAACTTATTGCGCGAAGGCCTTGACCTGCCAGAAGTTAGCCTGGTTGCGATTCTGGATGCCGATAAGGAAGGCTTTCTACGCGACCAGCGCTCGCTGATACAAACGATGGGCCGGGCGGCGCGCAATGAGCGCGGCAAAGTTATCTTGTATGCCGACCGCATGACGGGCTCGATGCAGCGGGCAATTGATGAAACCAATCGCCGCCGCGCTACCCAAATGGCTTACAACGAGGAGCATGGTATTACGCCGCGCACGGTACGGAAGAGCCATGCCCAGATTATGGGCCAGACCGACCTGGCCGATTACCGCACCGTGGAAGCCCCAACCCCGGCCGGAACTTATGCCGATGGCGGCGCGGCACTCGCGCTGGCCGCCGAGCCCGTAGTGGCTATGATGAACCGCGCTGAGCTGGAAAAACTCATCAAAACCACTGAAAAGCAGATGGAGGCAGCTGCGAAGGAGCTTGATTTTCTGCAAGCTGCCAAGCTACGCGACGAGCTAGGTACGCTTAAGCAACTATTAAAGAGTAAGCGGGAATAATAGCCCGTTATTCTGACGCTGTTTGGGACGTAGTGAAAATCAAAAAGAACGTCATGCCTCGACAAGCAGACACCACACTGACATAATATCAAATATTATAAATATATAAAATTTTATTAATTATCGCATTTTTAGTTAGCTTGTATGGCTATTCCGTTATCGGCGATAGTAACCCAGCAGGCAATTTATTCGTTAGTAGCCACTCACTTAACCTTTTCCACATTTATGCAACGGACACAACGTTCCTTTTTGCTGGGTGCTGCGCTCTGCGCCTCCCTCGCACTGATGAGCTCCTGTGCGACTACCGGGGCCGATAGTGCATCGGGTAGCACGTCGGGCACTACCAGTGGCTCCACCTCGGGCAGTACCACAACTGGCACTACCTCGGGTAGCACAACTACCGGTACTACCTCGGGCAGCACTACTGGCTCGACCACAGGCAGCACCACCAGATAACCGAGCACAGCGCTGTGCTTAGCCTCAAAAGCCCGTCTTGCCCGAATGGAAAGCAAGGCGGGCTTTTTTATGCAGGCTGTTAAGGCATTAGCGTTCGCAGCTTGCTACTTAGGTTTTGGCTTAGCCCGGACTGTCTTTTTGGACGAAGGCTGTTTTACAGTAGTTGTATTGGCTTTCACCCGTGGCGGTTTGGCCGGGCTTTTCTGCTTCGAGTTGGGATGCTGCTGCAGGTAGCCGCCACCAGCTTTTTGGTAAGCCAGGGTCAGCAGCTGCGATTTACGGGCGCTCCAGGTGCCAGGCTCGCCGCCTTTTGCAGCAGCCCGAATCCCGGTTTTCAGCTGCTCGCGCAGGTTGGGTCAGTGTAGGTATTCTCGTCGGTACGGCGACGAGCAGCAGGGCGGGTTTTGGTTCGCTTGCGAGCCGGGGTGCTACTGGCGTCGGCGTCGGGGCAGGAGTTATCATCAGGGGGCCAGAAAAGTAGAACACCTGACCTACGTTCTGAAAACATAGAAGTTGCCCGAACTAAGCAAATCCACTATGAGCTGTTCAAGGTTAATTATCAGATTATTAAACAAAATTCATTTATTATCTCCTGTTCGCTTTATACCACTGCTCCTTTTACTATTGCCAGAAACCGGTAGGCAGGGAGGGGCGTAAGGCGCACGTACCTTGCTACTCCATTTTAGCTACTATGCCTAAAAAATTACTGTGCCTGCTGCTGGCTCTCAGCCTAGCCGCGCCCGCTATGGCTCAGAAAGTGGGCCTGGTGCTGAGTGGTGGTGGTGCCAAGGGCCTGGCGCACGTGGGCGTGCTTAAGCAACTGGAAGCTAATGGTATTCCGATTGATTATATCGTTGGCAACAGCATGGGGGCCGTAGTAGGCGCCATGTACGCCGCCGGCTATTCGCCAAAGGATATTGAGCAAATTGTACTCTCGGACGAGTTTCAAAACTGGGCCTCGG
This sequence comes from Hymenobacter sp. BRD67, assembly GCF_013256425.1. Lineage (GTDB taxonomy): Bacteria > Bacteroidota > Bacteroidia > Cytophagales > Hymenobacteraceae > Hymenobacter. Next base: position 3,372,261 of record NZ_CP053904.1, read on the forward strand.
GTAAAGTACTGCCCGACAAAACATTTAATTTTCTTACAGCTGAGCCGTCGCCGTCGTCGCTGCGGCTGGGGCTATCGATTGATTCTTCGTTCAAAGCCAATATCTCGCCCAACCTGGTCAACGACCTCAATCTCAACTTTGCGCTGGCCCGGCTACTGGCCCCGTCGGCCGCCGCTGCCAAATACAACTTCGATAACTTATTTGTACCGTACCGCTGCCTGGCCACCGAGGTCTTCACGCGCAAGCAGGTAGACCAGAAATCGGGCTTGCTTGCTGATGCCGTGCGCAACTCGATGGCTTACCCGTTGGCTTTCCGGCCCATTCGCAACCTCGACGGGCGCTACCTTTTTGACGGGGCAGTGCTGGATAACTTTCCAACCGATGTGATGCGGAAAGACTTTCAGCCCGACATCATTATCGGAGTGAACGTAGGTGACGTGGCGCTCAAAAAATATCCTTTTAAAAAGGATGATGACTTGCTGACCAGCACCCTTTTCTTTTTGGGCACCAGCGTAGCCGACACCAACAGCGTAGGTAAAAACGGAATATATATCCAGCCCGATTTAGGAAATCTGGGCGCCGCCGACTTCGACAAAGTGCGCACCCTCATTGCCAAAGGCGACACTGCCGCCCAGCTGCGGCTAGACGAAATTAAGCGGCGCATTACGCGCCGCGTAGATACCGTAACGCTTCAGCGCCGCCGGCTGGCTTTTCAACAAAGCGTGCCGCCGCCACGCTTTGTAAAGGTGGAAGTAAATGGCCTACGCCCCGACCAAAACGAGTATGCGCGGCGCTTTTTTCGCAAGCAAGGCTCTACCTATAGCATTGATGACCTGGAAGAAGGCTACTACCGCTTGGCCTCCGACGACTATTTCCGTAATATCTACCCGCGTATTCGCTACGACGAAGCCCTAAAGGGGTACGTATTCAGCGTAGATGCGCAGCGTAACAACAACATTGCTACCGAGATAGGCTTCACGCTCAGTACCCGGCCTATCGAAAGCCTTTATTTGGGCGTGGAATTCCGCTACCTGCGGCAGCTGCTTTATTCGGCCGCGGCCAACGTGAGCGTAGGGCGCTTTTATAATGGCGCGCAGGGCACGTTCCGCATCAACGCGCCGGGCCGGCTGCCGTTTTACGTAGCGCCTATTATTACCTACAACCAATGGGATTATCAGCAAACCGGTGGTCTGCTCGGCCGCAACGTGCTCAATACCCAGGTGCAGCAGAAAGACACGAAGATTGGGACGCAGATTGGCGTTTCGCCCCGCTACCGCTCGCGTACGGTGCTCGATATCGGGCCTTCTACAATACCGATTCGTATGCCAATACGCCCGAGCTACAGTCGTCGGACGTGCTGGACCGCACTTCCTTCAAAGGCGGTACGGCAGCCATTCGCTTTGCCCGTAACTCCCTCAACCGCAAGCAGTATGCCACGGCCGGCCGGCGCTATGTATTCACGGTGCGGGCCGTAACGGGCACCGAGGTGTACGACCCCGGCACCACTTCCGTCTTTCAGCAACTGGGCGAGCAGTCGCAGCATCACCAGTGGCTGCAATTTCGGGGCACATACGAACGGTATCAGCCGCTCAAAAAAGAAAAATCGGTCTGGGGCTATTTTGGCGAGCTGATGCTAAGCGGCCAGGGAGAATTCTTTAACTACCGCTCCTCGCTGACCAGCGCCCCCGTTTTTGCCCCTTTGGCCGACTCACGCACGCTGTTTATGGAGCACTACCGCTCCCCACGCTTTGCTGCGGCCGGGCTGCGCTACTCGCAGCAGGTGCTGGGCAAGCTTGAATGGCGCACGGAAGTATTTACGCACCTTAACATCGCTCCGCTATCTGATAATCAACAGCTAGCCTCGCGGGGCGCTGGTCTTAGCCGGCCTTATCTAACCGCTTCCACCGGCTTTATTTTTAATACGCCCGTGGGTCCGCTCGCAGTTCATGCCGAATATTATGACGACCCCGACCATCGCCTGGGCGTGTATGGCCACCTGGGGTATATTCTATTCAGAGGCCGGTCGTTAGAATAAGCTATCTCCTGAACAGCTTTTCTATCTCCGGCCCCGGCTGAGGCTCCGTAGAGGGCGTGCCAATGTGGGGCCAGCCTTCGGCATCATATACCACTTTATCGAGGAGCAGTACGCGCCGGGAGTACCCCTGCTCGTCGTTGATGGCATCGAAAGTGGGCTGGCGGCGGTCGATGGCGTGATATAGCAGCCAGTCGTGGCCAGCCGAGTCAGTAACGAGGCAGTTATGGCCCGGAGCCTGCCAGCGCGCGTTTTCAGTGAGGATGGTGCCGGCCGTACCGGTAGCTTCTGCCAGGGTTTGATAGGGGCCGGCCGCCTGCCGGGCACGGGCCACCAATACGGCGTAGCGGGCATCGGGGCCGCAGCAGTTATCGCCCGAGTAAAACAGGTAGTACCAGCCCTGCCGGTAGTGTACCCAGCTGCCTTCAATGAGATGACCGTACGCACTGGCTTGCGCTGGACGAGGCTGCACTACTATTCGGGCTTCGCTTCCGGTAGTAAAAGCCAGCCCATCGGCCGCCAGTTCACGCACGCGCAGAGGCCCGAAGCCCGAGCCCCAGAATAGCAGTTGCTGTCCTGAGCCGGCCTCTACAAAGCGCATGGGGTCGATATTCTCGAAGCCCGGACCGCCGACCAGCAGCGGGTGGCCGGTATCGACAAACGGCCCGGCGGGCTGCTCAGCTACGGCTACGCCCAGGCACAGGCCGGCCGCCGGGTCGTTGGGCTGCGCCGAATAGTATAGTAGATAGCGCCCATCGGCGTGGCGGCTCACATCGGGTGCCCAAAAGCGCTGCGTGCTGGCTGCCCATACCGGCTTAGCGGGCATGGCTTCTCCCAGATGCTCCCAGCTTACCAGGTCGGTCGAGCGAGCCACCTGAAAGTTGAGGATGCGCCCGTGGTACTTTGTTTGAGTAGCGTAGGCGTAATAATAGCCATCCGGAGCGAGCAGCACGCTGGGGTCCGGAAAATCGGTATCCAGCACCGGGTTTTGGTAGGTCATACGACGCAACAGCTAGTTTATATAAAATATTATTTATTATATTTACTTGATTTGCTCCCATAGTGCACTTGGTGCTTCCAGCGGCAGCAGATGGCCGGCGCCGGGCACCAGTTCCAGGCGCGAGCCGGCGGGCAGCAGCGGCAGGGTTTGCGAGCGTTGCGTAGCGGGCGAGATGGCCCGGTCGTGCTCGCCCACCAGCAGGCGGCAAGGCACGGCTACGTGGGGCATCAGGGCAGCTATATCCTCACGGGTACCACGTTGCAGCCAGGCATCCCAGGCGGCGTGCGAGGTACGCAGGTTGTCGGCCACCACGCGCTCGCGCCAGCCGGCGGGCACGGGCAGGCCGGTAATCTTGTCGAACGTCTTCTCGGCTTCGGCCCGCTGGCCGAAAGCCGCCCGGCTGGCGGTCCGGTCGGCCTCGCTAATGGGCTCGGGGGTAGGCGGCGAAGGCGACAGCAGCAACAAGCCCCGCAGGCCTGCCGGCTGCCGGGCCGCCAGCGCCAGCGCAAACTTGCCCCCATGCTATGCCCGATGAGCTGATAATCGGTTAGTTGGCGCTCGTGAATGTACGCGGCCAGCCAGTCGGCGTAGCTTTTAACTGAGTAATCGAACCCGGCCGGGGCAGCCTGCGCCCCAAAGCCCGGCAGGTCGGGCGCCAGCAGCCGGGCTCCGGGAGGCAGCGGCAGCAAATCAAACTCGCGGCCCGCGCCGGCCCAGTAATGCAACGCAAGGTAAGTGACCATGTAGAAAGCTGAATAGGTAATACCCGGGCTTGTACGCACGGGCCGGGGGGTAGCTAGCGCCTTGCTTTGCTTGCCCGGAAGCCCGAGCAGCCGATACCCGCCGTGCTACTGGTCCCTCAGAAAAAAAGTTGCGCGCCCGGCGATAACTTACTTGCACAACTTGCGGCTCACCTGCTACATTTGGCTTGATTATAGCGGGCTTCATTTTTAGCTCACTCCATCTTTTTTCTTAACGCTGCATACTATCGACCAGAAGCTCTACGTTCCCTATAACCCGTAGTTCTTTATGGAACCCATGCAGCCGAGCGACTCCGCGCTCATCGCTCTCTACCTGGCCGGCCGCGAAACGGCCTTTGCCCAGCTGCTCCAGCGCCATCAGGCGCGGGTCTATACGACTATCCAGCTGGTAGTGCGCGATGAGGACCTGGCCGACGACCTGACGCAGGATACGTTTATCAAGGCCATTCATACCCTCAAAAGTGGGCGCTACCAGGACGAAGGCAAGTTTGGCTCGTGGCTGTGCCGTATTGCGCACAACCTGGCCATCGATGCCTTCCGCCGCGCCAAGCGAGCGCCCCAAACCAGCCTCGATGACAACATGGGGCTGGCAAACTCGTTACACCTCTCGGAAGAGTCGGCCGACGATATGCTGGGCCGCGAGGAAAGCCACGCGCACCTCCGGCAACTGATTCAGGAATTACCAACTGCCCAAAAGGAAGTATTGCTGATGCGCCACTACGGCGACATGAGCTTTCAGGAAATAGCCGACGCAACCGGCGTCAGCATCAATACCGCGCTGGGCCGTATGCGCTACGCCCTCATTAACCTGCGGAAGAAAATGGCCGCTCATTCGCTTTTATATGATTCAAACCTTACCCCACCCGACGTTGCTCCGCTACGTGTACAACGAATTGCCAGCTGACGAACAGCATACTATCGAAGACGCGCTCCTGCACGACGCTGAGCTGGCGGCAACCTGCGCCGACCTGCTACTGTCGCAGCGCACCCTCGACCACCTGGTCCGCAACCCACGCCCCGATACCACGGCGGCTATTTTGCAGTATTCGCGTACGTTTATGCGCTAGCGGGCTACGTCTTAACAGCAGGGAAAAGAACGTTGTGCTGAGCTAGCCGAAGCATGACGTTCTCTTTTAGTAGGGTAATTTTGTCGATAGCTCAGCCCCTTTCTGGGCCATTCCCGCAATGACTCGCCCCGAACGGTTTCGCCGCTTTCTCGACTATTTCACCAGTAACTTTCCGGAGCCCAAAACCGAGCTGGCGTACCGTAACCCTTACGAGCTGATTGTGGCGGTAGTGTTGAGCGCGCAGTGTACCGACAAGCGCGTAAACCAGATAATGCCCGCCCTGCTCGAGCAGTTTCCGACGGCCGCCGAGTTGGGCAGTGCCAAGGCAGAGGACATTTTTCCGCTTATCCGCAGTATTTCGTACCCCAACAACAAGGCCAAGCACCTGGCCGGTCTGGGCCGCCTGCTGCTCGAAGAGTTTGGCGGCGAAGTACCCAGCAGCATTGAAGAGCTGCAGCGCCTGCCCGGCGTGGGCCGCAAAACGGCCAATGTGGTTGTGTCAGTGATTTACAACCAGCCGGCGATGGCCGTTGACACGCACGTTTTCCGGGTATCGCACCGGCTGGGGCTTGTGCCCAAAACGGCGACTACCCCCTGGCCGTGGAAAAAGCGCTGGTGCGCTACATTCCGCAGGAAATTATCCCGAAATCGCACCACTGGCTTATATTGCACGGACGCTATATTTGCGTAGCCCGCTCGCCGAAGTGCAGCATTTGCCCGCTCACCGACTTCTGCACCTACTACGCCAGGGAAGTAGCCGGGGCCGCTGCCACAGGTAAGCCTTCGGCAAAAAGCCAGTCGTAAGCCGCGGCAAACTCGCGCTGCCAGAACCATTCAGCATGCTGACCATCGGGCCGCACGTTGAACCGCAGGTTGGCGGCTGGCACACCGGCTTCGCGCAGCGCCTCGCGCAGCGTGGCCATCAGGGGCACCATAGTAGGACCTTCCTGTGCCCCGCACACGAAATACCAGCGGGTAGCGGGCCGGGGCTTGTGCTGTGCCACGTAAGCCAGCAGCGACTGCCCGGCAAACCAGTAGGCGGGCGAAAACACGCCCACCCGCCCGAACACCGCCGGGTAGCGCAGCGCCGCGTAGGTAGCCAGCAGCCCGCCCATACTGGAGCCGGCAATGCCGGTAGTTTCGCAGCCGGGCTGCGTGCGGTAGTGGTGGTCGATGTAGGGCTTGAGGGTGTGGACCAGGAAGTTGACGTACTGCTCGCCCTCACCGCCGTGCCGGGCGCGACGGTTGCGCCAGGGCGAATACTCATCGAGCCGATGCGGCCCTGCGTTGTCAACGGCTACTACCAGGCAGCCGCCCAGGTCGTGGCCGGCAGCAGCGAGCCGGTCGAGGGTTTCATCGACGCCCCACTCACCGCTGAAGGACGTAAACTGGTCAAACACATTCTGGCCGTCTTGCAGGTACAGCACCGGGTAGCGGCGAGTGCCAGCCGCGTAGCCGGGCGGCAGATATACCCACACGCGCCGCGTACGCCGCAGCTGCGGCATCGGAAAAGCCGGGGCCAGAATGTGCACATTGGGCGAGGCCGAATGCTGGCGGGGCGGAATGATACCACCCTGGTCTTCCCAATTGAGCACCTGGAGTGATACCACTCGCGAGCGCGGCCCAAACTGACAGCGCCGGTTAGGCATGGCCCGATTATCGGCATCAGTTTCGATGGTGGCCCAGCTGCCGCGCGTAAACTTATATTCGAGCAGCCCCCGGCCGGGTGGGATGGTCAGCGCATAGCTGCCATCGGCCGGGTCGAAGGCCAGCGCAAAGGCCGGGTCGTCGGTTGTCCAGCCATTACACGAGCCCGTGAGGTAAATCGTGGCCCCGGCCGGGGTATTGGGCGGTATTGAGGTAAGTCGAAACGTAATGGGTGCCCGGGTGGCTCTTCGGCCTAGCCGGGAAAGCAGGCGGGAGAAGAGTTTTTTCATAGCTGGCCTACGGCAAAGTATGGGGCAAAGATTGCCCGCCTGCCAGCACTACCGACTACACGCTCCAAGCCGACAGTGCATGAAGACTTTGTTAATATATTGCGGAGTTATATTTCAAAAAAACTATCCAACACCAGCGTTACCCGCTTCGGCGTGCCCAGATAAGACTTTCCAGAAAGCCGCCGCGAATGCTGCGTTGCGTCAGGTTACTTTTAGCACTCAACCAGTTATACATGCTTGCAACACGAAAGGCTTTCCTTATTCTATTCTGTCTCCTGATTTCCCAGTTGGCCGGCGCGCAAGGGCTTGTCCGCCATGATTCCGGCGTTTCGGCCAGCATTGCGCGGGCCAATGAACTATATACTGCGGCTACCCAAGATGAATCGCGGCTGCTAAACGGCGGCGAATATCTCAACCTGGCCCCTTCGTACATCACAGGCACGCCCTTTCTGCAATCGGATAAGCTACATCGGGGCACTATCGACTATGATGGTCGCTCTTTTACACAGGTGCCCTTGCAGTATGAGCAAAACCAGGACCAGGTGTTAGCCTTTGATTCGGTACGCGGCGTAACTATTCAGCTGATTCGGGAAAAGGTCCGGTTTTTTGCTTTTGACAACTACCATTTTGTCTGGCTCCCGGCCGACTCGGCCGGAACCCTGGCCGCCGGCTTCTACGACCTGAAGCTGGATGGGCCGGCGCGCCTGCTGGTTCGTCGCACCAAAATCATTACTAAATCGGCGGCGGGCCGGGGCCTCAGCGGGAAATTCGTGGAAGAAACCCGCTTTTTTGTCCAGCACCAGGGCAGTACTTACCGGGTAGCAAAACTGGGCCAGCTAGTGAGCCTGTTTGCAAGTAAAAAGGCCGAGCTGCAAAAATATGCCAGGGCCAATGCGCTGAAATTCAACCCTGAAAGCCGGGAAGCGTCGCTGGTACAGCTGGTGAGCTACTACAACGAGCTAGCGCGGGCTTACTAAAGCTGCCCTTACTACCTATGCGTTTGCCCGCTTATTTTTTAAGCTACCTCTATCGCGCCATATGATTTTTTTTTACCGTTTTATCTTATTGAGCTTACTGCTGGGCTACGGGGTGGCGGGCTATGGGCAGCAGGGTCCGCCACCCACCATTAGCGGCGATTTTCGGCAGCTACCCTTTGCTGAGTTTGTCCGGCAGCTGGCCGCTACTACGCCCTATCGCTTTTACTACAAGCCGGCCGATGTAGATAGTGTCCGCATCACCCTTCAGGTGGTGGACCAGCCCCTGGACGAAGTACTGCGCCACGCGCTGCGTGCTACCTCCCTGCAGTTTGCCATCGCCGCCGACCACCGGGTGTACATCACCACCGGGATAGCCATCGAGACGCGGTTGCCCGACAATTTTTTTCAGCCAGCCGGGAAGGAACCGGTAACCCAAGCCGGCACAAACCCCGCTGCCCACCCGGTAGTGGCTGGTGCGGTAGCCGGCAAGGTGTATGAGCTGGGGCTCGACCAGGCTTCCAGCAACGGCAAGGCTACTATCACGGGCCGGGTGCGGGAAGCCAGGAGCGGCGAGCCCGTAGTGGGCGCCTCCGTATATGTAGAAAATCCTACTATTGGAGTTTCGACCGACCAGTTTGGCTCTTACACCCTTACGCTACCGGTGGGCCGCCAGCGCCTGAACCTGCGGGGGCTGGGCATCAAGAATACCGTGCGACTGCTGAACCTGCACGGCAACGGCAAGCTCGACATTGAGGTTGAGGAAGATATTACGCCGCTGAAAGAGGTAGTGATTGAAGCGGAGAAGGACCACAACGTAACCAGCATGCAAATGGGCGTGCAAAAGCTGGACATCAAGACCATTAAGCAGGTTCCCACGGTTTTTGGCGAGGCCGATATCCTGCGGGTTATCCTCACGCTGCCAGGGGTAAAATCGGTAGGTGAGGGCAATACCGGTATGAGCGTGCGCGGCGGTGGCACCGACCAGAACCTGGTCTTGTTTAACGACGCGACCATTTACAACCCCTCGCACCTGTTCGGCTTTTTTTCGGCTTTTAACCCCGACATGCTGAAATCGGTTGAGTTGTACAAAAGCACCGTACCGGCCCGCTACGGCGGGCGGCTCTCATCGGTGCTCGACATTGCCACCCGCGACGGTAATCGCAAGAAAATTGAGGCCTCGGGCGGCATCGGGCTGCTCACCAGCCGCCTCACCCTGGAAGGGCCGCTGGCAAAGGGCAAAGGGTCTTTTCTGGTGGCTGGCCGCACCTCCTATTCCGACTGGCTGCTAAAACAACTCCCAAGCAAGAGCCTGAATTCGAGCGCCGCTTCCTTTTATGATTTGAGCGCTCACATAGCCTACGATTTCAGCGACCGCAACAGCCTGTATGCTACTGGCTACTATAGCCGCGACCGCTTTCGGCTGGCTACCGACACCGTGTACAACTACAGTAACCTGGCCAGCAGCCTGAAATGGAAGCATGTTATCAGCGATAAGCTCTATGGTGTGCTGACCGGCACATTCAGCCGCTACCAGTACAGCTTGAGCACCGAGCGCAACCCCATTACGGCGTCGCAGCTGTCTTACAATCTGAATCAGGGCGGGGTGCAGGCCGATTTTAGCTATTTCCCGAATGCGCGGCACACCATCGAGTTTGGCGGCAGCTCGCTGTTTTATCAGATTGCGCCGGGCAGCCTTAGCCCGCTGGGCAGCAGCTCACTGGTAGTCAACGATGTACTAAGTACCGAGCGGGCGCTGGAGAGCGCACTTTATATATCGGACCGCTTCGATATCTCGCCGCGCTTTTCGGTAGCCGCCGGGTTGCGCTATTCGCTCTATAATGCCCTGGGACCGCGCGATGTGAATGAGTATCAACCTGGTATTTCGCTCAGCGAGTCGACCATTACGGGGATTACCAGCTATGGCAGCGGCAAGGTGCTGGCCACTTACCAAGGCCCCGAATACCGGCTTTCGGCAAAATATGCTGCCTCGGCCAACTCGTCGGTGAAGCTGAGCTTGAACCGGATGCGGCAGTATATTCATCAGCTCACTAATACTACGGTGGTTTCACCTACCGACAGCTGGAAGCTGAGCGACCGCTACATCCGGCCGCAGGTAGGTGACCAGGCTTCGGTGGGCTATTACCGCAATTTCAAGTCGAATACCATCGAAACGTCGGTTGAGGCTTACTACAAGGTAATGCATGATTTTCTGGACTACAAGGGCGGGGCTACCCTGCTACTCAACCATCACCTCGAAACCGACGTGGTAAATGGCGAAGGCCGGGCCTACGGTGTTGAGCTTATGGTGCGTAAGTCGACGGGGAAGCTCAATGGCTGGCTGAGCTACACCTATTCCCGCTCGCTGGTACAAGTGAACACCGGCACCGATATCATCAACGGCGGCAGCTACTACCCCAGCAACTTTGACAAGCCCATGATGCCACCCTAGTCAGCAACTACCGTTTTAGCCGGCGCTTCAGCTTATCAATGAATCTCAACTACAGCACGGGCCGGCCTATTACCCTGCCTTTGGCTAAGTACTACCTGGGCAATTCGCTGCGCGTGTATTACTCTGACCGCAACGCCTACCGCGTACCCGACTACTACCGAATGGACCTGGCTATGAATATCGAGGGCAACCATAAGGTTAATAAGCTGGCGCACAGCTCCTGGACGCTGGCAGTGTACAACCTTACGGGCCGCCACAATCCGTACTCGGTATATTTTCAATCACAAAACGGCCAGATTAACGGCTACCAGCTCTCCATCTTCGCGCAGCCTATCCCAACCGTAACCTACAACTTCCGCTTCTAATGGGCTTTATTTCCATACGTTATCTGGTGTTGGCTGGGCTGCTTGCTTTGGGCAGCTGCATAGAGCCTTATAACATTAACACTCCGGCCGCTACGCAGGCCTACCTTGTAGTAGACGGGTTTATCAATACCCAAGGCAGTACCGTTATTAAGCTCACCCGCACGCAGGCCCTGGCCGCCAAGGGCAGCGTTTCGGTTGAGCCGAAAGCTACTGTTTACATCCAGGATGACCTGGGCCGGCATTACCCGCTCACTGAAAGCCCGGCCGGCACCTACTCTTCGCCTACCCAAACGCTCGACCCAACGCGCAAGTACCAGCTTTCTATTACAACGGCAAAAGGCCGCGCCTATCTCTCCGACCTAATTGAGGCCAAAACGACACCGCCCATTGACCGTGTCAACTGGAAGCTGGAAAACCAGGGGCTGCAGGTGTATGTGAGCGCCCATGACCCGGCCAACAACACGCACTACTACCGCTGGGACTACAGCGAAACCTGGGCGTTTACGGCGGCCTACTTTTCGGTGGTCACATTTAAAGACACCAACGCGAACCCGCCGGCTCCTTACGTGGTGCCTCGCACCGAGGACATCTACCACTGCTGGCATACCGAGCCGTCGACCAGCATTAAGCAGAACACGACGGCGACGCTGAGCCAGGATGTTGTGAGTGATTACCCGCTGCAGTTTCTCGCATTTCCCAGCGAGCGCCTCCAATCGCTTTATAGCATCCTGGTGCGCCAGTATGCCCAAACGCAGGCGGAGTACGACTACTGGGAAATATTGCGCAAAAACACCGAGAGCGTGGGCACCATTAACGACCCGCTGCCTTCGCAGCTCACCGGCAACGTGCACTCGCTCAGTGATTCGAGCGAGCCCGTACTTGGATTTGTTTCCGCTCACTCAGTAGTAGAGCAACGCCTGTTCATTGCCCGAGACGAACTGCCCAAAGGGCAGCTCGTGTATGCCGATGCGGTAAATGATGGCTGCCGGCTCGACACCATTCCGAAAGACAAGCCAGCTTATATGGATGACCCACCCATCCCCAACTACGCGCTTATTGTTTTTCGGCGCAATATTCTTTATCCCGTGGCCATCCTGCCTAGTGGCCACGACTATACAGTGAGCACATTGGAGTGCATCGACTGTCGCACGCGGGGCACCAATGTAAAGCCCAGCTTCTGGCCGTAGGCGGTGGCTGCACCAGTTAGCCCTATCAAGCTGATTTTCTTCTAAATGATGAGAAACCCTACTTCATTGGCTGGTTGCCGCCAGTGGCTGCTGGGGCTGCTGCTGACTAGCGGCTGGCTGGTTGGCCCGGCCCAGGCTCAGTCTGCCGACTCGCTGGCCATCGTTGGCCAGCAGCTGGCGCGCTACGGCCAGCAGGTGCTGGTGGAGAAGCTGTATGTGCACCTCGACCGGCCCGTGTACACTGCCCGCGAAACGATGTGGCTCAAGCTCTATGCTGTGGATGGCACCTTCCACAAACCACTTGCCCTGAGCAAAGTGGCGTATGTAGAAATACTTAACCAGATGCAGCAGCCAGTAGTGCAGGCCAGCATCGCTTTGCACGACGCCACCGGGCAAGGCACGCTTGAGCTACCGGCCTCGCTGCCCACGGGGGTTTATACTGTGCGGGCCTACACCAATTGGATGAAGAATTTTGGCCCCGAGTTTTATTTCCAGGCTCCGGTTACCATTATCAATACATTCGCTGCTTCGGGAGCTGCCCCGGTTGCGGCTGTGCCCGCCTACGACCTCCAATTTTTTCCCGAAGGTGGCAGTCTCGTACAAGGGCTCACGAGCAAGGTTGCCTTTCGCCTGACTAACCAGGCGGGCAAAGGCCTTGACGCTACCGGCTTGGTGCGCAACAGCCGGGGAGCAATAGTAGCGACGTTCCGCTCACTCAGGTTTGGTCTGGGGAGCTTCTCTTTTACCCCTGCCGATGCCGATGTAGCTTACCTGGCCGAAGTCAGGCTAGCAAACGGCACCGTGATTACAGCCCGGCTACCAGTGGCGGCGGCCCACGGCTACGTGTTGCACCTCGAAGAGTCTGGCCCTGCGCAGCTACGCCTCACCGTAGCTACTCGGGAAGCCGGGCCAGCTGCTTCACGGCTGCTGCTGGTGGCCCACTCAGGGCAGCACGTAGCAGCAGCGCAAGCCGCTACCCCTGATGCAACCGGCAATACGCGCTTTTTGCTGAACAAGCAGGATTTGTTAGATGGCATTTCCCACTTTACCGTTTTTAATAGCCGCCGTGAGCCAGTAGCCGAACGGCTTTACTTTCAACGACCTGGGCAGCCACTGGCCCTAGCGGCCAGCTCCGACAAAGTGCAGTATGGGCCGCAGGAAAAAGTTAGCCTGAACCTGACGCTATCAGACGCTACAGCTGCCAATGTGTCGGTGGCCGTCTACCAGCTCGACTCACTGGCCGCCGGGGCAAATCCGGCCGATATCAGCAGCTTTCTTACCCTCACTTCCGACCTGAAAGGCAGGGTGGAGAACCCTGGCTACTACCTGCGCGACTCCAGCCGGGTGGGCCGGGAGGCTGCCGATAACCTCATGCTTACGCATGGCTGGAGCCGCTTTCGCTGGGGTGATGTACTGGCAGCTCATGCGCCTGCCCTCTCGTATGTGCCAGAGATAAACGGCCCGTTGGTCCAGGGCCGCGTACTTACAGCCGCCGGGGCACCGGCACCAGGAATTATGACTTATCTGGCCTGCCCGAGCCACAATGCCCGCTTTTACACCTCTAAAAGCCGCCCCGATGGGTTGGTGCAATTTGAGCTAAAGGATTTTTACGGTCACCACCAGGTAGTTCTTCAAACCAACTACCGGCGCGACAGCACTTACCGGCTCGAGCTGCTGTCGCCCTACTCTGAGCGCTACGCAGCCACGCTACCGGGAGCCCTGGCACTTTCGCCGCGTCTGGAGCCGGCGCTTACGCAGCGGCACCTGCAAACCCAGCTGCAAAATGCTTACTTTGGTAAGCTCGCCCGCTACGAGGTACCGGCCCGCGATACGACCGATTTTTATGGGCGTCCCAGCGAGCAGTATCGCCTCGACGATTACACCCGCTTTAAGGTACTGGAGGAAGTGATGCGCGAGTACATCATGGGGGTGAGGGTACGCATGCACAAAGACGGCTTTCATTTTCTGGTAGCCGATAAGGCTCGCCAGATGATGTTTCATGAAGACCCGCTGGTGCTGCTCGATGGTGTGCCCCAGTTCAACCTCAACAAGCTCATGGCATTCGACCCGTTGCGGATTCGCAAGATTGCCGTTATGACCAAGCGCTACTTTTACGGCCCCGAAACGTACGAGGGCGTTGTAAGCTTTGCCACGTATAAGGGCGACCTGGCAGGCTTTGCGCTCGACCCACGCGCTTTGCTGGAAGAGTATGAAGGCATACAGGGACACCGGGAGTTTTTCGCGCCCCGCTACGAAACTGCGGCTCAGCAAAGCACAACACTACCCGACCTGCGCAACCTGCTATACTGGAACCCCGAGGTTAAGCTAACAGCTGGCGGCGGCCAGACACTCACTTTTTATACTTCCGACCAGGCAGGGCGCTACCTGGTAGTAGCCCAGGGCCTGAGCAATGACGGGCAGGCGGGCAGTACCAGCTTCACGTTTGAGGTAAAGCCGGCACTGTAGCAGTTGCTACGCCGCTACTAGCACCTCGGCATCGTTGTGTGCTGGCGAGTTTACGCGGCTCGTAATAACGTATTCGCGCATTAAGCTGGCATCGTAGGGCACCAGGAGCTGCTGGTGCTGCGATGGGCCCAGTCCATCGGAAAGCCAGGCCTGCTCGGCTTTGGGACCGGGCAGAATAACCGGCATCCGGTTGTGCAGCTTGGCCATCAGCTCGTTGGGCTCGGTCGTGACGATGGTAAAAGTAGGGTGCAGCTCGCCGGTGCTTTTGTCGAGCCACTCGTCCCAGAGGCCGGCAAAGGCGAAGGGCTGCTCGTCTTTCAGCAGAATACGATGCGGGATTTTGCCGCGCTCCGTGGCCTGCCACTCGTAAAAACTATCAGCCAGCACCAGGCAGCGCTTACGGGCCAGCAGCTGCCGGAAGCTGGGCTTCTCCATCAGGGTTTCGGCGCGGGCATTGATGGGCTTGGGGCCGCTGGCCGGGTCGCGGCTCCAGCCGGGTACCAGGCCCCAGCTCACGAGCTGAATCTGGCCGGGCGCGGCATTGGTGATGACGGGCAGCGCCTGCGAGGGCGCGGCGTTAAAATTGGGCGCCGGAGCGGTTGCTTCCTTCGCATTAAAGCGCTTGGCTAAAGCCGGCGCCGGGGAGATAATGGTGTAGCGGCCACACATAAAAAAAGTCGTGCTGCGCCTGCGAAGCATCTTATCGCGTCCGCAGCTGTCAGGATTTTTTCTCCTAACGTTTGCCGGGGGTGATAAGATGCTTCGCAGGCGCAGCACAACAGCTTATGCGCACTTAGTGCTTACTTGTACAGCTGCTCGTAATACTCACGGGCCATGCGCGTGCTCTCAAATTCCGGCTCCACATCTTTCATGGCGGCCTTCACCACTTTCAGGAATTGCTTAGGCTGGTCGTAGTACATCGGCACCACCGTGTTTTCAAGCACGCTCAGGAGCGTGGCGGCCTCAATATCATCCTTCTGCGCATCGGGCAGGCTCACGTCGGTGTGCTCGATGAGAAAGCAGTTTTCACCATCTTTGGCAAACTCCGGAATCCAGCCATCGGCGATGCTCACGCTAACGCAGGCGTTCATGGCGGCCGTCATGCCGCTGGTGCCGCTGGCCTCGCGTGGGTAGCGCGGGTATTCAGCCACAGGTCGGAGCCCTTTTTCAGCTCGGCCGATAAGCTCAGCTCATAGCCCGTGAGCACGGCACAGCGCTTCAGGTCCTTGGTCTTACGGATGATGTCGTTGAATATATTAATTGCACCATAATCTTTCGGATACGGCTTGCCGGCCCAGATTACCTGTACCGGGCGCTCGTCGTTGGTCACCAGCTTTACAAAGCGCTCAAAATCACGCAGGATGAGGTCGGCCCGCTTGTAGGCCGCGAAGCGGCGGGCCCACACAATGGTCAGCACATTCGGGTCGAGCAGGGTGCCCGTCTGGTCGGCTACCGTGCAGAACAGCGCCTTTTTCAGCTCCTTCTTGCGAGCCAGCAGGGCATCGTCGTTTTTGGCTTTGTGGGCGGCCGCCAGCTGCGGGTCGCGCCAGTAGGTGCCATTCTGAGCATTGGTGATGGAGATAATGGGGCAGATACCCGCGTAGTGGCCCCACATTTCGTTGGCTACCGTGCCGTGTACTTTGCTCACGGCGTTGGCTTTACGGGCGAAGCGAAGCGCAGTAAGCGTGTAGTTGAGCGTGTCATTTTCGACCCGCGCCACCTGGCGCACTTCCTCGGCGGGCACGCCCGCAAAAAAGCTCATATCCTGGAGCAGCTTCATGGGGTGCTCCTCGTTGCCGGCAAGCTCGGGCGTGTGGGTCGTAAATACCAGTCGCTTTTGTACTTCGGCCAGGTCGTGGCCGTACTTTTGATAGAGGTAAAACGCCAACGGCAGGCCATGGCCTTCGTTGAGGTGGTAGATATCGGTCTGCCTGCCCAGCACATCGAGCAGCTTGCCGCCGCCAATGCCCAGCAGCATGCTTTGCGCTACCCGCGCGGCGGTGTCCGGGTCGTAGAGGTGGTGCGAGATAGTACGCGAGAGGTAATCGTTTTCCGGAATGTCGGTTGTCAGGAAAAATATCGGCGCGGTGCCAAATGTGTCGGGCGCCAGGTACAGTGCTTTCACGTGTACCTCAGCATCGTGGATGATGATGGGGAAAACCAGCCCAGTATCCTGCAGAAACGAATAGTGCTTGTGCAGAAACTCGGCTTTCATGCTCTGGTCAGGGTTACGCTCCTGGTCGTAGTAGCCGTACGTCCACAGAATGCCGATGCCGACGAGGTTCTGCTTGAGCTCGTAGGCCGAGCGCATGTGCGAGCCCGCCAGAAAGCCCAACCCGCCGGAATAGATTTTCAGGCTCTGGTCGAGGGCAAACTCCATGGAGAAGTAAGCCGCCGGCGTCTTGTATTTAGCGGCCGGAGTGGGGGCTTTAAATTGAAAAGTCATCGAAAAAAAATTGGTAGCGAGTTGTTACTAAGAGGGTTTGGCGCAGCAAATGAACGACCCACAACCCAAAGCTAGCGGGCGCGCGGCGCAAGTCGGTGTATTTTGCCTGTGGGTTTGGCCAGCCACTTCCGCAATGGTTTGCGGGGCCTGAACGCCGGACTTTCCGGACTTCCGGCCAGTTGACTGCACCTGATTTCACCCTGCTTTTTCCCACCTTACTTTCTCATTATCTGGCTTATGCGCATTTTTCGCTTTCTCCTGGCTGCGGTAGCGGCCGTCCTGTTGCTGGGGCTTCGCCGGCCTGGGCCACGGCCCGCGTTGCCGCGCAGGTTCGCATCGACCCCACCTATTGGTTTGTGGGCATGAAAAACCCGCAGCTGCAGTTGCTGGTAAACGCGCCCGGCATTGCCGGCAGCCAGGTTAGCCTTGCTACCTACCCCGGCGTTACGCTCAATGGCTCGCAGAAGCTCGAAAGCCCCAACTACCTTATTGTCAACCTTAGCATTAGCCCACAGGCACAGCCCGGCAAGCTTAAGCTTCAGTTTAAAGGCGCTAAAAGCCTCACCTACAGCTACGAGCTGCGGCCCCGCAACCAGGACCCGGCCCGCACCCAGGGCCTCACGCAGGCCGACTTCATCTATATGCTGATGCCCGACCGCTTTGCCAACGGCGACCCGAAGAACGACGTGGTAAAAGGCACCCGCGTAAATCACATTGCCCGCGACTCGATGTATGCCCGGCACGGCGGCGACCTCAAGGGCATTGAGGACCACTTTGCCTACATCAAGCAGCTGGGCGCCACGGCTATCTGGCCTACGCCGGTTATCGAAAACGATATGCCCAAGGCCAGCTACCACGGCTACGCCGTCACGGACTGCTACAAGATTGACCCGCGCTACGGTACTAACGCCGAGTACGTGCAATTTGTAAAAAATGCGCATAGCCAGGGCCTCAAAGTAGTGCAGGATATTGTGCTCAACCACTGGGGCAGCTACCACCATTTGTTTCTGGACAAGCCGGCGGCCGACTGGTTTCACGCCTTCCCCACCTTCACGCGCAGCAACTACAACGCCTTCGTGCTCAACGACCCGCACGGCTCGAAGCTCGACCGCAAGCTGGAAAACGATGGCTGGTTTGACACCACCATGCCCGATGTGAACCAGAGCAACCCGCTGGTAGCTACTTACCTGATTCAGAATTTTTTGTGGTGGGTAGAAAGTACCGGCCTCGATGGCTATCGCATTGATACCTATCCCTATTCGGAGCCTAAGTTCCTGATGGATTGGGGCAAGGCGATGGCCGATGAATATCCAAAATTATCTATGTTTGGCGAAGCCTGGGAAGGTACTGAGGCCGAGCAAGCCTTCTTCGCCCAGAATATTCTGCCGCCCGTGAATGGGTTTAAGTCGAACCTGCCCGGCGTGCTCGACTTCCAGATTTGCTTTGCCGTGGGCGATGCGCTGAAAGGCGATAACGGCGACTTGAGCAAGCTCTACCACGCCATTCAGGGCGACTGGCTGTACACGGATGCTACCCGCAACGTGCCTTTCCTGGACAACCACGACATGAGCCGCTTCTACTCGGTTATCGGCGAAGATTTCAACAAGTATAAGATGGGCATTGCCTGGCTGCTGACCCTGCGCGGCGTGCCGCAGCTCTACTACGGCACCGAAGTGCTGATGAAGAATTTTTCGAATCCCGACGGCAAGGTGCGGGAAGATTTTGCCGGCGGCTGGGCCGGCGACAAAACTAACTATTTCGTAGCGCGGCCGGGGCAGACCGGTGAGGCGTTTGATTACGTGAGCAAGCTGGCCAACTATCGCAAGGCCCACCCGGTACTGAGCAGCGGCAAGCTCATGCAGTTTATTCCGCAGGATGGCGTGTACACCTACTTCCGCTACAACGAAGGCGGTGAGTGCGTGATGATTATCGCTAACAATACCAAAGAGGAAAAGAAGGTAGATGGTACGCGCTACGCCGAGCGTACCGACGGCTTCTCGTCGGGCGTAGAAGTGGTAAGCGGCGCGGCTATCACCGATTTAAAGACCCTGCACCTCCCGGCGCACACGGCCTGGGTGGTAGAGCTGCGGAAGTAGCACGAGCTGAAAGTGAAGCTGCTCAGGAAGTTTGCATGAGCTTGTATGCTCGCCGGGCGACTCCCTGAGCAGCTTCAACGCCATCGTGCTGATTAAACCCTGCCATCTGAGCCCTAACTTACGGCCGCCTATGAAGAATCTGACGCTGGCGGCCAGTTTGCTGGCATTATCCGCCTTTACCCCGCCCTCTTTACCCGTGGCCGATACCCCCCTCCAGTTCTGGCTAACGACCCGAATACGACTTCCGAAGTGCCCCAGGATAACAAGCTCGTTATCTACCAGCTGCTGCCGCGCCTGTTTGGCAACAAAGTGGCGCTGAATAAGCCCTACGGCACTATTCTGGAAAATGGCTGCGGCAAGTTTAGCGATATCAACGACCTGGCACTGACCAAGATAAAGGAGCTGGGCGTATCACATATGTGGTACACCGGCGTGCTGGAGCACGCCACCATGACGAGCTACCCCGTAGCCGGCCTGCCCGCCGACGATGCCGACGTGGTGAAAGGCCGCGCCGGCTCGCCCTACGCCGTGAAGGATTATTACGACGTGGACCCCGACCTGGCCGTGAATCCTAAAAACCGGCTGGAAGAGTTTGAAGCCTTGGTAAAGCGCACTCATGCCCACGGGCTTAAGGTTATTATCGACTTCATTCCCAACCACGTAGCCCGCTCCTATCATTCTGATGCGAAACCCGCGGGCGTGGTTGACCTCGGCGCGCAGGATGATAAGACCAAGTCCTTCGCTCCCAACAACAATTTCTATTACCTGCCCGGCCAGCACTTTGTGGTGCCGGCCGGCTACAATCCGCTCGGCGCGCTCAAAGGGCCGGGCGAGGATGGCAAATACACTGAGTTTCCGGCCAAGGCAACCGGCAACGACGTGTTTTCGGCCGCACCCAAGCTCGACGACTGGTTCGAAACGGTGAAGCTCAACTACGGCGTCGATTACCAGAATGGCCGCGCCACGCACTTCGACCCGGTGCCCGATACGTGGAAGAAGATGCGTGATATTCTGGTGTATTGGGCTCAGAAAGATGTAGATGGCTTTCGGTGTGACGTAGCCGAGATGGTACCCGTCGAGTTCTGGGCCTACGTTATTCCTGAAGTCAAGAAGGTAAAGCCCGGTATCATCTTCATCGGCGAAGCCTATAATCCTAAGGAATACAACACCTATCTTACCAAAGGCCACTTCGACTTTTTGTATGATAAAGTGGGCCTCTACGATGGCCTGCGCCGCCTGATGCGCCAGGAAGGCACCACCGACGACATTACCCACGTCTGGAAAGAGGAAAGCAACGGCTTTAGCTCGCACATGCTGCGCTTTCTGGAAAACCACGACGAGCAGCGCATTGCCTCCAAAGAGTTTGCGACCAACCCGCGCCGCGCTATTCCGGCCATGACGCTGGCGGCCACGCTGGCCAGCGGCCCCGTCATGCTCTACATGGGCCAGGAAGTAGGCGAGCCAGCCGCCGGCGCGGCGGGCTTTAATACGGGCGATGGCCGCACCACCATCTTCGACTACTGGAGTGTGCCCGAGCACCAGAAGTGGATGAACCACGGCAAATTTGACGGCGGCAAGCTCAGCCCCGAGCAAAAGCAGCTGCGTGATTTCTACGCCCGCCTGCTTTCGCTAGCGGGCAGCAGCGAGGCCATCCGCAAAGGCCGGTTTTACGAGCTGCAGGATGCCAACAACCTCGGCAAGGAGTACGACCAGCGCAAGCTCTACACCTTTTTGCGCTACAGCAAAGGCCAGCAGGTGCTGGTTGTCGTCAATTTCAGCGACACCAAAACCTACCACCCCACCGTGCTTATTCCGGATAATGTGCTGCAAGCCATCGGCCTCGACCCGCAGCGCACTTATGCTTACCAAGACTTATTGAATGGTGGGGAAGCCCGCAACAGCCTCAACCTGACCCTGGAACCGCTCAGCGCCACGGTGCTGGAAATAAAGCCGCGCTAACCGCTGGCCACGTGCGCTTTTACCAGTCGTGGTAACGTAACTTTCCTTACTCGTTTTCCCACCCTTTCGCTCCTTCTGCTCTCATGGCTGCATCTACCGTGGTCGCCTCGCCCGCCTCGCTGCGCGTAAAGCCCCGCCTCAGCTTCTGGCAAATCTGGAACATGAGCTTCGGCTTTCTGGGTATCCAGTTTGGCTTTGCCTTGCAGAACGCCAATGTAAGCCGCATCTTCGAAACGATGGGGGCCAAAACCGACGAGATAGCCTTTTTGTGGCTGGCTGCGCCCGCTACGGGCCTGCTGGTGCAGCCCATCATCGGCTATCTCTCCGACCGCACCTGGAGCCCACGCTGGGGCCGGCGCCGGCCTTACTTTCTGGTAGGAGCCATCCTGGCTTCGCTTTCCCTACTGATAATGCCCAACGTGACGGCCCTGTGGATGGCCGCCGGTATGCTCTGGATAATGGATTCGAGCATCAACATCAGTATGGAGCCTTTCCGGGCACTGGTCGGCGACCTGCTGCCCTCCTCGCAGCGCACCACGGGCTTCGGGGCCCAAACCTTTTTTATTGGCATAGGGGCCGTGGTAGCGTCGTCGCTGCCCTGGATGCTTACCAACTGGTTTCACATTTCCAACACGGCCACGGCGGGCCACATTCCGGCCTCCGTGCGCTATTCCTTTACGGCGGGGGGCATCGTTTTCTTCCTGGCTGTGCTCTGGACGGTGTTGCGCACCCGTGAGTATCCGCCCGAAAACCTGGCCGAGTTTGAAGCCGAAAAAGCTCGTACCGCCGGTCTCGCCCACGGCTTTCGCGAGTCGTTTGCCGGCATTTTTGAGATGCCGCGTACCATGCGCCAATTGGCCGTGGTGCAGTTCTTTTCGTGGTTTGCGCTGTTTGCCATGTGGATTTACACTACGCAGGCCGTTACCAGCCACATTTTTCACACCACCAACCCTACCTCTGCCGACTATAATAAGGGCGGCGACTGGGTGGGCGTTTGCTTCTCGGTGTATAATGGCTTATCGGCCGTGATGGCCCTGCTCCTGCCGCTGGTGGCTCGGGCTACGAGCCGCCGCTTCACCCACATGCTGGCCTTGGTGCTGGGCGGCCTGGGGCTGATTTCTATTTACTTTATTCACGACTACCACTATATTCTTGTCTCGATGGTGGGTGTGGGCATTGCCTGGGCGAGTATCCTGTCCGTGCCCTACGCCATGCTGGCCGGGGCCTTGCCTTCGAGCAAAATGGGGTATTATATGGGTGTGTTCAACTTTTTTGTGGTGCTGCCCCAAGGTGCGGCGGGTCTTATCCTGGGCCCGCTCACGAAGTACGTGTTTCATGACCAGCCCATTTATACGCTCATCATCGGCGGCATATCGATGATACTGGCCGGCCTGCTCACCCTACGCGTGCACGATGCCGACGATATCCGCTTGCCCAACAACATGACCCCGGCCGAAAACATGGCCTACGACGTGCTGGCCAGCGCCAACCCGGAGGTTTAAACCTGAAATTTACTATATCTCAAAAGGGCTGACCTTTGTAGGTCAGCCCTTTTTTTGTATGCTTTCCAACGCTCACCTTTTATTCGTCGTGGCCCGGCACAGTCACCTGCGGAGCCGCAGCCGCCTGCTTAGCTTCCTGGGCTACCTGTAGCTGCTCGGCTACCGAGGGCTGCTGCTCCAGCTCAGTTAGGTCGGGCTGGCCGGCATCAACCCAGCAGGTGTACCAGAAGGCTCCGATGAGCCGCGCCGCGTAGCGCAGCTGCCGCTCTACCTGACCATTAAGCCGACGATGATAGGCCCGGCTAAACTCGCGCGAGTACGTGCGGATGGTTTGGTTGCCACGCTGCTCGTAACCATATTTTCGGTCCTCCGGCAATTCCCTGGACACCGCCCGTTCCATGCTGAATACGGAGTCGACAGCCGCGTGGGCCCGCGCTACGGCCGCCCACGCGGCTTCGGTAGGCTGTTCCAGGTACGGAGCCGGACCGGTGAGCAGGTTGTACTCGGCGGCTTGCAGCTCGGGCAGGCGCGACTCCCAGAGCGCATGGATTCCCCGCTGGCTGGTAAGCTGGCCGTTGTAGTTGCGGGTAGTATGCAGCGGCACGCAGGCATCGGCCACGTAGTGGCCCATATCGGCTGCCAGGCGCAGAATTTTATCCGTGTCCTGGTCGCGGAAGGCAGCCGTGAGCTGACTTTTCATCATGGCCACCTGCCAGGGCACAATGCCGTGGTGCAGCAGCGAGTCTTCACTACCGGCCAGGGCCACGGCGTCGGCATAGGCACGGGGCAGGCCGTGGCGCGTGAGGGCACTGTCGCCGTAGGCATCAACATCCAGAAAGTGGCGCGGCGCTTCCGTTGGCACTACGGTACGGCGCGAATCGGGTCGCGTGGCGTTCACGGTCAAGTAGTCGATATTGGCCTTGAAGAAGGGCAGCATCTCGGGCGGCAGGGTATATACGGCCAGTCGGTTGAGCAGCCGATGGCCAAAGAAGCCCCAGGCCTGGGCCGGCGGGGCAGCAGCGCCAGCAGCAACACGACTACCCATTGCCAGCGCGGCGTGTACTTATTCAGATTTTGCATGCCTCGCCTATTCACTGACCATTATGATAGCATTTACTGAGCAGATTAAACATTAGCTTTGTGTTGTCTATCAGTTTACTATAAATTAATTGAATAGCTAACAAGCCAATACTGCTATAGCTGAAGCAGCAAGTAACAAAAAAGCCGGCATATCTTCTGATATGCCGGCTTCAGCCAGGGAGCAAGGCGCCTTAGCGCCGCCCGGTAGTCGCAAACTTCATGCGGTAGTCGTGCTTCACGTCGCCCTTGCTGATGCGCGCCAGCCGGCCCTTGAGCAGCTGTTTCTTAAAAGCCGAAAGCTTGTCGGTAAACAGCACGCCCTCCAGGTGGTCGTATTCGTGCTGAATAATCCGGGCCGCCATGCCGCTAAAGGCTTCTTCGTGGGGCTGGCGGTTTTCGTCCTCGTAGCGAAGTATAATATTAGGGTTTCTATATACTAGCTCGCGCACGCCCGGAATACTCAGGCAGCCTTCCTCAAAGCCCCACTCTTCGCCGGTTTCGCTCACCATACGGGGGTTGATAAAGGCCCGCTTAATGGGCGTTTCGTGGATTTCATCGGCATTAGCTACCTCTACCGGCTCGTCTTCGTCTTCTTCGTCCACTTCCAGCATGGGGCCCGAGTCCATCACAAACAGCCGCACGCTGCGGCCAATCTGCGGAGCGGCCAGGCCTACCCCGTGGGCCGAGTACATAGTTTCGAACATATCCTGCACCAGCTGGCTCAGCTCAGTGGCAGGCAGTTCGGCCGGAATAGCTTTGGCAAGCGTTTTTAATACGGGGTCACCAATGGCGACAATCGGGAGAATCATTAGCGAAGGGGGACTCTAAAAATGACTGAAGAATAAGCGCGGCGCTCACTTTATCGACCGTGGCTTTATCCTGGCGGGCTTTGCGGCCCAGGCCGCCGGCCAGCATGGCTTGCTTGGCCAGGCGCGAAGTAAAGCGCTCGTCGATTTCGTGCACGGGCACAGCGGGCAGCTCGCGGCGCAAGCGGCGCAAAAGGCCCACCACCGCACTGGTAGAATCGGTGGGCTCGTTGAGCAGCGTACGCGGCATTCCTACCACTACGGCCGCCAGCGGCTCCCGCTGGTGGTAGTCAAGCACAAATTTTACCAGGTCCTGGCTATGTATGGTATCCAGCGGGGAAGCAATAAGTTGAAGCGGGTCGGTAATAGCCAGGCCCACCCGCTTATTGCCATAATCTATGGCCAGGATACGACCAGGAAGGGAAGATGACATAAGCAAGCGCCTTAAATCACAAAGATACGGTATCTGCCCAGGGCCGGGCCAGCTCCGTTGCCGCCGCAACGGCTTACCCACCAAGCCTCCCCGACCACTTCTTAAGGTCACAAAATTGACTTTTAACCAGAAAATGTGTGGGCTTATCCTGAATATGCGCCTATTGGCCGTGGTTATGAAATAGTTGTGCTAAGCGAGCGGTAAATTTGAGTTACTGGTTGGCTTTTGTTCGGGCTGACTTAAAATTCTACGCTCTGCGGATTCGCTTATGCCTGCCCCGCTGCCATCGCCCGGCGCTGTTTCTTCTGCTGCCCCGGCACCGGCCCGCCGCGGCCGGGCTCGGCATTACCTGAAGCTGTTGCCGGTGCTTACGCTGGGCCTGGGTATCATTCTGGGTACCAATCCGTTTCGCCCTCACACCGAAAACCCCGATGCCACCGCGCGCGGCTACCTGCGCTACAAGGAGATTCTGAGCTACATCGACCGCGATTACGTCGATTCGGTCGACGCCGACGGGCTGACCAACTATGCCGTAGCTCAGCTGCTGGGCAAGCTCGACCCGCACTCGGTGTATATCCCGGCCAAAGACCGCGAGCAGGTCGACGCTTTTCTGCAAAGCAGCTTCGACGGGGCCGGAGTCGATTTTAACTTTTTCCGGGATACGGCCACCGTTGTCTCCACCCTGCCCGGTGGCCCGGCCGAGGCGGCCGGGCTCCTTCCCGGCGACCAGCTTTTGCGTGTGGGCGCTGCGCCGGTGGCCGGCGCCCATCTGAGCACCAATCAGCTGATGCAGCTCTTGCGTGGCCCCCGCGGCAGCAGCCTCAACCTGCTGGTGGCCAGGCCGCACCAGGCGCAGGCGCAGAGCTTTCGCTTCAACCGGGGGCGCGTGCCGAATGTGTCGGTTGAGCCAGGCCTGCTGCTGGAAGATGGCAAAACGGGCTATATTAAAGTTAATCGATTTGCTACCAATACGTACGAAGAGTTTAAAGCCCAGCTTGCCGACTTGCAGCACCAGGGCCTGCAACGTCTGATACTGGATTTGCGGGGCAACCCCGGCGGCTACCTCGACCGTGCCACCCGCTTGGCCGACGAGTTTATTGCCGGCTCGCGCAAGATTGTGTATACGGCCGGTAAGGATGAGCAATTTGCTACCCAAACCTACGCCCACGTAGCCGGCGACTGGGAGCAAAACCCCCTGGTGGTGCTGGTAGACGAAAACAGTGCTTCGGCTGCCGAAGTGCTGGCCGGGGCATTGCAAGACCACGACCGCGCCTTGCTGGTGGGTCGCCGCACTTTCGGCAAGGGCCTGGTGCAGCAGCCCATTCCGCTGCAGGATGGCGGCGAGCTGCGCCTGACGGTGGCCCGCTACTATACGCCCGTAGGCCGCTGCATTCAGAAGCCCTACGGCCCCGACCGGGCCACCTACAACCGCGAGCTGACCGAGCGCCAGCAGCACGGCGAGCTGAGCTCGGCCGATAGCGTACACTTTGCTACCGAGCAGCGCTTCCGTACCGACCACGGCCGGGTTGTGTACGGGGCGGAGGCATCATGCCCGATATATTCGTGGCCCGCGATACGTTGCTGCACTCAGCCTACTACACCCGCCTCCAAAACCTGGGGGTGCTGCGGGCGTACGCGCTCACTTTTTACCAGCAGCATAAGGCTGAGCTGGCAGGCCTGCGCTTTGCCCAGTACCAGGCGGTGTTTCGCATCACCGATACCGAGCTGGATGCCCTTGCGCGGCAGGCAGCCCTGGCGGGCATGCGACCCGACCCAAGCGCTATGCGGCGCTGCGCCCCCGCTCTGCGTACCTGCCTCAAGGCCAGCATTGCGCGCAGCGCCTATGGTGTCGAAGCCGCCCGCACCATCCTGCTCGACAATGACTTGGAGCTGCAGCAGGCCCTGCACGTAGTACAGGATAGCACGGCAATGCTGGCGTTGCAGGGTAAGTAACGGCAGCTAGGCGTTATTTTGCTACAGCTATCCGGTTGTAGTAATCCAGCATTTTGGCTACCTCGGTCGGCTGGTCGTAGCGCAGGTGCCGACTAGCGGCAAACGAGCGCACTTCATCGGCACGGCTGCTACAGAGGTGGAGCACGGCCGGCTGCGTAAGCTCGAGCGGGCGCAGCACCTCGGTCACGGGCGTGCCGATGCCGGCCACCAGCACCTGGCTCAGGCTCCCTTCAGCTACCGTTGGCAGCCAGGCCAGCAGCAGAGGCCCGGAGTCGATAGACGTGAGTACTTCTACCGCTTCGCGGCGGGTGCCGAGCTTGCCTTCCTGCACCAGGCGGGCGCGGTAGCGGCGCACGGCCGGCACCAAGGCACCCTGCCCCGCCGAAAGAGGCGCTTCGTCTTCGGCTCCCAGGTCGAAGCCCCGCACGGCGGCCAGCGGCCAGTAGTGCGTACTGTCGACCTGCATCGAATCCTGCACCTGCACTACGCGCTGGCCTACGTGGTAGCGCAGGCCGGGCAGCAGCACGCGCCGACCGTCGAGCAGGCGCAGGTAGCCGACTTCGTACGCACCCTTGTTCAGGTATTCGCTTTCGTGCAGGCTGGTTTCGGCGCGCAGGTGATGGACGGCTGCCGGGGTATTGGCCTCGCGGTAGAGGGCACGGCCGGGGTCAGCGGCGCGGCCGGCCTGTGCCCGGGCCGCCAGCGACAGGCCGAAAACCAGTAAAGTAAGTAGGGGTGTTTTCATCGGGCGCACAAGGGGTTGGGAATAGAGCCACCAAATATAAGCGCGCCTATTCGCCATTGCTGCTAGCGATTACGCCCATATTGCTCGTGGCTGCTGACCCAGTCGCTGCTCGATATGGCCGCTCCCAGGCTCAGCTCGCCGGCCAGCACTACCCCGCCACTATCTCAGCAAACTTGTACACCGTGCCCCGGCCCACGCAGCCCAGCATGCGCAGGCATTCGTTTTGGGTAGCCAGGCCGGTGCCGCCCCCGTGAGTAGCTACAATAAGCGACGGAATAGTGATATTTATGTATAAATCGCCCTCCTTCGTCACCTCCGAGTATAACACCCCGGCCGACGACTCGCTCACGTTCGCTACATCCTGGCCCGTGGCGATAAACAACGCCGTGATGCCATTGGCTGAGTGCGCCCCGTTGTTGTTGGCCCCCGATAAGAACGCGCCTACGTTGCTTACCTGGCCGTGGTAGGCCAGCTGCTCGGGCGTCACGCGCATGCGCTGCTGCAACACCTCGCGCTTGATAACTGCCTCGGCTACCACGCGCTTGCCCCGCGTGCGCATAATGTTTATCTGACTGGCTTTCTTGTCGGTAGCAAAGTTAGATTCGAGGTAAAAGTTTCGAATCGGCGCACCCTTGTACTGCTCCAGAATCCAGGAGCAGGCCGCAAACGTGGCCCGGCCCACCATGTTCTGCCCGGCCGCGTCGCCAGTCGAGAAATTGAAGCGCAGATACGCAAACTTATTACTTAAATAAGTATCAATATACTGCAATTTTGCAACGGTGGAGGTACTTTCGGCCTGGGGCCGAATCTGCTCCAGGCTTTCGGCCACCCAGCGGCCGAAGTCACGGGCCCCGCGCGCATCATCGAACACAAATACCGGGGCTCGCTGCATGGCATCGCCGATAACGGTGCATTTGACGCCGCCGCACAGGTTGAGCACCTGCATACCGCGGTTGTAGCTGGCCACCAAAGTACCTTCAGTGGTTGCCATCGGGATAAGAAACTCACCCTGGGCGTGCTCGCCATTTAGATGGAGCGGACCAGCTAGTCCAATTGGCACCTGCGCCACTCCTACAAAGTGCTCACAATTACCCTTGAGCTGCTGCGGGTCGAAAGAATAGTTTTTTAAGTGGTGAAACTGCTGCTGCGTAAACTGCTCGGCAAAGTGCTGCCGGGCCGTAATGGCCGCTTCGGCGTAGTCGTCATCTTCCGAGCGCGGAATGCGGACCCGCCCATCGTGGCTCACAATGGCATCTTCGACCTCCACACTCAGTTCCCCCAAGACATCGGTACTGAATTGCGCCCGGAGCTGGTGCATACCCTCGGGTAGGGCGGGCGTGTCGAGCAAAAACGTGATAGTGCGCCCCACCGGCAGCTCAATTGCCTGCTTGTCAGCATCAAGCGCGGTACCGGCTCGCAGGTCTCCGTTGCCCAGGTCGAGTTGAATATGGGTAGCCAGCACTACCACTTCCCCAATTTTCACTTGCTTCAGGCCCGTCAGCCGCACCGTATCGAGGCGATTTTTGATACTAAACGCTACCCCTGGCCCTCGGGCAGGTTGTGCAGGCTGCCCCGGTTATAAAGCAGTTTCAGAAGCATGGGGCTGGGCGTGAAAATCATAAGCAGGGTGGGGAAATAAGGCGGAAAGAGAATGATAAAGCGCCGGAGCCGGAAAAGCCAGTCAATTGCGCCGGTAGTACGTACTGACAGCGACCGCAACGCAATAAGGTGCCAAAAGATAGGCAGCGACCACTAAAAACCGGCTTCAGGCCCAAACTTCGGTGCGGGCGGCGTGGTTATTGGCCGCATGCCCGGCAGTTAGAATATGTCTGTTCATTTCAGCCCACTACCTGTTACCGTATCTTTGCCCTTTCATTTAAATCCCAGGGCGAGTCGGGAGTTATTTCCGCCAGCTTTTTTTCTATGGCATCTTTATCTGACTATCCGCGCTTTACGCTTGGCCAGGAGCTAACGGCCGAGCAACGGGCCTTTTTCTCGAAGTATGGGTTTTTGCATTTCCGGCCATTCGCTTCGCCCGAGCAGGTGCAGGCGTATCTGAAAGCTACGCAGGATATCCAGGCTGCCTGGCTGGCGCATAACGTCGACAAAGTAAACGGGGTACCTATTAAGTATGGCAAGGATGTGGATGGCTCGCCCATTGTGCAGCGCTTTGCCTTTGCCTCGCAGCACAGCCCGGTGCTGCATGAGCTGCTGCAAGACCCCCGCTTTGAGGCACTGTTTCCGCTGCTGGAATCATCGGATGGCCGCGTGGGCGAAAACGAGCGCGATGGTCTGGTGGTTAACCACTACGTAAACGTCGAAGGCTCCGAGTTCAGCCAAATGGGCTGGCACACCGACTCGCTGCGCGATGTTTTTTACGGCAAGCGCATCCGGCCCATGCTCAACGTGGGCCTGCACCTCGATGGCACCAAAGCCACCAACGGCGGCCTGCGCATTATTCCGGGCACGCATCGCCAGAGCCTGGGTAAGATGCTGTTTCGCAAGAAGTACTACAAGGACGTGTACTACGACCCCAACGAGATAGCCGTTGAAACCGAACCCGGCGACCTCACTGTGCACGATGGCCGCATGTGGCACCGCGTGGCGCAGTCGCCGCTTGTAGGCCCCGAATCGCGCCGCCGGGTGATGTACGTGCCCATTATCGGCGGCAAGTACCAGCCCAAAAGCAATGAAAGCCCTACCCCTTTCTACCTGCGCTTCCTGCACCTGGTTAAGTAGCTACGCCCACTCCGAAGCACGTCATGCTGCAGCAAGCGCAGCATGACGTGCTTTTTTAGTCCGCCTTCTCCCATCCTTCAGCTATTTTATGGCAACTGCACTTATTACCGGCGCCTCGCGCGGTATTGGCCGGGCGCTGGCGCTGGGCCTGGCGCGCCGCGGCTACGACCTGCTGCTGGTAGCCCGCTCCGGCGACCAGCTGCGGGCGCTGGCTCAGCAAGTGCAGGCCCGCCATCAGCGGCGGGCCCAAGTACTGGCTCTCGACCTTACCCAGCCCGAAGCGGCGGTTCAGGTAGCTACCTGGGTTGCTCACCAGTCGCCCGATGGGCTGGCAGTGCTCGTCAACAACGCCGGTTATGGCCTGTGGGGCCGCTTCGAGCAGCTCAACCTCGAAGAGCAGTTGAATATGTTGCAGCTCAACCTCACCCTACCGGTGCAGCTTACCTATGCGCTGCTGCCGCTGCTGCGCCAGGCCGAGCGGGGCTTTATTCTGAATGTGGCCAGCACAGCGGCCTACCAGGCAGTGCCCTCCCTAACGGTGTACGCGGCCAGCAAGGCCTTTCTGCTAAGCTTCAGCCGGGGTCTGCGCTATGAGCTGAAAGACACAGCCATTGGCGTAACCTGCCTCAGCCCCGGTGCCACCACTACCGATTTTGGCAATCGCGCCGGAATGGGCACCGAGCTGCAAGCCGTGGCCAACAAGGTTTCCATGACTGCCGACCAGGTAGCCGAGGCTGGCTTAAAAGCACTGTTTGCCGGCAAGGCCGAGTTTATCCCAGGAATACTTAATAAAGTATCGGCTGGCCTCACCAGCGTAGTGCCCAAGCCCATCGTCGAAAAAATTGCCGCCGGCATTTACGAAAAGCATCTATAATATATTTATTTTTATATGTTTAAAGCTGAAACCCGCCAGGTAGCCCCGCGCAACCTGGCGGGTTTTACGTTTTGCTGGCAGCAAGGCAGATAGTAGCAGGTAGAGCCGGCTTTTTGGCGCTGTGCCCGAGTAGCACTGCGCGGAAGGTGCAAGCAAGGTTTTGCAGTGCTCCACGCCTGCTGTCTACCCAACCAGCATCTTTTAAAGGTCGGTTAACGCAGCGAAACTACTTAAAAACTTCCCCAAACCTTTGTTGGCATTGCAGTAGCCGAAAAGCCATTCTTTGACACTTATTACGAAATGACAAAATTTTACACCTAATTTTTTTACTCTGATTATCAAACATTTATCAATAAAACATGACGGTGAGTACACACTCACCTGCTGCTGGTGAGCTAACACTTACCCTGATTTGTTTTTTTGTTGTAATATTGCTCCCGCTATCAGCTGGCGAGCCCCACCCGGTCAGCTGATAGCCTACTCGTTACCACGCTAGCAGCCAGCCGTTGTCCCACCCCGGCTAGCTCACCTCACACTCTCGTTGCCCGGCTGTCGTCCCACCCCAGCTGGTTTAGAATCACACTCTGAGTACTCCAGCCGTCGTCCCACCCCGTCTGGTTTTGTATCCCTGCCCCGCCCCGGCCTGGCAGAAGCTGAAAGTTTTTCAACCGGCCGATTTGGAGCTCCCAAATCGGCCGGTTTCTTTTTGTGAGCCAGCGTGCTAACCGCTGCCAGCCCTGATAAAGCTACACCGTGAGCATTTTTTGCGGCAGCTATCCCCGAACTTTGCCTTTCATCTTGCTGCCAGGGCCAGCTGCCTGGTGCTACCCTACCCACCCTGCCTCGTTATGATTACCCGCCGCCAACATATTGCCAATGTGGCGCTGCAACTTTTTGGCGATAAGGGCTTTGAAAATACCTCTACCCAACAGATTGCCAAGGCGGCCGGGGTTTCGGAGGCGCTTATCTTTAAGCATTTCGGCTCGAAGGAGCAGCTGCTTGACTTCATTATCAAGAGCGGCTACCAGCGCATTATCGAGCACAACCGCGGGGGCCTGGCCGAGCTTGACCCGCTCACGTTTATCCACAGCGTTATCGACCTGCCTTATAAACTGGTGCTGGAGGAGCCGCATTTTTGGAAGCTGCAATACCGCCTGGCCGACCGGGAAATGGCGCAACAGCAGCACGAGCGCTTCATGCGCCCGGTGCCCGCCCGCCTGCAAACTGCGTTTGAGCAGCTGGGCTACCCGGAGCCCGAGCAGGAAACCCGCCTGCTACTGCTGCTGATTGAGGCCCTGTGGAAAATTGAAGCCAACAAAACCGACGAGCATGTGCGGGAGATGCTGGACTTTATCAAGCGTAAGTACGAGGTACAGCGCTAAGCCGGGAGCCCGAACCGACCTCTGCTATAAGCGGCTATTTGGGGCTGGCCCAGCAGTAGTTGGCCCAGGGCAACCCATTATAGCATGGCTTTTTGGTGAAATACTCCGTACCTGTACAGACTTACCAACTTGTTTTGGCCTATGTCGCGTACCATAATTGTCTCTAATCGCCTGCCTACTAAAGTCCAGCGCACCGACGAAGGCCTCACGTTTCAGTCCAGCGAAGGCGGGCTGGCGACGGGGCTGGGGTCTATCTACCGCCAGGGCGACAATTTATGGGTTGGCTGGCCGGGGCTTTTTGTGCAGGATGAGGGCGAGGAAACACACATCCGCGAAGAGCTGCGGGCCGACAATATGGCCCCGGTTTTTCTGAGCGAAGCCGAGATTCATGACTTCTACGAAGGCTTCAGCAACTCTACGCTGTGGCCTACCTTCCACTACTTCAGCGAGTTTGCCACCTATGAGCCGGCACACTGGGAAGCGTATGTAGCCGTCAATCAGAAATTTTGCGCCGCCGTATTGGCCGAGGCCGGCCCCGACGATACTATCTGGGTGCACGACTACCAGCTGCTGCTGCTGCCGGAGCTGCTGCGCCAGGCACGGCCCGAGGCATCGATTGGTTTTTTTCTGCATATCCCGTTTCCGTCGCAGGAGCTGATACGGGTGCTGCCCTGGCGTACCGAGCTGCTACGCGGTATGCTGGGGGCCGACCTTATCGGGTTTCACACCTTCGGCTACATGCGGCACTTTCTGAGCGCGGTATCGCACCTGCTGGGTTTACCGGCGCAGAACGGGCAGATTGAAACCCCTACCCGCTCGGTGCGGGTCGATGCTTTTCCGATGGGTATCGACTACGAGCGCTACGCCCAGGCGGCTGCCTCCGAAGAAGCCAAGGCCCACGAGGCAGTGTACCGGGAGGCCCTGCACGACACCCGCATTATCCTGTCTATTGACCGGCTCGACTATACTAAAGGGATTGCGCAGCGCCTGCGGGCCTTCGACCTGCTGTTGCAGCGCTACCCCGAGTGGCGCGAAAAAGTGTGCCTGGTCATGCTCGTGGTGCCCTCGCGCGACCAGGTGGCCCAGTACGCCGCGCTTAAGGAAGAGATTGACGAGCTGGTAGGCCGGCTCAATGCGCAGTACCGCACTATCGGCTGGAATCCGATATCGTATTTCTACCGGTCGCTGCCCACTGAGGAGCTGGCGGCCCTCTACCGGCTGGCGGAAGTAGCCCTGGTAACGCCCATGCGTGATGGCATGAACCTGGTGGCGAAAGAGTACGTGGCCAGCAAGCCCGACCAGCGCGGGGTACTGATTCTGAGCGAGCGGGCCGGGGCAGCCCGTGAGCTATCGGATGCGCTCATCATTAACCCAACCGACTTAAGCCAGCTGGCCGAAGCCATGCACGAGGCGCTGGTAATGCCCGAAGAGGAGCAGACCATCCGCATAAGTGCCATGCAGGCCCTGGTAAAGCGCTACAACGTTTTTTCGTGGGCGAAGCTGTTTATGAACCAGCTGGCTTATACCAAGATGAAGCAGCAGACCCTGGCGCCCGAAATGCTGACCAGCCCGGCTACCTCGCAGCTGCTGGCCGACTTTCAGGCCGCCAGCCAGCGCCTGCTACTGCTCGACTACGATGGCACTTTGGTCGCATTTCAGGCTAATCCGCAACGGGCCGAGCCGGGCGCGGAGCTGCGCAAGCTGCTTCAGGACCTGGCCGGGCTGCCGAATACGCGGGTGGTTATTATTAGTGGGCGCGACCGGACCACGCTGGAAAAATGGCTCGGCGACCTGCCCCTCGATTTTATTGCCGAGCATGGCGTGTGGCTGCGCGCGGCGGGCGAAGACTGGCAGCTCTACCAACAGCTGCGCAACGAGTGGAAACGCGAGCTGCGCCCCGTGCTTGAGCTGTACGTAGCCCGCACGGCCGGCTCCTTTATTGAGGAGAAAGACTATTCGCTGGTGTGGCATTACCGCCGGGCCGATGCTGGCTTGGGCAAGGTACGGGCCCGCGAGCTGCTGAGCCACCTCTCGTTTATGACCGCCAACACCGACCTGCAAGTGATGGAGGGCAATAAGGTATTGGAAATCAAGAATTCTGGCATTAACAAAGGCAATGCCGCGGCCCGATGGCTAACCCAGTACGCGCCCGATTTTGTACTGGCCCTCGGCGACGACCGCACCGATGAGGATACGTTTCGGGTGCTGCCGCCCGAAGCCTACTCGGTACGGGTAGGCCACGGGGTGCGCTCGCTGGCAAGGTTCAATATTGCCTCGCCCACGGAGGCGCGACAGCTATTACGCCGGCTGTTGGCATAAATCTGCTGCGCTAATCTGCTGCGCTCGCTGTAGGCTTGGGTGAAGCAGCCGACAGCAGACGCAGCAGATTTACACAGATGGCTCGAAACGTTCTTTACCCCACGAAATTTGGCTTATCGAGCTTTTTGGCGATGCGGTATGCCGCATTCACCAAACCGACGTGGCTGTAGGCCTGCGGGAAGTTGCCCCATTGCGAGCCGGTTCTGGCATCTACATCTTCGCTCAGCAGACCAAGGTGATTGGTGTAGGTAATGAGCTGCTCAAACTCGCGGATGGCCTCGTCGAGGCGGCCTACGCAGGCCAGCGCCTCCACGTACCAAAAGGAGCAGATGAGGAAGGTCGTCTCGGGCGTGCCGAAATCGTCGGGGTGCCGGTAGCGGTAAAACAGCCCTTCGGGGGTCTTCAGCTCCTTCTCCAGCTCTACCAAGTGGTGACGGGCCTTTTCCGAAGTCGGGTCGAGGTAGCCCATGGTGATGAGCTGGATGGTGCTGGCATCCAGGTTGGGCGAACCGATGGCATTGGTGTACACGCTCCGGCTGCTGTCAAAGCAGGCTTCGAGGTGCTGCTGGGCCGCTTGCAGCAGGCGGCTGGCTTTGGCTTCCAGGGCCTGGTTGCCTAGCGCGCGGGCCACCCGCAGGGCCGCGTGGCTGCCCGCCCAGTGAAAAAGGTAGGTATAGCAGTGCTTTTGGGCAATGTGCCGAAACTCCCACAGGCCGGCGTCGGGCTGGTCCATAGTCGTATCGATGAGGCGCAGGGCTTCCTCTACCAGCGGCAGCGGGGCTTGGCGGCTGGGGTCCTGAAAGCGGCAATCGACGTAGAGCGGCAGCAGCGCCACCAGCACCTGGCCATATACATCATTTTGAATGTGTGTGTAAGCATCATTGCCGATGCGCACGGGCTGGTTGCCCAGGTAGCCGGCCAGCGGCAGTTCCCGCTCCGTCAGCTCCGACTGCCCCCGATGCCGTAGAGCGGCTGAAATTTGTCCCTGACCTTGGTCGAGATATTGGCAATGAAGTGAAAATACCGCTCCAGTTCCTCGGAGTGCCCGATATTATTGAAGGCCGTGAGGATGTAGTAGGTATCACGCATCCAGCAGAAGCGGTAATCCCAGTTGCGGGTGCTGCCGGGCGCTTCGGGCAGGCTGGTAGTACTGGCCGCGATGATAGCCCCCGTGTCTTCGTACTGGTGAATTTTGAGCGCCAGCGCCGAGCGGATAACCTGGTCTTGGTGAAAGCTGCCGATACTCGTGCTTTTCACCCAGCTGCGCCAGTAAGCCAGCGTGCCGGTCAGGAAACGCTCGGCCGTACTTTCCAGCGCAGCTTCGAGCGGCGCGCCATAGGTGAGGACGAGGTACTTGGCTTCATTCAGCACAAAGTCCTCCTCATCGAGCACGTAGGTGAGCGGGATATTAGTTGTGAGGCGAATTTCCTCTTCCAGCCCCAGAAAGGCAATATGGTTTGAACTGCGGCGGCGCGTCAGCTCTAACTCGCCGTACTCGCCCACGGGCCGGCACACCACCCGCACGCGGGGCGCGCCGGCTAGCGGCTCTACTTTCCGAATGAACATCAACGGCTTGTAGTAGCGTTCGTACTGCAAAAAGCGCGGCGCAAAGTCGGTAACGCGGTAGCTGCCTTCGGCCGTGGCAATCTCGGTGCAGAGCACATTCGTATTTTGAATATAGTACTGCGACGATGTAAAAGCCTTTGCCGAACGAATACTGAACTCGCCGCCTTTTTGCTCATCGAGCAAGGGGCCAAATACAAAGCTGCTGTCGAAGCGGGGCCAGCAAAGCCAGCGCACGGCCGTGTCGGTGCCAATGAGCGCCAGGAAGGCACAGTTGCCGACCACGCCCATGTTGTAGGTGTGTTTGGTCATGAGAAGAATCGCCGGCGCGAGCCGGCCTGGTACGAGGCTTAGTACCTGCTTCGGGCGACGGAGGTTGCCGGGGGTTGAAGCAGCCATGTGGCCCAAAGGCACGTATTATGGCGGTATATGCACCCTACTGCCGCCCGCCCGCGCCCCAATCTCACCGAAGGCTCTATTTTAAAAGCGCTGCTCACCCTGGCGCTGCCCATTGTATTTGGCAATCTGCTGCAAACCGGCTATCAATTGGTCGATGCCTTTTGGGTTGGCCGGCTGGGGGCCGGCGCGGTAGCGGCCGTGGCCGTATGCTTTCCAATCAATTTTTTGCTAATGGCACTGGGCTCGGGCTTTTCGGTGGCCGGCTCGGTGCTGGTCGCGCAGAACTACGGCGCCCGCAACCTGAAGATGGTCAACCACATTGCCGCGCAGTCACTGGCGCTCGAAACCGCTCTGGCGCTGGTGCTTTCGGTGGCGGCCTACGCAGCCTCGCCGCTTATTCTGCGGCTGTTTAACGTGGGGCCCGATATATTCAATCTGGCTAATTCTTTTCAGCGGGTGCTGATGCTGGGGCTGGTATTCAACTTCGGCTTTCTCATGTTTCAGGCCCTGATGCGGGGCGTGGGAGAGGTGCGTATTCCGCTGTACATCAACATTGGAACGCTGGTACTCAACTTTTTGCTCGACCCGCTCTTTATTTATGGCTGGGGGCCGGTGCCGGCCTTTGGAGTAGCGGGCGCAGCCGTGGCTACCCTTAGCACGCAGTTTCTGAGCGTGGTTATCGGCATGGCGGTGCTGCTACGTGGCAAGGCCGGCATCCAGCTCAGCTTCAAGGGCTTCGTGCCCGACTTTCCGCTCATGCGGCGCTCCGTAAAGCTCGGCTTGCCTTCCTCCATCGACCTTTCGGCGCGGGCGCTGGGCCTGTCGATGCTCACCGGGCTGGCGGCTGCTTTCGGCACCACGATATTGGCTACCTACGGCATCGGGTCGCGCATTCTGGCCCTAGGCATTATTCCGGCGCTGGGTATTTCGCTGGCCTGCTCTACGCTGGTAGCCCAGAATATCGGGGCCGCCAACCTGCCCAGGGCGCTGCGCACGGCCAACTACGCCATCGTCATCAGCTTTGTCGGCCTGTTGCTGCTTGGGGCCATTGGTTGGCTGGCCGCCGGGCCAATGGTACGCTTCTTTCTGAAAGGCGATGAGGCGGTAACCCACAACGCCATCGAGTTTGTCCGCATCGCGGTGTTCAGTTTGTGCTTTACGGGAGTGCAGCAATGTATATCAGGGGCGCTGCGCGGCTCGGGCAACACGTTGGGTGCCATGGTGCTCACGATAATCGGGGTGTGGGGCCTACAGTTCCCAGTGGCCTGGTATTTGTCGCAGCACACGGCGCTGGGCTTTCACGGGCTGTGGTGGTCGTTTGTGATAGCCAACGTGCTATCGGCGCTGGTGGCGGGCATCTGGTATCTGAAGGGAAGCTGGCAGCGGCCCCGCCTGGCCGACCCGCAGCGCCCGAATGCGGGAGCGCCCGCTGTGCCGGCAGCGGAGTAGTTCGTTCCCACTTTGCTTCGGCTAGGCCAGGACGCAGCTTGATAGCAGGCGAAGCCACCAGGAGCAACTTACTTTGACGGCAGGGGAGCCTGGGTAGCGCGGCGGGTAAGGTGCCCGGCCAGCCAGTAGGCAAAAAAGGCAAAAAAGGGCGCGGCCACCACGTCATAGGTATAATGCACGCGCTGCACCAGCACTAGTATCCCGATGCATAGCGCTACCAGCGCCAGCACCCGTCGCCACCAGTAGCCCCGCACTGCCAGGGCCAGAATCGCCACGGTGGCCGTATGCCCCGAGAAAAATAAATCCTTGGTAATAGCCAGCCCGCCAGTGGTGTGAAACAGCTGCGCCGTGAAAGGGTCGGGCATTGGCAGCAGGTCGAGGGGCGGGGCCAGCGGCACCAGCCAAATAGTAAAAAGGCGCAGCAGCAGCAAGATAAAGTAGCCCCATAGCCCGCGCAAAAACAGCAGCGGATGGCGCGTGAGCCAGCCCACGGCCCCCAGCACGGCGCCGTACATCAGCACAAAAACCGGGGTGGCCACATTGTGACGCGGCAGCAAGGCTAAAAGGGGGTCGACTAATACGGTACCCGGCCGCTGCTGGATAAATAAAAAAAAGCCCGGCACCAGGGGCACCAGCACGCCAAATAGCAGCAGTAGCAGTACCAGCCAGCTCGCCCGAAACGCAGGCCGGGCCAGTGCCGGGCCCCAGGCATCAGCTACGGGTAGCGGCGCTTGTGGGGTGGCGGGGCAGGCGGGCGGTGCAGCGATGGGAAGTGCAGGCATAACAGCGAATTAGAAAGAGCGGGCGGGGCGTAACAGACAAAAATAAGCCCAACTGCTTACTTAGCGCTACTAGTTCCTTAACGAGTGGCCAGGTAGCCCAAGTTGCCCGCTGGTTATGTTTCGAAGTAGTTGTGCGAATACCGACGGCCGAAGCGGTATCTTGGCCGCCATGAACTATGCTACTCCTATTATTCTTGCAGGGCTTGGGTTTGCACTGGCTACCCCCGGTGCCCACGCCCAGAACGTGGCCCTGGATGCCCGCATTGCGAAGCTGGCCGATGCCGAGCAGCCTAAAGTAGTGGCCTGGCGGCGCGACCTGCACGAGCACCCCGAGCTAGGCAACGAAGAGCACCGCACCGCTGAGCTTATTGCCGCCCAGCTCAAAAGCCTAGGCCTGGAAGTACAAACCGGCGTGGCACGTACGGGCGTAGTAGGCATCCTGCGCGGCGGCAAGCCCGGCCCGGTAGTGGCCCTGCGCGCCGACATGGATGGGCTGCCCCTCACCGAAACCACCGGCCTGGCTTTTGCCTCTACCGTAAAAAGCACTTACCTGGGCCAGCCCGTGGGCGTGATGCACGCCTGCGGCCACGACACCCACGTGGCCATGCTGCTCGGAGCGGCCGAAGTGCTTAGCCAAGTAAAAAAAGACCTGCCCGGCACCGTCAAATTCATTTTTCAGCCAGCTGAGGAAGGCTCACTGCCCGGCGTGGTGGGTGGCGCCAAGCTGATGGTGCAGGAAGGCGTGCTGGATAAGCCCAAAGTCGACGCCATCTTCGGGCTGCACATCTGGGCCACGGCCCCGGTGGGGCAAATACAGTACCGGCCGCGCGGCGAGATGGCCAGCTCCGACCGCTTCACCATTAAGGTTATCGGCAAGGGCAGCCACGGCGCCAAGCCCTGGAGCAGCATCGACCCGGTGGTGACGGCCGCCGAGATTATTACGGCCCTCCAAACCATTGTGAGCCGCCAGGTAGACCTGACGCAGGACGCGGCCGTGGTAACCGTAGGCACCGTGCAGGCCGGCGTGCGCTACAACGTAATTCCGCCCGATGCCACGCTTAGCGGCACCATCCGGGCCTTCAGCCCCGCCACGCAGGAGCGCATCTGGGCGGCTATCAAGCGCACTGCTAATGGCATTGCCGCCGCCAATGGTGCCACCGCCGAGGTAGGCATCGAGCCCTACGTGCCGGTTACCTTCAACGACCCGGCTCTCACGGCCCGTATGCTGCCCACCCTGCAGCGCACCGCCGGCACCGCCAACGTGCTAGAGATAAAGGCCGTAACCGGCGCCGAGGACTTTGCCTGCTACCAGGAAAAAGTGCCGGGTCTGTTCGTTTTTCTGGGCGGCATGACGCCGGGCACTGACCCTGCCACCGTAGCCGACCATCACACTGCCGGCTTTAAAATCGACGAGAGCGCCTTTCCTCTGGGCGTAAAAACCCTGGCTACGCTGGCCGCCGACTATTTAAGCAAGAAGTAGCACAGGCAGCGGCGGTACGCATTTAGCCTACAGCCACCTGCACTGCTAGTCGTTGTGCACGAGAGGCTTCGGCCGTGATTTAAATAGCGAATACTCTATTTTAATGGTAGCCGTGGCAAAGCTGTCCTTAGAATCGGGATTGCCGC
The DNA here is from genome assembly GCF_013256425.1 of Hymenobacter sp. BRD67. GTDB lineage: Bacteria > Bacteroidota > Bacteroidia > Cytophagales > Hymenobacteraceae > Hymenobacter. Next base: position 3,412,655 of record NZ_CP053904.1, read on the forward strand.
GCTGGCTGATGCCATCGAGCATATCGCTGCTGGTGAAGAAATACAGCGCCTCGGCCGTAAAGGCCAGGTGTGGAGACGCGCGCAGCGTGACGCCGCCCCCACGGGCAGCACCGCTGCCAGGCCGGTGAAAGTGGTGTAGCCCGCTTCGGGCGCCAGTGGAAAGCCGTACTGGCCGGGGCTAGGGTCGTAGCGCAGTGCACCTACCCCGGCCGACACGAAGAGCAGCACGGGCATTTCCTTGTGCTCGGGGCCGATTAGCAGACTTTTATCGGCAAATATATTGTAGCGCAACAGGCCGGTGAGCAGCGTGTTGCGGCTACTGAACGAAAAACCCCGCTCCGGAAAAGCGTCCTTGGCAGCCATGCGCACCGACGACAGGTCGATGGCGAGGGTCAGGCGCGGACTAAGCGTTTGCGCCAGGCCGATGCCATAACCGATTTTGTAGGTATTGCCGGCCGAGCTGCTGGCAACGTCGCCGTTGTAGTAGGTCGTGTTCAAGCCGAAATTGACCCGGAGAGGCTGGCGATGGTAGGGCTGATTGCTCGGGGTGAGGTAGCGATGAGGGGCCCGGTAGCCCGGCGGCCGGGCCGCCAGGGCAGATAAGCTGGCACCAAGCAGGGCACTTAGCAAAAGAAGACGCATGGCGAGGGAAAAGGAAATAGAAAGCCAGCAAAGCGCGGCTTAAATGCCACATACGGCGGACACCGTCCGGCCGTTGGCGCATAGCCGCCCAGACCTTCGGGCAGTATCTTGCGGCCCTTATACTGGTTTGCGTTTATGACTCTTAGCTTTTCCCTGCCTTACCGCACCACTTTTGGCCAGCGCCTGGTGGTGTGCGGCTCGCTGCCCGCTCTGGGCCTCTGGAACTTAGCCCACTCGCTGCCGCTGCACTACGACGAGGCGACTACGTACTGGAGTGCCGAAGTGGCCGTGCCCGCTACTACCACCGAGGTAGCCTATAAATACGTGCTGCTGTTTGAAGGTGGCGGGGTAGTGTGGGAATGGGGGACCAATCGCGCCCTCCCATTGCCGGCCGCGCCTCCCTATCAGCAGCTGGAGGTGCGCGATTTCTGGCGGGCACCGGCGCAGGCCGATAACGAGTTGTTTACGGCTGCTTTTACTAAAGCGCTGTTTCGTCGGCCGCCCTTTCAGCCCGGCATTGGGTCGGCAACCCCGATTAAAAAGGCAGCCGGCAAAGCCAAAAAAGCGGTGGCCGCCCCAGCTACAGTGCGCTTTCAGCTCGAAGCGCCCCGCGTCGACCCACACCACCAGGTGTGCGTGCTGGGCTCCGACCCGGCTCTCGGCAGCTGGGATAATACCCGGCCGCTGCTGCTGTCGGACAGCAATTTTCCGGCCTGGCAGGCCGAGCTGGCGCTGCAAAACCCCGAAGCCGAGCTGCGCTACAAGTACGGTTTCTGGAGCCCCGAGCGCCACGCCGTGGTACAGCTCGAAACCGGCGACGACCGGGTGCTGCCGGCCGGCACTGCCCAGCCGGGCACCCTTACGGTGCTGGCTGATGAGGGCTTCCGCTACCACGCGGGGCCCTGGCGCGGGGCCGGCGTAGCCATGCCCGTGTTCTCGCTGCGCAGCGAGAAGGGCCTGGGCGTAGGCGAGTTTTCTGACCTGAAGCTGCTCATTGACTGGGCCGAGAAAACCGGCCTTAACCTGGTGCAGATTCTGCCCATCAATGATACGACGGCCACGCATACCTGGGTCGACTCCTACCCCTACGCGGCCATCTCCGTGTTTGCGCTGCACCCGCAGTACCTGCACCTCGAAGGCATTGCCGACCTTAAGGACAAGGCTGCCCGCACTGAGCTGACCCGGCTAAGAGAGGAGCTGAATGCCAAGGACTTTGTAGACTACGAAGCCGTGATGAACGGCAAGTGGAAGTTACTCAGGCTCCTGTACCAGCAGGAGAAAAAGAAGTTCCTGGTCGACCCCGAGTTTCACACCTTCAAGGCTGAGCAGGCGAGCTGGCTTATCCCCTACGCGGCATTCTCGGCCCTGCGCGAGCGCTTCGGCACAGCCGACTTTCACCAGTGGCCCCGCGAGTTTCGAGCGCCGGTCGGTCTGGCCGAGCTGACCAACGAAGCCGGCGCCGACTTTGACGAGTTTGGCCTGCACTTCTTTACCCAGTTTCACCTCGATAAACAGCTGCGCGCGGCCGTAAACTATGGCCGCGCCAGGGGCGTGGTGCTGAAAGGCGACCTGCCCATCGGCATCTACCGCCATTCGGTAGATGCCTGGACCCAGCCCGAGCTATTCCACATGGACCAGCAGGCCGGGGCACCGCCCGACGATTTCTCCACCACCGGCCAGAACTGGCGCTTTCCGACCTACAACTGGGAGCGCATGGCCCAGGACAACTACCAGTGGTGGCGCGAGCGCCTGGGCCACCTCGCCCGTTACTTCGACGCGCTGCGCATCGACCACATTCTGGGCTTTTTCCGCATCTGGGAAATGCCTGAAAACTCGGTTGAGGGCCTGCTTGGCCACTTTGCCCCTGCCCTGCCGCTGCACCGCGACGAGATTGAGCGTCGCCTGGGCTGGTTTGACTACGGCCGTCTGTGTGAGCCCTACATCCGCTGGCACCTGCTGGAGCGGGTTTTTGGGGCCGATGCGCAGGCCGTCTTCGACGAGTTTTTGGTGGCTGATAGCTATGGAGCGCTGCAGCTCCGACCGCACGTAGCCAACCAGCGGCAGATTGAGGAATATATAGAAAATAATATATCAACCCACCCGAGCGGGAGGAGTTCCTGCTGCGCGTGCGGCCGGGCCTGTATCAGTTTGTGAACGAGGTGCTGTTTCTGCCGGCCGGCAACGACTTCTACCACCCGCGCATTACCTTAAATAAGACTGCCAGCTTTGCCGAGCTGGCCGATGACGAGAGTCGCCGCCGGCTCTACGACGACATCTACGTCGATTATTTCTTCCGTCGCCATGAGGAGTTCTGGCGCGAGCAGGGCCTCGTGAAGCTGCCGGCCGTACGCTACGCCACCGACATGCTCATTTGTGGCGAAGACCTGGGCATGGTGCCCGCCTCGGTGCCCGGCGTGATGCACCAGCTCGGTATTCTGGGCCTGAATATTCAGCGCATGCCCTCCAACCCGGCTACTGAGTTTGGCCATCCGGCCGATGCGCCGTACCTATCGGTAGTAACCACCGGCAGCCACGACATGAGCACGCTGCGCGGCTGGTGGGAAGAAGACCGGGTGCGTACCCAGCGCTACTTCGAAACCACGCTCGGCCACTGGCGCCAGCTCGCGCCCTACTACTGCGAGCCCTGGGTGGTGCGCGAAGTGCTGACCCAGCACCTGCACTCGCCAGCTATGTGGGCCATTTTTCCGCTCCAGGATTTTCTGGGTATCGATACCCAGCTGCGCCGCCCCAACCCGCACGACGAGCAGATTAACGTACCGAGCAACCCCCAGCACTTCTGGAAATACCGCCTGCACCTGCCCCTCGAAGAGCTGGTAGAAGCGGTTGGCTTCAACGAGCCCGTGCGGGCGCTGGTGGCAGCCAGCGCCCGCGGACCGGCCTATTAACTCCACCGGCTCTCTGCTACTCAGCAGCTAAGAAGCAAAAAGGCCACCCGGTTGGGTGGCCTTTTTAATTATATGCATAATTGCAGCTATTTCCTAATCGGCAAGCGACATCTCTTTGAGGTATTCGCGCATGCGGGGGGTGGCTTCCAACTCGCGAAACTGGCGCAGCTGCCCCGGCGAAAGCAGGTGTCCCGCCACGCGTTGCAGCTGCTCACGCTCGGCGGGCACCAGCTCAGCCACTTCGGCCGCCGAGTGGTTGGCCGCTTGCACGGCCATGTAGTCTATCTCCTGCTCCAGATACGCCCGCAGGCCGGTGCGCTGCTCGTCGGTAAGGTCGAGGCGAGCATTGCAGGCCTGTACAAATTCTTCGGCTACGGCCGGTGGGCCGGCTATTGTCCATACGTGCGGCGCAGCGGCAACCGGCGCAGCAGCCAGCAGGCTGCCCAGCAGCCAGCCCGATAAGTGAAGTTTCATAGCGGCAGAGTATTAGTGAGCGGATGACTTTTAACCAGCGCGACGGACAAGTGGTGCCCGACTCCATTGGTTTTTCAGAAATAACTACTGAGCCAAGCCGCTTAAGTCAATTCAAACCTGCTTCTTCCTCTTATCTCAAGTGGCTGAGCCCACTGCTAATATACTAAAAATACTTTGGATAATACCAGTAGATGAGCTTACTTTTTAGCCAGCCGCCAGCTCAAGGCTGAGTAAAACTACAATAGCAGTTAAGCTTAGCGCGGTTTGAGAGTCGCTGGGCAGCAGCGCGAACTTTTAAGCCGACAGTAGACCGGCCGAAGGCGGGCAGATTAGACGTCCGCGCTACTTGCCCGGCAGTACACTGACTCCGCAATTGCGCTAGAGCGGTTTTTAAGTCCTAGAACAGACTGGCTGTACTCGACTTGGAAAACGGCTCTGGTAAGCCAATTATCATAAGCAAGCCCCTTTACCGCCAGAATGCTCCTCGCTGCTATAAACAACATTTTTTTGCAATTTTTTAATAATAACTATTTTAATGAAACCTTTTTGCCCTACTAAATCCAGCTATTTTGCTTTTTCGTAGGTGCGAAAAGTCTTGTTTGAAGCTTATCTATTTCGTTCAGCCAGCAAAAAAAGCAGTTGGGCGAAATAACAAGCCAGCCTATTGATTGACAAGTAGCTTTGTCCTAGCTAAAGGTTCAGCTAATAGCTTTAATTTGATTTAAGTGATTTGACTTATCTGTTAACTCACTGCAAGCCAGATAATTCATCTCTTCCCTTCTTCTATAACCCCTGCAACTGTAAGCTGGCTTATGAAAATTTCACATTTACTCATCTTTTTGCTTGCATGGGCAGCATTGCTTCGGCCTGGTGGGGCACAAGCGCAAACTCCTACGCTAGAGTTTGCAGCTGGTACGGGAACTCCGACCACAAATGGTCCGGCTACGACAGCACCGGCCATTACCTTTCAGAACAACACGAATAATCCGACTGGCACCACCTTCGTGGCTTTTTCGCCAACGTCTACTGCTTCTTTTTCGCTGGTCAATCAGCAGTACACGCTCAGTACAACTACGCAGGTTAGTACGGGTGTAGCCGTGAACTTTGGGACTACACCCAATCTGGGTACGGCTAGTACGCAACTCGTTGCGTTTCCGTATTATCCATTAATGAACAACTTGATTGCTCATCCTGATGCTGACTTTACTTCGGCCTCGGCACCAAGCATTACTGCAGGTACTGGTATCGCGTCGGCAACTAACCGGGCAGTGTCAGTTTTTGCTTCCATTGAAGGCTTGCCCTACAACGCCTCAAAAGCTGTTCGTTATTACTATGCTGACCTAGTTATCAATTTTAGCCGTTCGACAGTTAACCCGATTATTCACCTTAATGACCTGGGTGGCACGAGTAGTACCGGCCTTGGATTCACGACCGAATTAGAATTGCTAAACCCTGGCGCTAACACACTTTCTAAGCTGAGCGGCGAAGCGCAATTTTTAGTAGACGCTACGCCAACGGTTGGAGTACCACAAATACGCAATGGTAACGCTGACCCTGCGGGCAACTTTGTAAGCGGCTCAGTCTTGGTTACAACACCTGCTGCAGGGGTTAACAGCCTGACCTTTCGTCTTTACATGCGTGGCAACGCTGCTAGCGCAGCTAATTGGCATGGAAATCCCAGCACCGACCACAGTGGCGACTTATTCTATATAGGCGTTTCTTCATTAACACCTAATCCCGCTGCTACACCTGCCACGCTCACGTTTAACAACCCCGGCGGCGTCAATTCGACCAACGTCAGCAGTGGTTTTTCAGGTACTGATACTTCGGGTGGCGCGCTGACCTCTCTTACACTGACTACCTTCCCAACTGGCGCTACCAGCATCACGATAAACGGTACGACCTATACGGCGGCGACGTTTGGCGCTGCCTCGGCGGCCGCCCGCACCCTTATAACCAATGCCGACGGTACGCTGGCTATTGGCCAGACAGTTAGTATTGACCCCGCAGACGGGGGCGTAACTTACAATCTACCTTTCACGGTGACGGATGTGCAAGGCGCCACCTCGGCACCGGCTAACCTGACCGTCAACTTTACGGCAACTTCAACGGGCTACGTCTTTGAAGACGTTAACTATGGCGGAGGCGCTGGCCGGCCAATCAGCACGTCGGGCACTTCGCCCCGCAGCGGGGCTACCGTCGAGCTGTACAATACAGCCACCGGCGCGTTTGTAGCCAGCACTACGACCGATGCAACCGGCAAATACACGTTTAATACCACCGCCAATACGAGCTATACCGTGCGCGTGGTGAACAGCACCGTTACGAGCAGCCGCTCTGGCTATGTCAGCGGCCTGTTACCTGTTCAAACTTACAATGGCACCACCTCGCAGGTAGGAGGTCAATATCCGGCGCGCAGCGATGCAGCTGCCAACACGACTAATTCGCTTCTTCTTACTTTAACCCCAGCCACCGGGACGACGGCCGCCCAATCGCTAGGCACTTTTAACACTGCTAATAATGTCGGCCCAGACTTCGGCTACAACTTCGATACGGTAGTCAATACCAACGACACCGGCCAGGGCTCGCTACGGCAGTTCATTACCAATGCCAACGCTCTCAGCAATACGGGCCTGGCACAGGTAGCGGCGAGCAGTGGTGGTAGTGCCCCCGCTGCGGGCGTGGAGAAGAGCATCTTTATGATAACCGATGGCAACGCACACGCTGGCCTAACGGTGTATAACGCAGCCACCAATCCCGGCCTGGCTTCTCAGCTAACTAATGGCGTAGCCGTTATTACGCCGGTAACAGCACTACCCGCCTTAGCGGGTACGAATGGGGCCAGTACCAGCATTGATGGCACCACCCAGGCCCAGAACGTGGGCAATACCAACAACGTTACGCTGGGCACGGGCGGCACAGTGGGTACCACCGGCACGGCGCTGGCGCAGCTCAGCGGCCCGGAAGTGCAGCTGACCGGCACCTCGGCCGTTGCCTTTGGCCTCGATATTGCCAGCACGGGCACCGGCACCCTTGTACAGGGGCTGGCTATCTACGGCTTTGGCAACGCGCTTGACAGCAACAACGGCGCTAACATCCGCAGTGCAGCCAACGGCGTCACCATCACCCAGAATGTGCTGGGCACCACGGCTACGGCATTTGCTACCCCACCAACTGCCAACAACGCTGACAACGTACGCCTGACGGGCGGCACCAGTGGCGTAGTAGTGAGCGATAACCTGATTGGCTTCTCCAACAGCAAGGGTATTTCGATTAACGCAGGCGTTACCAACGTGAGTGTAACGGGCAACGAGGTACGCAGTAACGGCCTGGGCGGTGCCAACTACGACGGCGTAGATATTCAGGGCAGCAGCGCCACGGTAACCAACAACCTGTTTACCGGCACTTCGGGCCAGGGTATCGACGGCTACCGCTCGGCAGGCAGCAACTCCATATCGGGCAATACCATCAGCGATAATGGTCGTGGCACGGCTACCCTGCCCCCCGGCGAAACACCCGGCGTACGCATCTACGGTGCGGGCAACACCATCACTCAGAACATCATCTCTGATAACTACGGCGCCGGCATTATGCTGGAAGGGGCAACAAATGGTGGCGCAACCGCTGCAGCGAGTACAACGGCCATCAGCAAGAACGCCATTTACAATAACGGTAACGTGCTCGCCCGCAACGGGGCCGCCGCCACCGGTCAAGTTGGTATCGACTTGGAAGCCACCGGCGACAACGAGCCAGCTGGCACTTCGCCATTTGTGACGCTGAACAGCACCACCACTACAGGTGCCAACGGCCTGCTAAACTACCCCGTGCTACGCACCGCCACGGTAGTAGGCAATAACTTGGTTGTAACCGGCTACGCCAAGCCAGGCGCTACCGTCGAGCTATACCTAGCTCAGAGCAATCCGGCATCGGTGAATGCGACCGGTACCTACTTCGGTCAGGGCAAATCGTATCTGACCACCTTCACGGCTGGCGGCGCGGGCGGCGGCAGCTACTCCGGCACTATCAATGGGGTGAACCAGGGCTCGGATACCAATGCCAACGCCTTTACGGTCACTATTCCGCTGACGAACGGCACCCTCAACGGCCAACCTGTTACCACAGCATCCCTGCTGACCAGCACGGCTACGCTGGCCGGCGCAACTTCGGAGTTCTCGGGCAATACCCGGGTGCTGTCGACGCCGGTACCTAATGATGTAACCAACACGAGCATTCCCAGCAATACCCTAACGCCGGTTGTACTCAACCCCAACCTGTCGGGTACCGCCACCGGTCTTACCGGCGACCTGACGACCTCTACCGCCAACACCATCGCCACCTACACAGTAAATCCGGCGAGTACCGGCACGCTGTTCTACAATGGCACCCCCGTAACGGTGGCTACCGTAGTGCCGGCCGCCAACATCGGCCAGCTGACCTTCCGGCCGGTATTTGGCTCAACGGCTACCGCGACGTTTACTTACACGGCGACGGATGCCAACGGCACGGCTAGCACGACCCACAACACCAGCGGCACGGTCTCGAACGGTGCGGCTACCTACACTATCCCGGTAACGGCTGCAGCCGACGTAACCACGGCCCTAACTGGTCCGGCTACTGTGAGCCCCGGTCAGCCCTCGGGCAACTACACGGCAAGCTTCACCAACGAGGGCCCACAAACTGCTACCACTGTAACCCGTCAGGTAACACTGCCGACTGGTGCTACCAACGTTTTCGTAAACGGGGCGAGCTATACCCCTACCGGCAATGTGATTGACTTTAGCACGGCGGCCACGCTAGCCAGCGGTGCCAGCAATGCCTATACGTTCAGCTTCACGCCGGCTACAACGGCTACGGGCACGTTGGCCATCACGAGCAACGTAACCACGACGACCTCGCAGGGTACTAACGCGGCTCCGGATGCCTCGACCATCTTGGCCATAGTAAACCCGGTAGCCGATGTACTTGCGACCGTAACGGCTACCACGACAACGGTAGCAGCAGGTACACTGGCATCGGCCGGCACGCCTCCCAAGTTCACCGTAGTCTTCAACAACAACGGCCCCGCTACGGCGGCCGGCGTAGTAGCTGCCGTGCAGCTGCCCAAAGGTCTGACCAACGTAACGGCTACTAACGGTGGCGCATATAACAGTGTCACGGGCATAGTGACGTACGCAAGCCTGACTTCAATCGCCGGCAGCACACCAACTACTTCGGTTATTACCTTCGATGCTCCGGCTACCGGCCCGGTAGTAGCCGCGGCTACTATCTCAACGACGACCAACGAAGCTGGCCAGACGACCAACAATACGGCCAACGCGGCCATGACAATCACTCCGGCCTTCGACTTGGCTACAACGCTCACGGGCCCGACCTCATCCGTAGCCGGCGACCTCGTAACCCTGGCGGTGACCACCACCAATAACGGCCCGAGCGCCGTTGCCAACGCCGTACAGACCCTGCAACTGGTAAGTGGCCTGGCCAACGTGTACGTAAGTAACGGCGGTGTATATAACCCCTCGGCTACGACCCAGACCCTGGTATCGAACGGCGTGAGCTACTCGGTACCGGGTGGCGGGGTTATTTTCCCCACCCTGCCCAACGTACCCAGCGGCCAGACGGTAGCCAACACCGTGAGCTTTGCCATGCCCGGCGCGGCCTTTGCCCCTACCGCCTTGGTAACGCCTAATACTAGTTCAAACGCTACTACGGCCGGCGATACTAACACTGCTAATAACAACGTCGGCATCAATGGCAGCACCGCCGCCAGCCCGACTTCGATAACCGTGAGTACTACGGCAGCCGGCATGGCTAATGCCTACACCAAAATCAACTCGTCGGTAGCGACGGCCACGGTGGGCAGCAACGTTACACTGACCGTTATTACGGGTAACAACGGGCCCAACGCGGCTACCGGGGTTACGCAGAAGGTGCAGATCTTGCCTGGTCTGCAAGGGAGCATCAGCGTAGGTGGCAGCACTACCAGCACTACCGCTGGCAGTGTACTTACCTTCACTAATGGCACAGCCAGTGGTACTACCTACAACACGCAGACTGGCATCGTTACTTTCCTCACCCTTGCCAACGGCGTGAATGGCAGCACCAGTGGCACGAGCGTGAGCAACACGATTACGTTCGCGGCACCGGCCTCTACTGGCAGCAACGGCCAGCTGCTGGCTACGGCTACGGTAAGCACTACCAATACCGACCCCGTACCTGCAGACAACGTAGCGGCAGTGGCAGTCACGCTGCTGCAATCGACTGACCTAGCTACGACTATTACGGGCCCAGCCTCCGCTACGGCCGGCCAGTCAGTTCAGTACACCGCCACCTTCCTCAACAACGGCCCGATGGCCGCCACCAGCGTAACCGAGACGGCGCAGCTGCCGGCCGGCCTAGCCAGCGTAACCATCACCGATGGAGCAGGCAATACGGTGAGCGGTGTTTCGTACAATGCTACTACCGGCCAAGTTGCCTTCCCAACGCAGGCAACCGACGCCAACGGCACAATGCAGGTATATAAGCTGACCTTCATCGCCCCGGCGCTGAGCTTCAGCCCTAGCAGCAGCGTAGCCTCGAGTAGTCCCGATGGAGTAGTGGCTAATAACAATGCCACCGTAGCCACGACGGTGACGGCCTCGGCCGACCTGTCCACTTCAGTAGCTGGTCCGGCAACGGCAGTAATAGGCAACGCGGTTACTTACTCGGTGACCACCACCAACAACGGCCCCTCGGTAGCTACCAGCACCGTGACAACCTTACAACTGGCAACCGGCTTTACGGCGGCAACGCTGCAAGTAGGTGGCCAGACGGGTACGCTGAGCGGTGGTGTTATCACTTATGGCAGCGGTGCTACTTACAATACAGGCACTGGTCTGGTTACTTTCCCAACCGTTTCGAGCCTGGCCAACGGCCAGACGGTAAGCAACTACGTAACCTACATAATGCCTAATGCTATCGGTGGCCAAACCACCGGAATAGCCGCTGCCAGCTCGGCGGTTACCGACCCGATTACCAGCAACAACACGAGCAGCGTGGCAACGAGCATTGCCCCGACCACCACGACCTCGGCTGACATCACGGCGATAGTAACGGCTTCAGCCAGCCCGGCCGTAGCCGGCTCGCCTGTAACGTTTACGGCAACTTATGGCAACATCGGCACCGACCCGGCCGTGAATGTACGGCCCACCCTGCAACTGGTACCGGGCCTCACTACGGCCACCATTCAGGTAGTTGGTCAGCCAACGGGCACGCTAAGTGGCAACGTTATCACCTTCGGTAACGGCGCTACCTACAACACGACCACTGGCCTGGTTACCTTCCCGACCATCGCCAGCCAGGTTACCGGCAACACCGGCAACGTTAGCTATCAGGTGCAGATAACGGCTCCGAACAACGGGCCACTACTAGCTACCGCCGCCACGACTTCCGATACGAGCGAGCCGGCTACGGCCGCCGCCCAGGCTAACGATGTAAATAGTATCCCTGTCGCTATCACTCCCATATTCGACGAGGTAACGAGCATCAGTGGCCCAGCTTCGGCCCTTCCTGGCACAATCCAGACATACACCGTGACGACCACCAACAACGGCCCCTCGCTCACGGCCAACGCTACCACCCAGACTGTAACTGTACCCAGCGGCCAGACGCCAGGTAGCATTACAAACAGCGGAGTGTATTCTAGCCTGGCCAACACCATCACTTGGACGGTAGCGGCCGGCCAGGCTGCCGGTAACAACGGGGCCGTAGCCAACAGCTTCACGTTGGTCCAGCCAGCCGCTGGTGTATCGATGACCGCAACCGTCGCTGTAGCCAACGATAACATCCCTGGCAACAACACGGCGACTATCACTACTACGGCTACTAACCAGCCCCCGCTGGCCTTCGCAGTCGTCAATAGTCTGCAAAGCCCGATGGGCAACACCGTTGCCAGCAATAGTGCTACGCCCAACGGCCTGCTCATCTCGCCGCTGCCCGCTTCCGACCCCGAAAATGCCCTCAATGCCTCGACGCCGTTTACCATCGTAAACATTCCGCCTACTACTCAGGGTATTCTCTACTACAGCAACGACGGCACCACCACCGGCATCTATGCTGCCGTGACGAATAATAAGACCCTGACTGCCAACCAAGCTAAAACGTTGCGCTTCCTGCCCAATACGTCGTTCTCGGGTAATGCCTCGTTCACGTATCTGGCAACCGATGCGGTTAATAACCAGTCGCCAGTAGTGGGCTACACTGTTCCGGTAGCAGCCGACCAGCCTACCTCCTACGTTAAGTACAACGACACAAAAGGTGGAACTAATAAGTACGCAACCAATGATATTCTGGCACAGGTAACCGACCCCAACACGGCCGTGTATACTTCAGCGGGCACTATTTATGACACGACGACCGGTATCCTGCAAAGCGGCGCAGCCAATGGACTGCCTACCGTCGGCACCAACGCCACCCTGGCATCGGGCACCTTACCAGCGGGCGTAAGCCTGAATACTAGCACCGGCACCATCTACGTGAGCAACGCCAGTCTGCTGGCCAATAACAAAACGGCCCAGACTTACACTGTGAATGTGACGACGACTGACCTGAACGGCGGCACCAATACGGCCCCAGTCTCCTTTACCATCGGGGCCTACCCGTTGCCGGTTGTACTGACAGCCTTTACAGCCGTTGCTGTACAAAACCGCGATGCCCTTCTCTCTTGGACCACGGCTTCGGAGCAGAACAGCAACCGCTTTGAGGTCGAGCGCAGCCTCGATGGCACCACCTTCAGCAAAATAGCGGAGTTGGCGGCCCAGGGTACCACGGCTACTACCACTGGCTATACCTATACCGATGCCAACATCGCGGCCCGCACGCAAGGCACTGCATACTATCGCCTGCGGCAGGTAGACCTCGATGGCTCAGCTTCTTACTCGCCGGTTCGGGCAGTAAGCTTCAGCAAAGTTGCCACGGTGGCACTTAGCCTATATCCTAATCCGGCCCAAAGCACTACAGCACTCGACTTAAGTCAATTGCCAGTAAATGGCGCTTATCAGGTAGTAGTGTTAGATGCCACCGGGCGCCAGGTATTGGCTACCATATTGGCTGGCGGCGTGTCTCATCAACTCGACCTCTCAAACCTGGCTACCGGCACCTATCAGGTGCTTGTTACGGGCACCCTTGCGGACAACTCGAGTCTACGCCAAGTCATACGTCTCACTAAAGAATAATAGTTATTTTAAGCAAATAAAAAACCTTCCAACTTTGGAAGGTTTTTTTATTTGCTTAAAATAGCTACCAATTGCCTGATTAATAAATTGATAGACAATAATTCGCCCCAATCACGCAGAATGACGATACTGATTTGAGTAGCGAATCTATTACTCAAAAAATGACTACTTAACATACTATGCTGTACTTTTACATACTGCATTAGTTTCTAGCACTGCGACTTACCTTTAAATTTTACCGCCTTTACTGCATGAAACCAAGACTACTTTTCTCTCATTTAGCTTGCATCCTTGCACTAAGTGTGTCTGTGGCACAAGCTCAGACGGGTTCTATAAGCGGAACCGTATTTGAAGATGTCAACTATGGAGGCGGTGCCGGTCGACCTTTTGGCACCTCCGGAACCAAAGGAGTTGGTACCGCAGCGACTCCCGCTACGGCAGCTACTGTTGAGCTTTACAGTAGCGCGGGCAACTATATTGCCAATACTACCACGAGTACTACGGCCGGTTCTCTCGGGCAATATAGCTTTACGGGTCAGGCGGCCGGCAACTATATTGTGCGGGTAGTAAACTCTACGGTGAATTCGACCCGCCCTGGTAGTGTTGGCGGGCTACTACCCGTTCAGACTTTTCGTACCAACAACGGAGCCAGTGACGTAAACCGCGTAGGGGGTGAAGCGCCCGAGCTACAGGATGCTGGGGCTTACGTGCCAGGCACTACGGCAGTAGCATTCAATTTCACAACGCTGACTAACGGCTCAGACAACACTATATTTATAGATAATCTAAGCCTGAATAGTGGCTCCATTCCGAATTACAGCTTCGAAACTCCCTCCGTTGGGACCGGTAGCAATGCCTACAAATACAATCCTACTGGCGGAAGCTGGTCATTTAGTGGTAACGCGGGCATAGCATACGCCAGCGCTACAAACAACAGCGCCTTTGCTCCACCGCCCGCTCCTGATGGTTCACAAGTAGCCTTTTTACAAGGGTATAATAATGTAGCTGGCACTATTCAACAGTCGGTATTATTACCTTCAAGTGGTACTGCCTATACCTTAACCCTCCGTGCTGCCCAGCGTGCTAATCCTGGCGGAGCCCAAGTAGTAAAAGGTACAGTTACTATTAATGGGGTTACTACTACGCTTACCTTTACCAGTGCCACCGGCACAGTAAACGCGGGTAATATCGCTCCTACGGCCGCTCAACTCTTCGCCACCTACACGGCGAATTTTACGGTACCGGCACCTGTGAACGTACTTAGTACGTTCACAGCCCAGAGCCAGGCACCGGTTAGCCTGGCCACCGGCAGCAGCGCGGTAGCGGGGGTAGATTTTGGGTACAATTTTTCAACTATTGTCAACTCAACCGATGTGGGCCAGGGGTCACTTCGGCAGTTTATTGTGAACTCCAATGCCCTGACAAATGCTGGCTTGGCACAGGTAGGGCAATTAGCTGGCCGGGAAGCCAGCATATTTATGATTCCCGACGGCAACGCCCACCCTGGGCAGAGAGCAGCCCTGAATTCAGGACTGACTGGCAGTTCTGGGGCAGCGAGGGCGTTGATTCAACTTGCTAGCGTGTTACCAGCCATTACTGATGGCCGTACGCGTATCGACGGCACAACCCAAACAATTAATATCAACGATTCTAATACTGGCCAGGTAGGGACTGGAGGCACCGTAGGTGTGCGGGGGTAACCTTCGCCCAGTTTAATCGGCCTGAAGTAGAAATTGCAGCCAATACATCGCTGGCTTACGGCCTCGACCTGGAAGGTGACAGCCTCGGTGTACAGGGAATCGCCATTCACGGGGGGTACTGCAGGCGGGTGCCACTACTGCTGCCCGTAATCTGCAAGTGATAGGCAACCTAATTGGTGTTACTGCTTTAGCTGTAGCCGACCCAGGTGGTACAGCCTATAATCCTGCTTTTGGACTCGGTGTAAAAGGTCTTTCGTACGGTATAGTTCGCTATAATTTATTTGGGTATGCTGCTGGCTCCGGCCTGAACTACTCAGGAGGAGCCAATACTGCTGGCCTGCTGATAACCGGCAACGAGTTTGTGCAAAACGGGTATCGCGTAGTTGGTGGTGATGCTATGACTTTTGGTGACCAAGCAAGTACAGGCCCAGTGAAAGTCACCTATAATCTAATCACTACCAGCAACTCAGATGGCATACAGTTCGAAATAGGCCAAACCG
Organism: Hymenobacter sp. BRD67; assembly: GCF_013256425.1. Taxonomy (GTDB): domain Bacteria; phylum Bacteroidota; class Bacteroidia; order Cytophagales; family Hymenobacteraceae; genus Hymenobacter. The sequence continues at coordinate 3,428,086 of NZ_CP053904.1, forward strand.
GAGCAGGTGGCATCAACGTAGTACGTAATAACACCTTTTTTGACAATGGAAATGGTAGTACATCGCTAGCCCGGGCACAGTTGGAAGGGGCAGCTATTCTCTATCTACAGCGCAACGGCACGAATGTAGGTACCAGTGCCGATTCGATTGTTTTCAACCGCATCTATCAAAGTCAGGCATCTGGCATTGTAGTAGGTTATGGACAGCGCAATGTTATCATCAGTCGTAACAGCACCTTCACTAACGGTACGGCCAAGAACTCGCCAACCGGAGGAAACCTTGGTATTGATATTATTTCTCAATCAAACTACTACGTGGGTGCATCAAATGCGCTGGGCAATGGCCATGGGGCGACTGATTATGGCAATGGTGATGGGGTAACGGCTAATACGGGTACTCTATCCACTGCCTTTGGAAATAGCGGCATGAACTACCCGATATTCACTACAGCACGCTACAATACAAGTAGTAACATCACAGTAACAGGTTATATCGGAAGCTCTTCTGGCCAGACGGCTTTTGCAGGTGCCACTATTGAAATTTATTTCGTCGACGATGACGGCAATAACAATGGGGCCACTGTTGCTGGCGATGGCCTCAACGTACCTCATGGCGAGGGACAAACCTATCTGACTACCCTTACTGCCGATGCTAATGGCAGGTTCAATGCGAGCATTAATGCGCCTAGTGGAGTGGTGTTTAGCACAACAGGGCAGAGTCTGACGGCAACAGCCTATTTACCTGGCTCCGGCACCTCTGAATTTGGCACCAACGCCCCATTACAGCCTTGCTTGTAAGCGGAACCATATTTGAAGATGCCAACTACGGAGGTGGCGCCGGTCGTAGCCGCACTACACTCGGCTCGGGAGCAGTTGGCCTACCTAATGCTACAGTAGAACTATACGATGCAACCAATGCCATTGTGGGAACTACTATCACTGATGTCAATGGTGCATATTCATTCAATGCAGCACCTGGCACGTACACCGTACGTACGGTAATGCCCACGGTAAAGTCAGCACGGCCTAACGGCACAACGGCCAATCCAGCGCCCATGCCAGTTCAGACTTACGTGCGTAATGACCCCAATCGCGTCGGGGGAGAAAACCCCGCAGCTACCACCGACAGCCCAGCCGTCTCGACCACTACGGGTGTTACACTCAGCTTCGTGGCTCAAAACACCAGTGGGTTAAATAACGTTGCTTTCATTGATAATGTGGAGGTTTTGACCTCAAGTGGTACGGTGAGCCCAAACCCGATAAGCAATCAGGGCTTTGAAACGCCAAGCGCGGGAGGTAGCGTCCTTTCAGGTCCCTTTACGGCAGGCTGGACATTTAATGCTGTTTCTGGTAGTTCTTACGATGGTATCGTTGGTAATTCTGGGCTTTTGCCCCTAACACTACTAACGGTACGCAGGTAGGCTTCTTGCAGATAGGTAGCGGTGCCGGAGCAGGCGGTACCTATGGCTCGTTCCAGCAGACTATTCAGCTACCAGCGGGTACTTATTCGATCCGCTTCCTGACGGCGCAACGCACAAATAATGGCCGCGTTGACAACCTCACTGTCAGCGTATTGCTGAATGGCGTCCAAATTGGCCTGGTTACGCCCTCCTCAGGCACGTATGTATCCTTTACGACGAGCGCTTTCAGCGTGAGCGGAGCCAGTCAGGCGAGCGTAGCCGGCCTGAGCCAAGTTCCTGTAACAGTAAGTTCGACCAGTGTGACCGATGTTGACTTTGGCTACAATTTTGACGTGATCACTAATACAAACGACTCAGGTATTGGCTCCTTGCGTCAGTTCATTGCCAATAGCAATGCCCTGAGTGGTGAGAGCAGCTTAGCCCAGGTCTATACTAATGCTAGCGGCATAACTACCGCCCTGGCAACCAGTAAAGAGTCTAGTATTTTCATGGTACCAGGCCCGACAGCGGTACCAGGATTGCGCAGTGGCTTGACAAATCAGCTTAATACCAGTGGCGTAGCTGTGTTCACACCGGCTACAGCAACGAACGGAGCTTTAATAGTAACGGATGCAAATACTATAATAGATGGTACTACTCAGACCCGTAATAGCAATACCAATAACGTAACGCTTGGCACGGGGGCACAGTAGGTGCGGCAGGCACTACATTGGGTCAGCTCAATGGTCCGGAAGTACAAATAGTGGGGACACCCGGTACTAGCGCATCCGACTATGGCATTACCCTCGCTGGCATTGGCGATGGTGTACAGGGGATTTCCATTTATGGCTTCGGTAATACTGGCGCTAGTGGTACAGGAAATGCTAACGGGTCCAATATATATATAGCTATTGCAGCTACCAGCGGCACATTCATCACTAATAACGTTATTGGTACCGCCGCTACTACTTTCCCCACCAACGGCACCGACCCGAACACAATTACTACGCGTAGTACTGGCAATGGCATACTACTCGCTGCTGGTACTACCAGCTCCTCTATAACCAACAACTTGATTGGGTACAATGGTAACACCGGGGTCCAGAACTTGGCAACTGGTGCAACTGGCGGGGTAACTATTACCGGTAATGAGATTCGGAACAATGCCTTGCTCAATACTTCAGCCAGTGGTATTCTACTTGCGGGTGCGGGAGGTACTGTCCAAACCAATTTAGTTACGGCTAACAGAGGCTCGGGAGTTGACTTCGATGGCAGCGCGGGCAATATCCTGGTAACTGGCAATACAATCAGCAGTAATGGTACCGGTGGCGCCAGAACATCAGGGATACGTGCTTATGGCACGGGTAATACTGTCTCTCTCAATGCTATTTCTAATAATACCGGCAGCGGTATATTAGTCCGGCCAGGAACTAACGTAGCTAATACTTCTGGTTCTACTACTATAAGCCAGAATGCTATCGGTGCCAACGGCCAGCTTGGCATCAAGCTGATGAATAACACCGATGCTGAGACTGTTGGCACACCTGTCCTTAATGACTATGGCGATATTGATGGTCGTAAAAATGGCTCATCGGCTATTGGAGCCAATGGCCTGCTCAACTTCCCGATTATAGTTCAGGCCCGTGTATCGGGGGCCAACCTAGTTATTGCCGGCTACGCCCGGCCAGGGGTCAAAATAGAGTTTTTCAATGTAGCAGCGTCTGGTGTGACAGCTGATGGGTCTGGCTTTGGAGAAGGGCCTGTGTACTTAACATCACAAGTAGAAGGCAGTGCTGCCGACCTTGATAACGGAACGGGGACTTATGGAGGTGTTATCAACGGCCACAATCAAGGCACTGACAATACTAATAAATTCTCGTTCAGCATTCCTCTGAGCTCGTTGCCGTCCGGCGTTACTTTGGCACCAGGTAATGTTATTACAGCTACAGCTACTTCCAGTACCATAACTTCGGAGTATTCAGGTAATATTACCCTACTTTCTGGGCCACTGCCAGTAGAGCTAACTGCGTTTATAGCTAAGGCACTGAATTATGATGCCCAACTAGCCTGGACCACTGCCTCCGAGTTGAATAGTGACTACTATACTGTTGAGCGTAGCCTCGACGGCAATATCTTCGCAAAAATTGGTCAAGTAGCTGCGCAAGGAAATAAGACCACGACGACCTCATATACCTATACTGATGCTGGTATTGGCCATCAGCAACCCGGTCAGCCCGTGTATTACCGCTTGCGCCAGGTAGACCTTAATGGTACTACTGCTTTCTCGCCCGTTCGAAGTATTGTATTTGCTTCTGATAAGTCGGTAGCTATCAGCTGCTATCCTGTACCGGCTCAAAGCACTGTGTGGATGGATTTAAGCTCATTAGCAGACATTAATACCTATCAGGTAAGTCTGCTGGATAATACTGGCCGCCAAGTTCAACAGTGGAGCTTGGCTGGGGGTAAGCCTCAGCTTCTCGACCTGCAAAACCTACCTACTAGTATCTACCAATTAGTGCTGACTGGTCTTGCTAAAGATGGCTCGCTCCTGCGTCAGACATTACGACTAACCAAAGAATAGCTGATTATGCCAGATGCAAAGCCTCTCTGCCTTTGGCAGAGAGGCTTTTTTGTTAAACCTACCCTCGTTCGCCGTATTTTGCGCTTCTCAATACAGCGTTTACTTTTATGTTCGATTTATCCCCTAAGCTTACCCACCTCACCCCCGCCGGCCAGCCCGCTATGGTCAACGTTGGCGGCAAGGCCATCACGGCCCGCCTGGCCCGCGCCCGGGCCCGGGTGCGCCTCGGGGCCGATATTCTGGCGCTGGTGCAGGCCGGCGATTTACCCACCCGCAAAGGACCGGTGTTTCAAACGGCCATCCTGGCCGGCATAATGGCGGCCAAGAAAACCGCTGACCTTATTCCGCTCTGCCACCCGCTCGGGCTCGACGACTGCCAGCTCACTATCGAAGTAGTCCTGCCCGATTCGGTACTTATTGAATGCACGGCCCGCGTCACCGGCAAAACCGGCGTCGAGATGGAAGCGCTCACCGGCGCCTCCGTAGCGGCGCTTACGGTGTATGATATGTGCAAGGCCATGTCGCACGACATCGTCATTGAGCAGGTGCGGCTGGTGGAGAAAACCGGCGGCAAATCAGACTTCCACCACCCAGGCTAAGGATAGCGCCCCGCTGGCTACGGGTGAGCAGCTACCCACACGGTGCCATCCTCATACTCCTCTTTTTTCCAGATAGGTACCACCTCTTTGAGCGTATCAATAATGTACTCGCAGGCGGCAAACGAATCGGCGCGGTGCGGCGTCGATACCGCTACTACTACGGCCACATCCCCGATTTCGAGAGTACCGTGGCGGTGCGATACAGCTACCTGGCGCAGCATAGGCCACTTTTCGAGGGCCATTTCGGCCACACGGCGCAGCTGGTGCAGGGCCATGGGTGGGTAGGCTTCGTAGTGCAGGCGTACCACGCGGCGCCCTTCGCTGCGGTTGCGCACCGTACCAATGAAGGCGTTAACCGCCCCGGCCTCGTCCGACTCGGCCGCGTGCAGCACCGCCGCCACGTCGATGGGCTGGTCGGTGAGGTCGATAAGCATGGGGAAAGAAGGCTGGTCGGTCATGACAAAGCAAGCAGCACGCCGGGCTACTTAAGAAGGCAGCCGCATGCTAAATATATAATAAATACTATATTAACCACCGCTTACGGGCGGAATAAGTGCAATCTCATCGCGCTCGTGCAGCTCCACATCCGCAGCAGCGTATTCATTATTAACCGCTACGGCCAGGCTGCGCAGGCTGGCCAGTGCGGGGTAGGCGGTGCGCAGCTCGGCCAGCAGCCCGGCGGCCGACTGCCCGGCGGGCGCAGTAAGCGTCAGCGACGACTGCCCCACGATTTCGCGGGCAATTCCAAAAAGCGAGACAGTAAGGTCCATGTTTTCAATGAGTGATGCGCAGTGAGCAATAGGCAGCTTGCCAGCAATTGCTCATTAAAGTTATCCGCCAATGGTCGCCATGCTCTCGAAGCTGAGCTGGTGCACGGGGCGCAGGCGCTCGGCCTCGAAGCCGTTGGCGGCGCGGTGATAGAAAGCCTGGGCCAGGGCTTCGGCCAGGTCGTTATCGGTTGCGCCATTGCGCAGCAGCGCCCGCAGGTCGAGCACGCCCTGGTCGTAGAGACAGGTTTTGATGCCGCCTTCGGCAGTGAGACGCAGGCGGTTGCAGCTGCCGCAGAACGTGCGCGAGTAAGCCGCGATAATGCCCACGCTGCCCCGGTGGCCGGCAATGGTATACTCGCTGGCCGTGGCTCCCACGGGCATGGGCACCGGCCTCAGCTCCCCCAGATGTGCCTCCAGATGCTGCCGGATGCGGCGGTGGTTCCAGGGCAGCGATTCGGGTGTGGCAATATGGCTGCCGCCGTTAAAGGGCATTTCTTCGATGAACCGCACATCAACCGGCAGCTCGCGGCTTAGCTCAGCCAGCGGCACCAGGTCCTGGATATTACGCCCATCCATTACTACGGCATTGATTTTCACCTGAATACCCACCTCAAGCAGCGCATGCAGCGTGCGCAGCACCTGCGGCAGCTCATCGCGGCGGGTTATCGCAAAAAAGCGCTGGCGGTCGAGGGTGTCGAGGCTTAGGTTGACCGCCTTTATGCCCAGGCGGGCCAGGGCCGGCACGTGGGGTGCCGTAAGCACACCATTGGTAGTCAGGCTGATATCACTGAGGCCCGGCAGGGCAGCCAGGCGCTCCATAAACGGCACCAGGTCGCGGCGCACGAAGGGCTCACCGCCGGTAAGGCGCACCTTGCGCACGCCCAGCTGCGTCATCACGCCTACCAGGCGTAGCATCTCCTCATAGCTAAGCAAGTCGTGCTTAGGCAAATAAGTAATACCCTCTTCGGGCATGCAATAAAAACAGCGCAGGTTACAACGGTCCGTAACTGCCAGCCGCAGGTATTCGAGCGGCCGGCCGTGGGCGTCGTGGAGCACAGAAGAAGAAAGGGAAGACATCTACTCAAATATACGTCGGTAGCCAGTGGCCCTACCAACTCGCCGAACTAGCATCGCCTACGCGGAAGCCACCGGGCAGGTTGGTAGCCCGCAGGCAGTAGAAGCACTGTCGGCCGCAATTTGTTGCAGCGGCCGACGCAGCGCGGCTTGCTGGCTGCATAGTCAGCTTAGCCCGGGTAGTCTTCCAATCCGCCGCGCAGACTCAGCACATTGTCGTAGCCAAGCTCGCCGCGCAGCAGCGCCACGGCTTTGGCGCTGCGTACCCCACTCTGGCAATACACTACCACCGGGCGGTGGCGCGGCACCTCGGCGGCGCGGGCAGCCAGCTCGGGCAGGGGCAGCAGCACGGCACCGGGCAGGTGGCGGCGCTGAAACTCCAGCGGCCCACGCACATCAAGCAGCAGCGGCGGCTCGGCGGCGGCCAGCTGCTGCCGTAGCTCGCTGGCGCTCAGGCAAGCAACAACTTGTGCCGGAGTGCAGCTGGCGTCAATGTAATCGGCCGGGTTGGCCGTATCAAGATTCAGTTGGCTTTGCAGCGCATCACGCCTGAAGCGCAGCGTGCGGGTCTGAAAGCTGAGCGTATCCAATAGCCAGAGACGGCCGCTGAGCACGTCGCCCAGGCCCAGCACTACTTTCAGCGCCTCGGTAGCCTGTACCGTGCCGATGAGGCCGGGCAGCACATTGAGCACGCCGGTCGTGTTGCAGTCGGGCGCTTCGGCCGCGCTGGGCGGCTCGGGAAAAAGGCAGCGGTAAGTGGGGCCGCCTGCATAGTTAAACACCGATACCTGCCCCTCAAACTTGTAGATGGCCCCCGACACCAGCGGCCGGCCCAGACTTACGCAGGCATCGTTGAGCAGGTAGCGGGTCGGGAAGTTATCGGACCCATCGACTACCACATCGTACTGCGCCACCAGCTCGCGCACGTTGGCCTGACTTACACGCATGGGGTGCAACACATAGTTATTCAGCTCATTAAGGCGGCGCAGCGCGCGGGCTGCGGCTTCTACTTTGAGCTGGCCTACGTCGTCGGGGCCGTAGAGAATCTGGCGCGGCAGATTGGTCAGCTCTACCTTGTCAGCATCGGCCAGGCCCAGTGTACCCACGCCAGCCGCCGCCAGGTATTGCAGCACAGGGCAGCCCAGGCCGCCCGCGCCTACCACCAATACCCGCGCCTGGCGCAGGCGCAGCTGCCCGGCTTCGCCGATTTCGGCTAGCTGAAGGTGGCGACGGTAGCGCTGGCGCTCAGCAGGAGAAAACATAACTGAAATCAATAAAGTATAATATCCTGACTTTCAACGATTCTTCTACTCAGACAATAGAAGCTACAGGCCGTACATCACCGTTAGGTAATACAGCCCGCCGACGCTCGGGCCGCCCAGGTACGATACATAGTATTTATTTAATACATTACTCGCACCTAGCTTTAGCCGCACCTGAGCGGTCGGAATATAGTAGCTCAGCTGCGCATCAAGGGTACTGTAGGCGGGTACGTCGCCATTGACGAGGAAGGTTTGGGAATAATACCCGACCTGATGCCGAAAGTTCAGCCCGAAGCCGGCATTCTGATAAACGTTCTCGTTGGCTAAGCTCAGGTTATACATCCAGCGCGGGGTATTGAAGCCGTCTTCGAGGCCATCGCCGTTTTCGGTGCGGTCGAGGCGGGTGTAGGTCGTGTTGGCCCCGGCCAGGTAGCCGGCGCCCAGCTCGTAGCGCAGCCCGGCCGAGCCGCCGTAGTTGTACACCTGGCTTTGGGAGTTGGTCCAGAGCCGGTAGCGCGCCTGGGTAGCGCTACTGCTGAGCGCCGTAGCAATGGTAGTAAGGTCGGTGCCGGTAGTGAGCGCTGTGCCGCTGGCCGTAAGCGGCACGTAGGCTTCGACCTGAGCGATGAAATCGCGGTACGAATTATAGTAAAAATCGACATCGACCAGTAGCCTGCCACCCGGCCCGAAGGCCGCCTTGTAGCCCATTTCGAGCGAGCGGATGTACTCGGGCCGCAGGTACGTGTAGGGGTTTTTCACCAGTAAGTTTTGATTGGCGGCAATGGCCTGAGCCCGCGTCTGGGCCGGCGTGCCGTTGATGCCGGCCGTCACTTTCGCATTAAACGCGTCGATGCTACTGCGCAGGTAGCTGTTCTCAAATACGCCGTCCGACATCACGCGCAAGCCGCCGATGCGCTTTACCTGGCCGCTGTTCACGTTCGAAAAACCCTCGAACAAGCTCGGAAAGCGGTAGCCGCTCTGGTAGCTGAGCCGGAAATTCTGGCGCTGCGTGGGCGAGTACACTGCCGTGAAGCGCGGGTTGAATTTTACGTCAAAATAGTCGTTTTTATCGACCCGCAGCGTGGCCGTAAGGCGCAGCTTTTCCTGCAAAAGCCGGCCGCCAACCTGCACGAAGCCCCCGGTTTTGGAATACAGCAAATCGTCGTGCAGCGGGTCTTTGCCAGGGTTGGGATTAATAAAATAGTTGCCATCGGGCACTACGATGTAGGTACGGTGGTCGGCCCCGGCCAGCAGGTCGAGGTTGGCTGGCAGCGCCGTGCCACCGCGCCGAATGGCCTCGGCAATGTTTACCTGCGCTTCGGCGTGGGCCAGGCTGGCCCGTACGCGCAGGGCCGCCCCTACGTCCCAGTTATTGATATCCTGAAGCTGGGCCAGCTTTTGGTTAAAGGCGTCGGTGCCGGGCTGGAGGCGGCCGGCATCGGCCGCGGCGCGGGCAGTCGCGTGCGCCGCGGCTACCGACTGCCCACCCGCCACGGCCGCGTTCCAGGCGTTGGTATAGTCGGCATACCAGGGCGTATCGGCCTTATAGCTGCGGTCGAGGTTCTCGCCCATCGAGCGCAGATTGTAGCTCTGCCCGGTATTTTCTTCGGTGAGGTAGGCGCGGGCCTGCACCACGGGCGTGGTCAGGGTAAGAGCATGCTGCTGCAGGCGGTAGCCTTGCAGCCGGAAGCGGTTCGAGCGCTGATACACGTTGTCGAAGCCCGCCACGCGGTAGGTATAAGCCAGCTCCACGCCCGGCCGGAAGCGGTAGTGCACCGCTGCGTCGGCCTTGAGTGTCTTGAGATTATAGTCGACGAGGTCGCGCTCGTCGTAGCCAGTACGGGCCACCGAGTAGCTCTTGCCGCCCAGCGTAATACTCTTGCGGTCCGACGACTCATTACCGTAGCGGTTCACCTGGTCCTGGGCCGGATTGTCGGCCCCAAACAGGCCCGTAGTAGCATTGCCGTTGGGGTTGATGTCGGTCTGGTCATTAGCTACCCAGTCGTAGCCGCGCAGGTAAGTGCCATTTACTTTAAAAGCCAGCTTGTCGGGTATCAGCACTTTGGCGTAGCGCAAGCTGGTTTCCGAATACAGCTTTTCGGTGGTTGCGCCCTGCCCAAACGTTTTGACATTCGGGTCGCTCAGGTGGTTGAGGCCCGTTTGCTGGCGCAGGCTCAGGCCCTCTGAGTTAAACGGACTTTTGGTTTGAAAATTTGCCAGGCCGTTAATCGCATTCAGCCCATACAGGGCGGCGGCCGTACCGGGCACCACCTCTACACTCTGAATGTCGAGGTCGCTCGGTCCCAGCACGTTGCCAATTGGCCCGCCGATGTGCGGCGCTTGGTTATCCACCCCATCCACAAGCTGGGCAAAGCGTACGTTGGTGGTGTTGGTGAAGCCCCGCGCATTTATCACCTTGAAGCCCAGGCTGGGCGTAATGACCTGCACGCCCTTCAGATTTTCGATGGCATCGAAAAATGACGGAGCGGCCGACAGCCGAATGGCGCGGGCGTTGAGCTTTTCTACTGTTACGGGCGACTGCAAAAAGCTTTCCTCTACCCTGGAAGCCGATACCACGACCTCGTTGAGGCTGGTACGCAGCGTATCGGCAGGGGCTGGATGACGCGGAGCCTTTGGCGCTTGGGCGGCAGCTGAATGGGCCAGGGCCGAAGCACACGCCACCAAGCCGCACAAGATGCGTAGATTTTTTTTCATACAATATATATTTTTACTATGTATTACTGAACGCTCACTATCCGCAGGCCGGTGAGCTGGCGCACCCAGCGGGCGGGCTTTTTTTCCAGCGGTACAATGAGCTGATAGGGGCCATCGGGCGCGGGCAGGGGCTGACCATCGCGCTGGTCGACCAACAGAATAGTCTGGGGCGAGAAATCGGCGTCGATTTCCGGCAGGGCAAATACCACCCGGTAGCCATCGGCAGCAGTAGCCAGCAAGGCCTCGGCCAGCACCGCCCCGTGAATGGCCTTGCCGGCCGGCGCGCCCGCCAGGTGCAGCACATCGGCTAGCGCCACCCCGCGGTACACATGCTTTTTTCCGTCCTTATCGGTAGTAGCCTGCTCGTGGCGGGGCAGCGCGGCCAGGTCGGCGGCGCTGAGGGTGCGGGGCGTAGTCACCAGCCCTTCCACCCGCAGCGTAGCAGTAGCGGGCACCGCACCTGGGCCGACCTGCGCGCAAGCGGCTGGGTGCAAGCCAGCAACGCTTGCCGCTAACAACGCCGTGGGCAGCCAGCGGCGGCCAATAGAAAAAAGTAGCATGTGCCGAATAGTCGAGACCGTTATATTTTGACAAATATAACGGTGAAGCCGGCCGAATGTTGGGGTCCTTTACGGGTACTTAGTGGTAGAGGCGGGCAGTTTCGTCGGCCAGAAACTGCGCAAACCGCGCCTGCATAGCCCGAAACCCGGCGATGGCTTGCTCGCCGGCCGGCGTGAGGGTAGCGCCACCGCCGTGCGCCCCGCCCGCGTGCGCGCCCACCAGCGGCTGCCGGGCCTGGGCATTCATGGAGCTCACTAAGTCCCAGGCTTTTTTGTACGACATGCCCATTTCCTTGGCGGCCTTCGAGATGGAGCCGGTGGCTTGGATACGCTCCAGCAGCTCGAGCCGGCCGATGCCGAGAAAGCGGTCGGCCGGGCCTTCTATCCAGAGGCGGCCGCTGGCGCGGAAAGCTTGATTTTCAGCAAAAAGCTCGTGCATAGAAAATACAGAAGGCGCGTGGCAGCTACCAGCGATGCCTTAAAAATAGCTCATTTAGTGCCAAGCCGCCGCGAACATAACCTTCGGCATACGTTGGGCAGTATAGAGAGCAGCGCCTGACCTGGCGAACTATCTTTTTAGGGTAATCTTCTTATGGAGTATGATGTGTTGGTAGTGGGCGCGGGCAGCGCCGGCCTGAGTGCGGCCCTTACCCTGGCGCGCTGCCGCCGCCGGGTGCTGGTAGCCGATGGCGGTGCGCCGCGCAATGCGCCCTCGGGTGGCGTACATGGCTTTCTTACCCACGACGGCATCCGGCCGGCCGAGCTGCTACGCATTGCGCGCGCGCAGCTTGCTCCCTACCCTAGTGTGGAGCTGCAGGAGCTGAAGATAACGTCTATTGTACGCGAAGGGCAGGTTTTTCGGGCGGCGGGCACCACCGGCCTGGGCCACGCCTGGGCCGGCACAGCCCGGCGCGTGCTGCTGGCCACCGGTGTCGATGATTTGCTGCCGCCGCTGCCCGGCTTTCGGGAGCTTTGGGGCACGAGCGTATTACACTGCCCCTACTGCCACGGCTACGAAGTGCGCGACCAGCCGCTGGCCGTTTACGGGCAGGGCAAGACGGTACTGGGGCTGGCATTGCTACTCACCAACTGGAGCCGCGATTTGATAGTTGTTACCGACGGGCCCAGCCGCCTCACCGAGCACGGGCGGCGGCGGTTGCTGCGCCAGGGCATTAGCGTACGGGAGGAGCCGCTGGCCCGGCTGGTGGGCGGGCCCAAGGGCTCGCTCCGCTGCGTTGAGTTTGCCGATGGCTCTTTTCTCGAACGCACGGCCCTGTTTATGCACGCTCCTCAGGAGCAGCGCAGCCCGCTGGCTGCCGAGCTGGGCGCACGCCTCACCAGCAAAGGCGCCGTTTGGGTCGATAAAAATGCCCAGACTACCGTGCCCGGCGTGTACGCGGCCGGCGATATGGTGCCCGGCCAGCAGCAGGCTATGCTGGCCGCCGCTGCCGGCAACAAAGCGGGCATCTGCCTCAACGAGGCACTCACCCGCGAAGATGTACACCGCCCCAAACCGGCCCGGCGCCAGCAGCCTGCTCAGCCGGCCAGCCAGGCGTAGGCCGCGGCTTCATCGGTGAAGGTCGCAATCTGGCAGTCGGTGGTAGTAGCCGATACAATGGCCATCACCGGCTGGGCCGCCCGCAGCGGTGATACCAAAAAAGCCAGGCGCACGGCTTCGCCGTAACGGCCGCGCAGCCCCGGCGCAAACTCGGTGCTGAACCAGGTATTGACCGTGGGCTCGGTGAGGTCTTCGCGGCGGCGCAGGTCGAGCAGCCAGCGGCCGCAGCCCACTGCGTCGGCGGTGGCCAGCAGCGACTCATACCCGGCCCGTAGCTCGGTGGGCGTTACGGCGCGCTGCCAGCGGGCAATAACCACTGGCAGGTCGGGGCGGTGCAGCAGGTCGAGGCCGTGGTTGGTCATAAGCGGCAGGTGGTCGGCAAGCCCGGCCTGCCTGCAAGTTAAGCTACTTTCACCTACCCTGAACCATACTTTTGTGCCATGCAGTAGTTAATACTGCTTCTATTTTAGACGTAAGTTGCCCATGAGCCCTAGTGTGCCCCCGCGGCCCCGCACGACCCGTATGCCGCCCTGCGCATCCCCGATTTTCGGCGCCTGATTACGGCCCGCATCCTGTTTACCATTGCCACCCAGATTCAGGGCGTAGTAGTAAGCTGGCAGATTTTTCAGCTCACCAAAGACCCACTCGCCCTGGGCCTGGTAGGCCTGGCCGAAGCCATCCCAAGCATAGGGGTTTCTCTATATGCTGGTCACGTGGTCGATTCGGTGCGGCGCAAGCGCATTATTGTGCCGGCCGTGGCAGTACTGTTTTTATGTGCCGTCACGCTGTTCTGGCTTTCGCATCCGGCGCAGGCCAGCGTGCTCAACCACGGGCGGCTGCACCTGGCGGCCTTCGATGCCACGGTAGTGTGGCCGCTATACCTGGTTATTTTCGTAAGCGGCATTGCCCGCGGCTTTCTGGGGCCGGCCGTGTTTTCATTTATGCCCCAGCTGCTGCCCGACCGTGGCCTGCTGGCCAATGCCGTGACGTGGAACTCTACTACCTGGCAGGCCGGCGCAGTGCTGGGGCCGGCCATTGGCGGCCTGCTGTTTGCGCACCTGGGCATCGGGTTTGCCTACGGCGTCGATACAGTAATGGAAGGCCTGGCCCTATTATTCTTTATCAGCATCGGCAGCCGCGAGCTGCCCGTTATTGAGGGTGTGCGCCTGAGCCTAAGTGAGAGCATTATGAGCGGTATCAAGTTCATTTTCAGCAACCAGATAGTGCTGTCGGCGTTGTCGCTGGATATGTTTGCGGTACTTTTCGGCGGGGCCGTGGCGCTGCTACCCATTTTCGCTTCCGAAATACTGAAAGCCGGTCCCGATGCCCTGGGCTATCTGCGGGCGGCTCCCTCGGTTGGCTCGGTACTGATGGCGGTGTGGCTTACCTTTTCGCCGCTCAAAAAGAACGCGGGCCGCAAGCTGCTGTGGGCCGTGGGCGGCTTCGGGCTGGCAACCATCGGCTTTGCCTTATCAAAAAATCTTTATTTATCGCTTTTCCTGCTTTTCCTGACGGGCGTCTTCGATTCGGTATCGGTAATCGTGCGCTCCACGCTTATCCATACTTACACGCCGGAGTATATGAAAGGCCGGGTATCGGCGGTAAACAACATTTTTATCGGCTCCAGCAACGAAATCGGCAGCTTCGAGAGCGGGGCGGCGGCCAAGCTCATGGGAACGGTGCCCAGCGTAATATTCGGGGGATGATGACCATGCTGGTGGTCGGCATTACGGCCTGGCGCGCCGATAAGCTCCGCAACCTGGAAATGGGCGCCGGCAAGAAGTAGGCCCAGCCCGACTATACTGCTACTGGTGTGCGGGTCTTTTTCGGCTGCTTGCGGCGCGTGCGGTTCAGCCACAGCAGCACGCCCGTTACCGGAAACGTAAGGCTGCACAAGACAACGACCAGGGCGAGGCCTTTGGTCCAGGCGCCCCCGATTGCGCCGGTGTGCAGGGGCTTGGCCAGCCGCCGCAGCTGGGCACCGGCCGACTGCCGGCTGTAGAGATGCTGCCCCAGCGCTGCCCCAGTGCTGCGGTCTGCAAACAAGGTATCCAGGCCCGCCGCCCGCCAGGTCAAGGTGCTCGGTGCGCTTATGGAGATAGCGGCTGCCGAATCTTTGGGAGCACCCACGCGCCAGAACTCGGCGGTGCGATACACTTGCTGGCCCGTGCGCAGCGCCGCATCATAAGCCAGCATGCGCGGGCTGCCCGGAAAGGCCGACCGGGGGGCGGCAATACCAACCGTGGGCCGGGTGCCCGTGAGGCGGAATAAGCTTTCCGCTGCCCAGCGATACGACATAATAACCCCGGTCAGCGCCAGGCCAAACAAAAACGGCGCGCAGTAAAAGCCCAACACTACGTGCAGGTCGTGCGTGATGCGCTTGCCGCTGCCGCTCCACCTGATGCGCAGGCGGCCCGTGAGCAAAGCCCAGGTTTTGGGCCACCACAGCACCACGCCCGTAGCCGTAATAACCAGGATAAATAGTGCCGAGAGGCCCGTTAAGGCCTTCCCTACCTCGCCCGCCAGCAGGCGGCGGTGCACGTCTTCCGCTACTTTAAATATGCCGCGGTCCTGCCTGTCGAGCAGGCCCACTACCTGGCCGCTGTACGGATTTAGAAAGGCCGTATTACCCCGCTCGGGGCGACCCCTGGGCTTGTCGGCTCCAGCGCTGCGTGGGGCAGCGCTTTTGTTGCGGAAGCCACGGCCTTCAGCCGGCTGTGTATCATCAGGCCGGGCGGGCGCCTCCCGATAAGTAAGCTCGACAGTACGCGCCGGGTCGGCATACACCGTGAACCCCAATAGCTTACTTTTCGGCTTGAGCTGCCGAAGGTGGTCGGCCAGCACGGCCAGCGACTGGCGCGGCTGGGCAGCCGGCACCGCCACTGTATAGCGACCAGCATAAAGGGCATGAGTTATCTCGTCCTCAAAAACCAGAACTGTCCCCGTAAGACACTGCACCAAAAAAACCAGCCCCGCCGAAAAAGCCAGGTACAAGTGCACCCGCCGAAAAAATATTTTCATGATAGTAAAAACGAATTCGGTCGCAATTTAGAATGATTTTAAATAAAAATCATCATTAAGCTCACTATTCGCCTGGGATAGCTACTATCAGCTGCCTTTCAGTCGCAGCGCACATAGGGCCGCAGCCTTACAAAGCTTTCTTCCTTGAGAATCTTGATTTGCCTTAGGTCATCGGGAGTACTGAAAGCGCCCTGCTGCTTGCGATAGGCCACAATGAGCCGAGCCAGCGGCTTGCCTACGTAGGGGTGCGGCCACAGCTCATCAAACGTGCCCGAGTTGATGTGCACCGGCCGGGGCACAAAGCCAGCGGCCACGAAGGTGTACTTACGAAGACTATCCACCAGGTCGGGCGCGTCGCGTAGCACGAACACCTCATCTAGCTGGCTTGCCGTCAGGTAGCCGCCCAGCTCATCGCGGCGCTTTACTATCCACCGGGCGCGGCCGGAGCCTATGCCTTTTATCTGCATCAGCTGAGTAGTATCGGCCAGGTTGAGGTCGAAGGGCTGGAGATGCGCCGGCTTGCGCGCAAACCGGCTCGGCAAACCGGCCTTATCACTAAACGCCGACGAGCGGGCGGCGTGGCCGGCAGGAGCCGGCAGTTCGGCCGGTAGCTGGATAAACGGCTGCAGCCGCTGATACACCGAATCGGGCAGCCCGTAGATGCGCTGTAGCTGGGTTTTAGCGCGAAAGCCGCCGGCTTTTTGCCCGTACGTAACAATGCGGCCAGCCACGAAATGCGGTACGCCCCGCGCCTCCCAGCCTTCCGCCGTGAGCGCGTTGGGGTCGAAAGGAGCCAGCGCCACCTGCGGAACGGCCGGGTAGCGCGCACTCCGCGCCGGATAGCGGGCCGCATACGTGCGCGCACTGGCTGCCCGGCCCGAATCGAGCCGGGTCGCCAGGTCGCGCCCCCACTCATCGAGCTGGCGCTGGTCGGCGGCCGGCAGATAAACAGGGTCTGTAGGGCGCAGCAGTACGGGCAGCACCGCCACCGCCAGCGCCACCAGTAGCAGCAGCACAAAGCCGCGGGTTTCAGCCCGCGAAAAGCCGAAATAGCGCCGCATCCAGCGCCAGAAAACGAACTGCCTGATTAGAAATGAAGAGCTGATGATGAGAAATCAGCACAATTATACTTCCTCATCATCAAATATTCATCTAAAGGCAGTCTTACACCAGTGCAGGCTGGTACAGCTTTACCAGCTGGGCGGCTGCGTAGTCAATCTCCTCCTCGGTATTGAGCTTACTCATCGACAGGCGAACAGTTGCTCTGTTGGAATCCCCGCCTAGGGCTTCGAGCACGTGCGACCCGAGCTGGGCGCCACTCGTGCATGCAGAGCCGCCCGAGGCAGCTATCTTGTTAATGTCGAGGCTGAAAAGCAGCATCTCGCTGATGCTGGACGGCGGCAGACTCACGCTGAGCACAGTGTAGAGGCTCTGGTCGGCCGCTACCGACAGGCCATTAAACTGCACATCGGCAATACCTGCCCGAAGGCGGCCGATGAGCCGGTCTTTCAGACCCTGAATGTAGTGCTGGTGCGCGGTCATATCGCGGCAGGCAATTTCCAGGGCTTTGGCCAGGCCCACAATGCCGTACACGTTTTCGGTACCCGAGCGCACGTTGCGCTCCTGCGCGCCGCCGTGGATAAGCGGCCCTACTTCCAGCCCGCCGCGCCGATACAGAAACCCTACCCCTTTCGGCCCATGAAACTTATGCGCCGAGCCCACCAGAAAGTGGTTTTTGAGCTGCTGCACATCGTGGTGGTAGTGGCCCATCGTCTGCACCGTATCGGTGTGGAAAACGGCGTCGTGCCGGGCACAAATATCGCCTATTTCCAATATACTGTTCAGGTTGCCCAGCTCATTGTTGCCGTGCATCAGGCTCACAAAAGAGCGCGGATGGGCCGCCAGCAGCTCCTCCAGATGGCCGAGGTCGAGCCGGCCCTGCGCATCGTGGCGCAGGTAGCTCAGCTCCGTTTCGCCGCTTTTGGCCAGGGCCTGCAACGGGTGCAGCACGGCATGGTGCTCAAGCGACGAGGTAATGGCGTGGCGCAGGCCCAACGTGCGCACACTGCCGAAAATGGCGTAGTTATCGGCCTCCGTGCCGCCCGAGGTGAATGTAATTTCACTGGGGCCGCATTAATCAGCTGCGCCACCGTTTTGCGCGCCACCTCAATTGCCGAGCGCACCTGTCGCCCCGGCCCGTGTAGGCTGCTGGGGTTGCCGTAATGCTGGCTCAGGTAGGGCAGCATGGCATCCAGCACTTCGGGGTCGAGCGGCGTCGTCGCGGCATTGTCGAGGTAAACGTGCATTTACTTAGTGGTTAATTTCTTAATGGGTAATTTGGTAATGAGTAAGGGGTACTAATTAACAGCTTAGCCGCTACTTATTACCCAATTACCTATTACTTACTACCCATTAATAATCTCCTTTATATCGGCAATAATCTTTTGGGCCAGATGGTCGGCCGTGGCGTTCGAGTCCGACTCGGCATAGATGCGAATAATGGGCTCGGTATTCGACTTCCGCAGGTGCACCCACTCTTTGTCGAACTCAATTTTCACCCCGTCAATGGTATTTACTGGCTGCTTGGCGTAGCGCTTCTCCATCTGCACCAGCACCTGGTCGGTATTGATTTCGGGCGTGAGCTCAATTTTATTTTTGGAGATAAAATAGCTCGGATAGGAGTTGCGCAGGCGGCTCATGGCCAGGCCCGACTTAGCCAGGTGCGTCAGAAACAGCGCAATGCCTACCAGGGCATCACGGCCGTAGTGCAGCTCGGGAAAAATAATGCCGCCGTTCCCCTCGCCCCCGATAATGGCGTTGGTTTCTTTCATCTTGGTCACCACGTTTACCTCGCCCACGGCGGCGGCCGTGTAGGTGCCGCCGTGCTTTTCGGTCACATCGCGCAGGGCACGGGTACTGCTGAGGTTGCTTACCGTATTGCCGCCGCCGTGGTAGCCCAGCACATAATCGGCAACCGCTACCAGCGTGTATTCTTCGCCAAACATCTCCCCGTTTTCGCTCACCAGGGCCAGGCGGTCTACGTCGGGGTCTACCACGATGCCCAGGTCGAAGCCTCCTTTCTCAAGCACTCTGGCAATATCGCGCAGGTGTTCGGGCAGGGGCTCGGGGTTGTGAGCGAAGTCGCCGGTGGGCTCGCAGTGTACTTTCTCAATGGTTGCAACGCCCAGGGCGGTTAGCAGCTGCGGCACGGCAAAGCCGCCGCTACTGTTTACCGCATCGACTACTACCCGGAATTTTTTGGCCCTGATAGCTGTCACGTCAACCAGGGGCGAGGCCAGAATAGCGGCAATGTGCTCACTCAGAAAAGTATCGTCGGTGGCGTAGCTGCCCAGCTTGGTAACGGGCGCAAAATCGAAGCTTTCGCTTTCGGCCAGCTCAAGGACGCGCTCACCAGCCGCCGCCGACAAAAACTCACCCTGCGCGTCGAGCAGCTTCAGGGCATTCCACTGCTTGGGATTGTGCGAGGCGGTGAGAATAATGCCTCCCGCGGCCTGCCGGGCCGGCACCGCCATCTCCACCGTGGGCGTGGTACTGAGGCCCAGGTCAAGCACATCGAAGCCCAGGCCTTGTAGCGTGGCGGCTACCAGGCGGCTCACCATCTCGCCCGAGAGGCGAGCGTCGCGGCCAATCACTATCAGCTTGCTGGTAGTGGCCTGAGCTGCCGCCCAGGTGCCGTAGGCAGCAGCATATTTTACCACATCGAGGGGGGTAAGGCCTTGTCCGGCCGGGCCACCAATGGTGCCGCGAATACCGGAAATAGATTTTATGAGCGTCACAGGTTATCTCTTTAGCTTTGCAAAAGTAGGCGCTTTGCCCGTTTGTAGGCCTGTTATCTATCCCTTGGGGTAGTTGACAGCAACCTTCCCCCATTTCTAGCAATCGCCTGTGTAGGTACGCTGCCACCTGTACCTACGGCCTGCTTTAGTCAAACAAAATTATTCGGCCTGCTACTTTTTTATGGAAAATATGCTGCTTACCGCTGCCCGCCGGCCCGCTCAGCTTGAGGCATTCGGCCGCCTGCTCGATGTACTCGACCGCTTGCGGCTGGAATGCCCCTGGGACAAAAAACAGACGCTCGAGAGCCTGCGCCACCTCACCATTGAGGAAACCTACGAGCTGAGTGATGCCATTCTGCGACACGACCTGCCCGACCTCAAAAAAGAGTTGGGCGATGTGCTGCTGCACTTGCTTTTTTATGCCCGTATCGCGGCCGAGCAGGGCGCTTTTGACATTGCAGACGCCCTGAACGCGCAATGCGAAAAATTGATATATCGCCATCCTCATATTTATAGCGACGCACGAGCCGACGATGAGGAGGCCGTAAAGCGCAACTGGGAGCAGCTGAAGCTAAAGGAAAAAGGCAACACCGGCGGCGTGCTCGGGGCGTGCCGGCCTCCCTGCCCGCACTGGTGAAGGCCATGCGCATTCAGGAAAAAGCCCGGGGCGCCGGCTTTGATTTTGAAGAGCCAACCCAGGTGTGGCAGAAAGTGCAGGAAGAGCTGGCCGAGTTTGGAGCCGAATATGGCAACGGCCAGCCGCTCGCCGACGCGGGCCGGGCCGAGCGGGCCGCCAAGGAGTTTGGCGACCTACTGTTTTCGCTCGTCAACTTTGCCCGCTTTGCGGGTATTAACCCCGAAGAAGCGCTGGAACGCACGAATCGGAAATTTATCAGCCGCTTTCAGTACCTGGAAGCATCTGCGGCCCAGGACGGACAAAATTTGTCGGAAATGACGCTGGCCCAGATGGATGTTTACTGGAACGCCGCCAAAGCGGCCGGTAACTAAGCAAGCGCAAGCAGCCAGGCGGCTAAACGGCTGAGCCAGGGGAGGCTGCGGCTGCTGGCAGCCGGCGTCGGTGTTAACGCCCACCTGGGCAATTAACCTTCGTGCAGCTTCCTACGTTGGGGCCTCACCCAAAATTCAGTGACTGGTTAAGTAGCTCATCAGGCTGGTTCAGCGAGTACTTTCGGCCTTTTACCGAATAGTATTCGGCACAAAAAAAAATTTAGCAGGCCGGATTTTTCCTTCCTTCGGCGTAGATTCGGCCCCGAAACCCCTGTTTGCGCCAGTGTCTTGGGTCCTGTGCCCTGGTTAACTCGCACCTATAGCCTTCTTTTTTACCCTTCAACCAACCCCCACCTCCTACACTTACTGGACACATGGAACAGAAAAATGCTGTAAACCCGGGCGCTCGGCCCGCTGCGCCAGCCGCCCCCAAAGCTGCTGCCGCACCCGCCAAAAGCAGCGGTGGCGCCTCGCTGTTTTCGGTCATCGTTATCGTTCTCGCCTTCGTCGCCAGCGTCATTATCTTTATGTTCGTACTGGGCGACCCGAGCCACTACTTGGGCAACAACCCGGAGAACAACCCGAAGCCGGGTGACTACCTCGGCATTGTGCACAAGGGCGGGGTTATCGTACCGCTCCTGATGACGATGCTACTCTGCGTTATTACCTTCTCTATCGAGCGTGCTCTTACTATCTCGAAAGCTAAAGGCAGCCAGAGCATCGAAGCGTTTGTGCGCTCGGTACGCCAGAAGCTGAACGTGAACGATATTAACGGTGCTATCGCTCTCTGCGACCAGCAGAAAGGCTCGGTTGCCAACGTAGTACGCGCCGGCCTGAAAAAATACCAGGAAATGGGCCGCGAAACCACGATGAACACCGACCAGCGTGTGCTCGCTATCCAGAAAGAAATCGAAGAAAGCACTGCCCTGGAGCTGCCAATGCTCGAAAAGAACCTGGTTATCATCTCGACCCTGGCTTCTATCGCTACGCTGGTAGGTCTGCTCGGCACGGTATTCGGTATGATTAAGGCCTTCTCGGCACTGGCTCAGGCTGGTAACCCCGACGCAACGGCCCTGGCAACCGGTATCTCGGAAGCCCTTATCAACACGGCACTCGGTATCGGTACGTCGGCTCTGGCCATCGTAGCCTACAACTTCTTTACCAGCAAGATTGACGAGCTGACTTACAGCATTGATGAGGCTGGCTTCAGCATCATTCAGACCTTCGCGGCCCAGCACGGCAACGCAGGTCAGGAGTCGTAATCCTGCTGGCACGAAAAGAGGGGCGGAGGCGTTTTGCCGTCCCCGCCCCAACTTTTTTTTCGGGCCCGTGTGCATTTTGCATGCGAGTGGCATCGGTACCTGTGAGCGGCTCCCGCCTGGCGGCCTGCTGACAGTACTACCTCTTCCTGCTGTACATGGCCCCGCCCAGTCATTTTAACCTCTCCCGGCAATGCCTAAAGTAAAACCCCACCGCACCTCGCCGTCGCTCGATATGACGCCGATGGTTGACCTGGCGTTTCTGCTGGTAACATTCTTTATGTTGACCACGCAGTTTCGCCCCGATGAAGCTGTGGTAGTAGACCCGCCGTCTTCGACGTCGGACCTGCACGCTCCCGACAGCGACATTCTGACCCTGACCGTTGATAAAAACAAGCGTGTTTTCTTCGGCTACGACAAAGCACCCGTGAAAGAAGCTGCCCTCAAGGCTGTTGGTGCCAAGTACGGCGTTACGTTCACGCCTACCCAGGTTAAGCAATTTTCTCTGATGCCGAACTTCGGTGTGCCGATTACGCAGCTTGCCAGCTACCTCGACAAGGATACCGAACAGCGCAAGGCCCTGAACCCGACCCTGCCCGGCATCCCCTACGACTCGCTCAACAACCAGATGATTGACTGGGTAATTGAGGCCCGTAAAGCCAACGCTGCCCTGTTCAAAAAGCCTACCTTTTTGGTTATTAAGGGCGATGGCAACGCTGATGTGAAAACCGTGCAAACGGTAATCAAAGACCTGCAGGAAAAGGATATCAACCGCTTCAACCTGCTCACTAGCCTGGAAATGAAGCCTTCATACATCGGACAATAATTCTGAGAAATCATGGCAGAAATCCAACAACAGAGTAAAGACTCTGGCAAAGGCGGTAAAAAGCGGGCCAAGAAAATGTCGACCAAAATCGACATGACGCCCATGGTTGACTTGGCCTTCCTGTTGCTGACGTTCTTTATGCTCACCACCACCTTCGCCAAGCCCAACGTGATGCAGCTCACGATGCCGGTGAAGGATAAGAACCTCAAGGACGACGAACAAACCAAAATCAAGGCGTCGCAGGCTGTGACTATCATTCTGGCCCCCGACAACAAGGTTTTCTACTTCTTCGGCCTGAACGAGCCCACCGACCCTTCGGTACCCAAGCCCGAGATTAAGGTAACCGACTTCTCGGCCAATGGCATCCGCAAGGTGCTGCTGGAGCGTCAGCACCAACAGCCCGAACCCATTATTCTGATTGAGCCCTACGTGCACGAAGGCAAAGAGGCTAAATATAAGAATATGGTTGATATTCTGGATGAGATGAACATCACCAATCAGAAGAAGTACGCGCTGATTGACATCCCGAAAAAAGACATTGACCTCATTAAAACTCAGAAATTGCTATGATGGACAATGCGCAGCTGGCCAGTGCCAGCTTGAACGACATCGTATTTGAGGGGCGCAACAAGGAGTACGGCGCTTTTCAACTGCGTCGCATGTATGGGCGGCACGTAACCCGGGCGCTTATCATCGGCACGGCTTTGCTGGCGCTGCTGGTATTCATTCCGGCCTTGGCTAAAATGCTCGAAGAGCGTAAGCCCAAGGAAGTGCTGAACCTGAAAGAAAACGTGCTGATGGATGCGCCGCCCTTGGATGAAACCAAGCCGCCGCCTCCCCCGCCGCCCCCGAGGCTCCGCCGCCCCCCCCGCCCAAGCTGACGACCGTGAAGTTCACGCCGCCGGTAATTAAAAAGGACGAGGAAGTAAAAAAGGAGGAAGTACCCGACCAGGAAGAGCTGAAGGATAAAACGGTAGCGACCGTAACCGTAAAAGGTAACACGGATGCCCCCGACCTGAGCGACCTGAGCGGCGAAGGCAATAAAGTTGTCGAAGAAGTTGTAGAAAACAAAGTCTACACCTACGTCGAGCAAATGCCGGCCCTCCCCGGTGGCGGTGGCATGGGTGCCATCGTGGCAGCCATCCAGAAAAACTTCCGCTACCCGGCCGTTGACCTGCGCAACCAGGTAGAAGGCCGTGTATTTGCCAGCTTCACCGTAGATGAGAATGGTGACGTATCGGACGTAAAAATCGTGAAAGGCCTGACTGGCACGGTTGACGCCGAAACTATCCGCTCTATCAAGGCGCTGCCGAAGTTCATCCCCGGTAAGCAGAATGGCCGGGCAGTGAAAGTATCGTTTACGGTACCAGTAACGCTGAAAATTCAATAAGCTACCTTTTGCTTGTCCTAAAGGCCCTGACTGCTTCGCAGCCAGGGCCTTTTTGCTTTTATAGTATTGCTATGTTGCCTGAAAAATAATTTTGGCAGGGTGTGGAAAAAGTATAAGCCCGGCATCAGCTTGGTAGCCGGATGCCTCCGGTGAATATCCCTTCACTTTTTCCACTACTCTGCTATGTCTCTGCTTCCTGCATTTTTGACTGACAGCCTCGACGAGGTAGTATTTGAGGGCCGCAACCAGGCGTATGGCGCTTACCAGCTGCGGCAAGACTATCAGCAGCACCTGACCTCGGCGGGCGGCCTGACGGTGCTGCTGCTGGCTGGCCTGGTGCTGGGCTGGAATATCTGGCAGGCGCTGGCTCCGGCCCCGATGGTAATGGTGCCGCATATAGTAGCTCTTGACCCCATCATTCCGCCCATGCAGGCAACAGTGGAGAAGGCCAAGCCAGCCGTGGTAGCGCCAGCGCGCCCTCATACCGTTGCGGCGCATCCGGCCCTTACGCAGCCGACGCAAGTGACCAAAGATGAGCTGGTTCCTCCCCGCCCTGTTACTACCCCGGTCGAAGCGGTAGCTGATGGCCTCACCGGGCCAGTGGTACCAGGGATAGCGGCCGACGATGCCGGTGTGGCCGGTACCGCTGGCCCGGCAAGCGGCACAACTGCCGTTGCTACTCCTGCGCCCACCGAGCCATTTCGCTACGTCGAAAAAATGCCGGAGTTTGCCGGTGGGCAGGAAGCCTTACTGCGCTACCTGCGCAGCCACCTGCGCTACCCAGGGGCTGCCCTGGCAGCTGGCATCAGCGGGCGGGTATTTATGAGCTTCGTGGTAGGAGCCGATGGCCAGATTTCGGACGTTACAATTTTGAAAGGCTTAGGCTATGGCCTCGATGAAGAAGCCCTGCGGGTAATCCGCCAGATGCCTGCCTGGACGCCCGGCTACCAGAGCAAGCATGCTGTGCCGGTGCGCTTTACCTTGCCTATCACGTTTCAGTATCAGTAGGTGCGGCTGGTCGCCAATATCCATAGTTAGGAGAAGCGGTGTTTTATGCCCTTTTTTGCATCCGGAATAAGCAACCCGCGCCGGGCACCGAACAAATCGGAGCCGGGCGCGGGTTATGGTATTCTACCACTTTCGCTTTGTCATGCCCCTTCCTACCACCGAAGAGCGCCTGGGCTCGCCCCAGCGGATAGTTCGCTACTTCACCCTCATCATGTCGCTGGTGTACACCGCGCTGGGTATCTGGCTTTGGCTGACCGCCCACCGGCCTTCTGCAGCCGGGGCTTTGCTACCCCTGGGTCCTAAAACCCGTATGGTACTTGGCTCCGTATTCATTCTTTATGGCCTCATTCGCTTCGTGCGCACCATTCGTACGCAGTTTCGCAAGCCCACGCCCGATGATTTTAGCTAAACTAACATTGCGGCCCGGCCGCGCCATACTGGCAGCCCTGCTGCTCACGACCTGCGTGCTGCCCGCCTGCCACCCCGACCGCTCGGCCGGTACCAGCGAGGACGCTACCGATACCCCTACCAGCGGCCATGTAGGCATCAGCGTCGACGAAACCTTTGCTCCTGTAATGGAATCGCAGGTCGATACATTTCAAAAACTCTATGTTGATGCGCACCTAAAAGTAACGTATCAACCCGAGGACAGCGTTTTTCTCGACCTACTGAATGACAAGGTAAAGGCCATTGTGGTGTCGCGCGAGCTCAATGCGGACGAGAAAAAGGAGCTGGACAAACAAAATATGCTGCCCCGCGCTACCAAAGTGGGCATTGATGGCCTGGCCATTATTCTGCACCCTTCCAACCCCGACACGCTGCTCACACTAACCCAGCTGCGGGGCATCTTCAGCGGCCAGACGGCTCAGTGGAGCCAGGTGAGCGGGCAAAAGAAGCTGGGGGCCATCAACGTAGTGTTTGATGCCAACCGCAGCAGCACCAGCCGCTTCGTGCGCGACACGCTGCTGCGCGGGGGCGCCCTGAGCCCCAAGGCTGCGGCTACGCAATCGAACCGCAAGCTTATCGAGTACGTGGCCGCGCACCCGAGCGCGATTGGCATAGTGGGCGTCAACTGGATTTCGGACTTCGATGACCCCAACGTGCGCGGCTTTCTGCGGCGCATTCGGGTAGCCAGTATCACGGCCCGCCCGCATCCTACCAAGGATGATTACATCCAGCCCTACCAAGTGTACCTGGCTCCTAAACCGGCTGCGCTGCTGAAGGAACACCCAGAGCTGCAGAACTATCCGTTGCGCCGTGATATCTACGCTATCAGCCGGGAAGCGCGGGCCGGGCTCGGTTCGGGGTTTGTATCGTTTGTGGCCGGGCAAAAGGGCCAGCTCATCTTTCAGAAATCAGGCCTGATGCCCGCTAACATGCAAGCCCGCATCGTTACCACCAACAAACGCCAGTGAACTACCTTAGCTCACTAAGCGTAGTATAAGCGCCAATCTTTCACCCTAAGTTTACTTTCCCCTCCCTTCTTATGCCTTTCAAGCCCTGGAAACCGCTGCTGCTGACCGCCCTCACCGTAGGGGCCGGCGCTACGGCCGCCACCGCCCAAACTGTAGCCAGCGCTCAAAAAGCTATTGAGCTTGGCCGCTACAACGAGGCTCGTGCTGACCTGCGTGGCAACAGTAGCCCCGAAGCTAACTTTGAGCTGGGCCGCATTTACCAGATGCGCGACTTGCCCGATTCTGCCTCCTATTACTTCAACCGCGCCGCTGGCCCTACACCGTTTGGCATGGTAGCCGAAGGCCGGGCATTGCTGGCCAAAGGCAAAGCCGGCGAGGCCGACGCCAAGTTTGACGCCGCTGCTAAAGCCACCAAAAATAAAGACGCCCGGGTGCTGACCATGATTGCGCAGGCCTACGGCGAGTCTGACGTAAAAGACATTACCAAGCCGCTTACATACGTTAAAACAGCCGAAGCCCTCGGCAAGGGGAAAGACGACCCGGCTCTGATGGTAGCCCGCGGTGATATCTACCTCAAAACTGACCAAGGGGCGGCGAAGCTATGAGTAGCTACGACCGGGCCATCGCGGCCAATCCGAACTACACGGAAGCTTACCTGAAGAAAGGTATCCTGAGCGTACGCAGTCGCAACGGTACTACTGCCAAAGAAAGCCTTGACAAAGCTATTGCCGTGGACCCCAAGTATGCGCCCGCTTACAAGGAGCTGGCTGAAATGTATTACTCAGCAGGACAGTATGATAAGGCGGTTAGCACGTTCCAGCAGTACACGGATATGGCTGAGAAGTCGCCTAAAACCGATGCTGAATACGCTTCCTTCCTCTACCTGAGCAAGAAGTACCCGGAGTCGCTGGTAGAAGTGAATAAGGTACTCGCGGCTGAGCCAAATAACTTCACGATGAACCGCCTTAAGGCCTTCGACCTGTATGAGACGGGTGATTACAATGGTGCGCTGGCCGCAATGGACAACTTCCTGAAAATTGCGCCACCCGAAAAAATTCTTCCCGAAGACAATGCTTACCGGAGCAAAATTCTGGTAAAGACGGGCAAGGGGAGCGATGCAATCGATGTAATGCAAAAATCCATTGCCAGCATTACCGACCCTGCCAAGAAAAATGAGGCGCTGCACGAACTGGCCACGACTTATAACTCCCAGAAGCAGTATGCTAACGCTATCCGGACCTACAAGCAGATAATGGCTACGCCTTACGGCGACCTAAGCGACCAGTTCCGCCTGGGAGCTGCCTATAGTGGCAACAAGCAGTATGCGCAGGCTGATAGTGTGTATAACATCATCACCACGGCGAAGCCTACTTACGCCCCTGCTTATCAGGCCCGTGCGCAGGCCAACTTCAACCTCGACCCCGACTCGAAGAAGGGCTTGGCTAAGCCGTACTACGAGAAGTACATCGAGCTAACCAGCGCCGACCCGACCAAGTATAAGAACGGCCTGATAGAAGCCAACAACTACCTCGGCTACTACAACCTGCAAGCCGGCCGCAAGGCAGAAGCTACTCCGTACTACGAAAAGGTGCTGGCTCTGGACCCCACCAACTCGGATGCTATCGGTGCTATGAAAATTATCAAAGGAGTGCCCGCCCGCAATTCGACCGTGAAAAAGACCACCACGACCACTGTTAAAAAGAAGTAACAACCGCTCAATAAACAAAAAGCCCCGCTGTCACGCTGACGGCGGGGCTTTTTGTTTATTGAGCGGCGGCCCATGCTTCCCACTTGGCCAGCACTGCCGTGAAGTCTTCGGGTAGCTCAGCTTCAAAGAACAGGCGCTCGCCGGTGCTGGGATGCACCAAACCCAGCGAACGGGCGTGCAGCGCCTGCCGGGGCATGAGGGCAAAGCAGTTCTCTACAAATGCCTTGTAGGTGCCGGTAGACTGCCCCACCCGGATGCGGTCGCCCCCGTAAGTAGCGTCGCTGAATAGCGGGTGGCCGATATGCTGCATATGCGCCCGAATCTGGTGAGTGCGGCCGGTTTCGAGGCGGCACTCCAGCAGCGTAACCGGCCCGTAGCGCTGGAGTACCCGGTAATGGGTTACGGCATGCTTGCCCTGGCTACCGTCGGGGTACACGGCCTGCACTTTGCGGTCGCGCAGGCTGCGCCCAATGTGGCCGCGCACGGTGCCGGCGTCATCGTCGAACCGGCCCCAGGCCAGCGCCAGGTAGCTGCGCTCGATAGTGTGATGAAAAAACTGCTGCGACAAGTGCGTCATCGCCCACTCGGTTTTACCGATGACGAGCAGGCCGGATGTATCCTTGTCGATGCGATGCACCAGCCCCGGCCTGATTTCACCATTGCGGCCCGTAGGCAGGTTCTGGAGGTGGTACGCCAGCCCATTTACCAATGTTCCCTCCCAATTGCCGTATGCGGGGTGTACGACCATCCCAGCCGGCTTATTTACAATGAGCAGGTCGGCATCCTCATAGCGAATATCAAGTGCCATCTCCTGTGGCACCACTTTGCCCGTGCGCGGTGGCTCGGGCAGGGTAATAGTAATGATATCAGCCGGGCGCACCCGGTAGTTGGGCTTGGTTACCTTGCCATTTACCTGTACGGCCTCGGCCCGAATAGCATCCTGAATCTTGGTGCGCGAGGCATTAGCCAGGCGGTTGAGCAGGAACTTATCGAGGCGCAGCAGCTCCTGCCCCCGGTCGGCCACGATGCGGTGGTGCTCATACAGCTCATCGCCCTCCCCTGCTTCATCAGGCTCCAGGTCGGGGCCATTACCCACTGGGTCAAGCGGAAGCTCAGCAAAATATTCCATATATTATATATAATAAAACTGAGCCGCATCCCGATAGCCGGCACGAAAAAAGCCGGAGCCAAAGGCCCCGGCTTCTTAGCCAATTGCTGGCAGTACTTATTTGGTCTTGGTCTTGGTTTTGCCGGCTGGTGCAGCCGGGATGCCCGAGCCAGTAGCCTTGGGGGCCTGGGTGGCCGGGGCTGGCGCCGCCGCGGTAGGCGTAATACCCATCTTTTTCAAGATGATATCCGATACGTCGCCTTCTTTCGGGCCGTGCAGCAGAATGGGATTGCTGCCCGAATCCGAGTTCAGGATATACGTGTAGCCGTTTTCCTCGGCTACCGCGTCAATGTTCTTTTGAATCTTATCGAGCACCGGGCGCAGCAGGGTCTGCTGCTTCTGCTGCATCGACTGCTGGGCGGTCTGCTGGAATTCCTGGAGGCCCTGCTGCATGGTTTGCAGCTCTTTTTCCGTATCAGCTTTCACAACGGGCGTCATGGCAGCGCCGCCTTTCTGATACGCGTCCAGCTTAGTCTGGAAAGCCGTTTGCTTGCTCTTCAGCTGGGCTTCCAGCTGGGTGCCATACGTTTTCAGGTCCGACTCAATCTGCTTGCTTTCGGGCATCTGGCTCAGTACATACTCCACGCTGGTAAAGCCAATCTTAAGCGGGGCCTGGGCCTGGGCATTCGGAGCGAAAAACGAACCGGCTACGAGTAGCGCGGAGGCGAAGGTCAGGTGAAGTTTTTTCACGCGGTTTACGAAGAAAGTCAAGGGTCTAAAAAATTCTGGTTTGCAAAGTTAACTAGTTTAAGGCTTTCCGCCAGCGTCAGCCTTTCCAGCCTTAGCCGACCGGGTTTTGGAGCCGGTTACAGGGTCGGGCGTGCCCGAATCGGACTCAAATGCCGGGTCAGCGCTGGCATTCGGGGTTTGGGGCGGCTTCACGGTCTTCACGGGGCCTTTAGTACCCGGCTGGTTGCGGGTAGGCGAGCCGAGGCCCAGCTCTTCCAACACAAATTCTGTATAATCGTGCGTGGGGCTGGCGTAGAGCATGGTCAGGTCGCCGTTGCGGTCAAACATGAAGTCGAGCTTGCGCGCCTTCACCACTTTCTCTACAGCATCAAAAATCTTATCCTGCGCCGGCTTATTGAGCTCAACGCGCTTCTTAAAGAGCTGTCCCTCGTAGCCAAACTGCTTGGCTTCGTAGGCTTTAATATCCTGCTCTTTTTTTAGAATCTCGTCCTGGCGCTTCTTTTTCATGGCCTCCGTGAGCACCACTTCTTCGGCCTGGTAGGTACGATAAAGCTTATCGAGGTCTTTTTTCTGCGCCTCAATCTCCCGTTGCCAGGTTTCGGTGAGCCTGCCCAGCTCCAGCTGGGCTTGCGCGTATTCCGGCATTTTCCCCATGATAAACTCAGTATCTATATAACCGAATTTCTGGCCCCACGCGGGAACAAAGGCTCCCAGCAGCAGCAGCGCCAGCAAATAACGAGCAACGTGGGTCATGCGAGACAAGGAAGAATAGGAGCTGAAGCCGGCACTAGCGCCGCTTACTCAACGAGCGAACCGGGCTTTTTAGTCTTGTTTACGGGAAGACAGCCGCCCTCCCGCAAACTACCGGCAAGTGCCTAAACGTTCAGCCCAGCACGCAAATTAGCGAATCTGCTGGCCGATAATAAAGTGAAAGTGGTTGAAATCCTGCTTGGAGCTAGTATTAGCTGGTGGCTTCACAGTATCGAACGCCCGGCCATAGTCGAAACCCAGCAAGCCAAAGGCCGACATAAAGATGCGGGCACCAAAGCCAGCCGAGCGGTACAGGTTGAACGGGTTGTACTGCTGAGAGTTATTAAAGGCATTGCCCGCCTCAGCAAAACCCAGCACATAGACTGTAGCTGCCGGATTGAGGCTGACGGGATAACGCAGCTCAGCTACATACTTGTTGTAGGCAACGCCACCACTTGCGCCGGATTGGGCCGTTGGAATGGCAAATGCTCCGTTGGGGTCATCGTAGCCCCGCAGGCCGATGTAGTCGGTACCTACCAGGAATGAGCCGCCGCCGCCATAGCCCAGGCCGGCTCCACCCATCTTGAAGCGCTCGAACGGCCCAGGCGTGCGGTCGGGCGTATAAGTGCCGATAAAGCCAAAGTGCGCCCGGGTGTTCAGCACCAGCTTGCCTACAATAGGCGTAAACCACGAGGCGTCAAACATCCACTTGTGAAACTCTACCCACTCATACGTATTGGGGTGCGCACCCTTGAAGGCCGAATAAGGCGGCGTCAAACTCACGCTCAGGCTAATTGACGAGCCGCGGCGCGTATATGTCGGGTTGTCGATGCTATTGCGCGAAAGCGTGGTATTAAACGTAAAGTTGTTGGCCCGGCCCGTGTTGAAATCCTTGAAAATCGAATAGTTCTGGAGGGTGTACTGGCTGTACGAGATGGAGTTGCTTAGCGAGAAGTAGTCGTCGGGCACGCGTAGCTGGCGGCCGAGGCCGATAGTTGCGCTATTCACCTTGATAAAGCTGCCCGTGGTGGGGTTAAAGTTAATCCCTAAGCGCGAAATACTGCGGTTCAGGCTGAAGGAGAATGAGTTGGGCTTGCGCCCACCCAGCCAGGGCTCCGTAAAGCTGAACGAGTACGCTTGGTATTGCAAGCCGTTGGCCTGCACGTTGAGGGCTACGCGCTGGCCGTCGCCGGCCGGCACCGGCGTCCAGTTATGAAAGTCGCTGGCTTTGCGCAGCGAAAAGTTGTTGAACACCAGGCCTACCGTACCAATAAAGCCGGCGTAGCCGCCCCAGCCACCCGAAAGGGTAATCTGGTCCGAAGGCTTCTCAACTACAGTATAGTTGATATCCACAGTGCCATCGGCCTGGTTCGGCACCGGGTTAATGCCGATTTTTTCGGGGTCGAAATAGCCGAGCGTCGCAATCTCGCGCTGCGAGCGAATAAGCAGCTCGCGGTTAAACTTATCGCCGGGCAGGGTGCGCAGCGTACGGCGCAGCACGTGGTCCGACGTCTTGGTATTGCCCGCGATGTTGATGTCCTTTACCCGCGCCTGTACGCCTTCGGTAATGCGCATCTCAATGTCGATAGAATCGCCTTCTACTTTCGTTTCAACCGGGTCGATGGTAAAAAACAGGTAGCCGTCGTTCATATAGAGCGAAGTTACGTCCTGGCCGGTAGGGTTGTAGCTCAGGCGCTTATCCAGTATTTCCTTACTATAGGGG
Organism: Hymenobacter sp. BRD67; assembly: GCF_013256425.1. Classification (GTDB taxonomy): domain Bacteria; phylum Bacteroidota; class Bacteroidia; order Cytophagales; family Hymenobacteraceae; genus Hymenobacter. The sequence goes on from NZ_CP053904.1 coordinate 3,460,367, forward strand.
CTGCCGGCCTTAATGCCCAGCACCGAGCCCAGGGTTTTGCTATCGTAGAGATAGTTGCCGTTCCAGGTGATTTTCCGGAAGAAGTAACGTGGCCCTTCATCCACTTTCACCTTCACAATCAAGCCTTTCTCATCGCGTTCAATGGTATCCGATACGATAGCAGCGTCGCGATAGCCCTCGTTATTGTAGAAATCGACCAGCTTACGCTTGTCGTCCTCAAAGTCGGAGCGCTGAAACTTACCTGGCGTCAGAAATTTATACGAGTTCCGGGCTTTGGTTTTTTTAAACTGCTTGGCTAACTTCCCATCCTTAAAGGCTTTATTACCTTCAAACTCAATATCATGAATGCGGACCTTAGCCCCTTTATCTACGTCAATTTTCAGAGCCACGCTATTAGATAGCGCCGAGTCGGCTACCTGCCGGATAACCACCTTTGCATCCAAGAAGCCCTTGTTATTGTAGAACTTACGGACCTGCGTCCGGGTATTAGCCAATAGGGCATCAGTAACTACCTTACCACGAATGAGCTTGATTTTCTTATCAATCTCCTCGGCCTGCCCCTTGCTGATACCTTCGAAGGTAAACTTGGATAGGCGGGGCCGCTCCCGAACGTTGAAGTCCAGGAAAATCTTGTTGCCTTCGGTACGGGCAATACTAACCGAAATATCGGCCAGAATACCCTGGGCCCATATTTTACGAATCGCCTTGCCAATGTCATCGCCGGGCACATTGACGGCATCCCCGATGCGCAGGCCCGATAAGCCAATCAGAGTATTCGGGTCGAGGTAGCGGGAGCCGCTTACCGTAATGCCGCCCAGCTCATATTTGTGCGGCTCATCGGCCGAAGTTCCAGCTACCTGAGCATGCGCCAACCGGGCCGACAGCAGGCCAGTTAGCAGTAAAAAACTTAATAGTCCACTACGTAAGTAGGTGCGCATCATCAACATAAATAAAATCAGGAAGCCAGCTGCTCGCTGGTTTTGCCAAAGCGCCGTTCACGGCTTTGGTAGGCTCGCAGCGCATCGCGAAAGTGACTGCGGCGGAAATCGGGCCACAGCAACGGAGTGATATAAAGTTCGGTATAGGCCAGCTGCCAGAGCAGAAAGTTGCTGATGCGCTGCTCGCCGCTTGTGCGAATAAGTAATTCGGGGTCGGGAATACCAGCCGTAGCCAGATAGCCCGTGATGGTCGCTTCCGTTACCGCGGCTGGCAGCAGGCGACCAGCTGCTACATCAGCCGCCAGCCGCTGGCCGGCCTGGGTGATGTCCCAACGCCCGCTATAGCTCAGCGCCAACACCAGAGTCATGCGCGTGCCGGCCTTGGTTAGCTCAATTGCCTCGGCAAGCTCCCGCTGGCAATTACCCGGCAGGCTGCTTATTTCACCAATGGCTTGCAGCCGCACGCTGTTTTTAAGCAGCGTACTGGTTTCCTGGCGAATGGTATGCACAAGCAGCTGCATGAGTGCCGTTACTTCCATAGCCGGGCGATTCCAGTTCTCAGTCGAGAAGGCATACAGTGTCAGGTACTTAACCCCTATTTCGGCAGCCTCTTCCACAGTGTCGCGCACCGCCGTAATAGCGCTTTGATGTCCAAACACGCGCAGGCCTCCCCGCTGTTTGGCCCAGCGGCCGTTACCATCCATGATAACGGCGACATGGGCTGGAATATTAGAGAGGTCTATTTCGGACCGTTCGGCCATCGTTGCGGTTTGCGTATAAGAGGCCGCAAGTTACGCAAAGGGTTGCAGTCAGGCCGCAGCTCTCACCTCAAGGTCTGAAAACCACTTCCCGGCTTTATTCTCAACAAGCTGGCTATCAAGCCAAATGCACTTTACAATCAACTTTTTATTGCTTACCTCAGCAAGGTTTTATCTTTCCCGTAAGGCTTAGGGCAAAGAATTTGGTAGAAGGTATATGACACGCTGATACCAGAATAGTAATACCAGTCCTGGTCGTGGCTATTGACGAGCAAGGCACTCTGGTCACCGGTATGGTCTAGCATATCGGTAAAGGTTTTGCGGGCACCCATCTCCAGGCCTACATTAAAATGCTCGGTGAGGGCCACTTTTATTCCGGCCCCGGCCGGGATAGCAACTCCTACCCGACTGCCCTGCCGGTCGAAGGCAGGCTTCAGGGCGACGTTGTCGGTTGTGACGGTTGTGCTGGCATAATAGAGCGCCAGGCCGGCAAATAGGTAGGGTGAAAAATGCACCCGGTGCTGGTCTTTGCGACTATGATAATCAAGAAAATTATACTCCACTACGCCAGAGGCCTCTACCAGGCCACCGGTAAGGTGCAGCTGGCGATAGTTTTGTAGCGGTGGCACGCCGCCGTTGACCCCTTCTACATTGGCATCAGTGGCGCCCAGGAAGCCCGCTGTGACACCCCCACGTAGCGTAACCGGCACTGATACATCGCGACGGTAAAATATGGTAAGGGCGGGGCGACTATTCTGCCACTGAAACTGGGGAGAAACTTCCCCCTTATAATTCGTAGCTCCTACCCCAACCCCTATTTCGCTGGTATGCTGAGCCAGGGCCGGACTAGCCCAAAAAAAGGCACTCCCCGCCAGCACAAAGCCAGCGAGGAGTGAGAAAGGAAACCGGAAGACGGTCATGCAGCAGACTGTGAGGTGAAAGTCCAGCCAGCCAGCAAGGGCCTAGCGGAATTTGGGATTTTTGATTTTCGGGTTCAGGATGTAGTTCAGCGAGATGCCAGTAACGGTGTACCAGTCATCTTTGCCCTGGCCACGCTTATTACCTACATTATCGAGTCCAGGAATTTTAGCAGTACCTTGGTTCGTTATACCATGTGCAAAATACTGAGCATCAGGAGCTGAATTAGTAGGCGTCACATAATTGCCGCTTACATCGTCCAAATAACCGGTAAAAGTCTTACGTAAACCAATTTCGAGCGAGACATCCATGTTGCGGTTAACACGATAACGTACGCCGCCACCAAATGGTATGGATACCTGCCACAAGCTGTAGCTTACGTTCTCAGTCATCAACGGCTGCAAGGGAATGTATGTGCCATCAGCACGCATACCCTCCGGATTGTGATGGAACCCGGCTACGCCTAAAAACAGATAGGGTACAAAGTCCGGACGCTTGAGGTAGTTATTCCGGTTTTCGATGAGGTCGACTACTATTTCAGCAGAAGCTTCAGTAATTCGATTCCGGAAGTTCATATTCCGGGCATTACGGAAACGGGCATTCTGGTCGTTTGCATCTGCGTTCGTGTTATCATTAGCTCCGATAGCCCCATAGGCAAGTGCAAAACGGCCTGATACCCGCGGAAAAAAGCGATGCATGATGCTTAGTCCTATGTTTGGCCGTGTATCACCTGGATGAAACGAGGCGAAGTTGGTCGCTGGGTTCAGGTCGCCAAAATAGTTCATGGCGTTCAGGCTAATCCCGATAGAGGTATACTGCTTGCGCTTGCTGAATTGCTGCGCATCAGCATGCTGCGTTGAACCAAGCAGCGTAAGCCCGGCAAGCAGGGCAGTGGAATACGTGAAAAACTTAGTCATAAGGCGCAGAGTAGAGAATTAACCAGGCAAAGGAAGGCGCAAACCTAACGGGACGTGGCTTACAGCGAATGCAAAAGTAAGAGTTAAAGGGAACTAAAAAAATTTATGCTGTTTTTTTATTAAAGATTTAGGCTGTTTCAGCTAAATAATAGTTGTGGGGTTACGGCGGTCGAGGCCCCAATTTAGCTTGTTACGCAGGGTACTTAAGAAATTGACGTGATTCAATTTAACTAACCGGGCATTAAAACTTTCTCGGCGAACGGCCATTTGAACGCTGGCTTCGATAGGCACGGAGCGAGAGTCGAGGGCCAGCAGGTAGCTGGTGGCCCGGCCTTCTATCTCAAACGAGATAACGCTTTGGTCGGATACAATAAGTGGGCGAACGTTTAAATTGTGGGGACATACGGGAGCAATGATAAAATTGTTGGTTTGCGGGAGCATAACCGGCCCGCCACAACTGAGCGAATAGCCCGTAGAGCCGGTTGGTGTTGATACAACCAGTCCATCGGCCCAATACGAGTTTAAGTATTCGCCGTTGATATACGTATGAACGGCAATCATTGAGGACGAGTCGCGCTTCAGAATGCTGAACTCGTTGAGGCCGAAATTCAATTGCCCGAATACATCAGGGTCGGTATCGACGCGCAGCAAGCTGCGGTCTTCGAGCGTGAAGTGGCCTTTAAAGAGTGCATCGACCGCCTGCACAATCTGGTCGGGGTTAACGGGTGCCAGGAAACCCAGCCTACCGGTGTTAATACCCAGGATGGGAAGCTGTTGGGCACCCACGTAGGTAACAGTATCGAGCAGCGTGCCATCGCCCCCAATGCTGAGGACGAACTGCACTCCGCGCAGCGAGTCGCCACGGCGAAAGGTAGTGGTGCCAGCGGGCAAGCGCAGGCGCGGCTTCATAAACTCGTGAAAAGCCTCTACAATCAGAATTTCGGTTTGGCGGGCGGCCAGCTCATCCAGAAGGGTTTGGATAAAGGGGGCGGCGGCTTCGTCGAAGGGCTTGCCCAGAATGGCGATTTTCATAACAAAAACGTAATACGACCCGGCCTAGATTGGGAAAGAGGTACGCAGAAAAAACCCTGTGCTGCGATACACTGTGAGCGTACGAATCAACTCGAAGCAAAACACGCGGTCATAATACGTTACAAGATGTAGGCCCAGGCCCACCGACGCCAGCAGCTGGTCGGGAAGCTGATTGGGCAGCGGCTGGGCCCGGTGCAGGCTGCCGCCAGTGAGCCCGGCATCGGTAAAAGCATTGAGATACACAGCCAGCGGGAGGGTATTAACCTTAGGATTGCCAACAAACGGGATACGGAGCGGGGCGGCGCCCAGGCGCGCAAGCTCAGCCCCTGCTGCACCAGGCCGGAATAGCGGCCTTCGGCTACGTAGTAGTCGTAGCCCCGCACCAATACGGTGTAACCCAGGCCCCGGGCATCGGCATAAGCCAGCTCAGGCGCAAAGAGCCGCGTTTGGGCCCCTACACCAATGGCGTAGTACAACCCATGCCCAAGGCTGAGGTAGCGCGAATAATGCAGGCGTAGCGTAGCGTAGCTGGGCGAGCGCTCGGCCCCGACAAACTGCCGAAACGTGAGCGCACCCTGCAAAAACTGCCCGGTGAGCGGATACGCAAAGGTATTTCGCTGATTATGCGTGGTAATCAGGCTGGCTTCCAAGTACTGACGCTGCTGCAAACCCAGCAGATAATCCGGATTCAGCCCGTAGATGAGGTCGCTTATCTGCTCGCGGTGGTAAGAAAGGTCGAGGGCCGATACCAGCTGCACGGTATGCCGCAGGCGCAGCCCCCCGTGGCATAAAAGCGCTGAATAGCAAATACATCCTCCTCAGGATGGTCACCCAGGTCAACCAGGCGGTCGTTGAGCGTTATATAGTCGAGGTTGCGGCTTTGGTAATACGAGATGCCGAACCCCACCCCTACCCGTCGGCGGCGGCCCAGGCCGGGCGCTTCATAGAATAATTCGAATTTTCTATTAAAGCCAAACTGAATATTTGCCGTGACCTGCTCGGCGCGGCCCCGGAAGTTGGTATCGGTGAGGTGCAGGCCATAATCGAGGCGCTGCCAGCGGTTGGAGCGACTATACCAGGCATTTAGATTGCCGGGCGTAGTCGAAAAAATTGGCGTTGGCAGGATATACCAGCGCTCCTGCACGCTGAAAAGAATGGTAAGCTGGCCGGTGCCGCCGCAACTGGCCTGCGCCAGCACCGCATGAAACAGCTGGAGATTGAACAGGCGGCGGCGGTTGGCTTCGAGCCGGGCCGGCAGCTCGGCCACGCTCAGCGAGTCGCCTTCGTGAAAATCGAGCTCAGCCCGCAGCGTTCGCTCGCGGGTCCGGACGTTACCCGCAAACAGAATGGCGGCCACCCGTATGCGTTGCGCAGGGCACACGCCCACCCGCACCAGCGTATCGGTAGGAGCCACTACCGGCACCAGGGGCGGCGGATGGCGTTCGCGGCTCAAGGCACGCAGGCTGTCGGCCGAAGCTGGTGGCAGAGGCACCTGGGCCAGCGCAGCGGTGGCAAACAAGAGCCCCATGCCGGCTGCCAGCAGCCACGGTACCGCGTAAAAAAAAGAAAGCCAGGCGCGGTACTTCACCGTGTAAAGTTAGACGCTGAGATAGCGCAGGAGCGCGTCAAAGCGTTCCTGCTCATCTTCGCCCACCGCCGCAGCCCCGCTAAACTGGGCCGATACTATATAGCCGAAGCGCTCTAAGGTAGCCGTAATACGCGCCAGGTTATCCGTATTGAGGCGCAGGGTAAGCCGAATGCGGAAGGGGTCGTGCTCATCGGCAATAACGTGGGCTGAGAGAATTTTGGCATTGTTCTCCTCCACGTAGCGGCTAATTTGGGAGAGCGAGTAGTCGCGCTCTTCCATAGTGAGCACCAGAATGCTGCCCTGCCCGGCAATGCCGGGCACCGGGCCAAAGGCGGCCAGCGCGTCGCTCACCGTCACCACGCCGGCGTACTCCTGCTGCTCATCGAGCACGGGCACCAGCTGAATCTTGTTTTCGATGGCCAGCTCCATCACACGGTAAAAGTGCTGGTCGTGCTGCACATGCGCGTTGGCGTAGCCCAGGGCCAGGTCGGCCAGCTGCGTATCCGGGTTTTCGTAGTCGGCCAGGTCGTGCTCGGTAATAAGGCCCCGGTAGTGGCGGCCAGCTAGCACGGGCAGCTGGCCCACGTGAAACTCTTCGAGCCAACGGGCAGCTTTGGCTGTGGTATCAGTGCCTTTAAGAGGCGGTATCATCTGGTTGAGTAAGTCTTCGGCGAGTAGAGCAGGCATAAGGGTAGCATCTAAAAAGCAGGCGACTAACAAACAGCCAAGCGGCTCAACAAAAGCCAGCACCAGCGAAACTTACGCGCAACCGGTATTTTTCCGCTGAAAGCTACCGAACAGACGGCATAGGCCGGTACGTAAGCCCGCAAAATACTAGGACTACTAACGTGGCAGAAAGGTTGTTGCTAAGCGGCAAAAATTACGCCGGTCTTCGCCCGACGGCTATTCCGGCTCGCCAGGCCCGCTCATCAAGCCGGCGAAGCTACGGCGCTACCCGCCGCAGAAAGTCAGCCAGGTAGCGGTTAAAGCCGGCCGAACGCTCCATCATGGGGCGTGGCCGCAATGGTCGAGAAAGCGCAGCTCGGCACGGGGCAGCAGGCGCTCAAAGTCGTGGGCTACCGGGGGCGGCGTGATGGTATCGTTCAGGCCCCACACCAGTAGCGTCGGCGCCTGAATGCGGTGCAGGTCGCCGGCGAGGTTATGGTGCTGCGCCGAGCGGGCAATACTAATCATACGCAGGCACTTGGCATTGGAATTGGTAACGGCGAATACCTCATCGACCAGTTCCTTAGTAGCCACGGCAGGGTCATAAAACGTATACCCGACGCGCTCACGCACAAAGTTGTAGTCACCCCGCTTCGGAAATGAGCCGCCCATCCCGTCCTCAAACAAGCCGCTGCTGCCCGTGAGCACCAGGCTGCTTACGCGGCCGGGATGGCGCAGGGTGTACACCAGGGCTACGTGGCCGCCCAGTGAGTTGCCAAGCAGGGTAAATGCAGCCGGCAGCCGGAGCTTTTCCACAAAGTTTTCCACATACTCGACCAGGCCCGGTACCGTTGCCTGCAGCAGCGGCATATCATAAACGGGCAGCACCGGGATAATGACACGGTAGGCAGGCGCAAACTCAGCTACCACATCCTGCCAGTTGCTAAGCGCCCCAAAAAGCCCATGCAGCAGCAGCAAAACGGGGCCCTGGCCTTCATCGACATAGTCAAACCCGTGTTGTTGCTGGCGGCGAAGCTCCATATTATTTTACTATACAACTGATATTCAATAAACAAGCCCCGAGCGTAGCAAGCTATTTGCTTTTGCAGGTGTGTGCTGCCTTTTCGGCGTACCGCTCAGGCTGTTTTAGAGGGCGCGCCCCAACAAGTAGCACGCCATAACTGGTCTATGCAATGTTACAACAGGCTATCCAATTTGCCAGCCACTGCAGGCCGTAGGTAGTAAGCAGGGCTTCGGGATGAAACTGCACGCCAAACAGCGGCAGGGTGACATGGCGCAGCGCCATTAGTTCGTGGTCGGCATCGGCCGTAAAAGCCAGCGGGCGCAGGCAAGCCGGCAAGGTACTGGCTTCCAGCACCAGCGAATGGTAGCGCGTTACGGGCTGGCGGCGGGGCATTCTGGCCAGCCAGGCATCGTTGCCGAGCAGCTCAATGTCGGATACCTTGCCGTGCACCGGGCGGGCAGCCCGGCGCAGCGTAGCTCCAAAAAACTCGCCAAGCCCCTGCTGGCCCAGGCACACGCCCAGCATAGGCAGGCGCTGGTGATAAGCCTCAATAACCGCCAGCAGGTTGCCGGCCGCGGCAGGGGTGCCCGGACCAGGCGATAGCACAATACCCGCAAAGTCCAGCGCCTGCAGCTCGGCCAGGGGTATATCGTTGCGGCGCACCAGCACCTCGGCTCCCAGCTGGCGCAGATAATCGGCCAGGGTATAGGTAAAGGAGTCGAAGCTATCGAGGAGAAGCAGGGTCAAGACTGAGTGGGAAATTTGAAAGGAATAATTGCCGGGGCAGTTTCCAGGCTCGGCCCCAGCAGGCAAACTGCACCCGCCAGGTGGGCCGGGTGGCAACGGTAGCTAATCTACGCTAGCGATTAACCAGTCTAACTCGGGCCATCACATGGCAGCTTTCAGCCGGCCGAGCAGATTGTGGCCGATTGGCAGCACGTAGCTGGTTACCTGCAAGGCCAGGGGAGTAGCTTTTTGTACCCAGGGCAGCACGACCGAGCCAGTGGTGAGGCTGGGAGCCAGCAGGGGCAGGCCCGCCAGCGCGGTTCCGTGCAGCAGCAGGCTCAACCCAAGCAGCCATTTCAGGCCGCCTGCCACGGCTCCGAGCAGGTTGTCGAGCACGCCGAGCGGTGTGAGGTGAACGGCCGTTTTGACGAGTCCGCCCAGCAGGTGAACGCCCCACATAATACCCACCAGCACCAGTAGAAAAGCCACCAGGGGCAGCATCCCAAATAGCTCGCCCAGGTATCCGCGCACTACCGGAATAGCAGCGCTCAGCAAGCTCAGCCCACCTACTACGCCCAGCACAAACGCCAGCAGCGACACTACTTCCAGCACCAGCCCTTTGCGGAATCCCTTAACCGTGCCAACAGCTATGGGCAGCAGGAGCAGCAGGTCGAGCGGAGTCATGCGTTGAAGCAGAACCCGAAAGGAGGAATGAAGAATAAGATAAAACCGATACTCCATTCTTCCATTCAGCTTCCGTTTTTAGAAATTAGTGTTATTGAGCAGGCTGCTCACCGTTTGCGAAATCTGCTTGCCATCGGCCTGGCCAGCCAGCTCACGGGCGGCTACGCCCATCACCTTGCCAAGGTCGGAAGGGCCGGTGGCGCCCACGCGCTGAATAATAGCGACGAGCTTTTCTACCAAATCGGCCTCGGAAAGCTGCTGGGGCAGGAACTCTTCGATAATAGCCAGCTCGGCCAGCTCGGTTTCTTCGAGGTCGGAGCGGAACTGCTCTTTATAAGTTGCCGCCGAGTCGCGGCGCTGCTTGGCGGCCTTGATGAGCAGCTTCTGCTCCTGGTCGGCGCTGAGGCCGGTGGCGCTGGCTCCTTCAGCCGTTTCGGCCAGCAGGATTTGCGACTTGATGCTGCGTAGCGCCGTAAGGCGCACTTTGTCTTTCGCCAGCATAGCTTGCTTGATGCCGGCGTCGATGGTGTCTTTGAGAGCCATTTTGGGAAGAGTGGGAGAAGGAATACGAAAAATAATCGGCTGGCCGAAGCGTAGCGGCTCCGGGCGGAGCCTGGCGCAACCCAAGGCCGGCCGGCTGGGTTACACTGGCAAGAAACGGCGGGGCACCCAACCGCCCGGCAAAGGTACCTTGCGCTGCCGCGCCAGCCTACCCGGCGCACGCCGTCCACAAAATCCGTGCAATCCGTTAAAATCCGAGCTAATCAGTGGTCAAGCTAAGCGTTAACATCAACAAAATTGCCACCCTGCGCAATGCCCGTGGCCTGCATGCCCGCCCCGACTTGCTGCAAGCCGCCCGCGACATCGAGCGCTTTGGAGGTGAAGGCATTACGGTGCACCCGCGCCCCGACGAGCGCCACATCCGCTACCAGGATGTACGCGAGCTGAAAGCTATCGTCACCACCGAGCTGAACGTGGAAGGCAATCCCACTCCCGATTTTTTGGCCCTGGTGCGTGAAGTGCGCCCCGAGCAGGTAACGCTGGTGCCCGATGCGCCCGACGCCATCACTTCGAATGCCGGCTGGGACGTGGCGAAGCACCAGGCCTACCTGCGCGATGTGGTGGCCGAGCTGAAGAGCTACGGTGCCCGTGTCAGCATTTTCCTCGACCCCGAGCCGGGGCTGATAGCGGCGGCAGCTAGCACGGGTACCGACCGCATCGAGCTGTATACCGAAGCGTATGCCCGCCTCTACCCTACCGACCGCCTAGCGGCCGTGCGGCCCTACCGGGCCACCGCCGAAGCAGCCGTAGCGGCCGGCCTCGGCCTCAATGCCGGCCACGACCTCGACCTGGAAAATCTTGCTTACCTGGCCCAAGAGCTGCCCGGCTTGCAGGAAGTGAGCATCGGGCATGCACTGATAGCCGACGCTTTGTATCTGGGACTGGAGAATACAGTGCAGCTATATAAGCGTCAGCTGCGCTAAAACCGCACTTCTACCTCAAACCGGGCCGGGTCGGCCAGCGGGTCGGGGCCAGGGCAGGCATATGACTTGGTGAATATATAGCACACAGCGTATTACCTACCTGCGACAGCTGGCCCGGCAAGCCGGCGGGCAGGCCATCGAGCAGGCCGGCCAGCACTTCCCAGCGCGGCTGGCCCGGCTGGCGGCTGGCATCGTGCCACACCACTACCGTATGGGAGCTTACCAGGTGCTCAAATACGCGGGCTGTATCGCGGCGCACGGCCTCGTAGCGGTGGTCACCATCAATAAAAACCAGGTCGAAAGGCCCCGCCTTGCGCTGTAAGCTGGCCAGCTCGAAGGCAGCGGAGTTGCCGTGCAGGTGCGTCACATTGGGTAGTGGGCGCGAGAAATATCCATGCAGCCCGATGTAGCGCTCGGGTAAGTGAAGCGCCCGCATTTCGTCGGCGCTCAGGTTGAGGGTGTGCACGGTAGCCGCCTCGGCCGCCACATTGGCCGCGCTTTCGCCGCGCCAGGTGCCGATTTCGAAGTAGCGACAGCCCGGCTGCTGCCGGGCCAGCGCGCGTAGCAGCAGCAGGTCGGTGGGCAGCGAGCCGCCATCGCCAAAAGCAAAAGGCCCTACGGTGCGAGCTGCCGCGGGTGCCGTGGGCGGCACAAACTGCGTAAATGGCAGCAAAGGCAGTCCGTCGGCATTGAGGCCCGGCCAGCGCTGGGCATGGGCCAGGGCCCGCGCCCGCCAGGCATTGGCATCGGCGGTCAGCACCACATTAAGCAGTGCGGGAGTGCGGGCAAGCGCCGCGAAGGCGCGCAGGGCAGTAGCAAGACGGGAAGACACCAGCTTAGGCAGGCAAGGTTGAAGCAGCCCGCAAGTTATCGGTTGGCATCTGCACCGCACCGCGTGGCCTGCCTTCATACTGGCTACAGGAAGCTTACTTGCCGGGGACCTGCCCGGCCGTAACTTGCGCCTTCATTTAGCTATCTCAACTGTAGTGCGTTCACGTTTTCATTCGGCTTGGCGCGGCGCGCTGAGCCTGGGGCTGCTAGCCAGCGTCAGCCTGGCTGCCTGCCAAACCCGCCCCGGCCAGGGCGAAACCTCAGCCAGCCAAGGTGGCGATTCCGGTGTTGCCCACAAGCCGGCTCCGGTCGACACGGTGAAGATTAAGCGCCTGGCCTTGCAGCGCGACTCGCTCAGGGCCGACAGTATTGTGCGCAAGAGCGGGCAGCTGCCGGGCGCTATTTTGCCCGGCCACCGCATCGTCGCATTTTATGGCAATATTCGCTCGAAGGGCATGGGTATTCTGGGCCGCGAGCCCAAGGACCAGATGTTCCGCAAGTTTGATAAGGTGCTGAAGGAGTGGCAGGCTGCCGACCCAACCCTGCCCATTCAGCCGGCCCTGCACAGCGTGACCATTACGGCGCAGGGTAGCGCCGGCGATGGCAAGTATCGCCTCATGAACTCAAAGAGCACCATTGAGGAAACCCGCGCCTGGGCCAAGGAGCACAACTGCATTCTGTTTATGGATGTGCAGGTGGGCCTCAGCGACCTGAAGCACGAGCTGCCCAAGCTGGCCGAGTACATGAAAGACCCGACCATTCACCTCGGCATCGACCCCGAGTTTGCGATGCAAACCAAGGGCGTGCGCCCCGGCAAAAAAATCGGCACCTACGATGCCAAGGACGTAAACTATGCCATCAATTTTCTGGCGCGCATCGTGAGTGAAAATCACCTGCCGCCTAAGATTTTGATGGTGCACCGCTTTACGCAGGGTATGGTGACGAATTACAAGAACATCAAGCTCGACCCGCGCGTGCAGGTGGTGATGGACATGGACGGCTGGGGCGACCCCACGCTTAAGAAGGATTCGTACAAAGCGTATATCGAGAAGCAGCCCGTACAATATACAGGTTTCAAATTATTCTACGAATACGATATCAAACCCCGTAACTCGCACCTGATGACGCCGAAAGAGGTGCTCAGCGAGCTGAATCCTAAGCCGCTCTACATTCAGTACCAATAAACGGCTGGCAGACCGCACGCATAAAAAAGGCTTCCCGCATAATGCGGGAAGCCTTTTTTGGTAAAGTATACTAACCTAGTGCCTAATAATCGTCACCTAAACAGCCACGTAGGGAAGGCTTTGCAAAAGCCGGGCCATCCTGCTTAGTGTGCCGCGTTAAGGTCGATTTTCTCGCCTTGCTTAGTCCGTTTTACCAGCAGGATAAGCGGTACGCAAGCCAGGAAAAACAACCCAAGCGAGGTAAATATCTGCGAGTAGGTAATCAGCGATACCTGTTTCATCAATACACCTTCGAGCACGGCGTAAGCCTGCTGCTGGGCTTGGTTCAGCGAATAGCCTTTTGCCAGAAAGCTCTGCGTGAAGGCTTGCAGGCGCTGGGTAGTTTCGGGGTTGTAGAGCGAGATATTGGGCAGCAGGGCCACGCGGTTGGCCTGAATGGTGCGCTCGAGGTAAGTGCCCACAATGGCCACCCCAAACGAGCCGCCGAGCTGGCGAATCATGCCGGTAAGGCCCGCGGCCTGGCCGGCATCACGGCCTTGCAGGCCCGCCAGGCTCATGGTGGTGATGGGCATAAAGATGAGGCCCAGGCCCACGCCCCGCACAATGAGCGGCCAGAAGAAGTCGCTTTCACCGGCGGTGGGCGAAATCTGGGCGGCCATCCAGAAGGTGAAGCCGAAGAAGATGGCAAAGCCTACCGGCAGCATCGCCTTCTGGGGCACGCCCGCCACCAGCATTTTCCCTACAAGGGGCATCATCAGGCCCGAAGCCAATGCGCCAGGTAGCAGAATGTAGCCCGTTTGCTCGGCGGAGAAGCCCAGAATGCGCTGCGTGAAGATGGGAAATACAAACACCGAGGCAAACAAGCCAAAGCCCAGCACGAACGACAGGAAGGCCCCTACCGCCAGGTTACGGCTTTTAGTAAGTACGCGCAGGTCCACGATGGGTGCCTTGGCGGTAAGCTCCCGCCAGATGAACCCGATGAGGCCAACGGCGGCCAGCAAGGTAAAGAGCACGATGATGTTGTCGTCGAACCAGTCTTTGGTTTCGCCCTGCTCCAGCACAAACTGCAAGGAGCCTACCCCCAGTATCAGCAAGCCGATTCCGGCCCAGTCAATCTCGCGCAACGGCTTGGGGATAGCATTCTTGATGCGCTCGGGGTCGCGGATAAACAGGATGGTGAAAATGCTGGCCATGATGCCCACGGGCACGTTCACGTAGAATATCCAGGGCCAGTCATAATTTTCTACTATATAGCCCCGAGCGTTGGCCCGATAGTAGGGCCGATGATTACGCCCATGCCAAACAGGGCCTGCCCGAGGGGCAGCTGCTTGGGCGGAAAAGTATCAATCAGAATAGCCTGCGAAGTAGCCATGAGCGCTCCACCCCCGATACCCTGAATAAAGCGGAAGGCCACCAGCTCCCACAGGTTGGTACTCTGGCCGCAGGCCATAGAGGCCAGCGTAAAGATTATCACCGATACGAGGTAGTAGTTTTTGCGGCCGAACTGCTCGGCCAGGAAGCCGGTCATCGGAATAACAATAACGTTGGCAATGGCATAAGAAGCTACTACCCAGCTCACTTCCTGCTGCGTAGCCGAAAGGTTGCCCATCATCTGGGTCAGCGCCACGTTCACGATACTGGTATCAATCAGCTCGAGAAGGCAGCAGAGAACTACCGTAACTACGATAATCCATTTTCTAAATCCGGTTTCCATAAACTAGATTAGTTGTGAGTTAAAGGTTAAGAGTTAAGAGTTGAAAAGCAGACTGGCGGTAACGAAACAACTATACTGGCTTCAGCTCCTGACTCTTACCTGTTAGCTCTGATTACTTCACGGCAACAATCGCGTTTACGCTCATGCCGGCCCGCAGCGGGTGCTGCGGGTCTTCGTGGTCGAGCACGATTTTCACGGGAATACGCTGGGTTACTTTTACGAAGTTGCCGCTGGCATTATCGGGAGGCAGCAGGGCAAAGCGGGCACCCGTAGCAGCCGACAGCGACTCGACGTGGCCCTGAAACTCTTCATGCGGATAGGCATCGATTTCCAGCTTGACCGGCTGGCCCACTTTCATTTCTTCCATCTGGGTTTCCTTAAAGTTGGCAATAACCCAGGTTTTGTTGCTCGAAACAATACCTAAAAGCTGCTGGCCGGGCGATACTACCTGGCCGGGCTGCACGCTTTTCTTGCTTACGATACCGTTGCCGGGAGCCACGAGCGTCGTGTAGCTGAGCTGGAGTCGGGCATTGTCGAGGTCGGCTTGGCGCTGCTTTACCACGGCCTGGGCCACGGCTATCTGCTGCTGGGCAGCGGCCACCTGCTGGCGGGCCACGCTCACCTGGTCGGTAGCGGTGCTCCGCTGGGCAGTAGTCGACTTGAGGTTGGCCTGCACCGCATCATAATCACTCTGCGGAATAATATCCTCGTTGCGCAGCTTGGTGCTGCGCTGCAAGTCTTTTTGCAGCTTCGACAAGTTGGCTTCGCTCACGCCGATAGTGGTTTGGGCGGTGCGCACGTTAGCTTGGGCTGTGGCTACGCCCGCCCGGGCGGCCGTCACCTGTGCCTGGGCTGCCAGCAGCGCCGCCTGCGCCGCGTTTACGCGCTGCTGATAGTCCGACTTATCGATGGTAACGAGCGTGTCGCCCTTTTTCACCGTCTGGTTGTCATCAACAAACACTTTCAGGACCGGGCCGGCCACGCGGGGCAGAATCGGGTATACGTCGCCTTCTACCTGGGCGTCGTCGGTGCTTTCGTGCGCTTTGGCAAACTGGTAGCGCGTCCAGCCAAAGTAGCCGCCGACCAGCAGCACCACCGCCAGGATAATAAGTGCCAGCGGGTTACGCTTTTTGGGTTCTTCGAGCGGCTCGGCGACTGCGGTAGGAACCTCTTCTTGGGATTGAGTTTGGGTAGCCATTGTAAGTTGCGGGTGCTGGTTTCTTCTGATATAAGTACTGGTTACTGCTGCTTTGCCCTAACTACGTAACAGCCAGGGAGCAGCCAATGCTTTTACTCGCGAACGAGCAGGGTGGGACAAGGCGCGGTACGCACTACCATTTCGGCAGTGTTGCCCATTAAAAAGCGGCTGAGGCAGGTTTGGCCGTGGGCCCCGATGACGATTAAGTCGGCATGGTAGCGCTGGGCCTCGGCCAGAATGGTGGCAGCCGCCTCGCCATGCGCCAGCTCAGTGCTGACGCGGGCAACGCCGGCGGCAACGGCCGCGGCCCGATGGGCCGTCAGCGCAGCTTCGGCCTCAATGGTCTGGCCCGCCGGGGCGGGCTCCTGCACGTACAGCAGGCGCAGCTCGGCCCCGTGCCTACGGCCAGCGCGGCGGCGTAGGCCACCAGCGCTGCCGAGGCAGCCGAAAAATCGAGCGGGCAGAGAATGGTGGAGAGGGTCATTTCTTTATAAAAATCACAGATTAAAAATCATGAATCAGAATACCTGAGCAGCAGCGAAAAGACGGCGTCTACTCTTAGTTCATGACTTCTAATTATTTCATTACCAAATCTGCTCGCCGGTGGCGCGCTTGAGTTGGTATTGGCCGAGGGTGTAGTTGTACATAGCTTGGGCACGAGCCAGGCGGGCCTGGGCCAGTTGAGTTTCGGCATCAAGCACGTCCAGGTTCTGGCCTACGCCGTAGCGGTAGCGGCCCTGGGCGCGGGTGAGGGCATCGGTAGCCTGCGCCACCTGCTGCAGAGCGTTGTTGTAGCGGGCCTGGCTAAACTCGATATTATTAGCTGCCTGGCGCACGTCGGCGCGAATTTGCTCCTGCGTGTCGGCAGTACGGGCCTGGCTGGCGCGGTAGCTGGCGGCAGCTTCTAAACGCTGCTTGCGGTTTTTACCACCGTCGTAGATGGGCACCGACAGCTGAGCTACGCCTACCGTATTAAAGCGCATATCGGTGATGGCCACATTGGGCAGGATGTAGCCATTTTTGCTACCTACCTGCGCACCTACGCCGAGGCTCGGCAGGTTGCTTTTGTCGATGAGTTTGGCTTGCAGGTCGGCGGTGGCTTCCGCATCTTTGGCCAGCTTCACTTCGGGGCGGTTGGCAGCGGCCTTGGTCAGCTCGGCTTCCAGGTTCACGGGCTGCTGGTCGTAGCTGAGGCGGCCTTTCACCGGAATGTCGGCCTGCTGCGGCTTGTGCAGCAGACGGGCCAGTTGCACCTGCTGGTTGCGCAGCTGGTTTTGCAGGTCGAGCTTGGTGTTCTGAGCCTGGGTGATGCGTACGTCGGTGGTCGTCACGTCAAACTTGGTACTGACGCCAGCCTCCACACGCTTCTCCATCTCATTGCGGTGCGCCACCAGCGAGGCAATCTGCTCATCCTGCACCCGTATGCTTTCGCGCATGAACAGGATATTATAATACGTTTGCGCCGCGTTGAAGGCTAGGTCGCGGCGAGCTACCAGGATATTGTCCTGTGCCGTCTGCACCTGCGAACGCGAGAGATTAGTAATGGCTTCCCGCTTTCCAAAATCGAATACCTCGTACTGCGCTGTCAGGTGAGCATCGAAGTTATTGTTGGGCGCAAATTGAAACCCGCGCCGCCAAACTCTGCGTGCGATACCGGGTCGAGACGGGTATAAGTGGCCGTGCCCGTAATCTGGGGCAAGAAGCCAGCCTGAGTCTGACTCAGGCGGCTGCTGGCTGCATTTGCCAGTTCGGTAAGATTGGTGACGCCGGGGTTGGCGTCAAGTACGGCCTGAACCGTGCCGCCCAGCGTCAGGGAGTCGCTCACCAAGCCAATTGCTTGTGAGGCAGCCGGAATACCGGGCTGGTTTTGGGCCAGCGCCGGCTGGGTCAGCAGCCCGCCCAACAGCGATAGCCCCGCAAAACCGGTAAGTTGATATCTAGAAAACATAAGCCAAGTGGCGTAGTAGTGTGCCACTGACTTACCGACTATTGTGCCAATAAGATGTTGGTACATTTATTATTTATAACTCATTCATTTAGTGATTAATAAAAAATATTTTTCTCCGATATAGCTTCACTCAAACAATAGCGCAAAAGCAGGGTTTCCTTAAATAACAGGAATTTCCCTATTTCAATTTCAGCCATTGCTCAACAGTAATTATCATCTTACCCAGCCATGCCGCAGTCTAACCAAGATGAAACCCTGCTACTACACCTCAACGAGGCCATTGCGACCATCCGGGAGAAAGAGGTCCTTTTTCAGATGATTACCAATAAGCTACGGCTTATCTTCCCTTTCGACCTGATTGGCATCAACGTATTCGACAAGGAATTGCTGAACAAGCGCCTGTTTTTGCGCAACTACGTGGGTGGCTCCACACCCGGCCCGCCACCCGATGCCACAGCCAGCAATTTTTCACCTATTGCGGGCTCGCCCGTCGAGCAGCTCGTGGCCGACCCCCGGCTCCGGCATATCAGCCTGGAAGAATACGCTGCTCACTATCCTGATTTTGAACCCTTTAATAAGCTTCGCAGGGAAGGAATTTACTATATGACAACGGTGCCGCTGTGGCTTAGTGGCCGGCTCACCGGGTTTCTTATCCTCTCGGCAGCGCGGCGGCCGGCGCTCACGCCAGCCGACGAGCGCCTGCTTGAAAAAATCGGCTCGCTGGTAGCTGTAGCCGTGGGCAACACTCTGGCCTTTGAGGAGATAGCGCGGCGCGAGCAGGAACGCAGTATGCAGCTGGCCGTTACCCACGCGCTGCTTAGCATCAAGCAGCGCGAGCCGCTGTTCCAGGCCATAGCGGAGGCGCTGGGCAAGGTAGTACCTTTTGAATATTTTGGAATCAGAATAAATCGTACCGGCCCAACTAAAAACTTTGAGGCTTTTGCCGAATTCTCCCGTGTAGGGGCCGGGCCGCTCGAAGCGCTGGCCATCGACCGTGAGCAGCAGGCTAGCCTGGACCACCGCGGCGGCAGCTACGAACAGCTGCACAGCTTATTGCAAACTTCGGGCGTGTACACGGGAGCCGATTTTCACGCGCTGGCCGTGCGCTACCCGCGGCTGCGCTACGTGTATGAGCACTACGGCACGCGGGCCATGCTGGTAGCCCTGCTGTGGCAGCGCCCCGACAGCCAGGCAGTTCTTACGCTCTCGGCGGCCGACCCGGAGGCTTTCAACGTTGACAACCAAGCTACTATCCAGGCGTTATTACCGCAGATTGTCTTAGCCCTGGAAAACCTGTTTGCCTTCGAGCAAATTGAGGAGCTGAAGGCGAAAGTGGAGCAGGAGCGTACCTATTTAATAGATGAGATAAATACCGACCGGCCCGCCGATGGCCTCATTGGCAATAGCCCGGCCTTGCAGCAGGTGCGCCAGCGCATTGCGCAGGTAGCTGGCACCGACGCCACCGTGCTCATCACCGGCGAAACCGGCACCGGCAAGGAAGTGGTGGCCCGCGCCCTGCACCAGGCCTCGCCCCGCCACGGCCGGGCGCTGGTAAAGATAAACTGCGCGGCATTGCCAGCGCAGCTTATTGAGAGCGAGCTATTTGGCCATGAAAAAGGCGCTTATACCGGGGCCGTGGAACGGCGCATCGGCAAGTTTGAGCTGGCCGATGGCGGCACCATTTTCCTGGATGAAGTGGGCGAACTGCCCCTCGACCTGCAAGCCAAGCTGCTGCGGGTGCTCCAGGAAAAAGAGTTTGAGCGCCTGGGCAGCAACCGCGTGCTGCAAACCGACGCCCGCGTGCTGGCCGCCACCAACCGCGTGCTCGAAGACGAAGTGCGCGCCGGTCGCTTCCGCGCCGACCTCTACTATCGGCTAAACGTATTTCCGATTCATTTGCAGCCGCTACGCGAGCGCCCGCAGGATATTGGGCCCTTGGTGCAGCATTACCTGGCTAATCTGAGCAAGCGGCTGGCACGCCCACCGCGGCCCATTCGCCCGGCCGACATGGCCGCGCTACAAGCGTACCCCTGGCCCGGTAACATCCGCGAGCTGGAGCACGTGCTGGAGCAGGCTATTATCGTGAGCCAAGGCCAGTGGCTCGAGTTTGGCGGCTTTGCCTCGGGGCCTGCGCTACTGGCTTTGCCGCCCGGCCCGGCTACTTACGAAGCCCCTACCGCCTCGGTAACTGGCACTCACTCGACTGCACCCATCAAGACGCTGCGTGACCAGGAGCGCGACCACATCCTAACGGCGCTGCACCGCACCGAAGGCCGGGTAAGCGGCCCTAACGGGGCAGCCTTGCTGCTGGATATCAACCCAAAAACCCTGGAGGCTCGCATGAAAAAGCTGGGCATCCGGCGCACGGTTGGCATTGTGTAGCGTGCAGGGGTTAATTTGCCCCTGCTATATAGTACTTAGCTCCGACAACTATGCGTACACAGCTTACTCTTTTTTTAGCTGCGGCTTCGCTGCTGAGCTTGGCGAGCCAAGCGCGGGCGCAGACAACGGAGGCCCGCAACCTGGCCACCGATACGCTGCAGCCGGCTAATGCCAAGTACCATTTTCCGGTGAGCCGGCTGGGTACGGCGGGTGGCAAGCAGCTTTATGTATTCATTACCAACGTAAGTGAGCGCGGCAATGGCCTGGAGTTTACCTGGCGCAATCCGTTGGTGCTGCCCCGGCCCAAGCCGGTGTTCATTACCAGCGAGCAGCTGCAATGGGTGGAGCTTAGCGGCAAGTACTACGAGCCCGTGCGCCTGCCAGGCGAAAGCGCCCACGGGCTGGCACTACGCCTGCTGGTGGGCCCGCGCGTGGAGGTATTCGATGTGGCAACGCCCAAGAAAGGGGTGCCTGTTCCGCTGCCGGTGCCGGGCGCCGTACTGGTGCCAGTTGTTTGGACCGGCGCTTTCGGCGATAAGTACAACCATGCATGGTACCTGCGCCGCCCCGGTGCCACAACTATGACGGCCGTACCGGAAGGCAAAAAGTTTGCGCCCTTCCTGGCCGATTACCTCGCCGACTCTCCCGAAGTGGCGGCCGCCATTCGGGCCGGAGCCGAAGGACACCGCTACGCCAATGTGCCCCAGCTGCTCGACGCCTACAACCACTCTGCCCAAGAAGCCGGCCACTAGCGGCCTCACCCGGCCACCAGCGCCGCTACAGCGTCCTCAAATGCGGTGCGCTCGGCGGCATGCTGCACCTGCACCGGCGGGGCGGCGCGCACCTCGCAATCCGCCAGCGGACAGCGCTCGCAGGTTTCGTTCACTAGCTTAACCGGCAGCAGCGGGTCGGCCAGAAACCGGAGCTGCCGGCGCAGGTTGTCGTCGCAGCGCAGGCCCACGGTTACACTCATGGCCGGGGCCTCAGCCGCTCCTACGCGGGCCAGCGTAAAGCACAGGTACTCATCGTCGGTACCCAGGTACTGCGAGCGCTGCGCAGCGGGCAGCATGCACAGCGGCGCGCCGGGCTTGGGCGGCGTGGCAGCCCGGCCTTCTGCAATCAGCCGCAGGCTTACCCAGCGGCGGCAGTAGTGCTCATTTAGCTCATTGCCGTGCGGATTGTGCAGGCGCGAGAGGTGCAGCTCCTTGGTCAGCACGTAGGTAGCCCCGGCCCGCGGCTGGTCAAATCGCAGAAAAAACAGGCTGGTCAGCCCAAAGTACCGGGGCAGCAGCGTAGCCAGGCGCTGCATTAGCATTTCCGGGCTCACGTCGTAGCGCGTTAGCAGGGCCAGCATACTTTCGGGCTGCCACGTTTCAGCGCTAAAAAATGCTCGCAGGTCGCGCACCATACTATCCTCCTCCATCAGCAGCGCGCTGGCAAAGTAGGACGCCCGAAAATTATTGAGCACCTCCTCAAACGAGCGTATTTCGAGCGTGTTGGGGCTGGCGTAGTGTCGCTCTTTCAGCTTGAGGTAATTGAAGCCCACCTCACGCCCCAGAATGAAAGCCTGCTGGCCCCGGCTCAGGTTGGGGTGTAGCAGCAGGGTGCGGGTTTTGGGCTGCAGCACCGAGCGCAGGCGGCCGGCCGCCGCCACGGGGTAGTGCGCCAGGGTGGTGCGGTCGAGCGTGTAGCCATACTCCTGCGTCAGCACCGCTTCGAGCTGGGCTACGCCGAAGGGCAGTTCGGTAGCCAGCTGCCGGCTGGCCACAAAGGCCCGCGCATCCTGCTCCAGGTCTTCGAAGTAGTTGTCGTGCATTTCCTGGTACGAGCGCAGTGCGGCCACAAAAAAATGCTCCTGCCGCATCTCGTAGTTGCGCGCAATCTCGAAGATGGTGCTGATAAAGGCATTCATCTTGGCCGGCGCATTGGCAATGAGGTCGATGAGCCGCGCCGGCTCCAGCCCGAACATAGCCAATGGAAACTCCTGGAGCAGCCTGGAACTTAGCAGGTCGGCCACCGGCTCCAGCCGGCGTGGCAGCTCAGCCGACGTCAGCTGGTCGTAACGTACTTCTAAGAACTTGCTCAGACTTACTATTTTATCTTCCTTAGGATATTTTTTACCTTTCTCAATCTCATTGAGGTAGCTAATCGACATGTCGCAGCCCGCGCCAGCTCGGCCGGCGACAGGCCCCGCTCCTGCCGCAGCTCGCGCAGCTTTAAACCAAAAATAAGCCGGACAATCTGGCCGTGGCTAATCATATATTATTTTTACTATATATAAAATGTGTGTACCTGGCTGTCGGCTGGCATGGCCCGCGTCGTAGGAAAGCAACTTCTTTTTTCTTGCCGACGAAAAAGCCTACCCTACTCTCCAAATGCGATTTCTTACGGCTGCAAAGCTACCAAAAGACTGTAAAGCTTATTTTTAGCGCAGCTATTGCTGGCGTAGCGGCTACAAAATCAGCTTTGCACAGCCTTGAGCTTGAGCCATTGCTGGTTTTTGGCATAAAGTCTGTTACTACCCAGCCCAAATCCAACTAAGTAAGTGTTTGGAAAGCCTCTTTCGTTTCGGGAGAGGCTTTTTATATAGCAACACTCTACTAGTAATGCCGCGCATCCTCCCCGGCCTTGTGCAACCTTTTTAGCTTTTTGAGCCTTATTCTTGCACATTATTTTAGCAAGAATCCGGGACAAATGGCGAAGGCAAGAACCGTTTATTTCTGTCAGAGCTGCGGGGCGCAGTCGGCCAAGTGGATAGGGCGCTGCCCTTCGTGCGGCGAGTGGAACACCTACGTTGAAGAAGTTATTCAGAAGGAAACCGTGGCCACCACTACCGGCCAGTGGAAGCCTGCCAGCACCGTGCCCGGCGGCAACCTCAACAAAGCAGCCAAGTCGCGCCCCTTGGCTGATATTCAGCACGAAGAAGAGCCGCGCATTCTCACGCCCGACGGCGAGCTGAACCGCGTGCTGGGTGGCGGTCTGGTACCGGGCTCTATTGTGCTCATCGGCGGCGAGCCGGGCATTGGCAAGAGCACGCTCATGCTTCAGATTGCCCTGATGATGAAGCAGCTACGCATTCTGTACGTGAGCGGCGAAGAAAGCGAGGCCCAGATAAAGATGCGGGCCGAGCGCCTGGCCGACGGCCAACACGCCAATTGCTACATATTAACTGAAACCAATACGCAGAATATTTTCCGGCAGGTAGACCAGGTGCAGCCCAACCTGCTCGTCATCGACTCTATCCAGACCATGCATTCGACGCTGGTAGAGAGTGGGGCGGGCTCGGTGAGCCAGGTGCGCGAGTGCACGGCCGAGTTTCTAAAATACGCCAAGGAAACCGGCGTGCCGGTGCTGCTCATCGGGCACATT
Organism: Hymenobacter sp. BRD67; assembly: GCF_013256425.1. Taxonomy (GTDB): domain Bacteria; phylum Bacteroidota; class Bacteroidia; order Cytophagales; family Hymenobacteraceae; genus Hymenobacter. Next base: position 3,483,728 of record NZ_CP053904.1, read on the forward strand.
ACCAAGGATGGCAGCATTGCGGGCCCCAAAATTCTGGAGCACATGGTCGATACCGTGCTGCAGTTTGAGGGCGACCGGCATTTAAGCTACCGCATTCTGCGCACCACCAAAAACCGCTTTGGCAGCACCTCGGAGCTAGGCATTTACGAGATGCAGGGCACCGGCCTGCGCCAGGTATCGAACCCGTCCGAGATTCTACTTTCGCAGCGCGCCGAAAGCCTGAGCGGCATGGCTATCGGGGCTACGCTGGAAGGCAACCGCCCGCTACTGGTAGAAGTGCAGGCCCTGGTAACGCCTGCCACCTACGGCACGCCCCAGCGTAGCAGTACGGGCTTCGACAGCAAGCGCCTGCAAATGCTACTGGCTGTACTCGAAAAGCGCGCCGGCCTGCGCCTCGGCCAGCACGATGTGTTTCTGAATATCGCCGGCGGCCTGCGCCTCGACGACCCGGCGCTCGATGCGGCCGTGTGCGCCGCCGTAGTTTCCTCGCTCAATGACCTACCTATTCCGGGCGACGTATGCCTGGCCGCCGAGGTTGGCCTCAGCGGGGAGATGCGCGCCGTGCCCCGCCTCGACCAGCGCCTGGCCGAAGCCGAGAAGCTGGGCTTTCGCGAAATGTACGTGTCGCAGTTCAACGGCAAGAACCTGGCCGCCCAGGACCGCGCGGGTCTGCGCATCCAGGCGGTAAGCCGGCTCGATGAAGTGCTGCAAGGCCTGTTTGGGTAAGCTAACTCAGCCGACGTTCACCTGACAAGCTGGCAAACCAATATAGGATTCGCCCTCGAACAGCGGTGGGTAAGGCCATAATTTTCAGGAGTATTTTTTTTTACGGGGCTTGGTGTAAGATGAGCGCCAAACGTGTCTTATCTTCGAAGTCACAATTGACTTTTACCGCGAAAACAAAGTAGGTACTCAACTTCTATACTACCTGCTGGCTTGCCAAAACCACGCCTTTCGATACCCCGTTCGACTTTATATGAAATTACCTTTTACCTGTCTAGTAACTTGGGTACTATGCTGGGCGCTGGCACTTTCTGCCCAGGCTCAATCGGCGGGGGCCCGGCCGGCCGATGTGGCCGGCGCGGCGATACTCACGGGTCGCGTTACCAATCCAACTACCGATACGGTAGCCGTTTCTATTCGCGACAGCCCGTTTGATGCCAAAGAGCGCATCAGCTATGCCCACCTCAACGAGAAAGGTGAATTTCGGCTCAGTGTTTTGCTTAGCGGCTCTACAAAAGCTGATTTAGTATACGGCGATGCGGTTGCTGACCTATTTTTGGACCCTGGCACTGACTTGGACGTTCGTTTTAAGGGTGACGACTTGCCCGGTACCGTTAAGTTTAAGGCCAATGATGTGCCTACCGGCTTTGCTACCAAGCTCCGCAACAACGCCAACCTGACCGACGCGCAACGCCACCGCCAGCAGATGGCAAATGCCAATTCGTACCTGGCCGAATTTGACGAGCAGTTTGTTTCGAACGACGGCTTTCAGGTGCTGCCCGACAATATTCAGCTCTATGAAGCTCCCTTTGTTTCGTTTCTTGACTATCGCATCAAGCATGAGCAAAACTTCCTGGAGGACCGGGCCGCGCGTCAATCCTTCACGATTGACTTTTATAACTATGCCAAGGCAGAAATAACTTATTCCAATGCCAACGACCGGCTTACTTTTCCCGACCTGCGCGAGCAAGTGGTGAGCACGGAAGGCCGGCTGACGATGACACCGGGCTATTACGACTTCCTGCGCGACCCCAACCTGCTCAACGACCAGACGGCCGTTAGCAACGAGCAGTTTCAGGAGTTTTTGCTCAACTATGTGCACTACATGGCGGCGCAGCAAAAGCACCTGCGCACCGACCCCGATTTCTATCCCTTCTGCTACTCACTGGCCAGCAAGCGCCTGAATGGCACCATGAAACTGCTTACGCTGGGTCGCATCCTGCAGGAGTCGTTTCGGTTTGGGCACGTGCGGCAATCGTCGGCCATGCTCGCCGACTTCCGCAATCTGGATAGCCGCAAGCGCTTTCTGCCAGCGCTCGACAGCGATTTTAGCAAGCATAAAGCCCTGGCTATTGGTGCTCAGGCGCCCGATTTCCGGCTCCTGACGGCTACTGGCGATTCGGTGCGCCTGAGCAGTTTTCAGGGCAAGCTGGTGTACCTGAACTTCTGGAAATCAACCAACGGCCTTTGCCTGCGCGACCTGGCCTATGCCCAAGACCTGAATAAGCGCTTTGAGGGCAAGAATATCGTGTTTGTAAACGTGGCGCTCGATGAGCTGGAGGCACCCTGGAAACAGCTCGTTACTATTAAAAAGCTGCCGGGGGTGCATGTGCGGGCAATGGGCGGTATGCGCTCAGAAATAGCTAAAGCATATAACCTCACCGAAGTACCGACCTATTTCCTGCTGGGCGAAGATGGCACCATCCTCAACCCCAAACCCAAGCGCATGAGCAGCCGCGCCGCCGTAGACGAAATAAACCAGTCGTTTGGCAAGGCCGGTATCTACAGCGCGGCCGTGTCGCAATTATCTGGCAGCGGAGCTAAGTAGGCAGGCACCCGGCCGGCGCAAACTTCTGTGGGGGTTCGGGTGTCTGTGGTGCGGCAGATTGCCGCTATTCTCCCCTCTATGCGCTCCACTATCCGCGACGGCCTTTCCTTTTTGCGTAAAGCCACGCTCAAGCGTGTGCTTAACGCCGCGCAGGTAGTATCGTCCTATATACTGAGCCGCCTCACGGGGCGGGCGCGGGCCTGGGGCCTGCCCATAGCGCTGGCCATTGAGCCAACCACCAGCTGCAACCTGCGCTGCCCGAGTGCCCCAGCGGCCTGCGCTCGTTTACGCGGCCGACGGGCATGTTGCCGGCCGAGCTGTTCAAACAAACGATTGACGAGGTAGCCAGCCGGTTGTGGTACCTCATTTTCTACTTTCAGGGCGAGCCCTATCTGCACCCGCAGTTTCTGGATTTGGTGGAGTATGCGAGTAAGAAGGGTATTTACACCGCCACCAGTACCAATGCCCACTTTCTCAACGACCAGAACGCGCGCCGCACAGTAGAAAGCGGGCTCGACCGCCTTATTATCTCGCTCGACGGCACTACCCAGGAAGTGTATCAGCAGTACCGCGTGGGGGGCAAGCTGGAAAAAGTACTGGCCGGCACCCGCAACGTGATAAAGTGGCGTAAAGAGCTGAACAGCAGCACCCCACGAATTATTTTTCAGTTTTTGGTAGTGCGCCCCAATGAGCACCAGATAGCAGATGCCAAAGCGCTGGCCCAGGCAATGGGCGTAGACGATGTATGGTTTAAGACCGCGCAGATTTACGACTACCAGCAAGGCTCCCCGCTCATCCCGACCATCGACTACTATTCGCGGTATGCCAACAACGGTAATGGCACTTTTAGCCTGAAAAACAAGCTTGTGAATGGCTGCTGGAAAATGTGGCATTCCTGCGTGGTAACCTGGGACGGCAAGGTAGTTCCCTGCTGCTTCGACAAAGACGCCGAATACCGGCTCGGCGACCGTGAAAACGAAAGCTTCCGCACGCTCTGGCACGGCCAGAAATACCAGGGCTTTCGCCAGGCCCTGCTCAAAGGGCGCGACCAGATTGAGATGTGCCGCAACTGCACCGAGGGAACCAAGGTGTGGGGGTAAGTTTGCCCACTTATTGATATTAAATAGCTTACTTAAAAAGGCCGCCTTAGTGGGCGGCCTTTCTTATTTCACTTACTAGCCTGGTCAGCCAATAGAGTGGACCTATTGGTGAACTCCGCAGTCTATTTCTTGCCTTTTACCAGGTTTTTGCCCAGCGACTCGACGTGCAGGATAAACTTATCCACGTCTTCATTGGCGTAGGTGCCATAGGCGGAAGAGATAGTGCCTTTCGTACCGTCTGAGGTTTCAACGGCGTAGAGAATAGCCATATCGTCGGGGTTGCTTTCTCCTTCGAAGCGGAAATAATCAATGATGGTCGTTTCCTCGGGGCTATAGGTCCGGGCGCTATCGTCGTCCATCGTGCACAGGCGACCGCCGCGCACCGTAAAATCGTGGGTATAGCCTTGGCTGTTCAGCTTTTTTTCGACCGTCACGAGACTGGTCATTTCTTCTTTATCCTGCATGGCGATGGGTATTTCGGATAACTGGAGATGAAGCGGGCCTAAAGCAGCCTGCCCCGGCTATACGGAGCCGGGGCAGGAGTAGGTTATGCAATACTACTAGTTTTTAGACCAAGTCTCAGCGGGCCGCCGTGCGGGCCTCAATGGTGCGCTGCAAAGCCTCAACGTCGAGAGCTGCGCCACAGGCGCCGCCGCAGCCTTTGGCGCAGCCGGCCTGGCCTTTGGCAGCAAAAGTCAGCCATACGCGCCGGCCCAGGTAAGCCAGCGCCGCGGCAAAAAGCGCAATGATGATAAGCAGCTGAGCGTTCATGATACTCAAAAAACTGTGGCCGCTGCCAGAAAGTTTACAAGGACCGTAAATATTAAATAAATACTATATTAACCACGACTTCACGACTTGTAAGACGCCTCCCAGTGGCGTTTCATTATAGACTGCATTTCATTGTGCAGCAGCGTATTGGTGGCTAGTGTTTCGCGATTGAATACCGGGTCGCCCTCGCTTAGCCACTGCGTGACCCGGCCACCCGCCTCGCGCACCAGCAAAACGCCGGCGGCCACATCATAGGCATTGATATTGAACTCGAAGTAGCTGTCGAACCGCCCGCAGGCTACGTAGGCCAGGTCGGTCGCGGCCGAGCCCCAGCGCCGCAGTCCCCGCGAGGCCTGCATATACTCAGTAAGAATGCGCAGGTAGGCATCGAGGTGGTCGAACTTGTAGAAGGGCAGCCCGGTGGCGATGAGCGAGTCGTTGAGGGTAGCGGCCGAGCTAACGTGAATAGGCTGCTCGTTGAGGAAGGCACCGTGGCCCAGCGCGCCCCGGAAGCACTCGTCGCGGCTCACTTCGTACACCACGCCCAGCACTGGCTCGTTGCCGCGCGCTAGGGCCACGCTTACGGCAAAGCACGGCAGGCCATGAATGAAGTTGGTGGTGCCGTCGAGCGGGTCGATAATCCAGCGGTATTCTACGCTGGCATCGGAGTTGGCCACCGTGCCTTCTTCCGTCACGAAGCCCGCCGTGGGCAATAGCTGCTGAAGCGCTGCTACCAGCCGCTTTTCCGATTCTTTATCAACATACGACACCAGGTCGTGCAAGCCTTTCTGCTGGATTTTGCCAGGGTCGAACTGGTGTACTTCGTGGCGAATAAAGCCTCCTACCTCGCGGCAAAGGGCTGCCACGGAATGGGAGAGCTGAAGCAGGTCAGGGTTCATAAAGAAAGCAGCACGGACCTTGGTAGTCCGCCGTTTGAATTAAGCATTGTTATTAAGCCTACGGGCTCGCAACGCCCACACTACTACGGTCACTATTCCCAGCACCGCCAACACTTGCGCGGCGTGTCCGATAAGCTCGCCGAAGCGGGCGTAGAACGTGACCTCGTGGTTGAGGTGCACGGTACCCCGGCTGGCGGTGGATATCCAGGCGGGCTCCAGCTGAAAAATTTCGCCCTTCTGATTGATGAAACCCGTGAAGCCGGTGTTGGCAGCGCGGGCCAGGTCGCGGCGGGTTTCGATGCAGCGCAGGCTACCGTAGCGCAGCAGCTGCCGATAGCCGGGCGAGTCGTGCCACCAGGCATCGTTGGTAAACAATGCGAGTAGCGTGGCCCCGTTATGGGCATATTCGCTCACAAAGTCGCCGTAGATAGATTCGTAGCAGATAATAGGCGCCGGCAGCAGGGCCGGCGCATTGGCCGGCGCGGCAAATACGGTGCGCTCGGCCTGGCTGCCGTATGAGCCCACGTAACCGCCGAGGTCGATGTGCGCTATCAGGGCGGTGAGCGCAGGTGGTATTTTCTCGACTCCGGGCACCAGCCGCGACTTATGGTAGAAGGCAATGGGAGCGGTAGCGGAGGCAAAATATGCCCCGGCGTTGAAGGTATCGAAGTAGCCCAGGTCGTCGCGGTAGCGGGCAGTTTCGCTGGCCGTCTCCTTGCTTGGATACGAGCCGATGGTAGTGACGCCCGTAAGCAGGGCCACGCCGGGGTGCCGCCCCAGCCACGCCCGGATGCGCCGGATTTTGGGGCTGCCTTCAATCGTATTTTCCCACATCGGCTCTTCCAGGGCAGTTTCGGGCCAGATAACCAGCCGCGTAGCGGGCGTCAGGTGCTGCTCCGAGAGGGTGAGAAAGCGCGTGAGCTGCTCGTTGGGGGAGACGAAGCTGGCCCCCCTTCAAACTTCTCATTATACGGGTCGAGGTTGGGCTGCACCACTACTACTTCGGCCGTAGGGCCTTTTTCGTGGTAAGATGCCCCGATGAGGTAAGAAAGCCCAATGGGCAACACAATGACCAGGAGGGGAATAAAAATGGAACTTGGCCACCCGAAAGCTGGGCGTGCCGGGTGGCCAGAGCCGGAGGCAAGCGCAGGCGTGACACCCCCAGCATTCTCATGCTTAGTCTTTAGCAGCGGGCTCTTAATTAAGCTTCTAAAGAGCAGCATATTAACCACCCACACCCATACCGAGCCGCCCAAAAAGCCCGTGTACTCGTACCACTGCACCCACTCGGGGGCGGCGGCAAAGCCGTTACCCAGCGTGAGCCAGGGCCAGGTGAGGTCCCAGTGCAGGTGCAGCTGCTCGAAGGCAATCCAGTAGATGGGCAGCGAGAGGTAGCCCAGGCGGTTGCCCAGACGCTTTTTGGTTTGCCGGAAGGCCATGAGCGGCAGGCACATCAGCAGGGCATTGAGCACCACAGCCGCAATGCCGGCGGGCAGCGACGAATAGCTTACCCACCAGGTAGTAAGTGCGTTCCAGAGCAGCAGCACCCAGTAAGTATAGGCAAATACGCGGCCCTTGCGCGCATTGGCCAGGGTGAGCTGCCGCTCCATCAGCAGGTAGGGAACCCAGCCGGCGAAGAGCGCCAGGGCCAGCGGGCCTATCGGCTGCGGCGGCCAGCCGCCGCTCAGTAGCAGCGCGCTCAGGGTAGCCAGCACCAGGGGGCGCTGCCAGAAGCTACGCGGCGGGGTCGTCATCGGCATCACCATCGTCAGAGGCTTCGTCGTCGCGGAAGTTGTATTTGCTGCGCTCACCTTTTTCTTGTTTAGCACCTTCTACTACCAGTACAATTTCGCCCTTAATGGCTGAGCGGGCCGCCAGCGTCGTCGCCAGCTCACCCAGCGAGGCAGTCAGCGTTTCCTCAAACAGCTTGGTCAGCTCGCGGCTCACGCTGGCGGGCCGCTCCGGACCGAACACCTCGGCCAGCTGCGTCAGGGTTTTGACGATGCGGTGCGGCGACTCGTAAAAAATAAGCGTACGCGTTTCGCGCGCCAGCTCCTGCAAGCGGGTTTGCCGGCCTTTCTTCACCGGCAAAAAGCCCTCGAAGGCAAACCGCTCGGCCCCAAAGCCCGACTTGAGCAGCGCTGGGATGAGGGCCGTCGGCCCCGGCAGGCACTCCACGGCAAGGCCCCGCGCTAGGCACTCTCGCACCAATAGAAAGCCGGGGTCGGAGATGCCCGGCGTGCCGGCGTCACTCACCAGGGCCATGCGCTCACCCTTGGCCAGGCGCTCGAGCAGGCGCGGCACTACCTGGTGCTCATTGTGCAGATGGTAAGCTTGCAGCGGCTTTTTTAGCTCCAGGTGCTGGAGCAGTCGCCCACTGGTGCGGGTATCTTCGCAGAGCACCAAATCGGCTTCGCGCAGCACCCGAATGGCTCGCAGGGTAATGTCTTCGAGGTTGCCGATGGGCGTCGGCACGAGGGTAAGGGCAGCGGCTTCGGGCATAGCCACAAAGGTAGGGTGAGGCGAAGAGGCCGCAGGTTTTCAGGCGAAAAAGGAACCGGTTAATCCTATTTCGCTCAGGCTGGCAGTATGCCAGGCTTTTAACTTGCCAGCTCCTTACCCTGGTAGGCAGTCGCCAGTTTATCGATGGCGGCTGCCAGCCCGTGGTCTTTGGCCGTAACCACGCGCCCGGCTGAGTGCGTGCAGAGCCGAAAGCTTACCGTGTTATAGTCGTTACTCCACCACGGGTGATGGTCCTGAAACTCGGCTTCCTCGGCTACATCAGTCATGAAGCTAAAGGCCGTCCGGAAGTCCTTAAAGCGGAAGGCGCAGGTCAGGGCATTGTCTTGTTCGGTCCACATAAGGGCGAGGCAGTTGTTATTAAATACTAAATATACCCCCTTCTCCTCATTACACGCCGCAGTGGTTTAGAGCGGTTTCCAAGTCGGAGAACGGCTTGGCTGGTGCGAGCCGCCGGCTTTGGAACCCACTCTGGGAAGTCCATAAATCAGAAAGCTGCCCCAGCCTTCTGACAAAGCCGGGGCAGCCTGAATTACTTTACGACAATTAATTAGCGGTGGCTGTAGCTATAGCCGTGGTCGTGGCGGCGAGTAGCTTCAAAGCGAGCGTGCTCAGCCACTCGCCGCTGCTCCAGGCGGCGCTCCTGGGCCATACGGTGCTGCTGCTCGTTGCGAGCCACCTCCAGACGCTGGCGCTGACGGGGCGACGGGCGATAAGGACCCTGAGCGGGAAAAGCAGCGGCCGAAGCAGCAGTAGTAACAAGCAGCGTAAAGGCTGCAACAAACGAAAGCAGGGAGGTTTTCATGGGAAAAGCGAGTGGAAAGTGAGAAAGAAAATCAGGACGCGTCTGCCCATTGCAAGGCAAGCCCTGTGCCATATCCAGGGAAGTGCTTTCAGGGATTTTTGCTTTTGCCTTACTAATGAACAGCTTACATTTTCAGGGAAGGTCCTGACTGTCGACTAAATGAGCAAGTGTGCCGATGAAAGCTGCTGCGGCTAAACCCAAATCAGCAAACCACAGTACACTTTCCCAGGCGCCCCGCCTTTTCAACCAGCCGCGCCTCTTACTTATGTCAGTCGACCCGAACAACCGTCCCATCCGCGTCATCAACGACGATACGACCGAAGAAGAATTTGCTGCCGGCCTGCGCATTCCCAATGCCGACCCGCCCAAGAATGAAAAAGCCCGCGGCGGCTTTGGCAACCGCGATGGCAAGGAAGGATTTGGCACGGTAAACGGCGAGGGCGAAACCGCCTTGGCCATGAATTCGAACACCGATACCCACCAGCCCGGCGACAATATGCGCACCGCCGACGAGGGGGCCGACCAGCGCCCCGACCAGGACCTGCCCAGCCCCGACTACGAGCGCGACGAGAACGGCCATCGGCCGCAGCGCGGCCCCGTTGATGAGCTTGATGCTGATGACCTGCGCCGGGGTCCCGACGAGATGGAGGATGCCGACTCGCACGTGGGCATGGGCCAGATGGCACCCAAACCTGTCAAGCCCGCCACCGGCACCGATACCAATGCCGAGCTGACTGACCCCGGTGCCCAGGACTCGGCTATCGACCAGGGATTTTAAGTGCCACAGGAAAGCGGTAAGCAGCGGCTTTGGAGTGCTCCAGAACGCTTATAAGCGCTGACTGACAGCTTCCTGCTTTTTATATCATAGTATCAACTTCTTAACGCTACGCACCATGTCTACCCACCATCAGGAGCAGAACCAGGAGTCGAAGACCAATAAGAATCAGGAGGGCCTGCCTGAGCAACGGAAAGCTGACGCATTGCCAGCTGGCAGCCTTGATGAAGCTACCGAAGCTCGCCTCGCCGACGAAGCACAGGATGCAGGCACTACCCACCCCAATCGCGGCCACAACAAGCCCGAGCTTGACAAAGGCAGCTACGCCTAAACGCTAAGCTTTTGGCCTGCAAAATGCCCCGGCCGCAAGGCACGGGGCATTTTCTTGCTTATATAGCATAATTACTACGTTTACAGTTCTGTGTCAATTTCCCGCCGCTTCGCTGCCACCGACCTGCACGGCTGTCTGCGCACTTTCCGCTACCTGGTGGAAGAAGAGCTACGGCTGCGCCCCACCGATAGCTTATATCTGCTGGGCGACTACGTAAACAAAGGCCCGAGCAGCGGTGGGCTGCTGGCCTACCTGATGCAGCTGCAAGCTGCTGGCTACCAGGTACAGTGCTTGCGGGGCAACCACGACCAGGAGCTACTTGACGCGGCACACGGCCACGCCAAAAAAACGTGGCTCACCGAGCCCGAGCGAGCCCTGACACTCGCCAGCTTCGGCGTGGCAAGCGTTGGCGAAATACCCGAAAAATACCTGAGCTGGCTAACTGAGCTGCCCTACGAGCTGGAGCTGCCCGACTTCGTGCTGGTGCATGCGGGCTACAATTTTGCCCTGCCGCCCGCCGAAATGCACCGCGATTTTGACACGATGCTCACTACCAAAAGCTTCGTGTATGACCCGTCGCGGCTGGCCGGCAAGCGGCTGCTGCATGGCCACGTGCCCAAGCCGTTGGCCGACATCAAGAGCCAGGTGGCCGCCCGGGCTGGTGCCATCGGCCTCGATGCGGGCGCTGTGTATCGGCTCAACCCCGAGCTGCGGCACCTCGTAGCCCTCAATCTGGACAGCTGGCAGCTACACGCGGTGGAAAACCGCGAGCTCGAATACCCTATTGCCCGGCGCTGAGCAACGACTTGCCGCCTGGTGGGCAGGTGGCCATTCTATAGTGTCTTTGAAAAGCCGCTGAGGGTGAGGTAGCCAGTTGTACTTTTGAGCCCATGCAAGCCACCGCCTCCACCTCCGCTACTACTGCCGTGTACGACACAGCCATTTTCGACCTCATTGCGCAGGAGCGCCAGCGCCAGACCCATGGCCTGGAGCTGATTGCCTCCGAAAACTACGTCTCCGACCAAGTGATGCTGGCCCAGGGCTCCATCCTTACCAATAAGTACGCCGAGGGTTTACCCGGCAAGCGTTACTATGGTGGCTGCGAAGTAGTTGACCAGGTTGAGCAGCTGGCCATCGACCGGGTGAAGGAACTGTTTGGCGTGGCCTGGGCCAATGTGCAGCCCCACTCCGGGGCCCAGGCCAACGCGGCCGTGATGCTGGCCTGCCTCAACCCCGGCGATAAGATTCTGGGCTTCGACCTCAGTCACGGGGGCCACCTTACGCACGGCTCGCCCGTCAATTTTTCGGGCAAGCTCTACCAGCCCAGCTTTTATGGGGTGGAAAAAGAAACCGGCCTCATCGACTGGGATAAAGTGGTGGACACCGCCCGCCGTGAACGCCCCAATATGATTATCTGCGGAGCCTCGGCCTACTCGCGCGACTGGAACTACGCCGCCCTGCGCCGCGCCGCCGACGAAGTAGGGGCGCTGCTGCTGGCCGACATCTCGCACCCCGCCGGCCTCATTGCCAAGGGCTTGCTCAACAACCCGTTTGCGCATTGCCACATCGTCACCACCACCACGCACAAAACCCTGCGCGGCCCGCGCGGCGGCCTCATCATGCTGGGCCAGGATTTTGATAATCCGTTCGGCCTGAAAACGCCGAAAGGCGAAATCCGGCCCATGTCGGCCCTGCTCGACTCGGGCGTGTTCCCCGGCACCCAGGGCGGGCCGCTCGAACACGTTATCGCGGCCAAGGCAGTAGCCTTCGGCGAAGCGCTCGGCAACGGCTATGCTACGTATGTGCAGCAAGTGCAGAAGAATGCGCAGGCGCTGGCCAAGGAGCTTCTAAGCCGGGGCTACGACATTATTTCGGGCGGCACCGACAACCACTTGCTGCTCATCGACCTGCGCTCGAAGGGCCTTACCGGCAAGCTGGCCGAAAACACCTTGGTGCAGGCCGATATCACCATTAATAAAAACATGGTGCCCTTCGATGATAAGTCGCCTTTCGTGACGAGCGGCATCCGGATTGGCTCGGCGGCCGTAACTACCCGCGGCCTGGTTGAAGCCGATATGACGCGCATCGTGGAGCTGATTGACGAAGCCCTGACCCACCACGCCGACGCCAGCCGCCTCAGCAGCGTGCGCCACCAGGTAAACGAGTGGATGCAGGCTTACCCGCTGTTTCAGGCGTAAAAGCCGCCAAACCCGTATGCCTCGTAAAAGGCATCTATGCATTGCGAGCGCAACGAAGTGAAGCGCGGCAATCCTTCCTTGTCGTCTGCCCGTCGGCGCTTACGTGAGGGAAAGGTTGCCGCGCTTCACTTCGTTGCGCTCGCAATGACAGATTATTATTAACAAATTCAGTATCTACCCGTTGACCTCCCCACTCAAAAGTTTCAGCAGAACCGCGCCGCCGCTGAAGGCGAAGCGGAGATGTCTTTCATCGACCACCTGGAGGCGCTGCGCTGGCACATCATCCGGGCGGCTATCGCAGTGGTGGTGTTTTCCCTCTGCGCGTTTTTTGCCAAGACCTTCCTGTTTCACGACCTCATTCTGGGGCCGTCGCGCTCCGATTTTTGGACGTACCAGACCTTCTGCAAAATCGGGCACTACTTCGGCTCGACCGACCCATGCGAGAACCAGGTCAATTTCATTATCCAGAACCGGGAGATGAGCGGGCAGCTGAGTATGCACATCAGCACCTCGTTTATGGTGGGTATCTGCCTGGCTTTTCCTTATCTATTCTGGGAATTGTGGCGCTTTATCAAGCCCGGCCTGTATCCGCATGAGCGGGCCAACTCGAAGGGGGCGGTGTTTTTCGTATCGGTGCTGTTTGTACTGGGCTTATTATTTGGGTACTATATAGCTGCGCCGCTAAGCATTAACTTCTTGGCGTCCTACACCGTCGACCCTACCATCCAGAACCAGATTGACTTGCAGAGCTACCTGAGCACGCTCAGTACCATGACGCTTTCCTGCGCCTTCGTCTTTGAGCTGCCGATGGTGGTATTTTTCCTGGCCAAAGCCGGCCTGGTCACGCCCGAGCTGATGACCATGTACCGCAAGCACGCCATCGTGGTGATTCTGATTATTGCGGCCATTATTACGCCACCCGATATCTCAGCTCAGATTATCGTGACCATTCCCATTCTGATGCTTTACGAGCTGAGTATCCACATTGCCCGCGTAGTGCGCCGCAACAGCGCCGCCCGGCTCAATGAAGAGCTCCGGCTCAAAGCGGCACAAGAATAGTTGAAAGTGAAGAGTTAAAAGCCACTTTATCTGTCTTTTGACTCTTCACACTTACTTCCTAACTCTTAACTTATAAGCTCCGGGCACAGAGGGCACCGGCTCATACGAAGAAAATATAGCAGGGAGCAGATATTTAAGATGCGGCAGCAGGCCATTCTGGTCAAGCAGATAGGCAGGCGGATGCGGACCAATATTGCGAGCCACGCGCACCACCGCGGCATACTCGTTGAGGTGCCCGAAATCGGCCTGGGCCAGCGCCCAGTCGAGGTAGGGACGGGCGGCCGGGTGCGTAAGGTAGTCGCGGCGGTCGGGGCCCAGCACCAGCACCGCCCGGCCCGCAGCCAGGCGGCGATAAGCCGGATTAGGCTGCGGCGCAAACGAGCTTTCGACCGGCAGCCGCAACAGGCCCGGCAGGCCGGGCACCAGCTCTCGGTAGCGCACTACCACGGTAGCCCGAGCACCACCACAAACAGCAGCTCGGGAGCCCAGCTCAGCTGTCCTGGCAGGCGCTGCCACAAAAACAGGCTGAAGTAGGTGAGCGGCGGCAGCAGCAGCAGCAGCGAGCCCGGCGCCAACCCGCGCCCCACGGCCAGTACCGCCAGCACTACCAGTAGCCAGACCAGCATCAGCTGCCGAAACTTGGTTTGGAATACCAGCCCGAGCGCCGTGCTGGCAGCCCGCAGCAGCGCCAGAACCAGCAGCACGGCCGCGCCGCCCAGCAGCGGCCAGACCACCGCCGGCGGCAAGGCATCGGCAGCCGCCACCGGCAGGCTAAAGCCCCGCTCCAGGTGCATCAGGCCAAAGTTGGGCAGCGCTCCGGCATACAGAAATACCGTAGCTAACAGGGCGTAGGGCGACAGAAAGCCGCAGATAAGCAACAGCGAGCTGCGGAAGGAATTGGCCGCGAAGATGAGCACGGCAAACAGGCCCAGCCCGACAAACAACGCCAGCGGCAGGTAGCAGAGTGCGGCCAGCCCTATCAAAAAACCCGCCCGGAACAGGCGCCGGTTGTCGTAGCCCTCGCGGGAGGTAGGCAGCAGCGCGCTGAGCGCAAAGATGAGGAACGTATGCCCGATGAGCAGCGGCGTCAGCGTGTCGAGCTCGCTGCTCAGGCTGCCGACTACCAGATACGTGAGGGCCGCCAGAAAGCCCCGCTCGGGATGCACATCGGCCCGGTTGAGCACGGTGTTGAAGCGTAGCGCCTGCAATAGCAGCAGGCCGAGCGCGGCGGCCCGGTACAGCACCATTGGCCGGCTCCAGGCCAGCTCCAGCACACCGGCGGCGGCGGCGGCCAGCGGGGCGGTGCCATCGTAGAGGTCACGGTAGGGCCAGGCGCCGGCCGCCACGCCCTCGCCCAGCAGCAGCAGGCGCAGCTCCGCCGCCGTGGTGGGCAGGCCCAGCCACAGCAGCGGCAGCCGAATGGCCAGCGCCAGCACCAGCAGCCCCAGCAGCTGCGCAGGAAGAGAGCTTTTAAAAAACCGAAGCACTAATTGAGTAGTGGTTTAGCGTGGTTGGCCAGGCCGTTTCAGACTAGCTGTGGGCAAAGGTCGGCGCTTAAACTGAAATCCGGGAAAACGAAAAACAGGAAACGACCAGCCCAAAACCAGCACTGGCAACCCACGAACCCGAAACCACCCTACCGGGCGGTGTACCTTTGTGGTTTAGCAACGAGTTATGGAAAGCAAACGACAGCAAAAGATGGCCAGCCTGCTACAGCAGGAGCTGGCCCAGGTACTTCAGCGCGACTTGCCGCATTTGTTTGGCGGGGGCTCGTGCCTAGCATCAGCACGGTAAAGGTGACGCCCGACCTGGCCGTGGCCCGCGTGTACCTGAGCCTGCTTATCGGCAACGATGCGCCCGAGCGGCTCGAAGCCATTAAAGAACACACCAAAGAAATACGGTTTGCGCTGGGCAAGCGCATTCGCAGCCAGGTGCGCATGGTGCCCGAGCTGACGTTCTTCCACGACGACAGCGCCGCCTACGCCGCTCACATGGACCAAGTACTCAGCCAGCTGGATATTCCGCCCGCTGGCCCCGAACAAGATGAGAACGACGAAGATACCGCCGACGAACGGCCACGTTTATTTCGGTAATTTTCTCCTTCTACCCGTTTTTACCATTCCCTAACGGGCGCGTACGACGCACCCTTTCTATGTATTACGACCCGATTAAACGCAGCCTGGGCAATGTATTTAACCGTTCGCCGTGGCTGCGGCGCTTGTTTTATACGTTGCTCGACCTGCTGCTGCTGCGCACCTGGCACGTGCACCGCGAGCTGCGCCAGTGGGCCAGGGGCCGCACCCGCACGCCGCTCGATATACTGGATGCCGGCGCGGGCTACGGCCAGTATAGCTACTGGCTCAGCGGCCTCAGCAGCCTGTGGCGCATTCTGGCCGTGGATGTAAAGCAGGAGCAGGTAGCCGACTCCAACAATTTTTTTCGGGCCATCAACCGGCCGCAGGTGCAGTTTGCCGTGCAAGACCTGGTGCTTTACCAGGAACCCAACTCGTTTGACCTGGCACTGGCCGTGGATGTGATGGAGCACATTCTGGAAGATGTCGAGGTGTTTCGCAACATTCACGCCTCGCTCAAGGATGGCGGCATGCTGCTCATCTCCACGCCCAGCGACCAGGGCGGCTCCGATGTGCACGCCGACTCCGAAACCAGCTTTATCGAGGAGCACGTGCGCGATGGCTACAACATTCACGAGATTCAGCAGAAGCTGCGTACGGCTGGCTTCGAGCGCATTGAGGCCCGCTACAGCTATGGCGAGCCGGGCCAGATTTCGTGGCGCTTAAGTATGAAATACCCTATATTGATGCTGGGTAAGTCACGCTGGTTCTTTGTGCTGCTGCCTTTTTATTACGCCGTCGTTTTTCCATTCTGCCTGCTGCTCAACTGGTTCGATGCCCGCACGCTGCACGACTCGGGCACCGGCCTCATCGTAAAAGCCTGGAAATAGACCACTGCCTGGCACGGATTAGGGCGGATTTCACGGATTTTGTGGGCGGTGCGTCCGGCAGCTTTGAGCGTCCGTTTCCTATTTAGTTTGGCTTAAATTTCCCGGATTTTATGGACGGCGCGCCCTACCCGGCTCGCAGTATTTAGTATAAGGCTGAGAAAACGAAGCTGGCAGGCTGGTAAGCGCAAGCCTGCGCGTGGCGAGTGGCCGAGCAATCGTCTACAAAATCCGTGAAATCCGCTCTAATCTGTGCCAATCAGTGGTCCTGTGAACGTTCCTCTCCTCATTGCCCGTCGCTACTTCCTGTCCAAGAAAAAGCGCAACATCATTACCATTATCTCCAACATCTCGATGGTGGGGTAGCTGTGGGCACGGCGGCGCTTATCATTGTGCTTTCGGTGTTTAACGGCCTCGAAGAGCTGGTACGCTCGCTCTACGGCAAATCGGACCCGAGCCTGGTCATTGCCGCCCGCCAGGGTAAGTCCTTTCCGGTTGATACCCTGCTCATTACCCGTATCCAAAGCACGCCGGGCGTCGCGCTGCTTACCGAAGTAATCGAAGACAACGCCCTGCTGCAATACCACGACCGGCAGATGGTAGTGAAGATGCGCGGGCTGTCGGAGAATTACTTTGGCCAGATTCCTATTGACTCTAATCTGATTGCCGGCGACCACCGCCTGCGGCGGGGCGAGCGCGAGTATGCGCTCATCGGCGAAGGTGTGCAGCACGAGCTGGGTATCACGCTCGATAACCGCCTGGCGCCCTTGCGCCTACTGTACCCACGCCAGGAGCCCGGCCGCAAAACGCTTAATATCAATCCTGAAAAAGCCTTTAATGAAGAGCCTATTCTGGCCGGGGGCATTTTCCAGATTGAGCAGCATCTCGACGACAGCTACCTGTTTGTGCCCCTGAGCTTTGCGCGGCGGCTGCTGGGCTACGGAGCCCGCCGCACTGCCATCTACGTGCGCATAGGTGCCAGCTTTAAAGCCGATAAGGTGAAGCAGGAGCTGCGCGAGCGCCTCGGCAAGGGTTTCACGGTGCTCGACTCCGACGAGCAGCATGTGAGCCTGCTCAAAGCCATCAAGATTGAGAAGCTGTTTGTGTTTATCACGTTTGCCTTCATCCTGCTGATTGCCTCGCTTAATATATTCTTTTCACTATCTATGCTGGTAATTGACAAGCGCAAGGATATTGCCGTGCTGCAAGCCATTGGGGCAACTCAGCAGCTCATCCGACGCTCTTTTTTGTTGGTCGGCGCGATTGTGGCGCTGGTAGGCGCGGTGGCCGGGCTGGTGCTCGGGGTTACTATCTGCTGGGTGCAGGAAACGTTTCATGTGGTAAGCATGGGTATGGCGACGAGCGTGGTCGACTCGTACCCGGTAAAGATGCAAGCCGTTGATATTTTCTTTATTGCCCTGGCTATCATCTCGATAACCTTAGCGGTGTCTATTCGCCCCGCGCTGAATGCCGGGCGTATGGAGATTCGCGAAAACCTGTAATACCTCGTTTTCGGCGGTTGGTTTTTCGCTCTCCTCTGCGGGCCAGGCATACTTTAGCAGTGCTCCGCAGCTGACAATAGCCGACGAACCACGAAAAACGAGTAACTTGCACGCTCTCGTGCTCGGCTATGAATGTTTCTACTGCGCAACCTTTTCAACTCGTTTACTCGCTGTTCGCGCACGAGTACCTGGGCCATTTATTTACGGCGCACGTGGTGCAGCTGGGCCCCCGCGGCCAGCTCACGCTGCAGCACCAGACGATTTCGGTCAAAAATGCGCCTGAGTTTGCGGATGGCCTAGAGCGCGACGACTATGAGCTGATTGCACTCTGCGACCAGCTTCAGCAAGATGCGGTTATCAAGGAATTCTGGCCCCGCAAAATCACGCCGGCCGAGTTTTTCCTGAAAATCTACAATGCGGAGAAAGGCGACAAGCCCATGCAGGAAGCCATTGCGCGCTACGTGCAGTCGCGCCTGGGGCGGCTGCTGGCGGGCCTACAGGGCAAGCAGGTTTTCATTATGGGACGCGATGGCGAGCCCACCTGGCGCGAGCTGAAGCTGGCGCCTACGCCCGCCTCGGTGCTTTTCCACTTTCGGCGCAATGAAGAAAGCACGCACTACTTTCCGACCATCCAGTACCAGAATCAAAAGCTGGACTTTCAGTTTAAGAATGCCGTGCTGGTGTGCCAGCAGCCGGCCTGGCTGCTGGTCGATGACGTGCTCTACTGCTTTCGGCACGATGTAGACGGGCGCAAGCTGCAACCCTTTCTGAATAAGAAGTTTATCATGGTGCCCCGCGCCGTGGAGAAGAGTTATTTCCAGAAGTTTGTGGCCCCGCTCATGGAGTCGTTCGACGTGCACGCGCGCGGCTTCGACATCCGAACCGAGCGCTACCTGGCACGGCCGCAGCTTACGTTTTCCGATATGCCGGCGGGGCCGCCGGCCGGTGCCCCGGTGGTACCCGTGCGCCCGCCCGGCCCGCCCCGGCGCGGCCGGGTACCCCTGCCCAAGCCCGTAGTAGTGCCCGGCCTGGGCACCGACGAAGCACCGCTCTTTTTCACGCTCACGTTTCGCTACGGCGCCTATGACTTGCCGCTGACGCCGCCGCGCCCCATGAGCGTGCAGCTGGAAGAGGATGCAGATTCCTATATATTTCGCCGCCTACTCCGTTCGGCGAAGGAAGAAAACGAGCGGGCCGATGTGCTGCGCCAGCGCGGCCTGCCGCTCGATGCCGATGGCCACGCATCCTTACCCAAAGCCGATGCCTTCCGCTGGCTGCACGACAACGCGCCCGCGTTGTCAGAGCTGGGCTACCAGGTGCAGGGCGCGGCCTCGGCCAGCCAGGATTATTTCATTGGCCCGGTACGGGTTGATGTGGGCATTGAGGAGCGCGGCGACTGGTTTGACGTGCGCGGCACGGTGTGGTTTGGCGAGTTTGCAGTGCCGTTTATCCGGCTACGGCCCTATATTTTGCAGCGCCGCCGCGAATACCGCCTACCCAATGGCCAGGTGGCCTTCATTCCCGACGAGTGGTTTACCGACTACCTCGAGCTATTTGCTTTTGCCGAGGAAAGCGAGGGCCAGCCGCTGGCTTTGCGCCGCCATCACCTTTCGCTGATTACAGATTTAGAGCAGGATAACCTGGCCACTGTTACGCTCACGCGCCGGCTCGAAAAGCTGCGCGACTTTGCCGCCGTGGAAGACCGGCCGCTACCGGCAGGCTTTCGGGGCACTTTACGGCCTTATCAGCAAGCCGGCTACAACTGGCTGCGCTTTGTGCAGGACTATCACCTCGGCGGCTGCCTGGCCGACGATATGGGCCTGGGCAAGTCGGTGCAAGCCCTGGTCATGCTGATGGAGCGCAAGGAAAGCGGCGCGGCCAACGGCGCGGCTTCGTTACTGGTACTACCTACCTCATTGGTACACAACTGGATAAACGAGGCCCGTAAATTTACGCCCAGTCTGCGGCTGCTGGCCTACACTGGTACGTACCGCACTAAGGACGTGGCTCAGTTTGCCGACTACGACGTGGTGCTGACCAGCTACGGCATTGTGCGCCTCGACACGGAAATGCTGGCCTCGTACCAGTTCGACTACGTCATTCTGGACGAGTCGCAGGCCATCAAAAACCCCAGCTCGACAACGGCGCAGGCTGTGCGGCAGCTGCGGGCGCGGCATCGGCTCATCCTCACCGGCACGCCGGTTGAGAACAGCACCATGGACTTGTGGTCGCAGATGTCGTTTATCAACCCTGGCTTGCTGGGCACCCAGGCATTTTTCCGCAAGGAATTTGTGAAGCCCATTGAAAAGCATCAGGACGAGAGCCGCACCCGCAAGCTGCACGCGCTCATCAAGCCCTTCGTATTGCGCCGCCACAAAGCGCAGGTAGCCAGCGAGCTGCCTGCCAAAACCGAACACCTCAGCTATTGCCCGCTCACCGACGAGCAGCAGCAGTTTTACGAAGAAACCAAGAGCTTTTACCGCAATAAAATTCTGGAAACGCTCGATGGCCACGCCCCAACCCCGGCCGGCGGTACCCAGCTTATGCTACTGCAAGGCCTGACGCGCCTACGCCAGATTGCCAACCACCCGCGCCTGGCCGACCAGAACTACGCGGGCGAGTCGGGCAAGATGCGGGAGATTCTGCGCATGATTCGCAGCGTGGTAGCCGAAGGGCACAAAGTATTGGTATTCAGCCAATTTGTACAACACCTGAGTTTGGTGCGCGCCGGCCTCGACGAGCGCCAGCTGGCCTACGCCTACCTCGACGGCCACACCCGCGACCGTCAGGGTGAGGTGGCGCGCTTTCAGGAGACTCCCGACCTGCAAATCTTCCTTATCAGCCTTAAAGCCGGTGGCGTGGGGCTCAACCTCACGGCGGCCGACTACGTCTTCATCCTCGACCCGTGGTGGAACCCTGCCGTGGAGGCCCAGGCCATCGACCGTGCTCACCGCATTGGCCAGCAGCGGCCCGTATTCGTGTACAAATTCATCAGCCAGAACACGGTAGAGGAGAAAATACTAGCGCTACAAAAGCGTAAGCTCAAGCTGGTCAGTGATTTGATAACGACCGATGAGGCCGTGATAAAGTCGCTGACCCGCGAGGATATTGAAGAGCTGCTGGGGTAAGGCCGGTAAAATAGGCTGCTTTAGGCCGCGCGCTGCCAGGCGGGTATATCCTCATTCCGCTAAAAGCCGTTACTTGCGTCTGTAACGGCGACAGTAGTTGCCGGCCTTTCCATCTGGCGTATGCGCAACCACCTTTCGGCGGCTTTTCTGACTTTTACTCTTGGTAGCGCCCTGCTCAGCAGCTGCGGGGAAGTCAAGGACGACTCTCCCCAATCTACTACCGCTCCAACAACGGCGACAGCAAAGCCCAGAGTGGCAGCTGATACCAAGGCATTGCCCTTGCAGGCCAACGTTTTTTTGGAGCTGTCGGGCGGTATGCGGGGCTTTATGCCGCAAAACACTACGGCCACCGAGCCGACCGCTTTTCAGCAGCGCATTGGCCAGTTGGCTTCGCGCACCAATAGCAGCCCGGCCGTGGCGGATGCGCAGTTTTGGCTCTCGCTGAATAAAGCCCCACAAAAAAGCACCTACGGACATTTTCGGGAGATTGTGCAGGGCGATACGCATGAGGCGGCACTGGGAACGGAGCTGCCCACAATGCTCGAAAATATCCTGGCATTGCCCGGAGCCGCTGACAAGGTAAACGTTATTACGTCGGACTTTATATACGGCCCCAAAAATCAGGCAACCAGCGCGTTGATGAATGTAAATATCACCGACGCGCTGGCCACTGTCACCAAAAAGCAATTGGCCGTAGCCGTGCTCGGCGAAACCTCCCGGTTTTATGGCAATTTCTTCCCGGCTGTGAAAACGCCGCACAAGCAAGTAGTGCTAAAGGGCGAGAGTATGCCTTACTACATCTGGATAATCGGGCCGGCCGTGGCCGTGGCCCGCTACCTCAACGAGGTGTTGCCCGCGCCTTCGGCCGCTACCCAGCAGGCTTATTTTGGCCTGGCCTTCCCTAGTGTGCCTTATGCGGCGGTGCTCACGCAGGTGCCGGCCACCAGCCCACTCGCACCGGGCGGTGGCGGGTCCATTTCATACAGCGGGGCCGGGGTAAGTACGAATCTGGACGTTTCCTCCGTTAAGCAGGGCGTAGACTTTACCGTGGCCCTCGACCTGCGTCAGTTGCCGGCCGCCTGGCGCGAGCCAGCTTTTTTGGCGCACAACTTGCAGGCCCAGGTGCCCGATGGCAGCGTAACGCTGCTGCCCAACTCCATTAAAACAACCGCCGGTGTTCCCCAGCTGCAAGCTTATACCCACACGTTGCGCCTGCATCTCAGCGCCTTCCCTAAGGCGGGCGGCCAGCTCCGGCTAGCGCTGTCCGCGCCGGGTATCCCGGCCTGGGTAGCCCAGCGCAGCACCGAAAACGATAACCAGCCCGGACCGGTGCCACACACCTACCGCCTCAGTGAGATTATGAACGGCGTACGCGAAGCTTTCCCACAGACTTTACCAGCCGTTTTCACCGCCTCTTTCACACTTGCTCAGCAATAACTTTCTTTTCCATGCAGCAATTCTTTAACAGCCTCTATACCAATGGTATCGAGCTATTCTACGACCGCAAATCGCCGATGTACGGGCTTTACAAGGCCGAGATTTTTAACACTGCTGGCTTCTATACCCTGCTCACTGCGCTGGCACTGGTAGTGGCTTTTTACTATATATTCAATTATGCCGTGCCAACCCTTACTCATCAGGGTTTATATCGGCCTACGCATTGGCTGCTGGTGCTGCTGCTGGTGGCCGGCCTGGGTGCCCTGCTGGCCTACCGCGTAAGCATAGGCGCAGAAGCAGTACGCGACCCGTACATGCGCTATTTCATCATTACCAACACGTTGGTGGCGCCGCTGTGGTTTGTCCTCTTCTCGCTGATTTTGAAGTGGGGGTCTAATCACGCCCGCCGCACGCCATTTTAGCTGATGTGCAGGATGTATTAAGTGTGGGAGATGTGCAAATGGCACACGCTTTTTAAGTAAGCTTATCACATTCCATACGTTTTTACATTCTGCACATTCATCTCATCTATCACATTTCCACATTAGAAAGCTTTGGCTCGTCTTTTCATCTTTGCCGTGGGCGGCACCGGCGCGCGGGTGCTACGCTCTCTCACCATGCTGCTGGCTGCTGGCATGCGCCTGCCCGATTGCGACCAGGTAGTGCCCGTGCTGGTAGACCCCGACACCCAGAACGGCGACGTAACCCGCACCGTCGACCTGCTTAAGCGCTACGCCCGCATCCACAACGCGCTACACCAGGACGGGCAGCATGTTAAAGGCGAAGGCTTTTTTGGGCAGCCGCTCACCACCCTGGCTCAGCTTAACACCTCGGGCGTGGAAGGCCTGCGCGACTCGTTTGTGTACGACTTTGGCGGCATCAATCAGTCGTTCAAGGACTTCATGCACTACAACGAGGCTTCGGTCGAGACGCGGGGTTTGCTGGACCTGCTCTTCACCCCCGATAGCCTCAATGCCAGCCTCGACCTCGGCTTTCGGGGCTCGCCCAACGTGGGTAGCGTAGTGCTGAATTCTTTGGTGCAAGCCAAGGAAATGCGCTACTTGGCCCAAAGCCTGAACACCGACGACCGGGTATTTTTTATCAGCAGCATTTTTGGCGGCACGGGCGCGGCAGGCTTTCCGCTGCTGGTCAAGAACCTGCGCGACCCTGGGGTAGACCTGCCGCAGCCTTCGGTGCGGGCCGCAGTGCCCGCCGGAGCACTGGTGCTGCTACCTTACTTTAAGCTCCAGCAGCCTTCGGCCGAGGAGAAGAAGAACGGCCAGGATTTTATCGACTCCAATACCTTCATTACCAAAACCAAGACGGCGCTGAGCTACTACGCCGAGCACCTGGAAGGCCTGGAAGCCATGTACTACCTCGGCGACCAGGCCGGCCAGCCGCTGCCCAACAACCCCGGCCGCGCCGAGCAGCGCAACCAGGCACACTTGATTGAGCTGCTGGGGCACTCTCGATTCCCCACTTTCTGGGGCAGCCTGCCAGTCAGCTCGACCGCGGCAGTCCGGCTTACCACGAATTTGGCTTGAAGAGCGACGAGCCAACGGTTGACTTCGGGCAGCTGCCACCCGCTTTGCGCCGCGAGGTAGCTCGGCCCATGATTCAGTTTCACTACTTCGCCCGGTATTTCCGACAGCATTTGCTCGAAGAGAAAAACGCGCCGCTTTATAAAGGCGGTAAGCTGGGCCAGCATCTGCCCGCCAGCACCGGCCCGCTGGCAGACCTTACCGACTTCTTTACGGAGTACGAAAGCTGGCTGCGCGAGCTGGGCGTGAGCGAGCGCCGCTTCGGCGCCCTGCACCCCGACGAAACCGACTTTAATAAGATGGTAGCGGATAAGCCCATCGCTACCAGCTTCTTCAATAAAGGGCTGACCGACGATGTAATTCGCGCCGAGCTGAATGACGCTGTGGGGAAAACCAATCTTGACAACCCCGATGCGCCCCGTGCGCTGCGCTGGCTGGTGGAAGCCTTCAACAAGGCTACCGAAAAGGTTGTCGACACCAAGCTGCAATACTCGTAGGGCCGCGCGCAAGGCAATTTAGCTTACTAAAAATCAGAAGAAAGCTGCCGGCTAAATACCGCCAGCTACTCGCTTATAAACCTTATGGCCAAGATACTTCGCCTGCACCGCACGGGTTCCAGCACTCACGAAGGCTGGGGCCGCACCGGCAAAATCGGCAAAAATGAGATTGATGGTCCCAGCGGCATTCTCGACCCCGAGGGCGGCCGGGCCGAGCGCGTGGCGGTGGCAATTCCGTCGCCCTTTGCCCGCCTGCACCTGGTAGAAACGGCGCTGGCCTATGTGGGCAGCAACGGCGGGGCCACCGACACGGTGCATCACCGGCTGGTAGGCCAGTTCTGGGACTTGTGGGAGCTGGTATTCAACTACTTTCAGCGGCGGCAGTCGGGTCAGCGCCTGAGCGTGCGCACCTGGAATAAGGCCACCGAGCTGGCCCGCCTGGAAGCCAACCCACAAACCAAGCCGCTCGCGCAGGCGCTGGCACTGTACCTCAATGGCAAGCGCTTTGCCAATCTTACGGAATTGAACCTGTTATACTTCCCTGGCGCTACTGCCCAGGAAGCGCCTCAGCTGCTGGGCGGCACTTCGCCACTCACGCTTTTTTTTCCGGCGCCGGCGGTGCGCGTCCTGCCCGTGCAGCGGCCCGAAGGCGGGGGCTACTACTTCGATGGCCGCTACGTAGCGTTGGGCCAGCGCGAGCAGGCATTTCAGGACTTCATCTACCAGCAGTTTGTGGCCGACCCGGCGCTGGCCCGGCTGGCCCCGGCAGTGCGCAATGCGCTTGATGCCAACATTCTGAATAAGTGGGGACTGGATGGCAACGCCCAGCTGGCCGACTACCCGCTGCTCACCGACCAGGCTGGCAACCCGGTAGCCGTGGCCGGCGTGGCCGTGCGCGTGCGCCCCGATGAGGGTGTCGTGCGTAACTCCGACTTCACCATCCGGCCCAACCGCGTGCCGGTGCCCGGCTGGCCGCTGCCCAACCCGCTGCCGCTGGTGCTGCGCCCTGGCCTGCAGGTGCCGGGCAAATTTTATTACAACAACTCGCTGCTGGGCGATAGTGGCACCAAGGTGCCCGCCGCCGACGCCCGCGCCCTGGCCGACCGTACCCTGCCCGGCCCCGAGCTGGCCTACCCCTATCTCACGCTCAACGACCTGCTGGAAGAAACGCTGCTCACTGTGCCCTACGAGGTCGATAGCAGCCGCTTCGTGACCGGCCAGCTCAAAACCGCGCCCGGCTACAAACCCACGTGCTGGCCGCTGCTGCCGGTGAAGCCCCTTTACTTCGATTACTTCACACCGGCTGAGCTGGCTACCCAGCTCACGCTGGAGCTGGACCCGGCCTGCGTGCGGGTGCGCCTACGCATTCCGGTAGCGGGCGGCTTCACCGTGGACTATGAGCGTGCCTACTACCCCAACCCGCGCACCGAAGGGCTGGGCCGTTTGCTGGTAACCAACGTCGGGCTATCGGTTTTCCCTTTCGTAAAAATCGCGGATGCGCCCCAGCTCAACGACTTTTACAAAGTAATGCTGGTCGATGCCAACAACATTGACCCCAGCCTGGTCCACAAGCCGGTAGAGCTGCAATTTGGGGTGCAGGGCCGGCTGCTGTCGGCCAGCGGCACCGAGCAGAGTGCCACCGCCTACCGCCGCACGCCCAAAACCAGCACCGACGAGGGCAGCACCTACTACGAAATTAAAGGCACGCCCTTCGACTATGTGGTGGTGAGCAGCCCCGCGCCGGCGGCCGGGCAGGCGCTCGTGGTACCAAGGTGGCGCGAGGTGCGCCAGGGTACCAAAGAGTTCCGCTTTGCCATCGACTTTGGCACTACCAATACGCACGTGGCCTACCACGACGGCCCCAGCCAGCCACCGCAGCCGTTCAATTTCGGGCCCGAAGATTCGGCCGTGGCCTTGTTGAAAAAGTCTTCGGAGGAAACCGATTATCAGGCTTACGAGCAGCTGCACCGGGGCATTGAGGAAGACCCGGCCCACGGTATTCAGCTGCGGCGCTGGCAGCGCTACCAGCAGCGCGAGTTTGTGCCCTCATTCGTGGGAGCGGGCGGGTCGCCCTACCAGTTTCCTATCCGTACGGCCACCAGCGAAGCGCCGGGCTTCTCTATCGAGACGCCGCGGCTGCTGGCCAACGTCAACGTGGGCTTTGGCATTAATACGGAAGAGGAAACCAACGACTCGTACCATACCAACCTGAAGTGGGGCGATACCAGTGAGGCTGCCCGCCACCGGGTGCGGATGTTTTTCCGCGAGATGCTGCTTTTGTTCAAGTACAAAGCAGCCTTGCATGGCGGCAACGTATCAGCTACGCAGGTGGTGTGGTTCGCGCCGCTCAGCTTTTCGGCGTTCAGTCGCGACCTGTACCAGCGCGAGTGGGATACGCTGTTTAAAGAGATTTTTCACACCAGTCGCGGCACCACGTACTTGCCCGAGTCGTCAGCCCCGTATTTTTTCCTGACCCGGCGCGGGCTAGTCACGCCCGGCCCCGGCGAGAATGCGGCGTTTATCGATATCGGCGGCGGCACTTCTGACGTGCTGTTTTATTCTGACCAGACGGCCAACCCGGCGGGTCCGCGCAAGCACCATCCGGCATTCAGTACATCGTTTCGCTTTGCCGGCAATGAGCTGTGGGGCGACGGCGCGGCCGACGTGCGCGGCACCAAAGACAACGGCCTCGTGCGCTTCGGCCTCGACAGCATCAAGGCTCACCCGCTGCCCCAGACCAAAGCCGCCGAGCTGGCCGTGAAGTGCCTGGCCGTAGTGGAAGCCAATCCGGCCTTCGGCTCGGAGGAGGTTGCTAGTCTGCTCTTTAACTATGAGCGCGAGTTTCAGTTTGGGGAGCGGCTACTGCTGGCTCAGCACCTACGCGTGCTGTTTTACCTGCACTTTGGAGCCATCGTGTACCATCTGGGTCAGGTAACGGCCCTGCGGGGGCTGGCTGCGCCGCGCTACCTGTGCTTTACAGGGCGCGGCAGCCTCTACCTGCGCCTGCTGTGCCCAACCAACCTGCGGCCCTTGGAGCAGGTGGCCAGCCTCATCTTGTCGAAAGTAATGGGCACGCCCGCGCCCGCCAATTTTAAAATCGTGCTGGCCGACGACCCCAAGCAGACTACTGCCAATGGCGGCGTACTCGCCACTGGCCTCGATGCTGAAAGCACTGCGGAGGTGCCGCCCATCGTGCAGCCCGTGGGCACTGGTACCGAGGAGCAAGCTGAAAACCGGCCCCTCTACCCTACCGACATAACGGAGGACGTGAAAAATGCCGTAATCGCCAACGTGGAGAAGTGCCTCACCCTGCTCCTCACTGACCCCGACCTGGTGGCGGCAATGCACAACCTGGGCATCAAAAACCCGCCCGGCCTGGTGCTCCGCGAGCTAACCGCTGCCCTGGCCGATTCCTTTAACCTGGGCCGCCAGCGCTATGCCAACACATTGCCGGCTGGTGAGCCAATTCCGGAAACACTGTTTTTCCTGCCGCTGAAACACGCGCTCTACGTGCTGTCGCAGGTACTGCACAGCTCGGCTAACTAACTCAGGCCTATGAAAATTAGCCATCGGCTCCTGTATTTGTCGCTGCTGCTGGGCGCTGGCCATTCGGGAATGGGTCAAACCGTTTCGGCCCCGAGCCCCGACGATAGCCTGAAGGGTAAAATATGGACCGCTACCGCGCGCCGTATCTGGGCCGATACCAAGCCGCCCCAGCCTCAACCAGCCGCCTGGCCTACGGTCGAGGCGTTTGAGGACTGGCGCCTGGCAACCCCGGCCGACAAGTCGGAGCTGGGGTTATTGCGCGGCGATGTGATAAAAAGCATCGGTACTGGCACCAAAGCCACCCCGCAACAGGTAGCGCAGGTAATCTTAACTGAGATAAGCAGGCGCCAGCAAAGTAAAAAAGGCCGCCTGACCCGCCTGAAGCTGACGGAGCTAAAAACTACCCTGGCTACGCTCACGCAGCCCAAGGCCCTGGCTACCAATCCTCAACCCGCTGATTCGACCGCACTCGCGGCCCCGGTGCCGGCCGCCGCGCCACCTACGGTAGCCGAGGACCAGCACCCCAGGCCGGAGCCGGCAGCAGCGCCACCTGCCCGGGACTATACGGTAACGGAGGGTGAGCCGCGCTACTTCGGCCTGCCGCCTACCCTGGCGGGCTTGTTGTTGCTAGTAATAGGCGGGACGGCAGGCATAGGCCTGGCTAGGGCCCTGCGCTCCAGCTCGCGGAACCGCCGCCGTCACCATGACCACCCTACCTCCGCTGAATTAGACGCTACTGCCATCATGAACTCGCAGGAATACCGCAAGCTGCACAAGCAGAATGAGAACCTCAGCACGCAGCTGAAACGCCTTCGGCAGGAGCTGGACGAGCTTAAAAAGCAGCTTTCGGGCGTGCCGGCGGCCCCAACCAAAAAAGCACCTTCACTTAAGCTCCCGCCGCCCATTGCGGCCGCGCCGTTGCCGCCTCAGGAGCTTTCCATCGAAGAGCTGGTAGGTGCGCCGGCCGAAGCGCCGACTGCATCTGCGCCCGCCGCTACGCGCTACGGCCCGGTACAGGAAACGCCCTTCGTAGAAGAGCGCAAAATTGTGGATATGCCCCTGCCCCAGCTCGCGCTAATGCTGACGGTGAACCCGCGCAACCCCGACCAGGCCACCTTTACGCTCAATCCGCAGGTAGACCAGGCCCGCCTTATCGGCGATGGATTGACCCGGCTGCAAAAATTCTTCGACTACGACCCGCCTATTGGGGGCCGCATTACTTCGGTGGCGGCCGTGAAAGCAGGTAAGCTTGAGCGCCACGACAACGGCTGGCAGGTAGTAGAGCGGGCGCGGCTGCTAATCAGCTAGGCGCTCCAAAATATAGGAAATTTACTATGTCATTACAATTACTTGAAATCGTTCTCATTCTGGGCCTTATTGCCTGGCAGGGGTACACATTCTTCCTCAATCGCAGTCTTATTCAGCGGGTGCAGGGCATGTACCCCGACGTGGCTCAGTTGGGCGTTGAGGCAGTAGAGGTAACGGAAAACGAATTTTCGAGTCTGCCTCCTAAAGAGCGGATTCTGCAGGGCCACAGCTCTTTTACCTGGGCTTTCTACCCTGGGCAGGAGTTTGCCATAATGCAACGGCCGGGTGACGGAACAGTGCAGGTAAGCAAATGGAATAGCACAGCTAATCAATGGGAAATCTTCAATCAACAGCCGGAAAGCGCAGTACTTCAGTTTATTAATGCTGGCGACTTCCAGCTTGCGCATGACCTAACCAACCGGACTGCGTTTGATGCGCTGACCGTGGCTCGGCCCAGCCCCGAGTTTGCCCGCATCGTTACCGATACCAACGATTACCTGCAAGCCAATAAAGGGGCGGCGGCCGACTTCAACACCCTGCGCGATATATCGGAGCGCGAAACTGCCCTGCTTGACCAGGAGATTGAGGCCCAGCTTTCTACGCCGCTTTACCTGGGGTTGCTGGGCACCTTTCTGGGAGCCATCCTGGGGCTGATAGCCCTAGTAAATCCTTTTGGCGCGGCACCAACCGCGGAGGCCAGCGCCACGGGTGCGTCATCGTTCAACAACGCCGACGTCACGCACTTTCTGGGCGGCATTCTCATCGCCATGAGCGGCAGCTTTACCGGCCTGCTGCTGACGCTGGCCGGCAACCAGTTGCTGAAATCGGCCCGTGCCACCCGCGACCGGCTTAAGAACGGGTACTACAACTTCCTGCAAAAGGCGCTGCTGCCCCGGCTCAACACCGACATGCAGAATAGCATGAGCAGCCTGCGGGCCGTGCTCGACACGTTCAACCAGGATTTTTTCTCCAAGATTCAGGTTGATTTTTTTGCTAAAATCGCGGAGTTTACCCCGCTCATCAGCCGCATAACCGAGAATATCAGCATCCAGAAAGACTTCCTGGAAAAGCTGCAAACCATCGGCTACACTGAGCTGGCCAATGCCACCATCAAGGTATTCGACCGGGTAGATGAGAGTGCCGCTTCGTTCGAGAAGTTTCTAGGCTACCAGCAGGCCCTCAACGTGGCCGTGAGCCAGGGGGCCGACACGGCGCGCACCATCACGGCCCTGCTCGACCGCCTCGGCAGTCTCGAAAAAGCGCTGAACCAGGTGCCTGGCTACCTGGCGCAGCACGACGCCCGCATCCGGGAGCAGGCCCAGTTTTTTGGCGAGCACCAAGCGCTGCTGGCTAAAATCAGCCAGGGTGTGGGGCAGGCGCTGAGCGAAGATGCCGCGCAGATGAACCAGGTGCTGGCGCGCCGCCGCGAGGAGTTTGAGCAGGAAGCCCAGGCGGCGCACGCCCAGTGGTCGGCGCACTTCCGCCAGCTCAACCAGGACAATGTGTATCAGAAAATTGTGGAGTATCTGTCGCCGTTCCAGCAATTGCCGGCGCAGCAGCAGGCCCTCAACCAGCTCCAGGAAACCCAGGCCCGCCATAGTGCCGAGGCGCTGCAGGCCCTGCAACAGCCGCTGGAGCAGAACCGCCGCATTCAGGAAGAGCTGCTGCGCCAAACCGAGCGCACCAACGCCGTGCTCGAAAAGCTCACCCAGCGCAACTGGCTTCAACGCATGGTCGGCTAAGGCGTTATGAAACAAAGTAAAGACTTTTTCTGGCCCAGCTACGTCGACCTGATGACGGCGTTGTTTCTGACTATGCTCGTGCTCTTTGTGCTGAGCTACAAGCTATTTCAGGATGAGAGCGAGCGCCTCAAGGAAGCTAATAAACAGCTAAATGCTCGCCTTGAGCAATTAGATGTTATCCAGCGTATAGAAAATTCTTTACGCACTATGATGAGCGACAAGACATTGTTCCAATACGAGCCGAAATTCCGACGTTATACTTTAGCTAGAGATGTAGCCTTCGTTGGCGGGAAATGGGATTTGTCCTCTCCAGAGAAAGCGTTGCAACATCCTGAAGATGCAAAGTACTTGGCAGCTACTGGTGAGAAGCTTCGAATTATAGTCGATTCGCTACTAATCCTGAAGAAGAGCACACCAAAGCTTAGAGATGTTTCTTACGTACTAGCGATAGTTGGAAGTGCCTCTAATTTATATAAAGACCCATACCATCCAAAATATGACACTTACGCGTACACAAGCTATGAGAATTGGAACTATATACTAAGTTATCAAAGAGCTAAGTCATTATACGACTTTTGGAAAAATAACAACATTGTTGATTTTGATTCCAAGAAGTACCACGACGTAGTTGAGTTAATTTTAGCGGGTAATGGCTTCGGTGGCGTAGGTAGGTATAATGAGAACGGTGCGGAATACAACACTGAGGAATGGAAGAATCAGCGGTTTTTGATTCAGATAATTCCAAAAGTTGGTCGCGTAGTTCTCAAGTGACTTTCACCTTACTCAGTACCAATCTCCCTGGCACACCAGAAATATTGCAATCCATGCACTTACTGCTCTGCTTCCCCGTGGCTCAGCCGCCCGACCAGGTGCTGGCCGGCTTCACCCGCGAGCTGTTTGTGACACTGGCCCCGCCCTTTCCGAAGCTGCATCTAATTCGCTACGACGGCAGCACCACCGGCGACACGGTCATTATCGAGCTGCAAGCCGGCCCCAAGCGCTGGCGCTGGACCTCGCTCATCACCGACAATGGCACCTTGCCGGATGGCACGCGCTACTTCGTGGACGAAGGGCAGCTGCTGCCCGCGCCGCTGCGGCAGTGGCGCCACCGCCACCTCATTGCCCCGCGCCGGGCGGGGGCAGTGTCATCATCGAGGATATTACGTTTAGCACCGGCCGCCGCTGGCTCGATGTGCTGATTTGGCCTACCATGTGGGCGCAGTTCAGTCTGCGCGGGCCAGTGTACCGGAAGTGGTTTAAGTAAGAATTAACGCATTATTTACAAGTCGATTATCATCTTGACGTTGGCCCGCTGGTACGGGCTGGGCGGCACGGGTACGGACCGGAAACCCAGCTTTTTGTAGAGCGTCAGGGCCGGAGTCAGCTGCGAGTTGGACAGCAGCTCGACGCGCTGCGCGCCCAACTGCCGGGCTTTTTGCAAGGCCGCCTCGCCGAGCGCCCACCCGATGCCCAACCCCTGCACTCGCGGCGACACCGCCATTTTGGCCAGCTCATACACGCCCTCGCGCTCTTTAATGAGCGCGCAGGTGCCTACCAGTTCGCCCGCATAGTCTGCCATAAAAATATAGCCGCCCGGTGCCAGAATGTAGCCTTCGGGGTCGTCGAGCATGGCCTTATCAGGCGCCTCGAGGGTAAAATAGCGCGAAATCCACTCCTGGTTGAGCGCCCGGAAAGCAGGCTGGTGCGCGGGCTCGTAGTTCAGAATAGAAACAGTAGCAGGCATAAGGCAGCAGGTGAAGTGACCTGAACGGGGCAAAGTTCGCCTCACCGGGGCCGTACCTTTGCCGGCTATGCCGACTTTCGCCACCATCGTCCTCAAAAACGGAAAAGACCACTCCCTGCGCCGCCGCCACCCCTGGGTATTTTCGGGCGCAATTGCCCGCGTGCAGGGCGAGCCGGCAGAGGGCGAAGCCGTGCGCGTCGAAACCCAGGCCGGCGAGCTGCTCGGCGTCGGCCACTATTCGGGCGGCGGCTCCATCGCCGTGCGCATGTTGGATTTCGGCCCCGAAGCTGAGCTGCCAACGCCCGACTTCTGGGCAAAGCGCCTGGCCAATGCCTACGCGCTGCGCCAGCGCCTTGGCCTGACCGGCACGGCCGATACCAACGTGTTTCGGCTGGTGCACGCCGAGGGCGATGGCCTGCCCGGCCTCATAATTGATGTATATGGCGACGTGGCCGTGGTGCAGGCGCACAGCGTAGGCATGTACCGCGCCCGGCCCGACATTGCGGCGGCGCTGCAAGTCGTGTTTGGCAATAAGCTGCGGGCTATATATGACAAAAGCGCTGAAACAGTACCCGGCCACACCGTAGGCGATGCCAAAAATGGCTACCTCTTCGGCGAAAGCAGCGGCCACGAGCATCTGGTGTCGGAAAATGGCCACCAGTTTGCCGTGGATTGGGAAACGGGCCAGAAAACCGGCTTCTTCATCGACCAGCGCGACAACCGCGCCCTGCTGGCCCGCTACTCGCCCGGCCGCCGGGTGCTCAATACCTTTTGCTACACGGGCGGCTTCTCGGTCTATGCCCTCGAAGCCGGGGCCGAGCTGGTGCATTCCGTCGATTCGAGCAAGAAAGCCATCGCCCTCACCGAGCGCAACGCCGGGCTATCGAGCCACCCGAGCGCCACGCCGCCTACCCCGACGACGTGCTCACCTTCCTTAAAAGCCATTCGGCCGAGTACGACCTGCTGGTGCTCGACCCGCCCGCGTTTGCCAAGCACATGGGCGCCCGCCACGCCGCCCTCATGGGCTACAAACGGCTGAATGCGGCCGGTATCGCGCACCTGGCGCCGGGCGGGCTGCTCTTTACCTTCTCGTGCTCGCAGGTAGTTAGCCCCGAGCTGTTTGAAGGCGCAGTACTGGCCGCTGCCATTGAGGCCGGCCGGCCGGCGCGCATTCTGCACCGCCTCACCCAGCCGGCCGACCATCCGGTGAGTTTATTTCACCCCGAAGGGGCGTACCTCAAAGGGTTGGTGCTGGCAGTAGAGTAGTATTTATTTTGAAGTATGGTACTATCCTATTTCGATGAATCAGGTGACGATGGCTTTCCACGCCGTTCGTCTGACCTGTTTGTGTTAGCCAGCGTTTCTATGCTAGATACGGAATGGAAGTTTAACTTTCAAAAGTTACTTGCTTTCCGACGTGAGCTACTCGGTAAATATAACTTTCCAGTCAAGCAGGAATTTCATACGCGTGAGTTTATCCAGGATAAAAATCCTTATCATGGCAAATACGCTCCTGAAATCAGGCGCGAAATACTTTTTCGCTACATCGCCACTTTGGCTACTTTACGTTTAAAAGGTATTGTGGTAGTAATTGACAAAACTAAAATCAAGAATCAAAAATATCCTGTATTAGAAAATGCTCTTACATATAATATTCAAAGAATAGAAAATAGCCTGTTGAAAGCTGCTGATACCAAACAACAAAGGGCTGAGCAGTTTATGATTATCACAGACGAAGGCAGAGTAGGAGCAATGACTAACGTATCACGAAAAATACAGAAGATAAATTATATACCCTCCCAATACGAATCCTCAAGCACCCGCCAGGAAATCCGGCTACTGGTGGAAGACCCTTTGCCGAAAAATTCCGCACAATCCTATTTTATTCAGGCAGCTGACACACTAGCCTTTATCACGATGCTTTATGCTACCAAGCATTTGTGCACCAACTTAGAATGGGCTAATCGGGTAAAGCGAGTACTTGCTGAGCAGGATGCTGTATTATTGATGGAGGCAGCCATTCCAATTCTCAATACCAAAGCCAGTAGCAGTAATCGCTACGGTATAGTTTGCTACCCTCGCTAAAAAAAACACCACCTACGGCCCATTCGGACTTTCAGTGGTTCGCCGCAAATGTACGGAAAATCCAGGAGTTTGTCGAAACCTGCCGTTGCCATTATCGGCGCGGGCGTGGCGGGGCTGGCGGCTGCCGCGCGGCTGGCCATTGCCGGGCACCCGGTCACGGTATTCGAGGCCAGCGGCTCGTTTGGGGGCAAAATGCAGCAGTTTGAGCTGCCGGGCGGCTACCGCTTCGATGCCGGGCCGTCGCTCTTCACGCTGCCGCAATTGGTAGACGATATTTTTCGGCTGGCCCACCGCGAGCCCACCGACTACTTCCGCTACGAGCGCCTCGACCCCATTACCAACTATTTTTTTGCCGACGGTACGCGGCTGACTGCCTGGGCCGACGCAGAAAAGTTTGCGGCAGAAGTGGAGCAAAAGCTTGGGGTGCCGGCGGCGCAGGTCACCAATTTTCTGGCCCGCAGCGGGCGGGCGTATGACGCTACAGCCGGCACGTTTCTGCATAAGTCGCTGCACAAACTAGGCACCTACCTCAGCACCGAAACGCTGAAGGCCGTGGCGGCCCTGCCCAGTCTGGGTCTCACGGGCACCATGCACGCGCGCCACGCCAGCGCCTTTGGCAACGACTCCAGGTTGGTGCAACTATTTGACCGCTACGCTACTTACAACGGCTCCGACCCGTACCAAGCCCGGCTACGCTCTCGCTCATTCCGCACCTCGAGCACGGCATCGGGGCCTTTTACCCCGAAGGCGGCATTTATGCCATTGCCCAAAGCCTGCACCGGCTGGCCGAAGAGTTTGGGGTAAAATTCCGGTTCAACGAGCCCGTGCGCGAAATCCTGACGGCCGGCGACCTCATCACCGGCCTGCGCACCGACCAGGATGTCTACGATTTTAGCCTGGTAGTGAGCAACATGGACGTGGTACCTACTTACCGCCACTTGCTCCCGCACCAGCCCGCGCCCGAGCGCACCCTGGCGCAGCCACGCTCGTCATCGGCGCTTATTTTTTACTGGGGCATCGCCCGTGAGTTCCCCGAGCTGGATTTGCATAATATAGTATTTTCTGAATATTACAAGCAGGAGTTCGACGCCATCTTCCAGCAGCAGACCGTGGCCGACGACGTGACGGTGTACGTTAACATTACTTCTAAAAAAACGCCCACCGATGCCCCGGCCGGCCACGAAAACTGGTTTGTGATGGTGAACGTGCCCCACGACCAGGGCCAGGATTGGGAGGCGCTGACCGCCAAAACCCGCCGGGTAGTGCTAGCCAAGCTTAGCCGCACGCTGGGCGTTGAGCTTGAGCCCCTTATTAAAGCCGAAAGGCAATGGACCCCTCCCGGCATTGCGGCCGACACCTCGTCGTTTGGCGGGGCGCTGTACGGTAGCTCCAGCAACAATGCGCTGGCCGCATTTTTACGTCACCCCAACTTTTCGAGCCGGCTGAATGGGCTGTACTTTTGCGGTGGCTCAGTGCATCCGGGCGGTGGTATTCCGCTGTGCCTGCTTTCGGCCAAAATTGTAGCCGAACTCATTTCTAATTAAAAGTTAAAAACACAAATTAAAACTATGCTCTATTGCTTTGATATTCATTGCAATATGCTTCATAGCTTTTGATTCGTGCTTTTTGATTTTTGATTTCCTTCACCATGGAGTTTTCAAATTCACCCGCTACGGCGGTTTCCACCGGGCGGCTGCGGCTGGCGCAGGGGCTGGTTTTATTATTTCACCTCACGGGCTTCGTGGGGTTGGCTTTTAGTCAGGACAAGGCCTTTTACCTCAAATACACTCCGCTTACGCTGCTGCTCACGGCGGGGCTGCTGGCAGCATTTCAGCCCATGCGGGGCCTGGTTTTCTGGCTATTTGTGGCCCAGACATTTTTGCTGGGAATGGTAGCCGAGGTGGTAGGCACCAATACCGGCCTGCTGTTTGGGCACTATATCTACGGCGCCACGCTGGGGCCGCAGTACATGAGCGCGCCGTGGCTTATTGGCCTCAACTGGGTGCTGGTTACGTACCTGGCAGGCACTTTGGCAGCTTACCTGCCGGCTTCGGGGGTGGTGCGGGTGCTGGTAGGCGCCGTGCTGATGGTAGGCTTTGACCTGTGCATGGAGCCCGTGGCCGGGCGCTACGATTTCTGGCACTGGACCGGCGATTTAGTGCCGCTGCGTAATTTTCGCGACTGGTTTTTGCTGGCGCTGGTACTGCAGGTTTTATTTGTGCGCACGCCCTTTCTCAAGCGTAACCCGCTCGCACCGATGGTGTATCTAGTACAGCTATTGTTTTTCTTTGGCCTGGGTTTATTGGCTCCATGAGTTAGCCCGAAATGGCCTGCCCTGACCCTACCTTTATTTCTTTCCGACGATTTATCCTTCTATGAAATCGACTTCTGCCCTTACCCCTTCACCTCCTTCGGCCACAATGCAGTTGTTTCGGCAAGCTGGCTTTCTGGCCCCTACCAACAGCCAACTAGCACAGGCCGAGGGCCTTACAATTACCGAGTTCAGCTCCCGCTACCCCAGCCGCGCCGATTTTGTACTGCATGCCACCCTGGCCGATATTGAGCGCCAAAAGGCCGACCACCTTCGCCTGTATGAGCACTATTCGGCAGCTGTAGAGCGCCTGTATGGGCTGCTGAACTACGCACTTATTGACCTGACCGACCTCAACCCTTTGTATTTGAATGAATTGCCTAGCTTTCCAAAAGTATGGCAAACTTTTCAGGACCATCTGGCTTCCTATTCCTCGCCCCAGCTGCAACAGCTGCTCAACGAAGGTATCCGACAGAAGCTTTTTCGGAGCGATATAAATATTCAGCTGGTTACGATTATACTTTTACAACAGCTTACCATGGTACTTACGCCCGGCGTATTTCCGGCCGCAATACCAGTGGCGGAAATATTTCGCAGCATTTTTTTGTATTACATCCGCGGCCTTTGCACCGAAGAAGGTGCCCGCCTGGCAGCCGAGCATTTTGCCCGAATCTAGCTAAAGCTTAGTCACTTATTGGCGGGGCTTACCCGCACTGCAGTATCCCGCTGCCTGGCTTGCAAAGGCCTTGCAGCGGGATTTTGGTTACTCAAATATATGAAAAATATAATTTTCTTCGGCGATAGCCTCACGGCCGGCCATGGGCTGCCGGCTGCGGCCAGCTTCCCTGCGCTTATTCAGGCCAGGCTGGACGCTGCGGGCCTGCCCTACCGGGCTTATAACTACGGCATTAGTGGTGAAACCAGCGCTGGCGGCCGTCAGCGCCTAGCCAGCATGCTCGCTCGCCACTCAGTAGATGTCTTTGTATTGGCGCTGGGGGCCAACGACGGGCTGCGCGGCATTGCGGTACGCGAAACCACGGCCAACCTGCGCTTTATACTGCAAGAGGTGCGGCGGCAGTTTCCCGCTGCCCAGCGCGTGCTGGCCGGCCTGCAAGTGCCGTTCGACCTTGGGCCACTGGGCCTACCGGGGCTCGGCCGCTATGCGCAGGAGTTTGGCAGCCTGTTTGGCAGCTTGGCCGGCACCGAAGGGGTAGCCTTTATCCCATCGCTGCTGGCGGGTGTGCTGGGCCGCCCCGAGCTTAACCTGCCCGACCGTGTACATCCCAACGCCGCGGGCCAGCAGGTGCTTGCGGCCAATGTCTGGGCCGTGCTGGAGCCGCTGCTACGGGTGCAGGCGTAGGAGCCTGCCATCGGTGGCTGCTGCCACCAAGCTGCGGGCCGATACTACCGCCGGGTTATCGGCAAAGACCGGACTTCTCCTATGGGTAAGAGTAAATACATAAAATCAGGCTCTTTCCGGTTGACTAATGCACCAACTTTTGCGGCACACCGGCAACTCAGGCCTAAAGCTACTCTTTGAGGTTTATGATAAAATCAGCATTTATAACTGTGGGGCTGTTGGTTAGCAGCCGCTTAAGCTACGCCCAGGGCCACCCACAATTAATTTCTGACTTTCGCCAGACCTCCGCCGTAATTGACTCTGCATTCGGACGTTGTAGTGGAGATACGGGCCCCGGAAACTGCACCACTATTGCGCTCATTAAAGCCGCTTTGGCGGAGTTTGGGTCAATCAATGCCGTTTTTACCTCGTTTCGACGAGCTGAGGATAGTACACGCTGCACTTTTCATGACGGCACCCGCGTGGCCGTGGGAGCCGGCGAGTTAGATACGGTACGGAAAATGGCCGGCATCAAGGCGCTGAAAGGGCAGACATCTACCTTTCAACAAGATGCCCTCACAATGTACACCCTTATCTGCAAGCGAATGTGGGTGTTGCACAAGGACTTTACGGACCGGAACAACGCGAAAGGCGGGTGCGTGAAAAGCTTTACGAACGCGGTTTCCTTACTTGATTCTGGCTACCCTACACGTGATGCCTATCGTCTGCTGGCCTTACATGCAGTTTGGATTACTGACTATAGCCTGTTGGCTACCACACCAGCAGCCGTCATCTACTGCGGGCCGCACGCTGCTTTTTGCACAATGGGCCAGCAAGACCGGTTTGGTACTACCTTCAACATCCATCAGGTTGAGACCATGAAAGCGGGGAAGCCTACCGCCCGCTGGATGATGGGCCGGGCGAAGAAGAACGGCCTCATCCCTGAAAGCCCCATTATAGGAGCCTACCAGCTTGCGCTGCCCGACTAACCAGCTGATTCAGTGACGACCACAGCTGGCAACATAGGCCCCGCCTGCCTTTAAATGATAAAACCCCGCTTGCAGGCCGCAAACGGGGTTTTTCGTACCAGAGACGGGACTCGAACCCGTAAGCCCGTGAAGGCAAGGGATTTTAAGTCCCTCGTGTATACCATTCCACCACTCTGGCGCGGGGCACTTTGCCATCAAAATTAACGATAAAATCGTTGCTCTTTGATATAAACAAAAAAGACGCTGCAAGTACGCAACGTCTTTTTTGTTTGGAGCGGGAGACGAGGTTCGAACTCGCGACCTCGACCTTGGCAAGGTCGCGCTCTACCAACTGAGCTACTCTCGCTTGAGACTTGTTCGCCGCGGTGGCGAATGGTGGTACAAAGGTAGGCAAAAGGTCGATACTGTCAAGAGCAAGGCTATTTATTTTTAATACCCCGGGGCTTTCCGCTTCATTTTCAAGGGGAAAATTTTTTATTTTATGGCCATTGCCGGCAAGTTGCGCCTTTTTTTCATTTTCTCAGAATCCAGTTGGAGAAGAGAGACCGTAAGTGGGTCAGGTTTAAACCTCAACAATTCACTTCCTTCTTTTCCCATTCCAGATGAAATTTTCTTTTGCATCGCTGGCCCTGGTGGCTCTCCTTGGCACCGCCAGCATTCACTCAGCTTCGGCCCAAAAAGCTAATACGGTCATGGTTGGCGGCGCCCCAATGTACCCAACGAAAAACATTATTGAAAATGCCGTCAATTCGAAGGACCACACGACGCTGGTAGCGGCCGTGAAGGCCGCTGGCCTGGTCGAAACGCTGTCGGGTCCCGGCCCATTTACTGTGTTTGCCCCTACTAATGAGGCCTTCAACGCCCTACCGGCTGGCACGGTCGATAACTTGGTAAAGCCCGAAAACAAGGCTACCCTCACCAAAATTCTGACCTATCACGTAGTAGCTGGCCGCATGACGTCGGCCGACCTGATGAAAGCCATCAAGGCTGGCGGCGGAAAGGCTACCCTCACCACCGTGAGCGGCGGCACCCTGACGGCGATGATGAAAGGCCCGAAAACCATTGAACTGAAAGACGAGAAAGGTGGTATCGCCACCGTAACCATTGCCGACGTTATGCAAAGCAATGGTGTTATCCATGTAATAAATAAAGTATTGATGCCCTAACCGGCGTTATTACTGACCCACAAAAAATCACTGGCTACCCAAAATGGGTAGCCAGTGATTTTTTGTTTCGTGCGGCAGCGTTTTGACGACTGGCCTAAGGGTGCTATCTTGGTTCGCCAATTCTGTTTTTCATCCTTTTCCCACCCCCATTCTATGTTTATTTCTACTCGCTATTGTATTTGTACTTTTTTGTTATTTCTCAGCTGCCTGCTTATTAGCCAACGTGCTGATGCCCAGAAGCTGCGGGAAACAAAATTTGAAAAAGGATTTATTGAAAAAGGCCAAAAAACTGGTATTTGGGAATACTATGGGTACACGCCTTCGGGGGAAAAAGTAGTGCTGCAGCGCTACGACTACGACAAGCAAAAGCTGCTGTATTTCCGGCCGGGCCCCGACATCACGTGCCACGCGGAGGTAAGCCCCGGCAAGTGGAGCTACGTGCATCCCGACCAGCCGCCTTTGTTTGTGGGCGGCGACGCTACGCTGTCGCAATACACTACCCAGCTGAATTACCCCCAGGCGGCTATTTCCCGCAATATTCAGGGTAAGGTAGTGGTTGGCTTTCTGATAGATACGCTGGGACATACCAGCAATCATCACCTGGTGCAGCGCATCGGGGGCGGCTGCGATGAGGAAGCCCTGCGCGTAGCTCAGCTGGTGCCCAATCAGTGGATACCGGCCCGCGTGGGCCACCGGGCCGTGCCGGTGGAGTACGAGCTGCCGCTCAACTTTCGGCTTGCCCAACCCTGACCCCCTTGTGGCCGTAGCAGGGCGCTATGAAAGCATCCTATAGTAAGTCACTGTGCGGACTTCTGTTGAGCGCACTGCTCACAGCCTGTGACTCGACACCCCGCGAGCGCCAGGAAATAGTGCGTCAGGAAATGAGCAAGCTCGATACTGCGGCACATACTACCGGCCGCACCCTGAGCCGCCTGGGCCACCAGACAGCCCGCTTCGACTCGGCCAACCATGCCCGGCGGGCCGTGCCATTGGCCCCGCAAAAACAAAGAATCGTGGACCAGGAGCTGCTGGGCAGCTACGCCGGGCAAGTGAGCAGCCTCACGCCAGCCACTATTGCCGGGGCTTATGGGCAGCTGCTGCGGGCTACCCGCGTACGCCAGGGCACCTGGCAGGCCCGCGACTGGGATTATGCCCAGGATACTTATCGACGCCTGAATGCTCAGCTGGCCCGCATCCGCCTGGACCTGCCCGCCCGTGACGAGCTGCGCATCCGCGCCTGGCAAGCCGAGTTTACGGCCCTGCGGGCCAAGCGAACGGCCCAGGACCTGCACGCCGCCACGGCTACCAAAAAATGATTATGGCCCACCGCTTGTTAGAGACTGGGATGGGCCGGCTTCAGTATCTTCTCCGGCAACTGACTGTTCCGCTATGACAACTAACTCTACTACTTCCCGGTCGGACAATATTATCGTGCTCGACTCGTACTACGAGCCGCTGGCTGCCCATCTGGCCCGCACGCGGCTGGAAGCGGCTGGCATTCCGTGCTTTCTTACCAATGAGAACCTGGTATCGCTCAATCGGATGTATAGCCCCGTGGCGGGTGGCGTGCGGCTGCACGTGTATGCGCGCGATGCCAGCAGGGCAGCCGAAGCGCTGCGCGAGCCGGCCGTGATGCAAGCCGTGCGCGGCGGACTAGCTGAACCTGCCGCCGCCCCGACAACGCAGCCCGTGACAAACTGCCCGCGCTGCGGCTCCGACGAAGTGAGTTTCGACGCGGCTGCCCGGCCGGGCGCGGCTCACTGGTTTGTGGCCCTGCTGTCGCGGCTGCGGCGTTATCCGCTGCAAGGCCGGGCCTATCATTGCTTCCACTGCGGCCTCAATTTTTGAAAAGCGGCAAACCCGACGCTCCGGCCGGCAGTTTAAGCCATATGCACACACACAAAGTCGCTCTTATTACGGGAGCTAATAAAGGACTGGGCCTGGAAATAGCCCGCCAGCTGGGCCAGCAGGGTATTACGGTGGTACTTGGGGCTCGCCCCGGCAAGGCCGATGGCCCGGCCGCCGAGCTGCGCCAGCAGGGCCTGGACGCGCACGCGCTGCGGCTCGATGTGACCAATGCTGCCGACATAGCAGCCCTGCCAGTCTATTTCGAGCAAACATTCGGCCGGTTAGATATTCTAATAAACAATGCGGGCGTGCAGCTAGATGAAGGATTTGATATCAGCCCTGACACGCTGCGGCAGGTATATGAGACCAATACTATTGCCCCGTACGCTATTACGCGGGCGCTGCTGCCGCTGCTGCGCGAGGCCCCGGCCGGGCGCATTGTGAACCAGAGCAGCATTCTGGGTTCGCTCACGGCTATCAGCCAGGGGCAGGGCGGCAGCTGGGCCACGCCGGGATACACGTCCTCCAAGGCGGCCCTGAATATGCTGACCGTGGTGCTGGCCCAGCACCTGTCCGACACGAATATCAAAGTGAATGCCGCGCACCCCGGCTGGGTCAAAACCGACCTGGGCGGCTCCAATGCGCCGCTCGACGTGAGCGAGGGTGCCAAAACGGCCGTGCGCCTGGCGCTGCTGCCCGCTGATGGGCCCACCGGCGGCTACTTCCACGATAGCGAGCACCTGCCCTGGTAAGCAAGCTACTGGTAGCAACTATTTATAGCAAAATGCCATCTTTACTGCATGATGCGGTACGGATGGCATTTCTGCTGGTGGCTGCTGGGCTTGCTGCCCCTGTGTGCGGAGGCACAGGTTCGCAAGGGCGGCGATGGCCTTGTGGGAGTGTACTACGATGGCCGCAACTTTGAGCGCAAGGTACTGACCCGGCACGACCCGGTCATTAACTTCGACTGGCATCAGCAGCCCCCGTGCCTGGCCTGGCGGCCGAGGATTTTTCGGTGCGCTGGACGGGCTGGCTCGTGCCGCCAACTACCGGCCGCTACGTGCTACACCTCAGCGTAGACGATGGTATCAGGCTATGGCTCAATGGCCGCGAGCTGCTGAATGAGTGGCAGGGGCAGCCCCTTAGCTACTATCAGCTGGCCGTGAACCTCAATGCCGGAGAGCCTTACTCGCTACGGATAGACTACTGCCAGTATTCCTTCTCCACGCGAATGCGGCTTGCCTGGGAGACGCCCGCCGTACCTACTACCCCCAGCAGCTGGCGCAACCTCTGGGGCATAATCGAAGAGCAGGCCGGGCCCGCTGTTATTCCGACGCGCTACT
Source organism: Hymenobacter sp. BRD67 (assembly GCF_013256425.1). Taxonomy (GTDB): domain Bacteria; phylum Bacteroidota; class Bacteroidia; order Cytophagales; family Hymenobacteraceae; genus Hymenobacter. The sequence goes on from NZ_CP053904.1 coordinate 3,527,222, forward strand.
TATTTAGTCAGCTGCTGTTGGCCAGCGCGCCGGCCCGGTCGACACCTCCTGCTCAACCAGCAGCCCCTGCGCAGCTCCGTACGGCTGAGGCGCCCGCCCCGCGACCAGCTTCACCTACTAAAACAGTTCTGCTTGCAGAACCGGCAGCTGCCCCCTGAAGACGCATTCCCGGAGCTACCTGGCACTGGCAACTGCCCCTCCGCCGGTTACCCGCCCAACTCCTACCGAAGTTCCAGCCGGGCCGGACCAGACAAATGTCCTGGCCGCGCGCCTGGCTGCCGGGCAAGCCGTAACGCTGCCTGACTTGTATTTTGAGCAAGGCCGGGCCGATTTATTGCCACCCGTGCGGGCCCGCCTCGATACATTGGCGGCGGCGCTGGCCCAGCGCCCTGCTCTGCACCTGGAAGTGCAGGGCCACACCGACAACCAGGGCGACCCTTTTATCAATCAACGGCTTTCGCGGCAGCGGGCCGAAGCCGTGTGCCAGTACCTGGCCACGCAGGGAGTGGAGGCTGCCCGGCTGCGGGCCGTGGGCTACGGCGGCACCCGCCCGGTAGCCGACAACAACCAGCCCGACCAGCGCCCGCGCAACCGCCGGGTGGTGCTGCGGCCACTACCCTAGCGCGCCCTACTGCGCCGCAGTGACTACGCCCCGGCGGCTCCGACTGCGCAGCGGCGTAAGCGCCTTGGGGCGCGGGGCGGGGCGGCGCACCGTTACGGGCTGCTGGGTTTTAAGCAGGCGCGAGCGCTCCAGCAGCCAGTCGCGCAGGTACGTGAGGCCCTGAGCAGAAAAGGCGGCCTGCCGCTCGCCCCCCACAATGGGCCATTGGGCGGGGTCATCCTGAAACAAGTGGTTGACGCCGGCCAGGCGATGGGCCTGCACTGCCTGACCTGACTGGCGCAGGCCTTTTTGCAGCAGCGACATGTTGCGGCCGGCAGCCACCTGCAAATCGGCGGTGCCGTTGAGCAGCAGCACCGGGCAGCGCACCAATGGCAGGCGCGTGGCGGGGTTAAAATCGAAGAAGAACCGTGACCACGGCGAAGACAGCTGGGCGGCGCGGGCGCGGGCCATAGGCTCATCAAGGCCCGTGTTGCTGCTACGCAACAAGCTGATAATCTTGGTCCGGGCGGCCGTTTGGTTGGGCGTCTGGCGCACAGTTTCTACCAATTGGTCAAATAACCCCTGGGCCGCTTTTACCTGCGCTCCATCGGCGCCGATAAGGCGCATAATCTCGCCCTGCTGACGCCGCAGCACATCGCGGCCGGGCTGCCCGTAGGCAGCCAGCGAAACCACAAAATTGGGTGCCTCCAGCGGCTCGGAAGCGGCCAGCAGCGCAACGTTGCCTCCTTCGCCGTGGCCCAGCAGGCCCACTTGCTGCGGCGCAATAAGGGGCCGTCCGCGCAAAAAAGCCAGGGCTGCCTGGGCATCGGTTACAAACTCGGGCGTGGTAGCGCGGCTATAGTCGCCGCCCGACTTCCCCACGCCCCGGTCGTCGAAGCGCAGCACGGCAATGCCGCGCCGGGTGAGGTAATCGGCCAGTATACCAAATAAATGGTAGCCCTGCACATCGGCTTCGCGGTCTTGCGGCCCCGAGTCGGAGAGCAGCACCACGGCCGCAAACGGCCCTCCCCGCTGGGCACGGTGAGCGTGCCGCTAAGCTTGATTTTCGCTATAGCGTTGGGAAAGGTCACTTCCGACTCGCGGTAGGGCGGCGTAAGGCGGAGCTTTTTGGCAGCCTGCGCAGCTACCGGGGCAGTGCTGCGCTCCAGCACCAGGTCGGTTTTGAGGCCCGGCTGCTGCCAGGTACCGCTGAGCTTGTCGCCACCAGCCAGCACCTTCCCCACAAAGCTGCTGCCCGCCTGCTCGATGCGCAAGGTCAGGTTATCGTCTTTGAGCTCGACCTCAACGGGCATGCGGCTGATGCGCTGCTGGGGTACGTCCAGGGCCGCATAATACGTGCCGTTGCTGAGCGGCACAATGGTAATAGCCAGCGTAAGCGTGCCGCCGGGTACTTTTAGCGGGCCCTGCCACTGTCCGTTCAGGCGGGGCGGCTCGGCGGCAGGGCGGCCAGCAGCGCCGGATGCTACCCCAACGGCCCACGCAAACAGTATCAGGAAAAGTAAGGATTTCTGCATAAATTTTCACTCTGTGAAGGGTTGCGAACGGCACGCGCACAACACCCTGCAAAATACCGGCGAACAGCCGCTTCAGCCCCGTTTGGGTGGCTGGGCTACTTACTGCTTTCATAAGCTTTTCGGTTTTAGAGAGCGCTAAATCAGCGAGTTGCCCGCTCCAGCTGGTGCGTTAATAAATTGCCCGCAGCCGGCTCGCTGACCACGCCGCAGGCTTTTGCGTAAACGCGGGCATCGTTCCTATTCTTTTCTACTATGCCAGCCCGTCAACCTGCTCCGCCGAAGCGCCCTACTGCGAAAGACATGAAGGAGCACGCCCAAAAGCTCCCTTACCCTGCCAGGCAGGCCGACATGAAATTTCAGCCGCAGAGCAGCCTGGCTGCGTACCGCGCCGCCGGCAAGCTCGAAGGCAAGGTGGCGCTTATTACCGGGGCCGATTCAGGTATCGGCCGGGCCGTGGCTATTGCCTTTGCGAAGGAAGGTGCTGACGTAGCCATTCTATTTAATGAAAACCAGGAAGATGCCCAGGAAACCAAGCGCCTCGTTGAGCTGGAAAAGCGCAGGTGCCAGGTGCTGCAGCTAGATGTGCGCGACCGGGAGCAGGCCTTCCAGGCCGTGCGGCTGGTGCGCCAGGAGCTGGGCGGCCTGAATATCCTGGTCAATAATGCCGCTTTTCAGATGGCCCAGGAGAAGTTTGAAGACATCCCGGAAGCCCAGATTCGGCGGGCTTTCGACACCAATATCATGGGGTATATGTGGATGGCGCAGGCCGCTATTCCGCACCTGCAAAGCGGCGACTGCATCATCAATACGGGTAGCATTGTGGGTATTGTGGGCATTCCGATTCTGGTCGATTATGCCTGCACAAAAGCTGGTATTCATGCGCTTACGAAGTCGCTGGCGCTGTACTTGGGAGAGCGCAACATTCGGGTAAACTGCGTAGTACCGGGGCCAGTCTGGACGCCCAACATCCCGGGAACCATGCCGCGCTCCGAGATTGAGAAGTTTGGGCACGAGGTAGCGCTCAAACGCCCCGGCCAGCCCGAGGAGCTGGCGCCCGCTTACGTGCTGCTGGCCTCGCAAGACGGTTCCTTTATGACCGGGGCGCTGGTGCACGTAACAGGTGGCAAGCTAAGCAGCGACGAATAAGCGCAGCGCAAACATCTGCGCTAGTTTACCGTTCAGGTTGAAGCAGGGCAGTTAAGCACCGGCTTACTCGCTTTGCTTCAACCTGTTTTCTTGCTATGACCTCTCAGGAACTGCTGCCTACGGCGCACGTATCGGCGGCTACCCGTGCTGCCCTCACCGAGCGCCTGGCCGAAACCGGCGCGCCCTACACCCCGCAGTTTCTGGCTCCCGAAGCTTATCAGCTCCTTGTAGCCGTAGCCGCTCGCCTGCTACCCCAGTCCGAGCGCCCGGTGCCCATTCCGCTGGCCCCGGCCGTAGACCGCCGCCTGGCGGAGGGCCGGGCCGATGGCTGGCGCTACGATGCCCTACCCCCGACCGTGAAGCCTATCGCCTCGGCCTGGGCGGAGTGCAGGAAATAGCGCAGGCGCTATTTGCTACTGCTTTTGAGCAGCTCGCCGGCGATAAGCAGGACGAGGTGCTGGGGGCCCTGGCCGGCGGCAACCCGCCCGGTGTTACCTGGCAAACGCTGCCCGCCGACCGTTTTTTTGAAGAGCTGCTGGCCGAGCTGACCGAAACCTACTATGCCCACCCTTGGGCGCAGGATGAAATCGGCTACGTAGGCTACGCCAACATGCCGACCTGGACTAGAATCGGGCTGAATGAAAAAGAACCCCGCGAAGCATAGCCATTTCCCTATTCTGACCACCGTCTTAGAAGCTTATGCCCGACGAAGAAATTGCTGAGGAAGGTATCCTTAGCCCTGCCGAGCCCGCCGTTCAGGACCCTTTACTGCGCGAGCTGCTGGCCGAAAGTGCGCCTTTGACTGCTCCTATTGACACCCCGCTGGAAAAGCCGCAGCCCGTGCCGGCTGCCAGTGAGACGGTCGACTGCATTGTTATTGGCCTGGGGGCGGGCGGCGCGCCGCTGCTGGCCCGCCTGGCGCAGGCCGGGCTCAAGGTAGTGGCGCTGGAGGCCGGCCCTGGCACAATCCGCAAACCGACTTCGCTACCGACGAAAAAGCCCAGGACTTTTTATTTTGGAATGATGAGCGGCTGGCGGCCGGCCACGACCCGCTGGCCATGGGTAAAAACAACTCTGGTACCGGCGTGGGTGGCTCTACCCTGCATTACACGGCCTACACGCCCCGCCCGCTGCCCGACGACCTGCACCTGCGCCGCGATTTTGGCAAGGGGGAAGACTGGCCCCTTACCTACGACGACCTCGCCCCGTACTTTGAAGAAGTTGAGCAGTTTTTAGGTATTTCAGGGCCAACGCCTTATCCCTGGGGGCCCGCCCGCCCCAAAGGCTACGCTCTGCCGCCGCTGCCCCTCAACAGCGCCGCGCAGCTAATGGGGCGTGGGGCCGAAAAACTCGGTATTCTCACTTCGCCGGCCGCCAACGCAGCCCTGGCCAGCCGCTACTACCAGGAGGGCGTGGGCTGGCGCGAAGAATGTATCAAGTGCGGCTTTTGCCAGGCCGGCTGCGCTAATGGGGCAAAAGCCAGCATGGATGTCACCTTTATTCCGCTAGCCGTGAAATACGGGGCCGACATTCGGCCTAATAGCTTCGTAACCGAGATAGAGCGCCACGCGGACGGGAATATTAGCGCTGTTATATATAAACAAAACGGCCAGACGCATCGACTGGCCTGTAACCACCTGTTTTTATGCGGCGGCTCGGTGGAAACGCCCCGGCTGCTCCTGCTCAATCAGCTGGCTCTCACCAGCGGCCAGGTGGGCCGCAACCTCATGGCCCACCCGGGCGTGCAGGTGTGGGGCACGTTTGCCGACGAGGTGCGGCCGACCAAGGGTATTCCGGGCGGCTTGATTTCGCAGGATACGCACCGGCCCAAGGATGCCGACTTTGCGGGCGGTTACCTCCTGCAAAGCATTGGCGTAATGCCGGTTACGTTTGCGGGCCAGGTAGCGCGCGGGCGCAAGCTCTGGGGCCAGGCCCTGCGCGACTATATGCGGCAGTTCAATCACATTGCGGGCATCAATATCCTCGGCGACTGCCTGCCGCACGCCGATAACTACCTGGAGCTGAGCGAGGAACAGGATGCCCGCCAGCTGCCCAAGCCGCGCCTGCACTTCACGGCCCAGGAAAACGAGCTGCGGATGAATGCCCACGCCGAAAAAACGATGCGGGCCATTTGGGAAGCAGCCGGCGCTACCGACATCTGGGCCTTTGGGCGCTACGCCCATGTTATTGGCACGGCCCGCATGGGCCTGAGCGGCGACGATGCCGTGGTGGACCGCGATGGCCGGGCCTTCGACGTACCCAACCTGTACATCTGCGATAACTCGGTGTTTCCGAGCGCGCTCAGCGTAAACCCGGCCCTCACCATCATGGCCCTGAGCCTGCGCACGGCCGACAAGTTTTTGGAGAGGCAGAAAAGGCGGGACCAATAAAGCAGCTTACAATGAGAGGGCGCAACCATCAAGCTCCTTTCTTACTGGCTCACTGCTCATCGCTAACTATTTCTTTATGAAGTCTTTTCTCACCGAGATAAAAGAGCATTTCGGCAGCGGCAACTACGAAGGTGATGAGTTTGGCGGCGCCACCGGCCACAACGGCAGCGGCCTGCCGACAGGCCTGCCCAACAACTTCATGTTTGCCACCGGCATTGAGTGCAGCTACCCTACCATCGACCACGGCCGAACCCGGCGCGACCTACTAGCCGAATGCGACCATTACAACCGCTACCAGGAAGACCTGGGCCTGGTAAAAGAAATGGGCCTGAAAGTGCTACGCTACGGCCTGCCCTACTACAACATCCAGCTCAGCCCCGAAAAATATAACTGGGAATTTGCCGACCTGGCGATGGCCGAGATGCAGCGCCTGGGCATTACCCCGATTCTGGATTTGATGCACTTTGGGGTGCCCGACTGGCTGGGTAACTTTCAGAACCCCGAGCTGCCGGTACACTTTGCGGCTTACTGCGAGGAGGTAGCCAAGCGCTACCCCTGGGTGCGCTACTACACGCCGGTAAACGAGATTTATGTCACGGCCAAGATGAGTGCCAAAGACGGCAGCTGGAACGAGCAGCTGAAGACCGACAAGGCATTTGTCACGGCGCTCAAACACACCGTCGCCGCCAGCATTATGGGTACGCAGCGCATTGCCAAGCACCGGCCCGACTGCATTATCGTGCAAAGCGAGTCGGCCGAGTTTACCCACGAGCTGCGGGCCGAGCGCACCCCCGCCGTGCAGCTGGAAAACAAGCTGCGCTTTACGGCCCTCGACCTGCTCTATGCCCATCAACCCGAAGGTGAAGTAGTAAACTACCTTTACGACAATGGCATGACGCGGCGCGAGTACGACTGGTTTATGGCCGGCGAGCCGCCCGGGTACCAGGTAATGGGCAACGACTATTACGGCCGCAACGAAAAGATTGTGCTGCCCAACGGGGAAATCTGCACCAGTATGGACGTGCTCGGGTGGTACACCATTACCCACGACTACTACCAGCGCTACCAGAAGCCCGTGATGCACACCGAAACCAATGTGCTCACCGCCAGCGAAGGCCCTACCTGGCTCTGGAAGCAGTGGGTCAACATCTTGCGCATGCGCAAGGAAGGCGTACCTGTGCTGGGCTTTACGTGGTACTCGCTCATCGACCAGATTGACTGGGACAAGGGCCTGGCCCAAAAAACCGGCACCGTAAACGCCTGCGGCCTGTTTGACCTCGACCGCAAGCCCCGTGCGGTAGCGGAGGCCTACAAGATGCTGCTGCGCGAATATGGCCAAATTACTATTGTTCCGCACGGCGAGCTGTTTGAGGTAACTACCCGGCCGGCTACGCTGAAGGTAGAGGTGTAGGCCCGCCAGCTGGCGGCTGGCAGCCTATTTTTGCGAACGATGAATTCAGCAGCCTTTTCCAGATGGCAGGCGGCATGGGGTTGGCTGGCCCGCTACCACGGGTGGCTGCTGGCCGGCTGGTGGGCGGTGGTGCAGGCCGGTTGCTGGCGCTACTACCACGGGCCGCATCTGCTGGGCGATGGCTTCAGCTACGTGGAGTACGCCCGGCAGCTGGCCGACACGGGTACCCTAGGCGGCGGCCACTATGGCTACTATGCCGGCTACTCACTCTTTATCAGCCTCTTCCTAAAAACGGAGCTGGGCCTGATGGGTGCGGGCCTGGCCCAGGTGGCGCTGTCGGGGCTGGCGGCGCAAGCGTTTTACGCGACCGTGCGGCGGCTTACGGGCGGCTACTGGCCCACGGCGGCACTGGCTACGGCCGCGCTCGTAAGCTGGGTGGAGGTGCAGGCTTTCAACCCGTTTATCCTGACCGAGTCGCTGTTTACCAGCTTCCTGCTGTTCGGCCTGTGGGCGATGGCGCGGGTGCGCGACCGGCGCAGCGGCGCAGTAGCGGCGGCCATTCTCTGCTACACGGCAGCTATCCGGCCTAATGGCTTTGTGGCCCTGGCCGCCGCAGCCCTTGTGGGCCTGCATCACTTGTGGCAGCAGGGCCGGCGCGGCTGGGCGGTGGCGTGGCTGCTGGTGCTTGCGGCCCTGGCCGGGGCAGCCCTCAACCACATTATTACGGCGTTTAATCTTCTTGCTACCTATGCGGCAGGCACGGTCATCTTCGATTATCCGCCCACGGCGGTAGAGCGGCCGGCCAGCCTGGTCATACCACCCGCGGCCTGGTTGCCTGTCAGCCAGCTGAGCTGGTTTATAGCGCATAATTTTGGCTATTTCAGTAAGTTATGCCTACTAAAAGCCATTTATTTTTTGGGCTTTCCCAGGCCCTGGTATTCTACCTTGCACCGGGTGTGGGTGGCAGTCAGCCTGGTGCCCCTCTACACGCTGGCCGGGCTGGGTTTGCTGAAGCGCCCGGGCGCGTACCAGGCGCCATACTATGCGGGGTTGACTATTGCCCTGCAAATCAGTGTAGTGATGATGACAGTGGAAGAGTGGGGAACGCGCTTTTCCGGTCCTTTTATTCCATACTGGCTGCTGCTGGCAGCGCTGGGGCCCAGCCCACGCTACAGCGGTGGCTGGCCAGGGCTAACCGATGGGCCGCCCCGCCCAGTAAGCAGACGGTAATGCCTGGCTAGTACTTATTGCTACCCCGCCTGCCACTCTGTAACTTGCGAACATAACTCTACTTTCTATACTTCTGCTTATCGCGCTATTTTTATGAGATTTATCGTTTCGCTGCTGTTGCTTGGACTACTGCTGGCGGGACGGCATTCGGTGGCCCAGCACCTCGTCCTTAGCGGGCAGGTAGTAGAGGCCATTTCGGGCGAGCCGATTCCGTTTGCGTCCATCTTCGTACCAAGAACTAGCACCGGTATCACGGCCGATGTGGACGGCCGCTTCAAGCTGACCGTGACGGGCGCACCGGATTCGCTGGCGGCCTCGGCGCTAGGCTTTATTACCCAACGCAAACATCTGAGCAACCAGGAGCAGCAGTCTGTCCTGTTTCGGCTGCGCAAGGGCAGCGGCGTGGCACTGGCCGAGGTAGTAGTAAGCTCGCGGCAGCCCGAAAACCCAGCCTTCCGCATTTTGCGCGAAGTGCAGAAGCACAAACCCGAAAATGAACGGACTGCACTCAACACCTCCGAGTACAGTTCTTATAATCGGATTGAAGTGAGCTTGGCCGACATCCCGAAGTCGCTGGCCAACCGCAAGGTGGTCAAAGATATTCGGGCGCTGGCCGTGCGCCAGGGCGCAGCGGCCGCTTCGGACCCCGACGCCCCTTGCCCCTCTTTGCCTCCGAAGTGGGCTCGAAAGTGTACCAGAAGTACGGCCCGCCCCTACGCCGCCGCGAAGACATTCTGCACAAGCAGATGCGGGGTGCCGGCCCCGCGAAGGCTCGGTACTAAGCCAGATGCTGGGGTCTAACTTTCAAAGCTTCGATTTTTATCCCAACTGGCAAAACATTCTGGGTAAAGACTTTATCTCACCCATTTCGGCCGGCGGCCGCCTTACCTACAACTACGAGCTGCAAGACTCGCTGATGATAGGCAAGGACTATTGCTACAAAATCGCTATCGTACCCAAGCGCCCGCACGACCTTGCTTTTACGGGCACCATCTGGATTACGACCGACAAGTATGCCCTGAAACGCATCGACGTTATTACCAGTGACAAGGCTAATATTAACTTTATCAGCGACTTGCGCATTTTTCAGGAGATGACCTCGCCCAGCGACGGGCCCGGCCTGCCCATCCGCACTCGCCTGGTGCTGGGGGTGCGCCCCTACGAAAAACAGGCGGCTATGCGGATACGCTTTACCACTGTTAATTCCGACTTTGTGCGCAACCAGTCGCATACCGAAAGCGGCTTTTACGACCAGCCCATTGTATCGAGTATTCTGGAGCCCGGCAAAGGCCAAACCAGCGACCTCGTGAGCGGGCTGCTGCCTACCGGAGCTTCCGAAGGCTATTTTGACAAGAACCGGCCCGATACCCTGAGTTTGAGCGAGCGCCAGACGTTTGCCGTGCTCGACTCGGCCCGCGAGCTGCCCTCAGTGCGCAGCACCCTCGACTGGATTGACTTATTCATCAACGGCTATAAGAAACTCGGCAAGGTAGAGCTTGGCCCTATCATCAATACGTATTCGCACAACGATTTTGAAGGCAATCGCTTCCGCCTGGGCTTTCGTACTACACCCGCATTTAGCCGCAGCTGGGTGCATCAGGCTTACCTGGCCTATGGCACCCGAGATGGCCGGGGCAAGTACGGCCTACGGACGAGCTACATTGCAGAGCGCCGCCACTGGACGGTTCTTACCGGGGAATTTCGCCACGATGTTGAGCAGGTGGCGTTACTCGACAATGACTTTTTGCCTGATAATAACCTGTTTCTGGCTGCTTCCCGCTGGGGACGCTTCACCGAAGGACGGGTTATTTTGCGCGATTTAGTCTCGCTTAGCATTCAGCGCGACCTGTTTCATGGCTTTACTGAAACCGTGACCCTGCGCTACCAGGGTATCGTGCCGCTGCATCCTTTCTCCTATTACGATACGCCCGACCACGGGGCCAATGCGCCATTGGGCCGCGACTTGTCGCTGTCGGAAGTAGTATTAGAATCGCGCTACGCCCCGACGAAAACCTGGTCCAGAGTGAGAACCGCCGACGGGCAGTAGGGCTTAAAAAATTGCCAGTATTTACTTTCCGCTATACTTTGGGCTCACGTAACCTGTTTACTGACAGCCAGCATCCCGAATACCAGAAGTTCAACCTGCTCATAACGCACAGCGTATCGCTGGGGCATTTTGGCCGCCTGGGCTACCGCGTCGAGGGCAGCTATGTCCCAGATGCGGTGCCTTATATTATTCTCAAAACGCCGTTGGGCAACGAGACGCCGTTCTTCAATGCCAATGCGTTTAACCTGATGAACTACTTCGAGTTTGTAACCGACCGTTCGGTTTCCCTACGGCTCGACCAGCATTTCGAAGGAATAATTCTGAACGCGATTCCGGGTATCCGGCGCTTCAACTGGAGGCTGGTTGCCACGGCTAATGCCCTGGCCGGCGGCCTTTCGGCTACTAATCGGAACTTGCTGCCCCCCTTCGACCAAGACCACAATCCGCTGGTGCGCCTGAATGCGCTACAGGCAGGTACGCCCTACATAGAGGCAGGCTACGGCATTGAGAATATTTTCAAGTTCTTGCGTGTCGATTTTATTCATCGCCTGACTTACCGCGACTTACCCAATGCCAAAAACTTCGGCATTAAGATAGGCGCGCAGTTCCGGCTCTAGGGCCCCGACACTTTCCTGGCACATAAAAAATACCCATGCCTCGAAAGAAGCATGAGTATAGTAAAATTATATATGTAGCCACGAGCAGATTCGAACTGCTATCAAGCGTTTAGGAAACGCCTATTCTATCCCTTGAACTACGCAGCCAGGCCACAAAGGTAAGCCACCGGCCGAGCCCCCCTACATCTTGTAGGCGAGTACAATCCCAAAGGAGAGCGCCGTGAGTATCAGGCCAACCATAAAAATGGAATAGCTCACGCGCAACAGCCTGTATTTACGGTCGAGCACTTCGCCAAGATAATATACATCTGTTATCATATTTGTATAAAGCGTATTTTTCTGGCGCATCAGCTCGTGCATGCCTTCCTGAAAGTGCTGCAGGCTGAGCTTGGTGAACTGTCCGAAAAACAAGAGGTTGACGCGCCGGTTGGTGGCAATCTCGGGGTTGCGCTTCAGCCATTTGAAGCTCGTGACATCGGGCTGAGCCGAAAGAATAGCCGAGGTTACCGAGCCCAGGGCGGTAAGCAGCAGAATGCCCATGGGCACGGCCAGAATCGGATTGCGGGTAAAGCTGGCATTGCCGGTGGGTGTCATCCCCGACGATTTGGCCCCCAGGTAGGTAATTATCACCGACATGATAACGGCATTGAGCGAAATCATCATGCTGGCCTTTTTATCGGCCATGTCGGAGAGCTTCATATGGTTGGAGTACATGGTGCGGAACATTGTTTCAATGCCCCGCTTGGGCTCGGCGAAGGTGTCGGTTTTTTCCTTTTCCTTTTTCTTGGCTTTTTTCTCGGCCTTTTTGAGCCGGTCGCGCTGGTCTTCAATATTGGCTTTCAGCGACTTCTTATAGCGGTCTTTGCCAGCGCCGGAGAGGTACTTATGCGCCAGCATAAAGTTGAGCTGCAGCTCAGCCCACTCGGGGTTGCTGTACGACTTATCGAGGGCCACCTCCCACTCGGTGCGCAGCAGCTCGGCGCGGGCCCGAAAATCGTCGGCGGCCAGATTGCTCATATCGGCATCGACCATTATTTTTTCGAGCTCCGTAGTTGGCGTCTCGTTGCGATGCGTAGCGCGGATAAGGTTTTTAATAACCTCTACGCGGGCGGGCTCCACCTTTTTTTCCTGAAGCCAGGCCTCGGCCCGGGCCATGCTCTTGTATTCGTGGCCATCGTAGGTATCGAGGTAGCCCGTGTCGTGAAACCAGGCGGCCAGCAGCAGCTCCTCGGTTTGCTCGGGGCTGAGCTGGGCATCGTCGGCCAGGTTGCGGGCCTGCTTCACTACGTAGGCCGTATGCGCCAGCGTGTGGTAGGTGAGGCGGGGGTCCAGCTCGGCCGTCAGCTTGGGCTCGAGGTAGGCCTGCGCCTGCTGCACCAGCGCTGATACCTCCGGCTTGGGCGGCTTGGCAGGCGGAGAAGCTGGGGCGGCCGGAGTTTCGGCTTCGGCGGGGAGAGTAGTAGTAGCCATAATTCAGCGCAAGAAACAACAGCCGGCCGGCGTTGCGTTCAGCCTGGCAGTGGGCTTTCAACGCGCTACAGTCGGCCCGGGTTAATTCCTAACCTCAACCGCACGGGCCGGCTTTGCGTAGCAACCCTCACGCGGGAAATAAAAAAGGGCGGCTTGTCTTGCAGTGCCCGGCAGCCCGCCCAAAAAATCTTACGTACAGCCAGCCTTACGCCTTTATTCTGCAACTCGTATTTACCTTTTTGGTAGCGCCCCGCGCTACGTGTACTTTCACCTACATGACACTACTTCTCCGCCTTTTCTGCTGCCTGTGCCTACTAGCTACTCTTCCGCTCACCGTGCATGCGCAGCTCGAAGAGCTGGGCGAAGCCGGCGAGTCCGACTTCAACCCGGTAAACCCCAAGCCCAATTACCGCCGCACGGCCGTAGGCTGGGAAAAGCGCCTGCCCCCGATTCGAGCCGCATTCGCTATTCGGTATTTTTGATTGGCGACGTAGGCAATCCCATTCTGGCCGACCACGGGGGTGAGCCGTCGCTGAACTTCATGCGCAAGCAGATGCTGCAAGCCGGCACCAAGAGCGCGGTCGTGTTTCTGGGCGATAACGTGTACAACCAGGGTATGCCGCCCGAGGGCGCCTACGACCGCAAAACGGCCGAAAACCGGCTCAATGCCCAGCTCGATATTCTGAAAGGCTACAAGGGAGAGAAATACATGGTGCCCGGCAACCACGACTGGATTCAGGGCTACAAGGGCGGGCTGGCCCAGGTAAACCGGGAGCAGGCCTACACCGAGCACTACCTGGCCAAAGATTCAGTGTCTTTTTCCTATACCGGCGATTTTCTGGTGCCGCGCGATGGCTGCCCCGGGCCCTACGAAATCAGGCTGCGCGACGACCTGGTGATGATTGCCATCAACTCGCAATGGTTTATTACGGACCAGGCCAACCGGCCCTTCGGCAATGCCTGCGGGGCCAACACGGAAGACGATGTGTATGCGCAGCTCGAAGAGGTGATTAAGCGCAACCAGGACAAGCATATCCTGATTGTGACGCACCACCCGCTGTTTTCGGATGGCATTCACGGCGGCTACTTTACGCTGGCCGACCACCTGTTTCCGCTCAGCATTGTGCAGAAATATGCGTTTCTACCGCTGCCGGTTATCGGGTCGGTGTACCCGCTGGCCCGCAAGTATGGCGGCATTGCCCAGGATTTGGCGTATCCGGCCTACCAGGACTACAAGAAGAACCTGCTCGACCTGTTTGGCAAATATCCGAATATTATCTATGCCAACGGCCACGAGCACAACCTCCAGTATTACGACGAGGAGAAAACCAAGTCGCACTTCATCACCAGCGGCTCAGGCTGCAAAACCCAGCACGTAAAGCCTGGCAAGGGTGGTGAGGCGCTGTTTTCGGACAAGGAAAAGGGCTTTGCCCGGCTCAATTACTACGACGACGGCCAGGTGTGGGTCGAATACCTCATTCCCAGCGATAAAGACAAAGGCCAGACGGCCCGGCTTGCATACCGCCAGCAGGTATATGCCGAGTTGGGCCGGGGCCGGGCCGCTACGGCAGCGGCAGGCCCCGGCAGCAAAGTGAGCAAGAAGAATAAGCCCGACTCGGGGGCGGCTCCCGGCACGCAGGCGCCGGGCGGGGCCACCGCTACCCGCGCCGGCAACCAGAGCAACGACGACCTGGAGTCGGCCGCCGCCAAGGCGGCCGATAAGCCTACGGGGGCACCCGTCGTAACCTCGGCCATGAAGCGGCCCAACTTCAAGGACAGCGTAGTAACGGTAGCCGTGAACCCGAGCTACAACCAGCACGGCCGCCTGCACAACTGGCTGCTGGGCGAGCACTACCGCAAGGAATGGGCTACGCCGGTTGCCTTTCCGGTGCTCGATATCCAAACCGCGGAAGGCGGGCTCATTCCGTACAAAACGGGCGGCGGCAAGCAGACAGCCTCACTGAAAGTGCGCAACGAGGCCGGCTACTACTACACAGTGCGGGGCATCGATAAAGACCCCGCCGCCGTGCTGCCCGAGAATTTCCGCACCGGCCTGGCCAAAGCGGTGTTGCAGGACCAGATATCGGCCCAGCACCCCTATGCCTCGTTTGTGCTGCCGCCCCTGGCTACCGCAGCTGGCATTCTGCATACCAACCCGCGCTACGTCTATATTCCGAATGACCCGGCGCTGGGCCAGTACCGGCAGAAGTTCGCCAACACGCCCGCCGCACTGGAAGAAGACGCCAAGGGCAGCCAGGATACCGACGCCTCGCTCGACTACGCCAAGAAGCTCGTGAGCACCGATAAGATGCTCGAAAACCTGCTGGCCGACAACGACAACCAGGTCGACGAGCCGGCCTTTGCGCGCTCGCGCCTCTTCGATATGTGGATTGGCGACTGGGACCGCCACGAAGACCAGTGGCGCTGGGCCCAGCGCAAAACCAAGGACGGCGACAAGATTTATACGGCCGTGCCCGAAGACCGCGACATTGCCTTTTTTAAAGGTGATGGAGTGCTGCCTTCGCTTATTTCAAAGAAATTTGCGGTGCGCAACTTTCAGAATTTCGGCTACGATTACGGCGACTACAAGGGCCTGAACCAAACCGGCCTCAGCAACGACCGGCTATACCTGAGCGGCGTGAGCCGCGAAGAGTGGGTGAAGCAGGCCAACATTATGAAAGCCCAGCTCACCGACGAAATCATCGAAAAAGCCTTCCGCGATAAGTGGCCGGCCCAGATTTATGCCGAGCACGGCGCCGAGATTGTGGCCAAGCTCAAGAGCCGCCGCGACCTGCTGCCCGACGTGGCCGCCAAGTACGCCGACGTAATGGCCCAGCGCGTGGAGGTACGCGGCTCGCAGAAGCGGGAAAAATTCACGGTGACGCGCCTGCCCGACCACAAGACGCGCGTGGTGATGCAGAAAATCAGCAAAAAAGGTCAGCTAACTAAGATTCTCTACGACCGCACCTTCGACCGCACTACCGACGAGATTCGCCTGTACGGTATCAGCGGCCAGGACGTGTATGACCTGAGCGGCGACCAGCGCCAGGGCCATAAGATTCGCATCATTGCTGGCACGGGCCGTGACACTATCATCGACAACTCGCGGGTTGCCGGTATGCGGCATCGCACCCAGATTTACGACGCCGACACCGGCAACGTGATTGTGAACAAGCGCGGCGAGGCCCGCCTGCGCCTGGAGCCAGGCGTAGAAGTGAGCCGCTACGACCACCCGCACCGCTTCGACCTGAAAGACTACCGCCTCAACTACACCGGCCCGGCCCTGTTTTTTGGGTATAATATCGACGATGGCGTGCTGCTGGGCGGCGGCGTCACGCACCGGCGCTACGGCTTCCGGCGCGAGCCCTTCAGCTCGGAGCAAACCCTGACGGCCAACTTTGCCCCGGCCCGCCAGGCTTATAACCTGCGCTACAGCGGGCAGTTTACAAGCGTATTCGGTGGTAAAACCGACTTGCACATTGCTTCGCAGTTTTACGGACCACAGCTGCTTTATAATTTCTTCGGCATCGGCAACAACACCCAGAACTATGCGGTGGAAGGCAAAGACCAGGCTACTAACCGCACGGTCAATAGTGCTTACCGGGTGCGCTTCGACCGCTTCTACATTGCCCCACCCTTGAGCGTAAGCTGTTTACCTTCGGCAAAATTGGTTTTGGGCCGCAGTATGAGCGTTTCCGGGTGGAAAGCGACCAGATTGGAACAGTTATCAGAGACAGCATCGGGACGGGCCTCGAAAACCGACACTTCGGCATCCGCAGCTCCGACTTTCAGGCAAACTCTTACCTGGGCGGCCTGGTATACATCGACTTCGGGGCACAGTCGTCGCCCAAAGACCCGCGCATTGGTATTCAGTGGCACAACGAGGCGCAGTACAACTGGCAGCTTAACGGCGAGCAGCTGACTTACGGCCGGCTTTCTTCTGAGCTGAAGGCGTACATCACCCCTAATTTCCCGTTCCGTATCACCTACGCCGGCCGCGTAGGCGTGCAGCACAACCTTGGCGACTACCGCTTTTACCAGGCTAATACGCTGGGTGGCACCACTAACCTGCGCGGCTATCGCCGCACCCGCTACGCCGGCCGCAGCAGCCTCTACGGCAACTTCGAGGCCCGCCTGCACCTGTTCAAGTTCAACGCCTATCTCTTCCCCGGCACCTTCGGCATCATGGGCCTGGCCGATGCAGGCCGCGTTTATTCGGCCCAGGATACGCGCCAGGGGCTGCAAGCCTTCCACACCGGCTTCGGCGGGGGCGCTTTCGTCAATATTCTCGACCAGGCGGTAGTCAACGTGACGTACTCGGTAGGTGAAGAGCGGCTGCTGTATGTAGGATTCGACTTTCTGTTTTAAGCAAAGCCTGGCTCCGGCGGCCTGCCGCTGCCCTTGCGGGCTGGTACTCAAAAGCCCTGTAGCGCATGCTACGGGGCTTTTTCTGCGTCTAACTCATAACCTCCGCTATATCCTTTTCCCGGTGCCGGCGTTATGTTTTGCGGTATCCAGCCACCACATTCTCCTTATTTCTTTTTCAATATGGACCAGCCCATCTCTCGCCGCCAGCACGGCTTTGCCGATTATACCTACGTCCCGCTTGTGGCCGCCGCACCTGCCCTGGCAGGTTTTACTGCAGAAAAAACTGCTGCTACGTTGTGCTACGTTCTCAGTAGCTCGGTGCTGGCATCCAGCCTCTTCACGCGCGCCGAGTGGGGCCTGGTCAGGGTTATTCCTTTCAAAGCTCATCTGGCCTTTGACGCGCTAGGGGCCGTCACGACCCTAACGGCTCCCTGGCTGTTTGGCTTTGCCAAAAACCGCAAGGCCCGCAATGCTTTTCTGGTTATCGGCACCATCAATCTACTGGCGGGCCTGCTTACCAAACCCGAGGAGATGCCAGCGCAAGCCTAGCACCGCTTACTCTTGCCCCACCCCAGCGACCGCTTGTGACGGACTCTTAACCGCTACACAAGCTGCTATAACAACCGCCCGCAGTACCAATCACCGCTTAAACTCGGCTGGTTGACAGCTTCATTCAACTTACCTAGCGCCCTCTCCAAGTCTCTGTATACTGACTTGGAGAAGGCGCTGGTTTGTCTTCCAATAATAAATACTTCATTCCCTGTGCTGTAATCTTACTTTACCGGCTCTACCCACACTGGCACGCCACTCAGGGCGGCGTTGCCAGTCAACACATCGAGCCGAGCTTCATCGGTTAAGTCGTTAATACTGGCGCCGGCCTGCTGGCTGGCTACAGCCAGGCGCACGCCGGCGCGCTGGTGGCCGTAGCCGTGGGGCATGCTGGCCACGCCGGGCATCATCCTATCGCTCAGCTCCACGGGCAGCTCGATGCTGCCCACGCGGGAGCGCACGCGCACCAGCTGGCCATCGGTGAGGTGGCGGGCGGCGGCATCGACGGGGTGCAGGTGCAGCGTGCAGCGCGGGCGGCCCTTGATGAGACGCGGCAGGTTGTGCATCCACGAATTATTGCTGCGCAGCTCGCGGCGGCTGACCAGGGAGAGCTGGCCGTCAGCCAGTGCCGACGGCGCCGCCAGCGCCTTACGGGCGCGGGCTAGGTCAGCCAGCAGCAAGGGCGGGGCCAGGTGTAGACGCTGGCCGGCCGTGCGCAGCGCCTGGGGCAGGCGCGGCAGCAGCGGGCCCAGGTCGAGGCCGTGCGGCGCTTCGCGCAGGGCCGCCACGGAAAGGCCCGCTTTGCCATAGGTGCCGTAGCGGAGGCCGAGGTCGACCTTGGCTTCTGGATTTTCGGGCGGGGTGGCAGTGGCCGGGTCGTACGTATCCGCTTCGAGGCGCTGGCGCAGACCCTCAAATATCTCCCAGTCGTAGCGCTGCGCGGGGCTTTTGGCAAACAGCGGCTCCGAGTAACGGGCCGTGTTACGAATAGCCAGCGCGTGAAACGACACATCGTAGTGGGCAGTTTCGAGGCCCGTGGCGGGCGGTAGAATGTAGTGGGCGTGGCGCGTGGTTTCGTTGAGGTAGATGTCGATGCTCACCATAAAATCGAGGCTTTCGAGCGCCTGGTCGAGCTGGCGGCCGTTGGGGGTGCTCAGCACGGGGTTGCCGCAGCTCGTCACCAGCGCCCGCAGCTGGCCGGGGCCGGGCGTCAGCATTTCTTCGGCCAGGCAGGCCACCGGCAGCTCGCCCATAAACTCGGGCACGCCCCGCACGCGGCTCTGGAAGCGGTTGTAGCGCTCATAGAGCTGAGGATTGCCCAGCAGGTCGAGGGCCGGCGTGGCAAACATGTAGCCGCCCGGCTCGTCGAGGTGCCCAGTAAGGGCATTGAGCACGCTCACCAGCCACAAACACAGACCGCCAAACTCCTGCACCGATACGCCTACCCGGCCGTAGCACACGCCGCGCCCGGCCGCCGCCAGCTCGCGGGCCAGCCGGCGGATAGTGGCGGCCTCCACCCCCGTGATGCCCGCCGCCCGCTCGGGCGTAAACGCGGCCACGGCGGCTTGCAGCTCGGCCAGGCCGTCGGTAAACTCAGCCAGCCGGCCCAGGCGCACCAGGCTTTCGGCAAAGAGCACCTGGGTCATGGCCAGCAGCAAAAACACGTCGGTGCCGGGCCGGATAAAGTGGTGCTCGTCGGCATGAGCGGCTGTTTCGGTGCGGCGCGGGTCAATGACGACTACCTTACCGCCCCGGTCCCCGATGGCTTGCAGGCGCTTGCCCACGTCGGGCGCAGTCATCAGACTCCCATTCGAAACCAGAGGGTTAGCGCCCAATATCAGCCAGTAGTCGGTGCGGTCGAGGTCGGGCACGGGCAGCAGCAGCGGGTGCCCAAACAGCTGCCACGCCGCAAAGTGGTGCGGCAGCTGGTCGACCGACGAGGCCGAAAACAGGTGCCGCGAGCCCAAAGCCTTCAAAAATCCGGGAGCCGCAAGCTGGGTGCCGGAGTTATGCACCGTGGGGTTGCCGGCGTACCAGGCCGTGGCGTGGGCACCGTGCCGGGCGCGCACCTGCCGCAGGCGGTCGGCTACTTCATCGAGGGCGGTGTCCCAGCTTATTTCTTCCCAGCCGGTGGCCGTGCGGCGCAAGGGGTGGCGCAGGCGGTCGGGGTCTTCGTACACCTCCTGCAAGCCCACGGCCTTGGGGCAAATGTGGCCCCGGCTGAACGGGTCGGCCTTGTCGCCTATGATGCGCAGGACTTTACCGTCCTGATGCGTGATTTCGAGGCCGCAGATAGCTTCGCAGAGGTTGCAGGCGCGGTAGTGTTTTTCGGGAGACATGCCGGGTGGGAAGGAGAGTCTGCCTGAAAAGTACGCCGTAGCCCCAGAAAAAACATGCACTCAGGCTTTACGCCGCGGTGCCAGCTTTTTCAGGTACTGATACTCGTTTTCCTGTGCGCGTACCCGCGGCTGGCCGGGCGCGGGCAGCAGGTAGTTGTTATGGAAGTCGCGCGCCTTCACATTGTCGGCCCGCTCCAGGTCGAGCAGGTGGCGCACTTCGGCGCGCAGGGCGTCGTCGAGCACCGGGAAAGCGACTTCCACCCGGCGGTCGAGGTTGCGGGTCATCCAGTCGGCCGACGAGACGTACACCTTTTCCGCGCCGCCGTTGCCAAATACATAAATTCGGGCGTGCTCCAGGTAGCGGTCCAGCTGCCCACGCTGGCTGATATGCTCGCTCAGGCCCGGCTCGCCCGGCACCAGGCAGCCAATGCCCCGGATGAGCAGCTCAATGCGCACCCCCGCCTGACTGGCCTCGTAGAGCGCGGCAATCATGCCGGGGTCTTCCAGCGAGTTCACTTTCAGAATGATATAGGCTTCCTCACCCTTTTTGGCGCGGGCTGCCTCGGCGGCTATCAGTTTAAGCAGCTGCTTGCGCAGCCCGAACGGCGCTACCAGCAGGTGCTGCAAGTGCGCCGGCTCTTCGCCCGTAATGAAATAGCGGAATACCTGGTCTACCTCCGCCACGAGTTCGGCATTGGCCGTAAACAGGCCGTGGTCGGCGTAGAGCCGGGCGGTGGCCTCGTTAAAATTGCCCGAGCTGAGGTAGGCGTAGCGGCTCATGGAGTCGTCGGCCTCGCTGCGCCGCGTAAGGAGCAGCAGCTTGGCGTGGCACTTGAGCTCGGGCGGAGTGAAGATGACGTTGGCGCCGGCCCGCTTCAGCTTTTCGGCCCAATAGATGTTGCTTTCCTCATCAAAGCGGGCTTTCAGCTCCACTACGGCCGTTACCTGTTTGCCATTTTTGAGCGCTTTGAGCAAGGCCTTGACCACCGCGCTCTTGGCAGCCACCCGATATAGCGTAATGCTAATACTATTTACCCGCGGGTCGTTTGCCGCTTCGCGCAGAAGGCGCGGCACAGCATCGTAGCTCTGGTAGGGCGGGTGCAGCAGGTGGTCGCGCCGGGCGATGGCGGGCAGCAACGGGCCGGTGCGCGGCAGCGTGGGGTGCGGCAGCTCGGGCCAGGCGGGGTTCAGCAAATCTTGCCGGCCAAAATCGGGGAAGCCAAAAAAATCGCGAAAATTGTGGTAGCGGCTGCCTTCCACCAGCTCCTCGTCCTCGATACCGGTTTTTTGCTTGATGGCCCGCCGCACGGCGGGGGCATGGTGGGGTCGTAGAGCAGGCGGGCCGGATAGCCGGTGGCCCGCTTGGCCAGGCTGCTGCGAATCTTGGCCAGCAAATCGCCCGAAATCTCCTCGGCAATATCCAGCTCCGCGTCGCGGCTCAGCTTAATCGCGTTGACCTGCACCTGGGCATAGGCCGGAAACAGGCTGGCTATGCCAACCCGCACAATATCATCCAGAAACACTACCTGAAAGGGGTCGGCAGCGGTGCCGGCCCCGCCGGGCAGCGCCACAAACCGCCCGCCGTGCCGCCGGGTCGGCAGCTCCATAATGACTACCCGCTCGGCATCGACCTTTTTGCCCGGCGCGCGCGGCTCAGTAAGGTACAGGGTCAGGTACACGGCCTGGTCTTTCAGCAGCAGGTGGTGCAGCGTATCATCGAGCATAATGGGCGACAGCAAATCGCGGACCTTCTGCTCAAAATAGCCTTTCGCCCACTCGCACTGGCTGTCGGTCAGCTCATCGGAGCTGAGCAGCTGAATGCCGGCCGCCCGCAGCTCGGGCAGCACCGCGCGAAAGGTGCCGCCAAACTCTTCCTGCTGGCGGTGCACTTCGGCCAGCACCTTGGCCAGCAACTGCTTGGGCTGGTCTTGCGGTAGCTGGGCCCTGGTTTTCTTCTTGAGCTTAGTGAGCCGCCGCAGCGTAGCCACCCGCACCTTAAAAAACTCGTCGAGGTTGGCCGAGAAAATGGCCAGAAACTTCAGGCGCTCCAGCAGCGGCACCTCGGGGCACTGCGCTTCTTGCAGCACGCGGGCGTTGAAGCGCAGCCAGCTCAGGTCGCGGGGCAGGGTTTTCATGTTCAATTTTAGTTAGCTGTCTTGCGGTATCCTGCCTGGTCTAACGAAAAACAAACAACGAAAATCGAATACCTACTGGCTATCCCACGTTTTTCGGGCAGTCGAAGAAGTAAAACTCGGCGTTAGCCTGCTTTACCTCAGCCCAGGCTTCTGTTTGAAAGCGCAGGCATATAACGCCGGCGGTGGGCATTTCGCTGCTTAGGGGCGAGGGCGAGAGGTAATTGGCCACATCGGTAAGGGTGGGGTTGTGCCCGGTCAGCAGCACCGACTGCGCCGTGTCGGGCAGGGCGCGGATAATAGCCAGCAGGTCGTCGAGGTCGGCCTGGTAAATACCGGGCTCCACAACAATATTAGCAGAAGCATATTTTAGCTCCCTGGCTACCAGTACCGCCGTGCTCATAGCCCGCACGGCCGGCGAGCTTACGATAAGGTCGGGCACAATGTGCCGGGCAGCCAGGGCCTGCCCCATACGGGGCGCATCGTCGCGGCCCCGGTCGTTGAGTGGGCGCTCCTGGTCGCTCAGCTCATCGAAGCTCCAGCTCGACTTGGCATGGCGCATTAGATACAGCGTTTTCATGGCACGAAGCTAGGCGATGATGGGCACAAAAAAGCCGGCCGTTGCAGCCGGTCTTTTTTGGTAAGAAAGAAGTTGGCTAACGAACCTGTTTAGGAAAAAGTACTTAATATAGTAAAAATACTATTTATACTCATCGTAGCTGGCTGCCTGATGCGGGAAGCGGCGAGCGGCCAGCTCGGCCACGCGCCGGCCCAGCAGTTCGCGCAGGGCTTCGATATTTTCCTTGTTTTGGGCCGAAATAAACACGACCGGGTCGTGCAGCCGGGCCATGTACGTTTCCTGCAGCTGCTCAAGCGGCGGGCGCGGGGTTGGCTCGTCAAAATCGCCGGGGAAATCCTGCTGCGGGTCGTCGCTGGCAAACACGGGGGCGGGGTCCGCATCGTGGGTGTACTGGTCTATCTTATTGAAAACGAGCAGCACCGGCTTGTCAGCGGCGCCAATTTCGCGCAGCGTTTCATTTACTACCGCAATGTGCTCCTCAAAAGCCGGATGAGAGATATCGACAACGTGAATGAGCAGGTCGGCTTCCCGAATCTCATCGAGTGTGCTCTTGAAGCTTTCGATGAGCTTGGTCGGCAGCTTGCGGATAAACCCAACGGTATCCGATAGCAAAAAGGGAATATGGTTGTCGAGCACCACCTTGCGGGTAGTAGCATCGACGGTGGCAAAGAGCTTGTTCTCGGCAAATACCTCGGCTTTGCCCAGCAGGTTCATAATGGTCGATTTGCCTACGTTGGTGTAGCCCACCAGCGCCACCCGAATGGTATTGTTGCGCGTTTTGCGCTGCGTGGCGGCCTGCTTGTCGAGGTCTTCGAGCTTATCCTTCAGAAAGGCGATGCGGTCACGCACAATCCGGCGGTCGGTTTCGATTTCCGTTTCGCCCGGCCCCTTCATGCCTACCCCGCCGCGCTGCTTGTCGAGGTGAGTCCAGAGACCAGTAAGCCGGGGCAATAAGTACTGATACTGAGCCAGCTCTACCTGCGTGCGCGAAGTAGCCGACTTGGCCCGCAGGGCAAAGATGTCGAGAATGAGCAGCGACCTGTCCACGATTTTCACTTTCAGCTCGGCTTCCAGGTTGCGCAGCTGTGAGGGCGAGAGGTCGTCGTCGAACACCACCATGCTGGATTTTTCGTGCGTCACCCAGGCCTTTAGTTCGGCCAGCTTGCCCTCGCCCACGTAGGTGCGGATATCGGGCTTGTCTAGCTTCTGCACAAAGCGGCGAGTGGCCTGGGCCCCGGCCGTTTCGATAAGAAAGGCCAACTCGTCGAGGTATTCGGTCGTTTGCGCGTCGGTTTGGCGGCGCGGGGGCACGCTCACGAGCACGG
Organism: Hymenobacter sp. BRD67; assembly: GCF_013256425.1. Lineage (GTDB taxonomy): Bacteria > Bacteroidota > Bacteroidia > Cytophagales > Hymenobacteraceae > Hymenobacter. The sequence goes on from NZ_CP053904.1 coordinate 3,550,962, forward strand.
CGGTTTCGACCTCCCTGGCAGTTTCGTAGGTTTTAGTCTTGAGCAGCCGGTCGAGCTTGGTATCGCGGCGGGCGGGCGTGTGGTCGGTAGCGCCCACGTGCCGCGTGCTGCTGTGCGAGTTTTCGGATTGTTTGGCCATGCAATAAGCGAATGGTTGTCGGCTGATGGGTGCTACTACGCGGTTGCCAGCCTCAGCGGCTACCGGCAACTACTTTAGAGTGAGAGAATACGCTACCACCTGCGCTATCTGAGCCGGCGTAAGCGTTTTGCCAAAGGCCGGCATTTTGCGCATACCATTGGTAACCAAATAGGTGCGCCCAGATTCATTGAGGTTACTTTTGGTAAGGTCATGCGCGCCGTTTCGGCCCAGCCGGCCATCCGGGCCGTGGCAGCGCTGGCAGTTTTTTTGAAAGAGCAACTGGCCGGGTTCGGGTGGTGCCGCTTGCACCGGCCCCGCCCAGCCGAGCAAAGCCAGCGGCAAGCCAACGATTTTTAAAAGCTTCATAGAGGTAGTATAACGCAAAAACCAGCCCGAAAGTAACCGCCGGCACTACTTAAAATAACGGCCGGGGCGATTTTCGGCCCGACCTTTGTCGCTACTTCTAATGAGAAATGGCGTGAGCCGGCCCCCAAGTAAGGTAACTGCAAGTCAGCTACCCGGCCCCTTGCCCCTGCCTCAGTCACTTCCTCACTCATTGCTCAAGTGCGCGTTGCCTTAGTCATTAATACTTCTTGGAACATCTGGAACTTCCGCCGGGGCCTGGTGAAGGCATTGCGGGCGGCCGGGCACGAGGTGCTGGCCATTGCGCCCCCCGACGCTTATTCCGACCGCCTGGAAAGTGAGCTGGGCTGCCGCTACGTGCCCATCGTGATGGAAAACAAGGGTACCAACCCCATCAAGGATGCCCAGCTGACACGCCGCTTTATGCGCGTGTACCAGCAGGAGCGCCCCGATGTAGTGCTGCACTTTACCATCAAGCCTAATATCTACGGCACCCTGGCGGCGCGGCTGGCAGGCGTGCCCAGCATCAACAACGTGAGTGGGCTGGGCACGGTATTTATCGTCGAAAACCTGGTGAGCAAGGTAGCGCGGGGGCTCTACCGGCTGGCTTTCCGGTACCCGCACAAGGTATTTTTTCAGAATAACGACGACCGCGAGCTTTTTGTGCGCTACGGGCTGATAAAGCCCGCGCTTACGGGCCTGGTGCCCGGCTCGGGGGTCGATTTGACCCGGTTTCAACCTCAGCCGGCCATTGAAAAAGCCGCGGGTGAGCCTTTTACCTTCCTGATGGTGGCGCGGGTGCTTTACGAAAAGGGTATTGTTGAATATTTTGCGGCCGCCAAGCAGGTGCAGGCGGCAATGGGGGCCGATAAGGTCCGCTTTCAGCTCCTGGGCGGCCTCGACGAGGCCGGCGGCGTGGGAGTGCCCCGCGCCACCTTCGAGCAGTGGCTGACGGAAGGCCACGTAGCCTACCTGGGCACTTCCGACGACGTGGCGGCCCACCTGCACCAGGCCAACTGCATCGTGCTGCCCTCCTACCGCGAGGGTACACCCAAAACCCTGCTCGAAGCTGCCGCTTGCGGCAAGCCCCTGGTAACCACCGACGTGCCAGGCTGCCGCGAAACCGTGCAAAATGGTCGCAACGGCTACCTCTGCGAAGTGCGCTCGGCTTCCGACCTGGCCGATAAGCTCCTTATGGTGGCGCAGCTGCCCGCGGCCCGCCTCGCGGCGCTGGGGGCCGCCAGCCGCCAGCTGGCCGAAGAAAAATTTGATGAGCAGCTCGTGCTGCGCCAGTACCTGGCCGCGGTTGCCGAAGCCGGCCAAAAGATTACCAGCGCGTAGCTTTCATCCTGACCTGAGCAAACCCACTAGTATATAGTAAATGCAAGTTATTACCCATGCCCTGCCGGGCCTACTTGAGTTTCGCCCCCGCATTTTTGGTGACCCGCGTGGCGCATTCTTCGAGACCTTTAGTGCCCGCACGATGGAAGGGCTGGGCCTGCCCCGCCACCACTGGGTGCAGGATAATCAGAGTATCTCGAAGGCGGGCACGTTGCGCGGGCTGCATTTCCAGCGCCCGCCGCACGCCCAGGCCAAGCTGGTGCGGGTGGCCCAGGGGCGGGCCCTCGATATAGTAGTTGACTTGCGCCACCGCTCCAGCACATTTGGCCAGCACGCCAAAGTAGAGCTAACCGCCGAGCTGGGCAATGTGCTCTACGTGCCCGAGGGCTTCGCCCACGGCTTCGCGGCGCTGGAAGATGATACGTTGTTTCTGTATAAGTGCTCCGATTACTATGCTCCTGCCGCTGAAGGAGGAGTACGCTGGAACGACCCGGCGCTGGGCATCGACTGGGGAGTAGCCGAGGCCCTGATATCGCCGAAAGATGCCACGCTGCCCACCCTGGCCGAGCTGGAAAATCCGTTTTAGCCAAGTAATAGTGCTGCTGAGGCTGGCTCATCAGCAGCGCTAGAGCAGCGGCAGCAGTGTTTCCAAACCCATGCCGCGCGAGCCTTTGAGCAATACGAGCTGGTGGCGTAACGGGTGCTGCGTTAGCCACGCGGCGGCAGTGGCTTTATCAGCAAAGTACGACGCCGACGGATACGCCGTGGCGGCATCCTGCATCAGGGCCCCGATGAGGATTACGTTGGTTAGCGGCAAAGTGGCCAGTAGCTTTCCCAGCGCCTGATGTTCGGCAGCGCTGGTTTCGCCCAGCTCAAACATATCGCCCAGGATAGCTACCCGGCCCTGTCCGGCTGCTACGGGGCGCTGGGCAAAGCTGCGCAGCGCCGCGACCATGCTGCTGGGGTTGGCATTGTAGGCATCTAGTATAAGGTCGTTGCCGAGCGCCGTGTGCGCGAGCTGGGAGCGGTTATTTTGCGGATTATACGTAGCCAGGGCCTCGGCCACGTGCGCGGCCGGCACGCCGAAGCAAGCGCCCACGGCAGCGGCGGCGGCCATATTCGGAAAATTATATTCTCCGGTGAGCTGCGCCATTACCTGGGTGCCATCCCAGAGGCGCAGGCGCAACGCAGGGTTGGCGGCGAGCAGTGCCGCCGGGTAGTCGTCGGCCGGGCCGGGGTAGCTGATGCGCGTCGGCACGGCGGCAGCCAGCGTGGGCAGCTTCGCATCAAGGGTATTGACGAAAGCTGTGCCGCCGGTAGCGCGCAGATAGTCAAATAGCTCGCCCTTGCCTTTTGCGATGCCCTCTTCGCCCCCAAATCCTTCGAGGTGAGCCTTGCCGATGTTGGTGATGAGGCCGTAGGTAGGCTCGGCCCACCGGCAGTAGTCGGCGATTTCACCTTGGTGGTTGGCTCCCATCTCAATCACGGCAAAATTGTGCTCGCGGGGGCGCAGGCGCAGCAGCGTAAGGGGCACTCCAATGTGATTATTCAAATTTCCCAAGGTAGCCAGCACCGTAAACTTTTGGGCCAGCACCACTGTCAGCAGCTCCTTGGTGGTAGTTTTGCCGTTGGAGCCGGTTATCGCCAGCACCGGGCCCCGAAAGTGGCGGCGGTGCTCAAGGGCCAGGGCTTGCAGGGCCACCAGCGGGTCGGGGGCATAAGTGTAGCGGGTGGGGTCCTGGGCCGCCAGCGGCTCGTCGTCAACGACGGCGTGGCGGGCGCCCTTGGCCAGGGCACCGGCCGCGAAGGCCGCCCCGCGAAAGCTGGGGCCGTTGAGGGCAAAAAACAAAGTGCCGGGCTGGGGTTGGCGCGAGTCGGTACTCACCTGGCCCTGCGCGGCGAGATAATGGTCGTAGAGAGTCATGAGCAGAAGCCGGAGCGATGGCCGCCCGGCGACAAAGCCGGTCCGCCAGTAGATTGGGCCGGGCAAATGCAAAGTAACGTGCAATTTTTACGCGGCGCGCTAAACTATGGCGGCCGGCGGCGCTGTTATGGCCTGTACCATCCCTTGTTTTATGCTGCATATTCTATCGCGCGTTGGGCTACTGCTGGCGCTGCTGGGCGGACTACTCGCCGGCCCGGCCCAGGGCCAGACGTCGGGCTCCCAGTTTGGCTTTCAATACGGCAGCGTAGCTAAAATTGTGCAGGGCACTGATACCCTGGGTATGCCCTGGGCCGGCGGGCTCAACGCGCCGCAGTTCAGCAGCATCGATTTCAATGGCGATGGCCAGCCCGACCTGTATGCGTTTGACCGGCAAACGTCGCGCAGCTATACCTTTCTGAGCGTGGCCGCTGCCGGCGGCACGGGCCGGCACTGGCAGTATGCGCCCGAGTACGAGTGGGCTTTTCCGACCGACCTTTCGGGCTGGGCGCTGCTGCGCGACTACGACTGCGATGGGCGGGCCGATTTATTTACCTTCGCCAGCGGCGGCGACATTCGGGTGTTTCGCAACGTGCCCGACGCGGCCGGCCACCCGAGCTTTGTGCTGGCCAACAACCAGCTGACGTTTCCTATCTACAACGGCTACATCAGCAACCTCAACATTGGGGCGTACAATCTGCCTTGCATTCAGGATGTAAACGGCGATGGGCGGCTCGATATCCTGACCTACGACTTCGTAGGCTCTACGGTAATCGAGCTGTATCTGAACGCCAGTACCGGCAGCTGCGGCGGCATCACTTCCTTTACCCAGGCCACCAACTATTGGGGGCAGGTAGTTGCCTGCGCCGACTGCGCCAGCTACCAGCTGCAAGGGGCGGCGGCCTGCTCGCCGCAGCGCATTCAGCACAGCACGGGCCACAACGTGCTGCTGCTCGACCTCAACGGCGACGGCAAGCTCGACCTGCTCGACGGCCGCGACAACTGCCCGCAGCTAACGCGGCTACTCAACTCGGGGACTTCCAATACCGATGCTGTTATCGCCGCCGCGGGGGCCAGCAGTGCGTTTCCGTCGGCGGCCGCGCCCGTGAACGTGCCGGTTTTTCCGGCCCCCTACTCGTTTGATGCCAACTTCGACGGGGTGCCCGACCTGGTAGTGTCGCCCAACATGGCCGACAACTCGCTCGACCGCGTGAGCATGCGCCACAGCGTACCCCTGTACCTGAACACGGCTACCAGCGCAGGTGCCGTGCCCAGCTTCAGCCTGAGCAGCGATGGCTTTTTACAGAATGACATGCTCGACGCGAGCGAGGGCAGCATGCCGGCCTTTGGTGACCTCGACGGCGATGGGCTCACCGATATGCTGGTGGGCAACCAGGGCGATTTAGTGAATGGGTACTACCGGGCCAGCCTTTATTACTACCGCAACGTAGGCACTGCGCATCGGCCTGTTTTTCAGCTCGTAACCGAAGATTACCTGGGGCTGGCGGCCACAGCGGCCCTCACTCCAGGCGTAAAGTTTGAGTCGCTGCGCCCGGCGCTGGTCGACCTAAACCGCGATGGAGCCCTCGATTTGGTGTACTCGGCGTACAACGGCACAACATTAAATTTAAATTATATATTAAATACTGCATCTTCCGGGCAAGCGGCCAGCTTTTCGGCGGCGCGGGCCAGCTACTTTCAGCTGCCGGGCCTTACCGGCAACCTCGTGGTTTCTTCGCTGGAAGGCGACACGCCCTGCTTTTTTGATGTAGACAATGACGGGTACGTAGACTTGTTGCTGGGTACCAATGCCTTGCAGCCCAGCGGCGGCAGCCTGCGCTACTTCCGCAACCAGGGAGCCGGCAGCCTGGGCAACCTGGCCAACGCTTTTGTGCTGGCCGATGGCGATTATGGGCAGCTGCTCAACAATGGCAGCCGGCCGGCTTTTCTGGCACCCGCAGTAGCCGACTTCGACGGCGACGGCCAGCCCGACTTGCTGACGCTCGACGGCAAAGGCACGGTCAGCCTCTACAGTAACTTTCGCAGCCAGGGCCCCAAGTTCATTGCGCGCAATGAACTGTTTTACAACAGCTTCAGCGGCCTTTACGAGCCGGCCCGGCTGGGCCAGGGCTACGTGCTGCGCTTTGCGGCTGCCGCGGCCGACCTCAACCAGGATGGCACTCCCGAGCTGTACGTAGGCACCCAAACCGGCGGCATTATCAGCTTTATGCCCCGCAACCGCACGGTGTTGGCCACGCGCACGGCTGCTGCCGTCAGCCTGGCTCTCAGTATTTACCCCAACCCGGCCGGGCAGGCCGCCACCACCGAAACCGCGCAGCCCACGCGTCTGCGCCTGTTTGACCTGGCCGGGCGCCAGGTGCTCAGCGACATGACCCTCACGCGCACTCATCACCTCGACCTGCGTGCCCTCGCCCCCGGCCTGTATGTGGTGCAGGCCACTGCAGCCGATGGCACTGCTACCAGCCAGCGCCTGGCCGTGGAGTGAGGAGCAGCAACCTACCGGGCAGCACGCCGCGAAGCCGGCCCGGCGTACTAACTCGCGCGGGCGGGCTATACTTTTTTACCGGTAGCTGCTGGTCAGCCACAGTCTTTTAGCATGAAGTCGTCGGCGTCGAGCAGGAAGGGTAGCTGCTCGCGGTAGCCCTCCAACGGGCCCGCCTGTAGGGTGTGCGTAAGCACCGTTTGAAGGTTGCCGGCCTGCGCCAGGTATTCGCCATGAATATCGAGCAGCGCCGACTGGCCGGAATATTCCTGCCCGATACCATCGGTCCCCAGCCTATTGACCCCCAAGGTATAAGCCATGTTTTCGATGGCCCGCGCCCGCAGCAGGGTTTTCCATATTTCGGCCCGCGCCTGCGGCCAGTTGGCTACGTACAGCAATAAGTCGTAGGGGTCGTGCCGGTCATTGCGGCTCCAGACCGGGAAGCGCAGGTCGTAGCAGATAAGCGGCCGGATGCGCCAGCCGCGCCACTCTTCCAGCAGGCGGCTGGTGCCGGCTGAGTACACCAGGTGCTCGCCAGCCAGCCGAAACAGGTGACGCTTGTCGTAGGCGCTATAGCTGCCATCGGGCCGCACCCAGAACAGGCGGTTGTAAAAGCAGCTGCCATCACGGGTAAGTACGCTGCCCGTAACTACGGCATCGTAGCGGGCAGCCTGTTCGCGCATCCAGTCCAGCGTGGGGCCGGGAAAGGTTTCGGCCTGAGCCTCAGCCTCCATGCTGAACCCGGTGGTAAACATTTCCGGCAGTACAATCAGGTCTGTGAGGCCTTTTTCGGGCAGTGCCGAGGCGAGCAGCTCGGTAATCAGCGCGCGGTTTTCGGCAGGTTGATGCCAGTGTAAGGTAGTTTGGACCAGGGATACAGTTAAATCTTTCTTCATCATACCAACTCATAATTTCTGTTACCAAAGCGGCTTACCAGGAGGCAGCACTATCTTTTCAGGAGCTATTGCCCTGGCACTAAAGGTGGCCGGGCCAGGCGCTCGCCGGCCAGGTGCAGCATCGCCGGGCCTTTGGCAAAGCAAAAGCGCACCAGGCCAGCGTTGTAGCCATCGTGGTAAAATGCCGACACCGGTACTACCGCCACGCCCCACTGCCGGGCCAGCTCTTCGGCAAAAGCCAGGTCGGGCAGGGTAGAGAGCGCTGCATAGCTGGCCAGCTGAAAGTAGCCACCCGGCACCGGCAGCAGCCCCCAGCCGGTGTCGGCCAGCCGGGCCGCAAACTCGTCGCGCTTAGCCTGGTAAAACCCGGCCAGGCCGCGGGCGTGCGCGTCGGTGGGGTCGGCCTCCAGCACATCGGCCAGGGCGTGCTGCGTGGGGGTGCTTACGGCGAAGGTTACGAATTGATGCACCCGCCGCAGCTCGGCACTGAGGGCGGGTGGAGCCAGGCAGTAGCCCACCTTCCAGCCGGTAGCGTGGTAGGTTTTGCCAAACGACGACAGCACAAAGCTGCGCGCCCGTAACCCCGGATGCCGGCGTGCGCTGCCCGGCAGCACCCCGTCGAATACCAGGTGCTCATACACTTCATCGGAGAGCACCAGTATATCGGTGCCCTCGGTGAGAGCCGCCAGCGCTTCCCAGTCGGCAGCCCCAAACACCGCGCCGCTGGGGTTGTGCGGACTATTCACCATAATGAGCCGGGTGCGGGGCGACAGTGCCTTGCGCACCTCGTCCCAATCGGGCCGGAACTGCGGAGCCGGCAGGCGCACGTAGCGCGGCACCCCACCCTGCAGGCGCACGGCCGGTCCATACAGGTCATAGGCCGGCTCCAGGATAATAACCTCATCGCCGGGACGCACTACGGCAGCCAGTACACCATAGAGCGCCTCCGTAGCCCCGGCCGTAATGGTTACCTCGGTGTCGGGGTCGGGGGCGGGCGCATCGGGCTGCAAGCGGCTTACCTGCGCCGCAATGGCCGCCCGCAGGCGGGGTAGCCCCGGCATGGGCGCATACTGATGGCTACCGCTGGCCAGCGCGTGGCGCGCCAATGCCTCGCGCAGCACCAGCGGCGGGTCATAATCAGGAAAACCCTGGGCCAGGTTGAGCGCACCAGTCTGCTGGGCCAGCAAGGTCATCCGGCTGAAAATACTGACTCCAACATCAGGCAGCTTGGAAGAAAGCATAAGCGCTACTGTAAGCAACAAAAGGACAGCTACTAAACCGGCCTGGTAATCAGGAGTTTCTAACCCGCAGATAGAGCGCAGCCCGGCTACTGCCGGGCAAAATACAGCATAGGCAGTATAAATGCGTGGCAAATGCAGCTGCTTCGGCGAGCGGACAACGGCCGCGTCCGGCTCCAGCGCCGGCAAGCTGGCGGAAGTTTAATATAAATAATTAACTATTTTTAAGCAATGCGTAATCTGACCGCTCATTTACGGAAAGTACAGCCGAAACGTGGACCCCACACCTAGCTGGCTGGCCACCTCTATGCGGCCGCCGGCGTTATCCAGTATTTTCTTGACCATATAGAGCCCGATGCCCGTGCCGTCTACGTGGCTGTGCAGGCGCTGAAACAGGCCGAATAGCTGGCGCTGCTGGTTTTCGTCGAGGCCCAGGCCGTTGTCCTGTACTTCTATCACGCTGTAGGGCGCAACTGAGTAGCTGCGCAGGCGCACAAGCGGCCGGCGGTGAGGGTGGCGGTACTTAAAAGCATTGCTGAGCAGGTTGTAAATAACACTGCGCAGGTTTTTTTCCGAAAAAGCCAAGCGAGGGCAGGCCGCCACATCTACCGAAAGCTTGCCCGCAGTGGCAGCCAGCTGGGGCTGCAAATCGAGCCGCACGGCCTCAACCAGCGCGGCCAGGTCGATAGCGGCGGCACCAGGCTGCTCGTACGCTTTTTGCAACTTGGTTACCTCCGTCAGGTCACCGATAGTACGCTGAAAGCGTTCTATGGCGCGCTGCATCATGGTTAGCAGCGGCGCGATATTAGTGAGGTCGGCTACCTGGTCCAGCTCTTCGCGCAACGCGGTTACCAGCCCTTCGATATTGCCTATGGGCTCCCGCAAATCGTGCGAGGCGATGTAAATAAAGTTGTCGAGGTCGGCATTCGTGCGAATAAGCTGCTCATTGGCCGCAGTAAGGCGCTGGTTGGCAAGCGACACCTGCTGGCGGGCCGCCACTTGCTCGCTTACTTCGGTAGCCACTACCGCCACACTCGTAATCAGCCCCTGCGCATCGCGCAAGGGTTGGTATACAAAGTTGAGGTACACTTGCTTCAGACCGCCCTCGCGCTCAAGCAGGGCGCTTACCTCCTGAGCCACAAAGGCCTCACCGGTCGCCATCACTTGGTCGAGAAGCTCCATAAAGCCCTGGTCGCGCACTTCGGGCAGCACCTCCAGCAATTCGCGGCCGACTACCTGGGCCGGAGTGCGGCCCCAGATTTGGGCCATCAGCGGGTTGGCTACTTCGATAACGTAGTGCGCGCCGCGCATGATGGCAATGGCAACTGGGGCCTGGGCAAACAGGTCGGCAAGCTGGGCCTGCTGCTCCAGCTGCTGCCGGCGGGCAACTACCTGCTCACTTACGTCGAAGGCAAACGACGACACGCCGACAATCTCCCCGTTTTCACGGTCGGCCTGGTAGGTAAAGTTCAGGTAGCGTGTATAGGACCGGCCTTCCGCGTCGTAAATCACCACGGGTACTTCATTGCCGAAGTAGGGGCTTCCGGTCTGATACACTTGGTCGAGCAGGGTAATAAAACCGCCGGTAACGGCGGCCGGAATGGCCTCGGCCGTAGCCCGGCCCATAAGTACGCGGTTGGGAAACAGCTCCTGATAGGCAGGATTGACGTACTCGATGAAGTGCTGCAGACCCCGTGCAATAAAAACCAGGGCCGATGTCTGCTCGAATACGTGGTAAAATGCCTGGCGCTGCGCGGCCAGCCGCTCGGCGGCGGCCATAGCTTCGGCCTGGGCGGCCAGGGCCTGCTGGCGGTTATGTACCTTATCGGTCGTATCGACAATAAATATCAGAACACCAATGGTCTGCTGCTGGGCGTCGAGCAGTGGCTGAAAGCTAAAGTCAACGTACCGCTGCTCGGGCTCAGCTTCGGCGGCGTTTTTTAGCCACAAAGGGTGCTCTGTATCCGATACTGACTTGCCGCTGGCATATACCTGGTCGAGCAGCCCACCTATGCTTTGCTCAAGCAGCTCGGGTACTACCTCGGCCAGGGCGGCTCCCAGGCGTGGACGGTGCCCGGTAAGGGTCAGGAAGCTGGTATTGAAAAAAGTATAGTGGTGCTGAGGGCCGGCCAGGGTAGCCACGGCGGCCGGCACCTGCCTCAGTATTTGCTGAAGCCGATTTTCCTGAACCGCCACCTGCTCGCGCTGACGCTGGGTTTCTTCGAGTGCCTCAACCAGCGCACGTGTGCGCTTGGCTACACGCGCCTCTAGTGCTTCGTTAAGGTGCTGCAGCGCGCGCTGGGCAACCAGCAGCTCGTTGGTACTTGCCCTTATTTCCTCATTAGCCGCTTGCAGCTCTTCATTAGCAGCCGCCAGCTCTTCATTTAGCTGGTTCGTCTGGCGCGCCTGCTCTTCTACCAGCTGACGGGCCCGCACTTGTTCGGTTACCTCAATTGCCACCACCACAATACCCGTCACGGTGCCGTCTTCGCTGCGCTGGGGCTGGTAAGTAAAATTAAGGTAGGCTGTTTCGAGCTGCCCCTGGCGCTTCAGCACCGCCGGCACCTCGGTTCCATAAAAAGGCTGCGCCGTGCGCAGCACCTCGGCCAGCAGCTGGTCGAACCCCTGGCCCTGAATCTCGGGCAGTGCCACTAGCAGCGGCAGGCCAATTACCTCCTCGGGATGGCGGTCCCACAACCGGCAAACCAGGGGGTTGGCCAGAGTAATAATGTACTCCGGGCCTTCCAGGTACGCAAAAGCTACGGGAGCCTGCTGCAACAGGCTATAGAGCTGCTGGCGCTGGCTTTCGGCTTCGGCCCGGGCGGCCCGCTCGCTTACCTGGCTCTTGCGCAGGGCCACTTCTACGGCCGAGCGCGACTCGTCGGCAGTGTCGGTGAAGCTCACGAGCAGTCCCTGCCCTACTCGGCACGCCGACAGCCGGAAATAGTTGTCCAGGCTGTCGCCCTGGTAGTTGACATCCAGACGCGCCGGGCCACCTGCCTCAAACGTATCACGGTGAAAGGCAAATACCCCTGTTTCCAGCGTGTGCGGATAGTACTGCAGGTAGGTGCCACCCGGCCGCGCCGGCTGCCTCAGAATGCGCTGCGCCGCCGGGTTTAGCAGGTCAATGGTAAAATCGACGATGACGCCGTCGGCGTCCCGAATGGGCGAGTAAAGGGCCATGCCCGTGAGCGAAACCTCAAGCATTGCCCGCAGCAGTTCGTCGGGCGGGTATGCTGCGCGTAAATCGTCGAAAAAGGGAGCAGCAAATTCGGCCATGATGGCCAAGCTACGTAAAGTAGGCCGCTCCTGGCTATTACGCCTCAGAATTTGGCCGCCTCCCAGCTGAATTGTGGCGGCCAAATTCTTGGTTATTTGTAACTTGCCGCTAGCTCCGGCCACTCAGTAAATGAGTGGCCGCTGCCCACCGGCGGTCGTTTTTATCTGGTGCTGCTCACCTGGCAAAGTATGCGGTTTTGGCTATTTCTTCTCCTGAGCCTATGGCCAGCCACCCGGTGCCTGGCAGCGCAGCGCGGGCCGGTTACGACGGCCCCGCCCGCCCTGCTATTGCGCGACACGACCCGGACGTATCAGCTTTCGCCGCTGCTGGAGCTGCTGCCCGACCCGCCGGGCGCGCCGTTGAGCCTGGCTCAGGTGCTGTCGGCGCCCTATGCCAGCCGCTTTCGGCGCAGCCCCGAGTCTATTCCCAATACTGCTGGCAGCCACACGTACTGGGTAAGGTGGCAGCTCGGCAACGCGCTCAACACGCGCACCCAATGGGTACTGAGCATGCGGGCTTTCCTGACCAGCTTCGACCTGTTTACGGTAGACGCGCGAGGCCGGGTGATACGGGCTCAGCACCTCGACCCCGACTACACCTGGGCGGCGCTGCACACGCTACCGGGCCGGCGGTTCAACATTGCCCTGACGCTACCCAGCGGGCAGCCGCGCACCTTTTACTTGCATTCAGCAGGCAGTATATATAACTTTCAGCTTTGCGAGCGCACGCATCTGCTGCAGCTATTTCGGGAGGGAGACGTGTGGGAAACGCTTTTTTTTGGCACCTTCCTGGTACTGGTGGTGTACAATCTACTGCTTTTCCTGGCTATCCGCGACCGCACCTACCTCTACTACGTGCTGTATGCCAGCAGCTTTGCGCTTTTACAAGCGCAGGCCACTGGCTACCTTCGCCAGTGGCTGGCTCCGGTGCTAGCCGCGCCGGCTCTGACCAGCCAGCACATCGACCTGCTGGAGGGCCTGCTGCTGGGGGCTACGCTGTTTACCGGCATTCTCACGGTTCGCTCCTTTCTGGAAACCGGGCGCCTTGCGCCGCGGCTCGATGGGGCGCTGCGGGCAGCCGCTTACTTTACGCCCCTGCCCCTGCTGGCCGTATATATACCCTACGACTGGGGTGGCTGGCTGGCGCCCCTGGTGGCGCTGGGCGTGAGTGCGGCGCTGCTGGCCGCCGGCATCGCCGTCACCCTGACCGGCTACCGGCCGGCGCGGTATTACATGGCCGGCTGGACGCTGGTGCTGCTCGCCGTTATTGCGTTTTACCTGCGCACGCTGCGGCTGCTGCCCGTGTCGTTTTTCACCGAATACGGTATTCGGGTTACCTCGGCCCTCGATGTAATTCTGCTCTCGCTGGGGCTGGCCGACCGCATCAACGTGGCCCGGCGCGAGCGGCAGCTGGCTCAGGAGGCTACTATTGCGGCGCTGCGCGAAAAGGATGACGTGCGCGAGCAAGCCACGCGCGAGCTGACCCGCCATGCGGCGCAGCTGCAGCACGCTTACCAGGAGCTGCAAACCAGCCTGCAAACCACCGATAAGCTGCAAAGCCTGGATGAGCTAAAGACGCGCTTTTTCACCAACATCAGCCATGAGCTGCGTACGCCGCTTACGCTTATTCTGGCCCCGCTCGAGCAGCTCGTGACCGATACCCGCGCCGACCATCCGGCGGCGGCCGAGTACGAGCTGATGCACCACCAGGCCCAGCGCCTGCTGCAGCTCGTCAATCAGCTGCTCGACGTAGCCCGGCTCGAAGCAGGCCAGCTCCGGCTCCGGGCAGTGCCCACCGACCTGCGCCGCTTCGTGCGCATCCACGCGGCGGCCTTTAGCTCGCTGGCCGCCAGCCGCGGCCTGAACCTGACCATTGAGGCCGATGGCCCCGCCGTGGAAGCCTGGGTAGAGCCCGACCAGCTGGAAAAAATCCTGGGTAATCTGCTCAGCAATGCCCTGAAATTTACGCCGGCCAGCGGCACGGTGCGCGTGCGGCTTTATGCCGACGACCAGGAGGCCGTGCTTCAGGTACAGGATACCGGGCCGGGCATTGCCCCCGAGCACCTGGGCCGCATTTTCGAGCGGTTTCAGCAGGCAGATGACTCCCTTACACGCCCGCACGGTGGCTCGGGGGTAGGCCTGGCGTTGGTCAAAGAGCTCGTGCAGCTGCATCACGGCCAGGTATGCGTCCAAAGCACGCTGGGCCAGGGCACTACCTTTGAAGTGCGGCTGCGGCTGGGCTGCGCTCACTTAACGCCCGAGCAAATGGCCGAGCCCACGGCAGCCGAAGTGCCCGCGACTACCGCCCTGGCCGAGCGGCCCGGCCCAACCGAGCGGGCGGCCAGGGCGGCAGCCCACACTTCCGGGAGCCGGCCCTTGGTGCTTATCGTGGAAGACCACCCCGACATGCGTCAGTACCTGCGCACCTGCCTGGCGGCCAACTATCGCGTGCTGCTTGCCTCCGATGGGCCGGCTGGCCTGGCGGCGGCCCACGCCCACAACCCCGACCTAGTTGTAAGCGACCTGATGATGCCGGGGCTCGATGGCCTGGGCTTGTGCGAGCAGCTAAAAGCCAATGAGGCAACCAGCCATATTCCGGTGGTACTGCTCACGGCTCGCACCGCCGACGAAAGCCGGCTGGCCGGCCTGGAACTGGGCGCCGACGACTACCTCACCAAGCCTTTCCGCCCGGTCGAGCTGCGGGCGCGGGTGCACAACCTTATTCAGCAGCGGCAGCTGCTGCGGCGGCGCTTTGGGCAGGAAATGACTTTGCAGCCCCGCGATATCGCCATTACTTCGGTCGATGCGCACTTTCTGACCAGGGCGCTGGAGGTGGTAGAGGCGCACCTGGCCGACCCCAATTTTAGCGTCGACCAACTTGCCGATGCGCTGCACCTGAGCCGTATGCAGCTGCATCGCAAGCTCAAAGCCCTGGCCGACCAGCCCGCTACCGAGTTTATTCGCACCGTGCGCCTACGCCGGGCAGCGCAGCTACTGGCCGCCACTGCCGGCAATGTCGGCGAAGTGTGCTACCAGGTAGGCTTCCAGCATTTATCCTATTTTACCAAGTGCTTTCGGGAGCTGTATGGCTACCCGCCGTCAGAACATGCCGCCCGCCAGGCGGCCCTCACAGAGTAGAAGCATGAGCCTTCATCGTCTGCTGGCCGAGATTTAATTTACCGATATAAGCCCGATAGCATCGGGCTTTTTTATTAATCACGCCTGACTATGAGCATATTATACACTCTGTTACAAAAGTGCTAGCTTTTGTAAAATTCCTGCTAACTACCACCAGCGGCACCCAGCCACCTTTGCCGAAGTCACTGGCTTGTGCCCCTGCACTGAGCACTGCACTGGCAGCAAGGCATACATCGGCCCAGCTTTCCATCCTACTTTATATGTCAGACTGAGCCCCTTCATTTTAAGCAGTCTGCATTCTCTCTCAAAAACTCCCATCCAAACGGCAGCCCAGGCGACGCCCCTAAACAGCATGAAAAACCTATATAAACCTGCGTTAGCACTGCTGTTGCTTGGCACAGCGCCGGGCGCTCACGCCCAGTTCCGGTTACCCGACATCGGCTCGCGCGTGCAGAATGCGGTAAACAATCGTCTTAGCCAGCGCACCGACCAGGCCATCAACAAAGGCCTCGACAAAACCGAAAGCGCGGCTACCTCGGCCGCCAAGGGCACAGCAAGCAGCCCGGCCGCCACCGACGCGGCGGGTAGCACCGCCCCGGCCGGCGGTGAGCACCTGACTTCCCGCTACGACTTTGTGCCGGGCAGCAAGGTCATTTTTGAAGACCGGCTGGCTGGTGAGCAGCTGGGCGAGTTTCCGGCCCGCTGGGAGCTGCTCGACGGCAGCGCCGAAGTACTGAGCGCGAGCGGGCAGCCAGCAATTGCCATTGCCCGTAATGCCGATATCAGCCCGCTTATCAAGGAGGCCAACTATCTGCCAGCGGCGTTTACGCTGGAGATGGACGTATTTCTACTGCCTTCGCAACGCATGTTTGTGTGGCTGTGGGACGAGCGGAAGCACCATCAGGAGGTGAATGGCGAGCTGGGATACCTGCAAATCACGGAAAAAGGCATTACAATGCCCGATAAAAACCTGGGACAGGAAACCCTGACCGAAACGGTGCCGGCCGGCAGCTGGCATCACGTTGCCCTGGCTTTCAACCAGCGCAGCCTCAAAGGCTACCTCGACCAGAGCCGCCTGCTGAACGTGCCCGATGTGCACGGCAAGCCGACGGGCCTTACCATCGGGGCCCGGCCCATCTACGGCGATACCAAGCCGCTGCTGGTGCGCAATGTGCGGCTGGCCGAGGGTGGTAAAGACCTGTATGCCCGCCTCATGACCGATGGCCGCATTGTAAGCCACGATATTTTATTTGACCCTGGCCAGGCGGTTATCAAGCCGAGTTCGCAGCCTGCTCTCACCCAGCTGGCCAGCCTACTGCAAAGCCAACCGGCACTTCGCTTCAGCATAGAAGGCCACACCGACTCGGATGGTGATGCCGCGGCCAACCTAAAACTGTCGCAGGCACGGGCCGAGGCAGTTCGGGCTGCCCTGCTCAAAGCAGGCATCTCGGCTGACCGCCTCACCGCCAAGGGCTTGGGAGAAACCAAGCCGCTCGACCCCAGCAATACCGCCGCAGCCAAGGCCCAGAATCGCCGCGTCGAGTTTGTGAAGATTTAGGCAAGGCCCACTTAACTACAGTAAGCTAAGAAACCGAGCGCCTCATTTCTTGGAACGAAAAAAAGCCTCCTGCACTGGTGCAGAAGGCTTTTTTTGTGGCAACAGTTGGAATCGAACCAACGACACCAGCATTTTCAGTGCTGTGCTCTACCAACTGAGCTATGTTGCCGGGTTTTCCGAAGCCGGGTTAGCGGCTTGGGAGCGCAAAGGTACGAAAACCGGGTTACCGTGCAAGAATCTGGGCAAAAAAATTTCAGGAACGTGAGCAAGGCGCACCTAAAGTAGTCGTCATGCCTACTAAATTGCGGCCCTATCCCACCCTGCCGCTTACCTTTACCGTCTATGCTGCAACCCATTCTTTTCGCGCTGCTGTTGCTGGCAGCCTTCGGCCTGTTTGCCTGGCAGGTCCGCAAAATTCGGGCTAACATCCTTGTGGGCCGCGACCGCGATATGAGCGGCCACTTCGGCGAGCGCCTCAACAAAACCCTGCTGGTGGCTTTTGGCCAGCAGAAGATGTTTAAGCGCGTTACGCCCGCAGTGCTGCACCTGGTGGTGTACGTGGGTTTTATCGTCATCAATATCGAGGTAATTGAGATTATTATCGATGGCCTGTTTGGCACGCACCGCTTCCTGAGCTTTCTGGGGCCGGTGTACAGCGCCCTGATGGCCGTGAATGAAACACTGGCCGCGCTGGTTATTGTGGCGGTCGCGGCGTTTTGGTGGCGGCGCAACCACCGCCCGCCGGTGCAGCGGTTTACCGGCGTAGAGCTGCGCATGTGGCCCAAGCTCGATGCCAATATTATTCTCTATATAGAAGTAGCGCTGATGGCGGCGCTGTTCTTCATGAACTCGGCCGACATTCGGCTGCACCAGCTCGAAGGCAAGGCCCTGCCGGGCGCGTTCCCGGTCAGTCACTTTCTGGCCAACCTGCTTCCGGCTACCAGCGTGGACACGCTCGAAGTGCTGGAGCGCGCCGGCTGGTGGATTCACATCACGGGCATCCTGTTGTTTCTCAATTACCTCCCAAGCTCCAAGCACTTCCACATCCTGCTGGCCTTCCCGAACGTGTGGTACTCGCGCCTGGTACCGCAGGGGCAGTTTTCCAACGTAGACAGCATTACCCACGAGGTGAAGGCTATGATGGACCCGAGCTACGTAGTGCCGGCCCCGGCTACCAACCCCGACGGCTCGGCCCTGGCGCCCACGCCCTTCGGGGCCAAAGACGTGGAAGACCTGCCCTGGACTTCGCTGCTGAACGCGTACTCGTGCACCGAGTGCGGCCGCTGTACCTCGGTGTGCCCGGCCAACCTGACGGGCAAGCTGCTCTCGCCGCGCAAAATCATCATGGACACCCGCGACCGGGTGGAGGAGAAATACAACTCGCCGCTCATCTTCCACCCCAACGTGTACGGCCCCGAAGCCAGGCACGAGCCCATCACGGACCTGGCCAACGCCACGCTGCTGCGCGGCAAAGTAACGCCCGAGGAGCTGTGGGCCTGCACCACCTGCAACGCCTGCGTCGAGAGCTGCCCGGTGAACATCAACCCTTTGGAAAGTATCATCGAGATGCGCCGCTTCCTGGTGCTGGAAGAGTCGGCCGCACCCAACTCGCTCAACGTCATGTTCTCCAACATCGAAAACAACGGTGCGCCCTGGGCCTTCTCGCCTTCCGACCGCCTCAACTGGGCCGATGAGCTGTACGTGGCGGAGAAGGTGACGACATAAATTAGTACGCACCGACTAGCTTATCTTTTTATGAAAGGCGAAGACCAAATTTTGGGATTGCTGGCCGAACTGCTGCGTAAACCAGACCAGACTCATGAAACCTTAGCGGAGATGAATAATCGGCTGGGCAACGTGGAGAACCGACTGGGCAACGTAGAAAATAAACTTGACACAGTGGCAGCAAACCAGGTGGCGCACCAGCAGACTTTGCATACGCTGGCGCTCAACCAGCATCAGCGCGAGCTTGAAGATATTATGGGTATTCTGGACTCCGTGGCCCGGATGCAGCGCGATACGAATCGTCGTCTCGACCGCTTGGAGCATCCCGGTGATTTCGCTTGATTGAGCCCTCGTTGTTAGTGATTGTGAGTATTTAGCAAAAAAAATATGACGCCTACTTCCTCCCCTGCTGCCCCCGCCAAGCGCCAGCTTACCGTGCCCACCGTAGCCGACCTGGCCGCCGAAGGCAAGTCGCCCGAAATTCTATTCTGGGTGGGCTGCGCAGGCGCGTTCGACGACCGGTACAAGCGCGTGACCCGGGCCTTTGCCCGCATTCTGGAGCACGTCGGCACCAACTACGCCGTGCTGGGCCTCGAAGAGAGCTGCACCGGTGACCCGGCCAAGCGGGCCGGCAACGAGTTTTTGTTTCAGATGCAGGCCATGCAAAACATCACGACGATGAACGGCTACGGCATTAAGAAAATCGTGACTGCCTGCCCGCACTGCTTCAATACCATCAAAAACGAGTATCCGGCGCTGGGTGGTGAGTACGAGGTAATTCACCACAGCACCTACCTGCAACAGCTTATCAATGAGGGTAAAGTAGCGGTGAAGGGTGGCGAAAGCTTTAAGGGCCGACGCATCACGTTCCACGACTCATGCTACCTGGGCCGGGCCAACAACATTTACGAAGCCCCGCGCGACGTGCTCGCTGCCCTCGATGCCGACCTGGTGGAGATGAAGCGCAGCCGTGCCAACGGCCTGTGCTGCGGCGCCGGCGGCGCCCAGATGTGGAAGGAGCCCGAGCCCGGCAAAAAAGATATCAACATCGAGCGCACCGAGGAGGCGTTGGCCACGCTGGGCGGCGCAGCGGCGGCCCTGGATAACCTGCGCGGCGTCGAAACCGAGCGCCCCGCGCCCGGCCAGCACCCACTGCAGGGCAGTATCATTGCCGTGGGCTGCCCTTTCTGCATGACCATGATGAGCGACGGCGTGAAAAACAAGGAACAGGAGGGTATCGTGCAGGTGTTTGACCTGGCCGAGCTGGTAGCCAGCGCCGAAGGCATTAACGCCTAAGACCACTGATTAGCCCGGATTTTAGCGGATTGCACGGATTTTGTAGTCGGTGCTCTTTTGTTTGCCTGGGGCAAGCCAGCTCTGCTGAACCGATACCCCGAATTTTGCCGTGGGTGCGCGTTGGCTCGCCTGCTTGCTTTTGCGCTCTTCTATTCGTTACAACCAACGGAATTTACGGCTTCACAGCACCTACAAAATCTGTGCAATCCGCTAAAATCCGTACTACTCAGTGGTGCTATGTACGTTGCCTTTGACCACCTGCCCCCGCATGCCCGCGTGTGGATTTACCAGGCCAGCCGCCCCTCACCGAAGAAGAGCTGGTGCGGCTGCTGCCCCGGCTGGCCGCCTTTGCCGAGGAGTGGACGAGCCATGGCCGGGAACTGGCTGCTTCGGCGCAGTTTCTGCACCGGCAGTTTCTGGTGATTGGCCTCGACGAAGCAGTGGCCGGGGCCAGCGGGTGCTCTATCGATGCATCGGTGCGATTTGTGCAGGCCCTGGAACAAGAGCTGGGGCTAAGCTTGTTGGAAAAGTCGCGCATGGCCTTTCTTGACGAAGCCGGGCTGCGGCTGCTTACCCGCAGCGAGCTACGCGAAGCCATTGCAGCTGGTCAGCTAACTCCTGAGACCTTGTATTTCAACAACACGTTGAGTACTAAACAGGAATTAGACGACCACTGGCCCGCCCCGGCCGGTCAAACCTGGCTAGCCAGCTATTTTGCCGGGTAGCATCGGGCGGGGCTGGCCCAAACAGTTGTATTATTGCCTATCAAACCCCGACTTGCATTTCCTGGCTGCATGGCTCTCTCAATTCGCTTTTCGTCCCTCAGAAAATTACTGCTTATCGGGGCGGCCGGCCCGGCTGTGGCGCTGAGCGGCTGTGCCAGCTCGGGCAAGCTAAGTAAAGCCGATAAACGCTTTCAGCGCGGCGAGTATGAGGCGGCCATTCCGCTTTACAAAGCCGACGCGGCAAAGGGTAAGGGCGCAGCTACGGCCAATTTCCGCCTGGGCGAATCTTACCGGCTTTCCAATCGCCTCGACCAGGCCGAGCCCTATTACAAAGCGGCGCTCGATGGCAACTCGCGCAACGCCGACCTCGGCTACCGCTACGCCGAAGCCCTGAAAGCCAATGGTAAGTTCGACGAGGCAGCCGCCCGCTTTACCACCTACGCCCAAAACGGCACCAACCACACTTTGGCTGCCCGCGCCGAAGCCGAAGCACGCAATGCCTTGGCCAGCAAGGCGCTGGCCGGCGCGGCGGCTGGTTACGAAGTATCTCCCGTAGAGGCCCTGAACTCGCCCAGCTCCGATTTTTCCGCTTCGCGCATGCCGAGCGGCGAGCTGGTATTTGCTTCGGGCCGCGACGGCAAGCCTTATCCTGGCAATGGCGAGCGCTACACGGCGCTCTATGCCCAGAAATTTGACGACCCCACGGCCTTGACCGGCGGTACGCCGCGCAAGCTGGAGCCCATTTTCAATAACGATAAAGAGCTGCAAGCCAGCGCCACCTACACGCCCGATGGCAAGACGATGGTGTTTGCCCGCTCAAATGATGGCTCGAAAAAAGGCTACCGCAGCGTCGATTTGTGGATTTCCTATTACCGCGACGGAGCCTGGACGACGCCCATTCTGGCTAATATCAACGACCGCACGGCCGACGACTTTGCCCCGGCTTTTGCCCCCGATGGTACCACGCTCTACTTTGCCTCGGGGCGTAAGGGCGGGCAGGGCGGCAACGACCTGTACAAAGCCACGCTGGGCCCCAATGGCCGCTTCTCGCCCGCCGAAAACCTGGGTGAGGCCATCAACTCGGTGGGCAACGACAACTTCCCCGGCGTAGCGCCCGATGGCACGCTCTACTTTTCGTCTGATGGCTGGCCTGGCTACGGCAAGCTCGATATTTTCCAGGTGAAAGGTGGTAAGCCCGTAAACCTGGGACCCGGCATCAACAGCCCGGCCGACGATTTTGCGCCTTATTTCACGGCGCCTGGCGTGGGCATTTTTTCCTCCAACCGGGAGGGCGGCAAAGGCTCGGATGACTTGTACTCGTTTAAAAAGAAGCCGCGCAAAATCGTTACGTTCTTTGCCGACGGCACGGTAGTGGAACGCGATGCCAAAACCGGCACAACCACCCCCGTAGCCAATGAAACGGTAACCATCACCAGCGGCACCGGCCAGAAGCGCGACGTGCTCACCGGCCCCGATGGCAAATTCACGACCAAGCTCGACTCGGCTCAGACCTACGGCTTATTTGCTGACCGCAACGGCGACTTTACGGCCCGGGCCAGCCTGAGCACCGTCGGGCGCTACCCTAACCCGGAGGCACTGACTCAGCCCCAGAACGATATCAAGCTGCCCGTGACGCTCACGCTCAGTAAAATTGTTGTGAACCGGGCCATCGAAATCAAGGACATTTTTTACGACTACAACAAGTTTAACATCCGCCCCGACGCGGCTATCCGCCTCGATACGCTGGTGCAAACCTTGCAGGATAACCCCAAGATTAATATCGAGTTGAGCTCGCACACCGACCAGCGCGGCAAAGATGCCTACAACCTCAAGCTCAGTCAGCAGCGGGCCGAGGCAGCAGTGGCGTACATTATCAGCAAGGGCATCGACAAGAGCCGCATCACGGCCAAAGGCTACGGCGAAACCCGGCCTATCGTGAAAGATGCCAAGACCGAGGCCGACTACCAGCGCAACCGTCGTACCGAGTTTAAAGTAACGCGGATTGACAAATAAGAATGGCCCAACCAGCTTTGCTCATTATATTAATTATTTATTATATATTAAATAATTAATGTTCTCCCAAAAAGCCTTTGCTCAGCGAAGGCTTTTTTGTTGGCACGGGGTTTGAATTTAGCTGCCCGAAGCTGCAAGGATTTTTACCGCTTCCTGGTTTAGCCATTTATGAAAACGCTCTTTAAGTTGGCTGCCACGCTGCTCCTTACCTGGCCTGCGGCATCCCCAGCGCTGGCCGCGCCGCAGGCCAACCTGACTATTACGGCCGAGCAGGGCCAGCCCTTTAGCCTGGTGCTGGATGGGCGGCTGCTGACGCGTCCGGTAGCGCCCCAGGTTCGGGTAGCGCTGCTGGCACCCGGCCGGCACTGGGCTGAGTTTAGTGTACCCACCGGCTACGGCCCGCCTATGCGCTTTCGCACTACGGTGTGGCTGCAGCCCGGCCTGGAAACCGACTACGTGCTGCTAGTGCGCCCGTATGGGCCACAGCTGCGGCAGGTTGGCGTGTTGCCGATTGGCAGCCCGGCCTACGGGCAAGGAGGCTATTATGACCAGGGCGCTGCTCCGTATGGCAATGGCCAGGGCAGTTACAACGGCCCACAGGGCGGCTATTACGGCCCAGGCCAGACTCCTCCTCCTGCCCAGGGCGGCTACAATAACGGCGGCTATGACCCACGCGGGGCTTATCCTGGCAATGGGCAGCCCCAGCCCTACCCGGCACCGGTGCCTAACCCGACTTACCCCGGCCAGCAGCCTCAGTCCTACCCGGCACCTGCTCCGGCTCCCGCTTACCCCGGCAACGGGCAGCCGCAGAGCAATTCCGGCGATTATAACAACGCACCGGCCGGCAGCTACCCCGACACAACCGCCAACGGCGGCTACGACCCAAACTCGGCCCCCAACAGCGTAGCCAACCTGCAGCCCCTGGCCCCGGCCGACGTAGAAGGCCTCAGCCAGGACCTGCGCCAGCGTGCCACCGATGAGGAGCGCCTACGCACCGCTACCCAGGCCCTGGACCAAAGCAGCCTCAGCGCCGATGAGCTGGCCGAGCTGGTCAGAACCTTTGTCCACGATGAGTCGCGCATTGAGCTGGCGCGCTTTGGCTACTCGCACCTCAGCGACCCTCAGAATTTCAGCCACGTGTACAGCGCGCTGCAATTCAAATCGAGCATCCGCACGCTGAAGCAGGCAGTGGGCCTGCCGCAGGATTAACTACCTTTCCGACCTTCAAACACCACGCAAAAGCCCCGGCTGCCAGACTGGCAACCGGGGCTTTGTTATATACAAAATAAACTATCTTAACCGGTCGTAGCTGTTGCGCACCAACTGCTCATCGCGCCGGATAAAGCGGTTGGCGAGCAGGTTCAGCAGCAGCGCCAGCGTGGGCAGGTAAAAGGCCGGCTGAAACTGGCCTTCGAGCTTGGGGTTGAGAAACGTTTCGCCCTGATTGGAAAAATAAAACGCGGCCCCGAAGGTGGCCATAATAAGCAGCAGGTTGAGCATACCCAGCTTGAGCTGGGTAAACCGGGTGCGGAACTGGAAAATTTCGTACATGGCCACCGCCGCCGAGGCCAGGGCCAGCACGCCAATTACCCAGACCGGCGCATTTGTGGCGGGGCGGAGCATGTTGGTCGGCGTAAAGCCAAAGGCCGTCAGGGTTAGTTCCTGATGCGTGAGGGCATCTACTTTGTGCCAGAGGGGCAGGGCGAGCAGGCTCAGCATGGCTAAAGCCAGCAGCAACAGAAAAACGCTTTGAATTCTTTGTATCATCTTTGCGGTTGTGGAAAAGGCCCGCGCCGGTGCGCGTTGCCAGGCCAAAATTAGCCCTCAACCGGCGGACTCGCTTCGCCCCAACGATACTCTGGAATGCCCAATGCGTATATCGTGGATGCTGTGCGCACCCCGATTGGAAAGTTTGGCGGCGCGCTCAGCAGCGTCCGCCCCGATGACCTGGCCGCCCTCGTACTGCGTGAGCTGCTGCGCCGCAACCCCAGCCTCGACAAAAACGCCGTAGAAGACGTGATAATGGGGGCCGCCAACCAGGCCGGCGAAGACAACCGCAACGTGGCCCGCATGGCTGCCCTGCTGGCCGGCTTGCCCGTCACTGTGCCGGGCAATACCGTAAACCGCCTCTGTGCCAGCGGCTTGCAAAGTATTATGGATGCGGCCCGCGCCATTAAAGTAGGCGAAGGCGACGTGTACCTGGCCGGGGCTCGGAGAGCATGACCCGGGCGCCCTTCGTGATGGCGAAGTCGGCCACGGCTTTTGCCCGCGATTTCACCGCCCACGATACCACGCTGGGCTGGCGCTTCGTGAACCCGCGCTTGGCCAAGGAGCACTACCCCTACACGATGGGCGAAACGGCCGAAAACGTGGCCGCCCAGTACAACATTAGCCGCGAGGAGCAGGATGCGTTCGCGTTTGAGAGCCAGCGCAAGTACCACCGGGCCGCCGAAAAAGGCCGCTTCCGTAAGGAGCTGGTGCCGGTGTTTCTGCCGCAGCCCAAAGGCGATACGGCCCTGTTTGACACCGACGAGCAGCCCCGTATTTCGAGCCTTGAAAAGCTGGCTACCCTTAAGCCGGCCTTCAAGCTCGACGGTGGCACCGTAACGGCGGGCAACTCGGCGGGCATCAACGACGGGGCCGCCGCCGCGCTGCTGGTGAGCGACGATGCCCTGGCGCGCTACAACCTCAAGCCGCTGGCCAGGATAATATCCTCGGCCGTGGCGGGCGTCGACCCGGCCATTATGGGCATGGGGCCGGTGCCGGCTATCCGCAAGGCGCTGGACCGTGCGGGCCTCACCCTGGCCGACATGGATTTGCTGGAGCTGAACGAGGCCTTTGCCTCCCAGAGCCTGGCCGTTATCCGGGAGTTGGGAGCCGATGTGAGCAAGGTGAACGTAAACGGCGGCTCCATCGCCATTGGCCACCCACTGGGCTCGAGCGGGGCCCGCATTGTGGCTACGCTGGTGCACGAGATGCAGCGCCGCGAGGGCGTTCGCTACGGCCTCGCTGCCATGTGCGTGGGAGTAGGCCAGGGCATCGCCATGGTTTTCGAGAAAATGTAAGCGTAGCGCGGACTCTGCGAGTCCGCGCATTGAACTACTTGCGCGGACTTACAGAGTCCGCGCTACTTCCCACCCCGCATGACCTACGACCTTTCGCCCACCTTTGCCGCCGCCCAGGATGCGGCCGACTCTCTGGCTGCCTTCCGGCAGGAATTTCACATTCCGCCCGGTCCGGATGGCCAGCCCACTGCCTACTTCTGCGGCAACTCGCTGGGCCTGCTGCCCCGCGCCGCCCGCGCCGCCGTGGAGGCCGAGTTTAACTCGTGGGAGACGCGGGCCGTCGAAGGCCATTTTCAGGGCGAGTCGCCGTGGATGTATTACCACGAAAACCTGACCGACGGCGCGGCCCGCCTGGTGGGCGGCCACCCGCTGGAAGTGGTAATAATGAACACGCTCACAGTGAACCTGCACCTGCTGCTCGTGTCGTTTTACCGGCCCACTGCCACGCGCTATAAGGTACTGATGGAAGGCGGCGCGTTTCCCTCCGACCAGTACGCGCTCGAAAGCCAGGCACGCCTGCACGGCCTCGACCCGGCCGAGGCCATTGTAGAGATGCTTCCGCGCCCAGGCGAGCACTTATTGCGGACCGAAGATATCGAGGCCAAAATCGCCGAACTGGGCGACTCGCTGGCGACGGTCATTTTTGGCGGTATCAACTACTACACGGGGCAGGTATTTGATATGGCGGCCATTACGCGGGCGGGCCACGCGGTGGGGGCCACCGTGGGCTTCGACCTGGCGCACGCAGCTGGCAACGTAGAGCTGAAGCTGCACGACTGGGACGTGGATTTTGCCTGCTGGTGTACCTATAAGTACCTGAATTCGGGGCCGGGCGGCACCTCAGGAGTATTTATTAATGAGCGCTTTGCGCATCAGCCCGACCTGCTGCGGCTGGCCGGCTGGTGGGGCCAGGACCCGAAAGAGCGCTTCCAGATGAAGCCGGGCTTTCGGCCTTCGCCGGGGGCGTCGGGCTGGCAGCTCTCGTGCGGGCAGGTATTGCCTATGGCCGTGCACCGGGCCAACCTGGAGATTTTTGACCGCGCCGGCGGCATAGCCGTGCTGCGCGCCAAGAGCAAAAAGCTGACCGGCTACCTCGAATTTCTTATCAACCAGCTGGGCCTACCGAAGTCCCGGCTCGAAATTATTACCCCAGCCGACCCGGCGCAGCGCGGCTGCCAGCTCTCGCTGCTGGTGCACGAGCGCGGGCGCGACTTGTTCAACTTTCTGGCCGCGCGCGGCATTATCGCCGACTGGCGCGAGCCCAACGTCATTCGCCTTGCACCCGTACCGCTTTATAATTCGTTTGAAGATGTGCGCCGGGCAGGCGCAGCTATTTCTGAGTTTTACAATCAGTAGTGAACAGTGAGCAGTCGCTGATTAACCGGCAGCAGCGCACTGTGCGCTGCTCATTGCGCACTCCCTTATTATGGAAGATTACGCGGCCAAGATGGCCCTTAAGTCCGATGCAGCGCTCCGCGAGTACGTGACTGGCTACGCCCAGTACCGCGAAGACGCCGTGCTGGCCGCCTTCGACGAGCTGCGGCGACGCGGCCAGCCCGCCCCCGAGGAAACGACGCTACGGCCGCAGCTGGAGGTCGCGGCCCAGGCCCAGGCCGCCGCAGCCGAAGCAGCCAGGCTCAGCCGTGCCGAAAGCATCGAGCTACCCGCCGAAGAGCAGCCCGTGCTGTATACGCCGGGCGTAATTGTCCTTTTTTCGGTGCTCTTCAATACTATTATTGCGGGAGCGGTGCTGCTGGCGATGAACTTTAGCCGCCTGAAGCGCACCAAGGCCATCTGGGGATTAGTTGCATTCGTGCTGGCGTATCTGATTGGAGAAGCGGTAATAGTAAATATTTTTATGCAAAAATATACTATTAATCCCTTATTAGTGCCGTTATTGAATCTGCCGGCTATTCTGGCTTACATCCTCTGGTTTTGGCCGCGCTACGTGGGTACGTATCAGTTTAAGCCGCGCGGGTGGCTGCTGCCGCTGCTCATCTGCTTCAGCGTTATGCTGGCGCTGGGGCTGCTGCTCCAGCACATTCCAGGTGCCGCGCAGCTTATGAAGCAACAAATGCAGCAACAATAAGCCCCACAGTTTCCATTTCAATAGTAAAAAGCCCGGCCGCAATCGTATGCGGCCGGGCTTTTCACTATTGAAACGATTGCAGTAGTTAGCTTATAAGCTGACAAAGCACGGTTTCACCGCCCTTCACTTTCTGGCCCAGCTCTACTTTAATCTCGGCATTGAGGGGCACAAAAATATCGACCCGCGAGCCGAACTTGATAAAGCCAAACTCTTCGCCCTGGCTTACTTCATCGCCTTCGTTTACGTACCACACAATGCGGCGGGCCATGGCGCCGGCAATCTGCCGGAAGAGTACCAGTGGACCGGCGTCGCTCTCAACTACTACCGTGGTGCGCTCGTTCTGGGTGCTGCTTTTGGGGTGCCAGGCCACCAGGTACTGGCCGGGATGATACTTAAAATACCTGACGATACCCGACACCGGATTGCGGGTAATGTGCACATTGATAGGCGACATAAACACGCTGATTTGCCGGCGGGCATCCTCAAAATACTCGGTTTCAATCACTTCCTCAATCACTACTACTTTGCCGTCGGCCGGGGCCAGCAGCAGGTCCTCGTGCGTGAGCAAGCGCCGAAAAGGCGAGCGGAAGAACTGCAGCAGCATCAGAAAAGCTACCACCGAGGCACCCGCAAAAATGCGATTGAACACCACGTTGGGGCCGTTGTAGCGGCTTAGCAGCAGGTTGAGGGCCAGCAGCACGAGTAGCGTCACGAACAAGATGCGGCGGCCTTCTTTGTGTATCTTAATCACTGAGTAGCACGAATTTTAGCGGATTTCACGGATTTTGTGGACGATTGACCGCCCGATACTTCACTCAATTAACACGTAAATTAACGGCACCAGTTGTTAACGCTCTCTTCTACTAAGTAATTATCGGCTAGCTCCCCTAGTAGAAAGAGCCAGCCGATAATCATCCACAGAATCCGTGAAATTCGTGAAAATTCGTGCTAATCAGTGGTCTTAGTAGCCACCGCGGTACTTATAGGTTTGGGCTACCTTATCGATGGCTACTACGTAGGCCGCAATACGCATCGGAACGCTGTATTTCTGGCTGGTAACGTACACTTTCTCAAAAGCTTCCGTCATGATGCGGTCGGCGCGCTCGGTTACCATATCGAGGCTCCACTTGAAGCCCTGCTTGTTCTGCACCCACTCAAAGTAGCTTACGGTTACGCCACCCGAGTTGGCCAGAATGTCGGGCACTACCATGATGCCCTTCTCATTAATAATGGGGTCGGCCGAGGCAGAGGTAGGGCCGTTGGCACCTTCCACAATGAGCTTAGCCTGGATAAAAGGGGCATTGTGCTCGGTAATCACATCCTCCACGGCGGCTGGCACGATAACGTCTACTGCTGAGGTCAGCAGCTTGGTGGGGTCCATGGGGTCAGCGCCCTCAAAGCCTTCCAGGCGACCGCTGTGGGCATTTTTGTAGGCAATAGCCTCGTCGATGTTGATACCGTTGTCGTTCCAGTAAGCACCCGAAATATCCGAGACCCCTTTCACTTTCAACCCTTTATCAAACAACAGCTTGGCGGCCCACGAGCCTACGTTGCCGAAGCCCTGCACGGCTACCGAAGTTTCCTCAGGCTTCATGCCCAGCTTGTTGAGCGCGGCCAGCGTCGATACCATTACGCCGCGGCCGGTAGCCTCGGTGCGGCCCAGCGAGCCGCCCATTACCAGGGGCTTGCCCGTCACGACAGCCGAGGCAGTCGAGCCCACGGTCTTGGAAAATTCGTCCATAATCCAGGCCATCTCGCGGGGCCGGTGCCCATATCGGGGCCGGAATGTCGCGGTCGGGGCCGAATACGTCCTTCATAGCCACGGTGTAGGCACGGGTCAGGCGCTCAATCTCGCCCACGCTCATGGTAGTAGGGTCGCAGATTATGCCACCCTTCGCCCCACCGTAGGGAATATCGACCACGGCGCACTTCCAGGTCATCCAGGCGGCGAGCGCTTTCACCTCGTCGAGGTGCACGTGCATATCATAGCGAATGCCGCCCTTGCTGGGGCCCAGTATGGTGTTGTGCACCACGCGGTAGCCTTCAAATACGCGCACCTTGCCATCGTCCATCGATACGGGCATGTGCACGATAACCTGCTTATCGGGTGCCTTCAGTACTTCATAAGTAGTATCGTCAAGTCCTAATATTTCGGCCGCGATATTAAAGCGCGACATCATGGACTCAAGCGGATTTTCGGTGTCGACCCGTGGGGCCGGCTCTTTGTACACAGTGGTGGCTGCCATGTGAGAGGATAAAAAGTGAGGGGTGGGTGGGATGATGGAGGACAGATACGCTTACGAAAACGCGCCGCAAAGGTACGCCTATTGGGAATGAGTGGTAGGATAGTAGGAAGCACGTGCTACTGCCTGACAAAGCAGAACTGCATTTCCCGCTGCCTACTACCCTATTACCGACTAACTACCCAAGAGTGCTTGCAGTAGGGCCAGCACCGGCAGCACCAGCAAAAAAGCATCGAAGCGGTCGAGCAGCCCCCGTGGCCGGGCAGAAAGGTGCCCGAATCCTTTACGCCCGCGCTGCGCTTGAGCATCGACTCGGCCAGGTCGCCGAGCGGGCCGAATACGGCCACTACGCCGGCGGCTACCAGGCGGTGGCTCAGCGGAATATCGGGCAGGAAATAGCCGGCCGCCCAGCCCGTGACGAGCGTAAGCGCCGCGCCGCCGGCCCAGCCTTCCCAGGTTTTGCCGGGCGAGATGCTGGGCGCCAGCTTGTGCTTGCCAAAGTTTTTGCCCGCGAAGTAGGCGCCAGTATCGGCCGCCCACACGAAGAAGATGAGGCAGAAGACGCGGCCGGGCTCAAAATGGCCCGAGCCGTAGGCTATAACGCTCAGTAAAGCCATCGGCAGGCTCACATAAAGTAAGCCAGTAAGCGTAGCCCCAATATTTGAGAAAGGCTGACCATGATTCGGCCATAATACGATTTCTCTTATTATTAACACTACCAATAGTAGAATAGCCGCCCCAATCCAGAGGGAATGCTTGATAGCAGCATTACAAGGTCGAATAACCTCAATGACCCAGGCGTAGCCTGCGGAAAGGCTGACAAAGGAGGAGAAAGGGTACTATTGATGGGTAAATGAAATAGCCCCCCATATACAGTCCAGCCGACAAGAAAATTGATGACTGCGAAAATCAATACTCCGACAATCCCTCCCGCCCAGCTGGCCGGCCGATGCCCGCTGGCCCGCATTATCCGGTAAAACTCCTTCAGTATCACGGCCTGTACTGCTGCAAAAAACAGCGCAAAGGAGACGGGCCCGCCAAACGTGCAGCCGATGAGCAGCGCCGCCGCCAGCGCGCCCCAGATAACGCGCAGGCGCAGGTTGCTGGGGCCTTTGGGCTCGGCTGGTTCGGGGCGGGCGAGGTAGTAGCTGGATTCAAATCGGCAAAGATTAAGGCGCAAAGAAGCTAGCGGGACACGCGCTCGCTGGGCAGTACGGGGTCAAACGCAGGGGCTGGCTGGCTGGCCGACCAGCGCTGATGCAGCCAGTAGAGCAGCCCCGCCGTGAGCGCGGCCGAGAGTATAACGGCCGGCCAGGGCACCGCGATATTGGCGTCGGGGTCAAAAGAAGCGGGCAGCAGCTTGTTTTGAAACAAATAGAGCAATACCAGCTGCAAGGCATTCTGCGTGAAGTGTGCAGCCATCGATACGACGATATTGCCGCTCCATTCGTAGAGATACCCTAAGAGCAGGCCCAGCACAAAGCGCGGAACGAAGCCGAAAAACTGCATATGAATGGCCGAGAAAATGGCCGCCGCCAGCCACACGCCCACGTGCCTTGAGCCGAACCACCGCACCAGACAGCGCTGCACGCCGCCCCGAAAAACCAACTCTTCGGCCACGGCCGGCACAATGGCAATAACAATAAGGCCCACCAGCAGCCGGGCGGGCGTGTGAAAGTCGGTCAGAAACTTGGTGAGGCCGGCGGCCTGGTCTTCTTTATCGCGCGCCCACAGCTCAAAGCCGTGCAGCGCCGGCGGGAAGTGCGCCCCGGCATTCCAGGCCACCAGGGCCGATAGAAAGGGCACCGAACAGATGATAACCAGCCCGGCCGCTGCCGGCCACCAGGCCGCCCCCAGCCGGCGCGGCGCGTAGTAGCTACCGACAGACTGCCCACTAGCAGCGGCAGCACTGCCGCCCCAGCCCCCACCCCGCCAGCGACAGGCCCTGGTAAAGCATCAGCACCTCCCAGCCGTGCGGGGCACGCTCGGGCGCGGCAGCCAGCGCCCCAAACTGCAGCATCGACACGCCGTAGAGCGCATTGGCCAGCAGCAGAGCCAGCAGGCTGGCCAGGCACAGCCCCGCCACGGCCAGGCCCAGCAGCATCAGAAGTTGCACGGCGGGGTGTACGGAGCGGGGCGACAAACCTTTCATAAAGCCAGAGGTGTTCAAGGGGGTGTAAATTTGCGCAATAAATATTCGTCCGTGGTGCTATGCCTACTGCTGCGTGACGTTCTTTTACTTAAAGCCCGCCTATTTCCGTGGTTACGATTCGCACTATTCAGCTTCCCGACTTCCCGCTGCTGCTTGCGCCGATGGAAGACGTATCGGACCCGCCGTTCCGGGCCGTGTGCAAGGCCAACGGGCCGACCTCATGTACACCGAGTTTATTTCGAGTGAAGGGCTGATTCGGGCGGCGGCCAAAAGCCGCCAGAAGCTCGACGTGTTTGACTACGAGCGGCCCATTGGCATTCAGCTCTTTGGCTCCGACGTAGACACCATGGGCGAATGCGCGGCCATCAGCACCGAGGCCGGGCCCGATTTGATTGACATCAACTACGGCTGCCCGGTGAAGCAGGTGGCCCTGCGCGGCGCGGGCGCGGCGCTGCTGCGCGACATTCCCAAGATGGTAGCCATGACCGCCGCCGTGGTTAAAAATACCCACCTGCCGGTGACCGTAAAAACCCGCCTGGGCTGGGACAACGACACGCTGAACGTAGAAGAAGTAGCCGAGCGCCTGCAGGATGTGGGCATTGAGGCACTTACCGTGCACGGCCGCACCCGCGTGCAGCTCTACAAAGGCGACGCCGACTGGCGGCTTATCGCCAAAATCAAAAACAACCCGCGCATTAAAATCCCCATATTCGGCAACGGCGATATTGATTCGCCCGAAAAAGCGCTCGCTTACAAGAACCGCTACGGCGTGGATGGCGTGATGATAGGCCGGGCAGCCATCGGCTATCCGTGGATTTTTCGGGAAGTAAAGCACTTCGTGGCTACGGGCCAGCACCTGGCCCCGCCCACGCTGGAAGAGCGCATTGCCATGTGCCGCATGCACTTCGACAAAAGCCTGGAGTGGAAAGGCCCGAAGGCTGGTATTTTTGAGATGCGGCGGCACTACGCGCATTATTTCCGCGGGCTCGAAGGGGCCAAGCAGTGGCGCACCCGCTTGGTAGATGCTGAGAACGGGGAGCAGGTATACGCTATATTAGAAGAAATTGCGGCCAGCGACGCCGTGCTGGTGGGCTAGCCGGCGGCTTACGGATTGATAGTTTAAGAATAATAACTACCACAAAAATCGCCTGTTAATTATCTCCCATCCTGCATCTCCGCGCGGCGAATGGGCATTTTATCGACGGTGCCGAAGAGGTCGGCGGGGCTAGCGGCTGGTTTTCAGTGCGCTTCACGCCGCCGTCTTTGCCGATGAGCACTACCCGAAAGCCGGCCAGCGGCTGGGCTAGCTGCTGCGTCCAGCACTGGCGGTCGGCGGGCGAAAGCTGGTCGTAGACTACCTCAATTACCTGAAAATCGCGCTCGGCTAATCCCTTTTTGCTGGCAGCCAGCAGCTTTTTCTGCTGCTGGAAATCGGTCTGGCTAGCCGTGGGCGCGCCAATCAGTAGCAGTCGGTGCTGCCAGCGGCTAGCTTGCAGCGCCTGAGCTAGGCCGGGCGGGGTGAACGATTGCGCGGCTAGCAGAGGCAGCGCCAGCCAGCCCAATATCCATTTTATAACGGGCATTTTCAAACCTGGAAGGGAGAATCTTGCTTACGCTAACCGGACTATTTTCGGCTGACGAGCGACTTCACCAGGCGCTCACCGGCAGCCCGGCGGCTATTTGTGCGTATAGCTTTCCTTTGCGCTTTCACTCCTATTCCTTCGCACAATGAGCGACACCCCCACGGACTACGCATTCGGCATGATTGGCCTCGGCACGATGGGCCGCAACCTGCTGCTGAACATGGCCGACCACGGCTTTGCGGTGGCTGGCTACGACAAAAACCAAAAGCAGGTAGACCTGCTCGGCCAGGAAGGCCAGGGCAAGCCCGTGAAGGGCTTTATGGACTCCAAAGAATTTGTGCAGAGCATCAAAACGCCCCGCGCCATTATGATGCTGGTGCCCGCGGGCGCTATTGTCGACAGCGTGATTGCGGAGATGACGCCGCTGCTGAGCCCCGGCGATATTCTTATCGATGGCGGCAACTCGCACTTTACCGACACCGAGCGCCGCGCCAAGGAGCTATCGGCCAAAAACCTGCACTTCTTCGGCATGGGCGTGAGCGGCGGCGAGGAAGGGGCCCGCTTTGGCCCCAGCATGATGCCCGGCGGCGACGCCGAGGCCTACAAAGTGATGCAGCCGGTGTTTGAGGCCATCGCGGCCAAAGTTGATGGGGCACCCTGCGTGGCCTACATGGGCCCAGGGGCGGCGGGCCACTTCGTAAAAATGGTGCACAACGGCATCGAATACGGCCTGATGGAGCTGATAGCCGAAACCTACGGTGTGCTTAAAACCGGCCTGGGCCTTGATAACGCAGCTATCGGCCAGGTATTTACGCAGTGGAACGAGGGGCGCCTGCAGTCATTCCTGTTAGATATAACCAAGGACATATTTGCCTTCAACGCCCCCGGCACCGACCACCTGCTGCTCGACGACATCAAGGATGAGGCCCGCGCCAAGGGTACCGGCAAGTGGACTTCGCAGGTGGCGATGGACCTGCAAGCTCCCATCCCGACTATCGATACGGCCGTGTCGATGCGCGACTTGTCGAAATACAAAGAGCTGCGCGTGCAGCTGGCTGCGCAATACGGCCCCGAAGCCGGCAAGCTGCCTGGCAGTAACGACGAAGTGCTTAAGCAACTGGAGCAGGCCTTCTACTTCAGCATGATAATGAGCTATGCACAGGGCATGCACATGCTGGCCAAGGCATCGGAAGAGTACAAATACGACCTGCACCTGGCCACCATTGCCAAAATCTGGCGCGGCGGCTGCATTATCCGCTCGGCGTTTTTGAACGACATTTTCAATGCCTTCGAAGGCAATAACCAGCTGGCTCACCTGCTGCTCGATAGCAAGGTGCAGCAGCTGGTGCAGGGCAGCGGGGGCGGCGCACGCAGCCTCATTGCGGCGGCCGTAACGAGTGGCCTGGCCGTGCCGGCCTACACCTCGGCGCTGGGCTATTTCGATGCCTTCCGCACGGCCCGCCTGCCTTCGAATCTTATTCAGGCGCAGCGCGACTATTTTGGGGCGCACACCTACGAATTGATTGGGAAAGAAGGCGTTTTCCATACCCAATGGACGGGCTTGCGCGACAAGGTGGAGTCGCCGGCCGGCCCGCAGGCCAACCAGGCGCCCGCCACGCCGCCCGTGCCCGGAACCAAGCAGTCGAACGAAGAGCCTCTTAACAAGCACTTGTAGATGAACGCGCTTTTAAAATCCCAGCCGACCGTTTTCGTCATTTTTGGCGGCACCGGCGACCTGAACGCCCGCAAGCTGGCCCCGGCCCTGTATAATCTTTATCTTGAAGGCTGGCTGCCCGAGCAGTTTGCCCTTATCGGCACGGGCCGTACACCCCTCTCCGACGACGACTTCCGGGCCGGATGCTAAGCGACGTGAACGAGTTTTCGCGTAGCGGCAAGGTGAAGGAGGAGCAGTGGGGTGCTTTCGGGCCGCACATCTACTACCAGGCTGCCGACGTGCAGAACGCCAAGACCTACAAGGAGTTTAGCACGCGCATCAAGGAGCTGGAAAAGGAATGGAAAGCGCCTGCCAACGTTATCTACTACCTGGCGGTAGCGCCCAACTTCTTCCCTATCATTGCCGAAAACCTGGCTAAAGCCGGCCTGACGGAAGATGCCGAGCGTACGCGTATCGTTATTGAGAAGCCTTTTGGCCACGACCTGGGCTCGGCCAAGGAGCTGAATATGCTGCTGGGGCGCATATTCCAGGAAAAGCAGATATATAGAATCGACCATTATCTGGGCAAGGAGACGGTGCAGAATATCATGGCTTTCCGCTTTGCGAATGCCATAATGGAGCCGCTCTGGAACCGCAACTACATCGAGCACGTCCAGATTTCGGTAACGGAAAGCCTGGGCGTAGGCGAGCGCACGGGCTACTACGATGGCTCAGGTGCGCTGCGCGACATGATTCAGAACCACCTGCTGCAATTACTGTGCATAGTGGCAATGGAGCCGCCGGTGAGCTTTAGCGCCGAAGAAGTGCGCGACCGCAAGGTGGACGTGCTGCGCGCCATGCGCCGCTTTACGCCCGAAAGCGTGCGCGAGCAGGCCGTACGCGGGCAGTACGGGCCTGGCTGGATTGAGGGCAAAGAGGTGCCCGGCTACCGCGAGGAGCCCGGTGCTAATTCGCAATCGAATACGGAAACCTTCGCGGCGGTAAAGTTTTTTGTGGACAACTGGCGCTGGCACGGGGTACCGTTTTACCTGCGCACCGGCAAGCGGCTGCACCGGTCGGCCTCGGTGATAACTATCCAGTTTAAGGAGGTGCCGCACTTCATTTTCCCGCCCGAAACGGTGGACACCATGAAGCAGAACCGCCTCGTTATCAGCATACAGCCCGAGATGAGCATTCGCCTGCAAGTGCAAGCCAAGCGCCCCGGCGTGGAGATGATGCTCAACACCGTAGACATGGTGTTTGACTACAAAGGCACTTACGTGAGCGAAGCGCCCGAAGCCTACGAAACGCTGCTGCTCGACGTGATGCTGGGCGACCAGACCCTCTTTATGCGCGGCGACCAGGTAGAGGAAGCCTGGGACCTGGTGATGCCCATTCTGACGTCGTGGCAGAACCGCATCAGCCAGAATTTCCCCAACTACTCGGCCGACTCGTGGGGACCGGAAGTAGCCGAAGCCCTCGTGGCCAAAGACGGCTTCCACTGGTTTACGCTGCCGCTCAACAACAAGAAACAATGAACCTACACGTGTTGAAGAGCGCCGACGACACGCTACGCGCCCTTGCCGATTACTTTGTGGCGGTTGCCAACCAGGCTCTGGCGGCTCGCGGCCGCTTTGTGGTGGCGCTGTCGGGCGGCAGCTCGCCCAAGAAGCTCTATGAGCTGCTGGCCTCGCCCGAATACCGCTCACAGCTAGCCTGGGAGCAGGTGTACTTCTTTTTTGGCGACGAGCGCAACGTACCCCAAACCTCGCCCGACAGCAACTACCTGCTGGCCAAAACTACTTTATTCAATTTGCTGAATATACGCCCCGCTCAAGTTGTTGCCGTTGATACCAGGCTGGCCCCGGCCGAAGCGGCCGCCCAGTACGGCGTGGCCGTGGAGGAGTTTTTTGGGGAAGAAAAAGCGGTATTCGACCTGGTGCTGCTGGGCCTGGGCGACAACGCGCATACGGCGTCGCTCTTTCCGCACACGCCCGTGCTGCACGATACCACCGTGGGTGTGAAGGAAGTATGGCTGCCCGAACAGGAAGTGTTTCGCATTACATTCACCGCTCCGCTGATAAACCAGGCGCGGGCCGTGGCCTTCCTGGTTTACGGCGCGGGCAAGGCCGAGGCCGTGCGGCAGGTGCTGGAGCTCCCGCGCGATGTGGAGCAGTATCCGGCTCAGCTGATTCAACCGGAGCACGGAGAAGTTGAGTGGTTTCTGGACGAGGCGGCGGCGGCGCAGTTAGCTAAAAACAAGTAGTCGTTCAGTATTGCGAGCAATGCGATGCTATCGCATTGCTCGCAATACTGACTGGGATAATTGCAGACTTTTCCTTACGGCAGCTCAGCAAACTCCGCAGCCGGACGGGCGGCTTCGCCGGGCTTTAGCACCTGGGCTACGCCGCCCTGAATAACCACTGCTGCCTTGGCCAAGCCAATAAAGAGGCCGTGCTCCACGATGCCGGGAATAGTTTTGAGCTGCGTAGCCAGCCATTCCGGCTCCGCTATCTGCTGAAAGTGGCAATCGACCAGCAGGTTTTTCTGGTCGGAATAAGCGGGCGCGGCCGGGTCGTCTTTGCGCATCCGCAGCATTGGAGCACCACCCAGCTGCTCCAGCGCATCGAGCACCCAGGGAAGGGCGAAGGGCACCACTTCGAGCGGCAGCGGAAAACGGCCCAGCACCGGCACTACCTTGGAAGAATCGGCGATAACGAGCAAATAGCGCGAGGCTGTTTCGAGCACTTTTTCGCGCAATAGCGCGCCGCCCCCGCCTTTAATGAGGCGCAGCTGCCCATCGAGCTCATCGGCACCGTCTACGGCCAGGTCGAAGGTGAGGCCCCGGCGCGGCTCCAGCAGCGGAATGCCTACCTGCCGCGCCAGCGCTTCGCTGGCCAGCGAGGTGGCAGTGCCGTGCACCTTGAGGCCATTGCGCACCTTTTCGCCAAGCTGGGTAATAAAATGCGCGGCTGTGGTGCCGGTGCCGAGTCCCAGTAGCATACCCTCGCGCACCCAGCCCACGGCAGCGGCAGCGGCGAGTTGTTTTTCGTGTTCCTGGGCGAAGGGGCGGGGATGAGAGAAGCCATAAAGTGGAAAAGTGAAAACCATGGCAATGTTACGGCACAGCTAGGCCTCCGGCCGGGCGTAATTTTGAGCGATGCCTGCCCCTGCCCTGCCCTGCCCCACCTCCAGCCTATCAGAAGCTGCCCTTGCCCCCGCCGTATCGGCCGCGCCCGAAGTGGTAGCGCGCGAGGCCGGCCCGCCCGCTTCGGCCTGGGGCCTGCTGCTGGTACTCTCGCTCATCTGGGGCACCTCTTTTATTTTGATGAAGAAAGGGCTCGTGGTGTTTTCGGCAATGGAGCTGGGCGCAACGCGGGTGAGCGTAGCGGCGCTGCTCCTGCTGCCGTTTGGGCTGCGTGAAATCGGCCGGGTTGAGCGCGGCCGTCTCAAGTGGCTGGCGCTCAGTGGCACGGTGGGAACGCTTATTCCGGCTTTCCTCTTTGCCTATGCCGAAACGCGGCTGGCCTCAGGGCTGGCGGGCGTGCTCAATGCCCTCACGGCAGTATTTGCGCTACTGGTGGGCGCCCTGCTGTTTGGGCAGCGCCTTACCGGGCTGCGCGTCCTGGGTATCGGGCTGGGCCTGGTGGGCACGGTGGTGCTCATGCTGCTCGGCGGCAGCGGCGACGCCACCACCCCGGCCGGCGGCGCGGGCAATGCCTGGTACGGGCTCTACATTGTGGTGGCTACTGTGGGCTATGGCCTCAGCGTGAACGTGATAAAGCATCGCCTGCACACCATGCGCCCGGTAGCCGTCACCTCACTGCTACTGCTACTTATCGGCGGACCTGCGCTGGCGTATTTGTTGCTGGGCACGGGCTTCGTGCACAAGCTGGCTACGGTGCCGGGCGCGTGGCCGGCGTTTGGCTACATCGCCCTGCTGGCCACTATGAGCACGGCCGTGGCCACCATGCTCTTCAACATGCTCATTCAGCGCTCCACCACGCTGTTTGCCTCATCGAGCACCTACCTCATTCCCATTGTGGCGCTGGCCTGGGGCGCGCTCGACGGCGAGGCGTTCAACCTATGGCACGCGGCGGGTATGGTCATTATTCTGGCTGGCGTATTTATCATTCACCGGGCCCGTTAGGCGCGCTTAGGATGGCCCATGCGTACAGGTTTAAGAGTAGTGCAGGCCATTGCGTAACCGTTAGTAACCGCGCAGGGGTGCCACGAGCGCGTTATAAAATGACGAAGGTCACTTTCGCGGATGAGAAGGCGCATTTTGCCAGGTGGGGGTCAGCCCGAGCTTTGAGGCCATCTCAAGCGCTTGCTAGTGCTGCTGTTGGCGGCCCGGGCGACCTTCCATCTTCTCTCTTATGCCTCGCTCCTGCTCTCCCCAGCTTGCTCGCCTGCCGGTTGGCCGGGCCACAGCTGGGATGCGATGGGAGTTGCTGACGCTGATGCTGCTACTACTGCAGGGCTCAGCTGCCTGGGCTCAGCGCCCGGCGCGGGCCCGGCCCTCCGCTAAGGCTGACACTACCAAGCAACTATCTACCAGACAGGTAGAAGAAGCGCTGCGCCTGTTTTTGCGGGCCGACTCGCTGCATCAGGCACAGGTGCAGCCGGGCATGGAGGCCGAAAGCGAAGGCTTCGTGCTCGACCAGACGCTCACCAAGCAAGGGCGAGATTTTTACGAGCTGTTTTTCGGCACCATGCAGGAAAATACCGGCCTCGGTGACTACACCATCGTGGTGACGGAGCGGCCCCTGCGCGGCAACTCCTCGCTGGTGGCCATCACGGTAAACGACACGGAGCTGCTTGAAATGCCCCTGCCGACCCGCGCCGAGCAGCAGCAGGAAGCAGTAGCCGCCGCCGTCGATGCGGCCCGCGAATTTCTCCAGCAGCAGCAGGCCACGACCACCCAGCTTGCCAACGGCAACCAGAATGCCCCGCTCCCTCACCCTGACCGGCTGTGGCAACCGCTTAGGATTTCAGATAAATTCTGTTTCTCAATTCACTACACTTCCTTCTCGCTATGAAAAAGGTTTTCTCTGTTTGCCTGTTGCTGGGAGTGTCGTGCTCGGCCCACGCGCAGCGCTTCGTGTACACGCCGATAAACCCGTCGTTTGGTGGCAACACGTTTAATGGCAGCTGGCTGCAGGCTGCCGCCACTGCCCAGAACCGGATTGCCGACCCCAGCACCAGCGGCTCGAATGGGCAGACCGACCCGCTGACGCAGTTCAGTGCCAACCTCAATCAGCAGGTACTCTCGCAGCTCACCAACCGCCTGCTAACCTCTCAGTTTGGGCAAGGGGCTATCAAGGCGGGCTCCTATACCGTTGGCACTTACCAGGTTAATGTATCGCCGGGCGGCGGCGGCCTGATAGTAGTGGTAACCGATACCGGCACCGGCAATAAAACGACCATTACCATTCCCAGCGGCCTGTAATGCAGATGGGCCTTCTTTCTGATACAAAAAGCCCTCGACTTTTGGAGGCCGGAAGGCGGCGCCTGCGGCTGCCGCGCCTGGCCGCGGCGGCGCTGCTGGCTTTACTTACGGGCGGCAGCTGCATGCCTTATCTGCACCAGCATATGCTGACGCCCCAGCCCGCGCGCCTGGGGGCCGAAATAGCCGGCAACGAGCTGTGGCACAGGCTCCCTAGTCCGGTGGGCAAAACGATAGTAGCTGTGTACAAGTTTCGCGACCAGACGGGCCAGTACCGCCTGCTCGAAACCGGGGCCAGCTTTTCGACCGTGGTAACGCAGGGTGCCACCAGCATCCTGCTGCGCGCCCTGGAAGAGTCGCAGTGGTTTGAGTCGATTGAGCGCGAAAATATTGGCAACTTACTGAATGAGCGCAAGATAATTCGCTCGGCCCAGTCGGAATACGCGGCCCAGACGGGCAAGCAGCCGGCCCCGCTGGCGTCGATGCTTTTTGCCAGCATCATTTTAGAGGGCGGCATTATATCGTACGATTCTAATATTATAACGGGCGGCGGCGGGCTGCGCTACTTCGGGGCCGGGGCCTCGGGCCAGTATCGGCAAGACCGCGTAACGGTGTACCTGCGGGCCATCAGCACGAACACCGGACGTATTATGAAAACTGTATATACTTCAAAAACAATATTATCGCAGCAGCTTAGCGCCGGGGTATTTCAGTTTGTTGATTTTAAGCGCCTGCTGGAAACCGAAACCGGCATTACCTACAACGAGCCCAGCGAGATGGCCGTGAAAGAGGCCATCGAAAAGTCGGTGCAGGCGCTCATTCTGGAAGGAATAAAAGACAAGTTCTGGGCCCCGCGCGACACCGCTGAGCGCCACGGGCCCGCCATGCTGGCCTACCTGCGCGAGAAAACCGAAAACTTGAGCATCGACGCGCTGGGCCGGGTAGAGCAGCCGCGGCGGGCTGGTATCGGCCTGGGTATAAGCGGCGGCCTGCAGCGCTACCAAGGCGACTACAGCACCCCGCTCAACCGGGGAGTGGCCGAGCTCACGCTGCGCTGGCAGGCTAGCCCGGCGGGCAGCGTTTTTCTAAACGCGGGCCGGGGCCAGCTGGCGGCGGGGCCGGGAGGCAGCTATTTCAGCCAGGTATTTGACTATGCCGAGGCCGGGGGCCTGATACGCCTGCTGCCTTCCGACCGGTTTACGCCGTTTTTGCTGGTGGGTGGCGGAGCGACGCTCCGGGAAGGCCGCGCCGGCCTGTACCGGGTGCTGCCCCATGCTGTAACCGGCATCGGGGCCGAGTACCTGCTGGGCAATCGCCTCGGGCTGAGCCTTACCCTCGACAACCACTACTATTTCAGCGACCAGCTCGACCTGCTGGCCCAGGGCAGCTACAACGATTACTACTGGGGAGCCCGGCTGGGAGCGGTATTCTACGTAGGGCGGCTAAGCCGCAGCCGAGCAGCAAGCCCACCCTGAAGTACGGCTTAATTTGTTATTAACCAGATTAATAGCTAGTAGTTTTTCACTTTAGGCCAGCTTGAAATTTACTCCCTTTGGAGTATTGTGCTGCCTTAGTCGGGCCCAGTACTTTTGACTTGTTCTTCCGGCCGGAGGATGTACTGCCTCTCTTTCTCAACTTTAATGACTCATCCCATGAATACGCTGAAACTCAAACTTCTTGCTGCCTCCTTATTCGTTTTTGCGGCCGCTCACGCCCAGCAGGCTACTCCTTACTCCCTGGGTGCTGTACCCGGTGCCAACGCTGGTGCATCGGGCTATCAGGGCCGCAGCACGTCGTTTGCCAATGACTCGTATGTGCTGCAAAACGGAACCAGCCAGTACGCCAACGTTAACCAGACTGGCCCCGGCAACACGGCCGACATTGTGCAGGACCTGGACAATGACAATGAAGGGCACAACAATGCCTACCAGACCCAGGACCGCACCGGTTCCACCAGTGGAGCCCGCAACCGCGCCTGGATTGGCCAGGACGGCAACTACAGCACGGCCATCCAGATTCAGCACGGGTCGGGCAACACGGCTAACAGCGACCAAGGCCCCAACGATGCGGACTTCAACTATAGCTACCAGTCCCAGGCCGGTAACGGCGACCGGGCCGGCGTAACGCAGACCAGCAACGGCAACGTAGCTGTGCAGATGCAGTATGGCGGCGACAATAACTATGCTACTACTGCCCAGTCGGGCGGTGCCAACTGGAGCTGGGCTAACCAAA
Source organism: Hymenobacter sp. BRD67 (assembly GCF_013256425.1). Classification (GTDB taxonomy): domain Bacteria; phylum Bacteroidota; class Bacteroidia; order Cytophagales; family Hymenobacteraceae; genus Hymenobacter. The sequence continues at coordinate 3,593,564 of NZ_CP053904.1, forward strand.
ACGGTAGCTCAAACACCTCTATCGTGGTGCAGCACTAGCTCCTGCCAGGCCGGCTGCCGCTGGCGGCAGGCCTTACCTAGCCGGACCCCGAGTTGGCCACGAGCCGCCGTTGGGGTCCGGCTTCGGTGCTGCTACTCACCTTCCTTTCCTTTTGCTTATGAAAACATTGCGCTTTCTACTGTTGGCGTTATGCCTCTTCGGGGTCGCTCTTCCCCAGGCTGCGCGGGCGCAGGTGCCGGCCCGCTCCCAAAGCCAAGCGGCCACTGCCGAGCAGCGCCTGGCCGAAGACTTGGGCGTGGAACGCCTGCCTACGCTCAGTCCTTCCTCCGAAAACACATTCAATATCAGCTCACTGACCCAATCGGGCACTGGCAATAGCGCCACGCTTAACCAGGTTAACCTGGGCGGGCGGGCCAACCAGGCTGCCATTTCGCAGGCTGGAATAGGCAATATCCTGAGTCTGACGCAAGCCGGCGCGACAAACCGTACTACGTTTACCCAGACCGGCAACAGCAACCGCTCAGACCTGGGCCAGCACGGCAGCGACAACACCATTGCCGGGGAGGTAACCGGCAACGACAACTTGGTAGATGTGCAACAGCAGGGCACGAATAACGCTTATTCGACGCAGCTCGCCGGCAGCCATGCCCGCTACACCATCGACCAAATCGGCAACAATAACAGCCTGACCCAACGCGAGTCGGCAACAAGCACAGCTCTCCCCGGCTACAACGTGCAGATGCAGGGCACCGGCATTAAGCTCACGATTGAGCAGGGCAAGATATTCCCCTGATCAACTGGCTTTTACTTACTCGTGCTATGCTTCTTCGCTTGCTACTTTTTGTGCTAGCGGCCGTACCGCCCCTAGCTCGGCGCCAGGCCCCGAGCCCTGTATAGCCCGCCTCGACATGCACCAGCAGGATGGGCTGCTGCGCATCAGCAGCCATTGCCGCAGCCTGCTCGGTGCCCCGGCCCGCTACCGCTACGACCTACAGACGGTGCGCGCCGGCCCCACTGGCCAGACGCGCAACACGCAGCGCGGCAGCTTTGAGCTGCCACCCCAGCAGGAGATAACGCTCTCACAAGTAGCCATTAGCGCTGGCGGGCAGGACCACTACCATATCAACCTCCGCATATTCGACGCCGCCGGCCGGGCCGTTGCCCATGACTCGGTGAGCCACTAGCGCCTCTGCGCCTGTTTTGAAAGGCTCATGCAGTGTTGCGTGAGTCTTTTTCTGGTAAGCAGCCCTTGGCTGCTGGCAGCAGGCTTTCGGTCAAAACAACTACTTCCTAAACAGCAATTTTAGCTTTGGATGTATGAAACACCTCTTCCTTTTTGCTGGGATATGGTTGGTGCTGGGGGTTGCACCGAAACAACTGTGGAGCCCGTGCGCTATGGGGTGCTGAGCGGAACTGTGTTTGAGGCCAGCACCAGCAAGCCGCTGGCCAATGTATCCATCACTACTACTCCGGCTACCAGTGGCTACGTTACGGATGCCAAAGGGCAGTTTACCATTAGTCAGGTACCGGTAGGCACTATAAACCTGACGGCCCACAAAAGTAACTATACCGACCAGAGTACCAGCGTTGTGGTAAGTGAAGGCCAGACGCAAACCGTGTCGGTGATACTCGACAAGGCATCTCCCACCACGGCACCCAGTGCGCCGGTGCAGCCCAGCCCGGCATCGGGCGCTACGGGCCAGCCTACGCAGCTTACGCTGGGCTGGCACTCGACCGGGGCTGTAAAAAGCGACTCGCTGCGCTACTCGGTGGTGCTCTACGAGGCAAACAGCGTAACCCAGCGCACGCTGCTGACCAGCTCGCGCGACACAACCGTGACCGTTACCAATTTGCTATATAATTCTATATACTACTGGCAGGTAACCGTTACAAATTCGGCTAAAGCATCAACCCGGTCAGTTTTGTGGAGCTTCCAGACCCAGCCGCTGCCCGACAACCGCTTTCTGTTTGTGCGCACTGTGGGCAGCAATGCTGATATCTACTCTTCCAGCAGCACCGGCGACAACCTGTTGCAGCTCACCAGTGCCGCTACCACCGAGGCGGCCCCGCAGCTAAGCCCCAACCGCGACCTGATAGCCTATACCTCCAACGCGACCGGGCAATTTCAGCTTTATACCATGAACCGCGACGGCTCCAACCAGCGCCGCCTTACCACCCTGGCTGTGGAGGGCTATAACAATGCCGGCGTAGGCTACCGCTGGTCGCCCGATGGCGCGCAGCTTATTTATGCGCACTACAACCAGCTTTACCGCATCAATAACGATGGTACGGGCTTGCTGCTGCTGGCTACAGCGCCGCCCAACCGCCACTTCAGAGAGTGCGACTGGACGGCCCAGGGCAACCGCCTGGTGGTGCAAACGGTTGGCGTTAATATCTATGACGCAGAGCTTTACCTTCTCAATGCCGATGGCTCCAACCCTACCCTGCTGGTCGGCAACCTGCCGGGCCGGCTCGACTCGCCGAGCTTTAGCATTGATGGCAGCCGGGTGCTGTATACCCGCGACGTGGCGGGCTTCGACAGCCCCACCGGCCGCCAGCTCGACACCCACATGTTTACGCAGCGCCTCGATGGCACCAACCTAACCGATATTACGCTCAGCAACGGCTCTTCGACTCCCAAGCCACTGGGTACCAACGACCTGAATCCCCGCTACTCACCCGATGGCTACTCGGTACTATTCGTAAACCAGGTAAATGATGGCCTAACGCCCGGCGACCTCTGGAAGGCCGACGCCACTGGCACAACCCGCACCAAGCTGTTTGCCGACGTGGCCCAGCCCGACTGGAAATAGCTTAAAATAGCTGTGTTTTTTTTTGCGTAAACCGCTTGGGCGAAATGCTTTAGCTAGCCAGGTTTACACTTCCTACACCCAGGTGCGAGAGGCGGTGGCTGGTATTATTCGATTTGATTTTGCGCTTGATATTGCGGCGGTGCGTTTTAACCGTAAAGTAACTGATAAACAGCTTCTCAGCGATAGCCGCATTGGTTTCGCCCGCCAGGACAAGCGCCAGAATTTCCTGCTCGCGGGTGCTTAGCTCATCGTCGGTGCGCTTGCCCTTGCGGGCGGCCAGCCAGGCCGCAAAGTCGGGATGGTCGAGGCTGAAGCGTACATCATTCGTGTTTTTATGGGCCGATATATCGGTAAACAGGCTGGCCGTCACCAGCGGGTGGCCCTGGGCATCCTGGGCTAGGATAAAGTTCTGGCGCAGCACGTGCAGGTAGTGCCCGGCCTGGCACCGCAGGCGGTAATCGATGCTGAAGCAGGCGGCCGACTGCTGCCCGGCAGCTCCCGGCTCGCAGTGCTGCATAAACTCACTGGCCAGCGTCGAGGCCTGAATAACGGCCGGCAAATCGTCGGGATGGATGGCTTCGTACAGCAAGGCCAGGCTCAGCTGGGCGGGCGCGTAGCCCAGCAGGGCCTCGGTAGCCGGGCTGCTGTAGCAGCACTGCTGCAACCACACCTCAAACACCACCAGAAACTGGCTGGCAAACAGCCGGCTGGCCAGCTGCTCGGCTTCACGCAGCACGTCGGCCAGCAGGGCCGGCGGCAGGCTCTTTACGGTAGACCCGGGAATCGGCATGAAAGAAAAAAGGTAGGTGCAGCGTACACAACGGACCCCAGAGCTGAAGGGCAAGGGGCCGGCTCAGCAACAAAACAGGTAGCCCTGGCAAAGGTGCCCGCCCATACGCACCCGACCAGTGAGGCAGGCCAGTAACGAAACTGACCTTTATCATCTTTGGCAGGCGGCACCAGGCTGAGTCAAGAGCTAATGGCCCGATAACATATTAAAATTTTAATATGTTATCGGGCCATTAGCTCTTGACAGATACTTGTCAATCAGTCAAACTGCGTGGCGATTTTGAGCAGCTGCTGCGGTGCCGTGATAGTAATAGCGCTGCCTTTGGTGGTGAGCAGGCCTTCCTGCTTAAAGTCAGAGAGCATGCGGGTAGTTGTTTCCTTGGTGGTGCCCATCAGCGCACCCAGGTCTTCGCGGGTAATGGCCATTGTGAAGGGGGCGCTATCACCCTCAGTACCATACGTGTGCAGCAGCAGCAGCAGCGTTTCGGCGAGGCGCTCGCGCACGGGCTTGTAGGCAAGGTGCAGCATCCGCACTTCGGTTTGCACGAGCGTGTAGGCCAGTAGCTGCATCAGCGCGTTACTAAACTGAAGATTGGTATGCAAATGATGAAAAAATACCTGCCGGGGAATGAGGCACACGGTACAGCTGCTGAGGGCGATGGCCGACAAAGAATGACTGGTGTCGCTCACCAGTTCCTGGTAGCCGAGCACGTCGCCGCTCCGGGCCAGCCTGATTATCTGCTCTTTCCCATCGCCCCCCAATTTGGCAAGCTTAATCTTGCCTTCGTGAACGCAGTAGAGCCCAGCCGACCGATTTCCCTCCCGGAAGATGACCTGGCCCGCGTCGTAGTGCTCGCTGGTCTTTTCTTCGGAAACTGACGCTATCTCGGCATGCGAGCAGCAGTGGAGTAGATTGCGGTGGTAACTGGGACAATTTTGACAGTTGGGAGCAGCAAAGCGAATCATAGAGCAGGAAAGAAGAGTGAGTGTAGTAGCAGTAGAAAGCCGCAACCCTGCCCCAGAGCGCCGGGGGCGCCGGGAGCCGGCTAGTTATCGTACCGACGCGGCACGGGGCGAAGCTGCCTGAACGCCTCGGCCCGGCTGATTTCGCCATTCAGATAGCGCTGAAGCTGCTCCCGACTGCTGGGCTGGGGCACCTGCCCGCCAAATGCCTGGCACAAGAGCACATTCTCTACTTCGCGCAGGCGGCAGGCGTAGGCGGCCTCTTCAGCAGGTGAAAGAAGCTGGCCGACAGGGAAATCAACGTGCAGCGCAGCAGTTAAATAGACAGGAGCCATAGCGGTATTTTTGAAAAACCAGCAAGAAAAGGAGGGGGCCAAAAACTACCGGCAGCTACAGCTTTACGAAGCGACGGGTGAGGCCCGCGCCGCCCGCGCCTACCCGTACGAAGTAGCTGCCTGCGGCCAGCTGGCGCACATCGAGCACGCCAGTGGCCAACTCCGGCAGCGCGACCGCGCTGCCCCGCAGGTCAAACACTTGCAGCGGCTGGCCGGCGGCCTGCGCCGGCAGGCTCACGATAAGCTGGTCGGTGGCCGGGTTGGGATAGAGCGCCAGTTGGGTAGCGGCCGGGCCGCCGGGCACAACTGCCACAGTACTGTAGCTGCTTAAGCCCGAGTAATCGTCAGCCTGCCGCAGCCGGTAATATACCAGCTCGCCCGGGACCTGCGCGTCGAGGTAGTGGTAATTGTGCGCTTGCGCGCTGGTGCCAGCCCCCGTCACCTTACCCACCGCACTAAAGACCACACCATCAAGGCTACGCTCTACCTCAAAATAGGCGTTGTGCTGCTCGCTTGCCGTACGCCAGTTCACTAGCACGCCGCTGGCCTGGCGCTGGGCACCGAAGCTGAGCAGCGTCACGGGCAGCGGGTTATTGCCATTGTCGGCCAGCACAAATAAGCCGTCGGACGAAAAATTGCTAAACGGTACGGTGGTGGTTACGAACGGATAAGCATAGCTACCGCCCAGGTCTTGCCACTGCCCCGAAGCAGCGGGGTCGCTGCGGGCCACGCGCAGGGTAGTAGGATTGGTATTGCCGGTCCCTACGCCATCGTCGGCCCCGTAGCTGAGGCCCACGCTCGCGTTGGTAACGATACTGGTGCTGGTTTCGGGCAAGATGGTGAAGTAGCGCACCTGCGACACACGCTGAATGGTGCCGGGCAGGTTATGTGCGGGCGGCGCGCCATCCAGTATCCGCACGGTGTAGCTGGTAGTGCCGGTGCTGGCCGTAATAGTCAGCACTAGCGGCCGATACTGCCCCCGGCTACCCACGGGGTAAGGCAGGGCTGCTGTTTTACTGGATGAATTGGTGACGGCGCTCTGCATTAAGGCATTAACAAAGCTGTTGGTGCCACCTCCCAGCAGCACCGCGCTGCCTGCTATTATCAGACGGTTAGAACCCAAAAAGCGCAAGCTGCCCTGGTTAAGCCCGAGGGAGCTGTAAACCGTCAGGGTCGATGCCATTTTCACCGTTACCGTATCGGTATGGCTCATGGTGAGGTCGCCCAGTACACTGCCCGTCGCAGCAAACGACAGCGTACTGATGCTGCCCGCTCCCCCAAAAACGAGGCTCGCGGTAGTAGAGCCGTTAAGCTGAGCCGTGCCGGGCGCACCCAGTGCTACCGGCCCGTTAAGCATCAGCGTATTAGCGCTCAGACTAAGCTGACCGCTTGGCATGCTGAACGGGCCGTTAACCTTTAAGGCGCTCCCCAGGGTCAGGTCATTCGTGCTGATACTGGCCCCGCCGGTGGCGTTAATGGTCAGGCTGGCCAGGGTATTGGCCGTTACATCGGCTCGCAGGGTGCCCAGTGGAGCCGCGCCACTCTTGTTAAATACCAGCACCGATGCTGGCGTGAGGCGAAGTACGCCGGTGCCTGCGCCGATAGCGGCCTGCCCACCCGCCAGGAATGTCAGCGTATTATCACCCACGCTCAGCGTCGAGTTTGCGCCCAGCGTGTAGCCCCCGCCCGCGCTGCTACCCAGCAGTAGGTTGGTAGCAGGCCCCAGGGCGACGCCAGGGGTATTGGAGCTGGTGCTCAGGCTTAGCAGCTCCAGCGCGGTGCCGTTGCCGCTCAGGGTTTGCTGGGTGGCAGCGTTGGTGGTCGTAAGCGCTATTTTAGCGGTGGCGTCAAACGTAACCGGGCTCGTGAGCAGCAGGTTGCCGCCCAGATTAAGCGCCGTGCCCCCAAAGGCGGTCAGGTTGTCGAGCTGCAGATTGCCCTGCACCAGAATGGGGCTGGCGGGCAGCGTTTTAGTGCCATTACGCAGTATTAGGTTGCCGTAGCCAGGGGCTGGCACGGCTGGCACTACATAGCTGGCATTCTGGCTGAATGTAATGGTGCTGGTGGCATCCAAGGTCCCAAACGCCACGCCCGATACAGCGCTGGTGGTATTCACTTCCAGCATGGCACCGGCACCGGCATCCAGGGTGCCAAAAAGGTTATAGTTGCTAGGGATAACCAAGACGCTGTTGGCGAGCAGCACCATCTTGGACCCCGCCCCGCTCACCGTCCAGTTAGCCGTAATGGTCCGCAACGACCCGCCTACATAAAATACCTGTCCGGTGGCAGTAAAATTGGGCGGCGGCGTGCCCGAGCCATCGGTGTTTGTACCAAATGTGCTCAGGGTGTTCAGGCTGCCGCTGGCCTTGGTATAGTAAGCCTGCGCTACCAGCAAGTTAAGCGTATTCGAGATTTTGGCCCCATCCACAACCCACATAGGATAAACACCTTGCACGGCTACATCACTGGCCAGCAGCGTTACTACCAGCTGCGTGCCCGAGCCAAGCGCAGTGGTGCGCGCGCTACCATTAAAATACGCGACACTGGTACTGGTGAAGTTGCTGCCCGTGATGGTAATTGCCTGCCCACCCGACCCCACGGCCACGCTGGCCGGGCTCAAGGAATAAATAGCGGGCAGCGGCACCGACGTCACGCCCACGTTATCGAGCAGCAGCTTGGGTCGCGAGCCCGTGCTGCCACCCGTGCCGTTGTAACAGTAAAAGCGCAGCCGGGCCGTAGCCGAGTTGTTGAACGACGCTGGCAGCTGCACGCCCGAAATAATGCCCGTATCGGAGCTGTTATTAACCTTATTAAGCACCGCTGCCGCCGGCAGCTCCGTAAACGTGGCGCCATCGGTGCTGGCATACACCCGCAGGGATGCCGTGCGGTCGCTGGTGCTTGCGCCATTAGCAAGCACCGTCCACTTAAAGGAAAGCTGACCTGCCTGCCGGGTAGTGAAATCCAGAAACAGGTCTACGGCCACGGCCGACTTATTATCGGTAGTGCCAGGGGCCAGCAACGCCAGCCCGTTGGCAGCTGGCGTAGTGGTATCTACATAGCGCTGCACGCCGCCGGTGCCACCCGCCACAAAGGTGCTACTCGAAATAGTCGTGACGGTGGGGCTGGGCACCAGCCCAGTTGGCGGCGTGCCCGAATACGTGCTGCCCACCGCTCCGTAAGGCGCGGCGCCGACACCACTGGCAAAGCCATCGGCCCAGCTGCCTACGTTATCAAAGCCTTCAAAATAGTTGCCGCTCACTAGCGGATAGGGCGTTTGGGCCGCGGCAGGCGAGGTGCGCAGGGCCAGGGCGAGCAAAAGCAGCGGCCAGCTACTGGCCACCCAACGGCACCAGCCCCGGCAGAGGGGGTAAAGTTGTTTCATAGGTAAAGCAGAAGTGAGGTAGGGAGCGCGGCGTAAACAGGTAGCTAGTCAGCCCACGCAGTATAGCGTTTTAGCAATGGGCTTATTTGTCAGGGAAGAAGAAGCCAGCCGCCGGAACCCTGGCAGGCGCCTGGCTCCCGGTATGGCCCTTAGCTATTGTTTATACGCGGATTTTTCTTAATTTTAATCCGCATAAAAATCTGTTTTTCACTCTACTGTTGCTTGTATTTTACAAGCCATGTGGCTGGCTGCTGACAGCAGTGCGGGTAGAAAAAGGAGCTGGGATAAAATTACTCTTACCGCTAAACCCTGCCTCATGAGTAGGCTCAATAGTGCCGTTGCATAGCTAAAGCAGCGTCATTATTATTTAAAGAATGGTTTGTAGTACTTCCTGATCAGGTTATTTTTTTGAAGGGCGTTTATCGGTCAGGCATGCTGCTTAGCCATTCTATCAGATAGTTCGCTTCTGCATAAGGCGTGCTGGGCTATGGGCTATTGCGGGCCTGACAAAATCTTTTAACTTGAGCCGATTAAGCTGCTTCTATTTATGTCCTATCAGACAAGTGTCCTGAGGCGGCTCGCATCCGAAGAGCTGAAGCGCCGGCAAGGCGCTCCTACCACCAAGCAGCCGGCAGAGCGGGTCCGCCTTGCTGCCCCGGCAACTGCCGCCACTGCTATGCTGGCAAGCTGCCTGAGCCAGGTAAGCGATGGCATTTTACTGGCAAATTCAGAAAATACTATATTAATGGTCAACCAGGCGTTCTGCACGCTCTTTGGGCTTGGCCAGCCGTTGGCGCATTGGATTGGGCAGCCCGCCGAGCTTATGAAAGCGCAGCTATTCGCCAGTACCCCCGATGCGCACACGCTTGGGCAGCTACTACGGGGCGCCGCCCCGAGGGCGCCCCACTGACGCTGCACAGCCGCCGTATAGTAGAGCTAAAGCGACAGTCGCTGGCTCAGCTGCCTGGGGGCGGCTACTGCCTCTACTGCCGCGATATTACCGAGCAGCACCGGCCTTCGCAGCCGCCTGGCTCCGACCAGGTTGATTTAGAAAGCGACCTGAGCCATGAGCTTATCAAGCTCGTGCTTGATGCCAGCCCTAACGCGCTCTTTGTGCGCAACATACACGGGCAGCTACTGATGCAAAACCAGACTATGACCGCGCTAATGGACCAGATGTCACAGGCGCAGGTTAGGGCTTTTGCCGACCCCGGTGGCAGCGGGGCCCGCCAAGCCGGCCAACCCGCGGCCCCTTCCGATGCGGAAGTGTGCTGCAGCGGCCAGCGCGTGCGTACCGAAACCAAGCTGGTGCTGCATACGGGCGAGGCACGTTGGTTTCAGACCATACGCTGCCCTCTCATCAGCAAGAGTGGCAGCCCACTGGTGCTATGCGTCAGCACCGATATCACCGAGCTGAAAACCATGCAGCTTACGCTGGAGCACAGCGAAAAACAGTACCGCGACTTATTGACGCACACTCAGGCCATTATTTGCACCCATGACCTGGCCGGCACGCTGCTCACCGGCAACCCGGCGCTGGCGGCGCTCCTGCGCACCGAACCGGATGCCTTGCTGGGGATGCAGCTAACGACGCTGCTGCCCACGACCACCGTGGCCTTTGGCAGCTACCGGCAGCGCCTGCTGGCCAACCATAAGGCTACCGGGGTAGTACAGGTGTGCCCGCCGGGGCAGACGGAGCTACGTCACCTGCTTTTTCGCAGCCAGCTGGTAGCAGCTGAGGCTGGGCGGCCGGCGTACGTAGTAGTCCACGCGCACGACGTAACCAGACGCATTGCAGCCGAGCAGCAGCTCAAGCATGCCAAAGAGGTAGCCGAGGCGGCCGACCAGGCCAAGGAAGTTTTTCTGGCTAATATGAGCCACGAGATTCGCACGCCCCTCAACGGTATCCTGGGGATGGCGGCACAGCTGGCTCAAACGCCGCTCGATGCGCAGCAGCAAGAGTTGCTGCGCATTATCCGCACCTCCGGCAGCTTTTTGCTGCGAGTATTAAATGATGTGCTCGATATGAGCAAAATAAACAGCGGCAAGCTGGAGCTGGAGCACCAGCCGTTTGAGCTGGGGCAAACAGTCCGGGAAGTATTAGGTCCCCTGGCCTGGCAAGCCCACGAAAAAGGCCTGGAGTTCACGTGCCTGGCCCTGGGCCACCCTTTCCCCTACCCTTGGGTACTGGGCGACGCGCATCGCCTAAACCAGATACTTGTCAACCTGGTAGGCAATGCGCTTAAGTTTACGCAGCAGGGCTACATCCACGTTAGCAGCCAGCTGCTCGCCCAAACGGCTACCACTCTCACCGTTCAGCTGGAGGTTGCCGATAGTGGCGCGGGCATCGACCCGGCCCGCCAACAAGCTATTTTCGAGCCTTTTACCCAGGAGAACCTGCACACGGGCCAGCAATACGGCGGCACGGGCCTCGGCCTGAGTATTTGTAGGGCACTAACCGCGCAAATGGGCGGCACCCTCACGCTGCACAGCGAGCCCGGCATTGGCAGCACCTTTACGCTGCTGCTCACCTTACATAGGGCCGCTGCCGGCCCGGCCCTCATGCAAGCGCCGGTGCTGGCGGCCGGCAGCCTGGCCGGGCTACGGCTGCTACTCATCGACGACAATGAGATTAACCACAGCGTAGCGCGCTATTCTCTTGAGCAGTGGGGAGTTGCCCTGCGCGAGGCCAGCAGCGGCCCCGCCGCGCTGGCGCTGCTGCACGAAGCGTCATTTGATGTGGTGCTGCTCGATATTCAAATGCCGGGCATGAATGGCCTGGAGGTACTTCAGCAGCTGCGGCGGCACCCCGATGCCCGGCGCGCCGCAACGCCGGTTATTGCCTTCACAGCCCACGCTTTCCGAACCGATACCGAGCGCTACCTCGCAGCCGGCTTTACCGACTGCCTAACCAAGCCTTTCATTGATAGCGACTTGTATCAGAAACTGTTACCCTACCGGCCAGCGGCGGCCCCGGCCGTCAGCTTTACGTATCTGCGCCAGCATGTGCAAGGGCATGAGACCCTGATAAGGAAGATAATCGAATCTTTTTTGCGCACCGCGCCCCCTATCCTTGCCAGCCTGCGCTCGGCTGCCACTGCGGGCCAGTGGGGCACCGTGGCCCAATTAGCACACCATCTCAAATCCAGCTTACATGCCCTCGGCATTCGGGCTACCGAAGAAAGTATGACGCTTATTCAGCAAGCTGATGCCGCCGCCTCGGCAGGTAGCATACCCAACGCGGCCCTGCTGGCCGCAACTCAGCACCTGGCCGATATTATCGAAGCCGCCCTGCATGAGCTGCCCGCTCATCTGTCCTAGAACCCGGGCCTGCCTCAATTACTACAGGCTGCGCAACGAGTGATACAGCTCTTCCTGATACGACTTAGCCAATGGCACTTCGTGGCCGGCCAGCGTGAGCACATTGTCCTCAATACTATCTATCAGCTTGGTATTGACCATGTAAGAGCGATGCACCCGCCGAAAATTGACAAAAGGCAACCGCTCCGCAATACTCTTGAGGGTGAGGTGTACGATGTATTTCTGCTTGGGCGTAACAAACACGGAATAGGTCGACATCGCCTCGATATACAGCACATCGTTGAAGTTGAGCCGTACCAGGCGGTTATTCACTTTCACAAACAGGTCCTGGCTGGCGCCATCCGGGTCCAGCAGCGCTTCGGGCAATGGAAAAGCCAGCATGACGCCGCTCGCCACGTGTGGGTCCGGGCCACTGGCTACCTGGCGTTCAGCAGCCGGCTTATGGTAGCGCTGCACAATAAGGTCGATAGACTTGCGAAAGCGGGCATAGTCTACCGGCTTAATGAGGTAGTCGGCCACGTGCAGCTCGAAGGCGTCGAGTGCATGGTCGCGGTGGCTGGTAATAATAACTATCTCCGGATGAGGCGCGGCGAGCATCCGAACCAGCTCCAGGCCCGTCAGCTCCGGCATGTCGATATCGAGTAATACCAACTGTACCTCCGGGTGACTCTGCAAAAAGTCGAGCGCCTGCACGGCGTCAGTAAACGAGGCTACCAGCTGCAACGAGCCGGTTAGTTGCACCAAATGCTCTAATATGTATATATCTATTTCGTTATTATCAATAATAACGCAGGCCAGCGAGGTACTAGTAGCCATTCTGAAGCAACCGTTGGTAGGCCGAAATATACCGAAAATTCTCAGTAAAATTCCATATACTCAATTAATTCGCCCTAAGTCGGCACCATCTCAAAGTTCTGGTGAATTTTACGGCAGCGCTACAGCAAGTAGACCCGCGTAAAACGGAGGCACCCTCTGTTCTACGCGGGTCTACTTGCTGTATAAGAGCAGCTTTCAGGATAGTATGTCGATACCCAAAGTGGTCGAACCAGTTTTTTGCGTCAAGTCTGGTTATCCAATAGATGGCGGCCCGAGTAACGCATTCCAGCGCCTTGCGGGTTCGGGCCTTTGCCGGGCGCAACCAGTTTTGAGCTTTGGCAAACAACTCAGTAACACCAGCCGCCGGGCGCATACGCAACCTTGCCAGCAACTATTTTCGGTTTACCCAACCGCTACTTTATTCAGCTTGGAGTGCTGATACCCGTACCCAAAGTAGATAAGCAGCCCAATCAGCAGCCAAATCAGAAACATTGTCCAGTTGTTGATGCCGAGCTGCGTCATCAGGTACAGGTTGGTGAGCAGGCCCAGCACTGGCAGCAGCGAGAGCTTTTTCCGGAAGGTAACGACCATGATGGCCAGCGAGGCCAGCATAAATACCAGGTACGGAATCTGGTGGCGAAACACGGCGTACCAGCCCTCACCGGTGCGGGCGGCCGTGGTGCCGTCGCTATCCTCAATAAACTTAACGATAGTGGCGTGGTCATAGCGCCAGAGCAGCCAGGAGCAGGCTATCAGCAGCAGCGGCACCAGCCAGCGACCGCTAATGTAGGGCACCCGGAAGCGGGCGTCGGACTTGCCGTAGGGGTCGATGATAAGGATACCGCCGCACACCAGCGCGAAGGCGAACAGCGTACCGATGCTCGTTAAGTCAACCACCAAATCCATGTTGAGGAACAGCGCCGGCACACCCACGAAAATACCCGTTATGATGGTGCTGAACGAGGGCGTATGAAACCGGGGGTGCACCTTGGCAAACACCGGTGGCAGCAGGCCGTCGCGGCTCATGGTGAGCCAGATGCGCGGCTGCCCCAGCTGAAACACCAGCAGCACCGAGGCCATTGCAAACACGGCGCTCACCGCTACTAGCGCCGAAAGCCGGGGCAGGCCCACTTTGGCAAACACGAACGAGAGCGGGTCGCCCACGCCCAGCTCTTTGTAGCTCACCATGCCGGTGAGTACCAACGTAATAATAACATAGAGAACAGTGCATATAATGAGCGCGTACATCATGGCCTTGGGCAGGTCGCGCTGCGGATTTTTGCACTCTTCGGCGGTGGTCGAGATAGCATCGAAGCCGATGTAGGCAAAGAATACAGCCGACACGCCTTTGAGCACACCGCCGATGCCGTTGGGGGCAAAAGGCGACCAGTTGGCTGGCTTCACGTAGAACGCGCCCACCACAATCACCACGGCCACGATTATCAGCTTCAGTACCACCAGCAGGTTAGAGGCATTTTTGCTTTCCTTGATGCCCACATACACCAGTGCCGTGATGGCTACCGTGATGAGGAAGGCCGGCAAATCGACGACCAGCCGCCAGCCGCCGGGCAGCTCGGGCGCCTGGGCCCAGGCCTTGTAGGCGTCGAGCTGAGCGGGCGTGGCTTCGGCCAGGGGCTTGTGGGCCTGCATAATGGCCATTACGGCCTCGTAGCCGTGGTGGGCACTCTGGGTGCCCATGGTCAGCCACAGCGGAATGTGCAGGCCGATGCCATCCATCAGGCCGGTAAAGTAGTCCGACCAGGATATAGCAACTACTATATTGCCGACGGCGTACTCCATGATGAGCGCCCAGCCGATAATCCAGGCGGCCAGCTCGCCAAACGAGGTGTAGGCGTAGGTGTAGGCCGAGCCGCTGACCGGAATAGTGGCCGCAAACTGCGCATAGCACAAAGCCGAAAACGCGCAGGCCACCGCCGTAAATACAAACAGCAGCGACACAGCCGGTCCGCCATTTAAGCTGGCCTGGCCAATGGTAGAGAAGATGCCGGCCCCGATAATGGCCGCGATGCCAAGGCCCGTAAGGTCGCGCACGGTGAGATGGCGGGCCAGGCCGCCGGGAGCACCCCCGTGGCCGTCGGCATCGGCGGGCGGATTAGCGAGGATGGCCGCGATGGATTTGCGGCGAAAGAGCGAGGAATTGGTGGGGGGCATTCGGCCAGGGGAAGATTGGGCACGCAAACTAGTAAACGGCCAAGATACGGCCTCGCCGTGTGCAATCGGGCCCGGCCCGGCATCAACCCAAAAACGCTACTCACTTTTTGCTTATGGCCCAGCGCGCTACCCTTCTCCGCCTTCCGCAGCCCTGCCCCGAAAGCTGGGATGCCATGACCCCGGCCAGCGGCGGCCGCCACTGCGCCGCCTGCCAGAAAACGGTTATCGACTTTTCGCAGAAAACCGATGCTGAAATACTGTCCGTGCTCTGGCAAGTGGCAGGCGAAACCTGCGGCCGACTGCGAGCCGACCAGCTAAACCGTCCATTGCTGGCCCCTACGCCCGCCCGCGCTGGCGTGCGTGGCTGGGTGCGGCCCTGGCCGCCGGCAGTCTGCTGAGTACGGGCCGGGCTACTGCGCAGGCCGCAGGCAATTATTATAGTGGCGGCCCTACCCCGGCACTTAACCCGGCTGGCAGCCTGGGTTCATCCCAAGCCAACACCAGCGCAACACCGGCTTCAGCTACGCTTCCGGCTCTTCCGGGCGGGCCCTAGCAATACACGGCGTGGTAACTGATTCTATCACGCACGAAGGGCTGCCAGGCGTGACGGTTCTGCTGAAAGGCACGACCACCGGCACCTCGACCGATGCCAGCGGCCACTTTGTGCTGCCGCTGGCGGCTGGTACAGTTTCGGCACAGCTGGCTTTTAGCTTTATTGGATATAGCTCCCAGGAACAGCTGGTTATAGCTGCAGATAATCAGCCGTTAGCTGTTGCGCTGAAACCCGATGTGCATGGTCTACTAGGCGAGGTAGTAGTAGCGGGTGGCATTTATTACCAGCGACCGTGGCCCTGGCACCCGCGCCGCTTTTTCAACTGGAGCAAGTATTGGCTGGCCAAGCCTTTTCGAGCTGGGTAAAGTAGCGTTTTTGCTAAACCTTTCGCCCCCAAAAGTCCTTTTGCCAGGGTATGACGCGATTACCCCTGGCCCTGCTGCTTTCGCTGCTGCTTTCTGCCTGCGCTTCCTTTAAGCCGGTACCCACTACCCGCTTCAACCCTACCGCCACCCGCGCCGAGCTGCCCCACGAGGAAGCGCCGCACCCCAAAAACTCGCTGGAATGGTGGTATCTCACCGGCCACCTGCGCGACCAGGCCACGGGCGAGGAATTTGGCGTGGAATACGTTTTCTTTCACTTCAACCTGAAGGATGGCAAGCAGGACTACCAGATGGTAAACGTGGCCCTGACCGACCCGCAGGGCCAGCAGTTTAAATATGACTATAAGCTGGGCAAGCTGCCGCGCCTGCTCACCGACTCGCTGCCCGTGCGCCTGCGCGACCATAAGGCCGGGCAGGTCTGGAAATTTGACGGCCAGCAGGGCACTTACCAGCTGCAAGCCGCCCTCACCGGCAAAAACAACGCCGGCTACGCGCTTAACCTAAGCACTACGCCTACCAAGCCAGTGCTGCTGCATGGCGGCACCGGCTACGAAAATTACGGCCAGGGTATCACGGCCGGCTACTACTCGTATCCGCGCCTGGCTACTACGGGCACGCTCACGGTGGGCGGCAAAACCCACCAGGTAAGCGGCGAGCTGTGGTATGACCGTCAGTGGAACTGCACCAGCATTGTGAGCAAGGACGTGGGTTGGGACTGGCTCAGTATTCAGCTCGACCAGCCCCGCGAGGAGCTGATGCTTAACACGCTGCGCAATAATGCCACCGGCCAGGGCCTCAACAACGGCTCATTTTACAGCGCCGACAACCAGAATATGCACCTCTCGGGCCATGACTTTCAGCTCACGCCCCTCACCTACTGGACCAGCCCCGCATCCGGCAGGAAATACCCCGCCAAGTGGCGCGTACAGGTGCCCGCCCAGGGCTACGACCTGGTAGTGGAGCCACTGGTGCCCAACCAGGAGCTGGCACTGCGCTTTTTCCACGCCTTCACCATGTACTACTGGGAAGGCATGTGCAAAGTAAGCGGCACCCACAACGGCCAGCCCGTGACGGGCAAGGCGTATGTGGAAATCACCAATCGGTAATGTCTGAACCGCGGATTCTTCGGATTCTTCGGATTAATCGTCCCCAAAATCCGACCAATCCGAAGAATCCGCTAAATCTGCGGTTCAGACAAAGGCCCCGGCCAGCAGCGCGGCCAGCACTATCGCTACGCTCGGCACCCGCTCCCAGAGCAGCAGCAGAAACGTGAGACCTACCAGCAGGGGGTTGAGGGGCAGGGCCAGGCGATGGGCGCTGGCCCAGAGGCCGGGCAGGGCCAGCAGGCGGTCGGGCAGCGGATGGTAGAGCAGCAGCGCCGCCGCGCACACCAGGCCGGCGCTCACGGCGTTCACGCCTTCGAGCGAGGCCTTGACCACGCGGTATTGCCGAAGGCCGTCCCAGAAGCGGATAACGAAGAATATCAGGAAAGTACCCGGCAAAAAGATGCCCACTGTGCCTACCACGGCCCCCAGCACCTGCGGCGCAATGCCGCCCAGCGGGCGCATGGCCAGCGTCCCGATGTAGGCGGCAAAGGAGAAATTTGGTCCCGGCAGCGCCTGCACCAGCCCCAGGCCCGACAAAAACTCCGGCCCTGTGAGGTAGCGCTTGTACTCAACAAACTCGGCAAAAAGCAATGGGCCAGCACTTGTCCGCCCCCAAATACCAGCGAGCCGTTGCGGTAAAAGTTCTCGAACAGGCGCACGGGCAGCAGGCGGGTGTAGTGGCCCAGCAGCGCGGCCGCCACAAAAGTGCCCAGCCACAGCGCCCCATTGGCCCACTCCACCCGAATAGGCGTCTTGTTCTGCACAATGGCGTGCTTGCGGTAGCGCAGCGTAGTCACGGCCCCGCCCGCCAGCAGCAGCAACGGCAGCACGCCCGGCAATTGGAAAAAGTACGCCACCATGGCGGCCGCTACCATCAGCGCTACCGAGGTTTTGGTTTGAATCACCTTCTCGGCAATGCGGTAGGCTGAGAAAGCGACGAAGCCCACCGCCACCGGCTGCACAAACTGCACCAGCCGCGTGGTAAAAGCGGCGTCGAAATGCGTGAGCAGCAGCCCGGCCAGGGTCATAACCGTGACCGCCGGCAGGCACCAGATGAGCAGCGTGAGGTACGCCAGGTTGGGCCCGCCCAGCCGGAAGCCGATGGCCGTCATGGTTTGGGTAGAAGTCGGGCCCGGCAAAAGGGCACACAGCGCCTGTAGCTCCAGCAGCTCGGCGGCCGTGAGGTAACGGCGCTTATGCACCAGCAGCCGAAACATCATGGCCAGGTGTGCCTGTGGGCCACCAAAAGCGGTGCAGGCCAGCGCGGCCACGTCTTTCAGAAAAATAAAGTTGCGAGTGTGACGCAGCCGCCGCCCGGCCCGGCGCAACGGCGCCAGCGGCACGGGCGAAGTAACTGGAATAATAGGCTCGGCAGGCACAGTAAGGACGGTATTACCTGTACCGAAGATAGCGCCGATACTACTACTTTATGAGGCTACTGCCCTGCTTACCCCTTCAATCGGGGCAAAACACGCAGTCAAAATGGGTATTTCGCAAGACCGATTTACGGGTTAATTCTTTCAACCCTGAAAAAGCCAGCCGTATACTAATCCAGAGGCACAAGCCTGCATTTTTTAACTTTCCAATTCTATTCACTCTATGAAAAGGCACTGGATTTCATTGATATCGGGCGCGGCACTATGCTCGTCAATAGCCCTCGTCAGCAGCTGTCATAAGGACTCGGTTACTCCTAGCTCCACTTCTGGCACTACCTCCGGCAGTACTTCTGGGTCAACATCTGGCTCTACCTCAGGCAGTACTTCCGGTACAACTTCAGGTACTACCAGCGGCACTACCTCGGGCACTTCTACTTCCGGTACTACGAGTGGCACTACTTCGGGTACTACCACAGGCAGTACTTCCGGTACTACCAGTGGCACTACGACAGGCTCTACCTCGGGCACGACTTCAGGTACTACAAGCGGTACTACTTCGGGCACTACCAGCGGCAGCACGACAGGTACTACGAGCGGTACCACTTCGGGCACCACGAGTGGCACTACAACCGGCTCTACCAGCGGCACCACGGCCGGCTCTACCAGTGGCTCTACCACTGGCACCACTTCAGGTACAACTTCGGGTAGTACCAGCGGCTCTACTACTGGCACTACTTCCGGTACTACCTCAGGCAGTACTTCCGGCACTACCAGCGGCACCACTTCAGGCTCTACCGGCGGCTCTACCGGCGGTACTACTTAATGCCGGGCAGCGAGGCCTAAGCTAGCCGTTTGCCCCAACCAAAAGGTCCCTGACGCGTGGCGTCAGGGACTTTTTGGTTACTTACGTGAGTCAGAAAGCCGACACCCACAGCGTGAGCCGCTCTTCTAAACTAAAAAGGCTTTACTTTTTTTTCAGCCCCAGCTCAATCAGCCGCTCGTTCAGAAATTCGCCGGCCGTGATGTCGGTTTCCTTCTTGGGGTTATCGGGCGTTACGCAGTGCGCCAGGGCAGCCAGGCTCATTTCGGAGCGCGGGTGCATGAAAAACGGAATGCTGTAGCGCGAAGTATTCATTTTCTCGCGGGGCGGGTTTACCACGCGGTGAATAGTGCTCTTGAGCACGCCGTTGGTGAGGCGCTGCAGCATGTCGCCCACGTTCACCACAATCTGGTCGGGCAGGGCCGTAATCGGTATCCACTGGCCATCGCGGCGCTTCACTTGCAGACCATCGGCGCTGGCCCCCATCAGCAGGGTAATGAGGTTGATGTCGCCGTGCTCGGCGGCGCGTACGGCATCGGCCGGCACCGCGTCGGGGTCTTCGATGGGGAAGTAGTGAATGGGGCGCAGAATGCTGTTGCCGTGCTTCACCTTGTCGTCAAAGTAATTTTCGGGCAGCTCCAGGTAGAGGGCGATGGCGCGCAGCACATCCTGGCCGGCCGCCTCCAGCGTACGGTACGCCTTCATCGTACTCTGCTCAAAGCGGGGCACCTCCTGGGGCCAGATATTGGCTGGGTAGTCGTTTTTCACCGGGTCGGTGTCATCAAGCACCTCCTGGCCTACGTGGTAAAACTCCTTCAGGTCGCCGGTGTTACGGCCTTTGGCGTGCTCCTTCCCTTTGCTGATGTAGCCTCGCTGGCCGGCCAGCGCTGGGTTTTCATACGCTTGCTTTTGCTCGTCGGGCAGCTGAAAAAACTGCTGCACGTCGTGGTAAAGCTCTTTGGTCTGCTCCTCGTTGAGGCCGTGGTTTTTGAGAGCAATGAAGCCGATGCTTTGGTAAGCATCGCCCAGCTCCTTCACAAACCTGGCTTTACGAGTGGGGTCGCCCGAGCGAAAATCAGCCAGGTCGAGCGATGGAATGTGGTCAGGCAGATTATCAGCCATAACAAAAAGGGGTTGTTGGTTGCTGATTGATGACGGCTATCTTCTGGTAGCGGGCTGAGCCGGCCAGCTGCTTACGCTGCTGGCCGCCGGCTCCCTCCCACCAGCAGCAACCAGTAAGTAGCCACCGCGAAGTTAATACAAAACCTTAAGGCGCACCCGTCGCGTACCTTGCAGAACTTCTTACCTCTTTCTGTTCCTTTCACATGAACCGATTCGCCACCCCTCTTAGTGGTACCATGGCCCTGGCTGCCTTGGCGCTGCTGGGCAGCTGCAGCACTTCGCAGCAGGCCGAAACCTCTACCGTTAGCCCCGCCGACCGTCCCAACGCTATCGGGGCGCCGCGCACCGCCTCTACCGTATCGGGCCAGGCCCAGACCAAAGGCGGTATCACCCTCACGCCCTACAACGACTCACCCAAGTTTCCGACGGCGCAAATGGTTTTGAACGCCCCCATTCAGGGCTCGACGGTGCCCAGCGGCGAGGTGGCGTTTTCGTACGACCTCACCAATTTTCAGCTGACCAAGATGACGGCCAGCGACCACGCCATGCAAATGGCCAACTCGATGAAAGGCCAGCACATCCACAACATCGTGGACAACCAGCCCTACACGGCCCATTACGATACCAAGTTTACCAAGCCCATCGCCGACGGCCAGCATGTGGTGCTGTCGTTTTTGTCGCGCTCGTACCACGAGAGCCTCAAGCACGTCGGCGCTTATGACCTGCGCACCATCACGGTAGGTACCCCGGCCGCCGGCACCCAACCCCTGAATTTTGACCTGAAAGCCCCGCATCTCTTCTACAGCCGCCCTAAGGATACTTATTCGGGGAAAGATGCGCAGAAGATTATGCTGGACTTTTACCTCGTGAATACCACGCTGGCTCCCGATGGCAATAAGGTACGGGCTACTATCAACGGCACCGAGTTTATGCTCGACCAGTGGCTGCCTTACATGATGGAAGGCCTGCCGGCCGGCCAGGCCACTATCAAGCTGGAACTGCTCGACAGCAGCGGCAACCTGATTCCCGGCCCGTACAACTCTGTTACGCGCACTATCACGGTAGCTCCCTAGCCAGCGCTGCCTCTTTAAATCGCTTGTCATTGCCGCGCTTCACTGCCTTGCGCCGGCAATGACAAGCGATTATTTTTTACTGAACTCCTGGGTTAGCAGCTCCTGCACTTCCGGCTTCCCGTAGTCGGCCTCGGCCTGAATGTGCGGCATGAGCTGAGCCATGATGGCCTCCTGGCGCTGGCCGGCAGCCCAGGCTTCGGCATACGAGGTATCGGGCGAGAACGTGACCCGCGAGTAGAGTGGCACCCACTGGCCCGGATATTGGGCGGCTATTTTGCTCTCAATGCGCTTTTGCAGCAGAAAGCGCGGGTCGGCCACGCGGTCGCGCATCTCCACAAAGTTGTAGAGGGCCAGGTCGGCCATGGCGTCGGTATTGGGCTTGCGCTGATGCTCAAAGGCAGCCATCACCTGACCCCAGTTGGCCTCGCCATACTGCTCCAGCAGCTGGTTGAGCACCGTGCAGTCTTCAAAGCCGGCATTCATCCCCTGGCCATAAAACGGCACAATGGCGTGAGCCGCATCTCCCAGCAAAAGCACCGTATCGTGGTAGGCCCACGGAAAGCAGCGAATGGTAACGAGTGAGCCCGTCGGATGGTCGAAGAACTCGTTGGTAAGCTGCGGCATCAGCGGCACAGCGTCGGGGAAGGTGGCGGCAAAAAACGCAGCTACTTCGGCCGGCGTTTGCAGCGCGGCAAATGACTTGTCGCCCTCATACGGGAAAAACAGCGTGGCATTAAACGAGCCATCGAGGTTAGGCAGGGCAATCATCAAAAAATTACCCCTGGGCCAGATGTGCAGCGCGTTTTTTTCGAGCTGCCAGCTGCCGGCTTCCCCTGCGGCAATGGTCAGCTCTTTATAGCCATATTCGAGATACTGCTGCGAGTAATCGGTGCGGTCGGTGCGCTGCAAGGCGGCGCGCACCGCCGAAAAAGCTCCGTCGGCTCCAAACAGCCGCTCGTAGGCTACATCCTGCTCGTGCCCGCTGGCTACATCCTGCAAATGCAGCCGGCGGCCCAGCAGGTCCAGCCCGGTCAGCTTCTGGCCGAAGGCCAGCTGCACGCGCGGCTCCTGCTCGGCCAGGTCGAGCAGGGTACAGTTGAGGCTGCCGCGGTTGATAGAATAGATGGCCTGGTTTTCCTGCCCGTAGGGCTGAAACGTGAGCTGCCCCTGCCCGTCGTGCATCACGCGCCGGTACATCGGAATGCCCACCTGCCGAATGTCGTCGGCCACGCCCACGCCGGCCAGCGCGCGCCAGCCCCGGTCCGAGAGCGCTAGGTTGATAGAGCGGCCACCCAGCAAGCCCTGCCTGCGCGGGTCGGGCAGGCGCTCAAACACCTGCACCGGGTGGCCGCGCCGCGCCAGGTACAGGGCAAGGAGGGAGCCTATCAGCCCCGCCCCCATTATTACCAGCGGCTCGGCCGCAGCCTCGGCTGCGGAAGATGAATAGTCAGCCATTGTTTTTACTTGCTAGCGGCTGCCGGGCCAAGTGCCGTTGCGGGGCCTGGCCAAACGACAAAACGTATACTATCTCAAAACCAGGCGCCGGCCAGCTGCATCAGCTGTTCCAGGCCGGCCTGGTCGGCCTCGTCAAACTCGGCCAGCCGGTCGCTGTCCACGTCGAGCACGGCCACTACCCGTCCGTTTTTCAGTATGGGCACCACTATTTCCGACTTCGAGTCGGAGCTACAGGCAATATGACCGGGAAAAGCTTCCACATCGGGCACCAGTATGGTGCGGGCCTCGGCCCAGCTGGTACCGCACACGCCGCGCCCCTTGCGGATGCGGGTGCAGGCGATAGGCCCCTGAAACGGGCCCAAGACCAATTCTTCATTTTTTACTATATAGAACCCCACCCAAAAAAAGCCGAAAGCCTGCCGCAGCACGGCGGCCGTGTTGGCCAGGTTGGCCGTGCAGTCGGCTTCGTCGGCGGTGAGCGCGTTCAGCTGCGGATGTAGCTCGGCGTAGCGGGCGGCCTTGGGGAGACCCGGCTTCAGGAACAGCGTTTCAGACATGAGAGGAAAAAAGGGCCGGTTGGCGGCTTTTGCCAGCAAAAAGCCTATACGGGCCCCACAAGTTTTGCGGGCCGGCAAAAATAGCCGCTGCGCCCCGGCTAAGCCGAGGCCGCCGACGCAGCCGGAGCCGCCACCGCAAAGCTACCGCCCTGGTGCTCGACAGCTTCCAGCAGACGGTAGTTCAGCGACTCCTTCACGTCGAGGTACTCGTCGTAGCTCGTAGTTTCGACAAAATACTGTACGGTTACCTCCTTGCCAGCGGGCGAGATGGCACTGAATTTCATCTGCACATCCTGCGTCACCAGCGCGTGCTCGGCGATGGCCGCCACTGCCTCCCGAATAATGGCCTGTAGCTGGTCGCTGGTCGTTTTCTGGTCAAAATACAGCGTAAAGCCAACCCGCCGGGCCGTACGCAGGCTCAGGTTGTCGAGCGGCTTGTCAATCATGCTTTTATTGGGCACCGTGAGGTAGCTTTTCTCGGCCGTGCGCAGGCGCGTGCTGCGAAAGCCGATTTTTTCTACCGTGCCGCTTACACTACCCGCCGTTACAAGGTCGCCCACCCCGAAGGGCTGGTCGATAAAGATGGTAAAGGAGGCCAGCAGGTTTTCGAGGCTTTCCTTGGCCGCGAAGGCCACCGCCAGCCCACCAATGCCAAGGCCGCCAATCAGGGCCGTCACATTCACCGCAAATACCTGCCCCAGCGCTACGAGCAAGCCGATGACCACGATAAAAACCTTGAGCAGATCTTTGGCAAAAGGCAGAAACTGACTGTCGAGCCGCCGACTGCCGGCGGTGGCCGTCAGCTCGGCCCGGCGCTGCACCACCAGCAAGGCAAAATCAACCAGTCGCATAATCACCCACACTACGGTAGCAATTACGCCCAGGTGAAACAGCCCGAGCAGCGCTACCTTAGGCCACGGCTCAACCCCCGGCACTGCCGCTAGGGGCATAGGATAGCGCAGTACGCTAAAGGCCAGGTAAAAAGCCCCAGAAACAAAAGAGCTCCCAGCGGCTGAATCAGCAGATTGTGCAGCTCGGCTTCCGACACCCCCGCCGTGTAGCGCTTGGTGAGGCGAAACAGCGCCTTGCTCAGCAGCCGCGACAGCAGCCGGTTCAACGCCGCTCCCAACAGCATAATAACTGCGGCTGTCAGGTAGTCAAACAGCTGGTTACCGAGTATTTCTCGGCGCAAAAAGTCAGGTATCTCCATTGGTAACGGGTAAATCAAACGCCTCGGGTACGCAGCGCCGTCCAAGCCTATCCTTTTACGTATTACGGGCCTTAAGCTGCCCCGGCTAACTCCTGGCAAAGTCCAGTTCATCCAATATACACCTGGTAGTATACTGGCTGCAAAGCCGCTGTAACCGGAACGCGACGGGCAAAAGTAAGAAGCGCCCTTACGTGAGTCGGTAGTTTAGCAATTACTGATTGCCTTGCCCACGGCCCCAGGCTGCGGGTAAGCAACCCACTTGCATATGCTAAAACTTTAATATTCTTTCACTTCCGCTTCACTTGCCACCCAAATTATTGCATTCTATGAAGAACTGGTAAAGCGCGCTCATCCGCGCTTGCGTAGTATACCCTCGGGACGCCTTTGCTTCCTGAAAAGCTGGTGAAAGTGTAGCCCCTCCCAACTTACAGCAGCTATAGCCCAGCTAACTGAGGCTAAAGCGCGGGATGAATTTTTTGCTTGCCTCCCGGAAAATTTATGAATCATGCCCCCACATTCAAAATCCAAAAAAGTGCCTTAAACTCTATTTAAGACCACTAAATTGTACTTACCCAAGTACAGCGCCCAAGTTTTTTATTGCCTTTTATGCAGAAAGTATGGTGTACTATAGTATTCTTTCGTTTACTTTGCAGCACCGGCACCCTAGTAATAGGTGATTGGGTTCATTCTTCTATTCTACCTTCTACCATTCCTAATTTAAAGTCACCATGAAACCTTTGCATTCCCGCGTTGAAGCTGAGCAGTTAGACCGCGCAGCCGCCATGCTTAAAGTGCTTTCGCACCCCAAGCGCCTCGCCATTGTAGACCTGCTCGGCAAAAGCAAGACCAAAGACCATCAGATGTCGGTAACCGAAATCTACCAGGCACTTGATATTCCCCAGGCTATTGCTTCGCAGCACCTTATCACTCTAAAAGACCGCGGTGTACTGAAGTCGAGCAAGCTGGGTACCAAAATCTACTACTCGCTGGCTGTTCCGCAGCTGTTGAAGATTATTGATACCCTGGAAGATTACTCAGGCCGTATCTAGCTCGTGTTCTATAGCAAGTTGAGCCCGGTTAATAGTCAGCTAGCTGACTATTAACCGGGCTCAACTTGCTAGTAAGCCAGCTTTTCTCCGGAAAGCGGCTTTTAAGCTCTGACAGGCTGCTGCTCCAGGTCGAAGATATCCGTAAGCAACGGGAGCAGCTGCTCGGCCTCATCGCGGCGACAAGCAGCTTTGAGGTGCAGCACATGCTGCTTCAATACCTTCTGCATAAAGGCGCGGGTGGCTTCGTCGAGTAGCTTCACCTCGGCAGGGGTAGCTTTTTTCTGGAAGCGGTCAAGCTCTTGCTGACGCAGCTGCTCCAGGCTCGCTTTCATGCGCTGAATAAGCGGCGATACCAGCATCTCGCGGCTCCAGTCGGCAAAGTCTACCATGCTTTCGGCGATAATAGCCTGCACCTGCGGTACCGCCGCCAGCCGCTGCTCCAGCGCGGCCGAAGCCTTGCTCTGGATAGCATCTACGTTATACACGAGCACGCCCGGCACCTGCTCCACCTCGGCGGCCACGGAGCGCGGCACGGCCAGGTCGATAAAAAATTTGTAGCTCAGCACATCGAGGTGCGCAACCAGGCTGTGGGTAAAGAACGGTGTATCGCGGTTGATGGATGAGATGATAACATCGGCTTCGCGCAGCGCTTCAGCCAGGTTTTCGAAATCGGCAATGCGCAGGCGGCCGGGCGCAAACTCGGCGGCCAGTTCCTCGGCGCGGGCACGGGTGCGGTTGCAGAGCGTCACGCTGCCGAAGCTCTTGCTATCGGCCAGGTGGCGGCATACATCGCTCCCTATTTCGCCCAGCCCTACCACCAGCACGCGCGGACTCGCTACATCGGCGGTAAGCTCTTCCACCAGCTCCAGAGCGGCGTAGCTCATAGAAGCCGCCCCATCGCGGAAGCTGGTTTCCTGCTGCACGCGCTTATTGGCAAAAAAGATAGTGTGCAGCAAGCGGTGCAGAAACGGACCCGCCGCGTCGGCATCGGCCGTCCACTGGTAGGCATTTTTTACCTGATTGATAATCTGCATATCACCCACTACCTGCGCATCGAGCCCCAGGGCCACTTCGAACAGGTGGCGGGTGGCCGAGTCGGCATCCGCAAACAGGTCGAAATACGGGGCAAAGCTTAGTGCATCGGCGCGGTGCTTAAGCTGGCCCAGCGCCCGTATAATGACGGCCGAGTGGTCGTCTTCGTGGGCGTAGTAGATTTCGGTGCGGTTGCAGGTGCTCAGCACCAACAGGTCCGATAGGGACAGCTCGGTACGCAGCTGCTCTAAAAAGCGACGGCAGGCGGCCTCATCCAGCGCCAGCAGCTCGCGAATAGCAAGTGGGGCATTCCGGAAAGATAAACTGACAGCCTTAAACGGATGGGACATAGCACGGGTCGGCGCTGGGCCGGCCTGCAAAATTACGGTATAAATAACTGCGATGGAAACAGGTAGAGTGCCGATTGGGTTCGGAAGACTCGGTAACTACCCAAACCCAGGCTTTTCCTCGTTGAACTGCGTATTCTGCGCTCCGGGCAGCAGGCCCGACCTTTACCCCCTATGCTTCCTCCCCTTTACGACCAAAAATCGCGCATCAAGCTCTTGGTCTTGGTAATGGCCCTGCTTATTGCCGGGGCTACTGTTATTTATACCAACGTGCTCGTGCAACGCCTCTCGGAGCGCGAGCAGAGCCAGATTGACTTATACGCCAAAACGTTGCGCTACATTATAAATACGGAAGACACTAAAAACCTGCCTTTTTTACAAGAGCAGATTATTGAAGCCAACACGACCATCCCGGTTATCCTGACTGATGGCGAGAATATTAACGATGCCAAGAACCTGGGGTTGGGTACGCACCTGCCAGCGGCCGACTCGGTGCGGCGGATGAATGAGGTATTGCAGGAAATGCAAAAGCGCCACCCGCCCATTGTGATTGAGCTGGCGGGTGGCACGCGCAACTATATTTTCTATCAGGATTCGCGGCTGCTGCGGCAGCTGCGCACCTACCCGCTGGCGGCCCTGGCCGTTATCGCGTCCCTGGGCATTATGGCGTATATCTCGTTCAGCTATTCGCGGCGGGCCGAGCAAAACCGGGTGTGGGTGGGCCTGGCCAAGGAAACGGCCCACCAGCTAGGTACGCCGCTGAGCTCGCTGGTGGGCTGGCAGGAATATCTGCGGCAGTCGGACCGCTTTCAGGACGAGCCGATTGTAGAAGAGCTGGGCAAGGATATCCGACGGCTCGAAATCATTACCGAGCGCTTCAGCAATATCGGCTCGGTGCCGGTGCTCAAGGCCGAAAACCTGTATCAGACTACCCGCAATGCCATTGCCTATCTCGAAAGCCGGGTGTCGCGCAAGGTAAAATTCACCATCGAAACGGACCTGCCGCTCGATACGCCGGCCTGCCTCAACGTGCCGCTATTCGATTGGGTAGTCGAGAATATCTGCAAAAATGCCGTGGATGCCATGGACGGGCGCGGCGCCATTACGCTGCGACTGCGCCGAGTAAAGCCCCGGCGGCAGTGGTGGCGCCGGCGTACGCCCCACCCCCAGGTTGCCATCGACATTACCGATACCGGCAAAGGCATCCCTAAAAACAAGCTCGAAAACGTATTTATGCCCGGCTACACCACCAAAAAGCGCGGCTGGGCCTAGGCCTGGCGCTGGCCCGCCGCATCATCGAAAACTACCACGAGGGCCGCCTTTTCGTGAAGTGGAGCGAAGTGGGCAAAGGCACTACGTTCCGGCTAATACTTAACCAATGAGTAATGAGTAGTAAGCAATGGGCAATATTGTTCAAACGATTAGAATGATATTACCCATTGCCTTTTTGTATTTATTCTCTTACCCGCCCATTACCAATTGGTCGGGCAGGTTCATCAGATAATCGCCGTAACCACTCTTGCGCAGCGGGGCAGCAATTTTGCGGAGCTGCGCAGCATCGATAAAGCCCTGGCGGAAAGCGGCTTCCTCGATAGAGCCCACTTTGAGGCCCTGACGCTGCTCCAGCACCCGCACAAACTCGCCGGCCTGCATGAGACTTTCGAAGGTACCGGTATCGAGCCAGGCCGTGCCCCGGCCCAGAATACCCACCTTTAGCTTGCCGCGGCGCAGATACTCGCGGTTTACGTCCGTGATTTCGTAT
The DNA here is from genome assembly GCF_013256425.1 of Hymenobacter sp. BRD67. Classification (GTDB taxonomy): domain Bacteria; phylum Bacteroidota; class Bacteroidia; order Cytophagales; family Hymenobacteraceae; genus Hymenobacter. Next base: position 3,622,000 of record NZ_CP053904.1, read on the forward strand.
TCGCCGCGGGGGCTGGGCTGCAGGTTACGGGCAATTTCAACTACGTCGTTATCGTAGAAATATAGGCCCGGCACGGCGTAATTGCTCTTGGGCTGAGCCGGCTTTTCCTCAATGCTGAGGGCTACTTTATTGGCGTCGAACTCCACTACGCCGTAGCGCTCGGGGTCATGCACATGGTAGGCGTATACCACACCACCGTCGGGATTGTTGTTGGCTTTGAGTAGCTCCTCCATGCCTTCGCCGTGGAAGATATTATCGCCCAGCACCAAAGCTACTTTGTCCTGGCCAATAAAATCAGCCCCAAGCACAAAGGCCTGCGCCAGGCCGTTGGGCACTTCCTGCACTACGTATTGAAAGCTGCAGCCCAGGCTTTGGCCGTCGCCAAGCAGTTTTTTGAATTGCTCCTGGTCGTGGGGCGTGGTAATGATAAGTATTTCCCGAATACCAGCCATCATCAATATAGATAATGGGTAATATATCATCGGCTTGTCATAAACCGGCATAAGCTGTTTCGAGACAGCCAGGGTGAGCGGATGCAGCCGGGTGCCGGAGCCGCCGGCGAGGATAATGCCTTTCATAGAGTTGTTTTTAGCGCAGAGTTTCGCAAAGTTGGCAGAGTTTCGCAAAAGTTGCTGGCTAAGTACTCTGCGGAACCCTGCCAACTTTGCGAGACTCTGCGCTTCTTTAGTTGCGCTCTTTGATAAAATCCTGGTTGTCCTTAAACCACGACAAGGTTTTTTGCAGGCCTTCGCGGATGCGCACCTGCGGGGCGTAGCCCAGCCGGGTTTCAGCCTTCGTGATGTCGGCCAGTGAGTCGCGGATATCGCCGGCGCGGTTGGGGCCAAACTTGGGCTCCAGGCTGGAGTGCGCTTCTTCGCGCAGGATGTTGTATAGCTGCACCAGCGAAGTGCGGTCGCCCACGGCAATATTATACACCTGATTCAGCGCGTCGGAGTTTGTGGTGAGCGCGGCGCGGATGTTGGCCTGCACGCAGTTGGCCACGAAGGTAAAGTCGCGGGTCTGCCCACCGTCGCCGTTGAGCGTGGGGGCATTATTTTCCAGAATAGCGTCGATAAACAGCGGAATAACTGCTGCATAGGCCCCACCGGGATCCTGGCGCGGGCCGAAGATATTGAAGTAGCGCAGGCCGATAATTTCCATGCCGTAGGTACGAGCAAATACGTCGGCGTACAGCTCGTTGGCATACTTGGTGACGGCGTAGGGCGAGAGCGGCTTACCAATGCGGTCTTCCACCTTGGGCAGGCCGGGATGGTCGCCGTAGGTCGACGACGAAGCCGCGTACACGAAGCGCTTGATGCCGGCTTCCTTGGCCGCAAACAGCATTTTTACAAAGCCGCCCACGTTTACCTCATCGGTCGTAACGGGGTCGTTGATGGAGCGCGGCACCGAGCCCAGCGCTGCCTGGTGCAGCACAACATCGATACCCTGGCAGGCGCGGGCGCAGGCTTCACGGTCGCGGATATCGCCTTCCTGCACCTCCAGCGCCGCATTGCCTTCAAATAAACGCAGGTTTTTGCGGAAGCCGTTGGAGAAATTATCCAGCACCCGCACCTTTTTCGCGCCGTGCTTCAGCAGGTATTCAACCAGATTGGAGCCGATAAAACCCGCGCCGCCCGTTACGAGGAAGCTTAGCTCAGTGATGGGCTGGTCGGTGAAAGGAATCTCGTACATAGAGCTGTCGGTTTGTCATTGCGAGCGCAGCGAAGCAATCGCATCAGAACGTAATCGTTCGGGTATCGTGCAGGTGCGATTGCTTCGCTGCGCTCGCAATAACAAAATAGGTTTAGCGGCCCGCGTACTGCTTGGTGTTGTACTCTTGGTAGGCGCCGCTCGTCACATGGTCGAGCCATTCCTGGTTGGCGAGGTACCAGTCAACGGTTTGGCTCAGGCCCTGCTCAAAGGTTACGCTCGGCTTCCAGCCCAGCTCGTGCATGATTTTGCTGCTATCGATGGCGTAGCGCATATCGTGGCCGGCGCGGTCGGTTACGAAGGTGATGAGCTGGCGCGAAGTACCCTGAGGCTGGCCGGTTTTCTCATCTACCACATCGCAGAGCAGCTCAATAAGCTTAAGGTTCTGCCACTCGTTTACGCCCCGATGTTGTAGGTGTCGCCCAGCTTTCCCTTATGAAACACTGCATCGATAGCCGTGGCGTGGTCCTTCACGAAAAGCCAGTCGCGCACGTTTTCACCCTTACCATACACAGGCACTTTCTGGCCGGTGCGCAGGCGGTGAATAGCCAGCGGAATCAGCTTCTCGGGGAAGTGGTTAGGCCCGTAGTTATTCGAGCAGTTGCTCAGCTTTACGGGCAGGCCGTAGGTGTGGTACCAGGCCCGCACAAAGTGGTCGGACGCGGCCTTGGAGGCTGAATAGGGCGAGCGCGGGTCATACGACGTTTCCTCGGTAAACATCTCGGGGCCGAAGTCAAGCGAGCCGTATACCTCGTCGGTGCTGACGTGGTAAAACGTGTGCCCCTCAAAACCCTTGGGCTTCCAGAGATTTTTGGCGGCATTCAACAGGTTAACGGTGCCGATAACGTTGGTTTTCACAAACGCCATCGGGTCGGTAATACTGCGGTCAACGTGACTTTCGGCGGCCAGGTGAATAACAGCATCGGGCTCCTCGTTGGCGAAGAGCTGGTCGATAAATGCCTGGTCGGCGATATCGCCCTTGACAAACTTATAGTTAGCGGCGTTCTCGATATCACGCAGATTTTCCAGATTGCCTGCATAAGTCAGGGCATCAAGATTCAGAATCTGGTAGGCAGGATACTTGGTCACGAACAGCCGCACCACATGCGACCCGATGAAGCCGGCCCCGCCGGTAATTAAAATTTTCATATTTGTAAGATAAAAATGTGAGCTGTAGAACAATGTGAAAATTGCAAGTGCATTGAAAAGCAAATCTATAGCCTACTCATTTTCACATTTACCATTTTTTAATTTCCCACATTTTTTAAAGCCTCCTGCCATTTCCAGGCGCTGACCAGCGAATCGAATAATGAGGTGGTCGTACTGAAACCCAATACGTCCGCAGCCTTAGTAGCATCGGCATAAATGGCCGGCACGTCGCCGGGACGGCGTGGGCCCATAGCGTAATTCAGCTTTTGACCGCTGGCCTGCTCAAAGGTTTTTACTACCTCAAGCACCGAATTGCCTTGGCCTGTGCCCACGTTGAACGTTTCGACCACCTCGCTGGCCTTGCGGTCGAGTAGTCGCTGCACGGCCGTGATATGGGCCTTGGCCAGGTCTACTACATGGATATAGTCGCGCACGTTTGTGCCATCGGGCGTGTCGTAGTCGCTGCCGTTTATAGTCAGCTTCTCGCGAATACCGGCCGCCGTCTGGGTGATGAACGGCACCAGGTTATTAGGCACGCCCAGCGGCAGCTCACCTATCCGCGCCGACTCATGTGCCCCAATTGGATTGAAATAGCGCAACAGTATAGTATGCAGCTTATTATCGGGCGCAGCTGACACATCGTGCACAACGTCTTCGCACATCTGCTTGGTGCGGCCATAAGGCGACGAGGCCGGCTTGGTGGGCGTAGCCTCCGTTACGGGCAGCGCGTCGGGGATACCGTAAACCGTGCACGAAGAAGAAAACACCAGGCTTTCTACTCCGAACTCCGGCATTACTTTCAGCAGCGTGAGTAGTGAGCCCACGTTATTCTGGAAGTACATCAATGGCTTGGCTACTGATTCTCCAACGGCTTTAAAAGCCGCGAAGTGAATGACGCCCTGCACGTTGCCTTCCGTCTTGAATACCTGGCGCAAGGCGTCGGCATCGCCGCAGTCGATAGGATAGCACGTCACATCATGACCCAGAATGGCCCGTAGTCCGTCCAGCACCGACTCTCTCGAATTACTGAAATTATCAATAATAACGGGCTCGTAGCCCGCCTGGGCCAGCTCAACCACCGTATGGGAGCCAATGTAGCCAGCGCCGCCGGTAACGAGAATCTTTTTCATATATAAATAATGGTTAATGGTTAATAATTAATTAACTGCTTAGCTTAGCAAGCCAAGCAGTTAATTGACCATTACCGTTATGCTATAAGCTCCAATAACCAAGCTCCTGCATCGGCTTGCTCCGATAGAGGCCTTTGATATCAACCAGTATGGCATTGTCGGCCGTGATGGACTTGAAGTACGCTTCATCCTTGGCCACGTAAGGCTGATGGCTGACGGCCACGATAACGGCATCGTAGTCGTGCCGAATGCTGTCGGCGGCCGTAAGGCGGAAGCCATACTCGTGGTGTAGCTCGTCGGAGCTGGCATGGGGGTCAACGATATCCACGTTTACCGAGAAATTTTTCAACTCCTGAATAACGTCGGCCACCTTCGAATTGCGAATATCTTCCACGTTTTCCTTAAACGTTGCGCCCATTACCAGTACGCGGCTTTTTGCTACGTCCTTGCCGCGCTTAATCATCATCTGCACCGTTTTGCGGGCGATATAGGCCCCATGTTGTCATTGGTCGTCCGGCCGCTCAGGATAACCTTGGCATCATAGCCCAGCTCTTTGGCCTTATAAGTAAGGTAATACGGGTCTACGCCGATGCAGTGGCCGCCTACCAGACCAGGCGAAAACTTGAGGAAGTTCCACTTCGTACCGGCCGCCTCCAGTACTTCATAGGTATTAATATTCATGCGGTCGAATATCATCGAAAGCTCATTCATCAGGGCAATGTTGACATCGCGCTGAGTATTTTCGATAATCTTGGCCGCTTCGGCTACCTGAATGCTGCTGGCGCGGTGAACGCCGGCTTTTACTACCAGCTCGTACACTTTAGCGATAACGTCGAGCGATTCTTCATCGCAACCGCTCACCACTTTTACGATGCGCGTCAGCGTGTGCTCCTTATCGCCGGGATTGATACGCTCGGGCGAATAGCCAACCTTGAAGTCGGTCTGGAATTTCAGGCCCGAAAGCTTTTCCATTACCGGAATACAGTCTTCTTCGGTGCAGCCGGGATACACAGTGCTTTCAAACACCACGTAGTCACCCTTTTTCAACACCTTGCCTACCGAGCCCGAAGCACCCAGCAGGGGCTTGAGGTCGGGCTGCGCATGCTCATCAATGGGCGTAGGCACGGCCACAATAAAGAACCGGGCCTCCCGCAGCACTTCCAGCGAGTCGGTAAAGGTGATATCGCAGCCTTCGAAAGCTGAGCTATCGAGTTCGCCGCTAGGGTCCTGGTGGTTGCGCATCATCTCCACGCGGCCAGCATTGATATCGAAGCCGATAACCGAGAGTTGCTTGGCAAATTCGAGGGCGATGGGCAAGCCTACATAGCCGAGGCCAATCACGGCCAGCTTGGCTTCTTTGCGGAGGAGTTCGTCGTACACTTTTGTAGGAATTATAAACTATGAATTAAAAATTAAAAATCAAACCCAGGCTCACTTACTGCCACATTTCAATTTTTAATTCTCAATTTTTAATCGATTTCAAATACTGTTTTTTTATCCGGGCTTAGCTGGTAGTGCTGGCCACTTTCGGGGCAGATGGCCCGCCCCGCTTCGTCGAAGCGCAGCCGGTGGCCATAAGCACTCATCCAGCCCTGCTGGCGGGCGGGCGTACCGTAGACGAGCGCATAGGCCGGCACGTTGTGCGTAACTACGCTTCCGGCACCTACAAAGGCATAGCGCCCAAGCCGCACGCCACAGATAATGGTTGCATTTGCCCCGATGCTCACGCCTTGCTCCAGATAGGTCGTCTGGTAATGGCCTTCGCCCCGGCGTGGCACGGCCGAGCGCGGATTGCGCACATTGGTAAACACCACCGACGGGCCAAGAAACACATCATCTTCGCATACTACGCCGCCGTAAAGGCTCACGTTGTTCTGCACCTTCACATTGCGGCCTAGCATAACGCCATCGGCTACAAACACGTTCTGGCCCAGTGAGCAGTTTTCGGCGAGTACAGCCCCCGCCGCCACATGGCAAAAGTGCCAGATACGGCTACCTTCCCCTATGCGGCAGCCCGCATCGAGCACGGCAGTGGGGTGCGCATAAAAATCAGCAGGAAGGTTAGACACGGGGCGGGTAAGCAATTGCGACCGCAAAGGTAGCAAAGCAAGGGGGTTAAGGAGTAGGCGAGACACTTTAACACAAATTGACTTTCTTTAATATTACAGGGAGTCAACCTATACCGGGAGCTGTAAGCGGGCAGCCCGCTTACAGCTCCCGTGAACTGCGCTGGTGCTTCAACCAATAAAAAAGCGGGCCGTAGCCCAAGGTTTATTGCCGGGGTCCTGCCTACGTCAACTCGCATTAGCGGCGCCTATCTTTGAGCCTGAATTTTATAGATTTACCTTCTTCACTCATGAAAAACTGGTTAGCCCTTCTACTGCTGGCCTCGTTAGCCAGCTGCGGCGACTCGACCTCTACCCCTGCCAACTCGCTAGCCAGCAATAACTTTGAATCGGTTGATGGCTGGATGGGGGATACGCCCCAACCTTCCCTGACGAAAGAGAAGGCCCACTCTGGCGCATACAGCGTGTCGGTGCGGCCGGGTATTGACTATAGCCTGGGCTACAATAACACCCTTGGCAGAATGAGCACGAGCCGACCCGAAAAAATAAAGATTAGCGGCTGGGTTTATTTGCCGAGCCCCCAGGCCAGCGCCCAATTGGTGACGGAGATTAAAGACCCTACCCTTCCGACTAATAACGTGCTGCTCTGGAATGGCATTGACCTGAAAAAGGAAGTGAAGAAGTTCAACGAGTGGCAGCAAGTAGAGCGGGTAATCACTATTCCGGCTACAGCGAAAGCTACTTCGACACTCAAAGTGTACCTCTGGCGCGCCGATGACAGTCAGCCGGTCTATCTCGATGACCTGTCGCTCTCGCTCGACAACGAAGCCAAATAGCGCGTTAGTCAGCCTTCTTCTTATAGCTGCCCGGCTTGGAATAGGACAGCTAAGCAGAATATCCTGAAGCCTGGGCTGCCGCACAGATACTAAGGACTCGTCCGGTATTTAATGCGTTGCTGATAGCGAAGCTGTTTAGGAAGTCTGGTTGGGCGGTATCGCCGGCAGCCTGCTTCGGCCCCAACTTCCTAAACAGCTTCAGCATCTACTTCTGCCAGCGCCTAGCTCTAATGCCTCTACTACGCATATTGCTAGTGCAGCAAGCAGTTAATGAAGGTACTAATCGGCTTCTGGCAGAGTCTGCTCACTTGGCTGGGTATATATAATCTCAAAGCGATTTTTTCAGCTTTAAAATTTGCTTCTCAAATAGCTCATCTGAAACTGCTGCAACGCCCACAGTCAACACGAAAACCCCGAACGGCTGACCATAATACATACTTTGTGGCAGTTGCCAATTGTGCCGGCCAAGACAGTCAATAACCAGACTTTGATACATATATAAACTAAACGATATCCTGCCTAAGTAATCGATTATACTGCTTTTAACCAATAGCTTTACAAAATGGGAATTATTGAAAAACAAAGAAGCTGAAGATAAAGCAAAGGGGCCAGGCAATAAGGTATTTCTTGAAAGCGGCGAAAGTGAAGGTTTCGTAATTGCTGCTATCCAAGACGTTCAACAACACAATAAATACAAACAGCTTCTTAAGCTGATGGTTAGCATATTTGCTTTCTCAGCTAAGAGTAAGTGTAAGCTTCCCCTGTAAGTAGGCCAGTGTAAACTAGAGGAAGGTGGTATTTTCACCCCCCCCCCTTTTTTTACCAGCCCTATGAAAAAGAGTCGATTTAGTGAAGCCCAAATAGTGGGTATGTTGCGTCAGCAGGAACAAGGGCAGACCGTCGCGCAGATTTGTCGCGAGCACAGCATTAGCGAAGCCACGTTCTACGCCTGGAAAAACAAGTTCGGTGGCATGAGCACTAGTGAGTTGCAACGCCTGAAGCACCTGGAAGATGAAAACCGCCGCCTCAAACAGCTCTACGCCGAGTTAAGTCTGGAAAACCAGGTGATCAAGGAGGTGCTGCGAAAAAAGTAGTTACCCCCACGGCCCGACGCGAAGCGGCTCACTACGCCTGCGAGCGGGGGCTGAGCCAGCGCCAGGCGTGTCGACTAACGGGCCTGGCCCGCGAGAGCTATGCCACCCCGTCGGGTGGGGGCCGTGGGGGACTGCAAGCCACCGACGCCGACCTGGTCACCCGCTTGCGGGCGCTGGTCAAGCGGCATGGGGGTTGGGGCTTTTGGAAATACTACTATCGGCTGCGCAAGCTCGGGGTGGTAGTCAATCACAAGCGGCTCTGGCGACTCTACCAGGCAAGGAGCTTGCAACTGGGAAAGCGGCGCAAAAAGAAGCGGTTGCCTGAACGGGTCAAACGACCGCTGGAAGTACCCACCCAGCCCAATGTCTGCTGGTCGCTCGATTTTATGAGCGATGCCTTAACCGATGGGCGGCGCTTCCGCACCTTGAACGTGGTCGAGGACTGGAACCGGGAAGTGCTCGGTATAGAAGTCGATTTCTCGCTACCGGCCGCTCGCGTCGTGGCCCTGCTCACCACCCTGGTCAGCCGCTACGGCTCGCCGGCCCGGATTCGGGTGGATAACGGCCCTGAACTTATCAGTCAGGTGCTCCAGACCTGGTGTCAGGAGCAACACATCGAGTTGCACTGGATTCAACCCGCTAGCCCGACCCAAAATGCCTATATTGAACGCTTTAACGGCTCGTTTCGCCGCGAACTGCTCAATGCCTATCTCTTTACCACGCTACGGCAGGTGCGCGAACAGTGCCAGAGCTGGCAGTACGATTACAATCATTTGCGCCCGCATGAGGCCCTTAACTTTCTAACCCCCATGGAGTTTCGTCAAGCTGCCTAACTCCAGTTTTGACTGGCCTACTTTGAGGGGAGCTTACATAAGCAGATTATTAAAAAGCCGCTTATTATAAAAACAGGTCACCCCCTACAGTTTAGTTATGCGGTATAAGCTTTAGGGCAGATGGCTTACCCTCTTGTATTCCCAGTGTGCTATAATAAATAACAATGGCCAGCGCAGCCGCACAACGGAGCGCATTGAGCCCTGCAAAGTGAACTCGGTGCTTTAGAGCAGGATAACTGGGTAGCTGGCATTTATAAAGGATATAACTATGTTATTTCAAGACAATCAGCGACGCAACAAACCATACTTAAGAATACAGTAGATGGCACGGAAACCATCGCGCCAGCCTATTTTTTTGCCCTCGGCGTAGGTGCGCCCGTAGTAGCTGATGCCTACCTCATAGAGGCGCACGCCGGGCACCCGCGCCACCTTGGCCGTTACTTCGGGCTCGAAGCCAAAGCGCTTTTCTTCGAGTTGCAGGCCCTGAATAATGTCGCGCCGAAACAGCTTGTAGCAGGTTTCCATATCGGTCAGGTTCAGGTCGGTCACCATATTGGTGAGAAACGTGAGCCAGGCATTGCCGATACTGTGCCAGAAGAACAGAATGCGGTGCGGGTTGCCGCCCATAAAGCGCGAGCCATACACCACATCGGCAAAGCCCTTGAGAACAGGATTGAGCAGCAGGTTGTACTCCTGCGGGTCGTACTCCAGGTCAGCATCCTGAATGATGATGTACTCGCCCGTAGCGGCAGCGATGCCCGTGTGCAGGGCCGCGCCCTTACCTAGGTTCACGGCGTGCTCGAGCAGGCGCAGGCCCAGCTCGGGATAGCGTACAGCATAGGCCTTGACGACAGCTGCGGAATCGTCGCTGGAGCAGTCGTTCACCAGGATAATTTCTTTGCCAATATCGTTCACCAGTTCGAGTTCGCGCAGCAAATCCAGAATCTGATGTATCGTGCGGCCCTCGTTGTACACGGGCACGATGATGGAAAGGGTTGTGAACTGCACCAAAGTAAGAGCGAAAAGGCTGGCCCGCGACCACGCCTCCTGAAATTGAACCTCAAAACTAGACTCCATTCTGCACAAACTCCTCTCCGGGCGTTTGTACAAGCTGCGCGCATAGCAAAGCATATAGCTTAGTTATGGTTTCCTTGGTCCGTGCGCCCTACTTTTGCCCGTTGTCTTCTTGCGATAAGTGATGAAAATTATTCTTTTTAGGCTTCTTGGCGTTGTCCTTTTTTCGTGCGGCGGGCCCACTGCCAGCGCCCTAGCGGGCCAGCTGGCGGCCACCAGCTTCGACGACCTCGACGGGTAGCAGAATGGTGCCAACGTGCCTTCGCTTACAAAAGAGCGGGCACATTCGGGCGCTTATTCTGCGAAAGTTGACCCGGCAGCGGAGTATAGCATGGGCTACGACAACCTGTTTGGCAAGCTCAGCGTCACCCAGCTCAGCAAGCTGCGGGTGCACGGCTGGTTTTTTTGCCCAATGACAAGGCGAGCGTATTGCTGGTGACGGAGCTTAAAAACCCCGGCGAGGATAAGCCGCTGCTTTGGGACAGCTTCGACCTGATTAAGGAAGTAACGGCCAAGTCATCGGTTAACCGTTGGTGCGAGGTAGACCACCTCATTACGCTGCCCAAGGGCGCGCCCTTTACCAGCTGGGTGAAAGTATATATGTGGCGCATCACTAGTACGCAGCCAGCTTATCTCGACGACTTACAACTGCTGCGGGCCGACTAATCTACCAGCCTGCTTCCGGGCCTGTTCTCCTTGCGTTTAGCTATGACTCCGCTAGCTGCCGTAGCACCTCACGCTTTGCTCGCCGGGCCGCAGGCGGGGCAGCCATGTGGCTGCTGGTGGCCGTGCTGCTTGGCATGGCTGCCTCTACTGCCAACTGGCCCGACCTGAAGGTGACCCGCTGGGATATGTTCGGGTATTACCTCTACCTGCCCGCCACCACGGTTTACCACGATTTGGATGGCCTAGGGGTTTGTGCCCGAGCTGCTCGACCGCACGGGGCTTACCAACCGCGCCAACCCCGACCAGTACGTTATTAAGTACACCAGAGGCAGGCCCTGCTGTGGTGGCCTTTTTTTCAGGCGGCGCACTTTTACACCCAGCATTTTAGCAAGTACCCCGCCGACGGCTACTCGCCACCCTACCAGCTGATGCTATACCTGGCCGGGCTGGCCTATTACTGGGCTGGGGCTGCTCCGGCGATTTTTGCTGCGCTGCTTCAGCGACCGCCTGAGCGCGGTACTGCTGCTGGCAGTGCACCTGGGAAGTAACTACCTGGTATACAGGTTTTTTTGCAGCCTGTACTCGCACAATAGCCTGTTTATTTCGGTAAGACGCAGGTTGATAAGGAGGCGCTAACCAAGTTTGATACCAACGAGCCGGCCCCCGACCCCCGGCTTTACCAGACCGAAATGGTGTATTTCAACGATTTCAGCCACGATACCAGCTCGGCGCGCACCACAACGTTTGCCCAGATGCCGCCGGCGCTGCTCGTAAATAAGGCGCATCCTTACAGTCCCGGCTACCAGGGGCAGCTGGGAGCTGCCAACCTGCGGGCCGGCGACTGGATAGAGGCGCGGGTGCAGGCCTACTCTCCGGAAAAAGTATACAATATCCACGGGATGCCACAGCTGGTAATCGAGTTTCGGCATCCCAATTCCGACCCGTACAAGTGGCAGGCCATCCGCATTACCAATAAAATTGGGGAGATAACCAGCTTGTGGGGCGGCACGCCCGGCCTGTGGGATGAGGTAAAGTTTGCCAGCCAGCTACCCGCCGAAGCGCGCCCCGAAGACGAGGTAAAGGTTTATGTCATGAACGGGGCCTCCACCAGCACCCTCTATATCGACAATCTGAGCGTGAGTGCGCTACGGCAAAGCAAGTAGCTTTTTGTTTTAGAGCCGCTTCAGCCCTACTGCCACACTGACACCAAAACGGCTTTAATAGCCAGCGGGCAGCGGAGGCTTTAGCAAGCTGTAATCGCCCTCGTAGCCCGCTACCAACTGCTCGGTGTAGCCGGCCGGCAGCAGCCATTGGCGCAGCAGGCGATGCGCCGGCTGCTCGTGCTGCTCGGGACGAATGACAAAGATGGCTTGCGGGTAGCGCTGCCGAAAAGCCAGCAGCTCGGCGGGCGTGGGGGCAGGCAGCAGCGCCAGCGAATCGGGATGCTGCTCCGCAATAAGCAGCGTGCGCAGCACTGGCTCGTGGGCGAAGGCCGCAAAAGTGGCGGCTGGCACCCGCGAGAGGTAGCCGCCCCGCAGCGCCTTGGCGTGGCGCGTCTGGTAAAAAAGCTCCGCAGGGTTCATGATACCCACCTGCTGGTTGCCATCGCGCAAGCCCAGGGGAACAGGGAACAGGATACCGCCGGGCAAGGCCGCGGCCAGGCGGTAAGCCTCCGGCACGTCAGCAGTCCGAATAAGCGGGTAGGCCGTGTGCTGATACTCCCCGAAAACGCCCGCCAGCAGCAGCGCCGGCAGCCCCAGGCGCCAGCCTCGCGCCCGCCCCAGCAGCCACTTATCCAAGCCGATGCTGACTGCCAGGGGCAGTAGCAGCGAGGCCATCATTACGTGCCGCACGGGACAGCGAATATTGTTGAAGAAGGGCACAAAATGCACGATGCCAGTTGGTAAGCGAAACAGGTCGTGGCCCATCCAGCGCAGCTCGGGCATGGTGAGCAGCACAAACAATAGCAGCAGTGCCCAGAAGGGCCGGGTTTCGGCGGGAGTGGCGGGCGCGGCCGGCGGGCTACCTAGGCGGCGCGACCGCAGCGCGGCCACTGCCAGAAATAAGGCGGCCAGCGGCAGTATATATCCTAAAAAACTAATATTCTCGACAGAGGCCGGGCTGTGGAAGCGGGGGCTGTGCCAGAAGGCATCGGTGGCGGCGGTGGCGAGCCAGCGGCTGCCCACGGGCGGCACCAGATAGCCGGCCAGGTCGCCGCCCCACCAGATGCCACCCCGGTCATCGAGCCCCAGCAGCCCAAGGCCGCGCGACACAAAATGGCCCAGCACAAAAATAGCTGCCAGCCAAGCCCACGGCTGCCAGCGCCGCCAGCGGATAGCTCCCAGCCGCAGGCCCCACCACGCCGCGTAGCCCGCCGAAAAATAGCACAGCCCGGCCAGTACGTAATAATCGCTGAAAAAACTAACTATCAATAAGATAATTACCCATGCCAGCGCCCGCCGGCTCCGTATGCGCGGCCAGAGCCGGCCGGCTTTGAAGGCAAAGGCATCGAGAAAAGCGGAGAGGTAGAAAGGCACCGTGGCCGTGAGCAGCAGGTTGTAGTGCTCGGGCCAGCGGGCCAGCTTGTAGGGCGAAAAAGCGAAAGCGAACCCCACCAGCGCACACAGCAGCGGCTGGCGCACCCAGCGCCCCGCCAGCCGCGCTGCGCCTACTCCCGAAAGCACGAAGCTCAGCAGCAACCCCAGGTTAACGGACCAGAATTCCTGGTTCAGCACCAGATTAAGCACGCCCAGCACCTGGGTGTAGGTATGCAGCCAGAGGCTGGTGCCCTGCGGGTAGAGCAGCAGCGGCGTAAACATGGGGCTATGCCCCGCCACTACCTGCCGCCGAAAATTCCAGACGTTCCAGATGTATTGGTTGGCGTCGCCGTTGGCGTAGCCCACAAAGGCCGTACTAACCTCCCGGCTCAGCGGCCAGCTGTACCAGGCGAATAACCCGGCGTACACCACCATTAGTAGTCCCAACCATCGCCATTCCAGGCAATTGGGCGCCAAAGAAACAGGTGCTGGCAGTCTATCCAATACTTTACTGGTGCTATATTATTTCAACAAAAGTAGCGGCGGCCCGGTAGCTAGCTTTGTATTGTCCCTCTTTTACCAACCCCTATGCCCATTGCCCGCCCCTTTAACTTTACGCAGTGGATTGCTGACCACCGCCACCTGCTTAAGCCCCCCGTAGGGAACCAGCAGGTTTTCAAGGATAATAAAGACTTTATTGTGATGGTAGTGGGCGGCCCCAACGCCCGCAAAGACTACCACGTGGACGAGGGCGAAGAGCTGTTCTGGCAGCTCGAAGGCGATATTGTGGTGAAGATTATCGAAGATGGCCAGCCAGTGGATATCGAAATAAAAGCCGGCGATATGTTTCTGCTGCCGGCCGGCGTGCCGCATTCGCCGCGCCGGCCGGCCGGCACCGTGGGCCTGGTGCTGGAGCGCTACCGCACGGCCGGCGAGCTCGACGGCTTTCAGTGGTACTGCGAAAACTGCGGCCACCAGCTCTACGAGGAGTTTGCCGAGATTACCGACATCGTAGCTCAGCTGCCGCCCATTATGAACCGCTTCTGGGCTAATGATGACCTGCGCACGTGCAAGGTGTGCGGCACGTATATGGAAACGCCGGCCAAGGTGGGGTAAGCATACAGAAGCAAAGCCACTTAAAGTAACATGTCTTACTGGACAGGTCTTAAAATAAAGCTATTTTCACAAAACTTATAATAGGTTATAAAGTAGCATCATTCTTAAAATAACCCTGTTTTTTGCTCGCTAAGCATTGTATGAAGCTATCTAATCTAAGGTCTAAACCACTCATTTGGGGTATTGCCTTTTTTGTGACAGGAGTATTCTTTTTGCTTTATGGTTCAAGTGTTATCAGCGCCAAGAGCTACTCAAAATATCTAAATTCCCAAATAAGCGGCACAGTGCAGGATATTGAAGGTTTCAATAGAGGCTTTCCCATCCTTAGCATAGATAGAAATAATTTATATATTCACTATTTACCTCCCGAATTCGGCAAATATATTTTACCTGGAGACTCTATCTTCAAGCCTAAAGGGAGTTTAGCAGTTACTTCTTTTAGGAAACATAAATTATGCGTTGAAAGCATTGTGTGGAAGTACTCTATAATCAATGGTTACGAGCAGCCTGATATTACTAAAAAAACGATTTGTAAATACCCTTTTACGTTCTAGCAAACGACCGTGGCTGTTGCAGAAGTATCGGAGAAGTAGGGCGCTCGTATAAAACGGATGCAAGGCCAGAAAGACTTCCACGATAAACTCAGCCTGTGCTTCCGCCTCTCCGAGCGCGTGCCCAAGCACAATTTCTATCGTCGTTTGCGCGACTTGTTAGACTGGGAGTTTCTGCGCGAGCAGACCCGCTCCGTCTACAGCCACACCGGACAGCCCTCGCTCGACCCAGTGGTGTTTTTCAAGCTGGTGCTGGTAGGTAGACTGGAAAATATCGTCAGCGACCGGCGCCTAATCGAGCAGTGCGCCTTGCGCCTCGACATTCTCTATTTTCTGGGTTATGAAGTGGACGAGGACTTACCTTGGCACTCGACTATCAGTCGCACTCGCCAGCTGTATCCGGCGGCCGTCTTCGAGCACCTCTTTGACCAGGTCTTTGCCCAGTGCGTACGCGCCGGGCTAGTGGCCGGCGATACCCAGGTGGTGGACTCGGCTCCCGTCAAAGCGGCGGCTTCGCTCGATACGCTGCGCGAGAAGCCCGCGGCCGTCGGCCCTTCCTTAACAGTTGCCGGCAAGCCGCAGGTGCTCCCAGCGCCCGTTGTGCGGTCCGCACCGGCCCACCAGCTGCGCCGCGAGGCGGCCCGGCGGGCCAAACGGCAAGCCGCGCCGGGTGGACTGGGCGCCCAGCACCCCAAAGCCCAGCTGCTGAGCAATAAGACCCACTATAGTCCGACCGACCCCGAAGCGCGCATTTCCGTCAAGCCCGGCAAAGCCCGCGCCCTCAACTATCTGTGCAGCGTGGCCGTGGACACAGCCAGCGGCCTCATCAGCCACATCCAAGCCGACTTTGCCGACCGTCGCGACAGTGCGCACTTGCCAGAGCTGGTCGCTCGGCTGCAAACCCGGCTAGCGACCAACGAGTTGCCCATGCACGACTTGGTAGCTGATACGGGCTACTCCAACGGCTTCAACTATATTTTTCTGGAGCAGCGCGGGATTACGCCCTGGATTCCCGTGTTTGGGCACTACAAGCCAGCCCCGAAGGCTTTACGTATGAAACGGAGCTAGATGCGTTTCGCTGTCCAGCGGGCAAGTTGCTGCCTTTTCGCAATTATGCCACCAGCAAAGACGGCAACTGGGTCAAGAATTACCGGGCGGCTTATCAGGACTGCCAGCACTGCCCGTTGAAGATGAGCTGCACCCCGGCCGCGCCCCAGCAGAAGTTCGTGCGCTCGGCTTTTGATGCGGCCTATCGGCGCGCGTGGCACCGGCAACACAGTCGGGCCGGCCAGCAGATGCGCCGGCTCCGGCAACGCACCGTCGAACCAGTTTTTGGCAGCTTACTCCACCACTACGGGCTACGACGGGTCGGCACCAAGGGCCAGGCAGCAGCTCATAAAACTATGCTGCTCAGTGCGATTGCCTACAACTTGAAGAAGCTGCTCAAGCATCAGCCAAAGCAGCCCGCCAGCGTGGCACTGGCCCTATACCCGGCGCAACAAGGGCCCTATAGCTCGCTTTTTAGCGCTTGGTTGACCGATTCTAACTCTCTTCAAGTCAGTTCTCTAACTGAGTGCCTACCCACCTGGAGTTCTGCAACAGCCACGACCATTTGCAGCATATAAAACCTCTCTATCATAGCGCTACGCCCGCTGCTTAGCGGGTGTAGGCACTGGTCTCGCTGTTGCAAACGTCTCGCGCAGCTTCTCGGGCGTCAACTCGGTAAAATCGCGGATGACTAGCAGTGGGGCCTGAAAATCGCGGCCCGGCAGGGTCGAAGCCACGGCTACGCAGTGCATGTGGGCACGGTAGGCGGCCTGCTCGCCCAGCAAGGCATCCTCAAATACCACACAGTGTTCGGGCTTCACGCCCAGCTTTTGGGCCGTTACAGAATAGGTATCGGCGTGGGGCTTGCCCTTATCCACGTCGTCTTTCGTGATAACTACATCGAAGAAGCGGCGCAGGTTGAGGTCGTCGAGGATGTAGCTGATGGTTTCCTGGCCCGAGCCGGTACCGAGGCCGATTTTGAGGCCGGCGGCGCGGGCAGCTTCCAAGAAATCGACCAGGCCAGGCAGGGCGCGGCGGTCGTCCCAATACAGCGTGCGGTAGAGAAATTCACGCTGGCTGGCCAGAGCTTCGAGCTGCTTAGCGGTCTGGGGCCTTTCGGCGAAGGCTTCCTTGAGAATTTCGGAGGCCGGCGCGCCGTTCAGGCGGCGCAGCAGCTGAGTGGCATCGACCTGCACACTCTGGTCGCGGAAAAGCAGTTGGAAAGCGCGGGCCTGCACAGGTGTGTTATCGATGAGGACGCCGTCCATATCGAAGATGAGGGCGTGAAGATTGGGCATAAGCATCGAGAAAAGTCAGCCCGCCGAAAGCGCGTCAGGCAATAGAAACACAGATTTAACTCAGCATTCTGCCGAATTACCGGCTCGCTCATTCACTGGCACGGTATCTTTGTCGGCCTTCTTTACCGGCTTTTGCATGAAAAAGATATTGCTGCTGACCTTACTCGCCCTGCCCGCCCTGGCGCAGAAGAAAGGCCCGGCCCTTGCGCGGCCCAAGCTGGTGGTGGGCATTGTAATCGACCAGATGCGGTACGACTACCTGTACCGCTACTGGGATAAGCTGGGCAGCGGCGGCTTTAAGCGCCTGCTGGGCGAGGGTTTCAGCTACGAAAGCTGCCACTACAACTACGTGCCTACCTATACCGGGCCGGGCCACACGAGCATCTTTACGGGCACTACGCCGGCCACCAACGGCATTGTGGGCAACAACTGGTACGAGCGCGAAACCGGCAAAACCACCTACGTGACCGACGACAAAACCGTGCAATCGGTGGGCGGCACGCTGGCCGCGGGCCAGATGTCGCCGCGCCACAACCTGGCCACTACTATTACCGACGAGCTGCGGCTGGCGACCAATTTTCAAAGCAAAGTAATTGGCGTGTGCATCAAGGACCGGGGCAGTATTTTGCCGGCCGGGCACGCGGCCAACGCCGCCTATTGGTACGATGGCTCCAATGGGGCGTTCATTACCAGTACGTTCTATATGCCGGCGCTGCCCGACTGGGTCAGCAAGTTTAATGCGGCGGGCCACGCCGCGCAGTACCTCAGCCAGCCCTGGAACACCCTGCTGCCGATTGGTGAATACACCGAAAGCACCCCCGACGATGTGCCCTGGGAATCGGCTTTTAAGGGCGAGGCCAAGCCGGTTTTTCCGCACGACCTGCCTACGCTGAGCGCTACCCCGTCGGCGGCCGTGAAAGCCACCGAAAAGTCGTCGGGCGAGAAGCAGCCCGCCGCGCCTACCCAAAACCTCGACCTCATCCGCTCCACCCCTTTCGGCAACTCGCTCACGGCCGATTTTGCCATCGAAACCCTGCGCCAGGAGCAAATGGGCCAACGCGGGCAAACCGACTTTCTGACCCTGAGCTTTAGCAGCACCGACTACGTGGGGCACCAGTTTGGCACTACGGCCATCGAAACGGAGGATACTTACCTGCGCCTCGACCGCGACCTGGCCCGTATGCTGGAGGCTATTGATAAGCAAGTGGGCAAAGGGGAGGCGCTGGTATTTCTGACTGCCGACCACGGAGCTGACCAGGCAGCCGGGTTTCTGGAAGCCCACCGCCTGCCGGGCGGCGGCCTGGGCACGGCGTCTGTGCGCGACTCGGTGCAGCGTGCCCTGGTGCGCCGCTACGGGCCGGCAACTGGCTGCTCGACTTCGAAAACCAGCAGGTGTACCTCAACCGCCCGCTGCTGCTGGAGAAAAAGCTGGAGCTGGCCAAAGTGCAAAACGAAGTGGCCGAGATTCTGCGCCAGCAGCCGCACATTGCGCAAGCCATCTCGGCTACCGACTTGCAGCGCAATGCCTGGCCGGTGGGCCTGAGCATGTACCAGGCCAACGGCTTTTATGCCCCGCGCTCGGGCGACGTGCTGTTTGTGATGTCGCCGGGCTGGCTCGAAGCCTACAGCTACCCCGTGGTGAAGGGCACCACGCACGGCGCCTCATGGGCCTACGATACCCACGTACCGCTGCTGTTCTGGGGCTGGCACGTGCGCCACGGCGAGTCGGCCGAGGAAGTCAAGATTGTAGACATTGCCCCTACTGTGGCTCGCTACCTGCACATTCAGGAGCCCAGCGGCACCAGCGGCACGCCGCTTTTGGAAGTGCTGAAATAGGTAGTTCGGCGTTCGGCCCGACTTTTACGTTATTCTCCCATTTATTCTTCATCCCCACACTAAACGTGACCCATTTCAACCCTTGGCACGACGTATCGCGCGGCGATAATTTACCCGAAACTGTTATCGGTGTTATCGAAATCCCCAAAGGCAGCAAAGGCAAGTATGAGCTGGATAAAGACAGCGGCCTGCTCAAGCTCGACCGCGTGCTGTTTTCGGCCGTGCATTACCCGGCCGCCTACGGCTTTATTCCGAAGACGTACTGCGACGACAAAGACCCGCTTGACATTCTGGTTTTGTGCTCGGTCGATATTCCGCACATGTGCCTCGTGGAGGCTAAGGTTATCGGCGTGATGCAGATGCTGGACCAGGACGAGGAGGATGATAAAATCATCGCCGTGGCCGCCCACGATGTATCGGTAAATCACTATAATGAGCTGAGCGACCTGCCACCCTACATGATGCTGGAGATGCAGCGCTTTTTCGAAGACTACAAAGCGCTCGAAAACAAGCATGTAGAAGTAAAGCAGTTCCTGGGCCGCGAAGAAGCCTACCGCATCATCAACGACAGCATCAAGCTCTACGAAGAAACGTTTGGCGACCAGCCGGCCGCTTAGCCGGCCCCAACGGTTAGCAGAACGTCATGCCGAGCAGCGAACCGCTCAGCATGACGTTCTTTTATTTGTGCCACTTTTTACCCAGCCATGCCCGCTGCCAGCCGTGCCCTCCCCCTGCGCCTGCTCGACGCGCTGCTTTACAGCAGCGTGTGGCTGGCTACGGCAGCAGCGGCCCAAACGGCCGCCACACTGCGCCTGTGGCCGGCCTCTAGCCAGGGGGTGGCCGGCCTGCACACCGTAGTGCTGGTATTTGCGGCCACGCTGCTGACCTACAACCTCGATGCGGCGCTGCCCTTTAAGCACAGCCAGCCGCCGGGCACCTCGGGCCGCAAGGCCTGGCAGCAGCGGCACCGGCCGGCTATGCTGGGACTGGCGGGTACGGCCGCTCTCACGGGAGCCTACCTGCTGCTCACGGATGGCTGGGTGCATTTTTTGCCGATACTGCTGCCCCTAGCGGCGCTGGCTATTGGCTACTCGTGGCCGGTGCTGCCGTGGCGGGGGCGCTGGCGGGCCATCCGCGAAGTGCCGCTGCTGAAAGTATTTCTGATTGCGGGGGTGTGGGCTGCCGTGACGGTGGGCCTGCCCGCGCTGGCGCTGCACCGGCCCCTGGCCTCGGCGCTGGGGCTGCTGGGGCAGCGGTTTTGCCTGGTCGTGGCCCTGGCCATTGTGTTCGACATCCGCGACTACAGCCGCGACGGCGCCGTGGCGCTACGCACATTTCCGGTGCTGCTGGGCATCAACGGGGCTAAGCTGGTGTCGCTGAGCTTTCTGGCCGCCGCCATGGCGCTGGGCCTGGGGCGCGAGGCCTCACCGCTGGCGGTCGTGCTGCCGACTGCCCTCTGCGCCGCCGTTATCATCGCAGCGCAGGAGCGGCGGGGCGACTATTTCTTTGCCCTGGTTACCGATGGCCTGCTGCTGGTGCAGGCAGCGGCGTATTTTATTTTTTGAATATTTCTGACTTCGGCAGGGCAGACTGCCCGCTACACCGTCAGCGCCTGCAGGGCCGGGCCGATAAAGCGCACCAAATCGCCGGCTACCAGCCCGGCCTCTCCGGTTTCGGCAGCGGCGAGGTCGCCGGCGTGGCCATGGGCCAGCACGGCGAGGCGCACGGCCCGCAGCGGGTCGAGGCGCTGGTCGGCCCGCAGCGCCAGTACCAGTCCGGTGAGCACGTCGCCGCTGCCGCCGGTGCCCATGCCGGGGTTACCGGTGCTGTTGAAAAACACCTGGCCATCGGGCGCAGCCACGACAGTGTAAGCTCCTTTCAAGACGACCACGCACTTGCGCTGCTGCGCAAACTGGCGCAGTAAATCGAGGCGATGGTAGTCGTCGCGGGCCTTGTCGGTGAGGCGCGTAAACTCGCCGATGTGGGGCGTGAGCACCGTATTTTCGGGCAGCAGGTCTAGCAGCTCGCGGTGCTGGCCCAGCAGGTTGAGGGCGTCGGCGTCGATGACGAGCGGCACCTTGGCCGTGCGCAGCAGCTGTTCGAGCACGGCGCGACTGGCCTCCTCCTGCCCCAGGCCGGGCCCGATACCAATGGCCTGATAGCTTGCTAAATCCGGCAGCTCACTGATAAAATCGGGCTGCGGGTCGGGCAGACACATGGCCTCGGGCCGGGTGGTTTGGATAATGTCGTAGCCAGCGGCCGGCACGCGCACCGTGAGCAAGCCCACGCCGCCGTGCAGGCAGGCCCCGGCCGCCAGCACGGCAGCGCCCATCTTGCCCCGGCTGCCCGCCAGCAGCAGGGCATGGCCAAAGGTATTTTTATAGGCAAATTTGCTGCGCCTGGGCAGGGTCACGTCGGGCGTAATAGCGGCCAGAGCGGCATCGAAACCCAACGTGCCCGGCATGCGCGTAAGCTGCCAGGGCGTTTCAGCCTGCCCGACAAAACATTCACTAAGCTGAATATTTACTACGTACCACTCGCCCACATACCCGGCATTTTGCGGCAGCAGAAAAGCCCGCTTGGGCAGGCCGAAGCTGATGGTGTGGGTGGCCCGCACAATGGGGGTGCTGGCATCGGCCTGGGGCGCATCGGCGAGCAGGCCGCTGGGCAAATCCACGGCTATCACCCGGGCGTGGCTGTCATTGAGGTGACGCACTACGGTGGCGGCCAGCCCATCGAGCGGACGGCTGAGGCCGGTGCCAAATAGCGCATCAATTACCAGCGTGCCCGGTTGAATAGCGGGCAGATTATCAGCGCTTAGCTCAGTTATCGGGATGACTTTGGGCAGTACGTGGTGGTTGTACTGATAGTCATCTGAGTATTTCTCAGCCGGCAGCAGGCCCAGGCGCACGGCGTAGCCGGCCATAAATAGCAAGCGTGCCAGGGCCAGGCCATCGCCGCCGTTGTTGCCGGGGCCGCACAGCAGCCATATTTCGCCGGCCTCGCGGGGGCTGTAGTGGCGGCGCAGCCAGTCGCCCAGGGCCATGGCGGCCCGCTCCATGAGCGCAGTCGAAGTGGTGCGCTGCTCGGCAATGGTGGCCTGGTCGAGCGCGCGGATTTGGGCGGCGGAGAGAAGTTTCATAGTCGGTATCTAACGCGAAAAATGGCTGGCGAGCTACTTTTAGCCATGCAAAGAAAAACTCACTTCTTTATCGTGCCCGGCCTGGGCAGCTCGGGGCCCGAACATTGGCAAAGCTATTTTGAGCGGCAAAACCCGGATTTCACCCGCATTCAGCAGCGCGAATGGGATGCGCCCGACAAAGACGACTGGGTTGCTACCCTCGAACAGGCACTGGCCGGCGAAGACCTAAGCCAGGTAGTGCTCATTGCCCACAGCCTGGGCTGCGTGACGGTGGCGCACTGGGCCAACACCTATGGCCACCGTATAAAAGGCGCGCTGCTGGTGGCGCCCGCCGACGTAGATACGTCGTCTTTCGCCGCCTTTCCCACCACCGGCTTCGGGCCAATGCCGCTGCAACGCCTGCCTTTTCCGAGTAAAGTAGTCGCCAGCACCACCGATGAGTGGGTAAGCGTAGCGCGGGCCCGGCAGTTTGCCGAGGCCTGGGGCAGCAAGCTGATATTACTCGAAGCCGCCGGCCACCTCAACGCGGCCAGCGGCCACGGCAACTGGCCGGCGGGGCTGGAACTGCTACGCGAGTGGGCATAGCCACCCCAACCCCGCCGCTTTGAACCCTGGGCGTCGTCAAACGTTTTACTCACACAACTCTCTGTTATTTTTCCTTATGCAAACCTGGAACGACGTTATCCGCCTGGCCAACCACGGCGCCCCGACCCCGCCCCGCAGCGTGGAGAAAACCGCTGCCGAATGGAAGGCCCAGCTCACGCCCGAGCAGTACCACGTCACGCGTGAGCACGGCACTGAGCGCGCCTTCACCGGCGAGTATTGCGAGGCCCACGAAGCCGGCCTGTATGCCTGCGTGTGCTGCGGCACCCCGCTCTACGACTCGCGTACCAAGTTTGAGAGCGGCACCGGCTGGCCCAGCTTTACGCAGCCCGTCGACGAGACCGCTGTCAGGTACAAGAAAGACACCAGCTACGGCATGACCCGCGTGGAAGTGCTCTGCAACGTGTGCGATGCCCACCAGGGCCACGTTTTCCCCGATGGCCCGCCGCCCGGCGGCCTGCGCCTGTGCATCAACTCGGCCAGTATAAAGCTGGTGACGACTAAAGAGCCGGCGGCAAAGTAGGGGCCATGCCTACTAGCATCAGGTGAAAAAAGAACGTCATGCTTCGACAAGCTCAGCATGACGTTCTTTTTTACCTTTAAACATTCTCTATTACCGCTCTACTCCCACCCACCCTGTCATGTCGCTCTTATTCACTGATTTTGCTTCCTGGCAGGCACACTGCGCCGCTACCGGCGAGCCGCTCTACCAGCCCGTGCTGGCTTATGAGATTGAGCAAAAAGGGGCGACGGAAGAAGCCATCTGGCCCACGCTGCAACGGGCCTACGATGTGATGCGCAATGCCGTGCACGAGGGCCAGACCGGCAACATGACCTCGCGCTCGGGCATGATAAATAACGGGGCCAAGAAGATTGCCGCCTCGCCCGTCACGGTACTCTCGCCGGAATTTAAGCAATTGGTTGTAAGTGCGCTAGGCGCCAAAGAAGTAAACTCCTGCATGGGCCGGGTGGTGGCCGCGCCCACGGCCGGCGCGTCGGGCATTCTGCCGGGCGTGCTCACCACCATTCAGCGCATCCATCAGCTCGACGACCGCAAAATCCTGGAAGGGCTGTTAGTAGCAGCCGGCATTGCGCTCATTATCGAGCAGAATGCCTCGCTGGCTGGCGCGGTAGGCGGCTGCCAGGCCGAAACCGGCTCGGCCGCTGCCATGGGCGCAGGGGCCATTGTATATTGCCTCGGCGGCACGGTGGGAGAGACCTTTGCGGCCGTGGCCATTACCATTCAGTGCATGCTCGGGCTGGTGTGCGACCCCGTGGCGGGCCTCGTGGAAGTACCCTGCGTGGTGCGCAACGCCTCGGCGGCGGCCATCGCGTTTTCGTCGGCCCAGATTGCCATCGCGGGCGTTGACCCGGTTATTCCGGTCGACCAGTGCGTGGCCGCCCTCGGCGAGGTGGGCCAGAGCATGGAAACCCGCTACAAGGAAACTGCCCTCGGCGGCCTGGCCAATACTACGCGGGGCCGCGAAATCGAGAAAATGGTGCTGGTGCAGGACGTTAACATCTTGCCCGACGAGTAAGCCCTTAATGCAGCGAGCCCATTGCCGGCGCCAGCAGCAGCTGACTTAAAAACTCAATGGAGGGCGCGTAGCGCATCCGCAGTGCCTGGTAGTGCTGCCAGGCGGCTTCTTCATCGGGGCGCACGGGCAGGCCGCCATCGCGCAGCTCCTGCCATACTTTGGCAAAGGCTTCGCGTCCGGGGTTAGCAGCGGCGACTTCTTCGGGCGTGCGCAGCTCGGTGGGCTGCGTTTCGGCTTTCTTATCGAAAAAGCGCTGCACCCGGTTTACCGCCAGGCAACCGGCCGTAAACGTTAGCTCGACCTGCCGCGAGCGGGGAACGTCGAGCGCCGAAAACAGCAGGTTGGCTGTGTCAAGTACCAGTCCGGCCGCCGTGACCCAGGACCGGCCAGCCTGTGGCGAGCGAAAGAAAGCGAGTACCGGCAGTGAGGTATGGCTTTCGTCAATTTCAACCAACCAGTGCTCCCAGGCCAGCCATTGCGCGTCGTCGTTGGCGAAGTTGCCATCGTGGCCGAGCCATTTGAGCAGGCCGCTGGCTACGGGGGCATACCGGCGCGCAGCTCTATCTGGGCCACTACCACTTCGCGGCGCGAAAAGGCCTGGTAAATAGTGGGCAAATACGATATTAACAGCGTAAGCAGCAGCAAGCCCAGCGTGGCCTCGGAGTAGCTGAATATGTTGAGGGCCAGGCCCCGCACCGGCGTCGTACCCAGCGTGAGCAAGGAGCTGCCACTCAGCTCATAGCTCTTGGTAATGCTTTCGACGCCCAGCGCCCAGAAGATGGCCGTAAATCCCGCTCCCACCAGCGCCAGCCAGCCAATAGGCAATGCTACCAGCGCTACCGGCGCATAGTGGGCCAGGATGCGGTCGCGGTGGGCAAAAGTGCTGCTATGCCTCGCCGCGAAGTCGAACAGCGCCCGTACTCCCCCAAACACGAAGGCGTTGAGCCGCACCGACTCGTTGCGTGGCAATATGAAGGAGCGAATGGCCCCCGATACGGTAATAATAACGACCCAGCCCCCGGCCAGCCCCACCAGCAGGTGGCTAATAAACTTTACAGCAAACGGCATAAGCACCTGTACGGACAGAAGCCTTTACTGGCTGCCAGCCAGCGCGTAGTGCCGCCGCAAGCAGGCTGGCCGCCGCTATGATTTAGCCAGCCACAGCTGCCGAAACGACTTGTCGGCTACGTGCAGACTTTCGCGGCGCTTGCGCCAGCCGGCTTGGTCGAGCAGGTAGCCGAGACTAAAGTCTTTGAGGCGGCCAGGCAGCACATCGAGCGCCCAGCGGTGGCGCATGCTCCAGCGCCAGAGGCCGATGGCCAACCTCTCCACGGACGCGTTATGACCTTCGGCTACGCTTTGCTGGCGATTGAGCAGCAATAAGTTATGCAGGTTAATGCGTACCGGGCATACGCTGGTGCACGCCCCGCACAGGCTGCTGGCAAAGCTCAGGTGCTGGTGCTCTTTCAGGCCCGACAAGTGCGGACTGATAACCGAGCCGATGGGACCCGAATACGTGGTTTCGTAGGTGTGGCCGCCGATATTTTTGTACACCGGGCACACGTTGAGGCAGGCCCCGCAGCGAATACAGCGCAGGGCCTCGCGGCGGTCGGGCCGGGCCAGCAGGTTGGTACGGCCGTTGTCGAGCAGAATAACGACCATCTCCTCGGGGCCGTCGGTTTCGCCGGGCTGGCGCGGGCCGAAATACACGGTATTATACACCGTCACCTGCTGCCCGGTGCCGCTGGTGCTGAGCAGCGGCCAGAACAAGTCAAGGTCGGTGAGCTGGGGAATGAGCTTTTCGATGCCCACCACCGCGATGTGCAGCCCCGAAAAAGTAGCCGAGAGCCGGGCATTGCCTTCGTTCTCGGTAACGGCCACGGCACCCTCCTTGGCAATCAGGAAATTACCGCCCGTAATGCCGACCTCGGCCGAAGTGTACTTGTCGCGTAGCAGGTGGCGCGCCGTGAGCACCAGCTGCTGCGCATCGTCGGTATGCTCAATACCGAGGTGCTTGACGAAAATATCGGCGATGTCGGCCTTGCTCAGGTGCATGGCCGGCGTCACGATGTGGTAGGGGCGCTCGCCGTTGAGCTGCACAATGTACTCGCCCAGGTCAGTTTCGACCGATTCCACACCCCGGCTTTTGAGGTACTGGTTAACGTGGATTTCCTCAGTGGTCATACTCTTGGCCTTCACCACGGTGCGGGCGCTGCGGGCTTCCGTGAGGCGGCCGATTTCGGCCAGGGCTTCCTGGGCGTCGTTGGCCCACACTACCCGCCCACCACGCGCGGTGAAGTTTTTCTCAAACTCCAGCAGGTGTTCGTCCAGATTTTCTAATATATTGTATTTTATATATGCCGCGCGGGTGCGGGCCAGCTCGTGGTCGGCGTAATGCTGCATACCAGCGCTCACGGCCGCGTCGTATTTACCGATATTGAACCGGATTTTGCGGCGGTGCTCGAGGTCGAAGGCCTTTTTGTCCGCGTCAGTTTGGAAGTTTTGGGCTTTCGTCATTTCGCGCAGAGTTTCGCAGGGTTAGCAGAGTTTCGCGGAGCTAGAGGCCGTTGACAATGCGAACAATGTGGTCTTTTAAGGAGGGAACGTTGAAATTAAGCAGTAGGCCCAGCTTGAATTTTGACAGTTTCAGATAGTTGGTCAACTGCTTAGCGTGCATCGGGTGAAAGCTTTCGACTGATTTCAATTCTACAACCACTTTGTCTTCTACCAGCAAGTCGAGTCGATAGCCAACTTCCAGGCGCACCCCATCATAAATTACCGGTAAGGGCACCTGACTCTCTACTCGTAATCCCGCTTTTCGTAGCTCGTGCATAAGTGCCGCTTCGTACACTGCTTCCATCAGCCCCGGCCCCAGCACAGTATGCACTCGAAAAGCAGCTGTTAAAATATGGCCGGAAATAACGTTTTCGTGCATAGCTAAAAACTTTGCGAAACTCTGCCAACTCCGCGAGACTCTGCGCTTAGGGCTTATTCGAGTCTACCACCGGCCGCGCCTCCCGGTTCGCCAAATCCCAGGCCAGGTAGAATACCAGCCGGGCCCGTGCCTCCAGCTTATCAAACTCAATTTTGGAAATCTCGTCGCTGGCCTCGTGGTAGTCGGGATGCACGCCATTGAAGAAAAACGCCACCGGAATCCCCTTCTTAGCGAAGTTGTAGTGGTCGGAGCGGTAGTAAAACCGATTCGGGTCGTTGGGGTCGTTGAAGCGGTAGTCGAGGTCGAGGTTGCCGTGCTGCTGATTGGCCGCGATGAGTGCCGCGTGCAGCTGCGACGACAATTTATCTGACCCGATAACGTACACGTAGTCAGGCTTGCCCTGGTGCGCATCGTCGGTGCGACCAATCATATCAATATTGAGGTCGGTGATGGTGCTGGCCAGCGGGAATACCGGGTGGTCGGTATAATACTCGGAGCCGAGCAGGCCTTTCTCCTCGCCGGTATTCGCCAAAAACAGGATGCTGCGGCGCGGGCCGTGCCCGGCGTGGGCCGCCTTGGTAAAGGTCTGCGCAATGCTGAGCATCCCCACCGTGCCCGAGCCATCGTCGTCGGCCCCGTTGTACACCTGCCCGCCAATGATGCCGAGGTGGTCGTAGTGCGCCGACACCACCAGAATCTCCTCTTTCTTATCGGTGCCCGGCAAAAAGCCCAGCACGTTTTCGGTGCTTACGGCGCTGCGCTCCTGCGGCGCGCTGATGCTGAATTTAGGCGGCTTTACCTTGCTCGCCACCGGCTGCCTGGCGGCGGCCGTAGCCGTTTCGTAGCTCCGAATGGTTGCGTCGCTGGTACCCAGCAGCTTCAGGCCCAGGGTCGGCGACACGAAGAATGACGGCGCCCTGCCCCCCGCCTGGTCGGCAGCGGCGATGGTAGGCTGCATAATACGCGGCGTGAGGCGGGCGACCAGCTTACCAAAATCGGCCTTGGGCGAAAAATCGACAAAAAAGACGCTGCGGGCACCCTTTTGCGCGGCCAGCGCGGCCTTGGCCCGAAAATCAACGGCCCACTTGGTGGGTGTGCCGTCGGCACTCAGCACCGACTTGCCTTCGGCGGTGTACGGCTCGCCCAGCATCATAATAAGGTCTTTGCCTTTCACGTCGCGGCCCGTGTAGTCGGAATACGAGCCCTGCTCGATACCATAGCCCACAAATACTGGCTGCACGGCCGTAGCCTGTTGAAACGGCGAGCGGCCAAACGCATAAAAATCCTTCAGCCATTCGTAGGCCTTGCCGCCCACGGTGATGGTACCGCCCGTCTGCCAGGCGCTGCGCTCGAGATTGAAGGTTTGCAGGTAAGGGTTGGCGTTATTGGTCGTAACGGGGGCTACCAGGCTGTCGGCGGCAAACTGCTTGCTGATGTAAGCGGCGGCCATTTTCTGGCCCTTAGTGCCCGTTTCGCGGCCCTCGTACTCATCCGAAGCCAGCACGCTGAGGTCGCGCCGCAGGTGCTCCTGCGTAATATAGCGCTCAGCGTATGTAGTGACGTAGTCGACCGTTTGAGCTGGCACCGGCACCGGGCCATGCGGTGCAATACCCGCAGCCGGCACGTTTTTAAGCTTGATTTTAGTTTTGGCTGGGCTAGTCTGCGCCTGCACCAAAGCCGGGAGCGCCAGGGCGGCCAGCCAGATAGGAATGAATTTCATGAGAAACTGTTGGTATTATGCTTTATAAATCAAAACGGTAGCGTACGCGGCCACGCCTTCCTGCCGCCCCACGAAGCCGAGCTTCTCGGTCGTGGTGGCCTTAATGGAAATCAGGTCTTCCTCAACGGTCATTACCTGAGCCAGCGCCTGACGCATGGCCGGGATGTGTGGGTTCACCTTCGGCTGCTCCAAACATATAGTAGAGTCTATATTACTCAGCTCATAGCCTTTTTCGCGTAGCAGACGCAAGGTGTGGGCCAGTAGCTTCTTGCTGTCGATGCCCTTGTACTGCGGGTCGGTATCGGGGAAATGAAAGCCGATGTCGCGCAGGTTGGCCGCGCCCAGCAGCGCATCGCAGATAACGTGGATGAGCACGTCGGCATCGGAGTGGCCGAGCGCGCCGTGGGTGTGCGGTACCAGGATGCCGCCCAGCCAGAACGGCAGGCCCGGCTGCAATTGGTGAACGTCGTAGCCGAAGCCAACGCGGATTTTCATAAGTACGAAGTGAGCGGGATGGAGCGCAAAGGTATTTACCTGCGGGGATGCCGTGGGGGGCCGCTCAGCGGCGTTTAACTTTTACTAAAAAAGAGTTGGCAATTTTAACTAATATTATTAGCTTT
Organism: Hymenobacter sp. BRD67; assembly: GCF_013256425.1. Lineage (GTDB taxonomy): Bacteria > Bacteroidota > Bacteroidia > Cytophagales > Hymenobacteraceae > Hymenobacter. The sequence continues at coordinate 3,651,501 of NZ_CP053904.1, forward strand.
GCGCCGACAATAAAATTAGTCATTACTGGTCGGGCTTATTCTCAAAGTCCCGAAAATACTGGACCTGCTTAAAGTAAAAGCGGAGTTAATCCGTCAGGTTAAAAAACTACTCTGGTCGGCTGACGCGAGCGAAAAATAACATGGAAACTTTGGGGACATCAAAAGTTTCCGTTGTATCTTTGCAGCGTCATGATAGAAACCAAGGACCGGATTCTGCACCAAGCGGCGGCGCTTTTTATGCGCAACGGCATCAAGAGTGTGAGCATGGACGATATCGCGGCCGAATTGGCGATGTCGAAAAAGACGCTTTATAAGACCTTCACCAACAAAGACGAAATCGTGCTGGCCGTGATGAGCACGCACCTGGCTAAGGTGCAGGGCGAGTGCGCCAGCATAGCAGCCCCGGCAGCCAACGCCGTGGAAGAAATGCTGAACCTCTCGCACTGGGCCGACCAGCAGTTCAGCAACATTCACCCCAGCATTTTCTACGACCTGCGCAAGTATCATCCCGATGCGTGGGTACTATTTGTAGCCCACAAAAACACTTTCATCCTCAACCAAATAACCCAGAACCTGCGCCGGGGTATGGCCGAAGGCCTCTACCGCCCCGACCTCGACGTGGAGGTGCTGGCCCGCCTCAACCTGGCCCAGATTGAGCTGGCCTTCGACCCGGTGCTGTACCCGCCCGCCCAGTTTGGGCCCGACCGCGTGAACCGGGTATTCGACGAGCATTTTCTTCTGGGGGTGGCTACGCTCAAGGGTCACAAGCTTATTAATGAGTATCGCCGTATCACCGAGGAAGAATAGCCCGGCTCTTTACCTGCTCTTTACCAGACTGTTCGTCTTTCACCTGTTATGAATAAATCCTTATTAGGCGCGTTGCTGGCCACCTCGGCGCTGGCCTTTGGGCCGGCAGCTCCGGCCCTGGCCCAGGCGCCGGCCGCGCTTCCGAGCCAGCCCTCTTCCGGCCCAATGGCCCTGAGCCTCTCGCAGGCGGTGCACTTTGCCGTGCAAAACAAATCGAGCCTGCAGGCCACGCGCCTGGCCGAGCAGACCGCGGCCGCCCGCGTGGGCGAAATAAAAGCCCAGGGCCTGCCGCAGCTGAACGTGGGGGCCAACGTGGCCGACAACTTCAAGCTGCAAAAGTCGCTGGTTGACTTTGGCGCGCTGGCCGGCCCGGTGCTAAAAGGCACAACCCTTACGCAAGCCGATATTAACAAGGCCCAGGGCGGAAACCCGATAACGCTGGCGCCAACTTACGGCGACCCGGTATCGGTACCGCCTCAGCCGTTTGCCTTTGGCCTGCAATACGCGGGCAATACATCGGCCTCATTCTCGCAGCAGATTTTTGACGGCTCCTATCTTATTGGCCTGAAGGCAGCTAAGGTCTACACCGACCTCGCCAAAAAGCAGACCCAGCAGGCCGAGATTGACGTAGTAGAGCAGGTAAGCAAAGCCTACTATAGCACGCTGGTAGCGCGCTCGCGCCTGGCCCTGCTGGCCCGCAACGTGCAGCGCCTCGACACGGTGCTTTACCAAACCAACCAGACGTTTAAGGCGGGCTTTGCCGAAAAGCTCGACGTAGACCGCCTGCGCGTGCAGCGCAACAACCTGGTGGTAGAGCAGCAGAAAGCGCAGCGCCTCACCGAGTTGAGCGTGGCGCTCCTCAAATTTCAGATGGGCCTGCCCCAAAGCCAGCCCGTGCAGCTGACCGACTCGCTCGGCGCGGCGGTCGTTGATGCCGGAACGCTGCGTCGCAACCTGGGAGCGGCCAGCTTCGGCACTGGTGGCGGGGCTACTGGCCTGAGTAGTCTGCCGGCGGCCCCGACCAGCGCAGGCCAGGGCACTACGGGTCCGCCCACGCCGGGTATCAACAACGGCCAGCCCAGCCAGGCAAACGCGGTTTTCAACTACAACAACCGCATTGAGTTCTCGACCCTGCAAACGCAGCAGGCCCTGGCAGGGCTCGACCTGCGCAACCGGCAGGCCGGTGCTTATCCGCGCCTTGCCTTTACGGCTGCTTACGGCTTTTCGGGCTCAGCCAAGACGGCAAGCGACTTATTCGCTTTCCGGGGGCCTACCTCGACCAACAGCGCCGGTCAGCTCAACCAGAACTGGTTTGGCTTCGGCAACGTGGGGCTGGCCCTGAACATTCCGGTGTTTGATGGCTTCCGCCGCCGCTACCAGGTGCAGCAGGCGCGCATTGCGCAGCAAACCCTTGAGAAAGGGTTTGAAACCCTGCGCCAGAGCATCGATTTGCAGGATGCGCAGAGCCGCGCTACCCTCGTCAACGCCCTCGACGTGCTAGATAATCAAAAGGCCAACCTCGACCTGGCCGCCGATGTGGCGCGCGTCACGCGCATCAAGTTCAATGCCGGCGTGGGCTCTAACCTCGAAGTCATTACGGCCGAAACCTCGCTGCGCGAAGCCCAAACCAACTACTACTCGGCCATTTATGATGTGCTGGTAGCGAAGGTAGACCGCGACAAGGCCACCGGCGAGCTCTACACCCAGGCCAAGTAAACTCTTAAAAGAACGTCATGCTCGGCATGGCCGTCAGCTCCTACTTTATGCGCCCCACTTCCTTTCTTCTTTCTGCCACTGTTGCTGTTGCCCTTACCGCTTGCGGCGGCACCAAAGACCCCAATGCCGAGCTACTTAAGCTCAAGGCCGACCAGGCCGCTACCCAGGCTAAAATAGCCGACCTTGAAGCCAAAACCGGTGCGGGCAAGACCGACCCGGCCAGTACTGCCGTGCCGGTATCGGTGCTGAAAGTAGCTCCCGAAAACTTTGCTGGCTACCTCGAAGTGCAGGGCCGGGTCGATTTTGACCAGAACTCAACCGTAAGCTCACGGGCAGCCGGCACGCTTACCAGCGTGCGGGTGCAGCGCGGCGACCAGGTGCACAAGGGACAAGTGCTGGCTACCGTCGATGCCTCGGTGCTCGACGCCAGTATTGCCGAGCTGCGCACCCGCATGGACCTGGCGCGCATTGTGTACGAAAAGCAGGCCGGCCTCTGGAAGCAGCAGATTGGCACTGAAATGCAATACCTGCAAGCCAAAAATACCTATGAGGGTTTGCAGCGCAACCTCTCCACCCTCAACCAGCAGCGAGCCATGTACAACGTGGTGGCCCCGTACAGCGGCGTGGTTGATAACGTATTGCCCAAGCTCGGCGAAACGGTAGCGCCCGGCTCGCCGGTAGTGCAGCTCAACAGCGGGCAGGGAGGTAAAGTGCTCGCCGACGTGTCGGAAGCCTACGCTGGCAGCATCAAGGCGGGCGATAAGGCGCTCGTGGCCATGCCCGACCTCGGAAACGAAGAAATTCCGAGCACCGTGCGCACCGTAAGCCGCACTATTTCGGCCACCAGCCGCACCTTCACCGTGGAGCTGCGCCTGCCGGCCGATAAGGCTAGCCGCCTGCGGCCCAACATGGTGGCTACCGTGCGCATTCAGAACTATGGCCACGCCAACGCCACCGTACTGCCCGTTGACCTGGTGCAGCACGACGAAGAGAACGCCTACGTACTCGTGGTGGCGCGCGAAAAAGGCAAGGCCGTAGCGCAGAAGCGCGTCATCAAAACCGGCCAGACTTACAACGGCAAGCAGGAGATACTCAGCGGCCTGCACACGGGCGATGAGGTGATTTCGGCAGGTTATCAGAACCTGAACGACGGCCAGACGGTGAAAATCAGCTAAATCTACTCTTTCAAGTAACAACTAGCTAGTATGCAAGACATTGAAAAAGAGTTTGGGCCCACAAGCTGGTCGATAAATAACAAGACCAGCATATATATTATCACACTGTTGCTTTCGATAGCGGGTATCTTTGCCTACGTCAAGCTGGGTAAGGAGAAGTTTCCGGATATCGTTATCCCGCGCATTATTGTGGCCACGGTGTACCCCGGTACGTCGCCCACCGACATCGAGAACCTGGTGACGCGCCAGCTTGAGAAAGAAATCAAGAGCGTGAACGGGGTGAAGAAAATCAACTCCACCTCCAACCAGGACTATTGTATTGTCGATGTGGAGTTTAACTCCGGCGTTGACGTGCAGGCGGCCAAGCAGCTCATCAAGGATGCCGTGGACAAGGCCAGCACCGAGCTGCCCAACGACCTGCCCAGCGCCCCGCTGGTGAAGGAAGTCAACATTTCGGAGCAGCCGATTATGTACGTCAACCTGAGCGGCAACCTGCCCGCTGCCCAGCTCAAAAAGCTCGCCGACGACTTTCAGGATAAGATTGAGGCGCTGCCCGAAATCACCCGCGTCGATATAGTAGGCGCCCTGGAACAACAGGTGAACGTAGATGTGGACCTCTATAAGCTGCAAGCGTCGCAGCTCAGCTTTACTGATATTGAGAATGCCATTGCCCGCGAGAATATTACCGTTTCGGGGGCTCTATCGACGTGGGCTCGCAGAAGCGCGCCGTGCGCGTGGCCGGCCAGTATGTGAATGCCGCCGATATTGCTGATATTCAGATTAAGAACCTGCGCGGCTCACCGGTGCGGCTTGGCGACATTGCTACCGTGCAGGACGGCTTTAAAGACCGCGAGAGCTTTGCCCGCCTCGACGGCCAGCCTGCCATTGCCCTGAACGTGGTGAAGCGCCAGGGTGCAAACCTGCTCGACGCCTCCGACAAGATTCACCAGCTGGTGAAAGAATCGGAAGCCAGCATGCCGAAAGGCCTGAAAATCACGATTACCGGTGATACGTCTAACGACACGCGCAATACCCTTAATGACCTGATTAACACCATTATCATCGGTTTTTTGCTGGTAACCCTGATTCTGATGTTTTTCATGGGCACTACCAATGCCTTGTTTGTGGGCTTGTCTGTGCCGCTGTCGATGTTCCTGGCGTTTATTATGCTGCCCATGTTCGGCTTTTCGCTGAACATGATTGTCCTCTTCGCCTTTTTGCTGGCGCTGGGCATCGTGGTCGACGACGCCATCGTGGTGATTGAAAATACCCACCGCCTGCTGCACGAGCATCCCAACCTAAGCACCCCGCAGGCCGCCAAGTATGCGGCCGGCGAGGTATTCGTACCCGTACTGGCCGGCACGCTCACCACCGTGGCCCCGTTTGTGCCGCTGATGTTCTGGCCCGGTATTGTAGGCTCGTTTATGTTCTTTTTGCCCGTCACGCTTATTCTCACGCTGGGCGCCTCACTCATAGTAGCCTTCATCATGAACCCGGTGTTTGCCGTGAGCTTTATGGAGCGCGAGGAGCACCTTGACCGGGTACAGAAGCCGCAGCTTACGCGCGGGTTTCTGCTGGGAATGGGCGGCTTGCTGCTGGTGGCCATTGGCGGCTACCTGTCGGGCTCGAAGTTTTTGGGCAACCTGATGATGAGCATTATCGTGCTTTGCTTCCTCGATAAGTACGTATTTGTGTACATGATAGCCGGCTTCCAGCGCAGCGTGCTGCCGCGCTTCCAGAACGGCTATGCCCGCCTCGTAGAGCTGGCCGTGGGTGGCAAGGTGTGGCGGCAGGTTGCCATTGTGGGCGGCCTGGTAGTGCTGGGCGTATTCAGCATTATGGCCGTGGGTGCGCGCAAGCCCAAGGTAGACTTTTTCCCCAAAGGCGACCCCAAGTTTATCTATACCTACTTGCGGATGCCCGTGGGCACCCGCGTAGAAGTGACGGACTCCATCACCCATATCATCGAAAACCGGATGTATAAGGTGATTGGCCGCCACAACCCCGACGTGGAATCGGTGATTACCAACGTGGCCATTGGCGCGGGCGACCCCAGCGAAGCTACGGCAGCCGGCACCTCGCAGTCGCACCTGGGCAAGGTGGGCATCGCGTTTAAGGAATTGAGCGAGCGCAAGGGCAAAGCCACCCACATCTACATGGATGATATTCGCGAAGCTGTAAAAGGCATTCCGGGTGCCGAAGTTTCAGTTGACCAGGAAGCCAGTGGGCCGCCCCAGGGCAAGCCAGTTGCCATTGAGGTAGCCGGCGACGACTATCCCAAGCTGGCCGCGCTCTCGAAGAAAGTAGAGCGCTATGTGGACTCGCTCAAAATCGGTGGTATCGAAGACCTGCGCTCCGACCTCGAAGACCGCAACCCCGAAATCGGCGTTACCATCAACCGTACCCGTGCCAACCGTGAGGGTATCAGCACCGGCCAGATTGGCTCGGAGGTGCGCACCGCCATCTACGGCTTCGAGGCCAGCAAATTCAAGACGCCGGACGATGAGTATCCCATTCAGGTGCGCTACGCCAAGCCGTACCGCGACAACGTGAATGCCATTGTGAATGCCCCGCTCACGTTTCGTGATGCTACCGGCGCGGTGCGCCAAGTGCCTATCTCGGCCATCGCCGATGTGCACTACGGCACCACCTACGGCGGCATTAAGCGCAAAGACACCCACCGCCTTATCACCATCAGCTCCAACGTGCTCAACGGCTTCACCGGACCCGATGTGGTAGCCAATGTGCAGCGCGCCCTCAAAAGCTTCCCTGTGCCGCCCGGCTACACCGTGCGCATGGGTGGGGCGCAGGAAGACCAGAAGGAAACGAGTGACTTCCTTGGTGTAGCGGCCATCGGGGCGATTGCCCTCATCTTCCTGGTGCTCGTTACGCAGTTCAACTCCGTGAGCAAGCCGCTCATCATCCTCACCGAAATCATCTTCTCGATTATCGGCGTGATGCTTGGCCTGGCTATCTCGGGCATGAATATCTCTATTGTAATGACGGGCGTAGGCGTTATCGCGCTGGCTGGTATCGTGGTGAAAAACGGCATCCTGCTCGTCGAGTTTACCGATATGCTCCGCGCCCAGGGCATGAACCTGCACGACGCGCTCGTTACGGCCGGCCGCACGCGCCTCAACCCGGTTATCCTGACGGCTACGGCGGCTACGCTGGGTCTTATCCCGCTGGCCGTAGGGCTGAATATAGACTTTTATGAATTATTTAACTCGGGCAATCCGCACTTCTTCCTGGGCGGCGAATCAGTCGTGTTTTGGGGCCCACTGGCCTGGACGATAATTTTCGGGTTGACGTTTGCAACCCTTATCACGCTGTTGGTAGTCCCGGTCATGTATCTTCTTAATGAGAAGCTGCGGGCCAAAATCACCGGCCGCGACGTGAACAACCAGCCGCCCGCTGCCGTCCTGAGCCCCGAGGAAGTAGAAGCGGCTACGCCCCCGGTACTGGCCTAAAGTTTGCGGTAGCTCGTCGGTTTCTGCTGGCTACTCATCGAGTGGCTAGCAGAAACCGACGAGAGGCTGCGTTACTTCCTGCCTATCTCAACCTTGTTTTTGTAAAAAGTTATGTTTACCGCGATTTCAGCTACCGTTCCCTCTAAAAGCATTGAGCAGCAAGTGCTGCGCATTATCAGTAAGCGCAAGGCTATCAAAGCTGTACGCTTGCGCCGCACCGCCAGCCTGAGTCGCGACCTGAGCTTTGATACCGTCGATGTAGTAGATATTATCGTGGAGTTGGAGCGCAACTTCCACATTCTGGTGCCCGACGAAGTACCCTTTTACACCGTTGGCGACTTTGTGCGCTATGTAACGGCCCACGCCGCGTAGCGGTGGGCAGCCGTTACTAACCAAGAAGCCCCCTGACTTCCGTGCGAGGTCAGGGGCTTCTTGGTTGCTGTTTTCTTGCTTTAGCGCACGTTGCCACCCGTTTCGATGCGGCCATCGTTGCCGGCGCGGCTGCTATCGGTCGTGTTGGCTATGGCGTCAATACCAGGGCGACTGTCGCTACCCACATCGGCCCCGGCATCGTGCACCGGGCGGGTAGTGGAGTTGGAAGGCGAGCCCAGCCCGGCATCGGTAGCCGACTGCCCGCTACCAGCCGGCCCATCGGGCAGGGCCAGGGTACCCGCGTTTTTAGCCGATTGATTGGTTGAGGCCGCGCTGCGGGTTTCCCAGGGCTCGGTGGCCGCCCGGTAAGCCGGGCTGGCGCCACGGCGCTTAAACAGCTCATCATCCGCCACGACAGTAGCCGCCTTGGCTGCTTCCCATTCGTGAAACTTATCCAGCTCGTGCTTAATGGAAGTGGAGAACCAGGCTATCAGCGCCATATCATCGAGCAGACCCACTACCGGAATAAAATCCGGAATCAGGTCAATCGGTGACAGAAAATAGATGAGCACCGCCACGGCAGCCACTACTGTAGTAGTAGGCACACCGGTGTACTCGCCGGCGGCACTCAGCTTGATGAGGCGAAACAAGCTCTGGATGGTTTCCCAGGCCTCGTGAGCCAGCGTACCGATTTCTTTTTTCTCGCGGGCTTTGTTAAAGGCGTCGAGCAGCAGCTTCTTCAGGCGCGTAGGCTGCTTGATATAGCCTTCGGCGGCAGCCAGAAATTTCTTAAAGATGACGGAGGCAGCGATATCACTGCCGGAGGGCGGAGGCGTGTTAGAAGTAGCCATGCTGAAAAAAGGAGAGAAAGCGAAGCGGCACAGCCGCCTGAGGTTATCAACTGGCTGTTTACTGCATTAGCGGCTGTCAAGTTATACGCACACAAAAAACGACTCCCGGCGCGAATGCCAGGAGTCGTTTTTGACAGGGGTAGCGGCCTGCTGGTTATTCGGGGCGGGCGTGCTCGGCCGCAGCCAGCATTTCTATTACGTCGGCCGGGGTAGTAGGCGCCGGGGCAGCCTCCGTACCAGCCACGCGGCCGGCCGCGTAAAAGTTGTGGTGGTAGTAGGGCTGGTTGAGCGAACTCACCATCACGCCACCATTGCAGGCCGAGTGGGCAAAGCGACCGTCTTTCAGGTAGATGCCTACGTGGTAGATAGCCCCGTGGCCATGACGGAAAAATACCAGGTCGCCGGCTTTCATATCGGTTTTGGCCACCCGTTTCACCGTTGTGAACATGGAGCGCGAGCTGCGCTGCAGGGTGATACCATAGACTTTTTTGAATACTTGCGTCACGAAGCCCGAGCAGTCGGTACCCCGGCGCGAGTTGGAGCCGTAGCTGTAAGGTGTGCCGAGCCAGTCGGTTACGGTTTGCAGCAGTGTTTTATTTTCGGTGTGGGCCAGGTGTACGCCCAGCGTCTGGTTATAGTAGCCGTACGCCAGCGAGTCGCGCGAGGCCGTAACGGCGCCCGATTCGTCGGTAGCCGGCTTGGTGGCCGAGCCATCGGAGCCGAGCAGGCCCGAAAGCAAAGAGGCCTCGGCGACTGCGGGAGCCGAAGCGCCAGCCGAAGCCGGGGCATCGGGCATTTTTTCAAAGCAAAAGGAAAGCGCCAGGGAAGCAGCGGCGAGGCAAGATAGCAGAGTGTTCTTCATTGTCCGTCGTTGGGGTGGGCACCGGCCAGCGCCCTCAAGCTGGCTGACCGGGAAGGCAGAAAAGCGTAAACTGTTGCGCTAGGCAGTGCCGGTATGCGGCTGGAATTAAGGTTGAATGAAAGCGTAGCCGTTACCTTTTAAAAGAATCTTTAGCGGGTAGCCAGTAGCCAAAGCTAAGCACTAAAAACCTAACCCACATGCTGATTTCTTAAAAAAAGTATGTTTTTCTTTAAAAAGTACCGTAAAAGAACTGATAATTATCAATTATACTTGCAACCTTACTTGATTTGGCCTCGTAGCTACGCCCGAATTTTATACAATGAGTAAGCTGAACACTTTTGTCAACTCCCCCTGGCCCGTATTGCCCGGCTGGTACTGGGGCGTGCTCCCCGCGTGGCCATGGTGCTGGGCCAGACCGTGCACCTGAGTGGCGCTACCCGCGAAGAGTTTCTGGCCGACCCTGAGTGGGTAGCACACGAAGAAGTACACCTGCGCCAGGTGCGCGAGCTGGGCACCGTCCGCTTTCTGTGGCTCTACCTCGTAGAGTCGGCGCGAGTAGGCTACTACCAGAATAAGTTTGAGGTAGAAGCGCGGGAGGGTGCTCGACGCTTCATTGAAGGCAGACGCAGCTGAGAAAGTATTGCTATTATTTAATTGCCTACAGCTGGGCTAGCCGTCCACCGTCCACGGCCAGGGTGCTGCCGTTGATAAAGCTGGCTTCGGCGGAGGCCAGGAAACAGATAGCGGCGGCCAACTCATCGGGCGTTCCAATCTGACCGGTTAATTTTTCGGTACCGTTCTGCACATTGGGGTTGCTGCGCAGCATCGGCGTTTCGACGGCACCGGGTGCCACGGCATTGATGCGGGCCTGGGTGTGGGGAATTTCGAGGCTGAGGCCACGCACGAAGGCTTCGAGACCACCCTTGCTGGTGGCATAGGGCACCACATTGGGCGTGCTCTGGAAGGCGTGGACTGAGCTCACCGCCACCACTGCCCCACCCTGCATGTGCGGCACGCAGAGCTGGCAGAGGCGAAACAACGCCCGCAGGTTCACGCTCATCACCTGGTCCCAGTCGGCGGGGTCCAGCTCCAGAATGGGCGTGTAAGTCATCATGGCCGCGTCGTTTATCAGAATATCAATGCGCTGGAAACGCGCCAGCGTGGCCTCAACGGCCGCCACCAGGTCGGCATCGCGGCCCACGTCAGTCTTCATAAAAAGCGCTTCGCTGCCGCCCGCCATTATCTCGGCAGCTACCTCACGGCCGGCTTTCACCTCGCGGCCCAGGCATACCACGGTGGCTCCTTCGCGGCCCAGGCGTAGCGCGGTGGCCCGGCCAATGCCCGACGTAGCCCCCGTGACGAGACAGATTTTACCTTGAAAGCGAAACATAGCAGCGCGTACCGAAAGGGAGAGTACAGCAGACAAACGGCCGGGCGCAGTAGTTGTTCAGCTTAGGCTCCGCAGCCGGCCGAGGGGGCGAGCCATCCCGGCTATGAATGCTTGCCTTTACCCCAAACCGGAGCGCCGCCAGCTCTGCCGGTCAGCAGCGGCGCTTTTTGGTAAGGGGCCACAACTTGCAACCCACGGCGCCCGAATTACGAATACAGCAGCGCCACTGCTCCTGCGGCGGCCAACCATATCCTTTTCCCATTACTCTTCTTCGCTCATGGAACCTACGTCCAACCAGCCGTACACCGGCTCAGCTACCCCTTCGCATTCCAATGCTAACCAGGCTTTCGGTACGTCTTCGCACGCTGACAGCCAGTTTTCTACTACGGCGGCTCATGCTACCGGCCAGGGCCAGTATCCAACCGATTATACCACTAACCAGCCGGCGGCCGACGGCGTTCAGGGTGCTTTGAACAGTGCATTGGCCAGCGGCAAGCAATGGCTTGCCGATTCGGGCCTGGCCGACCAGGCGCAACAGCTGCCCCAGGCTGCCAAAGACCTTGGTGCCCAGGCCTGGACCCGCATCAGCGGCTTATCTAATACGCAGAAAGCCGTAGGCGTGGGCCTGCTGGCAGCGGGCATCGCCCTGCTGGCCACCCGCAACAAAAGCTCGCACGATGAGGAAACCGAATACCGCCACAAGTCGCGCCGCTCGCCATTTGACAAAAACTCGCGGGCTGATGCCGGCGAGGACTATAGCCCGCGTGGCGCGCAGCAGCGCCCCTGGGGCAGCAGCCGCTACGGGGCTGGCAACCCCCGCGTGAGCTCGGGTAGCGGCTACGCCTCCTCGCACCAACACGGAGCCGACTACGGCAGCCGCGCGGCCTCATCAGATTACAGCACCAGCGTCGGGGGCAATTCTTATGGCAGCGGTCAGCGCCGCGACCAGGGTCCAGCTTCGGGTAGCCGCTACGATGCCAAGACGTCGGGCAGCCAGAACCCTAATAACCTCGACCAGCTGAACAGCGCCTATTAAGCGCCTGGGCAAAACCATCGGCAAAGGGCCGGCTGCGCTTGCAGCCGGCCCTTTTTGCGTAAACTTGCCGCCTATGCTCTTCTATACAATCATGAAGCCCCTGGTACGCGTGGGGTTGCGCGTGTTTTTTCGCCGGCTTGAGGTGCGCCACCGGGAGCGCCTGCGCCAACCCGGCCCGCTCATGCTGTGTAGCAACCACCCTAATACCCTGATGGACCCGCTCGTGACGGCGGTGCACCGCCGCCAGCCCATCGCGTTTCTGGCCAAGAGCACCTTCTTCAAAAACCCTATCCTCGGGGCTATCATGCGCTCGGGCAACTGCATTCCCATCTTCCGGCGGCAGGATGCCGAAACCGGCGCCGAGGCCCTGAGCGCCGCGCAGCTGGCGGCCAGCAATGAGGCCAGCTTTGGGCGCTGCTACGACTACCTGGAGGGCGGCGGCACAGTCATGATTTTTCCGGAAGGCACCAGCGTGAGCGAGCGCCGACTGCGGCCCCTCAAAACCGGCGCGGCCCGCATCGCGCTGGGTACCGAGGCCCGGCACAATTTTCAGCTGGGCCTGAAAATTGTGTGCGTAGGCACTAACTACTTCGACCCCAGCCGCTTTCGCTCCGATGTATTCTTGAACGTAGCCCCACCGATTGAGGTAAGCGACTACGCGGCCCGCTATCAGCAGGACCCCGACGTGGCGGCCGATGAGCTGACGGAAGAAATCCGCCGGCGGCTCACGCGCCGGCTCGTTATCAGCCGCGCGGCCGAAGACGAGCAGCTGGCCCAGCAGGTGGAGCGCACCTTCGGCGACCACCTCAACCCCGATGACGACCCCACCACGCTCTACGATAATTTTCAGCTCAGCCGCACCCTGCTCGATGCGCTGGCTTGGTTTGAGCAGCACGATGCAGGCCGCCTGACGGCCCTGCGCACCGCCCTCAGCGAGTACCTGGCCAACTTGCAGCACCAGCGCCTCGACGATGACGACTTCGACCAAAGCCAGCGCCCCGGCACCGGGCTGGCCGACTACCTGTATCTGACAGCTGGCCTTCCTGTATGGACTTATGGGCTGATTACCAATTATCTGCCTTATAAACTTCCGGCCGAGGTAGCCCACCGCGCCACCCGCGAAACGGAGTTTATCGCGGGCATTATGCTGGGCGTAGGTATGCTCACCTTTCCACTGGCTTATGCGCTGGAAGCTGCCGCCGTACAGCACTGGCTTACGCACGACTGGCGTCTTACCCTGCTATTTGTGAGCAGCTTACCCATCGCGGGCTTTTACGCGCTGGGCTATTGGCAAACCCTGAGCGCCCGGCTTCGCCGCCTGCGGGTGCGCCGCCTGCCAGGCACTACCCGCAGCCTGCTACAAGCACAGCGCACGACGGTACTACGCCTACTCGACGAAGCCCGCGAAGCTTACGCACAACGCCCGGTCACGAGGTAGCTACCTGGCACCAGTACCTGGACGAGTAATATATAATTAATTATATATTACTCGTCCAGGTACTGGTGCACAAATTTGATGGCCATACTGCCTTCGCCCACGGCCGAAGCTACGCGGGCCATGGCCCCGGAGCGCCCATCGCCGGCTGCAAACAGCCCCGGCACGCAGGTTTCCAATAGATAGGGCTCGCGGTCTTTTTTCCAGGCCGTTTTGTAGCGCGGGTCGGCTACCAGGTCGCGGCCGGTGAGCAGGTAGCCTTTGGGGTCGCACATAGCCAGCTGGCATATCCATTCGGTGCTGGGCTTGGCCCCGATGAACACGAAGAGTGCCCGGGCGGGACGCTTTTCGGGCTGGTGGCCTTCCTGCTCAATAACTACGGCATCGAGGGCCTGCTCGCCGCAGGCTTCGCGCACCTGGGTCCGCGGCAGAATCTCGATGTTGGGCGTCTGACTAATCTGCTCAATAAGGTAGGCCGACATGCTGGCGGCCAGGCTTTCGCCCCGGATAACAATAAATACCCGCGAGGCATAGGTAGAGAGGTACATGGCCGCCTGGCCCGCCGAGTTGCCCCCGCCAATAATGTACACTGGCTGGGCGCTGCAGCTGCGCGCCTCCGTGCGGGCGGCCCCGTAGTACACGCCGGCCCCGCTAAGGCGGTCGAGTCCCGGTGCATTAAGAATGCGATAGCTGACGCCCGTGGTGAGTACTACAGCGCGGGCTTTAACCTCCGTATCATCGCTCATGGTCAGCACTTTGTAGCCATCCTGCACGCAGAGGCTTTTTACTTCCTGCGGCGCCATAAACTCGGCCCCGAGGCGGGTGGCCTGGGTCCAGGCACGGTGAGCCAGCTCGGCCCCGCTCACGCCAGTAGGAAAGCCCAGGTAGTTTTCGATGCGCGACGACGAGCCGGCCTGCCCGCCCGGCGTCTGGCGCTCGATGATGAGCGTTTTTAACCCCTCCGAGGCCCCGTACACGGCGGCCGCCAGCCCGGCCGGACCCGCCCCGATAACCACCACATCGTACAGTTCCTGCTTGGCATCGACGAGCAGGCCCAGATGCCGGGCCAGGTCGAGCTTGTTGGGCTTGGCCACGGCCTTGCCATCGGGGCAGATGACGACCGGCAGGTCTTCCGCTTCAAATCCATTGGCTTTGAGCAATACCTTGGCCTCGGCACTTTGCTCAAAGTCAAGCCATTGGTAGCCTACCATGTAGCCGCTCAGGAAATCCTTCAGCTCGTGCGAGAGCGGCGACCACTGAAAGCCAATCAGCCGCAGGCCCGCGAAGGCTGGCTGGTACGAGGCTTGCCAGCTGGCCAGCAAATCGTGCAGCGTAGGGTAAAGCAGCTGCTCGGGCGGGTCCCAGGGCTTGAGCAGATAATAGTCGAGCTGCGCCGAGTTGATGGCTTTAATGGCCGCCGTCGTATCGGCATAGGCAGTGAGCAGCACCCGCTTAGCTTCCGGAAACAGCTCGCGGGCGCGGGTCAGTACCTCCACGCCCTCCACCTCGGGCATGCGCTGGTCGGCCAGTACCAAAGCCAGCGGCTCGGCGCGGGCGCGCAGCTCGGTAAGGGTCGTCAGGGCTTCGGGCCCCGAGTTGACGCTCAGAATACGGTAGTCTTTGCGAAACTCCTGGCGCAAGTCGCGGGTGATGGCTGCCAGCACCTGCGCGTCGTCGTCAACCGTCAGAATAATAGGCTTTTTCATAAACTGGTCCAGGGTAAGCTAGTACTTACCGTAGCGTAATAGGCTGAATAGCAGTTGCTTTTTCGGGCAATGGGCCGCTTACGCGCCCTTACCCGGCAGCCACACCGCAAGCTCGGTGCGGCCGGGCTCCGACTTTGCTTCCAGGCGGCCGCCGTGCTCCTGCACAATGCGCCGGGCAATATCAAGCCCCAGGCCGCTGCCTTCGCCGGCGGGCTTGGTTGTGTAAAAGGGCTCGTACATATGGGCCAGCACTTCGGGCGCAATGCCGCTGCCATTGTCGATAATGCTGACGCAAACGCCATCGGCTTCCTTTACCGCCTGCACCGTAAGTACGCCACCACTCGAGGGCAGGGCATCAATGGCGTTATCCAACAAATTGGTCCACACCTGATTAAGCTGGCCCACTTCGCCCAGCACCGTCGGCAAATCGGGGCCATAGGTACGGATAAGCTTCCCGTTCTTTTGCCGCAGGGCGTGGTCAAATATATTAAGAGTACTATCTAACCCACTGGTTACGGCCAGCAGCTCGCGCCCGCCGGCGCGGTCCATGTGCGAGTAGGTTTTAACGTTGCCTACCAGGGTGCTGATGCGCTGGCTGGCCTCATGAATGTCGTGGGTAAGGCTCAGCGCGGAAAGGTGGCTTTCGAACCACGCCAGGGCCGGCGGGCGCGCCGGCGCGGGCAGCGACGCCACCAGCGGGGTAAGGGTGGCCGCGGTGTAGCCAGCATCGAGCAGGCCGGGCGCCAGGGCAAAGCCATCGGGGCAGCCCTGTGCTTCCAGCCAATCGGCCAGCTCGTCTTCGCAGTCGGCCCGGTCCAGGGCCGAGCGCACCGGCGCAGCTTCGGGCAGGCTGCCGTAGTTCAGCAGAGCCGCTACGGCTTCGGCGGGCGGGCAGGCCGCCAGCAGGTTGGTGAGCAAAAAGGGCTTTTTTTTCAGCGCCTCGTTCAAGGCAGCCGATGCGCGGGCAATAGCTGCCGCGGGGTTGTTCAGCTCGTGGGCCAGGCCTGCCGACAGCTTGCCCAGCGCCCGCAGCTTATCGTCGCGCTCCTGGCCCCGCACTTCGTCGCGGGCGCGGTCGCTCATCACGGCTACCAGGCGCTGCACCAGTTCGGGGCTTACCTGCTCCAGGGCCGGGAACTGGGTGCGCGGCAGCAAAAACAGCTTGGTGCTGCCTACCGCAACGCCCTGCCCGCGAAATACTTGTAGCCGCGAATAGGGTAGCACGCCGCTGAGATAGCCGGCCTCAATGCGAAAAATCGGCTCGCGCTGGCCGTTGTCGAGGCGGTAGTATTGCATTGTGCCTGCTACTACGGCTATCATTACATCGGCCGGGTCGCCGGCCCGCACCAGTATCTCCCCATCGGCGTACTGGCGCAACTCACCCGCTTGCAGCAGCCAGTTTAGCACGTTGGCGGGCAGGCCCTGAAACGCAATAATGCCACTGAGCGCGGCGGGGTCGGGAGGAAGTTGCTGAGCCATACCCAAAGTAACTACCCAATGTTGTTGAAGGAGCCGGCACCCGGCGGCGGCAACCCGCGTAAGTGCTCCGCAGCAGCTGTTCTTTTGCACCGTGACCACCGTCTCTTCTACCCCGCCCGCCCTCTCCCTCACCCGCGAGCAAGTACTACGCGCCCTGCGGCTGGTAGAGCGCGAAGGCCGCCGCCTGCCCCGAGCACGGTGTATGAGTTGCTGTATCGGGGCCGGCGCTATCCGCCCCGCGCCGTAGCCGAGCTGGCTTATCGCCTGGCGCAGTCCGACCCGCAGGCGCGCTGGCCTCACCCGGCCGGCCAGCCAACCAATGCGCTGCTCGAAGCCCTCGATTTTACCATTGCCGCCAAGCGCCCTATTCTCACTGCCGGCTCTTCGCACGACCAGGGCCAGGCCGCCGAGCAACAGGCCGAAGACCTGTACACCGGTCCGGCAACGCCGGTCAAAAACGGCGCTTCGGTAGTGGCCGAGCCCGCGTTGGCGTACGCTGCACCTGCGCCCGCTTATACCCGGCCGGAGGCGCTGGCCGAGCTGTTTATCTCTGAAAATGAGCTGGATGCTGCCCTGGCCGGCCTGCGCCGCCGCCAGGCTTTGCTGCTGCAAGGACCGCCCGGCACCGGCAAAACCTACCTGGCCCGCCGCCTGGCCTGGCTGCTGCTGGGCGCCCGCGATGAGCAGCGTATTGAGCTGGTGCAGTTTCATCCCAGCTATGGCTACGAAGACTTTATGCTGGGGTTCCGGCCTGGGGCCAAGGGACAGTTCGGGCTGGTGCCGGGGGTGTTGCCCCTGCTGTGCCAACGCGCCGCGGCCGACCCCGAACGCCCTTATTTTTTGCTGATTGATGAGCTTAACCGGGGCAATGTAGCCCGTATTTTCGGCGAGCTGCTCTTGCTGCTGGAGCCCGATAAGCGCGGTCCGGCGCATGGCCTGCGCCTGCCCTACGCGCCGCCCGAGGCCCCCCGCTTTTTTGTACCGGCCAATCTATATCTTATTGGCACGCTCAACCTGGCCGACCGCTCGCTGGCCCCGCTCGATTATGCTTTGCGCCGTCGCTTTGCCTTTGTGGCCATGCAGCCGCAGTTTGGGGAGGCCCTGCGGCGTATAGTAGAAAAAGCAGCTATTCCGAAAACCCTTATCGACTTGCTTACTGAGCGCATGGCCGCTCTCAACCAAGTGATTGCCGCCGACCCTGAGCTGGGCCCCGACTTTGAGGTAGGCCATAGCTACTTCTGTACCCCGCCCAGGCAGCCTGCCGAGGCCAGCGAATGGCTGCGGCTGATTTTTGAGCAGGAAATCGGCCCTTTGCTGGCCGACTACTGGCGCGAGCAGCCTGACAAAGCTGCTGCCCAGCTGCGTAAGCTGCTGCACGACTGGCCTCTGCCCGCATGATTCCACTGGCCACGCTCTATTACTTGCTTTGCTACGCCTGGCAGCGCCTGCCCGAGCCTGCCGTGCTGCAAGCCAGCGAGGCGGCGCCCTTTCATCGCCCGCTGGAGCTGCTCACGCAAATGCTGCTGCACGCCACCCGCCAACTGTTGCGCACCGGCCTGCCACTGGCATTTATGACTACGCAGCAGGAAGGAAGTGAGCTGCGCGGGCGCATCGAGCTGGCCCCGACGCTCGGACGGGGGCTGTTGCCCCAGGGCCGCGCCGTGTGCAGCTACGACGAGCTAAGCGCCAACCAGCCGGTGTACCAGCTGCTCGCCGGCACGCTGGCGCTGCTGGCCCCGCACCCCGGCCTAGCGCTATCGCTGCGCCGCGAGGTGAACCAGGTACGCCGCCGCCTGCCGGCCAGTGTGCAGGCACTGGCCCCGTCGGCCGCGCTGTTTCCGGCGTTGCGCCGTCAGCGGCTGGCCTCGGCCGAGGCATTTTTACTGCATATCTGCGAGCTGATTTATGACACTTCCCTACCGGCTCCGGCCGCGGGAAGCCGGGGCCGCTTCACCGATTTTCGCCGCGATGAGCGGCTGATGGCCCGCATTTTTGAGCAGGCGGTGCGCAATTTTTACCGCCGCGAGCAGCGCCGCTACCGGGTGTTTGCCGAAACTATCGGATGGCAGGCCGAAGCTGCTTATGCGCCCGACCTGGCCCTGCTGCCCACCATGCTCACCGACACTACGCTGGATAGTCCTACCCGCAAAATAGTGCTCGATACCAAGTACTACGCCGCCGCGCTCCGCCCCCGCTACGACCAGCAGCGCCTTATTGCCCCGCACTTGTACCAGCTCTATGCTTATCTGCAAAACCTGCGACCGGCTCCTGGCCAAAAGCTCGAAGGCATACTGCTTTATCCTGCCGGCCCCGCTCCGACAGCAGTAGTCAATGTACGCTACACGCTGGGCGGCCACCCGGTCCGGATTGTTACCCTCAACCTGCACGAGCCCTGGCCCGCCATAGCGGCCGCGCTGCTGCGGCTCATCCAGGAGGAATGAGTTGAGCAAAAATTTCTTGCTCAACAGAAAAAAGGCCTGCGCATTGCTGCGCAGGCCTTTCAAACCAGAAACTACGCCGGGCTAAGCCCGGCCGTAATTACTTCTTAACTTCAGTCGTAGTGGTGCTGGTGCCAGTAGTGGTAGCAGCGCCGGCAGCAGGAGCCGTGGTAGCAGCACCGGTAGTGGTGGTAGCGCCAGCAGCCGGAGCAGCAGTAGCATCAGCGCCAGCAGCAGGAGCCGTGGTGGTAGCGGTCGAGTCGGTGCTGGTGGTCGAGGTAGCCTCGGTGGTAGCAGGAGTCGTGGTGGTTTCGGTCGTAGCGGTTTTCGACTCGCACGAAGCCAGGCCTACAGCCAGGAACAGGGCAGATACTTTCAGCAGGTTGTTCATCTTGAGGTAAATTTGAAAGGGATTTAACAAAAATCTGCCCTTTATCCTCGAACGGCTGCCAGGTAACCCAGCCGTTTGAAAAAAATTTAAAATTTTTATGCTGGGTTACAAATGCCATCTTGTGGCATTAACCCCCGAAGCGAATGAACATGGATAGCACTACGGCGCTGGCGGCCGATGCCCACCTCATCCGAGCCATTCAGGGTGGCGATGAGCGGGCCCTCAGCCAGCTCTACCGCTTGCACTGGCCGATGGTGTCGCATTTCGTGCTGCAAAACAGCGGCTCGGAAGACGATGCCCGCGACGTGTATCAGGAAGGCGTGATGGTTTTTTATGAGAAGGTACGCGAAGGCTCGCTGGAGCTGAGCTGCCAGATTAAAACCTACCTCTACGCCGTGTGCCGCCGCCTGTGGCTCAAGCGCCTCACCACCAAGAGCCGGCTGCACGGTGTGCGCCTGCTCGACGAGGAAGAGTACGGCCCTTACCTAAACACCGGGGCCGAAGACGACTTGCAGGAAGCTGAAGAGCGCGACCGGCGCTTTGCCACCATGAGCGAGGCGCTTACCCACCTGGGTGAGCCCTGCCGCTCGCTGCTCGAAGGCTTTTACCTGCTCGAAAAATCGATGCTCGACCTCACGGCGGAGCACGGCTACACCAACGCCGACACCGCCAAAACCCAGAAGTACAAGTGCTTAACGCGTTTGAAGAAGTTGTTTTTTGCCAGTTATAAAGAAGTTTAATCTGGTGCTTAGCGTGTAGTATCTGGTGCTTGGGTCGTTAGAACGGACCCTGGTTAACCCAGCTACTACGCACCAGGTACCAGCACCAAAAGATGCAAACCGAAGCCGATTACTACGCCCTATTCGAAGCTTACCAGCGCGGTGAGCTGGCGGCTGGTGCCCGGGCCAGCCTGGAAGCCCGGCTTAGTGCCGAGCCCCGGCTGCACCAGCTCTACACCGAGTACGTGGAGCTGACGGGCACCCTGCTTGCCTACGGCGAGCGCCGCCGGGCCCGCCATACTATCAGCGCGCTGCACGAGGCTATGCTGGCCGCCGAAACCACTCCGGCTACCGAGGTGGCCTCGCCGCTCACGTATTCAGTAAACCCTATACTGCGCATTTCGCGCACCGAGCGCAAGCTGCGCGAGTTTTGGAGCGGCCACCGCGCTACGGTTGGTGTGGCCGCTTCGGTAGCGGTACTGGCAGTATTCAGCACCTTGCTGGGGTTAAACCTGTGGCGCGCTGCCAATACGGAGCCTTCCAACGGCTACCGGATGCTGCGCCTGGAAGTGGCGCAGCTGAAGCAAAGCCAGCGGGCGCTTACCCGCAAAGTAGCCAAAACCAGCGGAGTACCGGCTGCACCAGTCAACAATGGTAAGTTCAGCGGTACGGGCTTCGCTCTCACCGCCGATGGCTATCTCGTTACCAGCTCGCACGTTATTCAGGGAGCCGACTCGCTCCTGATTGAAGGCCGCGACCACCAGCGCTACCACGCCGAAACCGTTTATACCGATGCCAAGCATGACCTGGCCATTCTGCGCATCAAGGACAGTGGCTTCGACGGCTTTGGCAAATTGCCCTACACCTTTAAAGGAGGTCAGGCAGATATAGGGGAAAGAGTATATACCCTCGGCTATCCCCGCGAAGACGTCGTATATGGCGAGGGTGCGCTTAGTGCCCGCTCGGGCTTCAACGGCGACACGGCTTTCTACCAGGTGAGTATTCCGGTGAACCCCGGCAACTCGGGCGGCCCGCTGCTTGATGAGCGCGGCAACCTTATCGGGGTAGTAAGCGGCCGGCAGGATGATGCCCAAAGCGCCGCTTTCGCCACCAAGTCGTCGTACCTGGTGCGCCTTGTCGATTCGCTCAAAAACCGGCAGCCGGTGCAGCCCTACCACCTGCCCCGCACTAATCAGCTGACCGGGGCGGCCCGCGCCCAGCAAGTAAAACGGCTTCAGGACTTTGTGTTCGTGGTAAAAGTGTACGAATAACCTTTTCTCTCCTTTTTCTGCTGGTAACTAAAAGCCTCATCTTTCGGTGAGGCTTTTTTGCTGTACCATCCGATGAACGTAGTAGCCAGCGCTACCGCGGTAACACTACAACACGCTGGAGCCGGCCTTCAGAAGCTGGTTGAGCCCGGGTATCCAGTAGCCTGAGGGCTTCGGCTTCTCCTCAACCGGGGTGCCAGGCGCGGGCATTCGCGCGAGCAAATAAAAAATTGTTAGTCAGCGATTAAACCCTCAACCATCACCAGTATCTTTAGGCAGCAAACGCATATCGCATGTTCGCCGCTGCTTATGAACCGCCGAGCTTTTCTCCGAAAACATCCGCCGCTTCCAGGCGCAGCTTCTGCGGCCGGAGCCCTGGTTGCCGACCCACCCGAAACCGTTAGCCCGTTTGCCAACAAAAAGCTGCCGGCTCGCACTACTTCCTCTACGCTGGCTCCTTATAGCGGGGCCTGGGGCCCGGACCAGGCAGCTCACCTGCTGCGCCGCTGCCTGTTTGGGCCAACGCGGGGCGAAATCCAGGCAGCGGCGGCTTCGACGCTGGCGCTGGTGCTCGATGGCCTCCTCACTGTGCCGGCTGCACCCGCCGCGCCGCTCAACGTGAATGCACTCGACACCACTGTACCCATCGGCCAAACCTGGGTGGGGCAGAGCTTCGACCAGACGCTGGAGGGCGCGCGCCGAACGTCGCTGCGCGACTGGTGGCTGGGCCAGCAGCTTATGCAGGGGGTGTCGCTGAGCGAGAAGATGACCCTATTCTGGCACAACCACTTCGTTATCGAGTTTAGCACCATCAATAGCGCGCAGTATGGCTACGAGTACGTACGCCTGTTGCGGCAGCAGGCGCTGGGCAACATCCGGCAGCTTACGAAAGATATTACCATCACCCCGGCCATGCTGCGCTACCTTAATGGTAACGCCAGCACCGCTGGCGCGCCCAACGAGAACTTCGCCCGCGAGCTAATGGAGCTGTTTACGCTGGGCAAAGGGCCGCTTATTGGCGCCGGCAACTACACAACGTATACCGAAGCCGACGTGCAGGCAGCGGCTAAAGTCCTGACCGGCTGGCGCGATAACCCCGCCACCGTGAGTGGTTATTTTACGGCCAGCCGCCACGACAGCAGCATCAAGCAGTTCAGCAGCGCCTTCGGTAACGCTCACATTGCCCCTAATGGCGCCTCAGAGTATCAGGACCTGATTGACTTGATTTTCCTCCAGCCCTCCACGGCCGCGTTTCTGGTACGCAAGCTCTACCGCTGGTTTGTTTATTATGTAATTGATGCGCAGACAGAGAGCGACATCATTCAGCCCCTGGCCACGCTGCTGGTGCAGCATAACTACGACGTTGCCCCGGTGCTGCGGGCGCTGCTCGGCTCGCAGCATTTTTTTGATGTGGCTAACGTAGGCTGCCTGATTAAAAGTCCGTTGGATTTTACCGTCGGGGTGTGCCGGCAGTTTGAGCTGGCATTTCCACCAGCTAGTAGTCCGGTAGCCCAGTACGGCATGTGGGAGCAGCTGTACTCCGCGGCTTACCTGCAACAGCAGCCGCTCGGCGACCCGCCCAACGTAGCGGGCTGGGCCGCCTACTACCAAACGCCGCAGTACCACGAGCTGTGGATAAATGCCGTGACGCTGCCCCGCCGCAATCAAACCACCGACCTTTTCCTGAGCACTGCCGGCTACACCCGCAATGGCTTTACCCTTAAGGCCGACCTGGTAGCCTGGGTGCAGGCCCTGCCGGCCACCACAGCCCAGAACCCCAACCTCGTCATTGCCGAGTTTGCCCAATTGATGGTTCCTATTGTGCTCACAACCAATCAGCTGGATTTTTTGAAAAGCGCGCTCCTGCCTGGCCTGCCCGATTTTGAGTGGACCAGTGAGTGGAACCAGTACCTGGCCGCTCCTACCAACACGGTCAAGCGCAACACCGTGGCTGGCCGGCTTTCGGCCATGGCGCGGGCGCTCGCTGGCCTGGCTGAGTATCAACTATCGTAGGGCATGGCTGGCCCCGCGAATGACCCGGCTGAGTGTCGTTCCATTTAAACGTTTTAGCGACGGGCGGGGCAAGCCCCACCCCTACTTTATGAAGCGCCGCGACTTTCTCCATACCACTACCGCTGCCACCACAGGCGTAGCCCTGCTCAGCGGCTTTCCTATCGGAGCCTACGGCTACTCGCCCGAGCTGGCGGCCCTTACCAACGCTGCCACTGTTACTGATAAGGTATTGGTAATCGTGCAGCTGCAAGGGGGAAACGACGGGCTGAACATGATTATCCCCGTCGACCAGTACGCGGCCCTGATGGTGGCGCGGCCTAGCCTGGCGCTGCCCCAGAACCAGGTGCTGCCCCTTACAGCCGCTACGGGTATTCACCCGGCAATGGCTACTGCGCAGCAGCTTTTTAAGAATGGCCAGCTGGGTGTGGTGCAAAGCGTAGGCTATCCTAATCCTAACTTTTCACACTTTCGGGCCACCGACATCTGGACGTCGGGCTCCAGCTCCGATGTGGTATGGACTACCGGCTGGGGCGGGCGCTACCTCGACGGCGAGTTTCCAGACTACCCCACTGGGTACCCCAGCGCGCAGAATCCCGACCCGTTGGCGGTGAGCATTGGCTCGGTCGTGAGCAACTGCGTACAGGGACCCGCGGTAAACATGGGCATGGCCATTGCCAGCACCACCAGCTTCTACCAGCTACTTAGCGGGGGCACGGATGCCGTGCCCCCAACCTCGGCCGGCCACGAGCTGGCATTTATCCGCGAGGTAGTGAGCCAGACGCAACTGTACACTACCACCATTCAGGCCGCAGCGGCCAAAGCTAAAAACCTATCGCCACTCTACCCGGCCACCGGCCAGAATACGCTTGCCGACCAGCTTAAAATAGTGGCGCAGCTCGTAGCCGGTGGTCTGAGCACCCGCATTTACGTGTGCCAGCTGGGCGGCTTCGACCTTCACTCGCTACAGGTGCCGGCCACGGGCAGCACCACTACCGGCGCGCACGCCACGCTGCTGGGCAAGCTGGCCGATGGCATCAACGCCTTCCAGGACGACCTGCGGCGGCTGGGCGTGCAGGACCGGGTAATCGGCATGACCTTTTCAGAGTTTGGCCGGCGCATCAAGGCTAATTCGGGGCTGGGCACCGACCACGGCGCGGCGGCGCCGCTTATTGTGTTTGGCTCGCAGGCCAATCCTATCGTGTATGGCCCCAATCCGCAGCTACCCGCCAACGCCGGCGTCAACGACAACGTGCCCATGCAGGTCGACTTCCGCAGCGTGTACACCAGTATTCTCAAAGACTGGTTTCAGGTAACGCCGGCTACGCTCAACCAACTGTTTGGCCAGAGCTTTCCCTACGTGCCGGTTATCAAATCAAATGCCCTGGCCACAGTCAGTGCTAACCCGGTGGCGGGTTTCAGTGTGTATCCCAACCCGGCTGTCGACCAGGCCACCGTCGTTTTCGAGAGCCAGGGCGAGCCGGTACAGTTGGTGGTGCTCGACGGCCTGGGCCGAGAGGTAAGCCGCGTGGTTGATGGCCGTACGCTGGGCCTGGGGCCTCAACACGTGCCGGTAGTGGTGCGCGGCCTGGTTCCCGGCGCTTATCATTGCGTAGTGCGCGAGGGCAGCCGCAGCAGCTCGCTGGTGCTGGTGGTGGCAGAATAAGCCAAGCAATTAGTAAGCTGCACAGGAACGCCTGACGGCTTTTTCCGTAGAAGCTCCTAACGGCTGACTACCGGCCGCTCCTACCAATTCACCACTCACTCGCTTTTCTCATGGCTGACCAGCTGCAACAAATCGAAAATATCTTACCCGAAGACATTGCCCGCACATTTGAAGCGGCCGTGAATGTATTTCAGGGCAAATCGGAACACATGGATGACCTGCTCAAGAACGGCGGCACACTGTTGCGCAAGGCCTCCAAGAATTTCACACCTACCCAGATGGTTCTCGGCGTGGCAGCCCTGGCCGTCGTAGCCATCGTGGTTATTAACCGTGCCGCGCAAGAATAGTCAGCCGTCAGGTTAATTTCTCCAAGCGCAAAAGCGAGTCATTTTCTACGTAGAAAATGACTCGCTTTTGCGCTTGGAGAGGCCAGCAGGCGTGTAACGCTACTGGCAAAAATTTATTGATAAAAATATATATTAATATATTTCTATCAATCAAATTGAGCTAGTGCTGGAAGGCATTAACCCATACTTATGAAAAGCTTGACAAACAATAACTTGCCAACGACTGCAACTTACGAATTAGTGCTGTAGCGCCGTAACGACAACCGGAGCAGTGGCGCTGGCGACAGAACCACCCGTAGCAGCAGTAGCCTCGTTGACCGGCGATGATACCTGACGCACGAGCCCGGCAAGGCCCCAGAGCTGCAGATTGCGGCGCACGGTTTCGGCAGCCAGCCAGCTGTCGAGCTGGCCAATGATAACCCGGTTGAGGGTGCGACCATCTATTACCTCCGTTACTACCTGGGCAGGCAGGGTCTGGTCGAGCGACAGGATATGGGCTTGCACCGCGCGAGCATTGGCCGCGTCGGCAAACGTGCCGGCCTGCACTACAAAATGGGGGCCGGCTGGCTGGCGAATGCCGTAGCGGGCGACGCTTCAGTAGCCGGCGGGGGACTGGCAGCCAGCACCGTAGTGATTGCGGCGGCTTCCGGCTGCGGGAGCTGGTAGGCAGTAAAAGGCGCTTCCGGGTGCGGGTCGCTGGCACGCAGCGCAGCCAGATTGTCGGGCGTTTCGGCCACGCCCAGCGGCGTGGCGGCCGATACTATCTCAGCCACTACCGTAACCGCGCCAGCCTCTATAATACCCAGCGGCCGGGCCGCTACTTCTGATAAGTCCATAATCCGCTGGTGGCGGAAAGGCCCGCGGTCGGTAACGCGCACAACGACCGACGCCCCGGTATTCAGGTTGGTTACCCGCAAGCGGGTGCCAAAAGGCAGGGTTTTGTGAGCGCAGGTGTACTCGTGGCGATTGTAGCGCTCGCCACTGGTGGTGCGCCGCCCCTGAAAGCGCCGGCTATACCACGAGGCCCGGCCCGTAATACGGTGGTAAAGCCCTCACGGGCAATGGGAATGACAGTCGGCAACATCCGGGGAATGTAGATGTGACGACGCAGGTGACGATGATGCAGCGCATGCACGCGGTGCGTACGGGCAGCTGCCGGCAATACCAGTCCGGCCCCCAGCACCAACCAGCAAAGGCAGTGTAGCAGAAAAGAGGTAGAGAGAAAGGTTGGTCGCGTAAGCGTCATGCGCTTGGATAGATGGTGAACAAACCGAATGTAAGGCGTGACCAGCTAAAAATCACATCCGCTTCTTACTAAATACGTTACCATTTTTCTGATATTGTATTTTTTTAAGAAGCGTTGTATTCGTACTGCTTGCAGCGGTTGATGTCAACCTGCAATTGTGTTTAGTGAAGGCACTATATGGCTGGTTATTGCACTTTCTTAAGTACCGCATGAAAATTAGATTATCCGGCGGGTATAAGATTATGTCATTTTGCCTGAACTATAAAGCAGTTGGCGTTTGCATAATTGCTAACGCTTTTGTATATCACGCCCGCACGACTTTCGCATTTCGCCCTACCTTCGCAGTATGGATTTTGGCCGCCTGCCCGACCTTCGCTACGTTGACTTTCGCCTTCCCCTTCTCACCCCGACACGACGCTGGTACTGGCGCGGGCTCAAGCGGAGCCGCCCGCTACCCGCAGACTTTACGTAGGCTGCCCCATCTGGACCAATAAGGAGTGGCTGGGCTCCTACTTTCCGCTGGGCGCTAAAGAGCCTGACTTTCTGCGCTACTATGCCCAGCAGTTCAACTCTATTGAGCTGAACACCACCCACTATCGCATCCCGGATGCGGCCACCGTGCGGCGCTGGCGCGAGGCAGTAGGACCCAACTTTAAGTTCTGTCCCAAAGTGCCGCGTAGCATCAGCCACGAGCGCGAGCTATACAATACCGACGCGCTCACGCTCACGTTTACCCGCGCCATGCAGGAGCTGGGCGACAACCTGGGTACCTGCTTTCTACAGCTGCCACCCCATTTTGGCCCCGAGCTGCTGCCACGACTGGAGCGCTTTCTGCTCGACTGGCCCACCGAGGTGCCCTTGGCGGTAGAGCTACGCCACCCGCGCTGGTTTTCGGACCAGGCCTTGGCCGACTCTGTATTTGCCACTCTCGAAGCTTTGAATAAAACCTTGGTTATTACTGATGTAGCTGGCCGTCGCGATGTGTTGCCTCAGCGCCTCACTACCCCCACGGCCTTGCTTCGGTTTAATGGCCACGGTCTGATACCCAGCGATTACACTCGCGCCGACGCCTGGGCCGAGCGGTTAGCCGCGTGGTACGAGCAGGGCCTGCACACCGCGTATGTCTTTATCCATCAAAAGGATGTGCAGCATGCTCCGCTCTGGGCACAGCACTTTCTGGCTCGTATGCGCGAGCTGACTGGCATCGTGGTCGCCTCACCCCGGCTCATTCCGCAGCAGGTACAGGGCAGCTTGTTCTGAGGACCGAAACACAACAAGGCAACGGCTTGGCAGTAGTATAAGCTATTTCTTGCCTGCTACTTACAGCACCCCGCCTACTCCACTGATTACCAGGGCTATTAATGCCGTATTAAAGCCAAATGAAATGAGTCCGTGCAGTAGCGCGAGCCGTCGCAGGGCCCGGCCGCTGATGCTGACGTCGGCGGTCTGGGCGGTCATCCCTACCACGAAGGAAAAGTAGGCGATGTCGAGGTAATCGGGCTCCAGCTGCTCGCCACCCGGAAATAGCAGCCCCCCCACATCGGAGCCATCTGGATTGGCATCGTAGTAAATATGGGCGTAGCGCAGGGTAAATACGGTATGAACCAGCAGCCACGAGACGGCCACGGCCACGATACTAAGGACAATATGCCGGGCTAGCGCGGCCGGCCCCAGGCCGTGGCTTATACTGAGTAGCACAACAACTGCCAGCAGACTGGCACTCGCTGCAACCAGCACAAACACAAAACTTACGGCGCGGCTCAGGTCTTCGGAAGCCGCTACTGCCCGGATACGGTCGGCATCGGCGGTATACATACCCGTCCAGATAAGTGCCAGGGAAACAAGGCCGAAAGCGTCCCATCCCACTACCATCCGGGCCAGTGAATGAAATTGCAGCGGGCACACGCCCCAGGCTATTAGTCCGACCACAAAGGCCAGCAGCAAACGGCCTGATGCCGGCAGGTGACCCACCCGGTGCAGCAGTGCCCGCGAAGTAGAAGTAGTATTCACGCCGCCAAGTTAAGCTACGGGCATGGCAGCCGGATGAGCATCGGGTGGAGGACCGCCTCCTACCTCACATCCACTCACAATTTTTACCCGTGCTTTGTGGTCATGAACGACGCGCCTCTCTCCGGTCTTTACCAGCCTTCGCTGGCCTTGCTCACCGACCTCTACCAGCTCACCATGGCCTATGGCTACTGGAAGCAGGGCCTGCACGAGCGCGAGGCCGTGTTTCACCTCTACTTCCGCAAGCCGCCCTTTGCTGGTGGCTACGCGGTGGCCGCAGGCTTGGCGCTGGCCGTCGACTATCTGGAAAATCTGCGCTTCTCGGACGATGACATTGCCTACCTGGCCAGCCTGACCGGCAGCAAGGGCAGTCGACTGTTTCCTGACGATTTTCTTGAATATCTTAAAAAGACGATATTTTCTTGCGATGTCGATGCGGTGGCCGAGGGCACGGTAGTATTTGGCAATGAGCCGCTGGTGCGGGTGCAAGGCCCGCTGCTGCAAGCGCAATTGGTCGAAACGGCGCTGCTTACGCTCGTCAATTTCCAAACCCTCATCGCCACCAAGGCGGCCCGCGTGCGCGACGCGGCCGGCCCCGACGACTCCGTGTTGGAGTTTGGCCTGCGCCGCGCCCAGGGGCCCGATGGCGGCCTCGGGGCCAGCCGCGCCGCCTACCTCGGCGGGGCCGACGCCACCAGCAACGTGCTGGCCGGCCAGCGCTACGGCATTCCGGTGCGCGGCACCCACGCCCATAGCTGGGTGATGACGTTTGAGAGTGAGGTCGAAGCCTTCCGTGCCTACGCCGACGCCTTTCCCGACGACTCGGTATTTCTGGTCGATACCTACGACACGCTCGACGGTGTGCGCCACGCCATCACGGTAGCTCTCGAAATGCGCCAGAACGGCCACGAGCTGGGCGGCATCCGCCTCGATTCGGGCGACCTGGCCTACCTCTCCAAAGAGGCCCGCAAACTACTCGACGCGGCCGGCCTGGAAAAAGTCCGCATCGTGGCTAGCAACGACTTGGAGGAAAACCTCATTACCAGCCTCAAGCAGCAGGGCGCCCGCATCGACACCTGGGGCGTGGGCACCCAGCTCGTGACGGCCTACAACCAGGCGGCCCTCGGCGGGGTGTACAAGCTGGCCGCCCTGCGCACCGCCGACGGCCAGGGCTG
This sequence comes from Hymenobacter sp. BRD67, assembly GCF_013256425.1. Taxonomy (GTDB): domain Bacteria; phylum Bacteroidota; class Bacteroidia; order Cytophagales; family Hymenobacteraceae; genus Hymenobacter. The sequence continues at coordinate 3,681,067 of NZ_CP053904.1, forward strand.
GGACTTCACCATCAAGCTCTCCGAGCAGCAGGCCAAAACCAGCATCCCCGGCATCTTACAAGTACGCCGCTACCTGGGCGAGGCCAGCCAGCCCCGCGCCGACATGATTTACAACGTGGCCGCCGCCACACCCCTGCCCGACGCGCCCATCCTCCTTGACCCCGCCGATGCCACCCGCCGCCGCCCCGTGCGCCCCGGCGCGCCCTTCCGCGACCTGCTAGCCCCGGTGCTGCGCCAGGGCCGCCTCGTGCAGCCGCTGCCCACCCTGGCCGAAAGCCGCGCCTTCGCCCGCCAGGAAGTGGCTAGCCTCGACCCCAGCGTCCGCCGCTACCTCAACCCGCACGTGTACCCGGTGGGTCTGGAGCAGGCGCTCCACGAGTTCCGCACCCAGCTCATGCTGGCGAAGCGGCCGGTGCGGCCGGCGTAGTTTAATGATTAGGTTGCTGCATACGCCACTGCTTTGCTCTCTGCAATTCAGCACCATAAATAGAAAAACCATTCTCATTCATCAGACGGGTTAGGGCTGTATAATTGAGGTCTTCTGCAATACCTTCTTCATCAGCCCACATCTTAAATAGAGCTTTTCTCTCCGCACTAGTTAGTCGTGCCACCTCATCGGCAAACAAGCGCGGATATTTAAGTGATAACTGAATCGTGACATGTCGTATATACGATGGAGCGTCACTAATCCCAGCTATCGTCTTGCATATAGCAATACCTCGCCGCAAAACCGGGCTAGGATATTTGACTCCCACTTGCCCAAGTACCTCGATGTACTCGTGACCATCATATAGCTGCCCGAAATCCTTAGGGTCAAAAATGGCAGTAAACGCTTTAGCCGTTGTTGGAAAAGCTGCGATAAATGCTTGCTGTCGAACCGATGAGGTAGGGTTCGTTTTCCAAGCAAGATAAGCCTTCTCTACCCGCTGGGCCGCTGGCAGTAACCACGCTTTTCCATGTGTTGTTACTGATACATCAACAAGGTCATTATTTGATTGTGCCTGAGCGGATAGCGCAGCGCAGGTCATTAAAAGCAATGCTATAAATTTCATTGTACGCCAGCCTACGCATACTTCAGCTCCCCCGACCCTACGCGCAGCGTCACACCCGCCTCGGCGGTGAGGTAGCCGGCTAGCTGGGCCTGGTAGCCGCTTTGGGCGAGCTGCTGCACGAGGGCTTCGGCGGCTTCGGGGGCGGTGACGAGCAGCATGCCGTTGCCCATGTTCCAGTAGAGGTAGGCGGTTTCGGGGCTGATGCCGCCAATTTCGCAGAGGCGCTGCATGGCCGGCAGGGGCGCGAAGAGGTTGTCGAGCACCGCGCCGAGGCCGTTTTTGAGTACGCGCTTGAAGTTGTCGGCCACGCCGCCGCCCGTGATGTGGGCCGCGCCGCGCAGGGGCAGGCCCGCGTCGAGCACCGCCGTGAGGGCGGGCGCATAGATGAGCGAGGGCGCGAGCAGGGCGGCGCCCCAGGTGGCGTACTGGTCGGCGTCAGTGCCGTCGTAGGGGGCCGTGTGCCAGTTGTCGCCGAAGAGGCGCTGCAAGGTCTTGCGGGCCAGCGAGTAGCCGTTGGAGCGGAACGAGGGCGAGCGCAGGGCCACCACCGCATCGCCGGCCTGGGCCGTGGCGCCGCTCAACGGCTGGGCCAGGCTGGAGTGCAGCACGCCGATGGCCGTGGAGCACCAGTTGAAATTCATGCGCGCGCCGGGGAAGCCACCGATGCGGTTGCCAAGCTCGGCAATCTCGCCGCCGGTAATGGCGATTTTAGAGAACTGGCAGGCATCGTGCAGGCCGCGCATCATCTCATCCACTACGTCGTAGTCAAGAGTATTCACGTCGATGATATTCGACAGGTTGGTGGGTACGAAGCCGGCCGCAATGAGGTCGTCGGCCGTCATGGCTACCAAGTCGTAGCCCAGCGTGTCGTACTTATCGAGGCGCTCGCCCAGCTCGATTTTGGTCCCGATACCATCCGAGCTGATACCCAGGCGCTCCTGGCCGAAACGGATTTCGTTCGAAAATCCCCCGTCGAGGTCGCGGGCGGGCTCGCCGGGCAGGCCCGCGCGGGTAGCGAACGTCTTTTTCGACCAGTTGTAGGCGTTTTTCGAGGCGGCGTTGCCGAGGTCGATGGAGTAGCCAGCGTCGGGAGTTTGGGCGTTGTTCATATTAAATGTCGCTCGGTTAAGCGATGAGAAAACGTCTGTCATTGCGAGCGCAGCGAAGCAATCGCACCAGCACGTTGTCGTTCGGGTATCGGTCGGGTGCGATTGCTTCGCTGCGCTCGCAATGACAGACGTTTTTACTCTCTAGTGTTCGGTCGGCGCGGGCGCCTTGGCGCTCAACGAGGCGGCCGCTTTGGCGGGGCGGTGGCTCTGGCGCTCCTCCTGAATGTGGCGCAGGTAATGCGTCACCTCACCAGTGGGGTATTTACCGGTGAAACAGGCGAAGCACGAGCCGCCGTGGCCACGCTCCTCGGCGAATAAATCCTGCAAGTCGTTCAAATCCTGGTAAATAACTTTATCGGCCTCAATGTAGCGGCATATCTCTTCTTCCGAATAGTTAGCCGCAATCAGCTCGGTGCTCATAGCCATGTCGATGCCATAGATGCAGGGCGACACGATGGGCGGCGCACTCGAAATGAAGTACACTTCGGTAGCGCCTGCCTCGCGCAGCAGGCGCACGATGCGCCGCGAGGTAGTGCCGCGCACGATGCTGTCGTCAACTACCGCTATCTTTTTGCCTTCGACAAAGGCTCGGATAGGATTAAGCTTTTTCTTGACTACGTCTTCGCGCCCGGCCTGCGTGGGCACGATGAACGAGCGGCCCATGTGGTTGTTTTTCACCAGCGCCCGGCGGTAAGGCACATCAATGGCTTCGGCCAGGCCCGAGGCCGAGAAGTAGCCCGACGACGGCACATCAATCACCATATCGGGCTTGAGGCCGGCATCGGCGACCTTGCGGGCCAGAATTTTACCCAGGCGCACGCGCTCGCGGGCCACCAGGCGGCCGTGAATGGTAGAGTCTTCGCGGGCGAAATAAATCTGCTCAAATACGCAGAAGGCCTTCGGCAGCGCGTTTATGTTTTTGTAGTGGACCTTGAAATCGTTGTCGATAAAGACTGCCTGGCCAGGGCCCACGTCTTCGACAAACTCAAAGTCGAGGTAATCGAAGCAGGTGCTTTCGGAGGCGAACGCATACACCGGGCCATCGGGCGTGTCGCGGCGGCCCATTACCAGCGGCCGGATGCCGAGCGGGTCAGTAAAAGCCAGCAGGCCGTGCCCGGCGATAATGGTAACGGTGGCATACGCTCCTTTTACCAGCTCCTGGGTAGTTTCAACGGCATCGAAAATATCGACTACCGACAGTCGGTCGAGGTCTTTCACGCGCAGCTCCGAGGCGAAGGTGTACATGATGAGCTCCAGGTCGTTGGTGGTTTTGGGCAGCACGTGGTACTTCTCGTGCAGCAGCCGGGCCACGTCGCGGAAGTTGATGACGTTGCCGTTGTGCACCATCGCCAGCCCGAAGGGGTAGCTCGTGGTGAAGGGCTGCGCCAGGTCGGAGTCGTTGGCGCCCTGGGTAGTGTAGCGCACGTGCCCGATGCCGGTATTACCGGTCAGCTTCTTAATATGCTTGGGCTTAAACACATCATTCACCAAGCCCTGCCCTTTGTGCAAATGGAAGGCATCGCCGTCGAAGGTGGCAATGCCGGCGGCATCCTGCCCCGATGCTGCAGAGCGGTGAGGCCGATAATCATATCAGCTACTACCCGCTCGGGGCCGTGAAAACCTACGATACCGCACATAATTAAGGATGAGTTATGAGTTATAAATTGGGAAGCCGTCGGGAAGAGCGGGATAAACAGAGCAAAATTTGCTATCGTACTGACGGATAGCCATAAAGTCGCAGGCAAGCTGCTTCCTTCGTCAGCTCGCCGGAAGGGAATCGACAAGTAAATCGCGTAAGGTTTCGGCGTATAAAACGTGCTCTACGGCCAGGCCGCGGCGCTGTACCTCGGCCAGGGTAGCGGCACCTCTCAAATTTACAACACGTTGAGCCAGAATGGGGCCGGTGTCCAATCCTTCATCCACAAGGTGCACGGTTATCTTGGTTTCGGCCAGCTGGTTAGCAAAGGCCCATTCGTAGGCATGCAGGCCCTGGTGCTGGTGGGTATCAGCGGGGTGAATGTTGAGAATACGCCCGGCAAAGGCCCGCACGAAGGCCGGCGACAGCACCCGCATGTAGCCGGCCAGCAGCACGTAGTTAATATCGTATTTATTCAATATTTCAACTACTTCCTCGTCAAACGCTACGCGCTTTCGCCCGTGCGAAGCCAGGCTGGCCGTGGGCAGGCCCAGGGCGGCGGCGGCGGTGAGGCCGGGTGCGGCCGGGTCGTTGCTGAACACCACGGCTATCTCGGCCAGCCCGCGCAGCGTGCCCGTGCGCACCGCCTCGGCCAGCGCCAGCATGTTGGAGCCGCGGCCGGAAAGCAGAATAGCAAGACGGGCAAGAGGTTGGGCCATTACTTAATAAGCGCTCGTTGTGAGCTGCGGCGTGGGGCGCTGGCCGATGTCGGGGCGCACGTATTTATCTTGAAAATAAACGAGTTCGGCCTCCGCATAGGCGAGCTGCACGGCGGTGGGCAAATCGGGGCCGTGCGCTACGAGCACCGCCACCCGGCCGCCGTTGGTGAGCAATTCACCAGCCGTTTCGCCCGGTTTCACGCCGCCCACGAACACCTGCGTGCCCCGGCCCTGATTGCCGATGCCGTGAATGGGAAAGCCAGTCGGGAACTGCGCGGCCGGGTAGCCGCCCGAGGCCAGCACCAAGCCCACAAAGGCCCGGAACGCTGTTTCACCACCGTTTGAGCCAGGCTGCCATCGAGCGTAGCATTAATAAGGTCTAGCAGGCTCGTCTCCAATGCGGGCAGAATTACCTCGGCCTCCGGGTCGCCGAGGCGCACGTTGTATTCGAGCAGCCTGGGGCCGTCGGGCGTCAGCATCACCCCGAAGTAGAGGAAGCCAATGAAGTCGAACGGCTCGGCCTGAAGACCGCGCAACGTGGGGTCGATGATGTCTTTGCGAATGGCGGCCAGCCAGTTATCATCCAGAAAAGGCACCGGGCAATAGGCGCCCATACCGCCGGTGTTGGGGCCTTCATCACCCGCCTGCAGCTGCTTATGGTCCTGCGCCGGGGCCAGCAGCCGGATTCGGTTGCCGTCGGTGAGGCCAATGAGACTCACCTCGGGGCCAATTAGTTTCTCTTCGAGCAATATCGAAAACCAGCCCTCGTGCAGCTCGCGCAGCTCAGTGAGCGCGGCCGTGGCTTCGGCTACCGAGCTGCACACGTACACGCCCTTGCCGGCGGCCAAGCCATCGTACTTCACCACCACCTGGCCAACCAGCTCTTCCACCTTAGCCTGGGCCTCGGCCAGGCGGTCGCTGCGGAAGCTCCAGGCGCGGGCCGTGGCCACGCCGTGGCGGCGCATAAAGTCCTTGCTCCACACCTTCGAGCTTTCGAGCGTAGCCGCCTGCCGACGCGGGCCAAACACGCGGATATCGGTGTCAAGGAAATAATCGGCTACCCCAGCCGCCAGTGGCGCTTCCGGCCCTACCACTATCAGTTTGATATGCTGCTCGTTGCAGAAAGCTTTAATAGCCGGAAAGTCGAGGGCGCTGATGCTCGGTACGCTGCCGGGAATACCGGCGTTGCCGGGCAGCACGTGCACGGTAGCACCGTCCTGGCGGAGCTTGGTGGCCAGGGCATGCTCGCGGGCGCCGGAGCCGAGGAGGACTAATTCTTTTGACATAGCGCAGAGTTTCGCAGAGTTAGCAGAGTTCCGCAAAGTTGGATGAGCACTCAGCGAGACTCTGCCAACTTTGCGGAACTCTGCGCTAAAAGATTAAAGCGCTTTCAACTCGGCGTCAGCGGCCCGCAGCTTGGCTTTTGTAGCAGCAATTTCCTGGCGCAGCCGCTCGCGCAGGCGCGGTGTGTTGAGGGCGCGCAGGGCGGCCTGGGCGGCGTTGTCGGGGCGCACTACCGTCAGGTTGGGCGTGCCGCTGGGCATGATAACCGACGAGTTCAGGTTCATGGCCAGCTCGGCGTAGTCCTTCCACGGCGGGCACGAAATAACGGGCACGTTCACATTGGCGGCCAGCGCGCCACCGAGGCCGTTGCTGAGGCCAGCCACGGCGATGATGACACCGGGCTCAATCGAGCGGTTCCAGACTTCGGCCATGGGGCCAATTTCCTCGCCGTTTTTGTGGGCCGAGCACACGCGCAGCTGCGTGAACACCTCATAGCCCTCGAAAAACGAGCGGATTTTCTGGCAGTGCTCCTTGTCGGCGGGCGAGCCCATTACGATGTTCACCCAGGCATCTTTCATCAGCCCGGCTTTCACCAGGTTGCTGACCAAGCGGTTGGCTACGTTGCCGCCGGTAGCGGTTTCGTCGGCCGTAGCCAAAGGCTTGCCCACGATGCGCTCGTAGATGTCGAGGTAGCGATTGGTAGCCTCCTGCGCTACCTCGGGGATGAGCGCGCGGGGTAGGCACCATCTTTCTTGTTGGCAATCAGCCACTGACGCACGTACTCTTTGTCCATCTGCTCGGCACCCTCGGGTTTTGAGCATAGTCGGCGGCGCTCCAGAAGCGCGACGAGTCGGGCGTATGGATTTCGTCAATCAGAATCAGCTCGCCATTCAGCAGGCCAAACTCATATTTGGTATCAACGAGGATGATGCCTTTCTCAGCCAACAGGTCGGAGCCCACTTTAAACAGCTCCAGGGCCTTCTGGGCCATCTGGTCGTACAGCTCCTGGCTTACCCAGCCCTCGCTCACGAGGTTGGCAGGGGTGATTTCGCGGTCCGACTCCTCCTTGGTGGTCGGCGTCACGATGGGCGCCGGGAATTGCTGGTGCTTGGTGAGGCCGTCGGGCACTGTCACGCCCGAGAACGTACGCTGGCCTTTCTGGTAGCCACGCAGCATCGAGCCGGTGATGTAGTTGCGCACAATCATCTCCACCTTAATGGGTTGTGCCTCCTTCACCAGCATGGCATTGGCATCAATCATCGCCTTCACGTGGTTGGGGATGATGTGCGCCGTTTTCTCAAACCAGAAGTTAGCCAGGCCGTTGAGCACCGCGCCCTTGTGGGGAATGGCCGTTTCGAGCACCGAGTCGAAAGCCGACAGGCGGTCCGACACTACGATGAGGCGCGTGCTGTCGTCGATGCGGTAGCTGTCGCGGACTTTGCCGCGGTGCAGGAGTTGGAGCTGGGGGTGGCGAAGTGTGGGAGCGTGTTCATATCGAATAACTTAGGCGTGGGTGGTAGGCGCGCTAACCTTCTGCGCCCGTTGGTGGAGATGAGTAACTATGTTCTTGAAAATGGCCAGGCCCTCCCCTTCGTCCTTCAGTTCGCCGCGGCGCTTTTTCATACCCCAATCGGGATGATTGCAGCCGGCCAGGTAGGCTTCGGGGTGCGGCATGAGGCCAAAAATATGGCCCGTCGGGTCCGTCAGACCGGCGCAGTTGAGGTCGGCACCGTTGGGGTTAAGTGGGTAAGTACCAGTTTCCAGGTTGTCGTGGCCGGCGTAGATGAGGCAGTTCAGGCCTTGAGCTACGATGCGCTCGCGGGTGGCGGCATCGGGCACTACCAGGCGGCCTTCGCCGTGGCGCACGGGCACTTCCAGCGTGGTCAGGCCGCTCAGGAAGGGTGTTTTGGCAAGTGGGTTCACCACGAGGCGCACCCAACGGTCTTCGTACCGGCCCGAAGCATTATGCGTTAGCGTTACTTCGGGCGCGAAGTTACCGCCCAGGTTGGGCAGCAGGCCCAGCTTTACCAGCACCTGAAAGCCGTTGCAGATGCCGAGCACGAACTTGCCAGCCGCCACAAACTCGCGGATGTCCGAGAGCAGCGTGCGGCCCGCGGTGCCGGTTTGGCGGTAGCGCAGCTTATTAGCCAGCACCACGCCCGAGCCCAGGTCATCGCCGAACGAAAACCCGCCCGGAAAATTCAGAATATCAAAATCGTGGATGCTCACCCGGCCGTGTAGCACCTCGTTGAGGTGCACGATGGTGGGCGCGCCCCGGCCAGCCGGTAGGCGGCGGCCATCTCCTCTTCGCAGTTGATGCCGAAGCCGGTCAGGATGAGGGCTTTGGGTACTCGGGCTAGGTCTGCCATGTTAGTCGTTGTCACGTGGTCCTTGCGCACTGCGTTTTATTGATGGAGCGCCTCGGCGGGCTCCAAGCCAATCGTTTGATTTACCGGCCCGTTGGTCCAGGCGGCGCGCAGGTCGTGGGTACTGGCGCGCAACAGCTCGTGGCTGCCGTGCTGCACCCGCAGCTGCCCGTCGTTGGTGACGATTCCCAGGCGGGTGGCGCGGTCTTCCAGAATACTTTCAAACGCCACTACGTCTTCGGGCGCCACACTCACCACGAAGCGCGAGTGCGACTCCGAAAACAGTTGAATCACCGGCGACAAGCCGGTTTCGGGCAGTTCGAGGCTGGCTCCCAGCCCCTCACGGCCGAAGGTACACTCGGCCAGCGCTACGGCCAGGCCGCCATCGCTCAGGTCGTGGCTGCTCTGGATGAGCTGCTGGTCGTTGGCCTCGCTCACCAGGGTGTAGAGCTCCTTAGCTTTGGCAAAATCTACCTTAGGCACGTTGGCCCCAGCTCGTTATAGAGCTGATAAAACTCGGAGCCACCCAGCTCGTCGTAGGTTTCGCCGAGCAGGTAAATTACGTCGTCGGCCTGCTTGAAGTCGGAGGTAACTACCTGGCGCACATCAGCTACCTTGGCCGTCATCGAGTAGAGGACTGTGGGCGGCACCGAGATTTTCACCCCGTCGGCCTTGAAGTCATTCTTCATCGAGTCCTTGCCGCTGGTGAGCGGGATGCAGTAGGCGGCGCAGGCATCGCGCAGGGCCTGGCACATCTGCACCAATTTGGCTAGCTTTTGCTTGCCATCGGGGTTGCTCGCGGGGTCGTACACCGAGTCGGGCACGCAAAAGTTGTCGTTTACCGACCAGAAAATGCCATCGCCCGGTGTGAGGTTGGGCAGCTTGCCGCCCACCGAGATAATCTGCCGCACGGCCTCGTCAAACGAACCGGCCGACATCTGGTAAGCGTCCAAATCGCCCATGCGGGGCAGGATGCCGTTGCTCACGGCCACGCCCTCCCAGCTCTCGAAGTTGAAGCGCACCACCGCGGCATCCTGCGGCGCCTGGCCGGTGGCACCCATGAGCGGCTTCACGATGGTACGGCCCTTCACCTCGTGGTCGTACTGGCGGATAACCGACTCGCGCGAGCAAATATTCAAAGAACCTAATAATTGCCGCAGCACCTCGTTGTAGTCGAGCGCGGCGGGCAGCTCAGGCTCGACTGCGGCAGACTTCACATACTCGGCCAGCAGCGTTTTGCGCGGCACGCCGTTGTGCAAAAACTCCAGCGAGAGGCCGGCAATAGGCTGGTTATCAAACAGCACGCCGAGCGAGCCTTCGGCGTTGAAGAAGCCGATATCGGTTAGCTCCACCTCCATCTCGCGGCCTAGTACCAGCAGCTCGTCCAGCTTTTCGGGCGCTACGGCAAGGGTAAAACGCTCCTGCGACTCGCTCAGGAAAATCTCCCAGGGCTTGAGGCCGGGGTACTTAAGAGGCACTTTTTCCAGTTCCACTACCGCGCCACCCGAGATGAGCGCCAGCTCGCCGATGCTCGACGAGAGGCCGCCCGCCCCGTTGTCGGTGCTGCATCGGATGAGGCCGCGCCGGGTAGAGAGGAGGAGGAAGTCCATCGCCAGCTTTTGGGTGATGGGCGAGCCGATTTGTACGGCCGTGGCGGGGGCGGCTTCATCCAGCTCAATGCTGCTGAAGGTCGCGCCGTGGATGCCGTCCTTGCCCACCCGGCCGCCGGCCATAATGATGCGGTCGCCGGGCAGGATGATTTTCTCCCAGCTGTCCTGGCCGGCCAGCTGCATCGGCATCACCGCGCCGGTGCCGCAGTACACGAGCGGCTTGCCGGCGTAGCGGTCGTCGAAGATGATGGCGCCGTTCACCGTCGGCACGCCCGACTTATTGCCGCCGTCCTCGATGCCCTTGCGCACACCTTCAAAAATGCGGCGCGGGTGCAGCTGGCCGGTCAGCAACTCGCCTTGGTAATTGGGATTACCGAAGCACAACACGTTGGTATTGAACAGCAAGCGCGCCCCCCCAATGCCGGTAGCCAGCGGGTCGCGGTTATTGCCCAGAATACCGGTGATGGCCCCGCCGTAGGGGTCGATGGCCGAGGGCGAGTTGTGGGTCTCAACCTTCCAGACGAACAGCGACTCGGGGTTGATACGCACCGCACCGGCATTGTCCGAAAACACCTTAATGAGCCAGTCGTTGCCGTTGGCCCGCAACTGGCGGTCTACCTCACTGGTCGCGCCTTTAATGAAGGTTTTGAACAGCCCGTCAATCTCTTCCTCGGCACCCGTTTCCAGGTTTTTATACTTGATAACGGCGCTGAATTCCTTGTGCTTGCAGTGCTCCGACCAGGTTTGGGCCAGGATTTCCAGCTCGCAGTCGGTGGGGTCGGCCGGCAGGCCCAGCCCTACCCGCTCCTCGCGCAGGCTGGCCTGGGCGAAGTGGTCGCGGATGGCCTGCATTTCGGGCAGGTTGAGGGCGTACACGTTGTCTTTCGACAATTGCAAAAGCTGCTCGTCGGATAAGCCGCCGAGCACGATAGTTTCGGTGCGGGCGTTGGCGCCGCCGCCAGGGCGCGGCGTGTAGTCGCGCAGGCCATCGGCCACGGCGCCTACCTCAAAGCGGTTAATCAGCTTGTTGCCCAGCAGCTCTTCGGCCAGGCGGCGCAGGTCGGCAGCGGGCAGCTCGTTTTCCACGAAAAACAACCGCTTCGAGAAAATGTGCTGCGTGCGGGTGTCGATGGCCGCGTTCAGGTAGTCACTGAGCGCATTCTGGGCCGAGGTACCTTCGTCGTCCGTCACGCCGGGGCCTTTGGCCACCAGAATGTAGCTGTGGAAGCCCGCGGGCGCGGCCACCTCATCGATGGCCACGGTGTGCAGCACCGGGTCTTGCAGGCAGGCGGCGGCGAAGTCGGCCACTTGCTGGGCGCTCAGGCCGGGGTAGCGCACAGCGTAGAGCGCCGCGCTGCGCACCTGGCCGGTGCGCAGGCCGAGGTGGCGGGCTGCGTCGGCGGCCACGCGCTGGCCGTCGCCGTCGTGCCGACCGGGTTGGAGGGTAAGGAGGATGGAATGCTGGTTGGTTTCCAAACGGGAAGGACGACCCTAAGGACGCCCGTTAAGCGTTGTGTAGCGCGGGTTTTCAGGCCGCGGCCCATTCAATTTCCTTCGCGGACAAAAGTCCGCGCTACTTGGAGTCCGGCCGACTGCCGGGCTTCACGGCCGGAATTCCGGCCAGGTGCTGCGGCACCGCATCGGCCGCGAATACGGCCGCCTGTACCGGCAACAAGGCAAAGTTCGGGAACGGAAGCTGCGCGGCACCATTGGTGCGGTCAATTAATGATACTACTGCCAATACTTTTACCCCCATTTCCTGTAAAACCCGTGCTACTTCGAGGGTGCTCTTACCAGTTGTAACTACGTCTTCGGCAATAACTACCCGCTCGCCGGGGGTCAGGGTGAAGCCGCGCCGCAAGGTCATTTCGCCGTTGGCATCGCGCTCCGTAAAAAGTGAGGGCACGCCGAGCTGGCGGGCCAGCTCGTAGCTTACTACCACGCCGCCCATCGCGGGGCCGACTACTACATCGGGTACCAGCCCAGCTTCGCGCAGGCGGCTGGCCAGCTCGGCCATCGCGGGCGCGGCCAGCTCGGGCTTGCGCAAAAAGCGGGCGCATTGCACGTAGGTATCGGAGTGCAGGCCCGACGAGAGCCTGAAGTGGCCGCTCAGCAGCGCGCCTTCGGCGCGCAGCTGCGCTTCGAGGATGCTGGCGACTTCGGCGGCGGGCAGGCCGGGGGTGAGGGTAGTTGGAGTCATGGGTAAAAGTGTAGTGTGGACGCTGCGAGTCCGCGCGTGGGCTGGCTCGGATGATGCAACGCGCGGACTTGCAGCGTCCACACTACTTTAGGCTGTTATCGTTCGGTGTTCATTAATCTCATTCATCAGCTCCTGCGCCGCTGCGCCCGCATCTTCCGCCTGCCAGATGCTGCGCGAGGCATTAATCAGCAGCCCGCCGCCATCAGCCAGCAGACCTGCTTTCAGTACCGCCGCCAGGTCGCCGCCCTGCGCGCCAATGCCGGGCACCAGAAACCATTGCGCGGGCAGAGCTGGCGCAGGCGGCCCAGCGCGGCCGCGTTGGTCGCGCCGGCCACGAGGCCGATGTTGCGATGCGTAGCGTCGAGGTCGGCCAACATTTTGGCGGTGAAGTCGCTCACGGGCTCGCCGGATTGCAAAATCGCGTCCTGCACGGCCGACTGGTTGGAGGTCTTGGCCAAGGCAAACACGAACTTGCCGGGGCGGGCGAAGGGTACCACTGCATCAGCTCCCATGTAGGGGTTCACCGTCACGGCATCGGCCCCGAGCACGTCGTAGGCAAACTGCGCGTAGTGCATGGCCGTGTTGGCAATGTCGCCAAACTTGCCATCCAGGATAACCGGAATCCCGGCGGGCACGCCGGCAATGGTCTGGCGCAGCAGCTGCACCCCGTTGTCGCGGCTCAGGAAGAAAGCCAGATTAGGCTTGAAGGCGGCAGCGTAGGGCGCGGTTTCGGCAATGACCTGCGGCAGGCGGCGCGTCACGTCTTCGTCGGAGCCGGTGGGGTCGAGGCCCACGCAAAGCAGCGTATTGGCGTGGGCAACGCGGGTGAGAAGCTTTTGCATAGTAGGTGCTGAGTGGAAGTAGCGTGGACGCTGCGAGTCCGCGCGTGGGCCGTTTAAGTAGCGTGCAACGCGCGGACCCGCAGCGTCCACGCTACTTAAAACCGGGTAAAAATAAAAGCGCCCGGCAGGGACAGGTGCTTCGCAGTCAGTAGCTTATCTTATTTTTTCGTGGCTTACCCGGTCGGCAGCTTCGCAAACATCAGTTACGCTCTCACGAGCGCCGCGCAACATCGCATCCCACACCTTGCTAACTACCAGCCGTTGGGGAGCCGTACGCAGCTGGCGGCTTCTGGCTAGGGAAGCGGTAGTAGCCAGGGTAGCAGCCGCTACTTTCGAAGAAAGTGTGTTGATAGCCATACCAAAAGTAACGGGAAGCCTGCAGTTGGGTGAAACTGGTGAAAACCTAAAACCTTATGCGCCGGACGGGCACAAAAAAACCGCCTCAGACAACTGGGGCGGCAATCGACAAACCGAAACAAAAAAAGCGAAACGCGAAACGCAGAACGAATGTAAACCGGAGGCGACAGCCGACCGACCTTTCCGCAAAACGGCTTGTTTGGCCGTTTCATGCTTCATCCACTGGTGTTTGAGTGCGTTCACGGTGCAAAATTACCAGTTCTTTTTTCGGCGCAACGTTACGTTTTCCGAGAAAACTTTTTTGCGCTTTCCAACCTGGCCTATTTTCTGCGGTGCGCTAGGGTTTTAGGCCGCTTTTGCCGCCGAGCCGCGGGTTAAAAAAATTTTACCCTGCCCCGCCAGTTTGCCGCTGCCGGTAAGCCTGGCGTAACTTTGGCTTTTTAGCGCGAAAATGCGCCAACCAGCTGGCTGCTCAGCTCGAATGAATTAAAAATGAAAATGCCGATGATTTTATGAAAATCATCGGCATTTTCATTATATATTACTTATTCAATAATTACCATCGCCATTTCTCGCTCGGTGGCTTTCCGCTTTACTTAAATGCCTCGTTGAGCACGGCCGCCAGCCGGATGCCGGCTTGCTGAATGCGCTGCTTCATGATGTCGGCGTGGGCCGGGTAGTAGCGGAAGTCGGGATTGGGATTCTGGGCGGCCTCGGCGTAGAGCTGAGTGGCCAGGGTATACGACTCGAACAGCCACTCGGCGGGGTCGGCGGCAGCCTGCCAGTTTTTGCGCAGGGCTTCGGGCACGACGCTGTACTGCTGGCCCATCTCGGTGTAGGTCAGGCCCTGGTAGTCGAGCAGGCCGCTGTCCCAGAGGCTGTGTAGGTTAGTATCCTTGCCCCGGTACGTCATTTTGATATCATTGCCGCCTTTGTCTTCGGCGCGGCTCACGTGCATGGGCTGGTGCACATCGCCCACGATGTGCACCACGAAGATGAGGGCTTCGGCACGCTGCTCGCGGGTTTTGGCCGGGTCTTTCATCTCCTTGATTTTCAGTAGCAGAATATTGTAGGCATTGGCCTCCGTCTGCGCCTTCACCGTCGTAATAAACTGGTCGTGGGCCAGCCCTAGCGGGGTATTCACGTAGTGCCAGGGGCTGGTTTCCTTATACTCGGGCAGGTAGCGCATCTCGTCGGGCTGGGTGCTCACGAGCGTGAGCGTCTGCGTACCCAGCAGGTCGGCTACCTGGCGGCGGGCTTTTTCAGAAAGGTGGTGCTCGGCAATGTTACCGATGGCCCGGTGGCCTTCCACGCCCCAGGCCCACAGGCGCAGCGGCAGGGCGGCCAGCACGACCAGCGAAAGCAAAATTTTGTTCATTGGGTAGTAATAAAAGACCGGCAAGGACACCTTGCCGGTCAGGGGGTTGCAAAGGTATGCTGAAGGCCGGTTTAGTCTTCCGTAACAATATCAGCCTACTCCAGGGCCAGGCCGGGCAGCGTAGCTACCAGGATAAAGCCGGGCTCGATGTATTCGTCGGCCAGCTTATACTTCTCCTTTTCAAGTATATAAGCCGTTATCATCTTCAGGCCGGGATACACCATCCAATACTCCTGCACACCGTTTTCTTCGTAGAGGTCGAACTTGGCTTTCGTATCGCGGCTGTTGTCACTAGGCGATATGATTTCAATAATCCAATCGGAGCACCCAAGCGGCCTCGGTCATCAAGTTTGGCTGGGTCGCATATTACGCACATGTTGGGCTGCACTACGGTGCGTATTTGCTGGTCACCGTTGGCCCCAGCTTACCAGCCGCACATCGAAAGGAGCATGGTACACTTGGCAAGGCTTACGGCGTAAATACTGGTGAATTGTACTGAATACATTCCCAGAATATGCCTGATGTAATCGGTTCGGCCCCACCATCGGCCGCATAATCTTGCCCTTGATAAGCTCGGCAAACTCATCAAATTTCCACGTCAGATAATCGGCGTAGGTGTACGTCTTAACTAAGGTCGAGCTGCGAAAACTGCGTAATGGATTCCATAGCAAGCGCCAAGTGGTACTGACGCAAAATACCGGTAGACGCTAAAACTCGACGTGTAGGCGCAGGGCCACTACATGGATAGGCCCCTTACGGTCGCTGTTGTAGCCCGGATTGATTGCCAGCTGATAGTCGGGGGTAATGGCGGCATGATATTTAGGGAAGTCTATACTATAGTATAATTCCGTCACGAACTCCGGGGCGTAGTTCAGCTTGCCGTCGCCGAGCATGAAGCCGTAGCCGCCGGCAGCCAGGTACTCGCGGTGGCCAGTCGACAACCCATTCACGACGGCCGCCAGCCCCAGGCGGTCGGTGGCGCGGTGCCAGCGGGCACCAGTGCTGGTCAGGCCCAGGCTGGCACTCTGGTCTACCTCGGTGAAAGCCCAGGTTTCGTTTTTACCATCGTTGTAGCTCAACCGCCCAAAAGCGCCCAGTTCGCCGCCCAGCTCCTGCTCGAAGTTGATGGCAAAGCCGGTTTTACTGTGGCTTACGCCTCGTACGCTTTCAATATTGGGGCGTCCTTTTATATAAGGAGAATTTAGCGCCTCTTGGTAGTTGCCCATAGCGGCCACATTATAAAAGCCCAGCACCCGCACTGTACCCTGGTGGCCGTGCAGGTGGTAGGTTTTGGTCAGCTCCACCGTTTCACCGTGCGCCTTAGGGTAGTTGTAGTCGAGGATGGGGCCGTTGGCGTAGGTGGGCAGCAGCGAGCTGGCAGCCCGCAGCGCAAAGTGAGGCGTGATATACTCAATAACGCCGCCCACGGTGTAGCCACGCGTGTTAGCCGGGTAATCCCAGGCCCCGGCACTCATCAGGGTCCAGTTCAGAAACTGCGTACGCGGGTCGTGCGAGTAGCTATTTTGGTCGAAATAATCGGCCAGACAGATTTTACCTGCCGTGATGCTGAAGTATCGAACGGGGCGCGAACCGGCAATCTGGTTGTTGTCATCTTCATCGTTCACCACTTCAGAGCCCAGCGCGAAGCGCTGCTGTAAGTAGAGGCGTGCCAGATAGACGACCGGCTCGGGCGTACCCACCCGAAAGGTTTCCCCGTTCAGTGCTCCGCCCAGGCCTGAAGCGCTACTCAGGCCGCTACCGCCCGATACCTCAGGATTAAGAAACACGGCGGCATTCTTCCAAAGCTGCCGGCCCAGGTAAAGGGTAGTCGTGAGGGACGTCTTCGCGCTTTCTCTCGGCTGCAAGCTCAGGCTATCGGAATAGGGCGCGGTAAAATTGGCGTGCCACTGTCGGATAACCGTTTGCTGAAAGTGCAGGCTCCAGCCGTGGGTGTCAGTCTCTACGTGAATCGGCTGTTGGGCCGAGGCGGCGGCTGGTGCTTTCCCTGGCGTGGCCGACGAGGGCGGAGTTACGGCACCTTGGCCGAAGGCAGCACCGGCCAATAATACGAGAACAGCTACCTGTAGTGCCCGCGAAAAGTAAACTGTCATCAACCAGAAAAATAAAAAGCATAGGCAATATGCCCGGCAAAAGTACGCCTGCCCAGGAAATTCGCCGGCTATTAACCTGTTACCTATTTTATTGCTATTCTTAGCCTATAGCAAGGTGCCGTGCAGAAATGCATAGGCAACGGTGAAGTAGATAACCAGCCCCGTGACATCGACCAGCGTAGCCACGAACGGAGCCGACGAGGTGGCCGGGTCAAAGCCCACCTTTTTCAGAATAAGCGGCAGCATAGAGCCAGCCAGCGAACCCCAGAGCACGATACCCACCAGCGCAAAGCCTACCGCCAGGGCCAGCGGCACCCAGTGCGGACCGTAGTCGCGCAGGTGCAGGCCCTGCCACACCGCAATGCGGATGGTGCCCACGATACCCAGAATGACGCCCAGCGCCAGGCCCGCCAGCAGCTCACGGCGCATCACCTGCCACCAGCGACTCACGCTTACTTCGCCCAGGCTCATGGCCCGGATGATGAGCGAGGTAGCCTGCGAGCCGGCATTGCCGCCGCTGCTGATAACCAGCGGCACGAACAAGGCCAGAACGACGGCTTTTTCGATTTCGCCCTCAAAAAAGCCCATGGCCGTGGCCGTAAACATCTCCCCTAAAAACAGCACCACCAGCCAGCCGGCGCGCTTCTGCACCATTTTGAGCAGCGGAATCTGCAGATACGGCTCGTCGAGAGCTTCGGAGCCGCCGAGCTTCTGGATTTCCTTGGTGTCTTCGCGCTCGCGTAGCGCCACAATATCATCAAGGGTCACGATGCCCAGCAGCACGCCGTTGGCATCGGTTACGGGCAGGGCTACGCGCTGGTGCCGGCGGAAGTCGGCCAGCGCATCGTCCTGGTTTTGCTGAGCCCGCAGGCACACGAAGCGCCGGTCCATGAAATCGCGGACGTGCCCGGTGCGCGGAGCCACCAGAAATTCCCGAATGTGAATATCGTCCAGCAAAATACCTTTCTCGTCAACCACGTAGAGCATCGTCACCGTTTCGGCGCTGGCCCCGTGCTGCCGGATGTAGTCAAATACCTGTTCGGTGCTCCAGTCTTCGCGCAGGGCAATGTAGTCGGGCGTCATCAGCCGGCCCACGCTGTCGTGCGGGAAGCCCATCAGCTCCAGCGCCACGCGGCGCTGCTCGGGGCCGAGGCGCTCCACCTGGGTGCGCACAAACTCGGGCGGCAGGCGCTCAAACAGCCCCGTGCGGTCGTCGGGGCCATGTGGTTGAGAATGTCGGTGAGCTGCTCGGGCGCCAGGTGGCTCAGCAGCCGGTTTTGGGCCGAGGGGGTGAGGTACTCAAACACCCGCGTGGCCTGCGGCAGCGGCAGCAGCCGAAATAAAATCAGCAGCTCAGCCTCGGGCCGGTTGGTTATCAGGTGAGCCAGGTCAGGGGCGGCCAGGTGGGGGAGCAGGGTTTTAAGCCCCAGGAAGTCGCGCTCGGCGAGCAGTTCCCGGAGCTTATCGGCGGTGGTCAGAGTAGCGGCAGGAGCCATAAGGACGGGCAAAAACAGTATTTCGCCCGCAAATACGCAACTCCTCCACAAATCGCCGTACCTGGCAGATTACCAATCTTTAAATCACCAAATCTTCACGCGAGCCGAATCGGGCCGGTACATTTTCTGGCCGGGCTTCACCCCAAAGGCGTCATAGAAAGCGGGTACATCGGCCATCGGACCGTTTACGCGGTACTGGGCCGGCGAGTGCACGTCGGTCAGCAGCTGTGAGGCCAGGCTTTCGTCGCGCACCTGCATCTGCCAGCCCAGCGCATAGCCCAGAAAGTAGCGCTGAATGGGCGTAAGGCCGCCGATTTTCTTGCCTTCCTGGTACTGCTTGGTTTTCTTAAACGCATCGAGACCAATGACGATACCGCCCAGGTCGGCAATGTTTTCGCCGGCCGTGGCCTTGCCATTGATGTGCATCGAGTCGAGCAGGGTATAGCTGTTGAACTGCCGCACAATGCCCGCCACCCGCTTGTTGAAGCGCTGGCGGTCGGCCTTGCTCCACCACTCGTGCAGGTTGCCGTGGGCGTCGTACTGGCTACCCTGGTCGTCGAAGCCGTGGGTCAGTTCGTGGCCGATGGTGCTGGCCCCGGCGTAGCCATACACCAGCGCATCGTCGGCATCGGCGTCGAGCAGGGTTGGGATTGCAAAAGCCGCAGCGGGCAGCACAATCTCGTTGTTGCTGGGGTTGTAGTAGGCGTTGTAGGTCTGGGGCGTCATGCCCCACTCGGTGCGGTCCACGGGCTTGCCCAGCTTATGCAGCTGGTAGTTGTACTGCCACTGATTGGCGCGCATTACATTGGCAGCCAGCGAGCTGCGGTCAATCTGTAGGTTCGAGTAATCCTTCCACTTATTCGGGTAGCCCACCTTGGGCATAATGGCGTGGAGCTTATTCTGGGCCACTACCTTAGTGGGCGCGCTCATCCAGTCTACGTTCCGGATGTGCTCGGAAAACGACGACATTACGTTTTTAACCAGGGTATCGTAGCGGGCCTTGGCCTCGGGCTTGAAGTACTCCTTCACGAACAGCTGGCCCAGGGCATCGCCCAGGGCATCTTCCTCCATGTCGAGCACGCGCTTCCAGCGGGGC
Source organism: Hymenobacter sp. BRD67 (assembly GCF_013256425.1). GTDB lineage: Bacteria > Bacteroidota > Bacteroidia > Cytophagales > Hymenobacteraceae > Hymenobacter. The sequence goes on from NZ_CP053904.1 coordinate 3,700,323, forward strand.
GCATGGCTTTGGCACCGTGCAGCTGCGTGCCGTAAAACTTAAAATTCTCCTCTACAAAGGGCTGGCTGAGGGTCGGGGCGTACTCGCGGGCCACTTGCCAGGTAAGGTAGGCCTTCCAATCGTCTACCGGCCTGGTTTTCAGCAGCTGGGCCACGGTCTGATAAAACTCCGGCTGGCCTACAATCACGGTATCGACGCTGGTGGTACCCAGCTGGCCAAACCACGACTTCCAGTCGATACCGGGCGTCAGCTTATCGAGCTGGGCCAGGGTCATCTTGTTGTAATTCTTGTACGGGTCGCGCAAGTCCGCGAGCTTGCGCGACGACTTGGCCAGAGTGGTTTCCAGAGCCATCACCCTAGCCGCGCTGGCGTTAGCGGAGGTTGAGTCCTGGCCCAGCAGCTTGAAGATGTTGCTCATGTGGCGCACGTAGGCGCGGCGAATGCCCTTGGTGCGGTTATCGGTGTTGAAGTAGTAATCGCGGTTGGGCAGGCCCAGGCCGCTCTGGTGCAGGTACAGCGCCATCTTGTCGCTGTTCTTCTCGTCCTGCCCCACGCGCGGGCCAATGAGGGCCCGCACGCCCAGCTGAATCTCATGGGCCACCACCGCCGGTACATCAGCCGCCGTTTTGATGGCCGCGATGCGGTCCAGCTCCGGCTTGATAGGCGTGTATCCCAGCTGATTGGCCTTCAGCGAGTCGAGGCCCACGGCCCAGAAATCGCCGATTTTCTGCTGGTTAGAGCCAGCCGCCGCATTCGCTTTTGCCGCCTCTTCGCTGGTCTGGCGCAGGCGGGCGTACACTTCCTTCTGCACCTCAATACCAATGCCCGAGTTGCTTTCCGACGCCGGAATGGGGTGGGCCTTCAGCCAGCTGCCATTGGCGTAGCTGAAAAAGTCATCGCCGGGCGCCACCGTCGTATCGAGCGCCGCCTTGATAATATCGGGCCGGCCATTGCTGGCCGTGGAGGTCGATGACGAGTGACAGGCGGTGCCCAAGGCCGCGAGCAGCGATAAGTACGCGTATTTTTTCATGTAAAAAACAGATGACCAGTTGAGTGTCAGCTTTGCAATGCAATAGTAAGCCGCAGGCTGAAGTATTGCCTAATGGGCGAAACTTTGTGCCCTGCCGTTGCACGCTCCGAACATTAATTTTTTCCTATATGTCGCACTATCACTTGCTCTTCCTCAACGTGGCGCTGACGCTTTACCTCACGGGCGTTATCTGGGTGGTGCAGCTGGTGGTGTACCCGGCGCTGATGCTGGTGGGGCGAGCAGAGTTTGCCCGCTACCACGCCGCCCACACGCGGGGCATGGGTTGGGTAGTGGCCGCGCCCATGGTGCTGGAGCTGGCTTTGGCCACCTGGCTGGCGTGGGTGGCTTACCCGGCCTGGGGCGCCGGGCTGGCCCTCGGGCAGCTGGCCCTGGTGCTGGTGGTGTGGGCCGCTACGTTTGGGGTTTCGGTGCCCTTTCACAACCGGCTGGCGGCCGGCGGCTACGACTACGTAGCCCTCGACGGCCTCACGCGTACCAACTGGCTGCGCACTCTGGCCTGGACAGCCCGGGCCGGCCTGCTCGGCTGGATTTTGTATAATATATAATTTTCTGAATATTTTATGCTTCGCCCGTCGGCCCTTTGCGCCGGGCCGCCGTACTGTATGCACTGCCCCTCACTTCTAGCACCTATTCCGCATTCACCCGTAACTTGCGGCCTTAAATACGGCTTTCCCTATGATGATGAAACGCTTCCTGCCCGCGCTACTGGCCTCAGCGGCCCTCACGCTGACCCTGGCCGCTTGCAGCTCGCCCGACGGCAACCCCACTTCGACCGAAGACGACATAGCGACGGCTCCGCTGCCGCCGGTTCCGGCGGCCGTAGATACCACGGGTGGCAAAAAAGCACCCGCCCCCGCTGCCAACAGCATCAACCGCGAGCTAACCGCACCCAATGCCGTGGAAGATATCAAAAAGATGCAGCCGCAGATGTAAAGCGCGGCTGTTCGCTGACTTTATAGCCTCCGACAAGTTTTTAGCTGGTAGTACTGGCCTGTGCTGATGAGCTGCTTTACTGGCTTATTGGCACAGGTTTTTGCATAGCTGGCCTTTTAGTATGACTACTTCTCCCGTACTGCGCCGCGGCCAGGAAACCGACCTGCCCCGCGTGCTGGCTCTCATTCAGGAGCTGGCAGTGTATGAGCGCGCCCCCGAAGCTGTAACCAACACCCTGGCTATGATGCAGCGCGATGGCTTTGGGCCGGAGCCGATTTTCGGCTTTTTTGTGCTCGAAAGCGGCGATGACCTCCTCGGGCTGGCGCTTTTTTACACTGCTTACTCTACCTGGAAAGGCCGGATGCTTTACCTGGAAGATTTGGTTGTGACCGAGGCTGCCCGGCGCGGCGGCTACGGCCGCCGGCTCTTCGAGGCCGTGGTGGCCGAAGCAAAGCGCACCGGAGCCCAACGCATGAAGTGGCAGGTACTCGACTGGAACGAGCCAGCCATTAACTTTTATAAAAAGCTCGGTGCTACCCTCGAATCGGACTGGCTCAACGGTAACCTCAGCGCCGAAGACCTGGCTGCTTATGAGTTGAAAAAGGAGGAAAAAGCGTAAAAGAAAGGCAAGCGGCCGGCCGCAGGTACTGCCGGCCCCAGCCACCTTATAGCTTCACCAGGTGCACACTACGGCTGCCCTGGTCGGTGGAGAGCTGCAGAATGTAGAAACCCGGCCGCAGGTCGGTCACCTCAAGGGTAAGCACGTTGAGACCCGCCTGCACGGCTACACGCTGGCCGCGGAGGTAGCGCCCCAGCTCGTCGTAAAAGCGCAGCACCAGGCTACCTGCCGCCGGGGCCGGATAAGCCAGCTGCAGCTCATTGCCCGTAATCGGGTTAGGAAAAACCTGCACATCGGCCGAGGCCGCCGTGTTAATGGGCAGCGGGGCCGCATAATCGGTAGTTCCATCGGGGCGGCGCAGCCCCAGCCGGTAGTAATGCAGGCCCGCCAGGGGCCGGGGGTCGGCCAGGGTATACTGGCCGCTGGCCTGGGCGGCCGTGGTAGCTACCGGCTGCCAGCCGCCCGCAGCAGTAGTATCGATGCCGACGCTACGCTCCAGCACAAAGCCCGCTACAAAGCATTCGGCACGGGTAGTAAAAACCAGGCTGGGCGCGGTCGGGCTGCCCCCGGCCGCCAGGGCCGTGAGCGGAGCCGGTAACATAGCCGGTCCGCCGCAGCCCCGGTTATGAAAGCTGCGCGTGCGCAACACCAGTCGCCCGCCGGCTACATCAGAGGTTGGGTCGAGCACGCGCAAAATAGCTCCTGGTGCCACTGCATAGTGCATGATAGCCCCCGGCCGGATGAGGTGCGTCAGCTGCTGCGCGTGGCCCAGCTCGTGCGTGGCCACCGACTCGAAGTCGTACTGCCCGGCTCCCGGCTTGGCCGGCCCGAACGCAAACGGCAGACTATTGGAAAACTGCTGGTCGATTTCGGAAACGTAAAATACCACCTCGCCCTGTGGATTATAACAGCCTTGGTAATACGAAGTAGTGCGTCCCAATACCCGCGCGGGCAGCGAGCCATCGTCGAAAGCCACAACGTTGGTGGTATCCGTGGCAATTGTATTGGTGGTGGCGTCGGCCCCGAGCTCCCAATTGATGCCGCTGGTGCAGCGCCACTGTGCCAGCGCCCGCTGCCAGGCCGCCACGGCCGCCGCATTACTTCGAAAATTGGGGCCGAAGTGAAACGTAATCCCGCCCGTAGCATTAGTTGCTACGTGGTTGGGCCGGTCGACAAAAGTTCCGGTAACGTCATCAATATTGCTTAAAGCATATATTATTGTCAGCGCGGTTGTGGTTTGAGCGGTTGTGCCGTCGGCGGTGGTGATGCTCACCGGGCCCGAGCCGGCAGGATGGCTGTTGCTGGCCAGCGAGGGCACCCGCACCCGAATGCGGGTGTCGCTCCAGCTCAGGTAGTCGCGGGCGAGGGCTCGGGTTGTGGTAGCGCCGCCATCGTCGGCATTGCGAAAATCGACGCCCCCGCTGCCCTGGCTGCTGCCAAAGCCGCTGCCCTCCAGGGTGAGCACCGCCCCGGTGCCGGCTGTAGTTTGAGCGGGGCTAAACGACGTGATAACAGCAGCCTGCACCCGCTGGGCAACCGGCGGGACTACTCGCGGCAGCGCCGCCAGCAGACGGCGGTTGGCTTGTAGCTCCTTCGGGGCCTGCCCGCTTAGCTGCTGGGTTTGCTGCCGCGCCGAGGCCCAGCTGGCGTAGGTGCGGGCCGGCTCGGCGGCCGTGCCGGCGGTTAAGTCATAGGTAATGACACCCTGGCTGGAAGCAAATGCCGCGTAGCCCGGCGCCACACCTTGCCAGGGTGCCCGCACCAGAAAAAAAATTCCCTGCTGTCCTACCGGCAAAGGATGCAGGGTATTGGTTAGCTCCTGCCGGGCCAGGCCCACCTGCCCGCCCTCTACCAGCAGCGGCAGGGCCAGGGTATCGGGCAGGGCACCCTTTAGCACGCGAAATACGCGCAGCCGCTGGCGCGTAAGAATATGCTGGTGGGCAGCGTCCCATTCGCCCTGAGCATCCAGTACTTCCGCTTCTACCACGAGGCTGGCGGCCTGCATTCGCTCGGCCGCGGGCAGCGGCAGCAGCAGGCAGGGCAAGGGGGCCGACTGGGCCATTCCGCGCCCGGCACTGATGGCAAAAGCCAGCCCCAGCAGCCAGCTCAGCAGGTAAATAAAGACGCGCATTTACGAAAATAGGCCAGCCGGCGTCAAACTCATGCCCGGCCGGCTGCCACAGCCGTATTGGCCGGGCGGAGTTTGCGGCACACTTTATGAAAAAGACATAAGCTATTCGTACCTGTTTGCGTATTACCCTTCATCTATTACCCACCTCTCGTCTGGCACACCCTCTGCCCTACCCAGAGCGAGCCGAACTTTACTATATGAAAAAACCCCTGTTATTCATTAGCTTAAGCCTATTATTAGCGCCCATTAAATATGCCGCAGCCCAGGTGCGGCCGGCTCCGCGCAGCGCAGCTGCGGCACCAGTGCAGCCGTGCAATACGTTTAGCGGCCGGGTTATGGCCAACGATAAGCCACTGGCGGGCGTCAGCGTTTTTGTTAAAGGCACCTCCATAATTCTTATTACCAACGAAGAGGGCTTTTTTACGCTGCCGGCTCAGGTCACGCAGTTTCCGACTCTTTCGGTGAGTGCGGCCGGCTACGGCCCGAAGAACACACCTATACTTCCTGCGCTCCCGTAACGGTGGAAATGCAGCTGCTGCCGGGCACGCGCATCAAGCAGCACGGCAAGCGCAAGGGCTTCATCATGAAAACGGGTTCTTAAGCCACCCGCCGCGTGGCTCCCTCCGCAGTGCCGGACGCATTTGGTATAGCCCACCGCTGGCGGGTGCCGGGGCTCGGACTTTTGGTGCTGCCAGCCGCGCCCGAGCCGGCGTGGCTGGCAGCGCCTGCCCTGCATTCCGGGGTGGCGCTACGGCTGCATCGCCCCGAAACGCCGCCCCTGCTGCTCGTAGCTACTGTAGAAGAAATTGCCTTTGCCGGGCAGCCCGCGGCACAGGCCCTGCTGCTCGATGCTGACCCCGGCAAGCTACCTGCTATCGGTTCGTGGCTGGAGTTACTAACTAACATGCCTGAATACTTGCATTAGCAAAAAAAACATGTACCTTGGTATCACTTTTAAGTATAGTGGTCAAGGAGTTGAAAGAGACAAGCAGGCGCTTTGCTACCGCTGGCTTCGCTTTATGCTGAGCCCGCGCACCGCAGGCAGGAGGACGCGCCCTTGTAGCGCCGCTACCAGCCTGCCTTCCCCGATAGCCCGGCCGCTTTCGGTCTTCATGCTGCCCACCCGCTGGGTAAACCGCTTGCCTGGTTTTGCCGGCGGTCGCTGCCCTGCTCCTATTTGCCTCACACTGTCTTTTTACTGCTATGAAACACCCGCTACCCTCACCTTTAAACGCCTGCCCGCTGCCGGGCTTTGGCCGCAGCAGGCATTTTATCGCGGTATTTTTTTGGGGCCATGAGCAGCGTTAGCCCTACTGCGCTGGTGGCAGCGGCCCCAACTATCTTTCGGCAGGGATTACTGGCCTTATTTCGCCAGCGCTGGCCCCAGGCCCTGCTTACGCTTACCGCCGATGCTACCCAGCTTGCCGACTTGGTTACTAACCGTATTTTTCGGGTAGTTGTGCTCGACGATGCCCTGCCCGGCCTGTCGCTTCCCAACCTGCTGACCCGGCTGCATCAGGTGCGGCCCGGCCAGCGGCTGGTGGTACTGACCAACCCGCGCCGGACGACGACGCCCAACTGCCTCGGCGGCTGGCCCGGCACGCGACTGCAGCTCTCTCGCCAGGCCCCTCCCGCTGCGCTGGCGGCTACGCTCGCGCCCTGGCTGGTGCCTGCGCCCGACACCGAGCCGCCCGTGCGCACCAGTAGCAGGCCCGACCTGGCCAGCAGCTTCAGCGCCCGCGAGCTGCAGGTGCTTCGGCTGGTAGTAGACGACCTTTGCAACGAGGAGATTGCCGGCCGCCTTTACATCAGCGTCCGCACTGTGGAAAGCCACCGCCGCATGCTGCTGCAGAAAGCCGGCACCCGCACGCTCGTGGGGCTGGCCGCCCGGGCCGTGCGCGAGGGCTGGGTGGCTTAGTAAACACCCTGTGCATAATGTGGCAATGCCCTGGCAGGCAACGAGAAAGCACCCGAGCAGCGTGCCTGCTAGTGCGTGTAGCGGAAAGCCGGCTATAGCTTGGCTCAACAAGACCAACATTAGCCATATGGCTTTTGCTATTTTCTGACTAAGCTCCACCATACGTAACATTGGCATAACATTGCCCCACCCCTGGCCCGTAGAAAGCTGAAAATACTTCTCTTTTCTGCTATGGCTCTTCCTCTGCACCTGTTGCCGGCCCGCGTAGCTCATTCGCCTACGCGCATTCACGTCGTAATCGAAACGCCTAAAGGCAGCCGCAATAAAATAGCCTTCAACCCCGATTTAGAAGTGCTGATGCTCAAAGGGGTGCTACCCGAGGGCCACAGCTTTCCCTACGACTTTGGGTTTGTGCCCTCAACCAAAGCCGAAGATGGCGACCCGCTCGATGTGCTGCTCTTACTCGATGCGCCCGCGTTTTCGGGCTGCGTGGTAGAAGCCCGCCTGCTGGGGGCCCTCGAAATTGAGCAGCGCGAACCTGATGGCACCGTGCAGCGCAACGACCGCCTGCTGGCCGTAGCGGCCAACTCGCGCGAGCACAAAACGCTGCACACCATCACCGACCTCTCGCCCGATATGCTGCACGAGGTGGAGCACTTCTTCCACTCTTATAACGAAGTAAAGGGGGGTAAAATCCGGGTGTTGCGACGCGTAGGCCCTGACCGGGCTCACGCCTTGCTGGCGCAGGCGATGCTTGAGCCGCTGACTAAATAGTCATGAAAAATATACTGGATTTTTTGATAGGCTTTACGGTCGACTCGCACACCATTACGGCAGTGCAAATGACTACGCGTTCGGTTATCGTGTTTTTTGTGGCCCTGGCTCTGCTGCGCCTGTCGGGCAAGCGTACGTTTGGCGGTAGCACGGCCTTTGATATGGTGGTCAAGATTATGCTGGGCGCCGTGCTGAGCCGGGCGGTGGTGGCTGCCTCGCCTTTTGGGGCACGCTGCTGGCCAGCTTTGTGCTGGTAGCCCTGCACCGGCTGCTGGCCTGGGCGTCGTTTCACAGCGAATGGATGGGCAAGCTGGTAAAGGGCGAAGCGCTGCTCCTGGCCGAGCAGGGCCGCCCCATTCCCGAGCATTTAAGTCAGGCCTACCTCAGCCAAAAAGACCTGCTTGATGGCCTGCACACCAATGCCAACCTGGCTCACCTCGACCAGACCGAGGCCGTATACCTGGAGCGCGATGGCAGCATCAGCGTAGTAAAAAAAGAACAGCAGCAATAGGCAGATGCTATATAGCATCTGCCTATTGCTGCTGTTCTTCTTTAGAAGTCCCGGAAGCTGCGCAAGCGCAGGCGGCTCGTTCGGCCTTTAAGCCAGCTTTCTGTAGCGCACGCGCTTGGGCTCCACGTCGCCGAGGCGCTTGCGCTTGGCTTCCTCATAGTCCGAGAAGTTGCCCTCAAACCATACTACTTCCGAGTCGCCTTCAAAAGCCAGGATATGGGTGGCCAGCCGGTCCAGAAACCAGCGGTCGTGGCTGATGATAACGGCGCAGCCCGCAAAGTTTTCCAAAGCATCTTCCAGGGCCCGGATGGCGTTCACGTCCAGGTCGTTGGTCGGCTCGTCGAGCAGCAATAGGTTGGCGCCCTGCTTGAGAGTCATGGCTAGGTGCACTCGGTTTTTTTCACCGCCCGAGAGCGCACCCACCTTCTTTTCCTGGTCGCCACCCCCGAAGTTGAACTTGCTCACGTAGGCCCGCGAGTTAACGGGCCGGCCGGCGAGCAGCATGGTTTCGGTGCCGCCCGTGATGGTGTCGAACACCGACTTGGCGGGGTCCAGCGAATCATGCTGCTGGTCGATATAGGCCGTCTGCACAGTCGGGCCCACTACGAAGCTGCCCGCATCAGGCTTCATCTGGTCGGTTATCAGCCGGAAGAGCGTGGTTTTGCCCGCACCGTTGGGCCCAATGATGCCCACGATACCGCCCTGCGGCAGCGCAAAGCTCAGGTTGTCAAACAGCAGCTTATCGCCAAACGCCTTGCGCAGGCCCTCGGCCTCAATCACTTGCGCACCCAGGCGCGGGCCATCGGGGATAAACAGCTCAAGCTTCTGTTCTTTGTCTTTGGCTTCCTCATTCACCAGCTTGTCGTAGTTGGCGAGGCGGGCTTTGCCCTTGCTCTGGCGGGCTTTGGGCGACATGCGCACCCAGTCCAACTCGCGCTGAAGAGTTTTGGCGCGCTTGCTTTCCGAGTTTTCCTCTTTGGCCAGGCGGTCAGTTTTCTGCTCCAGCCACGAGCTGTAGTTGCCCTTCCACGGAATGCCGCTGCCACGGTCGAGCTCCAGAATCCAGCCGGCCACGTTGTCGAGAAAGTAGCGGTCGTGCGTAACGGCGATAACCGTGCCCTTGTACTGCTGCAAGTGCTGCTCCAGCCAAAGCACGCTTTCGGCATCGAGGTGATTGGTAGGCTCGTCGAGTAGCAGCACATCAGGCTCTTGCAGCAGCAGGCGGCACAGGGCCACCCGGCGCTTCTCGCCACCCGACAGTGTGCCGATAATGGCCTCCTGGGGCGGCGTGCGCAGGGCATCCATAGCGCGCTCCAGCTTGGAGTCGAGGTTCCAGGCGTCGAGCTGGTCGAGCCGCTCCTGCACCTTGCCCTGGCGGTCGAGCAGCTTGTCGAAGTCGGCGTCTTCGGCCCCGAAGGCTTCGTTGATTTCGTCGTACTCCTTGAGCATGGCTACCGTTTCGGCCACGCCCTCTTCTACTACCTCGCGCACGGTTTTGGCAGGGTCGAGCTGGGGCTCCTGCTCGAGGTAGCCCACCGAATAGCCCGGCGAAAACACCACCTCGCCCTGAAACTGCTTGTCGACGCCGGCAATAATTTTGAGCAGGCTTGACTTACCCGAGCCATTGAGGCCGAGCACCCCGATTTTAGCACCGTAGAAAAAAGAGAGGTAGATATTTTTGAGAACTTGCTTTTGCGGCGGGTAAATCTTGCTTACCCCGGCCATGCTGAAAATAATGGTGGGCTGGTCGGACATAGGAAGTAGTGCTTGAGTCTTGAAAAATAGCGACGGGTTTTTTGATTAGTAAACCAAGTGCCGCTTGGGTGGTAGTTACTGCACAAGCAACAAATGTCGGCCACTTAAATCAGAAACCTGTTATTAAATTCCGAGTACCACGTAGCAGGTAGTGGGCGGCAAACCAATTTTCCGCGTAAACTTGTACTTCATTCCTTGCCCACGTTCGGGGCCGACTGCCGAGCTTTCCGACGTTTTTGCCTCACTCTATCTTTCCCATTTCCCAATGGAACTCACCGACCACCCGCTCACGGAGGCCCGCCGCTATGGCTACGTGGAAGACGGGGCGTGTGGCTGCGCCCGACGCTGGGCCAGCCCGCTCGCCGCATTGGCCAGGTTAAAGACACCGACGACGATGCGCTGCGCTACTTTGGCCAGCGCTACGAGGCTTTTCGGGCTAAAATCGATGAGCTGCTTCAGCGGCTGCAAGCGGCCGACAACCAGGGGTCTTTTCTGATGAAGCTGCTGCACCTGCAGGAGCAGACCAAGCAGCACGACGGCCTGGGCGACTACGAAACGCTGCACCGCCGCCTCAAAGAGGCGGAAGAGCAGCTCAACGTATCGGTGGCGCGCAACCGCGAAAAAAACCTGGCTACCAAAATCAGCCTTATCGCGCAGGCCGAAGCATTGCGCGATACGGTGGAGTGGATTTCGGCCAGCGAAACCGTGAAAGAGCTGCGACAGGCCTGGCTCAAGACCGGGCCCGTTGACAAAACGCTGACGGAAGAGCTGGAAAACCGCTTCCACGGCGCCGTGCAGGACTTTTTCGACCGCCGCAAAGCCTTCCAGACCGACCGAAAGAACATGGCCCGGCGCACGGTGGAGCGCTACCGCGACCTCGTAAACCAGGCCGAAGACCTGAAGAACTCTGACCAGTTTGAAGCCACTTCGCGCCAGCTTAAGCTGCTCCAAAATGCTTGGCGCGAAATCAACGGCACGCTGCCCAAGAAGCAGGCGGCCGAGCTGTGGACCAAGTTCCGGGCTGCCAACAACCACTTTTTTGAGCGCCTCAAAAAGCATATCGAAACCCAGCGCCCGGCCGAGGCGCGCCCCGGCGCTGCGCCTGGCTCGCCCGAAGAAAGCCTGCTGCGCAAGCGCGAGCTGGCCCGCCGCGCCGAGGCGCTCATTGCCCTGCCGCCCAACCAGGGCGTAACCCAAGCCAAAAACCTGCAAGCCGAGTGGAAACAGAGCGGCGCAGTGCGCGGCCCGAGTCGGACCAGCTGTGGCAGCGCTTTATGCTGGCCTGCGACAAGGTATTTGAGATGAGCGCCCTCGATTATTACCTGCGCAAGCGCCAGGCCGAAGGCAGCCCGCCCCTACCACCCGCCGAGCGCGCCCAGGCCGCCACGGTGGCCCTGCGCAAGTTTATCGAAAGCGACCGCCAGGAGCTGGCCGTGCTGCAAGACAACCTGGGCAAGCTCAACTCTTCGGCCGCCAATGACCAGTTTCGGCAGTTACTACAAGGAAAAATTCGCACCTTTGAGCGGAAGATTCAAACTAAAACCGAGTTGATTGCCCTTTTTCAGCTGCCAATAGCCGGCTAACCTTTAGCCGGGCATTTACGTTGCGCCGGTGCAGCCTATATTTAGCAACCTTTTTTCACGCCTTTCCTTTTACTATGTACTGGACCCTCGAACTCGCCTCCTACCTGGAAGATGCGCCCTGGCCCGCCACCAAAGACGAACTCATCGACTTCTCTATCCGCTCGGGTGCCCCGATGGAAGTAGTTGAAAATCTACAAGGCCTGGAAGACGATGGCCAGCCTTATGAGAACATTGAGGAAGTATGGCCCGACTATCCGACCAAGGAGGACTTCATGTTCAACGAGGACGAGTATTAAGTTAGTTATAAGTGAAGAGTTACCAATTGTAAATCAGCCGCAATTGCCCACTGCTCACTGCTCACTGCTCATTGAGAATCTAATCGCGGGGTACCCCAATCGGGTGCTGCTCCGCGATTTTTCATTACTTCTACCTGCTGCTCCCAGCTTTGTGGCTGTACTGGGCCACAATGGCGCGGGCAAAACCACACTCTTTCGGGTACTGACGGGGCAGCTGCCCTACCAGGGCTCGGTACGCCTGGGCGGGCCCGAAGAGCTGCGTACCCTGCGCGGCTCCGCCCTAGCCCGGCGCCTGGGCTACCTGCCGCAGCGCGGGGCCCTCGACTTTAGCCTTTCGGTGCGCGAGCTGGTGGTGATGGGCCGCTACCGCCACCACGGCCTGTTCAGCACCTACGCCGCCGCCGATTATGCCCGCGCCGACGCGGCGCTGGCAGCCGTAGGCGCTACGCAGTTGGCCGGGCAGGATTTTCGGCAGCTCTCGGGCGGCGAGCAGCAGCTGGTGTGGCTGGCGCAGCTTAGCCTTCAAGACGCGCCGCTGTATCTGCTCGACGAGCCTACCCAGCAGCTCGACGTATATCACCGCCGGCGCATATTCTCTTTATTGAATGAATGGGTAACTACTGAGGGCCGCACCATCTTGTGCAGTACCCACGACCTCGACAGCCTGCCCGCCATCCCCGGTTTTTTGCTGAATCTGTCGCGCCCCCGGCCGCAGCTGCTGCCCATCAGCGCCGAAAGCGTGCGGCTGGAGCGCGAATTTCTGGAGCAGCCAGTGACACGCGCCTGATAGTGCGCTAGCGCTGCCCCGGCCGGCCGCGCAGCACCTGCGCAATGGAACGCATAAACGGCCCCGGCGCTACTGAGTTCATAATGCGCAGGTTATCGGCCCAGGAAGTTTTCTCATCCAGAAAACGGAATATTCTTTCCACCGGGTTGCGCTCGAAGAGCTGCCGGAATAAGTCGCGGGTCGTTTCGCCCCGGCGCTGCATAATATCGAGCAGCAGCGTATCGAACAGCCGGAACTGCCAGCGGTCGCCGGTTGGGTCGGGCGGCGGGTGGCCGGTAGCTGCCAGCGCCGCCACCAGCCGCGCCGACTGCGCCTGAATACGCCGAAACGCGTAGCCGGTACTGGGCTTGGCCCGCCCGGCGCGCGTGCCCAGGTTGATAACATGCGCCCCGGCACGGGCCGGCAGCGGGTGGTCGGTCATGGGAATGGCCCCCTGCTCTTGCGCTACAATCTGGTAGTCGCCGGGCTTTAATCGCAATGTATTTACCACGTAATCAAGAATATACTGCTCGTATTCTTCCTTAGCAAGGGGCTGAGCGGAAAAGAGCGTGTACTCGACCAGCGCCCGGCGCGGGCTGAAGGGCAGCACGTACATAAACCGCGCCTCGTGGTGCTGCTCGCCCCGAAAATCCATGAATTCAACTACTTCCGGGTCGAAAACAGTGCGGTCGGTTTCGATTTCCCAGCCTACGAAATGCTGTAGCAGATACCGGTACTTACCAGTTTGCCGCTGCATGCGTGGCGGACGGCTATCAAACACATAGACTGCATTGAATATAACACCTTCTTCGGTAGTAACCCGCGCGCCGGCCGGCAGATTTTCGACTGTGGCCACCCGGCCGCGTACCACCGTAAACTGCGCCGGGCGGGCGGCCAGGGCCCGGTGTACAAATTGGTAAAAATCCAAGCCACGAATGGTGCGGTAGCGATACTTGCCGAGCGCAAAAACGCGCTCAAAACCCGGGCTGCGAAACGCAATCTTGGACCATTCGCCCACGGCCAGCCCGTCGAAAAGCGTGGGCTCACTGGCCCAGAACGACCAGGTGCGGTCGTTCTCATCCTTGGTCTCGGGCTCGATGAGCAGCACCCGCTTGTGCGCCAGGCGTGGCTCCTGGGCCAGGTAGTACGCCAGGCTCAGGCCCGCCGCGCCGCCCCCACGATAAGATAGTCGTAGGCTGGCAAAAAATCGGGGGGCTGAGGCATGGCACAAAGATGCAGCCGGGCACATGCTTTGCCAATTTAGTGTTAGGTTCGTAGTAGTAACTCTATGCCCAGCCTCAGGCTGCATTATTTTAGTATTTTCCGGTGCTTTTCCTCGACTAGCCCATTGCCTTGACGTATGAACCTGAATCCGGCGCTACTTTTTATACCGGCCGTGGCCGCTGGCCTGCTGGCCGCCCCCACTGCCCAAGCCCAAACGGTGCTCTGGGCCAGCAAGGTAGAAGCAGTTTCTTCCCAAAAAGCGAAGGGCAAGGAGCCGTTTTCGCCCGAGAAGGTACTGGGCGAACCCAATGCCCAGCCCCTTGGCCAAATCAACAACGAGGCCTGGATTCCGGCCAAGGACGGCGCCAACGAGTTTATTGAGGTGCGCTTTGCCCGCTCGGTGCAGGCCCAGCAGGTAACAGTTATTGAAAATTTCAACCCTGGCTCCGTCACCAAAATCGAGCTCATTGATACCAAGGGGGAACACCACCAGGTATATACCAATACCAACCCCGGGCCGCTGCCCGAGGCCTTTCGTACGCTTCAGGTCAAGTTTAAGCCCGAGAAATACCGCACCATCGGGGCCCGCATAACTATGAATACGGCCAAAGTAACGGGCGTAAATCAGATTGATGCTATTGGGGTGGCCAACGTGGACGTGCAGATTGTGAAGCAGGATTTTAAGAACCCGGCCAGCTCCGACGTCGAGACGGTGCAGATGGACTCGACTCTTAAGAATCTGGGCCCCAACATCAACAGCCGCTACGTAGATACTCACCCGGTGATTTCGCCCGATGGGCGCACCATGTTTTTTGCCCGCCAGGGCCACCCCGGCAACGTGGGCGGCTCGCGCGACCCCCAGGATATCTGGTACTCGAAGCTGACGAGCGGCAAAAACCAGACCTGGAGCCCGGCCCGCAACCTGGGCTCGCCGCCCAACGGCCCCGAAGACCCCAACGGCCTGGCTTCGGTATCGGCCAACGGCCAGGTGGCGCTGCTGATTGGCGTGTACGTCGATGGGTTTATGGAGCCCAAAGGCTTCAGCACGAGCCGGCACTCGCCCGGTGGCTGGAGCGTGCCGCAGAAAGTACAGATTGACAACTACCGCAACGACGACAAGGAGCACCTCGACGGCTTCCTGGCAACCTCGGGCAAGGCGCTGCTTATGGCTGTGGAGCGCCCCGAGGGCCAGGGCGGGCAGGATATTTTCGTGAGTTTTCCCAAGCCCACGCCCGTGGGTGAGCAGTACGACCCCAAAAAGCCGGTGCAGTGGACCAAGCCTATCAGCCTGGGGCCGACCATCAACACGCCGGGGGCTGACTTTGCGCCCTTCCTGGCTTCGGATAATAAGACGCTGTATTTCGCTTCCGACGGACACGGAGGATATGGCAAAAGTGATATATTCTACTCCAAGCGCCTCGACAGCACCTGGACGCACTGGAGCGTACCGCGCAATATGGGGCCGGTGGTGAATTCGCCCGATTTTGATGCTTACTACACCGTGTCGGCGGCCGGCGATAATGCCTACCTGGTGTCGTCGCGCAATGGTACCGACGGCTCGAAAGATATTTTTCGCATTGCGCTGGCGCCGGCCTTCAAGCCCGAAGTGGTGACGCTGGTGCAGGGCAAGGTGCTGGATGCCGTGACCAAAAAACCCATCCGGGCGCTCATTCACTACGAAAACCTGATTACCGGCGAGGAAATCGGCGTGGCCGAATCGTCGCCGGTCGATGGCTCCTACACCATTGTGCTGCCGGCCGGCGTGCAGTACGGCTACCGCGCCGAAGCCGCCGACTACATCGCCGAAAACGCCAGCCTCGACGCTACGACCTCCGATAAATACTCGGAAAAGCAGCAGGACCTGTTTCTGGTGCCTTTCAAAGTAGGTCAGAAAGTAAAGCTCAACAATATCTTCTTCCCCAGAGCAAGTATTACCTGCAGCCCAGCTCCTTTCCCGAGCTGCTGCGCTTGGTGCGCATCCTGCGCGACTACCCCACGGTGGAGATTCTGATTGGCGGCCACACCGACAACCAAGGCGACCCCGCGCTAAACCTGAAATTGAGCGAAGACCGGGTGAACGAGGTGAAGAAATATCTGGTTAGCAAAGGGATTGACGCCAAGCGCCTTACTACGCAGGGCTTTGGCGGCACCGAGCCCATTGCCAGCAATGACCAAGAAGAAACCCGCCGCTTCAACCGCCGGGTAGAATTTACGATTACTAAAAAATAAAGAACCGTCTGTCATGCTGTGTTTACGAAGCACTTTAGCAGGTCCGCACCGTTAGAATTTTTTGTCCAACGCTTCGTTTACCTCGGGAAGATGCTTCGCAGGCTCCGCATGACAGCTTTTTTTTCAGTGACTACCGGCCCGCGGCTGAGCCTGCTGGGCGTGGCGATGCTGGCCGCCGGTGCCGCTCAGGCCCAGGACGTATACTTTTCGCAGGCCTATGCCAACCGCCAGGCCGATAACCCCGCCTGGGCCGGCCTCGTGGACGACTACAGCGCCACGCTGAGCTACCGCGACCAGTTTCCGCAGCTGGCCGGCTCTTTCCAAACCGTGCAGCTGGCCGCCGACTGGCGCCTGCCCCGGCCCGGCCTGCACCACGCGCTGGGAATACTCATCAGCCAAGACCGCGCCGGCACCGTGGGCTACACCCGCTTTGGCGCTACGGCGCAATATGCCTACCACACGCGCCTCACCCGCACGCTGGCCCTGAGCGGCGGCGCGCAGCTGGGCTACGGCCGCCAGCGCGTGGGCTACGATAACCTCACCTTTGGCGACCAGTACAGCGCCGATGGCACGTACACCGGTGCCAGCGCCGAGAGCCTGGCCGGCTTTCCCCCCGTCAACTATGTGACGGTGGGCGTGGGCGGCGTGCTTTATGCTGAGCAGGCCTGGCTGAGCGTGTCGGGCCAGCACCTCAACCGGCCCGACCTTGGCTTTCGCACGCAGGCTGGCCTGCCGCTACGGCTAGCAGTCAGCGGCGGCTACAAGCTTTTTCTGCAAAAGGCGGCCGGCGCGGGCAAGGGCGAAGTACACGAAATCAGCTTCACGCCGACCCTGGGCTACACCCGCCAGGGCGGCTCGCAGCGCTCCGAAGCAGGGGCCTATTTTCTGGCCGACCCCGTTACGCTGGGCGCGCTGTATCGCAACCTCAGCAGCCCCGACCTGGGCACCCAGCACGTAGTGGCAGTAGTGGCGGGCATCGCCTTTGGCGACCTGCGGATTGGCTACAGCTACGACGTGGGAGTGAGCCAATTAGCCAGCGATTTGGGTGGGGCACACGAAATAACTTTAACGCTACGTGCGTTTGACAGAGTAGAAAGCGCATTTCGTCGCCTCAAACGCCGTAATTATCCCCCGCCCCTTGTCCTAGCTTCTGATTCTTCGTAATATTGCAACCAAATTGCTTGTCATAATCTATTAGCGCCTTCGGCAAATTCCTTTGTTATGAGATTTACTAACTATTTGAGCCTGCTGGCAGCCGGCACGCTGGCCCTGGCCAGCTGCGGCCACAAGGGCGCGCCAACGGCTACCAACCCCGGCAAGGCGTCGTCCACGACTGGTATTGAGTACAATACCGACGAAGGCATGAAGGTGGCAAACTTCAAGAAAATCCCGACCGGCCCCGGCCTGGTGTACATCGAAGGCGGTCGCACGGTGCTGGGCTCGCAGGAAGAAGATGTAACCAACAACCACGACAACCTTGAGCGCACGGTTACCATTGCCTCGTTCTATATGGACGAAGCCGAGGTAGCAAATATTCATTGGCTTGAATATTTGCACTTCCTGCGCAAAGATTCCTCGGAAGAGAAATACAAGGCGGCCCTGCCCGATACCACTGTATGGGCCCGCGACCTGTCGTTCAACGACCCATACGTGACGTACTACCTGCGCTATCCCGGCTTCCGCTACTTCCCGGTAGTGGGCGTCAACTGGCTGCAGGCCGATAGCTATTGCGCCTGGCGCACGGCCAAGGTAAACGAAAACCTGGCCAAGGGCGGTGGTGGCGGCAGCAAAGGCGGCCTGTTCAAGAAGAAAGATAAAAAAGGTGACACTGGCACTGCCGCAGAAGGTGGCAAAACCGGCGCTGGCGCCGGGGCGCTGGCCGATGGCAAAGGTGGGGCATCCATCGAAAATGGCAATTCGGTACCTAACTATCGCCTCCCGACCGAAGCGGAGTGGGAATATGCTGCTCAGGCGCTGATTGGCACCCAGGAAGTAGGCAACGAAAACCAGGAAGAAAAGCGGATTTATCCCTGGGATGGCCGCGCAACCCGTAACCCTTACGGCAAAAACCAGGGCCAGTTCCTGGCCAACTTTAAGCGGGGCCGGGGCGACTACGCCGGCATTGCGGGCAGCCTGAACGACGGCGCCATGATTACAGAGTACGTATACGCCTACCCGCCCAACGACTACGGCCTGTACAACATGGCGGGCAATGTGAATGAGTGGGTGCAGGACGTTTACCGCCCGCTCTCGTTCCAGGACGTAGAAGACCTGAACCCGTTCCGCCGCAACGGCGTAGGTGACGATGCCAAGGGCTACGACACGAAAGGCTACCAGAGCCTCATCAACGACCACGTTCGCGTGTACAAAGGCGGCTCGTGGCGCGATGTAGCCTACTGGCTGTCGCCGGGCACCCGCCGCTTCCTGGCCGAAGATTCGGCTACGTCTACTATCGGCTTCCGCTGCGCGATGATTAATGCCGGCACGAACAAGTAAGACCACGGATTAGCTCGGATTTCACGGATTTTGTGAACGCCGGAAAAGGCTGCCTTCGGGCAGCCTTTTTTGTTTTTCATCCTTGCCTGGCAACCGCCGGCAAAAGGCTGCCAGCTTATCGAATAGTTGTGAATAGTTTGCAGGGATAACAAGGAACAATAAACCAGCGCAGCCGCACCGACCACAAAATCCGCGTAATCCGCTAAAATCCGGGCTAATGAGTGGTCATTCGGCGCAGGCAATGGTGGCAATGCTTACCGCCTGGGCACCGGCGGTAAGCAGCACCGTTGCGCAGGCTTCGAGGGTGGCGCCCGTCGTGAGTACGTCATCAACCAGCAGAATATGGCAGCCGACAATCCGTTCAGGCTCAGCTACTTCGAACACCGTGGCCACGTTCTGCCAGCGGGCGGCGCGGCCTTTACGGGTTTGTGAAGCCGTGTGCTCGGTGCGGAGCAGCACGTGGGCGGCACAGGGGCAAGGTAGCGCGGCAGCCAGGCCAGTAGCAAAGGCTTCGGCCTGGTTGTAGCCCCGGCGGGCCAGCTTGCGCCGGTGCAGCGGCACGGGCACCACCAGGTCGAACTCCGGGCCCAGGCCTGCGGCGGCCAGCTCGGCGCCGTATAGCTGGCCCAGCGCACTGCCTACCTGCTGCTGGCCCCGGTACTTGAGCTGGTGCAGCAGCTCCTGCACGCGGCCGTTCTTCAGAAAAACCAGGTAGCTAAGGGTATGCTGCACGGGCAGCTTGCCCCAGAACCGGCGGGCCAGCGGATTCTGGTCGGGCGGCAGCAGGTGATAGTCGGTGTACGGCAGCTCGGCGCGGCAGCTGGTACAGAGGTGCGTCTCGCCGGCTACCAGCAGCTCGTGGCAGGCGAGGCACGGGCGCGGAAAAAACAAAGCCGCCAGGTCGGCCAGCAGCGGGGAAAGTATCATTTCGAAGGCAAAGCGGTTAGGAAGCCGTAAGTTCGCCTTTGATGGGCAAAAACCTCTTTTTACTTCATCATTTTTACATTTTCTTTCGCTACTGTGTCTCTTACTACCGACTTCAACGACTACCGCCAGCGCATGAACGAGCGCGTGCTGGCCTACGATAACAAGGTTATCAAGCGCTTTTTCAACCTCGACACCAATACCTATGCCGCTGGGGCCATCGACGTAAAAACCAAGGAGATGCTGGGCCTGGCCTGCTCGCTGGTGCTGCGCTGCGACGACTGCGTGAAATACCACCTCGGCAAGTGCCACGAAGAAGGCCTGAGCGACGAAGAGGTATTTGAGGTATTTTCGATTGCCAACCTCATCGGGGGCAGCATCGTGATTCCGCACTTCCGGCGGGCTGTGGAGTACTGGGAAGTGCTGCGGGCTGAAGCCGCCCTGGCCGGCCCCACGGCCGCTAAAACCGCAACTCATCCGCCCATGAGCACTAACCTGCCGGCCGGTGCCGGCGAGAGCGAGGCCGAGTTCAACCAGCGCTGGGACGAGCTGCTGACCGCGATGCAGGAGCGCTTTGGCCGGCGGCCCGACCTCAATGCGCTGCTGCTGCTTATTGGGGTGCAGGAGCTGGGGCAGGGTGTGGCCGAGTTTACCAAGGAGCAAAAGCAGGACCTGATGCACATTGCCACCTGTAAGCTCTTCAGCCTCAGCGGGCATTACGAGCTGGAGCGCACCGACGAGGAAGGCTGGCCTCATTATAAGCTGCTTACGCCGGTACCGTTTGCCAACCTCAAAGAACAGGAACGCATGCTGAAATGGCATATCCTGGAATACTTCGACTCGCTCGATGAATAAGGTACGGGGCGGCCTAAATATATTAATTTTAATGTATTTAGGCCGCCCCGCGTGATTACTTCTTATGAAAATCGTTTCGTATAATCTCAACGGGCTGCGCTCGGCCCTGGGGAAGGGGCTACTCGACTGGGTGGCTGCTACCCAGCCCGATGTGCTGTGCGTGCAGGAGATAAAAGCCGGTACTGCTCCGCTCGATGTGAGCGGCCTGGCGGCGCTGGGTTACCGCGCCTACCTGCATCCGGCTCAGAAGCCTGGCTACAGCGGCGTAGCAACGTTTAGCCGCCTGGAGCCCAAGGCAGTGGTAGTTGGCTGCGGCGAAGCGCTCTACGACTGCGAAGGCCGGGTGCTACGGCTCGATTTTGAAGGCGTATCGGTGCTGAACACGTATATGCCTTCGGGCACGAGCGGGCCGGTGCGGCAAACGTTTAAGCTTGCCTGGCTGCACTGGTTCCGGACCTATGTAGCCGCGCTGCGGCAAGACGCCGCCGTGCCACCGCTCGTGATTGGCGGCGACTTCAACTGCTGCCCGGCGGCGATTGACCTGCACAACCCAAAAGCCAATCAGCACAGCCCCGGCTACACGCCCGAGGAGCGCCAGTGGTTCCGGGATATGCTGGCCGATGGCTTTGCCGACTCGTTTAGAGAGCTGCACCCCGAACTGCCCGGGCACTACTCGTGGTGGAGCTACCGGGCCGGCTCGCGGGCCCGTAACGTAGGCTGGCGGCTCGACCACCTGCTGCTCGACCAGGCGCTGCTGCCTCGGCTGCGGGGTGCCGGCCTGTGGCCCGATGCCAGCCACTCCGACCATTGCCCGGCCTGGCTGGAGCTGGGAGCCTAGCATGGCGTGGGCTTCAGTATAAACACAAAGCCCCGCAGCTTTACAGCGGGGGGCTTTGTGGCTCAACTTTTTACAGAAAGGGTGACGCTTGTGCTCATCGGCTACTGCCCGGCTACTACCAGCCGCTGTGTCGTCAATGCCAGGCCCGCTGGGCTGCGCAGCACCACCTGGTACAAGCCAGGTGCCAGCGAAGCAGTGGAGATATGCACCAGATTGGCGGCTGCTTCGGGGCTTAGTACCTGGCTGCTTAGCAGCTGCCCCAGGCTTGAATAGACATTCACCGAAGTGCCGGCCACAAGTGCCGAGCTGCTGCCCAGCGTTACCTGCGCGGTAGTAGTGGCCGGGTTGGGGTAGAGCGAGAAACTAACCGGGGCATTACTGGGAGCCAACACTACCACCGGTGAGAGCGTGGCGTGGCCATTTATATCGAGCTGACGCAGACGGTAGTACAAGGTGCCAGTAGCCTGGGCAGCAGTTTCGTCGCCCAGCTTATAGCTGTGCTGGCTCCCACTGGTACCAGCGCCGGCTACTTGCCCCATGGCCACAAAGCTGGCGGCCGGGTCGGCAGTGCGCTCCACCACGAAGCCCGCATTATTGAGCTCGGTGGCGGTGGTCCAGCTGATTTCGGCCGCGCCCGTGCCGGCTATGCGGCGCACGGCCAGGCTCAGCAGCGTTACGGGCAGCGGGCCGGTGGGGGGCACTATCTTCAACGAGCCATTCGAGCTGTCAGAAAATGCATAGTAAACGCTGGTACTGCTGGCAGCAGTGGCCAGACCACTCATCTGAATACCCACTTTCGAAAAGTCTTTGGTTGTATTAAAGCTCACGGTCTGGCGGCCATCAGGCAGTACGCCCAGGCTGAGCAGCGACGAGCCGGAAGCCGTTTCGAGCACGTTGCCGTTGTCGTCGTAGGTTACCAGGGTCATGCGGCTGAGCGCGGCAATATCGAGGGGCGTGTTGCTGCCAATGACCATGCCGGCCCGGTTGCCGGCGTTGCCTTTGCCATTGAGGTCGAGCTGCAAGCCTACCCAGTTGGCTACGCCAACCCCCACGTTGATGGTGGCGGCCGAGTTGGGGTCGCCGGCGGCATTGGCGGGTGAGGTAACCGAGCAGGCTACGCAAATGCCGCTGGACGAGGCAGCGTAGTGACCAGTAGGGGTAGCAAAGCTGGAAAGCGTTTGCTGGGGTGTAGTGGAGGCCACTCCCACTCCGTAGTATAGCTGGAGGTTGTCGAGGGCCGATACGGCATCGCTACGCTCAATAGATACGGCATCGAAAGGCATCGTTGCCTGGAAGCTTACCAGCGACTTGCTATCGGGCAGCAGCCCCAGGCTCAGCAGCGAAGCCCCCGAGGCAGTTTCCTGCAACACCCCGTTCTTATAGGTTTTCAGGGTAAGGTGGCTTAGCACACTAGCATCGAGCACCGTGTTATCCTGCCCGATGACGAAGCCGGCCTGGTAGCCGCCGGGTGCCGTGCCGTTGAGCCCTACCGTGAGCTGAGCCGGGCAGTTTACCGAAAGCAGGCTGCTGAAAGTAGCGTAATTAGTGGGGTCGCTGTCGGCGGCCTGGCCGGCGTTGCTCACCTTATCGGTGCAGCCAGTTACGCTATACGGGCTGGTAGTGGCCGCACTATTGGAATTTGACGTAAGGCCGGTGACCTGCGCGGCCGTGTTCGGGCCGATGCCGTAGGCATAGTACACATCAACCTTGCTGCCCAGGCTGATTGCCGAGCCGAACTCGACCTCTACTTGGTCGAAGGGAGCCGTCGCAATCAGCTCTAGCTGCGAGGGGCTGCCTTTGCCCGCCAGTAGCTGTGCCTGAGCGGCCGTCCCGGTTACCACCTGCTGGTCTTGCGGCACTGTGGGCGTGGGCCCCGAGCTTAGGTAAGTGCGGATGGTAACCGTACCCAGGGCATTGCCCCCGAGCAGCGCGCTGGTAGTCGAAAGGAGAATGCCAGCGCGGTAGCCCGGCTGCCCTACCCCGTTGAGCTGGTATCTGAGCTTGGCCGACCCGGCCACCGGAATATTCACCTCCGCCGATAGTGCAACGCTGGTGGCGGGGGTGGTCACGTTGGTATTGACTCCGCTGCACCCCACCACGCAAACCAGCGGCGTGGAGGTTTTGGGAGCACCTGTCGAGTAGTAGGCGGCCGCGTGGGCCTGCTGCATCACAAATGGAAATGCCAGCAAAAGGGCTGATAATACTACAGCTTTTGAAATACCCCGCACCATGCGGGTAAATTTCACTATTTCGAGAGTAAGCATGACACCAATTTGTAAAAGTTGAGCATGCTCTCATTACTACAAGTTGGGAGCCATTTCCATAATTACTTTATTATCAATAACATTTGTTAATTCCTATGTTATTGATTTATCCTAAAAAGATTCCTGTTTTAATAAAAAAGCAATCCATTTGACATTTTTTGCTCGTAAATAGCTTGATTGTAAACTTTCTCCCGGAATTTTACAGAAAATACTCGAAATCCGCAGCAGGCATGATTTATAATTTTACCAATATTTTATTGTCGCTTGAATTGCCAGTTACTGCTTTCGCATCAAATTCAACCTGCATATGAAGGCATCTGGCTCTTTTCATATTTGGCTCATTGCGCCCGACAGCAATTATATAATGCGCTTGTGCCACCGCTTGAGCCTGAATCCGGACCATGTGGTTCGGCGCTTCACAACGGTGGCACAGGCGCTGGCCTACCGGCTGCCCACCGCGGCAACACCGGGGGCGCTTATCCTGGATGGCGACGGGCCGGAAGGGATACCCCTGCGGCTGGTGCGCAAGCTCCGCGAGCGGCTGCCAACGGCTCACTGCTACATTGTGGCCAGCCAGCCTACTGTGGAAGAGAAAGCCGAGCTGCAAAGCCAGGGTATTACAAACTACCTGGCTAAAGAGCCAGGCAGCCCCGAGCAGCTGTGGCAGGCGATGACCCAGGCCCGGCACCAGCCGGCTCTCCCACCTCCAGCCACGGCCGAGCTAAGACCGGATGGCCAACTGCTGGGGCAGCACGCCAGCATCCGGCAGGTGCGCGAGCTCATTGCCAAGGCAGCCCGCACGACCATTACCGTATCGGTAACGGGTGAGACCGGCACGGGCAAAGAGCTGGTGGCGCAAGCCATTCATGCGCAATCGGCGCGGGCCGGGCAGCCTTTCGTGGCCATCAACATGACGGCTATTCCGCGCGAGCTGCTCGAAAGCGAGCTGTTTGGCCATGAGAAGGGCTCCTTTACCGGGGCAGCTACCCGGCGCATCGGCCGCTTCGAGGAAGCGAATGGCGGCACGCTTTTTCTGGACGAGATTGCCGACCTGGAGCTGGGGCTGCAAGCCAAGCTGCTGCGGGTGCTTCAGGAGCGCGCCGTGACGCGGGTTGGCGGCAGCCAGGCCATTCCGTTCGATGCCCGCTTGGTGGTAGCCACCCACCGCGACCTCGCCGCCGAGGTGCAGGCCGGGCGCTTTCGCGAAGACCTGTATTATCGCTTGCTGGGGATGCCCATCGAGCTGCCGCCGCTCCGAAGCCGGGGCCAGGATATTCTGCTGCTGGCCGAGTCGTTTGTGCAGTCATTCAGCCTATTGAATAAGCTGCCGCTGCGCTCGCTCAGCCCAGCGGCCCGCGAGCACCTGCTGAGCTATGACTTTCCGGGCAATGTGCGCGAGCTGAAAGCGATGGTAGAGCTGGCCACCGTGCTGGCCGATGGCGAGATGCTCGAACCCAGCGACATCCCGCTGCGGGTACCCTTGGGCTCGCTGGCCGGGCTGCCGGGCGCAACCGACCAGACTGCCCTGGTATTTCCTTCCCTGCGCGAGCAGACGCTGGCTATTATGCAAAGCTGCCTCAACGCGATGCAAGGCGACGTAGTAGCGGCCTCCAACCGCCTGCGGGTGGGCCGCTCGACGCTCTATCGCCTCATTCAGAGCGGGCATTTGCACCTGCCACCGGGTGCCCGTGGCTAAATGCCCGAATTTTAGTGTAACCCTCCTCGGGTTGCGTCGGTTAAAAGACTCGTAGCCCTGGCTGCTGGCCCGGACTTTTCATTTCACCTGACTTTTACCGCTATGTTTTTCTTATTTTTTGCGCTCGTAGTAGCTACTGCTCTGTTGGCCATGGATACCGCCCGCCGGGTTCGTAACATGGTAAGCCCCGCGCACGTGGCAGCCTAGGGCCCGCAGCCGGGCTCCGAAACAGAAAAAGCAGCCTGTCAGGCTGCTTTTTCTGTTCTAAACCTGCGCTATTCCTTACTCACGCTACCGGATAACCAGCTTGCAGAGCTGGCTCGAGTTATCGGCTTCGAGCTTTACGTAATAAAGCCCATTAGCAAACCGACTCAGGTCCAGAGTTTTGGTATAGCGCTCGTTGAGCTCGGTGAGCGTTTCGTGGTACATAACGGTGCCGATAACATTGAGCACGCTTACCTCTACCTTGCGGCCTTCGAGGCCACTGATGGTGAGGTGCACAATGCCCGTGCTGGGGTTCGGATAGACAACCAGAGTATGGTCGTCGAGGGCCGGACGAATAATAGCCTGATGCGCGCCAGTAATACCAATAGCCCGGGCAGGCGTAAGGCCGCCCATAATAATGCCCAGGCTGGCAACCCACAGAAAAATTAAAAGTAAGGGTTTTTTCATAATACTATCAACCTGAACACAGTAGCAGGGTAGGATAAAAGTTAACGGCGAACCTGTATTTTGGTTTCGCAAAAGTACGCCCGTCTTTGTTCTACTATACGTCTACTTATCCTAAACCGGATTTTTTTCCGGGTAAATCTGTGATTTCAACCGATTATTCTGCCGCGCACCTTACGGTGCTGCTCGTGGGCGGCGGCCTGGCCGGGCTGGCGGCGGCGCTTGACCTGGCCCGGCGCGGCCACCGCGTGGTAGTGGTAGAGCGGCGGCCGTATCCCTTTCATCGGGTGTGCGGCGAGTATGTGAGCAATGAGGTGCTGCCCTACCTGCGCCGTCTCGGGGCCGACCCGGCCGGCCTGAACCCCGCCGGGATTTGCCGGTTTGGGCTTTCGTCGCCGGCCGGGCGGCTGTTGGCCAGCCCGCTCGACCTGGGCGGCTTTGGGGTAAGCCGCTATGAGCTCGACCATTTTTTATACCAGCAGGCCCTGGCCCAGGGCGTGGAGTTTCTGTTTGCCACCGTGGCCGATGTGGCATTTGACGCGGCAGCTGACCACCACACCGTAACCCTGGCCGATGGGCGCCAGCTGCGGGCGCGGCTCGTGCTGGGCACCTACGGCAAGCGCAGTGCCCTCGACCGGCAGCTGGGCCGGCCGTTTTTTGGGCAGCGCTCGCCTTACCTCGGCGTAAAATATCACTTGCAGCTGCCCGGCTTTGCCCGCGATATAATTGAGCTCCACAACTTTCGCGACGGCTACGCTGGTATTTCGGCCATTGAGGAGGATAAGCTCTGCTTTTGCTACCTCACCACCCGCGCCAACTTAAAGGTCGCCGGCGGCACCATTGCGGCGCTTGAAAGCGAGGTGCTGGCCCGCAACCCCCGCCTGGCCGACATCTTGCATAATGCAAAAAACCTATATTCGCAGCCCGAGGTTATCAACGAGATTTCTTTCGCGCCCAAGCGGCCTGTGGAGCAACACCTGCTGATGGTAGGCGACGCGGCCGGGCTCATTACGCCGCTCTGCGGCAATGGCATGGCCATGGCGCTGCACGGCGCCGCGCTGGCCGTCCCGCTGGCCGACCGCTTTCTGCGCGGCCAGCTGCCGCGCCCGGCGCTGGAAGCTACTTATGCCCGCGCGTGGCAGCAGCAATTTGGCACCCGGCTACGCGTGGGGCGGGCGGTGCAGCATCTGTTTGGTGGCCCGGTGCTGAGCGAGCTGGTAGTAGGGGGCCTGCGGCACTGGCCCGCGGCCGTACGCACGCTAATGCGGCAGACCCACGGTAAGCCCTTCTCCTAAACCCGACCTGGACCCGCCCGTAAAGCGGAGCGCTCCAAATACGCCTGGTAATCGTACGTAGGCGGCCAAGCATATCAACAGTGAAATTCCCTCAGCCCAATTGGGGCCGTGCTACCAGTGCGTAAACTTGCGTTTCTAACCTCCCCCTAATGCCCAGCTACCTGGGTGCCATTGGCACCGCTACACCCGCCCACCGCCTCGCCCAGCCAACCATAGCCGATTTTATGGCCGAGGCCCTGGCATTGGATGCGAGCGGCACCCGCAAGCTGCGGGCGCTGTACCGGGTGTCGGGCATCGAGCATCGCCACTCGGTACTGGCCGACTACGGCCGGGCCAACGGCGACTACGACTTTTTTCCGAATACGCCAGGCCTGGAGCCTTTTCCGAGCGTGAGCCAGCGCATGGCTGCCTACCGGCGCGAGGCGCTGCCGCTGGCCCTGGCCGCCGCTGAAGCTTCTTTGCGCCAGGCGCCTGGCGTGAAGGCCGCCAGCCTGACGCACCTCATTACGGTCAGCTGCACCGGCATGTACGCGCCTGGCCTGGATATCGAGCTGGTGGCGGCGCTGGGCCTGCCGGCTTCCGTGCGCCGCACCTGCGTCAACTTCATGGGCTGCTACGCGGCCGTCAATGCGCTGCGCCTCGCCGATAGCATCTGCCGGGCCGACCCGGCCGCCCGCGTGCTGGTAGTGAGCGTGGAGCTATGCACCCTGCATTTCCAGAAAAGCCACGAAGAAGACCACCTGGTTAGCAACGCGCTCTTTGCCGACGGAGCGGCGGCCTGCCTGGTGCTGGGCCAACCGCTGCCCGGCCCCGCGCCCTGCCTGGCTTTCCGGGCCTTTCACTGCGGCCTTGCGCCCGAAGGCACCAAGGATATGGCCTGGCACATCGGCGACTTCGGCTTTGAGATGACGCTCTCCGGCTACGTACCGGCGCTGATTCAGCGCGGTATCGGGCAGCTCACGGCCGATTTATTGCAGGACCTGCCGGTGCGGCGTGAGGATATTCGCCACTTCGCCCTGCACCCCGGCGGACGTAAGATTCTGGAAGCCATCGAACAGGCGCTGCACCTGAGCAAGCACGACAACCGCTACGCCTACCAGGTGCTGCGCGACTACGGCAACATGTCGTCGGCCACGGTGCTCTTTGTGCTGCGCGAGCTGTTGGCCGCCGCTACGCCCGCCGATAACGGGGCGCCCGTGCTCAGCTGCGCCTTCGGGCCGGGGCTGACGATGGAGGCCATGCTGCTACAAATCAGCTACGAGTAGGGATATATATTAAAATAAATTTCTTATTATATATTTACCATTAACATTAAGGGGTGAGCAGTCATCGTTCATGGAACGTAAAAAAAGTTGAAATTATCGGGACCCTTCCGCTTGACGCTGCATATACTGTCCAAAGGTCCACAACTCCTTAATAGGCACAATGCCCCGCTTGTCCTTAGCCACGTTTTCCCCTTCTTCTGTGAACAGGAACGGGTAACAAGCCAATCCCTGAGCACCAGTTAGAGCGCTGACTTCTTGCTCCCACCCCTTCCAGCGAAGATTGCGGTAAAACGCCTGCAAATTCCCCGAAAAGCAAAAGCTTAGAAATTCCGAGTAGGTTTTATTCGTGGCTTGCCACTGCAACTTATCGGGAGCAAAATAAAAAACCTTGCCCAGAGATTCTTGGCCAAATGCGCCTCCATTAAGGGCGTAAAAACCTCCTAACACGTCGTCCGCAATCAATAGCATACCAGTAGGCTTGCCTTGATTCCATCCCATAATGGTGCGGTTAAGCATTGGGCTACCAGAACCTAACACCCGTAGCCAACCTCCATCAATGAGCAACCCTCCTGTTTCATAAATAATAGCTCCCATGGGAGACCTGGTGGTGACTTGGGCAGCCAGCAAGGTACTATCGGCCCGAGCAGGTGTCTTTGGTAAGACCTGCACCTTATTCTTAGCCTCGCGAATCCACTGGCTCACAAATTGCCAGGCCGGCTCTTGGCTGTTAATCAGCTCAGCTAACGCCCGTGTGGGTGGAGTTTGTGCGTGCAAAGCAGTATGCTAATCAATACAACGAGGATGCTAAGGCAGTGATTAATTGAGCGTAGATGAGCGGAATATGTGTTGCTTAACACAAGGTTTCCTACCAATTTTTGTAAGCAGAAAAGACCGGCAAGCTTACCTATTAGAATCATGAATAATATACGCTGTGTTATAAGCAAGGATTTAGTAAGAGTAGCGTCTATTCACTACTATTTTAATAGTATCTATTATGTCAAGCGATTTTACCCAGGGCCAACTACCTCTATCATCTTGGCTGCCTGAGCAAAACTACTCCCCAAGCTCTGCATTGGCCTAACTATTTTCGGCAAAAATCACCACCTGCCAGCGAAAGGCCCAGCACCAGCGTAGCTCATACCGCTCAACACCAGCCAGAGCCAGCAGCCGCTGCCAATCCTGGCGCGAGAAGGCGCGGGCTACGGAGAGGGGCGCGTCGTACTGCACCAGGCGCGAGCCGCCCAATAGCCTGGTTAGCAGCTTAATGCTATAATAGGCCAGCGGGTGGCGGTGCAAATCGTTGATAACAACGGCCAGCCCGGCCTGCTGCTGCCAGCTGCGCAGCAGCCCTACCAGCTCGGCATCGGTGAAATGGTGGCAGAACAGGCTGGCCGTGAGAATATCATAGTCCTGCGCGGTGAATTGGGGCGATAATATATCGAAATTACTATACGATATCTCGGGGTAGGCAGCGCTCTTTTGCGCAGCGTAGTCGAGCATAAAGTCGTTGGCGTCGATGCCAGTAAGCTCGACGGGCACCTGCCGGCGGCGGGCCCAGCGGGCTATGTGGCGCAGGGTATCGCCCCCGCCGCTGCCCAGGTCGGCCAGGCGCAGGGGGCGGCCGGCGGGGAAGCGAGGCCGTAGCCGCGCCAGCGCCCCCAGCACCGGCTGGTAGCCACCCAGCCAGGTATTGATAGTTTCCAGCTCGTCGAGGTTTTGCCGTAGCTCTTCGGTAGCCAGGGTCAGGTCATCCATCAGCTCGGGAGCGGTGGAGCGGGAGGTCAGGTTCATAAAAAAGCGGCATGAAACGCAGAAGGTTTCACCTTATTGTACTAAAGTGGTAAATAATAGCAAATTGAATGGAACGTTCAGTATCTTTGGAGTGGTTACTTGCTCATCCTTTCCTGACTATGAAGACGTCCTTACTCATGAGTGCCCTACTGGCAGCGGGCCTGACCGCCAGCCGGCCAGCGGCACCGCCATCGTTCAGCTACCCCGACGGGGTAGCTGTCGATGCGGCGGGCAATGTGTACGTAGTCGATACCGACAACGGCGCCGTGCAAAAGGTAAGCCCGACCGGGGAAGTATCGCTCGTAGTCAATACCAATCTTTCTTACCCGACCGGCGTGGCCGTGGGCACCACCGGTCTTGTGTACGTGGCCGATGCCGGCAGCCACAGCATTAAGCAGGTAAGTGCCACCGGGAAGGTAACAACGCTGGTACAGAGCCATAGCCTAGTGTATCCGGCCGCCGTGGCCGTCGATGCCGAAGGCAATGTATACGTGGCCGACACCGGGGCAGCGCCTAATACCGGCTCGGTGCAAAAAATAACATCGCGTGGGATAATCAGCACGCTGGCCAGTGGCCTCAACAAGCCTGCTGGCATTGCCGTGAGCGCTCACGGCACCGTATATGTAGCGGATACTGATAATAATACTATTCGGGAAATCAGCCTTACCGGCCAGGTTAATCTGCTGGCCGATGACTTTAACCACCCGCGCGGCTTGGCGGTAGAAGCCGATGGCGGGGTACTGGTAGCTGACACCTACAGCAACTGCATCCGGCGGGTGAGCCCGACCGGCGAGGTAACGCTGCTGGCCGAAGGCTTTAAGTTTCCGGCCGGCGTGGCTACCGATGGGACGGGGGCCGTATATGTGACGGATACCGGCAGTGGCACGCTGCGTAAAATCAGCCCAACCGGGCAGGTATCTACGCTGGCTAACACTCCAACAGCCACCAACTCGGCCGATACTGCGGTTATCGACTCGGTTAGAAACCCCAAGGTAATCGGGTCGGCCGCCAAGCAATAACAACGGTTTTATGCTACATAGTCGCGTAGGTAAGCGAAGCGCGGGCACAGCTGCCCCGCCTCGGCAATAGTGGCGCGGGCCAGCACGCCGGCCGGGTCGCCGCTCATAAGTGGCGGCAGCGCCTGGACGAGCAGCTGGCGGCTGAAATCGCGGCTGGCATTGCGCGGCAGCTCGCAGGGCAGGTTATCGACGGCCATGAGGGTAATATTATCGGCGCGCGAATACGGGGCTTCCAGCTCCCCGGTAGCGGGGTTATAGTCGAAAGCCGGCTCTTCGATAGTGCTGCTGCGCTTGGTAAGCGGAATGGAGCCATTCACATCACAGGTCACGTCAGCAATAGTATTCAGCTTAAAGTCAGGCTGCCGGGTATCGGCCTCAGCAAATAAGCGCGGCGCGGCCGGGTGCCAGTACGCGCAGGCAATGAGCAGGTCGGTAACCGGGATGAACTTCGCAAACGCCGATTCGTAGGCGGCGGGCTCGTGGTGAAAATTGGCCGTGTCCCATACCCGGCCGTCGCGGCGGCGGTTGTAGTCGGAGCTGCACAGCTGGGTATACACCGGCTCGCTAAAATCGAGGTATAGGTAGTCATACACGCTCACGCGCCGGATTCCCATGCGGCCTAGCACCTCCACCGCGCCCTGCCCCACACGGCCAGTGCCGGTTACGGCTATCTTGATGGGCGGCAGGTGTTTCACCTTAAAAAATTCCTCCTCCATATCCTCCATATCGACGCACTGCCAGGCTGGCTTAAGCTGGTAGAGCCCGTGCTTGCGGCCGTAGGTAAGCAGGCCGTTATACGCCCCACAATGCCCGCCCAGTGCCCGAAAGCCACTACGCGCTCGCCGGCTGCGTTAGTCAGCAGCTCATAATCAATCAGGGTAATGTTTTTGTTAAGAACAGCTTGCAGCAATTCGCGGTTGCGGGGCTGCTTTTTGATGGTATGCGAAAAGAAAAGATAGGCTTTATTGGCAATCAGCTCCGATACGGGCACCTCTTTTACACCGAGCAATACATCGCAGCCCGCCATATCCTCGCTGACCTCGATGCCCAGGTCGCGGTACTCCTGGTCGGCGAAGGCGCGGTGCGGGCTGGGTTGCACCCGCACCCGCAGGCCGGGGTAGGTGTCTTGCAGCTCCACGCATTTTTTGGGGGTGAGCGCCACGCGGCGGTCGGGCGGCGTACGGCCTTCGCGCAGCAGGCCAAGGAGGGTGGGAAAAGGCATAAGATGGGTTGTCATTTGCGAGCGCAGCAATGACAGAATAGGTAGGTTTGGCTCAAAAGTACGCTCCCTCCCCGACCAAACCGGGCTTACCTTTGTTAAGGAAAAAGTTGCTTTCTTCTCCCCTCCCCAGCCCACGTTTATGTCGTTTAGATTCAAGCCCGCCGACGTGTTTGAAACCCGCCACAACGCCCCCAGCCACGCCGACCAGCAAGCCATGCTGCAAGCCATTGGGGCCGAGTCGATGGCCCAGCTCATCGCCGAAACGGTGCCGCCCGCCATTCGCCTGTCGCAGGCGCTGGCCCTGCCTCCGGCCCTGACCGAGCGCCAGTTTCTGAAGCGCTTCAAGCAGATTGCCGGGCAAAACAAGGTTTTCAAGAGCTACATCGGCCTGGGCTACCACGACACCACGCTACCGCCGGTTATTCAGCGCAATATTCTGGAAAACCCAGGCTGGTACACCGCCTATACCCCCTACCAGGCGGAGATTGCCCAGGGCCGCCTCGAAGCGCTCATCAATTATCAGACCCTGATAATCGACCTCACCGGCCTGCCCATTGCCAACGCCAGCCTGCTCGACGAGGCCACGGCCGCCGCCGAGGCGCTGCACATGCTGCACTCGCAAACCAAAAAGAAGAATGCCAGCAAGTTTTTCGTGTCGGAGCAGGTGCTGCCCCAGACCATCGATGTGCTGCGCACCCGCGCCACCCCGCTGGGCATTGAGCTGGTAGTGGGCGACCACCGCACCGCCGACCTGAGCGACGAGGCACTGTTTGGCGCCATTGTGCAGTATCCGGGAGCCAACGGGACGATTTTCGACTACCAGGAATTTATCGACACGGCGCACCAGCACGACCTGTTTGTGGTGATGGCCGCCGATTTGCTGGCCCTCACGCTCCTTACGTCGCCCGGCGAGCTGGGCGCCGATGTGTGCGTGGGCTCGTCGCAGCGCTTTGGCGTGCCGATGGGCTTTGGCGGGCCGCACGCGGGCTTTTTCTCGTGCAAAGACCAGTTTAAGCGCGTCATTCCGGGCCGTATTATCGGCCAGAGCGTGGACGCGGCCGGCAACAAAGCCTACCGCATGGCCCTGCAAACCCGCGAGCAGCACATCCGGCGTGAAAAAGCAACGAGCAACATCTGCACCGCGCAGGTGCTGCTGAGCGTGCTGGCCGGCATGTTTGCCGTGTACCACGGGCCGAAAGGCATCCGGCAGTTTGCCGTAAACACCCACCTCTTTACCCAGATTCTCGAAGCCGAGCTGAAAGCCCTGGGCGTAGAGCAGCTGAATGCCAACTACTTCGACACGCTGAGCCTGCGCCTCGAAAGCCACGAGCTGCAGCAGGCCCTGAAGACGGAGGCCGAGGCCGCCGGCCTCAACTTCCGTTACTACGAGGACACGCTGGTCGGCATCAGCCTGCACCAGAACGTGGAGTTTGACGACGTGTGCGACATCGTGGACGTATTTGCCAAGGTACTGGGCAAGGAAGTGTACACCACTGCCGCCCCCACCCTCGAAGCCGAGCTGACGCTGAGCTGGCCCGAGCGCCTCCAGCGCACCAGCGAGTACCTGACGCATCCCGTCTTCAACTCGCACCACGCCGAGCATGAGATGCTGCGCTACATGAAGCACCTTGAAAACAAGGACCTGAGCCTCGCGCACAGCATGATTCCGCTGGGCTCGTGCACCATGAAGCTCAACGCCACGGCCGAGATGATACCCGTAACCTGGCCCGAAATCGGCCAGCTGCATCCCTTTGCGCCGGCCGACCAGACCCTGGGCTACCAGCAGATTATCAAAGACCTGCAAGCCTGGCTGTGTGAGGTCACCGGCTTCGCGGCCGTTAGCCTTCAGCCCAACTCGGGTGCCCAGGGCGAATATGCGGGCCTGCTGGCCATCCGGGGCTACCACGAAGGCCGGGGCGACACGCACCGCACGGTGGCGCTCATTCCGGCTTCGGCCCACGGCACCAACCCCGCTTCGGCCGTCATGGCCGGTATGCAGGTAATAGTGGTGAAAAGCACTGAAGACGGCAACATCGACGTGGCCGACCTGCGCGCCAAAGCCGAGCAGTACGCCGACCGCCTCTCGTGCCTCATGGTGACGTACCCGAGCACGCACGGCGTGTATGAGGAAACGATTATCGAAATCTGCGCGCTCATTCACCAGCACGGCGGCCGCGTGTATATGGACGGCGCCAACATGAATGCCCAGGTAGGCCTCACCTCGCCCGCCGCCATCGGGCCGATGTGTGCCACCTTAATCTGCACAAGACGTTCTGCATTCCGCACGGCGGCGGCGGCCCCGGCGTGGGCCCCATCGGCGTGGTAGCCGACCTCATTCCCTACCTGCCCGGCCACGCGGTGGTGCCGGTTGAGGGCCGTAACCACGGGGCCGTATCGGCCGCGCCCTACGGCTCGGCCAGTATATTGCCAATTTCATATGCTTACATCTCGATGATGGGCGGCGATGGCATTACGCGGGCTACCGAGCTGGCTATTCTGAATGCTAACTACATCAAGGCCCGCCTGGAGGAGCACTACCCCGTGCTGTACACCGGCCACCAGGGTCGCTGTGCCCACGAGATGATTCTGGACTGCCGCCACTTCAAGAAGGCGGGCATTGAGGTCGAAGACATTGCTAAGCGCCTGATGGACTACGGCTTCCACGCGCCCACGGTAAGCTTCCCGGTAGCGGGCACGCTCATGGTGGAGCCCACCGAAAGCGAGAGCAAGCAGGAGCTGGACCGCTTTTGCGAGGCCATGATTTCGATTCGCAAGGAAATTGCCGAGGTCGAAGCCGGCCGCGCCGACCAGAAGGAAAACGTGCTCAAGCACGCGCCCCACACGGCCGCCGTGGTGCTCACCGAGGCCTGGACGCGCCCCTACACCCGCGAGCAGGCCGTGTACCCGCTGCCCTACGTGCGCCTGGCCAAGTTCTGGCCCAGCGTGAGCCGCATCGACTCGGCCTACGGCGACCGCAACCTCATTTGCAGCTGCACGCCCATGGAAGAATACGCCGACGAAGCCGAGCAGCTGGTAGCCACCGACAAAGGCCCATCGTATTAATCGCGGGTAAAACGGGTAGACCCCGGTTTTACATTTTCTAAAAACGCCAGTCTAAGCACGCGAAAAGTGTTTGGACTGGCGTTTTGGGTGTTGGGCGATTAGCTAAGCAAACTAGTCGGCTTGCCTACCAAATTTGGAACATTGGCGCAATGGCCGACGTTAATCAGCTACCTCCCGCAATGGGTCTTATTCCTTAGTTTATAACATTATGAACCGCATCACTCGTTTTCTGGCCCGGCCGACTGCACTCGCGGCAACGGGCCTGGCGCTGGCCCTCGGGCTGGGCTCCTGCGCTACAACTGCCAACGTTGGCGTGACCAGCGACTTCGACCACGCCGTTAATTTCCGCAACTACCATACCTGGGCCTGGTACCCCAAGCAGGCGAATGACACGGAAGGCGGCCCGGCCAAAGGGTACGAGTCGTTTACCGACCAGCGTATCCGCGATGCCGTGAGCAAAGACCTCACCGCCAAGGGCCTGACCGAAACTACCAGCAACCCCGATGTGTACGTGGCCTATAGCGTGCGCGTGGAAAACAAGCAGCAGGTATCGGGCTATCCGTATGGTGGTGGCTACGGCTACCCCTACTATGGCTATGGCTACGGCGGCTTTGGCGGTTACCCCTACGGCGGGGGCGCGTATAACTACAAGGCCGGCACGGTTATCATCGACATCGTGGATGCCCGCCGCAAGGAGCTTGCCTGGCGCGGCACCGGCCAGGCGCAGCTCAACCAGAACAGCATCTCGGAAGAGGAAACCTATCGCATCGTCAACAGCGTGCTGGGCAACTATCCGCCCACCGATGTGCGCCGCCCGGCGGCCGTTCGCTAAGCAGTCAACCTAGCAAAAGCAAAGAAAGCCCCGTCGAATGACGGGGCTTTCTTTGCTTTTGCAGGACTACGGCCCGTTAAACCGGCACGTTGACGTGGCGCTCGGCGTGGTACGACGAGCGTACCAGCGGGCCGCTTTCCACGTACTTCAGGCCGCGCCGCAGGCCCTCTTCCTTGTATTGCGCAAATACTTCGGGGTGGATAAACTCGGCTACTTCGAGGTGGCGCTTGGTGGGCTGAAGGTACTGGCCGAGGGTAAGAATGTCGAGGCCGTTGGCCACGAGGTCGTCCATAGCCTGGTGTACCTCATCGGCTTTTTCGCCCAGGCCCAGCATAATACCCGACTTGGTGCGGTGCCCGGCCAGTTTGGTACGCCGGATTTGCTCCAGCGAGCGGTCGTACTTGGCCTGGGGGCGTACCAGGCGGTAGAGGCTGCCTACGGTTTCCATGTTGTGCGAAATCACTTCCTGGCCACCCGAAATCATGACGTCGAGGGCATCCCAGTTGGCTTTCACATCGGGAATAAGCGTTTCGATGGTGGTTTCGGGGCTCAGCTGCTTGGTGAAGACGACGGTATCGCGCCACACGCTGGCCCCGCGGTCTTTCAGCTCGTCGCGGTTTACGGAGGTCAGCACGGCGTGCTTCACTTTCATGAGGGCAATAGCTTGGGCTACGCGGCGGGGCTCATCGAGGTCGAGCTCAGTGGGGCGGCCGGTGGCTACGGCGCAAAACGAGCACGAGCGCGTGCACACATTACCCAGAATCATAAACGTGGCCGTGCCCGCGCCCCAGCACTCGCCCATGTTGGGGCAGTTGCCCGACTCACATATCGTATGCAGCTTATGCTCATCTACCAGCTTGCGCACGGCGGCGTAGTCGGGCCAATGGGCAGCTTTACCCGCAGCCAGTCGGGCTTGCGCGGGCGGGCCGGCGCCACGGGCGCAAGCGGTTCGGCCTGAATAATGGGCAGAGAGAGCAGCAGGGTATCCATACAGTAAAGTTAACTGAGAATTCAGGAAGAAGCCGGCCAGACCAGGCCAGCGCTCACTAGCTTCAGTTCCGGTGGCCCAGGTACAGCGTCAGGTAAACGGAGGGAAAAAACTGGCTGTTGAGCGTGCTGGGGTCTACCAGCGGCGGCGTCAGAATAGTCATGCGCTGGGTAAAGCCTTCTATCAGAAACCCCACCTCGGCTCCGGCCACCGCATCGCGGTAGCGCCCATACTCAAAGCTCAGAGCGCCCCGCAGGTGTGCCCCCGGCACAATCTTGGTTTGGCCAATGCCGCTGAAGAGCGGGGCCCGGTCGTATATCCAGCGGCCGTTGTCGGCTTCGTGCTTAGCCGGGTCGTAGGGCTCATCGGTAAGCACATCATTTACGCCATAGCTGCCGTTGCGCTTCGCATCGTAGTCGTAGCTAATCACATACGGCATGAGCAGCCCCAGCGAGGGGCCGGCGCTCAGCAGCCCGTTTACCTGCACGCCGGCATCGGCAGCCTTACGAAACAGAATGCGCTGGATGCCCACCGAAGGCCGCAGCACAAAGGCGTAGTTGGCCTTGAAGCGCTTAAAGCTGCCACCGGTTTCGCCATTGGTATAATTTTCTTCCTTAGGGTTTTTCAGCGATACGCCTTCCAGGCTCCAGAAGCGCAGCCAGCGCTCGTCGAGCACCCGGGCCACGCGCACACTCAC
Source organism: Hymenobacter sp. BRD67 (assembly GCF_013256425.1). Taxonomy (GTDB): domain Bacteria; phylum Bacteroidota; class Bacteroidia; order Cytophagales; family Hymenobacteraceae; genus Hymenobacter. Next base: position 3,738,027 of record NZ_CP053904.1, read on the forward strand.
GCCGCCAATAAGGCCACCCTGGGTATTAAAATTTATTCCGTATATAGTTTCTTTTTTATATGATTGCTCATCGGAGGGCATGGTTTGTGGAGCAGCCTCCATAGCAGGCCCGCGGGTGGAGGCGTAGTGGTGGCCGGCGCCTGGGCGTGAGCCTGGCGAGCCCAGGCGGTACCGAGCGCCAGGCAAGCAGCGGCAATGACGTGCGTCTTCTTGTTCATAGAGGAATCAAAAATACCTTGTGGGGCAGCATTCGCCACCATGCGCTTTGCTAACGCTGCCGGGGTAGCTTTGTAGTATGAGCACGTCCCACACCACCGCTACCGCCCGCTACGAGGGCCACCTGCGCACCGAAGCTACGCATACTGCTTCGGGCACCGTTATCCAAACCGATGCCCCGGTTGATAACCACGGGCGCGGCGAAGCGTTTTCGCCGACCGACCTCGTAGGTACTGCCCTGGGCACTTGCATTCTGACAACCATGGCTATCGTAGCCGAGCGCCATCAGCTAAACCTGGTAGGTAGTTCGTTTAAGATGGAAAAAATTATGAGCCCTGAGCCGCCGCGCCGCATTGCGCAGCTCACTGTTGAGCTGCACCTGCCCGCTGCCCTCAGCCCCGCCGACCGTACCCTGATGGAGCGGACGGCGCACACCTGCCCGGTGGCCCTGAGCCTGAACCCGGAAATACGGCAAGAGGTTCGGTTTGTGTACGAGTAACTGGTTAATAGTTAATGATTAAAGATGAATGATTCGTGATTTCCGCGCCTTGCCCGGCAGAGAAGTCACGTATCACTCCTGCCTGCTTAACCCGGCGCAACAAAACCGGCACCCCACCTCACGGGCCGGCACTTCACCGCCGTCGCGCCCGCACTATACTCGCCGAGCGCTTTTGCCCCAACCCACGGGCAAAGCACCGGGGCTTTCAGCCGCTACTGCGCGGCCCGCCTGGCCGGCGGGCCGCGCTTTTTTGGGCCTTATCTCACTTGCTACGTACGACCAGCCGGGCATTTACTACAATTCCAATGTTATCAGCTATCACAATCGTTTTCGCATTGGATTAGGGCATTTAATTAACATACAATTAGTTGCAAACAGGAGTTTCGCCTTACTTTTAGTCGTATCCCGGCTGGCTCCGAGCTTATGCGGGTGTTTGTTTTTGCTTTTTTCACCCGCATGAAACTACCCCACGCCCTTCTCGGCCTGCTCTTGCTCACGGGCAGTGGTACGCTGCTGCCGGCAGTCCCTTCGATGGTGCTACTACCTGCCCGATCCGCCGAATTTCCGTTTCAAAACCCCGACCTGCCTATCGACCAGCGGGTTGATGACCTGGTGGGCCGCCTCACGCTGCCCGAAAAGGTATCGCAGATGCTGAATAATTCGCCGGCTATCGACCGCCTGGGCATTCCGGCCTACAACTGGTGGAACGAAGCGCTGCACGGCGTGGCCCGCACGAGTATGAAAACGACGGTGTTTCCCCAGGCCATCGGCATGGCGGCTACCTTCGACAAGGACGCGATGCTGACCATGGCAACTATCACTTCGGATGAGGCGCGGGCCGTGCACCAGGAGTACGTGCGGCGCGGTGAGCGCGGTATCTACCAGGGCCTTACCTTCTGGACGCCCAACATCAACATCTTCCGTGACCCGCGCTGGGGCCGGGGCCAGGAAACCTACGGCGAAGACCCCTACCTGACCGGCCAGCTGGGCTCGGCGCTGGTGAAAGGCTTTCAGGGCGACGACCCGAAGTACCTGAAAGTCACGGCCTGTGCCAAGCACTTTGCCGTGCACAGCGGCCCCGAGCAGCTGCGCCACGTATTTGATGCCCAAATCAGCGACTATGACCTCTGGGACACGTACCTGCCGGCTTTTCGCGACCTGATTGTGGATGCCAGGGTGGCCGGCGTGATGTGCGCCTACAATGCCTACGCCGGGCAGCCGTGCTGCGGCAGCGACATTCTGATGACCAACATTTTATATAAAAAATGGCAGTTTAAAGGCTACGTCACCTCCGACTGCGACGGGCTCAACGACTTCTGGCAGCACCACAAAACCGACCCCGACGCGGCGACTGCCGCCGCCAACGCCGTATTGCACGGCACTGATATTGAGTGTGCTACAGGAAAGTTATTCACTTATAACTCGCTACTCGAATCGGTGCAGAAGAAGCTTATTACCGAGGAGCAGCTGAATGTATCGGTGAAGCGGCTCTACAAAATTAGGTTTCAGCTGGGTATGTTCGACCCGGTAGAGCGCGTCAGGTACGCTCAGATTCCGATGAGTGTGGTCGAGAGCGCGCCGCACCAAGCCCACGCCCTGAAGATGGCCCGCGAGTCGGTGGTGCTGCTCAAGAATGACAACCACACGCTGCCGCTGCGCAAAGACCTCAAGAAAATAGCCGTGCTTGGCCCCAACGCCAACAACGAAAGCGTGCAGCTCGGTAACTATAATGGGTTCCCCACCCACCTCGTAACCCCGCTCGAAGGCATCATAAACAAGCTAGGCAAGAATACGGAAGTGACATACATACAAGGCGTTGACTACGCCAGCAGCACCGTGTATGAGCCGCTGAATATTAACCAAAGCCTATCTTATAACGGGCAGCCGGGCTTTCAGGCCGAATACTTCAAAAACCCCAACCTGGAAGGCCCGCCCGTAGTCACCCAGCAGGAAGCCGGCCTCGACCGCTACCTGGCCAACGCCAAACTGGAGATTGTGAAGGGCCTGCCGGCCGAGAATATCTCGGCGCGCTACCTCACCACCTTCACCCCCGAAAAAACCGAGGAGCTGGCCCTGCAAATAACCGGCGACGACGGCTACCGCTTGTTTATCGATGGTAAGCTGGTAATGGATGCCTGGAATGGCCACGGGGTGTCGACCAACCAGTACGTGCTCTCCGTGACGGCTGGCAAGGCCTTGGCTATCAAGCTGGAGTACGTGCAGAACGTGAGCCGCAGCATTCTCAGGTTCACGGGCGCGCACGTGGTGCCGATGAACGCGGCCAACATCCTGGCCCTGGTAAAAGATGCCGATGCCATCGTGTTCGTGGGCGGTATCTCGCCCCGGCTCGAAGGCGAGGAAATGAAGGTGGATGTGCCCGGCTTCAGCGGCGGCGACCGCACCAGCATTGCGTTGCCCAGGGTTCAAACCGACCTTCTTAAAGTGCTGCATACCACGGGCAAGCCGGTCGTATTCGTCATGATGACGGGCAGCGCCCTTGCCACGCCTTGGGAGTCGGCCAATCTGCCGGCCATCGTCAATTGCTGGTACGGTGGGCAGGCCGCCGGTACCGCGCTGGCCGACGTACTGTTTGGCGATTATAACCCCGCCGGCCGCCTGCCAGTGACGTTTTATAAGTCGGAAACCCAGCTACCGGCCTTCAACAACTACAGCATGGAAGGCCGCACCTACCGCTATTTCAAGGGCGTGCCGCTCTACCCTTTCGGCTACGGACTGAGCTACACCTCGTTTAAATATAGTAAATTAATTATATTATCCAAGCCCCGGACCGGGCAGCCCATCGTGCTAAGCGTAGAGGTGCAGAACACAGGCCCGCGCGCCGGCGACGAGGTGGTGCAGCTGTACGTGCGGCACCCGGCAGGACAGGGCCGCACGGCGCTGCACGCCTTGCAAGGTTTCCGGCGCGTAAGTCTGGCTCCCGGCCAAACCCAGACGGTGCAGTTTACGCTGACGCCGCGGCAACTTTCGCGGCTCAATGCCCAGGCTCAGCGCGTCGAGCTGGCCGGGCAGGTGCAGGTTTTTGTGGGCGGCGGCCAGCCGCTGGCCGCTGAGGTGGCTGCTGGCAAAGTACTGAAAGCCAGCATAGCGCTGACTGGCCAGCGCGTGGCGCTGGACTAAAGGCGTAGTGGGCAACCCCAAAGAGCGGCCCGCTCCGCTTGTCGGAGCAGGCCGCTCTTTTTTAATAGTATTGGGCTTTTATGCTTAAGGCTTAGCCAACTCCTAAGCGCTGGCGTACTTGCTCGTCTTCAGCTCCTCGGCCAGGAAGCGGCTGGTGTGGCCTTTGCCACTCTTGGCTACCTGCTCGGGGGTGCCCTGGGCCACAATGGCGCCGCCGCCCGCGCCCCCCTCGGGGCCGATGTCAATGACGTGGTCGGCTACCTTGATGAGGTCCAGATTATGCTCGATGATGAGCACGGTGTTGCCCTTGTCGGCGAGCTTGTGCAGCACGTCGGCGAGGTGGCGAATGTCCTCAAAGTGCAGGCCGGTAGTGGGCTCGTCGAGGATATAGAAGGTCTTGCCGGTATCCTTTTTGCTGAGCTCGGTGGCCAGCTTCACGCGCTGGGCCTCGCCGCCCGAGAGCGTGGTGGCCTGTTGGCCCAGCGTAAGGTACCCCAGCCCAACATCGGCCAACGTCTTGATTTTACGCAGGATACGCGGCTGAAACTCGAAAAACTCCACGGCCTTCTCCACCGTCATGTCGAGCACGTCGGTAATGCTCTTGCCTTTGAAGCGCACTTCCAGCGTTTCGCGGTTGTAGCGGCGGCCCTTGCAGGTTTCGCAGGGCACGTGCACATCGGGCAGGAAATTCATCTCGATAGTGCGGATGCCCGCGCCTTCGCAGGTTTCGCAGCGCCCCCGCGCACGTTGAAGGAAAAGCGACCCGGCCCGTAACCCCGGATTTTGGCCTCCGCCATCTCGGCAAACAGCTGCCGGATTTCGGTAAACACGCCGGTGTAAGTAGCGGGGTTCGAGCGCGGCGTGCGGCCGATGGGCGACTGGTCGACCTCAATCACCTTGTCAATCAGCTCCAGCCCTTCGAGGCTGCCGTAGGCCAGGGGCTCGCGGTGAGCATTGAAAAAGTACTGGTTTAGAATCGGATACAGCGTGTCGTGAATGAGCGACGACTTGCCCGAGCCCGACACGCCCGTGACGGCAATGAGCTTGCCGAGCGGAAACTTAGCCGTTACATTCTTGAGGTTATGCCCCTTGGCACCTTTCAGCACCAGGAAATTGCCTTCGCCCTCGCGCTTCTTCCTGCGCAGCTCAATGTTGCGCTTGCCGCTCAGGTAGTCGGAAGTGAGCGAGCCGGAGTTGAAGATGGCTTCGGGCGTGCCTTCGGCCACAATGTGGCCGCCGTGGATGCCCGCGCCGGGGCCGATGTCGAGCACGTGGTCGGCGTGCAGTATCATGTCCTTGTCGTGTTCCACCACAATCACCGAGTTGCCGATGTCGCGCAGGTGCTGTAAGGCCTTGATTAAGCGCTCATTATCGCGCTGGTGCAGCCCGATGCTGGGCTCGTCCATGATGTAGAGCACGCCCACGAGCTGGGTGCCAATCTGGGTGGCGAGGCGAATGCGCTGGCTTTCACCCCCGCTGAGTGTACGTACCGAGCGGTGCAGGCTGAGGTAGTCCAACCCCACTTCGAGCAAGAAGCCGATGCGCTTACGGATTTCCTTAAGAAGCTCGCGGGCAATGAGATTCTGGCGGTCGCTGAGGCGGTCTTCCAGACCCACAAACCAGGCAGCCAGCTCGTTGATATCCAGCACCGAAAGCTCGCCGATGTGCCGGTCGGCCAGCTTGAAGTGCAGGCTTTCCCTTTTGAGGCGGTAGCCTTCACATACCGGGCAGGTCTGGGCCTGGGTGTACTGCTGAATCCACTCCCGGATGTTGTCCGACTCCGAGTCCATCTGCCGGCGCAGGAAGGGAATAATGCCTTCAAACGGCTCCGTGTAAACGGCCTTGGCATCATCGGCATCGTCTTGGCTGATGCCGTGCAGCAGGCGTTTCAGCAGCTCGGCATCGAGCTTCTCAATGGGCGTGTTGAGGCTGGCCTTGTGTTTTTTGAGAATGAGCTGGAGTTGCTGAAATATCCAAATGTCACGATATTCCCCCAGTGGCGCAATGGCTCCCCGGCTAATGCTCAGCTTGGGGTCCGGAATAACGGTTTCCTCGGTTATCTGCTGCACCTCGCCCAGGCCGGCGCAGTGCGGGCACGCGCCGTAGGGCGAGTTGAAGCTGAACGTGTTAGGAGCCGGGTCGTCGTAGGCGATGCCGGTTTCGGGGTCCATCAAAAAGCGCGAGAAAAACTGCGGCTTGCCCTTCTCGCCCTTCGCATCGGGGTCGAGCACCAGCATGGTGCCTTTGCCGTGGGTGAGCGCGTTCTGCACCGAGCCGGAGAGGCGAAACCGGTCTTCTTCTTTCACTACCAGCCGGTCAATCACGATTTCAATATCGTGAATCTTATACCTATCAACCTGCATCTTGGGCGTGATGTCGAGCAGCTCGCCATCGACGCGCACCTTGGTAAAGCCCAGCTTGGCAATCTTCTGAAAATCTTCGCGATAGTGACCTTTTCGACCTTTCACTACCGGGGCCAGCACCACCAGCTTGCGGTTTTCAAAATGCCGCAGAATGTAATTGATAATCTGGTCGTCGCTCTGCCGAATCATCTTCTTGCCGGTGGCATAGCTGTAGGCTTCGGCAGTGCGGGCATACAGCAGACGCAGGAAGTCGTATATCTCAGTAATGGTGCCCACGGTGGAGCGCGGGTTGCGCGAGGTGGTTTTCTGCTCAATAGAGATTACCGGCGACAAGCCTTCGATTTTATCGACATTCGGCCGCTCCAGCCCGCCCATGAAGGAGCGGGCGTAGGCTGAAAACGTCTCCATGTAGCGCCGCTGGCCTTCGGCATAAATAGTATCGAAGGCCAAGCTCGATTTGCCCGAGCCCGATATACCCGTGAAAACCACCAGTTTACCCCGCGGAATACGCACCGACACGTTTTTGAGGTTGTGCTCGCGGGCACCATACACCTCAATGAATGGCGCTTCGGCCTCGGCACCCACAAGGGGGCGCTGGCAGTAGGCGGCAAGGCAGCGGGTGTCTGATGCGCCTCGGCTACGGCCAGGCCGGCGGGCACGGGCTGGCGACCAACGGGCAGGTTGTGCCGCAGGTCGGCGGCCTGCTTTTCAGCTACTTCTACTAGCTTATCTTCGGTAGCAGAGGTCAGAACGTGAGCCGCGTCGGCGGCCGGTTTAGCGGCTTTTTTAGGAGCTGCCTTAGGTTTTTTCGGAGCAGGGGCCACAGGAGCGGCAGCCGTTTTTTTAGCCATGCGGGCAAATCGGAGGAACAAGCAAAGGTACGCGAACGGCCAGCCAGGGGTAGCAGAAACCCGAAAGTTTTCTTCCCGACCCCGAATGGCAGGCCGATTGCTGCTAACAAGCTTAGGCGGTGTTTGGTGCGGCGCTTTTTCTCTTTCTTTACCAGGCCGCTGCCGCCAGCTATTTCCGGAACGCTTGCTTTCTGCTTTTCCCTCGCTTATGCGCTTTCCTTTTTGCCTTCGCCCACTATGCTGCTGGCTCACTGGCCTGTTGCTGGCGCCGGCTTTTCAGGGCAAACCGAAGATTATACCGGAGGAGGTATCTAACCTTTCCAATGACAAGCACCGGGCGCAGCTACAACGCAATAGCCTGGCTGTCATTCAGACGTTGAGCAGCTTATCGGCATCTGGCCGGGAGCTGGCCACTATATAAGACGGCCTTGTTCAGCCCGGCACCTGGCCAACGATGGGCCGCTACCACTTGCGCAAGGTCAAAAGCAGGGCGGCTACGTATAAGCCACATGTTCTTTTCCTGGCAGCATCCTTGCCAGGCCAGCGCTATCACCTCAATTTTCTTTCTCATGAACTTGCTTCAAAAAACGGCTACCCTCGGCCTGCTGAGCGCCCTGTCTTTTGCCGCCGCCCCGGCACAGGCGCAGATTAACGTTAACATCAACACCGCCCCGCCGGTGGTGGTAGGTGCTCCGGCCAACGCCCAGTACTACTACATTCCCGAAGCCAATGCGTACTACGATGTACCCGGCCGCCGCTACCTCGTGCAGCGCAATGGCAAATGGGAGCGCCATGAGCGCCTTGAAGGCTACGACTCGCGCAATTTCCACCCGCAGTACATCGACTATCGCGGCGACTCGCCCTGGACGTACAGCCGGGGAGGCAACCCCCACGGCCTGCCCCCTGGCCAGGCTAAGAAAATGCATCGCGACGGCTACCGCGACGGTGATGGCCGCGGCCACGATGACGACCATGGCCACGACAAAGACCACGACCGGGGCCGCGACCGCGACCGCGACTAGTCAAGCGTTAGCTTACTGTGTTTATATTGAAGCTGTTTAGGAAGTAGGCTGGAAACAAAAAAGACTCCCACGGCGGAGAGAAATTTGGGGTGCGACCCAACCAAGTTTCTTACGCCTGCCCGTGGAAGTCCTCTCCAAAGATATCATCGTGACCTGGCTACTGCCCTATTTACCCTTTCCCAGCCAGGGCCGGCGGCGGCGCGTGGCTCCGGCCGAGGTGGTGGGCGCCATTCTCTACAAACTCAAAACCGGCTGTCAGTGGCGCTGGCTACCGGTGGCCGCCCTATTCAGCGGCGAGCCCCTGAGTTGGCAGGGGGTGTACTATCATTTCCACACCTGGAGCAAACAAGGGGCCTGGAAAAAGCTGTGGCTGACGCTCTTGCGCCTACACCGCCGCTTGCTCGACCTCTCCAGCGTGCAACTCGACGGCAGCCACACACCGGCCAAGAACGGCGGGGTGGCCGTGGGCTACCAGGGCCGCAAAGCGGCGCGCACCACCAACGCCCTGTTCCTGGCCGACAACCAGGGCCAGCCGCTGGCCCTGGCCACGCCCCAGGCCGGGCAGCACCACGATACGTTTGAGCTGGAAGCCGTCTTTGGCGAGCTTTGCCAAACGTTGGAGCAGGCGGACCTGTGCCTGCAAGGCTTGTTTCTGAACGCCGACAAAGCCTTTGATGTCAACAGCTTACGCCAGGCCTGTGCCCACCGCGATATTGAGGTCAACATCCCGCGCAACCGGCGTTCGGCCGACTGGCAAATCGACGATGATACCCTGTTTGACCCCGAACTCTACCGCCGCCGACAGGTTATTGAGCAACTCAACGCCTGGCTCGACGGCTTCAAAACGCTACTCGTGCGCTTTGAAACCTGCCTGCATACCTGGCTGGCGTTTCACTGGCTGGCCTTTACCGTGCTACTGCTGCGCAGAATTGGTCGCTCGCCTACTTCCTAAACAGCTTCATTCTTAAAAAGCGCCCAATGGGCGCTTTTTTTGGTAGCGGACGGCTGGTTTGGCTGGTCGGCAGAATGGAATTATTGGTCTGTAAAATAGCCAGACTTATCGAATCTGTGTGCGTTCAGGCATCCATTTTGTTGTTACACAAGTATTCTGTTCAACCTTTTTCCGTTTCAACCATGAACTACCGCCCGCAGATTTTTGCTTTTGTGTTCGGCGCTTTCGCCGCATTGGCTGCTCCGGCTGCTCACGCCCAGGTTGGCGTTAATGTGCAGATTGGCCACCCCGCCTGGGGCCCCGCCGTGCCAGCCGGGTCGCAGTACTACTACGTGCCGGAGATTGACGGCTACTATGACCTGGCCGCCCGCAACTACATCGTGCAGCGCAACGGCCGCTGGGTACCGATGGCCGTAGTACCGGGCTACAACACGGCCAACTTTCACCCGGTGGTAGTAGATTATCGCGGCCGGCAGCCATGGGTGCAGTATCGCGACCACCATGCCCGTTATTACCGCTCGGCAGACATGCGCCACGATGACCGCCGCGACCACGACAGAGGTCGTCGCTAAGCACTATGCCTGCACGTTTGAAAAGCCTCGCTACCCGGCTTGTCTTTACCCAAATCTCGTAGAGAAAGCGCCAGCCGATAGGCCGGCGCTTTTTTAGTGCTCTTCCGGGGGCAACAGGGCGGCCAGCCGTACGCCTTCGGCTAAGTAGCGCAGGCTCACCAGCCCGAGCCAGAGCGTCTGCCAGCCTGGCGGTCCATCGCCGGTTCGGCCCAGGTGCCCACCCAGTCCAGCCAGGGCGTAGAATACCTCCCGCACGGTTCGAATGGGCCGCGTGCGCTGGCTGCGCAAGACCCGTAAATAGCTGGCTGATAGACCTGACGACTCAGCTGGTGCATCGGGTTGCTGGCGGCTATGCTCGCGCAGGTCCACTAGCGCCAGCGCCACCACGCTCAGCAAGGCCACCGCCGCAAACAGGCGTGGGGCGGTGTGCAGTTGCAAGCGCTCGGCACCCAGGCCCGTTTTCAGGGCTTTATGAAAGTCCTCGATGAGCCAGCGGCTGGCGTACTGTCGAGCCCGTTCCTGTGCTTGGGGGAAGCTGCTTATCACGTCGTCACACAGTAGGAGCCACTCCAGCTTACCGCCCGGCTCCCACACCTGTACTACGCTGGCAGCCACCGGTTCCCCTTTGCCCGTACTAGCGCCCGGCCGTTGGGGAGCGCGTAGCGCCAACACGGCACTGTAACTCACCTGCAGGCGCACCTGCCGGGCCGCTTGGCCCGGACGAGCACGCAAGGCCAGTTCCAGTTGCCCGGCACTAGGCTGCGCCCGGGCCACGGCAAAGAGCGTCGGCGGTGGCGCCTCAGATGGGGCGACCAAGCCCCGGTCTTGGGCGGCCCGGACTACAAAGCCCAGCCCCTGCTGTCGGCATTGGCGCAGATGCTCGTAAATATCCGCGCCGCGGTCCGCCACCACGACCCAGCGCCCAGCCGCCGGCGGTGAGCCAACCGCGCGCAGGCTGCGCGCCCACAGCGCGGACTCGCGCACCCGCCCCTGCCGGGGCCGGCTGCCGCCGTGGGGGTGCGCCTTCTCGGCCGCTGGCCGGGCCTGGCGCACGTAAAACTGCTGGTCGAGCAGCCCCAGCAAGGGCAGCGGTGGGCGCACCGCCCCCGCCGGTAGGTCGCTGGCTGGCCAACTGGCGGCCACCAACGAGTGCAGCAGTACGCCCTGCTCCCCGCTGGCCCCGCCCCCACTGGTCCCAGGCCCGCCCGGCGGGCCGTGGCGGGGGCCCAGCGCAACTGGGTCGTGTCCTCGACCAGCAAATAGGTGCCGGCCTGCTGCAACTGCTGCTGAACTAATTGGCGGTGTGGCTCTTGCAGGATGTCGGGTGTGACGGCTGCCCCGCCCAGCAACTGGTAGGCGGCCTTGCTAGCGTAGGCCGACCCGGCCCCAACTGCGGGATACTGGCCCCAGGCTGGCGGGCCCAGCCAGCTACTAGCGTACAGACGCGCCGCTGGCGGCGCACATCACCGAGCTGTACGGTCCCAAAATGCGTGCTGGCCCATTGCTGGGCATCACAAAATTGCTGAGAAATGCGCATCCCACGCCAACGCGTAGGGCACTAAAAAAGCGCCGGCCTACCGGCCGGCGCTTTCTCTACGAGATTTGGGTAAGGACAAGCTACCCGGCGGGGCCTTTTTATGCGCTTTGACGAGAGTTAGTCGGTACATTTGGCCAGTCAGTACGCAAACATGTTCCGTATAACGGCAAACTCAAATTTCGGCACTCTACTTGCCTAGTGGGTAGTAGGCAACCCAACCCACTTTTTCTTCCTGCCATGAAACTCCACCTCCGCTTTCTTGCTTTCGCGCTGGGCACTGGCCTGGCTTTCGCTGCTCCTCTCGCCGCCCAGGCGCAAGTAAGTGTGGGCGTAAACATTGGCTTACCAGCCTGGGGGCCGCCCGTGCCGCAGGGCACGCAGTATTACTACATCCCGGAGATTGACGGATACTACGATATCTACAACGGGGTATATATCGTCTTTCAGGATGGGCAATGGATTCAGACGCCCTACCTCGATGGCTACGACCCCTATTATTTCCACCCGGTACCGGTGAGCTACGCCGGCCCGCAGCCCTGGCTCTATATCAATACCTACCGCAGTCGCTACCCGCAATATGTGACCGTGTTTCGGCGCGGCGGCTACGGTGGCGGGGGCCAGTACTACGGCCACGACTACGGCGCGGGCCGCGTCTATGGCTACGACCGCAACCGGGGTCGCGAGTTTGACCGGGGCCGCGACTACCGCGTCGGGCAGCCCCACATAGAGGGCGGCCGCGATAACCGAGGCGGCTTTGGGGGCGGCCAGCCGCAGGTGCAGCGCGGCGACCGCGGTGGCTTTGGGGGCGGCCAGCCTCAAGTACAGCGCGGCGGTTTTGGCGGAGGTCAGCCCCAGGTACAGCGCGGCGGCTTTGGCGGGGGCCAGCCCCAGATGCAGCCCGGTAATCGGGGCGGCTTCGGGGCGGCAACCCCGGGCAGGGTGGCCAACGAGGCTCCGGCGGCGACCACGGTGGCGACCGGGGCGGTGACCATGGGCACCGGTAAGCAACTGATTTTCTCTTCGTAGTTTTGAAGCTGCCCCCGGCCGGGGCAGCTTCTTTTTTAGGTATGGTCTTCAGTAGTACGCTCTTTCTCTTCTACTTTTTACCCGCGTTTCTAGGATTTTACTGGCTGGTTCCAGTCCGCTTCAAGAATACGGTGGCGCTGCTGGCCAGCCTCCTGTTCTACGCCTGGGGGGGCTTGAGCTTTCTGGCCTTATTTCTGGCTTCGGTAGTTGTCAACTTCTTTCTCATTCGGGGCATGGCTGCTTCGGCCGAGCGTTGGAAGCAACGAATATTTTTGATAATCAGCATTCTACTCAATGTCAGCATGCTGTTTTATTTTAAGTATGCCAACTTTTTTCTCGACAATGCCAGCGCGGTGCGCAGCTACTTCGGGGGTCCGCCCCTGACCTGGGAAAAGGTCGTATTACCCATTGGCATCTCGTTTTTCACTTTTGAAAAGCTGACCTATACCATTGACGTGTACCGGGGCGTGAATAAGCCGTTGCGCTCATTCTGGGATTTCATGCTTTATATCATGCTTTTCCCTAAGATGATAGCCGGCCCCATCGTGCGCTTTCACGAGATAGCCGGGCAGCTCACCGACCGCCGGGCCTTTGATACCGTGGACGAGAAGCTGGCCGGTATGTTCCGGTTTATTATCGGCCTATCAAAAAAAGTGTTGATTGCCAACGTGCTGGGCGAGCAGGCCGACCGCATTTTTGCCCTCGACCCCACTACTCTGCCGGTAGCGCAGGCCTGGCTGGGAGCGCTGGCCTACACCTTTCAGATTTATTTCGACTTCTCGGGCTATTCTGATATGGCCGTGGGCCTGGGCCGCCTCATGGGCTTCCAGTTTCCCGAAAACTTCAACTCGCCCTACGTTTCGCGCTCCATCACCGAATTCTGGCAGCGCTGGCACATTACGCTGGGACGCTGGATGCGCGACTACCTTTATATTCCGCTGGGCGGCAATCGGGTTAATACCAGCCGCCTCTATATCAACCTCTGGACGGTGTTCATCTTGTCGGGCTTCTGGCACGGAGCCGCCTGGACGTTTATTGTCTGGGGTGCCTACCACGGCTTCTGGCTTATACTGGACCGCCTGTTTTTGCTGCGCCTGTACCGGCGCGCTGGGGCGCTGAGTATCGTGCCCACTTTTCTTATTACCGTTGTGGGCTGGGTGCTGTTTCGGGCCGAGACCCTAACGCAGGCGGTGGCCTACATTGGGCGGATGCTGGGACAGTTTCACCCCCGGCAGGTGGTAAGCTGGGAAGGCGTGGCCGCCCCGCCGCCTACTGTGCCCGCCATGCACTGGCAGCAGTTCGGCAGCCAGTTCTGGCTTCTGCTGGCCCTGGGGGCCTTTTTTGCCTTCATGAATGCGCTACCTGCTCTGGAAAAGCGCAATTTAGGCTTGTATTTCGTGCATACACTTTCGCCCCGCCAGGCTATTGGCCTCAGCCTCGCAACGGGGCTGCTGCTTTTGCTAAGCGCGGGCTCCATTTTGGGTAGTTCGTTTAATCCCTTTATCTACTTTCGGTTTTAGTTGCTATGGAAGCGGTTGCGGTTGTTTTTCCTGGTCTAAAAAAAGTATTGCTGGGTCTTTTATCCCTCTTATTCGTGTTGCCAGCGCTACAAGCTAAATGGCACCTGCTACCTGTACCCCCTCTGGAAGGCTATTCGGAGCCAAGCGCGTGCCCGAGCTTCAGCTTCGAAAATCTGCTTTCCGACACCTACCAGCCACAGTTCGAAACCTACCTCAGCGACCGGCTAGGCTTTAGGGAGCTAGCTATTCGGCTGCGCAACCAGCTAGCTTACTCACTATTTAACCAAGTGCATGCCAGCGACGTGCTGTTGGGACAGCACGAAGTGCTCTACCAAGGTGGCCCTACGGAATCATACCTGGGTCGCGACTATCTCGGAATCGATGCTCTCAGACAGCATGCTGAGCGTGTGCGTGACGTGCAGGATAGCTTGGCGCGCCACGGTGTGCAGCTTCTCTATGTGCTTGCACCCGGCAAGCCTAGCTATCAGCCTGAAGACCTGCCGCCAAGCGTGCAGGCTATATGGCCGGGACCTACCAACTATGAAGAATTTTCGCACGCATTACCGAAGGCGGGCGTGCATACTCTTGATGCGGCAGCACTTTTTAAAAAATGGAAGCCAACTGCGGCTTATCCACTGTTTCCACGTGGGGGCACACACTGGAGTGGCTACGGGGTTACACTGGTAGCTGACACGCTTTTTCGAGCTATTGAAGCGCTAACGCACGTCGATTTGCCTGACTTCACAACTGTACGCCCCGGTTTGGTTACCACCGATAGCCTACGCTTTACAGACAATGACATTGCGAGGGGGTTAAACCTGCTGCGCTTACCCCGCCCTTATCCTATGGCATATCCGGTTGTCACGTTTGCCGCACCTACTGCACATCAGCAACGTCTCAATGCGCTGCTAATAGGCGACAGCTTTACCCAGAGCTTCATTGGTTTTTATCCTTATTTATCCAAGCTACTGGATAACCACTCGCGGTTTTGGTATTACAACGAGTATACGTACTGGCCCGAAAATATCCCAGCCGAAAGCCATGTTGTACATGAGCTTAATCTGCGCCAACAACTTGAGGGCCGCCAACTAGTGCTGCTGTTGACTACCGAGCAGAATGTTTCTAAGAAGAGCTTCGGCTTTATTGACGAAGTATATAATCTCTATCACATCGACGAGGTAGTCAAATGAGTTGTGCACGTTGGGAAGCGAATAAGCGCTGTTTCGACCCTTTACTTACTTTTAAACTACCCAACAAACATACCAAGCCTCCCGGATATCCCATTCGTTTTTGAAATGTGGATACTAGAGCAACTTCGTAGTCAGGATACCTGATAGCCGCAATGGTCAAACCAGTTCTGGGCATCCTCGGCCGACTAGCTTCGCCCGGCCGGCAGCTTTGTGCACGGGCAAGTTAGTCAGCACGACTACGTCGCCCGACTGCAAGCCCGGCCCGAGCACCTGCTCCAGGGAGACGGCAAAGCTGGCCTTGTTCACGGCCCCGTCCAGTTCCATGACCGCCTCCACGCCTGGGGCCGAGCGGGCTGCTATCACCGTCACGTTGGGGCCGTTGTGCAAGGGCACGGCCGCGTCCACCCGCTGCCGCCCGGCGCGCGGCCGTAGCGGCGGGTATAGGTCAAGTTGACACGCGTCTCCTCCACGAACTTCAGGCGCGTAACGTCTTCGTGTTGAATAGCTTCCACAAACTCCCGGCGCTGCGTCCTCACCCCCTCGGTGTCGCTCGGCGGCGTGCAGACGCTTTTTTTGCGCCGCCAATCGAGCCGTTGCAACGTCTGCCAGCGCACCGGCAGCCACCAGCAGCTGGCGTAACTCGGCCAGCCTGGCGTCGGGCTGGGCGGCCACGCTCGCCGCCAGGCGCTGACGGTGCGCTTGCGCTTCTTGTAGGCGGGGTGCGGGCCCGCCCCGGTAGGGCAGCGCCGCCACCGGGCCGCTCGTGCGCTGGCGTTTTAGTAGCTTATCTACGAACGAAACGGAAACGGCAAAGCGGCTGGCTACCTGGCCCATCGTGACCTGACCGGGCGCGTAGGCGGCCGCGACGCGCTCACGCAAATCAATGCAACAGGCTTGTCTAGCGAAAGCTATATCAAAAACACTGTTCAACAGACCCGAAATCGCTCTAGCCGCGTGCCTTTCCAGGCTTCCCCAGCCGGCTGCTATGGCCCATTTCTCCCCTGCACCCGGCCACACCCGCCCGGTGCCGGACTGCCTGCCTAAGGCAGCGCTACAACTCCTTGCGCAGCCGGGCCACCGGAATGTTCAGCTGCTCGCGGTACTTGGCCACGGTGCGGCGGGCAATGTTATAGCCCCTGGCGTTCAGCATCTTCTCCAGCTTGTCGTCGCTGAGCGGGTGGTCTTTCTTCTCGTTGCCAATGAGGTCGCGCAGTATGCTTTTCACCTCGCGGCTGCTGGCATCCTCACCCGAGTCGGTGGCGATACCTTCCGAGAAAAAGAACTTGAGCGGGTAAATGCCGTGCTCGGTCTGAATGCTCTTGGAGTTGGCCACCCGGCTCACCGTCGAGATGTCCATGCCAATGGCCTGAGCGATATCCTTAAGAATCATGGGCCGCAGCTTGGAGTCGTCGCCGGTAATAAAAAACTCGCGCTGGCGCTCCACAATAGACGACATGGTGCGCAGCAGCGTGTTCTGCCGCTGCCGGATGGCGTCGATAAACCACTTGGCCGAGTCCAGCTTCTGCTTCACAAAGCTCACGGCCTCCTTCATCTTCTGGTCTTTCTTGGCGGCTTTGTCGTAGGTCTGCAGCATCTCGCGGTAGTCGCGGCTCACGCGCAGCTCGGGGCATTGCGGGCGTTCAGGGTCAGGTTCAGTTCGCCGTTGTCGTTGGTGAGGATAAAGTCGGGCATAAGGTACTGTGCCCCGCCAGCGCTGCCCTTGCTGCCGCTCACCGGCCCGCTGCCGCCCGGCTTGGGGTTCAACTTCAGGATAACGGCCACGGCTTCCTTCAGTTCGTCATCTTCCAAATCCAGCTTTTGCTGAATACGCGGGTAGTGCTTCTTGGTAAACTCCTCGAAGGTTTCGGTCAGAATGCGTTCGGCATTCTGGGTGGCCTCGTCCTGGGGCCGGCGCTCGAGCTGCAGCAGCAGGCACTCGGGCAGGTCGCGGGCCGCGATGCCCGGCGGGTCAAACTGCTGTACCACGTGCAGCACGGCCTCAATCTGGGCCTCACTCACCTCGATATTCTGGCTGAAAGCCAAGTCGTTGGCAATGGCCGCCAGGTCGCGCCGAATGTAGCCATCCCCATCAATGGAGCCGATAAGCTGCTCCCCGATAGCCTGTTGCAGCTCATCAAGCTGCGCAAAGTGCAGCTGGTCGAGCAGCGAATCCTGCAACGAGCCGCTGGTATCGGCCAGCGGCATATCGCGCTCCTCTTCGTCGCCGGGGCCATCGCCCTGCATCTTGTAGCCCGCTATCTCATCGTCGTTGACGTAGTCGCTGATGTCGATTTCGTGGTTGTCATTGTCGATACCCAGGGCCTCGGCTTCGGCGGCCGGCTCGGGGCGCTCGTCGGCATAGTCGTCGAGACCGGGGCTGTCATCGGCCGGCTCGCCGGCGCTAAAATCCTCCTCCAGCGTGGCGTCGTCGCTATCGAGCGAGTCGTTGGGGTCGTCGGCCTCGGGCGCTTCGTCATCGGGGTTCTCGTCGCGCTCGTCAGCGTCCTCACTATCACCTTCTTCAAGAGCAGGATTTACCTCCATTTCCTCTTTAATGCGGGTTTCCAGCTCGGCAGTAGGAATTTGCAGCAGCTTGATAAACTGAATCTGCTGAGGCGAGAGGCGCTGAGAAAGAAGCTGCTTTAAATCAAGGCGTTGCATAGAATGTTGCGAGAAAAGTAACCTGGTAGTGGCAACGGGCGAAACAACATAGTACGGCGTAGCTCATGTAATGGTCATGCGCTACTACTGGCAATTTCCCGTTGGGGTTAGCGGTGCTGCCTGGGCGAAGGCTTTACCTTTGCGAGCTCAACTGCCTTTTGCAACCCGCTTATGCCTGCCGACCAGCTCCGCCGCACCCGCATCCAAGACCTGCTGCAAAGTACCGACCTCAACCGCGAAGTTCTCGTCAAGGCATGGGTTCGCTCGCGCCGGGGCAACAAATATGTGCAGTTTATTGCCCTCAACGACGGCTCCTGCCTCGCCACGCTGCAAGTAGTGGCCGATGCCGAGAAGTTTCCCGAGGAAAGCCTGAAGGATATCACTACCGGCTCGTGCATCGCCGTGCGCGGCCAGCTGGTGGCCAGCCAGGGCAAAGGCCAGTCGGTAGAGGTGCAGGCTACTGAAATAAGCGTGCTTGGCACTGCCGACCCCGAAGCCTACCCGCTGCAAAAGAAAGCCACTTCGCTGGAGCACCTGCGCGAAATTGCGCACCTGCGCCCCCGCACCAACACGTTTGGGGCGGTGCTGCGCATCCGGCACGCGCTGGCGTTTGCTATTCATCAGTATTTCAACGAGCACGGGTTCTACTACGTGCACACGCCCATCATCACGGGTTCCGATGCCGAGGGCGCGGGCCAGATGTTTCGGGTAACCACCCTGCCCCCGAGCACCCGCCGCGCACCGAAGACGGCTCGGTCGATTTCTCGCAGGATTTCTTTGGCAAGCAAACCAACCTCACCGTAAGCGGGCAGCTTGAAGGCGAGCTGGCGGCCCTGGCGCTAGGCCAGGTGTACACCTTCGGCCCCACCTTCCGGGCCGAAAACTCGAACACGCCCCGCCACCTGGCCGAGTTCTGGATGATAGAGCCCGAAATGGCGTTTTATGACCTCGCTGACAACATGGACCTAGCGGAGGATTTTCTCCAAAGCCTGGTGAAATATGCTCTGGTGTACTGTGCTGCCGACCTCCAGTTTCTCAACGATACCTACGACAAGGAGCTGCTGGAACGCCTCCGGTTCGTGACCGACAATGCTTTCCAGCGCCTCACCTATACCGAGGCCGTGGAAATTCTGAAAGCGGCTAAGAAGAAATTTGAGTTTCCCGTCGATTGGGGCACCGACCTGCAAAGCGAGCACGAGCGCTACCTGGTGGAAAAGCACTTCCGCAAGCCGGTTATCCTGACGAATTATCCGAAGGAAATCAAGGCCTTCTACATGAAGCTCGACGATGACGGCCGCACCGTGCGGGCCATGGACGTGCTGTTTCCGGGCATCGGCGAAATTATCGGCGGCTCGCAGCGCGAAGAGAATTTGCAAAAGCTGCAAACCCGCATGGCCGAGATGCACGTGCCGGAAGACGAGCTGTGGTGGTACCTCGACACGCGCCGCTTCGGCACCGCGCCGCACGCAGGCTTCGGCCTGGGCTTCGAGCGCCTAGTGCTGTTCGTGACGGGCATGACCAACATCCGCGATGTGATACCATTCCCGCGCTTCCCAAAAAACGCCGAGTTTTAAGCGACTCCGGTTGGGGCTTTCAGGTACTTAGATTATCAGGCATCCTAGAGCAGATTCGTAATCAGGGTACGTGATAGCCATAATGGTCAAACCATTTCTGGGCATCCTCGGCCGTAATCCAGGTCAGCTCCGCTTGCAAGTCGCTCGGCAGGGCCTCGCGGGCGGCGGTGCGCAAGTGGTTTTGAGCTTGCTGAAGGCCAACCCGATGGGCGTGAAATCCGGCGAGTACGGGGGCGGGTACAGCAGCCGGGCGCCGCGCGCTTCGACTAGCTTCGCCCGGCCGGCAGCTTTGTGCACGGGCAAGCTAGCCAGCACGACTACGTCGCCCGACTGCAAGCCCGGCCCGAGCACCTGCTCCACGGAGACGGCAAAGCTGGCCTTGTTCACGGCCCCGTCCAGTTCCATGACCGCCTCCACGCCTGGGGCCGAGCGGGCTGCTATCACCGTCACGTTGGGGCCGTTGTGCAAGGGCACGGCCGCGTCCACCCGCTGTCTGCCCGGGGCGCGGCCATTGCGGCGGGTATAGGTCAGATTGACACGCGTCTCCTCCACGAACTTCAGGCGCGTAACGTCTTCGTGTTGAATAGCTTCCACAAACTCCCGGCGCTGCGTCCTCACCCCTCAGTGTCGCTCGGCGGCGTGCAGACGCTTTTTTTTGCGCCGCCAATCGAGCCGTTGCAACGTCTGCCAGCGCACCGGCAGCCCCACGGCGGGGCTGCCGGCAGCCACCAGTTGCTGGCGCAGTTCGGCCAGCGTGGCGTCAGGCTGGGCCGCCACGCAGGCCGCGAGGCGGTCACGGTCAGCCGCCTGCAAACGGGGCGTGGGGCCACCGCGGTGGGGCAGGGCGGCCACGGAGCCGCTGGTACGCTGGCGCTTGAGTAGCTTCTCCACGAACGAAACGGAAACGGCAAAGCGGCTGGCCACCTGGCCAATCGTAACCTGTCCCGTTGCGTAAGCCGCCGCTACGCGCTGGCGCAAATCATCCGAATAAGTTTCATACCGCAAGCTACCCTGGAAACCCGAACACTCACTCCGAAACCACTCTAACCACGGAGATTAACAGGTAAAGATGCCCTACTCCACTGCTAGGTAGCGCTATTGCGCAGCCAGCTGCAGCAGCACCTCGTAGTACGGTCGTCCCAGCACCCGCGCCCGCAACCAGGCAAAAAAGCTAAGTACCTGCAGGTCTTCGCGCTCTTCGGAAAGAAACGCGGGCATGGTGGCCACGCGCC
Organism: Hymenobacter sp. BRD67; assembly: GCF_013256425.1. GTDB lineage: Bacteria > Bacteroidota > Bacteroidia > Cytophagales > Hymenobacteraceae > Hymenobacter. Next base: position 3,758,380 of record NZ_CP053904.1, read on the forward strand.
CGGCAAAGTCTGGGGTGCTCACTACGGCCGGGTCATCCATAATTTCGTGCACCAGCTCCAGGTAGCATACTACCGCGTGGTACGGGCCGCCCAGGGGCACCGCAGGAGTATCGGCAGTAGCCTCAGCAGCCGGGAACTGCTCGTGCAGGCGCCGCATAATGGCCCGCAGCCGCACCAGAGCTACGTCCAGGTTGCCTAACTCCAATTGGATGAGCAGCTCGCCGATATTGTGGTTGAGCAGCCACTCCAGCCCCATATTCTGCTCCAGCCAATGGTCAGTACGGTCGAGGCTGATGAGCGTTTGGCCGGCTTTGTGAAAGTTGCCCTCCGCAAAATAATGGAAAGTAAGCTGCAAGCGCGCCGTAAGCTGGTGCGCAGGTAGAAGGGCCGGCTTAGCCCGTAATACATATTCAAGAAGCTGAATACTCTCCGTATTCCGGTGCATAAAAGCGTAGTTGGCGGCCAGCAGAAAGGTAAAGCGCGGGGCCAGGTCGCTGAACTGCCGGCCCGGCGCGTTAGTCAGAATGGCCTGGCCCTGCTCCAGGTACACCACCGAGTCGGCAAAGCGCCGGGCACGGTAAAGCGCATGCGCCAGCATATAGAGCAGGCGCAGCTGGTACTCGCGGTGGGCCGGCGCAAAGCCGTGGCGGCGCTCCATCAGGCGGTAGCAGCGCTCGATAAAGGGCGCAAACGCGGCAAAGTCGCCGCGCACCAGCATGGCGTGGCGGGCAATACTCAGGAGCCGGCACAGCAAGGACGGCGACCGGGCAAATGCTTCCTGCAAGCTGTACTCTTTCAGCACATTGCGCACCAGCTCATCGACGGGCACCGCGCCCCGGCCGTGCAGCCGCGCCTGGCGTAGGCGCTGGCGTAGCAGCGCATCGGCAATACCCGCCCGCTCTTCTTCGTCGGCCGCCTTCTTGTTGCGGTGGCGGCGCTCGATAATGGCATCGAGCGGCTCGGCGTGGGGCAGACCTGCGTACTGAATCTGCACATTGTACACCGCGTTCAGCGACTCGTACTGCTCGTTGTCGAGGGCCAGCTTTTCGGCTTTGCGGAGCACGCTCCAGGCCAGGCGCGGCACGCCGGCCCCAAACAGGTACTGGGCCAGCGTCAGCTGCCCCCGCACCGCAGTGGCGGCCGTGGCATCGTGCTGGCGCTGGCGCAGCAACAAAAACTCGGTAAGGTGCTTAAAGAGCCGCTTGCGCAAGGCATAGTAAGCCACGGGGTTGGGCTCATCGGGGTAGAGCTTGCGTATCAGGTAGTCCGGCTTGTATTCCTGGGCGTGCAGCAGCAGGCTAAGAAGGCGTAAGTCTTGCCGGCCGGTAGCCCGGCGGCGCTGCCACTGAATGAATTGCACCAGGTCGCGGCGGTCGTCGGGGGCCAGGGTCTGGAGGGTAAGGCGAAGGTCGTCCATGAAAAAAGAGCGGGCCACACGGGCAGCAGCCCTGCAAAATACACTCCGGCGCCTATCGGCGCCGAGAAGGGCAATATTCTTTTATCAAAATCTAATTTATCTTAGGTTAATGGTCTATCATACAGATAATTACCCAACAAATACCATTCCGGCTAAAGTCTGACAAAGCGAAAAGTCGGCTGGCATGGGCCGGGGTGAAGCCGCTAGCTTCGGCTTATTCTTTTACCGCTAGCCCTTTCGCCATGAACCAATTGCTACGCCTGGCACTACTGCTGGTGCTCGCCGCCCTGTTTGCCCACCCTGCAGGGGCTCAGGACCTGCTTACCCGTACCGACGGCACCGAAATACAGGTGAAGGTGGTTGAAATAACCCCCGACCTGGTAAAGTACCGCCGCACCGACAATCCGGACGGGCCGCTCATCAGCGTGCGCAAGACGGAGGTTTTTCGCATCCGCTACGCCAATGGCACGCAGGAGCTGGGTAGCCTGCCGGCGCCCGCCTATCTGCCGCCCAACCCGGGCCTCTCCTACCCGACTGCCGTGCCCGGCGACGAGCAGACGGCCGAGCCCGTGCACCTGAGCGGCCCACGCCTGGGCTTCACGGTGCTCACCGACGGGGTGCTGAGCCACGCCCGCGACCAGGTAGGCAGCCTCAACCCCTTCCTGACTCAGTTTGGCTGGCAGTTCGAGTCGCGGCTATTTCGCCTACCCAATGGCACGAGCGGACTGGTCGAGTTCGTGCCGCTGGTAGGTGGCCTGGAGCAGGGCTTGTTCATTCCGAGCGTGAGCGGGATACTGGGCCTGCGCGGGCCCAAAGGCTTTGAGTTTGGGCTGGGGCCCAACCTGACTCCGATTGGGGCCGATATCGTGCTGGCGCTGGGCACGTCGTTTCGCTCCAATGGCATCAATTTTCCGGTCAACCTAGCCGTAGTGCCTGGGCACGGTGGGGCGCGTATCAGCCTGCTGTTTGGCTTCAACAGCCGGCGCAATTAATAACTGACCACCATTTTACAACTTTTATCAATGAGTGTGCGCTATCGCCTTCTGTTTCTGAGCTGCCTTGCCAGCCTGCTGCTGGTGGCTCGCTTCTCGCGGGCCCAGCAGCCCGCCCTTCCCACCGATGTACTCCTGCTCACCAGCGGCCAGGAAATCCGGTGCCGGGTGCTCACCATTACGCCCGATGAGGTAAGCTACCTGCCGCGGCCCGACTCTGTAAGCCCGGCCAGCGCCCGGCCCGATACCCTGCACCTGCCCGTGGCAACGGTTTTTTTGGTGCGCTATGCCAATGGTACCCACGAAGTGCTGGCTGCGCACAGCCCTTCGGTGCGGCCGGGCACCGAACCGTTGGTGGGCCTTAGCAGGGCGCAGCGGCAGCAGTTGGGCCGGCTCGATGCCCAACGCTACTATCACCAGAGCGGCCCGTACTGGGCGGCATTTGGCACCACGCTGTACCTGGGGCCGCTGCTGGGGCTGGCGCCCACTATCGGCATCAGTAGCGTGCCGGTGCGCGCCCGCAACCTGGCTGCGCCGCCCCTGCTCGCCGATGCCGACTATGCCCATGGCTACCAGCAGCAGGCCAACCGCCGTAAGCGCGGGCGCACCTGGGCCGGCTACGGCACTGCTACGGGAGTGTACGTAGTGCTTTTTGCGGCCCTGCTGGCGAGCCTGAGCCATTGAGCTATAAAACCTGCTGAGCGGGCGGTGCGTACAAGACACACATCCCATCCTTTTCCATATTTCACCCATGGACCTCAACAATAATAACCTCAACGACCAGACTGAGCTGCGCGCTCGTGGCGACTGGAACCAGATTAAAGGTGCTGCCAAGCAGAAGTGGGGCAACCTCACCGACGACGACCTGACCTACCAGGAAGGCAAGCAGGATGAGTGGTTTGGCCAGCTCCAGCAGAAAACCGGCCACGCCATCGACGACATCAAGAGCTGGTTTCACAACACCTTCAGCTCGGACAGCAATACCAATACGAACACTACCAATACGTCGAACCAGAACCGTAGCTAGCAAATAGCTTGCGGCTCATACTAAAGAAGCCCCGCCCTGAGTAGGACGGGGCTTCTTTAGTATATAATATATATTTTTTAATATATATTATAAAATCATTTAATCCCACAGGCTGGCGGCCACACGATAGGTATTAGCGTGGGCTTCCACAATATCGGCTATTTTTTGGGAGTAGCCGCCGCCCATGCATACCACTACGGGCAGCCCGCGCTGGTGGCAGGCCGCCAGCACCAGCTCATCGCGGCGGCGGCAGCCTTCCCGCGTGAGGGCGAGGTAGCCCAGTTTGTCGGTAGCCAGCACATCAACGCCGCTGAGGTAAAATACAAAGTCTGGGCGCACCTGCTCGTCAAGCAAGCGCGGCAGTACATCGGCGAGCAGGGCAAGGTATGCCGCATCGCCGGTGCCATCGGCCAGCGGCAGGTCGAGGTCCGACACTTCCTTACGGCCCGGGAAGTTGCGGGCGCCGTGCATCGAAAACGTAAATACGCGCGGCTCGTGCCGAAAAATAGCGGCCGTGCCGTTGCCCTGGTGCACATCAAGGTCGATAATGAGTATCTGGCGCACCCGCGTCGGCTCATGGGCCAGCAGCCAGTTGGCCGCCACGGCCTGGTCGTTGAGCAGGCAAAACCCCTCGGGCCGGCCGGCAAACGCATGGTGGGTACCACCGGCGATGTTGAGCGCCACGCCCTCGCCCGCCGCCAGCACCCGCTGCGCACAGCCAATAGTACCCCCAAGCAGTATCAGCTCGCGGCGGACCAGCGCCGGCGACCACGGAAAGCCGCTGGCTCGCTCTTCGGGGCGCGTCAGCTGGCCGTGCAGCAGGCGCTGCACATAGTCAGCCTCGTGCGTCAGCAGCACATCGGCCAGGGCTGGCGGCACGGGCACAAAAAAATCGGAAGCAGTGGCCGTGCCCTCATGTAGCAGCTGCTCAGGTAAAAGCTCATACTTTAGCATCGGAAACCGATGGCCCGGCGGCAGCGGCAGCACATAATCAGCAGCAAAGGCAATGTGCATACGCAGGTAAAACGGCGCTACCGCTATAAATAATACTATCTGAAACTACTACAAATGCCCCGCACTGCTCAAAAGCAGGGTTTAGCTCAATTAAATGGGGCAAGCAGCTGGCACTTACTAATTTAGCAGCCGGCAACTAGCATCCAGTCTTACACCTATTCCGTAATTTAAACTTAACCGTCATTTGATTAGAATTTTTCTCACCTGCTTACTGCGCCTCAATGGCCTCCCCTTCCTTCAAATCAACCGAGCGACGCTACCGGCGCTCCTCTTTTAACGGGGCTAAGCAGCTGGATGCCGCGCGGCCCCCCGACAGACGCATCCTGCTGATTATCTGTCTATTGAGTATCGCTTTAGTAGCTGGCCTGGTAGTGGCCGCCTACCTGGTCAGTACCAAGTAGCGCCCGTTACTCGTCGAGCAGACTGCCGAAGAGGCCGCCCAGTACGGTGCCGCTTTCTTTTTTAGAGTTGGCACCCCAGGGAGCCAGGGCCTGAATGAGCTTTTTGACGGGCATTGACTGAATCCAGACGCGGCCCGTGCCGCGTAGCGTCGCCAGCAGCAGCCCTTCGCCCCCAAATATCATCGACCTCAAGCCCCCGGCACGGGCCACGCTGAACTCGATACCGGGCTCAAAGGCGACGATGCAGCCCGTGTCAACGCGCAGCAGCTCGTTTTGGAGCTGCTTCTCGATGATGGTGCCGCCGGCATGCACGAAGGCTTTGCCATCGCCCGTGAGCTTTTGCAGGATAAAGCCTTCGCCGCCAAAAAAGCCCGCGCCCAGCCGCTGGTTGAAATGGACGCTGATTTGAGTGCCCCAGGCAGCGGCCAGAAAGCCGCTCCGCTCCACAATGAGGCCATTGGGTAGGGTACTCAGGTCGACGGGAATAATAGTGCCCGGATAAGGGGCCGAAAAAGCAACCCGGCACTTGCCATAGCTGCCACGGTTCGTAAAATGGGTCATAAACAAGCTTTCGCCCGTGATGAGCCGGGTACCCGCCGAAAACAGCTTACCCAGCAGGCCCTGGTCGGGCGTTGAGCCGTCGCCCATCTTGGTCTCAAAGGCAATAGCTTCCTCCATGTACACCATGGCACCGGCTTCAGCGATAACGGTTTCCTGCGGGTCCAGCTCTACTTCGAGCACTTGAATATCGGAGCCAAGAATACGGTAGTCAACGTCGTGGGAGCGCACGGGCACGAGCAAGCTAGGGTGAAGCGCAAATATAGCGCGCCCCTCATTTAGGCGACCCGCACCCCTAAAAACCTACCAGCATGGCCGACCCGTACCCGCACGAAAGCTACGGAAGCCGGGGCAGACCGACTTGCCTTTTAGCGCCAGTGCAGCAGCATTCTACCTTTCTTCGCCGTCTATTCGGGCAGCTCAAGGCGGGTTTCGGCGGCTTCATCAGCTTCGTTGCCGACTGTCTTTTTGCGCTTGGCTTCGCGGCTGGTGCGCTTCATAAAGTCCTCGTCGGTTTCTTCGGGCTCGTCCTGCTGGCCATCTGCCACGGGGAATACCTCATCGTCTTCCTGCGCCAGGCGCGCGGCTTCGGCGGCAGTTTTGGCCTGCGCGTCTTCGCCAAACTGGCCTTCGCGGTGCACTATTTTTTTGTCGCGCACGTGGCGGCCCAGAAATTGATTTATCTGCTCAATGGAGTAGTTGGAAGTTATCTCGCCCAATGGATTTACCCCAATTTCGAAGCCTTCCAGCTCTTTATGCACGCGCGCCTTTTTTTCGGGTTCGGGAGCTTTTTGCTTGGGTTTAGTGGGTTTTTTAGCCATGATAGAATGCGGAGAGCGGTTAGCGAATTACCGATGAAAGCAAGCACCGCCTTATACGACAGAAGGCCGCGCCGTATGTGCATACGGCGCGGCCTCCAACAAAGGTTTTTGGCCGAAGCCAACCCCAGGGCTTATCCCAGGCGCTCCACAGCCATACGCAAGCGGCCGGCTACCTCGCCGCTGCCCAGAATGGCCAGTGTTTCGAACAGGTCGGGGCCGGCGGCGGCTCCGGTCACGGCTACGCGCAGGGCTTGCAATACCTGGCCGGGCTTCAGCGCCTGGGCTTCCATCGTCTGGTTAAATAATGCCTTCAGCACCTCTGCATTGGCACTAGGCTCCGAGTTGGCGGGCAGCGCATCGGCATAGGCAAGGAGGGCAGCACTCACCTGCGGGTTCCACTTTTTGGCTACCACCGCGGGGTCATACTCCATAGGAGCATCAAAAAAATACTTGGCTTCCTGCCAGAAATCCTGCGGGAAGCTGACGCGCTCTTTCATCACGCCCACAATCTGCTCGGCTTTGGCCTGGTCGCAGGCAATATCGTGCGCGGCTAATGCCTGCAGCAGATAAGGCGCCAGCTCGGCATCGGACTTGGCCCGCAGGTAGTGCTCGTTGAACCACTTCACCTTCGCCTGGTCAAACTTGGCGGGCGACTTGCTCACGCGCTCAATCGAGAACGCCTCAATCAGCTCCTGCATCGAGAAAATCTCCTGGGCCGTGCCCGGGTTCCAACCCAAAAAGGCCAGGAAGTTGACCAGCGCCTCGGGCAGGTAGCCTTCCTCACGGTAGCCTTTGCTGAGGGTCGGCTCGCCGGTTTCGGCGTCGGTACCGCGCCACTCCAGGGCAAACACCGGGAAGCCGAGGCGGTCGCCGTCGCGCTTGCTGAGCTTGCCGGTGCCGTCGGGCTTGAGCAGCAGCGGCAGGTGGGCAAACTGCGGCATGGTCTTCTCCCAGCCCAGGTAGCGGTACAGCAGCACATGCAGCGGAGCCGAGGGCAGCCACTCTTCGCCCCTGATAACGTGGGAGATGTCCATCAGGTGGTCATCCACAATATTCGCCAGGTGATAGGTGGGCATACCATCCGACTTCATCAGCACCTTGTCGTCGATGGCCGACGAGTGCACCACCACCCAGCCCCGAATCATGTCCTGAAAGCGCACTTCCTCCTTACGCGGCACCTTGAGGCGAATGACATAGGGCGCGCCGCTCTCCAGCAGCTGCTTTACCTCGTCTTCGGGCAGGGTGAGCGAGTTGCGCATCTGGGCGCGCGTGATGCTGTTGTACTGCGGGTTGGGCACCTTGGCAGCCTGCAGGCGCTCGCGCATCACGTCCAGCTCCTCGGGTGTGTCGAAGGCATAGTAGGCGTAGCCGTCACGGATAAGCTGGTCGGCGTACTCGCGGTACATGGGCTTGCGCTCGCTCTGGCGGTAGGGCGCGTGCGGGCCGCCCTTCCAGGGGCTTTCATCCAGCTCAATGCCTACCCATTCGAGGCTCTCGCGGATGTAGTCTTCGGCGCCGGGCACAAACCGGTTCTGGTCGGTATCCTCAATGCGCAGTATCATGGTGCCGCCCAGCTTGCGGGCCAGCAGGTAGTTGTAGAGCGCCGTGCGGACGCCGCCAATGTGCAGCGGCCCGGTGGGCGAAGGGGCAAAGCGCACCCGGACAGGTCGGTTACTCATAATGCCGCAAAGGTAGCTTGTACGGTAAGCTTTAGCTTGCCGCTGGTCGAATAGTCGGCTGCAAAGGCAAGCTAAAGCTTACCGCCCAGCCTACCCTACCGCAATGCAGGAGATTTCCACCTCCACATCGCGCGGCAGGCGGCTCACTTCCACGGTTTCGCGGGCCGGGGCGGTGGCTTCGTCGAAATACGTGCCGTATATCTGATTGATAGTGGCGAAGTTACCCAGGTCTTTTACGAAGATGGAGCACTTTACTACATCGGTGAGCGCCAGCCCGGCGGCTTTTAGCACGGCCGTGAGGTTTTGCAGCACCTGGTGGGTTTGGGCGGCTACGTCGCCTTCGCCCACAAGCTGGCCGGCGGCGCTTAGTGGTATCTGGCCCGATACATATACAGTGCTGCCGGCTTTAATAGCCTGGCTGTAAGGGCCAATGGGCGCGGGCGCCTGGTCGGTAAGGATAATCTGGTGAGACATTTTGGGAAATGTGAAAATATGGGAAATGCGGAAGAGGTGAAAATGCCCGGCTGAAACGCAAAAAGGGAATGTGGAAGCGAAAATGCCTGGCTAATTATGCCAAAATATTTTCACATCTTCCACATTCCCCGCATTTTCACATTAACAAGCCTACTCCACCGTCACCGACTTGGCGAGGTTGCGGGGCTGGTCTACGTTGCAGCCGCGCAGCACGGCAATGTGGTAGCTCAGCAGCTGCAGCGGAATAACGGACACGAGCGGCATCAGCACTTCCGAAGTCGCGGGCACTTCAATAACAAACTCGGCCATGGCCGGAATAGTCGTGTCGCCCTCCGTCACTACCGCAATGATGCGACCCTTACGCGCTTTTACCTCCTGAATGTTGCTTACCACCTTCTCGTACGAGCTATCCTTGGTAGCGATAACCACCACCGGCATGCTCTCATCGATGAGGGCAATGGGCCGTGCTTCATCTCGGCGGCGGGGTAACCTTCGGCATGAATGTAGCTGATTTCCTTTAGCTTAAGCGCCCCTTCCAGCGCCACCGGAAAATTGTAGCCCCGGCCCAGGTACAGGAAGTTCGGGACATCTTTGAAGGTTTCGGCAATCAGCTGAATCTCGGCGTCGAGCTTAAGGGCCTTTTCCACCTTAGCAGGAATGTTGTGCAGCTCGGTTACCAGCTCGCGGAGCTTGGTATCGGAGAGCGTGCCCCGGCGCTGGCCCATGCACATGGCCAGCAGCGTCAGCACCGTTACCTGGGCCGTAAAGGCCTTGGTTGAGGCTACCCCAATCTCGGGGCCGGCGTGCGTGTAAGCGCCGGCATCCGTTGCGCGCGCAATGCTGCTGCCCACTACATTGCAAATACCGAATATAGTGGCGCCTTTGCTTTTGGCCAGCTCCAGGGCAGCCAGCGTATCGGCCGTTTCGCCGCTCTGCGAGATGGCAATTACGATGTCGCGCTCCGAGATAACCGGGTTGCGGTAGCGGAATTCCGAAGCGTACTCTACTTCTACCGGAATACGGGCCAGGTCTTCAATCAGGTATTCGGCTACCAGGCCGGCGTGCCAGCTCGTGCCGCAGGCCACGATGATGATGCGCTGGGCATTCACAAACTTCTGCTCGTAGGCCCGGAAGCCGGCCATGTTGAGATGGCTGCCCCTAGCTCCAGGCGGCCACGCATCGAATCGAGGATAGAACGGGGCTGCTCAAAAATCTCCTTGAGCATAAAGTGCTCATAGCCACCTTTCTCAATGCTATCCAGCTCCAGCTCCAGGCGCTGGATGTAGGGCGTCTGCACTACGTCTTCGCGCGAGCGAATGGCCAGCTGGCCATCGCGAATCACCGCCAACTCATAGTCATTTACGTATACTACTTCATTGGTATATTCAATGATTGGCGTAGCATCGGAAGCCACAAAGAATTCGCCTTCGCCGATGCCGATAACCAGCGGTGAGCCTTTACGGGCGGCGATAAGCTGGTCGGGGCATCCTTGCTCAACACGACAATGGCGTAGGCGCCAACTACTTCGTGGAGCGCCAGCCGGACAGCTTCTTCCAGCGAGCAGGTATTGTTGGTCTGAATATCTTCGATGAGATTGACGAACACCTCCGTATCGGTATCGGAGTGAAATACGTGGCCCTGTTGCTCCAGGTGCTTTTTTAGCGCCGCATAGTTCTCAATAATGCCATTATGGATAATGGCAATCCGCTCGGAGGTAGAGTAGTGCGGGTGGGCATTTACGTCGTTGGGCTCGCCGTGGGTAGCCCAGCGGGTGTGGCCCATGCCCACCGTAGCGTGCGTATCCTTATCAGTCAGGAAGGCTTCGAGGTCCGCTACCTTACCCTTCTTTTTATACACGCTCAGGTCACCGTTGAGCAGCGCCACGCCGGCCGAGTCATACCCCCGGTATTCGAGGCGGTGTAGTCCTTTGAGGATAATAGGGCAGGCCTCACGATAGCCCAGGTATGCTACAATACCGCACATGTGCAGGAGAACAAAAAATGTATGTTTAAGATAAAGTCTTTTCGCCGGTACCAGCCAACTCGCGGGTGCCCAGCAATTTTAAACCCAGGCTGGCCAGCTTATGGCCTCCTCTGGTTTAATAAAACGCTACCGGCCGCTAGCTCCGCCCAAAGCGAGGCCAGCGGCCGGTAGGGATAACAAAGTTACAACGGAGCCGCGCAATAGGCAGTTGGCTGGCTTACTGCTTAATTGGCAGCCAATTCATCGTAGAGGGCTTGATACGAGGATAGCAGATTTTCGTCGGCCGCTACCTGGCTCAGGCGATTGTTGAGGGCGTATTCCTTAAACAGGCCATTGAGGTTATCCGAAAAATCTTCGTCGGAGCGCACCACCGTATCAGCGTACTCCATCCCGAGCTTTACGAAGCCCGAAAAATCGGCCGACTTAAGGGAGGTGAGCATCTGGTCGTCGATGTCGAGCATCTTGGCCTTTTCGACCAGGTTGCCTTCAAATTTGTCCAGAAACTCGTTGTTGTACACTGTAAATACCGATTTGGCATCCTTAAAAACCGGGTCCTTCTTGTAAGTCGTTTTCAGGTAGAGCGGGATGAGCGAGGTCATCCAGTCGTTGCAATGCACGATGTCGGGCGACCAGCCGAGCTTCTTTACCGTTTCGAGCACGCCCTTGCAGAAGAAGATGGCCCGCTCGTCATTATCGAGGTAAAACTTGTCGTTTTTATCAACCAGCGCCGACTTGCGGTGGAAGTAATCTTCGTTGTCGATAAAATAAACCTGTAGCTTCGCAGTCGGAATGGATGCCACCTTAATCACCAACGGCTTTTCGTCGTCGCCTACTGCAATGTTGATGCCCGAGAGGCGAACCACTTCGTGCAGCCGATTCTTGCGCTCGTTGATGATGCCAAAACGCGGTACAAAAATCCGGATTTCAGCTCCTGACTCCTGCATTCCGGCCGGTAGGCGGCGTAGCAGCTCCGCTACCTTCGTAGTCTGGAGAAAGGGGTCTATTTCGGTGGCCGCGTACAGAATGCGCAACTTCGACATAACGGATTGACTAAAGGATTTGGTAACAGGCCATAGATTGGCTCCACAAAATTACGCATTTTTTCCCGAATTTTCAATAAAATTCGTTCAGCTGTATCGTACTATCTCTTAGCTTGATGCATATTTTTACTACCGCCGCCGAGCTGCGGGCCTACGCGGAGGCCAACCGCCGGGCGGGCCGCCGCCTGGGCCTGGTGCCCACCATGGGCGCCCTGCACGATGGCCACCTCCAGCTGGTGCAAGCGGCAGCGGCTGAATGCGATGAGGTTATCGCCAGCATTTTTGTCAACCCTACGCAGTTTAACAACCCCGACGACCTGCGGCTCTACCCACGCCTGCCCGAGCAGGATGCGGCCCTGCTGGCCCCGGCGGGCTGCACAGCGCTGTTTATGCCCGCAGTAGCGGAGATATATCCACAACCCTCTATCCTTCGCTTCGACTTTGGCGCCTTGGAGCGGGTGATGGAAGGCGCTCACCGTCCCGGCCATTTCAATGGCGTAGCCACGGTGGTCAGCAAGCTGTTTCACCTGGCCCGGCCACACGCGGCTTATTTTGGGCAAAAGGACTTTCAGCAGGTAGCCATTGTGCGCCAGCTGATTGCCGATTTATCGTTCGACCTGGAGCTGGTGGTATACCCTACGGTGCGCGAAGCTGATGGCCTGGCCATGTCGTCGCGCAATAGCCGCCTCTCGCCCGCAGCGCGAGCCGTGGCCCCGCTGCTGCACCAAGTGCTGGAGCAGGCGGCCGGGCAGGTACGCCTGGGCCTGGCAACTGACCAGGTGCAGGCCCAGGCGCTGGCCGCACTGGCCCACGAGCCCAAATTCAAGCCCGAGTACTTTGAAGTGGCCGATGCCCAGACCTTGCAGCCGGTGACCACGTACGAAACCGGCCGCAGCGTGGTGCTGTGCGTGGCTGCTCACCTGGATGGTGTGCGGCTGATTGACAACGTGGTGGTTAGCTAACCACCTTACGGCCTTCACTACTACCCTCGCGCCTGACTATAATCGATTTCGGTGTTGTCGCCCAGGTTAAGGCTGTGGTTGAGGCCCCGAAAAGAGGCGTCGGAGCCCACAATGCAGTCGCTCATCACGGCCGAGCTAAGCTCGGAGTACGAGCCGATGATGCTGTCGCTGACGATGGTGTGGCGGATAATGGTGCGGTCGCCGATAGCCACATTAGGGCCGATAATGGCGTGCTCAATGCGGCAGCCTACTCCAATGCTCACCGGCGGAATAATGACCGTGTCGGGAAACTCGGGATACTCGCGCACCTGCCGAAACTCGGGCTGGTCGAGCAGGCGGGCGTTGGCTTCGAGCAGCGTTTCCTTGCGGCCGCAGTCAAACCAGTTATCGACGGCGGCCGTGCGCATGGGCTCCCCTTCCTCAATGAGGTGCATCAGCGCATCGGTAAGCTGGTACTCCTCATGGGTGCGGCGGCCGGTGCTGAGCAGCCACTCCAGGGCTTCGGCCAGCTTTTCGGCGTTGGCAATTTTGTAGAGGCCCACCAGCGCGTAGTTCGACTTCGGAATGCGGGGCTTTTCCACCACGCGGCTGACCTCGCCGGCGGCGTTGGTTTCAACGAGGCCAAACAGGCTGGGCGTTTTCACCTCTTTCACGGCCAGCACCGAGCCGGGCTGGCGAAGCAGCGCCGGCAAATCAATATCGACAATGGTATCGCCGAGCATGATGAGCACGCCATCAGGGTCGTGGCGGAAGGTTTCGCGGGCTACCCACAGGGCATGGCCCAGGCCTTCGCGCGGCTCCTGCACCACAAAGGTGGAGTTGAGCTCGGGGTAGTTGCGGCGCACGTACTGCTCAATTTTCTCGCCCAGATAGCCAATGATGAATACGAACTCGGTGAGGCCCGCCCCACGCAGGCGGTCAATGATGTGGCCCAGAATGGTATTGCCAGCCACCGGTACCAGGCTCTTGGGCTGGGTGTGGGTGTGGGGGCGCAGGCGCGAGCCAATGCCAGCAACAGGAATAATGGCTTTCACTAGAGGGAAAACGGAGAAAAAGACGAGAAACAGCTAGCGCGTACCGGGCCAAAGCCCGCGTAAGCCGGCTGAAAGATGGGCATGAAACCGCCGCTAGCACAACGGTAAAGGTGAGCTTGCGTACTTTGGCCGGCCGCTAGCTACTAAACTACCAGCGGCGGCCGGAGTTCGGCGCTGGCAGCAGGTTGGCAGCCACAGCCGGCTAAGATACTTGTTCTTTTTCCCTCACTTCTTTCTTTCTCTCATGAAACGCCTTCTTCTCTACTTCGCCGCCATGGTCACGCTGCTCTCGCAGTCATCGTGCGGCTACAACGGCATGGTTCAGCGCGACCAGGCCGTTAAAGCCCAGTGGGCCAATGTGCAGAGCGCCTACCAACGACGCTCCGACCTCATTCCTAACCTCGTAAATACGGTAAAGGGTGCCGCTAATTTTGAAAAATCGACCCTCGAAGGGGTTATGGAGGCGCGGGCCAAGGCGACGAGCGTGCAGCTGTCGGCCGACCAGCTGACGCCCGAAAATATCCAGAAGTTTCAGGCGGCCCAAAGCCAGCTTTCTTCCGGCCTGGGCCGCTTGCTGGCAGTATCCGAAAATTATCCCGAGCTGAAAGCCAATGCCAACTTTCAGGAGCTGCAAGCCCAGATTGAAGGCACCGAAAACCGCATAAACGTAGAGCGCAACAAGTTCAACGAGAGCGTAAACGACTACAACACGTTCACCCGCTCGTTTCCCAACAACTTGTTTGCGGGTATGTTCGGCTTCCCGGCCAAGGGCTATTTTGAGGCCGACCCTGCCGCCAAGGAGGCGCCCAAAGTTGATTTTGGCGACATGAGCGGCGGCAACACGCCAGCCGGCAGCAAGTAGAGTTAACCGTTGTGAGTTAAAAGTTAAGCAGCTGCGGGAAGAGAAGGCAACCAAGAATTTCTTTGCCAACTCCCCTCCCGCCAGCTTCTTAACTTTTACTTTTTTGACTCATAACTCCTAACTTTTACCTTATTTCTCTGCCATGACTCATCCCCTTACTCCCGAGCAGGAAAAAGCACTCGTGGCCGCCATTAAGGCCGCTGAGCTGCGCACCTCGGGCGAAATACGGCTCCATCTGGAAGACAAATGCCCGACGCCGGAACCCCTCGACCGGGCCGCGCAGGTATTTGCCGAGCTGAAGATGCACCACACCAAGCTCCGCAATGGGGTTCTGTTTTACCTGGCCTGGCAAACGCGGCAGTTTGCCGTGGTGGGCGATGCGGGCATCAACTCGTCGGTACCCGACGACTTCTGGGAAGACGTGAAGGAAACCGTGGTGGGCCATTTTCGGCAGGAGCAATACGTAACCGGACTCGAGCGGGGCATCCGGCTGGTGGGCGAGCAGCTGCGGCAGCTATTTCCATACGATGCGGCTACCGATGTCAATGAGCTCGACGACGATATATCTTACGGAAGCGATATTCCATCCACCTCAGGCCAATGAACTCTCTGCTTATAATGCAGCCACGGCACCTTGCCTCGCGCCTGGTAGCCGGCCTTTGGCTTCTCTTGTTCTGGCTGGCACTAAGTCTGAGCGCCCATGCTCAGAACGTGCCCGCCCGCCCCGACCCGCCGCACCTGGTAAATGACCTGGCCGGGCTACTGCAGCCCCAGGAAGTAACGGCGCTGGAGCAAAAGCTGGTAGCCTACAACGACAGCACGTCGTCGCAGATTGCCGTCGTTACCGTGCCCACGCTCGATGGCAACGACATTGCCGACTATGCCCAGAAGCTGTACGAAAGCTGGGGCATTGGGCGCAAGGGCAAAGACAACGGCGTGCTGGTGCTCGTCGCCGTCAAAGAGCACGATGCGCGCATCCAAACCGGCTACGGCATGGAGGGGGCCATCCCGGATGCGCTGGCCAAGCGTATCATCAGCAATACGCTGGTGCCGGCATTCCAGCAAAAAAACTACTATGCGGGCCTCGACCGGGCTACCGACCAGCTTATTGCCCTGGCAAAAGGCGAATACAAGGCCGACCCGGCCGATGCGCAGCGCCAGGGCGGCAGCCGCGACAACTCGGGCTCCGGGCCGGGCTTCTGGATAATTATTGGCGTACTCGTGCTGTTTTTCATTCTGCGCTCGCGGGGTGGTGGCGGCCGGGGTGGCCGGGGCGGCGGCTTCATTGCGCCTATCATCTTCGGCGACTTCTCCGGTGGCCGGGGGTGTTTGGTGGCGGGGGCGGCTTCGGCGGTGGAGGAGGCGGGGGTGGCTTTGGCGGCTTCGGGGGCGGCAGCAGCGGCGGCGGCGGCGCCAGCGGCAGCTGGTAGCAATGAGTAAATAAGTAATGGATAAGGAGGGTGCTAGGTAATTGGGCGTCGTGACGCCCAATTACCTAGCACCCTCCTTATCCATTTTATAGGCTGGCCGCTCGTAGAAGGGTCGCAACAGGCGCACTACCTCCAGCGCGTCGGCCAGGGCCTCGTGGGCTACGTGGGGCTCGGCGTCGCCGGCGCGGGCCTGGCAGATAAGCATACTCGGCAGGCGCGAGTCTTTGTGCCAATTGAGGTAAAAGGCGGCCGGGTCGAGCACGGCCGGGTCAGCTTTTACCAGGGTGCCCCAGCCTGGCAGCTGCCGCAGGAAAAGCAGGTCGAAGGTGCCCACATTTTTGCCGGCCAGCGTGACGCTCACGCAGTCCTGCTTATTGGTTTTGAAGCCATTAGCCAGCAGAAACTCCCGCAGCTGCGGCAGCACGTCCTCGGGCTGGCAGATGTCAGCCGCCCCGGCGTTGCCCTTATCAGCCAGATCTTGCAGCAGGCGGGCATTCAGAGCCAGGGCGCCGGGCGTGCCGGTCAGCTCGCGGTAGCGCAGTGCCCGGCGAAAGGCCGGCAGCTCGGCCAGCGGCGTTGTGGCCGAGCGGCGGGTGTCTTCCACTACAGCAGCAAGCTCTAATACCTGGTGGCGAAGCGGGTCGGAGCCACTGGTTTCAAGGTCGAGCGAGACATAGCGCATTTTTTAATGGGTAATTATTCGATAAGTAATATATATTTTATACGATATCAATCATTAGCCATTAACAAATTAACCATTAATTTACTCTCCCCAACGCAGGTCAATCAGGCGCAGCTGTAAGGTGCGCTGCCCTCTGAACTCATTCATTTCCAGGGTGTAGCACACGCCAATCTCGGTATCGGGGGTTTCGAGCAGGCGGGTCAGGTAGTGGCCCAGCCCAAATCCAATAGCTTCGAGCACCATACCCGGCGACTTGCCCGGCTGCATCAGCCTGATTTTAAGATGGCCGGCCTGCCCTACCGGCCGTACTGAGCCAGGCACGGCCCGTACGCCGTAGCTGGCAAATATGGGCGCGGGGTTGCCGGGCCCGTAGGGCTCCAGGCGACCCAGCTGCCCCAAAAACTCCTCGGTGAGCTGGGTAAAATCTACCTCTGCATCAACTTCAACAGGACGTACCGGCAGCTGGCCCACGGGCAGCCGGGCCGCCACCTCGCGCATAAACTGCTCGCGGAAAGCCGGCACGTTTTCGATGGGCAGCGCCAGGCCGGCCGCCGCCTTGTGCCCGCCAAACTGCCGGAGCAGCGGCGCACAGGCCTCCAGCACCTCGTGCACATCAAACCCCGATACGGAACGGGCCGAGCCGGTAGCCAGGCCGTCGCGCTCGGTAAGGATAACGGTGGGCCGGTAGTATTGGTCGAGGCAGCGCGAGGCTACAATGCCCAGCACGCCCTGCGGCCAGTGCGGCTGGTAAAGCACCGTGGCGGGTGCCGTAGGCCCGGCGGGGTCTTCGGCAATCAGCGCCAGGGCCTCCTGGGTTGTTCGCGCATCGGAGAGGCGGCGCTCCTGGTTCATGTGGTCTACCACCTCGGCCGTGTAGCGGGCCTCCTGCTGGGTAGAGGCCAGCAGCATATTTACGGCGCGATGGGCATCGCCCATGCGCCCGGCAGCGTTGATGCGCGGCGCAAACCCAAACACCAATGAGCTAAGGCTCAGCGGCCCCTGTCGTGGAGTGGCCAGCTCGTGCAACGCCGCCAGGCCAGGGCGTAACCCTTCGCTGGCGGTAGCAGACAGTAAGCTCAGCAGCGGGGCGGGGCCGTCGAGGGTATCGGCCGAAGCCAGGGCCGATGCTTGTGGCACGGCAAACGCCGCGGCTTGCGTTACATTGAAGCGGCGCAGGCCGTGAGCGGCCAGAATCCGGTTTTCGCCGGTTACGGGCACTACATCGGCGGCAATGCTCACCGTTACGAGGTCGAGCTGGGCATAGAGGGGGCGAGCGGCAGATTCAGCTTTTCGGTAAAAGCCTGCAACAGCTTAAAGCCTACGCCGCAGCCCGACAAGTCGGGGTACGGATAATTGCAATCCAGGCGCTTGGGGTCGAGCACGGCCACGGCGGGCGGCAGCTCATCGCCGGGCAAGTGGTGGTCACAGATTACGAAGTCGATACCCAGCGTATTGGCATACGCTACCTGCTCCACGGCCTTAACGCCGCAGTCGAGCGCAATTATCAGCCCTACGCCCTGCTGCTGCGCGTAGTCCACGGCCTGCATCGAGATGCCGTAGCCTTCGCGGTGGCGGTCGGGGATGTAGGGTTGCAGGCGGCTTTCTTCTTCGGGGGTATCAGGGGCATCTACCAGTGGCCGCAGGTAGCTGATTATCAAGGCTACCGACGTAATACCATCGACATCGTAGTCGCCCAGTACCAGCAGCTTCTCGCCCCCGTCAATGGCCTGGCGCAGGCGGGCCACGGCGCGGTCCATGTCACACATCAGCCAGGGCGAGGCCAGCTTAGCCAGGTCGGGTTCAAAAAAATCGCGGGCCGCAGCCGGGGTTTCAATGCCACGCTGCACCAGCAGGCGGGCCAGTACCGGGCTGAGGCTCAGCGCCTGCCCCAGCCCGGCCACCACGGCGGGGTCGGGCGAGGGCGCAAAAATCCAGCGCTTGAGCGGTATAACAGCCATTAATTTATCGAACAGGAATAGCCTCAAAAGTACGCAAAATTTAGCCGACGTACCTTCGACAGGCCCCTTCCCCGTTCCTATGCATCGCCTCCGCGAGTTTTATCAGCGCTACCGCCAGTATATTTTGTCCGATGGGCTATCTGGTGTTCATCGTAGCGCTGGCCCTCATGTTTACCTTTTTCAGCTAAGCTATAAGTCCGACGGCTGCTTCACTCCCTATTCCTGACTGATTCCTGCGTTCAGGAGTAAGGCAGTGTTTGAGAAGCATTATTTTATTTCACGTATTGGAAACGGTCGTGGCTGTTGCAGAAGTATCGGAGAAGTAGGGCGCTCGTATAAAACGGATGCAAGGCCAGAAAGACTTCCACGATAAACTCAGCCTGTGCTTCCGCCTCTCCGAGCGCGTGCCCAAGCACAATTTCTATCGTCGTTTGCGCGACCTCTTGGACTGGGAGTTCCTGCGTGAGCAGACCCGCCCCGTTTACAGTCATACCGGGCAGCCTTCGCTCGACCCCGTCGTGTTTTTCAAGTTGGTACTAGTGGGGCGGCTGGAAAATATCGTCAGCGACCGCCGCTTAATCGAGCAGTGCGCCCTGCGGCTCGATATCCTCTACTTTCTGGGCTACGAAGTCGACGAGGATTTGCCTTGGCACTCGACCATTAGCCGCACCCGCCAGCTGTATCCGACTGCCGTCTTTGAGCACCTGTTCGACCAGGTATTTGCCCAGTGCGTGCGCGCCGGGCTAGTGGCGGGCGATACGCAGGTGGTAGATTCGGCCCCCGTCAAAGCGGCGGCTTCGCTCGATACGCTGCGCGAGAAGTCCGCGGCCGTGGGCCCTTCCTTAACAGTTGCCGGCAAGCCGCCGGTGCTACCAGTCCCCGTCGAGCAGTCCACACCTGCCCACCAGCTGCGCCGCGAGGCGGCCCGGCGGGCCAAACGGCAAGCCGGGCCGGGTGGACTGGGCGCCCAGCACCCCAAAGCCCAGCTGCTGAGCAATAAGACCCACTATAGTCCCACCGACCCCGAAGCGCGCATTTCCGTCAAGCCCGGCAAAGCCCGCGCCCTCAACTATCTGTGCAGCGTGGCCGTGGACACAGCCAGCGGCCTCATCAGCCACATCCAAGCCGACTTTGCCGACCGTCGCGACAGTGCGCACTTGCCAGAGCTGGTCGCTCGGCTGCAAACCCGGCTAGCGACCAACGAGTTGCCCATGCACGACTTGGTAGCTGATACGGGCTACTCCAACGGCTTCAACTATGTTTTTCTGGAGCAGCGCGGGATTACGCCCTGGATTCCCGTGTTTGGGCACTACAAGCCAGCCCCCGAAGGCTTTACGTATGAAACGGAGCTAGATGCGTTTCGCTGTCCAGCGGGCAAGTTGCTGCCTTTTCGCAATTATGCCACCAGCAAAGACGGCAACTGGGTCAAGAATTACCGGGCGGCTTATCAGGACTGCCAGCACTGCCCGTTGAAGATGAGCTGCACCCCGGCCGCGCCCCAGCAGAAGTTCGTGCGCTCGGCTTTTGATGCGGCCTATCGGCGCGCGTGGCACCGGCAACACAGTCGGGCCGGCCAGCAGATGCGCCGGCTCCGGCAACGCACCGTCGAACCAGTTTTTGGCAGCTTACTCCACCACTACGGGCTACGACGGGTCGGCACCAAGGGCCAGGCAGCAGCTCATAAAACTATGCTGCTCAGTGCGATTGCCTACAACTTGAAGAAGCTGCTCAAGCATCAGCCAAAGCAGCCCGCCAGCGTGGCACTGGCCCTATACCCGGCGCAACAAGGGCCCTATAGCTCGCTTTTTAGCGCTTGGTTGACCGATTCTAACTCTCTTCAAGTCAGTTCTCTAACTGAGTGCCTACCCACCTGGAGTTCTGCAACAGCCACGGTCGTTTGCAGTATGTAAAAGTGGCTCTGGCTCATTTAAATCACCGTTTTCGTGAATGCTCGTTTATCCTTCGGACTTTCCCTTAATAGGGTGCTTATCTTATCGTTTTACCGCCTTTCCTGCTCTCATGCTGCCTATTTCACAATATGTACTGTACGGTTTAATGGACAAGGGGGATTCTTCTAATCCTGAACTACTCGCGCTCCTTCAAGAACTGGCCCCTTCGGCTACTGTGGATTTTGTAATGCCCCGTTACCGTTTATACGATGTCTATGAGACCCGTCTGGGATTAACTCAATACGTCACAGGGGAATTTTACGAGGGATTAAGGGAGGCGGTAGAAGCAATGGCTGCTAGCTCACTGGCCAACATCCGTCTTCTCGACGTCGAGTGCCTGGAGGGCGATTGCATTCTATTTGTAGAGGAAAATCTGAAGGAGGTACTTGGCATTATCTACTTCCCGCATAAGAGTGAAGCGGAATGAGCTTCATTAAATGCTCCCTTTCTTAAACTGCGAAC
Source organism: Hymenobacter sp. BRD67 (assembly GCF_013256425.1). Taxonomy (GTDB): domain Bacteria; phylum Bacteroidota; class Bacteroidia; order Cytophagales; family Hymenobacteraceae; genus Hymenobacter. The sequence goes on from NZ_CP053904.1 coordinate 3,779,125, forward strand.
AGCAGCCCCGCACCAAGTGCCAGCAGGCCGGTGCAGGGCCCGGCGAGTTTAAGAAACTCGTCTACGATTCAAAGTTTACGAAACCGGCCGGAGGGACAAGTTTCGTAGACTGCCCAACACCGCTAAAAACAAGACCCCAAACCGGAAAAGTACCACGCCGGGCACAGCGGCCGGTGAGGCCAAAACCCGCACTTATTCCGAGGTGGTGGTTATAAGACTTTTTATGAAGCTGTTTAGGAAGTAGGCGAGCGACCAATTCTGCGCAGCAGTAGCACGGTAAAGGCCAGCCAGTGAAACGCCAGCCAGGTATGCAGGCAGGTTTCAAAGCGCACGAGTAGCGTTTTGAAGCCGTCGAGCCAGGCGTTGAGTTGCTCAATAACCTGTCGGCGGCGGTAGAGTTCGGGGTCAAACAGGGTATCATCGTCGATTTGCCAGTCGGCCGAACGCCGGTTGCGCGGGATGTTGACCTCAATATCGCGGTGGGCACAGGCCTGGCGTAAGCTGTTGACATCAAAGGCTTTGTCGGCGTTCAGAAACAAGCCTTGCAGGCACAGGTCCGCCTGCTCCAACGTTTGGCAAAGCTCGCCAAAGACGGCTTCCAGCTCAAACGTATCGTGGTGCTGCCCGGCCTGGGGCGTGGCCAGGGCCAGCGGCTGGCCCTGGTTGTCGGCCAGGAACAGGGCGTTGGTGGTGCGCGCCGCTTTGCGGCCCTGGTAGCCCACGGCCACCCCGCCGTTCTTGGCCGGTGTGTGGCTGCCGTCGAGTTGCACGCTGGAGAGGTCGAGCAAGCGGCGGTGTAGGCGCAAGAGCGTCAGCCACAGCTTTTTCCAGGCCCCTTGTTTGCTCCAGGTGTGGAAATGATAGTACACCCCCTGCCAACTCAGGGGCTCGCCGCTGAATAGGGCGGCCACCGGTAGCCAGCGCCACTGACAGCCGGTTTTGAGTTTGTAGAGAATGGCGCCCACCACCTCGGCCGGAGCCACGCGCCGCCGCCGGCCCTGGCTGGGAAAGGGTAAATAGGGCAGTAGCCAGGTCACGATGATATCTTTGGAGAGGACTTCCACGGGCAGGCGTAAGAAACTTGGTTGGGTCGCACCCCAAATTTCTCTCCGCCGTGGGAGTCTTTTTTGTTTCCAGCCTACTTCCTAAACAGCTTCTATCCTATGTTCAGGCACGGCCTGTAACTTGGTTGAACAAGAAGGAAAGGGACGGAATAAGATTCCACTGTTATGGGGCACTAGAGCCCGTTTAACATGACAATCCCCGTCCTTTTCTAGGGCTACTTTGAACAGTTCCATGAGGCCCGAGAGCCTGTATCAGGATAGCAAAAGATTCCCTGGAAGTCCTTTTTACGCGTTTTCTTCTTCTTCACCCCACCTCGTTATGGATATGAACCACCTGCCGGTTGTCGGCATCGACGTGAGCAAGGCCACGCTGGCCGTCTGTTACCAGGTTAACGACCAGGCCCAGCACCTGGAAGTCAGCAATAGCAAAGCCGGCTTTCAGCAGCTAGTGAAGGCTTGCGGCGCTCATTGCCAGTTTGTGATGGAAGCCACGGGTACCTACAATTTGGCCTTAGCCTATTACTTGCATGAGCAGGGTGGCCAGGTAGCGGTCCTGAATCCGCTCGTCATCAAGCGCTTCATTCAGATGCACTTGAGTAAAGGCAAAAGTGACCGCAAAGATGCGCAGTGGCTGCTGCGCTATGGCCAGCAGCAGCCGCTCAAAGTTTGGCAGCCGGACGAAACAGTACTAGTTGAGTGTCGGCAACTCGAACAAGTGAACGAGCAGCTACTGAAACAAAAAGTCATGGTGGGCAACGCATTGGAAGCCCTTCAGCAACAACCAATCATTAGCAAGCTGGCGCTGAAACGCTTGCAACAGACGTTCAAGGCCCTAACCCAACAAGTAGCGGCGGTCGAGGCCGAACTGCTGGCCCTGCTAGAACAACGCTTTGCCGCCGAAATGGCGTTACTCTGCTCCATTCCCGGCATTGGGCGCAAGACAGCGGGCATGCTGCTGCTCTTTGCCGGAGGCTTTACCCGCCTGGATAACTATCGACAGCTCATTGCGATGGCCGGTTTGTCGCCCCGCGAGCACACTTCTGGCACCAGCATTCGCGGCAGGATGCGCATCACGAAAATGGGCGGCGGCTTGATTCGAGGTAAACTGTTTATGTGCAGCTTCTCAGCCAAAAAAACGAACGCAGCCTGCGCGGCCCTCTTTGACCGACTCGTGGCCAAGGGCAAGAACAAGAAATTAGCGCTGATTGCCGTGTGCAACAAGCTTTTGAAGCAAGCTTTCGCCATCATCAAATCAGGCGTGCCTTACCAAGCTGATTTTAGTAGCTCTCTCGCTTAAAGCTCGGCTGTTCAACACAGTTCATGTTAATCAACTATTCTAAGAAACAAAAAGGAAAATAACCGGCTCAATATCTTGCAAAAATTTTGCTGGTGGGAGAGCTATGAACCATAGTTTTTTGCTAGCATGTACTGCTAGAGGGTGCCGTTAGCCTCTTCTTGGGCAATTTGCTGGGCCACAGATAAGGTCGGGTCGTTAAGTGTAAGTAGGGCTTGGGACCGAATCCGCTGGGCAGCTGCTGGCAGCAGAAAGACATAGCCTGCGGCCAAGCCGCTGGGCGACTGCCCTAAATCGCCCCGGACTTGGTAAATTTTGCCACTACTGCCTGCTTCGTGTAGGGCGCGCTGCACGAGTTGGAAGAGGCGCGGGTCTGGCGAATCGTTTGCTTGGTGCAAGAGCGTTTGGTACCAGCGCTGACCCACCTTAAATCGCAACTCCCCATCTGTCTGTTGACAGTTGTCGGTTACGTGATGAGGCACGAAGTGCCCCTGCGAGAGCCGCGCTAGCAAGTGCACAAGCCGCGTGTAGGACCAGGTAGGGTAGCGTGGCCAGCCCTCGTAGGTGCCTACGCTGCCTGGGTAGTACTTCAAAATGTCTTCTCGGAAGAGATAATGCGTTTGTTGAGCACGCTGGGCGGCTACTTCTCGCTGTTGGGACGATAAGTGTTGAAAAAAGCCCAAGGCGGTAAAGGTGTGGATAGCCGCCGTGATGGAATCGGTTGGTAAGAGCCGAAAGTCCTGGGCGGCCGATGCCCGAGAGGAGTTGCAGGCAGCGTATCCAACGCCTGAAATTGCGCCGTCGTGAGCCGTACTAAGCCAAAGCGCCCACGTACGTTCTGGGTACCCTCCGCTTCGGCAGAGGGCAGGTAAGCTAGCCGGTAAGGCGAGCGCTGGTCGGTCAACACCCGGTTAAATAGTTGGTAAAACTGTTCAGCGGGGAGCTCGTAGCGGGTAGCTAGGCGAGCCCAAGGTGCCCCCGGTTGCCCAGTGTCCATTTGCAAGTCACTACGCTGGGTGTAAGCCTGCTTCCCTACCTGGAACCGGACGAGTACCGCTGGCGGCTGGGAGGGGTCGCTACTAGCTGACTGGCTAGCTGGCACCACTTCGTACTGAAAATGCGTGAAAGCGAACCTTGGGAGCAAAGCCGCTACGTCGTGGTGCAGTTGCGCTAGGTAGGGACCCAACGCAGCAGGGTAGTCCCGTCGCGAAAAGATGCGGGCCCCAGCCACCGCCGACAAGGCGTCGAGGGGGTCAACTACCCACCGGTCAGTCCAACGGTGGCGCAGTTGCTGGGCAGCCGCCGGGCTCAGCAGGCCGATTTGTTGTAGTACCGTGTCCACCACTGGGTGCGGCTCGCGTTGGTGTTGCCGCCACCATTCATCCGCTCGGAGTAGTAAGGCGGTGCGGTCATAAAATTCCCCTCCTGCTGCTAAGGGCAGCAAGTACTGGTATTCGGCGGTGCTCAACAGTCCGGCCTGCTTCAGTTGCGCGAGGAAGTGCTGCGTTTGCTGTCGACTACGCTGCATCGCGGCGGCGCTCGTTAGCCGAAGTAGCGGACGGCTAACTACCATGCCTGGCGGCGCTGGATGACGGGTGCCGAAGCGTAGGGAGTCTGGTCGCAAGGTTTCGCCGTCGGCGAGCCGCGTGTAGTAGTCTGCTAACCAGCTTCGGACGGCGATGGGTGTCTGAGGCAAGTGATAGGCTTCTAAGCGCGTCGTATCACAAAAGCGTACCCAGGCTCGGTGCTGGGGAGCTACTAAGCCTGTCTGCACTAAAATAGCCGCAAAAGAGGCATTCGCGAGCGTTGACTTAGTAGGGGCAGCAGCAGCTAGAGAAGTGTGATTAGCAGGCGGTGTATCAGTTCCACAGGCTCCGACTACTACGCCAAGCGCCACGAGTAAGTGCTTGATGATAAAGGAAGCTTTTGCGCAGGAAGACTTCATAAGCTAGCAAGTAAGCTCCTAAAGTGATTTTTGGACGCTAGACACGCTAAATTATAAAGCTTGAGCAGATAACATGTTAAGTAACATGTTATATAGCGTCTAGCAAGGTATAGCTTATTAAAGTCGGTCTTATTAGTTGCGCTTGTCACGTTTCTTAAACGAACGTTCAGCAAACGTTATAAACTCGCTCTTTCAGATACATCCATTTTTTATTATATATTAATTTCTATTTTTACTGTCGTAAACAATTCCTATTGCACGGCGTCGCCGCGCAGCCGCCGGAAGCGTTTGCGGGCTTCGGCCACGTAGATACTGCCGGGGTACTTGGTTAGCAGCTGCTGGTAGAGCGCCTGGGCCTTGGGCTTATCGTTGAGGTTTTCGTCCAGGATTTCGGCGGTCAGAAACAGGGCGTCGTCGCTCAGTACGTCGTATTTCGGGTTGGCTGTAATCTGGCCGAGGGTAGTGACTGCGGCGGCGTAGTCGCCGGTGCGGCGCTGGAGCCTGGCTTTCAAAAACAGGGCATCGTCGGTGAGCGCGTGGCCGGGGTACTTACGCAGCAGCGCATCGAGGCCCGCCTCTGCCTGCGGAATCTTATTCTGAAATACCAGCTCTTCGACCGCGGCGTAGTCTTTTAGAGCCAGGCCCAGGGTATCTACGGCCGTGCTTTCCTGGATGAGCAGTGAGAGTTGCATCGCGTCGTTGGCGATTTCGCGGGTGGTGGCTTCCTTCAGAATATCGAGGTGGCTTTGGGCCAGCTTAAAATCGCCGGCAAAATAGCTCAGCCGGGCATTGCGCAGCTTGGCTTCGTAGCCCAATGGCGCTTCGGGGTGGGCCTTTTCGACTTGCGAATAGAGCAAAGTAGCCTCCCAGGGCTCCCCTTTCAGCAGGTACAAGTCGCCGAGCGTGGTTTTAGCCTCATCTACCTCATCGACCGAGGCACGGGGCATCTCGATTATTTCCTGTAATAAGCTCATTGCCTTCGGCTTATCGTCGAGTTGAAAGGCGTAGAGGTTGGCCAGCTGGCGCATCACCGGGGCCGCATCGGGCGTGTGGCCCAGCTCGGTTAGCAGGGCCGAGTAGTCGGCGGCCAGGGCGCGCACCTGCGCCTGGTCCACGGGATAGGTATCGCGCACCTGGGCTTCGCGGGTTTGGAGCAGCAGTTGCCGGGCAATGCTATAGTTGGGGCCGGTGCGGTACTCGCGCACCACATACTCGCAGGCCGCAATGGCGGTGGCATAGTCGCGGTTGCGCTGCGCAATGCCAGCCAGGCTCAGTACCCGGCTGCCCTGGGCATTGGTGCGGCGGTCGAGGGCGCGCACCTGCACCAGGGCCCCCGCAAAGTCGTGGCGCTGCACCTGCAGCCACAGCAGCAGCTCGCTGTAGGCGCTCACATCGGGCTGGGCCTGCACCTTGCTTACCAATATTTTTTCGAGCGTATCGAAGTCCTTTTCCTCATGCAGCGCGTTTTGCAGCATATTCCGCACAAAGGGCAGCTGCTGCGGGTCGCGCTCCACCAGGTGCAGGGTTTCGGCCAGCAGCTTGTCCTGCTCCTGGCTCTGGGTATAAAGCTGGATGAGCTGCGGGGCGTACTCGGTGTTGTTTTTGGCCAGCTCGCGGCCGCGCAGGTAAGTGCGCTCGGCCCAGGCCGGCAGGCTACGCTTCTGAAACTCGGCGGCTACCGGCTCTACCTGCGCCGGCGTAAGCTGGCCCACAACGCGCTGGTACTGCTTATCGGCTGCGGGCTGGTCGCCGGCAGCGGCATAGACCGCGCCCAGCGTCACGGCGTAGCTGCCCTCATCGGGGTGCTGCTTGCTGGCACGCTTTAGCAGCTTTTCGGCGTCTTTATAGCGTTTTAGCGCTTGCAGAGTGGCTACGTAGTCGGGCAGCACTGCGGGCGTTGTCTGGTCGTCGCTTTTGAGTTTTTCAAACAGAAAGGCGGCCTTCTCATATTCGCCGCGTCGGGCGTAGTCGCGGGCCAGGGTGGGCGCGTCAATCGGGGCCCAGGCGCCCTGCCGGGGCGGGCCGCTTTGCGTAGGCTGAGCGTGCAGCGGCAGGGCCAGCCCCCCAGCTGCCAGCAGCAATAAAGAATAGCGCATACGAAACACGATTTTCATAACCTGGCAACGCCCTGGCCCAGTTGGTTTGTTCAATGGCCCGGCCACGAGTCGCACCCGCGCCGCCCACCACAGCCACTGCCCTAACAAGAAGGGGCTGCACCCGAAGGTACAGCCCCTTGGCACTTCGGCGGGCGCGGCGGCTTAGAAGAACTTCGAACGATTGTCCTTCACCTTGGCCTGGCCCTTGATGGCTTCGTAGATGAGGCCATCCTGGCGCTGCTGACGCTGCTGCGCCAGCTGCAGGCGCACCGTCTTCAGGTCGCTGGGCGTGGCGGGGTACACGCCGGTAGACTCTACTACCAGCACGCCCTGCTCGCCTTGAATGGGCGCTGATTTCTGGCCCGGCTTCAGCGAGAAGGCGCGGCCCACGGCCTCGGGCTCGAAGCCCACATTCGGAATGGTGCCCTGGTTGAGCGATACCCCTTCGGCATTTTGCACTACGGCCCCGTTGCCGGCGGCCTTTGCCAGGTCTTCGAGCGAACCGGCTTTGCCTTGCAGCTTGCTGATGATTTGCTTGGCCTTCAACTCATTACGCACAGCGGCGGTTAGCTCGGGGCGAATGCTTTCGATAGTAGCGGTGCCTTTGCTGCGCGCATCCGTAACGGCCGCGATGATGTGCTGGTCGCCGATGTCAAACTTGCGCACATCACCCACTTTCGTTTCGGAGCCGCCATCGGGGTTGAAGCCGAATGCCCAGCGCACAATCTCGCGCGAGCCCGGCAGGTTATTCACCGATGGCGCGTCACGGGGTATAAACTTGGCTTCCTGCTTTTGCAGGGTCTTGTCTTTGGTGGGCAGAGCCCGGAAGGCCTCCAGGCTGCTGGCGCCAGCTTGCAGCTGCTCGGCCTTGTTGTAGGCGGCTTCGCGGGTAGCATCGCTGGGCTGCACGTTTTTCACCACGGCAGCTACCTGGTAAGTCTGGTTGGTTTTCGGAGCTGTCACCTTCACAATGTGGTAACCAAAGCTGGTTTCCACCAGGTTGGGCAGCAGGCCGGGGCCGCTGGCCGCAAATACCGCCTTGCTGAAAGCCGGCACCATGCGGCCCTCGTCAAACCAGCCCAGGTCGCCGCCCTGGTCCTTGGTACCATCGGTGCCAAACTGCCGGGCCATCGTAGCAAAGTCGGCACCGGCTTTTATTTTATTGAGAACATCCTGCGCTTTGGCTTTGGCAGCCGCTTTGGCCTCGGGCGTGGTGCCGGCGGGCTTGATGAGGATATGGCTGGCGCGGGCGGCGGGCTTGGCCCCGGCCTTGGCACCCGTCACCTTATAGATAGCCAGTGAGTTATTCTCAACATAAGGGCCGTACACCTCACCTACTTTAAGGGGCAGCTGCTGGCGCAGCTTCTCGGGCAGGTCGGCTGGCGAGAGATAGGCGTGGTTGTAGGGCTGGTCGGAGTTGGAGCGCACAAACAGCGAGTCGTTGGGCGCGGTACGGAACTGCTGAGCCAGGCCGGCTACGCTCTGGCGCAGGGCGGCACTGTCTTCCTTGGTAGCTGTTTCGGGCACCACGATGTACTCGATGCTGCGGCCATCTTCTACCTTATAGCGGCCCTTGTGGCGGTCGAGGTAGTCTTGCAGCTGTGCATCGGTGGGCTTGAAGGCCGAGTCCGACACGCTGGTGTAAGGCACAAACAGGTAGCGGAAATTCGTCTTCGCGTTCTGGCTCTGGTCAAACAGCCGGGCCTCGGCCGTGGTCACGTACACCGAGTTTTTGAGCAGGGCGTTGTACTTGTTCACGGGCCGGTCGAACTCGCGCAGGCTGGCTTCGAAGTTGTGGTAAGCCGCCTGGGCTTCGGGGGGCAGCTTGTCGAGGTTGCGCAGGTAATCTACCAGCCGGGCTTTGTCAAACTGCCCGGTTTTGGGGTCGGTAAACGCTTGCTTGATGGCCGGGTTCGGGTTGTCGCCCTGCACCATGTCTACCATCTCATCGTCGCCTACACCCAGGCCCAGCTTCTCAATTTGGGGCTGGAAAGCGCGCCGATACAGCAGCTGGTTCCAGGTCTGGTCGCGCAGGAAGCCGAGCGCCTGCTCGTCGGGCTGGCGGCCCTGCTGGTTGGCAAAGTTTTGCTTGGCTTGCTCCAGGGCGGCCGTAAACTCGGGCAGCTCAATCTTGCTGCCGTTTACCTCGCCCACTACGTTCCCATCGCGGCCGAAGAGGCGGTTCTTCCCTCCTACCAGGTCGCCGCCCACTATAAAGAGCAGCATCCCGACGGCGACGGCGCCCACGGCCACCCCCGACTTTTCCCGAATCGTGTTAATTAAAGCCATTACTAAATTCTAATGCGGTGGCACGGAGCCAAAAAGAGGCGCAAAATAACCACGAATCGCCCGAACTATCAAGTAGCTGGCCCGCCAACACCGCCCAAACCAGCCTGCCCGGCCTTAGCGGCGCTTCTTATTTTTTTTGGCGGGCTTGTTTAGCTCGGCCACCTGCCGGGCTACTTCGGCTTCTTTGGCCTTGCGGGCATCCTGCTGCCGCCAGTAGTTGAGGGGCAGCCAGCACGCCAGCGACACCATAAATATCCAGTAATTACGGCCCAGGTCGCTTTGCAGCACCGTTTGGTACACCCCGATTACGAACGACACCACGCCCAGGGCAAAAAGGATGGTGCGTAGCAGAGACTTATCGAATTTCATAGCTGATTTAATCGTCTGGCAGCGCGCAAAGCAACGCTCCGGCGGCCGGCGCTATAACTCGTTTTGCGCCTTTAAAGCTACCTGGCTTACTTGCCCAACGTCTGGGCCTGGTCGAGGGTAAACGTACCAACGGGCCGGTGAATGCCGTAGCGCGAAAAATCCTGGTTGGCCGTGAGGCCGTAGCCGGTAAGCACCTCAGTGGGCGTCTGCACCCGGACAAACATAGCGCTGTCGGTATATATTTTTTGCTGCGCCCGATTATAAAACAGCTCTTCGGTATGAAGAGTTTGCTGCTGCGGCACGTTGGCTACCTGCACGGCGCCGCGCATGATATAGAGCTGCTTGGCATTGTCAAACTTCCCCCACCTGGCATTCAGCGTATTAATTACCAGTTTACCCGGCTTGTCGTAGAACGTAACCGAAACGCCTTTGGGATAAAGAATATCGCTATTTTCAAATCTTTGCTCCAGCGGAGCCGTAAGCCGGATATGCAGCCGGGCCGAGTCGCTGAGCAGCGTGACAACGTTATTGGTTTCCAGCAGTGGGCCGGTGTAGGCAATGTGCTTTACCCCGGCATCCTTTTGCTGGCAGCCGGCCAGCACCGCGCTGGCCAGCAGCAGGCTGGCTCCCAGGGCCGGCCTTGGCTTTAAACACCCCACGCCCACCGCTATTGCAGCCGCCGCTTGATAAACCAGCGGTTGCTGAGGGTGGCACCTACCTGCACCCGCAGGTAGTTTTCCTGCACATTGCTTTCGCCTCCGCTCCCGTAGAGATAGCGGGTGTTGCCGCGTATGCCATAAATAAAGGCCACGCTCATCGTGGTCGATTCCAGGGGGTAGCTGTGGGCAGCGGGAACGAGAAGCCCCAGTGCACGGCCCGGTCGTAGAGACGGGTGCCCAGCGGTGCATAAGGCATCTGCGCCACGCTCAGCCCGACGCGGTAGGTTACGCGCTGAAAGTAGTGCTCTACCGAGCCAGGGTCGGGGGTAAATTCGCCGCCGGCGCCAACCCGCCAAGTATTGCTCAGCTTTTGGCTAGAGAGGAGACTATACGGCTGGTACCTCGACCACTGCTGATACGAGCCATCGACACTAGCCGTCCAGTTACGGCCGTTGTCCACGGTCAGGCCTACCTGCGAGAGTGCGGGTAAGGTTGAGTTGCCGGTATCGTCGGAGAGCTGCACGGTATTGTTGATTACCGCGCCATTGGCATCCTGCTGCTCGGTGGTGCGCAGACGATGCGTTTTCAGGTTGGTCTGAAAGGTTTGTTCCGCCGCCAAGTTTACGGTCAGGTCTTTGTTTAGCTGATGGCGGTAGTGCGCCGATGCCCGAAACAGAAAGTCGGAATAGCGCAGCTCCTCATTGGCTACTACCAGCTGCTGGGTGGTGATATTCGGCGCAATAATAGCCAGTCCCTGGCCCTGGTTGACAGTGCCAAACAAATAGGCCGCACTGCCGCCCAGGTTAAGGTCGCGCAGTACGTGCAGGCCGCTGGCAAGGTAGGCTTGCGACAGCCCGCCGCTGCCTGTGTATTTTGCATAGCCGCGCGAAGTAGGGTCGCCATTCACGGGCACCAGCTGGGTCGCCTCGTAGTCAACCGAGCTGTAGGGCTTGAGGCCGGCAGAGGCGGCCCAGCGCTTGTTTAGGGGCACTGCCAGCGCCAGATAACCAACGGTGCCCGAGCCAACCCGGTTAGTCGAGGTAGCGTTGCGCACGGTTTGCACTTGTCCGTTAAAAGCCGCTTCCCAGGTGGTGCGGGTAGTGTAGGTAAGCAGGGCGGGGTTCAAGTCATTGACGTTGACTGTATTGGGCGCAGCCAGGCCCGTGCCGCCCATACCCAGCTGCCGCACGCCGCCGTAGTTGCCCGTGTTATCGCCCAGGCCAAAGCGCGAGTACGGCGAATTGCCCAGCCCTTGCCCCAGTGCCGAACCGGCAAACAGGGTGGCAGCGGCCGTCAGCAGGGCCCCGGATAGTTTTTTAGTTGTCAACATTATAGCGTAAAATCTTATCCAGGCCCAGCAGCACCAGTTCTGGCACGGCAAAGATACAGCCAGCCGACGCGGAGAGCGCTGCCGAAAGGTACGGCGCGTCGCCGCCCGTCAGTAGTATTCCCAACCGGGGGTACCGCCGACGGTAGTCAGCTACCAGCCCACGCACCTCGGCGGCGGTACCGCGCAGCACGCCACTCAGCAAGCAAGAGGCCGTGGAGTTGCCGATTAGTTGCACTGCCTCCGTCGGGCCGGGCAATTCGAGCAAGGGCAGCCGGCCCGTAAAGGTGTGCAGGGCCTGCAAGCGCATGCGTAGGCCCGGCCCGATGCTGCCGCCCTGGTACGTGCCGTCGGCAGTTACCAGGTCCAGCTTGAGCGCCGTGCCCGCGTCAAGGAGCAGCGTATCCTGGCCCGGCCGCAGGCTGGCCGCCCCTACCGCCGCCGCCAGCCGGTCGGCTCCCAGCGTCTCGGGCGTAGCGTAAGCATTGCGCAGCGGCACCGGCGTAAAGCCCGGCCGAAAGGGCAGCGTGCGCCCCAGCCCGTCGGCCGCTGCCAGCTCGGCCAGCCAAGGCTGCGTAGTAGCTTCATCGGCCACCGACGCCAGAATGGCGTGCGCTGGCTGGTGCAGCTGCCACAACGCCCGCAGCTGGTGCGGGGCGGCCAGCGCGCCGCTTTCGCGCAGGCCCTCAGGCCCAAATACGCCGTACTTCAAGGCTGTATTACCAAGGTCGAGCGCAAGGCTGGTCATAGTGTGCCCGTAAAACGGCTGGCTGGTAAGCCGGCCGGATGCTCAGCAATTCTGAACTTCCGGCCGGCTTACCAGCCAGTACTTCGTTACATAAAGTATTTCAGGCGAATAACCTCCTGCTCACTCAAAAAGCGCCATTTGCCGCGGGGCAGGTCTTTCTTGGTGAGGCCGGCGTACTGCACCCGGTCCAGCGCTACCACATCGTAGCCGAGATGCTCAAAGATGCGGCGCACAATGCGGTTGCGGCCGATGTGCAGCTCAATGCCCACAAAATGCGGATTGCCGGCCACCACGGCTACGTCGTCTACTTCGGCTTTGCCATCTTCCAGCTCCACGCCGGCCGTTATTTCAGCCAGATGCTCGGCCGTGAGGGGCTTATCCAGCTCAGCCTGGTAGATTTTCTTGTTCTTGTGCGACGGATGCGAAAGCTTTTGGGCCACTTCGCCATCGTTGGTGAAAAGCAGTAGGCCCGTGGTATTGCGGTCGAGGCGCCCCACCGGAAAGATACGCTCCTTCGAAGCCGTAGCTACCAGCGACATCACCGTCTTGCGGCCCTCGGGGTCGTCGGTGGTCGTGATGAAGTCCTTGGGCTTGTTCAGCAGCACATACACAAGCTTCTCGCGGTTGAGGTTGGTTTTGCCGTACTGGACCGTGTCGGTGGGCTGCACTTTGTAGCCCATTTCGGTAATAACCTCCCCATTGACACGGATTTCACCGGCGGCAATCAGCGCATCGGCCTCGCGGCGCGAGCAAATGCCCGCGTTTGCTATATAGCGATTAAGTCTAAGCTCTTCATTACCGAAGTCTTCCTCGTTGAGGCGGCGCTTGTTGCCGCGCGTCTTGTCCTGCTCGTAGTGCTTGAGGTTTTTGTAGTCGGGCGCTTCGCCCGGCTTTTCGCCAAACTTCGGCTTATCAGCCCGGCCGTAGCCAGTGCTGGAGCGCGGGCCGCTCTCGGCAGCTCGCAGGGCCTCGCGGCGCTCGCGGAAGGTGCCGCTGCTGGTGTTGCTGGGGCGCTCGCCGTAGCTGCGCGGCTTGCCAAAGGCGCCTTCGGTACGCTCGCGGCCAGGGCCCCGGTCGTTGCCGTAGCTGCTGCGGCGCTCCTCGCGCCCGCCCTCCGAAGGACGGCCTTCCCGGTTGCCAAAGGAGCGGCGCTCGCCGCCCTCACTGCCGGCCGGCCGCCGGTCGCCAAAGCTCCCGCGGCGCTCCTCGCCACCGGGCCGGCTACCAAACTCTCGGCGGGCCGGCCGCTCGTCGCGGCGCTCAAAGCTGCCGCCTTCGGGCCGGGGGCGGTTGCCTGCGCCACCCTCCTCGAAGGAGCGACGCTCGTCGCGGCCCGTGTAGGCCGGGCGCGCATCGGCCGGTGCCCCACCCTCCAGCGGGGTGCCGTCAGGGTTGGTTTTTATAAACTTGCGGTTACGCTCGCCTTTGGTGCCACGCGGCACCGTGGGCAGGCCCTCGTAGCGCACGGGCTGGCCTTGCCAGATGGGCTTGGGTGGGTAGGCCGGCCGCTCGCTGCGCTCCTCGCTACCCCGGCGCTCATTGCCTTCGCCACTTTTATCGAAGCTGCGAGCTGGTCGCGCCTCGCGGTCGCTGCTACCAAAGCTGCGCTTGTCACCATAGCTGGGGCGGTCGCCGCCAAAGCTGCGCTTTTCACCGTACCCACCGCGGGCTGGCCGGTCGCCTCCGCCAAAACTCCGCTTTTCGCCAAAGCCGCCGCGCTCGGGACGGTCACTTCCACCGAAGCTGCGCTTCTCACCAAAGCCACCGCGCTCGGGCGGTCGCCGCTGCCAAAGTTGCGCTTATCGCCAAAGCCCGGCTTGCTGAAGCCGCCACTGCCACCGGGACGACCGCCGGCCCTGTTACCACCGCCCTGCCCAAACGTGGGCCGGGAAGGCGAATAGCCTTCGCCGCGCCCATCGGGGCGGCTGCCTTTGTAGCCACCGCTGCTACGGGGCGAATTGGCCCCTCGCGAGTCGCTACCGGGCCGCCCTGTGCCACCAGCCGCGCCGCGCCGGCCTGGCTTATCCTCCGAAAAATGTTGCTTGCCCATGTGAATTTATAGGTTATCTGGTTGCTGGCTTATAGTCCCGCGCCGCCGGCGCTGGTGAGTACTACTGGCTGCCCGGGCGGCGAACCGCCGGCAGTTGGTAAAAAAAGCCCGGACCCGTACACCCGCCGCCGAGGCGCTGGGTACGGGTCCGGGTAGTAATCGACTGCCGTGCTTAGTCGCGCCGGGCCAGCTTCGCCTCTATCGAGTGCTGGGTGTGCGGCACGGCCCGCAGGCGCTCTTTCGGAATGAGCTTGCCGGTGCCGATGCACACGCCGTAGGTTCCATTTTTAATACGCAGCTGCGCATTCTCGAGCTGCTGAATAAATTTCATCTGGCGCGAGGCCAGCTGATTGAGGCTTTCTTTTTCGGCCGTTTCGGCACCATCTTCCAGCACTTTCAGGGAGGCGGCCGTCGTATCGGTGCCCGACTCATTATTACGAGTCAAGGTTTCTTTAATAAAAGAAAGCTCTTTGCGGGCTGCGGTGAGCTTTTCCTGAATAATCTGGTCAAACTCAGCCAGGTCTTCCCGCGAGTAGCGGAGGTTTTCCTCGGTCATCGAAAAGCAGGTAAAAGAATAGTAGATAGTTACACCAATTAAGCTGGCCTGGCAGGCCAACGCCTCGCAGCCCCAAAAAGTTTAGCATCAATCCAAGCGTTTGCTTGTCGCGGTTGCCGGCTTCTTTTCGGCTGGTGGTGCAAAGGTAATTAGTTTCAGCGGCTTTGCTTCGCCAAGGGGCTTTTCGGCCTAGAAGCCCAGCATCTGAATAGCGGCCACGGCGGCTTCTACGCCCTTGTTGCCGTGCCGTCCGCCCGCGCGGTCCCAGGCCTGCTCAAGCGTATTGGTGGTTACGAGGCCAAATATTACGGGTTTGTTATATTTTAGCCCCACTGTAGTAAGGCCCTGCGCCACTGCGTGGCAGATATAGTCGTCGTGCTTGGTATCGCCCTTAATCACGACGCCGAGGCAGATAACGGCATCCATCTCCTCGTGCTGGGCCAGCAGCTGCGCCCCCAGCGTGAGCTCGAAGCTGCCGGGAACGACATTACGGAATATATTCTCGGGCTTAGCCCCGTGCTTGAGCAGGGTTTCGTAGGCACCAGTGCTGAGCGTATCGGTCAGCTCCCGGTTCCACTCGGCCACAACCAGGCCAAAGCGCTTTTCGCTGATGTTGATGAACCCAGAACTGTCGTAAGTGCTGAGGTTTTGGAGAGAAGTTGCCATAAAGCGCAGAGTATGCAGGTAATGCGGACTGCCCCAGCCTGGGCAGAGTTGATTTGGTGCGTTGCGTGTGTGTTAGTAGCCGATTCGGCTTTAGTAAACAACAACGGCGCTCCCCGTTGCAGGAAAGCGCCGTTGTGCGTAGCTAAGCCTGGCTTAATAGCCTATTGGCCGACCGCTGCTTTGCGCTGGCGGGCTTCGGCTGCTTCGGGCGATGTCGCGTAGTCGTTAATGATACGGTCGTAGGCTTTGGCTGCCCCGGCGTTGTCTTTGGCCGTTTCGAGGGCAATGCCTTGCTTCAGCACGTAGCCGGGCGAAAACTGCTCATTCGGGTTGTGGTCGGCCGCTTTGGCATACAGCTCGGCCGCGTCCTTAGGCTGATTCAGCTCCAGCTTGGCGTCGCCCATGAGCGCATATGCCCGCGACTGCACCAGGTAATCATCTGAGCTAAACTTGTCGAGGTAATTGTAGGCATCCTGAAACTTACCCTGCTTCAGGGCGGCCACGCCCGCGTAGAAGTTGGCCAGGTTGCCGGCTTTGGTGCCGCTGTACTCCGTGGCTACCTTATCGAGGCCCGGATGCTTGCCGTCGCCCTTGGTGGCTTTGCCCAGCGAATCGGCTTCCCAATAATCCACCGCCTTGAACATGGCATTCTGGGCCTGCGTGTTTTGCTCGGTGCGCCAGTAGTTGTAGCCAAATGCGCCGGCTATGGCGGCCACCACTACTACCAGAATCCCCAGCAGCAAGTTGCGGTTGCGGCGTACGAAATCTTCCGACTCGGCCAGGCGAGCGGCAAGCGCATCGGGGTCTTCGAGCAACGGATTTTGGGTCACGTAGCTTTCTTCGGCCGGAGCCAGCGGGTCGGACGACACGGGGCGAGTGGGCTGGCGGGCACCCGGCGTTTTGCCGGTGTAAGGAATCTTAGACATTAGAAGAGGTAGCTCGGCGGCAGAGCTCTTGAACCAAGCCGCGCCGCGGGGCCACCCGGCCACAAAGGCAAGGGGCCGGGGTGAAAAGTGAAACTTAATCGTGAATATACGGATAGTCGGCCTGCACGTACACGTCGTGGTAAAGCTCGGCAGCATCCGGGTACGGCGAGTTTTCGGCAAACTCTACCGATTCCTGCACCTGAGCCTTGATGCGCTCGTCGATGGCAGCCAGCTCCTCTTCGGTAGCAAACTGGTGGGTCAGAATGGTGTGGCGCACGGCCTCAATGGTATCGCGGTGGCGATATTCTTCCACTTCTTCCTTGGTACGGTACTTGGCGGGGTCGCTCATAGAGTGGCCCTTGTAGCGGTAGGTCTTAAACTCGAGGAAAGTGGGGCCTTCGCCACTGCGGGCCCGGGCGGCGGCGCGGGCTACGGCGTTGTGCACGTCTTCTACGTTCATGGCATTAACCGGCTCGTTGGGCATCTGGTAGCCTTCGGCAATGATGTGCAGGTCGGTCACGTTGGAGGTACGCTGCACCGAAGTGCCCATGGCATAGCCGTTGTTCTCCACCACGAAAATCACGGGCAGCTTCCAGAGCATGGCCATGTTGAAAGCTTCGTGCAACGCGCCCTGGCGCACGGCGCCGTCGCCCATGTAGCAGATGCAAAGCTTACCCGTCTTGTTATACTTCTCGGCAAAGGCAATGCCGGCTCCCATCGGAATCTGGCCGCCCACGATGCCGTGGCCACCCATGAACCCAACTTCCTTGTCAAACATGTGCATCGAGCCGCCTTTGCCTTTCGAGCAGCCTGTGGCCTTGGCAAACAGCTCGGCCATGATGGCATTGGGCGAGGTGCCCAGCGCCAGCGGGTGGGCGTGGTCGCGGTAGGCAGTGATATACTTATCGCCTTTTTCCAGGGCCGACACGGCGCCGGCTACGCACGCCTCCTGGCCAATGTAGAGGTGGCAGAAGCCCTTTATTTTTTGCTGACCGTAAAGCTGCCCGGCCTTCTCTTCAAACTTACGCATGAGCTGCATTTGCTCATACCAATTTATATATACCTCTTTAGAAAATTCTAACTGGTCAGGTGAAGTGGCTACCGGTTCATTGCCGGGGTTGCCACCTTTGTGGGCGTCAGGTAATTCTTCTACGGCCGGCTGCTGCACGGTCTCGACGCCCGTGGCAGCATCCGCTACCTTCGGCGTCTGGTTGCTGCTACCGTTCGCGCCGGCCTTCGGGGCATCCTTTACTTTCGACTCCGCCATAATTCGGGGTATATAATTTCGCGTTGGGAGGGCGAAATTACGTAATACCAACCGTACTCTCACTCCTCTGCACCTAATGACGCTTGACTGGCTCCACCTGCTGTTTTTCAAAAACTACGACGAAGCCAGCCTGGCATTCGGCCCCGGCATCAACTGCTTTATCGGCGACAACGGCAGTGGCAAAACTAACCTGCTCGACGCCATCCATTACCTGGCGCTGGCCAAGAGTGCCTTCACCGCAGCCGATGCCCAGGCGATTAAGCATGGAGCCGATTTCTTCGTGGTCAAAGGCCGGTTTTCATCGGCCCTGGTTGAAAAGACTGAGACAATTCAGGTGAGTCTGCGAGCGGGCCAGAAGAAAATCATTACTCATGATAAGCAGCCTTATGACCGGCTGGCCGACCACATTGGCCGCTACCCGGCGGTACTCATTTCGCCCTACGATACTGACCTGATTCGCCAGGGGAGTGAGGAGCGCCGGCGCTACTTCGATAGTCTTCAGTCGCAGCTCGACCACGACTTTCTGGAGCTTCTTATTCAGTATAATGGCTTGCTGCGGCAGCGTAATGCCACGCTCAAGCAGGGCAGCGGCAGCCACGGGTTTGATGCGCTCTACCTGCAAGCCCTCGATGACCAGCTGGCGCCGTTGGGGGAAAGCCTGTCGGAACGTCGGGCCGAGTTCCTGTCGCTGTTTATTCCGGTGTTCCAAAACCATTACCAGCAACTGGCGGAGAGTCGCGAAGCCGTTACGCTGGTCTATAAGAGTCAGCTGCCAGGCCAGAATTTCCGCCACCTGCTTTTAGCCAACGAGCGGCGTGACCTGGCACTGCAGCGCAGCACGGTAGGCCCGCACCGCGACGACTTCGTGTTTTTGATGGATGAGCTGCCCGTCAAAACATATGCTTCGCAAGGCCAGCAAAAGTCGTTTGCCATCGCCCTGAAGCTGGCGCAGTTTGAGCTGCTGGCTGCCCGCCAGCCGGCCAACGGCTTAGCTCCGGCCAAGCCGCTTCTCCTGCTGGACGACATTTTTGACCGGCTCGACGACAAGCGCATTGGCCGCCTGCTGCAGCTGGTAGCTGACCAGACCTTCGGGCAGGTCTTCCTGACTGATACCAACCTGGAACGCACTGACCAAGCTTTGGAAGGGGTAAGCAACGATGTCCGGCGCTTCCGGGTGCAGGCTGGCAAGGTCGCGCCTTTGTAGCATTGGAAAGCTCTTTCGGAAGACTGGCGAGCGTACTTTTGAGGTAACATTACCGCCTGGTCATCGGGCATTTTTGCGCTTCATTTTACTATCCGCTCGTGAAAAAGCCCAGCCTCTCTCCCACTGCACGCCGGGCCGATATTATCCCGCTGAAGGAGGGCCTGGAGGCTTTAGTGCGGGCCTACCGCCTGGGTGGCAAGCTCAACGAGGTAACGGTAGTAGCCAGCTGGGAGCGCGTGATGGGCAAGGCCGTTGCCCTCAAAACGAAGGAGGTGTATGTGAGCAAAGGCAAGCTATTCGTGCGCCTCACCTCGGCTCCGCTCAAGCACGAACTCGTCATGGCTAAAACGCGGGTACTGGAAATGCTTAACGCTGAAGTTGGCGCCCAGACCGTAACCGAGGTTGTTTTCCTGTAGTGGACTTGGTGCGCGCAGTAGATAGCCGACCTGGCTGGCTTTCGGCTCGTCGTTCGCGCCACTTGCTCCTCCCAAGAGCGGGCTAGCTGGCCCACAGCTTGGCTACGTACACCTGCCTGCTGATGGCTTAAAAATATGTAGGGGTGCCGGCCAGAGATGATGCGCCACCCCGCTGGCTTAAGCTTCTTTTCTTTCGGGGGAAGGAAGTAAGTACTGCGCCACCTCGCCGTTTCAGCTTTACAGCTGGCTTAACTGGCATTGGCCTTGAGCTAGCAGCTACCGGCCTTTTCCGGCCCTTGATAATTGCTTAGGGGTGCTGTTTTCGACAGTGTGATTCATGTTCGGGCAAAAATGTTCCACGTGAAACATTTTTGTTACTTAGGACCATACACTTTTAACAAAAGCTCATTGTAGGCCTCTAGTAAGGCGATATACTTCGTTTGCAAAGCTAAAAGCTGCTTAGAAGGGTCAGAATCGGGGGTTTGCGCAGGCGTTACACGTTGTGTAACATGATTTGTAACACTGGATCGGACAACAGGTGTTACAAAGGGCAAAGAAGATTGTTCAGCAATCGTAAAGTCGTGAGAAAAATCGTGACCGATAATTTGACCAATATTCTTTACAAAATTGGCGTCAAGTGTATCATCCTTAAACTTACGATAGATTGTCGGACGTGTAATACCAAGCTCTTCCACGATACGCGTGATGGAAATACCGCTGTTTTTAATGGCTTCCTGCAGTATTTCGCCCTGGTGCGGCATGAAATGTATAGCTTAGATGAGTTACAGTGCAAAGATGTAATTCGTAATCTTGTAAACCAAATTTGTCTTACACTAATTCGTACGAAGCGCGCAACGTGAAATCGCGAACACTGTAACGCAAGTGTGTATTACAAAACCCGAAGGTCAATACCATGTAACGAATGAGCCTACGTTACACACAACTGTAACGCGAGCATACGCATTACCTACACCCTACCCAACAGCTGCAACAAGCGGTTGGGGTAGTCGGTCGTGATGCCATCTACTCCCCAGGAAGCGACACGCCGTAAGTCAGACACGTCGTTTACCGTCCAGGGCACCAGACGCAGGCCCGCATAAGCGCGCCGCAGCTCATGTACCATTGCTTTAGACAGGAGCGTAAAATCGGGACCAAGGGTATCGGGTATAAAGCCCAGCTGCTGGAGGCAAACGGGTAAAGACGGAGCAGGCCTTTCGACAAGCAGACACTGGCGAAGCAAGGGCGCCGCCTGCCGGGCGTACTGCAGCACGCGCGGGTCAAAACTGAGCAGCGTAGTACGTGAGAGCAGCTGCGCCGTGACCAGCTCAGCCACTACTAAATCGACGAAAGTGGCCGGGCGCGGATGGAAAATATCGTCTCCGGCCAGACTACTTTTTACCTCAATAGAATAGCCAACCGGAGGGCGCTGAAGGCGGTGGCAGGCCAGCTCGACTGCCTCAAACACCTCTCGTAGCAGCGGCCGGTAAGCAGGCACCGGCTGTTGAAAAGGAAAGTCGGGGTGCGGCTTCTCGCCCACGCGGCACTCCCGGATGGTGGCATAAGGCAGCTTATAGAGATTGAATTGCTGCGGGTGCCGCGGGTCGATGGCTTCGCCGGCGGGGCCGCTACCCAGGCTGGCCGACAGCCAGGGCTCGTGCGAGACTACTACCTGGTTGTCGTGCGAGATAACCACATCGAGCTCCAGCACATCTACTCCCAGCTCCAGGGCATGCAAAAAGGCCGGCAGCGTGTTTTCGGGCAGTAAGCCCCGGCACCCGCGATGGCCGTGTACTTCGAGAAAAGCGGCACCAGCAAGAGTGCCTGGGTAAGGTGGAAACTGCATAAGGACTTTGTACGCAGGCCAGGCAAAGGCGGCAGCTGCCGAAGTAAATTTGCAGTAGCTAGCACACCTGGCTGGCCTGGCAACGTGCCGGCTTTAGCCAGTGGCTACTCTTGTTTATATGAAGCGACTGCTACTGTTCGTAGCGCTGCTGGCCCTGGTGGCGGGTGGCTATTACTACTTCAACGCCCTGCGCAAAGGCCCCGAATATGCGCTGATACAGGCGGCGAACGCGACACAAACGCATGACCTGGCTGCCTTCGAGCGCTACGTGGATGTGGATGCGCTGACGGGTCATTTGGTAGACGACGTGACCAGCCAAAGCAACTTGCTGACTGCCTTGGTACCGGGCGGCGGCCTGGCCCTGCGCGGCGGCCTGGGGCTGCTTAAGCCACAGCTGGCTCAGGCAGCGCATAAGGAAGTGCAGCGCTACGTAGCGACCGGCTCGCTGGAAGCGGCGCAGGCAGCGGCACCAAAGCGGCTGGTCAGTATCTCCTTTCTTGGCCTGGCGAGTCACTTGTTCAGCCCCGACAGCAAGTTTAAGGGCGTGAAGTATTCGACTGATAAAGGCGACGAGGCATTGGTTGGCCTGGAGTTTACGCAGCCGCGCTACGACACCACGATGGTAGTAGAGGTAAAGCTGCTGAAGCAGCCCGATGGCCACTGGCAGGCCAAGCAGATTACCAATACCGGCGAGCTGGTGAAGTATGTAGCCCGGCTGGAAAAGAACCACCTGCTGGGCGGAAAATAGCGGCTGAAGCACAGCCGGTCGCCCATGCGCCAGACACAAAAAGAGTCCCCGCTAACAAGCAGGGGACTCTTTTTTGATGGAATAGGGTCGCAGCCTAGCTATTGCGACCGAAGATGTAGTAGATGAGCAGCCCGCCGAACGGGAAGAAGAAGATGATGGCAGCCCAGATTATTTTCTTACCTATGTCCCAGGACTTACCAAACACATTAAAAATAGCTAATATATCAAGAATAAGTAACAGGATGCCCCAGGGAGCGAGGCCGCCGTTAGCATTGAAGCGGTTGCAACTGGTGGTAAGCAGTAGCAGTGGCAGCAAGAGAGTGGCCAGCAAAGGCAGGCGCTCGGAAAAAGAACGAAGGGATTTCATGTGAAAGAAAGGCGTTTGGTGAAAGAATGTGGGATTTCTACGCGGCTGACTCCCATATGGATATCTTTTCCAGATTACTCCTTGATTATCAATTATTTAAAATCTATAAGCGGTCACTTGCTGAAAAAAACCGGGGAGCACGCCGGGTACCAGTGCAATGATAACAAGCACCCCGAAGAGCGCCCCGTAAAAGTGCGCGTCGTGGTTGACGTTATCGGCCCGCCGCCGACCCATGTAGTAGGAATAAGCGAGGTAGAGCAAGCCGAACAGGAAGGGCTGAATGGGCACCAGAATCGGGAAAATGATGATGCCGCCGCCGTGGGTATTCACCGGAAAAAGCAGGATGCTGGCAAACAGCACCGACGCTACCCCGCCCGACGCCCCGAGGCTGCGATAGTCGCGGTCGTCGCGGTGCTGAAAGTAGGTGGGCACATCCGACACAACAATGCCGCCCAGGTACAAGAGCAGAAACAAGCCCAGCCCGCGCCCGTGCCATACCGCTGCGCCAGCGCAGCCAGCACCACGGGGCTGAAGGAGTAGAAGGCAAACATATTGAAAAACAGATGCGGCCAGTCGGCGTGCAGGAAGCCGGAGGTGAGCAGGCGATACCACTGCCCGCTGGAGCGGGCCATCAGGTAGGGCTGCATAATCCAGGCCCGCATAAGGTCGGCGTTGGACCAGGCGTAGGCCGAGATGGCGACCGTGAGGCCGATAAGAATCAGAATGGGGTTGAGCACGGGTTCTTAGCTTTCGCGGTCCATGAGCTGGAGCGCGAGATGATGAAGGGGCTGCTTACGCGCGGCGGGGGCCGCTACGCGCTCCAAATGCTGCAAAGC
Organism: Hymenobacter sp. BRD67; assembly: GCF_013256425.1. GTDB lineage: Bacteria > Bacteroidota > Bacteroidia > Cytophagales > Hymenobacteraceae > Hymenobacter. The sequence continues at coordinate 3,801,795 of NZ_CP053904.1, forward strand.
AGCCTGGAAGTAGTCGTTGATGAGGGCTTCGGTCTGAGGGCGGATTCCGAGCTCGTCGTAGATGCCGCGCACGGTGCGCACCTTGGCATCGGTATCGGCCAGGGGCTGCCCGAGGTAGCGCGCCAGCGTGGCTTGCTGAGCCCCGTTGGCCTGGGCCTGGGCCGTCAGCAGCAGAAAGGTTTTCTTATCAGAGATAATGTCGCCGCCCACGCGCTTGCCGAAGGTCGCGGCGTCGCCATACACATCGAGCAGGTCGTCGCGCAGCTGAAAAGCCAGGCCGATGTCGGTGCCGAACTGCCGCAGGTGCTCGGCATCTTCGGCCGCGGCACCGGCCAGCACAGCTCCCAGCTCCAGCGCGAAGCCCAGCAGCACGGCCGTTTTAAGCCGAATCATGTCGAGATACTGCGCAATGGTAATGCTGGTATCGGTCTCAAAGTTCATGTCCCACTGCTGGCCCTCGCACACCTCGGCGGCAGTTTGGGAAAAGCGGCGCAGCACCTGGGGCAGCAGCGGCAGCGGTACGTTTTCAAACAGCAGCTCGTAGGCGCGCACCAGCATCACATCGCCCGAGAGAATAGCCACGTTGGGGTTCCACTTCTCGTGTACAGTCGGCTGACCGCGCCGCAGCGGCGCCTGGTCCATGAGGTCGTCGTGAAGCAGCGTGAAGTTGTGAAAGACTTCGGTTGCCAGTGCCGGCTTCACGAGCGGCGCCAGGTCGTCGGTGAAAAGCTGACCGCCGAGCAGCGTGAGCAGGGGCCGCAGCCGCTTGCCGCCAAGGCTCATGATGTAGCGAATGGGGTCGTAGAGCGTGGCAGGCTGCTGGCCGTAATCGAGCTGACGCAGGGCTGTAGTCAGGAGAGAGGAGAGGTCGGGTTGCACGGGGCAAAGGTCGTTTATACATATTTGTCATAGCGAGCGCAGTAATCGCGCCTGAACGGCTCACATGGACTTCGTTCAGGCGCGATTGCCGCGCTCGCTATGACATATAAAACTATCGGCGGGGCCTGCTACCCTCACGGCCGCTGCCCTTGCCGCCTTTGTAACCACCGCCTTTGCTGTTGCCGTCGCGGTTGCGGGCGCCCCGGCCACCGCGGCCGGCTTCGCGCTCGGCGCGCTCGCGCTGCTTCACGCTTTCGGGCCGGTTATCGACCAGCTCCATATCGATGGTGCGGTCGAGCAGGTTGGCCGAAGTCACGATAACTTGCAGCTCGTCGCCGAACTGAATAATCCGCTTGGAGCCGCGGCCCACGATGCGGTAGTTCTCTTTATCTAGCTCCCAGGTATCGCCCGGAATATCGGAGATACGAATCATGCCCTCGCACTTATTGGCTTCAATCTCGACGTAGATGCCGCGCTCGGTAAGGCCCGATACCACGCCCTTGAACTGCTCGCCGATGTGCGTGCCGATGTACTCGACCTGCTTGTACTTGATGCTGGCGCGCTCGGCATTGGCGGCTAGCTTCTCACGGGCTGAGGAGTGCTTGCACTCTTCTTCCACGGGTTCGACGGCCACGTTCTTGCCGCCTTCCAGGTAGTGCTCGAGCAGGCGGTGGGCCATCATGTCGGGGTAGCGGCGGATGGGCGAGGTGAAGTGCGAGTAGTGTGCAAAGGCCAACCCGAAGTGCCCCAGCGGCTCGGTAGTGTAAATGGCCTTCGACATGGAGCGAATGGCCAGGCCCTGAATTACGTTTTGTTCGGGCTTACCTACCACGTCTTCGCTGAGCTTATTGAGCTCGGTACTGATTTTTTTGGGGTTGGCCAGGTTGAGCTTGTAGCCAAACTTCTGGGCGAAGAGCGAGAAGTTTTCGAGGCGGTCGGGGTCGGGCGCGTCGTGGGTGCGGTACACCATGGTGAAGCGCGGCTTGGTTTTCTTGAGACCAAACACGAACTCGGCCACGCGCTTGTTGGCGAGCAGCATAAACTCCTCGATAAGCTTGTGCGCGTCCTTGCGCTCCTTCACGTACACGCCGAGGGCTTGCCATCGGGACCCAGCTTGAACTTCACTTCCTGGGTTTCGAAGCTGATGGCGCCCTTGCGGAAGCGCTCGGCCGAAAGCTTTTTAGCCAGCCGGTTGAGCAGGTTGATTTCTTCAGCATAATCGCCCTCGCCGGTTTCGATGCGCTCCTGGGCTTCCTCGTAGCTGAAGCGGCGGTCGGAGTGAATGACGGTTTTGCCAAACCACGACTCGTGCAGCTTGCCCTTCTCGTCAATCTCAAACACGGCCGAGAAGGTCAGCTTGTCCTCGTTGGGCCGCAGCGAGCAAAGGCCATTCGAAAGGTTTTCAGGCAGCATCGGAATCACGCGGTCTACTAGGTACACCGAGGTAGCGCGGCTCTTGCCTTCGCGCTCCAGCTCCGTACCCAACCGTACGTAATGCGTCACATCGGCAATATGGACGCCCACTTCGTAGTGCCCGTTTTCGAGCGTGCGCAGGCTTAGGGCATCGTCAAAGTCCTTGGCGTCGGCCGGGTCAATGGTAAAGGTGGTAATAGCGCGGAAGTCGCGCCGCCGGGCAATTTCTTCCTGCGTCACTTCGGTCGGAATAGCATCAGCTTCCTCTTCTACCGCCGCTGGGAACTCGAAGGGCAGGCCAAACTCGGCCATGATGGCGTTTATCTCAGCCTCGTTCTGGCCGGCCGCGCCGAAGTTGCGAATGATAGTGCCGACCGGGTTACGGCCCTGCCCCTCGTGCTCCGGAAACTCGGTGATGCGCACCAGCACCTTATCGCCGTTGCGCGAGTCGTGCAGCTCCTGGGGCGGCACCATCACGTCGAAATACGCCTTGCGGCTATCGGGCTTCACGAAGCCAATGGAGCCCTGCACTTGCAGGCGGCCTACCACTTCGGAGCGCTGGCGCTTGAGCACTTCTACTACATCGCCGGTGAGGCGGCCGTCGCGCATGCCCCGCAGGCGCACCCGTACCAGGTCGCCATCCAAGGCGTAGCGCAGCTGGTCGGTAAATACCCGAATGTCGTCGCCCTGCCCATCCTCGCGCACCACAAAGGCAAAGCGCGGGGTAGCCAGCGAGACCGTGCCAATAACAGTATTGCTATCGCGCACCGGGCGCCGGTCGGGGCCATCGCCGGGATGGTCGAAGCCGGCCGAGCGGCGGCGGTGAATAATAGGGTCCTGCCCAAACTCATCGTCGGGCACTACGGCGGCAACTGGTACTTTTTTAGCCGGTTTCCGGCCCTTAGCAGCGCTGGCGGCTACTTGCAGGTCAGTTGGGTTGGCCAGGCGGTATTCGTCGTTCTGAAGCAGCTCCAGGCGGCCGGTTTTGCGCAGGGTTTTGAGATGAGCAAACAGCTCTTCGCGCTGGTCTTTGGTAGTAATGCCGAGGCGGCGCGAAAGCTGGCGGTAAGCCAGCACCTTGCCGGGGTTATCGGCAAACTGCCGGTACACAATTTCCTGGCTGATGCTGGCCGGAGCGGCGGGAGCGGCCTTCGCGCGAGCGGCGCGGGGGCAGCGGGGTCTTGGGGTTTTTCATGGGGTAAAAAAGACGGCCGCCGGACAGCTTGGGGTAAGATTGACGAAGGCGACGCGTGGGTAAATGTAAAAGCGGGACTTAATCTCCGCTCACCGTATGAACGGCGATAGATAAAGGATGTTCGCAGGGTCTGGAAGACGAGCTTAAACCAGACTGTGCAGCGCAAACGGCCAGACAGAAATAAGCCCCGCCACTACCCGACCCGCGCCGCGATGAGCGCCGGGTCGTCGCTCGGAATTGCGGCCAGCAGCTGCTGCGTGTATGCGTGCTGCGGCCGGTCGTACACCTCGGCAGCGGGGCCGCTCTCCACAATTTTGCCCTGGCTCATCACCAGCAGCCGGTCGCTCATAAACCGGGCCACCGACAAGTCGTGGGTAATGAAGAGATAGGTAATGCTCAGCTCGCGCTTGAGGTCGTTGAGCAGGTTGAGCACCTGCGCCTGTACCGACACATCGAGGGCCGACACCGACTCATCGCACACAATGAGCTTGGGCCGCAGCGCCAGCGCCCGCGCAATGCAGATGCGCTGCCGCTGCCCGCCGCTGAACTCGTGCGGGTAGCGCTGCTCGGCATCGTCGCTGAGGCCCACCGTGCGCAGCAGCTCCCGCACCCGCGCCTTTTGCGCGGCTCGGCTGCCGCCTACCCCATGCACGCGCAGCGGCTCCAGAATGGCTTCGCCCACCGTGAGCATGGGGTTCAGGGCCGCGTACGGGTCCTGAAACACGAGCTGAAACTCGCGCCGACGGCGGCGCAGTTCGCCAGCCGGCAGGCGCGCCAGGTCAGTGCCTTCAAACAGAATGCGGCCCGAGGTTGGTTCCGTAAGACGTAGTAAGGCCCGGCCGAGCGTGGTTTTGCCGCAGCCCGACTCGCCCACGAGGCCCACCGTTTCGCCCGGATAGATGGTAAAGCTGACGTCGTCAACGGCCCGGACAAACTCGGTAGTGCGCGAAAAAAAACCTTTGCGCACGGGAAAATACACGCGCAGGTTTTCGACTTGCAGAAGCGGTGCGGCGACCGTGGAACATAGTTTTTGTTCCACGGGGAACGCTTTGGCAGTGTCAGAATTGGTTTGTAAATGGGAGAAATCAGTTTGCAGGGCCTCTGCTTCCACCCCACCCGCCTTGGCTACCAAGTTACCCACCGAGTCAAGCGACATAAAATCAGCCACTACTGGCAGCCGAGTCTTGCCAATCGAGAGGCGGGGCCGACAGGCCAGCAGGCCCCGCGTGTACGGATGCTGGGGCTTGGTAAAGATGTCGAGCACTGTTCCCTGCTCCACTACCCGGCCACGGTACATCACCAGAATGCGGTCGGCAATCTCAGCTACCACGCCCAGGTCGTGGGTGATAAAGAGCACCGCCGTGCCGTGCTCGCGGCGCAGGTCGCGGATGAGCTGCAGGATGCGCGCCTGCACCGTCACGTCGAGCGCCGTGGTTGGCTCATCGGCAATGAGCAGCGCCGGGCGGCAGGCCATGGCCATGGCAATCATCACGCGCTGCTTCTGGCCCCCACTTATTTCGTGCGGGTAGGCTTTAAAAATCTGAGCCGGACGCGGCAGCTGCGCCTCGGTAAACAGTTCAATGGTGCGGGCTTCGGCCTCCTTCCTGCTCAGTGAAGTATGCAAAAGCAGGGCCTCCACCACCTGGTAGCCGCAGGTCAGCACGGGATTCAGGGAAGTCATGGGCTCCTGAAAAATCATGCTGATGTCGTTGCCCCGCACCTGCTGCAGCTGCGCTTCGCTGAGCTGCAGCAGGTCAACTTCGCCCAGTTTTTCCGATTCAAACCGGGCGCTGCCCTTTTCGATATGCGCGGCCGGCTTTTGCAGCAGGCCCAGCAGCGCCAGCGAGGTTACCGACTTGCCCGAGCCCGACTCGCCCACAATCGCTACCACCTCTCCCCTATTCACCTCAAACGACACGCCTGCCACGGCGCGGGTACTGCCGCGCTGCGAGTGAAAGTCGATGGTGAGGTCCTGAACGAAGAGGAGCGGCATTTATTGTACTTTTACTATATAAAATATATTATATTATACCCGAATTATCGGCCGGGGCGACTACGGCGTTCTGCGCCTGCGTTTGCTTAAAAAAACGACCTTGCAGCAGCAAAATCAACGCCACGCCGATAAAAATGGAAGAATCAGCCAAATTGAATATAGGCCAGAGCGACACGTACTTCCCTCCTACCAGCGGCCAGGCCGCGGGCAGAAAGCCTTCGTAGATATCGACATAAATCATATCGATAACCTGCCCAAAAAACCAGGGCGTGGGCGAGCCAAAAGGCGCATTGTGGTAAATGACGCCGTAGAAAACCGAGTCGACTACATTGCCCACGGCCCCGCCCAGAATGAGCGCCATGCAGGCAATAAACCCCGCCGCCGCCCGATGCCGCCACAAATACACGATATAATAGCTGATGCCACCGGCCGCCAGCAGGCGAAAAGCCGTGAGCACCAGCTTGCCATAAGGCGGTGGTAGCAGTTCCACACCGAAAGCCATACCGGGGTTAAGCGTATAGTGTAGCTTAAACCAGTGGCCGATAAGTGAAATCTCACCCGCCAAGCCCGGTTGCATATGCTTATGCACCAGATATTTAGAAAACTGGTCGAGGCCAATAACCAGCAACGCCAGCAGGAAAAAAGGCAAAACGCTGCCCCGTCGCGCCGGGTAGTGCGAGGGCTGATAAGAGGAATCCACGGATAAGTCGGTCGGCACAGGTGAAACTCAGATTGCTTTGTACTGTTTTATACCGAATTAGAAGGTTTCAAAACCTTTAAAAGCGGCGAAAAATTGGCTTTGTACGAAAGAAAACCCGGCCGTATCTTTCGATGCAGCCGGGCCTCTCACATTCAGGTAGTTACTACGGTTACTTTGGCGGGCACCGAGAAATCATCAAACTCCAGCACCGCGCCGCCAGCGACTTCCGGTACGAATTCCAGGCGCTGGGCCTGCACTTCCTCGCGGATGTAGTCGCCAAACGAGGCTACCGCCGCTTGCATCTCGGCGGGTGCCGTGGCGGCCAATGTAACATTGATGCGGTCCTGCACTTCCAGGCCCGAGTCTTTGCGCAGGTTCTGGAGGCGGTTGACCAGCTCGCGGGCCAGGCCTTCCTGACGCAATTCATCGGTAAGGGTCACATCGAGGGCCACGGTAAGCGGGCCATCGGTAGCCACGAGCCAGCCGGGCAGGTCCTGGGTGCGAATTTCAACCTCGTCGAGGTGCAGCGTCAGGGGTTCGCCTTCTACTTCTACGGCTAGCTCGCCCTGCTTTTCGAGCTGGCTCAGCTCGTCGCTGCTCAGAGTTTGGATACGGGCGCCCACAGCTTTCAGGCGCGGGCCATATACCTGGCCAAGGCGCTTGAAATTGGGCTTCACCGACTTTACCAGCACGCCGCTGGTGTCATCCAGAAACTCGATGTGCTTCACGTTCACCTCGGCGCAAATCAGGTCTTCCACCTTGCCAACCTGCTCCTTGGTCGTGTCGTTGAGCACCGGCACCAGGATGCGCTGCAAAGGCTGACGCACCTTCAGCACCGACTTTTTACGCAGCGAGTGCGTAAGCGAGCTAATGCGCTGGGCCAGCTCCATACGCTCTTCCAAGGCCTTGTCGATGAGCGAGGTATCAGCCTGGGCCAGGTAGGTCAGGTGCACCGATTCGGCGGTAGGCTGGTCTTTGGTCAGGTTGCCGTAGAGCCAGTCGGCAAAGAAGGGCGCGATGGGCGCCATGAGCTGCGCCACGGTGCTCAGGCACTCGTGCAGTGTTTCGTAAGCGGCTTGCTTATCGGTGGTTAGCTCGCCTTTCCAGAAGCGGCGGCGCGACAGGCGCACGTACCAGTTGGAGAGCTGGTCGGTCACGAAATCCTGGATGGCGCGGGCGGCTTTCGTGGGGTCGTAGCTGTCGTAGTGGCCGCGCACTTCGGCCAGCAGACTCTGCAATTTGCTTAGTATCCAGCGGTCCAGTTCCGTCCGCTCGGCTACGGGCACGCTCGGCGCGCTGCCCAGGCGGAAGCTGTCGAGGTTGGCATAAAGGGCGAAGAAGGAGTACGTATTGAAGAGCGTGCCGAAGAAGCGGCGCTGCACCTCCGTGATGCCGGCCGGGTCAAACTTGAGGTTGTCCCACGGTGGCGCGTTGGCAATCATATACCAGCGGGTAGCGTCGGGGCCGTACTGCGCGATGGTGGCAAACGGGTCCACGGCATTGCCGAGGCGCTTGCTCATCTTGTTGCCGCTCTTGTCGAGCACCAGGCCGTTGGCAATCACGTTTTTGAAGGCCACCGAGTCTTCCAGCATCACGGCCAGCGCGTGCAGGGTGAAGAACCAGCCGCGCGTCTGGTCCACGCCTTCGGCGATGAAGTCGGCGGGGAAATTCTTCTCGAAAATGGCTTTGTTTTCAATCGGATAGTGCCACTGCGCATACGGCACGGCACCCGAGTCAAACCACACGTCGATGAGGTCGGGCTCACGGTACATGGGCTGGCCGCTAGGCGACACCAGGAAAATATCGTCCACGTAAGGGCGGTGCAAATCCACCTTTTCGCCGTTGGCGTAAGGGTTATGGGTCATGACTTCGGCCGCTACGGCCTTGTCAATCTCCGCCTTTAGCTCGGCAATCGAGCCGATGCAGATTTCCTCGGTGCGGTCCTGGGTGCGCCAGATGGGCAGCGGCGTGCCCCAGTAGCGCGAGCGGCTGAGGTTCCAGTCTACCAGGTTTTCGAGCCAGTTGCCGAAGCGGCCGGTGCCGGTGCTTTCGGGCTTCCAGTTGATGGTTTTATTCAGCTCGATGAGCCGGTCTTTCACCGCCGTGGTCTTGATAAACCACGAGTCGAGCGGGTAGTACAGCACCGGCTTGTCGGTGCGCCAGCAGTGCGGGTAGGTGTGCTCGTACTTCTCGGTTTTAAAGGCCGTGCCGTTGGTCCGCATCCGAATGGCGATGCTCTCATCCAGCGTTTTATAGTCGGCGCCGCTCTGGTCGTGGCCGTCGTAATTCTTCACCCAGCGGCCGCCAAACTCGCCCATCTGGGCCACATAGCGGCCCGTGCGGTCCACTATGGGCCCAAGCTTGCCCTGGTCGTCGGCCACCATCAGCGCGGGGATGCCGTTGAGCTGCGCTACCCGGAAGTCGTCCGCGCCAAATGTGGGCGAAATGTGCACGATGCCCGTGCCGTCCTCCGTCGTCACAAAGTCGCCGGGAATTACGCGGAAGGCGCTTTCCTCGCCTTCAAAATGAGGGAAACCGGCTTCGATATTGAATAAGCGCTCGTAATGGATGCCAACTAAGTCGGCGCCGGTAAATTCACCATAAATCTGCCACCAGAGAATTTTACCCTTATTATCAACCAGCGGCGTGAACTCACTTGCACCACTGTAATTGATGCTAGTACCACCTATCCCATGTTGGTTTAGATAATTGGGCGTATTTACGATTTCAAACTCACTGGGAGATTTATCCGTTGCGAAATACTTACTAAATAAGTCTTTGGCTAGGATTACGCAGCAGTCCTGTTTGGTATAAGGGTTCGCGGTTCTAACCAGTAAGTAGCGGATATTTTTTCCTACGGCTAGCCCTGTATTGGCCGGTAAAGTCCAAGGCGTAGTAGTCCAAGCAAGGAAATAAATGTCGCTGGAATCCAGCGTGCGAGTTACATCAAGCTGGTCAAATAGCTTCTTTGAGTTCTCATCTTCAACCACCTTAAACTGCGCCACCACGGTCGTGTCCTTCACGTCCTTGTACGTGCCGGGCTGGTTCAGCTCGTGTGAGCTAAGGCCGGTGCCGGCGGCCGGCGAGTAGGGCTGAATGGTATAGCCTTTGTAGAGCAAGCCCTTGTCGTAGAGCTTCCTGAGCAAGGCCCAGCAGCTCTCGATGTACTCGGGCTCGAAGGTAATATAGGGGTCGTCGAGGTCCACCCAATAACCCATTTGCTGAGTCAGCTCATCCCACTGGGCCTTGAAGCGCATCACGGTTTCGCGACAGCGCTGGTTATACTCTTCGACGCTGATTTTGTGGCCGATATCCTCCTTCGTGATGCCCAGCTCCTTCTCCACCTGCAGCTCGATGGGCAGGCCGTGGGTGTCCCAGCCGCCCTTGCGGGGAACCTGCTTGCCGAGCTGCGTCTGGTAGCGGCAGAAGATATCCTTCACCGCCCGCGCCATCACGTGGTGAATGCCGGGCTGGCCGTTGGCCGAGGGCGGGCCCTCGTAAAACACGAAGGTGGGCTGGCCCTCGCGGCTGCTCACGCTCTTCTCAAAAATGCCGTTGGCTTCCCAATAGGCCCGCACGTCGGTGGCGAGCTTGGCGTAGTCGAGCGGCTGCTTGTATTCGGGGTAAGTCATTTTTACTTCTCTAAACGTCCGTCATGCTGAGCTTGTCGAAGCATCTCTACCAAACATCCTTAACGGTGTGGTAGAGATGCTTCGGCAAGCTCAGCATGACGTTCTTTTCGCTTTAATTTAGGTAGTTCTAAGTCGTTTTAACCTTGGCCCGCTCCACGCTCAGGCGTTGCAGATTCTGGTCCATGTCGTCGTCTTCCTCGTGGTAGTTATCGTCGTAGTGGCGAATGGGGGCGTTGTCCGGGATTTTCTCGTCCTTGCCGTGCTCAAAGGTCACGAGCAGCGCGGGAAGCAGCACGAGGTTGGAGAAATTAGTTATCAGCAGCGACGCTCCCATGAGCACGCCCAGCGCCTTGGTACCGCCAAACTCGCTGAAGGCGAAGATGCTAAAGCCGATAAAAAGCACAATACTGGTGTATATCATGCTGGTGCCCGCCTCGCTCAGTGTGTTGGTAATGGCATCGGTAACCGTGCGGCCGGCCATGGCCATCTCCTGCCGGAACTTGGCCAGCAGGTGAATGGAGTTGTCGCCATCAATACCCAGCGCAATCACAAAAATGAGGGCCGTGCTGGGCTTGAGCGCAATGCCGAAATACCCCATAATGCCGGCCGTGAGGGCCAGGGTAAACAGGTTGGGCGTGAGGGCATAAAAGATGGTACGAAACGAGCGGAACAGCAGCAGTACCACCACCGCTACCAGCCCGAAGGCCCACATCAGGCTTTCGCGCAGCGTGCCGATAACGTACTCATTGCCTTTGGTAAAGATGACCGTGGTGCCGGTGCGCGTCACTTTCATGCCCGAATTGGCGAAGATGCGCTTCATGGCCGGCTCAATGCGGCGCATAATCAGCGTATCGAGCTTGTGCGAGCCAATGTCGGCTATTTTGAGGCTGATACGGGCTTTTTGCGAGTTCTTATCGACGAAGCTGTTGAGCAGCTTGTTCATCGAGCTGCCGGCCGTGCCCTGGGCGGCCGTGGTTTTGGTCGAGTCGGGGCTGGCTTTGGTCGTACTACCCTGGGAATTAGCCAGGTAGCTCAGAATAAAGTTTTTATCGTCGTTATTAGGCAGGCGATAAAACTCGGGCTGGCCGTTGTAGAACGCCTGGGTCGCGGCCTTGATAAACGTGACCATGCTAATGGGCGGCGAAAGCTCGGGCTGGGTGCGCAGAAAGCGCTCGAACTGGTCGATTTTCTGCAAGTTGGGCAGCTTGAGCAGGCCCTTGGGCTTACCGGTATCTACCACAAACTCGAGCGGCATTACGCCGCTGAAGTGGGCCTGAAAGAAGTCCAGGTCGGTATTGACCGAACTGGATTTGGGCAGGTCATCCACCATAAACGACACGGCCTCAATCTTGCGAATACCTACGCCCGCAATAACGAGCAAACCCAGCGCCGCCAGGTAAATGGTGCCGCGCTTGTGCAGCACAATGTGGTCGAGGAAGTGGACAATGCCCAGCAGGGGCTTCGAGTCGAGGTGTTCGAGCTGCTTTTCGGTGGGAGGCGGCAGGTAGGTAAACACCGCCGGAATCATAATAAAGCTGATAATGAAGGCGATGAAGATGTTAATTGTCGCCACCATGCCAAACTGGTAGAGAATGGCAATATCGGTAAAAGTGAATACTACGAAGCCGATGGCCGTGGTCGTATTATTCATGAGCGTGATAAGCCCGATTTTGCGGATAACCCGCGTCATGGCCAGTATCTGGTTGCCCGATTTGCGGTAGTCGTAGTGGTAGCGCGAGAGCAGGTACGTGCAGTTGGGCACCCCAATCACCACCAGAATACTCGGGATGAGACCCGTGAGCAGGTTTATCTTATATCCTAAAAGCACTATACTTCCCACGCAGCAAATCATCACGATGACAACTACCAGCAGCGGAAAAACCACGGCCGACCACGTTCTGAAGAACAGAAACAGCGTGATACCCATCACGATAACTACCAGCATGGCGAAGAACTTCATCTCGCCGGCTACCTTGCTGGTCATCGTGGAGCGCACGTAGGGCAGGCCGGCGTAGTGCATTTTGATGCCCGTTGCCTTCTCAAACCGCTCGGCGTGGCCCAGGATGTGGTTCATCACTGCCTGCCGGCGGTTGGAGTTCAGGTACTTGGGGTCGAGCGTGACGGCCAGCAGCGTGGCGCCGGTGCGCGGGGCAATAATCTGCCCTTTATAAAACTCGATGCTGTTGACCACCCGCATCAACGAGTCTAGCTCGTGCTGCGAGCGCGGGGCCGCCTTGAAGATGGGCGTGGTCACGAATTTCGAATTGACCGTATCCTTTTCAATCTGGATAAGGCGCGTGATGCCGAGCACGCCGCTCACGCCTTCCACTTTGGCCAGCGTATCGGTGAGCTGGTGCAGCTGGTTGAACTTGGCCAGCTGGTACACCGAGCTATCCTGCATTCCGAGCACGAGAATGTTGCCATCCTCGCCGAAGGTCTTTTTGAACTGCTGGAAGTACACCATGTCGGGGTCCTTCGGGCTCACCACCTGGGCAAAGTCGTAGGTCATCTCCACGTCTTTGGCAAACCAGGCCATCGTGACGGTAAACACAGCAATCAGGCCCAGCAGCCACTGCCGGTACTTGATGATAAAGAGGGCGATATGTCCCCACATAAGCTTAGAAGATTAGCGAAGCAGATTCAACTACTTCAATGCAGTCGGGAAAGATGCGTACCAAGCGGCAGTCAGGCTGCCTGCTAGCATCGCGGGCGGCGGCCCACCAGTGTTGCAAAATGCTCCACATTTCTTGGCGTGAGGCCCGACCCACACACAAAATGATTACAACCGGCGGCCCACTGCCTAAAGCCAGTTTCTCAAAATCGCCGTCCTTGGTTACGATGGTTAAGTTATGTGCATGAGCATAGTTCCACACTAAGCTGTCGTGCCATTCATCATCAGGCAGAAAGATACAGGATTCGTTATGCCAGAAGCGCAACCGCTTGGGCAGATTAGCATCAATCAGAAATTCAGGCATTTATCTGTTATTTACAACCTGTACGCCTTCTTTGCCGAGCCCGTTACTGCACCCGCAAGAAGAATTCAAGCCGCAGCTGGCAAATAGACGCGATGGTGTAAAGCTTCAAGAGCAGTTTTCAAAGCAAAATGCTGACATGCCTCAATATCTGCCAGTTCCAGAAAATCATAGTCCTCTAGTATCTCCTCCGGCTTATCACCAGCCGCCAGAAACTCCAACACAGTCTGCACTGTAAGGCGCTTGCCTCGAATGGTCGGCTTACCCCCGCACAAGTCGGGGTGAACGGTAATACGGTCGTGAATGTAGCGCAGCATAATGAGAAACAGCTAAGAATGAAGCGTAACGTAGCTCAGGGGCAGAAGGTGCACCCTACAGCTTGGCAAACACCGTCTTGAAACTCACGGCGTCCCCAATGTAGCTCCGCAGCGCGCTGATGGGCATCCGGGTTTGCGCGCGGGTGTCGCGGTGGCGCACCGTCACGGTATCGTCTTCCAGGGTCTGGCCATCGACTACAATACAAAACGGCGTCCCGATTAGGTCCTGACGCGTGTAGCGCTTGCCAATGGCATCCTTGTCCTCAATTACCAGGCGGAAGTCGAAGCGCAGGTCGTCGAAAATCTGCTGGGCTTTTTCGGGCATGCCGTCCTTGCGCACCAGCGGGAAGATGGCCGCCTTGATGGGCGCCACGGCCGGGTGCAGCTTCAGTACGGTGCGCTGCTTGGTAGTTTGGGCGTCGCCCTCGCCTTCCGTGATGGTTTCTTCCTGAAACGCCTGGCAGAGCGTGGCCAGAAACAGGCGGTCGGCTCCCACCGAGGTTTCGACCACGTAGGGCACGTAGTTGCCGTAGGGCTTGCCGGTGGCGGGGTCAAGGTCATTGTCGAAATACTGCTGCTTTTTGCGACTCAGGTTCTGGTGTTGGGTCAGGTCGAAGTCGGAGCGCGAGTGAATACCCTCGATCTCCTTGAAGCCGAAGGGAAACTCGTACTCAATGTCCACGGCGGCCTTGGCGTAGTGGGCCAGCTTGTCGTGGTCGTGGAAGCGCAGCTTCTCGGCCGGCAGGCCGATGGCCTCGTGAAAGCGCCGGCGGGCGGCCTTCCAGGTGTCGTACCACTCCCCTTCCGTGCCGGGGCGCACGAAGAACTGCATTTCCATCTGCTCGAACTCGCGCATGCGGAAAATGAACTGCCGGGCCACAATCTCGTTGCGGAAGGCCTTGCCGATTTGCGCAATGCCGAACGGAATTTTCATCCGGGCCGACTTCTGCACGTTCAGGAAGTTGACAAAAATCCCCTGGGCCGTTTCGGGGCGCAGGTACACGGGCGGTGCCTCCGAGTCGACGGCCGAGCCCTGGGTCGAGAACATCAGGTTGAACTGGCGCACCTCCGTCCACTTGCCGGTGCCGGAAACGGGGCACAGAATCTTCTCATCGATGATGAGCTGGCGCACGCCGGCCAGGTCATTGGCGGTCAGCAGGCGGCCCATCTCGGCGGTGAGGGCGGCGCCGCGCGCGGGGTCGCCAGCGTTTTCGTACTCAGCGGCCTTCTCTTCGAGCAGTACATCGGCGCGGTAGCGCTTCTTGCTGTCGAGGTTGTCGATGAGCGGGTCGTTGAAGCCCGCTACGTGGCCGCTGGCCTCCCAGGTTTGCGGAGCCATGAAGATGGCGGCGTCGAGGCCCACCACGTTGCCGTGGAGCTGGGTCATGGCTTCCCACCACAGGCGCTTGAGGTTGTTTTTCAGCTCCACGCCATTGGGGCCGTAGTCGTACACGGCAGCCAGGCCGTCATAGATTTCCGAAGACTGGAATACGAAGCCGTATTCTTTGGCGTGGGCCACAATATCTTTTAGCTGGGTGCTTTCTGCGGGCGAAGTGGGCTTACTCATAAGCAGCAAAGGTAGACCACGGATTAGCACGGATTTAATCGGATTGCCCGGATTTGTAAGGGGCTGAACCGGGGACACTCACTAAATTCGGTACAAGCCCATTAAATATATGTAAATCCCTGGTCATAATTCGGTAACATACCAGTAGCTTCACCGGGGGCTAATTTTGCGGGCCGGCACCCCACCCCGGCCTCCCTGTATGTTCGGACTTGAACCCCATGTATTGCTGCTGCTAGCCATTTGTTTGCTAGCAGCTTGCGCATTTGAATTTGTGAATGGCTTTCACGACACGGCGAATGCCGTGGCCACCGTCATCTATACCAATACACTGCGGCCCTGGGTGGCGGTAGTATGGTCGGCTTTCTGGAACTTCATCGGGGTTTTTGCCGGCGGTATCGGCGTCGCGATGGGCATCGTGTACCTGCTGCCCGTCGAAAGCCTGGTCGACCAAAATGTGTACCACGGCATTGCGATGGTTGGCGCGCTCATCGTGGCGGCTATTATCTGGAATGTGGGCACCTGGTACTACGGTATTCCGTCGTCGAGCTCGCACGCGCTCATCGGCTCCATTCTCGGGGTAGGTATAGCGTTTTCGCTATTACCGGGCGGCAAGGGCGCGGCCGTCAACTGGAGCAAGGCCGGCGAGAGCGGCCTCGCACTGCTGCTCAGCCCCATTCTGGGCTTTAGCTTCACCATTCTGATGATGTTTTTGCTCAAGCGCTTCTCGCCCAGCAAAGCCCTTTTTAAGGAGCCCCACAAGCGCAAGCCGCCGCCGCTTTTCATTCGCCTCACGCTCATTACTACCTGCACGCTGGTAAGCTTTTTTCACGGCTCCAACGACGGGCAGAAGGGCGTAGGACTTATCATGCTGATTCTCATTGGCATCGTGCCTATTCATTTTGCACTCGACAACTCGAAGAACCCGCTCGACCTGCGCGACTCGCTTGGCAAAGTCGAATATGTTATCAACCGCATGAATGCCAGTGAGCTAACCACCACTGACCAGAATCTTCTCACGGAAGTACGTGCCCAAACGGCCGACCTCGACCGAGTATTTGCCGGCAAGAATAAGGTGGAAGACCTGCCCACCAACTCGCGCTTCGAGATTCGGCGCGACATCTTGCTGCTGGCCAACCGTGGCAAAAAACTCCTCGGCTCCGAGCATATCAGCCTCAGTACTGCCGACCGCAACACGTACGAAGATGCCATAAAGAGCATGAAAACCTTTACCGACTACGCGCCCTGGCAGGTGCTGCTCATGGTATCGCTTTCGTTGGCTTGCGGCACCATGATTGGCTGGCAGCGCATCGTTAAAACTATTGGCGAGCGCATTGGCAAAGAGCATTTGACTTATGCGCAGGGAGCCAGCTCCGAGCTGGTGGCCGCCGCGATGATTGGGGTAAGCACGCAGTTTGGCCTGCCTACTTCGACTACCCACGTGCTGACCTCCTCTATCGCCGGCTCGATGGTGGCCAGTCGCGGCGTTAAAAACATCAATCCCCAGATGATACGCAGTATTGCCCTGGCCTGGGTACTTACTCTACCCGTGACGATGGTGTTGGCAGGAGGTTTGTTCCTGCTTTTTCGCGCTATCAGCGGGTAAGTAGTACGCCTGCTGCGGCCCTGGTCCATGCTACTCAAGTAAAAAGCCAACCCGGTTAGGGTTGGCTTTTTTTGCTAGTCAGATTGGCTATTACCACTTTTGGTAACCTGGGAATAATCCCACGTTCACCGAGTTATCCACTTATCAACACTTAAAAAGGGCTTTTTTGTGGATAACTATCAGCTTGACCGGGCTGATACTGGATAATGCGGGGAACTTTCAGGCTTTCGGGCGGAAAGCCTACTTCGGCCATTGCACCTCCAAATCGTCGTTGATGAAGACGCCAAAGTTGACAAACTGCAGCTGGCCCTCTTCGAAGTACATATCAATCATCGATTTTTCGTAGGAGAGCCGAACCTCACCGCCTTCCATGGTTTCGATTTCGGGCGATGCCTGGCCGTTGCGCTGCATGAGAGCCTTAATCTGGTCGAGCGGCCGGCCGTGAATAGCCTCGCCAAACAAGCAAAGGTTGGGGTTATCCGTCTCGATGCAGCTCAGGCGGAAGTCGTCCTCGCGGTCGAAGTAAAGGGAAAGCAGGTGGTCGTCTTCGTAGTAGTTCCAGGCCTGGTGCTCAAATTCGTCTTCGTCTTCCGACTCATCGATTTCCTCAGGCTCGCCCACCAGGGTCCGTACTTCGTCCATGGTAGTGCCGAAGCGCAAGGGGCCCATGCCGGTGCCCAGGATAATTTCGTTTTCCTCGATGCTGCTGGGAGTGGTGCTAGGGGTGCTCATGCGGATAGAATGTTGAAGTTGGTGCAAAGGTAGCCCGTTGGGCAGTCACTACTTCCCGTACCGGGCCTCGAAGGTGGCTTTCTGGCGCTGATACTCGGGCCGGGCTTTAGCCTCGTCCCACTTCTGCTTAAAAATAGCGGCGGCTTCTACTTTATCCGCATCGGGCACAGCAGTGCGGGGTAGCTCGGAGCGGCCGTGGGCCCCACTCTGGCCTTTTTTATCGGCCGGCACGGGGCCCGCGTACTTTTTACCGCCGGCATGATTGGCATAGCGCCGGGCGCGGGTAAAGCCCATCTGCAAAAATTTGCGGGCCATGTCAGCCCCCACAAAGTCGTCATTCTTCAAATAAGCCTCGAAGAGCGCCCAAATGGCCGCCGATGACTCCCGGGCCGCGGCGGCATCTTTAAAGCGCCAGTGCGGCAGGATTTCGCCCTTGTAGGGCTGCACCAGCAGCACGCCCTGCTCCCCCTTGCCCACCCGGTACAGCTCTGGGTGCGCCCGGAAGTCGGTGCGCGTAAAATCCAGGTCGTAGTCGAATGGCATGCGTTCGTTTTGCGGGTTCAGCTTTTTTCAACGGCTGCCGGCCGGGCCGGGTTGGCGTGGCTTCCCGAACGAAAGTTTTGGCCGGCCGAAGTTTTCCACAAGTTTAAAAGATGAATTAATTTCTTTTTAAAAAATCCTTTTTGTTTTCATCCATCAGGGCAGTGGATAAGTGGATAAGCCCGGTGAGTTGTCCACAGCGTGGATAACTGGTGGGTAACTCCTGACTTATACAGCGGGTATCCACAGGCTGTGTGTATATCATTTCACTGTTTATGAGATATTTACCCTAGTTATTCACTATTCACACGGGTTATCCACGAATTCACAATCCACAGGGTAGGGCCAGTGTGAATAGTGTTTGTGAGCCGGCCGAGTTATCAACGCTTATCCACAGCGCGGCTTAGCTGCCAGCCGGGCCGGATTACCAAAAAAACTTGTGCTCATTTTATCCACCAGTGCCGGGGAGCTTTCCCCATACTTTTCCACAGAAAAGCGCCCGGCTACCCCGCCGCGTGGATAACCCGGTGGATAACTCGTGTATAAACGGTAAAAGCCGGCCTCAGTAACTGCAAAGGCAGCTTAGTTATCCACCAATACCAACTAAAAACGGGCTCAACCCACGGGTTGAGCCCGTTTAGGCACAGCCAGCGCCGGTTGGCAGCTCAGCAGCCAAAAGCGAGTGACTGCTTAAAAGCTCAGCTTTTCTTCGGCTTCCCAGCCGGCGCGTACTTCCAGCACTTTGGGGTAGAGAAACACCGGCTCGGCCGGCAGCAGCAGCTTGGGGTCGCCGCCCCGCCAGTGGCCGTCCCCATCCTGGTCGATGAGCACGCGCAGGCGGTACTTGCCGGGAGCCAGGTGGTCGAAGCGGTACGCGCCGCGCGGGGTGTGCAGCTGCGCCACCAGCAAAAACTTCTCATCGAGCAGCTGCAAGTCAAACGACTTCACGCTGGTTTGGATGGGACCGGTAATTACCCCGCTGGGGTCCTGGTCTACTACCGGCAGGCGCACAGCCCGCTTCAAGCCCAGCGACTGCCCATTGATGGCTAGAATAGCGGTAGAATCCAGGCGGATTTCTATGTATTTCAGCGCTTTGGTATCAATATTTACTACCAGCTCGGTTCGGTTCGGGCTGAGCGCGGCCTCGGCGGGCATGCGCAAAGGGTGGCTTTTGACCGAGTCTTCGGTGAGCGTGCCGGGGGCTTTACCGGCCACCAGCTGCACCGGCACCGGAAAGCGGAATCTCAGCTGGCCCTGCCGGTACACCGTGCGCGGGTTGCCGGCCAGCGTAGTGCCAGCCACGGCCTGCTTTTTGCCGGTCGCCGTCGGCACCGGGAAGCGAATATTCAGGGTATCGCGGTGCTCGTTGCCCACGCTGTCGGCAGTAGCCAGCAGGTAGCGCCCATCGCTAATAGCAGGAGTTTTATATATAACCAGGGTATGCCCGAAATCGGCCAGCTGGGTAGCGGCCTGCACGGCGGCGTCTGCCGCCGCATCTGCCGGGACCAGCGGTGCCAGGGTAGCCGTGCGCAGGCCCTCGTTGAACTGTACGCGCACCTGCGTGGGAGCCGATTCGATACCCGTGCGCCGGGCCGGCAGGCGGTCGGGCCGCACCAGCTTCAGCACGCGGGCGCGGTGGTATCGTTTACCAGGAGCGGCGCGGGCAGGTAAGCGATTTTCTCGCCGTCGTCGAAGCGGTTATTATTGTTTTTATCCGTCCAGGCATATATCCGGTAGGGCGCTACGCGAATAAAACGGAGCTGGAACTGCCCTTTATCGTCGGTGCGGGTAAGGTAGTAGGGCTGGCCGCGGCGCACGGTTATGGTATCGCTGGTGCGGTAAAGGCCCACTACTACGTCGTTGGCCGGGCGGCCCGTAAGCAGGTCCGATACACTGCCGCGCACCGCGCCCGAGTCGAGAGTGGCGCCGGTGCTGAAGCTCAGGGCCTGGTATTTGGCGGGCTGGCTTTCTGTCGCATCCGAGATGGCCTTGCGGAAGTTAAACGAATACGTGGTATTGGCTTCCAGCGGTTTTTTGAACAGCAGCGATACGGCGTCTCGGTCGGTACGCACCGAGTACGAGTTGTCGGGCCGCAGTTGGGGCGTAATAAGCAGGTTCTTAGTCAGGTCTTTTACCTGAATCGGCTCCGAAAATGTGAGGCGGATAAACTGTTGCTTCACGTTGCGGGCCGCGCTGTCGGGCGAGGTGGCAATGAGCCGCGGCGGCGTTTTGTCGCGCGGGCCGCCCTGCGGCGAGCTGATGGCCGCGCAGCTGCCCAGGCCCAGCAGCAGGGTCAGCGCCAGTAGCGCTTCGGCCCCCGGCTCCGCCGGCCGGCCCATGCTTTTGATTTACTAATCAACAACCAATAAAAAGCAGCTCGAAAACTCATCGGCAATATAGCGGCGGAAAAACTCGGTAAAAATAGGCCGCTTCCGGTGAGCCGGCTAGCTGGCGGCGGGCAGAGTCCGCTCGGCTACGTAGAGCAAGCTTGAATATTGCCCGCCGTGCTGGGCCGCGTACTGGTTAGACCGATACCCCGCTTTGAGCACGGCCAGCGGCCCCCCGCCCCGCTCGGCCGGCAGGTTTCGCTCGCTTAGCATACTTACATAATACGCATCCAGGGAAAGCGGCACGGTCTGGCTGATGCGCAGCCCGTGTCGGCTCAGCAGCGCCTGCATAGTAGCCGGCACGAAATGGTAGAGGTGGCGCGGCACATCGTAAGCAGCCCAGTCCTGGCGATAGTGCTGTGCATCCAGGCTTTCGGGATTGGGCACGGCCACCAGCAGCCGGCCCCCGGCTTCAGGGCCGCCAACAGCTGGCGAAGGGTTTCGTTGAGCAGATGCACGTGCTCCAGCACGTGCCACAGCGTTATCACATCGAAGCTGGCGGCGGGTAAGGCAGCGAGCGCTGAAGCATCCAGAACAGGCTGGCCCACGCGGGAAGCAGCATCCTGCCGCGCCCGCGGGTTGGGCTCGATACCCGTTACCTGCCAGCCGGCGCTTTTGGACCGGGCCAGAAAATGCCCCGTACCGCAGCCGTAGTCGAGCAACCGGCCTACCTGCCCGCCATTGAGCTTCGTGATAAGCGCCACCTTACGGCGAACCGTGAAAAAGCGAGCTGCCTTATATACATGGTTTACTATGCCCTGCGCTTTGCTGTTGTGCGAAACGTAGGCATCTGACTCATAGTAGCGCCCAATGTGCGCGGCCGTGGGGCGGGGGTTGGTAAACTGCAGGCCGCAGCCGCCGCATTGCTGAATGGTAAACGTTTCCTGGCTCACCGATTTGTCCTGGACCTGAAGCCGGGCCTGCAAATCGGGGCTGGAGCATACCGGGCACTTACCTAATAACTCGCTGGTATTGAGAGATTCTAACGGCACAATAACGAAAAAAGAAGCGCGGCAAAGTTCGCAGAATTTGGACTATTGCGAAGCCTACCGGCCCAGATAGACCATCAACACCGACACATCGGCCGGGCTCACGCCGCTGATGCGCGAAGCCTGCCCCAGCGTTTCGGGCTGAATCTTAAGTAGTTTCTCGCGGGCCTCGTGGCTGAGCGCGGGCATCGCCCCGTAGTTGAGCCGGCCCTGAATCACAAAGTTTTCCAGCTCGCGCATGCGCTGGGCCTGCTGCTGCTCCTTCTGCAAATACGTCTCATACTTGGTCTGGATGATGGCCTGCTCCTGCGCTTCGATGCTGAAGGCCGCCAGCTTTTCGGCCAGCGCGGGCAAAGCGGCTGCCAAAGCCGGCAACTCAATAGCAGGCCGGCGCACTATATTGAGAGCCCGGGTCTTTTCGTGAATCTCAGCCGAGTGGTGCTCGGCTAAAAACCCGTTGATGGCCGCCGGCTCAACGCCGAAGCCTTGCAGCACGTCCAGCACGGCGAGGGTGTCAGCTTCCTTCTGGCGCACGCGCGCCAGGCGCTCGTCGCTGGCCAGGCCCAGGGCGTGGCCCAGCGGCGTCAGGCGCAGGTCGGCATTATCCTGGCGCAAAAGGATGCGGTGCTCGGCGCGGCTAGTAAACATGCGGTAAGGCTCATCGGTGCCTTTGTTGATAAGGTCGTCGATGAGCACCCCAATGTAGGCCTCGTCGCGCCGCAGCGTAAAGGCCGGCTTGTCGTGGGCGCGCTGGTGGGCGTTGATGCCCGCCATCAGGCCCTGGCAGGCCGCCTCCTCGTAGCCGGTGGTGCCATTGATTTGGCCGGCCAGCCAGAGGTTGCGCACGGGCTTGGTTTCGAGGGTGCTGGTGAGCTGCGTAGGCGGAAAGAAGTCATACTCAATTGCGTAGCCCGGCCGGAACATCTTCGCCTTTTCAAAGCCCGCAATTTCGCGCAGGGCGCGGTACTGCACATCTTCGGGCAGCGAGCTGCTGAAGCCGTTCACGTAGCATTCGACGGTGCTCCAGCCTTCGGGCTCCACAAAAATCTGGTGACGGTCCTTGTCGGCAAAGCGGTTGATTTTGTCTTCCACGCTAGGGCAGTAGCGCGGCCCAGGCCCTTGATGCGCCCCTGAAACATAGGCGACTTCTCAAACCCTTCGCGCAGGATTTCATGCACCCGCTCGTTGGTGTACGTGATGTAGCACGGACGCTGGCCCGTGAGCGGCGGCGTGTCGAGGTACGAAAAACGGCTCGGGTTGGCGTCGCCGTCCTGTACTTCCATCTTCGAGTAGTCGAGCGAACGGCCATCGACGCGGGGCGGCGTGCCGGTTTTCATGCGCCCGGCCTCAAAGCCCAGCTCCATAAGCTGCTCGGTGATACCCCGGCTGTTTTTCTCAGCGGCCCGGCCACCCCCGAAGTTCTTTTCTCCGATATGAATCAGGCCATTAAGAAAAGTGCCGTTGGTCAGCACCACGGTTTTGCTCCGAAACTCGATGCCCAGCGCGGTGCGAATGCCCACGCAGGCGTCGTTCTCAATGAGCAGTCCGGTCACGGCTTCCTGCCAGAAATCGACGTTCGGAATCTGTTCCAGCGTCAGGCGCCACTCCTCGGCAAAGCGCATGCGGTCGCTTTGGGCGCGCGGGCTCCACATGGCGGGGCCTTTCGAGCGGTTCAGCATCCGAAACTGAATCATGGTGCGGTCGGTAATGATACCCGACTGGCCGCCCAGGGCGTCTATCTCGCGCACTATCTGGCCCTTGGCCACGCCGCCCATGGCAGGGTTGCACGACATCTGGGCGATGGTGTTCATGTTCATCGTCACCAGCAGCACCTGCGAGCCGAGGTTGGCGGCGGCGGCGGCGGCTTCGCAGCCCGCGTGGCCCGCGCCCACCACGATGAGGTCGTATTCAGTATCGGAGAACATAGGAGCTAGCGTTAAAAATTGCCTGACGGAACAATTGCTCTTCAGGACAACAAAAACAGGCTACAAAGTTCGTTATAAAATGGCTAGCTGCCAGTTGCTGTAAAACGGAGCGGCACTTTTTCGCGTGAGCGACGCATTCAATGCCAAAGAAAGTGACACTCTGATTTACGTAGAAATATTATTATATATTTACTATTTATCTTTCCTGTCCTGGTCGCGCTCCTGGCGCTCTGCCAGCAACGCAGCGGCCTGCCGGTTCACTTCCTCCCAGCTGAAGGGCCGCCACTGGTGCGTGCGGGCCGTAAAAACCTCCGTAGCGGCCAGGCAGGCAAATAGCTTATAGTCGAACTTCGGGTAGCCGTGCACCAGGTAGCCGGGGTAATAATAGGCCAGCTGGTGGCGGCGGGCGTGCTCCAGCTTGAGCAGCATCAGGTATTTGCCCAAGCTGTGCCTATGGTAGGCCGGGTCATAAAAATTAACAATGCCCGCGATGCTATCGGTGCCGCTGTCAAAAACGCCGGCGGCAATCAGCTGCTCACCGTCCCGCACTTCTATAATGTTCGTATCGAATACGTTGTGCGCACCACCGTCGAGTAGCAGGTCGGCCAGCGAAGGATTGGCTTCAAAGTCAATCGACTGGTGATAGCGGGCGTAAAGCGCCTCGTATTCGGGCGTGAGCCGAAAGGGCCGGACGCTCACCCCAAACCGCTCATTGAGCCGAAACAGGCGGCGCTGCTTGGGGCCGTATTCGGCCCTGGCCACCACCAGGCGCAGCCAGTGCGTGGTATACAGGCCGGTTTCAAGAGGTAAAAACTCGCAGGTAAACAGGTTTTGCCCCATGCGGTAGTAGCCCTGGCCCAGGTAATAGTCGAGGAAATCGCCGGGCAGGCGGGAAAGCGCGACACTCATGCCAGCACAACCAGTTCGGCCCTAAAAGGTGCGCAGCGAGAGGCAGTAATCCTCCTTGCGGCGCATGGCAGTCTGGCTTAGCAGGTCTTTGTCGTGGTAGCCCAGCAGGTGCAGCACGCCGTGAATCATGACGCGGTGCAGCTCGTCGCGGAAGCTGATATTCAGGTCCTTGGCATTGTCGGCCACGCGCTCCACGCTGATGAAGATATCGCCCTCCAGCACTTCCGCGTCGTCGGCATTATCGAAGGTGATAATGTCGGTGAGCGTGTCGTGGTTAAGGTATTCCATGTTCAGCTTGTGCAGGTACTCATCAGAGCAGAAGATGAACGTGAGCTGGGCAATACGATACTCATGTACTGCCGCGATGCGTTCAATCCAGGCCACGAGGTCCTCGGCATCGCGCAGGCCAAACTCGGGCACATCTTCGACGACAAACTCAATGCCGGGGCCTCAAAGTAGCGCACGCCGGCGACGGGGGCTAGGCTCATGCCGCGGCTTGCTCAGAAGTACCGTTGGTGCCGGGGTGCAGGGCGAAAGTCAGCTCAAGGCGGCGGCCTTCTTTGCTGAACTCCACTTCATCGGCCAGGTGGCGGATGAGGAAGATGCCGCGACCACCCGGGTTTTCAAGATTATCGGGAGCCGTCGGGTCGTCGAGGTTGTTGTAGTCAAACCCGGCGCCTTCGTCTTCAATCTCAAACTTGAGCTGGTCGGGGTTCACATACAGCGACAGGTACACGTTCTTGTCTTTATCAAACTTATTGCCGTGTCGGATAGCGTTATTCACAGCTTCCGTAACGGCCACCATGATATTGCCATAGATATCGTCCTCAATCTGGAACGTGTCTTTAGAGTTATCAATGAAGCTCTCCACGACGCGGATATTTTCCACGAGCGATGGAATCTGAATTTTAACCTGCTTCATAAGGGGTTTCGAAAGTATAAAGAGAGCGACGCGGCAAAAAAGAAGGGCAAAAGTAGAAAACGATAGCCAAAAAACAGGCGAGGCTATAGCATGGTGGTTTTCGGCCACTTGGCACAACCCAATCCGAAGTTTGAAGACAGTAACCGGCCTCTACGTAACGAGGGCGGGTGGGTTGCAAAAAAGTTACTTGCTCTTTTGGAAATACTCGCTTACTTTCTGCTGATAATAAGGCGTTAGCGTGGGTTGCTGTCGACGTAATAATTCTGTTTGCTGGCTGGGGGCGGCCGCTTTATATTTTTCAAAGGCCGGCGGAAAAACCGGTGGATGATTTTGGGCCGCCTGGGCCTCGCGCTTGGTATCCTGGTCGCGCTCGCGGGCCGACTTTTCGGCTTCGAGCAGGCGCGTCAGTATCTGGCGCTGGCGCTGAATGGTTTCTTCGGTAAGGCGCTTATTGACGAGGTCGGTTTCGGTCTGCTCCATCATCTTTTTCATCTCGGCAGCGTTGCCGGCGCCGCCCTGGCCGTTTTTGTCGGGGCCGTTGGGGCCGTTCTTACCATCCTTGCCTCCTTCTTTGCCGCCGGGCTTGTCGCCCCCGGCATATTGCCGAGCTGCTGCATCGCCTGCCGCAGCAATTGCTGCTGGCCGGCCAGCCGGGCCAGCTCCTGCGAGAGGGCGCGGCCGGTTTTGCCGCTCTGCTGCAGCTGCTGTATCTGCTCGTTGAGCTGCTGCTGCATTTTGCCGAGGCTGCCGGGGCCGGGCGAGCCGCCTTTGCCTTTCTTCTTGCCTTTGCCGTTGCCGCTCTGGGGCTGGCCTTTGCCCTGCATCTGCTGCATGTCCTGCTGCATCTGCTTCAGGGCATCGGAGAGCATGAGCGCCAGGTTGTTGATGCTGGTCATGGCCTGCTGCTGGGTGGCAGTGGCGCGGGCCACGTCGCGCTGCTTGATATGGGTAAACGCCTCGTCCATGCGGCCGTTCATCTCGCCCACCTCACGGGTCACGAAGCTCTGAATGCGGGTTTCCCGCTTGGCCAGGGCATATAGGGAATCCTGAATAATCTGGGCGTCGTCGCGCAGCTTATGCTGCGTTTGGCCGAGCTGCACAAAGCGCGGGTCGGTCTGGTCTACGGCCCGGAAATCCTTCATCAATTTTTCCTGGTCGAAGCTGAGCGTAACGAGGTTATCCAGAATATCGCGCAGGTCGTCGATGTTCTGCTGCTTTTTCTGCTGCTCGTCGTCGCTCATCTGGTCCTTCATCTTCTTGGCCATTTTTTGCATGCGCTGGGCGGCCGACTTCTGGCTCTGGCTGGCTTTCTGATTCTGGTTTTTACCCAGCTGCTGCTCGCCGTCCTGCATGTCCTGGTCGGTTTGCTGCTGCTCGGGCTTCTGCTCGTCCAGCTCATTCTGGTCGCCCATCTCCTTGTCCTGCTGCTTGAGGTCGGCGAGGTCTTTCTTAAGCTCCTCAAATTCCTGGCGCTTTTGGGCCTGCTCCTGCTTAAGCTTTTCGTTCTTCGTTTTCTGTTGTTGGCTATCGAGCTTGTTTTCGGGGTTGTTCTTGTCATTCTGAGCGGTCTGCTCGGCCAGCTTTTCCTGTTCTTTGGCCAGCTGTTCGAGGCGGTCGGCCGTTTGCTCGGCTTTTTGCTCAAACTGCATCTGCTTAAACATCTCGAGGGCACGGTCCAGCTCTTTTTGCAAAGTATTTTCCTTATTTTCAAGCTGCTGCAACAGCTTTTGCATCTCGGCATCGGGCTGCTTCTGCTGGTCGAGCAGCTTCTGCAGCTTGTCGTAAAGCTTTTTGGTTTCGGGGTCGAGCAGGTCGTTCATGAGCTTTTTCCGCTCCTCCGCCTTCTTAGCCAGCTCCTCGCTTTTGGGGTCGAGCTGGTCCTGCTGCTTTTGCAGCTGCTCAAACTGCTTTTGCATCTGCTGCACCTGCTGGTCGAGCTGCTGCTTCTGGTCGAGCATATCTTCGAGCTGCTTGCGGTCCTGAAAGCTCATATCCCGCTTGGTTTTGAGCTTGTCCTGGCTTTGGGCCAGCTCGCGCTCCAGCTGCTTGCTTTGCTTGGCCGCCGAGCTCAGCTGGCTGGCCACCGAGTTGGCCTGCGAAGCCAGCTGCTTGTCCTGCTCGCGCCGGCTGGGCAGGCGAAACTCCAGGGGCCGCGAGCGCGTGCTTTTCGGCCCGTTAATGCCATCGTTATCAGTGGCTTCTACAAAGTATTCGAGCCGGTCACCGGGCTGCATGGCCAGCGGGGCCAGGTTCCAGGTGTACGAGTACGTGCCGCCCGCCGCGCTGGGTAGCGCCAAAGGCTTCTGGCTGGTAGCCTGCGGCACTTGGCTCTTACCCCGGTACACGCTGTAGTGCAGGCGCAACGCGGTCAGGCCGTAGTCGTCGGTGGACGTGCCGCCCAGGGCCAGGTAGCGCAGCGAAGTTGTATCCGAAAAGGCCTCCACTGTGAGGCTGGGCGGCGCGTCTGGCACCACCGTCAGCTGGTAGCTGATGGGGTTGGCATTGGCACTGGCCGCGTTGCGCAGCTGCACCAGGTAGGGCTGCGAGCGCCGGGCCCGGCGCTCGGCCACAAAGCTGTCGGCCTGCCGGGCAGCCGGCAGCAGCTCGGTCGGATTGTCGAAGCGCAGGGTCAGCGCCTCGGTGGCAGCCGTGCTGAACTCCCAGCGCAGCTCGCTGCCCTCGGGCACGGTCAGGTTGCCGCCGTTGCGAATGGTTTCGGCGGCGCGGCCGGTGTAGGCGGGATACGTTACATGCACCGTAAAATCGCGTAAGTCAGGCCGTTCCAGCACCACCAGGTGGTACTCATCCGACACAAACCCGGCGCCGCTGAGCTGAAACGTTACGTCCTGGCTCGGCTGCTCGAAGGTGTAGCGAAACTCATCGGCGTGGCCGGGCACGTTAGCTAGAGGCCGCTCGCTGCCATCAGCAGCCAACAGGGTGAGCGTGGCGGGCAGCGCCCGGCCCGCCACGGCGACGTTGAGGGTGAAGCTTTCGCCTTTAAAAACCTTCAACTCCTTGTTTTTCAAGACAAAATCGAACGGCGCGGGCCGCGAGTACTGGCGCTTGTAGTGCCAGATACGGCTGGCTGGCTGCGTAATAAAGCTTGGGAAAAAGGCCAGGGCCAGCAGCAGCACGGCCAGCGGCGGCAGCACATACTTCCACAGCGGTCGGCTTTGCTGCTGAATATCAATGCCCTGCGCAAACGACACGCCCTGCAGCTGCGCGGCGCGCTGTTCGAGGCTGGCGAGCAGCAGTTCGTTGCTCCGCGCCTGGCCTTGCAGCTGGAGCGCGTTCAGCAGGCGGTCCTGCACCTGCGGAAACATCTTTCCCACCTGTCGGGCAGCCTGCTCGTCGTCGAGCAGGCGGCGCAGGTTGGCCAGTGCGGCCAGCGGCTGCCACAGCCAGCGTCCCACTGCGTACACGGCCAGCGCCAGAAAGCTGAACAGCAGCCCCGCCCGCACCACCGTAGGCAGGTACAGAAAGTACTCCAGAGTGTTGAACACCACAAACAGGCTCAGCAGCAAAGCCGCTGCTACCAGGCTGCCGCGCACCAGCAGGCTCAGGTAAAACTTGCGCTTATAGGCTTCCAACTCGGCCCGCACCTGGGCGAGAGCCGGAAAGTCGTTTGGGGAAACCCCGGCTGCCGCAGCCGGCCGGTCCGCTACCATTGTCATAGAAAATAGCATCGTTCTTGGGCGAGTTCAGCCAAGTTACGCCTGGCCGGGTAACGAGCCGGGCATGCTACTTGGTTCGCCGGCCCAAACCAGGTGAGCAAGAAGACCCTTCTGCCCTACTGCGACTGCAACCAGTCGGTGGCAGCTCCTTCCTCACCAAAAAAAGCTACTGCAAAAGGCCGGCCCACGTACGATTCGACCGGTGCGAAGCCCGGCTGGGCCACAATAAGTGCGTGTAGGTCCGGGCTCACCAGGTAGGCCACGCAGAGGCGGCCACCCAGGCGGCGCGCCATATCAGGGAAATACTCCGTTAGAAGCCACTGCGTAATCAGCGGGTCGTTGAGCGACCGCCGCCGGATATCCTGTAGCCAGTACCTGGAGCTTTGCGCCAGCGCTGCCGCCGTCAGGCGCTCGTACTCGGCGGGGAGCGCGGCTGGTTCGGGCTGGTAGCCCCAGCGACCAATAAGAATTTTTAAGTCCTCCCGATAAGCGAGGTGCAGCAATTCGGTGGGCGACGAGTAATCCATATAAAAAAGGGCTGCTACGAAGGTAGCAGCCCGGCAAGCGTTTAAGTCGGTTTGCGCTGCTGGCGCTACTGCTTCACAGGTTGGCCTTTGCCATCAAATAGCAGCTGCATTCGTTGGCTGTTCTCTATGAAAATAGCTTTGTAACGGTCGGCTTGCCCATTAACAATTGAAACGGTTTCCAACCTGGCATTGGGATAGTTTTTGATGACGTAAGCGGTTACTGCCGCAACGCCGGCGTTTTGGGCAACCGTAGCGGGCGTCAGTGGCACGCGCTTGTTGAAAGCTGCCACGTCGGGTGAGTTGACATTGGCCTTCGTTATGACTGATACTATGCCATCCGAAGAAGAATTGCTTAAACCCAACGCTTTACGCTGTGCTGCATCCTTTATTACATCCATGCTTTGAATGTCGTCAGGATTTATTTTATTAAATTCTGCTTGAGTTGTTAGCTTACCATCAAGGTAATACGTCACATTTTTAGTCATCGGCTTCTGGGCCGGCACCGGGGTAGGCGCTACCTGGGCCCGCGCCCCGGTGTAGCCGAGCGCCAGCGCCATTATGAGGGGCGCGGCCAGCAGGTAGCGGCCCAGCTGGCGGGTAGTAGAAGCAGGTTGATTCAGCATGGTAATGCGGTTTTTGAGGGTGAGAAAGGAAAAGTGAAAAGCAAGCGCCGGGGCCGGTACGCCGCCCGCCTGCTGGCGCAGCAGGCAGTACTGGTAGGCGCGCCGGTCGAGGCCGGTTTGCAGGGCGGCACGGTCGGCCAGGTATTCGAGGTTGTCGAGCACAGCGCGGCGCATCAGCCAGGCGGCCGGGTTGGGCCAGGCCAGGGCAGTAAAAAGCTGCGTCAGCAGTACGTCGGCTGTATGCCACTGGCGCACATGGGCTTGCTCGTGGTGCAGAGCTGCGGGCAAGCCGGCCGCATCGGCCAGCGCTGCCTCGCTCAGGTAAATGGTGCTGCCGAAAGAAAACGGGCCCGCCGCGCCAGCCAGTATCCGTACGGGCTGGCCCACTACCCTACCTGGCCGGCTGCGTGTGGCTACCAGCGCCAGGCTCAGCAGCTGCCCCAGCAGCCGCAGCAAAAGCAGGCCTGCCCCAGCTAAATATGCATAAAATACTATGTTAAGCCAGCCAATGCCAGCGCTTCCTGGCAGGCTGCTTGCCACCACTGTAGCGTCAGGGCTAATGGGCCAGGCCAGCGGCTGCGCGGCTTCGGCCGGCAGCAGCGCGGGCATCGGCAAAGCCGGGTAAGCAGCTGCAAACAGGAGCGCCAGCAGCAGATAGGCGCGGTTCAGCCCAAAAAAGGTGAGCCGGCGCAGCAGCCCGTAATAGGCTACCGCAAACAGCGCCAGCACCACGTTGGCTTTCAGCAGGTAAAGCATCAGATTAGCCATCACTACTCGGGCTTTTGCTGTTCGATGAGGCGGATAATCTCGTGCAAATCGGCGGCGCTGACTTTCTCTTCCTTAGCAAAAAAGGAAACCAGCTCCTTGTATGAGTCGCGGAAGTGCTCGCGTACCAGCGCGCCCAGCGAGCGGCGCTGGTAGTCATCAGCACTTACCAGCGCTGAGTAGCGAAAAGAATTCCCGAGCTTTTCGGCGCTTACATATAGCTTGCGCTCCAGGTTGCGTAGCGTAGAAGCCAGGGTGGTGTAGGGGGGGCGTGGTGCGGGCAGCTGCTCCAGCACTTCTTTTACAAAGGCCGGGCCGGTGTGCCAGAGCGCCCGCATTGCGTCTTCTTCGGGTTGGGTAAGGCGTTCCATAAGCTTTATTACGAATTTTTCGTAATACTACGAATTATTCGTAAAAGGCAACTGTTTTTCCGGGCTATTTTTAGCAGCTGCGCATAAAAAAGCCCTCACAGGCAGCTGTAAGGGCTTTTTTATAGAAAAAATAATTTCAATGACCGCTGCCCTCGGGAGTAGCCGGGGCGGCGATGGCCGGCGGCAGCCGCCGCAGGGGCCCGGCTGCCACCAGCAGCGCCACCACCGACAGCCCCGCTCCTACCAGAAACGGCATCCCCGGAAAATAGAGCGGCGCCCGGGGCCGCGTAAACCAGGCAAACAAGCTGGTCATAAACAGCGGCCCCACTACGCCGGTGGCGCTAACGAGCGAGGTGAGCGCGCCTTGCAGCTCGCCCTGCTCATTGGGCGGCACCTGCCCCGAAATGCTGCCCTGCAAAGCCGGCCCTGCCAGTCCGCCCAGGCAGTAGATGCACGTGATAGCAAACATCATCCAGCCCTGGGAGGCGAACGAATATAGTAAAAATCCTATTATATAGAAGGTAAGACCGATGACAATTGCCCGCGCCGGGCCCAGCCGGGGCATCAGCACCCGTACCAGGCCGCCCTGCACAATAAGGGCTCCCAGACCGACCGCGCCGAGCGAGTAGCCGATGAGCCGCTCATTCCAATGAAACTTGAGGATGGTGTAAAAAGTCCAGACCGACTGCGTGGCCGAGCCGGCCAGATACAGTAGCACCAGCGCTACCACCAGGCCTATTATTTTGGGATATTTGCCCAGGCGTATCAGCGAAGCTACCGCGTTGGCCCGCGCCCACTCAAAAGGCCGGCGGCGCTCCAGGGGCAGCGACTCGGGCACCAGAAACAAGCCGTAGAGGAAGTTGCACAAGCTCAGCACGGCTGCCACTACAAAGGGCACCCGAGGCCCGAAATGCGCAAACAGCCCGCCTAGCACCGGCCCGATAATAAAGCCCAACCCAAACGCCGCGCCCACCAGCCCAAAGTTCTGGGCACGCTTTTCGGGGTGCTCACGTCGGCAATGTAGGCGGTGGCCGTCGTAAAGCTGGCCCCGGTGATGCCGGCAATGGTGCGCCCCACAAACAGCCAGCCGATGCTCGGGGCCAGCGCCAGAAATATATAGTCGCAGCCCAGGCCCAGCAGCGAAGCCAGTAGCACCGGCCGCCGCCCAAAGCGGTCAGACAGTCCGCCAATCACCGGCGCAAAGGCAAACTGCGCCGCTGCGTAGGCAAATGACAGCCAGCGTACTGGGAGGCGCGGCTCACGCCTTCGCCCGTGAGCTGCTCAATGAGCGTGGGCAGCACCGGAATGATGACGCCCAGCCCGATTACATCGATGAGAATGGTAACGAAGATGAAAGCCAGGGCGGCGGGGCGTTTGGGCGACATATACTGCGTAAGTAAGGAGAAAGCAGAAATGAGAAACGGCCGGGTAGGTCGGCCGCCTCACGCCCGCAGGTTGGGCGCCAGCAGCCAGTCGATGGCCAGCTGCTCATCCACGAAGCGGTCGGCCACGAAGGGCTTACCGGTGAAGTAAGTGGGAGGCGGAAACGCCGCGTCGGCTGCCGTATCGCGCAGGTACAGCGGGGCCAGCAGGTACGCCAGGCGGGTATGGCCGCCCAGGCGCAGCTCCAACTGCGGCAGCAGCGTGCTCACCATCCACTGCGCGCCAATCTGGTGGGTGTTGAGGCGGCGGCGCACGTCGAGCAGCCAGCGGCGGTGGCGGCCCGAGGCCGCCGCGTCGAGCAGGGCCTCGTAGCCGCGCGTCATCTCGGCCAACTCGATGGGACGCAGCCAGCGCGCCACCAGCACATCGAGGTCGGCCCGGTAGCTGATAGCCAGAAAATCGTCGAGGTGAGTAAGGTCCATAAAAGCAACGGGGCGGGCAAAGATACCCGCCCGCCCCGTTGCGGCTAAGCGGTGCCATATCCCGGTACCGGGCGAAAAAGTACGTGGCCGGCCCGCGCGGACGCTGGTTTCTGACGGCACGAACAATGATTTAGTAAGCAACCTGCTAAAAAATTTAAACCTGATTGTCAGGTAGTCCAGCCTAAATCCGGGTCTTTTACCCAGCGGCTGCTTGCGGGCACACATTTTTTAGCTACCTTTGCACTCCCAAACAATGCGGGGTGGAGCAGTTGGTAGCTCGTTGGGCTCATAACCCAAAGGTCACTGGTTCGAGTCCAGTCCCCGCTACTAAAAAGGCCGTTTTCTTCCCGAAAACGGCCTTTTCTTTTGTCCAGCATGTTGGGGTAGTGCTAGCTCACGGGGCGTAGCAGCCGGCTCCAGCGCACGCGGTGCCAGAAGTCAGCGTGGGGGTCGAGTGAGAGCCACACAAACACGGCTTTGCCCACCACATGGTCTTCGGGCACAAAGCCCCAGAAGCGCGAATCTTCGGAGTTGTGGCGGTTGTCGCCCATCATCCAGTAATAGTTCTGCTTGATGGTATAGCGGGTGAGCGGCCGGCCATTTTGCTGAATCATGCCATCCTTCCAGCTAATACCCTGGTTGTGCTCGTACTGGCTCACTATTTTATAGTAAATAGCGGCGTTGGCGGGCGTCAGGGCAATAGTCTGGCCTTTTTTCGGCACCGGCAGCGGGCCATAGTCGTCGAGCTGCCACTTGCGCGGCACCGCGCTCCTGGCGCCCGACACGTCGAAATCGGCCACATCGGGGAAAAGTTCGGCCGTAGGTGTTACTACGGTCAGCGACTGCACGTAGGGCTGCTTTTTAAAGTACGCGGCCACGCTGGCCGGGCAGCTGATGAAGTAGCCCAGCTGGCCGGTTTCGGGGTTGGTGCCCATCGCCGGAATGCCGTCGGGCTGAGTGTAGTCTACTACGCCCTCGTCGTGGAGGGCCTGGCGCACTTCGTCGTTGGGCTGGGGCACGGCCAGGAAATAGGTGGTTTGAGGCTGGCCGGCAATGGGTTCGGGGCGACCATTGACAAACACCTGGCCCTGGCGAATGGCTAGGGTGTCGCCGGCAATGGCCACGCAGCGCTTGATAAGAAAGGTGCGCAGGTCGGCCGGGCGCTGCTGCTCGTGCGGCACATGAAACACGACTACGTCGTTGCGCTGCACCGAGCTAAAGCCTGGGAAACGGTAGGTGGGCAGCTGAATCAGGTCGGAGTAGCTTTTCAGGCCCAGCAGCGGCAGCGTCTGGTGCGTGAGCGGCACTTGCAGGGGCGTTTGGGGCGTCTGGGGGCCATAATGCAATTTGCTCACAAACAGGTAGTCGCCCACAAGCAGCGAGTGCTCCATGCTCTCGGATGGGATGACGTAGGCCTCGACGGCCGACCAGCGCAGCAGCGTAGCTGCCACCACGGCAAACAGTAGCGAGTTGAGCCACTCGCGAGCTTGGCTGGGGGCAGGGGCAGGCGCGGCACCAGGCCGCCGGCGCGAAAAGAAAGCCATAGGGTGAAGAAGAGAAGGTGGTGAAAAAGAGAAGGGCTTCGCCAGGAAAACCTGACGAAGCCCAACGCAAAAGCAGCTGTTTTTCTTATCCTTAGCCCTGTCCCGTTTCGTCGGTGCCCGATACGGGCGGCTCTACGCGCTCGGTGCCGTTGAGCATAAACTCACGCAGGCGGTTGATGTGGCGCTTCATTTCCTCTACGCGCTCGGCCTGCTGTATGCTCAGGTAGCTATCGCCGTGGCCAGCTATGCTGGCGAGCAGGTTTTTGCGCTCTTCCATCATGCGCAGGGCTACCCACATTGTCTCTTCCAGGGCGTGCTGTGAGCTTTCAGCCAGGGCATCGGCCGTAAACGCGTGGCCCGTGTGGCAGCGGTAGCGCAGCACACTGCCCTGCCGCAATTCCCAAAGCGACCCGCCGCAATCGGGGCAGGTAAGGGGCACCTGGTGCCCCAGCTGCGTTACTTGTTCAGTAGTTCCCACAACGCGCTCGGCAATAGCCGCTTCTAGTTTTAAATCGGGAGGAATGACAGTAGCCATGGTGGCGGAAGAGGGGCTGCCAGAGGAGCTGACTAAGTTAGTCAGCAGCGCGCCCATCGCGTCGAGGGGCACCACATAGTCTACTGCCACATTGCGCAGGGCACTCTCGGGCATGCTCGAAAACTCAGCATCGGCCGGGTCTTGCACCACGGCCGTGCCCCCGCAGCGCTTAATAAAGTCGAGGCCCGCCGTGCCGTCGTGCAGCATGCCGGTGAGCACCACGCCGATAGTATGCGAGTCGAACTCGACGGCCGCCGAGCGAAACAGGGCGTCGGCGGCGGGGCGGTAGCTGTTTTCGCGCGGGCCTTTGGTTACCAGCAAGTGGTCGTTTTTAACCAGCAGGTGGCGGTCGGGCGGGGCCAGGTAAAGGTGGCCAGCTTCGAGCGCCGCGCCATTGACCGCCAGGTGGCAATGCAAGGCAGTGTGCTTCGACAGCCGGTTTACCAGCACCTCGGCAGTGGAGTCGGGTGCCAGGTGCTGCACCACGAGCACGGCAGCGGGCAGGGTAGCAGGCAGCTGGGCTACCAGCTGCGTAAGCGCGGGCATGCCGCCGGCCGAGGTTCCAATAACGATGAGATAGAGGGGGCTAGCCACAGTAATAAAGTAAAAAGCAGAAAACAGCGCGAAACGCCGGTCCTTCCGGCAGGCCCAAAATAGAGTTTGTACGGTAGCAGCTCCAAATTGGATAACGCAGCCCCGGCCTTATCTTGCCTTATCTTGGTTGGCTATTGTTGGATTTTTTGGCGCTACGCCCGGTTTGCGGTGTCGTTACTCACCTACCTTCGCTAGCTGCGTTATACCAAGCACTTACCCGCTATGATGTCTGATGCTGAGCAGGAAGATGCTCCTGACTTGGAAACTCCTGGGGTGCCGTTGCCAGCGGCCGGGGTCACTACGCCCGCCCCTAAAAGTGTGGCCCGGCTGCGCGACAGCCTGGGCAGTCCCACCGATAAGTTTGCCGTAGTGGCGCTGTGCGGCTCGGCGGGCGCGCTCGAAGCCTACGAGCGGTTCTTTGCGCACCTGCCGGCCCAGACCGGGCTGGTCTTTGTGGTGGTGCTGCACCGCCTGCCCGACCCCGACCTGGAGCAGGGCATGTCCCTCGTGCAGGTTATTCAGCGCTTTACCCCCCTGCCCGTGGCCGAGGCGCAGGATGGCCAGCGCGTGCGCCCCAACCACGTTTACCTCATTCCGGCCAACTACGACTTGAGCCTGCTGCACGGCTGTCTCTACCTGCTCAAGCCCACGCAGCCGGCGGGCCGCCGCCTACCCATCGACTTCTTTCTGCAAACGCTGGCCAAAGACATGGGCGAGCGGGCGGTATGCATTATTTTCTCGGGGCTGGGCAGCGATGGCACCATCGGGCTGAAGCTCATCATGGAAAGCTTCGGCATGGTGATGGTGCAGGCCCCCGAAACGGCGGCCTTCGACGCGATGCCGCTGGCCGCCATGGCCACCGAGTTTATCGATTTTGTGCTGGCTCCCGAGCTCATGCCCACCCAGCTGCTCGACTACCTCGAGCGCCCGCTCGAAGTGCGGGCGCTGCGCGCCTCCGATGCGGCAACGGATGCGCAGCCGAGCCACGCGCTTCAGAAAATCTTTTTGCTCATCCGCAACCAAACGGGGCACGACTTCAGCTTTTATAAGCGCAACACCGTGTTTCGGCGCATCGAGCGGCGCATGAACTCGCACCAAATCCGGGAGTTTACGCACTACGTGCGCTTTCTGCAGGAAAACCCCCGGGAGGTCGAGCAGCTGTTTCACGAGCTGCTGATTGGCGTTACCAAGTTTTTTCGCGATGCCGAGGCGTTTGCCAGCCTCAAGGAGCACCTGCGGCCCATTCTGGCCGCCAAAGAGCCCGATAGCACCATTCGGGTGTGGGCGCCCGGCTGCTCGACCGGCGAAGAGGCTTACTCGCTGGCCATGACGCTCTTCGAGTGCCTCGATGAGCTGCAACCCAGCCGCCACCTGCGGGTGCAGATATTTGCCACCGACATCTCGCCCGATGGCGTGGCCTTCGCCCGCGCCGGCCAGTACAGCCCCAACATTGAGGGCGACGTGAGCCCCGAGCGCCTGGAGCGGTTTTTCCAGCACGTAGATGGCCATTACCAGATTCGGAAGGAAGTGCGCGACGTAGTGGTGTTTGCCCTGCACAACCTCAACAAGGACGCGCCTTTTATGAAGCTCGACCTGCTGGTGTGCCGCAACTTGCTCATCTACCTCAATGCCGAGCTGCAGCGCAACCTGCTGCCCGTTTTTCACTATTCGCTGCACCCTGGCGGCCTGCTTTTTCTAGGGACCAGCGAAAACATTACCGGCTTTCACGACCTGTTTCAGCCGCTTGATGTGAAGTGGAAGATTTCGCGCCGCAGCAGCCAGCCCGTTGCCCTGCCGCACCTTCTTAGGTTTCCTTTTTCCCAGGCGCAGCATACTGCCGTACCTCCCACTACGACCCACATGTCGTCTTCTACTCCTAACTACCGCCAGAACAACACCTTTGCCGCGCTGGTCCAGAAAACCCTGCTGCAAACCTACGCCCCGCCCGCCGTGATTATCGAGCCCAAGGGCGAAATACTGTACGTAAACGGGCGCACCGGCAAATACCTCGAGCCCGCCCCCGGCCTGAGCGGGATGAACATCTTTGAGATGGCGCGCGAGGAGCTGAGCTTTGAGATAAGCGGGGCCGTGCACCGTGCCCTGCAAAGCCGCCAGGACGTGGTAGTGGACAATGTGCCCGTGCGTACCGAGGCCGGCCAGCAGCTGCTGCGCCTGAGCGTAAGCCACCTCGGCGGCGCCGAAATACTCACCGGCCTGCTGCTGGTGGTGTTTGAAGACCAGCCTACCCCGCGCCGGGTGCGGCTGGCCAAGCGCAACCCGCAGCAAGACAGCCAGCACCGCGATGCCGTGGTGTCTGCCCTCGACAAAGAGCTGCAATACACCAAGCACCGCCTCCAAACTACCGTGGAGGAAATGGAGAGCAGCCTCGAAGAGCTCAAAAGCACCAACGAGGAGCTGCAGAGCGCCAATGAGGAGCTGCAAAGCACCAACGAGGAGGCCATGACCAACAAGGAGGAGCTGCAAAGCCTTAACGAGGAGCTGATGACCCTCAATATGCAGTACCTGGCCAAAACCGAGGAGCTGAGCCAGGCCGCCAACGACATGAAAAACCTGCTCGATGCCACCGAAATCGCGATTATCTTCCTCGATAATGATTTACGGATAAAGCGGTTTACGCCCCCTGTGGCCCGCATCGTGAGCCTGCTGCCCACGGATGTCGGCCGGCCCATGGCGCATTTTACCTCCAGCCTGCGCTACGAGCACCTGCTGCGCGACGTGCAGCGCGTGCTCGACCGTCTCACCAGCCTCGAAATAAATATTCAGACAACTAAGGGCCAGTGGTTTACGATGCGTATTCTGCCCTACTGCTCACTCGACAACTACATCGACGGGGCCGTTATTACCTTCACCGACATTACTACCCTCAAAGACCTGGAACTGCGCTCGCAGGAAACGGCTCACCTTAGTGCCAGCGTGATGGCCGCCGTGCGCGAGCCCCAGCTAGCCCTCAATGCCAACCTGGTGGTACTGAGCGCCAACCAGCCCTTTGCCGATACCTTTGGCGAGCCGCTGGCCCGTATAGTCGGGCAGCCGCTGGCGCAGCTGGACGGGGCCTGGCAGCTGCCCGAGCTGCACGAGCAGCTGCTGCTGCTGCTCGACCCGGCCGGGCCCATCTCCGAATTCAGCGGCCTGACCCTGGAGGCCAGCTTTACGGGCCTGGGCCGGTGCCAGGTGGTGCTCTACGGCTGCCGGCTGCTGCACGAGGGCCAGCCCACGGGCCAGCTGCTGCTGGGTGTGCGGTCGCTGGAACGCCTGCCCTAGCGGCGCGCAGACAGGAACGAGGCTAAGACTTTTTTTCTTCCTGGCCGTAATTCTCAGCTGAAGTCTGCTTGTCGAAGCATTGACGGCCTGGCTAGCTACCGTCCACTCACCCTGGCAAGGGAGCCGAAAGACTGTCTTATATTAAATATACCTTATACCTTATACCTTATACCTTATACCTTATACCTTATATAAGACTGAATTACTTTTGCGGTCGAGGTTGTGCCAACCTGCCACTGGCCCGAGCTTTATGGCCCGAAGCTTTCTTTCTCCAGCGCTATGAGCCCGCCCGATGCTACCAACCCTACCTTGCCCCCGACCCCAGCGCCGCGCTGCAAAGCCTGCGTATGCGCGCCGAGCGGCGCCGGCTGGTAGCAGAAAGCCTGCCGGCCAACATAAATCCTGAGGTGCAGCGCCTGGTGCAGGAGCTGCAAGTGCACCAGATAGAGCTCGAAATGCAGTACGAGGAGCTGCTGCTGGCGCAGACCGAGGCCGAAAGCAACCGTCTGAAATACCTCGACCTCTACGACTTTGCACCGGTGGGCTATTGTACGCTGACTGCCAACGGCACCTTGCAGCAGCTAAACCTGCACCTGAGCCAGCTGTTGGGCCAGGTGCGCCAGCAACTGCTCAACCGCCGGCTGGCCCTGTTTGTAGTGCCCGCCGAGCGCCCGGCGTTTGCCGACTTTATAGCCCGCTTGTGGGCAGGGCCCGACCAGCGGCAGTCGTGCGAGCTGACGATGCAGCGCGATGACCGAACCACGTTTTTTGCCCAGCTCGAAGGTGTGCTGGCGCCGGAGGGCGCCGGGCCGGGCCGGCCCGCCACCGGCTGCCGTCTGGTAGTGCTCGACATAACCGAGCGCCGCCGGGTGGCTGCTGCGCTGGCCGCCAGCGAAGCCCGCTTTCGGGCGGCCTTCGAGCAAAGCCGCGATGCCGCGCTCCTGCTCGAAGGCTATTCCTTTGCCGATGCGAATAGCATTGCCCTGCGCATGCTAGGCGTGGCCAGTACCGAGCAGCTAAAGGGCCGGCGCCTGCCCGAGTTCTGGCCCGAGCGGCAGCCCGACGGCCGCCGCTCGCTTCAGCTGCTTACCGACTGCATGAGCCATGCCCGCAGCAACGGCTGGTGCCGCCTCGAATGGATGCGCTACAACGCCGCTGGCGAACCGGTGTGGGACGAGCTCTCCTTTACGCCGGTACTTGTGCAGGGCCAGGCGCTGCTGTCGGTGGTGTGGCGCGATATAACGGCCCGCCAGCACAGCGAGCAGCAGCTGCGCGAAAGCGAGGCCCGCCTCCAGATGGCCCTGGCCGCTGCCAACACCGGCGTCTGGAGCTGGGAGCTGGCGACCGGGCAGCTGCAGCAGGATGCCCGGGCTCAGCAAATATTTGGGCTCAACACCGCGCCTACCGCCCACACCCTGCCCTTTGCCTGCTTACAGGATGCCATTTATCCCGCCGACCAGGCAGTGGTGCAGCAGGCCCTCGACCAAGCCATGCTTACGCACGCGGTATTCGACCTAGAGCACCGCCTGGTGCGGGCCGATGGCACGGTAAGCTACGTGGCGGCCATGGGTCGCTTCAGCTACGACGAGCGCACTGGCCAGCCCCGGCATCTTACCGGGCTGGTGCGCGACGTCACGAGCCGGCGCGTGGCGCAGGAAGAGCTCAGCTATAAGAACCGCCTGCTGGGCAATATTCTGCACCACTTGCCCGTAGTGCTCAGCCGCCTGGGCCTGGATGGGTGCTACCGCGAGCAAACTGGCTACGCGCTGCGCCGCCTGGGCCTGGCCAACAACGAGCTGGTAGGCCAGAAAGAGGCCGACTTGTTTCCGACTACGGCGGCGCACTTCGAGCGGCTGCGTACCGGCCAGAGCGACAGCTACGTGCTGACTATCGAGTATCAGGGCCGGTCGGCCGTGCTGCAGTGCTTCGGCTTTTTTGATGAGGAAAAGCAGGAAGTAGTCATCTTCGCCCTCGATGTTACCGAGTCGGAGCGCCTGAAGGAAGAGGCTACCCAGCTTAAGCTGCGCCAGCAGCAGGAAGTGCTCTCGGCCATCCTCACCACGCAGGAGCAGGAGCGCCGCCGCATTGCCGAAGCGCTGCACAACGGCGTAGGTCAGCTGCTTTACGCGACGCGCCTGCACCTCG
Source organism: Hymenobacter sp. BRD67 (assembly GCF_013256425.1). Lineage (GTDB taxonomy): Bacteria > Bacteroidota > Bacteroidia > Cytophagales > Hymenobacteraceae > Hymenobacter. Next base: position 3,842,395 of record NZ_CP053904.1, read on the forward strand.
ATACGCTGCCGCCCTCCGAGGCTGTGCGCGCCGGCCGGCAGCTGCTCAATGAGGCTATTCAGGCCACGCGCAACATCTCGTTTGAGCTTACGCCTACCATCCTGGAAGACTTTGGCCTCGCTGCTGCCCTGCAGGAGCTAGTGGGCCGCATTCCCGGCAGCCTGGCCGTCGACCTCAACCTCAAGGGCCTGGCGCAGACGCTGCCCAGCATGTTGGCTACCGCCATCTACCGCATTGTGCAGGAACTGCTAAATAATGCCATGAAGCACGCCCAGGCCCAGGAGGTATTTGTGGAGGTAAGCCAGGAAAATGAGCAGGTATATATTGTGGTGGAAGACGATGGGGTGGGGTTTGAGGCCAGCAGCCCGGCTTCGCTGGCGGGCATCGGGCTGGCCGGCATTCGTACGCGGGTGGGGCTGCTGGGCGGCTCGATTACTATCAAATCGCGGCCGGGCCAGGGCACGGGCTTCTTTCTGCAGCTGCCGGTACCCGCCGCCTAAAGCAGCTGCGCGAAGTACGTAAGTGATATACGGGAAGTTAGCCCTCGTAAATCAGGGTTTTTCGCTTGTTTTATTGCATTAAAACGGTGTAGCTTTGTAGAAGGTGCTTTATGGCCAATGGTTATAGAATATCAACTTACTCTACTCTCTTCTACTATGAAAACAAGCGCTACGTTTACTATTCATATCAGTACATACCGGGCCACGGTGGGCCTGAGCCTGCGCGGCCGTTGCGATACGCCGGCCGCGGCCACCCAGCTTGAGCAGGCTATTGCGGAGGTCATGAGCTACGGCCAGCCCTTTATCTGGGTCGATTGCCAGCGCCTGGCTTATCTGAGCTGGCAGGCCCAGCGGGCCATTCTCAACGTCAGCCAGCAGGCACGGCTAGCCGGCAGCACCATCTACTGGTGCGGCTTCCTGCCCGGTGTGCTCACCCAGCTGGCCGATACCGGCCTGCACCTGCTGCTTACCATGCTGCCCGCCGCGGCCTACCAGGGCCCAGCCACGCTGCTCCAGGAAACCGTGCCCACGGCCCCGCACACGCACAAGTTTATGGAAGGGTAAGCGGGCAGCTGAAGCCCCCTTACGTCGTTGGCCATCAAAATCAGGCCTTCGCCTTATAGTGCACGCCAGGTAGCGCCCGCAGCCGCTCGGCGGCCTGCTCGGCCGTGATGTCGCGCTGGGCATTGGCCAGCAGCTCGTAGCCCACCATAAACTTCTTTACCGTGGCCGAGCGCAGCAGCGGCGGCAAAAAGTGCATGTGCAGGTGCCACTCGGGGTAGTCTTTGCCATCGGTGGGCCGCTGGTGAAAGCCAGCCGAGTACGGGAAGCTGATTTCAAACAGGTTGTCGTAGCGAATGGTAAGCTGGCTCAGAATGTCGGCCAGCCCGTCGCGCTCCGGGTCGGTAAGCTGGGTAAGGTCCTGCACGGCGCGGCGCGGCAGCACCAGCGTTTCGAAGGGCCACACCGCCCAAAAAGGCACCAGCACTACCCAGGTGTCATTTTCGACCACGAAGCGGGTTTTGGTTTTCTCCTCAATGGCGAGGTAGTCGCTGAGCAGCGTCCGGCCGTTTTTCTCGAAATACGCTTTCTGGGTCTGGCTTTCCCTGGCGGGCAGGTCGGGCACAGTGCGCTCGCTCCAAATCTGGCCGTGCGGGTGCGGGTTCGAGCAGCCCATTACAAAGCCTTTGTTTTCAAATATCTGCACGTAATTAATAGCCGGGTCGGCCCCCAGCGTGCGAAACTCGTCGGTCCATACATCCACTACGCGGCGAATTTCCGCCACCGGCATCTCGGGCAGGGTCAGGTCGTGGCGGGGCGAAAAGCACAGCACGCGGCAGTGCCCGGTTTCGGCCTCGGCCCGCAGCAGGCCACCTTCGGCAAACGAGCCGGGCTCTCCCGCGGGCAGCAGCGCCGCGAAATCGTTATCGAACACAAACTGGTGCTCGTATGGCGGGTTTACGGCGCCGCTGGTGCGGGTATTACCGGGGCAGAGGTAGCAGGTGGGGTCGTAGGCGGGGCGCACTTCCACCTCGTTCTTTTCCTGCTGGCCCTGCCAGGGGCGCTTGGCGCGGTGCGGCGATACAAGTACCCACTCATCGAGCAGCGGGTTGTGGCGGCGGTGGGGCTGCGAGGCGAGGTCCATAGGGGTAATGGTTAATTTTTTAGCGATTAATGGTTAATGTCTGCTGACCGTCTTGGCAGTTTTGAGGGAGCTGATGAGCAGCTTTAGCAACTCGGTGGCGTCGGCGCGCAGGCTTTGCGCTTGTGGTGGCGTGAGGTAATCAGTAGCTTCAAGTAGCTCAAGCCAGTAAAGCGCTTCGTTTATTTCCTTCTGGGCAATGGCCAGCTTGTGAATAAAGTCAGCTTTAGATTCGGCATGTTCAGCTTCGCGTATCATGGCTCCTACGCTGGTGCCACACCGTAGCAGCTGCTTAGCAAGCACATATTCTCGCTTTGCCGTCGTCAGGTGCTGATGCACACCCACGACTCGCACCGCAAAACGAAAGCTCTTGTTCCGAAGGATATTTTCTTTAGGCCCCGGACAATTAACCATTAAAAAGCTCGCCCACGCCATCGGCGAGGTTTGTCACGTACGTATCCAGCTTCCGGCCTGCTTTCTCCTGGTAGCCGTTGGTCATGAAAGCGATAAACTTATCGACCTCAGTGGCAGCCACCAGGTTGAGGGTGCAGCCGCCGAAGCCACCGCCCATCATACGGGCTCCGTAGCAGCCGGGCGCGTGGCGGGCCAGCTCTTCGAGCACATCGAGCTCGGCGCAGCTCACCTGGTAGAGGTCGCGCAGGCCGGCGTGGCTGGCGTAAAGCAGCTCGCCTACCTCCGACAGCGGCTTGCCTTCCACCAGGCGGGCGGTGAGGGTTTGTACGCGCTGGTTTTCCTCCACCACGTAGCGGCAGCGCTTTTCAACTACTTCGCCCAGCTCGGCTTTGGCAGCTTCAATGTCGGGTAGGGTCGCGTCGCGCAGCGACTTGATGGCCGGATTGTGCTTTTGCAATATCGCCACGCCCCTGGCGCACTCCTGGCGGCGGGTGTTGTACTCCGAGTCGCCGAGCGCGTGCTTTACGCCCGAATTACAGAGCACCAGCCGCGCATGGGTGGTATCGAGCGGAAAATAAGCATATTCGAGCGAGCGGCAGTCGAGCTCCACTACGTGCCCGGCGCGGCCAAACAAGCTGGCAAACTGGTCCATGAGTCCGCACATTACCTTGGCGTACTCATGCTCGGCGGTTTGCGAGAGGTGGGCCAGCGTCATGGTATCCAGGCCCAGGTGCAGCAGCTGGTTCAGGCCCCAGGCGATGCCGCACTCGGCTGCGGCCGACGACGACAGGCCGGCCCCGCTCGGGATATCGCCGCCAAAGGCACAGTCGAAGCCGGGCACCGACACGCCCCGCTTCAGCAGCCCCGCCACTACGCCCAGCTGGTAGTTGGCCCAGTGCCCGCCGGGTAGCGGCGCAACGTCGGCCACTGCTACCTCGTAGCTGGCATCGAAGTCGAGCGCCCGCAGCCGAATCCGGTCGGTGCCGGTAAGGCGCAGCGCGAAGCGGATTTCCTTATCAATGGCCGCCGGCAGAACCAGCCCATCGTTGTAGTCGGTGTGCTCCCCGATGAGGTTGATGCGGCCGGGCGCGCGCAGCACCAGGGCCGGTGCCGCGCCAAAGTGCCGCGCGAAGGCGGTGGAAAGAGTGGAGTAGTTCATATCGGTGCAAAAGTGCGACAAAAGTGCAAGTTGCCTCACCGGTTTTACGCACCCGCGCCCACCTCGGCCAACCTTTTTTAGCCCAATCTAGTAAAGCCAGCCATAAGCCGGGCAGGTCGCCAGGCGCGCTATATCTTTCACCTTGTGCTTGTTTCCATGACTACTTCACGTCTTTCTCTGCTGTTTGTTTTTGCCATGCTGGCCTCTACGCTCACGGGCTGCCAGATTGCCGGCGATATCTTTAAAGGTGGCATGTGGATTGGCGCCATCGGCGTCTTTATCGTGGTCGCCATCATCTGGTGGCTGGTTAGCAAAATGGGCGGCGGCAACAATACCCCGAGCTAACTGCCCGGCCCTCTTCAGCAAAAAAGCGCGGCTCCCTTGGGAGCCGCGCTTTTTTGCTGAAGAGGCTTTTAATATAGAGAATCGGTAATATTTAGGCCTGTTCCGACCTTTTGGTCGGCATGGTTCCGATGATGTGGTCCCAGAGCGTGCTGCTTACGCCGAAGGCAATCTCATCCTGGCGGTAGTGGTGCTGGGCATGGTGCGTCCACCACACCTTGAGGAAGTTCTTCGGGGGTGCGTATACGTGAATGGCGTAGTGCACAAACAGATACAGCGCATAGCCAAATGTGAAGCCGGCCAGAATGCCAAAGGCCCAGGTGCCGAAGACAACCCGGAAAATAAAGAACAGCAGCGAGGCTACGAACACCGTAATAATGGGCGGCATGGCCAGGCGGGTTTCATCTTTGGGGTACTCGTGGTGCACACCGTGCATGGTATACTGAAACTTGGCCCGCCCCGGCGTGGTGGCCGGGATGTGGTACACGTAGCGGTGCACCAGGTACTCAACGAAGCTGAATAGAAACCAGCCGCCCAGAAACAGTCCCAGCGCCGACACGCCCGACAGAAAGCCGTGGGTGAAGCCGTAGTACAGGCTGATAAGCGCCGTCAGAACGAAAATACTGACCGGCAGCGCGATGTGGGTGTGCGACAGCCGCTCCAGCACCGGGTTTTTAAACAGTTGAGCCGAGCCTTTATGCTTGGGCCGAACCGGCGCAGCAGCCGGCGTAGCGGGCCGGTCGGTAACAGTGTTCATCTCCATACGAAAGCGACTAATATCAGATAACAAGCAGCAAATTTACGCCCTGTCGGGCGTTTGAGTTGGGCCGGGTACGAAGCCGGCCTGGGCCAGCGCCGCCGCAATAGTGGCCGCAGTGGCCACGCCGGCCAGGCGCAGATGCGCCTGGTCGTAAAACCGCTCGCGGGCCGCCAGGGTTCGCTGCAGGTGCGCAAAAAGCGCATCGCTCGGCGTTTGGGCGGGCTGAAGCGCCGCCGCCAGCAGTGGGCGGCGGTTGCTGCTGCCGGCCAGGCGGCGCACCAGCTCGGCCAGCGGTACATCGAGCCAGAGCAAAAAGCCGCTGCTGCGCAGCACCGCTACATTGTCGTGAAAGCAGGGCGTGCCGCCGCCCGTAGCCACTACCAGGGCCTCGGGCCGGGCCGCCACGGCCCGCAGGGCCGCTGCTTCGCGCTCGCGAAAGCCAGCCTCGCCTTCGGCCTCAAAGATGGCCGGTATCGACTGGCCGGCGTCTGCCACAATTGCGGCGTCGAGGTCCAGAAAGCCCCGGCCGTAGCGGGCGGCCAGCTGGCGGCCCAGCGTAGTTTTGCCCGAGCCCGGCAAGCCGATGAGGTAAAGGTGGTGCATGCTTGTTTAATTGATTCTAACGCGCGGGTCGAGCAGCGCATAGAGCATATCGACGGCGATATTGACCAGCACGAAGATGGCGGCCACGAACAAGGTAGCGCCCATCACCACCGGAAAATCGAGGTTTTCGACGGCACGTAAGGTGGTAGTGCCCAAGCCTTTCCAGTTGAAGATATATTCGATGAAAAAGGCCCCCGCCATGAGCGAGGCCAGCCAGCCCGACACGGCCGTTACCACGGGGTTAAGGGCGTTGCGCAGGGCGTGGCGCCACACCGTGCGGCCGGGGCTCAGACCCTTGGCGCGGGCCGTGCGAATATAGTCCTGGCTTAATACATCGAGCATGCTGGAGCGCGTGAGCTGCATAATGATAGCCAGCGGCCGCACGCCCAGGGCAATGGCCGGCAGCAGCAGGTTGCGCAGCACCAGGTGGCGCTCGGCCGTAAACGGGTCAGTTTCGTAGAGCTGGCCGGTCAGGCTCAGGCCGGTCCAGTGGCTCCAGTAAAAGCCGAAGCTGACCGCGATAAGAATAGCCGCCACAAACGAGGGTACCGAAATACCCAGTACCGAAGTAGTAACCAGGGTGCGGTCGAGCCACGACTGCGGCCGCAGCGCGGCCGCCACGCCCAGCCCGATGCCGCCCACGGCTGCCAGCACCATCGCCGCCACGGCCAGCCACAGCGTGCCCGGAAAGCGGTCGAGCAAGAGCGAAAGCACGTCCTGGTTGCTCTGAAACGAGCGCCGCAGGTAAGGCCACTTCAGCACGAGGGCGCGCTGCCGGCCCAGCGGCAGCAGCGCCACGCCGCCGTAGCGTGCCACCCCGGCCGAGTCGCGCCGGTGCACGCCCAGCGGCGAAGCATCGTTGAGGTAGCCGAGCAGACGCGCCGGTAGCGGCTGGTCGAGGCCGAGGTCGGCCGAAATGGCGGCTTTGGTGGCTACATCCGAGCGCTGGCCGGCTAGTAGGGCGGCCGGGTCGCCGGGCAGCACATTAAACAGAAAAAAAACCGTAGTGGCCACGCCCACCAGCACGAGCAGGCCCTGACCCAGGCGGCGCAGAAGAAAGGAGAGCATGGTTGGTAACGTAGCGCGGACTCTGCGAGTCCGCGCGTGAGGAGGGTAGAGCGGGAGCGGGAGTGCCGATAACACAACGCGCGGACTCGCAGAGTCCGTGCTACAGCTTACTGAAGCGCTTTCTCGACCTGGTAGAGCGCCGGAATATCGTGGTAATGGTATTTAGCTACGATGGTGCCGTTGTGCAGTACCAGCAGGCCCGGGTTGGCACGGATGACGGACTTAAGCACCGTGGCATCGGCAAAGTAGAAGGGTGTGGCCAGGTTTACATCGTGCCGGAAGGAATCGAACTTGCCGGCCGCCGTGCTCGTGATGGTGAGTACGTCGATGTGCTTGCGCGATTGAGCGGCTGCGGCAAACAGCTTGTTGAACTGCTCAAAGCGCTCGCGGTCAGTCTTGTTGGTGTTTTGTACAATGAGAATGAGCTTGTTGCCGGTCAGCACCTGCTTGGTTACATCGTTGCCGTCGGGGTCGGAGATGACAAAGTCGGTAATGGCGGGCGTTGAGGTTTGCGGATTGAGCACCGTCATGCTCTTGTACTTCCAGGTCGAGTCGGTCGGAAACTGCTCGGTTTCGAGCGTTTTGCCGCCGCGCTCAAAGGTGTAGCGGTAGCGCGGCGCCTCCGCAGGCTTCATGAGCTGCGGAATGTTGTTGCCAACTTTATAAGGCAGAAAGTCGAAATACGGCAGGTGCCCGAGCGCCCGCACGCCAATGCCGATAGCCAGGGCGCTGGCAAAGGTCATGGCCATGAGGGCGGGCATGCCGCGCAGAAACGAATGGCGCAAGTGCTTCTGGTTGAAGAATACCACTGCCCACAATACCAGCAGCAGTAGGTCTTTGAAAAACGACGTCCAGGGCTTGAGCTTGATAAAATCGCCGAAGCAGCCGCAGTCGGTTACCTTATTAAAAGCGGCCGAATAAAACGTCAGAAACGCGAAAAACACGAGCAGGGCCAGCAGCGCATACAGCGTTTGGCGCAGGTACCAGCGCAGCAGCAGCGCCGTGCCCAGTATCACTTCGAGCGAGCTGAGGGCTATGCTCAGGAAGCGGCTGGCATCGTGCAGGTAGTGGAAAAGCCAGCTAAGCGCGGGCACATCGCCGGAGAATACCTCGAAGTATTCTTCGAGCTTGTAGGCCGTGCCCACCGGGTCGTTGAGCTTGATAAGGCCCGAGAAAATAAACAAAATGCCCAGCAGCCCCCAGCACAGGCGGGTAACTTGGCGCATCGGCGTTGGCAGCGAAATCTTCATAGCGTTAAAACAAAGGTCATGAGGCCCCGGGCCCCTTACGCGGGAGCGTCGGTGCGGGCTGCTTCGCCGCGCAAAATGAGGGCAAACACAGCGTAGTTGAGCATGTCGCGGTAGCCGCCTTCCACACTTTCGCTTACCAAGGCCGCTCCGCCAATATTTTCGAGCTGCTTGATGCGGTGCAGTTTCATCAGAATGAGGTCGGTAATACTGCTCACGCGCATTTGCCGCCAGGCCTCACCATAGTCGTGGTTTTTGGCCAGCAGCAGCTCGCGGTTCAGGGTATTTTCGTGGTCGTACGCAGCGGCAACCTGCGCAGGGGGTAAGTCCAGGGGCGCCTCGGCGGGCAGGCGCAGCTGCATCAGTGCAATGAGACAGTAGTTGATGATGGCAACAAACTCCTCGTCGATGCCGTCGGCAATCTTTTGCGTACCTGCTTCCTGAATCGTGCGGATGCGGTTGGCCTTGATAAAAATCTGGTCCGTGACCGACGGCAGGCGCAGGATGCGCCACGCCGTGCCATAGTCGTGGGTCTTGGCCAGAAACAGCTCGCGGCAGCGGCTCAGAATCAGGTCGTAGTGCGCGGAGGTAGTTAAAGGCATAAGCTTCGGCTGGGGCGAAGGCAGTTAGGCACAAGCTACTGCCTGTGCAAAGTGGAAACCTCCGCAAGTTCGCCCGTAAAGCCGGATATTTAACCCCTCGCTCTCGCTGCCCTGCCTACCCACCCCGCGCCTATGTTGCTGCAAAACGCACTGCCCCAGCAGTTCACTGCTACGCTGAAGAGTCCTCACGGCCGCCTGCTCGACCTGCGCCAGCCCCAGGTGATGGGTATTCTCAACGTAACGCCCGACTCATTCTACCCCGGCTCCCGGCTGGGGGCTGGCTCGGAGGCGGCACTACTACACCGCGCTGAGGCAATGCTGGCGGCCGGCGCCGCCGCTCTCGATGTGGGCGGCTACAGCTCGCGGCCGGGCGCCGACGACATCAGCCCCGACGAAGAAAAAAGCCGCCTGCTGCCCGCGGTAGCGGCCCTGCGGCGCGAGTTTCCGCAGGCTTTTATCAGCGTCGATACCTTCCGGGCCGCAGTGGCCGCCGAGGCCGTAGCCACCGGCGCCGACCTGATAAATGACATTGGCGGCGGCACCCTCGATGCCGGGATGCTGCCCACCGTGGCGCGCCTGCGGGTGCCCTACTGCCTTATGCACCTGAAGGGCACGCCCCAAACCATGCGCAGCCTGGCGCACTACGAAGACGACCTGGTGCTGACGCTGCTGCGCTTTTTCCGCGACCAGCTCGCGGCCCTGCGCCAAGCGGCCAATGGCCAGCCCCTGCCCGATGTCCTGCTCGACCCCGGCTTCGGCTTTGCCAAAACGCCGGCCCACAACCACGAGCTGCTGCGCCGCCTGCCCGAGCTGCACCACCTGGGCTACGGCCTACTGGTGGGCCTCTCGCGCAAGGCCATGGTGTATAAGCCGCTGGGCCTCGGCCCGAAGCGGCTCTCAATGGCACTACCGCCCTGCACGTGCTGGCCCTGCAGGGCGGGGCCCGGCTGCTGCGCGTGCACGACGTGCCCGAGGCGCGGCAAACCATTGCGCTGGTACTGGGAGCGTAAGGCAGCGAAAACAAAAAGCAGCAAGAGAAGCAGTAAAATGAACATGCGCTTTCTTTAGCAGGCGCGATACTTTTGCGGAAACTCCTCCCGCCTCTCTGCTCCTTTCATCTCTTAGCTGCGATACTTGTCCCTTCCTTTTCCCCTTTATTTTTTACACGTAGGGCTGGCCGACGTGGCCGACGTGCTGCTCGTGACCTGGATGCTGTACCAGCTCTACAAGCTGCTGCGCGGCTCGGTGGCGCTCAATGTCGCGCTCGGGCTGCTGAGTCTGTACCTGGTGTACCTGGTGGTGAGCGCGTTGGGCCTGGGTTTGCTGACGGCTATTCTGGGGCAGTTTATGAGCGTGGGCGTGCTGGCCAGCATTATTTTATTTCAGCAGGAAATCCGGCGGTTTCTGCTTAATGTGGGGAAAGTGGCGCTGGAAGGCGGCGGCCCGCTGGGCTGGTGGCGACGGCCCAGCGGCCAGCCCACCGGGGCACCCGGCGTGGCCGCCTTTGTAGAGGCCGCCAAAAGCCTGGCCGGTAAGGAAACCGGCGCCCTCATCTGCTTCACGCTCACTTCCGACCTCAGCGCCTATGCCGAATCGGGCGACCGCCTCGATGCGGAGGCCAGCAAGCGCTTGCTACTGGCTATATTCAATAAAACCTCCCCCTGCACGATGGGGCCGTGATAGTAGCGCAAGGCCGGCTGGTAGCGGCCCGCTGCATATTGCCCGTGAGCCAGAACCCCGAGGTGCCCGCCGCGCTGGGACTGCGCCACCGCGCCGCCCTGGGGCTTACCGAAGCCACCGACGCCGTGGTGCTCGTCGTGAGCGAAGAAACCGGCCAGATGAGCCTTGTGCGCCACGGCGAAATATACCGGGGCCTGACTGCTGCCGAGCTCAAGGCCCGCCTGCAAGAGTGGCTGCTGGCCGCTCCCCAGCCGGCTTAGGCTATCGACAAGCCAGTCGCTTTTCGCTCGGGTAATAAAAAGCTGGGTCCTTTGAAGGCTGCGGCTGGCCGTAGCTTTAGCTTGTGAGCCAGGCCACTGGCTTGCAGGCTTTTTACCAGAGGGGAAGGCATGCCGCACCAGTATACTTCGGTGCCCGCGCGCCGGCAGCAGGCATCGGCCCGCAGCAGGGCCTGCCTGCCCAGCAGGCTTAGCGAGTGCAGCTGCTGCGTGTCTATCCAGGCTTGGGTGGGGTGGCGCTCCAGCAGCTGCTGCACTGTGCTGAGTAAGTGCGTGGCATCGGTAGTGCTGGTGCAGCTGCCCCGTAGGCTCAGCCCCACGCATTGCCGGTGGCTACCAAAATGAATGGTAAGCGAACGAGAGGGTAAAATCAACAAAAAGAAAGCGTTATTCATAGCAGAGGGGTAGAGAGCGAAAGAGTGTCGCAAATATACGCGTGTAAGTCAGTGAATTATGGCATAGAAAACGGGTTTTTCGGCTACGTAATAATACCTGTTTTCAGCTGTGCCCAGCGGAGGGCGATTAGGAAGCGGCTATAGTTCAGCTACGTGTTTCCCGCATATTCTCGCAGCTGGGTGGGAAATGGCTGCGCAAATACGCATAGGTGCTCCGTATAAGTTGGTAATTATCTTATAAACAGGCATTTTATGAGAAAAACTGCCATCCTATACCGTGCTTTAATCGTTGAAACGGAGCAACTGGTTACCCATCTCTTTTCACTTTCTTACTTTCTACTATGAAGCCTGCTGTGAATACGTCGTCTCTGGTTTCCTCATCCCCCATGGGTTTTAAAACCCGCCCGGCCGCCCGTATCGGCGACGGCAGCCGCACCAGCCGCCGGGGCTTCGCCAGCATGGACCCCGCCGAGCAGCGTCGCATTGCCAGCGAAGGTGGCAAGGCCTCGCACGCCAGTGGCCAGGGCCACAAATGGACGGCCGAAGAAGCGCGGGCCGCGGGCCGTAAAGGCGGGCTTACCAGTCGCCGGGGCCCCAGCCGTCCGGCTGGCGAGGCGAAGGCTACTGCCGGCAAATCCAAGACAACAAACTAAGAGCCAGGTAGCCCTGGCCGCGTACTTGCGCCTACGGCACAGAGCATGAAAAAGCCCGGTTCCTTACCTGGAACCGGGCTTTTTCATGCCCTGTGCCGTAGGTGGCACTAGCTGAGCAGGCCCTGCGTTACGGCCAGCTTGATGAGGGCGGCGGTGTTCTTGGTCTGGGTTTTCTCCAGGATATTCTGCCGATGGGTTTCGATAGTGCGCTTGCTAGTAAATAGCTTTTCGGCTATCTCGTTGGTAGTAAGTCCTTCAGACAAAAGTTGGAGTACCTCGTTTTCGCGGCGCGAGAGGCGGCCGACCCTAGGGGCTGCGTCGGGCTCTTCTTCTTTGGCCAGCACTTTGCGTAACATATTTATCCCCAAGTCGCTGCACAAAAACTGCCGCCCGGCAATCACCGCCTGGATGGCGAGCAGAATCTCGCCTTTTTCGGCGCTTTTGAGGACGTAGCCCGATGCGCCGGCATCGAAAAGCTGGCCGATATAGCGCTCGTGGCCCAGCATACTCAGAATAAGCACCCGAACCTGTGGGTAGTCGGTGTGCAGGTGCTGAGTGGTGGCCAAGCCGTCGAGCACCGGCATATTAGCGTCAAGCAGTATCACATCGGCCGGGGTAGCGGGCAGGCGGTCGAGCAGCTCCTGACCATTATTAGCCTCGCCTACTACCTCAATATCAGGCTCGTTGGCGAGCAGCGCCCGGAGCCCGTCGCGTACGATGGTGTGGTCATCAACTAGAAAAACGCGGGTCATAAGCTGGGGTGCCGACAACAAATAACAGAATCTTGGGAAGCCGGCCAGAAAAATGTCTACGAGCCAAGTAACGGTTAGGGTTACCCTGACTTCTGCCGCATGCTGTCTACTTGTCTGATTTTATTCAAAATATATATATATTATTGAATAAAATAAATGCTTAAGCGCGTCTATTTTAACACGCCCAGCTCATGGCCCACCTTGGTAAAGGCCGCGATAGCCTTATCTAGCTGGGGCCGGGTGTGGGCCGCACTGAGCTGCACCCGGATGCGAGCCTTGCCCTGCGGCACCACGGGGTAGTAAAAGCCCACTACGTAGATGCCTTCATCGAGCATTTTGGCCGCAAATTCCTGGGCCAGCTTGGCATCGTAGAGCATAACGGGCACAATAGGATGCTCGCCGGGGGTGATATCGAAGCCGGCGGCCGTCATCTGCTGGCGGAAATACTGCGTATTTTCTTCGAGCTGGTCGCGCAGCTGCGTGCTTTCGGTAAGCAGCTCCAGCACGCGCAGGCTGGCCCCCACGATGGCCGGCGCCAGGGTATTGCTGAACAGGTACGGACGTGAGCGCTGGCGCAGCAGCTCGATAATCTCCTTGCGGCCCGAGGTGAAGCCGCCCATGGCGCCGCCCAGCGCCTTACCAAGCGTGCCGGTGATGATGTCGACGCGGCCCATCACGTTGCGGTACTCGTGGGTGCCGCGGCCGGTTTTGCCCAGAAAGCCCATCGAGTGACACTCGTCAATCATTACCAACGCACTATATTTATCGGCCAGGTCGCATATCCTATCCAGCTGAGCGATAGTACCATCCATCGAAAAGGAGCCATCCGTCACGATGATGCGGTGGCGCGTGCCCTTGGTCACGGCGTCTTGCAGCTGCTGCTCCAGGTCGGCCATGTCGTTGTGCTGGTAGCGGTAGCGCTGGGCCTTGCACAGGCGCACGCCGTCGATGATGCTGGCGTGGTTGAGGGCATCCGAAATAATGGCGTCCTGCTCATTAAACAGCGGCTCGAATACCCCGCCGTTGGCGTCGAAGGCCGCTGCGTACAGGATAGTATCCTCGGTGCCCAGAAACTCGGCCAGCTTGGCTTCCAGCTCCTTGTGAATATCCTGGGTGCCGCAGATAAAGCGCACCGAGCTCATGCCGTAGCCGTGCGAGTCGATGGTAGCCTTGGCGGCCTTTATCACCTCGGGGTGTGAGCTGAGACCCAGGTAGTTGTTGGCGCAGAAGTTGAGCACGTCGCCGGCCTCCTGAGTATCGATTTCCGCGCCCTGGGGCGAGGTGATGACGCGCTCTTTCTTGTAGAGGCCCGCGTCTTTTATTTCTTGAAGCGTTTGCTGAAGGTCGGATTGAAGGGTGCCGTACATGGGGTGGGGAGGTAAGCGGAAATAAAAAGTTTAGTATAGCCTGGGCTACTGTCTGGGCTATGCGGCTTGTGATAGTGGCTCAATGGGTAGCCATGGGAAGGCCAATCTGACAATTTCAAACTTGGCAACAGGTAGTAATTGGCGCAGGTCGTCACTGTCGCAAAGTAGGTAAGTAACTAATGCCTTACTACCATCTAAAAATGTGAGAATAGTATAGTTCCAACTGAGCTTACTGTTTTTAGGGGCATAGTGTGTTAAGAGCGTAACATCCGAGATTTTATGAGCTGTGCTATCTGTAGCAAAGCCGTGTAGTAATAAGTCGTCTGTTTTATTGAACATTAAAATCCTGTCTCTATCGTAGCGCCAATAAGACCAATAAAGCCGGACGTAAGTGAAAACAAGTAACCACAGGCAAAACATGGCCGCACCAGCGAGAAGCCCAAGAAGAATCGTACCTGGCTTCACTATAAGTAGGATTATCATCCAAAGCCCGGCAGTGAGCATACCTAATATAAATAACAGCCAACCAATATCAAACCCCCAGAAGCGGGTAGTGAAGCTGACCACATCTTGATTTAGCTGCTGCGCGTGTGCGTAGAGGTGATAGCCAACACCCAGAAACAGTAATAAAAACGCCAGCACAATCCGCAAGCCAGTCCATTGGGTCGAGTCCATGGCTAAGAGAAGATAGCGGTTGAGAGGTGGCATAAGCAAGCAAGGTGTCTGTATACAAAGGTAGATATGTGCGAACAGTAGCTGCTGCTCTGCTCAAAACCTTGCATCCACAGTGCAGAATTATCGCTGTGTCGACTGGTGGCTGAGAAACACCTGCACCCCCAGCTTGCCGCTTTCAATAAGCTGCTCCTTCTCATCAGCCGAGATGCGCCGCACCTTGGGCCCGAAGCCCCTGGTGCTGATACTGATGGTGCGGGGCCAATCGGGTGGCAGGGCGGGGTTGAGGTTTTCGAGGGCTACGGTATAGAGCGCGCCAATGTAGGAGGAGAAATCGTGGATGTCGTAGGGCGCCAGCGCCGGGCGGCCAGTGGGCAGGGTATCGAGGGCTATCTGCTCGTCGCGGTCGAGGCGAAGGCCCAGGGTTTCGGGGTTGGCGGCGGTGCCGGGTGGCAGGCCGGCGGGCAGGTAGCGCGGCTGGTCGAAAAGGTGCAATGGATAATTGGCCAGCAGGCCGCCATCTACGAGCACCTGCACGGGCTGGCCGGCTTTGGGCTTGCCCTGGATAACGTGGTCGTCGGCATCGAGCAGGACCGCCCGGAAATATAGCGGAATGCTCATGCTGATGCGCACGGCATCGGCCACGCGCATGGTGGGATTGGTTTCGTAGCTGAAAACCTGGGTGCACTGCCGCGTGAGGTTTGTGCCGGTGGTGTAGAGGTCACGGTAGTGGCCGGGCTGCGCCTGGGCCAGCTGATGCAGCTCGGCCAGGGTGAGGTTGGGGCGCTGCGTCTGGCGGCCCACCAGCTCGCAAAGGTACTTCGTGAGCTGGTCGCCCCGGTACCAGCCGTACTGGCGCAGCAAGCGGCTGCCGCCCCCACGAAGATGAAGCGCCCGTCGTTGAGCCGTTGCACGGGCGTGCGGTTGATGATGTCGATAATGGCCTCGGGCGAGTAGCCCACCGCCAGCAGCGCCGCCTGAATGGCCCCCGCCGAAGTGCCGCCCACCCGCGTGATATGGCTCAGAATACCCTGCGCGGCCAGTTCCTGCAAGGCCCCGCCGTAGGCGATGCCCCGGATGCCGCCGCCTTTCATAATAAGGTTGCGGTAAGGAGGCGAAGGAAGCTGAGCGCGCACAGGCTGGATACTGCCGGGTAAGGTCAAAATACTGAGTATTTAAGGAGTAAAGGTATAGTCATAGACCTTAAAGATACCTGGGTAGCTGCTACTAGTTGCACTGCCGGCCCAACCTTGCCCCTGACCCTGACCGTATCTTTGCAGCCTGCCCTTCCCACCCCTCACCCAGCTTTGTATTTCATGACTACTTCCCCCGGCGACACCGCCCCTTCGCGAACACCTGGCAACGTCCTCGTTATCGGGGCCTGCGGCCAGCTCGGCCTGGAGCTGACGGCCGCCCTGCGCCAGCGCTATGCACCCGAGGCAGTTGTGGCCGCCGATGTGCGCCCGCCCCGCAACCCCCAGGCGCTGGCCGGTGGCCCGTTTGAGCTGCTCGATGTACTGGACAAAGCCCGGTTGGAGGCACTGGTGCAACAATATAGACCGGTGCAGATATATCACCTGGCGGCCCTGCTCTCGGCCACGGCCGAGAAAGACCCGATGTTTGCCTGGAAGCTAAACATGGATGGCCTGCTGAACGTGCTGAACCTGGCCGTGCAGTACCAGGTGCCGCAGGTGTACTGGCCCAGCTCCATCGCCGTATTCGGCCCCGACACGCCCCGCGAGCACACGCCGCAGCTTACCATCATGAACCCCAACACGGTGTATGGCATCAGCAAGCTGGCCGGCGAGCAGTGGTGCGAGTGGTACCACCGCCACCACGGCCTCGACGTGCGCAGCCTGCGCTACCCCGGCCTCATCGGCTACAAGAGCCTGCCCGGCGGCGGCACCACCGACTATGCCGTGGACATCTACCACAAGGCCGTGGCCGGCGAGGATTTCGAGTGCTTTTTGAAAGAAGACTCTTACCTGCCCATGATGTACATGCCGGATGCCCTCAAGGCCACGCTTGACCTTATGCATGCGCCGGCCGACCACATCAAGGTGCGCACTAGCTACAACCTGGGCGCGATGAGCTTCTCGCCCCAGGAAATTACGGCGGCCATCCAGCAGGAAGTCCCTGATTTTAAGGTTAGCTATAAGCCCGACGGCCGCCAGGCCATTGCCGACTCGTGGCCGGCCAGCATCGACGACTCGGCTGCCCGGCAGGACTGGGGCTGGCAGCCCGAATTTACCCTGGAAAAAATGACCCAGGATATGCTGGCCCACCTGCGTGAGCCAGTGACAGCGTAGCTCGGGGCTTGCCATTGACCAGAATAAGTCGCCATTCGGGCCAGGCACCGTGCCAATGGCCTGGATGGCGATTAGGTGTATGTGGCAACGGCCACCGGATAGATACATGGCAGCTATGCGCCCCGAAAGCGGGTTGCGCTCGCTCGGCCAGCCCGGCGTAGGCACCCGGAACCATAAAGAACCCATGCCGGAAGGCGAAGTAGCATTAGGATGCAGAAAGACCGCAGAAAGCAGATACCTGTGACTACTTTTGTTGCGCTTTATTCTATTGCTATTGCCGATGCTGAAACGACTACTTTGCCTGCTGCTTACGCTGTTGTTTTATGCAGACTATGCCCAGGCCCAGGCCTACGAGCCGGGCTGGCTGGTGCGCACCAATGGCGATACGCTGCGGGGCGAGCTTGAAAACGGCTTCTGGCTGGAGCCGCCTACGTTTGTCCGTTACCGGCGCACGCCGGAGAGCCCGAGTGAGCTGTTTCCGGCGCGCCAGCTGCGCGCCGTCAGCTTTAAAGGCGGCCGGTATTTTCGCCACGAGGTATTACGCCTGGACCGCGCCGCCGAGGTTCGGCTCCAGGACCTCAAGCGGGGGAACTACGTGAATATGCAGCCCGATTCGGTGCTGGCCGAAGTGCTGCTGAGCGGTCCGGTTGAGCTGCTGCGGGTGGTGCGGCCCGGAGCCACGCAATTTGTGCTGCGGCGCCCCGGCCGGCCCGACCTCAGCCTGAGCGAGCGCCACTACCTTAGCGATGGGCCGGATATAAACAGGATAATCGACGGCAACAACTACCGCAATCAGTTGATGCTATACTTCGCCGATTGCCCGGCGGCCGTCAGCCTGGCGGAGAGAATCCCCTACACGGCTGCGGGCCTGGCCGAAGTAGCTCAGGCTTATGCTATTAGCTGCGCTCCCGGCAAGCAGCCGGCCCAAAGCTGGCTGTCCCAGGCGGTGCCTCGCCGTAAGGGCGCGTTCCAGGCCGGGGTGCTGGCGGGGGTACGTTATAATCACATGGCTAGTCCGTCGTTCGTACTGACTGAGGGCTGCCACGATTGCCAGGTTCATCCTTTCGGTGGTCTCTACGCCGAGCTGCTGCAGCCCAGCCGCATTACGGCTTTCTACGGGGAGTTTAGCCTGAGCTCGTTTCATAACCAGGGCACTTATACCCTTGGATTCGATGCCACTGGCAAACGCATATATACGGTATTCGATTTCCGCGCTTTGCTGTTCACTGCCCGCCTGGGCGTACGGTATTTTGTTCCGCTGCGGCACGACCGGCAGATAATGCTAGGCTTTAGCTATGAGCATAATGAGGTATTAGGGCTGTCATTGACTGGTAATGGTAGTCCCGACCCTAGCACTGCTGGCGAAGCCTATGCCTCGCCTACTCTGCTCCCCGACCTGATGCTGGGCTGGCGCTGCCAGCGCTTCACCGCTAGCATCGACGGACAGCTATACCACAGCAACAGCGACTCTAACGCCCTCTATAATTTCTTTCTGGGTAGCAGCTGGGCTACGCGGCTGGGCCTAAGCTACCGCCTGGGCCGCAACCCCGATAAGCTGGCTCATAACCATAACTAAGTAAGCTGCGTCAAAATCTCCTCCCAGTTTTCCAGATAGAGCATGTGGCCCTGATTGGGCAGCAGGCGCAGGTGCGCGGCCGTGAGGCGGCTAGCCAGGTAAGGAAGATGGCTGGCTCCCCACACCCCATCGGCGGTGCCGTGCCAGAGGGTACAGGGGGCGCGCACGTCTTCAATGCGAAAGCCGGGCGGACGGCACCAGGCCTGGGCATCGTCGTACACGCCCCGGCCGCCGTGGGTAAAGCCCTGCACGGCCGCATCGCGCAGCAAGGCCCGGAATTCGGCCGTTACGACTCGCTCGGCGGGCTGCATAAGCCGGATAAACCAGTCGATAGTGCGGTTGGGGTGGCGCGCCCACTGCCGGCTCAGCCACAAAAACGTAGTGCGGTTGAGCCACGGAAAGCTCTTCTGGCCCCAGCGCAGCAGCTTCCAGGTGCGCGATAGGTGCCGGTAGCTGGCGCGCTCGCCCAGGGGCAGGCAGCTGCTGAGCAGCTGCACGGCCGCTACCCGCTGTGGGTAGCGAGCGGCCAGCGCCAGCGCGTGTACGCCGCCCACCGACCACCCCATCACCTCTACCGGCTGCCCAATGCCCAGCGCATCGAGCAGGGCCACGGTATCGGCCGCAAACGACGGAAACGAAAGGCGCCGGTACACGTCACTCTGGCCCACGCCGGGTCGGTCGGGGGCAATTAGCTGCAGCTTTAACCGGGCCAGCAGCGCCGGGGCAGGCGGCAGCGCCAGGCCGGAAGTGCCAAACCCGTGCTGAAATACTACCGGGCGGTGGCCGGGGTCGCCATAGCGCGTCAGGCCCAGCTGGCGGCCGTCGGGCAGGCGCACGCGCAGGCGCGTCTGGTAGTCGGGAGTAAGGCTGGTTTGACCAGGAACAGGCATGGGTCAGCGTACGCGGGGCGCGGCCTGGGGTTAGGCAGCTGGGGCTGGCGCCAGCGCCTTTTTGCTTTGCCAAAACATCAGCACTACCAGCAGCCCGGCCGTGGCTTGCAGCAACACGGTATGCGGAGCCCCCAGCTGCCGCGCCAGCCAGCCCACCAGCAGGCTCCCCAGCGGCTGCACGCCCTGAAACGCCATCACGTAGTAGCTCAGCACCCGGCCCCGCATCCGGTCGTCCACGTGGGTTTGCACAAAAGTGTTGGTGCCCGCGATAAAGAGCATCATGCCGGTTCCGCTCAGCACGCTAAATACCAGGGCTACAGGAAGCCGGGCGCTCAGCGCAAAGCCCAGCAGCCCGAGGCAAAACGCCAGCGCCGCGTAGCTGACATGACGGCTCTGGTGGCTGCCGGCCGGGCGCGAGGCTAGGTACAGTGCCCCCGCGAGCGCGCCTAGGCCCGACATGCTGTTGAGCCAGCCAAACGTGCCCGCTGCCCCGTGAAATACCTCACGGGCAAACACCGGCAGCAGCGTGCCATAGGGCATGACGCAACAGGCTATTCCCGCCATCAGTAGAATTTGCCGGCGCAGTCCGGGGGCCTGGCGCAGGTAGGCCCAGCCCTCGCGCAACCCTTCCCAGGTGCCTGGGCGATGTGCCCGCGGCGGGCGCGGTACCAGGCGCATGAGCAGCAGCGAGGCTATCACGGCCCCAAAGCTGAGCGCATTGAGTGCAAAGCAAGTCCCTGCCCCCAGGTAGGTGAGCAGCAGGCCGGCAATGGCGGGCCCCAGCAGCCGGGCCACGTTCACCATAGTCGAGTTCAAGGCAATGGCGTTGGGCAGGTAAGCGGGGTTATCAACCAGCTCGACCAGCAGCGATTGCCGGGCCGGAATGTCGAAGGCATTGATGGTGCCCAGCAATAAGCTCAGGCTGGCCACGGCCCAGGTGTTATAATAGCCGCCCAGCACCAGCCCCGCCAGCAGGCTGGCCTGGATAAAAGAGGCCACTTGCGTAAAGACCAGGATGCGGTAGCGGCTGTAGCGGTCGGCCACTGTGCCGCCGTAGGGCGCCAGCAATAGCGTCGGAATCTGGCCCGCGAACATAACCACGCCCAGCAGCACGCTCGAATGCGTGGCCGAATATACAAGCCAGCCCACGGCCAGCCGCTGCATCCAGGTGCCGATGAGCGACACCGACTGCCCGGCGTAGTACAGACGAAAATTGCGGTGCTCAAGCGAGCGGAAGGCGGTAAGCAACGGTTAGAAAGCTACGCAAGCAGCCAGCAGGTTTCGCCGCAGAAGACGGGAGTAGTGCGGCTACGGTTGCCGGAACGCCACCATATGCCAGTCTTTTTCGTGCGCTGATTAAGCAGTAATCAACCAAGAGCCTGCGTGCAGTTACCTACCCACCCTATAGCCGCGCTCCGCGTAAATTGAGCCTGACGCTTTTTTGGAGTTGCCCTACTATCGGCGCCCCTGGCCACTGATGACGAAACGGCACTCCCGGCGCTGGGTAAGGAAGTAGTACGGAAGATTGTGGTACCGTAAAAATAGCCAGCTGCTACTACCAATTGTTACCGGCTGCCCAGTCGGCGCGGCCAGCCCAGCAGGCGCGAAGTAAGCAGCGGTCCGCCAAATGTAGCAATGGTGATAGCGGTCAGGCCCACATCGGCGGCGTCACTGTCGAGGAAGTCGCTGACGGGGTGGCCGGGCGCGAAGTGCCGGAGCAGCGACAGCACCAGCTTAAGCCCCAGAATGCCGATAACCACGAAAGCCGCCGTTTCAAGAAACGGATACTTGCCCATCAGCCCCACAAAAGCCTGGGCCACCAGCCGCATGGCCAGGATGCCGATAAACACGCCCACGAGCACGAGAAGGAGGTTGTTGCTAAACGCCACCACCGCAAACACGTTGTCGATAGAAAACGCCACATCCATCAGCTCTATCACGGCTACGGTGGCCCAGAAAGGCCCCAACAAGCCCAGCGTGCTGCGGTAGAGCCAGCTTTTTTGCTTGTCGGGCGCCTCGTCGTCGGCTGGCTTGGCCGTGTGGAAGTAATTAAAGGTCAGGTAAAGTAGATAAAGCCCGCCCAGCGGCTTCAAAAACCAGAAGCCTACCAGGTACGAGGCAAACACCAGGCACAGCCCGCGAAACAGATAAGCCCCAAAAATGCCGTAGCGCAGCGCCTGCTTGCGCTGCTCGCGGGCAGGTCGCCCACGAGGGTAGCCAGCACGGCGGCATTATCTACGGAGAGCAGGCTCTCAATAATAATCAGGTTGCCGACTACCGCCAGCGAGGGCAGCGGATGGTCGACGATATCTTGAAGCTGGGCGTACATAGAGAAAATAAGCTACTCGGAAAAAGGAGTCACCAGCTTAGAAATCCTCATTCCAAATTCGGCATTTTTCGTAAAGCGGCTCCAAAATAAGCTCCCAAAACCACGATAAGTTTTTCGGATGATAGTGAACCCTCTTCCCACCGGCTGGCAGGTTATCTACCAGCAGGCGCACGCGCTGCTGGCGGCGCAGCTGGCCTGGGCGTGGCCCGCATTTTTGCCGGCCGACCGCTGGGTGGGCATGCTGGCGGCCATTATGCAGCACGATGATGAGCAGGAGGCCTGGCACGGGCGCGGCGGGCACCACGGCCTCACGCCCGCCGGGGCCCCAGCCAACTTTACGCAGGTGGCATTTTCGCGGAAGCAGGCAACCGGGGTGCTGCACGCGGCGCGCTTTCAGGGGCGCTGGCGCAGCTTGCTTACCAGCCTGCACCTGAGCACCTTATACGAGCCCCTGCGGGTAGCCACCCCGATACTACGGCGTTTTTGGATGAGCTGCGCGCCAGCCAGGGCCGCTGGCTCAAAGAGCTGCACCTCACTAAAACCCAGGCTCGCCAAGCCTACGACCTGCTGCACTGGTGCGACCGCCTGTCGCTTATTCTCTGCCGCCAGGAGCTGCCCGAGATGGGGCGCGAGCTGGAAATATACCGCGCCCCGCTGGCCGCTGGGCGGGCGGCGCACTATGTGTGCCAGCCCGCTGGGCCGGGCACCGCGGTAGTGGTGCGCCCTTGGCCATTTGCCTGCAAGCAGCTGGAAGTAAGCGTAGAAGCTCAGCAGCTGCAGCAGCTGCAGTTTCGCGACGATGCCGAGCTGGCGGCGGCGTTGCGCCAAGCACCCACCAAAACCCTGAGTTGGACACTACAGGCCGGCTAGCCGGCCCACCCAGCGGGTGCCCGAAAGCTAACGGATTATTTTTTTGCGCATTTTTAAGCAAAACGCTTGCCTGCGCCGTATTCCTCCCGCATCTCAAGCCACCTGCTATGGCCCGCTATACGCTTTCCGATATATTTACCGTGGCCAAGTCGGCCGCTGGCGAGTTTGGCAACAACAACTCGTTCCGGCACGCGGCGGCGCTCTCGTACTACACTATTTTTTCGTTGCCGCCGCTGCTGCTCATCGTCATCACGATAACCAGCGCGATTTATGGCGGCGATGCCCTTACGGGGCAGATTTACGGGCAGCTCAAAGGGCTGGTCGGGGCCGAGTCGGCCAAGTTTCTGCAAGACAGTATTGCCAAGTTTACGCTTGAGCAAAAAAGTGGCCTGGCCACGGCTATCGGGGTGGGTACGCTCGTTTTTGCCGCTACTACTTTCTTTGTCACGCTCCAGGAAAGCATTAACGATATCTGGAACCTGAAAGTAAAAACCGAAGGTATAGGGGTTTTGCAATATTTGCAGCAGCGCCTACTCTCGTTCGGGCTCATTTTGAGCGTAGCCTTGCTGCTGCTTATCTCTTTCGTGGTCAGTGCCGTGCTTACCACTTTCACGGGCTGGCTCCAGCACTACATTCCCGAAGTAGGGCTGATTGCCATCAAGCTTATCGACTTCATTTTGTCGCTGGCCGTGACGACGCTGCTGTTTGGCCTTATCTACCGGTTTTTGCCCGATGCCATTATCCGCTGGCGCGATGTGGGCATAGGTGCTTTCATCACGGCTGCGCTGTTCATATTGGGTAAATATCTGATTGCCTTGTATATATCGACTGCCAATCCGGGTTCGGCCTTTGGGGCGGCGGGCTCGGCCATCGTGCTGCTGGTGTGGGTCAACTACTCGTCGCTCATCATCTTCTACGGGGCCGAGTTCACCCAGGAGTTTGCCGATGCCTACGGCCAGAAAGTGCAGCCCAAGGCCCACGCCGTGCGCGTCGAGCTGAAAGAAATAGCCCCGGCGAGTCGGCCAATGACAAGGCTACCGGCCGGCCGCCGAGCACGGGCAGCTGGGCCGGGTAGGCGGCCGTTGGGGCTAAAAAAAGCCGGCAGTTTCCACTACTGCGCTGCCGCCGGCCGAGGTAATGAGTCATTCAGAAGTTATCAGCCAGCTATCTGTCCGGCCTGGCTGGAGGCAGCTGACTTAGCTCGGCTACTGCCTGCAGGCGGCGGGCATTCTCAAGAGAGTTAGAGCAGTCACTGCCTCCAAAGCCGGATGCAACCCGGAGCCTGCCAATGCCTGCGGCCAGCGGGTGCAGCTCCGGGTCTATACCGTGCGCGACGAGTTCAAGGAAGCATCTTCTGGCTGAGTTGACTACCAAAAAAGACCCCGGCCGCTCCACGCCTGCTGCACGTAGCAGCGCTGAGCTGACCGCCTGCCCTACCTTAGGGCGATGAAGCACTTTTTCCTTTTTCTACTCACGGTAGTAGTGCTGAACCGATTTGGCGTGGCCCGGCCAGCCCCTGCGGCCTGGCCTGCCGACACCGTGCGCGGCCAGGCCCGCCTCACGCAGCAGCTCAGCGCCAGCCTCTGCACCCGGCTGCTTGCCGAGAGCCAGCATACCACCTTTACGGCGCTTACGCCTGCCCAGGGCCAGGTGCTGATGGCGCGCCTGCTGCTGGGGGCGGTGGCTGACAATGCCACGGCTTTGACCGCGCTACTAGAGCCGATGGGGCCGACGCGGGGCCGTGCGCTAAAGCACACCCTGACCGACGACGCTGTATTGAGGATGGCTCAGCAATGCCCACTGGCTAGCACCCTGATAGCTCACTTGAGCCAGCAGCAGGCCCACATAGCTATCAGCGACGACGAGCGACCTACGTTGCTGCCAGTGGCCCGCCTGGCGTGCCGCTGTCTCGACACTGCTGCCGTGCGGCAGCCTTTCGCGCAGCTTAGTTTGGAAGCACGTACGGCGCTGAGCGGCGAAGCAATACGCTACGCCGCCCAGCGCAACCAGGAAGCGCTGCTGGCGCAGTATGGCGAAGCCTTGGCGAACGACAGCACGCTCAGCCAGCAGGTTGGAGAAAAAGTAACCTTGCTTATGCTCGAAATATGTCCGGCCTATCTGCTACAGCTCACCCGCGACTACCCGGCTCCGGCAGCGCCGAAGGCAAGCCCCCTCACCGGCCCTAATATTTATTTCTAACTACAGTTACCTTTTTTGATGAGAAATAATTACTGCTGGCTGAGTTGCTTGTTTTTTCTGGTGCTGGCGGGCCAGGCAAAAGCCCAAACTACCCCTGCCGACACGTTGCTCGGCCATGCCGCCACCGTGCGGCGCCTGAGCCGCGCTTTTTGTCAGCAGGTCACGGCCCGCGGCCACCAAACGGCTTTGGCCGCGCTCAGCCCCGAGGCGGCGCAGGCGCTGGTTCTGCGCGAGTATAGCACTGTGCTTCAGGCCGACACGGCCGCCGTGCGCCTGCTGGTAGCCGAAAGCCAGCGCCTCTCGGAGGACCAAAATGACGTTGCGGAAACACGCCTTAGCCGGCAAGTGCTGATTGCCAACTACGAAAGCTGCCCGGCCGGCCGGCTACTGGCGGCCTCGCTTTCGCAAACCACCGGCGCCCGCCAGTATGCCAGCGCACACGCCCCGGCCCTGGCCCCGGCCGAGCGCCGCGTGTTGCTGCCGCTGGCAGTAGCTATGTGCTCCCGACTTACCGCCGCTAACGCCCGCGCGCCCCTGGCCCAGCTTTCGCTACGGCAGCGGCGCCAGCGGTTCATGCAGGTGCTCCACAATGAATTTAAAGCACACACCGACGCCATGGTGCGCTACTACGGGCCGGCCCGCATCGACACTGAGCTGCGTAGCGGGCGGCTCGACCAAAAAATTATGAGCCTGATGGGGCAGCTACCCGATTGCGCGCGCTACCTGGTTTTACTCGAAGGCATGCCCAATCCACCTAGTCATTGAGCTGGGCAGTGACGGGCAACCTCGCTGCTAGGCCACTACTTCCTTCTTCTCCTTCACGGCCAGCTGCCCGCAGGCTGCGTCAATATCCTTGCCCCGCGAGCGGCGAATGTTGGTTTGCACGCCCCGGTCGGCCAGGTACTTGTGGAAGGCCGTAATTTTATCGGCCTCCGCGTTCTGGTAGCTGGCGTTCTCGATGGGGTTGTACTCGATGAGGTTAATCTTGCAGGGCAGCCACTTGCTGATGGTGTACAGCTCAGCGGCATCTTCCAGGCCATCGTTAAAGTTCTCGAACACAATGTATTCGTAGGTGACTTTGCGGCCGGTTTTCTGGTGGTAGTACTGCAGGGCTTCCTTCAAAGCGGCCAGGGAATTGGCCTCGTTGATGGGCATAATCTCGTTGCGCTTCGTGTCGTTGGGCGCGTGCAACGAGAGCGCCAGGTTGGCTTTTACGTCGTCGTCGGCCAGCTTCTTTATCATCTTGGCAATGCCGGCCGTGCTGATGGTGATGCGGCGCGGGGCCATGTTGAGGCCGTCGGGCGCGGTGATACGGCGCACGCTTTCCACCACGTTGGCGTAGTTGAGCAGCGGCTCGCCCATGCCCATGTACACGATGTTGGTGAGCGGCGTGCCATACTGGGCCTCGCACTGCTCCCGGATGCGCACCACCTGGTCGTAAATCTCGGCCGCGTCGAGGTTACGCTTGCGGTCCATGTAGCCGGTGGCGCAAAACTTACAGGTGAGCGAGCAGCCCACCTGGCTCGAAATGCAGGCCGTCATGCGCGTATCGTGTGGAATGAGCACGCCCTCCACAATGTTGCCGTCGTGCAGCCGAAACGCCGACTTGATAGTGCCGTCGTTGCTGAGCTGCTGGTTTTGCACGGCCACGCCGTTTATCACGAAGTGGGCGGCCAGCAACTCGCGGGTAGCCAGCGAGATATTGTTCATCTCCTCAAACGAGCCGGCCGTGTTTTTCCACAGCCACTCCGTCACCTGCTTGGCGCGAAACGGCTTTTCGCCGTGCGCCACCATAAACGCCTTGAGATCGTCGGGCGAGGTTTTGCGGATGTCGCGTTTGGCAGGGGCAAGTTCGAGTTCCAATAACATAGGGCAAAGATACAAACAGCCAAAGCGTTGGGTTCCCGCTCTGCCCGGCGACTTGGCTATTTTGTTGGCCGTTGCTTAGCCCGCCAGTTGAACCTGATTGGAACGGTCATGTCACTAGCAATCGGTTTGCCCGCTTCCAGAAGTAGCTCAAATTGTGGCAATTGCCGTACGGCCAGCAGCGCGGCCACATCACAGTCATATTGCAGGCTTTCGGCAATACGGGCATTCTTAACTATGCCGTCGGGCGTGACCGTGAACCGGACAAATACCCAGCCGTCGATATGCTGGGCACGGATAACGTCCCATGGCCGGACCATGCGTTGCTGAATTGCCTCCGTCAGGGTCACTTGCTTGCCGCTGCTAAGCAGGTGTGGCCAGCCGGCCGGTGGGTGCCCCTCTATTTGCGTAGCATTTGCTTGTTGAGCCGCACCTGGCAGTGCAGCCCCCAGGCTTAGGCTACTAAGGAGGGCTAGCCGGGCAATTGATAGTAAGGAAGAATGCATATTAACTGACAACGTGGCAATTGGAATAGCTAGTACGTAACCGGCCCCGAATAAAATTTCGGCAAAAACGACCCCACTTAGCCAATACTTATTTTTCGCCATCTATCTTCTCACATAAACTTTCGGGGTGCTTTGCGCAAGCAAGGCTGAGACGATACCCTCCGAACCTGAAACAGGTAATGCTGGCGAAGGGAAAAGTACTGGACCGCTTTGCGGGGCTGGCCTGTGTAGCCCGAGGGGATAGGTAATGCTTTTTTGGATAGCCAGTGCAATAGCTTGCATGCCACCCCCACCCGGTAGCTGGGGCATTTTTTCGACGCAGGTATATACAGCTTTCTCGGAAGAATTAGGTGTTTGGGCAGTAGCGGCTAGGGCAATGCACAGAGCTAAATAGCTAGTGAGTACTACTGGTTTCAATAAAGAAAAAGCCATCCTGATTATTTGCAATAAGATAGTAATTGCTATCGAATATATGGCTAATACCCAAGATTCGTTGCCAGCCCTTCGGGTAGGCACCGCAGTTTATGCGTGTTGTAGTCGAAGCATAGCATCCCAAGTTTTGGCGCGGGTTATTTCCTTGCCCGCCTGGTTTCTGACTTGGTACACGATGTCGAAGCCATATTTGCCGGGGTCGTTGGCGGCCATGTCGATGGTCAGCGTATCGCCGTAAAACGCCTCGGCTTTGTACTCAATTGCTACATCAACCATAATAAAGCCCAGCTTGGTAGCGGGGTCAAACTCGGCCGCGCCGAGGTGGGCCAGAAACTGCACCCGCGCCTCGTGCAGGATACCGAGCAGCGCGTCGTTGCCGAGGTGGCCACCGTAGTTAAGGTCGGTAATGCGTACCGGCAGCGTGGCAGCGAAGGAAAAGGTATCGGGCAGGGCTATTTTTACGCGGGCCATATTTCAGCAGTGAGCAGTTAGCGATGAGCAGGGAGCAATTGGGCGAAGCGTCAAAAATAGAGGTGCGCACGACGGCCGACGGCTCGCCCACGCTCTACGTGCCCGCCCTCGACGAGCACTACCACTCGCGCCACGGCGCGGCCCAGGAGTCGCGCCATGTTTTTATCGAAGCCGGCTTGCGGCCCCTGCTCGCCGCAGGCTACCACCCAGCCGGCTCCCCCTTGCGCATTCTGGAGGTAGGCCTCGGCACCGGCCTCAACGCCCTACTGACTCTGGAAAGTACGGTGCAGTCGGGCGCGGCCATTGCCTACGATGGCTACGAGACCGTGCCGCTGCCCCCGGCCCTGGTGGCAGCGCTGGCCCCGCAGTGGGCGGCTGAGCCAGTGCTTAGCCAGGCATTCAGCCAGCTGCACGCCGCGCCCTGGGGCGCGCCGGTAATGCTGGCTGCTGGCTTGGTGCTGACTAAAATGCGGGCAGAAGTGCAGGCCGCCGCCTTACCAGCCGGCTACTACAACCTGATTTATTTCGATGCCTTCGCCCCGAAAAGCAGCCCGAGCTGTGGGGAGAAGAAATATTCAGAAAAATATATGTTTCGGCTGCGCCCGGCGCGGTGCTGGTAAGCTACTGCGCCCAGGGCCAGTTCAGACGCAACCTGCGGGCCGCGGGCTGGCTCACCGAAAAGCTGCCCGGCCCGCCCGGCAAGCGCGAGATGACGCGGGCCCGAAAGCCAAGCTAAGCAGTAGCTTGCCAGTCACGATTCAATTTTATGCGGCTTCCCTGCCCATCAGCCCGCCAAGCTAACGCCTACGCCCAGTGTCCCGAAAATTTTTAGAAACGGAAAGTCCCGCCTGGGTTAGCGAGGGCCTCATTACGGAGGCCCAGCGCCAGCTGCTGCTGGCCCGCTACCCATCAGAAGCGGTGCAGGCGGTGGGGTTGCTGCCGCTATTGGGCAGTATTCTGGTGGGCCTGAGCGCGCTGAGCGTGGTGGCGGCCAACTGGCAGTCGCTACCCGAAGCGCTGCGGCTGGGGCTGCTGCTGGGCACCCTGCTGGCCGCCTATGCAGGCGGCGAGTACTTTCTGCGGCGGGGCAACCGGCGGGTGGGCCACGGCCTGCTTGGGCTGGGGCTGGTCACGTTTGGGGCGAGCATCATCCTTACGAGCCAGCTATATCAGCTGGTGGGCTACGATGTCAGTGGCCTGCTGGCCTGGGTGGTAGTGGGTGTGCTGCTGAGCTTTTTGTACGATAGCCAGAGCTTGACGCTGCTGCCCATCCTCATCGGCGCGGCGGTGCAGACCTATTGCACGCAGGCGTTGGGAGTATTCAGCTACGCCACGATGGGGCTGGTAGTGCTGGGCAGCGGCTACCGCTGGTGGCACCGGCCCGATACGCTGGTGGCGTCGGTGCTGGCGGCGGGGCTGCTGTGGCAAGTGGCACTCTGGGTAGCGCTGTCGCACGCCAAGATTACCTGGTTTTTTATTCCGGCCATGCTCGTGTACGCGGCCGGCGACTGGCATCCCGACCCGGCCGCCAGCCGGGCCCTGAAAGGGCCTCCGCTGGTAGCCGCCTATTTGTTTGCGCTGGGCCTGGCCCTGTTTGGCGAAACCGACCAGTACGCCGGGCTGCTGCGCCCGCCCGTGCTGGCTTACCTGGGAGCCCTGGCGGCCGTGCTGGCCCTATCAGTGGCCGGCAAGCGGGTGCGGGGCCGGTTGGCCACCTTGCCCGATTGGCTGCTGCTGCTGCCCGGCTTTTACCTGCCGGGCAGGTTGCCGCTGGCTATTGCCACCCTGGTGGTGCTGTATGCGCATGCCGGCTCCATGCTGGCCCGCGCCCACCGCTCGGCCGATGCCGAGCAGCTGACGCTGGGCACCGTGCTCTTTATCATCGCCACGATGGTAGCCTATTTCAAGCTAACCTGGGCCTTCCTCGATAAGTCGCTGTTTTTCCTGATTGGCGGCGTGCTGCTGCTGAGCCTGAGCTGGTACCTGCGCCGTCGCAATGCCAGCCGCCTGGCCGAAACCGTAGCGGCAGTAACCGCGCCGACCGCCGCAGCTACCGTCAGTTCAAACCCCGAAACCCAGCCCTGATGCCACTCCGCCACACTCCCTCTCACCGCTTGCTGTTGCAGCTGCTGGTGGCTGCGCAGGTGCTCTACGTGCTGGGCGTGGCTGCTGCCGGCTACGCCACCTCGGCCTACGGCCAGCATATCGCCCTCACTACCAAGCCTGTCGATTTGCACGGCCTACCATACGAAAGCTACGTGCGCCTGCGCTACAATGCTGCCGAAGTGCCGCTCACGGCCTGGCAGGGAGCTGCCGCCCCGCAGGCCCGGCAGGCCGTATATGTGTTGCTGACTATTGGGGCCGATAGCCTCGCCACCGTGGCCAGCGTGCACGATGCTTCCCTGCGCCCCGCCGCCCACCAGGCCGTGCTGCGCGGCTGGGTTACTGACGTTTACGCCCACACGCTGGGCTTGCGCTACAACCTGGAGCGCTACTACGTGCCCGGCGACAGCCCCTGCGCCTCGTCAAAACCGGCCCCGCGCTGCGGGTGCAGGTCAGCATTGCCCCTGGGGTCAGGCCCGTATTGAGTCGGTACGGCCGCTCAGGCCTACTGCCGCTCGCTAGCCGGCAGCAGTTGGCGGTCGGCTGCGCCCAGCTCAGTAATGGCGTATTTCGACTGGCCGGTAATGTTCATCTCATCCAGGATATCGACCATGTCCTGGTACTTAGCTTGCGGGCTGGGTTTAATGAGCACCATAAAATCACCCTTGTGCTGCCGGGTCAGCAGCGCCTGCCGGATACCCTTAGGGCCAAAGTCGGTGGTATATAGCGTTGGCAAAGCTACGCTGGGGTCGCCTGGCGCATGCAGGCCGAAGTAGTAATACACGCGGTGGTTTTGGCCCAGCACCACGGTCATGGCCTTGGAAAGCGGCACATCGAGGGGGTGGAGCGGGTCGGGCACTGGCATCGTGAGCTGCATCACCCGCGGCTTGGCGAAGGCGGTGGTGAGCATGAAAAACGTGAGCAGCAAAAAGGCCAGGTCCACCATCGGCGTCATGTCGAGGTGGAAGCGATGCGTGCGGACGCGCCGCTTTTTGCCAGCTTTAGCCTGCGTTGACCGTTGGTTAGGGGTGGGTTGGTCGATGGCAGCCATCCTGAAAGGAAATAAGGGTAAGACTGCCAAAAGCAGCAGCTATCCTCCTGATGCTGCCTTACCGAAAATTCCACACCCTGCCCGGCGTCAGGCAGGCGTGCAGCGGCACGTCGGTAGGTAGCACGTCGGCCAGCGCGGGCACGGGTGCCTCATTCAGAATATTCAACCCGATGAATAGTGTGCCCAGTCGGCACTGCGCCAAGAAACGGTCGTAAAACCCTCCGCCGTAGCCTACGCGCTGGCCCTGCTGGTCGCAGGCCAGCAGCGGTACCAGCACCGCGTCGAGCTGCGCGGGTGCCACTTCGGTAGTCGGGTTGGCCAGCGGCTCCGGAATACCCCAGCGGTTGGATAGCAGCCGTGTTTCAGGTGTTAACTCGTAGTTTTTCAGTGAAATAGTATCGGCCTGCACTACGGGCGCAGCTAAGCGCGGAGTCAGCTTCTGGTCCCAAATCTGACGAATAATGGGCCAGGTATCCGGCTCGTTTTTGCTGAGCAGCGGCAGAAACAGGTGTAGCCAGCGCCACTCAGCTACCGGGAAATTTTGGAAGAGCTGCTTGCGTAGCGCTTCGCTACGCTGGCTTACTTCGGCCGGCGTCAGGGCCTGGCGGCGGGCTAGCGCGGCGCGGCGCAGGGCGGCTTTAGTTGGCATAAGTCTATGCTGGCCTCGTTTAGAGTCAGCCGAAAGTAGTAAAAGGCTTGCCCTTGCACCTTGAGCGCCGCTGCTGGTATAGTCACACGAGCCCTACCCTTCCTGCACCACCGCAAACTCCAGCTTCAGCGGCTCAAAACAGGTAATTAGCTGCGCGATAAAGCCGGGGTTATTAATCAGAATGCTTAGTACGTTGTCGGTGCGCTCTTGCAAACCACCGTCGGGGAAAAGCTTGTCTTTGAGCGCGGTAAGCTGCGCATAAGCCGTTTCGTGCTTAGTTTCGGCGGCTTTGCTGAGGCGCTTTTCGAGGCCAGCCAGGCTGCCGGCGGCTTTCTGGGCTTCGGCGGCCACTGTTTTTACCAGCGTGGGGTCGAGGCGCTGGGCCAGCTCCTGCACCTGCTGAAAAGCGGCGGCCAGCGCCTGCTGCTGGGCGGCCAGGCTTATTTCCTCCTGGCCCAGCTGCGCGCCCA
This sequence comes from Hymenobacter sp. BRD67, assembly GCF_013256425.1. Lineage (GTDB taxonomy): Bacteria > Bacteroidota > Bacteroidia > Cytophagales > Hymenobacteraceae > Hymenobacter. Next base: position 3,874,250 of record NZ_CP053904.1, read on the forward strand.
CCTGCTTTTTCAGCTCGGCCAGCGGCTTGAAGATGTCGGGGCGGTGAGGCCCAGCTTGGCCAGCTTGCCGGCATTGGCGCGGCTCAGGTACATGGCCGAGTTGCGGGGCAGCACAATCGGGTAGGGCACCCCAAAGGCCGCAAACACGTCTTTGAGCTGAAACCAGTACGCCACTTCGGCCCCGCCGCCGATGTAGGCTAGGTTGGGCAGGAGCAGTTCCTGGTACACCGGCCGCAGCACCACGTTGGGGCTGAAGCGCTCGGGCTCGCTTTCGGCCAGGGCCAGCAGTTCGGCCTGCGAGTGGCAGCGGGCGGTGCCCCGCACCGTTACCTGGGTGCAGTCGGCACCGGGCGCGGCGTCGGGCTCCAGGCGCTCGCGCTTGCCTTCATCGGTAAGAAAGAACAAATTGAGCGGCCGCGAATACACCTGCGGCTTGTAGCCGGCCGTAGTGAGGCGGGCGTTGGTGGCCTGCACAGCCTGGTTGGAAACCTGCTGCTGAATCTCCTGCCGCAGCACTGGGCGCAGGGCCTGCTTGAGCGCCGGCCGGTCGGCATCAATACAAACCAGGCCGTAGTCGGCAAACAGGCTCGTAGCCAGGCGGCGCGTGGCCGCGCTCAATGTATTAGCATTTTCATATGCTTCGCGGAAGGCAGCCGGTACCTCGGGCGGCAGCTGGCTCAGTAATTCTTCCTCGAAGCCCGTGAGGGGCAGGCGGCCCACCGGCCCGCCCAGGCTGGCCGCGCCGGCCGGTCCCGCCCAGCTGTAGGTTTTGCCAAACAGCTGAAAATGATTTATTTCGGCAAAGTCGTGGTCTTCCGTAGCCAGCCAGTACACCGGCACGAAGTCGTAGAGCGGGTAAGCAGACTTCAGCTCTTGGCTCAGCTTGATAGCCGAAATTATCTTATAGATAAAATAGAGCGGGCCGGTAAACAGGTTGAGCTGATGCCCGGTAGTGATGGTGAATGTAGTGTTGTGGGCCAGCAGCGCCAGGTTGGCGGCTACGGCGGGGAGCACCTCACCACCCAGCTCGGCGTACTGGGTACGCAGGTCAGCCACCAGGCGCTGGCGGGCTTCGGGCGAGTATGCGGCCTGCTTTTCCTCGATTTGGGCCTGAAAAGCAGCGAGTTCGGGAAAGCGGTGGTAAAAGGGCGCCAGGGCCGGCGTGTGGGCCAGGTAGTCGGTCAGCAGGCCCGAAAATGCGCCGGTGGCAGCGTAGGGGAGGGTAGTACAGTCGGCAGCGGCCATGAGCGCAGGGAAAAGTGAGCGCGAAATTCAGCCCAAAACCCGGCGCGGCCCGAAAAGTTGGAAAAGCAGGCCGCCGGCTAAGGTTGAGTAGCGGGGCGAACATAGTAAATTACCGCCGCTCAGGAGCAGGCTCCTGCGTATTCGGGTGGTCGCTGGCTACTCCCGCTCTTTTATTTCTTGTTCTATGCCCAAACCTTACTTTCTGCTGGCGTTGCTACTTGGCAGTACTGCTATCCGTGCGCAGGCGCCCACTGCCGAAACCCTCTTGCTGCGCGAGCCGGCGCTGAGCCGCGACAAGCTGGCCTTCAGCTACGCCGGCGATATCTGGCTGGCCAACCGCGATGGCTCCAATCCGCAGCGCCTGACGGTGGGGCAGGGCGTCGAAACCAACCCGCACTTCTCGCCCGATGGCCAGTGGCTGGCCTACACCGGCGACTACGACCGCAATCCCGACGTGTACGTGGTGGCCGTGAGCGGCGGGCAGCCGCGCCGCCTCACCTGGCACCCCTCGGCTGATATGGTGCGCGACTGGTCGCCCGACGGCAAAAGCATCCTGTTCAGCAGCTCGCAGGAAGCGTATGCGCGGTCGCTCCAGCTGTTTACGGTGCCGATGGCAGGGGCTTGCCCACGCGCCTGCCCCTGCTAATGGGCGAAAAAGGTAGCTATTCGCCCGACGGCAAGCGCCTGGCGCACACGCATATCACCAATCCTACAACTACCTGGAAGCACTACCGCGGCGGCCAGACCGGCCCTATCTGGCTCACCGATTTACAAACGCTGGCTACCGAAGAGATACCCCACGAAAATGCGACCGATACCAGCCCGCTGTGGCTGGGCGGGAAGGTGTATTTTCTCAGCGACCGCCAGCGCACCAACAACGTGTTTGCCTACGACCTGGCCACGAAAAAAGTGGAGCAGCTGACCCACCATACCGATTACGACGTGAAGGCGCTCAGCGGCTTCGGCAGCGAGCTGGTGTACGAGCAGGCCGGGCGGCTGCATCTGCTTAATACGACTGATGGGCGGGTTAGCGACTTGAAAATCAGTATCTCGCCCGAAGTGCTGGCCCTGCGGCCGCAGTACCGCAATGTGGCCACGATGGTACGCAGTACCGCCATTTCGCCTACCGGTATGCGGGCTGTGGTGGAGGCGCGGGGCGATATTTTCACGGTGCCCGCTAAAAAGGGCGAGAGCCGCAACCTGACCCATTCCGACGGCGCGCACGAGCGCTACCCGGCGTGGTCGCCCGACGGCACGCGCATTGCCTACGTCTCCGATGCCAGCGGCGAATACCAGCTGATGGTGCAGGACCAGCGGGGCACCAAGTCCGCCCAGAGCTATTCGCTGGGGCCGCCCTCCTTTTACTTCCACCCGCGCTGGTCGCCCGACAGCAAAAAAATTGCCTATACCGATAAAAAGCTGACCCTCTGGTACCTCGACCTGGCCAGCAGGAAGCCCGTGCGCGTGGCCAGCGATACCTACGGCCCCCTCACCAACGACGACGCGCTGGCCCCGGCGTGGTCGCCCGATGCGCAGTGGTTGGCTTATTCGCAGCTGATGCCCAATCACTTGCGTACGGTGTATGTGTATCATCTGCCCAGCGGGCGGCGCTTTGCCATCAGCGATGGCCGCAGCGACGCAACCACGCCGGCTTTCAGCCGCGATGGCAAGTACCTGTTTTTCACGGCCAGCACCGATGTAGGCCTGCGCACTACCTGGCTCGATATGACCTCCTACGACCGCGTGAGCAAGCGTACGCTCTACGTGGCCGTGCTCAACAAGCAGGATGCCTCGCCCTTTGCGCCCCAGAGTGATGAGGAAAAGGACGCGGCCAGCAAGCCCGACTCGGTTGCAGTGGGCAAGCCCGTCGGCAATCGTACGCCCAAAGTGGCCGTGCAAGACCTGAAAGTGGCCGTGAAGGAGACAAAGGCGCAGAAGCCGGCCGCCGTAAAAGTGGTTATCGACACGGCCGGGCTGGGGCAGCGCATCCTGGTAGTGCCCGGCACGGCCGTGGGCGACCTGAGCGCCGTGCAGGCCGCCGATGGCGATAAGCTCTTCTACCTGGAGCAGCCGCCAGTCGGTACCTCGGCCGGGCCCGACGCAGCGGCCCCCCTGCCTACCCAGCGTTTACACCGTTTCGATATGCAAGCCCGCAAGGATGAGGTGTTTATGGCGGAAGTCAACAACTACTCGCTGAGCGCCGATGGCAAGAAAATTCTCTACTCGGCTCCGCACGATAGCTACGGTATTGTGGAGGCGGCCGGTAAGCCGGCGGCCGGCGATGGCAAGCTGGCCATGACAGCCCTCGACGCCTACATCGACCCGCGCCACGAGTGGGAGCAGATGTTCAACGAGGTATGGCGCCTGGAGCGCGACTACTTCTACGATGCCAACATGCACGGCCTCGACTGGGCCGCGACCAGGAAGAAATACGCCGTTTTTCTGCCCTACGTAGCGCACCGCGCCGACCTCAACTACCTCTTTGCCGAGATGATGGGCGAAATGGTGGTGGGCCATAACTACGTGAGCGGCGGCGACATGCCCGCGCTGCAAGCCAACCCGGTAGGCTTGCTGGGCGCTGACTATGAGGTAGTAGATGACCACTACCGCTTTAAGCGGGTGTTCAACGGCGAGAATTTCAATCCCAGTCTGCGCGCCCCGCTCACCGGCCCCGGCGTAAATGTGCAGGCCGGCGAATACCTGCTGGCCGTGAACAACCGCCCCCTGCGCGGCACCGACAACGTGTACAGCTTCTTCGAGAATACCGTGGGTAAGCAGCTCACGCTTACCGTCAATAGCAAGCCTACCATGCAAGGGGCCCGCGAGGTAACGGTGGTGCCCGTGGCCAGCGAAGCCACCCTGCGCCGCATCGACTGGGTAGAGGGCAACCGCCGCAAAGTTGATGAGCTGACCCACGGCCGGGTGGCCTACGTGTATCTGCCCAACACCAGCGCCGAGGGCTATGAGTTCTTCAACCGCTATTATTTCAGCCAGTTAGATAAAGAGGCCGTTATTGTAGACGAGCGCTTCAACGGGGGCGGCTTCGTGGCCGACTATATCCTCGACCTGCTCAACCGCCCGCTGCTCAGCTACTGGGCCCCGCGTGAGGGCAAGGCATTCACCTCACCCGGCGCGTCTATATACGGGCCTAAGGTAATGCTGGTGAATGAGTTTGCCGGGTCGGGAGGCGACGCGCTCCTGGCGTTTTTCCGGCGGCGCGGGCTGGGCACCATCGTGGGCAAGCGCACCTGGGGCGGCCTGGTCGGCATTTCGGGCTACCCGGTGCTGCTGGATGGCGGTACGGTCACCTCGCCGAGCTTCGGCATCTACAGTCCCGATGGCAAGTGGGAAATCGAAAACCAGGGTGTGCCGCCCGATATCGAAGTAGACGTGCTGCCCGCCGACACGCAGAACGGAGCCGACCCGCAGCTTGCCAAAGCGGTGGAGGTTATTCTGGGCGATTTGCAGAAGCAGTCATTTAAGCCGCTGCCTATTCCGGCGCAGCACCCGACGCGGGCGGCGGAGTAGGAAAGGGTTGATATAAGTGCTAAAAAAGTACGTCCTGCTGAGCTTGTCGCAGCAGGACGTACTTTAAAATAATGCGTCAGCAGGTACCGGAAGCTAGCGTACTACTTCCCCGTACAAGTCGAAATCCGACGCGCCCGTGATGTGCACATGGGCAAAGCTGCCTTGCGGAATGTGCAGGTCGTTGGTAGCCAGCACCAGCACCTCGTTGTCGACCTCGGGCGAGTCGAACTCGGTGCGGCCCACGTAGTAGCCGCCTTCGAGCCGGTCAAAGAGTACCTTGTACGTCTGGCCCACGCGCGACTCGTTGTAGTCCAGCGAAATCTGCTGCTGAATTTCCATGATGCGGTCGGCGCGCGCCTCCTTTACCTCGGCGGGTACGTCGTCTATCAGCGTGTGCGAGTGGGTGTTCTCCTCGTGCGAGTAGGTAAAGATGCCCAGGCGCTCAAACTTCGACTCCTGCACGAATTCGCACAGCTCCTCAAAATCGGCCTCCGTTTCGCCGGGATGGCCGGCGATGAGCGTGGTGCGCAGCGCAATGCCCGGCACGCGGTCGCGAATCTCGCGCACCAGCTCCCTGGTGCGGCGGCTCGTAATGCCCCGGCGCATAGTTTTCAGCATGTTGTCCGAAATATGCTGCAAGGGCATGTCCAGGTAGCGGCAGATGTTGTCGCGCTCGCGCATCACATCCAGCGCCGCCAGCGGAAACTGCGACGGGTAGGCGTATTGCAGCCGTATCCAGTCGAGGCCGGGCACGTCGCTCAGGCGCTCCAGCAGCTCGGGCAGCTTGCGCTCGCCGTAGGCTTGCAGGCCGTAGTAGGTCAGGTCCTGGGCAATGAGAATCAGCTCCTTCGTGCCCATGCTCACTAGCCGCCGGGCCTCGGTCACGAGGTCTTCCATCGGGCGGTCGACGTGCTTGCCGCGCATCAGCGGGATAGCGCAAAACGAGCACGGCCGGTTGCAGCCTTCGGCAATCTTAAAGTAGGCGTAGTGCTTGGGCGTAGTCAGCAGGCGTTCGCCCACCAGCTCCTTTTTGTAGTCGGCCTCCAGCACTTTCAGCATCTGGGGCAGCTCCAGGGTGCCGAAATAGGCATCGACCTGCGGAATCTCGACCTCCAGCTCGTCTTTGTAGCGCTGCGAGAGGCAGCCCGTTACATAGAGTTTTTCTAATTTTCCAGCCTCTTTCTCATCCGCGTAGCGCAGAATGGTATCGATGCTTTCCTGCTTGGCGTTGTCGATAAAACCACAGGTATTGATAATGACGATGTTGGCATCCGACTTCTTCGCCTCGTGCGTTACCAGAAAGTCGTTGGCCTTGAGCTGACCCATGAGCACCTCACTATCGACGAGGTTTTTGGAGCAGCCCAGCGTGATAACGTTGACTTTGTTCTGTTTAAGGGTTCTAACTTTCATTTTGATACAAATTGAACGTCATGCTGAGCTTGCCGAAGCATCTCGCTCGCGCCGATAGAATTACTAACTTCAACGATGCGGACGAGATGCTTCAGCAAGCTCAGCATGACGTTCTTTAATGGGACTAATCTTTAGCGTAATAAACTCAGAGCGAAGCTGAAGCCGGGCAACACGTCTTCGCCGCTTAGGGTTTCTTCGAAGCTCTTGGCAATGCTCACCGAGTTGTCGGCGCGGTACACGCGGGCAGTTTCGGCTTTGGGGTCGAGCAGCCAGGCCAGGCGGCAGCCGTTGGCGATGTATTCCTGCATTTTCAGCGCCATCTCCTCTACCGAGTCGGATGCGGATAATAGCTCTACCACAAACTCGGGGCACAGCGGCGGAAACTTACTGCGCTGGCTCTCAGAGAGTGTCTGCCAGGCGGCGGTGCTTACCCAGGCCGCATCGGGCGAGCGCACGGCCCCGCTCGGCAGCCGGAATCCAGTGGAGGAATCGAACACCAAGCCCAGGCCAGTGTCTTCAGCCCAGCGGTCAAGCCGGGAGATAAGCTTTGTGTTGCGGCGACCCGTGTCGCCTCCGGTAAGGGCCATATAACTAATAGTGCCGTCGGCGAGGCGCTCAAACTTCAGTTGCGAGTTGGCTTGGCAAAAGGCGAAAAACTCGGCTTCCGTCATGCGTTGCAGGCGCTCAGCCATGCCCATGTGCGTACTGGGCTCCAACTCCTGGTCGGCGTCAAAAGGCAGGATGATACTCATGGCAAGACAAAAAAAGTGAGCACTGGCTGGTTCGGTCGCTTACAGCGCCTCAAACTGGCGCAAAAACCGCACGTCGTTTTCGGTAAACAGGCGCAAATCCTTCACCTGGTACTTGAGCATGGTAATACGCTCGATGCCCATTCCCCAGGCGTAGCCCGAGTATTTCTCCGAGTTGATGCCGCAGTTTTCCAGCACGTTGGGGTCTACCATGCCGCTGCCGCCGATTTCAACCCAGCCCGTTCCTTTGCAGATGTTGCAGCCCGCGCCCTTGCAGATGAGGCAGGTAATGTCAATCTCGGCGCTGGGCTCGGTGAAGGGAAAGTAGCTGGGCCGGAACCGGATGTTGATATCCTCGCCAAACAGTTCCCGCACAAAGTAGTAAATCGTCTGCTTGAGGTCGGCAAAGCTCACGTTCTCATCAATGTAAAGGCCTTCTACCTGGTGAAAGAGCATGTGGGCGCGGGCCGATATAGCCTCGTTGCGATATACCCGGCCGGGCATCACGCGCCGAATGGGCAGCGGCTCGTTTTCCATCACCCGCACCTGCACCGTGCTGGTGTGCGTGCGCAGCAGGCGCGGCTGCGTTTCGCCTTCGGCCGCTGGCACGAAAAACGTGTCCTGCATATCGCGCGCCGGGTGGTTTTCGGGGAAGTTAAGGGCCGTGAAGTTGTGCCAGTCGTCCTCAATCTCGGGCCCTTCGGCCACCGCAAAGCCAATGCGACTGAAGATGCGCAGCATTTGCTCGCGTACCAAACTTAAGGGGTGGCGGGTGCCCAGCGCGTGCGGCACGGCGGGCAGGGTGTAGTCGAAGCCGGCATCGGCAGGCTGGTTGGCGGCGGCCGCTTCCAGCGCTTCCTGCGCGGCATCGAAGCGGGCCTGGGCCTGCTGCTTGAGGCCGTTGAGCTGCTGGCCAATGGCGCGGCGCTCGTCGGCGGGCACGGTTTTAAGCTGGTCGAATAAGTCGGCCAGGCGGCCTTTGCGGCCCAGGTAGAGAAGACGAAACTGGTCGAGGGCAGCGGTGGTGCTTACGTCGGCGGCGGCTACTTCAGCGGCCAGGCCCAAAATAGATTCCTGCATGGTACCCGCAAAGGTACGGCGAGCAGCAAGCCCTTATAAAATACCGTGGTGCGTAGCGATTTTAGAAAGACTATTATACTGATTATCAACTAGTAGGGCAAAAATCGAAAATAATTTCCCGGCTTCTACTTCAGGTATTCTTAAAAGCTGGCACCGCCTTTGCAAAAGTCTTTTCAGCTTTCAACCCTCTTCTCACCCTTTTCCTCACTCTCAATGCTACGCCGTTTCCTCCTGCCGCTGCTGGGTTTTGCTTTTCTTGCTACCGAAGCTGCTTCGGCCCAAACGCAGCCCACCGCTTCGCCGGCTCCCAAGCCCACGGCCAGCCTGTATGCGCACCCGGCTGCCCGCTCCCGCGTGCTCACCGCCCGTGAGCAGCGCGCTGCCGAGGCGGCGGCCAAAGCTGCGGCGCTGGCTGCCCCGGCCCCAGTCTTGGCCGACCCCATTGCCACGGCCAGCGCCGACGCGAGCGGCTGGAGCAACGAGCCGCTGCCCCAGGCGACGTCGCAGGCACAGGATATCGGTAACGGCCAGCACCGCCCTACCATGAACCTTTCGGTGGCGCCCGGCATGCCCATCAACCAGGTTACCCATGGCGTGAGCACCGATTATGATGGGCACCCGATATACCGCGCACCGGCCAACACCACGCTGCCTACCGGGCGCTAGCCTCTGCTTTTCTCACTTCTTTTTCTGCCTGGCAGCGGCCACGAAAGGTAGCCTTTCGTGGCCGCTTTGCGTAAAAGCCACTTCAGCTTATTCCTGCGGGAAGGGTTGGATTTTTTTAACCCGCTACTTACGCACATCATATGCCCGCACACCACACTTTTTGCCTCCCGCTGCTGGGGCTGGCCCTGCTGGCCCTCCCGGCCGTAGCCCAAACCAAGCCCCACGCCAAAGCCACCCACAAGCCGGCTTCGCGAATGGTGCCCAATAACACGCCCGCTGCCCGCGCCGCCGACCCGCTGCGCGGTGCCAATAACAATGGCAAGGGCAATAATGAATACGCCGCTCCCGGCGAGCCCGTAAACGTAACCGACAACGGTAAGAAAACCCCTGGCTATGACGGCCCGGCACCCAAGCCGGCCGGACGTACCAATACTACCCTGGCCACCCCTAAATAAGGGGGTCAGGTATACCTGACCTAAGAGCGCCCGCCTGAGCTACGTGGTTACAGCACATCTCTGTGCTGGTTAGCCGCTACTCGGCAGCCTGGTAGTAAAGCGTACTGCAATTTTCGGGGCGCAGTACCAGCTCGGCGGCTTGGCGTACATCGGCCGGGGTTACGGCCTGCAACTGGGCGGGCTCCTCGTTTACGAGGTTAGCGTTGCCGAGCAGCTTGCCGATGGCCAGGGCCAGGGCACGGTTCAATAACTCAATCTCCCCAAAAACCAAGCCTGCTTCGGCTTGGTTTTTAACCTTTTGCAGCTCGTCGGTGGGTACTTCTTCGCGCAGTAGCTCGGCTACTACGGCTTCCACGGCGCGGTCGGCTTCTTCGAGCGCTACATCCGTGTTGAGCTTGCCGCTCACTACAAACAGGCCGGGGTCCAGGGCGCCGGTTACCGAAGCAGATATATTGTTGAAGAGCTGTAATTCTTTCACTAAGCGCTGGTGCAGGCGGCTCGACTTGCCCCGGCCGAGCACGTCGCTCAGCAAATCGACGGCGTGGTAGCGCGGGTCGAGGCGGGCGGGCATGTGCCAGGCTTTGTAGAGGGCGCTCAGGGGCACGGGCGCGCTGGTGGTAGCGCGGCGGGCTTCGGTCTGGGCCGGCTCCTGGGGCAGCCGGCGCTCGTAGCGCGGGCCGCCCGCAATGGGGCCAAACCACTTCTCAGCCAGGCGCTTCACCTCGGCAAAGGCCACAGCCCCGGCCACCACTAGAATGGCGTTTTGCGGGGCATAGTGGCGCCGAAAGAAGGCGCGCACATCGGCCATCTGAGCCTCTTCGATGTGGCTGATTTCCTTGCCAATGGTATTCCACTGATACGGGTGAGTGGTGTAAGCCAGCGGCTTGAGCTTCAGCCACACGTCGCCGTAGGGCTGGTTTAAATAGCTTTGCTTGAATTCTTCGACCACTACCTTACGCTGCACATCAAGCCCGTTTTCGGAGAAAGCCAGGTCGAGCATCCGGTCACTTTCCAGCCAGAAGCCGGTTTCGATATTGGCCGCGGGCAGCGAGAGGTAATAGTTGGTAATGTCCTGCGAGGTAAAGGCGTTGTTTTCGCCGCCCACCTTCTGCAAGGGCTCGTCATAGCTGGGCACGTTTACCGACCCGCTAAACATCAGATGCTCAAATAAATGGGCGAAACCCGTTTGGTCGGGGCTTTCATCGCGCGAGCCCACATCGTACAAAATATTGAGCACGGCCAGCGGCGTGGTAAAATCTTCGTGCACCAGGCAGCGGAGGCCATTGGGCAGAGTAAATTCCTGAAAATGAATCATAAAGCGCGTTTTCCGTTACTCGTTATTCGGTAGCTGGAAGCAAAGAACGTCATAACCGTCTAACGTTAAAGCTGGTCAGAATGTCTCATGCGGGCCGGCTGCCTCCGTTATTTGCTTCCGGCCAACGAAAAACAATAACAAAAACGCCCCATGCAAATACACGCCGACATCCTGATTATCGGGGCCGGGCTGGCAGGCCTGGTGGCCGCGGCCGAAGCCACCGCCGCCGGCAAAAAGGTGCTGGTGCTCGACCAGGAGCCGGCACAAAGCCTGGGCGGACAGGCATTCTGGTCGTTTGGGGGCTTATTCCTGGTTGATTCGCCCGAGCAGCGGCGGCTGGGCATTCGCGATAGCTACGAGCTGGCCTGGGCCGACTGGCTGGCCACGGCGGGCTTCGACCGGCCCGAGGACGCCTGGCCGCGCCGCTGGGCCGAGGCCTACGTGCAGTGGGCCGCTACTGAAAAGCGCAGCTGGCTGCGCACGCGCGGCATCAGCTTCTTTCCGGTAGTGGGCTGGGCCGAGCGGGGCGGCTACGGCGCCAGCGGGCCCGGCAACTCGGTGCCGCGCTTTCACGTGACGTGGGGCACCGGGCCGGGCGTGGTGGCGCCGTTTATAGCGCAGGCCCGCGCTGCCGAGGCCAGGGGCTTGCTCACATTCGGGTTTCGCCACCGCGTAAATGAGCTGGTGCTCACTAACGGAACTGTAACCGGCGTGCGCGGTGAAATATTAGAAAAATCAGATGTATTGCGCGGGGCCTCCAGTAGCCGTGTGGCTGTGGGTGAGTTTGAGCTAAGCGCCGGGGCCGTTATCGTAACGGCCGGTGGCCTGGGCGGCAACCCCGAGCTGGTGCGGCGCAACTGGCCCGCCCGGCTGGGTACGCCGCCCAAAAGCCTGATATCGGGCGTGCCCGCCCACGTTGATGGCCGCATGCTGGGCATTACTGAAAAGGCGGGCGGGCAGCTGATTAACTCCGACCGGATGTGGCACTATACCGAAGGGATTCAGAATTGGGACCCCATCTGGCCCCTGCACGGCATTCGCATCTTGCCGGGGCCATCGTCGTTGTGGTTCGATGCCCTGGGGCGGCGGCTGCCGGGGCCGCTCTACCCCGGCTTCGATACGCTGGGCACGCTGGCGCATTTGCGCACCACGGGCCACGACTACTCGTGGTTTATCCTCACCCAGAAGATTATCGAGAAGGAATTTGCCCTTTCCGGCTCCGAGCAAAACCCCGATTTAACGGGTAAAAGCATTTGGCAAACGCTGGGCCGGGTGCGGGGCGGCGGTACCCCGCCCTTGCGCGCCTTTCTGGAAAAAGGAGCCGATTTTGTGGTTAAAAATAACCTGCCCGACCTCGTGGCGGGCATGAATGCCCTTACACCCGAGCCATTGCTCGACCTGGCTACCATTCGGGCTGAAATCGAAAGCCGCGACCGCCAGCTCACCAACTCCTACGGCAAAGACCAGCAGTTGACGGCCGTGCGCGGGGCCCGCAAGTACCTCGGCGACCGCCTCATTCGCACGGCCAGGCCCCACCGGCTGCTCGACCCGGCCAACGGCCCGCTTATCGCCGTGCGCCTGCATATCATCACGCGCAAAACCCTCGGCGGCCTGCTCACCGACCTGCACGGCCGGGTGCTCGACGCGGCGGGCCAGCCCATTGCCGGCCTGTTTGCGGCGGGTGAGGTGGCCGGCTTTGGCGGGGGCGGCCTGCACGGCTACCGGGCGCTGGAGGGTACTTTTCTGGGTGGCTGTATTTTTTCGGGCCGGGCAGCGGGCCGGGCCGCCGCTGGAGTAGTATAGTGTTTTATATACTTGCCCGCACGCCCAGCAGCCAGGTGCGCGGAATGGGCACGGCCCCGTAGTCCTGGCCGGCGGCATAGGGTGCGCTACCGCCGCTACTCACGTTGGGGTCGTAGCCACGGTAGGCAGTAAGCACAAACAGATTTTGGGCGCCTACCCAGAGGCTGATTTCCTGGCTGGCCGTCTGGCGCAGGCGGTACGTGAGGGTGAGCGACGAGAGGCGTACGTTATTGCCGTTTTCGAGCAGGCGGTTTGATGCCTGAAGAGCCGGGTTGAATGGACTGGTAGACGCGGCGCCGGCAGCTGGAATAGTTGTATCCTGATGCGTGGGCGTCCAGCGGTCGCGCACCGTAGTCGCGTTATTGGTGTTGCCAGTGGGCGTATCCAGATAGGCTCGCTGGTAGTTAAGAACCTGGTAGCCAAACATCCCATCTAGTTGCGCATCGAGGCTCAGGCGGCCTAGCGAAAGCTGCTGACTCAGGCTGAGCAGCTGCGCCGGTATGCCACTGCCCAGTATAGCCTGGGAGTAATACGTATTTCGAGTGCCGCTATAAGGGTCAAGGTAAGTTTGCTGGGCAAAGCGTAGCGAGCCATCGGAGTTAAGCCCCTGCTGCTGGTAGCCGTAGAAAGTGCCAACGGGCTGGTTGTCGGCTACCGGCGTAGCCCTGACGGCGTACGCATCGCCTTGCAGTCGATTACGGTTGGCACTGGCAGCCAGGTGAGTTGTCCCTTGCACACATCCGGTTTGCCAGGTGGTAGTAAGCGTCAGCTCCAGACCTTGGTTGCGAATGTCGCCTTCATTAAACTGGGTATAAATGCCCCCGCCGAGCTGGGTAGCGGCTGTTGGGTAGCTATCAGTGCATTGGAGGTGCGGCGCTGATATACCACAAGCTGGCCGCTAAAATGGCTGGTAGGGCGCCCCAGCCGCAGGCCGGCTTCGACCTGGTCGGTGTAAAGAGGCGATTGCACATGACCGGTGGTAATCAGGCTACCCGGTGAGGATGTAGTAATGCGTTGTGGCCCAAAAGTGCCAAACCCGAACCCGAAGGTGCTCGTGCGGGCCGCTCCCAGCCACAGCGTGGGTGCCAGCTGCCGGCTTGAAAGCTGGGGGTGCCAGCTTACCTGTGCATTGGGGTAAAACACGGTTTCCGTGGCATCTTTGAAATGCGCATAGCTTAGGCCAGCCTCTACCTCCAGGAGGCTGTCTAAGGCGTAGCGAAGGTGAGCCCAGGGCCGGTAGAGCTGACTTTTGGCCGATTGACTGGCCGTGACGTAGCCATAAGCGTAGGAAGGGGTCGTAGCCCGGTTCAGTAAGCCCTGGTAGCTAACTTCATAGCCAGTGGTCATATTCTGCCCCTGGTACTGATAATTTAATTCTGCCCCTAACTGCTGCCGTTGGCCAATCTGCCGCTGGTAGCGCAGGGCGAGCGAGCTGGCCCATTGGCTGGACTGATACGTTTGGTTGGCATACAGCAAGCTGCTTTCGGGGGCTACCAGGGCGCCATTTACGAGTGGCGCATACGCATCCGCATCGAGCAGGGTACGCTGAAAGTTGGCCGTGGCCTGCATCGTCAGGTGAGCGCCTAGCTGATAATCGGCCGCTACCTGCGCGAGTAGGCGGCGGGTGCGCGGAGTACGGTACGTATAAGCTAGCACCGCTACCGGATTGGCAAAAATTAGCCCTGCCGAACTTCCTGTATAGCCGCTGTAGCCTCCCTGGCTGGTGCGCACAGCGAGGGTGGGCCGGGCCAGTAGTGCCTCGCGGGTGGCGCTCCCGCTGCCCGTTGCAAACGGCTGGTGTTGGTCGGTCTGACCCGCTGTTAGCCAGCCGTGCAAGGCCAGCCGGCTGGTAGCCTGGTGGCCTACTGCCAGCCGCAAGCCATATCTGGTGAGGTCGGCGGTCCGCAGCACGCCGCTTTGCTGGCGATAATCGGCACCAAGCAGAAACGTGCTTTTAGCGGAGCTACCTTCCAGGCTTACCTGATGCTGCTGCAAGCCTGACGTTTGGTAGGTTTCCGCCTGCCAGTCGGTACCCGTGCCAAGGTCAGTGGAGGGGTAGGGCAGGGTGGCGCCCGGCCCGGCCGAGCGACGAGCGGCTTCATTGGCAACCGCCGCGAATTCGCTGGCATCTAACAAGCTATAGCGTTGCCGGACCTGCTGAATGCCGGCGTAGGCCGAGTAGCTTACGCGCAGTGGCCGCCCTGTGCGGCCCCGTCGAGTGCGAATGCTTACCACGCCGTTGGCTCCCAGCGGCCCAAAGCGCGCCACGGCGGCCGGCCCAGCCAGAACGTCCACGCGTTCTATGCTCTCCGGCGGCAAAAGCAGCAAGGGGTTACCACCTACCTCGCTATGCAGCTCAGCTACTGAAAGGTAATCGCCTCGCATACTAGGAGTTTGTGCAGTAGATGGCCCCAGTAGTTGGTCGGGTGTCAGCTCATCATTAAGCGCCGGCAGCCCATCAATGATATACAGCGGCTGGGCCTGGCCCAGGGTTACACTGGCCCCTCTGATGCGTACTACGTTGCCGCTACCGGGCGTGCCGTCATAAGGCGTCACCTGCACGCCTGCCACCGTGCGCAGCTGGTCCTGAATCGTGAGAAAGGGCCGCACCGGCTGCTCCTGCCCCTGCAAGCGAAACGTGCCAAGACGGGCCAGCGAATCGGGCAGCTCGCCCAGCACCGGCGGGCGCAGCGTATCGGCCGGCACAACCAGCGGCGCAGAGCTGGTCTGCGCTGCTGCGGGTAGCACTGCCAACAGCCCAAGTACAGCGTAGTAATTCTTCATAAGAATAAATAAGTAGCTCAAATGGCAAAGCTAAGCAGCCCGCTTACTTACTCCCGGGTTTTCTTCGTCGTGCTAAAAAGGCGGCGAGTAATGTTTGGCTCAAATTGGCCCGAGCACATTGAGCCGCCCGCATTGGCCCCGAATCTTCATTAGCTGAACACTTTTATATAATGTAACCATTTGATTTTCCGATTCGTAGACTGCTTGTATTTCCCACCTAACCCTTACGACCATGTCGAAGAAAGCAGCAGAAAGCCACAAGCATGCCGCCCAGCACCACACGGAGGCCGCCAAACACCACACGGAGGCTGCCAAGAGCCATGAGGCCGGCAACCACGAAAAAGCAGCGCACCACGCGCATACAGCCGCTGCGCACACCGAGCACGCCACCGAGCATGCTGGCCACGCGCGCAAGAGCCACGCCGAAGAGCACGGCAAAAAATAGTTGCCAGCACCTCGGTGCATAGCCTGGGCCGGCCCGCTTTTCTACTTAGAAAGGTGGGCCGGCTTTTTGCAAGATGTGGGCAAGGCTGGCCGCTACCTTTGCCGCTCCCAACCTGCCTCCCGCTGCCCTATGACCTTAGCTAACGCTGTCCTGCGGTATGACCGCAAAGACTACCCCAATGATGTGCTGCTGCGCCTCTACCGCGAGCTGCTGAAGCCGCGCCTGATTGAGGAAAAGATGCTCATTCTGCTGCGCCAGGGCAAGATAACCAAGTGGTTTTCGGGCATCGGGCAGGAAGCCATCTCGGTGGGCAGCACGCTGGCAATGCATAGCGACGAGTATATATTGCCCCTGCACCGCAACCTTGGCGTGTTTACCGGGCGCGGCGTGCCGCTGGGGCGGCTCTTTGCCCAGTGGCAGGGCAAAGCCACGGGCTACACCAAGGGCCGCGACCGCTCGTTTCACTTTGGTACCAACGAGCACCACATTGTGGGCATGATTTCGCACCTGGGGCCCCAGCTGGCCGTGGCCGACGGCATTGCGCTGGCCGATTTGCTCGATAAAAAGCCGCGCGTGACGCTCACCTACTCGGGCGATGGCGGGGCCAGCGAGGGCGACTTTCACGAGGCCCTCAACGTGGCGGCGGTATGGCAGCTGCCGGTTATTTTTTTGATTGAAAACAACGGCTACGGGCTCAGTACGCCCAGCAATGAGCAGTTCCGGTTTAAGTCGTTTGTTGACAAAGGCCCGCCTACGGCATGGAAGCCGTGCAGGTAGATGGCAACAACGTGCTCGAAGTATATGATAAAATATATACATTGGCGGCCGACCTGCGCCAAAATCCGCGCCCGGTGCTGGTGGAAGCCCTCACGTTTCGGATGCGCGGCCACGAGGAAGCCAGCGGTACCAAATATGTACCCGCCGAGCTGATGCAGGAATGGGCCGCCAAAGACCCCGTTGAGAACTACGAGAAGTGGCTGCTGGCCGAAGGTATTCTCAGCGAAACGGCCCGCGTGCAAGTCCGCGAAACCATTAAGCAAGAGATAGAAAAAGGCTGGCAGGAAACCGAGGCCGCCCCCGCCCCGGTAGCCGATGATGCCCGCGAGCTGGCCGATATGTATGCGCCGGTGGAAAGTGCTGAGCAGGAAGCTGTCGCCAGCTCCGAACAGCCAGCACCGAAGGAAATCCGCTTTATCGATGCCATTCAGCAGGGCCTGCGCCAAAGTATGCAGCGCTACCCCGAGCTGGTGCTCATGGGCCAGGATATTGCCGAGTACGGCGGGGTATTTAAGATTACCGAAGGCTTCGTGGCCGAGTTTGGCAAGGGCCGGGTACGCAATACGCCGCTTTGCGAGTCGGCCATCGTGGGGCGGGGCTGGGCTTGAGTATCCGGGGCAAGAAGGCGATGGTCGAGATGCAGTTTGCTGACTTTGTTACCTGTGGCTTTAACCAGATTGTCAACAACTTAGCCAAAAGCTACTACCGCTGGGGCCAGCACGCCGATGTGGTGGTGCGCATGCCCACCGGTGCCGGCACGGCCGCCGGCCCGTTTCACTCGCAAAGCAACGAGGCCTGGTTTACCCACGTGCCGGGGCTGAAGGTGGTGTACCCGAGCAATCCGCACGATGCCAAAGGGCTGCTTTGCGCCGCCTTTGCAGACCCCAACCCCGTCATGTACTTCGAGCACAAGCTGTTGTATCGCTCGCTGAGCGGGCCAGTGCCGGAGGCGTACTATACCACGCCCATTGGGCAGGCTGCGCTGGCCCAGGAGGGCGACGAGCTTAGTATTATCACCTACGGCCTGGGTGTGCACTGGGCGTTGGCGGCCTGCAAAGAGCTGGGTATCAAGGCCGATATCCTCGACCTGCGTACCCTGTTGCCCTGGGATACCGAGGCCGTGGGCCACACCGTGCGCAAAACCGGCCGTGTGCTCATTTTGCACGAAGACACGCTCACGGGCGGCCTGGGCGGCGAGCTGGCGGCCTGGATTGCCGAGCACTGCTTCAGCAGCCTCGACGCGCCGGTGCGGCGCGTGGCCTCGCTCGATACGGCCGTGCCATTTGCCCCGCCGCTGGAGGCCGGGTTTTTGCCCCAGCAGCGCCTGCGCGAGCAGCTTAAGGCGCTGCGCGACTACTAGCCCGGCCGGCAGCCTTGTATCTTGCGTATAGTCCGGCTCAATATTCTTGCTGTGAAGTTTTTAAAGAAGCTGCCTGTTCGCGTCGCCTTTCTGCTGCCCTTTGTGCTGGGGCTGCTGAGCAGCTGCGCGGTGTACGACCATATTTTTCATCCGCACCGGCTGCCCACGCCCAAGATGAACCCCGAGCTCAAAGCGAAGGTGAAGGCCGCGGAGAAAGCCCGCCACAAAGGCACTTCACTCAAGCCCGCCGAAACGACTACCGACGATGCGGCCGGCGCGGGTGGTAGTGCCGGCAGCGCCGAGCCCGGTGAGCCGGCAGCGCCCGCCGGTGCCGCACCCACAGAGGAGAAGAAGAAAACGATGTCGTACAGCGAGCTGCCCACCGGCACCAAAGTAAAGTACGATAAACACCTGCTCATTAAAAAGAGCTGGCTGGAGCGCATTCTGCAAAACAGACGCAAGCTGCACCACTACGATACCCGCCCGCTAACGCCCCGCGAAGCCAGCCGCGAAAACCGCCGTATTCGTAAGCACGGCCATACTAAGGGCGATAAGGGGGGCGATACCTCGCCCGGCAAGCAGAAAGGCTCCGTTGACCCGGCCCTCGACCCAGGCCCCGACCCCGGGCCGCCCGCTGCGGCTCCAACCCAGCCCAGCGTTGCCCCTGCCCCGGCGCCCGCTCCCAAGCCTGCCAAAACCAAGGCCAAAAAAGTGCCCGTGCCCAAGCCCGACCCTACGCAGCCGGCTCCGGGCCAGTAATTTCGTCCGCTTCTTTTCCCACCCTTTTAGTTGTGCTTATGCTTCGTTATCTCCCGCTGGGCCTGCTCTGGCTGGCTACGGCCGCCTCGGCGCAGATAGAGCCCGTGAGCCCAGCCCGCCAGCGGGCGGCCGAGCGCCAGGCCCGGCGGGCCGCTCACACGGTTGAAGCACCTTACAAAGACAGTCACCTCGATGCGCCGCACCGGCCGCTGCGCCGGGGCGAAAGCGCCCCCTTACCCGCGTGGCCAACGAGCCGCGGTTTGGCCGCGATGGTGCGCCGCACGTTACCGAGCCAAAGTTCCCCGGCCTGCGCCGCCGCTCCAAAAGCGAACCCAAGCCCTAGCTCCGGGGTTAAAAGGAGCTGACCGGCGCCTGCTTGCTAGCTTAATATATAAAATACAATATATTAAAACCACTTTTCCCGTTATGTCTACTCCCTGGCTTCCACTTACCCAATCTGAGCAACTGCGCGACATTGTGCAGGAATCGCATGAGCATCCGGTGCTCATCTTTAAGCACAGCACCACCTGCTCTATCAGCGCGGCGGCCAAGGCCAAGGTTGAGCGCCAGTGGCCCGACGCCTCGCTGCCTGCCGACACACCGCTTTACTACCTCGACCTGCTGCGCTTCCGGCCCTCTCGGGCCAGATTGCCGACGAGTTTGGCGTGCAGCACCAGTCGCCGCAGCTGCTGCTTATTCAGGATGGCGAGTGCCGCTACCACGCCTCGCATATGGGCATCCGGCTCAACGAAGCCGGGGCCGCAGTGGCGGCCAAATAGAAAGCCTGCCCAACACAAAAAGCCGCTCCGGATTTCCCGGAGCGGCTTTTTGTGTTGATGCAGATAATTTATTAGGTAGCGAAGCTTACTTCTTGGCATCCATTTCAGCCTGAAGCTTCTCAAATATGGCCAGGTGCATCTGCAGCATGGGAATAGTCTTGGCCGCATAAGCCCGAACCTCGGGGTCGCCGGCTTTGGTCGAGCCATCCGTAAACTCCTTGATGTCGTCCTTGTGGTCCTTCACCATCTGCTTCACGTACTCCTTGTCCAGCGAAACATCCTTGTTGGCCAGCACATCGTTGTACACTTTCTGCTGCTCGTCGCCCAGCACGGTGGGCAGGGTAATGTTCTTCTTGGCCGCGAGCGCCTTCAACTCGGCATTGCCTTTGGTATGGTCCTTCACCATCTGCTCGGCAGCGTGCCTGGCGCCGGCCGTACGGGCTCGCTTGGCTACCTCAGTACCCATCTGCACTTCGAGCAGACCCCCGCTGGCAGCTTTGGTCATAAACTCCGAGTCATCTTTTTTATCATCTTTTACAGCGGCGCCCTGCCCAGTGGGCTGAGCGGTGCTGTCGGCTTTTGCTTCGTTGACCTTCTGCGCCTCCTTCACCGAGTCGTTTGAGGAATTGCAGCTGGCAGTTGCCAGCAAAAGCGTAGCGGCTACCAGATTAAGCTGAAAAAATTTCATAAAAGCAGTATTCGCTGATAAACAGGGTATTATTTCAGGCAAGCTGACCAGGCGGTCGGGCTTACATCTTCATATGACTGTCCTGGGTAGCCATTTGCAGGTGGCTTTCTACCACGGGCAGCGTCTTCGTGATAAAGCCCTGCAAGTCAGCATCCTTTGTCATTTTCTGGTGGGCGGCCATTGTATTGGCGGTTTTCTGGTGGTCGGTCACCATCTGGCTCAGGTACTTCTGCTCAAAAGCCTTGCCCGAGAGCTTCTCCATAGCTGGTGCCATGGCTTTATGCTCAGCATCCATATCAGTAGGCAGCTTCACGCCTTTTTTAGCCGCAATCTGCTTGAGTTCGGCCGTGCTCTTGGTGTGGTCGGCTATCATCCTATTGGCCATTTCTTTGGCAGCGCCCGTCACGCCTTTGGCCAGCGCCATTTTGCTCTGCTGAATCTCGTTCTGGTCAGAGTGGGCGGCCGACATCATGAACTCGGCGTCGGTGGCATGCGGAGCGGTAGGGCCGTTGGGGTCAGCTTTGGCGGTGGTAGCCGTAGCACCCGCCGACGATGACATCGCCATTTTAGAGGTATCGGCACTCGTTGACTTGGCAGTGGAAGCCGAATCGGTGCTGGCCGCAGTAGTTGTGGTAGTGGTGCTGCTGTCGGTGTTTGAGCCGCACGATGACAGGGCGAGCAGGCAGGCCCCCAGCAGGGGTAAAGTGGAGCGGAGCATGGTAAGTGGAAAAGAGTGAATGAGAAAGATGGTTGAATACGAGCAGATTAGCTGAAAGTTGCGCTCCCGCATAAGCTTCTGACTACAAGGCGGCTCGGCAAACTGCTGTTCAGGCATTATTTTTTGAGGCGGTTATTAAACTCTGGGCGGCTTTGCCGCTCTTAGCTGATACAACCGCTTTTTATAGCCCTAGCTACTTCACCCTTACATTACTTACCCATGCGTTACCGCCTTACAAGCCTTCGCTCCTTAGCCTATGCCGCCCTGGCAAGCGGCCTGTTGCTTACCGCCAGCTGCCACCGCGCCGATGTAGTAGCCGACGACGTAACGTCGGCCCAAGACCAGGGCCAGGGCGACGAGGAAAATGCTACCACGACCGACCTTGTCGAGGCCGCCGCTCCTCAGGATGCTGCCGACTCGGCCAGCCCCACCGTTTCTGACCCTGCTGAGCTTAAAACGCTGGTTTCGGGCTGCCTCACCCGCACCTACGACGCCAGCACCCGCACACTCACGCTCGACTTTGGCCCTACCAACTGCCTGTGCGCCGATGGTCGCTACCGTCGGGGTAAGATTACGGCCGTGTTTAGTGGCCCTTACCGTCAGGCTGGCGCGGTGGTTACCATCAACCGCACCAACTACTTTGTCAACGACAACCAGCACCTGGGTACCCGCGTCATCACCAACCTGGGCAATGGCTCGTTTAACCTGAGCGTGCAGAACGCCAGCATCATCTTCGCCAATAATGGCGGCACTACCTCCTGGTCGTCGGAGCGCACCTATACCCGCACGGCGGGCTTTGGCACGCGCAGCATCCTCGACGATGTCTATAGCATTACGGGCGAGCTCACGGGCACCAACCGCCGCAATGTTACCTACGCGGCCACCATCCAGAGCCCGCTTATCAAGAAGTTCAGCCCCGGCTGCGCACGGCACTTCGTAGCCGGCATCGTTGAGATTACCAACGACAAGGAAAAAGCTATGCTGCTCAACTATGACCCCACCAACACGGCTGCCTGCGACAACATCGCCTCCGTAACCGTGAACGGCCATACCTATACCGTCTACCTGAAGTAATGTCTGAACCGCGGATTCGTCGGATTATACGGATTTTGGTGACGATTAATTATGACGATTACTTGGAAGTGAATCAACAAAAAAGGCTGCTCAACTGAGCAGCCTTTTTTGTTATCAGGGACTGGTATAGCTGGGTACGATTGGGAAAGTAGGCGGCATCACCAAAATCCGGGTAATCCGACGAATCCGCGGTTCAGACAGCCGCGGCCAGGAGCGCCTCAGCCAGCAGCAGGTCTTCGGGAGTCGTGATTTTTAAATTGCGGTAGTCGCCTTCTACCAGCTGTACCGGGTGCAGGTCGTCCACTACGCTGGCATCATCGGTGAAGGTCGGCAGCTCGGGCAGGCGATAGGCGCGGCGCAGCAGCGCCAGGTCAAACGTCTGCGGCGTCTGCATCAGGCGCAGGCGGCGGCGGTCGAGCGGCGACGAGCCGGCCGCCCCCAGCAGCCGCACCGAGTCTTTGGGGGGCACGGCGGCCGCGGCCGCGCCGTGCGTAGCGGCCGCCTGGTAAGCTGCCTCAATCACGGGCGTCGATACAAGCGGGCGCACGCCGTCGTGCACGGCCACCAGCGCGCCGGCGGCATCAGCGGGCAGCGCAGCCAGGCCGGCTTTCACCGATGCCCAGCGCGTAGCGCCGCCCGCCACCAACGTGTGCGGCAGAGTAATATCGTATTTTTCGCATATTGACTGCCAGTAGGCAAGCTGGTCAAATGGCAACACCACCACCACCTGCGCCACGCCCAGCGCCGACTCGGCAAAGCGGCGCAGCGTGTGCAGCAGCACCGGCTCGCCGCGCAGCAGCAAAAACTGCTTGGGCCGGTCGGCCCCCATGCGCTGCCCCGTGCCACCGGCCACCAGAATGGCGTAGCGTACTGGGTTAGAAGGGTTTGTCATGGGAAGCGTACCGAAGTGGAGCGCGGCAAGCAACAGCTGCCGGGGCGGCTACTTATCACACAGCAGCTCTACAGAATCAGCATCGCGTCGCCGAAGGCGAAGAAGCGGTACTTTTCTTTGATAGCCTCCTGGTAGGCCTCCATCAGCAGCTTGTAGCCGGCGAAGGCCGAAGCCATCATCACCAGCGTGCTTTCGGGCAGGTGAAAGTTGGTGAGCAGCGAGTTCGCGATTTTGAAGTCGTAGGGCGGATAAATAAACTTGTCGTTCCAGCCCTGCGTCACTTTAATGCGGCTGTTGGCCGACACCGAGGCATCGAGCGCCCGCATGGTCGTCGTACCAATGGCGCACACCTGCTTTTTTGCATCCATGGCCTTATTAACCACCTTCACGGCCTCGGCGCTCACGAAAAACTGCTCCGAGTCCATCTTATGCTTGGTGAGGTCTTCCACGTCCACGTTGCGATAGGTGCCCAGGCCTACGTGCAGCGTAATG
The DNA here is from genome assembly GCF_013256425.1 of Hymenobacter sp. BRD67. Taxonomy (GTDB): domain Bacteria; phylum Bacteroidota; class Bacteroidia; order Cytophagales; family Hymenobacteraceae; genus Hymenobacter. Next base: position 3,897,269 of record NZ_CP053904.1, read on the forward strand.
TAGGCCTTCTCTACGCCCTTGATTTCCATGCGCTTCATCACTTCGCGTGAGAAGTGCAGGCCGGCGCTGGGAGCCGCCACGGCGCCAATGTTCTCGGCGTATATCGTCTGGTAGCGCTCTTTATCGGCGGGCTCGGTTTCGCGTTTCAGCACGTCTTTGGGCACGGGCGTTTCGCCCAGCTCGTAGAGCGCCTTGCGAAACTCCTCGTCCGTGCCGTCAAACAAAAACTTGATGGTACGGCCGCGCGAAGTCGTGTTGTCGATTACCTCCGCTACAATGTCGGAGTCGCCGAAATACAGCTTATTGCCCACCCGAATTTTGCGGGCGGGGTCCACCAGTACGTCCCACAGCCGGCCTTCCTTGTTCAGCTCACGCAGCAGGAAAACCTCAATCTGCGCGCCGGTACGCTCCTTTTGACCGTACATGCGGGCCGGAAATACCTTCGTATCGTTGAACACGAAGACGTCGCCCTCCACAAAATAATCCAGAATATCTTTGAACATCTTGTGTTCAATCTGGCCGGTGGCGCGGTTTACCACCATCAGGCGCGATTCGTCGCGGTGGCGGGCAGGGTGACTGGCAATCAGCTCTTCGGGGAGTTCAAACTTGAACTCATGCAGTTTCATCGCCATGATGGGCAGTACTAGGGGGAAGTTACCGAAAATTCGGGGGGCAAAGGTACGGATTTTTTTTGGGTAAGGGTAAACTTGCCGGGCTAAGGGCATTAGATTCAGGTAAAAGTCATCTTGCGTACTACTTTTCGGATGGTTTTGGGCTGTCGACCGGTGGCAGCTACCTAAAGAATACGCCTCATCCCTATGCTTCTGACCTTTCGCCTGGTGCTCGAAAGCTTTGCCTTTGCCTGGCAGGCGCTGCGGTCTAACCTGTTGCGCACCATCTTGTCGCTGCTGGGGGTTACGGTAGGTATTTTTTCCATTATCGCCGTGTTCATGGTCGTCGATTCGCTCGAAGCCAACGTGCGCAGCAGCATGAACTTCCTGGGCGACAAGGTTATTTATGTCAACAAGTGGCCCTGGGTATTCGAGTCCAACTTTCCCTGGTGGAAGTACTTCAACCGCCCCGTGCCCACGCTGCACGAGTTTCAGCAGCTGCAAAAGCTACTGCCTGCCGGCAGCCAGAAGGGAGTTGCTATTTTCGTGGCCAAAAACGGCAATACGCTGAAGGCGGGCATCAACTCGGTGAGCGACTGCGCTTTGGAAGGAGTAAGCTACGAATACCGCACGATATCGAGCGTGCCGATTGAGAAAGGCCGCTACTTTACGCCGCAGGAGATGGACGCCGGCCGGCCGGTAGCCATCATCGGCGCAACCATAGCCGAAAACCTATATCCGCAGGGCGACCCACTTGGCCAGCAGCTCAAAACTCAGGGCCGCTACTTCACGGTGATTGGCGTGATGAAAAAAGAAGGAAAAAACCTGCTCGGTACTCCCAGCAACGACGCAAACTGCCTGATTCCGTACGGCAGCTTCGCCAGCATTTTTGCCATGAGCAGCACCGGCATGAGCGGCCCCTCGCCCACACTCGGCGTGAAAGGCCGCGACGACGACCCCGGCCTGCTCAACCTCGAAGCCGAGATGCAGGGCGCTATGCGCATTATCCGCGGGCTCAAGCCCCGGCAGGAAGACAATTTTGCCCTTAACCGCCCCGAGATGATAGCCTCGGCCATTGGAAAGCTGTTTAGCGTTATTGGCATAGCCGGGGCTATTATCGGCTCGTTTGCGATGCTGGTAGGCGGCTTTGGCATTGCCAATATCATGTTTGTGTCGGTGCGCGAGCGCACCAATATCATCGGGATTCAAAAGTCGCTGGGGCCAAAAACTACTTTATTCTGTTCCAGTTTCTGTTCGAGGCCGTGTTCCTGTGTCTGCTGGGCGGCGCGGTGGGCATTTTTCTGGTCTGGCTCATCACGCTTATCCCGCAGGATAGTATGGAGCTATTTCTAAGCGCGGGCAATATCTCGCTGGGCTTATTAGTTTCGGTGGGTATTGGTATTCTGGCGGGTATTATTCCGGCGGTGCTGGCCGCCAACCTCGACCCGGTAATTGCTATCCGGGCCAAGTGAGCGGGTGATTTTAAATTGGCAAGTAGCTGATTTTATGCATTATATATGCTATTTTAGTCTGATTGCTTGCTGTGGTGCTGCCAAAGCACATTAAAAAATCATTCGCTTAATTCCGTATCTTCGCCCTTTACTTTTGGCCGCCCCGCTCCCTGAGCTGGGGCGGTTTCGTTTTCCCCACCCTGGCAGGTATGTCCAAACTTAAAAAAACCAGTAAAACCAAGTCTTCCGACGATAGCCTGAATGCCGGCTCGGGCAAGACTATTGTGCAGCCCAACGTAAACGATAACAAGCTGACTTCCATTACGGAGCTGCGCCAGCAAACGGGCAACACGCCCAAAACGACGCCCGACCCCGATGAGCAGCGCATCCGCAAAGCCTTCGTAGACAAAGACTGGAACGAGATTAAAATCGCCGATAGCTGGCAGATTTTCAAGGTGATGGCCGAGTTTGTGGAAGGCTTCGAGAAGCTATCCAAAATCGGTCCCTGCGTCAGTATCTTCGGCTCGGCCCGCACCAAGCCCGACAACCCGTACTACCAGATGGCCGAGGAAATTGCCTCCAAGCTGGTGCGCCACGGCTACGGCGTTATCACGGGCGGCGGCCCCGGCATCATGGAAGCCGGCAACAAGGGTGCCCGTGCCGAAGGCGGCAAGTCGGTAGGCCTCAACATTGAGCTGCCTTTCGAGCAAACCCACAACGTTTATATCGACCAGGATAAGTGCATCAACTTCGACTACTTCTTTGTGCGCAAGGTGATGTTTGTAAAGTATGCTCAAGCCTTTGTGGGCATGCCCGGCGGCTTCGGTACCATCGACGAGCTGTTTGAGGCCCTGACCCTGATTCAAACCAAGAAAATCGGCCGCTTCCCCATTGTGCTGGTTGGCACGGCCTACTGGAGCGGCTTGTTTAAGTGGATTGAGGACGTGATGCTCCATGAAGAGCACAACATCTCGGCCGAAGACATGCATCTGGTGCAGATAGTAGACGACGCCAGCGAGGCGGTGAAAATCATCGACGATTTCTACCATAAGTACTCGCTGTCGCCGAATTTCTAGGCCGGCCTATACTGCTGCAAAAGCCCGTGAGCGACAGGCTCACCGGCTTTCTGCTTTTCGTAGCATTCAATAGCCTTCTTCCAGCTTATAATCAGCCTGCTCGCCAACGTCAATAGCTTCCGGGAGCGGCTGGCCTAATTGATTAACCTGCTGACGATAGGTCAATTGTTCTTCAAAGGTGGCGATACGGCCGATAACATACCAGGTAAAACCGGCGACCAGGCAGGCCAGAATAGCATCTGCTAAAAAGACGGCTAGGTCATCATGGGTAATATTGTTGCCATTACTGCCAAACTTGGCAGTAACACGACCTTCTATCATCCTCAGCACGAAGATGGTCCACCACCAACTCAGTATAGTAGGGCGCTCAAGTATGCGGCCAAGCGCCGCGCGCTGGGTGCCATTCCATACCTCGCGCATGATGGTAAAAGGCCGAACAAAATTTATAAAGGGTACAAACCAAGCACCAGCAGCCCAGCCATCAGAGTAGTCGGGATGAATATCGGGTAGCTGGTGAAGGTTGTAATAAGCCCGGCGTAACCACATAATCAGCACGATATAGCTGGTCACCGTGAGCACAGATTGGCCAATCAGCAGTAAAGAGTAGCTATAGTAAATGCCTGTTGTAAAGGCAGATGCTGTGCTAGTAGCAGTACCCGACCAATCTGGCAGGGTCAAGGCAAGGATACTGAGCAGTGCAAGGCAGCCTGTTGCCAGCGTAAGTAGCAGAAATACGAGCCGGGCATTCTGGGCGCGTCCTTGATTATCGCGTAGCATGAAGACAACTAAAAGGGTAGCAGAATATTGGTACAAACATAAATGACCGGGCAACTTAAATCTTTAAGTCAGTTCAAGGATAAATCCCGTAATTTTTCCCGGTCTCCCGTACTTTGTACTCTATGTCTGAATCTACGCCTGCTCCCGCCAAAAAGCTCTTCCTGCTCGACGCTTTTGCTCTTATCTACCGCTCGCACTTTGCTTTCTCCAAAAACCCGCGCATCAACTCGAAGGGCGTGAATACGGGCGCAATATTAGGTTTTACGAATACGTTGGTGGAGGTGCTGCAAAAGGAGAAGCCCACCCATATTGGGGTGTGCTTTGATGGGCCGAAGAAGACCTTTCGCCACGAGCAGTTCGCGGCCTACAAAGCCCAGCGCCAGGCCATGCCCGAGGATATTGGGGTGGCAATCCCTTACATTAAGCAGATTATCAAGGCCTTTCATATCCCGGTTCTGATGATGGACGGGTACGAGGCTGATGACGTAATCGGCACCATTGCCCAGCGGGCCGAGGCTCACGGCTTCGAGGTGTTTATGATGACGCCCGACAAGGACTACTGCCAGCTGGTAACGGAAAACATCAAAATCTACCGCCCGGCTTTCATGGGCAACGCGGCCGAGGTGCTCGACGTGGCGCACGTGCTGCAGCGCTTCGAGATTGAGCGCGTCGAGCAAGTAATTGATATTCTGGGCTTACAGGGCGACGCGAGCGATAATATTCCCGGTATTCCGGGTATCGGAGAGAAAACGGCCAAGACGCTGATTCAGAAGTACGGCTCGGTCGAGAACCTAATTGCCAACGTAGATGAGCTGAAAGGCAAGCAGCAGGAAAACGTACGCAACTTCGCCGAGCAGGGCCTGCTGAGCAAGGAGCTGGCGACTATCCACGTCAACGTGCCCATCGATTTTGAGCCCGAATCACTAACGGTTGATGCGCCCGACGAAGCCCAGCTACGCGGGCTGTTCGACGAGCTGGAGTTTCGGCAGCTGGCCGCGCGGGTGCTGGGTGGCGCGGCGGCCGCGCCGGCCGCCGGTCGGGGCCCGGCCGCGCCGGTTGGGCGCGGGGCGCGCCGGCCCAAAGTGGCCGCGCCGAGCGCCCAGGGCTCGCTCTTTGGTGAGGGCAGCGAAGCCGTAATAATCGCCGCCGAAAACGGCGAGTTTGCGCCCGGCGATGAGGGGGCTTACTACACCGGCCCGCGCAAAACGCTGGAAGACGTGCCGCATCACTACCACCTGATAGACACGCCTGCGCTGCGCAACTCATTGCTGGAGTTCCTGTTGCAGCAGCCCGAAGTGAGCTTCGACACCGAAACCACCGGGCTCAATACCATGACGGCGCGGCTGGTAGGCCTTTCGTTTAGCTACCTGCCGGGCGAAGCCTACTACGTGCCAGTGCCGCAAGACGACGCCGAGGCCGCGCAGGCGCTGGTAGACGAGTTTCGCCCATTTTTTGAGAGTGGGACCATTGTGAAAGTAGGCCAGAATATTAAGTACGACCTGCTTATTCTCAAAAACTACGACGTGCGCGTAGCCGGACCATTCTTCGATACCATGCTGGCGCATTACCTCATCGAGCCCGATATGCGCCACAACATGGACGTGCTGGCCGAGACATATCTGCACTACACGCCGGTGCCCATCACCGACCTCATAGGGCCCAAAGGCAAAAGCCAGAAAACGATGGCCGACATTGAGCCGGCCCGCGTGCGCGACTACGCCTGTGAAGACGCCGACGTGACCTTGCAGCTGCGGCACGTCTTTGAGCCGATGCTCAAAGACCTGGGCTTGCTGGGCTTGCTAAATGACGTGGAAAACCCGCTGGTGCCGGTGCTCGCCGACATCGAGCGCGAGGGCGTGCGCATCGACTCCAACGCCATGAACGAGTACTCGGCCGAGCTGCAAGGCTACGTGCAGGAGCTGGAAACGCAGATTTTTAAAGAAGCCGGCGAGGTGTTCAACATCGGCTCGCCCAAGCAGCTGGGCGAGGTGCTGTTTGATAAGATGCAGCTCGGCGGCGGCAAAATCAAGAAAACCAAAACCGGCCAGTACGCTACCGGCGAGGAAATCCTGAGCGTGCTGGCTATCGACAACCCCATCGCCGGCCTTATCCTGGAATATCGCCAGCTTACCAAGCTGCGCTCGACCTACGTGGAGGCGCTGCCGCAGCTGGTGTGCGAAGATGGGCGGGTGCATACCACGTTCAATCAGGCCGTTACGGCCACCGGCCGTCTTTCTTCCACCAACCCGAATCTGCAGAATATTCCCATTCGCACCGAGAAGGGCCGTGAAATTCGCAAGGCCTTTGTGCCGCGCGATGCCAGCCATATTCTGCTGGCCGCCGACTACTCGCAGGTGGAGCTGCGCATCATGGCCGACTTCTCGGGCGATAAAACCATGATTGAGGCTTTCCGCCTGGGCCAGGATGTACACGCCAGCACCGCCAGTAAGGTGTTCCACGTACCCCTGAGTGAAGTTGATAGTGAGATGCGTCGCAAGGCCAAGACCGTGAACTTTGGCATCATCTACGGCATCTCGGCCTTTGGCCTGGCCCAGCGCATCGGCATCAGCCGCAAGGAAGCCACTGACATTATCGATACCTATTTCCAGGAATTCCCGTCGGTAAAGCAGTTTATGGACGACAGCATCAACCGCGCCCGCGAGCTGGAATACGCCGAAACCCTGCTCAAGCGCCGCCGCTACCTGCGCGACATCAACTCGCGCAACGCCACGCTGCGCGGCTATACCGAACGCAACGCCATCAACGCGCCCATCCAGGGCACGGCCGCCGATATCATCAAGATGGCGATGATAAACATCCATGACTTCCTGGAGCGCGAGAAGCTGGGTACCAAGATGATACTACAGGTGCACGACGAACTCGTGTTCGACGCCGTGCGTGAGGAAGTGGAGTACGTGACCCCGAAAATCCGCGAGCTGATGACTACGGCCCTGCTGCTGCCCCACGGCGTGCCGCTGGAAGTGGAAGTGGGAGTAGGGGATAACTGGCTGAAGGCGCATTAGCGGTAGTTACCGCGCCAGCGTCTGAACTACAGTCTGGGCCTGTGTGCCGGTAGTTAGGCGAAGCGTATCAGCACTCAGCTTGCGGATAGTATAGCCGGTGGTTGAAGTAATGCCGGTAGTGCCGAGCGGCACAGTTTTGCCTAGCGTGATGGCAATTGCCTGTTGGGCGGCATCAAACTGCCACTTGCCGGTGGCCGTCTGGGGGTCAGTCGTTTTCTCTTTGAGTTGGCCCTCATCGAAAAGCAGGCTGCCATCAGTATTAAATTGATAGGTGTCATCCTTGCGGTAAACAGGGAAGGTGGAATACCAATTTGTCGTTTGAGCAGGAGTGACCATGTTGTCGGTGGAGGTCGAAGCTACTATATGCCAGGCGTGGGCAGCTAGCAGGCTCGTATTGGCATCAGGAGCAGGCGTATCCTTATGGCAGGCACTGGCTAGCAGCAGAACGCTGGCTCCGGTAAGAGTAGCAGGTCGGCGAGAGAAACGGGGCATAAGCTTTTGCGCGAAAAAGAGAGTATAAACAAAAATAGCCCGACAACTCTATATTCTTTAATTTTACCCCAATCTTCGCTATACCACTTCAAAGTGGTAGTAGAAACCAGCAGGAATTTATTGAAGCCTCGCCAGGCCACCACTGCTCATCATGGGCGGACCTTTGAGTTTCATCCCTGTACAGGGCGCGAAGCTTATACATGTAAAATGAAAAATCTGCTGACTCTGCTGCTGGCTCTGCTGAGCCAGGTAGCCCTGGCTCAATCCCGGAAAGACGAGCTCACGGCCCTGATGCAGCGCCACCACGTGCCCGGTATGCAGCTGGTGTACACCAAGGGCAAAACGGTAGAAACCTATAACCTGGGCGTGCGCGAGGCCGGCACCAGCCAGCCCGTCACGGCCACTACCATCTTCGAGGCGGCATCGCTGGGCAAGGAAATGCTAGCTTACGTAGCCCTGCGCCTGTACGACCGGGCCTGCTCGACTTGGATAAGCCGCTCCTCCAATATTACGACTACCCCCGTGTGCACGGGCAGCCCCGCGCGGCGCGCATCACGGCGCGCATGGCACTGGCACACACCACGGGCCTGCCCAACTGGGCCGAAAACCCCACGAAACCCAGCTGGAAAACCTCGGCCCTGGTGCTGACATATGCCCCGACAGCTGCTGGAACTACTCGGGTGAGGGCTACACATTTTTACAAAAAACGTTGGAGCACCTCACGGGCAAGTCGTGGGAAACGCTGGCCAGGGAGGAAGTATTCAAGCCATTTGGGTTGAAAAACAGCAGCTTTACTTGGCATGAGTCGTTTACCGCCACAGCTAGCGCGGGCCACGATGAAGCTGGCAAGCCCACGCCTATCGACCACTTCACGGAGCCCTACGCGGGGTTCAGTCTGTACTCGACGGCTACCGATTACAATCGCTTCTTGCAGGCGCTGCGCACCGGCCAGGGACTGAAGCCTGCCACGGCCCGGCTGCTGCACACGCCCGCCACGGCGGCTGAACGCTGCGGCAAAGCCGCCTCGGCCGCCGACCCGTACATAGACTGGGCCTGCGGGGTAGGGCTGGCCAGCACCAGCCAAGGCCTGGCGCAGTGGCAGTGGGGTGACAATGGCAGCTTCAAGGGCTTCTTTATGACCTTGCCCGGCAGGCAGGAGAGCCTGCTGCTCTTTACCAATAGTGCCAACGGTTCGCAGTTGGTGGAGGAAGTCCTACAGCTGTTCTTTGGCCCCGGCCAGTATTGGGCCACGCAGTGGCTAACCGAATAATAGTAGTTGATTTGCTCCTGATGTCTTCTAAACCCGCCCTCCATGCCGCCTGCCTGGCCTACGTGCACACCCGCCTAGCCGCGGCCCGCGCCGGCATGGCGGCCGCGCAAGAGTCCTCAAACTCCGAAACCAAGAGCAGCGCCGGCGATAAGTACGAAACGGGCCGCGCCATGGCCCAGCAGGAGCGAGACCGCCACGCTGCCCAGCTGCACGAGGCGCAGCAGCTACTGGCCGCCCTGCAAAAAATCAACCCCGACCTACCCAGCGATACCGTGCGCCTGGGCGCGCTGGCCAGTACCAGCCTGGGACTGTTTTACGTCAGCATCAGCGCGGGGCGACTGGCTACGGCCGCAGGGCAGGAGTTTATGGCCGTATCGGCGGCGGCACCGCTGGCCGCGGCGCTGCACGGGCGGCGGGCCGGCGAGGAAGTGATTTTCAACGGCAAGCCGGTGCGGGTGCTGGCCGTGAGCTAGCGGCCGGCGCGCACCCTGGCCGCGCGCTCATCGTATGCAGCGGTATGGAAACTACTCGTCGCTCACTCGCCCAGCTGCCCGCCCCCAAAACCACCCCGCTCCAAGACGTGGCCCGCTGCCTGCTCGGCAGCTTTATGGTGACGGCTGGTACTGGCCACCTCACTTTCGTGCGCCAGGATTTTCAGGCCCAGGTGCCCGATTTTGTGCCGTTTAACAAAGATACGGTGGTCTTGCTCTCGGGCGTAGTCGAAATCGGCCTGGGGCTGGCCCTGATTTTCTCGCAGGGGCCAAACCGGGTGCGCATGGGCCTGGGGCTGGCGGCGTTCTATGCCGCCGTTTTTCCGGGTAATATTCACCAGTATACCCACCACCTGTCGGCGTTTGGCCTCGATACCGATGGCAAGCGGCTGGGGCGGCTGTTCATGCAGCCCGTGCTGATGGGCGTGGCGCTGTGGGCTACCGGCGCGCTAAAAGCGCTCCGCAAAAAGTAGTGTGGACGCTGCGAGTCCGCGCGTCAGAACGTTGTTCAAGGATACCATGCGCGGACTCGCAGCGTCCGCGCTACTGTGCCTTCTCATTCCGAGCCACCACAAACATTCTGTCCCCAAACCGGCCGCTCAGCTTGTTGAGCCAGTAGGTGGGGTACTGCGTGCCCAGCTTGGCGGCCTGCTCTACCAGGTTGCCCCCCAGGCGAATGTGCTGCGGCGCTTTCACCGGATTTTGCAAATCAACCACCGAAAACCCATTCTTAGCCAGCATCTTGCGAATGGTACTGGGCGTAAACTCGTAGAGGTGGTAGGGCGGAATATCCATGCGGCGCTGGCGGCCCAGCGCCTTATAGGCCGCAAAGCCCAGGCGCATGCTCGGCAGGTTCGTCACGCTGGGCAAGGCCAGCACCAGCAGCCCGCCGGGCTCCAGGATGCGGCCAAACTTGCGGATGGCGGCGGCCGGCGACAGCAGGTGCTCGAGCACGTCGCCGAGGTAAGCCAGGTCGAACTGATTTTCGTGGAAGTCCTCGGTGGTTTCGATGTTGCCGGTTACTACGGGCAGGCCCAGCTCACGGCGGGCGTAGTCGGCGGCGTGCGCGCTGATTTCGAGGCCGTGCGTTTCCCAGCCCAGGCTTTGCAAGCTTTTAAGTGTGTAGCCAGGGCCGCAGCCCACATCCAGGTATCGAAAGCGCCGGCCCGGATAGTGCTGCTGCATGTAGCGCGTGAACTTATCTTCCTGCACCTTGCTTAAGTCCAGGGCTTTACCTTCTTCGATAAAGGTTTTTTCCTTCTCCGTGCGGTCGTAGTTGGGGCGGTCAGTGAAATACTCCTTGCCATACAGCTTTTCGAGCTGCGCGGGCGTAGGCTGCGGGTCGAGAAAAGCCAGGTCGCAGCTGGTGCAGCGGGTGCCTTGCAGGCGCTGACCATCAAAAAGATAGTAGAAGGGCAGGGGCTCGAAGCTGGTAGCTCCGCACAGGTCGCAGTGGCGCATAAGCTGGGCCGGCGCGCCAACTTTAGCGGCCGCGTCGAAACCGCACTGCCCGTCCGATTGTCGTACAAGCCAGCGCGTAGGACAAAGTTCGCTTTGCCAGGCCAAATCTGTTGGCCCGGCTGTATGTGGCAATGCTTAAAGTTATAAAATATAGTAAAAATACTATGTAATCAAAGCGCATAGTAAGCTTGCTTTTCTAACTTGCTAGTAGCTGATTGCCAATCAAAATGCCGTACACGTCCGCGCCACGTTTTTTACCAAGCAACTATTCTTCATGCCTGCTGCCAAACTAGACGTTGTTGTAATCGGGGCTGGCCCTGTGGGGCTGGCCTGCGCCATCGAAATTCAGCGACGGAGCCTCTCAGTGGCTACGGTCGACAAGGGCGCGCTCGTCAACTCACTGGTGGGCTACCCCACCCAAATGGAGTTTTTTTCGACGCCCGAGCTGCTCGAAATCGGTGGTCATCCTTTCCCGATGGCTTCCTACAAGCCCCACCGCGAAGATGCCCTCGACTACTACCAGCGCGTAGCCACGGCTGAAAAGCTGGATTTGCGACTATATGAAAAAGTGACTGCTTTGCGGGGGCAGGCCGGCGATTTTATCGTCGAAACCGACAAAGGCGAGCTGGCTACCCGCGCCGTAGTCGTGGCCACCGGCTTCTTCGATGTGCCCAACTTTATGGGGATTCCGGGGGAAGAGTTGCCGCACGTAAATCACTATTATAAAGAGCCTTATGCCCACGCCGGGCGCGAGGTGGTAGTTGTCGGGGCCAAAAACTCCTCGGCCAAAGCTGCGCTGGCGCTCACCCGCGCCGGGGCCCGCGTTACGCTGGTGGTGCGGGGCGCCGCCGTGGCCGATACCGTGAAATACTGGATTCGCCCCGACCTCATCAACCGCATTGCGGAGGGCCGCATCACGGCGTATTTCAACACGACCATCGATGCCATCACGCCGCACTCGGTGGAGGTGACCACGCCCAACGGCCCACGCAGCATCCCGGCCGACTACGTGTACGCCCTCACCGGCTACCGGCCCGACTACTCGCTGCTCATCGACGCGCTGGCCCTGCCGCTCGACGAAAGTGACCCGGCCAAGCCCCCGGTTTTCGACCCCGAAACCCACGAAACGGCCCGTCCCGGTGTGTACGTGGCCGGCACGGTGTGCGGCGGGCTGGCCACCAGCCGCTGGTTTATTGAGAATGGCCGCCACCACGCGCAGCTTATTGCTAAGGCTGTGGCTGCTGGTTTGGTGCAAGCGGCTTCTTTGAAATAGAATTTTTTCCTTGTCAAGGGGTTTTCACCAGCATGGGTGAGTAATAAACCTGCTTGTTAAAAAATCAAGTATTTGCTATATAAAAACATTATTGGCAGGCAGCTGCGGCGGCTACGGCATAGGAATACCCTGCCTTAGCTCCGCGCCGAAAGAACTCGCAGCCGCTGGCCGAGTCACCCTGTTGCTGGGCCAGGCGGCCTAACAGAAAGAGCGTGCGGCCATCCTCGGGCTGGCTTTCCAGCGCTAGCTTATAGGTAGCGCGGGCCTCCTCGTAGCGAGCCAGGTGGGCCAGGGCGGCCCCTTCCGTCTGGAGATATTCGAGCGGTACGGGGCGGCCGGCGCGGGTAAGCTGGCCGCGGCCGTGGCGCAGGTCGGCCAGGGCCGGGCGGGTCTGGCGCAGGTCGAGCAGGCGGTTTTCGCCGCGGGCCAGGTAGGCTTCGGCCAGCGTCGTGTCCAGGGTCAGGGCGCGGCAATAGCTTAGCTCGGCGGCGGCGGGCTCGTGCAGGCCCGCCTCGCAACGGCCCAGCCGGTAAAGCAAGCGAGCCGCTTCGGGCGTGGCAAGGGCGTGCCCGGCATCGGCCAGCAGAGCGGCCTGGTAGTCGGCGCGGGCCGCTTGCAGGTCGTGGTTGATATCTTGCCGGAGCTGGCCGCGCAGGCGTAGCGCCTCGGCGTGGTCGTCGCGAAAGCTCAGCGCCTGGTCGAGCTGGCGTTCGGCTTCCAGCCACTGGCCTTTGGCAAAGGCGGTGCGGGCGTCGGCATAATACAGGTTGGCCTGCACGCGGTCCATCACTATCTTGGCGGAGATGCCAAACAGAAAAATAAGGCAGACAAGCCCGGCTACCAGCCAAAAATCCTGCTTATTGAAGCGCACCTGCTGGCGGGGCACCCGCTGCTGGTAGTGGCGCTCGCGGCTGCCGGCCGGTGGGCGCGTGCGCAGGGGCGGGCCCGCAGCGGGAGTGCCCGGCATCTTATATACCGAAGGGCCGCTGCCGGCAGACTGGGCAGTAGTCCGCCGCTGTTCCTCGGCCCGGCGGGTAGCCTGTTGCAGCTGGTAGTCGTACTGAGCCCGGCGGTCGGGGTCTGAAAGTACGCCATACGCCACGGTGACGGCCTTAAACTGCTCTTCGTAGTGGCGGTCGCCGCCGTGCTTATCGGGGTGCAGCTCGGTGGCCAGGCGCCGGTAGGCGCGCTTGATGTCGGCACTGGGAGCGGTAGGCGGCACGCCCAGTACCTGATAATGATTCTGACTCACGCCACAAAAAATTAAACGAAAGCCGGTCGTAAAAGGCAGCCCCGGCCCCAAGTTTTGCGTAAAGAACGCCCTGGCTGGTTAAGCTGTTGCTTTCAGCCCAGCTTATTAACCGCATTTCTCCGCTAAACAATTCCGCCCACATGGCCTCCCTGACCGACGACAAAACGCCGCGCAACGATAGCCTCATCAGCAACCTCACCGGCTACCTGGATACCCGCATCGACCTGGTGCGCCTGGAAGCCCAGGAAAAAGTGAAAAATGCCTTTGTGGGCACCGTTCACGGGGTGGCGCTGGGGCTGCTGGGTTTTCTATTCATCGTATTTGGCTCCATCTACCTGGGCCTGGTGCTGAATGATGCGCTTCATAGCCCATCGGCCGGGTTCGGAATCGTAGCTGCGCTGTACCTGGTGCTGGCCATCCTGTTCTTTGTCGGGGTCGATAAAAAGCTCTTTCAGGGAGTGGCCGATAAGCTGCTGAATAACACCATCTATAAATCGGATAAACGCGCGTAGGCTGCGGCCTGCCGTTCTAGCTATCTTGCAAAACACCCCTTATCATGACCGAGCCCACCAACCCGTTGTTTGAAGAAGAAAAGGATTTTCTGGAGCGCAAAAAGCTGGAATATGAGCGGGCTTTGCGCGGCGATGTAGAAGATATTAAGGAGCATACCATTCAGGCCGGCAAGCTGGCTTTGGTGGGGGCCGGCGTATTCAGCACTGTCTGGCTGTTGCGCAAGGCATTTGGAGGCAGTTCGCGTAAAAAGCATGCGCATCACGACAGGTACCGCTCGGCCTATGAAGACTACGCGGGCTTCGACGGCTATGATGAGAATGACCAGGAGCTGGATGAGCTGGACGGTGATTTTCATACTTCAGCCTTTAATCAGCCTGCTAGTCAGGAGTTTGCTACTGATGGGGTTGAAGGAGACGGCTTTTATGAGCAGGGCCGCTTCAGCACCGACGACGCCAGCGAAGACGATGATAACGGCTTGAGTCACCAGGCCGATTTTCCGGCCCATTCGGCAGCTCAGCACGGCTCCGATACGGTTGACTACCACTTTGGGGAAGACCACGGTGAGGAGGAAGGCCCGGCGCACTCGTATGCTTCCAGCAACTCGTACCAGGCTCGCCCCTACGACGATAGCCGGCGCCTGCCGCATTCCGACAGCTTTACCGAAAGCGGGGAAACTGCTGCCGCTGCTCAGCCTAAGCGCAGCCTGCTCGGCCCGACCCTTATGGCCTTTGCCCAGAGCGAAACCGGACGCGTTATTATGGCGCAGGCCGCTGCCGTAGCCCTGGCGCTGGTTACGAAGGCCGTGCAGGATATTATGCCCAGGCATGAAGCGGAAACCGGCAAAAATGCCGACCTTGCAGCTTCATCGGCCACTATGGGCACTCCGCCCGCGACCTGGCCCGCTACCTCTGCTGCTCAGGATGCCGCTGCCGCCGCCCGCCACGACGACAATCTTCCCTACCGCGAACCGCTTGCTTGATAAGCTGACCGGGCTACGGCTGCGCGGCCGCAAGGCGCTGGCAGTGCTGCTCGACCCCGACGACTTCGAGCCGGCGCGCCTGCAGCACCTGCTGCTACTAATCCGGCAGCATCCCGTTGATTTTTTCCTCGTAGGGGGCAGCCTGGTGCTTACTGAGCACCAGGTTGCCCTTATTGCGTTGCTCAAAGCGGAAGCACCGCAGGTGCCGGTTCTGCTGTTTCCGAGCCATGCCCTGCACGTAGACGCCACCGCCGACGGCATTCTGCTGCTATCGCTCATCTCGGGTCGCAATCCTGATTTTCTGATTGGCCAGCACGTAGTAGCCGCCCCCCGCCTGCGGCAGAGTGGCCTGCAAATATTACCTACTGGCTATATGCTGGTCGATAGTGGCCGGCCCACTACGGCCTCTTACATTAGTGGAACCGCGCCGCTGCCGCACGATAAGCCGGGCATCGCGGCGGCAACTGCCCTGGCCGGCGAGCAGCTGGGCCTGCGCCTCATGTACCTGGACGGTGGCAGCGGGGCGCAGCACCCGGTATCGGCGGCCATGATTAGGGCCGTGCGCGAAGCCGTTGAGGTGCCGGTTATTGTGGGTGGTGGCCTGAATACTGCCGGGAAAGTACATGCCGCCCTGGCTGCCGGGCCGACATGGTGGTGGTCGGCAACCACATCGAGCGCGACCCGAGCTTCCTGGCCGAGGCAGTAGCCGCTACTCGCTCCGCTGACCACTGATTAGCGCGGATTTTAGCGGATTTCACGGATTTTGTAGACGGCTGCCTTCGCCGTAGCCACCAGCAGAGGCAGGCAATTGTCAGGTCCTTATTAAGCAGAAAAGCCACCCTAAAGGTGGCTTTTCTGTTATGAAAATAGCGTAGCGGCGTTCACAAAATCCGTGTAATCCGCTAAAATCCTCGCTAATCAGTGGTCTCAGATGTTTGTGGCGGTTTCGCGGCGGCGCATTTTGCCGGCCGGGATACCAAACATCATCTTAAAGCGGCGGCAGAAGTAAGCGGTGTCCTTGTAGCCTACTTCCTTGCCAATATCGCGGATGCTTTTTTTGGTGGTGCGCAATAGCGAAACTGCCCGCTCCATGCGTTGATACTCAATATAATCCTGCGGATTAATATTGGTCAGCATCTTGAAGTACTGGCCCACGTAGTCCTCGCTCACATTGGCTACCGTTGCCAGCACTTTGTTGGATAAGTCGCCGCTTAGGTTTTCCTTGATGAAGTTAAACAAGTCAATCAGGCGGGGGTCTTTGAAGTACGTGCTGTTAGTGGCTAACTGCTCCACAAACAGGTTGTTGCGTAAGATATAACGCACGACCTCCACCACCAGGTTCTCGGTATAGATGCCAATCAGCCGCTCGCGGCCCGGCAGGTCTTGCAGCGACTCTTCAATAACTTTAATGACCAGGTTGGCCAGCTTCGAGTTGCCCTTGATGATAAACGCCGGCACATCGAGCGAGGCAAAGAAGTTGACTGAGTCAAACACTTTGGCCTCAAAGGAAACAAAGCTGTGGCTTTCCTCCGCGTCGCCGATGTAGTCGAGCTTATCGTTAGAAGTAAAAAAACGGTCCTTATTCGTAATTAAATCATCATTGGAAATCACACGGTTGGCTGCCCCTGGCCATAGCCGACGCGCGTTGCGCGGCCACCCGGCAAAAACAGCAATTCCCCTTCTTCTACTACCTGGTCCTCGTCGCCAAAAACCAAAGTGCCCTTATGTAGCAGAATGAGGTTATTGCCCACATCGTACGCGTTGCGGACGGTAAAAGCCTGGCGCAAAACCAGGTTTTTGGCTTTGATGTAGCGTACTCCCAGTGATTCAATTACTTTATTATAGTCTTCCATTTATGTTTTTTTTATTCTAAGGGGCCGCCCCTTTATCGTTACAAAAGTGCCTAAAGTTACAGCTAATTACTACAATACTTTCTAAAAAAAGTTCAGTAAAAGAAAAACCCAGGCCATATTGGCCTGGGCTTAGTGCAAATTAAGGCAATATTCCGGCTCGCGCCGGCTATTTCAGAATCTCGCGGGAAATAACAATTTTCTGAATCTCGGAAGTGCCCTCATAAATCTGGGTAATCTTGGCATCGCGGTAAAAGCGCTCCACGTGGTATTCTTTCACAAAGCCATAGCCCCCGTGAATCTGCACGGCTTCGGCCGAAGCATCCATCGCTACCTTGGAAGCGAAAAGCTTGGCCATTGCCCCGCTTTTGGCGTAGTCGGCGTGGTTGTCTTTATCAGCAGCGGCTTGCAGGCACAGCAGGCGGGCGGCATCCACGTTGGTGGCCATATCGGCTAGTTTAAACTGAATGGCCTGGTGCTTAGCTATTTCCACGCCAAAGGCTTTGCGCTCTTTGGCATATTTGAGGCTCAGCTCGAGCGAGCCCGAGGCAATGCCCAGCGCCTGGGCCGCGATGCCGATGCGGCCCCCGGCCAGCACCTGCATCGCAAACTTAAAGCCGAAGCCATCGTCCCCAATGCGGTTTTCCTTGGGCACTTTCACATCGGTAAACATCAGCGAGCAGGTATCAGAGCCGCGAATACCAAGCTTGTTTTCCTTAGGCCCGACTACGAAGCCCGGGCTGTCTTTTTCTACAATCAGCACGTTGATACCCCGCGACTTCAACTCCGGGTGCGTCTGAGCAATTACCAGATATACCGAGGCAGTTGAGCCGTTGGTAATCCAGTTTTTGGTGCCATTCAGCAGGTAGTAGTCTCCTTTATCTTCGGCGGTGGTGCGCTGGCTGGTAGCATCGGAGCCCGCCTCGGGCTCCGAGAGGGCGAAGGCCCCGATTATTTCACCGCTAGCCAGGCGGGTCAGGTACTTTTGCTTCTGCTCCTCGGTACCGTATTGCTCCAGGCCCCAGCAAACCAGCGAATTATTCACCGACATGATAACCGAGCATGAGGCATCGACCTTGGAAATTTCTTCAATAGCCAGCACGTAGCTAATCGTATCGAGGCCCGAGCCGCCATACTCGGGGCTTACCATCATGCCCATAAAACCCAGCTCTCCCATGCGCTTAATCTGCGCAGCAGGAAATTTCTGGTGGTCATCGCGCTCAATTACGCCCTCCCACAGCTCATTCTGGGCAAAGTCGCGGGCGGCGGCCTGTACAGCCAACTGCTCTTCGGTGAGTTGAAAGGGGGAAGCGGTGGCCGTCGAAGTTGTCATGTCCAAAATGCTAGAGGGTGAGGGTAGGGTGGGAGAGAAGAGTGTGGCTACAAAAATACGGCGGTGGTGGCGAAGCGGCGCGGCAGCAAGCTGCGGTGCCGGGTTCTTAACCGGCGAGGCCGCTTATTATCTTTTTTACGATATTGGAAGTGCTGTAGCCCGCTACGAGCGGCACGGTAAGCACCTGCCCACCTCGCTCCAGTACAAGTTCGTGACCCACAATTCCGGCAACGGCGTAGTCGTCGCCTTTTACCAGAATATCCGGCTGCACCAGCTCAATGAGCTGCAGCGGGGTTGATTCGCCAAACAGCACTACGGCATCAACAAAAGCCAGCGCCGCCAGAATACGGGCACGTGAATTCTCGTCCTGCAACGGCCGGCCGGGCTTTAGCGCGCTTACCGAAGCATCGGTATTGAGCCCAACCACCAGGCGACTGCCGAGGGCGCGGGCTTTTTCGAGGTAGTCGACGTGGCCCAGGTGCAGCAAATCGAAGCAGCCGTTGGTGAATACAATACGCTCGCCCGCTGCCCGCCAGGCCGCCAAAGTAGTAGGTAGCTCGGTACGAGTCAAAATCTTATCGGCGGTGGGCATGGGCGTAAGCTGCGTACCAGCTAATAGCGTAAAGAGTAATAAAGTTTCTGCTTTAGCAAGCCGTGGCCAGGCTTCGCTACTCACGGCCCGGCATGCCTTACGCCCTACTCCGTCGTGAGCGGCTCATCAGCCAGGGCTTCGGCTTCGTCTACTACGTTGCCTTTATCGGCCGCCGCTACGGCTACAAAGCTGAGGCCGCCCATTACCACTACCAGCAGCGTTTGGGCCCCGTGCACAACCAGCGCGTAGGCAATACCGGCTTCCTTGCTGACGCCGTACACCAGCAGAATGCCCTGCACCATCACGTGAAATGGCCCAATGCCCCGGCTACGGGCGCAGCCATGCCAAAGGCTCCAAAAGTGAGCACGGCCAAACCAGCTTTCATGCCCAGGCCATACGTTTCGGGAAAGCAGAAAAACGCCAGGTAGTCGAGTAAATAATAGACGAGCCAGGTAAAAATGGTATGCAGCAGAAAAACGCCTTTATTTTCCAGCCTGATAACGCTGAACGCACCCGCCAGCAGCCCTTTTATAAACAGCATGGCCTTGTTGAAAAGCGCGTGCTGGCGCAGGCGCTCGAGGTTGCGCACCAGCGTGTAGGCAGCTACAGCCAGCAGTACCAGTGCCACCAGCGCCGCCAACAAGAGTGGTGTACGGTTGCGGGCCAGGGTATCGTACTGGCCGCCAAACAGCTTGTCGGTAACGAAGGCCCAGAAGGTGTTAAAATCGAGCAGCAATGTGGCTCCCAGCAGCCCCAGCAGCACCAGCACATCAATTACGCGCTCGGTTACCACGGTGCCTAGCGCTACCTGTACCGGCACACCGGCAGTGCGCCGCAGCACCGAGCAGCGAATGACCTCGCCTGCCCTGGGCAACACGAGATTGGCAAGGTAGCCGACCATCATAGCGTGGTAGATACGCCAGAACGGAGCCGGAGTACCCGAGGCCGAAAGCTGCATCTGCCAGCGGTAAGCCCGGCTGAAATAGCCGAGCACAGAAAGCACGAGCGTGAGACCCAGCCAGAAATAATTAGCCGTCCGAATATAGTGGCCGATGCGCGACAAATCCTGCCCGCGCACTGCATACCACATCAGGGCACCGGAAATGCTCAGTAGCAGCGCGTATTTTAGAAAGGTGAGCAGGTGCTTCATAGATAATGGGTAGTGGGTAATGAGGAATGAGTGCGGCTATAACCTGTCATTCATTACCCAATTCGGTTATGATGGTCGGGGAAAATGACCGTAGGCTGGTGGGCCCGGGCCTCCTGAAAATCGACCAGGCCGTAGGAGATGATAATGACGATATCGCCTACGGCGGCCTTGCGGGCTGCCGGGCCATTAAGGCAAATCATGCCCGTGCCGCGCTCGCCTCTGATGGTATAAGTTTCGAGCCGCTCGCCGTTGTTTACGTTCACGACCGTTACCTTTTCATTTTCGACCATATTGGCTGCGTCGAGCAGGTCTTCGTCGATGGTGATGCTACCCACATAATGCAGCTCGGCCTGCGTAACCTTCACCCGGTGAATCTTGGATTTGAGAACTTCGATATGCATACCTAAGAGATAGAAAAGCCCGCAAAGATAATCTGCGGCCCGCCGGGCGGGGCCAAGCGCGGGGTAGGTTGTACTTTCCGGCCCCAATCTGCTTATTGCCTGTTTTGAGATGAAAACCCAACTTGCCCGCCGCTGCTGGCCGCTTCTGCTGGCTGCCGGACTCCTACTATCGCTGGCTGCTTCGGCCCAGACGCCTCTGGGCCAGCCTTCGCTCGACGAGGCCAAGGTGCAAATCTGGTGTGCCACGGCCCGCTACGTATATGCCGACGCGGGCCGCCCGCAGCTTCAGCGCTCGCTCCGCTGCGAAGGGGGCAACCTCCAGGCGCTGGCTGCCAGCCTGCGGCCCGACAGCCTGCGCATTTACTCAGTGCTATACGCGCCCATCGAGGCGAAAGGCAGGATTTACAAAGGCTTAAAGGATAATCCGGCGCGGCTGACGGCGCTGGTTAAGGCGATTATCGGCAAGCTGAAAGCATCACCGGCCCGGCAGCGCGACCCGGCCCGCCTGGAAGGCTTGCAAACGCTGGAAAAAAAATTAACCGACTACGTGCAAACCGGCTTGCCTCCGACCGACCCCGCGCCGGCTCCCCAGGCCGCCGCAGACGCTGGCAGTGGCGCCGGCCCGGCCGAAGCAGCCGAAGCCAGCGCCACGGGCCCGGCTCCGTCGTCCCGGGCGCCCGCAGCAGCAGCCGAGCCGCTGCTCGACCGGTTCTTTGCCCCTCTGGCACTGATTCTCAGTATCCTGAGCCTGGTGCTGTACGGCATGTTACGCCTGAGCCTGAATCGTACGCTGCGCGAATTGCGCCGCCCGGCCAGCAGCCCCGGCCAGGAGCTGACCGCCGCTCAGCGTCAGCAGGTAGAGGAGGTAGTGGCCCGGCGCGTGGCCGAAGCATTGCGGGCGGCCCCGGCTGGCCCGCCGGCCGAGTAATAACTAACTGCTGTTACGCAGCAGTGAGGTTCATGACCCGGTGGGAACACCGGGTGTGGCTAGAACAAGCGGGTTAAATAAGCGGTCTGACCGGGTCATGTGCCGCCGACTACGTAACACAGGGCCATTGCTCCCATCACTCAACTTACTCGATTTATGGCTCGCACTTTTTCCCCTTTACCTACCCAGGACCCTGGATTGGGCGAAAAATTTACCGCTCGTACCCAACGCTTTGTCAACCGCGATGGCACGTTCAATGTGCGGCGAATGGGACCAACCTGGGTTCGGGGCGACTGGTATCACTATTGGGTTTCGCTGTCGTGGGCGCGGTTTGGCGCGGCTGTGCTGGGCTATTTTACGGTTATCAATGCCTTGTTTGCGCTC
Organism: Hymenobacter sp. BRD67; assembly: GCF_013256425.1. Classification (GTDB taxonomy): domain Bacteria; phylum Bacteroidota; class Bacteroidia; order Cytophagales; family Hymenobacteraceae; genus Hymenobacter. The sequence goes on from NZ_CP053904.1 coordinate 3,918,576, forward strand.
GGTTACCTAGGCATCGGCTACCAGGCGGGCCTGCTGGGCGCGCCGCTGGTAAGCGCCTGGTGGGAGCGGTTTCTGGATGCGTTTTTCTTTTCAGTCCAAACGTTTACTTCCGTTGGCTACGGCGTGATTTCGCCCAAAGGCATTGCCTCGGGCTTTTTATCGTCGTTTGAAGCCCTGGCTGGGGTGCTCACCTTTGCCGTGATTACGGGCCTGGTGTATGCCCGCTTTTCCCGGCCCACGGCCCGTATTCTATTTTGCGAAGCGGCCATTATCACCCCACCCGACGAAAAAACCGGCTTGCGCCGCTTTATGGTGCGCATTGCCAACGAGCGCACCAATACCATCATCGATATAAGCGCCCGCCTCCTGCTGTCGGTGATGCTGCCCGATTTTACCCGCCGCTACTATCTGCTGGACCTGGAGCGTGCCACCATCATGTTTTTGCCCCTCAACTGGACGCTGGTCCACGACATCACCCCCGAGTCGCCGCTCTACGAGTTGACGCTGGACGATTTGGCCCAGCAAAACGCCGAAATTGTGGTCATGCTGCGCGGCTTCGACGATACCTTCGCCCAGGATATCAACACCCGTTGCTCGTACACCCACGCCGAGGTGCGCTGGCACCACCGCTTTGTGCGGCCCTACCGCACCACTGAAGCTGGCGAAAACCTGCTCGATTTATCCCTGCTTTCGGCCACAGAAGCCGGGGAATAAGTAACTACTGTTACGCAGTGCCTATGCGAAAGTGTCGCCAGGGCAGTAGTGCGAACTTGGTAGTTCGCGTTACTGCCACTGCCTAACAGCAGTAAGTATTATCATGCAGCGTCAGGATTCACAGGCGCTGCGTAAGGTCAGTAATTAAAACCAGCCGGCCGGGTGCCGTATTTCTTAAGCAGCATGCGTACTTCTATCCTTCGAATCAGCCTGTTGGGCGGCCTGTTGCTGCCGGGCTGTCGCCTGGTCGGGCCGCAGCAGGCTGGGCGTAAGGAGGCAGTGCGTGCCAATATCATTTCCAATAAGCGCATCCTGACCGAGTCGCCGACGCTGGAGCATCCGGTGCCTAAGCCGCCCCCCGGCCCTTAACTTCTTTATCCTAATGAGTTGTCTTTATTGTCTTTAATGTACTGACAACTAATAGCTAACCTTTTGCTGCTTCTCCGCCTTGACCTACCCTGCCACCCGCCGCGACCCGCATACCGATTCTTACTTTGGTACCCTGGTGCCCGACCCGTACCAGTGGCTCGAAGATGCCGATTCGCCCGAGACGACGGCCTGGGTTCGGGCCCAAAACGAGGTGACGTTCGCCTACCTCAACCAGATTCCCTTCCGGGATAGTTTGCGCGAGCGCCTTACCCAACTCTGGAACTACGAGCGCTACAGCGTGCCGAGCCAGGAGGGTGAGCTGTTGATTTTCAGCAAGAACGATGGTCTGCAAAACCAGGCCGTGGTGTACGCCGTGCCCGTGGGGGCTCCGCTCGACGCGGCTACCGTGCTGCTCGACCCGAACCGGTTTTCGGAAGAGGGTACCACGGCGCTTATGGGCCTGCATTTCAGCCCCGACCATCGCTACCTGGCATATACTACCAGCGGTGGCGGCTCCGACTGGCAGCAAATCAGGCTGCTCGACATGGCCAGCCGCCAACCCCTGCCCGAGGTGCTCGACTGGGTAAAGGTGTCGGGCGTGGCCTGGGCCGGCTCGGGCTTTTATTACAGCGCTTACGACGCGCCCCAAGCCGGGGAGGCGGCGCTGGCCGGCAAAAATGAGTACCACCGGGTGTATTATCACCGCCTGGGTACGGGCAGGCCGACGATCAGCTAATATATGAAAACAAGGATATGCCGCTCGGCTTCCGCATTGCCGAGGTGACGGAAGATGAGTGCTGGCTGTGCCTGAGCCTTACTGATGGCCTCTCGGCTGGCAACCGCCTGCTGGTGCGCGACCTGCACGCCCCCGACCAAGCCGGCACCTGGACCGTGGTGCAGGCAAGCTACGAGTTTGATACAAGCGTGATTGGTAGCCTGGGCGATGAGCTGCTGGTGTACACCAACGACCACGCGCCTAACTACCGGGTGGTGCGCCTCGACCCCCGCCGGCCTACCGAGTGGCACGACGTGATTGCCGAAGCGCCCGAAAAGCTCGAGACTATCAGCCTCGCCGCCGGCTGCCTGCTGGCTACTTACTTGCACGATGCCAGCTCGCAGGTGAAAGTATACTCGGAGAGCGGGGAATTCCGGCACGTGGTGTCACTGCCGGCGATTGGCACGGCGGCGGGCTTTGGCGGGCGGCGTACCGACAAGGTGCTGTACTACGCTTTCACGTCGTTTACCTACCCTACTACCATCTATCGCTACGACCCGGCTGCCAACGTGAGCACGGTGTTTAAGGCTCCTCAGGTAGACGTGCAGCCGGCTGATTACGAAACAACGCAGGTTTTTTACGAAAGCAAGGACGGGACCAGAATCCCGATGTTTATTACCCACAAAAAAGGCCTGGCGCTGAATAGACAAAATCCCACGTATCTCTATGCCTACGGCGGCTTTAACGTGTCGCTTACGCCGGGTTTCTCGGTGGCGCGGCTGCTGTGGCTGGAGCGCGGCGGCGTGCTGGCTATTCCCAGCCTGCGCGGCGGCGGCGAGTACGGCGAAGCCTGGCACCAGGCCGGCATGACGCCCTACAAGCAAAACGTGTTCGACGACTTTATTGCGGCTGCCGACTACCTGAAAAGCGCCGGCTACACCTGCTCCCAAAAGCTGGCCATCGCGGGTGGCTCCAACGGGGGCCTGCTCGTAGGAGCCATCATGACCCAGCAGCCCACCCTGTGCCGCGTGGCCCTGCCCGCCGTGGGCGTTATGGATATGCTCAAGTACCAGAAGTTTACCATCGGCTGGAACTGGGCTCCCGAGTATGGCACCTCCGACGACGAGGCGCAGTTTCATAACCTGCTCAGCTACTCGCCCCTGCACAACTTAAAGCCCGGCACGGCTTACCCGGCTACGCTCATTACCACCGCCGACCACGACGACCGCGTGGTGCCAGCGCATTCGTTTAAGTTTGCCGCCGAGCTGCAGGCCTGTCAGGCGGGCCCAAGCCCCACGCTCATTCGCATCGACGTCAATGCCGGCCACGGCGCGGGCAAAAGCACCCAGCTCCAGATAGCCGAATGGGCCGACGTATGGAGCTTCACGCTGTTTGAGCTGAGCAATGAAAACAGGTAAAGTCGTTCGAGTGTGAGAACGACATTACCGGTTAGTTATTCCACCACTTCCAGCACGGTGCGGAATGAGTGGTACTTACCAGCAAACTTATCGTCCATTTCCTGGCGCAGAGCGGGCGCAAAATGCAGCTGATACGCCTCTAGCTGCTCAAGACTGATGCTGAAATACTGGGCGGCGTAGGTTACACCGTCATCTTCTTCGTTGAGCAAGCGCAGCAGCTGGCTACGAATAAAGCAGCCGGTGCCCACTACTTCGGCCATGTGGTGGTCGCGCATGTAGGCCACCCACGCTTCGGCAATACTGGGCTCCAGGCTGGTGGTAACGTTGTAGAGAATCATACTTTTTACTGCTAATTGAATAGGTAATTGCGGAGCGAGTTGGCCTAAAGCGCCGTTAGGCCTGGTGTAGCCCCAAGCTCACTGCTGCCGGGTATCAGACCCGCATAGTATCGAGCTGGAAGTCATCAATACGGGCCAGAATATCCTTGGACGTGAGCTTTTCGCGGGCGGCAGCCTGAGCCAGCGCGGGCAGCTCCTGGTCGCCGGCGAGGCGCAAAGTTAGGATTTGCTTTAGTGAAAGGTCTTTTTCGAGCGCCGCAAAACGCTGCCCGCTCAGCTCAAAGTAGCGCTGGCGCACTTCGAGGCGGGCCAGCCGGTCTTGCAGCGTGAGCGCGTAGTGCTGGCGAAGCATCACGAGCGTAACAAAAAATAGTAGCGTAACGGCTGCCAGCGAAAACCACAGACGGGAGAGCTCAGAATCGTCACCGGCCAGGTTTGCATAGCGGCGAATGGTATAGATAACCATCAGCAGGGTAAGCGGCAGCAGAATAAAGTGGTGCAGCGGGTAGTAGCGGGCAGGGTTTTTGGCAGCCATGTGGCGGGTAGGAGAAGGGCAAAAACAAGGATACGGGCAAAATAAGAAAAGCTCTGGCCGCAGCCAGAGCTTTTTCTGAGATAAGCAGCAGTGGACTGCCGCAAAAGGCTGTCGCTGTTAGGATTAATGGCCGGCTTTTTCAGCTTTCTTTTCCATTTTCAGCTGCGCTTTGGCCTGCTTTTCCTGCTCGTGGGCCACCTTGGCATCCTGACGCTGCATCTTGAGCTGCTCATTTTGCTGCTTGGCCTGCTGGCGCTGCTCCCGCATCTGGTGCTTTAGGTCGCGGGTCTGGCTTTCCTGCTGCTTGAGCTGGCGGCGGCTGTCGGTTACCGACTGGTCGGCCATTTTGCGCTGGCTACGCTGCTGGTCGTAAGTGCTTTGGGCATTTTGCGGAACCGGGGCGGTCTGGTCGGGCGTGGTCGTTTGGGCATGGCCGGCGAGTGCAGTAAAGACGCTAAAAGCGAAGGCGGCGCCTAATATGGTATTTTTCATATAAAAGATAGCCAGCTGAAGCGGCTAGCCCTTCAACGCGCCGCCGGAGTTATGGTTCAGGTTCTCAGCGAGCCGCGGCCCTGAAGCGTTGGCGCGGCAAGGAGCCCCCGGTGCTAGCTCGGCTCGCTGTAGTCCAGGTCTTTGCCAAAGCTTTCGGGCAGGGTGCTGACAGCCCAGAAGGCCACCAGCAGCGACAGGCCACCCAGGGCGGCCGCCCCGCTGATGCGCCCGCCCAGGTGCGCCTCGGCCCAGCGGAAAGCCGGCACCAGCAGCACCACCGCGCCCCGCGCAAAGTTGGGGGCGGTGGTGGCCACGGTGGCGCGCAGGTTGGTGCCAAACTGCTCGGCCGCTACGGTTACAAACAATGCCCAGAACCCCACCGAGATACCCAACACAAAGCATACGACATAAAAAGTGGTAGGCGTAGCGCCTTGCAGACCAAATAGATATACACCCACCATGAGCGTGCAGAATGCCAGAAAAAACTGCAAAGCCCGGTTGCGACTTTTCAGAAGCTGGCTGAGGCCACCGCTGAAAAAATCGCCGAATACCAGCCCGAAGTAGCACCAGAACACCGCCAGCCCGGCCGAGATAGCCGGCTCGCCGGCAGGCACCCGCACGCCCAGCGCCTCTGCAAACTCGGGCGAGAAGGTGATAAGAATGCCCACCACAAACCACAGTGGAATGCCAATGAGCAGGCAGCGCAGGTAGCGCCCCAGCAGCATAGGGTTGGTAAAAAGGCTCAGGAAATTGCCCCGAGCCACGGTGCTTTCTTTGGTTTTCTGAAACATGCCCGACTCGAATACACTCACGCGCAGCACGAGCAGCGCCAGGCCCAGCGCGCCACCCACCAGGTAGGCGTTGCGCCAGCCCAGGCGCTGGCCCACCCAGTAGCCCAGCATAGCCCCGCTCACGCCCACCGTCGCCACTACCATCGTGCCCAGGCCGCGCTTTTCCTTAGGCAGCGTTTCGCTCACCAGCGTAATGCCTGCGCCCAGCTCACCGGCCAGGCCGATGCCGGCTATCAGGCGCAGCCAGGCGTACTGGTCAAGGGTATGCACGTAGGCATTGGCGAGGTTGGCCAGCGAATACATCAGAATGGAGCCGAAAAGCACCGACAGCCGGCCTTTTTTATCGCCCAGCACGCCCCACAGAATGCCGCCCAGCAACATCCCGCCCATCTGCATCGAAAGCAGGTATTCGCCCTGGCTTTTAATAGCCGCCTTGTCAATGATGCCCAGCTCGTTCAGGCTCTTTACCCGCACAATGCTGAAGAGAATAAGGTCGTAAATATCAACGAAGTAGCCCAGCGAAGCTACTATAACGATGGCCGAAAACAGCTTGGTAGTCTGCACCGCAGACTTCGCGGACTCGTCTAGTTGAGGGGGCGATTGCGGGCGGGCGGGATTTTGCATGCTGAAAAGTACTATGCCGCCCCGACTTTTCGGGGGTGACAAGCTGCTTTTGCGCAGTGCTCCTCAATCCGGGCCCCGGCTAAGCTGACAGCTGCGCGGTATGGGCGGTAGTGGCGCAGCCGCTCTGGCAGCCGTGTTCCAGCTCGGCGTCTTCTACCTGCACGGTGCTGTGGTGAATATGAAACTCGTGCAGCAGCCCGGCCGAAAGGTTGGCCAGCCAGGTGGCATCGGCCCCGCCGGGCCGCACCAGGTGGGCCATCAGCGCCGTGTCGTGCCCATCGCTGCTCATGCTCCAGATGTGCAGGTCGTGCAGGCCCTGCACGCCGGGCTGACCCAGCATAAATTCTCGAACCTGCTCTAAGTCAATGCCGTTGGGCACCGCCTGCAGGCCCAGGCGGATGGTGTCGCGCAGTAAGCCCCAGGAGCCCACTGCAATCACGGCGAGCAGCCCCAGGCCCAGCAGCGGGTCGAGCCAGGTCCAGTGCGTGAAGTAGGTAATGGCCCCGCCTACTACTACGCCCAGGCTTACCAGCGCATCGGTAAGCATGTGCAGGTAAGCCCCGCGCACATTTACGTCACCCTTTTGACCCGCCCGAAACAGGAAGGCAGTGAAGCCATTCACCAGGATACCGGCCCCCGCCAGGGCCATTACGGCCACGCCGTTCACGGGCTCGGGATGGCGCAGGTGGTCGATGGTTTCCCACAGCACAAAGCCCAGCGCCCCGTAAAGCAGCGCCGCATTCAGCAGGGCCGCCTGAATGGTAGCCCCGCGGTAGCCAAACGTGTAGCGGCCCGTGGCCGGGCGCCCCGCCAGCCAGGCCGCGCCCCAGGCCAGTGCCAGGCTCAGCACATCGCTCAGGTTGTGGCCGGCATCGGAGAGCAGCGCCGCCGAGTGGGCCCCGATGCCGCCAATCGTTTCGGCAATAACGAAAGCCAGGTTCAGGCCAATGCCTATGGCAAAGGCGGCGCTGAAGTGGCCGCCTGCCGGTGGCGCAGCATGAACGTGGCCGGCGTGGCTATGGTCGTGGTGGTGGGGCATGTAAGGAAAGAGATTGGGCTCAGGGCCTAAACGCAAAGCCGGGGCATTGGATTCAGGCAAGACACAAGCTAAGGATGCCAGCCGGTAAAGGGGCATCGCCGGAGCAGGCCGGCAATGCCCCTTTTTATGCGCTATTTGAATGCCAGCGGCACTACCACTTTCAAGCTCACCGTGCGGCCCATGTTAAACACGCCCCGGCGGCCCGTTACGTAGTTGAAATCTTCGTACTTCAGGCGGCTCAGGTGCGACTGGTAGGCCACATCGAAGAGGTTGTTGGCCGTGATATAAAGCGAAAACAGGGTTTTGCCCTTGGCATCGGCCACATCGGTGCCCGCTCCGGCGTTAAAGAGCGTGTAGGCCGGCGTAGCCGTTTCGGTGTCGTAGGCGGCAAAGTAGCGGTTCTGGGCGAAGGTTTGCTCCAGCTGAAAGCGGGCGTACACGTTGGTAAGTCGCTTGCCCTGGCGCCGGAAGTTGCCACGCAGCTCCGATTGCAAGCGGTCGGCCGGAATGAAGGGCAGGTATTGCTGGTCGGCGGGCACGTCGAGCTGGCGGGCGCGTACCATCGCAAACGAGTTTTCGAAGTGCAGCCAGTCGAGTGGGTGCGGGTGAAAATCGAGCGTAACCTCGCCGCCCTGCAGCCGGGCCTGCCCCTGCACATAGTTAAAAAGGCCTATATTCGGTCCGGTCGAAACCAGGGAGTCGGTGCCGGCCCGGTTCAGCACCCGGCGCTCAAAAATGTAGTTGCTGATGCTGTTCTCAAAGGCATCAACTGTGAAGCGTACGTGTTCAGAAGTATAGCTCACGCCCGCATCTACCTGCAGGCTGGTTTCGGCCTTGAGGTTGGGCGCACCTACTTCGTAGCGAATGGTGCCCTCGTGCACGCCGTTGGCTCCCAGCTCGGCAATATTGGGCGCACGAAAGCCCCGCGATACGTTGGCCTTCACCGTGAGGCGGTCGCTCAGGTTATAAGCCGCGCCCACGCTGCCGCTATAGTTTTGAAACGTACTCAGGAAGCCCGGAAACTTGGTTTCGGCCCCCGGCATGGTGGGCGCAGTGGGCTGCTCGGTAGTGCCATCCAGGTACAGGCTTTGGGCTGAGATGCGGCGCACGTCGTAACGTAGGCCACCGCTGAGGTCGAGGCTGCCAAACGATTTTTTGAGTACCCCAAACACGCCGCCCTCCGTAATGTCGTAGGCCGGAATTAGAAATTCGGTGCCCAGGTTGCGGTTTTGCTGGCGCAGGCCGGTGGTGCCCACGGCCAGGTTCCAGCCATTGAGCTCGGGCAGAAAATAGCGCAGGGCGTAGTCCACGGTGCGCAGTTGAAAGTAAAGCTGCGCAACCTCGGGCGTAAGTGCGTCGCCGTATTCGCGCCGCAGGTTTTGCTGGTAATTTACCTGCAAGGCCAGCCGCCCGCCTTTCTGGCCGATAATAAAGCTGTTGTCGGTGCCCAGGCGCAGGTGGTTGACTAGCTGGCGCGGCACGGCCAGGCCATAGCCGCGGAGCTCGTCGTCGCTCACCACCCGCGACTGCACCTGGTTGCCCACGGCTACATCGCGCACAAAGCGGCCACTCAGGCTGTCGCGCACGCCTTCAATCAGGCCCAGATTCTGGTTGAAGGTGCTGAATGTGAGATGCGAGTAGCCCCAGGCTTTGTTCAGGCCCAGGTAGCCGTTGGCGTCCCACTCGTTGAAGCCCGAGTTGAAAACCCGGCCATCGTAGCGGTTCTGGTAGTCGCCGGCCACTTTGCGGGTGCCGCGCACCAGCCAGTTCAGGCCATTGATATTGCCCGCGTTTTCGAGCGAATAGCCCTGCTGGTGGTTGTTGGTCTGGTAGTTAGCCGTAGCCGTGCCCGTAATGTGGCCTTCGGCAATGGGGTCGGGGCCAGAAAGTTGATAACCCCCGCCATCGCATCCGAGCCATAGAGCAAGGAGCCGGGGCCCTTGATAATCTCGGCCCGGTCGATGCTGAACTCGTCAATCTCGATGCCGTGCTCATCGCCCCACTGCTGGCCTTCCTGCTTGGCTCCGTTGTTGAGAGTCACCACGCGGTTGTAGCCCAGGCCGCGCACCACGGGCTTGCTGATGGCCGCGCCGGTCGTAATCTGGCTCACGCCCGGCGTGTGCGCAATGGCATCAATCACGTTGGTCGAGGATGTCTGATTGAGGCGGGTGCGGTCTACCACCGTGGTGGGCACCGGCGAGCGCCGCAGCTCCGTAGCCTGCGACACGCCCGTCACCACTACCTGCCCGATTTCGGTGGCGGCGGGCGTCAGCTTCAGCTCCAGCGGCTGGCCGCTGTTGGTATCAACCAGTTGATTGATAGTATTGTACCCTAGCGATACTACCTGTATCAGAAACCGCCCCCGGGGCAGGTTGCTAAAGCTGAAGCGGCCGGTGGCATCGGTGGCAGTGCCTTGCTTGAGGTCGGGAAAAACGATGTTTGCTCCCGGTATGGCTTCGCCGGTGGCGGCGTCGGTGAGGTGCCCGGCAAAGGTGATGGCCGCCCGGGACCGGGCCGGTGCAGCTGCCGGGGCCACCTGCGCCCGAACTGGCAATGAAAACGATAGCGCGCTGGCTAGCAGCGCAGGAGAGTAAGTGCGAAACATTTGAATTAACGAAGCAGTAAGGAGTTGGAGCGCCGTGCGCTGCCAGTGCACACGCCTGGCTCCGCAAACAAACCCCAGCCAAAGGTCAGGGCCTGTTTGCATTTTCTCTAAAACCAAACCAGAGAAAAATCGGAGCAGCCGGCCGAGTAAGCCGGGCAGCATGCAGGTAGAGAACCAGGCGAAAACGCTGATTAACAGGCAATGGCACCAAAAAATAGCGGGCAGCCTCTAGCTTACGGGTGGACCTCGCAGCGTGGTGCTGCGCAGGGCTACCGCCGAGCAAGCCAGCACCGCCGGTGCCGCCAGTGGCTGGTAGCGCAGGCCGAGGCGCGGCTGGGGCAAAGCCAACCGGCTGGACGCCTGAAACGGCACGTTGTAAAACTGCTCAGTCTGGCAGTGGCTGTGGCGCGGGCTCAGAAGCAGCTTGCCTTTGGGGCGCTGGCTACCCGTTAGCTCCGTGGTATGGCCGTGGTTGTGCAACGCCAGTACCCACGCCTCGGGCAGCAGCGTCCGCAGCAGGCAGAGCAGCAAGAGCAGGGCGAGGTAGGGGCGTAAAACGGTCCGCAACACGATAATGCTGAGTGAGCTTCTGTAAAGAGCCCGGTGGAAGTAAAGGGTTGCATGGAGCCGCCAACTTTACCGCCATGCACCGGCGACTAACTCCAAACTCGCAATTATGTTGCATTAGCATGCGGGAACCGGATGCAGTTTGCTGCACAAGAAGTAGCCCCCGTCCTGGCCCGCAAGGCCGCGCTGCTTTGCCCGCTACGCATAGGGCATGCAAAATCGATATAAGCCTAAGATATGGTATCTTGCGGTAAGGTATGTGGTACTATGCGCTCTTCTCCGGTTTGGGTAAACTAAATCTCGGTTTTGTTCTATTAATGGGGCTGGTCCTGGGGCCAGCTTTGGCTTGGGCGCAGGTACCTGCGCTCCTGCCCGGCCGTTGGGAGCTGCGCCAGGTCAGCTTTACGGCGGCCCAAACGGTACCTCCCGAAGTGCTTGAGCAGATGAATAATCCGGAGGTGGCAGCACTAAACCGGGAAGTAGTAAGCGGGCTTGCGCACCTGCTGGTCGAGTTCCGGCCCGATGGCAGCTATCAGTTTACGATAGCGCGGCCGGGCCAGCCTGTTCGCCTGGAGACTGGTAACTATATAGTTAAGCAAGGAACGCTCTTTGCCCAAAGCCCAGCCACGGAAGGCGGCTCCTCATTCGATAACCAGCAGTTGATACAGGTAAGCCGCCGGAAGCTGATAGTAGATTTTCTGGTGGGCGACGCCTTGCCCGGCGTACGCGAGGAAATCGAGTACCGCCGGGTTCCGTAAAAGAAGCTAAAAAAATCAACCGAAAAAAATCCAAAAACGACTACTTGCCGTATTTGTTCAGCTTCCTGTAAACGTTAAGCATTGGCAAGCGCTGGTTCAGAGGCTGTTTACGGTGAATAAACGTATGATTATTAATAAAATAACTGAGTTCTGTATTCAGTACGATGAGATTTCAAGCCTGATGCGGGTGGCCTGGATGGCCGACCGGAATATGGAGCGCTTTCAGCAGGCCTTTACGCAGCTGCGCGTGCTGGTCAAGCGGCTTTGCGTGAAGCGTATAGTGCTGGAATTGAACATGATGCCTGATGTTCCGGTGTACGACCAGCTGTGGTTGAGCACCAAGTTTATGCCGGCTCTTTTTACTGTGCCGCTCGAGCAGGTAGTGATTGTGCTTTCGGCGCAGCGCGTCTACAATCAGCAGGTAGTGGAAGGCGTACTGATGGCGGTTGATGCTCAGCTTCCTTTCGAAGCACATTTTTTTACGCATCCTGCACCAGCACTGGCCTGGCTCACCGACGAGTCGCCCCGCCTGCCCGGTCTATGGGCCGAGTGGGTACATTATTTCGGAGCTTTCTTCTCTTACTCCGACGAGGTGGCCGAGCCCCTGGCCGGCTACCAGCCCCAATAGCCCCGTTTGCTGCCAACCTGGCAGCCGCCAACACCTTGGAACAGCCTTTGAAAAGCCAGGCTGACTGGCAGGCCCCGGCCTGTTAGTCAGCCTTTTGTTATTTCACCCAACACTAAGTCAGCTATTCCGATGTCCGAAACCGGCTCCATTTCCATCCATACCGAGAACATCTTTCCTATCATTAAGAAGTTCTTATATTCTGACCATGAGATATTCTTGCGCGAATTGGTCAGCAATGCCGTCGATGCTACCCAGAAGCTCAAGAGCCTGGCCGCGCTGGGCGAGTACAAGGGCGAAGTGGGCGAGCTGAAAGTGCGCGTGACGGTAGATAAAGAGGCCCGCAAAATCACAATTTCGGACCACGGCCTGGGCATGACGGCCGACGAAATCAAGAAGTACATCAACCAGATTGCCTTCTCCGGCGCCACCGAGTTTGTGGAGAAGTACAAGGAGAAGGATGCGCAGGCCAAAGACCAGATAATCGGGCAGTTTGGCCTGGGCTTCTACTCGGCCTTCATGGTGGCCAGCGAGGTGGAGATATGGTCGAAATCTTATAAGGAAGACAGTGTTACGGCGCACTGGACCTGCGACGGCAGCACCCAGTACACCATCGACGAGCCCACCGGTGAGCACGCCAAGGCCGAGCGCGGCACCGATGTGGTGCTGCACGTAGCCGAAGACTCGGATGAGTTTCTGGAAGAAGCCCGGCTGCGCACCATTCTGAGCAAGTACTGCAAGTTTCTGCCGATTCCGATTGAGTTTGAGGGCCAGCTGATTAACGATACGACGCCCATCTGGACCAAGCAGCCTTCGGAGCTGACCGACGAGGACTACAAGAAGTTCTACCAGGAGCTCTATCCGATGAGCATGGATGAGCCGCTGTTCTGGATTCACCTCAACGTAGACTATCCGTTTCACCTCACGGGTATCTTGTACTTCCCGAAGGTGAAGGACGAGCTGCAATTTTCGCGCAATAAGATTCAGCTGTACTCGCGCCAGGTGTTTATCACCGACGAGGTGAAGGACGTAGTGCCCGAGTTCCTGATGCTATTGCACGGCGTTATCGACTCGCCCGATATTCCGCTGAACGTATCGCGCAGCTTCCTGCAGGCCGATGCGGCGGTGCGCAAAATCAATACCTACATCACCAAAAAAGTAGCCGATAAGCTGGCTGAGCTCTTCCGCAAGGACCGCGCCGGCTACGAGGAGAAATGGGCTGATATTGGGGTGTTTGTGAAGTATGGCATGCTCTCGGATGAGAAATTCTACGACCGCGCCAAGGACTTCGTGCTGCTCAAAAGCGTAAGCGGCAAGCTTTACACGCTCACCGAGTACACCGAGCACATTCAGGCTAATCAGAAAGATAAAACGGACAATACGGTGGTGCTCTATACCACCGATGCCGAGGCCCAGCACGGCTTCGTGGCGGCCGCCCAGGAGCGCGGCTACGACGTGCTGAATATGGACCAGGTGCTCGACGCGCACTTTATTGGCCAGCTGGAGCAGAAACTGGAAAAAACCACGTTTAAGCGCGTCGATTCGGCTACCGTGGGCCAGCTTATTGAGAAGGAAGAAGCGCCCGCCAGCGTACTGAGCGAAGACGACCACAAGAAGCTGGAGGAGCTTTTTACCAGCGCCATCAGCAACCCCAGCATGCACGTCAAAGTGGCCCCCTCTCGCCGCAGGATGCGCCGGTGGTTATCACCCAGAATGAGTTTATGCGCCGTATGAAAGACATGCAGCGTACCGGTGGCGGGGGCGGCATGCAGATGTTCGGCTCGCTGCCCGACTCGTTCGACGTGACGGTGAATGCCAACAGCCCCATTGCGCAAAAAGCCTTGGCCGATGGCGGCGAAACCATTGCCAAGCAAGCCTTCGACCTGGCGCTGCTGGCGCAGGGCCTGCTGAAAGGCGAGGCTCTAACGGCCTTTGTGAAGCGCAGCACCGAACTGCTGTAAGCCTACCGACCAGAAGCCACACGCAAAACGCCCCGTTGCCCGTCCGGCAACGGGGCGTTTTGCGTGTGGCTTCTGTTTCGTGCTGCTATCTTTCAGCATGAAGTTTTTTCTTGCTCTTTCTCTGGTGGCCGGGGCGCTGGCCGCCGTGGCCCAGCCCACCAAAAATTCTCCCAATAGCTTAGCCAATAACCAGGTGCAGGTAGCCGGCGGGCGGCTGGCCGGCGCTACTGCGCCGAGTGGTATTCACGAGTTTAAAGGAATCCCTTATGCCGCGCCCCCCGTGGGGCCGCGGCGCTGGCAGGCTCCGCAGCCGGCCCAGCCTTGGAAAGACGTGCGGCCCGCCACCCAGTTTGGCCCCCGCGCCATGCAGCTGCCACTGTTCAGCGACATGAATTTTCGCTCAAATAGCGTGAGCGAGGACTGCCTGTATCTGAACGTGTGGACGGGCGCGCAGTCGGCCAAAGAGCGGCGGCCGGTGCTGGTGTATTTCTACGGTGGCGGCTTCGTGGCCGGCGATGGCTCGGAGCCGCGCTACGACGGCGAGGCGCTGGCCCGGCGCGGCATCGTAACCGTGACGGTGAACTATCGACTCGGTGTATTTGGCTTCCTGGCCCACCCCGAGCTGACCAAGGAGTCGCCGCACCACGCTTCGGGCAACTACGGCCTGCTCGACCAGGCCGCCGCCCTGCGCTGGGTGAGCGATAATATCGCGGCCTTCGGCGGCGACCCGCAGCATATCACGATTGCCGGGGAATCGGCAGGCTCGTGGTCGGTGAGTGCCCAAATGGCCTCGCCGCTGGCCAAGAATCTGATTGTTGGCGCTATTGGGGAAAGCGGGTCGCTGCTGGGCTTACAGCCGCTGGCTACGCTGGCGCAGGCCGAGCAAGCGGGCGTAGCCTTCGCGACCAGCCTGGGAGCCAGCTCACTGGGCGCTCTGCGGGCGCTGCCGGCCCAGCAAGTGCTCGATGCCACGGCCAAGCCCGATGCGCCACGCTTCTCTGCCATTGAGGATGGCTACTTTTTGCCCCGGCCACCGGCCGAGATTTATGCCGCCGGTGCCCAGGCCGCCGTGCCGCTGCTGGTGGGCTGGAACTCGCTGGAAATGAATTACCCGTTTTTGCTGGGCCAGCTACCGCCCACCGCCGAAAACTACCGCAATACCGTGCAGAAGCTCTATGGCAGCCGCACCGCCGAGGCCCTGCGCCTCTACCCGGCCGGCTCTGACGCCGAGGCTGAGCAGTCGGCCAATGCCCTGGCCAGCGACCGCTTTATCGCTTATAGCACCTGGAAGTGGGCCGAGATGCACGCCCAAACCGGCGACCAGCCCGTGTACCGCTACCTGTTTGCCCGGCCGCGACCGGCGCTGCCGCCCGCCCCGGCAGCCAGTGGGGCGGTGCACTCTGCCGAGATTGAATACGCGCTGGGTAACCTGGGTACCAATAAGGTCTATAACTGGACAGCTGATGACTATAAGGTGTCGGATATAATGCAGGCTTATTTTGCGAACTTTATCAAAAGCGGCAACCCCAACGGTGCGGGCCTGGTCAACTGGCCCGCCGCTAACCGCGGTGCCAAAGGGCAAGCCCTGCGGCTGGACGCATCGCCCAAAGTTGAGGCGGAGGCAAACCGGACGCGCTATTTATTTCTGGAGCAGGCCGGAAAACAGTAAAATTTTCAATGAAGCGGTTTAGAAAGTCGAGACTGGCGGTATCGCCGGCGGTCTGCTTCAGCCCCGACTTTCTAAACCGCTTCAATAGCAGGGCTGGCGCTCGCCAAGTCGACCAGGAGGGATTGCTGATTGCCTATCGGCACTTCACCTTTGGCTGGTGCATGCGGTCTTATTAGCAAAAAACGAGCGTGCCGGGCGTATTTGGTCCCATTTTCGCGTTGAGCGCGCTAGCGGCCAAGGCGTGCCTGGTGGGCCTTACTTTTGCCCATAGCGACTTAATGACTTCTTCATGATACGTAAAATTCTGCTTGGCTTTGTACTGTTTCTGGTAGTGCTGGTTGCAGCGCTGGCGGCGGCTCCTTTCTTGTTTAAAGACAAGCTCCGGGCGCTGGCCGACCAGCAGATAGCGCAGCGCGTGCGCGCGAAGGTGCAGTACAACCCCGACGATATCGGCGTGACGCTGCTCAGCACGTTTCCCGATTTGGGGCTGGATATCAAGAACCTGCGCGTAATTGGCCTCGACTCCTTTAGCCGCGACACCCTGGCTTACCTGCCGCGCCTGCGGGTGGGCCTCGACCTGATGTCGGTGGTGAAAGGCCAGCAGATTGATATAAAAAGCGTGGCCCTCGACCAGCCCGAGTTTTCGGTGAAGGTGCTGAAAAGCGGGCGGCCCAACTGGGATATCATGATTCCGAACGCCGCTGCGGCGGCTAAGGGCCAGGACACCAGCAAGGTAAATCTGGCTATTCGGGGCTGGGAAATTACCAACGGGCGGCTGCGCTACGAAGACCTCAGCATTCCGGTGCGGCTCGATGCGCGGGGTGTTAACCACCAGGGCAAGGGCGATTTTGCCAACAACGTCTTCGACCTGACTTCCAACACCACTATCAGCCAGCTTACGGCCAACTACAATGGTATCGACTACCTGACCAACAAGCAGGTAGCCGCTGCTATTGCCATGAGCATGGACCTGAACAAGAACCTCTATACCTTTAAGGAGAACCAGGTAAAGCTCAACGATTTTCCGTTTAGCTTCGCCGGTGCCATCGGCTTGCCGAATGCTACGGATATCACCTACGACGTGACGTTCAAGGCTTTGCAAACTGATTTTAAGAATATTCTGAGCCTGGTGCCGGGCGTGTACAACGCCCAGTTTAAGAACGTGGAAGCCAGTGGCCAGGTGGCTTTCAACGGCTATTACAAGGGCGTGCAAAACAAGCTGCGGATGCCCGGCTACGGCCTGAACCTGGCCGTGACCAACGGCCGCTTTAAGTACCCCGACTTGCCGCGCGAGGCCAAAAATATCAACGTGGCGATGGTGGTAGACAACCCGTCGGGCTTTACCAACAACGTGAAAGTCAACGTGTCGAAGTTTCACCTCGACCTGGGCAACGACCCGGTTGATGGGAGCGTCGCCATCGATGGCCTCGCCCCAATGAAGGTAGATGGCCACGTAAAAGCCAACGTGAATCTGGCCGAAGCGCTAAAAGTGTATCCGGTGCCCGGCCTCACAATGCGTGGGCAGTTCTTCGTGGATGCGACGGGCAAAGGCATCTATTCAAAAACCCAGATGCCGGTGGTCAACGCGGCCATTAAAATGGCGAATGGCTACGTGAAGTCAGATAAGTTTCCGGCCCCGATTGAAGATATTAACCTCAGCGGTACGGTTATGAATACTACTGGGCAGATGGACGATACTTATGTAAATCTGCTGCAGTTTCATATGATGCTGGAAGGCGAGCCGCTCGATGGCCGCCTCACAGCCCACAATATAGCCAAACCGGTATTTGATGCGAACGTGAACGGCACGGTGGACCTCACCAAAATCACGAAGATTTTCCCGCTTCAGGGCATGACCGTAACGGGTCGTGTAGCGGGTAATATCGCCGCTGCCGGCAACATGGCCGACGTAGAAGCCGGCCGCTACCAGAATGTGAAAGCCAGCGGTACTGTGAAGGCCAACAATGTGACATACAAGAGCAAAGACCTGCCGCAGGGAGTAGCTATCAGCAATGCCGCCGCCACGTTCAACAATAATCAGATTGTTATTCAGAGCCTTAACGGCACGGCCGGCAGCTCCGACTTTGCGGCCAACGGCACGGTGAGCAACTACCTGGGCTACCTCTTTACGCCCGGCCAGCCGCTGCGCGGCACGCTGAACGTGACCTCGCACAGCTTCAACGTAAACGAGTTTATGGTAGACCCCGTGAGCGAGAAGTCGACTGCCACCGGCAAGGCGGCCCCGGCGAAGGCCACGGGCGTGGTGCCCATTCCGAAATTCTTCGACCTGGTATTGAACAGCAAGGTCGATAACGTGACCTACGACAACCTGAAGCTGACGAATGCCGCCGGCACGGTAGCGGTAAAGAACGAAGTGGCTACCCTGAAGAACTTGACTTTTAATACCTTGGGCGCTGCCTTCGGCACTACGGGCAGCTACAACACGCAAGACTTGGCGCACCCCAGGTTCGACCTGGGGCTGAATATCAAGAATCTGGATTTTCAGAAGGCGTTCGGAGCCTTCAACACTGTAAAGGCCTTGGTGCCGCTGGCCTCGCAGGTGCAAGGGATTTTTGGCACTACATTCAACGTGAGCGGCGAGATGGGCCAGGATATGCTGCCCAAGCTGGCCACGCTGAGCGGCAAGGGCTTGTTTGACATCGTGAAAGCCAGCGTGTTGCAATCGCCGGTAATGTCGCAGATTTCCAGTCTCACTACCTTGCCCGAGCTGAAAAACCTGGAGGTGATTAACCGCATCGTGAACGCCGAGATTGTGAATGGCAACTTTGTAGTGAAGCCTTTCGACCTGACGGTAGGCGACGTAAAGATGACGGTGGGTGGCTCGAACAGCCTGGCCGGTATTCTTTCCTACGTTACGGCCATCAACGCACCCACCGGCAAGCTGGGTAATGCCCTGAATAGCAAGCTCACGCAGCTCACCGGCGTATCGAATATCCAGGGTACTGACCGCGTGACGCTGGGCCTCAACATCGGCGGCACCGTCACCAGTCCCAGCGTAAAGCTGACCAGTGGCAGCCTTAAAGACCAGGGCAAGGCCATTGTGACGAATGTGGTTAAAACCAAGCTCACCGACGCGCTGCTGGGCCTGGCGACTAAGAACAAGGCCAAAACCGACAGCACCCAGAAAGCCACCGCCACCACCCAGCAAACCTCGCAGGAGCAGCTCCAACTCGAAATTCAGAAAAAGAAGCTCGAAGCGCAAGAAAAAGCCAAGCAAGCCATCGGCGCGGGCCTGAACAGCCTGTTTGGTGGTCGTAAGAAGGCTGCGGCCCCTGCCGATACAGCAAAAAAATAAAAATAACCGGAAGAGCGCCCACTCTCGAAGGAGAGTGGGTAAAGCATTATACTTTTAATACATATTAAAAGTATAATGCTTTATGAAAGCTTTTGCACCAGCGCCAGCAGCTCGTGCTGGGTGGTACGGGCCGCATCCTGGTCGTACCAGGCATGCACCTGGCTAACAATCTCTTTGAAAGGCGTGTCGTGGGCTTTCAGCTCCTGCATAATGGTTTGCAGCGGCGCCGGGCGCGGGCCCCACACGCCCGCTTCGGTGAGTGAGCCGGCGCGCAGAAAAACGGTAATCGGGATGGCCCGGCCGCCGTTGGTGAGGTAACGGTCGATGAGGTCGGGATGCGAGTCGCGCAAAAAGTACCGCGTTTCGAGGTGGCCGCCGCTGGCCTGGGCTATGGCCTCAAAAACCGGAACCGTCTGGGAAGCGTCGCCGCACCAGCCTTCGGTAATAATCGCCCAGAGGTAGTGTTGCGTAAGCCGGTTTACCGCGGCTTGCAGCTCAGGCAGCACCGCTACGGTTGGCGCCACGCGGTCCATGCGGTCGGCCCCTTCGCGGTAGTGAGGTAGCATTTTCGCCTGCTGCGGGTCGGGGTTTGCCTGAGTCAGCGCTTCGGCAATGTGTTGGCGATAAGCCGGGTAGCTGAGGCCGGTGGCCAGCTGGTCGGCAGTGAGAACGGGGGAGGTGGAAGCAGGCATATACTTGACAAAGCAGGAAAGTAGCGGTAACTCCAATGAAAAGGCCACCCAAGCGGGTGGCCTTACAAGGAATAAGTAGTAGAACCAGCTACCCACTAAAAGGATAGGGCAGTCGTAAAAAGCGGTGAGCGGAAAGCAGGCGAAGCGGCGCCCCACTGCTTACAGCTGCGGAGTTACCTGGCCGCTTATCTCGCGGCAGTAAGTAATAAAATCGGAGTTAACCGGTTCCAGGCCGGCTTCCCGCATCTTGGTAGCTACCTGGCCGCGGTGGTAGCTGGCATGCACCACGCAGTGGGTCAGAATGTCGCTCACCTGGGAGTCGAAGGCATCGCCCTGCGAGTTGGAATACTGAATATGGCGATTCAGCTCCGTATCGTCGGCAGTTTCACACAGCTGCTGGAAGTGCCGCGAGGTTTGCTCGTGCCAGTAGTGCAGGCCGGCCAGGTCGTGTTCCTGCCACACTTTTAGGGGCTTTGGGTGCCGCTGAGGCGGGCAATCCAGATAGCCTGGGCATTGATAACGTGGCTGAAAATGCGCAGCGCGGCCTGGGGAGCCTCCTTGCCGGGCGCTACCGAAGAGTCGAGGCGGCGCAGCAGCGTTTCGTTGGCCCACACGTTGAAAGCGCCGAGCTTGGCAATCGTATTAATCATTGGAAGAGAGGAAGATTGGGAGAAGTTGTTGGCATTGCAGCCGGCTCAGCGGGGGTCTTGCCACACCAGCTGCTCATTGGCTTTGCGCTTGTCGAAGTTGGCACACTTGCCATCGCCTTTACCCGTGATGCCGCCTTCGGGGTGACATAGTATCTGGCCTTTTACATCATAAACGGTCGAGTACTGGTCGCAGCAGGGGGCCGACTCATAGTAAACAGTCTGGCCTTCATACTCATAGCGCGTGATGCGGATAATCGGATTGCGCTTGCGCGTGGCCAGGATACTTTGAATGCGCTGCCGCAGCCACAGCGGCCGGGCCGTGCTGTCGAGGCGCATATCGCGGGCCGCTACGGGGTCGGTGGTGTTGGTGCTGGTGGGCGCCGGCGTATCGGGCTCACTCACAAAGCCTTCGGAGGGCGGCGTAGTAGGCGTATTCACGACTACGTCTGATTGGCAAGCACTCAGTAGCAAGGCCAGCGCGGTAAAAGGGATAAGCAAACGGCGCATAGCGAAAATGGGTAAAAAAGCTAACGTAAAATCCTTTGTCCTTACGCCAATGGCTTCGAATAGTTAGCGCGACAGCAGGAGCCAGATTTTAGGCCCGAACAGCAGCGCTCCGACTGCCAGCGCACCCAGCGCGGCCAGCAGCACCGCGCCCGCCGCCACATCTTTGGCCTTGCCGGCCAGCGGGTGGTAGTCGGGCGACACCAGGTTGGTGAGGGTTTCGATAGCGGTATTAAACAGCTCGGCCGCCCACACGCCCGCCACCGCCAGCGCTACCAGCGCCCATTCGCTCAGCCGCAGCCGAAAGTACAGCCCCAGCCCGAGCACAATGGCCGTCGCTACCGCATGAAACTGCAAGTGCAGCTCGGAGCGCAGGGCCGCGCCCACTCCCCGAAAAGCGTGCCCAAAGCTGGCCGCCCGGCGGCGCAGCAGGCCGGGCCGGGGGCGGGGCTAGCCACGGGCGTCGAACTCGGCAAAAACGCTGTGCCGCAGCTGGTTCCACTCAGAGCGGATGATGCTGAAAATCTTGGTGTCGCGCCGGAAGTTGCCCTGCGTGAGGCGGTGGCTGCGCAGCGTGCCTTCCTCGGTGGCGCCCATGCGGCGCATGGCCTGCTGCGACTTCAGGTTGCGGCTGTCGGTTTCCAGCTCTACGCGCTCGCAGCCCAGCTGGTCAAAAGCATGGCACAGCAGCAGGTGCTTCGCGGCCCGGTTGAGGCCGGTGCGCTGAAAATCAGTGCCTACCCAGGTGTAGCCAATACTCAGCTTCTGATTGTCGGGGTCGAGGTTGTAGTAGCTGGTGCTGCCCGCCAGCCGCCCCGTGGCCCGGTCAATTATCACAAATGGGTAGCGCAGCCCGGCCTGCCGCGCCTGGCCCGCCGCCGCAATGTAGGCCGCCAGGCTCACGGTGTCGTCGGCGCGGCTGAGTGTGTATTCCCACAGCTCAGGAGTAAAGGCCACTGCCTTCAGCTCTTCAAAGTCTGTGGCTTCGAGCGGGCGCAGCCGGGCGCGGCTATTTTCCAGCACGAGGGTTTGTTCGAAATCGAAAGGCACGGCAGTAGAGAAAGAAGCGTAGAAACGAAACGAAAATAGCGGTAGCTGGCTAACCAGCCCACCTCTGGCCTATCGGCTCGCCGCGCAATGCTCGGCCACATAGCGCTGGTAATTGGCATAGGCTGGCTCGCGCACCAGGCTTTTTAACGCCTGCACGTGCGGGTCGGCTATATCGGCCGACTGGCTGCGCAGCCGCATAAAATACAACCCCGTTTGCAAGGGCTTGCAGTCGCCGGCCTCGGCCAGTTCGTGGGTTTTTAGTAGAGAGTAATCGAATGCTGCCCGCTCGCTGGCTTCCGGGGTGCGGCGGGCTGGCGGCACCGTGCGGAAGTAGTGTAAATGCCCGATTTCGTGGTACAGCACCACTACCAGGCGGTCGTCGTCGAAGCCGGGCTGAAGGTGTTGCAGGTAGCGCAGGTCGAGGCGCACCGCCCCGTTGGGAAACGCCATTGCCGGGGTTGCCAGCGGCAGCGCCGACCGCACCACCACAAACCGCCGCAGCAACGTATCGTGCTGCTGAACAGCTCGCAAAGCCTGATAAAACTTCGGGAACCGCTGGGCGGCTCCTGCCAGAGCGGCCCGGGCCGTAGCCGAATCGGCGGGCACTGCCTGGGCCAGCTGCGCCCGGCTGAGCAGCGGGGCGGCGACTAAAAAGAGGCTGAAAAACAGGTGGCAGCGCATAATTGGCTAATCAACAAAATAAAGAGCGTCATGCTGAGCTTGTCGAAGCATCTCTACCGAACGACCCTAGCGGCGCGGTAGAGATGCTTCGACAAGCTCAGCATGACGCTCTTCTCATGACGCCCTTCTTTGGAGAAAATTGTCCGATGAGCAGGCTAGCCCACGTTAATCTGACCCACCATGTCTTCCGGCTTCAGCCACTGGTCAAACTCCTCGGCCGTGACGTAGCCGAGCTTGATGGCGGTTTCCTTGAGAGTGGAGTTGTTTTTGTGGGCCGTCTGGGCAATTTCGGCGGCTTTGTAGTAGCCGATGTGTGGGTTGAGGGCCGTCACCAGCATCAGGCTGCTATCAACGTGCTTCTTGATATTGGGCAGAATGGGCTCAATGCCCACCGCGCACTTGTCGTTAAACGCTACGCACACGTCGCCGATGAGGCGGGCCGAGTGCAGGAAGTTGAATATCATCACGGGCTTGAACACGTTCAGCTCGAAGTGGCCCATCGAGCCGCCTACCGTGATAGCCACGTCGTTGCCCATTACCTGGGCGGCTACCATGGTCATCGCCTCGCACTGCGTGGGGTTTACCTTGCCGGGCATGATGCTGGAGCCGGGCTCATTGTCGGGAATCGAAATTTCGCCGATGCCGGCGCGCGGGCCGCTGCTGAGCATGCGCACGTCGTTGGCAATTTTCATGAGGCTCACGGCCACGGTCTTGAGCGCGCCGTGGGCTTCCACGATGGCGTCGTGGGCGGCCAGGGCCTCAAACTTATTCTCGGCCGTGACGAAGGGCAGGCCGGTTAGCTCGGCAATGTGCTTGGCTACGTTCTCGGGGTAGCCGGCGGGCGTGTTGATGCCGGTGCCCACGGCGGTGCCACCCAGTGCCAGCTCGCTCAGGTGCGCCAAGGTATTTTTGATGGCCCGCAGGCCGTGGTCGAGCTGCGACACGTAGCCCGAAAACTCCTGGCCCAGCGTCAGCGGCGTGGCATCCATGAAATGCGTGCGGCCGATTTTAACGACGTGCATAAACTCCTGCGACTTGGCCTTGAGCGTATCGCGCAGCTTCTCGATGCCCGGAATCGTAGTCTCGACCAGAATCTTGTAGGCCGCGATGTGCATGGCCGTCGGGAAGGTGTCGTTGCTGCTCTGGCTCTTGTTTACGTCATCGTTAGGGGCCAGAAACTTCTTTTCATCACTGAGTTGGCCGCCGTGCAGCACGTGGCCGCGGTAGGCAATCACCTCGTTCATATTCATGTTGCTCTGCGTGCCTGAGCCGGTTTGCCACACCACCAGCGGAAACTGGTCGGCCAGCTGGCCGGCCAGAATCTCGTCGGCTACCTGGCCAATGAGGGCGGCCTTCTCAGCCGGCAAAATGCCCGCGTCGCGGTTGGTAAGGGCCGCAGCTTTTTTCAGATAGGCGAAGGCTTTGATAATTTCCTTGGGCATCTTGTTGATGTCCTGCGCAATCGGAAAATTCTCGATGCTGCGCTGGGTTTGGGCGCCCCAATAGGCGTCGGCGGGCACTTGCACCTGGCCCATGGTATCTTTTTCGGTGCGGAACTGACTCATGTGAACTGACAAGGAGTGGGAAACTGCTTCTGGCAACGCTGGCAAAAGTACGCTCCCCGGCCGGAGCCCGGCAGCCATTGGCCGCTCACGGCCGTACAGGCACTAAGCCAACCCGTTTCTTAGCCATGCAACAGCCCTCGTCTCCCCCGCCTCCCATCCCGAGCCGCCCGTACCCGTGCAGGGCGACGGCGTGCCCGATTACAGCGACGTTGAAATTAAAACTGAATCTGACCTGCCCACGCCTACCAAGCCCGGCGGCAGCGCTACCGAGCCCGAAAGTGGTGGTGGCTACAGCGGCTAGTCTTGCAGTAGCGCGAACTTTGTAGTTCGCGCTACTGCCCTGCCGTTAAATCGGGTACTGCCGGGGCTCGTGCTGCACGGTTACCCACTGCACGCGGGTCATCTCGTCCATCACCCATTCGCCGCCAAAGCGGCCCAGGCCCGACTCGCGCTCGCCGCCAAACGGAGCGTTGGGCTCGTCGTTGACACTCTGGTCGTTGACGTGAATCATGCCGGTTTCTACCTGGCGGGCCAGCTGCACGCCGCGGTCTACGTTGCGGGTGTGCAGCGCCCCACTCAGGCCGAAGTCCAGCTCATTAGCCAGCTTCAGCATTTCCTGGTCGTCTTTAAAGGGAATGAGCACGGCCACCGGGCCAAAGATTTCGTTGCGCGCGATAGGCATATCGTTGCGCACGCCACTCATCACGGCTGGGTGTAGCACCGCGCCTTCGGCCTGGCCGCCGCACTCTATTTTGGCACCTTGGGCCACGCTCTCCTCCATATCCTTCTGAATGCGCTGCACCTGCTTGTCATCGATGAGCGGGCCGATGTCAGTAGCCTTGTCGCGCGGGTCGCCTACTTTCAGCGCCTTTGTGCGGGCCACCAGCTTGTCGCGAAATTCGTCGTATATCGCCTCGTGCACCAGAAAGCGGTTCACAGCCATGCAAATCTGGCCTTGGTGCATAAACTTGCCCATCATGGCAGCAGCTACGGCCAGGTCGATATCCGCGTCCTCGAGCACGATAAAGACGTTGTTGCCGCCCAGTTCCAGCGCTACTTTCTTCAGGCTTTCGCCGGCCAGCTTACCAATGCCTTTGCCCACCGGCGTCGAGCCGGTAAAGGAAATCAGCTTCGGAATGGGATGCGTCACGAAGGCATCGCCGATGGTCGACGACTTGCCGATGACCACATTGAACACACCTTTGGGCAGGCCGGCTTCCTCAAATAGCTTGGCCAGCAGGGTGCCGCCCGTAGCCGGGGTTTGCGAAGCGGGCTTCACCACAATAGCGTTGCCACAGCCCAGCGCCGGCGCAATGGAGCGCATCGACAAATGCACCGGAAAATTCCAGGGGCTGATAATACCAATGACACCCAGCGGCTTGCGGTACACGCGGCTTTCCTTGCCGGGCGTACTGGAGGGCAGAATAAACCCGTGCAGCCGGCTCGGGAAGGAAGAAGCTTCGAGAATAACCTCGCGGGCCAGCATCACCTCAATCTCACCTTTGGCGTGGGCGCCGCCGGCTTCCTGCGCTATCCAGTGAGCAAACTCGTCTTTGCGCTGAAGCAAAATGTCGGCGGCTTTCAGTAGAACATCGCGGCGCTCCTGAGGTAGCAATGCGGCCCAGGCCACGCCGGCGCGCCGGGCGGCCTCATAGGCTTCGTTCAGCTCATCGAGGCCCGCACATTTGATGTCGAGCAGCACGGAGTTGTCGTAGGGGTTTATATCCTGAATAACGTCCTGCTCACGCCCGTCGCGCCAGACGCCATCGATAAATTGCTTGTTCAGCTCTTGATAAGGTTGCATAAGTTGTGGAAAAGGAAGAAGTGGGGTGGAGAGCCGATAAGCCCGGCCAGTTAAGTAAATTAGTGGGAGTTTAACCCGATAAAATTGACCTTTGTTTATAAAGTGGAATGCCAGCGCAGCCCGAAGCGCAGAGAGTTTGCGGATTAAAGAGAGACTTGTTCAGCTATAAAGGGAGAATTTCTGCCGGCTGGCGGCCCAGCTTTTCGGCCGTTCTCCTAAATGCGTGCTAGCTTGGCGCACCGTTCATTTTCAGGCGGCTGCTTTTTACTCATGATGCTTTCTGCTACTTTACGCTGGGCCTGCGGAGCGCTGTGCGCGACCGCTTTATTTACCGCCTGCCAATCCAGCCCCGCCGGCAGCCCGGCCACTACCTCAAGCGGCGTCGCCTATTTCCCGGCTCCCGAAGCGGGCGTGAAAACGGGTGGCATCCAGGTCATTCCGATAACCACGCCCAAGGGTAAGTTCAACGTCTGGACCAAGCGCTTCGGCAACAATCCAAAAATCAAAGTGCTGCTGCTCAACGGCGGGCCGGGCGCCACGCACGAGTACTTCGAGTGCATGGAAAGCTTTCTGCCGCAGCAGAATATAGAGTTTATCTACTATGACCAGCTCGGCTGCGGCAACTCCGACAACCCCCACGATACCTCCATGTGGAGCCTGCCGCGCTACGTGGAGGAGGTAGAGCAGGTACGCAAAGCCCTGAATCTGAACAAGGATAACTTCTACCTGCTCGGGCATTCGTGGGGTGGCATCCTGGCCGCCGAGTATGCCTTCAAGTACCAGCAAAACCTTAAGGGGCTTATTATTTCCAACATGATGATGAGCTGCCCGGCCTACGGCAAGTACGCCGAAGACGTGCTGGCCAAACAGATGAAGCCCGAGGTGCTGGCCGAAATCCGGCACATCGAAGCCAAAAAGGATTTCGACAACCCGCGCTACATGGGCCTGCTGGAGCCCAATTTCTACGCCCAGCACCTGTGCCGTATCGTGCCCAATCCCGAGCCTATTACCCGCTCGATGGGCAAGCTCAATAAATCGCTCTACGTGACGATGCAGGGCCCCAGCGAGTTTGGCGTAGCCGGCAAGCTCGTGAACTGGGACCGCACCAAGGACCTGCCCAAGCTGACGGTGCCCGTACTCAGCATTGGCGGCAAGTACGATACCATGGACCCGGCCCACATGGCCTGGATTGCCACTCAGGTTAAGAACGGCAACTCCCTCATTTGCCCCCAGGGCAGCCACATGAGCATGTACGACGACCAGCAGACTTACATGAAAGGCTTCATCACCTTTCTCAAATCGGTAGATGACGGCTCGTTTAAGCCCGGCACCAGGCTGTAAAAAGCAAAGTAAAAAGCCGAGGTAATGCTGTTAAAAAGGGACTGCTATCTCCACTACCTGGGCGGCCCGCCGGCCGCTGCTGATGCCGGGTATCCAGGCCGGGCCCTCGCACACCAGGCGCTGGGCTTCGGCGTCGTAGTCGGCACGAAGGCCGCGTAGTACGTTGATTTGCTGTATTTTACCATCGGAGCCGATAGCCAGGCGCAGCTTTACCGTACCTGTTAACTTGGGTTCGGGCGTTTCCGGCTGAAAGCTGGCAGCATCCTGCCGCAGCTTTTCGCGCAGGGCCGGGTAGCCACCGGCCGGCACCGGCAGCACCGTAGGGCCGGCTGGCATAGCTGCGTCGCGTACCAGCGCCGGTTCGGAAGCCGGGCTGGCTTTAGCTATAGCCTGGCGGGTGCGGCCTGCCGGCGCAACAGTGTCGGTGAGGGCCATAGCTGCTGCCTGAGTTGGCGGCTGGGCCGGCGCGGCTGCTACCGCCGCGCTGGCCAGAGGCCGGCTTGCAGCGGGTTGATGCCGGCTATAAATATTGTTTCTTTTATATGTTTCTGCCCGGTGCCTGGCTTGCGCGGCCGGGTGCCTGGAAGCAGGCGCTGCGGCCACCGCTGGGGCGCTGGCTGGCGGCAGCCCAACCGAAGGCGGCGCAACGGGCACTGTCGCAGGCGTGGCCGCACTTGTGCCTGCCTGCTCCGTGACCGGCGGGCCAGGCGCGAAGTGACGCTGCTGCCAGGTCCACCAGCCGCCGGCCACCAGGCCCAGCAGCAGGGTAGCTGCCGCTGCCAGCTGCGGCGCCAGCCACCGATGCTGCCCCGGCCCCAGCTGCTGCCGGGCCGGGGCAGCCTGCAGCAGCACGCGCTTGCGCAGGCGCTGCTGCAGCTGCTGCAGCGCCTGGTCGGTGGTGGCGGGGGGAGTTTGCAGCAGGCCGTCGAGGATATCGGCGCAGCGCTGGCAGGCCAGGGTGTGCGCTTCGACCCGGTGCTGCGCGGCCGGAGCCAGCGAACCCGCCGCGTACTGCCGCAGCAATGCCACTGGCAGGTGGGCACCAGCCGGAGCAGTAGCGTTGAGCAACGGGTTAGTAGGCAGCATTTTTAAGTAAAAATTAAAAAGTAGTCGGCCGGGGTCAGGAGGTGATGCTTTCGTTGTCGCTGCTCATTCGCAGCTTTTTTTCCAGCTCGCGCCTGAGCATACGGCGGCCGTTCTGGAGGTGGCTTTTGACGAGGTTGAGAGCCAGCCCGGTAGCGGCCGCAATTTCCTGATACGATTTTTCTTCCAAATAAAACAGCTCCAGGCAGTGGCGCTGTTCGGCGGGTAGCTGGCTCAGGGCCAGCTCCAGGGCTTGGAGGTCGGCTTCGTGCAGGGAAGCTTCTTCGGCCTCCGCCTCAGCACTGGGCAGATGCCGGGCGGCGGCCATTTCCACATCGGCGGCATCGGGCAGCAGCAGTAGGGGGCCGCCGCTGGCCGTGCCGCGCTGCCGGGCGCGCAGCTCCATAAGGCAAAAATTGCGGGCCGTAGTATAGAGCCAGGCCGGAAAGTTATCGGGGCGATGCGTGCGCAGCTTTCCCACCAGCTGCTCAAACAGCTGCATAGCCGCATCCTGGGCATCTTCGTCGGGCGGGGCCAGGTAGCGGCGGCACACCGCAAACACCTCGGGCAGGTGGCGCTCGTACAAAATACCCAGCTCGGCTACGTCGCCGCCCTGGCGGTAGCGGGCCAGCACTTCCTGGTCGGAAAGCGCGGCAGCAGAAACGGCAGTGGCACGGCGGCGAAACAACACGGCAGCAAAATACGCTCACCACTTCGCAAAAAAGCCCGCGCCGGGCGGCGCGGGCTCAGGCGCAGTTCCAACAGCCCTACTTTTTGGCCGCTTCCTGCCTGTTGGCCCTTTTTTCGCGGGCCAACCCGGCAGCGGTATGGTCCCTGTCATCGACCCGCTGGTCGCTGGCATTCAGCTTGGCATCTATTCGGGCTCCGGCCTCTTTGGCTTTCACCTGGGCGCGGGCCGCAGCGGCATCAAGCTTGGTGCCGGCCTCGTCCAGTTTCTCCCCGATTTTCTCCCCGGCGGCATTCAGCTTGTTGGCAGCCGCGTCCAGCTTGCTGCCCACGGCATCGGCGCTGGGAGGAATTACTTCGGTGGTTGTCGTAGTGGTGCCATCGGCGCTGGTGGTCTTGGTAGTCTCGGTCGAGCAGGCAGTGAAGCTCAATGCCACCGCCGCGACAAGCAAAGTATTCAGCGAATGTTTCATGCGGGGATAAAAAAGAGGAAGAAATGCCGTTTTTAGAGCCCCGCCAGGCTGGCCGAAGCGCAGGCCCAGGGGAGCGGATAGGTAGCTGAGCGCGCCGGTAAGCCCGGATACGATGCCTTGCCAAAGATGGATTCGCTGCCAGGCATTGTTTAAAAATAATTATATTTTAAATATATTATTTTGCTTGAGCCGGCGCGCCATTCGTGGTGGAGTTGGCCGCGCCGGCGTGGTCGGTTGGCTGCGTGCCGGCGCTGTCGAGCCTAACGCCGGCCTTATCCTGGGCTAGCTGCTGATGAGCGCCAGCCGTATCGGCCGCTGCGGCCGCGTTATCGGTAGTCGAGTCGGTGGTAGTGGTTTTGTCGTTGGGAGTGCAGGCGGCCACGCTGCAAGCCAGGCCAGCGGCCAGGAGCAAAAGCTGAGAAGTCTTCATGAGTAAGGAGTTAAGAAAAAAAGAAGCCCATATCCTTAATTGGATTGGCTGTCGCAAGGTAACCTGCCTTTGTTAGGGCATGCCCCCGACCAACTTTTTTGCGGCGGGCCTAGTATAGCCAGCTAATCTATTCCTTGCCACTCATGGACTCTACTGCCTCAACTCCCCGCACCACTGCGGCCCCCGAAATTCAACTACACGTCAGCGATGAGCAGAGCACGGCTCTACTCACCGATACGCTTAACCTGCTCGGCCAGGGCCTGCCCAATGCCGATGGCGCCTCCGGCCTGCGGGAGCTGGAGCGCTGGGAAACCGTGCTGGCCGCCAGCGACCGTCCGGGCTTGGCCAAGATTAAGCAGGAAATCGGGTTATTGCGCGAAGCGCTTACTTCTTCCACTACTCAGGGCCACGAGCTTGCCGAAATTCTGGCCAGCCTGGGTGCCGAGGCCGCCAAGGTAGCCGACGAGTCGGCCAACGGCTACTCCGGCGCGCTGCATAACCTGAGCAAAGTACTTATCAAAGCCAGCAACCTGCTCTCGCGCTGAGATTTTGGCGGGCCGCCGCACGGGTTGGTCGTTGCCTCCCGACCTTTGCCGGCGCAAGTTGCCTCGCTATGATTACCCTTTACGACCCTTTTGAGGGAATGCAGTTTGGCCTTGGTCGCTGCTTTCTTACCGGCCAGCCCGTTGAGCCCCACGATACTATCGCGGTATTCCCGGAGTGGCTGCAAGCTGCTTATGGCCTGGCCGACCGCCCCATTTACCTGCTCGACCAGAGCCAGACTACCTACGCAGCCCTGCGCCTGCCGCTTGTGCCCGCGCTGCATCCACGCCTCGCTGCGCTGGAGGCCAGCGTGCAAGCCGCAGCCCTGGCCGGCCCGGCCGCGCTGCGGGCCCTGCCGCCCGCCCAGCTATGGCAGTGGGTAGGCAAAATATTCTACGGCATCTTTGTTACCGAGCTGCTTCAGCAGCAGGAGCCACTTATCAAGCCCCAGTACCCACTGGCGGAAAATGCACAGCTGGTGCAGCGCTTCCGCACGTTTTTTCAGCTGCTGCAAGGCCTGCGCGTTCCTACCGACTACGCCGATTTTGTGCCGGGCTCCGTAGTGGTACTTGAGGTCGATGCCGCTTACGACGCGCCGGTGTTTGAGTACGATGACGACCTCAATACGCTGGTTTTCAGTATAAAAATGGGTAATGCGGTGGTCGTGGCCACGCTCATTGATATTGGCCTTATTGGCAAAGCCATGCGCCAGGTAATTGCCGATGCACAGCGCCCCCTGCACCCGGCTCAGCTGGCGGAGTTTAAGGCCCGGACGTATTACGCAGCCTACCTGCTAGGCGTGGTGCCCGATATTTATCCGCGCCGCCCCACGCCCGCCGACGCGCCCGGCGCTGAGCTGGTGCTCGATGCGCTAATCGACGACGTAACCTCAACCATCTTCAGCCCCTGGGAAAACCTCGCCTATGGCCATACGCTCACTGGCCTCTGGCACCGCTGGGGGCTCACTGAAGAGCTTATTCTGCGCAACCCGTTTCAGCCGCTGAGCTTGCTCTACGATGCCGCCGGGGCCCGCAGTCGGCCGCCCAAGCCGCCGAGCAGCTGGTAGTGCTGACCTACAAAGGCTAAGCAAGGAGGCGGTTGCGCAGGCTATAACTTTCCGGCCAGCCAAACAGCCGCCCCAACCCGCCCGTATGCTAACCCCGGCCCCGCGCGTGGAGCCGGGGTTTTGTCTATTAACTTTTTGCTATATGAAGAAGAGAAGTTCTCTGTCCGCCGTTGCGCCAGTTGCGGTGGCGGCGCTGGGCTTGCTGCTGGGCGGCTGCAACTCGGGCGGCACCGCCCAGGCCGACCGGCCGCGCGGCACCATTCCGGCCGACTCGACGGCTACCCATGTGCCCGCCTCCGCGCCGGCCGGCTCACCCCTGACCGTAGTGGCCGAATTCACCGACCCGCAGGTGACGGGCGTAGCGGTGGCGCCGGGCGGCAAGGTCTTCGCCATTTCGCCGCGCTGGGATTATAACCCGACGTTTCCGGTGGCGCTGGTCGGGGCCCATAATTCGCTCACGCCTTACCCCGATGCCGGCTGGTGCATGTGGAACGACTCGGTAAAAGCCGAGCCCCAGAAACACTGGATTTGCCCGCAGGCCGGCTATGTCGATAAGCAGGGTATGCTATGGATAGTAGACCCCGCCGCGCCCGGCCTCAAGTTTACGGTGCCCGGCGGCCCCAAGCTGGTCAAAACTGACCCCAAAACCGGCCAGGTTCTCCAGACTATTCTCTTCCCCGAAAGTGTGGCCCCGCGCCGCTCGTATCTCAATGATGTGCGCATCGACCTGCAAAATAACTACGCCTATCTCACCGATTCGGGTACGGGCGCGCTGGTAGTGGTCGATTTGAAAACCACAAAATCGCGGCAGCTGCTGGCTAAGCAGCCTTCTACCCTGCCCGATAAAGGCTTTATTACCAAGGCCCAGGGCAAGGCGCTGTACGATCCGCAGGGTAAGCCCGGCCAGTTTAAGGCCGATGGCATTGCCCTAAGCACCGACAACCAGTACCTCTATTATCGCGCTTTATCGGGCCATTCGCTCTATCGTATCAAAACGGCGGCCCTGCGCAACGCTGCCCTGAGCGAAGCTCAGCTGTCGGCCCAGGTTGAGAAGCTGGGTGATGCGCCCGCCTGCGATGGCATGGAAATCGATAGCAAGAATAATCTTTACCTGACCGGCTTCGAAAACGGGGAGATTTTGCGCCGCACGCCCGCCGGCAAAATTGAGACTGTCGTAAAAGAAGCCCGCCTCGAATGGCCTGATACGTTTAGCTGGGACCCCGACGGTAATACTATCTACTTTACCACGTCGGCTATCCACAAAACGCCGCACTGGAACAAGGGTGTAGGGCAGCCTCGCGAGCCGTTCCGCATCTACAAGATGGCGCTGGCGAAATAGTAATCGGGTTTTTCTTTGAAAATCTGCCCGCGGCGAGAACTGATTCTGGCCGGTCTTATGCTTCCCCGAAGCCTGAGGCCGGCCATTGGCTTGTCGGCGGCCCGGTCTGGGATAGTGGAAGATGGCCTTGCTGCCGGGGGCCGGTAAGCAAGCTGAATTTTAACGTTTTTCGTGAAGATATCCAGCTTTTCGCGGCGGTGCGTCAGGATATCCATGCAGTGGCGATGCCGCCGGTTCATCGTATCGTGAATAGTATATATTCCGTCTAGCTCCGGCGATATGCCCTTGACCTGCACCTTGTCGCCGTATTGAAACTGGCCGCCCCAGCGCGCCAGCAGGTCGTGGGAGAGGGCCATCCAGCGCATTTTGCTGCTGTAGCGGGGCTTAATGCGCGAGTTGTCGGCCGTTATAAAGGGCTCGTCGTCAGTCTGGCCCACTTCAGCCTGATAAGCGGTAGCCGTGACGGTATAAGTGAGCGGACGGGCCAGGCGGGTCCGCTTTTGGGCTGTGCGGGGCATGAGCATGCGCCGATGACCCTCGGTAGTGAGAAAGGTGGCCACACTATGCACCTTGGCACTCGTTTTAGTGTGATGGTGTGAGGCATGAAGCGTCACGGCCGCTAACAAAACGTTGACTATAATTTTAGCATTATCCATCGAATAACGATTGATTTTGCCGCCACTTTAGCCCGGCGGGATGAGCATTCTTTAAACGCTGCCGATTGGGCAGAAAGACATTAACGATGAGCCACATGCAATTGTTACAGAA
The DNA here is from genome assembly GCF_013256425.1 of Hymenobacter sp. BRD67. GTDB lineage: Bacteria > Bacteroidota > Bacteroidia > Cytophagales > Hymenobacteraceae > Hymenobacter. The sequence goes on from NZ_CP053904.1 coordinate 3,951,788, forward strand.
AAATAAATTGTCCTATCGGGCTCGCCGTGAGCGTCCGCAGGCGCGGGTATTTGGCAAAATAGTACCACCACTTCGCCGGCAAAGTCCGAGGGCGTTTAATTAAAAAAGCCGACATTTTTAGCAATTCCAACCGGGCCTATTTCTGAGGCAAGCCAGTTGCCCGCAGACCTGAATGCAGGCCGGGTTGACTAAATTGGCAATCCAAGTAAAGGGAGAATAACCTTTGGCAGTTTATCCGTTTGATTAACAAACAAATTTGTGTAGTCGAATGTAGGTTTTAGGGTTATTGTCAGCTACTTTACTTTTGCATCGACTTAGTCGTCCTTTCAGATTCCCGCCATGGATACCTACACCTACATTGCCAACGCTGACGCGGCGGCCATCGAAACGCTCTATCAGGCGTACCGAAACAACCCCGAGTCTGTCGATTTTGGCTGGCGGAAGTTCTTTGAAGGATTCGACTTCTCGCAGCAGTTTCCGGAAGGTGCGCCTGTAGTGCCCGGCGCCGCTACCAACGGCGCGACATCTACCAACGGCAGCGCACCCAAAACTGCCGCTTCGCCCGCGCCCGGCCCCGTGCCGCAGCCCGACGACTATGGGGTGCTCAATACCAACGCCTCCACCAATAATGCTCCGGGCCTGGCCCAGGGCGCCGTGGCCGGCGATAAGGAAACGGCAGTGCGCAACCTTATCCATGCCTTCCGCAGCCGGGGCCACCTGCGCGCCAAAACCAACCCGGTGCGCGAGCGCAAAGACCGCCAGGCTCGCCTGAATCTGGCCGATTTTGGCTTGAGCGACAGCGATTTGGATGTAAAGTTTCGTCAAGGCGAAGACCTGGGGCTGGGCCAGGGCGCTACCCTACGCGAGATTGTGGCGGCGCTCACGAGCATCTACGCCGGCACGGTGGGCTTTGAGTACACCTACATCCGCGACCCGCAGGTGCTCGACTGGTTTCAGCAGAAAACCGAGCACGACGCGCTGGCCTTCAACCCCGATGTGGAGTACAAGAAGCGTATTCTCAAGAAGTTGAACGAAGCAGTAGTCTTCGAAAACTTCCTGCATACCAAGTTTTTGGGCCAGAAGCGCTTCTCATTGGAGGGCGGTGAAACGACCATTCCGGCCCTTGATGCCATCATCAATCGCGGGGCCGAGCTGGGCGTGAAGGAAGTGATGATTGGCATGGCCCACCGCGGTCGCCTGAACGTGCTGGCCAACATCATGGGCAAGACCTATGAGCAGATTTTCTCGGAGTTTGAGGGCACGGCCACGCCCGACCTCACGATGGGCGACGGCGACGTGAAGTACCACATGGGCTACTCGTCGGAAGTGGAGGCGATGAACGGTCAGAAAGTGAATCTGAAGCTGGCGCCCAACCCCTCGCACCTAGAAGCGGTGAACCCAGTAGTGGAAGGCTTCGTGCGGGCCAAGATTGAGCACCAGTACGGCGGCGACTACCACCAGATTCTACCCATTCTCATCCACGGCGACGCGGCGCTGGCCGGCCAGGGCATCGGCTACGAGGTGACGCAGATGTCGCAGCTCGAAGGCTACAAAACGGGCGGCACCATTCACTTCGTGATTAACAACCAGGTTGGTTTTACTACTGACTTTGAGGATGCCCGCTCTTCCATCTACAGTACCGACCTGGCCAAGATTATCGACGCGCCCGTGATTCACGTCAACGGCGACGACCCCGAGGCGGTGGTGTTTGCGGTGCGGCTCGCTACCGAGTACCGCCAGCAGTTTCACGCCGACATCTTCATTGATATGGTGTGCTACCGTCGCCACGGCCACAACGAGTCGGACGAGCCCAAGTTCACCCAGCCCACGCTCTACAACGTTATCTCCAAGCACCCCAACCCGCGCGAGGTGTACAACGCCACGCTCGTGAAGCGCGGCGACGTGGATGCCGAGCTGGCCAACCAGATGGACCGCGAGTTCCGCGACACCCTGCAGGCCCGTCTCGACCAGGTGAAGCAGCAGCCGCTGCCGTATAAGTACCAGGCGCTCGAAAACGAGTGGCGCACCCTGCGCCGCAGCACCAATGAGGACTTCGACCAGTCGCCGGAAACCGGCATCTCGGCCGAAACGGTGGAGCGCGTGGCGCAAGCGCTGACGACTATTCCGGAGAATTTCCGGCCCATCAAGCAGATTGATAACCTGCTGAAGGAGCGCCGTAAGATGTTCTACGAAACGCGGGTGCTCAACTGGGCGGCCGGTGAGCTGCTGGCTTACGGCTCGCTGCTAACCGAAAAGCACATTGTGCGCGTGAGCGGCCAGGATGTGCAGCGCGGCACGTTCTCGCACCGCCACGCGGTGCTGCACGACGCGGAGACTTCCGCGCCCTACAACTCGCTGAATGCCATGAGCGGCGAGCACGAGCAGCTGTGCATCTTCAACTCGCTGCTGAGCGAGTACGCCGTGCTGGGCTTCGAGTTTGGCTACGGCATGGCCAACCCCACCGCGCTGGTGGTGTGGGAAGCGCAGTTTGGCGACTTCGCCAACGGCGCGCAAACCATGATTGACCAGTTTGTGGTGAGCAGCGAGAGCAAGTGGCAGCGCATGAATGGCCTGGTGATGCTGCTGCCCCACGGCTACGAAGGCCAGGGCCCGAGCACTCCAACGCCCGCCCCGAGCGCTTCCTGCAATTGGCGGCCGAGAACAACATCGTAGTGGCCAACATCACGACGCCGGCCAACTTTTTCCACGCTCTGCGCCGGCAGCTGACGTGGAGCTTCCGCAAGCCGCTGGTGGTGATGTCGCCCAAGTCGATGCTGCGCAACCCGCTGTGCGTATCGCCCATTGAAGATTTCACGAGCGGTCGTTTCCAGGAGGTGCTCGGCGATGGTTTTGCTGAGGCCAAGAAGGTGAAGAAAGTGCTGCTGTGCTCGGGTAAGGTGTACTACGACCTGCTAGAAGAGCAGCGGCAGGCCGACCGCAAGGATGTGGCCATCGTGCGCCTCGAGCAGCTGCACCCCTTCCCCAAAAAGCAGCTCGACGCGGAGCTGGCCAAATATCCAAAAGCCAAGATATATTGGGTGCAGGAAGAGCCCGAGAACATGGGCTACTGGAACTACCTGCTGCGCTTTATGCGCCGCGAGCTGGAGGACGTGGTGGCCCGCAAGCCCTCGGCCTCGCCCGCTACCGGCTACAACAAAGTACACGTAAAGGAGCAAAAAGAAATCGTAGCCCGCGCCTTCGACAAGCCCAGGGAAGCCGTAGCCGAGCAGCAAATCAAATCCGAAACCAAAGCCGCCGAAAAAGCCATAACCGACTAGCCAGCCCGCGCAGCGGGCGTGTCCCCGAAATCAGTTAAATCAGTTAAATCTGCGGTCCATGATAACCGAAGAGCAAATCCAAGTCGTGGTGCGCCGCATCGTCGAAGGCTACGCGCCAGACAGGATTATCCTGTTCGGCTCGTATGCCTACGGCGAGCCGACGGAGCATAGCGACCTGGATTTGCTCATTATCAAGGAGAAAGCGGAGGCGAAGCGAGCGGAGCGAGCTATTGCGGTTCGGCAGCTACTATGGTATGCCGATGTGCCGCCGATGGACATTCTGATTCGTACACCCGCCGAGATGGAGCGGGCGGCTGGCATATTTCAATCGGTAGAAACCATTGCCGAGCAACAAGGCCGGTTACTATATGCAGCCTAGTACGCCCGAACAAAAACGCGTAGCCATGTCGCTGCTCACCGCAGACCGCGACATGGGCATGGCAGACACCCTCCTGCAAAACGGCCCACAGTATTACGAAGGTATCGGCTTTCATTGCCAACAGGCAGTTGAAAAGTATCTCAAAGCGGCGCTGGTAGCTTCAGGCTTGCCGGCTCCCTTTACCCACGACCTTACCCGCTTGCTTGTGTCGCTGGAGCAGGTAGGTATAGGGCGCTTTACGCCCCAAGACCTCGCTGATGCTGTGACGCTCAATGAATTTGCCGTGGAGCTGCGCTACGAGACCGACGACGCGCCTAGCCATTCCTCGGCCGACCTGCTGGCGATGGCTGACCGCTTTCGTGCTAAGCTGCGCCCGCTGGCGCAAGCATTTTTAACTTAATTTACCTAGACGCTCAATCTTCCACCCGTTGCTCATGCCCACCGAAATCAAAATCCCCGCCGTCGGCGAATCCATCACCGAAGTCACCATTGCCAAGTGGCTCAAGAAAGACGGCGAGGCCGTGAAGCGCGACGAAGTTATCGCCGAACTGGAGTCGGACAAGGCCACGTTTGAGCTGCCCGCCGAGGCCGATGGCACGCTTAAGATTCGCGTGGCCGAGGGCGAGACAATTGGTATCGGTACGGTCATCGCCGAGCTAGACGGCGCGGCGGCCGCCAACGGCCAGGCGGCCCCGGCGCCCGCCTCGTCCGCCGCTACGGCGGCCGACCCACTGAACAAAGGCGAGGAAAATGCCCAGGCCAGCGACCAGGCCGGCTACGGCGGTACACCCGCCGACCGCGCCGATAGCAGCCCGGCCACGCCCGGCGCCCCCACTGGCAGCGGTGGCACGGTAGAGATGAAAATCCCCGCCGTAGGCGAATCCATCACCGAAGTAACGGTAGCCAAGTGGCTGAAGCCCGACGGCGCCCAGGTAAGCCGCGACGAGGTAATTGCCGAGCTGGAATCGGACAAAGCCACCTTCGAGCTGCCCGCTGAGGGCACCGGTACGCTGCGCCACGCCGTGAAGGAAGGCGAAACTATCGGCATCGGCACCATCATTGCCCGCATTGAAGGCGGTAGCGGCGCGGCCAGCGCTGCGCCGGCTCCGGCGGCCAGTGCCCCAGCCGCTCCAGCCCCGGCTGCCGCGCTGGCTACTGGCGGCGGAGCCAGCACCTACGCCACGGGCGTGCCCTCGCCGGCTGCCGGCAAAATCCTGGGCGAGAAAGGTATCAGCCCGGCCGACGTAGCCGGCTCGGGCCGCGACGGCCGTATCACGAAGGAAGACGCCCAGAACGCCCAGGCTAAGCCGGCTGCCGCACCGGCTCCGGCGGCTACGCCCGCCCCGGCTGCCAGCCAGTCGGTGCCGGTTGCCCCGGCCGGTGAGCGCGGCCAGCGCCGTGAACGCATGAGCAATCTGCGCAAAACCGTAGCCCGTCGCCTCGTGTCGGTAAAGAACGAGACGGCCATGCTCACCACCTTCAATGAAGTGAACATGCAGCCTATCATGGACCTGCGTACCAAATTCAAGGATAAGTTCAAGGAGAAAAACGGCGTGGGCCTGGGCTTTATGTCGTTCTTCACCAAGGCGGTGTGCGTGGCCTTGCAGGAGTGGCCGGCCGTGAACGCCTACATCGACGGCGGCGACATCGTGTACTCCGACTTCTGCGACATCAGCATTGCCGTCTCGGCCCCCAAGGGCCTCGTGGTGCCAGTGATTCGCAACGCCGAGAAGCTGAGCTTCGACGGGATTGAGAAGGAAGTGGTGCGGCTGGCCGGCCTGGCCCGCGACAACAAGCTCACCATTGAGCAGATGACGGGTGGTACGTTCACCATCACCAACGGCGGCATCTTCGGCTCGATGCTGAGCACCCCGATTATCAACGCGCCGCAGTCGGCCATTCTGGGCATGCACAACATCATTCAGCGCCCGGTGGCCGAAAATGGCCAAGTAGTAATCCGCCCCATGATGTACCTGGCCCTGAGCTACGACCACCGCGTGATTGACGGTCGTGAGTCGGTTTCGTTCCTAGTGCGCGTCAAGGAACTGCTTGAAGACCCTACCCGCCTGCTACTCGGTGTTTAATCCATAAAAAATATGATTTTATAAAGGTCGTCCCAAATGGGCGACCTTTTTTCATAAATAAGCTTATTTGTAATCATCTGATTAACAGGGCTAAAAACTAAAAAATTACTAACCACTACGCATTTATACGTAGTGGGAATTCGCGCCCAAGTAGTAATTTTGAGAGAAACGGTGTTTGAATAGCCGCGCAGCATGACTCGTTTTATCTCCCCTACTTGCCATTCGTGCCCTAGCCGCCAAAGCCCGTTGCTTGGCTGCTGCCTGTCGGAGGAGCTGGATTTTATCACCACCACTAAATCGTCGCAGCTCTACCAGAAGGGCCAGACCATTTACCAGCAGGGGAGCCCGGCGCTGGGCATGTACTGCATACACCAGGGCAAGGCAAAGGTGAGCAAAGTGGGCGGCGATGGCAAGGAGCACATTACCCAGTTGGTGCAACACGGCGACGTGATGGGCTTTCAGGCGCTGCTGGCGGGCGGTGCCTACGCTACGTCGGCTGTGGCGCTCGAAGAGTCCATTGTCTGCTTCGTACCCCGGCCCGACGTGCTACGGCTTATTCAATCCAACCGGCAGTTTTCCAATACCCTGCTCCAGCTGCTGGCCGCCCGCCTCGGCGAAGCCCAAGAGCGTATGCTGCGGCTAGCCTACAAGCCTGTGCGCGAGCGCCTGGCCGAAGCCCTGCTGCTAGTACAGCGCACCTTCGATTCGGTAGCCGCGCCCACCGAGCCGTTTACGCTGGCTTTCTCGCGCGAAGACCTGGCCGCGCTGGTCGGTACGGCCAAGGAAACCGTGAGCCGGCTGCTTACCGACTACAAGGACGCGGGCATCATCGCCACGCGTGGCAGCCAGATAATGATTTTGGATTCGGCACGCCTGCTCGCTATCTCTACCCGCTACGACTGAGCGGCGGGCACTGCCACGCTATTCCTGCCCACGCCCGGCTTTCTGCCCGGCGTGGGCTTTTTAGTGCGCGGTAGCCAGCGCAAGCACGCAGGCTAGCGGAGAGACTAGCAAAAGAAGATATAAAAGCTCAAGGCTTAAAAATTTATAAAAATTATCCTATTACTTAGCCGGCTGCTAGCCACGGGGCTTGACGTAAATCACGCCAAAAAATGACGGTTGTCATTTTTGAGGCCTCGGCCAGATGATAGCTTTGTAACAACAAGTCAGCTCATTTAGATAGTTAAAAGCTAACAAGTGAATTTTGGTGGCACCTGAGTTGTGTTTTAGTTGAAATAGATTTTATCCTATTTAAAATTTTGGCAGTAGAGCTAATTTAGGGCGTGCCTGACCCGGTTGGTCAGGCCGACTCCGGCGGGACGCTTACTGCCCGCATGTTATGAATATTCCTTTTTTGCGCTACCTGCCTGGCCTGGGTAGCCCCCCATCCGGCAGATAGTGGCGGCGGGGGGCGCCCCGGCTGCGCCAGCCACGGCGGCCCTGCGCTACCTGCTGGCCGAGCTGCCCGAACTGCTGCTGGCCGCAGTACTTGACCTCTCCACCGGCCAGCTGCTGGCTACCTACGCGGCCGAGCGGGCCTATCAGCCCAGCGTGCTGGCTGCTCCGATAGCGGCCGTCGTGCGGCAGGCCCAGCTGCTGCGGCAGGCCCAGCTGCTGCGGCAGGCCCAGCCCAGCGAGGCTTTGCAGGAAGTGCTGCTAACCCTAGCCAGCCAGCTGCACCTGGTACGGCTGCGGGAAGATGGCCAGCAGGCGCTGTTTCTGGCCATTGGCAGCCACGATACCAACCTGGCGCTGGCACGCCAACTTGCTGAACACGCTGCTAGCCTGCTGTAGGTAGTTTTTTGCTTTTTGATGGCGCTTCGCTGGTCGGCGGGTCGTTTAGTGTTTCACCTTATTTCCCCACCTTTTTTCGTATGAAGCTCACGGCTACTCCCTTCGACCCGCAAACTGGCGAGCTCCTGCCTGTGTACCGAGATGCCTACCTGCGCGGCGACCTCGCCCGCACCTCGGCCAAGGCTGTAGAGGCCTACCTGCACCGCGATGCCGACCAGGCCTACACCACCGTCACGCGCTGGCACCAGCTGCAGGCCGATGATGCCCCGGCGGCTCCCAGCTGGGTGCAGCAGCAGCTCACCTTCATCCGCGAACAGCCCCAGCGGTTTCGCCGGCGCGCGCTGAGCCTCGTAACGGTTGGCGCTCTGCTGGCCGGCGTGAGCATGGCTGCCACCAACCGCCCCAACAACGTGCTGCCCCTGACCAAGCTGCCCGTAGCCGGCACCCTGCCCGCCGTGGCTAACCTCGAGCTAGCGCCGGCCGCCGCCACGGCCGCCCGCACGGTGCTCGTGCACGGCCGTATTCTTAACGAGAAAGGGCAGCCGCTGGCCGGAGCCACCGTGCTGCGCAAGGGCACGGCCCACGGCACCAGCACCGACGCCCAAGGCAACTACTCGCTACGCCTGCCGGCCGATGCCGCCGCCACCCTCCAGTATGGCTACGGGGGCTACACCGAGCAGGAGGTAGCCGCCACCACGGCCGGAGCCGGCGCCACCGTTACGCTTCAGCCCAAGGCGCCCAAGCGCCGCCACTGGCTGTTTTTCTAAGTGCCACATTTAGTGGGTGCCGCCTAGCGCCCTTTCGCCGAAGTGAAAGCGAAAACCTATCGTAAGCTAGTTGCCCGCAAACTCCAGGAAGATGCTCTGAAAGAGCAAGAATCTTTACGCCAATCCAATACTTTCTCTATTACCCCCCTCCCTCCGCCAACATGGCATACTCTAAGAATAGCCCCGCCGGGCAAGCAATTGACGCAATTATTACTGACCTACCCAGCCTGATGGCCGTGGCCGTGGTGGATGTACAGTCGGGCATGGCCTTGGCCTCGCACTCCAATACGCCCAGCATCAACCCCGAAACGGCGGCGGCCTACAATACGGAGGTGGTAAAGCAAAAGCAGAAGGCCATGGCCGCGCTCAAGCTGCAAGGCGAAACGATTGAGGACATCCTCATCACGCTCACCAACCAGCTGCACCTGCTCAAGCTCAATCCGGGTGGGACCAAGTTTATCTACCTCGTGGTGAACTCGCGCGATACCAACCTGGCCATCGCCCGGGAGGTACTCCGCTCGCACGCGGCTAGCATCAACTAACTCCCTCGACAGCTTTGCTTACTTGCGTAAAGCCCGGCCGCTCAGCGGCCGGGCTTTTGCGTGCGCGGCAGGTGGCCGTTTTGACTAGCTTTTCGTTAGAATCGAAAATTCTCACCGATTCTCTTTTCCATGCAATCCAAGAAGCCTTCCTCGCGGGCCGCCTCGCGCCCAGCTAAGTTCTGGCCCGCGCTGGGCCTGGCCGCCCTCACCGGCGCCCGAGCCACCACCGGCCCCATGTTTCTGGCCGACTACCTCTCGCACCGCGTCCTGGCCCCTGGCATGGCCAGCTCGCCCCTGCGCTTTCTGGCCCGGCCCGGCGTAGCCAGCGTGTTAAAGCTACTGACGGCCGGGGAGCTCGTCGGCGACAAGCTGCCCACTACCGAAGACCGCATTGTGCCCCAGCAGCTTTCGACACGGGCTGCTTCGGGCGCGCTGGTGGGCGCTACCTGGTACAAGAGCCAGGGCGGCAGCGCCCTGAAAGGCGCGCTGGTGGGTGGCCTGGGAGCCGTGGCCGCTACCTTCCTCACCTATTACCTGCGTAAGAATATCAGCGAAAAAACCGGCCTCAACACCTCCACGGTGGGCGCGGGCGAAGACGCCCTGGTGCTAGCCGGCGGCGTAGCCCTCACGCCGCGCCCCCAGGACTAGGCTGCCAGTGTCAAAAAGCGCGGGCCCCGGAAGCTGGCGGCCCCTGGGTCCACGTATCTTTGTGGGGTTGGCTGCGGGCCGGCATTCACCTGTTTTTTGTGAGTATGAATCAGTACGATGTGACCGTCATTGGCTCGGGCCCCGGTGGCTATGTAGCCGCCATTCGCTGCGCTCAGCTAGGCCTGAAAACGGCGCTTATTGAAAAGTATCCGACCCTGGGCGGCACCTGCCTCAACGTGGGCTGCATTCCTAGTAAGGCCCTGCTCGACTCCAGCGAGCACTACCACAACGCTCATTCGGTGTTTGCCGAGCATGGCATCGGGCTGGAAAACCTGACGGTGGACATGAACCGCATGATTGACCGCAAGGCTGGTGTAGTGAAGGCCAACGTCGATGGCATCGCTTACCTGATGAAAAAGAACAAAATCGACGTGCTGCAAGGCGTCGGCTCGTTCGTCGATAAAAGCCACATCAGCATCGCGCCCACCCAGGGCGGTGAGGCTCAGCAGATTGAAACCAAAAACGTCATCATTGCCACCGGCTCCAAGCCCACGGTGCTGCCGTTCATCCAGCAGGACAAGCAGCGCATTATCACCAGCACCGAGGCCCTAAACATTCGCGAAGTGCCCAAGCACCTGATTGTAATTGGCGGCGGCGTAATCGGCCTCGAAATGGCCTCCGTCTACGCCCGCCTCGGCGCCAAAGTGTCGGTGGTGGAGTTCATGGATTCACTTATTCCGACTATGGACCGCGGCCTGGGCAAGGAGTTGAAGCGCGTGCTGGGCAAAATCGGCATCGAGTTTTTCCTGAGCCACAAGGTAACCGGCGCCACCCGCGAAGGCGACAGCGTAACCGTAACCGCCCTCAATCCGAAAGGGGAGGAGGTAAGGTTTGAGGGAGACTACTGCCTGGTAGCCGTGGGCCGCGTGCCCTACACCGCTGGCCTCAACCTCGAAGCCGCCGGCGTGGCTATGGAAGAGCGCGGCCGCATCAAGGTCGATGAGCATTTGCAGACCAACGTGCCCGGAATATATGCTATTGGCGATGTAATCCGGGGAGCCATGCTGGCCCACAAGGCCGAGGAAGAAGGCGTGTTCGTGGCCGAAACCATCGTGGGCCAGAAGCCGCACATCAACTACCTGCTAATTCCCGGCGTGGTGTACACCTGGCCCGAAGTGGCCGGCGTAGGCTACACCGAAGAGCAGCTCAAGGAGCAGGGCAAGGCCTATAAAGTGGGCTCTTTCCCCTTCAAAGCCAGCGGCCGGGCCCGCGCCAGCGGCGACACCGACGGCTTCGTGAAGGTGCTGGCCGACAAGACCACCGATGAAATCCTGGGCGTCCACATGATTGGCCCGCGCATCGCCGACCTCATCGCCGAAGCCGTGACCGCCATGGAGTTCCGCGCCTCCGCCGAGGACGTGGCCCGCATGAGCCACTCGCACCCCACCTACGCCGAGGCCATGAAAGAAGCTTGTTTGGCCGCCACGGAAAATCGGGCGATTCATATGTAAGCTGTTGCTGAATATATTGAAGCGGCCGAAGCTCTCGTAGCTTCGGCCGCTTTGCGTTACTTTACTTTATAACCAAGCACGACCATATTCAGTACTGGAAGGAAACGGCGAAAGAAGACTGGTTGACGATACAGGACTTGTTCAATACCGGTCGCTATGTCCAGTGCCTGTTCTGGGCGCATCTGGTAGTTGAAAAGCTCAGCAAAGCGCATTGGGTGCAGGATAATGTGGACGACTATCCACCGTGCATCTATAACATCGTGCGACTCTGGCAGAATACTACCTTACAACCAACGGGCGCCCAGGAAAAAGTCGCGCTCGACCTCAACCAATTCCAGCTGGAGGGGCGCTATCCAGACTATTCCCGCACGCTGGTCAAGCACGTCGATATCGAGCCGCCTACCTTCTCGCCCGCGCAGTTCACCGATTGGAACCCTTTCGTGCAGGAAATCAAGCGCATCGGTATCGTCATCGGCGAGTGGGAGCCGGTTGCCACACACAATGGCATTATTCGCCTCTAGCTGCCCCGGGGCCAAAACAAAGGGAGTGCCGGAGTGCTATGTATTTCAACTCTTTTAGTTGCTAAGCGCTTTATTCATCTTGCTAACCCATAACCTTTGCGTTACTTGGTTTTGCCCATGTTCGGTCTGAATATCGTATTGTTTTCCAGCATAAGTAGCAAATCTAGCCGCTGCTCTAATAAGATGTATTAATGAATCTGTGGAATTACCCCAGCTGTAGCGTAATTTATTTGTAAGCCCCCTTCTACTTAACTCGTAAAGGTCAAAATGAATTTGCTCATGTTGAAGAAGTAAGGAGTCACTAGTTTTACCTTGGTTTACACACGGTTTTTTCCAGGAATTTTTTGTATCCATGTAAGATACAACAATAGCGGGCGGATAGTTGAAGGCTTTATTAACTCTCCACTTTAATCCTGAAGAAGTTAAAGCAGCATAAAGTGAATCGTTGTCTTTTGCAGGTATTCCCTAAAATCAGACCAGTTTAATTTTCTCCACTCAATTTCTGAGCTGCGCCAATATTGATAAATACTTTCGTCGGGCGTGAAAAATAGAAAAATATTAATTACCGATATGGTTAGAATGGAAAAATTTTTATGAATTTTATATGACTTATAATTCTTTATCCAATAAAAAAGGCAGCCACCTATTAATAATAAGTGTAGAAACAGGTTGTAGTAGGTGTAATAAAATTTAACATCGACGTAAAAAGAGAGCGTCGCTAATAGCGTTGCAAAGCCAGCGTCTATTATTCTTTTGCTAAAAAGAAGTGTGAGCGCTTGAATCAGGAAAATAATTCCGAAAAAAGCAGGCGTTAAAATTAATGCGCTATCCATGAATTAACAACTAGGATTTATTGGCTACTAAGAAGTCAAATGTATTACTGGTAGGAGCATGTACATTTTAAAGCAGTGCGAGTTGAGACAGCAGTTGGTCGAGTACCAAGACAACTCTTTCAGCGTAGGCTGGACAGGAGCCGTGGAAGTAGCCCTGCGCCTCGGCAGTAGTAAGTAAAATCAGGAGTGACTACAGTCGATAACGGCGACGCAGTCACTGGGTCACTCCTGCTTTTAGGTATTGCATCCAGTAGCAAGAATGCTTTTAGTATTCTTGCAACGGCTATTTTGTTTGTGGGCCAATAATATGATTTGCGCCGACGGAAACCTTCCGGGCTTGCCTTGCGAATACCCTGGTCCATTGGCAGCGCGGCGCGGCCAGACTTCGCTATGGCATTTCCACTGGAGTTTATCGTCCACCAAGTTTTGAGCTATACCCTGATGCCTAAAGACAAAAAGAAGCACTCGAAAAAAGACGAGCTGTCGCAGGATATGATGGATGCTGCGGCGCAGTCGATTAAGAAATTCCGCAAGGTTACCAGGCAAATCGGCAAGCTGAGTACGGGCCAGAAGATAGTGGGCGGACTGGCCTTAGTGGCCGCGGGCCTCACCTACCTGTCGCAACAGGAAGGCGACGAGACTAAGACTGCCCAGTCGCCGCCCGCCACCCTGACTGAGCCCGAGGAGGAGAGCCCAATAAAGCCAACCCCGAAGCACCCACACCGCCGTAAAAAGGTCGGCGGCGAGTAGGGTTAGCTAGTGCCACCCGCCGGCTTTGCCGATACTGCTGCTAGAGTTGTACTCAATACGTAACAAGCCATTTACGCGCAATTTGCTATGAAAAAGGATAAGAAAAGGAAAGCCGCCAAGAAAAAGCAGTCACTGCTCGGAGGGGCCGCCAAGTCGCTCAAGAAACTAAGTAAAGGCACCGCCACCGGCGTTGGCAGGCTGAGCACTACCCAAAAAATTGTGACCGGAGTCGCCCTCGGGGCACTGGGCATCAGCTACCTGATGAAGCAGTTGAGTAAAGGCAAAGCCGCTGTTACGGCCGATGATGTGGAAGTAGCCGAGCACCACCTGGCTTCGCTAGGCGAAGAGGCGGACGCAGGCTAAAGCGTTGCTGGTACCGGCCAGGCACGCTTATAACATATGGAATATCATATGTATTGACTCGTATTTGCCTCGCCGGGCTAGCAACTCCGTTAACGAGTTGCTACCTACTAAAAAGCGGCCCCGATTCTTGAATCGGGGCCGCTTTTTAGTAGGTGGTCTAAGCGCAAGCTGCGTTTAGGCGCTCATTTTCACGCGCACGGCGGTCGGTCCTTTCTGGCCGGGCTCCACCTCAAACGTTACTTTATTGCCTTCCAGCAGCTGCAAGCCGTTGAGGGCGTTGGCATGCACAAAAATGCTTTCCTGGCTCGCTGCGTCCTTGATAAAGCCGTAGCCCTTCGAGTTGTTGAAGAACGTGACGGTGCCGGTGCGGACAACGTCTTCCGGCTCGCGGTCTTCCTGCTTGGGCACATTCACCAGAATGTCCTCCACATTGATTTCCTTCTTTTTACGGGTCGGGTCAGGCGGGGTCGAGGTAATGTTGCCGTTTTCGTCCACGTAGGCAAACATCTCTTCGAGGCTCGAGTCCTTCTTGTTGGCCTGGCGCTCTTCGCGGCGCTCAGCCTTTTCCTGCTGCTTTTTCTGCCGCTTCTTCTCGTTTTCTTTCTTACTGAAACTTTCTTGCGCTCTGGCCATAGGGGGTAATGAGGATTTCGGTTGCTGGGCGGCATGAAACTACTGCCAATATAGGGAGCAACAGACTATGTTAGAACCACCTCGCACCGGAATAAGTCCCGAAATTACTCGTTAATTTTTGAAAAAACCCGCAACCTCCCGGCTGGCGCCCGGCGCAAGGTCGCCGAGCAGGGTTTCGCCTACCCGCACGCGCACCAGCCGCAGCGTTGGGAAGCCCACGGCGGCGGTCATTTTGCGTACCTGCCGGTACTTGCCTTCGGTGAGAACAATACTCACCCAGCTGGTGGGGCCGTGGCGGTCATCGCGGATGCGCCGGGCGCGCGGCGGCAGGTCGGGGGCGGTTGGCAACAGGCGCGCCTGCCCCGGCAGCGTGCGGTAAGGCTGGCCGTGAAGGCTGATATCGACGCCGTTGCGCAGCCGCTCTATGGCTTCGGGCGTGAGCTGGCCATCGACCTGGGCGTAGTATTCTTTCTCGATGTGACGGCTGCGCACCTGCTCGCTCACGCGGCCATCGGTGGTGAGCAGCAGCAGGCCTTCACTGTCTTCATCGAGCCGGCCGATGGCCATGGTGCCGGGCGGAAAGTTGCCCAGCTCGCCCAAAAAGTGCTTCTTTTTCACTTCCTTGGCAAACTCGCTGGTAAACTGGCTAAGGTAGCCGTAGGGCTTGTGCAGTAAAAAGTGGCGGTGAGGCAGCTCGGCAGCGCTGGGCAGCAGTAGTTCGGACACGGGTAAGCAGGAAAAGGCCGTCGCAAAGAACCGGCTTTTTAGTCAACAGTCCCGCTGGCCGGTAACCCGCGTAGCACCCGGCCGTTAAGTTACTTTTCACTAAAGCACTTAGGTATAGCATGTCTGACAAGCCCTCACTATTTCCGCCCCAGCACCAGGATGCCGGGGCTGGTCATCCCGGCCTCGAATACAAGATGACGCCCGAGCCCGAGCATATTCGGGCCGGTTATAAGGGAGCCGACAAGCTGCAGGGCAAAGCGGCGCTTATCACGGGTGGCGACTCGGGTATCGGGCGGGCCGTGGCGGTGCATTTTGCCCGCGAAGGAGCCGACGTGGCTATCGTGTACACGCCCGGTGAGCAGCAGGATGCTGAAAAAACCCAGCAGCTGGTGCAGGCCGAAGGCCGCCGCTGCCTGCTGCTGCCCGGCAACCTCAAGCAGCCCGCTTTTTGCGACGAAGTAGTGACGCGGACCGTAACCGAATATGGAAAGTTGGATATATTGGTCAATAATGCCGCCGAGCAAAACTGGTACGACTCGCTCGAAGAAATTACGGATGACGAGCTGGACAGCATTTTCAACCTCAACATCATTGCCATGTTCCGCATTACGCGGGCCGCGCTCAAGCATCTGAAGGAGGGCGCGGCCATCATCAATACTACTTCGGTGAATGCCTACAAAGGCAACGAACAGCTCGTTGACTATACCTCCACCAAGGGTGCTATCGAAGGCTTCACGCGGGCCTTGTCGCTACAGCTCATCAAGAAGGGAATACGGGTAAACTCGGTCGCGCCGGGGCCTATCTGGACGCCGTTCGTAACGGGTACGGGGCTGCTCAAGCTGCCGGTGTTTGGCCACGACGTGCCGATGGGCCGCGCCGGCCAGCCTTCCGAGGTGGCCCCCGCCTATGTATTTCTGGCTTCGGAAGATGCCTCTTACTTTTCGGGCCAGACACTGCACCCCAACGGCGGCTCAGTGGTAAACGGGTAAGCAGCCCGGCACTACCCGATGATTGATTGCCAGCGCTTTGTATAAGGGCTGGCAACATCGTTTCCCAGGAGCGCGTATGAGGTGCCAGGTGCTGAAAAAACCGCACTGTATTTCGTGCTAAACCAATGAACTCCAACCTTCTTTTACTGGCCGCGGCCGCTTCTTTCGCCTTTGCTTCCTGCACGCAGGAAAAGAAAACCGAAACCACCGACACCACGGCCGTGCCCGGTAGCGCCACCCAAACCACTACCACCACGACGACTACCGTTGACACCACTGCCTACCGCGCCAGCGCCGACCAGCTGGCCGACCGCGTAGCGGCCGACCTGCGCACGAGCGATGCGGCCGCCAAAGCCCGCTTGCAGCAGATTTATTACAACCGGGGCCGTGCCCTGCGCGACATTGACAGCCGCTACATTGCCGACACTACGGGCCGCTATGCGGCCGTGAAAGCTGCCAACGACCGCACCACTACCGAGGTAAAAACCGTGGTAACCGACCCCACCGCCTACCGCACGTACACCGACAACCAGGGCAACTATTACGCTGGTCCTTATACTACTACTGCCACCACTACTACCACCACAACCACTACTGCCCGCCCCGTAGCGCATACCAGCGTGGGCCAGGGCTCGGGTGTAAAAAAGGTGGAGAACAAAGACGATAGCCACAAGGTGAAGTACGAGAACGGCGCCAAAATCAAGCGCCACGACGACGGCTCGGTGAAAATCAAGGAAGCTAATGGCACCAAGATTATCATCGACAAGAATGGCCACCGCACGGTGAAGAAAAGTATTCTGTAAGCCAGACGCTTTGCTATACAAAAGCCCGCTTCCTGACAGAGGCGGGCTTTTATATGCGCGTGGCTTGCGGCGGACAGCTTGGGTACGTACCTTTCAGCTTTCCGGCCGGCCCGGCCCACTGCCGGGCCTGTGCCCGCAGCCGGCTTTGGTATGATGCCCGCTGGCACCCTGACTACCAACGCGCTAGCTTCTGAGTCGGCTGAGTCGGCGCCCAACCGGTTTGCCGCAGCGTTTGCCGCCCTGCGGGCGCAGGCCCCTGCTTTGCGGGCCGCCGATGTGAGCGCTCGCCGCCAGCGCCTGGGCCGGCTGGCCGACTGGCTGTTGGCGCATCGCAAGGATATTCAAAATGCCTTATACTCCGACTTTAAAAAGCCGCCCGAGGAAGCCGACCTTACCGAAATCTGGCCTTCGCTGACGGAGGTTCGGCACACCAGCCAGCAGCTGAAAAAATGGCTGGCTCCGCAGGCTGTGGGCACGCCCATGGCCTTATTGGGTACGCGGGGCTGGGTGCAGGTAGAGCCGAAGGGCGTAGTGCTCATTATTGCGCCCTGGAACTATCCGTTTTACTTGGCCATCGACCCGCTGGTGTCGGCCATCGCGGCCGGCAACGCGGTAGTAATCAAGCCTGCCGAGCAAACGCCCGCTACCTCGGCGCTGCTGCGCCGGCTGTGCGAAGAGTTGTTTCTGCCCAACGAGGTGCTGGTGCTGGAAGGCGGCAAGGAAGTAGCTGCCGAACTGCTGCGCCTGCCCTGGAATCATATTTTCTTTACCGGCTCGCCGCAGATTGGGAAGATTGTGATGCGCGCCGCTGCCGAGCATTTGAGCGGCGTAACACTGGAGCTGGGCGGCAAAAGCCCGGCCATTGTGGATGAAACCGCCAACCTGCGCGATGCGGCCGAAAAAATAGTTTGGGGGAAGTTTCTCAATGCCGGCCAGACCTGCGTGGCCCCCGACTACCTGCTGGTGCAGGAAAATGTGCAGGCTAAGTTGCTGCTGGAGATGCAGCAGGTTATCAGGCGCTACTATGGCCCTGACAACGAGGCTGTGAAAGCCTCGAAGTCGTTTGCCCGCATCGTTAATGCCCATCATTTTGCCCGCCTAGCCGCGTTGCTCGAAGATGCCGAAACCCGCGGGGCCACCGTGGCCCAGGGCGGCAGCGTAGACGAGCGCGAGTGCTATATTGAGCCTACTATTCTTACCGAAGTGCCAGCCGGCGCGGCCATTCTGGAAGAGGAGATATTCGGCCCGCTGCTGCCCATGCTCACCTTTCGTAGCCTGGCCGAGGCGGCCGCGTATGTCAACGCCCGGCTGCCGCCGCTGGCGCAGTACGTATTCACGACCAGCGGCCCCAATCGGCGCTACCTGCTCGATAGTATCGCGGCCGGGGGGGCGGCAGTAAATGAGACGATTATCCAGCTCGCCCACCCCGATTTGCCGTTTGGCGGCGTCGGCAACAGCGGCCTGGGTAAAGCGCACGGGCACGCGGGGTTTCTGGCGTTCAGCAACGAAAAAGCCGTATTGCGGCAGCGCGTGGGCTTTACAGGCATCAAGCAGTTTTATCCGCCCTATACTTCGCGGGTACGGCAATTATTGGGCCTGCTGCTCAGGTATTTATAAAGCCACTACGCCGAAGCGGCTGCGGCCTGTCGGCGTCACTTTCGCGGGCCGCCGGTATCTTGCCCCTATGAGTTTTGCTAAGCAGGTAGTTTGGATAACGGGCGCTTCATCGGGTATCGGCGAGGCAATAGCCATGGAGCTGGCGGGGCAGGGTGCCCGGCTGGTGCTTTCGGCCCGCAAGGAGGTGGAGCTACGCCGCGTGCAGGCCGCCTGTGCCCCGGCCGAAGTGCTGGTGCTACCTCTCGACCTTAGTGAGCCCGCGGTCTTTGAAGCCGCGGTAGCAACGGTGTGGGCCCATTACTGCCGGCTCGATGTGCTGGTGCACGCGGGGGCATTAGCCAGCGGGCGCTGGCGCTGGAAACTACCCTGGCCGTAGACCGCCGCCTGATGGAGGTAAACTATTTTGGCACGGTAGGGTTGACTAAAGCCGTGTTGCCCCGACTACTGGCACAAAACACTGGGCAAGTAGTAGTTATCAGTAGCCTGGTGGGCAAATTTGGTACGCCTTACCGGAGTGCCTACGCGGCTTCCAAGCACGCGCTGCATGGCTTTTTCGACTCGCTGCGCGCCGAGTTGGCCGGCACGGGCATCACGATTACCCTTATCTGCCCGGGCTTTATTCATACCAACGTGTCGGTAAATGCGCTGGCCGGTAACGGTGAGCCCCTGGGCACTATGGACGCGGCTACGGCCGGCGGCATGGCCCCGGCTGAGTTTGCCCGTCGTGCCGTGCGAGCCATCAGGCAAGGTGTAAGCGAAATCAATATCGGCGGCCGCGAAACCTACGGAGTGGTAATAAAGCGCTGGCTGCCAAAGGTATTTGAAAAGATGCTCCCGAAAGCGCGGGTGCGGTAAGGCGGGAAGTTGCGTAACACGAAGGGACGAAAAGAAGCAAGCTGGGCACTTTCTCGCCCTCAATAGGTGCGGGATAGCAATAAATATGGTAACCGAAAATGATGGCTCTAGCTTGCTGCGAAGAGTATAGCACTTTCTAAGCTAGTGCCCCAACAACTTAATGATGCAGCATTTCGGCCTGAATCTGGGTCTGCTTGGCCTTTAGCTGCTGATAAGCCGCCGGGCCGAGAATCTGGCGCAGCTGCTTGTCGGACGACGCATTGATGTGGGCCAGGGCGGCGTTGAGCTGGGGCGACTGGGCCGGGTACTGCTTGCGGGCGGCATTCACCTGCTCCACCGTGGCAGCCAATACCTGGCGCACTTTGGTAGTCTGGTCGGGGCGCAGGTGCAGCACGGTTGTCATGGCATCGGCGAGGTCGCGGGCGGCTGTGGGCGGCGTGGGCGAGTCGGTCGTGCGTACGGGCTCGGTTACGGCAGCCGGGGTATCGTGGTGGCGGTGAAAGATAGCGCAGCTGGCGGTGGCAAGCAGGGTGATAGCCAGCAATGGCCGTAGCGCGGAAAAAAAATACATAGTGCGAGAGCCTGCCGGCAGATGGAGCATGGCCTTCAGTACGCAAAATGAGCGCTTAAGGTCGGGCGGCGGCTGGCTGCGACCACTGATGCCGCAGCTGGCGCTTTATTTTGCCGAAGCGGTGCTGCAGCTTGCGCTGTTCATAGCTGGAAGGCAACAGGCTATCGAGCCGCGCCTCACTCGTCTGCTCGGCTTGCCGGAGCGCCTCGCGCCGTGGCCGGCCGGTGAGCTTTCGGGCTGCCTCCCGGCGCATGTGCTCCTGCATCAATATGCTGTGCAGCCGGGTCCGGCGACGTTCGCCCAAGCCTTGCAAAAAACCGTGCACCCCACCGCCACAACTACCAAAAACCAGCACCGCTACGAGCCCCAGCAAAAGCAGGCGGCTCCGGGTAAAGTAGGCGTAGGCTTTCATAAGAAAGTGCTGGGTGAAGGCAGTCTAATTATTGGGTAATGAGCTGATAATAAAGATATTAATGAAGTGTATGAAAGAGCGCTGCGGTGGGCGGGCTGCCGGCTCACGAATTCCCTTCTTAAACAGCTCTAATAGCGGCAAAAGAAAGGGAGAGCATGTACGAAGCGTTTCGTAATATATACGACACGTTTCGTACTTCGCTCGGAAAGCGGTTTCAACCCAAAATAGCGCCTTATTTCAGACCCTGCGCGGTATAGTGCGCCAGCGCCATAATGGTAAGCATTGGGTTAACACCGCTGCACGCCGGAAAGGCCGAGCCATCGGCTACGTACAGGCCTCGCACCTCAACCGTTTCGCCGGTGGGTCGCAGCGGGTGCGTAGCTGTCTGCCCGCCGAGGCGGCAGGTACTCATTTGGTGGGCGCTATATAGCCCGAACCTGTTGGGCTGCCAGCTCAGCCTGGGCAGTCGGGCTAGGAGCTCCGGGTTGTGGAGCAGGCCCTCGGTGGCGTGCAGCGTAGGCAGGGTGCCGTGGGGCAGGTAAATAGTGTGTGCCCCGGCCGCCACGTGGATTTCGGCGGCGGCTTGCACCCCGGTCAGCATATTGCTGCGGTCGAAGTCTGACAGCTGATAATCAATGAGTGGCTTGCCCTGCTTATCGATGCGCACCCGTCCGCCGTCGCGGTCGCGGGTGAGCACGATGAAGGAGCCCAGATGGTCGGCAGCGCTCATCATCTGGCGGTGCTGCGCGCCGCTCTGCCAGGGCAGCACCATCGCCAGCAGGCCCGGATGCGTGGGCGGTGTTTCGAGCTTAACGCCGAAGCTGGTGCCGTGCAAGCGCGTAAAGGTGTCGTTGACCACGCTCATGCTCGGGCCGTGCCACGAGTGCATGGCTTGCGGGTAGTGCGCGGCCACCGCCACCGTAGGATGCAGGTGCAGGTGCTGCCCCAGGTGCGGGTGCCGCAGCCCCGAGCGCAGCAGCAGCGCGGGCGTCTGAATGGCCCCGCCCGCCACCACTACCCGCCGGGCCCGCACCGTAATGCGCACCAGCCGGCCGCCGGCCGCTGTATGCACGGCCTCGGCCCCGGTAGCCTGGCCCGCCACAATGGTTACCCGCTCTACCCGCGTATCGGGCAGCAGGCGGGCGCCGTGCTCGGCGGCCGTGCGCAGGTAGGTAGTCAGGGTGCCCTGCTTGAGGCCGTAGGCATCGCCCAGCGTAGAGTAGCCGAGGGCTTTGAAGTGCGCCTCCGAGTCATCAAGGCCCTTTTCATTGCGTGGAATAAGCTTGGTAGCCTGCCCCAGTCGGGCCGAGCCATCGAGCAGCGCCTGGTTCTGGCCGTTGTGGCGCGGGTAGTCGGTATTCACGCTCAGTGCCTGGGCCACGGCATCAAGACTTTGGCCAAACTCGGGGCTGATGAACTGCGGGGCCGCGTGCTCGGTGGCCCATTCTTCGAGCACGTAGTCGGGGGTGCGAAACGCGCCGGCCCAGTTAACGGTGGTGCCGCCACCCAGGCAGGCCCCGGCCAGAATGCCCACGCTGCCATCGCGGGTGGTGAGGGCGCCCCGGCTGTCGTAGAGGCTGCCCAGCATATCTACTTCGCGCTGCGTAAAGTCGCGGCCGTGGTAGTAGGGGCCGGCTTCCAGCACCAGCACCTCGTGGCCGGCCTGGGCCAGCTCGCCGGCCACCACGCCGCCCCCGGCTCCGGACCCAATCACCAGCACATCGCAGTCGTAAGTTGTATCAACAGTAGGGGCCAGGGGCTTAAGCGGGCGCTCAGACAGCACGGGCGGGCCGCTATCGGGCGGCAGCGCCGGGCCGGGGTAACCCAGCGCCGCCCAGGCCGGGTTGAGCGAGCCATCGGCCGGACTACCGCCGTAGTATAAAAACGTGCAGAGCTTGCGCAACGCATGGAAGCCTTTGCGCAGCAGCGGCAGGCGCGAGGCGGCCCAGCTTTGCAGCAGCTGCTCGCGCTGCGTCAGGCTCAGCGCCCGGAAGGGCCGCAACGGTCCCCACCACGAAAGGCCTGCTATGGGTTGGTTCAGTAAATCAAGCAGTTGCCCAAACTCAGCCTGCGCGCCCAGGGGCTGCGCCCCGATGGCAGCCGTCAGCTTGGCGAGGTCTACCAGCTCCGAGCCCGGCGGCGGGCCGTCGGTACCTGGTCCGGCCGGAATAAAAGAGTCGGCCACAGCGCGCAGCGTGGCGGCGCGGGCAGGCGTGAGCGTAAACATGGCAGGTAGGATAAGCGGGGCTGACTACTGAGAATGAGGCCGAAAAGATAAGCAGCTTTTACCCAAAGTAGTATGCGTGCCGAGTAATTTGGAGGGCTATGCCAATAGTTGCCCGACCTTTGCGGCATGGCTACCTTGCTCCGCACTCCCGAAACTCAGCACCGCATTCATTTTCAGGACTGTGATATGCTGGGGCACCTCAACAACGCCCGCTACCTCGACTATTTTCTTAATGCCCGCGAAGACCAGGTGGCCGAGCACTACACCCTGAACATGGGCGAGCTGGCCCGCGAGCAGCAGGCCGCCTGGGTTATTACCCGGCACCACATCAGCTACCTGAAGCCGGCGCGGCAGGGAACACTGGTGCGTATTCGTACTCAGCTTATTCATTTCGACAACTCTAATCTGCTGGTAGAGATGCAGATGCGTACCGACGACGGCCACCGCCTGCTGGCTTTGCTGTGGTCGGAGATGACGTTTGTGAAGCTGCCCGCCGGCACCCGCACCGACCACGCCGATGCCCTCATGGAGTTGCTCGATGAGCTTGATGTGCCGGGCATCGACTACGACCCCGATGGCTTCGACGACCGGGTAAAGGCCGTGCGCCAGGAGCTGAAAAAGGCCCGCCGCGCCGCCGGCCAGGCCGACTAGGTAAGCCCGGCCATAGCAACCCAGGGCGAAAGCCCCGCGTAGAGCCGGGCATTGCGGCAGCAAGTGCTGCTGCTTTCAGTAGTCCCCACACCAGTACGATGTCTATTTTCAGCAGCAATAAATTGAAGGGCAAGCGCATTGCCATTGTGGCCACCGATGGCTTTGAGCAGGTGGAGCTTACCGAACCCCAGAAATACCTGAAGGGCGAAGGGGCCGAGGTGGATATTATCTCTCTCAAAGCCGGCGCTATAAAAGGCTGGGATAAAACCGATTGGGGCGACAAGGTGGACGTGGATAAAGTAATCGACGACGTGCACGTTGGCCAGTACGATGCCTTGGTACTGCCCGGCGGCCAGATTAACCCCGACAAACTGCGGCTGGAGCCGAAGGTGGTGAACTTTGTGCGCGAATTTATGCAGTCGGGCAAGATGGTGGCGGCCATCTGCCACGGCCCCTGGACGCTTATCGAGGCCGACCAGGTGCGCGGCAAGAACATGACCAGCTGGCCCAGCCTCAAAACCGACCTGCGCAACGCCGGCGCGCAGTGGCAGGATTCGGAAGTTGTGGTCGATGGCAACCTCATCACCAGCCGCAAGCCCGAAGACTTGGCTGCCTTTAACAAAAAGATTGAGGAAAAGCTGTTGGCGGGCAGCGCGTCGTAAGCTCTGCTGGTCAGCCACTAAAAAAGGCGCTGCTCTTTGCTGGGTAGCGCCTTTCTGTATATTTAATAATCTATATTTCTAACGCAGTAGCGCCCACATCGCCAGGTCGAACACCAGCAGAAATGCGCCCTGCAGCTGCACCGAGCGGCCGTAGCCCAGCAGGCGTTCGGGGCGGGTGGCCGCAGGCGCCTGCGCGCGGGTGAGCAGCCACAGGGCAATAAGCAGGTAGCCCACGTCGAGGGCGGCATTAAAAAGAAAAACGTGCCCGGTAAGCTGCTCGTCGGTCAGCGCGGCTGCGGGCGTGAAGCCGAAAGGGGCCGGCCGGGATGCGTGCGCAGAATGCCCACCGCCGCGAGCACGGAGTTGACAAACGCCCAGGCGCAGTTCATCAGGTGAAAGTGATGCAGCCACGTGCGCCGGTCGGCGCGCGGCAGCTGGTAGCCACTCAGGCCCAGGTTGAGCAGCGCCCAGGCGCCCAGCACGCCCAGGCCGCGGCCCAGCAGCAGCTCGTGGTGTTGGTAGGAAGCCAGCCAAGCCGGCGCGGCCGGCAAAACAGAAAGCAGCATAGCCACAAAGAAAGGCGCTGCCGGGCTAGTGGGCGATGCCGATGCCCAGGTACACTTGCAGCACCGAATTGCGGATATTGTTGTCAGTAATCAGGGTGCTGATGGGGTGGCCGTTGTACGTTACGGCCGAGCCGCTCTTGTAGAGGTTGGCAAAGCTCAAATCGTAGCGCACGCCCACGCGCGCCGGCCCCAGCCGGGCCTCGGCCCCCACAATGCCGCCAAAGTCGAAGCGGTTGTAGCCGCTCTGGCCGATATCGAGGTCCTGGCTGCCGGTGCGGGCGCTGGAAAGCATCGATACCTGTGGCCCCAGGTGAATACTCAGGGTTTCGGTAATATTGCCTACAAATAATATTGGTAATTCTATATAATTAAGCTGCGTCGTCTGCTGGCTTTTCAAGCCGTTGGAATCGGCCTGGAAACCCTTGCGCGAGTACAGCAGCTCGACTTGAACCGAGGCAAAGTGCGTGAAGCCATACTGCCCATACACCCCGGCGTGAAACGTCTTAAGCTGGTTAAGATTGGTGAAAATGCCGGCCCCGCTGCCTTTTAAGTCGCTGTAGCTCAGGCCGCCCTTAATGCCAAAGCCGGTATTGCGCGAGGTAGTGCCCTGGCCTTCCGAATAATCGCCGGCCGAGGGCAGGCCGCGCACCTGGGCATGAGCGACTTCGGTGGCCGCCAGCGAAACGAGGAGTAAAAGCAGGTATTTCATTCGCTTAGCAACGCCCGGCGGCGCCGAAAGTTGCGCGAAAAGTACCCGGCAACGCGTCGGTTGCCGTACTTTTGTCCTGAAGCGCCCGCCGCGCCGCTCAAAACCGGGGAATTAGCTCAGCTGGTTAGAGCGCTACCTTGACATGGTAGAGGTCATCGGTTCGAGTCCGATATTGCCCACATATACCCTCTAGCGGTGCGCTGGAGGGGTATTTTAAGTTATTGCCCCCGGTTTGACTAAAATCATAAACCGTAACTCGCACCCTTAATGGAAGAAATAGTAATTGACACAACATTCGGGAAACTGTCTGTTAAGCTAGGTACATCACCTAACAAATGTCCTTTTTGCCATTGCTTCATACACCCAACCGCAATGGGAGCATCCTTGCGAGACTTCTCCAATATGGGGCAATTGGATGTTGCTTTTAAATGTACTAGCAAAGTCTGTCAGCAAGTCTTTGTTGCTGAGTACAGACAACATCATAAAAGTAGCTTTACTTCTAATAATTTTTGCTATGATTTTATTAAAATATCTATCCCTAATCAAACTGTAAGCTCAAGCTTTTCTCCGCTCATAGAGAAACTTTCTCCGGATTTTGTGGCTATTTATCATCAGACTGAACGTGCTGAAGCAGCAGAGCTTGATAGAATCGCAGGGGTAGGATATCGCAAAGCTCTTGAGTTCCTCGTTAAAGATTATTTGATTGATAAAGTGCCTGGTGACGCTGAGGTTATCAAGAAAACTATGCTGGGCCCGTGCGTTAAAAAGATTGATGACAAAAGGATAAAGGAAGTAGCAGAGCGTGCAACTTGGCTAGGTAATGACGAAACTCATTATGTGCGTAAGTGGATTGAAAAAGATATGAAAGATTTAAAGTCTTTAATAAACCTAGTTGTCCATTATGTTGATGCCGAATTGCTGTATTTGGATACCATCAGTTCAATGCCTAAATAATAAAAGCCCCGTCAGCACACGCCAGCGGGGCTTTTTCATACCCACCCATGCGTCGTCCACAAGCCTTCTTTAAGTATGTCATTGGCAGCTTCGTGAAGTTGGCCCAGGGCGCGCCCATGCAGCGCGTCATTTGGCGCGGCAAGCAAGAGTGCCCAATATCATTGGCCAGCCCCACGAGGCGCCCGTGTACCGGATTGACAACGACCCTGGGATTGCTACTACGAGCACCAACTGCACCCGGCTTTGACCCGCGAAGAGGATAGGCTAGCTCGCCGGCGCCGGCGTGGGTTGTAGCCGCTGGGGTAAGTAGGTGCCGTGCTTGAGCTGCGCCACGGGCCAGAGCAAGCGGAAGGCGTAGAAGGTCCTGGGCGCAAAGAAAAGTCCTGACCGCAAGGCCAGGACTTGTTAGGTGTACCAGTTTCTGGTAAGGCTTAGCTGGCTGCCAAGTAGTGCCAGTCGCCAGTATGGGGGGCCGACGCTGGGCTTAAGGATAGTAGCGGAAAAGGCTGTTTGTTTTCGTATGTAAAATTCCGACAATCTATTCTCTGGCCCCTCAGCACAAATACTTATTTACAGGATTGGAATTACCGAATTAAAATTGCGGAGTTTCCTTACTAAGCGGAGTTTGAAATAAAAGGGCCTACCCGAAACGAGTAGGCCTTTCTGAGCTATGAAGACAAACTAACTTAGCAGCTAGACTGCTTATGGTCTAACGCCCTGTATTACACAATTGTTTAGCTATAGGAGAGCTCCGGTTTGAACTGCAGGCTGCTTAATAACACCGAACAGGTAACGAGTTTCTAATGACCTTCCGCTGGTTTTGCATTTTAGGCAAATGGGTTTGCGTAATTCAAATATACTCGGTATATTTCCAGCCAATAAGTCATTAATACCCTTATGGTTAGACTTTTCCTTGTACTCGTGCTTTTAGGCACCAGCCTTTCTGGCTTCTCGCAAGGGGTCACCATTGGCGCCGCGGCCCTACCCGACAATAGTGCCGTGTTGGATTTGAGAAGCGCAAGCAAGGGCTTGCTAGTGCCGCGCCTACTCGCTTCGCAGATAAGTACGATTGGAAGCCCGGCTCCGGGCCTGCTCGTCTACCAAACGGATGGCACACCCGGCTTTTTCTATAACGGGGGTACCGCCGCTGCTCCCGCATGGACACGACTGGGGGCCACCGGCCCGACAGGCGCTACTGGCGCAACAGGCGCTACTGGGCCGCAGGGACCAACCGGTGCCACCGGCGCGACCGGGCCGCAGGGACCAACCGGTGCCACTGGTGCTACCGGTGCTACTGGCCCAGTGGGGCCGCAGGGTCCTGGCTTTTCGTCAATTACCATTACTAGTAGTAACAGCGGCATTACGCTCTCGACGGCCAATCAGGCAGTATATTTCACAGGTATCTATACGGTAAACCTGCCCACGAATCCGGCCATTGGACAAGTCCTGCTCTTCTTCACCGACGACATAAAGGCGATGATAAACGCCGGTACGCGGGGCATTCGGCAGAACAAAACCGCGTATCCTAATGTCTCAACCTTCCAGGATTGCGGGGGCACTACCGCCCAAGGCTTTACACTGGTTTACAACGGAACTTTTTGGCTAATTATCTGAGGCACTGTCGCGCTTTCGGCATGACAATCAGCTCCACTGGCTTCGCACTCAGAAAGTACTCCCCTGCCAGCTGCGCTACTACTAGCTCCCGTTCGGGCCGCTGGGCCCGGGGTACGTTGGTAAAGCGCTTATAAAAGGCATCCCGAATCCGCAGGTTACGCTGGTCGAGGTTGGCCTGGCGCACAGTCGCAGGGGTACTCATAAACAGGTGGGGTAAGGTCACAAAAAAGCCCCATCTGAGGCAGATAGGGTTTTTTGAAGGCGTATCAAAAACAACGGACTACTACGACCCAGGGGCAAAGCAAGAAAGTGAAAAGCTGAATGCATGAAACCAAAGAACCTTGGTGGGCAACCGACGCTTGCCGGCCGCCCGCCAAGCCGTGGAGTTATTCTACCACGAGTTTCTTCACCACTACGCCGGCACTGGTGCTAAGGCGCAGCATATAGATGCCGGTAGGCAGCTCCGTCAGGTCGAGTTGATGGGGAGCAGCACCTTGGGCCGGAAGCACTACCGTGCGCGCCTCACGGCCTACCGCATCGAGCAGCGTAGCCGTTACGGCCTGGCGGCCGAGGCTGACGGGCAGCTCCACGAACGCCTGCTTTGTGGCGGGGTTCGGGTAGAGGGCAACTTGCTGGGCCAGGGCGGCCGATACGGTCGCCAGTGCCTGTTGCGGGGAGAACACCAGCTCGAAGCGGCCGGTAATCAGGGTAGTGGCGTTGGTGACCGTAAACTGGTAAGTAGACTGCTGGGCGAGGTCGATAACGGCCCCGCTTTGCAGGTCGCGCAGGTACACCGGCACGTTGGTCAGGTTCAGCAGCTGGGCGGCCGTGAACGTGTAGGTGCCTGAGGCGGGCACGCCCACGGCCAGGGGTACTACGCGCTGGCTGGTACCCAGCTCGGCGCGGCCATCAATAGCCAGCTGCTGGCCAGTGATGCTGGTCGAGAGGTTCAGCCCGGAGGTATTGGGCAGCTTCACGGCATCATACTGGGCGTCGAAGCCATCGGTAGCCCCATTCTGGAAGTACACGTAGGCATCGTCGGTGGCAGTACCGCTGGTGCCTTTCAGCGTGAGCTTTACCAGGGGCCGGGTTTCGGTAGTGCGCTGGAACGTAGTGCCATTGGGCGAAGTCAGCCGCTGACTGTTACGGAAAGTGAGCGAGCCGCTGGCCTGGCCACTGCTTACCCGCGTAAAGAAGCCCTGCCCCGAGGGCAGCACAGGGTTGCCGCCGATGCCATTAACGTAGCTGCGGTACTGGCCCTGGTACTGGGCAGTACTGCCAAATACGTAGATAGCGGCATCGAGGCCCTGGCGGTCAGTAGTAGCTACCAGGCTGTAGTCGAGCGGCGAGGGGTAGGGGTTACCCAGCAGCTGCCAACCGCCATCGTTGTTGTAGGTGCTGCGGTTGCTGGCCAGGTTCAGCGTCAGACTGCCGTTGTTGAGCGTACCCATAAAATCTACCAGCTCCGAGGCGCCAATATTGACGGTGTAGCCCTGCCCCACCACGAGCGGGTCGCTCAGGGCATTGGGCGAGAAGAAGCCCTTGTCGAAGAGCGCCGAGCTGTTGGTGAGCGAGAGTCGGCTCTGGTCGTAGCCATATACGGTGGGGAAAGGCCGTTCCAGCGTAGGCGTAGGCGACGTGTTGTAGGTCGGGTTTACGACGGGCGTGAAGCCGCTGGTCGTCAGGTCAGCCACCGTGGTATTGCTTACCGGCGCTGAATAGTGACGGTAGCCCAGGCCTGGGTTCAGGCTGGGGTCGATGTAGCGCTGCACGGTAGCCGCGCCCGTTACCACGCCCCCGTTGTTGTAGACCAGCGCATCGCCGCTAGCCGAGGAAAGCAGCGTGAGCGGGTTGCCATTGGTAGCGAGGTTGCCATTGAGCGTGAGCAGGCGCTGCACCGAGGTGCTGGCCGAGGTGCTCGATTGTGCCCCGCTAACACCGATGGTCAGGTTGTAGAAGCGGGTGTTGCTGCTGCCCAGGATGCTAGCTAGGGTGGTAGTACCCAGCGACATCGTAGTGCTGGTGCCGGTGGCAATATAGTTACCGTTGTTGGTCAGGTTGGCGGTCAGGGTCAACGTGCCGCCGCTGTGGTTGAGGGTGGCCCCGCTATTGAGAGCCAAGTTGCGGGCGTTAGCCGTGCCGGACGCAATGGCGGGGAAGCGGCCGCCGCTGGGCGCGCCCGGGATGGTGGCATCAACAGCCGTAGTGGGTACCACCGCCGGGGTCCAGTTGCCAGCCGTAAACCAGTCGCTGCTGACGCTACCGTTCCAGGTAACCGCCGTCGGCTGGTACGTGAGCGAGTAGGCGCTCGTAGCACCCGTGTTACCGTTGCCGGCCGTATCCACAGCCACGTTGGCGGGCACGTTCACCGTGGTGGCGGTGCCGGCTGTGGTCGGGGTCACGTTGAAAGTATATGTCGTGCCCGAGCCCGTGAAGCCCGTTACCGTGCCGTTGGTCACCGTTAGGTCGCCCTGTGCGAAGCCCGTAACGCTTTCCGAGAAGATCACAGTGAAGGCAAGCGGAGATGTAGAGGTCTGACTGCCCGGGGCACCGGCCGTTGAGCTGATAGCCACTGTGGGTGCGGTTTTATCAAGGGTATACACCTGTCCCATGAAGGGCAGCGTATTGTTGAGGCTGGGGCTCAGGCCAGCAGCATTAGTCAGGTTAAGGCCCACCGTGCCGTCGCCGGTACCGGTGTTCACGCTCACGGTGTAGGTAGTGCCCGAGCCACTCACGCTGGCCACGCTGGCGCCGGCCACGCTGCCGGTAGTGGCGAGCCCGAAGTTGGCCGTCGTGGGCCCCGTGACCGGAGCGGCGAAGGTGACGGTGTAGTTCACGGTGCTGGCATTGGTCGGGCTGCTGCCCGCCCGGTTGATGGACACCACGCTGGTCGGTGCTGTCAGGGTATTAAGCAATACCCCGATAGCATTATTGCTTCGACCAGTGACGGCAATATCAAGGCTGCCGTTGCCATCGAGGTCGCCCAGCGCCACATCCCAGGGAGCACTATTAGCCCCAATAGTATAAGGAGAGGCCGCGCCGAAGCCGCCGCCTGAGAGACCTAGTAATACGCTAGCTGAGCTGCCGTTAAAATTAGCCGTCACGATATCCAGTAGGCCGTCAACGTTCACGTCGCCTAGTGCCAGTGCTCGCGGTCCCGCATTCACCGTGGCATAGGTGGTTGCCGCTCCAAAGGTGCCACCCGCCTGCCCGAGCAATACGCCCACCGTGTTGGTTCCATAGTTGGTTGTGGCTAGGTCTGGCCGACCGTCGTTATTTATATCGCCTATAGCTATGCCCGTAGGCTGCGTGCTGCCGCTGCCCGTAGCGTAGGCAGTCGGAGCACTGAATACATTGCCGCCTTGGTTTAGTAATACTTCCACGGTGGTACCAGAACCGGAGTCCAAGTTGGTTACGGCAATATCAAGGCGGCCATCCCCGTTCAGGTCGCCCAGCGCCACCCCGTAGCCCGTTCGACTGCCGTAGCTGTCACCATATACGTACGGCGTACCAAAAGTGCCGCTGCCCAGTCCTGGCACCACACTCACTACACTGCTGCCGCTACCATTACTGAGACTCGTCACGATGTCGAGCCGACCATCGCCCGTCACGTCGCCCAGCGCTATGGTTACCGGGTTGCCTCCGACGTTTACCAGCGTGGCCGTGCCAAAGGTGCCACCCGCCTGGCCCGGTAGCACGCTCACCGTGCCAGTAGTTGCGCCACTAATGCTGTTGGCAACTACTAGGTCTGGTCGGCCGTCGCCGGTTATATCACCGGCAGCAATCCCAAAAGGATGAGCCGCTGATTGCGTGGCATACGTCACGACAGGGGCATAGCCGCCACCCACCTGCCCTAGCAGTACACCCACCGTCTTGGTTCCATAGTTAGTTGTGGCGATATCTAATAGTCCATCATTATTAAAATCGTGTAAAGTCAGGCAAAATGGCGTAGTACCCGAGCCGGTCGAATAATTCATGACCGCGCCAAACTGTGCCTGAGCTGGTCCTGCTGCTAGCCCAAGGGCCAGCACTAACGACAAGCCGCGCAGCCAACGAATTAGCAAAAAAGAGTAAGTGTTGTTCATAGTAAGTGTTGTTCATATAGAAGCGAAGGTGGCAAGGGAAATAGAGGAATAAGGTACCAAATCTAAAAGCTTGAGTGGCTGTTGCAGAACTCGACGTAACATCGTTCAACGAGGACGCTATAAGTTAAACCGACCTAAAAAGGCTATCAAACGCGCTTTTTCACGCATTCAGCAACTGCTGCTAAGCAAGCTGCCCAGGAAGTTCTGCAATAGCTACTGTACCTTGTTGGCCTGAATTGATCAAGTAACTGAGTATAATAGACTAGGCTGGACGAGGAGCAAGGTACTTGACCGCTGGGCCTCCGACCAACCGGAGGCGCTCCCGTCGTGGCCAAGAGGGCTGCCTGGGGCCAATTGGGCCAGTCGCCGGCCAACCCACTGCCTATCTACATTCCCGACCTTACCGCGCTGGCCACAGTTGCTCCTGCTGCTATTGCCACTTGGAGCCTAGCCCCTAACCCTGCCCGCCACCAGGTGCAGCTGCTGGGCCTGCCCACCGGGCCGGTAGCCGTGCGGATATTTGACGCGCAGGGCCAGCTGGTGATCACCGCCCCTTCGGCCAGCGTTGGGTTACAAGGTCTGGCGCCTGGCCTGTATCTGGTGCAGGCCGCTGCTGGCCAAGTCGTTCGTGCGTTACGCTGGGTGGCAGAGTATGCATATAATATATAAGATATATATAGACGCAAAAAGCCGTGGTTGCCCAGTGCAGCTATGGCTTTTTGTAGAGTAGCCTCGCAGTCATACATTCGCAGGTATGAATCCTTTGCTCGTCTCCCTGCTGCTGAACGAAACATCTATGCTTGATTTGCCCTTCCTGCTTGTCAAGATAGTGGGCGTTGCGATACTAGCATTCGTCGGGTATAACTTCATTGCCGGTAGAAATACTAGAAAATAGCCCGCACCCTTTTCTTTACCGATGCCGAGTGGCCGAAAAGCACCCCCTTAGCGCATCAGCCCTAGCTCACCCCGCCACCCCTTTGTTACCCCGCCGCCTGGGTATAGAGTAGCCCCATCCTTCCGGCCTCTATGCCCTCTCTGCTCTTATGGGATGATACGCCGTCGATGCGCCCCATTTATCATTTATGCGCGGGCCTAGTGGCTATCCCGCTGGCGCTCGTGCTTTTGCGCGTATTCTACAAGGCTGCTAAGGGGACTGGCCCGGACGAGGGGCACCCCCAAGCGCTGCTGTGCGGGCTTCTTTTACGTAGCAACAGCTGCTGTGCTAATTGGTGCGTTGTTGTGGCTAGGTAGCCTCTAATATCCCCACCCCTTTGTTACCCCGCCGCCTAAGCGTATAATAATCCTTATGCCCCCAATCCGTCGTCGCCTACGGTATCGCGTCCGCGTGGCCCCACCGTGGCTCATTATGCTAGTTCTCGCCCTGTTCGCGCTACTCTGGTGGGGTAATCGGTAGCTCGTCGCTCTCGATGAAGCCCGCCGCCAGGGCGTAGCATAGCCCCACCCGCCTGTACCTTCGCGGGTATGAAAGTACTCTTAGTCAGCGCCCTACTACTCGCCCCTGTCCTCACCTTTGCCCAAGGCGTAACTATCGGTGCCAACCAGCCCCCTAGCGCTTCGGCCGTTCTCGACATCACGGCCAGCGGCAAGGGATTGCTCATTCCACGTATGGACTCGGCTGCGCGCATCGGCATTGCCACACCTGCCACCGGGCTTCTAGTGTTCCAAACTGGCCCGCGCCAGGGATTCTACTACTATAGTGGCGGCGCTTGGCTCTTCCTTGCCGATAAGGCGCGTAGTGGCGACAACCTGGGCAACCATATGGCCACCCAAAATCTGAACCTCGGCACTAATGCCTTGGTGGGCAACGGCGGCACGGCCGGCCTCACCCTTAGTAGCGCTGGCGATGCGACCGTAGCCGGCAATGTGCAAGTGCCTGCCGCCAATGCTTACCGCTACGCCACCCCCAAGGCCTATGCCTTCTCCTGCGGCACCAACGATTTTCAGCCCACCGACGCTAGCGCTGCCAATGCGAAGTACCTAACCACGGGCCCCCCTCCTGAAGGAGTGTATATTGGTGCTACCAACGGTTCTTTGCGCGCTCCCCTGCACCTGCCGCAGGGAGCGCTGGTCAACAGCCTGGTGCTGTATTACGAGGATTACAATAACGGCGGCAGTTTCGGCGTCGGCCTAGCCTTGGTAGCTGTCAACTTACAATACGGCAATTCGCAAATCCTGGCTAATTTCAGCTCTACGAATCGTCCCGGCATTTCGCAGGCTACCATTCCGGTGCTAGGCGCGACTATCGACAACACGACCTACACCTACTACCTGCGCGCTACGTTCGGCTCTTCCAGCTCCGCTGTAAACATTGGTGGGGTGAAGGTCAATTACATCGTGACGCAGACCGAGTAGAGAGGTGACTGCTCGCTGGTGGCCTAACCCGCATCCCAAAACCGCCGCAACCGGGCCGGCAGAGTGTGTTTCTTAAAAAGCCGCCACCAAGCAGATGCCCTTGTACCCCCGCGACGTAGCCCGTGCTCAGCAGCGCCGCAACCGCCGGGTGCTCTAGTATTTGCAGCCAACCCCTGCGCAGTGGCATACAAGCGCCCTAAGCCACGCCTGGCGCCCTAGCCCGAACATCAGTCCCTGATTCTA
The DNA here is from genome assembly GCF_013256425.1 of Hymenobacter sp. BRD67. Lineage (GTDB taxonomy): Bacteria > Bacteroidota > Bacteroidia > Cytophagales > Hymenobacteraceae > Hymenobacter. The sequence continues at coordinate 3,985,948 of NZ_CP053904.1, forward strand.
AACCTCGCGCCAGGCTTCGCGGCTGTGTCCCTATCCGTAGAAAAGTCACCTTGGGACTATACAGCTAGACCACCTCACTCCTTCAGCTACTTATTCAAGGGGCTAGCGATATCCAGCCTTTGACCGTTTGCTCCGCAGGGTCGCAGTCGGTAGAGTAGCGACAGAGGTAGTAGTATGCCCCTTCCGACGCGCCGCTCCCGGTCCAGAAGTCGCCATAGGTGGAAGTGTTGAATACTTCGCGGCCCCAGCGGTTGAACACCTGCAACTGGAAGGTACGCGGATACTGCAGCTTCAGCTCGAACACGTCATTCTTTCCGTCGTGATTAGGGGTGAAGATGTTGGGAATGAATATAGCCAGGGCCGGCTCAACCCGCACCTCGACGGGGGCGGAAAAGGTCACGCAATTCCATTCGGAGGCCCGCACCCGGTAGAGCCCCGCCTGCGTCGCCTGATAAACCGTCTGGTTGTTGGTCGTGGCAAGGGTTTGCCAGGGGTGGTCCCGTTGGGGGCGTACTGCCACTCGTAGCGCACCGTGGCGGGGGTAGCGGCGGCCACGTTCAGCGTGGCTTGCAGCTGACCGCAGCTCAGTAGCAGGGGGCCGGTGGGCGTTAGCACTGGCGCGGGCAGCGACGTGATGTTCACGATTACGGAATCGGCTACCTGGCAGGCTCCATTACCTAGCTCGTAGCGCAGCACATGGCGGCCGGCCCCGGCGGCCGCGGCCGAGAAGTTACCCAGGGAGGCGTTCAGGATACCCGCGCCGTGCCAGCTGCCCCCACTAGGGCTAGCGGCCAACTGGAATACCGTATCGAGGCGGCATAAATAAAGCGTGGGGCTAAGGATATGCGCTACAGTCGGGTGCACGACGAGGCTCAGCGTATCCTGCCCACTGCAAGCGGCAGCCCCCGCCAGCGAATAGGTCAGGACGTGACGGCCAGGCCCGGCAGCGGCGGTACTGAAAGAGCCCGCTGAGCCGTTGCTAATACCGGAGCCCGACCAGAGGCCCCCGGCTACGTTGGCCGACAGGGTAACGATAGTATCGTGCGCGCAGCTAAGGGCAGGTAGTCTGGGCCTGGTAACATGCAGCGCCGGCTGCACCATAATAACTGCCGTGTCGCGGAAGGTGCAGCCACCGGCCGCCAGCGTATACGCCACGGCATAGGTACCGGGGCCGACCTGAGCGGGGTCGAAGCGTCCGGTTAGCGCATCGGTAATGCCAGGGCCAGACCACATACCGCCAGCCGCCGTAGCCTGAAGTAGCACGGCGGGAGCATCGGCGCAGAAGGGACCGGCCGGCAGGATAGCGGGGCTCCACTGCACAAAAGCCTGGCCGGCGATAGCCACACCCTGGGACGACCGACCGGGGGCACTTACAATAAAGTTGTTGCTGCGCTGGTCAACGGCTACCCACGACCCGAAAAGATCGCCGGTGGCCGGCCCAGGTGCCCTATAGCGCCGACGTAGTTCCCAGAGCCCATTGCGCCGCTCGTAGCGGTACACGGAGCCCCCTGCATCAATTCTTACTCCATTAACCAGATAGCTTTCGAGCAGCGCCCCAACCAATAAAACTGAGCCATTCAGGGCAACAGAAAAGCCGAATTGCCCCGTCTGGCTATCGGGGTTGAACAAAGTCTGCCGAAGCGCCCATTTGCTAGCAGTCAACTCGTAGAACCGCACCCCTAAGTTATTATCGGAACTTACGATGGCATAGTTGCCATGAATGCCAACTCTAAACCCGGCGTCACTGGCTTCAGGATAGACTTCCATCTGTGACAGCGTCCAAACGCCGGCGGGGCTGCGGTGATAGAAATAAGCCGCGGGCTGGCCATTAGAATCAAAGTCGGGGGCCCCTACCAGTAGATTATCGCCCTCAATCGCGACGCTAAAGCCATAAGCCCAGCCCAGCGGGCGCGTGCTTGGGGTGAGTGTGGCTACCAGTGTCCAGGGTAGCATAGGCTGCGTGGGCTGCCGAAAAACGTGTACGGCAAAAGGGAGTATGTTACCGGCCGGATAGCCAACGACGACATCGGTGCCGCTTTTGGCGAGTGCTGCTCCAAACCCGTAGATATCGATACTGGGGTTGAGGATGAACCCGGTTTGCACCCAGGTGGATCCTTGCCGGGTGAACACGTAGACTGCCCCCCGGCTTGTGCCGGGCGCGCCGGGCAGCAGGAAATTTATATCCGCAACCAACGCCGTATTCTCATCAATAAACACCTGCGCCCCGAATGTATCGCCAGGCTTGGGAACCGGAGCAGTCAGCGTTTGGCGAAGCACCCAGTTCCCACCGGTGTATTCGTAGATGTAGGCCTTACCAGGCCCGGTCTGTGAGGCACCCACTTCGGCGCCCACAATGGCAAAATGTTCACTAACACTGGTATGACTAGCGTATAATCCTCGGAAGCTGGGGGACGGGGACTCAAGCGTGAATAAGTCGCAGCTAGTGGTAGGTTGCGCGTGGGCCGTGAAACAGCCTATGGCAGGTAGGATGAGTATAGATAGGCAATGAAAAATTAACTTTGTTAATATGTATATATCGCGCATCAAATTAGAAATTTTATAATAATCCACCTTTAAAATGCTTCACCGCTTAACATTTAGCACAAATATAGTAACGCCATTTATTGAGGCTCAACCAGATATTAATTCCCTAAAGGAGAGGCGGCAATGACTTCGAAGCCTTGCTCCGTTTGGGCATAGCCCGCCCGCCTTTGTCGTGGTAAAGTTCCGGGCCGGGCGTGGTCAGCCAATGATAATGAGGGCGTTGTAGGCGTTGAAAGCGGCCAACATCTCGGCGTTGAGGTGGGCAGTCTGCGGCCGCAGCTCGGCAGGGGTCTGCCCGGCCGCCGGGGTTTGCTGGCCAAGCTACGGCACAGTAGCCCGAAGGCAGGTAGCGGACTTTATTGCTGTAAGTCGTTCCCTGTCGGCCCAGCAGGCATGAGCGAGAGAACCTCTTCCAGCACCTGCCGCGAGTTGGCCAGGCGCGGCACTTTGCGCTGGCCACCGAGGCGGCCCCGGCCGCGCAGCCAGCTTTCGAAGGTGCCCGCCGGCACAAAGTGTACGTGGGGAGGAGCCAGCGCCAAATCGCGGTGGCGCTTGGCGTCATAGTCGGAGTTGAGGCGGCGCAGCTCCTCATCCAACAGCTGCCCGAAGCGGGCGGCATCGGCGGGCGGCGGGCCAGTTAGCTCAACCGCCCACTCGTGGCCCCCGCGCGAGGTGCCGGGGCCAGCCTCAAAATACACCGGCGCGGCCGTGAAGTCGCGCACGGCGCACCCCGTAGCATGCGCCGCCGCCGCAATGGCCGCCTCGGCATTCTCGACCACTACTTCTTCCCCAAACGCATTGAGAAAGTGCTTCGTACGGCCCGTAATGCGTACCCGGTAGGGCCGCAGCGAGGTAAAGCGCACGGTATCGCCCACCAGGTAGCGCCACAGCCCGGCGTTCGTGCTGATAACCAGCGCGTAGCTTGGCCCGATGGTCACGTCTTCGAGCGGTATCGGGCGCGGGTCGGGGCTGTCGTACTGCTCGGCCGGCAAAAACTCGTAGTAAATGCCGTGGTCGAGCAGTAGCAGCAGGTCGGGGCTGCCGGGCTCGTCCTGCAAGGCAAAGTAGCCTTCCGACGCGTTGTAGATTTCGAGATAGTGGAGCTGCCCGCCCGGCACCAGCTGCTCAAATAGCCCACGGTAGGGCCCAAAGGCCACCGCGCCGTGCAGAAACAAACTCAGGCGCGGCCACACCTCGCGTAGGTCGGCGGCCCCGGCCAGGGCCAGCACGCGGCGCAGCAGCACGAGCATCCAGGTGGGCACGCCGGCCAGCACGCGCACATCCTGGCGCAGCACGTGCCGGGCAATGCGCTCAATCTTGTCTTCCCACTCCTCGAGCAGGGCCAGCGGTAAAGGGGGCGTGCGCAGGGTTTGGGCCCAGCCGGGCAGGCTCTGCATCACGAGGGCCGATACATCGCCGGCCTGGGCGGCGCCAAACGGGCTGGCTTCCAGGCTGCCCCCCAGACTCAGCGTTTTGCCTTGCAGCAGGCGCTGGGTGGGGTAGAGCTGGGTCGAAAGAGCCAGCATGTCGCGCCCGGCGCGGTAGTGGTTGTAGTGCAACGCCTCGCTCGTTACGGGCAGGTACTTGCTGCGGGCGTTGGTAGTGCCGCTGCTGCGGGCTTGCCAGCGCGGGGCCGGGCCCGGCCACAGCACATCGGGCTGGCCGCGTAGTATCTTCTCGATTTCGGGGTAGAGCTGCTCGTAGGTACTCACCGGCACGCGCCGGGCAAACTCGCGGGCGCTCAGACTAGCCGCGTAGCCGTAGCGTTGGCCCCAGGCCGTGCCCTGCGCCCGGCCCAGCAGGTAGCGCAGCACGGCCGCCTGCCGGGCCAGCGGCTCGTGCCGCACCCGCGCCAGCCGGGGCAGGCTGCCAAGCTGAACGGCGCGGGCAAGTAGCTGGTCGAGCACTTCTTACTAGATTATAATTAAGGGAAAAACGGTGGTTCTGGCAAGCGCTTTATTTACCTCCGTCACTTTCCTGCTCACTTATTCAAACGTCTTACGCTTTTTCAGCTCAAAGTCGCGGCCCAGGTACACGCGGCGCACGGTTTCGTCGGCGGCCAGCTCTTCGGCGGTACCGGCTTTCAGCAGCTTGCCCTCGAAGAGCAGGTAAGCGCGGTCCACAATTTCGAGGGTTTTGTGCACATCGTGGTCGGTAATGAGCACGCCGATATTTTGGTTTTTAAGCCGGGCCACGATGCCCTGAATTTCTTCGGTGGCAATCGGGTCTACCCCGGCAAAGGGCTCGTCGAGCAGCACAAATTTGGGGCTCACGGCCAGGGCGCGGGCTATCTCGGTGCGGCGGCGCTCACCGCCGCTCAGCACTTTGCCCAGGTTTTTGCGCACGTGGCCCAGACTGAATTCTTCGAGTAGCTGCTCCACCTTGTCGCGCTGGGCGGGCTTGGGCATATCCGTCATTTCGAGCACTGAGAGGATATTCTCCTCCACGCTCAGGTCGCGAAATACGCTGGCTTCCTGGGCCAGGTAGCCCATGCCGCGCCGGGCCCGCTGGTAAATGGGCAGGCGGGTTACCTCCTCATCGTCGAGAAAGATGCGGCCGCCATTGGGCTTTACCATGCCCACCATCATGTAAAAGCAGGTGGTTTTGCCCGCGCCATTGGGGCCCAGCAGCCCCACTATTTCGCCCTGCTCCACGGTGAGCGACATGTCGTTGACGACAGTGCGGGCTTTGTATTGCTTGACGAGGTGCTCGGCGCGAAGAATCATAGACTTGGAACAAAGGTAAAACGGCTGGGGCCAGCCGGCGGTGGTTTGGCTACTAGCGCCGCCGGCAGGTAAAAATTGCGCTTATCGTGCAAGGCAACCATCCCGGCTGGCCGGCTTTCATTTTCAGTCTCACTCTCTTCCTAGCTTTGCGCGGGCCGGGCTCCCGGGTAAGCGGCAAAGCCAGCGGCCGCTTAAAAACAGTAGAAATAATCTATATAATGACCCCTGACGCTCAGAAGCAACAGTTTTTTCACGAAATCATGGCGCGGTTTCAGGCGCAGGGCTTGCGCGTGGAGCGCCAGGACCCGACCCGCCCCTGGGGAGGATTCTTCGTACTCGATGAAAGCCAGGCGCAGCTGTTTGCCGATAGATATTTCAATGGTCTGGACGTGGCGAAGCTGCGTATTTCGGGCCAGCTTAGCCCCAAGGTGCTGCTCGTGGCGCCGCACCAGCGCCTGAGCTGGCAGTACCATCACCGCCGCGCCGAAATCTGGCAGGTGGTGGAAGGCCCGGTGGGCGTGGCCATCAGCGATACCGACGAGCAGACGGAAGTGAAATCGTACCAACCCGGCGAGCGCGTTATTTTGAAGCAGGGCGAGCGCCACCGCTTGGTGGGCCTGGCGGGCTGGGGCGTGATTGCCGAAATCTGGCAACACACCGACGCTGCCCGGCCATCGGATGAGGATGATATTGTGCGCGTGCAGGACGATTTCGGCCGCTAGGCGTGGCCGCCGGAAAAGTGACGCCGCAAACTGCCGGCCCGTTGGTGCTGTTACTGAGGCCACCGCGCCCGACCTTTGCGGCTTCGTACTTTCTTGCCGGCCCGCGGGCGGCTGCTATCTATGGTAGAATTTGTTTTTCGCCGCGCTGCGGCCGGGCGGCTGGGCTGGCTGCTGGCGCTGGTGCTGCTGTGCGCCCAGGTGGCGCAGGCCCAGATTGAGCGGCCCGTAACCTGGAAGTTTGCCGCTTCCCCAGCCGATAAAACCGGCTTAGTCACCTTTACAGCCACGGCCACCATCGCCGGTAACTGGCACATCTACTCGCAGTTTATCGAGGAAGGAGGCCCCGAGCCTACGAGCTTCAAGTTTGGGCCTTCGGCCGACTACGAGCTGGTGGGTAAGGTAGCGGAAAGCCCCGAGCCGGTGAAGGCATTTGAAAAGGCGTTTAACATGAACATCGCCTACTTCCCCAAGCGGGCCGTGTTCAGCCAGAAAATCCGCCTCAAAGCCGTCAAATCTACCGTGAAGGGCACTGTCACCTTCATGGTGTGTAACGACGAGAAGTGCCTGCCGCCCGACGACCTTGACTTCAGCGTGGCCGTGAAAGGGGCTGCCGCGCCGGCCGCGGCCGCCCAGTCCGCTCCGCTGCCCGCGTCGGCCGCCAAAACGACCCCGAAAGTGGCTTCTACCCCCCTAGCTACGCCTGCCCCTGCCGCTACGAAGCCGGCCGATACGGTTGCCTTCCGGCCCGACGCTGGCACGGCGCCGACGCTGGCCCCCGCCGCAGCGGCCGACTCGGCAGTAGCGGCCAGTAAGCCGGCCGTGGCCGCGGCCACGGCACAGGCAGTATCCGCACCAGCGACTGAGCAGTCGCTATGGGCCATTTTTTTGGCGGGCTTTGTAGGCGGGCTGGCAGCGCTGCTCATGCCGTGCATCTTCCCGTTGCTGCCATTCACGGTCAGCTACTTCACCAAGGGTGAGTATTCGAAGGCCGGCTCGGTGGGCCGGGCGGCGTTTTATGGCCTGAGTATCATTGTTATCTATGTGGCGCTTGGCTTGCTGGTAACCGTTGTGTTCGGGGCCGATGCGCTCAACAGTCTGGCCACCAACGGGGTGTTTAATCTGGTGTTTTTCGCCTTGCTGGTGGTATTCGCGGCCTCATTTCTGGGCGCGTTCGAGTTGACCTTACCCAATTCCTGGATTGCCAAAACCGACACCCAGGCCGACAAGGGCGGCCTGGTGGGCATCTTCTTTATGGCGGCTACGCTGGCGCTGGTGTCGTTTTCGTGCACCGGGCCCATCATCGGCACCTTGTTGGTGCAGGCGGCCAGCACGGGGCATTTGCTGTCGCCGGCGCTGGGCATGTTTGGCTTCTCGCTGGCGCTGGCGCTGCCGTTCACGGTGTTTGCCGCGTTTCCGGCGCTGCTCAAATCTTTGCCTAAGTCGGGCGGCTGGCTGAATTCGGTGAAGGTGGTACTGGGCTTCCTGGAGCTGGCGCTGGCCCTGAAATTCCTTTCCAACGTGGACCTGGCCTACCACTGGCAGTGGTTCGACCGCGAGGTCTTTCTCTCGCTCTGGATTATCATCTTCGCGCTGCTGGGCTTCTACCTGCTGGGTAAAATCCGGTTCTCGCACGACAGCCCGCTGGAATATGTGTCGCTGCCCCGGCTTTTTCTGGCCATTATCGTTCTGGCCTTTACCACTTATCTGGTGCCTGGCTTGTGGGGCGCACCGCTGCAAGCCGTAGCAGGCTTCCTGCCCCCGCAGCACACCCAGGATTTTGACCTCTACACGCCTACCCTGGGCGGCGGTGGCGCTGGTCCGGCCGCCGCGCCCCACGCGCAGCACAAGTACGGCAACCTGTTTCGCGCGCCGCTGGGTCTCGATGCGTACTTCGACTACGACGAGGCCCGCGCCTACGCCCAGAAGGTCAATAAGCCGATTCTCATCGACTTCACCGGCAACGCCTGCGTCAATTGCCGCAAGATGGAAGCCACCGTGTGGCCCGACCCGCGCGTGCTCCAGCGCCTGCGAAACGACTTCGTGCTGGTGCAGCTTTACGTAGACGACAAAACCGAGCTGCCCGCCAACGAGCAGGTAGAGTCGAAAGTCCGTGGTGGCAAAACCATTCGCACCATCGGCAACAAGTGGAGCGAGTTCCAGGCCAGCCGCTACAACGCCAACTCGCAGCCCTTCTACGTGCAGCTCGACCCTGCTACCGAGCGCGTGCTGGCCACCCCGCAGGGCGCCAACTACGACCCCGACAATTTCGTGCGCTTCCTCGATGCCGGCCTGGCGGCCCTGCGCGCCGGCCGCCGCTAGCGTGGCAGCGGTGAAGGAGCCCGCCGGCCGGCGCTGGCTGCGCTACGGCTTGGCGCTATTGTTTGTGGGCGCGGGCCTGTTGCACTTCATCCGGCCCGAAACCTACCTGCGCATTATGCCGCCGGCCCTGCCCGCGCCCCGGCTGCTGGTGCTGCTCAGCGGCGCGGCCGAAGTAGCCGGCGGTCTGGGCTTGCTGCTGCCCGCCACCCGGCGCCTCGCCGCGTGGGGCCTGCTGGCGCTGCTGGTGGCGGTGTTTCCGGCCAATGTGTATATGCTAACAATATTCGAAAAATTGCATATTCCGGCCTGGCTGGCGTGGGCCCGTCTGCCGCTGCAGCCACTGCTGATGTGGGCCGTGTGGCGGGCGGGCAACCTGACTCTTAGGGCAAAGCGCGGAAAGTGAGGCGAGCCTGGTGTGCAATTCGACTACCCCGGCATCGGGTGGGTAGTGTTTCACCAAACCTGCTCCACCTCATGAAAAAAATGATTTTACCGCTGCTGCTGGCCTTGGGGCCGGCACTTGTATCGGCGGCTCAGCAAACAGGCGCTCCCGTCTTAGCCACGGCTGCCACGTGCACCGTCAGCGGGCGCGTCACGGATGTCAAAGGCGCGGGCCTGCCCGGCGTAACGGTGCTGGTGAAAGGCACTGCCCTGGGCACGAGTACCGACCAAAACGGGCAGTATATGCTGGCCGGCGTGCCCGGTAAAGGCAAGCTGGTATTCAGCTTCGTGGGCTACGTGACGCAGGAAAAGCCCGTGTCCACCGATGGCAAGCCGCTGAACGTAGTGCTGCCAGAAGACCAGAAGTCGCTGAATGAGGTGGTGGTAATTGGGTATGGAGCTGCCCAAAAGCAAAGCGTGACGGGCAGCGTGGCCACTGTATCAGCCGTGCCCCAAGCCTTACAGGGCCGGGCAGCCGGCGTGCAAATCCGGGGCGCCGCATCTAACCCGCGCAAGACCGCCCGCTTCGCACCACCTGTAGTCGCCTATGACCAGGCAGTGCTGCCTGCCCGCCCCGAAGCCGGCGCGGGCGATACCTACGCCAGGGTAGAGGAAAACAAATTCCTGTCGGTAGGCAAAGAGCCGCTGAGCAGCTTTAGCCTCGACGTGGACAACGCCAGCTACACCAACGTGCGGCGCTTCCTGAACGAAGGCCAGCTGCCGCCCCGCGACGCGGTGCGGGTGGAAGAAATGCTCAATTACTTCCACTACCAGCTGCCCGCGCCGGCCGCCGCCAGCCCCGACCCGGTGCGCATCAGCGCCGAGCTGAGCGAATGCCCCTGGGCTGCCGGTCACCAGCTGGCTCGCATCGGTATTCAGGCCAAAAAAATGGAAACGGCCAGCCTGCCGCCCGCCAACCTGGTATTTCTGGTCGATGTATCGGGGTCGATGGACGAGCCCGACCGGCTGCCACTGGTGCAGGCCGGGCTGAAACTGCTGGTCCGCCAGCTGCGGCCTCAGGACCACGTGGCGCTGGTGGCCTATGCCGGAGCTGCCGGCCTGGTGCTGCCGCCCACGGCCGGCAGCCGGCAGGCCGATATTTTGGAGGCCATCGACCGCTTGCAGGCGGGCGGGTCTACGGCGGGCGGCGCGGGCCTGCGGCTGGCTTACGCAGTGGCGCAGCAAAGCTTTCAGAAAGAAAGCAATAACCGCGTCATCCTGGCCACCGATGGCGACTTCAACGTAGGTGAAAGCTCCGAGGCGGCTATGGAGCAACTTATTGTGGAGCAGCGCGAAACCGGTGTGTTTCTGACTGTGCTAGGGGTGGGGCGCGGCAACCTGCGCGACAGCCGCATGGAGCTGCTAGCCGACAAAGGCAACGGCAACTATGCCTACCTCGACAACCTCGACGAGGCTCGCCGCACTTTGGTGGCTCAGTTTGGCGGCACGCTCTTCACGGTGGCGAAAGATGTGAAGCTTCAAGTTGAGTTCAACCCCGCGCGGGTAGCCAGCTACCGCCTCATCGGCTACGAAAACCGCCTGCTGGCTAATGAGGACTTCAATAACGACCGCAAAGATGCCGGGGAGCTGGGGGCGGGCCACACCGTCACGGCCCTTTACGAACTGGTGCCCGTGGGCTCGGCCAGCCCGCTGGTCGATGGGCTGAAATATCAGCCGCCGGCCCCGACTACGCCCGCCAGCCCTGCCGCCGAGGTGCTTACCGTGAAGCTGCGCTACAAGGAGCCGCAAGGCTTGAAAAGTAAGCTATTGGCCCAACCGCTGGCCGGGGCAGCCACGCCCGTCGGGCAAGCCTCGGCCGACCAGCAGTTTGCGGCCGCGGTGGCCGAGTTTGGCCTGCTGCTGCGCCAGAGTGAGCAGAGCGGAGCTACCACCTGGGCCACGGCCATCCACCTGGCCGAAGCCGGCCGCGGCCCCGACCCCGATGGCTACCGTGCCGAGCTGGTGCGCCTGCTGAAGCTGGCCGAGGGACTGGCGCCGGTCACCAAGCCGCTAGGCGTGCGGTAGCTTGCCAGCAGTCAGCTGATGGCGGTTAGCTGCTAGCTTTGCCCGGTAGGGCCTGTAGCTAACCGCTAACTGCCATCAATTGACAGCTACATAAATGTCGCAACCGACTCTGCAGCGCCGCCTGGGCCTGGTTCAGGCCACCGCCCTCAACATGATTGACATGGTGGGCATCGGCCCCTTCGTGACCCTGCCGCTTGTCATGGGGTTTATGGGGCCTAATTTCCTGCTGGCCTGGCTGGTAGGCGCGGCGCTGGCCGCCGTCGATGGCCTCATCTGGAGCGAGCTGGGCGCGGCTTACCCCGAGGCGGGCGGCTCGTACCGCTTCCTCAAGCTGGCCTACGGCGAGCAGAAGTGGGGGCGCTACATGTCGTTTCTCTACGTCTGGCAAACGCTTATTCAGTCGCCACTGGTGCTGGCGTCGGGGGCCATTGGCTTTGCCCAGTACTTCAGCTACCTCGTGCCGCTGCCGCTGTGGTGGCAGCCCAAGCTGGTAGCCGGCTCGGTCGTGTTGTTGCTGATTGCGCTGCTCTACCGCCGTATTGAGGATATTGGCAAGCTGGGCGTGGCGCTGTGGGTGGGCGTGCTGGGCCTCATGGGCTGGCTGATTTTCGGCGGCCTCACCCACGCCAACCACCCGGTGGCCTGGCTGCCGGCCGGGGCGTGGGCAGGCTGCCGGGGCTGCTCATTTCGGTGGCAATGGGCCAGGCGGCCGTTAAAACCGTCTATTCTTACTTGGGCTATTACAATGTGTGCCACCTGGGCGCCGAAATCAAAGGCCCGGAGCGCGTCATTCCGCGCAGCATCTTTCTGAGTATTCTGGGCATCGCAGCGCTGTATCTACTGCTCAACTGGAGCGTGGGTACCGTTATTCCGTGGCAGGAAGTACAGACCTGGCAGGCTGGGGCGGGCGACAAGTCACAGTTCATTATCAGCGTGTTTATGGAGCGGCTCTACGGGCCGGCTGCGGCGCAGGCAGCCACCGCGCTGGTGCTGCTGGTGGCATTTGCCTCACTGTTTGCGGTGCTGCTGGGCTACTCGCGCATTCCCTACGCGGCGGCGGCCGATGGCGAGTTTCTGCCGGTTTTTGGCAAGCTGCACCCCACCAAGCAGTTTCCCTACGTGTCGCTGCTGCTGCTGGGCGGCGTGGGCTTCGTATTCAGCCTGCTGTTCCGGCTGGGCGAGGTTATTTCGGCCATTCTGGCCATGCGCATTCTGGTGCAGTTTGTGGGGCAGGCCGTGGGGCTGGTGCTGCTGCGCCGCCGGCGCGGTACAGCGTCGCTGCCTTTCAAAATGCCGCTCTATCCCTTGCCCGTCATCGTCGTTATCCTGGTGTGGCTGACGGTGTTCGTGGGTATTGCGCCGGCCGAGGTAAGCTGGGGCGGGGTGCATTTCAAGCTGTATTTTCAGCTGGCCGCCGTGGGCATGATGGCGCTGGGGAGTATAGCATTTTTGCTATGGAGCCGGCGTGCCGGGAAGTGGCCGTTTCAACGCGCTACTTCTTAAAGACGCCGGTTGGGTGGCTAACTTCCCGCACAGTTATCACTACGTAAACTCTCTGCGATGCGTGCCTACTTCGGGGGGCTGCTCTTGGCCGGGGCCTTGGCAGTCAGTGCTTTTTCGTATAAGGCCTCGTCCGGCTTTCGGGTGGCCGACATCCATGAGATGGTGTATCTGCCGCCCGTAGGCATCGTGCGTAGCATCAGCCAGGGCAACCAGGCGGCCTATGACCCCGCCGCCTCGGCCGATGCCAGCGATGCCCTGCGGCAGGCCCTGTTGCGCCACGAGGAAAAGCTGCGCCTCGTAGGCCCGCTGCCCCTGCCCGATACGGCCCGCCAGCAAGCGGCAGCCCTGTTAACCGTCAGGGCCGTGGTGATACTGGAACACGCCCGCAAGCGCCCGTTGGCTATGCCCGTACCCTGGCTCGATACCCTGCTGCTGGCCCGCCGGCAGCGGCTACTGCCTGCTGAGCTACGTAGCCGGCTACACGCGCACGGCCAGCAATTATCGCGGTCAATTGGCTAAAGGGCTGGGAATTGCGTTGTTAAGCCTGGGTGTGCTGACGCCCATTGTGGCGCAGTCTGCTACCCGCGTTGGGGTGTTTATCTACGATGCGCAAACCCAATCGGTGGTCTATTATAAGTCCAACTGGCCCGTTGAAAAAGACCCGCTCGCCGGAGTAGTCATCGACCAGACCCTTACCGACCTGCTGGCGGCCGATTTTCAGCTCACTGACCGACTGTAGTCCGCCCCATTACCCCAGCCGCTTTTCGTAGCAGAAAAACCGCAGCCCCGGCCGAAATGCCAGCTGTATCTCGCCTGCAAACCGATACCCCAGCTTCGGGAAAAGCCGCTGCGTAGCCGCGTTTTCCGAATTGGTATCGACGCGCAGGGTGCGTAGGCCTAATTGGCTGGCTTCGTGCTCGGCCTGGCGCAGCAGCGCGGCGGCCACGCCCCGGCCTTGCGCTGCGGGCAGCACGGCCAGGCGGTGCGTCACGAGGGCCGGCTCGTTCGCATCCCAGTCCGCATCGGCATATTCAGGGTCCTTGTCCTGGGTAAGGGCGGCTACGCCTTCGATTTCGCCCAGGCGCTCGGCCACCCACAGGTGCTGCTGCTCAATATCCCGACGGAAAACGCCTTCGTTGGGGTAGTCGGTGGTCCACTGAAAGTTGCCGCTGGCATTCATCAGCGGTACCACGGCGCGCACCAGCGCTACGATGGCCGGCAGGTCGGCCGTCGTAGCGCGGCGGGTAGTCAGGTCAGTTGTCATGGGTAATAAGTTGCAGGGGTTGGCGTCGTGGCGCGCCTTAGCGCGTCAGGTATTCGCCGCCGCTTCCCCGAAATAGCAGCGGGCGAAACAGCTTGCGCGTTTGCAAGTACTTGGCCACAAAGGCCTGGCTTTCCTGGAGCCGACTTTCGCACTGCTGCACGAAATCCAGCAACTGGCCACTGCGCGCCTGACGAATGACTTCGGGCAAGGGGCTGCCCAGGCTGGCAAGCAGCGCGCGGGCGTGCATAAAATCGGCCTGTGCGGGCAGCAGCAGCGAGGCCAACTCCGCATCGGGCCGGGGCGGCTGAAACTGCCGGTTGAAGTAGCTAATGAACGTATTCAGCTTCTCGTTGCCAGCATTGGCCGCCTCCAGGGCTTCGTTGTAACGGGAGATAAAGTAGTTGTCTTCCTGCTGCTTAAGGTGCAGCACCTGATTGAAGGTCAAATCGTTCTTCACCCCATTCCGCTCCACCCGCCGCCGGGTAGCTCGGAGCTGCGTCGGCAAATCCTGCTGTTCGTAGGCCGCTACTGAGTCGGCAAAGCTGAAGGGCGGCTGCGCAGCTACGCTCGGCGCTTTACCCTGTTGAAACTGCTGGGCCGTGTAAGGAGTGGTCAGCAGTTGCCACATGGGGTCGAAGGGCAGGTGCGTGCGAATCAGCACGGCCGGACTAACCTTGTAAAAGCTATTGTCCAGGCGGGGTACAAAGGTTTCTTCCACTACGTAGCCCGCCGCCCAGGTAGGGTCCATCAGGTACCACTGGCCGTGCAGGCGGGTAGCGCACCAGGCGTGGCCGATGGCCGCCGGCGTACCGTCGCGGTGCTTGGTGCCGCCCGTTATTACGTAGCTGCTTAGGCCGCTGGCTTTGGTCAGGGTACAGTACAGCTCCGCATAATTCGTGCAAACGCCAACTCGTTGAGCAAGAGTTTCATGCACCAAGTCGGCCGGCACCTGGGCATAGAAGAAGTTATAGCGGTTGGCCACATCGTAGCGAATAGACCGGGCGACCCACCCAAAGGCCGCCCGCGCCTTATCGTCTTCCGTGGTAAAGGTTGCGTTGATGTAGCGAGCCAAGCTGGCCACGCTGCGCGTAGTGGAATCAGGCAGCGCGGCCATTTTCCGGTCAACGGCCGCGTAAGGATTCGGCACCGGAGTGGGCGGCCGCTTTTTTTGCGCCAGTGCAGGCTGGGAAACGAGCAGTAGCGCGGGGCTTATAATCAAGCAAATACGGAGGCGTCCACTGCTCATCACGCTAACCCCGCCGTAGCACTTCGGCCGCTTCCTTGGCAAAATACGTCAGGATGGCATCGGCCCCGGCGCGCTTGATGCTCAGCAGCACTTCCATCATGGTCTTTTCGCCATCGACCCAGCCCTGCTGGGCAGCGGCCTTGATGAGGGCGTACTCGCCGCTCACGTTGTAGGCCGTCACGGGCAGGTTGGTGTTGTTCTTCACCTCCCGAATGATGTCGAGGTAGCTTAGGGCGGGCTTAATCATCACCATGTCAGCGCCTTCGGCTTCGTCGAGCTGTAGCTCGCGCTGGGCTTCGAGACGGTTGGCGGGGTTCATCTGGTAGCTTTTCTTGTCGCCTTTTTTGGGCGCCGAGTCGAGCGCATCGCGGAATGGGCCGTAGAACGCCGAGGCGTACTTGGCCGTGTAGCTCATAATGCTGACGTGCTGAAACGCGTTGCGGTCGAGCACGTCGCGTATCCAGGCCACGCGGCCGTCCATCATGTCCGACGGCCCGATAATATCGGCCCCGGCGCGGGCCTGGGCCAGCGCCATCTGCCCCAGCACTTCGAGCGAGGCATCGTTCAGGATTTCGCCGGTTTCCTGGTTTACCACGCCATCGTGACCATCCGACGAGTAGGGGTCCATGGCCACATCGGTCATAAGTACTACGTCGGGAAACTGCCGCTTGATATCGGCCACTGTTTTCAGGTACAGTCCGTCCATGTTGGCCGATTCGCGGGCCAGCGGGTCTTTCAGGGCGTCGTTGAGGCCCGGAAAAGGCGCAAAAGCGTTGATGCCCAGCTCCACGGCCGCGCCAATCTCGTCGATAATACGGTCGGCCGAGTAGCGATACACGCCGGGCATCGACTTCACTTCGAGGCGCTGGTTCTGGCCTTCAACTATAAAAACCGGGTAGATAAAATCGTGGGCGGTAAGGCGGGTTTCCTGCACCATATCGCGGATAACCTGCGACTTACGGTTGCGGCGGGGGCGGTGAGTTGGAATCATAGCAAAGACAACAAGCGGCCGGGTTATTTGTGTGCCCGCTAAGCCGCAAAATAACGGCTTTCCAGAATAAGCTTGGGCTTTATTTCATAAAAATAGGGTAAATTCTATATTATATCACGTCTTTTTCTTTTTGCCACTTACTAACAAGTACAGTAGCGCCAGCACGACCAGCCCTGCCGCTGTGTAGCCCAGCGCGGTAAAGAAGCCGACGCTGAAAATCAGGTTTACCAGCGCGGCCAGACCGGCCAGCACCACCGCTATTACCCCGATAAAAAATAGCGCCACGCGGCCCAGCCCGCTTTCGGCCGCTCCTTCAGTGGTAGGCTTGCGGCCAGGGCGAGGCATCAGCTGATGTCCGGTGACTACTGCCGCCAGGTGCCGGAGCGGGGCCTCCGGCGCGGCGCGGCGCAGTGGGCGAGCCGACGCGGACATATGGTGCGCGGTAGTGGTAAGCACTGGCGCAGCTTCCGGCGCCGGCTCGCTGGTCGGGCCGACCGGGACCGATACGGGGCTGGCCACTACCGTCTGGCTCGGTACCGGCTGAAATGAGAAGCTGGGTCGGCTGCTCTGGCAGCTGCTGGCCAGGCCGGCAATTGCCAGCACGAGCGCAAGCGAATAGGAGCGAACCAGGCGAAAGCGCGTAGCAAAAGGCATAGGAAAAAGTCAAAAGAAAGACGCGGAGTCTACTCTACGGATACCGGGCGCTTTCCGCTACGCCCCGGCCAGTTTAACGGCGGCAGCATAGCCAACTCCGGCGCCCAGGGCCACGCCCATGCCGTTGCAGCGCACGGCGGCCAGCACGCCGGGCCGCACCCAGTCGATAAGTGGGGCCAGGGCCGGGCCAAAGCCCATGACCCCGCTCCAGCGGTAGTCGATGCGGGGCCGCCGACCCGGCACGATGACCTCGTGCAGCAGATTCTCCAGGTACTGCTGCACGGGAGCTGTGAGGCCTGGTGCAGTAGTGGCTTCGGTCGCAAAGTCGAGGTTGCGCCCGCCGCCGAGCAGAATACGGTGGTCGGGCAGCTGGCGGAAGTAGGCATAGCCGTGGTCGTAGTGAAAGGTGCCAGGCAGTGCCACGTCGGGCAGCGGCTCGGTCACGAGCACCTGCCCGCGGCCGGGCGTCACGGCCAGCTCGGGCAGCAGCTCGGCAGCAAACGCATTAGTCGCCAGCAGCACCTGGCTGGCCTGCACGGCGGGGCCGGCCGCCAGGTGCACCAGCTGCCCCGTGCCCACAGTTTCCAGGGCTGCTACATCACAGCCCGTGAGCACGGGCACGTCGGCGGCCCAGGCGCGGGCCAGCAGGGCGCGCATCATGCGGCCCGCGTCGAGGCTGCCTTCGTGCTCATTTTTCAGCAATGCGCTTACGCCGCCGAAGCCAAAGCGGCCCGCTTCGTCGCTGGCATCGCGGAAAGTGCAAGCGGGGCCCACTACCGGCCGCAGCAGCTCGTTGAAATACCCGATTTTAGCCCGGCATTCGGCGGCCAGGGCGGCTTCCTGGTGGCGAAACAGCTCGTAGCCGCCCACGGGCTGGTAATCCAGGGTGGCGTCGCCCAGCAGCTCGCGCAGGCGGGCCAGTCCCGCGTAGCGGGCGGCCACCACGGCTTGCAGGTCGCCGCGTTTTTCCTGCTCGATTAGCTCCGAAACCGACCCAAAGCAGGCAAAGCCGGCGTTTTTGGTCGAAGCTCCGCTGGGTAGCAGCCCACGCTCCAGCACCACCACCCGCCAGCCAGGCCGCTGCTGCTTCAAATAAAGCGCCGCCGTAAGGCCCACCAGCCCCGCCCCGATAATGACCACATCGGCCGGCCCGAAAAAAGACTGGTGTTCCCAGTAAGAAAGCATAAGCGCAAGGTTTCACGAGGTCAACAAAGGTTTCGCAAAGGACTAGTCAGCCAGGCATCTCAAGCCTCGCGAAACCTTGCGCTTAGAAGGCCATAAGTACTGCCTCAATAATGCCACAGGCTTTGCGCAATTCGCTTTCCGTAATCACCAGCGGCGGCGCAAAGCGGATAATGTCGCCGTGCGTGGGCTTGGCCAGCAGGCCGTGCTCCATGAGGCTGACGCACACGTCCCAGGCGGTGCGGCCATCGGCGGCGGGCCGGATAACCACCGCGTTGAGCAGGCCCCGACCGCGCACCAGCTCCACCACGTCGGGCCGGCGCTGCTGCACGGCCCGCATCTGCTGGCGAAAAATTTCGCCCAGGCGATAGGCATTGTCGGCCAGCTTTTCGTCGAGCAGCACGTCGAGCGCGGCCTGCATCACGGCGCAGGCCAGCGGGTTGCCGCCAAACGTGGAGCCGTGCTGCCCCGGCTGAATGGTGAGCATTATCGCATCATCGGCCAGCACCGCCGATACCGGCAGCACGCCGCCGCTCAGGGCTTTGCCCAGAATAAGAATATCGCCGCGCACTTCTTCGTAGTCCGTAGCCAATAGCTTGCCGGTGCGGCCCAGGCCGGTCTGAATCTCGTCGGTGATGAGTAGCACGTTGTGCTCGCGGCACAGCTCGGCGGCTCGTTTCAGGTAGCCCTCGTGGGGCACTACCACGCCCGCCTCACCCTGAATGGGCTCAATCAAAAAGCCGCAGACGTGCGGGTCTTTCAGTGCCTCGGCCAGCGCCTCGCTATCATCAAATGGCACCACCTGGTAGCCCGGCACAAAAGGCCCGAAGCCGCCCGTACTGTCGCCGTCGGTGCTGAACGAAATAATGCCCGTAGTGCGCCCATGGAAGTTGTGCTCGGCCACCACAATGCGCGCCTGGTTGGGCGCGATGCCCTTTTCCTGGTAGCCCCACTTGCGGGCCAGCTTAAGCGCCGTTTCCACGGCTTCCGCTCCCGAGTTCATCAGCAACGCTTTCTCGTAGCCAAACAGCTCGCAAAGCTGCTTTTCGGCCGCGCCCAGCCGGTCGTTGAAAAATGCCCGCGAAGTCAGCGTCAGCTTCTGCGCCTGCTCGGTGAGCGCCCCGATAATGCGCGGGTGGCAATGGCCCTGGTTTACGGCCGAATACGCGGAAAGGAAGTCGAAGTACTGCTTGCCCGCCACATCCCAGAGCTGCACGCCCTGGCCCCGGCTTAGCACCACGGGCAGCGGATGGTAGTTATGCGCCCCGTACTGGTCTTCGAGCTGCATAAGCTCTTCGGCGCGCGAACTGGTCAGCGTGTTATCGGTGGTCGACTGCATAAGGAAAAGGCGGCTAAAAGGGTGGGAGAGAAGACTGTCGGGTCGCTCAAAATTACAAACAAAGCAGCGGCTTTTTCGGCCCGCCGCCGGGCTTCGGCTACCTTTGCGGCCTATGGAAACCCTGCACCACCCCGATGCCCCTCAGGCCGTGGGTCCTTATGCCCAGGCCATTGTAGCGGGCGGCTTTGTCTTCTGCTCGGGCCAGACGCCCCTCGTGCCCGCCACCATGCGCATCGAGGCCACTACTATTGAGGAGCAAACCCGTCAGGTGCTCGCCAACCTGCATACCGTATTATCGAGCCGCGGCCTGCACCTGGCCAACATCGTGAAAACGACGGTGTTTCTGAAAAATTTCGCCGATTTTTCCCGCATGAATACGGTGTACGCCGATGTTTTCGGCGCGCATCGCCCGGCCCGCACTACCGTCGAGGTATCGCGCCTGCCCCTCGACGCGCTGGTTGAAATCGAGTGCATCGCCGCCTTGCCCGATGCCCGCTAACGCCCGGCCCCAGCCCTTGCAGCCCGGCGACTTTTACTACACGCCCGAAGGCTACCTGGTGTTTACGGCCCAATACCACCTGCGCCGGGGCACCTGCTGCGGCAGCGGCTGCCGCCATTGCCCCTGGCAAAAAGAAAGAAAGAAGTCGGAATAATATTGAATATATAATATATTTAAAAAAACAATATTATTTTCACTAAGCAGGTGGGCGACCAAAGCGTATCCGCGCTTTACCTACGCACTAATTTGGTGGTTGGCTGAATTTTGCCGATATTTGCGGCCCGTTTCGGAATAGCATCATCTAACCCTTCGATATCATGGCCCGAGTTTGTGATTTGACCGGCAAGCGCACCCGCGTAGGTAACAACGTGTCGCACGCCAACAACAAGACCAAGCGTAAGTTCTACCCCAACTTGCAGAAAAAGCGCTTTTACATTCCTGAGCAAGATGCCTGGGTTACGCTGAAAGTTGCTGCTTCGACCATCCGCACCATCAACAAGAACGGCATCATGGCCACCTTGAAGAAGGCCAAGGAGCAAGGCTTTATTGTGTATTAGTATCCGCTTTCGGTACTGTAAAGGACATCTTTTTCGGGTTTGTTGCTAAAAAGTCCCTCGTGCCAGGCGCACCGGGCTGGATGGGCAGAAAGCAGGCCGACAATACGTTGCGGTTTTTCGAAAAAAAACCGTACCTTTGCAGTCCTAAATTAAAAAATTAACCCCCTCCCGTCGCGATGGCCAAGAAAGGAAACCGGGTGCAGGTTATCATGGAGTGCACCGAGCATAAAAACTCGGGTATGCCGGGCACCTCGCGCTACATCACCACCAAGAACCGCAAGAACACCCCCGAGCGCATCGAGCTGAAGAAATTCAACCCGATTCTGCGTAAAATGACTGTTCACAAGGAAATTAAATAACCTGAGTCATGGCTAAGAAAGTAGTAGCAACCCTGAAAACTGCCACCGGCAAAGACTGGGCGAAAGTAATTCGTGCCGTGCGCTCGGAGAAGACCGGTGCTTACACCTTTAAGGAGGAAATGGTACCAGTTGACAAGGTGCAGGAAGTACTGGCCAGCAATAAGTAAGCTGCCCAGCCGCAGATGAAGCAAAAAAGTCCCACCTTCGTGGGACTTTTTTCGTGTTTACCAATTTCTATTCTGTCAGGCTGACGCCGACCTTCGGTTCGTCAGTCGGGAAAGCATCTTATCACGGCTGCTTTCGTCAGATATCCTACCCTCACCCTCCGGCGCGAACGTGACAAGGTGCTTCGCTCCGCTCAGCATGATAACTCTGGTATATGGGCCTCTTCGACTTTTTTAAGAAAGACAAGGAAAATAAAGAGCAGCAGCAGGCTCTCGACGAAGGCTTGCAGAAGACGAAAACCAGCTTCTTCGACCAGCTGAGCAAGGCCGTGGTGGGTAAAAATACCGTGGACGAAGCGGTGCTCGACGACCTCGAAACGCTGCTCGTGCATGCCGATGTAGGCATCGATACCACCGTGAAAGTCATCGACCGTATTGAGAAGCGTGTGGCCCGCGACAAGTACGTGAGCACCAGCGAGCTCGACCGCATCTTGCGCGAAGAGATTGTGGGCCTGCTCGATGCGCACGGCGACCGCACCGGCTCGCGGGCTATCCTCGACCGGCCCGATAGCCCAGGCCATCCGTTCGTCATTATGGTAGTTGGGGTAAATGGCGTGGGCAAAACCACGACCATCGGCAAGCTGGCGCACCGCTTTCATGCGGCGGGCAAGAAAGTTGTGCTCGGCGCGGCCGATACTTTCCGGGCGGCGGCCGTAGACCAGCTTATTGTGTGGGGCCAGCGAGTGGGCGTGCCCGTTATTTCGCACGGTATGAACACCGACCCTGCCGCCGTGGCCTACGATGCCGTGCTAAAAGGTGTAGAGATGGGTGCCGACGTGGTCATCATCGACACTGCTGGCCGCCTGCACAACAAAGTGAACCTGATGAACGAGCTGAGTAAAATCAAGCGCGTCATGCAAAAGGTTATCCCCGAAGCCCCGCACGAGGTATTGCTCGTGCTTGATGGCAGCACCGGCCAGAACGCTTTTTTGCAGGCCAAGGAATTTACCCGCGCCACCGAGGTATCGGCCCTGGCCATCACCAAGCTCGATGGCACTGCCAAGGGCGGCGTGGTTATTGGCATTTCCGACCAGTTTAGTATTCCGGTTCGCTACATAGGAGTTGGGGAGAAGATGACTGACCTGCAGCTGTTTGACCGCCACACGTTCGTCAATTCATTGTTTAAAAAATAGCCTTTCTGTAAAAACACTCCCGCAAAAAGCGTTCGGTAGACTACCGGGCGCTTTTGTGCGTTGAGAAGTTCAGTTATTAGCTATCTCTGTGATGCGCATTCTTCTTCTAGGGTTGTTAGCCAGTGGGCTGCTGGCCGCCTGCAACAGCAATACCGATGCAGCCTCTACCATCCCGTATGTGCCAGTAAACGTGCAGCTTGACCTGCTCGACCAGCAAAATAAGGCCCTGCGTTTCGATAATGGCGTAGTAGCTATTCCACCGGGTAGCGCTAATGGGCACGGTGGCGTAAAGGGCATCTACGTGGTCCGGCAGAATGCTACCAGCTACCTGGCCTTTGAGCGCAATTGCCCTTACCAACCGCTAAGTGCCTGCGCTACTATTAGCCTCGACCACAGCTCACATCTCTACTTTCAGGATAGCTGCTGTACCTCGCACTTCAGTCTGCAAGGCCAGGTGACGTCGGGCCCCGCTACCCGTTCCCTGCGGCAGTACACGACCAACCTCGATGGTAGCTTATTGACAATCACAAACTAAAGGACTTTTTTTGAAAAAAGCGCGCAAATTATGGATGGAAGCTTGTTTTTTGAAAAACACCTTCCCTATCTTTGCAGCCCGAAAGCGCCGGTTTCGGAATATAAAGCTTCCTTAGCTCAGCCGGTTAGAGCATCTGACTGTTAATCAGAGGGTCCCTGGTTCGAGCCCAGGAGGGAGCGCTACTACCTTGAATGCCCACCCTAACCGGTGGGCATTCTTCGTTTCTAGGCTATAGGGGCACTTTTTGGGGTTGGCTAGTCGGGTGTTGTCGGTTATCTTTGGGTGTGAACCGGGACACAAACCGGGAACAATACCGGGACACAACCGAAGAGCATGCTACGCCCTACTACCTACAAGAAGATAATCAGCGTACGGCTGTATCTGCGGCCAGCGGCTACTAACCGACAGGGCTTGTGCCCGGTGCGGCTCACAGCGCGGTGGCATGGGGAGGAATTGCAGGTGAATACGGGCGAACTGGTCTTGCCCAGGCGGGTGGGCAGGGATGGCGAGGTGGAGGAGCTGTGGCACGACGGCTCGCAGAGCGTGCTGGAAGGCCGTAAGCTTACAGAGAAGGAAAAGGGCACCGTGCCTACCCATCCTGATACGGCCATTAACATCAATACCCGGCTGAGCGCCTTCACCAAGGAGGTTACGGATACCTTCAACCGGCTGTACGACCTGGCACCGGGCCAGAAGCTGCCCAAGGCTGCGATGGTAGCTGAACTGCTGCCGGCTGCTCAGCCGGCGACTCCTGAGCCCATACCGGTGAAAGCTGCCGAGGCTCGCACCTTCCGGCAGGTGCTGGAGGAATGGAAAGCGGAAAACCGCAACCTGGGCAAGGACTCGCTGCGCAAGTACGACCAGCTGGCTACAATGATGGAGAGCTGGCAGCCGGACCCGCGACCGACGCATGTGACGCAGAAGGTCGCAAAGGAATACCTGCAGCACCTGCTGGACCTGCAGAAGTCGGACGCTACTATCAAGGTGCATTTTACCGGGCTGCGCAAGTGCTTCGAGCAGCTGGGGAGAAGGCCGATGTGCCGTGGCTGCAATACTCGGCCAAGAACGCGCCGCAGCTGGACCTGGAGATTGAGGAGGTGCGCAGGCTCATCCGGTGGCGGCCCACGGCGGAGCACCTGGCGGAGGAGCGGGACCGGTGGCTGTTTCAGCTGTTCAGCGGGCGGCGGTATGAAGACCTTGAAAAGTTTGACGTACGCGAGCGGATTACCCTTACCCTGGCGGATGGTAGCCAGGTGCCCGCGCTGCTCCACGCGCAAGGGAAAACGGGTAATGAAGCGGCGGTACCGCTGCCACCCATCGCGGTGAAAATCGGGGAGCGGCGCGGCTGGCGGTTTCCGGCCCGTACCTGGCAGCAGCGCGGCGACTGAATTAAGGAGATTGCGCAGTCGGCGGGCCTCACGCGGGAATGGGACGACCGGCTGATTACGGGTGGTAAGGTGGTGCACAACTGGCGGCCTATCTGGCAGGTCATCGGCACCCACACGGCGCGGCACACAGCCGGCACGCTGCTCAAGCAGGTGAGCAACGGCAACAAGGCGCTGGCCAAGCTGGTGCTCGGGCACGCTGAAGAGGATGTGACAGACCGCTACGCTAAAGACAAGGCACGGCTGCTGGCCCCGGCGGTGCTGGATGCCTGGCAGAAGATTTTGGGGGAGTGGTATGATGGGGTGCCAGCTACGTGAGATTTTTCTATATTTTTTCCCTTATTTTAGAAGAATCTAAACGAAGCCTTTGCTTGCTCTCCCTCGCCAGTGTGTCTTCCTGCCTGGGGTTTCTAGAATTTTTATTGTTTCTAATGTAATAATCAATACTGCTAGTATCTAATTTTATTATTTGTGGTTCTACCTTCTTCGATTTTTGAGAATCAGTATAAAAATTAAGACCTGCGCTGGTTATCGAAATAATAATTGAAGCTATTGAAATTATTTTAGCCCAAAAAGTATTGCTTTCAGCCTTAGTTTTAAATATATGCCTGAACAAATCCCTGAGTGCTTCAGTCAATTTATAATAGTAAGCGCATTTATCTAGAAACTCTTGCATTAGCTGATTGATGTAGACATCAATCTTTTCTGCTCCGCCTTTTCCTTCTACTAGAGTGGTTTCGAAGTCACCGTACAGTAGCGCGGACTTTCAGTTCGCAAACTAGGCCGCTTGTCACTCGCGGACTAAAAGTCCGCGCTACTTGCTCGGCTGTACACTGACTCTGAAACTGCTCCAGTCAGCAGCGGGCTACTTACCTCGTGCGGGTGCTCGTCCGGGTAACAGGAGTGGCGCAAGAGTGAGAACAGAAATTCCCGTTAGGGCCTCGCGCCGGATTTTGGCGGGTTGGGATGGCTCAGAATGCGGGCAATTAGGTTCTGTCCGGCTTTACCCGACCACCTCAGCAGCAGTAGGGTAATAATTAGAATGGTAACAATTTACACATATTGTCACCCTATCGCCAACTCTACTTTTACGTCCCGGCCGGGGGCCGGGCCACATGGCCATTGCCACCTGGTCGTTCTGAAATGATGAAGCACACGTGGTATAGTGGTTGCGCCTTACTTAGTTACCTGGTATTTGGTTTATTAAGCTGCTCGGGCCCGCATCGCGCTCAGTCCGTGCTCACTCCCGAGCAGGCTACCCAGCACAGCCTCTACGACGACAGCACCCTGCACAGCACCCATCTGCCGGTGCTCATGCCCTACAACCGCCTGCTGGCGCCCGCCGGCCGGGTAGTGGCCTATGGCAGCACCGACCTTGAAAACCACGCCCTCGACGTGCAGCTGGTGCCCGACACCCCGCTGCTGGCGGTAGAGGACCGCTACGGCGTGGCCCTGATAGATACCCTGCAGCGCACCGTGGCAGCCCGCTGGACCTATGCTGCCGACGCCCGTACTAAGGGCATGATGAGCACCTACTCGGGCCTGAAGGTATTGCGCCAGGAGGGGGTAGTGCACCTGCTCTGGAGCGCCGACAACGGCCAGACTCACCAGGGCGGCGTGCTCGATGCAGAGTACACAGATGGTCAGCTACGCCTGCGGCGCGTATTCTCGTTTGCCCCAGTGCATGCCCCGCTGGCCTTGCCCAACGACCTGGCCCTGACCACTGAGGGCGGCCGTCGCTGCCTCTATGTGGTACTCAACGGTAATAATCAATTAGCCAAGCTCGACCTGACCACTGGCGAGCGCCTCTGGACCCGGACTACGGGGGTAGCACCCTACGGCGTGGCCGTGGCCGGTGGGCGGGTGTTCGTGAGCAATTGGGGCGGGCCGCTACCCACCGACACCCTGCACCGCGAAGTGGCTGGCGTGCCCTACGGCCGCGCCTACATCGACCCTAAAACCGGGGCCATTGCCCAGGGCACCGTATCAGTTCTGGAGCAGGCCGACGGCAAATTTATCCGGGAAATACCGGTGGGCCTGCACCCGAATGCCGTACTGACCAGCCCCGACGAGCAGCACGTGTACGTGGCCAACGGCAACAGCGACGCAGTGAGCGTGCTGGAAACCAGTACCCTGCGCCTGCGCGAAACCATTGCCGTGCAGCTATTGCCCACCCCGCCCGGCTACGGCGGCGACTCGCCCAACGCGCTGGCCCTGAGCGCCGACGGCACTACCCTCTACGTGGCCAACGGCCTCGACAATGCCGTGGCCGTGGTGGCGCTGGGCCAGGCCGCCGCCCGCGCCGGTGCGCCGGGTGCCAGCCAGCTGCGGGCTTTATACCCACCGAGGCCTATCCCGGCGGCCTGGCTTTGGGGGCTCACGCGCTGTTTGTGGCCAACCTAGAAGGCGAAGGCGCCCGCGTGAGCACCACTGACCTGCTGCAGGCAGGCGGCGCGCTGGAACCGCTGCTGCACCCCGCCGCCCCGGCCTTCAACTCGCACCACCAGCGGGCCACGGTGTCGCTGATTGCGCTGCCCAACGCCGCGCAGCTGGCCCGGTACACGGCGCGGGTGTGCGAGCTGGCTTTCGCGTTTCGTAAGGAACTGGCCCAGCGGCTGCCGCGGCCCGGCCAGCCGCCGGTACCGCTGCCCGAGCGCATCGGCGAGCCCTCAGTATTCAAGCACGTGCTCTACATTATCAAGGAAAACCGGACCTACGACCAGGTGCTCGGCGACCTGCCGCAGGGCCGGGGCGATAAGTCGCTGTGCATATTTGGCGACAGCGTGACGCCCAACCAACACCAGCTGGCCCGCGATTTTTTGCTGCTGGATAACTACTACGTGTCGGGCAAGTCGTCGGCCGAGGGCCACCAATGGACCGACGCAGGCATGGTATCGGACTACGTGGAAAAGAACGTGCGGGCCTGGTTTCGCAGCTACCCCCACGTGCAGGAAGATGCCTTGGTGTACAGCCCAACGGGCTTTATCTGGAACCACGCCGCTGACCACGGTCATTCGGTGCGCATTTACGGCGAGGCCAGCAAGCCGCACTACGACACCCAGCTGAGCTGGACGGACATTTACAATAACTACCAGGCCGGCAAACCTTTCAATTTTACCAATACCAGTACCATTTCGCGGGTGCGGCCGCTGCTCTCGCCCAACTACCCCGGTTCCGACGAGCTACGCATTACCGACCAGATTCGGGCCGCCGCATTCATTAAAGAGTTAGCGACCTATGAGAAGCAACCCGGCGATGCCTTCCCCGAGCTGTCGGTGATGGCCCTCTCGACCGACCACACGGTGGGCACCCGGCCGGGCATGCCCGCCCGCGTGCTATGGTGGCCGACAACGACCTGGCCCTGGGCCGCATACTGGCCGCGCTTAGCAAGAGCCGGTTCTGGAAAAACACGGTGGTGTTTGTGACCGAAGACGACTCGCAGGCCGGCTGGGACCACGTGTCGGCCTACCGCACCACGGGCTTCGTGGTGAGCGCCTACAGCCGCCTGCGCCGCCCGGTGCACAAGAATTACAATCAGACCGGCATTGTACGCTCCATTGAGCAGATTCTGGGCCTACCCCCATGAACAACATCGATGCTACGGCCCTGCCCTTGTTCGAGTGCTTCACCGACCGGCCCAACTTCGCCCCTTCCGCAGCCTGCCCAACCGCGTGCCCCTCAACCAGCTCAACCCGCCGCTCTCAAAGCTGACGGGCGCGGCCCTGCACTTCGGCCGGCTCTCCAGCAGCCCCGAGTTTGACCACATTGACAACGGTCGCGACGACGTGCTGAACCGCATCCTTTGGTTTGCTGCCAAGGGCCGGCAGCCCTACCCCGCCACCCTTAGCGGCCCGGCCACCGACGATGACGACGATTGAGAGGGTAGGGTAGTGCTCAAGACATATTTTTTACTTTATCCCGGTCAGCACAAAGTCAATACCCAGCGGATTATGCCGTGCCTGGCAAATGACGGGAAAGTCAGGGTTGTTAAGAATCCACAGCTCGGTGGGGTCGCCCAGGGCCACTACATGCAGCACATCGAGCGGCCGGCCGCCGAGCAGCAGCGGGGCGGTGTCGGCGCGCAGCTCATACACGGTGTGGTCATACTCGTAGCGATGCCGGGCCACCAGCGCCGCGAAAGCACTTTTAGAGAGCAGCATAAACGTCTGGTCGTTGGGCAGGCGCACGGTGCGGCCGGGGGTAGGCTGGGCAAAATTCAGCTTGTCGGCCCGCTGCCAGGCCGTGGGCGACACGGCGTAGGCCCCGCCCGCGAGGCCTCGAATGCGCCAGTTCAGGCGCAGGGTATCGGTAGCGCCGGCAATGGCCAGCTCAAAGGGCGCGTGCTGGCCGTGTAGGTCAAACACGTAGCCGAAGGTAGTGCCGGGGCCCACTACGGGCTTCAGCAGCTGGGCCGCCGCCGGCCGGGCCAGGAGCGCAGGTAGCAGCAGGAGCAGGAGTTTTTTCATCATGGGAGCGCGAGCTAGTCGGCGGAGGGGGGTAGGAGCTGGGTGCCCCAGTCGCCGGGCTGGGCGGCCATTTCCAGCACCAGCTCGCCGCCGCGCACCAGGTCCTGATGGGCCAGCCAGGCCTGGCGCAGGGGCCGGCCGTTGAGGCGGGCCGCTCGCACGTAGCAGTTGGTAGCCGAGAGGTTATGGGCGGTGATTGTAAAGTTCTTACCGCCGGCCAGGTGCAGGGTGGTTTGGCGCACCAGCGGGGCGTTGAGCAGGTAGTAGGGCTGGCCGGCGTTGGGGTAAAGCCCCATCATCTGGAAGGCCAGCCACGACGACATGGCGCCCGAGTCGTCGTTGCCGGGCAGGCCGGTGGGCGTGGGGCGGAAGCTCTGGGCAATAATCTGGCGGATGCGCTGGCTACTCAAATCGGGCCGCCCCAGCCAGTGGTAGAGGCTGGGCGTGAGGAACGACGGCTCATTAGCCACGTTGTAGTATTTCCGCTCAAACAGCGTATCGAGCCGGGCCCGGAACGCTGCCCCACCCCCCGACTTGGCAATGAGCGCTGGCACCTGATGCGGCACGCTCAGCGAGTATTCCCAGGACGTGGCCTCGTAGAAAAAGCCGCACCAGTGGCACACGTACCACGGGTACTCGCGCATCAGCGGCGTATACACGAAGGTGGGGTGCTGGATGTTGGACGTACCGTAGGCAATGGTATCGAGCCACTTGCCGGCCGCGTCGCGGGGCATGATGAAGCCCGTGGCCCCGTGGCTGCGGTAATCAGCGCGCCATAGGTTTTGCCAGTTATCGGCCAGGCGGTGGTACTGCTCATACGTGGCCTGCTGCCCCAGACCCTTGGCTACCACCGCAATGCAGTAGTCGTCGTAGGCGTAGTCGAGGGTACGGTTGCCGGCGCGGGGCACGCCGTAGGGCAGGTAGCCCAGGCGCTGGTAATCGGGCAGGCCACCGCGGCCCTCCTGCTCCTCATTACCACCGGGCGGCACGGTGGCATCCTTCAGCATGGCGGCCAGGCCTTGGGCGTAGTCGATGCCGGGCAGGTGCTTGACGAAGGCATCGGCAATGAGCACCTCGGCGTTGGAGCCGCCCTGGGTGCGGCCGTTGGCGTTGCCACTGCGCGCCTCGGGCAGGTAGCCGTCGTGCTGATAAATGTTGAGCAGCGCGTTGACGATGGCCGTTTCGCGCTCCGGGGTAAGCAGGGTAATGAGCGGGTTGGAAGTCCGAAACGTGTCCCAGATGGCGTAAAAATCGTCGTAGTACGGTGCCGGCCCGTTCCAGAGCGGATTCTCGCCGGTGCGGTCCACGGGCATGAGCATGGTGTGGTAGAGGCCGGTGTAAAACAGCTTCTTCTGGTCGAGGGGCGTATCAGCCCCAAGTTCGGCCCGGCCCAGCAGCTCGTTCCAGCGGGTGCGCAGCAGGTCCAACGCTTGGGCAAAGTTCCAGCCCGGCAGCTCGGCCCGCACGTTGTCGCTGGCCCTGGCCGCGCTCAGAAACGAGATGCCCACCTTCACTTTGAGTGAGTCGCCGGGGCCGCTGGCAAAGCGCAGCAAGGCCCCGGTTTTCTCGCCCGAGTCGGCTTGCAACCGCTGGCCGGGTTGCAGTCGGGTGCCTTTCCAGGTGGCAAACTCGGCCACCGGCGCGTCGAACACGGCCGCGAAGTACACGGTATAGGCCCGGCCGTTGTTCCAGCCGCCCCGGATGCGGCTGTAGCCCCTCACTTCGGTATCGGACACGATTTCGATTTCCGAGCCCACAAACTGCTGGGCCTCGCGGGCGTCGGGCTCGGGCTGCTCGCCCAGAAAAAAGCCAGCATCGAGCTGCAACGCCCGGGGCTGGCCAGGGGGGTAAGCCAGGCGGTAGAAGCTCACCTTGGGCGAGGCCGTAATCTCCACGCTGATGGCTGGCTGCGCAAGCTGGGTACGGTAGTAGCCCAGCGCCACGTGCTCAGCCTGGCGGTGCGCCGACTTGTCGCCCAGCACCAGCGGCCCGCTGAAAGGCATCAGCAGAATGTTGCCGTACTTGGGGCCGCCGCCGGTGCCGCTCACGTGCACCTGGGCAAAACCCGTAACGGGGGTAGGCTCGGGCAGCCAGCCGCTGTTGGGGCTGCTGGTGCAGTCGGGGCCGGGCTTCACCATCCCAAAGGGCGCGGTGGGGCCAATAAACACTCGTCCCAGCCCCTCCGAGCCAATGAGCGGGTCTACGTACTGGCTGTAGCTTTGCCCCGCAGCCGGGCCCAAATGGGCGAGCAGGCCGCCAAATAGCAGCCATATTTTAGCAAAACGCATAGAAAAATACCTTCAGTAACTTGCAAAAAGTGCCTCAGCGAGGCGCAGGGAGCACCCAGATGGGGTTAGTGAGCGCCAGCACGGCGCCGGCCGGGGTGCGCACCTCCACCCGCAGGTAATGGGGTAGCCCGGCCGCCGGCAGCCGCCAGTGCAGCGCCGTGGTCCCGCGGGCCGCCACCGGGCCGTGGGCCAGTACGCCGCCCTCACCGCGCAGCGTAACGGTGCCGGCCGGCGCGCCACGCAACGCCAGGGTCACCCGCACGGCGTGCCCGGCGGCCACCGCCAGCGTGTCGCCGATATCTGCCGTTTGGGTGCCGGCCCGCGCGGTCAAGGTTAGCCCGATGGGCCGGTTAGCCACCAGGTAGGCCCTACCCCGACACAGCCCCTGCATAATGCCCGCCCGCGACAAGCTACTGGCCCGCACCACCGTGCGGGGCCGGCCGAGCTGGTTGGGCGAGGGGGCGGCGGTGTGGGTGTCGCTGGCAGCCACGGCCAGCAGGGAGTGGCCCTGGCGCAACAGGGCATTCCACCAGGCCAGGGCGCGCTCGTTGCGGGCATCCCAGCGGCCATTCCACACTTCGATGCCGTCGAAATGCCGCACCCCGAACCGGAACCGGTTGACGGTATCGGGGAAGAAGGGGTGGTTGATAATGGCCAGGCCGCCAACGGCGTGTACCTGGGCCACGTAGCGGGCAATGGCGCTGTCGCGCGGCGCGTAGCGCCAGTCAATCAGGGTCGTATAGTCCAGGCCCAGCGCGTTCCAGTGCCCGAAGGCCGTGGTGGTCACTTCCTCGCCGTTGATAAGCAGCAGGTTGGGTCGGGCGTAAGTCCCCCAGCTCAGGTTGGCGCTGTTGGTGTTGTGCTCGGTCGAGATAAGAAAGTCCAGGCCCTGGGCCACAGCTTCGTCGGCCAGCTCCTGTGGGGTGCGCCGGCCATCCGAGTGCAGTGTGTGCAGGTGCAGGTCGCCCTGGTACCAGCCCGGCCGGGTGTTGGCCACGGCCGGCGCGGGCGTGGGCCGAAACGCCTGCCCCGCCGCGCCCGGCACCAGCGTCACGGTCAGCTTCCAGTTGATACCGGTTGGGGCAATGGTGGAGGGGTAGAGCAGCACGTGCCAGGTGCCGGCCCCGACGGGACCGGGCACGTAGCCCGTGGAAGCGGTCTGGGCATTGATGAAAAAGGTCGTTTTGGCCCCGCCCGACCACCCCCGGAAGCCTGCTGGAGTACCTGGCTGGTAGCCCCTAGGGTCATAAATGCCCATGTTGAGCACGTTGCCGCCCGCGTGGTCGTAGTCTTCCTGCACCCTGATTTCGGTCGTGCCCGCCGGCACCTCAATGGGCAGGTAAAAAAGCTGATATAGGCTGTCGGCCGCTACGTGGCCCTGCCGCACTACCTCTACCGGCGCCTGGGCCGCTGTCGGGACTGCCAGTGCGAGCAGCCCCAGTACTAACCACCAGCCGGCCCAATGCTGCCACGTTTTCCTCCGCGCGCTCACCGGGCTATTTGACGGCGGCCGAAGCCGACGAGGCCGTATTCACCGGGTTGGGCCGAAAGTAGGTGCCGCCCGCGAAGCTGACCACGTAGGGCGACTGGAAGTGCGTGCTGGGCAGGTAGTAGTCGGTGCTGATAATCTGGGCGCCCGACTGTTGCGCTGCTATGAAGCTGCTGGGGTCGTTGCGGCGCGCTTCCTGGGTATCGCTGTCGGCGCGGGTGCGGATGATATAGCCCTTCTCCACCAAGCTCTTGATAGCGGCCAGGTCTTTCTTGGCGTTGTTCATGATGTGAATGGCGGCCTCAGGCGTGCCGGGCTCGGCATCGGCAAACAGCACCCGGCCCTTCAGCGAGGGGTGACCCTGGATATAGGTAGCCCGCTTCTCACCCAGCTCATCGAGCACAAACACGAACTTGCCCTGCGCCGCCGCCAGGGTAGGCCAGTTTTGGTGCAGCACCGCTCTCTCCAGAGTGGGGTAGGCGCCGCGCACCTGGTCGGGGGTAATGAGTTTGTCGGCCCCCAGGTTATCCAGGATTTCCTTGTCCAAGGCATCAAACACCGCTGCCGTAAAGGGCTCGGGCACCGTGAGGCCCGGCCGGGGTAGGGCTTCGCTTTTGGCATTCATGGTAATGAACACCGGATGGTGCGTGGGGTGGGCCAGAGACCACTTTTTTAACTCCTGCAAGGCCAGCTTGAAGGTGGGCGCGTTGCTGCGGTAGTCGAGGTCCTGAATGTGGAAGACCTTGAAGCCCGGCTGCTTCATCAGCCCGGCCTCGTCGTAGGGCGCCTGGCCGGGGGCCAGGTCGAGGCCCTTGGGGTGGGCGTATTTGCCGCCCTGGGTATCAGCGTACACGTCAATTTCCAGGGCCAGCAGCCCCTTGTTGAGCTGCTCGCTCAGCGAGAGGTGCTCGTAGTCAATCCGGCTCATGCTGGCCGAGTCGGCCTTTTGCAGCACCTTAAACAGCTTGGGGTCGATGGCCTGCTTGTAGCTGTTGTGCGAGCCGATGACCTGAATCTGATTCATTCGCAGCGGCTCGGCGGGCTTGGTGAATGCAGCCAGCACCAGGATGCCCGCCAGCGCGGATAGTTGCAGCGTGATTTTCATGGTTTTTTCGTGGGAAAGGAAGATGGGGCCGGCGCGCCGCTAATACCCGGTATTCTGCTGCAGGGCCGAGTTCAGGCGCAGCTCGATGGTGGGCACGGGGTAGAGGCGACGGAAGGTGCTCTTGTCCATCTTAAGCACGTCGTTAGGCAGCGGATACTCGGTTTCAAACTGGCCGAAGCGGATGAGGTCGTTGCGGCGCCAGGCTTCCCAGCTCAGTTCGCGGGCGCGCTCGTCGAGCATCCCATCCAGGGTGATGCTAGTGGCCAGCTGCGCCCCGGCGCGGGCCCTGATTTTGTTAACGAGCAGCAGCGGCGTTTGCAGCTCGCCGCTCACGGTAGTGGCGCTGGCCCGCGCAAAATGGCCTCGGCCTTCATCAGCAGCACGTCGGCCAGGCGCAGCACGGGCACGTCGTTGCCGTTGAGGCGGGTAGCCTGAATGATAGTAGGGTCGGGGTAGTACTTGATGGAGCGCACGCCCTCCGATTGGGTAGCGATGGTATTGCCCACGTCCATGGGCTTGGGTGGCACCAACGTCAGCACCGGGTTGATGTTAATTTGGGTGGTGGTGCCAGGGTAGTACACCGGCGTGCTGGTGAAGCCGCCGTTGCCATCGGGCACAAACTGCGGGCCCGCCAGCCAGGTAGTAGTGCGGAAGTCGCCGGGTAGGTTAAAGCGGGCGTAAAACTCGGGCGTGGTGCTCATGGCAATGCTCAGGCCCACGTTGAAGCCATAGGCATTAACCAGGTAGTAAAAGAAGCCGAAGCGCGTGAACTGATTGCCCGGAATTTGCTGGTCGTAGGGAATGGCGAAGATGGTTTCCTTAATCTGCGGCCCGTTGTTGGGCAGGAAAATATCGCGGTAGCGGGCATCGAGGCTGTAGTTGGGGTTGGCCTGCACGCTGTCGGCCATGCGCACCACGTCGGGGTAGCGGGCTGCCCCGCCGTACACCTCCGAGTTGAGATAGAGCTTGGCCAGCAGGGCATACACCAGGCCCTTGGTGGGGCGGCCATACTGCTGGGTGTTGGTGGCCGCATTGCTGCTCTTGGCCGGCAGCTTGCCGGTGAGGCTCGTCAGTTCGCTCTCGATAAACTTGTACACGTCGGCGCGGGGCTGGGTGGCTGGCGAACTCACCACCGGGTAGTCAGTCACAATGGGTACGTTACCGTACAAATCGAGCAGAAAGAAGTAATAGAGCGCCCGCATGGCCCGGATTTCGGCCAGGTGGTTGGCCTTTTCGGCATCCGAAAAGCCAAACGAGTTGGTAATGTTGAGCAGGCGGTTGCAGGTGGTGATGCCGCCGTAGGCCCACTGCCAGATGGTGAGCACGTTGGGGTGGTCGGGCGTCCAGGTGTGGTAGTGCAGCTGCCGGTACTGCCCGCCGTCGTCGAAGTTGCCGTCGCGGGCGGGCAAAATGGCCTCGTCGGTGCTCATGTCCTGCATCCGCCAGTAGGGCACCGCAAACTGCGACGACAGGTTGGAGTAAATGGCCCCCATCGAGGCGTTGTAGTCCGACAGCGTTTTGGGAAAGTTGGAGGCCACGAACTGCGACTCGACCGGCACGTCCAGCTTTTTGCAGGAGTAAGCGCCCACGGCCAGTACGCTCAGAGTAAGGAGAATAGCTTTACTTTTCATAAGATTAAGTTTGAGAAGCACTACACCAAAAAGCGGTCATGCTGAGCTTGTCGAAGCATCCCTGCCGCGCTATGCGCAAACTGCTCAACGAAGCGGTAGAGATGCTTCGGCAGGCTCAGCATGGACCGCCCACTGATAAGTTACTGCGCTTAAAACGAAGCCGTAAGGCCCAGCGTGAACGTGCGAGTTTTGGGGTAGAAGCTGTTGTTGTCGATGCCCGGCGTGAGGCCGCCGATGTTGATTTCCGGGTCGACGCCGCGGTATTTGGTAATGACAAACAGGTTACTACCCGTCACGTAGAGCCGGATAGCCTTTACATATTCGGTTCTGGGGCGCAGGGTGTAGCCCAGGGTCGCGTTGTCGAGGCGCAGGTACGAGCCACTTTCCAGAAAGCGGTCGGAGATGAGGTAGGCATTGATGTCGTTGGGCGACTCGCCCAGCGTGAAGCGCGGGATGTTTTGCAGGCGCGCGTCGGCCGGGTTATTAAGGCCAGCCAGGGTAGCGTTTAGGATTTTGTTACCCAGTACTCCGCGCACTAAAAAGTTGAGGTCGAAGCCTTGATAGCTAAACGTGTTGACCCAGCCGTAGATGAGAGTAGGCTGGGCGCTGCCGGCCAGCTGCATATCGGTGGTCAGGGGTTGGGTAGCGGTGGTAGTACCGTCGGCCTTCTGGTAAGTGCTCACACCCTGGTCGTTTTTACCCAGGTAGTGCCACAGCTTAAAGGTGCCCAGTGGCGAGCCGGGCTGCACAATCTGGCTGTAGTTGCCACTTTGCCCCTTGCCCCGAGCTGCGCCGTTTGGATATAGGGAATCGTGAAACGGTCGGTCGAGAGGTTGTCAATGTTGTTGTAGTTGTGCGAGAAGTTGAGCGACGAGCGCCAGGTGAAGGCTGCCGTTTGCACCGGCACCACGCTCAGGGCCACCTCCACGCCACGGTTGGTCATACTGCCCACGTTGGCCGTGTAAGTGGTGTACTGAAACTCGGTGCTCGACACTGGCAGCACGTCGTCAATCAGGTCGCTGGTTTTCTTCACATAGTAGTCCACCGAGCCCGTGATGCGGTTCTTCAAAAAGCCGAAGTCCAGGCCCACGTTGTAGGTGGCAGTGCTCTCCCACTTCAGGTCGGGGTTTTCGTTGCGCACCGCGTTCACCACGTTCGAGATGGTGCCGTTGTTGAGGTACTTGCTGCTACCGGGCGGCGTGCCATAGATGAGGATGGCCGAAAAGGCGTCGAAGCCCTGGCTATTGCCCGATACCCCGTAGCCAGCCCGCAGCTTGAGGTCGCTCACGGCCTCGTAGCGGCGCATAAAATCTTCGCCGATGATGCGCCAACCCACGGCCGCCGTGGGGAAGTAGCCGTAACGATTGTTCACGCCGAAGGCCGACGAGCCATCGCGTCGCAGCGAAGCCTGCGCCAGGTAACGTTCGCCGTACTGGTACTGCACGCGGCCGTACTGCGAGAGGAGCCGTAGGGTCGAGATGGGGTTGTTGTCGAAAGCAATCTGGGCCAGCGACGATGGGTTGGACAGGAATAAGTTATTAGAGCCCAGCGCATCATTGGCAAAGTTCTGGGTCGTGATGCCGAAGCCATCGTTGGTGCGGTCCTGCTGGTACGAGTAGCCCCCTAGTAGCTGAACGCTGTGCAGCCCCAGCGTTTTATCGTAGTTGGCGTAGGCCTCCAGCACGTCGTTGGTGGTCTGGTACTCGGCGCGGCGGGCCACCCCGCCCAGGTTCACGGCCAGGCCCGACTGGCTGTTGAGGTAGCTGCTGTAGTTGGCTTGGTCGCGCTGGGTTGAGCCGCTCAGCGTCAGCTTCAGGCCCGTGATAATGTCGACCTGCACGATGCCGTTGAGTAGTGTCTTATTATCGTTAGTGACGTAGCTATTGTTGTTGGCCAGCGAGAGCGGGTTGAGCGGGCCGCTGCCGGTGCGGGTAAAGTTTTCCTTGTAGGTGCCATCGGGGTTAAAAGGGCTCACCGTGGGCAGGTAAAACAGCATCCCCGGCAGCACGTAGGTCTGCGGAATATCGTTTTGGGTAGTGCTGCTGTTAATGATGTTGGCCCCAGGCGCAGGTGGTTGTTAAAGAAACGCTGGTTGATAAACCCGCGGGTAATAAGACGCTCCAGGGAGGTATTTATCAGAATGCCATTGTTTTTCAGATAATTGACGCTGGCTCCGTAGTCAGTGGCATTGGCCGAGCCGGTAAACGACACGTTGTGATTGGTGGCGTAGCTGGTGCGCTCAATCAGGTCCTGCCAGTTGGTGTTTGAGCCGTCGTCGTCGGTAGGCATTGCCAGCGGCTTGGCATTGTTAGTTTTTAGGTACTGGCGCAGCTCGTCGGCGCTCAGCATGTCGATGCGCTTCGATACCTTCGACACGGCCCCGTAGCCGCTGTAGGTGAGGCGGGTCTGGCCGGGCTTGGACCGCTTGGTAGTCACGATAATAACCCCGTTGGCCGCGCGGGTGCCGTAGATGGCCGTAGCCGAGGCATCCTTCAGCACGTCGATGCTGGCAATATCGTCAGGGGCCAGCAGGTCGATGCTCGCGCCCGGCACCCCGTCAATCACGTAAAACGGCTCGGTAATGCCGCCGTTCAGGGTGCGAATAGTGCTCGGCCCGCGCAATACCACCGAGGGCCGCTGGTTGGGGTCGCCGCTTTTGGTGATGTTGAGGCCCGCCACCTTGCCTTGCAGTAGTTCGGCGGGGTAGTGAGCACGCCAGGGTTAAACTGCTCGGCTTTGATGGAGGTGACGGCCCCGACGACGTCCTGCCGGCTCTGGGTGCCGTAGCCAATCACTACCACGTCCTTCAGCTGCTGGGCATCGGGTAGCAGCGTCACGTTGACGGTGGTTTGGTTACCGACAATAACTTCCTGGGTCACAGTGCCCACGAAGGAGAAAACCAGCACGTCGGCCGGCCCAGTAGTTTTGATGCTGTACGTGCCGTCGGTGCCGGTGCCCACGGCATTGCTGCCGTCTTTGAGGCGCACTGTCACCCCGGGCAGCGCCGCGTTTTTTTCGTCTGTTACGGTGCCCTTGATGGTCTGTTGGGCCAGGGCCAGGGCAGGCGTCAGCACCAGCAGCGGCAGCATGCCCCGCCAGGGCAGGCCCGCCGTAGCCTGCCAGAATAAGAAGGAAAAGTACCCGTTTTTCATACGCGCTAGTGGTGCTTGGTAGGTGCTGTATTAAAGCACTGCAAAGCACCGGCGCGGCAGTTACCTCAGCATGATTGCTGGATTATGCTTAGTATTTATCAAAGAAGAAATTGTGAGGCGAAGTTAAGCGAGAGAGAACAGGGTGGTAATTTCTCAACCTTTAGACCAACGTTTTAACCCAGGCCACTATCCCAACAACTACCGAATTCACCCTACTATTAGAGATAACTTGCTCATCATGTTTAAGCAACCAGAACCCCATAGTACGGCCGTCCTTTTGGGAAAATTTAACACCTAGCGCGAATTCTGGGTCAGTGTACGGGTTCTGTTCTTGCGTACGCCTCACCCCCGGCCCCCTCTCCGAAAAGGAGAGGGGGAGCCAGGCTGGCAAAAAACGTACACTGCCCCAGAATCCGCGCTAAGCCCCCTACTCCTGAATGCCGAAGAACTGGTTGCTCAGCGCCGTGCTTTGGTGGGGCCTGGCAGGCACCACCGCCTGTGCCAAATCCGCTCCCGACGCCCCGGCACCACTTTGTGGTTATCGCCCACCGGGGGTACGACACTACCTTCCCCGAAAACATGTTGGCGGCCTACGAGCAAGCTATCCGGGAGGGCGCAGATTATGTAGAAATCGACCTGCGCACGACCAAAGACGGCCAGCTCATTAGCCTTCACGATGCCACCCTCGACCGCGTAACCACGGGCACTGGACCCGTCGAAGACCAGTCGTTACAGCAACTGCAGCAGGTTTGCGTTACCAGCCCGCAGAAACAAGCGGGGGTGACCTTCGCCATTCCCACCTTTCAGCAAATTCTGGCGCTGTGTAATAAGAAGCTTTTTGTCTACATCGACTTTAAGGAAGCAGCTCTTCGGGTGGTTTATCCCATTCTCCGTGTATAACCGGCTCTGGGATAAGCGGCGCGGAACTCAATCATTGCCGCCCGGCCTAGCGGGTGATTGTAGGGCTGATTCGGGTAGTTGATTTTTACGCGAGAGCGACGCCCAATACATCCACATACTGGTGCTGAGCGCCAATGCCAGCCAGACATTCAGGAACGCCGTGGCGGCAATCAGCACATTGCACAGCAGTCCCAGGTCCTGGCTGCGCCGGAGCTGCGCCAGCGTGGCCGGCGCCACGCCTTCGCGGAGCAGGTGGTAGCGTGGGGCCGTGGCCACCCGTGTGAGCAGCACGAAGGCCGCGCTGATGAGCACAAAGTAGCCCGTGTAGAAAATGGCCGCCGTATGCCGGGCGTCGGTGTGAATGAATTCGCCCAGGGTTTTGGTGGGAAAGGGCACCAGCACTACCAGCAGCAACAGCAGCCCATTGGCCAGCATCAGCTCGGTATTCACGCGCCGCACCAACCCGAAAATGGTGTGGTGGGCCAGCCACATAAACAGTATCTGCACAAAGCTGGCGAAATACGCCACGTACACGGGCCACAGGGCCAGCAGGGCGCGTTGGAGGCCCGCGTCGGTAGCGGGCGTATGGTGGTCCACCGTAATCTCAATGGCCAGCAGCGTGATGGCCACCCCAAATACGCCATCGCTGAAGGCCTCCAGGCGACTGGTTTCTTTTTCGGATGCGGGATGCGAATGTTCGGGCATGGGGGATGGGCAAATCAGAAAAATTCCTTGCGAAGAAACACGCCGTAGTTTTCTTTTAGCACCTTGAAGGGACCGAAGCGACTGAGATTGGCCGCCAGGCCGAAGCCGGCCGTGCGGTAGCTGAGGCCCAGGCGCAGGTAGAGGTAGCTCAGGTCGTGGGCTTCTTCTTGGGTGTTATAGTTGTAGAGGCCCTGCACCCGGCTGTAGAGAGCCAGCCGCTCCGTGAGCTGAGGCTTAAACTCGACCAGGACCAGGCTTTGCAGGTTGTGGGTTTCGGTCAGGTCCACGCTTTGCTCGGCCACCACGAGCCAGGTCGGGTTGGTGAACACGTAATCGAGGCCGCCGGTGGGCCGAAACCCCACTGTTGAGTTCATGTTCAGGCCCCCAAACACCGAGAAACGCGGCAGCAACTCAACCTTGAGTGCGGCACTGGTGAGGTAGCTGTTTTTGGTGGGCTCATTGTGATAATCGGCGCCGAAAGTGGTCAGGTTGAAAAACGCGAACCGGCTGTCGGGCGCAAACTTTCTGTTGACTACCGTTTGCAGGATGAGCTGCTGATGGCCGGCCATGACCTCCACGGGCAAGGGGGCGCCGGCCGGGTGCGGGGCGGCGCCCGGCGCCGGCTCGGCGGTTTGGGCTGCGGCGGGTACGGCCAGCAGCAGGGTGAGGCTGAGTGGAAAGAACTTCATCGAGCAAAAAACAAGGTGGCAGAAATGCCCGGCTCTTGCGAAGCCGGGCTCCGGCGCGCCCGCTTACTTGGGCAGCTTGCTGATGACTTCCTCCAGGTTGATTTTTTGCGCCCGCTGGCCTTCGGGCGTCCCGAAATCGGAGTAGAGCTCCGACAGCATTTGGTTGCCGTCGGTGACGGTCGCGCCCAGGCCGCGCAGGCGGGCGAAGGTCACCTCATCGGCCAGGGGCGTCATGCTGCCGCAGGCGTCGGCCACCACCTGCACGGTGTAGCCGGCGCGCAGGGCCCCTTTCACGGTGTGCATAAGGCAGATGTCTGTGGTGAGACCCGCGACGATGAGCTTCTGGCGACCCGTGGCCTTCACGGCGGCCGCGAAAGCGGGGTCGAGGAAGCAGTTGAGGGTGCCGCCGCGCTTCACGCGCTGGGCGTAGGCTGCGGGAGCCAGCTGCTGCACTTCCTTGATATTGGTGCCAATCTGGACTTCCATCGTGCTCGTAACCACGAGCGGGATGTGCATCTCGGTGCCGAGGCGGGCCAGCAGGCGCACGTTGGCCAGCACGTTTTCCTTGGGTTGACTTTTAATCCAGCCCACAGTCATGTCCTGGTGGTCGACGAGCAGGATGGCGCTGTTTTGCGGCGTAAACGCGGCCGGCAAAGCGGTGGGTTTGGCTGCGGCTGCCGGCTCGGAGCTGGCTTGGGTGGGGGTGCTGCAGCTGCCGAGGCCCAAGGCAGCCACGGTCAGCAGAAGGAGGAAAGGTTTCATCAGACGTAAAAGAGGTTGGTGAAAATGATGTCACAAACCTATCCGTCCGGACTTCTGGCTATTTGGTAACCAAAAGGTTAGCGGTATCCTTGGGGTAACCAGCCACGGCGGTGCTCGCCCGGAACGCCGCGCCCCACTCGCGCAGCTCCACCAGCAGCTTATCGAGCGACTTGCCCAACGGGGCCAGCACGTAGGTAACGGCAATGGTAGGCGAGCCGTGCGGCAGCCGGGTAATCAGCCCATTCGTTTCCAAGTCCTTAAGCTCCTTGCTGAGCATTTTGGCCGACACGCCTTCGATTTCGCGGCTCAGCTCCTTGAACCGCCGGGACCGTAGCCTAGGGCAATGATAATGGGGATTTTCCACTTGCCGTCAATCAGGCTGAGCGTAGCCCGGGCCGAGCGCAGACGCTCGGGGCAGGCAGGAACGTGTGGGATATCCATAACCGGAACGGTTGAGTGAGGTAACCTAAAGGTAACTGGGAGTCTGATGGCTACCAAGGTAAGAAAAAGGCAAGTCGGTACTTTTGATTACCCGGCCCGCTGCTACCAACCGCGGTATCTAGCCCCTAGTTTGGTGGCGCAGTCCGGAGCCGGCGGCCGCAAACTTATTGCCTTACCCCATCTGCGATTTCCTCATGGTTCAGCTTCTCAAGAAAAGCCAGCAAGTCCAAGCCCGCATTTTTGGGGGGCGCTTCGTTGTCAACAAGCCGGTGGCCAGCGGGGCCACGGCCGCCACGGCCCCGTATTCGAACGTATTCTACTGGTCGCACGCCGTGGCGCTGGAGGACTGCGAATTCGCCCTGCACCCACACCAGGGCTTCGAAATCATGACATTCGTGCTGGAGGGCAGCGTGTGCCACTTCGATACGGCGTCGCAGGTCTGGACTCCGCTGCAAACCGGCGATTTCCAAGTTATTCAGTCTGGTAGCGGCTTGCAACACGCCGAGAAAATCAGCGCCGGCACCCGCTCGTTCCAGCTTTGGTTTGACCCCGACTTTGCCCAGGCCCTGCGCCAGGCCCCGGCCTACGTCGATTACCACGACCAGGACTTTGCGCCCGTGCAGGTGCAGGGTGTTACGACGCGTACCTACCTCGGGGCCGGCAGCCCCGCGCACTGCCAAACCGCCGGGCTGACCATTCGCCGGCTTGCCTTTTCGGCCGGGGCTACTATGACACTCCCGCTCGACCCTACTTGTGCCTACACTATGTACGTGCTGGCTGTCACGGGCCATCTCGGCGGCGCTGCCGTGCAAGAGGACGATGCCCTGCGCATTTGGCAGGAGCCAACGGTAGAGGTTGCGTTTACTGACGGTGGTGAATTATTTATTGTGGGGACTCCCCAAGTTCTTAACTATGCGGTGGCATGGGAGCCCCGAACGAAGGCTGTAGCACCCTAGCTTAACGCTCAATCTCGCGGCGGATGACGGTAGTTTGCTCGTCGGGCCGGGCCGCGGCGCCGTACCAGAGGCGCACGCGCACCTCCGTCGGGTGACGGGGTGGCCGGTGGCGTGAAAATGGTGGGTGGCGTGCTTGTTTTTCGAAGAGTCGCAGCAGCCCACGTGGCCGCATTCCATGCAGAGGCGCAGGTGCAGCCAGTCGTCGCCGTTTGCCAGGCACTCTTCGCAGCCTTTGGCCGAAGGCAGTACCGGATGCACGTGGGCGGGGCCGGTGTGGGCGCAACCGCTGTGGGGCTCGGTTTCGAGGTGAATGGGGGTAGCCAAGCCAATCCAGTCGGCGCGCATCATGAGAGCAAGATAGTAAGCAGATTATTAGTGTATTAGTAGCTCAAAAATATCGGTCGCGCCTACCATCCGGGTAGTCCCATTGCGGGCGGCTTTGGTACGAATCCTGGCTGCCCCGCCTGGGTCTCTACAGCAGCTAATGAGGCCAGCGCTGGCGTAGATTCCCTTGCCCACTCGCAACCTACGCTCGCTCCAGCACGACCCGGTCCCAGTGAGCCAGACTGGCCGCGGCCTGGTAAGTGCTTTGCAGGAAGCCGAGGACTGCGTCGGCCGGGTTAGGGGCCGTGCGGGCGGCTTCGTAGGGCAGGAAAAACTCCCCCATCTCGCCGCTGTAAAATGCCGCGACGGGCTCAATGACTGCGTCGGCCACAGCGGGGTTGCCGGGGTAGGCGTAGCTGTAGAAGGCCGCTTCCTGGCCATTGCCGCCGGGCCACCAGCCGGCAGCAATCTGCTCCGCGGAGTAGGATTCGCGCGTCACCCAGTCGGCCAGGTGGGGCATGCCGCCGGGGTGCGGCGGCGCGGGCCGTCCCGAAAAGCGCGTTACCGCCAAATCAAAGGAGCCCCAGAAGAAGTGGACCGGGCTGCACTTGCCCGTGAAGCGCCCGCGAAAGGCGTTCAGCAGCTGGTCGACCGCCAGCAGCACGTCCCAGAACCGGCCTACGGCTGCCGCATCGTACGATTTATGATGTTCGTCCTGATGAAACGGCGTCGTGTCCTCCAGCTCCATTGGCACGGGCCAGAGCTTAACGGCAATGCCGGCTTCGCGTAGCAGGGCCCGGTAGTGGCGATAAAAATCGGCTACCGAGCGGGGCTGTAACGCCAGCTCCAGGCTGCGGCCGGCGCTGGTGTGCACCCGCAGCTTATGCTGGCGAAAATCAAATACCACCTCGCAGGAGCCACCCGCGTAAGGCATCGGGCCGGTGCTCAGGCCGCGGGGCGTGACATACAGCGGCACCTGCCACCAGTGGTTGAGCATGGGACTAAGGGCCAGGCGCGTTTTGCCTACTATCTGCGTCCACAGGTGCAGGGTCTGCCGGGTATCAGCCCAGTCCGCAGCGGGGAGCGCGGGCCAGGTCGAAAAAGGATTAATAGGTTGGTCCATAGTTGATAGGCAGCAGGTTGCGCCAGAGGTGGAGCGGCGGCCAGCATGCCCAAAAGTACCCACTATCGCGCACAGATACCAGGTGCAAATGCTGGTGGTTTGGGTATCAATCCGGGCCAGGAGGCTATCCGTTGGCTGGGCGTTCGTTTGCGGCTACACAAACAGAGAGGT
Source organism: Hymenobacter sp. BRD67 (assembly GCF_013256425.1). Taxonomy (GTDB): domain Bacteria; phylum Bacteroidota; class Bacteroidia; order Cytophagales; family Hymenobacteraceae; genus Hymenobacter. The sequence continues at coordinate 4,029,798 of NZ_CP053904.1, forward strand.
TCTAATTGACCCAGCAGGTGCATAACCGAGTTTCTGATATTGGTACGGGCATGAGTTCGGAGAAATAGGTCAAAATATTCCAGCCTTTCATCACCACGCCCACGAGTGAGGGCACGGGGCCGGGCCTTCCGCTCTTGCACTACATCAATGCCCAGGGCCACGTCGCTACGCTCACCGTCGAGAACCAAGTAAGTCAGAATAATCACTTAAGCATCATGATACTTGTTAGATAGGCGCTAACAAAGCTGCCCTTGGGGGAGTATGCGACAAAGCGGAGCTTGAGAAACACCTTGGCTAGAACAACCAATCTGAGCACGACCACGCAGTAGATAGGAAGCTGGAATAAATGTTTCCGCATAAAAGCACTCCCCGCAGTAACTACCATAAACCGGGACAAACACCGGGACAATACTTCAAGAAAAGGCGTTATTAGTCATTTTTGGCGGTTATTGCGCTCCCTCCTGAAAAGATGTAAAATGAAGCGCTTTTAGCTTAATTGGTAGAAATCTTGGAACCCTTGCACTTTCAGAGGACATAAATGGCGTGTCGGAATGGCTTCGTCAGGTATAAAAGCGCCGCTTAGTTGAAAAATTCCGGTAGGCCGTATCTTGCTGGTTGCTAGTTTTAATGCGACAAGCGCCTGCTGCTGGCTTGCCTTACTTCCCACCCATGACGTTCCTTCAGAAGACTGGCCTGCTGACTGCCTGCGCGGTTTCGTTACTGCTCATGTCCTTCTTGCCCCGGCCTGGAGCGGCACCTGACGATACCTGGCACAGTCTATTTGATGGAAAAACCCTTACGGGCTGGAAGAGGCTGGGGGTACGGCCCGCTATACCGTTGAAAACGGCGCTATTGTGGGAACGACAGTCCTGAATTCGGGCAACACGTTTTTAGTGACGGAGCGGGAGTATGGCGATTTTGACCTGGAGCTGGATGTCAAAATTGAGGGCGCACAAAACAACTCGGGCGTGCAGACGCGCAGCCACTGCGACTCGCTGGCCCAGCCCGGCAACGTATACGGACGGCAAGTCGAGATTGACCCCTCGGCGCGGCGCTGGTCGGGAGGTATCTACGACGAAGCCCGCCGCCAGTGGCTCTACCCGCTCGAGTTGCATCCGCAGGCCAAAACGGCTTTTAAAGCCGGTAAATACAACCACTTCAGGATAGAATGCCTGGGCAACGAGATGAAAACCTGGGTTAATGATGTACCCGTGGCCTACGTGGTGGACCCGGTAGACCCCAAAGGCTTTATCGGCTTGCAGGTCCATGCCATCAGCGAGGCGGCGCAGGCGGGTAAAAAAGTATATTTCAAGAACATTCGTATCAAGACCACGCACCTGCAGCCGAGGGCTTTTCCGGCCGGTGTCTACGTGGCCAACTTCGTCCCCAACTACCTGACGGCCTACGAGCGGCAGCAGGGCTGGAAGCTGTTGTTTGATGGGAAGACCAGTCAGGGCTGGCGTAGCGCCAGGGGGAAGAGTTTTCCGGCGCAGGGCTGGCAGATTGCCGACGGCGCTCTGACGGTGCTGCCCTCGGAAGGGAAGGAGGCTGCCAACGGCGGCGACATCGTGACCACCGACGAGTATAAGGCCTTTGACTTGTCGTTCGAGTTTAAGCTGACGCCGGGAGCCAACAGCGGGGTAAAGTATTTTGTGACGCTGGCCGAGCAAACCGAAGGCTCGGCCATTGGCCTGGAATACCAGGTGCTCGACGACGCGCTGCACCCCGATGCCAAACTGGGGCGGGATGGCGACCGCACCCTGGCCTCCCTCTACGATTTAAAAACGGCCGATAAGCCGGCGCGCTTCGTGCACCCCATCGGGGAGTGGAACGTGGGCCGCGTGGTCGTGTACACCACCAACCACGTCGAGCATTACCTCAACGGGGCCAAAGTGCTGGAGTATGAGCGGGGCTCGCCCGAATTCCGCCGCCTGGTAGCCCAGAGCAAGTACCACGTCTGGCCCAACTTCGGCGAGGCCCCAGCCGGTCACCTGCTGCTGCAAGACCACGGCAACCGCGTGTCGTTTCGCAGCATCAAGCTCAAAGAGCTGAAATAGCGCTGCTTATTCGGCCCTTTCTCCTTGTAGCTGCGAGTAGATGGCCTGTATTTCCAGGCGGTCTATGGGTTTATGAATGAGGCGCGTAACCAGGTCATAGGTCTTCGCCTTTTCCATGTCGGTCAGCGCCAAAGAAGAAGTAAGAATAAAAATATGGCAATGGCCGCGCAATAGATTCTCGTGCGGAGCCAACGCATCCAGAAACTGCCAGCCATTCATAAGGGGCATATTCAAATCCAGGAAAATAACGGCCGGCGCCTCCGTCGGGGCTGCTGCAAGAGCATGGCCAGCGCCGCCTCCGCCGACTCGAAGGTGGAGATAGCAGTGGAAAACTGCTCTATTCGTAAGAGCCTTTCGGTAAGGTAGTTGGCCAGCGGGTCGTCGTCAATCAGGAACGTTTTCATACGTAGCTCAGCCAAAGCTCAGGGTAAAGCACGTTCCCTCCTCGACTCGACTATCCACTTTTACGTAGCCACCCATGGCTTCGACGTGCGCTTTAACCAGAAATAAGCCGATACCCCGGCCTTCGGAAGTAGTGTGAAAGCGCTTATATAGCTCAAATACACTATTGCCGGCTTTTTCGAGGTCGAACCCTAAGCCGTTGTCAGTCACCGTTACCTGGGTGCCCTGGCCGGGCGTGCGGGTAGCTGCTACCTCTATGCGTAGCGGACGCTGCTCGGAGCGGTACTTGATGGAGTTAGCCAATAGATTATAAAAAATGCTGTGAAAATAAGCCCGGTTGCCGGGCAGTCGCAGCTCATCGGAAATTGCGCAGGTGATGCTGCCGCCGCAGTCGAGCAGGGCCTGGGACAGCGCCTGGCGCACTTGCTCGCACACAGCGGCCAGGTGCACAGGCTCGGAGCGACTTATCCGCGCCTTGCTGCGAATGGAGAGAATGGTATTAACATCGGCAATAATGGTGTCGAGCTGATGCAAGCTGGTTTGCAGATGCCGCAGGGAAGTATCAAAGGCCGCGGAGCTTTTCCTTTCGTGGGTAAGCAGGTTGGCAAAGCCCCGGGCATTGGCCAGCGGAGCCCGCAGGTTGTGCGAGACAATATAGCCAAATTGCTGCAAATCAGAATTTTGCTCAGACAGCTCCTGCGCCATCTGGCGTTGTTTTTCTTCCGCTTCCTTGCGCTCGGTAATATCCTGCATAGAGCCAATCATGCGCACGGCCTGGCCCGCTGCATCGCGGATAATATGGCCCCGGTCAAATACATTGGCCCAGGAGCCGTTGGCCCGCTGAAAGCGGTATTCCTGCTGCCAGTGCGTGCGGCGCGTTTCATGGACTATGCGCAGCAGGTCATGAACGGAGTGGGCGACATCGTCGGGGTGCACAAAGTCGGACCATTGCCGAAACTCGGTGGGGTTGCGGACCAGGTGATGGCCAAACAGGGCTTCGAAGCCTTCGCCCCAAAGCAAAGTGTTGGCGGTTACATTCCAATCGTAAATGGCATCGGTCGTAGCTTTCAGCACATACATAAACCGCTCGTTGCTGTCCCGCAGGTCCTCTTCTATCTTTTTCTGCGCCGTCAGGTCGTGCACATTGCCAACCAGCTGATTGCAGACACCGGCCTCGTCAAAAACCGGCGTCACCGACACTTCGCCTATCCGGCGGCCGGTAGGATACTCGGTCGTTTCCTGCCAGGTCACCCGCTGCCGGGTCGTGATGGCCTGGTGATAATAGCGTAGCACCACGCTCAGCGACGGCTCAGGGATAATTTCCTGCACCAGTCGGCCAACAACCTGGGCAACGGGCAAGCCGGTTGCCTTCTGAAAAGCCTGGTTAACAACTAAAAACCGGTACTGCTGCCGGGGCGCTACGTCCAGTACAAAAAGCACGTCGGAGACACTCTGAAAGATGACGGCCAGCTGTGATTGCTCCGGCTCTTTAAGCGCCAGAGCTGCTGGGGACGTCGTTGGCGCGGGCCGGGCCTGCACCCCGATGCCGGTAAGCTCATGCGCATGGCCGAGCACCGGAAATGACGTAAGCAGCACGGCATGTGCCCGGCTGCCAGGGCCCGGCCAGTCTACTTCCAGGGTGAGCGCAGTGCCCTGCTGCGCTTTTTCAAGCCATGCTTCGGCCGACGTACGCTCGGCAGGGCTGAGCAGCCCGGTAAATGCCTGCCCCCGAAGTGCCTCCGTGGTATAGCCGGTAAGGTGCGTAAAGGCCTCGTTTAGCACCGTGAACTCGCCCTGCCTATTCAGCCAAAAGGCGGCTTCCGAGTAGAGCCTCGGCTGGGTATCTGAAGGTGTTGCGTCAAGGCTCATACCTCTTCAAAAAACTGCGTGATAGACGAAGCTGCGCCGGAAATGCAGAAAATTTTAAATTTCCCCGCAAACTACAGGGTAGCCGGCCAGTGTTGCAGCATGAACGACTTATCAAAGTTAATTTATGAATAAAGGAAGACAAGCAGGTTGGGGCGCGTCGCTGGGCATAACGTAAGTGCTACCCCGGCCGGCTTGTGCTCAGCAGCCTGTTTTGTCGAGAAACAAAGAACCCGGCCGGGCTGCGGCAACGCAGCGCAGACGGGTTCCTGCTAAAAGGCCATGCGCATGGCTTACCAGAATACCGAGTACAGCGCTACAATGAGGCCTACCACCAGGGTGGCGCCGGCCGTGAACGTGGGGTTGGGACGGAACATGCTGCGCTCGATTTCGAGGCCGTTGGTTTTTACGCCGCGGCTGTTTTCAAGCAGGCTGATAAGGACCATGCCGATAATGCAGAACACGAACACAAAGCCCATGCGGTCGAGGAAGGGAATCTCGTAGCGGCCGGCCACCGGCACCGAAAAGCCGAACGGCGCCAGAAACGAGAGGTCCATCATGCCCGGCAAAAACTTGAGCAGCACCGACAGCAGAAAGCCGCCGATGGTGGCAAACAGCGCGGCGCTCGATGTGGCTTTCTTCCAGAAAAAGCCCAGGATGAACATGGCAAAAATACCCGGCGACACGAAGCCCGTGTATTCCTGAATGTACTGGAAGCCGCCTTTTTTGTCGATGCCCAGGTTGGGCGCGATGAGCACGCCCAGAATCATAGCCACCACCACCGCGATTTTGCCCACAGCCACCATGCGCTTCTCTGAGGCATCCACGTTGAGGACCTTCTTGTACACGTCGAGGGTGAAGATGGTGGCGATGGAGTTGGCTTTGCCGGCCAGCGAGGCTACCACGGCCGCCGTGAGCGCAGCGAACGAAAGGCCTTTCAAGCCCACGGGCAAAATGTTGAGCAGCACGGGGTAAGCGCGGTCGGGGTTTAGCTCGCCGCCCTGCATCATCTCCGAGCCAAATACGTTTTGCTTGTACAGCACGTAGGCCGCAATGCCCGGCAGCACCACGATAACGGGCATCAGCAGCTTAAGAAAAGCTGCGAACAGCAAGCCGCCGCGGGCCGTGGGCAGGTCGGCCCCGAGGGCCCGCTGCGTGATGTACTGGTTGCAGCCCCAGTAGTTGAGGTTCACAATCCACATGCCGCCGAGCAGCACCGTGAGGCCCGGTAGGTCGATGTAGTTGGGGTTATCCCGCTTGAAAATCATGTGGAAGTGGTCGTTGGCCTGCGTGGTGAGCAGGTGAAAGCCATTCAGTACGCCGGTAGTGCCGTTGTGCTCCGCCACCAGATTCAGGGCCAGATAGGTAGTAGCCAGGCCGCCCAGAATGAGGAAGAATACCTGGATAACGTCGGTGAAGCCAATCACTTTCATGCCGCCCAGCGTGATGATGACGGCGAAAATAGCCAGCGCGTACATGCAGAAATTCAGGTTCAGGCCCGCGATGCTGCTCACGGCAATGGCCCCGAGGTAAAGAATCGAGGTCAGATTGACTACTACATAAAGCAGCAGCCAGAAAATAGCCATAATCATGGCCACCGTGCCGTTGTAGCGCTGGTGCAGAAACTGCGGCATGGTGAATATCCGGTTTTTAAGATATACCGGAATGAAGAATACCGCCACGATAATGAGCGTGATGGAGGCCATCCACTCGTAGGTGGCAATGGCCAGGCCCATCTTGAAGCCCGAGCCCGACATGCCCACAAACTGCTCGGCCGAGATGTTGGAGGCGATGAGCGACGAGCCGATGGCCCACCACGTCAGCGAGCCTTCCGCCAGAAAATAATCCTTAGAATCGCCTTCGATAGTGCCGTCGTGGCCGGTCTTGCGGTTGTAAATCCAAATGCCGTAGCCGGCAACTATCAGAAAATAAACGAAAAAGACTATGTAGTCTAACGTAGCCAGCTGGTGCATAGGGCGGGAAAAAACGAATGGAAAACGAAAGTAGGGGAAATTTTGGCGGGCCGGGCTATGCAATCGATTGCAACCGAATAAAACGGGGTTTTAAGGCTCCAGATGCCACCAGTCGACCAGCGCGGCCCCTGGGCTGGCCGCACCCGCCGTGCCCAGGCAAAACAGGCCCACCTTGGCACCCACCCACTTGCCCTTGTGGGCAGTAAACTCGGTGCCCAGCGGCTGAAATCGGTTGCCATCGAGGCTGTAGCTGAACTGGCACCTGGCCCCCGGCTGCACCGCAACCCGCAGGTACAGGGGCTGGCCGGCGGGTACTGTTACGGGCGCTGTGCTGGCTTCGGGGCTGCCTTTGTCGGCCTGGAGGCAGGTGCGCTGACTTAGCTGAAGCCGGTCGCCCTGGCGGGTAAGCACCAGGCTGGCGTAGTCCATGCCGAGCACAACGAGGCCCGCCTGCTCGCCCTCGTTTCGGGGCTGAAAGGTGAGTTTGGCCGTTGCCGTAAACTGCGGAGCCGGCAGCTTTTGCATCAGCAGGTTGGGCACTAGCCACAGGTTTTTGGCCTCGGCGGGGGTGGGCACCGCGTTGAGTGTCAGCGAGCCGGCGGTAGGGGAGGGGAGGGCGAGCCAGCCCGGCTGCGGGTCGGCCTGCCACTGCCATTGCAGGCCCAGGGTTTTGCCGGCAAACTCATCGGAAGTGGCGGGCACGGCCACCGCTACCTTAGCCTGCACGGCGGGCTTGCGGTACGTGAGCACGGGCTCGCCGGTGCCGTCGCCGTCGGGGTCGAGGCCGATAACGGGCCAGTCATTTTTCCAGGTCATGGGCTGCAGGTGCACCACCCGGCCGTAGGCATCCTGGTCCTGGAAGTGCAGAAACCAGTCTTCCTTGCCATCGGGCGTATCGACCCACGCGCCCTGGTGCGGGCCGTTAATTGCGCTTTTGCCCTGCGCCATCACGATTTTATCCTCATAAGGCCCGAACACGCTCTTGCTGCGCAGCGCCACCTGCCAGCCGGTGGGCACGCCGCCGCCCGGCGCAAAGATGTAGTAGTAGCCGTGGCGCTTGTAAAACTTGGGCCCCTCGATGGTCGGGTGGTGCTGGTGCCCGTCGAATACCAGCTTGTCGTCGCCCATGAGGCTCAGCCCGTCGGGGGCCATCTCACTAACGTTAATAACACTCTTGATGCCCGCGCGGCTGCCCGCAAAGGCGTGCACGAGGTAGGCGCGGCCGTCCTCGTCCCAGAGCGGGCAGGGGTCAATCCAGCCTTTGGCGGCTTTTACGCACACCGGCGCCGACCACGGGCCGGCCGGGTTGCGGGCCCGCGTCACAAAAATGCCAAGGTCGGGGTCGGGGTAATAGAGATAAAACTCTTTGTTGTGGTAGCGCAGCGCCGGAGCCCACACGCCGTTGCCGGGCTGCACCTGGTCGTAGCGCGAGCGCGGCAGCTGCACCGGCAGCGCAGTACCGATAATGGTCCAGTTAACCAGGTCTTTGGAGTGCAGAATCTGCAGGCCCGGCACCGAGCTGAAGCTCGACGAGGTGAGGTAATAATCATCGCCCACCCGCACTACGTCGGGGTCAGAATAATCGGCGTACAGCACCGGGTTTTTATACTGGCCGTTGCCCAGGTCGGGCACCCAGGGTCCGGGGCTGGCAGGGGTTTGGGCAGATGCAGGTAGCGCCAGGCTCGCAGCAGCCAGCGTAAAAAGCAGCGAAAAAAAGCGCATAAAGAACCAGGAATTGCCAGAATAACGGCTCAAGGTAGAAAAGCCACTGCATAAGCTGCCAGTAGCTCAGTAGGAGCGCAGGACTACGCATTGGCCTGGCGTTGTAATTTTGTAGGCATACCTAATTTTTGTGCTCGTGAAAAAAGCGTTGTACCTCATCGGCTCGCCCAACCAAACCACGCAGATGCACCGCGTGGCGCAGCTGCTGGAAGATGAGTACGAGCCTTACTTCAGCCAGCTGTACTACGATGGCTGGATGCGCGGCTTCTACGAGTGGCTGCTGCGCAATAACATCCTGGATAAGACCATTGTGCAGGGCCTGGTAAAGGAGAAAGCCGACCGCTACGTGGCCCAGCACCAGCTGCGCCGTGACTTCGAAAACCGCGAGCTGGGGTATGCCTACGACCTCATCGTGTGCTGCTCCGACATTGTGGTGCCCTGGCCGCTGCTGAAGAAAACCAAGTCGGTGTTTGTGCAGGAAGGCATGACCGACCCGCTCAACCTGTGGGCGCGGCTCGTGAAGCGCTTCACCAATTTTCCCATTCTGGCCATCGGCACCGCGCTCAATGGCATGAACAACTGCTGCGACATTTATTGCGTGGCCTCGCCCGGCTACGCCGAGCATTTCGAGAAAATCGGGGTCGATAAGGATAAGCTTGTGGTAACCGGCATCCCCAACTTCGACGACGTAGAAAAGCTGCGCAACAATACGTTTCCGCACCACGGCTACGTGCTGGTGGCTACCACCGACATGCGCGAAACCTTTCGGCGCGACAACCGCAAGCAGTTTATCCGCCACGCCACGCGCATTGCCGCCGGGCGGCCCATGATTTTTAAGTTTCACCCCAACGAAGACATGGCCCGCGCCACGGCCGAGGTGCGCCAGTACGCACCGCCCGGCACGCTCATCTTTACCGAAGGCAACACCGAGGAGATGATTGCTAACTCCGTAGAGCTCATAACGCAATACAGTACCGTGGCCTACGTTGGGCTGGCGCTGGGGATTCCGGTGCATTCCTACTTCGATGTGGAAGACCTCAAGCGCAAGCTGCCCATTCAGAACGGCGGCACCAGCGCCCGGCGCATTGCCGACATCTGCCGGCAGTTTGGGCGGTTTGAGGGGTCCGGGCCCCAGTTTTTAAAGCAGTACAAACCCCAGCCCGCACCTGAGCGCCAGGCGGAGCTTACCGAAGCCCGGCATTCCCGATAGTATCTAGTGTTTTATGCTTACGCTCATTCAGGCCCGGCGCGGCTCTTCGCGCCTCCCCGATAAAGTCAGCCTTGACCTCTGCGGCCGGCCGCTGCTGGTGCGCCAGGTCGAGCGCGTGCAGCGGGCCCGGCTGGCGGGCCGAGTGGCCGTCATCACCACCGACGAGCCCGGCGATGACGCGCTTGTTGAAATATGCAATAAGTACGATATTAATGTTTTTCGCGGCAATGCCCTCGACCTGCTCGACCGCCACTACCAGGCCGCCCGGCACTTCGGCGAAACCGAGGCGATAGTAAAAATACCGAGCGACTGCCCGCTCATCGACCCGGCTATTATTGACAAAGTGCTGTCAATATATATGAAAACTATCGGGCAGTATGATTTCGTGAGCAATCTGCATCCCGCCACCTACCCCGATGGCAACGATGTAGAGGTAATGACCTTCGCCGCTCTCGAAACAGCCTGGCGCGAGGCGCGCCGCCCGCTGGAGCGCGAGCATACCACGCCGTTTTTCTGGGAGAATCCCGACCGCTTTCGACTCGCCAACGTGACGTGGGAGACGGGTCTGGATTATTCCATGTCGCACCGGTTTACCATCGACTATCCGGCTGACTATGAGTTCATAAAAGCGGTATACGAAGCACTTTATCCAGCAAACCCTCATTTTGGGCTGGAAGATATTCTGACTTTATTAAAACAAAGGCCAGACATTTACGCCTTAAACGCCGACCTGGCCGGTGTAAACTGGTACCGCAATCACCTCGACGAATTGAAAACCGTGGATGCGGGTAAGACAAAGCAAGTATAATTCACTATATAACGTCACGCTGAGCACAGTAAAGCATCTTGCTCGCACCGCTAGGGTAGTAGCGCAATGATTCGAGCGAGATGCTTCACTGCGCTCAGCATGACAACGATTTTGATTTGACATTTCTATGACTTCTGAAAAAAAACAAGCGCTCTCCGAGCTCGCCCTGCGCGTGCGTGAGCACATCGTCCGCCTCAGCACCGATGGCGGCTGCTTTACCGGGGCTTCGCTGAGCTGCGCCGACCTGCTGGTGTACCTCTACGCCGACTTCCTCAACGTGCACCCCGGCAACCTCCAGGACCCCGAGCGCGACTACCTCTTCCTGAGCAAGGGCCACGACGTGCCGGCCCTCTACGGTACCTTTGCCGAGCTGGGCTTCATGCCCAAGGAGCGGCTCAGCAATCACCTGAAGTCGAACGACTCCATCTACTGGCACCCTAACCGCAGCGTGCCGGGCGTCGAGTTTCACTCGGGCTCGCTGGGCCACCTGCCGAGCGTAGCGCTGGGTGTGGCCCTCGATGCGCGCATGCGCGGCCAGCAGCAGCACGTTATCGTTATCACCGGCGACGGCGAGCTGAACGAGGGCACCTGCTGGGAGGCCCTACTCGTAGCCAGCGCCCACAAGGTCAACAACCTGACCATCGTGGTAGACCGCAATCATTTTCAGGCCAATATCGCCACCGAAGACCTCATTCCGCTGGAGCCGCTGGCCCCCAAGTTCGAGGCGTTTGGCGCCGTGGTAAAGCGCATCGACGGGCACGATTTTACGGCCCTGGAAGAAGCTTTTACGGCCCTGCCGTTCAGTTCCGACAAGCCTTCGGTTATCATCTGCGACACGGTGCGCGGCCGGGGCCTGCCCAGCATCGAGCGCCGCGCCGACCGCTGGTTCTGTAATTTCTCGAGTGAGGAGATTACCTCACTGCTGAAAGAGCTGCACAGCCAGGAGGCCACCAAGCTGACGAGCGAAACGTTGACGGTACGCTAAAAATCAGTTTGTCATGCTGACGAAGGAAGCATCTTATCACGGCTGCCTTCGCCAGAATCCCTCTTACCTACCCGAGCGCCGCGAACGTGATAGGATGCTTCGCAGGCTCAGCATGACATCAAAAATGAATTACGAACAACTTATCCACGAAACTGCCCTGGCCGACGAGCGCCTGCTGGTGATGACGGCCGAAAACCGCGCCCTTATCCGCAACCTGCCCGGGCCGCTGGGTGCCCGCTTCATCGACACCGGCATCACGGAGCAAACCATGATTGGCGCGGCGGCCGGCCTGGCCCTGCGCGGGCGCGTGCCGGTAGTGCACGCCCTGGCGACGTTCCTTACGCTGCGGGCGTTTGAGTTTATTCGCACCGACGTGGGTATTCCGCATTTGCCGGTGAAAATCAGCGCCTTCGTACCCGGCTTTTTGTCGGACGGCAACGGCCCGACCCACCAGGCCATCGAAGACGTTTCGCTCATGCGCGGCATTCCGGGCATGACGGTTTTCGCCCCCGCCGACGAGCAGGATATGCTGGCCATGCTGCCCGCCATCTGGGCCTCGCCCGACCCCGCTTATCTGCGCGTCAATACCCGGCCCGCTACTTACCAGCACACCCCGTTTGAAATTGGCAAGGCTGAGATTGTGAGCGAAGGCAAGGACATCACCATCCTCACCTACGGGATGCTGTTTGAGCAGGCGCTCATAGCCAAAGACTTACTAACCCAGGCCGGCTACTCGGTGGGCCTCGTTAACCTGCGCAGCCTCAAGCCGCTGGATGAAGCGGCGGTGCTCAAGGTGGTGCGTGGCGGCAGCCTGGTCGTGACCCTGGAAGACCACTTCCAGACCGGCGGCCTCTACTCCATTCTGGCCGAGTTGCTGCTCGCCCACGAGCTGACTGCCAAGGTGCTGCCGCTGGCGCTCAAAGAGCGCTGGTACAAGCCCGGCCTGCTGAGCGAAGTGCTCGAATACGAAGGCTTTACCGGCCAGCACATTGCCCGCCGCATCGGCGAGCGCCTGGGCGACGGCGCGCATACCTTTGGCGCCAAAACCAAAGTGGTTGAAAACGAATTTGCCGAGTAATTTTTTAAATGTGAAGATGTGTGGAATGTGGGAATGTGAAAATATTCTTTAACAGGAAACAGGTAGCGATAACCAGCTAATTCATTTTCACATTTCCCACATTCAGCACATTTCCACATTCAAAAGATGAATTTCCCAAAATCCGACGACCTCTACGCCCGGGCGCAGAAAATAATGACCCCCGTTACCCAGACCCTCGCCAAGGGGCCGGGCCAGTACACCAAAGGCGCTTCGCCCAAGTACGTGAAGCGCGGCAAGGGCTCGCACGTGTGGGATGTCGATGGCAATGAATATATTGACTATCAGATGGGTATTGGTCCGCTTTCGCTGGGCTATGCCTACCCGCGCGTCGATGAGGCCATCAAGGCGCAGCTCGAAGACGGCATCACCTTCTCGATGATGCACGAGCTGGAAGTAGAGGTGGCGGAGCTGATTCACGAGATTATTCCTAATGCCGAAAGTATCCGCATCTCCAAAACCGGCGCCGACGTGTGCTCGGCGGCGGTGCGCGTGAGCCGGGCCTTCACCGGCCGTAAGGACGTGCTGTGCTGCGGCTACCACGGCTGGCACGACTGGTACATCGGCACCACGAGCCGCGACAAGGGTATCCCGCAGGAAAGCAAGGACCTGGTGAGCGCGTTTGAGTACAACAACCTCGACTCGTTCAAAGAGTTGCTGACCCCGGACGTGGCCTGCGTCATCCTGGAGCCGTTCATTTTCGACGCGCCCAAGGACAACTTCCTGCACGAAGTAGCCCGCCTCTGCAAGGAGAACGGCACGCTGCTGATTTTCGACGAGATGTGGACCGGCTTCCGCATCGCCATCGGCGGCGCGCAGGAGTATTTCGGTATCACGCCCGACCTCGCAGTTTACTCTAAAGCGTGCGCCAACGGCATGCCCATCGCGCTGCTGACCGGCCGTAAGGACGTTATGCAGCTGTTTGAGCAGGACGTATTTTTCTTCACCACCTTCGGCGGCGAAGCCCTGAGCCTGGCGGCTACCATCGCCACCATCAGCGAGATGCGCGAGAAGAACGTGCCCGCGTTCCTGGCCAGCCAGGGCAACAAGCTCAAGGAAGGCTACAACAAAATCGCCGCCGACCTCGGCCTGAGCCAATACACCAAGTGCTACGGCTATGACTGCCGCAGCATCGTCACGTTCGACGCCAGCGCCGGCAACCCGCTGGAAGTAAAAGCTTTCGTGCAGCAGGAGCTGTTCAAGCAGGGCATTCTGTGGGGCGGCTTCCACAACATGAGCTTCTCGCACACCGACGAAGACGTGGCCAAGACCCTGGCGGCCTACGAAGCCGTGCTGCCCCTGCTGAAGGAGGCCATCGAGAAGGGCGACGTAGCCAGCCGCCTCGAAGGCGAGCCGGTAGAGGCCGTATTCCGCAAGGTGACCAACGCCGCGCCGGTGAAGGCGAAGTAGTTGCGCGACAAGCATATGAATTTCTTCGATTTAACCAACAAAACGGCCATTGTCACCGGCGCATGCGGCCTCATTGGCCAGAAGCACTGCGAAGCCCTGGCCCTGGCCGGCGCCAACGTGGTCGTGGCCGACCTCCACCTCGACAAAGCCCGCGAAGTAGCCGCCAGCCTGCCCGGCGGGATTCACCTGCCACTGGCCGTAGACGTGACGTCGCCTGAGTCGCTGGCTGCCGCGCGCGATACCATTATCGAGCACTTCGGCCACATCGATGTGCTGGTGAACAATGCCGCCATCAACGACATGTTTGAGAACCCGGCGCTGGCCGCCGACCTCAGCAAGTTTGAGAATTTTCCGCTGGCTACCTTCACGAAAGTGCTGGAGGTGAACGTGACGGGTATCTTCCTGGCCGCCCAGGTATTCGGTACGCCGATGGCCGAGCAGGGCAGCGGCTCCATCATCAACGTGGCCAGCACTTATGGTATCGTGGGGCCCGACCAGAGCATTTACCGTAACGAGGCCGGCGAGCAAACCTTTTATAAGTCACCGTCTTATCCCATGACCAAGGGCGCGGTGGTGAACTTCACCCGCTACCTGGCCGCCTACTGGGGAGCCAAGGGAGTGCGCGTGAACACACTCTCGCCGGGCGGCGTCGAAAACAGCCAGGACGCCTTCTTCGTGAAGCAGTACAGCGCCAAAACGCCCCTGGGCCGTATGGCCCTGCCCACCGACTACCAGGGCGCGGTGGTATTTCTCGCGTCCGACGCCTCGGCCTACATGACCGGGGCCAACCTGGTAGTAGATGGCGGCTGGACCGCCATTTAGGTATTAATTTCGACTATTATTTCACCAGAATTTTATATGAAGCACGCTGACCTGGCTGCCAAAGCCCGCCGCATCAAGCTGCTACTTACTGATTGCGACGGCGTGCTGACCGATGGAGGCGTATATTACGGCGAAAGTGGTGAAGTATTAAAAAGATTTAATATTCGCGACGGCATGGGCGTGGAGCGCCTGCGGGCCGTGGGCGTCGAAACGGGTATCGTGACCGGCGAGCGCTCACCTTCGGTGCAGAAGCGGGCCGATAAGCTGAAAATCAGCGAATTGCACCTAGGCATCAAGGACAAGGCTACCTTGCTCAGTGAGATTTTGACTCGCCTCAGCCTCACGGCCGAGCAGGTCGCTTTTCTGGGCGATGATACCAACGACGTGGAAATCCTGGGTCTGGTAGGTCTGGCGGCCTGCCCCGGCGATGCCACGGTTTTTGCCCGCCGCGCCGCCGACTACCGCTGCCAGGCGCACGGCGGGCACGGCGCTTTCCGCGAGCTGGCCGAGCTGATTATCAGCTGCCAGACCGGCGGGCTGCCTGCCACCCACGACGAACATTCCGAATAACTTTAACCGGTGGGCGCGCCGACTATTTCTTCCACTCATTTTCTCTTCATTCTACCCAATGAGTATCGTTCAAATCAAGAAAAACCGCGCTATCGGCCCCGGCCAGCCGTGCTACATCATTGCCGAAATCGGCATCAACCACAACGGCTCGCTCGATATTGCCAAGCAGCTGATTGACGCGGCCGTAACCGCCGGCTGCGACGCCGTGAAGTTTCAGAAGCGCACCCCCGAGCTGTGCGTACCCAAAGACCAGTGGGAGAAAATGCGCGATACCCCCTGGGGCCGCATGAGCTACATCGACTACAAGCGCAAAACGGAGTTTGGCCAGGAAGAATACACGGCCATCGACGACTACTGCAAGGCCCGCGGCATCGATTGGTTTGCCTCGTGCTGGGATGAGCCGTCGGTCGATTTCATGGAGCAGTTTCAGCCGGTGCTCTACAAAATGGCCTCCGCTTCGCTCACCGACAAGCCCCTGCTCGACCGCGTGCGCGCCACCGGCCGCCCGCTGATGCTGAGCACCGGCATGAGCACCCAGCAGGAAATCACCGACGCTGTAGCCTACGTGGGGCTTGATAACCTGATGATTGCGCACTCCACCTCGGCTTACCCCTGCCCGCCTCAGGAGCTGAACCTGCGCATGGTGCAGACCCTGATGGCCCAGTTTCCGGGTACGCCCATCGGCTACTCGGGCCACGAAACCGGCCTGAGCACTACCGTCACGGCCGTGGCGCTGGGTGCCACGTTTGTGGAGCGCCACTTTACCCTCGACCGCGCCATGTGGGGTTCCGACCACGCGGCCAGCGTAGAGCCCGGCGGCATGGCCAAACTCGTGCGCGACATCCGCGACACCGAAGCCGGCCTCGGCGACGGGGTGAAGGTGGTGTACGAAAGCGAGAAAGAGCCCCTGCGTCGCCTGCGCCGCGAGGTGTCGGCCGCGTAGAGCGCTTTAATCCTGAGGTTAAAAAGAACGTCATGCTGAGCTTGCCGAAGCATCTCTACCGCGCCGTTAGAATTACTACTCTATACGGCGCGAGCGAGATGCTTCGGCAAGCTCAGCATGGCGTTCTTATTTAGAGCGTTCTTATTTTTACAGCAAAGCCTATTCCCTGGCCACCAGGCGAACATTCCAGTGCGCCCGGCAGTTAGGCCCATAGTTATCACGTAGTTTAGTTGCTATGTTAGCGTCGATAAGCGAGTTTTATCACAGCCTCAACGCCGTAGGGCGCACTACCTTCATTACTACGCCGATACTGCTGCTGGCCGTGGTAGTGCTGCTGGTGCTGGAGCGCCGGTTTCCGTACCGCAAGGGCCTGCCATTTTTCCGCGAGGGCTTGTTCGTCGACTTGTTCTGGTACACGCTGGTGCAGAGCTATTTTCTGCAAATCCTGATTTTCGGATTCATCATTGCGCCGCTGGCCGCGCACTTTGGGGCGCGGTTTCACCTGGTGAGTAGCTGGCCGGTGGCGGCGCAAGTAGGCTTTTTTGTAATAACCCACGACTTTTACATCTATTGGTTTCACCGCTTTCAGCACAGCAGCGCGTTTTTTTGGCGCACCCACGAGGCGCACCACTCGGGCAAGCAGGTAGACTGGCTGGCCGGCTCGCGCTCGCACATCATGGAGATTGTCATCAATCAGACCATTGAGTTTGCGCCCATTATTTTACTGGGTGCCAACCCGATAGTGGTGCCCATTAAGGCGCTGATTGATGCAGTTTGGGGCATGTACATTCATGCCAACATCGACGTGAAATCGGGTAAGCTCCAGTATGTTATCAATGGTCCCGAGATGCACCTCTGGCACCACGCCGACCACGAGGAGGTGTACTATGCCAACTTCTCGACCAAGTTCGCGGTCTGGGACTGGCTGTTTGGCACCGCTTTTTTGCCCCATAACCGCAAGCCCGAGCGTTGGGGCCTGCCCTATGCCTTTCCGAAAGACTATTTTGCCCAGCATGCCTTTTCGGTAGTTCGCTTCGATGAGGCAGCGCTAGCCGAAAAATCAAAGCTGTTTCGCTATTACCACGGCCTGCGCTGGCGCGTACTGGGCTGGCTTGGCAGCCGAATGCCGGCCGCCAAAGTATTGCAGGGCTGGGAGGTGCCCGAGCAGGTGCATACTACTGTGCCGGCCCCGCGCCCCGGTGGCAACCCTTCCGGGGCTGCACCCGTTGCTTCTGCTTCTGCCGATTCTTCTCGCCCCGTTGCCACTGCCGCCTCTTGACTTTCAGCTTCAACCCCGCCTGGCTTTACCTGCTGCTGGCTTCCGTAATGGAAGTGTGCTGGAACTACAGCCTCAAATACACGAGTGTGGCCAAGATTAAGGCCATCGACTGGTCGCATTTCTTCGCCGCTCCGGCTGGTATTACTACCTTGCTGCCGGCTATCGGCTACGTGGGCTTCGGTGTGGCCAACGTATTCTTTTTCTCCAAGGCCCTCAACGTAATACCCGCCTCCACGGCCTTCGCTATCTGGATGGGCATCGCCCTGGTAGGCATCAAAATCGTGGACACGCTGGTGCTCAAAGAGGCTTTCCAGTGGGCGCACGTTTTCTACATCGGGTGCATTCTGGTTGGCATCATCGGGCTGAAACGAACTTCATAATAAGTTCATTTAATGTGTAGTTAATGCCTGCTGCATCTGCTACCTTTGGCGATGGATAACCGCGCCGCTATGAAAAAGGACCTGCACAACATATTTGGCAAGGTATCGCTGTCTATTGAGTATGACCGCGCCAACCACCTCATTTACAATGATTGGCAGGGGTACCAAACGCTCGAAAGCATCATGCTCGGGCCAACGCCTACCTCGATGAGCTGGTGCGCTACAAGTGTCCCTACCTGCTCAACGACAATACCAACCTGATGGGGCCCTGGGACCACGCTGTGGCCTGGATTTCCGAAGACTGGACGCCCCGCGCCATTGCCCTGGGCCTCACGCACTTCGCGCACGTCGTCAGCTCCGAGTCGTTTGCTGCTCTTTCGGCCGAAGCCATGTATACCAGCATTGGCACCAGCTTTCAGATGCGCATCTTCGGCAGCCGCACCGAGGCCCGCCACTGGCTGCGCGATGCGCAGCAGGCCGCCAAGGTATTGGCTTAGCGTAAGGAAGAAGTTATTGTATAATAAAAATACTATATAACAAAAGGCTGCCCCGTAAGAGGCAGCCTTTTGTTATATAGGGCGCAGGCGGGCAAATTAAGCCGCGGCCTGCTTGGCAAACTGCACGTTGATGGTCAGCTTCACGTCGTCGCCGAGCACAATGGCGCCGGCTTCGGTGATGCCGCCCCAGGTCAGGCCGTATTCCTTACGGTTTACTTTACCTGTGATTTCGAAGCCGGCCTTGGTATTGCCGTAGAAATCGACGGCCGTGCCGCCATATTCCACGTCGAGCGTGACGGGCTTGGTGACGTCCTTCATGGTGAGGTTGCCCACAAGCTTGTACTCATTACCGCTCGTTTTGGTAAACGAAGTCGACTCAAACTTAATCTGCGGATACTGCGCGGCGTTGAAGAAGTCTTCGCCTTTCAGGTGCTGGTCGCGCTGCTCCTGATTCGTGTCAACGCTGTTCACATCAAGCGAAAACTCAATCTGCGCGTTTGAGAAATCGTCGCCCTCGGTCTGAGCCGTACCCTGGAACGTTTTGAACGAGCCGGTAACGGTAGAAATCACCAGGTGCTTGATTTTAAACTGCACTTCGGAGTGCATCGGGTCCAGGACCCATTTGGTAGTAGCCATGCTGAAAAGGAGAAAAGGGTGAAACGTTTGACAAATATACACCCTTTTTCCTAAATCATGTACCAACATCAATTATTTCATTTCACTTGCCTACTGTAACTTGCCCCCATGCGAAAATTGCTTGCGGGGCTATTTTTAGGACTGTTTACCAGTAGTGGGGCTTTTGCCCAGAGTTTGCCCATCATCAGCCAAAACCCGCCGGCGCTGCGTTGGCAGGAGCTTCGCAGCCCGCACTTTCGGGTGTTGTACCCGGCGGGGCTAGATTCGGCGGCCCAGCGCACGGCCGGGCGGCTGGAGGCTGTGCAGAGTCCCGAGGGCAGCACGCTGGGCGTGCAGGCCCGGCCCATTGCGGTGGTGATGCAAAACCAGACAACGGTCAGCAACGCGTTCGTGACGTTTTTGCCGCGCCACGCCGAGTTTTTTACTACCCCCGACCAGGGCCAGGGCCTGGGCACCGTCGACTGGCTCGATGGGCTGGTGGTGCACGAGTTTCGGCACGTCAACCAGTTCGACAAGGCGCGACAGGGCTTTGGGCGGGTGGTGGTGCCGCTGCTGGGCAATGGCGGGCTGGGCGTGGCGGCGGTGGGCGTGCCGCAGTGGTTTTTTGAGGGCGACGCGGTGGGCTCCGAAACGGCGCTGACGCGCAGCGGGCGCGGGCGTATTCCGTATTTTGGCGTGGGCTTACGGGCCAATCTGCTCGATGGGCGGCTGTATTCTTATCAAAAGGCGGTAAATGGCTCGCTGCGCGACAACGTGCCCGACTGGTACGTGTTGGGCTATTATTTAACTTCTTATGCCAAAGCACACTACGGCCCCGATGTATGGAGCCGAGTGCTGGACCAGTACTACCGGTTTCCGTTTTATCCCTTTTCCTTTTCCAACAGCCTGCGGCGAACCACCGGCCTGCGCGTCGAGGACCTCTACGCCCGCACTATGCACGAGCTGGACTCGACCTGGCGCGGGGCCCAGGCTGCGCGCCTTGCCAGGGAGCCGGCTTTCCCGCCGGTGCACGAGCTGGCCGGCCAGGCCGTAACGCGGGTATTTACGCAGTATCAATACCCGCAGTACGTGAATGACAGCACGGTGCTGGCCCTGAAAAGCGGCCTCGGCGACATTCAGCGCCTGGTGCTGCTGGGCCGCCACGGGCGTGAGCGCCGGGTGTTTACGGTGGGCTCGCTCAATATTCCGGAGATGCTGTCGGTGGGTGGCGGCAGGGCCGTGTGGCCCGAATTTCGGCAAAATCCCCGCTGGGGCAGCAAATATATTCAGAATTAAAGATACTTGACCTTGCTGCCGGCCGCCTCAGGCGCCTGGGCAAGGGCCAGCGCTACGCAGCGGCCGCCCTCTCACCTGATGGGGCACGCCTGGTGGCCGTGCGCACCGACGAGGCCTATCACCACGCGCTGGTAATTCTGGATGCCACGAACGGCGCTGTTATCACTACGCTGCCCAACCCGCACAATGATTTTTACCAGCAGCCGCGCTTCACGCCCGATGGCCGCCGCGTGGTAGTGGTGGCGCTCAGCGCCGCCGGCAAAACCCTGAAGCTGCTCGACACTACCACCGGGCAGTCGGCCAACCTGCTGCCGGTGGCCAATGTCAACCTGGCTAATCCGCAGCCCTGGGGCGACTACGTGCTGTACAATTCGCCCCAGTCGGGGTAGATAATATCTATGCCGTGCGCCTCAATACCGGCCAAACCTACCAGGTAACCAGCCGGCCGGTGGGCGCCTACCACGCCGCAGTGGCTCCCGATGGCCGCCACCTGGCGCTGCACGACTACCGCGCCACCGGAGCCCGCGTGGTCGAAATGCCCCTTGACCCGGCTACCTGGACGGCCCTTGCTGCGCCGGCCCGCACCGATGAGCCCGAGCCCTACGCCGATGCCCTGACGGCCGGCGAGCCCGGCGCGGCGCGTATGCGCAAGCTGCTGGCTTCGCCCGACTCGGCGGGACCGCGCTACGGGGTGCGGCGCTACCATCCGCTGGCGCACGCCTTCCGGGTGTTTAGCTACGGGGTGGTGCAGAGCCCGGCCGGCAGCACGGTGAGCGCAGGGCTGCGCTCGCAGGATTTTTTAAGCACCACCCAGCTATTTGCCGGGCTGAGCTTTGACCAGACCGAGCGCACACTGGCCGCGACCACTGCCCTCAGCTATCAGGGGCGCTTTCCGGTGCTGGATGTAGAGGCGACTTACGGCGGGCGTAACGCGGCGCGCTACTTCGACCGCAACCAGAGCCGCAGCAATCCGCTCGATAGCCTGCGCACTACCCGGTGGCAGTATGCCCGCCTGCTGGCCGGGGTGCGTATTCCGCTGGTGCTCACGCGCTCCAAATATTTGCAGGCGCTTACGCTGGGCGCGTATTACCTGCACGAGCAGGTGTATAACTACGAGCCGACCTTTCGCAGTATCAGCGAAACCGGCCCGACTACGCCGCTGCACGCCATTCAAGCCAGTCTGAGCTATGCCAGTCAGCTCAAGCAGAGTGCCCGCGACGTGGCTCCGCGTGGCGGGGCTACGCTGCTGGCTACGTATCGCACCACGCCTTTCACTACCAACCTACAGGCGACGCAGGTAGGCGTGCAGGCGGCAGTGTACCTGCCGGGCCTGGCCGCGCACCAGGCGCTGCGGCTGCGCGGCGGCTACCAGTACCAGCAGCAGAACCAGTACAGTTTTGCGGCAGCTATCTCTTTTCCGCGGGCCGAAACCAGCTACGTCAGCTTCGACCGCCTGGCCGTGGGCAGTGCCGATTATTACCTGCCGCTGGCCTTTGTGCACTGGTCGGTGGGGCGGGTGCTGTACGTGCAGCGCCTACGGGCTACGGCGTTTGTGGATGTGGCGCAGGGCCAGCTGCTGCGGCAGCAGGCCACCATAAACTACTGCAATAGCGGCGCCGATTTGATGGCTCTGTTCAATGTCTTTCACCTGCGCACGCCCATTGAGGCCGGGGTAAGGGTGGCGTACAGCAGCTTTTTGCAGGGCTGGGTAGTGCAGCCGCTGGCGTTTAATGTGCGGCTGTGAGGCCGGGCTACGCCGGGGGCGCAAGCCGGATGAGGTAGGCGGTTTCCTCGGCTACGTCGGCTCGGGCCAGGGCCGACTCCTTTATCAGCAGCACGCTCGAAAACAGGAGCAGTGTGGCTCCGAGCACGCTCAGCAGCGCGATTATCCAGGTAGCCGAGCTGTTGACCAGCTCAAAGACCCCGATGCTGAAAATGCTGGCAATGAATATGCTGAGCGTCAGGTGCAGGCCGGTCATGGCTTGCTGAAGCAGCCGGGCGCGCCGGGCGGCAAATACAAGCTGCTGGGCGAGGTGCGCGCGCTCGGCCGGGTCGGGCGTTGACGTAGCCGCCAGCTGCTGGTTCTGGCGCAGCTGCTGGGCCACTTCGCGCTGCCGGTCGAGGCTACGGCTCAGGCGCTGCGAGGTAGTAAGAATAAGCGAGCCGCACGCCGACACCAGAATGGCCGGCGTAAACATGGCCGAGAGAATCGAGAGCGTGCCGGAAAGATTGGCCATAGCAGCAGAGCAGAGATACGTTGAGTGGTGGGGCAGCCCGCGCCAGCGGGCCTACACAATCGCTTTTTCCTCTACTTCCCGCTCTTTGAGCCGCGACTTCGTTTTGCCGATGATGTAGCGCATGCCTTTGTCCTGGGTTACGTAGTTCCAGGCCCAGGTCAGGAATACGGCTAGGCGGTTGCGGAAGCTCACCAGGGCCAGCACGTGAATAAAGCTCCAGGTGAGCCAGCCAAGCCAGCCCGTGAGGTGATATTGCTTGCCAAACAGCTGAATGTCGGCCACCGCACGGTGCCGGCCGATGGTGGCCATTGCCCCCTTGTCGTCGTAAACGAAGGGCTGCATCGGCTGCCCGGCAATGGCCCGCTTGATATTTGCCCCCAGCGCCACGCCTTGCTGAATAGCGGGCTGCGCCACTTGCGGGTGGCCTTCAGGATAGGCGGGCGTGGCCATCTGGGCAATATCGCCAATGGCGAATATACTGGTGTAGCCCGCCACCCGGTTAAACTCATCTACCTGGTAGCGGTTGGAGCGCAGCAGCGCCGCCGGGTCGAGGCCCGCCACCGGAGCGCCCGTAACGCCCGCCGCCCAGATGAGGGTGCGCGTGATGAGCTTGTCGCCGCTTTTGAGCGTCACGGTGTAGCCGTCGTACGACGTCACCCGGTTATCGAGCCACACCTGCACTCCCAAATCCTTCAGGTATTCGAGCGATTTGGCCGAGGCTTCGGCCGACATGCCTTTCAGCAGCACCGGCCCGCTCTGGATAAGATGGATGTCCATCTCCTTGAAATCCAGCTCGCGGTAATCGCGCGGAAATACGTGGGCCCGCAGCTCGCTCAGCGCGCCGGCCATTTCGACGCCCGTGGGCCCGCCACCCACAATCACAAAGTCGAGCAGGCTGTTGAGCTGCTCCACATCGCCAATTTGCAGCGCCTGCTCGAAGTTGGAAAGCAGTGTGTTGCGCAGCTCAATGGCATCGCTGACGCTCTTGAGGCTGATAGAGTTGCGCTCCATCTCCTTGTCGCCAAAGTAGTTGGACGTGGCGCCGGTAGCCAGCACCAGGTAGTCGAAGCGCAGTAGCCCGATGGTGGTTTCGACTACCTGCGCCGTAGCGTCTATCGACTTCACTTCGGCCAGCCGGAAGTAAAAGTTCTCCTGCTCACTCAAAATCTTGCGAAACGGCGACACAATGCTGTCGGCATCGAGCCCGGCCGTAGCCACTTGGTAGAGAAGCGGCTGGAAGGCGTGATAGTTCTGCTTATCGATGAGCACTACCTGTACCGGCGCATCGGCCAGGGCCTTGGCCAGCGCTAGTCCGCCAAAGCCGCCGCCCACGATAACAACGCGGGGCTTACCCAGGTCTTCAATTTTGGTGAGTCCTTCCATGATTAAGCAAAGATGCGGGCGCGGCGGCTCACCGCCCGGCAATTGCCAGCCAATACGGGCAGCCCCGGCTTCGCGTTGGACCGCCCCACCCCGATAAGCTCGACATAACTCGGGCCCGCCGGATACGGTAGTAGCTAGCTCACCCTCTCTTCCTTTTCCTGTTTCTTATGAAAAACCTACTGCTGGGCCTGGCCCTGGCCTGCGGAGCCGGGCTAAGCGCCTGCACGTCTGCCGTCAACGTGGAGCAGCGTGCCGATGTTAACTTCAGCAAGTACCGCACCTTTGACTTTGCCGATACGGAAGTGAAAACCAACGGCGACCGCAACCCGCTGCTGCGCAGCCCTATCGCCCAAGACCACATCAAGCAGGCTATTGCCGGCGAGCTGGCCAAGCGCGGGCTGCGGCAGGTCGACAGCAACCCCGACTTTCTCATCACAACCCATACCTACGTAGAGGAGGCCGAGCGCACCGTGACCGACAACCTGCCGCCGGCCGGCTATGCTTATCCGTATGCCATGTCGTACCGGGGCCGGTTTTTACCCATCAACTACGGCGCCTGGTATACGCCGGCCTACTACCAGACGGCCCACACCGAGCAGTACCGCGAAGGCACGCTGGTGCTCGACTTCATCGATGCCCGCACCAATAACCTCGTGTGGCGCGGCTCCATGACCGACCCGGTCGATGACCCTGCCCGGCTGGGCAGCGACTTCAGCAAAGCCGCCAAGGAGATTCTGGATAAGTTTCCGGCTGGCGATAAGAAGTCTTAATATAGTAAATAATTAATATAAAACGTACCGCTGGCCTCAGGGTCAGCGGTACGTTTGCGTTTAGGCCTGCCGGTGCTCGCTCAACTGCTCAGCTGCTCAGCTGCAGGCCGTGGGCCATAAAGCGCCGGTAGATGCCGGCCAGAATCTCGCTCTTGGTGAGCTGCTCCTGCCGGATGTTCATCACCCAGAACAGCACTTTCAGCTCATAGTCTTTGCCGTTGATGTCGTTGAGCAAAATCTCGGGCGGCAGGTTGGGCATGGTGTAGGGGCTGCTTTTGATTTCTTCCTGAATCTGCTCGCGGGCGGTTTGCAGGTCGGTTTCGAGGTCGGTGCCGGGGGCCAGCTTCAGCGCCAGGTCTACGCGAATATGGTCGTTGGTACGGGTCCAGTTGATGACGTGGCTCGACAGCAGGTCGCCGTTGGGCACAATAATCTCGGAGCCCGTGGGCGAAGTGAGCTTGCTGGAGCGGATACCGATATCCTGCACCCGACCCGACTTGCCGGCCACCTCGATAAAGTCGCCTACGTGAAAGGGACGCTCAAAAATGAGGATAATGCCCGATACCAGATTGTTGACAATGCTTTGCAAGCCCAGGCCGATGCCGACGCTCAAGGCCCCGAATACAATGGCAATCTTGCTCAGGGGTAGCCCGAAGCCGTGACGGCCAGGCCGACTCCAACCAGCACCAGAAACAGCCGCAGGGCTACCAGCCACGAGCCCCGGTGGCGCGCGTTGGTATCAGCCTCTTCGCCGATTTCGCCAAAAAAGTAGCCGATGTACTGCTGGAGCCGCGCCGAAACGTAGAGAATAAAAAAGAACAGTGCCACGTTGCCCAGCGTAAACTGCGTGCTGCCTAGCACCCGTGGGGCCGTGAGCAGGTTGCTAATGGCCTTATAAAGCACGCCTTGCAGCGCGAGGTTGGCCGTAAAAACCAGCAGCCACATGCCTCCCACCACTACGGAGAGCAGGCGCATCAGGCTGGCCCCGATTTTATCGTAGTCGAAGCCGGGGCCATTGGCCACGCTGCGGCTGGCCAGCATTTGCAGGTGGAAGGCTTCGGTAAGCAGCTGAATAAGCACCGCCAGCCCAATGCCCTGGGTGAGGCCAAAAATAGCGGCCGTGCTCAGCAGCTTAGCTAGGCTTAAGCGGCCCAGGATATTGGCTCCGCCCGCTACCACATTCAGCCCAATGAAGAGGAAGGTAATGGGAACGACAAAATGCGGCAGCTGCACCCGCCGTCGGATGCGGAGTAAAAAATAGGCCCCGATGAAAGGCGCTAATCCATTGAGCAGCAGTAAGCCGCCACGGGTACCGAGGCTGGCCCCGTCGCCGGCATTGGAAACGGCCAGTACCGCGAAAAAGCCTACCAAAGCCAGCCAAGACCAAAAAGATGAGCGGGGCCACGAGCGCCAAAAGACGCCCGTAAGGGCCAGCAGCAGCAGCCCCTGCAGCACATCGAGATACACCGGCGGCGGGCGCAGCTCCAGGGCCGGTGCCAGGCTAAACATCACGACTCCGGTGGCGGCCAGCGGCCAGGGCTGTAGGTAGCGCAAGGGCTGCGCCAAGGCCAAGTGCTCGCCATGGGCCGGTACCCGGCGGTAGTTGTAAGTGACCCAGCCAAAAAATACCAGCCCCATCAGGGCCATGTAAACCCAGTTGTCCCAGTTTGTGCCAAAATAAAAGGCAATGATGCGCTGGCGGGCTTCCTGCAGGTGCGGCGATACGGGCGGCACTACCACCTCGCGGGCCGCCCGCGTCCACAAATAGGGGTATTGGCCGGCAAAGGTGCGCCGCCCAAACCCGCGCAGCTGCCCGCTTACCTGGTCCTGCAATTCCAGCGTTTGGATATAGCTGGTCGATACCTGCGACTGGAGCCGGGCCACTGCTTGCAGGCGCTGCGCCAACACGCGGGTTGTGCGCTGTTTTTTAGCGCTTAGCGCCGCATCGGCTTCGGCCAGCGTTTGGGTGGCGCTGGAGTCGGTAGCAGCAGAAGATAGTACTGGTAGCAGCGTCAGCGCCTTCAGGCGGCTTTGCACGGCGCTGTACTGCTGCCGCGCCAGGCTAAGCTCAGTCCGCCAGGCAGTAAGCTGTTGCTGAATATTGTCGAGCATCAGCTGGCACATCTGCACCTGCTTCACATCGAACACCCGGCCGGTTTCGGCCACGCTGTGCCGGATTGCGTGCAGGTTTTCGGCCAGCTCGGGCAATTCGGTGGCGATGGGCTTGGTATCAAATAAGTTGTAGGTCTGGCTTGTGAGCGCATCGAGGGTGAGGTACGCCGATTCCAGCCGTTCTGAGCCATCCAGGTCAACACCGGCTTTGGTTGAGTCGGCGGGCTGTGCCGGGCGGTGCGCCTGGGCGGCCCCGTCGCCTACGCTTAGCAGGCTTACCAGCACGATGCCAAAACTAACGCGCCAGCGCAGCAGCCAGGCGGCAGGCATAAGCCTGGCCGGCAGGCTGCCAGAAAGTATTCCGAAAAAAACATGGAGAGAAGGTCGAAGCAAACTTATACAGGCACCGACTGGCGCCGCTTCCGTAGTTAGCGCGCTTGGTCAGGTACGTAAAAAAACTCTGTTGCTCCGGCGGCCTCGTGCCGGGGCTCGGCGGCCCGAGCCCGCAGCTCCACCCGCCTTATTTTACCGCTGATGGTCTTGGGCAGCTCGGCCACAAACTCCAGCACGCGGGCATCTTGTAGGGCGAGAGCTGCTCGCGGCTGAACGCAAATAGCTCCTGCGCCAGCTCAGCAGTGCCGTCGATACCCGGCCTGAGCAGTACAAAAGCTTTGATTTCGTGTCCTTTGATGGGGTGCGGCACGCCCACCACGGCGGCTTCTATTACGGCCGGGTGCTCGATAAGCGCACTCTCGACCTCAAACGGCCCCACACGGTAATCGCTCGACTTTATCACATCATCGTCGCGGCCCACAAACCAGAGGTAGCCGTCGGCATCTCGGTAGGCCTTGTCGCCGGTATAGTACAGGTCGTGCCGAAATACGCTGGCCCGGCGCTCGGGCTCACCATAATACTCCTTAAATAAGCCATTCGGCTGGTCCGTGTTGGTATGCACCACGATATGACCTTCGGCCAGGTCGGGTTGAAGGGTGCCCTCCTCGTCGGCAATGGCAATGCGGTACATAAACGACGGCTTGCCCATGCTGCCCAGGCGCACGGCGCTGCCGGGCAGGTTATAAATCATGGCCGTGCTTTCGGTCTGGCCGTAGCCGTCGCGCAGCAACCTGCCCGTGCCCCGCTGCCAGGCCTCAATCACCTCGGGGTTCAGCGGCTCGCCCGCACTCACGCACTCGCGAAAGGTAAACTTATAGGCGGCCAGGTCTTCCAGAATAAGCAACCGGAGAACGGTAGGCGGCGCGCAAAACGTAGTTACCTGCTCACGGGCCAGCGCGGCCAGCAGCGGAGCTGCCGCAAAGCGCCCGCTGCCCTGGTAGGCAACCAGCGTCGCGCCCACGCTGAGCGGCGCAAAAAAGCTGCTCCAGGCAAACTTTGCCCAGCCCGACTGCGAGATGTTGCAGTGCCGGTCGGAGGGGCGCAGGCCAATCCAGGCAGCCGTGCTGAGGTGGCCCACCGGATACGAAAAATGCGTGTGCGTCACTACTTTGGGTAAGCCTGTAGTGCCCGAGGTGAAGAATAGAAACAGCGGGTCGTCGGGCCGGGTAGGGGCTGCCTGGGCAACAGCGGGCCGGGCGGCCGTACCCGCAAAGCCTACCCAGCCCGGCCGGTCCGGGCCGCCCACCAGCATCTTCAGCCGGATGGGCTGGCCCAGCGCCTGCTCGGCCGCGTCAATTTTAGCGGCATTCTCGGGGTCGGCCACCACCACTGCGGGCAATAGCTTGCTAAACCTATATTCCAAATCCTTGGCCGTGAGCACGCTGGCGGCCGGAATCAGGAGCTGCCCGCCTTTGATACCGGCTACGTAGGTATCCCACAGCTCGGCACACACGGGCATCATCATCAGCACGGCCTGCGTGGCCTGGACACCGGCGGCGCGCCAGAAATTGAGTAGGCGGTTGGCACGAGCGGCCAGCTCGGCGTACGTTATTTCCTGGTGGCCAGCATCATCGGCGAGTACCAGGGCGGGCTTGTCGGGATGAGCGGCCACGTGCAGGCCTTCGAAGATGTCGGCGGTCCAGTTGAAAAAAGCTGGCTGCGGAATGGGCAGCGTATCCAGCTCGTGGTACGTGCCGGCTTCGGCTATGCGCTGGAAATGCCGGAAATAAGCTTGCATAAGTGACAGCAGGTAAAAGGCTAAGCGCCGTGAAGGTAAAGGAGGCTGCGCTACCACTACCGGTGCGGCCATTCAGAGAGGCTAACACGCAGACAAGGATACTGCCAGGCCTCGTTGCAGCTCATATTTTCGCTAAGTTTATGACCAGGCCAAATTTGGTAAAGTGCAAAATTATGTTGCCCATTTGGTTTCCCGCCTTACTGCTGAGGTAGAGAGCCTGGCGTCATTAGTTGGGGAAAAAGAGCGGCTTTATAAGATAAATGATAAAAAAAATTATTAAAGTTAAAAACGCCCTCCGCAATGAGTAGGGCTGCTTTTTGAGACAGAAAGAACTTCTTTAGTAGCCAATTAGCTGTGCTTTGGCAGGGGGCGTACTTGCTGCAGCAAGAGACCTTTAGTATTTTTAAGACAGGGGTTTTTCGCTGGCAACTACCTGGTTAGCTTGTTTAGTGTCCGGCTTTATTTTTTTCTATTTTTCTGCATGAAAATTTTTACGAAAAAAAGCCTGGCCCAAGGCACTGGGCTGCTACTCTTGGTATGGCTAAGCGTGGGAAACAGAAGCGTTTGGGCTCAGTGCGCCTGTAGTACTACGGTGAGCAACGGAACCAACCTTACCCCTAGCGCCAATGCAACGGTGTGCATTGCGGCAGGCACCAGCTATACGGGGCAGCTCACTATTAATAAGAGTGGCATTGTAATCTGTAACAGCGGGACTATCACCGGCACCATCAAGGTTAATAATGGCGGCGCGGGCGTCATCATCAACAACCTGGGCACTATATCAACCAATAACATCAGCCTGGGCGCCGCTGCTACCCTCAATAACGGGAGCAGCGATGGTGGCGCCACGGTGGTAGCCGCTGCTACCTGGGCGGGCTACATTGGCGCGGGAATAACCGTGGCACCGGTCATCAACAACTACGCTACCTGGCAGGCAGGGCTACAGCCCATTCCGGGCGGCACTATCAATAATAAGGGGGGGCTACCTGGAATAGCTACCTCAACACGAATGCCAACCTGACCGTCAACAACGCCGGCACCTGGAGCACGCAGGTGCAGGAGGGGGCAACAGCCCTACCATTACCATCAACAACACCGGCATCTGGAACGGTGGCGTAGGCGGCGGCTCCGGCTCCTTGATTATCAGCAATAGCACTACCTGGACGCAGGGCTTCAATTTTCCGGGCGGCTCGGCCAACTCCTTTACCAATGCGGCAGGTGCTTCGACCACGTTCGCTGGCTACCTGGGCCTGGCCGGCAAAGTGATGCTCGTCAACAATGGCACCATGAGCCTGGGTAGCGGCATGAGCGCCATCGCAGCTGGCTCGACCCTGCAAAATGGGGCGGGCAGCACGTTCGACCTCACGGGCGACTTTGTAAACCAAGGCACGGTAATGCAGCAGGGCGCGCTTACTATTTCGAATAATTTTACCAACAGCGGCACTATTACCGGGCCGCCAGCGCTACCCCGCAGTACTATCCGTGCCGGGAACTACACGGTTAATAGCGGCAACTTCGGGGCCGATGGCAGCTACCTCAACTTTTGCGATGCGGGTGCGCCCAGCACTGGCTTCGATTCGCGCGGGGGCACTATCGGCAGCAACGTAACCTTTTGCGGTGCTGCACCTCTGCCAGTTACGCTTACCAGCTTTACGGCGCAGTTGCGCCAGGGCCAGGTGCAGCTGCGCTGGACTACGGCCTCGGAGCTGGGCAATGAGAAGTTTGTGCTGGAGCGCAGCGCCACCGGCGCAGGCTTTGCCGCCATTGGTGAGGTGGCCGGCCAGGGCACGGTGCCTACTGCCAGCAGCTACGCCTTCCTCGATGCGCAGCCGCTGCCCGGCCGCAGCTACTACCGCCTGCGTCAGCTCGACCTTGATGGCAACAGTACGCTTTCGCCCGTGGTAAGCGTGAGCCGCGAGCAGGCCCCCGTGCAGCTGTATCCTAACCCTACCGATGGGCTGCTGACGCTCGACCTGCGCTCGCTGCCTGCTGCTGCCTGCCCGGTGCGCCTGCTGAGCCTGGCCGGCCAGGTGCAGCTCGCCCAAACCCTGCTGGGCGGCCAGCTGCAGCCGCTTAGTCTGCGCGCGGTGCCGGCGGGTAGCTACCTGCTCGAAATAAATGCTGCCGCACCCGGTTGCAGCGTGCAGCGTGTGGTAAAGTATTAGCTCGTCCGAAACGGGTGCCCCCCGCGGGCCAGCCGCCCGGCCAGCTCTACGGCGTAGCGGGCGCGGGTTTCGGGGCGCCGGGCATCCGCTACTTTGCGGGCCATGGCGCGGCGCATCGCGCCGGTATGCGCCAAAAACGCCAGCTCGGCCTCGGGCCAGGCAGCAAGGGCTTCGGCCAGCTCATCG
Source organism: Hymenobacter sp. BRD67 (assembly GCF_013256425.1). Lineage (GTDB taxonomy): Bacteria > Bacteroidota > Bacteroidia > Cytophagales > Hymenobacteraceae > Hymenobacter. The sequence continues at coordinate 4,060,713 of NZ_CP053904.1, forward strand.
GGCAGGTCAACATAGTCGGGGTTGGGGTCAGGATATAGTGTTAAGTCTATGTGCTGGCCAAGCTGCAGCCCGAGCCGCTGGCACAACGCTTTGCGCAGCAGCAGGTAGCGGCCGCCGCCTTCCAGCGGCAGTAAGCCCAGCCGCTCGGTATGGCCGTTGAGGGTAGCAATAACTCGCTTAACAGCCTTGCCACCCAGGGCTTGCCAGGCTTCCTTCGGCACCACTACCAGCTGCGTTGGCATAAAGCTGGGCCCACCAGCTTCGAGCACGGCGCTAAAGCGAACGAGTGGCTGCATAAGCTGACTGTTAAAGCGGCTTCGGAACCGGTATAAGGCTGCCAGGTAGCGCGGAGTTATTAGTCCGCGAGTGCTCCGCATAGCAACTCGCCAACTAAAACTCCGCGCTACCTTGCAGCGACTCCGAAACCACGCTAGCTAACTAATATGGGTATCCCGGCAAAAGTAGCTTAGTAATCAGCCGCCGCGGCTTAGCTCAGCTGCACTTGCGCCAGCTGCTTGTTGATAAAGTCAATTTCCTCGAAGCTCAGATGCACGTCGATTGCCTTGGCATTTTGCACAGCCTGCTCGGGGTTGCGAGCGCCTACCAGTGCCACCGTTATGCCGGGCTGGGCCAGCGTCCAGCGCAGCACAAGCTGGCCCAGGGTCGCGTTTTTGGTTTCGGCCAGGGGCCGGATTTTGTGCAGAAACCCGTTGACTTTCGTTACCGCTTCGGGCTTAAAAAGGCGGTTGGTGCTGCGCAGGTCGCTGGCATCAAAATGCTGGCCAGGCTTGATTTTGCCCGTCAGCAAACCAAGCTGGAGCGGACTATATACCAAAATCGCTTTGTTGTGCTCCTGGCAGTAAGGCACGATGTCTTTTTCGATATCGCGCCGCAACATGCTATAAGGCACTTGGTTGGAAGCCAGCGCCAGCGTCTGCTCGGCTTCCTGCATCTGAGCTACCGAATAGTTGCTGACGCCCGCAGCCCGCACCTTGCCCTGCTCGATAAGGCGCTGCACGGCTTCCATCGTTTCGGCGATAGGGGTGGTCACGTCGGGCCAGTGCTGCTGGTAAAGGTCGATATAATCGGTGCCCAGGCGGCGGAGGCTGTCCTCACATTCCTTGATGATGCTATCGCGGCTGGCATACTTATACACGTCGAGGTCGTGGCCGCTGTTATCCTTGGTTTTCATGGCGAAGTCGCCTTTTGCCAAATCCCAGCGCATGCCAAACTTGCTGAGCACCTGCACTTTGTCGCGGGGCAGGCTCTTAATGGCCTCTCCCACAATCTGCTCGCTCAGGCCCATGCCGTACACGGGCGCTGTGTCGATGCTGGTGACGCCCAGGTCGTAGGCCGCATGAATAGCTCCTACCGCGTCGTTTTGCTCGGTGCCGCCCCACATCCAGCCGCCCGCCGCCCAACTGCCGAAGGTGATGCGCGATACGCGCACCTCGGAGCTACCTACTTTCTGATATTCCATAAGTTACGTAAACTAAATGCCGTAAAACGTCTACCCTTAACCCCGCTGCCTGGCCGAAGGTTACGCTTTGGCCGGCTGGGGCTGGTTGAACGAGGGCCGCCTCCCACGCGTTAGCCAGACAGGAAAACAAACATTTTGTCGGGCTTGCGGCTTCGTGCCTATCCATTGCCTTTGCTTTTTAATTCTATGAAAGTTGAAATCTGGTCCGATGTAGTATGCCCATTTTGCTATATTGGCAAGCGTAAGTTTGAGAAGGCGCTGGGCGAGTTTGCGCACCGCGCCGAGGTGCAAATTGAGTGGAAAAGCTTCGAGCTGACGCCCGACTTTGTGCCCGTGCCCGGCGAAAGCATCCACGCCTCGCTGGCCAAGAAGAAGGGCGTGCCCGAGGCCGAAGGCCGCCGTATGAACAACTATATGACGCAGACTGCCAAAGAGGTAGGCCTTGACTATCAATTCGATAAAGCCATTCCGGCCAACACGTTTCTGGCCCACCAGCTCATTCACTTCGGGGCGCAGCACGGCCGCCAGGATGCTACCAAGGAGCGCTTGTTTGCCGCTTATTACCTCGAAGGCCGTGACCTGAACTCGGTAGATACGCTCACGAACCTGGCGGCTGAAATCGGCCTCGATGCCGAGGCGGTGCGCCAGGCGTTACTAGCCGGTACCTATGCCGAGGCCGTACGCCGCGACGAGTACGAAGCCCAGCAGATTCAGGTGCGCGGTGTGCCATTCTTTGTATTTGAGGATAAGTACGCCGTATCGGGCGCGCAGCCCAGCGAGGTATTTGCCCAGGTGCTGGACACCGTGTGGCAGGAAGCGCACCCCAAAGCCCAGCCCGTGGTACTGGCCAATGGCCCTGCCTGTGGCCCGAAGGCTGCGACTAGCCGAGGGCGACGAAGACCATGAATCCGGAAAGCGCAGAGTAGAGCTAACCAGCCGTTAGCTCCACTCTGCGCTTTCCGGATTCATGCTTTTTCTCTTCATACTTTCGCCACCCGGCCGGGCGTAGGCTTGTGAAGAGGAGGCCGGCCAAATTACTAAAGTATGCCAAGGGCTCTTGCGAACAGATGAATAACTTGAAAGGTAACTATTACACCAGTAAAGCGTTAGGTGTTTTGGCCTTGCCCGCCGTGGCCGGCCTGCTGGCATTAGCGGCCTTTCGCAGCCCCGCTGATGGTAACCCTATTCAGGTAATTGCAGAAAAGCTAAGTGAGTATTATGCCCTCACGCGGCCCGAAAAGGTATACCTGCACCTCGACCGCCCGGCCTATGGCACCGGCGAAACCATCTGGTTTAGTGCCTATGTAGTAGATGCCCTCCGCCACCACCCCGATACCCTGAGCCGGGTGCTGCACGTAGACCTGCTCTCGCCCGAGCGCCGGGTGGTAGTGCGCCGCACCCTGCGGCTGGCGGGTGGGCGCGCCTATGGCGACCTCGATATCAGCGACACGCTGCAAGCCGGTACCTACCTGCTGCGGGCTTACACCAACTGGATGCGCAATGTCGGGCACTCGGAGTATATCTACGAGCGTCGCCTGCAGGTGTGGCCGGCTGCCCCCAATCAGCCCGAAGAAACCGGGGCGTGGCCAACTCGGCCAAGTCTTCCACTCACGCCGCTACCGCCGCTGGTAAGGTCGATGTGCAGTTTTTCCCGGAAGGCGGGAGCCTGGTAGCCGGCCTGCCGGCTACGGTGGGCTTTAAGGCGCAGGCACCCAGCGGCCGGGGCGCGGTCATCAGCGGCCAGGTGCTCGATGAGCAGAACAAGCCGGTGCTGGCTGCCTTCAGCAGCCAGCACGCGGGCATGGGGCGCCTGAGCTTTACGCCCGCGGCTGGCCAGCATTACCATGCCCGCGTAAAGCTGGCCGATGGCAGCAGCGCCGATTACCCGCTGCCTGCCGTGCAGGCCACCGGCTATAGCCTGCGCGTGCTCGACGCCGGCGATAGCTATACCGTGGAGGCCCGCTACCGCGGAGTGCCCGGTGCCCCGGTGCCCGGCCCGGTGATGCTGCTTACCGAAGTGCGGGGCTACCTGGTAGGGCTGGTGCCCCGGCCCATTACCGATGACGGTACGCCCGTAAGCTGGAAGCTGGCCAAGGCGCGCTACCCAAATGGCATTCTGCATATTACCCTGTTTGATGCCCAGCGCACCGCGCAGGCCGAGCGGCTGGCGTTTATCCTGAACGGGCCGCCGGCGCTGCGCGTAGTGCTTACGCCCGATAAGGCTTCGTATGCTCCGCACGACCCCGTGCACGTGAAAGTGCAGGTGAGTGATGCCGCGGGCCAGCCGATAGCTACCAACTTGTCGGTGACGGTAGCGGAGGCCGGCGCGGCCGGCCTCGACCCCGACGCCGGTACGGTAGCCACCAACCTGCTGCTGACCTCCGACCTGGCCGGCTACGTCGAAAACCCTGGCTATTACTTTCAGACTGCTACGCCCGAGGTTACCCGTGCCCTCGACGACCTGCTGCTTACTCAGGGCTGGCGGCGCTACGTGTGGAAGGAAGTACTGAGTGGCACCCCGCCCGCTCTGCCGTACGGAGTAGAGCAGAGTCTGACCCTGGCCGGGCAGGTTACCGGTATGGGCCAGAAAGGCATTGCAAATAGTCAGCTCACCTTTATTCAGGCACGGCCTACTCGTAGCGTCCTTACGGCCAGCACCGATGCCGATGGCCGCTTTCGTTTCACGGGCTTTTCGGGTAAAGACACTTCGGTGGTGACGTTGCAGGCACGGCGCATCGGCGGCGGCAGCAATGTAATCATTCGTCCCGACCTGGGTCCTCCTACTTTTGGGGCGCCCTTGCCGCCGCTGCCACCCGTGTCGGCAGCTCCGCCGGGTGTGGCCGACTACCTGCACCGTAGCCGCCAGCAGCAGGTGCAGGAGCGCCAGGGCCGCCCCGAAGGCGACATTCGCAATGTGCAGCTGGGCAACGTAGCCGTAACCGGCAAAAAAGCCCTGGTGCCGCCCGACGACCCCCGCCGCCTCTACCCCGGCGTTGTGGCCAATACGATAATAGACTTTGCTAGTATGCCCGCCGCGCAATCAGGCTTGTCTATTTTTCAGCTGCTCCAGGGCCGGGTGGCCGGCCTTACAGTCACGGGTAATCCGCCCGATGTAACCGTTCAGATTCGGGCAGCGGCACGCCCCTGTTTTTGCTCGATGGCATGAAGGTAGACGATGATGTAATCAACACTATTCCCTCTAACCAGGTAGAGGCGGTAGAGGTGTTTAAAGGCCCCGAGGCGGCCATTTTTGGAGGTGGCTCGGGCGGCGTAATTGCGGTATACACCAAGCGCGGTGACAAAAATTACAAAGGGGACGACGCAAATACCCCTAGTCCCGGCATTATCACGGTGCGCCTTCCTGGTTTTTATCAGGCCAGGGAGTTCTATCAGCCGCGCTACGGTGCGCCCGTACTGAATGCCCCTGCTTCCGACCCGCGCCACCTCACCCTGTACTGGGACCCGCAGATGACGACCAGCATCCTGGGTAAGACTGAGTTTACGTTCTTCACTGCCGATGGCAGCGGCAACTACCAAATCAGCGTCGAAGGCATCAGCCTGAATGGCGACCCCAGCCGGGGCTCCAGCACTATCTACGTTGCTCCCAAAGGCAGGTAAGAGAGTTCAAATCAGCGAAAAAGGCCGGCTACTATACTCGCAGGGGGAGTATAGTAGCCGGCCTCGCATTTACCGAGCGCAATGCAGCCGCTAGCTGGCGGCTCGAAAAACCTCGTCTTCCAAACGCTTGAGGCGCGGCTCCTGGTCTTCCAAAGGAGCCAGGCGACGGGCCAGGTCATCGGCTTTGTCATTGCCGGCACGCATGAGCTGAAGCATTTGCAGCTGTACATTCAGGGTATCATCCAGCCGGCGCCCGTGTTCTTTCAGAGCCACACCCTGCTCAATAATGGCTCGGCCGTGCTCCCTTATTTCGGTTAGCATGGCTTCTTGCCGCTGCTCGGTCTGCGTATGGCGGGCCTCCGAAATTTTAAAGATGTTGATGATATCACCAATCTGCTCATCAATGTTATCCAGCCGCCGCTCAATGCGGCCGATAACCACACCTTGCTGACCGATAGCCTCGCCCTGCTGACCGATAGCCTCGCTCTGCTTACGGATAGCTTCACTCTGCTGACGGATAACCTCGCCCTGCTGACTGACTATAGTAAGCAGCTGGTCTTGCTTGCGGGCTAAGTCCACGAGGAAGCTTTCTAATTGGTCGAAGCGTTTGTTGACGTCCATGGGGGCAAAGTTTTTTGCGAATATATAGCTGTTAAGCCAGTACAGCTTCATCGGCTCCCAGCTCTACCAACAGCTGGTGGGCCATGCCCACGTTGCGGATGCCATCGATGGTTAGCTGGAGCTTGTCTTTCTGGTCTTTCATGCGGGCCGTGCGTGGGTGAGTCTGCACAAAGTTGAGCAGGCGTCCAAAGCCTTCCCCCTGAAAGTAAGCCTCGTGTCCCGGCCCGGCGGGCAGGTAGGCACGCAGGGTTTCGCGCTTCAACGTCAGCTTCTCAAAGCCCAGCTTGCCTGCCTGCCAGCGCAGCTTCACAATATCGACAAGCTGCTGCACCTGTTCAGGCAGCGGTCCAAAGCGGTCGGTCATGCTGCTCACCAGCTTAGCCAGCTCCTCGGGCTTTTGGGCCCGGTCGAGCTTGGCATACAGCTGGAGGCGCTCCGATACGTTGTTCACGTAGGTGTCGGGGATAAGTACCGGCAAGTCGGTTTCAATTTGGGTATCGCGCGGGCCGCTGGGGCCATTCAGCGCCCCGGCGGCCATTTGCAGGCGCTGCTGGCTGGTGCTGCCTTCGCCCAGAAACAGGTCTTTAAACTCGGTTTCCTTCAATTCCTGCACTGCTTCGTCGAGTACCTGGTGGTAGGCCTCGTAGCCCAGGTCGTTGATGAAGCCCGACTGCTCGCCGCCCAGCAGGTTGCCCGCCCCCCGAATGTCGAGGTCGCGCATGGCCACGTTGAAGCCCGCGCCGAGGTCCGAAAACTCTTCCAGCGTGTTCAGGCGCTTGCGGGCATCAGCCGGCAGGTTGGCCACTGGCGGCGTCAGGAGGTAGCAATATGCCTTGCGGTTCGAGCGGCCCACCCGGCCGCGCATCTGGTGCAGGTCGCTCAGCCCGGTGAGATGCGCCCGGTTGATAATGATGGTGTTAGCGTTCGGAATGTCCAGCCCGCTCTCAATAATATTCGTCGAAACCAATACATCGTACTCGCCCTCCACAAACTTCATCATACGCTTTTCGAGCTGGTCGCCGTCCATCTGCCCGTGGGCAAACGTGACGTGGGCATTGGGCACGAGGCGCAGTATCATGGCCGCCATCTCCTCAATATCGCTCACCCGGTTGTGTACAAAAAATGCCTGCCCGCCGCGTTTCAGCTCCCGCGCAATGGCGTCGCGGATAATGGTTTCGTCAAATACGTGCAGCTCGGTCTGCACCGGCTGGCGGTTGGGCGGCGGGGTGGCAATTACACTCAGGTCGCGGGCACCCATCAACGAAAAGTGCAAAGTGCGAGGTATCGGCGTGGCCGATAGCGTGAGGGTGTCCACGTTCACCTTTATCTCCTTGAGCTTGTCTTTGGTCTTGACCCCGAATTTTTGCTCCTCGTCAATGATAAGCAGGCCTAAATCCTTGAATTGAAGCTTCTTATTGGTGAGTGCATGCGTGCCAATAAGAATATCGGTGCGGCCGGCCGCCACGCGCTCCATCGTTTCCTTCACCTGCTTCGGCGATTTAAACCGGTTGATGTACTCCACCGTCACCGGCAGGTTGGCCAGCCGGTCCCGAAAGGTTTTGTAGTGCTGCATGGCCAGGATAGTAGTTGGCACCAGCACCGCCACCTGCTTGCCATCGGCTGCCGCCTTGAAGGCCGCCCGAATGGCCACTTCCGTCTTGCCAAAGCCCACGTCGCCGCACACCAGCCGGTCCATGGGGTGGGGCTGCTGCATGTCGTTCTTCACGTCCTCCGTGGCCTTGGCCTGGTCAGGCGTGTCTTCGTAGATGAACGACGATTCCAGTTCGGCCTGCATAAAGCCATCCTTGGAAAAGGCAAAGCCCGGCGCACTCTTGCGCTTGGCATACAGCCGGATAAGGTCGGCCGCGATATCCTTTACTTTCTTCTTGACCGATTTTTTCTTGTTCTCCCACTCCGCCGAGCCGAGCTTGCTCATGGTGGGCGGCGAGCCTTCCGCGCCACTGTACTTCGCAATCTTGTGCAGGGCGTGAATGCTCACCGTCAGCACGTCATCGTCGCGGTACACCAGTCGGATGGCCTCCTGCACGTGCCCGTTTATCTCAACCTGCGTCAGCCCCGCAAAGCGGGCAATGCCGTAGTCCTGGTGCGTCACGTAGTCGCCGGGCTGCAAGGTCTTTAGCTCGCGCAGCGTCAGGGCCTTCTTCTTCGAAAACTTGCGCGTTTCCTGCGCCCGGTAGTAGCGCTCAAATAGCTGGTGGTCAGTATATACGGCCAGCCCGAGCTGTTCGTCAATATAGCCTTCGCGCAGGGCAATGAGCAGATGCTGAAACTGCACGTTGGGGTCCAGCTCGTCGAAAATCGTGCGGAGCCGGTCGGCCTGCCGCACCGAGTCGGCGGCGATGATGGTGGTAAAGTACCGCACCTTATTCTCCCGAATGTTCTTCAGCAGGCGGTCAAAATCCTTGTGAAAGCTTGGCTGCGGCTTGGCCGTAAACTGAAATTCCTGACTGTTTTTGAAGTAAAACCGCTTGCCAAACTCCACAATGGCAAACTCATCGAGGCATTTTTTCAGGCTCTTGCCGTTCTCAAATAAGTCGGCCGGCTTGGATACAATCTGCATGCCGCCGGCCTCGTCCAGCACTTTTTTAAAGTTGCTTTCGGCCTTGTCATACAGCTCCGTTACCACGTCCAGCGTCTGGCGCAGGTCCTTCACCCACAGGCAGCTGGTGCGTGGCAAAAACTCCAGAAACGACTCGCGCCGCTCCTGCAGCAGCTTGGTTTGCACGTTCGGGATAATGCTGACGCTGGGGCGCGGCTCTACCGAAAGCTGCGTTTCCGGATTGAAGGTTCGAATGCTCTCAATCTCATCGCCAAACAGCTCTAAGCGGTACGGCAGCTCATTGGCGTAGCTGAATACATCCACGATACCGCCGCGCACGGCGTATTGCCCGGCCTCGTACACAAAATCACTCTTCTCGAAGTCGTACTGCCCCAGCAATTCGCCCAGAAAATTCACGTCGAGCTTGTCGCCTACTTTGGCCGAAAACGTGTTCTGCACCAGGCTCTGGCGGTTAATCACCTTCTCGCTCAGCGCCTCGGGATACGTAACGATGAGCGGAGCCGTCCCCAGGGTTGCTACGCTGGCCTGCCGGCTGGCATTGAGCTGGTTAAGCACCTCAGCGCGCATCAATACATTGGCATTCTCCGTCTCGTCAAACTCATACGGCCGCTTATACGAGCTGGGAAAAAGCAGTGCCTCCGGCCCGTCGGGCAGCAGGTGGCGCAGGTCGGCCATGAAGAGCGCCGCCTCGTCTTTATCGTGCAGAATGAATATATTGGGGTGCGCATAATGGGCGCTGGCTGCCGCTACTACGGCATCCAGCGAGCCTACCAGGCCGCGCAGCTGCACCCGCAGCTCCCCGCCCCGCGCCGCATCATCGGCCGGGCGCATGGGGTCGGCAGGCTTAGCCGCGCCGTGCAGGCGGGCACTCAGGGTTTGCAGCTCGGCATCGAGGCGATAAAGACGAAGAAAATCAGCTACTTGCACAGGAATTTAATGTGTACAACGTGGCGAATGCGGACATGAGTAAATGGCTACTGTAGCCTTGCTCATTCCCCAGAATATCCACATTTTTCACCTTTTTAAATTTGCATATTTATTAAAAACGGTCAGCCCGGCCGGGAGTGATTCCGGTCGGGCTAAGCGCTCAGACAATACCGCTGCAAAGCTCCGAAAGTTTCCGCCGTAACTTAGCCCAATAATTTTAGTAAGTTATTTTATGAATCCGCGCGACCTGCCCGAAGTAGTAGCTGAATTGATTATTGAGATGCACGAAGTACGCTCGGAGCTTAGAGATATGCGAGCTGAAATGGCGGGCATGCGCAAGGACATGCGTACCGAAATAGGTGGCATGCGCGAAGGCATGCGTACCGAAATGAGCGGCATGCGCGAGGACATGCGGGCAATGCCGGAGCAGATTGGCATGTCGGTAATGCGGGCATTGGAGCCTTTTCTTAATCGCTTGCTTGAGCAAGATGACAAAATCAAAAGCCACGAAGGTCGGTTGAGTACGCTCGAAAACCCTTCCATTTAATTCCTTGCGCGGTTCTGCTCACCTGGCCATTGGCCTCATCACGGGCGTGGCGGTAGCCGGCCTTGTGCGCGGCATTCCGTTTTCGCTGCCCGGCATCGCGCTGGCCGGCTTCTCGGCTCTCGCCCCCGACCTCGACCACCCCGAAAGCCGGTTGAGCCAACGCCTGGGCTTTGTGCACGGCTACGTGCGCTGGGCCTTTGGCGCGGCAGCGCTGGGCCTAGCCGCCTATGCCTACTTTATGCTGCGGCCGGGTCCCGACCAGCGCCTGAGCTACGTGGCCGCGCTGGCCTTCGGGCTGCTGGGCATTGGCCTGCAGGGCGGCTCGGCCCGTAAGCTGGCGCTGCTGTTTACGGGCCTGGGTACGGTGCTGGCGGGCCTCTACGCGCAGTTTCTGTGGCTGAGTCTGCTGGGTACGTTTATCTCGCTGGCTCCTTTCACCTCGCACCGCACTTGGACGCACACCCTCTGGGCCACCGCATTCTGGACGTATATCGGCTACCTGGCCAACCAGGCGCTGGGCTGGCATGGCGTGGCCTACTACGCCGGGGCGGGCTACGCCTCGCACCTGCTGGCCGACTCACTTACCAAATCGGGGGTGCGCTGGCTGATGCCGCTGACCGATTTCAGCTTCAAAATACCCGTGCTCAGCACCGGCACCAAGACCGGCAATGTGTTGGAAGCGGCCATCTGCCTGGGCTACGGACTGCTGGTGCTGGGCCTCGTGATTGGGCGGGTAGGGTTTTGAAATGAATAACTTGTGTATGTTGCTGTTGTGCCTTAGCTTCGCGTCGGAGCGAATGGCATGGTGGCGGAAAAAGTATCCTGCCTAAGCCATACTAGGGCGGTAATTTATCGCTGTGCCCCCCGTTATTCATTGTTTTTTAATGTGTTAGCCTGCCGGGCTGTTATTCGGCAGGCTTTATTCCAACTGCTACCCATTCTCAAAATTTTACCCCCACCAACTTACCAGTTTTTATGAACCAGATGAATAGTCCGCTCATCCGGGTCGGCGTTTTCTACGACGGCAATTATTTCCTTAAAATAAGCGATTATTATTATTTTCAGCACGAGCGCAAGGCCCGTATCAGCCTCGAAGGCCTGCACGAGTTTATCCGGCATCAGGTAGCTGAGGAAGAAGATGTTGATGTACGCCTGGCTCAGATTACCACTTCCCATTTTTTCCGGGGCCGGCTATCGGCTACTGAGGCGCGCGATAAAGACCGGCTCTTTCACGACCGCCTGCTCGACGATATTCTGATGAACCTGGGCGTGTGCACGCACTACATGCCCCTCAAAACCCGCGACGGCCGCCTGCAGGAAAAGGGCATCGACGTGTGGCTCAGCCTCGAAGCTCTTGAAATGGCGCTGCACAAGACCCTCGATGTGGTCGTGCTCATTGCCGGCGACTCCGATTACGTACCCCTGATTCGTAAGCTCAACACGGTGGGTACCCGCGTGATGCTGCTCAACTGGGATTTCAAGTATGAGGATTTCAAGGGGGAAACCCGCGTAACCCGCGCCTCGCAGCACCTGCTTGAGCAGGCCACCTACCCGGTAGCCATGCACGCCGTTATCGACCGCGGCTTGCAGGAGCAGGATGAAGTAGTGGAGAATATGTTTGTGACGCAGAGCGAGCCGGCCGCGTTTGCTACCCTGCCGACCCCCGCAGCCACCAATGGCAGCACCAATGGGTTTGCGGCGGCCGCAACCACGGCAGCCGCCGCTGCTGCAAGCCGGGCCGTGCGCCCCACCGGCCCCACGGCGGCCGGCCCGGTCGGCACCATCGGCATCAGCACTATTAAGAATCTGAAAAATGGCTTCGGATTCGTCGTAATGCCCCCTAACAACTTGTTTTTCAGCTACGCAGATTTATCAGAAGGCGACTTCAACGACCTGCGCGAAGGCGATTGGGTAGAGTTTACCGTGGGTCGCAACCACCGTGATGAAGATTGCGCCCGCAACGTACGCAAAGTTGCCGCTCCCAACATGGTCGGCGACGAGGAGGGTGACTACGAGACCACCGCCGTACCGCAGTCGGTAGGCGCGGAGCTGTAAGACTACCCACGCACAAAAGCAGCAAGGGAAATGGCCGCCGTCCGGCGGCCATTTCCCTTGCTGCTTTTGGTGAGCGCCCGGTTAGAGCTGCCGCTTGGTGGCGGGGTAGCGGTTGAAGGTGCCCATGCCCTGCGCCACGGCGAGGGGGCGGGTGTCGGCAGGGTCGGCTTGGCGATAAATGGTGCCGCTTACTACCACAATAGACTTGCCGGCGTGCTGCACCTGCGCCACGGCCCGCAGCTCGTCGCCGAGGTGTACCGGGCGCAGGTAGTTGATTTTAAACTCCACCGTCGATACGAGGTCGCCGGCAGTAAAGGCCTGCGTAAGCGCTGCCGCGCCCAGCACCGCATCCATAAGCCCGGCCAGGACGCCGCCGTGCGCCGTGCCCGGCGATGATAAATGCGCCTCCTGAATGCGCATGCGGTACTCGGCCTGGCCAGGTGCCGGCACGGTAAGCTCCATGCCATTGGCCTGGCCATATAGGTTGATTCGATTGTAATGGGCTACTAGGTCAGGCCAGTCGGTGGGTTGGGAAGGCATTGGTGGGAGGTAAAGAGTATACGAAACAGCCAGTAAAGGGCAGGATTAGACCTTACTTAAACGGCCGCCTGCCTGCAAGCTAACGCCGCCGCTGGTCGGCCGCTACCTTTGCCTGGCTTAAATTGGCGGGCAGTAGCTGGTATTACCTGGTTTGCCAGCCTCCTGAGCGGCTGTTTTCACCTTCTATTTCAGATAATCATGCCTTCCTTCGACATCGTCAGCAAAGTAGATTCGCAAACGCTGGAAAACGCGGTAAATACCGCTAAAAAGGAGCTGGCTACCCGTTACGACCTGCGCGATACCAAGGGTGGCATGGAGCTCGACAAAAAAGGGAGTACCATTCAGCTCAGCTCCGAAAACTCCATGCGTATCAAGGCCCTGGAGGATATTCTGCTTACCCGCATCGTGAAGCAGGGTATCGACGGCACGGCGCTCGATTTCACGGCCGAAGAGCAACCCAGCGGCGCCCTCATCAAGAAAACCATTAAGGTGCGCGCCGGGGTCGATAAAGATGCCGGCCGCAAGATTATTAAAACTATCAAGGATAGCAAAATAAAGGTAGAAGCTCAGATGCAGGACGACCAGATTCGCGTAACGGCCAAGAAGATAGATGACTTGCAGGCCGTTATTGCCCTGCTGCGCCGCACCGACAATGGCCAGCCGCTGCAGTTTGTTAATATGAAGTCGTAGCCGTGCTGCCGCGTTGAATCAGATGCGGTAAACAACCGAAAAACAGGCGTTGGCAGTTGAGCCGGGCAGGTGATTTTCGTCTTGTTATCTTTTTATGTAGCTCACATCCGTCCTATTTTCCCTGGTTAGAAAATTTGTCACCTTTCGCTGCCTTTTCCTCCGAGCACTTTGCCGCCTTCTCACAGCTTCAAACCTGGGTTAGCCTGCTCACGCTCACGCTAATGGAGATTGTATTGGGTATAGATAATATTATCTTTATATCCATTACTGTTAATCGCCTGGCACCGGGTGAGCAGGAGCGGGGCCGCACCATTGGCTTGCTGCTGGCGCTGGTGTTCCGCATCGGGCTGCTAATGAGTATCTCCTGGATTGTGAGCCTGCGCTCGGCGCTATTCACCCTCAACCTGCCGCCGCTGGTTGAGAACTTTGGCGTGAGCGGCCGCGACCTGATTTTGCTAGCCGGAGGCTTATTTCTGATGTACAAAAGCACCACCGAGATACACACCAAGCTTCAGGGCGAGGAAGAGGAGGCGCATGCGAGTGCTGCACACGCCAGGCTACCGGCCATCATCCTGCAAATCATCATTATTGATATCGTATTCAGCTTCGACTCTATCCTGACGGCCGTGGGGCTGGTAGATAATGTGCTGGTGATGATAGCCGCCGTTATCTGCGCCATGGGTATTATGCTGGCCTTTAGCGGGGCAGTGGCCAACTTTGTCAACCGCAACCCGACCATCAAGATGCTGGCGCTGTCCTTTCTCATTATGATTGGCTTTATGCTGGTAATGGAGGCGGCCCACAAAGAAGTGGAGAAAGGCTATCTCTATTTTGCTATGGCCTTTTCCTTCGTGGTAGAGCTGCTGAATATGCGGCTGCGCCGTAAAGCCAAGCCGGTATCGCTCCGCGATTCACCCTACGACTAGGGCGGCTGCCTTATTCGGAAAGGCAGCGCAGCAGCTCGGGCACGCTGCTGAGCACGCGCTGCTGGGCGAGGTCGAGCAGCCGGCGGTTTAGCTCGTTGCGGTGCCGGCGATAAAACGCCAGCTCGGCCAGCGTTAGCTGGCCCGTTACCAAACCAATGATACCGGCCCGCAGGCGCGTGTGCCTAGCCAATAGCTCGCCGAGCAGGCGGCTGGCCTCGGTGGCATTGGCCGTAGCCAGGGGCAGGCGGTAGTCGAGGGCTACATCGGCCACGGCGGCCAGCAGCACCGGCTGCTGAAGCTTTAGGAGGGGCCGCAGCACCTGCTGCTGAAAATCGGCCACCGTGGCCGGGGTAGGAATAGCGGCCGGCTGGCCGGTAATGGCGGGGCGCAGGGCCAGCAGCGCCGCGTCGGGCCGCGTAAAGGGAGTAGGAGCAGACATGGGAGAAGTAGTTTACGTGCACAAAAAAAGCCCGGCCGAAGCCGGGCTTTTTTTGTAACTGTTCGGGCCGCTTAGTGCTGAATAGTCACTTTGGTGGTGAAGTTGCCTTCGGTGGTCGTAACGCGAATTACGTACAGGCCGGTGGCCAGGCGGCTGGTATTCAGCTCTACGCCGCTCTGCTGCATCTGCGCCGCTGCTACCGAGGCCTGCAGCACCGTTTTGCCGAGCAGGTCAATTACTGCTACCTGAATTGGGGCAGCGCTGTTGAGCTGCGTACGCACGGTGAGGCGGTCCTGGGCCGGGTTCGGATAGGCTTCCAGCGCCGGGCCTACCCCCGTAGTGTTCTTGCTGGCCAGGGCTACCAGCTTCACCGTAGGCGGCAGGTCGAACGCTTCTTTGATGTTGGAAGCCCGGGGCGTGCCATTGATGCGGTCGCCGGGCAGGGCGCTATATCCCATGCCGCGGCGGGCAAACACGTTCCAGATGAGGGCCGAGTTGGCCGCGCGGTTGGTCAGGGAGTCGGCGCGCAGAATAGCATCGCGGCCATCCAGAAAGCCGGGGTTGCAGACCTGGATTTTGCAGGCGTCGAGAACGAGTTTCAGCAATTTGTTGTTGCCTCCCGTCGAGCCGTAGATGTCAGTATTGTAGCCATACTTGTAAATGAACTGCCAGTTCAGGTCCCACAGTGTTGACGTCCAGATTTCACCAAGGGAATGCGACTCTTGGTAGCCGGTGCCATACTGTGAGGTGCTTGAAATGGCCCCGTAGGTCAGGTTGTTGCTGCTAAACTTGGTCGAGTAAGGCTTAGTACGGATGCCGGGGCCGGTAGCGCTGGTCTGCCCTTCTACATAAGTGCCTACGTAGCGGTTGGCGCTGCCATCCTCGCCGGGCTTGGTGGTCATCCAGAGGGCAAAGAAATCGCTCCAGCCTTCGCCCATGCATTGCGTATATATGGGGGCAGTGCTGGTGCCGACATTCTGAAGCACGCAGCTCGAGTTGTTTGGCCCGCCGGTGAGGCGGTTGCTGATACCGTGGCCGTACTCGTGCGACATAATGCCGTTGTCGAAAGAGCCATCCCAGTCTGCATTTACTACGGTTTGGGCTGAGCCATTGAGCGTAGCTCCGTTCAGCATAGCTGCGCGCAGCTTAAAGCCATCGGCCCCGCTTATGAAGATGGCCGGGATGCGAATGCCCACCGTATCGGTGCCGCCAAAATTCACCTGGTTAGTGGTGGCCAGCGAGTCGAATACGATAACTCCGGTAGCCCCATTGGCCTGCGCCAGCTTCACTTTCGTGGCGAAGGCGTTGGTCATTTTGGGCGTGAGCTGCAATTGCGGGCAGCCGCCCCGCTGAATAAAGGCAATATTACCCTGGACGTCCGCTGCGTTTACGTACGTTTTGCAGCCGTGGTCGCCGCCGTCAGCCGATACGCCGTCGTTGACGAGCACCAGCTTGCCGTTGAGCGGCTTTTTGCTCAGGCTGGGGCCAAAGGCCACGGTAGAGAACCGATAAACGCCGGCTACGGCCGCCGCGCCGGTACCGGTGCCCGTAATCGTCAGGTTGTTGCTCTGGTTGTCCCAGAGATACATCTGCATCGTGCCGCTGGTGCCGTCGTTAGGCGTCGAGAAGTTGGCGTTGTTGCGCCCACTGCCATCCTGCGATTCGGCCCGCACGGGGTCGCCGCCCACGCCCTGCCCGGTGGCATTTTTGTACTGGAAGTTGCCTGATGCCTCATCAAAGCCGTGCGCCATCATGACGTCGTGCATCATGTTGTTCACGTAGAACAGATTGGTGGTAGCGGCATTCAGGTTGGTGCGTGCGCCGGTGCTCTGCACAAACGGAAAGTCGAAATTCAGCGTAGAGCCGCCATCCGGGGCGCTTGCGGCCGTGGCGTAGTTGGTTGCGCCGGGGCCGCTGACTGTGTTGCTGTTATCATCATACGCCGCCACGTTGTTGCCGCGGGTAATGTACTTACCAGTACTCAGGAAAGAGTACGAGTCGGCGTAGGTACCGGCCGGGGCTTGCGCTACGTGCCAGCCGTAGGGCGAATAGGGCGCCCCAACCGGCGCCAGCGGCACCGCAGTGCGGGAGCCCTGGCTGGGGCTCTCCAGTGGCAGCGGAATAACGGTGAGGCTGCCGGCAGCCGTGGTGCCGGTTACACTCAGCGGGGCAGCCGGGGTTGCAGCCTGGCTGTAGGCGAGGGCCTTTTCCTGCTTGCGTTGGGCATTCAGCCGAAACTGATTAAAGGAGGTCTGCTCGCTTACGGTGTAGTCGTTCTGCTCCACCAGGCGGCCGGTCTGGGCGTCTACGCGGGCATTCCAGTGGTGTTGCTGGTCGAGCTGCGCAATAGTTACATTCCACACAAGCACGAGCTTGTCGTCGACCCGCGTGTACATCAGGCGCACCGGAATATCATTCTCTGAAATACCTCCATTATTAAATACTACTCCGTCGGCGGCGCGGGCATCCGTTACGGTGCGCAGGGCTACCGGCCGGGGCAGGCCCAGGCCCAAGGCTGCCGCAGCTACCGCCTGGTCGGGAGAAAGCGCCGGCGTGGCCGATGGGGCAATTGCCGCCGCACCCTTTACAAAGTCCTGCGTCGAGAACACAACCTTTCCCGTATTGTCGGTATGTACGGCGCCCGTGGCACCAAACACGGCCAGTCCATTCACTTGCTGCTGCAGGTAGGTATGGGTAAGGCCGGTGCTGGCATCAAAGTACGAGCTGGTGATGATGGGGTTGGCTACATCAGCAGCGGTCAGGCCCTGCGCTTTGCCTTTGGCGGCAAAAGCCGATAGCGCGGCGGTCGGTGCCGGCTGCTGGGCAGCGGCCAGGCCCGGCAGGGCCAATGCCGTTGCCAGAACCAGTGCCCGGCGCCCGGAAGGAGTAGAGAACAATGTCATAAAGGGAGGAAAAGGGAAAAGAAAGCAATGCAACTTGCCAAAAATAACCAAGCAATCGTAATTTTCAGCCCCAATGATAGAGGAAAAAACTAGAATGTTCACAAATTATTCAAAAACGCATCTTTTATTCCTGCCCGTGTGGGTCGAATACGTCTAGCTTGGTTAATATATCCCAGAGTACTACGCCCGCTGCTACGCTTACATTAAGCGAATGCTTGGTACCCAGCTGAGGTATTTCTATTGAAACATTGCACAATTCTAATATTTCATCAGCTACTCCGAAAACTTCATTTCCCAGTACCAGGGCCAGTGGATGGCCCGGCCGCGGCTGAAACTGCGGCAGCAATACGGAGCCGGTGGTTTGCTCTACGGCTACCAGCTGGTAGCCAGCGGCCTTCAGCCGCTGCACGGCTTCTAGAGTAGTAGCCGTATGCTCCCAGGCTACCGACTCGGTGCTGCCCAGGGCAGTTTTGGTGATTTCGCGGTGCGGGGGCTGGCCCGTAACGCCACAGAGGTAAATTTTTTCGAGGGCGAAGGCATCGGCCGTCCGAAAAACGGCCCCCACGTTGTGCAGCGAGCGCACGTTGTCGAGCACCAGTACGACCGGGCTTTTGGGAGTGGCTTTGAAATCGGCCACGGGCAGGCGATTCAGCTCCTGCATGGTGAGTTTGCGCATAGAAGAAGCGCGAACTTTGTAGTTCGCGGTGTTGGTTTAAAAAGCTGTACTAGCCGCGCTGCTTACCTTTTCTGCTTTCTAACGCGAGCCTCAAAGTTCGTGCTTCTGCCTTGTCTACCACGCCTGCTCCCACCACCCCCGTCAAGTTTGCCATCAAGTCGCTGGGGCCCGACCACATCAAGCCCGAGTCGGTAGCCGATACGCCGCTTATGCGGCAGTACTACCAGCTCAAGCAGCAGCACCCCGGCGCGGTGCTCTTGTTCCGGGTGGGCGATTTTTACGAAACCTTTGGTGAAGACGCCGTTACGGCGGCCCGTATTCTCGACATCACGCTCACCAAGCGCGGGGCGGGCACGGCCAGTGAGGTGGCGCTGGCCGGCTTTCCGCACCATGCCCTCGATACTTACCTGCCCAAGCTGGTGCGCGCCGGCCAGCGCGTAGCCATCTGCGACCAGCTCGAAGACCCCAAGCAGGCCAAGGGATTGGTAAAGAGAGGAATAACCGAGCTGGTGACCCCCGGCGTGAGCCTGCACGACAATACCCTGGAGCGCCGTCAGAACAACTACCTGGCTGCCGTGCACTTTGGCAAAAGCGAAGCCGGCATCTCCTTTCTGGATATCAGCACCGGCGAGTTTCTGGCCGCCCAGGGCACGCTCGAGTACCTGGGCAAGCTGCTGCAGAATTTTCGTCCTGCCGAGGTATTATTCTGCAAGCGCAGCCGCGCCGAGTTTGAGGGCAATTTTGGCCCCGATTTCTGCACCTACGCGCTCGATGAGTGGGTATTTGGCACCGACTACGCCCACGACACACTCACGCGGCACTTCCGCACCACCTCGCTCAAGGGCTTTGGGGTCGATAACCTGAAAGAAGGCGTGATTGCGGCTGGCTGCATTCTGCACTACCTGGCCGAAACCAAGCATACTGATATTCAGCACGTAGCAAGCCTGGGCCGCCTTGAGGAAGACAAGTACGTGTGGCTCGACCGCTTCACGGTGCGCAACCTTGAGCTGGTGCAGGCTCAGCACCCCGGCGGCGTACCGCTGATTGATATCCTGGACCAGACCATTACGCCCATGGGGGCGCGCCTGCTGCGCAAGTGGGTGGTGCTGCCGCTCAAGGAGGTAAGCCAGATTCAGCGCCGCCTCGATACGGTAGCCGCCCTGGTGGCGGCCCCCGAGCTGCTGGAGGAGGTGCAAACCCATCTACGGCCCATCAACGACCTGGAGCGGCTTATCTCGAAGGTGGCGGTGCGCCGCGTAAATCCGCGCGAGCTGCTGCAGCTCGCGCGGGCGCTCGAAAGCATGGCCCCGCTGCGCGAAAAGCTGGCCGCTTCGGGCGTGCGGGCCCTCGAAAAGCTGGCCGACCAGCTCAACCCCTGCACTACGCTGCGCCAGGAAATCCAGACCAAAATCAGGCCCGATGCGCCGCTGCTCACCAACCAGGGCCACGTCATCCTGGATGGCGTAGACGCGGAGCTCGACGAGCTGCGGGCGCTGGCTTTTTCGGGGAAAGACTACCTCTTGAAACTGCAGCAGCGCGAGCAGGCCGCTACGGGCATTTCGTCGCTGAAAGTGGCTTATAATAAGGTGTTTGGCTATTATCTGGAAGTTAGCAACGCTCACAAAGCCAAAGTGCCCGGCGAATGGATTCGTAAGCAGACTTTGGTAAACGCCGAGCGCTACGTCACTGAGGAGCTGAAAACCTATGAGGAGAAGATTCTCAATGCCGAGGAGCAGCTGTTTGTTATCGAAAGTCGCATTTACCAGGAGGTAGTGCTGGCGGCGCTCGATTTCGTGAGCCAGGTGCAGCAGAATGCCCGCGCCATCGGCGTGCTCGACTGCCTCACCTCCTTTGCGGCCACGGCACGGCAGCACCGCTACGTGCAGCCGGTGGTAAACGACGGGCCGACGCTCGACATCAAAGGCGGGCGGCATCCGGTTATCGAGCGCGGGCTGCCGCCGGGCGAGAGCTATATCCCGAATGATATATGCCTGAGCCAGGACGACCAGCAGATAGTGGTGATAACCGGCCCGAACATGGCTGGTAAGTCGGCCCTGTTGCGCCAGACGGCCCTCATCGTGCTGCTGGCCCAGATTGGCTCGTTTGTGCCCGCCGACGCGGCCACGATTGGTATTATCGACAAGATTTTTACCCGCGTCGGCGCGTCTGATAACCTGAGCAAGGGCGAAAGCACTTTTATGGTCGAGATGACCGAAACAGCTTCCATCCTGAATAATCTCTCCAATCGCAGCCTCGTGCTGATGGACGAAATTGGGCGCGGCACCAGTACCTACGACGGCATCAGCATTGCCTGGGCTATTGTGGAGCACCTGCACAACAACCCCAAAGCGCGCGCCAAAACGCTATTTGCCACCCACTACCACGAACTCAACCAGCTAGCCGACGACTGCCCGCGGGTGCGCAACTACCACGTGGCCGTGCAGGAAGCCGATGGCCGGGTGCTGTTTTTGCGCAAGCTGCGGCCGGGCGGCTCCGAGCACAGCTTCGGCATTCATGTGGCCCGCATGGCCGGCATGCCGCCTGCCGTGGTGCTGCGCGCCAACGAGATTATGCACCACCTGGAACAGGAGCGCACCCAAACCGGCCAGCCCGACGCTGTCGACACCGCCGGACCCACCGAGTTTGACGATGTGCTGGCTGGCCTTGCCGACCAGCCCCAGCCGGCGCAGCCCCGTCCCCGCGCCACTACTGCCATGGCCACCCGGCCCACGGTGCAGCTTAGCATGTTTGAGCCCGGCGACCCGGCCCTGGAGCACCTGCGGGAATTACTAAAAAGCCTCGATATCAATACCCTTACGCCCATTGAGGCCCTGCTTAAGCTTCAGGAGCTGAAAGTAGTAGCCAGCGCGTAGGCAGAAGCAAACAAGCGGGCCGAGCAAACATATTAAATTTAATATGTTTGCTCGGCCCGCTTGTCTACTGAACTTCCAGGGCATTGCTGCCCAAGGCGGGCTGGCCGGCGGGCGAAATACCTTCGGCCGAGAGGCGAAAGCTGCCCGTAGCTTCGGAAGTATAGAAGGTAAGCTGGGCCTGACCGCTGGCATCAATGCTGATAGTCGGGTTCCAGTACAAGGTGGAGCGGCGATTGTCGGGCCGGGTAAGGGGTGGGGCACCGGCCCCGTAGCGGGGCGCATAAAACTGCCGGGGACAATTAAAAGCGGCCTGCCGCAGCGCAAATACGCCGGGTAACTGGTCCTGGCGGTGGTCGTAGGTGGGGTTGCCCCGGCGTGTATACACCGCCAGTACGCCCCCCGAGCCCCGGCTGCCGAAAATGGCGGCCTGTCCGCCTTTCAGCACCTCCACCCGCTCTATATCGAATGCAGGGTAGAAAGCCAGTGCATCTATCGTAACGGGCACGCCATCGAGCAGCACCAGCGGGGAGCTGCCTGAAAAAGAAGTATTGCCCCGTATCTGCACCTGAATATTGGGCTCAGACCCCGTAATGGTGAGGCCGGCTACCCGCCCCTGCAGCAGTTGAAGCACCGTGCTGCTAGCGGCCGCCGGTATCTTCGTAAAATCGACGACGGTGGCATTGCCAGGCGAGTAAAGTCGACGGGTGTCGGCAACTACTTCGCGCGTGCCTTGCACGCGTACTGTTCCCAGGGCAATGGTAGTGGAAGTGCGGTAGCGCTGCTCGTCGGCCTGCTGGGCCTGGCTGCGCTGAATAGCAGCGGCCAGCGGTGGCTCGGGAGTGGTGGGCAGCGGTGGCAGCGGCTGCGTGGGCAGTGCCGGGCCGTTATCGAGGTGAAAAGCCAAGTTGCGACGGCCTTTGGCTGTCCGCGCCTGGAGGGTGGCCCGCAGGGTGTCGCAGCCACCCAGGCCATTAAGTAAAAACCGGCCCTCGTCGTCGGTCTCAACTGATATAATCTGCTTGGTGGGTTTGGCTTGCAGGTAAGTCAGGACGCTATGGGGCGAAGGCGTGCCGCTGGGCTGGGTTAGCTGGCCCATAATACCCAGGCTGCGCTCTACGCCAAAGTCGGGGCTGGGGGCCTGCCCGGCCAATACCGGCTCCCAGGCAAAGCGCCGCCAGCCCTGGGTAAGCAGCAGGTCGTCGAGCGCCTGGTCGGTTTCGGGCGAAGGGTTCTGAAAATAATAGCCAGGGTCTTCTACATAGCCGGCCAGGTCGGCCGTCAGCAACAGCCGGGCCGCGATATTGTCGGCAGCGGGAATGGTAGCATTAGCATCGGCTACCGCCAGCGACAGCTGAGCGGCGGCGGGCCGACCAGTGGCATCCGTTACGGCCACAACCACGCGCACAGGCTCGTGCGCCTTATAAACTGCCCGGTCGGGCGTAAGGGTGATATGCAGCGCCGCCTCATTGCCGGCAAAAGCCAGCCGCTCGGCCAGCGGATGGCCCTGCCCGTCGAACAGCGTAAAGTGTACCACGCCGCTGGCAAACTTGCTCTTTGGCACCCGTGCCATAAAGGCTTCCGGGCCCTGCACCTGCCCGCGGCCGATGTAGCCTATGTTGCTGCCTACCTGCCCCAGCAGCAGAATAGGACCACCACCGCTGCCATGCTGCCGGATAGTTATCTCAAACGCATCGGCGGTAGGCACTACCTGCAGCACGTAGCCTTTGGCCTGCGCCGCCGGCAGCGGTACGCTAAGCCCGGCCAGCGCCGGCGTGCTAAAGGTGGCCCGGTAGCGCTGCCCTTCGGCCGGCGTAAATCGTAGCGTTCCCATGCCGCCGTGGCGGCTCTGGAAGGTGGCCACGGGGTGGTTGTCGCTATCAAGTACCTGGCCGGCCACCGCCAGGCCCCGGCCGGTATAGTCTACTGCCTTAAAAGCTACAACGTTACCAATGCCGGCTACCAGATTGCCGCCTTCCGGAAAAAACTGCACATCGGGCGGCAGGCTCTTCGGGGCGGGGGAGTGCTGGGCCTGCCTGGCCGGGCGGCGCTCCGATTTCGAGCTGCCGGGCGCTGCCTCTGCCTCGGCTACCGGCCACACTTGCAGGCGACGGGTATAAAAAAAATCAGGACCGGCATTGCGCATCCAGCCGGTGTAAGCCCGTAGTAGGTAGGTGCCGGGCGCCAGCGTATCGGGCAGAGTCAAATCGCCCTGGCCGAGCCCCCCGGCCAGCTCCAGCGTGCGCCGGCTCACCAGCTGCTGCCGGGCCGAGATGAGGTCTATGTGCAACACCTTGCTCAGCGTATCGAGGCGATGCTGCCCGGCGTCGGCCACGTAGGCGCGCAGCCAAATGGTTTCGCCGGCCGTGTAGGTATCCTTGTCGAGGTGCAGGTAAACAGTTTCGGGGCGGGCCTTGTCATAAAACTGCTGCACGCTCAGCACAATGTGCCGAAGCACCGCCAGGTCGTCGGGCGGCAGCAGGCGAAAGCCAGCCAGGCTAAGTACGAGGCCTGCCAGCAGCCAAATCCGGGTGGTACTTCCAAAAGCAGGCAGATATCGACGCAATTTCATGCTGGTTAATTTAGAAATGCGAACATACTCAATGAAGTAGCTATGTATAGTTTTAGCTCCCAAAAATGCGCGCCACCTGAAGCTAAACCGGGCAGTTCACTGTTTCAATACTAACCATATACCTGTGAGGCTCGGGTGAAACCTTTCGCTTCGCATGGGCTGGCCAGTAGCCCTGGCATCCGGTAAGCAGGGCACTACGTATCTTCTTTTTTATTTTCCTTATGCAAGTATTTCTGAAAATTATTTCCGGCGCCGGGCTGCTGGCGCTGGTAGCCTGCGGTGCTCAGCAGCCGGCGCAGGCGCAGTCCCAGCCCGCCGCCTCTACGGCGGGCTTCGCCCCCAAAGACCTGACCGGTCTGGCGCAGGCAACGTTTGCGGGCGGCTGCTTTTGGGCGCAGGAAGAGGCTTTTGAAGAAATAAAAGGCGTGAAGCAGGTGGTGAGCGGCTATGCCGGCGGCACAGTGCCCCACCCCAGCTACGAGCAAGTGGCCGGCCAGGCAACCGGCCACACCGAAACCGTGAATATTTACTACGACCCCAAAGAAGTAAGCTATAAAACCCTGGCCCAGATTTTCTTCCAGGCCAGCCACGACCCCACGCAGCTTAATCGGCAGGGTCCTGATACCGGCCCCGAGTATCGCTCGGCCGTATTTTACCGCACGCCGGAAGAAAAGAAAATCATCGACGACGTGGTGGCTCAGGTAAACGCCTCCAAGGAGTACGATAGCAAAATCGTGACCCAGTTAGTGCCGTTTAAGCAGTTCTGGCCCGCCGAAGAGTACCACCAGGGCTATTATCGCCTGCATCCCGACAACCCCTACATTGCCACGGTATCCGAGCACAAAGTGGCCAGGGTGCGCAAGCTCTTTCCCCTCGATTTGAAGCCCGACCTGCCTAGTCTATAAGCGGTTAAGCGGTAAGGCAGCAAGAGAGGGCGATAAATAGTGAATACACTATTTATCGCCCTCTGATTTGGTCAAGCAGGTTGGTTTTACGCTTAATCAGCACGTAGCGAATAGAAAATGCGGTAGGAAAGCGAGCGTAATCGTCGCTGTTAAACTCCACAGTTGGCTTAAAGTCGAAGCTGAGCACCAGTGGTAAAAACGCTACCTTGTACTCCAGGCCTACCAGGCCGTCGAGGCCGCCGAAATTGCCCGAGTCTTTGTTGTGGCCCACGTGCCCGCCTGCGCCAAAATAGTAGTTGAGGCTAGGACCCAGGATGCCAAAGTGGTATTCGCCCAGTACCGTGCCGCTTGCCTCCCGCGAACCCAGGCCGGCAATGCCTTCCAGCGTAACGCGTGGGGCCACCAGCTGCTGCACCGTAATGCCATAGTTGCCACCGCCCAGGCGCAGGCCCGCCGCCGTAATGTATTTCTGAGCGGCTGCCGGCCGGGCAAAAAAGCTGAGCAGCAACAGGCTGCCAAATGAAAATCGAGTTGACATGCGAGCGCCTAAACAACGACCCTGCCAAAAGCAGCAAAACCGTCTGTTCAACGCCTTTGCCCGGCAGATAGTGCTTACGCTAAGCAGCCGCAAGCCGTTTTTGAGCGTACAAGATTCCGGTTTTTGCACCCTTTTCCCGGGCCCTAACGTCTGTTAGCCGGACCTTTGCCCGTAGATTCTCAATCATCCCCCACATCCTACCCTCTGTGTATTTACACCACGTAGCGGCCTACTTGCCGGCAGCTGTCGTTACAAACGAACATTTCACCAAGCTAAATGGCTTAGCTTCGGACTGGATAATTGAGCGCACAGGCATTCGGGAGCGGCGTAAAGCAGCGCCCGGCGAAAATGCCAATACAATGGCTATTGCCGCCACTCAGGCCCTGCTGGCGGAAGTCCCGACCTTTGCGGCCGACAGCATCGACCTTATTGTGGTGGGCACCTATACGCCCCACGATACCATTTATACGGCTGCTCATGCCGTGCAGCGCGCCCTGAATATCAATGAGATACCCGTAGTTAGTATTTCATCGGCCTGCTCTTCGCTGCTCAACGCCGTTGAGATAGTAGAAGGCTATTTTGCGCTTGGCAAGGCCAGCCGGGCGCTGGTAGTAGTGAGTGAGCACAATACGGCTTACAACAATGAGGAAGATACGATGGCCGGTCACCTCTGGGGCGATGGCTCGGCGGCGCTGCTTTTCAGCAAGGAGCGGCTGGCAGCTACCGATTTACGCGTGGTGCAGGTCGTGACCGGCGGGGCCGCGCCCATGGGCAAGGCCGACGAAGCCGTGACCCTCAAGCCCATTGATAAAGGCATTGTAATGCCCTACGGCCGCGACGTGTTTCAACAGGCCTGTACCTATATGGCCCGAATCACCCAGCAGCTGCTGGATGCCAATGGCCTTACTGTGAAGGAGCTGGACTACCTGATTCCGCACCAGGCCAATTTGCGAATCTCGGCCAACGTGGTAAAGCAGCTTGGCCTGGACCCGGCCCGGGCAGTTAATAATATCGAGCGCCTGGGCAATACCGGCTGCGCCGGGGCCGCCATCGGCCTGGCCGAGATATGGAACCAGATTCAGGAAGGTAATAAGCTTATCATCACCGTTTTCGGTGGTGGTTATTCTTACGGGGCCATGCTGCTGGAAAAGCACGCCACTGCATAAGGCATGTAGGGTTGCTTTTTATAGCCGTAAACTTGTGCCTGATGCTTCCTCCTGCCGCTGCTTTCTTACCAGAAATTACGTTTCAGACCAGTCGCGCCAGCGGGCCGGGCGGGCAGAATGTGAATAAGGTAGAGAGCCGCGTAGAGCTGCGTTGGCAGCTCCAAGCCTCGCAGGTGCTCACCGAGGCTCAGAAACAGCTCATCCTGGAAAAGCTGGCTTCGCAGCTGACTGCCGATGGCCACCTGCTGCTGGCTGCTCAGGACGACCGGAGCCAGCTGCGCAACAAGGAAATTGTACTGACCCGCTTTCACCAGCTGCTCGAAAAAAGCCTGCACCGGCCCAAGCCCCGGCGGGCCACCCGGCCCAGTGCCGGGGCCGTGCGCCGGCGCCTGGAAGGCAAAAAAGCGCAAAGCGAAAAGAAAGCCAATCGGCGCCGGCTGGATTAGCCGTGCCCCATCGCTGGATATGCTGAATTTTATATAAATAATCCCTGCTCTATACAAGGATAGGGCAAGGATTATGGGTAGTCGATTTTATGGGCGTAATTTTAAAGAGTAGCTAAGATTACAGAGTGGCAGCAAGTTGTTTTCACAGTCAGAAAGAGAGCGGGTTGCCCGGGCCGGAAACCAGCCAGGACTTTTGATTACAAATGTCGCCCTCGATTAGGTGTAATTTAAACGTAGAAATACTCAATTGTGAAAAACACGTATTTATACGTGCTGGCCGGTAGCTACGAGTCGAGCAGGCCGTGGCGGGCGGCGTACACTACCAGTCCCGCCGAATTAGGTGCGCTGGTTTTCTCCAGCAGCTTCTGACGGTGGCCCTCCACGGTGCGCCGGCTGATAAAGAGCTGCTCGGCAATATCGGCGGCCGTGCAGCCCTGGCAGATAAGGCGGAGCACCTCGTGCTCACGGGTGGTAAGCTGCACCAGGTCAGGCAGCCTGGGAGTTGGGGTGCGCTCGGGGTGCTGCACGCCCCGAATAAGCGCGCGTGAGATGCGCGGCGTAAAGTGGAAGCCTGTAGTAAGCACTTCCTCAATAGTAAGCCGTAGCTGCTCCTGGTCTACGTCTTTGGGCAGGTAGCTGCGGGCTCCTACCTTCATCATCTGGGTAATGTATTTATCGGCCGAAAACATCGACAGCACGATTATTTTCAGGTCGGGAAACTCCTGCAGTAGCTGGCGGGCCGCTTCGGGGCCATCAATGTTGGGCATCTGCAGGTCGAGCAGCAGCACATCGGGCAGCCGCTGGCGGCAGGTGGCCAGCAACTCCGAAAGCTCCGAAGCCTCCGTAACCGACGCTACGTAGGGCAAGGCCTGCAAAATATAGCGCATACCCTGCCGAAAAAGCTGGTGGTCGTCGAGTAGGGCAATGTGGACGGGAGAACTAGGTGTTGGCATAGCAGGGCTGGAAAAGGATAGTTCAGGCAAAGGAAGTGTTTTCTATTTCAACCAGCGTACGGGTACCCTCGCCGGGGGCCGAATGCTGCTTTAAGCGGGCGTGCAGCATCTGCACCCGCACTTCGATACTGCGCAGGCCGGCTCCGCCCGAAGCCGGGCGGCTGGCTTCCAGCGCCCCTATATCGAAGCCACAGCCATCGTCTTCTACCGTAAGCGCAACCCGAGTGCCGCATTGCTGCAGCTGCACCCGGACCAGGGTAGCGCCCTGGGCATGCTTCTGGGCATTGTGGAGCAGCTCCTGGCAAATGCGGTACAGGGCCAGCTCCTGCGCCAGCGCCAGGGGCTGCTGGTAGTCGATGACCAGTGCCACCTCCAGGGTGCTGGTTTCGTTGCACACGTCGGCCAGGTGCTGCAACGCCTCGGCCAAGCCAAAGCGGTCGAGCACGGCCGGATAAAGACTGTGCGAAAGGCCGCGCACATCGTGTACCGCGTTGGCCAGTATGTCCTTCACCATGCCTGTCAGGTTCGCCGCCTCCTCGGCCGCCAGGGTGCTTTCGAGCCGGCCCAGCAGCAGCTTGGCAGTGGCCAGTGTAGAGCCAATGCCATCGTGCAGGTCGCGGCCAATGCGCTCCCGCTCGTGTTCCTGCGCCGCAATAACGGCCCGAGCAGCTCCTGCTGATAGTCCGCTTCAGCCTGTTGCAGGCGCAGCTGCTGTTGCAGCAGGCGCTTTTGATAAACCACCAGAAATACTACCAGCGTCACCCCCGCCAGCAACATAAACCCAATGCCGATAAAAAGCAGGGAAGCAAAGCTCACTTCCGGGGGCGTATCCATAGAGCCAGGCTGTAGCAGGAGTGGAGTACGATGGTGAGCAAAATTTCTACTGCCCACACGTTTCGGTTAAACGCTGCCGAGTAATGACGTAGTAAGTAGTTGCTGAACAAGGCGATTTGCAGGTAGCCCAGAAAATAGATTACCAGCCCGGTCGACACCCAGAACATGGGCTCCTGCTCCAGGTGTCGCACGCGCAGCTCGCTCATTAGCTTCCAGAAATACCACCCCACCATGCCCAGCACCAGCAGCGATTGCACTACCTGCTGCCCTGGCCGAAACCAATGCAGGCTGGGCCCCAGCAGGCTGTCGAAGCCAACGTACACGATAAACGCGCCTACTATCCCCGGCATAACCCGCGAAAAAGTAGCCGACCGTATTGTGCGCTTATAGAGCAAGGCCAGCAGTACCAGCTCACCCACCGTATAGATGGGCATCAGAAACAGGTTGTTGTGCTGCACCAGCATCAGCCAAAAGCCCAGTAGCTCCAATGGCAGCTCGAAGATGGTGAGCGCTGCCAGATAGCGCAGGCTACTTGGCAACTGCTGAAAGCGCACAATTCCACTAAATCCGGCCACCAGAATGGCTACTATCGACACGGAGGAAAGCGGAGATAAGGAAATGGCGCTTAGAATATCAGCCATAAAAATCAGTGGGGCTGCTGGATGCCTGCCTTCGGTAACTGCTTAGCCGCCGGGCGGAAATGGATGCGATAAGTCAAAGAAAGGCTCGTCGCTGGGGTCGTCCTGCACCCGCGCCGCAGTCTGCGTGGTTTTGTAAATGCGGATTACCAGTCCAAACGTTTGCTTGAGCTCGGTGCCTGAAGCCGGGTAGTGCTCGTGCAGGCCAAAGCCGATGTGCATTTCCTTGTTGTCATAGGTGCGTGCCGCAAACAGCGGGTCCATGAAGTCGGCAATGTCGAAGCTGTACCCTTCCATAGGTCCGTAGCTGCTGGCAAACATGGCGGGCGTTACCTGCTTGGCAGCCGTCCAGTTCTGCAGCCAGGCCTTCACCAGGTCGTGCGGAATCTGGTCGTTGAAAGGGGGCTGGTCACTGCTGGTCTGGTTATCAGCCAGATAATAAGCCGAAATACGGCCATTCAGGGCATCGGTGGCATAAAGGGCCAGGGTAAAATGACTCTGCTTCAGGTCTGCGTCGGGCTTGAGCAGGAACTGCGCTTTTACACTCCGCGCCCCGACCGTTGACAGCAGCCACACAATAGTTTGGAGCGAAAATTTAACGTAGGTCAGGCGAGCCTGGCCGGTGCGCTGGAATATTTCGGGTAGGTTATGCCCACTGCTGATGGCTTCACTCCAGGCGGCCGAATAAGTATTGAATTCCTGCTGGGTGATGAAAGTGCCGGGTGGCGGGGTTTGCGGGCTCATGGAAAAAAGCTAAAAGGGAACAGGAAAAGAATAGAAAAGCCGCCAGCTACCAGCCGGAAATGTACATAAGCTCCTGCTGGCTTGGTGCTGGCAGGCTAAAAAAGCCCCTACGCATGCTGCATAGGGGCTTTCCATATAGCCTTCTACCAATAAAAGCCGCAGTTTGTAACCACAAAGAGACTACCTGTACGGCGCGTCCTTTAGCGTATAAGTACGCGGTTTTTAAAACAGGTATTTTTACGTGGCTGCTTGCTGCTCTACAGCAGCGTGCCGCGCAGCATCACCAGCGCCACGGTAAAGTAGATAATCAGCCCGGTTACGTCCACGAGCGTAGCTACGAAAGGCGCCGACGACGTGGCCGGGTCCAGGCCCAGCCGCCGCAAAATGAGCGGCAGCATAGACCCCGCAATGCTGCCCACAGCACGATACCTACCAGCGCCACGCCCACGGTGCAGGCCACAATCAGCCAGTGTTCGCCATAGATAGGGGTAATGCTCTGCCAGATGGCGATGCGGCTAAAGCCCACAATACCTAGTATCACGCCCAGCAGCAGGCCCGATACCAGCTCGCGGCGCAGCACCCGCCACCATTCGCCCAGGGTAAACTCGCCCAGCGCCATAGCCCGGATGATAAGCGAGGTAGCCTGCGAGCCCGAGTTGCCGCCCGAGCTGATAATCAAGGGGATGAACTGGACCAGTACAATCGCTTTCTGCAGCTCACCCTCAAAGTACTGCATTGCCGAAGCGGTCAGCAGCTCGCCCAAAAACAACACTACCAGCCAGCCCGCCCGCTTCTGCACCAGGCGCAGCAGCGGAATGGTAAGGTAGGGCTCATCGAGCGCCTCCGAGCCGCCAAATTTCTGAATATCCTCCGTGTCTTCTTCTTCCCGAATATTGAGAATATCGTCCAGCGTTACGATGCCGAGCAGAATGCCCTGGTCGGGGCTCACCACGGGCAGGGCCACGCGGTCGTTGCGCCGGAAAATGTCAATGGCTTCCTCCTGGTCCTGGGCCGCCGTAAGCTGCACGAAGCGGTGGTCCATAATATCGCGCACCCGCGTGGTGGGCGCGGCCAGCAGCACCTCCCGAATGCGAATATCGTCGATGAGCTTGCCGCGCGCATCGGTTACGTAAAGCATGTTCAGCGTCTCGGACTGCCCGCCGTGCTGACGCACAAAGTCGAGCACCTGCTGCACGGTCCAGTTTTCGCGAATGGCAATGTAGTCGGGCGTCATCAGGCGGCCCACCGAGTACTCGGGGTAGCCCAGCAGCTGCAGCGTAACGCGGCGCTCGGGCTCCGAAAGGTTCTGCACCAGCTCGGCCACAAAGTTGGCGGGCAAAAATTCCAGCAGGGCCGTGCGGTCATCCGGCGACATCTCATTGAGAATATCGGTTACCTTATCCTGGGCCAGGTTTTCGAGAAAGTGGCGCTGTACTTCTAAATCAAGATATTCAAATACTTCAGTGGCAAGCCCCAAAGGCAGCAGCCGGAAGATAATGAGCTGCTCCCGTTCTTTCTCATTCTCAATCAGCTCGACCAGCTCGTTGGGCTGAAAGTCGCGTAAAAGCTTTTTCAGCTTAAAAAACTCGCCCTCCTGAATCAGTGTCGTGATGTGGTCCACGGTTTCGGGCGCAGTCATAGGCAGGGCTGAAAAATCGAATAAAAGGGGGCGCGGGTCGTTGTTTCGCTAGGCAAGAGGGGGTGGCAGGGCAAAATTACGCCCGAACCAGCGCTGTGCTGGCAGCCCGACCGGCATTTTTGGCGTACTTCGCTGCTGTATCTGCTTTTGTTTGCTGTTTTGACTCCCGCTGCTCCCTTGCCTGCCTCTGCTACTACGTCCCAGGGCACTATTGTTGTGCTGGGCGGCGGCTACGACGACCCCACGCTGGCTATGCTGGCCGGGCTGCTGCCCGCCCGCACGGCAGCTATCGAAATTCTTACCACCGCTACCGTAGAAAAGCCGGCTCGCACGTACGCGGCCTATGCCCGGGTGCTGGCCGAGCTGGGCTGCCCCCAGGTAGGCCACCTGCAGGTCGACGAAGACCATCCCGCCGATGCGCCGGCTACCCTGGCTCGTCTGCGCGCCGCGGCGCTGGTATTTGTGACGGGCGGCGACCAGGAGCGTCTGACGGAGCTGCTGCTCGGCACCGAGTTTTTAGCGGTGCTGCGCCAGCGCTGCCAGCACGAGGCGGGCTTCATTCTGGCGGGTACCAGCGCGGGCGCCTCCGCGCTGGGTGCGCACATGATTGTAGGTGGCCGGGGCTGGCGTAGTCTGCTAGCGGGCGGCATAGAAGTGATTCCGGCCCTGGACATTCTGCCTGGTTTGCTGATTGACCAGCACTTTGTTGAGCGGGCCCGCTACCCGCGGCTGCTGCACGCCGTGCTGGCCCACCCGCAGCTGCTGGGCCTGGGCCTGAGCGAAGAGACCGGCATAATCTTCCGGCCCGGCCAGCCACCCGAAGTATTTGGTGATGAGGTGGTAGTGTTCGTCGATGGGCGGCATCTAACGGCCACCAACTACCACGGGCGCCCACCGGGCCAGCCCATTAGCGGCCAGGGTTTTCAGGTTAGTCTGCTGGTGGCCGGCGACACTATTGCGCTGCATAGTGGACACTGAAGAGTAAGCCGCTGCCTTGTCGTGGCTGCTCGGCCGCCCTGCCCGCCGGCCCTGACCCCGCCGGGTGAATACATTCGCGCTCGGGTTGCGCGCCGCCCCAGGGCACCAAAAACCAATACTTTTGCGTTGGGCTGCCGGATAAACTTGTATTCCATGTATTTGCTTTTTTCTCGCTTCTGGATGCTGGGCCTGCTGGGCCTGCTCGTGGTGGCCTGCACCCGCAAAACGGTGTCGTTCAACTCGCGGCCCGGCGATGACAGCGTGAGAGCGCTCACCGCACCCGGCGATACCCTCACTACTACCGCCCGCAAGGAGCGCCCAAGCTGAGCATTGCGGGCAAGAAAGCCGTGCTGACCAAAGCCGAAGAGAAAGCGGCCAAGGATGCCGAAAAGGCAACTCAGCGCAAAAAGCCCATCAAGAAGAAAATATTTCTGGGCGAGCGTATCAAGAAAGCGTATGTGAAGTCTGGCCCAAAGGGGCGCAACCAGATTATCGAGATTTTCTACTTTCTCAAAACCTTCAAGCAGCCCGACCCGATGGCGCCGGCGCGCTACTACTACAGCGCCAAAAAGCACCGCATCTTTAAAGCAGTTGGCGAACTAAACCCCGCCACCGACAAAGTGCTGCACGGCCCGTACAAGAAAATGCAGAACAACAAGGTGCTCGAAACCGGCTACTTTGCCAACGGCACCCGCCACCTGCGCTGGGAAAAGTTTGATAGCAAAGGTAACCTGCTGGCCAAAACCCACTACGAGATGGGCTTTCCGCGCGATGCCAACATCAGCTACTACGACGCCGGCAATACCATGCTCAAGGAAGTAGTGCCCTACGTAAATGGCAAGCTGGAAGGCGATTACGTAAAGTATCGCAACGATGGTCAGCGCGAGTGGACCGGCCAGTTTGAGAATGGCCGCCGGGTAGGGGAGTGGACCAATTACTGGGACTACAAGAACTACCGGCACTACGTGTACCAGTACGGGGATTCGGGCTACGAGCCCGAAGTAGAAGAGCCCGAGCTGATTCGGGAATACAGCCACGGGGGCTCCGTTATCTACGACAAGGAAAAAAACATCGATAAGCGCAACGACGCCGACCCCGATGCTACGCCCACCAAGGACCCGCGCCGCCCCGGCAGCCGCGGGGTGCCAGCGCCCCGCCCTCCCGTGCGTAAAACCCAGGACCGCCGCCCCGGCTACCACCCGGCGGCTACTCCGCCGTCCGTATCGCCCACGCCGACCGGTGCGCCTGCCCCAGCCGGCACCACCACGCCCTGATGTGCACCTGGGAAAGCTAGTAGAAAGCGTCCTCGAACAGCTCGATTCGGAAGCCGCTGCGCAGCTGCGTAAGGGCCAGAATGTCGAAGCGAATATCTCCGGGCCAGTTCAGCTCTTCCTGCAAGTGCGTGGCCGCCAGCCGGAATAGCTCTTTCTTGCGCGCCGATACAAAGGTTTCGGGTGAGCCGTACTGTCCGCCCGAACGGGTTTTTACTTCTACAAATACCAGGAGCGCCGCGCCCTGACGTACTATCAGGTCTACTTCGGCCCGGCCATGCCGGTAGCCTTGCGCAACTACTTCGTAGCCGGAACCCCGGTAAAACTCGGCCGCCGCAGCTTCCCCGGCCTGCCCCAGCACCTGCGCAGCAGTCGACATAAGCACTTGATTAGCTATATAGTGAAGGCGTCATGGGCGCGAGTGCAGGTGCTAAGTACGGTCCGGGTTCAATCTGGTGCGTAAGTTAAACTAGTTGGCGCGAAGTAACTTTGCCTTGCTGAATGATGCTTATTCGTCGTTGAATTATGAATATATATTCGGATTGTATAAATACTGCGACAATCAGCTCGCCTCCGCCGGCCGCTGCCCCGCCCAGCCCGGCGCCGGGCGAGCAGCGCCTCATTCGGGTGCAGCGCCTGGGCCTGGTGCCCTACGTGCCCACCTGGGAGCTGCAGGAGCAGCTGCTGGCCGATACTCTCGCCATTAAAGCAGCCAATCGCCAGGCCGAGGCGCGCGGCGAGTTGCTTCAGCCTACGCCAAATCACCTGCTGTTCTGCCAGCATCCGCCCACTTATACGCTGGGTAAAAGCGGCAAGCCCGAGCATCTGCTGCTTGATGAGGCGGCCCTGCTAGCCCACGGAGCCTCGTTTCACCGCATCAACCGGGGGGGCGACATTACCTTTCATGGGCCGGGCCAGCTGGTTGCCTACCCTGTGCTCGACCTCGAAAACTTCCGACCCGATATCCACTGGTATCTGCGGGCGCTGGAAGAAGCCGTAATCCACACGCTGGCAACCTATGGGTTGCGTGCCGGCCGTATTGCCGGGCTCACGGGCGTGTGGCTCGACTGGGAGGCGGGAGCCGCCAACCCGCGCAAAATCTGCGCCATGGGCGTGCGGTGCAGCCGCTGGGTTACGCTCCACGGCCTGGCCCTTAATGTCAACACTGACCTGCGCTACTTCGGCTACATTGTGCCCTGCGGCATTGCCGACAAGGCCGTTACTTCGCTGCAGGCGGAGCTGGGCTATGCCGTGCCGCTGGCAGAGGTGCAGGAGCGCCTGCTGGCCGGATTGTTGCAGCAGTTTGCCGCCGTAGAAGCGCTTTAGTACCTATCCGCCTATCTACTTACTCGTCTTTAGCTTATGAAACAAGATATTCCTTTTGACCCCGTAGAAGGCGTGTCCATTGCCATTGTGCCCGACGATGAGGCCGCCTTTGGTACGGCTGGTGAGCCAACCTGGACGGTCTACCTGCTTAATAACAATAGCTTTGCGCTCGAAAACGTCCTCATCAGCTCGGATGGCTACGGCACCCAGCCCACCGGCGAGGCCGTGCGCACGTCTACCCTGCGCTACCATTTTGCTTCAGTTGGTGCCCATTCAGCTACCCCGGTCGAGCTGATTGACCCCGCTGTATTTCACCTCACCAACCAGTATTGGCTGAGCTATTACCAGGGCAGCCGGATTTTTGATAAGAAATTTGTCTTCGTTCCCGATTCTATCGTGGCAGCTAACCTGAGCCGGCTCGACCTGCTGGCCGGCCGCACCGGGGTGCTGCACGGCTAACTCTATCTCGCTCAGGCGGCTTACGCTGCGCTTTATCCGCTCAATGAATCATTTCAGTATTTACCTGGGGCTGGCCGGCCTGTGGGCCTTGTTGGTTGCCATGTTTGCGGTGCCTTCCATCGTGCACATTGCCCACCTCAAAAACCTGCTCGATACGCCCAATGGCCGTACCGTGCATCAATCCCTGACCCCGCGCCTTGGCGGAGTAGCGGTGTTTGCCGGCTTTATGTCGGCCCTCACCATTTTTGCGCCGCTCGCCAATGGGGTGAAGGAGCTGCTGGCCGGCTGCGTCATTCTCTTCTTTGTTGGCCTGAAAGACGACCTGGTTACCATCTCGGTGGCGAAAAAATTTGTGGGCCAACTCCTGGCTACGGGGGTCGTGATGATAATGGCCGATGTGCGCGTAACCAGCTTTCAGGGTATTCTGGGCATCTATGCGCTACCGGTGGGCGTTAGCTATGCCTTCACCTTCGTCATGATTGTGGGTATCACCAACGCCATCAACCTTATCGATGGCCTTGATGGCCTGGCGGGCACTATTGTGCTCATTCTCAGCGGCACCTTTGGGTACTACTTCTACCGCTACGGTGGCCCGGCCTTTAGCAACTACGCCTTTGTATCGATTTGCCTTATTGGTGGAATGCTGGGCTTTTTGCGGTATAACTTTCATAAGGCCAGTATTTTCATGGGCGATACGGGCTCGCTGGTCTGCGGCTTTATTGTTTCCATTCTGGCCATTCAGTTTATCGAGCTGGGCAGCCATACCGGGCAGCCGTTCGACAATGTAGCGCCGGCTGTCACGTTTGGTGTGCTGTTTGTGCCGCTTTTCGATACCCTGCGCGTCTTTATTCTGCGCATGGCCGCAGGCCGCTCCCCTTTTGCGCCCGATAAAAACCACATCCATCACCGCATCCT
Source organism: Hymenobacter sp. BRD67 (assembly GCF_013256425.1). Taxonomy (GTDB): domain Bacteria; phylum Bacteroidota; class Bacteroidia; order Cytophagales; family Hymenobacteraceae; genus Hymenobacter. The sequence continues at coordinate 4,096,970 of NZ_CP053904.1, forward strand.
GGCAATGGGCTTTTCGCAGATTAGCACGGTGCTTCTGCTTGGATTGCTTAATATAATAGTTATACTATTTGTAATTAATTTTTATACCCTCGGCAACTTGCCGCTTATTGGCATTCTGGTAGCCTTTTCCGTAGCGCTGAGCGTCTTTCTGGGCGTATATCAAAGCCGGGCCGCCCGCCGGCAGGTAGCCTCTACCTGACCGTCTTTTACCGTGGCTGCTGGCTTCTCTATCCGCTGCCGGTACCGTGCCGGCTTGTTACTGATGAGCTTCCTGCTCGTCGGCTACTTCCTGCGGCCCCTGGCGGCCGCCGAGTACCGGCCCTTGCCTCCGGCTGCCCCCACCAGCTTAGCCGCCGATAGCTGGCTGCTCTATGATGCGGCTGGCAACCGGCTCATCCTGTACCTGCCCGGCTACCATGCGCCGGCTCATGCCTACTACCAGTGGCTGCGGCTGTCTCCCCGGCGGCCTTTCCCGCTGTCTTTTGCCGCCGCGCCCGGCCTTAGCCTGTTTCTCGATAACCAGCTGATTTTTATGGCGCCCTCCGCCGGGCGCTATACCATTGATTTGGCGCAGGCGCCGCGAGCCGCCTGGCCCGGCCCGCACCTACTTGCCGTATGGCAGCCCGAAGGTTATCCGGCCCTGGGCACTTTTACGGCCGACCTGGCCCCGCCCGCGGCCGCCCCGGTTGCCGCGCTGGTAGCAGCCCCCGGCCAGGTGCTGCTACGCCTGCCGCTGGTGGCCGGCCAGAATATCCTGGTTTTGCTATTAATGGCCGTGGCGCTGCTCTACGGAATCGTGCGGGCCACGTATCCGGCCGGCCTGGCCAGGCTGCTGCAGGTAGAAGATTTCTTTAGTAGCACGATTGATTCGCAGAGCTTTCTGGTAAGACCAGCCTTTACCTGGCTCAATCTGGGGCTGATTTTTCTCTTTGCGCTTTCCCTCTCGCTGCTCCTTACGGCCCTGCATACCGACCTTACCAGCCTGCCCCTGCTTCAGCAGGTACTCAAGGTACCAGAGTCGGCACTGGCGGCCCGCATCTCACTCTACACCGGCCTGATACTAGCCTTTGTGCTAGGTAAATATGTTCTGGTAGAGCTGCTTAGCTATATTTTTGACCTGCGGGGCCTGGTAACGCTGCACTACCGCGAATTTTTGCGCACAACCCTGCTGCTGGGCCTGCTGGTGCCTTTTGTTCTTCTTCTGTACCTGGCACTGAACGTCCGCTGGCCCGCTATTGTTTGGGTAGCCAATGGCTGCGTGCTGCTCCTGCTCAGCGCAACCGTGCTGCGGGTGGGGCGTACGCTGCACCAGCATACCTCGCTGCTTAATCTTCATTTGTTCGCGTACCTTTGTGCTACCGAAGTACTGCCCCTGGTAGTACTATTGAAAGTCATTGTGTTTACGTATCCTACCTGACCGGCGTCCCGTACTGGCCAGGCCCGCTTTTTTCTATAGTTCTAGCGTTACCTTTTCTTCTTTCTATGGCCGAGAGCGCAGTACAGCCGGGTCTGGACCGGCACGCCCAGCCCATTCGCAGCATTCTGGTTACCCAGCCCAAACCGGCCAACGACGTTTCTCCCTATTCCTTGCTGGCCGAGCGATACGGTATTCGCGTCGATTTTCGGGAGTTTATTGATGTGCAGGGCGTTCCTTACAAAGAGTTTCGTAAGGATAAAGTCAACATCGCTGAGCACACGGCGGTCATCTTTACCAGCCGGAATGCAGTAGACCATTTCTTCCGCATCTGCCAGGAGGCTAAGCTGGAAATGCCGGCTGAAATGAAATATTTCTGTATTTCAGACCAGACGGCCAACTACCTGCAGAAATACATTGTGCTGCGTAAGCGTAAGCTGTTTGTGGGCCTACGCACCGCCGCCGACCTCTTCGAAGTCATTAAAAAGCATAAGGGGGAGAAATTCCTCTACCCCTGCTCCGACATTCGCAAGGACGACCTGCCCGAGTTCATGCGCGCCAACAACCTCAAGTTTACGGAGGCTGTTATCTACCGCACGGTAGCCAGCGATTTATCCGACTTGTCGGACGTGAAGTACGATTGCCTGGCATTTTTTAGTCCTTCCGGCATCAGCTCGCTGTTTGTAAACTTTCCCGACTTTGTGCAGGGCGGTACCCGTATTGCTGCCTTTGGCCCTACTACGGCCAAAGCAGTGCGCGATGCCAACCTTATCCTTGATATTGAGGCTCCTATGCCCAATGCCCCGTCCATGACGGGCGCCATTGAGGCGTACATTCGAAAGCACGCCGTTGAGGCCGGCATAACTGCCGGCACAGACCGGTCGGGTAGCTAGCGCCGGAGGCCGGTTTGGCAAGGAGTGACTGTCCGCCGCGGCCGGTCATTTCTTTTGCCGGAAGGTAGCGTAAGGGGCTAAATTAGTAGTTACATTTGAACGTAGGTTGTTATGCCTGTTGCCCCCTGTATCTCCCTTCCAGCTCCCTTTCTTCGTAGCCCCATGAAAGGATACTTACTTGCTGTGCTGTTAAGCGCAGCGGCTGTGCCCGCCCTGGCTCAGCAACAGCCACAGTTTACGCACTACGGCCTCAATGGCATGTACCTCAATCCGGCTTACGCCGGCATCAAAGGGCAGACGGAAGTAAACGTTATCGGACGCTACCAATACCTCAACTTGGGCAACTCGTTTAACGACGAAAACGGCTCGCCGCGCACGGGCATGGTATCGGCTTCGGTGCCGGTGCTTGCGCTTAACGGCGGCGTGGGCCTGGTAGTGTACTACGACCAGATAGCCGTTACGAAGATGACGAATGCTACGCTTTCCTACTCGCAGCACGTAAAGCTGGGAGCCGGGCAGCTGGGTATTGGCGTGCAGGGAATATTTACGTTTTTAAGCAAGGGCAGCTACCGCCCAAATGACCCGACCGACCCCTTCGTGCCGGAAAGCGGCTCCGACCATAAGTTTGATGCGGGGGCCGGGCTTTGGTATGAGTCGCCCAAATTTTACGCGGGTCTCAGCGCCAATAACCTGTTCCGGCAGACGTATACCCTGCAAAGTGCTATTCGCGATGCCAGCGGTAAAATTATTGGGTACCAAAATACCTCTCAGGTGCTCGGCGAGAATCATGCATACCTGACGGCCGGATACAATATCGAGGCCTCCTCCAGCGTTACGGTGACACCTACGGTATTAGTAAAAGCCGTATTGCCAGGCAACTACGATGCTGCCACCAAGTACGACAACCAGCACAATTACTCCGTGGAAGCGGGGGTGCGGGCTACGCTCAACGACCAGTTCTGGGCTGGTCTTAACTACCGCCAGCAGGAGTCAATATCGGGGCTGCTGGGCTACGCTTTTGGCGCCGATAACCGCTACCGCATCGGCTATGCTTTCGACTTCATCGCCTTCAACCAGGCGGCCCGCGCTTTCAGCTCACACGAAATACTACTTTCGCTTCGTTTGCCCAAAGCCGTGCTCTTTACCCGTCCTGCCATCCGAACCCCGCGCTATAGCTTCTAGTCAGGCTTGTCAGAAGCGATACCGGCTAGCAGCTGGCGGTAATAAGTAGAAAAATTTGGGGTAGTTAAATTGTATTTTAGGGTCGTTAAGCGCCTTTTTCACGTCGCTGAACGAATAACAGCGCGAACGCGTCTGTGCCGTATTGCGCAACCACTTGGAATAACGTAGATTTGCCAGTAATTACACAACTTGCCACAATCGCAGCCTGATTATAAATTAGTTCTTTCTCTCTATTATGAAAAAATTTCTGGTATTACCCCTATTAGCCTTATCGGGGGTATTTCTAGGTGGCTGTTTTACGAAGAACTACCAGGGCGACTTGGTGGGCACTGACGACCGGCCCATCTTTAACCCGCAGGAAGTGCCCTTCGGAATGGTACCCTGCCCAGGTGGAACTTTTCACATGGGCCAGACCGACCAGGATATCTCGGCTTCGATGGTAAACATGAATAAGCAGGTGACTATCGCCGGCTTCTACATGGACGAAACCGAAATCACGAACAATGAATACCGGCAGTTCGTGAATGCTATTATGCAGGACTCGGTAGAAGCGCTAGGTGAGGATTATATCAAAACTGAACTATATCCCGATACTACTGTATGGGTGCGTGACTTTACCTACCATATGGGTGACCCCCTGCTGGAGTACTACTACTCGCACCCTGCCTTCGATGACTATCCGGTAGTAGGTGTTGACTGGTTTGCGGCCCGCTATTTCTGCAACTGGCGCACCAAGTATAAAAATTCTACCAACGAGGAGCGTGGCGACGCGCCGTACCCGAACTTCCGTCTGCCTTCCGAGGCCGAGTGGGAGTACGCGGCCCGTGGTGGCCGCGAAGGGGCTACCTTCCCCTGGGGCGGTCCTTACATTCGCAATACCAAGGGCTGCATGCTAGCCAACTTTAAGCCGGGCCGGGGCGACTATGCTTCCGATGGCTATGCCTATACTTCAGAGGTAGGCTCCTACTTCCCCAACGATTTCGGCCTGTACGATATGGCCGGCAACGTTTCGGAGTGGTGCGATGATGCGTATATGGAAGCCTCAGTGCCGGTGGTGTGGGACCTTAACCCTACCAACCCCGATGATAACGAGCCCCGTAAAGTAGTGCGAGGCGGCTCGTGGAAAGACATTCAGTACTTCCTCGAAACCGGCACTCGTAACTTCGAGTACCAGGATTCGGCTCGCTCTTACATCGGCTTCCGCTGCTCCATGATTCAGATTGGCATGGGTACCAACCGTGGCCTGAACTAATCTTTCTTTTGTAGTCCAAATCATCCTTTCTCCTTCTCTAAAACTGAGCTTACTTAGCTTTAACTCAAAATGGCTGTTAAGAAAAACTTTCTCTACGATGATGTAATGCCGAAAATCTACGGCATTGGTGCAGCAGTTGTAATTGTCGGAGCACTATTTAAGATTGAGCACTGGCAGGGAGCTGACCTAATGCTTATGTTAGGACTCGGTACTGAAGCACTCATCTTCTTCTTAAGCGCCTTCCAGCCGCACCAGGCTGAAACCGACTGGTCGTTGGTATACCCTGAGCTAAGCGAGGGCTACGACCCCTCGACCAACGAGAACGGTTTCCGCAACAAGCAGCTACAGCCCAATGGCCTGACCGGCAAACTGGACGATATGCTGAAGAACGCAAACGTTACGCCCGAGGCGCTTACCAACCTGGGCCAGGGCCTGAACCGCCTCAGCGCTACGACTGCTCAGATGAGCCAGCTCGGCGAGGCTACCAACGCTACCGATGAGTACACCCAGAAGGTGCGCACCGCGGCCCAGTCGCTCGACGGTATCAACAAAGCTTACTCCAACACGGTAGATGCCATTACTTCGCTGGCCAACGCTACCGGCGACGCCAAAGAGTACCACCTGCAAGTGCAGAACGTAACCAAAAACCTGGGCGCGCTGAACGCAGTGTATGAGATGGAGCTTCAGGATGCCAACACCCACCTCAAGTCGATGAACCAGTTCTACGGTACGCTGGGCAAAGCCATGGAGAACATGATGCAGGCTGGCAAAGACACTGAAAGCCTCCAGCACCAGGTAGCCGACCTGACCGGCAACCTGTCGTCGCTCAACCGCGTGTACGGCAATATGCTGAACGCCATGCGGGCTGGTGCCGCTAGCTAAGCGAGCTATAGTATCCTATTCGCTTATTCTACCACAATTACGTAATATCTCTAGCAGATGGCAGGCGGAAAAGAAACACCGCGGCAGAAGATGATTGGCATGATGTATCTCGTGCTGACCGCTCTGCTGGCGCTTCAGGTTAACTCAGCAATTCTGCTGAAATTTAAGTTTATTGATGACAGCTTGCTTGATGTTAACAACAAGTCGAGCGTAGCAGCTGACAATACCGTGAAGGGTATTCAGGCGGCAGTTGAGAAGAACCGTAATCAAGCCAAGGATTTGGCCGTGCTGAAGGAAAGCGAAGAGATTCGTAACCGGAGTAAGGCAATGGTCGACTATCTCCGCAATGTGCGTGAGAAGCTGGTAGTAGCTACGGGCAACCCGCAGGGGGCTACTGATTACAAAGACCCGGATGCCAACAACAAGGTGATGCCGGTTATGATTGGCGGCAAGAAGAACGGGTTGGCATACCCGATGAAGGCTGAGCTGAACAAGTATGCCGACTTTATCCGCACCTATGTGCCCGGCGTTACCCCGTTGGCACTCGATGGTAAAGAAGATACCCGTATTACGTCTTCCAAGGAAACGACCACGCACGACCAGCGCAACAAAGACTTCGCCGAGCTAAACTTTGAAAATACTCCCCTAGTGGCTGCCCTGGCAGTTCTTAGCCAGAAGGAGACCGAAGTATTGAAGTACGAAGCTGATGCTCTGCGGGCACAGGCTGAGAAAGTAGGTGCCAAAACGATAGTATTCGATAAGCTAGGTGCTTTCGCTTCGGCCGAGTCGAACACAGTAGCTGCCGGCACCAAGTACAAGGCTGAGCTTTTCCTGACCGCCTCGGCCAGCAACCTGACGCCGACCATGACCTTGAACGGTAGCCCCCTCCCCTTGGACCCTACCACCAAGCATGGCAAAGTAGAGTTTACGGCCCGCCCCGGCAACTTCGACAAGGATGGCAATGCTAAAGCCTCCTGGAAGGGTACGGTTCGCATCAACCAGAATGGCCGCGATACCACGTTTGCCGTTACTGTGCCTTATACCATTACCAAGCCGGTGATGCAGATTCAGTCGGCTTCGGTGCAGGCGCTGTATTACAAGTGCGGCAATAAGCTGAGTGTGCAGGTACCGGCCCTGGGGCGCAGTATCAGCCTAGCTTCTCGGCTTCGGGGCTTCGGTTATCACGGGTCAGAAAGGTGACGTGACGCTGGTGCCCAACGCTCGCGAGGTAACGCTGAACGTGAGTAGCGGTGGCAACGCCATCGGCTCGCAAACTTTCAAGGTTCGTCCAATTCCGAACCCCACCATCAAGTGCTACACCGGCGGCAGTGAAGCCAACGAAAAGCAGGGAACTGCAGGCACCGCTATTCGGTCGGTAACCCTGCGGGCGATTCCCGACCCTGGCTTTGCCACCTTCCTGCCGGAAGATGCGCGCTACCGGGTATCGCGCTTCCAGGCTGTGCTGGCCCGGGGCAAGCGCCCCGTAATCGGCCCCAAGACCATCAACGGTCCGCAGGGCGATTTCAGCGACATGGTAAACGCCTATAAAGAAGGCGACCGTCTGTTTATCGAGGTTCAGGGCGTGCAGCGCATGAACTTCCAGAACCAGACGGAAGATGTGAACATGACCCGCACGTTCAACATCCCGCTGCAATAAGCTGCAATAAGATAATCAGGTAATTCGTTAGCTTTAAAAATTCTATTATGACCCGCTATTTCAAAGTATTGCCTTTCACCGCTGCGGCCCTGCTGGTCGCGCTGGTGGGCCGGGCGCAGGAGCAGGCCACCTCGACCGCTACGACGGGGCCATCCGGCAGATTCCGGTTTCCGACCAGATGTTCCGCAAAACCATCTGGCGGGCTATCGACCTGCGCGAGAAGCAAAACCGCCCGATGTTTTCGGATGGCAAGGAAATCAGCAAGGTCATCATGGAGGCCGTAAAGCGCGGCGAGCTGCAAGCCTATAAGAATGACTCGGTAACGTCGACGTTCTCGCCCGCCGAGGTAAAAGGCAACATGTCGTATGCGCTGGAAGCTCCCATCAGCCCCGATGCGGATGGCGGCGACTGGGGTACCCCGGCAGCCAAGGGCAAAGGTGCTAAGAAAGCAGCTGCCCCGGCCAATGATGGCTGGGGAGCCCCGGTAGCCTCTTCTACGCCGGCTTCTACCACTAAAAAGGTAAAGGTGCTGGATAGCAAAGGCAAGCCAGTGAAGAAGAACGGCAAGTACGTGTACAAAACCGTAAAAACTTCGACCGTAGCGGCTGCTCCGCCGCCCCCGCCGCCCGCTACCACCGCTGAGTATCGCTACAAGGACCTCTACCAGATGGAGCTGACCGAGGAGATGATATTCGATAAAAAGCGCTCGCGGATGTACCACCAGATTAAGACGGTGTCGCTGAAGCTGCCTTCTACGCTGCCCGGCAACGCGGCTGGCTTGGAGAAAAACATCGCTACGTTTAAGTATTCCGACCTCGTTAAGGTATTTCGTAACAATCCGCAGAGCGCCATCTGGTTCAACTCGCAAAACGATGCGCAGCACAAGAACCTGGCCGATGCGTTTGAGCTGTGGCTGTTCAACTCGTACATCGTAAAAGTATCGAATCCTTCGGGCGACGACCTGGCTACGCAGTACGGCAGCGAGCGTGAAGGCTTGCTGGCATCTCAGCAGACGGCTGCCGACCTCGTAGAGTACGAGTACAGCCTGTGGAGCTTCTAAAATCTTAGCCTGCGCTGATTATTCCCAAGAATGCTACAAAAAAGGCTCGTGCTATCAGCACGGGCCTTTTTTGTGTTCGGGTTTTTATTGTTCAGTAAGCGGGGTAAGCTTTTCCGATTGCTCAAAGTAGTTGAGCAACACCTTTGCCTTGGCTTTACCGACTTCGGCTACCAGTTCGGCTTCGGTCAACTCTTTGATTTTCTTAACTGATTTGAATTTGCTGAGCAGCTTATCGGCCGTAACGGGGCCGAGGCCTTTGACGTCGGTCAGCTCCGTTTTGAGCGTGGCCGCGTCGCGGGTGGCGCGGTGGAAGGTGATGCCGAAGCGGTGCACTTCGTCGCGCATGCGCTGGAATAGGCGCAGACTCTCGCTCTTTTTATCGATATAGAGCGGTAACGGGTCGTTGGGAACGTAAATTTCTTCGAGGCGCTTGGCGATGCCGATAACCGGGATTTGCCCCCACAGATTGAGGTCTTTCAAGGCCTTCACAGCCATGCTCAGCTGGCCCTTGCCGCCGTCTACTATCACGAGCTGAGGCAGGCTGGCCCCTTCATCAACCAGGCGGCGGTAGCGGCGCGTAATGACTTCGTACATGGTATCGAAGTCGTTGGGACCCACAACCGTTTTAACGTGGTAGTGGCGGTAGTCTTTCTTGCTGGGCCGGGCATTGCGGAAGCATACCATGGCCGACACCGGGTTGTCGCCCTGAAAGTTAGAGTTGTCGAAGCACTCGATGTGTTTGGGCAGCTCCGTCAGGCGCAGGTCTTTTTTGATTTGCTCCATAATGCGCACCTCGTTCACATCCTTACTCTTCTCGTTCATGCTTTCCTTCTCCTTGCGGAGATATAGCACATTCTTAATGCTTAGCTCCAGCAGCTTGCGCTTGTCACCTATCTGGGGCTGTGCTACGGCTACGCCGGGCAGCGGCAGCTCGCCAACGGGCACATTGGTAAGAATTTCCTTGGCCTCACTCTCGTATTCCTGGCGCAGCTGCATGATGAGCGGGGCCAGGATTTCGGCATCTGTCTCGTCGAGCTTCTTGGTCAGTTCCAGGTTTTGGGTCAGAATGATACTGCCATTCATCACCTTGAAATAGTTGACGAATGCCGCCTTCTCATTGGAGGCGATGCTAAAGACGTCGATATTGGTGAGGGAAGCGTTGACAATGGTGCTTTTGGCCTGAAACTCGTCAAGCTTGTCGAGCTTCTGCTTAAACTGATGCGCCAGCTCATACTGCATTTCCTGGGCCGCGGCGGCCATCTTCTCGCGGAAGTACTGCTTGGGCAGGCGAAGGTCTCCGTTGAGAATCTGGCGTATCTGATTTATATATAAATTATAAGCTATTTCGTCTTCCTTCGCCTCACAGGGCCCTTTGCAGTTGCCGATATGGTATTCGAGGCACACCTTAAACTTACCGGCCGCCACGTTTTCGGGGCTTAGGTTGTAGGTACAGGTGCGCAGCGGGTACAGCGCCCGGATAAGCTCGAGCAGCACGTTGAGGCCGCCTTGGTTGGCGTAGGGACCGAAGTACTGGCCGTCGCCGGGCTGCTTATTGCGCGTAGGAAGGAGGCGCGGGAAGCGCTCGTTGGTTAGCAGCAGGTAAGGGTACGTTTTGCCATCCTTGAGCAGGATATTGTACTTGGGCTGGTGCTGCTTGATGAGGTTGTTCTCCAGCAAAAACGCATCCGACTCGGAGTTAACTATCGTAAATTCAATGCGCTTGATATTCTTGACGAGCTGCTGGGTTTTCTTGTTATGGTCCTGCTTGGTGAAGTAGCTGCTCACGCGCTTGCGCAGGTCTACGGCCTTGCCCACGTAAATAATCCCCTCGTCGTCGTAGTAGCGGTACACGCCGGGCTGGTGCGGCAGGTGATTGATTTGTTCTTGCAGTTCGGGTTTGGCTGCCATAGTCGGGCGGGTTGGGCGGGAGGTTGCCGCAGGGGTACGCAGTGAAAACGCGGAGGTACGTGAAGGAGTTATCCTAACAGAAATGGCCGACGAAAAGCGCCGGCCATTTCTATAATCTGGTAGCTAGCCCCGGCTAAATGTCCTTCTTGTCGAGTGGGTCAAGGACGGGAGGGGCCAGTTTCTGGTCGCTCGGGATGGTATCGCGCTGGCCACCGTAGTATTTGGAGCAGTCCAGCTCAATAGTGAGCGGGGCGGCGGGCTGCGGGAAGGGCCCCCGGTCTACATCGAGCGACTTATCGGCGTACACTTTCTTCATAAAAATGCCGTAGAGCGGCAGCGCCAGGCGGGCGCCCTGGCCGTAGGCCCCGGTGCGGAAGTGAATGCTGCGGTCTTCGCCGCCCACCCACATGCCGCACACCAGATTGGGCGTGATGCCCATAAACCAGGCATCAGAATAGTTGGAGGTGGTGCCCGTTTTGGCCCCCATCTGGTACGGAAAGTTGAAGCCCGTGTGCAGGATGGTGCTGGTGCCGCCGGGCTCGGTCGTGCTGGCTTGCAGCATATTGGTCATCACGTAGGCCGTTTCCTCGCTCAGGGCTTCCTTGGTAGGAGCCACGAAGCGGCGCAGCTCGTTGCCGTTCTTGTCCTCTATACGCGTCACCATGATGGGGCCGGTCCAGACGCCTTTGTTGACAAACGTACCGTAAGCCCCGCACAGCTCGTAGATGCTGCAATCGGAAGCCCCGAAGCCCACGGCCGGCACCGCGTCGATGGGCGACGTAATACCCAGGCGCTTGGCGTAGGCCACCACCGTTTCGGGGCCGAGCTTGTACACCAGCCAGGCGGTGATGGAGTTCATGGAGCGCGCCAGCGCCTGACGCAACGTAAAGGTGCGGCCCGAGTAGCCGCCCTCAAAGTTTTTGGGCGTGTAGGGCGGGCGGCCGGCCGCGCCGGGGAAAGTAGTAGCTACGTCGGGCCGGGGGAAGCACGGCGAGTAGCCCTGGTCGATGGCCGCCGTGTACACGATGGGCTTGAAGGTGGAGCCGGGCTGGCGCTTGCCCTGTCGCACGTGGTCAAACTTAAAGAACTTGTAGTTGGGGCCACCCACCCAGGCCTTGACGTAGCCATTAAGCGGGTTTACGGCCATAAAGCCTGCTTGCAGGTAGCGCTTGTAGTAGGCCAGCGAATCCATCGGCGACAGCAGCATATCCTTCTCGCCCTGCCAGCTGAATACCGTCATGTGGTACTTGTGGTTGAGGTAGTAGTTGACCGAGTCCTTGTTGCCGTCGTAGCGCTCCATGAGCGATTTGTAGCGCTGGGTGCGGCGCATGGCCGTTTCGAGAAAATGCGGAATTACCTGGCCGTTCTCGTCGCGCCAGGGCAGCTGGCCCTGCCAGTGCGCCGAAAACCACTTTTGCTGCAGCGCCAGGTGCTCGGCCACGGCCTTCTCGGCGTAGGTCTGCATGCGTGAGTCAAGGGTGGTATAGATTTTCAGGCCATCGGCGTACAGGTCGTGGTCGGTTTCCTTGGCCCAGGCCTGCAGGTACTTGGCTACTTCGGTGCGGAAGTAAGGAGCCAGGCCCTGCACTGCGCTTTCGACACTGTAGTGCAGCTTGATGGCCTTGGCCGTATCCTGCATCATCTCGGCGGCCGTGAGGTAGTTGGCCTTTACCATCTGCTGAAGCACCCAGTTGCGGCGGCGCTTGGAGCGCACCGGGTGCAGCGCCGGGCTAAAGCGCGAGGGCGCATTAACGATGCCCACCAGCGTAGCCGCTTCCGGCGTGGTAAGCTCCTTGGGTCGCTTGTTGAAAAACGTTTTGGCGGCGGTGTTGATGCCGAAGGCATTGGAGCCGTAATCAACGGTGTTGAGGTACATCCGGATTATTTCGCGCTTCGTGTAGTTGCGCTCCAGGCGGATGGCCAGCAGCCATTCCTTGGTTTTGGTGATGAGCAGCCCCAGCTTGCCGGGCCCATTAAGGGTGCCATTGTTGAGGTTGCTTTCCTCACCAGGGCGCGTTTTAAACAGCACCTTGGCTACCTGCTGGCTAAGGGTAGAGCCTCCCCCGCTGCGGCCCAGCCCCGCCACGGCTCGCATAATGCTCTTAAAATCGATACCCGAATGCTGCTCGAAGCGCACGTCCTCGGTGGCGATGAGCGCGTCGATAACATTCTGGGGTAGGTCTTTATACTCAACGGGCGTACGATTTTCGCGGAAGTACTTGCCCAGCAGCACGCCATCGGCCGAGTATATCTCCGATGCCAGCTCGCTTTTGGGGTTTTCGAGCGTGCGCAGGTTGGGCATGCGCCCAAACAGGTTCATGAAGTTGATGCTGACTGCCCCTACATAGAGCAGCGCGCCCAACACACCTCCGGCAAACAGCACCCACATCGTGCGTATAAACGCCTGAAAGCGCCCCTTACGGGCCGGCGGCGGTGAACCCCGGCGAACTGGAGGGGTAGGACGAGCCGGGGAAGGGTAAGATGTAGGCATTTTGTTGAGTTGGGCAGGCGGAATAATGAAGGTAAAGCAACCCGGAAGCACGTAGCATGTCCTGGTTCTTCCTGCTTGATTCCTTATTCGTCCTATTGGTAAACTTTCTGGTAAAACTGCTGGTAGCCGGCCAGGTCGCCACCGGCCTCCTGCAGCAGCGTCAGGTTAGTCAGGCTAATGACAATGGCCTGGTAGCCCTGCCCCGCAGGCGCGACAGCGGTGATTGCGGCCCCCGCAGCTTGGTGGCGTAGCTCTGGGCCACTTTGGAGCCCGGCAAAGACCGGACCACTACCATCTCCTGGTCGGTACCCAGGGGTTGGGCCGGCAGCACCGTGAGGTTGTTGGCCCGGAAAAACTTGCCATTGTACGCGGTAAGCTGCGCGGCCAGGTCGGCGGTGGGTGCACTGCCCTTGGGGTACACCAGCACTATCGCATGAGCCGCGCTGAGCTGAGTGGCATACGCCACGGCGGGCGCTGCCACCGGTGCCGCTGGTGCTGGTGTAGGTGCTACTGGTGGTGCGGTAGCTGGCTGCCCCGGCGCTGCGGCCGGTTGAGTAGGGGCTGGCGCGGGTTTCAGCCCCGGCGCTTCTTTAGCGTTGGGTGTACTGGTTAATGCGGCTTTAACAGGTAAGTCTTTATCGGGATTAGCAGCCGGAGTGGCCAACTGCAGAGCGGAGGCTTTTAAAGGCGTTGGCGGAGTAACCGGAACAGCCTCGGCCGGTGCTGGCGCAGCGGGCGACTCATCCTCGCCGTACAGAATACGCATCCGGTTTTCAACCTCCCCCGGCCTGAACTGGGAGATAACCGGCTTCTCGGTCGAGGCCAGCGCTCCGGTCAGCTGCCCGGCCTCTGCTTTCTGAAACGCGCCCGCCAGGGCCTGGGCCTGGGGCACCAGCTTGCTATCGGGATAATCCTTGGCGAATTGGGCCACCGAAGCCCGCACCGCCGCCGGCGGCTGCGTCCGGATAGCCAGCAGCAGCTTCAGGTAAGCCACGTGGTCGGTCAGGTCACTCTTCGGATACTGCTGCTCGAGCCGGGCAACGGCGGCTTTCGCCCTGGTAAAATACTGGTCCTTATAGAGCGAGAAGGCCGAGTCCAGGCGCGTCGCCACGGCATTGTGCAGGGCGCGCTCGTGCTCGCGGTACAGCGGGTCAGCGATAAGCTTCGCGTATGTTGAATTGGGAAACTCGCGCTGCAGGGCAGCGGCGTACTGCGCAGCCTTAACCGGGTCGGGCAGGTCTTTGTAATAGAGATAGAGCAGGTAGTCGGCATCGGGCGCGTGCTCGCCGCGCGGGTAGCGGGCTACTTCACCGGCGTAGGTTTCGTAGCCGCGCTGCTTTTCCTTCAGTAGCTCCTTATAGATACCACCCAGCTCATACATAGCCCCTTCTATCTGCTTGTCGGAAGCCTGTAGCATGGCCGGGGTGCTCGGAATACTTTGCCGATACTTAGCTACAAGCGCGCTCTGCTCGGCCTGCGGGTCAACAACAGGCTTGGCAGCCGGGGCGCTGCCCGTCGCGCCGCCGTTTACGCGCGTCTGGTCATTGCCGGTGAGGCTCACCGGAGTGCCGCCATTCTGTGGAGTATTGGGCGAGTTACTCGGCGTGTTGGTGGTACGCCAGTTGTCTTGCAGCTTGCGGTCGCCCCAGCTGCGAATAAAGTCGCCCCGGGCCGTTCCCAGGGTGCTGGGGTTATCGAAATACCACTGGGCGCCCGTAGCCGCCGTAGCGGTGGGGTCAAACGCGTTGGGGTTGCTGATGTCGCGCTGGCTGCCGCTCAGGGCGCTGGGCGAGGAGGTAATGCGGCTGGCATCGGCCTGTTGCTTCTGAGCCAGGGCTTTCTGGGCCGCCAGCGCCTTCGCCTCGGCTTTGCGGCGGGCTTCCAGCTCGGCGGCAGCGTAGGTATTCAGGCGCTGGTCGAGGTCGGCGGCAGGCAGCTTAGCCAGCGCCTGCAGGCTGTCCTGCGTTTCAATAATGGTGTACTGCTTGGCAAATTCTTTTAAAATACCTGCCCGTTCTTCCGTGGCTGCATATAACGGGTTAGTTTTAGGCATTACCTGCACCGTGCTGTCGTAGTAGGCAGCAGCCAAGCGATACTTCTGCAGGTTTTCGTAATAGATACGCCCGGCCAGCAGATAAGTATAGCCTTTTTGCGATTTACTGGGCGAAGGCACCTTGGCCGCCGTGCGCAGCAAGGCCAGCGCATCGCCGTACTTCTGCTGCCGATAAGCCAGCCGGGCCATCTCGTAATAAATCTTGTCGCGGTATTCCTTGTTCTTGGGGTCTTTCAGCAGCTGCGCAAAGTATTTATCGAGCCGCTCCTTGCTTTGCTTGTCGAGGTCAGAAACCTGGCCCAGCAGCAGCTTGGCCTGAAAATCGAGCTCGTAGGGCGGGTTATGCTTCAGAATGTTGTTGAGCTGTGCCGTGGCTTCCTTATTCTGACCCTGTGCCTGGTAGAGCTGCGCCAGTATAAAGCGCGTGCGTGAGCGCTCATTCTTGGCCGGAATGAAAGGCACGGTCCGCTCCAGCTGTGCGATGGCCTGCCGGGGCTCATCGCTTTGCAAATAATAATCGGCACGGGCCAAAAACAGCTCGCGCGCATCCTTAGGCAGGCCTACTTCCTTGTCGAGCAGGTCCGATACCGCTTTGGCATTGTCGAGCTGTTTGGTTATCAAGAAGGTGCGCATCAACCCAATCAGGGCCTCGTGCTTGGCAAACGGGTCGTGGCTGGTGCTGTTGACGTACTTAAACGTCAGGGCAGCATCGTCAAACTCCATTTTATAAAACCGCGCCCAGCCCACGAGCAGGTAAGCATCATCGGTCCAGTCGGAGCCGGCGCGGTGCTGAATAGGCAGTGAGGCCTTTTTAATAATATCGTTGAGGTCGGGCCGGGTGGCCCGCACCGTCGTGCTGTCGAGGGTAGGGTAGAGGGGCAGTACCCGGTTGTAGTCGTCGCCGCGGCCTTTATACAGGGTAGCCTCGGTGGCCCACAGCTTTTCGCGCGCCAGAAAGAAGCCGTTATCACGAGCCGCCACGTTATTGAGCGCATGGCTCACGAGCGACTTATCCGAGGCGCAGGCTGCCACGCCCAAGCCCAGCAAGGCCAGCAGCCAAAACCGATAGTATTTCAAGGAAATAGCGATTTTCAACGTTAAAAGCTGGTCGGGTAGGTAAGTCGCAACGCCCGGCACCGGCCAAAATGTTCGGCGCCGTAGGTGCTAACGGCCGGCAACCCGTAAAATTACGCCTAACCCACCCGAAACATTCATCTAACCCTTAGCATTCCGATGCCTGCCCGCCTATGAGTTCTCTGCCACCCACCCCGAAACCGACGAATCGGCCCGTAATAGTTCTGCCCTGGCCAAATATTCCGGCATTGCCGTGCAGATGGTAGCCATTATCGGCCTTAGCACCTGGGCCGGCGTATGGCTCGACGGCCATTTTCAGACAAAAACTCCGTGGTATACTATTGGGCTCACCCTCAGTGGTATATTCCTGGCGCTGTTCCAGGTTATTCGCTCCGCAACCCAGCCTGACTAGTACCCTTGGGAGTGAAGAAAGCGTGGATATTGGCCCGTCTGTGCCGACCTTTGTCCTCCGGCTTCGGCTGGTTGATTTATGAGCACTCGTTTTCTAACCCATTTTGGTGCTTTTACCCTGGCCAGCTTCGCCGTGCTGTTTGGTCTGCGGGCAGGGTTTAGCGCGGCGGTTATTCATCCGCTGGCGCCCTACGTGCTGGGCGTGTTGCTAGCCCTTACCCTACTTACTTATTGGTTTACGGCGCGCGCTACCCGTCGCTCGCCCGACAATTTTCTGGCGGCTTATTTCGGCGGGGTAGGCCTGCGCCTGGTGCTCGGAATCGGGATGGTACTAGCCTATTTTTATAGGGGTGGAATCAACGACGACCACGGCTTGCTGACCTTCCTCGGAGCCTTCTTTACAGGCTATTTTCTGTGTGCCGGGTTTGAAATATGGGCTATTTTTAGTAACTTGCGCCCGTTTTCAGCGAAGCAACTCCCGAAAAGCGAATAATTTACCTTCGGGTCCGGATTTTACTCAATATTAATGAAGCGGTTACTCACTCTCTTTCTTTGCTTGTGCACGTTCGCCGGCTTCGCGGCCGAACCTACCGAAACGGGCAAAAAGGGGGATGCCTTCAACCCCGGCGAAGTTATTTTGCACCACGTGGCCGACTCGCACGAGTGGCATTGGTTCAGCACCGATAACGGTAATTTTGTCAGCTATTTTCCTGTCATTGCTTATCAACCAAGTAAGGGACTATCGGTATTCTCCTCGGAGAAAGTAGCTGAAGGCAAAACCTACGGGAACTTCAAGCTGGAAGAAGAAAAGCTGATTACCCTCGATGGCAGCAAGGTCTACGACTTCTCCATCACTAAAAACGTGGCTGCCCTGGCCGTAAGCAGCCTGCTCCTGCTCCTGGTATTTACGTCGGTAGCCAGGTCCTACCGGCAGCGGGTTGGCCAGGCCCCGGCGGGTCTGCAAGGCTTTCTGGAGCCGTTTGTGATTTTCATCCGCGATGAGGTAGCCAAAAAAAGCATCGGCCCCAAATACGAGCGCTACATGCCCTACCTGCTCACGGTGTTTTTCTTTATCTGGTTTAATAACCTGCTGGGCCTCACGCCCGGTGCCGCCAACCTCACCGGCAACATTGCCGTGACCATGATGCTGGCCGTGCTGACGCTGATTGTCACCCTGTTCAGCAGCAACAAATACTACTGGGAGCATATATTCTGGACGCCGGGTGTGCCGCTGCCGCTGCGTCTTATCATGATTCCGGTCGAGCTGATTGGAGTGATTACCAAACCTTTCTCGCTCATGGTGCGTCTGTTTGCCAACATCACGGCCGGCCACATCATTATTCTGAGTTTCATCAGCCTCATTTTCATTTTCCGCTCGGCGCTTACCGGCTTCCTGTCGGTTCCCTTCGGTCTATTTATCAGTGTGCTGGAGCTATTGGTATCGGTACTGCAAGCCTATATCTTCACCCTGCTTACCGCTATGTACATCGGCGGAGCGCTGGAGGAGCACCACCATGATGAAAGCCACGGGCACGATGAAAATTTTGGTGCCGCCGATGAGCGTGACGGTGGCTCTAACATTGCTCACCTCACCAGGCCCGACGTAGCGGCCCACTAAGTTAGCCGGGCTGCCTGCTGGCGGGCGGCCGGGTCGTATTTCCTCCAAGTTTTTTCCCTACACACATTTTTCTTTTTACCATGCTTCTTTCGTTGTTGCTGCAAGTTGTTAATTCGGTTGGTCTGGCTGTAATGGGTGCCGGCATCGGCGCTGGTCTGGCTATCCTGGGCGCTGGCCTGGGCATTGGCCGCATCGGCGGTAGCGCTATGGAAGCCATCGGCCGTCAGCCGGAGGCTTCGGGCAAAATCCAGACGGCTATGCTTATCGTAGCGGCGCTGGTTGAAGGTGCAGCTTTGTTCGCAGTTGTAGTCTGCCTGCTCATCGCCCTGAAATTGCAGTAATCGCGTCGGTATAGCCCGGCCGGCTGGCTTCCTGTTGCGGAGGCCGGCCGTGCCGGGTTTTCGTTCGGCTGAAACCCGGCTTTGCGCTGTAAAGCAGGCTAAGCCCATGGTTTTGGCAACTTACCTGCCGCTGCCGGATGTTTACTGGTGCGCCTCAGCTGGCTCACCGCCACCCCGATACTTGCTGTCCTTATGTCGCTTATCACCCCGAGTTTGGTTTGCTTTTCTGGCAAACCCTGATTTTCCTTATCCTGCTGGCTTTGCTGGCCAAGTTTGCCTGGAAGCCCATTCTGGGCTCGCTCAAGGAGCGCGAAGACAGTATCGACGAGGCCCTGAAAATGGCCCAGCAGGCAAAGCTGGAAATGCAGAGCCTGAAAGCCGGCAACGAGAAGCTGCTGGCCGATGCCCGCCACGAGCGCGACCAGATGCTGAAAGAAGGCCAGACTATTGCCAACAAGCTCATCGAGCAGGCAAAAACCACGGCTGTTGAAGAAGCCAATCGGATTTCGCAGCAAGCCCGTGAGGCTATTCAGCAGGAAAAAAACCAGGCCCTGGCCGAAGTAAAGAATACGGCTGCTCAGCTGAGCGTCGATATCGCCGAGCGCGTATTGCGCCGCGAGCTGGCTGACCCCGCCGCCCAGCAAAAGCTGGTAGATGAGTACCTGAAAGACGTAAAGCTTAACTAGGCGTTAGCTATCAGTTGTTAGTTGTCAGGCTTTCGCAAGGGGCCGCATCGTCTAACAACTGATAGCCAACGACCGACAACTAACCTACCAATGGCCGACCAACGAGTAGCTGCCCGCTATGCCAAGTCCTTACTTGATTTGGCACAGGAAATGGGCACCCTGGCAACAATGAAGCAGGATATGGACTTGCTGGCCAACACCATGGCCGGCAGCCGTGACCTGCGCCTGCTGCTGCGCAACCCGATTGTAAAGCACGACAAAAAGCTCAGTATCCTCACCGCCATTTTTCAGGGCAAGGTGTCGGATATGCTGATGCGCTTTTTTCAGATTCTGACCAGTAAAAACCGCGAGGCTGCGCTGGAGCACATCGGCACCGAGTTCCGCTCGCAGTACAACGCCCTGCTGGGCGTCCAGGTGGCGGAGGTAACGTCGGCCTCACCGCTTACGCCAGCCACCCGCGCCGAAGTAGAGAAGCTGGTGAAGCAGCAGACGGGCCTGCCCGATGTTTCGCTCACCGAGAAGGTGGACCCCTCGCTGATTGGCGGCTTCGTGCTGCGCGTCGGCGACCGGCAGATTGACGACTCGGTGAAAGGTAATCTGCGCCGCCTGCGTACTTCCCTGACCGACAATACTTATCAACATAGCTTAAACTAACTATTATCATGGCTGAAGTACGCCCGGACGAAGTATCCGCCATCCTGCGGCAGCAGCTGTCCAATTTTAAATCGGCTGCCGAGCTGGAAGAAGTCGGCACCGTGCTCCAGGTCGGCGACGGCGTGGCGCGCATCTACGGCCTCTCGCACGCCCAGTCGGGCGAGTTGATTGAGTTCGAAAATGGCCTGCAAGCGTTGGTGCTTAACCTCGAAGAAGACAACGTAGGGGCCGTAATGCTCGGTGACTACGGCGATATCAAAGAGGGTGCTACCGTACGCCGTACCAACAAGATTGCCGCTATTCAGGTAGGCGAGGGATTGTGGGCCGCGTGGTAAACACGCTGGGCCAGCCCATCGACGGTCGGGGCCCCATTCAGGGCCAGACCTATGAGATGCCCCTGGAGCGTAAGGCGCCGGGCGTAATTTTCCGTCAGCCGGTAACGGAGCCGCTGCAAACCGGCATCAAGGCTATCGACGCTATGATTCCGATTGGCCGTGGCCAGCGCGAGCTGATTATCGGCGACCGCCAGACCGGTAAATCGACCGTAGCTCTTGATGCTATCCTGAACCAGCGCGAGTTTTTTGACCGCGGCGAGCCCGTATTCTGCATCTACGTGGCCATCGGCCAGAAGGCTTCGACGGTAGCGCAGGTGGTGCAGGCCCTGACCAAGGGCGGGGCTATGGACTATACCGTGGTGGTATCGGCTTCGGCCTCGGACCCCGCGCCGATGCAGTTCTACGCCCCCTTTACGGGTGCCGCTATCGGCGAATACTTCCGCGATACGGGCCGTCCGGCGCTGGTAGTGTACGACGACTTGTCGAAGCAGGCCGTAGCCTACCGCGAGGTGTCGCTGCTGCTGCGTCGTCCTCCGGGCCGCGAGGCCTACCCCGGCGACGTCTTCTATCTGCACAGCCGCCTGCTGGAGCGCGCCGCTAAAATCAACGCCTCGGACGAGATTGCGCGCAACATGAACGACCTGCCCGAAAGCCTGAAGCCGCTGGTGAAAGGCGGCGGCTCGCTGACGGCTTTGCCGCTCATCGAAACCCAGGCAGGTGACGTATCGGCGTACATCCCGACCAACGTAATCTCGATTACGGATGGCCAGATTTTCCTCGAAACCAACCTCTTCAACTCGGGCGTACGTCCGGCTATCAACGTAGGTATCTCGGTAAGCCGCGTAGGTGGCAACGCCCAGATTAAGTCGATGAAGAAGGTAGCCGGCACGCTGAAGCTCGACCAGGCGCAGTTCCGCGAGCTGGAAGCCTTCGCTAAGTTCGGCTCCGACCTCGACGCCTCCACCAAGCTCACCATCGAGCGCGGCCGCCGCAACCTGGAGATTCTGAAGCAGCCCCAGTTCTCGCCCGTGAAGGTGGAAGACCAGGTGGCCATCATCTATGCCGCTACCAATGGCTTGCTCGATACCGTCCCGGTCAACCGCGTACGCGAGTTCGAGAAGGAGTTTACGCAGGTAATGAATGCCCGCCACCCCGACGCCCTCAAGGCACTGAAAGCCGGTAAGCTCGATGATTCCGTAACGGGCGCCCTGCGCCAGACGGCCAAAGATGTGGCCGCCGGCTACGCCGCTTAAGCAGTAAATAACAAGCGCCGTTTGTCATAGTGAGCGCAACGAGGTGGTGCGATTGCTGCGCATCACCTCGTTGCGCTCACTATAATAAATGATTCTTTAGCCTTTCGTATAAGTTATGGCCTCTTTAAAAGAAGTTCGCTCGCGCATTCAGTCGGTTTCGAGCACGCAGCAAATTACCAAAGCCATGAAGATGGTGGCGGCGGCTAAGCTGCGCCGGGCCCAGGACAACATCATTCGCATGCGTCCCTACGCCCAGCGGCTTACCAGCATTCTGGCCAACCTGACCCGCACGACGACCGATGAGGTAGTGAGCGAGTACGGCCAGGTGCGCGACGTGCGCCGGGTACTCATTATCGCCATTACCTCTGACCGGGGCCTGGCGGGGGCGTTTAACGCCAACGTATTTAAGGGAGTGAATGCCCTGATTGCGGAGCGTTATGCCAGCCTGCCGCAAAGCAGCATCTCCGTGATGGCTATCGGCAAGAAGGCGCACGACTACTATGGCCGGCGCAGCTTTGCCCGGGTGGGCGACTATACCCACGTCTTTGCCCAGCTCTCGTTCGATACGGTGCGGGCGGCGGCCGAAGCGGCTATGCGCGGCTTTGCCGAAGGCAGCTACGACCAGGTAGTAATGGTATACAACGAGTTCAAAAACGTTGCTACCCAGGTTATTCAGACCGAGCAGCTGCTGCCATTGCTACCGGCCGAAGTGCCTGCTGGCACGCCCGGCACCAGCGCTCTGGAAAATAGCATCGACTATATTTTCGAGCCCAGCAAAGAAGATATTATTCAGACGCTGATTCCGCAGAGCTTGAAAATCCAGCTTTACAAGGCTGTGCTGGAAAGCAATGCCTCAGAGCACGGCGCGCGGATGACGGCGATGGATAAAGCTACTGATAACGCCGGCGAGCTGCTGAAAGCCTTGAAGCTGACCTATAACCGCACCCGCCAGGCCGCCATTACCACCGAGATTCTCGAAATCGTGGGTGGGGCCGAGGCGTTGGCGGCGAGCCGCTAGCTTATGTTCCTTTTTCATAAAAAGACTCGGTCGCTCCTGGCGGCCGGGTTTTTTTTGGTTGTTACCGAGTCGCTGGCCCGGAGGTGTGATTCGGGCTGATGAGCTAAATTAAATAGAATGCTTATTAATATAAATTAAATAACGTAAGAGCTAAGTCCGCTTTAGTAAAATATACTGATTTAGAGCTTTATTTGCGTAGCTTCTACCTGAAGTAGGCTGGCAGGTAGTACCTTTCCTTCTTCCATTTTTACAAGTATAGGCGTGACTCATCTCTACCAAGCAATGCGCTGGAACCGGGCGCTAACCATCGTGCTGGCTATATTGACCGCAGCCCCACTGGCCGCCCCGGCCCAAAGCTTTACCCATGCGCAGGCGGTGGCCCCCGGCAGTGGCAGCAATACCGGCGGCAGTACGGCCCTCGAACTAGCGACCGATGCCGGTGGTAACAGCTACCTCACCGGTTATTTCAGCGGCACAGTACAGTTTGGCGGAAGCACCCTCACCAGCGCGGGCGGCAGCGATATTTTCGTGGCGAAATACGATGGGCCGGCGTGCTGCAATGGGCCACCCGCGCCGGCGGCGCCGGCGATGATACGGCCGTCGGTATTGCAGTGGATGGTGGGGGCAATGCTTACCTGGCGGGCAGCTACTCGGGTGCCTCGGCCACCTTTGGCACCACTACGCTGGCCAATGGCGGCGGGCGTGACGTGGTAGTGGCCAAGCTTAGCACCGCCGGCAGCTGGCAGTGGGCCAGCCGGGTGGGCGGCAGCGGCGACGACTTCGGCCAGAGTATTGCTGTTGACGCCAGCGGCAATGCCTACGTGGCCGCTTACTTCAACAGTTCAAGCCTGGCGGTAGGAGCAAGCACGCTTTACAGTACGTCGCCGGAAAGCGGCTTGGTGGCCCGCTATTCTACTACGGGCACAGCGCAGTGGGCCACCCTGGTTAGCGGCAGCAACTCGGCCTACGCCAATGCCGTGGCGTTGGATACCAGCGGTAATCCCTACCTGCTTGGCGACTTTTCGGGCACGATGACGCTGGGCAGCACCACGCTCACCAGCGCGGGCGGGCAGGATACGTTTGTAACCAAGCTCAGCGCCAGCACCGGGGCATTTCAGTGGGCTAGCCGGGCAGGTGGAGTCAACGACGACTTTGCGCCGGCTGGGTCGGCCATTGTAGTGGATGCCACCGGCAATGCTTACATCACTGGCCGCTCGTACAGCACCTCGGTGGTATTTGGCTCCACGATGCTCCTCAACCCCAATACTAATGGCTCCGTGTACCTGGCCCGGCTAACCAGCATCGGGCATTTAGCTGGGCGCTACGTGCCGGGGGCGATACCCAGGCAAGGGGCGAGGCAGTGGCCCTCGATGGGAAGGGCAATCTCTATACCACGGGCGACTTTAGTGGCTCGGCAGCAACATTCGGTAGTACAACCCTCGCCAGTGCGGGCGGCTCCGATGTGTATGTGGCTAAGCTGACTACCAGCGGTGCTTGGCTGAGTGCAGTGCGGGCTGGCGGGTCACTTGATGACAATGGGTATGGCGTGGGCAGCGACATTACGGGTAACCTCTACGCCACGGGCAGCTACAGCAGCGCCAGCGCGGCGTTCGGCTCTATTGGCCTCTCCAACCCCGGCAGCCCCGGCTATACTACCAGTTTTTTGGCACGCAGCCTGGCCGACCTTGTGGTGAATACCGGCAGCCAGATGAGTACCGGCGTGTACAATAACGTTACCATAACCAGTACGGGCAGTACCACGCTTAGCAGCTTTCTGGTGGCCAATGGCGTATTGACCGTGCAGAGCGGCGGCACCCTGAACAGCAACTGCCAGCCTATTACGGGCGCCGGCAGCTTTGTGCTGGCGGCGGGCGGCACGCTGGGCATTTGCCATGCGCAGGGTATTGCGAGTACCGGGCCAGCGGCGCAGTGCAAGTAACGGGCCCGCGCTCGTTTGCCTCGGATGCCAGCTACGTCTACAACGGTACGGCCGCTCAGGTGACGGGCAATGCCCTGCCTGGCCAGGTCCGTAACCTGCGCACCACTAATGCCAACGATGTAACGCTGACAGCTCCGGTAAGTATTATGCAGGTAGTGGCCGTGGGGAACACGGGCAATCTGGTGCTCAATGGCAATGCGCTTACGCTGCTCTCCGGTAGCGTTGGCACAGCCCTGGCAATAAACAGCAGTTCGGGCGTAGTAAGCGGCAGCACGGCCGTGGTGCAGCGCTACATCGACCCCAGCCTCAACGCTGGTCTGGGCTACCGCCACTATGGTGCGCCGGTCAGCGGCTCAACAGTGGCTGACTTATCTACTGCCGGCTTCATGCCCATTGTCAACTCCCTGTATAACAGCAGCAGCGCGCCGGGCACGACGTTGCCCTTTCCTACAGTCTTTGGCTACAGTGAGAGCAGGGCCACAACTACTACAACCCTCTCAGACTTCGATAGGGGCTGGTACTCGCCCGCCAGCCTGGCTGATGCATTGACGCCGGGCATTGGCTACACGGTAAACATTGGGGCAGCCCAACTCGTGGACTTTACGGGCACGCTCACTACCGGCACCCAAAGCCTGACACTACATCGTAGCAGTAATGCCCTGCCCGCCGCCGCTGGCTGGGCGCTGGTAAGCAATCCCTATCCTGCCCCGCTCGACTACTCGCTGGTGGCGGCGGCCGACCGTGTAGGCTTAGATGCCGCTATCTACGTCTTCAGTAGCACGAGTCAGTATGCAGGCCAGTACCGTGCCTATACCAATGGCATCGGCGGTAACCCTGTGCTACCGGTGGCCCAGGGCTTCTTTGTGCGCGTGAGCACGGGCCAGACAGATGGGGCACTGACCTTTCGCAACAGCCAGCGTATGACGCTGCCGGATGCTACCTCCTTCCAGCGTACTACGGCCGACCCGCGTCCCCTCGTGCAGCTCATGTTGGCCGGGGCTACGGGCCCGGCCGATGTGTTTTACGCCTACGCCGAAGCTGGTGCAACCGCTGCCACCGACGCCCAATATGATGCCATAAAGCTGCCCAACTCTACCGGCCTGAACCTGAGCAGTGTAACTGCCTTGGGCGAGCACCTGGCCATTGATGGCCGCCCGGCCTTTGGCGCCGCTACGTCGCTACCGCTTGCAGTCGGCGTTCCGGCCGCCGGCATCTATACGCTTACAGCCGCTGCCCTGAGTAACCTGCCTGTCGGCCTCGATGCTTACCTCACCGACGCCCAGGCTGGCCAGACTTTGAAATTGAGTGCTGGCACCAGCTACGCCTTTCGGGTGACGGAGGCCCAGGCCACCTCCTTGCTGACCGGGCGCTTCACGCTCCAGTTCAGCCCGCAGGCGGTGCTGGCTACGGTGCCCGTCCTGACGGCCGAGTTGGTAGGCATTTACCCCAACCCTGCCCACGGCCGCTTTACGGTAACGTTGCCGGGCGCAGCGCCGGCCGGCGTAGTACAGGCCGACCTGCTGAACACGCTGGGCCAGGTAGTACTACGCCAGGCCGCCTCCCTGCCTGCTGCCGGCACCCAACTCACGCTGGAAACGGGGAGTTTGCCCGCAGGCGTGTACACGCTGCGCCTGACAACTGGACCTGTCATACTAGCCAAGCGGGTAGTCATATACTAAGTCTGTTGCTTGTCTGCACTTTGCACTTGTTGCGATACAGTAGCCCGCAAAGTTGATGGCAGGGTAGTAGCGCTATAAGGTAGGCAGTCCCAGGCTTACGGTAGCCTCATGCCCACTGCCTTTCCATCGTGCCTGTTGCTCGGGTGGGGATCCTCGCTGCCCGTAGCTGGCAGTGGGGTAAACGTCCCATAAAGCGCCGATTGGGCAGTAAATATATAAAATTTAATATATTAAGACAACTCCTGAAATAGTAGCGATGGTGCTATATGAAATAGACGGAAAGTTTGGCAAATGGTACTCATACCGTTGGTAGTATTCAGCTCAGCAGGACGGATAGCGTGATTTTGCAGACTTCCTAAATAGTTTCCTGAATATGAAAAAAATAATGTTAGAAATTATTATTTGTAGTGCCTAAAAGAGCTGTCAGGCAGGACAGTTGGTGAGGTTTTGCCATGAATAAGCCAGTGGCTAAGAAAAACCTGCCACTCAGCTAGCCAAAGGTCTCTAGCATCTTTATGCTATACCGTTGTATTACGCATGCGCCTTTCTTTGCGGTGAACACCAACACGGAGACGGCCCGCTGATTCCGTGTTACTTACCTTATTCCATATTGTATGACTAAACTTCTTCACTCTGTACTGCGGCAGGGGCGAGGCTGGCTGCCCTTAGTGGCAGGCGTACTGGCCACTCTGCCCCTGGCCAGCCCTACCTGGGCCCACGACCAAGCTGCTCGCCCCACGCGGGCATCGCGAATTAAGCTAGTCCCGAGCCCCCTGACTAGTGTGCTGACAGCCAACGCCCAAAACGTGACGGTGCAGCTAGCGGCTAACGGCACGGCCACGCTGGCCGCCACCAGCGTCAATAATGGCAGCAGCGGGGGCAGCGGTACGCTCACCTACAGTATTCAGAAAATTGTATATGGCCAAGTAGCGGAGGGCGGTACCCTTACACTTACTACGCCCACCGGAGCGCTTTTTACGGCGATACCCTATGCCAGCTATGGTAACTCGTCGGGTAACAACGGTAACTACACCAATACTTGCAATGCAGCCACCAGCAATTCGGTAGTGAGCGGCGCCCTGCTCAACAACAATACGGGTAGTATCCCGGCCAATAATACTACGTTTGGCGACCCCTGCTACGGCACCCCCAAAAACCTGGCAGTGCAGGCGGCCTACTCAGCCGATGCTGCTACGCAACCCTATACCTGCGCCGACGTGGCAGGCCCCAACTACGTGTTGCTGACGGCTAAGGATGGGAACGGTAACACCAGTACCGCCACCGCCCAGGTGACCGTGCTGGCCCCACCTACGGCAACGCTTACCGGCTCGGGAGCGGGCATGGCGGGCCAGACGGCCACGCTAACCGGTAGTAACCTGAACGGTGCTACCGGCCTCACTATCAACGGGGCGGCTACTACCATCACCAGCGCTACGGCCTCGGCTCTTACGTTTCAGGTGCCGGCCGGCGCTACGCCTTCGGGCAGCGCGGTGGTGACGCTGCCCTGCGGGCAGTCGGTGAGCACGGCTTTTACCGTGACGACCAATAATGCGCTGGCTTTTAACAACTTGGCAGGTAACTATGTGAGCCTGCCCAGCACTACCCAAGTGCCCGTGGGCAACAGCGCTTACACCATTGAGGCGTGGATAAAGCCTACCAGCATGGGAGTTTATGGCATTGCGGGGTGGGGGAACTATGGCTCGCAAAGTCAAGTCAACGCTTTGCGACTGGACCCGTCGGGCGTGATATATAATTACTGGTGGAATAACGACCTGGCTGCTAACGTGGGCGACATTAGCGGCAAGTGGCACCACGTAGCGGCTACTTTCGATGGTACCACGCGGCGCATCTATTTGGATGGAGTACTCAAGGCCAGCGATACACCCACCGGCCACAACGTGCCTAATAATAACAACTTGCGTATTGGGTCCACTAATTTCGGCGAATACTTCCCTGGCGGTATTGATGAAGTGCGCATTTACAGCGTGGGCCTGACGCAAGCGCAGGTGCAGAGCGATATGTTCAGTACCAGCTCGGCACTGCCTAACAGCCAGGTTTACTACGCCAACTTCGACCAGGGCGTAGCCGGCGGCAACAACGCGGGCGTAACTACCCTCAGCGACCAGAGCGGCCATGGGAATACCGGCACGCTGATGAACAACTTCAGTCTCACCGGCACTACTTCTAACTGGGTACGCAGCTTCCCGACCATCACGGGCATCACGCCCACCACCGGTGTGCAGGGTACGAGCGTAGCCGTGACGGGCACCAACCTGACCGATGCCACGGGCTTTGCCTTCAACGGCGGGGCGGTAGCTCCCTTCACTACGCCCGGCAGCGATTATTCGGCCACCATCACGGTGCCTGCTACGGCCAGCACCGGCCCGGTGAGCGTTAGCTCGGCTACGCTGACCAGATACAACGGCCCGACCTTCACCTTCACCGGCGACCTGGTGGTGACTACTACCATGCCCATTGCGGCGGGCAGCTACACCTCCATCACGGTAAACAGCCCCGGCGTAGGTACGCTGGCCGGCAATGTAACGGTCAGCGGCAGCACCACGGTAAACACGGGCGGTACGCTCAACGACGGCTGCGCCGTACTGAGTGGAGCCGGCACCTTTACGCTGGCAGCCGGCGGTACGCTTGGCATCTGCTCGGCCCAGGGTATCAGCAGCAGCGGCGGTACCGGTTCTATCCAGAACACGGGGGCCCGCTCGTTCTCGACCGATGCCAGCTACGTGTACAACGGCACGGCCGCCCAAAGCACCGGCAACGGCCTGCCCAACCAGGTGCGCAACCTGACGACGACCAATGCCAACACCGTTAGCCTGACCAGCGCCACCAGCGTAGCGCAGGCGCTAACGGTAGGCGGCAGCGGCAACCTGGACACCAACTCGGGCTTCTTCGGTAGTGCTGTGCCGCTGACCCTGCTGAGCACTGCTAGTGGTACGGCCCTGGTAGTAAACTCGGGCACAGGCGCGGTAACGGGCGGGGGCTTCACGATGCAGCGCTACATCGACCCCAGCCTGAATGCCGGGCCGGCTACCGCCACTACAGCGCCCCGGTGAGCAACACGACGCTGGCCGACCTGACCACTGCGGGCTACACCCCGGAAATCAGCCAGGCTAGCGTGTATAACAGCTCGGCCACGCCGGGCACGACTACGCCCTTCCCCACCTTGTTTAGCTACGACCAAAGCCGGCTGGCGAGCGTTACCAACAACTACTCGGCCTTTGATAAAGGCTTCGTGGTGCCCACCAGCCTGAGCGCCCCTATGAGCGTAGGCAAAGGCTACGTGGCGCAGATTGGCGCCGCGCAGCTCGTGGACTTCGTGGGTACCCCCACTACGGGCGACCAAAGCCCGCTGGCCCTGAGCCGCAATGCCACGGGCTCGGCCAACGCTACCGACGCGGGCTGGCAGCTGGTAGGTAACCCGTACCCCGCTCCGCTCGATTACTCGCTGGTAGCGCCCGCCGACCGCTCAGGGCTGGACGCGGCCATGTACGTAGTGCAGAGCACCGGCCCTTATGCCGGCGGCTATCGCACGTATGTGAACGGGCAGAGCACCTCGACTACTAATAACCCGCTGATTGGCAGTAGCCAGGGCTTCTGGGTGCGGGTGAGTACGGGCCAGACTACGGGCTCGCTCACCTTCCGCAACGCCCAGCGCGTGACGAGCTACGCTAGTCAGGCGGCCTTTCAGCGCACCGCGGCCGATACCCGCCCGGCCCTGCGCCTGGAGCTGGCCGGCGCTGGCCTGGCCGATGCCTGGGTGGCCTATGTCGAGGCCGGCGCCACGCCAAGCTTTGATAGCCAGTACGACGCGGCCAAGCTGGCTAACTCGACGGGGCTGAACCTGAGCAGCACCACGACCAGCGGCGAACGCCTGGCCATCGACGGACGCCCCGCCTTTACGTCGGGCCTGGTGCTGCCGCTGGCGGTTGGCGTGCCGGCAGCCGGTAGCTACACCCTCACAGCCGCTGCTTTCAGCAACCTGCCTGCCGGGCTCGATGCGTACCTGACCGATAGCCAAAACGGCCAGACGCTGAAGCTGAGCGTAGGTACTAGCTATAACTTCGCCGTTTCGGCGACTCAGGCTACGAGCTTGCTGACCGGCCGCTTTAGCCTGCGCTTCGGTCCGCAGACGGCCCTGGCCACGCTGCCGGAGCTCACGGCTACCTCTGTAGCGGTGTATCCAAACCCGGCCCATGGCCGCTTTTCGGTGGAAGTGCCGGGCATAGCGCAGGCTGCCTCGGTGCAGGTCGAGCTGCTCAATACGCTGGGCCAGGTAGTCGGACGCCAGACGGCCGCGCTACCGGCGGCCGGCACCACGCTCACCGTGGAGACGACCGGCTTGGCGGCCGGGGTGTACACCCTGCGTCTGCAAGCCGGCACCAGCACACTGGCCAAGCGTGTAGTTATTCAATAGCTTTTCTTTCCTCGCAGGCCGGCCCTGTGCGTGGGGCCGGCCCTAATCTTCTCTTTTATGAAACTACTGCTAACAATGGCCCTGCTGCTCGCGCTCACGGGCCTGGCTCAGGCGCAGGCGCCGGGCTCGACCGGGCCCACGCCGCAGGCCGTGACGTCCGTACCCCTGGATGGCGGCGCCTCGCTGCTGCTGGCCTCAGGCGTGGCCTACGGTCTCAAGCGCCTGCGCCAGCGCCGCCAGCGCTAAGAACCGGCATAATATAAATTAAGCGCTATGTTTAAAGCCTCCGCTGCCACCCGACAGCGGAGGCTTTTTCATGGCAGCGCGCCCCTAAAGGCATCGCGCGCCCGTTACCGCTTTGGTGCGCCATTCGCTCGTTGCAGCTGGTTTGTAAGTAAGCCAAACCGCATTGCCAGCACGGCTCATTCTCGCATTTTTATGCGATACCTGCTGTTGTGTGTAGCTAGCGTCGTACTTTGCAGATAGATTGCTAAAATGGCTGTCTATCAGTTTTATTGCTTTCTCACTTTCCACTTTTCTCATTCAGTATGACGAACATCTTCTCACTGGCTCATTACACGAGGTGGGCCGCCCTCCCCCTGGCAGCACTGGGACTGCTGCTGGCCACGGCCGGCGCGGCCCAGGCCCAAACTACCACCAACTTTGCCTATACCGGTGGCACCCAGACCTACACCGTGCCGACGGGCATTACTAAGCTCAACGTAGTCGCCACTGGCGGCGGTGGCGGTGGTAACCGCGGCAACAACAAGGGCGGACTGGGCGCCATTGTGCAGGCCACCGTGACTGTAGTGCCCGGCGAGGTGCTCACCGTGGTAGTGGGCGGCCGGGGGCCGATAGCAACAACAACGGCAGCAGCTCCGTGGGCGGGCGGGTGGCTATAACGGCGGCGGCAATGGTGCCTACACCGGCGGCGGCGGCGGCGGGGCCACTGACCTGCGCCGGCTGGCTGCCAACGGCAACACCGGCGACTACCTCACTAGCCGCAACGCGCTGCTGGTGGCGGGCGGCGGCGGCGCTGGAGACGCCGGCCCCGCCGGTGGGGCCGGCGGCACGCCCACCGGCGGTAACGGCGTGAGCGGGCAGGGCGGCGGGGCCGGCCTGGGTGCCACCACCACCGCCCTCGGGGCGGCTACCCCGGCTCGAACGGCACGGGGGCAACGGCAACCCCAGCAACTTCAACGCGGCGGGTGGCGGCGGCTACTACGGCGGCGGCGGGGCGGCAATTTTAACCCCGGTCTCAACGGCGGGGCGGCGGCTCGTCGTACGTGCTGCCCACGGGTAGCAGCAACGTTACCTACACCCTGGCCGGGGGCCTGGCCAACGGGCGCTGGCCATTACGACCGTGCCCCCACCCACCAACAACGCCCTGGCTTTTGATGGCAACGACGATTATGTGGCCCTGGGCAGCCCGGCCAGCCTCAGCAACCTGGGGGTGAGCGGCTGCACGCTGGAAACGTGGGTCAACCTCAACTCGACCGGCGTCGTGAACTCGCTGATTCGCAAAGACGGCGACTACACGCTGGCCGTCCTCAACGGCACGCCGTACGTGGAGGTCTGGAACCAAGGCACCGGCAGCTCGGCCCGCACCTATGTGTCGGGCACCACCAACCTAACGGCCGGCCGCTGGCAACACCTGGCCGCCACCTGGAACGGCACCACCCTGCGCCTGTACCTGGACGGGGTAGACGTGTCTGGCACGCAAGCGGCCTCGCCGGTAACAGCCAGCAGCCAGCTCCAGTTGGGCCGCTCGGTCAACTACAACCAGCCGCTAGGTGGCCAGCTCGACGAGTTGCGCATCTATAACGTGGCCCTCACCCAGGCACAAGTGCAGGCCGACCAGTTCAGCACAACCGCAGCCGTGCCAGCCAGCCAGAAATATTACGCCAACTTCGACCAGGGCGCGGCCGGCGGCAACAACGCGGGCATTACGAGCCTGACCGACCAGAGCGGCAACGGCAACACGGGTACGCTGAATAACTTTGCCCTTACCGGTACCACCAGCAACTTCGTGCGCAGCTTCCCCACTATCACCGGCATCGCACCCGCCACGGGCGGCATTGGCACGAGCGTGGCCCTCACGGGCACCAACCTGACCGATGCTGCAGGCTTTGCCTTCAACGGCACCAGCACCACGGGCTTTGCTACGCCCACCAGCGACCTGACGGCCACGGTGACCGTGCCCACGGGCGCGACAACCGGGCCGGTAAGCGTGGCCTCAGCCACGCTAGCGAAGTATAACGGCCCCACTTTCACCGTGACGTATCCCGACCTGGTAGTAAGCACTTTCATGCAGCTCACGCCGGGTATCTACAACAATGTAACTATCACCAACGGCGGGGGCGGCTACTTTAGCGCCGCCGGCCAGTTGTTTCAGGTTATGGGCAAGATGGTGGTGCAGCCAGGTGGCTTCTTCAGCGGTAATGGTACCCTCGTGACTGGTCCCGGCTCGTTTGCGCTCAGCCGCCGGGCTGAGATGAATGTGACAACAGCCACCGGCCTCAGCACCAGCGGGCCCACGGGCGATATTCAGGTAACGGGCACGCGCTACTTCTCGCCCGATGCGACCTACAACTACTCAAGCTACAACAGCTCGGCCCAGATAACGGGCTCTGGCCTGCCCGCCCGCGTAAATACGTTTCGCAACTACAACCAGAACTCGGTAACATTTACTAATTCGCTGGCTATCCGCAACGTGCTTGTCTACTACAATGGCACGCCGCCCACGCGGCCGGCCGGTATCACATTGACCCTGCTCTCGGACCAGGACAGCACGGCCAGCATTCAGTATGCGGGCACGGCCTACCCCGGCTCGTACATCGTGCAGCGCTACGTGAGCGGCGACCTCAACCCCGGCGCGGGCTACCGCCAGGTGAGCGCCCCGGTGGCCGGCCCTATGGTGAGCGACTTGGCCACTGCAGCCTTTACGCCGGTAGTGAACCCGGCTTACAACACCTCGGCCACGCCGGGCACCACTACGCCTTTCCCCACGGTATACGGCTATGACGAAACCCGCCTGGCCACGACAACCAACAACCTGAGTGCGTTTGATAAGGGTTTCTTCTCGCCCGCTGCCCTCAGCACGGTCTTGGCCGACGGCCGGGCTACACCGTAGAGATGCCCGCCAGCCAAACATTTACCTTCACGGGTACCGTCCGCTCGGGCGCCGTATCCGTGGCTCTCACACGGGGCACCGATGCCGGTGCCGGCTGGGCGCTGGTAGGTAACCCCTTCGTGGCCAGCTTCGACCTGTCCTCGCTGGCCGGCACCACGGGCGTAGATGATGCCAAGTACGTAGAGCAAAGCAGCGGCCCCTACACCGGCAGCTACCGCAGCTACGTCAATGGCGTCGGCAACAAGCTCGTGGCCCTGGGCCAGGGCTTCTTCACGCGGGTATCGGCAGGTAGCAGCACGGCTACGCTCACCATGAACAGCAGCAGCACCGTGCTCAGCGACAACACGAAGCTGTACCGCACCACGGCCGATGCGCGCCCGCAGGTGCAGCTCGACCTGACTGGCAACGGCGCAGCCGACACGTTCAGCACGTATGCTGAAGTTGGCGCCACTTCGGGCTTCGA
The DNA here is from genome assembly GCF_013256425.1 of Hymenobacter sp. BRD67. Taxonomy (GTDB): domain Bacteria; phylum Bacteroidota; class Bacteroidia; order Cytophagales; family Hymenobacteraceae; genus Hymenobacter. The sequence continues at coordinate 4,130,798 of NZ_CP053904.1, forward strand.
CAGTAAGTACGACGCGGCCAAGCTGCCTAACCCGACGGGCCTGAACCTGGCTAGCGTGGCGGCCTCGGGCGAAAGCCTGGCCATCGACGGGCGGGGGGCCTTCACGGCAGCCACGGTGCTGGCGCTGAACGTGGGGGTGCCGGCGGCCGGCACCTACACGCTCATGGCTACTTCGCTAAGCAACCTGCCCGCTGGGCTGACGGCCTACCTCACCGATGCCCAGACGGGGCAGACCACCCAGCTAAGCCCGGGCGGGAGCTACAGCTTTAGCGTGACAGCCGCCCAGGCCACCAGCTTGCTGGTGGGGCGCTTCAGCCTGCGCTTCAGCCCGCAGACGGCCCTGGCTACGGTGCCGGTGCTCACGGCCGAGCTGGTGAGCGTGTACCCCAACCCGGCGCACGGCTCATTTGCCGTGCTGGTGCCGGGCGTGGCGCAGGCTGCTTCGGTGCAGGTCGAGCTGCTCAATACGTTGGGCCAGGTGGTGCGCCGGCAGTCGGCCGCGCTGCCGGCGGCCGGCACCACGCTCACGGTGGACGCGGCTGAGCTAGCCGCCGGGGTGTACACGCTGCGCCTCACGGCTGGGGCCACCACGACGACCAAGCGCGTGGTGCTTAACTAGCAAGTGTCTGTTCTTACTATTAACTAAGTAACTATATTTTCTAATGAAACAGTTGATGAAACAAGCTGGGCTGCTAGTAGCCCTGTGGGCCTGGCCGCAGGCCTGGCCCAGGCCCAGGCGCCGGGCTCGGGTGGCCCGGCGCCTCAGGACCCCACCGCTGTGCCCCTGGATGGGGGCGCGTCTTTGCTGCTGGCCTCAGGCGTGGCCTACGGCCTCAAGCGCCTGCGCCAGCGCCGCCAGCGCTAAGGCAAGCCAAGTGCTCCGCCTGTCAAGCCCCCGCTGCCACCTGGCAGCGGGGCTTTTGTGTGCCAGCGGCGGTACTTTTGAGGCACTCATGCGTTATTTCATTCATCTGGCCTACGACGGCACGGCCTACAGCGGCTGGCAGGTGCAGCCCGGCGTACCCACCGTGCAGGAAGCCATCAACACCGCTTTAAGCAACGTGCTGCGCCAGCCCGTGCGCACGCAGGGCAGCGGGCGCACCGATGCCGGGGTGCACGCCAGCCACCAGGTAGCTCATTTCGAGGCCGACTTTCCGCCCGAGATGACGCTCGACCTGCTGCGCTACCGCCTCAACCGCGCCCTGCCGCCCGATGTGCAGGTGTTTCGCATTCATGAGGTCGACGAGCGGGCCAACGCCCGTTTCTCGGCGGAAGCCCGTACTTACGAGTACTTCGTGCGCCTGCGCCCCGACCCCTTCCGGCGCGACCAGGCGCTGTACCTCGACCGGGGCCGGCCCGACGTGGCCGCCATGAACGCGGCTGCCGCATTCATGGTAGGCCAGTTTGACTTCACGGCTTTCTCCAAAGTAAAGGGGGCCGAAACCCACTATATCTGCTGCCTCTACGAGGCTGGCTGGCACGAAACGCCTGAAGGTCTGGTGTTTCGCATCCGGGCCAACCGCTTTGTGCGGGGCATGGTGCGGCTCGTGGTAGGTACGCTGCTCGACGTGGGCCGGGGCAAGCTCACGCCGCCGGAGTTTCAGCAGGTGCTGCACCGGCAGCAGCGCATAGCCGCCAGCGGGGCCGCGCCGGCTAAAGGGTTGTATCTGAGCAAAGTAGAGTATCCAGCCGGAGTAGTGCCCGCCGTAGATGTGCAAGACCAGGCCTGATTGCGGGCACAAAATAGCTTGTTAGGTTCCAGTCGCTGAAGAGACAGTACAAAATAGTCTAAACCAAACGCTGTCGGCCGGGTCAGCTCAAGCAGGTGAAAGCCGAAGCCAAGCGGCTTTTTTGCCGCCACGCAACGAACCTGACCGACCTTTGTTAGCAAGCTACTTCTATGGACCCTACCTCTGCTACCAAAACCGGCCAGGTATTCGACTGGCAGGTGCTGCGCCGCCTGCTGGCCTACGTGATGCCTTACCGGGGCACATTTATCAGTCTTATTATCCTCACCGTGGCCACGGCCGTGCTGGGCACGGTGCGCCCCGCCCTCATCCAGCGCATGGTCGATGTGGACATTACCAACAACGACTGGGCCGGCCTCAACCGCTCCACGCTGTGGCTGCTCGGGCTGCTGCTGGTGCATACGCTGGTGAGCTACCTCCAGACCTACTACGGCGGCTGGCTGGGCCAGTACATTGTGCGCGATATCCGGGCCGACCTCTACCGCCACCTACTCAGCCTCAAGCTCAGCTTCTTCGACCGCACGCCCATCGGCGTGCTCGTGACCCGTAATATCTCCGATGTCGAAACCCTGGCCGACGTGTTCAGCGAGGGCCTGGCCGCTATGATGGGCGACCTGCTCCAGATTGTCTTTCTAATGATTTTCATGTTCTGGACCAACTGGCAGCTGGCGCTCATCAGCCTCTCGGTTATTCCCCCGCTCCTTTTTAGCACCTACGTTTTTAAGGAGAAAGTCAAAGGCAGCTTCCAGGAGGTGCGCAACGCCGTGGCCAAGCTCAACTCGTTTGTGCAGGAGCATCTTACGGGCATGAACGTGGTCCAAATCTTCAACAATGAAGACCGCGAGTACCGCAAGTTTGAGGCAATAAACCAGGAGCACACGCGGGCAAATATTAAATCTGTTCTATATTATAGCATCTACTTCCCGGTGGCTGAGGTGTTAGGCGCTATTGGCGTGGGCCTGCTGGTGTGGTACGCGGCCCAGGGCCAGATTGAGGGGAGCATCTCAAAGGGTGCACTCATCGCTTTTATCATGTATAATGCGCTGTTTTTCCGGCCCATCCGCCAGATTGCCGACCGCTTCAATACCCTCCAGCTGGGCCTGGTGAGCACCGAGCGCCTGCTCAAGCTGCTCGACAGCAAAGACCTGGTAGCTACTTCCGGTACCGCGCCGGTGCCCCAGCTGCAAGGCGAAGTGGAGTTCGACCACGTCTGGTTTGCCTACAACCAGCAGGAAGGCGAAGCTGATGAGCCCGAATGGGTGCTCAAGGATATCAGCTTCCACGTAAAGCCCGGCCAAACGGTGGCCTTCGTGGGCGCTACCGGCGCGGGCAAAACCAGCATCATCAATCTTTTATCGCGTTTTTACGATATTCAACAGGGCCACATTCGGGTTGATGGCCACGACCTGCGCGAGTACGACCTTAGCCAGCTGCGCCGCCAGATTGGCGTGGTGTTGCAGGATGTCTTTCTGTTTGCCGGCTCTATCCGCGACAATATTACCCTGGGCAACCGCCAGATAAGCGACACGCAGATTTGGGAAGCCGCCGCGCTGGTCGGGGCCGAGCGCTTTATCGGCCGCCTGCCCGGCGGCCTCAACTACCCCGTGATGGAGCGCGGCGCTACGCTCTCGGTGGGCCAGCGCCAGCTCATCAGCTTCGTGCGGGCGCTGGTGTACCAGCCCCGCGTGATTGTGCTCGACGAGGCCACTTCCTCCGTCGATTCGGAGACGGAAGAGCTCATTCAGCACGCCATCGACAAGCTCATGGAAGGCCGCACCTCGCTCGTTATTGCCCACCGCCTCAGCACCATCCAGAAGGCCGACCGCATCATCGTGCTCGACCGCGGTGAAATCAAGGAAACCGGCACCCACGACGAGCTGCTGCGCCTCGGCGGCTACTACGCCCAGCTCTACCGCATGCAGTATAAAGGCGCGGAGGTCAATGGTTAATGGCTAGCAGCCAGGCGGTTTCTTAGCTTGCTTAATCATTAGCCACTAATCAGTAGTCACTACCTAATGCGTTTCTTCTTTCCCCTCGTCCTGCTTTTTACGGCCATCGGCCTGGGTATCTATGCCTATCTGGGCGGACTGCGCCCGCCCGCCGTAGCCCTCGAAACCACGGCCGCGCCGGTGCTGCTGGCCGGGCAGCCCTTCCACGGCAAAGTGCAGGACGAGCGTTTCGGAGAGCTGTTTCGCGCCGCCAAATCGCGCCAGGATGCCAGTCCGGCGCTCCCCCTGGCCAACCTTTACTATAATAACCCGGAGTCGGCCCACGACTCGGTGCGCGCTTTTATCGGCGTGCTGGTGCCCGACACCGCCGCCCGGCTGCCGGCCGGCTGGCGCTACCGCGTAGTGCCGGCCGGGCAGCGGGTGGTAGCAGCCCGCGTGCGCGGGGTGAGCTTCCTGCTGGCACCGGGCAAGCTCTACGCCGCGGCCGAAGAGTTCATTAAGGATCGACAGCTCACGAAGCAGCCCTTTTACCTCGAGCAGTTTGGACCCGATGAAACCGACGAGCTGCGGGTGGGAGTGAAGTAGCCCGCCCCGAGCGCCGGCCCAGTCCCCTTTCAGCTAAGCCTGGGAGGTAAGTGTTTATACGTAGGGAGCACCCCGCTACCTGGTGATTAGCACGTAATTTATTCTTTTAAATCGGCATTCGTTAACCTTCAGCAGAAAGAGCGAGTACAGCCTAGCGGGGCGCTGCCTGGTGGTGCCGCTGCTGTTTCACGCTAACTGTAAAGGAGGATTCTTATGCTAGCTATGGATTTCCGGGGCCGAAAAGAGTTCGCGCCAGCCAAAAGCCAATGCCCGAAATCAAGCATCCGGAGGATGCGATTGTACGGGTCACGCGTACCTGCATCTGCGGGTCCGACCTGCACCTCTACAACGGCAACGTGCCCGATACCCGCGTGGGCATGACCTTCGGCCACGAGTTTACGGGTATCGTGGAGGAAATCGGCTCGGAGGTGACCAAGCTGAAAGTCGGCGACCATGTGTTGGTGCCGTTTAATATTGCCTGCGGCAAGTGCATCTTCTGCAAGCAGGGCCTGTTTGGCAATTGCCACGAGTCGAACCCCGAAGCCACGGCGGTGGGCGGCATTTTTGGCTATTCGCATACCGCCGGCGGCCACAACGGTGGCCAGGCCGAATACGCCCGTGTCCCCTATGCCAACGTGGGCCCCACGGTTATTCCGCCCGGTATGGACCCCGACGATGCCGTGCTGCTCACCGACGTAGTGCCCACCGGCTACCAGGCCGCCGAAATGGCCGGTATTCAAAAAGGCGATACGGTAGTGGTATTCGGGGCCGGCCCGGTGGGTATCATGGCTGCCCGCTGCGCCTGGCTGTTCGGGGCCGGCCGCGTCATCATCATCGACCACATCGATTACCGCCTGGAGTTTGCGCGCAACTACGCCAATTGCGAGGCCTACAACTTCCGCGAGCTGGAAGACCCGGTGCTCTTTATCAAGAAAACTACCGACTGGATAGGGGCCGACGTGTGCATCGACGCCGTAGGGCCGAAGCCGCCGGTAATGCCATGCAAACCATCACCGGCCGTAAGCTGCTCTTGCAGGCCGGCTCGGCCACGGCCGTGCACTGGGCCATTAATGCCGTGCGCAAGGGCGGGGTCGTGTCCATCGTGGGCGTGTATGGCCCTACCGACAACCTCGTGCCCATCGGCAATGTGCTGAACAAAGGCCTGACCATTCGGGCCAACCAGGCTTCGGTAAAGCGTCTGCTTCCCCGCCTTATCGAGCATGTGCAGAACGGCGTGCTTAACCCGAAGGGGTTGATTACGCACCGCATCCCGCTCGAAGAAGTAGCCGATGGCTACCGTATTTTCTCTGCGAAGCTGGACAATTGTATCAAGCCGGTTCTCATTTCGCCTTCCGCCGGTATCTAACGCCCCACGACCATGCAAACGATAACCAAAGACCCGAACCTGCTGCCCGGCTGGGGCATCGATGCCGACCCCGACAACGACCCGACGTATCCCATGCGGCATCGTACCCCGAAGACCACGACGGGTATAGCTGGGTGCGCCCCACCCAGCAGCCCATCAATATTGAGGTGCTGCACTCCAACGAACGGCCCAACGTATCGGCGGTATTCGGCATTTCTTCGCCTCCCAGCGGCCTCAGCGGTATGATTCGGCGCTTCGCTTTCAAGTATAGCGAAAACAGCTACCTGCACTGGCTGCCCCTGCTCGTCGCCGACCGCGTCAACGTAGTCGAAGGCATTGTGGAAGACCTGGCGCACGGCAAGGTGCCCAACATCTGGGCCGAGAAAGGCTACAAAGCCCAATGGAAATACGACCGCGTCGGCATGCTGGAGAAAATCGCCGCCGCGGCGCTCGTCACCACGGCGGCCGTGTTCGTGCTCTCCCGCAAAAGCGCTCCAAAGAAGCACATCCGTTCGGCTAGGTAGCTTGATGAGCAATAGCTTCCTCTAATAGAAAGCGAAGCTCCAAGCACAATGACCCTAAAGCAGAAAGCCCGTCTTACCTTACATTAGGTGGGCCGGGCTTTCTGCTTTAGTTTACTTATCGCCCAAAGAAATACGTGCCGCTGAACGTGAGTTGGGCCAGGCCAAAGCTTGCGCCAAGAGTCGACACTGTATCGTCGGAGACGCTGGAACCGCTGTTGTCAGGCTTCACACTAAGCCGGTTATAGGTCAGTCCTCCAATCGAAGCTCCTAAGCCTATGCGCGGAATCGGCATAAAAATAATGCCTGGTGTCAGGCCCGCATAAAATCCGCTCGCTGTCTGGTTCGACGAGCCATTATTGCCAGCGGGCTGAGAATCGTGCTCATAGCCGGCCCCAGGGTGCCTGTAAAGCCAAACTGGTCAGTCAGCATATAGTAGCGCCGTGCAAAAGGCCCCACGCGCAGGCTAGTAGTAGTGCGGTAATATGGGGTTGACGAGTTGCTATTCGACTTATCAGAAATCTCCTCAATACTCCAGGTAGCGTCGGCACCAATAGCTAAGTTGTCTGCCACAAAGTAGCTAATGCCGGGGTTGAAGTTGAAAATTTTATCGGTATAAGTATAACTATTGCTGCCGTTATAATAAGGGCTATTTGTATCCTCCTTATTTTGAGTGAAATTAATACTGCCACTCAAGGCCACGGTACCAGCTTTAAGTGCATTTTGGGCATGGCCTGCTTGCACCAGGGCACAGCAGATAATAAGCAACAGGAAATGCTTTTGCATACAATGAAGGAGGAATAAAAGGTCAAGCAAATATATGCTTCCCTTCTTTAATTTCTCTATTAAAGATGCAAAAAAGCCCGGCCCTTCTTCAAGAAGGACCGGGCTTTTTTGTAAAGTCGGGGTGGCAGGATTCGAACCTACGACCTCGTCGTCCCGAACGACGCGCGCTACCGGGCTGCGCTACACCCCGAAAACTTAGCGGGCCGATGGGGCGGCTCCGCGTCGGGAATTCCAATTCTGAGTCAAGAATGCCTAAAAAAACCCCCAGCCCGAAGGCCGGGGGTTTTTTCGGGGGCAACTTGTCCCTCGGTCGGAGTGGCAGGATTCGAACCTACGACCTCCAGCACCCCATGCTGGCGCGATACCAGGCTACGCTACACCCGAGGGAATTGGAGCTGCAAAGGTAGGCAAACAAAATTCGTTTCCGCAATACCAGGCGGCTATTTTTGCTCGTTAATCTGAGAAAAATAGCTAACTGTATCATTGGCAAGGGCTAAAAATCGTTAACTGGCGGAATGGAGTAGTAAGCTGCCCGCCGCACTATCTTTACCCGAGCAAATTGACAGAATCAGCTCATTCGCTTTACTTTGTCTGGCTTTATGAAATCACTCTCCACTTTAGCGGGAAGCTTGTTGCTGGCCCTTTCAGCTTACTGGCCCAAACCACGCCACCGGCGGCCACTGGCGCCACGGCGGCAGCTGCGCCGGCCCCCATTGCGCTGGCTCCGGTAACACCGGCTCCCGACCCCAACGCGCTTAAAATCAAAGCGGAGCAAAACCCTATTTCCCACACGCTCACCGTGCGCTGCGACGCGCCCGGCCCCACACGATTCGAAATAAATGACAAGGAAGGGCACCCGGTGCTCACCAAAACGGTGATGGTTGGCACTACGCCGGTCGTACTAAATGTAGCGTCGCTGCCGGCCGGGCCCTACGTGGTGCGGTGCACGGCCGGCGAGAAAAAAGGCACCCGCCTGGTGCAACTCGGTAACTAACCAGCCGCCCGCCAAAGCTGACAATACCCGGCCCGATGCGAAATCATTCGCATCGGGGCCGGGTATTTTATTTTTACTATATGATAAATATGCTACGTTGTTGCTGCCTCTGTCTGGAGCTGGCGCTCGTAGAGGGCGCGGTAGAGGCCGGCGGCATCGGCCATGAGGGCAGCGTGGGTGCCGTGCTGCACTATCTGCCCGTCGTCGAGCACCAGAATCTCGTCGGCCAGCTTCACCGAGCTTACGCGGTGCGAGATGATGAGACTGGTGCGGTTCTTCATCACCCGCTGGAGGCTATCGAGAATGGCGTTCTCGGTCTTGGTATCGACGGCCGAGAGCGAGTCGTCCAGAATCAGAATTTTGGGCTCCTTTACCAGGGCGCGGGCCATACTTACGCGCTGCTTCTGGCCGCCCGAGAGCGTAATGCCGCGCTCGCCTACTTTGGTATCGAAGCCCTCGGGAAAGCGAATGATGTTTTCGTACACGTCGGCATCGCGGGCGGCCTGGGCCATGCGTACCTCGTCGGGCTGGTCGAGGCCGAAGTTGATGTTATTGCGAATGCTGTCCGAAAACAGAAGCACGTCCTGCGGCACGTAGCCAATTTGCTCGCGCAGCGAGGTCAGCGCGTAGTCGCGCACATCCACGCCATCGACCTGAATATCGCCGCTTGTCACGTCATACAGCCGGCAGAGCAGGGCCGCGATGGTGCTTTTGCCCGAGCCCGTGTTGCCAATCACGGCCAGCGTCTGGCCCGGCCGGATGCGGAAGCTCACGTCGCGCAGCGCCCGGATGCCGGTGTCGGGATACGTGAAGGTAACATGGTCAAACACAATGTCGCCGGCTATCTCGCGCACCAGGCTCCGGCGCGAGATAATGTCCGTTTTCTCATCCAGAAACTCGTTGATGCGGGCCTGTGACGCCTCGGCGCGCTGCACCAGCGACGACGTCCAGCCCAGCGCCGTGACGGGCCACGTCAGCAGATTCACATAGATGATAAACTCGGCGATGCTGCCGGTGGTGATGGTGCCGCGAATAACTTCCTGGCCGCCAATCCAGACCGTGACAATGGTGCTGATGCCCACCAGAAACATAATCAGCGGAAAGAACAGCGAGTTGACGAAGTTCAGGCTCAAGGACTTGTCTTTGTACTCGTTGGTCGATACCTGAAACTGCTCGTACGAGTCTTGCTGGCGCACAAACGACTTGAGCACCCGGATACCCGAAAAGGCTTCCTGGGTGAAGGTGGTCATGGCCGCCAGCGCTTTTTGAATGTCGTCCGACTTCTTCTCAATCAGGTTGTTAACGTAAAAGATGCTGACCGACAGAATGGGCAGTGGCAGCAGCGTGAGCACCGTTAGCTTCACGTTGACGAGCAGCATGAGCGGCACCACGAGCACAAACAGCAGCACGAGCTGCAAAAAGTACATGATGCCCGGCCCGAGGTACATGCGCACGCGGCCCACATCTTCAGAAATGCGCGACATGAGGTCGCCGGTGCTGTGGCGGCGGTAAAAAGCCAGCGGCAGCGACTGGTAGTGCTGGAAAATCTGGTTTTTCTGGTCGTTTTCAATGCGCCGCGACATCACAATAAGTGTCTGGCGCATGAAAAACAAAAAGATGCCGCGCAGCAGCGCCAGCGCGATAATGACCATGCCATAAAACAGCACGTTGCGCCCAAACAGCTGGTACACGCCGGCCTGCGCCTGCGTGCCGGCGTAGAGGTGGTAGAGGTCGATGCCCTCGTTTACCAAATCGAAGGAGTAGCGCACGAGCTGGGCCGGAAAAATGGTCAGCAGCGTACTCAAGATTACAAATAGCACCCCGCCGAGGAAATGCCATTTATAGCGAAAAATATGCGGATTAACGGCGGCAAGAGCGCGGGTGGGCATGGGTAGGAGAGGGGCCGGGGCCGGAAAACCGGGCTTCAACCGAAAAAAAACGGGTACTTTTGTGGCCGCAACGGCATTTGGGCCAGCTACAGCTGCCTAAACAAAGTTACGCCCCACTCTTCCCTCCCCATCCCACCCATTTTTCCTTTTTAACCCTATGGTACTCGACGCGCCAACCCAGGTGCCCGCTCCTATTTTTGAGCAGGTAGCCGAATTTCAGCACGAGCAAGTGGTATACTGCCACGACCACGAAACCGGCCTCAAGGCCATTATCGGCATCCACAATACCGTCCTTGGGCCGGCATTGGGCGGCACCCGCATGTGGCACTACGCCACCGAGGCCGAAGCCCTGCACGACGTGCTGCGCCTGAGCCGGGGCATGACCTACAAGGCCGCCATCTCGGGCCTGAACCTGGGCGGCGGCAAAGCCGTGATTATCGGCGATGCCAAGAAGCTGAAAAACGAGGCGCTGCTGCGCAAGTTTGGCCGCTTCGTAAATAACCTGAACGGTAAGTATATCACAGCCGAGGATGTGAACATGACCACCAAGGACATGGAGTACATCCGCATGGAAACCAAGCACGTAGCTGGCCTGCCTGAGAGCATGGGCGGCTCGGGCGACCCCTCGCCCGTTACGGCCTACGGCGTGTACATGGGCATGAAAGCCGCCGCCAAGAAAGCCTTAGGCTCGGACAGCCTCGCTGGCAAGCGCATAGCGGTGCAGGGCGTGGGCCATGTGGGTACTTACCTGCTGGAGCATCTGCAGAAGGAAGGGCAAGCATAGTGCTTACTGACTATTACGAGGAGCGGGCCTACGAGGCTGCCAGCCGCTTCGGGGCGCGGGCCGTGGGGCTCGACGAGATTTATGACCAGGACGTGGATATCTACTCGCCCTGCGCGCTCGGAGCTACCATCAACGACGATACCATTGGCCACCTGAAGTGCCGCGTTATTGCCGGCTCGGCTAATAACCAGCTGGAAAAGGAAAACGAGCACGGCCCCGAGCTGGTGCGCCGCGGCATCGTTTATGCCCCGATTTTCTGATAAATGCCGGCGGCCTTATAAATGTGTATTCCGAAGTAAGCGGCAGCAGCCACCAGGGCGCGCTGGCCCAGACCGAAAGAATCTACGACTACACGCTGCAAGTGCTTGACAAAGCCGAGCAGGAAAACAGCCACCCCCAGGCGGCGGCCATCCGCCAGGCCCAGGAGCGCATCGAAAGCGTGGGCCGGGTGAAATCGACGTACTAAAAAGAGTTAAAAGTGAGGAGTGAGGAGTTGGGTAGTCGGCTCTGACTTAACAGTGGACCAACGGCCCAACTCGTGCTTTTTAACTCCTGACTTTTAACTCCTAACTCCTAACTAACAAGTAATGCTAAACCGCCGTCTTCTCCGCATCAAAGTCATGCAGGCCCTTTATGCCTACCAGCAAGCGGTTGCTGCCGATTTGCTGCTGGCCCAGGACCGCATTGCGGCGGCTTTTGAGCCCGACCTGAGTGCTGCTGAAGCGCCCGACCGCCGCCTGCTCGAAGGCCAGCGCAAGCTGGGCGAAGCGCAGCTCCGCGATTGGCACCGCACCGGCGACGTGCCCGAGTCGGGCTCCGATGATAAGGAAGTAGCCGCCGCCGTGAAGGCCGCCATCGACTATTACCAGAAGCTGGTGCAGAAGGAAGGCGCGTTTTATGGCGGGCAGCTGCTGCACGGGGCCGAGAGCATTCACGACCAATACCTGCACTTGCTGAATATGCCGCAGGCGCTGCTCCAGGTGATTACCGAAGACAACGAGCGCGAGGCCCGGCGCTTTACCGGCCCGCGCTTCGAGGCCCAGGGTACGGCGCGGCTGTTTGAGAATGCGGCCTTTGCCAAGCTGCGCGAAAACGAGCAGCTGGTGCAAGCTACCATTAAGCGTAAGCTGCAATGGACCGACAGCGACGAGCTGGAAGCGCTGCGCGCGGCCTGGCAGCGGGAGATGAAGCCCGACGAGGCAGTGCAGGCGTACCTCGCCGGCAAGAATACCGGCCTGGCCGAAGCCGACTACGAAACCGATATGGAGCTGCTACGGCATCTCTACAAAGACTTCGTATTCAAGGGCGAAGAGCTGCCGCGCTACCTCGAAAGCAACGACCTGAACTGGGAGGAAAACCGGCCCATCGTGCGCAACCTGGTGCTCAAAACCCTGAAAATGCTGCCCTACGGCGCCGATGTGAAGCAGGAGCTGATGAACCTGAGCGCCAACTGGCAGGACGACCGCGACTTTGCCGAAACGCTTTATAACCAGACCCTGGCCGACGATGCCAAGTCGGAAAAGCTCATTGCCGAATCGACGCAGAACTGGGACGTGGAGCGGGTAGCTTTGCTCGACAAAATCATTCTGAAGATGGCCCTGTGCGAGATGCAGCTTTTTCGCGGCATTCCCGTCAAGGTGACCATCAACGAGTACATCGAGATTAGCAAGATTTATAGCACCCCAAAGAGCAAACAATTCGTAAACGGCATTTTGGATAAGCTGGCCCAGGATTTAGCCGCCAGCGGCGAAATCCGCAAGTCGGGCCGGGGCCTGCTGGATAACCAGTAGTTTTAATGATTAATTTATTAATGATTAATAGTAAATAGTTAACGAGTAGCAAACTGAAGATGGAGCGCCACTAAAGCGCGACCCGATACTGCTGTTTATCAATCCTTAACTATTACTAAATTAGTCATTATCGAATTAACCATTAACCATCAATCAATTAACCATTCAAGAAAACATGGCTAGCAAAACCACCACCGGATTGTTGTGCTTCACGGGCGGCGCTCTGGCAGGGGCCGCCATCGGCCTTCTCTACGCGCCCGAAACCGGGCGCGAAACCCGCTCCTGGCTCAGCTACCAGCTGGAGAAGTACCGCTCGGTGCTGGCCGACCTCACCGAAAGCCTGGTGACGAGCCGCGACAATGCTCCGTCATCGGCCAAGAGCGAGGGCCAGCGCGTGATTCAGGATGCCAAAAGCAAAGCGGAGCAGCTGCTCGGCGATGTAGACCAGCTCATCAATCAGATTAACTCGCGGCGCGCGCTCTGATTGTCGGCTTTTTAAGGCGGGGGTCGCTGTGCGCGCAGCAACAAAAGGGCCCCCGCCCGGAGCCGGTTCGCGCTTATTACTTTTTTTCTGCACTATGCATCTTGTAACGTTAACACCTGGCGACGGTATTGGGCCGGAGATAACCCGGGCCGTCCTCGATATTTTTGCCGCCGCCAAGGTGCCGGTTCAGTGGGAAGAGCACAACGCCGGCATTACTACGCTCGAAAGCGAGGGCGCCCTGCTGCCCCAGGCGCTGTTCGACTCACTGGAGCGTACCCGCGTGGGCCTGAAGGGCCCCATCACGACGCCGGTGGGCAAGGGCTTCCGCAGCGTAAACATCACGCTGCGCCAGAAGTACGACCTCTACCAGAACCTGCGCCCGGCCAAGACGACGGAAGGCATTAATACCCCTTTCAAAGGAATTGATTTGGTGCTGTTTCGGGAAAATACCGAAGGGCTCTATTCGGGCCTGGAAATGTGGGACGAGCGCCTGGGCATTGCCGACTCCGTAAGCCGGAATACGGTAGTGGGCTGCCGCAAAATCTGTCGTGCGGCCTTTGCCTACGCGGCCAAGCACGGGCGCAAGCACGTAACGCTGGCCCACAAGGGCAATATCCTGAAAATGGCTGGCAAGCTGATGCTCGATGCCTGCAAGGAAGCCGCCGCCGAGTTTCCGGCGGTAACATTCTACGACGACCGCATCATCGACAACATGTGTATGCAGCTGGTAAACAAGCCGCAGCAGTTCGACGTGATTGTAACTACCAACCTGTTTGGCGATATTCTCTCCGACCTCTGTGCCGGGCTGGTGGGCGGCCTGGGCGTGGTAGCCGGCGCCAATATCGGCGACGATATGGCCATTTTTGAGGCCGTGCACGGCTCGGCCCCCGACATTGCCGGCCAGGGCAAGGCCAACCCCACTGCCCTGCTGCGCTCGGCGCTGCTCATGCTGGAGCACCTCGGCGAAAAGGAGCACGCTGCCCGCATCGAGCAGGCGCTGAATGAAACGCTCAAGCTAAAAGAGCAGTGCACCGGCGACCTGGGCGGCCGGGCTTCCACCCAGGAGTTTGCCCGCTTCGTTATTGAAAAACTGTAAGTTTACGGGCAGGTAGAGCCGGCACCGCGCTTTCGCCAGCATAGAAAGCCTGACTGCCGGCTCTACCTGCCCTTATTTTTTATGCTACGCCACGCTGCTTACCCTTTTCTGCTTGCCGCCGCCCTGTTAGTGGGCTGCAATCGCGACAAAGCCTCCGAGGCTGGTACCCAGGGCATGAATGCCGCTGCCGAAGAGGCTGCCACCGATGCCAAAGCCAACCCGACCATCGACAACCCCAACGTAGCCAGCGACGTGGAGGCCCCCAACCCCGATGCGCCGGTACTGACCTTTGCTGAAAAGCAGTTTGATTTTGGCGATATCCGGCCCGATAGCAAGGTGCAGCATACCTTTAAGTTTACCAACACCGGCAAAACGCCGCTGCTTATTGCCGATGCGACGGCCAGCTGCGGCTGCACTACCCCCAGCTGGACCAAGGAAGCCATTGCCCCCGGCGCTACCGGCGAGCTGCAGGTGCAATTCGATAGCCGTGGTAAGCAAGGGCTTATCAGCAAGCAGGTAAATGTGCGGGCCAATACGCAGCCCAACATGACTACCTTATATATAAAAGGCAACGTGCTGACGAACTAATGAATTGAAAATGTGAAAGATGTGAAAATGTAAAAAATGGGTTGGCAATAGAACAGGACGCAGATGTAAAAAAACCTGTTCCCATTGAAAACACTTTTTTGCATATTCCATCTTTTCCATATTTTCATATTCAACACATTTTCAAATCTTTAGACTATGGCTTTTCTTACTCTTTTGCTTCAGGCGCCCGCCAGTAGCGGCATTATGCAGCTCGTTTTTCCGGTTGCTATTGGTCTGGTGCTATACTTTTTTATGATTCGGCCGCAGCAGCGCAAAACGGCCGATGCCAAAGCCTTCCGTGAGTCGCTGGTAAAAGGAACGCGCGTGGTCACTATCGGGGCCTGCACGGCCTGCTGGTAGAAGTGGGCCCCGAAACCGTGCTGCTCGAAGTAGAGCGCGGCCAGCGCCTGCGCTTCGACCGTAGCGCCGTGGCGCGGGTAGCGGGCTCGCCGGCTGCGGAGAGCACCACGGCGGCCATCAGCTAGCATGAGGCCGGCGCTGCCCCCGCACCTGGCGGCCGGGCCAGCCAGGTGCTGCGCCGCCTGCTGCGGCCGCTGGCTGGCAAACAGCCCAGCTTTTACCGGGCGGTAATCGCCTGCTTTGTGATAGCCAGCACCCTGTGGATGCTGCGGGCGCTCAGCAACAGCTACACGGCTCCCATCAACTATCCGGTGAGCTGGCACTATAACCCGCAGCGGTATCACCCGGCCCGGCCCCTGCCTGCCACCGTACCCATCGAAGTGCGGGGCAATGGTTGGCGCCTGCTGAGCCGGGCAATGGGCCTGCATATGCAGCCGGCTGATGTGCGCCTGCGCTTGCCCGGTACGCCACCCTTTCGCTCGCCGCTGCGCCCCCCGCTGCGCCGCGCCCTGGGCACCGTACGGCTGTTAAATCTGCCTAATGACTCGGCCACTTACTACCTGGTGCCGGGTGGCGACTCTTTATAAGGGTGTAAGAGTTGCAAATTGATTCTGAAGCCTTCGCTAACTCCGTAAGTCTTACCCTTTAACTTAAAAAAATTGCTACGAATCGGCATCACCGGCGGAATAGGCTCGGGTAAGAGCGTAGTAGCGCGGCTGTTTGCCACGCTGGGCGTGCCGGTGTACGACTCTGACAGCCGGGCCAAGTGGGTAATGGCCACCGACCTGGTGCTGCGCGAGCAGCTGCAGGCCGCCTTCGGAGTGGAAGCGTATGATGCTGCCGGGCAGCTCAACCGTCCTTATCTGGCCCAGGTGGCTTTCAACGATGCCGCGCAGCTGGCGCGGCTTAATGCACTGGTGCACCCGCGGGTGGGCGAGGACTTTGCGGCCTGGACGGCCGCGCAGCAAGCGGCGGGCTATGCATATATTCTGAAAGAAGCCGCCCTGCTCTACGAATCGGGCGCCTACCGCACCCTCGACGGCATCATCACGGTGTTTGCGCCGGCCGACGTGCGCGCCGCCCGGGTTTTGCGCCGCGATGCCCACCGCACCGCCGCCGACGTACAGGCCATCATGGGCAAGCAGCTCAGCGAAGAGGAAAAGCTGGCCCGAGCCGATTACGTAGTCTATAACGACGACTCGCATCTGGTGCTGCCCCAGGTGCTGGCCCTGGATGCGGGCTTTAAAGCGGAATAATAGGCAACAGCAACGGGTAGTAAGTACTGGCGTTCTGCATTCTTGAACGATAGTACCTATTACCCATTACGTATTGCCAAGTCATCGAATAATCGGGTAGCGCTCAAAGGGGCGGTCTACAAACAGCTTGCGGTAGGTGGCGTGGGTCTTCACGATTTTGGCCCCGATGCTGCGCGTGGTAACGAGCATACGAGGGTTAAAATCACCAATCCAGTTCATTTCGATAGTCTGGTAACCGGCTTCGATGAACCGCTGCTGCTCCCAGGTGAGCAATGCCTGGTCTACGCCTTTGCCCTGGTAATCAGGTATTACGCCGTAGATAATGCCGAGCAGCTTCTTGTCGCGCCGCTGCATGTAGCGCCAGCGCTGCCACAGAAAGCGCAGCTTGCCGGGTAGGTTGAGGTGGTGGCCGATGTGCTTAAAAATCTGGTTTAGCTCGGGCAGGCTCAGGAAGAATGCCACTGGCTGGTCGTGGTGGTAGGCGAAGGCCAGCAGGCGCTCATCAAGCACGGGCTTCATCTCGCGCACGAGGTTGCGGGCCTGCGCCATCGTCATGGGCTTTACGCCGGCGTGGCGGCCCCAGGCCAGGTTATACACGTGGTGAAAATCCTGGGCCAGCTTTTCGGGCTCGGCCTGGCGGGCGTGGGTAAAGCGGTACTCGCCAGTAGCCTCAAACCCAGCCAGCTTCTGCTGAAAGCTCGGGTGCAGCGGCATTTCTACCGGCCGGTGGCAGGTGTACTGCTTAAAGTAGAGCTGAAACCCGTAGTTCTCAAACAGCTTCTGGTAGTAAGCCGGGTGCCAGAACATCCCGTAGTTGGGCTCACGGTCGAAACCCTCGATGAGCACGCCCAGAACCGGTCGCGGTCGCCAAAATTGATGGGCCCATCCACGGCCAGCATGCCCTGGGCGCGCAGCCACGCGCACGCTACCTCAAAGAGCTGATTGGCTGCGGCCTGGTCGTCAATACATTCAAAAAAACCTATACCTCCGGTGGGCAGGGTAGCATCGGTAGCAGTGGCGGTAAGGGCATTAACAAAGGCCGCGATGCGCCCGATAACCTCGCCCTGCCCATTGGTGAGCAGCCAGCGCTGCGCCTGGCCACCCGCCGCGAAAAGCTGATTTTTGGCCGGGTCGAATACGGCCTCTACTTCATTATCGAGCGGGCCGATGTAGGCGGGCTCGTGGCGGTGCAAGCGGTGCGGCAGCGCGCAAAACTGCCGCTGCCGGGTAGCTGAGTGGACTTCAAGCAAAGGCATCGGGCAAAGGTAGCGGCCCTGCACTGCTGGCAAAACCCTGCGCCGGGCGGCTGCGTTGAGGGAATGCCTTCTCCTTACTGAAATTAGCATGAGACGTTCCGACATCCTGACGCGTCAAAACCGGATTGTATACACCTTGCTACTCGTAACAGCTGCCATTGGCCTGGCCTGGGTGCTGTGGCGGCATCAGTACCTGGCGGGCCGCGAAAGCCCGCTGCCTGCCCACGCGGCGGCTGTAGCACATTAAACCAAAAGCAAAACACCCACTCAGCTTTGCAGCTAAGTGGGTGTTACTCAATGTGGGAGATACTGGGTTCGAACCAGTGACCCTCTGCTTGTAAGGCATGGGGTAGGTGGTGATTGTTAGTAATTACCACCCACTAAAAAGGTGCTTGTAATGCCTTTGAAGGCTATTTTACTTGTTATGCCTAACGGGCGCTATCACCTTTTCTATTACATTTGTTTAAACCAGCGTTTAAACCACCGTTGGTTTAAACAGTATGGCGAAGACTACGGAGCATAAGGAGGGGCGGGCAACGGTTAAGGTTGTCTATTACACCTACAAAACCCTTGCAGATGGTTCGCACCCATTCATGGTGCGTATTACCAAGGACCGCAAGCTAAAGTATCTGGCTACGGGCTTGAGCCTGCACCCTAAGCACTGGAACGAGAAGAAGAAGGAAATTCGCAAGAGCTATCCCGAGCCAGACCGGGAGAACTTGCTTATTGACTTACAGAAGTGGGAAACCAAGTACACTGATGCAGCCCGCGACCTGGCCAACGCCGATAGTGCCCACGACGCGCCTGCCGTGGCTGCCAAAGGAGCCGAGAAGCGCAAGGCCACTCGCCGCGTACAACTGCTGGCCTACATTGAAGAACTGGCGGCCGGTATGGTGAGGGCCGGGCAGGTGGGAAACTCCATTATCTACCGTGACCTAGCTAGCCAACTAGCGAAGTTTATAGCGGCCGAGACGGGGCTACCTGAGCCACCGCTAGGCAAAGGCCAAGAGGCTGTAAAAACTGCCTGGGTAGCGGCTCACGATATACCCTTTGACCGGGTTACAGTGGCGTTCTGTAATGAATGGGAGGCCACGTTACGTGCTACGGGTGCCGAGGATACCACCCTGAGTAACCGCTTCCGAACCCTGCGAGCTGTGCTGAACAAAGCCATTGCCAACGGAGTAGCTAAGCCCGAAAGCTACCCCTTTGCCCGCAGCGTAGCCGAGAAGCACAAATTCAGCGTGGGCAAGTTCGACGTCAGCACAGCGAAGCGAGCGATAAGCCGCGCCGACCTTCGCCGCCTTGAGGCATTGCAGCCCACCACCGCCCGGCAACGGTTAGCGAAGGAGGTGTTTCTGTTCTCCTTTTATGGCGGGGGTATCAATTGGGTTGACCTAGCCCAACTCCGTTGGCGCGACCTGAGCGGCGAAGCGCCTAGCACTGGCTACCCCGAGCGCCTGAACTATGTGCGACAGAAGACGGGCGGCAAGTTCGCGCTCAAACTGCTTGCTCCCGCTGCTGCTATTGTGGCTGCCTACCGGCCCTTCACTTGCGCCGCGCCCGATAGTTATGTGTTTCCAATTCTTGACCCCGTCAAGCACGCCAGTCCCACCCAAGTAAAGAACCGGCTACACAAGGTGCTGGGTATGGTTAATGAAGACTTGAAAGAGCTAGGCAGATTGGCGGGCATTGCTACGCCTCTTACAACGTATGTGGCGAGGCACTCTATGGCAACCACTTTGCGCATAAGCGGGGCTAGTACGGCTGTAATCTCGCAAGCAATGGGCCACCGCTCCGAAGCTACTACTGCCGTGTATCTGGACTCCTTCGCTTCGGAGTTGATAGACAACGCCTTTGATGGCTTACTGTAACATATTCGTAGCACCCAAATGAAAAGAATAACCGAGAGTTCAAAGCTTGCTATTCGGGTAGCTGGGCGGCATGGAATCACGCGCTAGCGGTTGAGCTTGAAAAGAAGGCTGCCCAGCACCCAGTTCTAAATGAAGCAAGTGGAGACTGGCCGCAATGGTTTTTGCCTGAGTTTGCAGATAAGGTGATAACGGTTGCTTTTGACATCCAAACAGAGGTAGAAAGCTTGATTGATACACTCTTTAGGTTGCCCCGGCTTGGGTGCCATTTTGCGGCTTGGCGCTACTTGCACGACCTAATAAGTAATTCGCGGATAACCTACCTAGATAGAGCTCTCGAAGCAAGAAAGGAGCGGCTATTAGATGCAATTGAATGGAGGTGGAGAAGTATGCTAATCCCATCATGGAATAAGCAGCCCACAACACAAAAAGTATTGATTAATTCGCGCTATAAGACGCTTTTAGAGGCATTTGTAACCAGCGATTTCGGGCCAAGCGCTATTAGCTTAGAAGAAAGTGAAAGCCTGGCTGACTTAAATACTGACCTGTGCGACAGAGTTATTGAAGTTGTTAAACGTTTGCTCGCTAAAAAGATACGCCCTGTTCACCTATATGCCATAGTTGAAACGTTAGAGCATTTTGGGTTTGTGCCCAAGCGCAAGCGGCTGCTCATTGCTAGAGTCTTAGGCAAGCGGCACGGGGTTGAAATAAAAAAAAACTACCGCCCGGACAGGTCAAAGCATCGTTACAAAGAATTTGATGAAATAAATAATGCTGTAGTTGATTACTCCCTTGCTATAGAGGCAACCAACGACGCTCTTGTTCGGCTTAATCTTTGGCCGACGGGATATGCTGTATACTACAAGCACGCTTGACGCGAAAGATAAAAACGGACTTTTACCTTCTGGGGAAGTCAAGATAAGCGACATTTCTAGTCAAAACGGGCTTTTTGGTTAGGTGCTTTATTGCTACCCCTTATCCCTATCCCGAACTTGTGTTACCTGCAATTCAGCAGCCTTAACCCAAGTTCAATGCTTACACCCTACCAGGCGCAAGCCGCCCCATCCCTCACTCATATAGGTGCCCGCCCGCGCCCTAATCCAGCAGCCGGAGCGGAAATAGTAAGTTACTTCCTCGACTGCTTAGACCTGTTTATTCGAAAGGCAGTTGAGGAAGCCCTGAGCAATAGCCGGAGCGCTCCCCATGCCGCCACATCACCTGACAAAGTGGGCGGCATGAAACTAGCACAGGAGGTTACTGGGCTAAGCAAGCCCCGCCTCTACGCACTTGTTTCAGAGCGTGGCATACCGCACAAGAAACGCGGTAATCGCCTATTCTTTGACCGAGAGGAACTGTTAGCTTGGATTGCGGAAGGCAATCGGGCAGTACGTAAACAAAATGAGCGCTAACCTGATGGATAGCGCTCATACGAAAGTACTTACAGTGGTTGGTAGCCTCTGCAAAAGTACAACGAAATCGGTAATAAATCGCGAAACAAAACCGCGTTTATTTCTCGCACTTGATGCGTACCCATTCCACTCTTTTAGTGAGGTTGGACGCCGTAACGTGTGCCAACGGCACAGCATTACCGATAAAGAGCTTGAGGCCGTTCTAGTCGCTTATGAGCGTCTTGGCGAGCCTACGGAATCCGAGCGAAGTGCCGCCGACCTAGCCCACCTGCTTAGCGTCATTAGCGAGGCTGTAGCGCCTAAGGTGAAGCACAAGCCAGCACGGCACAGAGCCAAGGAAGGGGGTAGCAAATGCTAATTGTTCCTCCCGCTTTTGCGGAACACGGCCCCGATTCCATCTACTGCCTTTTTACTAAGCCCACTCTCACGCAGGCAGAGATAGAAGATAACCTACGCGCCGGCTGGCCGGCCGGCCAAGTGCCCGCACTATGGGCTGCGTTAGTTTCGTCGGACTGGATAGCTACTACACCCAGCGACCGCACACGCTTTCGCCTGACAACTGACATGCCTGTCATTCAATGGGATAAGTCCGAGGCCATCCTGTTTGCAAGTGGCTTGGGTACAGCAGAAGGTAGTCCTGGCCCTCGTATTAGTCTATTTCAAGGTGGCATTAAGTGCGTCAGGCCTACGGCTACTAAGACGCCAGCAGAGTTGTACGCAGACCTCACTAGTGGGCGCTACCGTCTCCATACAGAACGCCTACGGGCGGCAGGTCGGGGGGCCCCAGATTACAACCTGCTCAAGAGCAGCCTCGACTATGTGACGCCAGGAGGGGTATTCACGCAACGTAATGAGCGCGGACTGGTGGCCCCTTCTGGGCTCATGGTGCTAGACTTTGATAAGCTAGTCGACCTTGCTGCTGCCCGTTCCGCCCTGCTGGCTGACCCGAAGCTAGGGCCCGCTGTGGTGCTGCTATTTACTAGTCCTAGCGGAGACGGCCTGAAGTGCTTCCTCCCAACCGACACTACAGCCACCTACCTCGACAACTTCAAAGGGGTTAGCCGCTATCTGAGTCGCAAGTACGCGGCGCTGGGCCTCGTGCCTGATGAATCCGGCAAAGACATCTCACGCGCCTGCTTCCTGGCACACGACCCTGACGCTTACCTAAGTTCCTATTACCGACACCCTAAAAAGCTGGCAGCTTGAATCATTTCTTTAAACTAACTGACCTGCTGGACGACGAGCCAGTAGCTGAATCGTCGCCCGAGGCGCAGCAGCCTAGAGAATCTAGCCATCAGGGACAGCCTGACCCACATGGAGCGCTTACCTGGTGCCTTAATATTTTCAGCGGTGGGCCGTTTCCTCCACCTGGCGGCCGAAACACTTGGCTAGCGACGTTTGCTCTCTTCTGCAATGAACGTGGGGTGCCACTACCTGACCTGCTTAGTCACTGCCTGGGCTACTACGCGGAGCCAGGCTTCGATGCGAAGGAAATAGAAACAACCGTGCGTGGCATCTATACTCGCGATGCGGCAAAGCACGGCAGCAAGCCCTATACGACTACCCGGGCCAAGGAATCCGCGCCGGACGCGCCTATACCAGCCGACTTATACGACGTGCTACCCGACTATTTGCGGCGCTGCTGCGAGCCATTCGAGGGCCACGAGAAGGCAGTTATGTTACTGTCCGCGCTTACGGTTCTATCGGGCTGCTTTCCAGGGGTTGGTGGTACTTATGCCCAGCGTGAGTTCGGATTAAATCTTTTCTTGTTCATTCTAGCCCAGGCAGCTAGTGGCAAGGGCTCCGCCGCTTATGCGTACCAACTGGCCCGAGGGTGGCATAAACACTTGACCGCTGAGAGTGCCGGCGCCGAGGCTGAATACGAGGCGGAAGTAGCGGCTCAGAAAGGCGTTAACAAAGGAAAAGGAAGCAATTCCTATACGCCGCCACCCCCCCGCGCCGGCAAATGCTTTACATCCCCGGCAATACCTCAGGAGCGGCAATACTGTCCCAGTTAGCCGAAAACGGCAGTCTGGGAGGAATTATGTTTGAAACCGAGGCGGATACGCTGAGTACTGCCCTAGGGGGTGAACACGGGAAGTTCGGGGACGGGTTGCGGAAAATCTTCCAGCACGAGCCCTTGTCCGTGTTGCGAAAAGCTGACCGGCAACACTTGGATATCGAACGGCCCGCACTGAGCATCGCTATTACCGGGACTCCTGGCCAGCTCTCACGCTTGATGCCTACAGCCGAAGACGGGTTAGTAAGCCGGTTTCTATTCTACTCATTCAGTCAGCCCCCTGTATGGCGAGATGTGAGTCCCCGCGCCGGCAAGCCGCTGGGTAGCTATTTTACTCCGCTCGCCGACGAGTTGATGCGCATGATTAGGGCCATGCCGCTCCCCGACGACGCTACCCCTTATCCAGTTAAAATTGTGCTTCCTGTGGCCGAGTGGGATAAAATCAATGCGGCTGGGGAGCGGGGATTAGCGCAAGCCGTTACCGAGGCTGGTGCGGCTGGTGCTAGTACCGCCTTTCGCCTAGGCTTGATTACTTGGCGCATTGCGGGAATTCTGACTGTTTTGCGCTGCTTTGAGAATGGCGAAGCCCAGGCCCAGAGCTGGAGGCCGACTCCAGGGACGTGACCACGGCAATCTGTATTATGGATACGGCCCGCGCCCATGCCTTACACGTCCTCTCTACTTTGCCGGCTGCCTCCACTGTGCGCTCGCCCAAACAAACCCGGTTTGAAGATAATGCCGACAAGGCCGCCCGTATCCGTGCGCTACGTGCACAAACACCTCCGGTAAGCTGGCGCGACATTGAAGCCCAGCTTGGGGTCCCCCAAGCCACAGCCCGCCGCTGGGCCGGCGAGTAGGTGTGCCATTTAGTAGGTGTGTCAAAAATGGCACAGTGACACATGGCACACCTGCTAACCCGCTACTCCCTTTTTCTATTCATTTTAATACCCCCATGCCTACCCCAAAACGCACCCACGTGCCCTCCAACCCCGCGCTAGCACTGACCCGCTGGCAGTGTTATTCAACGACTGGCTAAACAGCCTGGCCCCCGTGGAGCTGTTTACCCGTCCCGTTGGCCGGCTCGATGCGGAAAGCGAGCAGATGCGCTCGCTGCTTCTAACCGCTACCACAACCCTGCATCACCTACACCACTCGTTGAGCAAAGCCATTGTCCTGCTTGGTCAAGGGCAGCCCCTAACTAAGCTGGCTTCCTTATTCCGGCAGGCGGGCAGCAATCGGGCAGGCATAGGCTCGTGTCCTCCCGAACTAGCTGAATTACTGAGCTACGTAGCGCTTCAAAGCAGCATTACGAGCCGTGCCGAGTGTAAGCGGGTTATGCGCTACAGCGCTGAGCACCGCACCAAGCTAGCCATTCAGGCTGCCGAGCACCCGCCGCTAGAACGCATGTGTGGGCTGTTTTTGGCTGTATTCGATGCGACCACTGAGGCAGAGCAGGACTACCACTTCCTAAAGGCTGACGACGAAGCCGGAAGGGCTGACCTGCTGGAATTACTGCAAGGCGTTCTGGCTTTGAGCTGCTTTCAAAAAGCCTAGCCCATGCGTAGCCCCACCACTCGACACGGTGGGGCTACAAAAGCGGCTACGAGCGCTGTGTGTACGCATACCTACTAGCCCTTTTCGCCCTTCTCGCTTATCCACCCATCACCACCTTTTACCCCGCCCCGACTTGCTGCCGACTAAAGCCAAGCTAACCGCTGCTGATAATGCGCTCTTATTCAGCGTATGCGAGCCCCAGGCGCGCCGCATTGTTGCCAAGTCAGTCTGTATCTCATCCGGTGCCGTGCCGGTGCTCCTGAGCGTGGCCGTGCGGACGAATTTAGGGCTTGCAACCCGTCCCAAGGACGTTTACCGGGCTGCTATTGCGAATGAAAAGCTCGTCCGAGGCTATATCCGCACGCTACTAGGAAAGGAGCTGCTGCTGTTGGAGCGGCGACGTGGCTGCCGGTACCTACGCCCGTCGCTTGCTGGCCTGGCACTCGCTGCCCGCTACTACCGGGAGCTACGAAGCGCCCGCCACACTTTTTTACAAGACTACTTTTCACCATTCATTTTCTAATGCCTACATCTCAAAATCCCTTTTTGTCTGAGGACGAAGCCTGCGCTATTATGCGCCAAGCATATATCCTTCATTCCGACCTGTTGCCTCCCGCAATAGGCGCTACCGAGGAAAGCACCACAGGTACCGGAGTCATCCTGTCGGCCGGCTACTGTGGCGTCCTAGTATCTGTGTATGGCCGGCAGTTTTGCGGGCAGCTACTAGCCCTCTTAGAAGCCGCTGAGGCTTTTGAGCTATTGGTTAAGATGCGTACGGCGATTGCCGAAAGCAAAAGCCTTTGGGATGAGTTAGGGACTATTACAGACCACCACGCGCCGGCCGTGACCCTATCGCTTTAGTGATAGCCGTGTACACACCTAAAGAAGCGGGTACTTGGCAGAGCGGCCCCACCTGTAACAAACAGCCGGGTAGGGTCGCTCTGCTAACCCGGCACCCCTCGATAGGAAGCCCACCCCCTAGCAAAAAAATACGCTGTGCCCGTGAAGATTGGCCTACCGGGCTAATTCCCCAGTCGCACTACCGATGGGCAAGTGAAACCTGTTAACCCGGTGCCTTGGTTTGCAGGCCCGCCCCGGCTAGTGGGCAAAAACGAAAAGCCGCTTGCATTAACTGATATAGATGAAGGCCATGCCCTCTATTAGTTGCCTGCATAACTAGCATTTAGGTGTGCACTCATGCTTTGATTACTTTTGTTGAATGGCACAAGACGCCGCCCCTATTCTACGCCGCCCCGCGGCCGCCCAGCAGTGCCTGCGCCTGCCGACCGCAACCTAGCCGCTGAGGTATCACATTTGCGGGCATGGCTACAGACCCACTCATTGCACAAGCCTGGTAGTATATCAGTGGCGGCGGGCTTACATCGAGCTGCCCTTGGCCAAATCTTGCGCGAATACCGCAGCCCGCAAGCACCTGCACTAGATGCAATCTACCAAGTGCTAAAACCATACGGATATAATCCGAACTTAATTAAGGCTTAAAAATAATCATTTTGATTATGAGCATCTTATGTAATAGATGCTCTTTTTTTGCTTATTTACGCGCCCAAATGGTTGCATAATAAATTCATTTCTGCACCTTTGCCTCGTCGCCGCAATGAAGCGGCGGCGTTTACTCTCCAACTAGGTGATACATCCCGTTTGCCCCCCGCGTGACAGTATACTCCCAACAGCCTTAAGTGCCCTCGCTCGGGCAGCTGGCCTGCTCTATGCCCGTGTTGCGGGGAGTTCCGGCTGCTATGAAGTTCACTTTGCGGCTTCCGCCGATACCTGCTTCAGCTATCGGGCGCGCACTGCCACCGACGCCATTTGCCGTCTAGCAGAAATCATTCAAGAAAATCACTTTCCCCTCGTTCAGCCTGCCTAATAATTCAACTTATGAATCCCTCACACATTGCCCGTCAATTCGCTGCCGCAGTACTCGCTATCGCTGCGCAGTACCCCGTCATTGCCTCAGCTGAAGGCCAGCACCTAGGCGGCGTTTATCGTGTCACCTACACGCTTAAAAGCGGTCCACAGACGGAAGTATCCGCCCCCACACAGGACGAGGCGCTAATTAACTTTATCAAGTCGGTGAGGCCTGTTAGCCTGCCTGACGTGGACAGAACAAATTACCTGCTACCGCTCTCCCCGACGTGCATAGCCTGCTGGGCTTGGATGAGGAGGAAAAGGCCGCCTGCCGTATATTCCAAACCTCACCCGGCCGCTATGCTGTGTGTGAGCTAATACCCCGCGACGAGTGGGAGCACCTGGAGCCGGGCGCACAAATTCTTTACGCCGCCCTACAGTCCGCTGGCGATAACAAGGAGGCCGCCCTTACCACCTGCGAAGCGACCCTTCTAGTGTACGATGAGCGGCGCGCCTTGCTGTATGCTAACTATACCCCCAGGGAAGAAAAGGCTACCCCTGAGTGCTTAGAAGGCCCTGAGGCTCACGAGTTGTGGCTGGTGTGGCGTTACATCGAGGCCGCCCGCCAGGCATAAACAGGACTACCCATCCGGTATTGCCGGGTGGGCTTTATTCTCCCTATGAAAACAAAGCTGGCAGCTTACCGCCCCTACGCGGAAGCTGCGAACCTCCAACCCATTAGCCACATTAAGGCGAAGGAAAGAAGACTGTTAGCCATGAAAAAACCACTAAAAGCCCCTCTACTCATCAGCTCCCACCTATCGCAGAGCCTGACAGAAGAGTTGGTTGAGAAGCTAGTGAAGCGAGGGCCGCTGCTGGACCATAAGGTGGCTGTTAAAAATGCCCGTTCGGGTCTAAAGGCCTACAATAAAAAGGTGCGCGTTATTCTCGATGTAGCCGGCGAGGCGTGGGAGGTGCTCCAAGACGAGCAAGCCGAGCTGCAAGAGCGCGAGGTCGTATTAGAGCGCCTGGGCTTTGCATTCAACCCATCTTCGGGTGACTTTATCAAAGCGCTTAGTCGTAACCTGGGGCGGCAGCTTAATCTATTTCAGAACGAAGCCGGGCAACCCATCCTGACGCTTACCCAGGGGAGCAGGAAATACAGCGCTGGATACTGGATGATGTGACGCAAGAACTGCCCGGCATCTTGGCTAAGGCTCTTGCGCTCACCTAGTAATCGCATATATTCGCGCCGTAGTGGTTATATCTGCTACACCACCTATGAAACGGTTGCTTTTTGCCCTGGCAATGCTAGCGCCTATGGCGAGCAGTCTAGCCGCTATACCCCACCCACACCACCACGCCACCCGAACGGTAGCGCCTGCCGCTCAGACCGTGTACCTGTGCGAGAACGGGAAGTCCGTAGTGTATCACAGTAGCCGCGACTGCCCAGCTATGCGGCGCTGTACCCACGAGGTGCGGGCCGTGTCGGTTAATGAGGCTAAGGCAATGGGGCACCGCGAGTGCATGAAATGTTACTAGGTTAGGACATGTTGAAGCTAACACTACTCGCTTTGTTGCTTTTACTAACAGCGTGCAAGCAAAGACGTGCTGCCGAGGTAGCCGAAAAGAAAGACCCAAATTTTGGGAAGCGCTTATTGCAGCCATCCGACCCACGACGGCTCGACACATATCTAATGCTTTTGTTAGTAGCCGTAAAGTACAAAGTTGGAGTAGATACCGCAGCCCAAATTATTAGCGCTTTTGACAAGCGTTTTTCTTATAAGCATATAACTGATGGACGTTTAAACAGCTTTCCATTTTCGGTGGGAAGAAACTATGAAGAGGATGCCCAGCCGATAAGGAATGATGTGCTTTTTTTCTCGAAACAAGGTGAGAAGTTCAGACTTTATCCTTCAGTGGTCGCAGATGTTGTATATAGCTTTTACAGCTTAATGGGAAGCAATAGATATTACCCTGAGCCCCAGGGCCAATGAAAAAAGCCCTAGCGCAGCACGCGCTAGGGCTTTTTACAGCTAGTTGGAATATGGTGTTAGTACAAGCCTGTCTGATTTACTACAATCCAATGCGGCCGCCCGTATAGCTGCCTAGTCCCACACTATAACGAGGCCGCCGTAACCCCTGAACCTGACCGGGCTGGTAGGTGCTACCTGTCTGTGGGGAGAGGTCGGGGCGGGAGGGATATAACCCCGAACGCCAACAGCTGGAAGGTTGTTAGTATCAATACCTATTACACGAGGGGTAAGTTCTTCACTGCCCATTTCGGCATCTTGTGCCTGCTGCTGTGCCACACCTACACCTTGGCCTGCCGCGTTGTTCATGCCGTAGGCGGCGTAGCTGGCCGCGCCTTCCACGGCGTTGTTCAGGTTCTCCGCGCTGCCTTGCGTAAGGGCAGCCTTGGTGCGGTTGTAGGTATCGAGGTCGTTCTTCTGGTAGGCGGCCTGCTGCGTCAGGTCAGCCCCCACGACGTGCTGCGCCTGGATGCCGTATTGGGCTGCCTGGGTGCTAAGCTGCTGCTCCCCGGCCTGGCGGCGGGCATCGGCGGCTCCGGCGGCTGCCAGCAGGTCGCCGCTCGAAGCAGCCCCGAGGCGGGCGGCCTGCAATGCCCCGGCCTGCACGCCCGCGAGGCGCGTTTGGGCCGCGTTCTGGCCGGGCATCACGCCACTGGCGGCTGCCTGCCGGTCGAGGGCGGCCTTTTCGCGGAACGCGGCCGGGGTCGTGTCCTGAAGTTTGAGATTAGCTGCGGCGCGGTTCTGCTTGTAGGCCGCGTAGAGTTTAGGGGCAGCGGCTACAGCACCGAGTAAAAGTGAGCCTCCGAAGGGCATGGGCAGTCAGGAAAAAGTGGGTAAAAGCTGACTGGTTGGGGAGGTAGAGTAGTAGCCACAAGTTACGGCATAGGGGGCAAACCCACCTGTTCAAGCGTGCCACTGTACCATTTTTGGTTAAGTCGCGTCGGGTTAGCAGGCAGCAGCGTCTAGCACTGCTGCTAAACAGAACACTAAAAAGATTTTAAGGCTGACACTCATAGCATTTTGCTAACTCAATTAGCCAATAGCTGGACTAATTAAGTTAGTAGCCGTTTACTTTTGCGCTTTACGCCTCTGTCCCGCGCTTATGTACGACGTCGAACTTATCCCCGTGCCCGAGCCTCTTGGGCCCTCGCTTTTGCCCGTTTTCTCCTGCCTGGTGCCGGCCGGCTTCCCATCCCCGGCCGATGACTACGTCGATGAGCTGTTCGACTTAAACAAACTGCTCTTTCGTCACCCCGAGGCGACCTACCTGGTGCGTGTAACGGGAGAGAGTATGGCTGGGACCGAGATACATAATGGTGACCTACTGGCCGTGGATAAGCACCGGGAAGCCGACAGCGGCCACGTCGTAGTAGCCGTGGTGGGCGGCGACTGCACGGTAAAGAAGTTAGAGCTACATGAGGGCCATTGGTGGCTAATGCCGGCTAACCCCGCCTATAAGCCCTACCGGATTCACGACGGCGACGACGTGCGCATCTGGGGCGTGGTCCAACTCGATACTTATTTGCCCGCCGGCTACATCGGTAAAGCGGAGCTGGTAGTTTTGGCCAAGGCGGAAGCCGGCATAGCCATCAAAAGCCATCGTGCCGGTTTGACCGACGAAGGTGCGGGTTTCAGTTGTCATTAGTTAGCAGTCTTCCTGATAGAAACTGCTCAAAGCTAACTAATCTCGGGAGCGTCTCACACACCGCGACACGGCTACCTGCCGGTCAACACTGGCTTTAGTGCATCGTTAG
The DNA here is from genome assembly GCF_013256425.1 of Hymenobacter sp. BRD67. Classification (GTDB taxonomy): domain Bacteria; phylum Bacteroidota; class Bacteroidia; order Cytophagales; family Hymenobacteraceae; genus Hymenobacter. Next base: position 4,160,754 of record NZ_CP053904.1, read on the forward strand.
AGCGTCTTACAACTCTTTGACATAATTAGTGAGCCGCTATCGTTTGCTGCCCCAATCTATACCGGTAGCTATACCACGGCGAGCCGGGGCCTTGTGAGTGCCGAAGTCTACCCCGATAGCTTTAGGTTTATGGGCTGCTGGCGGTGGGCTAGGCTGGGCGTAGGGATTAATTACCCGGCCCCTTTGCGGGTCAGGGCCTCTATAGCCGCCTGCTGGTCGGCCGTGGGCTTGCGTGGGTTGTACTTCCTCCGGCTGCCCGTACTAGCTGCTGGTCGGCGTATTGGCTGGCCGGAACAATGACGCTGTAGCGCTTCTCCGTAATGCCGTTGTCATAAGTGGGCCGGCCGTTAAAGTCAACACCGACAGGAGTGGGTTTACCGCTTACCCCGTCCCCGGCCGTTTTCACCTTATCTACTACCGCCCCACGGTATTCGGCCCGTAGTTCGGCCTTCCTGGCTTGCTCCGGAGTCAGCTCCGCAATATTGCGCAGTAAGTCCTGGTAAGCTTCGCGGTCGGTTGTATAGGGCTGCTCGCGGCCAAGACGCTTGCCGTTCACATACAGCGAGTAATCCCGGCTGGTGAGTTGCATTGGCACCTTGCCATTAGGAGCGGCCGTCGAAATGTGGGTAGGTTTGCCATCCTGCCCTACTACTTCGGCCAGGTGGTTGTCTACCATTACCTGCGCGTAGGGCTGACGGGCGCTGCCAAAGGATTCCCCTACGGTGGGGTAGTGGTTAGGTACAAGCGTGGGCAGTCCTGGCTTAGCGCCGAACGTGCGGGCCATTAGGTTAGGCTGCTGGCCGGGTTGCTCATAGTGCGAGAGCTGCGAGCCAACGGCGGGCGTAGCTAGTACCTCGTTCGGGTTGGCTTTTACAGCGTGAGGTTGCGGGGGGCGTGGGTTTAGGGCTTCCTCGTGGCTTTGCGAATAGGCGGCCTGGGGCCAAACATCATCGAGAGGTGCCCGTTGCGGCTAATCTTGGGGAGGGCGGGCAGGCTGGGGTCCGTGAGCCGGGCCGCTTCGCGCTCTTCGCGCTGCTTATTGTAAGCGGCCTCCCGCGCATCAGCCAGCACCTTTACCGGGCCCTGGTCGAGTAGTTGGGCCGCGCCCCCGTCTAAATTGAGCTGCGGGGATCCATCAGCATTGTAAACAGGTTTCCCGTCCTTCATACGGATGAGCTGCCCGCTTACCTGGTCGGTGTTATGTACCCCACCGAGCCCGCCCGCCTGCGCTACCCGTTGTGTAATCTTGGGAACTACGTCGTGCAGGGCTTTGGCCACTACCTTGTCCTCCTTGTAGGTAGTGGGGTCATTGTCAAGGGCAGGCAACGCAACATTTGGGTCGTAGTCGGTAGCCAGTACCTTTTTCCCGTCAGCGCCAATGAGCGAGTGCCCAAGCGCCGTGCTGTAATTGGTGTAATCACGCGTGGGGTCAGCGTGAATCTGAGCCAGGCGCTCGCTCAACAGCTTGGTTTTCTCTACGCCGTGAATGCGCAGCTTCTCCGTATTGTTGAGCAGGGTGGCCCGCTGACGAGCACCCTCAACACGGTCGAGCGTGCCAGCCTTTTCCAGTTTGTAGCTATCGGCTAGCTGGTTAATAAGACCCTTTGTTTCTTCGTCAAAGCGCTCCTGAAAGGGCTGGCCGGTTGTGGTCTTGTACTGCAAATCCTCGCGCAAGTCTTTGCCAATCTTTTCGGCCTGCTGCTGTTTGAGGTGGGCGGTCTTTTGGGCGGCCAACTCCCGCACCCGCTGCCCCTGGGCCAACAGCGCCAAGGCATTAGGGGCATGGTTGCCGAGCACGTAAGCCGCGCCTTGGTGGATGCCTGGGACTAGATTTTCGCCCGATATTTCGGCCATTGGGTAGGGGTTTAGGTAGCAGTTGCCTCTCCCTACAAGTTACGGCTAAACTCCCGCTTACCCCTGTTCAAGTGTGCCACTGTGCCACTGTGCCATTTTTGGCACACCTCACTTTTGGCACACCTAAAATAAAAAGGGTCGGCCCACCCGTAGGCAGACCGACCCGTACACCGGGGCAAGCTGGCAACTAAATCCCTGATAGGCGAAGATACGAAATAAGGCCCGTTATGTAGCGTGACACACATGGCGTAGGCTGCCCGACTATACTTCGCAAGTACTTGTTTAAACCAGCGTTTAAACCAAAAGCAAAACAGCCACCTAGTATTGCTACTAAGTGGCTGTTAATCAATGTGGGAGATACTGGGTTCGAACCAGTGACCCTCTGCTTGTAAGGCAGATGCTCTGAACCAGCTGAGCTAATCTCCCGAGTGGTTGTGCCCGTTTGGGAGTACAAAGATGGGGGACTTTTTTGGATTGACCAAACCCGGCGCTAAAAAAAGTGGGCAGTCAGGCTAGCTGGCAGGGGTAAAAAATTAGCAATCAGCCATAAAAAAATAAAAAATGTACTGGTATGGCCCAGCAGTCGGTATTCGGCAACGCTACGGGCGCGTAGCCGTTAGCATGGCCGGGCTTCTGCCGATAGGCAGAAGCTTTCTTTCTTCTTTTACCTCTCAAATTCTTTTCTTTCATGGAAACGCAGCTGCTTCAAAACTATTCGGAGCCTGAAAAAACGGCTTATCTCTCGGCTATTGCTTCGCTGGCCACGGCCGACCGCCAGGCAACCCCAACCCAAATAGAGTTTTTGCAGCATCTGACCCAGCAGGCCGGCTTATCGGCCGGCTCGGCTCAGCAGGTGCTTCAGGCCGCACAAGACCCAAATAACCAGACGGTGCAGCAGAGCCTCGACCAGCTTAAGAGCAGCGACCTGCGCTACTCCCTCGTGACCGACCTTATCAGCTTTGCCCGCGTCGATGGCACGTACTCGCCCGGTGAAGAAGAGATGGTGGGCAAAATGGCGGCTTACCTGGGCGTAAATCCTGACCAGAAGCAGGCCCTCGAAAACGTAGTGGACCAGGCCGCAAGTGTGCCGCACGACCCTCAGGACCCCAGTAAGCAGGGCTTCCTAAGCGGCCTAGGCGACAAGCTGAGCAGCGTAGGTATTCCCAAAAACGCCCTGATGGCTGGCTTGCTCGGCGTGGTGGCCCCTATGGTCATTTCGCGGGTAATTGGCGGCGGGGGCACCAGCCAGGGCCAGCCGAGCGGCACCCTGGGCGGCCTGCTGGGCGGTGCAATGGGCAACCTGGGGGACAAGGCTCGCTGGGCGGTATGTTGGGCGGCCTGCTCGGCGGCGGGATGCTGGGCGGCCTGTTTGGCGGCGGCAACAGCCAGGCCAGCCAATACCCGCAGCAGGGCTCGATGGGCGGCAGCGGCCTCGGCTCCATTATGTCGGTGCTGGGCGGCCTGGGCGGGCAGCCAAACTCGCAGCCCGCCAGCGCGGGGGCGGCGGCATCATGGGTAGTGGCCTCGGTGGGCTGCTCGGCGGCCTGTTTGGCCGCTAAACTGGCCTAACGACAATCAAGAAGCCACACAAAATATATATTTAAAACTATATTTTACGTGGCTTCTTGATTGTGGCTGGTAATTTGAGGCAGCCCAGTGCAAATGATTATTCTTTAGTTATTTACGTAGGTAAACAAGTCATCGGGACCTACTTTCTCGCGGCTGTGCCAGCCGCGTAGGCCCATACGCGGGGCAGCTACCCCGCGCTCCAGCCGCTTCGGGCTGCGGAAGATGCGGATTTCGTCCCACACGTTACTGTTGAGCAGGGCCGTAAGCACAGTCGGGCCGCCTTCGACCAGCACCGACTGAATACCACGGGCGTGCAGGTCGGCCAGCACGGCGGGCAGCAGGTCGGGCGAGGGCGCCTCGCCGGCAGCGGTAAAGGGTAGCGTTACGTAGTCGAGGTTGGGCGTGCCGGAGCGGGTGCGATGCGTGTAGATGAGGGTAGGCTGAGAGCCGTCGAGCACATGGTGGGTGGGGGCAGCGCCAGGTTTTTGTCAAGTACAATGCGCGTGGGCTGGGGGCCGGGCCAATCGCGGGCGCTCAGGTGGGGGTTGTCGTGCAGGGCGGTACGGGTGCCCACCAGAATAGCGGCCTCGTCGGTGCGCCATTTATGCGTCAGCAGCTGGGCCTGGGGGCCGCTTATCTGCACTTGCTGGAAGTGGGGCCCTGCCAAAAAGCCATCGGCCGACTCGGCCCATTTCAGCACCAGGTAGGGGCGCTTTTTCTCCTGGAACGTAAAGAAGCGCCGATTGAGCTGGCGGCCGGCCTCGGCCAGCAGGCCGGTGCTCACGCGCACACCGGCGGCGCGAAGCTTATCGAGGCCCCGGCCGGCCACCAGGGGGTTGGGGTCGTCGTTGCAGACAATAACCTCGGGTACGCCTTTGGCGATGAGCAGGTCGGCACAGGGGGGCGTTTTGCCGTGATGCGCGCAGGGCTCCAGGGTCACAAATACCCGGCTTTGGCGCAGCAGCGCCTGGTCGCCCACGCTGGCCAGCGCATTTACCTCGGCATGGGGGCCGCCGTACTGCTGGTGAAAGCCTTCGCCCAGAATAGTATTATCCGGGCCTACTACTACGCAGCCTACCATCGGGTTGGGGCGCGTGTAGCCCAGGCCAAGCGCCGCCAGGTCGAGGGCGCGGCGCATAAAAAGCGAGTCATCGGGCACAGGCATAGGGCAGGGGCAGCGCGGGTTGCTGGCGTAAAGCTATTCGCCGGCCGCCTGTTGTTCGCTATTCGGCGGTTGTTATTCGTGGCTCGGGGTAGATAAGAAGCTGACTAACAAAGAAAACTAGCCAGCGCACAGTAAGCAGCTGGCGATGAGCAACTACTAACGAGCAGCGTCGGCGGCTTGGCAGTCTCTCGCTACCGGGCCGCCATCTTTGCAGCTGCCATGACAACGACCCAGCAGCTTACCACTAGCCTTGCCACCGCCTTGCGGGCCATTTATCCCGAGCCCGAGGCCCAGGCGCTGGCGGCGCTAGTAGCCGAGCACCTGCTGGGCTATTCGCCCTTGCAGCGCCGCATGCAGGCCGCCGCGTCCGTGCCGCCCGAGGTGCTGGCTCAGCTGCCGGCGCTGCAGGCGCGGCTGCTGGCCCACGAGCCGGTGCAGTACGTGCTGGGTACGGCGTACTTCGCGGGCCTGGAGCTGGCCGTGACACCCGCCACGCTTATTCCGCGCCCCGAAACCGAAGAGCTGGTGCAGCTGATAGCCCGTGCCCATGCCGGCCGGCCGGGCTTGCGCCTGCTCGATGTGGGCACCGGCAGCGGCTGCCTGGCCATCGCGCTGGCCCGTGCGCTGCCCGGTGCCCAGGTGCTGGCCGTGGATATCTCGGCCGATGCCCTGGCAGTGGCCGGGCAGAATGCCGCCCGCTACGCCCCCGGTGTAGAGTTCGAGCAGCTTGATATTCTGCATGGTAGTCCGGCTGCATTGGCCCCGGTAGCCTTGATGTGCTGGTGAGCAACCCCCCTACGTGTGCGAGAGCGAGCGGGCCCTGATGCGCGAAAACGTGCTGGCCTGGGAGCCGGCCACGGCCTTGTTTGTGCCCGACCGCGACCCACTGGTTTTTTACCGTCGGCTGGCCGGGCTGGCCGCAGTACTGGTGCGACCGGGCGGTAGTATCTGGCTGGAAATTAACGAGCGGCTGGGGCCGGAAACCGCCGCGCTTTTTTCGGCGACGGCCTTTGAGCAGGTGGCCGTGCTGGCCGACTTTCTGGGCCGGCCACGCTTTGTGCGGGCCGTGCGGCGCTAGGGGCAGCAAACAAATCGTGTAGCTACAGGGTTTGTAGTCGCTTGCCTACGGGCAGCTTTTCTACCTTTTATCTCTCCTCGACAATGACTGAGCAACCGCTCCTGACGGCTTTCCACTCCGATAAGCTGAGCTTGAAAAACCGCGTCGTGATGGCGCCCATGACGCGCAGCCGCGCCGACAACCCCGGCAACGTGCCCAACGACCTGATGGTCGACTATTATACCCAGCGCGCCTCGGCCGGCCTCATCGTGTCGGAAGGCACCTACGTGAGTCGCGACGCCGTGGGCTACATCAACGTGCCCGGCATCTATACGCCCGAGCAGGTGGCGGGCTGGCAGAAGGTGACCAGCGCCGTACACGCACACGGCGGCAAGATATTCGTGCAGCTCTGGCACGTGGGGCGCATCTCGCATCCCGACCTGCTCGACGGCCGCCTGCCGCTTTCGGCCTCGGCTCTCAACCCTCACAGCCAGGTATATACGCCCACCGGCTTTAAGGAAACGGTGGCAGCCCAGGCCATGACGGTAGCCCAAATCAAGCAAACCGTGGCCGACTTCGTGCAGGCCGCGAAAAATGCGCTGGCGGCGGGTTTCGACGGGATGGAGATTCACTCGGCCAACGGCTACCTGTTTCATCAGTTTTTCAACGGCACTGCCAACCACCGCACTGACGAGTACGGCGGCACGATAGAAAACCGCGCGCGCTTCTTCTTCGAAGTGCTCGATGCGCTGAAGGTAGCCGGTATTGACCTGGGCCAGGTAGGCGTTCGCCTCAACCCCTCGCTCAACGGCCTGTTTGGCATGACACTCGACGCCGAAACTATCCCAACGTTTGACTATATCGTCAAGCGCCTCAACGACTATGGTCTGGCGTATCTGCACCTCACGGAGCCGTTTACCGATGTAAGCGCTATTCCGTACGCCGAGCAGCATATCGCCAAGCGCTACCGCCCCTTATATAGTGGAACGCTAATAATCAACGCGGGCATGACCCAGGATAAAGGCAACAAGGTGCTGGCCGATGGCGACGCCGACCTCGTAGCCTTCGGCACGCTCTACATCTCGAACCCCGACCTGGTGGAGCGCTTTGCGCAGCACGCGCCCCTCGCCCGGCCGACAAGGATACCTTCTACGTGCCCGGCGCCAAGGGCTATACCGACTACCCGGCCCTGACTCAGGCTTCGTAAAGCTGGGGTTTGTCTACTAACCCCACCTTCCCCAACTGGCTTAGCTGGGTGGGGAAGGTGGGGTTTATATATGAAAGGTTTAATATTTGATGCCCGGTGCTATTCCTGGCGCCGGAGCCAGGCTTCGGCCTCGGCTTCCTTATCGAAGGAGCGGAAGCGAATGGCCAGGCCCTGCACATTGGTCGTGATGTAGGCCGTGGCCAGGCGGGCATACAGATTGGCAGATACCAGAATGGCACCCACGCGGTAGCCGGCGTGCTGCACGGCGTGCGGCAGCCAGGTAGTGGTAATCCAGGCTTGCTCCTCGGGCGAGTAGGGAAGAATCTCAACCTGATTGCCGAGCACCTTGCCCCAGCCGTATTGCTGCATGGCCCGGGTCAGGTGCTGCAGCAGGGCCTGGGTGTCGGCCAGGGTGCGGGTATTGGGCTTCCAGTACAGGCGCAGAAATTTGTCGGGGTCGGTGAGTATCCGGCCGGCAGCATTCTCAAAAACAACAGTGGGGGAAAACACGGGCGCCATTGCGGGCCAAAGGTAGCCGAAGCCAGGTGATAGCTTGCTGAACTTGCCGGTCAGCTTCAATAAAACTAGTTGCAGGCAGCATATTACGACCGGGCTTTCGCCTGCGGCGGCCTGGTGGCTACGGCTGGCCGCGCCACTACTAACAGGGCAGGTTGGGCCGAAAAACTGACCAGCCTGGCAGCAGTCAGGGAATAAGCATCGGCCTCCGAGCGTTGGGGCAGCTACCGGCGGCTGGCACGACTGCGCCCGCTTGCCGACCTTTGTTGTTATGGTAGTTTTTCGTAGCCTGCTTAGGCGGCTGTTGCTGGTGCTGGGGAGTGGTGGTGCGCTGGTGGGCTGCGCCAAATCCAGCGGCCCGCTCAAGCTCTATTTTATCAGCGCCAATCGCTTTACATCGGGCAATCGCTCTGTGGTAGTGCCGGGCGATACCTTGGCCACGCGCCTCTACGCCACGGCTGCCACCGGCAATACTCTGAAAAGATTTCAGGTTACGGTGGCGTATTCGCCAAGCCGGGTGCCTTTTGCCTACCCTTCTACGGTGCTGGGTTTCAACTACAGCGCCCTGCCCAAAGATTCACTGATTACCTACCTCGACTCTACGCTGACTTCCGCGGCCGGCGCGCCAACCGAGTTCTTGTATACTACCGTTTTCGGGGCGCGTACCACCTCGGGCACCGAGCGCTGGCTATTTACGGCTACCGATAAAGATGGCAATACCTCATCGCGCACCTTTACGCTGTCGGTGCGCCGGAGCGACTCTACGGCTGTTTATCACGACTACCAGCTCAACCTGCCATCGACCTCCTACACTCCGGGAGCCCGCCGTTTTATCGAGCTGAAATCGGGCATTGCGTACCCAGCCTACTCGGTAGTGGGCAGCGTACCCAACCCGCCGTGCAGAGTCAGATTGATGTCATTCTGCTGGCCGACGGCCAGCGCCTCGCCTCGCCCGACGAGACCTCCCTCAAGCTAAGCATGAGTAAGTGGTCCGTAGCCCGGCGGGCCACCCGCTTTCGCCTCACTGCCCTGGACAAGACTGGCTTCGACAACACCCAGGATACCATTGCCATCCGGCAGCAGTTTGCCGGCGGCACGCTGTCGTTGGTATCGGGCCTGGCACTCAACCAGGTATATGCCTTTCGCACTGCTGATGCAAAGCCTTATTACGGCCTGCTGCACGTATACAGCCTGCCCAGCGGCACCACGGCCGGCTTGCAGCTGCGCGTGCGGGTAGCCAAGCATGCGCTGGGGCAGTAGCCGCCGACCACTAAAAGAGCCCCGGCCTGCTTAGGTCGGGGCTCTTTTAGTGGTCGGCGGCAAGAAAGACTAGAAAGTAAGGCCCCCGTCACGCTCACTGTGAAGCGACTGTAGTCGCTGGCAATAACTGGGGCCGCGCGTACGACCGGTGTTGCGGGGGCCGGGGTAGGCTGCACTACCTCATTGCTAACCAGCGTGTAGGGTGAGTAGCGGTCTTTGTAGGCCAGGTAAACCCCGGCCACATCCACAAAGAAACTTTTGCTGCGAATGCCCAGGCCGCCGGTAAAGTAATTCTGGTCGCGGTTGTACGAGGCTGTTCCCGCATAGGGGCTGGCATAGCGGGCATACCCGGCCCGCACCCGGAAGATATCGAGGCGGCCTTCGGCCCCTACGCGCAGGTTTACTACGCTGCGGTAGCCGCTGGCAATGACTGCGTTGCTATTATCCAGGTAGGGGTCGGTCGAGCCATCGGTGGTATTAAAGTGCGAGGCGCCGTAGTTGAGGTACTCCACATCGCCGGTCAGGAAGCCGTATTTCGACAGCAGCACCGTCACCCCGCCATTGGCCCGGAAGGGCGTGGTAATGCTGTAGTCGTAGCCTGGGATGGAAGTAGAAAATACGTTCGGCTGATTTGGCGGCGAGTACTGTGAGGTAAGCGTAGTGCCGTATGTATCAGTGAGGTGGATATACGTGGGCGTTTGTACCGAGGCTCCGAGGCGTACGGCATCTACCACCCGGTAAATAAGACCCAGGCGCGCATTAATGCCCGTGCCGGTAGTTTTCAGTGTTTCTACGAAGTTGAAGTCTTCACCTCCGTTCGTGCTCTCACTGAAGGTGCTGGTGCGCGTACGGTTCATTGACACAATGCCGATGCCCCGCCAATGTAAAGCTTGTCGCGGTAGTTGGCCCCGTAGCCGAGGTCGAACTGCGAAAGGGAGCCTTTGCTGAGTACCTGCTCGCGCTGAGTTACGGGGCCAGTGCGCACGGGCGTTACAACCTGGTAAAAAGGATTAGTAGGGTCGGCCGGGTTTTTGATGGTGTTGGTGCTCGTCAGGGAGCCGGCGGCTGCCAGGCCGTCTATATCGGTGTAGTTGCCGCTGTTAAACTGGTTAGCAATATCCTGTACTGCATTCTGATAGCCCGCCGACGTGTAGTCGCTAAAGCCACCCGGCTCGCGCAGATACTGCATAAACGAGTGCTGCTCGTCGGTCTGGTTCTGGTAGCTCAACGCCTGGTTGAAATCGGCCAGCCGGGTAAAGCCCAGGGCAAATGAGCCACCGCGCCAGTCACTGCTATTGTCAGTGTCGGACCGCCGGTTGGCGAATACTACGCCCAGGCTGGCTACGTGGAAGCTATTGGCCGTCTGGTTGAGCGCGGCCAGGTTGCCCGTGTTGGCGGCATTGGCAATGGGGCCGAGTTGGCGCTGCCAAAGCCCACGCCGGGTGTAAAGCTCACCTCCGACTTCGTGAAAAAGCCGAGGCCTGCCGGGTTGCTGCTCAGGTTGCTGAAGTCACTTCCCAGCGAGACATTGGCCCCTCCCAGCCCAGCACCCTGGCAGTACCGGCGGGCCCCTGGCGCGAGTATAAAAGCGCGTCGTCTACGTAGCTGCCTTGTGCCTGCGCCGAATAGGCTAGACCCAGAAAACTGCCCAGCACCGTAGCCAGGCTCCTAAATACGTGCTTCATACAGAAAAAATTGGGGCAAAAAAGAGCCGGTCCGAGGGACCGGCTCGGATAAATCAAGCTGTGACTATATAATACTATGTCTGAGTAAGCGAATGGCCCTAGCGGCCACCCCGGCGACCGCCGCCTCCACCGCCCCCAAAACTGCGACCGCCACCGCCGCCATACCCGCCACCACCGAAGCTGCGGCTGGGGCTGTAGCTAGGCTGGCTGTAGCTGCGACTCGGCTGGCCACCGGTATTGTATTGCGGCTGACCACCAAAGCCGCGGCCCTGCATGGCTGGCTGGCCCGTGCTGGGAGTTGCAGCCGGCCGAACGCTGCCCGCCGTTGCGGCACTGTTGTTCCCAAAGAAGCCGCTGAAAAAGCCGCGTCGCGCCGTGCTCTGCCCCTGCGGAGCAACTGCATTCGGCCGGCTGGCCGTGGCGCCCGGCGTCGAGTAGGTAGGCTGACCTACTACGTTGCCGCCTCCGCCGCCATCGCGGCGCGTGGGCATAGTCATGCCGGCCGGCTGGCCAGTAGCGCCATTAACCGTAGTGCCCGGCCCTACCGCGCCACCCGTGGAGTAAACGCCGGCATTGCGCCAGCCGCCCCCGCCGGTAGCACCGTTAACCGTAGTAGAGGTAGGGCCACCCCGTTCAGGACCGAGCCGCCCCGCATGCTGCGGTGCCCTACCAAGCCAGAGTTGACACCCACGGCACCTGGGTAAACTGCTGCCCGGCTATAGCCGTAGCCGAAGTCACTGTAGCCATACCGGCCGTAGCCATACGGATAGCCATAGCCAAAGGGGTAGCCGTAACCAAACCCAAAGCCCATGCCTATCCCGTAGCCAAACGGCGAGTAAAACGGGTCGTAGAACCCGCCGTAGGGATAACCCCCAAAGCCGAAGGGCGAATACCCGTAGCCGAAGGGCGAGCCGTAGCCGATGCTCAGCCCCATGCCGTAGCCGAAGGGCGAGCCGTAGAACGAGGGCGACACCGACCAGCTCGGCGTGTAGTTGTAGGAGCTTACGCCCGGTCCGGTATAAGGCTGGCCAAAGCCGCTGGCGTTGTACGACGAGTAGTTGTTGCTATAGTAGTCAGTGCCAGCGGTACTGGCGCTTTGCTGGGTGCCGCCCTGGTAGTCCGGGTTGGCATCTTCCGTGGTGGCTACATTAGCGGGCGCCTGGGTAGCGGTAGCCGGCGTAGTGCCATTGCCACTATAGACCGAATTCGACGAGCTTACGGGCGTCGTGCGGTCTTTAGAAGAATAATAGACGCCGTCGTTCTCGGTGGAGTTCGTCAGCGCCCCGGACGTGGCGCACCCGCCCAAAGCGAGCAGCGCCAAAGCCGGCAAAGTAGCGGTGAGCAGGTTTTTCATGACTGAAAAAATGAGAAATCAGCGAGCTGCTGAATGAGTTAGTAAAATAAAGTCCTCGCGAATGGAAGCTAAGTGAAGACCAGCCGGATGGCCTGGTCTGAAAACAAGTGCTTAAAGCTACAACATTCGCGTCGGCGCGCACTACTATAACGTAATTTCGCCCCAAAACGGTGCCGTTTAAGTTAAAGTTACTGTCACAAAACCTATACCAGAATCGTCTGGCTTGTAGCCGGAGCCGAAAACTGGTTTTTAGACTGTCATATGAGTAAAAAGTTGCCTACCCGCCAGGAAGATTATTCGGCCTGGTACAACGAACTGGTGAAGCGCGCCGGCCTGGCCGAAAATTCCGCCGTGCGCGGCTGCATGGTCATTAAGCCCTATGGCTACGCCATTTGGGAGAAGATGCAGCGCCAGCTCGACGACATGTTTAAGCGCACCGGGCACGAGAACGCTTACTTCCCGCTGTTCGTACCCAAGAGCTTATTCGAGGCCGAAGAAAAAAATGCGGAGGGCTTCGCCAAGGAGTGCGCCGTGGTGACGCACTACCGCCTCCAGACCGACCCCGACCGGCCGGGCAAGCTGCGCGTCGACCCCAACGCCAAGCTCGAAGAAGAGCTGATTGTGCGCCCCACTTCGGAGGCTATTATCTGGAGCACGTATAAAAACTGGATTCAGAGCTACCGCGACCTGCCGCTGCTCATCAACCAGTGGGCCAACGTGGTGCGCTGGGAGATGCGCACGCGGCTGTTTCTGCGCACGGCCGAGTTTTTGTGGCAGGAGGGCCACACCGCCCACGCCACCGCCACCGAAGCCGTGGCCGAAACGCGCCAGATGCTCGACGTGTACGCCGAGTTTGCCGAGGAGCACATGGCCCTGCCCGTGGTGAAGGGCGTAAAAACGCCCAACGAGCGCTTTGCCGGCGCCGAAGACACCTATTGCATTGAGGCGCTGATGCAGGATGGCAAGGCGCTGCAGGCCGGCACCAGCCACTTTCTGGGCCAGAACTTCGCCAAGGCCTTCGACGTGCAGTTTGCCAACAAGGAGGGCGTGCGTGAGCACGTGTGGGGCACCAGCTGGGGCGTAAGCACCCGCCTGATGGGCGCGCTCGTGATGGCCCACTCCGACGACGAGGGCCTGGTGCTGCCGCCCAGGCTGGCCCCAATTCAGGTGGTTATTATTCCGATTTATAAGACCGGCGAATTGGACGCGCTCCTCGAGCGCATCCGGCCCATTCAGCAGGGGCTGGCCCAGCGCGGCATCTCGGTAAAAGTAGATGGCCGCGACACCGAGCGCCCCGGCTTCAAGTTTGCCGAGTGGGAGATGAAGGGCGTACCCGTGCGCCTGGCCATCGGCGCGCGCGACCTCGACGCCGGCACCGTAGAAGCCGCCCGCCGCGACACGAAAGAAAAGCTCCAGCTGCCTTTGGCCGACGTAGTGGACAGTGTGGACCGCCTGCTGAATGATATTCAGCTTAACATATATTCTAGGGCGCAGCAGTATCGCGCCCGGCACACCACCCGTGTCGAAACCTACGACGAGTTTAAGGCCGTGCTTGATGGCGAAGGCGGCTTTGTAGTAGCCCACTACGACGGCACGTCCGAAACCGAAGAGCGCATCAAGGAAGAAACCAAGGCCACCGTGCGCTGCCTGCCCCTCAACGAGCCCGATGAGGAAGGCGTGTGCATCGTGACCGGCCGGCCCAGCCCGCGCCGGGCGTGGTTTGCCCGGGCGTATTAGTAACGCTTTTACCTTATTTAACAAGCCAAACGGCACCCGCGCATCGCGGGTGCCGTTTGGCTTTGGGCCCTTCTGGTATACAATTGGTTAGCTACTGCTAAGGCTTACTCCATAAGCACTGCTTTAACGGTGCCGGCTGTATGGCCGTCAAAGCGCAGAGTAAAGAAGTAAACGCCACCAGCCTGGTCTTGGCGGTGCCAGCTAATAACTTGAGTGCCTGCGGGCTGCAGGCCTGCATCAACCCGACCGGCAAGGCGTCCTAAGGCATCGGTCACGACTAGGTCAACGTGGGTGGCGTGAAGCAGGGTGAAGCGGAGCTGAGCATTGGAGGTCAATGGGTTAGGCGCGAGAGTCAGGGCAATAGTCAGCGTGGCAGGATGCGTAGCCAAGGCCGTGGCTGCGGGTTGCACCGCAATATCGCGCACTTCATAATCGCCGCCGTTGGGACCTATCCAGTTAGTGTTTTGGACTATACCCGTAGCAGGATTTAGTACGGATAAGGTGGCAAAGCCACTGGCTGGGTCAGCGGCTGACTTGGTGAAATAGCCGATGTTGGTCTGGGTAACGGGGTCATAGTAGAAGTCGAGGTCTGTGTTGCGGCTGGAAGGAAAATCGTTGCTGAATGTAGGGGTAGCTGATAAAGAGCGCACTATACCATTGCTAGGGGCGTCGAGGGTAAGCAAGTGGTTACTATTCTCATCTATCGCATATAAGATGCTAGTAGTACTACCGGTATAGGCAAGGGTACCTACCCCCGGCAGGGTGCCGGCATAAGCGTCGGTGGCGGCGTATGCCAGGGTGGCATCGGTAGCCACTACGCGACTTGTGGCGGGGTTCAGACAAATATTAGCTTGGGTAAGAGCGCTGCACACGCGCACGCGGTCAGTAACAGGGTCGAAATCGAAGCCTAGGGGGGAGGCGTGTGGAAAGTACTAAATGGTGGGTTGCCTGTGCCCAGGGGAAGAGAAACCGCTGCCAGTCCCACGGGCGTAGCCACGGCGGTAGTCAGGTTCAGCACGTATAGCTGTCCCATTTGCGTCGTAAAATTGTAGCCGAGGCAATACAGTTCGCCAGTGGCAGGCCGAAAATCAAGCCCAACCGGCAGTTCGCCACTGGTGAGCCCCGTAATAGCCGTTCGGGCCCGAATGGTGCCTGGGTCGGCAGCAGTGAAATACAGCAGACTACTTATAGCAGTGCCGTAGCTGAATTCAAGCCCATAAATAGTTTGGGCTGCTGCGGGCATAACCAAAGTGACCGCAAGTAAAATACCTGTTACGAGGCTTTTGCAAGTGCGGGTTAAGCGAGCTAAAAGTGGTAGCATATGGCTAAGAATGGGAGGTAATAGAATTTAAAAACTTAAAAATTCTGAATGGGCTACACGGCCACTGCATCCGGTGCGCCCCCTACAAATAGGGGCTTACAACGCTTGGTCAACTTTTTATTCTGCTAGCACACCCCTGCGAGTGCCGGCCGGCTGGCCATCAAAGCGAAGGCTGAAGAAATAAATACCCGCTGCCTGGCGCTGCCGATTCCAACGGATGTTTTGCTGGCCAGCCGGCAGTAGCCCAGCTTTAATGGTATCGATGGTGCGACCAAGGGCGTCGGTTATAATCAACTCGACATGAGCGGCTTTGCCCAGGGTGAAAGCCAGGTTTGTGCTGCCAGCTACTGGGTTTGGGAAGAGTACTGCCTGGGCCTCCACTAAAGCTGAGCCAGGTTGGGTAGTCGCCAGTACAGCTTTCGTACTCAGCAGTACGCTGATAGTGTTTCCCATCCCATTGGCTGTCACAATGTCGAGTTGGCCATCCCCGTTCAGGTCGCCCAGCGCCAGGGTTTCGCAATCATCGCTTAAGAAGTTGCCGCGAGAAAAATTTTGAACGGCTGCAAAACCTCCCCCGGCTTGGCCCAGCAGGATATCCACATTGGTATCGCTGCTCGTTACGATATCCAGGTACCCATCGCCATTCATATCGCCTAATTGCACTGCATACGAAGTATTGCTGTGATTGCCAATGGAGTAGGGAATAAAGGGTGCTAAATTTCCATTAGCTTCTCCGATTAAAACACTAACATTATAACTATTATTTATAACAATGTCCAGGCGACCATCCTTGTTCACGTCGCCTAATGCTAATTGCTGAGCGTTTCCGTAAGGATTGCTTGCTGCACCAGTAGGGTAGATTTTGGCCGGAGCAAAGCCTGAGCCGCCACTTGCCAGCAGAACGCTGACTGTATTGGCCAACTCATTGGTTGTTACGATGTCGAGAAGCCCATCGCCGTTCATATCGCCCAAGGCGACACAATAAGGCTTACCTCCACTTACTCCAACGTAATAGCTGGCAGTAGCGAAACCACCGCCCGCTTGCCCTGCTAATACGCTAACCGTATCATTTTCATAATTAGCAGTTACGATATCAAGGTGCCCGTCGCCATTTACATCGCCCAGCGCTATCCATACGGGGTGGTTTAAAGCACCAATTAGGTAGGAAGTAGTGGAGCTGAAATTGTCGCCGCCCTGCCCAAGTAATATGCTAACCATCCCGCCGGCCATACTACCATATTGGCAAGTTACAATATCAAGGCGGCCGTCGCCATTTACATCGCCTAAGGCTATTCTGCCACCTAGGGTAGCATCGTAGGTGCGGGGAGCATCAAATTTGCCGTTGGCTTGCCCAAATAGTACCTGAATGCCACGACTGGTTGTGACAATATCGAGGTTGCCATCGCCATTTAAGTCGCCTACGGCTACATTACTGACGGTGGCACCTATAATGTAAGTATCAACACTCGCATATTGGGCCTGTGCTGGGCCTGTGACTAGGGTAAGCATTGCGAGTAAAGCCCAATACTTAGCGGCGTACAGAAAAGGAGTTATTCTCATGGGAACGTGATTGAATATGAGATTTGAAATAAAAAAATATTATTATTTATAATATTAAATAATAACTACATTGAAGTTATAGTTGCCGGATAAGCCGCACGGCTTCTTGTTCTGACACAGCTGTGAGAGTGGGAGTTATGACCAGCCCAGGCCCGATGGTGATGCGCTGGGTGCCATAGTACAATTGGCCGCCAGCTGACTGAAGAACTGCGACTATCATATCAGCGCCGGTAGGAATATTGCGCGTCCAGCGAGTGCCGGTGGCATCGGCGGGGGCCATGCGCAACAGACCGTTGAAGCCCACCGGCCGCAAAAACACGCGGGTTTCGGTAAGCGGATTCAGCGGCGTAACGACCGTAACAGGTACAGAGCTGGCCACGCGGTAAGCGTGCCAAATCTGGTCGATATTCCACCAGCTAATGGAATCCAGCGGCACCAAGGCCCGGTAGAGGCCAGGTAGGCTTTGTACCCGTTGCGGGCTCGCCAGTTGCCAGCCCACAGTATCACTTGGTGCCTTGGTAGCCAGCTGCTTCCATACATATTGCCGAGTGGTGTCCTGGCCCGTAGGCATCGGTGCTTTTACCTTCACAGAACTATCTGCCAGCAGCCGTAGGCGAATGCCATTGCTACGCACCTGAATGTTAAACTCACCTCCTGATACCAGCATATCGCCCTGATGTGGCAGGGTGGTAGGCATATTTGTTAGCAGCATATCGGCTACTGAATAGATTTCGCGTAACCGGACTTGGCCATTGCCCAGGGCCAGAGAGTCTTTATAATACACCTTGAAGCTGCGGCCCGGAAAGCTGATGCTGGCACCGCCACTGGTTGTAAGTATTTGGGCACGGTCAAGCAGTAGCGAAAAAGTCTGCACCGGCACGCTATTGCGCCGCGTAAATTCGGCCAGCGAAAGATTGCTGGTTGGCGGTGGGGTGGGCAGCACTTTAGTTGGGCAGTTCACTATATCATCTTTGCGGCAGCCGAGCATTAATAACAGGCCAGCTACATTGAATAAAGCCAGGTATCGGTTCATAGTAAGTAGATGATTAATGTGAAAAGGAGGCGAGCAGTGTATACACTTTACTTTTCAAGCACGCTAGTTAAAGCTATGCCCTTTAGGGCAAGACTTTAGTTGCTACTCACTTCTAGGCGCTTGGTAGCTTTGTAAGATGAAGCAGCGAACAGGCAGCCATTCGGTTCACAAGCTGGAAGTGCATCTGGTGTGGAGCACCAAATACCGCTATCAGGTGCTGACGGGTGATGTACAACTGCGCTGCCGAGACCTGTTGCGTCAAACGTGTAATGCGTTGGATGTACGCATTTTGAAAGGGGTAGTAAGCAAGGACCATATTCATTTGCATGTCTCGTATCCGCCTTCGCTAGCGCTGAGCGAGTTGATGCGCCGGCTGAAAGGGCGCAGTGCTAAGTTGTTGCTGCAAGAGTTTCCCGAGTTGAAGCGCCGGTACTGGGGCGGTCATTTCTGGGGCATTGGCTATGGTGCCTGGAGCGTGGGGAACATCACGGACGAGCTATTGGAAGCGTACTTGAACCATCACAAAGACCAGCCCAATGGGGACGAGAATTTTATTCTGGAATAGCCCACTTGTAGTGGGGGGCTTTCAGTCGGCTTTAGCCGAAACCAGCGAATTTCATTCGCAAACCAAACCTATGGACTTACAGTCCATAGTCGTTTAGTCTTAGCGGATATCCCAGGAAAGGCCTGTCAGAATACCTAGGCTGAAAGGCTGTCGTTGAGAAAATCCCGACGAATTGGGCTTTACAAAGGGCGTAAGGATGTAGCGCCCGGTGGGCTGCACCACCCACTGCCAGCGCGAAGCCCGGCCGCCGATGCGGTAGCGCAAGTCCAATCCCAGGCTCAAGGCCAGGCTGTAAGCTGCATAGAGGCTATCGGTAGCAGAATAGGTCTGCTGCTGGCAGCCGCAGCTGCTACCCTCGGTGCTGCGGCCCCCGCGGTACCAGCCTACTTCGGCCCCGAAGAGTAGGGCCTTGGCTAGGCGGCCACGCGGCGCACCCAGCGCATAGCTCAGCTGCACGGGCAATGTCAGCAGGCGGTAGGTATCGCGTAGACTAAGGTGAGTGGCACCCACCGAGTCGCCTTGCTGCAGGGCCAGGTGAGTGGCGTATTCGTGATAGCCCATGCCCACAGCCAGTGCCCAGCGGCCTGATAATACGCGTCGTACCTGCACTTGGGCTCCCAAGCCCACGGAGGGTCGCTCCAAATGCGCAAAATCGGGATAGCCTGTGGTAGGGTGTGGGGCCGGGCCGATGGTGCGGTAGCTGAGCGTGGGCCCCGCCAAGGCCAGGAGCGCCCAGCGCCGGGCCAGCGGGTACAGCGCCGGTGTTGAATCGGGCCGGGCAGTCGGCGCGGTGGGTAGGGGTGCCAGCGCCGTTAAAGTGATAAGCGTGGCCCGCGCATTTAGCGTGGCTATGCTCTCACTGCGCGGGGCAGCTACCGGTTTTATCTGGTTGGAGTAAGCAACGGGATGCTGGCCAGCTATCTGGTCTTGGCCCTGAGACTCCGAAAAGCCGCTGCGCCGATGCACAGTAGTCGATGTTGCCGGGCCGTGCGAACGGGAGCGGCTGGCAATATATTTTGCTGATGCAGAATGCTCGTTATCAGCAATTAATAAGGCGGGTTTCAGCAGTTTCCTGGGAGTTGGTCGGGCTCGCGCTAGGTTGGTAGTTGCCCGTCTGTTTTGGCGTTGCGGCTGAGAAGGGGATAGCGATAGAGCCCCACCTTGCCGGGCTAAGTCGTCGGCGGTCAGCGCACCGGCACCCCGCGCCGTAGGCTGCCGGTTCACGCCGGTAACCAGCGCTACCTGGTGTATCTTTTTTCGTCTAAGCGACTGTTGTTGGGTAAGCCTGCTCGGCTCCCGGCCTTTTAGGGCAGTATGTTGGGCAGCCGTTGCGAAGTCTGAGCGGGGCGGAGGGCGGTGCCTAGATGCGGCTACAAGGGCGGCCACCTGTTTTCCTACTTGGTCGGTAGCAGTGAGGGCTGCTGGATGATTGAAGATGGCAGGGCCGCCTGAGTGAACTAAAATTTGGGACGAATGAGGTGTCCCAAGTACCTGAGAACTTACATCAACTGGCTGGGCCAGCCGATTGGCTGCGCTTATAGTCCCCATAAGAGGCAGCGCCGGACGGTCAGGGCGCACCGTTGCCTCGCCGGTCATAGTTGCCGGGCTGGGGAGCGAAACCGCCGGGCCGATTGCTGAAACAGCGTGTGGGTGGAGTTTAGATGCTGCACGCCAAGTGCTGTATAAGGTGCCCGTCAGCACAATGCCCAGCAGCGCTAGTAGTGGTAGCAGGTGACTCGGCCGGCGCCACCAGGGCCTCCCCGGCAGACGCTGCCGGATGCTTGCCCACGCACCAGGTGGTGGGGGGCGCCGTAGGCCTCCAGGCGCTGCCGCAGCGCAATTAGTAACGGGTCGTTAGCCTCGTCGGGAGGTGGAGTAGGCGTATCCTTCATGATTGACAGAGCTTAGGTTTGGCCAGGTGCAGGCGTTGCGCCAGTAGCTGGCGGGAGCGGGCCAGCTGCGACTTGCTCGTGCCTTCCGCTATGCCTAGTAGCTGCGCTATTTCGGCGTGAGAGTAACCTTCAATGGCATAGAGATTGAGCACGGCTCGGTAGCCGGGAGGGAGGGAGGCCAAGTGCTGGAGCAAGTCGGCAGCAGCTAGCTGGTCAAGAGCCGAAGGGTCGGGGCTGGGTAAGGCAGCAGCATGCTCCTCTAGGTCGGCGGCGCTGGGGCTGGCCGGGTGGCGCAGGCGATGCTGCTCCATGGCGTGCAGAGAAGTGTGCACGGCAATACGTCGCGCCCAAGCTTCAAAAGGTCCTTCTCCCCGGTATTGGTCGAGCCGGGTAAAGAGTTTGACAAATGTATTTTGCAGGGCATCCTCTGCCTCTGCCCGATTGGGGCAGTAGCGCAGGCATACGCCCATCAGCCCATAGGCCAGCTGGTTGTAGAGCCGCAGCTGGGCCGCTTCATCGCCCCGGCGGCACGCCACCAGCAAGGCTTCAGAAATAACAGCAGTAGCAGCAGCCATACCCAATACTAATCGACGGCTGACCCTATAGTGGCAGCGTTTAGGGCATGACCGGTGGCGAGCTACAGCGGTTGCGTGGCGCGTAAAAAAGATGGCTTATTTTAAGTCGTCGATATAAAAATAACTTATCAGCTAAAAATTTATAATTTCTCCTCCAGCCATAAAAAGCCCGCGGCCAGCAGGAAAAGCCCGAAAAACCAACCTGCCGGCCACGGCTGCCGCACCGTGGTAACCGTGGAGGCTACCTGCGGCAAGCCCAATTGCGTAGTGCGGGCAGCCAGCGCCTGCTGCCGGGCGGTTAGCTCGGGGCCGCGCCAGGCGGCCGGGTCGTACACGTAAAAGCTGTGCGTGGTGCCACGGGGCCCTTGCACCTGGTGCCAACCAGACGTGCCCGGCCAGTATTGGGCGGTGCTCCATTCGGGCAAGCGGGTATCCTGAACCAGGGCCAGCTGTACGGCCGGGACTGCGCCGGCCAGTGGCTGCACGGTCGGTAACGTAGCCGGCCGCGTACCCGCCAGTCGTAGGGTAAGCGGTTGGTCCGGCCGGGGCCACTGGTCGAGCACCTGCCAGCTGGCAGCCGGGGCTGGTGGCGGAGTGGCGGATGTAAGCAGCTGGCTCCAGAACGAGTCATACGCCGCCTGCTGCCCCTGCAAAGCCCAGTGAAAAGTTTCGGGTACTACCGATACCACTACTGCACCCAGCCCGAAGCGCCGGGCAGCTACCACTGGTGCCGAGCCGTGCGCCAGCACCAGCGGGCGGGCGGCGCCGGCCCGCAGCTGGGCCGGCTGCATGGCCCGTACCGGGGTTGGGGAATCGGGCCAGCTAAGAAGCTGCGAAGTAGCCCCGGCTACGGGTAGCGGCTGCACTACGAAGTCGGCGCGGGCGGGCATAGCTGCTGGCAGGGGCGCAGCATCGGCCAGCACCACCAGGCCCAGCCTGCCTTCCCGGATGGCGCCGTGCAGGGCCTGGCTTTCGGCACCAGGGAGCGTTGCCAGGGGGGCGGCGTCGGCTACTACCACGGCGTAGCGGCTAAGTAGGGCAGGCGTAAGATGGTCGAGCGACTGAGCGGCCTGGTTGAGAACCTCGGTTTGCACCAGCCCCCGGCTAACGGTGGTACGCAGGGCCACGGCCCGCCCAGCGGCCGCAAGGGTATTTTTCAGAAACTTAAACTCGAAGCCCGGCACGGCCGCCAGCAGCAGCACGGGCGGAAGCGGCGTAGTGCCTATTTCCAGGGGCAGCGGCTCGCTGGCCTGCAGGTGACCGCTGCGGCGCAATCGTAGCTCGTAGCGCGCCAGTCCGGCTGTTTTGGGTTGGTAGCGGAGGTGAAAGCTGCCCGCGCCAGCTGGCAGCCGTACGGAGTCGCGTCCCGCGCCTTCGGCCCAGAGACTCACCCAGGCCGGCCCGGCCTGGGTGGCGGCTACGCTGCCCTCGGCCTCCACATACTGGCCCAGGCTAAGCTGCCGGCTCCAGGCAGCTGCCCGAAAACCCTCGAAGGCCGGCCCCGCGTAGTACACTACGGGTAGCCGGCCCAGCAGGGGAAGCTCGGCTGCCGGTAGGCCTTCGCCTAGCAAATGCAGCCGGTGCAGGGCGGGCTGCTGCTCAGCGAGTGTAAGCAGACTGCCCAGCGCTTTGGAGTGAGCCACCGGCTTGGTGCCGTAGGTCCAAACTGCCGTGCCGGCTCCCAGGCGTCGCAGCAGCTGTTTTAAGGTATCAGGCTGGTAGCCAGAGGTAAGCACAATGGCCTCGGCCCTGGCGGCGGGTACGGCGCGCAGCGGCGGGTAGGCCATCAGCCAAAAGGCCAACGGGGCCGCCAGGCTGGCGGCCAGCCGCCCCGCCAGCCGACGGCGGTCGGAGCGATGCCAGGCAGCCCAGGCCAGCCCCAGCGCTAGCAGCCCGCAGGCCAGCGCGATAAGCAGTGAGTAGGAAGCAGGTAACACGGTGGATAAGCCAGGTGATGCGCTAAAAGATTGTATTTACAAATAAGTAGATAATTTTTAATTACTGACCTAGCTCCCGGAAGTAGCGCTGGCTTAGTCGGTCGGGGGTAGTGGCGGGGGCAGCTGTGGGTACAGGTGCCGGCAGCAGGTCGGTGAGGGCACGCTGGGCCAATGCCAGGCAGGAAACGCAGGGAATGCGGCTGGCCCGCGCATCGGCCGCAAGCTGGCGCAGGCCGCGCAGGGCTGGCAGATACAAGCCGGGTTTTTGCAAAGCAGCCTGGGCCAGTGCCGTGCCGGCCTGCTCCAACGGGGTCGCATCGGCGGGGCGAGCCGGGTGCGTGGGCCGGCTTTGGGCAAGGGCCAGCCAACGCAGCGCAGCGCGCACGGTGGGCTGCGTGGCCGGGGCGGGCACTGTAGCTTGCAGGCGCGGGGCGGCGGCGCCCTTCAGCTCGCCGGTGAGGCGCAGCGAGGATTCGGGCAGGGGCGGGGGTGTGAAGCCGGCCTTTTTCACGTAGGCGCGGGTTTGCTGCTGTACCTGCTTGAGCAGGCGCAGGGCGCGGTACTCGTAGGGCCGGGCGGCGGCGGGCTGGCCGGTGCGCAGGCGTAGCTCGGCGGCCCACATCTCGTCGAGCACGGCGTGCAGCTTGGCCTTCACGGCGGGCTCCAGGAAGTCGGCGGTTTCGGCGTCGTCGTGCTTGTGCATGTAGGGGTCCATCAGCGCATCGGTGGCGGCGGTGGGCGAGGCATTGCGGCCAGTGGGCGCCTCCGGGTGGTGGTCGTGGTCGTCGGCCTCGGCGGTAGGCGCAGCTGGTTTGGGGTCGGCCGTCGGCGCGTCGGCGGTGGGCGAAGC
This sequence comes from Hymenobacter sp. BRD67, assembly GCF_013256425.1. Lineage (GTDB taxonomy): Bacteria > Bacteroidota > Bacteroidia > Cytophagales > Hymenobacteraceae > Hymenobacter. The sequence continues at coordinate 4,183,891 of NZ_CP053904.1, forward strand.
GGGCTCGTCGGCGGTGGGCGGCCCGGCGGTCACGCCCAGGCCTTTCTCGGCTTCCTCACCCAAAAACTTACCGTAGCGCAGGCGTAGCGCCTGCTGGTCGAAGCCCAGGGCATTGGCCCGATTGCTAAACTCGGCGGCCGTGAGCTTGCTCTTCTCGGCCAATAGCTTTTCGGTGTCGATAATTATCTGGCGCTCACTGCGAAAGTAAGCCGGCGCGGTATTCACCCCCATGCCCATATCGAGGGCGCTGCTGGCGGCGGCCGTGTCCTGCCACTGCACCAAAAAAGCGTCGGAGCGGGCCGCGTGGCCGTTGTTGTCGCGGGCCTGCACGTAGAAATACAGCTCGTCGCCGTAAGTCAGGCCCAGCTTGGGCAAATTCAGCTGGCTGGTTACCGTGGCTTCGGCCGGCTGCCCGCCCAGCCCGGTGCTGAGGTCGCGGCGCACTTCGTGAAACTTCACCGCCTCGCCCTGGCCCTGCGCCACGGTGATGACCAGCTCGGCGTGGGTCAGGCCATAGTCGTCGTGCAGACTGGCCTTAACAGCTACCTCGGGCCGGGTGCCCACTGCGGCAATAAGCGTATAAGGCTTAGGGGTTTGAATGCGAACGATGGGTGCCTGGTCGGGCCGCACATCAAGGGCGTAGTCGTCGGAGGTTTGCCCGGCGTAGCGCAGGCGGTAGAGCGTGGAAACGGCAATTGTCTGCACCAGCTCAAACTGCTTATTTACCCCCTTTGTCGGCGTTAAGGGTAATTTTTGACCACCGATTTCAAGTACCGGCGCGGCCCCCGTGGTGCGACTAACGCGCACCTGCCAGCGCACCTGTGACCCCTGCGGGCATTGGAAAGTGGCGGCAGCGGGCACAAAAGCCGCGAGCCGCGTGTAGGCCGGCGGCGTCACCAGTAGGTCGACCTTCGTGATGCGCGGCGCGGCGGCCGGCAGGGGCCCGGTTCCATCGGAAGAAAAATGCATGGCTACGGCTGCCGGAGCCAGTGCGCTGGCCCGCGGCGTGGGCAGCCACCAAGCCAGGGCGCAGCCAATAGCTAGCAGGCCGCTGACGACTAAGCTGTTTTTAAAGGAAACTGGTAGCAGCCGGCTTGGCGGGGCTGCCAGCCCGGCGAGGCGCTGACTTATGCGCTGTTGCTGCAGCTGTCCCAGAAAAGGCAGCTGCTCAGGCTCTTGTAGTAATAAGCCGCTACTATCTTCCAGCTCCGGAAAAAGCCGGTCGAGCTGCCGGGCTACGTCGGCCAGCCCGGCCCACCGCCGCTGCCATAGCTGCCAGGCAGCTATGGCCAGCAGCATTCCCATGCCAGCTAGCAGCGCCGGGCGCTCGGCAGGCCAACGGATAGCCAGCAGACCTAGCAGCAGCAAGCCCAGCATAGCTGGCACTACTACGGTGGTCAGCCGCCGCCTCAGGTAGCTGCGCCCCGCCGCCCGCAGCTGTTGCCGGGCGGACCACAAGTCCGTTGCTGCGCGAAAAGCTACCTGGGTCATAAATCGTGGGGTTTCGGGGCTGGGTGCAAGGCTTAGGCTGGTAAAGTAGCGTTAGGCCGCCGCTGCGCTAGCCAGCGCTCCAAGCCAAAAAGCAGAATTACTACTCCAATAAGCCAGGGGCGAAGGTCGGTGAAGCGATAAGCAGCTACTGGCTGCGCGGTGCCCGTGGCCAGCCGGGCCGGGCGGGCGGGCAGCTGAGCCGGGTCGAGCCGACGCTGGTCGTGGGCCGTGAGCGCCGAATCGACGCCCAGCAGCGGCCCGGCTGCCAGCACATCCAGCAGGAGCGCCGGCAGTGCCGGGCTTTCCGATAAGGTACTCCAACCGGGACCGAGCCGGGTAGCTAGCTGGTAAAAACAGCCTTGCCCCTGGGGGCTGGCCGCCAGCACGGCCCGGCCCTGGCCATCGGCCCAGCGGCTCAGGCTGTGGGCGGCCAACGGCTGCCGGCCGCGGCGCACAAGGCGAATGGAGGCACCAGGTTCGGTGGTAGCCAGCGTGGCCGAATCTGCCGTGCCTGGGCCTGCTGCTTCCTGCCACAGCTGTAGGCCCCGCGGCACCTGGCGGCGCCAGGCCGTCGGCACCTGGCTATCGCTCAGCCAGAAAAGCCAGTCGGGCGCCTGGGCGGTATCTGGTAAGCTGGGGCTGACTGTGAGGGCGAGCGGGGCCGGCAGGCCCACCGAGCCGGCCCGCAGAGCCGCCCGCAGATAGCGGGCTTCTTCGCTGTAGCCGGCCGTAGTGTACAGCCAGGCCCGCACTGGGCCGGTACGCACCGGCACGGCCGGCTGGCGGCTCGAATCGGGGGCACTGGGCTGCGGGCGCAGTAAGCCGTGGCTCCCTCTCACCTCGTAGCGCAGGGCCGGCAAGCCCGTCACCGTCAGTAAAGCACCCGGCTGGGGCCGCGCTACGCGCACTACCCAGAATGTCGTTTGGGTTTCGGCGCTGTGGCCCAGCAGCAGGCGCAGGCTATCGGCGGTGGCCGCCGCGGCTTGCAGCCAGGTAGTTGCCGGCCGGGTCGGGATAGTTTGCCAGCTAAGGGTAGCGGGCAAGGCCGGGTGCGGGCCCCAAAGCCTCGCAGCGCTGTGGGCGTGAGGGCATAAAGCGGCTGTCCTGGAAATGCGTCTGCTGCCTGGCGCAAGCGCATCCAATACATAGTATTTATTGAATATTCAAAATCAGCCCGTTTGCCTTGCCCCAGCGAGTCGGCCCGCCACTCGGCGGCCGTGATGGCGGGTAGCCCGGCGGCCAGCCAGCGCAGCGTATAGCCGCGCCGCCGCAGCGAGTCGATAGTGGGGCGCACCGCAGCCAGGGTGCCCCGGCCCGCTAGCTCGGGGCTCACCAGCACCTGGCCGCGGCCGGGTGGCTGCGCCTGCCGCCACCTGGGGCCCGCCAGGGCCAGGGCCAGCCCGGCCAGCAGGGCGGCGCGCAGCAGCAGCAGCCACACCTGCTCCAGGCGCAGGTTGCGCAGGCGGCGGTTGGCACCGGCGGCCAGCCAGCGCAGGCTGCCCACCGCCACCTCGCGGCCCGGCCGGCGGTTCCAGAGATGGATGGCCAGCGGCACGAGGAGGCCAAGCAAGGCTAGTAGCGCAGAAGGAGTGGTGAGGGTGAGCAAACAGGTAGTGTGTTTAACTACAGAAATTTACGTTTACTATTGAGGAGCGTCGCGCGGCAACCGCACCAGAATGATGCCCGAACAAGTCGCGCAGCAGGCACTGACAACAATTTTTAAGAAGATTAACTCATCAGTTGCCGGCGTTTCAAAAACTCGCGTAGCGCTGCGTCCAGCGGCTCGGCCGTGCTGAGCTGATGGTAGTCGAGGCCCTGCTGCCGGGCTTGCTGCGCGGTGTCGCGCAGCCACTGCCGCTGCTGCTGCTGGTAGGCGGGGCGCTGCTCGTCGGCATTGAGCTGGATGGTCTGGCCGGTTTCGAGGTCGCGAAAGGTAATGGAGCCTTTGTAGCTAAAATTCAGCTCGTTGCCGGCCACCAGGTGCAGCAGGAGCACGTCGCCGCTCACGGCCCGCAGGCGGGCCAGCAGGCGGTTTATTTCGCCATCAGCTTCGTATAAGTCGCTCACGCACACCGTAAGCGCGCGCTGGCGCCGGGCCGTAAGCGGAGCCAGCGTGGCCGTATCCGGAAAAGTGCCGGTGGCCTGGGCCTGCTCCAGGGCATGGTAGAGGCGCGGCAGCTGGCCCGTGTCGGCGCGGGCCGGAAAGTGCTGCAAGCCGCCCGGCCCCAGAATGGTAAGGCCTACGGCATCACCCTGCTTTTGAGCCAGGTAAGCCAGTGCCGCCAGCAGCAGCCGAGCGTAGTCGAGCTTGGTGAGGCCGTTGTCGTCGCGGTGGTTCATGCTGGCGCTGGCATCCAATACAAGGCTCACCGTCAGGCTGGTATCGACTTCCGACTCGCGCAGGTAGTACCTGTCCGAGCGGGCGGCCAGGCGCCAGTCGAGGCGACGCAGGTCGTCGCCGGGCTGATAAGGCCGGTACTGACTGAACTCCATGCCCGCGCCGTGGCGCCGGCTGGCGTGCGCGCCCGCCAGGAAGCCCTCGGCCGCCTGGCGGGCCGCCAGCGGCAGGTTGCGCAGGGCGTAAAGGAGTTCGGGGCTTAGCATACAGTAGCGCGGACTTTCAGTCCGCGAGGTCAATAGTTTACAAGTAGATTACATACTCGCGGACTGAAAGTCCGCGCTACACCGCCACGGCCTTCAGCAGCTCGCGCACTGCATCATCGGGCGTCAGGTTTTCGGCTTCGGCATTGAAATTCAGCAGCACACGGTGGCGCAGTACCGGCGGCGCCAGCGCCTTGATATCATCGAGCGTAGCGGCGAAGCGGCCTTGCAGCAGCGCCCGCGCCTTGGCGCACAGAATCAAGGCCTGGCCGGCGCGTGGGCCCGCGCCCCAGCGGCCGTAGTCTTTAATGAATTTAACCTCCGAGGTGGCCGGCCGCGTGGCGCGCACCAGCCGGTTGACGAAGCTCAGCAGCTCGGGGCTGAGGCTCACCTGGCGCACTAGCTGCTGAAGCTGGCGAATATCGTCGCCGCCTACTATAGACTGCACCTCGGCGCGCGCCGTGCCGGTGGTGCCGCTGAGCACGGCCATCTCCTCCTGCTCGGTGGGGTAGCCGATGCGCACGTACAGCAAAAAGCGGTCGAGCTGGGCCTCAGGCAGCGGGTAGGTGCCGCTCTGCTCAATCGGATTCTGGGTGGCCAACAGAAAAAATGGCTTAGGCAGCACGTGTTCCTGGCCGGCGTAGGTTACGTGGCCTTCCTGCATGGCTTCTAGCAGGGCGGCCTGGGTTTTGGGCGGCGTACGGTTTATCTCATCGGCCAAAACCAGGCTGGCGAAAATGGGGCCGGGGTTGAACTTAAACGAGCGGTGGCCGGTGCCGTGGTCTTCCTCCAGCACCTCGGTGCCAAGGATGTCGGTCGGCATGAGGTCGGGCGTAAACTGGATGCGGCGAAAGGGCAAATCGGTGGCCTGGGCCAGCGTGCGCACCAGCAGGGTTTTGGCCAGGCCCGGCACGCCTTCGAGCAGGGCGTGGCCACCGGCCAGCAGCGCCACCAGCACCTCGTCGAGCACGGCCGACTGGCCCACGATGACCTTGCCGATTTCTGCCTTCAGGGCCGGCAGCTTGGCGAGGAGGGTTTTAACGTCTTGTTCAGTCATTAGGAAATAAAAAAGGCAGTCATGCTGAGCTTGCCGAAGCATCTTGCTCGCATCGTTGAACGATTAGGGTAGTGGTGCCCGGTGCCCACAAGATGCTTCGGTAAGCTCAGCATGACGGGCGCTTTTTAGGGCTTAGGCAATGGCTAGCTCAGCGCATACAGCAGGATATTAACGCCAAACTTGGTGTTGTCTTCGGCCAGAAAGCGCTTGTTGCGAAAGTCGTAGTCCCACTCGCAGCCGTAGTCTTTATTCGAATACAGCACGCCGATGCGGCCCTTAATCTCCACGGCCTTGAGGTAGTCGTGCACCAGGTCGTCGCCCCAGCCATTGAGCTCGAAGCCGGTATTGGGCGGGCCGTCTTTAAAGGCAAAGAACTGGTTGTAGATAGGGTGGGTCTTCGGAATTTTCTGCAGCGCGTTGGTGCCGAAGCACACCCGCATCTGCTCCTCAAACGAGCGCGCAAACAGCCCGTCGATGTCGTGGTTGCAGTCGTCGACAAACACGAAGCCGCCGTTGCGCACGTACTGCGTGAAGTTCTTTTTCTCCTGGGCCGAAAACTGCACCAGCCGATGGCCCGAAAGGTAGCAGAACGGGTAGTTGAACAAGTCGGGGCTATCGAGGGCCACCACTTTTTCCTTGGGTTCGACCGGCACCGTGGTGTATTGCACCAGCGAGTGCAGCAGGTTGGCGGGCATGCGCTCATCCACGGCATCCCAGTCGCCGGAGTGGTAGCTGAGGCGCACAAACGTAAACGGGGCAGGCATAGGCAAAAAAGGCGGCAAACGAAGTCGCAAGGTTGCACCCAAACGGTTCACAGCGCTTTCACCGGGCTGTGGCGACCTTGCGGCTGCAACCTTTGCCCCCCTAAAAGCACCTTACCAGGCGTGGGGTACTCGCTACCGGCCGATTGGGCAGCAGTTCCTTACGTTAATTTACTCACTATCAGTTACCATGAAAAATTTTGCACTGGCGGTTATGCTACTGCTGCTGGCCTCACAGGCCCATGCCCAATTTGGCGTAAAAGCGGGCGTTAATGAATCTGTCCTCACCGGTCGCGCCGGGGAAAACGCTTCGTACAAAACTTATTTTCACGCGGGCGTTTTTTATGAATACAAAATATTCGGGCCAATTTCGATACAGCCCGAGGTGCTGTACTCCATGCAAGGCGCAGCGATGAAGGGCACGTCGGCCGCGACAAATACGGACTACACCACCCAGCTTCAATACATCACCGTACCCATTTTGATTAAGGCGACCTTCGGGCCAGTGTTCGTAGAGGTTGGCCCACAATTTGGCCGGTTAATATATGCCAACGAAAATGGCCGCGTGCAAACGCGCAGCTCGAGCGGCACCGTACTGTTTGGCGAAGTAAACCAGAAATCGACCGACAACTACAAGCCCTACGACTATTCGCTTTGTGCCGGAGTTGGCCTCAAACTCGCGCCTTCGGCACGGGTAGGCGTGCGCTTCGTAGCTGGCCTCAACGATATCAACAATATCCAGTTTTTGCAGGGTGTAACCGATTTGCGCCAGCAAAACCAAGTGTTTCAGCTCTACGCCGCTTTCCAACTGCCTAAGATTAAGCTGTAAAGCAGCCGTTTAAGGGCTTACACCTAAATCGGTTGTCGTTGCGAGCACAGTAGAGCACTGACAACCGATTTTTAGCGCCTGCTAAGAAACTATCCGAAAAACTAAAAAGGCCGTCATGCTCAGCATGGCGGCCTTTTTAGCAAGAACGTATTTTTCAGCTAAACGCTAAATAGCGTCGGAAAGGCTGGTAAAGGTGAAGTCCCGGATTTTCAGGGCGGCACCAGGCAGCCGGCCAGGCGCACGGGGCGACCGATGGCTTCCACGTTGTTGAGCATGATAATCGGGCTCTCGTTAAAGCGCATGTTTTTAATGGGAAACTTGATGGCGCCGTTCTCGATGTAGAACGTGCCGTCGCGCGTGAGGCCCGTGTAGAGCAGCGTTTGGGGGTCAACCTCGCGGATGTACCACAGGCGCGTTACCAGAATGCCCTTGGCCGTACTCTTGATAAGCTCGGCGGTGCTTTGGGTGCCGCCGCTCATCACGAAGCCGCTGGGGTAGGCCGTGGGGCCACCTTGTTCTTCTCGGCCCAGAAGCGCGAATAATATAGGTTTTTTACTATACCTTTCTCCACCCAGCTCATGCGCTGCGTGGGCAGGCCCTCGTCGTCGAAGGCATTGCCGGGAACCTCGGCATTGAGCGGGTCGGAGTAGATGTTTACGCGCTCGTCAAACAGCTTTTCGCCCTTGCGGTTGCCTCCGCCCTTTTTGGTCATAAAGCTGCGGCCCTCGTCGGCCGAGCGGGCGTCGAGGCCGCTGAGCAGGCCGCCCAGCAGTGAAAGGTCGTCGCCGGCCATAAGAGCAGCCGGCTCCAGTATCACCGTGTACTTACCGGGCTCAATAGCTTTGGCATTCACCGAGCCGATAGCTTTATCGGCGGCGCGCTGCGTCAAAGCCTTGGTATTCAGCTTTGCCGGGTCGGTTACGTCGGCAATGGCATAGCCCGAGCCGCGGCCGTCGGCCGTGCGCACCGTCACCGAAAAGTCGGTATTGGTCGATTGCTGATACGCCTCCAGCCCTTTCGAATTGCGCAGCGCCTTAAACTGCACCCCACCATCCAGAAAGCCGGCCGACGCCAGATTTTTGGCCGCGCACAGCGTCATGCTGTCGGCCGCGGCCTGGGCGCGGGTGGCGGGCGTGAGCAAGGTAGTGGCGGCCGAAGGCGGGCTCAAATACGTTTGGGGCCGAGCAGCGGCACGTATTCCGGACTTTCGGGGCGAGGCGCGCTATTTCTTCGGCGCGCTGCACGCAGCGGCGCAGCGTGGCCTCGTCAAACTCGTTGCACGTGGCAATGCCCGCGCGCTTGCCAAACCGCGACTCCACGGCCAGCGAAATAGTGTCCTGGGCGCCGGCCGTGCTCACACTGTTGCGGGCGTAGCGGATATTGCCGGTGGTGCGCCCGTTGAGCGATACCGCGCATTCATCGGCGGTGCTGTACGTGAGAACTTTCTGCAGTAAAGCCTGGGCTTCGTCTTTGGAGAGAATGGCCATTGATTTTTATAATGTGGAAATGTGTAGCATGAGAGAATGTGTGTTGAAAGCATAAGCCGGCCGTGGGAAATGCAGAAGATGTGAAAGTGGCGTAGCTGGCGCGCTGACAGCCGCCTTCCTTCGTCTTCAACAAATCATTCTCACAGCCAGTACAGCAATCATATTGCACACATTTCCTACACTTTGCGGGCCGTGTTAATCACATTCACGCCGTTGAAGCGCGTAGTGGCCGAGCCGTGGCTCACCGACGATACCTGCGCCGGCTGGCCTTTGCCGTCGAAGAAGGTGCCAAAGAGGCGGTAGTCGCTTTGGTCGCACGAGCCGGCGCAGGCGCCCCAAAACTCCTGGGTGTTCGCTTGATAGGCCACGTCTTCGAGCGGCTCCGTAATTTTGCCTTTCTCGATGGCAAAGAACAGCTGCCCGCCAAACTGGAAGTTAAATCGCTGCTGGTCAATGCTGAAGGAGCCAGCGCCGGCGATGTAGATGCCTTTATCTACTTTGCTTACCAGTTCGTCGGGGCTCATTTTGGCGGTGCCGGGCTTGAGGCTGATATTGGCCATGCGCTGAAACTGCACATCCTGCCATGATTGCGCGTAACAGCAGCCATCCGACGACTTTTGACCCACAATGTGCGCCTGGTCGCGGATTTTCTGGTAGTCTACCAGCTTGCCGGCCTTGATGATGTCCCACTGCTTGGTTTTCACGCCCTCATCGTCGTAGCCCACATTGCCGACCGAGCCGGGCTGGGTTTTATCGGCTACGATATTGACTTCCTTGGAGCCGTAGGGCAGGTTTTTGGCTTTCCACTCCAGGGTGGCGAAGCTGGTGCCGGCGTAGTTGGCCTCGTAGCCCAGCACACGGTCGAGCTCGGTGGGGTGGCCCACCGATTCGTGAATGGTGAGGCCCAGGTGGCCGGGGTCGAGCACAAGGTCGTACTTGCCGGGCGTCACCGACTTCATGCCCAGCTTGGCCTTGGCCTGCTTGCCGGCCAGCGCCGCATCGGCCAGGATGTCGTAGCGCAGCTTGTAGCCGACAGTATCGGTGCCCTGTGGGCCGCGTACCTGCTCGCTGGCGCTGGGCGTGAGGTATTCGTAGCCCAGCCCGACGGGCGCACTCAGGGCCTCGCGAGAGCGAAACTTGCCCGTTTTGGTGTCGACCGCCGTGGCGCTGAAGGTGGGCCAGAGGCGGTGCACATCCTGGTCGATGTAAGAGCCATCGGTGCTGGCAAAGTACTTCTGCTCATTCACCTGAAAAAGCGCCGAGTTGATGTAGTTGGCGCCCGCGTCGAGCGCCGCCGCGTTGGCGGCCAGCAGCAGGTCGGCCTTCTGCTTCACCGGCACTTCGAAGGCGCTCTGCTGGATGGGCGTTTTCCAGCTTACCTCGCCGTAGCCCTGCTGCGGGGCCAGCTGCACGGGCTCCTTCATCACGAGGCGGTCAGCTTTGGCAATATCGGCGGCCAGGCGGGCAGTGGCGGCCAGGCTGGCCTCGGTTACCACACTCGTGGAGGCGAAGCCCCAGCAGCCGTTCACCAGCACCCGAATGCCCACGCCGTAGCTCTCGGTGCTCACGATGTTCTGAATCTGCTTTTCGCGGGCAAATACGTACTGGTTGAGCGAGCGGCCGATGCGCACGTCGGCGTAGCTGGCGCCGGCGCTTTTGGCAGCGTTCAGGGCGGCGTCGGCCAGGCGCTTTTTCAGGATGGTATCGGCGCCGGGCTCCAGCAGGCGGCTGGGGTCTACGCGCTGGGCGCCGAAGCCGGGCAGGCCGGGCAGCAGCAGGGCCGTGGCGCCCAGGCCGGTAAGGCCCACAAAGTCACGTCGGTTCATGGCAGAGAAAAGGAGAAAATGAAAGAAGCAGTGGAATCCACTGCTAGTTAGGCAAAACTTGGCAGAGTTAAGCCTTCAAAAGCCGGGTACCGCTGCTGACAGATAGAAGTCGGGCACAAAGCGTTGCTCAATTAGTGCGCTCAGAAAGCAAAAACCTCCGCACCGGGGAGGTGAAGAGGTTTTTAAATATATAAAATATGATATTATTTAAATTTTCTACACCGCGTCCGACAAGCTGGTAAACGTGAAGTCGCGAATCTTGAGCGGCGGCACCAGGTTGCCGGCCAGCCGCACCGGGCGGCCGATGGCCTCTAGGTTGTTGAGCATGATAATCGGGCTCTCGTTGAAGCGGAAGTTCTTGACCGGAAACTTGATAGCGCCGTTCTCGATGTAGAACGTACCGTCGCGCGTCAGGCCCGTAAACAGGAGCGTTTGCGGGTCGACGGGCGGATATACCACAGGCGCGTAACCAGAATGCCCTTGGCCGTGCTCTTGATGAGGTCGGCGGTGCTTTGCGTGCCGCCTTCCATGATGAAGCCGCCGGGCTGGGCAGGTCCGGAATGCCCGATTTCTGCGCCCAGTAGCGCGAGCTGTACAGGTTTTTTACGACGCCCTTCTCAATCCAGGTGGTGCGCTGCTGCGGGCGGCCATCGCCCGAAAAAGTCAGGTCAGGCACCTCGGCGTTGGTGGGGTCCGAATAAATCGTAACGCGCTCATCAAACAGCTTTTCGCCCTTGCGATTGCCGCCGCCCTTCTTGCTCAGGAAGCTGCGGCCTTCGTCGGCGGCGCGGGCGTCGAACGAGCGCATGAGCGCGGCCAGCAGCGAGGCATCGGAGCCCGATACCAGCGCGTTGGGCTCCAGAATGACGGTGTACTTGCCCGGTTCAATCGCCTTGGCGCCCACCGACGATGAAGCTTTGCTGGCCGCCACCGCCGTGAGGCGCGCCGCATCGAAATTCTTGATATCCGTGAAGTCGGTAGCCGCGTAGCCCGAGCCCATGCCGTCAAGCGTGCGCACGGTGATGCTGAAATCGAGGTTGGTGGTGCGCTGGTAGGCTTCGAGGCCCTTGGAGTTGCGCTTGGCTACGAAGCCGGCCTGGTCGTTCAAAAAGCCGGCCGACGACAGCTTTTTGCTGTCGCAGTACTGCATGCTGGCCGCCATCTGGCTGGCGCGGTAGTCGGGGGTAATGCCCGCCGTGCTGGCCGCAAACGACAGCGGCGACGACAGATACGTCTGCGGCCCCAGCAGCGGCATGTATTCGGGGCTTTCGGGCGCGAGGCGGGCTATTTCTTCGGCGCGCTGCACGCAGCGGCGCAGGGTAGCCTCGTCAAACTGGTTGCAAGTAGCGGTGCCCGAGCGCTTGCCGAAGTACGAGGTTACGGCCAGCGACACGTTATCGACGGCGCCGGCCGTGCTGATGGAGTTGCGCGCCGAGCGCACGTTGCCTTCGAGGCTGCCGTTGAGCGTCGCGTCGCACTCATCAGCGGTGCTGAAGCCGATGACCTTCTTGAGAATGTCCTGGGCTTCGGTTTGGGAGAGGATTGCCATACTATTTAATGGGGATTTGAAAATGTGCAGATGTGAAAATGCTTCTGGTCAGCTGCCTGCGGTGGCATTGCTGGCCTTCGCCTTGCTGGAAATGATGATACGCGCTAGCAGGCGGCGCACACTCAGCAGAGTATCGGTGAGTGAGACGGGCGGCGTGGGGTAGTTGGGCGCGTGGGTACAGAGCTGCAGCCAATAGTCCGTTTCCTCGGCTTCCTTAGCGGCGATTTTACACTTATGGATAAAATCTGCTCGGCTCTCCGCGTGCTGCGCTTCGCGCACGTTAGCGCCTACCGAGGTGCCACAGCGTACTAATTGTCGGGCTACCACGTAGTGGCGAGCGCCTTCCAGTTCGCTTACATAAGCCAGTACCGTTAGCGCCAGCTGAAAAGAAAGACGGACTACCGCGTTGTCGCTGCCATAAACGGGCAGGTTCGTTTCGGCCGCTAGCCATTCGCCTTCCAGCATAGCTGAGTCAACACCCACATTTTTCACATCTTCCACATTTTTACATTTAAAATTTAGCCGATTTTGCGCGCCGTATTAATCACGTTCACGCCATTAAAGCGCGAGGTGGCCGAGCCGTGGCTCACGGCTGAGCTTTGCGAGGGCTGGCCCTTGCCGTCGTTGAAAAAGCCCGCGAAGCGGTAGTCGCTCTGGTCGCACGAGCCGGCGCAGGCGCCCCAGAATTCAAGCGTGTTGGTCTGGTAAGCCACGTCTTCGAGCATTTCGGTGATTTTACCTTTCTCGATGGCGTAGAATACCTGGCCGCCAAACTGCGAATTGTAGCGCTGCTGGTCGATGCTGAACGAGCCGTTGCCGGCAATGTAGATGCCCTTGTCGACGCTGCTCACCAGCTCGTCCACGCTGCGCTTGGTAGCGCTGGGGCGCAGGCTCACGTTGGCCATGCGCTGAAACTGCACATCGCGCCACGACTGCGAGTAGCAGCAGCCATCCGAGGCGTTCTGGCCCACGATAGCCGCCTGGTCGCGGATTTTCTGGTAGTCGATGAGCTTGCCCTGGTCGATGAGCGTCCACTCCTTGGTTTTCACGCCCTCGTCGTCGTAGCCCACCGCGCCCAGCGAGTTGTGCTGAAGCTTATCGGCCACGATGGTCACGTTTTTCGAGCCGTAGGGAATTCCTTTCTTGCGCCACTCCAGGGTGGCAAACGAGGTGCCCGCAAAGTTGGCCTCGTAGCCCAGCACGCGGTCGAGTTCGGTGGGGTGGCCCACCGATTCGTGGATGGTCAGGCCCAGGTGGTGCGGGTCCAGAATGAGGTCGTACTTGCCCGGCACCACGCTCTTGCAGGTCAGCTTCTGCTTAGTTTGCTTGGCGGCGCGGGTGGCGTCTTCCAGGATATCGTAGCTGTTTTTGTAGCCGATTACGTCCGAGCCGGCGGGACCGGCAATCTTGTCGGCCGCTTTGGGCGTGAGGTACTCGTAGCCCATGCCCATCGGCACGCTCAGGCTCTGGCGCGAGCGAAACTTGCCGCTGGCTCGGTCTACCACCGTCACCCCAAACGTGGGCCAGATGCGGTGAATATCCTGGTCGATGTACGAGCCGTCGGTGCTGGCAAAGTACTTCTGCTCATTTACCTGAAACAAGGCCGAGTTTACAAATGAGGCGCCGTTGTCGGTAGCGGCCGCGTTGGCGGCCAGCAGCAAATCGGCCTTTTCCTTGATGGGTACCTCGAAGGCGTTTTTCTCAATCGGCGTTTTCCAGGCCACGTCGCCGTAGCCCTTTTGGGGAGCCAGCTTCACCGGCTCCTTCTGCACCTTCGAGTTGGCCTTGGCGATGGCCACGGCCTGCTGGGCCGTTTTGGCGATGCCCGCGTCGGTCATGTTATTGGTCGAGGCAAAGCCCCAGGTGCCGTTTGCAATCACCCGGATGCCCACTCCCAGGCTCTCTATATTGGCGATATTCTGCACCTGCTTTTCGCGGGTGAAAATGCTCTGGTTGAGCGTGCGCTGAATGCGGATGTCGGCGTAGGTAGCGCCGGCCGCCCTGGCGGCGTTCAGGGCTACATCGGCCATTCGCTTTTTGGCGGCCACATCGAGGCCCGGCTCCAGCAGCTGCGCCGGGTCTACGTGGTTGCCGGCCAGGCTCGGAAAACCGGGGAGCCACAGGGCTCCGGCGGCGAGGCCGGTGAGGGCGGTAAAGTCGCGTCTGTTCAAGGGAGAAGGCTGGTAAAGGTTTGAGAAATAGAAAGTGTTGAAGATGAGTCGTGCTGGTGGTCGCCTCACCCCCTAGCCCCCTCTCCGAAAAGGAGAGGGGAAACTAGCATTAGCTTTTAGCACTAGCTAGAATTAGAAACTAGTCCCCTCTCCTTTTCGGAGAGGGGCTAGGGGTGAGGCGCCTCATTAGTGCCGTTTAGAGCCTAGCCAATCTTGCGCCCCGTATTGATAACATTGACCGCATTAAACCGCGACGAGGCCGAGCCGTGGCTCACGGCTGACACCTGCGAAGGCTGGCCCTTGCCGTCGAAGAAAGAGCCGAACAGGCGGTAGTCGCTCTGGTCGCACACGGCGGCGCACGAGTTCCAGAACTCCTGGGTGTTGGCCTGGTAGGCCACGTCGTCGAGCATGCCGGCAATCTTGCCTTTCTCAATGGCGTAGAACACCTGGCCGCCAAACTGAAAGTTATAGCGCTGCTGGTCAATGGAATAAGAACCGCGACCGGCAATATAGATGCCCTTATCTACTTTGCTGATTAACTCATCCACGCTCAGCTTGGCCGCGCCGGGGCGCAGGCTCACGTTGGGCATGCGCTGGAACTGCACCGTGCCCCACGAGTCGGCGTAGCAGCAGCCGTCGGAGGCGGTTTGGCCCACGATATGGGCCTGGTCGCGGATTTTCTCATAATCCACCAGCTTGCCCTGGTCGATGAGCGTCCACTCCTTGGTTTTTACGCCCTCGTCGTCGTAGCCTACCGCACCCAGCGAGCCGGCTTGCAGCTTGTCGGCCACGATGGTCACGTTTTTGGAGCCGTAGGGATATTCTTCTTTTTCCAGTCGAGCGTAGCGAAGCTGGTGCCCGCGTAGTTGGCCTCGTAGCCCAGCACGCGGTCGAGCTCCAGCGGGTGGCCGATGCTCTCGTGAATAGTAAGGCCCAGGTGGTTGGGGTCTAGTACGAGGTCGTACTTGCCGGCCAGCACCGAGGTGGCCGTAAGCTTGGCCTTGGCCTGGCGGGCGGCCAGGGCGGCATCTTCCAGGATATCGTAGCTGTTGCGGTAGCCCACCAGCCCGGTGCCAGCGGGGCCGGCCACCTTGTCGGCGGCCTGGGGCGCGAGGTACTCGTAGCCCAGGCCCATCGGCGAGCTCAGCGCGTCGCGGGTCTTGAACTTGCCGCTGGCCCGGTCGATGGCCGTGACCGAGAACGTGGGCCAGATGCGGTGCACGTCCTGGTCGATGTATGAGCCGTCGGTACTGGCAAAATACTTTTGCTCGTTTATCTGAAACAGGCTGGAATTGACGAAGTTGGCGCCGTTGGTGAGGGCAGCCGCGTTGGCGGCCAGCAGCAGGTCGGCCTTCTGGGCTACCGGCACCTCAAAGGCATTCTGCTTGATGGGCGTTTTCCAGCTTACCTCCCCGTACCCCTTTTGCGGAGCCAGGTTTACCGGCTCTTTCTGGGTTTTGGCGTTGGCTTTGGCCATGGCTACGGCCAGCCGGGCGGCCTGAGCCAGGCCAGCGTCGCTCACGTTGTTGGTAGCGGCGAAGCCCCAGCTGCCGCTGGCAATTACGCGCACACCGGCCCCGAAGCTCTCGCCACTGGCAATATTCTGCACCTGCTTCTCGCGGGTAAAGATGCTCTGGTTGAGGTAGCGGCCGATGCGCACGTCGGCGTAGCTGGCCCCGGCGCTCTTGGCGGCGTTCAGGGCCGCGTCGGCCAAGCGCTTTTTCTGGGCCACGTCGAGGCCGGGCTCCAGCAGGCGGGCGGGGTCAACCAGCGTGCCGCCAAAGCCGGGAAAGTTGGGCAGTAGGAGGGCGCTGGTGGCGAGGCCGGTAAGGCCCACAAAATCGCGTCGTTTCAAAGCGGAAAATAAATTAAAGGCAGCGGGCAAAAACCGGCCGGCAAGATGGCATTTTTTTCACGAAAAAGACAGGCTGCCTGCTGGCACGTTGCAGCCCCGGCCCGCTCCTGCTGCCGATTGGCTTAAAAATTCTTCGCGGCCGGCGGCCGGTCACTCTTGCAAAAGCCTGCCGCGCAATGGCGGTGCGGTGTTTCTGTCCCAAGGGTTGCTCTGCCTGCCATTGACTTTCGCACGCGGGCTGCTATATTTCTTGGCCGCTCTCCCTTTTCCACCCGAGGTTGCCCGTTTATGAAAGTACGTCAACTCCTTGCGCTCACCAGCCTTAGCCTGCTGACGATGAGCAACAGCTGCAAAAAAGAGGACGATGTGGTGCCTTGCAATGCCTCGGCCGATGTGACGACTGCCCAGGTGGCGGGCCTCCAACTCAACATTATCGAGCCCGTACCCAACGTGGGGCAAACCAACGAGTACATTATTAACTCCAAAGCTGAATATCAGGCGCTTTTTGCCTGCAAAAAGCTGCCCGCGATAGATTTTACGACCCATACCCTGCTGGCCGGCAAAACCCGGACGCCCGCCGGCTGCCACCTGCTGGCGCAGCAGGTAACCCAGACCTGTACCGGCTACGTCTACACCGTCAAGCTGGCCTCCGACGGGGCAGCACCGCTACCAATGTTGTGTATTACGTGCTGCTGCCCAAGCTGCCGCTAGCGGCAAAGGTGGCGTTCGATGTGCAGCTGCCGCCGGTAGCGGCCAGCAGTGGGGCGTCGGCGGTTGATGTTGTGAAGTGATTTTTAGTTAATAGAAGCTGTTTAGGACTAATAGATTAAAAAAGAGCGTCCTGCTGAGCTTGTCGAAGCATCTCTACCGCTTCATCTAACGATGCCGTAAAGATGCTTCGACAAGCTCAGCAGAACGCTCTTGTTAATCTAATTAATATTAAAAATTAACTATGTAATCTACTTGCCAAGCTGGCTCAGCAGCTCTTTCACGGCCGTATCGAGCTGGGAGTCGTGGCTGGTGTAGCTTTCGCCGATGGGACGGGTTACGGGCACGTCGACGGGGCGGGGGTTCATTTCCATCACTTTGCCGTCGCGGGTCGAGCGCACGGTGCTGGTGGGCAGGCGCAGCGAGGAGCCATCGAGCAGGGTGGTGCCGGAGGTGAAAATAATCCAGCCGCCGGTGGGCTCGCCCACGATTTTGCCCAGCTTCGACGCCCGGTAGCCTTCGCTGAAATCCTCGGCATCCGACAGGGAGTGCTGGTTGGTGACGAGCACCGTAGGCAGCTCCAAGCTTCGCTGGCCAAGGGCGCTGCGGGCGGGCACGGGTGCGGCCATGTCGCGGTTGGCCATGCTGAGGTAGCTGCGCCGGGCCAGCACATCAATGGCGTACACGTTCACGAAGCCGCCGTTATTGTTGCGCACGTCTACCACTACGCCGTCGCGGGTCATGTTTTCTGCATCAAGGTCGAGGTAGAGCTGCGAGAGCGAGGCCGCCGACATATCGAACATGTGCACGTAGCCGAGCCGGCCGCCGCTGGCCTGGGCCACGTAGGCGCGGCGCTCCTCCACCCACTGCCGGTAATCGAGCGCCTTCTCCGTCTCGCGGCTGAGTGGGCGTACTACTACCTCCCGCTCCTTGCCATCAGCCGCCGAAACGCGCAGCGTGGTGCGGCGGCCCACCTTGTATTGCAGCAGCTCGTCGAGGTTGGTAGTACCCGTAAGGGGGTGGCCATCCACCGCCAGCAGCACGTCGCCGGGCTTGAGGCCAGCCAGCGCCGCCGCGCCCAGCGGCAGCACGGTAGTGAGGCGCAGGCGGCCGTTTTGCTCGTATTCGGTGGCATCGAAGCGCACCCCCAGGCGGCCCGTGGCCGGGGCTACGGTGCCGGTGGGCGGCGCGGCCGGACCCATGCCCGAGTGTGAGGCATTGAGCTCGCCAATCATCAGGTTTACCAGGCGGCGCACCTCATCGGGGGTGCGGGCCCCGGCGATGTAGGGCGCAAATTTTGCGTGCTGGGCCGGCCAGTCGGCCCCGTTGAAAGTGGCATCGTTGAAGAAGTCGCGCAGGTACGTCCAGGCTTCGTCAAATACCACGTTTTTCTCCTGCTCAAAGTCCACGTCCAGCTCGGCCGCCACGGCCACGGCGCGGGGCGTACCCTTACCAGCCTCCACCGGCACCACCTGGATGCGGCCCTGGTCGAGGTAATACACCTCCTTGCTGTCGGGCGAAAACTGGGCCTCGCGCTTGGGTCCGGCCGTGGAGGTAATCTGGCGGGCCGTGGCGGGCTCCTTGCTCAGCTCATCGAGCGGGTAAACGTAAAGATTGGTCTGGTTCGAAACCGTGGCCGTGAGCAGCAGCCACTTGCCGTCGGGACTGATGCGCTGCGAGCGCACATCTACCCCCACCGGCACGAGGCTCAGCCGGCGCCGAATATCGTCGAAATTGATAGTAACGGGCGGCTTGGCCGGCGTAGCGCTGGCGGTAGCCAGCGCACCTTTCCGGCCTTTGCCGGCCCTGGCGCCCGAGCGGCTTTTCGGCCTGGCAGAGTCGGCCGCCGCTACTGGCAGCGGTGCCGGGGTAGCGGGCCCGGCCGGCTTGGGGGCGGGTTCTGGTTTTTATCGGGTGAAATGGGGCCGGGTACCGGCTCCTTAAACAGGTCGCGGAACTGGTCTTCGCGGAAGCGCGGCGTGCGCAGCTGCAAGTCGATGCGCGCTATCTGGGCATCCTCAGTACGCTGGCCGGTATCAAACAGCAGGTACTTGCCGTCGGGGCTCCATGAGAGCGAGTTGCTGTTGGTATTCGCTAAAAAGCTAACTGAGCGGGCTGCGCCGCCCGCCGCGGGCACCACTTCTACGTTGGTGAAGCCCCGCGCCCCGGCCGGCGCAAAAGCCAGCCACCGGCCATCGGGCGACCACACAAACGAGCGCTCGGCGTTCAGCGGCGGGCGGCCAAAGCGGCCGGTGCCCACCACCCGCTCCTGCTTGCTGGCCAGGTCCAGCACCCGCAATTCCTTAGCGTCCCGCTCGAAGGCCAGGAGCTTGCCATCGGGCGAAAAGCGGGGCTGGGCATCATTTTGGGTGCCATTGGTGAGGCGGGCTTCCTGGCCGGTGGCGAAGGTGTAGCTGTACAAATGCCGGGCTCCGTCGCGGGCCGAGGCATATACCAGGCGGCGGCTGTCGGGCGTCCAGGCCAGGTCGGTTTCGGCCGTCACGGTAGTGGTGAGGCGGGTGGCCTCGCCGCCATCGGCGGCTGAGGCCGCAAACACCTCACCATGCACAACAAAGGCCACTTTCTTGCCATCGGGCGAAAGCGCCAGCTCCTGCAGGCGGTCGGTGAAGCGCTGGCGCTCCACGCTGGGACTGGCCGGCGCGCCCCGCTGCCGAATCGCCACCGGCTGCGCCTGGCCATTCTCGGTGTTCAGGGTCCAGATGGCGAAGTCGCGCTCAAATACCACGAGCTTGCCATCGGCCGAAATGCTGGGCCACAGCACCCGGCCATCCTTGAAATTGGTAACCTGCTGCGGGGCGGCTTTGTCCAGCCCTACCGTCCAGATGTTTTCCGGCCCCCTTGGTCGGAGGTAAAAAACAGCTTCTGGCCGGCCGGGCCCCACATGGGCCACAGCGCCTTAAAGCCCCCGTGGGTGAGGCCGGTGTAGGTGGGGCCACTTTTGCCTTCCTGCCGCAGCCAGATTTCCGACTCGTCGAGGTGGCTGTGGCCGTGCCGCCACCACTGGCCCGAGGCCACCCCCGCGCCGCAAAGGCCAGCGTTTTGCCATCGGGACCAGGCGCGCCAAAAAACTCGTTGGCGTAGCGGTCGGCCGATACGGCCGTTGGCGTGCCGCCGCCTACCGGCACGCGGTAAATATCGTTCATTCCTGATATATCACGGCTGGTCGAGGAGTAGTACAGGTACTTGCCATCGGCCGACCATCCGTCGAGCTGGTCCAGCCCGTCGTCGAAGGTCAGGCGCTTGAGCTCGCCAGAGGCAAAGGTGAGCAGGTAGATGTCGCCGTTGCCGCTGCGCGTGGAGATGAAGGCCAGCGACTTGCCGTCGGGCGCGTAGAGGGGGCGGCTCTCAGTGGCCGGGTGGGCCACCAGCAGGCGCGCCTCACCGCCGGCCACCGGCACCGTCCAGATATCCCCGCCCGACACGAAGGCTATTTCCTGGCGGTCGGGCGAGATACCCGGCTCCGAAAACGACGGCAGCGCCGTAGGGGGCGCCGCCAGCGCAACGGCCGGCAACAGCGCCAGCAAAGACGGGCGAAAGTGGGAAGGGTATATGTTTTTCAATATGTTTGGCAATGGCATAGCGGCGGTAGTAAGCGTGGAGGCTGCAAGGTAGAGCACCAGCTCGCAACCGTTGCATGGCTGGCTTGCAAGTGCCTGTAAGCTTGGGTAAAAACATAAAAAAGGGTCCCAACCAATCGGTCGGGACCCTTTTTAGAGGCAGCTAGCTGAAAATACAGCGGATACAGCTGCTATTGCTTCTGGAAGCGGCTGGTATAGGTTTGCTGCGTGCCAATGACGCGCACCACGTAGAGGCCGGCGGCCAGGCTGCCCACGCGCTGGCTGAGCTGCTGGCTGAGCTGCTCGACCGAGCCGGTGCCTTTCAGTACGAGGCTGCCTGTGGTGGTATACACGCTCAGGCTCAGGCTGGTACCGGTTTCGGGTATCTCCAGGCGCACAGCGTTGGTTACGGGGTTGGGGTACAGGCCCAGTGAGACTGCGCGCGCGGCCTGGGTGGCCAGCGCGTTGCCGGTGAAGGTGTAGCGCGAGAAAACCGGGTAGTGGTCAGAGGTAGTGGTGCTGTAGCTGGCAATCTGGGCCGCTACGTCGGTGCGCACGGCTGCCGTGCCATTGAGGTAGTACGGGGCCATGTTTTTGTTGGCGATAACGTTGTCAATCACTGTTTTGAAGCTGGCCGTCGACTGCAGGCCGGCCTGGGCCAGCGGCAGCGTGATGGGCAGGTAGCTGGCATCGACCATGAAATTGTTATACGACGAAACGGCCGGCGTTACCCCGTGGCAATGGTGCCGTTGAGCACGTCGTTGTAGTCGCCCACGATAAGGGTATTCTCATTCGCGTGGTTGGTATCGAGCTCTGCTTTCAGCAGCTCCGAGGCCAGCTTGCGGCGGGCGTAGTCGTTGGGCGAGGTGCTGGCGGCATTGGCCTTGGCATGAATCACGATGAAATTTACTTTCTTGGTTACGCCATCGAGTGTAACGTTGGCCGTCATCTTGTACGGGAAGCGGCCGCCGGCCCAGGCATTGTAGGCCGGGCAGGCCTGCACCTCAGTGCAGCGCAGCAGGCCCATAAAAGTGGGGTTGCTCACTACATCGGTACGGTACACGAAAGCCAGCTTCTGGTCGTCCACGTAGTCGGGGTCGGAGGGGCTGTCGCCGTACGAGCCGTAGCGCGATACCTGGAAGCTGTACGGATGGCCGGTGGCCGTCGAGAGCTGGGTTACCACATTTTGCAGGCGCACGGTGTCTACTACTTCGGCCAGCGCATACACGTCGGCGTTGAGCGTGGTCAGCACCTTCGCAATGTTGGTTTGCTGCAAGGTTTTATCGGTGGGGCCGTGGCCTGCTACGACTGAGCCAAACCATTCCACGTTCCAGTTTACCAGCTCCAGGGTCTTGTTCAGGTCATACGTATCGCCGCTCAGGGCTACGGTGGCTGGCGCGGCGGCCCGGCCGTGGTCACTGTAAGGGTGGCGCTGTAGGTGGTTTGGGCCGTAGTGGGCAGAAAGCGCACCGTAACGGGCTTGCTGGTAGCATTTACCTCGGCTTTGGTCAGGGTGAGGGTGCTGGCGAAGGTGGTGCCGTCTTTGGATAGGGTAAAGCTGGCGTTCGATGAGGTGAGGGTTACGTCGCTGGTAAGGTCGTTGGCCGATACATTCATCGGCTGGGTGCTGCTGGTGCTCACGGCCTGGTAGCCGAAGGCCAGCCGGTTCACGTCGGTGAGCACGGTGGGGACGGGCGGCGTGGCCGATTTGGTCAGGGAGATATCGTCGAGCGTCCAGCGGGCGGCGGCCGACGTAGTCGAAGCATACACGAACGCTACATACACTTTGGCCCCTTTAAAGGCTGCCAGATTGATGTTGGCGGTCTGCGTCCAGATATCGGAGCCCATGGCCGGGAACGGCACGTTGAGGTCGGTCCAGGTGGCGGCGCTGGGCGCGCCCGTGCCGCTGTAGTTGGTCGATACGCGCAGCTTCAGGCTGGGGCCGTTGAAGGCGGTGCGGCTCCAGAATGAGAGCAGCGGGTAGGGTAGCTGGTAAGGTCGAAAGCCGGCGAGATAAACCAGTCTTCGTTCTCAACATTGCCCGAAGCGTAGCCGTTCATCTGCACGCCGTAGGGTGCCGGTGCGGCGCCGGCCGGGGCCTGTGGGTCGCGGCCGTAGCTGGTGCAGCTCCAGGTTTGGGCTCCGGTTACGCTGTACTGGCTCCAGCCATCGGTGAGCGTAGTGGCGCAGGTACTGAACTCAAACAGCGTCTGGTTGGGGTCGGCCCCGACACCGGTCAGCGTAACGGTGCGCGTAACGGCACCCGTGCTGGTGTGGGTAATGCTGCCCGTGGTGGTACCCACGGCAGTAGGCGAAAACTTCACGTATACCGTTTGGGCAGTAGCCAGCTCGGCGGGGGCATAGCTCAGCGAAGCGCTGTAGGTAGTGTTGTTTTTGGAAAGCGTAAACGGCCCGGTAGCCGTCAGGGTGGTGGCCGTCGTCAGGTTGCTGCCGGTGAGCTGATAGGTCTGGGTCGCCGACGAGGTAATAATGTTCTGGCTGCCGAAGGCCAGTGTGTTGGGCGTAGCCTTGAGAGTGGGCGTAGTTGCCGTGGGCGTGTTCCAGCTCAGCGAAAAGTCGTCGATAGCCGAGCTGGGGCGGTTGAGCGAGCCTATGGTAGAGTTGGGGGCGATAATGCGAATAGTTACCGGCCCGCTCTGGTCATCGAGCGCAGTGTCGAAGCTGACGGTTACGGTGTTGTTGGAGAAGGTCGCATTGCCGGTAATCGCACTAGAGCCTACCTTGGTAAAGGAGGTTGGGGCGCTGCCCAGGCCATAGTCAACCTGCCAGGTAGCCGTGCGGGTTGACGTGCTATCCAGCGATTGCAGCTTAAAAGTCAGCGAGAAGTCAGTTTTGCCGGTTGTGTTGGTAGCCTGAAACACAAAGGCCGGGCCGGCGCCCGTAGGCGGGGTGGCAGTGCTGCTGCCATCACCAAAAGAGCCCGTCTGGCGCACGCCCAGGGCGCGGTTGGGCGCGGCCGTCTGAGCCGTAATGGTGGCGGCGCTGCCCAGGCCCGTAGCCGAGGCAAAGTTCTTGAAGCCGGCGCCGGTGGCCGTCCAGGCCGTGGTGGTGCCCGGTGTGAGGATAAGCTGGGCCGCAGTGGGCGCCGTGCCCAGGCTGGTGGCCGACGCATTGGTATACACGCTGAAGCCCGCCGGTAAGCCACGCGATAAATTGTCGAAATTCTCGACGTAGGGGCTGGTGCTCAGCGTAGCCTGGGCCTTGGCCCCAAGCACGGCCAGCAGCAGGCTGCCGGCAAGGCCAAAAGAGCGGAAACATTTCGTCATGTGGAAACAGAAGTAATAAGGTGAGCAGATGATGAAAAAGCGTCAGGCAAAAGTAGTATTTGCAGTCAAAAATTCATGTTGTCTTAATGTTTCTAAATGAATTGCTTTTGCTCAGCTGGTTCGGGTGAATTAAGGCAAAGCGTGTAGATTCGTGCTGGATTAAGCATAAATAGTAGGCGCGCCTACTATTTATTTAAAAAACTGCATTACATTTAGCACCTCATTCTTCCCCACCTAACTTTTTGCATTCTATGCAAGTCAAATCTATACTCCTCGCAGGGGGGCGCTGCTGGCAGCCTCATCGGGAGCCCAGGCCAGCGGCTTCCAGGTAGGCCTCACCGGCCAGAAGAACGTGGGCATGGGCGGCACCGGTACTGGCTTGTACCTCGACCAGGCTTCGCAGTTTTACAACCCCGGCGCGTTTGCGTTTGCGCCTACCGGCTTTCAGGTGGGCGGCAATATGGCTATTCCGCGTATCTCCTTCCGGCCCGATGCGGCCGACCAGGGGCAGCGTAATTTGCAGAATACCAATGTATTTCCCTTCAGCGGCTTTATAGGATTTGGTCCGAAGGAAGGCAAATGGCGCCTTGGAGCCGGCGTGTACACGCCTTTTGGCAGCGAGGTGCACTACCAGCCGGGCTGGGAAGGGCGCTACGCGCTCACCGACATCAACCTGCGCTCGGTATTTGTGCAGGCTACGGCGGCCTATGCTATTACGCCCCAGGTGAGCGTGGGTGCGGGCCTGGTAATGCTGGCCATGGGCAGCGTGGACCTACAGCGCGATATACCCCTGCAGGCGCAGGGCAGCACGACGCCGGCGCACGCGCAGCTCACCGGGAATGCCGACCACAAGCTGGGCTATAATGCCGGCATTCTATTCAAGCCTTCGGAAAAGCTAAGCCTGGGCATCAGCTACCGCTCGGCAATTGATGCGCACGTCGGCAGCGGCGATATTACGCTGACCAACCTGCCGGCCTCGGCCCGCAGCAACTTCTCGGCAACCAGCTTCGACGTGACGCTGCCCCTGCCCGATGTATATAGCGTAGGCCTGGGTATCCGCCCCAACGATAAGCTGACGCTGGCTTTCGACGCCAACCTCGTGGGCTGGAGCCGCTACCAGTCGCTCGACTTTACGTACGCCGGCGGGGTGCTGGGAGGAGCCGCTACTTCTTCTTCCAAACGCGAGTATCAGGACGCCCTGGCTTTCCGGGTGGGAGCGCAGTACAAGGTTACGGACAACTTTACACTGCGGGCCGGCACTTTCTACGACATGAGCTGCGTGCGTGATGGCTTCGTAACGCCCGAAACGCCCGATGCCGACCGCCTGGGCCTGACTGCCAGCTTCACGTACGCCTTCGGGCAGCGCTTTGGCCTCGATGCCTCCTTCCTGTTCGAAGACTTCATGAAGCGCAGCCAGACGCAGGGTGACCTCATCAGCAATGGTACGACCGACCGCGTGGCCGGCACCTACAAAACGACCATCAGCGTGCCCGGCGTAGGGCTGTACATGAAATTCTAATCCTGTCATTTTCCTACCCATGACGACTTTATTCTCTCTGCATAAAACTGCCCGGCCGGCGTTAGCGCTACTAGGCCTGGGCCTTGGTCTAGCCGGCTGCCAATCGAACTTGGACGCAACTACCCCGGCCGCTTCGGCGGGTACAGCTAATTTCAGCCGCTACATTGCGGTGGGCAACTCGCTCACGGCTGGATACGAGGATGGCGGCCTCTACCTCGATGGGCAGAATAACTCGTATCCCAGTATCCTGGCTGGGCAGTTTGCACTGGCAGGTGGTGGCGCTTTTACGCAGCCACTGTTCACGACGGCGCAGTCCAACGGCTCGGGCTACTTGAAACTTACGGGTTTTATGGCGGATGGCACCCCCATCACGACTAACGTGACCACGAACCTCGCCGTGCGGTCTGCCTCGCCGCAGGTTCTATACACCAAGTATACCGATGCCATCAACAACCTCGGTGTGCCTGGCATCCGTATGTCAGATATTCAGACGCCGGGCTATGGCAGCCAGCTTGGCAATCCGTATTTTGAACGCATTACTCCCGACGCAAATCCCTACCAGACTTATTTGCAACGGGTAAAAGCCGAAGTGGCTACTGCCACATTCTTCACCTGTTGGCTGGGCAACAATGACGTATTAGGCTACGCGACCAGCGGGGGAGCGCTGGGCGCATTGTCTCCTACTTATGCTATCACTCGCCCCGATACGTTCAATCTGAAGGCTCAGCGTGTTATCAACGCCCTAACGGCAAATAATGCAAAGGGAGTAGTAAGTAATATTCCGGATGTGACAGGAATTCCGTTTTTCACGACGGTTGGCGCGTCAGCCCGTGCTAAGTTCGCGGCCAATAATGTGCCGGTAAGTCTAGCCCCGTTTGTGTACACGACTGGCACGCTCGCGCCGCTGCAGCCGAACACCCGCGTTGCAACAACGCTTTCCAGCATCCGCGATGCCAGTGGCAACGGTAACCTGCTGCTCACCCTCACCGCTGCTCCCTACATAGGCCTCTATGGCCAGCCCACTGGTAAATACTGGCGCGACTTCTACGCCCAGGCAAGGCCTGTGCTGCCCGCTACTATTCCAAATCTGGGCGTGTTTCTCCTCACGTTGGGTGTTGACACGACTAAAGCATTCGGCGCTAGCACCGGCAATCCCTTCCCCAGCACGCTTGTGCTGGATGCTACGGAGCAAACGGCAGTATCTACGGCTACGACGGCCTTCAACGCGTCGCTGCAAAACGCAGCCAACGCAAAAGGTCTAGCTTACTTTGATGCAAATGCGTACTTCCGGGGTATTGCTAACAACGGAGTAGTCACCAACGCTGTGAGCAACTCAGCTAGCTATATCGCGGGCAACCTGTTCTCGCTCGACGGTGTGCATCCTACGCCACGCGGCTACGCTCTAGTGGCCAATCAAATTATTCAGGTTATTAACACCCAGTATGGAGCTACCATCCCGCAGGTGAATGCTAATAACTACCGCGGAGTGCTATTTCCGTAAAGTGTATAAACCGTTATATTACCGGAAAGTGCCTTCCCAAGCGGGGAGGTACTTTTTTTATAGCTAGGCTGTACTATCTTCGTAGTCGCTGCTATCCAGAAAGACCGAGGGACCAGGCCCGATGACGTCTTGGCAACCTACCCCGAGTAGGTGCCAACTCCTGTTCGACCAGCCAAGTAGGTCGAAGAAGATATCAGCCGGAACCTGCGCCGCCTGGCGCGGCTTTCTTTCTGGATAGGAGCTGCTTGCACCTGTTTTGCTTTTAGAAAGGATATGTCCGCCGCTGCCGCTGTTGCCCCCTACTCTACCGCTGTTTCTCCGCTGCCTGCGCTTATGCGCCAGCGCCTGCTTATCCTCGATGGTGCCATGGGCACCATGATTCAGCGCTACCCGCTCGAAGAGGAAGACTTTCAGGGTACCCGCTTTGCCGACCACCCGCGCCCGCTGCGCGGCAATAACGACCTGCTGAGCCTCACGCGGCCCGATATTATCCGGGCTATTCATGCCGAGTACTTTGCGGCCGGGGCCGACATGGTCGAAACCAATACCTTCTCGGGCACTACCATTGCCCAGGCCGACTACGGCCTGGAGCACATAGTATATGAGCTGAACTACGAGTCGGCGCGCCTGGCCCGCGAGGTAGCCGACGAGTTTACGGGCCGCACGCCCGGGCAGCCGCGCTTCGTGGCCGGCGCCATCGGGCCCACCAACCGCACCGCCTCGCTCTCGCCCGATGTGAACCGCCCCGGCTTCCGGGCCGTGACGTTTGACGAGCTGGCCACCGCTTACCTGGAGCAAACGCGCGGCCTCGTCGACGGTGGCGTAGATGCGCTGCTCATCGAAACCATCTTTGATACGCTCAACGCCAAAGCCGCGCTTTTCGCGGTGCAGCAGTTCTTTAACGAAGGTGGCCGGGTAGTGCCGGTTATGATTTCGGGTACCATTACGGATGCTTCGGGCCGCACGCTGAGCGGGCAGACGGTCGAGGCCTTCTGGCACAGCATCAAGCACTTGCCTTTGCTGAGTGTGGGCCTCAACTGCGCGCTCGGGGCCGACCAGCTCCGCACCTACGTGCGCGAGCTGGCGCGCCTGGCCGACGTGCCCGTATCGGCCTACCCCAACGCGGGCCTGCCCAACGCTTTCGGCGGCTACGATGAGAGCGCCCAGGAGTTTGCCGCGCTGGTCGAGGATTACCTTAAAGAAGGCTTGCTCAACGTAGTGGGCGGCTGCTGCGGCACCACGCCCCAGCATATTGCGGAGCTCAAGAAGCTAGCGGGGAAGTATCCGACGCGGGAGGTAAAAAAGCTAAAAGTTAAAAGTGAAGAGTTAAAAAGCGCGGAAGAAGGTAGTGCAAGCGCTTTGCATATTAACGCTTCACTTTTAACTGCTAATTCCCTAAGTCTCGCGGGCCTGGAGCCGTTCAATATCAGGCCCGACAGCCTGTTTGTCAACATCGGCGAGCGCTGCAACGTGACGGGCTCGCGGACGTTTGCGCGGCTCATTCGGGCGGGCGACTACGAGGCGGCGCTGGCCGTGGCCCGCGACCAGGTAGAAAACGGTGCGCAGGTGCTCGACATCAACATGGACGAGGGCATGCTCGACTCGGAGGCCGTGATGACGACCTTCCTGCACCTCATCGCCTCGGAGCCCGACATTGCCCGCTTGCCCATCATGATTGACTCCTCGAAGTGGAGCGTGATTGAGGCCGGGCTGAAGTGCGTGCAGGGCAAGAGTATAGTAAATTCCATATCTTTGAAAGAGGGTGAGGAGCGCTTCCGGCACCACGCCCGGCTGGTGCGCCAGTACGGCGCGGCCGTGGTGGTGATGGCCTTCGACGAAAACGGCCAGGCCGACAGCTACGAGCGGCGCATTGAAATCTGCCAGCGCTCGTATGATATTCTGACCCAGGAAGTAGGCTTCCCGGCCGAGGATATCATCTTCGACCCGAACATCCTGACCGTGGGCACGGGCCTTGAGGAGCACCGCAACTACGCGCTCGACTTTATTGCGGCGGTGAAGTGGATAAAGGCGAACCTGCCCGGCGTGCGCACCAGCGGCGGCGTAAGCAATATCTCCTTCTCGTACCGCGGCAACGACGTGGTGCGCGAGGCCATGCACGCGGCCTTCCTTTACCACGCCATTCGGGCGGGGCTCGATATGGGCATCGTGAACGCCGGCCAGCTGGCGGTGTACGACGAGATTCCGAAAGATTTGCTCGAGCTGTGCGAAGACGTGCTGCTCAACCGTCGGCCCGATGCCACCGAGCGCCTCGTGGACTTTGCCGAAACGGTGAAGCAGAAAGGCAAGGTCGAAGTGGTGGCCGACGTCTGGCGCAGTTTGCCCGTGGCCGAGCGCCTGCAGCACGCCCTGGTGCGCGGCATCACCGAGTTTATCGACCAGGATACCGAGGAAGTGCGCCAGCAGGTAGACCGGCCCCTCGACGTGATTGAGGGCCCGCTGATGGCCGGTATGAACGTGGTCGGTGACCTGTTTGGGGCCGGCAAGATGTTTTTGCCGCAGGTGGTAAAATCGGCCCGCGTAATGAAAAAAGCGGTGGCGTATCTGCAGCCTTTTCTGGAAGCGGAGAAGGAAGGCGCGGCCCGCCAGACGGCCGGTAAAATTCTGCTGGCTACCGTGAAAGGCGACGTGCACGACATCGGCAAGAACATCGTGGGCGTGGTGCTGGCCTGCAACAACTTCGAGATTGTGGACCTCGGCGTGATGGTGCCGCTGGAGCGCATTCTGGACGAAGCCCAGAAGCAGGGGGCCGATATTATCGGTCTCAGCGGCCTCATCACGCCCTCGCTCGATGAGATGGTGTACGTGGCCCGCGAGATGGAAAAGCGCCGGCTGACCACGCCGCTGCTTATCGGCGGCGCCACCACCTCGCGCCTGCACACGGCCGTAAAAATTGCGCCGGCTTACTCGGGCTCAGCGGTTTACGTGAATGATGCCTCGCGCTCGGTGGGCGTGGCGGCCAGCCTGCTCGGCTCGGGCAAAGCGGCGTACACCCAAACCATCCGCGACGAGTACCAGGCCCTGCGTGAAGACCACGCCAGCCGCCAGCGCGAGAAAAGCTATCTGCCCATCGAAGCCGCCCGCCAAAACGGCTTCCGGGCCGACTGGGAAACCACGCCCATTACCAAGCCCAGCTTTCTGGGTACGCAGGTGCTGGATAACTACCCGCTCGACGAGCTGGCGCAGTACATCGACTGGACGCCCTTCTTCCATACCTGGGAGCTGAAGGGCCGCTACCCGCGCATTCTGGACGATGAGAACCTGGGCGAAGCCGCCCGCCGTCTCTTCGACGATGCCCAGAAGATGCTAGCCGAAGTTATTGCCAACAAGAGCCTGACGGCCCGCGCCGTGCTGGGCTTCTGGCCCGCCAATACGGTCGGCCACGATACCATTGAGGTGTATGAGGACGATAGCCGCCAGCAGGTGCGCGACGAGTTCTTCACCCTGCGCCAGCAGAGCGAGAAGGCGCCGGGCGTGCATAATATAGCATTTTCTGATTATTTGGCCCCGAAAGAAACCGGCCGCGCCGACTACCTCGGCGGCTTTGCCGTAACGGCCGGCCTGGGCATTGAAAAGCTGATTGAGCAGTACGAGGCCGACCACGACGACTATTCCAGCATCATGATAAAGGCCCTGGCCGACCGCCTGGCCGAAGCCTTTGCCGAGCGCCTGCACCAGCGCGTGCGGGAAGAGTTCTGGGGCTATTCGCCCAACGAAAACCTGAGCGGCGAGGCGCTGATTAAGGAGGAATACCGGGGCATCCGGCCCGCCCCGGCTACCCCGGCTGCCCCGACCACACCGAGAAAATTACGCTTTTCCGGCTGCTCGATGCCGGGAAGCAGACGGGTATCACGCTCACCGAAAACCTGGCCATGTACCCCACGGCGGCCGTGAGCGGCCTGTACTATGCCCACCCGGCCGCCCGGTATTTTGGCCTGGGCAAAATCGGGAAAGACCAGGTGGCCGATATAGCCGAGCGCAAGGGTATGCCCCTAGCCGAGCTGGAGCGCTGGCTGATGCCGAATTTGAACTACGACCCGGCCTAATGTAGCGTGGACTCTGCGAGTCCGCGCGTGTCAACACCCGAACGTTATTACGCGCGGACTCGCAGAGTCCGCGCTACTTCCATGAAAGTAACTGAACACCTGCGCCGTGCCAATGGCAAAACCCTCTTCTCGTTTGAGGTGCTGCCCCCGCGCAAGGGCGAGAATATCCACAGCCTGTTTGCCAATATTGAGCCGCTGATGGAGTTTAAGCCGCCGTTTATCGACGTCACGTATCACCGCGAGGAGTTTGTGCTGCGCGAGCGGCCGGGCGGACTTTTGCAGCGCAAGGCCGTGCGCAAGCGGCCGGGCACGGTGGGCATTTGCGCGGCCATCAAAAATCGCTTCGATGTGGATACCGTGCCGCACCTCATCTGCGGCGGCTTTGCCAAGGAAGAAACCGAGAATGCCCTGATTGACCTGCACTTTCTGGGCATCGACAACGTGCTGGCGCTGCGCGGCGACCCCATTAAAAGCGAGGGGCACTTTCAGCCGCACCCCGACGGCCACACCTACGCCTGCGACCTCATCAGCCAGATTTCGGCCCTCAACCACGGCCGCTACCACGACCACGACGAGCAGTACCAGCCCGAAGGCTCGGAACCGATTTTGTGCACCGATTTCTGCATTGGCACGGCCGGCTATCCCGAAAAGCACTTTGAGGCACCCAATATGGGCTCGGACATCCGCTTTCTGAAGGAGAAAATAGACCGGGGCGCCGACTATATCGTGACCCAGATGTTTTTCGACAACGAGGAATTCTTCAAGTTTGAGAAGCGCTGCCGGACGGCGGGTATCACGGTACCTATCATTCCGGGCCTTAAGCCGTTAACCACTAAAAGCCAGCTTATTGGGTTGCCGCGCGCGTTCTTCCTCAGCATTCCGGAGGCGTTGGCTGAGGCTATTCACCAGGCCAAAGACAACGCCGCCGCCCGCGAGGTCGGCATCGAGTGGTGCCTCAACCAGAGCCGCGAGCTGATGGCCCACGGCGTGCCCTGCCTGCACTACTACTCAATGGGCAAAGCGGAGTCTATTCGCCGCGTAGCGGCCGGACTTTTTTAATGGTTAATGCCGTAATGGCCAATTGCTAGTGTTGTGCTGGGCCTAGGGATTACAGCACAACATTAACCATTGACCATTACGGCATTAACCATTATTTAAACTTCCCTTCCGGGTCGGGCTGCTTGGCCATGAGCTCGGTTAGGAACTGAAAATCGAGGCTGGAGAGGCTGAGATTCTGCCCTTTGTGCAGGGCTTTCCAGGCCCCGGCGTAGTTTTCCTGGTAGTAGCGCACGCGGGCCTGCGTTTGCCAGGCGTTGGCATTGGAAGAATCGGCCAGTAGGGCCCGCTGGGCGTAGTCGCTGGCCTGGGTCAGCTCTTTCTTTTTCTTGGTTTGCTCGTAGCGGCCCAGCGCGGTGTTCGCCGCATCAGTAAGCAGCAGCGGATTGGTGGGTGCTACGGCCAGGCCTTGCAGCACCAGCGCCTGAATGGCTTCGGTAGGGGTATTGGGCCGCTGGCTTAGCACCACGGCCAGGCCCCGGTAGGGCTCGGGGTTTTTGGGGTCGAGCACCCAGGCCAGGTTAAAGCGCACTACTGCTGTATCGGGCTGGTTTTCCTGTAGATATTCATAGCCCTTCTGGCTGAAAAACTTACTGGCTTCGGGCCGCGAAGGAAAGCTACGGTCCACATCGGCCAGCACGGCGGGTCCCACCAGCTGCTGCGCCTGGGCCAGCGTGATACCCCCAAACAGCGGCTGCAAGCGCTGCGGGCCCGTTGGGGGAGCGGGGCGTTTTTGCTACCCTTCTGGGCATGGGCCGGCAGGCCAAGCGCCACCGATAATACTAGGAGAGCCGCGCCGCGCCGGGCACCGGGAGTTAGCCAAAAAAACACGCAGATAACTAGTTAGAAAGTCTGGTAAAAAAAATCCGGCTACGTCGGAGCCGGACAAAAATAAGGCGAAGCGGAGCAAGTAGGAAAAGGGAAGCTGGGAACGCTGGCTGGGAGGTAATAATGCGCTTGCAGCTTGCGCCTTTGCCCTACCACAACCGGGTGTCGGTGATGCCGGGCGGCAGCGGCGCTATGCTGCCCAGGCCCAGCACGCACCAGCCTTCTTCCACGCCAAAAGCGCCGCCGGGCATTACGTAGCTAACCCAGCGCAGGAGCGTCTGGCCGCTGTAAATGTGGGTATCGGGGTCGTATTCCCTGATTAACAAGGCATCGCCGACCTGAAAGTCGCAGTCGTTTTCGCGCACGTCGAAAGGCTTGGTTCCGGCTGCTACGGCCGTGAAGCAGGGCGTCCAGAGCTGAAGCTCGTGGGTGCGGGTGCGGGCAGTGGTAACAGTCGACGTAGGGGAGGAGGTATAGGGTCGCATAGGAGAGAAGGGCTGGTAAAAAAGGGCCGAATTATGTAATTTACGTAGAACGCCTGACAATTACTATTACCGGCGTGTTAAGAGTGCCCGGTTACCTCCCGGCCGTGCCGGCTTATCAGCCCTTTATGAAGCTTTCTTTTCGCCGGCTGGCCTTGCCCCCGCTGGGCCTGCTGCTGGCTACCGCAGCCTTGCTGCTGGCCAACGAGTGGGCCGTGGCTCGCAGCAGCCACCGCATTGCCGATGTGCCCTACGTAGCGGCCTCCGCGCCCGATTTCGACGCCAGGCGCCACCGCCTCGATATTTACCAGCCTACCGAAAAAGCCGCGGCGGCCCGGCCGGTGGTGCTTTTCATTCATGGCGGGAGCTGGAACAGCGGCAGCAAAGACGATATTCTGTACAAGGCTATTGGCCGGCGGTTGGCCCGTCGGGGCTTTGTGGGCGTGGTTATCAGCTACCGGCTGGCGCCGCAGGTGCTGGTGCCGCAGCAGGCCGATGACTGTGCCCGCGCCCTGGCCTGGACGGTGGCGCACATCAGCGCGTACGGCGGCGACCCGGCCCGCATCGTCCTCATGGGTCACTCGGCCGGGGCGGGCTGGCCGCGCTGCTGGCCACGGGCTCCGATACGCTACTGGCCCGGCATGGCCTGCCCGCCCGCGCCGCGCATGCGGTGCTGCTCGACGACCCGGCCGGCCTCGACATGCTCGACTACCTTACCAAGATGCAGTATCCTAATGATGCACAGTACCTGGTGCCCTTCAGCAAAGACCCGGCGGTGTGGCGGCAGGCCTCGGCGCTCTACCATATGCGGGCCGGTGCCCCGGCATTTAGTATATATATCGGCGGCGACACGTACCCAAGTATTAGCAGCAGCGGCGAGAAGTTCCGGCAGCGGCTGGCGCAGCTGGGCGAAGCGCCCCGCTACACCGTGCTGCCCGGCAAGAAGCATATCGGGATGGTGACGCAGCTCTTGTTTGAGAAAAACCAGCTGTATGCCGAGCTGGAAAGGTTGGCTCAGTAAGGCCCAAAAAAGAACGTCATGCTGCGCACTGCACAGCATGACGTTCAAGAAGGAGACGCTTTCGCAGCCTTGCGCTACTGGGCCATCGGGTACTTCAGGCCCATATTCTCGAACAGGAAAGCCCACTTGTCGGTCTGCTCGCCGATAACCTGGGCCGTGGAGCGGCCCGCGCCGTGGCCGGCTTTGGTTTCGATGCGAATGAGCACCGGGGCCGGGCCCTGCTGGTCTTCCTGCAGGCGCGAGGCAAACTTAAACGAGTGCGCCGGCACCACGCGGTCGTCGTGGTCGGCGGTGGTGATGAGCGTGGCCGGGTACACGGCCGGCTTGAGGGCGTGGTAGGGCGAGTACTTGTAGAGGTACTGGAACATCTCGGGCGAGTCCTGAGCCGTGCCGTAGTCGTAGGCCCAGCCCGCGCCGGCCGTAAACTGGTTGTAGCGCAGCATGTCCATTACCCCCACGGCCGGGAAAGCCACCTTAAACAGCTCGGGCCGCTGGCTCATGGTAGCGCCCACGAGCAGGCCCCCGTTGGAGGCGCCCGAAATAGCCAGGTACTCCTTCGAGGTGTAGTTATTCTTGATAAGATATTCGGCAGCTGCTATATAATCGTCGAATACGTTCTGCTTCTTGAGCTTGGTGCCCGACGTGTGCCAGGTTTCGCCGTACTCGCCACCGCCACGCAGATTGGGCACGGCGTACACGCCGCCATTTTCGAGCAGAATAATGTTGGAAGTGCTGAAGCTGGGCGTCACGCTGATGTTGAAGCCGCCGTAAGCGTAGAGCAGCGTGGGATTCTTGCCGTTCAGCACCAGCCCTTTCTTGTACGTGATGAGCATGGGGAGGCGCGTGCCGTCCTTGGAGGTGTAAAACACCTGCTTCGACTCAAACTTGCTGGGGTCGAACTGCACGCCGGCCTTTTTGTACACGCTGGATTTGCCGCTGGCAATGTCGTACTTGAAAATCGTGGGCGGGTAGATGTAAGAGGTAAAGGTGTAGTACGTTTCTTTTTCAGCTTTCTTGCCCCCGAAGCCGCTGGCCGAGCCCAGGCCGGGCAGCTGAATGGCGTGCTCTTTCTGGCCTCTCATGCTATACTGCTCAACCAGCGAAGTGGCATCCTTCAGGTAAGTGGCGAAAATTTTGCCGCCCACGGTCGAAACTTCCAGCACGTTCTTGGTTTCCGGAATGAGGTCGTGCCAATTAGCCTGCTTCGGCGCAGCGGCCTCTACCGTTACGAGCCGGAAGTTGGGCGCTTTATAATTGGTGTAGATATAGAGCTTGCTGCCCACGTTCTCCACCACGTGCGAAATGCTCTGCTCGTCGGGCACTACGTTCACAATGGCGCTGCCAGGCTTGCTAAGGTCCTGCACGTACAGCTCGTTGCCATTGGTTGTATTCGCGCCGGTGATGACGAGGAAGCGCTCATCCTCGGTCAGGTGCGCCCCGATGTAGCGGTGCGGGCTTTTATCGCCGCCAAAAATCAGTTTGTCGGTGCGCTGCGGTTTGCCCAGCTGGTGATAGTAGAGCTTGTGCACCTGGGTTTTGCCGGCAAGTTGGCTGCCCGCCTTGGGCTTGTCGTAGCTGCTGTAATAAAAGCCCGCGTTGCCCTTCCAGGCCAGTCCCGAAAACTTCACGTCTTTCAGGGTATCGCCCACAATGGATTTATCGTCGGTCCTCAGCACAATGACCTTGCGCCAGTCGGAGCCGCCCTCTGAAATCTGGTAAGCTGCCAGGCTGCCATCGTGGGTAAAGGTAATGCCCGCCAGCGAAGTCGTGCCGTCTTTGGAAAACGTATTGGGGTCGAGAAACATTTCGGGCGCGCCCGCGCCCAACTGGCGGTACATAACATACTGGCTTTGCAGACCCGTGTTTTTGGAGAAGTAGGTGTACTTACCCTCTTTTTGCGGAGCGGTATATTTTTCGTAGTTCCAGAGCTTGGTAAGCCGCTCACGAATGGCCTCGCGGTAAGGGATTTTACCCAAATAATCCTGCGTCACCCGGTTTTCGGCCTGCACCCAGGCTTTGGTATCGGCCGCCTGGTCGTTTTCGAGCCAGCGGTAGGGGTCGGCCACCTTGGTGCCGAAGTACGTCGTGACGGTATCCACCTTGCGCGTTTGCGGGTAAGGCAGGGGCTTGATGGTCGCTACCGTTTGCGCGGCGGCCGGCCCGGCGGCCAGCAGCGCAAGCGCGGAAATCGGGAAAAGGTATTTCATAGAAAAAAGGGAGAAAGAGGAAACGCAATTGCCGCGCTGTACTCGTAAAGGCAGTCACAAAAAAAGCCCGAAAACAAATTGTCAACCAAAGAGTGCGCCTTGGCGCTGAGGTTGCTCGAAGGCCAGCAGCCAGCGCTTGCGGGGCAGGCCACCCGCGTAGCCGGTAAGCGAACCATCGGCCCCAATAATGCGGTGACAGGGCCACACGATAGCCAGCGGGTTCTGGCCATTGGCCGCACCCACGGCCCGCACCGATTTGGGGTTATTTAGTAGCCTGGCTATGTCAAGATACGAGGCCGTGCGGCCGTGCGCAATGCTACCCAGCGCAGCCCACACCTGCCGCTGAAAATCGGTGCCGGTGCGCGGGGCACAAGTCAGGTCAAATTCGCGGAGCTCCCTGCCAAAATACGCTTGCAGCTGGCGGCAGGGCTCTTGCAGGCATGCCGCCAGGTTGGCGGCGGCCGTTGGGGCGTGAGCGTCCTGGTCAAGAAACTGCACGGCGTGCAGCCCCGCGTCGGAAGCACCCAGGGCCAGCGTGCCAATGGGAGAGTGCAGATAGGCGAGCGCGTCCATAAGGCCGCAAGGTAAGGCAAGAGGAGGCGTAGAAATAAACAGGACTTACACAAAATAGCCCGCCCAGCAGGTAATCTTATGTAAGTCCTGAAAAAGAGTGCTTTGGCCCTTTATTCCAGCACGAGCTGGGCGGCTTTCACCCTAGTGGGCTGGGCCTGCTGCACCATCGCCTGGGCGGCGCGCAGTGCCTCGGCGCTGGGCTCGTGCAGCACGCGGCGGGGCGGGCCATCGGGGCGCAGCTCAGCATCCCAGAGGCCCGAGCGGTGCCAGTTGTCCAGGAAATCCCAGTCGGGCCGGTCTATTATGGGGTAAATACAAGCCCCGAGCAGCGGCAGGCCCTTGCTCAGGGTCTTGGCGCACTCGCGGCCTATCATCTGCCACCACAGGGGCCGGTCTATGCCCGGGTGGCTGGTTTCGGTTACCACAAAAGGGCGCTTGTAGCGCTTGTAGGCCTGGGCCAGCAGCTCGCTCAGCGGTACCCAGCGGGGGTCCATTACGGGGTCGTTCCAGCCCAGGTGTCGGTGCGGGTGCAGCTGCCACTGGTTGTCGTAGTAGTAGTTGAAGCCTACGATGTCGAGCAGGCTTTCGTGGCCGCCCAGCTCGGGGCACATGCGGCCCGCCAGGATGTCGGTAGCCTGAAACTGGTCGCGGTGCATGCGCCTGGCTTCGCGCTGGTGGCTCAGCCAGGGGTTGGGCGGCGGCACGATGTTGATGAGGGGCTCCGTGCTGAGAAAGCGAATGCCGGGGTCGGCCTCGCGCAGGGCCCAGCTGCCTTCGATGTAGGCACGCATCAGGCCATACTTTACTTCCCAGCCCTGGCCCACGCAGTAGGGCGAGGTGCCCCTGGCGTCGCCGCCGAGCCACGACATAAAGCTTACTTCGTTAATCGGCGTCACGATGAGCGTACCCTCGGGCCGCTCCGAGCGGTAAAAGTCTACGAATGCCCGGCAGAGCGCGGCAAAGCGCCGGGCAAACATGGGGTGCAGCGGCGTCAGGTCGTCGGGGTAGCCGAAATGGCACAAGTCCCACACCTGCTGAATGCCGTGGCGCTGCCCCGCGTCGAGCATGACTTTTACCGTGCTCCAGTCGTACTGGTAGGGCGTTTTCTCAATCATTGCCCAGCGAATACCCTCGCGCACGGTCTTGACATTGAACTGCGCCAGGTCGGCATAGTCTTCATCGAGCAAGGGTAGGTGGCCGGTGAGGGGCAGGAAGTCGACCCGGTTGCCAAAGGCATTCAGCTGGTCGGTGCACTCGTAGCCGCCCCACCAAAAAGATTTAAAGGGTGTCTCTGTTCGTAATGGTTTCATATACAAAAGGATAGGTAGAAGCCAGGGGGCTGGAAAAACCCGGGCTACACGCGCCCGGCCAGCGACTTGGCTTCAATAAAAATGCGCTTAAACTCCGGAAACTCAGTCCGGAGGGCATCCTGCACGGCTACTACGGCCCCTCAACCTGGGTAGCCGTGAGGTGGTCGTCAAACTCCACGTCGAGCGCCAGCACCACATCGTCGGGGGCGAGGTACATCGTCAGGGGCGCGCGCACCAGCGTTACGCCGGGCGTTTGGCGGGTCAGCGCCAGCACCTGCTGCGCGGCTTCTGCAGTGATACCCTCGCCCACCAGCAGCGCTTTGGAGCGCGACACCAGCAGCCCGGCCACCACCATCAGCAGCAGGCCGATGACCAGGGAAGCTGCCCCGTCGAGCGCGGGGTTACGGAGCAAGTGCCCCAGATATACGCCCAGCAAGGCAACGAGCAGGCCGGCTACGGCCGCCACGTTTTCGAGTACCGAGGCAAACACGGCCGGGTCGCGGCTCGTGCGCAGGGTGTGCCAGAAGCTGCTGCCGGCCGGCCGCTTTTCCAGCAGCGCCCGAATGGCCAGCCACGCCGCGGCGCCCTCAAAAAAAATAGATAACCCCAGTACTATATAGTTCCACAGTGGGTTTTCGAGCGGCTCGGGATGCCGCAGATGCTGGATGCCCTCGTAAAAAGACATGCCGCCGCCAATGGAAAAAATGAGTACGGCCACAATCAGCGCCCAGAAATACAGCTCTTTGCCGTGGCCAAACGGGTGCTGTGCATCGGGCGGGCGCTGGCTGCGGCTCAGGCCATACAATAGCAGGCCGCCGTTGCCGGTATCGACCAGTGAGTGAATGCCTTCGGACAGCATTGCCGACGAGCCGGTGAGGTAGGCCGCTACAAATTTGCTGACGGCAATGGCTACGTTGGCGGCAATACCGCCATAAAGGGAGAGCTTGGAAGAAGAAGATGCTGACATAGGAAGCCCCTATGTACGCGCCGGGTGGGGCGAGGTTGGGTCTGGCCAACCGCCTTATAGACTGTTACCGGTGCCGGTATAACGGTTGGGCGGGCAACCAGCTGGTAGACTACCCTTTGCGTGCCGAAGCCAATGACCTTTCAAGCACTTGGCCAGAAATAAGCAGGCTGGTAGAAGTTAGTGCAGTTACCCAGGTTACAGGGTCGTTCTGGCAGTGGCCTCACGAGCCCTCTTTGGGCCGGCCCCTCTCCTCAACTGAGGGGAGCCAGTCTAGGAGAAAGTGTGCCCTGACCCTAAAGCCGCTCTAGCTGCTCGTCAGCTAGTGTAGGCGTAGCTACCCATAACCCGCAACAAGCCACCTGAGAGTTACGGTAAGCCGTTGCTTATACTGATTCCGTAGACCGACGGCGCACTAGCTCGGAGTTTAGCACCAGACTTTGACTGGACAGCACGGCCCGCTTTTTCTCTACGGCCCGCAAGAGGATTTTGGCCGCCTCACGGCCAATGTCGTGCGCGGGCTGAGTAATAGTCGTCAGGGGTGGGTCGAAGAGCGAAACACTCTCCAGGTTGGAGAAGCCAACAATTTTTACGTCTTGGGGAATGGCCCGGCCCAGCTTTCGGCAGACGTGGTAGGCACTTACGGCCAGGCGCTCGACTGAGGCAAAAATGCCGTCGATATCGGGCCGGCGCTGCATCAGCTCCTCAATCAGAGCCAAGTTGTGCTGGTTGTCCATGGTGCCGTGCAGGATGAGGCTGGGGTCTTGCTCGCAGCTGTGCGCCTGCAACGCATCCAGATACCCCTGTAAACGGTTGCGGCCGATAGATAAATTATTGGAAATCAGTAAGTGCGCAATGTGCTGGCAGCCAGCAGCTAGCAAGTGCTCAGTGGCCTGGTAGCTGCTCTCGTAGTCGTTGGTGGTGACCTTGGCCGTATGAATATCAGCGCACACCCGGTCGAAGAACACGAGGGGAATAGTAGTTTCCTTCAGGCTCTTGAGGTGGGCAATATCCTCGGTGCCGCTGGCTACCGACATCAAAATGCCATCAACGCGTCCACCCTTGAGGTGCTGGATGATAGAAACTTCGCGGGCATAGTCGTCGTGAGTAAGGTAGATGAGAACGTGGTAGCCACACTGGCGAGCCGCCTCTTCTATGCCATTGATTGCCAACGCAAAAAAGTGGTTTGTTACCTTTGGAATGACTACCCCAATCGTTTTGCTCTGGTTACGACGCAGGCTGCTGGCGTAGGCATTGGGTTCGTAATGGCGGGCGGTAGCAAGAGCTCGCACCCGGTTTTTGGTAGCCGCCGAGACTTCGTGGCTGTCTTGCAGCGCACGCGAAACCGTGGCGATAGATAGGTTGAGCTCCTCAGCCAGCTGCTTGAGGTTCACGGGTTTCATAGAGATATTGCTGAGTGGCGAAAGTCATAGCAGAGGAGCCGTTATTTTTTGGCTGTTGCTAAGTACCTGGCAATATAAGCTGCCAGCAAGCATGATTCTTCCATGAAGGCCACGTGCCGACGTAAGTATTATTATGCAGACTTGCTGCACAGCTTCAATAGAAAAGGAAAAAGCCCCTTACATGCGCCGAATACTGAGCGCATGTAAGGGGCTTTTCGCCGGCTATGAAATTTTTCCGAGCGGAATAGCTCAGTACTTGGTCCCTCCGAAGAGCCGAGCTGGTAAATATGGCCGCTTACGCTTGGGTGGTTTTACTGCTATTTTACATAAAAGGGGACGTTGCCGGTTGCAACGTTGCCGTGGCCATCAGCTGCGTATAGAAACAGGCGGTAGGCGCCGATTTTTGCCGGTGCTTGCAGCTGCGCCTGGCCGGCGCTTTCGGCCGA
This sequence comes from Hymenobacter sp. BRD67, assembly GCF_013256425.1. Taxonomy (GTDB): domain Bacteria; phylum Bacteroidota; class Bacteroidia; order Cytophagales; family Hymenobacteraceae; genus Hymenobacter. The sequence goes on from NZ_CP053904.1 coordinate 4,224,465, forward strand.
CAGTAAGCCGGTGATAGGAGCGGGGCGACTTTCGCGGTCACCGCCGTTTTTGAGGTCGGTGCTTTCGGGCAGCAGCTCCCAGCGATACGTCAGCTTATCGTTATCGGGGTCGGTCACGACGGCCGTGGCGGGATAGCGCTGGCTGGCTTTCAGGTATACCGTATCGGCGGCCTGGCGGCCGTTGAGGCGCAGGGAGGCTAGGTGCGGGGCACGGTTGGTGGGCCAGTGGCCGCTCCATAGATACTGCATCACGTCGACCACCTCCGTCTCCTGCCCGTCTTCGGTAAAGATGCCGTACCAGGTGGGCGTGCGCTCCTGTTTCTGGCCCCACAAAAACACATAAGTACCCAGGCACTGGGTTTTGTCCTGCTCTACAGAAGCCTCGTAACGGCTTTTGTACACGGCTGCTTTCTGGCTGCTGGTTTCTTCCACGGCCGCTTTCCAGGGCATCTGCTGGCTTTCCCAGTGGCCGGTGGGGCCCCACTCGGTTACGAGGTAGGGGCCGGTCCAGCCAGTAGCGCGCACCTGTTTTGGAATAGCGGCCAGGCCCGCATACGTGTTGATAGACAAAATATCAACCGCCGGGCACTGGGCTTTAATGCGGGTTACCTCGCGGGCATTCAGGCCGGCCAGAACGGTCGAAGTCGGGTGGTTGGGGTCGACTTCATGAATCATACGGGCGATGTCGTTCACGGCGTCCCACACCTTGGGGTTGGTATATTCCAGGTTCAGCTCGTTGCCAATGCCCCACAGCAGCACGGCCGGGTCATCTTTATACTTGAGCACTTCGGCCTTAATCTTCTGGAGCTGCGCCGCCACGGCCTGGGGGTCGTCGTAGTTGAAGCCGTGGCGCTCGCGGGCCACGTCCAGGCCCATCATCACGGTCAGGCCATTGGCATGAGCGGCCTGCAATACCTTAGGAGCATCGGCGGTGCCCCAGGTCCGGATGGAGTTGCCGCCGTAGGCGGCAATGCGCTCGGGGTATTGGCTGCCGCCCGCTCCGCGCACAAAGTAAGGCTTGCCCGCGCGCAGCAGCTGGTAGCGACCATTAGTCTGGCTGATTTCGACCTTTACGGCCCCCGGCGGCAAGGCCCGAACGGTGGTAATAGCCAGGTAAAGTCCGGCGAGAGCAAGTAAGCCCGGTATCCGGCCGAAGCCAGCGGGAGGTGTAGGTAGAGGCATAGGTTAGGGGGTAAATAAAATGGCGTGGTAGTTAACGATAAGTAGGCTTTGAGCGGTGCGCGGCTGCCTGGTCAGCGGCTTGTTTAGTAGCTGCGCTTCACCTGAATAGCATTGAGAATGGCTTCCCCAGCCCGGGCCCTGAAAGCTACGCGAATACCCTGCCCGCCCACGACCTCTATCGGAAACTTAAAGCTCGTGGCTTGCAGCGGAGCCAGATACGTAGTCGTGCCTAGGTCGGTAAGCACGGGCAGGCCATTAAGTAGCACATCGAATGCCCGTCCCGTCTGGCTCACCGGCCCGGCTGGCCCGGTAGTAGGTTTCTCCAGGTTATAAATCAGCTGCTCGGCCGTGGGTACGGTTTCCAGTTCGGCAAAATGCAGCACTACCTCATACTGCCCATCGGGTACATCCAGCCGAAACTCGGACAGGCCTACCCGCTGCGTTTCGTAGAGGGCATCATATTCAGTTCCCAGTATATTGCGTCCCGAGCCGTAGGGCAGGCTGCCGGGCTGCACCAGGGCTCGCCCGCCCACATAGCCCCAGCCGCCGGGGGTATAGGCCTGCTCGGGCACCCAGACCTGCCCCAGGAGCGCATCGGTAAAAAACCGCTGGTCGCCCAGGCTCACGTTCAGCTCGCGGAAAGGCAGCTGCGCCGACGCCAGGTTGGTGGGCAGCAGTTGAAAGGTGATGCTGACCTCATCGCCTACCTCCTGGCCGGGTGCCTGGGCCGTGAGCAGGTTTATCCCGTCCACAAACGGCACGCGGAACCGGGCCACCCCAAAGTCGGCCGTCCGGGTGCCCAAGTCGTGTCCATTCAGGGTCAGGCGCACGCGGGGCTGATTGGTATATACCTCCACCGCCTGCGGGCAGAAGAGCGAGTCGGGGCCAGCAGCGATGCCGCTACGCAGTGTCCAAGCCCGCGAGCCAATTTTGGTAAAGGGAGTTTTCAGCAGGTGCGCCTGGTAAAACAGGTACGTGTCTTTGGGCTGGCGGTCAGCCGTGAGCAGGCTTTTGGTGTTGATATGGGGATTGGCTTCCTGCCGGCCTTCGGAGTTGAAGTCGGCCAAGTTCCAGGCAGTGCTGCCCACCACGTAGGGCCGGGCCAGAAATTCCTTCAAGTAGTACTGGTGGTAAAGGTTGGCGTATTCCTGGGTTTTATCGAAGCGCACGGGCTGGGCCGCGTGCAGGCGCGGGTCAGCATCGGCCCCGTATTCGGTCACGAGCAGCGGCACTGTAGGCAACTCCCTATGGTGGCGGTCAAGCAGCTTGGGCAGGTCTTCTAGCTTGGTATTGTTGCCATACCAGCCGGCGTAAATATTCCAGCCCACCAGCTGCGAAATGGTTGTCAGGCCGGCGCGATGATACAGCTCAAACACGCCGTTATTCACAATCATGGTGTAGCGGGCTGGGTCTTCGCGCCGGGTCAGGCTGTCGAGCTGCTTGGCCAGGGTCGTAACCCGTCCGAAGTACGCCTGCCGCTGGCTGTCGTCCTTGCGGGTGTTTTCCGGCATCCGTAGCAGTATCTCGTTCATGTAAGCCCAGATGATGATACTCGGATGGTTAAAATTCTGCCGAATCATCTCGGTCTGCATAGTGCGGCAGGTCTGGAAGAATTCCGGCGAGTCGGTTATCTCATTCACAATCGGGATTTCCATAGAGGCCAGAATGCCCAGCCGGTCGCAGGCCGCCAGCAGGGCCGGGTCTTGCGGATAGTGTGAGATGCGCAAAAAATTGCCGCCCATCTGCTTGAGCAGTAGAATATCGCGCTCGTGCAGCGCATCGGGCAGCGCATTGCCCTGGCCGGGATAGTCCTGGTGCCGGTTGGTGCCGATGAGCTTGAGTGGCTTGCCGTTCAGAAAGAAGCCTTCGGCCGCATCGAACCGATACCAGCGCAGCCCCAGTGGGCTGCTTACCTCATCGAGCGGCTTGCCTTTTTCTTCAACCGACGAAACCACGCGGTACAGATACGGGTCGTCGGGCGACCACAGGTGCGGCTGCGTCACGGGATTGAAAGCCAGCTTAAACTCCTGCCGCTGCCCGGCTCGCAGGCGCAGCGAGGCACGCTGCTCCGCCACTACGCGTCCCTGACGGTCGAGCAGGCGCGTGCGCAGCGTCAGGGGCCGGGCCGTGGCCGTTTCGTTGGCAACTACACCGCGCACTTCCACCTGGGCCGCCGTTGCCGACACGGCCGGGGTAGTGACGAACAAGCCGCTGGAGGCGTAGTTGTCGAGAGCAAAATGAACGGGCGCGGCGGCCAGCAGGTATACGTCGCGGTAGAGGCCGCCGTAGAAAGTAAAGTCGGCGGTGAGCGGTGGAATGGCCGGGTTATAGCTGTTGTCAACCTTCACCAGCACCTCGTTGGCTGCTGGGGCTTTGTTACCAAATTTTACGAGGCTAGTTATCTCAAAGCGAAACGCCGTGTAGCCGCCCGCATGCCGGCCGGCCAGCTGCCCGTTCACGTACACCTCGGTTTGCTGATTGGCGCCCTCAAAGTGCAGGTAGATGCGCTGCCCCTGCCAGGTCGCCGGCACAAAAACAGTTTTGCGGTACCAGCCCACGCCCCGGTAATAACCCGGCTGGTCGTCGAGAACATCGGTGATGTTCCAGGTATGGGGTATCGATACGCGCTCCCAGGCCGCGGGCGGCGGGGGCAACTGGGCAAAATCCTGGCCATTGCCCTTGCAAAACTGCCAATTGGAGTTAATAGACTGAACCACCCGCTGGGCCAGCGCGGGGCGGGCCAGCGCCAGTACTACCAGGAAAAAAGAAAGTGTTTTGAGCATTAGGTTGAGGAGTCGGGCCCGGAGAATGGCGAGACAGCTGCTCGCTCCCTCTACTGGCGAGGCGCAAGTTTAGGCAGCCCAACCCCCTACTGGGGTGCAAGCGCGGTATTTATTCACGCAAACGTTTACGGGATTCCGTAGCGGGTTTAGCTGTCTGCAAAAGGCCTCCATCAGTCCCGGGCCGGGTTAGTCCCGCTACGGAATCCCGCAAACGTTTACGTAAATAAACCCTGTGGGCCAGTATTAAATCTTGGTGAAGCTCTCGGTACTTAGCACCACTAATAAGCGGTTGAATTCTTCTTGCTTCCTGATGGTAGTTGATATAATTCTTTGAAAATAAACCGTTTATAAGTAGAGTCTGCTCTTATTTATCACCAAGTTCCCACCCAGTTTATGCCGCTCTTTTTACTTTCTTCACCGACGCGCAGGGTATTTCAGCCATTATGGCTACCGCTGCTGAGTTTGGGCCTGACGGGGCCGGCGCTGGCCCGGTCGCTGCCGGCCCGCGCCGAGCTATGGCGGGTGGTAGCTCCCACAACTGTCTCGGGTACCGTACTCGATGAGAAAGGCATGGGAATGCCTGGTGCTACGGTGGTATTGAAAGGCACCTCGCTTGGCACGAGCACCGATGCCGAAGGGCGTTTTACGCTGAGCATACCCGACGGTACGCCTACGCCTACGCTGGTTATTTCGTCTATTGGTTACGTACGCCAGGAAATTGTAATGGGTGGGCGCTCCACCTTCACCGTAAACCTGGCGCCTAATTCTCAGGACCTCAACGAGGTAGTAGTAGTGGGCTATGGCACCCAGAAGCGGGCCGACGTAACCGGCTCGGTGGCCTCGGTGCCGCAGGACCGGCTGGAGCGGCTACCCGTTTCCAACGTGGCGCAGGCCATTCAGGGTGCCGTGGCAGGCGTCACGGTCACGACTGGCTCCAGCGTGCCGGGGGCTCAGTCCAGCATTCAGATTCGGGGAGTCCGCTCCATTACGGCCAACACCGACCCGTATGTTATTCTGGACGGCGTGCCTTTTCCGGGTAATTTCAATGACATCAGCCCCAGCGACATTGCCAATATAGAGATTCTGAAAGATGCCAGCGCTACTGCTATCTACGGCACGCGCGGCTCCAACGGGGTTATTCTTATTACCACCAAGCACGGTAAAAACGGCAAGCCCCAGATTCGCTACAACGGCTACGCGGGTCCCGAGTATATCAACAACAATCTCAGGCCTATGAGCGGCGATGAGTACGTGGCCAAGTATAAGGCCTACACCACGCAGGCTAAAATAAACCCAACCCCCGTACCCAACTCGGGCGAACTGGCCAACTACAACGCCGGCAGCACTACCGACTGGATGAAGCTTATTGGGCAGCAAGGCTTTATACAAGATCATAACCTGTCGGTGTCGGGCGGTACGCCCGACGTGAAGTACTATCTGTCGGGCGACTACTTCAATCAGCGGGGCACTATCCAAGGCTTTCAGTTTCGGCGCATCAGCCTGCGCTCGAACCTCGATGCCAACCTGACGCCCTGGCTGCGCATTGGTACCTCGGCGTTTTATGCCAACTCCAACAACGACGGTGGGCAGGCCAGCTTGTCGCTGGCGCAGGCCATGAGCCCGTATGGGGTACCCTTCAACCCCGACGGCACCTACAACATCTACCCGATGTTTCCGGAGCTCCTCTACGTTAACCCGCTGCTAGGCCTCACCACTACCCGCCTCAACCGGGTAAACCAGCTCACCGGCACCGGCTACGCCGAGGTGAAGCCTACGTTTATCGATGGGCTTACCTACCGCCTCAACGCCAGCTACTCGTACCGGCCCTTCTATACAGCCACCTATACCGGGCGGGCCGCCAACGACCTGCGCGGCACGGCTACCATCCTCAACGACCTGCGTACCAACTACACCGTTGAGAATATCCTGACGTATAACAAGAACTTTGGCAAGCACCACTTCGACCTGACGGCCCTCTACAGCGCGCAGGAAAATACGTATATCACCACTAACGAGCGGGCCAGCGGCTTTATCAACGACGTCACGGCGTTCAACAACATCGGTTCGGGCAGCATACCGCCTACTATCGGTTCCTACGACGAGCGGCGCGAACTGGTCTCGCAGATGGGGCGCCTTAACTATAACTACGATAGCCGCTACCTTTTCACCGCCACGGCCCGGCGCGATGGCTCGTCGGTATTCGGCGCCAACGCCAGCAAGTACGCCACCTTTCCTTCAGTGGCTGTGGGCTGGAATATTACCAATGAGGCATTTTTGAAGGATAATAGCATCCTTAACCAGCTCAAGCTACGCTTCTCATATGGCGTTACCGGCAACGAGGGTATTAATCCTTACCAGACGCTGACCGGCGAGAGCCAGGTGCAGTATGTGTACGGCGGCGTAACGGCTACCGGCCTGCGGGCCAATATCCTGGGCAACCCCAATCTGAAGTGGGAGAGCACGACCAGCAGCAACGTTGCCCTCGACTTTGGCTTGTTTAAGAACCGAATTACCGGCACGGTTGAGCTGTACGATGCCACGACCAAGGACCTGCTGCTGGCGCGGCAGATTCCTACCGTATCGGGCTACAACAGTATTCTCGACAACATTGGCTCGGTGAATAACAAGGGGATAGAAGTAACGCTGAGCACCGTGAATGTGCAGCATAATGACTTTACTTGGGGCACGAACTTCAATATCTCTGCCAACCGCAACCGGGTAATAGAGCTGCTCGGCAACGGGGCCGACGACATTGGTAACAAGCGCTTTATTGGTAAGCCGCTGGGGGCCATCTACGACTACGTGAAAACCGGTGTGTGGCAGGTGGGCGAAGACCCCTCGACCCAGGACCCCGGCGCTAAGCCCGGCGACCTGAAGTTTAAGGACGTGAACGGCGACGGTAAAATCGACGCTAGTGACCGACAGTACTTGGGCTCGACGCTACCCGACTACACGGCGGGTCTCACTAATACGTTTACTTACAAAGGCTTGAGTCTGCGGGTGTTCCTGCAAACTGCGCAGGGCGTACTTAAAAATAACGACCTGCTCAACCGCGCCGACTATGCGGGCCGCATCAACCAGCCGGCCGTTATCGGCTACTGGACGGCCGATAATATGAGCCAGGACCGGCCGTCGCTGGTATACCTCAACCAGCGCGGCTACGGCTACCCATCCAACGCCAGCTACACCCGTCTCAAAGATGTTACCCTAAGCTATGCGTTGCCGGCGGCGGCCCTGGACTGGGCCGGGCTCGGCGGCCTGTCGGTGTACGTAAGCGGGCGTAACCTCTACACCTGGACCAAGTGGATAGGCTGGGACCCCGAGCAGAACTACGCCCAGGGTTACGGTGCCGGCAATACGGAGGGGGCCTTTCCCAATCCTAACTTCCCCAACGTGGCAACTTACGTGTTTGGTGTTAACCTGACGCTGCGTTAATTCTTATTCTTCGCTAGAATTCCCATGAAACGATTTATTATTAGTGCGGTGGCTTTGCTGGGCCTGGCTCAGGTAGTTAGCTCCTGTAAGAAGACCTTTCTCGACGAAAACCCGCAATCGCTTTACACCCCCCAGACCTCGCTGGTCGACTCGCTGGGCTTTGAGGCGGGCATGGCAGGGTTGATGGAGGTAATGCGTGAGCAATACACCACTACCGAGCCTCAGGGTACGCTGGGCGTGTTGCAGGTCGGTACTGATGCAGTTAGTCCGGCCATGCCCCAGGGCGTGGAGGTGCCGTATTTCAACTACGAGAAGCTCCAGTCGCAGGACCAGGGCGCTGCTTTTTACTGGAGCTCGGCCTACCGAATCATCAACAACGCTAACATCCTGATACAGGCGGCCGCGGCGGCGCCGGCTACACTGCGCCAGGGGTACAAAAACCGTATCAGCGCCGAAGCCCGCTTCTACCGGGCTTATGCCTACAACTTCCTGACTACACTCTGGGGCCCGGTGCCGCTTATCGACCAGCCAGTAACTACGCCCCGCACCGACTTCACCCGCAACTCGGTTGATGACCTGAATACGTTCATCATCAATGACCTGACTACGGCCATTCCTAGTCTGTTTCTAGCCAACAATGCCGGCTCGGGGCGCATTACACGGGGTGCAGCCCAGCAACTGCTAGCCGAAGTATACCTGCGGGCCGGCAAGCCGGCTCTGGCCGAGCAGCAGTGCCAAGCCATTCTTAGCAGCAACCAGTATAAGCTTATCATGGCCCGCTATGGCGTACGGTCCAGCTCGCCCGGCGACTACTACTCCGATATGTTTATAGTGGGTAACCAGCGCCGCAGCCAGGGCAATACGGAAATAATTTGGGGCATTGAGCAGCAGCTGCTTATCCCCGGCGGACAGACTGGCAACGGCGGCCAGCAGCGGCGCATGTGGGTGCCGGGCTACTATGCCATAAAGGGGATGGCTATCGCCGACTCGCTCGGGGGCGAGGCATTGGCCGGATGCGCTTGAGCCAGTGGGTCGACTACCGCCTCTACGCGGCCAATGACATGCGTAACTCGAAGTACAATCTCAAGCGCAAGTTTTACTACAACGACCCGTCCCAGCCGACCCTCTACGGAAAGCGCGTGACCGGCATTATCGGCTCCGATACCAGTGTGCGCATCACGCCCTATATCACGAAGTGGAACATGTATGACCCCTCCGATGCCTTTGGTCTGGCCACGGTGAAAGACCTGCCCATGATGCGCCTGGGCGAAACCTACCTGCTACTGGCCGAGGCCCAGTACAAGCAGGGTAACCCGGGCGGGGCGGCCACCAGCATCAACGTGCTGCGTACCCGTGCCAAAGCCAACCAAGTGCAAGCCAGTGATATCGACCTCAACTTTATTCTCGACGAGCGCGTTCGCGAGCTGATTGGGGAAGAGCAACGCCGCATTACACTGGTGCGTACTGGCACGCTCGTGGAGCGCACCCTGCGGCTAAACGGCAACCCCCTGTACGTAACCGGTCTGACTACCAAAAATCTGCTGCTGCCCATTCCGCAGTCGGAGATTGACAAGAACGTATCGGGTGGCCTGACCCAGAATCCTGGCTACTAGCATAAGCTGTTGGCTGCCTGGCAGCAGGCCGCCGATTTTATTGATTTGTTGAACAAGCAGTTGAAGGGCGGGCGCTGATGGGCCATTTCGATAGCCCGTCGATGTCCGCCTTTTACCGTACTGCTCTGGGGCCAGCCCCGCTTTTTTTCCATGACTTACTCCTTCCTGCTAAGAACGCTGACAGCAGTACTGCTGCTTGCCAGCACCTTGACGGGCCGCCGTGTGCTGGCCCAAACTACGCTGCTCCAGAATGCGCCCGGCCGGAGCGTGCTCAGCCTCGACGGGCGCTGGAACTACATCATTGACCCGTACGAGACAGGGTTTTATGACTACCGCCGCGAGGCGTTCGACCAGTCGCCCTCGGGTAAGGGCGGCTACTACGACAACCAGAAGCCCAGCTCGAAGCAGCAGCCCGAGCTGATTGAGTATGATTTCGACCAGGCGGCCACGCTCCAGGTACCCGGCGACTGGAACTCGCAGGACTCCAAGCTACTGTACTACGAAGGTACTATCTGGTACAAGAAAAGCTTTACGCTGGCTCCTAAGGCAAATAAAAGATATTTTCTATATTTTGGAGCCATCAACTACGAGGCGCATATCTACCTGAATGGCAAAAAGCTGGGTATGCACCGGGGCGGCTTCACGCCCATTCAATACGATATCACTGATAAGCTGAGCCCGACCGGCGAGAATTTTGTCATTGTCAAGGCCGATAATACCCGCCACGCCGACGCCGTGCCGACCATCAACACCGACTGGTGGAACTACGGCGGCATCACCCGCGAGGTGTTCATTGCCGAGACGCCGGCCACGTTCATTGCCGACTACCAGGTGCAGCTGGCGAAAAACGACCCCACCACGCTGGCCGGCTACGTGCAGCTCGGCGGCGACGGCCGGGCCGGCCAGGCAGTTACGCTCACCATTGCCGAAGCGGGCCTCCGGCAAACTCTCAAAACTGACGCCGACGGCCGCGCCACGTTTCGCGTGCCGGTCAAAAAGCTCCAGCTGTGGTCGCCCCAGCGCCCAAAGCTCTATGCTGTGAGCCTGAGCAGCGGCCCCGACGTGGTGCAGGACCGCATCGGCTTCCGCACCATCCAGACGCGGGGCCAGGATATTCTGCTTAATGGCAAGCCTATATTCCTGCGCGGTATTTCGATGCATGACGAAAACCCGCTCATTCCGGGCCGGGCCCGGGGCGAGGGCGACCTGCGTATGCTCCTGACCTGGGCCAAGGAGCTGGGCTGCAACTACGTGCGCCTGGCCCACTACCCCCACAACGAAATCATGCTGCGCCTGGCCGACGAGATGGGCCTGCTGGTGTGGGCCGAAGTGCCGGTGTACTGGACCATTGCCTGGGAAAACCCGGCTACCTACCAGAATGCCGAAGCCCAGCTCACCGACCTCATCTCGATGGGAAAAAACCGTGCTAGCATTGTGGTATGGTCGGTGGGCAATGAAACGCCGCCCAGCGCGCCGCGCCTCAAATTTATGACCAGCCTGGTCCACAAAGCGCGCAGCCTCGACGATACCCGCCTGGTATCGGCGGCCCTGGAGCTACGCCGCGATGGCTACGCCGTGACCGTGGACGACCCCCTCGGCGCCGAGCTCGACCTCACCAGCTTCAACGAGTACGCTGGCTGGTACTGGGGCGGCAAGCCCAGCGAGATTACCCAGTTTAAGTTCGCTATCAAGTACAACAAGCCCGTCATCATCAGCGAGTTTGGGGGCGATGCGCTGGCTGGCTACCACGGCGATGCCGACACCCGCTGGAGTGAGGAATACCAGGAAGCGCTCTATGTAAATCAGCTTAAAATGCTGAGTGGCATCAGCGGCCTGCGCGGCATGACGCCCTGGATTCTGGCCGACTTCCGGGCCACCCGGCGGCAGCACCCGGTATTTCAACAGGGCTTCAATCGAAAGGGATTGATTTCCAGCGATGGCAAGAAGAAGAAAGCGTTTTTTGTCTTGCAGGAGTATTACCGCCAGCAAGCCCTGAAATACGACACCAAATAAAAGGTCTGCCATGACCGCCGGGTGAGCTTTAACTCCCGCTAGGCCGCGTTCCTGCCGCTACCGACTCACCGGAGAGGGGCGGGGTCGCCGTAAGAAAAGTTTTATATAAAAGCTTATTATAGTAGGCAGCGATTCTATGTCAGCACTCAGGCAATTTTCCTTACATGATAAAGTTGTTGTTATTACCGGCGCTACTGGTGTTTTGGGTTCGGCGCTTTCGCTGGCCGTAGCAGAGGCCGGGGCCAGGGTGGTAGTGATGGGCCGCGACGCGGCGCGGGCCGAAGCGCGGGCCGCCGCCATCCGGGCAGTAGGTGGCGAGGCGCTCGTTATTCTGGCCGATGTGCTCGATACGGCCCAGCTCGAAGCAGCCCGCGACCAGATACTCGTCACCTGGGGCCGTATCGACGGTCTTGTGAATGCCGCTGGTGGTAATATGCCCGGCGCCACCGTAGGCCCGACCCAGGATTTATTCGACGTAAGCATTGCCGATACCCGTCGGGCCGTCGACCTCAATCTGTTTGGCACCGTGTTGCCGACCACCGTCTTTGGGCGCGTAATGGCGGCGCAGGGTACGGGCGCTATCGTCACTATCTCGTCGCTTACGGCCCAGCGCCCCCTTACGCGGGTGCTGGGCTATACGCTGGCCAAATCAGCGGTGGAAGCTTACACCCAGTGGATGGCAGTGGAGTTGGGCCTGCGCTACGGTGGCGGCCTGCGCATTAATGCCATTGCGCCCGGCGTGTTTCTCACCGAGCAAAACCGCCACCTCATGCTGGAGGCTGATGGCTCGCTTACCGACCGTGCCCGTAAATTCATTACGCACACGCCCTTCCAGCGTTTTGGCGAAGCCGGGGAACTGACCGGCACGCTAATTTATCTGCTCAGCGACGCCTCAAAATTCGTGACCGGCGAAACCGTGCTGGTCGATGGCGGATTCAATGCCTACAGCGGCGTGTAGTTTTTGCTTGATTTTGAATGAGAAAGACCGTCGCGCTAACAAAGAAAGCCCGACGTTCGGCTACCCCTAACGACACCATTTATGCCTCTTCTTCAAAGCTGGCGCTGGTTTGGCCCCAACGACCTGGTAAGCCTGGCCGATATCCGGCAGGCCGGCGCAACCGACGTAGTATCTGCTTTGCACTATATCTCGAATGGCGAAGTATGGCCGGTGGCCGATATCCGTGAGCGCCAGGAAATTATTCGCCAGGCCGGGCTGACGTGGAGCGTGGTCGAAAGCGTGCCGGTGCACGAAAACATCAAGACCCGCACCGGCAACTATGAGCAGTATATTGCTAATTACCAGCAGTCTATTCGTAACCTGGCGGCTTGCGGCATCTACACGGTTACCTATAATTTTATGCCGGTGCTCGACTGGACGCGCACCGACCTGGCTTTTCCGGTGGCCGACGGCTCGCGGGCGCTGCGCTTTGAAAAGGCCGCCTTCGTCGCCTTCGATGCGCTGCTGCTTCGGCGGCCGGGCGCCGCGCACGACTATTCCGCCGAAGAGCTGGCCCGCGCCGAGTCGCGCCTGGCAGCCATGAGCGCGCCCGAGCGCCAGCAGCTGGAGCGCAACGTGATTGCCGGCCTGCCGGGCAGCGAGGAAAGCTTTACGCTCGCGCAGTTTCAGGCGGCGCTCGATACCTATCAGGGCATGGATGCGGCCCGGCTGCGCCAGCATCTGCTACTGTTTTTGCAGGCTATCGTGCCGGTGGCCGAGGAGGTGGGCGTGAACCTCGCCCTTCACCCCGACGACCCGCCTTACCCCATTCTGGGGCTGCCGCGGGTGGTAAGCACCGCCCCCGACGTGCAGGCCCTGCTCGACGCGGTGCCCTCGGTCCGCAGTGGGCTGTGCTTCTGCACCGGCTCGTTTGGCGTGCGGCCCGACAACGACCTGCCCGCCATGGTGCGCCAGTTTGCCGGCCGCATTCACTTTATTCACCTGCGCAGCACCCAGCGCGATGCGGAGGGTAATTTCTACGAGGCCAACCACCTGGAAGGTGATGTAGACATGTACGCCGTCATGCGCGAGCTGATTGCCGTGATGCAGCAGCGCCAGGTACGCCTGCCCATGCGCCCCGACCACGGCCACCAGATGCTCGACGACCTGCACAAACAAACCAACCCTGGCTACTCGGCCATCGGCCGCCTGCGTGGGCTGGCCGAGCTGCGGGGCCTAGAGCTCGGCATTACGCGCGCCGCATTCTAAAAGGCAAGCTCATGCGTAGCCAGCCTATCGCTGGCTACGCATGATAAAGTTGTTGAACACTGCCGTGCTATCCTCGGCGCCCTGGGCTACCAGCGCTACGCGCACGCCCCGGTCCCAGGGCGGCAGGTAGGTGCCATTAACCGTAAAATTTTCGGTTGGTAGGGCTTGCCAGGTGGCCCCGTCGGTGCTGTAAGCGAAGCGGTAGCGCTGCCCACCCCACACTTCGAGGCGCAGGGTAATGGTGGCGCAGGGCGCCACAAATTCCTGCACCAGGCAGTGCTGCTTGCCGCTTTTGAGGTGCCATATCTGCAGCTGCCCGTTGCCGGCCATCAGGGCCAGAGCGTTGTAGGGGTCGCCAACCGCAGCCAGGCCCGCGAAGGTATCAGCCGGCAAATCGGCAAAATTGAGTGTGGTAGCAGCTTTATAAGAGGCTACGTGCGTGCGCCGCGCCACCACCGCCCCCAGTCGTACCGGGCTCGCCCCCAGCTGTAGCTGGCCCTGGTGCACGGCAGTGCGCGGGCGCGCCACCCCCAGCGGCCACTGCCACTCGGGGCCCAGCTCTGCGCCGGCAAATTCTTCAGCAATATGCAGGCGGCCCATATCGGTAATGGGCAGGGCCTGCGGGCTGCGGCGCACAAACTCGGGCCAGCCGTCGGCATTCCAGGTAAACTCGCTAAGCAGGCCCTGCCGACCCACAAACTCGTGACTTTGGGCGAAGTAGGCGTGGTGCAGCAAAAACCAGCGGCCATCCAGCTCGGCCACCGTGCCGTGGCCGGGGCATTTCCAGGTGGCGTTGCTGTCTAGTATAGGGTTTTGTGAATATTTTTCCCAGGGCCCCAGCAGGTGGCGCGAGCGGGCCACGCCGGTAGCGTAGTTGCAGCCCTTGCCGCAGCAGCTGTTGCCGGCGTAAAACATGTAGAACCAGCCATTGTGGCGCACCAGCGCCGAGCCTTCTACCAGTGGGCCTTCCCACTTGGCGTCGTTGCCAAACAGCTCGGTGGCTTCGCCGATAAGGGCGGTGCGCTCGTCGTTGAGGCGCTGCGCCCAGATGGGCGTATCCTGCTGGCAGGAGTTGCCATCCTCCTTCCAGATGAGGTAGAGGTCGCCGTGCTCGTCGGGCATGGCAAAGCCATCGATGGAGCCGGCTTCCTGGCCCACCAGCGGGCCGTGGTCGTGGTAAGGCCCTTCGGGGCGGTCAGCGCTGGCCACGGCCACGCAAAGCATCCCGCCTTTCTTGCGGGCGGTGTAGTACACGTAAAAGCGGCCGTTTTCCTGGTAAAACTCAGGGGCCCAGAAGTTGGAGCCCGCCCAGTCGGGAAGCTTATCGGGAAAAACGTGGCCAACTAGTTCCCAGTCCAGTAGGTTTTTAGAAGTAAACAGGGGGAAGATGGCACCCCACTCGGCCGTAGTAGCGCTGGCCCAGTAGGTATCGCCCACCTTAAAAACGGTTGGGTCGGGGTGATCGCCGGGCAGCACCACGTGGTCGTAGCTGGGGCGGGTGGGAGCGGGCCGGCTGGCGGGCGAGAAGCCGGGAGCCGCCAGGGCAGAGGCGAGTTCTAGTTCGATTGACACGGGAGGAGTGCAAAAAAGAATAGAAAGAAAACAGGATGGGGTGGGAACACCTTTTCAGGTTACAAACATACACCCAAGCCGCAAACGCCAGGCGAGCCCGTTGCTGTTTCTCGCCCAAGCCTTCTGTATTATCGTTGAAATAATACTTTTACGAGTTGAATAATCGCCTAAAGATTAGCCAACAAGCGTTTGAGGGCCCATTTTTCCGTGAAATTTTAGCTGGCGCTACTTATTGATAAAAATGGATACCGTGCAAAGAAGCTGCTTGCAAAAGTAGCATTCAGTTCGATAAAAATTGAATTATTTCGTGAACACCGATTCACTAAAAGTATAGCAGAAAAAGATGCTGCTTTCCGTGTCCGCTGTTACGCTTGCTTAACGAGCATCAATCTACAAGCCCGTCAAGCAGCTACTAGCGCGAATGCCAGGCCCGAGAACAGCCGGCAGCCCGCCCGGTACACCAAGTTGGAAAGTGCGTTATATTTTTCCTGTTCCCTTTTGGAGCAGCCTCCACAAACCAGGTTTGTGCGCTTGTGCTGGGCCAGCTGTTGAGAGTAATCTCCGGCCAACGAACAGGCGCGGGCGCAGGTCGGGAAGTTGAGTTGGCAGGGCAGCAATAACGGACATAGCCTGAAGTCCAGGCCAGCATACTGCTGCGGCCCCGCCGCCAGGTGGTAGGGCTTTTGGCACACCACGAGTTTACAACAGGCTCTAAGCCAGTTTCAATCTCCGACTTTCAGTCGGCATAGCTCATGAGCAGGTTATTTCTGCTGGCTCGGCTAACGGAGTTTGTGGGTTTCAACCCGACTTTCAGTCGGAATACCTGGGCAACTATAATTTATTAGGCCACAGCATACTGAAGCTCTTTTCAAGAAACCTGGGTTTCGTTATTCTGATACGTCAAAAATCGCCCGCTAGCGCCGCAATAAATTGCTGCCTGGCTAAGCTTATTGTGTACAAACCTTACGGTACGTGCAAGTTGCGCATTTTGTAGCGCTTCGCCTTTAGCTATTGGGTAACCATAAATAGGGGGCGTAAAGGGGGGCGCGGCTCACGCCCCCTTTACGCCCCAGGAGTACCGATTCCCCAGACGCAAAAAACCCGGAAAACTGCCTTCACGACGTGAGAAGCAGTTTTCCGGGTGCTCCGGGTACGGATGTATGAGCCGATTATTGGACTCGAACCAACGACCTGCTCATTACGAATGAGCTGCTCTACCAGCTGAGCTAAATCGGCGTTTCCCTGGGCCGGCCTGCGCCGTTGGGGCTGCAAATATAGGGTGCCGGCTGGTCGCGGCGCAACCCTTGCCGAAATTTTACGCAACCCCGCTGCCTGTGGTACGTCTGACACTGGGAACCCCTTACATAACCTCTATGAAAATGCTGCCTTCTCTGGCGGCCGGCTTTGCCGGGGCCGCCGCGCTTACGCTGCTGCACGAAACCGCCCGCCGCCTGCGCCCCCAGGATGCGCCGCGCATGGATGTGCTCGGCGAGCGAGGCCTGCGCAAGGTGTTGGGCCTGGCCGACCTGCCGCAGCCCGACGGCGGTACGCTCTACACAGCCACTATGCTCGGCGATGTATTGACCAACGGCCTGTATTACAGTGTAGTTGGTGGCGGTAAGCATAGCCTGCGGCGCGGGCTGCTGTTGGGCGCAGCGGCCGGGGTGGGAGGTGTGCTGCTGCCCGGCCCATTGGGCCTGGGCGAGGCCCCCAGCAACCGTACGTCCCAAACCCAGGCCATGACCGTAGCCTGGTACACATTTGGTGGGCTGGTGGCCGGCGCCGTGGCCCAGGCCCTGCGTAAGACGCGTAAGTAATATAGGCAAAAGCCTATTGAAGCAGGTGGCTGCCCGTGGGGCCTACCGTGAGGGTGGCGCCCCGGCCTATTATCAGGGCCTGGTTATCAGCTTCGTGGCCGGTGGGGAAGCCGTAACCTACCGGGAAACTATAGCGCTGAGCGTAGTGGTCGATAATCTCATAGGCCGTCTGGCCGAAAGGAATAGCATTGTCACGCATCTGCGAAAAATGGCCGACTACCAGCCCGGCCAGGCCCGTCAGCTGCCCGCTGCGGTGCAGGTGCAGCAGCATGCGGTCGATGTGGTAGAGGTACTCATCCAGGTCTTCGAGAAATAAGATGCGCCCCGCGAAGCTGGCCTGCGAAGAAGTGCCCGTGAGCGTATGCAGCAGGCTGAGGTTGCCGCCTACCAGCTCGCCCTGAGCCGTGCCGGGCCGGTTGAGCGGATGCGCCGGAGCGTCGTAGCGAAGCGGCTCGCCAAACAGCGCACGGCGCAGGCTTTGCACGGCCTCCTCACCACCGACCTTGCCAAACAGCCCCGGCATCACGCTGTGAATACTCTGGTAGCCCAGGCGCAGCAAATGGCTGTGCAGCACGGTAATGTCCGAAAAGCCGGCCAGCCATTTGGGGCTTTCGGCAAAGCGGCTGAAATCCAGCTCATCAACCAGCCGGGCCGTGCCGTAGCCGCCTTTGGCGCACAGTATGGCCCGAATACCGGGGTCGTCGAGCTGGCGCTGCAAGTCGCGGCGGCGCAGCGCATCCTCACCAGCAAACTGGTAGTGGGCCGCCCCAATACTCTCGCCCAATATTACCTCCAGGCCCCAGCTGGTGAGTAGCTGGCGGGCAAAGCTGACCTCGGCCGTGCTGATTTTGCGGGCCGTGGCCACGATGGCCACGCGCTGGCCGGCTTGCAAAAAAGGAGGAGCAATTAAAGTCATGAAACACGCCTGGGAAGCTGAGGGACCAAAGTTCACACACAAACCCTAGCCAGCAGGCCAACCTTGCGTACAAAACGTCCGTTGGCAGCTACGAACCTTTTTACCCTTCTCACGCTCAGGCTGGTCGCGCAGCGGCGACATTTATCTCTATGAAACGACTACTCTACTTTTTACTGACTTTTCTGCTGGGGCAGGCCCGCGCCTGGCTTCGGCCCAGCTGGCACCCATCGACACCACCGGCGGGCGCTACTACCGGCCAGTTTTTTCGAATGTAACCGTCACCAGCAACGTCGCCTACGGCTCGGCTACCAAGTATGATGGCACCACCCAGCAGCTGACGATGGACATCTATGAGCCCGCCGGCGATACCGTAAAGCGCCGGCCGCTTATCATCTTTGCTCACGGCGGCGGCTTTGTTGCGGGCAGCAAAACGGATAGCTACCCGGTAGCTTTTTGCACCCGCCTGGCCAAGCTGGGGTACGTGACGGCGAGCATCGAATACCGACTTGGTTTCGCCTTCACGGGCTTTGCCGCGCCGGCCGATACGCCCAAGATTGCGCAGGCCGCCCTGCGGGGAGCCCAAGATATGAAAGCCGCCGTGCGGTTTTTTCGCAAGGATGCCGCCACGGCGCGTATGTATCGAATATTCAGTAATTACATTATCGTGAGCGGTTCGTCGGCCGGGGCCTTTGCGGCCCTCGAAACCGGCTATCTCGATAAAGCCAGCGAAGTGCCCAGCTACCTCGACCTCACGGCGCTGGGTGGCGTTGACGGCACCAGCGGCAACCCCGGCTACAGCAATGCCGTGGCCGCCGTGCTCAGCTTAAGCGGCGCTACCGAAAGCCCGAATATTATAGAGCCCGGTAACGCGCCGCTGTGCAGCGTACACGGCACCCGCGATGCGACGGTTCCGTATTTGCAGGGCCGCATTGGCTCGCTGCTGCCACCTAAGTATGTGTATGGCAGCGGTCGCCTCAACCCCCGCGCTACGGCATTGGGCATCCGCAACACCCTGCGACCGCTAAAAGGGGCCGACCACGTTCCTTTTGAAACCAATGCCGCTTACGCCGACACGGTTTTCTGGACCGTGCGCGACTTTTTGCGGCCGCTGCTGCGGCTGCCCGGTACGGCTTTGGCAGCGCGTACGGCCAGTCCGGCGGTGCCCATCGCCTTTGCCTACCCCACGCCCGCCCGCGATGCGGTGCAGCTTGCCCTGCCCGAAAACTGGCGCGACCTCGGCGAGGCGCAGCTAATTGACCTGACCGGCCGCGTAGTGCAGCAGCTGAAGCCCCAGGCCCAGCAACTGCAGCTGCTGCGCGGCAGCCTGGCCCCGGTATCTACTCGCTGCGGTTTGCCGGGCAAACTCCCACGCGGGTAGTATTTGAGTAGCTGCGGCAAACAAAGCCTCGTGCTTTTCTCCGCACGAGTCCCGTTGGATTTCCGGTGCAGCTTACTCAGCCGCCGCGAGCTGCGCCGCATAGAAGTGCTCCAGATGCTGGGCTATCTGGTTGACTTCCAGCAAAAAGCCATCGTGCCCATAGCTGGAGTCCAACTCGCCATAGGTGGCCCCGGCAATACCGGCTGCCAGTTCGCGCTGCTCACTAAGCGGAAATAGCACATCGGATGTAATACCTAAAACCAGCGTGCGCGCCCGGACGCGGGCCAGCGCGGCGGCCACGCCACCGCGCTGGCGACCCAGGTGGTGCGTATCCATGGCCCGGCTAAGTGCGACGTAGCTGTACGCATCGAAGCGGGCCACGAGTTTATCGCCCTGGTAGCGCTGGTAGCTGCTGGCGCGGTAGTCGCGCAGGCGAGGGTCGTCGGCCTCATCGGTTTGGGTGGCCCTGTATGCCTCGTAGCCGCGGTAGCTGAGCAGGGCGGTAGCGCGGGCCGCGCGCAGGCCCGCGCTACCGCCCTGCTCAGCGTGCGCCAGGTACGTAGGGTCGGCCTCGATGGCCAGCCGCTGCGCTTCGTTGAAGGCAATGCCCCAGGCCGAATGCCGGGCATTGGTAGCGATAACGGCCAGGTGCTGCATCACCTCGGGCTGCGCAACGGCCCATTCCAGCGCCTGCTGCCCGCCCAGCGAGCCGCCGATGAGCGTATGAATCCGGGCCAGCCCCAGGTATTGGCGCAGCGCCTCATGCGCGGCGGCCAGGTCGCGGATGGTGAGCAATGGAAACTCCTCGTAGCGCGGGGCACCGGTAGCGGGGTCGGGGCTGAGGGGTCCGGTGCTACCATAGCATGAGCCCAGCACGTTGGCACACACGATAAACCAGTTGGCCGGGTCAAAAAAGCAGCCCGCCCGAATAGTCCGGCCCACCAGTCCAGCACGTCGGCGTTGGCTGTGAGGGCGTGGCACACCCACACCACGTTGTCGCGGGCTGCGTTGAGCTGGCCCCAGGTGCGGTAGGCTACCCGAGCGCCGGCCAGCGTCGCGCCGCTTTCCAGGGACAAAGGGTCAGGCAGAAACAATATATTATTTTTCATATATTAATAAAATAACGTAGCCCGCAGTGGGCACGGCGACTTTTGCAAAAGCCTCCGTGCCCACTGCGGGCCAGCAACTCCGGGCTACACCTCCAGCGGCTGGGCGTGCTCGGCTACCGCTTCCGGAACAGCGGCGGCTTCGTCGGCCTCGCCCTGCGGGGCAGCCTTGGTAGCAGCGGCAATCGCCTGCTCCAGGTCGGCCCGAATATCCTCGAAGTGCTCGATGCCGACCGATAGGCGCAGCAGCGTCGGCGTTACGCCCGAGGCCAGCTGCTCCTGCTCGCTTAGCTGCTGGTGGGTGGTAGCCGAAGGCTGAATGATGAGCGTCTTGGCATCGCCAACGTTGGCCAGGTGGCTGATAATCTTCAGGTTGTCGATAAGAGAAGAGGCGGTTTCCTTGCTGCCGTGCAGCGCAAACGACAGCACGCCGCCGAAGCCCCGCTTCAGGTATTTGGCCGCGTTCTTATGGTGCGGGCTGCTGGGCAAGCCAGGGTAGTTGACGCTGGCCACCTGTGGGTGCTGCTCCAGCCACTGCGCCACTTTCAGGGCATTTTCTACGGTGCGCTCCACGCGCAGGCTCAGGGTTTCGACGCCTTGCAGCAGCAAAAAGGAGTTGAACGGACTGATGGCCGGCCCGAAGTCGCGCAAGCCTTCCACGCGGGCGCGAATGATGAAGGCGATATTGCCAAACGGTCCGTTTTTACCGAACACATCGTTGAAAACCAGGCCGTGGTAGCCTTCGCTGGGCTCGGTAAACTGCGGGTACTTGCCGTTGCCGAAGTCGTAGGTGCCGCCGTCCACAATCACGCCCCGATGCTGGTACCGTGCCCGCCAATCCACTTCGTGGCCGACTCTACCACGATGTGGGCGCCGTGCTCAAGGGCCGGAACAGGTAGCCGCCCGCCCCAAAGGTATTATCAACTACCAGCGGCAGGTCGTGTTTTTTGGCTACGGCCGCAATGCGCTCAAAATCAGGTACGCTAAAGCTGGGGTTGCCAATGGTTTCGACATAGATAACGCGCGTTTTCTCATCAATGAGCGCCTCCAGGCTGTCGGCGTCGTCGCCGTCGGCAAAGCGCGCTTCAATGCCCAGGCGCTTGAAAGCCACCTTAAACTGGTTGTAGCTGCCCCGTAGAGGAAGGAGCTGGAAACCAGGTTGTCGCCGGCCTGGAGAATATTGTTGAGGGCAATAAACTGCGCTGCCTGCCCCGAGCCCACGGCCAGCGCCGCCACGCCGCCTTCGAGCGCCGCAATGCGCTGCTCGAATACGTCGGTAGTAGGGTTCATCAAGCGGGTATAGATGTTGCCAAACTCCTTCAGGGCAAACAGGTTGGCGCCGTGCTCGGCGTTCTTGAACACGTAGCTGGTAGTCTGGTACAGGGGCACTGCCCGCGAGCCGGTGGTGGGGTCGGGCTGCTGCCCGGCGTGTAGCTGAAGGGTGTCGAAATGCAGTTTCTGCGTAGCCATGTTGGGGAAGAAATTAAAAAGTGAGTAAGCTGGAAATCAGGTAGAGAAAGCCCGGCTACTACTTTCGGAAAACTTCTTGCATAATCAATAAACTGATTATGAGGCGCATAACCAACGGTGTGTGGCGCAGTGCGCCTCGTTGCCGGGCTGCTCGCGCACGGCCCGCAATAGTTAGTACCCGCGAAGAAGAAAAGGAAGTGCCGGGCCGAAAGGCTTAGCCTTGGCAACAACAGCACATTCGCATTCGCCGGGCGGGGCTGCCAAAGCCGGCCAAAGCAGAAGGCGAACAGTGACCCCGGCCGCGCACAAAAGTGCCGGAAGCGGGGAAGACAGCGGAGGAGAATGCGTGTAGCATGGTACTCGATTTATAGCCCCCGGGCTGCGTGGCAGCTGCCGGGGTAGGAATTGGCACCTTTCAGCTAGTGAAGGTTGCCAGCGGGTCAGGGAGCCTAATCTCTCGCCGCTTCTGTATAAAACTTATAATAACTGCCCCGCCTGCTGCGGGGAGTACCGGTTTGGTAGGCGCAAAGATAGGTGCGACGACCAGTTGCGCAAATTTTTTTACTGAAAGCTGCTTACTAATTCCCAAAAACGGGCCGAACGCCTGCTGCCGGGTCAGGAAGACCGGGTCGATTATAAACAAAAAGGCCACCCCAATGCTGGAGTGGCTTTTCTCACCTTTTTTCTGCAAAAAGTACCTAGATACTAGGTAGGGTTAACTCCTGGCCCACTTCAATGTGGTCGGGGTTACTGCCGATGATGGCCTGATTGGCCTCGTATATCTGGTGCCACTTGGCGGCATCGCCATAGTGGTTTTTAGCAATCTTGGAGAGCGAGTCGCCGCTCACAACCGTGTAGGTAGTGCCAGCGGCGGCAGGGGTAGCACCAGCCGCGTTGTTGCCGAAAAAGTCGGTGCCAGCGCCAGTGCCAGCAGCCGGCTGCGCGGGGTCAGCGGGCTTTTTGTCACCCTCGTTATTTAAAAAATCGAGCAAGCCCATGTGACAAGTGCAGTTAAGTGAGTGTGAAAGAGAAAGAATGCCCAACCGGGCAGGGCGTCTTGGTAGGCTTTTTACGGCGGCGGACCGATAGGGTTACTACAGATAACCAAAAAAATAAGGCTGCGTAAGCACAGCCATACCAACGCCGCTTTTCTTCACACCTTTTTCCCCTTTCTCATGAATCTTTCACTCGTTTCTCTCCGGTCTTATTTTGCTTCGCTGCTGAGTGTGCTGGCTTTGCTAGTCATGGTTTCGTCTTGTGGCAGCGATAAAGGCAAAGTGGAGGGCGTGAGCATGCTCTACGGCTCAAGCAGCAAAGTGTGGGTAACTGACAAGCAGACCGATGCCGCCGGCGACAAAGTGAAGCAGGATGCCGCCGCCCAGGATATGGAGATAAGCTTTGCCTCGAATGGCACCTATGCCGGCACGCAAAGCGGCAAGTACACATTCGACCAGGCCGCCAAAACCATTACCCTCACCCCTGAGGGCAGCACTACCAGCAACACGTTTAACGTAGAAACCCTGACTGACAGCAAGCTGACGCTGGTAGGCACCAGCGGCGCCAAGCTGATGCTGAAAGCAAAATAGCAGAAGCTGCGTATAGTTGATTACGAAGGGCTTATGCCCGCTTATTGGCCTCGCTCCGTTATCGGGCGGGCCTTTTTTATGGCCCGGCCAGCGAGCCAGCGGGGCAGGTAGGCCACGCCCAGCGCCAGGTAGAAGTAGTACGTAACGATGCGGTAGAGCAGCACCAGGAAGCTGGTCATGGCGGCCGTGCCCATAAAGCGGCCGAAGAACGTCGGAAATGCGCCTTCGGCAATGCCCGCGCCCCCGGCGTGATGGCCAGCAGCAGAATAACTTTGTAGGTGATGTTGCGGGCGAAGATGAACAGAAAGGTGCCGGTAGTCATAGGGGCAAAGGCGGCGATGAGGCAGCCGATAACGGCGTAGCGGGCCGTCCACACAAAAGCTGTGCTCAGGCAGGCCCGCCACCAGTACGCCGCGCCCGCATCGCGCAGCTGGGCCGAGGCATTGACCATTTCCTGCCCCTGGCGGTAGGCCAGCCGCCGAAACCGCCGGATGAACCGCAGGGAGGTAAGCCGCACCAGCAACCGCCGCACCGAATGCGGATTCACAAACAAGGCGTAGAGAAGCAGGGCCGCATAGGCCGACACGGCTACATAGCTAAAAATGAATAGTACGCGCAATGTTTGCACAAACGCCGACTGCAGGCCGTGCGGGTACAGGCCATCGGCGGCGAGCCACACCACCAGTGGCACCATCAGGACGTAGTAGAGGTTATCGAGGAAAGCCGTTACGATGGTGTAGGCCAGTGCTTTGCCCAGCGGTATGCCTTCGCGGGTGAGAATGACCGGCGCGGCCGCCGTGCCGCCCGCTGCCGAAGGCAGCACGCAGGAGGCAAATTCCCAGACTACAATTACCGAAAAGGCCTGCCGCCAGCTCAGCTCGCGCTCCGAAATACTGCGTATTCTATATATATACCCCAGGTCGCGTGCCCAGAGTACCAGCAGCGTGATGAAGAGCCATTGCCATTTGGCATGAAGCAGCGGGCAAGGTCGCCGGGCTTGTAGGAGCGCCAAAACAGAAAGGCTACTACGCTCAGCCCAATCAGCGCCGGCAGCACAATGCGCGACGGCCGAAGCTGCCGCATTAAGTCGGCTTCCTGGCGGGCATGGGCTGGGGCGGAGTAGGAGAGGCTGGCAGCATAGGCAGGGAAAGGTCGGGCAAAAATACTGCCGCTTGCCCGGCCGGGCTGCCGGCCCTGAAAAAGCCCTGCCGCAAGTACTGCGGCAGGGCTTTTTAACTCAGGGCGTTAACGCAGGTGGCTAGCTACGGGCGTCCGCCCGGGCTACCCGCCGGGGTGATGCCGCCCGGCGAGGTAGTGCCCGGTGAGGGCGCGTTGGCCGGCGTGCTGTTGACGGGCGCGGCGGCCGGCGTGCGGGGCTTTACGGCCGAGCTGTCGGCGGGCTGCTGGGTAGCGGGCAAGCCAGGGCTGGCCGGAGCTGTAGCGCCGGGCGCGGCGGAAGCCGGGCGGCCGGTAGTGCCCGCCGGGTAGGCCGCCTGGTTGCGCAGCTGCTGGAGCGAGTCGGCCGGAATAGTGCGGCGCGTGGAGTCGGTAGCGCTGGCCGGACGACCCCCGCCGCCGGGCCGCTGCCCTGCGCCCGGATAAGCACCGGGGCGGCCGCCCCCTGGCCGCCGGGACGGCCGCTTCCCTGGCCGCCGGCACCACCGGCACCACCACCGCCAGCGCCGCCCAGGTCGCCGCCCAGGCCACCACCCGTATCGCCGCCTTCTTTCAGGTCGTCGTTGTTGACACCCTTGCCGCGGCGCCCGGTGTCGCCGGCCGTCAGCTTGCCAATGCGGTAGCTGAAGTTGATTTTAAAGTTCAGGTTATGAATAACGTTGGTGCTGTTCTGGGTCAGCACCGGGCCGTTGATGGGCACGTTCGTGCCATTGTACTCGTAGCTGTCGACATAAGGCGTCGAAACATTGGTATTAATGCGAATCTGGCCGGTAAAGAAGTTCTCGGCCCCGAAGCCGATACTGCCCCGCTTCTCGGCAAAGCTTTTCTGCAAGCTCAGGCTATAGATGCCGAAGCCGCTCTGGTAGCCCTGCAGCTGCACCTGCTGGCCCCGGTAAAAGCCGAAGAGCTGCAGCGAATAGCTATTACCCAGGTCGTAGGAGCCGAAGGCCCGGGCATTTATCACAAAGCCCTGGTTGCTGGAGTTATAGAGCTTGCTTTCATCGTTGTTGCGCAGCACGGCATAGTATACATCGGTGCTGGCATTGAGCGAGAGCTTACCCGAGTTGGCCCCGCGAAGAAGCTGCCGCCGTAAGCATTCTCGGTGCCCGCGTTGCGGAAGGTGCTTAACAGCGCGCCCTGGATGTGGTTGGGGTTGAGCGAGTCGGGCAGGGGTACCCGCACGGTTTGGATAGCGCCGGTGGTATTGCGCATGAAGGCCGTCAGGTTCAGGTTTACCTTCTGCTTTACGGTGGTGCTGTAGCCCAGCTCGTAGTTGTTGGTGTATTCGGGCCGCAGCGTGGGGTTACCGGCCGAGGCGTTGAGTGGGTTGCTGGCCTGCACGTTGGGGTTGAGGAACTGCAGCGATGGCCGCTGAATACGGCGGTTATACGACAGCTTCAGCACGTTGCCATTTTGCAGCTTGCGCGAGAAGTTCACACTCGGCACCAGCACCCCGTAGTTGGGAATAGCGGTGTTGGTGAGTACGCCTTTATTATTGGTAAAGTCGGCCGAAATAGTCGTGTACTCGAAGCGTGCGCCCGGTTTCAGGGTAAAGCCTTTGGGCAGCCCGATGGTATAGGTGGCGTAGGCGGCCGTTATGTTCTGACGGTAGAGAAACGAGTTGTTGAGCGAGGCACTGCCGGCAGGTGGCTGCAGCGACGGGTCGTAGAAGTAGCTGTAGTCGCTGCTCACGCGCCGAACTATATCCTTGGCTCCGAGCTCCAGCAGCTGATTTTTGACGGTGGGCGTCTGGTAGTCGAGCTGGGCGGTGGATTCCTGGTTGTAGCTGTTGTTGTCGTTGCCCAGCTGGCCGAGATACTTGCCTTTCGACAGGTCGCTGGGGTCAAATACGCTGTTGGTGAAGTTGTTCGTCTGGTTGTTGCGGCTAAACAGTGTCAGTATACTCAGCTCGCGCTGCTCGGTTTGGTAGGTGTGGGTAAAGTTGAGGCTGGCATCAATGGTGTTCGACTGATTGGTCGAAACCACGTCGCGCAGCGAGTTGGCGGTCAGCGAGCCGCCGTTGGTGCCAATGCGACTCAACAACCCATCCTGGTAGTTGTCGGAGTTGCGTACGCCATAGGCCAGCGAGCCGGCCAGCGAGTTGTGCTTATCGAAGTCGTAGGTCAGCCCCAGCGTGTAGCGCCCGAAGGCATCGCGGCGCCGGGTATCAGCCGACTGCTCCACCGTGGTGCGGTCGCCATTGGTCAGGCTGATGCTATTCTGAGTGTTCTCGAAGCTGCCCGGCTGGTTGTAGCTGGTGCGCCCAAAGCCGCCCAGCGAGACGCCAAACTTGCCGTTGCGGTAGTTGCCGTTCAGGCCCAGGTTGCTGGCCCGCATGCCCGCGCTGGTATTGATGCCCAGCGAGCCGCCCCGCAGGTTGTCACTCTTCGTAACGATGTTGATAATGCCGCCCGAGCCTTCGGCATCGTACTTGGCCGAGGGCGAGGTGATAACCTCCACGGTCTGAATCTGGTCAGCCGGAATCTGCTTCAGCGCGTCGGCCACGCTGCTGGCCGCAATGGTCGAGGGCTTGTTATTAATCAGTACCCGAATATTGCTTGAGCCGCGCAGGCTCACGTTGCCATCCAGGTCGACGCTCAGCAGCGGCACGCGCTTGAGCACATCGGTGGCATCGCCGCCGGCGGTGGTTTTGTCCACATCGGCGTTGTAGATGGTACGGTCCACCCGCTCCTCAATAAGCGGCTTTTTGCCGGTTACGACTACCTCGCCGAGCTTTTGGGCCGCGGCGGCCATCGCTACCGTGCCCAGGGCCACGTTCCCCCACCGGCCGGAACCACTATGTTGTTGCGAACCTGCGTCTGGTAGCCGATAAAGCTTACCTCCACGCGGTAGGTGCCGGCCGGCACGGGCAGCACAAACTTGCCATCGTCGCCCGCCACGCCACCGTTCACGGGGCTGTTGGTGGTGGGGTTGATTACATTCACGGTGGCGTACGATACCGGCTTGCCCGTGGCAGCATCGGTGACGGTGCCCGAGAGGCGGCCCGCTGTGCTGCGCGGCGCAGCCGTTGTGGCCGGCCGGCCGCCGGCCTGGCTGTAACTCAGCAAGGGCTGGCTAATAAAACAGCGGTAAGGAGCCCAGCTGTGGGTAGTGTAGTCTTGCTCATAAAATTCATAACGGCCAAAGTGCGTAATTAACCAGAAATGGTTGCACCCGGCAGCAGGTTTTTGCTGATTCGCCGACGAGAACGAGTATTATCCGACCAAACGCTGGCGCAAAGGTCGGTCAGTAAGAACCGCCCGCGTACCCTTGTCGTACCTTTGGGGTCGGCGGGCCAATCTTTTAGCCTGCTTAGCGGTTAGCTACTGCGCTCTCTCTTCTGCCTGCCCCGATGATAATTGAACCCGGCCCGCTCCTGGCGGCGATATCCTCGCCCGACGACCTTAAAAAGCTCGCGCCCGAGCAGTTAGTGCAGGTAAGTACCGAGCTGCGCGACTTTATCATCGACACGGTGAGCATCTACGGCGGGCACTTCGGCGCCTCGCTCGGCGTGGTCGAGCTGACGGTGGCCCTGCACTATGTTTTTAACACACCCCACGACCAGCTGGTGTGGGACGTGGGCCACCAGGCCTACGGCCACAAAATCCTGACCGGCCGGCGCGACCGCTTTCCTACCAACCGTCGCTACGGCGGCATGTCGGGCTTTCCAAAGATGTCGGAAAGCCCGTACGACGCCTTCGGCGTGGGCCATAGCAGCACCAGCATTGGGGCGGCGCTGGGCATGGCCGTGGCTTCGGATTATAAAAAGGAGTTTGACCGCCAGCACATTGCCGTGATTGGCGATGGTGCCATGACGGCCGGCATGAGCTTTGAGGCGCTCAACCAGGCCGGCGCTATCCGCAATAACATGATTGTCGTGCTCAACGACAACTGCATGAGCATCGACCCCAACGTGGGCGCGCTCAAGGAATACCTCACTGACATCACGACCTCGCGCACATACAACAAGGTGCGCGACGAGCTCTGGAACGTACTGGGCAAGCTCAGCAAGTTTGGCCCCAACCCGCAGCAGATTGCCCGCAAGGTGGAGGCTGCCATGAAGGCAACCCTCATGAAGCAGAGCAACCTGTTTGAGGCGCTGAACTTCCGCTACTTCGGGCCCGTCGACGGGCACGATGTGCAGCACCTGGTAGCCGTACTCAACGACCTCAAGAGTATTCCCGGCCCAAGCTGCTGCACTGCGTCACGGTGAAGGGCAAAGGCTACGAGCTGGCCGAGAAAGACCAGACGCTGTGGCACGCGCCGGGCTTGTTTGATAAAATTACGGGCGAAATATATAGTAAAATACCTGATAAGCCGCAGCCGCCGAAGTACCAGGACGTGTTCGGTCATACCCTCGTCGAGCTGGCCCAGGCCAACGATAAGCTAATGGGCGTGACGCCGGCCATGCCCAGCGGCTCTTCGCTGAACATTATGATGGCGGCTATGCCCGAGCGCGCCTTCGATGTGGGTATTGCCGAGCAGCACGCCGTTACGTTCTCGGCTGGCCTGGCCACGCAGGGCATGGTGCCGTTTTGCAACATCTACTCGTCGTTTATGCAGCGCGGCTACGACCAGGTGGTCCACGACGTGGCTTTGCAAAACCTGCACGTAGTGTTCTGCCTCGACCGCGCCGGCTTTGCCGGGCCGATGGCCCGACCCACCACGGCTGCTACGACCTGGCCTACATGCGCTGCATCCCTAACATCGTGGTGTCGGCCCCCATGAATGAGCAGGAACTGCGCAACCTGATGTACACGGCCCAGCTGCCCGAAAATGCCGGGCCGTTCAGCATTCGCTACCCGCGCGGTGAGGGCGTAATGCCCGAGTGGCGCACGCCCTTGCAGCGGGTGGCAATCGGCACGGGCCGCGTAGTGCGCGAAGGCGAGGCGGGCGGCGTGGCCATCCTCAGCATCGGCCACATCGGCAACTATGCCGTGAAGGCCACCGAGGCGCTGGCCGCCGAAGGCCTTAGCGTGGGCCACTACGACTTGCGCTTCTGCAAGCCGCTCGATGAGGAAATGCTGCTGGCCGTGGCTCGCCGCTACCGCGCCATTGTAACGGTGGAAGATGGCTGCCTGCAAGGCGGCTTCGGCTCGGCGGTGCTGGAGTTTCTGGCCGACCACGGCCAGCACCTGCCCGTCCGCCGCCTCGGTATTCCCGACCGCGTGGTAGAGCATGGCACCCAGGACCAGCTTTATAAAGAGTGCGGGTTCGATGTCAGTGGTATTGCCCAGGCCGTGCGCGAGCTGGGCGCCCAGGTGGTGGCTCCGGTTCGTGAGCCCCAGCGCCGCTGAAAGTAGAAAAATATTCTGCTGAAAAAGCCCCGTAGCGCCCGCTATGGGGCTTTTTTTGGTTGTCTCGAGCTAGCTCTCAGTAGAAAGGTATTAGAATAGATTGCGACAATATATTTTTGAGGTTTAGAGAGTAGGCTGTTCACTAAAATCATCTCATTTTCTGTTTTTTTACACATGAAGCATTTTTTTACTTCTTTATTTATGCTACTGGTTGCGCTGGCGCTGGGTAAGCTCACCCCGCTCCGGGCCCAGACGCTGGATCCAACCTTTCAGGCTACCACGCTAAAGGTGCCCTATACGGGCGGCTTGCAGACCAGCGTGCAACTAACCCTGGTGCAGCCCGACGGCAAGGTGCTGATAGCGGGCGGTTTCGACTTTGCCAACGGTACCCTGGCCAGCAAGATAATGCGCCTGAACGCTGACGGCAGCGTAGATGGCACATTCAACCCTGGTGGCACGGGGGCCAACGGCTTTATTGTGGGTATGGCCTTGCAGCCCGATGGCAAGATTATTATCGTGGGAGGCTTTACAACCTACAACGGCACGTCGATACTGGCTCAGGCGCGCCTCAATGCCAACGGCACCCTCGATGCGAGCTTTGCGGGATTGCCATTGACGGGGCTGCGCCAGCTAGGGTCCGTGGCCGTGCAGCCTGATGGTAAAATCCTGGTAGGGAGCACCGCCGGCTTTAGCGTCACCCCGCTGCCGACCGTGCAACGCCTCAATGCCAATGGTACCCCCGATGCTTCTTTTACCCCGCCAGCTAGCACGGTAGGCGACTTCGTGCGAACCATCCTGGTGCAGGCCGATGGCAAAATCCTGCTGGGCGGCAGTGGCGGCAATATCAGTTCGGCGCTAAGCGCCGGATTGCAGCGTCTCAATGCCGACGGTAGCATCGATAGCGGGTTCAGCTCGCCGTTTGCATCCAGTACCTACCTCGTCACCTACGCCTTGGCGCAGCAGCCCGATGGTAAGCTGCTGGTAGGCGGCAGCCTGGCCCGAGTGGCACCGCCAACCCCGGCGTTGTGCGTTTGCAAACGAATGGACAATTCGACAACACCTTTGCTACGGGCAGCGGCTCGGCTACGAGTACCGGTGCGCCAACAGCCGTGCGCACGCTGGTGCTGCTGCCCGGCGGCAACGTGCTGGTGGGCGGGAGCTTCACGCAGTATAACGGCGTAGCGCGGGGCCGGGTGGTGCGGCTGCTGCCCACCGGCGCGGTCGATACCGGCTTTGCCACCGGAGCGGGTGCCAACAATGCGGTAACTGCCCTGGCTACCACTACCGGCGGCCAGGTGCTCGCCGTAGGCAACCTGACCCAGTACGACAGTGGCAGTGCCCGCACCGGCCTGGTACGCCTCACGGCCGCCGGGGCCGAGGATGCTGCCTTTACCCCGCCGCTGCTCGAAACCCGGGGGGCATCAGCCAGGCCGCGCAGCTGGCCAGCGGCCAGCTGCTGGTGCAGGGCAATTTCACGTCTTTCAATGGCACGACCCTGACGAGCGCCAGCGCGTCGGTGCGCCGCCTGAACGCCAACGGCACGCTGGATGGTACCTACAGCAGTACGGCCAGCTCTATTCTGGGGCGCAGCCCGACGGTACTTTCTTTACCATGGGTTTCATTGGTACGGGCAGTCAGTATGCCTTGCTGCGAGTGCTACCCTCGGGCACGTTTGACAACGCGTTTGCTAACCCTGTCGTCCAGAACAGCAGCACTCCTACAGCGTATCCTTACCCGCAGGGCTTGCTAGTACAGCCCGACGGCAAAATCCTGGTCTATGGCGCATTTACAAGCTTTGGCGGGGCTGCCCGCAATGGGCTGGTCCGCTTCAAGGCCGATGGTACGGTCGACAACTCGTTTGTGCCTCCAGTGGGCACCTTGCCGCGGCGGGTCAGCAGCGTGGCGCTGCAGGCCTCAGGCAAGCTGGTTATCACCTACGATGAGCTGGTAGCCGGCAGCCTCTTCGCCACCACCGGGGCGGGGACGGTGCTCGCGCGCCTCAACACCGACGGGAGCCTCGACAATACCTTTGCCACTGGCACGGGCCCCAACGCGGGAGATTATTTCACAGTGCTGGCCCAGCCCGATGGCCGGTTGCTAATCAACGGGGTAAGCAGCTTTAACGGCCAGGCTGCCCCCTACAGCATCCTGCGCCTGACCGCCGACGGGGCCGTGGATAATACCTTCAATCAACTGGCCACCAGGTATAGCATAGTGCTGGTGCAGCCCGATGGCTACATCCTGGCCAACACGAACGTCTACGGAGGCACGACGGGTGTCTACGGGGATGCCAAGCTGGTGCGCCTGAACAGCAACGGCGGCCTGGACGGTACGTTTGCGCCCATTAGCACACCGGCCAATATTTTCACGGGCGACAATGCCTTTAATGGCTACCTCTACCAGCCGGCCGATGGCAAGATTATCGCCTACGGCTCCTTCACCTCAGTGCTGGGGCAGGTGCGTGGGGGTATCGTGCGCCTCATTCCGGGTACCGTCACGGCTACGCTGTCAGCTACTGCCGCCCAAGCCCTGGTGGTATACCCCAACCCCGCCCGCCAGCAGCTGACCGTGGTGCTGCCTGCCCTCACCCAGCCCACGCAGGCTACGCTGCTCAGTCTCACCGGCCAGGTGCTGCGCCAGTGGGCGCTGCCCGCCCGGCAGGCCGAAGCCTCGCTGGACCTCAGCACCGTGGCAGCGGGTATCTACGTGCTGCGCATCCCCGGCCCGATGGGTATGTATCAGCAAAAGGTAGTGGTAGAACCGTAGCCCAGGCGAGCGGCGAACCACTGAATGGCTGCGGCTAAACAATCGCCGGATTCGGATTGTCTTAGTGAACGCCACCGGGCCAGCGCGGCCCGGTGGCGTTCATGCTTAACTCCTTTTCCACCAATGGCTACTACCACTTCTTACCCCGCCACGTTCACCATCGGCGGCGACCTCACCGTAAAGCGCCTCGGCTACGGGGCCATGCGTATCACCGGCGACGGCATCTGGGGGCCGCCCCAGGACCACGCCGAATCTATCCGCGTCCTTAAGCGGGCCGTGGAGCTGGGCGTCGATTTTATCGACACCGCCGACAGCTACGGGCCCAACGTTTCGGAAGAGCTGATTGCCGAAGCGTTGCACCCCTACCAAAAGGGCCTCGTGATTGCCACCAAGGGTGGCTTGCTGCGCACCGGCCCCAACCAGTGGCCCGTCGATGCCAGCCCCAGACACCTTGAAGAAGTGCTGCACGGCAGCCTCAAGCGCCTAAAGCTCGACCAGATTGACTTGTACCAGCTGCACCGCGTCGACCCCAAGGTGCCGTTTGAGGATACCTTGCGCTTCCTGCAAAAGGCTCAAAAAGACGGCTTGATTAAACACATTGGCCTCTCGGAGGTCGATGTGGACCAGATTAAGAAGGCACAGGAGTTCGTCGAAATCGTGTCGGTGCAGAATATGTACAGCGTCGACAACCGCAAGTGGGAAGCCGTGCTTGACTACACCCGCGAGCAGCATATGGCCTTCATTCCGTGGTTTCCGCTGGCGGGCGGCAACGCCGAGGCCCTGGCTGCCCTCGACCACGTAGCCCAAAAGCACGGCGCTACTCAGCAGCAGATTGCTCTGAGCTGGCTCTTGCACCACTCGCCCAATATCCTGCTCATTCCCGGCACCTCAAAGGTGAAACACCTGGAAGAGAATATGAAAACCGCTGATATTCACCTGTCGGCCGAAGACATGGCGGCCCTCGATAAGATAAAGGCGGCGTAACGCCAATGCGCCCAGGCGCGTTAGAGAAAGCCGGGTAACATAGGGTTTGTTGAATAGATGAGGCGTTGGCCAAATATTCAATAAAAACTATGTTGCCCGGCTTCTGTCATTTCTTTTAGGCAAGCTACTATGCGTACGCTCCCAAAGTTTCTTAAAATGCCCCTGATGACGCTGGCACTGGGGATGAGCGCCTGCTCGGCCGAGCAGCTGACGCAGACGGACCAGAAGACAGGCGTCAATCTGGCGAGCTATAAGACGTACAATTTTATGGACGAAACGGCCCGCAACGACTCCGCTTTTCAGCATTCGGGCTCGGGTATTTTTGATTTGAAGCGGGCCGTGGCGCACGAGCTGGAAAGCAGGGGCTTTCGGCGGGCTGCCCAGCCCGACCTGTGGGTGAACATTGGCATTGTAACTCAGCAAAAAGACCAGACGCGGGAAACCGACTTCCGCACCGATGGCGCTCCGCAGTACATTGGCCAGCGCAACTACCACTGGCAGGCGCAGGAAGTTGTCACGGGCCAGTATCAGGAAGGCACCGCCACCATTGAGCTGGTAGATGCCGCCCGCAAAGAGCAGGTGTGGCAGGGCACTACCACCCGCGTGCTCTCGCGCAACACCAGCAAGTCGGCGCGACAGATTGACGAGGGCGTGGCCGAGGTGTTCAGGAAGTTTCCAGTACCGACACGCTAGTGGGTGTCGGTGCGGCCGATGAGCCGCAGGACGTCGTTGGTTGAAAACGACTGGCCGGTTTCGGAGGCGCGGCAAATAGCTTCGAGCGGCTACACGTCGCGCAGGCCCCTTTCACCGACGCGGGTGGGCTTGTTCGAGAGTACGCACCGGGCAAAATGGTCGAGCTGAGCGGCCTGCTGGTTGATGTTGGGCAGGTTGAGCAGCCCAACATTTTTGCTGGTGCGGACGGCCAGTCTGCTGTAGCCAAAAGCGGGTTCCAGCCAGCGCTGAAGAGCCCGCGCCGAGCGAGAGCCTACTCATCAGGTCAGTAGTCATGCGGAAAAGGAAAGGAGTGTTTCAGCATACCGCTAGCTTGGTGAGCAGGTTATGCCGGGCTTAGTTGGGCGGGTTGCGATAAGTATCAGCTATTAAAAAGAACGTCATGCTTCGACAAGCTCAGCATGACGTTCTTTTTTCATTATTGATTACGCGTATTCCGAGCGAAAACGCCTTTACTCGTCCTCCGGAAACTTGCCCATGTTGCCGCTCTCAAAGTCAGCAATGGCCTGCATCAGCTCCTCGTTGGTGTTCATCACGAACGGCCCGTAGGTAGCCAGCGGCTCTTCGATGGGCGCGCCGGCCAGCACCAGCACAAGGCTGTCTTCAGTGGCCGTGAGCTGCACATCGGGCGAGTTCCAGCCCAGCACTACGAGCTGCTGGGTGTGGGCGGGCCGGTCGCCGTTTACGAGTACCGCGCCGCGCACCACGTAGAGGCCCACGTTGTAGGCGGCGGGCAGGGTCAGCACAAAGTCATCGGCTTTCGCCAACTGCAAATCGAGCAGCGTGAGGGGCGAAAACGTACTGGCTGGCCCCGTCGCCCCGCCGTAGCTGCCCGCAATGACGCGGATGCTGCCCTGGCCGCCCGGCACCGGCACGCTTGGGATGCTGGCCGCGCGCAACTCCTGGTACTTGGGCGGCACCAGCTTATCGGCCTTGGGCATATTGACCCACAGCTGCAATAATTCGAGGGTGCCGCCGCGCCGGGCAAAGTCGCGGTCGTACATTTCGGCGTGGCGCAGGCCGACGCCGGCGGTCATCCACTGCACGTCGCCGGGGCCGATGATGCCATCGTGGCCAGCCGTGTCGCGGTGGGCGAGGTGGCCGTCGTACACGACCGTCACCGTCTCAAACCCCCGATGCGGATGGGGCGGCGAGCCCAGTGGCGTATCGGTGGGCGCAATCTGCATCGGCCCGATGTGGTCGATGAGCAGGTAGGGGCTCAGCTGCCGGATGCGCGGCCCCGGCATGGGACTGGTCACGTCGAAGCCGTCGCCAACGGCTTTTTTGTTGCCATCAATAACCTGGAAAACGCGGCGGAAGGAGGGAGCGGCCATAGCGGATAAAACTGCGGGGTAAGTGCAGGTTTTATAAGCCGGGGCGGGGCGAAAGGTTATGGACTTTAAAACAAGGCACTGTCTTTCACGTCGAAATCAGCACTATACCGAATGAGGTTATCAAATTCCTCAGCCAGGTTTAGAATCGTGGTGGTAGGAGCCGGAATGATAGGTCCGTAGCCCACATAGGCATACGCGCTTACCCGGTGGTCGCGCGTCAGAAATCCTTGCTCCTCGAATAGCAAAACGGTAGTCAGCAACTGCTCCCAGGCTTCTGTCAGGCGGGCCTCAATGCGGCGGTCATCAGCAGCTTCCCGGTCTTCCGCACGCAGTTTGAACTCCACAAAATAGACGTCATGGCTTTCGTAGAAAACGCAGTCGCAACGCTTGGTGCCTTGCATGATAAGGCACTTGTCGATGGCCACCAGATGCACGGGTCGCCCGGCCGCATTGTGCACCGTAAAATGTCGCTCCGGGTCAAAAGCCGCCTCCGCTACCCGACGCACAAAGCCTTCGCCGGGTGGGTCTTCGAAGTAAGAAACGGCTTCGGGATGGACCGTAATACAGCCTTTCTGGCGGCAATGGTCGAAGTGCTTTTCTAGTGCCTCCCGCATTACGCCACCTGTTTCTTCAGCCGCAACAGCTTGCGGAAGCTATCCGAAATATCGCCCGATACGCTATCCAGCTCATTGCCACCAATAAGGTGCGTGCGCTCGTCGGTGATGGGTTTCACCGTGCCATCGGCCACGTAGTAAGCGGCAAACTCGTCGGGGTTCAGCCAGCAGGCTTTAGGTACGATGGCGGCTATCTCGTCTTCCAGGTCGGGGCGCAGCTGGGCCACTTTATACGCCTCCAGCAGCAGGTTGCAGCTGGATAAAATGTAGGGGCTGTGCGTGGTTATCGTCAGGTCGTTTTCGCCCTTCGTGCATTTCTCCACCAGCCAGTTCAGCAGCCCTTGCTGGGCGGTGGGGTAGAGGTTCAACTCCGGCTCTTCGATGATAAAGCTTTGCGCCTGCTCGGTGTTGCGGCTCAGGTTCTCTAGCAACACTAATAGCGGCGTAACGGATTGGATGCCACTGGCAGCTTTAGTAAGGGATATTAACTCGCCCGAAGGTAATCGGATAGAATCCTTCCCATTTGAATGCTCATAGGCAAACGCTTCGTCCAAAATGGTAAGTGCTAGTATACCTACCATTAATCTGGCTTCTAAAAACCCCTGCGCGAAAAATAGCAGGGGGATAGGTAGGCCAATTTTGTCTTTAATTAAAATTGGCCACCCTTCTTCTAAAATCGACAAAAGGATACGTTCAGTTGGGATGTAACGAGGCTTACTTGAAGCAGCATTTTGTGAAAAAAAATTATCGACTTCTTGAAATTTTGTTTGAATAGCATTCTTCTCCTGAGAATAATAAGCGCTTTCATAAAGTCCGCTCTTCTGTGCCTCAGCTAATGCTTGGGCTTGTTTTTGAAATTCAGTTGCTTTACGCGCTAATTCTAAAATTTCTGCTCTTATCTCATCTTGAAATCCTAGCTCCCATTTACCATCTAAAAACCCGATACCTAAGTGCCTAACCTGCCAGTTTATTAAAGTAGAGTTTGCTACAAAATCAATTCCATATCCACGAAGGGTGCTTTCAACTCCATTACGCCCACTTGTGTAGAGTCGAGGTTCCCGAAACACCGCCGCCAGCTTCGCCAGCGTGCTTTTTCCCCCACCCGTCGGACCGATAAAAACCGTGACCCGCTTAAAGTCCACCGTGGCGTCTTTAATTGGTCCGAAGTTCTTGACAATCAGCTGCTCGTTCATGGCGGTAGAAAATAGAAGGGGGATAAAACTACAACGCGGCGGCCCCGTTGCCGGAACCGCCGCGTAAATATTCAAAAAATAACTTATTTGGGCAGCGTGGCGCGCACGGCTTTCACCTCAGCTACCTGCACGGCGCTGGCTTTGTTGCCGAAGTTATTGCGCACGTAGGTGAGCACGTCGGCTATCTGCTGGTCGGTGAGGTAGTTCTGGGCGGGCATGTGCTGCTTGTAGTCGTTGCCGTCGATTTCGATGGGCTCGGCCAGGCCGGCGAGCACGATGTGGGCCAGCTTGGCCTTGTCGCCGAGCACGTAGCTGGTTTTGCTGAGCGGCGGGTTCATGTTGGGTACCCCGCCGCCGTCGGCCATGTGGCAGGTAATGCACACGTTCTTGTACACCACCGCGCCGCGTGTGAGAGACGCGGCCATTGCCGGATTGGCTTTGGTGCTGGTTTTCTTCGGGGCCGGGCGGTGCTGGGCTTGCAGCGAGAGCACGCCGCCGGCCAAGGCTAGCGCCAGGAAAGCTTGCTTGAAAGTCATTATTTCTTAGCGTTATACACGATGCGGTAGATGGTGCCTTTCTGGTCGTCGCTCACGTAGAGTGAGCCGTCGGGGCCCTGAGCGAGGCCGCAGGGGCGGTGGTCGGCGCGGCCACTGGCAGTTTTCTCCACCGAGCCCGAGAAGTTGTCGGCAAATACTTCCCACTGGCCGCTGGGCTTGCCATCCTTAAACGGCTGGAACACTACGTAGTAGCCGGCCTGCGGCTCGGGCGCGCGGTTCCAGGAGCCGTGGAAGGCAATGAAGGCCCCGTTGCGGTACCGGGCCGGGAACATCGTGCCGGTGTAGAAGAGCAGGCCGTCGGGCGCCATGTGGCCAGGGTAGGCGGCGGCGGGGTCGATATAGTTGCCGGTGGCTTCCTTCTTGCCATCGCCGCCGTACTCAGGGCCCTGCATCTTCTTGTGTTGCAGCTGGTCGTAGTAGAGGTAGGGCCAGCCGGCATTATCGCCTTTCTTGAGAGCGTACAGGCACTCGGCGGGCAGCTGGGCCGATTGCTTTTCGGTGTAAAACTGGGGCCAGTTGTCGGAAAGCTGGTCGCGGCCGTGCTGCATCACGAAAAGCTGGTTATCCTGCGGATTCCAGTCGAGGCCCACCACGTTGCGCAGGCCGGTGGCGTAGCGGATGCCATCGGGGTAGCGCTGGTTGAGCTTATCGGCTTTGAACTGCCAGATGCCCCCGGCCGAGTCCAGAATGGGGCAGTTGGGGATGCCCTTCGAGCCCCGCGTACGGTCCTGCTCCTGGCAGGCATTGGCGTAGGCCCCGATGTTGACGTACAGGTTGTCGGCGTTGTCGAGCACGATGGATTTCGACTCGTGCTGGCTGCCCACTTTTAGGCCGCGCACCAGCAGCTCGGGCTTGGTAGGGTCGGTCACTTCGCCCTTGGCGTCGAGCTTGTAGCGGTACACGGCGTGGTCGGACGAGGCGTAGAGGTAGCCGTTTTTCTCATACATGCCCGTGCCGCCGTAGTCGCCGAAGCCGCTGACGGCGGTGGCTTTGCCATTGGCCTGCGGGTGCAGCTCC
Organism: Hymenobacter sp. BRD67; assembly: GCF_013256425.1. Classification (GTDB taxonomy): domain Bacteria; phylum Bacteroidota; class Bacteroidia; order Cytophagales; family Hymenobacteraceae; genus Hymenobacter. Next base: position 4,263,212 of record NZ_CP053904.1, read on the forward strand.
AGGATGCCCTTGCCATCCTTTACTTTATTCAGCTTTACATATATTATGCCCTGGGGCGTCACGGCAATGTGGCGGGCCCGGCCGCCGGTTTCGGCCACTTTGAGGGCGCCGAAGCCGGCGGGCAACTTCAGGCCGGCGTTGTCGGGGTCAGGAGCTACGGTGGGCGCGTTGGGATTGCTGGCCAGCAGGGCCAGGCTGCCGGCCAGAGCGGGCACGGCTAACAGGTAGCGAGGGAAAAAAGAGCGCATAAGGCGAGGAGATAACGGGTTGAAGAAAAGCTTGCAGTCAGCACTTCCCCCAACTGCAACTAGTGGGAGAAGGTTGGGCCTGACCCTACTTTTCGGTAAAAGTCAAGTAAAGGTGCGGCGGGTTGCGCCAGCGGGCAGGCTAATGGGCCGGCGGCTCGGGGGTGGTCAGCAGCTGCACGGGCTGGTGGCCCCCGGCGCGCACGCGCAGCCAGGCGGCCAGGCGCTGCTGCTCGGGGGCGGGGAGCGAGTGGCGCACCCGCAGGGCCACCACCACGGTGGTGTCGGCGCGCAGCGAGTCGGCGGCCGGCCGCACCAGGTAGCTCAGGCCCAGCTGGCGCACGGTGGGGTGCTCAGCCTGCACCTCGCGCAGCAGCGTGGCGGCGGCTGGCAGGCGGGGAGCCAGGGTATCGGACCGGCTGGCCAGCAGCTGTTGCAGCTGGGCCAGGCGGCCCTGGTAGGTTAGCAGGGTGTGCTCATTGCGGCTGCGCAGGTCTTCGAGCAGGCTGGAGCGCATGGCCTGCGCATCGGCCGAGTCGACGCGTGCCAGGCCCTGGCGCACCGTAAGCTGCACGCCTTGCAGGCAATAGGTGGCCAGCCGGGCACGGGCGGCGCGGAGCTGGCCAGGCGTGAGGTGCTGGCCGGCCAGCAGTACATTGATGGTGCGCGGGCCCGGCACGATGCGGCTCGTAACCACGTAGGTGCCGGGCCGATTCAGCTGCTCTTCCACAAAGCGCTCGGCGTTGTGGGTGAAAGTGTCATCACGCACAATGCCAACGGCCAGGTACACGCTGGGTGCGGCCGTGAGCAGGGCCAGGCCCCAGATGATGACCCGCACGCGCCGGGTGCGCCGCGGACTATCAAACGTGTGCCGGGGTAGCGGCAGAATGCGCACTACCAGGAAAGTGGAAAGGCTGATAAATACGCAGTTAATTGAAAATAAATACAGTGCGCCGCCCGCATAGGCCCAGTGCGCGTTGGCCAGCCCGTAGCCGACTGTGCATAGCGGCGGCATGAGCGCCGTGGCAATAGCCACGCCCGGAATCACGTTGCTGTGCTCACGCCGGGTAAGGCCTACCGCCCCGGCAGCTCCGCCAAACAAGGCGATGAGCACATCCCAGGTAGAGGGCTGGGTGCGGGCCAGCAGCTCGGAGCCGGCGTCGGTAAGGGGCGTGAGGCGAAAGTAAAGCGCCGACACCACCAGGCTCAGCACCGTGGCCGTGAGCAGGCTCTTGAGCCCGCGCCGAATCAGGGCCAGCTCCATGGTAGCCGCGCCGTAACCAATGCCCACGATGGGGCCCATGAGCGGCGAGATGAGCATGGCCCCGATGATGACGGCTGTCGAGTTCACGTTCAGCCCCACCGAAGCCACCAGTATGGCGAAAAGCAGCACCCACAGGTTAGTACCCTGAAACGGAATGCCTGTCTCCACATAAGCCCGAATCTCGTCCGGGTCGGCCATGTCTTCGGTCAGCAGAAAGCGCTTGTGCAGAAAGCGCAGCAGGGTAGCAAGCATATAAGAACGATGCCACGAGGCAGGTGAAAATGGGGGCTTGCGCGGGCCGCTGCTAGCTCCGGACTTCACAGCGGTGCTTCAGCACCAGCAACATGCGCTGCTGAATCTTGCTCGTAATGAAGCCCAAGCTGAGTACAGCCAGAAACGGTGCCCAGACCAGGTGCCACCGGTTGGAAGTGGCTTTGGGCGTGAAGTGGGTCGTAATGGCCCCAGGCCCAGGGAAATTACGGCCAGAAAGGCCAGGCTTAGGAGGGTAGTATCGAAGAGCTGGTAAATATGGCCTGGGTCAAATAGCCGGTGAGTAACCAGCGCATAAACCAGCCCCAGCCCAATGGCAAATAGAAGCGGGTAGCGCTGCCGTGAAATCATACCGTAGTTTTGGTGTCTAGTCTTGCCGCCTGCAAGGTAGTATTACTATGTCTACTGCTCAGCTTCCCACCATCCTCTTCCTGCACGGCTTTGCCGAAAGCCGCGAGGTCTGGACCGACTTTACCCGGCCGTTCCCGGCCGGCTACCGCCTGCTCACGCCCAACCTGCTGGGCCATGGCACCAACCGCGCCGCCGTGCCCGACTTCTCGATGGAGGCGCAGGCCCGCTACGTAGTCAATTACCTAGACCAGAAGGGCTGCCCCGGCCCGGTGCTGGTGGTGGGCCACAGCATGGGCGGCTACGTGGCCCTGGCCCTGGCCGAGCGCTACCCCGACCGCGTGGCCGGCCTGGCTCTCATCAACTCCACAGCCCACGCCGATACCGACGAGAAGCGCCAGAATCGCGAGAAAAACATCGGCTTTGTGGAGCGCCATGGCCTTGAAAAGTTTATGGACAGCTTCGTGCGTCCGCTCTTCGCGCCTGCCAACCGCGACCGCCTGCCCGAGGCGCAGGCCCTGCTCGAAGACATTGGCAAGGCTACGCCCGACGCTACCATTGCCGGGGCGCTGCGGGCCATGGCCGCGCGGCCCGACCGCACGGCAGTGCTGCGCACGACCCTATTTCCGGTGCTGCTGGTGGCCGGCAAGCACGACGTGGCCGTGCCGCTCGCCGACTCGATAGCCCAGGCGGCGCTGGCTCCCACGAGCGCCGGGCTTTTTCTGGAAGGCAGCGGCCACCAGGCTTATCTGGAGCAGCCCGAAGCCACCCGCCGGGCCGTGCTGGCGCTGGCAGAGGCGGTTTTCAAGATGTAAAGAAGGTGGTTTACTGAATCCTGAACGTAAAAGGCTGTACGTAGCCCACCCGCACCGGGCGGCCTTGCTGGCGGGGTGGCGTGAGGGCATTGGGTAGGGAGTTGAGCACGCGCAGTACTTCCGCATCTAAGGTGGGGCTGACGCTGCCCACAATACGTCGCTGCTCCAGTGCGCCGGTTTCGCTCACTTCGAAATAGGCATATACCACTCCCTGGCGGCCGTGCCGCAGGTCATCTACGGGGTAGCGCACCTGAGTTTGCACGTAATATCCAAGGTTGGGTATCAGCCGCCTCTGAACTTTCTGGCCCGGAAATGTGGGGTTTTCATCGCTGTAGTTGAGCGCTGTGGGCAGCGTAGCTTGGCCAAAAAGTAGGGGCAACGTCACGGTAATAGGAGCCGACTTGTTTTGGCCGGGTGCCCCGGTGACGAGCTGCCAGGTGGGGAGCTGCTGCACCAGTTGCCCGGCTAGCGCCTGTACTGCTGGCATAGAAATGAGGGCGAAGGCTGGCGAGCCGGCAGGCGGCATCAAAAAATAAGACTTTTGGGTATTCCCTTGGTTATCCAGCTCCAGGCGAAGAAAAACCTCGCCAGTCAGCGCCGGTCCGGCCTGCCGCTGTACTCGCGTGAGCAGAGCCTGTAACGAGTCGGGTCCACCTGGAAAGCGGGGGCCAGTGTAGGCTATCGCGGTGGGGTCGTTGCCTAATAGGGCCATAGTAGGTGCCGTTTGCGCACATGCGACAAAGGCCGTCAGCACCCAAAAAAAGATGGAAAAACAGGCTGGTACCTGCTGGCGAAGCTGCTGAATAAAAAAATGTCGCATAGCTGGCGAATAGTAGTGGCGCAATATACCTGAGCAGGTGCTGTGCAGCCGCGGGCTGGCTCGAATAAACCTGCCTGTACTACTCGTCTGGCTCCCCTCATTTTTGGAGAAGTGGGGCGAGGTTGCCCCACTGCACCGCATGCACGGACCCAGGAAATGTATTAATGTGCCGAATTAGCCTCGACTATACGCTACCTCGACAGTAACTTCGTATGGCCTTAACTATAAAACGAAGTTGACTGATTGATTTCTAATGCGTACTTATTTACTGACACTATCCTTACTGCTGGGCTTAAGCAAGGCAGCTGTTGCCCAGCTTGCTTCGATTACTCCTGTTAGCCCTGCTGCTCCGCTGGCCGGCGTGCCGGCCCTGCACGGCGACCACGGCAGCTTGTACCTCAACTGGAGCTACAACCGCGACTGGTACACCAAATCGGATATCCGCTTTAGGAATGATAAGTCGGATGACTACGACTTTACCTTTCACAACGCGGTAGCGCACGACCATCCCAGCATGAGCGACTTCTGGAAGCTCAACAACCTGACCGTGCCGCAGTACGACCTCACGGTGGGCTACATGTTTCACGATAAGCACGACCTGGGAATCGAGGTGAGCTGGAACCACCTCAAGTACGTGGTCGATGACAACCAGGTAATGCGCGCATCGGGCGAAATCCGGGGCTTTAAGTTCGACCGCGATACGCTCGTGACGCCCAACTTTGTGCACTTGCAGCACACGAACGGCAACAACTACCTGATGGTGAACCTGGTGAAGCGCCACGAGCTCACGGCCGGCCGCCACGTAACTCTCAGCGCCGTGGGGAAAGTAGGCGGTGGCCCCATGATATCATATACAATTTCTTCTATATTCACTAGCCACGCCGAGGGTCCTTTTCACTACGAAGGCTGGGTGGTCGGAGCCAGTGGCGGTCTGCGCCTGGAGTTCTACCGCTATTTTTTCCTGAATACCGACTTCCAGGGCGCGTTTGCCAATTACACCAACAGCTACATCGGGGCCGACCGGCTGGGCCGCGTTACGCACCATTTCGGCTCGGGCCAGCTCATCTACGGCTTCGGCTTCAACGTGCCGCTGTAATTAACCATTAAACCAGCCCGGCCAGCTTCTCAATGCCGGGACCCAGCACGAGCTTGTCGTCGGCGCCGAGCCAATCGGTGAGGATGCTGGCGTAGAGGCTGCGGAAATCGAGCTGGTAGCGCAGGTCGCCCTGGTCGAGGTCGGCGAGGCTGGCAGGCTGGTTGAGCAGGCCGGGCCTGCGCAGCGCGCCGCTCAGCAGAAACACGTTGTTGGCCGTGCCGTGGTCGGTGCCGTTGCTGGCGTTCTGGCTCACGCGCCGGCCAAACTCGCTGAAAACCATTACCAGGGTATTGTTCCACTCGCTGCTTTTCTGCAGGTCGGCGGCCAGGGCCGCGAGGCCGTCAGACAGCTCGCCCAGCAGCTGGGCCTGGCGGCCGTGCTGCCCCACATGGGTATCGAAGCCCGATAAGGCCAGGTAGTACACCCGCGACTCCACGCCCGAGCCGATAAGCTCGGCGGTGGTTTTCAGGTTGCGGCCAAAGTCGGTGTTCGGGTAAGTGGCCGTGCTGTTGTGGATTTTCGACTTCTCATATAAGTAGTCGGCCGACGAGGCGGTTTCGGCCAGCGTCTTATACAGGTAATCCAGCTCGGAGCCCGCCGGCGCGGCCGCTTTTTCCTGGCTTAGCCGGCTGAGGTAGCGGCTTTGGGTAAGCTGATGAAACTTGCCCGGATTCTTAAGCGCTAGGCCGTTGCGCTGCGCGCCCTTCAGCGCTAGGCTCAGCGTATCGTCGATTTCGAGGGCCTGGTAGGCGGGGGCGCCGCCGGCGCAGTTGCTGTCGAGGTAGCGGCCCAGCCAGCCGGTGCTCAGCAGCTGCTCCGAGCCCGAGCCGCTCTGCCAGATGTCCATCGAGCGAAAGTGCGAGCGGTCGGGGTTGGGGTAGCCCACGGCGTTGCAGATGGCCAGCTGCCCCTGGTCAAACAAGCCCTTCAGGCCCTTCATCGACTGGTGCAGGGCCAGCTCGTCGCTCACGGGTAGCAGGCCATCGGCTTCGCGGAGCGCCAGCGTGGGCCGCGCCTTGTAGTACAGGTCGTTGCGAAACGGCACCAGGGTATTCAGGCCATCATTGCCGCCGCCGAGCTGCACCACAATCAGGCGCTTGGCAGTCCCGCCCGGCGCATCGCGCAGCCGGGCCGCCAGCTGGTTCTCGGACCGGTCGAGGGCGTGCAAAAACTTGGGCACCAGCAGCAAGGTGCTGGCCAAAGCGGAAGATTGCAGAAACTGGCGGCGTTGCATATAAACCAGGGAATAAAGTTAGTTAAACAGATGCGTGCTACGCCAGCTGATACTCCGGCAGGCTCAGCAAGCTCAGCAGCGTATTGCGCAGGCGCTCTTCGGGTGTGGTGGCTTTAGCCGCGGCCTGCTGCACCAGGGCCAGATTTTCGGGGCGTAGGGGCGCTTGCAGCAGAAAATCGGCCAGCAGCTGCGGCTGGTTTTCAGTGGGTGCCCCGCCCAGCAGCTGCTGAATGGGGGCCAGCGGCAGGTGGGTAGTCTCGGTATTTTTCACCGTGCGCTCCCTGCCGGTGGTTTGGGGCGTGATGTCGTTCTCATCGTCTTTGAGGCGCACGGCAAACTCGGCATTTTTAAACAGAATGCTCGGCAGCTGCAGGCGCAGCAGCAGCGACGACGAGTCTATCCAGGCGCGGCCGCAGGGCCAGCCGGCCACGTTGGGCGGCATAAAGAGCGTCTGGCCCAGCGCTTTCTGGTAGCCCAGCAGCTGCTTGTCGTTGTCTACCTTCAGGTTGAGGGTGCGGCGCAGGCCCGCCACCAGCACCACCGGCGACTTAATAATGGTGGCCATAGCAGCCGGCTCGTAAAACCAGTCGGCCGAGAACATGCGCTCCAGCAGGTCGCCGATGTCGTAGTGGCTTTTGCGGAAAGCGACGGTCAGCGGCTCGATGTGGGCCGGGTTGGGCACGTCGTTCACGAAGAAGCGGTACAGCTTCGTCACAATAAAGGTGGCCGCCGCCGGCTGCTGCATAATGATGCGCAGCGCGTCTTCGCCCCCGAAATTGCCGGTTTGCCCCAGCAGCGTTTTGGGGCCGGCGTCGTGCTGGCGCTCCCGAAACGTGAAGCGGCTTTGCGCGTCGTAGCTCCAGCCGGTAAAGGCACGGGCCGCCTCTTTTACGTCGTTTTCGGTGTAGTTGCCCCGGCCCAGGGTAAAGAGCTCCATTACTTCGCGGGCGAAGTTTTCGTTGGGATGCTCCTTGCGGTTTTGCTGGTTATTCAGAAATTGCAGCATGGCCGGCTCCTGGCTCACGGCCAGCAACAGGTCGGGAAACTTACCCAGCGCCTTTTCCCGAATGGTATTGAGCAGGGCCAAGCTGTCGTCGGGGCGGCGGGTGCGGCAGGCAAAGTGCCCGTGCCAGAACAGCGCCACCTTCTCGCGAAGCTGGCCGGGCGAAGTCGCCATCTTATTCATCCAGGCCGTGCTCATGCCAATGAAAGCATCCCGGATGGCCTCATTTTGCAGCTTGCGCTGCTCGGGGTAAGGTCGGCGCGGCGCAGCTGCGGCAAGCCCTGGCGGCGCAGGGCCAGCGCCGAGCGCGGGCGCAGCGCGTCTACGGCCGCCGGGAGCGCGTCCATCCGGGCCGGGTTGAGGGTGCCCGGCTGCGCTGAGCTGGCGGGGGCAGGCGAAGCCGCTGCCGGCCCGGCCGCCGGGGTAGCCGGAGCCGCCGGTACGGCCATCACGGCCCCCTGCGGGTCGTTGTAAGAAAGTGCGGCGCTCGTGATGGGCTCGTAGGCGCGGGCCTCGTGCAGCAGCTGCCGCAGGGCCTTGCCGGTGCTGAGGCCGGCGGCCACATCCTGGGGGCGCGGCCCGAAGCCGGCCCGCCAATACAAATGCTGGAGCTGCTGTGCGTTCATGGCAGTTGGAGGCTAATCAGCGGCCAAGGTTTAATGGAGCAGCCAGCCGCCGTGGTACTAGCTGCAAAAAGCAATAAAACAGTTCCCAGGTTAGGGAGCGGGGCGGGCTGCTGGCTTTTGGTAAGCACGACTGGCGCGAACAACGAGCGGGGTGAGGTGGTCGGGTAAAGCAGGTCCAGCGCCTGCTCCATCGCGCCGCTACGGACCAAGTCCTCGCAACAGCTTGAGCGCACCCCAACCGCCCGGGTTTCTTAGCGGGCCTACGGCTGGGAATTGAACGGTAGAATCGCCGGGTTGGGCGATGAATTCAGAGCCTATTTTAAGATAAAATATTAATAGTTAAGCAATTAATCAAAAGTAGGCAAATTGCTGCCGAAGGCCTTGGCATAGCCCTTGCCTTTGGAAGGGCAGACGCGTTCTTCCCTTTTAATCCTTTCAATTCCTTTTGCCATGAAAGCCTCCCTCTTTTCCTGCATTGCGACTGCGGCCCTGCTGACGACGACGCTCTGCGCTTCGGCCGCCCCACCTTTGACCACGGGCGCTACGGCCAGGGCGAGGGCTACCGCTCGGAGCGGGGCTACGAGCACCCCCGTTATGAAGAGCGGGCCCGCTACGAGGGGGCGTATCGCCACGCCGACTACGACCAGCGCTTCCGCCGCGATTACGACGCGCGCCCAGCTTATCGCTTCTACGACTACCGCTAAGCATAGTGCTTCCCGGCCCAGACCGCTCAGCCCCGCTTTTCTCTGGAAAGGCGGGGCTCTTGCCTTCTAGCCAAGAGATAGTTCCGTCCGTTTTTTCGGCCCTCAGCACTAAACTACCTCACCTCCGACACCTTGCTTAGCTACCCGGTAAGTTGGTTATAGCATCTAGCTATTCCGTCTGCCAGCTACTCATCTCGCCGGTATAGACCAAGCGCCTATGCGGCCCGGCTTACTCAGCCCACTACAAAAGACCTCCGACTAGCCCTATTTTGGGGAGCAAGTCAAGAGCCGGTTTGTCTAGCAAGCATCTGGCATGTGAAGGCAGTACCCAATCGAATGGACCTGTTCACTGAGAAAGTACAAGGAGTGTATCTCGTCTAACTCCTTGTCTTCTCTTAAACTAGCAAAGGCTGTCGAGAAGGCACCCAGTTTGAGCCCAGTCAACGCCTCTCCGTTTCTACTGGCCCACTGGGCCTAGCTTCTTCATGCGATACGGCGGAGCTTACGTCGCGTTTACCTTTGCTGGCGGAGCCGGCGCGCCCTTCCAACTTCTTTCGTATGCAAAAACAGTACTTTGCGTTGGTTGCGAGCGGGCTTGTGTTAGCTTGCCCAGCCCTAGCCCAGGACCTGACCACTGCTGGGGCTACGCTCACGGTGCAGCCAGGAGCGACGCTTTATGTGGGCACGGGCGGGCTGAGTAACCAGGCCGGCGGTACGCTCACCAACCAGGGCACGCTGCGCATGGACGTTCCCCTGACCAACCCCGGCACGCTCGACCTGAACTCGGGCACGCTGGAAGTGCGCAGCGACCTGGCCAACACGGGCTCCCTGGTGCCGGGCACCGGCAGCGTGACCTTCAGTGGGATGGCCAACCAACTGCTCACCCCGGCGGGGCCTCGCTCTACCAGGTCGTGGTCAACAAGCCTACGTCTGGGGCCAATACCCTGCTGCCCAACGGAGCCAGCGTGAGCGGGGAAACGACGGGCCGCTACGTGTTGGGCGTGCTGCAAGTCACCCGCAACGCGGTAAGTGGTACCACGCCCGTCGGCCACGGGGTGGTGCTCAATCCGCAGGGCAATAGCCTGGGCGCGGTCAGCATCACTTGTAGGGCGGGCCTGCGAACTCCCGATGTAAGCTACGGCCAGAACGTGGGCGGTACTAATAAGGGTATCAACCGGATTTGGACTGTGGCCCTCACCACCCAGCCCACCACGGCGGTGCAGCTAAGCCTGAGCAGGCTGGCCGATAACACCAATGGCCTGAGCGACCTGACGACGGCGCGGGCCTGGCAGCAGCCCGCCGTGGGCCAGCCCCGGCGCACGGCCGGACCGGTCGCCGATGCCAGCAGCAGCCTGAGCGTGAGCGCCACGCCCACGGTGCTCAATCGCTCCACGGTGAGCAAATCGGCCAATCCGCTGCCCTTCACCCTCACCCCTCACCGACTTCACGGCCCAGGCCCAAGGCAAAGTGCCGCTGGCCGGCCTGGCCAGCAGGGCTTATCTGCTGCGCTACATCACGGACACGGCCAGCTTTATCACCCGCTTTGTGGTGGAGTAGGGCCGGGGCACCACTTTTCATTTGCTTTTTATCCCTGCGTATGACCACCTTCTTTTCCCTGCGACGACTCTTGCTGTCGGCCCTACTGCTGGGCACCCTGACCGCCCGCGGCCAGGGGGTGGGCATCGGCACCACCGCCCCTGATGGCTCGGCCCGGCTCGACGTCACCTCCACCACTCAGGGGCTGCTGCCCCCGCGCCTGACGGCAGCCCAGCGGGCGGCCATCGCCAGCCCCGCCGCCGGCCTGCTCGTGTTTCAGACTGACGGTACCCCAGGCATCTACTACTATACCGGCGTGGCCTGGGTGAATCTGACCACCGGTCGGGTACCGGATGCTACGGGCTCAACGGTGCCGGCCAATGGGACGGTGGTGAGCACGCTGGCCGGCTCGGGCGGCTCGGGCAGCGCCGACGGCACGGGCACGGCAGCCAGCTTCAACAACCCCATCGGGGTGGCCGTGGACGCGGCTGGCACGGTGTACGTGGCGGACCAGCGCAACCAGCTGATTCGCAAAATCACGGCCGCGGGGGTCGTAAGTACGCTAGCCGGCACGGCCAACTTCCCGGGCAGCGCTAACGGCACTGGCACAGCCGCAAGTTTCAACAGCCCCGCCGGGGTGGCCGTGGACGCGGGTGGTACGGTGTACGTGGTGGACCAGCATAATAACCTGATTCGCAAAATCACGGGGGCCGGGGTAGTGAGCACGCTGGCCGGGACAGGCACGGCGGGCAGCGCCAACGGCACGGGCACGGCCGCCAGTTTTAACTACCCCGCCGGGGTGGCCGTGGACGCGGGTGGTACGGTGTACGTGGCGGACCAGCGCAATAACCTAATTCGCAAAATCACGGCCGCGGGGTGGTGAGCACACTGGCGGCCGGCTTCAACAGCCCGGCTGGCGTGGCCGTGGACGCGGGCGGCACGGTGTACGTGGCGGACCAGAATAATAACCTAATTCGCAAAATCACGGCGGCCGGGGTCGTAAGCACACTGGCGGCCGGCTTCAACGGCCCCGCCGGGGTGGCTGTAGACGCGGGCGGCGCGGTGTACGTAGCGGACCAGTTCAACCAGCTGATTCGCAAAATCACGGCGGCGGGGGTGGTGAGCACGCTGGCCGGGACAGGCACGCCGGGCAACGCCAACGGCACGGGCACGGCCGCCAGCTTCAGCTACCCTACCGGGGTGGCTGTGGACGCAGGTGGTACGGTGTACGTGGCCGACTTTTTCAACAACCTGATTCGGGTCATCAAATAGGGAGGGAGCCGCGTAAAGGTGGCCAGCAGTAGGGCTACTCGTTCGATTGTTGGAAAAGACAACCCCCGACTGGCCAAACGTTGGCGCTACAAGGTTTTTTGGACCGCGGCCCTGGCCTAACCGGGGAAGCCGCGCGACGCCGGCCACCGCCCCTGAACGTGGGGTTCTCCTTCTAACGGGATACTGTTGGCGAATTGGTCTTGGAGTAAAAAAGCTATTTTCGGAGGCGCCTTAATCGCTTCTGCTCTGCACCCCAACCCAGCACGCCTGTTTCGACCCAAACGCGCCAGGTAGCACAGGCGGCTTTTCCGCGCGGCAATTGCTACCTGCAACTGCGCGATACCCTGGGCACCCTATATGACGATGCCCTCTTTGCCGACTTATTTCCGCAACGGGGCAAGCGGCCCAGGCTCCCTGGTAGTTAGGGCTGGTGACGCTGCTGCAATTCGCCGAAAATCTCTCCGACCGCCAAGCGGCCGATACCTTGCGCAGTCGCCTTGACTGGAAGTATCTGCTGGGCTTGGAGTTGACCGATGCCGGGTTTGATTTTAGCATTTTGGGATGGTCTAGTTGAGCAGCAGCTACTGTGTTAAAAAGCAGCAGCCAGAGAGAAAGCAGGGGGCGCATCGGCTAAAAGGGAATCTGCACGGCCACCGTGTTGAGCGGACCAGGCTTTACCTCTTCATAACCTTGCGATGAACTGCCGGTAGCTTGGTCTATGATGCCCCACGCGACAGATGTCTTAACTCCCATAGCTTGAGTGGGACGAATTAGGACAGTGTCTTTAGGATTATAAAGCAACAAACCCCAGAACCTGAATAGATTTCTATAGTAATATAATACATTTTTGAGGTATTCCTAAGCTGGAGCTTAAACCAAGCTGGGGCATAAGTCGGGATAATAATGCCATTATTCCTACGCCCAGCCGTGAGGCTGGGAACCAGGCCTCAGTCGGTAATATAGCCAGGGGGCGCAGAGGCTATAGGCAAGATTTTTAGGCCTAACCACTTAGTAGTAAGTAAAATGCACCTGGTGAATTTAGGCTTTAGAAATGAGTTGTCTCATGACAGTATTTAAATAAATTATATATTATCCGTGCTATTCATTGGCCGTTACAGCCGGGCGCCCACCACCACGGTTTTCTTATACTCGCGCCGCTCGCCACCGCTTGGTCCGAATAATTCAATAAATACTATATAATATCCGATGGCTGCTTTGCGGCCGCGCTCATCCAGGCCGTCCCATTGCACAAAGCCGGTGGTGGGCAGGCTTTCGTTGCGCAGTAGCCGGCGCGTGAGCTGGCCCAGGGCATCGTACACCGTTACGGAGCCCACGTAGCCGGGCTGGTCGAGCTGGTAGTTGAGGGTGGTAAAATCCTGCTGGCCATCGTCGTCGGGCGTAAACAGCTCGGGCACCAGGCTCAGCTCCTGGCCGTTGCCCACCGCATCCTGGGCCTGCGAGTTGGGGCGGCCGGGCGTGGCCGAGCCCGCCGCACTGGCCGCCGAGTGGAAGTTGCCGGCCAGGCTCGGCCCGGCGGCCCGAATGCGTTCCAGCGACACCCCCGCCTGGGTACTCAGCAGGCTGAGATGCTGGCTTTTGTTGTACTCATAGTGGTCGAGCTCAGTGCCGCGCTGGTCGTACACCGATATAGTGCCGGCGCTATTATCCAGGGCCGGAAAGCCACTTACGGCCAGCAGCGCCGCCGCGTCGCTGCTCGTGGGGTACTGCGCTTGCAGAATATCGGGGCCGAAGTGAGCGCCACCAGCTGGCCGGGCGCCAGCACGTAGGGCACGGGGGGGCTGATAATGGCCGTGCCCGTACCGCTGGTCTTTTGATGCGAAAGCTGATAGCCTTGCAGGCTGACGTAGCGCAGCGAGCGGTTGAGCAGCTCCACAAAGTACACGCCGCCGGGCGCGTGGTTGAATAATACCTCATTTAGGACGATATCGCCGGGCTGTGCGGCCTCGGGCAGCGCCACGTTGGTAGCGCGGAGCGGCCCGCTGGCGTTGCCGGCGCAGTCGGTGGCACGGGCTACGGTCAGGGTCAGGGGCTGGCTGGGTTGCAGGGCAGGGCTCACCGCCAGGTCAACGGCCCGGAAATCGGGGCCAAGGGGCGCAGCCCGGCTCACAACCGGTACTGTGCTGGCGCTGCCCTGCACGGCGTAGAGGGCCGGATTGGCAGCAGCGGCACTGTCCAGCTTCTCGCCAAAATACACCCGGATGGTGCTGGCCGTGAGCGCTACGGCGCGCAGCAGCGTGGGAGGTGTGCGGTCGGGGTTGGCGGTGGCTACGCTGTTGCGGCGGCCGGGCGTGCCGCCGCTGGCATCCTGGCTGGCCTGCCAGTTTTCGGCCCCGCCGCAGTAGTTGGCGGGGTCGAGCATTTCGAGCGACCACCCGCCGGCGGCCTTGCGCTGGTCGCGGTACCAGGTATCAGCATAGGCTACTTCAAACAGGGTAGTGCCGTCGCGGCCGCGCAGCACCAACTGGTCGCCGGCATTGGTGAGCGAGGGGAAGTTGGTCGGCCCATACACCTTGCCATACGATGCAAACTGCGCGGTGCGCGTCGAGCCGCACACCACGGCGTACTGGCCAGGCAGCAGCCGGGCGGTATCGGGCAGCACGGCGGCCGTGCTGCTGCCGGGCTTCAGCAGGCGCACCCCGCGCAGGCTCAGTACTTTGCCGGGTGTATTATTATAAAGCTCCACAAACTCCGACGCGGGCAGGCCCACCACCGGCGTTTCGCGGGCCATTATCTCGGTAATGAGCAGCTCGCCCGGCTTTGGGGCCACCGGCACGCCCGCAAAAGTTGCCGGTAGCGGGCCCGCCGCGAGGTTGCCGTACAGGTCGGCTACCTGCCGAACTTGCAGCTGGTTAGTGCTGGAAAAATCTGTCGCGAAAGTCAGCCGCACTACGGCCGGGTTGAGCGCCGATACCTGGGCCGTGGCCGGTACTGCGCCCGTAGCCAGCCGGTAATGCGCCGGCTGGCTGGCGGCCGCAGAATCTACGGCTTCGTTAAAAACCGCGTCTACGGTGCGGGCATCCACGGCGACGGCCCGCACCAGCAGCGGCGCCGTGGTATCGGTTACAAAAAAATCGTCGAAGTAAAAATTCCTGCCATTGGCCGACGAGTACAGCAGCGACACGCCCACCGTGGCGCTGCGCTGGTACGTGTTGTCGGTGGCCGGCGAATTGGGCTCGGCCCCGAAGCTGCGGCCGCCGCTCAGGTCGCGGGCCAGCGTCCATTGCCCTTGCACCGACCGGGTTACGCGCACCCGCACCAGGTTGTTGGTGGTGCTGAGGCTGCCGCTTTGCCCGTCGATAAGCACCACGGCTGTGCGGGCCGAGTCTTTGCGAAACAGGCTGACCTTGCCCCGGTACCGCCCAGCCGCACGAAGTAGCCTTTGGTGGCCGGGCTCCGGAGGTCGGCCTGCGAGGCCAGCAGCCACACATCGGCCAGGTTGCCCGACGAGGTGACCAGCTTCAGATTGGCCCAGAATTCCCAGGTAGTGCCGGTGCTGGCCTGGCACGGCGTCACGAGCTGGAGCTGGGTGCCCGTTACGGCCGGGCCGTTGCTTTGCAGGGTCTGGCTGGTCACCACAAAGCTGCCCACGTCGCCGCTCCAGGCCGGGTTGTGGGTGAAATTACCATCGGCAAACGTCTCGACGAGCTGGGCGTGGCCGGCTTGCGGCAATAAGGTAAATAGGCTAAGTACTAGAGTGTAAAGCTGCTTCATTAAAAAATAGTCGAATTAGATTTTAGCGCCTAAATAACGAATTTATTCCGACATTTGCCCGTTAGCGGCCGGCGCGCAGCTGCCCGACTAACGAGCCGCTTTACTGCTACCCTCATGAAGATTGCTGTTGTGGGTGCCACCGGCCTGGTGGGCACCGAAATGCTGAAAGTGCTGGCCGAGCGCCGCTTTCCCGTAACCGAGCTGCTGCCCGTAGCTTCGGCTAAATCGGTGGGCCAGCTGGTTCATTTTCAAGGCAAAGACTACCCCGTGGTGAGCATGGAAGCGGCCATCGCGGCCCGGCCGGCCATTGCCATCTTCTCGGCCGGCGGCAGCGTGTCGCTGGAGTTTGCGCCCCGGTTTGCGGAGGTAGGTACCGTGGTGGTCGATAACTCTTCGGCCTGGCGCATGGACCCCACCAAGAAGCTGGTAGTGCCCGAAGTAAATGCGGCGGTGCTTACCAAGGAAGATAAAATTATTGCCAATCCCAACTGCTCAACGATTCAGCTGGTAGTGGCGCTCAACGACTTGCACAAAAAATACCAGGTCGAGCGCATCGTCGTCAGCACTTATCAGAGTGTAACCGGCACCGGCAAAAAAGCCGTCGACCAGCTCCTGCAAGAGCGGGCGGGCGAGCCCGTGACCAGCCCCGCTTACCCGCACGCCATCGACCTGAACGTGCTGCCCCATATCGATGTGTTTCAGCCCAACGGCTACACCAAAGAGGAGCTGAAAATGGTGAATGAGACGAAGAAAATCATGGGCGACGACAGCATCCGCGTCACCGCCACCTGCGTGCGCGTGCCCGTGATGGGCGGCCACTCCGAGTCGGTGAATATAGAGTTTGCGCAGGATTTTGACCTCGCCGAAGTGCGCGATATCCTGGGTCGCACTGCGGGCGTGGAGGTGGTAGACGACCCCGCGCAAAACGTGTACCCCATGCCCAAAGACAGCCACGGCCGCGACGCCGTGCTGGTGGGCCGCCTGCGCCGCGACGAAACCCAGCCCAACACCCTCAATATGTGGGTGGTAGCTGATAACCTCCGCAAAGGGGCCGCTACCAACGCCGTACAGATTGCCGAGTACCTAGTGGCCAAAGGACTGGTGTAGCGCTGAAATCCCAGCATTATGGAGAGAATAGCGAAGCATTATGGTCGCGCCGTTTGTGCGAGTCGAGGCTTCGCTATTCTCTCTATGCTACGTCTTTCATCCTTCAGCCTGTCAGCTTATTGCGTGGCCAATAGTGAGTGCGGTGTTTACAAGGCAGTGCGAGGCTACCGCAGCCCATACAGAGCCCGTACGCTCGCGCACCCATAAAAAAAGTAGTCCCATCAACCCGTAATAAGCCGCATCGGGAAATGGAAAGTGCAACAGCGATTGCCACCACCAAGCATGCGTTAGTGTCTGCCAGCCGTTGCCCAGAAGAGAAACAGACCAAAATCTGATGCCATGACCCAGCGCAAATAATAGTACTCCTACCAGTCCGCCCCAGCTAGTGCGGGTGCCTGGCAGCGGTATTGTGTGGGGAAACACTCGGCCAAGCAAGCCAAGTAATATTCCGCGGTAAAACAGTTCTTCTTCCAGTCCCGGAACGATGGCATAGAATAGCTGCTCGTGCCACCAGAGCGGCGCGAAGGCATGCCGCGAAAAATAGGCGTCGGCAAAAAGGACAAGTAATACCAACCCCACAACGGGCACTACCACACGTAGCGAGGCCCGCGATGGCCCGCGTAAACCGGTTTCGTCAGCTGTTACCCAACCCGCCAGTAAACATAAAATAGAAACCAGAAGGGCAACTACCTTAGTAGTCCAGTTGATGGGATGGTAAAGAAGATTTACGTTTGGGGTAGTAATACCAAGTAGTGCAACTAGCACCTGCCACGGCGGCAGCACAAGCGCACACATGTGCAGCATACTAGCCAGTACGGCCAGCGAAAGTAACCGGGGTGCTGTGATTAGCCTTGTTATGCACAATATGAGGCATAAAATGCCCCAAAAACTGCCCCAGAGTAGAAGAGTAAAATAATACGACACAGGTTAAAGCTTAGGCTTTCGAGTGCGTAGCGCGCTCCTCTGCAATAAGCGCCAAACGCTCTAAATCAACTCTATTGTGTGCATAGGTATGTATCGTAATTACGAAGCCGTTTAGCAAGGCCATCTATTCTATCCTGACCGTCATGCTGAGCTTGTCGAAGAATGACGGCTTTTTGATTTCGTTATTACAAATATATTTAAATAATGTAACACTACACTGTAAACACCACACATTGTTTTGAGTATCTTTGCCATGGGTAATACCGCTGGTTGCGAGATTATTGCAGGAGGAGAGTATTACGCTATTTTATTTCTTCATCTTCTGCATGGCGCTTCTTTACAATTACGCCCAACTTATAGCCAAGAATTTGGCTGCTTTTAGAACCCGCTTCGTCCTGGGTGCCAGCCTGTGGCTGCTTGCCTGGGCTGGCGCACTTCCCGGCGCGGCTATCGCAAGGGTGGAGGCCAGCGTGCCCACCGGCCCCCATGCCCTTGCGGCAGCCGCGCGCCCGGCCCGCCTGACCGCCAGTGCCGGTCCGCTAACGCTGGCGGGTAGTAATACGACTGCTACTACCAGCCCGGTGAGCAGCAATAGCCCTACCAGTGTGGCGGTTGTCGGTAATTATGCCTACGTGCTTAATAGTAAGGGCGGTACCAATGGGGGAGCCATCCTGACTTTCAATATCAGTAATCCGGCCGCGCCGGCGCTCGCTTCCGTTACGGCGCTACCAGATAATACCTACCCGCACTACCTGGCGGCGGCCGGCAACCTGGTTACGGTATTAAACCTGAACGAGCAGTACGGACGCAATGGCGTGCAGGTATCGACTTTGGTGACGTATGATGCCACTACACCGACCACCGCGCTGCCACAACTCAGCAGCATTGGCATTCCGGGTAATAATGTGGCGGGGTTGGGGATGACCGGTACTACGGCCTACACGCTGAGCGATAACTTCGGCGGTGGCGCCGGGACGGTAGCCGTGGTAGACCTGAGCGCCCCCGCCAGCCCCGTACTCAGGCAAAATTCGAGTACCGGACACTATACCCCCACTGCCTTTGCCGTGAATGGGAGTGTCGCCCTCGCAACCAGCAACAGCTACGCGCCGGTAAACGTGATGACCCTGACGCCAACCACGGCCCCCAAGCGTGGGGAAGTATTGGTTGGCACGGATATTTATCCGAATAGCAACCGGGCCGTAGCAGTGGGCAGCACGCTGGGCGTAGTGCTGAACTTCAATACGCCATCGGCTCCCCTGCTCCAGGTACTGAATATCAGTACCCCGACGCCCGTGCTGAAAGGCAGCCTGACGCTGGATGCCTCGGCCGGAGTGCTGACGATGGTAGACGACCACTTCGGCTACGTTCTCAACCAAGGCTCCGTCAATACACTTCAGGTGCTGGATTTCAGCAATCCCAACGCGCCGTTTTCGGTGGGTAGCATCAGCACGAGCGCCACGCCGGCGGGCCTTACTGTCGTCGGTAACTATGCTTACGTGACGTGTAACGACAATATGCTGCGCATCTTTAAGCTGGCGCTGGCCCCGGCTCTTACCGCCATCAGCCCCGGCGCCGAGCTGCCGGGCGCTACCATAACGCTCACCGGCACCAACTTCGCGGCTACTAGCAGCGTGTCGTTTGGGGGCGTGGCGGCCACCAGCGTGGTCTTCAACTCCAGCACTTCGCTCACGGTAACCGTGCCGGGTAGTCTGGCCGCGGGTAGCAGCAGCGTAGTTGTTGGGACAAGTAGCGGCGTGAGCGCGAGTGCGCCGGCTTTTACGGTGCTGAATGTGTATACCCCCAGCTTGCTGGCTACCTGCGCGTCGGTAGTACCCGCCACGGCCAGTACCAACGATGGGCAGTGGCATTATCTGCTTGCCGCATCGGGGGAGGTAGTGCTGGCCTATAGCTATACCGGCGCTTCGCTCGGCAATCTGGCCGTCGATATGCTGGCTGCTGACCCAGCCGCGCCCGTACGCCAGGATGCTAAGGGCCGTAAGTATCTGGACCGCAACTTTCACCTCACGGCCAGTGGCGGGCGCTTCGATGGCCGCACGGTAGCGCTGCGATTCTTCGGGCTGAACAGTGAGTTTGCCCGCCTGCAGGCTGCCGACCCCACCGTAACGCTGGCAGGCCTTCATGCCACCCAATACAGCGGCCCCAATGAAGATTGTGACCTGAGCAATGATAGCTCCACGGGCGAGTTTCGGGCCCTGTCCGCTGCGGCGAGCATACCCAGCGGTGCCCCTGGTTTGTGGCCAATGTAACGGTAGCCGACCATTTTTCCGAGTTTTACCTGACTGGCAGCAGCTCCCCGCTTCCTGTGGAGCTGGCCAGCTTTACGGCTACCATCCAACGTGCTGCCACCGTGCAGCTAAGCTGGACAACGGCTACCGAGCTGAACAATGACTATTTTGTGGTGGAGCGCAGCCGCGATGGCCAGCTATTCAGCCAGATTGGCCAGGTAGCTGGTGCCGGCAGCAGTGCCTCGCCTCATACCTACGCCCTGGCCGATGCCGCCTTGCCTGCCGGTAGCCCCGTAATCTATTATCGTTTGCGGCAGGTAGATATCGGGGGTAACGTAGCTTATTCACCGGTGCGGGCCGTCGAGCCCGGCTCCTGGCCGGGCGGGTTGCAAGTATCACCAAACCCCGCGGCCGCGCAGCTTACCGTTACCGGCATCGCAGCGCAGGCCGCAGTTGAGGTCTATAACGTGACGGGCCAGCTCGTGCAGCGCGCATCGGCCGATGCCAGCGGCACCGGCCAGGTGTCGCTGCCGGCCGGGTTGCCGGCCGGCGTGTACCTGGTGCGCAGCGGCACGCAGGCTCAGCGAATAGTTGTAGAGTAAGCCGGGGTATTTTTTGCATGCTGCCCGCCATCACGCATGGGTAGAGCAGAGAGTATCTACAACGCCTTCATTCACGGCTCGCCAGGCCGCACGTACACCGCAAGGCCAGGGTGAAGCTGTTTGCTTGCTGCCGTAGCCCGCCGTCCCGCCTAAGGCGGAAGCCGGGTCAGTGTACAGGTTTTGTTCTTGCGTTCGCCTCACGAGCCCCCTTTGGCGCCGGCCCCCTACGCCGCTTGATGCGCGGAATGAAAAGGAGAGGGGAGCTAGTCTGGCAAAATATGTGCACTGACCACGAATCTGCGCTAAGGCGCGGTAATAGCGCTCATGCAAATTGCCCGGTGAGCTGGCCACCTACGCTGAGCCTGGGGCCGCCCAGCGTTCAGCGCCGACTGCGCGACTAGGCGTGGCTCATGCCGGGCACTCCGCTCATAGCCATGCGGTGCGCGTGACTGGTATTGGTGGTGGAGTTGGCTATGGGCGCTTTGGTGCGGCGGGTAGTACCGGGCGGGCCCGGCGTTGGCGGGCATGGCGTGGGGCGTGCTGGGCCAGGGCTGGCGCCTCGGCCGCTAAGTAAGCAGCTTTTCTCCTCTGAGTGCGCGTACTCAACTGCTAACTTAACGGCAATGCCATGCCCGTAGCAGCCCGCCTATCCGGAAAGGTTTAGGGCAGAAGAGCCCCAATTCGGGCGTACAGCCGGCTAGCCCCGGATTTTGCACGTGCCAGGCCCGTACCTTATACCGCCATCGGCTTAGCCTGCGTCGTACAACAGACTCGCTCTGGCCACGAAGGCCAGCGGCTACTTGCCCCACTGTTTTATGAAAAATGCTCCTGCCGATTACCGCTCCCTGCTCGATGCCCTGGCCCGCTGCGTAGCCGCCTGCGAATATTGTGCCGATGCCTGCCTGGGCGAAGACAACATCCAGATGATGGTGCCTTGCATCCGCACCGACCGCGACTGCGCCGATATCTGCCGGCTCACGGCAGCTTTTATCGCCCGCAATTCGCCCCACGCCCCGCACATTATCAAGGAGTGCATCGAGCTTTGCCAGAAGTGCCACGATGAGTGCGCCAAGCACCAGCACGGCCACTGCCAGCAGTGCGCCCAGGCCTGCCAGCAATGCCTGGAGGCTTGCCGCACCTACGCAGCCTAGCGCCTGTCATCTATCAAAGCTGTCAACTACCAAAAAGGCCCTGCTTGTGCAAGCAAGTCCTTTTTGGTAGTTCATACTGCGCCTTACCCCAGTGCATCCATCGACAGGCGCTCAGGCTGCAGCATGCGGCGAAACTCGCTTACCGAGCGGCCGGTCACCTGCCGGAACTGGTTGCTCAGGTGCTGGCCCGAGCTGTAGCGCAGCTGGTCGGCAATCTGCACCAGCGTCATTTCGCCGTAACTGAGCAGCTCCTTCACGCGCTCTATCTTCATGCGAATGAGGTACTTCTCGATAGTCAGGTTGGCCGTGCGCGAGAATACCTTGCTCAGGTGCGAGTAGGTGGTGGCAAAGCGGTCGGCCAGAAAGGCTGATGTGGTGAGGGGCGCCGGCGCGGTGCGCAGGTGCTCCAGGTACTCCTGCAACACAGCTTTGATTTGCTCGGTCAGCTGCTCGGCCCGGTCAAGCAGCACGTCGAAGCCCGCTTCGCGCAGTAGCGGGGCTACTACGCGGGGGTCGACGGGGGTGCTGGGCGCTAGCTGGGCGCGGCCAAGCGTGACATCGGTGGGCTCGTAGCCGGCCTTAACCAGCAGACTCTGAACCGCCTCGACACAACGCGGGCAAACCATGTTTTTGATGTGCAGCAGGGTGGTTTTCACGGAATAGAATTAGGGTAAAGTGGTAGAAGTGCGTGGTGCCGACGGCCGACGTGCTGGCAAGCTGGCCCGCCGCGCCGGGGCGGGGTAGGGCCGCCCGCCCAGCCTTTGCCAAACCAGTGCGTAGTGGCCCAGCCTATAAACGGAATTATGGCCAGAAAAGTAATAGCTAACAGGCAAAATCCCAGAAAAAAAGCTGCACCAAGCCGCCCAAAAAAACGGTCGCTTACTCCGAATAAGTACCCTATCAGGCTGCTGCTCAATACAAAGCTGGCAGTTGCCAGGATGCCTGCCCGCCGCCAGTTATAGGCAGCCATGCGACGGCGCAGGCGTTGGGACAGCGGTAGGGGAGCAGGAGCGGAGCGGGCCATTAGGCCACAAATTTATTACGGCGGTCGCTAGTATCGCGCAGGCGTCTGCCGCGAGCCCGGTTTTTACGTGGGGGCCGGGGCACAAATGACGGTGTATTTTAACTCAGGTGTTACCTTAGCGCGCCACTTTTCCTCACTGCCGGCTGCTTGCTGAGTAGCCAACCTAGTTTTAAGACTTTATGAATAGCCGCACTTATCGCCTTTTGGGTTTGGCCCTGGCCTGTTCCTCGTTGCTTAGCGCTTGTAGCGACAAGGCCAAACCGGGGTCTGTCAATGTTGAGATGGGGTCCGTTAAAGGAGAGTATGCCAGTCCGCACCAGGGCACGCCCAATGGCGACTCGCTCGCGGCCGGCCTCAGCCGCGATACCACGCATTATCCTACTGGTAAGCAGCTCTATAAGGAGTCGGGCCGCTCGACCGACCGCAACCGCGACGGAGTAGCAGATTAAGATGCCCCTGACTTCCGCCTAAGCAAAAGAGGGTCGCCCCACCGGGGCGACCCTCTTTTGCTTAGGCGGCTGGCTGAGCTGGCTAAGTTAATTAAATACGAAGCCGTTGGGACCTACCTTCACCTCAAACGAGTCGATGGGTGCGCCGCCGGCGGCCGGGTAGCGCAGAAAGCGGCCGTTAGTGGTATAGCCCGTTGAGATAGCGCCGAAAATAGTGTTATCGCGGGGGTCGATGCCAAAGCCGTTGAAATTACGCCGGATGAAGGGCATTGCGGGCAAGGCCGTGGCGGTGGTGCTTAGCTGGTACTCAGCTCCGTTATAGCTGTAGTAGAGCTGGGTTTTATCGGGGCTGATGCGCAGCTGGGCCGGGCCGCTGCTGGCAAAGGGCAGCGTTAGCTGCGCCGTGGTGCTGCCCGGTGCGAAGCGCACCAGCGCGGCCGGTGGCGTACTGCTGGCCCCGTAGGGCTGCGAGCACAGAGCCCAGAGGTTGCCGGCCTGGTCGGCTACTACCGTTTTAGGTCCGGCTGTGACGGTCACGGTTGAGGTTACTTTATTGGTCGTTGCGTCGATAATTGACACGGTATTGTCGTAGCTGTTAGGCACATAGAGCAGGCCGTTGAGGGCAAGCAGCTGCTCGGGGCAGCGGCCCACCGTAATGCTGTCGATAACCGTGTTGCTGGTCAGGTCGAGCACCATCACCTGGCCGGGCAGGTAGCCGGTGTAGGGGCCGCGCCACGAGGTAACGTAGCCCCGCGTGGCCGAAGTAGCGGCGAAATATCGTGGTTGCCGAATATTACGCAGCGTGGCTACGGACTTAAAATCGGGCAGGCTCACGACCTCTACTTTGTTGGAGGCATTCACGCAGATGTAGCCGCGCTGGCCCACGATACCCATATCCTGCACCACGTCGCCAAGCTTGGCCCCGCCGTTGGCGCTGGCGAAAGCATCGACGGCCAGGGTTTTGGTCGATTTGTCGAACGCACTGACTGCTCCGTCGCCTTTCTGGAACTGGCCTTCACTAAGAATATACACGCCGGTAGTAGCCGGCACGGCGGGGGTGGGGTTGCTTTGGGGGTCGCAGCCCGCCAGCGCAAGGCCACCAAGCAAAAGCACGAGCAAAGATTTTTTCATAAAAAGAAAGTGCCGGAAGTAATCGGCCAGAAAAAAGTAAGGAATTGATAATCAGCGATAATTAAACCGTAGCGATACCGTGCAGGCCCGCGGCGGCGCGGGCCGCGCCGGGTAGCTCTCGTAGCTGTGGTTGAGTAGGTTGGTGCCTTGCAGCAGCAGCGTGAGGCTGGTGCGGCCAGGCAGCGCCACGGTGCGGCCCAGCGTAGCGCTGAGCAGCCCTACTGCCGGCAGAAAGCCGTCGCCCGAGGCATCGGTGTACACGTAGCTGGTGAAGGTGTAGGCCGCGCTGGCCAGCCAGCCACGCCACTGGTGGTCGGTGGTGAGCGTGGCCCGGTGCAGCGGCACATAGGCCAACTGAATGCCGGTGGGGTCGGTGTCGGCGGCTACGCCCTGGGTTTTCTGGGTTTGGGTGAAGCTGTAAGCCAGCCGGCCGGCGGCCCGGTAGCGGCCCCGGCGCAGCCGCAGCGACGTGCTTGCTTCGAGGCCCTGGCTGCGCACCTGGCGCAGGTTGCGGGGCGAATAGGTGCCGCCCGGCCCAGCGGCAGCCACTGCACCCAGTTAGCAACGAGCTGGTGAAAAGCCGTCAGCTCGGTTTCGAGGGCCAGTGCCGGGGCCAGCCGCGCCCGGTGGCGCAGGCCCAGCTCGTAGCCCATGCCCGATTCCGGGCGCAAATCGGGGTTGCCGCCCGGCTGCCAGTAGCGCTCGTTGAGCGTAGGGGCCCGGTAGGTGCGCGAGGCGCTGGCTTTCAGGGTGAGGCCCGGCCGGGTGGCGGCCAGTGAGTCGGTGGCGGCTGCCTGGTAGAGGTCCCACTCGGCGCCCACGGTAGGCGCGAGCGGAGCCAGCCCGGCCGGCAGCGCCGCCTGGCGCAGGTTGGCCGATAAGCGCAGCGCAGGGCGTGGGTCGTAGCGCAGCAGTGCAAAAGCGGCGGCCCGGTTTTCGGTTATCGGCTCGGGGCCGTAGCCATCGACCACGGCCGCAAAGTGCTGCGCCTCCAGGCCCAGGCGCAGGCTGGCGCGCGGGCCCAGCGGGGCCGTGTACTCGGCCTGGCTTTGGGTGGTGCGCACCCGCGAGTTGCTGACCGCGCCCTGGTCGGAGTAATTGATAATATCCTCAAACCATGCGCCGCGCACGCTCCACTGGCCACCACCCGTGGTAGCCCGCCGGTAGCCCAGCACCAGGCGGTGGCTTTGGTCGAGCTCGCGGGCATTAGAGCCCGCTACTCCGGTGCCCTGCTGAATTTCGCGGTCGGTATCGGTCAGCCACACGGTCGCGGTCAGCTCGCCGGCTGCGCCCACGCGCCAGGCCAGGTCGGGGCTGAAGCTCCATTGGTGGCGCAGGGCCGCGTTTTGCATGGTGTAGCGCACCAGGCCGGCGGGCTCGCGCAGCAGGTAGGGGTAGTTATTATCGGCGTGGCGGTAGCTGGCTGCTACGCGCACTGCCACCCCGGCGCTGGCCGAGCGGGCTTCCAGGCTGCCGCCGTGCAGGCCAAAGCTGCCAGCATCGGCCTGCACGCTGCCCCGCAGGCCGGGCCGCCAGTCGGGGTCGGTGCGCAGCAGGATGGCCCCGCCCACCGCGCCGCTGCCGTAGAGCGCTGCCGCCGGGCCGGGCTGCACCGCCAGCTGGGTATTGCCGCTGATGGGCAGTAGCGCCAAATCGTTTTGCCCGAGCGTGGGCAGCGTAATATTCAAGCCGTTCCAGAGCACGGCCGTGTGCTGCGACGACGTGCCGCGCAGCGAGATGGTTGCCAGCTGTCCTGGCCCGTAATTCTTGATATACAGCCCTTCGCGCGCGCCCAGCACGTCGGCCGCCGTGCCGCCCCGGTACTGCGCCAGCACCGCCGAATCGACTTCGAGCCGGGGGCTGCCCACGGCAAAGCGCTCGGGCCGCACGCCGCGTACCTGCGCCTCGGGCAGCCGGTGCCGCCGCGTGGTAAGGGTGTCGGGGGGCGGGGCGGTCTGGCCGCGGGCCGCCCCGGCGCTGGCTATCAGCGCCAGCAGGGCGCACACCTGCCGCCGGCACTGCCCGCCGGAGCCACTGCTTGGGAGTATGTTAAAAATCAACACGAACTAAATTTTCAGCAGAAAATTCAGTCCAAAACCCTGTCGAAATTCCAAGTCGAAACCAAAAACACGCCGGGGCTGAGGCCGAAAGCCGCCGTGCGGCGCGGGTCCTTGCGGGTCGCGCCGAGCAGTCGCTCTCTGTCTCCGCTCGTCCTCCGCGAGCGCTGAACCTGTGAGTGCCCTGGCAGGTCTCCTGGCTTGCGCTGCCGGGTGGGCGGCCTTCCCGCTGCGCTGACTATCAACTTGATAACTAACGCTGGCAGTGGCTTGGGGTGCCCACCCCGATGTAGCGCGTACAGTTGCGGGGACAGCTCCGGCATCGAACCGGATTCCCTTTTCAACCTCGCTCCGTGGGTAGGAGTCTGGTCACCGTGGCGCCACAAAGATAGGTGCTTTGGACCCGGAAAGTGCGTTGGCCTGGCCGGGGCCGCCGGGCCGGTGGCGTTTTGCGTACGTACCCAGGCCTCGCAGCGTCTTTTCTTCGTCAGCACGACCTGCTGCACCTTACCTGCCCACTTTTGGTACTTCCCCTCTCTTTTTATCAGCGCCCCGACGTGCTCAGCATTGCCCGTGAGCTGCTGGGCAAACACCTTTGCACCCGCATCGACGGCGAGCTGACTACCGGCCGCATCGTCGAAACGGAGGCGTACCGGCACGAGGGCGACCCCTCTATTACGCTGCACCTGCAGCGGAAGCGTAAGCAGGCGCAGGCCTTGTATCAGACTGGAGGACAGGCATATTTGTACAACGTATATCGCATTCATACGCTGTTCAACATCACTACCCACGACGCCGCGCACCCCGATGCGGTGCTTATCCGGGCCATCGAGCCGCTCGCCGGAATCGACGTGATGCTGCGCCGCCGGGGCCTCATTAAGCCGGCCCGCAATCTTACCGGTGGCCCGGCGCTGCTAAGCCAAGCTCTGGGCCTCACGCCCGCCCTGAATGGCGAGCCCCTCAGCGGCCCCTGCTTTGGCTGGAGGATGCGGGTGTAGTATATGAAAAAGAAGATATTTTAGCCAGCTCCCGCGTGGGCCTGGGGTATGCCGGCCCCGAGGCCGTAGCGCTGCCCTGGCGCTTTCGCCTAAAAGACAGCAAGTGGACCAGCCCGGCGAAGTAGCCGATACGCTAGTCGGCTTCTGGGGCAGGATATGGATTGGCGTGGGCGCGCTCCAGCCAGCGCTCGGGATGGCGAAGTGGTGTGTAGCCGTGCTGCTCGTAGAGGCCGTGCGCGTCGAGCGTAGCCAGCAAGTGGCGGCGTAGGTTTTGCAAGTCTGGGTGGGCCAGTACGCTGCTTACCAACTGCTTGCCCAAGCCGTGGCCGCGGTGCGCCGGTAGCACAAACACGTCGCAGAGCCAGGCAAACGTGGCCCGGTCGGTAACAACCCGACAAAACCCGGCCAGCGTGCCGTCAGGCGCGTAGGCGCCGAAGCATAGGGAATGGGCAATAGCCCGCTCAACGGTAGCCAGCGGAATATGCCGGGCCCAATAAGAGTCTTGGCTCAGGTAGCGGTGAATGGTGGCTAGGTCGAGGCGAGCCGGGTCGGTGCTGATGAAATAGTCCATGCGGTGGTGCTTAAGGCACGGGGGCCAGGTGGTGCCGCTCGTCTTTCACGGCGTTGTGCACGCCCCAGCTTACCTCGTGCTCGAAGGCGTGGTGGCGCACCGGGCAGTCGGGCATGTGGCACAGCGAGCAGGCAGCAAAGGAGCACGGGTCGGCGTGCACAAACATCTCTACTTCAACTGCCGCAAAGCGGGCCCGAATCAGCTCCTCAATCTCGTGCAGCTCGCGGTGAATATGCTCCAGCGAGTAGTAATACGGCATCTGCATGTGGCAGTCGATGTGCAGGTTGGCGCCGTAGCGCTGCACGCGCAGGTTGTGGACATCTATCCAGCAGGGGCGGCGCAGGCGCTGCAGCTCGGCAATAACCTCGGCCACGGTGGCGATGTCGCTTTCGTCCATCAGGCCGCCCACGGCGCTGCGCAGCATCTTATAGCCGTTGAATAAAATGAAGCCGCCCAGCCCCAGCGCCGCGCCGGCATCGAAGCGAATAATGCCGGTGAAGTGCACCAGCACCAGCGCCGCCGACGAAACGATACTCGTGAGCGCGTCGATGTACAAGTGCTGACCGTCGCCCACCAGGGCTACCGACTGCACGCGCCGGCCGGCCCGTATCAGCCACAAACCCAGGCCAAAGTTGACAAGCGAAGTGCTGGCCAGCAGCGCCACGCCCCAGTCGGGCCGCGCCACGGGGTGAGGGTGCAGCAGGCTCAGGCCAGCGCTATATAGAATAAATACGCCGGCAATGAAAATCAGTGCCCCTTCAAACCCAATCGATAAATATTCGACCTTGCCGTGGCCGTAGGGATGATTCTCATCTTTGGGCAAGTCGGCCAGGTAGAGGCTGTAAAGCGCAAAGCCGCTGGTAAATATGTTGATAATACTCTCCAGCGCATCCGTCAGCACCACCTGCGAGTGGGTAAGGCGGTAGGCATAAAACTTAGTAAGCACCAGCACCACGCTCACCGCGAGCGAGAGCAGGCCCAGGCGGCGCTTGAGGCCAGGAGATGCGGACATAAAAAGCAGAGTTGGGGCAACAGCCGCCGCAAAGGTCGGCACGCCGGGGCAGAGTAGGGCGGGGCATATTCTCCGGCAACATAGCCCAGCAGCAACTTTTTTAGGCAGAAAACAGTATTTAGGGTAGTTTAAAAATATTTTTAGGCTAGCCTAAAAATGGCTGTTAGCTTTGTTTAACCATTCGAATTGCCACGCGTTGTTACCCGTCGATATTCCCGTTAGCACGCCTGCCGGCCCGGCCCGGCCCGAGCCCGGCTGGCGCCACGCCCGCAGCAGCAACTCGTTGAGTGAGGTACATGGCAGCATCGTAATGCCGGGCGCCGGGGCCACTTTCTGGCAGCGGTTTCGGGCCTATTGGGGGCCGGGGCTGCTGGTGGCGGTGGGCTACATGGACCCCGGCAACTGGGCTACCGACCTGGCCGGCGGTGCCCGGTTTGGCTACACGCTGCTGAGTGTAGTGTTGATTTCCAACCTGTTTGCCATGCTCTTGCAGCACCTGGCGGCGAAGCTGGGCATCGTAACCGGCCGCGACCTGGCCCAGGCCTGCCGCGACCACTATTCCAGGCCCGTCGCCATCAGCCTGTGGGTGCTGTGCGAAATCGCCATCGCCGCCTGCGACCTGGCCGAGGTTATCGGCTCAGCCATTGCGCTCAACCTGCTCTTTGGCCTGCCGCTGCCCTGGGGCGTGGCCTTTACTACGCTCGACGTGCTACTGGTCTTACTACTGCAAAACAAAGGCTTCAAGGTAATTGAAAGTCTGGTGGCCGGGCTCATCTTTCTGATATTTGTCTGCTTTCTCTACGAGATACTCGCCTCGCACCCCAATTGGCTGGGCCTGGCCCGTGGCTTGGTACCGCAGCGCGCAGTCGTCACCAACCCGGCTATGCTCTACGTGGCCATCGGCATCTTGGGGGCCACCGTGATGCCGCACAACCTCTACCTGCACAGCAGCATTGTGCAGGTGCGCCAGATTGAGCCCACCGAGGCCGGCCAGCGCCAGGCCATCCGGTTTGCGACCATCGACTCGACGGTGGCGCTGTTTCTGGCGTTTTTTGTCAATGCCGCCATTCTGGTGACGGCCGCCGCGGCATTTCATGGCAAAGGCCACGAAGACGTGGCCGACATTGCCGATGCCCACAAGCTGCTGACGCCGGTGCTCGGGGCGGGAGCGGCCAGCGTCGTGTTTGCCATTGCCCTGCTGGCCTCGGGCCAAAGCTCCACGCTCACCGGCACCCTGGCCGGTCAGATTGTGATGGAAGGCTTTCTGAATCTGCGGCTTAAGCCCTGGGTGCGGCGGCTCATCACGCGGCTGGTGGCGGTGGTGCCGGCGCTGGTGGTAGCCGTGCTTTACGGCGAAAAAGGCACCGGCCAGCTGCTAATATTCAGCCAGGTAGTGCTGTCGCTGCAACTCTCGTTTGCGGTGGTGCCGCTGGTACTTTTCACCAGCGACAAGCTCAAGATGGGCGTATTTGTCAACAAGCCCTGGGTGCGCCTGCTGGCCTGGGCGGTAGC
The DNA here is from genome assembly GCF_013256425.1 of Hymenobacter sp. BRD67. Classification (GTDB taxonomy): domain Bacteria; phylum Bacteroidota; class Bacteroidia; order Cytophagales; family Hymenobacteraceae; genus Hymenobacter. The sequence goes on from NZ_CP053904.1 coordinate 4,292,961, forward strand.
CGGGCTGATTATCGGGCTGAATATTTTTCTGCTTTGGCAAACGGTAGCCGGATAAAAAGCTTTGCCGGAAGCGGGTTTTATAATATAGTAAATTTAATATATTAAGACCGCGCCGGTCGCTGGGACCATTGGGGCCGGGGCCGGGCCGAACCTCTGCGGCTTGCCGTAGGTTTGTAGTCCCGTGCCAACGTCCCCGCTTCGCCTGCTGCTTCTTACTCCGCCGCTCACGCAGCTGAATACGCCCTACCCGGCCACCGCCTACATCAAAGGGTTTTTGGGCGGGCGCGGCTACCAGGTGCGGCAGGCCGACCTGAGCCTGGAGCTGGTGCTCCGGCTTTTTTCGAAAGCCGGCCTGGCGCGCGTATTCAACGAAATCGAAGCCGGTGACTACCGCCTCAGCGATAATGCCCGCCGGATGCTGCGCCTGCGCCACCGCTACGAGGCCACTATCGGCCCGGCCATCCGGTTTTTGCAAAACCGGGACCTTACCCTGGCGGCCCGCATCTGCCACGGCCGGTTTTTGCCCGAAGCCAGCCGCTTCGACAACGTGGCCGACCTGGAAGCGGCCTTCGGCACAATGGGCCTCACCGACCAGGCCCGCCACCTGGCCACGCTGTACCTGGAAGACCTCGCCGACCTTGTGAAGGAAACCGTGGGCCCGCAGTTTGGCCTCTCGCGCTACGCCGAAAGCCTGGCCATGTCGGCTACCCATTTCGACCCGCTCCACGAAGCCCTGCAAGCGTCCCCCAACCTCGTCGATACGATGCTGCTGGAGCTGCTCGATGAGCTGCTGGCCGAAGTGCAGCCCGATATTGTGGGCTTTACCGTGCCCTTTCCCGGCAACCTCTACGCGGCCCTGCGGCTGGCTCGGCGCACGAAGGAAGTCAGCCCCCAAACCGTAACCGTAATGGGCGGCGGCTACCCCAATACCGAGCTGCGGGGGCTGAAGGAGCCCCGTTTTTTTGACTACATCGACTATCTGACGCTCGACGATGGCGAGGGGCCCTGGCTGCGCCTGTTTGAGTATCTGCAGCATAAAAACGAGCACCGGGCTGAGAGGCAGGCAGATGGCCGCGAGCTGTTGCAGCGCACATTTTTAAGAAATGAGGCGGGCCAGGTCGAATACATTAACCACCCGCACCCCGATGTGCCGCACCCCGAGGTGGGCACGCCCGACTACTCCGACCTCAAGCTCGGCGACTACCTCTCGGTGATTGAGGTGCTGAACCCCATGCACCGTCTCTGGAGCGATGGCCGCTGGAACAAGCTGACCGTGGCGCATGGCTGCTACTGGAAGCGCTGCTCGTTTTGCGACGTGACGCTCGACTACATCGGCCGCTACGAAGCGGCACCGGCTACACTGCTGGTGGACCGGATTGAGCAGCTGGTGGCCCAGACCGGCCAGACCGGCTTTCATTTTGTGGACGAAGCCGCGCCGCCGCTGTCCCTGCGCGACCTGGCCATTGAGCTGCTGCGCCGCCGCGTGAGCATCAGCTGGTGGGGTAATATTCGGTTTGAGAAGACTTTCACGCCCGACCTATGCCGATTGCTGGCCGCCTCGGGCTGCATTGCCATCAGCGGCGGCCTGGAAGTGGCCTCGGATAGATTGCTGGCGCTGATGGAAAAAGGAGTGACCATTGCGCAGGTCGCCCGCGTTACGCAGGGCTTTACCCAGGCGGGCGTGCTGGTGCATGCGTATCTGATGTACGGATTCCCGACCCAGACGGCGCAGGAAACGGTTGATTCGCTGGAGGTGGTGCGGCAGATGTTTGAAGCCGGCATTGTACAAAGCGGCTACTGGCATCGCTTCTCCATGACCGCCCATTCGCCCGTGGGAAAAAATCCGGCCAAGTACCAGGTGGTGGCTATCGGCCCGAGCCCGGCCCCTTTGCCTGGAATGACCTCTGGCACGACGACCCCCTGGGCACCGACCACGAAAGCTTCGGCCCCGGCCTGGCTAAAAGCCTCTACAACTACATGCACGGCGTGGCCCTGCGCGAGCCGCTGAGCTTCTGGTTCGATTTTAAAGTGCCGCGCTCCACGGTGCCGCGTCAGCTTATTCAGCAAGCCCTCAACGAGCCCGGCAGCCAAAAGTCAGCGGTAGCCAAGTCTGATTTTGCTCAGCCCAACCGGCGCCTGTTCTGGCTCGGCAACGCGCCCGAGCTTCGCCTCGATACCCAGGTGGGCGCCAGCCCGAAGGATAAAAAAGCCACGCGGGTCGTCCTCACTTTTTACGAACAGGCCGAAGACTTTGAGGTAAAAACCACCGAAGCCATTGGCCCCTGGCTGCATCAGCTCATCACGAAGCTGAGCGTCGACTACGAGACGAAAGTCCTGCTCAAAGAAGCAGCTAGCAGTTTCCCCGCCGGGTCCGGCCGCTGGGAAGACTTCCTGCAAAGCCCGGCCTGGCAGCAGCTGCGTGAGAAGGGCTTGCTGTTGGTTTAAGGATTAACGGTCGCGCAACCAGGCGCTTACCTGCGCTTGCAGATAAGCCTCCGGCCCCTGCCGCACGCGCTGGCTGCCGAGCAGTGCCCGGCCACCGGCTACTGCCGTCCTGGGCAGCGCCGGGTCGTACAGCGCCAGCAGGCGGCCGCGCTGGGCCCGCTCCCGCCAGTCGCGGCGCGTGGACAGCGGGGGCTCCGGCATATTCTGAATAAGGATGAAGGAAGGGCGCGACGCTGAGTTTTCGGCCAGCAGCTCGGGTAATCTGCCGGCCCGCCGCCCGGTTACCCAAACTCCTACGCGGGCGGTATCGACGCCCGCCGTGCGGCGCAGCAGGGCCAGCGCATTGGCCAGCGCCGGCGCCGTGAGCGTATCGGCCGCCGGCAGCAGCAGTACGGTATGGCCCTGCCGGGCCAGGGCATCGGCCCAGCCCGGTGCGGTAGCCGCCGTGGCGGGCGTCGGGAAAAACGCCAGCGCCAGACCAGGCAGACTTTCGTCGGCGGGACTGAAAAGCAGGGCTTGGCCTTCGGTTCCCGCTACGCCATCGCGCTGTACGCGGTACACAGTTGGTTCGGGCGGCCCCCGGCGCACCAGCAGCACCGGATAGCGAGCGGAGTCGAGCCGCAGCGTGCCACGCCAGAAATCGCCCTGCCGGGCCAGCTTTAGCGCTTCACCAGGCAGGCCGGGGCGTACCAGATACAGCGTGTCGTGGGCAAAAGTCAGCGTATCGGCCACAAAGCTCAGGTTGGGCAGCTCGGGCAAAACCAGCTCGGCATCGTAGTGGCCGGCACTTGGGTGGCGCAGCTCCAGGGCTGCGCGGAGCTCGGGGTGCCCGGGGGCTTGCAGGCTTCCGGCAAAGTGGCCGGTGGGCAGTGGCAGGGCCGTAGCCCGGCTGGTTTGGTCAGGGCGGCCCTGGCAACCCGCCAGGCCTATCAAGAGCAAACATAGCCAATGTCCTATACTGCTGCGCTTCACCATATGCTGTGCCTGCATCGCCAAAAGTTCTAGCTTGGGCGCCCGGCCAGCCCTTTACGGTAAATGAGGTCACGCTGCACATCCTGGCCCAGCTTAAAGGCCACCTCGCCCACTTCGCGAAAGCCAAAGCGCTGGTAAAAAGCCTTGGCCCGCTCGTTGTGCTCCCACACGCCCAGCACCACGGCCGTGCAGCTTTCGGCCTGCGCCAGGTCGAGGCAGCGCCGCATCAGGGCCGCGCCCAGCCCGGTGCCAATCCATTCTTCCACAATGTAAAGCTGCTTGATTTCGAGCTGCCAGGCCATGGCCGTACTTGCGGCAGCCAGGCCCAGGGTCGAGTTTTTTGCTGCCAGAGCATAGCCCACCAGCCGGCCCTGCATCTCGGCCAGCAGGAAGGTGTTATCAGCGTTTTGCAGCTGGGCCAGCTGCAATTCGGGCTATAGGTTTCGGCCAGGTAGGCGGTCATATCCGCGGGCGTATTAGTAGCCGCGAAGGTTTCCTGGAAGGTTTGGCGGCCCAGTTCAGCCAGCCGGGTAGCGGTGGCCAGGCTGGCTTTAGCCACAGAAATGCGCAGGGGAGAAGACATACTGACTGCAAAGGTGCAGCCGCCCGGCCAGTTGTGACGCCGCCACGGCTAGCGGCTCATGCCCACGCGCCAGCCGGCATAGCTGGTGAGCCCGCCCGCTCCCAGCCCCAGCAGCACGGCCGCCAGCGGCCGGGCACCAAGCACGCCGAGTGCCCGCCAGTCGTAAAGCAATACGTAAAGCCGCAGCAGCTCCCCAGAAATAACAAGATGCCGGCGGCAATCAGCAGCCCGGCCACCACACGGCGCGAAGCAGGCGAAAGAATACGACGGGAAGGCGGGCGACGCGGCATAAGCAGTAGCTAAACCCCCGGCCGCCGCGCGATGTTCCCGCGCTTGCGATTCGCTACCTCTTTCCTACCTTTGCCCTACCAAACACCCCGCGAGAGTAGCTCAGTTGGTAGAGCATCAGCTTCCCAAGCTGAGGGTCGCGAGTTCGAACCTCGTTTCTCGCTCGTTAAGAATCAGCCGCTTAGATGAAAGTCTGAGTGGCTGATTTGTTTTTGGGTTATGCGTTGGGTTATACAAGTTACTACGGCTTGCTCAAGCTATAGTTCTCATATTGCATTCTGAGAGGACTCTTTAGTTTCTTTTTCCGATTCTGCTTCGGTCTTCACGATGTGAAGCACATTTTGAGTACTATTGCTCATCCTTAGTTGGCTATCTTCCATTTGCAGAAAATAAGCTGGCCAAAACACAGCTCATTCAAAAATGATGTTTAAAAGATTACGTATAGTAGATTGGCGCCAATACGGTAATATAGACATTGAGTTTCATAAAAAACTCACAGTTATAACTGGTGCTAATGGGGCTGGTAAAACCACCTTGCTGAATATTCTTAATACTCAGCTAGGTGGAGTACAACAGCCGCTTGTCGGTGTACCCACAATGGGCCTAGCAGGACTAATTTATACATCAGGTTTTCCTAAAGTCCGTAGATTTTTTGAATCCCTTTTGCCTATTCAACCTTATCAACAGCAACAGTTTGCGGGGTTCGCAAGAATAGGCACTATCTACTATGACAATGGACAGTCAGCCGAAATTGGTATTCCACAAAATCCGAGTTCTACATACAACTTCCATATTCCTAATCCTCAGCCAGTAAAAGGATTTTCTATAAATTCAATAAGGCCCTTGTTTAAATATGAACAAGTTTCTCATATCCCAACTAGTTTGTTCCCTAAACAGCAGTATTACAATCTTTATAAGAACTCAAGTAATAATAGATTCTACGGTAATTCCAATAATAACAAAAATGAAACATATTTTATAAAAGAAACACTTCTTTCTTGGGCTACTTACGGCCCTGGTAATGCAATTATTGCGCCTAACCCTCAGGCTCTCAAATTATTCAACGATTTTGAAATCATACTAGGTAAAGTTTTGCCTACTACACTTGGATTTATTAAGATTACTATAAGGCCTCCTGAAGTTGTTCTAGTAACTAGGACGGGTGAATTCCCAATCGATGCTGTTTCTGGAGGAGTAGCATCTATAATTGATTTGGCTTGGCAGATATATATGTTTGACAGTGGTGGTGAGCCATTTGTGGTGACTATAGATGAGCCGGAAAATCATTTGCATCCAGAAATACAAAAAAGCTTATTGCCAAACATGGCACTAGCTTTTTCTAATTGTCAATTTATTGTAGTTACACATAGCCCTTTCATTATTACGTCTATGTCAGACTCCAATGCCTACGCCTTGAAGTATAATGACGTTGGAAAGGTAGATTCTGTTCTTTTAGATCGGGTAGATAAGTCTGGTTCGGCTAACGATATTCTTAAAGAGGTTTTAGGACTTGAGGATACTTTGCCATATTGGGTTGATGATGAGATTAATCGCATCATAGAGAAATACAAAGCAGTCGAAGTTGGTGACGCCAGCATCAGTAGCTTTAAAGATGATCTGTCAAAAGCGGGACTAGGTAAGTACGTACCTGAATCGTTATTGAAATTACTTGAGAACTATAAGAAAATTAATTAGATGGTTCCTTTGATTAAATTACCTAAGCCTGCTGTGCTGAGATTAAGGTCTTTAACTTGGACTGTTAACCTAATGGCATACCGAAATCGTAATGAAAAGCCACCTAAGCTTGTACTCAATAAGTATAATCACAAGAAGGTAAAGGAGACATTAGTAAATGAAACTAGTGGGAAATGTGCTTATTGTGAAAGCAAAGTCACACATGTTTATCCGGGTGATATTGAGCATATTTTACCCAAATCTGATTTCCCCAAGCTTACTTTCGAATGGAATAATTTGACATTTTCGTGCAGTGTTTGCAATGGGCATAAGTCTAATTATTATGATGCTCAAAACCCGGTTTTGAACCCATACTCAGATGCAATATATGAACACATTACGTCTTCAGGAGCAATGATAATTCATATGCCTGGTAGCGTGCGAGGAGAAATAACATACAAACTTCTCGAATTAAATAGGGGTAATTTAATTGAGCGTAGAGAAGAAGCACTTGTTATTTTCAGAAAGTATTTAGATGCATATGTTAAAGAGCAAAATATTTATTTAAAAAGCCTTTATAAAAAAGAAATAATCGGAATGATAAGTCCCGATAAAGAGTTTAGCTTTGTACTAAAAAATTCATTAAGTTTTTTTATTTCTAAAGGATTAAATATTTAGTTTTTAATTGGTATTTAACTGGCATTGTCTTTTTAACCATTTCTTAACCGATTTGTAGACGACATGAAAAGTCCTGCACGAAACAGGCAGGTGTTATAATTATTATTAGCGCCCAAATGTCTGATAAACAGTAATGTGCTTGATAGCAGCCGTGGCATGTCGGCGAATAGCCTGTGTAAGGCAGTCGAGCATGTCATCGTGCGTAGCGGTCGGGAAGGCCGCCGCCTAGCTCACCAAAGCCTCATTCCAGGGCCCTTCCAGCAGCACGAAGCTTCTGACCTCGATAGGCCCTTGCGCTTAGCGATACCCAACTAGCACCTTTTCTACCGTTTTCTCACTCAGAAAGTACTCGTCGGCCAACTGGGCTACTACCTGCTCCCGTTCGGGCCGCTGGGCCCGGGGTACGTTGGTGAAGCGCTTATAAAAGGCATCCCGAATCCGCTGGTTACGCTGGTCGAGATTGGCCTGGCGCACGGCCGCGGGGGTAGTCATAAACAGGCGGGGCAGGGCTACGAAAAAGCCCCATCTGAGGCAGACAGGGTTTTCGGCGCTAGACTATGAAAAACGGGCTGTTGAACCCGGGGGTAAAGCTGGGCTAGCCCCCAGGCTGGGGCAAGCAACTTATACCTAATCGGTGCTCAGGGGCGGCCCTGCTTGCGTAGCTCGGGTAGCGGGCAATAAAGCGGTAGAGACTGCCGGGCGTGCGGCCCAGGGCGTGGGCCAGCGCCGCGGCCGGCCGGTGGCGGTAGTGCTGGGCCAGGAACACGTAGTCGCGGCGCGTGTAGGCCCGGCGAGTCAGTAGGTTGGCATAGACTAGGTAAAAAGGCGGTAGTGACAAGTGGGGTGAAGGCAGGTTTTTTGAGGTGGTAGGCCAGTAGGTAGGCAGCCCTCATCCACTCATCAGAAAAGGGCTATACTTTGGAGCTATAAAAAAGCTCCTGTTTCTCTGCGCGTGCCTGCTGGCCCAAACGAGTGGGCCAGGGGTTGTCGTCGTAAGCCTAAGCTATGGGCGAACAAAATTCACGATTAAGGCTATTATCACCCGGGAGGATGGTAAAAGCGAGGTGCTGGAAATACCGGCTGGGCAAAATGATGAAAAAAAGATGGCTACTTCGCAAGGGTACCAAAAATTGATTGCCAAACTTTATCAGGAGGGCTACACCATCAAGAGCACCTTTACGCTGGAGGGGGCTGGCGCAACTTCGTTGGTATTTGTGAAAGGCCAGTAGGTCACCCGCCCGCCAGCAGCTGAGCCAGGCGGGCGGGTGAGCAAGTGATACTGAGGTGGTCGGGTGAAATAGAAGAGAATTAGGTGCTAACTTCCCACCTCCATGGAAAAAGCGCCTCCCACGAAACGGCCGCGCTATGATGCGGCCTTCCGCGCCGAAGCCCTGCGCCTGGCCAGCGATATCACGTATCTGCCGCTGGCCTCCAGTCAGTAGGTTTACTGCTGTGCCTTTCAGGACGTATGTACCAGGCAGGTGGTGGGCACGGTGCCGCCGGGGCGGCACTTAGCAGGTGCGCGCTGACATGCCCGAGGCGCTGGTGATTACGGCCTTGCAGCGGGCGCTGCTCGCCCAGTGGCCCGCTCCCGGCCTGATTGTCCACTCCGACCGGGGCGGCCAGTACTTGGGCAACGGCTACAAAACCCTGCTGCGCAACGCCCAGGCCCAGCTCTAGCACAGCCGCCGGGGCGGCTGCTACGACAACGCGCAGGCGGAGTGCCGCTGGTCCCGCCTCAAAACGGAGCTACTCGAACTTCGCGATTGGCCTGTTTTCCTGGACTCGGCCGACGCGCAAGCCAGCGTGGTCGACTATTTTGACTACTACAATCACCAGCGCCGCCGCTCCAGTATTGGCTATTTAAAGCCTTATCCCTTTCATCAACAGAAACTTGCCACTATCGCCCAATTCTCTCCTGCCTAACTAGACCAACCCAAGCCAGGCTGGGGGAGTGTGTCCCCTCACTGCAACGTCTCTCTAAAGTTAAGATGGATTGTGCTTGCAAAGCAACTGGTTACGCGGCCCATCATTTTTTTGATGACGAAATGAATGACAAAAAGTGTGTCGTATAGCTCCTTAGGTCGAAAATAAGATTTGAGACAAGCAGTGTCAAAAAAATCAACATTGCCAATGAATTGCCGGGCGTAATAATGCCGTAAATTTGCATCATGCTTCAACCAAAAAACTTGTTGATGAAGCGCGGAACCCTGCTCGGCCGGGAACCGCGAGGGAGCCGGAAGGTCTTCACTACCATCGTTTCTCCCGATTTTACTTCTGGTATTTCCGTTATTTTTTTTGATTGTTGCCCCGCTGCCGTTTCGGATTCCGAAACGGTTTTTTTATGCCCGTTGAGCTCGTCGGGTGCTGCCCCACAGCCAATTTGTATTTCACAACCCCGCTGCTACCCCACCTATACCCCCGTGGACGCTAACCGCCTTGCCCGCAACCGTGGCGGCTGCCGCCAGCGCCTTAGCCCACGCCAGCAGCCCGTTTTTCCGTCGTAGGCCGGGGCAGATAAGAGTTCACATTGTCCGTTTTAGCTAGTCAATCTCATTTTCTTCAGCTTCGGTATGGCACGTAAAGACCTGCTCGACATCGCATCCCTTCACCGTGAGGAAATCGAGTTCCTGCTCGACCAATCCACGTCGTTTAAAAAACTATTCACCCGCTCGGTGAAAAAAATCCCTGCTCTCGAGGGCAAGTCCGTGCTCATGCTGTTCTACGAGGCCAGCACCCGGACGCACTCCTCCTTCGAGGTCGCGGCCAAGCGCCTGTCGGCGGAGGTGACGAATTTCAACGTCGACCACTCCTCCATTACCAAGGGCGAGTCGGTGCGCGAGACCATCGAGACGCTCCAGGCCATGCGCACTGACTACATCGTCGTCCGCCATAGTCACTCCGGCCTGCCCGGCATGATTGCCCGCCAAACCACGGCGGCGGTCATCAATGCCGGCGATGGGGCGCACGAGCACCCTACCCAGGCCCTGCTGGACGCCTTCACTATTAAGGAGAAATTTCCTGACCCCAGGGGCAAAAAAGTCCTCATCATCGGCGATATTCTTCACTCCCGCGTCGCGCGCTCCACCAGCACCCTGCTCCAAAAGCTGGGCGTCGAGGTTGCTTACCTCGGCCCAGGCTCACTGGTGCCTAAGTATGTGCCGGCAAGCATCCGACGCTTCACCGACTATGAGGCGGCCATGACCTGGGCGCCCGATGTGGTGTACCTGCTCCGGGTGCAGCTGGAGCGCCAGGACGTGCAGTTTTTCCCCAGCGTGCGCGAATATCACCGGGTCTACGGCATCACCAATACCCGATTGGCGGAAATCCGCGACCGCGGCCTCTACATCATGCACCCCGGCCCCGTAAACCGGGGGTAGAGCTCTGCGACGCCGTTATGGACTACGAGCGCAGCCTTATCACCAACCAGGTCGAAAATGGCATCTCCGTTCGCATGGCCGTGCTCGACTGGCTCACGCCGGGTGGGGAGTTCCCGCGGCAGGAAGCGTATGCCGCCCGCAACGAGCCAGCTCAACGGTGATTACGCCCTGACCGCCGGATGCGGCGGGCTTTGCCCGCGCGTTTGAATATTAAAATTATAAAATAGTAACACCCTCTTGCCGGTTTACCGCACTCATCCAGCTATGCTTCTCCTTCAAAATGCCCGCATTGCCTCCGAAAATTCACCAGTGCTTCTCGAAAGCGATGTCCTGATTGTCGAAGGAAAAATCCGGGCCATCGGCAGCCGCCTGGCCATTCCCGAGGGCGCCCGCGTCATCGACGCGCACGGCCGGGTTCTGATGCCCGCCATGTTTGATGCCCATGTCCATTTCCGCGCCCCCGGCTTTGAGAACAAGGAAACCATCACTACGGGTAGCGAAGCGGCCATCAACGGCGGCATTACCGGCGTGGTGATGATGCCCAACACCCGCCCGGCCTCGATTCGGCGACCGCGGTGGCCACCGTGCTGGAAAATGCCAAGCACCGGTCGCGCATTCCGGTGTATACTTCCGGCTGCGTCACCAAGAACCGCGAGGGCAAGGAGCTGGCGGAAATCGAGGGCATGCGCGAGCTTGGGGTGAAAATGCTCACCGACGACGGCGACACCACCGGCGACCCGGCGGTACTGCTGCGGGCAATGCAGTACGCCACCGAGTTTGGGATGTTTTTTGCCAGCCACTGCGAGGTGCCGGAGCTGGCCGGGCCGCGCGCCCTCAACGAAGGGGTGATGAGCTACCGGCTCGGCATTAAGGGCTCGCCGGCGTGCGCGGAGGAAATCATTATCGACCGCGACATTCGCCTGGCCCGGGCGGCGGGCGCGCACGTGCACATCCAGCACGTGTCCAGCAAGCTCGGCATGGAAACCATTCGCTGGTGGAAATCGCGCGGCGATGTGAAGGTGACGGCCGAAGTGGCCCCGCATCACCTGCTGTTCACCGACGAGCACATCGGGGATTACGACACGAACTATAAAATGAACCCGCCGCTGCGGACGCAGGCCGATTGTGATGCCCTACTCGCGGGCTCATCGACGGCGTATTCGACCTCATTGCTACCGACCACGCCCCGCACACTCCCTTCGAAAAAGCCCAGGATTTTATCAGCGCGCCCAATGGCATCACCGGCCTCGATACGGCCCTTGTCTCGCTCTATCACCACTTCGTCGAGCCCGGAAAATTTGGGTGGGACCTGGTGGTGAAGCGCTATTCGGCGGAGCCCCGCCGCCTGATGGGCCTGCCGGCAGCTGCCATCGAAGTCGGCCAGCAAGCCGACTGCCTCTTATTCGATACCGAAGCGGAAACGACCTTCACGCGGGAATTCATGAAATCCAAATCCCAGAACACACCCTTTATCAACCAGACGCTGAAAGGTCGGGTAGACCTGGTGATTTTAGGCACGGAAATCCTGCTGGAGCGCTAACCGTTCATTGCGCTGAGGCCTGAATGAGGCTGAATAGTTTGTCCTGCAATGAGCTGACCATCGGGAGCGTGTGCGGCGGCAAGAGGTGGCCCGTACGCAGGCTATGCAAGAATGTCCCTACTGAAAAATCAGGCAATCAAGGCCTTAAACTGGGTCGTAATGCGTTGCAACGGTTTAGGAAGCCGTCTCACTTAAATTGCTGATGAGACGCCGCCGAGTCGGCCACGGCGGCGTCTCATCAGGTAAAGTAGCCCGTCGGGCTGAGCGTAGTGAAGCCTGACGGGCTTTCAACTTCCTGAACAGCTTCATTATTTGATATACTGGCTGCCAATAATTTTCTCATTCGTCGACGAAAGCGCAAGGCAGGCCATCGCTACCTTCTCCCGGTATCAGTTGGGCAAAGACTAGCAGGGCTCCGGTCAACTTATTTCCGGAAGAAACAAGGTAACCTGTTCGTTTTTGGCTGGCTGCTTTACGTATGCCCCTGGTAATGCCCCTGCTGGCCCGTGCAGGCTAGCACAGTCCAGCGGCACTTGCCCCTTTTATGTCCGATTCTATCCCACACTCCCACTACGCGCGAGTGCTTGCCTGGCTCGACCAGCACCTGATTCGCCGGCTGTATACGCCACGGGTGCGGCGCCTCATTTTGCAAAGTCTGCCGTTTTGGATTGCCTCCCTGCTGACCGGCCTGGTAGCCGTAGGGTATGAACGAATATTTGTCTGGGCCGAGCAACTCAGCTTTGACTGGCTGGGCCGCGTGCCCCTGCTGGCCTTTGTGCTCACGCCGCTGGCCTTTCTGCTCTCGTGGGCGTTGGTGTACTACCTGGCACCTGCTGCGCGGGGCAGCGGTATCCCGCAGGTCATGGCCGGCATTGAGCTATCCAACCCCGCTCAGCATCGGCATACCGAGTATTTGCTGAGTTTGCGGGTTGCTGCCGTCAAGGTTGTGAGCAGCGTCGTGCTGCTACTGGGTGGGGGCGTAATCGGGCGCGAAGGCCCCACTATCCAGATATCGGCCGCTATATTCCGGACTATCAATCGCTTGCAGCCAGCCAGCTGGCCACACCTTTCGCGCCAGATTGCGCTGGTAACCGGCGGGGCAGCTGGCCTGGCGGCCGCCTTCAATACGCCGCTGGGGGCATCGTGTTCGTGGTTGAGGAGCTCACCCAGATTCACTTGTCGCGCTTCCGCCTGGCCGTATTCGCGGCCGTTATTATCGCCGGGCTCACGGCCCAGCAGTTTCTGGGTTCCTACCTCTACCTAGGCTTCCCGAAGGTGACCTCTCCGGCCGGCTGGTTTCAGGTGCTGGCTATGGGCTGTGCACTGGCTTGCGGGCTGGCAGGGGCGCTGTTTGCCAAGGCGCTGCTAGCCGTGGGGCAGTACCGCCGCCGGTTCACAACCCTGGCGGCGCAACTGAGCTGGGTGCTGGGCTGTGGGGTGCTGATGGGCAGCCTGGCTTACCTGGTCGGCCGCGAAGGAATCGGCACGGGCAAGCCAATTATCAATCAGCTGCTGTTTCAAAACAGCGGGGTCACCCCGGCTACCTGTTCCCGGCGCGCTTCGTGGGCATGGTGCTCAGCTATAGTGGCGGCGGGGCCGGCGGCGTGTTTGCCACCTCGCTGAGCGCGGGGCGCTGCTGGGCGATGGCCTGGCGCGGTTGGCCGGGGTGCCTGTGCCCGACCGCAACCTGCTCATCCTGGTCAGCATGGTCGGCTTTCTGACCGGGGTGGTCCGTTCGCCGTTCACGGCTGCTATCCTGGTGCTGGAGATGACAGACCGGCACTCGGCTATTTTTCAATTGCTGCTCGGGCCATGCTGGCTCAGGCTGTTGCCGCGCTAGTCGACCCGCACTCCCTCTATGAGCACCTCAAGCAAGGCTTTATCCGGGAGTCGCTGGCGCAGGAGGTAGCTACCCAGCCTGACGTAGACGAAAAGCCTGCCCCAACACGCGTTGAAGAGTGAAGCCTGCCCCGGCGCCCGTTAAAGACTAAAGTCGGGCTGCGGAGGCTCAGTGAGCAACAACCAATTCTATTGCTGAGCCAGGAAAATCCGTTAATAAAACAAGTCGTCTGGCTCCGCCTCTCTTTGGGTAAGGAGGCCGGCCCAAAGGGGCTCGTGAGGTAAGCTGGCTACACAGTTAGGTAGAGTAATTATATTATAATATATGTTATATAAAATATATGAAAACTACTTTTCACCTCGGCGTTGAACGATAGCTGAGCGAGGCTTTTCTTACGGCGCGGACGCCGAGACGCAAAGAGGCGTCTCTACATCCACCCTGAACTTGCTATAGGAAAGTCCCGGTAGCGGGGCATTCGCTTTGCCAGGTGAGAGAGCGCCGTGCTACCTTTCGCCCGCAACTCATGCCAAGCTTATGTTTAAGTACGTATTGGCCTTGTGGCCGCCACGCTTTTTAGTATTGCCGGGCTACGGCTCAGCAGCGACCCGTTCTTACGGACCAGGACTATGCCCGCGCTGAGCGCTTTATGGGCTATAATACCCAGGCCCTGGTAGATGGCATCCCCGGCCAGCCCCACTGGCTGCCGGGCGACCGCTTCTGGTACCGCGTACTGACGGCCAAGGGTAGCGAGTTTGTGCTGGTTGACCCGGTCCGCAAAACCCGCACGGCCGCTTTCGACCACGCCAGGCTGGCCGCGGCGCTATCTGAGGCCAGCGGCAAAACCTACGAGGCCGGCCGGCTGCCATTTCGTGACATTGCCTTTTCGCCCGATGAAAAGTCGGTTTCCTTCGCTGCCGCCGGTAAAAGCTGGCAGTACAACCTCAGCAGCGGCCAGCTAAGCCCCGGTGATGCCCAGCCCGGCCCCAACGCGCAGAACGAAGTGGAGTCGCCCAATGGCCGGCTGGCCGCCTACATCAAGGACTATAACCTGTGGGTCCGCGACACGAAAACCAACCAGGCCACCCAGCTTACTACTGACGGCGTTAAGGACTACGGCTACGCCACTGACAATGCCGGCTGGACCCACAGCGACCAGCCGGTGCTGCGCTGGTCGCCAGACTCGCGCAAAATTGCTACTTTCCGGCAAGACCAGCGCGCCGTGGGCGACATGTACCTGATGACGACCAACGTAGGCCACCCCACGCTGAAAGCGTGGAAGTACCCGCTGGCCGGCGACAAGGACATTGCCATGATTGAGCGGGTGATTATTGAAGTGAACAGCCCCAAAGTGGTGCGCTTGCAAGTAGCTCCGGACCCGCACCGTGCGTCGCTGTCGGATGATATTTCGAGCAGCGGCACCTTCGACGACGTGGATTGGAGCCCCGACGCCAGCCAGCTGGCTTTTGTATCGACCTCGCGCGACCACAAGCAGGAAAAGCTGCGCGTGGCCGATGCCGCCACCGGCGCAGTACGCGACGTATTTGCCGAAACCGTGGCTACGCAGTACGAATCGGGCCAGCACGCCATCAACTGGCGCTACCTGCCCAAAACCAAGGAGGTTATCTGGTACTCGGAGCGTGATGACTGGGGACACCTGTATCTCTACGACGCGGTCAGCGGCACGCTGAAACACCAGATTACCAAGGGCAACTTTGTAGTGACGCAGCTGCTGCGGGTAGACGAGGCCAAGCGCCAGCTTTACTTCCTGGCTGATGGGCGCGAGCCGGGCAACCCGTATTTTACGCACCTCTACCGCATTGGGCTGGATGGCAAGAACCTGACGTTGCTCACGCCCGAGGCCGGCAACCACCAGGTGGCACTGGCGCCCTCGGGCCGCTACTTTCTCGACACCTACTCGCAGCCCGACAAGCCGGGCGCAACCGTGCTGCGCGGGGCCGATGGTAAGCTGATTTTAACGGTGGAGAAAACCGATATCTCGCGCCTTACGGCCACCGGCTGGAAAGCGCCCGCGCCCATCACGGTGAAAGCCCAGGACGGCCGGACGGACCTCTACGGCCTGATGTTCACGCCCACGACGCTGGACCCGGCCAAAAAGTACCCGATTATAAATTATATCTACCCCGGCCCGCAGGGTGGGGCGTGGGTAGCTGGTCGTTTTCGGCGGCGCGCGGCGATAATCAGGCGCTGGCCGAGCTGGGCTTTGTGGTGGTGGTGATTGAGGGCAGCTGCAACCCGCTGCGCTCCAAGTCTTATCACGATGGCTGCTACGGCAATATGGCCGAAAACACGCTCTCGGACCAGGTGACTGGTATGCGGCAGCTGGCGCAAAAGTATCCGTACATCGACCTGGAGCGGGCCGGCATCTGGGGGCACTCGGGCGGCGGCTACGCCACGGCTGCGGCCATGTTTCGCTACCCTGACTTCTTCAAAGTGGGCATTTCGGAGTCGGGTAACCATGAAAACCGCAACTACGAAGACGATTGGGCCGAGCGCTATATCGGCCTGCTCAAAACCAACCCCGACGGCACCACCAACTACGACAATCAGGCCAATGCCATCTTCGCCAAGAACTTGAAAGGCAAGCTGATGCTGGCCCACGGCCTCATGGACGACAACGTGCCTTCTTCCAATACGATGCTCGTGGTGGAGGCCCTCACTAAAGCCAACAAGAGCTACGACCTGGTAGTGTTTCCAAACGCAGCGCACGGCTACGGCGCCTACTCGCCCTATATGACACGCCGCCGCTGGGACTACTTTGTGCAGAACCTGGCGGGTGCCCAGCCGCCGCACGACTACGAAATGAAGCCCGCGCCCGACCCGCGCAATGTGGTGCAGTAGACGAAGCAGTGAATAGCTGCTGGCGGGGCCAGTGCCTTGTCCTTGTTAATACGTTTGCTGTATTAATTCTATATACTAACTGGTGTTGGCTTGTTAGTGGCAGCAGCTTCGCCCCGCCCGTAAGCCAGGCGCAGCAGGCTGGGCAGCACCACAAGCAGCAGCGGCAACGCCAGCAGCAGGCCCCCGATGACGGCAATGGCCAGCGGCTGGTGCAGCTGCGCGCCGGCCCCAATGCCCAGCGCCAGCGGGGCCAGCGCCACAATGGCCGAGAGTGCCGTCATAAGCTTGGGGCGCAGCCGGGCGGCGATGGAGTAGGCAATGGCCGCCTCCACCGGGCCGCCTTCGGCTCGGAAGTCGTTGAACTGCTGGAAGGTAAAGATGGCATTTTCTCCGATGATGCCTACTACCATGATGAGGCCGGTGTAGGAGCCTACATTCAGCGGCGTATTGGTAAGGTACAGCGCTAGGCTGCCCCCGGCCGGCCCCAGGATAGCGACGAGTAGAATCAGCCCCGCAGCCTTTATATCCCGGAACAGAAATAAGCCGACCGCGAATACCAGCAAACAAGCCGTGCCCAGGATGGTTAGCAGTTCCTGGAACGACTGCTGCTGCTCGGCGTAGGAGCCACCGTACTGGATGAAATAGCCGGGCGGCAGCGGTACATCACGCACAATCTTCTGCTGAATCTCCTGCATGGCCGAGCCTAGGTCGCGGCCGTCGAGGCGGGCAGTCACGGCCGTCATAGCTTGCAGGTTTTCCCGGTTCAACTCGGCGCTGCTTGTCGTCACGGTCACGTCGGCCAGCTCGTCGAGGCGGCGGCGCTGTCCATTGGGCAGAAATACGGGCTCACCGCGCATTTGGGCCAGGGTAGCCTCGGCCGCCTGCGGGTAGCGTAGCCGGATGTTGAGCAGCTGCTCGCCGCTGAGCACGTTGCCGGCCACCGTGCCCCCCAGCTGCGTTTGCAGCTGCGTCTGGAAGCTGGTAGCCGTAAGGCCAAATTGGGCCAGCTTGCGCGGGTTGGGGCGCACGTCCACGCTGGGGCCTACCTGCACGATGCCGTTAAAAACGTCGGCCGTGCCGGCGGTTTTTGTCACCACCTCGGTTACCTGGTTGGCCAGGGCATAGCGCTGCGTGGGGTCGGGGCCAAAAACCTTTATTTCAATGGGTTGCACGGTGCTCATCAGGTCGCCGAGCATGTCGCCGATAACCTGGCCGAAGTCTACCACCAGGGCCGGCTCCGTGGATTCGATGCGCTGGCGCAGGTCAGCAATCACTTCTTCGGTTGAGCGCTTACGGTCGGTTTTGAGGCGGATGAGGTAGTCGCCGCTGTTGGGCTCGGTGATGAAGAAGCCCATTTGCGTGCCGGTCCGGCGTGAGTAGCTTGCCACTTCGGGCACCTTCACGATAAGCTTTTCGGCCTGGCGCAGCATGCGGTCGGTTTCGTCGAGGCCCGTGCCGGGCGGCGAATGGTAGTCCAGCACAATGGCGCCCTCGTCCATGTCGGGCAAAAAGCCGGTGGCCAGGCGTGGAATGACGAACGCCATCACCCCCAGCAGCAGCAGAATTCCCACCACGCTATAAGCTGGGTGGCGGATAACTGAGCGCACCCACGGTATGTCGTGGTGCTGGGTCGTAGCCGTCGTGTCGTTTTCCGTAACCGCTTGCCCGCCCTTCATTTGCTTGGAAGGCCCGGATGCGCGCTTTTCCAGCTCCAGGCTGTCGTCGGCGGCCACGGTGGTGGCATCGGCGGGGCATCGGGAGGGCCAAAGCCATCGCTGGCCGGCAGCGGACTGGTTGGTTGGGTTGCCTTGTTCTTTTTGCTGAGCAGGAGGTAGGCGACCGGCAGCCCGAGCCAAGCTACGAAAAAGGAGCACACCAGCGCCACTACCATTGTGGTAGCGAGTACTTTAAAATATGCTCCGGCCACACCACCCAGCAGGGCGAAGGGCAGGAAAATTACGATGGTGCTGAGGCTCGACCCTATCAGGGCGGGTAATAAGTGTTTTACTGAGCGCTCCACTACCTCACCGGGCGTGGCAGCCGGGTGCTCTTCGCCCACCCGGTGCAGTTGCTCAACCATCACCACCGCGTCGTCAATCATGAGGCCGATGGCGGCGGCAATTGCCCCTAGGGTCATGATGTTGAGCGAATAGCCCAGCACGAAGTAAAGTACTGCCAGGGTCAGGGCCAGGGCCACCGGAATGGTAAGCACCAGCGTGAGCGACGCCTTCCACGAGCGCAGGAATAGCGACGTCACCACCAGGGCCAGCGCCAGACCAATCCACAGAGAATCCTGCACCGAGCGCACGACTTCCGACACGAAATCGGCTTGGTCGTAGTAAGGCGCCAGCTTAATGCCGCGGGGCAGGCCCACGCGCAGGGCAGCCACTTTGGCGGCCACGCCCTGGCTGACTTCCACCACGTTGGCCGCTGGCTGGCGCTGCACCGAGATGAGTACCGCGTCGTGCCCGTTGGCATTGATGCGGATGTATTCGGGCTGTTCGCCGATGCGCACCGTGGCTACGTCGGCCAGACGCACAATGCGGCGGTTATCATTGCGCAGCACCACATTCTCCAGGTCTTCTTTCTGGAGAATAGTCGCGTCCGTCACCGTGAGGTAGAGGCGGCGGTAGTCGGCCAGATAGCCGTTGCTCTGCACAAAATTGGTGTTATTCAGCGCGGTCTGCACAGCTTCGGGGCCAATGCCCAGGGCCGCTAGCTGGGTTGGAATCAGCTCTACCTCATACTCCTTGGTGCGTCCGCCCTGAATTTGCACGGCCGCTACCCCCTCCACCTGCGAGATAAAAGGCTTAATCGTGTAGAGGGCCAGTCGCCGCAGCTCCAGGGCCGAGTGGCCGGGCGCCTCCAGTGTGTACCCCATCACCGGCAGAATGGCCGGGTTCATGCGCTCCACGCTGATGTTGATAGTGGCAGGCAGGCTGCCCCGGGCCTGGTTGAGACGGCTTTCAATGAGCTGCTGGGCCTGCACCACATCGACGCCCCAGTTGAGATAGGCCGAGATTTCGCATGACCCCCGGCTGGTGGTCGAGCGCAACAGCCGCAGGCCCGGTACCTGCTTCATGGCATCTTCCAGCGGCTTGGTCACGGTCACCATCACGCGGTCAACCGGCGCCAGGCCTACGTCGGCAATCACCTTCACTTTGGGGAAAGTCACTTCCGGAAACAGGGCTACCGTGAGGCGCCGGTAAGCCAGCCCGCCCAGCGCGAGCGCCAGCGCCAGCAGCACCGCGATGGGGGCCTTGTAGGCCTGCAAAAAAGGAGTGCGCATACGAAGTCTGAGAAAATAAAAACGGCGCTCCTTATTCGGTGGTCGCCGGCACAGCTTGGCCAGCGCGCTGCACTTTCACGGCTGCTGTATCGCCGAGGCCGTAGTTGCCGCTGAATAAAATTTTATCGCGACTGGTAAACGTGGGGGACTTAATTTCGACGCGGTCAGTTTGCTGGTTGCCCACGGTCACCGGCACCTTTATGGCCGTCGAATCATTGAGCAGGCGCATGACCCAGAATTCCGTCTGCGTTTCGTCGGTGAGCAGTGCGGCGCGGGTAGGGTGGGGGTGAGGTGGGGAGCGGTACGGTCGAGCTCGACCTGCACGGCCAGGTTTTCGGGCAGGTCGGGCACCGCGCCGGTGGGCCGCACGGTGTAGCGCTGGGTTTGCAGAGTAGCGTCGCCGGTAGCCAGCTCCTGGGTCACGCGCCCAGGTAGCACGCGCCCGTCGGGGAGCTTGATGCGGCAGCTCTGGCCGGTGTGCACGTAGCGCAGCTGCGTCACGGGCACGTCAAGCAGAAACCCAAACCGGTTACGGTCGTAGCTCATGGCCAGCTGCTCGCCATCCTGCACATAGTCTCCGGCCAGCTTATCGACCGTGGCGAGCACGCCCGCCTGGGTGGCTTTTATTCGGATAATGCCCGAAAAGCGCAGCCCGGGGTCGCCGGTAAGCTTGTCGAGATGCAGCACCCGGCTCTCCTTTGTTTGCATCGTAAAGATAGTCTGGCCCGCCGCCACGCGTTGGCCCGGCACCGGCACCGGAGCCAGCAGGTAGCCAGTGGTGGTGGCCCGTAGCACGTCTTTGGCCGGGTAGGCCGACACCGCGCTCAGTTGCAACACATCAGTAAGCGTATCGTGCTGCACGGTACCCACCGTGACGATAGCGCGAGGCTTTACCTCCGCCTCCCCTGCGGGGGCGCCTCAGCGGCCGGGGTGCTTCCCGAATGGCAGGCAGTGAGTAAAAGCAGTAAGCAAGCAAACGGAAGGCGGTAGGACATGGGGTAAGCATAGTAAAAGGTCAGCAGCTCGTAACGAGCACGGTAGACCTTAGCGGAGCAAACGCGTCAGCAAAAGGCTAAGCCACCTGGGGGTTCGCTTATAAAAGGTTGTCAGGCAGTGAATAAAAGGAGCTACCCGCATCATTCACCCAGATAATCCAGGGCATATTGGCTGCGCAGGCGGTCAGTTTCGGCTTGGGTAAGGCTAAATTGCAGGGTACGGTAGCTCGTCACCAGGTTGAGGTAATCGAGAATAAGTACGTCGCCCGTGGCCAGCTGCTGCTGGGCGGCGCCCACCAGCGCCTCGGCCACCCGCAGTTGCTCGCGAATGCGCGCGGCCAACGCCTCGGAGGCCCGGATGAGCCCTCGCAGCTGGTCGTACTGTTGCTGCCGCTGAATAGTCAGAAATTGCCGGTACCCGCGTCGGCTCTGCTCGGTCAGGTCGATGCGCTGGTATTGCAACTGCCGCTGGTGGCCATCAAAAATGGGCAGCGAAAGCAGAAAGCCCGCCCCAAAGCCGGTGCTGTGACCCAAGGCAAGCAATGCCGGCTGCGACGACTGGACGCCCGCGTCCACCACCGCGCTCAGCTTAGGCCGGTAGGTGGCATCTACGGCTTGGCGGTCCAGCACATTCCGCAGGCTGTCAAGCGTATATCGCCGCTGGGTAATGGAGGTGAGGCCAGCCAGCCCCCGGTGGGTAGGCGGCTCGGGGGCGTAAGCGCCAGCAGCACCGTATCGCCCACGCCGGCCAGGTAGCGTAGCGTACCCAGCTCCCGCCGGTAGGCAAGGCGGTTTTGTTCCACCGTCACCTCCTGGGTGCGTACCGATAGGTAAAAGCTTAGGTATTGCGTCTGCTTGAAAATACCGGCGTTCACGAGCTGGCGCAGCTGGTTATCCTGCTGGCGCAGCTGCGCCAGCAGTGTGCGACTAAAATCAAGCTGCAGCTGGGCAGTATAGGCTGTAAGAAACTGGTCGGTCACGGAGCGACGCAAATCGAGCTGCGAAAGCTGTCCGCTGTTGCGTAACGCCAGCCCTTGGTTGCCCAGGATGCGGTAGTCGGTTTGCAGCTGAAAACGGTTGAGCACTGGCTTGGTCGCCTGTGCATAGCTGGCGTAGTTGCCGCCGTTGCTCACGGCTTGGTCGTAGCCCAGTACTTGGTCGCCATTTTTATTGGTCAAAACGGGCGTGGCCACGGCGGCCCCAACACCAGCCACTTGCAGGCCATTCTGCGCTTTGCGACGCAGGCTGTCGAGGCGGTTCTGCGCTACTTGGTTGCGCAGGTCGTTCAGCAGCGGGCTCCGCTGGTAGGCTGTCGCCAAAAAGCCAGGCAGCGCGCGCGGACTGGCTGGCTCTGGCATCGGTAAGGTTGGCAGGGTTGCCAGGCTGGAAGGGCTTACCTGAGCTTGGGCTACCGTCCCAGTTAACAGTAAGCCAAGCAGTAGTAAGCGAAGGCAAATAAGCATACTATAAAGGTCAGCTGAAATTCTGAAGAAAAACGGAGAAATTAAATTAATTTATATGAGTAATAATTAAAATATTATTAAAATGTAAGTTTATTGCCTAGCTTGTACGAACAATTAGCCCCGTCGTAGCAAAGCAGTCACAAAATGAAGCATGCCCAGTGGCGAAACTCCTTGGGCAGCTAAACAACACGCTGTTTAGCGCAAATGTGTACACGACTATTTGACTGGCTCCCCTCTCCTTTCTCCATTTCGGGGAAGGGGCCGGGGTGAGGCCACAGCTAGAACGAAACAGGTATCCTGATTGCAAAACTGCACTAGTGCGGTCATGGTAGGGATTGCGTTGGGTATAGCGAAAGCAGACGCACAAAAAAACGCCGACCTGCGGGCCGGCGCTTTTTGATTCTGATTTTGATTCTAAAGCTATTTAGGAAGTAATAGTAAGCCTGGTTTCCAGCAGGATAAACCTATCGGGTTGGCGTAACCCGCGACCTACTTGCCCAGTTTAATTTTCAGATTTTCGTTTAGCGCTTCCAGAAACTCCTCCGTGTAGAGGTAGTCGCGGCCATGCTGCACCTTGTTGCCGTGAATGCACACGGCCAGGTCTTTGGTCATTTTGCCGCTTTCCACGGTTTCGATGCACACTGCTTCCAGGGCTTTGCAGAAGTCGATAAGCTCCTGGTTGCCATCCAGAATACCCCGAAACTCCAGGCCGCGCGTCCAGGCGAAGATAGAAGCGATGGGGTTAGTCGAAGTGGGCTTACCGGCCTGGTGGTCGCGGTAGTGGCGCGTTACGGTGCCATGCGCGGCCTCAGCTTCCATTACGGTGCCATCGGGCGTTACGAGTGTGGAAGTCATCAGGCCCAGCGAGCCGAAGCCCTGCGCCACGGTGTCGCTCTGCACGTCGCCGTCGTAGTTTTTGCAGGCCCACACAAAGTTGCCGTGCCATTTCAGGGCCGAAGCTACCATGTCATCAATCAGACGGTGCTCGTAGGTGATGCCGGCGGCTTTGAACTTTGCCAGGTAGTCCTGCTCGTAAATCTCCTGGAAGATGTCCTTAAAGCGGCCATCGTACTTTTTCAGGATGGTGTTTTTGGTAGACAAATACAGTGGCCAGCCTTTCATCAGGGCCTGGTTGAAGCAGGCGTGCGCAAAGCCCCGAATCGACTCGTCGGTGTTGTACATGGCCAGGGCGACGCCGTCGTTTTTGAAGTTAAATACCTCAAACGACTGCACGTCGCCGCCGTCCTCGGGCGTAAACGTGATGGTGAGCTTGCCCTTGCCCTTGGTTACGAAGTCGGTAGCGCGGTACTGGTCGCCGAAGGCGTGGCGGCCAATGCAGATGGGTGCCGTCCAGTTGGGCACCAGACGGGGTACGTTGCTCATCACAATCGGCTCCCGGAAAACTGTGCCATCCAGGATGTTGCGAATAGTGCCGTTCGGCGACTTCCACATCTGCTTCAGGCCAAACTCCTGCACGCGCTCCTCATCGGGCGTGATGGTAGCGCACTTGATGCCCACGCCGTATTGCTTAATGGCGTTGGCCGAGTCAATGGTTACTTGGTCATTAGTTTGGTCACGGTACTCAATACCGAGGTCATAGTACTTGATGTCGAGGTCCAGATACGGCGTAATCAGCTTGTCTTTAATAAACTTCCAGATGATGCGCGTCATCTCGTCGCCATCGAGCTCTACTACGGGGTTAGCTACTTTTATTTTAGTCATGTCCACTAAGGGCTTTTTGAGGGTTTTTACCAGGCTCCGGCCAGAGAAGAAGCCAGCCGGCCAGCCCGCACCAGT
Organism: Hymenobacter sp. BRD67; assembly: GCF_013256425.1. Taxonomy (GTDB): domain Bacteria; phylum Bacteroidota; class Bacteroidia; order Cytophagales; family Hymenobacteraceae; genus Hymenobacter. The sequence goes on from NZ_CP053904.1 coordinate 4,316,764, forward strand.
CTGGCGCGGTCATTACCGGGGTCAATATTAAGCAAGGCTTTCTGCGCATGGGCAGCCGTAGGTTGTCGCAAACGTTTGCACTGGCGAAACGCTGCTAATTATTTATAAAAACAGCTTGCTCGGCATCATTTTCCACCGTTTTGCATGTTGCTAGGCACGCTAGGAGAATCGTTACCGGCAAACCATAAACTGCCACAAGCTTCGCGGCTGGCTACCCTTGCGTTAAGCAGCAAGGCCTCCGGAAGAACAGTTCCGAAGGCCTTGCTAATATATGTAAAATAAGATATTTAGCCCTGCTTACGCCAGCACCTGAATGACAGCTTCTGAAAAGCGCTCCATCTCTTCCAGCTGTGGGCTGCATTGCAGCAAAAACAAATCGACGCCTACCGCCTCGAAAGCCGCGATACGGTCGGCTACCTGGGCCGGCGTGCCGGTGAGGCCCGAGCGCAGGCCCCGGTTCGATACCGAATAGTCTTGCAGCGACACCTGATTTTCGAGCTGGGTGCCCGCCAGCCACTGCTGGTAGTTTTTGTAGCCAGCTGCCGAGCCCTGCACGTTCGTAATGCGGTCAAGCTCTTTCTTTACTTCCTGCTCGGTGTTACGCACGATAGAATAGGCGGCCACGCCAAATTGCATACGCGGCAAACCTAGCTTTTCGCGGCGCTCGCTCAGGTCCTGAATGCGCCGGCCGATGGCAGCAGGGTCGTCGCCGTGCATCACGTAGCCATCACACTGCTTGGCAATCAGGTTTTTAGCCGCCTCCGACTCGCCCCGGCATACAAAAACGGCCGCGGCCGCGACAGCGGCTTGGGCTGAAGAATAGAATCTGTCACCTTGTAAAACTTGCCTTCAAAGGAGAAGTGGTCCTGCTTCCAGAGGTTATCTACCACGTGCAGCCACTCCGCAGTACGGGCGTAGCGGTCGTCGTGCTGCTCAAAGTGCACACCGTACTTTTTAGCCTCATCCTGCCACCACGACGACACAACATTGAGCGACAGGCGCCCGTTGCTGATGTGGTCGATGTTGGCGGCCTGCTTGGCCAGCAAAGCCGGTGAGTGAAAGGTTGGCCGCACGGCCACCATCAGCTCAATCTTTTTGGTAACGGCCGCCAGGGCCGCCGCCGTGCTCCACGCATCCAGCGACGGCGCTTCTTCGCCCTTTATATCGTTGAGATTCAGCTCAGCAATGAGCGAGAGGTCGTAGCCTAATTCCTCACTGCGCTGGGCCAGCGTTTTCACATAGTCCCAGTCGGCCCGCATATTTTCGTCTTCGACGTTGCGCAGCCACCCGCCGAAGACGGGCATCCAATAACCATAGCGCATAACTAGACAGCCAGGGCGGTTTCGGCGTGAGCAGATACGGCGGCCGGGGCGGCCGGCACTTGCGTTTCGAGGTAGTCTACAAAACGCGCGTACGGGTCAAAGCCTACTACGTTCACGGCGTCGGCCACGAAGTTCGACAGGGCGTTGATATCATAAAACAGTACGTCGCCAGTGCGGTCGTCAATCAGGTACTCTACGCCGCCCACGTCGATTTTGGCAGCTGCCACAATGCGCTCCACCGCAGCAATTACTTCGGCCGGTGGCGTAAAGGCTTCTACCTGAATGCCCTTCTTAGGCGCTTCTGTCAGGCAGAAATCAGCCGACGGTGCTTCCGGAATCTGGCATATCTCGGCGGGGCACAGGTTGAAGCTCTCGCCGGTAGTATACACCTTCATAGCGTATAAAAACTTGCCTTCCAGCGTTTCTACGCGGTGAATGTGGCCGCCCCGGGGCGTCACGTATTCCTGCACCAAGGCCGTCTGGTCGATACCTAGGTCAATCTGGCCGGCTTCTACAGCAGCCTCTACACCCTCAATGGTATCGAAGCGAATAATACCCGCGCCGCTGCCGCCGATATTTACCTTCACCACAATAGGAAAGCGCAGCTCGCGGGCCGCATCCGGCACCCGGGAGGCGTGGTTTACTACCCGTGAGTTAGGGTATTTTAAGCCCAGCGACCGAAACAGCGCCAACTGCCTTGCCTTATTGGTTTCGATGCTGGTAGCTACCGAGCCGTTGATGATGCGTACGCCCAGCCCTTCAAGGTGCGTAGCGAAGCCTGCGGTATGAAAAATACCCTGCCCGTGCCCGCGCAGATAAGCTGACGAGCTCATCCGGTTCACAACAAGCGCGTAGGGGCTTTCAACTTCCGTCGGGTCAAACAGATGATGGGCAGCGTCAATCTTTTCGTAAGGCAACTCACGGCGGTCCAGCTCCGCAAACAGTGGCTTAAACCACTCGGGGTGTTCATAATAAATGCCTATCGGCTTGGAGGTAAGCGACATAACTAAGAAAGAAGTGAAAGGGAACAAAGCAAAAGCCTGACAGGCAACGCACGCGCCGGGTTATAGCAACAACAGCCTCAGAAAGGTACAGGTTCGGACTGATAATATATTAAATTTAATATATTATGCGATTGGCCCGTCTGAGTGAGGTGCCGACGGCTTAGCCAGCCGGCGGCCAGCAGTGTCGCGTAGCCTGCTCAACAGCCACGGCTACAACAGCCCCACGAGCGGCAGGCTAAGTTGCGAAGCGGGGTAGGGGAGGGGAGGAGGGAGCGCACGGCGTGTTGTTTTTATACCGCCGGCGCGTAGTGCGCCAGCCTTCGGTTGGCACCGTTTGGCACAAGCCAAGGTTGCCGGCGTTTCATCGAGCCTGTCTCTCCGCGCCTCGTTATAAAAACAATCCTTTCTGATAAAAGGAATTGATGCAGCAAAGGTATGAACGCGCTTTCATAAGCGCTCTATGGTAGCAATGTGTAGTAGCAGGAAAGCGCTTGGTTATAGGCAGCGTGGCTGGCAGCTACATTTCTGGCAGCTACATTTATAGTTGTCGTCGGCCCTCAATGTATCCGCCGGTTCCATGTAGACCAATCCGTATGCCTCACATGCTGGGCGAAGGAAGTCATGGTGAATGTACAAGGCAGATAACTTCGCTGAAACAGCAATTACTTCCAGTATAATTTATTCAGGCTTAAGATTCCCCTTCAGCACCAATAACTCGGGTAAGAGCTGGGCTAGACGCATTAGGCCGGGACGCACAAAAGCCCTGCTCCGGGCCGCTGATGAAAGCGCAAGGAGCAGGGCTTTTGTTGTAAAGTTGGCGGCGACCGACTCTCCCACCGGTGAAGGCAGTACCATAGGCGCACCGGGGCTTAACGACTCTGTTCGGAATGGGAAGAGGTGAACACCCGGGCTAAAGCCACCATTGCTGGCGTGGCTGTCGTGTTCAGGACAGCTACAAAACCGTTGACATAAGGGAAAAGAGAAAGAAGTAGAAAGACTGTGTGGGACAAGCGTAAGTCCTCGGTTCCTTAGTACCGCTCAGCTGTGTCATTTCTGACTTTACACCTGCGGCCTATTTACGTGGTCGTCTACCACGAACCTTTCTTTGGGATGACTCATCTGGAGGTGAGTTTCGCACTTAGATGCTTTCAGCGCTTATCTGCTCCCAGCGTAGCTACCCGGCGCTGCCCCTGGCGGGACAACCGGCGCACCAGCGGCTGGTCCAACTCGGTCCTCTCGTACTAAAGTCAGGTCCTCTCAATCATCCAACGCCCACCACAGATAGGGACCGAACTGTCTCACGACGTTCTGAACCCAGCTCGCGTGCCACTTTAATCGGCGAACAGCCGAACCCTTGGGACCTTCTCCAGCCCAGGACGTGACGAGCCGACATCGAGGTGCCAAACCTCCCCGTCGATATGAGCTCTTGGGGAGATCAGCCTGTTATCCCCGGCGTACCTTTTATCCTTTGAGCGATGGCCCTTCCATGCGGAACCACCGGATCACTATATCCGTCTTTCGACCCTGCTCGACTAGTCAGTCTCACAGTCAAGCCCGCTTCTACTATTGCGCTCTACGTACGGTTACCAAGCGTACTGAGCGGACCTTTGAAAGCCTCCGATACTCTTTTGGAGGCGACCACCCCAGTCAAACTACCCAGCAGCCACTGTTCTCTGAAGACTCAGAGTTAGGCAACAGGCACAGTAAGGGCGGTATTTCAACGTTGGCTCCACAAGACCTAGCGGCCCTGCTTCGACGCCTCCCGCCTATGCTACACATACTGAACCCATCACCAATGGCAACCTATAGTAAAGGTGCACGGGTCTTTCCGTCCCGTGGCGGGTACTCGGCATCTTCACCGAGACTACAATTTCACCGAGCTCACGGCTGAGACAGCACCCAAATCGTTACACCATTCGTGCAGGTCGGAACTTACCCGACAAGGAATTTCGCTACCTTAGGACCGTTATAGTTACGGCCGCCGTTTACTGGGGCTTCGATTCAAGCCTTCGCCTTGCGACTAAGCTCCCCTCTTAACCTTCCAGCACCGGGCAGGTGTCAGGCCTTATACGTCCGCTTACGCGTTAGCAAAGCCATGTGTTTTTGTTAAACAGTCGCTTGGGTCTTTTCACTGCGGCTTCTCTATCACTAGAGGAAGCGTCCCTTCTCCCGAAGTTACAGGACCATTTTGCCGAGTTCCTTGGCCGTGATTCACTCGAGCGCCTCAGGATACTCTCCTTGACTACCTGTGTCGGTTTGCGGTACGGGCCGAAACAGAATACAACGTTTAGCAGCTTTTCTTGGCAGTCCTTAGGTACACTATCCACGTGGCCCGAAGGCCGTGTGGTACTATCACCTTTCCCCTAGGTTGGCGTACTTAACTACCATCCTACTAGGTACGGGCTTTAACGAGCACTTCCGTCCGCTCGCGGTACGTTCATTCCTGCGTCCCTGCATCACTTTCTGTTCCGGGGGCCAGAATATCAACTGGCTTGCCATCGGGTACACCTCTCGGCTCTCCCTTAGGTCCCGCCTAACCCAATTCCGATTAGCGTTGAATTGGAAACCTTAGTCTATCGGCGAATAGGTTTCGCACCTATTTTATCGTTACTCATGCCTACATGTGCTTTTCTGGACGCTCCACCATGCCCTGACAGGACGGCTTCTCCGCAACCAGAATGCTCCCCTACCACTTGACACATACATGTCAAATCCCGCGCTTCGGTGCCTAGCTTGATGCCCGCGTATTATCGATGCCCGGTCGCTCGACCAGTGAGCTGTTACGCACTCTTTAAAGGAATGGCTGCTTCCAAGCCAACCTCCTGGCTGTCAAAGCAACTGGACCTCCTTTGTTCAACTTAGCTAGAACTTAGGGACCTTAGCGGCGGGTCTGGGTTCTTTCCCTCTCGGCCGGGGACCTTAGCACCCCAGGCCTCACTGCCGTGTATGAATTACAGGCCATTCGGAGTTCATCAGGATTCGGTAGGCTCTGACACCCCTAGTCCTATTGGTAGCTCTACCTGCCTGTAACCTAACCACGACGCTGTACCTCAATACATTTCGGGGAGTACGAGCTATTTCCTAGTTTGATTGGCCTTTCACCCCTACCCTCAAGTCATCCAAATCCTTTTCAACGGAAACTGGTTCGGACCTCCACAGCGTGTTACCGCTCCTTCATCCTGCTCAAGGGTAGCTCACTAGGTTTCGCGTCTACCCCCCTGACTACGCGCCCTATTCAGACTCGCTTTCGCTGCGGCTGCGCGCCTTTAAGCGCTTAACCTTGCCAGGGAGGAGTAACTCGTAGGCTCATTATGCAAAAGGCACGCTATCAGACTACAAAAGTCCTCTAACTGCTTGTAAGCACACGGTTTCAGGTTCTTTTCACTCCGCTATCCGCGGTTCTTTTCACCTTTCCCTCACGGTACTGGTTCACTATCGGTGTCTCAGGAGTATGTAGCCTTAGCGGATGGTGCCGCTGGATTCAGACGGGGTTTCTCCGGCCCCGCCCTACTCAGGATCCTGCTACCGTGAATCAGAATTGTCGCTTACCGGGCTCTCACCGTCTCTGGCGTGTTTTCCCACACACTTCAGCTAACTCGATTCAATCAGATCTTGCAGTCCTACAACCCCAGAGCGGCCGTAACCGCCCTAGTTTGGGCTCCTCCCCGTTCGCTCGCCACTACTTGGGGAATCATTGTTATTTTCTGTTCCTGTCGGTACTGAGATGTTTCAGTTCCCAACGTTTGCCCTCTTCTCCTAAAAGAAGAGTCACTGGTCTTCAACCAGCGGGGTTGCCCCATTCGGACATCCGGGGATATAACGGGTATGTGCCCCTCCCCCGGCTTATCGCAGCTTATCGCGTCCTTCTTCGCCTCTGAGACCCTAGGCATCCCCCGTGTGCTCTTGCTTACTTCTCGCTTGCGACTTGCTCAATTGCTTGAGCCAAGTTGAGTAGGTATCCTAAAATACCTACCCCCGCTTTTTACTTCTCTCTCTTGTTTTCCCTTACGTCAAAGAACATCTACTACCCAATTGGTAGTGAGGCGAAGTATAGACTTGACCTATACTTCTGATAATATTGAATGGAGGAAATAGACAAAATAAGTAGCTATCAGCTACTAAAGTTAACTTAAAAACGTCGAGTACAAGGCAGCTCCAGAAAGGAGGTGATCCAGCCGCACCTTCCGGTACGGCTACCTTGTTACGACTTAGCCCTAATTACCTGTTCTACCCTAACTGGCTTCGTTGCGGAGCACCAGCTTCAGGTCTACCAGACTTTCATGGCTTGACGGGCGGTGTGTACAAGGCCCGGGAACGTATTCACCGCGCCATGGCTGATGCGCGATTACTAGTGATTCCAGCTTCACGGAGTCGAGTTGCAGACTCCGATCCGAACTGAGAACGGCTTTTCGAGATTGGCATCTGGTCGCCCAGTAGCTACCCGCTGTACCGTCCATTGTAGCACGTGTGTCGCCCTAGGCGTAAGGGCCATGATGACCTGACGTCGTCCCCGCCTTCCTCACTGCTTGCGCAGGCAGTCTGGCTAGAGTCCCCACCATTACGTGCTGGCAACTAACCATAGGGGTTGCGCTCGTTGCGGGACTTAACCCAACACCTCACGGCACGAGCTGACGACGGCCATGCAGCACCTTGCTTTGTGTCCCGAAGGAAAGGCTCATCTCTGAGCCGGTCACGCGCATTCTAGCCTAGGTAAGGTTCCTCGCGTATCATCGAATTAAACCACATGCTCCACCACTTGTGCGGGCCCCGTCAATTCCTTTGAGTTTCACCGTTGCCGGCGTACTCCCCAGGTGGGATACTTATCGGTTTCCCTAAGCCACGGACAATCTTTAGCCCGCAGCGAGTATCCATCGTTTACGGCGTGGACTACCAGGGTATCTAATCCTGTTCGCTCCCCACGCTGTCGTGCCTCAGCGTCAGTAACAGCCTAGTCAGCTGCCTTCGCAATCGGGGTTCTGGACCGTATCTATGCATTTCACCGCTACTCGGTCCATTCCGCCAACCTCGTCTGTACTCAAGCTCTCCAGTATCCAGGGCAGTTCCGTTGTTAAGCAACGGGCTTTCACCCCGGACTTAAAGAGCCGCCTACGCACCCTTTAAACCCAATAAATCCGGACAACGCTCGCACCCTCCGTATTACCGCGGCTGCTGGCACGGAGTTAGCCGGTGCTTATTCTGCAGGTACCGTCATCACACTACACGTAGTGCTTATTCTTCCCTGTCAAAAGCAGTTTACGACTCAGAAAGCCTTCGTCCTGCACGCGGCATGGCTGGGTCAGGCTCTCGCCCATTGCCCAATATTCCCTACTGCTGCCTCCCGTAGGAGTCGGGCCCGTATCTCAGTGCCCGTGTGGGGGACCAGCCTCTCAGCTCCCCTAGTCATCGTCGCCTTGGTCAGCCGTTACCCAACCAACTAGCTAATGACCCGCAACCCCATCCAACACCAATAAATCTTTAATAACTGCCCGATGCCGGACTATTATCTTATGCGGTATTAATCCGCCTTTCGGCGGGCTATCCCCCAGTGCTGGGTAGGTTAGTTACGTGTTACGCACCCGTGCGCCACTAGATGTATTGCTACACCCCGTTCGACTTGCATGTATTAGGCCTGCCGCTAGCGTTCATCCTGAGCCAGGATCAAACTCTCCATTGTAAAATATTCCAAATTCACTACCGTAGTAGGAACGATGTCGAGATGCTTGCCTTGTGCTCTATTTGACGTTTGTAATCTAATTCGTTTAGCTTAGTTGCTTGCCTCTGCGGCGTTGCCGAAGCAATGCTTAGTAGGCAAGCGCCTACCTATTTTGTCTATTTCCAACATTCAAAGAACATGTGTTACTTCCTGTTGAAGTAACCTGGTGACTAGTCTAGCTAGACTTTTCCTGCTGTTTGCAAGCCCCTGTTTTAATTGGGAGTGCAAAGGTAGCTAACTTTTCTGACTTTCCAAGTTTTAAGCAAAAAAATTATTGTTTTTACTTTTGTTTTTTTAAGTCCTTCCTACTTCCTTTTGAAGCGGGGTGCAAAGGTAGGTAGCTTTTTTAGCTTCTCACAGCTTAGGCAAAAATAAATTTGCGGTGGCTGTTTTTGCAGTCCGATAAATCAGACATTCCGGTCTTTTTCAGAGTTCCTTTGCTGAGAAGGATTTTTCCGAAAGCTGACGATTTTGGGCGTTTCCAGTGGGCCGGTTGCCGTTTGGGACTGCAAAGGTACTGCTTTTAGCTAGCTGGGCAGCTTGTGGCGATGAAGTTTTGCCCGAGGGTACGCTAAGTGCTTGAAAGCTGGGCGAGAAACTTTTGAAAGTTGCTTTGTTTGCTACAGACACTGCTGAATCTATGCAGGTGGGTAGTGATAAGGTATAAGTGTCGGCTGCGGACCAGCCCTGGAGCAGCTTCAGGCAGGGCTAGTAGCGAGGTAGTGCTATGAAATGATTGGGTTGTATCCATGCTGGCTGGATGCCTGCTTAGTAGGGGGGTACTTTTGGTGGGTTGGTAGATTAGCAGCGATGGCGATTGAGTACGGAACAGGTGATTTAGAATGGTAATTCTTTTATATGGAGCTGGTTTGGGTAGCAGGTATTAGTCTGGAGGAGCGGAGAGCTACTGTACTGTCAACGTTGAGCTTTAGCCTGCCTATGGGGCAGAAGCTGGCTTTGACCGGGGAAAGCGGGGCGGGCAAGAGCACCTTATTGCAGATAATAGCGGGGCTGGTGGAGCCTAGTACCGGGGAAGTACGCATTGCGGGCAGCAAGGTGCGTGGGCCGGCCGTGGCCCTGGTGCCAGGGCATCCGGGGGTAGCGTATCTATCGCAAAAGTCAGATTTGCCCAAGTTTTTGCGCGTGGAGCAGGTGCTGCAGTATGCCAGCAAGCGGCCGGTAGCTGAAACACAGGCGCTTTTTAAGCTATGTCGTATCGACCAGTTGCTGGGGCGGCGTACCGACCAGCTATCGGGGGCGAGCAGCAGCGGGTAGCGCTGGCCCGGCTATTGGTGGGAGAACCGCGGCTGTTATTACTCGATGAGCCTTTTTCTAACCTCGACCGGGGCACAAGCAGGAAATGCAGCGCATTGTGGAGGCGATGGGACGTCAGCTGGGTATTACTTGTCTGCTGGTATCGCACGATGCTGCCGATACACTTTCCTGGGCCGATAGAATCATGGTGCTGCGTCGGGGCCAGGTAGTGCAGGAGGGTTCGCCCGAGCAGGTGTACAAGCAGCCCGTAGATGAATACACGGCGGGGCTTTTTGGCGATTACAATCTGATAAGCGGGGCCGATAAATTGCTGTTGGCACCCCATGCCCACGGAGCCGGCCCCTTCCTGGTGCGGCCCGAGCAGTTTCGGCTGGGGCCGGCTACCAGCGCACTGATGGGGCATGTGCGGGCAATCCGCTTTTTTGGGAGCTTTTACGAAGTGGAGGTTCAACTGTCCGCGAATGTGGTGCGGGTGTGGGCTGGCTCGGTAGCTACAAGCGTCGGGGAAGCAGTTGGGATTTCGGTAGTGGCGGGCGGCGGCTGGCAGCTGAGCAGCTGACTGAGTGGCCTTTTCTAATAGGCTGGATTACTGCACTAACTCGGCGTGCAGCCGGGCCAGGGTAGCAGCGGCATCTTCGCAGAGGCCGGGATGAACGGCAGAGGTTTGCACAATGGTGCTGCGCTGCGCCGTGAGCCAGCGAAAACGCGAGGCAATGGGCAGCTGACCAATGGGCCCGCCCTCGGCGCGGCCCTGGCAGATGCGCTGAAACGAGCACAAGCGCTCGTGCAGGTCGGCCAGGTCGAGCGGCGCGTTGGAGAAAGCTTGCAGGCGAGCGCTGTTCAGCTCGCAGGTGGCTTGTAAAAAGCCCTGACCGGCACAATATAGGATAATCCCTACGTTCAAAAATTCTTCACGCTCGACGCGGGGCACCACACGCAGCACGGCGTACTCAAACAAGTGCTTGGCGGGCATGGTCGGCTTCCTGAACAAAGGTGGTAGATACAGCCAGGCGGGCTTCCAGAAACTGCTGATAGGCAGCGCGCTGCTCGGCGGGCGAATGGTCAGGCTCGTGCAGCCACTCGTCGGGAATGACGGCGATGATGCCGGCCAGTACGGCAGGCGTGAGGCGGGCGCGGCACTCCGTATCAACGGCTGCCAGCCTGGTGGCCTGGGGCAGCAATACGTGGTCTTTCACTTGCGGAAAAGGCCGGGTGGCCGACTTAACCCACTGCGGGCCGGTGTGGTGCACGTAAAGCGCGGCCCCGTGGTCAATCAGCCACAGCTCCTTGTGCCAGAGCAGCATATTGGTGTTGCGGGCGGTGCGGTCTACATTTAGCGTCAGGCAGTCGAGCCAGACGATGAGCGAAGCCAGGTGCGCTTCCACGGTCGTGACGAGCGGGTCGAAGGTGCTGGCGCCCGACAGGAAGTGCAGCGCCAGGTTCTGGCCGGTGCTGGCACGCAGCAGGTCCTGAATTTCCTCGTCGGGCTCGGTGCGGCCAAAGGCTTCGCTCAGCTCCGCAAATACCAGCTCGGGCACGCGCAGGCCCAGCGTGCGGGCCAGCTCGCCCACCAGCAGCTCGGCTATCAAGACCTTGATGCCCTGGCCCGCGCCCCGGAACTTCAGCACGTACAGGAAGCCGTCGTCGGCCTCGACCAGCGCGGGCAGCGAGCCGCCTTCGCGCAGGGGCGTGATGTAGCGGGTTACTTCGACGGTGCGCAGAGAGATAGGGGCGCTCATTAGCAATATATAAAATAATTTATCCTTGCGAGCGCAACGAAGTGGAGCGCGGCAAACGCCTTGGAACGACTCAATCGGGTATCGTTCCAGGGGCGCGCTCCACTTCGTTGCGCTCGCAAGGACAAACGTAAAATTAGCGCCTGCCAGCAAAAAGCAGCCTATACCAGCTGCCGCAGGGCCATCTCGAACGAGCGCTGAGCAATGCCGGTCGTTTCGGCGCTCTGCTGGCGGGTGCGGGCCAGGGCGGCTTCGATGATGCGCGAAGTGTCGGAGAAAATGGCCTGGTCGGTGATTTCGGCGCCCGTTTCCATGAGGTAGGCAAAGACGCGGGCCATGCCGCAGTTGGCGATGAAGTCGGGGATGACGGCGCAGTGCGCGTCGGCCCACTCGCCGGTGGGGCCGAAGAAGATGGCTGGGTCGGCAAAAGGAACATTAGCCCCGCACGATATTACTTCGAGGCCGGCGCCCACCAGGGCTTCGACCTGCGCCTGCGTCACGAGCCGCGAGGCGGCAGCGGGCACGAAAATCTCGGCACCGGCCGTCCAGACCTGTTGGTTGATTTCCTCAAAAGAAAGCAAATCGGGCGCGTGCAGCGCGTTGCCGTCGCGGCCCAGAAACAGCGCCCGCACTTCTTCCAGGCTCAGCCCTGCGGGGCGAAGCAGGCCGCCGGCCCGGTCGATGATGCCCACGATACGCGCGCCCTGGCTGGCCAGGTAGTAGGCGGCTGCCGCACCCACGTTGCCCCAGCCTTGGATGATGACGCGCTTGCCGGCCACCGGGCGGCCGCCCCAAAGGGTATAGTAATGACGAACTGCTTCAGCCACGCCGTAGCCGGTGATGAGGTCGGCCACGGTGTACTTGCGGGCCAGGCTGGGCGTGTAGGTGGCATCTTCGAGCACCTTGACCACCCCCTGGCGCAACTGGCCGAGCTTCTGGATTTTCTGGGGCTCCGTGGCGCGGTAGTGGCCATTGACCACGCCTTCTTGCGGGTGCCAGAGGCCGTAATCTTCAGTAAGCGGAATTACTTCGTGAATCTCATCTACGTTGAGGTCGCCGCCCGTGCCGTAGTAAGCTTTCAGCAAGGGAATTACGGCCTTGTACCAGCGCTCCAGCACGCCGCGCTTGCGGGGGTCCTGCGGGTCGAAGTTGATGCCCGACTTGGCGCCGCCGATGGCCGGGCCGGAGACGGTGAACTTCACTTCCATCGTTTTGGCCAGGCTCTCGACCTCTCGCTTGTCGAGGCCCTTGCGCATGCGGGTGCCGCCGCCGGCCGCACCGCCGCGCAGCGAGTTTATCACCACCCAGCCTTCGGCTTCCGTCTCGGGGTCCTGCCACTCAAAAACGATTTCGGGCGCTTCTGCTCGAATTGAGCCAGTAAATCTTTCATGTAATCAGGTACTACCTAAAAAGCGGCCGGCCTGTCTGGCCGGCCCGCGTTGCGGAGTGGAAAAGGTAAAAATCTTTGTTATTCAATGCGTTCGAGGCGCTGGCCTTCGCCCGCTGGCGGGGCGGTGGCGGGTTCCAGCCACGACTTATAATACAGGCCGTCGTCGAGCTTCAGCGCAGCTTCGGTGAGCATAAGCGGACGGAAGGTATCAATCATGACGGCCCACTCGTCGGTGCCGGTTTTGCCGATGCTGCGCTCGTAGGCGCCCGGCGCGGGGCCGTGCGGAATGCCGCCGGGGTGCAGCGTGATGTGGCCCTGGGCAATGTTGTTGCGCGACATGAAGTTGCCATCTACGTAGTACAGCACCTCATCCGAGTCGATATTGGAGTGATGATAGGGAGCGGGAATGGCCAGCGGGTGGTAGTCGAAGAGCCGGGGCACGAACGAGCACACTACGAACGCCTTGGTTTCGAACTGCTGGTGTACGGGCGGTGGCTGGTGCACCTTGCCGGTTATCGGCTGAAAATCACGGATATTCATCCCGTAGGGATAATTATAGCCGTCCCAGCCCACTACGTCGAACGGGTGCGAAGGGTACACCAGCTCGTGCAGCACGCCCTGCTTCTTGATTTTAATCGTGAAGTCGCCCTCTTCGTCGTGGGTTTCGAGCTCGGTGGGCAGCTTGTAGTCGCGCTCCGAGTAGGGCGCATGCTCCAGCAGCTGGCCAAACCAGTTGCGGTAGCGCTTGGGCGTATAAATAGGGTGAAACGACTCGGCAATGAACAGGCGGTTATCCTCCGAGTCGAACTCGATTTGGTAGATAATGCCGCGCGGAACCAGCAGGTAGTCACCCGGCTCAAACGCGATATTGCCGAGCTGCGTGCGCAGCTTGCCCGTGCCCCGGTGGATGAACAGCAGCTCGTCGGCATCGGCATTCTTATAAAAATATGCCGTGAGCGAGTGGCGGGGCGCGGCCAGCACGATGTGCACGTCGCTGTTTACCAGCACCGGCGTGCGGGCGGCCAAGTAGTCGTCCTGCGGCGGCACCTCGAAACCCTTGAGCAGCCGCGCCTTAATGCTTTTCTCGACCGCAATTGTGGGCGTAAGGTCGGTTTCGCCCACAATCTCCTTCACCGTGGTAGGCCGGCGCAGGTGGTACATCAGCGACGACATTCCCTCGAAGCCGATGGTGCCGAACAGTTGCTCGTAGTATAAGCCGCCCCCTGGCTTCTCAAACACCGTATGGCGCGTGTGCGGCAGCCGGCCAAGCTTGTGGTAGATAGGCATTTCTCTACTGGTTAATTTTTTAATGATTACTGGTTAATGAGTATTTCTTTCGTTTCGTAGCCTAGCGGCCTGTTGAACAAAAAAATTAACCATTAACCATTGAGTAATTAACCATTATTAAAGGTTGCCCCGGCGGTCCTGCTCGCGCTCCAGGCTCTCGAACAGGGCTTTGAAGTTGCCGGCGCCGAAGCTCTTGGCTCCCTTGCGCTGGATGATTTCGAAGAATACTGTGGGGCGGTCCTCCACCGGCTTGGTGAAAATCTGAAGCAGGTAGCCTTCCTCGTCGCGGTCGGCCATGATGCGCAGGGCGCGCAACGCCTCCACGTCTTCGTCGATGTGGCCGACGTGGGCGCGCAGGTTGTCGTAATACGAGTCGGGCGTGTTCAAAAACTCCACCCCGCGCGCTTTCAGCTCGCGCACGGTGCTGATGATGTCGTTGGTAGCTACCGCAATGTGCTGCACGCCTTCGCCTTCGTAGAAGGTGAGGTATTCCTCAATCTGCGATTTCTTCTTACCCTCGGCCGGCTCGTTAATGGGGAATTTTACGTAGCCGTTGCCGTTGCTCATCACCTTGCTCATGAGCGCCGAGTACTCAGTGGTGATTTGTTTATCGTCAAAGCTTAATATATTGGCGAAGCCCATCACGTCCTCGTACCACTTCACGGTTTCGTTCATGCGGTTCCAGCCCACGTTGCCCACACAGTGGTCTACGTAAAGCAGGCCTACCTCGCTGGGGTTGAAATCCGATTTCTGGGCCACGTAGCCGGGCAGAAAGGCACCGTGATAGTTTTTGCGCTCCACAAACAGGTGCACCGTTTCGCCGTAGGTATAGATGCCGGCCGTGCGCACCTCACCAAACTCATCGGTAAGGGTGCGGGGCTCCTGGAAGCTGCGGGCGCCGCGGCTCATAGTTTTCTCGTAGCTTTCGTAGGCGTCATCGACCCACAGGGCCAGAATTTTAACGCCGTCGCCGTGCTGGCGCACGTGCTGCGAAATCTCGTGGTCGGAGTGCATGGCGGTGGTGAGCACCAACCGGATTTTGCCCTGCTGCACCACGTAGCTGGCGCGGTCGCGCACGCCGGTTTCGGGGCCGGCGTAGGCCACCGTCTGGAAGCCGAACGCCGCCTTGTAGTAGTACGCCGCCTGCTTGGCATTGCCGACGTAAAGTTCGAGGTGGTCGGTGCCCAGCAGGGGCAAAAAATCGGTGGCGGCGCGCTGTTGCAGCTCCTGGGCGACGAGGGTTTCCATAAGAAGATACGGGGGGATGACGCTGATTTACCCGCAATACTAACGCCCGTTAGCCCGCTTGTCCAATATCGGTTCCTTATGGTGCCGATAAGATTTTCTTATGGAGATTTGCTGCATGGAACTACGCCAGCTGCGCTACTTTACTGAGGTTGCCACCGCGCTGCACTACGGCCGCGCTGCCGAGAGGCTATGCGTATCGCAGCCCGCGCTGAGCCAGCAGATACAGCTTTTGGAGAGCGAGTTAGGTGTGGAGCTGTTTGACCATCAGCAGCGCACGCGCCAGCGCCGGGTAGTGCTCACGGAGGCCGGGACGGCGTTTCTGACCGAGGCGCAGCATTTGCTGCACCTCAGCCGCCAGGCCGTCGAAAACGTACGCCGCGTGGGCTCTAAGCAAAAAACGGTGGAGCTGGGCTACTACCAGCTGCTGCGGCCCGACCGGCTGGTGGGCATCGTGCAGCGCTTCAACGGCAGCTTCCCCGACGTGCAGTTTCACCTGCACGAGCTGCCCACGTTCCGGGCCGTGCAGGAGGCGCTGGTGGCCGGGCGCATAGATTTGGGCCTGACCATGCTGCCGCTGCTGCACCCCGAGCTGGCGGCCCGGCCCTTTGGCCAGGGTGGCCTGGCCGTGGCGCTGCCCGTGGCGCACCCGCTGGCAAGCCTGGCCGAAGTGCCGCTGGAAGCGCTGGCCCACGAAAAATGGGTGGAAATCAGCCGCCCGCTGCACCCGGTGTACGACGAGATTGAGCACCTCTGCCAGCAGGCCGGCTTCAGCCGGCGCGGAGCCATCGTGCAGGAAGTTTCGTCGCTGGAGTTGCTCAGCAACCTCGTACGACTGGGGCTGGGTGTGGCCTTCGTACCCTCGTTTTTCGACCTGGGCCAGGTGCCGGGGGTGGTCGCCCGCCCGCTGCGCGTGCCGGGCGGCGAAAACGTCGTCCTCACGCAGTGCGTAGCCTGGCTGGCCGAGCGGCCGGCCCCGCTGCTGCAAGCGCTGGTGGCGTTGGTATAGAGTGAGTTTGGAGTTAAGAAGGTCTCGTTAGCAATTCCGCCACCTGCCGGCCGGTACCCAGGGCGGCGTTCAAAGAAGGGTAGCTGGCCCAGTCGCCGCAGCGAAACAGGGCATCGCCTACTTGCAAGGCCTGTTGGGCGGGCTGGCCAGGACTATATACTGGCAGCGCCTGCGGAATGTAGTAGGTGCGCAGGTGCCGCCACATAGTGGCTACCGGTCCAAACCAGGCGGTCAGCTCCTGGCGCAGGCGCGCCGTAAGCTCTTCTTCTGAAAGGCCATGCTCGCCGTGGGTGCTTACCGATACCAGTCCCTGCCCGGCCGGAGCCAGCGCCGGGCTGATTTCAGCCGGAAAGGCTACGTTGTGAGCCAGGGCCTGGGGCTGGGCATTGAGGTGCAGCAGGCGGCGGCCGTGGCTGGGGGCCGCGCCCGCAGTAGCAAAATACGTACAGGTAGTGAGGCGGGCAGCCGACACAGCCGAAGCAGCGGTTCCGAGCAGACGAGCGGCCGACGGACCGTCGGTTGCCAGTACCACTGCCGCGGCAGCCAGGGTTTCGCCGCTGGCCAGGTGCACCAGGCGGCCACCATCCGCGACGGCCGCCACGGGTGTTTGGAGGCGTATGCTGCCGGCCGGCAGGCGGGCCGCCAACTGCTCGGGCAGCTGCTGCATGCCGAGGGCCGGCACCGTAGCCGGCCCTTGCATAAACTGCTGAAAAATAAATTCAAAGAAGTTGCTGGCGGTGTTCAGCTCGCGGTCGAGATATACACCGCCGAAGAAAGGCTTAAAGAAGGAGTTGATAATCTGCTCACTCCAGCCAAAGCGGCGCAGGTAATCCAGCGTGGTCAGGCTGGGCCGTGCCAGCAGCAGTTCTGGTGAGCGGCCCGCCAGCTGCGAGGCCAGCTTGCCAATCAGCAGCTTGTCCTTAAGCGTGCCGATGGGGGAGGCCAGCGCCTCAAATGCCCGCAACGGTGCCTGAAGCGGATTTTCAAGCGTGGTTTCCCGCCCGTCGGCCAGGCGGATAACTGCTCCCGAGCGAAAAGCCCGCAGGTTCAGCGCGCCATAGTCGAACATGCGGCGGGCCTCGGGGTAGTTGGCCAGCAAAATCTGAAAGCCGCGGTCAAGCCGAAACCCATCGGGTGTGATGTCTGTGCGCACGCGCCCACCCACGGCGTCAGCAGCTTCGAGCACGAGTACCGGCCGGCCGGCGCGGTGCAGCCAGTTGGCGCAGGCCAATCCGGCCATGCCCGCGCCGATAATGATAATGGGTGACGATTGCATAAGCTAATGAGAAATAAAAAAGACTATTGCCAAATTGCTTTCCTAATAAAGAGCGCTGATTGTCTTGGTATTAGTGAAGAGAGATAAAGCTGTAATTGCCAACTGATAATACTTGATGACCCATTTGCCATTGACGTTCTACTATCTTCAAAAAGAAGACTACGCGGCTGGCCGCTGGCTGGCCCCTGACTGTTCCCGGCTCCCAGCGGCCCATTTGAGGTAATAAATCGGCTATAGCATGTCGTAACAGCTCATCGCCACCACTAAAGTCGGTGGGGCTTCCCTTTTCTGTTATTGTGGCCGTGATGGTAGTAGTATAATAAGGGTTGTTGAGTTGCTGCCGCAGTTCGGGGCGGGCCATTAGCTTGGCTAGGCACCGGCTGTAGTAGCTGCTGGCCTCGCCAGGGGGCTTAGGCTGCTTGGGTTGAGCAGTGCGAATGTCGTCGCTCTGTTGCCGCATAGCCAGTAGTTCAGCGCAAGTGTTATTTAAGACGTATCTCTCGGCTACCCCACTGGGGTCGTCTACAACGGGTTCGAGGGTTGAGTGGTCTTTATAACGTCCTGCAAAGCGGCCTGTCAAACTCTGACCGCCCTTAAATTTTCCTTTTTCAAAGACTTCAGTCGCCAGAAGCTTATTGGTTTTCAACTCCCGGCACTCCCAGGTACCTTGTGCTAAGGCATTAACTACTGGACCCGTGACCAAGCGGCGTAACTGAGGCTGAATTTGGAGCCATTGCCCATTGCCATCGTGGACAATTTGCTGGCCAGTACTGTCCCAGCAAGCAATAAGGCGCATGGTCGGCAAGGGTAAATTCTCCCAGGCCAATTGTTGCTGCGGACGACCATCGGGACGCCAAAAATGCCACTCCCCGGCGGGTTGGCCCTGGTTAAAGCTACCCGCAATAGAGCGCTGTCCATTTGGGTAAAATGCTTCAAAGGCTCCCTGCCGCTGGCCATGGAGATAATGCTGGCGGTACATCAGGTGGTTATCCTTCAAATCATAGTCCTGAGTTGCTCCCTCAAAATTGCCTTCAGAATCAATGATAGTTAGCCGGCGCACATCAGCGCAAGCTACTGGCGTCAAATAATACCCGTAGCTATAATACATAGCGACGCTGTCACCGGAAATAATGCGATAACAGTCTGTCAGAACAGCTTTAGCAGGGAGCACAAGGTGCGAAGGTGTCTGCGCTTCGACTTGAAAGAAAAGGCTGGTCAGCAGCCCCAACAGAGCGACAAGGCGTAGAGCTTGCTTCATTCCGCAAAGCGAAAAGGGAAAGATAGAAGCAGCTCGAAATCAATGTTTGCTGACATAGAGCTGCCTAAGAGAGGCTGCGAAAGTAAGAATTACTTTGTAGTGATACCCGACTAAAACAGCTTGGGCATCTTGTGCTCTTTCCACTTCTTGCGGGTTTTCATGGTATAAAACTCCGCCACGCCACTGCGCTCCAGGGTAAGCTGCCACGCTCCCAGCACCTGGGCCGGCTGGCGGCCTACCGATTTCAGGCCGGGGTGCTGCTGTTGCAGCAGGGCCGCTTCGGCCGCGGAGAGGTCGCGGCCGGGCTGGCCGTGGCAGCGCAGGCACAGGTTATTGTTCAGAGTGATGGGCCGCTGGTAGAAAAACGTATCGACGGCGGGGCGGCCAATCAGGCGCATGGTGTCGGGGCGCAGGCCCGCCGCGGCAATGGCAGCCGCAGGCGCTGTACTCGTCTGCCATTCGGCCCGGCGCGGGCGGGCTTGCCACTTGCGGGCCATCGAATCGACCTGCGGGTAGCTTTGTGGCCGGCAAAAATTAGCAGCCTGGGCCAAGCCGCCCTTCTTCAATTCGCGGGCCAGGGTGCGGCGCAGCAGCGTATCGGCGTAGGCCGTGAGCGAGTCGCCGGCCCAGCGCGTGGCGTGCAGCAAGTCGGTGGGTGTAATACGGATAGCCTCCCAGTTGGCAGTTTCCTCGGCTATCTGCTTGGTGCCGGGCAGATGCTTTACCTGGTCGGGCCGGCAGGCCGCCAGTATCAGAAAGAAGGGGAGAAGGAGCTTGAGTTTCGACACAACCATACTGCGGCAACTGCTTTGGCAGGTTGAAGGTTGCGCTAGCGCAGCAGCCAGCCGCGCAGCGCCGCGTAGCTGGGGGCAGCAAAACACTGTGCTTGGGCTTTTCCAGTAAATAATGCAAAGAATCCGGCAGGTCGATTTTGCGGCCAATGAGCGGCTCAACTACTTCCGGGAATTTTACCGGGTGCGCCGTCGCCAGCAGAAAGCCCGCGGCGGCCGGGTACTCGGCCAGGTATTTTTCCAGCGCAAAAAAGGCCACCGCGCCGTGCGGGTCGAGCAGATAGTGGTGCTCGGCTTCCACCCGCCGAATGGTGGCGCGGGTGTCGGCATCGCTCACCGTGTAGCCGCTCAGCAGCTGGCTCAGGGCGGCGTGCTCATGCTTAAACAGCTCGAGAATCCGGACAAAATTGCTGGGGTGGCCAACGTCCATCGCGTTAGAGATAGTCGCGACGGCGGGTCGGGGTGTAAATATCGCAGTGCGCAGATATTCGGCCCCGGCGTCGTTGGCATTGCAGGCCGCGATAAAATGGCCCACCGGAAGCCCCGAGGCGTGGGCCAGCAGGCCGGCGCAAAGGTTGCCGAAGTTACCGCTGGGCACTGCTACCACCGGGGGGCGGCGGGCTGCCATTGCTGCAGGGCAAAAAGATAGTAGAGCTGCTGCGGCAGCCAGCGCGCCACATTAATTGAGTTGGCCGACGTAAGCGGGCAGCGGCGGGTCAGCTCCTCATCCCGAAATGCCTGCTTTACCAGACGTTGGCAGTCGTCGAAATTGCCCTGCACTTCGAGGGCCGTAATATTATGGCCCAGCGTGGTGAGCTGCAATTCCTGCAGCGGGCTCACCCGGCCCGCCGGGTAAAGAATAACCACCTCCACGCCCGGTACGCCCAGAAAGCCGTGCGCCACGGCCCCGCCCGTATCGCCGGAGGTGGCCACCAGCACCGTCACCGACTTGGTTTCGCCCCGCGAAAAGTAGCCCAGGCAGCGGCTCATGAACCGCGCTCCCACGTCTTTAAACGCCAGCGTGGGGCCATGAAAGAGCTCTAGCGCCCCAATGCGCTCCGCCACTGGCACCAGCGGAAAGTCAAAATCAACCGTTTCGGCGCAGATGCGGCGCAGGTCGGCCTCCGGGATGGTAGTGCCTACGTAGGGCTGCATGACGGTGTAGGCGATGTCGGCCCGCGAGCGGGCCGACAGGCTCTGCAGAAAGTCAGCCGAAAACTGTGGGATGGCTTCGGGGAAGTACAGGCCGCCGTCGGGAGCCTGCCCGGCAATGGTTGCCGCGCGAAAATCAACGGGCGGCGACTGGCGGCTGAGGCTGTAGTAAAGCATAATGTAGAATGTGGAGGTGTGAAAATGTGCTGGATGTGAAAATTAGGGCGTTGGCTAAACCTCAAAGGCGACTAGTTTTTGAGGTGCAGGTGTATGTCAGCCACATTTTCACATTTACTATATTTTCACATTTAAGCTACTACCCGCGCGCCCTGGCTGGCTATCGGCCCCACGTGCAGGTGGAAGTCGATGCCCATTTTGCGGTACACGCTACCCAGCGCTTCGGCGGCGGCGTGGGCGGTAGCTTCGGTTTTATTCAGCATAAAAATTGACGGTCCCGAACCCGAGATGCCGCCGCCCAGCGCGCCGGCGGCCAGGGCCAGCCGCTTGGCTTCGCCCAGGCCGGGGATGAGCGAGGCCCGCGCCGGCTCCACGACGTAGTCCTCAATCGCCCGGCTGATGAGCGCGCAGTCGTGGGTAAGTAACCCGGCCACCAAGCCGCCCACATTGGCCCACTGGCGCACGGCCAGGGCCAGGGGCACGGTAGCGGGCAGCACGGCGCGGGCCTCCTTGGTTTTCACCTCAAACTGCGGGTGCACCACCGCCACCCACAGCGGCGGGGCCGGCAGGGCTACCACGTCGAGCGTGGGCAGCACGGCCCGCACCAGGGTGAAGCCACCATATATGGCAGGTGCTATGTTGTCGGCGTGGCGCACCCCCGACGCCACGGCCTCGCCGTACATGGCCAGGTCAATCAGCTCCGTGGGGCTGAATCGGTTGCCCAGCAAGGCGTTGGCGGCCACCACGGCGCCCGCCGCGCTGGCCGCGCTGCTGCCAATGCCGCTGCCCGGCCGGATACCCTTGGTAATCTCCACCTCAAAGCCCAGCGGCTCGGGCACGGCGCGCAGCAGCGCCAGCAGCGCCGCGCCGGCCACGTTGCGGCTGGGGTCGGTGGGCAGGTTGTAGTCGTCGAGGTGCCGGATGGTCAGGCCCGGCTGGTCGCGGCGCGTTAGGCGCACGGTGTCGTAGGGCGCAGTGAGGCACAGGCCCAGCACGTCGAAGCCGCAGCCGACATTGGCAATGGTGGCGGGGCCTGAACGGTTACTTCATTTAACATTTCACATTTAACAATTAACAGTCGTTGGGCTGTTGGCGGTTTGGGCTTTTTAGACGATTGGTGGAACGCAGGATAGTAAAAAGCATTTTGCCTAGTTCGTCGGCATCGCTGTGCAGGCTTTTGAACATGATTACTGTCAGATAATCAGTGTCATGTAGCAAGCGCAGCCAGTATTTGGTTTCCAAGCACTCCTTGTAGCTGATGGAGATTCTAGCCGAAAATTCTGCATCTGAACAGTGCGCCGTTGGCTTCGGCTATGTTCGCGTCTATGCTGGCGCCACAGCGTAGGAGTTGCTTTGAGAGCACGTACTCCCGCTTTTCTTGCGAAAGGAATTGGTAGGCCCACACTACGCGCACCCCAAAGGCATAGGCCTTTTCATAAAGTACCTTCGGCTTACCCCCAATCATAACCGAAGCCGCCGCTATAACAGCCCATTAATTGATAATTGTTAAATGTTACTGGCCCGGATAATATCCGCAAACACGCCGCTGGCCGTGACCACGGCTCCTGCCCCCGCACCCTTCACCACCAGCGGCTGCTCGGGGTAGCGGTCGGTGTAAAAAAGCACTACGTTGTCTTTGCCGCGCAACTCGTAGAGGTCGTGGCCGGGCGCAATCTGCTGCAAGCCCACCGAGGCCTGGCCGTCGGCGTACTGGGCCACAAACTTGAGGCGCTTGCCCTGGCCAGCGGCTGCATCGTAGAGGGAGCGGAAGTGCGCCTCGTGCACGGCTAGCTGCTTGTAAAAGGCCGCCACGTCGCCTTCGAGGCAGCTCGCGGGCAGGAAGCTTTCGTTGGCTACGTCGCTCATTTCCAGTTTTTCGCCGGCTTCGCGCGCCAGGATGAGGATTTTGCGGGCCACGTCCGAGCCGTTGAGGTCGAGGCGCGGGTCGGGCTCGGTATAGCCCTCGGCCTGGGCCTGGGCCACCACCTCGGCAAAGGGCCGGGTGCCGTCGTAGTTGTTAAACACGAAGTTGAGCGTGCCCGAGAGCACGGCCTGCATTCGGCGCACCACGTCGCCGCTGCGGGTAAGGTCGCCGAGCGTACCGATGACGGGCAGCGCCGCGCCCACGTTCGTTTCAAATAGGTACTTGGTGTTGAAATCCTGGGCCAGCTGCTTAAGCTGGCGGTAGCTCGCATAGTCGGCCGAAGCCGCGATTTTATTGCAGGCCACCACGGCTACGCTCCGGGCCAGCAGCGGCGCGTACTGGCCGGCGGCAGCCGGGTTGGCCGTTACGTCGACAAATATAGAGTTTCTAAGATTCTTGTCAATAATGAGCTGCGTCAGCTCAGCAAGCGAGAGCTTAGAAGCTTTATCTAAATCTTCGGGCCAGGTGCGCAGGTCGAGGCCGCCCTCGTCGCTGACGAGGCAGTGGCGGCTGTTGGCAATGGCCACCACGCGCAGGTCAAGGCCCAGCTTGTCGCGCAAGTACCCCTGCTGCTGCGTGAGCTGGCCCAGCAGTTTGCCGCCCACGTTGCCAGGACCCA
Source organism: Hymenobacter sp. BRD67 (assembly GCF_013256425.1). Classification (GTDB taxonomy): domain Bacteria; phylum Bacteroidota; class Bacteroidia; order Cytophagales; family Hymenobacteraceae; genus Hymenobacter. The sequence continues at coordinate 4,339,942 of NZ_CP053904.1, forward strand.
GAATAAACAAATTCACCTGCTTATGCGTCGCCTCAAAAAACTCCTCGTGCAGCACGTTGATAGCCTTACGCACATCGTCGGCCCGAATGACGGTCGAGATGTTGCGCTCGCTCGCGCCCTGCGCGATGGCCCGGATATTCACCCCATTGTGCCCCAGCGCGCTAAACAAGCGCCCGCTGATGCCAGGGTGGTTGCGCATGTTGTCGCCCACCAGCGCCACGATGGCTAGTCCCGTTTCGGGCCGCAGCGGCTCCAGGCGCCCGGCCGCGATTTCACCGGCAAACTCCTCGTTCACCACTTCTTGCGCAGCCGGCACGTCGCCCTCGCTCACTCCCACGCAGATGGAGTGCTCCGACGAGCTTTGGGTGATGAGCACCACGTTGAGTCGCGCCCGCGCCAGCGCCGCAAACAGCCGCGCCGCAAAGCCCGGCACGCCCACCATGCCGCTGCCCTCCAGGTTGAGCAGCGCCAGGTGGCTGATGCTCGACAGCCCGCGCACCACGCCGATGCTGCGCGGCGGGGCCACTTCCACCAGCGTGCCGTAGTCCTGGGGTGCGAAGGTGTTTTTAATCCACAGCGGGATGCCGCGCCGGCGTACCGGCTGCACCGTGGGCGCGTACAGCACCTTGGCCCCGAAGTGCGAGAGCTCCATTGCCTCCTCGTAGCTGATGCGCGGAATAGGCCGCGCCGAGCGCACCAGGCGCGGGTCGGCGGTGAGCATGCCGCTCACGTCGGTCCAGATTTCGAGCTTCCCGGCGCCCAGCGCGGCGGCCAGGATGGCGGCCGTGTAGTCGGAGCCACCGCGGCCCAGCGTGGTAGTGTGGCCTTCGGCATCGGCAGCGATAAAGCCGGGCGCTACCCACAAGCTGGCCGGGTTTTCCTGCTGAAAATACGTGACCTGGCGCTGGGTGATTTCTTCGTCTACCTGCGCTATGCCGAAGCGTGAGTTGGTGCGGATGAGCTGCCGGCTGTCGGCCCACACGGCGGCAATGCCGCGCGCCTGGAAAGCGGCCACCACAAGGCGCGACGACAGCAGCTCGCCGTAGCTCATCAGCCTATCCAGGGTGCGCGGCGAGAGCTCGCTCAGCGCAAAAATGCCGTCGGCCAGCAGCGCCAGCTCGGTAAACCGGGCGGTGAGCCAGGGCTGGATAGCGGCCTGCGCCTCGGTGGTGGGCAGTAGCGCTTCGGCGGCGGTGAGGTGGCGGGTTTCAAGCTGCCGCAGCGTGGTGCGGAAAGCCTCGTTGCCGGCCGCCGCCGTGCGGCCGATGCTGATAAGGGCGTCGGTAGTGCCGCCCAGCGCCGACACGACCAGCCCCACCGGCCCCTGGGCCAGCGCGCTCGTCACGATGGCGATTACCTTCCCGATGTTTTCGGCAGAGGCCACCGACGTGCCCCGAACTTCAATACTTGCATACGAAACAGGTGTCGAAAGCCCGGCTAGCCGCAACCGGCCGCGCAGTAGGAGAGGGCCTGGTGAGGGTGGGAAGGGCAACCCCAGGCCAGCGTGAAGAAGTGGCGCGGAACGCCGACCGCAAAGGACGTTGTTACCAAGCCGTATCTTTGCAAACTACTGACTATTTTTTTCCGACCACAAAATGCTGGATAAACTCGAAGCCATCCGCGAGCGCTACGAAACCGTGAACCACGAGCTGATGCAGCCCGAGGTGATGAGCGACATGAAGCGCTTCAAGTCCCTTAATAAGGAGTACAAGGAACTAGGTAAAATTGTGACAGCGTACCGTGCCTACCAGCAGGTGCTCAGTAATATAGAAGGGGCGCGTCAGGTCGTGTCGACCGAAAAGGATGAGGATTTTCGGGAGATGGCCAAGGCTGAGCTCGACGAGCTGCTGCCCGAGGCCGACCGCATGGAGGTAGCCATCAAGGAATTGCTGATTCCGAAAGACCCCAACGATTCCAAAGACGTTATTATGGAAATCCGGGCCGGAGCGGGTGGCGACGAAGCCTCGCTTTTTGCCGGCGACTTGCAGCGCATGTACCTGCGCTTTGCCGAAAAGCAGGGCTGGAAAATGGAACTGGTAGATGCCATGGAAGGCACCGCCGGCGGCTACAAGGAAATTGTGCTGGCCGTGAAGGGCGAAGATGTGTACGGCAAGCTCAAATTTGAATCGGGCGTGCACCGCGTACAACGCGTGCCAGCCACCGAAACCCAGGGCCGTATCCATACCTCGGTAGCCTCAATCGTGGTGATGCCGGAGGCGGAGGAATTTGATATCGACCTGGATATGAATGATATTCGTAAGGACCTGTTCATGTCCTCCGGCCCCGGCGGGCAGTCGGTCAACACGACTTACTCGGCCGTGCGCCTCACGCACTTGCCCACCGGCATCGTGGCCCAGTGCCAGGACCAGAAATCGCAGCTCAAAAACTTTGATAAAGCGCTGGCCGTGCTGCGCTCGCGCATTTTCGAGATAGAGCTGGCCAAGAAAAACGAAGCCGAAGGCGCTATCCGTAAGAGCATGATTGGCGGCGGCGACCGCTCCGATAAAATCCGGACTTACAACTACCCGCAGGGCCGCGTGACCGACCACCGCATTGGCTACACCGTGCACAACCTGCCCAACGTGATGGATGGCAACATCGACGACTTTGTGGAGCAGCTGCGCCTGGCCGAAAGTGCCGAGCGCCTGAAAGTAGGCGTATCGTAAAAACGAAAAGTCGTCTGTCATTGCGAGCGCAGCGAAGCAATCGCCCCGAACGAACGCCGCGCCAGTCGTTCGCCTAGCTTGTTCTGATGCGATTGCTTCGCTGCGCTCGCAATGATAGACGACTTTTCCGCGTTACCCTATCGTGCTTAAAATTCGCTACCTACTGCCCGTCTTCCTGCTGCTTAGCGGTATTGCCAGCCTGACTATCTCCGGCTGCAAGCCGCGCGAGGAAGAGCTGCAAACCACCGGCGGGCTGGCTTTTTCGGCCGATACGGTGAAGTTCGACACGGTTTTTACCACCATCCGCACGGTCACTAAGCGACTGTGGGTGTACAACCGCAACCCCAAAGCGGTAAACGTAGACCTGGTGAGCCTCGACAGCCCGGCCACTTCACCTTACACGCTCCTCATCAACGGCGACCTGAAGCAGACGGCTACCAACCTGTTTATTCGGGGCAACGATAGTCTGCTTATCCTGGTGCGGGCGCTGCTCAAGGATAACGGCCAGAACGGCTTGGCCAAAAACCTGGTGGTGCAGGAAAACCTGAACTTCCGCACCAACGGCCAGGACCAGCACGTGCTGCTGCGCTCATTCGGCCAGAATATCTACCTGCACCAGGATGCCACGCTGCCCTGCGGTGAGGTGTGGACCAACGACCGGCCCCACGTGCTGTATGGCCTGGTGGTAGTGCCCGCCAACTGCACGCTGCGTATCAAGCCCGGTACGCGCATCTACGCCCACGCCGGGGCCCGGCTGGTAGTGCAGGGTACGCTGCTGGTAAACAGCACTGCCGACTATACCCCGGTACCGGCCCCACCGACACGGTGAAGGCGACCAACGCCAACATCGTGCGCTTTATGGGCGACCGGAGCGGCGAAACCCAGTATGCCACCGCGCCCGGCCAGTGGACAGGTATCGAGTTTGATGCCAGCAGCCGGGGCAATGTCATCCGCTACGCCCTCATTCAGAATGCGACTTTTGGCGCTTTCCTGTATAATCCAACGCCGCAGAGCCAAAGCTTTCGGCCCGATGTGACGATTCAGAACTCGGTCATCCGCTACATCTCCGGTTCCGGGGTAAGTGCCGCAGCCGCGGCTAGCAACCTGGGCCTGTCAGGCGCGGGCGTGCTAAGTGTATCGGGCGACGTGACGCTGGAAAATACGCTGCTGTCGGACTGCTACGAGTATACCGTGCTCGGCTATGGTGCCAGCGCTATCGCGATGAATTATTGCACGATAGCTAATTATCCGGCGGTGGAGGCAGTTCGCAAAACCGCCTCGCTGGCTTTTACCAATATGTCGCTGGATGGTACCGTAAAATATACCAATGGGCAAACGCTTACGGTACTTAACTCTATCGTGTGGGGCTCCATCGACGATGAGCTGTTTCTGGAAAACTACGCTGATTACAAAGCGGCGGTAACTATTAAAAACTCCCTGCTGAAAACCCAGCTTTACAAAGCCAGCACCGATGCTGCTAATGCGCCTGGTCTGGCCCAGGCTGGGCTGGGTAATGTTCTGAATAAGGACCCGATGTTTGTGAGAATCAATACGGTATCCAGCAACGACTATCGCCTGGGCACAGGTTCTCCTGCACTGGCCAGCAAAAATGCCGCGCCGTCGCTTATCGCCCGCGACTTGCTAAACCTACTCCGCAACGCCAGCACGCCCGACCTTGGAGCCTACCGGGCTACCAAGTAAGCAGGTTAAATATTGGGTATGAAATATATTCAGAAAAGGCTGCGATTGCCGGCCGTGGCCGAAGGCTTTCACCTCATCACCGACCTGCTGCTGAGTGAGCTGCCCGAGCTGGAGACGATGCGCGTGGGCACCGCCAACTTTTTTATTCAGCACACCTCGGCCAGTTTGTTCATTACCGAAAATGCCGACCCTACCGTGCGGCGCGATTTTCAGGAGTATTTCCGCCGCCTGGCCCCCGATAACGCGCCGTACTTTCAGCACACCCTCGAAGGTCCCGACGACATGACGGCCCACCTGAAGGCCGCCCTGCTGGGGAACTCCGTTACGGTGCCCATCGCCGATGGCCGGCTGCTGCTGGGCACCTGGCAAGGCCTATGCCTGGGCGAGCACCGCCGCCACGGTGGCCGCCGCTGGGTAGTTGCCACGCTGCTCGGAGAGTAGCCGGCGCAGTCGGGCCAGCTCACTAAGCAATAGCTCAAGCGCGTCGCTAAAGCACCCGTGCCGCCGTCTGGTAGCGCAAGGTGTCGAACAGCAGCAGCTTTTGCACTCCCTGGGCGCTGTACTGGCTCAGCTGACCATTTTTCAACGTCAGCCGCAGGTCTTTTTGCCCGAAAAACAACGCATTATCCTGCCGCAGCGTAGCCCGAATGGCCTGGGGCTGCCCGGCCCGGCTCGTTACGTCGAGGCGCAGCACGGGCGCGTTGTCATGGCCCGGCCGCAGCTGGTAGCTATGGCGCATCTCGCCACCCGGCAGGCTGGCCGAATCGACGGCGTACGCCCCACGCAGGGCAGCTTTATTGATGTCGGCCTGGTAAAAAATCTGAAGCTCATCGGCCCATTTTACCCCAGGCACCTGCACGGTTTCGGTGGCGCCCCCGCGCAGGCTCACCTGCTTTTGTACGCCCCGGCGCTGGGTGGCCAGCTGCCTGGCCTGCGCATCGAGCAGGCCGCGCATATCAAAATAAGGCCCCTTCAGGTGGGCCGCTCCCGGTGCGGCTTCCTCAGTAGCCGTGGTGCCCTGGCCGCAGCCGGCCAGCACCAGCAAGCAGCCAGCAGCAAAAAAGAAGCTCGTTTTACAACTCATAGAATGAAGTATCCCGCCGTGAAGACCGCCGCCAAACGCAGCGTTTCAACACGGCGGGATGCTGCGTAAAATAAAAAAGTCGCCCGTTTGTTACGGCCGCAATAAGCTCTGGCCGGTCATATCAGCAGGCTGAGGCACCCCCATTAGCTCCAGAATGGTTGGGGCAATGTCACCGAGCTTGCCGCTGGCCAGGGTGCCGTGGTAGCTGTTGTCGGCCAGGATGCAGGGTACCAGGTTGGTAGTGTGGGCCGTGTTGGGCGAGCCATCCTCGTTGCGCATAAACTCGGCATTGCCGTGGTCGGCAATCACGATGGTAGCGTAGCCGGCCGCCAGCGCGGCCTCTACCACATCATGCGCGCAGGTATCGGCCGTTTCCACGGCGCGTACCACGGCCTCAAACACGCCGGTGTGGCCCACCATGTCAGGATTGGCGAAGTTGATGACGATAAAATCGGCCGAGTTGGCTTGCAGCTCGGGCACCAGCGCGTCGCGCAACTCGTAGGCGCTCATCTCGGGAGCGAGGTCGTAGGTCGCCACTTTGGGCGAGGCCCGCAGGATGCGCGACTCGCCGGCAAACTCCTTTTCGCGCCCGCCCGAGAAAAAGAAGGTTACGTGCGGATACTTTTCCGTTTCGGCCATGCGAATCTGCGTTTTATGATGCGCCGCCAGCACTTCGCCCAGTGTGTTATCGAGGTTGTCTTTCTCAAAAATCGGCGTTACGCCCACAAACGTTGCATCGTAGCTCGTCATGGTGAGGTAATGCAGGTTCAGGCGGTGCATCTGGTAGGCGTTGAAATCCTGCTGCGTGAGCGCCTCCGTGATTTCGCGGCCCCGGTCGGTGCGAAAGTTAAAGCACAGCACCACGTCGCCCTCCTGAATAGTGGCCAGCGGTTGCCCGTCGGCACCCACCTTTATAATGGGTTTCAAAAACTCATCGGTAACCCCTTCTTTATACTGCTCCTGAACGCTTTGAATCAGGTTTTGCGAAGGCGTGCCCACGCCGTTTACCAGCAGGTCGTAGGCGATTTTGACGCGCTCCCAGCGCTGGTCGCGGTCCATGGCGTAGTAGCGCCCCACAATAGACGCTATTTTGGCGCCCGTGCGCTCGTTGTACTGCTCCAGGTCGTTCACAAAGTGCACGCCGCTCTTGGGGTCGGTGTCGCGGCCATCGGTAAAGGCGTGCACAAATACCTTGTGCACATCGGCCTCGTGGGCAATGGTACACAGCGCCTTTACGTGCTCGATGTGCGAATGCACACCACCGTCCGAAAGTAAGCCAATCAGGTGCAGTGGTTTATTGTTGAGGCGGGCATAGTCCAGCGCTTCTTTCAGGGCGGGTACCTGGCCCAGCTTGCGCTCCCGAATGGCCTTGCCGATGCGCACCAGCTCCTGGTCTACCACGCGGCCCGCGCCAATATTCATATGGCCTACTTCGGAATTGCCCATCTGGCCTTCCGGCAGCCCCACAGCCTCGCCCGAGGCTTGCAGCGTGCTGTGCGGAAAGCGCTGCAACAACTCATGAAAATAAGGCGTCTGTGCCTTATCAACGGCCGAAACTTCTGCGTTCGGGCGATGCCCCACCCATCCAGAATAACTAAAAGGACCTGCTTGTTCATGCCAGCAAAAGTACGCCCCGCACCCTAATGCCTCTTCTTACCGTAGTAGGGCCGGCCAATGCTTACAACTTCAGAATGTCTTCAAAATAGCTGCGGCTGGCATAGTTTTGGCTTATTGTTCACCAAGCGCCTCCGACCTGCTCGCGAAGCTTGTTTTTATGAAAGTAATTTTTACAAAAGTATTTTTAGCTAGCTTCCTGTTTATGGCCTTTGTGCTGAGTGGCAAGGCGCAGGCAGCCGACCAGCTGCCCGCCGTGCGCTCGGCTATTGCCAGCGGCTCGTCGCGTAGCCTGGCGCAATACCTGGCCCCTTCCGTGGAAGTGGGCTTCGATGGCGACAAGCAGAGCTACAATGCCACGCAAACCGAATTGGTTATGAAGAATTTCTTCACCAAGAACCCGCCGGCCAGCTTCGATATTGTGCATCAGGGAGCCAGCAACGAAGGTATTCCGTACGCTATCGGCCACTACGTAGGCCGCAATGGCAACTATCAGGTGTTTATCAAGCTCAAGCCCAAGCAGAGCACGCCCATGATAGATACACTCGACTTCACAAAAGAATAATCGTACTTTCCCTGGTTGCTGCTGGCAACCGGGGTTTTTTATGCGCCGGCCGGCCGGCGTACCTTTGCGGAGTGTCAGCTACTACCGCCCCTTACCTCACGCCCGAAGCGCTCACCACGTTTATCCGCACGGCCCTGGCCGAGGATGTCGGCGATGGGGACCACTCGGCCCTGGCCGCCATTCCGGCCGAGGCCCGCAACCGCGCCAAGCTACTGGTGAAAGCCGAAGGCGTACTGGCTGGCGTGCAGCTCGCAGAGCTGATTTTCAGGCAGGTAGATGCCGGCCTTACCCTCACTGTGCAGCTCGAAGATGGCGCGCGGGTGCGCCACGGCGATATTGCCTTTACCGTGGAGGGCCCGGCCCGCAGTATTCTGACCGCTGAGCGCCTGGTGCTCAACTGTATGCAGCGAATGAGCGGCATTGCCACCTGCACGGCAAACCTGACGGCGCAGCTGGCCGGCACCAAAGCGCGCCTGCTCGACACGCGCAAGACGACGCCCAACTTTCGTATCTGCGAGAAATGGGCCGTGCTCATTGGCGGCGGGGTCAACCACCGCTACGGGCTGTTCGACATGATAATGCTCAAGGACAACCACGTCGACTATGCGGGCGGCGTAGCTGCGGCCATTGCCGCCACGCACGACTACCTGCGGCGCACCGGCCGCCAGCTGCCCATCGTCGTCGAAACCCGCACCCTGACCGAGGTAGAGCAGGCCCTGGCCGCTGGCGGTATCGACCGCATTATGCTTGATAACATGCCGCCCCGGCACTGCGAGAGGCTGTGGCGCTGGTAGCCGGCCGCCTGCCCCTCGAGGCCAGCGGCGGCATCACCGAGCAAACCATTGCCGAAGTAGCGGCTACGGGCGTCGATTATATCTCGGTCGGGGCGCTCACGCACTCGGCCAGCATTCTGGACCTGAGCCTGAAAGCTTATTAAGGTAATAATTAATTGCTTACTGGTCAATGATTAATTCTTTGATATTCGACGTATCCCTTGCCCATAATTGACCATTAGCCAGTATTAAATTAACCATTATATATGAATCAACCCAACCAGCGCGGCGGTGGCAGTGGCTATCGCCAGCAACAGGCGCCGCAGTCTTTGCCCGGCACCATCAAGACCAAGAAATACCAATTTGACCCCAATACCTATACCCGGATTGCGATGGGCGAGGTGTGGCGCAAGCAGTGGTGGTATGCCCTTATTCCGTTTGCGCTAGGCGTGCTGCCGGCGGCCATCTGGCATTCGTGGTGGTGGCTGCTGCTGGGCGTGGTGCTGGCCGCTCTGTTTGTGCTGGTGCGCTCGTCGCTGGTAACCGGCGTAACGCAGATGGAGCAAAGCAAGCCCTTGTTTGAGCGCATGAACTACGAGGCCGACCAGCGCCAGCTCATTCTGCGCCAGAGTGAGCAGCGGGCCATGGCATTGCCCTGGGACCAGATTGGGCGGGTGCGCCGCGACCCGGATGCCTTTCTACTCTATTTAAAGCCCGCCGCGCCACCTGCCGAGCTGGCTACGTGGCGCCGCTGGATTGCCAGCACGTTTGACGTGCCGGTGTTTCTACATTTGCCGCTGCGTTTGTTCAACAACGACAACGACCGCAAGCTTTTTGAGGCGCTGCTGCGCCGCAAAGGTCTGCTGGTTGATACCACCACGGCTTGATAACGACCGTATACAGGCCCTTTTGACGTTACAATCTTTAGTTTCCGTAAGAATTTTCACCGTATGAAAAAGCTGCTTTCCTACCTGGCTCCCGCCGCTGCCGTTCTGCTACTTGCCTCGTGCAGCAGTGAGCCGTCTGACTGGCGCCCGAGAATAAGGTATCGCTCGACCTGGTTCCTCCCGGAACCCGCGTCAGCGACAACTTCGACCAGAATACGGACTATGCGCCCAACCAGGAAAAGGGTGGAGCTATCAGCCGCCCCGTTAGCTCGGGTACGGACCTTGAAAAGCAGGCTCCGCCGGCCCCTGCTGCCGCCATGACGGCCGACACTCAGGAAGGTACTGCCGTGAAAAAAGGTGGTAGCGAAGCTACCCGCCGAGCCAACCCAAGCTTTAATCCTAACCCCGGTGAGGGCCCGGCTAATGCTCCGGCGCAGTAAGCCAGTCAACTGCTAAGCCTGCGCCGGCAGTTTGCCATTGCCCGGCAGAAATTCTTGCAGCAATGTTGCGAATTTATTCGCAACATTGCTGCAAGAATTTCTGTTTAATAGCTCTATGTGGATTGCAGTACTTTTATTAGCGGCCACCGTACTGGTGGCTGGCGCAATGGTAAGCCTGGTGCCTGCCGTGCGCACCGGGCAGTGGATTAAGCCCCTGCTGGCCTTCAGCGGGCCTATCTGTTCACGCTCACCATCACGCATTTACTGCCCGAGGCCCTGACGCTGCTGCCCGAGGCGCCGCAGCGCGTGGGCTACTGGGTGCTGGCGGGCTTTTTTGGCCAGCTGCTGCTGGAAGTGCTTTCACAGGGCATCGAGCACGGCCATGTGCATGCGCCGGATGCCACGGAGCGGGGCCGCGTGCCGCTGCTGCTGGTGCTGGCACTGGTGGTGCACTCCCTGCTGGAGGGCAGTATTCTGGTGCGCGGGGCCGGCAGCGGCGAAGTAGGGCAGCACTTTTACGCGCTGGTGCTGGGCATTGCGCTGCACCATGTGCCGGCCGCGGTAGCCCTGGCTACGCTGCTGCGCCTGCGGCTGGGCTCACTGCGGCGGGCGTGGCCGTGGCTGCTGGTGTTTGCACTGGCCTCGCCCGCCGGGCTGGTATTCAGCAATTATATAGTGTTGCAGCAATTGCTGGGTAGTGGTATTTATGCGGCGCTACTGGGCTTCGTGGCCGGCACGTTTCTGCACGTTTCGACTACTATCCTGTTTGAAACCAGCCCCGAGCACCGCCTCAACTGGCCCAAGCTAGGCGCTACGCTGGGCGGCCTGCTGCTGGCGCTGGCCGTGAGCGCCACGTAGGCTAGCGGACCTAGCATTGGTATAATGCATAGGGTTTATTATATTTACAATATGTCCGGCCTTTCCCCTTGCTTTGCCCAATGCCGGTTGCTGGCCCTACTGCTAGTCATTGGCGCAGTCGGCTGTACTTCGGTGCGCCTCCCACCCGGCAGTTATAGCGAAACGCGCGGACTGGGCGTCATCATGTGGGAAGGTAAAACGCTGCAAATAGCCAGCAACCATACGTTTGCCTACAGCCGATGGAGCGACGATATCAATAGCGGCCGCTACGGCACCGGCACGTACCAGCTCACTGGCACTAAGCTGCTTCTGCAGTTTCAGGAATCTCCACCCATAGTTGTTGGGGTGCAGGCCCAGCAGCTCGCTTTGCCGCCCGATTCGCTTTTACTGACATTCACCATACTGGGCCGCCCGGTAGTTGGTACGGCCGAAGCAGCTCCGGTATCAGGTGCCACTATTGCTGCCCGTGACGAAAAGGGTAAGCCGGTAGCAGCCGTAAGCAGCAACGCCGCCGGGCGGGCCAGCCTGCGAGTGCCGCCTAGCACAGCCCAGATAAGTGTAGAAAGCCTGGGCTTTGTAACCTGGCGGCAGGCTTGCCCGCCTGGTAGCACTGCCTACCGCCTGGAGCTGCCGCCTAACGATGGTACGGCGTACGCCGCTGGTACAGTGCTGAAGTTTCGCCTAGTACGCCGGCCGCCGCCCAATACCCTGGTGATGAAGCGCGGTAAAAACCAGACGGTTTTCAAGCGCGATTAAGCGCCTGGGTAGCCATTTTGAAGTCAGGGGTCTGGCGACTACAATTCCTCTATTGGCCCCAGGCCGCGCAGGAAATGCTCAAGTTCGCGGGCGCGGGTGGTTTCGCGGGCTAAGGCGGCTTGCAGGCCTAGCAGGCGCTGGCGCATGAGCAGCACCAGGTCGATGGCTTCGGGAGCCAGGCCCAGGCCGTGGTGCAGGCGCGCCAGCCGGGGCAGCAGCTCGTCGGGTTCCTCTACTTCGAGAGTGTCGGGGCTGGGGCCGGACGCAGCAGGCCCAGCTCCACGAACTGGCGCAGCTCGGTGCGGCCCAGGCCATAGCGAGCGTCACATTCCTGATAAGTAAGGAGCAAAACGCGGGTTTCCATAGAGTTGCTAGGTGTCGGTGGCTGATTGTCGGAATGGCTTCTGTAAACAGGCAGCTTGATAATATATAGTAAAACCTATTCTATAGCCCGCAGCTTGGCCAGCTGCTGAATGAGCGCCCGTTCCTCGTCGGTAAGGTTGGTGGGCAGCTGCACGTTCAGGCGCAGGTAGAGGTCGCCAAACTTGCCGGCCTCGCGGTATACCGGAAAGCCTTTGCCGCGCAGGCGCAGGCGGCTGCCGTTGGCCGTTTCGGGCTTAAGCTTGATTTTGACCGGTCCACCGAGCGTCTCAACCGTTTGCTCACCGCCGAGCAGGGCCCGATAAAGCGGCACGGGCACATCCTGGGTAAGGTCGTCGCCGGTGCGGGCATAGTGGGCATCGGGGCAATCCGAAAGGTGATGAGCAGCGAGCCATTGGGGCCGCCGTTGCGGCCGGGTGCTCCTTGGTCGCGCAGCCGGATGGTTTGCCCGTCGGCCACGCCTGGCTGAATGGTAAGGCGCAGATTGCGCCCGTTAACAGTAATCGTGCGCGGCCCGCCCTCGTAAGCCTCGGCCAGCGTCAGCTCCAGTTCGGCCTGGTAGTCGGAGCCCGCGCCGGGCCGGCCGCTGCGCCCGCCGCCCATACCGCCAAACAGCGAGCTGAAGAAATCAGAAAAATCTTCGCCCTCGCCCCCAAACTGGCTGCCGCCGAAGCCTCCGGCCCCGCCACCCGCCGCATACTGGTTCCAGTCGAAGCCGCCGGTGCCCTGGCCGCGCCCACCGCCCGCCTGCTGGTAACGCTGGTAGTCGGCCCCCAGCTGGTCGTATTTCTGGCGCTTTTCGGGGTCCGAAAGCACCTCGTTGGCTTCATTGGCTTCTTTAAATTTTTGCTCGGCCGTGGCGTCGTTCGGATTCACATCGGGATGATACTGCCGGGCCAGCTTGCGGTAGGCTTTTTTAATCTGCTCGGTCGTTGCCGTTTTTTCAACGCCCAATACTTTATAATAGTCTTTATAGTCCATTTTAGAGGGAAAGCAAGGTCAGGACAAGGTACGTGACCGCTGCCTTAGTTGAACGTAGGCGAGGCTGGTTGTGTTGGGGCTCGCAAAAGTGTGGAGTGTGGAGTAAATTTGCATTTTGCAAATAGCCAGCATCTTTTTGGTATTCTGGTAAAAGCCGGCCGCAACTAAAAAACGTACTTAGCTGCTGCGTTGCGCAGTGTGGCACTTTTCCTGTTTGCCCGCCCATACTACCTTTTTTCTCCTACAATACTTCTTAAATCCGATGAAAGTAGTTACGCAAGTTCTGCTGCTTGGTGGTGCGCTGTTGCTGGCTCGTGCGAGCCAGGCCCAGACGCAGCCTGCCCCGGCCGCCTCTACTACGCCCGCGCCCGCCGCGCCAGCTACCGACCCCCTGCGCCGTTCAGTGGCGCCGCGCCGGGTGGTAGCGCCCCGCCATACGGGTGCTGCGCCCACTGCCCGCCCCAAAACGAGCGGGGTAATGGCCAAGGATGGCCTGACTATGCAGAATGGCCAGGTTATTCTGACGGAGCTAGGCCGCACCGCGCCCATTGAGCAGGACAAGCGCCTGGTGAACGGTACCTTGATTACTACCAAAGGTCAGATTACCAATGTGGAAGGCGTAACCTCGCAAATGGCCGAAGGCGACTACGTGTCGCTAACCGGCCGCCTCACCAGCAAGCGCGAGATGGTGGAAGCCGACAGCGTGCGCAAGCTCGTGGCCTACGACCTGAAGCACCCCGGCAAGCGCAAGGAGCTGGAAAAAGCCCGTGAAAAAGTAGAGAAAGAGCGCGAAAAAGCCGAAAAGGAAGCCGCTAAAGCCAAAGCGAAAGCTGGTCGCTAAGGCCGCCGGGTGTAGCTCAACAGTACTTCCAGGCCGGCCGCGTCGTCGGCGGCCTCCACTACTTCGTCGATGACGAACTGCACCTCGGCCTCGGTCCAGCCTTCGTCTTCGGCGGCGTGCACAAAGCTGTTGAGGGCGGTAAAGCGGTTGGCCCCGGCCGGCGGAGCCCAAATTAGCTGCTTGCGAATATTCATGCTGCGAAGATGGCATGCAGCGGCCCGTGCTACCCGGCAGGGGCCGCTTTTATTTGATGGGAATTATATATAAAATATATATTATTTCCTGTGCGCCGCCGGGCCCATTCGCAGCACTTTGAGCTTCACGGGTACCACGCCGGCGTCGATGAGGTCGAGCTTGCGGGCCGCGCGCTTCGATACGTCCACGATACGGCCTTTGGCATGCGGCCCGCGGTCGGTAACGACCACTTTCACCGAATGGCCGTTGCGCACATTCGTTACTTTTATTTTGGTGCCGAAGGGCAGGGTGTTGTGAGCGGCGGTGAGCTTGCCCGGCCGATAGGGCGCGCCGCTGGCCGTAGCCCGGCCCGCGAACTTATCGGCGTAGTACGAGCCCTCACCGGTTTGGGTGAAGGCCGATTTGCTACTGCCGCAGGCAGAAATCCCTAGCAATAAGATGCTAAAGGCGAGAAGTTTGCCTGAAAGCAGGCGAAAGGGAGAAAGCATAATTATATCCTTCATGCAGACTTCACTTGAGGAATGAAAATAAAAGCTCATCTTTGAGGCGAAACCAAGTTCTCACCTTTTTTCTTTCACCACCCTTATTATGAACAATACACTGAAACTCGCCGCCGGTCTTGCCCTCTCAGGCCTGTTCTTCACTGCCCACGCTCAGACTACTCCTGCTAAAGAAAGCAAAATGGAGGAGAAGAAAGAAAGCAAAATGGAAGAGAAGAAAGAGAACAAAATGAAGGAAGGCAAGATGCACGGCAAAATGCACAAAGAGAAAATGGGCGACGAGAAAATGAAGGCTAAGATGTAGTTCTTAGGCTAACGCCTTACTAACTCGGCCGCCCGGTTCAGCAGCTTGCGAAAGCTGTTGGGCCGGGCGGCTTTTTTGGCGGGTGGCGGGGCGGGTGGGGCAATACGAAGCGCCTCCAGCGCCGCGTAGCTGCCCTGAAAAACGTTGAAATCGACGGTGCCGCGAATACCGGGCACGTAGGCCTCGTCGGAGTGCTGCCAAATAATCCAGCGCTCGGACGGGAGCGCAGGGCGCTCGACCTCGTAGTGGGCCAGCCAGAGCGGGTAGTCGTCGAAATGCCCGGCCAGGTAGCGCCGGTAAAAGGTGTAGTTGGAGTACAGGATGGGCTTCACTTTATAATGCGCCTCGACCACTTCCAGCCATTGGCGTATCTCGCTGCGCAGCTCGGCCACATCGTGAAAGCGGGGCGCCTCCACATCGAGTACGGGCGGCAGGTCGCCAGGCCGAAGCGGAACCGTACCAATGAATAAATCGGCCTGCTCGGCACCGTTGCGGTTGGGCTGAAAATAATGATACGCGCCGCTCAGAATACCCGCCGCCCGTGCCTCGCGCCAGTTGCGGGCAAAGCGGGCATCGCGGAGCGTGGCCCCCTCCGTTGCTTTAATAAACGCAAACCGCACCTGCTGCTGCGCCACCCGGGGCCAGTCGATATGCCCCTGATACGCCGATACGTCAATCCCGTGCACCGAATAGCCCGCCAGCAGCGGAGTGCTTTCGTGGCCGGTGAGGTAGCGCATGGTGAGCGTGGCCCAGGCCCGGCGGGCGTAGCGATTGACCTGCCGCTGGTGGCGCAGGTAGTAGACGCTGCTGCCTAGTAGCCCCAGCAGCAGCCCCGCCAGTACCCAGCGCCGCCAGGGCCGGCGCGGGCCGGCCGCGGCACCAGGGCCGGGGCAGGGAGCAGAGGAGAAGCAGGGTCGGGCATGGGCAGCGAGCCAAAAATAACGCACGCCGGGCGGCTGTGCGTATGCCAGCGGGTGCCGTAGCTTGCAGCCGCAATGCCAACCGGTGGCCTGCTGGTTCCCTTTAGCTACTATTCCTATGCCCGACGCCCGTGATGCTAACGGCCATCTCATCCGCGAGTTGCACGGCGTAACGCTGGCCGTTATCCTCGATTATCTGGTAGCACACTACGGCTTTCCAGGCCTCGACGAGCGGCTGCGGCTGAACTGCTTTGCCGTTAATCCGAGCCTGAAGTCGAGCCTGACTTTCCTGCGCCGCACGCCCTGGGCGCGGGCAAAGGTAGAGGATTTATACATCCGCCTGCGCACGGCCGAGGTGCTGGGGCGGCCGATACCTTAGCGCCTGCCCATTCTATAATTTATCTGCCCTATGGCTGAGCTGCGCGAAAAATCCGGCCCCCTGGCGTTGCTGGTTGGCTTTGCCAGTTTCGTTATCTTCGAAACGGTGGCGTTCCAGCTGCTGAAATTCCTCACATCCGGGCTGGGCGAGGCCGACCAGTATCAGCCCGAAAATACCATCGTTAGCAACTGGGTAAAAACGGTGGCTTTTCTGGTGCTGCACCTGGCAGTGGTTATCGCGGCGGTGCTGGTGCTCAGCAATAAGCTGCCGCGTCGCTACCGGGGCCAGGTAATGGGCTGGTTTTATCTGAGCCTGCTTGTTGGGTTCGGGCTGCTTATTCCGCTGTTTTACTGACGTTTATTAAGGCAGATGAAAAAAAATAACATTTTATAAATGAGATTTAAAATGATTTTGCGCGTTTGATATAGTAAAATTGTTAAGGAGGTCGAATTGGGCGGGCTGCCCGCTTCGGCCCCGACTTCCTAAACAGCTTTGCTGCATATGTTAGCCATCAACCTGGGGTTTTAATATCTTGTTTGGTGAATATTAGTCTTGCCTGGCATAAAAAAGCCTCTGCTCATCGCAGAGGCTTTTTCGTAGAAAAACTAACGGGCGCCGGTCGGTCCCGGCGTTATGGAAGGGGGAGGAGTGGCCGGTCGGTCCCGGCCGTATCAACAAGCCAGGTAGCCTTAGCTGCCCGGCTGAATGTCAATCTCCCGGCTGGTGGCATCCCGGAACGGGATGGCCACGCGTAGCTCGCCGTTTTCGTGGCTGGCATTGATGCTGGCCAGGTCAAGGTTGCGGGGCAAGTCGAGGGTTTGCACGAAGAGCGGCGCCGCCAGCTGGTCTTCAGGGCCATGCTTATACTCGCCGTACACGGTAAGCTGACTGTCTTTTAGTACGACGTGAAAGCTCTCGGCCGGCACGCTGGGCATGGCTACGTGCAGCACCACGCCTTTGGGCCGCTTATTTACATGCAGCTTGGGCTGCGCCACGCCGCCGCCAATGGTATTGAGCAAGTCGAGCTGAGGGGCGATAGTACGGATAAATTCGCGGCTGATAAGTTTCATAATGGGCAGCCTTATTAGGTGGCTTCGGCCTGACTAACTCAAACCCCGTACCAGCTTCTAAAACGGGCTAACTCCGCTGCTGTTCAGTCGATATGGCTACTTTTTACGGAGTAGGTTGGCCCGCTTCTGACACGCTGGCCGAAAAGCCGCCGAAGTGGCAGGGTAGGCGGCATGCCGACTACTTTCGGCGCTGCTAAAACCGGCTCGTCAGGCCAAAATGAATCTTGGAGCTGGCGAGCGAAAAGCCGGCGTTGAGGAAGCTGGACCGCCCCACCGAGTACACAAACTGGAAGAGCCCGGCCGCCGTACGAAAGCTCAGGCCCGCGCCGAGGCCGGTCGGGGTATCGGGGGTGTGGGCTCCCAGGGTCGTTGCCTGGTAGTTGTAGGCTTGCAGCAGCGCCTGGTCGGCAAAAATGAATACGTAGCCCTCGGGGCCGGTGAATTGCCGGAGCTCGACCGTACTCACGCCATAAGCGTTGGTATAGAACTGGTTTTCGCTAAAGCCCCTGAGCGAGTTGAGGCCGCCCAGCCGAAACAGGTCATTGAGAAAAAGCTGCTGATTGAACAAGCCCTCGCCCCGCAGGCGCACCAGCAGCACGGCCTGCCGGCTCAGGGCCCAGTAGTGCTCGGCCCGTGCCCCAAAGCTATATTGCGTTGAGCGTAGGGCCAGGCCGTTGTATAGGGTTTCGCTAATAGACGCGTTGCGGCGCACGGTTTTGGTGCCTACGCCGCCCTGCGCGCTAAAAAACAGACCCCGGTGCGGAAAGTACAGGTCGTCGAGGTTGGCCCGCGAGTAGCCAATGCCATAGGAGTTATAGCCGGAGTCGACGTAAGTGGGGAGTACGTTCTGGTTATTGATGGCAACATAGCCCAAGCTGTCGAGCAGCAGGCGCGAGCTTTGCTGCTCGGCATAGAAGGAGAGTCGCCCGGCCCGCGCCGTGGGGTAGCTCACCTGTAGCCGCGGCTTAATAGTGAGGTAGTTGCCGGTCTGCTTATAGAGATTAAAGGTGCCGCCGACTTCCAGCGGCGTACCAAAAATATTGGGGTGCAGGTAGCTGGCATCGAGCAGCTGCGAGAGGGCATCGGTTTTGCGCCATTGCAAAGCTAACTGCTTGCCGCCGCCCCGCATATTGCGCAGGGCAATGGTCACGTCGCCCGTAAACTGTACCCCACTGGTACCGTCGGTATTGGGCAGCAGGCCCACAATGGCATCAAACTGGTTCGACGAGCGCTCGTCGAGCAGCAGGTATACCCGGGCGCGGTTGCGGGCAAAGCGCACTTCGGGCTCGGCGCGCAGGCGCACGTAGGGCAGCTGGCGCAGTAGGGCACTGATAGCATCTACCCGCTGCTGGCTGTAGGGCGTGGCGGGCGGTATCTGCAGGTACTGCGTGAGAAACCGCTTCTTGGTTTTGCTGGTGCCAATCACTTGCAGGGAATCGAAATACACCACCGGCCCGCGCTTGAGCACCACCCGCCCGGCAATGTCATGCCCGCTCAAACGCACCGAATCCAGCCCCACCGTGGCAAACGGGTAGCCCTGGTTTTCGGCCTCCGTCAGCACCCGCTCCTGCAAGGTTACCCAATCGGCCGGCCGCCAGGGCGTGCGGCGAAAAAACTTTTCGCGGTAGCCGGCGCGGGTCAGCAAGCCATCGCCGAGGTTGCCGTTGTGCAGGTAGGCCCAGCGAAACTGCTCGCCCACGTAGAGGCGCACGCGCACCGTGTCGCGGCCCCAGCGGATGTTGTCGGCCGAGGCGGTGAGGTAGGCATCGGCCTGCAGGGCCAGCACCAGTTCGCGCACGATGCGCAGGGCGGTGAGTGAGTCGGGCACCGTGGCCCGCGGGTGCAGGTGGCGCACGAGCGCTCGCCCGGCCGGCTCGGCTTCAATTTTGAGCACGCGCACATTGCCTGGGCGGCGCGTAGCGGCCGGCGGAGCCGCAGGGGCAGCGGGGGCGAGGCCAGCGGCGGCGCACTGGGCACAGCTACGCCAGGCGCGGCGGCCGGCGTCTGAGCCCCCAGCGGCCCGGCACCCAGCGCCAGCCAGCAGCACCAGCAAAGAAGGGTAGCGAGTCGGGCCATCGTCGGAAAGCAAACGCACCGGACCGATTTTAATTTCAGCAGCCCGATTTTTGTTGAATCATGGGCGGGCGACGGTTGTTGCCCCGCAAAAGTCGCGTTTCTCTTTCGCATATGGCTGGCCTCTACCTCCACATTCCGTTTTGCAAGCAGGCCTGCCACTACTGCGATTTTCACTTCAGCACCTCGATGGGGCTGAAAGGACAGTTTGTGGAAGCTTTGCTAAAGGAAATGGCCCTGCGGCGTAGCTACCTGCCCGACCCCGACGCCCCCTCGAAACAATTTATTTTGGCGGCGGCACGCCTTCCCTGCTGACGGGGGAGGAGCTGCGACGGATTTTTGCGGCAATACATGGTAATTTCACTATATTATCCGGAGCTGAAATCACCCTCGAAGCCAACCCCGACGACCTCACCGCCGCCAAGCTGGCCGAGCTGGCGGCCTCGCCCATCAACCGGCTCAGTATTGGGCTGCAGAGCTTCCACGAGCCGCATCTGCGCCTGATGAACCGCGCTCACTCGGCCCGGGAGTCGGGGCAGGCCGTACGGCAGGCCCAGGCGGCAGGCTTTGAGAATATTTCAGTTGATTTGATTTATGGCGTGCCCGCTGCCAGCCACGCCATCTGGGAAGAAGACCTGGCGCGGCTCTTTGAGCTGGGTGTGCCGCACGTTTCGGCCTATGCCCTGACTATTGAGCCCGATACGGCTTTCGGCCGCCGGCTCAAAAAGGGAACCTTCGTGGCCCGCCCGAGGAGTTTGTGGCCCGGCAATTTGAAATAATGCTCAGCCAGCTGCGCGCTCATGGCTACGAGCAGTACGAAATCAGCAACTTCTGCCAGCCCGGCCGCGAGAGCCGCCACAATGCCAACTACTGGCGCGGCGTGCCCTACCTGGGCCTGGGCCCGAGCGCGCACTCGTTTGATGGCTACAGCCGGCAATATGCCGTGGCCAATAATCCGCAGTACGTGGCCGCCGTGCTGGAGCGTGGCGAAGTGCCGCTTACCGTGGAAATCCTTTCGCCGCTCGACCAGGCCAACGAGTACCTGCTCACCAGCCTGCGCACCAGCCGGGGCTGCGACCTAGCCTACCTACGCGACGTGCTGGACCTCAACCTGCTGGCCGGGCGGGCCGACTACCTGGCCAGCCTCACCGCGCAGGGTATGGCCACGCTGGAGCGCGACGTGCTGCGCCTGACCGATGCCGGAAAGCTGCTGGCCGACCACATCACGCTGGCGCTGTTTGCCGATGCGGTGGCCCCCGTAGTGTAGCTTGCGGCGGCAGCCGGGCGGGGCGCCGCTTTTCTTTCGCACCTTATTCCCCTGCGCAGCCGTGAAGCTTCTGAGCGATGCCCTGGTTAGTAACGACGACTTTTTTGTGGAGCAGGTCCACCTTACGGCCATTGTCTTCGATAATACCGACGACGTAACCGTGTGGGCAACTACGTTTCGCGAAGACGACGACCACTTTTTTCACCTTGGCCTGCCTTTCCACGACCTCGACACGCTGCTGCGCGTAGCCGGCGACCGCGCCGAGGCCCTGGCCGAAGAAGTGGCCGATGCGCTGGCTTCTGCCGAGCAGTGGCCTTGCCTGCTCGAATACACGACCGAGGAGTCGCCACCCGTGCTGCTGCCCGGCGTGGCGCTTAAGCTGGCAGTCACTTTTCCGGCCGATGCCGACGAGGCCGATGACCCCCAGCCGCACAATATATTCTATCTGGAAGGTATTTACGCCCGCCTCAACTCGTAGCCCGCGATAAGTCGGCTGGCATGGCACTCGTATATGACAGCCGGCTACCAAGCAGCCAATGTGGTATCTTATCCCCGGCCTGGGCGCCGACGAGCGGGTTTTCCGCCGCCTGCGGCTGCAGGCCCCAGCCAAGTGCTCCAGTGGCTGCCCCCACAAACGCCTACTGAGCCACTGGCTCACTACGCCGCCCGCCTGGCCGAAGCCGTGCCGGCCGGGCAGCCGTGCTGGGTCGTGGGCGTATCGTTTGGGGGCCTGCTGGCCCAGGAGGTAGGCCGCCTGCGGCCGCTGGCGCGGGTAGTGCTCATTTCCAGCCTCGGCAGCCCGGCCGATTTGCCACTGCTGCTGCGCCTGGCCAGGGCCACGGGCCTGCATCGGCTGGTGCCCTTCGGGCTGCTCGGGCACTTGCCCCGGCTGGCCCAGTGGTTTTTTGGGGCGCAAAATGGCTCCGAGTTTCGGCTGCTGCGCCAGATACTGCGCGATACCGACACCGGCTTCGCCCGCTGGGCCACTGCGCAGCTGCTGGCCTGGCGCGGACCCGGCTTGCCGGCCGTAGTGCGCCTGCACGGTTCCCGCGACCACCTGCTGCCGGCCGGGAGCGCCCCTGTCGACTTTCAACTGGCCGGCGCGGGGCATTTTCTCATCGTTAGCCACGCCGCCCAGGTAAGCCGCATACTGAATGAGCTGGCGCAGCAGTAAACAAAAAATGGCAGTCAGCGCGCTTTCCAAGTATAAATCAGTAAATTAGCGGCAATTATAACCCGTTATTTTATAAGCTGATGGGGCAACGCTACTTTTTACTGACGACCATCTTGGGTAGTAGCCTGCTGCTGGCTACAGCCGCTCGCAGCCAGGCGCAGCAGCCGGCCGCCGATTCGGTGCTGCACCCTCCGAAGCTGCTTCTGAAGGCCGGCCTGCGCCTTACCCACCTGCGCTACACGCACGATAGCCAGTCGTGGCAATTGTTGCTGCCGCTTTCCCTTGGTGCCGAGTATCGGGTGGCACCCCGCGCCAGCTTCTACACGCACTTTGAGGCCGATATGCTAACTACTTATACCGCTGCCCGGCGGCGGGGCGGCCAGCGCGGGGGCCTGCCAGCTGCCTCGGTTGCGGTGGGAGTGCGCTACTACTACGGCCACGCGCATCAGGCGGCGCCCGTATTTGGCCGCTACCTGGCCCTGGAGGGCAGCGCCGATTGGGAACAGCTGGCGGCTCCCGGCGTGGTGGTCATGGGCGGTGGCCGCAGGCGCAGCACGCCCGCTGCGCTTACGCCCGGTGTGTATGTGCTTTGGGGGTGCAGCACCGCCTGCACCCGCACCTGCTGTATGACCTCAATGCCGGGGCCGGCCTGCTGGCTCCGGCCTACTACAATTTTGAGCGCCTTGGCGGCACCAGCCACTGGAACGTGGGCGGCCAGGTAAATATTCGGCTTTACTTTGGCAATTGAAAGCCAACTGTTGGCAAATCGGCCCGCTCCCCGCTTTCTACGCCCTTACTTCAGAAGAAACCCGACTGACTGAATCAGCGCCAACGCAAAAAGGGTTGCTTCGGAGGAAGCAACCCTTTTTTGGTAAAACGAAGCAGCAATTAAGCAGCAGTGGCTTCCGTAGCGGCCGGCACTACCGATACGAACGAACGCTCGTCGCGGCCTTTCTTGAACAGCACCGTGCCATCGACCAGCGCAAACAGCGTGTGGTCTTTGCCGATGCCGACGTTGGTGCCGGGGTGGTGCTTGGTACCACGCTGACGCACGATGATATTGCCGGCGATGAGCGACTGACCACCGAAGATTTTCACGCCGAGGCGCTTGCTATGCGATTCACGGCCGTTGTTAGACGAGCCGACGCCTTTTTTATGTGCCATGTTAGGAGAGAATTATGAGTTAAAAGTTAGGAGTTTTCAATCTGCGTATGAGTGACGTTAGCCGACCCATAACTCCTAATTAATTACCCAATGCTGTTAATCATTACTTTGGTGAACTGCTGGCGGTGGCCATTCAGCTTCTTGTAGCCCTTGCGGCGCTTCTTCTTGAAGACCAGGACCTTATCGCCCTGAACGTGGGCCATGATGGTGCCTTTTACAGCAACGCTCAGCTCGGGAGCACCGATGCTGATAGTGCCGTTATCATCGGTCAGCAGGGCATTGCCCAACTCTACCGAGTCACCGACATTGCCGGCCAGACGCTGGGCGTAAACAAATTTATTAGCCTCAACCTTAGTCTGTTGGCCGGCGATATTGACAATGGCGTACATCTTATTTCCGCTGGTGGTTTCTCAAAAGGGAACGCAAAAGTACGGTAGCTTTTCGGTAAAAGCAAGTCTAAGTCGTTAATCTTCATTAACTCCCTAAAAGTGGCGCTGCTTAAAGTGCTTTTTAGACTTGAGTCGCTAAGTGGCTGAAAACAAGAAAGTGCCTGATGCGCCCCTGCTTTTGTGGAAAACTGATGTTATCCACAGTTATAATGTGGATAACTAGCTATAAATCGGCTGTTTTGCTACGCTTGGTTCATGCGTTACTCAGCCTAAGCTGGACAGCTGACAGAAAGCAGGGAAGTATAAACGTAGCTTTCCGTTATGAGGTTGCACGGGTATCTTTGGAAACCGGCCGGGCGGAGGCTGAACAACCGCTAGTGGATTTGGTTAGCCCGTTAGCTTGCCTTTTAACCCCGAAACCCGTACCGTTTTATGGAGCCTCTACTCGCCGAAAACCCCAACCGTTTCGTCCTCTTTCCCATTCAGAATCCGCAGGTGTGGGAATTTTACAAAAAGGCGGAAGCCTCGTTCTGGACCGCCGAGGAAATCGACCTCTCGCAGGACCAGAAAGACTGGAACGGCCTGAACGACAATGAGCGGCACTTCATTAAGCACGTGCTGGCTTTCTTCGCGGCCTCCGATGGCATCGTGAACGAGAACCTGGCCATCAACTTCATGCAGGAGGTGCAGATGCCTGAGGCGCGCTGCTTCTACGGCTTCCAGATTATGATGGAAAATATTCACAGCGAGACATATTCGCTGCTGATTGATACCTACATCAAAGACCCGAAAGAGAAAGACTACCTCTTCAACGCGCTCGAAACAGTGCCCGCCGTGCAGCGCAAGGGCCAGTGGGCGCTGACGTGGATTAACTCGGAGAATTTTGCCGAGCGCCTCATCGCCTTCGCGGCCGTGGAGGGCATTTTCTTCTCGGGCTCGTTTTGTTCCATCTTCTGGCTGAAGAAGCGTGGCCTGATGCCGGGCCTGACGTTCTCCAACGAGTTGATTTCACGCGATGAGGGGCTGCACTGCGACTTCGCCTGCCTGCTCTACAGCTACCTGCAACACAAGCTGCCTGAGGAGCGCGTGCAGGCCATTATCCGCGATGCGGTGACGATTGAGCAGGAATTCGTGACCGACGCGCTGCCCGTGAGCCTCATTGGCATGAACGCCCGCACTATGAGCCAGTATATCGAGTTTGTGGCCGACCGCCTGCTGGTGTCGCTGGGCTGCGCCAAGATTTACAACTCATCTAATCCATTCGATTTCATGGAGATGATTTCGGTGCAAGGCAAAACCAACTTCTTCGAGAAGCGCGTGGCCGAGTATCAGAAGTCGGGCGTGATGAGCGAGCGAGCCGACAACATGTTCTCGCTCGACGAGGATTTTTAAGCTGCGCAAACCCCGTGTTCGCGCAGGCTTGCTGCACAGAGAGAGGCAGCCAAGATACACGCAAGAGGCCCTGGCTTTAGGAAAGGTCAGGGCTTTTTTGTGCGCAATGAAGCGGCCAGCGCCCGTAATCTTTGCGGCCCGCTATCTTTCAGCCCCTCCTTTTTACTCCTGGCCAATGCCTGCTTCCCTGCGCTGCCTGACCGTACTGTTTCTATTTATGCTGCTGGCTGCCGTGGCGGCGGCCCAGGCTGGCCCGGCCCCGCTACGCGTGGGTGTGGCGGGGCTGACGCATACGCACGTCCACGGACTGCTGGGCCGCGAAAAGCGCGGCGACATCGAGATAGTGGGGATTGCCGAGCCCAACCATGAACTGGCCCTGCGCTTCACTAAGGAGCACGGCCTGAGTATGGCCCTCGTGTATCCGACGCTGGAAGAAATGATAGCTAAAACCAAGCCGCAGGCCGTCACAGCTTTTGGCAGCATCTACGAGCACCTGGCGGTGGTAAAGGCCTGTGCCCCGCGCGGCATTCACGTGATGGTGGAGAAGCCGCTGGCCGTGAGCCTCGACCACGCCCGGCAGATGCAGGCGCTGGCGCAGCAGTACCACATTCACCTGCTTACCAACTACGAGACTACCTGGTACGGCTCCAACCGGCGCGCGTATCAGCTGGTAGACCAGGACAAGGCGATTGGCGACATCCGCAAGATGGTGGCGCACGACGGCCACCAGGGCCCGAAGGAAATCGGGGTGAACAAGGAGTTTTTGGACTGGCTGACCGACCCGGTGCAGAACGGCGGGGGCGCGCTCACCGATTTCGGCTGCTACGGGGCCGACATCATGACCTGGCTGATGCATGGCGAGCGCCCGCTGTCGGTGACGGCGATTACCCTGCACATCAAGCCGGAGGTATACCCGAAAGTGGACGACGACGCGACCATTCTGCTGACCTATCCGAAAGCGCAGGGCATTATTCAGGGCTCCTGGAACTGGCCCTACGCCCGCAAGGACCTGGAAATCTACGGGCAGACGGGGGCGGTGTTCGCCCTGGACCGCAGCCATCTGCGCGTGCGGCTCAAGGAGAGCGAGCCGGCCGAGGACGTGACGGCTCCCGCGCCGCCGGCCCCCTACGACGACCCGTTTGCGTACCTGGCGGCGGTAATCAAAGGCCAGGCGCCGGAAGATGTCTTGTCGGCCCTGAGCACCAATATGGTCGTGGTCGAGATTCTGGACGCCGCCCGGCAATCGGCAAAAGAAGGGAAAACGATATATCTTAAAAAATAAACGTGCTTCCGGCGGCTTATTGCCGGGGCAGACCTCGTTTATATAACCCATAAAAGCCTAATCGCCGCGCACCCCGCCGGGTCGTTTTTTACAAAAATGGCCCGGCGGCCTCATTTTCAGGGGGTGTGGAAAACTTATAAAAATTTCCTTTGGCCTGCTAAAACCTGGGAACTAATTTCCAGCTTTGAAAGCCACTGCCTTTAGCACGGCAGCTTCTATTTAGTATTCG
Source organism: Hymenobacter sp. BRD67 (assembly GCF_013256425.1). Lineage (GTDB taxonomy): Bacteria > Bacteroidota > Bacteroidia > Cytophagales > Hymenobacteraceae > Hymenobacter. The sequence continues at coordinate 4,365,827 of NZ_CP053904.1, forward strand.
TTGCTCACCCTAGCATTCTAGATAATATGCTCGTAATCAAACGCGATGGCCGCCGCGAGTCGGTCAAGTTCGACAAAGTCACCGCCCGCATTGAGAAGCTCTGCTACGGGCTGAATCAAAACTTCGTGTCGCCGATTGAGGTGGCCAAAAAGGTCATCGATGGCATCTACGATGGCGTGACAACCATTGAGCTCGACAACCTTGCGGCTGAGACCGCCGCTTCGCTCACGACCCGGCACCCGGACTACGCTATTCTGGCGGCCCGCATCGCGGTGAGCAACCTGCACAAGGTGACCTCGAAGTCGTTTTCGAGCACCATGAAGCGGCTGTATACCTACGAGGACCCCAAGAACGGCGACAACGCCTCGCTGATTGCCAAGGACGTGTGGGAAGTCATTCACAAGCACGCGCACACCCTGGACTCAGCCATTATCTACGACCGCGACTACAACTACGATTTCTTCGGCTTCAAGACCCTGGAGCGCTCGTATTTGCTGCGCCTTGATGGTAAGGTGGTGGAGCGACCCCAGCACATGCTCATGCGCGTGTCGGTGGGCATTCATAAGGAGGACATCGAGTCGGCCATCAAGACCTACAACATGATGTCGGAGCGCTGGATGACCCACGCCACGCCCACGCTCTTCAATGCCGGCACGCCCAAGCCCCAGATGTCGTCGTGCTTCCTTCTCACGATGAAGGACGACTCGATTGAGGGTATTTATGACACCTTGAAGGATTGCGCCCTGATTTCGCAGTCGGCCGGCGGCATCGGGCTGGCCGTGCACAACGTGCGCGCCACCGGTTCCTACATCAAAGGCACCAATGGCAACTCCAACGGCCTGGTGCCGATGCTGAAGGTCTTCAACGACACGGCCCGCTACGTGGACCAGGGCGGCGGCAAGCGCAAGGGTGCCTTCGCCATTTACCTGGAGCCCTGGCACGCCGACGTGTTCGAGTTCCTGGACCTCAAGAAGAACCACGGCAAGGAGGAGATGCGCGCCCGCGACCTGTTTTACGCCCTCTGGACGCCCGACCTGTTTATGAAGCGCGTGGAAGCCAACGGCGACTGGACGCTGATGTGCCCCCACGAGTGCCCCGGCCTGAGCGACACCTGGGGCCCCGAGTTTGAGAAGCTCTACACCAAGTATGAGCGCGAAGGCCGTGGCCGCAAAACCATCAAGGCGCAGGAGCTGTGGTTTGCCATTCTGGAAAGCCAGACCGAGACGGGCACGCCCTACATGCTCTTCAAGGATGCCGCCAACGGCAAGAGCAACCAGCAGAACCTGGGCACGATTAAGTCGAGCAACCTCTGCACGGAAATAATGGAGTACACCGACAAGGACGAGATTGCCGTGTGCAACCTCGCCTCGCTGGCGCTGCCCCGCTACCTGGTGGAAGACGGCCACGGCAACCTGCGCTTCGACCACCAGACGCTCTACGACGTGACGTACCAGACCACGCTGAACCTGAACAAGGTAATCGACGTGAACTACTACCCGGTGCCCGAAACCGAGCGCTCCAACTTCCGCCACCGGCCCATCGGGCTGGGCGTGCAGGGCCTGGCCGATACGTTTATCGCCCTGCGCATGCCCTTCGAGAGCGACGAGGCCAAGGGCCTGAACACCGATATCTTCGAAACCATATATTTCGCGGCCATGACGGCTTCGAAGGACCTCGCCATCAAGGACGGGCACTACGAGACCTTCCCCGGCTCGCCGCTCAGCCAGGGCAAGTTTCAGTTCGACCTCTGGGGCGTGACGCCGCAATCGGGCCGCTGGGACTGGGACACGCTGCGCGCCCAGGTAATGGAGCACGGCGTGCGCAACTCGCTGCTGGTGGCGCCCATGCCTACCGCCAGCACCGCCCAGATTCTGGGCAACAACGAGTCGTTTGAGCCCTACACCAGCAACATCTACGTGCGCCGCGTGCTCAGCGGCGAGTTTATGGTGGTGAACAAGCACCTGCTGAAGGACCTGGTGAAGCTGGGCCTCTGGAACGAGCAGATGAAGCAGGACATCATCGCGGCTAATGGCTCGGTGCAGAACATCGCTAGGGTGCCCCAGCACATCAAAGACCTGTATAAGACGGTGTGGGAGATTTCGCAGCGCACCATCATCGACATGGCCGCCGACCGCGGCGCCTACATCTGCCAGAGCCAGAGCCTGAACCTGCACGTGCAAAACGTGAACTTCGGCAAGCTCACCAGCATGCACTTCCACAGCTGGAAGAAGGGCCTCAAAACCGGCATGTACTACCTGCGCACCAAAGCCGCCGCCGACGCCATCAAGTTCACGGTGGAAAAGCAAGCCGCCGAAACCCTGGAGCCCATGTACGCCCAGAACCAAAGCGACATGGCCTGCTCGCTCGATAACCCGGACGCCTGCGAGGCGTGTGGGTCGTAGGCTAAAAAGAAGGCTGGCAGAAAAAGCCAGCCTTCTTTTTTTAACATTTAACAGAATCTTGAGTCATGCCAAGAGAAAAGGTCAATCAGCTTTGCTCATTATTAATTGAGAGAGCAATCGGGAATATTGCCGATGAACAAGAACAGCAGTATGCTCAGTTACGGGCAGAAATGATGCGTATTCCATATGTTATGGATAAGGCACCGGAGTTTCTCCGTCAGTGTCGAGACATAAAGGAATTCTGGTACTTTATCAAGGAAATTCCAAGCTATCGAGAGCGACGCAAATTCCTGCGCGACTCGTTTGATGAGTTAATCAACTTCTTGGACCAAGGAACTATTTTTTCGGATAGTTCCAGCTTATTCATTGCTATCGAAAACGTAGACTCGAACTACATTCTGAACGAATGGACTAAAATCAAGGCGCGCGTCTTAACAGACCCAGAAGCAGCAATAACTTCTGCGCGCACACTGCTGGAATGCGTATGCAAACACATTCTATCGGAGTGCGGACAAGAGAGCGAGGAAGCTCATGATTTACAGGACTTGTACCGCAAGGCTTGTAGAGAGCTAAACATGGCACCAGAGCAACATACAGAGCAAGTATTCAAGAAGATTCTGAGTGGGGTCGTATCCATAGTTGGAGGATTAGCAAGCATCAGAAACCGCTATGGTGATGCTCATGGTAAGGCGATTACTCAAGCTAAACCATCAACACGACATGCCGAGTACGTTGCTCATTTGGCTTGTGCCACAGCTGACTTTCTTCTAAAAAGTCTTGAGGAGAAAGTCGAAAGAGAAGCCAACGTTTTATCAGTAGTTCGATGATTCTAAACTTCCTCAGCCGCTGCCGCCCGGGTAGCGGCTGGTGGGTTTTTGAAACCTAAGCTTCGCCAGCCGCTGCGGTTGTGGGCCGTGGGGCGTAAGATGGGGAGCATATCATAAAAAAAGGCCTGCTAATTTATTAGCAGGTCTTTGCCCCTCCGACGGGATTCGAACCCGTACTTCCTTTCAGAAACCAACTTTCCAGGTCGGCGCGTCTACCAATTCCACCACCGAGGGGTGTTGAATGAGGGATAATACGATGTTCTCTCGCGGAGGTTTCAGTTAGAAATAATTTTTTGCAAAAAATCTAAATTTCGCCAGCCGCCCCATGAGCGGCTGGTTTGTTTTTATAAAAACCAAAGCTTCCTCAGCCACTACGGCGCCGGGGCGGCTGGGGTGTTTATGCAGCTTGCTGACGGAATCGAACGTAGTGGTTAGCTGGTGAACGATAGTTGTTGACTGACTTTTGGGACAAGTCTGGCATATACTGGTTCAAGTCCAATATGAGATTAGAAAGCTGATTGATTGATATAGAATCTATGTCTCGGTTACTGTACTTCTCAATGTCTTCAATATCACTCACGTACTTCTCAATGGTACGCTCAGTCAACGGTCGGTTGGCGCGAGGATTTATTACATTGTTACGTAGGTACAAACGAAAGGCTTCTGCTTGCATGTTGATTGTGATTAGTAAGGGCACTAAAGTAGCACGCCAGCCGCTGCCGCCCCCGGTAGCGGCTGCCGTGTTTTTGGGGCTAGCGGGCGGGGCGAAACTTGTTTTCGTGGCCAGCCGTTCTATATTTGCAACAACAAAACCCGCCACGCCTCTAGGTTTCACGACTTACGCGCACCAGGCGGGTTATTTTTTGCCCTTTTATGAAGTATAGAAAGCCCGCGCTGACGCTAACTGACCAAGTGAGTCTGTTGGTAAGTCGGGGCTTACAGATTGCCGATGTAGGCGTTGCCGAACGGGAGCTGGGGCGACTGAGCTACTATCGCTTAGCGGGGTACTTTCTTTACTTTCAAGGGGGTGCTGGGCACCAGTTTCGGGCAGGCACTACGCTGGAGGAGGTGTTGGACCTGTACCACTTCGATGAGGCGTTGCGCCTGCTGCTCTTTAAGGGGATAGTGCCGATTGAAATTGCGCTACGTGCGCAGCTGGCTTATCAAGGGGCACTGAAAGCGGGGCCGTTCTGGTACAAGGACCGGCAGTATACGCTAGGCCGGCGCGACCATAAGGGCCAGGATATTCACAACGGCAACATCCGGCACATTCGCAAGGAAGTGAAGCGCTCGGGCGAAACGTTTATCCAGCACTACTATCATAGGTATTCGTCGCCCGCGCTTCCACCTGCCTGGATGGTGTTTGAGGTGGTTTCGTTTGGTACGCTCTCAAAAGTGCTCAGCCACTTGCGCCCGGCTATTACCAACGATGTAGCTCGGTTTTTTGGCGTGGGCCAGCCAGTATTGGTGAGTTGGATAACGGCTTTATGCAGCTTGCGTAATCGCTGCGCACACCACAGCCGCACCTGGAACCGTAAGCTGACTGTAAAGCCAGTGCTATCTATAAAGGCAGCAAACACTTGGCTAACTGCCGTTCCTCAGACGAATGCCAATCTGTATGGTCTGCTAGCATGTCTTGTTTACTTGTTGCGGGCAGTTGATGAGCAAAAGGGTATTGCTTTTATACAGGAAATGAAGGCACTATTCAGCATGTTTGCCTCCGTACCTGTGCAGGCAATGGGTTTTCCAGTGGGGTGGGAACAGGAAGCCTTGTGGCAGTAACACTAAGCATCCTCAGCCGCTGCCGCCCCGGTAGCGGCTGACGTGTTTTGGGGGCTGGCGGGTGGGGCGCACTTTGTACCCTAGCCGCCTGGAAACGCCGGCTTCGGCGGCGGGCTAGCGGGGCGGTACATTTGTATATGTTTGAAAGCTACGAAGTCGATTTCGGTAAACTCAACCTCAACTGGGCGCACAGTGTCCGCATTGAGTTGGAGGAGTTGAACGAGCTACTGGAATTATCCTCCCAGGCTTGGCTGTATATAAGCGAAGGCGGCGAGTATGAAATTACCGGCTACACGAAGCTGCATAAGTTTGTGACCGTTACCTTCACGCTGACCGAACACACCGTAGTAGTTGAATCTGTAAACCTCCCTAGCTATGGCCGAATTAGAGAAGTCGTCCTTAACCAATTCCTCGCCGCTTAGGCCGGCTGATTATACCAGCCGGGGCGAGTTGGTAGAAGAAGCGGAGCGCCGACACGTAAGCGGCCCACTCACGCGGGAACAGTTTCTGGCGTTTCTGCTGAAAACTGGTAAGGTGCCACCCGGCACCGAATTAAAACAAGCATCATGAGTTTTGCCAGCCGCTGCCGCCCCCGGTAGCGGCTGCCGCGTTTTGGGGGGCTAGCGGGCGGGGCGCACATGGTACCTTAGCCGCATGGAAACGCCGGCTTCGGCGGCGGGCTGGCCGGGCGGTAGCTTTGCCGCATGACGCTTCACGACAAGCCGCTATTTGTGGCACCCAATAAGGTGCAGGATTACTTGCTTAATCCTGACCACCCGGTTGGCGGGGCCAAGGCGCGGTTTTTCCTAGGTATCGGGTATTCGCGGCAGCACTACGAGCAGCTGATAGCCGACTTGGTAGCGCACGGCCACAGTGGCACCGTGACGGAGGAAAAAGCATCGCCCTACGGCGTTAAGTTTGTGGTAGATGGCCCGCTACTAGCCCCCAACGGCCGGGAGTACCCCATCCGCACCGTGTGGATGGAACAATCGCCGGGCATCCTCGTTTTGCTAATCACCGCCCATTTACTCGACCGCTAATGAACCCCTTCGCCGAACTGGATACCGTACAGTTACAAAAAGCCCACCCGGAGTGCGGCTTGGCTGCTGGCGCATTGGGTACTGTCGTGCTAGTGCACGCCCAAGGCGAAGCCTACGAAGTAGAGTTTATCGGTCTTGACGGGCACACGCAGGCCGTCCTGACGCTGCCCGCCGCTGAAGTGGCCGCCATCGCGCAGCCGTGGCGGCAGGTCGCTTAATCCGCATCTGAATTCTTAAGTTTCCCCAGCCGCTGCCGCCCCCGGTAGCGGCTGCCGTGTTTTGGGGCTAGCGGGCAAGGCGCACTTTGTAACTTAGCCGCATGGAAACTCCGGCTTCGGCGGCGCACCCGCGCATCACCCTTGACCCTAACATCTGCCACGGGCAGCCCACAGTGCGCGGCCTGCGCTACCCGGTTCAAAATGTGCTCGAATACCTGGCCTCGGGTATGACAGAGGCCGAAATCCTGGCTGACTACGAAGACCTGGAAGCCGAGGACCTCCGCGCCTGCCAGGCCTACGCGGCCGATATGCTGCAAGTGCGCTCCATCTACCGGCTAGCCTCGTGAGCCAGCCCCGCCGCTGCGGGTGCTGGTCGATGCGCAATTGCCCAGGCGTTTGGCGCATTTCCTGGCTTTTCACGCGGGCTACGACTGTGTGCATACGCTCGACCTGCCCGCCGCCAATCGCACGCAGGACGGCGCCATCACGCGGCTGTCGATGGAGGAAGAACGCATTGTGATTACCAAGGACGCTGACTTTGTCAATAGCTTTCTACTGCACGGCCAGCCCCACAAGCTGCTGTTGGTTTCGACAGGCAACATTAGTACGACCGATTTGCTAGAGCTATTTCGGCAGTTTCTGCCGCAGCTTACCAAAGTGCTTGCGCATCATTCTTACGTAGAAATATCGCGGACGCTGCTAGTTACGCATCGATAAGCCCCCAGCCGCTGCCGCCCCGGTAGCGGCTGCCGTGTTTTTGGGGCTGGCGGGTGGGGTGTAGGTGGCGTTTCTAGGTCAGCGTATTGCCGATTTCTACCAGTGGCTCACCGGCTGCCAGTAGCTCCAGGGCGGCGGGCAGCACCGGCAGCAGCACGTGTTGCAGGCGCTCGTTGGAGGTATTGCCCGAAGTAAGCCAAAGCACTTGCGGCGGTGGGCCGAAGCGGTCGAGCAGGCGCGGAAAGTCGGCGTCTTTGGTCAGGACCACTACGCCCGCTAGTTTGGCGGCCTGAAAGATTTCCTCATCATCGGCATCGCGCAGGCCTAGGTCGCGAACGGGAATGGCTTGCACCTCGAACTTCCAATTGAGCCAAGCGGCTAGCAAGGGCGACAGTTGCGCGTCGAGCCAGATGGTCATGCCGCCAGCCGGGGGTAATCAATCTGACGGGCAGCGTACTGCAAGGCGGCTTGTAAGTCGGCCGCTTCCAAATCGGGCATTTCGGCCAAAATTTGCTCAGCAGTAAGGCCCGCGGCGAAGAGTTGCAGCACATCGGCCACGCGAATGCGCATGCCCGAATGCAGGGTCGGCCGCCGCACTGGCGCGGGTTGGTGGTGATGCGAGACAGGACAGCTTCCATAGAGCTAAAGTAAGGACAGTTTCCCAGCCGCTGCCGCCCTGGTAGCGGCTGCCGTGTTTCTGGGGGCCAGAGCCTGTTATGGACTTGCAGCATATCGGGCGAGCATGATACAAAGACGACAAAGTGGAGTTGCTGCAATTGGGACTCGAACTATCATGGATTTAGGCTATAGACTTGTTCCTGAATTAAGAAAATCAAGAAAAAACGTCGGTCATGCTTCGACAAGCTCAGCATGACGTTCTTTTAACTTTTTACTGATTCAGGAACAAGTCTTATCCATAACCGCTGCCGCCTCCGGTAGCGGCTGTCGGCGTTGGTGGCTAGCGGGCCGGGCGCACTTTCTACTTTAGCCGCTTAGCTTAGCTGCCAGAAAGCCAGTAACTACCCGCTATTATGAAACAGATTAGCAAGCGTCTCTACCAAATCAGCCTGGGCGCATCCAATGCCTTTGTAATCGAAGACAATGGCTTGACACTGGTCGATACCGGCGTGCCGGGCAGCACCGAGAAGCTGTTTGCGGCTATCCGCAAGGGAGGTAAAAATCCGGACGCCATCAAGCAGATTATTCTTACGCACTGGCACCCCGACCATGCCGGCAGCGCGGCCGACCTGAAACAGCGCCTGGGGCCCGCGTGTATGCACACGCCGATGAGGCAGCCGCCCTGGAGCAAGGAGGAGCCGAGCGGCCCCGCTACCTGACCCCAGGGGTAAGGAACTGGCTGGTTTTTAACATCTTTATTAAGAAAGTGGCGCGGACAATTCCCGCCGTGAAAATAGACGAGCAGGTGGCTGATAACGACGTGATTCCGGTGGCGGGCGGCGTGCGCGTCATTCATACGCCGGGGCACAGCGCGGGGCACATCGCCTTGCTGCTGGAGCAGGATGGGGTGCTGATTGCGGGGGATATCTGCGCCAATATGTCGGGGCTGGCCTACAGCACCGTGTACGAGGATATGGCGCTGGGCCGGCAGAGCCTTTTGAAAGCCGCCGGGCTTTCGTTTGACCAAGCCGTTTTTGGACACGGTGGCCCCGTGACCAAGCAGGCCAATGCGAAGCTGAAAGAGAAGTTTCAACAGCCTAACCCCTTTGCGGGTAAGCCGCTGAAGCCTGTTTAAGCCATACAACAACAGCGAGCTGCGGCTAGCCGTTGCCATGTCTGGTAGCGGCTGGAGTGTTTGGATGGGAGTAGGAGAGTGGGGTAAGTACTAGCAAGCACCAGCTTTGGCCGCCTACCCGCGCAGTAGCTTTGGTGCCTGGCTTCGCGCTACCTGCCTATGCACCTATTGCTTGCCTACCTGCGCCGCTTCGTGCCCACCCTTACCGAGGCCGAGTGGCAGCTGCTCGCCGGGGCCGTGCGCCCGGCCCACCTGGCGCGCGGCCAGCACTTTGTGCAGGCCGGCGACTACCGGCCCGAAATCGCCCTGCTGCTCCAGGGCTCCTGCCGGCTCTACTACCTGCGCCCGAGCGGCGAGGAGCGCACCACGTACTTCTTCTTCGAAAACCACCTGCTGGCTGACTACCCGAGCTGCCTGCTGGGCCAGCCGAGCCAGCTCAACATTCAGGCCCTGACTGATACCGACCTGCTGGTGTTCGATTACGCGGTGCTGCGGCAGCTCTACGACGAGTGCCCGGCCTACGAGCGGTTTGGGCGGGTGCTGGCCGAGTACCACCTGCTGGGCACCGATGCCCGCCTCACCGAGCAGCTCATGCTCTCGCCCGAGGAGCGCTACCGGGCGCTGCTGGCCAGCGGCAAAACCAAGATTCTGGAGCGCGTGCCGCAGCACCTGGTGGCCAATTACCTCGGCGTCACGCCGGTGTCGCTGAGCCGCATTCGGGCGCGGGTGGCGCGGGGGCGCTAGGAGTAGGGCGCTGATTTTTCTTAGCTTTTGTTATCGTCGGGGAGCTAGCGGCGAGCGGAATTTTGGGTATTGATTTTCACCACCCAAATCTCCGGATACGCCCATGAAATCGCTGCTTAAAACTGAAGAGCTGGCCGAAATGCTGCTGGCCATGTTTGTATTCGCCCACCTGCCTTTTGCCTGGTGGGTGCTGCCCGCCACTTTTCTGCTGCCCGACCTGAGCATGCTGGGCTACCTGGCTGGCCCGCGCGTGGGCGCCGCCAGCTACAACCTGGTGCACCACAAGGCCACGGCGATAGCCGTGGGCGTAGCGGGGTGGCTGCTGGGGCTGCCCCTGGTGGTGCTGGCCGGCACGGTGCTGCTGTTTCACAGCGCCTTCGACCGGCTGCTGGGCTACGGCCTCAAATACGCCACCGGTTTCCAGGATACGCACCTGGGCCGGGTAGGTAAAGCGCCCGCCGCGACTAGCCCGGCCGCGCCAGCCCTAAATTTGGGCTATGCAGACGCTCACTAGCCGGCAGCCGGTACCGATATACCCGTTTGAGCCAGACGAACTAAGCGGGAGCAGCTTCTTCTCCCTCGTGCGCTCGGAAGGCGTGCTGCCCTACGAGGCCGATGTGCTGCTGCCGCACCGCAAGGCCTACTACATGCTGGTGTTTACGAAGCGTGCGCGCGGCCGGCACTGGGTCGATGCCGTGCCCTACGTGCGCCAGGACCACGCGCTCTACTTTTCGAGCCCCAGCCAGCTGCTGGTGAAAGAGGAGCCGACGCCCTTCTGGGGCACCCGGCTCCAGTTCACGAATGAGTTTCTGGCCTTGCAGCAAAACGCGGCCCTGCGCAGCCTGCCGCTCATCCAGAACCCGCACCACGAACACGAATTACTCCTGCCCGCTGCCGATGAAGCCGTAGTAGACGACCTGCTGCTGAAGCTCGAAGCCGAGTACCAGCGCCCCGGCGAGTGGCAGCACCAGATGCTGAGCGCCTACCTGCTGGTGCTGCTCACCTACCTCAGCCGGCTGTACACGGAGCAGTTTCCGGGCGGCGAGCCCTCGGCCGACCAGCGGCTGCTGAAAGCGTACCAGGCCCATATCGAGGAAAATTTCCGCGAGCTGCACGAGGTGGGTGCCTACGCCGAGCTGCTGCACATTTCGGCGGGGCACCTGAGCGAGGTGGTGAAGGCCCAGAGCGGGAAGTCGGCCATTAAGCACCTGCACGAGCGACTGGTGCTGGAAGCCAAGCGCCTGCTGTTTTACACGCCACAGTCGCTCAAAGAGCTGGCCTTCGACCTGGGCTTTTCGGATGCCTCCTACTTCAACCGCTTTTTCAAGCGCGAAACCGGCCAGACGCCGGCCGAGTACCGGGTCAGCATCCGCAAAATGTACCAGTAGTACCGCGAAATGGGTACCAGCCGCGCCGCCAGGGTAGGGTAATTTTGTGCTGTTAATTATTTGACTAACAGCAACCATGAAAACCGCTCTCATTACCGGCGCCAACAAAAGCATCGGCTTCGAAGCCGCCCGGCAGCTCCTCCAGCAAGGCTACTATGTGTACCTGGGCAGCCGCGACGCCCACAACGGCCAGCAGGCCGTCGACCAGCTCAAGGCCGAAGGTCTCACGCAGGTAGAGCCCATCCAACTCGACGTAACGAGCAGCGAGTCCATTGCCGCTGCCCGCGTGGCCCTGGGCCAGAAAACGCCGGTGCTCGACGTGCTCATCAACAATGCCGGCATTTTGGGCGGCATGGTGCAGCCGGCTTCGAGCACCGGCCTCAGCACCATCCGGGAGGTGTTTGACACCAACGTATTTGGGGTAATCGGGGTGACGCAGGCGTTTCTCGACCTGCTGCGGCAGTCGCCCGCGCCGCGCATCGTCAACGTCACATCGGGCCTGGGCTCGCTCACGCTGCACACCGACCCGAGCTGGAAATACTACCCGGTGAAGGGTGCCGCCTACCAGCCCTCCAAGGCTGCCCTGAACGCCTACACAATTATGCTGGCCTACGAGCTGCGCGAGACCCCTTTCAAGGTGAATGCCGTGGACCCCGGCTACACCGCCACCGATTTCAACCACCACAACGGCCCCGGCAGCGTACAAGATGCCGCTGCCCGCGTGGTAAAAGCTGCCCTGCTGGGCCCCGATGGCCCCACCAGCCAGTTTTTCAGCGATGATAATGCGCCCGAAACCGGTATAAGTCCCTGGTAAAAAAGCCCGCCGCCTGCGCGGCACTGGTAAAGCCAACCTGAGCGCCGCCCGCTGGCAGCGCCGCCAGGTCCTGGCGCAACTGCTATATATATGGCCCGGCCCGGCGGCTACGTAGCCACGGCGGCCAGGCCTGCCGTATAGGCTGGCTATGATTCCACTCATCACCCATACGCCCCGCTTGCTTATTCTGGCCGCCAGCCGGGCCCTGCTCACGGCCGAGCTGCACAAGCCGCAGTATTTTTCAACCCTGCTGGGAGCCGTGTTGCCCACCGATTGGCCGCCCGGCGAGTACGACCGCGACGCGATGGAGTATTTTCTGGAAAAGCTCACGGCCGGGGCCGCGACGCGGCAGGCTGGTACAATTGGTACGCGCTGCGCAAAGCCGAAGGCGATACGCCCCGCACGCTGGTAGGCACGGGCGGCTTTATGGGTCCGCCCGATGCGGCCGGCGTAGTTGAGCTGGGCTATTCCATCGCCGCCGACTGGCGCGGGCGGGGCCTGGGCAGCGAGCTGGTGGCGGGCCTGGTGCAACAGGCGGCCGCTACCGGCATGGTGCACCAGCTGGTAGCCCACACGCCGCCCGAAAATATCACCTCCCAAAAAGTATTGCTGCGCAATGGCTTTACATCGGTAGGAACCGATGTGAACAGCCGCCTGCGCTTCGAGCGCACCGTGGAGCCTGCCGTACTACCCTCACGAGAGTAGCGCGAACCTGGCAGCTCGCGCCCGGCGCCGCCTCAGCGGATGCTCTTTGCGAACGAGAACTGCAAAGCGTGCACTATTTTTTGGTAAATATTTAATATAGTAAATATATTAAATTAATAATATAAGGGAGCCTTTTAATCTGGCAGCGTAGCCGTCAGCCTAAAGCTGCAAGAGGAGCAAGGCAGGAAAATCCCTGATTTTTGCGTAAAAAAGCAGAATCATGCCTGCTAGCTCGGCGGTCGTGGCCGGGTTATCGTAGGCGGGCTGTTTACCAGCTGTTTCATGTCTGTCTCTCCCCAGCCGCCCATCACCAACTCCACTTACCGCCGCTGGCGCTGGGTGGCCGTGGTTGCCGGCGTAGTGCTGCTGGGCGGACTGGTGGCGGCGCGCCTGCTTGAGCCCTGGCTGGTGCGTAGGCTCGGGCGGCAGGTGAGCCGGCAAAGCCACGGGGCGTACCGCCTGCGCATCGGCGAGCTGCGCGTCGGGTTCTGGAGCCGGAGCCTGGAAATCCGCCGTGCCCAGCTGGTGCCAGTTCCCCAAAGCCCCGGTGGGTGGCCGCCCGGCCTGCCGCACGCAAGCTTGTCGGTAGCTGATATTCAGCTGAGTGGAGTTGGCCTGCTGGCCTTGCTGCGGGGTGGGGTAGTACCCATCGACAGCCTGGTGGTAAGTGACGTATCGCTGGAGCTGCCGGTGGGCTTGCCCCGGCAACTGCTGACCAATAATCGCCCGCTGTACACCTACTTGCCCAGGCAAGTAGCGGGCCTGCGCTTGGGCCTGGTGGCCCTGCGCCACCTGCGGGCCCGCTACGTCGCCGGCCCCGATACCCTGGCCGATATAGGGCGGGCCTCCCTGCTGGCCCGCGATGTATTGCTGAGTGCCGCCGGCGCTGCCGATACGCACCGCACTGCCTATGCTGCCGGCCTTACTGCCCAGGTGCGCGGCGCGGCCTTGCGGCTACCCGGCACCGTCGCCGAGCTGACGCAGGGCCAGCTGCGGGCTGGCCGGCTGCTGCTCGACTCCGTACGGGTAGTTGCTGGTAGGCCGCAGCCAACCAGCCTCTGGCTGCCCCACCTGGTACTCAGCGGCTGGCAAACGGCGGTGCTACAGCATCAGCAGCGCTTTCTGGCCGATTCGCTGACGCTCTACCGGCCGCTAGTGCAGGGGCTGGTGCCCGCCTCGGTGGCCCAGCCCCTGTACCAGCGGCTGGCGCCCTATCTGCGCCGGGCCGACCTGGCCAGCCTGCGTGTGCAGGGCGGCCAGGTGCGGACCGTGGGCGCCGGCCTGAACCCTACGGTGCGTAATATTACCCTTGAGGCCCAGCAGCTGCGCGTAGATGCCGCTGCCGCCCGCGACCCGCACCGCCTGGCCTATGCGCGGGCCTGGCGGGCGGCTACGGGGCTTATCACGGCCACCTACGATGCCCCCTTCTACCAGCTGGCTTGCCAGGGCCTGCAACTGGATACCCGCCAGCAGCAGCTAAGCCTGCGAGGGCTGGCTATTCAGCCCACCGTATCGGCGGCCGACCTGGACCGGCGCAAGGGCGAGCAATCGGTTCATCTCACCGTAAGGCTGCCTGCCCTGCGCCTGCTGGGGCTCGATTTTGGCCGGCTGCTGCGGCAGCATGAGCTGCTGGCTGGCACGCTGGTAGCGGAGCGGCCGTGGGTTGAGATTGCCAGCGACGGCCGCGCCCCGCTGCCCCGGCAACCATCTGTCTTCACGCCGCTGGCCGTGCGCCGGGTGCCGCTGCTGGTGAGTATCGACAAAGTGCAGGTAGATGCTGGTACTATCAGCACACCTTATCGCAGTCCGCGCAGCCCCGTGGTGGGCCATATAATCATTTCCCGGATGAGCGGCAAGCTGCATAACCTCAGCAACGACCCGCGTCGCATGACTGGTAGCCAGCCGCTGACTGGCACGGCCACGGCCTACCTGCAGGGGCAGTGTAAGCTACAGCTGCAGCTGCGGATTCCGCTGCTCGACCCGCTTGGCCGCCACGAGGTAACGGGCACGTTTGGAGCCGCGCCGTTTGCCATCCTCAATCCCATGATTGGCCCTACGCGGCTATTCGAGTTTGGCAGCGGCGACCTGAAGGCCATGCGGTTTGCCCTGCACGCCGACTTAAAGCAGGCCGATGGTACCATGTGGGCCGAGTACTCGGGCCTGCACCTGAAATTTGTTAAAAGCGAGCCCACCGGTATCAAAACCAACCTGCTGACGCGGCTGGAGTCGGGCGTGGCCAATGCCCTAGTTATTCGTACGAATAACCCGCGCGCCAATGGGCGGCTGGCACCCGGCCGCCTGCGCACCAACCGCGACCCGCGCTTCGCCGTGTTTGTGCTCTGGCGGCAGGCCCTGGTAAGTGGCCTGCTCAACAGCGCGGGGGTGCCGCAGGCCTTGGCGCAGAAGCTGAGCGAAGGCAAGAACTGAGGCGTGTTATTAGCCGATAGCCTACTTTCGCGCCATGAGATTCACGCACTTATTGCTGGGCTTACCCGTAGCGGCCCTGCTGGCGGGCATAGCCCGGCGGCCGGCTCCGGCCGAAACCTTCGACCTGCTTATCGAGCACGTAAACGTGGTGGACGTGGCCACCGGCCAGCTGCGGCCCGACCAGACGGTAGCCGTAAAGGCCGGCAAAATAGTGCGGGTGGGGCCGGCCGGCCAGGCCCGCTACCAGGCCCGGAAAAAGTTGGACGGCACCGGCCGCTTTCTGCTGCCGGGCCTCTGGGATATGCACGTCCACTTCCGGGGCGGCGACAGCCTGGCGGCGGCCAATAAAAAGAGCCTCACGCTGTACCTGGCCCACGGCATTACCACGGTGCGCGACTGCGGCGGCGATATAACGCCCCGCATTTTTGAGTGGCGGCGCGAGGAAGACGCCGGCACGCTGGCCGGACCGCGCATCTTCACCTCGGGCCCCAAAATAGATGGGCCGGGTGCCACCTGGCCCGGCTCGCTCGAAGTGGTGACGCCGGCGCAGGTGAGCCGGGCGCTCGACTCGCTGCAAAAGCTGCGGGTGGATTTTGTGAAGATTTACGACAGCAAGATTTCGGGCGATGCCTACCTCGAAACCATCTCGCAGGCCGAAAAGCGGGGCATGAAAACTACCGGCCACATGCCGTATTCCGTTACGCTGGCCGAGGCGGTAAACCGGGGCCTTGATGCTACCGAGCACCTGTACTATGTGTTCAAGTCCTGTTCAAGTAAGGAGGACAGCCTCACCGCGCTGGTGCGCAACAGCCTGAGCACACCCAAGCCGCTGGGGCTGTTTGCGATGCTGCCGGCCGTGTACGATACGTATAGTCCGGCCGCGGCCCAGCGCATTTTCCGGCTCATGGCCAGCCACCACACGGCGGCCGTGCCTACGCTGGCCATCGGCAAAACGTTGGCCGGGCTTAGTGAGAACAACCATACCCACGACTCGCTGCTGGCTTACATCGACCCCAAAATTCAGGCTACGTATGCCAAGCGCCTGGGCAGCGCCCGGCAGCAGTCGGCCGCGGCCCGGGCATTCACCCAGAAGCTGGAAGCCCGGTTTATGACCCTGGTGCCGCAGATGCAGGCGGCGGGCGTTACTATTCTGGCCGGCTCGGATAGCGGGCCGTTCAACTCGTTTACCTACCCCGGCGCTTCGCTGCAAGATGAATTGGTGCTGCTGGTGCAGGCCGGCCTCACCCCCGCCCAGGCCCTGCGGGCCGCCACGCTCAACGGCGCCGAGTTTATGGGTGTGGCCGCTCGTAGCGGCAGCGTGGCCGAAGGCAAAGACGGTGACCTGCTGCTGCTGGCGGCCAACCCGCTGACTAACATTGCCAACGTGAAGAAAATAGTGGCCGTAGTGGCGCGCGGCAAGGTGTACCAGCGCGCCGACTTGGGCAGGATGATGGCGGCGATAAAAAACAAGTAGCAGGGCCTCTTATGCCCGGCCCATCTGTTTGAGGAACGCTACGTGCGAGGCCACGGCGTAGCGCATCTTGGGATATTCCTGGTAAGGCAGACCGAACTCTGCGCAGGTTTGCCGGATGATTTTGCTCAGCATGGGGTAGTGAACGTGCGAGATTTTGGGAAACAGGTGGTGCTCGACCTGAAAGTTGAGCCCGCCCACCAGCCAGCTAATCAGGCGGTTGTCGGTAGCAAAGTTGGCCGTGGTGCGCAGCTGATGAATGGCCCACTCATCTTCGAGCTTGCGGGTAGTTTCGTGCGGCGTCGGGAAAGCGGTTTGCTCCACGGTGTGCGCCAGCTGAAATACAATGCTGAGCACAAAGCCCGCTACCGCCCCCATAACCAGAAAGCCGACGAGCCAGGGTATAAAGCCGACGTTATATATGGGAAGTGCAACGTAAAGGCCCAGATTCAGCAGCTTGAAGCCCCAGAAAATGAGGTGGTCGTTGGTCGTCATGGGCTTGAGGGCCACGCTGCCGATGCGGCGGGAGAAATACTTCTGGTAATCGGTAATAAAAATCCAGGAGATGTAGAGCAGACTATAAAAAAAGCCGAAGTACAGGTGCTGAAAGCGGTGGGCGCGGTGGCGCGGCTGCTCGGCCGTCAGGCGCATCCAGGGCCGGATGTCGAGGTCATCGTCGACGCCATCGATGTTGGTGTACATGTGGTGTACCGTGTTGTGCTTGGCGTCCCACATGTAGCTGCTGCCCCCAACACGTTGAGGGTGAAGGCGGCAAAACGATTGAGCCAGGCATGCCGGCTAAAGCTGCCGTGTGCCCCGTCGTGCATCACATTGAAGCCGATGAGGGCCAGCACGGTGCCCATCAGCACGCATTCCAGCACGGCCCAGGCGGCGAGCGGCGTAAAGAAAACCAGGTGAATGTACAGGGCTATGAGGCTGCCTACCAGCAGCAGTGCCTTGCCCAGTAGGGCACCGTTGCCGGTCTGGGCCTTGCCGGTGGTTTGAAAATACTGCGTGGTGCGGCGCTTCAGCTCGGCGTGGAAGGTGCGCGGAGGAGCAAATTTGGGAAGGAGCATAAAGGAGAGAAAACCAACTGGTTACTCGCAGCGAAGCGGCCGCTGGAGCGGGGCCGCATCACCAAAGGGCAGCTACAGCGGACTTCTGCACCTTGCATAAGCCAAATTTCAGAACGAGGTATACGCAGCTGCCCGCCCGGTAGGATTGGCCGGCCTGCTGCTTTCCTGCAAACCTACAACGGCAAAGCCCGACAGTAAGTGCAGAATGGGGTTAGGTAGTTTGCCGCTGCTCGCGTTGGTGGTTCAGCTTATCGGCAGGCAGCCAAGTGGCGGGTTGTGCCGTAGAAGGCCAAGGTTTTCACCATTTTTCTTTCCTGCCATGTATCGCTTTTTGTTGTTTGCCCTGCTGCTAGTGGGCGCGGGGCTAGGCCAGCAGGCCTCAGCCCAAACTACCAGCGGGCTGCCGGCCCGGCCGGTGCCCTTCACCTTCGTGACCGACCAGGGCAACCTGCTGAGTGCGGCCGATGCTAAAAAGCTGGATGGCGGCCTGCGCAGCTACGCTGAAAAAACCGGTACCCAGGTGGTGGTGGTAACGGTGCCGAGCCTGGGCGGCCGCCCGGCCGCCGACTATGCCCGCGAGCTGGGCACGGCCTGGGGTGTGGGCCAGCGCGATAAAAATAACGGCCTGGTGGTGCTGCTCAGCGCCCAGGACCACAAAGTGAGCATTCAGCCGGGCTCGGGCCTGCGCAGCTCCATCACGCCGGAGGTGGTGAACCGCGTTATCAGCCAGCAAATGACGCCGGCTTTCAAGCAGGGCAACTACTTCGCTGGCCTGCGGGCAGGCCTGAACACGCTGATGGTAACTGCCAACCCGAGCTCGGACCCCCGCAAGCAAACGGCCGGTACGGCCAGCACTGCCCCGGCTTCGACGGGTGCAGCAGCGGCGGCCACCAGCGGCGAGCTGACCGACAACACGTCCAATACGGCTTCGGCCATGCAGACGTCGGCCCCCGATCCGGCCGGCGTGCAGCAAACCGAAACAACGACGTCGGCTTCGTCGGGCCCCGGTATGGGCACGCTGCTTATCGGAGCCTTGGTTATTGGCGGCATCCTGTGGTTTTTGCTGCGCCTGTTCCGGCGCAACAACGCCCCGGCGGCCAGCAATGGCGGCACCCCCAACTTTTACCCCAATCAGCCCAACCGGCCCACCCAACCGAATCAACCGAATTTTTTCCCTAACCAGGGCGGTAACGCCGGCCCCGGCTATGGCGCTCCGGCGCAGGGTAGCAGCGGTAGCGGAATGGGCGGCATGCTGGCTACCGGCGCCGCCGCCGCCGCCGGGGCCTACCTCGGCAACCGCATGGCATCGGGCCACGAGACCGAGAATGGCTCGGCGCACAATTTTGATAACGCTGGCGGAGCCGGCACTGCGGCCGGAGCCGCTGGCACTGGCGCGGCCGGCGACTACTTTTCGTCGCGAGGCGGCAACAGTGACAATACGAGCAACGCCCCGGATTATTTCTCGGGCAACGACTCTAACTCGTCGGGCGATTATTTTTCTTCCGATAACTCGTCGTATGATGATACTTCATCGGGCGACACCGGCGGTGGTGGCTTCGATAGCACCGACGACAACAGTGGCTCGTGGTAGGGTAGTCAACACCTGCCAGCACTGCTGGCTTGGGCATAGGGTGGCTTTGCTACTCTGATAACCCTTGTAACACTCGATAAAGCCGCCGCCCGAAACCGGGTGGCGGCTTTTTTTGTGGCAGTATATAGAAAAAGATGAAAAGTATGGCCAAAGAACGTAGCTTGCGGCTGGCTGAATGCTAGGCTATTCCTTACTTAATGCTCTCTGCTACTATGCGCAATCTTTTACTAGTGTTGGCTTTAATGCTGAGTTTTATAACCGGGCAGGCAGCGCCGCTGGCCGATACTGCCCGCGCCCGCCCCGCCTTTAATGTAGAGGCTGCCACCCAGCACTACCTCGATACCCTGACGCCGGCCCAGAAAGCCCGGTCAGACGCTTATTTTGAAGGTGGCTACTGGCTGCAGCTCTGGAGCGTGGTGTATGCGCTGGGGGTGGCGGGCGTGTTTCTGGGGTTGGGTTTATCGCGCCGCCTGCGCGAATTAGCGGGCGGCTGCCCCGGCCCTGGCTGCGCACCTGGGCCTACGCGGCGCTGTATCTGCTCGCCTCGTTCGTGCTCAGCCTGCCCTGACGGTGTACGAGGGCTACGTGCGGGAGCACTACTACGGCCTCTCGAACCTGACCTTCGGGCCTGGCTGGGCGAAACGCTGACCAGCTTGGCCCTGACCCTGGTTTTTGGTAGCTTGCTACTGGTGGCTCTATATGCGGCCATCCGGCGCACCGGGGCCAGCTGGTGGCTGTGGGGCACGGCTATCGTGAGCGTTTTTCTGGTTATCTCGGTGGCGGTGGGGCCGGTGTTCATCAGCCCGCTGTTCAACAAGTACACGGCGGTGCCAGCCGGGCCCGTGCGCGATGGTATTCTGTCTATGGCTCGCGCCAATGGCGTGCCCGCCGACAACGTCTACTATTTTGATGCCTCCAAGCAAAGCAAGCGCATCAGCGCCAATGTCAGCGGCCTGGGCAGCACTATTCGGGTATCGCTCAACGATAACCTGCTGCACCGCTGCACGCCTGCCGAGATACAAGCGGTAATGGGCCACGAGCTGGGCCACTACGTGCTGAATCACATTCCTAAAATGCTGGTATTCTTCGTGGTGCTGCTGGCGGTAGCCTTTCGGCTGGTCGATTGGGCGTTTGGCTGGCTGGTGGCGCGCTACGGGCCACGGTGGGGCATTGCCGGGCTGGCCGACGTAGGCAGCCTGCCGCTGCTGGTTGCGCTATTTTCAGTGGCGGGCTTCCTGGCTACCCCGCTAACCAATACCATTGTGCGAACGAGTGAGCAGGAAGCCGATATGTTTGGCCTGAATGCCGCCCGCCAGCCCGATGCCTTCGCGGCAGTGGCCATGAAGCTCTCCGAATACCGAAAAATTGCCCCAACCCCGCTCGAAGAAATGATTTTCTTCGACCATCCCAGCGGGCGTACCCGCGTGCAATCGGCCATGCGCTGGAAAGCCGAGCACCTGGCCGACCGCTAGGGATTGCCTGGATATCCAACTAGCTCCGTACATCAACTTGAAAATATGCTTTAAGCCGGCACCGAAAAAGCCCTTGGTTGTGAGTAGCAGAATTCTGCTGCTCACAACCAAGGGCTTTTTCGGGAAGCTAAGCTGAGCGTGAAGCCTGGCTAGTGTTTAGGCATCGTCACCTGTGGGCGACCCACTTTGATAACACCTCGGTGGCCTTTCATTTGCTGCTTTTTCTTGAAGCGCTTATGGTAGCGCCAGCGGCCTATTACGCCCATGCGCCGCCAGCGCTTGCGGGCATCACCCCGGTGCTTGTAGGAAGAGTAGCGCGGCCGATGGTGGCCCGGGCGCGGCCGGGCCTCGACCGAATAGCCGGTCACCAGGCTCAGGATTAAAAGTAGTAGCGTAACGAAGCGCAGCATCATAGGCAGCAGAAAAGAAGTGGCAAGCGGAGGCTAACGCCCCGCCAGTGCTGGTAGTACGTACGCACTCACTTACAGTTGAGATTGAGCCGCGCACCTGTTCTTTACTGGGCACTGCCGGCCATTTGCAGCGGCGGCGCGGCCTGCTCTACATTGGCCGTGCGTGGGAAGGCCAGGAAGTGCGTAATGCGCGGCGGCGCATCGCCCCGATGAAAGCGCCGCACCTCGCCCTCAATCGTCTGGTCATCGCGGGTGAAGCGGTGGTGCTGGCGCTCGTGCTCGGCCCAGGTGGCCACGTAAAAGAACTCGGTAATGCGCGTAGGCTGGCTCACGTCGGTAAAAACGCCGGCCCGCAGGGCCCCGTCGCGCAGGCGCAGGCGGGTAAGCTGCTGCGCCGCCACCCGAAACGCAGCGTGGTCGGCGGGTGCCACCTCGTAATCTATCATTACAACAACAGGACCATCGTCGGGGTCAATTTCTGCTTCCAGCGCGGGCAGCTGGTCGCTCCACGGCTCGGCCGGCGAAAAGTCGAGGCCCTCGGGCTGGTGCATGGGGAAAGGCAGCGCCAGCACCAGGCTGGCCAGCATCCAGCCGCCCGCTATCAGCAGCGCCAGCAGCAGGCTAGCGCGGTCGGCCAGCTCGCCCCACATAATGCTGCCCAGGCTCAGCCCGGCCTGAAATACCAGCATGTACATGCTTACTACCCGCGCCTGCACCCATTTGGGCACGTGCAGCTGCACGCTGGTGCTAAAGCTGGTCATGGTAATAAGCCAGGCGGTGCCCGACAGGAACATGAGTGGAAACAGCCAGTATTCGCCCGGCAGCAACGCCAGGCCAACATTAGTGCCCACGAACACAAACGAGCCCAGCAGCACCCGCTGGTTGAGGTTGAGCCGGTGACCGATTTTCCCAATCAGAAAGGCGCCTGATACAGCGCCCGCGCCCAGCCACGACAGCATTACGGCGTACGAGCCGGATTGCAGATTCAGCCGCCGTGCTACCACTACCGACAGCAGCGCCCACATGGCGCTGGCCCCAAACGAAAACGCAAACGTGCGCACCAGCACCGCAATAATGGGCGGCGAATATTGCACATACCGAATGCCGGCCCGCAGTGCCCCGAGAAGTTTTCGGCTGGACCACCGTCGTCCTGGCTTTCGCGCCGCCAGCGAAATACTACCATCCAGGTGCCCACAAACGACACGCCGTTGAGCACAAATACCCAGCCCGGCGAGTAGTAGGCAATGATAATACCGCCCAGCGCCGGCCCGATGGCGCGGGCAATATTGTTGCTCACGCCATTGAGCGTAATGGCAAACGGCAGCACCGGCCGGGGCACCAGCTCGGTGGTTACGGTCTGCCAAATCGGCCCGTTGAGGGCCGAGCCCATGCCCAGTAAAAACGTAAAGCCCAGCACGTCGATGGCGCTAACGGCCCCCGACAGTGTAAACAGGCCCAGGCCCAGCGCCACTACCGCCATAAAGCCCTGCGTAAAAAGCAGCAGCCGCCGGCGGTCGATGAGGTCGCCGATAGCGCCGGCCGGCATACTCAGCAGGAAAGCCGGAAGGCTGGTGGCGGTCTGCATCAGGGCTACCAGCAGGGCGGAGGTGGTAAGCGTAGTGACGAGCCACACCCCGGCTACGTTCTGCATCCAGGTGCCCACGTTGCTGACCAGCGAGGCAATCCAGATGGCCCGAAAAAGGCTGTAGGTAAACGGAGTGCGCAAGCCAGGGCGAGGCCCGGCCGCAGGCGAAGAAAGCGTAGGAGTCATGCTCAAGTAATAAGCCGGTAGCACCTACGAAGTTCGGCCGCGGCCGGGTTATGGCGCGGGCTGCCGGGGCTTATTTTACCACCAGCTGCCGCACCAGCGCCCCCTGCTTCGAGTCGAGGCGCAGTAAATAGATACCCAGCGGCAGGTTGCTCAAGTCCAGCTCCCGCGTGCCGGTGGGCACCGCCTGCGGGGTCTGGCGCAGCACTTCCCGGCCCAGGGCGTCGAGCACCGTAAGCGGGGCCGCCGCCAGCGCCGGCTCGGAGGGCGAGCTGATAACAAAGCGTCCGCTCGGGCTGGGGTTGGGCGACACCGTAAGCTGGGCTTGCAGGCCGGCATCGGCGCGCACAGCCAGGCCAGTGCCGATAAACGAGATATCGTCGAGCTGCAGCGCGGTGCCCGCCTGAATGGTCTGGGCATTGCCCGAGGCTGCGTAGATGGTAACCGAGTCGGGCAGGGCGCTGGAGGAGTAGTTGAGCGTAAGCGTGCCCAGTGTATACCCTCCGGTAGTGGGGGCGAGAGTAGCATCGGCCTCCCCGATTAGCGTAGAAGTTCCATTGACCGAGCGCGTTAGAACTACCTGAATGGCTGCCTGGTCGGTAGCTGC
The DNA here is from genome assembly GCF_013256425.1 of Hymenobacter sp. BRD67. GTDB lineage: Bacteria > Bacteroidota > Bacteroidia > Cytophagales > Hymenobacteraceae > Hymenobacter. Next base: position 4,389,039 of record NZ_CP053904.1, read on the forward strand.
GCCGGGGCCCGTAAGCTTGTAGTAAAACTGCATCTGGGTGGGCCGGGCCGTGTACGGCAAGCCCCATAAAAATTGTACTGGGCATCAGTCGTCACACGGTTGCCCAACACCAGATAGCCCGGCAATACTACAGAGCCCCCACTGTTGGTGGGCAGGCTTTGCGACGTTAGCTTGGCCGCGTAAAGGCCGCTATGGGCATCCGTAACCTTGGTTACCGTGCCGGTATTGTAGTAGCTCCCGGCCGGGGCATGGTTAATAGCTGCCAGAATATTGTCGGTGGTCTGCCAGTTAACGGGCGCTTCCACCGTATTCGTGGTAGCCCAGTTTTCAAACCCATTATTAGGGATGTTCTGGGCACTGGCCAGGCGGCTGGTACCCAGCACCAGCAGCAACAGGGCGAATGACTGTACGAGTGTTTTCATATATAGTAAATTTATATTTTTGATAGGCCGGTGCTCAGGTCGGCATTCACTTTAGCAAACGCAAGTTTGGCGTGGCAGGGTAAGCATTTTATGAATTTTATTTTTGCAGCCACTGACGCAGGTATTGATACACCTCCACGTTGTGAAGCAGGCCCCCGTGGTGCTGCCCGAAGCGGGCAGTACGCACGCTGGTGCCGGGCGGCAGCTCAGTTTCGTCGCTGAACTGCCGGCCCCGGCCGCTGGCCGCGCCCACCAGGCCATCGCCAAAATACTCGCGCAAAAGCTGGGGCCGGCCGGCGCGCAGCCAGTCGCCCACCAGCACGTGGTAGCGAATACCGGGCAGCAGCGGCACTACCGTGCGGGGCCGCGGCAGGGCCGGGTCGTCGGGCTGCTGCCAGTCCTCATCCACCAGCAGGGCCTGGCCCAAATCCTTAATGCCGTTGGAGCGCCGGGCAATGGCTTCGCTCACGAAGCGGGTGGGGAAGAGGTTGATGCGCCGTAGCAGGCGCTCGACCAGCTGGCCGTTTTGCTCCAGGTACGAGCCCTCGTGCGGTACGCCCAGCAGAAAAACTGACCGCAGGTGAGTCAGCCAGGGCGCTTTTTCGGGGGCGCCTGCCTTTTCCTGGTGGTGCTGTGGGCCGGCAGCTCACTGCCATAGTAGCCTGCCGAGCGAATGATAAGCCCGCCCATGCTGTGGCCCGCCAGCACCAGTTCGCCCACGGCTTCGGGTAGGTTTCGACCAGCTCGGTAAGCAGCCGGCTAAGGGCACGGCCGTTTTCGGAGATGTGCAGGCCCGAGTTGTAGCGCAGGTAGAGCGGCCGGCAGTTGGTTTCGGCGGCCAGGCGGGGCCGTAGCGCAGCGGCCCGCCTGCCTCATCCTGAAAGCCGGTTTGCCAGATAAGCTCATCGCCCATGAGGCCATGTACAAACACGAGGGTTTGCTGGTTGCGCTCGCTCAGGCCCAGCTCGGCTACCGGCACATCGTGGCCGCCGCGCCGGAAGCTCATGACAATGGCGCGCGGGTCATGGCGGGCGGCCAGCTGGTCGCCCAGCGCCCCGTTTAGCACCGGCTGAAAAAAATGCTGATGCGCCCGCCCGGCCTGGTAAAGCAGCGTGGCGCCGCGCACGGGCAGCAGGGCCGTGCGGGCCAGGGCAGTAAGGGTGCGGCGCAGCATAAGCAGGCAGGAAATGAAAGAAAAAGTGACGGAAGTAAACAGCCGAACGGCTCAGAAGGTAGCAAGCGTAAGCGTGACCTTGCGCTATACGCGGCTTTTCAGTTGCGCTGGCAACTAAAATTCCGGGGTACGTCCAAGAGTATTGGCGGCCGGGCCGCATCTTTGCACCTGATAAACTACCCGCTCTCAGCATGAACTTCTCTTTTCGCCCTGTCCTGGCCATTTTACTGCTGGGCAGCTCTGCTACTTTGCTCACCGCCTGCGACTACGCCTCGCTCAGCCCCGGCAAAAACCCGCAACACGAGGAAGGCTTTACCAACCCCAACGGCTATACCAATGCCGATATCAACCGCGACAGTATTAATAATAAGCAGACCGTGACCAAGCCCGTAGGCGTGGGCTCGGCTACGGCCATCAAAAAAGGCTCGGTGCAGGATAAGCTCAATTCGGCCCCGTCCGGCAACAGCGCATCGTCGCCCCAAGATGCCAGCGGCAAGCCTGCCTCGGCCAACCAAGCCCAGCCCAAAAGCACTATGTAGCCCGCCACAAGCTGCTTTATACCCAAAGAGCTCGCTGCCCACCGGCAGCGGGCTCTTTGGTATTTGGGGCGGGTGCTGCTTAAAGCGGCGTGGGTAGCTGCCCCGGCCGGGCGTAGCCGAAGCGCACCGGCGGCGCTACCGCGTGGTAGCCATCGAGGCCCGAGATGGCGGCTTCGCCCAGCACGGCCAGGTCGAGGGTGCCGTCGGGCCGTAGGGCTTCGGGCCGCAGGTATACGTGCTCGACGGTGCCCACCAGCAGCAGCGTACCATTGAAAATGGCGTGCTCCTCGTGCAGGCGCAGCCCGATGCTGAGCGGACTCTCCGCGACGTAGGGAGCAGGGAAGCCGTCGCGGAAATCGGCCGTGAAGCCGCAGGCCTCAAACTCCGATACGTCTTCAAAATTGGCCGAAGTGTAGTGGGCCTGCGCCGCCAGGCTCAGGGGTACGTGGTTGAGAGTGTAGCAGCCGGCATTATCCTTGATGTTCTGGTAGGTATGGCGCGGCACGGTGGTGGGGCGGGTTACCATACCCAGCACGGCCGGGTCGGAGCCCAGGTGCAGCACCGAGCTGAAAATGGCCAGGTTGGTGCGGCCATCAGGCGCGGCCGTGCCCACCAGGTTGGCCGGCTTGTAGCCTGGCAGGCCATTGACGAAGTTGAGCCGGTAGATGCGTTCGAAAGCCGCGATATCGGCGGCGGTAAGGTGCTGCATTATATAGTTAATACTTAATGTTTTGAATGAGTTAGCCGGGAGTGTTACCTACTCGGCCAGAGGCTCCACTACCAGCGGGCCAGCCCCCACGTACGTTTTTTCCGTGAGGCGCGTAGCTACCAGCGCAAACAGAACCAGGTTTACGGCCATTAGTCCTACAAAAAACCAGTAATAATTGGCCCCCTGAAACCGGGCAAAAAAGCCGCCCCGCGCAATGCTGCTGTTCATCAGGGCCAGAAAATAGTTGCCACCCGCGATGGTGAGCAGCCACAGCGAGGTCATGAGGCTTTTGAAGGCCGGTGGCGAGTGCGTGTAGGCGTATTCCAGACCCGTAACGGCTACCATAATGGTGCCGCCCGCTACCACCAGGTACGCCAGCACCTGCCACCACACCGAGGGGCTGCCGCCCACATCGAGGCCGTGCTGCACCCCGGCGATGATGCACATGGCCAGCGCCACCAGCACCATGCCCACACCCATGCGCCGCAACGGCGTGGCCCGCACCCCGCGCCGCTCCAGGGCGGGGTAAATGCGGTAGGTGAGCAGCGGGTTGAGCCCGATGCCAAACACGATACCCAGAATCTGGAGCTGCTCGGGCAGCGGGGCGTAGCCGGGCCACAGCTGGCGGTTGAGGTGCGCGGCTTGCAGCACCCATTCCGATACGCTTTGGTCGTAGAGCGCCCACAGCACCGGAATAAACAGAAAGATGACGCCCACCCGGCGCAGGGCGGCGCGGTCTTCGCCGGGGCCCAGCGTCTGGCGCAGGCCGGCCAGCAGGCCGGTGGGCGGGCGGCGCACGTACTGGCGGCGGCCCAGCCAGAAGGTGAGGGCCGCCGCGCCCATTAGCAGGCCCGGCACGCCGAAGGCCCAGGCTGCCCCGGCGCGGGCGTACAGCTCCGGGATAAAGGCCGTGGACAGCGCCGCGCCCACATCAATAGCCAGCTGAAACCAGCCGTAGGCCTTGGGCAGCAGGTGCGCGTTGTGCTGATCGAACTGGTCGCCCAGGTTGGCCGTCACGCTCGACTTGATGCCGCCCATGCCGATGGCAATTACGAGCAGGCCCGCCTGAAAACCCAGCAGATTGTCGGTGTACGCGGCCAGCAGCGCGTGCCCGCCGCAGTAGAAGACAGATAAATACAGAATAACTCGGTATTTGCCCAGCACCCAGTCGGCCAGCAGCGCGCCCAGCACCGGCAGGGCGTAGCCCAGAGCCGCAAACGAGTGCACAAAGTCGTTGGCGCGGGCCTCGGCGCCGGCCGTGAGCCCGGCGCTGTGCGAAGGGTTGAAAAACTGCGCCACCAGAAATGTGGGCAGGATGGCCCGCATCCCGTAATAGCTGAAGCGCTCGGCCACCTCATTGCCAATAATGAACGGAACGGCTTTGGGAAAGCGGGCAGTCAACGTAGCAGAGGCCATAGGGCAGAGCCGGCAGGCGAGGCAGAAGTGCCCGCGGCTTCCGTAGCCTGGCCCGTGCCCCATCGCGGCGGAGCAATTTACCGGAAAATTAGCTTCTTAGCTCGTCGGCAGCCGGTCGAGGCACAGGCGGTTGCGCTGCAGGTGTATTACCAGCGTAATAATGTAGAGGCCATACAGCAGCTGGTCGCCCACGAGGCTCCATTTTTCGAGCAGGCTACTGCCAACTACCAGGCTGATAATCAACAGCATGGCTGCCATCAGCGCCGGCCGGGTGAGCAGGCCAAGTACCAGCAGCAGGCCAATTCCACCCTCCACAAACGGCAGCACCGTGGCGAAGGCGCTCACCAGGCCCGGCGGCAGGGGCGAGGCGGCAAACTCTTTCAAGATTCCGGCCCGGAAAACCGGCAGCTTCGGTAGGCGCACCAGGCCGTGCATCAAAAAGTTAACCCCCAGCAGCAGGCGGCCCAGCACAAAGGCCAGTTCAAAGTTATTGAGTTTCATAAAGTAAAAGCTTCGCAACTTGCCTGGCCTTACGCGCGGGGCTGCTCCGGCGTTCGCCTTTTCTACTTCTACTTTAAGCGGGCTTTTATGTGCCAATATATAAAAAAACTAATATTTCGCGTAGCGCTGGCGCTTCCCCTGGCGGCAGAGGCGCAGACAATGCCTGCCCCCATTTCGGAGGCGGGCCGGGTTTTGTTCGCCGGCTCTCCTACGCCGCAGCTGGTAGCCAGGCAGTTTGCTTTTACCGAAGGCCCGGCCGTAGACCGCCACGGCAATGTGTTCTTCACCGACCAGCCCAACGATAAAATCTGGAAATACAGCACCGACGGCCGGCTCAGCGTTTTTCTGAGTCCGGCCGGCCGGTCCAACGGCTTGTATTTCGATAAGCAAGGCAACCTCATTGCCTGCGCCGATGCCGACAACCAGCTTTGGTCTATCAGCCCCGATGGTAAAACGAAGGTACTGGTTGATAAGGTAGCCGGGCAGCGCCTCAACGGTCCCAACGATGTGTGGGTCAGCTCGAAAGGCGGCCTGTACTTCACCGACCCGTACTACAAGCGCGACTACTGGACTGCCCCGCGGGCCGCGCCCAGCGGGCAGTATGTGTATTACCTGGCCGCGGGCAGCCCGCAGCCGGTGGCCGTCGAAACCACGCTGCGCAAGCCCAACGGCCTCATCGGTACGCCCGACGGCCGCACGCTCTACGTGGCCGACATCGAAGGCAATAAAACTTACCGCTACCGCCTGGGCGCAACGGGTGAGCTGCTTGATAAGCAGCTGTTTGTGGAGCAGGGCTCCGATGGTATGACGCTCGACGAGCGCGGCAACGTGTACCTCACCGGCCAGGGCGTTACTATTTACAGCCCGGCCGGCGAGCGCCTGGCCCACCTCGACGTGCCCGCCGCCTGGACGGCCAATATCTGCTTTGGCGGACGCGATATGCGCACGCTGTTCATCACGGCTTCGGAAGCCGTTTTTACGGTGCCCATGCGGGTGCGCGGCATCCGGTAGGCCGGGCCGGCGAGGCGAGAAACCTTCTGAAAGCTAAACGAGTACCTGTCGGGTACCCGATTACCAGTCAGCAATAATTTTCGCTATCGCATGAACACTACTTGCTGTCGGCGGCCCGTGTTGCGGGTGCGCCTGCTGGCCCTGCTGGGCCTGAGCTTCGCCAGCCCGGTATGGGCACAGCTGCCCGCCACAACTACCGTGGCGCTTACGGTGCCGGCCGGCCTGGCCAGCTCGCCCTTCAATACGCCCCGCTCGATGCAGGTGCCGGCGGGCTTTGCCATTGCCGTGTACGCGCGGGTGCCGGGAGCGCGGTTTCTGGCCATTACGCCCGATGGAAATTTATTGGTGTCGCAGCCCGGCGCGGGCAAGGTGGCGCTGGTGCGGCCCGGCAGCGCGGGCGGCGCGCCGGTGATAACGGACTTTGTAACTGGTCTGCGCAACCCACACGATATGGTATTTCACACCATCGGCGGCACCACGTACCTCTACCTGACGGAGAGCAACCAGATAAACCGCTACGTGTACCACGCCGGCGACCTCACCGGCCAGAGCCGGCAGGTTATCATTACGGGGCTGCCCGATGCCAGTACGCCCGAGCTGCAAGGCGCCTACGCGCACGCTCTCAAAAACATTGCGCTCGATAGCAACGACAAGCTTTACGTGAGCATTGCTTCCAGCTGCAACGCCTGCCTGACGGACACGCAGAGCGACCCCATTCGCGGGGCCATTTACCAGTATGATGCCGATGGCAGCAACCGCCGCCTCTTCGCGCGTGGGCTGCGCAATGCTGAGGGCCTGGCCTTTATTCCGGGCACCAACACGCTATGGGTGGCGGTGAATAACCGCGACAATACGCCGTATCCTTTTGATGACGGCACCGGCAAGTACGGGCAGGTTATTCCCGATTACGTCGACAACCACCCGCCCGACGAGTTTACCAAAGTAACCGATGGCGCCAACTACGGCTGGCCATTTTACAACCCCAACCCCGATACCAGCACCGGCCTAGACAACATGCCCTTCGACCGCGACTACGACTGGAACCGCGACGGCCACGTGGACCTGGCCGGCATGACGCGCATCAGCAAGGGCATTCAGGCGCATTCGGCGGCACTGGGCCTCACTTTTTTGCAGGGCACCCGGTTTCCGGCGGCCTACAACAACGCCGCCGTGATAGCGCTGCACGGCTCCTGGAACCGCCAAACGCCGACGGGCTACAAGGTTGTCTATTTCCCCTGGGATGCTGCCACCCAAACCCCCGGCGCGCAGGCCGACCTGGTGACGGGCTTTATCGACGGCAGCGGCGCCTGGGGCCGGCCCGTCGATACGGCCGTTGACCCGCAGGGCCGGCTCTTTATTTCCGATGACCAGAGCGGCACCATCTACCAGCTCAGCGCGCCGGCCGGGGCGCTGGCTACCGCTGGCGCAGCCGCGCCGGCCAGTCTGGCCCGGCTCTACCCCAACCCCACCAGTGCCGGAGCTACCACGCTCGACCTCACGGGCCTGCCCGCCGGCACCTACCGCGTAACGCTGCTCGACCTGCTGGGCCGCGTTGTGCAGCCGCCGGCGCGCTACCTCGGCGGCACCCGCGCTTTAGTAGAGGCATCTTCGCTGGCGCCTGGTACCTACCTGGTGCGAATTCAGGGCGAGCAGCTTGGGCAGGTGCTGCGCCTGGTGCGGAATTAACTTCCCCACGCATAATTTTTAAGCCCTGCTTTATACCTGCGTAGATTTTTGGTTAAAAGGATATTAATAATATAGAAGTTTGCTTATGGTTCAGGTTGCGGCCTGCGGGCGGGGTAGCCGTTGGCCGATGCTAACCGTACCATCCTTTCTGGCGGTGCCTGCGGCAGTGCCGGCTTTCGTCTTTCCACTTTTAGTTAGCTGCCTATGTTATCCAACCACGCCTCGCGGGCCAGTACGCCCGACTTTATGCCCGTTGTAGCCGGGCTGTACGCACTGCGAAATATATTCGTAAACCTCTATTATGTAGAAGCCGAGCCCACGGCCGGGCAGGCGCGGGCGGCTTGGGTGCTGATTGATGCCGGCCTGCCGGGCGCTGCTTCCAAAATAAGGCGGCACGCCGAAGAGGTATTCGGGCCGAACAACCCGCCGACGGCCATTATCATGACCCACGCGCACTTCGACCACGCCGGCGGCCTCGACGGGCTGCTCGAAGCCTGGCCCGATGTGCCCGTCTACGCGCACCCGCTGGAGCTGCCTTACCTTACCGGCCGGTCGAGCTATCCGCCGCCCGACCCTACCGTGGGCGGCGGCCTCATGGCCTGGAGCTCGTTTCTCTACCCCAAGCACCCCTACGACCTCGGCAGCCGGGTACACGCCTTACCCGCCGATGGCAGCGTACCTGGCCTGCCCGGCTGGCGCTGGGTACACACGCCCGGCCACACGCCCGGCCACGTCTCCTTCTTCCGCGATAGCGATAAAGTACTGGTAGCCGGCGATGCCTTCACGACTGTGGTGGGCGAGTCGGGGCTGGCTACGCTCACGCAGAAGCAGGTGGTGCACGGCCCGCCCGCGTATTTCACGCCCGACTGGGATGCGGCCCGCTTGTCGGTGGCTACGCTGCTGAGTCTGGCCCCTCAGGTAGCGGCTACCGGCCACGGCATTGCCATGCACGGCGACGAGCTGCTGCAGCAACTGGAGCAGCTGGCCGTAACTTTCAATGAGGTGGCCCGGCCCAAGATTGGCCGTTACGCCCACGAGCCCGCTACCGCCGATGCCAGCGGGGTTCGCTCGGTGCCGCCCCCATTAGTTAGCCCCTGGCTGAAAGGTGTGGCCGTGGCCGGCCTGGCCCTGGCGGCCCTGGCCCTGGCGGGTACTGGGAAAAAGCGCAAAAAGGAAAAGAAAGCCTATCGGGCTCCTTACCGCGATAACCCGGCCCGGCCCGTGCCGGCGAGGCGCTGGTAAGGAGCCTAAAAAAAGGCGGGCAATTGCCCGCCTTTTTTTAGGCTCCTTACCAGTGGGTTATTTCTGCGAAGCGGCCCAGGCGTCCATCTTCTTTTCGAGCACGGCCAGCGGCATAGAGCCATCTTTTAGCAGCTCGTCGTGGAAGTTGCTGAGCTTGAACTTGCTGCCGAGCTGCTGCTCGTATTTGGCGCGCAGCTCCCGGATTTTAAGCTGGCCGATTTTGTAGCCCAGCGCCTGGCCCGGAATGGCCATGTAGCGCTCGATGGCCGACGTAGCTTCGTCGGGCGTGGTGCTCAGGTTGTTGAGCAGGTAGGCAATGGCCTCTTCGCGGCTGAGCTGGCGTGAGTGCAGGCCGGTATCCACCACCAGGCGCACGGCGCGCAGCATCTCATCGCCGAGCGCGCCCATGCGCTGGTAGGGGTCTTTATAGAGGCCCAATTCTGACCCGAGGCTCTCGCAGTACAGCGCCCAGCCTTCCACGTAGGCGTTCTGGCCGCCGAAGCGGCGGAACTTGGGCAGGCTGGTGTTTTCCTGCTGCAACGAAATCTGGTAGTGGTGGCCCGGAATGGCCTCGTGCAGAAACAGCGACTCCATGCCCGAAGTAGTGGCAAACTTGGTGGCATCCGGAATCGGCACGTAGAAAATACCCGGCCGCGAGCCGTCCGGCGAGCCCTGGTTGTACTCGGCCGAAGCGGACGCCTCGCGGAATTTCTCGGTTTCGCGGATTTCAAACGGGGTTTTGGGCACGCGCCCGAACATCGTTTTCAAGTTCGGCAGCATCCGCTGGTGAATGTTCTCGAAGGCGGCCAGCACCTGCTTCGGCGTTTTGAAGGGCCGGAATTTGGGGTCGGTGTTCAGGTACTTGAAGAAGGCCGGCAGGTCGCCTTTAAAGCCGACTTCTGCCTTGATTTTCTCCATCTCGGCCCGGATGCGGGCCACCTCGGCCTGGCCAATCTGGTAGATTTCGGCCGGCGTCTTGTCGGTCGTGGTTTCGTATTTTACGTCGAAGGCGTAGATGTCCTTGCCGCCGGGTATCGCGTCGATGCCGCTCGTGGGGCGCGACTTAGGCAGGTACTCAGTTTTCATAAACGCTCCCATTTTCTGGTAAGCCGGCACCAGCTCGGTCAGGATGGCCTTTTTGTAGGCGTCGGTCAGGCGGGCTTTGTCGGCGTCGGAAAAATCTTTCGGCAGGCGGGCTATCGGGCCGTAGTACAGGCTTTTGGTGGGGTCGGTCACCACGATGTCCTTGGCCGTAAGCTGCGGAATCATGCGCACTACCAGGGCTTTGGGCAGCACCACCCCGGCTTTCAGGCCGGTGCGGAAGTTGGCAATGGCCGAGTCGGTCCAGGCGGTGAAGCCGTTCACCCGGCCCAGCCAGTTGTCGTAGTCTTTCACCGTCTTGAACGGCTGGTTGCCCTGGCCCGAGCCGTACTGCCCCAGCGTGATGGGCAAGCCATAAAACTGGTTGGCCGGCAGCATCCAGGTATTGAGCTTGAGCCCCGCCAGCCCGTGGTTCATCTCGTACTGAAAGATGTCGTAGCTGATTTTATCATTGGCGTTGAGCTTTTCGCGGTCAAATTTCTGGAGCTGGGTGAGGTAGCTCTGGTAGAAGCTGCGCAGCGTGTCGCGGAAAGCGCGGGTCTGGTTGTTGGGCAGCTGGTTGTTGTAGCGATTGTCGCCGTAGGCCGTGGCATCGAGCGGAAACAGCTGCGAATTTTTCTCCCAGTAGCGGTCGAACAAGTCGTTGAGGCCTTTGTCGCTGGTAGTGGCACTCACTTCTGCCTGCGTTTTATCAGCAGTAGAACCCGACTGGCAGCCGGTTAGCCACAGGGCTGCGGCCACCACGGCCGCTTGCGTAAAATATCTCATGAATAAAAAATGAAGTGAAGCAGCTGGCTGCCAGCTGGGTGGGTACTGTCGGGCAAAGATGGCAGCCGATAGCGAAAGCGCCACTACCTAACTGGCTCCATACAAGAAAGGCCCCGGCATGTGCCGGGGCCTTTGCTTAGGCAGACGGTTTAATATATTATTTTTAAATATATTAAACCGTCTGATTACTGTCGTATCAGGCGGCGCGTGCTGGTGCCATCAGGCGTGGTAGCGCGCAGCAGGTACACGCCAGTAGCCAGGCTATGCAGGTCGAGGCTGGTAGTGGTGGTGCCAGCCGCCAGCGTCGTGGTGTACACTGGCTGGCCGAGGGTGTTGAGCACCGTTAGCTGCGTGGCGTGGGTCTGGGCCGGCAGGTCGAGGCGCAACTGGCCATCGGGCGTGGGGTTGGGATAAATGGTAAGGTCAAGGGTAGCCTGACTGCCCACGGTGGCCGTGACGCCAACGGTCACCGCGGCCGATGCCGGCGAAGTGCAGCCGGCGGCCGACGTTACCACCACCGTGTAAGAGCCATTCTGCGTCACACTGATGCTAGGGCCGGTGGTACCGGGCAGCAGCGTACCATTGCGGTAAAACTGGTAGCTGGCGCCCGGCACTACCGGCGTGCTGAGCGTGCTGCCGGTCAGCGTTAGCACGGGCTGGGCAGGCAGGGCATTGATGGTGAGCGTAGTAGTACTGGTTATGGCCGCGCATCCGCCGCCGGCCGCTACCGTATTGGCAATGGTATAAGTGCCGGCTTGGCTGGCGCCCAGGTTCACCGCACCTGTGCTAGGGTTCAGGCTAAGACCGGCCGGCGAGGCCGAGTAGGTGCCGGCCGTGCTGCCGCTGCCAAGCGTGGCCGGGGCCGTGCCGGTAGCGCAATAGCTGGCCTGCGCATAGCTGAAGGCTGCCGTGGCCGGAGCTGTGATAGTAACGCTGGCCGTGCCGGTGCTGGCGCAGGGGCCGGCTACCGAGTAGGTTACGGTGTAGGTGCCCGATGCGCTGGTGGCAGGCGTAATTGCGCCGGTCGTGGCATTGATGGTCAGCCCGGCCGGGGCACTGAACGTGCCGCCCGCCGTGCCCGTGATGGTCGGCGTCACGGGCGTGCCGCTCTGGCAGAAGCCAGTGGCCGGGTAGCTGAAGGTAGCCGTAGTGGCGGGGTTAACCGTCACGGCTACCGCGGCCGAGGTGCTGGTGCAGCCGCTGGCATTGCTTACGCTGACAGTATAAAGCCCGCTGGCGGTGGCCGCATAGGTAGCGGCCGTGGCCCCGCTGATGGGCTGGCCATTGAGCAGAAACTGGTAAGTGCCGCCGCCCGTGGCCGTGAGCACTACCGCGCCCCCGGCGCAGAAAGTGGTGGGCCCGCCGGCCGTAAGCGTGGCCATCGGCGCGGCATTAATTGTGAGCGAAGCCGTGGCCGACACGGCCGCGCACGCCCCCGAAGCCCCGATGGTATTGGTGACGGTGTACGTGCCGGGCTGGCTCTGGCTCAGGTCAACAGCGCCGCTGGAGGCATTGAGGGCCAGGCCCGCTGGCGCGGCCGAAAACAAGCCTGCACTGCCGCCGCCCGCGTAGGTAGGCGCAACCGTGCCCGTAGTGCCGGCGCAGTAGCCCGCCGCGCCCGGATAGCTGAAGGTAGCCACCGGCGCGGCCGTTACCGTGAGGGCGAGCGTAGTGCTGGCCGGGCAGGGGCCCGCCACGGTATACGTAACGGCATAGGTGCCAGCCGTGCTGGTGCTCAGGTTGAGCGTACCAGTGGCCGGGTCGATGCTCAGGCCGGCAGGGGTGGCCGCAAAGGTGCCGCCCGCAGCGCCGGTAATAGTAGGCGTGGCGCTGGCCCCCGAGGTGCAGAACGTGGAGCCCTGTGCGTAGCTAAAGGCGGCGCTCGGCGTGGCCAGAATGGTTACGCTGGTCGTGGTGCTGCCGGGGCAGGGACTACCGCCGACGTAAGTAATGGCATAGGTGCCGGGCTGACTCTGGCCCAGGTTAATTGCTCCGGTGCTGGCATTCAGGCTTAAGCCGGCTGGACTGGCCGTAAAGGTGCCGCCACTGGCTCCGCCCGCTACGGTGGCGCTGGCCGTACCCGCCCCCTGGCAGAAGCTGCTGGCCGAATAAGTGAGCGTAGGCGTGGCAATGGGGTTGACGGTAATGCTGGTAGCTGCCGAGGTGGCCGCGCAGCTGCCGCCATTTGTAATGGTAACGCTGTATGCGCCGCTGGCGGTGGCCGCATAGGTAGCGGCCGTGGCCCCGCTGATGGGCTGGCCATTGAGCAGAAACTGGTAGGTTGCGCCAGCCGCGCCGCCGTTAGCCGTTAGCAGCACTGCGCCGCCCTGGCAGAAGGTCGTCGGGCCGCTGGCGGCCAGCGTTGGTACCGGCACCGGACTAATACTCACCTGCGCCGTGGCCGTAGCGGCCGGGCAGCCGCCCGCGGCCGCTACCGTGTTCGTTATAGTGTAAGCACCGGGCTGACTCTGCGTCAGGTCGATGGCGCCGGTGCTGGCATTGACTACCAGCCCGGCCGGGCTGGCCGTGAAAATACCGGCAGTGGCTCCGGCCGCCAGCGTGGCAGTGGGTGAGGCGCTGCCCGCGCAATATATAGCCGCTCCGTAGCTGAAAGTAGCTACCGCCGGGGCGGTAATGGTAAGCAGTTGGGTGCTCGTGCTGGGGCAGGGGCCACTCACGCTGTAAGTGATGGTATACGTGCCCGGCCGGCTCTGGCCGGGGTTTACAGCCCCGGAGCCGGCATCAAGTGCCAATCCGGCCGGGCTGGCTGCAAATGTGCCGCCCGCTGTGCCCGTGATGGTTGGGGTAATAACACTCCCTGCATTCTGGCAATAGGCAGCGGCCGGGTAGGTGAAAGTGGCCGTGGTAAGCGGATTCATCGTTACGCTCACCGCGGTCGAGGTGCTGGTGCAGCTGCCCCCGTTGCTGATAAGCACGCTATACGCGCCGCTGGCCGTAGCCGAGTACGTGGCCGCCGTGGCGCCCGCAATCGGTTGGCCATTCAGCAAAAACTGATAGGTACTGCCTGTGGTGCCACCACCTGCCGTGAGCAGCACCGCGCCGCCCTGGCAAAAAGTGGTGGGCCCGCCCGCTGCCAGCGTAGCAACCGGCTGGGCCGTCAGCGTTACGCGGGCCGTGGCCGTTACCGGCGAGCAGCCACTGGCCGCCCCCACGGTGTTGGTGACGGTATAGGTGCCGGCCTGGCTCTGGCTCAGGTCGATAGCCCCGGTGCTGGCATTCAGGCTTAGCCCGGCCGGGCTGGCCGTGAAGCTGCCCGCCGTAGCCCCGCCCGCCAGCGTGGCTGCCAGCGTACCCGAGGTGCCCGCGCAGCCAGTTGCCGCAGCGTAGCTGAATCCTGCCGTGGGTGGGGCCGTAATAACAACTGTAGCGGAGGCGCTGCCGGGGCAGGGGCTGCCCGCGGTGTAGGTCACAGTATAGGTGCCCGGCTGGCTCTGCGCCAGGTTGATAGCACCCGTCGTGCTGCCCAGGCTCAGGCCGCCCGGCGTGGCTGTGAAGGTGCCGCCCGTTGGCGACGCGGCCGGAACGGGCGTGGTAGTGCCGCTCTGGCAGTAGCTGCTGCTACCGTAGCTGAGGGTGGGCACCGTGATGGGGTTCACGGTTACGGGAATCGTATTCGATGTTTCTGAGCAGGTATTCGGGTTATACACTACCACGGCGTAACTGCCGCTGGTCGTAACGCTGTACGCTGCGCTGGTAGCGCCGGGTATTTCCACCCCGTTGCGGGTAAACTGGTAGGTGTAGTTGTTGGCGTTGCCACTCACCGAGGTAGAAAGCAGAACGGAGCCGCCCTGGCAGAATACGGTACTGCTACCCGCCGTCAGGCTCACAATATCATTGGCGGTCACGCGCACCACCACCGACGACGAAGTGGCTGAGCACCCAAACGCATCCGTCACACGCACTGAGTAAGTGCCGTTGTTTGTCACGGTGGTGGTGTACGTTTGGCCGGTAGCCCCCGCAATGTCGCGGCCGTTCAGCAAAAACTGGTAGGTATAGCCTGGGCCGCCCGGCCCCGCCACCAGGTAAATAGTGCCCGCGTACAAAAAGTAGTTGGCCCGCTGCTGTTGATGGTGGCCGTAGGGGGCTGATTTACCGTCACGGTGGCCTCGGTAGAAGCCACGGTTGTGCCACTATTATTGCGGACCAGCGCCCGGTATTTGGTGGTTTGCGTCAGGTTGGAAAAGGTATAGGTGCTGGTCGCGCTGTTGGCAATGTCCACGTAGCCGCTGCCCGCATCCTGCTGAAATTTAAGGATGGTGCCCGAGTAGCCCGTCAGCGTCAGGGTGCCCGAGTTGAAGCCCGTGCATACCGTGGTAGTGGCCGGGCTCAGCGTGCCGCCCGTAGGGTCGGTGGTTTGGGCCAGCAGCGAATGCGGCCCCAGGGCCATCAGCAGCCAGCCCAATAGGGCGTACAGCCCGCCCCGGCGTAGAAAATACCTCCCGCAGTGTAGCGTATTTTTCATGAGAAAGAATGGAGAGAGTGAACCGGCCAGCCTATGCAGCAGGCTTGCCCGTACTGACTGGCATTTAGGGCCTGGGTTTAACTTACTAGCAATGAAATGTCTGCCCTCATTCTATCCTCATAAAGCAGGCGGGCGCTGCCGGGTATGCTGCCTTGCCCAATGTCCTGATAGCCAGCTCGCCCAAACAGAAACGTGCCCCCGGTACTGCTCTCAGAGCAGTACCGGGGCACGTTTCTGTTTGGGCAGTACTACCCGTTTTTCAGGCTGGCCTCGTAGTCGTCGAGCTTCTGCAGCGTGCCGCTGATATTCTCGGTAAACAGTGTGATAACGGCCCCGTCCGGGGCGGTAGCCAGCACGTGGTCGATTACATCCATCTCATTTTCTATATATTCGATGGGCAGGTCGGGCTTGTCGAGGCGCAGGCCCCGCGTCATTATCTCGCGCAGAAATTCGGCCGACTTTCCGCGTAAGTCGCGGTCCTGCCGCAAGATAACCTCATCGAAGATGCGCCCGGCAATGCGGGCAAAGCCCAGCGTATCCTCGTCGCGGCGGTCGCCGAGGCCCGATACTACCCCAATCTTGCGGGTGGCCGGGGTGGCGTTCATAAACTCGGCGTATTTAGCAATACCGGCCGTGTTATGGGCGTAGTCCACAATTACCTCAAAGCGTGGGAATTTGTACACGTTCATGCGGCCCGGCGTCTTGGTGGCCGAGGGTACGAAGGTGCGCAGGGCCGTTTTTATCTCGTCCTTATCGAAGCCCGCCAGGTAGCCGGCCAGGGCCGCGGCCAGCGAGTTTTCGATATTGAAGGTAGCCCGCCCGCCAAACGTCACCGGAAACTCGGCTGCCCGGTCGATGCGCAGCTTATACGAATTTTTATAGATGGTAACGTAGCCTTCTTCGTACACCGCGGCTACGCCGCCCGCCTCCACATGCTCCTGAATGCGCGGATTGTGCTCATTCATCGAGAAATAGGCTACGCGGCAATCCACGGTGCGGCCCATCTCATACACCAGGTCGTCGTCGGCGTTGAGCACGGCCCAGCCGTTTTTGCGCACGGTGCGGGGCAGCACCCCCTTCACGGCGGCCATTTCTTCCACAGTATAAATGTCGCGCATGCCCAGGTGGTCGGCCGCTACGTTGGTCACTACCGCAATATCACAGGTGTGAAAGCCCAGGCCCGAGCGCAGCATGCCGCCCCGGGCAGTTTCGAGCACGGCGTAGTTGACAGTCGGGTCGCGCAGCACAAACTCGGCGCTCTGCCCGCCCGTGCAGTCGCCCTTTTGCAGCTGAACCCCTTGAATGTAAATGCCATCGGTGGTTGTAAAGCCCACCTTATAGCCCTTGCTGGCCACCATATGCGCGATAAGACGCGTGGTCGTGGTCTTGCCGTTGGTGCCCGTAATGGCGATAATTGGAATGCGCCCCGTCGCGCCGGGCGGAAACAGCATATCGACTACCGGCGCCGCCACGTTGCGCGGCAGGCCCTCGGTGGGAGAGATGTGCATCCGGAAGCCCGGCGCGGCGTTGACCTCAATGACGGCGCCCCGCGTCTGGTTGAGCGGAATAGCAATGTCGCTGGTTAGCAGGTCGATGCCGCAGATGTCGAGGCCTACAATGCCGGCCACGCGCTCGGCCAGCAGCACGTTGTAGGGATCTACTAGGTCGGTCACGTCGGTAGCCGTGCCACCGGTGCTGATGTTGGCGGTGCTCTTGAGGTACAGCGTTTCGCCGGCCGGCAGCACCGATGCCAGGCTCAGCTCGCGGCCTTTTAGGATATCGAGCGTGTGCTGGTCGGCCTTGATGGCGGTGAGCACTTTTTCGTGGCCCACACCCCGGCGCGGGTCCTCGTTTATTTTGTCAATGAGCTGCTGAATAGTGTGCTGGCCATCGCCGGTGACGGCGGCCGGCGTGCGCTTGGCCGCCGCGATAAGCTTGCCGTTGACGACGAGCAGGCGGTAGTCGTCGCCCTCCACAAACTGCTCCACAATGACGGCCCGTGAGTATTCTTTGGCGGCTTTCAGGCCATCCACGGCGTCCTCCCAGTTCATGATGCGAATGGTAGCGCCCTTGCCGTGGTTGCCGTCGAGCGGCTTGGTCACGATGGGGAAGCCCAGCTCCTCAATGGCCTCGCGCAAGCCCTCTTCCGAGTATACGGTGGTGCCGCGCGGCACCGGCACGCCGCCATCTTCGAGCATGGCCTTGGTGCGGTTCTTATTGCCGGCCACTTCCACGCCCGCGTGCGAAGTAAGATTAGTAGTGGTAGCCCAGATGCGCCGCTGGTTTACGCCGTAGCCGAGCTGAATTATTGAGCTGTTTTTCAGCTGAATATACGGAATATTGCGCATGGCAGCCTCCGTCACGATGCTCTGGGTGCTGGGGCCGAAATATTCATCTTCCCGAATGTCGTGCAGCTCGTCAATCACCGGCTTCAGGTGAAATTCCTCGCCCTGGCACAGAGCCTCTACCAGCTCCACGGCGGACTGGGCCGCGTAGCGGCCGGCGCGCTCTTCCTGGTAGGCAAATACGACGTATTCGACCCCTTCCTCGCGGGCAGGGTAGCTCTTGCCCCAGTACACCGGCATACCGGCCAGGCGCTGCAGCTCCAGCGCGACGTGCTGAATGACGTGGCCCAGCGGCTCGCCATCGGCCAGCTGCTCCTGGGTAAGCGGCGGGTGCTTGGCCAACTGCTTGCTGGAAGGCCGCCCGGAAAGCTGGGGCTGGCCTATCTCAGGCAGCAGTGCGGTCAGCCGCTCGGCAAAGCCGTCGATGGTATTGCTCCATTCACCGGCAAACTCCTGCAAATCAACTTTGCTTACAATTAATCGGTAGTGCTTCACCGACCAGTAGCTCGGCCCGCGCATAGTGCGGAGGTCAATAATCTTCATATAGCCAAAACAAGAATAAGCCGCCGGCCCCGCCAGCGATACGGCAATGTAGGCAGTACAGGCCTTTGTTCGACCGTATTGGCCCTCAAGCCCACGAAAAAGCCCCCGGCGCTTCGGCAGAAGCAGCGGGGCTTTGGAGGTAACGGGCGGATTCGAACCGCCGTAGGAGGTTTTGCAGACCTCTACCTAGCCGCTCGGTCACGTTACCGGCTTGGGCGGGCAAAGGTACGGAGCGGCGGCGGATTGACCAAGCCTGCGCGAAGCTTTATGCTTCCCGGCCTATTGTTTTACCACTTTCAGGTGTTGGCGCTGGCCGTTGATTTCGGCCGTGAGCACGTAAACGCCGGGCGCACACTGCACCAGCGCCGCGTTGAGCCTATCGGTAGCGGCAGGCAGCGAGTAGGAGCCGGCTGGTAGCACCGGCTGCCCCAGCGCGTTGGTCAGGCTCAGGGTAATGACTGCGCTGGCCGGCGCGCCCAGCAACGTGATGGTGCCGGTAGTCGGGTTGGGAAATACGCTGAGGCCCAGGTCGGTGGCCGGGCCGGCAGCTACGTAGGCGGTCGGGCTGTAGCGTGCGGCGCCGTTGGTATCGGCCTGGCGCAGGCGGTAATAGGCGGGGCCCGGCACCGCCGCATCGCGGAAGGTGTACGTCTGCCCCTGGCCGCCGGTGCAGGCCAGCGTGCCCAGCCGTAGAAACTGCCGGCCGTCGGCCGAGCGCTCCACGTCGAAGTGGTCGCACTGCGCTTCTGAGGCCGTGGCCCAGCTTACGGCTACCACCGAGGCGCTGACCCGCTGCGCGCCGAAGCTCAGCAGCGTAACGGGCAGCGGGGCCGTCGAGCCAATGGCAAACGTCGAGAAGCTGCTTACACCGGTGGCCGTAAGCTGGTAGGGGTCGGTGCCCGTTGCCGGCGTGCCGGGCAGCGCAGTCCAGGTACCGGTGCTGGAGTTGTCGTTGTGGTATACGCTGGCCCTGGCCCGCTGAAAGCTGCTGTTCTCGTTGGCCCCGTTCCATTGCAGGGTCATGTCGAGCACCGCCCCGGCCACGAGCGGCGATATTTCCCACGAGCTGTTGACGAAGTGCGCAGCATCGGCATACGGTGCGCCGCTGGTGCCGTGGTCGAGCAGGCTGCTGAACGTACGCACCCGCACGTCGCTGGCGGTGCCCGCGTTGCGCAGCGCCACGGGGGCGTAGCGGCTGGCTGTGCCCACGGGGAAGCCCACGGCCGTGCCCGTGGCCGGAACCGGGCGCTGCACGTAGCCCGGTCCCGCCGGGGCGTCGCGCACCACCAGGTAGTGGCCAGCATCGGCCCCGCTGATAGTGGCCGCTGCGCCTAGCATCAGGGCCTGGGTATCCACTACCAGATGGCCGGCGGTGAGCGTCAGCGAGTCGCTTACCGAGATAGCATCAAGCAGCGTGACGTCGGCCGGGTTGGCAAGGCGCAGGCTGTAAAAGGCCGTGGCTCCGGCAATCGTCTGGGCAGCCGGGCCATTAAAGAGTACCTGCCCGGTGCCGCTCAGCGTACCCTGGTTGCTGAAGTTGCCCGCCACACGCAGCGAAGTGCCCGCTCCTACGGTCACGGTTGCGCCGGCCTCAATGGTGAGGTCGTGGGTGGCCAGTACGCCGGTACCCACGCTGGGGGTAAGGGTGGTGCCGGCCGGCACCAGCACATCGGTGGTTGCAGTGGGCGTTACGCCGTTTTCCCAGTTGCGGCAGTCGGTCGGGTCGGTCGAGTTGTCGTTGCCGGTCCAGATGGCCACGCTGTTGAGCGGCGCAGCGGCGTTGCGGGTGTCTACCACGGCCGGAGCTGTATAAGTAGCTTTCACATAGCAGCCCTGTCCGGCGTAGGTGGCGCTGGTATTCTGCACTTTAAGCGCTACCCAGCCGGTAGTGGCGGGCGTGTAGGTGCCGCTGGCCGAAGTGGTGCCGCTGGCCGCGCTCAGGCGGTTGCCCCGCAGGTCGTAAAGGCCCACCTGCATCCCATTGGCATTATTGCTGGTGACCGGGTACAGCTCATACGTGACGGGCTGGCCCGCCTGCACGTAGATTTTGCCTACCAGCCGGCGGTTGGTCGAGTAGTCGGGCAGGCGGCCGCCCTGGCCCAGGCTCTGGCAGTTGAGGTCGCCGAGGTCGTCGGCCATCTCCCACTGCTGAGTGGTGCCGGCCAGGCGGGCTGGAGCGTAAGCGGCCCCATCCTGGCCCACGGGGGCCCACACCGAGTAGCCCCGGCGGCCCAGCAGGGCCGTACCGTTGCAGGGCGGGGTATTCACGTTGACGTAAGCATTACCGTCATTACCCTGAAACACGGTTTGCACGGCCGTACCGTTGGCCCCCGAGTAATCTTTAAGCTGAGTGCCTACCGCGAAGTCGGTGCGTACGGTGTTATTCTGCCAGGTATCGTAGTTGTCGTTGATGCCGATAAGCGCTTTGGTGCTGCGCTCCAGCACGAGGTGGTCGGCCGACGCATACGGCACCTTGTAGGCTCCGTCCTTAAAATCGAGGTGCTGGTGACACCATAGTAAATTTACTATATCGTCGCGGGTAGGCAGGTCGGTGGTCGAAGTGGGTACGTGCGTCCAGCGCTTGCCCGTGCCGCCAATGTTAAACAGGTCTTCAAAATAGATGTGCGGGTTACCATCCACCGCAAACGCAATGGCGTAGGCGGCCGACAGGCGCGGGTCAAACGGGTCGATGTGCGCTGCCAGCTCGTCACCGGTGTTCCAGCCTTTGTAATTTCCATTGGCATCGAGCTGCGGCCGGAACGTGTCGTGGTTGTTCACGAAAGGAGCCGTGCGGTGCACGTACGTATTGGAGGCCGCGTAATAGGCCACGCGCTGGTTTTGCTGCTGCCCCGGTATCTGGCTCAGGTCGTAGTTGCCCCCGCCGCTTACCATATTATAGATGGCCCCGCGCAGGTTGAAATCGAAGGTGCCCATCAGAAAATCCTGGCCCCCGTTCTGGCTGTCAACGCTGCTCACGTAGTTGTCCATGTCGGAGGCGCTGCCCACAAACTCTCCCACGTTGAACATCGTCGCGCCCGCGCTGGCCCAGCCGGCGTTGTACTTTAGGTTGTAGCTCAGGTCCTGCTGCGTATTGTAGCTGAAGTGCTTTACCGCGTCCCAGCGAAACCCGTCGACGCCGGTCTGCTGCTTCATCCACACTACCCAGTTGCGGGCCTGGGTCTGGCTGTAGCCCTGGCTCTGGGTGGGGTTATACGCGCCGGGGTATAGCGCTAAGTAGTTGGGACTGAGTTGCCCGTAGCCATCGTTGCCGCCATCGTTGCCGTAGCAGAAGTCCGGCCCGAAAATCGGCTCGGCAAAATCGCCGCTGGTGGTATTGTGGCCCAGCTGCGGGTGAAAGTTGGGGTAGTTTTTGGGCCAGCGGCCCTGTCGCGCAGCGTAAGCGGCCCCGTTGTCGCCGGCTTCGGGTATCGGGGTACCAAACGAGCTGTAGCGAAAAGTCTTATAGCCGCTGTTAGACTGCATAGAGAAATTCGGCTCCGGGTCCTGCCCGCCCAAGCCGTCGTTGGCACCGGCCCCGTCGGTGTGGTTCAGCACCACGTCCTGGATAACCTCAATGCCGTTGGCGTGCAGCACGGCCACCATGCGCAAAAACTCGTCCTTCGAGCCAAAGCGGGTGCGGGCCGCCCCTTTCTGGTACTTGTCGCCGAGGTCGTACTGGTCGAAGGGCGAGTAGCCCACGTCGTTCGTCGCGTTCTTGTTCTTTGGCGTGGGCGGAATCCAGACGGCATCCACACCCATGCCCTTGAGGCGTGGGGCCAGCTCGGCCAGGTAGTCAGCCCACTTAAAGGCGTAGTTGCCGTTATAATAATCCCACCAGAAACCCTGAAGCACCACGCGCTTCACGGTAGTCTGGGCGCCAGCCGGCCAACCGTGAAGCAGCAGCCACGTCAGGAATAAACCCGTAAAGTATAATTTCTTCATCAAGTAAACAAGTGGGAAAAAGAGAATTACAAATTTAATCCATTGCAGCTGGCTATGCAATAGGCCACCGGCTCGCTTCCAGATTCGCTAAAAAAGCACACAAAAAAGCCCCGACCTTGCGGCTTGTCTTTACCCAAATCTCGTAGAGAAAGCGCCAGCCGATAGGCCGGCGCTTTTTTAGTGCTCTTCCGGGGGCAACAGGGCGGCCAGCCGTACGCCTTCGGCTAAGTAGCGCAGGCTCACCAGCCCGAGCCAGAGCGTCTGCCAGCCTGGCGGTCCATCGCCGGTTCGGCCCAGGTGCCCACCCAGTCCAGCCAGGGCGTAGAATACCTCCCGCACGGTTCGAATGGGCCGCGTGCGCTGGCTGCGCAAGACCCGTAAATAGCTGGCTGATAGACCTGACGACTCAGCTGGTGCATCGGGTTGCTGGCGGCTATGCTCGCGCAGGTCCACTAGCGCCAGCGCCACCACGCTCAGCAAGGCCACCGCCGCAAACAGGCGTGGGGCGGTGTGCAGTTGCAAGCGCTCGGCACCCAGGCCCGTTTTCAGGGCTTTATGAAAGTCCTCGATGAGCCAGCGGCTGGCGTACTGTCGAGCCCGTTCCTGTGCTTGGGGGAAGCTGCTTATCACGTCGTCACACAGTAGGAGCCACTCCAGCTTACCGCCCGGCTCCCACACCCGTACTACGCTGGCAGCCACCGGTTCCCCTTTGCCCGTACTAGCGCCCGGCCGTTGGGGAGCGCGTAGCGCCAACACGGCACTGTAACTCACCTGCAGGCGCACCTGCCGGGCCGCTTGGCCCGGACGAGCACGCAAGGCCAGTTCCAGTTGCCCGGCACTAGGCTGCGCCCGGGCCACGGCAAAGAGCGTCGGCGGTGGCGCCTCAGATGGGGCGACCAAGCCCCGGTCTTGGGCGGCCCGGACTACAAAGCCCAGCCCCTGCTGTCGGCATTGGCGCAGATGCTCGTAAATATCCGCGCCGCGGTCCGCCACCACGACCCAGCGCCCAGCCGCCGGCGGTGAGCCAACCGCGCGCAGGCTGCGCGCCCACAGCGCGGACTCGCGCACCCGCCCCTGCCGGGGCCGGCTGCCGCCGTGGGGGTGCGCCTTCTCGGCCGCTGGCCGGGCCTGGCGCACGTAAAACTGCTGGTCGAGCAGCCCCAGCAAGGGCAGCGGTGGGCGCACCGCCCCGCCGGTAGGTCGCTGGCTGGCCAACTGGCGGCCACCAACGAGTGCAGCAGTACGCCCTGCTCCCCGCTGGCCCCCGCCCCACTGGTCCCAGGCCCGCCCGGCGGGCCGTGGCGGGGCCCAGCGTAACTGGGTCGTGTCCTCGACCAGCAAATAGGTGCCGGCCTGCTGCAACTGCTGCTGAACTAATTGGCGGTGTGGCTCTTGCAGGATGTCGGGTGTGACGGCTGCCCCGCCCAGCAACTGGTAGGCGGCCTTGCTAGCGTAGGCCGACCCGGCCCCCAACTGCGGGATACTGGCCCCAGGCTGGCGGGCCCAGCCAGCTACTAGCGTACAGACGCGCCGCTGGCGGCGCACATCACCGAGCTGTACGGTCCCAAAATGCGTGCTGGCCCATTGCTGGGCATCACAAAATTGCTGAGAAATGCGCATCCCACGCCAACGCGTAGGGCACTAAAAAAGCGCCGGCCTACCGGCCGGCGCTTTCTCTACGAGATTTGGGTAAGGACAAGCCTTGCGGCCGGGGCTTCTTGTTTTACTCCGGAATCAGGTATTACGAACCCTGAATCTCCGCGTTGTCGGGCGAGTTACCAGCCAAAGGCGTATCCTGACGGGCCTTCAGCTTGTCTTCGCCAGCCTGACGCTCGGCACCAGCTAGCTGGTCGCGCAGGGCACTCAGGGCGTCGAGGTCGCCGAGGGTGTTCTTGTCGGCCGGCTTCTTAAGGTCGCTCAACTTGCCTTCGCCTTGGGTAGTACCGCCAGCGGGAGACTTTTTGGCAAACTTCGAGTTGGTGGTCTTGTTGCTTTCGTCCTCTTTGTTGTACACCGCAGTGTGCGAGAGCACGATGCGACGGTCATCTTTCGAGAACTCGGTAACGCGGAAATCCAGCTGCTCGCCGTTTTCGGCGTTCGAGCCATCCTCTTTTACCAGGCCTTTGGGGTAAGCGAAGCCCTCGATGCCGTAAGGCAATTCGAGTACTGCGCCCCGGTCCGACTTCTCGGTGATGGTAGCCTTGTGCACCGAGCCGGGGGTGAATACCGTCTGGAAGGTATCCCAGGGGTTTTCTTCCAGCTGCTTCACGC